>NZ_JNXI01000181.1 GCF_000717055.1 Streptomyces iakyrus | reverse complement strand
GCTGCTGCGGGTGGTGCGGGAACGGGGCGGCAACGGCCCTGGCGGTGGCCGGCCGTGGTGTCTTCCGCTGGCCGAGCGGGTGCTGCTGGTGGCCGTGTACTACCGCACGAACCTCACCATGCGGCAGCTCGCCCCGCTCTTCGGCTGCTCACCTGCCACCGTCTGCCGGGTCATCCAGCGCCTGCGACCGCTGCTTGCGC
>NZ_JNXI01000180.1 GCF_000717055.1 Streptomyces iakyrus | reverse complement strand
GCTGCTGCGGGTGGTGCGGGAACGGGGCGGCAACGGCCCTGGCGGTGGCCGGCCGTGGTGTCTTCCGCTGGCCGAGCGGGTGCTGCTGGTGGCCGTGTATCACCGCACGAACCTCACCATGCGGCAGCTCGCCCCGCTCTTCGGCTGCTCACCTGCCACCGTCTGCCGGGTCATCCAGCGCCTGCGACCGCTGCTTGCGC
>NZ_JNXI01000179.1 GCF_000717055.1 Streptomyces iakyrus | reverse complement strand
TGACCGGGGATCAGGCCCGAAAGGATCTGATAGAGTCGGAACCGCCGGAAAGGGAAACGCGGAAGCGGGAACCTGGAAAGCACCGAGGAAATCGGGTCGAGAAAAGATCTGATAGAGTCGGAAACGCAAGACCGAAGGGAAGCGCCCGGAGGAAAGCCCGAGAGGGTGAGTACAAAGGAAGCGACCGTTCCTTGAGAACTC
>NZ_JNXI01000178.1 GCF_000717055.1 Streptomyces iakyrus | reverse complement strand
CGGCACCGGCCTCAACGCCCCCGCGGGCTATGCCGAGTCGGCCCGCCGTCACCTCGCGGCCATCACCGGGCTCCCGCTGGTGACAGCGGCCAACCTGGTGGAGGCGACCCAGGACTGCGGGGCGTTCGTGCAGATGTCCGGTGTGCTCAAGCGCATCGCGGTCAAGCTGTCCAAGAGCTGCAACGACCTGCGGCTGCTGTCGTCGGGG
>NZ_JNXI01000177.1 GCF_000717055.1 Streptomyces iakyrus | reverse complement strand
CGGCACCGGCCTCAACGCCCCCGCGGGCTATGCCGAGTCGGCCCGCCGTCACCTCGCGGCCATCACCGGGCTCCCGCTGGTGACAGCGGCCAACCTGGTCGAGGCGACGCAGGACTGCGGGGCGTTCGTGCAGATGTCCGGTGTGCTCAAGCGCATCGCGGTCAAGCTGTCCAAGAGCTGCAACGACCTGCGGCTGCTGTCGTCGGGG
>NZ_JNXI01000176.1 GCF_000717055.1 Streptomyces iakyrus | reverse complement strand
GGCCCGCAGCCGGGCGGTGGGCATGCCGGAGATCAGCTTGCGGAACGTCCTGCGGCGGCCGTGCTTCTCGCGGGTCTTCTCCGCGGTGAAGTCGAGGTCCTCGACCGCGATCGCGAGGTGGTGGCGTCGGGCGAAGTGCAGCAGGCGGATCAGGGCGTGGCGGATCTGGGCGTCGCGATGTGCGGCGGTGCCGGACAGGTCGTAGTCGAAG
>NZ_JNXI01000175.1 GCF_000717055.1 Streptomyces iakyrus | reverse complement strand
GGCCCGCAGCCGGGCGGTGGGCATGCCGGAGATCAGCTTGCGGAACGTCCTGCGGCGGCCGTGCTTCTCGCGGGTCTTCTCCGCGGTGAAGTCGAGGTCTTCGATCGCGATGGCGAGGTGGTGGCGTCGGGCGAAGTGCAGCAGGCGGATCAGGGCGTGGCGGATCTGGGCGTCGCGATGTGCGGCGGTGCCGGACAGGTCGTAGTCGAAG
>NZ_JNXI01000174.1 GCF_000717055.1 Streptomyces iakyrus | reverse complement strand
GTTCTTCAGCTCGGCCGCGATCGGGTCGGAGCCTGCCGCGACGGACGGTTCGAGCTTGGCCGGGTACTCGTTCGGCGTGTCCAGCTCCGGGGCGTAGGTCGCCGGCTTGGAGGCGTTGTAGAAGGAGTTCGTCGGCTGGTCGGCCTTGGTGGGGATCATGTACTTCTCCATCAGATCCCACGCGCCGTTGAACTTGGACCAGTCGCCGGTGAC
>NZ_JNXI01000173.1 GCF_000717055.1 Streptomyces iakyrus | reverse complement strand
GATCCGTCCCAACTACCCAACTGAGTGGGCCGCGATGAAGGCGGTCGCCGCCAAGCTCGGGATCGGCGCCGCAGAGACGGTGCGGACCTGGGTCCGCAAGTCCCAGGTGACGCCGGCCAGCGGCCCGGCGTCACCTCCGAGGAGGCCGCGGAGATCAAGCGGCTCAAGGCCGAGAACGCCGAACTGCGACGGGCCAATGAGATCCTCAAGGCG
>NZ_JNXI01000172.1 GCF_000717055.1 Streptomyces iakyrus | reverse complement strand
GTTCTTCAGCTCGGCCGCGATCGGGTCGGAGCCTGCCGCGACGGACGGTTCGAGCTTGGCCGGGTACTCGTTCGGCGTGTCCAGCTCCGGGGCGTAGGTGGCGGGCTTGGCGGGGTTGTAGAAGGAGTTCGTCGGCTGGTCGGCCTTGGTGGGGATCATGTACTTCTCCATCAGATCCCACGCGCCGTTGAACTTGGACCAGTCGCCGGTGAC
>NZ_JNXI01000171.1 GCF_000717055.1 Streptomyces iakyrus | reverse complement strand
AAAGGGTGTTGCAGAAGGCTTGGTGGCGGGCATTTTGCCTGTATGGGTGGGGTGTTGAGGGCTGAGCCGGTGTGGGTGGAGACGTTCACCGGGTTGCGGATGGGGCGGTTCGAGAAGCTGCTGCGGGTGGTGCGGGAACGGGGCGGCAACGGCCCTGGCGGTGGCCGGCCGTGGTGTCTTCCGCTGGCCGAGCGGGTGCTGCTGGTGGCCGTGTA
>NZ_JNXI01000170.1 GCF_000717055.1 Streptomyces iakyrus | reverse complement strand
GCTTGAGCCGGCAGATCGCCTGCGCCAGAACGAACCCGAACACCAGGCTGAGGACCGCTGTCTCGGCCGAGATTCTGAGCGTGGTGAACAGCACCGACAGGTTCACACCGGTCAGTGCGTCGGCGTACCAGTGCAGCGTGAACGAGCCGTCTGCGTTCTTCAGGCTCAGCAGCAGCGTGGAGAAGATCGGGTAGACGAACAGCACCAGCAGGTAG
>NZ_JNXI01000169.1 GCF_000717055.1 Streptomyces iakyrus | reverse complement strand
CTACCTGCTGGTGCTGTTCGTCTACCCGATCTTCTCCACGCTGCTGCTGAGCCTGAAGAACGCAGACGGCTCGTTCACGCTGCACTGGTACGCCGACGCGCTGACCGGTGTGAACTTGTCGGTGCTGTTCACCACGCTCAGAATCTCGGCCGAGACAGCGGTCCTCAGCCTGGTGTTCGGGTTCGTTCTGGCGCAGGCGATCTGCCGGCTCAAGC
>NZ_JNXI01000168.1 GCF_000717055.1 Streptomyces iakyrus | reverse complement strand
ATCGGACAACCGATGGTCGAGGTTCCTTTGAAATAACACAGCGAGGACGCTGTGAACGGTCGGGCCTATTCCGCCTGACTGTTCCGCTCTCGTGGTGTTCATCCCGATTACGGGAAAACATTCACGGAGAGTTTGATCCTGGCTCAGGACGAACGCTGGCGGCGTGCTTAACACATGCAAGTCGAACGATGAACCACTTCGGTGGGGATTAGTGGC
>NZ_JNXI01000167.1 GCF_000717055.1 Streptomyces iakyrus | reverse complement strand
CCTTTGGCGGCAGTCGCGGAGGATCTTCCAGTTCTTCATTCGGGCGAAGGTGTGCTCGACGCGAGCCCGCACACGCCGGTGTTCGGCGTTGTCCTCCTCCTGGCCGCGCAGGAGGGGGCGTCCGGCTCGTCTGCGGTGCGGGACGATCAGGCCGGTCCCCAGGTAGGCGCCGTCCGCGATCACCGTCGTGCCTGCCGCCACCGCGGGCAGGTCCGACTC
>NZ_JNXI01000166.1 GCF_000717055.1 Streptomyces iakyrus | reverse complement strand
ATGAGTCCGGCGATCACGCCCAGGAAGGAGGCGATGGTGATCACCGCGACGTCGCGGTGCGCGACGTGGGACAGCTCGTGGGCGAGGACGCCCTCCAGCTCTTCGGGTTCCAGGCGGCGCTGGAGCCCGGTGGTGACGCAGACGACGGCGTGGTCGGCGTTGCGGCCGGTGGCGAACGCGTTGGGCAGGTCCATCCGGGAGACGGCCACGCGCGGTTTGGGCATGTCCGCGGTGGCGCACAGCCGGTCGATGACGCCGTGCAGCTG
>NZ_JNXI01000165.1 GCF_000717055.1 Streptomyces iakyrus | reverse complement strand
CATCATCAGCGTCGTGGTCTTGCCCGACCCGGAGGAGCCGAGGAAGGTGACGAACTCCCCCGCCGCGATCTCCATCGACGCCTCGTCGACGGCGACCACATCCCCGTAGGTCTTGCGCAGGGCCACCACCGACAGCGCCTTGCCGGTCGCGGTGGCCGGCTTGTCACCGGCCACCTTCACCGACGGTGCCGCGATACCGAATTCAGCCACGAGCCCACTCCAACCAGCGCTTGGTGACGGCCGACTCGTTCTTCAGCCACCAGTCGACATCCGC
>NZ_JNXI01000164.1 GCF_000717055.1 Streptomyces iakyrus | reverse complement strand
GCGGATGTCGACTGGTGGCTGAAGAACGAGTCGGCCGTCACCAAGCGCTGGTTGGAGTGGGCTCGTGGCTGAATTCGGTATCGCGGCACCGTCGGTGAAAGTGGCCGGTGACAAGCCGGCCACCGCGACCGGCAAGGCGCTGTCGGTGGTGGCCCTGCGCAAGACCTATGGGGACGTGGTCGCCGTCGACGAGGCGTCGATGGAGATCGCGGCGGGGGAGTTCGTCACCTTCCTCGGCTCCTCCGGGTCGGGCAAGACCACGACGCTGATGATG
>NZ_JNXI01000163.1 GCF_000717055.1 Streptomyces iakyrus | reverse complement strand
CTGGGTTGATAGGCCGGATATGGAAGCACGGTAACGTGTGGAGTTGACCGGTACTAATAGGCCGAGGGCTTGTCCTCAGTTGCTCGCGTCCACTGTGTTAGTTCTGAGACAACGAACAGTTGTCGGCTTTGAGTAGAACAAACAATTGAAGAGTGTGCTTGTTCGCTCGAAACCATTAGGGTTTCGGTGGTTATAGCGTAGGGGAAACGCCCGGTTACATTCCGAACCCGGAAGCTAAGCCTTACAGCGCCGATGGTACTGCAGGGGGGACCCTGTGGG
>NZ_JNXI01000162.1 GCF_000717055.1 Streptomyces iakyrus | reverse complement strand
ACCGACGTCGTTGGTGTAGTCGGCGACGGTGACGTGCAGCCCGCTGTTGGCGCCGGGGCTGGAGGCGTTCCAGGTGTCGGGCTGGCCCGACCACTGCAGCGTCGAGGGGATGCGGTAGGTGCCGTCCGGGTTGAACGTGGTCTTGGACAGCGCCCACTTGACCCACTTGTCGAGGACGGTTTTGGCCTTCGCGTTGCCGGTCTGCTGGTACAGCTCGGCGACGCGTTCCATGGACCAGGCCTGGAAGCCGAACCACTGGTTGGACGGCGGGTCGTGGTAG
>NZ_JNXI01000161.1 GCF_000717055.1 Streptomyces iakyrus | reverse complement strand
ACCGACGTCGTTGGTGTAGTCGGCGACGGTGACGTGCAGCCCGCTGTTGGCGCCGGGGCTGGAGGCGTTCCAGGTGTCGGGCTGGCCCGACCACTGCAGTGTCGAGGGGATGCGGTAGGTGCCGTCCGGGTTGAACGTGGTCTTGGACAGCGCCCACTTGACCCACTTGTCGAGGACCGTCTTGGCCTTCGCGTTGCCGGTCTGCTGGTACAGCTCGGCGACGCGTTCCATGGACCAGGCCTGGAAGCCGAACCACTGGTTGGACGGCGGGTCGTGGTAG
>NZ_JNXI01000160.1 GCF_000717055.1 Streptomyces iakyrus | reverse complement strand
CCGCACGGTCTTCTCCGAGCAGCTCCCGCGCAACGTCGACCTCACCGCCCGCGACGCCAAGGCGCAGGTCGCCTTCGACCCCGAGACGGTCGAGGAGTTCCGCCTCATCGGCTACGACAACCGCCGCGTCGCCGACGAGGACTTCCGTGACGACCGGGTCGACGGCGGCGAGGTCGGCCCCGGCCACACCGTCACCGCCCTGTACGCCGTGCGCACCGAGCCCGGCGCCCGCGGCCACCTCGCCACCGCCACCGTCCGCTGGCTCGACCCGGAGACCCGCGACCCGC
>NZ_JNXI01000159.1 GCF_000717055.1 Streptomyces iakyrus | reverse complement strand
CGACCAGTTCGTCGTGGACGTCGTCCAGGGCGGTGCCGGCACCTCGACCAACATGAACGCCAACGAGGTCGTGGCGAACCGGGCGCTGGAGCTGCTGGGCCACGCCAAGGGCGAGTACGGCTTCCTGCACCCCAATGAGGACGTCAATCTCGGTCAGTCGACCAATGACGTCTACCCGACCGCCGTCAAGATCGCGACGGTGTTCGCGGTGCGCGGGCTGCTCAAAGCGATGGCGGTTCTGCAGGACACGTTCGCGGCCAAGGCCGTCGAGTTCCGCGATGTGCTCAAGA
>NZ_JNXI01000158.1 GCF_000717055.1 Streptomyces iakyrus | reverse complement strand
CGACCAGTTCGTCGTGGACGTCGTCCAGGGCGGTGCCGGCACCTCGACCAACATGAACGCCAACGAGGTCGTGGCGAACCGGGCGCTGGAGCTGCTGGGTCACGCCAAGGGCGAGTACGGCTTCCTGCACCCCAATGAGGACGTCAATCTCGGTCAGTCGACCAATGACGTCTACCCGACCGCCGTCAAGGTCGCGACGGTGTTCGCGGTGCGCGGGCTGCTCAAAGCGATGGCGGTTCTGCAGGACACGTTCGCGGCCAAGGCCGTCGAGTTCCGCGATGTGCTCAAGA
>NZ_JNXI01000157.1 GCF_000717055.1 Streptomyces iakyrus | reverse complement strand
CGAGCCCGTTGCTCCAGTCGATCCGGTAGCGCCCGTCGAGCCTGTGGCACCCGTTGCACCGGTTGAGCCGGTAGCACCAGTGGAGCCTGTGGCTCCTGTTGCACCCGTCGAGCCCGTTGCTCCAGTCGAGCCTGTGGCACCCGTTGCACCGCTCGAACCGGTGGCACCAGTTGCGCCCGTCGAGCCTGTCGCACCGGTCGAGCCCGTTGCTCCAGTCGATCCGGTAGCGCCCGTCGAGCCTGTGGCACCCGTTGCACCGGTTGAGCCGGTAGCACCAGTGGAGCCTGTGGCTCCTGT
>NZ_JNXI01000156.1 GCF_000717055.1 Streptomyces iakyrus | reverse complement strand
AGCTCTGGCCGTGGGGCGCGACGATGTTCGACACCGTCTCGACGGGCCCGTTGTCGACCGGAGCTGCGACGGTGAAGGCGCTCGACCACGCTCCCCACACGGTGCCGTCATTGGCGCGGATCCAGAGCGTGTCGATCCCGGAGCCGGATTGGTAGCTGAGCGAGGCGAGCTGGGCGGCCGTGATGTAATTGTCCTGTTTGGCCGACAGCGCCACGCCGTTCAGGACGAAGTGCCCGCCTCCTGTACCCGTGTTCCAGACGTCGTATTGTGTTGCAGGACTGCTGAACGGATCGCTGTAGGT
>NZ_JNXI01000155.1 GCF_000717055.1 Streptomyces iakyrus | reverse complement strand
CTCGGCTGGCTCGACCGCCGCGTCAACAAGGGACGCCGGGTCAAGACCTACTCGCTGCCCTGGTTCGTCGCGCTCTATGTCGTCGGCGGACTGCGCGGCATGCGCCGCCGCTCGCTGCGCCACGCCGTCGAGACGGCGCACCGGGACGAATGGCTCAAGGCCGCGACAGAGGCCGTGCAAGCGAACTATCAATTGGGCGTCGAGATCCTGCAATGCCGGCGCCTGGTCAAGGGCTATTCCGACACCCACAGCCGCGGCCTGTCGAAATTCGACAAGACGCTGGCCGCGATCAAGCTGGTCG
>NZ_JNXI01000154.1 GCF_000717055.1 Streptomyces iakyrus | reverse complement strand
GGTCCTCGGACCCCTGGTCATCCCCCAGATCGTCACCGCACTGGGTCTGTTCCTGTTCTTCGAGCCGGCCGCGATGCTGGGCAGCCCGATCGCCATCGCGCTCGGCCACACCGTGCTCGCCTCGCCGATCGCGGTGCTGATCCTGATCGCGACGTTGCGCGGGATCGACGAACGGCTGGAGGACGCAGCGGCCAGCATGGGTGCCGGACGGCTCACGATCGCCCGGAAGATCACCTTCCCTCTGGCGGCACCCGGGATGATCGCGGCGGCGATCTTCTCCTTCATCACCAGCTTCGACGAG
>NZ_JNXI01000153.1 GCF_000717055.1 Streptomyces iakyrus | reverse complement strand
GGTCCTCGGACCCCTGGTCATCCCCCAGATCGTCACCGCACTGGGTCTGTTCCTGTTCTTCGAGCCGGCCGCGATGCTGGGCAGCCCGATCGCCATCGCCCTCGGCCACACCGTGCTCGCCTCGCCGATCGCGGTCCTGATCCTGATCGCGACGCTGCGCGGGATCGACGAACGGCTGGAGGACGCAGCGGCCAGCATGGGCGCCGGACGGCTCACGATCGCCCGGAAGATCACCTTCCCTCTGGCGGCACCCGGGATGATCGCGGCGGCGATCTTCTCCTTCATCACCAGCTTCGACGAG
>NZ_JNXI01000152.1 GCF_000717055.1 Streptomyces iakyrus | reverse complement strand
GAGAAGGGCTGGACCGGCGTCGGCTTTTCCGCGTGCTGGACTACATCGAAGCAAACCTCGAAGGCAATCTCACGCTCGATCGCATGGCATCGATTGCCTTTCTCAGTCGATTTCACTTCGCTCGCGGCTTCAAACAGGCCGTCGGCCAACCTCCTCACCGTTACGTTGCCGCACGACGGCTCGAGCGTGCGAAAGCCCTTCTGATCCAGGGCGATCGGCCACTGGTGGACATTGCGCTGGCGCTCGGCTTCTCCAGCCAGGCCAATTTCAACCGCGCGTTCAAGCAGGCGGCCGGCGTAGCGC
>NZ_JNXI01000151.1 GCF_000717055.1 Streptomyces iakyrus | reverse complement strand
CTCGCGGTCAACGTCGGGTCGAAAGCCGCCGCCGCGGGTTGATCAATCGATGTGCAGCGACCTCGCGTTCCCGTGAGGGAAATAATTCGCTACGCCCTGTCGGCGCTTTAAAAGAAACGGCACGCGCGATGCCTGCACCGAAGTGCAGGCATCGCTATTTTTGTGCGGTGCTCGACAGCTTCATTCGCGCGCCCCATCATCCTGACATCGCATGATCGCGCGCCCGGTAGCGCGTTTGATCGTCAGGAGATTCTTGGAATGAAGCGTCGTGAGTTCCTCCAGCTGTCGCTCGCCACAGCCGCATC
>NZ_JNXI01000150.1 GCF_000717055.1 Streptomyces iakyrus | reverse complement strand
GCCGTATCTCGCGCCGGTCGCCCAGTATGGCTTCCTCGGCGTCCCCGTGTTCTTCGCGATCTCCGGCTTCGTCATCGCCTATTCGGCCGAGGGCCGCACCCCGGTCGGCTTCGCCATCGCGCGCTTCAGCCGCATTTATCCGACCTTCGTCATCTGCATGACGCTGACCTTCCTCGCGACGCTGCTCGCCGGCCACGCCTGGTTTCAGGTGACGTGGGGTCAATGGCTGGCGAATTTGTTCATCGCGGCGCCGATGCTCGGCCAGCCCTACATGGATGACGCCTATTGGTCGCTGGTGATCGAGGTCGTG
>NZ_JNXI01000149.1 GCF_000717055.1 Streptomyces iakyrus | reverse complement strand
CCACAAGGGCGATGATCTGGGCAGTGAAGAGGCGTCCATAGACGCGGTTCGACAGGACCTTGAGCATTTCTCGGCCTCAGAGGAATTTACTGATCAGCTTGAACTCGTCGATCGGCCGGCGCTGCTCGGGCGGGAGCTCGCCGACGACTTCGTCCAGGCAATGGTCGAGATGGTCCTGGACCAGTGTTCGCTTTGCCTGCGCAATTGCGCTTTCGACCGCCTGCAACTGCGTGGCGATGTCGAGGCAGGAACGCCCGGTTTCGATCATCTCGATAACCTTGGCGAGGTGTCCGCCAGCTCGCTTTAGACGC
>NZ_JNXI01000148.1 GCF_000717055.1 Streptomyces iakyrus | reverse complement strand
AAGCCTCAGCATTGTAGGTCATCGGAAAAATCACGGTCGAGCTAGTTCCCTGAGGTCCAGATTTCACGTCGATTGTTCCATGTAAGCGAGAGACAAGAGCTGCAACGATCCGCAGTCCTCGGCCAGGCACAGCGCCTGGATGAGCCACGCCATTGTCACTGATCCGGCATGCGATCATGTTACTCGTCGTGAACAGTTCCAGATCTATTTTACCCGTACCGCTCAGGAACGCGTGCCGCGCAGAATTCGTAATTAGCTCAAACACGATCATTCCCAATAGCCAGCAACGTTCGGAAGTGATCCACACGGGAC
>NZ_JNXI01000147.1 GCF_000717055.1 Streptomyces iakyrus | reverse complement strand
GTCGTCGTCATGTACGCGGGGCGAAAGGTCGAGGAAGCGCCGCCTGGCGTCTTGTTCGAGCGTCCCCTGCATCCCTATACGCAGGGCCTTCTCGCGGCATCCCCGCGATTGCACGAGAAGCTGCACTACCGAAGCGCCAGGCTGTCCGAAATCCCCGGCAACATCGCTTCTGCCACCACCCAGGCAGGTTGTCCCTTTGCACCGCGGTGTCCGCACCGGTTGGCGCTGTGCCGGACCAATGTCCCGAACGAACGCGACGCGGCAATTGGACGGCGCGTTGCCTGCCACGTCGATCTCACCGAACCATCTCGC
>NZ_JNXI01000146.1 GCF_000717055.1 Streptomyces iakyrus | reverse complement strand
CTCCAGGCCGTAGGTGTTGTTGATCGGCGGAACGACGAGCTGCTTCTGGTATTTCGGATCCTTCAGGTCGTTCCAGGAGGTCGGCGGCGCCCAGCCCTTCTCCGCAAATGCCTTGGTGTTGTACATCAGGCCGGTCGCAACGATGCCGATCGCCACGGCGCGATCATCCTTGAAGCGGGCGGTGTCGTAGATATCGGCCGGAAGTCCGTCGAGCTTGCCGCAGAAGCCGAGCTGGATCGCCTGATACATCGGGCCGTCGTCGACGATGATCACGTCGATCTGCTGATTACCCTTCTGCGCCTGGAGCTTTGCC
>NZ_JNXI01000145.1 GCF_000717055.1 Streptomyces iakyrus | reverse complement strand
AATTCATGCCGGGCAAGCAGGCCGGCCTCTCAGGCGCGTGCTGGCCGGACCGCATGATCGGCGACCTGCCGAATGTTTATCTGTATGCTTCGAACAACCCGTCGGAAGGCACGATCGCCAAACGCCGTTCGGCCGCGACGCTAATCAGCTATCTTACGCCGCCCGTCGCACATGCCGGGCTCTACAAGGGGCTGGTCAAGCTGAAGGCCTCGATCGCACGTTGGCGTGGACTCGCTCCGGGTGAGGATGCGGAGCGCGGCGATCTCGGGACATTGATCCAGGCCCAGGCCAGTGCACTGGAACTGACCAAGTC
>NZ_JNXI01000144.1 GCF_000717055.1 Streptomyces iakyrus | reverse complement strand
GCGCCAAGAACGCGCTCGCACTGGCGCAATCGATCGTACGGCTGACGCGCGCGCAGAACGTCACCGCCTATGTGCGGGCGGTCGAGGGCCGGATCACGGCGCTGGCGCGCGTGCACACCGTGCTGTCGCTGTCGAGCTGGCAGGGCGCCGAGATCCGCCGGCTGGTGACCGAGGAGATCGCACCTTATTCCGAAGCCGGACAGATCCAGATCGATGGCGCGGAGGTGCAGTTGCAGCCCGAGACCGCGCAGACGTTGGCGCTGGCGCTGCACGAGCTCGTCACCAACTCCGCCAAATACGGCAGCCTGTCGGTG
>NZ_JNXI01000143.1 GCF_000717055.1 Streptomyces iakyrus | reverse complement strand
GCTTGATGTCACCGGTCGCTGCGATCGCGATGGTGCCGGCGGCGAGGATAAACATCAGCCCGGCCCAGGCATAGCCGGCGAGGGTGGCGTATTCCGGAATGGTCTCGGTCACGATCGGCGGCAGATAACGCAGCATCCAGCCGCGCTTCAACATGATCGTGCCGATCGCGATATGGCCGATCGCGGGCTTGGCCAGCACGAAGCGCGGATCGTTGGTGAGTAGCGTCGCGCCGCCCAGCACGATCACCAGCCCAAGGCTCGCCCAGGTCATGGTGCCGAGCGCCTGTCCCTTGACGCGCGCATAGACCACTTGCG
>NZ_JNXI01000142.1 GCF_000717055.1 Streptomyces iakyrus | reverse complement strand
GTGATGTCCATCAGCGCGAGCAGCATCGCCGGCTGGTCGCCGTGCATCAGCTGGCGCGAATAGATCGCAAGGTCGATCAGCGTGCCGTCCGCGCGCACATGCTTCCAGGTCCGCGCCGCCTGCTCGTCGCTGCTGCGGCCGGCGGCCCAGGGCAATTCGGCGTCGAACGCCTGAAGGCTCTTGATCGTCATCTTCTCGAACTCGGCACGCACATAACCATAATGCGCGATCGCGGCGTCGTTGACCGCGAGGATCCGTTCGCCGTCGAGCGCGCACAGGATCATCGGCACCGGATTGCCGTCGAACAGCAGGCGGAAC
>NZ_JNXI01000141.1 GCF_000717055.1 Streptomyces iakyrus | reverse complement strand
ATCTTGTTCTCCGCAACGTCTTCGGTCCGCTCACGCTGCCGGCGGATAGTTCGACGGGAAGAGCGAGCGCTTGGTCTCGTCATCATTCACCGTCTTGAATGTATGGTTCTTACCGACTGCGCGTGCCCGTGCGACTGCAGGGCGAGCGTCTACTGTTTGAAACAGCCGCTTGAGATTGGGATAGGGACCAAGAGGATCTTCCGCTCCTTTGAGCACCCGAGAGGCACGGTCCAACCAGCCCCAGGCCGAGATGTCTGCAATCGTGTAATCGTCGCCGACGATATAGGTCCTGCCTTCGAGGTGGTCGTTCAGCACCTGAG
>NZ_JNXI01000140.1 GCF_000717055.1 Streptomyces iakyrus | reverse complement strand
GGCAGGAGGCATGCGTGCCCGGGAGGTGCGCTTCAACCGCTTTCTCGGCAATGCCAAGGTGACGACGACGCGGATAATCGAAAGCTGGAGCGATGGTACGGTAATGGCGGCCGAAGGCCGCCATGTGCTGGCGATCCAGGATACCAGCGAGATCAATTTTGCCACCAAGGCACAAAACCGGCGTGGCTTGGGCGAGATCGGTCATGGCAACACCCGCGGGGTGTTGCTGCACCCGATGCTGGCCGCAGACGCGGAAAGCGGCTGCTGCCTTGGCCTGTTGCACGGCGAGATCTGGACCCGCCAGGGCCGCCGCACCGTCTC
>NZ_JNXI01000139.1 GCF_000717055.1 Streptomyces iakyrus | reverse complement strand
CCAAACGACATCGCCGGCATCAGGCCGACCAGGGAAATCAGGGGCATAAGAAGAATGTGGTACCGACTCTCAATTGTGTGCGTGATCGGGATGCAGCTTGGAGGCTGCGCGATCTGGTCCAAGGCACCACCCTCCTGTGACGGTCTGGCCCGGCGGCCGCTCAATCGTTCGTTATGGGACTGGGAAACCGGCACGCCTTTGGCCGCGCCTGAGCCGCCTATCACGCCATCCGCACCGATAATGCGCAAAGGCGACAGCAGCCCACCAGCCCCAGCGACCCACTTGGCCCTGAGCTTCGCACCAGGCGACGGGACCGACATAG
>NZ_JNXI01000138.1 GCF_000717055.1 Streptomyces iakyrus | reverse complement strand
GAGGAGGACAACGCCGAACACCGGCGTGTGCGGGCTCGCGTCGAGCACACCTTCGCCCGAATGAAGAACTGGAAGATCCTCCGCGACTGCCGCCAAAGGGGCGACGGCCTCCACCACGCCGTCAAGGCCGTCGCCACCATGCACAACCTCGCCATGACAGGGTGAAACAGCGGGCCAGCCATCACCCAGAGATGCCGCCACCAAGCCTTCTGCAACACCCTTTAAAGGGTGTTGCAGAAGGCTTGGTGGCGGGCATTTTGCCTGTATGGGTGGGGTGTTGAGGGCTGAGCCGGTGTGGGTGGAGACGTTCACCGGGTTGCGG
>NZ_JNXI01000137.1 GCF_000717055.1 Streptomyces iakyrus | reverse complement strand
TCGTATTCCAGCACGAGGCTCGCGCAGTCGTAGTTGATCCGCGCGGTCCTGATGCCGTCCTGCGCCCGCAGCCAGCCGAGGCAGATCTCGCCCAGCTTGCGATTTTGGCCGAGCGCGGGAATGCTCAGACGGATGCGCCCTGGCATGGAGTGGCAGAAGCGGAAGTCCATGGATTACGCTCTCGCCCCTGGCGGATCAGGCCGTCGCGCCTGCCGGCTCCGCCTGCTCGGCGTCACGCATGTTGGCCTGGATCATGTGGTTGAGGGCAAACACTGCCAGCGTGACCCAAACCGGCGTCGCCGCGGTGGCGCCGACCTCGAAGA
>NZ_JNXI01000136.1 GCF_000717055.1 Streptomyces iakyrus | reverse complement strand
ATATGCGTCGCGGGGTTGCGACCGTCCTGCGGATTGCGCGCTGGTGTAGCTCAGGCGATGGCGGAGCTTATCGTCGAGAAGGCCGGGTTGATCGGCATCGATAGAGCGCAGCGCCAGAATCGCCTTCGCGAGGACCGTGTGCCGATGGATCGGCGTCATGCCGCCGGCCTCAAGGGAGGCTTCGAATCCGTCAATATCCTGCGCGCGAAGATCAGCCGGCTTCGTGGCATGAGAATGGGCTCGCAGGTATGCGAAAAACTTACGATATGCCGTAATGTGCTGCATGATGGTGCAGCGCGCTCCCAACGCCCCGCCGAGTTCAGCCT
>NZ_JNXI01000135.1 GCF_000717055.1 Streptomyces iakyrus | reverse complement strand
GCTGATCCCGCTTCACCTGCCAGCGGCCGAGGGTCTTCCTGCCCATTCCCGTGTTCGTGAGGGTTCCGTCCTGCCCGAACAGAAGCACCCAGTGGACCTTGTCGGTGAACTCCATGCCGGTGAACCGGCTGCGGATTTCCGATCCCTTGAGCGGTCGAAAGGTTTCCGCGTAGACGGTGCCTATTCCCAACAGAGCCGCCAGACCCAGGATCGCGCCCGCAGTCGCCGAAGCGCGATGCCAAATGGTGATCATCACGCAGCGGTCGCCTTCGACATCCGCGGCCAGTTATGCGTCTCGCCCTTGCGACGGGACGCCCAAGCGTAGAG
>NZ_JNXI01000134.1 GCF_000717055.1 Streptomyces iakyrus | reverse complement strand
GTGCGCGAGTCCCTGGCAGGCGCCGAGCTGGCGGTCGGCGGTCCATTGCACGAATTCGACGAACTCGACCTCGGCGGCGGTGTCGCGCGCCCAGCGCAATTTCGTGCACGCCGCATCGTCGGGCTGCCGCCAGTCGTCCGGCCACTCCCACCACGGCGTGTTGAACTTGTGCCGCACCACCTCGAAACAAGCGAAGCGCGACAGCAGCGTGCCCTGCTCCTTGCGGTAGGCCTCGAAATCCTGCCAGCGCCCGAGGCCGGGATTGGCCTTGAAGGCCGCGAAGGCCGCGCGCAGCGCCGGCCATTTCAGCGCCGCGACGCCGACATAGT
>NZ_JNXI01000133.1 GCF_000717055.1 Streptomyces iakyrus | reverse complement strand
CCACGGCAATCGTCGCCGCCGAGGCGATCATCGCCTCGATGGCATTGCCGCCTTCCGACAACACCGCGAGTCCAGCCTGCGCCGCGAGGTGGTGCGGCGCGGTCACCATGCCGCCATAGCTTCGCTTTGTCTGCAACATCAGCCCGTTTCTCCAAGGCCGGTATGTAATAATATTTTTACTTACCGTGTCAAGGAGCTAAAGATCCTTCCCTCGGATGCAGGGGTTCGTCGCCTGGCGCGACGCGCAGAGCGGCGACGATCCGCGCGTCGTGATCGAGCCGAGGGACATCGCAATCCAGCTCTACACCTCCGGCACGACCGGCAAGCCGA
>NZ_JNXI01000132.1 GCF_000717055.1 Streptomyces iakyrus | reverse complement strand
GAGAGCGGGCCGTGGACCTGGCCAGCCGCGGCTTCGAACTTGCCTGCAAGATCGCTTACTCGCCGGTCGTGGCGACCACCCATGCCGGCTGGTCGACCAGCCTCTCAGTGTACGAGGCGGCGCTTTCCCTGTTTCCGTTCGGCCGACCGGGCTACGAAATCCTCACCAAGTTGCTCGACTTGCCGATCCCAACAGAATCCAATGATGCCGTGACCAACGGATGGCCGGATCCCATCCGCCTGCTAGCCGCGGCCTGGCCTCGCAAGTCCGGCATCCGTCCCGGCGTACGATCGCCACTGGATAGCGAACTGACGCCGCTCGGACAGAAGA
>NZ_JNXI01000131.1 GCF_000717055.1 Streptomyces iakyrus | reverse complement strand
TTCGATGACGGCGTCGCGTCGCCTGCAGCTTGCCGCTGAAGGGTCCGGGACACTCGGCATCGCGTTACGCCGCTGGCGGCGACAGACCGAAGCCGCAGATTTCGGATTGCCGACAGCGAGCATCACCCGTTGGCGCGTCTCGGTTTTGCCGTCCGCGCCGCTGCCTGTCCCAGGCCTCGCTCGCGCGCGATGGCTCCTTGAACTCATTCGTTGTCGCGCGGGCGAAAGTGCGGATTTTGAAGTGGAAGCTTGCGATGACAAGGGTCGTATCGCTCTTCCTTCCGAGGTGGCCAACGGATCGCCTCAGAAGGAAATTGGGCGGCGCATCGC
>NZ_JNXI01000130.1 GCF_000717055.1 Streptomyces iakyrus | reverse complement strand
CGGTGCATGGGGGCGAGGACCTGGACGTCACGGCGGGGGGCCAGCCCGAACTTTGGCCGGAAGAGGGGGGGGGGCACCCCGACCCCCTGGCCGGCCCCGGCCGGGCGGAGACCTCCGCCCCCGGGCAGCGGGGTGTAACGCTGCGCCGCGACGCGCTCGCCGCGCATCTGAACGCCAACGGCGTGCAGACCGCGATCAACTATCCCACCGCGCTGCCGTTCCTGCCGGCCTATGCCCGGTTTGGCCACCGGCCCGAGAAATTTCCCACCGCCCACCGCACCCGGGGCAAAATTCTCTCGTTGCCGATCTTCGCCGAGATCACGCGGCAGCAGC
>NZ_JNXI01000129.1 GCF_000717055.1 Streptomyces iakyrus | reverse complement strand
ATGTCGCGGCGTTCGGCGCGCCGGAGCGCGACGACCAGCTCTATGAAGCGGTCTCCGAGGGGCGGCGCCATCCCGGCATGGAGCATTGGCTGCCGCTGTTCCAGGAGCGGAGGGACACGCTGTTCGATTATCTCGACGGCGCAACCATTGCGATCGAGCCGCAGGGCGAGGACGCCGCGCGCGAGCGCTTCACCCAGGTTGCCGACTACTATGACGCACGGCGCGAAGCGCTGGAGCATCCGGGCAGCGGCGCGATCTACAAGCCGCTGCCGCCGGACAAGCTCTATCTGACCGAGGCCGAATGGACCAAGCTGCTCGGCGACGCGCCGCTGGCG
>NZ_JNXI01000128.1 GCF_000717055.1 Streptomyces iakyrus | reverse complement strand
CTCGAAGAACACGCGGTCGCCGACATTGACCACGAAGTCCTGCTGGCTGCCCGGGGTCGCGGCGCCCCCAATCGCACCATTGGCGTCCAACGGGTTCTTGTTGGCGCAGGCACCCATCGACAGCGCCACCGCCAGAACCGCAACCAGCTTCATACCCTGGAGATATTTCATTCCCGGAGCCTCCACGCTCACGCTCTTCGTACTACCCAATCGGTCTACAGGGCGATGGTTAAGCGAACGTTCCGTCAACCTTGACGAGACCTTGCTGGACCCCATCAAATGCCAGGCAATGCCGGAAAGCGCCCCCGATGGTTAATGGGTGGCAAATGTGGCGCGA
>NZ_JNXI01000127.1 GCF_000717055.1 Streptomyces iakyrus | reverse complement strand
GGCGGAACTCGTGAAGCAATCATTGACGGACGCGCTCCCGACCAATGCGCCCAATCCTCGCCGGTGATGGACCATTGTTGAACAAAGAAGGAACAAATGACATCCGTGTTACCTAATAAGGTATAGGAACAGAGTTGGGCAACGTGAACAAGGTGCGGCGAAGTAACGGCGCATCGGTGAGGGAAAACTTCGGCCGCAGCGGAATTCAACTTCGGTAGCAGGGCATTGAGCGAGGCATCGCTTGGCGGCTGCGACGGAACGACCCGGGAATGGCGGTCTGGCGCAGGAAGCAGCCTCTTCAGATCGCCTTTGAGGTGCCAAGTACGAGGGCATCCGCCC
>NZ_JNXI01000126.1 GCF_000717055.1 Streptomyces iakyrus | reverse complement strand
TGCCGAGATCGTGTCGGACATCTGCGATGCAGCGCGCATCCGTCCACCCGCGATGGTGAAGGTAGGCCTTCAGCAACAGTTCCAATCCCCAATGGAGATTTTGGAACACATGCTCGTCGGTGCGGCCCCCGTCAGTCCCGTCGAATCGTTCTGCCGATGCGCAGAAATTTCCGCCCATGCTGCGGAGGTGTTGCACGAGAGTTTCCTGCATCTGCCTGCCCCACCCTGATCACTCCTACCGGTCACGCGCTCCGTCGGCCAGTCCGTCCTTTTTGTGCGCCGAGGCGCGCTACGGCGCCCGGCTCGTGCCGCTCCAGGAACCTGGGACCAGCTTGGGCA
>NZ_JNXI01000125.1 GCF_000717055.1 Streptomyces iakyrus | reverse complement strand
GAAGTCATCGTCGTGGAGGCGCTGAAGAGCTTTGGTCCGATGCGCTGAAGCGCACAAATATCCGCGTTCTCGCGACATGATTTGCCCGAGGTTTTGCTCGTCGTTTCGCCCTCAATTGAGCAGAGGGCGCAGGGAAAGCCGGGTGCCGATCGCACCCATGGGCCCCGAGCAAATGGGTAGAAGCTCGGGGGTAGGACCACAGGTGTAACCGGAAACAACCCGGCTTTCCCTGCGCGATGGGCTACGGCTTACTTCGTGCTCTCCCCGGCGAGACCAGGCTTTGTTGTCACCGTCTTCGCCACGCGCACCGCGCGATGTGAAGAGACACCTGCCATGAGG
>NZ_JNXI01000124.1 GCF_000717055.1 Streptomyces iakyrus | reverse complement strand
TCTGGGGACCACGGGCTCCTGGATAGCCTGGCTCATGAGTGTCCTCCGTTCAGGCGGCCGCTGTCGACGGCGAATTGGCCGTGAGGTCCGAGACCAAATTGCGATTGACGGATGTCGAGAGCGCGACCGCCGTTGGAGCGGGCTGACCTCCCAACGCCTCCGAAAGCCGGGCCGCGACGACCGCGGGGTCCGGCAATGCGCACATCATGGGTTCCGGCGCACGCAGCCGCCAAGGCCGGATGTGCGGCCACAGCAGCAAGTAGGACACGCGTTTGCCGTCCGACACCCCTAGCGGAATATCGCCCGAGCCGTCGTGATGGATCTTCAGAGCGGCGTTGGTGATC
>NZ_JNXI01000123.1 GCF_000717055.1 Streptomyces iakyrus | reverse complement strand
CTCGCCGGCGGCTATCTCGCCGACTGGACCCATCGTCACAGCCAGGTCGCCGCGGCCTGCTTCGCGGTCAATGCCGTGCTGGTGCTGCTGGTTACGCTGGTGAGCCTGTCCGCCGGTGGCGCTGACGCTTACGCTCGGGCTCGCCGGATTCCTCGGCGGCGTGATCGCACCGTCGCGCGACATGATGGTGCGCAACGCCGCGCCTCCCGGTGCCGCCGGCCGCGCCTTCGGCATCGTCTCGACCGGCTTCAACTTCGGCGGCATCGCAAGCCCGCTGCTGTTCGGCTGGATCATGGACCAGCACATGCCGCATTGGGTGTTCGGCGCCTCGGTGGTCTTCATGG
>NZ_JNXI01000122.1 GCF_000717055.1 Streptomyces iakyrus | reverse complement strand
AAGGGTAATCGCTGTCGCTGGTGCGGATGCCCTCCGGTGTGATCCGCTCGATCGGCGTTTCCTTGATGTCGACCAGCTCGACATTGTCGCGGTTGTAGACCTCGTAATAGAAGGTCTCGAGCGGCAGCCGCCGGGTGCCGAAACCGTGGTTCTTCGGGATCAGTTTCTCGGCCACCGCCTGGTTCTTGACGCGCTCGCGGATCTTGCGCGCGACGAAATCGCTGATCGTGGCATTCGCCGCACGATCGATCAGGATATCCTTGAAATTGCCCTGCCAGATGCCGAAGCCCCGCTCGCCATAGAGCTTCTCGTAGAACGCCTCGCGCTTCTCGTCGCTCACCTCGAACG
>NZ_JNXI01000121.1 GCF_000717055.1 Streptomyces iakyrus | reverse complement strand
TTGTGCGACCTCATTCTCGACGAGCGCTCGCACCCCGAGCAAGGCTTCCGCGCCTGCCTCGGCATCCTCAGGCTCGCCGGCTCCTATGGGCGCGGACGGCTGGACGCCGCGGCTGCGCGGGCGATCGACATCGGCGCGCGCACCTACGGCTCGGTCAAATCGATCCTCGCCAACAATCTCGATCGGCGTCCCGCTCATCAGCGCTCCGCGGACGATGCGCCGATCCTGCATGCCAACATCCGCGGACCGCGCTACTACAACTAGGAGACCATCCCTTGCTCACCCATCCGACCCTCGACCGCCTCAACGCCATCGGCCTCCACGGCATGGCCAATGCCTTCGTCGATAT
>NZ_JNXI01000120.1 GCF_000717055.1 Streptomyces iakyrus | reverse complement strand
CGCTTGTAGGCGCCCTTCTTCATCGTGAGGCAGGACTTTGCCCCCGCCATCGACGATCCTGACTTCCATACCCTGGCTTGGGCAACCGTCGGTCTCGAAGACTTTTTCCGGTGGATCGTCGAGCTTGGTGGTCGTCACCAGCCCGTTTTCCGTCATCCCCCATCCCGAGACGATGTGCGCACCAAGATTCTGTGTGGCCTGGCGCACTAAAACACGGGGAATTGGGGCGCCTGCCGATACGAAAGTGCGCAGTGAACGCAGCGCTTCAGGCCGCCGCTCCGCCTCCGCAGTCAAATCCGCCAGAAACGGCGTCGATGCCATGGTCATCGTCACGCGCTCTGTCTCGACA
>NZ_JNXI01000119.1 GCF_000717055.1 Streptomyces iakyrus | reverse complement strand
GCAGCCTGCGTGCAATGGTCGACGATATCGCCGCCAGATACGGCCGGCTCGATATCGTCGTGCACAATGCCGGCGGCTGTCCGTGGGCCTCGCTGGACGAACTCGATGAGGCCAAGCTCGACGAGACACTGAGGCTCAACCTGAGCGCCGGCATCTGGCTCGCCCAGGCCGCAATTCCGCACATGCGCGCCAACGGTTTTGGACGCATCCTCGTTACGTCCTCGGTATCGGCGCGCGTCACGATGGGCGGCGGCGCCCATTACTCGGCGGCGAAGGCCGGCGTCAACGCGTTTATCCGCGGTGCCGCTTTCGAGCTGGCCCGCGACGGCATCACGGTCAATGGCGTCGAAGC
>NZ_JNXI01000118.1 GCF_000717055.1 Streptomyces iakyrus | reverse complement strand
AAACGCCCGGTTACATTCCGAACCCGGAAGCTAAGCCTTACAGCGCCGATGGTACTGCAGGGGGGACCCTGTGGGAGAGTAGGACGCCGCCGAACAATCTTTGGAAGGACCCTTGGTCCCAGCGTTCAGCTGGGACCAAGGGTCCTTTTTGTTTTTGCACTGCGCGCTGGGCACCCGGCTGCGCGAGAATGACTTGCGGTACCGAAGACAGGAGTCACCATGTCCACCAACTCTCCCGACGACCGACCGGAGCGCGACCAGCGGCGACGGGAGGGGGACCGGAGCGACCGGAACGACCGCGGCGGTCAGCGCGGGAGCCGCGGCGGAGACCGTGGGGGCTTCCGCCGCGACAA
>NZ_JNXI01000117.1 GCF_000717055.1 Streptomyces iakyrus | reverse complement strand
ATCCCGGAACGCGGCACGATCCGCGCCGCCGAGCATCCTGTGGTGGTGCTGACCTCGAACCGGACCCGCGATCTGCACGAAGCGCTGCGGCGGCGTTGTGTGTATCACTGGATCGACTATCCGAACGCCGAGCGCGAGGCGCGGATCGTGATGATGCGGGCCTCCAGCGTCGCCGAAGCCACAGCTCGCGCCGTGGTCGCCGCGGTCGGCCGGCTGCGCCGCGAGCCGCTGAGCAAGGCGCCGGGCATCGCCGAAGCAGTCGACTGGGCGGAGGCCGCAACCCTGCTCAACAAGGGCGGCGCACGCTGGCCCGACGCGTTCAAGCGTTCGATCGGCGTTGCGCTGAAGGATGAGG
>NZ_JNXI01000116.1 GCF_000717055.1 Streptomyces iakyrus | reverse complement strand
AGGCAGGGGTCTCCGCGCGCGGCTGGACGAGGTCGGTCGGGTCTTCGATCATGGCTGCGAGGTTGCGCTGATTGGCGCAGCCGAAATTGTAATACTGCTTGTTCTCGATATAGGACCCGTTGTGGATCGACGGGCCGAGATCCTCCGGCCAGAGACCGCACGGACCGGCGACCGCTTTCATCTTCGGGTAGTTCACGCGGATCGCGGGCATCTGCCGCGGATCCTCGGGATGGTATTTCCGCACGAGGATTCCGCGCGGCGGCACGCCGGCGGCGGTAAAGGTCGCCTGGATCTCGCGCAGCGATTCCTGCGCGGTCCGTGCGTTCGGCGTGTCGGCAGGAACGTCGATGGTGACG
>NZ_JNXI01000115.1 GCF_000717055.1 Streptomyces iakyrus | reverse complement strand
CCGTATCGGTCGAGACATAGCTGCCCCCTTGTCCGCGTCCCCTTCCTTGCCCCCGCACCTCGTCGAAGGTGAAGCCGGGAAAATCCGGAAGGTCATGGAGCGCGCGAACGACGTGGCCTTCCATGTGAGGCCTGATCAACGCGGTAATCAACGTCTTGCTGCTGTCAATGCTCATCTCCGCCCGCTCCCTTGGTCATCTCCGCCTTCACGATGAAGCTGTTCTGCGCCGCGTAGACATCGCCATCGAGAACGCCAAAAAGGATTTCGACGATCTGCGGATCACGGTCGCCAACCTCGACGTCGCGGGCCTCGAATTTCTCGCCGTTTCGGACGAACACGACCGTGCGATTTTCCAC
>NZ_JNXI01000114.1 GCF_000717055.1 Streptomyces iakyrus | reverse complement strand
CCGATGGGCTCGTTCATGTTCCTGGGGCCAACCGGCGTCGGCAAGACCGAGCTGACGAAAGCTCTTGCGGAGTACCTGTTCGACGACGAGACTGCGATGGTCCGCCTCGACATGTCCGAATACATGGAGAAGCATTCGGTCTCGCGGTTGATCGGCGCGCCTCCGGGCTATGTCGGTTACGACGAGGGCGGCGCGCTCACCGAAGCGGTGCGGCGCCGGCCTTATCAGGTCGTGCTGTTTGACGAGATCGAGAAGGCGCATCCTGACATCTTCAACGTCCTTTTGCAGGTGCTCGACGACGGCCGGCTGACCGATCGCCAAGGCCGCACCGTCGACTTCCGCAACACGCTGATCATCAT
>NZ_JNXI01000113.1 GCF_000717055.1 Streptomyces iakyrus | reverse complement strand
GGCGAAGGACATCGACGACTTCGACTTCGACGGCGCCACCGTCAACGAGACGCTGGCGCGCGATCTTTCCAGCGGCGGCTTCGTCGCCCAGCAGCGCAATATCGTCCTGGTCGGCGGCACGGGAACCGGGAAGACGCATCTCGCCATCGCCATCGCCAGAAGCTGCATTCGCGCCGGCCTGCGCGGGCGCTTCTTCAACACGGTCGATCTCGTCAATCGGCTCGAGGCGGAAACGCGCGCCGGACGCCAGGGGCGCATCGCCGATTATCTCACCCGGATGGACTTCGTCGTTCTCGACGAACTCGGCTATCTGCCCTTCGCGCAGGCGGGCGGCCAACTCCTCTTCCACCTCGTCAGCCGGC
>NZ_JNXI01000112.1 GCF_000717055.1 Streptomyces iakyrus | reverse complement strand
TCGTTGGTGAGACGCCGTCGGTCGAACAGCGGGTCGAGATGCTGCAGGCGGTTGCCGATGCTTCGCACGGCGCGCGTCTGGACAGATCGATCCTCGAAGCGCTGGTGAAGGGCGAGACGCCCGAAGGACTGGCCGCGAAAAACGACGCTGCGCTGTCGCTTTACACGGAATTGGCCGGCATCGATCGCATCCTCCAGCAGGATCATGAACTGCCCGCGATCCTGCATGCGCTGGACGGCAAATTCGTGCGTCCAGCACCCGGCGGCGATCTTCTGCGCACGCCGGCGATCCTGCCGACTGGGCGTAATCTCCATGGCTTCGATCCGTTCCGCATCCCGAGCGCTTTTGCGGTGCAGGACGGAGCACACC
>NZ_JNXI01000111.1 GCF_000717055.1 Streptomyces iakyrus | reverse complement strand
GCCTACGACGTCGCCACGAAGCTCGGGTTCATAGACCTTTCCGCGATCGCCCTGGACCGTCTGGAGTGGGCGGCACACCGGGCGTCGGACCCGATCCTGAGCGGCATGCGGCAGTACCTGCGGGCACTGGCCTACCTCCGTGCGAGTGACTACCGCACGGGCAAGCGGCTCGTGCAGCTCGGCATGACCACTCTGCAGCAGGCAGACCGCGGCCGGGAAAGGGACGTCCTCACCGGGCAGATGCACCTCGGCGCCGCAGTGCTGGCCGGCCGCGACAAGGACGGCGACACAGCCGATGGCCACCTGGCCGAGGCCGAGCGGATCGCCGAGCGCACGGGCCCGGCCGAGCGTGTGCACTGGCTCAGCTTCGGCC
>NZ_JNXI01000110.1 GCF_000717055.1 Streptomyces iakyrus | reverse complement strand
GCCTACCGCCGTGCCGCGCTGGAGCGGTTCGTGGCGCTGCCGCCCTCGCCGCTGGAGCAGCAGGAGAAGCTCGAGCAATTGCGTGCGCTGGAGGCCGGGATGCGGATCGACGTCACGATCGTCGACACCGTCCCACGTGGGGTCGACACCCCGGCCGACCTCGAAACTGCCCGCAGAATACTGGCAAAAGCCTGAGCCACTGATAAAAAGCCCCGCATGAACAAAAAGCTGAAAATCGCGTTCCAGGGCGAGCCTGGCGCTAATTCCCACATCGCGATCGCCGAGGCCTATCCCGACGCCGAGCCGATGCCCTGCCCGACCTTCGAGGACGCGCTGGCCGCGATTTCCTCCGGCGAGGCCGATCTCGGCATGAT
>NZ_JNXI01000109.1 GCF_000717055.1 Streptomyces iakyrus | reverse complement strand
CAATGGAATGGCGCCGCATGTTTTCCGCTTAACAACCGATGCTTGGCGCCACGATCCAGTCGCGCGCAATCACGTTGGGCGGCCTCATGGCAATCGTCGCGCCGGCGCAACAGTAAAATCGCTCAATCGATCCGCGGCGATAGCCACGCTAGGAATTATCAAACTCACTCATAATCAGCCGAGATAGTGCTTCTGGCCGTTCCATTGGAAGAAAATGGCTATTCTCCGGAAAATTGAATACGCGAGTTTGAGGTGCAAGTTCGACAATCTTCTTCGCATCGACATCACTTACAGTGCTAAATCGCGAGCCGTAGGCCAACAGTAACTTGCCTTTGTAACGTGGAAGAATGTCCCAAAAATCGGTCGTCGCGGCCT
>NZ_JNXI01000108.1 GCF_000717055.1 Streptomyces iakyrus | reverse complement strand
CAGCAGCGCATCGCCGACATTGATCGGCGTGGTTGCAGCCGCGACGCGGAGAACTTCGTTCTTCACCATCGCCGCTTCGCCGACGCGACTTTGCGCCTGAGCGGGATGGGCCGTCAGTACGACGGCAAGACCGATTGCTGGTAACAAGAAAAAGCGGTGAGGCGAATTCATTGCAATACCGATCGAGTTAATGTCGTCATCGTACCGGATCGTGTACGCATCTGATATTGTATATATGTCACAAGCGGTACCGAGCTGACTGGATGGTGGGTGTCTGTCGATTCGACCACGTTCAACGATGTGGCTGTGAAAGTGAGTTCAGATCACGCACGTCACATAGTCACCCGCGTCACGTGCGACGTATGCACGCGTAGCT
>NZ_JNXI01000107.1 GCF_000717055.1 Streptomyces iakyrus | reverse complement strand
GCCTGAAGCACGGCATCTATGCGGTGCGGATCGGCAAGGGCGCGCAGCGGTTCGACGGCGTCGCAAGCTTCGGGCGCCGGCCGACCTTCGACAACGGCGCGCCGCTGCTCGAAGTGTTCCTGTTCGACTTCAAGGGCGACCTGTACGACCCGGTCCTCGATGTCGCATTCATCGGTTTCATTCGCGAAGAGCTGAAATTCGACACCATCGAGGCGTTGATACGCCAGATGGATGACGACAGCGCCAAGGCGCGCGCGTACCTCGCCGCCGCGCCGGACGCGTTTCCAAGACTCGGAACGATTGATTGAACAAGACTGAAAAGCAAAAGATGCTGGCGGGCGAGCTGTATCGCCCGGATGCCGAGATCGCCGCCGAC
>NZ_JNXI01000106.1 GCF_000717055.1 Streptomyces iakyrus | reverse complement strand
GGTGGCGTAGGCGTTGCCGCGGTTGTTGTAGGCGATCGCGAGGCCGGCCTGTGTCATGTCCTCGCCTGCATCGATCAGCGCCGTGCACGCACCGATGCGCGCGTCGGCCGGCGTGTGATCGAGACCGCTGCACAGCTCGATATTGCGCAGGTAGCTGCCCCTTTGCTTCGCGTTCTGCGCGCCCGCCGGCGTTACGAGCAACAGCAGGATGAAGACCGCCGACAGGCCGCGACTCCCACAGGAGCCTGCACGAGGCTTCATGTCGGGCTCCGGTTTTTGACGACGCAGCGTCACCGATGTCCGTGAGTAGCCGCTCAAGACCAACGCCCTGCCCGCCTAGCATCCGCGACAAATGTTCGGATTGAACCTGTGGTAGGTG
>NZ_JNXI01000105.1 GCF_000717055.1 Streptomyces iakyrus | reverse complement strand
GAGCCGCTGCACTGGCGGCTGCTCACCACGCATCCGGTGACGAATGCAGAAGAGGCCTGGCGCATTATCGAATGGTACAAGCGGCGGTGGCTGATCGAGCAGTTCTTCCGCATCTTGAAGACACAAGGCCTCAAGCTCGAAGACAGTCAGATCGGGACCGCCGAGCGGCTTCTCAAGCTGGTCGCGATCGCGGCCAAGGCGGCAGTCATCTCCCTTCAGCTTGTGCAGGCGCGCGATGGTCGCGACAACCAGTCTGTCCGAATTGCCTTCAATGCTGGGGAAGTCGCTACACTTGCCGCCCTCAATCGCAACCTCGAAGCCCAAAGCAAGCGGCTGAGAAACCCGCACCCGCCTGACAGCCTCGCTTGGGCCGCCTGGATTATCGGC
>NZ_JNXI01000104.1 GCF_000717055.1 Streptomyces iakyrus | reverse complement strand
GGCGGGCGGGCTTTGCGCCGCGCATCGTGCAGGAGGCGCATGAGCTGCGCACCGTGCTCAGTCTGGTCGCGGCCGGGATCGGGCTTTCGATCCTGCCGTCCTGCTACCAGCAGGCCGGCGTCATGAACGTCGTCGCCAAGACGCTCGATACGCCTGATGCCGAAAGCCGCATGCTGGTGGCGATGCGCTCGAATGCCTCGCTGTTGCCGCGCCGGTTCGTCGAATGCGCATTGCAGGCGGCAACGCGCAGCACGCCGCCGCTGGTCCCCGGGGTCACGGCAGCGAGCCGTTGATCGCGCCGCGCGCAAGAAGTTGTTCGCCGAGCATCTCGTCAACCATGTGCCGGTGTTCGGCCTGATCAAGCGTGTGCTCGACGAACGGCCCTCGC
>NZ_JNXI01000103.1 GCF_000717055.1 Streptomyces iakyrus | reverse complement strand
GGCCAGCGGCCCGGCGTCACCTCCGAGGAGGCCGCGGAGATCAAGCGGCTCAAGGCCGAGAACGCCGAACTGCGACGGGCCAATGAGATCCTCAAGGCGGCCTCGGCTTTCTTCGCGGCCGAGCTCGACCGGCCGTCGAAGCGCTCGTAGCGTTCATCGACGCACACCGCCAGGTGTTCGGAGTCGAGCCGGTCTGCCGAGTCCTGACCAGCCACGGACTCGAGATCGCGACGAGCACCTACTACGCGGCGAAGAGCCGCACCCCCAGCGTCCGGGCAGTCCGCGACGCCGATCTGAAGACGCAGATCAGCCGTGTCCACACGGACAACTACAGCGTCTACGGGGTCCGAAAGGTCTGGCGGCAACTGCACCGTGAAGGCATATCAGTGGCCCGCTGC
>NZ_JNXI01000102.1 GCF_000717055.1 Streptomyces iakyrus | reverse complement strand
GAACCTCACCATGCGGCAGCTCGCCCCGCTCTTCGGCTGCTCACCTGCCACCGTCTGCCGGGTCATCCAGCGCCTGCGACCGCTGCTTGCGCTGGAGCCGGCGCCCAGGCCGGTGCCGGGCGCCGACCGGTTATGGATCGTGGACGGCACCTTGATCCCGGTCCGTGACCGGAAGGTCGCGGCCTCCTCACGCAACTACCGGTTCTCGGCGAATGTGCAGGTCATCATCGATGCCGACACCCGCCTGGTGGTGGCATCCGCCCGGCCGGCACCCGGGAACAAGGCAGACGCACACGTCTGGCGCGAGTCGGACCTGCCCGCGGTGGCGGCAGGCACGACGGTGATCGCGGACGGCGCCTACCTGGGGACCGGCCTGATCGTCCCGCACCGCAGACGAGCCGGA
>NZ_JNXI01000101.1 GCF_000717055.1 Streptomyces iakyrus | reverse complement strand
GAACCTCACCATGCGGCAGCTCGCCCCGCTCTTCGGCTGCTCACCTGCCACCGTCTGCCGGGTCATCCAGCGCCTGCGACCGCTGCTTGCGCTGGAGCCCGCGCCGAGGCCGGTGGCGGGCACCGACCGGTTATGGATCGTGGACGGCCCCTTGGTCCCGGTTCGTGACCGGAAGGTCGGCGCCCCCTCGCGCAACTACCGGTTCTCGGCGAATGTGCAGGTCATCATCGATGCCGACACCCGCCTGGTGGTGGCATCCGCCCGGCCGACGCCCGGGAACAAGGCAGATGCGCATGTCTGGCCGGAGTCGGACCTGCCCGCGGTGGCGGCAGGCACGACGGTGATCGCGGACGGCGCCTACCTGGGGACCGGCCTGATCGTCCCGCACCGCAGACGAGCCGGA
>NZ_JNXI01000100.1 GCF_000717055.1 Streptomyces iakyrus | reverse complement strand
GTTCATGCGTGTCCTCGGCCCGTTCTGACATTCTTGTTGAGGGCGCGCGATGGTGACCCATCCGGCAGGGGAGGGCAAGGCGGGACGGCGCCGATGCAGGCCGGCTATCCATCACCGACGCGCGAGCGCGGCTGACGCATCCGCGCTCAGGCGGCAGCGCGGCCGAGATCGAGCGACGGCTGGCGCCTGGTCGGAAAGCTCAGCGCCACCGCGACCGCGGCGAGGCCGATCGCGAAGGAACCGGCGTGCAGCCACGTATAGCCATGGAACGTGTCGAACACGTAGCCGCCGGCCCACGGCCCGAGCGCCATGCCGAGGCTCGCGAACGCCGACACCGCGCCGAACACCGTGCCCATGATGCGCGCGCCGAAGAACTCGCGCACCAGCACGGCATAGAGCGGCAT
>NZ_JNXI01000099.1 GCF_000717055.1 Streptomyces iakyrus | reverse complement strand
CATTGCTTGCCGGTGAGATCGGATGAACCGGAGCCCGAGATCAAAAACAGCTTCTTGCGTTCGCGCGTGACGGTCTGGATCGCGAGCGCCACCGCGGAATTGACGCCTTCGGCGATCACGTCGACACCCTTGTTGTCGATCCAGTTGCGCACGATGCCGGTCGCGACGTCGGGCTTGTTCTGGTGATCGCCGCTGACCACCTCGATCTTCCAGCCCTTGGCGCGGAGGCCGGAATCCTCCACCGCCATGTTGGCCGCAGCCACCGAGTTCGGGCCGCCGATGTCGGCATAGAGGCCCGACATGTCGTTCAGCACGCCGATCTTGACGTTCTTGTCTTGAGCGAAGGCAGGAGTTGCAAGGCTGAGTGCAGCGCAAACGAAAAGCACGGCGTGGCGCCGCGCGAGCG
>NZ_JNXI01000098.1 GCF_000717055.1 Streptomyces iakyrus | reverse complement strand
GTGGGCACCTTGGCCTTGAGGCGGTCCGCCATTGCGGCGTGATCGAAATCGCGAAATCGCTGTGGAACGATCAGCACGCGCGTCTCGGCCAAGGTCAGCATGAATTCCATTTCGCGATCGCGGAAAATCGGCATGATGGGATTTGTGACCGCGCCGATCCGCAGCAGTGCGAGGTGAAGAGCCATGAATTGCCACCAATTCGGCAACTGATACGACACCACTTCGCCAGGCTTGACACCAAGCCGCAACAAATTAGCCGCGGTTCGCTCGGCAGCTTGCTGCAGTTCGCCGTATGTCAGCGCCGTACGTCGGTTGGACGCAGCTTCGTAGCCAACAACCGCGAGCCGCCCTGGATCGTTTCTGGCATGCCTCGAAAAAAACTCGAGCAAGGTTTGATCGCTCCAGAAT
>NZ_JNXI01000097.1 GCF_000717055.1 Streptomyces iakyrus | reverse complement strand
ATCATGATCCGGACCGGTCGATCGCCGCGACCTTCCAGGCGCTGCCCGGCGCAAGCTTCGTCGTCAACGGCGCAGCGCAAGCCAGCGACTCCGCGCTGACCACGGCCTCGGTCGAGATGAACTGGCGAAACGGCTGGTCGGCGGCGGCGACGTTCGAGGGCGAGTTCTCCAACGTCACCTCGAGCTACGCCGGCAAGGGCGTGGTGCGGTATCAATGGTGAGAGCGTTTCCGCTTCAGACAGCCTGACGTCACGCGCGTGATTACCTGAAGCGTAATCGCGCGAGCGAACTCCCTCTGCGATGGTCGGTGCATCGGCGGCGATGGCGCCGATCGATCCGCACAGGGAGATAGATGATGGTGAGCCAACCGCTTTATGCGACCGCCAAGGACGGCACGGAACTGTTCGTGC
>NZ_JNXI01000096.1 GCF_000717055.1 Streptomyces iakyrus | reverse complement strand
GTCTCGAGCATGGCAACGACGTCGTCGCCCAGCACGGCTTCCTTCCGGCGCGGCGGTGCGCCATGGGTATTGCGGATGCCGGCCATCACTGTGGCGATGTGGCGGTCCTTGCGATCGAGCGGCGTGCCGCGCTGGGTGTAGTGCCAGCTCAACGCCGATAGACGCCGCTCAATCGTGGCTACGGAATTTGCTTTGCCGCCCGCGATCGCCGCGCCAGTGGCGCAGGCGGTTATGTAGATCCCGACCACCTGCGGCGAGGGCGGAGCGACTTCGAGGCCTTGGCGCCGACACCAGCTGCAGAAATGCGTCCAGTCGCTCGCATAGGCTCTGCGTGTGTTCTGCGAACTGGCGGCCTCGGCATAGCCACGGGCCCGGCCGGCCAGCCGTTCCAGATGCGCCGGCACACTGGCGGTGTCGGATGGG
>NZ_JNXI01000095.1 GCF_000717055.1 Streptomyces iakyrus | reverse complement strand
TCGTTCCTCGGCCTCGGCATCCGTCCGCCCTATCCAAGCTGGGGCAGCATGCTGTCGGAGGCCCGCGACCAGATCACCACGGCGCCCTGGCTGTCGGTCTTCCCCGGGCTTGCGATCTTCCTGACGGTGCTCGGCCTCAATTTGCTTGGCGACGGCTTGCGTGACGTGCTCGATCCCCAGTCGCGGAGCCGGCGTGCATGACCACGGCTCCGCTGATCGAAGTCCAGGACCTGCGCATCGATCTCGCTGACGGCGGCAGCCATGTCGCAGCGGTCGAGGCGCTGGCGAATGTCCGCGTCCCCGCGCCGGAGCGGCGGGTGAAGGATTACCCGCACCAGCTTTCCGGCGGCATGCGCCAGCGCGTCATGATCGCCATCGCCCTTGCCTGCGATCCGGATCTTCTGATCGCCGACGAGCCGACCACCGCACTCGACGTGACGGTGC
>NZ_JNXI01000094.1 GCF_000717055.1 Streptomyces iakyrus | reverse complement strand
CCGTCAAATAAACGGTCTCGTTGGAACGATAGACGCCGCGCTCGGCATAGACGAAGGCGTCGGCGCCGGCGGGGATCGCCCGGCCCGCGACGCCGCGGTCGGTGAGGTCGAAGGCATTGGTCTTCAGGCTCAGGAAGGCGTAGTCGGATTTTTCGCCTGTCACCGTGAGCAGCGCCGGCGACAGCCCGCCCTCGCCGCGTGCCAGGCCCTGCTCGAACAGCACGTGGCCGGCGGCGTCGGTCTTGCGGGTGGCCAGGATCTCGTTGTTGCGGGCGACCAGCTTCACTTCCGCATTGGCGACCGCTTCAGTCGAGGCCAGCGAGTTGACGAACACGTGGATACCGTCATTGCCGGAGAAGGCCGACAAGCCCATGTCCGAGACGATGAACCATTGCGTCGCCAGCGTGCCGTCATCATCGCTGCCCGGGCCCTTGGCCGCCGATCCCCCGGT
>NZ_JNXI01000093.1 GCF_000717055.1 Streptomyces iakyrus | reverse complement strand
GGTGTCCGTGCCCAGCAGCCTGGTGTCGTCGTAGAACTCCACCTTGCTGATCGTGGCGTTGTCCGCGGCGGCGGCGGTGGCCGCCAGCGGCACCGCCTGCCCCTGGGTGTACACGGCGCCCGCGCTCGGGCTGGTCAGCACGGCGATCGGCGGCTGGTGCGCGCCGGTGCAGGGCGTGCCGTTGACGGAGAACGACGTCGGCGCGGTGTTGGAGCCGCTGTAGGAGAACTGCGCGCCGGTCGAGACGGCGGCGCCCGCCGCGACCCGCCCGTTGTGGCCGGCGTTCTTCACGCTGATGTTCTGGCCGGACTGCGACCAGGTGCCGTTCCAGCCGTTGCCCAGCTTCTGGTTGCCGGAGTAGGCGTAGGTCAGCGTCCAGCCGTCGATGACGTCCGTGCCGCGGTTGGTGAGGGTCAGGTCCACCGTGAAACCGGAACCCCAGTCGTTCGTCTTG
>NZ_JNXI01000092.1 GCF_000717055.1 Streptomyces iakyrus | reverse complement strand
GCTGATGACCTTCTGCACTTCGAGCGCGGCGGCGCAGGCGAGCGGATGCGCCAGATAGGTGTGACCGTGCTGGAACGCGCCGGAGCCGTTGCGCACGGTGTCGACGATGCTGCCGCTCGCAAGCATCGCGCCGATCGGCTGATAGCCGCCGCCGAGCCCCTTGGCGACCGCCTGGATGTCGGGTGCGATGCCTTCCTGCTCCCACGCATGCAGCGTGCCGGTGCGGCCCATGCCGCACATCACCTCGTCAAGGATCAGGAGCGCGCCGTGGCGGTTGCAGATCTCGCGCACCGCCTTGAAGTATCCCTCCGGTGCCGGCACGCAGCCGGCAGTGGCGCCGACCACGGGCTCGGCGATGAAGGCCGCGACATTCTCCGGGCCGAGCCGCTGGAATTCGGCCTCGAGCTCGGCGGCGAGGCGGCCGCCCGGCGCGGCGTCCGGGGTGAACAGCGGGG
>NZ_JNXI01000091.1 GCF_000717055.1 Streptomyces iakyrus | reverse complement strand
GCCATAGGCAGTCGTCACGTAGGAGCCGTTCGGCAGTGCGACCGTACGGCCTCCGGTCTGGGTCTGCGCACCGAGTTCGACGCGGAACGCGCCGGGCAGCAGCGCATACGAGGCCGGCATCAGCGTGTAGGTTCCCGCCGCAAGGCCGGGCACGCCGCCACCGACCGTGATGCGCTGCCCGATCGACGGCGCCGCACCCTGGCTTGCCGGCACGATCGGCGCATAATCCGGATTCGCGCTCGGGACGATCGCGAACACCTGGTTCTTCAGGTTGCTGTAGCTGTTGCCCGGATTGGCGGCGGCCAGCGGATTGAGCAGCACATCGACCGAGCCGCCGCGGCCGCTGATGAAGCCGGCGCCGAGCAGCTGGCCACCGCCGGAGAGATCGAGCAGCGCACCGCTGGCCACCGTCACTGCGGGACCGGACAGGCTGATGCCGCCGACCGTCTCGCCGTACACGC
>NZ_JNXI01000090.1 GCF_000717055.1 Streptomyces iakyrus | reverse complement strand
CATTGGACCGGCCAGGCATCCCGCCTCAACCGCGACCACACCGGTTCGTTCGGCTCAAAATCATACGCGCGCGAAGAGCTGGTCGCCTTATCTTGACAGTCTGCACCGACTCTCAGCGTCTTGCTTACGTCGATGCAACAGGACTGACGGAGGCGGTAGGTCTTGTCCCCACGTGTGGTGAGCTCGGTGGAGCAAAGCCGTCCGCACGCGCGCCATCCAATAGCGCCGTAGCGGGCGGACGGCTTTGCGGTGCTCACCGCCGGCCGTAGCGTTCCCACATAGCTGGCGACGGCCGGCCTGGATAGCGCCGGGCAAGTTGAACTCCTTCGTTGATGCTGGCTCCCCGGATGGGGGTCCGGGGGAAGGTTGAACAACTTGTGGACAACGTAGCGCCGGCTTTGAACATCACCATTCAAGAGCGCCGATCGGCTGACGGCCTTGATGCACACGTCCCTATGATC
>NZ_JNXI01000089.1 GCF_000717055.1 Streptomyces iakyrus | reverse complement strand
GCCGTCGGGCAGGTCGCGGGTGGCGCAGCTCTCGGCGTCGATCGTGGTGCGGAAGCCGAGATCGAGCGCGGCGCGCGCGGTCGAGCTCACGCACATATGGGTCATGAAGCCGGCGAGCACCAACTCCTTGCGGCCGGTCGCGGCCAGCTGCACATTGAGCTCGGTGCCGGCGAAGGCGTTCGGCAATTGCTTCTCGATCACGATCTCGCCGGGCCGCGGCTCGAGCTGCGCCACGATCGCGCCGCGCTCCGCGTCGCGATCGAACAGGCTGCCCGGCGCTCCCTTGTGCGCGATGTGGATGATCTTGGCGCCGCTTTCCCGTGCGCGACCGAGCAATGCGGTGGCGCGCGCAATCGCCGGGCTGGCGTCGGGCAGGGCCAAGGGACCTGCGAGATATTCGTTCTGGATGTCGATCAACACCAGGCAGGCATCGCCGAGGCGCGGCGGGGTGAGGTCGATACCGG
>NZ_JNXI01000088.1 GCF_000717055.1 Streptomyces iakyrus | reverse complement strand
GTTATTCGGCTGCTCGATGATCTGCGGATTGACCCGCACGTCGTAGCGGCCGGAGCGGCGGTAGATTTCGGCGATGCGTAGGGCATCGGACTGCACCATCGGACGCGAGAAGGTGCCGCGCGGCTTGGACTGGACTTCGGCGGTGAGCTGCTCGTCCTTGACCTTCTTGTTGCCTTCGAAGGCAACGCGACCGATCACCGGGTTCTCGACCACGACCACGACGAGGCGCCCGCCCCGCTGATCGATATGGACGTCCTGGAACAGGCCGGTCTCGATCAGCGCCTTCAGGCCATCGTCGATCTGGGCCTGGCCCAGCCGACCGCCCGGTCCGGGATGGAAATAGGAGCGGATGGTTTCGAGTTCGACGCGACGGTTCCCCTCCACCGTGATCGAATCGACCGTCTGCGCAAGCGCAGGCGCAGAGACAGCAACGGCCGCCAAGGTGGCCACCGCTGGCGCGGCGAACA
>NZ_JNXI01000087.1 GCF_000717055.1 Streptomyces iakyrus | reverse complement strand
ACGATAAGCGGCTCGCCACCCGCCTGCGCTATGCGAAGCTGCGTCAGCAAGCGTGCGTCGAGGACATCGACTACCGCACCCCGCGCGGCCTCGACCGCCCGCTGTTCGCCAAGCTTGTCGAGGGCCGCTGGATCGATGACCATGCCAACCTGCTGATCTGCGGCCCGGCCGGCGTCGGCAAGAGCTGGCTCGCCTCGGCGCTCGGCCACAAGGCCTGCCGTGACAATCGCTCCGTGCTCTATCAACGTGTTCCGCGGCTGTTCGATGACCTCGCTCTCGCGCGCGGCGACGGTCGCCATCCGCGCCTATTGCGCGGGCTCGGCCGTGTCGATCTGCTGATCCTCGATGACTGGGGGCTCGAGCCGCTCGACGCTGGTGCCCGTCACGACCTCCTGGAAATCCTCGAAGATCGCTATGGTCATCGTTCCACCATCGTCACCAGCCAGCTCCCCGTGGACCAGTGGCATGTGCTCATTGG
>NZ_JNXI01000086.1 GCF_000717055.1 Streptomyces iakyrus | reverse complement strand
GATTCAGACTCGTTGACAGCCATCAGGCGATCCCTCCAACGGTCAGTAGCGCACGCGCGACGACGCGGTGAGCCAATTCGATCTTGAAGCGGCTTTCGCCATGGTCGACGGCACCCTCGGTGGCCAGGCGACTTGCAGCCCGCACAGTCGCTTCGTCGAAAGTACGTCCGACAAGCGCCGCTTCGACGGCACGAGCCCGCCACGGCTTCGTGGCGATACCGCCGAGCGCGATCCTGACGTCACGGACGGTGCGACCGTCCGCTTCGAGTTCCAGGCCGACAGCGGCGCTTGCGGCCGCAAACTCGTACGACTCGCGGTCGCGCACCTTGAGGTAATGCGAGCGGCGCAGCGCGGCGGAGGTCGGAATCTCGACCGCGACGATCAACTCACCGGACGTGAGCGGGTGCTCAACATCGGGCGTGTCGCCGGGCAAGAGGAAGAAGTCATCGATCGGAACGGGACGTTGTGGCTTGCCATTCTC
>NZ_JNXI01000085.1 GCF_000717055.1 Streptomyces iakyrus | reverse complement strand
GCCCTGAACGGAATGAGCGCGGCAGCACTGATCGCCGTTATCGGGTTGTTCTGCTCGGCGCTTCTGGCGGCACAAGACGTCTGCGCGCCAGATAGCGGAATGACCTCGCCATCGGCGCGCTGTGGGTGCTGGGGTGTTTCGGCCACGGCCAGATCAAGTCGTCGAAGGCGCGGACTGTGGCAGAAGTAGACCGGACATCCGCAGACCGGGCAGTGGGCGTTCGGGTTGACTTAGCTCTCGATCGTCCCGCGGCTGTCCCGTGCCCATCCGAGGGAAAGCGGTGCGTAGGGCGGCTCATTCGCTCTGCCGCCGCATAGCTCACCGATCGCCTTTAAAGGCTTGTGGTGAGCTTTTAGTTCTCCATCGAGACGAATGAGACCCGAGCGCAAATTGCGCTAAGTCGCTCTCTTAGCGAGTGGGCCACCCCGCCAATTGAGACCAGATACGGCCTCGTCTTGAAATTGGCCGCTGCTCGATGGAAAGTTCAGGAT
>NZ_JNXI01000084.1 GCF_000717055.1 Streptomyces iakyrus | reverse complement strand
TCGCGACGGTGTTCGCGGTGCGCGGGCTGCTCAAAGCGATGGCGGTTCTGCAGGACACGTTCGCGGCCAAGGCCGTCGAGTTCCGCGATGTGCTCAAGATGGGCCGCACGCAGTTGCAGGACGCGGTGCCGATGACGCTGGGCCAGGAGTTCTCGGCCTATGCCGTCATGCTGGACGAGGACCGGTCCCGGCTGGCGGAAGCCAGGACTGCGGGGCGTTCGTGCAGATGTCCGGTGTGCTCAAGCGCATCGCGGTCAAGCTGTCCAAGAGCTGCAACGACCTGCGGCTGCTGTCGTCGGGGCCGCGGGCGGGTCTGGGTGAGATCAATCTGCCGCCGGTGCAGGCGGGTTCGTCGATCATGCCGGGCAAGGTCAATCCGGTGATCCCGGAGGTGGTCAACCAGGTCGCCTTCGAGGTGATCGGCAACGACGTCACCATCACCATGGCCGCCGAGGCCGGGCAGCTTCAGCTCAACGCCTTCGAGCCGATCATCCTGCACTCCCTGTCGGAGTCCATCACGCATCTGCAGAGCGCGTGCCTGACCCTGGCCGAGCGCTGCGTGTCGGGCATCACCGCCAACACCATGGCACTGCGCGCGAGCGTGGAGAACTCCATCGGCCTGGTCACCGCCCTCAACCCGCACATCGGCTACACCGCCGCCACCGACATCGCCAAGGAGGCCCTCGCCACCGGCCGCGGAGT
>NZ_JNXI01000083.1 GCF_000717055.1 Streptomyces iakyrus | reverse complement strand
ACGCAATACTGCACGTCATCGGCCGTCATCTTGCGGAAGCCCGCGGTGCCCCGGGCGCTGAACAGGAGATTGCGGTGCGTCAGCATCACGCCTTTTGGCGTGCCCGTGGTGCCGGACGTATAGATGAGGACCGCGACCTGGTCGGCGCCATCGGCCTCGACCGGCTCGGCAATCGTTGCCAGGTTCAAGCTGGTGACGGCGACGCCGTGGAGCGGGCCGACATCCTGCACGACAGCCTCATAGCGCGCGGCATGGGCGGCAGCTTCCTGCGACACCTCGGCGGTCAGCAACACGCGGCGGGCGCCGCTGTGATCCCTGATCTGGTCGAGCTCACGGGGCGACAGTCGGGGATTGACCACGATCGACCAGACATCGAGCCGGCTCGCCGCCAGCAGCAGGCAGGCGAGCGGGATCGAATTCTCGCTCACGATCATCATGCGGTCGCCGGGGCGGATACCCAGCGCCTGCAAGGCGTCGGCGACGCGACTGACTGCCCCATCG
>NZ_JNXI01000082.1 GCF_000717055.1 Streptomyces iakyrus | reverse complement strand
CTCTCGTTGCGCGCCGGCACGGACCACGTCGCCGTGCGCTGGAATACCGTGAGGTGCGCCGCCTGCTGCGCGATGATTGGGATCGACTGAATCGCCGAGGAGCCGGTGCCGATCACGCCGACCCGCAATCCTGTAAAGTCGACGCCTTCATGCGGCCATTCGCCGGTGTGGTAGATCGGACCGCGAAAGTTCTTCATGCCCCTGAAGTTTGGCCGGTTCGGTGCCGACAGGCAGCCGACCGCCATGATGCAGAATCTGGCCAAAACCCTGTTGCCGCGGTTGGTCTCGATCAGCCAGCACCCGGCGTCTTCGTCGAACGTCGCCGCGGTGACACGCGTGTCGAACACGATATCCCGGCGCAGGTCGAAACGATCGGCAACGTGGTTGGCGTAGGAAAGGATCTCGGCCTGCGGCGCGTATTTCTCCGACCAGTTCCACTCCTGGTCCAGCTCCTCGGAGAAGGAGAATGAGTACTGCATACTCTCGACGTCGCAGCGTGCACCTGGATAGC
>NZ_JNXI01000081.1 GCF_000717055.1 Streptomyces iakyrus | reverse complement strand
AGCCAGCAACTTGCGCGAACCAGCGGGAGCCCCCGCGGTGAGGGTGGCGGCCATGACTCACCCCGCCTGTTCGTCGGCGAAGAGGTTGACGTCCTCGGGGTCCGCACTGATCCCGACCCGCTCACCGGCGACCGGTCCGCGGCCGGCGGGGACCTCCAGGCGCAGCAGCGGCCCGTCACCACCGTCGATCCGCACACCCGCGCGCACCAGCGTGCCGACGTAGGTGGCAGTCTCGACGGTGCCGGTACAGAAACCGTCATCGGCTGCGCACACCCGCAGCCGGCCCGGCTGCACAGCAGCCTTCACCTGCGTACCGGAGGCGAGATCATGGCGACGGGCCTTGATCAGTCCACCGCTGTTGTCGAGGCGGACCAGGGTGTGGGCGTCGGTGTGCTGCTCGATACGTCCGGGCAGGAAGTTCGCCGCGCCGAGGAAGTCCGCCACGAACGGCGTCTTCGGCCGCTCGAACAGCTCACGGGGGGTGTCGAACTGCTCGATCAGACCGTTGCGCATCACCGCGATACGGTCCGACATCACCAGC
>NZ_JNXI01000080.1 GCF_000717055.1 Streptomyces iakyrus | reverse complement strand
CTTATACTGGATCATGCCGGCGATCGTACCGAAGGGACGGTTGGCGATATGCCATGCAATCGTTCGGCGAAATTGCCGTGTTGTGATTCGCCAAGGCTTGCCTTCGGAACTGTTGGGAATAACCGGCTCGTTGATCGTGCCGAACAGTTCATTGAGGTGATCGCGATAAAGATTGAGCTGGCGTACTATCTCGGCAGAGAGGTGATCCTTGCACACGGATTTAGCGGCCAGGACCGGCCAGAGTGTCGTGAGGCCGCGGGCCGATGCGGCCTGGAACGAGAGGCGTTCCAGCACGTCGATGGCTTTGGCGACAGGCTCGATCGTGACCCAATCGGCTGCTTCGCCATGGCTCGATTTGCCTTTGTAGGCAACTGACCGGACGCGATGGCGCATGATCAGGCCATCTTCACTGCGGGATATAGCAAGGCATCCACGCTGCATTGCCTGAACTTCGCAGTCGCGCATGCCGGTCAGATACGCACACAGAATATATGCTGCTGATTGCAGCATCCGTTCTTCCTGGGCGAGCGTCTTGGCGTCGAAGCGAGGTCGCCACGGAAGGCCCGTCTC
>NZ_JNXI01000079.1 GCF_000717055.1 Streptomyces iakyrus | reverse complement strand
GTCCAGCCCGAGCCGCCTGCCTGCGCCTTGGCACATGCCGCAAACTTCGAGCGCCAGCCGGCGACGCTGCCGAAGTCGCGCTCCAATGCCAGCGCCAAGTCGCCCGCAGCATCGCCGCTACCGCCGAGGCCGTCGAAATAGATCTCATGCAGGATCGCCGAGTTGGCGGCAATGAGTTCCTCCCGCTTGAGGCCATTGATGTCGAAGACCGGGGCCTGGCTCCAGTCGAGTTCGTCGAGGCGGCGCTCGATGGCGTTGAGGCGCCGCACGGCGCCTCCGTAATTGTTCTCGTAGTGGCTCGCCAGAAGCCGCTCGGAGAGCCCGTCAAGGCGCGGCGGCTTGAAGGGCAAGGGCATGATCCGATGCATGGCATCCTCGTTCGGGATACGTGATGGCAGCGGACGCTACGCTCGAATTTAAAATGATACAAGTGTTGCTTTTGACAGTTTTGATGATACGGTGACGACATGAGCAATGATGCCCCCTCGGCAGAGCAGCGCTGGCTGCTGCTGATCCACCAGTTGCCGAGCAAGCCCGCCTACTTCCGGGTGAAGGTCTGGCGCCGCCTGCAAGGGATCGGGGCCGTCGCGGTGAAGAGCACGGTCTATGC
>NZ_JNXI01000078.1 GCF_000717055.1 Streptomyces iakyrus | reverse complement strand
GGCCCTGACCTGTGCCTCGGCTACACCGACCCGGCCCTCACCGAGCGGGCCTTCGACGCGGACGGCTGGTACCGCACCGGCGACATCGGTGAGTTCGACGAGGACGGCTACCTGACCATCACCGACCGCAAGGCGGACATCATCATCCGCGGTGGCGAGAACATCGGCGCGCTGGAGGTGGAGGAGGTTCTCCTCGCCCTGCCGGCCGTCGCCGAGGCCGCGGTCGTGGCCGTACCGGACGCCCGCCTCGGGGAGCGCGCGGCAGCCGTCGTACGACTGCGGACGGGGCACCCCGAGCCCACTCTCGACGACCTGCGCGCCCACTTCGCCGCAGCGGGCCTGGCCCGGCAGAAGTGGCCGGAGGAGCTGCACGTCGTCGACGACTTCCCGCGGACCGCCAGCGGCAAGGTCCAGAAGTTCGTTCTCCGCAAGGATATTGCCGCCCACCAAGAGTGAGAATAGGATTCTCGCATTCTGCGAAGGAGGATCTCATGCCATCGCGCGTGCCGCCGTATCCACTGTTCGACGCGGACAACCACCTGTACGAGACGGAGGATGCGCTCACCCGGTACCTGCCCAAGCAGTACGCGAGCGCCATCCAGTACGGGCAGGTGAAGGGC
>NZ_JNXI01000077.1 GCF_000717055.1 Streptomyces iakyrus | reverse complement strand
GGCCAGGACGGTGAGAAGGAAGTCGTTGCTCCATCTTGCCTGGAGCATTTTGTGGCTGGTCCGCGCTGGACCTGGCGTGGCTTGCAGGGCGTTGATGGCGAGCTTGCGGATGACGGCAAGGTTCTCCGGGGCGTGGTCCTTGCGGCTGCGGCAAGCGTCCTCGTCGAACAGAACGTCGAGAACCCAGTGCAGGTTGTTCTCGATGCTCCAGTGGGCGCGGACGACGTCGAGCAGCTTCTTGGCTGGCAGCCGCCGCGAAGCCAGAAAGTATCGGGCCGTCCGCTTGGCAGGCTTGCCGGCAGTTGCGCGCCAGCTGTCGATGCGGCCGACCGCGACGATAGCGGAGAAGCCATGTTGCTTCGCCAATTGCGGTGCCGGCACGATGATGGCTTGCCGGCGCTCGATGCGATCGTGGGCGGCGGTTCTTCGCTGGCTTGCTCGCGCAGGCCGTCGGGCGGTGTCGAGCAACGCCTTGGCGGCCTTGAAGAGCCGGCCGCGATTGCTCTTGATGGCTAGAACGTAGTGGCCCTTCCGGTCGCGGATGGCTTGCGCGACATCGGGCCGGCAATGCAAGGCGTCGGCAGTGACAAGAGCGCCGTCCAGATCGAGCGAGGCGAGGACTTCGAGAACGCCGGCAACCTCGTTGCGATTGGGGGCCTTCCTTTGAGCCAGCGCCATGCGTGTGCC
>NZ_JNXI01000076.1 GCF_000717055.1 Streptomyces iakyrus | reverse complement strand
GGCGTGGTCGGCATCGCCGGGATCGACCCGCTGTTCGCGGTGCCGCTGGCCTTCGTGGTCTTCGTGCTGGCGGGCGTGCTGCTGTACTGGGTGCTGGTGCCGCGGCTGCAAGGCTCGGCCAATCCGGAAATGCTGTCGATCATCCTGTTCTTCGGCCTGTCGCAGGTGATCGAGGCGGTGACCACGATCTTCGCCGGCACCAGCGAACGCTCGATCCAGAGCCGGCTGCTCGGCACCGTATTCTCGACCATCAAGGTCAAGCTGTTCGGCGGCAAGACGGGCGGGACAGGGCCGATCCAGATCTTCGGCCAGGGCTTTCCCGCGCCGTGGGTGATCGCGGCGATCACGAGCCTCGTCGCGATCGGGCTCGTCTACCTCTATCTCTACCACACGCGGCTCGGCACCCTGACCCGCGCGGTGATGTCGCGCCGTGACGAGGCCCTGGCGACCGGCATCGATGTCGATCGCGTCTCGGCTGCGGCGTTCGGGATCGGGCTCGGCATCGCGGCGGTTGCCGGCGTGTTCGCGCCCTTCATGTTCGGCTCGGTGACGCCGGCGTTCGGCGCCGATGCGACGGTGACGTCGTTTGCGATCGTCGTGCTCGGCTCGCTCGGCAACCCGCTGGGCACCGCGCTCGGCGGCGTCGTCTATGGCCTCTGCTACATGCTGGTGCAGACCTATCTCAGTTCCTGGGCCGACTTGCTGCCCTATGTGTTGTTGATCGTGATCCTGTTGTTGCGCCCGAG
>NZ_JNXI01000075.1 GCF_000717055.1 Streptomyces iakyrus | reverse complement strand
CATTGACCTCGCGCATCCCTGCATCGTCGCACCAGCACCCAGTGGCTCAGTCCGCCGGGGCGCCGGCACTTCGATCCACCAATCGAGATGACCTCTTAGCCGACTCGTGGCGGACCGGAATGACCAGGTACCTGCCAGCAACCGACCTCTCATGGCACCGCCAGCGGGAGGCCATCCGCCGCTCGACCTACCTGCACTTCGTCCGCAGTCGCGTGCCTGCCTACGGCCTGGTAGTGATGGTCTTCCTGGCGGCTGCGGATTCGCTGTCGGATCTCACCCCCAGGGCAGTGAACTGGCTCGCTGAGTTCCTCACTCCCGTCGTCCAGCTCCACGAACACCCTTAATTACGGGAGTTGGCCGTCCGCGGTAGTTGGGTGCTTGCCGGAATGACGGTGCTGTTGTCCGCCGACGTGCACGACGTAGTCATCAAAGCGGCCGTCGTGCCCCGGCCGGGACGCATTGTCCTCGGTCGCTCTTTCAGGCTTGCGATGTTGTGTGGTCTCCTTGTCCAGTCCGTCGGCGCACGGGACATCCTGCCTCGCTCCTGGCGGAGAGGAGTACACGCCTCGATCGACTACAACGCGCGCCAACTCGGGCGCGCCATTATGGCGATCCCCCGGGACAAGACCATCTCCGCCGTTGCCGCACGACGAGGTGAGCTGAAGCAACACACCGCGCTCGTAGCCGCCGCCCTAGATGTGCTGTCCCGGGACGTTGGTGACAGGCGACACGCCTTGAGTGGTCCTTGAACGAGGCGAGGGCCTCTGGGTTCGGTGTGGATTGCGAAGTCTGCACC
>NZ_JNXI01000074.1 GCF_000717055.1 Streptomyces iakyrus | reverse complement strand
GAGAGGGTCGCCGCGAGCACGGCCCGGACCTCGAAGGCGGGCCGGCCGCCGTGCTGGAGGTAGGCGTGCAGGATGTCGGGGGTGTTGGCGAAGAAGTTCGGCCGCATGTAGGAGGCGGCCTCACCCGACAGCTCCGTGAGGTACTCGGTCAGCTCCTGCTTGGTGTTGCGCCACGTGAAGTACGTGTACGACTGCTGGAAACCGATCTGCGCCAGGGTGTGCATCATCGCCGGCCGCGTGAACGCCTCGGCCAGGAAGATCACATCCGGGTCGGTGCGGTTCACCTCCCCGATCACCCGCTCCCAGAACACCACCGGCTTGGTGTGCGGATTGTCCACCCGGAAGATCCGCACCCCGGCGTCCATCCAGTGCCGCAGCACCCGCACCGTCTCGGCGACCAGACCGTCCATGTCGGCGTCGAAGGCGATCGGGTAGATGTCCTGGTACTTCTTCGGCGGGTTCTCCGCATAGGCGATGGTGCCGTCGGGGCGGTGGTGGAACCACTCCGGGTGCTTGTGCACCCAGGGATGGTCCGGCGAGCACTGCAACGCGAAGTCCAGCGCCACCTCCATGCCCAGCTCCCGCGCCCGCCGCACGAAGGCGACGAAGTCCTCCAGCGTGCCCAGATCGGGGTGCACCGCGTCGTGACCGCCCTCGGGCGAGCCGATCGCCCAGGGCACACCGACGTCGTCGGGGCCGGGGGAGAGGGTGTTGTTCTTCCCCTTGCGGAACGTGGTGCCGATGGGGTGGATCGGCGGCAGGTAGACCACGTCGAAGCCCATCGCCGCGATCGCCGGGAGCCTGCGCGCCGCGGTGGCGAACGTGCCGTGCGGCTGCTCGCGCGTGCCCTCCGAACGCGGGAAGAACTCGTACCACGAGCCGTACAGCGCCCGCTCCCGCTCCACCAGCAGCGGCA
>NZ_JNXI01000073.1 GCF_000717055.1 Streptomyces iakyrus | reverse complement strand
TGTGCTGTCCCGGGACGTTGGTGACAGGCGACACGCCTTGAGTGGTCCTTGAACGAGGCGAGGGCCTCTGGGTTCGGTGTGGATTGCGAAGTCTGCACCGACGCCCAGGAGGCCCTCGTTGTTCCACCGTAATGCCCCGCTGACCGCGACCGGCAGGCTGCGTCTGGCCAGGTGTGTCGTCGAGGACGGATGGCCGCTACGGCGGGCCGCGGAGCGCTTCCAGGTGAGCCACACCACCGCAGCACGCTGGGCAAGCCGCTACCGCAAGCACGGGTGCGCCGGGATGCAGGACCGCTCCAGCCGCCCGCGCCACCAGCCTGGCCGCACATCGGATGCCGTCGAGGAACGGGTCGTGCGCCTGCGGCGCGAGCATCGCATCGGGCCGGTGCGGCTGGCCGCCCGCTGCAACATCGCCGCCTCCACCGCCCACCGCATCCTCGTCCGCCGCGGCCTGCCCGCACTGGCCGCCTGTGACCGGGCCACCGGCGAACCCGTCCGCCGTTACGAACGTGCCCGGCCCGGTGAACTGCTCCATATCGACGTCAAGAAACTCGGACGCATCCCCGACGGCGGCGGACACAAGGTCCTCGGCCGGGCAGCCGGCCGGGCCAACCAGGACCGCCGCAACGGGACCGGATACGCCTGCCTGCACACCGCGCTGGACGATCACTCCCGCCTGGCCTACACCGAAGACCTGCCCGACGAGAAAGCCGCCACCTGCGCCGGCTTCCTGCGCCGGGCAACGGCCTGGTTCGCCAGCCAGGGCGTCACCGTCGAACGCGTGCTGACCGACAACGCGTGGGCCTACACCAAGAACACCTGGCGCGACACCTGCCACCAGCTGGGCATCAGCCCGCGCTGGACACGGCCCTGGCGGCCGCAGACGAACGGCAAGGTCGAACGTTTCCACCGCACCCTGCTCGACGAGTGGGCCTACCACCGGCCCTACACCTCAGACGCCGAGCGCCAGGCAGCGTTTCCCGACTGG
>NZ_JNXI01000072.1 GCF_000717055.1 Streptomyces iakyrus | reverse complement strand
CTAGGACTTGTCCGGCCGATCATGTGACTACTCCGTTGTCGTGTCGTTGATGTGGGCATGGGGCGGGGCGATCTGACAGATGCCGAGTGGGAACGGCTGCGGCCGTTCCTGCCGGTCAGCAACAGGCGTTGTGGCAGGTGGCGGGATCACCGGCAGGTGATCGACGGGATTCTGCACCGCGTACGGACCGGCGTTCAGTGGCGTGACCTGCCCGAACGGTTCGGCCCGTGGAAGACGGTCTACGAACGCCACCGCCTGTGGTCGGCCGACGGAACCTGGGAACGACTGCTCCAGCAGGTCCAGGCCGCAGCCGACGCGGCAGGTGACATCAACTGGGACGTCTCGGTCGACTCCACCATCGTGCGGGCCCATCAGCACGCGGCCGGCGCCCGCACCGAACCACCGCCGACGCCCGACTCAAAGGGGGACGCAGCGGCAGAACACCAGGACGAGACGCCGTGGCAGAGCCTCGTCGCCCACCTGGTGGAGGTGGTGCAGGAGGTGAGGGCCTGGGCCGCTCGCGCGGCGGGTTCACCACCAAGCTCCACCTGAGCGCGGACGGCCGCTGCCGCCCGCTGTCTCTGATCGTCACCCCCGGACAGCGGGCGGACTGCACCCAGTTCAAGCCCGTGCTGGAGAAGATTCGCGTTCCGCGGACCGGGCCGGGCAGGCCGCGCAAGAAGCCTGACAGCCTCGCGGCCGACAAGGCCTACAGCAACGGCCCCTGCCGCGACTACCTGCGACGACGCGGCATCCGGCACACCATCCCCGAGAAGACGGACAGTCAGGCCGCCCGCCTACGCAAAGGCTCACGCGGCGGACGGCCACCGGGCTTCGACGAAGAGCGGTACAAGAAACGCAACACCGTCGAACGGGCCATCAACAGGCTCAAGCACGCCAGAGCCGTGGCCACCCGCTATGACAAGCGCGGCTACGTTTTCCTCGGCACCGCGACTGCCGCAGCCCTCGTCATCTGGCTCCGCGCATGATCGGCCGGACAAGTCCTAG
>NZ_JNXI01000071.1 GCF_000717055.1 Streptomyces iakyrus | reverse complement strand
CAAGACGAACGACTGGGGTTCCGGTTTCACGGTGGACCTGACCCTCACCAACCGCGGCACGGACGTCATCGACGGCTGGACGCTGACCTACGCCTACTCGGGCAACCAGAAGCTGGGCAACGGCTGGAACGGCACCTGGTCGCAGTCCGGCCAGAACATCAGCGTGAAGAACGCCGGCCACAACGCGCGGGTCGCGGCGGGCGCCGCCGTCTCGACCGGCGCCCAGTTCTCCTACAGCGGCTCCAACACCGCGCCGACGTCGTTCTCCGTCCAGGCGGTGCCGCTGGCGGCCACCGCCGCCGCCGCGGACAACGCCACGATCAGCAAGGTGGAGTTCTACGACGACACCAGGCTGCTGGGCACGGACACCAGCGCGCCCTACGCGCTGTCCGTCTCCGACCTGGCCGTGGGCAGTCATTCGCTGGTGGCGAAGGCGTACGACAGCAGGGGCGCCTCCGCCGATTCGACCCCGGTCGGCATCACCGTCGCCGCCGGCCCGACCGTGGTCGCCTCACCGCTCCAACTGGGTGTCCAGTCCGGCAAGTCGGGCACGTATGAGGTGAAGCTGTCCAAGCAGCCCTCCGCGAACGTCACGGTGACCTCGGCCCGCGCGAGCGGCAATGCGGGCCTGTCGGTCTCGGCCGGCGCCTCGCTGACCTTCACGCCGCAGAACTGGAATACCGCGCAGAAGGTGACCGTGGCGGCCGCGAACTCCGGTTCCGGATCGGCCGTGTTCGAGTCGACGGCCACGGGCCACGCCAAGGCCTCGGTCACCGTCACGCAGCTGGCCGCGTCGAAGGAGTACGACGCCCGCTTCCTGGAGCTGTACGGGAAGATCACCAACCCGGCGAACGGCTACTTCTCCCCCGAGGGCATCCCCTACCACTCGGTCGAGACGCTGATCGTCGAGGCGCCGGACCACGGCCACGAGACCACCTCGGAGGCCTACAGCTACCTACGCCCCGGAGCTGGACACGCCGAACGAGTACCCGGCCAAGCTCGAACCGTCCGTCGCGGCAGGCTCCGACCCGATCGCGGCCGAGCTGAAGAACGCCTACGGCACCGACGACGTCTACGGCATGCACTGGCTGCAGGACGTCGACAACGTTTACGGCTTCGGAAACGCGCCCGGCAAGTGCGAGGCGGGGCCGTCGGACACCGGCCCGTCGTACATCAACACCTTCCAGCGCGGTGCGCAGGAGTCGGTGTGGGAGACGGTGCCGCAGCCGACCTGTGACGCCTTCAAGTACGGGGGCAAGAACGGCTACCTGGACCTGTTCACCGGCGACGCCTCCTACGCCAAGCAGTGGAAGTTCACCAACGCGCCGGACGCCGACGCCCGTGCCGTGCAGGCCGCCTACTGGGCGGACCTGTGGGCCAAGGAGCAGGGCAAGGGCGCGCAGGTCTCCGGGACGGTCGCCAAGGCGGCCAAGATGGGTGACTACCTGCGCTACTCGATGTTCGACAAGTACTTCAAGAAGGTCGGCAACTGCGTCGGGCCCTCGACCTGCCCGGCGGGCACCGGCAAGGACGCCTCGTTCTACCTGATGTCCTGGTACTACGCCTGGGGCGGCGCCACCGACACCAGTGCCGGCTGGGCCTGGCGCATCGGCTCCAGCCACGCCCACGGCGGCTACCAGAACCCCCTGGCGGCCTACGCGCTCGGCAACTACGCCCCGCTGAAGCCGAAGTCGGCCACGGGCGCGGCGGACTGGGCCAAGTCCATGGACCGGCAGCTGGAGTTCTACCGCTGGCTGCAGTCGGACGAGGGTGCCATCGCCGGCGGTGCGACCAACAGCTGGGCGGGCCGCTACGCGGCCCCGCCGGCGGGCAAGTCGACGTTCTACCTGCAGTGGTCGGGCCAGCCCGACACCTGGAACGCCTCCAGCCCCGGCGCCAACAGCGGGCTGCACGTCACCGTCGCCGACTACACCAACGACGTCGGTGTGGCCGCCGCCTACGCCAAAACCCTGACCTACTACGCGGACCGCTCCGGTGACACGCAGGCCGCGACGGCAGCGAAGAAGCTGCTGGACGGCATGTGGACGAACCACCAGACCGACCTCGGAATCGCCGTTGCGGAGAACCGGGCCGACTACAACCGCTTCGACGACCCGGTCCACATCCCGAGCGGCTGGACGGGCACGATGCCGAACGGCGACGCGATCAACTCGTCGTCGACGTTCGACTCGATCCGCTCCTTCTACAAGGACGACCCGGCCTGGTCGAAGATCGAAAGCTATCTCG
>NZ_JNXI01000070.1 GCF_000717055.1 Streptomyces iakyrus | reverse complement strand
TCATACGGCTTCGCCTCCGGGGTTGGCGACGCCGACCGTGTTCTCCACCGACAGCAGGGAGTCCTGTCGTCCGGAGCCGAGCCAGCGCACCAGGGCGACCAGGCCCAGGGCGAGGATGGCGAAGGCGATGAGGATGGCGCTGACCGCGGTGACGCTGGGGTCGATCTCGAAGGTGAGGGAGTTGTAGACCTGCACCGGCAGGGTGACGGTGTCGCGATGGCGATCGGGCTGCCCAGCATCGCGGCCGGCTCGAAGAACAGGAACAGACCCAGTGCGGTGACGATCTGGGGGATGACCAGGGGTCCGAGGACCAGGGCGAAGACCGCGGAGCGCAGCGGGAGTTCGCTGCGGACCAGGGCGGTCGCCGCGGTGACCCCGATGATCAAGGAGAACACGGTGCTCAAAGCGGCGATCAGCGCGGACAGGGACAGTGCGGCCGGCCATTTGCTGCCGTCGGCGAACAGGGCCTTGTACCAGTTCAGCGTCCACGTCTCCGGCGGGAACGAGGCGAAGGCGTTGTTGCTGAAGGAAGTGACCAGGATGACCACGATCGGCAGCGCCAGGAACAGCAGGATCACGGTGGAGACCGCTGTGAGTGCGATGCGGCCGGCGAGGGATTTGCGCAGTTCCATCATGTCGCGCTCCTCTTCTTACGGCTGGCCCCCAGCGAGGTGACGACCTTGACCAGCAGCAGCCCGGCCAGGGTCAGCACCAGCAGGATCACGCCCTGCGCGGCCGCTCCGTTCCACTGGTTCTCCTTGGTGACCTGCTGGTTGATGAGGGTGGCGATCATCGTCTGGTTGGGGCCGCCCATCAGGGCCGGGGTGATGTAGTAGCCCAGCGAGAGGATGAAGCTGAGCAGTCCGGCACTGGCCAGACCGGGGGCGACCAGCGGCAGATAGATGCGGCGGAAGATGGTCACCTTGCCCGCGCCCATGCTGGAGGCGGCCGCCAGCAGACGCCGGTCCACCCCCCGCATTACCCCGTACAGCAACAGCACCGTGTAGGGGAGCATCATCGAGGTGGTGCCGATGACCACACCCAACTCGTTGTAAAGCAGCTGGAACGGGGCTCCGGGAACTGACATGGCGGTGAGGGTCTCGTTCACCAGGCCCTTGTCACCCAGCATGATGATCCAGCCGTAGGTGCGCACCAGAGCACTGACGAAGTGCGGCACGACCACGACCAGCATCGCCAGAGCGTCGGCGTACCAGTGCAGCGTGAACGAGCCGTCTGCGTTCTTCAGGCTCAGCAGCAGCGTGGAGAAGATCGGGTAGACGAACAGCACCAGCAGGTAGATGACAACCGGCAGCGCATAGAAGATCCCGACCCGCGTCCTGCGCGAAGCCAGCAACTTGCGCGAACCAGCGGGAGCCCCCGCGGTGAGGGTGGCGGCCATGACTCACCCCGCCTGTTCGTCGGCGAAGAGGTTGACGTCCTCGGG
>NZ_JNXI01000069.1 GCF_000717055.1 Streptomyces iakyrus | reverse complement strand
GGACGGGGGTGAGGGTTTGAGCGGCCTGCGGAAGATCGGAGCGCCGTTCGTGGTGCCCGGCCCTTCCGGGATCGCGGTCCGTGACCGGCTCAAGTACCTGAGTGCCGAGGACGAACGCGTGCTGCGTCTGGTGGGTGACCATCTGGGCACGCTGGCCTCGCGGGATCTGAAGGCGCGTTGCGTGGCCGGCTTGGAGCACGATGCCGAGCTGTGGGCCGAGCGCAAGCGGGCCCTGACGGTGGAGTCGTCCTCCCGTTGGGCGGGCAGCGTCACGAAGGCCTCCCATGATCAGTGGGCGCTGGCCCGACGTGGTCAGCTCGCGCACATTCAGAATCTTCAGGCGGGGGTGCGCACGATCGAGCACCGGCTGTCCCTGCCGGTCGGCCAGGCGGGCAGCAGGCGGGCTCCGGGTGGCTACCGCAGCAAGCGGGAGTGGTTTGCCAAGACGCGCCGCCTGCACGTGCTGACCGAGCGGCTCGATGCGGCGCGGGCGGACTGGGAAGCCGGACGCGTGGGTGTGGTGCGGGGCGGGAAGCGGCTGCTGAACACCCGCCACCATCTGCGGGCCGCCGGGCTCACCGAGATGCAGTGGCGCGCGCGGTGGCGGGCCGGGCGCCGGTTCCTTGCAGCCGACGGCGAGTCGGGGAAGCGGTTCGGCAACGAGACGATCCGCGTCACGCCCGACGGCGAGGTCTCGATCAAGCTTCCCGCGCCGTTGGCGTATCTGGCGAACGCCCCGCACGGCCGGTATGTGCTCGCCGCGACGGTGGCGTTCGCGCACCGGGGTGAGCAGTGGGCCGACCGCATCCAGGCCAACCGGGCCGTCGCCTACCGCATCCACGAAGACACCAGCCGGGGCCGCTGGTACCTGACCGCGTCGTGGACGATCCCCGCGGTCAAGACCGTGCCCCTGGCCACGGCCCGCACCCGCGGGCTGGTCGGTGTCGACACCAACGCCGACCACCTGGCCGCCTGGCGCCTGGACCCACACGGCAACCCCGTCGGCCAGCCCCTCCGCTTCGACTACGACCTGTCCGGCACCGCCGCACATCGCGACGCCCAGATCCGCCACGCCCTGATCCGCCTGCTGCACTTCGCCCGACGCCACCACCTCGC
>NZ_JNXI01000068.1 GCF_000717055.1 Streptomyces iakyrus | reverse complement strand
TTCGCGTTCTTCGTCATCGGCGGCGTGATGGCGCTGCTCATGCGCGCCGAGCTCGCCCGGCCCGGTCTGCAGATCATGTCGAACGAGCAGTTCAACCAGGCGTTCACGATGCACGGCACGATCATGCTGCTGATGTTCGCGACGCCGCTGTTCGCCGGCTTCGCGAACTGGATCATGCCGCTGCAGATCGGCGCGCCCGACGTGGCGTTCCCGCGGCTGAACATGTTCGCCTACTGGCTGTACCTGTTCGGCTCGCTCATCGCGGTCGGTGGCTTCCTCACCCCGCAGGGCGCGGCCGACTTCGGCTGGTTCGCCTACAGCCCGCTCTCGGACGCGGTCCGCAGCCCGGGCATCGGCGCCGACATGTGGATCATGGGTCTGGCCTTCTCCGGCTTCGGCACCATCCTCGGCTCGGTCAACTTCATCACCACGATCATCTGCATGCGCGCACCGGGCATGACGATGTTCCGCATGCCGGTGTTCACCTGGAACGTGCTGCTGACCGGTGTGCTGGTCCTGCTGGCCTTCCCGGTCCTGGCCGCGGCGCTGTTCGCGCTGGAGGCGGACCGCAAGTTCGGCGCCCACATCTTCGACCCGGCCAACGGCGGAGCGCTGCTCTGGCAGCACTTGTTCTGGTTCTTCGGGCATCCGGAGGTGTACATCATCGCGTTGCCGTTCTTCGGCATCATCAGTGAGGTCATCCCGGTCTTCAGCCGCCGGCCGATCTTCGGCTACATGAACCTGATCGCGGCGACCATCGCGATCGCGGGTCTGTCCGTGACCGTGTGGGCGCACCACATGTACGTCACCGGCGGTGTGCTGCTGCCGTTCTTCTCCGTCATGACGTTCCTGATCGCGGTCCCGACCGGTGTGAAGGTCTTCAACTGGATCGGCACCATGTGGAAGGGCAGCCTGTCCTTCGAGACCCCGATGCTCTGGGCGATGGGCTTCCTCATCACCTTCACCTTCGGTGGTCTGACCGGTGTCATCCTGGCCTCGCCGCCGATGGACTTCCACGTCTCCGACTCGTACTTCGTGGTGGCTCACTTCCACTACGTCGTCTTCGGCACCGTGGTGTTCGCGATGTTCTCCGGCTTCCACTTCTGGTGGCCGAAGTGGACCGGCAAGATGCTGGACGAGCGTCTCGGCAAGATCACCTTCTGGACGCTGTTCATCGGCTTCCACGGCACGTTCCTCGTCCAGCACTGGCTGGGCGCCGAGGGCATGC
>NZ_JNXI01000067.1 GCF_000717055.1 Streptomyces iakyrus | reverse complement strand
CTGCGGATTCCGCTCGATGTCGCCCAGCATTCCGAGATGATCTCGCCCACCATTCCGATTTGAAGTCGCCCACCCATTCCGAGATGATGTCGCCCACCATTCCGGGATGATGTCGCCCGGGTGACGAGGCCTCTTCTGGCTCCCATAGGTCAACCCTTTCGGCTTTGCGAAGGGGGACCCTGGATGCCGACGGAGAGGCTTGCGATGCGCCGTGTGCGCGATGTGATCAGGATGAAGGCGGCCGGTCTGCCGAGCCGCGAGATTGCGCGACGGGTAGGAGCGGCGCCCTCGACGGTGCGGCTGGCGATCCGGCGGTTCGAGGCCGCGGGTCTGACCTGGCCGTTGCCCGACGAGCTCACGGACGCGGCCCTGGAACTCCGCCTGTTCGCCAAGACCGGCAATGGCAACCGGCAGGGTCACCGCCGCATCGCCGAACCTGATTGGACGACCGTGCACCGCGAGCTCAAGCGCAAGCACGTGACGCTGTCGATCCTGTGGGAGGAGTACATCGCCGCCGAACCCGACGGATACCGGTACTCGCGCTTCTGTGAGCTTTACCGCGCCTGGGAGGGCCGCCTGTCGGTGACGATGCGCCAGGCGCACGCAGCCGGCGACAAGCTGTTCGTCGACTATGCCGGCGACGGCGTGCCGGTGGTGGTCGATCGTCTCACCGGTGAGCGCAGAATGGCGCAGATCTTCGTCGCCGTGCTCGGCGCCTCGAGCTTTACCTACGCGCAGGCGACGTGGACGCAGGGGCTCGCCGACTGGATCAGCGCTCATGTTGGCGCCTTCGCGGCGATCGGCGGCATACCGGCGCTGCTGGTGCCTGACAACACCAAGGTCGCGGTCATCAAGGCGAGCCTGTACGACCCGCAGATCAATCGGACCTATGCGGAGATGGCGGCGCATTACGGCACCGCCATATTGCCGGCCCGGCCGCGCAAGCCGCGCGACAAGGCCAAGGTCGAGCAAGCCGTCCTGATCGTCGAGCGCTGGCTGCTCGGCCGCCTGCGTCATCGCACCTTCTACAGCCTGGCCGAGGTCAATGCGGCGATCGGCGAGCTGCTCACCAGGCTCAACGAGGAGCGGCCGATCCGGCGGCTCGGCGTGACGCGCCGCCGGCTGCTTGAGGAGGTCGATCGGCCGGCGCTCAAGCCATTGCCGGCGAGCCCCTACGTACTCGCCGAATGGCGGATCCGCCGCGTCAGCCTCGATTACCACGTCGAGGTGGAGAAGCATTACTACAGCGTCCCGCATCGCTTTGTGCGCGCCGAGGTCGAGGTGCGGTTCACTG
>NZ_JNXI01000066.1 GCF_000717055.1 Streptomyces iakyrus | reverse complement strand
AGAGGTCATCTCGATTGGTGGATCGAAGTGCCGGCGCCCCGGCGGACTGAGCCACTGGGTGCTGGTGCGACGATGCAGGGATGCGCGAGGTCAATGAGCTGATCAACGTCGACGATCCAGCCTGGCCGCTCCTCCTTCAGGAGCTGTCCGGCACCGACGTACCAGTTGAGGTGCTGCCCGGCGATGCCGAGACAGGCCGTGCCTCGCTGCTGCAACTCCAGGTCTCCGCCCGATCGAATTTGGGCGGCATGGTACTGAACTGCGGTGGTCTGCTCGTGGACAGCGGATGGTTGCGGATCTTCGGAAGCCCGAGTGGTGCCGACGCCGAAGGACTGCCCGGCCTGGCGGAGATCAACGCGATGCCCGCAACGTTCGATCCCGCATGGCAGTCGGGTGCAGGACTCGTGGTCGCGCACGATGTGCTGGGCGGGGTCTTCGCGCTCAACGGGGGCAACCCCCGTGACGCTGGTCGACCCGGCGAGCCGGGCGAGATCCTCTATTTCGCCCCGGATGCCCTTGGCTGGGAGGCTCTGGGTGCCGGCCACTCAGCATGGCTGTCCTGGATTCTCTCCGGAGGGCTCCAGGAGTTCTATGAGGGCTTGCGGTGGGATGGCTGGCGCGACGAAGTCTCTGTGCTGAATGGCCGGCAGGGGCTGTCGTTCTTCCCGCCGTTGTGGTCGGCCGAGGCCCGCCAGGATCTGCTGGCGACCAGCCGCCGTGCGGTGCCCATGGCCGAACTCCTGAGCCTGAGCCGCGACTCGTGCCTTCAGTTCGACGGCGCCGATCCGGGGTTTCTCGGAGCGGTATGAACTGGCTCACCCACCCAGACGCCGGTAGCAGATGAGGGTGGCGGCGATGCCGGCGAAGGCGAGGAAGTGTTCGGCCTTGCGCTCGTAGCGGCGGTGAAGGCGGCGGCACCCGGCAAGCCAGGCCACCGTCCGCTCCACGGTCCAGCGGTGGCGGCCCAGGCGCTGGGAGGACTCGATGCCCTTGCGGGCGATGCGTGGGGTGATGTTCCGGGAGCGCAGCCACTGCCGCACGTGGCCGTAGTCGTACCCCTTGTCGCCATGGAGTTTGGCGGGGCGCCGGCGACGCCGTCCGCGACGGGAGCGGACAGGCGGGATGCCGCGCACGAGGGGTTCGATTCCCTGACTGTCGTGGGTGTTCGCGGCGGAGATTCCGATCGAGAGGGGTAGACCGGACCGCTCGGTGATCAAGTGGATCTTTGATCCCTTCTTGCCGCGATCTACGGGATTCGGACCCGTCAGGTCCCCCCTTTGAGGGCCCGCATGTTCACCGAGTCGATCGCACACCGCGACCAGTCCAACTCCCCGCGGGCGCCGAGCTCGTCGAGGACAAGGCGGTGAAGCTTGCCCCACACCCTGGCCCGGCTCCACTCGGTGAACCGACGGTGTGCAGTCGGCCCGGACGGGCCGAAGACCGGCGGCAGTTGCCGCCAGGTACAGCCCGTCGTGGCCACGAACACGATCGCCGCCAGCACTTCGCGATCACCGTACCGCCGTCGACCACCGCCCTGCGGACGCACCGGAGCAGCAGGGACCACCCGCTGAAACAGTTCCCACAGCCCGTCCGGAACCAGACGTCCCACCCACTCCATC
>NZ_JNXI01000065.1 GCF_000717055.1 Streptomyces iakyrus | reverse complement strand
ACTGGCTGTTCTCTATCCGTTCGCATGGTCGGCCCGATTCGAACGGAGTGCTGGATCGGGTGAGTTGGCCGGTGCGGAGGCATGACAGAAGGGCCTCTTGGTAGCTCGCGGATGTCGAGTCCAGCGAGAAGCAAGAGGCCCTGTTGTCGAAGTGTCGCGTGGTTACGGTTGCCGGGTCCAGTCCGGCCACTCCTGGGTGTGACTGTCTCGCCCACAGGTTCGGGAACGCGGCCGACCGGCCGGAGCGCCGGCCCCGATATGGCTCGGACATGAGCGATGCCGAGTGGGCACTCGTGCGGGATCTGCTGCCGGTGCCGTCGTGGCTGGCGGGCCGGGGCGGGCGTCCGGAGGGCTACTGCCACCGGCAGATGATCGACGCAGTGCGTTACCTCGTCGACAACGGCATCAAATGGCGCGCGATGCCCTGCGACTTCCCGCCCTGGCCGCGCGTGTACGCCTTCTTCGCCCGCTGGCGGGATGCGGGACTGGTGGCCGAGCTGCACGACCGGCTGCGCGGAGCCGTCCGCGACGCTGAAGGCCGTGACGAGGAGCCGAGTGCGGCGGTCGTGGACTCGCAGTCGGTGAAGGCGGACGCCACCGTCACCTTCGCTTCACGGGGATACGACGCCGGGAAGAAGATCAACGGACGCAAGCGGCACCTGCTCACCGATACCCTCGGACTTCTTCTGGCCGTGCTCGTCACGCCGGCCTCCACGACCGACCGGGACGCTGCCCGGATCCTGCTGCCGACGGCGAAGAGCCGCTTGCGGCGGCTGTCGCGCATCTGGGCCGACGGCGGTTACACCGGCCATCTCCAGGACTGGACCGCCCGCCACCTCGGACTCGTTCTCGATGTCGTCCGCCGCAGTGACGACGTCGCCGGCTTTCAGGTCCTGCCCCGCCGCTGGGTCGTGGAAAGATCCTTTGCCTGGTTCCTGCGCAGCCGACGTCTGGTCCGTGACTACGAGCGGCGCCCCGACACCAGCGAGACCGTCATCCTGTGGTCGATGACGACACTCATGAGCCGCCGTCTGGCCGCTCAGCACCAGCAACCCGTTCGGGCGCAGGCAGCATGAACTTGCCCGGTTTCTCCTCCACCAGCCAGCCCCGCTCCACCAGCCGCTTCAGCCGTGCCCTCGCCCCCTCGACACGGGAGGCAGACGCGCTGTCCCAGCCCAGCACCACCGCGGCACGCCGGGCACCCAGCCCGTCGCCTCCCGCCTCCAGGGCGGCGGCCATCAACGCCTGGTAGTCCGCCGACAACCCCTCGACCCCGGCCGCGTTCTGCCGATGAGGCACCGCTCGGCGCGGTCCGACCGGCTTCCTCTGTTGCATCCCGTCGGCCACCACGGCGGGCGCCTCCTCCTCGGCCAGCGCCTCCAGATACTGCTCCAGGCCGATCACCCGGTGCCTGAGCACCTCTTCCGCGTCGGTCAGAGCCGCCCGCACCCGCTCCAGCTCGGCTTCGAGTTCTTCTACCCGAACCACCGCGGCCTTCTGCCGCGCCTCCAGGACCGCCCGCATCGACGGCATCCGCCACCCCCACGACATCTCGGCCAGCAACGAGCCGAGACTTCCGCGACAGCCGTGATCTCATGTCTGAGCAGCAAAAGTCGCACCTGAGGTTCGGAAAGAGAACGACCTCT
>NZ_JNXI01000064.1 GCF_000717055.1 Streptomyces iakyrus | reverse complement strand
GCTCATTGACCTCGCGCATCCCTGCATCGTCGCACCAGCACCCAGTGGCTCAGTCCGCCGGGGCGCCGGCACTTCGATCCACCAATCGAGATGACCTCTAAGGACCACCGCAACGTCCGAGACGCTCAGTGGGACGTCCTCCGCGCCGTGTCCGGAATGGACGAGCGGTCGCGCATTGTGCAGTGGCGCGACGCCGGCCACGGACAGGTCAAGGACGTTCGCATGGACGACATTCCGGCGCACATCCTCGACGTCATGCGGTCCGGCGCCTACGACGTCGAGTTCGTCGTGTGGCTCGCGCAGAGCGGCGCCGGGTACGTCCCGACGTCGTATGACGACCTGGAGTTCCACGTCACGGCGTCGACGAAGCCTGTCGCGTACGACGATCACGGCCCCCTCGTCGACCTCTCCCCGCGTGTCCTCCCGCCCCGTGAACCCCGCCCGGCGCAGACCTGCACGCATTCCCGCACTCCCCACCTGGACGCGTCTCAGCCAACGCCGGTGAATCCGAAGCCGAACGCCGCTCATTCGGACCGCGAATACTTCTAGGAGCAATCATGAGTGCGCTCACCCTTGAGCAAGAGTGCGACAACGCGCTTACTGGGCGTGGGAACTCCTGCTGGACTGGACGATGAACACCTTCCGGGTGCGGTACCCGCGCTCGTTCACGGAGATGCTCGGCTACAGCAAGGGGGCGGTGTCCTGCTGGCACCTGCACCCGGACATGGTGGAGTCCCTGACTGGGCTGATGGCGGCCTGGAACTGGGCTTTCCGTGATCCGGAGTCCGGTCCGCTGCGGGTAGCTGAGTGGCTTGGCCGCTGGCTTCCCGACGGGGTCAGGCAGGGGCAGTTCATCCTGGCGAAATGCAAGCTGGAACCGAACAAGGTGGACCAGTACGGCAGGCCCGACCCGTACGCCGGGTACAAGGACCCGATGGAGAACAAGAGGACGGATCCGCCGGAGGATCTGCTGCGGCATATCCACATGTTGAAGACGGGCGAAGTTCTCGGCTGAGCACGGTAACGACAGAGGCCCGGACCGATGGTCCGGGCCTCTTCGCGTGTACGTCAGGCGGCGGCTGGCGGCACCGGCCGGTTCTTCCATGCGGAGGTCGCCCACCGGACCGTGTCGCGAACTGCCAGCGCGTAGTCCCGATCGATGTCAGGCCAATCGTTGCCTTCCAGCCGGTCTACCCCATGAATCTCTTCCCGGCCGACCTGGCGCACGGTGTACGGGTAGTCGTGGGTTTCCCCGCTAATGGGTGCGCTCTGCAGCTCCCCCAAGAGACAGGCGGACACGGCCCATACTCCTTGAGCGAATGTGCCGGGCCGTCGCACCTCGTACTCGTCCTCGTCCAGTTGCACGCGCGCGGGCTCGCCGGCGTGGAACTGCCTGGCGGCATCGTCCCGGAGCGCTTCCAGCTCCGCCCGCGTCCGCAGGACTCCCCCTGGAAGTCCTGGAGTGCTCGGGGCCGGTGCTGGAATCGGGGTGCGCCCGTACTCGTGGCCAGGCCAGGACGGCGTCACGCCGGGAAGGATGGTCGGCTTCCCGGTCGCGGGCGGCATAGCGTCCTCAATGGACGGGTGGAGCTGGCGGGGGCGCCACGGGTCGCTGTTGCTGGCCATGGTATCGACGGTAGCCGTGGGCACTGACACGGGGCCAGTGGCCCAGGCCTCGACCGTGCGCATGGCGCACACCATGGACGGCGCCTGTCTCGCACGGCCGCCGATCGCGCCCACCGGCCTCGTTCCGGCCCCTCACTGACTAAGAGGTCATCTCGATTGGTGGATCGAAGTGCCGGCGCCCCGGCGGACTGAGCCACTGGGTGCTGGTGCGACGATGCAGGGATGCGCGAGGTCAATG
>NZ_JNXI01000063.1 GCF_000717055.1 Streptomyces iakyrus | reverse complement strand
CGGCCAGGTGTCCGCTGCGGGCGAGTGCGGCGACCGAGGCTGCGCATGCGAGCCCGGTGGCGGTCAGGGCACCCCAGGTCAGCCAGAGGGCGTCGTGCCGTTCGGCGAAGTCCCAGAGGGCTCCGATGAGGAGGTTGCCGAGGGTGATGCCGAGGCCGGAGACGGTGTTGTAGAGGCCGTAGTGGGTGGCGACGAGGTGGTTGCCGGAGAGGGTGACGACGGTGTCCATCTCGAACGGGTAGACCACCGCGCTGCCTGCCGCGAGCAGGACCACGGCCGCCACCAGAGCGGCGAGCACCGCGGCTGTGGCGCCGGGCGGGGTGAGGGCCTGGGGCAGGAAGGCGAGCCCCATGCCGGTCAGCCCGCGGACCAGCGCCTGTCCTGGGCTCCACCGCTGTTTCGCCCAGTCGGTGAGCCTGAGTTGGCCGACGACGGCGACCGCGGCGGAGACGACGAAGAGGCCGCTGGTGGCCCAGGCACCCTTCGGCCCCAGGGCGTTGGAGGCTGCCAGCGGGAGGGCGAGGTAGACCTGGAAGGTCAGGACGTACGAGCCGATCATCGCGGTGGCGAAGAGCAGGAAGGGGCGGTTGGCGACGACCGTGCGCCATTGGTCCAGCACCCCGTCCGCCTCGGCACCGGTGGTCGTGGCCTCGCCGTGGCGTGCGGGCAGGGCGTGCCACTGCAGCAGGGTCAGCGCGGCGAAGATCGCGGCGGCGACCGTGCAGACGAGGCGGAAGTCGGCGGCGAGCAGGGCGAGTCCGACGAGCGGACCGAGGAGCATGCCGGCCTGGTAGTAGACGTTGAAGGTGGCGAAGGCGTCCACGCGCCGCTCGCCCGCCTCGGCGGCCAGGTAGGCGCGGACGGCGGGGTTGAACAGGGCGCCGGCGAAGCCGGTGGCCGCGGAGGCGACGACGAGCGCGGGGAGGCTGTCGACCCAGCCGAGCAGGCCGAAGCCCGCGGTGCGCAGGAGGCAGCCCGCCATGATCGGGGCCTTGTAGCCGAAGCGGTCGGCGAGGGTGCCGCCGATGAGGAACATGCCCTGCTGGGAGAAGTTGCGCACGCCCAGGACGAGCCCGACCGCCCAGGCCGCGAGCCCGAGCCCGCCGGACAGGTGGGCGGCGAGGTAGGGCATGAGCATGTAGAAGGCGAGGTTGATGGCGAACTGGTTGGCCATCAGCAGCCGTACCGCGGGCGGGAAGGAGCGGGTCTGATGCCGCAGGTGCTTCATCGGGCGGCTCCCGCGAGGGCGTGCTCGTCGGCAACCGGTCGGCCGGCGGTGGTGAGGGGGTCGGTGATCCGGGTGCAGCGGGTCCAGCGGGTGACGACCCGGTCGGTGGGGTGGGTGATCTCGTCGGGGTCGTCGGCGGGCAGGTGGCCGAGGAGGCGGTGTTCGCGGCAGTACGTGTCGTCGAAGACGGTGCCGACGTAGCGTTGCGGGCCGTCGGGGAAGACGGCGATGATCCGGTCCTCGGCGGGCAGGGTGCGGGCGAGCCAGCGGGCGACGAGGGCGACGGCGCCGACGCTCCAGCCGCCGGTGGCGTAGTGGTGGCGTGCCAGGCGTCGTGCGGCCCAGACGGCTTCGGGGGCGGCGACCCAGTGCACCTCGTCGAAGAGGTCGTAGGCGACGTTGCGGGGGTGGATGCTGCTGCCCAGGCCGCGCATCAGGCGCGGTGCGGCGGGCTGGCCGAAGATGGTCGAGCCGGTGGTGTCCACGCCCACCACCCGCAGACGGGGGAAGTAGCCGCGCAGGACGGAGGCGGTGCCGGCGGAGTGGCCGCCGGTGCCGACGGAGACGACGAGGGTGTCGATCCGGCCGAGCTGGGCGACGAGTTCGTGGGCGAGCGGGGCGTAGGCGGCCACGTTGTCGGGGTTGTTGTACTGGTCGGGGCACCAGGCGTCCGGGTGGAGGGCGAGGAGTTCCTCGACGCGGTG
>NZ_JNXI01000062.1:2500-4885 GCF_000717055.1 Streptomyces iakyrus | reverse complement strand
AACACAGTGGACGCGAGCAACTGAGGACAAGCCCTCGGCCTATTAGTACCGGTCAACTCCACACGTTACCGTGCTTCCATATCCGGCCTATCAACCCAGTCGTCTACTGGGAGCCTTACCCTCTCAAGGAGGTGGGAATACTCATCTCGAAGCAGGCTTCCCGCTTAGATGCTTTCAGCGGTTATCCCTCCCGAACGTAGCCAACCAGCCATGCCCTTGGCAGAACAACTGGCACACCAGAGGTTCGTCCGTCCCGGTCCTCTCGTACTAGGGACAGCCCTTCTCAATATTCCTACGCGCACAGCGGATAGGGACCGAACTGTCTCACGACGTTCTAAACCCAGCTCGCGTACCGCTTTAATGGGCGAACAGCCCAACCCTTGGGACCGACTCCAGCCCCAGGATGCGACGAGCCGACATCGAGGTGCCAAACCATCCCGTCGATATGGACTCTTGGGGAAGATCAGCCTGTTATCCCCGGGGTACCTTTTATCCGTTGAGCGACGGCGCTTCCACAAGCCACCGCCGGATCACTAGTCCCGACTTTCGTCCCTGCTCGACCCGTCGGTCTCACAGTCAAGCTCCCTTGTGCACTTACACTCAACACCTGATTGCCAACCAGGCTGAGGGAACCTTTGGGCGCCTCCGTTACTCTTTAGGAGGCAACCGCCCCAGTTAAACTACCCATCAGACACTGTCCCTGATCCGGATCACGGACCCAGGTTAGACATCCAGCACGACCAGACTGGTATTTCAACGACGACTCCCCCTGAACTGGCGTCCAGAGCTCACAGTCTCCCAGCTATCCTACACAAGCCGAACCGAACACCAATATCAAACTGTAGTAAAGGTCCCGGGGTCTTTCCGTCCTGCTGCGCGAAACGAGCATCTTTACTCGTAGTGCAATTTCACCGGGCCTATGGTTGAGACAGTCGAGAAGTCGTTACGCCATTCGTGCAGGTCGGAACTTACCCGACAAGGAATTTCGCTACCTTAGGATGGTTATAGTTACCACCGCCGTTTACTGGCGCTTAAGTTCTCAGCTTCGCCCAGACGAATCTGAGCTAACCGGTCCCCTTAACGTTCCAGCACCGGGCAGGCGTCAGTCCGTATACATCGCCTTACGGCTTCGCACGGACCTGTGTTTTTAGTAAACAGTCGCTTCTCGCTGGTCTCTGCGGCCACCCCCAGCTCAGGACGTAAAGTCCATCACCAGGTGTGGCCCCCCTTCTCCCGAAGTTACGGGGGCATTTTGCCGAGTTCCTTAACCATAGTTCACCCGAACGCCTCGGTATTCTCTACCTGACCACCTGAGTCGGTTTAGGGTACGGGCCGCCATGAAACTCGCTAGAGGCTTTTCTCGACAGCATAGGATCATCCACTTCACCACAATCGGCTCGGCATCAGGTCTCAGCCTTGTGTGATCCGGATTTGCCTAGATCACGGCCTACACCCTTACCCCGGGACAACCACCGCCCGGGATGGACTACCTTCCTGCGTCACCCCATCACTCACCTACTAACCGCTTGGTTCAGCGGCTCCACCACTCCCCTTTGCCCGAAGGCTCCGGGGCGGCTTCACGGCCTTAGCATCACGATGCTCGATGTTTGACGCTTCACAGCGGGTACCGGAATATCAACCGGTTATCCATCGACTACGCCTGTCGGCCTCGCCTTAGGTCCCGACTTACCCTGGGCAGATCAGCTTGACCCAGGAACCCTTAGTCAATCGGCGCACACGTTTCTCACGTGTGAATCGCTACTCATGCCTGCATTCTCACTCGTGAACCGTCCACAACTACCTTCCGGTGCTGCTTCACCCGGCACACGACGCTCCCCTACCCATCACAGCCGGCGTTGGCCGTATTGCTGCAATGACACGACTTCGGCGGTACGCTTGAGCCCCGCTACATTGTCGGCGCGGAATCACTAGACCAGTGAGCTATTACGCACTCTTTCAAGGGTGGCTGCTTCTAAGCCAACCTCCTGGTTGTCTCTGCGACTCCACATCCTTTCCCACTTAGCGTACGCTTAGGGGCCTTAGTCGATGCTCTGGGCTGTTTCCCTCTCGACCATGGAGCTTATCCCCCACAGTCTCACTGCCGCGCTCTCACTTACCGGCATTCGGAGTTTGGCTAAGGTCAGTAACCCGGTAGGGCCCATCGCCTATCCAGTGCTCTACCTCCGGCAAGAAACACACGACGCTGCACCTAAATGCATTTCGGGGAGAACCAGCTATCACGGAGTTTGATTGGCCTTTCACCCCTAACCACAGGTCATCCCCCAGGTTTTCAACCCTGGTGGGTTCGGTCCTCCACGAAGTCTTACCTCCGCTTCAACCTGCCCATGGCTAGATCACTCCGCTTCGGGTCTTGAGCGCGCTACT
>NZ_JNXI01000061.1 GCF_000717055.1 Streptomyces iakyrus | reverse complement strand
GGCTGGACTGGTACAACTACCACCGACCCCACACCGGAATCGGCGGCCAAACGCCAGCCAGCCGCGTCACCAACCTGCCCGAACAGCACAGCTAGGGCCTGCCGTCTGGATCATGTAGCGAGAGGCACGTCGATGCCCCGCGACCTGATCCACACGACAGGCCCTACTCCTCGAACGTCGCCGCCAGCGCCTCCGCCAGGCCCGGGACCAGGTCGGAGCCGGTCAGGACCTCGGTGGGGGAGTCCTTCTCGCGCAGCCGCAGGGCCGACTCACGCGTGCCGTCGCGCAGGACCGCGACCGTCATGCGGACCTCCTGGCGGTCCGGGTGGTCCGCCACCCACTTCGTGAGCGCGGCCTCGCTCAGGCCCTTCGGAACCTGGGCCTCCGCGGACGGCGGCAGCATCAGGCGCTCCACTGCGAGGGCGCAGCCGACCACCGCGTCGGGCCAGGCGATGGTGGCGAGGAACTCGTCGAGCGGCTTGCCCGTTGGAACTTCGTCCTGCTCGATCGGGGTGAGGCCGGAGTTCTCCGACTCTTCGCCCAGACCGAGCCGGTCCGCGAGCGTGGGTTGCTCGGCTCGCAGCCGTGCGGTGTCGACGAGGGCGAAAAGGCGGGCCGGCTGGTCCCAGCCGAGGCCGGAGACGTACTCGTCGATCTCGAGTACGGCCCGGGTGAGCGGGTTCGCAGCCATGGGAGTGTTGGACATGGTCACAATCCTGCCTCGTTCCCGGCCGGAATCGGGAACCGAGTAAACGGTGAGTAAGTTGCATAGGTGGGGGCCCACGATCACGGGGGCCACGGACGGTCCGTGACAATGCGGGCCTGACGAATCAACAGCGAACTTCGAGGTGCGCACCTTGGCTTTCCAGATGCCGGACCGCGGCGGAGGCCCTTCGGGGCCGCGGATCAGAGTGGGCCGCCCGTCCCGGCGTGTCCGGACCCTGCTCATGACGCTGGGCGTCCTGGCCGTTCTCGGCATGGCGTTCACCATGTTCGCGGGCTTTTGGACGGACTGGCTCTGGTACCGCTCGGTGGACTACTCCTCGGTCTTCACCACCACGCTGTGGACCAAGATCGGGCTCTTCTTCGTCTTCGGCCTGCTCATGGCCCTCGCCGTCGGCTTCAACATCTGGCTGGCACACCGGCTGCGGCCGCCGCTGAGCGCCATGTCGATGGAGCAGCAGAACCTCGACCGCTACCGGATGGGCATCGCGCCCTACAAGAAGTGGCTGCTGTTCGGGATCACCGCCCTGGTGGGCCTGATCGCCGGCGCCTCCGCCTCCGGCCAGTGGCGGACGTGGCTGATGTGGGTCAACGGCGTGCCCTTCGGCGAGAAGGACCCCCAGTTCAAGCTGGACGTCGCCTTCTACGCCTTCGACCTGCCCTGGTACCGCTTCCTGCTCGGTTTCGGCTTCGCCGCCGCGATCCTCTCCGTGATCGCCGCAGCGCTCACCCACTACCTCTACGGCGGGCTGCGCGTCACGAGCCCGGGCGCCCGCGCCACGGCGGCGGCCACCGGGCACCTGTCGGTGCTCATCGGCATCTTCGTGGCCCTCAAGGCGGTCGCGTACTGGCTCGACCGGTACGGACTCGCGGTGAAGTCCAGTGACTTCCGGGCGACCGACAACTGGACGGGCCTGAGGTACGTCGACGCCAACGCCTACCTGCCGGCCAAGACGATCCTGTTCTGCATCGCCGTCATCTGCGCGCTGCTGTTCTTCGCCACCATCTGGCGGCGCACCTGGCAGCTGCCCGTGATCGGCTTCGGCCTCATGGTGCTCTCCGCGATCCTCATCGGCGGCCTGTACCCGGCGATCGTGCAGAAGTTCCAGGTCCAGCCGAACGAGCAGGCCAAGGAAGCGCCGTACGTCGAGAAGAACCTGGAGGCCACGCGCAAGGCCTACGGCATCGACGGCACCAAGGTCACCGACTACTCGGGCACCAGCAAGACCGAGGACAAGACCACGCTGCGCGACGACGTTCCCTCCACGGCCAGCATCCGGATCATGGACCCGAACATCGTCTCGCCGACGTTCCAGCAGCTCCAGCAGATCAGGAACTACTACGCGTTCCCGAACAACCTGGACGTCGACCGCTACGCCAAGAACGGCAAGGACCAGGACACGGTCATCGGTCTGCGAGAGCTGAACCTCGCGGGCATCCCGAAGAAGAACTGGATCAACAACCACTTCCGTTACACGCACGGATTCGGAGTGGTCGCCGCCGAGGGCACCAGCGCCGACGCGCAGGGCCGTCCGAACTTCACGGAGTCCGACCTGCCCTCCGAGGGTGACCTCGGCACGTACGAGCAGCGGATCTACTACGGCGAGAAGACCGACACGTACTCGATCGTCGGCGGTCCCCAGAAGGAGATCGACTACTCCGACGACAACGGCGAGAAGACCACCAGCTACAAGGGCGACAGCGGGGTCAACCTCTCCAGCCCGGTGAACCGGGCCGCCTACGCGGTGGCGTTCGGGGAGCCGCAGATCCTGTACTCCGGTGCCATCGGCGACGGTTCGCGGATCCTGTACAACCGCACGCCCAAGGAGCGCGTCGAGGCGGTCGCCCCCTGGCTGACCATCGACGGCGACGCCTACCCGGCGGTCGTGGACGGCCGGATCCAGTGGATCGTCGACGCGTACACGACGACGAACGGCTACCCGTACTCCTCGCGTACGACCCTGGGTGACACCACGGCCGACTCGCTGACCGCCACCAACGACAACCGCGCGGTGGTGGCCCAGCAGAACCAGGTCAACTACATCCGCAACTCGGTGAAGGCCACCGTCGACGCCTACACGGGCAAGGTCAAGCTCTTCCAGTGGGACACCAAGGACCCCGTCCTGAAGACCTGGATGAAGGCCTTCCCGAACACGGTGGAGCCCAAGAGCGACATCTCCAAGTCACTCATGGACCACCTGCGCTACCCCCAGGACCTGTTCAAGGTCCAGCGGGAGCTGCTCACCCGCTACCACGTGAAGGACGCCACGACGTTCCTCAGCGGCAGCGAGGTGTGGCAGGTGCCGGACGACCCGACGAACCGGTCGGGCAGCGCCGTGCCGCCGTACTACCTGAGCATGAAGATGCCCGACCAGAAGGCGCAGGCGTTCTCGCTGACGACGACCTTCACGCCCAACGGCCGGGACAACCTCAGCGCGTTCATGGCGGTCGACGCCGAGGCGGGCACCGGTGACTACGGCAAGATCAGAATCCTGAAACTGCCGACGAACACCACGGTCAACGGACCCAAGCAGGTCCAGAGCCAGTTCAACTCCCAAGAGGACATCGCCGAGTCCATCAGGCTCCTGAGAGGCGGCGACTCCGAAGTCGAGTACGGCAACCTGCTGACGGTGCCGCTCGACGGGGGACTGCTCTACGTGGAGCCGGTCTACGTCCGCGGTGGCGGTCTGAAGTACCCGCTGCTGCGCAAGGTGCTGGTCACCTACGGAGGTCAGACCGCCTTCGAGAACACCCTCGACGAGGCCCTCAACAAGGTCTTCGGAGCGGACGGCCCGGCCGCCGAGCCGCCGGACGAGGGCGACACGACGACACCGCCGCCGACGTCCGACAACCCGACGGTCCAACAGGCCCTGGAGGACGCACAGAAGGCGTTCGACGCCGGCCAGGAGGCCCTGAAGAAGAACGACTGGGAGGCGTACGGCCAGGCGCAGAAGGACCTCGAGGACGCCCTGCGGCGGGCCGAGGACGCGCAGGCCGAGGCGAGCCGGGCGGGCGGTCCAGGGGGCGGCGAAAGCAAGCCCAGCGCCAAGCCCGGCGGCAGTCCGAGCCCGAAGCCGAGCAGCTAGGTGTGCTGTCCCGGGACGTTGGTGACAGGCGACACGCCTTGAGTGGTCCTTGAACGAGGCGAGGGCCTCTGGGTTCGGTGTGGATTGCGAAGTC
>NZ_JNXI01000060.1 GCF_000717055.1 Streptomyces iakyrus | reverse complement strand
TGGCCCCGTTCGAGCTCCTGGAGTACTTCCGGCAGACCGGTGACATGGCGGTCGTCCCCATCTGGCAGGAGTACGAGAAGGGCACCCACCGACGCCGGGCCATCACCTGGAGCCGGGGCCTGCGTGCTCAACTCCTCGGAGACGAAGCCGAGTTGAGCGACGAAGAGGTTGCGGCCGAAGAGGTCGGCGGCGAGACGTGGGCAGTTCTGCCGGCCGAATCGCTCCGCGCGATCCGACGCGTCCCCGGCCTGCAAGCTCGCATCCTCGACGCAGCCGAGAACGGCGGCTTCATCGAGCTGGTCAACCTCCTCACCGCCTATCACCTGGCGTACGAGGTCGGCCCCGACGCACCCAAGAACCCCGTACCCGCCGCAAGCTGACAGACCGACCGAGAAGCTTTGGGGGACCTTTGATCGGTGGGGCGGGAGCATGAAAAGGGCCCATTACACTTGTGCCAATGGAGAGGGCTGGAAAGCCCTCACCGCGTAAGTGAGCACTCGGGCCCTTTTCTTGCTCCCGGAGGGGCCCCGCCGATTAAAGGTCCCCTAAAGCTTCGGCCCCCAAAAAATTGCGCGACCGCCTCCGGCGGCTGGTTCGCCTCCCGGCGGGGCACTACTCCCGGCCTTCTCGCCGCTTATACAGTGCGGCTCGGCTGATTCGTCCGGCCTCTGCAATCTGAGACGGCGACAGAATCCGTCCCTCATCTGCCTCGTCGGCAAGCTTCCGCCCGGCAGTCACGCACTCCTCGCGGATATCTCCAAAAACCCGTAGCAAGCTCCGGTACCACTCGCGATCATCACGCATGTGCAACTGATCAGCCGAGAGACCGTGTTGAGCAAGATCCCGGATCCGCTCCAGACGTTCCCGCACGTCATCCGCTGTCTGGTCAGGCACTGCACTCATGTCTACTCCCTACACATAGCGTCAACTAGTTGACAGTGTCAGTCCTTCGGTGCAGTGTATGAGTACGCACCGACACGACACGTCGTCAACAACGTCTGGAAAGAGGACCAAATGCCCGCGATCTTCCACGTCGACCAGGCTCGTACCTTCAAGGCCGTGATGTTCATGTCCGTCGCGCCGAAGACCGTCTTCGGCAAGAACGACGTGCAGGACACCACCAAGGACGGCACCCCCAAGTGGGAAGTCCAGGTGGTCGCCTCGTTCGAGCAGTTCGGCAAGATCGAGAACGAGATTCTCAAGATCGGCGTCAACTCGCACAAGAACCCGGGCGAGGCCCTTCAGCACATGCCGCAGCCGGTGGAGCTCGTCGGCTTCCGTGTGGGCGTGAGCCCCGTGGAGAAGCGGACCGACTCCAACGGCCGCGAGCGGATCACCGGTGGAACCGCCTGGTACCAGGCTGACGAGGTCCGCGCCCTCAACGCCGTTCCGGCCGGTCGGAAGTCGGAGGGCTGACCGTGCTGAACTCCGTCTTCGACGGGCTGGAGTCGGCCCCCCTGTTCGCCGGAATCGCCCTCGCGGTCCTGGTCGGCTGGGGGGCCTTCCGGCTCTTCATCACCTCGTACTGGTACATCCGCGCGACCCCTCTCCAGCGGGCTCGCATGCGTCACGCCTGGTCCGTCTCGATGCGCTGGCGTCGCCTGGCTCCCAACCTCGGCCTGGCTCGGATCGACGAGAACACCAAGGGCCGCAAGGACATGCAGGGCAAGGCAGTCAAGCCGACCGTCGTCGTCCCCCGGCTCAAGGTCTTCCCCGAACCCTGGGGCATCCGGGCCGTGGTCAAGACGATCCCCAAGGTCGGCGTCGAGGAGTTCGAGAAGGCGGCCGGATGGCTGGCCGATGCCTGGGACTGCGAAACCGTCGAGGTCAACCGGCTCAAGGCCGGACTCCTCGAACTCCGTGGCCTTGTCGGCAATCCGCTCGATGACCACTTCGCCTACGAGGTCCCGGCCGGTGACGCCTGGGTCCTCCCGTTGGGCCGGAACCCGTGGGCCCGCGACCTGGTGATCCCGCTCAAGGACCTCTCCGGGATCAAGGTCGCCGGGATGCCGGGCTTCGGCAAGACCATGCTCATGCTCGGCTGGCTCGCCGGATTGGCCGGCCGATCCGCGGTGCAGTTCGCGGTCTTCGACGGCAAGACCTCCGACCCCCGCTACGGCGACTGGGGCCAGGTCGGGCACCGAGCCATGTTCATCGTCGGCGACAACCCCGAGACCGCCCACCAACGGCTGACTGACCTGGTCCGACTCATCAAGGACCGCCCGGCCCAGCTGGTCGAGGAACGCGGCACGCACAAGTTCTGGAAGGACGGCCCGACCGACACGATCCCGCTGGTCCTGGTGCTCATGGACGAGTGCCACAACTACATCGACGCCTCCGGCCTGCGAGGCAAGGACAAGGAACTCATCGAGTCGAACCAGCGGCTCATGCGCACGATCGCCAAGGAAGGTCGCGGCCTCGGCGTCATCCCGATCGTCGGCACCCAGAAGCAGACCGGCGACGCGATCCCGACCGCAGTCCGCGACAACCTCGAGGTCGGCGTCTGCTTCGCCGTCTCCACCATCGACGCCGCAGAGGCCGCACTGGGCGACGGCATCCGCAAGGACGAGGACAACCAGCCGACCAAGCTCCGCGACAAGGACCGCTTCACCGGCGTCTGCGTCGTCACCGGCGTCCCCGGCCTGGGCGGCCAGTTCGACCGCATCCGCGTTGGCGACATCGACGAGCCCGCCATGCTCCAGCTCGTCGCGAACTCCGTCTACCTCCGACGCGACGTCATCCCCGCACCGGCGCCCGTCCTTCGCGATGCCGGTTCGGCCGGCGTCCCGCTCCAGAAGACCGAAGACCAGACCACACCCAAGACCACCCGAAGGAGGAAGGCGTCATGACGCCTTCAGACGGCCCCACACGGGTCTACAGCCCCGAACCCCTCATGGTCGGCCCCGGACAGGCTCTGAGCCCCGCTCAGGGCTTCCAGTCCCCTCAGATCGTCGTGGTCCAGCAGCAGGCTCCCGAACCTTCCTGGCTCCGCCAGCACGCTGGACAGCTCGTCGCGGCTGGCGGGGCTGGGGCCCTCGTCGTGGCCGTGCTCCTGGCCGTCGCTCTCGTCGCCGTCGCAGTCGGGATCGGCGCAATCTCCTGCGCGATCGGCTGGTGCGTCATCAAGAGCCTCATGGGGCCCAACAGCAAGAAGTGACCGCCCGGCGTGTTCGTACCACGCCGGTCGGCCACCAACGACAGGATCTCACCCGCGAGAACGAACGGAGGCCCGGACCGCTACCGACGGCCGGGCCTCTGGTCTCCGCACCACCTGCGACAGCGAGAACGGAGAACGTCCATGGGCAGCGTAGAGCAGACCGCCGACCCAGCGCGAGATGACGAGGCTGAGACGGCCTCGTATGGAGAGCTGGAGACGACACAGGTCCGCCAGGACCTCAAGGGCATCAACGCCCGCCGCCAGGTCTCCCGGCCCCGCCCGGGCCGAAGGCATGAGGGCGGGAGCCGGGCCGCCTCTGGCGGCCTGGCGGAGGGCCCTACTAGGTACAACGCGAATAATGTTTCACCCTCCCAAGAAAACCCCAGCTCAGAGGCCGAATCGGACGTACGGCAGGAACGCCGGGGGACGAGGTTCGCTCAGCGGGAAGCCCTCTGGTCGATCACCTCGCTCGACCGCGTCCGCAAGTGCGGCCGCACGACCAACGGGAACGTCGGCGAGGGCCTGGCGGCCGTGGTCGTCAACGGCTCGGTCGCGCACTGGTCGGGCTTCTGCACCTGCGGTTCCATCTGGGCCTGCCCGGTCTGCTCCGCGAAGATCCGAGCCACCCGAGCCGACGAGATCGCCCGTGCCGTTGCAGCCCACATGACCCGCGACGGCGGAACCGCCTGGATGGTCACGCTCACCGCCCGGCACAAGAAGCATCACGACCTCGCCCCGCTTTTCGACGCGGTCGCCAACGGCTGGCGCAAGCTCATGTCCGGCAAAGCCTGGGCCGGTGACAAGAAGCGCGGGCAGATCGGAGAACGAGACCGCCTCGGAGTCCGGGGCAATATCCGCTCGATGGAAGTCACTTACGGCACTCGGAATGGCTGGCACCCGCATTTGCACGTCGTCCTTCTCCTCGAATCCGAAGATCCGCTAGAACTCGCGAAAGCGATCGTCCGATGGGACAAGACCTGGCGGGCCTGGATGAAGAAAGCGGGATTCGAGCCGAGCCAGGAACATGGCGTCAACTGGACCAAGGTCACTACGCCCGCAGAGGCAGGCGAGTACATCGCCAAAGTCCAGGAAGGAAAAGGCCACCTGGGAAACGAGATGGCCCGCGGCGACATGAAGTCCGGCCGACTCGGCACCCTGGCCCCGTTCGAGCTCCTGGAGTACTTCCGGCAGACCGGTGACATGGCGGTCGTCCCCATCTGGCAGGAGTACGAGAAGGGCACCCACCGACGCCGGG
>NZ_JNXI01000059.1 GCF_000717055.1 Streptomyces iakyrus | reverse complement strand
ACGCAGATCAGCCGTGTCCACACGGACAACTACAGCGTCTACGGGGTCCGAAAGGTCTGGCGGCAACTGCACCGTGAAGGCATATCAGTGGCCCGCTGCACGCCTACTACGTCGGCGACTGGATGCACGGCCACTCAAGCGCCGGCGAGATGGTCCGCCTGCGCCACGAACCCCACCACTACCACCGCGTCGAGCTCTACGACGCCGACACCCTCACCTACCGCGGCCCCGCCTTCCGCAGCGACGAGATGAGCCCCCGCCAAGCCCGCGCACTGCGCAACGCCCGCCGGCGCGAAGCCGACCGTTACGCCGCCAAAGCCCGCCGGGCCCGCAAGAACGCCTCACCCCGCTACGCCGCCACCAGCGTCGCCGCCGCGCCCGAGCCCCTCAACCGGCTCACCGCCAGCCAGGCAGCCGCCCAGCTACGCGAGCTGCAGACACCGGAAGGTCACCTGCAGGCCGAAGCCCGGCCCGACCTCCTCAACCGGCCCCAGCCCGACTCCGCCCGCTGGACCAAGCCCCGGCCCCACTCCAAACCCCAGGACACCGAGTGACCCACCCGACCACGCCCGAGAACCAGCCGACCGCCGGCCCGAACTACCACTACATGGGCCTGCCCGGCGCCCGCGCCATGCTGACCCAGGCCAGCGCAGAGACCTACGCCAACCTTGTCACCACCCTCAACGCCGACGCCGGCAAGGGCGCCATCATGTGCGTCCACGGCGGCGTCGGCCTGGGCAAGACCTTCGCCGTCAACAGCCACCTCGACGACCTCGCCCCCCACACCACCCTGCGCATCAAAGTCGGCTCCGCCAAAATCCAGGCCCTGCGCGCCGCCCTGTACAAAAGACTCGACCTGCCCGGCGAGGCCCCCCTCAACAGCACCCGCTGCGAAACCATCCTCAAGGAAGCCCTGTCGGAGACCCCGCGCGTCCTGGTCGTCGACGAAGCGCAGTGGCTGGACACCCGGGCCTTCGAATTCATCCGCGAGCTCTGGGACGACGAAGACACCCGCCTCACCGTCGTCCTGATCGGCGCCGAGACCTGCTATCAGAAGATCAAGAACCGTCCGGCGCTGGATTCCCGCATCCTCGTCTGGCAGCGCTACAAGCCCCTCACACCCGCAGAAGTCCTCACGGTCATCCCCGAATACCACCCGCTGTGGGCGGACGTACCCGCAGACGAACTGCTGTGGATCGACGACGCTGCCTGCCACGGCAACTTCCGCCGGTGGGCCAAGATCACCTACCTGCTCCGGGAACAGCACGGCGGCCCCGGCTCGAAGGGAGCCGGCAGCACGGGTCCGACAAACCCGTCCACCTCGCACGGTGCCTCCAAACCGCTCCGTCCTTACAGCCGGGACCTCGTGCGCGCCGTCCTCAGCCGCCTCGACCCCACCCAACGTCACACCGACTGAAACGCCGCTCTGGCGTCTGGGCGCATCCGCACCGTCGGAGCAGGCGGTGCGGCACCGGCATCTGCCCGCGATACTCCAACGCCCGTGGGGTAGCGGCATGCTGCCCAACAGCCGGTTGGGGCGAGTTCGTTGAGGGAGGGTTATGCAACCCGGCCAACTGGTGTTCTTGCCTGCGTAAGTTCGCCTTGTAGGCTGCATTGGCCGAAGCGATGTCAGCCAGGGCTAGACCCCCACACATGTGGGGAGCAACTCGGCATGGTGTGATCCCTGGCCGATGAGCGGGACAGACCCCCACGTGTGCGGGGAGAAGTCTTTGTCGACCGGGTTACGGAACGGCTGGTTCCGCCCACTCTATCCGAGCTTGCTGTCTCGGTGTGACCGCGTTGCGACGGTTCACCCACGCCCGTGATGGTCGGGCTTCGCTTGGTGGCAAGATGCCACCTCAACGCCCTGTGATTTCGGTTGGTGCGGACGCAGACTGCCCGTAGCGGTCTCACCCGCTGGCTCCACCAACGGCCGGACTCGAACGACTCATCGGGCAGCGGCTGTTCGGCCGCGAATGCTGGGCCTGCAGTGCCAGGGCCTAAGCAAGCGCGGAAACAGTCCCAGCAGGCGGGCTGCTTGGCCTCGAAGCTCGCAGTGTGTCCTTCGCCGAGACGGCAGGGAGGAGAGGGCAGCTCCCTGTTCGCCGACCGCTCTAGACATCTCGTATATATGCTATGTAGAGTACGAGTATGGGTAGTCCGCGTATGACCCTGCAGACCCAACTGGTCCTGCGGGCCTTGCTGGAAGACCCCGCCAAGCAGCGCTACGGCCTCGAGCTGTGCGAACTGGCGGGGCTGCCGTCGGGCACGATCTATCCGATCCTCGCCCGCCTGGAACAAGTCGGCTGGGTGGACAGCACCTGGGAAGACCCCGCCGTACACGAGGAAGCCGGCCGTCCACGCCGCCGCTTCTACCAAATCACCCAGGACGGCGCCGAGAGGGCCCGCGACGCCCTGGCCCGCGCCTACCAAGCCCGCAAGCAGCCCCTGCCGGGGTGGGCCGCCCGCCCGGCCAGCGATGGGGGAGTGTCATGAATGACAGGCGCCGCTTAGCACCACGACAGGACACGCGCCCTTGCCCCACCTCATCCCTGAGCGGCCTTCTCGCCGTGGTCCGCACACACCACCCAGATGCCGATCTCTCCCCGCTGCAGCACGCTTACAACGAAGCCGCGATCTGGCATGCCGGCCAGACCCGCCACAGCGGTGACCCCTTCATCACCCACTGCGTCGCCGTCGCCGCCATCGTCGCCGACATCGGCATGCCACCTGCCGTAGTCTGTGCGGCCCTGCTGCACGACATCGAGGACACCCCCTGCCCGCCGGGCCGCATAACCGAGCGTTTCGGCCAGACGACAGTCGATCTGATCTCAGCAGTGCGCACCACCCGCCTCGACGAGATCCCGCCGAGCGCCCTCAAGCTGGGCAACGCGCCAAAGCCGCTCCAGCCCACACGCGAGGAAGCCGTGCTGGCCATCCGCCTCGCCGACCGGCTGCACAACATGCGCACCATCACATTCGTACCCCCGACAAGGCAGCACCGCGTCGCCCGTGAAACGCTCGAGCTGGTCACACCCCTGGCCAAGGCGGCGGGCCTGACCGATGTAGGTCGTGAACTACACGACCTCTCCTCAGCCGTCCTGCGGCCCGCGACGTCCACCCTGGCCATGACCCCACCGCTGCTGACCGTACTCACCCTGCTGCTGCCCGCCACGCAGCGAGCGCGCTGGCGAGAAGAGTGGCACGCCGAACTGCGCACTCTGACCACGCGCGGCGCCCGCACCCGCTTCACCGCACGCATCCTGCTCAGCGCACCCCGGCTAACTCTTACGCTGCGTCACCCGATACGGGGGCGACGATGGTAGGCCTCCTGGCACGCATCGGCAGTGCGCTGGGCGGGATGACCGCTTTCGCGATCGCCGTGGACAGCGGAGGCCTGTCGGCCTGGACGACTGGAGCACTCACGGCCGGCGCCCTGCTCCTGGTCGCGATCGTCTTGTTCATCCCGAGCGAGACACCGACCCGGCGACTGGGCCAGCTCATCCATGCGTGGCGCGCCTCGGTCGAAGTCGCCAACCCTGAGCCAGCGCAGTCTTCTGTCCTCCCACCCTCATTGCCCCGAGAACCCAGATGTACTGGCAGGCCCGCCCAGCGCCCCTGGCGCCTGCCGTTTCTGCGTCGCATTCAGCGCGGCTGATCGAAGCTCTCTACTCTCACTGTGGTGCGTAGGGATGCGGCCACGCACGCCGCTTGGCATTGCACGGCCGAGCCTCATCTGAGCCGTACCGATTCTGCCCAAATCGCTGGGCCGGGTGAGCCGAACGGCATGCCGGTACCTGTAACGCGGACTGTGAGGTGCTCGATTCAGCGATGGGCCGCAACCACTGGTGTGTCAGTTCGCATCGAGCGCGCTGAGCCAGGCCTCGCCCGGTGGCGGAACGAAGAAGTAGCCGCCTCCCGTGGTGAGGGTGTACTTGGCCATGGCCTCGCCTTGGAGCCTGCGCTGTACCGCCTCGAAGCCTTTCTCTAAGTCACTCTGGAAGCAGGAGAAGATCAGCCCTTGGTCGTCCGGGGCCCGGTGGTAGTTGTAGCTGCGCCGGACCATCGGGGGCGGGGTGCGGGGGTTTGGTACTGCTCTGCGGACGTGTGCGTCTAGTGGGGTGGTTTTGCCGTGAGGGTCGGTGGCGAAGACGGCCCGTTCGGTGCTGGGTGTGCCGTCCAGCCATCGCCCGTTCTTACGGCGGCCGATGATGCGCTCCTGCTCGTGGACGGTGTCACGGTCCCAGAAGTCGGTGGCGAGCCGGATGATCCGGATCACCTGATAGCTGGCGCCAACGGCCCAGGAAGGTTCGCCCTGACCGGCCTTGATGGTCGCGCGTTCGGTGATCTCGGCTGCCGTGCCGGGGTTTCCATGCCCTTCGGTGAAGTGGAACGGGTTGCGGGACAGGCCTCGGCCGTCCTCGGTGCGGTTCTCGGGACGGGTCCCGTCCACGCGCCAGCGCACCTGCTGTTGTGGCAGCGCGCGAAGTGCCTGTTCTGCGGCCTGCCGTACGGCGCGGGCTGAGGAGCCGGTGATGTGGAGCAAGAGGTCGCCATGTGACTGTGCAGGGTCCAACACGTCACCCGCGAACGAGGGCATCTTCTTCAAATGCCGTGGCCTGTCTGCCGGCGAGGGCAAAGCGCCCTCACCGAGAGCTAGCCAGGCGGCGATGTCGCCGCCGTCGATCGCAGCGATGGCGTGGTGAGCGGCACGCAGCACGTTGGCGCGTTCCTGGCCGCTTGCGGTGAGATCCAGGGCGTGAAGCTGCGCGAAAGGCAGGGGTGTTGCGCCGCGCAGGTGAGCCGCTGTTTCGGCACTGTCGGAGGTGTTGCCCTGCAGGGCAAGGGCGCCTACGGCAGCCAGACCGACAGCCCCGGTGCCGGCTGCAACCGAAGTGAGCAGGACTTCTCGCCTCGTTAAAGCCACTGAGCGGACCGGCCTCTCTGGCAAAAGACAGTGACGCCTCGATGCCGGCAGGCTTGGCTGAGCTGCTGCATGGCAGGAGTCTCGGTTCGTAGGGTTCGGCTAGGACTTGTCCGGCCGATCATGTGACTACTCCGTTGTCGTGTCGTTGATGTGGGCATGGGGCGGGGCGATCTGACAGATGCCGAGTGGGAACGGCTG
>NZ_JNXI01000058.1 GCF_000717055.1 Streptomyces iakyrus | reverse complement strand
GCCCTTCTGTCATGCCTCCGCACCGGCCAACTCACCCGATCCAGCACTCCGTTCGAATCGGGCCGACCATGCGAACGGATAGAGAACAGCCAGTTAGAGGTCATCTCATTTGGTGTCTCGGTAGGCTGTGGGTCGTGGCGGGGATCGTTGAGCGGCTGGTGCCGGACGAATTGTGGGAGTTGTTTCAGCGGGTGGTGCCGGAGGCGCCTTCGCGGCCTCAGGGCGGTGGCCGCCGCCGGCATGGAGACCGGGAAGTGCTGGCCGCGATCGTGTTCGTGGCCACCTCGGGCTGCACGTGGCAGCAGTTGCCCGCTGCGTCGTTCGGCCCGTCGGGGGCGACGGCTCACCGCCGTTTTGCCGAGTGAACGATGGCCAGGGTGTGAACCAAGCTCCATCGCCTGGTCCTCGACGAACTCGGCTCCCGCGGCGAGCTGGACTGGTCTCGCTGCGCGATCGACTCGGTGAACATGCGGGCCCTGAAAAGGGGAGCCTGACAGGCCCGAATCCTGTCGACCGGGGCAAGTACGGATCGAAGATCCATTGATCACTGAGCGGACGGGGCTGCCCCTGTCCGTCGGAATCTCGAGGGAAAAGCTGCACGACAGCCAGGCACTGATCCCTCTGGGGAAGGGCATACCTCCGCTCCGTTCTCGCCGCGGGCGGCGGCGACGCAGGCCGGACAAGCTCCACGCAGGCAAGGGCTACGACTACTCTCACCTGCGCCGATGGTTACGGGGGCGCGGCATAAGGCACCGCATCGCCCGCAAGGGGATCGAGACCTCGCAGCGGCTCGGACGCCACCGCTGGACCATCGAGCGAACCATGTCCTGGCTCGCCGGCTGCCGCCGCCTCCACCGCCGCTATGAGCGAAAGGCCGAGCACTTCCTCGCCTTCACGAGCATCGCCTGCACCCTCATCTGTTATCGGCGGCTCGTCTGCTGATGTGGGCCTGCAGCAGATTCACGGCCAGGTCGTGGCCGTAGTGATTGGCCATGTCCATGGGTGTGCGGCCGTCTGGGTCTGCGAGCTCCGGGTCAGCCCCGAAGGCCAGCAACACGGCCGTGGTGTGCACAGTCAACGGCTGCCCGCTCTGCAGGGGACCATCACCCTCGGCGTCGATTGCATGCGTCAGCAGCGTCATGTTGCTGAAGACCTCGTCAGGATCGGAACCAGCGGCCAGCAACCGGGCCAGGGCCTCAGCATCCTCCTGCTCAACCGCTCGATGCGCGGGTGTCCAGTAGTTGCTCACCACGACATTCAACGGGACTGCTGCGTGATCAGGTGACAGCGGGGTTTATGCAGCGAGTGCTGCGGGTGGGGTCATGATGGTCTCGTACTCGACGGGGGTCAATCTGGCCAGGCGTCTTTGACGTCGTCGGCGGTGGTAGGTGCGTTCGATCCAGGTCACGATCGCGATCCGCAACTCCTCCCGGGTGGCCCAGGCTTGTCGGTCCAGGACGTTCTTCTGCAGTAGCGCGAAGAAGCTCTCCATGGCCGCGTTGTCGCCGGCTGCGCCGACCCGGCCCATCGAGCCGACCAGGCCGTTCCGGGTGAGAGCCGATACGAACTTCCGGGACCGAAATTGCGATCCGCGATCCGAATGCACGATGCATCCGGCCACCTGGCCGCGGCGGGCAACGGCGGATTGGAGCGCGGCCACCGCGAGGTGGGATTTCATCCGCGCGTCGATCGAATAGCCCACGATCCGGCCCGAGAACACGTCCTTGACCGCACACAGGTAGAGCTTGCCCTCGCCGGTGGAGTGCTCGGTGATGTCGGTCAGCCATAGCCGGTTCGGCGCGTCGGCAGTGAAGTTCCGCCGCACCCTGTCGTCGTGGACCGGCGGCCCGGCCTTGGCGTTCTTGCCGCGGCCGGTCCGCTTGCCGAACACGCTCAACCAGCCGTTGTCCCGGCAGATCCGCCAGGCGGTCCGCTCGGCCATCGCCTCACCGGCGGCGCGGGCCTCGTCGAGCAGGAAGCGGTGGCCGAACTCCGGGTCGTCACGATGCGCGTCGAACAGGGCGTTGGCCCGGTATGCCTCGGCCAGTTCGGCATCGGTGGCCGGTCTGTTCAGCCACCGGTAGTAGGGCTGGCGGGCCAGCCCGAGCACCCGGCACGTCACCGCCACCGGCACCCGCACGGGGGCATCCGAGGCGGCCAGCTCGCGGACGAGCGGGTACATCATTTTGCGGGCAGGTTGGCCTGCGACAGGTAGGCCGCAGCCCGCCGAAGTACCTCGTTCTCCTCCTCCAGCAGCCTGATCCGCTTCCGGGCCTCGCGCAGCTCTGCCGACTCACCCGACGCCGTCACGGGCGCAGTGTCCTCATCAGATTCGGCGCGGCGCAGCCACTTCGACAGCGTGATCGAGTGGACGCCGAAGTCGGCGGCGATCTGTTCCAGCGTGACGCCGGCCTCGCGATTGCGCGCGACCCGCACGACATCCTCGCGGAACTCCTTCGGATACGGCTTGGGCACTGCGACATCCTTCCAGGCCGCCTCTCAGCAAGCCAGGTCAGGTGTCACTCAACTCTGCAGCAGTCCCCCACTTCGACCGACAGCCTGCCGAGCTAGCAGTTGGGGTGACCTCTCAGCTCCCATCGGCACTCGAGCGACGTCAGTCTCCGTCGCTACAAGGTTCATGCGCGATCCACTGCATCCGAGCCTTCCGCCCGCAACTGCACAAAATGACGAGTTGCGGGCGGTGGTCGAGCCGTTGTTGCCTAGGCCTGGCCCGGCGTCTGGGACGCAAGCGGCATCCTGAAGACAGCACTTGACCGCCTTGTGTCCTCAACGTGACGTTCTCTGGTTGAACATCGGCGAGGCACTGAACGTGAAGGTGGGTATGGAAGCCCCCCACGGTGTTGAGCCTGCGCTGAAGCCGTTACCGTCTGCACCCGCACGATTACCCGCATCTGGGACGTTGGCCCGTCCGTCAAGGCTTGGTTGGTTGGATGCGTTGCGCGGCATCGCGGCGCTCGTCGTGGTGTTCGATCATTCGTCGTACGCCTTCATGGCGGAGTTCCGGCGCGAGTTGATGCCGGAGTTCAACACCAGCCGGTACGGCATCATGGTGTTCTTTCTCGTGAGCGGTTACATCATCCCCGCCTCGCTGGAGCGGCGAGGATGTGTCCGGACCTTCTGGGTCGGACGCATCTTCCGCATCTACCCGTTGTGGGCGGCTGTCGTCACTGCGGTCCTCGCCGCCAACCTGCTCGGGGTTGCGCAGATCCGCGACTTCGGCGGACAGAGTGTCGCTGCGGCCGCGGTCGCTCACCTCACCCTTTTCCAAGAGCTGTTAGGGACGCCCAACCTTCTTCTCGTCCTATGGACGCTCTCGTATGAGATGGCCTTCTACCTGCTGGTCGTCGCTCTCTTCTCGCTCCGCCTGCACCAGAAGTCACCAGCAGTTGCCTTGACCCTGGGCGTACTCGCCGCAGTGAGCGTGACAGCGCTCAGCGCCCTACCCGTGTCCGCCCTCTCTGACGCGATCGGCTCCAACCTGCTGATAGCTGTGACCGCCATCGCCATGGTCGTCGCTATCTGCTGTGCCAGCTCGATGTCAGCCGCCCCGCGCCTGACCGGCGGTGTGCTCGGCGGGCTGTTGGCCCTCGTGCTGGTGACCTTCAACAGCACAGTCCCCGCGTGGGAGGGACTGGTGATTCTCGCCGTGATGTTCCTCGGCACAGCCGTCTACCGAGCCGAGCACGGTCAGAGCTCCTGGAAGTCCGTAGCCTGCACCGCGACCGTGGTGGTGGCCTGCGCTATAGGCGCTGCCTACCACTATGGCGACGGGGCCAACTTCACACGGCGCGGATGGATAGCCGCGTTCCTGCTGGCCGTGCTCACCTTCGGTGTCGGCCTGGCTGTACGCCGACGGGTGATACCGCGCTGGCTGACCTGGCTGGGCACGATCAGCTACTCGGTCTACCTGGTCCATCCTGTCCTACTTGCAGTGACCGACGGCACGATCGGCCGGTCGCGACAGGACGCCCCCTTGCTCGAGTTGGCCTTCTACGCCGTGCTTCTGCCTCTGTCATGGCTGACCTACCGCTACATCGAGGCTCCAGGGCAGTCTTGGGGCCGACGGGTGGCACGGCGCATGCAGCCGCAACGCCCGCCGGGTTGAGAGCGTGCTCGATCCTCCATGGAACGCAGGTGGCCCCGGGCCCTTCTGGACCCGGGGCCACCTGCGTAGCAAGTGCCTGTCGCGAAGAGGACCATGGCTTCGCAGGAGCCAGCTCCCCGTGTGCGTCAGGACACGCGATGAGGAGATCCCCGCGATGACCGATCGACCATCAGGGAACTATGATCCAACCCTGGTTGGCGGATCCGTCACAGGGAAACTGGGCTACCTGTGCACCGTCGGCGGTGCTGGCACCGGAGACACCCAGGCACATGCCGCTCTTGCGATTCTTGATCGCGTGACCGTCCGGGCCGTGGTCCTCCCAGACCCTGTCCCAGTCCTGGTTGAGGTCGCCGGACGGAGTTGCCGTGATGGCCGCCGCCCCAGCTGAAGTACTGGCGCGGTCGATACCGAGGTTCAACTTCGACTGCCAGTTCTCCCAGCTGTAGGTGGTGCCGCCCTCGGACAGGATGGTTTCCCATCGCTGCAGGTAGCTGTCGCTGCTGGACTTCTGGACGACCTTGGCCCCGTTGGCGGAACTCACGGCCGTCAGGTACTTCCCGGACTTGAGGTTTTTGATCTTGATGGTGGCGAGGGCACGCTTCGGCGCCGGTTCACCACTCTGGGGCGCCGGGGTGAGAGCGATCGCAGGGCCGGCAGCGGCCAGCAGCGCTCCCGCCAGGATCGCCGAGACAGCGGCACCGATTCGTGTATGTGTCGTGAGCATGACATGACTCCTTGCGGTGATTCCGGATGACGTGCTGTCAGACAGGAGACGGGGATCCGTGTGTGGGCAAAGGGCCCGACCCTTCGGGCACGGCACGATGAGGCGCCAGCGCTGATAAGCCAGGGCCCGGAACTGGCGGATTCTTGACGTGACGGCGGGGACGTGCGTGCGGCTCGGCTAGTGCATCGCCCAGCCCTGGTTGGCCGAGTCATCGCAGGGGAATTGGGCGGCAACCGCACCGTTGGCGGTGCTGGCGCCCGAGATGCCCAGGCACAGGCCGCTCTTGCGGTTCACCATGGCGAAATACTCTCCGCCGTAGCCATTCCAGTCTGCGAACCAGTCCTGGTTGAGGTCACCGGACGCGGTTGCTGTGATGGCCGCCGCGCCGGCAGAGGTGCTCGCGCCATCGATGCCGAGATTCCGCCCCGCCGCCTGGTTCTCGAAGGTGTAGTAGTCGCCGAAGAGGTAGACCTCCCAGATCTGCAGTCCCTGGCCGCTGGTCGTGGGCTGCTGGACCACCCTTGCGCCGTTAGCGGTGCTGACAGCCTGCAGCACCTTCCCGGACTTGAGGTTCACGAGCCGAGCCGTACTCACCGCTACCTTCTGGGGCGCCGACTCACTGCTCCGAAGCGACGTGGTGTGGGCGACTGCCGGGCTGGCCGCTGCCAGAAGAGTCCCTGCCAGCATCGTGGCGACGCTGGCCTTCGTACGTAAAGCGCGCATGACGTGCTCCTGGTGGTGGGTCCATGGTGAGTACTCGGCAAGCCATGAGAGGAGGTCTCGCCGGGTGAGTGGGGAGAGTGAAAGCGCCCGCCAGATGACGCGCACTGAACCCCAGATGAACGGTCCACAGTGCCGCGCAGCGCGGCACTGTGGATGAACTGAGCACCCCTGCCCTGCGCGTTGACTGCTCCGCGGGAAGCCGGGCCACGCTGGCAGGTGAGCACTCTGGCGGCTCGGTCAGTACGTTGGCGGCCAGCCCCTGGTCGGCCGAACTGTTGTCACACGGGAACCCGGGAGGGGCTGCGCCGTTGGCGGTACTGGCCGCGATGCCCAGCTTGCCTGCTTACCGCCAACGACCTGCGTCACGACTGCGAGGCGGGCACCCTCACCATTGCAGCCGGGTGGGCGCACCCACTAGGACTTGTCCGGCCGATCATGTGACTACTCCGTTGTCGTGTCGTTGATGTGGGCATGGGGCGGGGCGATCTGACAGATGCCGAGTGGGAACGGC
>NZ_JNXI01000057.1 GCF_000717055.1 Streptomyces iakyrus | reverse complement strand
CGAAGCACCCCAGGAAGCGCCTGCCCCCTTCTCAGAAAACCTCCAACACCCCAGCTCACACTCCACCCACCACACCAACTACGAACCCCGGAATCACACCGCCCGATCCGGACCTCACGGCGCTGCGGTTCGAACTCGCGCGCCTGCGGGCCGCGCGCGGGTGGAGCTACGACGAGCTCGCCTCCCGCAGCGGCCTGGCCAGACGCACCGTCATCGAGATCGAGCAGGGCCGCACCATCGGCACACTGAAGACCTGGCACGCCCTCGCCCACGCCCTTAACACCCCGCTCGACGAGCTCTTCAGCACCCTGTGCCGCGGGCACGACCTGCCTGGCCCGGCCCAGGACTGACTCCTCGCACGGGCGCCTGTCGCAGATCACCAAAACCGGCGAGACCCGCTCGAACACGCAATCATGAATTCGCACTCCAGTCGCACCGCATGAGGCTGACCGGGCGATCCGGCAGAGCTGCTGCCGCGGATCCGGCGTGTTGGCTGACAGGTTCGCCCGCATGCGCTCCACACCTCCTCCCCCGGCGCGGCGCTGGGACGGCAGCCCCCTCGCCCACCGCGTGCGCCGTTCCCTGCACGTCTCCCCCGACGGCGTCAGCCGACTGCTGCGCTGCGGTCAGGGCGACCGGTGCCGCGAGTGCGGCAACCGGATCGAGTGGTACCACCGCGGCGCTCAGCGGCCCGTCCGCCTTCATCCGCACGAACTTCCGGCTTCCCGGGTGCCCGCCGTGTGCCGCTGGCACGTCAGCTCCGGTGTCGCCTACCCCGGTGGAGACGGCAGCAGCTGGTGCCGCCTGCCGCACGCCGTCATCTGTCCCGCCCGCACCGCTCCCCCGACCCCGCCCGAGCTGACCGGGCTGCGCCGGTCGCTCGCCGTGAACACCCGCCGTCTCATCGACGCCGGCGCCTTCACCCCTTGCCCGGCCTCCCCGGACAGCCCGGCACCCCAACGGAAGAACTCGGCAGCCTGCCGCCCGGCCCGCCCCGTCGTGCAGATGCTGTACGTGCGCTACCTCGCCGCCCGCCCGGTGGACGAGATCCAGTGCATCGCCCAGACCCGGCGCCGTCACCGCTGCACCAGCCCCCTGCTCTCCCCCGATGCCCCGGCCGGCACCTGGACCCTGGTCCCGGCCACCGCGACGAGCGGGCAACTGGCCCTGCCCGCCGCGGTCATGGCCGTCTACGACCTCAGCGCCATCCCGTACGCCGAGCAACTACGCTGGCGCACCCAACGCTGCCCGCAGCACGCCGCCATCCCCACCGCCGCCGACTTGGCAGTGGCCGACTGGGAACCCTTCGACCCTCTGGCCCACCACGAGCACATCCACAACCGCCTGCCCACCCGCACCCGACGCCCAGGCCCCACCGGCAGGACACGCGAGGCAGCCCGCCCATGACGCCCTTCCACGCCCTCGAGCTCACCCCACCAAGGCCCGCCACCCGCACCGAGCTCGGCAAGCCCGGGCAAGCGTCCGGACGGCCGCGAACGCGGACCATACCCGACTGATGACAGTGCAGAACGCGCAGCCTGGACGGTGCCCTGCACGCGCTGCGGCACCAACGGGGCACTCGACTGCCGATCGACGTCCTGATCACGCACCACCCCAACCGGCGCGACCGGGTTCTGCCCGACATCACTCTCGGCCCCTTGAGCCGTTGTGGCCCTGGACAGCGGCCGCAGGATGTGCTCAGCCGGTGCGTGGCCGCGGACCGTGCCCAGCATGAGCAGGAACGCGCTCGGCGCCCGGCGAACCGGCTCGAGAGCCTGCCCGCCCACCCCCCGTCGAAGAAGTCCTGGGCTGCGCGGCCCGAATCCTGCACAGCCGGCATCACCACTGCATCCCGGCAGCGCGGTGAGCCCATCCCGGGCGCTGCACCTTGCCGGTATGGCAGCTACCACAGCCCTTGCTTATCGCTCTTTTCCCCCTTCCAACGCTTTTTCTCTTTCGCGGAGCTCTTGTTGCACACGCCTACCGACGAACAGGCGCACGCTGCCGACGTTTTCCGGGCCGGTCACCATCTCGTCCTGCAGGCCGGCGCCGGGACAGGGAAGACCAGCACCCTCGGCCTCCTCGCGGCCAGCACTCACCGCCGCGGCCGCTACCTCGCCTTCAACAAGAACATCGCCCAGGACGCCGCCGGCCGCTTCCCCCGCACCGTGCGGTGCAAGACCGCCCACGCCACAGCCTTCGCCGCCGTCGGCCACCGCTACACCCGCCGGCTCAACAGCCCCCGTCAGCCCGCGTGGAAGACCGGCCAGGCGCTCGGCATCACACGTCCGGTCCGCATCGGCGCTCACGAGATCGGCCCCCGCGCGCTCTCCCACACGGTGCTGCGCACCATCACCCGTTACTGCCACTCCGCCGACCGCACCATGACCCGTCACCACGTGCCACGACTGCGCGGCCTGGACACACCCGGCGACCATGCCCGACTTGCCGACGAGGTCATGCCGTTCGCGACCAAGGCATGGACCGACCTGCACAACCCCGATCAGGGCATGGTCCGTTTCGAACACGACCACTACCTCAAAATGTGGGCCCTCACCGCACCCACCATCGAAGCCGACTTCCTCTTCCTCGACGAGGCCCAGGACACTAACCCGGTCCTCGAGGAGGTCTTCGCCGCCCAGCGCGACCACGCCCAGCTCGTCATGGTCGGCGACTCCGCCCAGGCCATCTACGGCTGGCGCGGCGCCCGGGACGTCATGACCGGCTTCCAAGCAACTCCCCTCACCCTGACCCGCTCCTTCCGCTTCGGCCCCCTGATCGCCGAAGAAGCTAACCGGTGGCTCGCGCTTGCCGACGCCCCCATCCGCCTGACCGGCACCGACACGATCACAACCGAAGTCGGCAGCCTCGAGCGGCCGGACGCGGTGCTGTGCCGCACCAACATCGGCGCCATGGCAGAAGTCATGCGCCTGCTCGCCACCTGCCACCGCGTCGCCCTCACCCGAGGCGGCCAGCAGCTGGCCGCACTCGCGCTCGCGGCCCGCGACCTCAAGAACGGCCGCCGCACCTCCCACCCCGAACTCGTACTCTTCGCCTCCTGGGGCGAACTGCAGGACTACGCCGCCCACGACCCCGCAGGACGCGACCTCCAGCCCTTCGTCGACCTCGTCGACACCCACGGACCCGACGCCATCCTCACCGCCGTCGACCAACTCACCGACGAACAGAACGCCGACGTCACCGTCTCCACCGCCCACACCGCCAAGGGCCGCGAATGGCCCACCGTCAAAATCGCCGACGACTTCCCCCCGCCCAAGGACACCGACCAGCACAACGCCCAAGGACGCCCCATCCCGGAACCCGTCAGCGACACCGACGCCCGCCTGGCCTACGTCGCCGTCACCCGCGCCCGCCACCACCTCGACCTCGGCGGCCTCTCCTGGATCAACACCCACCCCCTGCAGCGAGCGCGGGCTGAAGCCGCACAACGGGTAGCGTCATGACCTGCGCGGGTTAACGCCCGGCTCCCCGCCGAGCAGCAGGCCCCACCGGCCAAAGGAGGCCACACGATGACATTCACAGCCGCGGAACGAGAAGCGATCGCCGCCCACTCCACCGCTCTCGGCCTGTCCGCCGATGAGTACATCCGTCAGACGGCAGCCGCCCGGGGCCTGTCCTGGCAACGCGAGCGGGAAACCTTCCACGCAATGGCGCAGCGCCGCGGCTGCACCGCCGACGAGCTGGTGCAGCGCGGAACCCTCACCGACAACAGCCACTAACAGCCCGCACCCACAGCCCCCGGGGACAGCTGCCACGCGAGAGGTGCGGCTCGTCCGACAAGGCCACTGCCGGTGGCCGACCCGCCTGTTCGGCCCGGTTCGCGTGCTCCGCCTTGCCCTCCGGCAGAAGGCACCGCTGACTGCCGCCCGGACCACACGAGTAAGACGGAGGCACAGCCTGAAGAGGCTGATCACTGACGGTGCGTCGTGAAACGCTGCCCGAGCCTGCTGTGCGGGCGTCAGATGCGGATCTCGCACTGGGCAAGGGCAGCACCGGCAAAACTCCGGTCCCGGCACATCAGCAGGCTCGGTTGGTCCGATACGGGCTGCCGAGCTGCACGATTCGACCCGGGTGAGAGGCCGGGGACGGCCCGGTCTTCCCCTGCGGTGTCCAGCATGATCCGGGGCCGTGGCACTCGGTCGGGTGAAGACACCGCGAGGGCAGAACCTTCTCGGACGCCGGCGCGTAGTGCCGTGTATGAGGCCGATCAACGAAGCGCATGTCGCCGAGCCCGGGCTGGCCGTCGGGGAAGTCGCAGCACACGACGACCGGACCGCACTCGCCGTGCAGGAACTGCTCGCCACGCTGGGCGCGATCGCCCCGGACGAGCGTACGACCCGGGAGCCCGGCGAGCCCGGTGTACGGCTGCGCTGCTTCCTGGACCTGCGCCAAGCGCCGGCCTCGTTGACGTGGTCCAGATCCTCATCATGACCGTGGGGTCCAACAACCCGGCGCTCATGCTCGATCCCGTCGGCGTCCCGCTGCTGGCCTTCGTCCAGAAGCAGTTCGGCCTGCCGTTCGGTCCCATCGTCTCCGGTGGTAAACCCAAGCGCGGCCAGACCCCGTCCCGTTCCGGTGCCCTACGGGTCGGCACCTGCCAGCTCCCTCAGCGTCGCTGGCCTCCGCAGGAAGTCCACGCCGGGCGTGTGGAGTTGCAAGATGGTCGGGTGAACCGAGAGCCCTGCCCGAAATGCGGGAGACCCGTCAGTCGATTTGCGGGACGAGCGTGCGCATCATCTATATGGCGAATTTCTCCAGAGGGGACGAAGCCCCTGGAACGACAAGATCCAGGGGTCGCGACGGCAGACTCCGAGAGATGGGCTGCTCAGTCGAACGGCCCGCGCCAACGTGGACAAGGAACACGAGCTGGGCCCGGCGATGGCCGGTTGGTCACGGCGCGGCCAGGCCCCAGCCTTGGTTGGCCGAACCGTCGCAGCGGAACTGGGCAGCCTGCGCGCCGTTGGAGGTGCTGGCGCCGGAGATGCCTAGGCAAAGTCCGCTCTTGCGGTTCTTCAGCGCGAAGATGTTCGAGGGGTAGTCCCCGTAGACAAGCTGCCAGTCCTGGTTGAGGTCGCCGGACCCGTTGGCCTGGATGGCCACCGCGCCGGCCGAGGTGCTGGCGCCGTCGATGCCGAGGTTCTTGCCCGAACGGGAGTTCTCCCAGCTGAAGTAGTTGCCATCCGGAACGGTGGTCCAGAACTGGATGCTGTTGCCGTTATAGGGCTGCTGGACGACCTTGGCCCCGCTGGCGGTGCTACCCCCTGACGGCTGCAGGACCAGCCTGGACTTGTAGTTCGCGAGTACCCCCGTGTCGGCGGCCCGGAGACTCGACACCGGTAAGAACCTCAAGTCGTCACTCTGTGGCGACTGCGCCTGTGCGATCGCAGGGCTGGCGGCCGCCAGCAGTGCTCCGGCCAGAACCGCCCCGACGGCGTTCATGGTGCGTCTGTTACGCATGCCACGTCTCCTTGCGTCAAGTGCTGTTGATGTTGCTGAGAGCACTCAATCAAGCCTGGCACCGAGTCGCTACAGTGTGTAAACAGAATGACCGAAAGCACTTACTTGACGCGCACACGTCGAGTGCGGCCTCTAGGTTGCGATCTTTACAGGCTGCCGGCGCCGAGGTGGGGGCGATGAGCAGTGCGCCCGACCCGAGACACGCCGCCGAACGGGACGGACCGCCGCCGGACCACGGCGGCATTATCGTCCGCCGCAAGAGTGCTGAACTGTTCACCCCCTGACGGAAGTCGATCCTCCGCATCACCCGCCTGCGACCGCATGCGTCTTCCAGGCACGGCCGTGCGGTGGACCTGACGACCGCAGGCGTTCCTCAAGGAGCAGACAGTCGAAGGCGGCCGCGCGCCTCCTGCACAAGCTCACCGAGCAACAAGCCCCCGCTCAACAGGTAGCCATGACCCAACCGCGCCCCCTCAAAGCAACGTTCGCCGTGGGCCAGCGCTCGCTAACACACACCACATCTCGCCACTTGGAGCCAGCGCAGCACCGGCCGCAGCACGGGGCTGAGCATCCAGACCTCGTGCTTTCGGCATCGCTCGCCGCCCTTGCCGGGCGAGGGAGACTGAGCACGCAGGCCGAGTGCCGGCGATCCCGGGTCCACCGTGATCCTCCATCGCACCCGGGTTGGCGCATCGCCTGCCAGTGACGGCCCAGGCCGCAGGGGAACCTCCTGGGGCGGGCTGAGCTCAGGCCCTTCTTGCCGTCCGAACATGCCCCTGTCAAGAAAGCGCTTTCAGCCGAACTGATCGAACGATCTAGCGATTCCCCCTCACCCTCTGGTTGAGTACTCCCGGCAACGACGAGGCAACCCAAAGTGAAGGAACGCAACGTGCGCAAGAGACATACCAGGAACATCGTCGCAGCGGTGATGGCCGGTGCGCTGATGACAGCAGTCAGCCCTGCGATCGCTCACGCCCAGTCACCGCAGGACAGCGACCCGAAACCCTTACCGCTGTCGATCCTCAAGGCCTCCGCTTCTGCGGGCATTCAGAACTACAAGTCCAAGAAGGTCCTGCAGCCCTCGGGAAGCAGCACGGCCAACGGGGCGAAGGTCGTCCAGCAGACCTGGGGTGCCAGCAGCGCGCAGTACTGGACGCCAGTCCCGGACGGCGACTACTACAGCTTCGAGAACTCCGGTTCGGGCAAGAACCTCGGCATCGACGGCGCCAGCACGTCGGCCGGTGCGGTGGCCATCCAGGCGAATGGGTCTGGCGACCTCAACCAGGACTGGTACCTCTCCACGGGCCCCTACCCCCCGGGCACCTTTTCCATGAAGAACCGCAAGAGCGGTCTGTGCCTGGGCATTTCAGGAGCCAGCACCGCCAACGGTGCGCAGGCGGCCCAGTTCCCCTGCGACGGCAGTGCCAACCAGGGCTGGACCCTCGTCGGGGCATGACCGAACGGCTCTCAACTAGGACTTGTCCGGCCGATCATGCGCGGAGCCAGATGACGAGGGCTGCGGCAGTCGCGGTGCCGAGGAAAACGTAGCCGCGCTTGTCATAGCGGGTGG
>NZ_JNXI01000056.1 GCF_000717055.1 Streptomyces iakyrus | reverse complement strand
GCCACGACCTCGTTGGCGTTCATGTTGGTCGAGGTGCCGGCACCGCCCTGGACGACGTCCACGACGAACTGGTCGTGCAGCTTGCCGTCCCGGATCTCCCGGCAGGCGGCGACGATCGCTGCTGCCTTCGCCGGCTTCAGCAGCCCGAGCTCCTCGTTGGCGAGGGCGGCGGCCTCCTTGACCGCGGCAAGGGCATCGATCAAGTGCGGGTACGCGGAGATCGGCGTACCGGTGATCGGGAAGTTCTCCGTGGCCCGCAGGGTGTGCACACCCCAGTAGGCATCGGCGGGAACGTCCCGGTCGCCGAGCAGGTCGTGCTCGATACGGGTGACGGCGGTCATGGGCTGCAGGTCTCTCTCGGGAGGCATGGTGGGGGCCTTCCGCGCCGCTGCGTGGAAGGCCCCCGTGGTGTCACCTGTGTCGGTACCTGCTCAGAGCAGGCGGTCCTTCGCCTTGTAGTAGGCGCCGCCGAACGGCAGGAACCAGGGAGTGCCGTTGTAGAAGGGGACGGGCACCTTCGGGAAGCCGAAGCCGCGCATCGGGTTGGCCTCCGGATTGCCGTCCATCATCTCGGCGACCGCGCGGCCCATGTACGTGGCCATCTGCACACCGTGACCGCAGTAACCCATGGAGTAGTACAGGCCGTTCACCTCGCCCGCGTGCGGAATGCGGTCCCAGGAGAAGCCGACCATGCCACCCCACACGTAGTCGATGCGCACCCCCGCCAGCTGCGGGAAGATCTCCGTCATCTCCCGCTTGAGGATGTCACCGCTCTTGACGTCGGACGCCGGGTTGGACGGGGCGAAGCGGGCCCGGCCACCGAAGGCGAGGCGGTTGTCCGGCGTGAGGCGGATGTAGTTGCCGACATTCTTGTGGGCGACCAGCAGGCGGCCGTTGGGGATGAGCTCCTTGGCGCGGGCCTCCCCCAGCGGCTCGGTGACGATGATGAAGCTGCCGACGTTGATCAGCCGCTTGCGGAACCACGGCATCGAATTGTCGGTGTAGGCATCCGTCGCCGCCATGACCTGCTTGGCACGGATGGTGCCGCGCATGGTCTCCACCACGAAGCCGCCGCCAGGGAGGCGGGTGAGGCCGGTGGCGGCGTTGCGCTCGTGGATCTCGGCGCCGGCACGCTCGGCGGCGTCTGCCAGGCCGACGACGAACTTGCCCACGTGCAGGGCTGCGCCGAGCGGGTCGAGCAGGGCGCCGTGGTAGTGGTCCGAGCCCAGCTCGGCGCGCAGCTCGCTCTTGCTCAGGACGACCGTCTCGTGGCCGAAGTTCTCGGCCAGGTCGCGCTGCTTGGCGTGCATGCCCTCGAGGTGCTTGGGCTTGCAGACCAAGCCAAGGCGCCCGGCACGGTGGAAGTCGCAGTCGATGTTCTCCTTGACCGCGATCTCCTCGACGAGGTCCACTGCGACACGGAACGCGTCGTAGAGCTCGCGAGCACGTTCCTGCCCGTAGCGCTGGCGGGCCTGGGCCGGGCTGATGGTGATGCCGGGGTTGCAGTGGCTGCCGTTGCGCCCGGAGGCTCCCGAGCCGATCTGGTCCTTCTCGACGAGGACGACCCGGGCGCCCTTGCGGGCGGCGTGGTAGGCGGTGGACAGGCCGGTGAGGCCGCCGCCGATCACCACCACATCCGCCTCGTCGGGCAGGTCCTTCCCGGAACGGTCGGGCAGGGCGGGGGCTGTGTCCATCCAGTAGGGGATCTGCTTCATGGCGTGCGTCCTCTGTGTTCTCGGTCTGTTTCGCCGTGGCGCCGTCGGTCAGCAGCCGAGCAGCTTCGGCAGGCCCGACAGGTCGGGCAGCTCGTCGTACGGCTGGTAGTCGGCGCTGCCCTTGCGGCCGTAGCGGTTGATCCACACCCGGCGCTTCAGGCCCAGGTCGCGGGTCGGGATGTGGTCGTACTCCCAGCCCTGGGCGACGTGGATGACCTGCGACGACTCGACACCCATGGTCCGGAAGGCGTGCTTGAAGGTCTGGCGGTCCGGCTTGTAGGCGCCGGCCTGCTGGGCGGTGATGACGTAGTCGAACTCGACGCCGATGTTCTCGACGTTCCGCGCGATCAGGTTGTCGTCGGAGTTGGAGATGATGGCGATCTCGTACTTCGTCTTCAGCTTCCGCAGGGCGTCCGGGACCTCCGGCCAGGGGCCGAAGGTGGGGACGGCGTCCACGAGGGCCTCGCCGTCGGTCTCGCGGTACTCCAGGCCGTGCAGGCGCATGGCGTTGCGCAGGCTGGAGTGCAGGACCTCGTGGTAGGGGCGGTATGCCTCCAGGACGGCCTGGAAGCGCATGACACGGAAGTCGTCGAGGAACTCGTCGACGTCCAGGTTGTCCAGGTCGAGCCGGTCCTCCAGGACCTTCAGGGTGGTGGGACCGAGCTCGAAGTTGATCAGGGTGGCGTAGGCGTCGAAGGTGACGATCTCTCGCATGGTGTCCAGCCTTGCTCTCGCGGTTCTCTAAACGGGGGTGGGGACTTCAGACGACGCGTTCGCCGGGGGTGACGATCGCGTCGAGCACGGCCAGGTCGGCCGGGCTCGGTATCCAGTCGGCCGCCGCGGCGTTGGCGGTGACCTGGTGCGGAGTCATGGCGCCGCAGATCACGGAGCCGACGGCCGGCAGGGCCGCCAGTGCGCCGATCGCCACCTGGAGGAGGGTCAGGCCGCGTTCGGCGCCGTAGGCGGTGAGCGCCTCGACCTTGTCGAGGGCTTCGTCGGTGAGCCAGCCCTGACGCCAGGACAGGCGACTGCCGGGCGGGGGCTCCTCGCCGCGCCGGTACTTGCCGCTGAGCAGGCCGTTGGCCAGCGGGTAGTACGGCAGCAGGCCGACGCCGTGGCGCAGGCAGGCCGGGATCAGGTCCTGCTCCACGCCGCGGTCGAGCAGGTGGTAACGGTCCTGGGTGGACACGAAGGCGTCCGAGACCTGCTCGGCCGGGAGGTTGGAGCAACCGATGTACCGGATCTTGCCCTCGTGGACCAGCTCCTGGAGCGCGGCGACCGTCTCCTCCAGCGGCGTGACACCGTCCGGTTCGTGGTACTGGTAGAGGTCGATCCGGTCGGTGCCGAGCCGGCGCAGTGACGCCTCCACCGCGTACCGGATGTAGGCGCGGGAGCCACGCGGACCGTACAGGTCGGCCTCCCGGCTCATCTCCATGCCGAACTTGGTGGCCAGGACGACATGGTCACGGCTGCCCTTGAGCGCGGCGCCGAGGAGCCGTTCACCGTCGCCGCGGGAACCGCCCCGTTCGCCGGACCCGCCGTACATGTCAGCTGTGTCGAACAGGGTGATCCCGGCGTCGAGCGCGGCGTGGACGACGGCCTTCGTGCCGTCCTCGTCGAGGCGGGCGCCGAAGTTGTTTCCGCCCACGCCGACCACCGAGACGGTCGGGCCGCGCTCTCCGAGCGGGCGGTATCTCATGACCGGTTTCCGAAACCTATGCAGACGTTCTTGGTCTGCAGGTAGCTGGCCAGGCCTTCGAGACCCTTCTCCCGGCCCCAGCCGCTGTGCTTGTAACCGCCGAAGGGGAGCTCGACGCCGGTGCCGACGCCGGTGGCGTTGACATAGACCTGGCCGGCACGGATGCCCTCGGCCAGCCGCATCGCCTTGTCGATGTCGCGGGTCCACACGTACGAGGCCAGGCCGTAGGGACTGTCGTTGGCGATCTCCAGTGCCTCGTCCGCGTCGTCGAACTCGATGACCGTGACGACGGGGCCGAAGATCTCCTCGCGGGCACAACGGGCCTGGTTGTCCAGTCCGGTGAGGACGGTGGGCTGGACGTAGTAGCCGTCGGCCAGTTCGGGATCGGCGGGGGCGCCTCCGCCGGCCCGTGCCACGGCGCCTTCCTCGCGGGCCAGTTCCAGGTATCCGAGGACCCGGTCCCGCTGCCGCGCGGCGACGAGCGGGCCGACGTCCGGGTCGCTGAGACCGGGGCCGATGCTGAGGGAGGCGGCGTGCGCGACCAGCTTGTCCAGGAACTCCTCGGCGCCGCGCTGGAGCAGCAGCCGGGTGCCGGCGGAGCAGGTCTGCCCGGCGTTGCCGAAGGCGGAGGCGGCGACGGCGCCGAGCGCCGCGTCGAAGTCTGCGTCGGCGAAGACGATGACCGGGGACTTGCCGCCCAGTTCGGTGACCGAGGGGACCACGTTGGCGGCGGCCGCTTGGGCGACCTTGATGCCGGTGGGCACCGAGCCGGTGAAGGTGACCTGGTCGATGTCCGGGTGGCCGGCCAGGGCCGCGCCGGTCTCGCCGTCACCGGGGACGACGTTCAGGACACCCGGCGGGAGACCGCACTCCAGGGCGATCCTGCCGATTTCCAGCGGGGTCAGCGGCGCCTCCGGAGACGGCTTGAGCACCACCGTGCAGCCGGCGGCCAGCGCCGGGGCGGATCCCCTCGCGGTGTTCTGGAGGGGGTAGTTGAACGGGATGATGTGGCCGGAGACGCCGATCGGCTCGCGGACGGTGTAGTCGAGCAGGCCGGGGCCGAGCGGGACCGTCGAGCCGCCGAGCTTGTCGGCGACGCCCGCGTAGAACTCGAAGTAGCGGGCCGCCGCCTCGACATCCGCCTTCGCCTGGCGCAGCGGCTTGCCGACGTCCTGGCTCTCCAGGCGGGCCAGCCGTTCGCCCTGGTCGCGGATGGCCCCCGCGATCCGGTACAGGATGCGCCCCCGGTCGGCGGCGCGCATCCCGGCCCACTCAGGAGCCGTGAAGGCCGCGCGCGCGGCGGCCACCGCCTGGTCCACGTCCGCTTTCCCGGCAAGCGCCACCCGGGCGATGGCCGTGTCGTTCGACGGGTCGAGGACGGTGAAGGAGCGTCCGTCGGCGGCGGGGATCTGCTTACCGTCGATCAGCAGCTCGGTCAGCTGCAGCTCGTCGCTCATGGCTGGATCTCCCCCAGCACCTCGCCGAAGATGACGACCTCGTCGCCCGGGCGGACCGTGCGGATCCGGCGGACCCACAGCACGATGCCGTCCTGCGGCGCGGTGACCTCTTCCAGCGTGGTGCCGTAGTGGTCGGTGATGGTGGCGATCAGGTCGCCTTCCTTGCAGGTCTCCCCCGGCTCGGCGCGGGCGACGAAGAAGCCGCCGGAGGCGGAGCGGGCGAAGGTGCCGGAGACCGTCGTGTAGGTGTCCCGCAGCTCTGCCTCGCCGTCGATCATGCCGAGGCTGCGCAGGATGTTGCGGATCGAGTTCATGTGGTGCTCGACGTTGGTCTCGCGGTAGGTGGCGCCGCCGCACTCGATGGTGATGGCGGGCTTGCCGGCCTCGAGGACGGGGTGGCGGACCGTGCCGCCCCACTTGCCGCCCTTCCAGACCAGCTCGTGCCCGGCGGCCAGGGCCAGGTCCGTCGCCAGGTTCTCGTACCCGCCCTGGAGGATGACGAGGGGGGCGATCTCGCCGTAGGCGCCGCCGGTGTGCAGGTCGACCACGGCGTCGACGGCCGGCACGACCTGCTCGACGAAGGTGGCGGCCAGACGCTGCGAGTACGAGCCCTCGGCGTCGCCCGGGAAGATCCGGTTGAGGTTGAGGTGGTCGATGCCGCTGGCGCGGGCGGCCGCCTCGAAGGCCGGGGTGTTCAGGCAGGGGATGCCGACGACGGTGCCGCGCAGCGTGGCCGGCTCGATCTCGGCGAGCACGCGGCGGATGGCCTCCTGGCCGTCGTACTCGTCGCCGTGCACGCCCGCGTCCACACACAGGACCGGGCCGTCCTGGACGCCGTTGACGACGATCAGCGGAATGCCGAGCTCCACGCCGTAGCTGCTGGTGCCGACCGGGATGAGGCCGTGGGCACGCTCGCCCGGGGCGACGGTCAGCGGACCGATGGAGTACATGTGGTTCCTTCCCAAAACGTGGATCAGATGCGGGACGAGGCCTCGGCGAGGGTGCCGGCGATGATCGCGGCGATACGGTCGAGGACGGCGCGGTCGCTGATCAGCGGGGGCGCGATCTGGACCAGCGGCGCGGAGCGGTTGTAGACGCGGGCCAGCAGGCCGGCCTCGCGCAGCCGACGCGGGATCAGATCGCCGATCAGCTCGGTCCGGGCCTTGGCGCTGAAGGCGCCGTCGTCGAGGTCGCCGACGAGTTCGCAGGAGTAGAAGAACCCGGTGCCGCGGACGTCGCCGACGATCGGCAGGTCCTTGAGGGCCGCCATGCGCTTGGCCAGGTCGCCCTGGAGACCGCGGACGTTGTCCAGGATGCGGTCCCGCTCCATGATCTCAAGGTTGCGCAGGGCGATGGCCGTGCTCAGCGGGTGTCCGGCGAAGGTGTAGCCGTGGTTGAGGACCGCGCCGGGCCGGTTGATGACCTCGGTGACCTTGGTGCCGACCAGGGTCGCGCCCAGGGGGGCGTATCCGGCGGTGATGCCCTTGGCGACGGTGACCATGTCCGGGCGGGCGCCGTAGCGGTCCCCGCCGAACCACTCGCCGATCCGGCCGAAGGCCGTGATGACCTCGTCGGCGACGAGCAGGAAGCCGTACCGGTCGGCCAGCGCCCGCAACCCCTGCCAGTAACCCTGGGGCGGGGTGATGCAGCCGCCCCGGTTCTGCACCGGCTCGGCGATGAGCATCGCGACGGTCTCTGGGCCCTCGGTCAGGATCGCGGCCTCCAACTCCGCGAGCAGCCATGCCGTGTACACCTCGTCGTCTGCGAACTCCGGTGCGAGGCCGTAGCGGTTGGTGTTCGACACGAACCGGGTATCGATCGCCGGCGGGCCGTACGGCTCCGTCAGGCCGGGGTCGTCGTTGAACGACAGAGTGCCGATGGTCAGGCCGTGGTAGGCGCCGCGCCGGGCGATCGCCTTGGTGCGGCCCGGCTCGCCGCGCAGGACGTGGTAGCGGCGGGCTATCTTCCAGGCGGTCTCGACGGCTTCGGCGCCGCCGCTCGAGAAGAAGGTGTGCTCGATGTCGACGGGGGTGATCCGGGACAGCCGCTCCGCGAGTTCGATGGCCGAGGGGTGTGCGGACCCTGTCCACAGCGGGCTGTAGCACAGCTCACGCAGTTGCCGTTCGGCTGCCTCGGCGAACTCGCCGCCGTAGGAGTAACCGAGCTGACAGCAGTACAGACCCGACAGGCCGTCGATGTAACGCCTGCCGTCCGCGTCGTGGACGTACGGGCCCTCCCCTCGCTGGACGACGAGGAGGTCTTCGCCCTCGTCGCCGAGCGATCCGTTGGCGGTCATGTGCAGCAGCAGGTGCCGCTGTGCGGTGGCCGCGGTCAGCTGAGCGGCGGCGGTGGTGCTCATACGGCTTCGCCTCCGGGGTTGGCGACGCCGACCGTGTTCTCCACCGACAGCAGGGAGTCCTGTCGTCCGGAGCCGAGCCAGCGCACCAGGGCGAC
>NZ_JNXI01000055.1 GCF_000717055.1 Streptomyces iakyrus | reverse complement strand
GAACAGCTCACGGGGGGTGTCGAACTGCTCGATCAGACCGTTGCGCATCACCGCGATACGGTCCGACATCACCAGCGCCTCTTCCTGATCATGCGTCACATAGATGACCGTCAGGCCGAGTTCCTGCTGAATGGTCTTGATCTCCACCTGGAGCTGGTCACGCAGCTTCTTGTCCAGCGCGCCCAGCGGCTCGTCCATCAGAATGACCGGCGGACGGTAGACCAGCGCCCGGCACAGGGCGACCCGCTGCTGCTGACCACCGGACAGCTCACGCGGCTTACGCCCGCCGAAGCGGGACAGGCCCGCGATCTCCAGCGTCTCCCCCACCCGCCGGCGGATCTCGTCCTTGCCCACCCCGCGCAGGGTGAGCGGGAAGGCGACATTCTCCTGCACGGTCATGTGCGGGAAGAGCAGGTACTGCTGGAAGACGAAGCCGAGGCGCTTGGTGACGGCCGACTCGTTCTTCAGCCACCAGTCGACATCCGCGTCGAAACCCTTGTCGTAGTACTTCGGCGCACCCGCCAGCGCGTTGCGCTCCTCCTCCGTGAGCTGCTTGTAAGCCACCGGGGACGACGGGTTCGACGGGAACGCCTTCGCCAGGGCGGCCTGGCTCTCCGCGCGCAGCGAGAAGTCCATCAGCTGGTAGGCGTTGTCCGCATTGGCGGCGCCCTTGGCGATGGCATAGCCCTGGAACTGCCGGCGCATACCGTTGAGTTGCCTGGTGACCGGGACGCCCTGCTTCTGCAGATCGGCGATACGGCCGTCCCAGACGGTCGACATCGTCACTTCCTGGCGGCTGAGCAGCACGCCGGGCAGCGGGCCGCTGTCCCAGAACTTCTTGATGTCACCCCGCAGTCGCGTCAGCACCTTGAAGGCACGGTCCACATCGAGGGGGTACAGCTTGTCCATCGGGACGCCGTCGGCCAGCAGCGCGAACTCCAGCTCCGGCAGGTCACCGTCCGGGTTGCACATGGAACGGCCGCCCTGGAACGCCTTGATGTCCCAGAAGTCCGCCCACGACTCCGGCTCTGCGGCCGGCCCTGCTTGATCTGCGCCAGCAGCGGGGCATCGTCCAGGTTCAACACCTTCACCTGGATGCCGGTCTCCTGCGTGAACGGCGTGTAGATTGCCTTCTGCAGCGCCGCACCGTAGGAACCGCCGCTGTCACGGACGACCACCGTCTTGCCGCCCTTGCCGCCGCTGCCGGCGCTGGCCCGGCTGGTACCGGTACCGCATCCGGAGAGGGCGGTCGCGGCGGCGACACCCGCAGTGACCCCGCCTATTCCTCGCAGGAACAGTCTGCGGTCTATTCGGGCATCTTTCATCGTGTGCCTCCTGGGTGGTGCTGGCCGTGAGAAGGGGGACGGCTGGGAACGGGGAAAGGGGGGTGGCTGGGAGGGGGGTCTAGGGGCGGGGATCCGCCTCGTCTGATCCGGCGCCCAGACCGGGGGGCCGGAGGGTGTCGGCCGACGCGGCCGTGTCGGGGTCCCACGGGACGGCCAGGGCGGCCAGTTCCTTGCCGGGGGCGACGGTGAGGCCGTGCATGCCGTAGAAGATCCGGCCGTCGGCCGGGGCGCGGACGGTGTGCTCGGTGCCGTCGGTCGGGTCGACGACGCGGCCGAGGAGGTCGCCCTCGGCGACTTCGCCGATGACGTCGGCGTCGAAGGAGAACTCCGGGTACCACAGGCCGGTGGCCTCGGCGGTGGCGCCGCCGGACCAGACCCACTCGCGGACCGGTTCCGGAGCGGAGCCGTCGTGGTCGAGAACGCCGAGATGGCGAAGTGCCTTCAGCAGGCCGTCGACACGGCGGAGGGCGGTGGCCTCGTCCCGCTGGCCGAGCTGGCCCACCTCGACGAGGACCGCCGAGATGCCCCGGCGGGCGGCGGCCGCGTGGCTGTTGCCGCCCTCGGGCGTCAGCCCGAGGATGACGTCCTGGATGCCGAAGGAGCCTGCCAGTTCGGCCGTCGCCTTGTCCAGGTCGGGGTCACCGGTGATGCGGTAGCCGACGAAGTCCCGCAGGACCTGGTCGATGCCGCCGCAGTGCAGGTCGATGTAGACGTCGGCGGCGTCGAGGAGGTGGGTGAAGAGCCAGGCGGCCAGCCGCTCGGTGGGGCCGCCGGCTGGGTCGCCGGGGAAGACGCGGTTGAGGTTGACGCCGTCGACCGGGGAGATGTTGAGCCGGCCCTGGTACACCGCGGGCGGGTTGGCGACCGGACAGATGATCACCTGCCCGCTCACCTCGCCGGGCTCCAGCAGGTCTGCCAGGCGCGCGGCGGCTTCGATGGGCGGGAACTCGCCGCCGTGCACACCGGCGGTGATGACGACGCGGGGACCCGTGCGGACTCCGTTGACCAGGATCACCGGGATGTCCGCGGTGAGGGTGCCGAGATCGGCCTGGAGGGTGCCGCGGGCCTTGGTGCCGGGCCGGGCCGCCAGAGAGCCGACGGAAAGGGGGGTGTTCTGCATGGTCATGCCTCCGTACGGCCGACGGTGGAGAGGAAGTCGATGGGCTGGGGCGATGCGCCGTCCAGCGCGAGGTCCGCGGCGATGTCGCCGAAGGCGGGCGAGAGTTTGAAGCCGTGACCGGAGAATCCGGCGAGGAGGATGACGTTCTCGGCGCCGGGCAGCGGGCCGACCAGGGGGCGGCTGCTCTCGGTGTAGCCCTCCATGTAGACGGAGAGGCGGGTGGGGTCCGGGTGCAGGTCGGGCAGGTACCGCCCGATCAGCTCGGAGAAGATCTCCAGCTCGTCGGGCCGCACGGTGCGGTCCAGCTGGTTGGGGTCGCCGGCGAGCCGGTGCAGCGCACGGGACAGTCCGAGCTTGACCGAGATGCCGTCCGGGGAGGGCAGGCCGTAGCAGTGGGTGGGTGCCGTGCGGATGAACGCCGGGCGCTCCTCGCCGAACCAGGCGTCGGGGGCGGTGGGCACGTACCAGGCGCTGACGAGGCGGCGGACTTCCACCTCCCAGGGCAGGTCGGGCAGCAGGTCGTTGACCCAGGGGCCGGGCGTGACGACGGCGGTGTCGAAGCGCTCGCTGCCGGAAGCGGTGCGGATCTCCACGCCGCCGGCGACAGGGACGATCTCCCGGACCGTGCTGTAGCGGTGGATCACGGCGCCCAGTTGCTCGGCGCGGCGGGCGGCGGTCTGGATCGTCAGCTCCGGGCGGATGAACCCGGCGCGGCGGTCGAGTACGGCCGCGTCGCCGTCCTCGATGCGGTACTGCGGGAAGCGCTTGGCGAGCGCCTCAACGTCCAGCACCTCGTGGTCGAGGTCGTGCTCGGCGATGGACTCAAGGACGGTGGCCATCTGCTGGTGCTCGGTGGGCCCCATGAGCAGGCATCCGGTCAGGCGGCGCAGCTCACGGCCGGTCTCCTGCTGGAGCTGCTCCCAGAGGGCGTCGGCGTGCTTGAGGAGCGGAACGTAACGGGAGTCCTCGAAGTGCGCGCTGCGGAAGATCCGGGACTCGCCGCCGGCGGCACTGCGGTCGTGGCCGGGTGCGTAGCGGTCGTATCCGACGACGTCGGCGCCGCGGGCCGCCAGCCGCCAGGCGGCCTGGCTGCCCATCGTTCCGACGCCGACCACCGCGACGCGCTTCCTGGCAGCTGACACAGGACTTTCCTTTCGTATCGCCGAGGCGCATGCTGAGCCATCGACGTGAGGCTGTTCGATTCGAGATGGTTTGGGGCGGGAGCCAGGTCCCCTCGTGGACCTGCGGCTCGCAACCGCCGCGTCTCGCAGTCCGGCTCACTTCCGGGGGATCTCCCCGAGGCCGTGCCACTATGTGGAATGCTGTGCTAGAATCTGGCACAGAGAATGACAGCGGCTTCAGGGAGGCGTCAAGAGGGTGTCCAGCAGAATTTTCGAGGATTAACAGGGGGAAACCGGATGGAAATGAAGAGCGTCACCAGGTCGCTTCGGATCCTGGAGGCGGTCGCCCAGCATCAGCCCGTGACCGTGGGGGAGTTGACGAAGCTCTTCGGGCTGCCGAAATCCACCGTGCAGCGCACGTTGGTCACGCTGGCGGAGGCCGGTTGGCTGCGCGCCAACCGCAGGGACACCACCCGCTGGGAGATCGGCGCCCGCGTCCTGGCCGTACGCCCCGCCGCCCTCCAGGGCTCCAGCCTGTTCGCCGCCGCCCGTGAACCCATGGTTCGCCTTCGGGACGCGGTGAACGAGACCATCCACCTGTCGGTGCCGGACGCCCTGCACTGCATGGTCGTGGTGGACCGCGTCGACTGCGACCACGCGGTACGGACCTTCCATACGATCGGAGACACCTCACCCCTGCACGCCACGGCCGTCGGGCGCGCCGTCCTCGCGCACCTTCCGGGGCGAGACGTGGACGACCTCGTCGCGGCGGGGCTGGAGCGGTTCAGCGACACGACCCCCATCGAACCCGACGAGCTGCGTGCCGAGCTGGACCGGATCCGCGCCGACGGCTACGCGGTCAACCGCAACCAGTACCGGCCGGGTGTCTGCGCCGTCGCCGCCGCCGTGCTCGACGAGGACGGCACGCCCCTGGCAGCCGTGGCCGTCTCGATGCCCGAGGCGCGGTTCGACGGTGAGCGGACGCACAAGTGGGGCCGCCTCGTCGCCGACACCGCCGCGGAGATCTCTCAGCGCCGCCTGGGCGCCTGAGCGGCAGACGGCCCGCACGCCGTCGACCGGGGCCGGCTCACACGCTTCGGCGTGCGAGCCGGCCCTCAGCCTTGAGTCAGGGCAGCCACCGCCCTGCGCCCGGCGGGGGGAAGCCGGACACAGGGCGGCCGCACCGCGCGGCACGGCAGGCCTGGTCAAAGCCCTACCGCTGTCCATCGCCGCGGGGAATCGGGACCCCGGTGCACCTCAAGTCCGGTCCATTGAACGGCCGAACTCGATCGCGTTCCACATCGTGGCACGCTATGCTGGAATCCGGCACAGATCATGACCGTGACTCCGTGCCGGAGTCAAGAGCAATGAGAACCAGGGACCACAGGTCTGAGGGGCCATCGAATGGAAATGAAGAGCGTCACCAGGTCGCTCCGGGTTCTGGAGGCAGTCGCCCGACATCAACCCGTGACCGTCGGGGAGTTGACCAAGATTTTCGGGCTGCCGAAGTCCACCGTGCAGCGCACCCTGGTCACCCTCAACGAGGCAGGCTGGCTGCGGGCGAACCGCAAGGACACCACCCGCTGGGAGGTCGGCGCCCGCGTCCTGGCCGTCCGCCCCGCCGCCCTCCAGGGCTCCAGCCTGTTCGCCGCCGCCCGTGAACCCATGATCCGGCTCCGCGACGCGCTGAACGAGACCATCCACCTGTCGGTACCGGACGCCCTGCACAGCATGGTCGTCGTCGACCGCGTGGACTGCGACCACGCCGTACGCACCTTCCACGCCATCGGTGACACCTCACCCCTGCACGCCACCGCCGCCGGGAACGCCGTCCTCGCCCATCTGGAAAGGTCCGAGATAGACGAGGTCACAGCGGGGACGCTGGAGGGGTACGGCGAGGAGACCATCACCGACCCCGGGCAACTGCGCGCGGAACTCAGCCGTGTGAGAGAGCGTGGCTACGCCGTCAACCACAACCAGTACCTACAGGGTGTCTGCGCGATCGCGGCACCCGTGCTCGACAGCGAGGGCACCCCTCTGGCCGCCCTGTCCGCCTCCCTGCCCGACTCCCGCTTCGAGCCCGACCGGCTGCCCGACCTGGGCCGGCTGGTCTCTGAGACTGCTGCGGAAATCACCGCCCGGCACCTGGCCTGACGACGGGCCCGGTGTCACTTCACGATCACGTAGATCTTGCGCACGGTTTCGATGGTCTTCCAGACACCGACGAAGCCCGGCTTCATGACAAAACTGTCACCCGCCTTGTAGACCACCGGCTCGCCGCCTTCCGGCGTGAGTTCGACGGTGCCGGAGAGGATGTGGCAGAACTCGAAGGTCTCGCCCTTGATCGAGCGCGTCTCGCCGGGCGTCGCTTCCCAGACTCCCGTATGGATCAATTCCTCACGGGCGACGTCCTGGACCCAGGTCTTGAACGCGGGGTCGCCGGACACCAGACGTTCCGGGAGTGGGCCGGACTTGTGCGGCGCGAAGGAGGGGTTGGTGTCGATGGTCTTCAGGAGTGACATGTCTTTCCTGTCCTGTGCTCGAGAAAGGGCCGCTGGAGTCGCGGCTTGCCGGGGCCGCCGGTTGGCGGCCGTCCCCCGTGCCCGGCGGCGTGGAAACCGGACAAGGGTGAGGCCCGTGACGGTGCGTGCTACGGCGCCGTCAGGGCATGACCGCCGTCAACGCACGGGCACCGCGAGGTACTGGTACTCCAGGAACTCGTCGATCCCCACCCGGCCGCCCTCGCGGCCCAGCCCCGACTGCTTGACGCCGCCGAAGGGTGCGGCCGGGTTGGACACGAGGCCCGTGTTCAGCCCCACCATGCCCACCTCCAGCCGCTCGCTCACCCGAAGGGCACGGTCGAGGCCCTCGGTGAAGACGTAGCCGACCAGGCCCCAGGGAGTGTCGTTGGCTCGGCGGATCACCTCGTCCTCGTCGTCGAAGGTGAGGATCGCGGCGACCGGGCCGAAGATCTCCGTGTCCATCAGACGGCTGCCGGGATCGACGTCGGCCAGCACGGTCGGCGGGTAGAAGTTGCCGGGCCCCTCGGGCGTACGGCCCCCTACGAGCACCTGCGCCCCGCGCTCCACCGCGTCGGCGACGAGTTCCTCCACCTTGGCGCGTCCCCTCCTGTCGATCAGGGGGCCGACGTCGACGCCGTCCCGGGCGCCCGGACCGACGACCAGCGCGCCCATTCGCCCGGCCAGCCGGCGCCCGAACTCCTCGGCCACCGAGCGGTGCACGAAGAAGCGGTTGGCGGCCGTGCACGCCTCGCCCATGTTGCGCATCTTGGCGACCATCGCACCGTCCACGGCCTTGTCCAGGTCGGCGTCCTCGAAGACGACGAACGGCGCGTTGCCGCCCAGTTCCATCGAGGTCCGCACGACCGCCTGAGCGCTCTGGGCGAGCAGCAGCTGTCCGACGGCCGTGGAGCCGGTGAAGGACAGCTTGCGAATCCGCCCGCCGCGCAGGAGCGGTTCACACACCTCCCCCGCGCGGGAGGTGGTGACGACGTTCAGCACGCCGTCCGGCAGCCCGGCCTCCTTGAGGATTGCGGCGAGGGCAAGGCTGGAGAGAGGGGTTTGCGGAGCCGGCTTGAGCACCATCGTGCAGCCGGCGGCTAGGGCCGGACCGATCTTGCGGGTGCCCATCGCCAGCGGGAAGTTCCACGGCGTGATCAGCAGGCAGGGGCCGACCGGGCGGCGGGAGAGCAGCATGCGGTTGCGGCCGTCGGGCAAGGTGGCGCAGCCACCGTCGATACGGACGGCCTCCTCGGAGAACCAGCGGAAGAACTCCGCCGCGTAGGCCACCTCTCCCCTGGCCTCGGCGAGCGGCTTGCCCATCTCGGACGTCATCAGACGGGCGAGCTCGTCGGTGCGCTCGACGATGATCTCGTAGGCGCGGCGCAGGATCTCGCTGCGCACCCGGGGCGCGGTACGCGCCCAGTCCTGCTGCGCCTGGACGGCGGCCTCCTCGGCGAGCTTCGCGTCCTTGGGCCCGGCGTCGGCGACCTGGCAGAGGATCTCGCCGGTCGCGGGATCGTCGACCGCCATGGTGGCACCGTCCGCGGCGTCCACCCAGGCACCACCGATGAACAACTGCGTGGGTGTGTCGGTCATGATGTCTCTCCTGCTTGTCCGGGTCGGTCGGCGGCGAGGTCGAGGAGTTCGGCGAGGTGCAGGGCACGGATGCCCCGGTTTCCGGCTAGGTGTCGATCTGGTCGGCACAGCTGAAGCCGTCGGCCACGACGGCCGCCGGTGTATGCGGGTCCACGTCGTCGAGACGCAGCTTCAGCGCGAAGTCCGCGACGGCCATCGAGGTGTCGTGGTGCTGTCCCTCGAAGCCAAGTCGCCGGTGAGTCCGCAGCGGCCCTCGGCCTCGTCGACCGTCGTCACGCCGAGGCGGCCGAGCAGGTCGCGCGGGTGGTGTCCCTTGAACGTGGCGTACTCGTGGCGGTGGGTCCGCGGCACGACGATGGGCCGGTCGTCGCCGTTGTCCAGGTGCGGCGACAGTGCGGTCATGGTGTCTCCCGGCCGTACGACGAGGTCTGGTGGCTTGACTCAGCTCCGGTACCCGAGCATCGGGGCCCTCGCGAAACGGGGCAACGAGTGACCTGTCCGGCCGGGAGGCGACATCCGGACGTTGTGTCAGCCTCACCACGCGCAGACCGGCGAGCCCCCGGTCGTCACTCGGGCCGGTGGTCAGCGGGTGTGGCGGCGGATCGCGTGCAGGAACTGGTGCCCGTCGACGCGGCGGGGATCATCGCCTGCACGCCTCCCCCTGCGCACGGCCACCCGTACGTGACGCCATCCGGTGCACCCCGGCCGACCTCCGGTCCCGCGTATCGGTCCAGCAGCGTAGCCGAAGACATCGCCCGGCAGCCCGGGAAGCCCGTCTCAGCCGCCGCGTCGCACTCGGGCCGCCTTGCGGGCCTCCGCGAGCTTGCGGGCCTCGCTGCTCTTGCGCGAGGACGACCTGCCACCGGAACCGCTCTTCGCGGCCTTGGTGCTGCCCAGGCCACCGAACGGGACGTTGTGGTTGTTGCGGCGCGGTACGGCCGGCCCGCCGTCGAGAGGCTTTCCGGAGGGGGCCTTGGCGCCGGTGATCCGGCTCAGCTCCGCCTCGCCGGACCTCACCTTGGTGACCTTGGGGGCGACGTCGGCGTCCGCCATGACCTGGCTCGTCTCGCGGCGCTGTCCCGACAGGACGAGTGTCACGACGGTGCCGGAGCGGCCGGCCCGGGCCGTGCGGCCCGAGCGGTGCAGATAGTCCTTCGGGTCGTTGGCCGGATCGACGTTGACCACGAGGTCGAGGTCGTCGACGTGCAGGCCGCGTGCGGCGACGTTCGTCGCTACCAGCGCGGTGATCTGCCCGCTCTTGAACTGGGCCAGGGTCCGGGTGCGCTGCGGCTGGGACTTCCCGCTGTGCAGGGCGGCGGCGGCCACGCCGCTGGCCCGCAGATGCCGCGTGAGCTGGTCGACGCCGTGCTTGGTGTCCAGGAACAGCAGGACGCGGCCGTCCCGAGCGGCGATCTCCGTGGTCACGGCGTACCGGTCAGGGCCGTGCACGACGAAGACGTGGTGCTCGATCGCGGAGACGGCGCTGGACGAAGGGTCCACCGAGTGGACGGCGGGGTCGCGCAGGTAGCGCTGCACCAGCTGGTCGACGTCGCCGTCGAGGGTGGCGGAGAACAGCATCCGCTGGCCGTCGGGACGCACTTGGTCCAGGATCCCGGTGACCTGCGGCAGGAACCCCATGTCACACATCTGGTCGGCCTCGTCCAGGACCGCGATGCGTACCCGTCCCAGTCGGCAGCCCTTGCGCTCGATGAGGTCGTGCAGCCGACCAGGCGTGGCGACGACGATCTCGGCGCCCTCCCGCAGCACGGCGGCCTGCCGCCCGATGGACGCACCGCCCACCACAGTCGCGAGCCGCAGCCGCAGCGCCTCGACGTACGGGGTGAGCGCCTCACCGACCTGCTGCGCCAGCTCCCTTGTTGGCACCAGAACGAGCGCCAGCGGCTCTTTCGGCTGCGCACGCTGCCCGGCCGTCCGGGCGAGCATCCCCAGGCCGAAGGCAAGCGTCTTGCCCGATCCTGTGCGGCCCCGGCCCAGGACGTCCCGTCCCGCGAGCGCATTCGGCAGCGCCGCCGCCTGGATGGGGGAGGGCACAGTCATACCCTGCTCATCGAGCGCCCGCAGAGCCTCGGCCGGCAACCCCAGCTGAGCGAAGGACACCGCCCTGGACACATCGCCCTGCTGCCGGGCATCGGCACGTGTTGACTCGCTCACAGAGAGCCTTCCTCCGAAGGGACCGTACCGACGAAGGCGCGGCTGAGACGCGGCCGCCGACCAGAGGCACCCAACGGAGCACCACCACAGCGACACAGCAAAAGCGCAACGCTAGCACAGGGCACACCGTCCGGGTCTCCCGTGCCGCAACGCTCTGCCGAGGTACGACAGGACCTGCCAGTGCGGAGCCAAGTGGTGCCCGGGGACACTCCCGGCATCGACGCCCGGCGCGGCCCCGTCACCAAGACCGGGACGAGGTGCTGACCCTGGTGGGAGCGGGCCTGTCCAACGACGAGATCGCCGAACGTCTCTTCGTCGCCACGGTCACCGTCAAGACCCACACCGACCGGGCCATGGCCAGACTCGGCGTCCGCGACCGCGCCCAGCTCGTCGTCATCGCCTACGAGACCGGGCTGGTCCGGGCCGGAGAACGACAAGGATGAGGCGAGCCTCCTCCGACCGGGCTGTGCCACTTGCCTCCACGCTGTCAGCCCCCTCGGTTCGTGACCAGGACCAGGGCGGCGCCATGGCTACGGCAGACGTCCGTCAGCAGGTGGATCACTTCCATGCCGGTGGCCTGGTCCAGCGCGCCGGTCGGCTCGTCCGCGAAGATCACCTTCGGGCGGCCGACCAGGGCCCGGGGATGGTCACCCGCTGCGCCTGTCCCCCGGACAGCTGCCCGGGACGTCGACTCTCCAGACCTTGCAGGCCCAGCGGCCCGAACCACTGCCGGGCCTGCTGTGCCGATGTCCTCCCCCGCGACCGCTCCCCCACCCCCCGCCAGCCTCAAGCGCATCGTCGCCGCCAGCCTCATCGGCACCACCATCGAGTGGTACGACAACTCATTCGATCGGGGCTAGGACCTGCGGCTTTGCCTGATCTCTGGCGTTCGAGTCAGCACCGAACCAGCACCGGGATCTCCCCGTGCTGGTACAGACCCACCAGACGATCCAGGACACACCTGCGACGCGCTCGAGCCAACCTCGCCCGCGGTCACAGACCGTATTCATAAAGCAGCGGTCGCCGATGCAGTCACTCCCCCCTTGGACGTGCCCAACGCACTGCCGTTCTACCTTTCCGCGGCCAAGGTTCACTCGATCGAGCTGCCCACGACCGCGACCAGCGAGGCCTCGCCACGTGTCGTGTGTCCCGCCCTCAGCAAGGAGACGCGGTCTCGTGCCGTGCTTCAAACTGCAGCGGCAGGATGAGCTGGGTCTTGAGGCTGAGTACGTCGTCCATGACCGACCTCAAGCGCTCAGGAGCGTCAGGCAGGACGTGCGCATAAGTCTGGTAGGTCGTGCGCGGATCAGTGTGACCGAGCCATACCGCCATGTCCGTCACGGGTACACCTCTGGCAAGGCCGGCCGAAGCGAAGAAGTGCCGCAGCCAAAGCGGCGTGATCTTCCGAGAGACACCCGCGGCCTTCCTGGCCGCGTTCCAGAGCCGATGCACCAGGGCGTACATCAGGATGTTCGTTCGCCCGATGTTGGCGAACAGGTAGTCCCCGGGCATGCGGTTCGGGCCAGCTGCGACACGGAAGGTTCCGTGCCTCCGAATGTGCTCGCGGATCTTGGCCACAACCGTGCCAGGCAGCGGCACGAGGCGTCCTTCACCCGGCGCGCGCCACTTGAGGTGCCGGATACGATGTGCCCGGCCCTGGCCAGCGGCACCCAGACGTCCTCGCCGCCCGACCGTCGGCGCGGCAGCGTCCTGCGTGATCTGCCGGTCCACGAGCAGCATGCCGGACACGAAGTCGATCTGCTGCAGGCAGACTGCGCTCGCCTCCCCAATCCGCAGCCCGCACCCAGCCATCAACCACACCAACAACTGGTAGGGGGCCGGAAGATGCTCTGCGATGGCCGCAACTTCGGGCAGCGTCGGCAGCCGCACCATCTTTCGCCTGCCCCGCCTGCTGTAATGGCGGCTGGTGCTCCAACCCCGGGACGGATCCCTGACCAGGTAGCCGTTGGCGACGGCGTAGCCGAGTACCCCACGCAAGATTCCATACCGATTGACCACCGTGCTGCGCGCGTAGCTGCACTCCTCAACCATCCACGCCAGCCAGCCCCGAAGGTCCTTGGGCTTCAGAGACCCGATGGTGCGGTGCCGGAAATACGGTTCAATGTGCAGGCGCAGGCTCGCCTCGTACTGATACCGCGTGGATTCCGCATACGGCCCACTGCCGATGTACTCGCGATACACATCAACCAAGGACCGTGACGACCCGAACACGCCGGCACGGGCACTGACGAGCTTCTCCTGTTCCACGGTGACGGCAAAGCTCCGCGCGTGCCCCTTCCGGGAGAACGACACCTCCCGCTGCCGGCCCCGACGCCCTCCGGGCTCCCGATAGCGCACAGTCCGCCCATGACCACACCGCGGACCTTGACAGGGATAGTTCCGGTTTCTCTTATCAGCCTTGCACTTCTGGAACACACTGGCCAACCGCGCAACCATTCCTTACTTGGCACACGTAGAGGCCTCTTAACGCTACCCGGACAGCTTGACCACAATGCCTCCACGTAACGCCTTAGAGGTCGTTCTCTTTCCGAACCTCAGGTGCGACTTTTGCTGCTCAGACATGAGATCACGGCTGTCGCGGAAGTCTCGGCTCGTTGCTGGCCGAGA
>NZ_JNXI01000054.1 GCF_000717055.1 Streptomyces iakyrus | reverse complement strand
GACCGCCTTCATCGCGGCCCACTCAGTTGGGTAGTTGGGACGGATCTCCGCGACCATGCGCACCGCACGCTCACGAAGCTCAGCAGGGTAGGGGGACGGACGGGCCATGACTCGATCCTCTCAGGGAATCGAGCCTCCATCAGACCCGGAGCGGTTCAATGCGACGTAGCTCAAAGGCTGTGGTTCTGGCCGGCCGGCCACCCGACCAAACACCCGCAGGGATACCACGCGGGACAGGCCGACCTTCTTCGGAGCGGGACTCCGCAGCTCCACACGGCGCCACGACGGCACCCCGGTGGCCTCTGAGCCAAACCCGGCGAGATCGACCTGGCCTGGCGTGACGCCACTCGGCGCGCTGCAGCGCTCCGGAAGCATGTCGACCCGGCTGACGGCGGCGGCCGTGACACCGACCCAGTGAGCTTCACCTGGAACCGGTTGGCGAGGCGTGTCACACGGACGGTCCGGTCAGGCAGCAGAGGCATGATGTCCGTCCTGACCACCGGTGACAGGGAGAGGCCAGCCAGACTGTTCGGTTGATAGCGGGCGACGGAGAGCTGCACCAACGCGTGGTGGAAGGGCATGCCTTCGGGACCTGTCACGGACACATCGCACGACCAGCACTCTTCGCCCTCGTGACACTCCGGCTGGTGCGGCTTGACGATGACGTCGGCGGCGGCCTCCGGTAGCCGCACCCGCCTGTCCTGGCCTGTGGCGCTGGACACCTGGGATGCGAATGGTGAACCGATGGAGATCCCGGCAGTGCGCACCGCAATCCCGCCCAGATCCACCGGGTTTGAGCTGGCGGAGGTCTTGAGGGGCTTTACACCGCTGGTTCCTCGCGTCCGGTAGCGACCTGGCCAGCAGTCACGGTAGACACCGTTGCAGTGAGTGATCTGTCACTCCTCGACCGGCGTCGGCGCCTTCGCGGGCAACGCGCGCCCCGTGGTGAACGCGAACTCGGTGAAGCCGTCCCGCCCGCACACGCCGGTGATCGTCGTCTCGACGGCGCCCGGACCGCGCACCGCCGCGAGCTCGAACTCGATGCCGGTCTCGGAACGCGTTCCAGAACCGACGTACCGGGCCGGCCCACTCGGGTGGTACACCGCGATGTGGAGGCCAGAAGCGCCGTCGGGGTGGCATAGCACGATCATGCTCGTGTGATACGACCCGTCGACGGGCGCCCTGCTCGCGACCAGCCCGGCGACCGCAGGACGTTCCAGCCTGGAATACGGTGCGAAGACGTCGGCGTTCACGATCACCGCGTAGGTCCGCGCCCCGCACCGGACCGTGGTGACCGGGCTGCTGTCGAGCGGTAGCCCGTAGTTGTCGGACGCCACGTCCGCCGCCACCTTCGAAGCGGTGCCGGCCGGGGCGGGATCGGCCTGCCCCACCTCGGCGGGCTGTGGTGGGGCCGGCGCGGGGAGGACGTCCTCCGGGCGGACGCCCGGCAGCTCGAATCCCGTGCGGCCGAGCCGGTACGCCACGACCGACCTGGCGAAGGCGACGTGATCGCGCAGGTCCGCCGGTGCGTCGTCGAGCATGTCGGTGAGCGCGGGAACGGCCTGCTCGGCTCCGATCCGTGCCAGCCCGGCCACGATCTTGTGCCGGACGACCGCGGACGGCTCGTCCGGCAGGGCCGCCAGCAGATCGGTTTCGGCGGTGCCGTCGGTCCTGGACAGCAGTATCGCGCCAGCGGCGCGGACGGTGTCGTCGGCGTCGCGGTCCTCCAGCGCCGCACGGAACAGTTCCCCGCCTTCCGCGGTGCCGGTAAAGCACGAAAGGGCCTTCACGCGCAGCGCGGCACGCGACTCGCCGCGCGCGATAGCGGCCAGCTGGGCGCTGTCGTCCGGCGGGAGCTGTGCGACCGAGGCCGGGTCGGGGGTGTGCTCGCCGCGCAGGATCTGAGCCACTGGTGGAGACAGTTCGCTTGACATGTTCGCTCCTACTTCATATGTGGACGACCATGCAGTGCTTCTTCATCAGGTCGCCCTGCCAGGCGAGGATCCTCGTGTTGCTATTGGAGGAACCGTTGTTCCCGATGAAGTTGTCCGCGTCCGCGATGTGGTCCAGGCCGAGATAGTGGCCGATTTCGTGCGCGAACGTGTTCCCGCTGTTGCCGAGATCGCCGTTGAGCGAGACCACGGTTCCGGTCATCACACTGCCACCGGCGTTCTTGTCGCACGGTCCGCCGACCGCCGACCAGCCGTCGGCGCCGTTCATCGAGCGCACCACGAACACATCCAGCGCGGCGTTCGGTACGGTCCACCCGTCCGTCAACTGCTCGGCTTCCGCTGCACTGTCGATGATCTCCAGCGCGCCCGCGTCCGCCGCGGAGATGACGTAGCGGCGCACGGTGCCGACATTGAAGTCGGCCTGGCAGTAGATCTGCCCCGTGGCGGTGAGCGAGTTCAGCATCTGTTCGATGTTCGCCGCGGTGAAATTGTCTCGCCCGACTGAGATGAGGTTGACGTCGATCGTCGGGATCCGTGGCACCCACCACCGCTGCCATACGTTCGTGTCCAGTCCGCGCGCAAAGACCTGTTCACGCTGCGCGCTCGTCGACGCCAGCGCGACCTCCGCGGTGATCGCGCCGTCGGCGTGCCGGCCCCAGGGGTGCCAGCTGTTGTCGTACCAGGCGAGCTGCCACAGGCCGTCGTCGTTTCCGCGCACATAGACGTTGGCCACCTGGGGATTGCGCGAAATGGTGCTCGGACCACCGCGGAAACCTCCGGAGGGAGCGCCGAGATTGAAATACCCCGACCAGCCGGGCCCCGCCTGCCAGAACTTGTGGTGCACGTTGCCGTCGGTGCCTCGGACGAAGACGTGCTCATGGTTAGGTCCCATCGATCCGGCGGTCGGATCGGAGGCGAGCACCATACCGTCGTTGTGCCGGGCCCACGGGTGCCAAATGCTGTTGAACCAGGGGAGCTGCCACAGCGCGTCGTCGTTTCCGCGCACGTAGACGTTGGCCACCTGCGAGTTCCGCGAAACCGTCGCCGGACTGCCCTTGAATCCCCCGGGCGGCGCGCCGAGGTCGAAGTAGGGCGACCAGCCCGAGGCGGCTTTCCAGAACTTTTGGTGCAGATGTCCATCGGCTCCACGGACGAACACGTGCTCATGGTCGATTCCCATGGACGCGACGGCGGGCGACGAGGTCAGCTGCATGCTGTCGCCGTGCCGCCCCCAGCCATGCCACTGCACCCCGAAATAGGCACGCTGCCACAACGCGTTGTCGGTGCCGCGCACGTAGATGTTGGTGATGCCGTCGCTCCTTGCGACCGAGGCGGGGTGGCCGACGATTCCTCCGGACGGTGCGGACATCGGGATCCACGCACTCCAGCCCATGAAACTCACCTCAACTCGGGAAGAGCCCATGCGGCTTGGAGTCAGGCAGGAAAATCAGGGAAGACGAGACCGAATGCTGATGCGAGCCCCTTTGGCTGGTGGAACCGGCCAGGAGGAAGGGCGACGGTTCAACATTCTGCGGGTGACCGCACGGGACATCGAAGCTCCGCTACCAGCGTCGCTCTCGCAGCGCCCTCTCGCAACTTGCCCGGAGAGCCGCGTGGGCATATCCAAGCCGGGGATAGTTCGGGCCATGGCGAAGGGGCCGTTCCCGATTTTCCCGGAACGGCCCCTTGAACTGCGACAGGAGTGCGGCCTGGACGATTCCCAGGTCCGCCGCTATCCGGGCTGGCACCGCCACATGACCCTCGCCATGCCCGCCCACGCCTGCCTCACCGTTCTGCGGGCCCGCGAGCTGGATGCGGAGAAAGCAGAAACGGATCATCCCAGCTCATCCAGTTGAGCCTCGCCGAGATACGACGCCTGATCACCCGCCTCACCGACCGCCGACCCACCCCCATCGACCACGTCCTGCACTGGTCGACATGGCGCCGACGACGCCAACACCAAGCACGCACCAGTCATTACAAACGACGCGGACACAGCCCCTCAAAACTGCCCAGCAATCGGAACAGGCACGGCAGTACCAGGCCACGACCACTCACACGTCACACGTCGAGCAGAGCTGGCTGCAACGCGACCAGGCTCTGACGGCCGCCCAGCGCGAGGCGGAGGCGGCCGCGTCACTCTCCCGGACCTCGATGACGCAGGGGCCGTCCTCGAACCCATGTGCCGTCACCTCACCCTCGCCCACACCTGCTCGCCGGACCGCGCCGCCGACCCCGGTGCGGGTGGTGTATGCGTCAACTGACGGGAAGGCGAGCGGGATTGCGGGGCAGAGCCATTTGCCGCCCTCCCCGGCCGGGAGGACGATGAAAGTGTCCTCCGGCCCACGGCCGGGCCGGACCTTCTTGGTCGCGCTGGGCGGCCCGCACGCCTCACGGCCCCGGCCCGTGATCCTGCATCCGCGTTCCTGCGACACCCACCTGGGAGCCCGGGATGGCGAGAATTCCGCGCGGCGTGGTCGATGCGCACGGCCGGCAGGCCGTCGTACACGATCACGAAGGTGCACTGATAGCACTGGACCTGGAGAACGGCGCACTGCTGTGGAGCCACGGGCCCAGCCTGCGACCGTGCGCGCTGCACGCCGGGTCGGTCGTGGCCCTGCGGATCAACCCGTCGCCGACGCTCATGGTCGTGGTGCTCGACGCCGCGACCGGCGAGGACCGCTGGACTTCGGAGCCGGTCGACCTCCCGCCGTGGGCACGTTGCACCCTCGACGACACCCGCGACTTCACCCTGCGGACCGAAGAGTCCGACGACGGCGTGGTGCTCCGCTGGGTCGCCCGGACCTGGTACCGCGGGGGCGCCGCACCGAGCGCAGGTGTCTTGGAGGAGTCCCGGCGCACGGCGCACGGAGCCCTGAAGGTCGGTCTGACGGGCCCCCCTTTGCTGGAAGTCCTCCCCGCAGCGGAAGCCGAGGCAGAGGCATGGGCGGGAGCCGGGGCGGAGGCAGAGGAGCTCCCGGAGAAGGCCGACGCCGATGTGCCACCCCCCGTACCGCCGGCGGCTTCTTCCGACCAGCAGTCCGCTGTATTGGACCAGAGCCTGGTCGGCGACAAACGCATGGAACTCCTCCTTCGCCCCGACTCGGGCGCCGTGGTCCTGAGGGCCGCAGACCCCCGCACCGGCACGCTCGCGTGGGAGGTGGAACTGGACCGCGCAACACCGAGGCGGGCGCCCAGGCTCCGGCCTTAGACGCTCCTCACCCAACCGCACCATCCCATCCCGATCGGCGGTGCCATCATGGCCATCTCAGACGAAGTAGTCGCCCAGCGGAAGAACATCAGCGTCACGCAGGTGCAGTTGCTGTGCCGCTCCCGCGGTACGACGAACGAGACGCTCGCCGCCCTGCCAGACGCCGCGGTACGGCGGGCCCTGCTGCGCCTCGACTTCCCCGACCTGCCCACTGCCCGCGGGCTCTTCCGCCTCAAGCAGGAGCGCAGTGACGACGGAAACGTCCGGCCGCACGGTCTGGGCGCGGCCTACGCGGAGGCGGAGAGCCTGCTGAGGCGCGAGGCGCCGCCCATGACCGCCGGTGTGCCGACCGGTCTGAACGGCCGACCTCGCCGGACCGGACCGGCCCCGACGGCCGGCATGCAGCTGGCCAACTGGGTGTGGCTCGGCCCCGGAAACATCGGCGGACGGACCCGCGGCATCGTGATCGACCCGGCGGATCCGGACAGGATGTGGGCCGTGAGCGCCGGCGGCGGGGTATGGCACACCCAGGACGGCGGTGCCCGATGGGCGCCGGTCGACGACTTCCTGGAGAACCTCTCCTGCGGCTGCATCGCCATGGACCCGTCCGACGCGTCCACGATGTACGTTGGGACCGGCGAGGCCTTCCACAACCTCGACGCCATCCGGGGCAATGGCATCTTCCGCACCACCGACGCGGTCGCCTGGGCCCCGATCGCGGCCACCCAGACCCCGGACTTCCAGTTCGTGAGCCGGATCGCGGTGTCGCAGGACGGGAGCGTCGTCCTCGCGGCCACCTCCACCGGCCTCTTCCGCAGCGAGGATCCCGCGCGGGCCACCTGGACCAGGGTGCTCGGCCACCCGCTCGGGGACGTCCGATTCGATCCACAGGACAGCGACAAGGCGGTCGCCGGGTCGCTGCGCGACGGCGCGGCCTGGTTCAGCCGAGACGGGGGTCTCACCTGGGACCTCGCGACCGGCGACCCGTGGACCGGCCGGGTTGAGCTCGCGTACGCGGCGCAGAACCCGGACATCGTCTACGCGTCGGTCCAGATGACCACCGGCCAGATCTGGCGGTCGCAGGACGGCGGAGCGTCCTACAGAAAGAGGAAGACGCTGACCCCGGACGGCCTGCCGTCGGACTACCTCGGCGGTCAGGGCTGGTACGACAACGCCATCTGGGCCGGGGACCCGACCGACGCCGACCTGGTGGTCGTCGGCGGCGTCAACCTGTACCGCAGCACCGACGGCGGCGACCATCTGGCCGAGATCAGCACCTGGTGGGAGCCCACCTCGGTCCACGCCGACCAGCACGCCATCGTCGCGCACCCCTCGTACGACGGAGTCACCAACCGCACAATGTTCTTCGGCAACGACGGCGGTGTGTTCAGGGCGGACGACCTGGCGGTCGTCGGAACCGAGCCGCAGCCCCCGTTCGTGAACGGCTGGACCGAGTTGGTGAACGACTACGGCGTGACGCAGTTCTACGCCGGGGCGGGCCACACCGGCAGCGGAAAGATCATCGGCGGCGCGCAGGACAACGGCTCGCTCGTCTTCGACCCCGCCCTCGGCACCGAGGACTGGCGGGAGTTCTTCGGCGGTGACGGCGGCTGGTGCGCCTCCGACCCCACCGACCCCAACGTCTTCTACGGCGAGTACGTCTTCCTCAACATCCACCGCAACACCGACGGCGCCACCACCGACGACACGCGGGGCGACCGCTACATCAGCGGCCAGTTCTTCAACTTCGGGACGGGCGAGTGGTCCTGGAAGCAGATGCCCTTCCGCATCCCGGACGCGAAGAACGAGAACGCGCTCTTCATCGCACCGTTCGTGCTCGATCCGAACGACGAGAACCGGATTCTGGCAGGCGGCGTATCGCTGTGGCGGACCGACAACGCCAAACAGCCCAACACCCCCACCTCCGGACCGACGTGGCGGGCGATCAAGCCCGGAGTCAGCGCGGTGATCAGCGCGATCGCGGTGGCGCGCGGCAACTCGGACGTGGTGTGGGTGGGCCACGAGGACGGCATGGTCTTCCGCACCGCCAACGGCACCGCGCCCACGCCCACCTGGGCACGCGTCGGCGCGACGGGGCCGAGTCCACTGACGCCACGGCGCTACTGCACCGGCATCACTGTGCACCCGACGGACCCGGGCACCGCCTACGTCACCTTCGGCGGATACGAGACCGGCAACCTGTGGGTGACCACGAACGCCGGAGCGGCCTGGACCAACCTCGCCACCACTCTGCCGCCCGCCCCGATCCGGGCCCTGGCGGTGCATCCGCGGCGGACGCACCTGCTCTACTGCGGCACCGAGGTGGGACTGTTCGCCAGCGAGGACGCCGGGGCGAGCTGGTCGCCGACGAACGAGGGCCCGACCAACTGCTCGGTCGACGACCTGTTTTGGATGGGCGAGGTGCTCGTCTGCGTGACCCACGGTCGCGGAATGTTCCGGATCGACCTGTCGACGATCCCGTAAGGCGAGCAGCGATGGATCCGCTTCTGATCCCGGTCGTGTTCCTTGCGGTGGCCGCCGCGTTCCTCCTGTCCGCCTCGGCCGGGTTCGGAGGCAGCCTGATCCTCGTCCCCACGCTGGCGCTGGTTCTCGGCACCAAGTCCGGGGTGGCGCTGGCGGCCCTCCTCCTCGCCGCCAACAACCTGGTGAAGGTCTTCGCCTACCGGGCGACGCTTCCCCTCCGCAAGGCCGCGCTCGTGATCGTGCTGGTCGCCGCGGGGGCCCTCCTGGGGGCCAAGTTGCTCATCTCCGCCCCGGAACGGGCCGTGACACTCGCGGTCATCGCGAGCTTCGCCGCCGCGTTCCTGGTGGAGACGTTCGACCTGACCCGCTGGCGGCGGGCCGGCTCCCCGCTGCTGGCCTTCGCCTCGGGTGCGACGTCCGGATTCAGCGGTACGTCCGGCCCCCTCAAGGGGCTCGCGGTCCGCGGGCTGGATCTGGACCGCCTCCACCTCGTTGGCGCGCTCTCCCTGGTCTCGCTCGTCGGGGACGTCACGAAGACCGCCGTCTGGACGGATGCCGCGCTGCTGACGGGCGGGGACTACCTCGTCGCCCTGGTGTGCGTGCCGCTGATGTTCATCGCGACCTTCCTCGGAAGACGCTTCAACACCAGAATCGGTGAGCGGGGCTATACGGGCCTGTTTTGGACCGTCATGGTCGGCTACACCGGACGCCTGCTGGCCGGCGTGTGACCCCGACCGTCACCGCCCGAGTCCGCGGGAGGTGACGGTCAGTCCGGCCAGCGCGACGAACATCCACGTGGTGAGGTACGCGAAGGCCGCGGCGGCGGAGAAGGCGGTCCAGAGGATGCTGGCGAGGGCCGAGGCGGCGAGGTTGCCGAAAGACTGGACGGCGGCGAGCATGCCGAAGGCGGAGCCGCGCATGTCCGCGGGGGCGAGGACCGCGACAGCCGAGTGCTCGGCCGTTTCGACCGCGCCGATGCCGATCCCGCCCAGGACGAACGGGACGGCCAGGATCGCGACGGCGGTATGGGCACGCCAGTGTTCGAAGGGCACTGCAAAATCCGCGAGCGAGCCCCGGAATGGTGGTCCAGGGCTCGCCGCTGTTCGAGGGACTACAGGTCGAACTCAAGGTGCGCGATGTCGGTGAAGCGCACCTCCCGGCCTCCGCGCAACACCATCCGCAGACGATCACACCCGCCGAACCGGCGGACTCAGCTTCCCGTCGCCGACTCCTGCTCCTCGGGTTCCTCCCCGTACGCGACACGCCCAATGGCGGAGTAGGCCGTGCCCAGCCTGCCGTGGAGCGCACCCACGAGGTCCTTCGCCGCGTCGGAGGACTCAGTGAACCGCTGGAGGACTTCGTCGAGCGGCTCGCCCCGGTAGTCGCTCATCAGCAGGTCCTTATCCTGCAGTTGCTGCACGGAGGCCTCGATCAACTCGATGGCGGTCCGCAACTCGCCGGCGCAGCAGTCGGCCGGGGCGCTGAAGGACAGGTGCAAGCCCCCCTCGGGGTCCGCACCGTCAAGCAGCAGCGCAATACCCATCCCGCCGAAGTGCAGGCACTTGACCGCGCCGCCCTTCACCCGCACGCGGGTACTGCGGCGTTACGGCCGCTGGACGCCTCGCAGCGCGTCGAGATGGTCGAGAGACCGGCCGGTGCGGTGCCCGTAGGCGAGGGAGAAGAACGGCAGCCCGGCCACGCCGATGAGTAGGGGTACGGCGGCGGCGGGCGGGTTGAGGAAGCCGATACCGACGGCGGTCGCCGCCGTAAGGGCCGCCGCCAGGATCAGCCGCAGGGTTTCACGGTTGCGGGCCGGCTCCAGGCCGGTCAGCTGGTCTTCGTCGAGTAGCGCGCCGAAGCGGCAGTCGAGGTAGCGGTCGAGGATGAGAGCGGTCATGGCGCACAGTTCCCGTGCTGCGCGGTGGGGGTCCTTGTCGAACTCCCGCGCCGCCCGCTCTAGGTGTGCTGACCGGACAGGTTGGTGACGCGGCTGGCTGGCGTTTGGCCGCCGATTCCGGTGTGGGGTCGGTGGTAGTTGTACCAGTCCAGTCGGGAAACGCTGCCTGGCGCTCGGCGTCTGAGGTGTAGGGCCGGTGGTAGGCCCACTCGTCGAGCAGGGTGCGGTGGAAACGTTCGACCTTGCC
>NZ_JNXI01000053.1 GCF_000717055.1 Streptomyces iakyrus | reverse complement strand
GACTTCGCAATCCACACCGAACCCAGAGGCCCTCGCCTCGTTCAAGGACCACTCAAGGCGTGTCGCCTGTCACCAACGTCCCGGGACAGCACACCTAGGGCCTCGCGCCTACGGCACGGCGGGCAGATCCACTTCCTTGGCGTGTTCTCCGGCGTCCACCGCACGTTCCGTCGCGCATTCTGCCGCGTGTCCCGTCACATGATCCGTCACGTGTCCCGTTGCGTGATCCTTCGCCCGAAAGCCGCCGCGCTGCCGGCCCTCGCTCCGGGCCCGCTCGACCAACTGCCGCACCATACGGACCAGTTCGGCGGGCTCGAAAGGCTTGGCGAGGAAGGCGTCGACGCCCGCTTCGAGTCCGGCCTCGACCTCGTGGTGCCCGCAGGCGCTGACGATGGCGAGAGGCATGTCGCGGGTGCGCGGATCGGCCCGGAGGCGAGCGGCCGTCCGGATCCCGTCCAGCCGGGGCATGACGACATCGAGGGTCACGACATCGGGCTGCACCTGATGCACGACATCAAGACATTCGGCACCATCGGCCGCGGTCACGACCTCCAGCCCCTCCAGCTCGAGGTTGACCCTGATCAACTGCCGGATGACCTTGTTGTCGTCCACAACAAGCACCCGGCCCGACGCGCCTGGCACAACTCGAGAGTAGGTCGGCCCCGGCCATCGCGTCCGGGTTTTCCCCACTTCCACCCCGCACGAGCGACCGACATCCCCGCCCCCGACAGCGAAAACCCGTTCATGACCACCCCGAGGGAGCTGGTAGTGTTCTACCCGTCGCCGCGAGCAACGCGACGAACACGCCCCCGTAGCTCAGGGGATAGAGCAACGGCCTCCGGAGCCGTGTGCGCAGGTTCGAATCCTGCCGGGGGCACCTTGGATGAGGTGCCCAAAGACCCCGCCATCAGCGCTTTCGCTGGGACGGGGTCTTCGTGTGTGTGCAGGCGTATGCCGCTCGGAGCGGCTGTATGTCGGCCGCCGTGGACTATCCGTGGACTGGCCACAGGCCAGGAATCCGCAGGTCAGGGCCGGAAAACGCCGAGGCCCCCGGACCGTAGTCCAGGGGCCATCATGCCGTAGGTGCGCGTGTCGGAGGTGTGCCGGGATCAGGTCCCGTCGCCGGGCTCGTCCTCCTGGCCGTCGCCCTCACCGAGGAGCTCGGCGATCCGGCGGTTGGCGACGTCCTGGCGGCCGTCGAGACACTTCGCGTACCGGCTCAGCAGCACTTCGACGCTGTTGCCCGCGCGTTCCGCAACCTCGGTGGGGTCGACGCCAGCGTTGAGCCAGGAGGAGAGCGCGGCGTGCCTCAGGTCGTACGGTCGAGCGGCCAGCGGCGAGGCCACCTGTTCCGGCGTGAGCGCCAGGTGCCGGGCCTCGTCCCAGACGCGCCAGTACGTAGTGGAGGCGACCACTCCCCCACGTTCGTTGGCGAACAGCCGCCCGTCCTTGGCGGTGCCGAACTCCTCGATGTGGGCGAGGAGCATGCGGACGAGGCGAGGTGGGATCGGGACGATGCGGGTTTCATTCGTGGGGCGATTCTTGAGGCCGCGGTTGTCGTGAACCTCCCCGGTCCCGGTCCAGCGCTTCCCGACGGTCGGGCGGGTCTTCTCCAGGATCAGCGAACCCCACCCGGTCTCCGGCAGCGTGCAGTCCGGACGACGCAGCGCCACAGCTTCCGCCGGCCGAGCCCGCCGAAGTACATGCAGGCGAAGAGCGCGACTAGGCGCCGCCCACGGGCTCTGCGGTAGCCGCCGACGTAAGAGACTGCGGCCAGGAGTTCGCGTGCCTGCCGAGGGTTCACCACGACCCGGCGGTCGACTTCCTTGGTGACCTTCGGAGGCTTCCACTTCACGAGCGTGACCGGGTTCTCCGGAAGCTCCCCCAGTTCTACCGCGTAGGCAAGGGCGTTGAAGAGGACCGCGCGCTTGCGCCGTACCGTCTCTGCGGCCGCTGGAGTGCCCGACAGCTTGAGCTTGAGCGAGTCGAGGACGCGGCGGATGTCTGCCGGATTCTTGATCGTCGCCAATGGCAGCGAAGCCTTGGCCACCCAGCGAAGAGCGTTCGCGATGTCGACCGGCGGAGCTTCCTCGTCCGAGGCTTGGACGACGAAAGCCCAGCCCCGCAGCGCACGGCGCAAAACGTCGTCATCAGGCCGCCCAGGTCGATCACCCAGCAGTTGAGTCGTGACGAGTGTCATCGTCTCGTTCAAGCTGTCGCGGGAGTTTGGAGCCGCGTGCGGCCACTTCATGGCGACGTACGCCCGTGCGAAGTCGTACCAGGTACGGGACGCTTTGACGGGTGCCATCGAGTCCGGCAGACCAGTGTCCGTGTCGAAGGCCTCGCCCTTCTGCGCAGCCCGAAGAAGCTTGGCGCGGAAGTTGTCGGCGAGTGCCTTGGTCCGAAAGGTCTCGGAGAACGGCGGGGCGTCGGCAACCTTCCATCGCACGTCATAGGACGGCGTCTTGTAGGGCCGCTTGCGGATGCCCCACACCCTCACGTCATGCGACTTCACGCCGCCTCCGCGAGCCCGTGGAGCCAGGCGTCGAAGTCACTGCGCCAAACGCGGAGCTCACCATTCGGCAGCTTGATCGCTTCCGGAGCCTGCCCTAGCTCGCGCCAGCGGTAGAAGGTTCGGCGGGACACTCCGCCCAGCTCGGCGAGGATCTGCGGGACAGTCATCAGTTCGTCCCGTCGGCGGTCCATGTCGGTTCTCCTTCCGTTCCGGGGGCGGGTTCGAGAGATGCGGCCAGCCAGGCTTCGGTGTCCGAGAGGCCGGTACCGGCGAAGACCCAGTGCGCGAGGACGTACGTCGTCTCAGGCTCGGCGCCGCTGGGTGCTGCGGCTTGGGCACGGCGCCATTCGGCGCGGGCGTCGCGGAGGGCGCCAAGGGTGGTGGAGTAGCGGCGGGACTTGGTGGAGAAGTGGCCGCGGAATCCGAGCATGTGAGCCCAGGCGCGCAGGCGGAGGTGTTCGAGGTCCTTGCGTACGCCGAGGAACCATGCGGTTCGGATAAGGCGCCGGGCGTGGTCGCTGATGTCGAGCTGGGCGAGTTCGGCGGCAAACTTGAGCGGGCGGTCGAGAGCTCCTGTCGCAGTCTCGGCCCCCTTGGTGGCGTACTTGGCGATGTAGGCGGCGACAGCCCGTTCGGTCAGCTCCTGGCCGCCGTCAAAGTCGGCCGAGCGGATGGTGCGTACGTCGAGCTGGCGACCGAAGGTGAAGGTGTGGGCGCGGCCGTCGATAGTCGGGCCGTCCACGCGGACCTTGGCAGCGGCAGCACGGATGGCGTCCGTGAGCAGCTCGGCGGTTGCCCAAGCAGGGGGTGGAGTGTCGCCGCCGCTGGGGCCGTCGATGCGAATGACCGCGTGGAAGTGGACCGCGCCACGCTTCTGGTACTCCGCGACCTTGGCGAAGGACACGCGGGCGTGCTCGCGGAAGCGCCGCTGGGAGAGGCCGGCGCGCTTGGCGACCTCTCGGCGCAGGTAGGTCGAGAAGCGCCGCCAGAGAGGACCGGCGTGGGCGTTCCAGAGCACAGCGGCTTCGTAGTCGTAGGTGTTCGGGTCGAGCGCGGTGCCGAGTGCCTCGTCGTCCTGGTCGTGGTGGGTGCCGCAGCGGCAGGGGCGCCCACTGGAGGGGCGGTTGTGGACCGGGCCGAAGCTCGGGGCGGTGAAGGTGGCGAACACGCGCGGGTGTGCGGCGACGTGTTCGGGGATGCCCTTGCCCCCGCGCAGGCCGGAGGTGATCAGGTGGAAGGTGTCGCGGCGGTAGACCTCTGCGCATGCGGCGCAGCGGGTCGTCCGGCGGTTGTTGCAGCGGACGAGGAGCTGTCCGGCCGGGAGGCTGGTCGAGTCGAGGCGGTGGAGGACGTTGCCGATCTCGCCGGTCGTGGTGTCGACGTCGTACTCGGTGCGGTGGCCGTCGAGGCGGATCGGGTTGGTGCAGCCGCCGAGTCCGGAGAGCTGGCGGAGGATACCCGGCAGTGTGCCCTGCGCGGCCAGGTTCGCGAGTTCCGGAAGTGGGGCCGGAGTGGTGCGGGTGAAGATGGCGATTCCCCTTCTGACTGGCTCGGTCGGGAGGAACAGGCCCCGGGGCGGCGAAATGCTTGGTCGTGTGCCGCCGCCCCGGAGGCCAGCGCGGTTCAGCGGCGGTGGTCGCGGAGCATGGAGCGCAGGACGACGGCGGCCACGGCAACGGAGATGGCCGTCAAGGCGACGGCGGCGAGGAGCGCGGTAAGGACCACCCCGCCGACGACCAGGGCCACGACGGTCTTCTGATCGATGGAGACCGACGGGAGCAAGCGCCGTACGGGCGCCGACTCGGTCGGGGTGTGGGTGTGCGCGGGCGGCGGGGTCGGGCTGTCGGGGTACTTCGGGAGGAACACGGTTGCCTCTCCTTATCTACTCGTCTAGGCGTGTGAGCTGTTTATGACGGTCACGCCGGAGCGCGTGCCGGACTCGATGGCGGGTGCGAGGAAGGTGCGGGAGAGCCAGAAGCCGAAGAGGGCGATCAGGACGACGATCCAGACGCGGACGCCGAGGAACCTGACTGCTCCCCAGGCGAAGAAACCGAGGACGACGACAAGCGGCAGGCTGACGGTCACGGTTTTCGGGGTCCTTTCAGCGCACGGGGCAGCGGTGGGTGCGGGCGGCCAGCTCGGCGGCGGCGCGGCCGTCGTAGTCGGTGGAGAAGCCGCAGCGCGGGGCGGTGCAGGCTGCGGTGTGCTTCTCCTGGCCCCGGCCGTCGTAGTACGTGCCAACCCGGACGGGGCCGATGCGGACGACGTTGCGGAAGCGGCGATTGGCGCTCACGAGGTCTCCTTCAGAGGTGGGTGGCGATGGCTTCGGCCATGGGTGCGGGGACGCCGAGGCGGGCGCGGAGCGTTGGGGTGTCGATGGGTGTTCCGGTGCGGGTGTGGTGTTCGGCGGCGACCTTGCGGGCGTGGGTGACCAGGGCGGCCGGAACGGGCAAGGCGGGACGCTCGGGCGGCTCGTGCTCGTCGGTGGGTTGGGGTGGGCCTTGTTCGGCGGACGGGTGTGCAGGCGGCTCGGGACGGGCTTCTGGTGCCTCCGCGGAGTCGTGGACCTCGTTGTCCTTGTCGGGGTCGGCGGCCTGGTGGAGCGTTGTCGGTACGGAGTGCGCGAGCAGCGTGCCGCCGAGGAAGGCGACCGCAGGCCAGCCCGCGACGAGGATGCGCAGCCAGGCCGGGACGTGGTCCAGGTCGAGGAGGCCGGCGGTGGCGACATTGGCTCCCAGGGAGGCGGTGAGGGCGATGACGAACCAGCACCACCCGGCCGCTTTGGCTTCCCCGGACCGCAGTCGGCGCCAGGCGGCGACGAGCAGCAGGTCGACCGAGATCGGGTAGGCCCACGCCTTCCACCCGTCCTGTCCGGCCGCCGAGGCGATGTCGTGCAGGTGGGCGAAGGACAGCGCGGCGGCGATGACGGCTTGGACGAGCACCGCGTCAACGCGGGCCAGTTGGGCGCGCATGATGCGGCTCCTTCCGGGTTCAGGCATGCGAGGGGTAGGGACCTGGCATGAGGCGGTCACGCCGACCGGGGTTGGTGGACGAAGTCAGCCGGTAGTAGCCGGGCTGGGTTCAGCGACGGGGGCCGGAGACTCGACTGGCCGTATGGCCACCTCGGGCAGGAAGGGCTTGAGCACAGGCACGTCCGGCACCAGGTGTGCGGACTCTCGGCAGGCCGCCGCCGCATCGCTGAGGGACAGGTACGGGGTCCGGATGCGTGACCAGCCGCCCGAGGTGTCACCTGCCACGGCGAGGCCGGGACGTTCAGGTGCGATGGCACATGCAGCCGAGACCGCTTCGGGTGCGATGTCGCCGAGCGCCATCTTCGCGGAGGCTTCGTCGTTCACTCTGTGGCAGACGCGGCCGGTCAACTGGGCTCGCAGCATGGTGGCGCCCTTGCCCAACTCGGCGCCGAAGCGCTGTCCGCAGACCTCCAGGTAGATGCCGGCCGCGCGGCCGAGCTGGGCGAGGCGAATGAGCTGGGTGACCATCTCATCCCGTCGTTCCTCGTCCTTCCTGGTGGCGACGAGGAACAGTTCAGCAACCTCGTCTACGAACAGCACCAAGGGGACGGGACGTTCGGACTCGGGCAGTCCCGAGATGTCGGAGGTGATCTCTTCAGCCGGGGTACCCGGGGTGATGCCTTGCCGGGCCTTGATCAGGTCGTAGCGGTCCTCCATTTCCTTCACGAGCACGGGCAGCAGCTCGGCTGCCTGCTCCGGGTCGGTCGCCAGCGCGGAGAGCCGGGAGGCGAATGGCGCCAGCTCCACACCGCGCTTGCAGTCGATACCGACGAGGGCGACCGGCTGAGGGGCGAGCCCAGCGATCAGGTGCCGCAGGTACATGGACTTGCCTGACAGCGTCGCGCCGAGGGTGAGTTGGTGGGGTACGGCCCGGTAGTCGCGCACGAAGGGCATGGCGTCTTCCCGCAGAGCCACAGGCACCTGAAGGAAGTCGGCGTCCACCTTGCGCGGCATACGCACCTGCCGCAGCACGTCGAAGCCGACGAGCCGTAGTTCGACCACACCGGGCTTGACCGTCGTCACGTACACGGCGTGAACGCCCCAGGCGTGCCGCAGCCGTTCCGCCGAGGCGGCGACGTCGGCTGGTTCCTGCCCCGGAGCGAGCCGGAGCCGAAGCCGAAGCCCGGTCGAGGTGGGGCGGATGATGCCCCGACGCGGCGGTACGGGCCGGACCTCACGGCGAGTGGTGGCCTTGACTGCCAGCATCCGCAGCCGGGAGGGAGCCACAGTCAGCCCGCAGGCCTCCATGACCGAGCCGTACGAGCTGAGCAGCCGGGCTGTGGATATCGGCAGGCCGAACGTGGACCAGTACACCCCGGGATGCTTGGCCCGGGCGTAGGCGGCCCCGCCGCCGAGTGCGGCGACAGGACCACCCACTTCCAGGAGCGTCGTCAGATCGGTCATCAGGCAGCAGCCCCGGTGGCGACCGGGAACGCGGCCGGGGTTACGGCGGCGGCGCGGAACGCGATGCCGTGCCGCTGCTGCCCGTTGAAGACGCTCTCCCACGGGCGGGCCACCAGCCCCGGCAGCGAGACCGGAGCCCCGAGCGTCAGCCCCTCGGAGACTCCACTCTCAGGAACGGTGACCTTGATCAGCGAGGACTCGCCGTCCTCCAGGTAGACGACGCCGATCGACATCAGCGCCTCTCCGCTGGTGGCGTCCTTGGCGATCTCGCCGGTCTGTCGGTCGCGGACCTTGGGCTCGGGTGCCTCGGTCAGCAGGATCGTTGCGGCGGAGGTCTCTACACGGATGGTGCGCAAGACTTCTTCCCATCTACTCGTCTATACAAGATGCGGGGTTCGAACCCGATCTCCGGGAACGACGACCACCTTGCCACACAACTCGCCCACTCGTCTATACGAGTAAGCCTGTTGGGGTGTACGAGTTCGGGCAGGCAGCCCCGCGCACCACCGCCGATCAGGCGCTCACGTCGCCGGGAGCTGGTACGACAGGACGTACGCGTCCGCCGCCATGACCGTGTCACAGACCTCCACGGCCCGCCCCTCCTGGTCGAACGCGGTCCGGATCAGGTGAATGACCGGCACACCAGAGGCCAGCCGCAGCGTCCGGACCTCGTCGGGCGAGGGCATCCGGGCACGGATCTCTTCCTCGAAGTGGTCGAGGCGGTGCCCCAGTTCCTCAAGCCGCGCGTAGATGCCGCCGGGCCCGGGGTTCGGCTCAGCGATCGGCGTCCCGCGCGCGATGTCGAGCGGCAGATACGAGGTGGCGAACTCCACCGGCCGCCCGTCCAGCAGATACCGGCGACGCCGGGCCAGCACCCGCCGCACGGACCCAAGCCGGGTGGAGACGTCCTGGCTGGCCTTCTCCTCCTTCACCTCCAGGCTGTCCACCTGCGGGTGACTGCCGGCGGCGTCGGCCTCCACGATGAACGCGGACTTCCCCTGCTCGCGATGACGCCGGGCGAACCGGTCTGAGGCGAGACGCCGTACAGGCGGGCGTGGTCGCACGAAGACACCCTTGCCGTGCTCGGCGTGCACCAGGCCCTCGCCCTGGAGGACGGAGAAGGAGTTTCGAACCGTCATACGGGAAACCCCGTAATGCTCGACAAGCTCCGCTTCCGAAGGCAGCTTTTCGCCCTCCTTGAATCGCCCACGGTCGATGGCCTCGCGCAGCTGGTCGGCGATCTGCCGAAAGACCGCACGATCGCTCGTCGGATCGAGGTCGCCGAGGAGGCCGGAGGAAAGAGAGGGCACGTGTACTCCTTTAGGTATCTAGACGAGTGGGCGAGCTTTGTTGCTACGGTGGAGAGCCTAGCCATCCGAGAGGGCAGAGGAACGTGAGCACCGAACGTCCGCACTCCGTGAGCGTCGCCGGAGTCATCGTCGACGACCAGGACCGCGCCCTCTTGATCAAGCGCCGCGACAACGGCCACTGGGAACCCCCGGGCGGCATCCTCGAACGCGAGGAGACCATCCCGGAGGCCCTTCAGCGCGAAGTTCTCGAAGAGACCGGCATCAAGATCGCGCTTCCCGCGACCCTGACCGGGATCTACAAGAACATGAAAGGCTTGATCGTCTCCATGGTCTTCCGCTGTGAGGCCGCCGACGGCACGCCCACCACCGGGAACGAGACCCGCGCACTGCGCTGGGCCACCCGGGAAGAGGTCATCGAACTCGCCGACGAGGCATACGCGATCCGCGTCCTGGACGCATTGGACGCTGTAGCCCCGCCGGCCATCCGCGCCCACGACGGCGTGAAACTCGTCTAGCCCGAACCCGCTGCACATGGCGGCCTACCAGCACGAAGGAACTTGTATGCACGAGTATACGAGCACCGCCCGGGTCTGGGGACTCACTTGCCCAGGTTTTCCGGAAGAGGTGAGCCGGGCCCGCCGCTGGACGCGGGACATCCTGCGGGGGTCTCCCCTGGCTGATGACGCCGAACTGATCGTGAGCGAGCTGAGCGCAAACGCGATTCTCCACACGGCGAGCGGCGGGGTAGGCAGCTTCCACCTGGCCCTCGCGGTCTCCCCCAAGGTGGTCGCACTGTCGATCACCGACGAGGGAGGGGCGGGCACCGCCCCGAAGGTCGAGCAGCCGAGCGTGGACGCGGTACACGGCCGCGGCTTGGGCATGGTCAGCGTCATCGCACACCGGGTCATCGTCCACGGCAGCAACAGCGGCTACACCGTCACAGCCGAACTCTTCACGGACCCCCAGCCGGGAGGACGCCCGTGCTGATGGACAAGCCCCAGCGGGGCTTCTGGTGCGAGTGCTGGACGCAGGATGTCAACGACGAGACGGGGCAGCCGGCACTCCGGGCATCCTTCGATGCCTACTCGGCACCACAGGCCGACAGGTGGGTTGCGGTCGCCTTACGCACCATCTCACCAGCACTCGACCCGGACGCCTCCGACGAGGCCTGGGGCTGGCTCTACGACGGCCGCATCGATACCCGACGAGCCCTCTTACGCATGGAAGCCTGCATGGTCTCTCTGACACACGCCAGCACCCGCATCACATGGACGATCCGACCAGTGGTCTTCCTGCCCTTGGCCCACCGCCAAGGCGTCGATCTCCCAGCCTGTGCATACGACTTCACGCCCCGCGCCACAGACTGAGTTACAACTTTCTCTACTGGTTCAAGTGCCCGCGCACGGCGCGGGCGCGCGCCGCCGGGCGCGGCCTGCCTCCTGTCTTCGCCCCGGCTGGCCGCGCCCGGCGGCGCGCTCGGCGGCTGCGGGCACTCGTGGGGAGAAACCCTCTGTGGCTGGGGCAGTCGGCTCCACGGCTTTAGAGGTCGTTCTCTTTCCGAACCTCAGGTGCGACTTTTGCTGCTCAGACATGAGATCACGGCTGTCGCGGAAGTCTCGGCTCGTTGCTGGCCGAGAT
>NZ_JNXI01000052.1 GCF_000717055.1 Streptomyces iakyrus | reverse complement strand
TCTCGGCCAGCAACGAGCCGAGACTTCCGCGACAGCCGTGATCTCATGTCTGAGCAGCAAAAGTCGCACCTGAGGTTCGGAAAGAGAACGACCTCTAAGTGGACGAAGGCCAGAGTGTGGGCCAGACTTCACCGCCTGGTCCCCGATCAGCTCGGGGCCTGCGACGAGCTGGACTGGGTCCCGCTGCGCGATCGACTCGGTGAACATGCGGGCGGATCTAGGGTCGAGTGCCGAGCGCTATGACCCTGCGCTACCCCACGGGACCGCTGCCCAACTCTGATTGCTCGATCCGTCGCAACGGAACTGGGCAGCCTGAGCGCCGTTGGAGGTACTTGCGTTCGAAATGCCCAAGCACATGCCGCTCTTGCGATTCTTTAGCGCGAAGACACTGCTGGAGACCCAATCGACCTGCCAGTCCTGGTTGTAGTCACCAGATCCCGTTGCCTGGATCGCCGCCGCGCCAGCCGAGGTGCTGGCGCCATCGATACCGAGATTCAACCCTGATTTGTTGTTCTCGAAGCTGTAAAGGCTGCCTTCCGAGTCAAACATCAACCATTTTTGCTCGAGTCCGCCAGTATAGGAATTCTGGACTATCTTGGCGCCGACGGAAATGCTACCGCCTGAAGGCTGAAGATACTTCTTTGATTTGTGGTTCCTGATTCCCACATGGATGTACGTTGAGATGCCGAAACTCGAGCGCAACAAAGGCGCCGGTTCACCGCTCTGCGGCGACTGGCCGTCAGCGAGTGCAGGACTGGCTACCGCCGTCAGCGCCCCTGCCACAATTGCCGCGGCGATGTTCCTGGTGCTTCTTCGCATACTGGCCTTCCTTGCGCCTGGTGATCGACTGATGCCCGGGGTACATAATCAGACCGCTGGAGCGATCGCCAGACCGCTCCGGCAGTTAGACTGAAATCGCTTACTTGACGGGCGCATGCTTCGCATGCTTGCGAACTCCAGCACGGCCGAGCGTGCAAGGGAGGTTGTCACATGGTCGGGAGTGCGCGTGGCTGCAGCGCATAAGCCGTGGCGTAAGTGGACTTTCACGCTCCTGATCGTGGCGCGTGGGCCCGGACAGGGAGCTTGACGCGGCCGGCCCCCGGCCCCGCGCGACCTCTGGGTGAAGGGAATCCGTCGGGCGGGATGGCAGCCGATCAGAAGTCGTCCTCGCGTGTGGCGGGCGAGTCGGCAGTCTCGGCGCCGCTGCCAGTGCGGGGGCCCCAGCGTGTGGGGCGGAAGCGTCGGCCCGGTGCGGCCGCATCGCCCTGGGTTTCATCGCCCTTCAGCGGCAGGGCCCCTGCCCACAGCGGGGCTACTTCCAGCCCGTTCTTCCTGCTTGCGGCACGTACGACTGCTCAATCTCAGCCATAGACCGCTTCTTCTGTCGCGTACATGACCCGCCGTGGCTATGGTGTGACGGCTCGTGCGAGGTGGGTGGGGTTCACGGGGCCTGGGTGCCCTGTGCAGTGCCTTGGGGAGGGCGCATGCGGTCGCGGGTCGGGTTCTTACGTGGGATCAGACGTGGTCGGCATCGGCTGGCGACGGTCGGTGTGCTCGTCCTGGCGCTGGCAGCGGGGACCGTGTCGGCCGAGGCCCTGCCGGAGCCTCCGCCCGCCAAAGCAACGCCGCCGACGAGCGCCACTCCGTCCCAGCCTCGAGACCAGGCACCGGCCAAGCCAGCGGCAGAGCCGAAGGCGTCGGCTGCCGCCGAGCCCACGACGAACAACGCCGTCTACGCCTATGACGCGGCTGGCCGGTTGGCCGGCGTGACCGATCCGGGCGGTCAGACGGCGCGTTACCGCTACGACGAGGCGGGCAACCGGCTGGGCATCGACCGGTTCGCCTCCAGCACGCTGTCGGTGCTGTCGGTGGTTCCTGTCCGGGCAGCCGCCGGAGCGAAGATCACGCTGTCGGGTACTGGCTTCTCCCCCACCGCCGGCAGCAACACCGTGACGATCGGCGGCAAGGCCGCGGCCGTCATCTCTGCCTCCGCCACCCGTCTCGCCGTTACCGTCCCCTCCGGGGCGCTCAACGGGAAGATCACCGTGAGCGCGGGCGGTGCGTCCGCCGACGCAGCGGAGGCTTTCATCGTTTCGCCGGCCGGCCCGACCATCTCCAAGGTCACCCCCCTGTCCGGCCCGCCAGGTACGCAAATCACTGTGTCGGGTGCAGGGTTCGCATCACCGGCGACCGACAACCTCGTGCGGTTCAACGGCGGGACTCTCGCGGAGACGGTAAGCGCAACCTCCTCCACGCTCACGGTAAAGGTTCCCGAGTCCACGACCAGTGGGCGGATTACCGTACAGACCCCGGACGGCAAGGCGACCTCCCCGGCCGATTTCACCGTGCCTCTCGCCGAGGACGAGGCGGGTTTCGAGACCACCGTCCGCGCCTCGATGACCGATGAGCCAGTCTCCGTCGCCGTCACCGAGGCCGGCAAGCGTGCCCGGGTGCTGTTCGACGCGGAAGAGGGCAAGGGCCTGTCCGTGGGGTTCACTCAGTCCACGTTCTCCGGGGCGACCGTCCAACTGGTCGATCCACGTGGCGACACGGTGGGAAGCAACGGCTACATCCCTCAAGGCGCAAGCGACTACGAGGTCCGTGATCTCCCGGTCTCCGGAACCTACTCCCTGGTGATTGACCCCCCGTCCACCGCTACCGGGGCAGCGACCGTCACGGTGTCCCATCCCGCGGGTGGCGAACTCGGCTTCACCGACGCGCCGACCGCCACACGCATGAGCCGGACCGGTCAGGACGGTGCGTGGAAGATCGCGGCATCCAAGGGGGACTCGTTCAGCCTCGGCATCGACACCGCAGGAATGAGCGATGGCACGAACGTGCGCTTGTACGCCCCCAACGGCGATCAGGTCGACTCCCTTTACGTGTCCAAGGCGTCCGTGGCCTCTTTGGACATTGACTCGCTCCCTGCGAGCGGCTCTTACACCCTCTATCTGGACCCCGCGAACGGTGCGACCGGAACCGCGTCCGTCACGGTCTCGCACTACATCAAGGCAAGCGGGCTCGAACCGGACGCTGATGCCGTGCGGTTGGGCATCACCCGTCCCGGGCAGGACGGCATGCTGTCCTTCAGCGCAGCCGCCGGGCAGAAGGTGTCGCTCGGGGTCACCCCCGCGGGCTTCTCCTCCTACGTCACCTGCCAGGTTTACGCCCCGGACGGCAGCCGGGTAGACAGCTTCATCGTCCCAGCCGATAACACCACCGAGTGGGACAGCGCCGTCCTGGCGCAAGCCGGCACCTACCGACTGCAGATGTCACCTGCGCAAAACGGCACGGGAACTCTCGCGACCACCCTGTCGCGACCAGTGGACGTGGGACGGCTTACCACGACCGGGGAATCGACCGTCGCGACGATCAACCGCCTCGGGCAGAACGCCGCGGCATCCTTCAACGCTTCGGCCGGAGATGACCTTTCGCTGGGGCTCACCGAGAACACATTCACCACATCCGTCTACTTCGACGTGATCGCTCCATCCGGGGCCAAGGTCGTCAGCTCCGCGGTGGTGACTTCCGGCAGCGCACGTACCAAAGGGCTGCCGGACCTGCCGGAGACCGGAACGTACACGGTGGTCCTAGACCCTTACAACGGTGCTCAGGGGAGCGCAAAGCTCACCCTCTCCGCCGACCTGGCTGTCGATGTTTCGGTGGACGGTGCCTCGGCGCCGGTCACAGTGACCCGCCCGGGTCAGCGCATCCGCGCCCGTTTCACCGCCCCGGCCAGTGACGTCCTCGGTGTGGGGCTCACCGGCAACAGCATCAACCAGATCACTTACGTCAACTTGGTCGGCCAGTCCGGCGGGGACGGCACCTTTGTCACATCAGTCCTGCAGAAGACCGCCCACGCAACCCCGTTGCGTTCCCTCACCGCCGGTTCGGCCTACACCCTGCTGCTGGAGCCGCAGAATGCCGGCACCGGTGGCGTGACACTGTGGCTGTCCAGCCCGGCCAAGGGTGGCGCTCTCTCGCAGACTGGTCGCACGGGAACGATCACCCGGCCCGGCCAGCAGCTGGAGTTCACGCTGGCCGCTCAGGCTGGGGACGGTGCCGCTGTGGTGTTCAGCGGAACCACGATCACCGGGACCTCGGAAGTCAAAGTACTCAAACCGGGCGCGACCGAGGCCAGCAGCACCGTGTACATCTCTACCGCCACAACCGATGTGGACCTGAGGGCTCCCTTGACGGCAGGCACCTACCGCCTGCTGCTGCAACCGCTCAATCCGGTCACCGGCAGCACCACCGCCACGATGGTTGCAGATGTTGAGGCCGGGGCACTCACCGTCGGCGGGGGCAACCGGTCCGCCGCGATCAGTACCCCGGGGCAGAACGCCCGGTTCACCTTCACCGGCACAGCCGGGCAGAAACTCACTCTGCGGCTGGGGAGCCCACCGCCCTTCGACTGGTACCTGTCGATCTACGGACCGGACGGCAAGTGGCTCGTCGCCGACCGGTACATGACGACCAGTACCACGTCGTACGCGCTGCCGGAGCTGTCTGCGGCCGGCACCTACACCCTCACCGTGGCCCCGGCGTTACTCAAGACCGGTACCTACAGCCTCGGCCTGTCGACCACAGCGACAGCGAAGGCGTCAGGCGATGGAAGTGAGAAAGCCGCTAAGGACTCAGCGGAAAGTGCAGGTGACAGCGATGGCGCGGACCGCGGAAAGGCCGACGGCGGCATCGTCCCGGCCGGCGCAGATGCGTGGCGCCCGGACAAGCACAACCTGTCGGGCCGTGACTGGGTAACCAGGCGGGGCGGGGCACCGAAGGCGCCGGCCAAACTGCGAGCCCCGCCGGGATCGACCGCGCTCACCGGGCATGTGCTCAAGCTGGATGGCAAGCCGCTGGCCAAGGTGACAGTCCGGGTCGGCAGCAAGAGAACACTCACGGACGCCAAGGGCCGTTTTGCGGTGGCCGGATTCAGCCCGAGCGCCACGACTGTGGTAGTCGACGGTTCCACTGCAAACACCAAAAAGCGCAGCTACGGCCGCTTCGACATCCGTATACGTCCCAAGGCCGGCACGTCAGTAGACCTGGGCTTTCCCGTGTGGATGACGCCGCTGGACACCAAGCACACGGTCACCTTCGACGCGCCCGCGAAGAAGGACGTCGTCCTGACCACGCCCCAGATCCCAGGGCTTGAGGTTCGCATCCCCAAGGGGTCGGTGGTCCGGGACGAAAACGGCAAGGCCGTCACCGAGTTGGGCATCACAGCCATCCCGATCGACAAGCCACCGTTTCCTCTGCCGAAGAACGGCGTCGTCCCCGTCTACTTCACCGTGCAGCCGGGCGGGACGTATCTGTTCCCCAAGGGTGCCCAGATCGTCTACCCCAACTACACACATGAGCCACCGGGCACCCGGGTCGACTTCATGGACTACGACCCGGACGGCAAAGGCTGGTACATCTACGGTCACGGCGAGGTCAGCGCCGACGGCAAGCAGGTGATCCCGGACAGCAAGACCCGGGTATGGGCCTTCCACGGCGCGATGTTTAATACCTCGGCGCTGCCCCCGTGGCTGACCTCCTGGCTGGACGACACCCTCGACTGGCTCTCCGGCGACCCTGTGGAGCTGTCGACGGGACTGCTCACCGACTCCCGGACCGACCTGGCGGTCGATGACTCCCTCACGCCGGTCGAAATCACCCGCACGTACTGGCAGGGCGACACCGCCAGCCGTGCCTTCGGCATCGGACGCGACCTCACCTACAACGCGTTCCTGCACTCCAAGGAGCAGTACAAGGAAGTCGACCTGTACCTTCCCGGAGGGCGGAAGGTGCACTACGTGCGCACCTCCTCGGGCACCGGTTTCGGCGACGCTGTCTTCAAACCGGCCGGAACCTCGGGCCCCTTCCGCGGCACAGTCATCGACTGGAACAACGCCTATTGGAACTTGACCTTCCCTGACGGCACCGTGTGGGTGTTCCCGCAGTACGCCCCGCTGAAGGAGATCCGCGACCGCTACGGCAACACCCTGACCCTGACCCGCGCCGACGGTACCCGAGGGGCACTCACTCGCCTCGTGACCTCCGGAGGCCGGTGGATCACTCTCTCCTACGACGCACGTGGCCGTGTCACCCGGGCACGGGACAACTCCGGCCGCACCGTGTCGTACACATACGACAGTGCTGGGCGGCTCGAAACGGTCACCGACCCGGCGGGGAAGGTGAGTTCCTACACCTACGACGGCACCTCGAACCGCATCGCCACGGCGAAGGACGCCCGCGGCATCGTCTACATGAGCAACTCGTACGATACAAGCGGGAGAGTCAAGCAACAGACGCTGACCGAGGGTGCGAAGTACGCCTTCGCCTACACCACCACCGGCACGGGAGAGATCACCGCAACGGAGGTGACCCAGCCGGGCGGCGCCGTGCGTCGGGTGGAGTTCGACCAGGGCTATGGCACCTCCGACACTCAGGCTTATGGCACCGACCTGGCACGCAAGACGGTCTATGAGCGCGGCGCCAACCATCGCGTCGATGCAGTGATCGATCCTTACGGACGGCGCACCAAGTTCTCGTATGACTCCGAGGGCCGTGTCACCGGCGCGACCGAGCTTTCCGGGACCACCGAGGCGCGCTCCACCGGCACCGTGGTCTACGACGGCCCGTACGACCAACCGAGCAGCATCACCGACGCACTCGGCCACACCACGCGTTTCACTCACGAGCCCAATGGCAACCTGGCGAAGATCACCGATCCGGAAGGCCGAGAGACCACCTTTACTTACAACGGTGCCGGGCAGCTCAAGACAGCTACCGACGCCTCGGACGCCGTCACGGCCTACGCCTACAGCAACAGCGACCTCACTGCTGTCACGGACCCCGAAGGCCGCACTACCGCGCAGTTCACCGACAGCGCGGGCCGAACCAGCGCCTTGTTGGACCAGGCGGGCTCCCAGACCACGGTGCTGTTCGACGCGCTCAACCAGCCCAGGGAGATCACCGACCCGCTGGGGCACACCACCGCGCTCGGCTACGACGAGAACGGCAACCTCACCACCCTGACCGACGCCCGCCAGAACACCACCAAGTGGGACTACGACCAAGCCGACCGCCCCAAGACGGCGACCGACCCGCTGGGCGCGCAGGCGCTGTTCGATTACGACGCGGCCGGATTCTTGAAGAAGGCCACCAGCAGGTCCGGCAAGGCCGCCGTCGCCGAGTACGACCTGCTCGGCCGGCCCAAGAGCACCAAGTACGGCGTCGACGCCGCCGGCCAGGCCGAGTCCACCGTCACCTACGACTACGACACCCGGGACCTGCTCAAGCAGATCACCGACAGCAAAGCCGGCAACCAGGCCTTCACCTACGACGTCCACGACCGCCTGGCCACCACCACCGGCCCCACCGGCAAGGTCACCTACGACTACGACGCCGCCGACCGCCGCAAACTGATGACCGCAGCCGGAACAAGCACCACCTACGGCTACGACAAGTCCGGCATCCTCAAGTCGGTCAAGACCGGCACCCAGGACGTCACCTTCGGCCTGGACGCCGTGGGCCGGGAGAAGACCGCCTCCCTGCCCGGCGGCATCACCCGCACCACCGGCTACGACACCACCGGTGTCATCAAGTCCATCGCCTACGCCCAAGGCACCAAGACGGTCGGTGACCTGACGTACACCAGGGATATCCGCGGCCTGCAGGCCGGCCTGACCGGCTCGCTTACCAAGGTGGCTCTGCCCGCCGCGGAGAGCGGAACGCAGTTCGGCAAGGACAACCGCATCAGCACCTACAACGGCCGCACCTTCACGTATGACGATGTCGGCCAGCTCAAGAACGACGGTCTGCGCACCTACACCTGGAACGCCCGCGGCCAACTCACCGGTCTGACCAAGGCAGGTACCGCGTCATCGTTCGGCTACGACCCGCTCGGCGGCCGCATCTCCAAGACGACCGGCACCGCCACCAGCCGGTACCTGACCGACGGCACCAACCCCCTGGTCGAGCAGAACGCCTCCGGGACAACGACAGCAAGCGTGGCCACCTCGGGCCTGGACCAATTCCTCACCCGCACCGAAGGCGGCAAAACGCAGGTCTACCTCACTGACGCCCTCGGCACCGTCGTGGGCCTGGCCAACACTGACGGCACCCTCGCCACCACCTACGCCTACGACCCGAACGGCACCCCCACCGCCACCGGCACCAACACCTCCAACCCCTACACCTTCACCGGCCGCGAAGACGACGGCACCGGCCTGCTCTACTACCGCAACCGCTACTACGACCCCCAGACCGGCCGCTTCATCTCCCAAGACCCCATCGGCCACGCCGGCGGCACCAACCTCTACCAATACGCCCTGTCCTCCCCCACCACCTACACCGACCCCTCCGGCAACAACCCCCTCATCGCCGGCTGCATCATCGGCGGCGTCGTCGACGGCGGACTCGACTGGCTCACCCAGCGCCTGTCCGGCCGCAAAGTCAACTGGGGCCAAGTCGGCGGGGCGGCTGCAATGGGATGCGCAGCCGGCATGGTCGGCGCTGGCATCGGTAGCAAGCTCGGGGCCGGCCGATCGCTCGTCGAGCACAGAGGCGCAGGGAATGAGTGGGTAGCAGATCTGAGCAATGTGACCGGCAAAACAGCCAGATCGAGAAACCGCGCCATTGACATTTCAATCAGGGAGGACTTCCCCAACATCAGGTTCACCCACTACCCGCAGTACAGCCCTAAGGTGAACACCGGGATATCCAAGCCAAATGCGGGTACTCGTATCGGCTGGAAGCCCTTCGCCAGCCGAAACGAATTGCGCACCACCCTCATACACGAGGAACTTCACCATCGTTGGTTCCAGCGTGGCATCCCTGCAGGTACGCATCACCCACGTGACGGCTCTGGACTTTCCGATAAGTTCTACGGGACAGTAGATAGGTACCTGCGACTGCGAGGGTGGAAGTGACAGAACAGGCAGCGCGACTCACCGGAGCGTGCAGCAACTGCCGAGAGCCATGCGAAGGCTGGGCGGTGCAGTTGATCAGGGATGGACGACTGAGTTGGGAACTTGAGTGGGCCTGCGACACATGCGGGAACTGGCATGACGCGGGGTGGGGCCCCGCTCCCGATGCCGTGCGCACCCCCCTTCTTGCAGAGCACGGAACCTACCGCATCCTTCTCGAAGGCCCGGACAGGCCGAGCGGTAAGATCCTAAAGGCATTCCGCGACGCCTTCGGAAGCAGTGTCAAACAGGCTCAGGAAGACGCAAAAGAGCTGAGCCATACGGGATATCAGGGAACACTGGTGGAAGTCACACTTGTTGGCGAGCTCCTCGCAAAAGTTGGAGTGAGTGCCACCATTCAAAGAGGTGACTCCACCGGCACCTGACGCCGAATAGTTCGTAACGCGACGATACGTAACGGGGTGTAAGCCGTTCGGTCATCCCGGCAACAGAGACCTGATCCCCGGTTGTGATCAGTGCCAACGCGTCATGGACCGGCTAGGTATCACCGACACGTTCGGAGGCGGGTGAGCGGGCTTGGGAACCATCCTGAAGGGGCTGGGACGGCTCCAGTGGGGTGACCTCGAGGTGCCCAAGGGCTCCGCGCGGGATATTCCCACGTTGCTCTCCAAGGCGGCCTGGTCGGATCGCGAGACTGGGAGCCTGGCCCTGGACTACCTGGCTGATCTGGTGTGCGAGTTGGGCTTCGTCATCTCCGAGGCCACCGCTCCGACCGTACCCTTCCTCCTGGAACTGGCCGGGGCTCCTCACGTGGCCTGCAAAGCCGAGGTGCTCCAACTCCTGCTGAACATCTACTCCTCGCGGGAGTGGAGTCACTCCGCAGCAGAGGCTCTTCCTAAGTACGCCGACAACTACGCCCACAAGGTCCAGTGGGAATTCACCGCGCATCAGGCGGTGCTAGCCGGCCGCCAGGTCGTCCAGGGGATGACCGGCTCCATCGACCCCGAGGTCGCTGAGGCTGCCAGCAAGCTCCTGGACGCCCTCGAAGCCAAGGATCTCAGTGCCTCCTAGGACTTGTCCGGCCGATCATGCGCGGAGCCAGATGACGAGGGCTGCGGCAGTCGCGGTGCCGAGGAAAACGTAGCCGCGCTTGTCATAGCGGGTG
>NZ_JNXI01000051.1 GCF_000717055.1 Streptomyces iakyrus | reverse complement strand
GGCACGACGCCCTCTGGCTGACCTGGGGTGCCCTGACCGCCACCGGGCTCGCATGCGCAGCCTCGGTCGCCGCACTCGCCCGCAGCGGACACCTGGCCGTACGGGAGGGGCCACGGCTCGTCCCCGCTATACGGAAGCCGAGGGGCCGACCGGACTGGTCGGCCCCCAGGCGCCATACGCCTTCCCGGCGGAGGCGAACAGGCCGAGCACCGGCTTGCCCACCTGCATCGAGGCGCTGTCGGTGGCTCCCCGGTGGCCGAGCTTCCGCACCTGCTCGGTGACCGTCAGCCCCTTGTACCGGCCGTCGATGACCTTCTGGTCGAACCGCCGCTTGCCGCCGCCGAAGAGCACGTCCACCTTGTGGTTGACGGACTGCTCGGCGATCGAGCCCGGCCCGCCGGCCGCGATCGTGCCGGTGGGGCACTCGGCCATGTCGGCCGGGCCCTGGCAGGAGCAGTCGGTGACACGCGAGGCGAGCACCGCCGGGGTGGCGTCGGCCGGCTCAGAGGTGGTCACGCTGCCGGTCGCGCCACCCGTCCTTCCGCGCCGGCTCCAGGATCGTCGTAATCGCCTTGTCGGTACCCGGGTCTTGGAGATGCGGCCGTTGACGGTCTTCACACCGGTTGCCCAGCCGGTGCCGCTCGCGGCCGAGTCGGTCACATGGTCCGGCGTGCCGTCCGCGTGCACTGCGTACGTCGTGTGCGCGCCGGTCAGAGGGAACTTGTCCATGCTCAGGCGGCCGTTGGCGCCGGCCTGAGGTGGCGGCAGGACAGTCTGGGCATGGCAGCGGCTCCTCGCATCTCGTGTGGTTACGCGGGCCGACCGACGCCGGCCCCCAGTCGTCGGCACCGAGATGTTCGAACCGCCCAGTCTGCAGCGGTCTGCGACGGCACAGAAGCCGCAGACCACCGCCCAGCGGTGCACTCGTTAGAGTGATACACCTTCCGCTGAATTCAGGCATCGCTGTACCGTCGAAGAGTGCTCGTAGCCGCCACCCAGGCCGAGGTGCTCGCGCGCTTCGGGCGCGCCCTGGCCGATCCGATCCGCTGCCGAATTCTGCTCGCCCTGCGTGAACGCCCGGACTATCCCGCCGAGTTGGCGGACCAGCTGGGCATCAGCCGCACCCGGCTCTCCAACCACCTCGCCTGCTTGCGCGACTGCGGCCTCGTCGTCGCCGTCCCGGAAGGCCGCCGTGTCCGGTACGAACTGAGTGATCCTCGGCTCGCCCACGCATTGGGCGACCTGCTGGGCACGGTGCTCGCCGTAAACACCGAGATCACCTGCCCCGACGCCGAGAACAAGGGTTGCTGCTGACCGACGGCGCCGCCGCCCTGCCCCATCAACCTCCCTCCTCTCGCACGACTTTGCACGTCTGAAGGGACAGTCATGGGCCAGCACGACGACATCGACGACCGCGGCCACGCGGAAGGCCACGGACACTCACACGGGCACGGACACGGGCATCAGCACGGGGTGAGCGCGGACGCCGACCGGCGCTACCTGACCGGGGCACTGGCGCTGATCACCGGCTTCATGGCCGTCGAGGTGGTCATCGGCATCCTCGCCCGCTCGCTGGCGCTGATCTCGGACGCCGGGCACATGCTCACCGACGCGGCGGCGATCGTCTTCGCGCTCGCCGCGATGCGGATCGCCGCCCGGCCGGCCCGAGGCCGGTTCACCTTCGGACTCAAGCGCGCCGAGATCGTCTCCGCGCAGGTCAACGGACTCACCCTGCTCCTGCTGAGTGCGTACTTCGTATACGAGGGGGTGCGTCGCCTCATCGAGCCGCCCGAGGTCGAGGGGCTGTACGTGGTGGTCACCGGCGCGGCCGGGATCGCCGTGAACATCGCGGCCACCTGGCTGATCAGCAAGGCCAACCGGTCGAGCCTCAACGTGGAAGGCGCCTTCCAGCACCTCCTCAACGACCTGTATGCCTTCATCGGCACCACCGTCGCCGGCCTGATCGTGTGGCTGACCGGGTGGGCCCGCGCCGACGCGATCGCCGCCCTCGTCGTCGCCGCCCTCATGCTGAAGGCGGGTTGGGGGCTCGTCCGTGACTCCGGGCGTGTCTTCATGGAGGCGGCCCCCGCAGGGCTGGACCCCGACGAGATCGGGGCGCGGATGGCCACGCTCGATCACGTCACCGAGGTCCACGACCTGCATGTCTGGGAGGTCACCTCCCACTATCCGGCGCTGTCGGCCCACATCCTGGTCGCGGCCGACTCCGACTGCCACGCCGTACGCACCGCCGCCGAGCACCTGCTCCGTGCCCGGTACGGCATCGATCACGTCACGCTCCAGGTCGACCACGTCTCCCTCGCGCCCGCCGCACTCACGGACGCGCACTGCGCGGACCCCCACGGCCCGGTCCACGCACGAAGCGCAATCGGGCCGGAACTGCCCGGGGACAGCCGTGCTGCATGAACGGTGAAATCCGCAGCGTAAATTCGTACGATCACCCTTCCCGATAAATTCACGCGCCCTCAATGGCACTTGACGGTGGTTTTTGATTCGCCACCCCAGGGGACGATCGGAGCGAGTCATGTCCGCTCCGAGGGTGTTTCGCATCTTCCTGTCGACCCTGCCGAAAAACCAACGAAATTCTTCTCTCCGACAAGAGGACCGCGATTCGCGCGTGTTTTCCGGAGATACACAGGAGGGTGTTGTGATGTCAGTCGTGGGGTCGATCCAACTGCCGGGGATTATCCACTCATTGGGGAGCTTCGGCGGTGCGGCGGCGTGGATCGCGGTGGTGGCCATGGCTGGCGCCACCGTCGCGGGAGCCCTGGTTGCCCATCGAAGTTCTGGGCAGGCCGCCCTAGTCCTGGTGATCGCCTCGGGCATGATGCTGACCACCGCCGTCGTCGATCTCCTTCCGGAGGCGTGGCACGAGGCGGCAGCCGCGGGCCTGTCGGCCTGGATCGCGATGGCCACCGCTGTGGCCGGCTATCTGGTGATGACGGTCTTCACCCGCAACGGCTGCGGATGCGACGCGGACCTGGCCGCGCAGGCCGCGGGCGCGCACACTCCCGGACGTCACCGTCGGGTGAAGGAGACGGCAGGGGCACTGTCGGTGGGGCTGGGAGCGGCGGCCGCGCTGGCCACGCACCGGCTCGTCGAGGGAACGGCGCTCGCCCTGGCTTTCTCCCTGCCCGTGCTGCTCACTCTTATGGTGGGCTCCGCCAGTGACGGAGTGGCGCTCGCGGCGATGCTGCGGGAGACGAAGCAGCGCCTCACCCCCTGGCTGACGGTGGCCTGTACCAGCCCGGCCGTGGGTGTTCTGATCACCACCGTCCGTCCTCTCCCCGAGGCCGTGCTCCCGGTGGCTCTCGCCCTGGTGGCGGGCGTGATCCTGCGCATTGCCGTCGTGGGGTTGAAACTTGCCGCGCTCAAGCGGGCAAAGGGGCAGCTTCCCCGCTGGCACGTGGTCACGGCCGCCGTCACCACATTCGCGATGGGAGCTCTTCTCTTCGCCGCACACTGACTCCCGCACGGATCGCATTCGCACATGAGGAAAGGAAGGTGCAATAGGCCGTGGGCGAAGCATGCTGCGGAAATGAATCCGCGACTAATTCCGGAGGATCAGAACCCCTGAACCGCCATCCCGAACTCCCCGGCCAGGAAAGGCCCTTGCTGACACCGGACGACGTGCACCACAAGTGGTTCACGACGGTACGCCTCCGTGAGGGGTACGACCTGCGCGAGGTGGACGACTTCCTGCGCGAGGTCGAGTACACCCTCGACCGGCTGTACAAGGAGAACGGCTCGCTGCGCGAGCAGCAACCCACGGTGCTCCATGTGCCCGACCGTGACGCCTCGTCCGAGGAAAGCGAGACGGCGGCCCGTATCATCGCGCTCGCCGAGCAGACGGCGGGCCAGACCCTCACCGCCGCGCGCGCCGAGGCTGACGAGATCATCCGCCGAGCGCGGGACAACGCCGAGCAACTGGAGCGGGACGCCAGGGACAGGGCCGAGCAGATCGAGCGGGACGCTGCCGGCCGCACGTACGTCGACGACCGTCAGATGCGGCAGACACGCGCGGACCTTGACGCCTTGGAGAACTCGAAGCTGGCCGTCGTACGTCAACTCACCGAGCTACGGACCCTGGTAGCGGAGTACCGCACCCGGTTTCAGAGCAGCCTCGGCACTCAGTTCGACGACGTCGAGCGTCGGACCGAGGAGTTCCTTGCCGCTCTCCCCGGCCCCTCCCCGGCCCCGCCCGGGACTCCGGCGTCTCCCGCGTGGCAGCCGCGGTACGGCCCCGTGCCTCATCAGGTTGTTCCTCCGCAGATCAACAACCGCCCCGACACGCCGGCCTCCGACGATCGGCTGGCAGGTTGAACCCACGGTGCGATGGACTCGCGCCCCACCGCCAGCGGCCCGTACACCGCACAACTCACTTCGCCGGAGGGGAAACGAAGATGGCCGAGCAGCCGACACACCACCATGACCACGACCACGGACACCAACACGACGACGATCACGTACACGCGCACGAGTCGCACAGTGGCCCACCTCGGCCGAGGTGGGCCACCGCCGTTCAACGACACGAAGGTTGAGGGGGCCTGGCACCCGAGAACGTGAGTGCCTGGACCCGGCCCGGCGCGCCGTGGCTTCACATGTTCTGGCAGGCCTTGGCTTTGAACTCCGCAACGGGGACGGTGACTGTGGAAAAGTCGCCGTTGGCCGAGACGTCGTCGTAGCGGACCGTTCCCGGCGTGAGCCGGTCCCGGTCGGTCAGGGTGAAGGAGAAGCTACCCGATGACCACGAGTTGTCCTTTGTCCAGCCGTAGAGGGCATAGGTGGTCTTGGCGGTGAGCGGGGTGAGAGATCTGGTCGCGGTCCAGCCAGGGGAAGGAGAATCGAGGGTCCATGTGGTGAGACCAGCCGCGAGGGGGCGGTCAGCGGTCCATGAACCGACCGTCACCGCTTTGTCGGCGTCGTCGCCGTCCACATAGAGGGTCGCGCCATCGATCCGATGTCCGCAGACCATCATGACGCCGAGCAGACGGCCGTCGCCGGTCACGGAGATGCCGGCGACGGCATCGACGGGAACCGAGCACCCTGAGCTTGCCGCCAGGGCCACGCCGGCCGCTACGATGCCGACACAGCGCCGGAACACCGGCCATGAAGCGGTCGACCGCACAGAGACCCCCTGCCCAGGGGGTCGCACCTGGTACCCCCCTTGCATCTCGGATGGTAGGGACGGACCGCGTCGAGCCACTGCGTCGCCACCCGCCCGTTGCACCCTCGTTGTGGCCTTGTAGCCGCTCGACTGCGTCAGCCCAAGGAACAGTGACAGTTCTCGGGACGCTGCCCTGGCAGCGTCCCGAGAACTACAGTCGCTCAGGGAGCGGCTCCGAGTGGTCAATCAGATGCTGTGACCCCGTCATCGGGCTCAAGGCGGCCGCCTGCCAGCGGCAACGTGGCCCGGCGCGGGGTGATCTGCACGCGGATCGCGGACTCGATGCGGGCTGCCGGGCTGTCGGTCGAACATCCCTCACAGCATCCGGCGGCCTCCCCTTCCATCGGCGGGACGGACTGCGCCGGAATCACCACGATCGGCTCCTGGGCGGTCTTGGCCCCCTGGGGCGAGCACGAGTCGCAGCATCCGGCGTCCTCCTGCTCGGGCAGGATCCCCGAGGTCGCCGACGCGGACCCGGTCACCGCTGTCACCCCCGGCAGCGGCGTCGCCTTGGCGCCGCGGATCGCGTTGGCGATCACCACGACCTCGGCCAGCTCATGGATGAACACGACCGTGGCCAGGCCCAGCACCCCGAACGCGGCCAACGGGATGAGCACCGTGATGATGGCCAGCGACATCACGATGTTCTGCACCATCAACCGTCGGGCACGGCGGGCGTGCCGCAGCAGCTGCGGAAGGTGCCGCAGGTCCTCGCCCATGAGCGCGGCATCGGCGGTTTCGACGGCCACGTCCGTACCCATGGCGCCCATCGCAATGCCAACGTCCGCGGTGGCGAGGGCGGGGGCATCGTTGATTCCGTCGCCCACCATGGCCACCCCGCCGCGCCCGCCCGACTTCAGGTCGGTGATGTGCGCGGCCTTGTCCTCCGGGCGAAGATCGGCGCGTACGTCGGTGATGCCGGCCGAGGCCGCCAGGGCCTGCGCGGTGCGGGTGTTGTCACCCGTCAGCATGGCCACCCGGACACCGAGGCGGCCCAACTCGCGTACGGTCTCGGCTGCTTCGGGCCTGAGCTCGTCGCGTACGGCGATGGCACCCACCAGCACCGTGCCGCGCTCGACGAGGACGACCGTCGCGCCCTGGTCCTGAAGTCGGGTGACGTCGGAGGCGAGAGCGCCGGGGTCGATGAACCCCGGGCGGCCCAGCCGTACAGGTGCGCCCCCCACTGCGCCTCGCAGACCGTGGCCGACCACCGCGGTGACGTCGGCCGCGTCCGGCACATCACTGCCGACGGCGGCGAGGATCGCGGCGGCCAGGGGGTGTTCGCTGCGGGCCTCCAGGGCGGCGGCGAGCCGCAGCACTTCGGCCTCGGCGGCGCCGGGGGCGGGGACGGTGGCGATGACGCACGGTTCGTTGCGGGTGAGGGTGCCGGTCTTGTCGAGGGCGACGGTCCGTACCGCGCCCAGCTGTTCCAGCGCGAGCCCACCCTTGACCAGGGCCCCGGTGCGGCTGGCCGCCCCGACCGCGGCGACGACCGTCAGCGGTACGGCGATGGCCAGCGCGCACGGCGAGGCAGCGACCAGCACGACCAGGGCCCGCTGCAGCCACAGCAGCGGGTCGCCGAAGATCGCTCCGAGCCCCGCGATCAGTACTGCCAAGACCACGATCCCGGGCACGAGCGGCTTGGCGAGCCGGTCCGCCAGCCGCTGCCCGCTGCCCTTGCGCTCCTGCGCCTCCTCCACGATGTGGACGATCCGGGCCAGCGAACTGTCCTTGGCCAGCGCGGTCACCTCGACCTCGATGGCGCCGCCGCCATTGATCGCCCCGGCGTGCACCGGATCGCCGGCCGCGGCCTCGATGGGCATCGACTCACCGGTGATGGCGGACAGGTCGAGGCTGGTGCGTCCGCTGCGGATGACGCCGTCGGTCGCGGCCCGCTGCCCCGGCCGCAGCAGCATCACGTCGCCGAGCGCCAACTCGCCCGGTTCCAGCTGCAGTTCGCGGCCGTCGCGCAGTACGGAGGCGGTGTCGGGCACGAGGCTGAGCAGCGCGCGCAGGCCGCGGCGGGTGCGTACGACGGCGTAGTGCTCCAGGCCCTCCGCGATGGAGAACAGCACGCCGAGCATGGCGGCCTCGAAGAACTGGCCGAGCGCGACCGCGCCGATGGCGGCGACGGTCATGAGGGTGCCGACACCGATGTGCCGGTACTTGAACAGGTTGCGGATGGAGGAGGGGATGAAGGTGCAGCCACCGACCGCCGCGGCGGCCAGTTCCAGAGTGAGTTCCGCCGTATCCGCACCTGTGCGGCCGGTCAACCAGGCGGCCAGCAGCAGCATGCCCGCCGCGGTGGCCAACTGCAGCTCGCGCACCTGCCACAGCCGCTGCGGCGACGTGTCCCGCTTGTCGTCACCGGCTTCGGTTTCGGTCTCCGCACCGGTCGGCGCGCAGCACTCGGCTCCCATGGAGATCCCCTTTCCGTCCGTACTAGATCTCTGTGGAGACGTCGTCGCCGAGGAGCACCCGCACCAGGAACCGTCCCTGCTCGGTCAGCCCGTACATCACCAGCCGGCCGTCGCGCCGCGAGGTGGCGAGACCGGCCGTGCGCAGCTGCCGCAGATGGTGCGACACCAGGTTCTGCGGCTGGCCGACGATCCAGGCCATGTCACACACGCACAGTTCGCCACCCGCCTCGAGCGCGGCGGCGATGTTCAGCCGGGTCGGATCGGCAAGGCCCTTGGCGGTGCGGGCCGCGGGCTCCAGGGCCTCGAAGGCCGGGAGACGTCCGCGGATGTCCTCCGCCTTGGGCAGGTCCAGGCACAGCAGGTCGCACGAATCGAGTCGTTCCTCGGTCACATCAATACTCTAACGAACGTTGATGTGAGCTGGTAGGGGGCGTAGCAAGTGGCTGTGAGGCAGCCCTGACGGCTTGCCTCAACGCCGAGGCCGAGCGGCGGCGCTCACTCTCGGGCCGGGGTGCGCTTGCGGGCGACTCCGAGCAGGTAGTCGCCGCGGATGTGGGTGGGGGCCCCGCGAACGTCGAGGCCGTGGCGCGGCAGTTCGGCGAGGAAGCCGTCGGCGCTGAAGCGGTCGTACTCCGGGTGGTCGAACAGGAGACGGTAGCTGGGGCGGGCCAGGGCGTGCGCGGTGACCTCGTCGAAGACGAAGAGCCCGCCGGGCTTGAGGACGCGGGCGATCTCGGCGACGGCGGAGCGCCAGTCGGGGATGTGATGGATGATCGCGAAGTCGAACGCGGCGTCGTACGTGCCGTCCTCGGCCCCGAAAACGGTCCGTAGGGGCGCCGCGCCGGGCTGCTGACCCTGGCCGCCGCTCCTCGCCGGAGTGGATCTGGGCATCAAGGCGTGGGCGCAGCGCGCCTTGCCGGGCAAACCGGTCGAGGCCGACCCGCTGGATCTGCGACTGGCCCTCAACCCCGGGGTGGCGTTCTCCTTACTCGCCAACGCGCCTGCCTGGACGGTCCACACCGTGACCGGACTGATCACGGCCGTGGTGGCGGTGGCGCTGTGGCGTACCGCCGCAACGGCCCGTCGTCTGTGGGGCATTGCGCTCGCCTCGATCCTGGACGGCGCGGCGGCCAACCTCGTCGACCGGGCCGCGGACGGCGTCGTCACCGACTACCTGCACTCCGGCTGGTGGCCCACCTTCAACCTCGCCGACGCCTTCATCGTGCTCGGCGCCATCACCCGCGTCGCACTGTCCTTCCTCGGGAGCGACCATGAGCATGAGCGACCCCCGTCCGACGCCTGAACCGTCTGCGGCACGCCGCTGGGCGGGCCCGGCCGCCCTGGTGATCGCCTTGCTCACCGTCGGCCTGGACCTGATGGTCCTCAACGTCGCCCTGCCCACGCTGGCCGGCGACCTCGAGGCGAGCACGAGCCAGCTGCAGTGGATCGTCAACGCGTACGTTTTGGTCTTCGCCTCCCTGATGCTCCCGGCGGGCGGCCTCGGCGACCTCCCCCACGCCTTAAGGGCGCGGGGGACCCCCATCGGCCGCCGCCGGGTGCTGGCCGGACTGGCGGCGTTCGTCGCCGCCTCCGCCTGGGCCGCCTACAGCGGCAGCGCCGACGGACTGATCGCCGCCCGCACGGTCATGGGCGTAGGCGCTGCGATCATCGTGCCGCTCTCCCTCGGCATCCTGCCCGCGCTCTTCCCATCTGAGGAACGGCGTCGCGCCATCGCCGTATGGGTCGGGGCCCTCGGCGTCGGGCTGCCCCTCGGGCCGATCGTCGGCGGCTGGCTGCTTCAGCACTTCTGGTGGGGCTCGGTCTTCCTCATCAACGTCCCCGTCGGCGCCCTCGCGCTCATCGCTGCGGCCGTCCTGCTACCCGAGTCCTCCGACCCCACCGCACCACGACTGGACTTCCCCGGCATCACCACGTCGGTGCTCGGCACCGCCGCGCTGGTGTACGGCATCATCCCAGGCGCCCGAGGACAGCGGACCGATCCCGGCGTGCTCGCCGCGATCGTCGGTGGCGTCCTGCTGCTGGCCGCCTTCCTGTTCTGGGAGCGCCGTTCCCCCCACCCGCTGGTCGACCTGCGGCTGTTCGCGAACCCGGCCTTCACCTGGCCGACCGTGGCCGCCGCCGCAGGCACCTTTACAGTCGTCGGCGCCCTGTTCGTGGTGCCCCAATACCTGCAAGTCCTCCAGGGCAACGACTCGTTCGGCACCGGACTGCGGCTGGTACCGCTCGTTGCGGCGATCCTGGTGGCCGCGGCGGCCGTGGACAAGGTCGTCACCGGAATCGGCGCAAAGATCCCCATGGTCGCGGGACTGGCCGTCGCCGCCGTCGGCTTCGCCGTCTACTCGGCCGTCACCCCCGACTCGGCGTACGCCTTCAGCGCCGCCTGCCTGGCCGTCATCGGCCTCGGCGCCGGACTCGCCCTCGCGCCCGCCGTCGACGCGGTGACGGCCACGCTCCCCGAGCACCGCGCGGCCGCCGGATCCGGGCTGTTGATTGCCATTCGCCAGATCGGCGCCGCGTTCAGCGTCGCCGTCCTCGGCACCGTCCTGAACATCACCTACACCCGCGACCTCGACCCCCACCTGCGCGGACTTCCCCAGCCGGTAGCCGACGCAGCCCGCGACAACATCGCCGGCGCCGAAGCCGCCGCCCGCCGTCTCGACCAGCCGCTCGGAGAGGACCTGTCCCACCACGTCGCGGGAGCCTTCACCGACACCATGTCCCACGTCCTCCTCGCCAGCGCGGCGCTCTGCGTGCTCGCCGCGGCACTCATTGCCGTGCGGCTGCCTCGTCGTGACGCGACGTAGCCCGTTCGACCCCACAAGGCGGCACGACAACCAGAAACGGTGTGGCCGACGGCGCCTGCGCACCGTCGGCCACACCGTTTCTGTCGCCGCGTCAGCTCTTGCCGAGCATCTTGTCCATCTGCTCGATCTCGGCGGTCTGGGCCGTGATCACGTCGTCCGCGAGCTTCGTCGCGGGACCGTACTTGCCCTCGGCCTTCTGCGTCTTGGCCATCTCGACGGCGCCCTCGTGGTGCTTGACCATCATCTCGAGGAACATCTTGTCGAACTCGGCGCCGGAGGCCTTCTCCAGCTTGTCCATGTCCTCGCTGCTCATCATGCCGGGCATGGAGGACGACATGTCGTGGCCTTCCATGCCGGACATGTCAGCGGGGACCTCCTCGCCCCACGAGGTGAGCCAGCCGGACATCGTCTTGATCTCCGGGTCCTGCGCGCCCTTGATCTTCGTGGCGAGGTCCTTGACCTCCTGCGAGGAGGCGCGGTCGGCGGCCAGATCGGCCATCTCGATGGCCTGACGGTGGTGCTGGATCATCTCCTCCGCGAAGGAGACGTCCTGGTCGTTGTGGTCGCCGGCCTTCGCCGAGGCGGTCGCGGAAGGGCTGGAGTCGGAGTCGCCCCCCATCGAGGACATGTCGTGTCCGCCACCGCCGCAGGCGGACAGGACGAGAGCGGCGGCGCCGGCGGTGACGGCGAGTGCGGTACGGCGGACGAGCTTGCGGCGTGCAGTCATGGTTGAGCTCCTGAGTTCGGATCTGTGAAGGACATGCCGAGGCACCTCGCCGCGTCCAAAGGAGTGGGGTATGCGGCGACGCGCGGGCCGTTCTATATCCGCAGGAGCTGGAGTTCGGAGAGTGAGGGCGGGGCGCGACCGCCGTCGGGACCGCTGCCGTCAGGAGACGTACGTGTCTCCCCCGGTTCGGCACCCGCCACCACGTCAGGGAGCAGCGTCGGCACCATCGCCGGAGCCCCGCCGACTGACGCCGAGGCGCACGTGGGATCCGCATGGGCCGTGTGGCCAGTACAGCCACCGTCGCCGTGATCGCATCCATCCGGCATCGACGCCACGACGTCCGTATGCGCGACCACCGCCACCCGATCATGCCCGGACATGGCAGCGGCGGCACCGGAAACCGGCCCGAGCCCGTGCATACCGAGCAGCCCCAAGAGCACAGCCCACACGAGCAGCCCAAAAGACCGCACCATCGCGTGCGGTCGCATGAACTGTCGGAGGCGGGTCACGGGCCTCATCCTAGGCATGGATCAACGGTCGCTTGCATCCCGGGCACCACCGGAGTAGACACGGAGACGTCATACCCACCCAGGGTATGACAACCCGGAGGGGAGGCATCGTGCCCGACCTGCTGACCACCGAATACCACGTGTCCGGCATGACCTGCAGCCACTGCGAGAACGCCGTGAAGCAGGAGGTCTCAGCGCTCGAAACCGTCGTCGACGTGCAGGTCGACGTCCCCACGGGCCGCGTCACCGTGACGTCCACCACACCGCTCGACGATTCGCGGATACGCGAGGCGATCGACGAGGCGGGCTTCGAACTCACCGGCCGAGTATGAGGTTCCGCCTCCGTCCCGAAAGACTGCCCTTGCGGCCGACTACTATGGCCTTGCGTATTCGGTGGCGAAGGGAAGTCAGGGCCATGCGGCGGCTCGGGGATCTTGAAGCGGAAATCATGGATCGTCTCTGGACGTGGAACCGTCCGGCGACGGTGCGCGAGATAGTCGATGACATCAACAGGAATCGCCCCGTCGCGTACACCACGGTGATGACCGTCACCAACATCCTGTACGGCAAGGGCTGGCTGCTGCGTGGCAAGCAGGGCCGGGCCTGGCTGTACTCGCCGGTGCGCAGCCGCGAGGCGTACGCCGCCGCGCTCATGGAGGACGGTTTGGGAGAGAGCAAGGACCGCCGGGCCGCGCTGGTCGCCTTCGTGGAGAACATGTCCGACGAGGAGCAGGCTGCCCTGCGCAAGGCCCTGCGGAACACGGGACGCCAGGCGGGCCAGGCCAAGGCGGACTCGTGAACGCGGCCCCCGCCCTTGTCGGCTACACGGCGGCGGTGGGCTTCGCAGCCCCGTACCTGCTCCTGCGCGCCGACTGGCCGCACCGTGCCCCTGCCCTCGCGGCGGCGGTGTGGCACGCCCTGGCGGTCTCGTTCTCGTTCGGAGCCGCACTCTCCGCCGCGAGCCTGGCCATGCCGGCCGAGCACCTGCACGCGGGCATGGTCGGCCTGCTGCACGCCTGCGGGCTGGACGTGGGGGTGGGGCGGCCCGATCCCGAAATCGCGGCCCGTTTGGCCGTCGGCGTTCCGGCCGCCATCGGGATCGCCCTCGTTGCGAGCTTCGCCTTCCATGTCGTACGAGCCCGTCGCGTGCGGAGTCAACACCGGGAGGCCGTCGACCTGGTGGGCCGGCACTCGGCCCGTCTGTGCGCCACCGTCCTGCCGTACGACACCCCCGCCGCCTACTGTCTGCCGGGCCGCGATCCCCGGATCGTGATCAGCGATGCGGCTGTGCGCCATCTGACACCCGAGCAGCTCGGCGCCGTGCTGGAGCACGAGCAGGCCCATATCGCGGGCCGCCACCACCTGGTCCTGGCCACGGTGGAGGCCTTCTACTCGGTCTTCCGGTGGGTGCCGCTGGCCCGCCACGCCCGGGAGCAGACAGCGCTGCTGCTGGAGATGATCGCCGACGACCGCGCACTGCGCAGCCACTCCCACGAGGCGCTGGCCACCGCGATGTACGAGATGGCCTCGGCCCGGACGCCGAAGGGCGCCCTGGCGGCCGGTGGCCAGAGCGCCCTGATCCGCCTGAAGCGTGTCCTCGGCCCGCGCAAGACCGCGCATCCCGCCCTGTGGGGCTCCGTGGCTGCGGCCGCCCTGACGGTGCCGCTGCTGCCGCTGCTGGTCGCCTGCCCTCCCGGACTCGGCTGACCGCTACTGGTGAGGCTGGTGTGACCCAATCTCACTTGCGGTGCGTATTACGAAGCTACTAAGTTCTAACCCGCTCGATGAATGCGGCGCTGGGCGCGGGCCGGGGCCTGTGCCCAGCGTCGGGTCCGCGGGACAGTGCCGAAGCTGACTGGCGTCGGCCCGACGGCCAAGACCCGTCGCTCGGTCCACAGACGCGCTAAGGAGTCAGCCCACGATGGGAACGCACCGTAGGCCGAAGCCGCCCAGCCGTGCCCGAATAGCCACCATCGGCATGGCGGCCGGCGCGGTCAGCCTCCTGCCGACGCAGAGCCAGGCGGCGCCCAAGCCCACGGTGGACGAGGTGCGCAAGCAAGTCGAGCTGCTCTACGAGGAGGCCGAGGCTCCCACCGAGGAGTACAACGGCATCCGGGAGAAGCAGAAAGAGCTGCAGCGCGAGGCCGAGCGCGCGCGGGAGCGCCTGGCCCGTAAGCAGCAGGAGATCAACGAACTGCGCGAGAAGATAGGCCCGTTGGCGGCGGCGCAGTACCGCTCCGGCGGCATCGATCCGAGCGTGGAGCTCTTCCTCTCCGGCGACCCGGACGACTATCTCCACCAGGCCGAGATGCTCGACCGCACGAGCAGCCGGCAGGCCGACGCCCTGCGGGCGATGCAGAACATGCAGCGCGAACTCGCGCAGGAACGGGCGACCGTCCAGGAGCAGCTGCAGGATCTGCAGGAGACGCGGGCGAAGGCCAAGGAGAAGAAGGACGAGGTGCAGGGCAAGCTCGCCGAGGCCCGCAAGCTCCTCAACAGCCTGACTGCCGCCCAGCGCGCCAAGATGGAAGCCGATCAGGAGCGCGAGGACGCCGCCGCGGGCGTCAGCGACTCCGCCGCCACCTACAACGGCCCGGCCAGCGGTCGCGCCAAGGTCGCGCTGGACTTCGCGTACGCGCAGCTCGGCAAGCCCTACGAGTGGGGCTCCACCGGACCCAACTCCTACGACTGCTCGGGACTGACCGGTGCCTCCTGGCGCGCGGCGGGTGTCTCGCTGCCGCGCACCGTCAAGCAGCAGTACGACGCTGGCCGCAAGGTGGCCAAGTCCGATCTGCAGCCGGGCGACATCATCTACTGGTACAACGACAACCAGCACAACGGCATGTACGTCGGGAATGGCAAGGCCATCCACGCGCCGCGTACCGGAAAGAACGTGGAGATCGTCCCGTTGGACTCCATGCCGTTCTTCGCCGCCAGCAGGCCCTGAGCCCCACCACCCGCACCGCCCAAGGAACTTCTGCTGACCTGTCAGCAACGGAGGCCAGCGGCAGAGGCGCAATCGCGCCCGCGAGGTCACCCCGCGCGAAGCGGACGATGTTGGAAGGAAAACGTGTGAGCCGGATCCGGGGATTCGCCGTGGTGTCCGCCACCGCCGTCACCACCGTCGGCGCCGTCGCGGGAATTGCCTCGGGCAACACCGCGCAGTCATCGAACGACTTCGATGCGACCGCGGCCGACGCGACCCTCCTCGCGGACATACCCGCGGGCCAGCAGGCCCAGGTCCAGGTCAGCTCGCTGGTCCAGCAGGCCGACGCCCAGGCCGTCTCGGCGGACGCCGCGACGAAGAAGTCCGCGGAAGAGGCGGCGCGCAAGCAGGCGGCCGAGGACGCGGCGGCCAAGAAGGACGCTGCGGAGAAGAAGGCTGCGGCGGAGAAGCTCGCCAAGGAGCGGGAGGAGGCCCAGCGGGAGGCCGTCAGCCGCTCGGCCCGTGATTCCTCCTCTTTCCCGGTCCAGAGCTCGTACACCGTCGCGGAGGTGCAGGCGATGGCGCGCCAGATGGTGCCCGCTGACCAGTGGCAGTGCTTCAGCGACATCGTGGAGCGCGAGTCCAGCTGGAACTACCAGGCGGACAACCCCACATCCGACGCCTACGGCCTCATGCAAGCGCTGCCCGGCTCCAAGATGTCCTCCGCCGGCGCCGACTGGGCGACCAACCCGGCCACCCAGATCAAGTGGGGGCTGAACTACATGGACAGCCGCTACGGCAGCCCCTGCGGCGCCTGGCAGTTCTGGCAGGCCAACAACTGGTACTAGACCAGCCCGGGATCAAAAGGCCGCGCAACAGGTTCCCGCCGGTCCTGACGGACGACTACTTGTTCATCGCCGACGGAATCGGCATCGCCCGCGTCCTGCCCATGGTGCGTGCCGTGGCCGCGGCCGGGCGAGGGCAGCACGGGCGCGTGTCGGCACCCGGCTGCGAGACGCCCCGTCCAGGCCGCTGTACGAGGTCTGCCCGGATCTCGTGCGCATTGCTCCACTGCAGGGACGAACTGCGAAGTACGTTGCCACAATGCTCTGTTGTGACGATCTCTCCCTCTTCCTCCGCTTCGTCCGCCGTGCTCGGCCTCGACCATGAGGCCGTCGGCGCCCGCATACGCCGGTGGCGGGACGACCCCGGCACCACCTACCACACGTGGTAGTCAGAGTGACGTTCGGTCAGGATGAGCTGCCTGGGGAGTTCGCCGGCCTGGAGGGCGGCGAAGTCGGCGTGGGCCTGATCGACGGCTTCGGAGTATGCCTCGCGCTTGGCGTGATCGCCCGGTAGGTGCCGGCGATGGAGGGGTTCTGACCCTTGCGCTTGCCGGTGGAGATGATCAGGTCGGGCTGGATCTGCTCCACGGACTCGCCGTTTCGCCCGCCGACGGAGCACGGTGTGCAGCATGTCGTCGGTGATGACCGGCGGCCGACCTAGTGGAGGACGCGCAGGTTCCCGCGGGGCCACCAAGAGGGGTGAAGGTGCTCGTCAGCAGGTCAGGGCCATAGCGAGCCCTCGATTCTCAGTCTCCAGCGGCGCCGACGCCCCCGGCCCATCCGGAGCGCACCGCGAAGCTCCCGCGATGACCCTGATCACGGCTGGTCTCGCCTACGCGCTCGGAGTGACCTCGCCGAGGGCGCCTTCGGCGGCTTCCCACATCGCGGCCAGGGGCGCCGGGGTGCGGCTGGTTTGGAGTTCGACCTGCCGGGCGGCCTGGTGAAGGTGGCCTCGTGCCACGACCGGATACGCTACTCGGATACGTGATGCCGTAGTCCTTCTCGAAGGCGATGGCGGCCGTCTTGCTGTCGCGGATGTCGACGCCGAGGAACCGCACTCCCAGCGGCTTGGTCTCCTTGGCCAGGCGGGCCAGTTCCGGGGCTTCCTTGCGGCAGGGCGCGCACCATGAGCCCCACACGTTGATGACCACGACGTGGCCGCGCCACCGGGCGATGCCGATGCGGACTCCTGTCAGGGTGCCCGTCAGCGGGGGCGTGAGGGTGCGCTCGCCGGGTTTCAGTGATGCCCGCCGGGTCCGCTCCCGTAGTCCGACGGCTGCACTTCTTCCAGCGCGGTATCCCGAAGTGCAGCCCGCTTCGCGTGGGGCCGGGGCCCACGGGAGATCCTCGCCGGGCTCGGGGTGGCTTGGCCGGCTGGGCTGGTGTGGGCTTGACTCGGAGTACTGGGAGCGTGGTGTGCGCCGATGGCGCGGGCGATGGGGCCGAGGCTGGAGTCCGCCTACGGCTGGTTCAAGCTCGCCCAGTCCGAGGGCTTCGAGATCCCCGAGAACCTGGTGATCGAGCGGCCAGCCGGACGAGCTCATGCGCGAACGAGGTGTCACATCGCCGTTCACCGACTCGGCGAGGAGGGCCTCGCCCGGCGCCGGTCACGGGCTCGTACCCCGGTGGCTACCTCAGCCATGTCGCGCCCGGCGCCCACCCGGACGGACTGCGCGCCTGCCTCGGCCGCGGGCTGCCGCCCGGCCGGCGGCAGCCCGAGCATGGCTTATCCGACGCTGTCATGCCGCCGCGAGCTGCGGTTCCGGTGCGGCCAGGTGTCCGCTGCGGGCGAGTGCGGCGACCGAGGCTGCGCATGCGAGCCCGGTGGCGGTCAGGGCACCCCAGGTCAGCCAGAGGGCGTCGTGCC
>NZ_JNXI01000050.1 GCF_000717055.1 Streptomyces iakyrus | reverse complement strand
AACTCCTCGACCGTCTCGGGGTCGAAGGCGACCTGCGCCTTGGCGTCGCGGGCGGTGAGGTCGACGTTGCGCGGGAGCTGCTCGGAGAAGACCGTGCGGCTCGTCCTCGTCGGACACGTAGACGGTGTGGCCGTCACCCTTGTCGGCGAGTTGCTCCATGAGGGCGTCGCCGTAGTCGCTGCCGACGCACGAGCGTGACCGAGTCGTCGTCGCGCAGCCGGTCCGTCATCAACGAGAGGGACTCCTTGGCGAGGCCCAGACGGCCCGGTTCGTCCATGGAGCCCGAGACGTCGATGACGAAGGTCAGGGCCGCGGGCGGGCGTTCGCCGCCGCGTTCCGCGGTGCGGGTGGCGAGGCCGACGCGGACCAGTGACCAGTCATCGTCGTCGGTGCGGGCGCCGTCGACGGTGACCGATATGGCCGGGCTGGTGACGGCCGGGCTCGGGCTGGTTCCAGGAGGGCGCCCGGCTGGGCGTGATCGCCCTGCCACTGCTCGTGGCCGCCTTCGAGACGGTGCATCGCGCCTCCGCCCGGATCGGCGAGCGGCTCGGCCTCGGCCGCGTTCCGGACCCCCGCACCGCGAACGCTCACTGTTGATCATTTCCGTCCCGTCCCTGTCCAGGCTGGCCTCGGAGGCCCACAGGGCGGCCGCCTCCCTCGGCGACGAGGAGCGTGCGGTGACCCTCTGCTACCCGGACCCCGAGGACCGGGCTCAGGTGCACGCGCTGGAGCGCTCCTGGGCGGAATGGGACCCCGGTGTGCCTCTGGTCCGGCTGTCGAGCGAGCGGCGCAGCCTGGGGCGTCCGATCGCCGCGTACGTCGCTGGGGTGGCCGCCGCGGAGCCGGGCACGCGCGTCACCGTGCTGATCGCGGAGACCGAGCCGGAGCGGCTGTGGCAGCGGCTGCTGCAGAACCAGCGGGGGTGGTCGTGCGCACGCCGTACGGCGGGAGACGGACGCGGTGATCTGCCGGCTCCGCTTCCGGCTCCTCTGAGCCAGGCCGCGTCAGAGTTCCGTCAAGACTGTGGGTCCCACCGTATGAGAGCCGTCAAGGGCGGACCCGAACAGGCCGAAGAGGCGCTTTCCTCAAATCGTCCGTTTCACCGAACCTCACTCCAGGAGTTCGCGATGGCCGATCTGGCCTTCGTCGTCGCCGTGCTCGCGGCGTTCGCGCTGGTGGCTCTCGTCGCCAAGGGGGTGACGAAGCTGTGACCACCGAGAACGTCGTCGGCCTGGTGGTGGCCGTCTCCCTGCTGGGCTATCTCGTCCTCGCCCTGATCTTCCCCGAGAGGTTCTGAGCTCGATGGGTCCCGTCCTCGCCGGCGTGCTCCAGCTGATCGCGCTCATAGCCGCGCTGGCTCTCGCCTACATCCCCCTTGGCACCTACATGGCCAGGGTCTACTCATCCGACAAGCACTGGCGCGTCGAGAAGTGGGTCTACAAGGGCATCGGTGCCAACCCCGACGCCGCAATGACCTGGCCCGCGTACCTGCGCAGCGTGCTCGCCTTCTCGGCCGTCGGCGTCCTCTTCCTCTATGCGCTGATGCGGCTCCAGGGCGTTCTGCCCGGCTCGCTGGGGTTCTCCTCGGTCGATCCGGCGCAGTCGTTCAACACGGCCGTGTCGTTCGTGACCAACACCAACTGGCAGTCGTACTACGGCGAACAGACCATGGGGCACGTCGTGCAGACGGCCGGTCTCGCCGTGCAGAACTTCGTGTCCGCGGCCGTCGGCATGGCCGTCGCCGTGGCACTGGTGCGCGGGTTCGCACGCTCGCGCACCGGTGAGCTCGGCAACTTCTGGTCCGACCTGGTGCGCGGCACCCTGCGAATCCTGGTGCCGGCGGCGGCGATCGCCGCAATCGTGCTGGTGGCCTGCGGCGTCATCCAGAACTTCTCCGGCATCCACGAGGTCGGACAGTTCATGGGCGGCTCGCAGCAGTGGAACGGCGGCGCGGTCGCTTCGCAGGAGGCCATCAAGGAGATCGGCACCAACGGCGGCGGCTACTTCAACGCCAACTCCGCCCACCCCTTCGAGAACCCGACGCCCTTCACCAACCTCTTCGAGATCTTCCTGATCCTGGTCATCCCGTTCGCGCTGACCCGCACCTTCGGTGTCATGGTCGGCTCGGTGAAGCAGGGATACGCGATCCTCGCCACGATGTTCACCATCTGGCTGGGCTTCGTGGCCCTGATGATGTGGACCGAGTTCGCGCACCACGGTCCGGCGCTCCAGGCCGCGGGCGGGGCGTATGAGGGCAAGGAGGTCCGCTTCGGCGTCGGCGCGTCCTCGATCTTCGCGGTGTCGACCACACTCACCTCGACCGGAGCGGTGGACTCCTTCCACTCCTCGTTCACCGGTCTGGGCGGCGGCATCACCATGCTCGGCATGATGCTGGGCGAGATCGCGCCCGGCGGCGTCGGCTCCGGCCTCTACGGCATGCTGATCACGGCGGTCATCGCGGTGTTCATCGCCGGCCTGATGGTCGGACGCACGCCCGAGTACCTGGGCAAGAAGATCGGCACCCGCGAGATCAAACTCGCCGCCTGCTACATCCTCATCACACCGGCACTGGTGCTCGTCTGCACCGCCGTCTCCATGGCCCTGCCGACCCCGCCGCACTCCATGCTGAATTCCGGCGCGCACGGCTTCTCCGAGGTGCTCTACGCCTTCACGTCCGCGTCGAACAACAACGGCTCGGCCTTCGCCGGACTGAACGCGAACACCGACTGGTTCAACCTCATGACCGGACTGGCGATGCTGCTGGGCCGCTTCCTGCCGATGGTGTTCGTGCTGGCGCTGGCCGGCTCGCTCGCCGGGCAGAAGCCGGTGCCCGTGACCGCGGGCACCCTGCGCACCGAGAAGCCGCTGTTCACCGGCCTGTTGGTGGGCGCGATCCTGATCATCACCGGTCTCACGTACTTCCCCGCCCTCGCGCTGGGACCGCTCGCCGAGGGGCTGGCGTGATGACCACACGTACAGAGAAACAAGAGGACTCCATGTCCACCGCCACCACTCCCACCCGGGCGCCGCACAGCGATGTACCCACCGGGCACAAGGAGGACCGGGTCGGCGCCGGCCTGTTCGACCCCAGGCAACTGGTGAAGTCGCTGCCGGACGCCTTCCGCAAGCTCGACCCGCGAGTGATGATCAAGTCGCCCGTCATGTTCGTCGTGCTGGTCGGCTCTGTGCTGACTACGGTGTTCTCCTTCAAGGACCCGGGCGACTGGTTCGGCTGGACCATCAGCGCCTGGCTCTGGCTGACCGTGATCTTCGCCAACCTGGCCGAGGCGGTCGCCGAGGGCCGCGGCAAGGCGCAGGCCGACACCCTGCGCAAAGCCAAGACCGACACCGTCGCCCGCCGTCTCGTGGGGGACACCGAAGAGCGGGTGCCGGGGACGCAGCTGCGCGTCGGCGACCTGGTGGTGTGCGAGGCCGGCGACGTCATCCCGGGTGACGGAGACATCGTCGAGGGCGTCGCGTCGGTCGACGAGTCGGCGATCACCGGTGAATCGGCCCCGGTCATCCGTGAGTCGGGCGGCGACCGCTCGGCCGTCACCGGCGGCACGAAGGTGCTGTCCGACCGGATCGTCGTCAAGATCACGACGAAGCCGGGCGAGACCTTCATCGACCGGATGATCAACCTGGTCGAGGGCGCCGCACGGCAGAAGACGCCCAACGAGATCGCCCTGAACATCCTGCTGGCATCGCTCACCATTGTCTTCCTGCTCGCGGTGGCCACGCTGCCGCCATTCGCCGACTACGCGGGCACCCACTTGACGATGGTGGTGCTGATCGCTCTGCTGGTCTGCCTGATACCGACCACGATCGGCGCGCTGTTGTCCGCGATCGGCATCGCGGGCATGGACCGGTTGGTGCAGCGCAATGTGCTGGCCATGTCGGGCCGGGCGGTCGAGGCCGCCGGTGACGTCTCCACGCTGCTGCTCGACAAGACCGGCACGATCACCCTCGGCAACCGGCAGGCCGCCGAGCTCATCCCGGTGGGCGGCACGACGGAGGCGGAGGTCGCGGATGCGGCCCAGCTGTCGTCACTGGCCGACGAGACACCCGAGGGCCGTTCCGTCGTCGTCCTGGCAAAGGAGAAGTACGGGCTGCGCGAGCGCCACCAGGGCGAGCTCGTGGGCGCCGAGTGGATCGAGTTCACCGCTCAGACCCGCATGTCGGGTGTCGACGTCGACGGCCGCAAGATCCGCAAGGGCGCCACGGCCTCGGTCATCGCCTGGGTCGGGGAGCAGGGCGGCACGGTCGCGCAGGACGCGGACGGGATCGCACACCGCATCTCGGAAGCGGGCGGGACCCCACTGCTGGTCGCCGTGGACGACGAGCAGGGCGCCCGCGTCCTGGGCGTCATCCACCTCAAGGACGTCGTCAAGGACGGCATGCGGGAGCGCTTCGAGGAACTGCGCCGCATGGGCATCAAGACGGTCATGATCACGGGCGACAACCCGCTGACCGCGAAGGCGATCGCCGAGGAGGCCGGCGTCGACGACTTCCTCGCCGAGGCCACCCCCGAGGACAAGATGGCCCTCATCAAGCGCGAGCAGGCGGGCGGCAAGCTCGTCGCGATGACCGGCGACGGCACCAACGACGCCCCGGCCCTCGCGCAGGCCGACGTCGGCGTGGCGATGAACACCGGCACGTCGGCCGCGAAGGAGGCCGGCAACATGGTCGACCTCGACTCGAACCCGACCAAGCTCATCGAGATCGTCGAGATCGGCAAACAACTCCTCATCACCCGGGGCGCGTTGACGACGTTCTCCATAGCCAACGACGTCGCCAAGTACTTCGCGATCATCCCGGCGCTGTTCGCCGCGGTCTACCCGGGCCTGGACAAGCTCAACATCATGGGCCTGGCCTCGCCGGACTCCGCGATCCTTTCGGCCGTCGTCTTCAACGCGCTGATCATCATCGCGCTGGTGCCGCTTTCCCTGAAGGGCGTGCGGTACCGGCCGGTCAGCGCCGACCGCATGCTGCGACGGAACCTCACGATCTACGGGCTGGGCGGCCTGATCGCCCCGTTCATCGGCATCAAGCTCATCGACCTGCTCATTTCTCTGATCCCCGGGCTGTAATTCTTCGAAAGCGTGGTGAAGGACCATGAACAACTCCGTTGTGAACACCGCCCGGTTGCTCGGAGCGGGCCTGCGCGCCCTCCTCGTACTGACCCTGGTCACCGGCGTCATCTACCCGCTGGTCGTCACCGGCATCGCCCAGGGGCTGTTCCCCGGCAAGGCGAACGGCTCCGAGGTCAAGGCGGACGGCAGGGTCGTCGGCTCGTCCCTCATCGGGCAGTCCTACAACCTGCCGTTGAAGAAGGGCCAGGAGATCCCGGCGCCGGATCTGAAGTGGTTCCAGGGCCGCCCGGCCAACGGGCTCGGCACCAACAGCATCAACACGCAGTACAAGCTGCTGCTGTCCGGCGCCACCAACCTGTCCGCCGACAGCAAGGACCTGATCAAGCAGGTGGAGGACGCCAGGGCCGCGGTCGTGAAGGACAACTCCGTGCCCGGTTACACCGTCAAACCGTCGGACGTCCCCCCGGACGCGGTCACCTCCTCCGCCTCCGGCCTGGACCCGGACATCTCCCCGGCCTACGCCGAGCTCCAGGTCCACCGGGTCGCGGCGAAGAACGGCGTGTCCGTCGCCAAGGTCGGCAAGCTGGTCGAGAACCACACCCGGGGCCGCACTCTGGGCTTCATGGGCGAGCCCCGTGTGAACGTCCTCGAACTCAACACCGCGCTCAAAGGCCTCGTAGCGAAGCAGTGACGGCCTTACGGGACGCCCACGGGAGGCGGCGGGCCGGGCGGCGTCCCGGATCCGCCGGCTCCCACCGCCAGGAAGGCGGTCCCCCCGCCTCCGGCGCGCAGGCCCGACACACGACAGGAGAGGCGTACACCATGACCCGGGTGCTCGTGGTGGAGGACGACCCGCAGCTCGTACGGGCCCTCGTCATCAACGTGCAGGCACGTCACTACGGCGTGGACGCCGCCCCCGACGGCGCCATGGCCCTCCGTCTGGCCGCCGCGCGTCAGCCCGACGCCGTACTGCTCGACCTGGGACTGCCCGACATGGACGGCGTCGACATCATCAAGGCTCTGCGAGGCTGGAGCCGGGTCCCGATCCAGGAGGCCTGGGGTGTCTCGCGGAGCGGCAAGACCAACTACCTGCGGGTCTACATGGCCCAGCTGCGCCGCAAACTGGAGACGGATCCCTCCCACCCCCGCTACTGATCACCGAGCCCGGCATGGGCTACCGCTTCGAGGGATGACATGGCACGCGGCACGTTCCGGATCTACCTCGGCGCCGCACCCGGCGTCGGCAAGGCCGCCGGTATGTCCTCCCCGTGCGCGGCCGCGTGCTGCCGGCCTCCGATCGCCGGGTGCTGGCCGCGTTCGCAGCGCAGGCCGCCGTCGTCCTGGACGCCAGCGCCTGCGGCCGGACGAGGCCAAGGACCGCATCTTCGAACCCTTCCAGCGCTACGGCGACTCGCCCCGCGGCGCGGGCGTCGGCCTCGGCCTGGCGGTGGCACGCGGCTTCACCGCGTCCATCGGGGGCACATCGCACGCCGAGGACACACCCGGCGGCGGACTCACCATGGTGCTCACCGTACGAACGGCACCCGGGCGGCAGCCACAGCAGCCGCACCTGCCGGCGGCGGCCTCGCCCTGAAGGGCAGGGGCTTGCGTCGGCGTCTTGTCGGCTGCGGGGTCAACACGACCCCGATGGGGCGGCGTGCGCCGACGCGGTGTCGGAGCATGCCGCCCCCTCGAAGCGGGGACGACCTGCCGGAGGCAGTCCGCGCGGTCACTTCGGGTCGCGGTTGAACACCGCCTTCGACCAGCGGTAGCCGAGCGTCGCCAGGCCCAGGCACCAGACGACGGTGATCCACCAGTTGTCGCCGATCTCGGTGCCGAGCAGCAGTCCGCGCAGGGTCTCGATGGCGGGCGTGAACGGCTGGTACTGGGCGATCGGCTGGAACCAGCCCGGCATCGCGTCGACCGGGACGAAGGCGCTGGAGATGAGCGGCAGGAAGACCAGCGGCAGCGCGTTGTTGCTGGCTGCCTCGGCGCTGGGGCTGACCATGCCCATCCCGACCGCGATCCAGGTGAACGCCAGGGCGAACAGCGCGAGCAGCCCGAATGCCGCGATCCACTCCCAGACCGTGGCATCCGTGGATCGGAAGCCGACGGCCACGCCGACGGCGCCGACGAGAGTCACGCTGATGACCGACTGCACCACGCTGCTGATGACGTGTCCGACGAGCACGGAACCGCGGTGGATCGCCATCGTGCGGAAGCGGGCGATGATGCCCTCGGTCATGTCCATGGAGACGGACACCGCGGTGCCGACCAGGGTGCCGCCGATGGTCATCAGCAGGATGCCCGGAACGAGATAGGCGATGTACTCCGAACGGTCGGCGCCGCCACCGCCGATGCCCGCGCTCATCACGTCGCCGAAGACGTAGACGAACAGCAGCAGCAGGACGATCGGCGTGAGCAGCAGGTTCAGGGTGAGGGACGGGTAGCGTCGCGCGTGCAGGAGGTTGCGGCGCAGCATCGTGGAGGAGTCGCGCAGGGCCAGGGAGAGCCGGGCCGGGCGGGCGGGAGCCACGGGGGTGCTCATCGGACAGCCTCCTTGGGCTGGTCGGTGCCGCCGGTCAGGGCGAAGAACACGTCGTCGAGGTCGGGGGTGTGCATGGTCAGCTCGTCGGCCTCGATGCCGGCGGAGTCCAGCCGGTCGAGGATGGAGCGCAGCTCGCGCGGGCTGCCGTCGCTGGGGATCTGCAGCGCCAGCGCCTCGTCGTCCCGCGTGACCTCGCGCAGTGCGCAGGCGGCTCTCTGGTATGCGGTCGGGTCGGTGAAGCGCAGGCGGACGTGCCCTCCAGGGATCAGTCGTTTCAGCTCGTCGGCGGTGCCCTCGGCGACGATCCTGCCGTCGTTCAGCACCGCGATGCGGTCGGCGAGCTCGTCGGCCTCTTCCAGGTACTGGGTGGTGAGGAAGACGGTGACGCCGTCGGAGACGAGTGCGCGGATGATCTGCCACATGTTGTGGCGGGACCGCGGGTCGAGGCCGGTGGTCGGCTCGTCGAGGAAGATGATCCGCGGCCGGCCGACCAGGGTCATGGCGATGTCCAGGCGGCGCTTCATCCCGCCGGAGTAGGTGGAGGCGGGCTTCTTCGCGGCGTCGGTGAGGTCGAACCGCTCCAGCAACTCGGCGGCGACTTGCCGCCCCTGGCTCTTGGACAGGTGGTGCAGGTCCGCCATGAGGAGCATGTTCTCCTCGCCGGTGATCAGCCCGTCGACGGCGGAGAACTGCCCGGTGACACCGATCGCGGCGCGCACCCCGTCCGGGGAGGTGGCGACGTCGTGGCCCGCGACCTGGGCCTGTCCGCCGTCGGCGGTGATGAGCGTGGAGAGGATTTTCACGGCGGTGGTCTTGCCGGCGCCGTTGGGACCGAGCAGCGCGAACACGGACCCTGGAGGGATGTGCAGGTCGATTCCGTCCAGGACGGTCTTGTCGCCGTACGACTTGCGCAGACCGACGGTGGAGACGGCGGCCGGCGACTGCGGACCGTCACTCCGCCTGGGCATGGGCATGACAGATGAAGGCATGGGGCCCTCCGGTCGAAGGCTGAAAGGTGAGGGGAGAAGGGGCGGGCTGACGATGCGGGGCTCAGGCCCTGGCGCGGCGGACGTCGATGTTGCCGTACTTGGTGCGGGCGCGGACCTTGACGGTGTCCTCGGTCTGCTCCGGGCTCTCGGACGCAGTCAGCGTGTTGCGCACCTGACCGGAGTTCGAGCTGACATCGAGCCAGGCGGCCGTGCCCTCGCGGATGCCGACGTCGATGGCGCCGTAGCTGGTGTCCAACTGGACGGTGCCCCGCGCCACTTCACCCACCCGCAGGGTGCCGTGGGCGGTGGTGGCGGTGACCGAGTCCTCGGCCCGCCGGATCTCGATGTCGCCGTTGGCACCGCTCACCCGCAGCTCGCCGAGCGCGGCGTCGACGGTCGTGGTGCCGTGCGAGTTCTTCAGGACAGCGGGGCCGTCGACGAGGCCGACGCGCAGACTGCCGGAGCTGGTGGTGATCTCGGCCCTGCCCTCGACCCGGTCCACGGTGATCGAGCCGTGCGACGCGGTCAGCTGGAGCGGACCCGTTGTGTCGAGACGGACGTCGCCGGACGAGGTCTTCACACTGACCTCGCCGAGCCGGCCCTCGCCGAGCACCTGGGCCCAGGCGCCGGTCATGTCGATACGTGAGCCCGCGGGCAGCTCGACCGTCACGTCGACCGTGCCCGTGCGGCCGAGCCCTAGCAGGTTGCCCTTGGGTGTCCTGATCGTCAAAACGCCACCCGCGTAGGTGACCTCGGTCTGCTCGGCCGCCCGTACGTCCAGGTCCTTCTTCGGATCGCGGGGCCGCACCTCGACGACCGTGTCGCGGCGGTCGCCCGCGGTGAGCTGGAGGGAACCGGCCTCCACGCGCGCCGTGACCGAGATCGTTTCGGGAGTGTCGAAAGAAGGCATGGCTGTCCCGTCCTCTTGAGTCCTTGAGCCGTCCCCGCTGGTGGGACGTGGTGTGGGCGAAGTGGTGCCGATGGGGAGCGCGGCTAGCGCACCCAGCCTGTGAAGCTCTGTCCGACCGTCTGAGCCTTCTCTGTCGTACGCGGCCGGGTGCCGCCGTCGACCGCGGCCGACACGGCGCGCACCAGCCACGCGTTGACCGACAGGCCCTCGCGGCTCGCGGCCTCCTCGGCTCGGGCCTTGAGGTGGGCCGGCAGGCGCAGGTTGACGCGGGCAGTGCCACCCTCGTCGCCGTCGGCCGGGGCTGCGGCCCTGAGAGGTTCGACGGGCGCGGCCGGCTCCGGGGGGACGCCGCCGTCGGTCGGCGGCGGTGTCACCACGAAGTCGGGGTCGAGCCCGCGTAGCCGTACGTCGACCGAGCCGGGGGCGAGATCGCGGGTGATCTCGTCCATCGCGGCGGAGAGCACATTGAGCATGGTCAGGCGGGTCGCCGACTCCAGGGGCGCAATGAGCCTCTCGGCCAGCTCTCGGGCTTCCTCGCCGCCGGCTTCGGCGGCCACCGCGAGTTCACGGCGGAGGTTGTCGACATACGGGGTGAGGTCCATGACGCCATCATGGCACCGCAGTGGCGCCACATGCAAGGCCGAGTGGCACCTCGCGTGTGGCGGAACTGATGGGAATCACCCTGAGCTGCGAAAACGTAGCTATGGTGCCCTGGGTCGGCATGGCCCACGGCAGGCTCATGCACTCCTGGGGGCGCGGAGTGGCACCACGAGCCACCATCCGACGCCACCGCGGTCTATGAGGTGGCATGCGGATGCCGCGAGAAGGTACCCCCCGTTTCCCGGTTGACGCCTGGGCCGGCCCAGGCCGCCAGTCGCTGACATGGCGGCCTCTGGGCGAGTCCTCGACAGCGCATCCATGGGCCTGACGTCGGCCGGGGTCGATGGGTGCGGGTGCGCCGACGCATGCCGCAGCCTCACCGCGCCTGCGGAGCGCGCCGAACCCGCGGCGAGTCTCCGGCCTGCGCTATCGCCGCCACGTCCACTCCATGGCGCCATTTGGACTCGATGCAGCGCCATTGATGTGCCATAGTGGCGCCATTGGTAGGGGACTCCTCGATAGCGCAGGCCGAGGGGGTGCGCGTTCTCGCAGAGTGAGCCATCAAAGGGGCGGATCATGGAAACAGCACAGAGCCAGGAGCAGGCGGCACCCGCCGCCTTCACCGCCTTCGCCCGCTTCGTGCTCTTAGGCGGTGGGGTGGGGATCACTTCCAGTTTCGGCGTGGCGGCCCTCTCTTCCTGGATCCCCTGGGCTTTGGCCAACGCCCTGATTACCGTGATCTCCACGCTCCTCGCCACCGAGCTGCATGCCCGCTTCACCTTCGACGCGGGCGTGCGCGCGACCTGGCGCCAGCATGCACAATCGGCCGGGTCCGCGGTGGCCGCATACGCGGTGACCTGCGTGGCGATGTTTGTCCTGCAGCAGATGGTGGCGGCGCCCGGTGCGGTGCTGGAGCAGGTCGTCTACCTCTCCGCCTCCGCACTCGCCGGTGTCGCGCGGTTCACGGTGCTGCGCCTCGTCGTCTTCACACGCAACCGAGCGCAGGCCGCGCCCTCCGTTCGCACCGCCCGTCCCGTGCACGCGGCAGGCCCTACGGTGCTCAGCTACGCCGCCTGACCGGTCCACCGGGCGGCGTGCCACGCGGGCCGTGGCCGGCGCGACCGAGGACTTCTCTGTCAAGTTCTGCTTGTGCACAGCTCCGACAAGACGGCATCGGCGGTGATCGCATCGGCTACTTGTTCGACGGTATGCCCGTCGGTGTCGATGCGCAGATCACCGATCCCGGCATCTTCCAGGCTGGCGGCCGATGCCACCGCATGGTCGGCCACGTGGAGCAGGCGTGTGACGGACTGCCCCCGCAACGGGTCGCCCGGTTGGTCCCAACTGCCGCCACGTCCTCGGGACATGATGCGTTCCGTCAAGTGCTGCCGTCTGGCGTGAAGTCGGCACAGCGTGAGCCCGGCCGCGGACAACGCCTCGGCGTACGCCTTGATCGTGGCCTCGTCCTCGACCGGGCCGGACATGATCAAGCACTGGGCCCCGGCCGCACGGTAAGTTCGCCACACGGCGGCCAGGTTGCGGACCTTGACCCGGTGGTTGGCGGGATCATCCGGTATTTTTGCGCGCTCGCGGAACGCCCCCAAGAGGATCAGGAACAGACACTCACCTTGTTCTTCAACCTCTGTCCCTTCTCTGACGGTCCCCCTTAATGGGGTGATCATGACGAGCCGATCCGACACACTGGTCCGATGCGGCACGATGATGAACAGCCTTTGTCCGGTGGCAACGCCAGTGATGGTGTCGTCTGCGCCGGACACCGTTCGCCGTCCGACCGGACCATGGACTCCCGCTGTGCATGCCCTGCTTGCCCACCTGCACGAGGTGGGATTCGGCGCGGCGCCTCGTCCGCTCGGCATCGACGATCAGGGGCGTAACGACTTGGCCCCCTGGAACCTCATGGTCGCAGACGATGCGGGGTGGGCCTTCATCTACTGGGACGCTGCAGGTCCCCGCTCGCGCCTGTGGGATGTCGCATACGCCATTCACGGGTTCATCCCGCTGTCCGCGCATCCGGACTGGCAGAGCCCGGACGCGGGGGACCGACTGCGAGTCTTCGCCGACGCCTGCGGTCTGGCTGAGTCCGAACGCCGTCGGTTGGCCCCTCTCCTGGGGCGCCGTACGCGTTCCATGCACGACATCCTGCGTGACCAGGCAGCTCAAGGAGCCCAGCTCTGGGCAAGGCTCTAGGCTGGAGGCCACGGCGACGCCTGGCGAAACGACGCCGACTACATCGAGCAACGTGAAGACCAGCGGATGCAGGCCCTGCTCGCTAGCTGGGGCATCAGTGGCAGGCCATGGCCGAACTCGTCATCAACACCCTCGGCCCGCTCACCACGGCCCACGGCGGCGCCCAGCCCCTCCTGGCCACCCTTACCGCCTAAGTCGACTCCAGCCTGCGTGGCCGCCGAGGCAGCCCGTCGCCTCCTGCGAACGAAGTCAGGTGCGCCCCAGTTCGGCGGCGCCGAAAGACACGTCGAAGCGCCAGCCGGCCCGTCCCTCCTTCACCGGCGCGTCGGTCAGCCACACGCGCAGATCCGGGCCGTTGCTGGTGTCGAGGTCCTCCAGCCGTACGACATGGGAGCCGTCGGGGAGCCGTACGAGCTTCACACTGCCCGAGGTGGCGTGCTCGTGGCTGATCAGTTCGCCGTCTGCCAGCGTCCGGGGGCTGGGTGCCGGGGAAGGGGACGCTGACGGCGCTCCGGCCGGAGGAGCCGAAGGGGCTATGGCACTGGGCAGGGCCTCCTGCACGGTTTCGTCCTGCCACAGCTTCCACGGCTGAAACCAGTACAAGCCCAAGCTGACACCGGCGAGCGCTACCACCAGCACTCCGATGACCCACGGTTTGCCCCACATGTTCCGTCCACGCCCCATGCCCGCCTCGATCCTTGAGTGCCTCCTCCTATTCAACGGGGCACGCGGGCGGTGTGTAATGCGACGCGGATGACGGAAGTCTTACGTCGCCGTCCGAGAGCCTCCAGGACGAAGGTGTCCGCTCACGGCTCGCCGGCCTCCGGGCCGGGCAGCGCGGTGACGGGACGATGATCCGTTCGACGACTCGACGAGCAGCTCGGGCACCCGCGGCTCGCCGCTGGCGAACTCGCGGGCGGGTGGCCTCCAGCAGTTCAGGCTATTGTGAATTCAGCCTTTCATGTACTCTCGTCGGGGTGCTGACTCTCGCTGCTGACATCGAAGTGCTGGCGCGGTTCGGCCGCGCCCTCGCCGACCCGATCCGCTGCCGGATCCTCCTCGCCCTGCGTGAGGCTCCGGCCCACCCCGCCGACTTGGCCGACGCTCTGGCGATCTCCCGGACCCGGCTGTCGAACCACCTGGCGTGCCTGCGCGATTGCGGACTGGTCGTCGCAGTTCCCGTGGGCCGGCGCACTCGCTACGAGCTCGCCGACGAACGTCTCGGGCACGCGCTGGACGATCTGCGCACCGCCGTGGTCGCCGTTGAAGCCGACAAGACGTGTGTCGACGCGGACGAGAAGGACTGCTGCTGATGACCGCGGAGATATCCATCGGCAGAGACCACTCCCCGGCCCGCCGCGACGTCCTCGCCAAGCGGATACGGCTGCTGGTCGCAGCCACCATCACGTACAACGTGATCGAGGCGGTCGTCGCGATCACCGCCGGGACGATCGCCTCCTCCACCGCGCTGATCGGCTTCGGCCTCGACTCGATCATCGAGGTCTCGTCCGCCGCCGCGGTCGCCTGGCAGTTCTCCGCCTCCGACCACGCCGTACGTGAGGCACGCGAGCAGCGCACCCTGCGGATCATCGCAGTGTCGTTCTTCGCGCTCGCCGCCTACGTCACCGTCGACGCCGCCCGCGCTTTGACCGGCACCGGCGAGGCCGAACGCTCCTTCCCAGGCATCGTCATCGCCGCCCTGTCGCTGGCGATCATGCCGTTCCTGTCCGCCGCCCAGCGCACGGCCGGCCGCGAACTCGGCTCCGCCAGCGCGGTCGCCGACTCCAAGCAGACACTCCTGTGCACGTACCTGTCCGCCGTGCTCCTGGTGGGCCTGGTCCTCAACGCCACTCTCGGCTGGTCCTGGGCCGACCCCATCGCCGCCCTCGTCATCGCCGCCATCGCCGTCAAGGAAGGCTGCGATGCCTGGCGAGGCAAGGGCTGCTGCGCGACCCCGGCCGCAGCGGTATTCCCGGGTGCTGCCGAGCAGAGCGACGCATGCGGTTGCCGACCTGGCTGCGACTGCTGCGGCGGCTGAACCGTATCCACCGGACGCAGCAGGCCCCGGCGAGCACACCGCCGGACCCGCTGCCGCCCAGAAGTTCTGGCACGAACCGGCCGGCGATCCAACTTCGATGGCGATCGGTCCAAGTTTCGCCACACCTCTGCCAGGTGACGGGGGACTTCCATCCGGCCCCCGCGTCACCTGCGTGACGAGCCTTGTCATGACGTACGTTTGCAGCGCCCGGCAGCCCGAACCGGAGCCGCGCCCGGCCTGGACAGGAGGGTGCGTGCCGATGCGCTGCGGATGCTGGGGTGCGTTCGGATAGCCATGGTCCGGCACATGGCTCAGGTAATCACGGCGGAGGATGCCGACGGCCGGTCGTACGTGCGCAGGGCGATGAACAAGCCGGCGGAGCTCGGGCTGGCGGAGACGAACGGCAAGGACGGACGGCACCCGATCCGGCGGGAAAGGTGGAGCAGCTGCTCGACAACCGCCCTCAGACGCTCGCCGCCGACGTGGAGGGGATCGCCGTCGCGGTATGGGTGAACACCCTGCCTCGGCTCCAGCGCGGCGAGCCGCGGTAGGAGGGCGGCGTCGATGACCCGGACCGGCGCCGCGCCCGGCACCCCACCCGCAGCGCGCTGACGGCAGCGCAGCTCGCCCAGCACGCCCGGCCGACCGGAGACGGTCCCGGTCCTTGTCCCCGGCACCGTGATTCGAGAAGTGCCGGGAGGTCAGGCGGAAGGCGGCGGCGCGGAAGTCGGGTTGAGCGCGGACGACTCACGACCGGTGCGGCAAGCCTCGCTCACGGTAGACCGTCCGGAATCGAAGCTGGCTGGACGACAGCAGAGGGGCAGTCACCCGGCGGACTCCGGCGCGACTGCCTGTTGTCCGGCCTCGGAACCGGACAGGCCGATGCGCACTTGTCCGGGCCGCCGTGCCCTGACTGTGCGGGCCAGGGTGAGCGCGGCGGTCATCGCCAGAACGACGAGGGCGGCGCCCGAGAGGAGGAAGGCGTCCTCGACTCCGGTGAGTGCGATGGTGGCCGAGGCCACGAAGGGAGAAACGGCCAGGGCGCCTGCCACTCCGGCCTCCCACAGACCCAACGCCTTCGCCAGATGGTGGCTCGGTACGCGCTGCTGCACCAGAGCGATCAGCGGGATGTCCGTGAGGGCCGAGGCCAGCCCGGTGGCGATCAGGAGCACTGCGGCCCCGGCAGTGGAGGTGACGATCCCGAGCGGCGCACGGAAGATTCCGAGCAGGGCCCAGGCCAGCACCGCCGCCAGGGCGAGTCTGCGCATCCGCAGGCCCGCCAGCAGGAGCGCCCCCGCCACTTCCGCGACACCGGTGACGCCCAGCAACAGTCCGTAGCGGCCGCCCTGCCCCACGACGGCGACGAGCCCCACCGTCAGGAAGCCGTTGGTCAGAGCGAGGGCGAGCACGAAGGTCACGATGACCACGAGCACGTCGGGTGCGGCCCGCACGGCCTTGAGTCCGGCGGCGAGATCGGCCCACAGGCCCGGCTGGCCGGCGGCCGGGACGGGGCGGGTCACGCGGATGGCTGCCACGGCGCCCGCCGAACCGAGGAAGGTCAGTCCGTTGACCACCAGCGCCGCCCGCATGGAGCCGTAGGCGAGCAGCGGCGCAAGCATGAGCGGGCCGACGAAGAAGGCGGCCCGGAAGGCGACTTGCAGCAGCCCGTTGGCCTGTTGCAGACGGTCGGCCGGGACGATCTGCGTGACGATGGCGTTGCGGGCCGGGGCGAACGGGGCACCGATCAGGGCCAGCAGCGCCGTTGTCACCACGAGCAGGGGCAGGTCCAGCAGACCCAGGGACAGCAACACCGCGGCCACCGCCACCACGGCGACCCGGGCCAGATCGGTGGCGATCATCAGCTTGCGGCGGTCGTAACGGTCGGCGTACGAGGCGGACACGAACGTGGCCAGGAACGCGGGCGCGAACGCGGACACGCTGACCACGGCGACGGCTGTCGGGTCCTTCGTCAGCGACCAGGCCAGCCAGGCGGTCGCGGCGGTGTACAGGCCGTCGCCGAAGCGTGAGACGGCCTGGCCGACGAAGAGAAACTGGAAATTGCGGTCCCTGAGCAGTGACATGCCGCCACTGTCAGATGTCCTCGGGCACCTGATCCACTTATTAGGCAGATGGCTAATCAATGGGGTCGGTGGCTTGCAGGAAGCTCTCCAGGCTGGGAGCGAGACCAGCCACCTGTCCGGGTAGAAGCCGGTACAGGACGTAGTAGCCCTCACGGCGGCGTTCGAGCAGGCCCGCCTCCGTCAGGACCCGCAGGTGCTTGGAGAGGGCGGCCTCGCTGATGCCGACGAGTGGGGCCAACTCCTGGGTGCTGCGCGGGCGTTCGGCGATCAGCCGAAGGGCGCGCAGGCGGGTGTCGTCGGCGAGCGCGCGGAGCATGCCGACGAGCTGTGCGGGAGGAATTCTGGGGCGGGCTTCCCGGGCGATCGACGAGACGGGAAAGACGAGGCCGAGGGGCCAGGGGCCGTCGCAGTTGACGCGTACGTGCGGCCACACATAGGCGCTGGGGGCGAGCAGCAGGGTGTCGTCCGGGCCGACGGCGACCTCGTGGTCGTGAGGCCGCTCCAACCAGAAGCGTTCGGCCTGCCGGTCGCTGCGCACCTCCGGCCACAGGCCGCGGAGCATGCCGTACAGGCCGCGCTGTTCGATCTGACGCCCGGCCTCGCTCACCCCGGCGGCCAGTTCCGGTTCGATCCGGGCCCATTCCTCCTCGAACGCCTCCTGCCAATAGCGTTCCAGCATGCTCAGGAACCTTTCGAGGAGTGCGCGGGGGTCGTCCAGGAGCATCGCGGCCATCGCTGCATCGCTTTCCCGCGCGAGACGCTCCCGCAGCAGGGCGCGTACGTCCGGTTCCCGCAGCGCGTGAGGATCCCTGCCCTCGCCGCCGCCGCCGCCCGGCCACGGCGACAGCAGCGGGACGGCGAACTCCAGCCGGACCAACTCCGGGTCCGCCGTACGAAGGCCGGCCAGCTCGCTGCCGAAGTCCGCCAGCCCACCGGTCGGCCGCGGAAAGAGGAATTCGGGAAAGTACGAGCGCACCGCGTAGGAGAACGCCTCGATCTCCCGCTTCAGCGCCGGCGACAGCTTGCGCATCTCACGCACCCAGCCGTGCTGGACGGGGTGGTGCTTGGGCTCCACCAGCACATGAAGGCTCAGTACGGCTTCCATCGCCGGCGAGTAGGCGAACCCCACCCGCTCCGCACCACCGGCGGGCACCCGGAAAACGATCGTCATGACTCGTCATCCTCGCCGTCCGGCGCCCCTGGAGGGAGCATGCCGCGCGAGACGGTGGCCGACGACGGTGGACTGAGGACTGACCTGTGCGTCGTTCTCACCGTGGGCCCACCCCGAGGTGGTGAGCGTGTCCCGCCTGCGGCTGCGCAAGAGGCCCCTGCCTCCGCGGGTGAGCGGCCTGTCATGCCAGGCACCCCGAGAGCTGGCCACGTAGGTGAAGTCAGCCACCCATCTCTCGTTCGGACCGGACGCGGTGAAGTCGCGTTGCAGCAGGTCCGCGGCCCGGTCGTGGCCGTCGCCCCGGATGGTGGTGCGGATCTTCTTCCCTCGTCGGGCCCCTGGAGGCCCAGGTCGTGCATCAGCCGGGCGACGGGGCAGCGGGCCACTGATATGCCTTCACGGTGCAGTTGCCGCCAGACCTTTCGGACCCCGTAGACGCTGTAGTTGTCCGTGTGGACACGGCTGATCTGCGT
>NZ_JNXI01000049.1 GCF_000717055.1 Streptomyces iakyrus | reverse complement strand
GCGGTGGGGGGTGCCGGGGGTGGGGACGGGGCCCGCCGGTAACGGGGAGGGGGCCCGCCGCTCGGGCGTCGGTCCGCGCTGCTCGTCGTACGTCATGACACCGGCTCCTTCAGCGCCCGGTCCGCCGGGACCTCGGCCGTGACAATCACCGCCGCCAGGTCCAGGTCGCTCGGTGTCGGCATGACGCTGCCGGGGAGCTGGACGGCCGCCGCGCCGTGGGCGACGGCGGAGGCGAGGGCCTCGGGGCCGTTGCCTCCGGCGATCAGGAAGCCGGCGAGGGAGGAGTCGCCGGCGCCCACGTTGCTGCGGACCGCGGCCACCCGGGCGCTGCCGAACCAGGCGCCCTCGTCGGAGACGAGCAGCTGTCCGTCGGCGCCGAGGCTCGCGAGGACGGCCCGGGCGCCCATCCCGCGCAGTTCCTCGGCGGCCTTGACGGCGTCGCCGACGGTGGCGAGGGGACGGCCGACGGCGCCGGCGAGCTCCTCCGCGTTCGGCTTGACCACGTCCGGCCGCTCGCGCAGGGCGGCGAGCAGCGCGGGCCCGGAGGTGTCCAGGGCGATCCGGGCCCCGGCGGCGTGCGCGCGGGCGACCAGCTCGGCGTACCAGGAGGGGGCGAGGCCGCGGGGCAGGCTGCCGCAGCAGGCGATCCAGGAGGCGTCGCGGGACTGCCGGCGCACGGTCTCCAGGAGCAGTTCCCGCTCGGCGCCGGAGAGTTCGGGGCCGGGCGCGTTGATCTTCGTCAGGACGCCGTCGGACTCGGCGAGGGCGATGTTGGAGCGGGTGGCCCCGGCGACCGGGACGGGCGCGACCTCGATGCCCTGCTGGTCGAGCAGGTCGGCGACGAGGGCGCCGGGGGCGCCGCCCAGGGGCAGGACCGCCACCGTGCGCTGCCCCGCCGCGGCGACGGCGCGCGAGACGTTCACGCCCTTGCCGCCCGGGTCCATCCGCTCGCCGGTGGCGCGGATGACCTCGCCGCGGTCGAGGGACGGCACCTCGTAGGTGCGGTCCAGGGACGGGTTGGGGGTCACGGTGAGGATCATGCGCGCACTACTTCCGTGCCGCCGCGCTCGATCGCGACGGCGTCTTCGGGGCTCAGCCCGCTGTCGGTGATCAGCAGGTCCACATCGCTCAGGTCGCCGAAGCGGGCGAAGTGCTCCTGGCCGTGCTTGGAGGAGTCGGCGAGCAGCACCACCCGGCGGGCGGCGGCCACGGCCGCGCGCTTCACGGCGGCCTCGGCGAGGTCGGGCGTGGTCAGACCGTGCTCGGCGGAGAAGCCGTTGGCCGCCACGAACAGCACGTCGGCGCGGATCTCGCCGTACGCCCTGAGCGCCCAGGCGTCCACGGCGGCGCGGGTGCGGTGCCGTACGCGCCCTCCGACGAGGTGGAGCTGGATGCCGGGGTGGTCGGCGAGGCGGGCCGCGATGGGGAGGCTGTGCGTGACGACGGTGAGGGAGGCCTCCAGCGGGAGGGCGGCGGCCATCCGGGCCACCGTCGTCCCGGCGTCGAGGATGACCGTGCCCTCGACGGGCAGTTCCGCGAGGGCGGCCTTGGCGATGCCGTCCTTCTCGTCGGCGGCGGTCGTCTCGCGCTCGGCGAGGTCCGGCTCGAAGTCGAGGCGCCCGGCCGGGATGGCCCCGCCGTGCACGCGGCGGACCAGTCCGGCGCGGTCGAGGGCCTTCAGGTCCCGGCGGATCGTCTCCGCCGTCACCTGGAACTCCTCGGCCAGCGACACGACATCCACTCGGCCGCCGTCACGGGCGAGCCGGAGGATCTCCTGCTGCCGTTCCGGTGCGTACATGTCCGTTCGCCTCCGCCTCATGCCCGAACGTGTGGTTTCAGCGGGAGGCTACGCCGAGATTTCCGCAAAGTAAACAGGTTCGGACCCAATCGGGCACAGACAGAAATACGGGCGGGCTCGGCACCCGAGGTGCCGAGCCCGATGTGTCCCCAGCCCGCGAGGGCACCGGTCCCCTAGGAGACCAGCGCCGGCTCCTTCTCCCCCGCCGGCACCTGCTCGCCCTCCACGTGCTGCGCCGGCTGCTTCGGCAGCGCGAACATCAGCAGGAAGATGGCGCCCATCACGGCGGCGACCCAGCCGAGCGCGTTCTGGAAGGCGTCCGTGAAGGCCGGACCGATCTGCTCCGGCCGCAGGTGGTCGGAGATCGTGCCGAAGAACACCACCGACACCAGGCCGAGCCCCAGCGCGTTGCCCATCTGCTGCACGGTGTTGATCAGCCCGGACGCCGAACCGGCGTGCTCGCGCGGCACCTCGGAGAGGATCGCGTCGGTCAGCGGCGCGACGATCAGGCCCATGCCCACACCCATCACGACGAGCGGGAGCGCCATCTGCCAGGGAGCTATGTCCAGGCCGTAGTGCCCGGCCTCCCAGATGTAGAGCAGCACCCCGGCGCCCATCACCAGCGCACCCGCCTGGAGCACCTTGCGGCCGAAGCGCGGGACCAGCATCTGCACGGACATCCCGGCGGCCGCCGACACGGCGATCGAGAACGGCACCCCGGTCAGGCCCGCCTTCAGCGGCGTCCAGCCCAGCCCTGCCTGCATGTACAGCGTCCACACCAGGAAGAACACGCCCAGCGCGATCCCGAAGACGGTCTGCACGGCGATCCCGGCGGCGAAGCTCGTGACCTTGAACAGCGACAGCTCGACCAGCGGGGATCCGTCCCGCGCGGCCTTGCGCCTCTCGTACGCCACCAGCGCCGCGAGGACGACGAGCGACCCGGCCATCGAGACGTACCCCCACACCGGCCAGTCCAGCTCGCGGCCGCGGATGAGCGGGTAGAGCAGCATCAGCAGGCCCAGTGTCACCAACGCGACGCCCACCAGGTCCAGCTTGAGGGCCCGCGGCGCCTTGGACTCGCTGATGAAGCGGCTGCCGAGGATCAGGCCGGCGACACCCACCGGCAGGTTGATCAGGAAGATCGACCGCCACTCCCAGCCGAACAGGTTCCACTCGGTCAGCAGCGCGCCCAGCAGCGGACCGGACACGGCCCCGAGTCCGACGACCGCGCCGAACAGCCCGAAGACCTTGCCCCGTTCGTGTGCCGGGAAGGTCGCGTGCACGATCGACAGCACCTGCGGCACCATCAGCGCCGCCATGCCGCCCTGCAGGAACCGCGAGGCGACCAGCATCTCCGGGTTCACCGCGAGACCGCACAGCGCGGAGGCGACCGTGAACCCGCCGATGCCGACGAGGAAGATCCGCTTGCGCCCGTGGATGTCGCCGAGCCGTCCGCCGGTGATCAGGCCCGCGGCGAAGGCGAGGGCGTAACCGGCGGTGATCCACTGGATCTGGCTGAAGGAGGCGCCGGACTCCCGCTGGATCGAGGGGATGGCGATGTTGACGATGGTCACGTCGACGAGGTCCATGAAGGCCGCGGTCATCACGATCGCGAGGGCGAACCAGCGCCGGCGGTCGGTCCCGCCGCCCGCCGTGCCGAGGGTGGTGTCGGTGGAGTTCATGGTTCGAAGTTAGACCCCCATTAGGTCAGATTGTGTCCTAGTGGTGCGGCATCCTCTTCGGTATGACGACGGACACTCCGGCCCGGCTGCTCAACCTCCTCTCCCTCCTCCAGACGCCCCGCGAATGGCCGGGCGGCGAGCTCTCCGAGCGGCTCGGGGTCTCCCGCCGCACGGTCCGGCGGGACATCGACCGGCTGCGCGAGCTGGGCTACCCCGTGCAGGCGACCAAGGGCGCCGACGGCGGCTACCGGCTGGTCGCCGGAAAGGCCATGCCGCCGCTCGTGCTCGACGACGAGGAGGCCGTGGCCATCGCGGTCGGGCTGCGCGCCGGGGCCGGGCACGCGGTGGAGGGCCTCGACGAGGCCTCGGTGCGGGCGCTGGCCAAGCTGGAGCAGGTCCTGCCGGGCCGGCTGCGCCACCGCGTGACCACCCTCCAGGCCGCGACCACCCCGCTGACCAGCGGGGACGGGCCGAGCATCGCGCCCGAGACGCTGACCGTCATGGCCTCGACGGTCGCCGGTCACGAGCGGCTGCGGTTCGCCTACCGGGCCGCCGACGGCACCGAGTCGCGGCGCCTGACGGAGCCGTACCGGCTGGTGTCGACGGGCCGCCGCTGGTACCTCGTGGCGTACGACATCGACCGGGACGACTGGCGCACGTTCCGCGTCGACCGGGTCAGCGAGCCGTTCGCCACGGGCGCCCGGTTCGCACCGCGCGAACTGCCCACGGGGAGCGCGGCCGAGTACCTGCGGCGCTCGATGCAACGGCAGCAGCGGTCCTACGACTTCGAGGTCACGTTCGCCGCACCGGCCGACTTCGTCGCCGCCCGGGTGCCCCACTGGCTGGGCACGCCCGAGCCGTTGGACGACGGCGGCTGCCGGCTGCGGGGGTCCGCCGGGGACGCCGTGGAGTGGGTGGCGTTCCGGCTGGCGATGCTGGAGTGCGACTTCGTGGTGCACGAGCCGACGGAACTCGTGACGGCCGTGAGGGAGTTGGGGGCGCGGTTGAGCAGGGCGGCCGGTGGACGGGACGCGGCCGGGACGTGAACCCTGGCCGCGGCCCCATGGGGGAGTCCGCGGAGCCGACGCAGGCGGACTGAGCCCTCGCGTCACGGCCCCCACGGGAAGTCCCGCAGGGCCGCGAGATTGCGCAGCGCGAGTTCCGCCGGGCCGTCCGGCCCCTCGACGGGCCCGTCCCCCGCGGCCCAGGCCTCCAGCGCGGCACGGACGGCGGAGCTCGCCACGGCGGCGGCGAAGCGCAGCCCGGGGGTGATGCCGGGTGCCTCACCCGGCGCGGCAACGTTGTCGCCGCCCCTGGACACCCCGGTCGCGCCGGACGTCCCGGGTGTGCCTGCACGTGTCACCCGTTCCGCCAACACCTCCCCCAGCAGCCGCTCGGACGCCTGGCACACCTCCGCCCACACCCTGCGCAGGGACGGGGTCGCCTCGGCCAGGCGCAGCAGCGTGCGGACCCACTCCCAGGACGATGCCGAGACGCCGACGCCCGGGGTGAGGGTGTGGCACACCCCTTGCTCCAGGGCCGGCAGGACCCCGGCGTCGGCGGGAGCGGCGCGCACCGCCTCCACCCAGCGCTGGGCGCCGGCCGCGTAGAGCGGGGCGACGGCCTCCTCCTTGGTGGCGCAGTACCGGTAGAAGGTGCGCGGGGCGATACCCGCGGCCTGGGCGATGTCCTCCGCGCGGGTGGCGCGCAGGCCGTGCCGTACGAAGAGGCCGGCCGCCGCCCGGGCGATCTCCATACGTGTTTCGGCCTTCCGCCGCTCGGTCAGCGAGGGCGAAGGCGGGGTCTGGGTGGTGCTGCTCACGCCCGGCAGGCTATGCCCATGTGACACAATCTGCCATCTGGCGGGCCACCCCGTGGTTCAGGTACGGGGTGCCCCGCCCTCCAGCAAAGAAAGCCGGGCCCCGACGTCCGGGGGGAGGGACGCCGAAGCCCGGCTTCGGGGAAAGTCCCGGCGCCGGGGGGAGTGCGACGGGACGTGGCTGTCGGGGGTCGGGGGGTGTGACCCGGGTCCGAACTGGTGGACCCAGAAGTCTTGTTCCCTGAGTCCGCGGATTGAAGCGGCGTTACAACGCCATGTTTGCGCGGTCTTTCGCCACCCGGCGTACGCGGTGCCCCCCCCGGGCGCACACGGTCCGTCACCCACTGGCGGTGGGAACGAGTCGTACGCCCGGACGCTCGCCGTGCTCACCGGTCCGGCGCCGCCCGGCGGAGGCGTGTGGCTCGGCCGGTCTCGCGCCGCCCGGCGAAGGGGAGTTGCTCCGCCGGTCCGGCGCTGCCCGACGGGTGCTGCTCGGCCCCGCGCGGCCGGGGGTCACGCCGCCGCGTCGAACCCGGTGCTGCGGGCCAGCTTCTTCAGCTCCAGCAGCGCGTGCTTCTCGATCTGGCGGATGCGCTCGCGGGTCAGGCCGTGCTCCTTGCCGACCTCGGTCAGGGTGCGCTCCCGGCCGTCCTCGATGCCGTAGCGCATCTTGATGATGGAGGCCGTGCGCTGGTCGAGGCGGCCGATCAGGTCGTCGAGCTCCTCGCTGCGCAGCAGGGTGAGGACCGACTGCTCGGGCGACACCGCGGAGGTGTCCTCCAGGAGGTCGCCGAACTGGGTCTCGCCCTCGTCGTCCACCGACATGTTCAGCGAGACCGGGTCGCGGGCCCAGTCCAGGACGTCGGTGACGCGCTCCGGGTTGGAGCCGAGCTCGGCGGCGATCTCCGCGGGCTCCGGGTCCCGGCCGTGCTCGCGGTTGAACTCGCGCTGCACACGGCGGATCCGGCCCAGCTCCTCCACGAGGTGGACGGGCAGGCGGATCGTACGGGACTGGTCGGCTATCGACCGGGTGATGGCCTGGCGGATCCACCACGTGGCGTACGTGGAGAACTTGAAGCCCTTGCGGTAGTCGAACTTCTCGACCGCGCGCACCAGGCCGGCGTTGCCCTCCTGGATCAGGTCCAGCAGCGGCAGGCCGCTGCGGGGGTAGCGGCGGGCGACCGCGACGACCAGGCGCAGGTTGGAGCGGATGAAGACGTCCTTGGCACGCTCGCTCGCGTCGACCAGGGCCCGCAGCTCCTCGGGCGAGGCCCCGGCCTTGTTCTCCTCCAGGCCGTCGAGGATCTGCTGTGCGAACACACCCGCTTCGATGATCTGTGACAGCTCGACCTCCTTGGCGGCGTCGAGCAGCGGTGTGCGCGCTATCTCGTCGAGGTACATGCCGACCAGGTCGCGGTCGGCGATCTCGCCGCCATGGGCGCGAACACTGCTTGCCGCGTCGGCCGTCTCGCCGGTGGCGGACTGACGACGGGCGACGGCACGGGTTGCCATGCGAGCTCCCTTGCGATGGTGAGGTCAGCGGGTGGTCCTTCGGACGCTGGACTCCGTCTTCCGGGACTCTCCGGACTCTCCTCGGGTGCCCTGCATCCGATGGAAACAACGACTGGAATCAGGACAGAATTCCCAACCCGGCCCCCGATTTTTCTGATCATGCAGTACCCTGTCCGGCCACGCAGGGAGGCGCGATGCTGTCGGAGCGTACAGAGGTGCAGGTCAGGCCGGGAGTCGAGAGCGACCTCGAAGCCCTCACGGACCTCTACAACCACTATGTACGTGAGACGGCGATCACATTCGATACCGCGGTTTTCACTCCGGAGGAGCGCCGCCCTTGGCTGCTCTCCCACCCTGAAGACGGGCCGCACCGCCTGATGGTTGCCACGACGGCGGACCCACAGGAGATTCTGGGCTACTCCACATCAAGCCCTTTCCGAACGAAGCCCGCCTATGCCACCTCCGTGGAGACGACCGTGTACGTCGCTCCGGACGCCGGCCGCCGCGGCATCGGCACGCTCCTCTACACGGCCCTCTTCGAGGCCCTGTCGGGCGAGGACCTGCACCGCGCCTACGCGGGCATCGCGCTGCCGAACGAGGCGTCGGCCCGGCTGCACGAGCGCCTCGGCTTCCGGCACGTCGGCACCTACCGGGAGGTGGGCCGCAAGTTCGGCCGCTACTGGGACGTGGCCTGGTACGAGAAGCCGCTGTAGGAGCGCCCCGCGGGCAGCAGGTCCGCCGAGGCCCGCGTCAGCCGAACTGCACCGACCGTTTCGCCAGCCCCATCCAGAACCCGTCGATCACGGACTTCTGTGCGTCCAGCTCACCCGTCGCGTCGGCCGCGCCCATCGTCACGAAGAGCGGGGCGAAGTGCTCGGTGCGCGGGTGGGCCAGCTGCCCCGCGGGGGACTTGCGGGTGAAGTCGAGCAGGGCGTCCACGTCACGCGCCTCCAGCGCCCGCCGGCCCCAGTCGTCGAACTCCGCCGACCAGGCGGGGATGCCGCCCTGCCGCAGCGCGGCCAGGTTGTGGGTGAAGAAGCCCGAGCCGACGATGAGCACGCCCTCGTCCCGCAGGGGGGCGAGCCTGCGGCCGATCTCCATGAGCCGGACCGGGTCGAGCGTCGGCATGGACACCTGGAGGACCGGGAGGTCGGCGTCCGGGTACATCTCGACCAGCGGGACGTACGCGCCGTGGTCGAGGCCGCGGTCGGGGACGTCCTGGACGGGCATACCGGGGGCGCGCAGCAGCTTGCGTACGGACTCTGCGAGCTCCGGTGCGCCGGGGGCGTCGTACGTCACCCGGTAGTAGTGCTCCGGGAAGCCCCAGAAGTCGTAGACGAGCGGGACCGTCTCGGTGGCGCCGAGGGCGAGCGGGGCCTCCTCCCAGTGAGCGGAGACGATCAGGACGGCCTTGGGGCGCGGCAGTCCGGCGGACCAGGCAGCCAGCTCACCGGGCCAGACCGGGTCGTCCGCCAGGGGCGGGGCGCCGTGACTGAGGTACAGAGCGGGCATGCGCTCCTGGGTGGCGGCGGACATGCTGCGGCTCCTTCCAAAACGTGGTTCCCTACAAAACTGTACGGACCATTTGTTTAAAGTTCAAGGAGGAGCCACGTAAAGTGGAACGCATGAAGGCACCCGCATCCGCACCGACACCGGGCTCCGCCCAGGAGCCCCAGGAACCGCGCTGGCTCACCGACGAGGAGCAGCACGTCTGGCGTTCGTTCATGGAGGGCGTCACCCTCCTCGACGACCATCTCGACCGTCAGCTCCAGCGTGACGCGGGCATGCCGCACGTCTACTACGGCCTTCTGGTCAAGCTGGCCGAGGCGCCGCGGCGGCGGCTGCGGATGACCGAGCTCGCGATGCTGGCCAAGATCACCCGGTCCCGGCTCTCGCACGCCATCGCGCGGCTGGAGAAGAACGGCTGGGTGCGCCGGGAGGACTGCCCCGACGACAAGCGGGGCCAGTTCGCCGTCCTCACGGACGAGGGCTACGACGTGCTGCGGCAGACCGCGCCGGGCCATGTGGAGGCCGTGCGCCAGGCGGTCTTCGACCGGCTCACCCCGCAACAGCAGAAGTCCCTCGGCGAGATCATGCGGATCGTCGCCGAGGGACTTCAGCCGGCCGAAGCGGGTGCGGACCTGCCCTGGCTCCGCTGACGCGGGAGCCCGGCAGGTCCTGGATTCCGCAGGTGCGAGGCGTCCCCTTCCTCGCACCCGCGGATGGCCCGAAGGGTTACTACGGATGACCCGCAGAGGTGCGGTGCGCGGGCGTCAGTGGGCGACGACCGGGATCTGCACCTCGTCCGACGCGTCCTCGCCGGACGACGCCACCGTCGTACCGCCCGGACGGCCGGCGTTGACGAAGGTCAGGGCGATCACGGCGGCCACCACGAGGATGCCGACGGCGAACCAGATGGCGCTGGTGTAGCCCTGCACCATGGCCTCCAGCTGGACCAGCTGCTGCTGGGACCGGCTGGTCGCCCCGGCGATGTGGTCGGCGACGTACGCCGTCGTCGCCGAGGCGGCGATGGTGTTCAGCAGGGCCGTGCCGATCGCGCCGCCCACCTGCTGCGAGGTGTTGACCATCGCGGAGGCGACACCGGAGTCCCGCGGCTCGACGCCCTGGGTGGCCAGCGACATGGCCGGCATGAACGCCGTACCCATGCCGAGACCGAGCAGCAGCATCGCCGGCAGGAGCAGAGCGGCGTACGAGGAGCCGATCTCCAGCTGGGTCAGCAGCAGCATGCCGAGCGCGGCGACCAGGAAGCCGGGGCCCATCAGCAGCCGCGGCGCGACCCGGGTCATCAGGCGGGTGCCGATCTGGGTTGAGCCCGTGATCATGCCCGCGATCATCGGCAGGAACGCGAATCCGGTCTTGACCGGCGAGTAACCCTTCACGATCTGCAAGTAGTAGGTCAGGAAGAGGAACAGGCCGAACATCGCGATGATCGCGAGACCGAGGGAGAGGTAGATCCCGCCGCGGTTGCGCTCGGTGATCACGCGCAGCGGCAGCAGCGGAGCCTTGACCCTGGACTCGACGAGCACGAAGGACGCCAGCAGCACGGCCGACGCGACGAACATGCCGACGGTCACGGAGTCGCTCCAGCCCTCGGACTCGGCACGGGTGAAGCCGTAGACCAGGGCGACCAGGCCGAGGGTGGACAGGATCACGCCGGGGATGTCGAGCGGGGAGCGGTTGCGGCCGCCCTCCGGCTCACGGATGACGAAGTACGCGCCGGCCGCGGCGACGACGGCGAACGGGATGTTCACGAAGAACGTCCAGCGCCAGTCCAGGTACTCGGTGAGGAAGCCGCCCAGGATCAGACCGACGGCACCGCCGCCACCGGCGATCGCGCCGTAGATGCCGAACGCCTTAGCGCGCTCCTTGGCGTCGGTGAACATCACCGCGAGCAGGGAGAGCGCGGCGGGCGCGAGCAGGGCACCGAAGACGCCCTGCAGGGCACGGGCGCCGAACATCATCGCCTCGTTGGTGGCCGCGCCGCCGAGCGCGGAGGCCGCGGCGAAGCCGCCCAGACCGACGACGAAGGCCTTCTTGCGGCCCCACAGGTCGGCTATCCGGCCGCCGAACAGAAGCAGACCGCCGAAGGCGAGCGCGTAGGCCGTGACGACCCACTGCCGGTTGCCGTCGGAAATGCCGAGGTCCTGCTGGGCGGAGGGCAGGGCGATGTTCACGATGGTGGCGTCCAGGACGACCATCAGCTGGGCGAGCGCGATGAAGACGAGCGCTTTCCAGCGGCCGGCGTCCGGTTCTCTGGCCGGTGTGCCGAGAGTCTTCGAGGCTGTTTCAGACATGGGGATACCCACTCCGGGACTTCGTGACGGAAAAGTCGGGACTTAGTGGTGGAAAAGGGTGACTAAAGGTGACGGCTCGCCTGCGGGGACGGCCGTAGGGACTGTCCTCAGCTGTCGTTCAGGGTTCAGACGGGTGGGGCGGCCTGAAACTCATCGGCGAAGCGGTCGGACGGAGCTCATGGAGCTGGACGGTTCGGGGCGGACGGTTCGGTCGAACGGATCGGCCGGACGGTTCGGTCGGATGGTTCGGTCGGATGGATCGGCCGGACGGATCGGTCAGGGCCGGCGCAGGTCCTCCAGGGTCACGGCCGTGCCCGGGAGGGTGGAGCGGGCGGGAGCCCGCAGCCCGTCCAGGAACAGCTGAAGATGGCGGTGGACGAAGCGGTCGGCCCGGAAGCAGTCCGTTCCGGCCGGGGGCCGGCTGAGCTGCGCCACGGCGATCATGACGTCCCCGACGTCCACGTCGGACCGGAGCTGCCCGGCCTCCCTGGCGCGGTCCATGACCTCCGCGATCAGCCGCTCGACCCGTTCGCGCGCGGCCTCCAGGTCCGGGTGGTGCTGGTCGAACGTGCTGGTGACCATCGGGCACAGCGCGCTGATCCGCTCGTCGGCGGCGGCGTGCACGAAGCGCTCCAGCGCCTCGAACGCGTCACCGGTCTCGGCGAGCGCGGCCTCGGCGGCCGCGGCCGTACGGTCCATGACGGAGCAGACGACCTCGCGGACGAGCGCGTCGCGGTCCGGGAAGTTGCGGTACACCGTGGCGTTGCCGACGCCGGCCCGGCGGGCGATCTCGTCGAGCGGCACCTCGGGGCCGTGCTCGACGAACATCTCCCGGGCGGCGGTGACGATCCGCTCCCGGTTGCGCAGGGCGTCGGCGCGGGGCCGGGGCACCTTGCGCGCTTCGGGGGTGGCGGTCTGCACGGTGTACTCCTGGTGAGTGAGGCGATCCGGGGACTGCATCCCCGTTTCAGTCGGACACATGGCTAAACGGGGAGTAGGTCCCCGGTATTTCCCGCTCCCGCAGAAATTGTTTGTGACCTGGCTCACAATGCCCCCTGACCCCTACTGACGGGAAACCCACGATCGGTCTCTCCCAGCGCGCGCCCCCTCACCCCGCGACGCAGGGTGATCGCAAGGGTGCAGCCGGAGACCGGTGGCTGCCGTGGCGCGGGAGGTCCCTTGCAGGTCCCTTGCATGCAGCCGCGGCCACGGCGCCCCCGCCCGGACGGCACGGGGCCGCCCGGCCACCGGATACCCAGGCGCCGGCTGGCCGCCCTGGCGTGCGTGACCGCCCTGACCTTCACGGTCAGCACCTCGGCGGGCACGGGCCGACTCGCCCCGGGCGCCAGTACGGCGGGAGCGGGCCCCATCACCCTGTCCCACACCTCCGCACACGGCCCCTGCATGATCCGCAGCGCCCGCGAGGTCCAGATGTCCGAGGGCATCCCCACCTCCGCCGGCTACACCCGCTCCACCGGCGCCGTCCGCGCTCTCACCCTCATGATCGACTTCTCCGACGCCCCCGGAGAGGGTGACGCCCTGGACCGCTTCCACGAGTTCTTCCCGCAGACCCGCGACTGGTTCCGCACCAGCTCCTACGGCCGCCTCGACTACCGTCCCGAGACCCCGGTCCCGGGGTGGCTGCGGATGCCGAAGTCCTTCCGCGAGTACGGCATAGAGCGCGGGACTCCGTTCGAGCCCGGTTACCGCGGCCTGGTCGAGGACCTGGTGGCCGCGGCCGACCCGAAGGTGGACTTCCGCGCGTACGACCTGCTGAACGTCCTGGTCACCCCGAACGCCGGCCCCTCCGCCCTGGACACGGTCCTGTCCGTCACCTTCGCCGGCAACCCGGAGGCGCCCAGGGCCGACGGCATACCCGTGGCCAACGCCTCCTTCGTCTACTCCCGCCAGGACGACGGCTCCGGCTCCTACGACCGCACCGGCTACCGCGTCCTCCCCCACGAGAACGGCCACGTCTTCGGCCTGCCCGACCTGTACACCGCGGAGGGCGGGGGCGCGGTCGGCCACTGGGACATCATGAGCGAGGACTGGGGGGCCAACAACGACTTCCTCGGCTGGCACAAATGGAAGCTGGGCTGGCTCGACGCCGCCCAGGTCCACTGCGCGGCCTCCCCCGGCACCACGGAGTACACCCTGACGCCCCTGGCCCTCGCCGGCGGCTCCAAGCTGGTCTTCGTCCCCCTGGACGGCAGAACCGGCTACGCCGTCGAACTGCGCACCCGCGCCGGCAACGACGAGGCGGTGTGCCGCCCGGGCGTCCTGATCTACCGGGTCGACGCGGAGGTGGACACGGGCATGGGCCCGGTCAACGTCATCGACTCCCGCCGCGACAGCGGCGGCTGCACGCGCGCGCCGAACGTCCACGCGGAACTGTCGGACGCGCCGTTCACGCCCGGGGAGACGTTCCGCGACGCGAGGAGAGGGATCACCATCGAGGTGACGGGGGTGGGGGCGGGAGCGGCGGGGGCGGCGGGGGTCGGTGTGGAGGAGGGGTATGGGGTGCGGGTGACGAG
>NZ_JNXI01000048.1 GCF_000717055.1 Streptomyces iakyrus | reverse complement strand
GGAGAACTCCATCGGCCTGGTCACCGCCCTCAACCCGCACATCGGCTACACCGCCGCCACCGACATCGCCAAGGAGGCCCTCGCCACCGGCCGCGGAGTGGCCGAACTCGTCCTGGAGAAGGGCCTGCTCCCCGCCGAGACGCTCGCCGCCCTGCTACGCCCCGAGGTAGTCGCTGGCAGTGGCCAGGCCATGGCCTGAGCTGCCCGTGGGCCAGCCGTGTCTCCTGGCCGTCCAACGCGGGCGCGGTTCGCCGTCGTAGGGGTTGCCGCATCCGCATCCGCCGTATAAGTTTCAGGCTGGAACTGAAACAAAAGCACATGGCTGAAGCAGCCATGACGAGATGTAAGCCGCGAAGAGGGGACGCCGATGACTTCCACGCCGAGCCGAGCGCTGGCCAACTACCCCAACAGGTTCGATCCCGCAGCGCTCGATGGCCTGCCTGAGCGCATGCAGTCCACCGTCAAGCGCCGAAACAGCGTGCTGGGCCCTGGCTACGCACTGAACTACCGGGAGCCGGTCGAGTTCGTCTCGGGCCGAGGTGCTCACCTGTTCGACCGGGAGGGCAACGACTACCTTGACGCGTACAACAACGTGCCGTGTGTCGGTCACGCACACCCGCACGTCGTCGAGGCGGTGTCCCGTCAGATGGCGGCGGTCAACACCAACACGCGCTATGTGCAGGAGTCACTCGTCGACTACGCCGAGCGCCTTCTCGCGACCATGCCCGAAGCGCTCTCCAGGGTCAGCTTCGCGTGCAGCGGGTCGGAGGCGAACGACCTGGCCATGCGCGTGGCTCGCTTCCACACGGGCGGCGAGGGCATCGTGGTGACGCGCTGGGCTTACCACGGTCTCACTCGCGAGGTGGCGAGCTTCTCGCCGACCCTCGGTGCCGGGTCACCGCTCGGGCCGAACGTGCGGGTCATCGATGCCCCTGATCCGCGACTCGTCCCGCCGGGTTCATCGCTTCCCGACTACATGCGAAGCCAGGTACGCGGGGCGATCAAGGACCTTGAGCGCCACGGTTACAGGCTCGCGGCGCTGATCACCGACTGCGCCCATTCCAGCGACGGCCTCTTCACCGACCCCGTCGGTTACCTGCGTGACATGGTCGAGGAGGTGCACGCCGCGGGCGGCGTCTACATCGCCGACGAGGTCCAGTCGGGATTCGCCCGGCTCGGAGAGTCGATGTGGGGGTTCAGCCGGCATGGGCTGCTCCCGGACATCGTCACGATGGGCAAACCCATGGGCAATGGTATGCCGATCTCCGGCGTGGTGTTCAGGCCCGAGGTGTGCGAAGAGTTCGGGCGGAATGTTCGTTACTTCAACACCTTCGCCGGCAGTTCGATCGCGGTTGCCGCCGGTGCCGCGGTTCTGGACGTCTTCGAAGCGGAGAACGTGCAGCAGCGAGTTCTCGACAACGGCAGCGCGCTTCGAGCCGGCCTTGAGGAGATCACTCGCGAGCTTCCCCACGTCGCGGAGGTCCGCGGCAGCGGTCTGTACGTGGGCGTCGAAATCGTGAAGGACCGGGAATCGCTGGAGCCCGATCGTGTCCGCGCCGACGACGTCATCAACGACATGCGCGAGCGTCGCATCCTCATCAGCGGCACCGGCGAAGCCGTCAACGTGCTCAAGATCCGGCCCCCGTTGGCCTTCGACTCGGCCGACGTGACGCGCTTCCTCGAAACCTTCGCCGAGATCGCCGGGACGCGCCTCTAGCAGGCTGAAAGCCGAAGGGACCGAACGGTGAACACCTCGCCCCCCGCACGTATCGCCCAGCAGTTGTTCGAAGAGAGCGGCCTGGCGTCGTCCCACGAACCCATCGAGATGAACGAGGTGGATGCCCTCCTCGCCCGGCACTACGGGCTGAGCGGCCGTCTCGAGCGGCTGGCGACCGAGAAGGACGACACGTTCCGGCTGCGGACCGGATCAGCCGACCACCTCGTAAAAGTGTCCCCGCCCGAGGAGGCGGTAGCCGTCGTAGCTCTGCAGACGGCTGTGATGCGTCACCTCGAATCCGAAGCTCCTCATCTCCCCGTCCAACGGGTCGAGAAGACCTTGCAGGGCACCGACAACGTACCGATCGAGACGGAAGAAGGCGGAGTTCGCGTCCTGCGCGTCCTCGACTTCGTCGAAGGGGCCGTACTGGCGCGGACGGACCCCGAGCCCCACCAGTTTGCCCAGGCCGGGCACATGCTCGGGCAGGTGGATCTGGCGCTGCGGTCGTTCAGGCATCCAGCGGACGATCGGCGCCTCGTCTGGGACCTTCGGTACTTCGACCGGCTGCGGGAGCTCATCGGCCACACGCCGGGCGCCGCACACCGCCGGCTGGCTCAAGAGGTGTTCCGCCTGTTCCACGGGACCGTCGTTCCGAGGCTGGGTGATCTCGAGACCCAAATGATCCATGGTGACTACAGCCCCTACAACGTCCTGGTGGATCCGCGGGCGGACGGCTTCGTCACCGGAGTGATCGACTTTGGTGACAGCATGCGCAGCGCATTGATCTTCGATCCAGCTGTGTCCGTCGCGAACCTCCTCGGCCGGACAGCATCGGATCCCTGGCGCGAGGCATGCAGCTTCGTCGCGGGATACGAGCGGGCCCGGCCGATCAAGGACACCGAACTCCCGCTCCTGCCTGTCGCAGCGCTGGCACGCCTGACACTGCGCGCGCTGGTGACCCACTGGCGCGCCGAGCGGGTGCCGGCACGTCGCGACTATCTGCTGGAGCACGCCAGAGACGACTGGGTCAACGTGGAGCAGGGCATGGCCGTCGCCACGCAGGAGGTCGTGGACCGCATGCTGAACACCCGCCATGACACGCCTTGAGCGGCGCGGTGCCCCGCGGACAGTCGGCAAGTCCGGTGGAGACCACTGGTTCGGGCCGCGTACGGTCTCGCGAAGGTCATGAGGTGAGCAGCATCAACCCCACACCACGCGACTACAACAAGGCACGTGTCCTTGACGTGGTTCTCTGCCGTGCGCCGTTGACCCGGAACAAGCTCATCGAGCTCACGGGGTTGAGCAAGGCGACGGTGTCACGGGCCGTCGAAGACCTGCGCTCCGACGGGTTCGTCGTGGACAGGGGAGTCGACGAAGTCGCAGGGCGTGGCCGTCGGTCGACCTACCTCGATGTCCCCGAGACGGCCGGACACGTCGTGGGGGTCGGCTTCGGCGCCTTGACCAGCGGCGTGCTGGTGACCGACCTGCGCGGCCGTGAGATCGGACACGTGGTCGTCCCGACGGCCGAGCACCACGACGTCCCCGCTGCCGGCCGGTGGCTGGCCGACCTGATCGCGCAGGCCGGCGCATCCGCACGCGGGCCCCTGCGCCAGATCGTCGTGGCACTGCCCGCCCATGTCCGCGACGGCGCCGAGGTCTTCCGGCCTGCCGATCCGATGAAAATCTTCACCGGCCGGGAGCTCCACGGAATCGTCGAAGAGCTCGTCGACGCTCCGGTGACATTCGACAGCGACGCGAACGCCTCCTTGCTCCAGGTGCTCACGGACGACGCGAGCATCCAGAACGCCGCCCTGTTCAGCGTCAGCAGCACCCTGAACTTCGCCACCTGTACGGACCGGGAACTGGCTCGGGGACGTACTCCCGCGTTCGGTGACATCGGTGCCCTCTCCTCGGGCGTCGACGACCGCACCCTCAACGGGCTGCTGAGCACCGCCGGGCTTGCGGCGTTCGCTCGCGAACAGGGTCTGGACACCGAGCGCGTCGAGGACCTGTGGCTCACGTCTCAGGACCATCGGGCCCGTGCGGAGACACTCAAGGCGTTCACGACGGCGGTCACGACCGCCGTGAGCACCGTCGCCGTGACACTCGACCCTGAAGCCGTGTACTTCGTCGGCCGCTTGCGCCCCTTGGTGGACGAGGTGCTCCCCGAGGTGCGCAAGCGACTCGAACGCAGTTTGCCGACCGTGCCCCGGACCACGACCGTCTCCCAGGTTCTGGGACTGTCGGTGGCACGCGGCGCGGTGCACGCCTCCCTGGCCATGACGCACAACCGTCTGCGGGACACGCTGCTCAAGGCACGCGCCCAAGGCCCGAAGAAGGAACAGGCCGCGCCGGCGTTCTGATCCGGACTTTGCCGCGCCGAGGCCGCGGCACCGGCTGGGTCACCCGATCCTGAACCGGCCCGGACGCACGAAGTCCAGGCCTTCGATGATCTGTTTGCCGAGCGCCTCGTGCGCGGCGATGTGGCCATAGCCCGTGGCCATCTTGAAGCCCTTGCCGGAGAATCCGGTGGCGCAGTACACCCTGCTGTTCTCGTCCAGCCAGCCGAGGAGCGGATGCCTGTCCTCGGTGAAGAGGTCGGGGAAGGCGTCGGAGCGCGCAATGGTGGGGATCAGGCCGGGGAAGAACTCGGTGACGATCTCGGTGACCTTTTCGACTTCTTCCCGGGTGAGCTCCCTGGGCACGGCGTCGGGGTCGGGGGTTGCCCTAGCGCGCCCGGCCAGCGGTCCGTCCACTGATGCCTTGACCGTCACGCCGTCGACGGCGGGTGCACCGTACATGGAGCGATCTTCGTACCACCGGCTGAAGGCGGGGAAGTTCTCCGGCGAGAACTGGGTGCCGTCCTGGGCGATGAACCAGGTCAGGACGATCCGATGGGTTTCCGTGACGGCCTTGAGGTGGTCGGGCATGAGTTTTCGGGACCAGCCGCCGGAGGCGACGATGACCTTCTCGAACGTCCAGGTCCGGTCGCCCGAGGTGACGACCACTCCGCGGTCGGTTTCGGTGATGCCGTCCACGGGCGTGTTCTGCAGGACGGTGGCACCGTTCGCCTGGGCCGCCGCGACGGCGGCGCTCACGGCGCGGTCGGTGCGCAGAACACCGGCGCGGGGGTCGTAGACAGCGCAGTCGTCGGGGCGGAGGTTGTGCTGGGGATAGCGTTCGGCCATCTCCTCCCGGCTGAGGACGTGGTACTCGGCTCCGGTGATGCGTGTCGCATCGAGGAGGCTGTTGATGTAACTGCCGTTCGCGGTCCCGATGGACAGGCCCCCGGTAGGGGTGAGGATGTCCTGCCCGGTTTCCGCTTCGAGCTCCGCCCACAGGCCGCGGGAGCGTTCGATGATGGGGTAGTACTCGGGCCTGCCGAGGTAGATCATGCGGAACAGGCGGGTGTCTCCGCCCACGGCACTGCGGCCGTGGGCCGGGGTGGCGGCCTCGAAGCCCACTACCGAGTCGGACAGCCGGGACGCCTGCCACAGGGCCATGCTTCCGATGCTGCCCAGGCCGATGACTGCGAGTTGTGCGTCCATGAGAGCAGGTTCCCTTTCGTCTACTCGTGAAGTCCGGCGAGCCTGCTGCCGAATCGGGCCAGGAGTGATGTCTTGCTGGAGCCCCTGCGCTCTTCCCACTGGTCGGCGACACCGAAGAGCCGGTACATGGCATGAACCCCCAGCCAGCGGATGGGTTCCGGTTCCCACTTCCGTGCCCGGTAGCCGACCCAGGGAAGGGTGGTCCGTTCGGTTTCCTTCTCGAAGGCGAGCTCCACGAGGGTCCTGCCGCCGACGTAGGCCGACGTGACGCCGTGTCCCGCGTAGCCGGTGGACGATCCGACCCCGGACACCGGGTCCCAGTGCACGCCGCCGTTCCAGTCCCGTGTGACGCCCAGGACTCCCGACCAGGCGTGTTCCACCTCGAAGGGAATGCCGGGGAAGAAGGAACCGAGCTTGTGCGAGATCAGGTCGATGGTGGACTGGGCGGTCGCACCGGCTCCTCCCGTACCGGACCCGAAGCGGTAGGGAACACCACGGCCCCCTATGGCGATACGGCCGTCCGACGTCCGCTGGGAGTAGATGAACGTGTGCGCGGAGTCGTTGAGGCATTGCGGCCCGTTCCAGCCGATCTGTTGCCATGCCTCCTCCGGCAGAGGCTCGGTCACGATCATCGAGGAATTGACGGGGATCACGCTCCGGCGGCCGAGCAGCGTTCCCGAATAGCCCTCGGTGCAGATGAACGTCTTCGCCGCGGTGACGCGTCCGTCGGCCAGGGTGAGGGTCTTGCCCTCGACACTGTCCACGCGGCTGCTCTCGTAGATCGTCACCCCCATGGAGGTCAGGGTGTCGGCGAGGCCGTAGACGAGTTTCGCGGGGTGGATCCGCGCGCAGTGCTTGTAGAACAGCCCGCCGTGGACGGTGGAGATATTGATCGTGGACCGGAACTCCTCCCGGCCGAGCAGGCGGACCTCGTCGTCGGTCAGCCCGTACTTCAGTTCGGCGTCACGCCTGGCCGCGAGCCGGCCCAGCCCTGCCTGAGTGTGGGCGGCGACGAGTGCGCCACCCTTGTGCTGATCGGCGTCGATGCCCTCGGCCCGGAGGATGTCCAGGACCGCGTCGACACCTGCGACGAATTCCTGCTGAAGCGCCCGACTCGCCTCCAGCCCTCCCCCGGCGCGGGCGAAGGTGGCACGGTTTCCCGGGGGCATGGCAGAGAGCCAGCCACCGTTGCGCCCCGATGCGCCGTAGCCCACCTGCTCGGCCTCGAAGACGGCAATCGAGAGCGACGGTTCGAGCTTCTTGGCGAAGTACGCCGCCCACAAGCCGGTGTAGCCGCCGCCGACAATGGCCACGTCGACGGAGTCCTGGCCGGTGAAACGGGGGAACGAGGGCTTCTTGTCAGCCAGTTGGGCCACCCAGAAGCCGAGCTCTCCGTTTCTGGGTGGTGCCGCGGGGGCTTTCATGGTGTGTCCTTCATCTGTCTCTGGGAACCGCGGGGGTCGGGTGGTGCGGCGGGGGCTTTGTGTCGGACCTGCGCTGGAAGGAAGCCTCGATGGCTCGCTGTTCTGACATCGCGTCGGCCGGCACGATCGGCGCAGGGGTGCCCATCGTGCCGGCCGAGGGCGTCCAGGGTTTGCCGGAGCCCGGTCACAGCCCACTGCTCATGACCGGCTCGCCGCTACACCGCAGTGCAGATCACCTGGACCTCGACGGGACTGTTGAGCGGCAGCCCGGCTACACCGATCGCGGTGCGCGCGTGCCGTCCGTTCTCACCCAGTACCTCGATGAGCAGTTCACTGGCCGCGTTGGCGACCTTCGACTGCTCACCGAAGTCCGGCGTGCCGGCCACGAAGACCAGCATCTGCACGATCCGGACCCGGTCCAGATCACCCACCGCCTGCACAGCAGCGGCGAGCGCGTTGAGCGCGGCATGGCGTGCGAGCTCCTGCGCGGTCTCCAGCTCCACGTCCCGGCCGACAACGCCCTGCCCCAGCAACTCGCCGTCCCTGAGGGGGAGTTGGCCGGAAAGGTGGATGATGGAGCCCACCGTCCGGTGGGGCACGAGGTACGTGGTGCCGGCGAGGACGGGTAGCTTCAGTCCCAGGGCCTGGAGCCTTTCTGAAGCCGAGTCACCCTTGACGGTCTGAGGCAGGGGCTGACTCATTCCGTCACCGCCTTGCTGGGGATCATTTCCTCAGTTCCTCCGCTCGGGCGTCAGGGGCGCGGCAGACCGAAGAGGACGGGGAGGTCGGCGATGTCGGTGATCCGCTCGTAGCCGAGCCAGTGCTCGTCGTGCTCCCAGCCGCGGTCCACATACACCTTGTTCTCAATGCCCATGATCGCCGCGGAGCGCAGGTCGTACATCGGGCTCGCGGAGACATGGACGAGCTCGTCGGGTGTCACGCCGAGCTTGTCGAACATGTAGTCGAACGTGCCGAGTCGCGGCTTGTACATGCCCATCTCCTCGGCGCTGATGATGACCTCGAACGGCGCCTTGAGGTTCTCCGCGAGGCGCACGGCGTGCGCGGTGTCGCTGTTCGTGATGATCACCAGCGGGACCGCCTCGGCCAGGCGGTTCAGCGCCTCGGTGACACCGGGGTGCGGGCCCCACGTGGGGATGCGCTCGTACACCGCCCGCGCCTCGTCCTCGCGGTACTCGAGACCGACCTTGCGCGAGGCGCGTTCCATGGAGCGCGCGACGACCTGGTGGAACGGCTGGTACGCGCCCGTGCACTCGTCGATCCGGTACGCCTTGCAGATCCGCAGGTATTCATCGGCGACCTCGGTCGGCAGCCGGTCGCCCAGGACCTCACGCATCGTGTCGTTGATTCTGAAGTTGATCAGCGTGCCGTTCATGTCGAACGTCGCGAACTTGGGCTTGACGTCGAATCCCACTGGGTCCTCCAGGTGTTTCAGGGGAGCAGCCGCGCGTTGGTCGATTGTCGACCATCTTGCTCGTCGATTGTCGACCAGATGTGTCTGGGCTGTCAATAGAGGGAGGCTCCCTGGCGGGTGATCGGTATAGTCGACAAACGACCAAGTGGTCGACAGGGATCGAGGGAAGGACGACGGGGTGGACCACAAGTTCGAGTGGCAGGAGCAGCGGATGACGACGCCGGACGGCGTCTACCGCACGCTGCGTGCCGCCATCCTCGACGGCACCGTACCTCCCGGTGGCCAGCTGCGTGAGGCGCACATCGCGGCGGATCTCGGCATCAGCCGGTCCCCGCTGCGCGAGGCGCTGACCAAGCTGGAGGAGGAAGGGCTCGTCGTCAAGATCCCCTACCGCGGGGCGTTCGTCGTAGAGGTGAGCGCTCGTGAGGTCGCCGAGATCGACTCGGTCCGGCTGCGTGTCGAGCCCTACGCCGCCGAGCTCTCGGCCGAAGCGCTGCGTGGCCCTGAGCGGCCTCAGTTGCTGCAAACCGTCGAGGACCTCCGCCGGGCAATGGAGAAGGGCGACATCCCGGCCAGCATCGACGCGCACCTTCGCTTCCACAGGCTCTTCTACGACCTCTCGGGGCACGGCGTCCTGCAGAGTCTCTGGAACGGCTGGGAGACCAAGCTGCGCCTTCACCTCAGCGTCGATCACCGCACCTACAGCGACGACCCGCATCAACTGGTCGTCGAGCACGAGCGGTTGGCTGCGGTTGCCCTGGAAGGCGACACCGACGCGTTCCGTCAGGAGCTGGCGGCCCACTTCCCCGTGGGGCTGGGAGCTCAGGCAGGAGACCCGGGGGAGCGCACGCCAGGGCAAGCATGAGGCCCTGCCTCCTTGCGGGTGGTCGCGCGGGCGGGCCCGTTCTTCCCTGAGGGCGCGGGTGGCGGCGCATCCTTGTCCGGGCGAGGCAAGGGCGCCGTCCAGGACCTGGCGCACCGGCGGCATCAAGCGGATTTGATCGTCTTCCTCGGCGGCGCTGTCCGCAGCGTTCTGACGTTCAACGGGCGATTCTCGTGCCGCCGGCTCTCTGTACAACGAACGCTGACTGGTGGTCAGGTCAGGCCATCGCACCATGTCACACGCTGGCCACACGGCAGCGAACGAGTCTCAGTATTGACAATGTCTAAATTTAGCCCTACTTTTCAAGCTCCTTGAGTAGGTGTGCGTGGCCTGGGTGGGTTTGTTCGTGTCTGGTCGGCCGCCACACCTGGCCCCCGCTGAAATCGGAGTTGAACATGAGGTGCTACGACTGCCTTCAGGAGGCGCGCAGCGACACCACCGGCATCGGTGTGTGCTCGCGCTGCGGCTTGGCCGCCTGTGAGAACCACGCCCGCGTACGTCAGGCACAGGTCACCCGCCAGCTCGGCATGGGCGCTACGTACGGCCGTATCCCGGCGCGCAGGGTGGTGTGCCACACCTGCGACACGGCCGAAACGGCCCACTGACCCGGATGGTGCGCTTATCGCATCGCATCATCGGTCACCGAACGCGTCCCGCCCGTCCGAACAACCCTTCCCGGTCTGCCCGGACGCCACCCCGGATCTCTGGAGCGGCGTCCGGGCCTCAGTCGTGGCCATGGCCGGTGCGCCCTGCTGGAGGCGCGACCGTGGGTGACCGGTTGTCGTAGGGGCATGACAAGCGTGGACCGGCCGCCAGGTGTCCAGGGTGTCCAGGGTGTCGACTGGAGCGCGGGCGGGGCGCGCTGCTTGAACCCGGAGGGCTCCATGGCTGCGCGATCGACGAGATTGCGACTGGCCGGAACGGTGCAATCAACTTCCGCTGCCTGCCGGTGAGTTGCTCCGTCACGAACTGTGGCCGTTGCGTCGGATCGCGACGTCGATCGTCGCCGCCGACGGAGGCAGGTCCGGTCGCGCGTGGTACTCCGGCGCCGCATTCATGGTTGAAGTTCGTATTGACACTGCTCGACAGGCAGCCATATGGTCGACAAACGACAATAGGGGGCGGTTTTAAGCCACCATACGGCGCTATGTCGCCGCTGTTACTCGCGAGGAGACCCGAGTGCAGATGATCAAGATTCATGAGAAGCGGGTTCCCGTGGCCAACCGCGTGGGTGAGTGCCCTGCTCCGTCCGCGGAGGTGGCTCGATGAGCCAGTCCATGACGTCGGCAGCGAACACCGGCTCGGCTTCCGACCGGCTCCAGGCTCTGGGGCTGGTCCTTCCGGAGCTCCGTGACAACCCGTACTACGTGCACCACCGGAGTGTGGACTCCAGCATCTACATCTCGGGCCAACTGCCTTACCAGGACGGCTGGTTGCTGGGGCAGGGCATTGTCGGCCGGGACGTCGACCTGGAGACGGCGCGTGAGTTCGCGCGTCATGCCGCGCTGAACTGCCTTTCCGCCGCTGTGCAGGCGGTGGGTGATCTGGACCGGGTCCGGATCGTCCAAATGCTGGTCTTCGTGGCCAGTACGCCGGACTTCGGTGAGCAGTCGAAGGTCGCCAACGCGGCCAGTGAGCTCCTCATCGAGGTGCTGGGTGAGAACGGGCGGCACGCCCGCACCGCGATCGGCGTCGCCGGGCTGCCGGTCAACAGCCCGGTCGAGATCCAGATGGTCTGCACCGCGGTGTAGAGCGCCCAAGACGGCGGTGTACTCGAGCCCGCGCTCCGCGGGCCGCGCGCATTAGGCAGCAGAGGGGAGCCGGCAACCGCGCCCCCGATCATTCCCAGGCAGAATCACAAGGAGGGCAGCGTGAACCGGCTGCAACAGGCACTCGACGCTCTGGTCGAGCGGATCGACACCCCCGCGCCGATCGTCCTGGTCGACGTCATGCAGGGCAACATCGACCGCATACAGAGCTTCGCCGACCAGCGCAACCTCAACGTCAGGCCGCACGTCAAGACGCACAAGTGCGTGGAGATCGGGCGCCGCCAGACCGAGGCCGGCGCGGTCGGGATCACCGCGGGAAACGTCGGTGAGGCCGAGGTCTTCGCCGCTGCCGGGTTCGACGACATCTTCCTCGCCTACCCGATCTGGGCCGCGGGATCGAAGAAGCCCCGGATCCGCCGGCTCGCCGAGTCGGCCCGACTGCGGGTCGGCGTCGACAACGTCGCGGCGATCGATGCCCTCGCCGACGCGATGGGAGACGAACCGGACCGCCTACAGGTCGTGATCGAGATCGACTGCGGCGCGCGTCGTTCCGGGGCGCCGCCCGAGGTCGCGGGCGATCTCGCGCTCGCCGCCCGCAAGCGCGGTCTGGTGCCGGCGGGCGTCTTCACCTATCCCGGTCACGGCTGCGTCGACCGGGACGCTCGCCGGAACGCCGCGCAGGACCAGGAAGCCGCTCTCACCACCGCGGTACGCGGCCTCGAAGGCGTCGGTGTCACAGCAGAGGTGGTCAGCGCCGGCTCCACTCCGACCCTCGAGTTCGCCACCAGCAGCGTGATCACCGAGATCCGTCCCGGCGAGTACGTCTTCGGCGATCTGAACAACGCCCGGCTGGGTGCCTGCACGGAGGACCAGATCGCGCTGTTCGTCGCCGGGACCGTGGTCAGTGACTGGGTCCCCGACCAGGTCATCGTCGATGTGGGCAACAAGGCCCTCAGCAAAGAAGGCAGCCCCGAGATCGGCTACGGCGGCATCGCCGGCACGAAGGCGGTCCTGTCCAAGGTCAACGAGTACCACGGGTTCCTCCCGCTGCCGGACGGCGAGTTCCGCCCCGGCGTCGGCAGCGTCGTCCCCGTGGTGCCGAACCACGTGTGCCCGGTCGTCCTCGGTTTCGAGGAACTGATCGTCACCGACAGCACGGGCACGTCGCTGGAGCGGTGGCCGGTCGACGCCCGCGGATTCCTCAACTGACCGGCGCCGGGGAGGGGCCCTCGTACCCGAGCCCGCGACCCGGCCGACCTCCCCCGCAAAGGAGTGCCCGACATGAGACTCAACAACGTCACGGCCTTGGTGACCGGTGCCAGCAGTGGCATCGGGGAAGCCGTGAGTTCCCACTTCCGCCGCGAGGGCGCGCGACTGCTGCTCACCGGCCGCAGGGAGCGACTCGACAGCGCCCAGCCCGACGACCTGTACGTCCCCGGAGACCTCAACGACGAGGCGTTCGTCGAGCGCCTGGCCAAGCAGGCCGCGGAGTCCTTCGGCACCGTCGACGTCGTCGTCCTCAACCACGGCCTTCAGGCGGTCAGTCCGCTGACCGAGATGGCCTGTGAGGACGCGAAGCGCGTGCTGGAGAGCAACCTGCTCAGCGCGTTCCTGGTGATGAAGCACTTCGCGCCGCTGATGCCCGAGACAGGGGGATCGTTCGTCTGCGTCAGTTCCCGGCTGGGCATGGTGGGCATGGCCGGACAGGTCCTGTATTCCGCCGCCAAGGGCGGCCTCATCATGCTCGCCAAGGGCGCGGCGATCGAATGGGCCCCGCGCAACATCCGCGTCAACGTCGTCGCTCCGGGTCTGACCGTCACTCCGGTCATCGAAGCGGCGTTCCAGCGCAGGCCCGACCCCGAGGCCTACCGCCGCCAGCGCGAGAGCACGATCCCGCTCCAACGCCTCGCCACCCCCGAAGAGGTCGCCGACGCGGTGCTCTTCTTCGCCTCCTCCGAGTCGTCGTACGTGACCGGATCGGTCCTGACCGTCGACGGCGGGTACACCGCTTCCTGAACGACCCTGCCGGGCATCACCACCAGCGATGGGCCGAACGACCTGCTCTTCCGTCGCGCCGACTGCCCCGCGCGACCGCTGAACGCGGCATGGCCGATCGACCACGAGTCGAACGCAGGCCGCAGTCGCCGCAGTCGCCGCACTCGAAGCGCGCCACCCACCATGCGCCCGGGCCGGCCACCTCTCACGAAGCCGTCCGCTGAGCAACGTCGCCTGGGCCGGGCGGACCGTTCGGCACGTCCCCCGAACGCTAGCCCGCACCCTCACCATGGCCTTCATGCCGCGGGCTGCGGGGAGACCGCCGCCACCCTGCCGGTCACGGCCTGCGTGCCTCCGGCTCCTTACCGCCACTCGCCCGGCCTTCCAGACGGCGTCGCCCCGACACGAGGTCGTCGGGGACTTCGATCCACTGCGATCCGCACCCAAAGCGGCGACCGCAACACGAACGGCACATGCTTCCGCCCGTGTTGCTCGCCCCGCATCACCCCCTCCGCACCTGCGAGGTAAAGCCCCGCACAGCTGGTCCCATGCATCCTGTATGAGGAGAATTGTCATGAGTGATTCCCAGATCGGCCGTACGCAGTGCGACCTGATCAACAACTCGATGATGTCGCACACCAAGTACGTCCAGCAGGACGCGCTGGAGAAGCTGGACCTCGACCGGATCAAGAGCGTGAAGAGCGCGAAGATCCCCGATGCCCAGATCACCGACCATGCGATCGGCCACGCCTTCTACGGCCAGTGCATCGGGTACCGCACGGATGCGTTCGGGGGAAAGAAGCCGGAGTCGTGGGCCGACTTCTGGGACACCAAGGTGTTCAAGGGCGGCCGTTCCATGTGCAACCCGGACGGTGACCTGCCGGAGCTGGAGTTCGCGCTGCTGGCCGACGGTGTCCCGATGGACAAGCTGTATCCGCTGGATGTGGACCGCGCCTTCAAGGTGCTGACCCGGCTGCGGGGTGACATCAAGAAGTTCTGGGACAGCGGCCCGCTGCCCGGCGTGCTGCTCAGCCGCCAGGAGGTCACGATGTCGACCGTCTGGGACGGCCGCCTCGCCGACCTGGAGAAGCAGGGCGTCCCGGTCACCAGGCAGCTCAACGGTATGCGCCGCCAGTTCTCGGGCTATGGTTCGTCACCTTCCTCGGCTCCTCCGGGTCGGGCAAGACCACGACGCTGATGATGATCGCCGGGTTCTGTGAACCCGACTCCGGCACCATCACCGTCGGAGACCGGGATGTGACGAGGCTGGCCCCGCAGCTGGTGATGTCGGACCGTATCGCGGTGATGCGCAACGGTCTGATCGAGCAGTTCGACACCCCCCGTGAGCTGTTCGAGCGGCCGAAGACGCCGTTCGTCGCGGACTTCCTCGGCGCGGCGAACTTCCTGCCCGGACGTATCGAGCAGCACACCGACGCCCACACCCTGGTCCGCCTCGACAACAGTGGCGGCCTGCTCAAGGCCCGCCGTCACGACCTCGCCACGGGTACCGAGGTGAAGGTCGCTGTGCAGCCGGGCCGGCTGCGGGCCTGTGCCGCCGACGACGGGTTCTGTACCGGAACCGTCGAGACCGCCACCTACGTCGGCACCCTCGTGCGCGCGGGTGTGCGGATCGACGGTGGTGACGGGCCGCTGCTGCGCCTGGAGGTCCCCGCCGGCCGCGGACCGGTCGCCGGTGAGCGGGTCGGCATCTGCGCGGATCCCGAGGACGTCAACCTCTTCGCCGACGAACAGGCGGGGTGAGTCATGGCCGCCACCCTCACCGCGGGGGCTCCCGCTGGTTCGCGCAAGTTGCTGGCT
>NZ_JNXI01000047.1 GCF_000717055.1 Streptomyces iakyrus | reverse complement strand
GGTGCAGACTTCGCAATCCACACCGAACCCAGAGGCCCTCGCCTCGTTCAAGGACCACTCAAGGCGTGTCGCCTGTCACCAACGTCCCGGGACAGCACAACTAGGGCGTGGCTCGTCCTTCGGTGCTGCGCCAGGAGAGCGTTGACGAAGGTTTCGAAGGCGACCGGGTCGATCTGGCACTCGTCGTTCACCATCGGCCCGATGCCTGATCGAAACCCCAACTCCGACTCGAAGACCGCCACCTGACGCCGGAACAACCGTGAAGCTCCATGGGACGGGTTCCACAACGTCTCCTCGCCCACGTCGAAGTACTGACTCATGGCGACACCTCCAGTTGATCACGACAGGCCGTGCTTCTACGTGTCCAGCAACGCCGCAAGGCGGGCAGCCGTCCGCTCGCCCGCCCGCTGCCGGATCAAGCCCTCTTTGGCAGCGGCACGAAGCCTGACCTGCGAGTCCGACGCCCCTGCCGTCGTCACCAGTGCGGTGACCACGACAGGGTTCATACCGCCGAAGCCACCACCGGCTACGACACGGATCATCGCTTGCCCAGCACGGGGTTCGGACCCGAGGCAGACCCTTCGCCCTGCTCGTCCGAGCACACGGGCAACGCGCTCCACGGTGTCCTCGAACGGCAGGGCGACGACCAACTCGATCTCGTGCACGTTCTTCCTCATGAGCCTGGCCACGCAGCGCGTCAAGCCACCCCATCCCCCGGCGATGGCAGCCAGAGCAGCAAGCTCACCGGCCAGAAGCTCATCCTCACCCTCGTCCACACGCCCCCCGTTCTCGGTCAGCCCCCGCGACGGGAACGTTTTTGCCACTCCCGAAAGAGTGAACGCACCCCGTTCCCCGCATGCGCCCGTCTCCGCTGGACCTAGCTTGCGCACATGGTCACATCAACCCATGAGACCTCACACCGGATCTTCCAGGACCATCCGGAGGTTCTCACTCCCGCCTTCAAGGCATTGGGGCTGCCGCCGCCCGCGAAAGCGATCATCGAGGCGCTCACCCCCGACGCCACGGAGGTCAAACCGCTGGAGCGCCGCGTCGACACGGTGCTGAAGGTCGAACCGTCCGAGGGGGACGGCTTCCTGATCGCGATCGAGGCCCAGACCGCTCGAGCCCCTGACAAGGGCTCCAGCTGGTCCTACTACGTGGCGTATCTGCACGCGAAGTTCCGCTTGCCGGTCCTGCTCGTCGCGGTCTGCCGGAACCGGCCGACCGCGTCCTGGGCAGCCGGCCCGTTCGAGAGCCGCGTCGGAACCTGGACGACTCAGGTCACCCGTCCTTTCGTGCTGGGACCGGACAACGTCCCCGAGATCACCGACGAGTCCGTAGTGGCCCGGGAACCGGCGATGGCCACCTTCTCGGCCATCGTGCATAGCGAGAGCGAAAACGCGCCCGCCATACTGGGCATGGTGGCCCGCGGCATGCGGTCGTTCGACAAGGCAACAGCGAAGTACTGGTGTGAATGGCTTGAGGTCGGGCTGGAGAACACTCCGGTCCGGGAGACATGGAGAGAGCTGGAGAAGATGGTCGGCACTTACTTCCCAGGCAGGGGAACCCTTTTCGAGGAGACATACCTCGACGGCAAAGCCGCAGGTAAAGCGGAAGACCGCGTGGCTTTGATTCTGCGCGTGCTGGAGAAGCGTGGGATCGACTTCCCCCGGGACCTCCGCGATCGCATCACCTCCTGCACCGACCTCGACACCCTCACCCTCTGGTTCGACCGCTCCCTGACCGCCACCACCGCCGAGGACCTGTTCGTCGAAGAGTGACCGGCACCAGCCGAAGGCCAGCGCCCGCCCCAACAGAGGAGCGGGCCCAGGTCGGGTCGGTTCAGGTCAGCGCGCCTCCCCCGCGACCGGCTCCCCCGTCACCGTCACCGCCCCGCCGGACCCGGCCCGCTCACCCCGGTTGGTGTGCCGCACGAACGCCACGCCCAGCACGGCCAGGACCGACGCCGCCGAGAGCGTGTACAGGCCCCCGTTCGTGCTGCCCGTCGTGTCCTTCAGGTAGCCGAAGAGCGTGGGGGAGACGAACCCGCCCAGGTTTCCCAGGGAGTTGACCAGGGCCAGACCAGGGGCCGCGATCTTCAGGTCGAGGCCCGACTGGGCCATCGGCCAGAACAGGGTGGCCGCGCACTTGCCGCCGACCGCGGCCAGGGTCAGGGCGGCCAGGCCGAACCAGGGGGAGCCGAGCGTGGCCAGGAACGTGCCGGTGGCGGACAGGACCAGGGCGATCGCCAGGTAGGGGCGGCGGTCCGGGGCCCGGTCCGTGAAGTGGCTCACCGTGTACATCGCGATCACCGCGCAGATCCAGGGGATCGCCGACAACAGGCCGATCTGGAACGGCGACAGTCCGCCGATCTCCTCCACCAGGCTCGGCAGCCAGAACGTGATCGCGTAGCCGGTGAGTGCCATCGCGAAGAAGACCGCGGTCAGGACCGCCACCTGGGGGTGGAAGATCAGCTTCATGCGGGACACCGACGGCGCCCGGTCCCGCGCCTGCTTGTCCCGCGCCACCGCCTCGCTCAGCGCGTCCTTCTCCTCCGGCGTGAGCCACTTCGCGTCCTGGATACGCGAGACGAGGAAGAACCCGGCGATGAACCCGACCAGGATCGAGAAGGCACCCTCCAGGGCGAACATCCAGCGCCAGCCGGCGATGCCCCCCGCGCCGTGCAGCTCCAGCAGCGCGCCCGTGATCGGGCCCGTCACTATGTACGCCGTCGCCGAGCCGCCCAGGAAGATCGCACTCGCCCGGCCCCGGCTGGAGTCCGGCAGCCACTGGGTGAAGTACAGCAGCACACCGGGGAAGAAGCCGGCCTCCGCGACACCGAGCAGGAACCGCAGCCCGTAGAACATCCACACGTTGTGGATGAAGCACATCGCCACGATCACCGCACCCCAGGTGATCATGATGCGGGTCAGCCAGACCCGGGCGCCGAACCGCTCCAGCCACATGTTGCTCGGGACTTCGAACAGCGCGTAGCCGATGAAGAACAGGCCGGCGCCGAGCCCGTAGGCCGTGGCGCTGACTCCGACGTCGGCCCGCAGTTCGTCCTGGACGAAGCCCACGTTCGTCCGGTCCATCTGGTTGACCAGCAGCATCAGGACCAGGATCGGCAGCATGCGGCGCAGGAACTTGCTCACCGCACGCTGCTCGGCCTCCGATGTAGCGGCTTCGGCTTCTGACATCGTTGTCTCCCTTGAAGTGCACATACGTGAACAGCGATCACGTACGCGTTCTCGAAGGGACCTTATGGAGGCTCAAGTTCCGGGTCAACGGGTTGAGCAGAAGTCCATGCATGTGAACAGGAGGCGGACGGTCGGGACCTTCCCGCACACGTCCGCCTCACAAGTCCGCGTCAGCCCGCGCCCGTGCCGTCCTGCGTCGCCTCGGGATCGACGCCCATGGTGAGCGTCGCGACCACGCCCTTAGCGATGGCGCCCTTCTTGTACTTCAGCTTCAGCAACCCGCCCTCGGTGCCGTTGCCCGGGTAGATGGTGTCCTCGTCGAGGGTGGTGCGGGCCGTGGTGTTGGTGGAGTACGGCTCGACCTCGGCCGTGGCCAGCACGGACGCCTCGTCGAAGAAGAGCTGCCCGGTGTGGCAGGTGGTACCGCCCTCGTAGCCCGCGTCGGTCCAGGTTCCGTTCACATGCACCTTGGTGTGAATGTGCACGCAGCGGCCCTGGTACCAGCCGGGGAAGACCGTACGGAAGGCGACCTCGCCCTTCTTGTCCGTACGCCATGTGCCGCGCAGGTACCGCTCGTCGTCGGTGGGCTCCTCATGCCCTCCGCCGCCTGCCGGAGGAGAGCCGGTCGGCGCACCCGTGGGGAAACCGGTCGGCGCCCCCGTGGGGAAACCGGTCGGCGCCCCTGAGGGCGGCGTACCACCCCCGCCACCACCGCCACCACCGCTGCCCATCGCCTCGTAACCGGAATAGACGCCCAGCGCGTTGCAGTGCCAGATGTCGACGGCTGCGTCGGCGAGAGGCTTGCAGGTGTCGGCGTCGATCACCTTCAGGCGCAGCGTGAGCGGGATGCCGTCCTGGTCCTCCGTGACGTCCCGGCGGAGCTTGTCCGCGTCGATGTAGTAGGGGCCTTCGGTCGTCTCGGAGGTCAGCCTGTAACAGGTCTCGCCGGACGTCCCGGACGCCTGGGCCCCGGCGGCCGGCGTCTCCTCCCCGGCGAACGCGCCCGCCGCGAACGTACCGCCGACCCCCGCCGCCAGCACCGCGCCGGTGCCCGCGGCGAGGACCTTACGGCGTGTCAGATCCCGTTTGTGCTTCGGCCCTTGGGCCTTCTCGTGTCCCGTCATGGGAAGGGAAGCTAGGGAGCGCGGCTGTCAGGAGCCTGAGTGAGAGCTGAGCAAGAGCCCTGGACCCGAAAGTGGCCCGGAACCGGCGACGGTTCCGGGCCACTCTCGACAGATCGCCTACTTGGGCTGCGGCTTGCGCACCGACAGGTGCAGTTCCTTCAGCCGCGCCTCCTCCAGCTCCGTCGGCGCGCCCATCATCAGGTCCTGGGCGTTGCCGTTGAGCGGGAAGGCGATGGTCTCGCGGATGTTGGGCTCGTCGGCGAGCAGCATGACGATGCGGTCGACGCCCGGGGCGATGCCGCCGTGCGGCGGGGCGCCGAAGCGGAACGCGCGCAGCATGCCGGCGAACTTCTCCTCGACGGTCTCGCGGTCGTACCCGGCGATCTCGAACGCCTTGAGCATGATCTCCGGCTCGTGGTTCCGGATCGCGCCGGAGGACAGCTCGACGCCGTTGCAGACGATGTCGTACTGCCAGCCGAGGATGTCCAGCGGGTCCTGCGTCTCCAGGGCCTCAAGACCGCCCTGCGGCATGGAGAACGGGTTGTGCGAGAAGTCGATCGCGCCGGTCTCCTCGTCCTTCTCGTACATCGGGAAGTCGACGATCCAGCAGAACCGGAAGACGCCCTCCTCGAAGTGCCCGGCACGCTTGGCGGCCTCGACCCGCACCGCGCCCATGATCTTCGAGACCTCGTCGAACTCGCCCGCGCCGAAGAAGACCGCGTGGCCGGCCGCGAGCGACAGGCGCTTGGTCAGCTCGGCGACGTTCTCCTCGGTGAGGAACTTCGCGATCGGGCCGGACAGCGAGCCGTCCTCGCCGACGCGCACCCAGGCCAGGCCCTTGGCGCCCTGCGAGACGGCGTAGTCGCCGAGCTGGTCGAAGAACTTGCGGGGCTGGCCCGAGACGTCCGGCACCGGCAGGGCGCGGACGTGCTTGCCCGCGAACGCCTTGAACTCCGAGCCCTCGAAGATGTCGGTGATGTCGACGAGTTCGAGCTGGGCGCGCAGGTCGGGCTTGTCGGAGCCGTACTTCAGCATCGCCTCGCGGAACGGGATCCGCGGGAACGGCGAGGTGACGTGGCGGCCGCCGCCGAACTCCTCGAACAGCTCGGTCATGAGCTTCTCGACGGGCTGGAAGACGTCCTCCTGCTCGACGAAGCTCATCTCGATGTCGAGCTGGTAGAACTCGCCCGGCGAGCGGTCGGCGCGCGCGTCCTCGTCGCGGAAGCAGGGCGCGATCTGGAAGTAGCGGTCGAAGCCGGAGATCATCAGCAGCTGCTTGAACTGCTGGGGCGCCTGGGGCAGAGCGTAGAACTTGCCCGGGTTCAGGCGGGAGGGGACGACGAAGTCGCGGGCGCCCTCGGGGGAGGTCGCGGACAGAATCGGCGTCGCCATCTCGTTGAAGCCGAGGGCGACCATCTTCGAGCGGATCGAGGCGATCACCGACGACCGCAGCATGATGTTCTTGTGCATGCGCTCGCGGCGCAGGTCGAGGAAGCGGTACTCCAGGCGCCGCTCCTCGTTGACCCCGTCCTCGGTGTTGATCGTGAACGGCAGCGGGGCGGCCGCGCCGAGCAGCTCGACCTCGCCGACCTCGACCTCGATCTCACCGGTCGGCAGCTCGGGGTTGATGTTCTCGGCGCCGCGGGAGACGACCTTGCCGTCGACGCGGACGGTCGATTCCTTGGACAGCTTGTCGAGGGCCTCGTAGGCGGGGGTGCCGGGACGGGCCACGAGCTGCGTGATGCCGTAGTGGTCGCGCAGATCGATGAAGAGGATGCCGCCCAGGTCGCGCCGATTGTGCAGCCAGCCACTCAGCCGGACGTCGCTGCCGACGTCAGAGGAGCGGAGCTCGCCGCAGGTGTGGGACCTGTACCGATGCATCGTCGTTCATCCAGTCTTCGCTGATCGGGGTCTGTGTTTCACGTGAAACGCCTCCCCAGCGTACCGGGCACGCGAAGATCGGCTCTCCTCAGTTATCGATCGAGTACGCGGCAGCCGTCGATCGAGCTACGCTCGCGCCGTCGTTCGGGCACGTGTCCGCTATCGGTGGCAGCGTTCGAGCGCGTCTTCTTAAAGTAGGGCAATGCGCACTGGCGAGCCTCTGCCCGCCGTGGGGGAGGCTCTCGCCGCCCTCGCGACCGGCCTGTGGCACTGGGACACCGCCACCGGACTGGTCACGGTCGATGCCGAGGCAGCCCGGTTGCTCGGGCTGCCCGCCGAGCAGGTCAGCCTCACGGAGGCCCAGGCCCGGGCCCGGCTGCACCCGGTCGACTGGAACGAGATCACCGGCGTGATCCAGCTGGCCGTCGCCGAGGGCACTCTCGCCGAGGTCCGGATCCGGATCATGGACGAACAGGGCCGGGTCGTCCGGGTCGTCCGCAGCCGCTCCAAGCCGTCCTTCGACCGGGCCCGCAAGGCGTACCGGCTGATCGGCACCCTCCAGGAGGTCACCGAGCCGACGCCGGGCACCCCGGCCGGGCGCAGCGCGGTCACCGGGGACTGGCGGCGCTCGCGGGAGGCGTTCCTGCTGGACGCGGGCCGGGCACTGGCCGAGGCGCGCTCCACCCAGGAGGTCCTGCGGGTCACGGCGAACCTGTCGATGCCCGGCTTCTCGCCGGACGGTCTCGCGGTGTTCGGCGTCTCGGGCGACCGACTGACGATCATCGGCCACCACGGGCAGCAGCGGGGTACCGAGAGCCCCTTCTCGGACATGCCGCTGGACACGGACTACCCGGCCGCCGAGGTGGTGCGGACCGGCCGGGCCGTGTACCTGTCCTCCGCCGAGCACTACAAGGCCCGCTACCCGCTGACCTGGCCGCTCGCCGAGCGCTTCGGCCGCCGCTCCTGGGCGTTCCTGCCGCTGACCGTGGCCGGGCGGACGATGGGGGCGTGGATGGCGGCGTTCACCTACCCGGTCGCGTTCACCCCGGACGAGCGGTCCGTGCTGGCGACGGTGGCCCGGATGCTGGCGCAGGCCCTGACCCGGGCGGGTCTGGCCGAGAGCGAGCGGGCCCTGACCGACGGGCTCCAGCGCACGATGCTGCCGCGGCTCGGTCCGCAGCGCATCCCGGGCATGAGCGTCGCCGCCCGTTACGTCCCCACCGGCGGCGGGCTCCAGGTCGGCGGCGACTGGTACGACGTGATCCCGCTGCCCAGCGGGCGGTTCGCGCTGGTCATCGGTGACGTCCAGGGCCATGACGTACGGGCGGCGGGTCTGATGGGCCAGCTCCGCATCGCCCTGCGCGCCTACGCCTCCGAGGGCCACCGCCCCGACGCCGTCCTCGCCCGTGCCTCCCGCTTCCTGCACGGCATCAGCGACGAGGACCCGGCCGACCCGCGCTTCGCGACCTGCGTCTACGTCGAGGTCGACCCGGCGACGGGGGTGCTGGACATCGCCCGTGCCGGGCATCCGGACCCGGCCATCCGGCTGGCCGACGGCACGGTGCTGACGCGGCCGACGTCGGGCGGTCTGCCCCTGGGCATCGACCCGGACGCCGACTACCCCACGACCCGGCTCACGCTGGAACCCGGCGAGACCATGCTGATCTGCACGGACGGCCTGCTGGAGACCGGCGGTCACGACCTGGACAGCGGCTGGCGGCGGCTGCGGGTGATCCTGGAGGACCACAAGGGCGACCTGGAGGAACTCGCCGACACCCTGGTGCAGGCCGTGCACGGGCCGTCCTCGCACCACACCACCGGCCCCCTGGCGGACCGCCGCGAGGACGACATCGCGATGCTGCTGCTGAGCCGGGAGGGCGGGGGCTGCGGCTGCGGCGACGCGATGACCGTACGGCCGCCGGCGCGGCGCTCGGTGCTGACCGTCGCGCAGGCCGAGCCCGAGCGGGTCGCGGTCGCCCGGCAGCAGCTGCGCGAGCTGCTGCACGACTGGGCCTCGCCCGACCAGGTCGACTCGGCGGTACTGCTGCTCTCCGAGATGCTGACGAACGTCCTCGTGCACACCGACTCCGACGCGCTGCTGGTCGCCGAGATGACGGGCGAGGTGGGCGGACGGCGGCTGCGGATCGAGGTCACGGACGGCGGCGACGACCTGCCGCACAAGCGCAGACCCGGGGAGCTGGCGTCCTCCGGCCGCGGCCTGGTGCTGATCGAACTGCTCGCGCACGCCTGGGGGGTGGAGCCGCGCGGCGAGGGCAAGAGCATCTGGTTCGAGCTCTACGAGTCCGTGAACGGCTCGGGCGGCCGGTCCTGGTCGCCGTAACGGCCACGACTCCGGCAACGGCAAGGCCAGGGCCCACCGCCGTCACGCCTCCGCCGACGGCTCCCGGTCGCCGTACCGGACGCGCAGCTCCTCCACGACCCCGAAGGCCGCCGCGGTCAGCGGCACGGCGAGCAGCATGCCGAGGACGCCGGCGACGGACGCCCCGGCCGTGATCGTCACCATCACCACCGCCGGATGCATCTGCACGGTCCGGCTCTGGACCATCGGCTGGAGCACGTGCCCTTCCAGCACCTGCACCGCGAGGACCACGCCGAGCGCCCACAGCGCGATGACGAACCCCCGGTCGGCCAGCGCGACCAGCACGGCCAGGGCGCCCGAGATGAAGGCGCCGAGGTAGGGGATGTACGCACCGACGAAGACCAGCGCGCCCAGTCCGGCCGCGCCGGGCACGTCGAGGACGAGCAGGCCCACGGTGATGAGCAGCGCGTCGATGAGGGCGATGAGGGTCGTGCCGCGCATGAACCCCTCGACGGCCCGCAGCGCCCGCCGCGCCATGGCCTCCAGGGTGTCGGCCGAACCGCGGGGCGACAGGGAGCGCAGCGTCCCGGCGGCCTTGTCGGAGTCGCGCAGGAAGAAGAAGACGAGCAGCAGCGCGAGGACGGCCATGGCGATGGACTCGCCGACCACGCTGACGCCGCTGATCACGCCGGAGGCTGCCGTGCCGCCGAACTTGCCCAGCAGTTCCCGGGCGTTGGACGCGAGGTCGTCCAGCGAGGTGCCGGCCGCCCCGAAGTGCTCGGAGACGCCCCGGGCGGCCTCCTTGAGCGAGGCCACGATCTCGTCGCCGGTGTCGATGAGCGCGGCGACCACGATGTACACGGCCCCGCCGACCACGGCGACGACGGCGACACAGGTGAGCCCGGCCGAGACCGACCGGTGCACCCCGGCCTTCACGAGCCGCCGGTGCAGCGGCCCGAGCAGCGCGGTTCCGAGCAGCGCGAGCAGCACCGGCACGACAGCGGTCCGGAACTCGTCGCACAGCCGGATCCCGACGTAGACGACCCCGGAGACGAGCAGCAGAACGCCGCACCACGCGGCGAGGCGCTGGACGGCTGCGGGAAGCAGGGGGGTGGAGACGGCCACGAGTCCAGCCGACCACCGCCGGCTGTTGCTGTCGTGCGCGGGCGGCCACTTGGATGACGCCTCATCACCTCATGTGCTACGAAGTGCGGGTCATGGTCATGGGGGGAGCCGACGAGGAAGAGAGCCGCGCGGTCGAGGGCAGAATCGCCGACGCGCTGTCCCAGCTTGCCCGGACCCGCCGGGTGGCCGGCAAGTCAGTCCCCCCACCCGCCTACATACGCCGCCATGCGGTGGAGCACGCCGCCGCGGCGGGTGACCTGGATCCACGGCTGATCACACCGGACTTCCTGCCGTACATCGACGCCGAACGGCTGCGATCGCTCAACCCGACCCCCACGCACGCGGAGACGTCCGGGCTGCTGCGGCTGTGGCGGCAAGCGGCCCACGGCTGGGAATGGGATGCGCCGGAGGCGAATGCGAGCGCCTTGGCGTTCTGGGCGGCCTGCGCCGGTGAACCACTACCGCGAACCGAGCTGGCCGAGCACTGGAACCCGCGGTGGGCGCAGTGGCCCTTGGGCAATGGAGAGATCCTCACCCGTCTTCCAGCGTCCGTGAACGCCGTCGCCACGGCGGCCCTGTCCGACGGCCGTCTTGCCGTGGTGGTCAGCGGCCACGACGGAACAGTGAGCGTCTGGGACCTCGACACCGGTAACCCGATCGGCGAACCCGTGATGACCGGCCTCAGCTACGCGGGCCCGGCGGCGGCAGCGGTACTGCCCGACGGACGCGCCATGGTGGTCGCCGGTGTGTCGGGCGGGCTGCGGATGTGGGACCCGGCGGGGGGAGGGCCGTCCGGAGAACCGGTCGGCGGCACCGTCAGAGCGCTTGTCACCACGGTCCTGCCGGACCGACGGGTCGTGGCGATCACCGGAGACGTCCTGGGCCGGGCGAACTTCTGGGACATCACAGCAGGGAGGTTCGAGGCACGGCCGTTCCGGTCGATGGACGCACATGACCGTTCGGTTTCGGCCCTCTGTGTCGCGGAGTTGCCGGACGGCCGGGCGGGACTGCTGACCACGGGCGGCATCGGGGGTGACAACACGATTCGTGTCTGGGACCTCGTCACCGGCGAGCCCGCCGCGGCGCCGCTCCGGCACAGCAGCCCGGTGACGGCGATGACCGCGGCCCGGCTCCCCACGGGCACGACCGTCGTGGTGGCCGGTGCGGGTGGGCGGGACAGACGCGTGTGGGACCTGACCACAGGCGACTGCACCCGTACGGCTGTCTGGGCACAGGCCTTGACGACGGCCACGCTGCCCGACGGACGATCAGTGGTCGTCGAGGCGGTTCGGGACTACTCCCTGCGCGTTTGGGACCCGTCCGACGCGAGCCCGGTCGGGCCGCCGCTGAACGGTCACACGGACATCGTTCAGTCGGTGACGACGGCGACGAGGCCCGACGGCCGCCCGATCGTCGTCTCGGGCGGCGACGACGGCACCGTCCGCTGCTGGGACCTGGAGACGAGGCCGCACAGCGGCCCGGCAAGTGTGTCCGGCCCGTACCCCCTGTCTTCCGTTGTGTCGGCCCGGCTTCCCGACGGCAGGGACGTGATCGTCGCCGGCGGACGTGACATGCGTACCGCCTCTGTGACGGACCTGGCGTCCGGAGCCCCGGTCGGCGAGCCCCTGCTGCACCTCGACCGCGTGCTCGCGCTGGCGACGGCCGAACTCGCCGACGGCCGTACCTTCGTCCTCGCCGGAGGGCGGGACAACGAGAGAACGGTGATCGTGTGGGACCTCGCGGCGGCCGGGGCGGAGGGCAGGGTGCTGAGCCACGGCGCCAGCAGCGTGCTGGCCACCGCGGGCCTGCCAGACGGACGCGCTGTCGCGATCACCGGTCATTTCGTGCACGGCAAGCACGGTGCACCCGGCATGCTCCGAGTGCGCGATCTGCTGACGGGCGCGACCGTGGGCGAACCGCTCACCTCACCGGACGAGTCGGTGGACGCCACCGCCACAGGGACGCTCCCCGACGGCCGCACGGTGCTGATCGCCGCCACGAGCAAGTTCGAGAGCCGGGCACCCGCCCTGCGCGTCTGGGACTTGTCCTCACGACGACTTCTCGGATCGCTCCATGGGTGCGCCGGCGGGGCCAGGGCCATCGCCACCGCCTCCCTTCCACACGGTCCCACCGTCGCGATCACCGGCGAGGCGAACGGCACCCTTCGCCTGTGGGACCTGGCCGAACGGCGGCTCCTCGGCACGTGCCACGCTCACCGGCACCCGGTCGAGGCGATCGCCACCGCCTCCCTTTCGGACGGCCGCGGCGTCGCCGTGACGGGTGGCGGGGCCACCGTGCGCTTGTGGGATCTGTCGTCGTTCCAGCCCATCGGGCCACCGCTGCGGCTTCCCGGACGCGTGTGCGCGGTGGCGACCGCCCGGCTGGACGGGCGGGCGGTGGCCGCTGTGGCCGGAGACGGACTGGCCGTGGTTCATCTCGAACGAGCCGCGGGAGACGGGCGACGGGGAGAGGGCAGCAGGGTATGAGCGTGACCTTGGCAGGTATCCACGGTGTCGGGCAGCAACAGCTCGGCCGGCATCAGCTCCAGGCTCAGTGGGGTCCCGCCCTGCTGGACGGTCTGGAGCGCGCGAGGGGGCACCTCCTCGAGAGCGAGCCGGATCTTCGGCTCGCCTACTACGGCGACGTGTTCGCCTCGTTCACGCCGGTGTCCGGCCGGAAAGGCGCTGCCGCGCTCGATCCAGACCTCGCCGAAGAGGAGCTGGCGGTCCTCATTCCGGCTGTTCTGGAGGCGGTGAGCGAAGCGGAGCTCGAAGCCGCCGAGAGGGCACCGGTGAAGGCGTACACGCGGGCCCCCCGGCCGCTGCAGATCGCTCTGCGCGCACTGGACCGGCGTTACGGTCAGCACGCGGGCGGCCTCTACGTCGGCAACCTGCGGCAGGTGCGGCGCTACCTCCAGGATGCGGAGCTGAAGGCGGCGGTGGATGCCCGGGTGCGGGAGATCATGGGCCGCGGCGAGGTCCGCGCCCTGATCGGGCACTCGCTCGGTTCGGTCGTCGGCTTCGAGTACCTGCGGCAGAACCCGGAAACCGAGCTGGGCGCCTTCCTCACGCTCGGCTCACCCCTCGGGCTGCGCATGGTGCGCCATTTGATGCCCGACCCGCACCACCAGCCCCGGAACGCGGCCGTGTGGGCGAACCTGCGCGATCCCCGCGACCCCGTTACTTGTGCCGGAGACCTCTCGGCGTTCTGGCCGGGCGTCCGTGACCTCCCTCCGGTGGACAACGGAGGAGACGCGCACTCGGCGGCCCGTTACCTGAGCAAGCGGGAAGCGGGACAGGTACTCATCGAGTCCCTGGAGACCGTCGGCCCATGACGGACGCCGTGGACACGGCCATCCTGCGAAGGCACTTCGTCGCGATCGCCACGTCTTCGTACGACGATCCGGGTTACCCGCCACTGGACGTCGGGCCAGAGGTGCGGACGCTGCGGAACTGGCTCTGCTCGGCGGTGCCGGAAGCCCGGCGCTTCACCGAGACGTACCCGCAACTGGCCGACGACCCGTCCGAGGACGCCATCCGGGCGGCGCTGCGCAACCCTCCGCCCGCGGACCGTTGGCGAGCCGGTGACGCGGCCGTCGTCTTCGTCACCGGGCACGGCGTCACCTCCGACGGCGCCCACTGGACCGTACTGCGCTCCACGGAATCGGGACGCCTGCGCTCCACCGCGCTGCGCACCGCGGACCTGATCGCGTGGCTCTCCGAGACCGACATCGAGCATCTCTTCCTCGTCCTCGACCTGTGCTACGCCGGTCAGACCGCCGCCGAGACGGTGGCTTTCGACCGGCAGTTCCCCGGGACATGGCTGGTGTTGCCCAGCGCGACCAAGGAGCAAGAGGCGGTCACCGGCGCGCTGACCACGGCCATCGCCGAGTTCCTCGAGGAACTCGCCTCACCGCTCGGCGCCAAGTACGGCCTGCAGCCCCATCTGGACGTGACCGTTTTCCTCGACGCGGTCCAGGCAAAGCTGGGCGCCGACCAGCAGTTGATGCCCCTGCCGGGGAGCCGGCGTTCGGGCCCGCATCCCTGCCTGCCGAATCCCCATTACCGGCAGAGCCCCACGGCATCCGTCACCGCACAGCGCAGCGACCTGGCGCTGCCCGAGCACGATCTGCGTACCCACTGGGGGCCACGGTCGCGTGGCGTCGCGGGGCCGGAGGAGCCGGGCTGGCTGTTCACGGGGCGTGAGGAGTTGATGCGCGAGCTGATCCACGCGACGGCCACCGGCGAGATGGGCACCGTACTCGTCACCGGACGCGCGGGCAGCGGAAAGTCTGCTGTGCTGGCGAGACTCGTCACCTTGAGTGACCCGGCCTTCCGGGAGCGGTACCCCGCCGAGGTGGATCGCATCCCCGCAGACCTCGTGCCGCCCTCCGGGGCCGTCGATGCGGCCGTGCTGGCCACGGGGAAGACCAGCCACGAGGTGATCGACCAGGTCTGCCGGGCCCTGGGGGTACCCGAACCGGAAGGCAGCAGCACCGGTCTGATGCCACTGGATGCCTGGATCAGCTCCTGGCAGTCGTGGTTGTCCGCACACGACCGGCCGGTGACGATCGTCGTGGACGCACTCGACGAGGCCGCCAACCCGCCCGATCTGCTCACCGGTGTACTGGCCCGGCTCGATCCATACCAGTCACACCAGCGCGTACGGCTCGTGATAGGGGTCCGTTCGCCAGGTGGCCCCCACGACGCCCGCACTCCGCCCGGACTGCTGCCCTTGGCGGACCGGACCGAGCGTCTGCTGAGTGCCCGGCGGCGCATCCGCGTCGACGAGGCACCGTGGTGGCGGGAGGAGGACGTGGCCGGCTACGCCGAGCACTTGCTGAGGACGCCCGGCTCTCCCTACACGGGCACGCCCTCGACCGCGGGCGAGGTTGCCCGCGTGTTGGCCGCAGAGGCCGGACCGTCCTTCCTGACCGCGCGGATCTCCGCGACGTCGCTGGCCGGGCGCGACACCGTCACCGCGGCGGACAACCCCTCCTGGCTTCGGTCCGTCAAGGACGGGGTGGTGGGGGTATTCCGGGACGACCTGCACAACACCTTCCCGGACTCACCGGACGATCGCTTGCGCGCAGTTCACCTGCTGCGCGCGACGGCCTTCGCGTATGGTCGCGGGCTACCGTGGCTCGGGATCTGGCCGGCGGTGGCCGATGCGGTGGCCGACGATCCGGCCCGTAGGTACGGCGACGCGGACATCGCCTGGCTCCTCGGCTCGCGCCTCGGGGGCTATCTGGTCACCGACGAGGAAGACGGCGTCACGGTCTACCGGCTGTTCCACGACGCGCTGCGCACGGCTCTGCGGGAGCAGTGGCGGGATCTCCTGGCGGGACCCGACGAGCACGTCGTACAGCGGAGCGATGGCCCGTAGCATCTCGGCCGAGCCCAGAGGACGCAACAGGCTCTGAGCCGCGACGCGAGGTCGCGGCTCAGAGCCCCACAGCAATCGGCGGTCCCAGCGCCGACCCACCCGGGATCAGGCCCCCGGGCCCGCCCCTGTCATTCCGTGCACCGCCGGCACCGTGCCCAGGCGGCCCTTCTGGAAGTCCTCGAAGGCCTGCATCAGCTCGTCCTTGGTGTTCATGACGAACGGGCCGTAGTGGGCCATGGGCTCCCGGATCGGCTGTCCGCCGAGCAGGACGACCTCCAGGTCGGGGGTGTTGGCATCCTGCTTCTCGTCCGCGCGGACGGTCAGCGAGGAGCCCGCGCCGAAGACGGCCGTCTGGCCCATGTGGACCGGGCGGCGGTCGGGACCGACGCTGCCGCGGCCGGCCAGCACGTAGGCCAGCCCGTTGAAGTCCTCGCGCCACGGCAGCGTGAGCTCCGCACCCGGCGCGACGGTCGCGTGGACCATCGTGATCGGGGTGTGTGTGATGCCGGGGCCCGCGTGCCCGTCCAGCTCACCGGCGATGACCCGCAGCAGCGCGCCGCCGTCGGGGGTGGTGAGCAGCTGGACCGAGCCGCCGCGGATGTCCTGGTAGCGCGGGGCCATCATCTTGTCCTTGGCCGGGAGGTTCACCCACAGCTGGAGGCCGTGGAAGAGCCCGCCGGAGACGACGAGGTGCTCGGGTGGGGCCTCGATGTGCAGCAGGCCCGAGCCCGCGGTCATCCACTGGGTGTCCCCGTTGGTGATGGTGCCGCCACCGCCGTTGGAGTCCTGGTGGTCGAAGATGCCGTCGATGATGTAGGTGACGGTCTCGAAGCCGCGGTGCGGGTGCCACGGCGTGCCCTTGGGCTCGCCCGGCGCGTACTCCACCTCGCCCATCTGGTCCATCATGATGAACGGGTCGAGATGACGGTAGTTGATCCCCGCGAACGCCCGGCGCACCGGGAAGCCCTCACCCTCGAAACCGCTCGGAGCGGTCGTGACGGCGAGCACAGGACGTGCCACGGCGTCGGCAGGCGCGGTCACTCGGGGCAGCGTCAACGGGTTCTCGACGGTCACTGCAGGCATGTCGGTTCCTCCTCGTGTACGCCCAGTTTAGTTGAGCGTTGAACTTCTTGCCACCCCGAACAGAGAAAACCGGGAGGACATTCCCGCCCCGGGGGACGGCGCAGCGAACCACGGGAGACCGGCATGACAAAAGGCCGTCACCCCACTGCGGGATGACGGCCCTCATGCTTCCACCTCAGGCGACGAGCTCGCGCTCCTCGCTCCCGGCCCCCTCGGGTTCACGCTTGCGGTCCCGCATCACCAGCGTGGCCACGACCGCCGCCGCCAGGACACCGACCGCGCTGATCGTGAAGGTCGTCGCCATCGAGTCGGCGAAGGCATCCCGGGCCGCCCGCACCAGCCCCGCGTCACCGCCGGCCACGGCCAGGGCCCCGCCGATGGACTCCCGGGCCTGCTCGGGGGCGCCGGCCGGCATCTCGTCCGCGTAGCCGGAGGTGAGCAGGGAGCCGAGGATCGCGATGCCGAGGGCGGTGCCGGACTGCTGGATGGTGTCGTTGAGGGCCGAGCCGACGCCCGCCTTGTCCTCCGGGATGGTGCCCATCAGCGCGGCCACCGCGGCCGGCATGGCCAGACCCGCTCCCAGACCCAGGATCCCCAGCGCCACCGCCGGGACCGTGAACCCGCTGTCGACGCCGAGCGTGGTCAGCAGCCCGAAGGAGACGGCCATCAGCAGCATCCCGCCGAGGATGACGAACCGGTTGCCGATCCGCACGGCGAGCTGCGCCCCGGCCGCGTTGCCGGCCAGCGCGGCCACGGCCAGCGGCAGGAAGGCGAGGCCCGCCTCGACCGCGGACCAGCCGAGGACGAACTGGAGGTACTGGGTGAGCACCAGTAGCAGGCCGGCGTTGCCGATCTGGACGAGCGCCAGGGACAGTGAGCCGCCGCTGAAGTTGCGGTGCTTGAAGAGGACCAGCGGCACCATCGGCGAGGGGGTCACGTTCTGCCAGGTCACGAAGCCGGCCAGGGCGACGGCCGCGACGGCCAGGACGACCAGGGAGCGGCCTTCAAAGGCGCCGTGCTGCGGAATTTCGATGATCCACCACACCAGGGCCGTCATGCCGACCGCGGACAGCACCGCGCCCAGCGGGTCCGGCTTCTGCCACGGCGCCTTCGATTCCGGCATCAGCAGGACACCGGCCAGCAGCGCGAGCCCGACGATCGGGACGTTGATCAGGAAGATGGCCTGCCAGGCGAAGTGGTCGATCAGAACCCCGCCGAGGACGGGGCTGCCGACCAGCCCCAGCATTGACACCGAGCCCCACGCGGCCATCGCCTTGGGCCGCTCGTCCTCGTCGAAGACGGTGATCAGGATCGACAGCGTCGAGGGCATGATCAGCGCCCCGCCGACGCCCATCGTGATCCGCAGCGCAATCAGCTCGCCCGGGGTGGAGCAGAACACCGCCCCCAATGAGGCCGCCCCGAACAGCAGCAGCCCGATCAGCATCACCCTGCGGCGCCCGAAGCGGTCACCCAGGCTCCCCGACGTCAGCAGCAGACCGGCGAAGACCAGGGTGTAGGAGTCGAGGATCCACTGCATGTCCTGGGCGCTCGCGCCGAGGTCCTCGGTCAGCGCGGGCACCGCGACCGTCAGCGCCATGTTGTCGACGACCAGGACCAGCGTGCTGAGGCACAGCACGATCAGGATCCACCAGCGCCGTGGATTGCGAGCGTCCATTTCCTCTTCCCCTCCTGCGACCATTCTGCGAACACCGTTCCTCGATGCGAACACTGTACGCACAGAGGAACGCTGTACGCAAGGCTTGAGGTCTGTACGCTGACTGCGCACGCTGTTCGCACGCAGAGGGTCATTCAGGAGGAGCGCCCATGAGCAGGAGCAGGACGACGGACAAGAGCCCGATCCCGTCCGTCTGGACCCGTGAGCAGCGCCGGACCGACCAGCCCGCGCTCAGCAGGGACGCGATCGTGCGCGAGGCGATCGCCATGCTCGACGCCGAGGGCATCGAGGCGCTCAGCATGCGCAAGCTCGGTGCCCGGCTGAACGCCGGCGCGACCTCGCTGTACCGGCACGTCGCCACGAAGGACGAGCTGATGGAGCTGGCCGTGGACGAGGTCGCCGCCGAGATCCACGTCCCGCCGGCCGGCGGCCCCGACTGGCGCGCGGCGGTGACCGAGGCGGCCGGGTCCTTCCGCACGACGGCACTGCGGCACCCCTGGCTGACCCTGGTCCTCGGCCAGGCCGGGCTCGCCTACCTGGGGCCGAACTACATGAGCTTCTCGGAGCGGCTGGCGGCCCTCTTCACGGCCGCGGGATTCCCCGAGCCGAGCCGGGCGATCGACGCCGTCTTCTCGTACGTCATCGGCATGAGCACGACCGAGGCCGCGTGGCTCACCACGGTCGCCCGCTCGGGCGAGACGGAGTCCGAATTCGTCGCGCGCCTGCTGCCCGCCGCCCAGCAGGCCTCGGCCGGCTACGACCACCTGGCGGCCGCGGGGCCCGAGACGAGCGCGCAGGCCGCCGACCCCGCACAACTGCGCGACGACAAGTTCGCCTACGGCCTGGAGGTCGTGCTGGACGGACTGGCGCTGCGCCTGCCGAAGTGACTACGGCCCGGTCTCAGCCGCCGTCTGCGCAGCCATGGCGCCTAGGACTTGTCCGGCCGATCATGCGCGGAGCCAGATGACGAGGGCTGCGGCAGTCGCGGTGCCGAGGAAAACGTAGCCGCGCTTGTCATAGCGGGTG
>NZ_JNXI01000046.1 GCF_000717055.1 Streptomyces iakyrus | reverse complement strand
AAACGCCCGGTTACATTCCGAACCCGGAAGCTAAGCCTTACAGCGCCGATGGTACTGCAGGGGGGACCCTGTGGGAGAGTAGGACGCCGCCGAACAATCATTGAAAGGGTTGGACCCGGAACTTCGGTTCCGGGTCCAACCCTTTTTTGTTGCGCGTCACTTGAAGTTCACGTTGCGCAACGAGCATCCATTGCATGGGTACTGCTGCAATGCTCAGGGCCGCCGGGGTCGGACTCGGTGACGAGGTCGTCGTGCCGGCCTTCGGGAACGTCGAGGTGGCCGAAGCCGTGACCATGGCCGGGGCTCTGCCGGTGTTCGCCGACATAGACCCCGCCACCTACTGTCTCGACGCCGCTGCTGTGGAAGCAGCGGTCACCTCGCGCACCGCTGCCGTGGTCGTCGTCCACCGCTTCGGCCGGCTCGCCGACATCGGTCGGCTGCACGCCCTCGGACAGCGGCACGGTCTGCTGGTGCTGGAGCATGGGGAGTCGGAGGCGCCGTATGACGAGATAGCGCAGCGCCGGGAGCGCGCGGCTTATCTCGATGCCAAGTTGAGGGGTGTGCGGACGCCGGACGACGGTGACGGGCACACCTACCAGCAGTACGTCGTGCGGGTTCCGGGGAATGGGCGGCCTGATCGGGACGCCTTCGCGCGGGCCGTGCGGGCCAGGGGAGTCGAGTGCCGGGTGCCGGTGAAGACGCCCGTGCACCGGCTGCCCGAATTCCGTCGCTGTGTCGCGCTGCCGGAGACCGAGCGGGCTTCCGACGAGACGCTCGCGCTGCCCGTGGACGCGTCACTGACCAAGCGGGACATGCATCGGATCGTGTCGGCCTGCAACGCCCTGGGAGGGCTTCTCCAGCCCGCCTTCTGACGTGGTTGGGAGCACGGGTCTGTTCGGGGTATGATCTATTCCGTTGCCGCGGGGGAGACCTCGCAAAGCAACAGGCCCCTATAGCTCAGTCGGTAGAGCGTCTCCATGGTAAGGAGAAGGTCAGCGGTTCGATTCCGCTTGGGGGCTCAAGCGAGAAAAAGGCCCCACCCTCACGGGTGGGGCCTTTTCGTTTCCCTAGTCCTTGTGGGGGCCGGGGACGCGCATGGCGAGGATCGCCATGTCGTCCGAAGGGGCGTCCGAAGCGAAGCGTTCCACCGCGCGCATGATGCGGGCCGCCACCGCGCCGGCCGTGAGGCCCGTGCAGGTCGTGAGGACGTCGGCGAGACCGTCGTCGCCGAGCATGCGGGCGCCCTCCCGGCGTTCGGTGACGCCGTCCGTGACGCACAGCAGGACGTCGCCCGGGTCGAGGGTGACGGTCTGCTCGTAGAGCTCCAGGTCCTCGATGACGCCGAGCAGCGGCTGGGGTTCAGCGGCCGGTTCGACCGTGCCGTCCTGGCGAAGGCGCAGCGGGAGTGGATGGCCGGCGCAGACGACTTTCAGTTCCGCGCTGCCGTCCTCCTGCGGGCGCATCTCGCCGTAGAGGAGGGTGAGGAAGCGGCTGCGGGCGCCTTCGTCGAGGATCGCGGAGTTCAGGCGCTCCAGGACCGTCGGGCCGGTGAGGCCCTCGCGGGCCAGGAGGCGCAGGGCGTGGCGGGCCAGGCCGGTGACCGCCGCCGCGTTCGGGCCCGTACCGCAGACGTCGCCGATGGCGAAGCCGTAGGCGCCGTCGCAGATGGGGAAGACGTCGTAGAAGTCGCCGCCCACCTCGTTGCCCTCGCCGGCGGCGCGGTAGATGACCTCGACCTCGACGCCGTCGATCTCGGGGAGCTCCGGGGGCAGGAGGCTGCGCTGGAGGGACTGGCTGATCGCCGTGCGCTCCGAGTAGAGGCGGGCGTTGTCCAGGGCCAGGGCTGCCCGGCGCGAGAGGTCCTCGGCCAGTTCCAGGATCTCCTGGCGGAAGTGTTCGTCGGTGGGCTTGCCGAGGGTCAGCATGCCGATGACGCGGTTGCGGGCGACCAGCGGCAGGACCACGGTTTCGCCGCCCACGGCGGAGGCGGTCGCGAGGGTGGGGCCGATGCCGGGGGTGACCTGGCGGGTCGGGCTGCCGCTGAGGCCCAGGCTGCGCATGGAGCTGCGCAGGGCCGCCTGGTGGGCCACCTCGGCGGGGGCCGTCCACACGCGGGCGCCGGGGGTGGGGACCGGGTCGGGCGCGGGGACCTTCGACAGCAGGTACTTGATGCCGTCGATGAGTTCCTCGTCCTCGTGCAGGACGTAGGAGAGGTAGGGCTCGGAGGCTTGGTCGGCGATCGTGTAGACGGCGCACCAGGTGGCGAGGGTCGGGACGGTCATCTGGGCCATCAGGGCCAGCGTCTGGTCGCGGTCCAGGGTGCCGGCCAGGAGGTCGGAGGCCTCGACGAGGAAGCTGAGGGAGCCGCGGCGCAGGCGTTCCAGTTCGCCCAGGCGGGCCGATTCGACGGCGAGGGCGATGCGGTCGGCGGCGAACTGGAGGCGCAGGGCCTCCTCGTTGGAGTATCTGGCGGGGGCTTCGGCGGCGACGCCGAGGGAGCCGGTGAGGCGGCCCTCCACCTTCAGGGGGACCGTGACGACCGAGCGCATGCCCGTGCCGTTCAGCAGCGGCACCGCGCCGGGGACCGCGGTCAGGTCGTCGTGGACGGCGGGCATGCGGGCCGAGCCGTAGCGGCCGGGGCCGGCTTCGACGGGGACGCGGGCGAAGCGCTGGCGGGCGGAGGGGAGGCCGGTGGAGGCGCGGACCTCCAGTTCCGTTTCGTCGTCGGTGGCGAGCAGGAGGAACGCCGAGTCGCCGTCGAGCATGTCGCGGGCGCGCTCGACCGTGCGCTGGAGGAGGCCGTCGAGGTCGTCCGGGGCGGGGGAGCCGATGAAGACCTCGAAGGGGTCGGTGCTCTGGCCCTCGGAACCGCCGGAGGTGTCGGAGGCGGGGCCGCGCAGCGGGGTCTGCAGAACTGCCCGTTCGTGGTCCCGTACGAGGAGGCACACGGTTGACGGTTCGCCTGCGGTGTCGCGGACGCGCAGGTGGGAGGCGTAGACAGGGGTGACGCGGCCGGTGGCGGCGCGGATGCCGTAGCTGCCTTCCCAGCGGGAGAGGCGCAGGGCCTCCGCGATGCCGGTGCTGGTGCCGGGCGTGTGCGGCCAGGCCGCGAGGTCGGTCAGGGGCTTGCCGACGACCTGCTCGGCCGGGTAGCCGAAGAGGTCCTCGGCGTCCTCGTTCCAGGCGGCGATGTGGCCGGTGCGGTCGACCTGGACGACGGCCACGCGGACCCGGCTGTCGGCGAGGGGGAGGAGGTCCAAGGGCAGGGCCGGGCCGGCCGTACGGGTGCCCACCGCGCGTGCGGGCAGGTCCAGTTGGAACCAGACGGTCTTGTGGGTGGGGATGTATTCCACGCCCCAGCGGCCGGCGAGGGCCGCGCACAGCTGGAGTCCGCGGCCGCCCTCGCGGTCGGGGCTGCCCATGTTGATCGCCGCACCCTGGAGGGGGATCTCGCGTTCGGGGTAGCGGTCGGCCACCTCGATGCGGACGCCCTCGTCGCTGCGCAGGCACAGCACGTCGGCGGAGGTGCCGGCGTGGACCACGGCGTTGGTCACCAGTTCGCTCGTGAGAACGACGGCGTCGTCGACGATGTCCGCGAAACCCCAGCCCTGGAGGGTGTCGCGGACGAAGGAGCGGGCGCTCGCGACCGATCGCCCGACGGGCTCGAAACTGGCGGCCGCGCGCGCGGTGATCACAGAACTCCTCGACCGGTTCTCGACGTGCTGGGCTGCGTGGCCGGCCGGCTCGCGCCGCTGCTGGGGCAGGGCGCCCGTCGGCCGGGGGTCCGGGGGCTGTTCCCCCGGGATCAGTCCGGTGGTCATGTTGTGTGCGGCCGCCCCTCCGATGCCCGCTCGTCTTCGTGCCACCGCCCAGGCCGGACGGACCGGCGCGGCTGGACAGCCGGATGCAAGGTTACTTACCTTCGCGGTCCATGCGGATGCCGGTCTGCAGTGTTTCCGTCCGGAGGGTGTGCGGACGATGTGCGAAGCTGCCGAACTGTTATGGCCTGGTTCGGCCAGGGTGAAACACTGGGCAAGCTTCTTGTGAAGGTCAGGGCAGGCCGTGTGCCCGGAGGTGACCTTGGGCAGCAGCCCCCTGGAGACGGCCTGGCATGCAGGGCAGAGAATACGCAGTAGTAACCGGTACGCCGAGCGTGGTACCCGAGCACAGCAGAGACGGTCGACCCCTGCGGGAGGGACACAGTGGAGTCTGGCGCAGCGACGCGTGGCAAGAAGACGCGCGCGAAAGGCGGACAGTCCCCGATCAACCAGGGCAAGGTGCGCAGTGGCACGACCGAGGTGGACACGGCGGCCCTGAACCGGCTGATGGCGGCCCTGGTGTCGATGCGGGACGGAAACTTCCGCAAGCGGCTCACGGTGTCGGGCGACGGCGTGATGGCCGAGATCGCGGCGGTCTTCAACGAGGTGGCCGACCGCAATCTGCATCTGACGGGTGAGCTGTCGCGGGTGCGGCGGATGGTGGGCCGCGAGGGCAAGCTCACCGAGCGGCTGGAGACGGGTGCCTGCGAGGGCTCTTGGGCGACGGCGATCGACAACTCGAACGCCCTGGTGGACGACCTGGTGCGGCCGGTCTCCGAGGTCGGCCGGGTGCTGTCGGCGGTGGCGGAGGGTGATCTGTCGCCGCGTATGGAGCTGCGGACGCAGGCGGCGGACGGGAACAGTCAGCCGCTGCGGGGCGAGTTCCTGAAGGTCGGGCGGACCGTCAACAACCTGGTCGACCAGCTGTCGACGTTCACCGACGAGGTCACGCGGGTGGCCAGTGAGGTGGGCACCGAGGGCAAGCTGGGCGGGCAGGCCCGGGTGCGGGGCATGTCGGGTTCGTGGCGGGACCTGACGGACTCCGTCAACACCATGGCGAACCGGCTGACCGCCCAGGTGAGGGACATCGCGCTGGTGACGACGGCGGTCGCCAAGGGCGATCTGTCGCGGAAGGTCACGGTCCAGGTGGCCGGCGAGATGCTGGAGCTGAAGAACACCGTCAACACGATGGTCGACCAGCTCTCCGCGTTCTCCTCCGAGGTGACGCGTGTGGCGCGTGAGGTGGGCACCGAGGGCGCGCTCGGCGGTCAGGCGCAGGTGCCGGGTGTCGCCGGTGTGTGGAAGGAACTCACCGATTCGGTGAACACCATGGCCGGGAACCTCACGGCGCAGGTGCGCGGGATCGCGGAGGTGACGACCGCGGTGGCCAACGGTGACCTGTCGCGCAAGGTGACCGTGCCTGCGCGCGGCGAGGTTGCCCAGCTCGCCGACACGATCAACCAGATGACCGAGACGCTGCGGATCTTCGCGGACGAGGTCACGCGCGTGGCCAACGAGGTCGGGGCCGAGGGGCAGCTCGGTGGTCAGGCGAACGTGCCGGGTGCGGCGGGGACGTGGAAGGACCTCACCGATTCGGTGAACACGGTCTTCCGGAATCTGACCACTCAGGTGCGGGACATCGCCGCGGTGACGACGGCGGTGGCCAATGGCGACCTGTCGCAGAAGGTCACGGTGGACGTGGCCGGCGAGATGCTGGAGCTGAAGAACACCGTCAACACGATGGTGGATCAGCTGTCCGCCTTCGGTGCCGAAGTGACGCGTGTGGCGCGGGAGATCGGTGTCGAGGGTGAGCTGGGCGGCCAGGCGCAGGTGCCCGGCGCGGCGGGCACGTGGAAGGACCTGACGGACTCCGTCAACACGGCGTTCCGGAATCTCACCGGTCAGGTGAGGAACATCGCCCAGGTGACGACGGCGGTGGCCAACGGCGACCTCTCGCAGAAGGTCACCGTCGACGTCTCCGGCGAGATGCTCAAGCTGAAGAACACCGTGAACACGATGGTGGACCAGCTGTCGAGCTTCGCCGACCAGGTGACGCGGATGGCCCGGGACGTGGGCACGGAGGGCCGCCTGGGCGGGCAGGCTCGGGTGGACGGTGTCTCGGGCACGTGGAAGGAGCTCACCGACTCCGTCAACTCGATGGCCGGGAACCTCACTTCCCAGGTGCGCAACATCGCGCAGGTGACGACGGCGGTGGCCCGGGGTGACCTGTCGCAGAAGATCGACGTCGACGCGCGCGGCGAGATCCTGGAGCTGAAGAACACCATCAACACGATGGTCGACCAGCTCTCGGCCTTCGCCGACCAGGTGACCCGGGTCGCGCGCGAGGTGGGTACGGACGGCCGGCTGGGCGGTCAGGCGCAGGTGCCCGGTGTCGCCGGTGTCTGGCGTGACCTGACGGACTCCGTGAACGGCATGGCGTCCAACCTGACCGGCCAGGTGCGCAACATCGCCCAGGTGGCCACGGCGGTGGCCCGGGGTGACCTGTCCCAGAAGATCACCGTGGACGCCCGCGGGGAGATCCTGGAGCTGAAGAACACGCTGAACACGATGGTGGACCAGCTGTCGTCGTTCGCCGAAGAGGTCACGCGTGTGGCCCGTGAGGTGGGCACGGAGGGCATCCTGGGCGGCCAGGCCGAGGTGCAGGGCGTCTCCGGCACCTGGAAGGACCTCACCCAGTCCGTGAACGGCATGGCGAACAACCTGACCATCCAGGTACGCAACATCGCCGAGGTCACGACGGCAGTGGCCCGAGGTGATCTGTCGAAGAAGATCACCGTCGACGCCAAGGGCGAGATCCTCGAACTGGTCACGACCGTCAACACGATGGTGGACCAGCTCTCCTCCTTCGCCGAGCAGGTGACCCGGGTGGCCCGCGAGGTGGGCACCGAGGGCATCCTGGGCGGCCAGGCGCACGTGCCGGGTGTCACGGGCATCTGGAAGGACCTGAGCGACAACGTCAACCTGATGGCGAAAAATCTCACCACTCAGGTGCGGAACATCTCCCAGGTCTCGGCGGCGGTCGCCAACGGTGACCTGACGCGGCAGGTCACCATCGAGGCGCGCGGCGAGGTCGCGCAGCTCGCCGACACCATCAACACGATGGTGAAGACGCTGAGTTCGTTCGCCGAACAGGTCACCAAGGTGGCCCGTGAGGTGGGCACGGACGGCATCCTCGGTGGCCAGGCGCACGTACCGGGTGTGGCCGGTACGTGGAAGGACCTCACCGAGTCCGTGAACCAGATGGCGTCCAACCTGACCGGCCAGGTGCGCAACATCGCCATGGTGACCACGGCCATCGCCAAGGGTGACCTGACGAAGAAGATCGACATCGACGCGCGCGGGGAGATCCTGGAGCTGAAGACGACCATCAACACGATGGTCGACCAGCTGTCGTCCTTCGCGGAAGAGGTCACACGTGTGGCCCGCGAGGTGGGCACGGAAGGGCAGCTGGGCGGCCAGGCGCGTGTGCGGGACGTGGACGGCACCTGGCGGGACCTGACCGAGTCGGTGAACGAGATGGCCGGGAACCTGACCCGGCAGGTGCGTGCCATCGCGCGCGTGGCGACCGCGGTGACCCGCGGCGATCTGAACCTGAAGATCGACGTGGACGCGTCCGGGGAGATCCAGGAGCTCCAGGACTACATCAACAAGATGATCGCCAACCTGCGCGACACCACGATCGCCAACAAGGAGCAGGACTGGCTCAAGGGCAACCTGGCCCGGATCTCGGCGTTGATGCAGGGCCGGCGCGACCTGGAGGACGTGGCCTCGCTGATCATGAGCGAGCTGACGCCGGTCGTCTCCGCGCAGCACGGCGCGTTCTTCCTGGCGATGCCGCTCGTCGACGGCGAGGACATGAACGCCGCGGACGACGACCAGTACGAGCTGCGCATGCTGGGCAGTTACGGCTACTCGATGGGCTCGATGCCGACGTCGTTCGAGCCCGGTGAGGCGCTGATCGGGACGGCCGCCACGGAGAAGCGCACGATCCTCGTGGAGAACGCGCCCAGCGGCTACCTGAAGATCTCCTCGGGGCTCGGTGAGGCGCCGCCCGCGCAGGTGATCGTGCTGCCGGTGCTGTTCGAGGGGAAGGTGCTCGGCGTCATCGAGCTGGCGTCCTTCACGCCGTTCACGCAGATCCAGAAGGACTTCCTGAACCAGATCGCCGAGATGATCGCGACGAGCGTCAACACCATCTCCGTCAACACCAAGACGGAGCTGCTGCTGGCGCAGTCGCAGGAGCTGACCGAGCAACTGCGGGAGCGCTCGGCGGAGTTGGAGCAGCGGCAGAAGGCCCTCCAGGCGTCCAACGCCGAACTGGAGGAGAAGGCCGAGCTGCTGGCCCAGCAGAACCGCGACATCGAGGTGAAGAACACCGAGATCGAGGAGGCGCGGCAGGTCCTGGAGGAGCGCGCCGAGCAGCTCGCGGTGTCGATGCGCTACAAGAGCGAGTTCCTGGCGAACATGTCGCACGAGCTGCGTACGCCGCTCAACTCGCTGCTGATCCTGGCCAAGCTGCTCGCCGACAACGCCGAGGGGAACCTCTCCCCGAAGCAGGTCGAGTTCGCCGAGACGATCCACGGAGCCGGGTCGGACCTGCTCCAGCTCATCAACGACATCCTGGACCTGTCGAAGGTCGAGGCGGGCAAGATGGACGTCTCCCCGACGCGGATCGCGCTCGTCCAGCTCGTGGACTACGTGGAGGCGACCTTCCGGCCGCTGACCGCGGAGAAGGGCCTGGATCTGTCCGTGCGGGTCTCGCCGGAGCTGCCGGCGACGCTGCACACCGACGAGCAGCGGCTGCTGCAGGTGCTGCGCAACCTGCTGTCGAACGCGGTGAAGTTCACCGACTCCGGGTCGGTGGAGCTGGTCATCAGGCCGGCGCGGGACGACGTGCCGCAGAAGATCCGGGAGCAGCTGCTGGAGACCGGGTCGCTTGCCGATCCGGACGCCGGGCTCATCGCGTTCTCGGTGACCGACACGGGCATCGGCATCGCGTCCAGCAAGATGCGGGTGATCTTCGAGGCGTTCAAGCAGGCCGACGGCACGACCAGCCGCAAGTACGGCGGTACGGGTCTCGGGTTGTCCATCTCGCGGGAGATCGCGCAGTTGCTCGGCGGTGAGATTTACGCGCAGAGCGAGCCCGGCCGTGGCTCGACGTTCACGCTGTATCTGCCGCTGCACCCCAGCGAACTGCCGCCGCAGGGCTACCAGCAGCAGCTGCCCGCCCTGGAGGCCGGCGACCTGGTGGCGTCGACGTCCGAGCTGTCGGAGGTGGAGGCCGAGACGCCGGCCGAGGTGACCTCGTACCGGGAGACGCAGAACGGGCCCGCCGCACTGTTCCGGCGGCGCCGCAGGATGCCCGAGCTGCCGCCGCGCCCCGCGCAGCTGGAGCAGTGGACTCCGTCCGAGCAGGAGCCGGCGCCGAGGTCGAACCGCGGCATCCGTTTCGGCGGCCAGAAGGTCCTGATCGTCGACGACGACATCCGCAACGTCTTCGCCCTGACCAGCGTCCTGGAACAGCACGGCCTGTCCGTGCTGTACGCGGAGAACGGCCGGGAGGGCATCGAGGTCCTGGAGCAGCACGACGACGTGGCGGTCGTGCTGATGGACATCATGATGCCCGAGATGGACGGGTACGCGACGACCACGGCGATCCGCAGGATGCCGCAGTTCGCCGGGCTGCCGATCATCGCGCTGACGGCGAAGGCGATGAAGGGCGACCGCGAGAAGGCGATCGAGTCGGGCGCTTCCGACTACGTGACGAAGCCCGTCGACCCCGATCACCTGCTGGCGGTGATGGATCAGTGGATGCGAGGGGAATGAGGGGAACGTCGGTCAGTCGCGCGACCATGTCGGGAAGGTTCGGTGTTCACGCGGAGTTGCGGACTCGGTGTGCGCATAGTCGTGTAGAAGTACAAGATCTGGGGAACCTTCTGGTCTCCTGCTGCGTTTCTGCTACGTGCACAGTGACATCGCGGTGACAGGGTGTGGCGACGGGCAGGGTGCGGCTACGATGACCGGCACAAGGAAGGGCGGCGCAAGGGAGTCGTCCCCTGGGGCGGCACCCACCGGTGCTGCCGCAGGTCCTGCGGACAGGGGAGGCCCCACGCCGGGGCGAGGAGGGCGGGCCATGGTGCAGAAGGCCAAGATCCTCCTGGTCGATGACCGGCCGGAGAATCTGCTGGCGCTGGAGGCGATCCTCTCTGCGCTCGATCAGACGCTGGTGCGGGCATCGTCCGGGGAGGAAGCGCTCAAAGCGCTGCTCACGGACGACTTCGCGGTCATCCTGCTGGACGTCCAGATGCCGGGTATGGACGGCTTCGAGACGGCCGCGCACATCAAGCGCCGCGAGCGGACGCGGGACATCCCGATCATCTTCCTCACGGCGATCAACCACGGCCCGCACCACACCTTCCGGGGCTACGCGGCGGGCGCGGTGGACTACATCTCCAAGCCGTTCGACCCGTGGGTGCTGCGGGCGAAGGTCTCCGTCTTCGTCGAGCTGTACATGAAGAACTGCCAGCTGCGGGAGCAGGCGTCGCTGCTGCGGCTCCAGTTGGAGGGCAACGGCAAGGACGCGGGCGGCGAGGCCAAGGAGTCGGCCGGGCTGCTCGCTGAGCTCTCCGCACGGCTCGCGGCCGTCGAGGAGCAGGCCGAAGCGCTGACCAAGCAGCTCAACGACGAGTCGACGGACGCCGCCGCGGTGGCCACGGCGGCTCATCTGGAGCGCAAGCTCACGGGGTTGCGGCGGGCGCTGGACGCGCTGGAGCCGGGCACCGGGAGCACGTCCTCGGTGTCCTCGCAGAACTGACGCGTGCGCAGGCGGGATTGTCCACCGGTGACCGCGCGTCAGTTTCGTGCCTCTCCCGGAGCGACACGAACGGGTGAAGCGGTGGACACGCGTGTCCCCTGTCGTCTCCCCCGGTAACCTCACACCCATGGCCTCACGTCCCTCCGCAGCCAAGAAGCCGCCGCCCGCGAAGAAGGCGGCCGCGAAGGCTCCGGCGAAGAAGGCCGCCGCCAAGAAGGCTCCCGCGAAGAAGGCGCCCGCCCGGAAGGCCGCGGCCAAGAAGGTCGCGCCCAAACCGGCCCCCAGTCCCACCGGCGGCATCTACCGGCTCGTGCGGGCCGTCTGGCTCGGTGTGGCGCACGCCGTCGGCGCCGTGTTCCGCGGCATAGGGCAGGGCGCGAAGAACCTCGACCCGGCCCACCGCAAGGACGGCGTCGCCCTGCTGCTGCTCGGTATCGCGCTGATCGTCGCCGCGGGCACCTGGGCCGATCTCAAGGGCCCCGTGGGCGACCTCGTCGAGATCCTGGTGACCGGCGCCTTCGGCCGGCTCGACCTGCTCGTGCCGATACTCCTCGCCGTCATCGCCGTGCGGTTCATCCGTCACCCGGAGAAGCCCGAGGCCAACGGACGCATCGTCATCGGCCTGTCCGCGCTCGTCATCGGCGTGCTCGGCCAGGTCCACATCGCGTGCGGCTCACCCGCGCGTGGCGACGGCATGCAGGCCATAAGGGACGCCGGCGGTCTCATCGGCTGGGCCATGGCGACGCCGCTGTCGTACGCCATGGGCGACGTGCTCGCCGTGCCGCTGCTGGCGCTGCTGACCGTCTTCGGGCTGCTGGTCGTCACGGCCACCCCGGTCAACGCCATTCCGCAGCGGCTGCGGCTGCTCGGGGTGCGTCTCGGGATCCTGCGCGACCCGGCCGAGGACGAGTTCGTCTTCGCCGAGGACGACGAGCGCTACGAGGAGCAGTGGCGCGAGGCGCTGCCCGCGCGCCCGCGCGGCCGACGCGGGCCGGCGCCCGCGGCGTACGACCCGGACACTGCCGAGGAAGAAGCCCTCACCCGGCGCCGTGGCCGTCCTCGCCGCTCGGCGGTGCCGCAACCCGACATGGACCGGCGCAGGGACGCCGTGGACGTCGCTGCGGCGGCCGCCGCAGCGCTCGACGGTGCCGTGCTGCACGGCATGCCGCCCTCGCCGGTCGTCGCCGACCTCACCCAGGGCGTACGGGCAGGGGACCACGAGGCGACCACCCCGACGCCCGTCCCGGCCGCACGCCCCCAGCAGGACAAGGCCAAGCAGGAAAGGCCCGAGCAGGACGAGCCCGAGCCGCAGAAGCCGAGGGCGGGCGTCCGCGACCTCACCAAGGCACCCCCTGCCGAACCGCGCGACCTGCCCCCGCGCGCGGAGCAGCTCCAGCTCTCCGGCGACATCACGTACTCCCTGCCGTCGCTCGACCTGCTGGAGCGCGGCGGCCCGGGCAAGGCGCGCAGCGCCGCCAACGACCTCATCGTCGAGTCGCTGACGACGGTCTTCACCGAGTTCAAGGTGGACGCCAGCGTCACCGGCTTCACCCGCGGGCCGACGGTCACGCGCTACGAGGTCGAGCTCGGCCCCGCCGTGAAGGTCGAGCGGATCACCGCGCTGACCAAGAACATCGCCTACGCCGTCGCCAGCCCGGACGTGCGGATCATCAGCCCGATCCCCGGCAAGTCCGCGGTTGGCATCGAGATCCCCAACACCGACCGGGAGATGGTCAACCTCGGAGACGTACTGCGTCTGGCGGAGTCCGCCGAGGACGACGACCCGATGCTGGTCGCCTTCGGTAAGGACGTCGAGGGCGGCTACGTCATGCACTCGCTGGCGAAGATGCCGCACATGCTGGTCGCCGGCGCCACCGGCTCCGGCAAGTCGTCCTGCATCAACTGCCTGATCACCTCGGTGATGATGCGGGCGACCCCCGAGGACGTGCGGATGATCCTGGTCGACCCCAAGCGGGTCGAACTCACCGCGTACGAGGGCATCCCGCACCTGATCACGCCGATCATCACCAACCCCAAGCGGGCCGCCGAGGCGCTCCAGTGGGTCGTACGCGAGATGGACCTGCGCTACGACGACCTGGCGGCCTACGGCTACCGGCACATCGACGACTTCAACAAGGCCGTGCGCGAGGGCAAGGTCAAACCGCCCGAGGGCAGTGAGCGCGAGCTCCAGCCGTACCCGTACCTGCTGGTCATCGTCGACGAGCTCGCCGACCTGATGATGGTCGCACCGCGGGACGTCGAGGACGCGATCGTGCGCATCACCCAGCTCGCACGCGCGGCCGGCATCCACCTGGTCCTCGCCACGCAGCGGCCGTCGGTGGACGTCGTCACCGGTCTGATCAAGGCGAACGTGCCGTCCCGGCTGGCGTTCGCCACGTCCTCGCTGGCCGACTCGCGGGTCATCCTCGACCAGCCGGGCGCCGAGAAGCTCATCGGCAAGGGCGACGGGCTGTTCCTTCCGATGGGGGCCAACAAGCCCACCCGTATGCAGGGCGCGTTCGTCACCGAGGAGGAGATCGCGGGCGTCGTCCGGCACTGCAAGGACCAGATGACGCCGGTCTTCCGGGACGACGTCGTCGTGGGCACCAAGCAGAAGAAGGAGATCGACGAGGACATCGGCGACGACCTCGACCTGCTGTGCCAGGCGGCCGAACTGGTCGTCTCCACGCAGTTCGGGTCGACGTCCATGCTCCAGCGCAAACTGCGCGTCGGCTTCGCCAAGGCCGGGCGGCTGATGGACCTGATGGAGTCCCGGAACATCGTCGGACCGAGCGAGGGTTCGAAGGCTCGTGACGTTCTTGTGAAGCCTGACGAGCTGGATGGCGTGCTCGCCCTGATCCGGGGGGAGTCTGAAGGGTAGGGAAACGGGACACGGTGATCGCCTCGCGGGGCGTTACGGCAAACGGGTGTCCGGATCGTGACTCACCCGTAAGGGATCATCGAGCAACCGTTTCCCTGCGGCGTACGTCAAGTTGAGGGAAGCGACAACCAGCGAGCCCACCATCGGAATGTCGGGCCATTCCGATGGCGTACAAAGTGACACCGCCCGGTTGCCCCACCCTTTTGGTACCCCCCTAGACTGAACTTCCAGCACAGGCGGCTACACGCTCGAAAGGCGCCCCCGTGTCCATCGGCAACTCCCCTGAAGACGAGCGTCCGTTCGAAAACGAGCACGTCGAAGCAGACCGCGAGGAAGCCCGCCCCTCGATCGGCCGTGCCCTGCAGCAGGCTCGTATCGCCGCCGGGCTGACCGTCGACGACGTCAGTAGCGCCACCCGGGTCCGTATGAACATCGTGCACGCGATCGAGGCGGACGACTTCTCCGCCTGCGGCGGGGACGTCTACGCCCGTGGGCACATCAGGACCCTGGCCAAGGCCGTCCACCTCGACCCCGGGCCCCTGCTCGCCCAGTACGGCGACGAGCACGGGGGGCGTCCGGCACCGACCCCGGCAGCTCCTCTCTTCGAGGCGGAACGCATCCGTCCGGAGCGGCGGGGGCCCAACTGGACCGCGGCCATGGTCGCGGCGATCGTCGCCGTGATCGGTTTCGTCGGTTTCACGATGTTCCAGGGCGGCGACGACGGCAGCACCGAGGCGAACGTGGCCGAGGGCTCCACGCCCGGCGACTCCGCCTCCCCGACCACCAAGACCAAGAAGCCCGCCGACCCCGAGCCCGAGCCGTCCGACAGTGCCATCGCGGCCGCGCCGCAGGACAAGGTGACGGTCCGGGTGGCCGCCGCCGACGGCCGCAGCTGGATCGCCGCCAAGGACCACAACGGCCGGATGATCTTCGACGGCGTTCTCAAGCAGGGCGACACCAAGACCTTCCAGGACAGCTCGAAGGTCCACCTCGTCCTCGGAGACGCCGGCGCGATCGACCTCTTCGTCAACGGCAAGAAGATCGAGGAGAACTTCCAGCCGGGGTCCGTGGAGCGCCTGACGTACACGAAGGGCGACCCCGAAGCCGGGTGACCGGACCGAAACGTCCAGTTCGTACGGGGTTGGCCTGGAAACGGCCAACCCCGTCGACGTGGGGTGTCAGCGGGACGAAGTAGTCTTGAGCCCATGCCTGAACGCCGTACCGTCGCACTCGTCACCCTTGGCTGCGCCCGTAACGAGGTGGACTCGGAGGAGCTCGCAGGCCGTTTGGAGGCGGACGGCTGGCAGCTCGTGGAGGACGCCGAGAACGCGGACGTCGCCGTCGTGAACACCTGCGGCTTCGTCGAAGCCGCCAAGAAGGACTCCGTCGACGCCCTCCTCGAAGCCAACGACCTCAAGGGGCACGGCAGAACCCAGGCCGTCGTGGCGGTGGGCTGCATGGCCGAGCGGTACGGCAAGGAACTCGCCGAAGCCCTCCCCGAGGCCGACGGCGTGCTCGGTTTCGACGACTACTCGGACATCTCGGACCGCCTGCAGACCATCCTCAACGGCGGCATCCACGCCTCGCACACCCCGCGCGACCGGCGCAAGCTGCTGCCCATCAGCCCGGCGGAGCGCCAGGAGTCGGCTGCCGACGTCGCGCTGCCCGGGCACGGCCCGGCCGAGCCCGCCGTCGCGCCGGCGGATCTTCCGGAGGGTCTCGCCCCGGCCTCCGGCCCGCGCGCGCCCCTGCGCCGCCGCCTGGACGGCTCCCCGGTCGCCTCCGTCAAGCTCGCCTCCGGCTGCGACCGGCGCTGCTCGTTCTGCGCCATCCCGTCCTTCCGTGGCTCCTTCATCTCCCGCCGCCCCAGCGACGTGCTGAACGAGACGCGGTGGCTGGCCGAGCAGGGCGTGAAGGAGATCATGCTGGTCTCCGAGAACAACACCTCCTACGGCAAGGACCTGGGCGACATCCGCCTCCTGGAATCCCTGCTGCCCGAGCTCGCCGACGTCGACGGCATCGAGCGGGTGCGCGTCAGCTACCTCCAGCCCGCCGAGATGCGGCCCGGCCTCATCGACGTGCTCACCTCGACCCCGAAGATCGCGCCCTACTTCGACCTGTCCTTCCAGCACTCCGCGCCCGGCGTGCTGCGCGCGATGCGCCGCTTCGGCGACACCGACCGGTTCCTGGAACTGCTCGACACCATCCGCAGCAAGGCGCCCGAGGCCGGTGTCCGCTCCAACTTCATCGTCGGCTTCCCCGGCGAGAGCGAGGCCGACCTCGCCGAGCTGGAGCGGTTCCTGAACGGCGCGCGGCTCGACGCCATCGGCGTCTTCGGCTACTCCGACGAAGAGGGCACCGAGGCGGCGACCTACGAGAACAAGCTCGACGAGGACGTCGTCGCCGAGCGGCTGGCCCACATCTCGCGACTGGCCGAGGAACTCGTCTCGCAGCGGGCCGAGGACCGCGTCGGCCAGAGCGTGCGGGTCCTCGTCGAGTCCGTCGACGAGGACGGCGTGTACGGCCGTGCGGAGCACCAGGCGCCGGAGACGGACGGCCAGGTGCTCCTCACGAGCGGCGCGGGTCTGCGCGTCGGCCGTATGGTCGAGGCGAAGGTGGTCGGTACGGAAGGTGTCGACCTGGTGGCCGAGCCGCTGCAGGGCTCGCTCACGTCGCCTGCGTGGAGTGAGGAGGCGGGCAGATGACCGGTGTCCCGGCATCCGCGGCGGGAGGCGCCTCCGGCGCGAGGAGGGCGGCGGCCGGTGCGGCCGCCGTGACGCCCGCTGCCCCGGCCATGCGGTCGGGCGAGGGCGGGGCGTCCAAAGCCTCGGCCGGTGTGGGTGACGGCGGGACTGCCGGGGCGGTGCCCGGTGCCGGCGCGGCCGTGCCCGGCGAGGACGGTGGCCTCGACGTGCAGGGCGAAGGGAAGACCCCGCGGGGCGGGAAGATCGCTGCCGCGGCCGTCGACCAGGCCAGCGTCTGGAACATCGCCAACCTCCTGACCATGCTCCGGCTGGTCCTCGTACCGGCCTTCGTCGCGCTGATGCTCGCCGACGGCGGCTACGACCCGGCATGGCGGGCCTTCGCCTGGGCCGCCTTCGCCATCGCCATGATCACCGACCTGTTCGACGGTCACCTGGCGCGCACGTACAACCTGGTCACGGACTTCGGGAAGATCGCCGACCCCATCGCCGACAAGGCGATCATGGGGGCGGCGCTCGTCTGTCTGTCCGCCCTCGGTGATCTGCCCTGGTGGGTGACCGGTGTCATCCTCGGCCGGGAACTCGGCGTCACCCTGCTGCGTTTCTGGGTCATCCGGTACGGCGTGATCCCCGCCAGCCGTGGGGGCAAGCTGAAGACCCTCACCCAGGGCGTGGCCGTCGGTATGTACGTGCTGGCGCTGACGGGGTGGCTGGCCACTCTGAGGTGGTGGGTGATGGCCGCGGCGGTCGTGCTGACCGTGGTGACCGGGCTCGACTATGTGAAACAGGCCATTGTGCTGCGCAGGCAGGGAATCGCCGAGCGCAAGGCTGCGTTGGAGGAGAAGGAAGCGTGAGTTCCACGGCCACCGACGTGGTGCGACTACTCACGGTGAAGGGCGAGACGCTCGCTGTCGCGGAGTCGCTGACCGGTGGCCTCGTTGCGGCGGACCTCACATCCGTCCCCGGGGCTTCCAAGGTCTTCCGGGGCTCGGTGACCGCCTACGCCACCGACCTGAAGCACCGCCTGCTCGGTGTCGACGCTGCCCTGCTGGCGGCGCGTGGAGCCGTAGATCCGCAGGTCGCGGCCGAGATGGCGGCGGGTGTACGCAAGGCGCTCGGCACCGACTGGGGCATCGCGACCACCGGTGTCGCGGGTCCCGAGCCGCAGGACGGACAGGCCGTGGGCACGGTTTTCGTCGCCGTGGACGGACCGGCCCGAGCCGATTCCGGTTCTGCCGGCGGCGGAAAAGTGGAGGCTCTGCGGTTGAACGGCCACCGCGCGGAAATTCGTAGAGAGAGTGTACGGAGCGTACTCGCACTGCTTCTGAAGGAGCTTGCGAGCGAACAGACTGGGAATGAGCGGGCACAGGATACGGAACGGAACGGGGGGTTTTGATGTTTGCAGCCCTGAGTGAACACGACATCGCTCCCCGCACGGCCGCGGCGCAAGGCGGTACGGTGGGGCGTAATGGATGCGGCTACGCGGTCCGAGGAGGGAGCCACCGATGATTCTGCTCCGTCGCCTGCTGGGTGACGTGCTGCGTCGGCAGCGCCAGCGCCAGGGCCGTACTCTGCGCGAAGTCTCCTCGTCCGCCCGAGTCTCACTCGGCTATCTCTCCGAGGTGGAGCGGGGGCAGAAGGAGGCTTCCTCCGAGCTGCTCTCCGCCATCTGCGACGCGCTGGACGTACGGATGTCCGAACTCATGCGGGAAGTGAGCGACGAGCTCGCCCTCGCCGAGCTGGCCCAGTCTGCAGCGGCCACCCCCAGCGAGCCTGTACCCACGCCGGTTCGCTCGATGCTGGGTTCCGTGTCGGTGACCGGTGTGCCACCGGAACGGGTGACCATCAAGGCGCCTGCCGAAGCGGTGGACGTCGTCGCCGCGTGAGGCTCTGCCCTCACACGGCATGATCGAGGCCCCGGCCGGGCCTCTCCGGAGGATCCGGAGGGGTGCGCCCGGGGTTTTCGCTTGCCCCGGGCCGGCTGTCGCCGTCTCGCGCAGGCGGTGTCTGATATGTGTGCGTTTGCCGGTGGGGCGTGCGGCGGTCATCGTTGAGGGGATGGCGGGGGCAGTCCTCGGAGGTGCGGATGTACGTCGTGAAGAGCCCGTTGTCGGACGCGAGCCTGAAGACCGTGTCCGAGGCGCTGCAAGGTGCCCTGGTGGACCTGGTGGATCTCGCCCTCGTGGCGAAGCAGATCCACTGGAACGTGGTGGGGCAGCGCTTCCGCTCCGTGCATCTCCAGCTCGACGAGGTCGTCGACATCGCGCGGAAGTACTCCGACACCGTGGCCGAGCGCGCCGCGGCCCTTGGTATCTCCCCTGACGGGCGTGCCGCGACCGTGGCCGTCGGCAGCGGGATCGGAGTGACTCCCGAAGGCTGGGTCGACGACACGACCGCCGTGGGGACGCTCGTCGACGCGCTGGGTGCGGTGATCGCGCGGATGCGGGAGCGGGTCGAGGCGACCGGTGAGCCGGATCCGGTGAGCCAGGACATCTTCATCGGGATCACAGCGGACCTGGAGAAGCATCACTGGATGTTCCAGGCCGAGAACGGGTGACGGAAGAGAGCGCGGGAGCGGGTGACGCGGACGCGCCTCGACGCGCGCCGGGCGCGAGTTTTCCTACTGTGTCGCGGTCTCCGGCATCCATGCCCATGCGGTGCGAAGGGTTGCGCGGTGTGGGGCGGGTGTGTGGGGTCGCTGGGGTGCGCGGTGCCGGGCGGTGGAGCGCTACGAGGCCGGTGAGCGCTGCGGGGCTGGTGCGTCGTGGGTGCGTGCGCCGCCTGTGCGGTGTGCGCGGCCTGAGTGGCGTGCGCTGCCCGGACGGTGCGTGCGGTGCGCCCGTGTGCCCGTGGTGCGCCCTGTCTGCTGGTCCGGGTGGCTGCATAGCGTCGGGCTGGAGGTGGCGGCCATGGCGGGGATAGTGCGCCGGGGGAGCCGGCACTGGGGGGTCCGCGGGGTCGCGCTGGGGCTGGGGGCGCTGTGGTGGTGGGCCATGGTGCGGCTGGTGGCCGTGCCCGAGGCGGGGGTGCTGGAGGCGGCGGTCGCTGCCGGGGGGTGGGGGCTGAGCGTGCTGCCTGTGCACTGTGTGCC
>NZ_JNXI01000045.1 GCF_000717055.1 Streptomyces iakyrus | reverse complement strand
GTGTGATTCCGGGGTTCGTAGTTGGTGTGGTGGGTGGAGTGTGAGCTGGGGTGTTGGAGGTTTTCTGAGAAGGGGGCAGGCGCTTCCTGGGGTGCTTCGGCGGTGCTGGCCAGGCTTCTGGTCTGCGGTTGTTGGGGGTTCGTTGATAACGGTGGTGTGGTGTTGGTGATGGTGTCCGGCGTCTAAAGGGCTGGTGCGGGTTTGTGCTGCTCAGCGGCTTGTCGTGTGGTCCGGGTCGGGGGTTGCTGGCGTGTGGGGGTTGGCGCCCATCCAGTAGAGGGCGGTGTCGATGTCGCGTGCGGTCCAGCCGTTGGCGTGTGCTCCGCCGTGGTGGAGGAGGTCGTCGAGGAGCTGGAGGTAGCGGCCGTAGCGTCCCGGTGTGGGGGTGAGAGTGAGGCCGAGGGTGTCGAGGGCGTGTTGGACGCGGCGGTCGTAGACGGCCATCCGCTGGGGTGCTGCCGCGGTCAGGACGGCTGAGGCGAGGGCGTCGCCGGTGCGGAAGCCGGGCAGTTCGGCGATGATGCCGCGCCCGGTGCGGGCGGCTTCACAGCGGGCGAGGCTGGTGTCGCGGACGGCGGTGACGGCTCGCTCGGTGACGGCTCGTACGTGGGTGTCGGGCAGAGACATCAGTTCTGTCACCCAGCGGGTTTGTGCGGAGAGCCGTTTCCAGACGACGAGGGCTGCGATGTCCGTCTTGCCGAGGCTGCCGGTGTGCTCGGTGCGCTGCGCGACGTCGTGGAGGACCTCGTCGTAGTGGGGTGAGACGTCGGCCAGGTAGTCGGCGCGGGCGGGGATCAGGGTGTACCAGGCCCGGTCGTAGAGGGCTGCGAAGTCCTCGTCATTGGGCGTATCAGCACTCTTCTTCACGTCCGCATCATGCCGTTCTGGCCGGTTGGCGGGTTCGGGGGCGGCTTGCTTCTTCGGCGAGGTGGTCGAGCCGGATGGCTTCGAGTGATTTTTTGGTGATGCGTTCGGTGCCGTCGCAGATGGCGGTGATGGCTGCCTGGCGGATGAGGCGGGCGAGGCTTCCGATGCGGCCGGCAGTGCGCTGGTGGAGGTAGGTGGCGTGGCGGGGGAGTGAGCCGGGTGTGTGCTGGGCCAGGTCGAGGGCGGTTTCCATGTCGGTGATGAGGTCGGTGAAGGGCCGGCGGATGCCGTGGCGGGCGGGGAGAGGGCCGCAGGTGATGAGGCTGGCGCGGCCGGCGAGTTGGGCGCCGCGTATGCCGCTGAACAGGGGTGTGGCGGCGACGTCGATGCCGCTGTAGACGAAGGTCGCTTTGATGCGTTCGGTGAGGTCTTTCAGCAGGTCGGCGGCTTCGGCGCCGGTGGTGGTGCGCGGGTTGAGGCGGTGGATCTCGTCGATGAGGACCAGGCGGACGCCGGCTTGGGTGTAGGTGTGGCAGACGGCGCTGGTGATCTGGGCCTGGGTCATGCGGTTGGTGACGGGGATGCCGAGGTAGCGGGCGAATTCGATGGCGAGGGTTTTCGCGGTAGCGCCGGGCGGCACCAGCAGGTACGCGACCGGCACCTGCTCGTGGGCGCGTCCGGGCGGGGCGGGGTGTTTGCGGGTGTGGGCGAGGTGGCAGGTGCGTCCGACTTCGAGGAGGGCGGTGGTTTTCCCGGCTGCGGCGGGGCCGGTGACGATCAGTGAGGGCCGGGCGGTGTTCTGCTGGTGGCGGCCGAGGAGCATGAGGGTGCGGACCTGGGTGGCGAGGGTGTCGATGGCGGGGGTGCGGACGGTGACGAACGCGGAGTGGTAGGCGAGGCGTTCTTCCGTGCTTCGGGGTGCGTCGCCGGGCTGGGGCGGGGTGAGGGGTGGGGTGGTGGCGAAGTGCTGCCAGCCCTGCCAGGTGGTGATCGGCCACTCCGGCTCTGCCGCGTGCGTGCCGGGCAGCAGGGGCTCGGTGTCGGTGGTGGCGTGGTGGTTGCGTGCGGGGCTGGTCACCAGTTGAGGGCTTCCTGAGCGGGGTCGTAGAGGCCGAGTCCGGTGTACGGGACGGGCGCGTCGCCGTTGTCGACGGTTTCCTCCTCGCCGTCAGCCTGCTCTGGGTCGTCAGGCAGGTCGTCGAGGTCGTCGAGACTGTCGTCGTCCCATCCGTCGGCCTGAGGGCCCGGGGTGTGGGGCGTGCGGTGATCGGCCGTCGGCGGGGGCGTTTTCAGCGGTGCGGTGCGGGTGATCAGGCGTTGCTCGCCTGCGGTGGCGGTGCTGGTCTGGGCGCGGCGCATGAGCTGGTCGAGGGCGTCGGCGAGGTCGGCTTCGTGGGTGTCGCGGTCGCCGTGGCGGGTGGTGATGGTTTTGATGTGCTGCCAGGTGGCGCTGTTGAACGGCTCGTGGATGTGGTCGCGGTGGATCCACGGGATCTCTGACAGGTGTCCGTCGGGCAGGCGGATCCAGACCTGGCGGGCGTCGTGGGGGTTGGTGTGGACTTCCCATTTGCCGCCGCGCGCGGTGACGGGGGAGGGCTGGCCGCGGTAGGGGGCGAGGACGTCCGCGTCGTAGGTGCGGTGGTCGATGCGGATGCCGCGTTCGGTGATGGCCTGCCAGCGCACCGGTAGCAGTTCGAGGTAGTCGCTGCCGCTGAGGGGGAGGGGCACGTGGCCGGCGACGGCGATGAGGGCGGCCCACATCTGGTTCGGGGTGAGGGCCTTCTTGGGCAGGGTGGGGTGGCGCAGGCCTTCGTGGGGGCGGTGGTGGTAGTGGATCAACCATTCGTCGAGCAGGCCCTGCAGCTGGGCGACGCTGAAGCAGGCCTCGGTTTCGGCGTCGGGTCCGCGGCGGGTGACGTCGGAGCCGGTGTAGCCGGGCAGGTGCTGGCACAGCAGGGCGTTGATGGTGCCGAAGGTGCGCTCGACGATGCCTTTGGCGGCGGGGGCGTGGGGCGGGGTGGGCTGGACGCTGATGCCGAGACTCTCGCAGGCGGCGCTGAACGCCGTGGACAGGTAGATCTTGCCCCGGTCGACGACGATCGTCTCGGGCACCACGACCGGCCGGGCGGCTGCGCCCTGAAGGCGTTCGTCCAGACCCATCATCCGCTGTAGCTGAGGGAGTTGGGTGTGGGCGAGGCGCAGCGCGTCGGGCCAGGTGGGGCGGGCGGGGTGCGGGACGGCCATCTCGGCGAGCAGCAGGGCGGCGTCGACGGCCTTGGTGCCGGCGGGGCGCAGGACGGCGGCGAGGATGGCGCGGGTTGCCACGTCGACGGCGATGGTGAGTTCGGGCCGGCCGGTGGTGCCGTCGTCGAAGACGGCCAGGACGTCCAGCCGCGTGGTGTCGACCTGCACCTGCTCGCCCGGCCGCAGCGCCACGGTCGGAGTGAACGCCCGCCTGCCGGCCGGGGAGGGCAGAGTGCGGGCGGGGCGGTGGGGGTGTTCGGCGGGACCGGCGAGTTGGTGGACGAGCCGGTAGAAGGTGGCCTGGGAGGGCATGGTCACCGTGCCGCGGCCGTACCGGTCGGTAAGGATCTGCGTGACCAGGGGCATCAGGCCCTTGACGGTGCCTTTGGAGCGGCCTCGCTGGCGGCGCAGCGCTTCCTCGATGGCGGCGATGACGCGTTCGTCGGTGCGCCCGGTCGGGCTGGGGCGGCGGGTGGTGCGGTGGTCGACCAGCCCCCACAAGCCCTGTTTGCGGTAGGCCAGGCGCATGCGCTGCACCGTGGTCCGGGAGACAGGTCCGAAGCCGATCGCGGTCAGCTCCGCGGCCTTGGCCTCCTCGCGCTGCGCGAGCGTGAACCGGTCGGGGTCGTACTCGGGCCGGGGCACCCCGCCGCTGTCCGGCCCGCCGGGCAGGCCGGACTCCACCTCGCGGATGTGCCGCTGCCAGGCCAGCGCCTTGCGTCGCGCGCCCTCGGGCGCGGTTTCGACCAGACCCCACTGCGTCACGGCCTGGGGCGTCTCGGCGCCCACGATGGTGAAGGACGGGTCGGCGAACAGATGCCAGGCCACGACCGTCTCGTCTCCTCCTGTCTCACCGGCGAGGTGGACCTGCTGCCCCGCCACAGCGATGACCTGCCAGGTGCTGTCACGGAAGCGGACGTGTGCTCCGACCTGCAGCACCGGCCGCCCGCCACGCCGCCCGCTCACCGCCCGTTCCCGCTGCCCGGGCCGCTGCGGCCGTTCGCAGCGCCGGCGCCGGTGCTGACGAGGACCCGCTCGTGCAGCGGTATGTCCAGGGGCGTGGTGAGGTGTCCGTGCCACAGGGCGTGGAAGACGGCGGGCAGGACTTCGATCGGGTCGCCCGCCGCTTCGGTGCCCTCGATCAGCGGCCGCGGCTGTGTGAACGCCTCACGGACGGCGGCCGCGAGAGGGGGACGGCCGGCGTTGCGGGGGTGGCGGTAGCCAGCCAGCCATTTCAGGTTCGCAGCCAGGGTCTTTTCCAGCGGCTCAAGGCGCCGGTAGCTCCAGCCAGCCTGCACGCACGCCTCCTCCAGGACCCTCGCAGCCCGCTGCGCCCGCTCTCCGCCGGCCTCCGGATGGCTGGGGCAGTCGGCCAGCACTGCGGTGCCGTCGCGGTGGCGGGCGAAGAGCTGCGGCACCCACGAGCGCACCTGGCCGCGCGCGTCCCGCCACAGCAGACGGACCGGCCGCCCTGCCAGGCCGACCACCTCAGGATCGCGGTCCAGCACCATCAGCTGCGCCCGCATCGCGGCCGACCCGCAGGCCACATGCCGGCCGGTCGTGGCCGACCACCACTGTCCGGGCCCCCACCGCCGCCCTGGCACCACCGGGAACGCCGAAACCGGCTCCAGATCCTCGAAGGCCACCGCGAGAACCGCGTCCGCCCACCGCTGCTGCACCACCTGCCCGACGGGGTCGACAAAGACCGCCTCCCACTCGGATCCGGTGTCCGTCTGCATGTGCTGTGAGCGGCCGCCTGATGCGGCCGCTGCGTCCTTGCTGCCCACGCGCCCCAGTCAAGCCCGTCCCGCCTCGCTGGCGGGCGGCTTCACAGATTTTGATCACGAGTGCTGGGCGATGAGGTATGCCCTGCGGATCACGGTCCGTGCACACCCTGCCTGCCTCCTGACACCCGCTCACCGCTCTTTTCCGGCTGCCTTTTGCGGTGGTCCGGGAGAGCCTCGGCCAGGACATCGGTCGGCAGGCGGGCCCAGTGCGCCAGATCCTCCAGAGCCATCCCGGCCCCGAGGGCTGCCGCAGCGGTCTCCCGTACGGCCTGCTCGATCAGCGTGGCGGCATGGCCGAGGTTGCCCAGCAACTGCTGAGCGGCGTCGGCGGTCTTGCCGTACTGGGCACCGCGCAGCTGGGTCAGCTGCTCTTCGGCGTCGTTGACCAGGCTGGTGATCCGTGCCCGCTGCTCGGCCGGCACCGCAGAGCGCCACGTGGTGCCCGAGCCGGGCGCGCTGCGTTCCTTGGACAGGACACGCAGCTGGGCGGCCATGGACGCGGGCTGGTGCTCCTGCCTCAGCCACCACGGATCGTTGCCGTACCCAGGCGGGCCCCCGGCGCCGCGGCGGATGCGGATGACGGCGCCCATCCACGAGGTCAGCGGGCCGCCGTAGTCGGTGGCGGCCAGCGGCCCCAGCCACCCCCGCCCGACCCGCTCGCCCAGCCGGCGGCAGAACGCCCCGTCGGCGGGCAGCGGCCGCGGCTGCCCGGCCCCGCTGTCCTGCCACGCCAGCTCGGCCAGGGCCGGGTCCAGCAGCGCGTCGGCGACGGCCACCACCTCGGGGAAGACGACCGAGTCCCGGCCCACGATTCGCCACCGCTCCAGCTCCGTCCCGGCGTTGCCGCCCGCGATCTGGTGCAGCCGCCGCGGCCAGACCGCCTCGCGCTCCCAGTGCAGGGCCTGCTCCCACCACCGGGCCACTACCGCATAACCCAGAGCGAACACCCTCTCCGGCTCCGCACCGGCCCGCACCGCCCGCCGCGCCACCGAGGGCCACCGCCGCTGCGCCGCCACCACCTCCGGCAGGTCGCGCAGGTCGAGGTGCTCCAGCGGCTGGTTGGCGTCCGCGTCCAGCAGCCACCGTCCGTGCCGCACGCACACCCGCTCCCACCGCGGCGCGTACCGCACCGCCCGGAGAGCAGTCCCCGTGCGCCGGGCCGTGCACAGTCGGCAGCCGAACGCCACCGGACCGACCACCGCGCCACCGATCCGCCACAGCCCCACCGGATCGCCATCCTGGGCGCGTAGCTTGGTGTCCCCTTCCTCCCAGGACGGCAACGCCCTTGCCAGCACGTCCTCCTCCCCGCCGCACATGCCCGCCAGGAGCTGGCGTCCGGCTGCGTTCAGCAGCACCTCGGCGTCGGCCCGTGCGCCTCCGCCCTCGTGCCCAGGCGGGTAGTTGCGCCACTTCCAGCAGGCCCGCAGCACCTTCGCTTCCATCCCATATCGGCTGGCGATGCGGCAGATCAGCGACGAGGTCGTCTCCCCCTGCAGGGGAGCTGTCCGCAATAGGCCGGGAAGATGAGTCACTCCACCACGGTCTCGTGTTCACCGCTCCGGGCGGGGGATTTCGCAGCAGCCGGCCGGTCCTCGGTCGGTCTACTTCCTCCGGGCCATGAGTCTCCCTCAGGGACTGCAGGCGTCGGTGTGGCGGCGGATTGGCCCGTTCAAGCGCACCGTGATGATCTGATCGCACTAAGCTACGCACGTGGTGGTTGGCGAAGATGCTCAGGTGAAGGGCTTCTCGGGGGCCCGCAGAGCCAAGCAGTGGCTCGAGGGCACGATGCGTATCTTCGGCGCGTACGCGAACACGGACTCGGAGTCCTGCGGCCGCCGGCTGACACTGTCCTGGCCGTACGGAGGCCGGACGTTCTCCTTCGATCTGGGTGGCGCCATGCGCGGTGACCCTTACCAGAACGACATGTTCTGCGCGGAGGTCAAGAACTACGCACAACCCAGCGATCAGGGAACCCAGTTCGACGAGTTCCTCGCCAAGTGCTACGTCGCAGCCCAGGCCCAGCACCACCTCAGCGACCACTTCATGTGGATCACCTGGGCACCCTTCCGCGCGAACTCCTGGTCCACCCTCAACTCACCCAGCCAGGTGGAGACCGCGGTCCTTCAGCACAGCAGCCGCGTTTTCGGCACCAGCGACACCGAGGAAGCCCGAAAACTCCTGGACGTTGAACTCGCCCAGTCGGTCGCCGCACGCCTGTGGCTGATCGTGCTCTCGGACAAGCAGGAAACCCTCCTGCCGCTCAAGGACTGGGCAGCCATCGTCGCCGCCGAACTCACCCGCAGAGAGGGCTCGTGGTGAACCTCGTCGAACAGTCGATCTCCCAGGCCATGGACGAGCCCGACGACCGGATGATGTTCACCCGGGTCAAAGACATCGTCGCCCGCCACCTGCGCCGCATGGACCCCGGTGCCACCATCACCAAGACCGAGTTCTTCAACCACACCCATGTCCCCGACATGGTCCTCGAATGGCCCGGCAGACCCCGCACACCGCGCCGGTTCATCTACCTGCGCACCACATCCGACCAGCGCGAGCTCGAGGACGACCTGCAGCGCCTTCCCCGTGCCGATCGGCCGGTGCTCCTGGCGCTCGGTCAACTGCCCACCGAACGGCAGCAAGGAGATTTTCCTTCGCTGCCCGGCAGCAGCACCGCGCTGCTCCTCGACGCTTCCGCACTCGGCGCACTCCAACCAGCCGACGACTCTCCCGGCATCCCCCGTCTGGTGTCCCGCTCCGTTCTCGAAGGCGGCCGCGGCACCCTCGACAAAGCGGCGACCGAGAAGTTCCTGAACACGGTCGTTCAGGGAGCCGAGGCCGCCCGTGCGGGAGAACGCGTTCCCACCCGCGACGCCGTCAACGCCCTCACCGCACGGATGACCACCGACGTCGCCGACCGGATGTCAACCTTCCTCGCCGCGCTCTGGCAGGGCGGCGGATCCACGCTCGCCAGCTTCCCAGCGCCCCAGCGAGGCGTCGGCCATCTCGACGAGACGGCCCTGATGTACCTGCTGGAATCCGAGGACATCACCGACTCCGCATTCTGGAACCGGGTCGTCCGCATGATCAGCCTCCCTATCCTGCTGCGCACCCCGGCCGCCGGCACCGGCAACCTTCAGCACCTGATGCGTGAGGCGATCCAGCTCTGGACCAGCCGCGTCTGCATGATCGTGCCTGGCATGGCTGACGCGGACATCAGCCCGTGGCGCTGGGCAGTGAAGGCCGGCCAGCTGATCCTGCAGACCCCGCGTTTCCATGTGCTCGTTGCCCAGTCCCGGCGCCAGCTCCCGCAGGGACAGGAGCACGATCTGCCCCGCCTCGACGAGGTGAGGAACAGGGCCGACCGCTTCGGTATCCCGTTGACCTCTCTTCGCATGGTCGTCACGGACCGCCACGTCGGATACGGCGGCCCCGGAGACGACATCTCCCACGACGCCCAACTCGACGGCATCAGCGACGCGCTGGGACAGGCCGAGGGAGTCATCGAAGCCGATGCCCGCATCCCTTCCGGCGAGACTCTCCAGTGCCTGTTCGGCACCGGCATCGCCAGCGCTCGCGGCGCACGTACCCAGGTACCGCTGGACGCCCTCCTCGGCACAACGACACGCTTGCTCTCTGATCTCTCAAGCGACGAAGCCGAGAAGATCACCCAGCTCCTCGGCGCCCAAGGCCCACCCCCCGACCAGCCATGGAGTCAGCCCAGCTTCGACGACGTATAGGACATGCGCGGGGCCGCCGGCAGCGCTGTGGGCAATGGCAGAACCCGGTGAGGGCAGGCAACGGCACCGAAGCTCCTCCGGGAAGCTGACCGTCAGACACAAGGCGAGGCCACCTCACCGCCCTGCGTTGATCGGCCGGCGGCCGTGTCTTCACCCACGAGCCGCCCAAGACCCTCAATAGGGCGGATCGGACTTCCTGCTGAAGCCGCTGAAGACGACCGAGGCCGTGGCCCAGAAACTCGGGATCACTCAGCGGTCTGTGGAGCGCTACCGCACCGGTGAGCGCAAACAGCCGTCCAGGGCCATCGCTGGCCGTGTCGACGTGGCGGTTCGAGCTCCGTTGGCAGCACCGCGTCCGCGACCGGCGCCGCAAGCAGGCTGTGACCCGTAACGGGAGCACCGGGGAGGCCCGCGCTCGCTTCGGCTGCATCACGTCCGTCGGCACCACCGACGACGGACGTCTGCGCCGCATCACCGTCCGCCTGTCGGCCGAGTACGCCCGGCGCCCATTCGACGCCCAGCGGGGGCAACGCTGCTCAGATCACATATGAGGTCATTGCTGAGGGTATCCAGGAGGTGTCCTTCAAGGACCACGGGAACGGTGCTGAACAGCTTGAGGTCGAGTTCACCGACATCGACTACTGATCTCGCAGGGGAGCGGTGTTCGGTCTGCGGCATACGGTCTGGAGGCGTCGCGCGGGGGCCTGGTTGTTTCCGGGCGGTACCAGCTTGCTGGGGTTCTGCTCCCGCTCTGCCGATTGTCAGTGCTGCGTGGGACTCTTTGAGTAGGTCACCGGCACAACGAGCGGAGAGTACTGAGGTGCATGCTATGGCTGTCCGTGTTCGCCATTCAGGCCCCCCTGCGCCGTCTGGATGCCGGTGGTGCGGTGAGGAGAAGAGCCGGCATGGTCGGCGCTGGGCGTCGTCTGTGGGTGTGCACTCATGGGAGGAGCCCACCCGAGAGCAGCGTCTGAGCCGGATGCGAGCCCGCCGTGCACTGCGCCTGACTCAGCTTTCCTCGGGCCAGTAGGCCAGTCCGGCTTCACGGGCTACCTTGATTGCATCCTCGAACGACTTCACTAGCGCGGGCGGGACGTCGGAGGGCTTGCGCAGCCGGCGAGTCAACTCGACGACCATGCTCTCCTTCTTACGCGGAGCCTGCTCGGAGTGCTGGTACAGCAGGCTGTGAAGCGACTTGCTGAACTTGCCGCTGCTGCGCAGGTCTGCGACATCCTTGGGTGTCCACTGCTGCTCGTCCTTGCGAGGCCATTCGGCGTTCATGGTGTCGGCCCACTGATCGTCGCTGAAGACGTCCTCCAGTTCGTTCGGGTCTCCGAGGAAGAGGCAGTCTTTCTCGGCGAAACCGTACTTCTCCAAACGATTGAGGCTGAACTCCTTTTCCTTGTCGCGGATAGAGTCGCCGTCGACCAGGAACACGACGGTGCGCTTGTGCTTCTTGAGGAATTTGGCGAAGTTGAGGGCGCCGTCGTTGCCCCCGCAGTCCCACAGTGCGATGCCCGCGGACTGGATCGGGTAGCCGAACGCCAGCTTGAACAGTGCCGGCAGAGCCGCGTACTCGGTGGGGCCCTCGACACCGACGAAACACCGTTCGTGTAGGAGGACACTGTTGCGGAAGCCCAGGGAAACCGCCATGTTCGACAGAAAGCGCCGGGTGTCCTCGTCGGTGTCCTCTGCGCCGAGCGACTGTACGTAGGCTCGTCCGTCCCTGCTATTGAGATGCACGATGTCCTGGATGTCGACACCGTCGATCAGGTTCAGGGAATGGGTGGCAACGATCACGGTGGATTGAGCGGCGGACGCCGACACCTTGATCATGTCCATGATGCGACGCTGGTGCTCATAGTCGAGGTGCGTGTCGGGCTCGTCATAAGCGATGATCACACCGCCTGTGACGCCGTCCTCCGCTGCTTCCGACAGAAGCTGCTGGCTGGCCTCCCAGAGCGCCAGCGAAATCCGGCGGGACCGGCCGGCCCCGGCCGCAGCCAGTGACACGGCCCGCTGACCCGGTGCCGCAGCGGTCATTGAGACGCCACTGACAGTCGGCCGGAACTGCACGGTCGGCTCCAGCGAGAAGGAGTCGAAGCCGCATCGATCCTCGACCAATTTCTGCAGGCGGGCGGCATCGTCCTTGAGCAGGCCGGAAAAATCGGTCTCCAGATCGGTGATCTTCTGCCGGGTCTCCTCGCGCAGGGTGTACTCGCGCAACTTCGCCGTCAGGATGCTGCGGACCACGGTGTCGGGAGTCTCCGCAGCATCGCCCCGGAAATAGAGGAGCTGAGGCAGGGCGCTGACGACGTGCTCGGGCGCCTGCGCCCAACCGGCAACCGTCGGGGCTGAGGCCGCATGCTCCTCGAGAACCTCGGTCCAGCTCGCTTTGACGTTCGGCTGGCCCTCACGCAACTTGACGCCTACATCGGAGGCGAGGCTGCGGAGCTCGGGCGCCTTCAGGGAGGAGATGTTCCGTAGCGCGGGGTTCTGCGGCACCTGCGTCAGCCACTCAAGCGAGACGCCTTCGCCTTCCACGTGCCGACGGCGCACCTGGATGGAAGAGGTGAGACCCAAGGCCTTCTTCTCGGCGTCGGACAGGTCGAACCGCCCTTCCACCGTCACCGCGATCGGCTCCGCGGCGTCCTCGTCCGATGGCAGGGCAGCGCGCGCGGGTTCACTCTCGGCAAACTGAGAGATGTCACTGTCCGCGAGAGGGCGCTCGCCGAGCAGGAAAGCGATGGCGTCCAGAGTCGCTGTCTTCCCGCAGTCGTTGTGCCCCGTCAGGATGGTCTGTTTGTGGATCGGGATGCCCTGGACGTCGCCCAGCGAGCGGAAGTTGGTGACGCTGAGTTCGACGAGTCGCACAATGCTCCCTTGCTGTACGGCACGGACACGCGGGTGGCCAGCAGCCGTCAACGCGCCGTTGAAACACACCACTTCGGGACGAGGTGGGAAAACTCTAGCGTCTGATGAGGCATGGGAGAGCTGGGATCCCAACGTTGCAGAGGGCGCGTCAACGTAGGAGAGCGACCGAAGATCCCATCCCGGCCGACGGGAGCGTCTCCGGCCGTGATGGGAGGGCTGGTCTGATGCCTTTGGCAGCGGTGCGGCCCGGGAATCGAGGCGAAACGTCGCGCCCAGAAGCCTCTGGGGGCGTGGAGCAGTCCATCCTCAGGCGGCCTTTCCGGGAACGGCGATGGTGTGACTGCCTGAGGATGGAACTGGTGCTCGGGTGTGGTTGCTCAGTCCTGGTCGCCGTTCAGGCCGCTGCGATTGGTGATGGCCGCGACGATGGCGCGAGCGTGGTTGGTGATAGCGCGCAGGTGGTCGGTGACCGTGGTGGCGGCTTTCTTGGCGCGGGTGCCGCAGGGAGCGGTTGCGTTCGAGGCGAGCGCGATGAGTCCGAGGCATCCGAGGAGCGTGGGCAGGAGGCTGCCGATGGTGTTGAGCACAGGGGTTTTCCCCTCCAGCTTGACGTGATGTTGAGGCGTGCCGGGCGCCGCGGCACGCCGTCAAGACTGGTGGGAACTCGTGGAGGCGGGCAACTTGCATTCCTGCAGGTCATGCCCTTAACGCGAGGGGTGGGCCGGTAGGTTGCCCACCAAGAATTGGTGGGCAACCTACCGGCCCACCCCTGCGGCCAGGGCATGGGCACGCCGTGCTCAAAAATGTGTGATGCAGCTCACGTCATGAGTTGATGGATCGTCACACATGGTCGCTGACCGGCTTGTTGGACACCCGATCTCATCCAGTGACGCCGGTGTCAGTGAGCAGTTGTTGTTGGCCGGGGTGGAGAGTGCTCCATTGACTACGTTGGGCGTTGGCCCACCGTAGGAGTGTGTCGGGGAGGGGCTCGTTCCCCCTGATTGTGGCGCGGTATTGCTGCCAGGTGCGGTGCCAGGTGTAGGGCCAGGGCGGGTTCCACCGCGGGTCCAGGCTGGTGAGAGCGGCTACGGTGGTGGCGGAGAGGGTGCCGGCGCGGGCTTTGCGGCGTTGCTGGCCCAGCCATTGGCCGAGGGGGAAGCCGGCTTGTCGGGTGTGCTTGTCCGGGGTGAGGTGGCCGTGCTGGGCGGCGTAGACGTGTGCGTGGTCGAGTCCGGGGCTGGCGGGGTAGGAGCGTGTGGCCGGGGCGGGTCGTTCGCCTACGGCAGCGTGGGGTGTGATGCCGAGGGTGGTCAGGAGGTCCTGCTGGCCGGGGTGGAGATGCTCCCAGGACTCCTGCTGGACACGGGCCCAGTGGCAAAGGCCTCGGGGGAGGTTCGTGGTCGGTAGGCCGTCGGCACCTGTAGCTGCCGTGCGGAGTCGGTGGTAGGCCTGCTGCCATTGCAGGGGCCAGGGCGGGTTCCACCACGGATCGATCATGGTCAGGGCTTCGGCCCGGGTGGGGGAGAGGCGGCCCTGGCGGGCGCGTCGTCGTTGCCAGGCCAGCCACTTCCCCAGCGGGAACCCGTCGAGGACGGTGCTGGCGGGCGCGGCGATATGGCCGTGTTCGGCGGCGTAGGCGCGGGCTTGTGCGAGTGCGTTGTCCAGAAGATCGGGCTCGGTGCGGGGAGCTGGTGGTTGGGCGGCTCGGCCTGTTTCGGCGGTGATGCCGATCTTGGTCAGCAGGCGGCGCTGTTCGGGGTGGAGTGTGCCGTAGTCGGTGCACTGACGCCTCAGCCAGCCGGCCAACTCCTTCTCAAGGCCCGGAATGCCGGTACCACCACTGCTGTCGGCTGCGGACGCGGAATCTGACCGCTCGCGTACGCGGCTCCAATTGCGTTGCCACTCCAAGGACCAGGTCGGGCTCCACCAGGGGTCGAGCGCTGCGAGGAGCGTGCTGACCGGCCATGTCCCGCCTGTACTGCGACGGTGCTCCCGCGCCTGGCGGCGCTGTTCGCTCAGCCACCGGCCCAGCGCAAACCCCTCAAGGCAAGCCTTCTGAGGCGTGGCGAGGTGGCCGTGTGCGGCGGCGTACGTGCGTGCGTGGGCCAGCCCGGGGCCCGTACCGCAGAGCCGGGCGATGATCTCGTGGGGGCGAGTGGCGGCGGTCTCGGCGGTGATGCCGATCTCCGCCAGCAGATGCTGCTGCGGGGGATGCAACTGCTTGTAGCCGGTGCACTGTACGGACAGCCACGTGGCCCAGCCGTCACTGCCGTCCGGCCAGCCCTCTTCTGCAGCCCCTTGGTGCCGGTCTTGGGCATGAGTGCGGATCCGGTGCCAGGTTCGCTGCCACGCCAAGGGCCACGGCGGGTTCCACCACACGTCGATTGCGTCGAGCACCTGAAGGTGCGCTGGTTCGTCCTGGCGGCGGGTGAGGCAACGCTGGGCAGCGAGCCACTTCCCGAGCAAAAACCCCTGGTACGAGACGTTCTTGGTGGCCAGGGCCAGGCATCCGTGTTCGGCGACGAAGGCGCGCGCACAGGCAACAGCCGTATCGATGCCCGCGGTCCGGCTCGTTCGGCGCGGGCGTGCGCTGCCGGCGGCCTGGGCCGTGATGCCGATGTCGGCCAGCAGACGGCGCTGTTCGGGGTGGAGTGAGTTGTAGTCGGTGCACTGCAGGTACAGCCACTCCCCGGTCAGCACGTGGGTGTCGGGGAAGCCGTCGGCGGCGTTGAGGGGGCCGTGGCGTCTGACGTGGTCGCGGGCGCGGTAGTAGGAGCGCTGCCACTTCACCGACCAGGGGATGTTCCACCACGGATCCACCTCCTTCAGGGCAGCGGCCTTTTCTTCAGGCAGGGCCAAGGCGTGGGACTGCTGGTTGTGCACCCATTTCCCCAGGGAGAAGGAACCGACTCGCGTGTCGCGTCGGGTGGCGAGGTGGCCGTGCTGGGCGGCGTAGGTACGCGCGTGGGCCAGGCCGACGGCGAAGGCCCCGTCGGCGTGCACGCTGTGGCCCCGCAGCCGTTTCTGAGCCAGCAGACCCTCTGTGCCCGCGGTCTGCCGACGCTGGTAGCCCGCGAGAACGTCGGCGAGAGGCCGGGGCCGGAGCGCCAAGGGGACCTGCCACAGCCGCTGTTCGGCGTCTCCACGGCCGCCCTTGGTACGGATGCACTGGTACGTCCAGGAAAACAGCGGTCCGTGGGTGCAGGCGGCCAGACGCTCGGTGAGCCACGATCGTCGCAGGCGATGGCCCAGCTCGCTGGGCACGCAGGGCACATCAGCCACCCGGTAAGGGAGGTGACCACCACCGTCAGCAGCGACACGGAGCCGCCAGGCCCGGCTGGCCAGAAGCGTGGCGAGGGCGACGGTCTCGGGGTAGGTGACCAGATCCCGCGCCAGGATCCGCCACCGCAGCGGATCCTCGCCCTCGGGCATGGCCGCCTCCAGCCGCATCGCCCACAGGCGCTCCTCGGGCCACTTCTGCGCCCACCACGAGGCGGTGACCGCCTCAGCAACCTCGAACGCCGAAGCAGCGACGGGGGAGCGGCGCAGCAGCCTGCGGTGATCGGCCTGCGCCTGGACCACCTCCGGGCACCCGGCCAGCCCCACAACACGGCCCCCGCTGCCAGGCACGCCCATCAGCCAGCACCGGTGGCGAGGGCAGACTCGCTGGTGCGCCGCCAGGTACACGCGGGCTGGTGCAACGCGACCGGTCCGCGCAGCCACACAGCCCGGGCACGCCGGACCCCAGGCAGCAACCGTCTCCACCCCGTTGTGGAGCCGCGCCGCTGGCCTCTCCGTCGAGGGGCCCAGCGGCTCCTCCCGCGTCCAGGCCGGCAGCGCACGGCGTATGTCCACCTGCGGCACACGGCACAGCGCCGCGACCCGGTCCCGGGCCGCGGCGTTCAAGAACACCTCACTGTCGCCCTGCAGAGCCCCGACGACGCTCTGCTGGCCGGCCACTTCGGTGACCGACGACAGCAGACTCCGCACCGTCAGGCCGTACCTGTCCGCGATCCGCCCCAGGAACGACAGCGTCATCTCACCCTGCAGGGGAGCCACCCGAAAGGCACCCGAAGCCAGCAACCGCTTCCCCACCCATCCCGTCGCGTGTGACAGCTATCGTGCTTCGGCTCACCCGAGCCGGGGCCGGGCCTGCGAGCCGGGGCCAGGTCAGTAGTCGAGGTCGAGGTAGTCGATGTCGTTGAGGGTGACGTCGGAGAGTCCCATGGCGCGGTTTCCGCCGTCCTGGAAGTAGATGTCCTTGAAGCCTTCGGCGATGATCTGGCGCATCTGCTGGTCGCTGGCTCCGGCGTCGCGGGCGTCGAACAGACGTTGCGCGTAGTGCGCGGGGAGGCGGACGGTGAGGCGGCGGAAGCGTCCGTCGTCTGTCGTGCCGATCGGCGCGGTGTAGCCGAACCGGGCGCGGGTCTCGACCGTGATCCCGGTCGTGGCGGCCTGCTTGCGCCGGCGTTTGCGGACCTGGGGCTGCCAGCGCCGCCGCACGGCATCGTCGATCCTCGCGGCGATGCCCTTCGGCGGGTGCTTACGTTCGCCCTTGCGGTAGCGCTCCACCGACCGCTGGCTGACCCCGATCTCCGCCGCGACGGCTTTGGTGGTCTTGAGTTGCTTGATCAGGAAGTTGATGCGGGCCTGGAGGGTCTTGGGTGGCTGGCGGGTGAAGGCTTCCCGGTCGGCGCGTTCGATGGCGTCGTCGATCTCTCCCACAGCGCCTACTCGCCTTCGTCCAGGACAGCGTCGCCGCCCTTGATGTGACGGGCCGGGTTGAGGCCCTGTTCCATGAGGTCGACCGCCCACAGCATCGACTGAACGCCCTCCAGCTTCGCCAGGCCAGGTGTGGGCCCGAGGCGGAAGGCACCGGGCTGGGGCTTGCCGGAGGCGGCGTAGGGCAGGAAGTCGAGCGGGCTGTCGCCCGGTGAGGGGTAGACGACGCAGTCGGACAGCACGGCGAGCGGGTACAGACCCGTCATCGTGGCCATGTTGCGCATCTTGCGGTGCATGTTGACCCGGGCCTTGGAGATGACGGCGGCGCGGATGTCGGGGCGCCAGGTGGGGCGCTGCAGGGCCGGCCACCGCTCGCCCTCCTTGTAGCGCTTGCCCTGCGGGCGTTCGCGGAGTTTGCCGATGCCGCCCTTGATGGTGGCCTTGATGGCAGCCAGTACCGCCGCCAGGGCCGGGTCGACGTCCTTGTGCCGCTCCATCGCCGCCAGGAACTCCGCGTCGGTCAGGTCCTTGGTGACGCCGAGGTCGGCGAGGGTGTCGACGTAGGCGGTCTTGAGGCGGTCGTGCCACGGGTCCAGGTACGCGCCGGTCTCGCGGCGCAGGTACGCCTCCATAGGCTGGACGTTGTAGCCGAGTTCCTGGGCGTAGGCGACGGTGTGTGTCTGGTACCAGGCCGGGCCCGTGGGCCGGGTGCCGTCCGGTGTGAACGGTGAGGGCAGGCGCGGGTCCACCTCGATGTGCGAGAGGTCGACCAGCCAGCTCCCGGGGATCTTTGGGTTGAAGGCCGGGGCGTGGAAGTGGTCGGGGGCGGACAGGCCGACGACCAGGCGGGCCGCGGCGGCGAGGAAGGCGGTGTTGAGGTCCAGTCCGACCGCGTACGGCAGGGTGCACTCCTCATCGGTGAGCAGGTCCACCGGCCGCACCCACTGGTACGCCTCCTCGTTCAGGAAGCCACCGGTCCAGCCGCTGTTTACGACGACGGGGTGCTCAGCGGTGGCCTCCGGCGGAGCCGGGTCCATCGGCTCTGTGCCCAGCGAGCCCGGGTTGTGGCCGGGCACCCAGTTCCCGGTCGCTTCGTCGCGCATCGCGCGGGTGGGCGGGCGCAGCGCGGTCATCAGCTCCAGCCCGGAGACGGCGGTGGATCCGCGCGGGGTGATGACGCGGGTGGCGTAGACGCCGAGGACGCGGGCGATGTCGGCCGGCTCCATCTGGCTCACGCCGGGCCAGGACCGCTCGTCGAGGGCGTCCCAGGACAGGATCGCGAGCTGCACGCACTGCCGCTCGCGGCCTTGGGCCTTGCGGTAGATCCTTGCCCAGGGCCCGAACCCGCGCTGGGTGAGCCGCCACTTTGCCTTCACCACCTGCTTAACCACCGCATGATCCTCAGGGAGACGCAGGGACCGGCGCTGCTCATGGCCCTCCAGGCGCTCCGGCAGTCCGAGCTTCACGACAGCCGCGGCGGTAAGGACGATCAGCGGGTCGCTGTCCTTGCCGTAGCGGTTCAGGCGCGGCGCTCCGAGGCCGGACTCGCGCAGCGTCCACTCCACCAGCTCCACCACCGTGGTCGCCGGGCAGTCCAGCACGATCCCGTCCACGCCGTACGCGCAGCCGTCACCGTCCAGCACCGCGAGCGGACCGTGCGGAAACCGGGGATCGGCTGCGGGCTGCGCCGTCTTCTTCGCGGCCGGACGCCGCGATGCCGAAGCGAGCCGAGAGGTGCCGGCGGGGCGCGCCAGCACCGCAGCCGGAACGGCGGGAGCCTGCGGGGCGTCTGGCGTCTCCACCCTGGCCGCGGCCGGCTCGGCAGACGCCGCGGGCGCCGTCGCGGCAACCGAGGCTGCCGGAGCCGCGCCGGGGGCAGGGTACTTCGCCGCCCACCCGTTCAGCAGCCGCTGGTATGCGTCCAGGCGCGGCGACTTCGGCTCGCTGCGGCCGTTCTCCCAGTTTTTCACCGACTGGGTTGTCGTCTTCAGCGCGGTGGCCAGGCGGGCCTGCGTGATGCCGGCGGCTTCACGCAGCCGGGCGCGCTCCGCCGGAGGCGGCAGTTGCGGCTCCTCGTTCAGCAGTGCGTCGACGGAAGCGAACAGCTCTTCCTCAGAGGCCATGACCCTGTACCCTCACTCCAGGCAGGCATTGCTTAACCACAAACTTATCCCGTTCCTTAGCCTTCAAGGGCCCATTCCAGCCCTTGCGCGGCGAGTGCAGAGAGCTTGTCGGTGGTGAGCTTCGCGCGGCGGCTTTTCTGGTTCATGATCCACACTCCAAGCCGGACCTCGGCCCCGTCCTCCAGTCGCTCTACATGGGTCCTGGGGACCTTCACAGAGCCTGTGCGGGCTCTGTATTGCGCGAGGGCCGCCAGGCCCCGCTCGAACGTCGTGGAAGCCCTTGTGGGCTCCTCCGGCGCCGGGGCGAGCGGTGTGATGCCGAGTTGCTCCAGGCGTTCGCGCTGTCCGTCGGTCAGGGCCTGCCAGACCTTCGGCGTCCGCTGCCGGGCCAGCCACTTGCCGATGTCCATGCCGTGGACCGTGACGCCAGGCAGGACTTCCGCCTGGCCCTCTTCCTCGGCCACCAGCTCGCGCAGTGCGGCGTAGTGCCGCTGCCAGTCGGCCGGCCACGGCGGGTTCCAGTCCTCGTCGACCTCCTTGAGCGCTGTCGCCCACGCGGGGTGGCCGTCCAACGCACCCGCGCGGCGCAAATTGCTCAACCACTGTCCTACCGGTCTGGACAGGGCCACTGCGGACCTCGGAGCGCAGAGAGTCCAGTGCTGGTCGTAGTACGCCTTCGCGGCCTCCAGGTTCTCCTGGAACCGCTCATCGGCCAGGGACCAGACCATGCCCAGCTTCTCCAGCCGCCGGGCGCGCAGGCCGCTCATCTGCCCCGCGCCGTAGGCCCGTCGCTGTTCCGCCACCCATGACCCAAGAGGGTATGCGCCCTCTTTATGACCATATGGGACTCTGGCATGCTGCTCACGCTCCGTGAACTTCTTCAGCGCCGCCCAGCCCCTCGCCCAGTCTTGCTTCTCCGTGTCGATCACATTGAAGCTGACCCAGTCCGCGACCATCACCGGGTCACGCGGAGCCGCGAAACGGAGCAACAGACGAGATTCTTCCTCGCCTTCCTCGGGCGCAGAGCCGATGTTCACGGACGGCTGCGCCACATCCTTCTGCGGCTCCTGCGGAATCGCTAGCAATTCGACGGCCTCTTCATCATGAGCCCGAAGACCTTCGAGTACCTTCACCAAAGGCCGATACGATGCCGAGGTGAACATGTCTTCCGGCTTCTCTCCCGGCTGGAGAAAAACCGGCACGATCAAAGAAGCCAATTTCCCCTGCCCCGGCTTCTGCCGCAAAGCACGTCCGATGGCCTGCACGATGTCGTGAGGCGCCCCCTTCGGGTCCAACAGGGCCACACTGTCCACGGCCCTGATATCGACACCCTCACCCAGGACACGACAATTCGACAGCACCGCGCGCCAGGCGGTGGAGCCGAACTCACCCAACACGCCGCGCCGGCGCTCCGGGACGTGCTCCCCGCACAGCCAGTCCGCCCAGATCTTCGCCGGGTACTTCTCCGGCTGATCGGCGTGCAGCTTCGCCGCCACACGCTCCAGGCCCTCCGCATACGCCTGTGCCTCCATCGTCCGATGGTGGAAGGTGATGCAGGTCTGAAGGCTGTGCTGCGCCATCGTGTGCAGCAGCGCGGCCTGCAAGGCTCCCAGCCGCTGCCCCCGCACTTCCTCGCTGCGCCGCTCCTCACCCATCAGCTTCTCCGGGGTGACGACCGGGTCCTGGAGCTCCAGCACGATGATCTGGTACCGCGCCAGCAAGCCGCGGGACACGGCCGACGCGAGGCTGAGCTTGTAGAGGACGGGGCCGAACACGGCCTCGTCATCCATGGAGGCCGCCATCTCCTCCGGCAGCGGATCCCGCACCCCTTCGGCGACCTCCCAGTTGGGCCGCTCCTGCCAGATCCGCGGCGTCGCCGTCAGGTACAGACGGCGGTGCGCCGGGATGACGGTCTGGTCGTGGATGTCCGCCCATGCCTTACCCATCGAGCCACTTGTCCTGTGGGCCTCATCAACTACGGCGAGGTCCACGGGGTCCAACTTCTGGCCGTAGACGCCCTCGAAGGCCTCCGCGAGCACGCCCAGACTGGCGTAGGTCGCGTAGATGGTGACGGGCCCCTGGCCGTGCCACAGCGCCAGCTGCACGGGGTTCGTGGTGGAGCGCACCTTCAGGCTCCACAGCTCCGGGTCGTCCTGGAGCGAGCACACGGCAACCGCCGGCCCCTTGAGCCCGGCCTCGTGCCACGCCTTCACCGTCTGCGCCAGGAGATCCAGCGTCGGCACCAGAACGAGAATGCGCCCCTTGGGCACAATCCGCTTAGCCGACGCCGCCGCAATAATCGTCTTCCCTGTGCCGCACGCGGCGTGCACCTGCCCGCGCAGGCCATTGAAAGGAATACCGCCCGGCGGGATATCGAGGCCGCGCACAATAGCGGCAACGGCCTCGATCTGATGGTCACGCAGTTTCACGGCCATGCCCCGTGTTCTCCTTTTCGCGGAATGGTTCGCGTAATCAGAAAGGAAATCCCGGCCCGGCGGGTGCGGCTCGGGGGGTGTGGTGTCTGTACCCAGACTCTACACAGTGCATCACCGTGATGCATCCTCCTTGCGTCAACTTCCACCCCCAGGGTGATGCATGGCCGAATCTCACCCCGTAGAGACCGGTTGTCCTGTATCCTGGCGGGGTGTTGTTGGGCTTGGCCATGCAGGCTTCGGGAGTTGAGGGGGTGTCAGGGTGGAGCGTAAGCGGAACCCGTCACTGCGGTGGGGCTGGCACCCGTCGTGCCGATGGTCCGTCACTTCCGTTGCGGGGGTGGTGGCTGGGATTCCCAGTGGCTACACAGGCCCGAGCGTGATGCATCTCCCCTTGCTGCCAGCCGTGGCGACCGCGCTTGCGCGGGTGCCCTCAATTCGCGCTTGCGCGAATTGACACCCCGTCGGAATTCCGTTTACGGAATTCCATTCCGGCGCTTGCGCCGGAATTCGAATTGCGCTTGCGCAATTCGCGCTCTATGTTCCGGCTTGCCGGAACATATCCCGCTC
>NZ_JNXI01000044.1 GCF_000717055.1 Streptomyces iakyrus | reverse complement strand
CCGTTCCCACTCGGCATCTGTCAGATCGCCCCGCCCCATGCCCACATCAACGACACGACAACGGAGTAGTCACATGATCGGCCGGACAAGTCCTAGTCGGCGTAACGCGGCTCCCACTGGGCCCGGGCGACCGCCTCGCGCAGGTCCTCCTCCGTGGCCTGCGGGGCCACTCCGTCCTCGACGGCGGCGAGGGCAGCGGCGACGGCGATCTCGCGAGCGGACTCCCGCATCCCGGCCAGCGGCGGCAGCAGCGGCACGGGGCCGTCGTCGCCGTCCGCCGCCCGCACGGCGCACTGGGCGACGGCCCGGGCGGCGGCCACGAGCATGCGGTCCGTGACCCGGGTGGCCCGGCTCGCGGTCACCGCGAGGCCCATGGCCGGGAAGACGTACACGTTGTTCGACTGCGCCACCGGCACCTCGCGCCCGTCGACCGTCAGCGGCGGGAAGGGCGAGCCGGTGGCGATCAGCGCCCGCCCGTCGGTCCAGCGGGTGAGGTCGGCGGGCTCGGCCTCGGAGTGCGAGGTGGGGTTGGAGAGCGGGAAGACCACGGGCCGTTCGCAGGTCGAGGCCATCTGTCGCACGATCTCCTCGGTGAACGCGCCGTGCGCCGTCGACAGCCCGATGAGCGCCGTCGGCTCCACGCGGCGCACCACTTCGGCCAGGCCGGTGCCGTCCCAGTCGGCCACCTCGCTGTCGTCACGCGCGAACGCCCGCTGCTGCGGGGTCAGTTCGGAGCGGGAGGACACCAGCAGGCCGTCGACGTCGAGGATCCAGAACCGGGACGTGGCCTCGTCCTCCGGCAGTCCCTCGTCGATCATGGCCGTTCGGATCATGTCGGCGACACCGATGGCTGCCGACCCCGCGCCCAGGATCACCACGCGCTGCTCGGGCAGCGGGGTGCCGGCCACGTTCGCCGCGGTGGACAGGGCGCCGAGCGTGACGGCGGCGGTGCCCTGGATGTCGTCGTTGAACGTGAGCAGCCGGTCGCGGTAGCGGGCGAGGATCGGGTAGGCGTGCGCGGTGGCGAAGTCCTCCCACTGCAGCAGTGTCCCGGGCAGCTCCGCCTCGACCGCCGAGACGAACGCCTCGATCATCTCGTCGTACTCGGCGCCGGTCAGCCTCCGTGCACGGCGGCCCAGGTAGCGGGGGTTGTCGAGCAGGGTCTCGTTGTCGGTGCCGACGTCCAGCAGGATCGGCAGGGTGTGGGCGGGGTGGATGCCGCCGATGGCCGTGTAGAGGCTGAGCTTGCCGATGGGGATGCCCATGCCGCCGACGCCCTGGTCGCCCAGGCCGAGGATGCGCTGCCCGTCGGTGACGACGATGACGTCCACGTCGTGGTCCCGGTGCGGGCGGTTGCGCAGGATGTCCCGGAAGCGGTGGCGGTCCTCCCAGGTCAGGAACAGGCCGCGCGGCCGCCGGTAGATCTCGCTGAACTTCTGGCAGGCCTCACCCACCGTCGGCGTGTAGACGACGGGCAGCAGCTCCTCCAGGTACTCGGTGACCAGGCGGTAGAAGAGGACCTCGTTGGTGTCCTGGAGCTGCCGCAGGTAGATGTGCCGGTTGAGGGGCTTGTCGTAGCCGTGGAACGCCTCGTAGGCGCGGGCGACCTGCTCGTCCAGGCTCTCCACGGCCGGCGGCAGCAGCCCGTCGATCCCCAGCTCCTCGCGTTCGCGGCGGCTGAAGGCGGTGCCCCGGTTGACCAGGGGGTCGGCCAGGGTCGTCACGGCGGGGCTGGTGGTGGGGCGGGGGTGATGTGTGGGCTGGTCCATGACGTGACGCCTTCCCGTGACGCGCCGGTTCGTGCGGGTGACGTGTGCCATCCGGATGAACACCGGCTCCCTGCAAACGTCCCCCGGACACCGATGAGTTCCGCACCGCCGTCCGGTCTACCTCTCCGTACGGCCCATCGCGCCCCAACGCCCGTCAGGAGACAGTGATATGAGTGTGACGACACCTCAGATCCAGGCACCCCGGACCGAGTCCGGCCTTCTCTCCACCCGCCCCGTGTGGCTGGTGGGCATCCTGGCCACCCTCGCCGGAGCCGTCGTGGCGGAGGCGTTCGCGCTCGTCACGCGAGCCGCCGGCGTCCCGATGGAAGCGGCGAGTCCCGGGGCCGAGGAGGCCGCGGAGATCCCGGTCGGCGGATTCTTCGGCGGGGTGCTGTTCTGGTCGGTCGCCGGAATCGTCCTCGCGGTCGTCCTCGCCCGCTGGGCCAAGCGGCCCGCCCGCACCTTCACGGTGACGACCGTCGCGCTCACCGCACTGTCCCTCGCCGGCCCGGCCGTCGCCCCGCACACCGCCACGTCCACCCAGATCGTCCTCGCCGCGTCCCATGTGGTCGCCGCCGCGGTCGTCGTTCCGCTGCTGGCGCGCAGGCTTGCCCACGTGCGGCGCTGAACACGCCCCACCCCCTCCCCACCACCGACACGGGCCCGTCGCGCTTCGGCGCCGACGGGCCCGTCGCTGTGCTCCCGTCCCGCGGCACCCCTGAACGGCCCAACCGCACTGCGCCGGAGGAGGCGAGCGTGGATGACAGGTGTGACCGTGGTGGAAGGGATGCGCGTGCACACGGTGACGAGGAGGCGTGATGGCGGAGGCACTGGCCGAGGGCGGCACGAAGGGCGCTGCCCCGAGGGGCGGCGCAGGTCCGTCCCCGGGCGTCTTCGAGCAGCTCGGCGCCGTCGCCGACGCCGTCCTCTACGAGGGCTACCTCCTCTACCCCTACCGCCGCTCCTCCGCCAAAAACCGCGTCCGCTGGCAGTTCGGGGTGTTGTTCCCCCGGGACTGGGTGGAGGCGGACGGCCCCGTCACGCCCGGCGTCTCCGGCTCCGCCGACTCCTGGTACCAGCAGACCGAGTGCCTGCTGCGGGTGCGGCAGCCGGGCAGCGCCCGTGTACGGGTGCGTGTGCGCTACCTGCAAATGCAGCGCAAGCAGGTGCAGGAGGCAGGCCACCGCCCCGTCGAGTCGCTGCGCACCGACGACGGCACGGTACATCTGACCTTCGACGAGGCCCTGCCGCGCGAGTGCGAGGTGGAGGTTCCGCTCGACGAACTCCTGCGGGACGGACACACCTTCGCGGTGGGCGCCGCGGCAGGTGAGGACGTCGAGACGCTGCCGGAGGGCGCCGGGCGGGTGGCGCGCACCCGCGAGGAGGTCCGGGCCGAGACCACCGTCACCGCCGAACGGCTCGCCGACGACCTCTGCCGGATCCGCGTACGGACCACCAACACCGCCCCCGCCCCGGCACCGCGCACCACGCGCGACGAGGCGCTGCGACGGGCCCTCATCGCCACCCACACCCTCCTTGGCGGCGACGGAGCGGAGTTCGTCTCGCTGATCGATCCTCCGGCCGGTCTGGAAGCACCCGTGCGCGCGTGCCACAACGAGTTCACCTTCCCCGTGCTCGGCGGCGAGTCCGGCGACACCGGCCCCGTCCTGCTGTCCGCGCCGATCATCCTGCCCGACCACCCCCAGGTCGCCCCCGAAAGCCCGGGCGACCTGCACGACGCCGCGGAGATCGACGAGATCCTCACCCTGCGCACGATGCTGCTGACCGACGAGGAGAAACGCGAGGCGCGGGCCACCGACCCGCGGGCCGCGGCCATCCTCGACCGGGTCGACACCATGCCGCAGGAGGTCTTCGAACGACTGCACGGCGCCGTCCGCTCCCTGACCCCGGCCACCTCGGCGGCGCCCGTGGACCGGCTGTCCGACCCTGCCGGCTCTCCGGCACCGGTCACTGCTGCCGCGACGCCTGCCGGTCGGCTGTCCGGTGCTGTGGGCTCTCCCGCACCGGCCACCCCCGCACCATCCGCCGACCGCCCCGCCTGGTGGCAGGAGGGCGCCGACGACGGGCTCTCCCCGACCAGCGACACCGTGCTCGTCGACGGCGTCCCCCTCGGCGGCGGGAGCCGGGTACGGCTCCGCCCGCGGGGCCGCGGTGCCGACGCCCAGGACATGTTCCTGGCCGGACGCAGCGCCGAAGTCGCCGCCGTCTTCCATGACGTGGACGGCAGTGTGCACCTCGCCGTCACCCTCGACGACGACCCGGCCGCCGAACTGAACAACTGGTACGGCCGCTTCCACTACTTCCGGCCCGACGAGCTCGAACCCCTCGACCCCGTCGGATCCCGGGACGAGCCGTCGGCACCGGCTCCCGCCGCAGCCCCGGCGCGGCACACGACCGAGTCCGAGACCCCCGCAGCGGAGGCCGAGTGACATGACAACCCACAGCAGCACCGCCGAAGTCAGCAAGGAACCCGAACGGTCCGAGGTCCGGCAGGGCATAGACGAGATCACCATCCTCTGGATCTCCGAGGGCATGAGCTGTGACGGTGACACCGTCTCGCTCACCGCCGCCGATCAGCCCTCCATCGAGGACGTGGTGCTCGGGCTGATCCCGGGCCTGCCGAAGGTGAACCTGGTCAACAAGGTGCTCTCGCCCAGCCTGGGCGGCGAGGACTTCCTCGCGCCCTACCGGGCGGCCGTACGCGGCGAACTGGGCCCGTTCATCCTCGTCATCGAGGGCTCGATCCCCAACCAGAACATCATCGAGGGCGACGGCTACTGGACGTCCTTCGGCAACGACCCGGAGACCGGCGAGCCGCAGACCCTCAACTGGTGGATCGACCAACTGGCCCCCAAGGCCTGGGCGGTGGTCGCCGCCGGCACCTGCGCCACCTTCGGCGGCATCCACGCCATGTCCGGCAACCCGACGGGCTGCATGGGCCTGGCCGACTACCTGGGCTGGGACTACACCTCCCAGGGCGGCCTGCCCGTGGTCAACGTGCCCGGCTGCCCGATCCAGCCCGAGAACTTCATGGAGACCCTGATCTGGGTCCTGTACCACGCGGCCGGCTCCGCACCCCCGCCGCCGCTGGACCACATGCTCCGCCCGCAGTGGCTGTTCGGGAAGACCGTCCACGAGGGCTGCGACCGCGGCTCGTACTACGAGCAGGCCAACTTCGCTGCGGACTACAACTCGCCCAAGTGCCTCGTGAAAACGGGCTGCTGGGGCCCGGTCGTCAACTGCAACGTGCCCAAACGCGGCTGGATGGGCGGCCTCGGCGGCTGCCCCAACGTCGGCGGCATCTGCATCGGCTGCACGATGCCCGGTTTCCCCGACGCGTTCATGCCGTTCATGGACGAGCCCCCGGGCAGCACCCTGTCGTCCCTGGTCATCAAGCCGTACGGAGCCGTCATCCGCAGGCTGCGCGGCATGACCAACGAACTCGTCAACCACGAGCCCAGGTGGCGTCACAACAAGCGCAAGCTGACCAGCGGTTACGACCCACGCTGGCGCCCCTGATGACACCCGCGACCCCACCACCCACCACCGACAGCGAGGGGCAGTACCGCAGATGACCACCACCGAGGCCCGGCCCACGGACCGCAAGCCGCCACAGCTCGTGGACATGTCCTGGGACCCGATCACCCGGATCATCGGGAACCTGGGCATCTACACGAAGATCGACTTCGCCAACCGGGAAGTCGTCGAATGCCACAGCACCTCGTCGCTCTTCCGGGGCTACTCGGTGTTCATGAAGGGCAAGGACCCGCGCGACGCGGGCTTCATCACGTCCCGGATCTGCGGCATCTGCGGCGACAACCACACCACCTGCTCCGACTACGCCCAGCAGATGGCCTACGGCGTCAAGCCGCCCCCGCTGGCCGAGCACATCGTCAACCTCGGCGAGGCCGCCGAGTACATGTTCGACCACACGATCTTCCAGGACAACCTGGTCTTCGTGGACTTCTGCGAGGCCATGGTCAAGGCCACCAACCCCGGTGTGCTGGCCCGCGCCGAACGCACCGAGGCGCCCCGCGGCGAGATCCACGGCTACCGGACGATCGCCGACATCATGAAGGCCTTCAACCCCTTCGAGGGCGAGGTCTACAAGGAGGCCCTGAAGGTCAGCCGGGTCACCCGCGAGATGTTCTGCCTGATGGAGGGACGGCACGTCCACCCCTCCACGCTGTACCCGGGCGGCGTCGGCACGATGCCGCAGCCGACCGTCTTCACCGACTACCTCAGCCGCCTCATGCGGGTCATCGACTTTGTGAAGAAGGCCGTCGCCATGAACGACGACGTCTTCGACTTCTTCTACGAGGCGCTGCCCGGCTACGAGGAGGTCGGCCGCCGCCGCGTTCTGCTGGGCTGCTGGGGCGCCTTCCAGAACCCCCAGACCGTCGACTACCGCTACGAGAACATGAACTCCTGGGGCAAGGACATGTACGTCACCCCGGGCATCATCGTCGACGGTGAACTGGTCACCAACAACCTCGTCGACATCAACCTCGGCCTGCGCATCATGCTCGGCAGCTCGTACTACGAGGACTGGGTGAACGAGTCGCCCTTCGTCACGCACGACCCGCTGGGCAACCCCGTCGACATGCGCCACCCGTGGAACCAGACGACCGTCCCGGTGCCGCAGAAGCGCAACTTCGACGACAAGTACAGCTGGGTGATGAGCCCGCGCTGGTTCGACCAGCGCACCGGCGACCACCTGGCCCTGGACACCGGCGGCGGCCCCCTCGCCCGCCTGTGGTCGACCGCGCTGAGCGGCCTGGTCGACACCCCGTACGTCAAGGCCACCGGTCACAGCGTGCGCATCTCCCTGCCCAAGGGCGAGTCCCTGCCGGAGACCACCCTGGAGTGGCGCATCCCGCAGTGGAGCAACACCATCGAACGCGACCGCGCCAGGCCCTACTTCATCGCCTACGCGGCCGCCATGGCCCTGCAATTCCTCGAAGAGGCCATGGGGATGGTGCGCGCGGGCGAGACCAAGGTGTTCGAGAACTACGAGGTGCCCGACGAGGCGATCGGCTGCGGCTTCCACGAGGCCGTGCGCGGCGTCCTCTCCCATCACCTGGTGATCAAGGACAAGAAGATCGCCAACTACCACCCGTACCCGCCCACGCCGTGGAACGCCAGCCCCCGCGACATGTACGGCACCCCCGGCCCGTACGAGGACGCCGTCCAGGGCCAGCCCATCTTCGAGGAGAACGGGCCGGACGACTTCAAGGGCGTCGACATCATGCGCACGGTCCGCAGCTTCGACCCCTGTCTGCCGTGCGGTGTGCACATGTACGTCGGCAAGGGCAAGACGCTGACCACCCTGCACTCGCCGACGTACGGGGCGAACCATGGCTGAGGCCGCCGGCGCACGGTTGGCGGACCCGGACGTCGAGGCCCGCCTCGGCCGGCTCGACGAGCTGCTCGACGGCCTCGAAGCCGCGCCCGGCCCCACGACACGCTCCGCGACCGAGGCGGTGGCCCTGCTGACCGAGGTCTACGGCGAGGCCCTGGCGCGCGTCATGGACCACGCGGACGAGCGGGTGGCCGAACGCCTCGCCGAGGACGAGCTGCTCGGGCACCTGCTGGTGCTGCACGACATCCACCCCGAGCCCGCCGAACGCCGGGCGGCCCGCGCGGTCGAACGGCTGCGGCCCGCCGTGCAGGAACGCGGCGGCGACGTGGAGTGGGCCGGGGTGGAAGGGCAGGTCGCCCGGGTGCGTCTGACCACGGGCGGCGGCGGATGCGGGTCCGGCTGCGGCGGCGGAGGTGACGAGGTCACCGACGCCGTCCGCGCGGCGGTGCTCGCCGCGGCGCCCGAGCTGACGGCGGTGGTGCCCCTGACCGAGACGGCCCCCGCCTTCGTCCCGCTGACCACGCTGACGCACCGGGGCGCGCCGTGACCACCGACGGGGCACTGGCCCGCCTCATCCGCTCCTCGGCCGACCGCACCGCGGCGGCCCGGACGGAGGTGTGCGACCTGTGCGCCGCGCCGGTCGCCGACGAGCACGCCCACCTGTACGACACCGGGCAGGAGGAGGTGCGCTGCGCCTGCGGCCCCTGCTCGGTGCTGTTCGCCGACGCGGCGGCGGGGGGCGGCCAGTACCGGCTCGTGCCCCGGCGCAGGATCCGGCTGCCCAAGGTCGACACGGCCGTCCTGGGCGTACCCGTCGGCCTGGTCTTCTTCGTGCCCCGGGCGGACGGCACGGTCACCGCCGAGGGCCCGAGCCCCGCGGGAGCCATGCGGTGGGAGGTGGACACGGCGGCCTGGCAGGAACTGGCCCTGACGTGTCCGCAGCTCGCAACCGTGGAACCCGACGTGGAGGCCCTCCTGGTGAACACCGTGCACGGCCTCGACGAGCACTGGATCGTGCCGATCGACGACTGCTACCGGATGATCGCCGTCGTACGCCGGGAGTGGCGCGGCCTGTCCGGCGGCGGCCGGATCTGGCCGGCCGTCGAGCAGTTCTTCGAGGACCTCACCGAGCGGCCATAGCCACGCACTCCGCAGGTCGGAGGCGAGGAAGGAGAGCATCCCATGGGCAGCATCAGAGTGGGCCGGCCCCAGGCGAAGCCCGACACCCCCGGGCACGTCACCGGCATGCACCAGGGCAACAAGGGGCCGCGTGAGCGGCAGAAGGGCCACCACGAGGACGGCACCGCCGACGCGCGCCGCTCCACGGGGATCCACTGGAAGCGGCATGACGCCCTCGCGGAGACCATGCCGAACATCTCGCCGGGATGAACACCGTGATGAGTACGAGCAGGGAGTCACTGCGATGAAACGAGTACGCAGACCCGTCGCGCGCAGGCGGGGCGCAACGAGCGGACAGCGGGTGCTGAAGGCCGAGGCCGTCCTGGTGGGCGGTATGGCCCTGGCCCTGCTCGCCTGGGAATGGCCCAGCCTGAGGCGCGAGGCGCGGCTCTGGCGGATGGCCGGCGGATTCCGCGCCGGCCGCCGCTACCCGTGAGCCGGCCGTGCACGAACTGTCGATCGCGACCGCGATCATCGAGCGGGCCGACGAACTGGCCCGGGCGGACGGGACGGGCGCCGTCTCGAAGGTGACCGTCCGGGTCGGCGAACTGGCGGGCGTCGTCCCCGACGCCCTGGACTTCGCCTTCGAGGTGGCCCGCGACGGCACCGCCCTGGCGGGGGCCCGGCTCGTCGTCGAGCAGATCCCCGCGCAGGCCTGGTGCGGCCCGTGCGCCGAGGAGTTCCCGGTGGGCATGCCCCCGTTCTTCTGGTGCCCGCGCTGCGACCAGCCCTCCAGCGACCTGCGCAGCGGCCGGGAACTGGAGATCGCCGGGATCGAACCGGTACCGGCCTAGACTTCGAACCCGTACCGGCCTGGACAGGGAAGGGCCCCGCCGATCCACCGGCGGGGCCCTTCGTCCTTTCCGGGGTCAGCAGATGCGGGGCAGCTGCTCCCCGAGCGGCAGGTCCACCACCCGCGTACCGCCGAGCCCGGTGGCGACCACCACCATCCCCGGGTGCTCGGCGACGCACGCGCCGATCCGCGTCGCCCCGGCACCCTGCGGATGGGCCCGCATCGCCGCCAGCACCTCCTCCGCCTCCGACGGCGGCACGAAGGCGACCAGCCGCCCCTCGTTGGCCACGTAGAGCGGGTCGAGCCCGAGGAACCCGCAGGCGTTCGCCACCGCGTCCGGTACCGGGATCGCCCGTTCCTGAAGCCGGACGCCGGTCCCGGAGGCCCGTGCGATCTCGTTGAGGGACGCGCCCAGGCCGCCCCTGGTGGGGTCGCGCAGCACGTGAACGTCCGGGGTGACGGCCAGCATCGCCGCCACCAGGCCCGCCAGCGGCGCGGTGTCGCTGGCGACCTCCACGCCGAACTCCAGCCCCTCCCGGACGCTCATGATCGCCACGCCGTGCAGTCCGATCGGGCCGCTGACGATCACCGCGTCGCCGGGCCGGGCCCGCTGCGGCCGGATGTCCACCCCGGCTGGTACCAGCCCCACCCCGGCGGTGGTGACGTACACGCCGTCGCCGTGCCCGGACTCCACCACCTTGGTGTCACCCGTGGCGATCGTGACCCCGGCGGCCTCGGCCGCCGCCCCCATCGAGCGCGCGATCCGCTCGACCACGGTCAGCTCCACGCCCTCCTCCAGGACGAAGGCCGCCGAGAGGTACGCGGGCACGGCGCCGCTCATCGCGAGATCGTTGACGGTGCCGTTGACCGCGAGGTCGCCCAGGCAGCCGCCCGGGAAGAACAGCGGCCGGACCACGTACGAGTCCGTGGAGAAGGCCAGCCGCGCGCCGCCCAGTTCGAGGACGGCGGAGTCGGCGAGCCCGGCCAGGGTGGCGTTGCCGTAGGCGGGGGTGAAGATCTGCTCCATCAGCTCCGCCGACAGCGCGCCCCCTCCGCCGTGCCCCATGACCACGACCCCCTGGTCGCGCAGCGGGGCGGGGCAGGTCCAGTTGGCCGGGTCGACCACACCGGCTCCTCGCTCAGCCAACGGGGGCCACCTCCTCCTGCTCCTGCGCGGAACCGCCGGCCTGCGGCGCCCCGGCGTTCATCCGGCGGTACAGGTAGTAGGCCGCGCAGGCGCCCTCGCTGGAGACCATGGTCGCGCCGAGCGGGGTGCGCGGGGTGCAGGTGGTGCCGAACGCGCCGCACTCGGTCGGCTTGATCAGACCCTGGAGCACCTCGCCGGCCCGGCACTCGGCGGGCTCCTCGGTACGGATCCCGCTCACGTCGAAGCGGTGCTCCGCGTCGTACGCGCGGAAGGCGTCGGTCAGCCGCCAGCCGCTGGCCGGGATCGGCCCGATGCCGCGCCAGTTCCGGTCGGTGACCTCGAAGACCTCCTCGATCATGCGCACCGCGGCCGGGTTGCCCTCCTCGCGCACCGCACGCGGGTAGGCGTTCTCCACCCGGTGCTCACCGCGCTCCAGCTGGCGTACCGCCCGGCGGATGCCCTCCAGGATGTCCAGCGGCTCGAAGCCCGTCACCACCATCGGCACGCGGAACCGCTCGGCCAGGTCCGGGTACTCGGCCATCCCCATCACGCTGCACACGTGCCCGGCGGCGAGGAAGCCCTGCACCCGGCACTCGGGCGCCGTCATGATCGCCTCGATGGCCGGGGGAACCCGCACGTGCGACACCAGCAGGCTGAAGTTGGACAGGCCCAGCCGGCGCGCCTGGTGCACGGCCATCGCGTTGGCCGGGGCGGTGGTCTCGAAGCCGATCGCGAAGAACACCACCTCCCGGTCCGGGTTGCCGCGGGCCAGCTCCAGGGCGTCGAGCGGCGAGTACACCACCCGTACGTCGCCGCCCTCGCCCTTGACCCGGAACAGGTCGCGGTCGGTGCCCGGCACCCGGAGCATGTCACCGAAGGAGCAGAAGATCACCCCGGGCCGGGAGGCGATCTCCAGCGCCTTGTCGATGACCTCCAGCGGCGTGACACAGACCGGGCAGCCCGGCCCGTGAATCAACTCCACCTGCTCGGGCAGGAGTTGGTCGATGCCGTGCCGGATGATCGAGTGGGTCTGGCCGCCGCACACCTCCATCAGGGCCCAGGGCCGGGTGGCGGTGGCGCGGATCTCGTCCAGCAGCCGTCGCGCCAGCTGGGGGTCGTTGAACTCGTCGATGTACTTCACGCCGTACCCGCCTCCTTCGACGCCTGCTCCCAGGCGTCCCCGAACTCCTCCTCCAGCAAGCCCAGTTCCTCGAACAGCTTCAGGGAGGCCAGGGCCGACTCCTCGTCCAGGCGCTGGAGCGCGAAGCCGACGTGCACGATGACGTACTCACCCACCTTCACGTCGGACACGTACTCCAGGCACGCCTGCTTCTGCACGCCGCCGAAGTCGATCAGCCCGGTGAGCGGATCGGTACTGTCGTCGATGGACACGACCTTGCCGGGCACTGCCAAACACATGGGTCACTCCTCCTGTCGTAGGTGCGCCGCGACCACCAGCTGGCCGAGGGCCAGCCCGCCGTCGTTGGGCGGGACCTCGCCGTGCCGGAGCACCGCGAAGCCGTCTTCGGTCAGCAGCCGCGCGCACTCCTCCTCCAGCAGCGCGTTGGCGAACACCCCGCCGCTGAGGGCGACGGTGGCCAGCCCGGTCTCCTGACGTGCCCGGCGGCAGACCTCCGCCACCGCCCGGGCCACGCCGCGGTGGAAACGGGCCGCGAGCACGGCTGCCGGGGTGCCGCGCCGCAGATCGGTGATCAGGGCGCCGAGCACGGGTGCCGGGTCGAGTCCGCCGGCAAAGGCGTACGCGGCCGTGTCGGCGCCCCACGCCGAAGCGGCCGCCGCCTCCAGCTCCAGCGCGGCCTGCGCCTCGTACCCCGCGCGATGGCACAGGCCGGCCAGCGACGACACGGCGTCGAAGAGGCGGCCCATGCTGGAGGTCGGCACACAGGCCAGGCCGCTCGTCAACTGTCTTCGGAGCACGGCCCGTTCGTCCGGCACGCACGCGGTCACGCACGGCAGGTCCCCATCCCACGGCAGCCCCGCCGCCCACAGCCGGGCCAGGGCCAGCCGGCAGGGGTTGGCGACGCCCGCGTCGCCGCCGGGCAGCGGGGCGGGGGAGAGGCGGGCGTAGCGCCGGTAGCCGCTGTAGCCGGCGAGGAGGATTTCCCCGCCCCAGACCGTGCCGTCGTCGCCGTAGCCCGTGCCGTCGAAGGCGACACCGATCACCCGGGTCGTGCTGTCGAAGCCGTGCTCGGCCATCGCGGAGGCGACGTGTGCGTGGTGGTGCTGCACCAGCACGGGCGGGCGTCCGGCCAGCCGTCCGGCCCACCGCGTCGAGTGGTACCCGGGGTGCCGGTCCGCCGCGACCAGTTCGGGGCTCACGCCGGTCAGGCCACGCAGCCGCGCGTCCGCCCGCCGGGCCGTCTCCAGAGTGGCCAGATCGCCCATGTCGCCGATGTGCGGCCCGAACCAGGCCTGGTCGCCCGCGCCGAGGCACAGGGCGTTCTTGAGGTCGCCGCCTACGGCGAGGGCGGGCCGCACCGGGACCGGCAGTCGCAGCGGACGGGGCACGAACCCCCGGGATCTGCGCAGCACCTGCTCGGTGCCGTCGGGCCGCACCCGCAGCAGGGAGTCGTCGCAGGGCGAGGCGATGGGCCGGTCGTGGGCGAGCCAGGCGTCGGCGAGACCGGCGAGCCGGGTCAGCGCCTCGTCGTCGTCCGTGACGATCGGCTCCCCGGAACGGTTGCCGCTCGTCATGACCAGCAGGCGTGGGCCGGGCGGGTCGCCGGGCAGGCCGAACAGCAGGGTGTGCACGGGCGTGTAGGGCAGCAGCACACCGAGGTGCGGACTGCCGGGGCAGACACCGGGCGCGAGGCCGTTCGCCTCCGGGCGCCGGCGCACCAGGACGATGGGGCGCCGGGCGCTGGTGAGGACGGCCAGCTCGGACGCGGAGACCTCGGCGATCCGGCGTACGTCGTCGACGTCCGCGCACATCACCGCGAACGGCTTGCCGCCGCGTGCCTTGCGGGAGCGCAGGGTGGCGACGGCCCGGGCGTCGGTGGCGTCACAGGCCAGGTGGTAGCCGCCGAGGCCCTTCACGGCGACGATCCGCCCGGCCGCCAGCAGCGCCCGCGCCGCTGCCAGGGCCTCGGCGTCCCGCGCCGGGCGCACCCCGCTCCCGGACGCCGGCACCAGACGGAGCCGGGGGCCGCAGCCGGGGCAGGCCACCGGCTGGGCGTGGAAGCGCCGGTCCAGGGGATCGCCGTACTCCCGGGCGCACTCGCCGCACATGGGGAAGCCGGACATGGTCGTGACCGCCCGGTCGTACGGCATGCCCGTGGCGATGGTGAAACGGGGGCCGCAGTGGGTGCAGGTGACGAACGGGTGCCGGTGCCGGCGGTCGGCCGGATCGCCCAGTTCGCGCAGGCAGTCGGCGCAGGCCGCCGTGTCGGGCGGGAGGAGGGTGCTGCCCGGGGAGCGGTCGGTGGAGCGGATGGCGAAGGTGCCGTCGACGCCGGTGACGGGAAGCTCCTCGACCCCGACACCGGTGACGGAGGCCAGCGGCGGAGCCTCCTCGGCCAGCCGGTCGCAGAAGGTGCCGACCCCGTCCGGCGGGCCCTCCACCTCGATGAGGACACCGCTCGCCGTGTTGCTCACGAAGCCCGCGAGCGCGAGATCGGTGGCGAGGCGGTGCACGAAGGGCCGGAAGCCCACGCCCTGCACGGTGCCGCGCACGGTGACGCGGCGGCGCACGGCCCGGGTGACGGGCGCTGTCATGGGACGAGGCCGGCTTCGGCGCCCTCGTGCGTGTCCGTGTGGCTGTGGGTGTGTGGGCGGGGTGCCAGGGGCGGCCGGTGGACAGGGGCTCCGTCCCGGACGGCCAGCACGCGCTCCAGCAGGGCGTCGACGCCGGCGCCGGTGCGGGCGCAGGAACGGAGCACCTCCACCCCCGGGTTGACCCGCTGGACGTTCGCCTCGAAGGCCGCCTCGTCGAACCCGGCCGGCCCGGCCAGATCGGTCTTCGTCAGCACCACCAGATGAGCGGACCCGAAGGCTGTGGGGTACTTCAGCGGCTTGTCCTCGCCCTCCGTCACCGCCATCAGCACGACCCGCAGGCTCTCGCCGAGGTCGTAGGACGCGGGGCAGACGAGATTGCCGACGTTCTCCACGAACAGCAGTGACGTGCCCTCGGGCAGCCAGCTCTCCACGTGGCCGCGCAGCTGCCGGGCCTCCAGATGGCACAGGCCGTCCGTCAGCAGCTGCTTCACCGGGGCGCCCGAGCGGGCCAGCCGGCCGGCGTCGTTCTCCGTCGCCAGGTCGGCCGTGAGGGCGGCCACCGGAAGGCTCCGCTCCACCGCCCTGGCCAGCACCCGCCCGAGCAGTTCCGTCTTGCCGCTGCCCGGGCTGGACAGCAGGTTGACCACGCTCACACCGCGCCGGGCCAGCGCCTCACGCAGGCCCGCGGCCAGACCGTCGTTCTTCGCCAGGACGGCCCGGCTGACCTCGTCCACGGAATCGCACATGGGCGCCGCTCCTCGCGGGTCGGTAGGGAAATCGTTCCGCTACCGATCCTCCGCGCCGCCGCTCACCGCGCCCGGCAGCCCGGCCGACGACAGGGCCGCGGATTCGTCCGGGCGGCTCAACGGGGGCGTGGCGCCCGGGTCGGCTAGCAGCACCGGCACCAGGGTGTGCAGCGCCGCGACCGCCCGTCCGACCGCCTCGCGCACCGTCGCGCTGATGCCCGGGGCGATGTCCTCGTCGGCGGGTGCCCGCAGCTCGGGCTCACAGGCCAGGACCAGGACGCGCGGGAGGGGCTCGTCGCCCAGGTGGGCGGCCAGGGCGACGACCTTCGCCGGGTCCATGCCGTGCGCCTCGGGCGGGGCGCCCGACGTGGAGTCGTCGGGCCGCTCCGGCTCGATCAGCGACAGTGTGCCCGGCTCGTGCCCCCGCACGGCCGCGTCGACCAAGACGGCCGTGTCGTAGCCGTCGAGCAGCTCGTACGCCAGGTCCATGCCGCGGATGCCGAAGTCCCGCACCCGCACCTCCGGCGGCAGCGGGTCCTGGTCCAGCGCGCGGATCACCTCGGGGCCGAAGGCATCGTCGGCGAGGAAGATGTTGCCGACCCCCGCGACGAGCAGCCGCGCGCTCATCGCGCGTCCCCGAGGGCCAGCGGCCGGGCGGAGCCGTTCGGGAGTTTGCGGACGAAGGCCGACCGCAGTGCGTGGTAGGGCGCCTCGGGATCAAAGAAGACGGCGCGCATCCGGGCGAGTTCGGACCGCCGGTACTCAGCGAGGGGCCGCGCCAGCTCGTCCGCGTGCCGGGCCGTGGCCTTGGCGGTGATCCGGCGCGGAAGGTCCGGGTCGGCGGCCAGGTCGGCGGCCAGGCGCTCGACCTCGGGGGCGAACTCCTGGGCCGAAACCGGCAGCAGACGGTCCACCAGCCCGATGCGCTCGGCCGTCGCGGCGCTCACCGGCAGCGCCTCGGTCGTCAGCCGCTCCGCCGTCTCGGCGCCCACCCGGCGGGGCAGCGAGTACGTCCAGTACTCCGACCCGTACAGGCCCATGTTCCGGTAGTGCGGGTTGAGGACGCTGCCCGTGCGGCACCAGACCTCGTCGGCGGCCAGGGCGAGCATGACGCCGCCCGCCGCCGCGTTGCCGCCGAGGGCCGACACGACCAGCCGGTCGGTGGTGCGCAGCACCGCCTCGACCAGGTCGTTCATGGCGTTCAGGTTGGACCAGGACTCGCCCGCCGGGTCGCCGGCCGCCTCGATGACGTTGAGGTGGATGCCGTTGGAGAAGAAGTCGCGTACGCCGCCGAGCACCAGGACCGAGGTGGGGCGCGTGAGGGCGTACCGCCAGGCGGCGAGCAGCCTGCGGCAGTGGGTGGTGCTCATCGCCCCGCCCGGGAACGAGAAGGCCAGGAAACCGATGCGCCCGCGCTGCCGGTAGCGGATGTCGGTCCAGGTGGTGCGGTCCGGGGGCAGTTCGAGCGGGGCGGCGATCTCGGGCAGCCAGTACGGGCGGTCGTACGCACCCGGCATGCCCGGGCCGCTGCCGGGCGGGGCCGGGAACCCGGCGAGCACCGAGGCCGCCGGGCGGCGGAACGGCGCGGGGTCTCCGGAGCTCTTGCGGGGCCGCAGCTCCGGGATCCACACCGCGCCGTCCCGGGTCGCCCGGCAGAGCGCGCCGGCCCGGGTCGCGAGCAGTTCCCCGGGCTCCCCGCGCAGCCGGTCCTCGGGGTGCCCGCCGTGCAGGAACACCTCCCGGCCGCAGATCTCGTCCCTCACACCCGGCTGCGAATCGGCCCCCCGCAGCTTGCGCAGCACCGTCGCCGTGCTGTCGTTCTCCCAGTCGATCCGCCGCTGCTCCTGGCGGAAGTAGTCCCGCCACAAGACGTGGGCCCCGGGTTCGCTCTGCGGGCGCGGCTTGTACGACCCCTCGGCGTAGCGGCGCACGGCCAGCAGCACGGCGGCCGTGGCGGCGTCCGCCACCTCGTTGCGGTACAGGTCGCTCTTGCCCGTCGGCGGCACCGGGAACGTGCCGTCCGCCCACACGTCCCCCGCGTCCATGGCCGCCTCGGCCTGGAGCACCGTCACGCCCCACTCGGACGCCTCCTCGGCGATCGCCCAGTCCAGCGACGACGGGCCCCGGTCCCCGGGCGGCCCCGGGTGCACGATCAGGCAGGTGTGCTCCCGCCACACGTCCTCCGGCAGGGCCGACTTCAGCATCGGGGCGACGATCAGCTCCGGGCACCCCTCGCGGACGGCGGCCCGGACCGAGTCGGGGCCGTGCGAGGCGAGCACGACGTCCACGTGGTGCCCCTCGTCCGACAGTTCGGCGAACACACGCTGGGTCAGGCTGTTGAACGCGCTGGCGACGAGCAAGATGTCCATGACACGGCATGGTCGCCCGTCGGGGGAGGGCCGCGAAGGACCACGGCGGCGTTTCGCGGCCCTCATCCGCTTCCGGCCGAACGGGCGGGTGCCGCTGCGGGCGTCACCGGCAGGGCAGGGCCTCGCGAGGCCCTGCCCGCGCCGCCCCGCGCCTCGGATGCGAGGGCCGTGCGGCCGGACCGGGGCAGACACCCTGGCGCCCGTCACCCGGCCGACGTCCCGCACTCATGTACCGAGCCCGCCCCGGGGCGCCGGCCCGGCTTGCGGGCGGTGGCCCGTGTCCGAGGTGCCGCGGTACGAAACGGCACGGCGACCGGCCCGCGCCCTCCACCCTGCCCCCCTGGCCCGGGGCGCCGCTCCCCTTGCCCGGGCCGTACGCCTGACGCACGCTGTTCCTATGGGTGCGCAAGACGGCCCAACGCTCATCAACTCCGTCCAGCGGGCCATGCGGCTGCTGGAGGCGGTGAGCGCGCACGAGAACGGCGCGCCGGCCAAGCAGCTGGCGCGCGAGACGAGCCTGCCCCTGGCCACGACCTATCACCTGCTGCGGACCCTGGTGCACGACGGGTACGTGCGCAAGCTGGACGACGGCGGCTTCATCCTCGGCGACAAGCTCCAGACCCTGCAGTCCACCGGGCGTGCGCAGGCGCTGCTCAGCCGGGTCCGGCCCACCCTCGCCGCCCTGCGGGACGAGCTCGCGACCGCCGCCTACCTCACCTTCTACGAGGAGGGCGAGATCCGGGTCGCGGAGATCGTCGACGGCCCCGGCACCCCGCGCGTCGATCTCTGGGTGGGATTCGAGGACGCCGGGCACGCCACCGCACTCGGCAAGTCCGTCCTGCGCGAACTGGACGAGGAGGCCCGCCGGGACTACCTGTCCCGCCACCACCTCGCCGACCTCACCCCCCGGACCATCACCAGCCTCCCGGAACTGCTCCGGCGACTGGAGACCCCGCCGCTGGCCCCGGCCATCACGGACCTGGAGGAGTACTCCCTCGGCACGGTCTGTGTCGCCGTCCCGGTCTACAGCGGGGACACCGTCGGCTCCCTCGGTGTCTCGCTGCCGTCGAACCGGCTCTCCCGGCTGCCGGAGATCCGCGAACGGCTGCTGCCGACCGCGAGCCGCGTGACGAGGGGCCTCTCGCTCACTATCTGAAAATCCTCTCCTTGCCCGTGCCCCGGCCCACCCCGTTCTCTGGATGAAACGGACATTCCGTGGGCGCGTTCCGAGCCTCGCGCCCCGCTCACAGGTGAGGACCCGATAGGAACATGAGCCATGCGCGAGACCTTGGTGGCGGTCACCGGCCTGCACGGCCGTTCAGCGTCCGAGTGGCCGGTGCCAGGACGTCGGCCCGCAAACGCGCGCTCGCGCAACTGGCCGCAGGCACTCCCGTCCTGCCCGCGCTGGTCGTCTTCGTCGTCATGCTCTCCGGCCTCGCCGACGGCGCCGGAATGATCTGGCTGCCCCTGCTCGTGGCCGGTCCCGCACTGGCGGCCACGACCAACGGGCCCCAGGGGGTCTTCTGGGTCGGCTTCCTCACCGCGCTGCTCGGCGCCCTGCTCGGAATCCGGGACGGTGTGCCGGGCCGGGAACTGGCCGCCGTCCTGGCCGCCCTGGTGACGGTCACCCTCGCGAGCGGCCTGGCCAGCGTCCTGCGCGGGCGTCGGGAACGGGTGCTCGCCGCCGTCCGCTCGGTCGCGGAAACCGCACAGCACGCCCTGCTCAAGCCGGTACCGGCGACGGTCGGGCCGTTCCAGGCGGCCGTCCGCTACAGCGCGGCGGCGGCAGAGGCCCGGATCGGCGGGGATCTGTACGCGCTGATACCCACCCCGCACGGGGTCCGGCTGATCGTCGGCGACGTGCGCGGCAAGGGGCTTCCGGCCGTGGGAACCGCGGCGCTGGTACTCGGTGTCTTCCGGGAAGCCGCCCACGACGAGTCCGATCTCCTCGCCGTGGTCGAGCGCATCGAGCGGAGCCTCGCCCGCAACCTCGGGCACGACGACTTCGTCACCGCCGTGGTCGCCGGGTACCCGCGGGACGGGCACCTGGAGGTCGTGAACTGCGGGCACGCGCCTCCGCTGCTGGTCAGTGCCTCAGGAAGCATCAGGGCCGTGGATCCACCGCACCCGGCTCCGCCCCTCGGCCTGCGCGCGCTCGCGGGCGACACGCCCGTCCTCCAGACGCTGCCCTTCGCCGACGGCGACCAACTGCTGCTCTACACCGACGGGGTCACCGAGGCCCGCGACGGCGGACGGGCCTTCTACCCGCTCGCCGAGGGGCTGGAGCGCCACGTCTCCCACGAGCCGGCGCGCACCCTCGACGCCCTGCACGACGAACTGCTGGCCCACGTGGGCGGCCGGCTGCACGACGACGCGGCCCTGCTCCTGATCCGCAAACCGGTCGCCGGCCGGGCGGCGGCTCCCGGGGCGGGCCGGCCCGGCCCCACCGCCGTCGCCCGGGCGTCCGGGGCGAAGTGCTGCTCCTGAGAGCCGACGCGGCCGCGGCGGATCACGCCTCGCGCAGGTCCTTCACCCGGCGGATCTTGCCGACGGAGCGTTCCAGGGTCTCCGGTTCGACGGTCGTCACGTCGGCGGTGATGCCGATGCCGTCCTTGACGGCCTTCGCGATCGCCCCGGCCGCGGCCTCGCGCTGCTCGGGGCCGGTGCCGGGGCGGGTCTCGACGAGGACGGTCATGTGATCCAGGCGGCCACGCCGGGTCAGCCGGATCTGGAAGTGCGGTGCGACGCCGGGCGTGCGCAGCACGATCTCCTCGATCTGGCTGGGGAAGACGTTCACCCCACGCAGGATGATCATGTCGTCGCAGCGGCCGGTGATCTTCTGGATGCGGCGGAACGCGGGCCGGGCCGTGCCGGGGAGCAGCCGGGTCAGGTCGCGGGTGCGGTACCGGACGACCGGCAGGGCCTCCTTGGTCAGGGAGGTGAAGACCAGCTCGCCCTCCTCGCCCTCCGGCAGCACCTCACCCGTGACCGGGTCGACGACCTCGGGGTAGAAGTGGTCCTCCCACACGTGCAGTCCGTCCTTGGCCTCCACGCACTCCTGGGCGACACCCGGACCGATCACCTCGGACAGTCCGTATATGTCGACGGCGTGGATGTCCATGCGCTCCTCGATCTCGCGGCGCATCTCCTCCGTCCACGGCTCGGCCCCGAAGATGCCCACGCGCAGGCTGGTGCCGCGTGGGTCGATGCCCTGACGCTCGAACTCGTCGAGCAGGGTGAGCATGTAGGACGGGGTGACCATGATGATCTCGGGCCGGAAGTCCTGGATGATCTGCACCTGGCGGGCGGTCATGCCCCCGGAGGCCGGGATCACCAGACAACCGGCGCGCTCCGCGCCGTAGTGCGCGCCGAGACCGCCGGTGAAGAGCCCGTACCCGTAGGAGACGTGCACCTTGTGGCCCGGGCGCCCGCCGGCGGCGCGGATCGAGCGGGCGACGAGGTCCGCCCACATCGACAGGTCGTTCTCCGTGTAGCCGACCACGGTGGGGCGGCCGGTGGTCCCGCTGGAGGCGTGCACGCGCCGCACCCGGTCCATGGGGACGGCGAACATGCCGAACGGGTAGGTGTCCCTGAGGTCGGCCTTCGTGGTGAAGGGGAACCGGGCGAGGTCCTCCAGGGAGCGGCAGTCCTCGGGGGAGACCCCGGCCGCGTCGAACTTCCTGCGGTACGCCTCCACGTTGTCGTAGGCGTGCCGCAGGCTCCGGCGCAGGCGGTCGAGCTGGAGCTCGCGCAGATGCTCGCGCGTCAGGCGCTCCCCGTCGTCGAGCAGGTCGTGGGGGAGGGGGTCGCCGCGTCGCCGGCCGGCCGTGGCCGCGAGGCCCGTCGTGGTGTCCGCTTCCCTGGTCATGCCGACTCCTTCGGCCTCGTGTTCCCGATGCTGCGGCTGCGGCCCCGGAACTCCGCCACCACCTCGTCACCCCGCCGGACGGTCACGTCGTAGACGCCGCTGCGGCCGTAGCGCACCCGTTCCTCGGCCCGTGCCACCAGGGTGTCGCCCTCGTGCGCCGGGGCCACGAAGGTGATGTCCGCGCCGGCCGCGACCGTCACAGGGCCGCGGCTGTTGCACGCGCAGGCGAAGGCGCTGTCGGCCAGCAGGAAGAGGTAGCCGCCGTGGGCGATCCCGTGGCCATTCACCATCGCGGAGGTCACGGTCATGCGCAGGACGGCGGTCCCTTCGCCCTGCTCCAGCAGCTCGATCCCGAGCCCGCGGGAAGCCCGGTCCGCGGCGAACATCGCCTCCGCGGCCGCCGTCGCGTCAGCGGCATGGGTCATGTCTCGCACCACCTCGAAGGCCGACCGACCATTCGGTTAGTTCGGCGTTGCCAAGTAATCCAGCCGTCCCGGCGGCTGTCAAGGGTCCCGGACTTCCCAGGGGTCTTACCAAGGCACGCCGACGTGTCCTACGATGGACCGAACGAATGGTCGGTTGGGAAGTGGGACGGATGGATACGACACGCTCCAGCCCCGTGGGGACGGACGGCGCCGAGCCGGATCTCCAGCAGCACTTCGACGCGACGATCGCGCGGGACCAGCGGATCGAGCCGCGCGACTGGATGCCGGAGGGCTACCGGAAGACACTGATCCGGCAGATCGCGCAGCACGCGCACTCGGAGATCATCGGCATGCAGCCGGAGGGCGAGTGGATCACCCGCGCCCCCTCCCTGTTCGTGGACGGCGCCGCGATCTGCAACCAGGTGCCGCTGTGCCGCTCCTCGTACGGGCCGTACGCGCGCGCCATGGTGCGGATCTGCAAGGAGGAGTCCTTCCACCAGCGGCAGGGCTACGAGCTGCTGATGACGATGATGCGCGGCACGCAGAAGCAGCGCGAGATGGTGCAGGACGCCGTGAACCGCTGGTGGTGGCCGTCGCTGATGATGTTCGGCCCGCCCGACGACGCCTCGCCCAACTCCGCGCAGTCCATGGCCTGGAAGATCAAACGGCACAGCAACGACGAACTGCGCCGGCGCTTCGTCGACATGACCGTCCCGCAGGCCGAGAAGCTCGGCGTGACGCTCCCGGACCCGGAGCTGCGCTGGAACGAGGAGCTGGGCCACCACGACTTCGGCACGCCCGACTGGGACGAGCTGATGCGGGTCATCAAGGGCGACGGCCCGTGCAACGACCAGCGGATGGAACGGCGCCGCACGGCCCACGAGGAGGGCTCCTGGGTGCGCGAGGCGGCCACCGCCCACGCCGCCAAGCAGGCCGCCCGCGAGCGGAAGGGAGCGGTGGCATGACCGCCGACAAGCAGGACTGGCCGCTGTACGAGGTGTTCGTGCGCGGCAAGCGCGGCCTGAATCACGTCCACGTGGGCTCGCTGCACGCCGCCGACGACCGCATGGCGCTCACCCACGCCCGCGACCTCTACACCCGGCGCAACGAGGGCGTCTCCATCTGGGTCGTACGCTCCGAGCACATCGCCGCCTCCACGCGCGACGAGAAGGACCCCTTCTTCGAACCCAGCGCCGACAAGGTCTACCGGCACCCGACCTTCTACGACATCCCCGACGACGTCCCCCACATCTGAAGGACAGGGCATGAGCGACGACCACGTCTACATGACCCTCGCCGAGGGCCACGAGGACGACACCCGCTGGGCCTACGGAACCGGCTTCGAGGACCCCCTGCACGGCGTGGACACCACCGTGCCCGAGGGCGTCGACGCCGCCGCACTGGCGGACCTCTGCGTCACCCTGGCCGACGACGCCCTGGTCTCCGCCCAGCGGCTCGCCGAGTGGACCACCCGCGCCCCCGAGCTGGAGGAGGAGGTGGCGCTGGCCAACATCGGGCTCGACCTGCTCGGCCAGGCCCGCCTGCTGTACTCCCGCGCGGGCCAGGCCGACGGCACCGGCCGTGACGAGGACGCCTACGCCTACTTCCGCGACGCCGGCGCCTTCCGCAACGTACGCCTCGCCGAACTCCCCAACGGCGACTTCGCGTTCTCCGTCGTGCGGCTGCTGGTGTTCGCCAGCTGGCGCCTCGCGCACTTCGAGCGGCTCACCGCACACGGCGACCCGGTGCTCGCGGCGATCGCCGCCAAGGGCGTGAAAGAGCTGACGTACCACCGCCAGTACGCGGCCGAGTGGGCCGTGCGCCTCGGCGACGGCACCGAGGAGTCGCACCGCCGGATGCGCAAGGCGCAGGAACAGGTGGCGCCCTACCTGGGCGAGCTGTTCACGGCGTACGACGTGCGTGACGAGGTCGTCGCGGTGCTCCGCCAGGTCACGGAGGCGGCCGGGCTGCCCATGCCCGTCTACCGCCCGCTGCCCGGCTCGGGCCGCACCGGGGAGCACACCGAGCACCTCGCGCCGCTGCTGGCCGAGTTGCAGGGCGTGGCCCGGGCCCACCCGGGGGCGACATGGTGACCACGCTCCTGGACGCGCGACGGGCCCGGCACATCGCCGAGCAGGTGCCCGACCCCGAACTGCCCATGCTCACCCTGGCCGACCTCGGTGTGCTGCGCGAGGTGTCGCTGACCGAGGACGGCACGGTGGTCGCGAGCCTGACCCCGACCTACTCGGGCTGTCCGGCGATGGCGGAGATGCGCGCGGGCGTGGCCGCCCGGCTGCGCGAGGCCGGGTACGAACGCGTGGAGATCCGCACGGTCCTCGACCCGCCGTGGAGCAGCGACTGGATCACGGCGGACGGCCGGCGCAAGCTCGCCGAGCACGGCATCGCCCCGCCCGGCGCCGCGCCCGCGCGCGCCGCCGGCCCGGTCCCGCTCGTGCTGTCGGCGACCCGCCGCTCCGTGCCCTGCCCCCGGTGCGGTCACCCCGACACCGAGGAGACCTCGCGCTTCGGCGCAACGTCCTGCAAGTCCCTGTGGCGCTGTCTCGCGTGCCGCGAGCCGTTCGAGTACGTCAAGGAGATCTGATGGAGGACCTGATGGAGCCGGCCCCCGCCCCGGCGGCACCCGCGCGCGCCCGCCGACGTCCGGTCTTCCACCCCCTGCGGGTCGCCGCCGTGCAGCCGCTGTGCGAGGACGCGGCAGCCGTGAGTTTCGACATCCCGGCCGAGCTGGCCGAGGAGTTCACCTTCGCGCCCGGCCAGTCGCTCACCCTGCGCCGCGACGTCGACGGCCGGGACGAGCGCCGCTCCTACTCGATCTGCGCCCCCGCCGGCACCGCGCCGCGCATCGGCGTCCGGGTGGTGCCGGGCGGCCTGTTCTCCTCCTGGCTGGTGCACGACGTCCGCCCCGGCGACACCGTCGAGGTCATGGCGCCCACCGGCGCCTTCACCCCCGACCTCACCGCCCACGGCCACCACGTCCTGATCGCGGCCGGCTCCGGCATCACCCCCATGGTGTCCATCGCCGAGTCCGTCCTGGCCGCCGACCCCCGCTCGCGCGTCACCCTCCTCTACGGCAACCGCCGCACCGGCACGGTGATGTTCGCCGACGAACTCGCCGACCTGAAGGACCTCTACCCGACGCGGTTCCAGCTCGCCCACGTCCTGTCCCGCGAGCCCCGCGAGGCCGAGGTGCTCTCCGGCCGCCTCGACGCCGAGCGGCTCTCCGCCCTCGTCGACGCCCTGGTCGACGTGGACTCCGCCGACCACTGGTGGCTGTGCGGCCCGCACGGCATGGTCCGCGCCGCCCAGCAGGTCCTGACCGGCCTCGGGGTCCCCGCCGACCGCGTCCACCAGGAGCTCTTCTACGCCGACGACGAGCCCGTCCGCGAGGTCCGCCACGCCGAGACCGGCCCTTCCGGCCCCGTCAGCCAGGTCACCGTCACCCTCGACGGCCGCTCCACCACGTCCCCCCTGCCCCGCGACCGCACCCTCCTCGAAGGCGCCCAGCAGACCCGCCCCGACCTCCCCTTCGCCTGCAAGGGCGGAGTCTGCGGCACCTGCCGTGCCCTGGTCACCGACGGCAAGGCCGACATGCGCCGCAACTTCGCCCTCGAACCGTCCGAGGTCGACGCGGGCTACGTCCTTACGTGCCAGACGTTCCCGGTGTCCGAGAAGCTGACGGTGGACTTCGACACCTGATCACCCGGGTGGCGTGCCGGCCTGCGGGCCCCGGACCCAGGCGGGCGCTCCTGTTCTTGGAACGGGACGCGTGAAGCGTTACAGGGGATGCGGGCCGCGGTCGGCGCGCAGGACCCGCAACGCCGTGAGGGCCACGTGGAGTTCGGTGCGGCGCTCGCCGGATTCGAGGTCGGTGTCGAGGAGGCGCTCGACGGTGCGCAGCCGCTGGTACAGGGTCTCCCTGGACAGGCCGCCGCGACGGGCCGCCGTGGTCTTGTTGCCGGCGGCGTCGAGGTAGTGGCCCAGGGTCGCCAGCAGGTCGGTGCCGTGCCGGTTGTCGTGGTCGATGATCCGGCCCAGCCGGCGCTCCGCGTAGTCCTGGATGCGGGTGTCCTCGCGCAGCGCGTACAGCAGCCGGCGCAGGCCGATGTCCGGCAGCTCGTGGAAGGAACGGTCCGCGGGGAGGGGCTGGCCGGGCGGGGTGGCCTCTATGACCCGGGCCGCCTCCCGGAACGAGCGCGCGCTGTCCGCGAGCTCCGCCACCTCCGAACCCACGCCGACGACCGCCTCCGGCGCCAGCGCCAGCGCGGTGCGGCCGAGGCGTTCGGCCACGGGCCGCCAGGGCTGGGCGGGCCGCAGAGCCAGCAGGACACCGAGGCGGCGGGGGGACAGTTCGCCGACCAGGGCCGGGACACCGGCCGACCTCAGCTCCTGGTGCAGCCGGGTCTCCGGCTCGGCGCCCGCCCCTCCGGGCCCCAGGTCCACGAGGACGGCCAGGAAGACACCGGCCTCCGTGGGCAGACCCAGAGCGGCGCAGCGGGCCCGGACGTCCTCGGCGGAGTGGTGGCGCTGCTCCGCCAGCTCGCGCAGGGCGTTGCGGTGGGCCGTGTGCTCCCACGGCGTGGAGTGGATGAGCCGGGCCACGGTCAGGGCCATCGCCGTCCGCTCCAGGACGGTGACGTGCTCCGGACCGAAAACCGGCCCGTCGGCGGGCAGCATGGCCAGTCGCCCCCAGCGTTCGCCCTGGTAGGAGACGGGCGCGGTGAGCCAGCCCTCCGGGCCGCCCACCCCGGTGCGGTCGCCCGGACCGGCCGCCCGGGAGCGCTGCTCCCAGTTCCCGAGCGCCTGCTCCACCGTGCTCCCCGAGGGCTCGCAGATCAGCGCCTGGTGCACCAGGTTCTCCAGCACGACCGTCCGGCCGCTCATCTCCGCCGCCGCGCGCACCACGTCCTCCGGCCCCGCCCCGCGCAACGTCAGAGCCGTGAACGCCTCGTGGATCCGCTGCGTCCGCCGCATCGCGTCGGCCTGGTTGCCGAGGATCAGCGCGTGCACCACCTGCGTGACCTCCAGGAAGTTGACGTCCCGGGCGAGGGTGACCAGGGGCAGCCCCCGGGCCCGGCACGCCTGCACGAGCGCGTCGGGCGGCCGGTGATAGCGGCGTACGAGCTCGATGACCAGGGCGGCCGCCCCCACGTCGGTGAGCTCGTCGACGTAGCGGCGGACGCCCGCTGCGTCCTCGGGCAGCGGCATGCCCGTCGTCAGGACCAGCTCGCCGCCCTTGAGGAAGGAGGCCGGGTCCGTCAGCTCGGTGATGTGCACCCAGCGCACCGGCCGGTCCAGCGCGGTCAGGCCCGTCACGACCTGGGGCTGTCCGGCGGCCAGGACCGGCAGGGCGAGCACGTCGGCGAGAGTCGGTGCGCGACCGGCCGGAGCGGCGTCACGGCCGGCTGGCGGGGGGTGAACGGTCACGGGGCCTCCCTGCGTGCCCGGTCACTCTGACAAGCGGGGCTGACCTGCGCAAGAGCTGTCCACCGGAGGGGCAGGCGGGGCCTGGGGGGTCCGGCGGTTGACACAACGTCCGAACAACGGGTTCCGGCTGGACAGATCACGCGTTGTCGCGTTTCGCGGTGGCCTGGATGCTCGGAGACCGGAGCTGAGCCCAGCAACCAGACCTCGTCGTACGGCCGGGAGACACCATGACCGCACTGTCGCCGCATCTTCGCCAGGCCACGCCCGTCGTGGCGGCCCGGGGCGAGGGCGTCCACCTCTACGGCGAGGACGGCCGCCGCTACCTCGACTTCACCGCCGGCATCGGCGTCACCAGCACCGGGCACTGCCACCCCAAGGTCGTGGCGGCGGCGCAGGAGCAGGTGGGCACGCTGATCCACGGCCAGTACACGACCGTCATGCACCAGCCGCTGCGCCGCCTGGTCGACAAGCTGGGCGAGGTGCTGCCGGCCGGCCTGGACAGCCTGTTCTTCACCAACTCCGGCAGCGAGGCCGTCGAGGCGGCACTGCGGCTGGCCCGCCAGGCCACCGGCCGGCCGAACGTCATCGTCTGCCACGGCGGCTTCCACGGCCGTACGGTCGCCGCCGCCTCCATGACCACCTCCGGCATCCGCTTCCGGTCCGGATTCTCGCCGCTGATGAGCGGCGTGGTCGTCACCCCGTTCCCGACGGCCTTCCGGTACGGCTGGGACGAGGAGACCGCCACCCGCTTCGCCCTGAAGGAACTCGACTACACCCTCCAGACGATCTCGTCGCCCGCCGACACGGCGGCGATCATCGTCGAGCCGGTCCTCGGCGAGGGCGGCTACGTCCCCGCGAACCGCGCCTTCCTTGAGGGCCTGCGGGAGCGGGCGGACCGGCACGGCTTCCTGCTGATCCTCGACGAGGTGCAGACCGGAGTCGGCCGCACCGGCCGCTTCTGGGGCCACGACCACTTCGGCGTCACCCCCGACATCCTCGTCACCGCCAAGGGCCTCGCCAGCGGCTTCCCCCTCTCCGGCATCGCCGCCTCCGAGGAGCTGATGACCAAGGCCTGGCCCGGGTCGCAGGGCGGCACGTACGGCGCCAACGCCGTGGCCTGCGCCGCCGCCTGCGCGACGCTCGACGTCGTGCGCGACGAGAAGCTCGTCGAGAACGCCGAGGCCATGGGCAAGCGGCTCCGCCAGGGCCTGGAGGCCGTGGCCGACCGGACCCCGGGCATCGGCGACGTCCGCGGCCTCGGCCTCATGCTCGCCACCGAGTTCGTCACCGAGGACGGCAGCCCCGACTCCGAGACCGCCGCCCGCGTGCAGCGCGCCGCGATCGACGAGGGCCTGCTCCTGCTGCTGTGCGGCGCCTCGAACCAGGTCGTCCGCATGATCCCGGCACTCGTGATCGACGAGGCGGGGGTCGACGAGGGGCTCCAGGCCTGGGCGAACGCCGTGGAGGCCGGTACGTCGGGAACGGCGGAGCGATGACGACAGCCACCCGCGACCTGGCGGGTCTGACGGACCGCATCGCCGAGATCGCGCCCGGTCTGCGGGTGGAGACCGGCCCGGGGGCGACGGGCCCGTATGCCTATGACGCCTCGAACTATCGTGTGCCGCCGCGGGCGGTGGTCTTCCCGCGCACCGCCGACGACGTGGTCGCGGTGCTGCGGGCCTGCCGTGAGGCGGGTGTACCGGTCACGGCCCGGGGCGGCGGCACGAGCATGGCCGGCAACGCGGTCGGGCTCGGTGTGGTCCTGGACTTCTCCCGGTACATGAACCGGATCCTGGACATCGACGAAGAGGCGCGCACCGCGCGCGTCGAGGCCGGTGTCGTCCTCGACGCGCTGCGCAGCGCGACCGCCCTGCACGGGCTGGACTTCGGCCCGGATCCGTCCTCGCACAGCCGCTGCACCCTGGGCGGCATGATCGGCAACGACGCGTGCGGGAACCGGTCGGTGCGTGACGGGCGGACCAGCGGGCATGTCGAGGCCCTGGAGATCGTGACGGCGGACGGCGTGCGGGCCGTCGCCGACCGCTCCGGGCTGCGGGCCGCCGAGCCGGGCGACGCGGAGGCTGTGCGGCGCGTCGCCCGGCTCGAAGCGGATCTCAGACGGCTGGTGGAGGAGCACCTGGCGTTGATCCGTACCGAGCTGGGCCGGATCCCGCGTCAGGTGTCCGGGTTCCAGCTGCATCACCTGCTGCCGGAGAACGGGTTCGACATGGCCCGTGCCCTGGTGGGCACCGAAGGCACCTGTGCGGTCGTCACCGCCGCGACGGTCCGCCTGGTGGCGACCGCACAGGCATCCACCCTGCTGACGCTCGGCTACGAGGATGTGGTCGAGGCGGCCGAGGACGTGCCGGAGATCCTGCGCTGGTCGCCCAGCGCGGTGGAGGGCATGGACGAGGCGATCGTCGCCACCATGCGGGCCCGCCGCGGCGCTGATTCGGTGACGGGGCTGCCCGAGGGGCGGGCCTGGCTGTACGTCGAGCTCGAAGGCGACGACCAGGCCGCGGTCAATGCCCGGGCCGCCGAACTGCTGGATGTGCTCAAGGCCCAGGGGCGGATGACCGGCGGCCGGGTCGTGGAGAGCCCGGCTGAGCGGCGGTCGTTGTGGCGGGTGCGTGAGGACGGGGCGGGGCTGGCCGCCCGGCTCGTGGACGGCGGGGAGTCCTGGCCCGGCTGGGAGGACGCGGCCGTCGCCCCCGAGAACCTGGCCGCCTACCTGCGCGACTTCCGCAAGCTGCTGGCCTCGCACCAGCTGACGGGTGTGCTGTACGGGCACTTCGGCGCCGGCTGCGTGCATGTGCGCATCGACTTCGACCCGGCGACGGAGACGGGACGGACGGTGATGCGCCGGTTCCTGACCGAGGCGGCTGCGCTGGTCGTGGAGCACGGCGGCACGCTGTCGGGTGAGCACGGTGACGGGCGGGCGCGCAGTGAGCTGCTCCAGGTCATGTACAGCCACCGCATGATCGCCGCGTTCGCCGCGTTCAAGAAGGTTTTCGACCCGGAGGGGCTGCTCAACCCGGGCGTGATCGTCGACCCGGCCCCGCTGGATGCGGACCTCGCTCTGCGTGAACTCCCGCTGCTGGAGACGTCGTTCGGCTTTCCGCATGACGAGGACGGTTTCGCGGGCGCGGTGCGCCGCTGCGTGGGTGTCGGCCGGTGCCGCAGTGACGCGGGCGGGGTGATGTGCCCCAGCTACCGGGCCACGGGCGAGGAGAACGACTCCACCCGCGGCCGGGCCCGCATGCTCCAGGAAATGATCCGCGGCGAGACCGTGACCGACGGCTGGCGCTCCACCGAAGTGCGCGACGCCCTCGACCTGTGCCTGTCCTGCAAGGCCTGCTCCAGCGACTGCCCGGTCGGCGTCGACATGGCCACCTACAAGGCGGAGTTCCTCCACCAGCACTACAAGGGACGTCTGCGGCCCCGCTCCCACTACTCCCTCGGCTGGCTGCCCCGGACCTCCGCCCTGGCCGGATACGCCGCCCGGCCGGTCAACGCCCTGTTGCGCGGACCGCTCGGCAAGCTGCTGGCCCGTGTCGGCGGCGTGACCACGAAGCGCAGGATCCCGGCCTTCGCCTCACGGCGCGCCCTGCGCAAGACCCTGCGCACAGCCAAGGCGGCAGAGCCGGCGAAGGCCGTGCTGTTCGTGGACAGCTTCACCCGCGCCTTCCGCCCCGAGATCGCCGGAGCCGCCGGCCGCGTGCTCGCGGACGCGGGCGTTCCCTGCACGCCCCAGGACGGCCTGTGCTGTGGACTGACCTGGGTCAGCACCGGACAGCTGAACGTCGCCCGCAAGATCATGGCCCGCACCGTCGATGCCCTCGACAACGGTGACGACCGGCCGATCATCGTGGCCGAACCCAGCTGCGCCGCCGCGTTGAAGCGCGACGTGCCCGAACTGCTGGGCACCGAGGCCGCCCGGCGCGTCGCCGACCGCGTCCACACCTTCACCGGCGCCCTCGCCGACCTCGCCGATGAGAACTGGAGCCCGCCTCCGTTGCCCGAGAACGTCGTGCTCCAGACCCACTGCCACGAGTACGCCACCTTCAAGGGCCGCCGCCCCGCCGACCTCCTGCGCCGCCTGGGCGTACGCGACGTCGACGAGGCCGAGGGCTGCTGCGGACTCGCCGGCAACTTCGGCTTCGAAGCCCAGCACTACGACACCTCCATCGCCGTCGCGGACCTCGCCCTCAAACCCCGCCTCGACGGACGCCCCGTCATCGCCGACGGCTTCAGCTGCGCCACCCAGATCGACCACCTCGCCGGCGACCGGGACATCCGCGCCCTGCACCTCGCGGAACTCCTCGACCCCGCCGCCGATCAATCAGGAGAGACGACATGACCGAGGTACTGACTCAGTTGTTCATCGGCGGTGCCTGGGTGGACGCCGCGGACGGCGCCACCATGCCCGTCGACGACCCCGCGACCGGCGAGATCCTCTGCCACGTCGCCGACGCCGGGCCGAAGGACGCCCGGCTCGCCGAGGAAGCGGCCGTGCAGGCTCAGACCGACTGGGCCCGCACCCCGCCCCGGGCTCGCAGCGAGATCCTGCGCCGCGCCTATGAGCTCATCCTGGACCGCACCGACGAGCTCGCCCACCTGATGACCTCCGAGATGGGCAAGCCGCTCACCGAAGCCAGGGGAGAGGTGGCCTACGCGGCGGAGTTCTTCCGCTGGTTCTCGGAGGAAGCCGTCCGAATCGACGGCGGCCACGGCCTGCTGCCCGACGGCCGCAACCGCATGCTGCTCTCCCGTCGCCCGGTCGGCCCCTGTCTGCTGATCACGCCGTGGAACTTCCCGCTGGCCATGGGCACGCGCAAGATCGGCCCGGCGATCGCGGCGGGCTGCACGATGGTGCTCAAGCCCGCCCCGCAGACCCCGCTGTCCACTCTCGCGCTGGCCGGCATCCTGAAGGAGGCCGGGCTGCCGGACAGTGTGCTGAACGTCGTCACCACCTCCCGTGCGGGGGAGGTCTGCGAGCCCCTCCTGCGCGGCGGCCGGATCCGCAAGCTGTCCTTCACCGGCTCCACGGCCGTGGGCCGGCTGCTGCTCGCGCAGTGCGCCGACACCGTCGTACGCACGTCGATGGAGCTGGGCGGCAACGCGCCGTTCATCGTCTTCGACGACGCCGACCTTGACGTGGCCGTGGACGGGGCGATGGTCGCCAAGATGCGCAACATGGGCGAGGCCTGCACGGCCGCCAACCGCTTCTTCGTGCACCGGTCGGTGGCCGACGAGTTCGCACGCCGCCTCGCCCAGCGCATGGGCGCGCTCGTGGTGGGCCCCGGCACCCGGGACGGCGTCGACGTCGGCCCGCTCATCGACGCCGCCGGACGCGCCAAGGTCCAGGAACTCGTCGCCGACGCGGTGGAGCGCGGCGCCCGCGTGCTCGTCGGCGGCCGTACGCCCGAGGGGCCCGGCAACTTCTACCCGCCGACCGTGCTCGCCGGCGTCGACCCCGGCAGCCGTCTGATGGACACGGAGATCTTCGGCCCGGTCGCCGCGATCCTCACCTTCGACGACGAGGACGAGGTCCTGCGCCGTGCCAACGACACGCCCTGGGGTCTCGTCGGTTACGTCTTCACCCAGGGTCTGGACCGCGGCCTGCGCGTCAGTGAAGGCCTGGAGGTGGGCATGGTGGGTCTGAACACCGGCCTCGTCTCCAATCCGGCGGCCCCGTTCGGCGGGGTCAAGCAGTCCGGGCTCGGGCGTGAGGGCGGCCGGGTCGGGATCGACGAGTTCCTGGAGTACCAGTACGTGGCCGTGCCCGTTCGGTGACGGGGAGCCGTCGCATGAAGGCATGAATGAGTCTTCATGTGTTCCTGTATGGTGGGGTGAACGCGCCCCCGCCCGAAGGATCCTGATGACCTCCACGCTCACGCCTCAGCCGCTCGAACGGCAGCAGCCCGAGCGTCCCGGGACCCCGCCCCGGCGGCGTACCCGCGTCCTCGCCCTCCCCGAGGCACGCTGGGCCGCCGCGGCCACCGTCCTCTTCCTGCTCGCGCTGCCCCTCCAGCTGACCGGCGCCCCCGCCTGGACGTGGGGCCCGCTGTACGCCCTGTCGTACGTCACGGGCGGCTGGGAGCCGGGGTGGGAAGGGCTCAAGGCGCTGAAGGAGCGCACCCTCGACGTCGACCTGCTGATGGTCGTCGCCGCCCTGGGCGCCGCCTCCATCGGGCAGGTCATGGACGGCGCCCTGCTCATCGTCATCTTCGCCACCTCGGGCGCGCTGGAGGCCCTCGCCACGGCCCGCACCGCGGACTCCGTCCGCGGTCTGCTCGACCTGGCCCCCGCCACGGCCACCCGGATGAGCCCCGGCGGCGGTGAACAGACCGTGTCCGTCGAGGAACTGGCGGTCGGCGACACCGTCCTGGTACGCCCCGGCGAGCGTGTCGGGGCCGACGGCCGGGTGCTGGACGGGGCGAGTGAGGTGGACCAGGCGACCATCACCGGTGAGCCGCTGCCCGTGCCGAAGGAGCGCGGCGACGAGGTCTTCGCGGGCACCCTCAACGGCACCGGCGCCCTCCGGATCCGGGTGGAGCGCGACGCCTCCGACTCGGTGATCGCCCGGATCGTGCGCATGGTCCAGGAGGCGTCCGAGACCAAGGCGCCCACACAGCTGTTCATCGAGAAGGTCGAACAGCGCTACTCGCTGGGCATGGTGGCCGCGACTCTGGCCGTCTTCCTGGTCCCGCTCGCCTTCGGTGAACAGCTCACCGACGCACTGCTGCGCGCCATGACGTTCATGATCGTCGCCTCCCCGTGCGCGGTCGTGCTGGCCACCATGCCGCCGCTGCTGTCGGCCATCGCCAACGCCGGACGGCACGGTGTGCTCGTGAAGTCGGCCGTGGTGATGGAGCGGCTCGGCCAGGTGGACGCGGTCGCGCTGGACAAGACCGGCACGCTCACCGAGGGCAGCCCCCGCGTCACCGACGTGCGGCCGCTGCCCGGATCCGGCCTGGAAGAGGACGAGGTGCTGACGCTGGCGGCCGCAGCCGAGCGGCCCAGCGAGCATCCGCTGGCCCGGGCGGTGGTGGACGCGGCCCGCGAGCGCGGCCTCCGCCTGCCCGACGCGAAGGACTTCACCTCCGCGCCCGGCGTGGGGGTCACCGCCGTCGTCGGCGGCCGCACGGTCGCCGTGGGCGCACCGGCCCGGCTGCTGGACGACAGCCCCGGCATCGCGGCGGAACTGGAGGAGTCCGGCCGTACCGCCGTCCTGGTCGTCGTCGACGGCGCCCCCGCCGGACTGCTCGGCATCGCCGACCGGCTGCGCCCGGATGCCGCCGCCACGGTCGCCTCCCTCGCCACGCTCACCGGCACCGCCCCGGTGCTCCTGACCGGCGACAACCCACGGGCCGCGGCGCACCTCGCCGCCGAGGCCGGCATCGACGATGTGCGCGCCGGGCTGCTGCCGCAGGACAAGCTCGACGCCGTCCGGGAGATGGAGAGCGCGGGCCGCAAGGTGCTGGTCGTCGGGGACGGCGTCAACGACGCACCCGCCCTGGCCGCCGCGCACACTGGGATCGCCATGGGCCGGGCCGGCTCCGACCTGGCCCTGGAGACCGCGGACGCCGTCATCGTGCGCGACGAACTCGCCGCGGTCCCCGCCACCGTCGCCCTGTCCCGCCGCGCCCGCAGGCTGGTCGTGCAGAACCTCGTCATCGCGGGGGTGTTCATCGCCGGACTCGTCGTCTGGGACCTGGCCGGTGACCTGCCGCTGCCGCTGGGCGTTGCGGGCCACGAGGGCTCCACGGTCCTGGTCGGCCTGAACGGTCTGCGGCTGCTGAGGGAGGGAGCCTGGCAGCGAGCCGCCGGGGGAAACGGCTGACCAACGCCTCTCAGCGCACCGGTGGGGGACCGCTGCTGGCCCGCACCACGAGATCCACGGGCACCAGGGTGCCGACGCGGGGCCGGCCGCCCGGGCCGTCGATCCGGTCCAGGAGGAGCCGCAGCGAACGGGTGCCGATCTCCGCGAAGTCGGTGCGGACGGTGGTCAGCGGCGGCAGGAAGTGCGCCGCCTCCGGAACGTCGTCGTAGCCGACGACGCTGATGTCCCCGGGGACGGACCGCCCGGCCTCGTGCAGGGCGTGCAGCAGGCCGAGCGCCATCTGGTCGTTGGAGGCGAACACCGCCGTCACCTCGGGGCGCCGGGCCAGGGAACGGCCCAGGTCGTAGCCGGAGTCGGCGCTCCAGTCCCCGACGAGAGGGGCCGGCGCGGCGGCACCCGCGGCCCGGAGCGTCGACTGCCAGCTCGCCAGCCGGTGGTCGGCCGAGGTCCAGCCGGTCGGGCCCGCGATGTGCCACACGGTCGCGTGCCCGAGGCCGAGGAGGTGCTCGGTGGCCTTGCGGGCGCCGGTGCGGGAATCACCGGTGACCAGGGGCGTCTCCTCGTCGAGCGCGCTCTCCAGCACCACCAGGGGAGTGCCCAGGCCGGTCGTCTCGGCCAGCGCCCGGCCCACCCACAGCTGCGGCGCGATCGCGATCACGCCGTCCGCGCCCTCGGCCGACAGCCGGTCCACGGCCTCGACGACGGTGTCGTGGTCGGCCGTGTCCAGGGCGATGGAGCTGACGAGGTAACCGGCCTCCTGGGCCGCCGTGTTGATCGCGGTCAGGATCGAGGCGGGCCCGTAGCGGGCGGCGTCGAAGGAGATGACCCCGAGCATCCGGGTCCTGCCACTGGCCAGGGACCGCGCACTGCGGCTGGGCCGGTAGCCGAGCGCGCGCATGGCCTCCGAGACCACCTCGCGCGTCTCGGGACGGACGGCCGGATGGTCGTTGAGCACCCGCGAGACCGTCTGCTTGGAGACCCCGGCCAGCCGGGCCACGTCGGCCATCACCGGGCGCGCCCCCGCGAAGTTGCGCCTGCTGCGGCCCTTGGACCCAGGGCCGTCGGGGGCGCTCGGTGTCATGGCGGATGATGTCCTCGACGTCGGTACGGCGGTCCTGAACCCGCCCGGCAGGAGCACAGCATAGGCCGGACAGCAGGCCCGGATCGCCTTCAGCCGGTCCGGACCGTCCAGCGGCGCGTGACCACCCACGCGGCGTCCCGTACCCGTGCCTCCCGCCAGGTGTCGTCCGGCTGCCCTGGAACGTGCACGGGCGCGTCCGGGGAAAGCGGCAGCACCTTCAGCCGCAGCCCCTCCGTGCGCAGTGCCCGGCCCAGCAGCCGGTCAAGACCGATGTCCCAGACCCGCCCCGACCAGAACTGGTCGGCGACCAGAGCGTCTCCCACATAGGCCCGTGCCAGGTCCCCCGTCCAGTGCAGCCGCAGCAGCACACCGGAGGGGTTCCGCAGCAGGTCCTCCGGTACGTCGACCCGGTACTCGGCGGCCGCCGCGTCCACGACCTTCTCGTCCGGCACACTCGCCCGGCCCCGCACGCCGGTCACCGGCCCGGGGGCCGGGCCGCCGGGCCTGACGGACGTGACGGTCGCGGCGGTGCCCGCCGGCGGCCCGGCCTCGACGGTGTAGCGCGTGAACACACCGTCGGGCGTCTCCCGGACACCGGCCCCGTCCACCACCAGTGCGGCATCCGGTGCCGGCAGCACCGCGAACGACGGCCCGGCGGCCTGGCTGTGCAGCCGCACCTCGCTTCGGTCTCCGTCGAAGACGACACCGTCCCCGCACAGCACAAGACGTTCGGCACCCCACGCCCGGCCGCGGTAGACCGTACGGGCCGTCGCCGCGTCCAGGACCAGCAGGCCGACGTGCGAGCCGTCGGCGGTCTCCACCTCGATCAGGGCATCGGTGCCGGGCCGCACTCCGCTGACCAGCACCCGCCCGGCGACCGGCGTGATCTCCCCGAACGGCACGGCGACGGACGCCACCGTGTCGGCGTCCAGGGCGAGTTCGGGGGCGATGCCGTCCGTCGCGGACAGCACCAGGAGCGTACGGCCGTCCGCCTCGACGGTGCACACGGGTTGCGCCGTGGCCCACTCCAGCCGCAGCCCCGCCACGTCCAGCCGGAGCGGCCAGCAGAAGTAGGCGCCGGAGGGCACGGTGACGGGAACGCTGGGCAGCGTCAGCGGGGGAGCGTGCGGGAAGTCGACCGTGAAGGCCGTGTCCGGGTGGTCCGGCAGCGGCTCGTGCGGCTGGTGGTTGGTCACGAAGAGGAAGCCCGAGGTGCCGTCGGTCCGCACGGCCCAGCGCAGGGTCTCCCGGTCGTGCTGCCCGGCCGGCGACCGCTCGGGCAGCACGGACCGCATGGGGGCGATCCGGTGCCCGAAGCAGGCCAGCAGCAGGTGCTGGAGGCGCAGTTCGTGATAGGAGGGCCGCACCTGCCCGTACTCGCCGAGCGGGGCCTGGAAGTCGTAGCTCAGGGCGGGCAGGTCGTTGGGGTAGCCGGTCGCGTGCGACTCCTGGAGGGAGGTCAGCTCGCCGGCCGGGTTCGTGCCGCCGTGGAACATGTAGTAGCCCTGCCACACCGACCCGCAGCCGATCTTGGTCAGTGCCAGCGCACCGACATCCTCCGCCTCCACCCTCGGCCGCCGGTGATAGGCCACCGCCATGCCGCCGCCCAACTCGCACGTCGCCCAGGGGAAGCGGTCCGTCGGAGCCGGGTCCGCCCCGCGGACGGACGTGGGCCGCAGGTCGGCGCCGATGCCCTCGTCGTCGCGCTCGTGGGTGAAGAAGAAGTGCTTGCGGCAGGTGTCGGGCCAGCCGCCGTCGGCCTCCGTCCAGAATGCCTCGGAATAGCCGCCGTACAGCGGGAGCAGGTCCTCGCCCGGCAGCGTGACCCCGCCCCAGGCGGTCGACGTCCACAGCGGCGCGCTCAGCCCGGCCTCCTGGGCGAGGCGCTTGAGCGTGCGCAGATGGCCCGGTCCGTCGTAGAGCTCGTTCTCGATCTGGATCGCGACGATCGGGCCGCCGTTCGCCCGTTCCAGGCCCCTGAGCTGCCCCGCGATCTCCGTGAACCAGGCGCGTACGGGCGACAGGTAGGCCGGGTCGTCGGTGCGCGGTGCGTCCGTCCGTGCCAGGACCCAGTCGGGCAGGCCGCCGTTGCGTACCTCGGCGTGGGACCAGGGGCCGATCCGGGGGATGAAATCCAGGCCGTGGCGGGCGCAGAGTCCGGCGAAGCGCCTGAGGTCGCGGTCGCCGTCGAAGCGGACGCGGTCCTCGACCTCCTCGTGGTGGATCCAGATGACGTAGGAGGCGACGGCGGTCACCCCGCCCGCCTTCATCTTCAGCAGCTCCTCGCCCCACTGCCCGTGCGGGTAGCGGGAGTAGTGGAACTCGCCGGAGACCGGGAACCAGGGGCGGCCGCCCCTGGTGATCCAGCGGCCGGTGACCTCGATCGGGTCGGGCACGCCCGGCGCGTCCGTGAAGGGCGGGTGGCCGGTCAGCGGGGGAGGGGCGGGCGGGGGCACGCGCAGGAGATGCGTCACCAGGTGTTCTCCGGGCCGAGGTCGGGGGCGTCGGTGAGCAGGGCACGGGTGGCGGTGCTGCCGTGCAGCTCCAGCAGGACGAGTTCGTTGGAGCCCGGGCGCAGCACCGGCGCGGGGACGTACAGCGTGCGCTGCGGGCCGCGGTTCCAGTAGCGGCCCAGGTGGAAGCCGTTGACCCAGGCCTGGCCCTTCGTCCAGCCGGGCAGGGCGAGGAAGGCGTCCGCCGGGGTACCGACCTCGAAGGTGCCGCGGTGGAACGCCGGCACGGTGACAGGAGTGTCGCCGGCCGGGGCGAACGGCAGCGCGTCCGGGGCCGTCGGCAGCGGGCGGCAGTCCCAGCCCGTGAGGTCCGTGCCGTTGAAGGAGACGGGTCCGAGCAGCCCCTTGGGCGCGCCGATGCGGGGGCCGTAGTTGACGCCGCCCATGTTCTCGACGAGAACCTCCAGCATCGCACCGGGACGCGGCACCCGCACGGGCAGCGACACGTCGTGGCGTTCGCTCTCCAGCACGCCGACGGGCGCGCCGTCGACGAAGACCTGGGCGCGGTCGCCCACCCCGCGAGTGAAGTGCAGCAGCCCGTCGCCGTCGGCCGGGAGGGTGGTGCGGTAGAGGGCGTAGCCGGTGCGCTGACCGAGCTCGTCCATGGTCACGGGCACGTCGGTGCGCACAACCGCGGTGAGCGAGCCGGCCAGGGGCAGGAGATCCGCCCGGCTGTCCAACTCGACCGGGGTGGGCGGGAGTTTGGGGCCCGGCGCCGGGACGGGTTCGTCCGGCACGGTGGCATGGCGGGCGATGACCTCGCGGAATGCGTGGTACTTCGGGCCCGGGTCGCCGCACTCGGTGAGGGCGGCGTCGTAGTCGTAGGACGTGACCGTGGGCGTGTAGGCGTGTTTGTGGTTGGCGCCGTTGGCGAAGCCGAAGTTGGTGCCCCCGTGGAACATGTAGATGTTGACGGAGGCCCCGGCGGACAGCAGCCGGTCCAGGTCGGCGGCGGCGTCGGCCGCGTCCCGCACATGGTGCGGACCGCCCCAGTGGTCGAACCAGCCGATCCAGAACTCGGCGCAGAACAGCGGGCCTTCGGGCCGGTGTTCGCGCAGGCGTGCCAGGGACTGCTCGATGCGGCTGCCGAAGGTCCCGGTGACCAGGACGCCGGGCATGCTTCCGGTGGCGAGGTGCTCCGGGTCGGCCTGGTCACACGTGAACAGCAGCTCCTCGACGCCGCGGGCGCGGAAGGCGTCGGCGAGGTGCTTCAGATAGGCGGAGTCGTCACCGTACGCCCCGTACTCGTTCTCCACCTGCACGCCGATGACGGGACCGCCCGCCGCGGCCAGGTGCGGCCGGAGCGCGGGCAGCAGCAGGTCGAGGTAGCGGTCGACGGCCCCGGTGAAGCGGGGGTCGCTGGTGCGCAACCGGATGTCCGGGTCGGAGGTCAGCCAGTCGGGCAGGCCACCACCGTCCCACTCGGCGCAGATGAACGGCCCCGGACGCAGCAGCACCCGCAGTCCCTCGTCCTGTGCGAGCCGGAGGAACCGGGGCAGGTCGAGGAAGCCGTCGAGGACCAGGGGGCCCTCGGGATCGGGCTGGTGGTAGTTCCAGGGGATGTACGTCTCGACCGTGTTGAGGCCCATCAGCCGCGCCTTGCGCAGCCGGTCGGACCACAGACCGGGGTGGACGCGGAAGTAGTGCAGCGCGCCGGAGATGATCCGGAACGGCTCGCCGTGCAGCAGGAATCCGTCGGACGTCGTCGTCAGGGCAGGCATGCGGAAGCTTCCCTTCGGGACAGAGGAGTGGAGTCAGCGGGCGCGGGTGGCGCGGATCAGCCAGAGCGTGGCGGCCAGGCAGAGCGCCGAGACGCCGCACAGCAGGAGCGGCACGGCGCGGACCCCGGACCACTCGATGGCCTTGCCCAGCGCCGGCCCCGCGGCGACACCGCCGACCATGGAGGCCGCGATGACCAGGGCACCGGCCCGCCGGGCCTGCGGTGCGGCGCGGTTCAGCCACGGCAGCCCGGTGGGGAAGACCGGCGCGATGAACAGACCGACCCCTGCGTACGCGTAGGGCGCGAGGGCCGGGACGGTTGCCACCAGCAGGCACACCGTCATGCCCGCGCAGGAGACGGTGATGATGGCCTGAGGGGAGAAGCGCAGCGCGAGCGGGGCGACCAGGAAGCGGCCGAAGGTCATCATCAGCCAGTACACGGAGGTGGCGGTCGCGGCGACGCCCGCGCCGTAGCCGACGGTCTCCAGATGCGTGGGCTCCCAGCCGCCCACACCGGCCTCGATGCCGACGTGCAGCACGTAGAGGACGACGAAGACGGCGATCACCGAGCCGAGGCTCCGCCCGAGCGCGCCCCCACCGGCGCCTTGCTCTCCGGCCGGGACGGGCGCCCGGCTCCGCACGCCCCTCAGGCACAGCAGCAGCGGCAGGTTGGCCAGGGCGAAGACGAGGAAGACGGCCGGGTAGTGCTCCGAGCCGACCGCGCCGATCACGGCGGGGCCGAGGATGGCGCCGATGCCGAAGTGGGCGTGGAGGATGTTGAGCATCGCGGTCGAACGGTGGCCGAAGCCCACGGCGAACAGCTGGTTGAGGCCGTAGTCGATACCGCCGAAGCCGACCCCGGCGACCAGGGCCGCCACCAGGGCGGCGGACCAGGCGGGCGCCAGCGCGAAGCCGGCCGCGCCGACGCCCATCAGCAGATACGAACCGCCGAGGATGTGCCGGTTGCCGATCCGCCCGAACAGCCGGTCGGACAGCAGCACCCCGGCCACCCCACCGACGAAGTGCGCGCTCAGCCCCAGCCCCGCGGCGGAGGGCGACAGTCCGAACTCCGCGCGGAAGGCCGGGATCGCCGGTCCGTACAAGGCCTGCAACACCCCCATGAGCACGAAGCCCGCGCAGGAGGCGACCACGGCGGTCCTGCTGAACAGCGGGCCGGGCCGGGTGGGGGAGAGACGGGCAACGCGCTCTTCGATCACGCGGACTCCGAAGGACGGGCCACCGGGTGGTGGGCGGAGGGCACAGTCGCGTACGTCAGGGACAGCGACTGATGTTACCGGTAACATCAGCCGGGTCAACAGTCCCCGGCATCCCCGGAGTCCTTCGCCGGTGTCATTCCCCGGCCCGCCGTCCCCCGGCTCGCCACGAGATCTCCCCCGAGCTCCCACGAACCCCGGAGATCCACCAGGGTTGCCCCGGTCCCGTTCGGGTACGCGAGCAGGACCGTTCCCGGGGCGGATCATGCCCGGGGCGGGCCGCACGACCGCCGCTACCAGGGAATCTGCCATGGAGACACCCGCAAACGACCCCACGCCCACGCCCGCCCAGCGGGCTCTGGACGTCCTCTCCGAGAACACCGAGGACACGGCGGCTCTGGACGCGCTCGCCAACAGCGACGTGCTCATCCCCGTGCCCGACGACGCCAACGACTCGGACGCCGCCAACCCTTCGGCGGTGGCGCTGCCGGTGCTGGAGCAGCCGGGCGGCGAACCGGTGGTGCCCGTGTTCACCTCCGAGGTGGCACGCACATCTGCCGCGTTGTCGTCGGTTGCCGACGCTCCGCGTCGACGCCCTCCTCCGCCTTGCAGCTGCACGCACCAGGCCCCGCTCACCGGCGCTGATCAGCACCGTCGATTTCCTGCGGCCTGATCCAAACGACAGGCCCTAGGAAGGCGACCTGCGCGATCCGGGCCTGGGCGGCTCCTCGCCCAGCGCCCGGATCAGTGCCGCCCGCTGCAACGGGAGCACCTCGGCGTGCAGGTCACGGCCCTTGGCCGTCAGCGCGACCCATACACCCCGGCGGTCCTCCGCGCACACCGACCGCGCCACCAGGCCGTCCTTCTCCAGCCGGGCGATCAGCCGCGACAGCGCGCTCTGGCTGAGGTGGATTCGCCCCACGAGGTTCTGCACGCGGCACTGCTCGCCCTCCTCGGGCGTCGCGGTCGCAAGCATGTCCAGCACCTCGAAGTCGGATGCGCCGAGGCCGTGCGGATGCAGCGCCCGGTCGATCTCGCACATCGTGCGCGCGTGCGCCGACAGGATGTCCCGCCACCGCTCCTCGAGCTGCCCGCCAGCCGTCTTCGCCGCCATATGGGAACGGTAACACCGGCGTAGGGTTCCATGACCGTGCATGCATACGGGCTCCCGGCCCCTGCGCACGGCCTTACGTCGACTCCCGCTTCACCAGCTCCGTCGGCAGGATCACCGCCGCCGGATCCTCGCCCCCGATCTGCGCGAGCAGCACCCGCACCATCTCGCTGCTGATGCGGTCCCAGGGCTGCCGGATCGTCGTCAGCTCGGGCCCCGCGGCCACCGCGGCCGGTGAATCGTCGAAACCGCCGACGGCCACGTCCTGCGGCACCCGCCGCCCGGCCCGGTGCAGGGCCGTGAGCACTCCTTGCGCCATGAGGTCCGAGGCGACGAACACCGCGTCGACGTCCGGCGCCCGCGCCAGCAGCCGCTCGGCGCCCGCCTCACCGCTCGCCCGGCTGTAGTCGCCGGAGACGACCAGCCGCTCGTCGAACTCCAGACCCGCCTCGGCCAGCACCTCCTTGTAACCGGCGAGGCGCTCGACACCACCGGGGGTGTCCAGCGGTCCGGTCACCGTGCCCACCCGGCGCCGCCCGAGCGACAGCAGGTGACGCACCATGTCGCGGGCGCCGTCACGGTCGTCGGCGGCCACGTAACTGACTTTGGACGCCAGCCCGATCGGCTTCCCGCACGCCACCAGCGGCACCCCCGCCTCGCGCAGCTGCTCGGCGACGGGATCACCGGAGTGGCTGGAGACCAGCAGCACCCCGTCGACGTGCCCGGCGGTGATGTACCGCGTGATGCGCCGCCGTTCGTCCTCGGTGCCCGCGAGCATCAGCAGCAGCGGGATGTCGTGCGCGGCGAGCGCCTGGGTGCAGCCGCGCAGCAGCACGTTGAAGTTGGGGTCCTCGAAGAACCTCTCCTGCGGCTCCGTGAGCAGGAAACCGATCGAGTCGGACCGGCCGGTGATCAGGGAACGGGCGTGCCGGTTGACCACGTAACCCGTTCTGCGGATGGCCGCGTTGACTGCCTCCTGGGCGGCCGGACTGACGTAGTGCCCGCCGTTGAGGACGCGTGAGACGGTACCGCGCGAGACACCGGCCTCGCGCGCCACGTCATGGATCGTGGGCGGCCTGCGCCTGCCTCCCGTAGCGTTCACGGTCACGACTTTACGGCTCCCGAGAGCAGATCCAGGCTCCAGAACCGCTGGATGACCAGGAAGAGGGCGACCAGCGGGAGCACGGCGAGCAAGGCTCCCGTGATCACCAGGGTGTACAGCGCCGGGGTGTTGGCGCCCTGCTCCAGCAACGTGAACAGGCCGAGCGTGATCGGGAACTTCTCGTCGTCGCTGAGCATGATGTACGGCAGCAGGAAGTTGTTCCAGATCGCCACGAACTGGAACAGGAACACCGTCACCATCCCGGGGATCATCATCGGCAGGGCGATCCGCGTGAAGATCCGCCACTCGCTCCCCCCGTCCATGCGCCCGGCCTCGATCACGTCGGCGGGCACCGCGGCGGCGGCGTAGATCCGCGCGAGGTAGACGCCGTACGGGAAGAGGATCTGCGGCAGCAGGACGGACAGGTACGAGTCGGTGAGGTCGGCCTTCGCCAGCAGCAGGTACTGGGGGACGGCCAGGATCACCGGCGGCATCAGCACCCCCGCGAGCAGCACGTTGAAGAGCGTCTCGCGCCCGCGGAAGCGGTAGATCGCGAGTGCGTAGCCGCTGATCGCGGACACGCACGTCGACAGCAGGGCCCCGAGGCCGGCGTACAGCGCGGAGTTGGCCATCCACTGCCAGTAGACGCCGTCGCGGTAGGCGTTGAGGTCCCGGACGTTGCCGGCGAAGCCCGTGCCCGGCAGGAACGTGAACGTGGAGAACAGCTCCCGCCCGGACTTGGTGGCCGCGATGACCACCCAGGCGACCGGGAGCAGGCAGTAGAGCGCGCCCAGCAGCAGGGTGACGGTGGGGATCAGGGCGATCCGGCGGCGCAGCGGCGGGCGGCCCTGGGCGGTGCCGGGCGTGCTGCCCGCCACCGGCTCGGTCTGGGGGACGGCGAGGGAGCTCATCGGGCGGCCTCCTGCTTCTGGCGACGGTTCGCGGCCCGCAGGAAGCCGAAGGAGAGGAGGAGCGTGGCGAAGGCGATGATCACGGCCTGCGCCGCGGCCCCGTGGATGTCACCCTCGCCGAAGGCGTCCCGGTGCACCTTCATGAGCGGGCTCCACGTCGTGGACACCGAGTTGGTGAGCGGCTTGAGGGTGGTCGGTTCGTTGAACACCTGGAGCGTCGCGATGATCGAGAAGAAGAAGGTCAGGACCAGGGAGGGCGAGACCATCGGGATCTTGATCCGCAGTGCGATCTGCAGCGGGGTGGCGCCGTCCAGCTTCGCCGCCTCGTACACCTCCGCCGGGATCGCCTGGAGCGAGGTGTAGATGACGATCATGTTGAAGCCGGTGCCGCCCCAGACCGCTATGTTCGACAGGGCCAGGAACAGCGGCCCGCCATCCAGCAGGTCCGGCTGCGGCATCCCGAGCCTGTCGAGCACGAAGTAGAAGGGGCTGACGTCCGGCAGGTAGAGGAAGCCCCACAGCAGGGCCGCCACCACACCGGGGATGGCGTACGGCAGGAAGATCGCGAGCCGGGTGACGGGCGCGAGCCGCACCTTCTCCGAGTCGAGCATCAGCGCGAACAGCAGGGCCAGGCCGAGCATGACGGGCACGACGATGCACCCGTAGCCGAGCACGCGCAGGGTGCCGTGCAGCAGTTCGCTGTCGGAGAGGGCGTCGGTGTAGTTCTCCAGGCCCGCCCAGACCTCCTTGCGGGCGCCGGAGCCGAGGCCGAGGCCCGACACCTGCACCTTGCGGAAGCTGAGCCAGACCGCGTAGCCGATGGGCAGCGCGAAGAACAGCGCGAACAAGACGGTCGCGGGGACGAGGAAGGCGTACGGGGCCCCCTTCACCCCGTACGACCGCCGGCGTGCCGTGCTTTTCACTCCGCGACCTCGAAGCCCTGCTTCTTCATGTCGGCGACGGTGTCGGCCTGCATCTCGTCCAGCGCGGCACCGAAGTCCGACTTGCTCTTCGCCGCGGCGCCGAAGGCGTCCTTGAACGTGGTGTAGGCGACGTTCACGTTCGGGCCCCAGGCGGAGGGCGCGGTGGTCTCCGCGATGTCGGCGGCCTTGGTGTAGAAGTCGGCCTGGTTGGCGAAGTAGGCCGGCGGCTTGAGGAAGGCGCCGCTGGTCTGGGCGTTGGTGGCGGCCGGATAGATGCCGCTCTCCTTCGCCAGCGCGTTCAGCGCCTCGCTGTCGGTGTTCAGCCAGGCGGCGAACTTCGCGGCGGCGGCCCGGTGTTCGGAGTCGGTGGTGACGGCGGTGGAGGAGCCGCCCCAGCTGCCGGTGCTGTTGTCGCTCGCGGACCACTGGGGGAGCGGGGCCATGGCCCACTTGCCCTTGGTGTCGGGCGCGGCCGTGGTCAGCGTGCCCGGCGCCCACACGGCGCTGACCCAGGCGATCTGCTTGCCGGTGTTGAGCGCCTTGTTCCAGGCGGGCGTGTACATCGGCTGGTTGTCGATGGCGCCCTCCTTCACGAGGCCGCCCCAGAACTTCGCGACCTTCTGGGTCGCCGCGTCGTTGATGGCGACCTTCCACCGGTCGCCGGACGTCGTCCACCACTTGGCGCCCGCCTGCTGGGCGAGGCCCGCGAAGAGGCCCGAGTCGTTGGCGGAGAAGGTGGTGAGGTCCTTCTCCGGAGCCGCCTTCTTCAGCTTGCGGGCGGTCTCGGCGAACTCGTCCCAGGTCGTCGGCACGGTCAGGCCGTACTTCTTGAACAGGTCCTCGCGGTAGTAGAACATCATCGGCCCGATGTCCTGCGGGACCGCGTAGACCGCGTCCGTGCCGAGGGTCGTCTGCTGCCAGACGCCGTCGGCGAACTTGCCCTCCGCCTCGCCGGCGTTCTTCGAGATGTCGGCGAGCGCGTCGTTGCTGACGAGCGTGGGCAGCGCCTGGTACTCCGCCTGCACCAGGTCGGGCGCCTTGCCCGCCTTGTGCGCGGTGAGGATCTTGGTGACCAGCGTGTCACCGGACGCCTGCTTCTTCACCGTGACGGTGATCCGGTCCTTCTTGCCCGGCCCCTTGTTCCAGAGGTCCACGACCTTGTCCATGCCGGGCGTCCACGTCCAGTACGTCAGCGAGGCCGGGCCCGACTCGGTGTCGCCGTCCGCGGATTGCGAGCCGCAGGCGGCGAGGGTGGTGGCGCCGAGGGCTATGGCGACGGCGGTTCTCACGAGGCGGCGGCGCTTCGTGTACGGCATGGATCTCTCCCCTGACCTGGGGCCCTCGCCTGCTGCAAGGACCTGCCACGCTTCTGTGAGCGTTCACAGTAGAGAAACATCCCGGACACTTGTCAATGGTTGTTGCTGTGCGGTTATGTTGGCCTTCGCACTGCGCTGCTGTGTGTGCACGTTCCCAAATTTTCGATCGACCGGGAGACCTTCCATGCCGGAGACCACCCCCAGGGGCCTCACCAGGCTCGCCTTCGGTGGGGACTACAACCCCGAGCAGTGGCCGGAGAGTGTCTGGCAGGAGGACGTCCGGCTGATGCGGGAGGCCGGCGTCACGATGGTGAGCGTCGGGATCTTCTCCTGGGCGCTGCTGGAGCCCTCACCCGGCCGCTACGACTTCGGCTGGCTGGACCGGCTCCTGGACCTGCTGCACGAGCACGGTATCCGCGTCGACCTCGGCACCCCCACCGTCGTCCCGCCCGTCTGGTTCTACCGGGCCCACCCAGAGGCACTGCCCGTCACGGCCGAGGGTGTGCGCTACGAGTTCGGCTCCCGCGCGGCCATCTGCCACAGCAACGCCGACTACCGCTCCGCCGCCGCGGCCATCACCACGAAGCTCGCCGAGCGCTACGGCGACCACCCGGCCCTGGCGATGTGGCACGTCCACAACGAGTACGGCGTCCCCGTCTCCGCCTGCTACTGCGCGTCGTGCGCCGCCCACTTCCGCCGCTGGCTGGCGACCACCTACGGCACGGTCGACGCGGTCAACGAGGCCTGGGGCACGGCCTTCTGGGGTCAGCGCTACGGCGGCTTCGAGGACATCAACCCGCCCCGGCTCACCCCCGCGGCCGTCAACCCCGGGCAGGCGCTGGACTACAAGCGGTTCGCCGACGCCACCATGCGCGAGAACTTCCGCATGGAGCGGGACATCCTGCACCGCCTCTCACCCGGCATCCCGGTCACCACCAACTTCATGACGGCGCTGAGCCAGTGCGACTCCGTCGACTACTGGGCCTGGGGCCGCGAGGTCGACCTCGTCACCAACGACCACTACCTGATCACCGACGGCCGCCGCACCCACGTCAATCTGGCGATGGCCGCCGACCTCACCCGCTCCGTCGCGGGTGGCGCCCCCTGGCTGCTGCTGGAACACTCCACCTCGGGCGTCAACTGGCAGCTCCGCAACCCCGCCAAGGCCCCCGGCCAGATGGCCCGCAACTCCCTCGCCCATGTGGCGCGCGGCTCCGACGGCGCCCTGTTCTTCCAGTGGCGCCAGTCCCGGCGCGGCGCCGAGAAGTTCCACTCGGCGATGGTCCCGCACGGCGGCACCGGCACCCGCGTATGGCGCGAGGTCGTCGAACTCGGCGCGCACATCGAGGCGTTGAGCGAAGTCCGTGGCACCCGCACCGAGGCAGACGTGGCCGTGCTCTGGGACTGGCACTCGTGGTGGGCGCAGACCCTCGACTGGCGCCCCAGCGTCGACCACGACGCCCGCGAACGCGCCGACGCCTTCTACGAGGCCCTCTACGACCGCCACCTCACCGTCGACTTCGCCCATCCGGAAGCCGACTTGTCGAGGTATCCCCTTGTCGTCGTACCGGCTCTGTACCTGATGACGGAGGCGGCCGGGCGCAACCTTAAGGCGTACGTCGAGCAGGGCGGCACGCTGGTCGTCTCCTACTTCTCCGGCATCGTCGATCAGCACGACGCCGTCCACGAGGGCGCCTACCCGGGCCCGCTGCGGGACGTCCTCGGCCTCACCGTCGAGGAGTTCTCCCCGCTGCTGCCCGGCGAACGGGTGCGTGTCACCGGCCTCGACGCAACCGACCTCTCCGCCGACGTGTGGACAGAGTTCGTCGTGCCGCGCGGCGCCGAGACCGTCTCGGCCTACGCCGACGGCCTGGCCGCCGGTCTGCCCGCCGTCACCCGGCACCGCCTCGGCGAGGGCACCGCCTGGTACGTCTCCACCCGGCTCGGCGCCGACGGCCTCGACGCGCTGCTCGGCCGGGCGGGCGAGGACGCCGGGCTCGCCCCGCGAGCCGACCTGCCCCGGGACGTCGAGGTGGTCCGCCGCACCGGCGCGACGGGCACCTACCTCTTCACCGTCAACCACACCGGCTCCGACGCCAAGGTGCCGTTGGAGGCCCCCGGCACCGAGCTGCTGACCGGTGACCGCGCCGCCGGCCGCCTCGTGGTCCCGGCCGGAGCCGTCCGGGTCGTGCGGCTCGACGGCTGAACCGACTCCCTCCGCCCGCGCGAGCCACGAGCCGCGGGCGGAGGGCCTGCTCCTCACTCACCTCCTGGTGAGGCCCCCCACCCCCACGTCGAAGGGACGACGGACGACGATGTTCCATCCCAGACGCACCCTCAGGGCCCTGCTGCTCCCGCTCGCCGCGGGCCTCGCCCTCACCGCCCTGCCCGCCGGCCCGGCCCACGCCGCGAGCACGCTGACCAACGGCGGCTTCGAAGCCGACGGAGCGGGCGCCGCGACCCCGAGCGGCTGGTCCGAGTACGGCGACACCGGCGCCTCGTTCACCGAGTCCGGCGGCCACGGCGGCAGCAACCGCCTCAGCCACTGGTCCTCCTCGGCCTACAAGGTGGAGACGTACCAGTACCTGTCCGGGCTCGCCAACGGGAACTACAAGCTCACCGCCTGGGTGCGTTCCGGCGGCGGGCAGAAGTCCGCGTACCTGGCGCTGAAGAACTGCGGCGGCTCCGAACAGCGCACCGACCTGCCGGTCTCCGCCAGTGGGTGGCTCCGGATCGTCGTGCCGGTCACGGTGACCGGCAACCAGTGCACGATCAGCGTCAACAGTGACGCCAACCCGGGCAACTGGATCAATGTCGACGACCTGACCTTCACGTCCGGCACGACCGGTACGTCGGTCAAGGGCGCCGACATCTCCTCGCTGGCCAAGAGCGAGGCCAGGGGCGGCGTCTACCGCAACGGCTCGGGCACCGCCACCGACCCCCTGTCCGTCCTCAAGTCCTCCGGCATGAACTACGCCCGCCTCAAGGTCTGGGTGAACCCGGCCGACGGCTACAACAACAAGGCCCGCGTCCTGGCCACGGCCAAGCGCGTCAAGGCCCAGGGCATGAAGCTGCTGGTCGACTTCCACTACTCGGACTTCTGGGCCGACCCTGGACGCCAGGACAAGCCCGCCGCCTGGGCAGGCCACTCCTACGGTCAGCTGAAGACGGACGTGTACAACCACACGTACGACGTGCTGAACGCCTTGAAGGCGCAGGGCACCACCGCCGACATGGTCCAGGTCGGCAACGAGATCAACGGCGGCATGCTGTGGAACGAGGGATCCACCTCCAACTGGACGCAGCTGGCCGGTCTGCTCAACTCCGGCTACGACGCGGTCAAGGCGGTCAGCCCGTCCACCACCGTGGCGCTGCACCTCGCCGAGGGCGGTGACCTGGAGGGCACCCGCTGGTGGTTCGACAGCGCGCGCTCCAACGGCGTCAGGTTCGACGCGATCGGCCTGTCGTTCTACGGCTACTGGCACGGCACCCTGGCCGACTTCCAGACCACCCTCGACGACGCGGCCGCGCGCTACGGCAAGCCGGTCTTCGTCGCCGAGACCGCCTACCCGTTCCGCCTCGACAGCGAGGACGCCCACGAGAACATCATCGACACCAGCGCCGAACTGGTCCCCGGCTACCCGGCGAGCGTGACCGGCCAGACCCGGTGGATGAACGACATGATGAGCATCGTGGAGGCCGTCCCGAACGGCCGTGGCCTGGGCATCTTCTACTGGGAGGCGACCTGGACCGCGGTGAACGGCAACGGCTGGGACCCGACCGACGCGGCCTCCGGCAACGCCTGGGAGAACCAGGCGCTGTTCGGCTACGACGACCGGGCGCTCTCGTCGATGTCCTGGTTCCGGCACCGCTGAGCGCGCGGGGGAGGGGCCCGGCTTCCGGGCCCCTCCCCCCCTGCCGCGTGTCTGCCCGAACTCCGTTCTGCCGTGCGGCAGTTCGGTATCGGTCAACGATGCCGAACCCCGGACGCGGCGGCGTCGACTGCGAGACAGTGGGAAGACGCGGTGAGAGGGCGAAGCCGCGAGGCAGGGGCACGACATGCTGAGGACTCCCACGGACGAGACGCGGCTCCGCATCCTGGCCTGGCTGAAGGAACCCCGGGCCGCGGCGGACGGTGTCACCGCGGACGCCGTCGCCGAGCGGTTCTCGCTGCCCCGCCCGGTCGCCGTCACCCATCTCCGGCTGCTGGAGGCCACCGGCATGGTGCGCACCAGCAGGTCCGCCGGCCGCGTGCGCTACCACCGCGACGACATGCGGATCGCGGAGGTCGCCCGGATGTTTGAGAAGGGCTGGTAGGCGACCCGTACAGCGAAATCGCCCCCGACGATGAAGGACACGCGCGCGATGGACCGCCCCACGGCACTCGTCCCACGCCACTACGTCGAGGTGGGCCCCGGCCCCGAGGACGTGGTCGCCGACCCGCGCGGCCGGGTCCTCACCGGCGTGGCGGACGGCCGCATCCTGCGGCTCGACGCCCTCGCCGACCCGGTCGCGGCCCGCGTCGAGGTGATCGCCGAGACAGGTGGCAGGCCACTCGGGCTCGAACTCCTCCCGGACGGCGACCTGCTGGTGTGTGACGCCGAGCGCGGCCTGCTGCGCGTCGGCACCGGCGACGGCACGGTCCGGATCCTCGCCGACTCGCTGGCGGGGGAGCCGCTGCGCTTCTGCAGCAACGCCGTCTCCCTCTCCGACGGCAGCGTCTACTTCACCGTCTCCAGCCGCCGGTACCCGCTGGAGCACTGGATCGGCGACATCGTCGAACACACCGGAACGGGACGGCTGCTGCGGCTCGCCCCCGGCGCCGACGCGCCCGAGGTGGTGCTGGACGGGCTGCAGTTCGCCAACGGGCTCGCCGTCGGCGCGGACGAGTCGTTCCTCGTCGTCGCCGAGACCGGCGCCTGCCGTCTCCTGCGCCACTGGCTCACCGGGCCGAAGCCAGGTCGGAGCGAGCCCTTCGCCGAGAATCTCCCGGGCATGCCCGACAACCTCTGGCGCGCGGGGCCCGGCGGACCGGTCTGGGTAGCCCTCGCCGGGCCCCGCGTCCCGGCCCTCGACCTGCTCCACCGCGGCGCGCCCGGCGTCCGTGCCGCCGCCGCGCGTCTGGCCGTGCACGCGCCCTTCCGCCCCACGGGCACGGTCGGCGTCATGGCCTTCGACGACCAGGGCCGCGTCGTCCACCACCTGGCCCGCCGTCACTCCGGCTACCGCATGGCCACCAGCGTGTGCGAAGCGGCCGGGCACCTCGTCCTGGGCAGCGTCCGGGAACGGGGCGTGGCGGTCTGCGCGGCACCCGCTCCGAGGTGACCCCGCTCCGCTGCCGGGGTTAACCTGAACGCGGCCGCGGGCATCCACCGCGGCGCGGCGGTGGGGCCCGCCGTACCCGAACCGCGGCAGTGACGCCGCCAACGGTCCCTACTTGCGACGGCACGCGCCCGCACGACCCGGGCCCCGGCGAGTAGGAGACGTACCACCATGACAACCCCCGAAGAGCGCCTCCGCCCTCCGGTCCGGCGTCCGCCCTCCTGGCGCGCCCAGGCGCTCGTCGTCGCGGTCGTGTCGCTCGGCGGAGCGGTGGGCGCGACCGCCCGCTACGCGGCCTCCCTCTGGTGGACCACGCCCCCGAAGGGCTTCCCCTGGACGACCCTCTGGGTCAATATCGCCGGCTGCGCCGTGATCGGCGTGTTCATGGTGGTCATCACCGAGATCCGGCCCGCCCACCCCCTCGTCCGCCCCTTCTTCGGCACCGGCGTCCTGGGCGGCTTCACCACCTTCTCGACCTACGCCGTCGACATCCGCAGACTCCTCGACGACGGCCGGCCCGGCACCGGTCTGGCCTACCTCGCCGCGACCCCGCTCGCGGCGCTCACAGCGGTGTGGCTCGCGGCCGGGACGACCCGCCGCGTCCTGAAAGGGAGGCAGCCATGACGGGACTCACCGGCAGCGCCCTGCGCCTGACCGTCCTCATCGGCGAGAGTGACACCTGGCACCACAGGCCCCTCTACTCCGAGATCGTCCACCGGGCCCACGCGGCGGGCCTCGCGGGTGCCAGCGTCTTCCGCGGCATCGAGGGCTTCGGTGCGTCCTCGCTCATTCACACCTCGCGGCTGCTGTCCCTGAGCGAGGACCTGCCGATCGCGGTCTTGATCGTCGACACCGCGCCACGCGTCCGCGCGTTCCTCCCGCAACTCGACGACATCGTCGCCGAGGGGCTCGTCACCCTGGAGGACTGTGAGGTGATCCGGTACGCCGGACGCGGGGACGATCCCGGCACAGCGGACACGAAGGGTAAGAGGTCGTTGTGAACTGGCTGCTGGTCGTCTGCGGTGCGATGGTCGGCGCCCCGCTGCGCTACCTCACCGACCGGGCGGTCCAGGCCCGGCACGATTCCGTCTTCCCCTGGGGCACCTTCACGGTGAACGTGACCGGCTGCCTGGTCCTCGGCCTGCTCACCGGAGCCGCCACCCACCTTCAACTGCTGCTGGGCACCGGCCTGTGCGGGGCCCTGACGACGTACTCGACGTTCTCCTACGAGACGCTGCGGCTGGCGGAGACCGGGGCGCGTCTCCAGGCCGCCCTCAACGTCGCGGTCAGCGTGACGGCCGGCCTGGCCGCGGCCTTCGCGGGGGCGGCTCTGGCGGGTAGGTGAGACGCGTCCGTGAGATCCGCTCTCGTCCGGGTGTAGTAAGACGGTCCCCTCCGCTCCAGCCCCCGAGCAGAACTGGATCCCATGAGCGTCATCAGCGTCGGTCAGGCCGTCGTCCTCGGAGCCGTCGAGGGGGTGACCGAGTTCCTGCCCGTCTCCTCGACCGGTCATTTGAAGATCGTCGAGGGGTTGATGGGCATCCCCGTCGACGACACCGCCGTGGTCGCGTTCTCGGCGGTCATCCAGGTGGGCGCGATCGCCGCGGTGCTCGTGTACTTCTTCAAGGACATCGTGCGGATCGTCTCCGCCTGGGGGAGGGGCCTGCGGGACCGCGAGGAGCGGTACCACCATGACTATCAATTCGCCTGGTGGGTCATCTGCGCGACGATCCCGATCGTCGCCGTCGGACTCGCCGCCAAGCCGCTCATCGAGGGCCCGCTCGCCTCGCTGTGGGTGGTCGCCGGGTCGCTGATCGTCGGCAGCGGCGTGATGTGGGCGGCGGACCAGATGGGCCGGCACAAGCGGGGCGAGGACGACACCTCTTTCAAGGACGCGATGCTGGTCGGCAGCTCCCAGATCCTCGCCCTGCTCTTCCCCGGCTTCTCGCGCTCCGGCGCCACCATGTCCACCGCGCTGATCCTCGACCTGGACCGCGTGGCCGCCACCCGGCTCTCCTTCTTCCTCGGCATCCCCGCGCTCACCGGTGCCGGACTCTACGAGCTCAAGGACGCCCTGGGCACGGGGGTGGGCGCGGCCCCGCTGGCCGCGGGCACGGTCGTGTCGTTCGTCGTGGCGTACGCCTCCATCGCGTGGTTGTTGAAGTTCGTCGCCAAGCACTCGTTCAACGCGTTCGTGATCTACCGGGTGGTGGTGGGAGGGCTGCTGTTCGGGCTGCTCGGGGCGGGTGTGCTCAGCAGCTGAGTGTTCTGCCGGGGGCGCCGTCGTTCGTCTGCGGCGCCTTCGTGGCCGGTCGCGCAGTTCCCCGCGCCCCTTTGGGGCGCCCCCCTTGACACGCGCATCCGGTCGCCCGGAGTATCTCTCCCGTGAACCTGTCAGACAGCCGGACAGCCGGACAGCCCGTGCGACGCGTCAGTGCCATGGAAGCGGTGCTGGCGCACCTGCGCGGTGCCATCGAACGGGGCGAGTACGCCATCGGCGACAAGCTCCCCTCCGAGGCGGAGCTGTGCCGGGCCCTGGAGGTCTCCCGGCCGGTGCTGCGCGAGGCGCTGCGGGCGCTGCAGACCATGGGCCTGACCGTGTCCAGGACCGGCAAGGGCACCTTCGTCGTGGCCAGCACCGTCGAGGACCCCACCTTCGGCGACTACGCGGCCAGCGACCTGCTGGAGGTGCGCCGCCACGTCGAGATCCCGGTCGCCGGGTACGCGGCCCGGCGCCGCACCCCGGAGAACCTCGACCACCTGGCCCACCTCCTGGACCGGATGGAGCGGGAGACGGACACCACCGCCTGGGTCGCCATGGACACGCTGTTCCACCTCGCCGTCGCCGAGGCGGCCCAGAACCCGGTCTTCCGCCGGGTCATCGAGGAGATCCGGGACGCGCTGGCCCGCCAGTCCGCCTTCCTCAACGAGCTGGGCGGCCGCCGCGAGCAGTCCAACCGCGAGCACCGGGCGATCGTCGAGGCACTGACCGACGGTTCCGAACACGACGCGGTGGAGGCCATGGCCCACCACCTCGACCGCGTCGAGACCACCCTCACCGACATCGTGCGCCCCTCGCGCACGGACACCTCCACGGAAGGCGGAACCGAGGCGTGAGCGAGCAGTCCCTGCACGATGATGTGCAGAAACGTTCCACCCATGTCGATGCCGGAGACGCGGGCTACAGCAAGTCCCTGAAGTCCCGGCACGTCAACATGATCGCCATCGGCGGAGCCATCGGCACCGGCCTCTTCCTCGGCGCCGGCGGCCGCCTCGCCGACGCCGGCCCGTCCCTCTTCATCGCCTACGCGGTCTGCGGCCTCTTCGCCTTCCTCGTCGTGCGCGCCCTCGGCGAACTGGTGCTGTACCGGCCCTCCTCCGGTGCCTTCGTCTCCTACGCCCGTGAGTTCATGGGGGAGAAGGGCGCCTACACCGCCGGCTGGATGTACTTCCTCAACTGGGCGACCACCGGCATCGCCGACATCACCGCCGTCGCCACTTACACCCACTACTGGGGCATGTTCTCCGACATCCCGCAGTGGGTCATCGCACTGATCGCACTGGCCGTGGTGCTCACCGTGAACCTGATCTCGGTGAAGATCTTCGGCGAGCTGGAATTCTGGTTCGCGATCGTCAAGGTCGGCGCGCTCGTCGTCTTCATGTGCATCGGCATCTTTCTGCTGGTCACCCAGCACCCCGTCGACGGCCACACCCCCGGCCCGTCCCTCATAGGCGACAGCGGCGGCATCTTCCCGCACGGCCTGCTGCCCATGCTGCTGATCATCCAGGGCGTCGTCTTCGCCTATGCCTCCGTCGAACTGGTCGGCGTCGCGGCCGGAGAGACCGAGAACCCCGAGAAGATCATGCCGAAGGCGATCAACTCGATCATGTGGCGCGTCGGCGTCTTCTACGTCGGCTCGGTCGTGCTGCTGTCGATGCTGCTGCCATGGAACAAGTACACGGCGGGGGAGAGTCCCTTCGTCACCGTGCTGTCCAACATCGGCGTCCCGGCCGCCGGCGGCGTGATGAACCTCGTCGTGCTCACCGCCGCCATGTCCTCCCTCAACTCCGGCCTGTACTCCACCGGCCGCATCCTGCGCTCCATGGCCATGGCAGGATCCGCGCCGAAGTTCACCTCCGTGATGAGCCGCAGCCAGGTCCCCTACGGCGGCATCCTGCTCACCAGCGGCATCTGCGTGCTCGGCGTCGGCCTCAACTTCGTCGTCCCCGCCGAGGCGTTCGAGATCGTGCTGAACTTCGCCGCGATCGGAATCCTCGCCACCTGGGGCATGATCATGATCTGTCACCTCCTCTTCTGGCAGAAGACCCAGAGGGGCGAGCTGACCCGCCCGGGCTACCGGCTGCCGGGCTCCCCCTGGACCGAAGTCGTGACGCTGGCGTTCCTCGCCTCCGTCCTGGTCCTCATGTACGCCGACGGCGGCGCGGGACGCACCACCGTGCTGTGCCTGCCGCTGATCGTCGGGGCACTGGTCGCCGGATGGTTCGCCATCCGCGGCCGGATCGCGCGCAAGTCCACCACCGGAGCCGGCGCGTGAGGAACGCGCCGCTCCCAGAGAAGCAGGCAGTGATGTTCAGCAGTTCCCTCGCGGACGCACCCCTTGTCCGTGAACCCGTCCACGCCCCCGTCGCCCACCTCATCCGCGGCGGAATCGTCGAAGGCATCCACTACGGCTCCGTCGTCGTCCTCGACGCCGACGGAAGGGTCGCGCTCCAGATCGGAGACATCGAGGCCGCCTTCTACCCCCGTTCGGCGATCAAGCCCGTCCAGGCCGTGGCCATGGCCCGGGCGGGCCTGCCGCTCGACGGCGAACTCCTGTCCCTGACGGCGGCCAGCCACTCCGGCGAGGAACGCCACCTCGCCGGTGCCCGGCGCATCCTCGACCTCGCCGGGCTCACCGAGGACCATCTGCGCAACGTCACGGACATGCCGTTCGACCCCGTCGTCCGGGACGCCTGGGTGCGCGAGGGCCGGCTGCCCTCACGGCTCGCGCAGAACTGCTCCGGCAAGCACGCCGCCATGCTCTACACCTGCATGCTCAACGGCTGGCCCCTGGAGAACTACCTCGACCCCGGGCACCCGCTCCAGCAGGCGATCGCCGAGATCGTCGAGGACCTCACCGGGCAGCGCATCGCCCGGGTCACCGTCGATGGCTGCGGCGCCCCCCTGTTCTCCGTCTCCCTGCACGGCCTCGCCCGCGCCACCGCCCGGATCGTCACGGCCGCGCCGGGGACGCCGGAGGCGCGGGTCGCCGACGCGATGCGGGAGCACGCGGAGATGGCCTCCGGCTCCGGGCGGGACGTCGCCGCGCTGATGCGGGCCGTGCCGGGGCTGCTGTCCAAGGACGGCTTCGAGGGCGTGCAGGTCGCTGCGCTGGCCGATGGGCGGGCCGTTGCGGTGAAGATCGCGGACGGGGCGAACCGGGCGCGGGTTCCCGTGACCGCCGCCGCGCTGGCCCGGGCCGGTGTCGACCCGGGGCTGCTCGCCGAGTTCGCGGGTGAGCCGCTGCTCGGTGGAGGGCGGGAGGTCGGGCGGGTGCGGCCCGTGCGTTCGCTGGAGCCGCTTGCCGCTGCTGACCGCGCCTGACGAAGTGCCGGGTTCTCCCTTCCGGCGGCCGCGGGTCCCCTGTGGCTGATCGCGCAGTTCCCCGCGCCCTTTCAGGGGCGCTTCCCCCCTGTACCTCAGAAAGAAGACCCTCACCCTCATGACGACCGCCGCCACCCGTTCCGAGCACGATCTGCTCGGCGACCGTGACGTTCCCGCCGATGCCTACTGGGGTGTGCACACCCTGCGGGCCACGGAGAACTTCCCGATCACCGGTACGCCGATCTCCGCGTACCCGCATCTGATCGATGCCCTTGCTGCGGTCAAGGAGGCCGCCGCCCTCGCCAACGAGGAACTCGGCCTGCTGGACCCCAAGAAGGCGGCCGCCATCGTCGAGGCCTGCCAGGAGATCCGGGACGGCAAGCTGCACGACCAGTTCGTCGTGGACGTCGTCCAGGGCGGTGCCGGCACCTCGACCAACATGAACGCCAACGAGGTCGTGGC
>NZ_JNXI01000043.1 GCF_000717055.1 Streptomyces iakyrus | reverse complement strand
CACCCGCTATGACAAGCGCGGCTACGTTTTCCTCGGCACCGCGACTGCCGCAGCCCTCGTCATCTGGCTCCGCGCATGATCGGCCGGACAAGTCCTAGGGGGCGTGTGCCGGTGCTCCCGGACGTACTGTCGGAATTCACGACATCGATCCGGGAGGCACCGGCGCCATGGACCAGCAGTCGCCTCTGTCCGATGACACGCTGAACGCGGCGGCGGACGCGTTCGAGCGGCAGCGTCCGCGGCTGTTCGGCATCGCCTACCGCGTGCTGGGCAGCGTGTCGGACGCCGAGGACGTGGTGCAGGACGTGTGGGTGCGCTGGCAGGACGCCGACCGGAGTGCGGTGCTGGACGAGGGCGCGTTCCTCGCGAGGATCACCACCCGGGTGGCGATCAACGTGGCCCGGTCGGCGCGGGTCCGCCGCGAGGCCTATGTGGGCCCGTGGCTGCCGGAACCCGTGGACACCGGCGTCGATCCGCAGGTCGGCGCGGAGCGGGGCGAGGCGCTGGAGCTGGCCGTGCTGCTGGTCCTGGAGCGGCTGAATCCGGTGGAGCGGGCGGCCTACGTGCTGCGCGAGGCGTTCGACTACGCGTACGACGAGATCGCGGGCATGCTGGAGCTGAGCCCGGTCAACACGCGGCAGATCGTCAGCCGGGCGCGCAAGCGGCTGTCCGCCGAGCGCCGGGAACCGGTCGACACGGCCCAGCACCGGCGGTTGCTCGACGCGTTCGTCGCCGCCGCGCGGGAGGGCGACGTCGCCGCGCTGGAGAGCGTGCTGTCCGCCGACGTCGTCGCCTACGCCGACGGCAACGGCATGCGCGGCGTGGCCCGGGTGGAACTCGTCGGGCCGGCGCGTGTGGCCAGGGTCACCGCCTTCGCCCACACGTTCTTCCCCGGCGCCGAGTACGGCGTGGTCGAGGCCAACGGGCAGCCGAGCCTGCTGCTCGTCGAGGACGGGGCGGCCGTCGCCCTGGTGAGCGTCACCGTGGGCCCCGACGGCATCGACGGGCTCTACTGGGTCCTGGCGCCGGAGAAGCTGCGGGCGTACGAGCGGTCGGCCCGCAGGGTCACCGACCGCCCGTAGCCGGCCCGGTCAGGCGCGCTTCAGCCACTCCTCGTACCGGGTGGACGCGAGGTGCGCGCTGCCGTCGCCGGTGAGCACGTCGGGCATGCCCGCGAACAGGCCGGCCGTCTCGTCGGTGACGACCGTACGGCCGTCAGGCTTCAGCGCGAGCGTGATCTCACCGAGCCGGTCGAGGCCGTGCACCTCGGGGCCCGCGATGTCGCGGATGCCGTTCGACGGCTCGCCCTGCGCGGCCTCGGCGACGGCCGCGGCGACGTCGGCGGAGGCGATCGGGCGCAGCCGCGTGGACGGCAGCCGCGCTTCGCCGCCCTCGGTGGACATGTTCATCACGGGGGCGACGAACTCGAAGAACTGGGTGGCGCGCACGATGCTGTACGGCACGCCGCTGCCGCGCACGGCGTTCTCCTGCGCGACCTTGGCCTCGTAGTACCCGTAGCCGGGAACCTGGTCGACGCCGACGATCGAGAGCACCACGTGGTGGCGGACGCCCGCCTTCTTCTCGGCGGCGAACAGGTTCCGGGCCGAGCGGGTGAAGAAGTCCAGGGCCGGTTCGGTGTCGAAGGACGGCGAGTTCGACACGTCCACGACCACGTCCGCGCCCTTGAGGGCAGCTGCCAGTCCTTCGCCGGTGAGGGTGTCGACGCCCGTGGAGGGGGCGGCCTGCACCACCTCGTGTCCGCCCTCGCGCAGGAGGGCGGACACCTGGGAGCCGATGAGGCCCGTACCGCCGACGACCACGATCTTCATCACTGTCTCCGTTCGATGGGTTGCTGACTCACCAGAGAGACAGGGCGAGGCCCGGATCTGTGACAGCCGGGCCGTTCCGCAGCTTCAGGACTCGCGTCCCTCACCCGACCCGGATGCCCACGATGCACGTGTCGTCGTCGGTGTCCGACTTGCTGTAGGTCAGGAGGCGGTCCAGTTGCTGGTCGAGTGTGCTGGGGGCCGTGCGGGCGGTGGTCAGGAGGTGGGTCAGGGACTCCTCCACGGGCCGGTCCCGGCGCTCGACCAGACCGTCCGTGTACATCAACAGGGTGTCTTGGGGCGCGAGTTGGAGCTCGGTCTCCTCGTAGACGGCCTCGGGGACGGCACCCAGCAACAAGCCCTTGACCAGGGGCAGGGGGGCCGCTTCGGTGTCCCGGACGAGGACGGGCGGGAGGTGTCCCGCCCGGGCCCAGCGCAGCGTCCGCGTGACCGGGTCGTACAGCCCGCACACCGCGGTCGCGGTGACGGCACCCGTCAGATGGTGCGCCACGATGTTCAGCCAGGACAGCAGCTGGCCCGGCCCGGCGCCGGTCACCGCGAGGCCGCGCAGCGCGTTGCGCAGGACGACCATGCTGGTGGCGGCCTCGATGCCGTGCCCGGCCACGTCACCCACGCACAGCAGCACCTTGCGGGACGGCAGGACGACGGCGTCGTACCAGTCGCCGCCCACCAGCTGCTCGGTCTCCGCGGGCCGGTAGCGGACGGCGACCTGGAGCCCGGCCACCTGCAACGGCGCCTGGGTCGGGGGCATGATGGCGTGCTGCAACTGCAGGGTCAGCCGGTTGCGTTCGGTGGCCTGCTGCTCGGTGTGCGCCAGCTGGTCACGGGTGGCGGCGAGCGCCACCTCGGTCCAGTGCTGGGCCGAGATGTCCTGGCAGGCGCCGCGCACCAAGAGCAGTCGGTCGTCGGTGTCGAGCACCGGTTCGGCGACGATCCGGATGTGCCGGGTCACGCCGTCGGGCCGCTGCAACCGGAACGCGGCGGCCGCCGGCCGCCGGTGGTGCAGCAGCGTGCGCAGGAAGCGGCGGATGGAGACGCCGTCGTCGGGGTGGGCGTGGGCCGGCAGCTCCTCCAGGGGGACCGGGGTGCTCGTCTGCGGGCGTCCGTAGAGGTCGAAGAGCTGCCCGTTCCAGGTGATCTCCCCGGTGAGCACATTCTCCTCGAAGCCGCCGATGCGGCCGAGGCGCTGGGCGTGCTGGAGCAGGCTCGCCAGTCGCGCCGCCTCGTCCTCGATGCGCCAGATGAGGAGCACGGACATGCCGTGGCGGCTGATGCTGATGTCGGCCACCGCCGAGAGGGGGACCTGGTCGACGAGGGCGGTGAGGTTCATGCGGCGGGCCCGGAAGGGCTCACCGGTGGCGTAGACCCGCTCGACGCGCTGGAACAACTCGCTGTCCCCGGCGGCCATCGGATAAGCCTCCAGGAGCAGCGCGCCGTTCACGACCGCCCGTGGCCTGCCCGCCGGGTCGAGGAACCTGCTGTTGACGTGCTGGATGCGGAAGTCCACCAGGTGTCCGTCGCTGTCGAGGTGCGGCACCAGGACGAGGGCGGGGTCGTGCAGTCCGTCGGCCAGGTCCATCAGCTCGGCGGCATCCGGCAGGACGCGGGGCTCGTGGGCCGCTCCGTGGGAAGGGGCGTGCGTCTCCAGTGTGTGGGCGCACAGTTCGGCCAGTGCCTCCACCTGGCGGACGATCTGCGGGGGCTGGGGGGCGAGCGGCTCCGGCCAGGCGATCTCCAGCACGCCGTGGATGCGGCCGCCGGTGCCGGCGGGCAGCGCGGCCCGGCCGCCGTCCGGGTGGTGGTGCACGCCGATGCTGGGCAGCCCGGTCGCGCCGAGCGAGGTGATCCACTGGCCGTCGCGCTCGATGAGGCCCCGCCGCGCCACGGTCACCACGTCCGGGGGGACGTAACGCCAGCGCGCGGCCTCGGCCGGTGAGAAGCCGGCGCTGCCCGCGAGGGTGAGCGAACCGTCGGCGCCCGCGGCCCATATGGCCACGGCCGCCGCACCGAGGGGGCGCAGTGCCTGCTCCAGCAGGGCGTCCGCCACGGCCTGGGCGTCGTCCGCCGCCAGGACGCCGCTCTCGGCCGCGCGCAGGCGTACGGCGGCCGATTCGGTCTCGGCCTCGTCGGCGGCGCGGGTGGCGGCGAGGAAGGCGTCCGTCACCTCGGACATCCGGTCCCGGGCGGCCTGGTTGATGACGTCGACGGCGAGTTCCAGGGGGGTGACCTGGGCCTGCTCGGCCAACTGGGCGAGCTGCCGGGCGGCTTGGGCCGGTCCGCACTTCAGCCGCTCGACCAGGACGCCCTTGGCGAGCTCGACCAGGGCACGTCCCTCGGCCTCCGCCTGGGCGGCCCGGACCTCCCGGCTGAGCCGTTCCACGGTGGCGGCGAGCCGGCCCACCGGGGAAGCGGACGACAGGCCCTCGATGAGGTCGGCGGGCGGGTCGTCGGCGGTCCACGACTCGCCCGGCGAAGCCCACGGCCGGCCGTCGGGCGCCGCCGCGTACTCGTCGGACGCCACCGCGTGCCCTTCGGAGGCCTCGGACTGCGCGTCGGAGGCCTTCGCCTCCTCGTCGGAGGCCTTCAGCTCCCCGTCGGTGGTCGGAGGTACGGCGTCGGACGTCACCGACGGCCCGTCAGACCCGGTTCCGGTGGCCGAGTGGCGCTCCGGCTCACCGTCCTGACCCGGTTCGCGCGGCTGCTCGGACATGCTCACGGTGTGGATGCTCCTCGGCTGGAGTGCCCTGGGGCGCGGAACGACAGGCGCTGCGGGGCGCCCGGTCCGCCGGTCGGCGGGCCGGGCACCGGGGCGCTCATGCGGGCAGCCAGCGGCGGACGCAGGCCATGAGGTCGCGCGTGTCGACCGGCTTGGTGACGTAGTCACTGGCACCCGAGGCGAGGCTCTTGTCCCGGTCGCCCGGCATCGCCTTCGCCGTGACGGCGATGATGGGCAGCTCCGCGTACTGCGGCATCCGCCGGATCTCGGCCGTCGCGGTGTAGCCGTCCATCTCGGGCATCATCACGTCCATCAGCACGAGGGCGATGTCCGGGTTGTTCACCAGCGTCTCGATGCCTCTGCGCCCGTTCTCGGCGTGCAGGACGCGGAAGCCCTGGAGCTCCAGGATCCCGCTCAGCGCGAAGAGGTTCCGCGCGTCGTCGTCGACGACCAGGACGGTGCGGCCGGCCGACGCGTCGTCTACGGAGGGCGGTGTCAGATGCTGCGGCCCTTCGGTCCGGACGAGGGAGAGCACGTCACCGGGCTCCTCGGCGGACAGGTGCAGGGCGATGCGCTCGCGCAGCTCGTCGAGGCTGGACAGCAGCTCCAGTGCACCGCCCGCCGAGCGGGAGCGCAGCGTCTCGTCCAGGGGCACGTCCGTGGGATGGCTGCTGTGCACCAGCACCGGAACGCTCGTCAGCGCCGAGTCGCCCTCCAGGGCCTGGAGGAAGCGGGACGCCTCGTCGTCGCGCATGCCCAGCTCCAGGACGACGCAGTGGCACGGCTCGGACGCCAGCGCACCGGCCGCCTCCTGCGCTCCGACGGCGGTGATGATGTCGACCGCGGGCCGCTGAGCACCGTCGGCGCGGCCGTGCGTCAGGTCGGCGACCACGCTCTCCGCGACGAGGGTCAGCAGACCGCGCGAGCGCTCCTCCACGACGAGCAGGCGCCGGGGCCGCGGGCCGGGGCCGATCTGGGGCACCGGCACCGAACCGGCCAGTCCGTGCGGCACGGGTTCGGCCGAGGCCCGCTCAAGGGGCCTGCCGTGGCTGAGCAGTTCCTCGAAGTCGGGGCGGGCCACGGGCAGGAAGAGGGTGAACGTGCTGCCCTGGCCGGGCGTGCTGTGCACCGACACGGCACCGCCCAGCAGTTGGGCGATCTCGCGGGTGATGGACAGGCCCAGGCCGGTGCCGCCGTACTTGCGGCTGGTCGTGCCGTCCGCCTGCTGGAACGCACCGAAGATCGTCTCCAGGTGCTGCTCGGGAATGCCGATGCCGGTGTCCTTGACGCGGAAGGCGACTACGGCGGCGCCCCGGACCACGCCCTCGGGCACCTCGTCGTCCGACGCGGGCTCGATGCTCAGCTCAACGCCGCCCTGCTCGGTGAACTTCACGGCGTTCGACAGGAGGTTGCGCAGCACCTGCCGCAGCCGGGACTCGTCCGTCAGCACGTCCGCGGGCGCGCCGGGAGCGGTCGTCACGGTGAAGTCGAGGCTCTTCTGCGTCGTCATCGGCCGGAAGGTGGCCTCGACGTACTCGATGAGCTGACGGAGCGACACCCGCTCCGGCGTGACGTCCATCTTGCCGGCCTCGACCTTCGACAGGTCGAGGATGTCGTTGATGAGCTGGAGCAGGTCCGAACCGGCGGAGTGGATGATCTGCGCGTACTCGACCTGCTTGGGGGTGAGGTTGCGGGACGGGTTCTGGGCCAGCAACTGGGCCAGGATGAGCAGGCTGTTGAGGGGGGTGCGCAGTTCGTGGCTCATGTTGGCCAGGAACTCCGACTTGTACTTCGAGGCGAGCGACAGCTGCTGGGCGCGGGTCTCCAGCTCCTGGCGGGCCTGCTCGATCTGGAGGTTCTTCGCCTCGATGTCCCGGTTCTGCGCCACGAGCAGCGAGGCCTTCTCCTCCAGTTCCGCGTTGGAGCGCTGGAGTTCCTCCTGCTGCACCTGCAACTCCGTCGAGCGGGCCTGGAGTTCGACCGTGAGCCGCTGGGACTCGACCAGCAGCTCGTCGGTGCGGGCGTTGGCCACGATGGTGTTGACGTTGACGCCGATGGTCTCCATCAGCTGGGCGAGGAAGTCCCGGTGGATCTGGGTGAAGCGGGTGACCGACGCCAGCTCGATGACGCCGAGGACCTGGCCCTCCACCACGATGGGCAGCAGCACCAGTGCGGACGGCACCACCTGGCCGAGGCCGGAGGAGATGGTGACGTAGCCGTCCGGCAGCTCCTCCACCATGATGGTGCGCCGGCTGCGCGCGGCCTGTCCGACCAGGGTGCGGCCGAAGGCGATGCGGGAGGGCCGGCTGCTCTCCTCCGGGTAGCCGTAGGAGCCGACGAGCCGCAGTTCTGGTCCGTCCTCGCCGTCCTCGGCGAGGTAGAAGGCCCCGTACTGGGCCGAGACCAGCGGGACGAGCTCGTCCATGATCAGCTCGGCGACCACGGGCAGGTCGCGGTGGCCCTGCATCAGGCTCGAGATCCGGGCGAGGTTCGTCTTGAGCCAGTCTTGCTCCTGGTTCGCCCGGGTGGTCTCGCGCAGGGACTCCACCATCGAATTGATGTTGTCCTTGAGCTCGGCGACCTCGCCGGACGCCTCCACGTTGATCGACCGGGTCAGGTCGCCCTCGGCGACGGCGCTGGTGACCTCGGCGATGGCCCGCACCTGACGGGTCAGGTTGCCCGCCAGTTCGTTGACGTTCTCCGTCAGGCGCTTCCAGGTGCCGGAGACGCCCTCGACCTCGGCCTGTCCGCCGAGCCGTCCTTCCGTGCCGACCTCGCGGGCCACACGCGTGACCTCGTCGGCGAACGCGGACAGCTGGTCGACCATCGTGTTGATCGTCGTCTTGAGTTCGAGGATCTCACCGCGGGCGTCCACGTCGATCTTCTTCGACAGGTCACCCCGGGCCACCGCGGTCGTCACGAGCGCGATGTTGCGCACCTGGCCGGTGAGGTTGTTGGCCATGGAGTTGACGTTGTCGGTGAGGTCCTTCCAGGTGCCGGCGACGTTCGGCACGTGGGCCTGGCCGCCGAGACGCCCCTCGGTGCCGACCTCACGGGCCACACGCGTGACCTCGTCGGCGAAGGCCGACAGCGTGTCGACCATCGTGTTGATGACCTCGGCCAGCGCCGCGACCTCGCCCGCGGCCTCCACGGTGATGCGCTGCGAGAGATCGCCGCGCGCCACGGCGGTGGCGACCTGGGCGATGGAGCGGACCTGGCCGGTCAGATTCGACGCCATCACGTTGACGTTGTCGGTGAGGTCCTTGTCGGCGAACGCGGACAGCTGGTCGACCATCGTGTTGATGGTGCTCTTCAGCTCCAGGATCTCCCCGCGCGCGTCCACGGTGATCTTCTGCGACAGGTCACCCTTGGCGACCGCCGTGGCCACGAGGGCGATGTTGCGGACCTGACCCGTGAGGTTGCCCGCCATGAGTCGGCGAACGCGGACAGCTGGTCGACCATCGTGTTGATGGTGCTCTTCAGCTCCAGGATCTCCCCGCGCGCGTCCACGGTGATCTTCTGCGACAGGTCGCCCTCGGCGACCGCCGTGGTGACCTGGGCGATGGAGCGGACCTGGCTGGTGAGGTTGCCCGCCATGTGGTTCACGGAGTCGGTCAGATCGCGCCAGACCCCGGCCACGCCCGGCACTTGGGCCTGCCCGCCGAGGCGTCCCTCGCTGCCGACCTCGCGGGCGACGCGCGTGACCTCGTCGGCGAACGCGGACAGCTGGTCGACCATCGTGTTGACGGTCTCCTTCAGCTGGAGGATCTCGCCGCGGGCGGGCACGTCGATCTTCTGCGAGAGGTCGCCCTTGGCGACCGCCGTGGCCACCTGGGCGATGTCGCGGACCTGGGTGGTCAGGTTCCCGGCCATGGCGTTGACCGAGTCGGTCAGGTCGGCCCAGGTGCCCGAGACCCCCGGCACCTCCGCCTGCCCGCCGAGTGTGCCCTCGGTGCCGACCTCGCGGGCCACGCGGGTGACTTCGGAGGTGAACACGGACAGCTGGTCCACCATGCCGTTGAAGACCTTGGCGATGTCGCCCATGAGGCCGTCCGCGTCGTCCGGCAGCCGGGTGCCGAAGTCCCCGTCGCGCACGGCTGTCAGGCCGGCCAGCAGTCTTCGCAACTCCTGGTCGCCCGGCACCGCATCGACGACGCCCGTGCTGTCGCTGGTCATGCGCACCCTCGTTCCGCTCCCCAAGAGCCCTCGGAAACCGAGGACTCGGAACCCCCGGGCCGATGGGCGGCCCGGTTGCCGTGCAGGTATCTCCGCAGTCACGGATGTGTATGTGATGTGGAAATACGCCGCAGGTTAACCCACGTTTCAAGCCCTGAACAAAGCACGGGCCGCCGTCCTCGGCCGAACAGCGACGCCCTGCCACGAGCCCCTCGGGCGACGCCTGGATCGAGGTCTACGGCAGTGCCGCGCACGCCCGGGCGAGCCCTGTTCCCGCCGCTGCCGGACGGATCTTCCGCAGGCTATGCCGCCGGTCCTCTTCTGTGAAGAAGACGTGGGCCGCCGAGACGGATCAGGAGACGGCGGCGTCATCGACCGAATCCCGGATCTCCAGGAGGCCGTCGACTCCGGTGATCTCACACAGCCGTCGCAGCTGCGGTGACGGCGCGACCACGCGCAGGGCGCCGGCCTGGTGGGTGAGGATCAGCAGGTTCAGCAGCGTCGAGTCCGCGAAGGTGATGCCGGAGGCGTCCAGGATCACCTTCGGACCCTTCCTGACCGCGGCGTCCAGCGCGTCCGCCAAGGGCGTGATCGAGTCCATGTCGTAGGCGCCGCGGGCGACGACGACCCGGACTCCGTGCCGTTCGTACTGCGACGGCGCAGCCCCCGGACGGGTCGGCGCGGGGGCCTGCTGCGGCAGCGGCTTGGCACCGGTGTCACGCGTGAGCGCGGGCATGCCGGCATCGTCCCAGGGCACCTTCGGGCTCCTTCTGTGGCTCTCCCGAACGGGAGCACGTCATCTGTTGCATGAAAAGTATGTCACGTATCTAGGTTCCGGCAATGGCGTCCCCTAAAATGCTGCGCATGGTCGGAGTGCCCCAGTCCCACACCGGATGGACGTTCATCACCAGCCACGCGCGCGTTCTGGCAGCCATTGCCGACAACCCGAACGCCCGCATCCGCGACATCGCCGCCCGCTGCCGGCTCACGGAGCGCGCGGTCTCGCGGATCATCTCCGACCTGGAGCAGGACGGTTACCTGTCCCACACCCGGGACGGACGCACGAACAACTACCGCATCGAGCCGGACAAGGTGCTGCGCCACCCGGCCGAAGCGGGCCTGTCCGTGGCGTCCCTGCTCTCCCTGCTCGTCCAGGACGAGACGGACCGCGTCAGGAAACCGGTCACCCAGTAGCCGCCACCCATCCGGTTGCCTGCCGGCGCCGGGGTGTATGCAATGGCCGGCATGGCCGAACACGAGTTCCCGACGCGGCGGGACGACATGCACCCGTACGACCGGGCCCTGCCCCTGGGTGATCCCGGCGAGTCCGTCCGGATCGGCGCCCTCGCCCCGCTGACCCGGCCCGGCTGGGTCCAGGCGGGCCGACACCTGCTCGCCGGGCTGGAAGCGGCCGTTCGCGACGTCAATGACGGCGGCGGAATCGCCGGGACGCCGCTCGAACTCGTCGTCCGGGACACCGCGGCCGATCCGCGCAGGGCCGAGGCGGCCGTCGAGGAACTGGCCCGCCTTGGTGTGACGGCCCTGGCGGGCGAGTATCACAGTGTCGTCGCGCGCGCCGCCGCCACCCGGGCCGACGCCCTCGGCCTGCCGTTCCTCTGCTCGTCGGCGGTTCTCGACGCGCTCACCGACCGGCCGACGGACCGGGTCGCACGCCTCTGCCCGCCGCAGTCCCGCGGCTGGCAGGCCTACGCGGACTTCCTCCTCGGCGCGGGCCGCGACCGGATCGCCGTGGCGGCCGAGCCGAGTCTCTACTGGGCGTCCGGGACCCGCCTTCTGCGGGAGTACGTCACTCCACGCGGCGGCAGCGTCGTCGAACTCGACGCGCGCGCCCTGTCCCCCGCGTCCGTGTGCGACGCGCTGGCCGACCAGCGCGTGACAGCCCTCCTCGTACTGGCCGGCCTTCCGGATCCGGCGGTGCCGATCGTGAGATCCGTCCGCCGCGACCGGCGCCTCGCCGAGCTCATGATCGGTGCTCCGGCCGGGCAGCCCGAGTTCGCCGAGTGGGCGGCGCTGCTGGGCCCCGACGGAGCCGGGATCCCGTTCCTGCGCTACCTCCCCGAGCGGCTCACCCCCCTCGGTGAGCGCGTCGAGGCGGCCCTGCGCGAGCAGGTGGCCGAAGCGCCCTCCTTCGTCGCCTTCGAGGGCTACGACACGGTCGCCCTCCTCGCCGAGGTGCTGCGTGCCCACGGCACGGACCGGTCGCGCATCGCGGCAGCCTGGCCGCGTACCGCAGCCGACGGCACGCGTGGGCGGATCCGGCTCTCCCGCGTGCCGGGTAGCGATGTGTGGCAGTGGGCCGGCGCCCCGGTCCAGGTCGTCGACCGGGACCCGCGGCATCCCGACCGACTGCGAGTCCTGCACACGGGCTGAGCCGCGTCCGGGCATCCCGGTCCGGTGCTCCCGGGATCTCCGGCACCGCAGGAGGTCCTCCGCCCGGCACCGGGATTCAGTCGTCGGTGCCGAGGACTTCCCTGTCCTGTGCGGTGGTGTGCCTGAGCGCGAGGGCCGCGATGTCGTCGCCGAGCCTTCCGCCGCTGTGCCGGAGCAGATCCGCGTGCAGCCGGTCGAGCAGCTCGCGGGGGTGTTCCGTGTCCTGCCGCCGCATCCAGTCCGGCAGGGGGAAGAACCGGCCGGTGTGGTCCCGGGTCTCGGATACGCCATCCGTGTAGAGCAGCAACTGATCGCCCGGGGCGAAGGGGACGATGTCGACCCAGTAGCGGTCGCCGATGAGCGCTGCGAGGTTGAGGGGCGGGGAGGGGATGGCGGGCTCCAGGATCCGGACCTTCCCGCAGTGCGCGATGAGCGGCGGGGGATGCCCGCAGTTGAGAATCAGCAGACGGTCGCCGCCGTGCGGGATCTCGGCGAGGAGGGCCGTGGCAAAGTGCTCGGGCTGGTCCTGGACGGGGAATGCGGCGCTGTGGCGCGTGACGGTGGTCTCCAGGCGGTGGACGATGCCCCGCAGGTCGGGCTCGTCGTAGGCGGCCTCCCGGAAGCAGCTGATCACCGCCGAGGCCGCTCCCACCGCGGACAGGCCTTTGCCTCGTACGTCGCCTATGAGCAGCCTGACCCCGTGCGGTGTACCGATCGCCTCGTAGAAGTCGCCGCCGATCCTCGCCTGTTCCTGGGCCGCCAGATACAGCGATTCGATCTCGATGCCCTCGATGCGGCGCGGCAGGGGGCGCAGCAGCACCTTCTGGGCTGCGTCGGCGACGAGGCGGACCTGGAAGAGGGTCTCCTCCCGCTGATGCCGGACATGACTGCCGTACGCGGCCGCCAGGGTGACGGCGATGATCGCGGCCGACGTGTACTGGGTCCCCAGATCGGTGTGGAAGAAGCTGAGGACGATCATGAGCACGAAGCAGAACGCCCCCAGCACCACCGTGGGGAGCACGGGCCACATCGCGGCCGCCAGGGCCGGCGCCGCGGGCAGAAGGCGACTGAAGGCGATCTCCCTCGGTGTGGAGAACGCCAGGCCGGCGATGAGAACGGTCAGGACCAGGGGCGACAGCCTGGCGGCTTCCCATCGGCCGCTGTAGGCGGGGCGACGGCGCCACAGCCGTGCAGACGAGATCACAAAAAGCATCATATCGACCTAATCGGACACGGGGCGCGGAAGGATCATGCGCCCTGCGCGAGATTGCGCGGCTGACGGCCCTGTCCACAGGGGCACGGGCCTGCCCGGAGAGGTCGCGGGCCTGCCCGGAGGGGCCGCGACCGCGCGACCGCGCGGCCGCTCAGACGCCCGAGGCCAGCCGGGCACGGTCGGGCGCGCCCTGGCCACTCGGGATCACTGGTGTTAAAAAGGTCGCATGGCGAGTCTTTTCGCCCGTTTTCCACGCCTGTCGGTGAAGCGCCTGGTCAGCAAGAGCACGCGGAGCGTAGCCGGGCAGGTGTTGGTTTTCCAGGTGGCCCTGGTGGTGCTGCTCGTGGCCTGCGGTGTCTTCGCCCTCATCCTTCAGTCGGAGCGGGACACCAGCGCCGAGGCACGGCGCCGCTCCACGGCCGTGGCGCAGACCTTCGCGCACTCACCGGGTGTGCGTGCGGCCTTGCGGACCCCCGACCCCAGCAAGATCCTCCAGCCGCTCACCGAAGCGGCACGCCGGGCCGCCGACGTCGACTTCATCGTGGTCATGGACACCGAGGGCATCCGCTACACGCACCCCTTGCCGGACCGCATCGGAAAGCGGTTCGTGGGCGAGATCGGACCGTCGCTGGCGGGGAAGGTCTACGTGGAGAGCGTCGACGGCCCGCTCGGTCGCGAGGTGCAGGCCACGGTGCCGGTCAAGGGCGGCGGCAGCGAGGTCGTCGGGCTCGTGTCGGCCGGGATGAAGGTCGAGAACGTCGAGAGTCAGCTGACCCGGCAACTGCCGATCATCCTGGGCGCCGGGGCCGGAGCGCTCCTGTTGTCCATCGGCGTGACCGTACTGCTGGGCAGGCGGCTGCGGCGGCAGACACACAGCCTGGCCCCGGACGAGATGGCCCTGATGTACGAGCACCACGACACGGTGCTCCACTCCGTTCGCGAAGGGGTGCTGATCGTGGCCGCCGACGGGCGGCTGATGCTGGCGAACGACGAGGCCAGACGGCTGCTGGAGCTGCCCGCGGACATCGAGGGGCGGCTCGTCCCGGAACTGCCGGGACTCGATCCCGAGCTGAAGGAGCTGCTCGCCTCCGGGCGCGAGGCAACCGACGAGGTGCACCTCTCGGGAGAGCGGCTGATCGCGGTCAACCAGCGGCCCACGGGTCGCGCGGGCGGCCCCCGGGAAACGGTGGTGACCCTGCGCGACTCCACCGAGCTGCAGGCGGTGACGGGCCGGGCCGAGGTGGCACGGGAGCGGCTCAGGCTGCTGTACGACGCCGGACTCCACATCGGTACCACCCTGGACGTGCTGCGCACCGCCGACGAGTTGGCGCGGGTCCCCATCCCCCGCTTCGCGGACTTCGTCACCGTGGACCTGGCCGACGCCGTCCTGCACGGAGAGGAGCCGGCCCCCACGGGGACGGACATGCGACGCGCGGCCGTGTCCGGCATCGTGGACGATCATCCGCTCACCGAACAGGGCCGGCTGTTCGACTACCTTCCCTCCACGCCCCAGGCGCGCGGCTACGGCAGCGGCCGCTCCCAGCTGGTGAGCGATCTGCCCTCCGCCACGAGCTGGCGCGTACAGGACCCGGACCGGGCCAGGGCGATCATCGACCACGGCATCCACTCCCTGATCACCGCCCCCATCCAGGCCCGTGGTGTCGTACTGGGCATGGCCAGCTTCTGGCGCACGCGGCAGCACGAGCCCTTCAACGAGGAGGACGTGTCCCTGGCGGAGGAGCTGGTGGCCCGTGCCGCGATCAGCATCGACAATGCCCGCCGCTACACCCGCGAGCACGCCCTGGCGGTCACCCTCCAGCGCAGCCTGCTGCCGCAGGCCATGCCCGAGCAGAACGCGCTCGACATCGCCTACCGCTACCTTCCCGCCCAGTCGGGCGTGGGCGGGGACTGGTTCGACGTGATCCCCATGCCGGGCAGCCGGGTGGCACTGGCCGTCGGCGACGTGGTCGGTCACGGCCTCCACGCCGCCGCCACGATGGGGCGGCTGCGTACCGCGGTGCACAACTTCTCCGCCCTGGATCTGCCACCGGACGAGCTGCTCAGCCATCTGGACGACCTGGTCGGAAGCATCGACCAGAACGAGACGGCGCAGAGCGCGGCGGGCGTCGTGGGCGCCACCTGCCTGTACGGGATCTACGACCCCGTCACGCGCCGCTACGTGATGGCGCGTGCGGGGCATCTCGCGCCGGCGCTGGTCCAGCCCGACGGGAGCGTCACTTTCCCGGACGTGCCCGCCGGCCCGCCCCTGGGCCTCGGCGGTATGCCGTTCCAGACCGCGGAGCTGTGCCTCGCCGAGGGCACCCAGCTCGTCCTGTACACCGACGGCCTCATCGAGGACCGCAGGCGCGACCTGGACGTGGGAATGGGGCTGCTGCGCGATGCGCTCACCGGCCACCCCGGCCGGCCGCCCGAGGAGACCTGCCAGGACGTGCTGGACCGCGTGCTCCCCGAGCGTCCCAAGGACGACGTCGCCCTGCTCGTCGCCCGCACGCGGCAGCTGCCGCCCGACCGGATCGCCGACTGGGACGTACCACCGGACCCCGCCGCCGTCGCGGGTATGCGCGACGCCGTGTCCCGGAGACTCGAAGAGTGGGGCCTGTCGGAGCTCGGCTTCACCATGGAGCTCATCCTCAGCGAGCTCATCACCAACGCCATCCGCTACGGCTCCGGGCCGATCCACGTGCGGCTGATCCGCGACCGTACGCTGATCTGCGAAGTGGCCGACGGCAGCAGTACCTCACCGCATCTGCGGTACGCCGCGTCGACGGACGAGGGTGGCCGGGGCCTGTTCCTGGTGTCGCAGATGGCCGAGCGCTGGGGCACCCGGTACACCCCGCAGGGCAAGGTGATCTGGGCCGAACAGGCCCTGCCCTAGGTGATCCTGCGGCCCGCCAGGGACGCGGCCGAGGCGGACATGCGCCGCTGCGTGTCCTCAGCCGCGCCGTACCGCACCGAGCTGGGCCCGGTCCAGGCCGGGGGCGGTGAACCGCTGGGCCACCGTGCGCAGGACGCGGGCCATCGCCTGGGCGGGCGGGGTGGCGGGGCGGGACGTGGCGCGGGCCAGGAGGATACGGCGGGTGGGGGCCGGTACATCGGAGGCGAAGGGCAGGAGCCGTACGTCGCTGCGGCGGCTGGTGAGGGCCAGGCGCGGGGCGAGGGCGATGCCGAGCCCGGCGGCCACCATGGCCTGGGCCTCCTGGTAGTCGTGCGAGGAGTAGGCGATGTGCGGCTCGAAGCCCGCCCGGCGACAGCTCCGGCGCAGGACGTCGGCGACGGGGTGGTTGTCGGCCCGGATGATCCACTCCTGGTCGGCGAGGTCGCCGAGGCGCACCGAGGGACGGCTGCGCAGGGGTGAGTCGGCGGGAACGACCAGCACCGTGGGGTCGTCCAGGAGGTGGGTGAGGGTGAGCGCCGGATCGTCGAGGCGGTTCCACTCGTAGTCCCAGAGCAGCCCCTGCTCCACCTCGCCGGTGTGCAGCATTTCCCGGAGCTCGGCGAGGACCCCGGCGCGTACCTCGATACGGATGCCGGTGTGACGGCGACGGAAGCGGGTGAGCGCGAGCGGCAGCAGCGACGCGCTCGCCGTGGGGAAGGAACCCAGCCGCAACGTGCCCTGGTCGAGGGCCGTGAAGGAGTCCAAGTCGGCTTGTGCTGCGCGCAGTTCACGGCGGATCGCCTGACCGCGCCCGGCCAGGGCGGCACCCGCCGGGGTGGGGCGGATCCCGCGTGGCAGCCGCTCGATCAGGGGCTGCCCGGCCTCCTGCTCCAGCAGGGACATCTGCTGGGAGGCGGCGGAGGTGGTCATGCCCAGCGCCTCGGCCGCGGCGGTGAGCGACCCGCGTTCGGTGGCCTCGGTGAGCAGCAGCAGTCGGCGCACGTTCAGCATGCCTGTGACTTTAGCTGAGCTGAACCCAGGTGAAGCGAACTGCGATTGTTCCGAAGTCAGGCCTCTGCGAAGGTCTCCGCAATCGCCGAGCGGTTCACCGGCCCGCGATGCGCCCGCGACCACCGCCTCGGCCCTTCCCCTCCCCTCGTCGATCAAGGAAGAGCTCAGACGTGCACATTCCCGCGACCCTGGTACGTGGCGGCACCAGCAAGTGCTGGCTGTTCAACCAGGTCGACGTCCCCGCCGGCCGTGGCGAACTGGAGAGGCTGCTGGTCTCCGCGTACGGCGCCACCGATCCCGTGGAACTGGACGGCGTGGGCGGGGCGACCCCGACCACCTCGAAAGCGGCGGTGGTCGGTGCCTCCCCCGAACCCGGCGTGGACGTGGACTACCTCTTCGCCCAGGTCGGAATCGGTACGGGCTCGGTCGAGTGGACGAGCAACTGCGGCAACTGCGCGACAGGCGTGGCCCTGTACGCGGTCGCCAAGGGCATGGTGGCCATCACCGGCGACCGGACCCGTGTGGTGCTGCGCAACACCAACACCGGCGCGGTCCTCGAAGGGCTGGTGGACACCACCGGTGGCGTCGTCCACCACTTCGGCCACCAGACCGTACCCGGCACCCGTGCCGGCGGGGTCGCCGTCGGCCTCACCTTCCGCGATCCGGCCGGCGGCACCACCGGTTCACTGCTCCCCACCGGGCAGGCCGCGCAGGACCTGCCGGTCGCTGCCGCCGAGCCGGTACGGGTGAGCATGGTGGATGCCGGAGCACCCGTCGTCCTCATCGACGCCCTCGGCTCCGGACGCACCGGCGCCGAGCCACTGGAGCGGATGGGCGCGGACGTGCCCTGGCTGCGCACTGTGCGGCATACCGCCGCGCCGCTGATGGGGCTGCTCAAGCCGGGCGAAGAACCCGGTGACGCGGTGCCCAAGGTGGGCCTGGCGGGCCCGCCGGTGCCGTACACGACCACCCTCGGCGAGCAGGTCGCGGCCGAAAACTACGACATCTCGGTGCGCATGCTCAGCATGAACGCCCCGCACCCCGCGATCGGTTTGACCTCCGCCGTCGCCGTAGCGGCTGCCGGCCTCGTCGAGGGCTCCGTGGTCTGCCGGACCGCGGGCGGCCCGACCGAGGAGTGGCTGCGTCTCGGCACACCCGCCGGCATCGTCGCGGTCCGGTGCACCGACGTACGGGACGGCCTGCCGCGGCGGGTCACCGTGCAACGCGCGGCACGGCTGCTCGCCGACGCCCGCATCTACGTCCCGGAATCAGGCCGCGTCCACGCCCCGGAGGCAGGCCGCACGCGAGCCGCCTGACCCGGGGCGGACCTCACCTCGGTCGGCCGGTCCCCCAGCCGGCCGCACCGGGACACCCTCGCGCCCCCGGGGCGCCCCTCCCCCATCGCACCAAGGACAAAGATGTCTGCTGAAGTGATCTCCATAGGCGCGCTGCTGGTGATGTTCGTGGTCGGCACGATGCTGCCGATCAACCTGGGCATCCTCGCCTTCGTCGCCACCTTCGCCGTCGGCACCGCCTCGCTCGGCCTCACCGAGGACGAGATCTTCGAGGGGTTCCCGGCGAAGCTCTTCGTCACCATCGTCGGAGTCACCTACCTGTTCTCCGTCGCCCGCCGCAACGGCACCATCGACCGGCTCGTCGCGGCCGGGGTACGGCTGGTGCGCGGCAAGGTCGCGCTCATCCCCTGGGTGCTGTTCCTGGTGGCCGCCCTGCTCACGGCGTTCGGCACCTTCACTCCCGCCGCCGTCGCGATCCTCGCGCCGATCGGCATGAACTTCGCCTACCGCTACAAGCTCAACCCGCTGGTCGTCGGCATGATGGTGATCAGCGGCGGACACGCGGGCGCGTTCTCCCCGCTCGCCGTCTCCGGTGCGCTGGTGCTCGGCCTGGTCGACAAGACCGAACTGCACGTCTCCGCGGTGACGTTGTTCAGTGCCAGCTTCCTGATCAACCTGGTGCTCTCGGCACTCACGTACGTGCTGCTCGCCAAGCGCCCCGCCCCGCTGGCCGAAGGCTCCGCGATGGCGGCCGAGGGCGAGGACCTCGCCGTGTCCGGCAGGCCCGACTGGCGCCAGTGGCTCACCCTGGCCTGCCTGGTGGCGCTCGTGGTCGGAGCTCTCGGCTTCCATCTGGAGATCGGCTTCCTGGCCCTCGCGGCCGGCGCCCTGCTGGCCCTGGTGGACATGAAGCGCCAGGAGAAGGCCGTGGACGGCGTCAGCTGGTCCACCCTGCTGCTGGTCGCGGGCATGATGACCTACATCGCCATGCTGGAGAAGGCCGGCATCATCGAGAACATCTCCGAGCACGCGGCGGGCCTGGGCGCACCGGTCGCCGTCGCCCTGCTGCTGTGCTTCACCGTGGCCATCACGTCCGCCTTCGCCTCCTCCACCGCGATCCTCACCGCGATCATCCCCATCGCCGTACCGCTGCTGCTCTCCAGCCACCTGAGCGCCGCCGGGCTGATCGCCGCCCTCGCCGTCTCCACGACGATCGTCGACACCTCGCCCTTCTCCACCAACGGCGCACTCGTGCTCAGCAACGCCCGCGGGGTGGACCCCCGCCTCTTCTACCGCCAAGTCATCGGCTACACCGGCGGAATCGTCGCCATCGGCCCGGTCGTAGCATGGGGCGCGCTGGTCCTGCCCTGGTCATAGGGAAGGACCCATCGACTCCCCCTGAGCTGCGTCTCGGTCAGGCGGCGGGGGAATGCCTTCGACGTCTGCCACCACACGGCGTTGCGCAAGGGATACCGTGCGCATGCGGGATGTCGACCCGGGCCCGATGGGGGAGGATATATGCGAAAACTACGCAGGATGAGCAAGGGGGAACGCCTGTGAGCAGCAGCCCTCCCGGCAAGCTGGGCTACGAGGACGCACTGCCTGACCGCACCGGCCAGGCCGAGGCCTTCGACGCCATCGGCGACCACTACGACGAGGCCTTTCCGCACAAAGAAGGGCAGGTCGGGGCCACCGAGTGGCTCGTGGACCGGCTGCCGGCCGGGTCCCGCGTGCTGGACCTGGGATGCGGCACCGGGCTCCCGACCGCCCGACGGCTCGCGGAGGCGGGCTTCGAGGTCGTCGGCGTCGACCTGTCAGGCGGAATGGTCGCCCTGGCCCGCAAGCACGTGCCCGACGGCACGTTCCACCAGGTGGACATCGCTGATCTGCGGCCGGGAGGACCCTGCGACCTCGGCCGGTTCGACGCGGTGGCCGCCTTCTTCTCCCTGCTCATGCTGCCGCGCCAGGAGATCCCCCTCGCACTGCGGACCGTCCGCCATCTCCTGGTGCCGGACGGACTGTTCGTGCTGTCGATGGTGGAGGCAGACGTGGACGACTTCTCGATCCCGTTCCTCGGACGGACCATCCGGGTGTCCGGGTACCTGCGGGACGAGCTGAGGGAGACCGTCGAGGCGACCGGCTTCGAGATCGTCGAGGAGAACTCCTACACCTACGCACCCGCGAGCGCCGACGTACCGCCGGAGGTGCAGATCTTCCTGCGCTGCAGGCGGCGCGACTGACAGCTCCCCCTCCGCCCGCACCGGCGGGGAACACCCAGACGGAAGCGACGCTTTGACGAAGCACCTGGGAGCTCATGAACACCCCGGCCGACAGGCCAGGGCGAGCGGGCATGTCACGCCACCGCGTCGGCCACAGCTCCTGGGACCGCAGACCGACCGGCTCCGCTACCTCGACGAGGCGACGCGCCGGATCGCCCGCGGCATCGGTCTCGACGAGACATTGCACGAACTGTGCCGGGCGGCCGTGCCGGCCTTCGCCGACACGGCCTTCGTCCACCTGTCCGATCCGCTGCCGGTCGGGGACGAAGGTCCCGGCTCCCCCGCCGTGCTGCGGCTGCACAGCACGGACCGGGCGCCGCCGAGGGGTCCGGCCTCCCGGGGGTCCGGTCCCTCTCCGGAGACCTCGGCCGCCGTGCGACCGGCGGACGTCGTACGCCCGGCCGCCGACGGCCGGCTGGCCGAGCTGCTGCAAGCCGGTCGGCCCGTGTCGGCAGACGCCCCAGGAGTCGCTCCCGCCCTGACCGAATTGCTGGGACCGGTGCAGGATCCCCGAGCGGCGCAACCCGGACCCCGGCTGATCATCGCCCCGCTGCACGGCCGCCGCCACGTCGTGGGCAGCGTCGTCCTCATCCGCTACGCCGACCGGCCCGCCTTCACCGACGACGACCTGCTCGTCGCATCCCAGCTCGCCACCCACACCGCACTCGGCGTCGACAAGGCCGCGCTCTACCTCCGTGAGACATCGGTCGCCGCCGCGCTGCAGCGCACGATGCTCCCTCCGGCCCTGCCCCAGCCGACCGGAGTCCGGCTGGCGAGCCGATACCTGCCCGCCTCGCGGGCTTCCCAGGTGGGCGGTGACTGGTACGACGCGATCCCCCTGCCCGGCAACCGTGTCGCACTGGTGATCGGCGACGTCATGGGCCATTCCCTGACGTCGGCCGCCATCATGGGCCAGCTGCGCACCATCGTGCAGACCCTGGCCGGACTCGACCTGCCTCCCGACGAGGTCCTGCACCACCTCGACGAACAGGCGGAGCGGCTGGGCAGCGAGCACATGGCGACCTGCCTGTACGCGATGTACGACCCGGTACTGCACCGGCTGCTGATCGCCAACGCCGGTCACCCACCCCCGGTGCTCCTCCACACGGACGGCCGGGAGGAGATACTGCCGGTCCCGCCCGGGGCACCGATCGGCGTCGGCAGCGGCGTCTTCGAGTCCACCGAGACGCACGCGCCGGCCGGAGCGACTCTGCTGCTGTACACCGACGGGCTCGTCGAGTCCCGCGACTCGGACGTGCTGACCGGCGTGAAGCGGTTGTGCGCACACCTGCGCGGTGCCCCTGCCGGTTGGGAACCCCCCGCCCTGGAAGTGCTGTGCGACCAGGCACTCGCCTCGCTGGGCACGCGCGACCGGGACGACGACATCGCGCTGCTCGCGGCCCGGTTCGAGGGCATTCTGCCCGAGGCGGTGGCGTACTGGTACATGGCTCCACGGCCGCAGACCGCCGGGCAGGCACGTCGGCTGGCGCGAAGGACCCTGCACCACTGGGGCCTCGACGCCCTCGTGGAGCCGGCCGAACTGCTGGTCAGCGAGGTGGTGGCGAACGCCGTACGCTTCGCGTCCCGGCCGATCACCCTGCGCCTGCTCCGCACGGACGTACTCCGCTGCGAAGTGGGCGACGACTCGCCGCAGGTGCCGAGGATGCGGCACGCCAGGCTGAGCGACGAGGGTGGCCGCGGACTGTTCCTGGTCGACCAGCTGGCGGAGCGCTGGGGGGCGACCAGGGTGAGCACGGGCAAGGTCGTCTGGTTCGAGCAGGCGCTGCCCGGCCGGGAATGACAAGGAGCAGGTGCGGGCGTGAGCCGTGTCGCATCGACATGGGTCAGACTTGCTATGCAACAAGTTGCATAGCACGATCGTCGTCATGGCGCTCGAACACGCGATCCTGGTGTCGCTCTTGGAGAAGCCGGGATCCGGCTATGAGCTGGCCCGGCGTTTCGATCGGTTCATCGGGTACTTCTGGACCGCGACCCACCAGCAGATCTACCGCGTACTGAAGCGCATGGAGAACGACGGCTGGGTCGAAGCCCGGGACGTCCCGCAGCAGCGGCGGCCGGACAAGAAGGAGTACTCCGTCGCCGATCTCGGCCGGGCCGCGCTGTCCTCGTGGTTGCACGATCCGATCGAGCCGGAGAGCGTCCGACACGACCTGGCGGTGAAGATCCGGGGCGCGGCCTTCGACGACCCGGCTGCCCTGATCCGCGAGGTGGAGCGGCACCGGCAGGCGCATCGGGACCGGCTGGCGCACTATCTGGCAGGCGAGGAGCGGGACTTCACGGGGGCCGCGGCGGGCGCCGCCGTTCCGGAAGCGCCGCCGGACGCGGAGCGGGAGCTCCAGCACGTCGTACTGCGCGGCGGCATCGCGTACGAGCGGATGATGATCGGCTGGCTGGACGACGTGCTCGCCACGCTGGCCCGCTTCGGCCCGGGCCACTGACCGCGCTCCACTGCACCGGCCGCGACTGCTCCGCCGCTCCGGCCGCCATACCTCTCGATTGCCACCCGTCCACCAACCGATTGGGGTCCTCACCATGGCTGACCGACTGCTCTTCAACCCGCGCACCTACGACCCCGCGCACTTCGACCCCGAGACACGCCGCTTGCTGCGTGCCACCGTCGACTGGTTCGAGGAGCGCGGGAAGCGGCAGCTCATCGAGGACTACCGGACCCGCGCTTGGCTGGGTGACTTCCTCGCCTTCGCCGCGAAGGAGGGCCTGTTCGCCACCTTCCTGACGCCGTCGTCCAGTGCCGGGGAGGGGGAGCCGGACAAGCGGTGGGACACCGCCCGTATCGCCGCGCTCAACGAGATCCTCGGCTTCTACGGCCTGGACTACTGGTATGCCTGGCAGGTCACCATCCTCGGCCTCGGCCCGGTCTGGCAGAGCGACAACGCCGCCGCCCGCGCCCGTGCCGCGGAACTCCTCGCGCAGGGAGAGGTGTTCGCGTTCGGCCTGTCCGAGAAGGCCCACGGCGCCGACATCTACTCCACCGACATGCTGCTCGAACCCGACGGCGACGGCGGCTTCCGCGCCACCGGCTCCAAGTACTACATCGGCAACGGCAACGCAGCCGGACTCGTCTCCGTCTTCGGCCGCCGTACCGACGTCGAGGGCCCCGACGGCTATGTGTTCTTCGCCGCCGACAGCCGTCATCCGGCCTACCACCTGGTCAAGAACGTCGTCGACTCGTCCAAGTTCGTCAGCGAGTTCCGCCTGGAGGACTATCCCGTAACGTCCGACGACGTCCTGCACACCGGCCGCGCGGCCTTCGACGCCGCCCTCAACACGGTCAACGTCGGCAAGTTCAACCTGTGCACCGCCTCGATCGGCATCTGCGAACACGCGATGTACGAGGCCGTCACCCACGCGAGCAACCGCGTCCTCTACGGCCGCCCCGTCACCGCCTTCCCGCACGTGCGGCGCGAGCTGACCGACGCGTACGTCAGGCTCGTCGGCATGAAGCTGTTCAGCGACCGCGCTGTCGACTACTTCCGCTCCGCCGGTCCGGACGACCGCCGCTACCTGCTCTTCAACCCGATGACGAAGATGAAGGTGACCACGGAGGGCGAGAAGGTCATCGACCTGATGTGGGACGTCATCGCCGCCAAGGGCTTCGAGAAGGACAACTACTTCAGCCAGGCGGCCGTGGAGATCCGCGGCCTGCCCAAGCTGGAGGGCACGGTCCACGTCAACCTGGCACTGATCCTGAAGTTCATGCGCAACCATCTCCTCGACCCGGCCGAGTACCCGAGTGTGCCGACCCGTCTCGACGCGGCCGACGACGACTTCCTGTTCCGGCAGGGACCGGCCCGAGGCCTGGGCTCGGTGCGCTTCCACGACTGGCGCCCGGCCTTCGAGACGTACGCACACCTGCCCAACGTCGCTCGTCTGCGCCAACAGGCCGAGGCACTCTGTGAGTTCGTCGCCACAGCAGCCCCCGACGCGGAGCAGAGCCGCGACCTCGACCTCGTCCTCTCGATCGGCCAGCTCTTCGCCCTCGTCGTGCACGGGCAGCTCGTCCTGGAGCAGGCCGCGCTGACCGGACTCGACGAGGACGTACTCGACGAACTCTTCGCCGTGCTCATACGGGACTTCTCCGGGCACGCCGTCGAACTGCACGGCAAGGACTCGGCGACCGAGCAGCAGCAGGAGTGGGCGCTGGCCTCGGTCCGGCGGCCGGTCGTCGACGAGGCGCGCACGGAGCGAGTCTGGCAGCGGGTCGAGGCGCTGTCCGGCACGTACGAGATGGCCCCGTAGGGGCGCCGTATCCAACCACCGGTGGCCGGGCCGCGGCCCGGCCACCGGTTCCCTGCTCGAACGACCCGCGTCCCACCGGGCCGTTGATGGGCGAATCGTCATCGAAACCGTGCAGATCGGCATGCCGTGTGGCCGTTGCGGCATGGAGCAGGTGACAGGCGCAGGAACCAAGCTCTGCCCAGCCGCACCGTGAAGGCGGCGGACTGTGAAGGAGCGAACTCATGGGCCGATACGATCTCGCCCTCATCGGATTCGGCGGCGTCAATCGCGCGCTGGCCGAACTCATATCCCAGAGCGGGGACCGCCTGGCGAAGGAGCTGGGCTTCGCCCTGCGGGTGGTGGCGATCACCGATCTGCGGGCCGGTTCCCTGGTGGACACCGACGGCATCGATCTGGCGCCGCTGCTGGCCGCCGAGCTCGGGGAGCTGAGCTTCGCGGGCCTGGCCGGCGGCAGCGCGGATCCGCACAACGAGTGGGTGATCCGCGAGGTGCCGGCCGACATCGTCGTGGAGGCGACGTTCACCAACCCCACCGACGGAGAGCCCGCCCTCTCCCACGTGCGCTGGGCCCTGGAATCGGGCAAGCACGTGTGCACCACCAACAAGGGACCGGTCGCACTCGCCGGCCACGCACTGAAGCAGCTGGCCGCCGAGCGTGGTGTCAGCTTCGAGTTCGAGGGCTCGGTCCTCAGCGGCACCCCCATCCTGCGCACCGCCGAGCGCATGTTCGGCGGCCTGGAGATCACCGGCGTCCAAGGCATCATGAACGGCACCTCGAACTACATCCTCGGCCGCCTCGAAGAGGGCATCGAACTGCCGGCCGCCATCGCCGAAGCCCAGAACCTCGGGTACGCCGAAGCCGACCCCACCGCCGACATCGAGGGCCACGACGTCCAGCTCAAGGTCATGATCCTGGCCAACGAGATCCTCGGCGCGGACCTCCGCCGCGAGGACGTCTTCTGCGAGGGCATCCCGGCGATCACACCGAACGAGGTGCGGGACGCCGCCTGCAAGGGGCTGCGCTGGAAGCTGGTCGGCTCCGCCACCCGCCACGAGGACGGCAGCGTCGATGCCCGCGTCGCTCCGCTCGCGCTGCCGGCACACCACCCACTGGCGGGGATCTCCGGCCCCCTCAACGCGGTCGCCTTCCACACCGACCTCCTCGGTAGCGTCACGGTGTCCGGGCCGGGCGCCGGCCGCATCGAGACCGCTTACGCCCTGCTGTCGGACATCATCGCCATCCACCAGCGCCACGCCGACGACGACACCGCCCCGACGCGCCCCGTTCTCCAGGAGACTCACCGTGTCTGAGACCATCGTGGCCGCCGGCGTCGAACTGGGCGCCGACACGGCGCCCGTGCACAACCCCTACACCGGCGAGGTCATCGCCTCGGTGCCCACCGTCGACGTGAGCGCCGTCGGCGGCATCCTGCAGCAGGCCAGGTGCGGGCGCCGCACCGCGGCCGCGCTCTCCCGCGCCTCCAGGGCCGCGGTCCTGGAACGCGCCGCCCACCTGGTCGAGCGGCGGGCGGAGTCCTTCGCCCGACTGATCGTCAGTGTGGCCGGCAAGACCATCGTCCAGGCCCGCAAGGAAGTCGCCCGCGCGGTCAACACCCTGTCCCTGTCCGGCGCGGAGGCACGGCGCAACGCCGGCGAGGTCATCCCCTTCGACTCCTATGAGGGCTCGGAGAAACGGCTGGGCTGGTTCACCCGCGAACCGCTGGGCATCATCGCCGCCATCACCCCGTTCAACGACCCCCTCAACCTGGGCGCCCACAAGCTCGGCCCGGCCATCGCCGGCGGCAACGCGGTCATCCTCAAACCGTCCGTGCTGACACCGCTGTCCGCGCTGCGCCTGGTCGACACCCTCATCGAGGCCGGCCTGCCCGAGGAGATCGTCACGGTCGTCAACGGCGATGCCGGCATCGCTGCCGCGATCGTGGCCGCCCCCGACGTTCGCATGGTGTCCTTCACCGGCGGATTCGCCACCGGCGAGGCCATCTCCCGCACGGCCGGCCTGAAGAAGCTCGCCATGGACCTCGGCGGCAACGCCCCGGTCATCGTCATGGACGACGCAGACCTGGACGAGGCCGTGGTCTCGTGCGTCTCCGGCGCGTTCTGGGCCGCGGGCCAGAACTGCATCGGCACCCAGCGGATCCTCATCGCGGCCGAGGTCTACGAGCGCTTCCGCGACGCCTTCGTCGCCCGCACCAGGCTGCTGCGCGTCGGCGACCCGCTCGACGAGCGCACCGACGTAGGCCCCATGATCACCCAGGAGGCCGCGGCCGCCACCCGGGCCAAGGTCGACACGGCGGTGGCCCAGGGCGCGGTATTGCTGTGCGGCAACGACGCCACCGGCTCCCTGTACACGCCGACCGTCCTGGAAGACGTCCCCGCGACCTGCTCGATCTGGCAGGAGGAGGTGTTCGCCCCGGTCGTCGTACTGCAGCCGTTCACGTCCTTCGAAGACGCCATCGAACAGGCCAACGCCATCGACTACAGCCTCCACGCCGGCATCTTCACCTCGCGCCTGGACCGCGCCCTGACCGCGGCCCGGCTGCTGGAGGCCGGCGGAGTGATGATCAACGACTCGTCCGACTACCGCTTCGACGCCATGCCGTTCGGCGGGTACAAGTACGGCAGCATGGGCCGCGAAGGCGTGCGCTTCGCCTTCGAGGAGATGACCCAGCCCAAGGTCGTCTGCGTCAACCACATCAGCGAAGTGGTCCAGTGACCGCCTTCCGCGCCGAGCGCGAACCCCTGGTACGACCAGTGACCGGGAAGGACGCCGGGATGCGCTGCTCATCCCGGCTCCGCCGAACCCCGCTCTCAGCGACGGCGGTTGACGACGGTGGACAAGGTGAGCGCGGTGACCGTGTCCCGTACACCGGGCATCTGGGCGATGTCCTCCCGGATGCCCCGTACGCGTTCCAGCGAGGCCGCCTCCAGGCGCACCATGATGTCGAAGTCGCCGCTGAGGATCTCGCAGATCACGACCTCAGGGATGCACTTGAGCGCGGCCAGGACATCGCCGCCACGCATACGGTCCTGGCGGTGGACGAGTACGAGCGCCGAGACGACGTCCCCGGTGTCGTAGCCCGCGCGGACGATGGTGTAACCGGCGATGTGGCCTTGACGCTCCAGACGTTCGACGCGCTGGCGCACCGCGTTGCGGGACAGCAGCACCTTGCCGGCCAGCTCGGAGTGCGAAACGCGGGCGTTGCGGGTCAGCTCCGCGATGATCTTCTCGTCGATGGCGTCCACTGTGGACCTCCGGGGCGTGCTCGTCGGTGTGCTTCTCCACGCGGCCAGGCAGAGTGTGCGGCGTCGCCGAGCAGGTGCGCGACGAAGTGGGTTCTCGGTTCAGGTGTGGGGGATGGCCTTGACCCTCGCCCCCAGTTGTTCGTCGGTGGCCAGTCGGTGGCAGACGAAGTCGAGCAGACGCTGGTCGACTCCGCCGCTGTGGAGATCCACATAGGCGTCGACGCCGTCGATCAGGTACTCGGACAGCCAGGCCGCCGTCGGGTCGGTGGGGCCACTGTCCTCGTCACCCTGCTCAGGCCGCGGTGCGGCCGTTCGTGGTGATGAAGTCGATCGGCTGGGGGGTGCGGCCCTGAAGGGCGAGGTCCGCGGCGATGTCGCCCATGGCGGGCGAGATCTTGAAGCCTTGGCCGGAGAAGCCGGCCAGCAGGATGATGTCGTCACAGCCCGGCAGGGGGCCGACGAGCGGGCGGGTGCTGTCGGTGTAGCCCTCCATGAAGACGGACAGGCGCACCGGGTCGGGGTTCAGGCCGGGCAGGTGGCGTCGCACCGCCGTGGTGAAGGTCTCCAGTTCCTCCGGTGCGACGGTCCGGTTCAGCCGGTTGGGATCGTCCACGAGCTTGTGGTGCGGCTGGGGCAGCCCCAGCTTGACGGCCAGGCCGTCCGGGGACGGGATGCCGTAGAAGGGGGTGTCGCCGCAGCGGATGAAGGCAGGACGCTCGGCGTCTGCCGGGTGCTCCTGGTGGGGCAGGAACCAGGCGCTGATCGTGCGGTAGATGCTCACGGCCCACGGCAGGTCGGGCAACAGGTCGCCCACCCAGGGACCGGGGGTGACGACGGCGGCGTCGAAGCGCTCAATGGCGGTGTCGGTGCGGATCTCCACTCCTCCCCCGGCGACCGGGGTGACTTCCCGCACCGGCGTGTAGCGGCGGATCCGGGCCCCTAGCTCCTCGGCGCGCCGGGCCGCTGTCTGGACCGTCAGCTCGGGGCGGACGAACCCCGCGTGGGAGTCGAGGATGACCAGGTCGCCGTCGTCGACGCGGAACTGCGGGAAACGCTTCGTCATCGCCTCGGTGTCGATCACCTCGTGTTCGAGGCCGTGCTCGGCGATGCCGTCCATGACGGTACGCATCTCGGGGTCATCGGCCGGCCCCATGACCAGGGCTCCGGTCAGACGGCGCAGTTCCCGCCCGGTCTCCGCCTGCAACTGCTTCCAGAGCGCGTCGGCGTGCCGGACGAGCGGCACATAGCGGCCGTCGTGGGTCTGCACGCTGCGGAAGACCCGGGTCTCGCCGCCTGCGGCACTGCGGTCGTGACCGGGCGCGAACCGGTCGTAGCCGACGACCTCGGCACCCCGGGCGGCCAGCCTCCAGGCGGCCTGGCTGCCCATCGTTCCCACGCCGACAACCGCGACGCGCTTCCCCGCAGCTGACACAGGGCTTTCCTTTCGTATCGCCGGGCCGCAAGCTGGGCCCGAGCGTGAGGATGCTTTGTGGCGACCTGGAGAGGACGGCCCCTAGGGGTCCGATTGCTCACATTTCGTCCCGCGTTGGGACTCTCACCCAGTCTCACTATTCCACATTGTGGCATATTGTGCTATTATCTGGCACAGAGAATTGCAGGAGCTCAGGGCGGAGTCAATAGGCCCGAAACGGTGACGACTCCTCGCACGCAAGGAGCGCTCCTCGCCGCCCACCTCGCAGGTTCGCGGAGGTTGCCGCTACAGCCCCACCACAGGGGCCAGTTGCGAGCGCAGGGCGCCGGCGTGGGGCTGCAACGAGCCGTCGAAGGCGGCGGATCCGATGGTGAAGGCGTCGGCCCCTGCTGATGCGAGCGCCTGTATCTGGTCGGTGCTGGTGATCGAGCCGGCGACGACCAGACGGCCGGTGGTGGCGGCACGGGCGGCGCGGACCAGGTCGAGAGGGTCGGCATCGGTGGCGCGGTACGCGAGGAGATCGACGCCGGCGCAGCCCGCGGCCTCCGCTCGTCGGCAGTCGTCGGCGATGCGGTCAGGGCCGCCGGCGAGGCGGGTGGGGTGCCCCAGGGGTTCTCCGGCGAAGGGCAGGTAGCCGACGGAGGTGCCGCGCAGGAGGTGGAGAGTCTCCCCGATCCAGGTGCCGCCCATCAGCCAGTCGACGCCGAGTTCGGTGGCCGTCCGTACCGAGGCAAGGGCTTGGTCCCGGTGGGTGCTGACGACTTCGAGGTAAGTGGTGGCGCCCATGTTCCTGATGCGGTCGTGGAGTTGGGCGAGGGTGTCGGGATCGACGCCGATGTCCTTGAATCCGATGTGGGTGATGCCGAGGTCCTCGATGGTGTCGAGGACTTCGAGGCAGTCGGTGACAGTGCGGTCGTCGCGGGTGAGCATGAAGATGAAGTCCATGGTGTCCTTCTGTCTTTGCCGGACTGATGTGGGTCGGTGGGTCAGGGGCGGTCCGGTGACTCTGAGGACAGCCGGTCGGCGTGGGTCAGGGCGGCGAGCAGGCTGGTGTGGTCGGCCGTGCCGAGACCGGCGATGTCGAAGGCGGTGCCGTGATCGACGCTGGTGCGGACGAAGGGCAGGCCGATGGTGATGTTGACGCCGTGTTCGATCCCGAGGTACTTGACGGGGATGAGGCCCTGGTCGTGGTACTGGGCGACCACGGCGTCGAAGGCTCCGGCGCGGGCTCGCATGAAGACGGTGTCGGCGGGCCAGGGCCCGCTGGCCTGGATGCCTTCGCTCTGCGCGCTCTGGATGGCGGGGGTGATGATGTCCAGGTCCTCACGCCCGAACAGGCCGTTCTCCCCGGCGTGGGGGTTGAGGCCTGCGACGGCGATGCGGGGGGCGCGCAGGCCGCCGCGCTGGAGTGTGCGGTGGGTGAGACGGATGATGTCGAGCACGCGCGGGGTGGTGATCGCGTCGATCGCGGTGCGCAGTGACTGGTGCACGGTGACCAGGACGATCCGCAGTTCGTCGGTGGCCATCATCATCGCGTAGTCCGTGGTGCCGGACAGGTCGGCGAGGATCTCGGTGTGCCCGGGGTACGGGACGCCGGAGATGCGCAGTGCTTCCTTGTTGATCGGCGCGGTCACCAGAGCGCGTACCTCGTGGGCCATCGCGAGCTGGATACCGCGGCGGACGTACTGGAAGGACGCCGCTCCGGCCCGGGCGTCGAGGGTGCCCCAGGGCAGGTCGGCCGGAAGGCCGTTCTCGGCGAGGACGTCCACCGTGCCGGGTACGAACTTCGCCTGGTCTACCGATGAGATGGGGCGGAGTGCGAGGTGGGTGTCGGCGATCTTGTCGGCGCGGGCGAGGACATCCATGTCGCCGATGACGACGACGGGCACGGTGCGCCGGGCATCGGCGCACGCCTTGACGGTGATCTCAGGGCCGATTCCGCAGGGGTCGCCCATGGTGATGGCGATCGGGGTCATGCGTGCTCTCCGGGGTCGAGGCGCTGTCGAATGAGGTGACACAGGCGCAGGAGCACGGCGTCGTCGCCGAAGCCTCCTGCCTTGATCAGCACAGGAAGGGGGAGTCGTCCGGTGAGAGATCCGCGGACGACGCCGGGTTCGGGCTCGTCGAGCAGGTCGATGCCGGTGGCGCCGAGGGGCTGGAGCACGGTGGTGGCTGTTTCTCCCCCGGTGACGACGAGTGCGTCGACCGTGTGGTCCTCGGCCAGCGCCCGGACGACTGCTGCCTGAGAGCGGGCCAGTACTTGCGCGGTCTGTGGTGTGTGGCGTTCATCGGGTGTCTGTAGCGTGAGCACGGGAGCCGTCAGGCCTCGCAGCGTTTTCACGGCCGGGGCCGGATCAACGCCGACGGTGACACCCTGGACGTCCACCCTGGTGTGCAGCTCGGCCAACTGCCGTCGGGTCGCCGGGTTGGTGCTGCCGACCACGATCAGCGGACGTCGGACCGGCCGCGGGGTGGGCAGTGACGCGGTCCTGTCCGTAGCACGTGCACACCTGCGGGCCAGAGCAGCCGCCAGACCTGGGGAGCCGACCCACAACACTTCGTCGAGTCGCGGGACCGCCGCCACCAGACGGTCCAGGTCGACGTCTTCGGCGGCGGAGTAGACGATCAGGCCGCCGTCACCGATCAGTTCGGGCAGCTCGGCGGCCCGGTCCGGCCGACCGAGAACGGCCTCCGGGAACAGCACGGCGAGATCCGAGCACCGCACGGGGTGCACCGGGTCGTTGGCATAGTCGCTCTCGTGAACCGGTACGCCCCACACGCACTGGACGCCCTCCACCGTCACTCTGCCCTCCGCGGGGAAGGCCGGAGCGATGACGACGGCCCGCCTCCGCGATCCCGCCCTTGCGGCCCGGACCTCTGCCGCGACATGACCGCGCAGGGTGGAGTCCACCGTCTTGAAGAGCAACTCCGAGCCGGCGAACAGGCGGGCCGCCCGCCACGTACGCGCAGCGGCAGCCTCCTCGTCCAGCGACCGGCTTCCAAGGTCAACGGCACTCACGCCCACGGCGTGCCGCGGCACTCCTTCCGTGGTGGTGAGCAGGATCCGGGCCTCGTGACCTGCCTGGCGGAACGGTGCGGCACCGTCCCCGGCGCTGGTGAGGTCATCCGCCAGGATGGCGATCCCCTGCCGCACGTGGTCGCGGAATGTCATGCCCCACCTCTCCGTCAGTCACCCTCATCTGTGACCAGATCAATGGTCGTCGAGGTGAAGGAGCAGGACAAACGATTCGTTCTCACAGGACCTGTGAGTAGAGTTCACGCATGCGATGGTCGGCCCTTCCCCCTCTGAACACGCTGCTGCCCTTCGAGGCGACCGTCCGGCACGCGAGCATGACCGCTGCCGCGAAGGAACTGCACGTCACGCACGGCGCGGTGAGCCGACAGATCCAGAACCTTGAACGGTGCCTCGGAATATCGCTGTTCGAGCGACAGACGCGCGCCCTGCGCCCGACCCCGCAGGCTCGCCAGCTGGCGGCCGTCGTCCGGGACGCACTCGATCAGGTCGATGCGGCAGCCCGGCAGATCTCACACCGCACACCCGCAGGACCACTCACCCTCTCGTGTGAGCCCACACTTCTGATGCGGTGGCTCATTCCCCGGCTCCCGGATCTGGCCGTGAACGTGCCGGACGTCGCCGTCCACCTGTCCGCCGGCGGCGGCCCCGTCTTCTTCGAGCGGCACGACATCGATCTCGCGATCCGCCGAGACGACTTCCCGTTCCCCGAAGAGGCGAGCAGGACCCGCTTGTTCGCAGAGCGGATCGGACCGGTCTGCCGGCCCGATCTCGCGACCCATCTGACCGGCACCGTCGGCGTAGCGCAGGTAAACCTTCTGCACACCGATACACGGCCGCAGGCGTGGGACGACTGGCGACGTATCACCGGCATGAAAGCAGAGCCCGCCTCCCAGCAGACCCTGGAACACTTCTACCTGACCCTCCAGGCCGCCGCGGCCGGCGTCGGTGTCGCCATCGCCCCGTATGCCGTCGCACGCGACGACCTGGAGCGTGGGCAACTCGTCGCACCCTTCGGTTTCGTCCCCGACGGCACCAGCTACCACCTCCTCAGCCGTCGATCACCCGAGCAGAACGGACGTGTCCGCCGGCTGACGGCATGGCTGCGGGCCCAGACGAGCCGGCTCGAAAACGATTCCGCACCAGTGTGACCACTGGACCCATCGCACCTTCATCCTGCTGGACGACGGCGGCGGGCTGGCGACCGAGTCGACACGGGTGCGGGGCCGTCCACGGCCTCACCAGGATGGCCGCGAAGAACGGGCAACCTCGACACCACGCCGTTGAGCGGCTGATCGGCATCTGGGAGTTGTCCTCCCAGATGCTCCGTATGCGTCCCAGTGACGCCCCTTCGCCAAGGCCGCCGCAGGAGACCGGCGGCCATCAGGGCGGACTTGGCCGCGCCGCCAGTGCACGTCGAGGAGAGATCGTCACCGCGATCACCGCGTTGCCCGGCCCGGACGCGGGTGAGCCACGCGCTCGTGTCCGCTTGCTCAGCTGTGAAAGCCGGGCAGTGACAGGTACTTGAGCTGCTGGTACTCGTGTAGGCCTTCCGGCCCGCCCTCACGGCCCAGTCCGGACTGCTTGACCCCGCCGAAGGGCGCCGCGACCTCGGAGACCAGCCCGCGATTGACGCCGACCATTCCGGCTTGCAGACGGGCGGCGACTCGGCGAGCGCGGTCGATGTGGGAGGTCATCACGTACGACGCCAGGCCGTGCTCGGTGTTGTTGGCAACCGACATGGCTTCGGCCTCGGTGGAGAACCGGTGGATGGCGGCGACAGGTCCGAAGACCTCCTCGCGCATGATCGCGGCGTCGGCGGGGACGTGGTCCAGCACGGTCGGGGCGGCGTAGTGGCCCGGCCCGTCGGGGATGTCCGCCTGGCCGACGACGACGGCACCGCGGGCCACGGCGTCCTCGACGAGGTGGCGGACCTTGTCCACCGCGCGGTGGTCGGCCAGCGGGCCGAGTTCGGTGTCCTCCCGGTCCGGGGCACCCACCCGGATGGCGGCGATCCGTTCGCCCAGCGCGGCGGCGAACGCGTCGGCGATTCCCTCCTGGACCAGGAACCGGTTCGCGCCGACACAGGACTGTCCGCCCAGCCGCATCTTCGCGATCATCGCTTCGCGGACCGCGAGGTCGAGGTCGGCGTCGTCGAAGACCAGGAACGGCGCGTTGCCGCCCAGCTCCATCGACGTGCGCAGCACCCGGGCGCCGCTCTGCTGAAGCAGCAGCCTGCCGACCGGGGTGGACCCGGTGAAGGACAGCTTGCGCAGGCGGGGATCGGCCAGCAGCGCCGTACTGACCGCTGCCGCGTCGCTGCTGGTGATCACGGTCAGGACACCAGGGGGTGCGCCCGCCTCACGGGCCAGCTCGCCCAGCACCAGGGAGGACAGCGGGGTGAGAGCGGCCGGCTTGAGCACGGCGGTGCAGCCGGCGGCGAGGGCGGCAGCGGCCTTGCGGGCAGCCATGGCCAGCGGCACGTTCCAAGGGGTGATCAGCAGGCAGGGCCCGACCGGTTCGGCGACGGTGACGATGTGACTCCTGCCGTCCGGGGAGGGTGTGCTGCGGCCGTGCGGGCGGACCGCTTCCTCTGCGTACCAGCGGAAATACGCTGCGGCGTAGTCGGCCTCGCCCCGCGCTTCGGTGATGGTCTTGCCGATCTCCAGGGTGATGATCTGGGCCAGACGCTCACGGTGTTCGGTCAGGGAGTCGGTGAGCCGGTGCAAGACTCTCGCGCGGTCCCGGGGGCTGGTGAGGGCCCACTGGTCGGCGGCCGCGGCCGCCGCGTCCAGTGCCTTCACCGCGTCCTGTGCGCCGCAGTCGGCGACGGTGGCGATGACTTTCTCGGTCGCGGGGTTGCGCACCTCGAAGGTGCGGCCACCGGTGGCTGGTTGCCAGTCGTGGGCGAGGAAGCCACGGGGGACGGATTCCAGGACTTCCGCCTCCCCAGAGGGGACGGTGAGCGTGTCAGTCATGCGCGTGGCTCTTTCGCTGATCGAAGGCTGGTGTTGAGCGGGCACGATCGGTGGGTGGTCATACGGCTTCGCCTCCGGGGTTGGCGACGCCGACCGTGTTCTCCACCGACAGCAGGGAGTCCTGTCGTCCGGAGCCGAGCCAGCGCACCAGGGCGAC
>NZ_JNXI01000042.1 GCF_000717055.1 Streptomyces iakyrus | reverse complement strand
AGACTTCGCAATCCACACCGAACCCAGAGGCCCTCGCCTCGTTCAAGGACCACTCAAGGCGTGTCGCCTGTCACCAACGTCCCGGGACAGCACACCTAGTCGCGCGTGCGTGTGGCCATGGCGTGCCAGAAGCGGTCCAGCTCCCGTACACGCATGCTCACCCAAGGCGGTGTCTTCCGGCGCAACAGCCTGGGGAACCAGCGGCGCAGGCGTCCGGGCAGCAGCGCCTGCTGCTGGCGGCAGAACGGCTCCCGGATCTCTCCCCGGGGCAGGCCCCGGGGAGGGTAGGGGCAGAGCTGGAACTTGCAGTCGGGCAGGCATGTGGTGCCCGGCTGGGGCGGGGCCGCGGTGCCGTCCCGCGCGCCGGGCCGCAGCGGTTCGCGGTTCGTACGCAGACACGGTGGAAGCGGCATGCCGGACTGCTCCGCGCGGATCATGCGCTCCTCGACCTCGTCGGGGCGCCCGTCCCGTTCGATCAGGTTCAGCAACACCAGCACGTCGGCGACGAGACGTTGGGCCCGTCCGTCGAGGGTGCTCCAGCCGACCGAGGGCGGGATCCACAGGTTGTGCTTGCGGTATCCCCCGGTGTTGCCCGCGCGGGAGCCGATGTTGTCGGCGACCCCCTTCTCGTCGATCCAGAGGAAGCGCTCGGGCTGCCCGGTCTCCAGGGCGAGGGCCACCAGATCGCCCGCCTCGGCGACGAACGGGTGCAGAAGCCGCCGCGGCGAGTCGCCGTCGGCGCCGGGCGGGGCGTTCACCGTGCCGGCCATCGCCAGCCAGCGCTGCACGGTCTGTACGGCGGTGGAACCACCGATCGTCGTGCCCGGCTCGCGTGCCCTGTCGTGATCACCGTTCTGTCCCGCTGCGATGGAACCGCCGTTCTCATGGCGGCCGAGCCGGTCCGGAAGCCTCCACAGGCACAGTGCCTGGAGCAGGCTGACCTGCGTGTACCAGCACCGGGACTGCTGCAGCACGGTCTCCGCCTGCCGTATCAGGTCCACGCGTCTGCCCGGGTCCGTGTGCGGATGGCGTTGACGCCGGTTGGCCGCGTACTTGAACCCCTGGGCCAGCGCCACCTCCAGGGCGAGCGGGAGGTCGGGGACGCCGTCCGTGTGAGCCGGGTCGAGGTGGAGCAGCCACTTGGTGAGTCGTTCTCCGGCCTCACCGCGGTGGGAGTCGTCGACCGACCCGAGGAGCATGGGCAGCATCCAGGCCCGCATCACGAACTCCCGCAGCAGTTCGACCCGAGCGTTCTCGTACCGCCGGTTGAGTTCCTCCCGCTCGTCCTGCAGCTGTTCGGGAGACGTCGGGGACGAGACCCGCGTGGACCAACGGGTGGACCTGGCCTGCCCCATGCGAACGGTCCACGCCTCGAAGTTCTTCGTCCTCTCGGCTTTCAAGTCATGGATCTTGTGGTTGTACTCCTCTATGGGGTCGCTGTTGAGACCCACGCGCTTGCGGATCACCGCGAACGCCTCGTTGCCGCCGCTGCCGAACTCCTGGGCGGCGGCCAGACGTATGGAGTACGAGGGCTCCGCGATGCCGATCTGGAAGAGCCGCTCGTACAACACCGTGGTGTCGATCTTCTTGGCGGCCTCCCGCAGTGCGGCTCCCAGTTGTTTGAGCAACCTCCGCTTCGCGTCCTCGAGAGAGCGCTGGTCGCCCCTGATGACCGGCCAGTCGGCCGACACCCTGTCGACGATGTCGCTCAGCCGTCTGAAGTCCGCTTCCACGCTTTCGACTTCGAGGGCGGCGGCGTAGAGATCGAGGCTCTTCGGGTCCTCCAGTCGCTGCCGTGCTGCCGCGCAGAGCTGCTCGGACGGGGAGCGCCCCAGCACGGGGGCCCGCCGCACCAGCTCCTCCCTCCCTTTCTGCCAGCCCGGCCACGTGTTCTGGGAGGGACGTTCCGCCGCCCTCCGACGGGACAGCAGCACGACCGCGACGAGAAGCTCACGGCCGGGGCCGGGCGGCTGCAGCGCGTCCTCGATCAGCTCGCAGACGTCCGCCTCCTCCAGGTGGCTCAGCAGACGGAAGCCGAAATAGGCCTGGAGGATGCTGTGCGGGAAGCGCGCCTTCTGCTCGAAGCCCTCCAGCAGTCCGAGCTTGTCCGCGTTGCCCACCAGACGGGCGAGGACGGCGTGTGCCTGGGCCATGTTCCCCCGGTGCAGCCGCTTGTTCTCCTCGTCGCCGAGCCTGGCGCTGAGCGCCTCCCAGATCTTTTCCCGGTGCCACTCGGAGAAGGCGTTGTCCTGCTTGCCGTACCGGTCGGTGCCACGCACCCTGGTCCACAGGTGGCCTGCCTGGATCCTGGCGTGCCGGGCTCTGCCGGGGTGGGCGTCCTGGCCGAGCAACTCGGCGAAGTCCACTTCCAGCTTGTCCTGGAGCAGCCCCACGCAGGCCAGGGCCGAGACCACTGCGAGAGTGTCCTGGCGCTCCTGCGGCGTGAGCGCGACGTCCGCGCGCAGCCGGCCTTCCTGCAGGGCACGGCCCCAGGTGTCCAGCAGCCACAGCCGGAGCGTGCTGCGGTCCCGGCTGCGTGTGTTCAGGCGCTTGGGGTCGTCGGTCGGGCGGTCGCGCTCCAGGGCGCCATGCCGGTGCAGTTCGCGGGCGATCTGCAGGTAGACGGGCGACTCGGTCACCTCGGCCGTCTCCACGATCCAGTCCACCCGGCGCTCGTCCGTCTCCGGTGCGCAGGCCTTGACGAAGTCCAGCGCCTCCTCCTCGCTCAGCGGTTCCAGCTCCACGATCGCGGCGGGTGTGGTGTCCAGCGGACTGTGCGGCCGGGAGGCGATGACCACCGGCAGCCGCTCCTCGTAGGCGCGCTGGATGGCACGGCGGATGATGTTGTCCCGGTTCTGCTGCACACGGCCGTCGAGAAGAGCCTCTTCGAGGCCGTCGGCGATGACGACCAGTTTGTCGTCCGCGAGCAGTTGCTGCCAGACCCGCTCGGTCTTGGTGCGGGAAAGGATGCCCTGGGGTGCCTCCTCGGCGAACCGCTGCTGGGCCATGCGCTCGAAGTTCAGATCGGCCTCGCCGTCGGCGTCCCTCAGCCGGATCGGCACGGGTACGGCACCCTCATGGGCCAGCAGTTCCGTGAGCCGCACGAGGACGGCGGTCTTCCCCGTCCCGACACCGCCGACGAGCAGATACGGCCGCCGGGTGGTGCGTTCCCTGAGCCGTTGCGCGATGACCTGGGCGAGCTCCTCGCGGCCCACGATGTGCGTGTCGTCATGCCCCGACGTGAGCACGAGCCCGTGGGGGTCTTTGCGTGCCTTGATGAGGTAACGCCGTTTGTTCCAGCTGTACCACCAGAACAGGAAGAGCGCGGCGGCGACCGATGCGGTGAGGACCGGGCCGACGAATCTGACCAGCGCTTCGACCCCCGGGTCCTGCTGCCACTCCTCGACCGTGGTCTTCCTGCCGGTGACCACCAGCATGTGGACACCGGCCCCGATCCAGCCGAAGACCACGAGCGCTCCGACCGCCCATGCCGTCCGGACCACATTGGTGTAGGAGAACCACCTGCGCCACTTCCTGGGGCGGGTGCTGCCCCGGCGGGCCTCGAGACGGATGGTCAGACTGTGCCAGTGGCCGACGAGGCCGCGGCTGGTCCACTTCGCTGCCCGGCGCAGATCCAGTGTCACCATCGGCGCGTCGCGTGGCCGCTCCTTGCCCGGCGTACGACGGACGACCCTCGTCATGGCGCTTGCTCCCTCCGAGAGGATTCCCGCTGCGGAGGATCTGACGGGCGCCGGCACCTACTTCCATGGAAGCACTCCCGGCACGCGCCGCAACCCGGTGGGAAAGGCCCTGAGGGATCACTCTTCTCATCCGTCAGCTGACGCTCTGACACCACCGCGACACAACATCTGGGGGTGCCACCGGAACCCAACACAAGATGTATGCTCATGCTCGCTGTCGCCGCAGGGGAATCCGGTGCGAATCCGGAACTGTCCCGCAACGGTGTACCCATGCCCATATGTGTGCATGGGCGTCAGTCCGAGGACCTGCCGACAGCGCACCCGGCCACCCGGCCGTGGTGCCCCGACGTCCGGGCCTCGTGGAATGGGCCGGTGGACGCGACGCCGCGTGCGCTCGCGTGCTGCCCCCTGCCCTCGACGAGGCCCCCGTGCCGAGCGAGGGAGAGCCCCACGTGACCATCGCGCCAGCCGAACCGGTCTCAGCCAGCGAAGAAGAGCACGACGCCCCCGGTGCCGCACTGTTGCGGACCCTGACCGAGCTGACCGCCGACCTCCCCGACGCCGAGCCAGGCCGGGTCGCCGCCGCGGCGTTGCGCGGCCGGTCCGCGCAGGCGGACGAGAGCGAGTTGCGGGAGCTGGCGACGGAGGCCGCGGCCGGTCTGATCTCCGAGGACCCCGCCTACTCCCGGCTGGCCGCCCGGCTGCTGACCATCGGCATCCGCGAGGAGGCCGCCTCGCAGGGCGTCACGTCCTTCACCGAGTCCGTGGCGGTGGGCCACCGCGAGGGCCTCATCGCCGACCGCACCGCAGAGTTCGTCCGGCTGCACGCGGCCCGGCTCGACGCGCTCGTCGACACCGGCGCCGACGACCGATTCGGCTACTTCGGCCTGCGCACCCTGCACAGCCGCTATCTGCTGCGCCACCCGCTCACCCGCAAGGTCGTCGAGACGCCCCAGCACTTCATGCTGCGGGTCGCCGCCGGTCTCGCCGAGGACGACACCCGCCGCTCCGTCGACGAAGTCGCCGCGCTCTACGGGCTCATGAGCCGCCTCGACTACCTCCCCTCCTCCCCCACCCTCTTCAACTCGGGCACCCGGCACCCGCAGATGTCGTCCTGCTACCTCCTCGACTCCCCCAAGGACGAGCTGGACTCCATCTACGACCGGTACCACCAGGTGGCCCGGCTGTCGAAGCACGCCGGCGGCATCGGGCTCGCGTACTCCCGCATCCGCGCCCGCGGTTCCCTGATCCGCGGCACCAACGGCCACTCCAACGGCATCGTCCCGTTCCTGAAGACCCTGGACGCCTCGGTCGCCGCCGTGAACCAGGGCGGCCGCCGCAAGGGCGCCGCCGCGGTCTACCTGGAGACCTGGCACGCGGACATCGAGGAGTTCCTGGAGCTGCGCGACAACACCGGCGAGGACGCCCGCCGCACGCACAACCTGAACCTCGCCCACTGGGTGCCGGACGAGTTCATGCGCCGCGTGAACGCCGACGCGCAGTGGTCGCTGTTCTCCCCCGCGGACGTGCCCGAGCTGGTCGACCTGTGGGGCGAGGAGTTCGACGCCGCGTACCGGGCGGCCGAGGCGAAGGGCCTCGCGAAGAAGACGCTGCCCGCCCGTGAGCTGTACGGCCGCATGATGCGCACCCTCGCACAGACCGGCAACGGCTGGATGACCTTCAAGGACGCCGCCAACCGCACCGCCAACCAGACCGCCGAGCCGGGCCACGTCGTCCACTCCTCCAACCTCTGCACGGAGATCCTGGAGGTCACCAGCGACGGGGAGACCGCGGTCTGCAACCTCGGCTCGGTCAACCTGGGTTCCTTTGTCGACACATCGACCGGTGATCTCGACTGGGAGCGGCTTGACGAGACCGTCCGCACGGCCGTGACGTTCCTCGACCGGGTCGTGGACATCAACTTCTACCCGACCGAGCAGGCGGGCCGCTCCAACGCCCGCTGGCGCCCGGTCGGCCTCGGCGCGATGGGCCTCCAGGACGTCTTCTTCAAGCTGCGCCTGCCCTTCGACTCGCCCGAGGCCAAGGCACTGTCGACCCGGATCGCCGAGCGGATCATGCTCGCCGCGTACGAGGCCTCCGCCGACCTCGCCGAGCGCAACGGGCCGCTTCCCGCGTGGGAGAAGACCCGTACGGCCCGGGGCGTGCTGCACCCCGACCACTACGACGTGGAGCTGACCTGGCCGGAGCGCTGGGCGGCCCTGCGCCAGCGCGTGGCCACGACCGGCATGCGCAACTCCCTGCTGCTCGCCATCGCCCCCACCGCCACGATCGCCTCCATCGCGGGTGTCTACGAGTGCATCGAGCCGCAGGTGTCCAACCTGTTCAAGCGCGAGACGCTGTCGGGAGAGTTCCTCCAGGTCAACTCCTACCTGGTGGACGAGCTGAAGCGGCTCGGCGTGTGGGACGCCCGCACCCGGGAGGCCCTGCGCGAGGCCAGCGGCTCGGTGCAGGATTTCGCCTGGATCCCCGAGGACGTGCGCGCCCTGTACCGCACGGCGTGGGAGATCCCGCAGCGCGGCCTGATCGACATGGCGGCGGCCAGGACTCCGTTCCTGGACCAGTCGCAGTCCCTGAACCTCTTCCTGGAGACGCCGACCATCGGCAAGCTCTCCTCGATGTACGCCTACGCCTGGAAGTCCGGGCTGAAGACCACGTACTACCTGCGCTCGCGCCCGGCGACCCGCATCGCCCGCGCCGCGAAGGCCCAAGCCACCGTCCCCGCGCAGGCCGCCCCCGACCCCGAAGCGGTCGCCTGCTCCCTGGAAAACCCCGAGTCCTGCGAGGCCTGCCAGTAATGAGCACCCAGAACCTTCTCGACCCCGGCTTCGAGCTCACCCTGCGCCCCATGCGCTACCCGGACTTCTACGAGCGCTACCGGGACGCCATCAAGAACACCTGGACCGTGGAGGAGGTCGACCTCCACTCGGACGTCGCCGACCTGGCCAAGCTGTCACCGGCGGAGCAGCACCTGATCGGCCGGCTGGTCGCGTTCTTCGCGACGGGCGACTCGATCGTCGCGAACAACCTGGTGCTGACGCTGTACAAGCACATCAACTCCCCGGAAGCGCGCCTGTACCTGTCGCGGCAGCTCTTCGAGGAGGCCGTGCACGTCCAGTTCTATCTGACGCTGCTCGACACCTATCTGCCCGACCCGGAGGACCGCGCGGCGGCCTTCGCGGCCGTGGAGAACATTCCGTCCATCCGCGAGAAGGCCTCGTTCTGCTTCAAGTGGATGGACTCGGTGGAGAAGCTGGACCGGCTGGAGACCCAGGCCGACCGCCGGCGCTTCCTGCTCAACCTGATCTGCTTCGCGGCGTGCATCGAGGGCCTGTTCTTCTACGGCGCCTTCGCCTACGTGTACTGGTTCCGCAGCCGGGGCCTGCTGCACGGCCTGGCCACCGGCACCAACTGGGTGTTCCGCGACGAGACGATGCACATGTCCTTCGCCTTCGACGTGGTCGACACCGTCCGCAAGGAGGAGCCCGACCTCTTCGACGACCGGCTCCGGCAGGAGGTGACGGACATGCTCCGGGAGGCCGTCGAGGCCGAGCTGCAGTTCGCGCGCGACCTGTGCGGGGACGGCCTGCCGGGCATGAACACCGAGTCGATGAGGCAGTACCTGGAGTGCGTCGCCGACCAGCGGCTCACCCGCCTCGGCTTCGCTCCGGTCTACGGCTCCGAGAACCCCTTCTCGTTCATGGAGCTCCAGGGGGTTCAGGAGCTGACCAACTTCTTCGAGCGGCGGCCCTCCGCGTACCAGGTGGCGGTGGAGGGCACCGTCGACTTGGACGAGGACTTCTGAGCCGGTACGTCCTCCCTGGCCTCCTGGGCCTCCCTGATCTGACGGTCGATGCGCCGCTCGCGCACCAGGCCGATCACGGACGGGAGGATCAGGAGGACCAGGATCCCGAACGTGGCGGTCATTCCGATGAGTGCTTCGATCTGGTTCGTGTTCATGGACACCACTGTCGCGCCGATGACTCCTTACCGTCAGTGGCAGGACTGCCGTAGACCCTCGAATTACTGCCAAGGGCGAGGCACACTGGAGGCATGCTGCAGAACGTGGCCGTCGCCCTGCTCGACGGCGTGAACCCCTTCGAACTGGGTGTGGTGTGCGAGGTCTTCGGCACCGACCGGAGCGACGAAGGCCTGCCGGTCTACGACTTCGCCGTCGCTTCGGCCGAGGGCCCGGTGCTGCGCATGAACTCGGGCTTCTCGCTCCAGGCCGAGCACGGCCTGGAGCGGCTGGAGACGGCCGACCTGATCGCCGTGCCGGCCGGCCACACCTACGCGTACCGGGATTTTCCCCCGGAGCTGCTGGACTCCCTGCGCCGTGCGGTCGACCGCGGCGCCCGGGTGCTGAGCGTGTGCTCCGGCGTCTTCGTGCTGGCCGCGGCCGGGCTGCTGGACGGCCGCCGCTGCGCCACGCACTGGAAGCACGCCAAGGACCTCGCCCGGCAGTACCCGCGCGTGATCGTCGAGCCGGACGTCCTCTACGTCGACGAGGACCCGGTGATCACCTCCGCCGGCACGGCCGCCGGCATCGACGCCTGCCTGCACCTGGTGCGCAAGGAGCAGGGCTCCGAGGTCGCCAACAAGATCGCCCGGCGTATGGTGGTGCCGCCGCACCGCGACGGCGGCCAGGCCCAGTACATCGAGCGCCCCCTCCCCCACCCCGAGGGCGACACGATCGGCGACGTGCTGGCGTGGATGGAGCGCCATCTCGACGAGGAGGTCACCGTCGAGCAGCTCGCCGCCCACGCCCACATGTCCCCGCGCACCTTCGCCCGCCGCTTCCAGCAGGAGACCGGGACCACTCCCTACCGCTGGATCCTGCGCCAGCGCGTGCTGCTGGCCCAGCGGCTGCTGGAGGCGACGGACGAGACGATGGACGCGATCGCCGGTCGAACAGGGTTCGGCAACGCGGCCACGCTGCGCCACCACTTCGTCCGGGCGATCGGAACCACGCCGAACTCCTACCGGCGGACGTTCAGAGGCCCCGAAGCGGCCTGAAGCCCCCTCCGTCACCTCGGCACCGGCCGCACCCGCAGGTCGTGCGGCCGGAGCGTGATGCCGACGCGGGTGGCGTCCTTGGAGCCCGGGACCTGCTCGAACCGGTACCTGGTGGCCAGGGCCGCCGTGACCAGCGTCAGCTGGGCCATCGAGAAGTGATCGCTCGGGCACTTGCGATTGCCCACGCTGAACGGACTCATGGCGTGCTTCGGGATGTCCTTGACCCGGTCCGGAAGCCAGCGGTCGGGGTCGAACTCCAGGTTCCGCTCGTACGACTTCGGGTCGCGCTGGATCGCGTACGGGCTGTAGATGATGTCCGCCCCGGACGGAATACGGTATCCACCGAGTTCCGTGTCGCGCACCGCCCGGCGCGTCAGAATCCAGACGGCGGGGCTCAAACGCATGGACTCGACGACGACATTGTTGGTGTGCGTGAGTCCTCGGACGTCTGCGAATGCCACCGGCCTCCCACCGGTGACCGCTTGCACTTCGTCGCGTACCCGGTCGGCGTGTTCGGGGTGCTCCGCGAGCATATGCAAGAGCCACATGATGGTGGAGGCGATGGTCTCGCTGCCGGGGGTCAGGATCGCCACGACCTGATCGTGGATCTCCTGTTCCCCGATCGGGTCTCCATTCTCGTCCGTCGCCTCCAGCAATGCCGTCAGCAAATCGTCCGGCTTTTGACCGGATGCCCGGCGCTCGGCGACGATCTCGTCGACGAGGAGATGCAAATCGGCCAATGCCCTGTTGAATTCGCGGTTGGCCGGGAGCGGCAGGTTGTAGAGCGGTCCGAGCGGGACCACCATCCGCCGGTACATCCCCCGGAACACGGTGGCGAGGGCGACGCACAGCCGTTCCGCCCGCTCGTCCATGTAGTCACCGCGCAGCAGGCAGCGGGCCGCGATGCGCACGGCCACCCGGAAGGACTCCGAGGTGCAGTCGATCGTCTCGCCGGGCTTCCAGCGCTCGGTCAGCGCGTGGGCCTCCTCCTCCATGATCGGACCGTAGGCGGGGATGGCGTCGAGCCGGAAGGCGGGCTGGATGGTGCGCCGCTGGCGCCGGTGGACCGGGCCGTTCGCCGTGGCCACGCCCTGCTTGCCGAGCAGACCCTCCAGGGACTCCCACAGCGGCCCGGCGATGATGAAGTCGTTGCTCAGTGCCAGGGCGCCGGTCAGGGCCGGGGTGGTGACCGCGTACACCGTCTTCGGCCCGAGCTTCAGCCGTACGACGTCGCCGTGATCGCGCAGCCGGGACATGAAGGCCAGCGGGTCGCGCGCGAGCTTCCAGCCGTGCCCGAGGACGGGGACCCCGCCCCCCGCCCGGGGCGGCTCCCGCAGTTCCACGGCCGGCGGGGTTTCGGGCTGTACAGACTCGACGGTCATTTCTCACCTGCCGCTTCGTTGTTGACGTACGGGGGCGTGGACCGGTCGTCCCAGCTGTCGACCCTGTAACGGCCGGACTCGTGGTGGAACCAGTACACGGAACTGAACCAGTTCCGCATATTGCTCAGGCAGGCCCGCACGGCGGTGCTCAGTTCCTTTCCCCGGACGGAGCCGTCGGCGAGGTCGTCGGCGAACCGTAAGGCTTCCTTTTCGACATCGAGGAATTCGGTGATGGTTTCCTCGACTCGGCACCTGACTTCCACGACAGCCTGTTCCAGAGTCATCCCCTCATGGGTGATGAGACTGATTCCGAGATTGTGCACCTCGTCGCCCGCTATCTCTTTCGGAAGCGAGCACAGATCGTTGTACCAGGCGGCGAATTCCTGGCTCAGCAGCGCCGCCCGCCGATACGCCGGATTTTTCCGTACGGCGTCGGGGAGTTCACATCCGGCGGCCGGCTCCAGCAGGTCCGTCCAGATCCAGTGCGCGAAGGTGAGCCGGCGCAGCCGGAGGTATTCCTCGACCGTCGGGACGATTCCCTCGGTGCGATTGTGGAACTCCTGGTCGTACGCGTCGATCACCGCGTGGAAGTGCCGGGCGAACCGGAGGTTCCACGTCTGGGGCAGGAACGCGTACAGCCGCAGCACGCTGTCCGCGAACCCGGCGACCAGTGGGTCCTCGTGGTGCAGGTGCTCCCCGGGGGAGTCGAGGGCCGAGTGCAGCCGGTCCCGCAGCAGCCGCCAGGCGAGCGGCCGGCCGTGCACGATGTCGCGGTCGTGACGGTCGTCCCAGACGAAGAACCACGCGCTGTAGTCGGCTATCGCCTGCATGACCTCGTCGGACGCGCCGAGGTAGTACCCGGCCATGAGGTCGGTGTAGCACAGTCCGTCGGCATATTCCTCCACCTTGTCCGCCGGCATGAGCCGCTTTTCGAGCAGCCAGGCCCGCGTCTTCTCCTGGCACTTCGGCCAATACGGGTGGAGTCGCCGGGGAAACGCCGCCTCGACCACCGGGAGAGAGAGCGACGGTGGTACTGCGATCGTGACCGGTGCCGTTGTGGTGCCGTGTGACAAAGCATGCACGAACTAACCCCTCTCAGCCGCCAGCTGGCGCGGGCGCCCCTCCCTTCGTGCCGGGCGTGCGCCGTTGCATACCCCGCTCATCCCATTCAGCACTACAACTGACCGTTCTGGGAACGCATTTGCTTTATTCACTACCCCACAGTGCCGGGAACCTCCCGTTGTGTGACTACCGACGGATCGCCAGGCGAGCAGAAGCGATCGAACGTGCGACGGACAGGCGAACGGCACAGAGGAACGGCGCCTGTTCAGGGTGGTGAACCCGAACAGACGCCGTGCGCCTGGTGCGGCTGTGGTCTCAGTCGTTGGCCACCACGGGGTAGCGGGGCTCGTTCTCGGCCATCTGCCGCAGCGCGTCCTTGCGTTCGCGCTTGGAGAGCCGGTCGATGTACAGGTAGCCGTACAGGTGGTCCGTCTCGTGCTGCAAACACCGTGCGAAGTATCCGGTGCCGCGCACCTTGATCGGGTTGCCCTTCTCGTCCTGCCCGGTCACCTCGGCGTAGTCGGGCCGGGCGAGCGGCGCGTACGCGGTGGGCACCGACAGGCAGCCCTCGTTGCTGTCGTCCAGGCGGCGCTTCTCGGCGGGCAGTTCCACGAGCTTGGGGTTGCAGACGACACCGGTGTGCCGGACGCCCTCGTCGTCCGGGCAGTCGTAGACGAAGACCTTCGCGTCGACGCCGATCTGGTTGGCGGCCAGGCCCACGCCCTCGGCGGTGCGCTGGCTGGCGAACATGTCCGCGACGAGCTGCTGGAACGCGTCGCCGAAGTCGGTGACGTCCTTGCACTCCTTGTGCAGCACCGGGTTCCCGACCACCGTGATCGGCCGCGAGGTCCCGCGCTCCCGCCAGGCCGCCTCGCGCTCCTCGCAGCCCTCCGTGTCGATCACATACCCCTCGTCATCGACGGGGAGCACGCCCGCGTGCTGCTGATCGGTGTCCTGCTGACCCATGACGTCCGTACGCCTTCCTGAACAAATCCAACCCGGGATGCTGATACAGGGTACGGGGAAGGCGCCCCCTCAGGGGCGCGGGGAACTGCGCGAACAACCACGACGCAGCCGCACCCGGCAACGGCGCTAACAGACCTCTTCCAGATCCCGCCAGTCCCGAGAATCCGGACTGTCGGCAACCCACCCGTCCAGCAACCCCCGAACCAGCGAAGCCGGCGCAGCCAGCCCGCACTCCCGCTCCGGCACCCACAGCTGCCCGTCCGTCCGGTGCCCCAGCGGCCCGGGATGCCCCGGCTCACTGTGATCGTGCGGGTCGAGATGCTCCCCGTCGCCCTCGTCCGACGGCATCCGCGACTCGGAACACATCCGGCACAGCAACCGCACCGAGGAGGACCAGTCCTCCGCGGCGAACCCGGCGTCCGCGGCCAGCTGCTCCAGCGCGTCCCGGTCCGCCTCCGTCGCCGCCTCCAGCAGCACCACCCAGGTCGGCACGGGCGACGGCGCCCACAGCTCGATCTCGTCGAACACCGGGTACGTGTGCCCGGCGGCCGTCGTCCGCTCCCCGTGCGGCACCCCGTCGTGCAGCACGACCTCGCCCCAGCGCCGCCCGGACGACGGCAGCGGGATGGACAGCACCTCGATCCGCGCGGGATCCAGCCGCCGTCCCCACACGACCTCGGCCTCCCCCTCCGGCGACAGCCGTACGGCCGCGCTGCCGAGGTCCATTCCGAGGGGCTCACCGGAGTCGTTGGCCGCCCCCGGCACCCGCAGCCCGTAGGCCTGCCAGGCGCGCCGGGCCAGCGGCCAGTCCTGGAGCGCGGTCGCGGCGATGCCGACGTTCCACCAGTCGGGCGCGCCGGTGTCCCGGTCGAGCAGTGCCACGGCCCTGAGCCCGGCCGCCCGCGCCTGCTCCCAGTCGTGCCGGAACTTGTGCAGCAGCGCGAGGTTGAACCAGGACTCGGAAAGCCAGGGCTCCAGGTCGGCGGCACGTGTCAGCAGGGCGCCCGCGTCCTCGTAACGGCCGTCGCCGATGAGGGTGAACGCCCGGTCTGTGGCCTGCCGCCAGGAGGCGGAGGGCCGGTGCCGTCCCTTGCCGAAGATCCTCACGATTCCCGCCTGCCAGTTCCGTGCGGTGGGCTGGCCGTAGCTGTGTTTCGAGCCCCCGGACACCTTCTCCTTCGCATCCAACCACGTGCGGCCTCAAGGCCGCTCATTACCCATGGGTTACCCAGCCACGGGCAGGGTCAGACTGCTCCTTGCCAGTACGCGGGCCAGTGATTCCACCACTTCCGGGGCGTACGTCCCGGCGGTGGCGAGCCGGAGTTCCTCCAGCGCCGTCAGCGGCCCGCCGGGCCCTCCTTCCCGGGACTTCTCCTCGTACGCGTTCACGGCCCGGACGATTCGCGCGGCGAGCGGCTGCTCGGCGCAGGGGTCGGCCTGCCGCTCCACGACGACGGCCACCGCCTCGTCGACGCCCGTCTGCCGGACGACGGCTCCGCCGAGCAGGGCGATCCGCCGCTGCTCCGCGGCGGGCAGCGCGGCGGTGGCGCCCGCCGGCACCGGGTCGACGAGGCTCAGCTGGCCGATGTCGTGCATGAGCGCGGCGTACTCCAGCACGGCCAGCTCGGGCTCGGTCAGTCCCAGGTCACGCCCCACCGCCTGGCTGACCGCGGCGACCCGCCGGGCGTGCCCGCAGGGGGTGTAGCCGGCGACCTCCGTGGCCCGGGCGAGGGAGGCGATGGTCTGCCGGTAGGTCGCCCGGACGGCGGCATAGCGGCGGAACGACATCTGGGCGAGCAGCAGCGGCACGGAGAAGACCGGCAGCGCCCACAGGCCCACGACGGCGACCGCCAGCGCCATCACCGCCCCGGTGGCGATGACGGCGGACCCGATGCCGCACACGGCCCGCAGCTCGTCCCGCAGCACCGGCCCGAAGGGCCAGCCGGTGCGGGTGTGGGCCAGGGCGGCGGCGAGCACCGCGTCGCACAGCGCGGTGAGCGACAGCAGCGCGAGCAGCAGCAGCGCGTAGGCGGGGCCGCCCCAGTCGTCGAACATGCCCCGGTTGTACGGGGGCTGGAAGCACACGGCGACGAACCCGACGGTGAGCACGCGGCGCGCCAGGTGGTCGAGGGTGGGCCCCTGCCCGCGGGCGACGTGCGGGACGCTGCCGAGCAGTGAGGCGGCCAGCACCACGGCGACGACCTGGGCGGGACCGTGGTGGGTGGCATGTCCGCCGGCCTCGCCGAGCAGGGCGTAGGAGAGGGCCGCGGCGGCCCCGAGCGGGGCAGGCTCCCGGATCTGCGCGCCGTTGCTCCGGGCGAGCTCGCCGACGGTGACGAGAACGCCGAAGGCGAGGGCGACCCGGCGTTCCTCCAGGCCTGCGGAGAGGGTGACGGCGAGGGAACCGGCGGCGAGCAGGGCGGCGCAGGCGTGGACGAGGGTGAGGAGCGGCGGCGGCCGGTAGGCGCTCATCGGTGTGCTCCGGGGCGGCTGGACAGGGGTGTGCCGGGCGGGGGCACCCGGGCCGGGCGGGTCTCCTCGTCGTCGGCGGTCACCGCGGGGTGCCACCCCGTCCGCCCGACGGCTTCGACGAGCGCCGCGACCATCACCGGGTCGAAGTGGCTGCCCGAGCACCGCTCCAGCTCCGCCAGGGCCACGGCGACGGGCCGGGCCCTGCTGTAGCTGCGGGTGGAGGTCATGGCGTCGAAGGCGTCCGCGACGGCCACGACCCGTGCGGACTCGGGGATCTGACGGCCCACCAGGCCGTAGGGGTAGCCGCTGCCGTCCAGTCGCTCGTGGTGGTGCAGCACGGCGGCGCGGGCCTCGCCGAGGAAGCCGATGCCGCGCACCATCTCGTGCCCGTACTCGGGGTGCAGCTCGATGACCCGCCGCTCCTCGGGCGTCAGCGGCCCGTCCTTCCTCAGCAGCCGGGTGGGCACGCCCAGCTTGCCCACGTCGTGCAGGATCCCGGCGAAGCGGAGCATCTCCACGCGCTCGTCGGCCATGCCCAGCTCCCGGGCGATCATCATGGAGGCCTGCCCGACGCGCTCGCTGTGCCCGCGGGTGTACCCGTCCTTGATGTCGACGGCCTGGACCAGCGCCCGGATGGTCGCCTGATGGGCGGCGCGTTCCCGGTGGTACTGGGCGAACGCCCACCACGAGACGCACATGGGCAGCAGCACGAGCAGGGCGGCGACCGGGCCGTAGGGGCTGCGCCACAGGACGGCCATCATCAGACCGGCGAGTCCGTGCACGGCGATCGGCGCGAGCGAGCGCGCCACCAGACCCCGCCAGGCCCGCCGCAGCGGCACCCGCTCCGCCACGGCCAGGATGCCGCCGTCGAGCAGCGCGAGGACCAGGCAGAACGCCAGCACGGCCGCCCCCGCCGGACCGAGCGCGTACGGGACGTCGCCGACGGCCACCGCGTCCCGTCCGCCGAGCAGCCGGTGCACCGTGGCGGCGGCCCACACACCGAGGACGAGCTGGGCGGCCCGCCAGACGCGCCGCAGCGCCACGGGCCGCCGGCCGGCGTGCGAGAGCAGCGCACCGGGCACGACCACCAGCGCCGCGGCGCTCGCCGGCAGCAGGAAGGCACCGGCGAGCAGCACGGGGTAGAAGGTCCCGGCCGGGTGGGAGATCCCGACGAACCGGGACCGGGCGACGCGCTCGCAGCCGGCGTACAGCGCGGCGAGCAGCGCGACAGCCCACCAGGGCGTGCGGACGCCCGGCGGTGGCAGCAGGCAGAGCAGCGCGGCGACGGCGACACAGGCGATGTAGACACGTGCCCGTGCCGTTACCGCTTCCATGAGCCCCTCCCCCGGCCAGGTCCGTCAGGCCCGGAGCCTAGGACGGCGGCAGGGGGATCCGCGGGCCGATAACCCGCGGATTAGCACGTTCGAGTGATGCGTTCGAGGGCGACTACCCGTGCAGAGGTGGGGTAGTTGAAAAGCGCAGGAGTGTCAGGACTCCTGGGGCGTGGCGGGCGAGGCCGTGACGTCCTGCTCGGGGACGGCCTGGCCGGAGCGGATCAGCTCGATCCGCCCCATGACCTTGTCCCGCAGGTCGCCCGGCACGTCGTCGTGCCCGCAGCAGCGCTTGACGAGCTTCTTCACGGCCTGCTCGAGCCCGTACTTCTCGAGGCAGGGCGAGCACTCCTCGAAGTGGTGCTCGAACTTCACGCAGTCCGAGTCCGGCATCTCACGGTCGAGGAACTCGTAGAGATGATCGAGGATTTCGCTGCAATCCGTCTCGTGCGGCTCTCCGCAGCTCATGACCCCGAGCCTTTCGCTTCGTTCGACTCTCCGGCACCGGCCGGGACCATCCCGCGGTCACGGGCGTAGTCCTCCAGCATGCCGCGCAGCTGACGGCGTCCCCGGTGCAGCCGGGACATCACCGTACCGATGGGTGTCCCCATGATGTCGGCGATCTCCTTGTAGGCAAACCCTTCGACGTCCGCGAGGTAGACCGCGATGCGGAACTCCTCGGGGATCGCCTGGAGCGCCTCCTTCACGTCCGAGTCGGGCAGGTGGTCGAGCGCCTGCGACTCCGCGGAGCGCAAGCCCGTCGACATGTGCGACTCGGCGCGGGCGAGCTGCCAGTCCTCGATCTCCTCGGCCGCGGAGCGCTGAGGCTCGCGCTGCTTCTTGCGGTACGAGTTGATGAAGGTGTTGGTGAGGATCCGGTACAGCCACGCCTTGAGGTTGGTGCCCTCGCGGAACTGGTGGAAGGACGCGTACGCCTTGGCGTACGTCTCCTGCACCAGGTCCTCGGCGTCGGCCGGGTTGCGCGTCATGCGCAGTGCGGCCGAGTACATCTGGTCGAGGAACTCCAGCGCGTCCCGCTCGAAGCGCGCGTTGCGCTCCGTGGTCGTCTCCGCGCCCGTGCCGCCCTGGCCCTCGGGCTGCTCCGCCTGGCCGTTGTCGGTCCCTGCGTCGGTCCCAGTGACCGGACCCACCTCCTCGAATGCTCTCGTGAGACCGAGACCGGTCTCACCCGAATCGGAGGATAGACGACGATCCGGTCCGCCCGCCGCCCGAATAGGGGCGGTCTTGCCCGCGTGCAGCACCGTCCAGTCCAGGTCGGCGCGGCTGCTGCGGGTCGGGCAGATGGTCGAACCCATGCGGCGGACTCCCTCTCCTACGACGTCGGTGCTGGTCTCCAGCACGTACGTCCCGCACAACAGTGACCGCCGCCCCGGCATTCCCGAAGCTTTACCCGAGTGACCCGGTCCACTCCACGACCGCGTCCGTGATGAGGGACACGGCCTCGTCCTGCGAGATGTCCGCCCGTTTCGGCACGGCGAAGCCATGGTCACCGTACGGGATCTCCACGAGCTCGAACGGCCCGTCGGGGAATTCCTCCGGCTTCCCGAACGGATCGTTGCCGCCCTGCACGACCAGGGTGGGCACTCCGGCTCCCAGAAGTTCCCCGGCGCGGGACTTCTCCGGCTTGCCCGGCGGGTGCAGCGGGAAACCGAGCGCTAGCACGGCGCGGGCGCCCAGCTCGGTCGCGGTGCGGCAGGCCACCCGGGCCCCGGCGCTGCGCCCGCCGGAGATCACCGGCAGACCCGGCTTCGCCAGGGCGGGCCAGATGCCGCGCCAGCCGGCGTCCAGGGTCTTCGGCGCGGGCGCCAGCTTCTTCCCGGCCACCCGCCAGGGCTGCTCCACCCGGGCGACGGCCACGCCGTGGGCGGGCAGGACCTCGGCGAGGGCCACCAGGTCACGGGCCTCGATACCGCCGCCCGCGCCGTGGCTGACGGCGAGCACCAGCCGGGCCGTCTTCGCGCCGTGCCAGGTGATACGGGCGGTCCCAGCGTCGGTCTCGAAGGTCTCGGTGGCGGTGCCGGCGGTCTTCGTCACATGCGTCACGTCAGAAGAGTGTGCCCTCTTCGGGGCCTTCCAGCTCCTTGAGCAGCTCCGGCCCGTTGTTGCGGACGTTGCTGACGGCCGTGGCGACCGGGTAGGCCCGCATCAGCCCGGCGGGCGGCGGGGCGAGCAGCTCGCGCAGGCCGTCGGGGTCCGTGCGGGAGGGGTCCAGCCAGGCGTCCCAGCGGTCCGGCGTCAGCATCAGCGGCATCCGGGGGTGGATCTCGGCGAGCGCCCGCGGCCCGTCGGCCGGGGACACCGCGAGCGGGCTCTGCTCGGCCTCCGTGGTGATCACCGAGCACGTCACCCACCAGGCCTGCGGGTGGTCGTCGGGCAGCGTCTTGTCCCGCCAGAACTCGTACAGCCCGGCCATGGCGAAGACCGACCCGTCGGCCGGCGTCACGAAGTACGGCTGCTTGCGGGGCCGCTTCTTCTTGCCCTCGACCTCCAGCTCGCGCTCCTGGGTGCCGGTGACCCACTCGTAGTAGCCGTCGGCGGGCAGGATGCAGCGCCGCGAGGTGAAGGCACGACGGTAGGACGGCTTCTCGTGGACGGTCTCCGCACGGGCGTTGATCATCCGGGCGCCGCCCTCGGGGGTCTTCGACCAGGACGGGACGAGCCCCCACTTCAGGGTGCGCAGCTGCCGAACCGGGCGCGGGTCGTCCGCGTCTTTCAGGGGGCGGTCCAGGACGGCGTAGACCTCTTTGGTGGGCGCCACGTTGTAGTCCGGCGCGAGGGTCTCCTCGGGCTCCCACTTCTCGATCTCAAAGATTCCTGCGAGATCCTCTGGCCTACGACTCGCTGAATATCGTCCGCACATACGTGCCACACTGCCAGGCCCACCCGTCGCCCGACCACCACCCCTCAACGACGGCGCTGCGCGCCGCACCCATTGGACCGACCACAGGGAGCCAACGCCGCACATGGACAGCACCGCAACCGCCTCGCTCGCCTCCCTCTGGGACGAGGTGTCCGGCACGCAGCCCGATCCCGACCTGTGGGTGGTGCTCGCGACCCTGGGCGCCGCGCTCGCCGTGGTGGTCCCGCACGGCCTGTGGCGCATCTCCCGCAACGCCATCACCATCGCCCACGAGGGCGGCCACGGGCTCGTGGCCCTGCTCACCGGCCGCACCCTCACGGGCATACGCCTGCACTCGGACACCAGCGGCCTGACCGTCAGCCGCGGCAAGCCGCACGGCATCGGCATGATCCTCACCGCGGCCGCGGGGTACACGGCCCCGCCCCTGCTGGGCCTCGGCGGGGCCTCGCTGCTGGGCTCCGGCCGGATCACGCTCCTGCTGTGGCTGGCCACGGCCCTGCTCCTCGCCATGCTCGTGATGATCCGCAACGCCTACGGCGCCCTGACCATGCTCGTCACCGGCGGTCTGTTCGTGCTGGTGTCCTGGCTGGCCGGCCCTCAGGTCCAGGCGGCGTTCGCGTACGCGGTGGTGTGGTTCCTGCTGATCGGCGGGGTCCGCCCCGCCTTCGAACTCCAGGCGAAGCGGGCCCGGGGCGGGGCCGGCGACTCGGACGCCGACCAGCTGTCGCGGCTGACGCACGTGCCGGCGGGCCTGTGGTTCTTCCTGTTCCACGCGGTGTCGCTGTGCTCGCTGATCGGCGGCGGACGCTGGCTGCTGGAGATGTGACGGCCGCCCCGAGGGGGCCGGTCGCCGCCGCGCCGCGCGGCTGCACCACGCGGGTGCGACCGGCCCCACGGCGCCGCACCCGGACGACGGCCTGCTTATAAAGTGGGGCCATGGCCCCGAACACCCCAGACACCGCCCTCTGGCCCGCCCCGCACGCGAGCGGAGCCGTCGACGCGACGGTCCACGTGCCCGGGTCCAAGTCGGTCACCAACCGCGCCCTGGTCCTCGCCTCCCTCGCGTCCGAGCCCGGCTGGCTGCGCCGCCCCCTGCGCTCCCGCGACACCCTGCTGATGGCCGGCGCGCTGCGGGCGATGGGCATCGAGATCGAGGAAGGCGTGGGCCCCGACGGCACGGGTGAGGCCTGGCGGGTACTCCCCACGGGCCTGCGTGGCCCGGCCACGGTCGACGTCGGCAACGCCGGCACGGTGATGCGGTTCCTGCCGCCGGTCGCCGCCCTCGCCGACGGCCCCGTCCGCTTCGACGGCGACCCCCGTTCCTACGAGCGTCCGCTGAACGGCGTCATCGACGCGCTGCGGCAGCTCGGCGCCCGGATCGACGACGACGGCCGCGGCGCGCTGCCCCTGACCGTGCACGGCAGCGGCGCCCTGGACGGCGGCACGGTCGCCATCGACGCCTCCTCCTCGTCGCAGTTCGTGAGCGCCCTGCTGCTGTCCGGGCCGCGCTTCAACCAGGGCGTCGAGGTCCGCCACACCGGCGCCACGCTGCCCTCCATGCCGCACATCCGCATGACCGTCGACATGCTGCGCTCGGTCGGCGCCCAGGTGGACACGCCCGAGTCGGGCGGCGAGCCGAACGTCTGGCGGGTCTCGCCGGGCGCCCTGCTCGGCCGGGACCTGGTCATCGAGCCGGACCTGTCGAACGCCCAGCCGTTCCTGGCGGCGGCGCTGGTGACCGGCGGCAAGGTCGTCGTCCCGGACTGGCCGGCCCGCACCACGCAGCCCGGTGACCAGCTGCGCGAGATCTTCTCCGAGATGGGCGGCTCCTGCGAACTGACCGAGTACGGGCTGGTGTTCACCGGCTCGGGCTCGGTGCACGGCATCGACGTCGACCTGGGCGAGGTCGGCGAGCTGACGCCGGGCATCGCGGCGGTCGCGGCCCTCGCGGACTCCCCGTCGACCCTGCGCGGGGTGGCCCACCTGCGGCTGCACGAGACGGACCGGCTGGCCGCGCTCACCAAGGAGATCAACGAACTCGGCGGCGACGTCACGGAGACCGCGGACGGTCTGCACATCCGCCCGCGCCGGCTGCACGGCGGGATCTTCCACACCTACGACGACCACCGCATGGCCACGGCCGGCGCGATCATCGGCCTCGCGGTGGAGGGCGTGCAGATCGAGAATGTGGCGACGACGGCCAAGACCCTGCCCGACTTCCCCGATCTGTGGACCGGGATGCTCGGGGCGTAGGACGCAGGGATCACGTCATGCGCCGCTACGGCAAGCACACCGACGAGGACGACATCCGCACCCGTCCGGGCCGCCGGAACACCCGGCCCCGGACGAACATCCGCCCCAAACACGAGGACGCCGCCGAGGGACTCGTCCTCACCGTCGACCGGGGCCGCCTGACCTGCCTCGTCGAGGACCGTGTGGTCATGGCGATGAAGGCCCGCGAGCTGGGCCGCAAGGCGGCGGTGGTCGGCGACCGCGTGGCCATCGTGGGCGACCTCACGGGCAAGAAGGACTCACTCGCGAGGATCGTGCGCATCGAGGAGCGCACCTCGGTCCTGCGGCGCACGGCGGACGACGACGATCCGTTCGAGCGGGTGGTCGTCGCCAACGCCGACCAGCTGGCCGTCGTCACCGCCCTGGCCGACCCGGAGCCTCGCCCCCGGCTGATCGACCGCTGTCTGGTCGCCGCCTACGACGGCGGCCTGGATCCGCTGCTGGTGCTGACCAAGTCGGACCTCGCCCCGCCCGAGAAGCTGCTGGAGCTGTACGGGGACCTCGACATCCCCTATGTCGTCACCAGCCGCGCGGAACTGGAGAGCGGGGTCGCCCTCGCCCGGGTGCGGGAGCAGCTCGACGGCAAGATCACCGCGTTCGTCGGCCACTCCGGCGTGGGCAAGACGACCCTGGTGAACGCGCTGGTGCCCGAGGAGCGACGGCGTACCACGGGCCATGTGAACGCGGTGACGGGCCGCGGCCGGCACACCACCACCTCGGCGCTGGCGCTGCCGCTCTCGGGCGACGACGGCTGGGTGATCGACACCCCGGGCCTGCGGTCCTTCGGGCTCAACCACGTCGACCCGTCCCGGGTCATCCACGCCTTCCCCGACCTGGAGCCGGGCACCGAGGGCTGCCCGCGCGCGTGCAGTCACGACGAGCCGGACTGTGCGCTGGACGCCTGGGTGACCGAGGGGCACGCGGATCCCGCGCGGCTGTACTCGCTGCGCCGCCTGCTGGCCACCCGCGAACGCAAGGAAGGCGACTGACCTCCGCGTTGTTTGTGCCGGTGTCCTGGCGGTAAGTGCATAATCGCACGCAAGCCGGATGCAATCCTGGCCAAAGCCTGACGAGCGCGACGAAACTGACTGAGCGGTCACTGAACGTGGGATACGGGAGGACGACTCATGGCGTGGCTGCTGGTCATCGTGGCCGGGTTGCTCGAGACCGGCTTCGCGGTGTGTCTCAAGCTGTCCCACGGCTTCACCCGGCTCTGGCCGACGATCGCGTTCTGCGTCTTCGCCCTCGGCAGCTTCGGCCTGCTGACCCTGGCGCTGAGACGACTCGACGTGGGTCCCGCGTACGCGGTGTGGACGGGCATCGGCGCGGCGGGGACGGCGATCTACGGCATGGTGTTCCTGGGGGACCTGGTGTCGACGCTGAAGATCGTGTCGATCAGTCTCGTCATCATCGGCGTGGTCGGGTTGCAGTTGTCGGGGTCGGCGCACTGACGCCCGGTCAGCCCGCCTGCCGCTGAAGGGCGCTGCGGACCAGGCCGGCGACGCCGCCCTCGCCGGGTGGCGCGGCCACGCACGACAGGGCGAGCCGGACGGCGAGTTCGCAGGAGCGGGCCAGGTCTGCGGTGTCGGATTTGGGCGTGCCGGGGGCGGCCAGGTAGGCGACGGCCCGGTCGCGGACGAGGGCGACGAACTCACCGGGTGAGGGCAGGGGGCCGTCGGCGCGGCGCTGGGCCGGTACGGCGGAGGTGGACGCCACGGCCGTCAGGGCCGGAGCGGGCAGCCGCTCGCTCCAGCAGCCGGTGAGCAGGGCGCGGACGAGGACGTTGTCCCGGGCCGCCGAGGCGGTCCACTCGGCGGTGGCGGTGAGCCGGTCGCGGGCGTCGCTGTACCCGGCGAGGGCTCGGTCGACCCCGGCGAGATACCCGTCGGCCTCTCGCCTCATGAGCGCCCTGGCCAGGCCGTCCTTGCTGCCGAACTCGTTGTACAGCGTCTGGCGGGACACTCCGGCCGCCGCGGCCACGTCCACCATCCGCACGGCGGACCACGGCCGGCGCACCAGCGCCGTGTAGGCGGCGTCCAGTAAGGATTCCCGCGCTGCAGGCATCTTCGCCTCCCCTTGGGGCGAGCGGCTCTGCGCCCAGGTTTGACGCGGATGGAAGCACTGTCAAGGGTTCGCGAGTGCGCGCGGAGGCGCGTTTCGGCCTTGCCGCGCGGTGCGTCGACCCGGTGCGGGATCTCGCCCCGGGCAGAGGAACGGGCGGCGCACTCCGGCGGGATGCCGGTGTACGCCGCCCTGGGGTGGGACGTTCGCGGGAGGTGGCCCGCGTGGCCACGGCGGTTACCTCGGGTCGCCGTTGAACTTCGAGGTCGACCAGAAGTAGCCGAGCACCGCGAGGCCGAGGCACCAGGCGAGGGCGAGCCAGCCGTTGTGGCCGATCCCGGTCCCGAGGAGCAGCCCGCGCAGGGTCTCGATGGCCGGGGTGAACGGCTGGTACTCGGCGATCGGCCGGAACCAGCCCGGCATCGCGTCGAGCGGGACGAAGGTGCTGGACAGCAGGGGCAGCAGGATCAGGGGCATCGCGTTGTTGCCGGCGGCCTCCGCGTTCGGGCTGACCAGGCCCATGCCGACCGCGACCCAGGTGAGGGCGGTGGCGAAGAGCACGAGCAGTCCGAAGGCCGCGAGCCACTCCAGGACGCCGGCGCCGGAGGAGCGGAAGCCGATGGCCACGCCGACGGCACCGACCAGCACCACGCTGATGACCGCCTGGAGCACGCTGCCGACGACGTGCCCGATGAGCACCGACCCGCGGTGGATCGCCATGGTGCGGAAGCGGGCGATGATGCCCTCGGTCATGTCGTTGGAGACGGAGACCGCGGTGCCGATCGTGGTGCTGCCGATGGTCATCAGCAGCAGGCCCGGCACGACGAAGGCGATGTATGCGGACCGGTCCGGACCGCCGCCCCCGATGCCGGCGCTCATGGTGTCGCCGAAGATGTAGACGAACAGCAGCAACAGCATGATCGGGGTGAGCAGCAGGTTCAGGGTGAGGGACGGGTAGCGCCGGGCGTGCAGGAGGTTGCGGCGCAGCATGGTGGAGGAGTCGCGGAGGGCGAGGCCGAGGGCGCTCATCGGGTGGTCTCCTTGGGCTGGTCGGGGATGCCGGCCGGGCCGGTCAGGGCGAAGAACACGTCGTCGAGGTCGGGCGTGTGGACGGTCAGCTCGTCGGCTTCGATGCCGGCGGCGTCGAGCCGGTCGAGGATGGAGCGCAGGTCGCGCTGGCTGCCGTCGCTGGGGATCCGCAGGGCGAGGGCTTCGTCGTCCGGGGTGACTCCGCGCAGGGTGGCGGCGGCGTGCCGGTAGGCGGCCGGGTCGGTGAAGCGGAGCCGGACGTGTCCGCCCGGGATGAGCCGCTTCAGTTCGTCGGCGCTGCCCTCGGCGGCGATGGTGCCGTCGTGGAGCACGGCGATGCGGTCGGCGAGTTCGTCGGCCTCCTCCAGGTACTGAGTGGTGAGGAAGACGGTGACGCCGCCGGTGACGAGTTCCCTGATGATCTGCCACATGTTGTGCCGGGCGCGGGGGTCCAGGCCGGTGGTGGGTTCGTCGAGGAAGATGATCCTCGGGTCGCCGACCAGGGTCATGGCGATGTCGAGGCGGCGCTTCATGCCGCCGGAGTAGGTGGAAGCGGGCCTCTTCGCGGCGTCGGTGAGGTCGAAGCGCTCCAGCAGTTCGGCGGCGACGCGGCGTCCCTCGCGCCGGGGCAGGTGGTGCAGGTCCGCCATGAGGAGCATGTTCTCCTCGCCGGTGATCAGGCCGTCGACGGCGGAGAACTGACCGGTCACGCCGATCGCGGCGCGTACGGCCTGCGGGTCGGTGGCGAGGTCGTGTCCGCCGACCCGCAGCACGCCGGCGTCGGCGGTGATCAGGGTGGAGAGGATCTTGACGGCGGTGGTCTTGCCCGCGCCGTTCGGGCCGAGCAGGGAGAAGATCGTCCCTTCCGGGACGGCCAGGTCGACTCCGTCGAGGACGGTCTTGTCGCCGTAGCTCTTCCGCAGCCCGTGCGCCGCGATGGCCAGGTCGGTCATGAGGGGTGCTCCTTCGAAGAGGGCGGGAGGTCTACAAGCTGCGCGCGGTGATGTCGCCGTAGGCGGTGGTCGCGCGGATGGTCAGGCCGGCGGCGGTGCCGTCGGCGTTCATGAGGCTGTTGTGGATCCGGCCGTAGCCGGTGCCGGCGTCCAGGGAGGCGGAAACGCCGCGGGCCGCGCCGACCGAGATGTCGCCCTGCTCGGTGCGCAGCGCGACCACGCCGCCCACGGCCTCGGCGACGCCGAGGTCCCCCTTCTGGGTGCTGATCTGCGCGGGGCCGCCCAGGCGGCCGACCGAGATGTCGCCGGCGAGCAGGGTGAGGCGGGCGCCGCCCGTCTCGTCGAGCTTGACCGAGCCCTGCGCCGCCTCGTAGGCGACGTCGCCGAGCCGTCCGACGCCGCGGAATTCGGCGGCGGCCGCCTTCGCCTCGACGCTGGAGCCGGCGGGCAGTTGCACCGTCACCTCTACGGAGCCGGAGTGGCCGAGGACCCGGTTCTTCGGCTCCGGGGCCTCGATCCGCAGGACGCCGTCGCCGTAAGCCACCTCGATCTGCTCCGCGGCCTTCACGTCGCGGCTCTTGGAGACGTCCGCGGGCAGGACCTCGACCGTGGTGTCGGCCCGGTCGGCCGCGATGAACCGGATGCGCCCGGCGGGGATGTCGATGACGGCGGAGACGGGGGCGGGGCTGTCGAACTTCTGCATCGTGCTCTCCTTCGATCCGTTGTTTCCGATGACGGAAAAGCTACGTTGCATTCACGCATCCGGCAACACACTCGTTGCACTTAAAGCACAAACATGCAGTTCAGAGCACTGAAATCATTGCAATGACCATGCAGCCTAACGCAACAACGACCCTGTCTTCGTTGCAATGGAATGAAGCTGAACGCTAAGCTGGGGACGTCACGCACCACGAAGGAGGCCACGATGCCGGGAGGCAGGCTCACTCAGCAGGAACGCCAGCAGATCGCGCTGGGGCTGGCCGACGGCCTCGCCTACGCCGAGATCGCCCGGCGCCTCGACCGCCCGACCTCGACGGTCACGCGCGAGGTCATGCGCAACGGCGGACCCACGGCCTACCGCGCCGACCTGGCCCACCGCGCCACGGAACACCGCACCCAGCGCCGTAGGCAGACCCCACCCCGGGATCCGAAGACGCCCCCGCAGGCCGACGGGCGGGACGCCGAGGCCGTACGCGAGTACGAGGAGACGTTCACCACCGTCCTGATGGGGTCGGGCATGCCCAAGATGATGTCCCGGGTGATGGCCTGCCTCTGCCTGACCGACTCGGGCAGCCTCACCGCGTCCGAACTCGCCCAGCGACTCCAGGTCAGCCCGGCGTCCGTCTCCAAGGCGGTCGCGTTCCTCGACAGCCAGGGCCTGGTCCGCCGGGAAGCGGACGAAGGACGCCGCGAGCGGTACGTCGTCGACGACGACGTCTGGTACCGGTCGATGATGGCCAGCGCCCGGTCCATCGCCGCGGTCGTGGGGATCGCCCGGCAGGGCGTCGGCGTCCTCGGCCCCGGCTCCCCGGCCGCCGCCCGCCTGGAGAACGTCGCCCGGTTCCTCGACTTCGTCTCCGAGAGCACCGCCCGCGCGGCGGAGCAGGCGCGCGACATCCTCCACAGCAAGCCCGGGACGGCATCCGACGCCTCCGGCCCTGCCAACCCCCTGTAGCCCCAGCCCCACCTCGGCAGATAGGTTCGTTGCATGCCCGACTACCTCGACGACCTGCGTCTCGCCCACGTCCTCGCCGACGCCGCCGACGCCGCGACGACGGACCGGTTCAAGGCCCTCGACCTCAAGGTCGAGACCAAACCGGACATGACCCCGGTGAGCGAGGCGGACAAGGCCGCGGAGGAACTCATCCGCGGCCACCTCGGGCGCGCCCGCCCGCGGGACGCGATCCTCGGCGAGGAGTACGGCGTCGAGGGCACCGGCCCCCGCCGCTGGGTGATCGACCCGATCGACGGCACCAAGAACTACGTGCGGGGCGTGCCCGTCTGGGCCACGCTCATCTCCCTGATGGAGGCCGGCGAGGGCGGCTTCCAGCCCGTCGTCGGCGTGGTGTCCGCGCCCGCCCTCGGCCGCCGGTGGTGGGCCGCGAAGGGCCACGGCGCGTTCTCCGGCCGCAGCCTCACCAAGGCCTCCCGGCTACAGGTCTCGCAAGTCTCCAAGCTCTCCGACGCCTCCTTCGCGTACTCCTCGCTGAGCGGCTGGGAGGAGCAGGGCCGCCTGGACGGCTTCCTGGACCTGACCCGCGAGGTGTGGCGCACGCGCGCGTACGGCGACTTCTGGCCCTACATGATGGTCGCGGAGGGCTCCATCGACATGTGCGCCGAGCCGGAGCTGTCCCTGTGGGACATGGCCGCCACCGCCATCGTCGTCACGGAGGCCGGCGGCACCTTCACCGGCCTCGACGCCCGCCCGGGCCCCCACAGCGGCAACGCGGCCGCGTCGAACGGCCTGCTCCACGACGAGCTGCTGGGGTATCTGAACCAGCGCTACTGAGCCCCCCGTTGTTACCGAGCGCCCTCTTGTTGACCCTCCCTTTGCCTGCCACTCTGAGAGTCCCCCCACTTGTGAACTTGTGAAACGCTGAACAAACGGCGGGGACACTCCCAGGAGGTGGCTCCATCCATGCTCGTCCGTGACGCCATGAGCACTGTCGTCCTCACCATCGGCCCGACCCACACCCTGCGCCAGGCCGCCGCGCTGATGTCCGCGCGCAAGGTGGGGGCGGCGGTGGTCCACGACCCCGACGCCGGCGGCATCGGCATCCTCACCGAACGCGACATCCTCAACTCCGTGGGCCTGGGCCAGAACCCGGACACGGAACGCGCCCACGCCCACACCACCAACAACGTCGTGTTCGCCGCTCCGGCCTGGACGCTGGAGGAGGCGGCGGGCGCCATGGCCCACGGCGGTTTCCGGCACCTCATCGTGCTGGACGGCGGCGAACCCGCCGGCATCGTCTCGGTCCGCGACATCATCCGCTGCTGGGCCCCGGCACGGCAGCAGGTTCCCGCATAGCGGCACGGACGGGCCGGGCCCCCGCAAGGGGACCCGGCCCGTCCACTACCGCAAGCGGTCCAGTGCTGGAGTTCAGCCGCGCAGGGCCTGGACCGCGGCCTCCAGCCGCTTGCCGTAGTCTCCGTCGGCCCGACGGAAGTTGTCGATCGCGCGCTCGACGATGTCGTCGCGCGAGACCTTGGCGATGAAGCCCGCCAGGTTGGCGATCAGGCGCTCCTTCTCGTCCTCCGACATGAGCCGGTAGAGGTTGCCCGCCTGGACGAAGTCGTCGTCCTCGGCGTGGACCGGGGCCGGGTGGGTGCCCGTCGCGCCGCTCACGGCCGTGGCGGACCACAGCGGACGGTCCGTCTGGAACGGGCCGCCGAAGCTGTTCGGCTCATAGTTCTTCGCACCGGCATGACGGCCGTCGTAGAGGTACCCGTCACGGGAGTTGGTGCGCGCCACGGTGGCGTGCGGGCGGTTCACCGGCAGGTGGTCGGCGTTGATGCCGACGCGGTAGCGGTGGGCGTCGCCATAGGCGAAGAGGCGGCCCTGGAGCATCTTGTCCGGGGACGGCCCGATGCCCGGCACGAAGTGGGCGGGGCTGAAGATCGACTGCTCGACCTCGGCGAAGATGTTCTCCGGGTTGCGGTTGAGCTCCAGCTTGCCGATCTCGACGACCGGGTAGTCCGCGTGCGGCCAGACCTTGGTCAGGTCGAACGGGTTGAAGCGGTACGTCGCCGCCTCGGCCACCGGCATGATCTGCACCCCGACCGTCCAGGTCGGGTACTCGCCCCGCTCGATGGCCTCGCGCAGGTCGCGCTGGTGGGAGTCGGGGTCCTCACCCGCGAGCCGGGCCGCCGCCTCGGCCGTCAGGTTCTCGATGCCCTGGTCCGTCTTGAAGTGGTACTTCACCCAGAAGGCCTCGCCGGCCGCGTTGCTCCACTGGAACGTGTGCGAGCCGAAGCCGTCCATGTGGCGGTAGGAGGCGGGGATGCCGCGGTCGCCGAACAGCCAGGTCACCTGGTGCGTGGACTCGGGCGACAGGCTCCAGAAGTCCCAGACGTTGTCCGCCTCGGTCGAGCCGGTGTACGGGTCGCGCTTCTGGGTGTGGATGAAGTCCGGGAACTTGACGGCGTCTTTGATGAAGAACACCGGGGTGTTGTTGCCGACGAGGTCGTAGTTGCCCTCCTCGGTGTAGAACTTCAGCGCGAAGCCACGCGGGTCGCGCACCGCGTCCGCCGCCCCCAGGTTGCCCGCCACCGTCGAGAAGCGCAGGAAGACCTCGGTCTGCTTGCCGATCCCGGAGAGGAAGGCGGCCCGCGTGTACGGGGTGACATCGGCGGTCACCGTGAAGGTGCCGTACGCGCCCGCGCCGCGGGCGTGCACTACGCGCTCCGGGATGCGCTCGCGGTTGAAGTGGGCCAGCTTCTCCAGCAGGAGCTGGTCCTGGACGAGCACCGGGCCGCCGACGCCCGCGGTCTCGCTGTTCTGGTTGTCGGCGACCGGAGCCCCGGCCTCCGTCGTAAGCGGTCCCTGCGTCACGTGCGCCTCCTGCACCATTCCTGATCAGTCCTGCACTGCCCCTGACCAGTCCTGTCCGTTGGTCAAAGCCGTCCTCGATCCTACAATAGACATTGTCTAAAGCAAGTGAGGCTCTAATCTCACACCTGTTCGGGACCTGGTCCCCTTAGCTGTTAGGCTGGTGGCCATGAGTGACCTTCTGGAACGCCTGCGCGGACGCGGATGGCGGATGACCGCGCAGCGGCGCGTCGTGGCCGAGGTCCTCGACGGCGAACACGTCCATCTGACGGCCGACGAGGTCCACGCCCGGGCCGTCGCCAAGCTGCCCGAAATCTCCCGAGCGACCGTCTACAACACGCTGGGGGAGCTCGTGACCCTCGGCGAGGTGCTGGAGGTTTCCACCGACCAGCGCGCCAAGCGGTACGACCCGAACGCCCACCAGCCGCACCACCACCTGGTCTGCGCTCAATGCGGCGCGATCCGGGATGTCCACCCGACCGGCAACCCGCTGGCCGACCTCCCCGACACCGAGCGCTTCGGCTTCACGGTCTCGGACGTCGAGGTGACGTACCGCGGCGTCTGCCCGAACTGCGCGGCCGCCTAGCCCGCACGAACGCGCGAACGCGCGAACGCGCGAGAGCCCCGGATTCCGGCCCTCGGCCTTCAGTAGCGGGGACAGGATTTGAACCTGCGACCTCTGGGTTATGAGCCCAGCGAGCTACCGAGCTGCTCCACCCCGCGTCGGTGAATGCAACGTTACGTCACCGCGGAGGGCGGATGCAAATCCATTGCCCGGCTGCACCCCGGCCCCACCCGCAGCACCTCACGCGGACAGCTCCTGCCGCAGCGCGTCCCTCAGCCGCTCCGCCCGCTCGGCGACGGACGCCGGCCCCAGCGACACGGCCCGGTCGGCCCAGCGCTGCCCTTCCGCCAGCTCTCCCCGACGCGCGTAGACGAGGGCCAGCCGCAACGCCGCCCGCCCGTGCCCGGCGTCGGCGGCCCGCTTCCACCACACCGCCGCCTCGGGCTCGCTCCCCTCCCGGGCGAGCAGCAGCCCGAGATTGAACGCACCGTTGCGGGACCCGGCCTCGGCCGCCTCCCGGTACCACCGAGCCGCCTCGACGACATCGCCCCTGGCCGCCGCGAGCATGCCGACCCGCACCTGCGCCCGCCGGTGCCCCTGGTCCGCCGCCCGCTCGTACCACTCCTCGCACTCGCTCCGGCGATGCACCGGCTCCCCGAGCTCGTGCGCGGGCTCCGGCGGGCGCCGGGCGTCGAGCACCGTCGCCAGCCGGTACGCGGCCTCGGCGCTCCCGCCCCCGGCCGCACACCGCAGATGCCGCTCGGCCTCCTGCTCGTCGCCGTCCCGCAGCCGCGCCATGCCGACCTGGAGCGCCGCCTCCGTGTGCCCGGCGGCGGCAGCCCGCTCGTACCAGCGCAGCGCGGCCTGCTCCTCGCCCCGCCCGGCATGCAGGATGCCGAGGTTGAAGGCGGCGTCGACGCTCCCGGCCTCCGCGGCCTTGGAGAACCACGGCTCCGCGCCCGTCTCGTCGCCGCCCTGCAACAGCAGGATCGCCAGCGCGTTCGCGGCCTCCCGGTGCCCGGCGTAGGCCGCGCGCCGGTACCACTGCTCGGCCTGCGGGGTACGCCCCTGCTCGGCGCAGAGCAGGCCGAGGTTGTACGCGCCGTTCACGTCGCCCGCGTCCATCGCCGCCCGGTACCACCGCTCGGCGGTCTGGGTCTCGCCCCGCTCGGCGTGCAGCGCGCCCAGCGCGTTCGCCGCGTTGCCGTCGCCGTCCTGGGCGGCCCGCAGCCACCACACGGCGGCGTTCTCGGTGTCGCCCGCGTCGCGCAGCAGGAAGCCGAGCGCGCAGGCGGCACGCGCCTCGCCGTCCTTGGCGGACGTCAGGTACCAGCGTCCGGCCTCCTTGAGCTCGCCGCGCCGCTCCAGGATCGTCCCGAGGTGCAGGGCGGCCCGCCGGTGACCGCGCGCGGCGGCCTGCCGGTACCACTGCTCGGCCTCTTCCGGCACCTGGACACCGTTGTCGCCGCCGGCTTCCCGCGCCGCGTTCCGGTCCAGCGACCGCGCCAGCCGGTACGCCGCCTCCCGGTGGCCGCGCTCGGCCGCGACCCGCATCCACTGCTCGGCCCCGGCGTCACCGCGGTGCTCCAGCAGGTCGGCGAGCGCGTACGCGCCCAGCGTGTGCCCCTGTTCGGCGGACTGGCGCAGCCAGTACTCGGCGGCGGGTTCGTCGCCGCGCTCGCGGTGGTGCCGGCCCAGGGCGTGCGCGGCCGCCGTGGATCCGGCGACGGCGGCGATCCGCCACCATCCGGCGGCCTCGTCGGCGTACCCCCGCTGGTGAAGGAGAACTCCCAGATTGTTGGCGGCCGCCCGGTCGCCCGCGGCGGTGGCGGCACGCAGATGAGGCTCGGCACCGTCGAGGTCACCACGGCGCAGCAGCATGGCCCCGAGGACACTCATCGCCTCGACGTCGCCGGTCTCGGCGGCGAGCCGCTGACGCAGCTCCTCGGCCGCCTCGTCGGCGATCCCCCCGGTCTCGTCCGGGGTCTCGGTGTCCTCCCGGCTGGAAGGCTGCACAAAACGCCCTGTCTCGAACAGAGTTGCCTTGTCCCCCATAACGTCCATCGTCGCACCACCTGCAACCTGGGTACACCTGGTATACCGCAGCCAGTGAGGTCACTTCAGCGTTTTGTCGACATGCCCACAGAGAGACAAGTCAAACACAGAACGTCCAACTCCCCCAGGCGGCGCGGCCACAGCCGGCGCCAGCACATGCGTTCACACATCACGAAGGCCCGGATTCCTTTGTGGAATCCGGGCCTTCGTGGCCGCTCCGTCACTCGGACATCGCGACTTCAGTAGCGGGGACAGGATTTGAACCTGCGACCTCTGGGTTATGAGCCCAGCGAGCTACCGAGCTGCTCCACCCCGCGCCGTTGTGTTCACAACCGTATCACGGCGCGGGATGGGCATTTGACCAGGCCAGGGCCCTAGCTGTGCTGTTCGGGCAGGTTGGTGACGCGGCTGGCTGGCGTTTGGCCGCCGATTCCGGTGTGGGGTCGGTGGTAGTTGTACCAGTCCAGCC
>NZ_JNXI01000041.1 GCF_000717055.1 Streptomyces iakyrus | reverse complement strand
CCCGCGCACCCCGCGGAGCGTCAGCGGCCCAGCCACACCGTCGTGTCCGGTCCGACCCGCCCGTCCTCCAGCGGCGCGCTGCTCAGCAGCACCTCACCGGCCGGCAGCTCCACCGCCGCACCCGACAGATTGGCGACACAGCGCCACCCCCCGCCGCGGTCGAACCGGAGCACACCGTCCGGGGCGTCCGCCGCCCACGTCAGCTCCTCGCCGTCGAGGAGCTTGCGGCGCAGCCGCAGGGCCGTTCGGTACAGCTCCAGAGTGGAGCCCTCCACCCCGTCCTGCGCCTCGACGGCGTACGCGGCGAAGCCGGGCGGCTGCGGGAGCCACGCCCCGCCGGGCCCGAAGCCGTACGACGGCCCGGACGTCGTCCATGGCAACGGCACCCGGCAGCCGTCGCGGCCCTTGCGGACGTGACCGGTCTGCTCCCAGATCGGGTCCTGGAGCACCTCGGTGGGCAGGTCGGCGACCTCGGGCAGGCCGAGTTCCTCCCCCTGGTACACGTACGCCGAGCCGGGCAGCGCCAGCATCAGCAGCGTGGCCGCCCGGGCCCGGCGCAGCCCGGCCGCCTCGTCCACGGCCGGGGCGTGGCCGCCGGACAGCAGCCAGGCGTTGAGGTCCGTGCCGGGCGGCAGCGTCAGCCGGGAGGCGTGCCGTACGACGTCGTGGTTGGACAGCACCCAGGTGGCCGACGCACCCGCCGCCCGGGCGGTGGCGAGCGAGTCGGTGATGACCTGCCGCAGTTCCTCCGCGTCCCAGCCGGCCTGGAGATACTCGAAGTTGAAGGCCTGGCCGAGCTCGTCCGGGCGGGCGTACAGCGCACGCCGGGCACCGGGCACCCACGCCTCGGCGACGGCCATGCGGGGCGGGCGGTAGGCGTCGAGGATCTTGCGCCAGTCACGGTAGATCTCGTGCACGTCGTCACGGTCGTAGAAGGGGTGGGTGCCGGGCGGCAGCGCAGTGAGCGCCTCCTCGCGGCTCAGCTCGGGCCGGCCGAGGTCGCGCAGGGGTTCGCTCAGGTCCTTGACGAGGGCGTGGGCGACGTCGATGCGGAAGCCGTCGACCCCGCGGTCGGACCAGAAGCGCAGTGTGGTGCGGTAGTCGGCGCGGACCTCCTGGTTCTCCCAGTTGAGGTCGGGCTGCTCGGGGGCGAAGAGGTGCAGGTACCACTGGCCGTCGGGCACCCGCTTCCAGGCGCTGCCGCCGAAGACGGACTGCCAGTCGGTGGGCGGGAGTTCGCCGTGTTCACCGCGGCCGTCGCGGAAGACGTAGCGGTCGCGGGCCGCCGAGCCGGGGCCCGCGTAGAGGGCCTCCTGGAACCACGCGTGCCGGTGCGAGGAGTGGTTGGGCACGATGTCGACGATGACCTTCAGGCCGAGGCGGTGGGCCTCGGCGACCAGGTCGTCGAAGTCGTCGAGGGTGCCCAGGCGCGGGTCGACGCCCCGGGGGTCGGCGACGTCGTAGCCGCCGTCGGCGAGCTCGGAGGGGTAGAAGGGGCTCAGCCACAGGGCGTCCACGCCCAGGGCGGCAAGGTGACCGAGGCGGCGGGTGATGCCGCGCAGGTCGCCGAGTCCGTCGCCGTCGGCGTCGGCGAAGCTGCGGGGATAGATCTGGTAGACGACGGCCTGGCGCCACCAGTCGGGGTCCCGGGACGACAGGTCGAGGGTCGAGCGATCGGTCACGCGGTCTCCTTCACTGGGCATACGGGCGACAGTTTTGAATCTGTCCAGAATGCCGGAAAAAGGAACCAACGAGTTGATCGGAGTGATCCATTCCCGCTGTGATGAAAGTGTGACGGGCGAGCAACTTCCTTTGCATCACCGCAGGTTGACAGTGTGCTGCGGCGGCGCCACGATGGGGCCACTGAGGCACATGTGACCAATGAGCCCAGTGTTTCTCAGACCACTCACTCCCCGGTGCGGCCCCGGCAGCCGCGTGCGTCGCGCTGCCCGCCCGCCGTCACCCGGGTCCGGCACACGCCAAGAAATGGGATACGCATGTCCATAGCGAGACGTGTCACCGCGCGACGCCTGCTGGGGACGGGCGCCGCGGCCCTCGTCCTCTGCGCCGCCTCCGCCACGACCGCCTTCGCCACCGGGACGCCCGGCGGCGACGGCTGGTCGTCCGGCGGCAGCTACAAGCCGGGCACGGGCGCCGGCACGGAGACCGGGACCGACCGCTGCCAGTTCTCGCTCGACGGCACGAACTTCTACGACTCGGTCAAGGTCGACGACCAGAACTTGAAGCCGACCGAGGACGGCAAGGTCCACGTCAAGGTCCGCACCGCCGGTGGCGCGGCCACCTGCACGGCCTCCCTCGCGTCCTACCTCGCGCACGGCGCGACGTTCGCGACCTCCGGCGAGCAGGTGTTCGTCGACTTCGACACGGCGACGGTCAAGCCGGGCGCCACCGACTCGCTCGACATCGCCATCCCGGACAAGGGCTGCTTCGGGCAGATCGACCTGTACCGGGGCGCGGTGAAGTTCGACGGCGAACTCGACGCGAAGGACGGCTTCGAGCACGGCGAGCTGCCCAAGGGCCCGGACCGCCCGGTCATCAAGGACAAGCTGATCGCGGCCTGGAACGGCGGCACGAAGGACTGCACGACGCCGCCGGCGGAGGAGGAGCCGCCCGCCTCCACGCCGCCCGCGAGCCCGTCCGAGCCGGCCGAGGGGACGACGCCCCCGGCGACGCCGCCGGCGTCCCCGTCCGAGCCGGCCGAGCCCTCGACGCCGCCGTCCTCCGACACGGACACGCCCACCCCGAGCGCCTCCGAGTCGACGCCCACCGCCCCCAAGCCGAACGGCGGTGGCGGCGACCTCGCCGAGACCGGTGCCGACAGCAGCACCGGCCCGATCGCCCTCGGCGCCGCCGCCCTGCTGGCGGGCGGAGCGGCCCTGGTCGTCGTGACCCGCCGCCGCGCGGCCAAGCGCGGCGCGTAGGACGCCCGCACCTGACTGAAGACGCCCGGTGTGCTGTCGTCCGGCGGCGACAGCACACCGGGCGTACTCGCGCCCGCAGACCGGACCACCCGGCGTGACGATCGCGGCGCGGCCCGCCGCCGGCTCACACCTCGACGGTCGCCAGGTACAGCTTCACGTAGCGCTCCACGTCCACGTCCAGCCCCACGTCGACCAGGGGCTGTTCCCGCGTGCCCTCGTGGATCTCCGCCTCGCCGGGGCGGGGACGGCGGTCGACGATCGTCATGCCGCGCGTGGGCCCCGGCGCGAGGGAGACGTCCACCGGAAGGCGGTGGGTCGTCAGGCCCTCCGGGTCGACTACGGCGCAGACCGCGCCCGCGTCGCCCAGACCGCCGGCCGTCTCGGAGGGATCGCCGGGACGGCTGTCGGGGTGGGCCGGGCGGTGGGTGAGCAGCCGCCCGGCCAGCCGCGCCCCGGGCTCGCCGCTCCCGCACAGCCTGCGCACGTCCGCCGCGGGGACCACGACCCGCGTGAACACGTCCAGCCCGTACATCGTGATCGGCACCCCGGCCGTCAGCAGGATCGCGGCGGCCTCCGGGTCGTGCCACACGTTGAACTCCGCGACGGGCGTGGCGTTCCCGACGGCCGCCGCGCCGCCCATGAAGACGATCCGCTCGATGTTGCCGACCACCTCGGGGTGGGTGCGCAGCAGCAGCGCGATGTTGGTGAGCGGGGCCATGGGGACGAGGGTGACCGGACGCGGGGAGGCGAGGATCTCGCGCCGCAGCAGCGTCACCGCGTCGACGTCGGCGGGCCTGCGGGCCGGCCGCGGCAGGCCCAGGTCGCCCATGCCGTCGCGCCCGTGCACGTGCTGGGCCGAGCGGGGCGCCTCGATCAGCGGCCGCTCGGCGCCCCGGGCGACGGGGATGTCGGGGGCGCCGGCCTGCTCCAGTACGGTCAGGGTGTTGCGGACGACGCCATCCACGTCCGTGTTCCCGGCCACGCAGGTGATCGCCCGCACGTCGAGCGCCGGGTGCCGTACGGCGAACAGGAGGGCGAGAGCGTCGTCGACACCGGTGTCGCAGTCGATGATCACCGGGATGCGCCGGCCGTCCGTCACGGCGGGACTCCTTCCAGTGGTGGTGCGGGGAGCTTCCTGGCAGCGACCCTACGGCCTGCCCGGCGGCCCGCGGGCGCCGCCGGCGTCAGGACCGCCGTACCGCCGTGACGTCGAAGTCCAGCCGCACCTTCCGGCCGGCGTCCGACGTCGCCGGCAACCGGATCCAGCACGTCTGGGCCGTCCTCAACCCCGACAAGCTCCGGCCCTGGACGGCGGGCTGACCGGCGCCGTACGGCGACACGAACGGACGCGGCGATGATTCCGGCCCCGGCGGACGGTCGTTGCAGGGAGGAGGGCACCTTCCACGGCATCGGGGACGAGTTCCGCAGCGGCGACGCGGTGGTGTTCGCCGTGGCCCCGGGCACGGCGTACGGCTTCGGCCGGGGGACCACGGGGTCTACAGCCACACGCGTTGGACGTTCTGAACCGCCCCGACCCCTGGTGATCCGTCCCGGCCCGTGGTGATCCCGTCCTACGACGGGTCCCACAGTCCGGGCCCGCGGGCCGCCACCCGGTCGCCGATCCGGCGCAGCAGCTCGGCGCCGGACAGGGCGTCCGGCCGGCGGCCGTCGCGCAGGCGCGGTGCCACAAGTCCCGCTGCGGCCTCCCGCCCGCCGATCACCGCCTGGTACGGCACCAGCCGCGCCGCGCGGATCCGGGCGGCCAGAGTGCCCTGCCCGGGGCCGGCGGCCTCGGCGCGCAGACCGAGCTCCCGGGCACGTCCGGCCAGGGCCTTCGCCGCCTCGAACTGTTCCTCCCCGACGGGCAGAACGACCAGTTGCACCGGCGCCAGCCACGGCGGGAAGGCGCCGCCGTGCTCCTCGACGAGGTGCGCGACCGCGCGCTCCACGCTGCCGATGATGCTGCGGTGCACCATGACCGGGCGGTGTTTCGCCCCGTCGGGGCCGGTGTAGTGCAGGTCGAAGCGTTCGGGCTGGTGGAAGTCGATCTGCACGGTGGACAGGGTGGCCTCCCGGCCCGCCGGGTCGGTGATCTGCACATCGATCTTGGGGCCGTAGAAGGCGGCCTCGCCCTCGGCCGCCTCGTACGCGACGCCGGAGCCGTCCAGGACTTCCCGCAGCAGGGCGGTGGCGCGCCGCCACAGCTCCGGGTCGGCCACGTACTTGCCGCCCTCCCCGGGCAGCGACAGCCGGTACCGGGACGCGCGGACGCCCAGGTCCGCGTAGGCGCGGCCGATCAGCTCCAGCGCGGCCCGGGCCTCCTGGACGGCCTGCTCCAGGGTGCAGAAGATGTGCGCGTCGTTGAGGGTGATGGCCCGCACCCGGGCCAGGCCGCCGAGGACGCCGGTCAGCTCCGAGCGGTACATGCCGCCCAACTCGGCTATCCGCAGCGGTAGTTCGCGGTAGCTGCGGGAGCGGGAGCGGTAGATCAGGGCGTGGTGCGGGCACAGGCTGGGGCGCAGCAGGACCTGCTCGGCGCCCACGTCCATCGGGGGGAACATGTCGTCGCCGTAGTGGTCCCAGTGCCCGGAGATCTCGTACAGCTCGCGTTTGCCGAGGACCGGCGAGTACACGTGCCGGTAGCCCGCCCGGCGTTCCGCGTCGCGGATGTACTCCTCCAGGGTGTGCCGCACGATCGCGCCGTCGGGCAGCCAGTACGGCAGCCCGGCGCCCATCAGCGGATCGGTGTCGAACAGGTCCAGTTCACGGCCGAGCCGGCGGTGGTCGTGCATGGTGACTCCTCGTGGTCAAGGAGGACGAGCACCACACGGCGAAGCCCCGGGGCACTCGCCCCGGGGCTTCGGACATCAGCTGTCAGCGCGCCGGGACACTCTCCGGCGTCGTCGTGGCGGACGGGTACGACTGGGCGCGCTGCATAGGCGTGACCGTAACAAGGGGGCCAGGAGCGGGGCGAGAGGTTTTCGGGCGGTGGCCGCGGGTGTCCCGGCCGCTCACCCGGACGGCCCGTATCGCTGGTGGGAGGGCGGTCGCGGTGGTGCCGTAAGAGCAGCATCCACCCGATCGTGGAGAGACCGCTCCGCCCAAAGGCGCCTCCACGAGCCCCTCGCAGGAGGCACCCGATGACCCACCCTCCGGCCGCCCGCGCCCTCCTCGCCTCCGCGCTGTCCGTGACCGCCCTGCTGGCCACGGCCGGCTGTGCCGTCGACGACGAGCCGCGGCCCCGGTGGTTCTCCGCCTCCGCGTCCGCCTCCGGCGCGTCCCCTGCCGTCGAGCAGCCCGCCGGTTCCGGCGCCGCCCTCACCGAGGCGCAGGCCCAGGCGGCGCTGGTCACCGAGGCCGACCTGGGCGAGCCGTGGGAACCGACCCGGGGCGCGCGCACCTGGCGGGACGGGCTGCTCAAGGCGACCACCGAGGACCGGGACTGCCAGCTGCTGCTGGACGCCCTCTACACCGAGGAGCCCTTCGGCGCCCCGAAGGGCCCGCAGGCGACGTCCGCGCTCGACGACGGCGACACCGACGCCCAGCTGCGCTACCGGGTCGCCGCCCATCCCCCGGCGGACGTGGACCGCACGCTGGACTGGATGAAGTCGCTGCCCGGCCGCTGCGGCCAGTTCACGGCCACGACGACCCGCGGCATCGTCCAGGGCGTGGAGGTCCGCGACCTGCCGCTGCCGCCGGTGGGGGACGCCCGGCACGCCCTGCGGGTCACGCTGGCCGGCGAGACGGAGGACGGGGAGCTGACCTACCTCACCATGGACCTCGCCGCCGTCCGCGTCGGCGAGGAGGCGATCACCCTTACCAACGCCGGTCTCGACGAGGTGTACGAGGAGGTCACCCAGCAGGCCGTGCAGCTCGGGGCGCAGCGCCTGGCCGAGATCAGGAAGCAGGGCAGGGCCCAGATCTGACACCCCGGGCCGGGGGGGGTCACGACCGGTCGAAGCGCGTGCGGTGGGCGATCACGTCCCGCGCCACGTCCAGGGCCGTACGCCCGTGCGCGAAGGCGTCCGCCCGCAGCCGCGCGAGGGCGTCGTCCGCGCCCACGCCGAGCTGCGCCATGATCATGCCGACGGCCCGGTAGACCTCGTCGTGGTCGGTGGCCAGGCCGCTCAGCCAGTCCTCACCGTCCGGGTTCTCGGGCTCGTCCCCGTGCGGCAGGGCCATCAGGGCCACGGTCATCACCCCGGCCACGATCCGGGCCATGTGCAGCTGGCCCTCGGTGAGCCCGCCCGGGCGGTCGCGGTACAGGTCGAGCGTGCCGACGCAGACCGCGCCGCTGCCCAGGGGCACCGCGTACACCGCCCGCACCCCGGCCTCCGTCGCCTGCTGGGCGAAGACCGGCCAGCGTCCCGCGTCCCGGCCCGAGGTCAGATCGCAGGCGAGCACCGGCGCGCCGTCCGCCAGCGCGCTCTGGCAGGGACCGTCGCCCAGGGTCGCCTGGATCTGCGCCAGGTGCGCGGCCTGCGCGCTGCTCGCGCTCAGCTGCACGGGCATGCCCTCGCTGCGCAGGGACACGCTGGCGCCGGTCACCGGCAGCAGTTCCACCGCCACCTCGCACAGCCGGCCCGGGACCTCTCCGGGCTCGGCGCCCCGCACACCCCGGGCGATCACGTCGGCGGCCCATGCTCCGTCCGGGTCCGGGTCACCGTCTCCGGTGCGCCCGGGTCCCTGGCCGCCGCCGGGGGCACCTCCGGGATCGTCCCTGGGCCGCACGGCCACCGCCTCCTTCACACCGCGGCTTGTGTCGTCGCCGTTTCCGGGGCCGCCCCGCCGGTCGAACGGCCGGGCCGTCGTGCGACCGGTCTCCGCACCTGCCCGGATCGCCCCTTCAGGCCCTCCCGGAGGTGCCCCGACTACCCGTGGCGGAAGGGCCGAAACCCCTGAGCGGGGCGCTCGCCCGGGGGTACGGCCTCAGCGTTTCTCGTACGGGCTGTCCGGCTGCGGCACCTGCCGCACGGTGCGGGCGTCGACGACCGGTGGCCATGCGGCGTCCGCGCCGAGCCCGCCCTCGGGGTGCCACGTACCGGTGACCGTCACCCACGTGTCGACCGGCGGGGCCTGCGCGCCGCGCACCTCGGCCTTGGCGGTCGTGGCGTCGGCGGCGCAGCAGGAGACGAGGAGGCGGGTGACGTACCAGGTGCCCCCGCCGCCCCGGGTGACGAAGCCGGTGAGCCGGACCGTACGGCCCTGGAGGGAGCGGCCGCTGTCGTAGACCGCCCGGGAGCCGAACTCCCCGAGGGTGAGGTCGACCGGGTTCCCGGACGGCAGGGCCGCGAAGGTGCCGACGCCCCGGGCGGCACGCTGCGCCGCCTCGCGCTCCGCGCTGTAGGAGCCGAGGGCGGGCGGCGGGAACAGCAGGAGGGCCAGGGCGGGGAACGTGAGGAACCAGGCGACCCGGGGCCCGCCGGGGCCGTGACCGTGCCCTGCGTGGCCTTCGTCGTCCCCGTCTCCGTGCCCTGCGTGGCCTTCGTCGTCCCCGTCTCCGTGCCCTGCGTGGCCTTCGTCGTCCCCGTCTCCGGGCTCCTCGTCCGCCCTGTTCGTCACCACCGCCACCGCCACGCCCAGCAGCACCAGCGCCGCCCCGGACACCACCAGGTACGGCCGCAGCCCCGCCTGCACGTAGCGCAGGTAGAGGTCGCTGAAGAGGGACACGCGCAGGATCGCCGTGCCCACGAGCGCGAGCAGCGCCGCCGGTCCGTAGCGCCTCACAGCAGCCACCACCCCACCAGGACGCTGCTCGTCACGGCGACCACCCAGGTAGCCGCCGAGAACCGCACCGCGAAGACCCTGCCGAACGTGCCCGTCTGCAGCGCGATCAGCTTCAGGTCGACCATCGGCCCGACCACCATGAACGCCAGGCGCGCGGTCGGGGAGAAGCCGCTCAGCGATGCCGCCACGAAGGCGTCGGCCTCGCTGCACACGCACAGCACGACCGCGAGCAGGGCGAGCAGCAGCACCGACAGCCAGGCGGACCCGGTGAACACCTCCAGCAGCGACCGCGGCACGACGATGTCGAAGGTCGCCGCGGCCGCCGCCCCGACGACGAGGAAGCCGCCCGCGTGCAGGAAGTCGTGCTGCAGCCCGGAGACGAAGGCGCGCGGGCCGCCGCCCGGGGCCCGCCCGCCGCTCCGCTTCGGCAGCCGCAGCCACTCCTCCCGCCCGAACCGGGCCCACAGCCAGCCCATCACCACGGCCGTGCCGAGCGAGGCGAGCAGCCGGCCGAGGACCATCTCCGGCTGCCCCGGGAAGGCGATCGAGGTCGCCACCAGGACCACGGGGTTGATCGCGGGCGCCGACAGCAGGAAGGCGAGCGCGGCCGCCGGCACGACACCCCGCCGCATCAGGCTTCCCGCCACCGGCACGGACGCGCACTCGCAGCCGGGCAGCACGACCCCGGCGGCCCCGGCGACCGGTACGGCGAGCACCGTGCGGCGGGGCAGCAACCGCTGGAAGACCCGCTCGGGCACGAACGCCCCGATCGCCGCCGACACGAGCGTGCCCAGCAGCAGGAACGGCACGCCCTGCACGGTGATGGCGGTGAACACCGTCCACCAGGCCGCGACCGGCGGAGTGTAGAGGTCGAGCGCCAGCACGGGCCCGAGCACCGACGCCACCGTCGCGATGGCGAGCAGCGCGGCACCGCCGAGGACGGCGTACACCAGGGCCCGCAGGCCCAGCCGTATGCCGTCGGCCGCCGTCCGTCGGCTCTCCGTCCGTTGGTTCTCCACGCGCCCGCCCCGGTCGTTCACATCCCGGGTGGGAGGCTAACCCGCACGGCCGTGCGAGGGCCCTGCTTTCTCAGAGAGGGGGCTGTGCGGGCGCGGGCCCGAGGGTGGTGGTGCCGGGGGCCGTGCGGTGCCCGAGGCCCGTCCGGTAGGCGTCCAGGGCGGCCTCCACCCGCCCGGTCCGCCGCAGCAGGTCGCCCAGCAGCCGGCACAGGTCGGCCAGGTCACCGGCGGCACCGGCCCGCTCCAGCAGGCTCAGGGCGCGGACGTAGTGCTCCTCGGCCTCCTCCGTGCGGCGGGCGTCCTCGGCGATGATGCCGAGCAGCCGGTGCGCCGCGGCGGAGTGGACGGCGCCGCGCTCGGGCGACAGGTGCCCGAGGACGTCGTGCAGCAGGGCCGCCGCCTCGTCGGACCTGCCCCGCCGGTGCAGCACGTCGGCCAGCTCGACGGCGACCTGGCTGCTGTAGAGCGCGGCGCGCTTGGCCGACAGCATGCCGAGGGCCTCCCGCAGCTCGGCCTCCGCCCGCTCCAGCTGCCCGTCCTGGGCGTAGACGTAGCCGCGCATCCAGTGGCAGTTGGCGAGTTCGGTGCGGATCTGCAGGCCCCGGTACAGCTCGGCGGCCTTGGCCAGGGAGGCGTCGGCCTCGGCGAGACGGCCCTCGGCGACCAGGGTGCGGGCGACGGACCGGTGCATGCGGGCGACCAGGGCGGGGTCGCCGGACTGCGGGGCGAGGGCCAGGGCGAACTCGGCGGCCTGGGCGGCCCGGGCGTGCGCGCCCATGTCCATGTACGGGCCGATGGCGCTGGCGTAGAGCAGCAGCAGGGCGTCCGGGTCGTGCAGGCCGCCGCGGTTCAGTTCGTCGAGGGCCGTCTCCAGCAGGTAGACGGCGTAGCGGAGTTCACCGGCGAGGTAGTGCGCGACGGCCCGGCCGCGCAGGGCCGGGACACGGGCGGGCAGCGGCGCGCCGGCCAGGCACTCCTCGGCCTGCTCGAAGTACTGCCGGCCCGCCACGAGCTCGCCCGTCTCCAGGGCGCACTCACCGAGGCCGAGCAGGGCGGCGGACCGCTCCGCGGCCAGAGCGTGCGTCTCCGCCTCGGCGAGCAGCCCGGCGTACTGCCCGGCCGCCGCCTCCGTCTCCCCGACGGCGAGGGTCCGCTGGGCCTCGGTCAGCCGCAGCCGCAGCTCGGTCACGAGCCGCGCGGAGTGGCCGCTGGCCAGCTCGTCGAAGGCGACGCCGAGCCGGTCCGCGAGGTGCCGCAGGGCGTCGTCGGAGGGGCGTACCCGGCCCGACTCCAGGGTGGAGATGTAGGCCGGTGTGTACACGGGTTCCGCCAACTGGCGCTGGGTCAGCCCGCGTTCCACACGCAACCGTTGCACCCGGCGCCCGATGGTCCCCGGATCGTCACGCTCCCCCACGCCAACTCCCCTTGCCCCTCTTGCCGTTCGACCTGAACTGCCCCTAGGTTAAACGGAGTGTTAAGCCAGGTTGTTGAATTCGTTTAACACACTGCCGCCGTAGTCGCCGCCCCAGTTGCGAGGTCGCCGTGCCGATGCGCACACGCACCGCCGAGCGGTACGCCAGAGGCTTCACCGCCGCCGTGGTCGCCGTCACGACGCTGCTGCTGGCGGCGAACGCGGGACCGGCCAGAGCCGTGGAAGCCCAGCAGGCCCCCCAGACGGTCAATGCGGAGCCGCACCTGGTGCAGCGCTACGTCAGCTGAACTTCACTGGTTGGACAAGACCTTGCGCAATGCCTCGTGCAAGCGCTTCGCCAACTCCGCGTCCGTCGGCGGGTCCGCCTCTGCCCTTGGGCCGTACAGGGCGTCCAGTTCGGTGATGAGGGTTTGGGTGACCGCGCCGTACAGGGGCGTGCGCGGGCGGTGGACCGCCTTGCGCAGGGCCGGCAGCAGGATGGCGCGGGAGTAGCTGAGTCCTCCTGCGAGCTGGTCGGGCGCCGTATGCGCGGCGCTCTCCCCCGTCGGGGACGCCGAGGGGCCCTCGGCGTACGCGCGAGCGTGCCGGCATTCCGGGGCGGTGCCCGCCACCTGGTAGGCGGAGACGCGGGTCGCGGCGAACCCTGCGCGCAGCAGGCAGCGTTCGCTGTCGGGGTCGGTGAGGAACGCGATCAGCTCGGCGGCCTTCGCGGCCCGCCGCTCGGACGTGGACGAGGTGACGGCCAGGTTCTGGCCGCCGAGCACGGCCTTGCCGGGCAGCCGGGCCACCCCGAGGTCCCCCTTGAAGGCCTCGTACAAGGTCGGGTAGACGTACGGCCAGTGCCGCAGGAATGTCGTCCGGCCCTCCGCGAAGGCGCTGAGCGATTCGGCCTCGCGGGACGTGGAGGCCTCCTTGAGGGTGTACGGCGACACCGTGCGCTCGCGGAGTTCGGTCACGCCGGCCGTCAGCTGGTCCTCGTCGGCTGCGTACCGCCCGTCCGCGTCGGTCAGTTCGAAGCCGGGTACGGCCGAGGCGAACGCCTCGATCGCGTTGACCGTCCGGCCCTCGTAGGCGGCGAGCTGGGTGGTCCAGTCCGCCTGGGTGCCGCCGTTCACCGCGTCGAACATGCGCCGCAGCTGGTCCCAGGTCATCTCGTCGTCGCCGAGGTCGGTCCGGGAGACACCGGCCTTTCGCAGATGTTCCTTGCGGTAGTACAGCAGGCCGGCGTCGCTGTTGAAGGGGACCGCGTACCGCTTGCCGTCCCAGTACGAGGTGCTGTCGACGGAGGGGATGATGTCGTCGGGCGCCCTGACGGCCGCGTCGCTCAGCGGGCGGATCAGGCCCGCGGCGGCGAACTCGGGGACCCAGGTGACGTCCAGGTTCACCACGTCGTAGTCGGCGCTGCCCGACTGGAGGGCGCCGAGCAGCTGGCTGCGCTGCTGGTCGGCGGAGCCGGGCAGTTCCACCAGGCGGGCCTCGTAGCCCTGCGGCCCCTCCTCGGCGTTCCAGGCGTCGATGAGCTGCTGCCGTATGCCGTTCTTGCCGGTGACGTCCTGGCCGCTGGCCACCACGATCCGGCGGCTGTCGTCGGCCGTCGCCGTCGGCTCGTCCCGCACGTCACCGCCGGTGCAGGCGGTCAGGGCCAGCAGGGACAGCACCGCCAGTGCGGCGGCCGGCAGGCGTCGGGCCATCATTCCTCCCCCGTTCCGGTGCGGGCGACCTCGTCGCGCAGCGCGGGCACGAGGTCGTCCCCGGCGTCCAGGCAGCGGCCCTGGGCGGCCTCCGCGACGCGCGTGCCGGGACGGTCCCGGTCGCAGCCCCCGCTGTTGAGCGTCACCATGACCACGGGCACCCCCGATGCGCGTGCCCGCTTCTCCACCTCGCTGAGGCGGGCGCCGGTCAGGCGCTCGTCGTCCTCGCCGTCGGTGAGGTACACGATCAGCTGCGGTCGCTCGTCGGAGGCACCGCGCTCCCGCAAGAAGGCCAGCGCTTCCAGCAGGGCGGCGCCCGGATCGGCTTCCGCGTCCCGCACTTCGGCGCCTCCGTTGCCGGGCTTGAGGGCCTTCTCCGCCTGCGCTCGGGAGTGCGTGCCGAAGTCCAGCAGTTCGGTGTGCGTGCGGCCCTTGAGGCCGTGCACCGCCCACACCCCGAACTCGTCCCCCGGGCCGAGTCCCTTCAGCGTCTGCCGGAGGATGCCGGGGCCGCCGCTGGTGCCGTCCCACAGGCCGGCCATCGAGCCGGAGCTGTCGAGGAGGTACAGCACCCGACCGGGTCCGTGCGCGTTGCCGTACCGCTCCAGTGTCCTGTCCAGCTGTGTGGCGTCGGCGGAGTCCGCCGGCGGAACGGAAGGGGTCATCCCGTACTCGGCCGCCTTCCCGCCCAGCAGGCCACGCTCGCCCGTGGCGGACCTGAACCCGTGCTCGCCGAGCACCTTCCGGCCGCCCTCGCCCGTCAGCCAGTCGCGGAACCGGTCCACCTCGTCGTCCCGCGCCTGCGCGTCCTGGTCACCGCCCTCCCAGCGCACCCGCACGAACGTCGGTTCCAGACCGGGTACGTCGTCGGGATAGACAGCGGTGCGCTCGGCGCGGATGACCGAGTGGCAGCCGACACCACTCCTGAGCAGGAACTCCGGGACCAGGGCCGCGCTGCGGTCGTCCGCGGCGTCGTCCTCGGGCAGCGTGCACAGCAGCCTGACGGCCGAGGACTCGGGCCGCCCGGCCCGGGCGATCCGCTGCTCGGCGCCTCGCACATCGGACCCGTCGCCGTACAGCCCCACCGTCGCCAGCAGCGCCGAGTCGCTGAACTCGGGGTCGGGCCTGCGCACTTCGGCCTTGGGTTCTGCCTCCTTGAGGGCGTCGACCAGCTCCGTCAGCGACCGCCGGGTGGGCGGCAGGCCGGCCTCGAGGTCCTTCGGGACGGCCAGTACGACCGGCGAGTACGCGAGCGGCTCGGCGTCCGGCTCCAGCCGGGCGAAGACGCGTTCCAACTGCGCTTCGGTGACCCGGCCGACGTCCGCGCGAGTGGCGGGGATCCACACGTCCGGCTGCGGTCCGATGTCCCGCTGCGGGTTGACGTCCTCACGCGGCTGCTGCCACGGGTCGGAACGCTCACCCAGGGCGGTCACCACGTGGGCGGCACCCGCGCTGTAGACGGTGACGCCGCTGCGCCGGCAGCCCTCGCCGGTGGTGTTGGCGTCCGACGTGACGTAGGCGTCCGCGGACGCCCGCACCGCCGGCTCCAGGTCCGGGTCGGTGAGGACGCGCACTTCCAGGGCCGGTGCGCAGGGTCCGGAGTCGCCGGTCAGGGCCAGGATGCCGTAGCCGCCGGCGCCGGTGGCCAGCACGGCGAGCAGAGCCGCCAGCGCGGTACGGCCGGAGCGGGCGAAGGTCTTCCGGACGCGGTCGAGCAGAGGCCTGAGCCACGGGAACCGGCCGCCGGGCGCGGGCTCGGGCGGCTCCACCGCGATCCCCGGCCCCGCCGCGAGCAGGACGTCCGCCTCCCGTTTCCAGGGGGGAGCGAGCGCCTGCGGCCGCTGCGGGTCGTCGTCCTCCGCCCGGTAGTTCGCCGCCGCCATCCGCTCCTTCACCCTGGTGTACAGCTCGGAGAGCCACACCTCGCCGCCCTCGTCGAGGACGTGCGCGACTTCGCGGGTGAACGGTGTCGCCGCGTCGGCGTCCCCGCCCAGGATGCAGCGGTTGGGCTGCACGCTCATCAGCAGCAGGATCTTGTGCTTCTTGCGCTTCGGGTCGTCGAAGCGGTGCCAGATCCCCGCCGCGTTGCCGGCGTAGCAGCAGTCGAGGATCACCACCACCTGCTCGGCGTTGCTCTCGGCGAGCTCGCCGAGCACCTCGCTGAAGGTCACCGAGCCGGGCAGCCCGTTGCCCGTGAGCACCCGCGCGGTGCGCATCTGCAAGTGCAGTTCGCTGCCGGAGGTGGAGGTGACGGCGTGCCCGGCGAAGTAGAACAGCAGCAGCCCTCTGGCCTCGTGGCAGACGCGGCGCAGCTCGCGCGTGAAGTCGTCCGGGGCCGGTGAGGCCAGGGCCCGCACCTCGCCCGCGCCGAACACCCCGCCCCGGCGCAGCGCGTCCTCCAGTCTCGTCCGGTTGTGCCGCACGGCCGGGAGCTGACCGCTCACGCCCTGGGGGTGGTCCGATGCCGTGTGGTCGTACTCGGACACACCGGCCAGCAGCGCCCGGTTCACCTTGCCGCGCGGGTCGAAGCGGCTCACCGCCTACTCCCCGTCGGGGTCCAGTGGGCGGATCTGCGGCTCGGGATCGCCGCCCTGCAGCCTGCTCCGGTTGTTCGTCCAGGTCTTCACCGCGCGGGCGGTGTACTCGGTCAGGGCCGCGACCGTGACGACATCGCCGAGGATCGTCAGCACGAGTTGCAGATCGGGCCCGAGCCGCCCCGGGGCCCCGTCCGTGCCGGACTGTTCCTCGATGCGCAAGTGCCGCCGCGAGAGCAGCGCCTCCAGCGGCTCTTCGCGCTCCAGCCACGTCTTCAGAGCTCTGACGTCGTCCGCGGTCGCGTTGCCGCCCAGCCGGACGCGCACGCCTAAGACAGCCACTCGGTCCCCCTCTGTCATACCCGACATCATGACACCGGGGCAGGCTCGGCGGCAGACCTGTGACGTGACCTGCGAAAGCGGTTGCACGCCCCCTTCACGCCACGCGCACACGGCGCACGCGGCTCAGGCCCGGGTCTGCAACTGCTCCCCGGCGCCGCACATGGTCCATGCCTTCACGCCGCCCCGGCACCCGTCCGCGCAACTCGCGGCCGCCGGCCCGGCACAGGCGCCCCTCACTATTCACGTAGGCCGGGTGAACGCCGCCCCGTCCGAGATTCGTGTCCCGGTTCCGGCGGGCGTCTGCAACTGCCGCAGCTGGCGCTGCACATGGTCCAGCGCGCCTTCGCGCCGCCCGGGCACCCGTCCGCGCAACGCGGCGAGCGCGGCGCCCAGTTCGCGGGCGGGAGCGGTGTCGCGGACCTGGCCCCACTGGTGGTGCGCCCGGTCCACGGCGGCCTCGACGGCGGGGGCGTCCGGGGCCTGCCCGGCGTTCAGGCGGGCGGTGGCGATCATCAGCCAGGTGCGGCAGCTGCGGGCGGCGTCCCCGGCGAACATCGCCAGGTCGGCCCGCACTTCGGCCCAGTGCAGGGCCTCTTCGGACGCGGGCCCGTGCGCGGTGACGGCGAGCTGCTCGTGCCGGGCGGCGAGCGCGTCGGCTTCCGGGTGCCGGCCGGACTGGACGGCTGCGGTGATGACGGCGTGCGGATCCCCGACCGCCGGGCCCGGCGTGCTCAGCACCAGGTCCGTGCCCGCGCTCTCCGGCGCGATCCGGGTCAGCGCCTGCTGGTGCAACTGCTCGGCGGGCGGCCGGAACCCGCTGCGCAGGATCGTCGCGACGGCCTTCATGTACGCCGGCTGCGCGACCGTGCGTCTGGACGGCGGTGGCGCGATACGGCCGTGCACGGCGTTGCCGCGCCCCGAGTCCAGCGGGGTGCTCCGCAGCAGCTCCCAGGTCTCGGCGTCGGCGTGCAGGTCGAGCAGGAGAGTCGTGGCGTCGGCGGGCCTGAGCCGCAGCTCCTCCCGGAACCAGTGCCAGGGGAAGGCGGTGTAGCGGGCGGTGGAGGCGGTGGTGCGGGCCAGCGCGAGGTGGGGCAGGCGCTGCCGGCGGTCCAGCTGGAGCTGGCCGGTGACGTACACGGTGAGGGGGCCGGGGGCCGCGGCGGCGGCGCGCAGCCGGGTGAGGACGGCCTGCGGCTCCAGCGGGTCGGCGAGTTCGACGACGTTCGCGGTGTCGGTGCCGGACAGCACCGCGGGCGCCACGGCGGCGAGGACGGGGAGCACGGAGGCGGCGTCCACCAGGCGCCCCTTGCCCACCGGCGAGGCCGCCAGCAGCAGCACGGTTCCGGGCATCTCCGCACCCCCTGTGTCGATCACGTACGCCAGCACCGTAGCCGCTGCGGCTGCAAAGGGGGGTCTCAGGACCGCAAACGTCCGCCTTCGGGGGCTTCGCCCCCCGGCCTGCGGTGGGCCGGAGCCCTGCGGACGGCGAACACGGTCGTGTCGTCGGCCAGGTGCCCGCCGCCGTGCCGCAGTGTGCCGTCCCGTACGAAGGCGGCCAGGCGGGCCGGTTCGGCGACGCCCGGGTCCTCGGCGACGGCCCGGGACACCTCGTCGGCGAGCGGGTAGAAGGACCCGGCGCCGTCCCGGGCCTCGGTCACGCCGTCCGTCACCAGCAGCACCGTCTCGTCGCCGCAGACGTGCCACCGCCGGATCCCGGGCGGCCCGGGCGCCAGCTCCCGGCAGCCGAGCGGCAGTCCGGCCCCGGCCGACAGGGTGCGCACCCCGCCGGACCCCACGGCGAGCGGCGGCTCGTGCCCGAACAGCAGGACGTCGACCGCCTGCCGTTCATCGTCGGGGAAGGCGAGCAGGACGGCCGTGGCGAACCGGTCGCCGTCCGAGCGGCCCAGGGCGACGGTGTGCCCGCGGTGCCGGATCATCCGCGTCTCCAGCCGCTCGGCGACGGTCGCCAGGTCCGCCTCGTGGTAGGCGGCCTCGCGGAACGTGCCGAGCAGCGCGGCCGCCGCCTCCACCGCGCCCAGGCCCTTGCCCTGCACGTCGCCGACGAGGACGCGGGTGCCGTGCGGGCCGGGCTGGATGTCGTAGAAGTCGCCGCCGACGCGGGCGTGGGCGTCGGCGGTGAGGTAGACGCCGGCGTGGTCGAGGCCTCCCCAGCCCGGCGGCAGCGGGCGCAGCACGGTACGGCGGACGGTGTCGGTGACGTCCCTCATGTGCAGCGCCCGGTGCTCGTCGCGCACCCGGATCGCGCAGGCCAGGACGGCGAGGATGCCGCCCAGGGCGACCAGGACGAAGTCGCCGCGGCCGGCCCGGTACTCGTGCGGCCAGGCACTGTCGGCGACGACGTACGTCACCAGGGAGACGACCGCGAACAGGGCCGTGCCCCACACCCCGCAGAGCGCGGCCGCGATGCCCGGCACCAGCACGATCCAGGAGATCATGCGGAACTCGCCGATGGTGTGGTAGTCGGCCACCGCGATGGCGACGAGCAGCAGCAGCGGCGGCACCCAGGCCACGCTGCGGCCCCGCACCCGCAGCAGTTCCTGCCGCCGCACGACATCCCGGCCCCCGGCCCGGGCGTGCCGGACGAGCGGGCCCTGCCCCCTGCCGTGGCGGCTCACCGCCCCAGCGAAGCACGGGGCCCCAGCGGCCGCATCCCGTTCGGGCCCCTCCGCCGACTTGCCACCGGCTGCCCGCCGGTGTGCCCTGGTTCCAGGGGCAGGGACAGAGAGGAGAGCTGTCATGGCTCATGCGGCACCCGCCTCACGCAGGATGATCACGCAGCGCCGGAGGCCCGACGTGTTCGGCCCGCGGGTCCACGCCGCCGTGAAGGTCGGCCTGCCCGTGGTGCTCGGGCTGGTCTACGGCTTCTGGGCCGCGGCCAACCAGCGTCACGGCGGGCCCATCACCGGCTGGAACCTGCTGTTCGGCTTCGTCACGGCGCTCGTGTTCGCCGTGCTCTTCGCCGCCGTGTGCGCGCTGGCCCCGCGGCTGCCGCGCGAGCTGCACGCGCTGTGCTGGTTCGTCTTCTCGGGCTGCGCGGTCGGCTTCCTCTACAGCCAGACCGGCGCCTCCGTGTTCAGCTCCAGCGGCCTCGGGCTGCTGGTGGGGGCGGCCGTCCTCGCGATGGTGTTCTACCGCTACTACACGCACGAGGACGCCGAGGGCCGTCGGATCGGCTGACGGGCCGGCTGACGGACCGGCCGACGGATCACCTGGCGGGGATCAGGACACCCGTTCGGGTGAGTCCGCCGCAGGGCCCGTGACGGCCGCTTCCCGCAGGTGGAGTGCGCTGCGGCACGAGCGCCGCGCGACCGGACGCCGTCGCAGCGCTCGCGGGCCGGGCCCGGGGCGCCTTGCCTGGAAGGGTGTCCGAGCGCGACCGGGCGCCCGTAGCCGAGAAGGCGCCCCCACGATCGCGGAACGTCCTGTCGGCCGTTCTGCTCACCCTGGCCTGCCTGCTCGTGCCGTTCGGGGCGCTGGCGTCCTGGGCGGCCCACGGGCTCACCGACACCGGCCGCTGGGTCCGGACGATGGCACCGCTCGCCGCCGACCCGGACGTGCGGGGCGCGGTCGCCCGGGCCGTCGGGGACGGCGTCCTGCGGGAGGCCGCGCCCGCGGCCGGCTCAGGCCCGCTGCGCGGGGAGCTCGGCCCGTTCGTGCACGACGCGGCGCGCTCCTTCACCCGCACCGAGGCGTACCGAACCGCCTGGGACGCGGCGAACGAGGCCGTGCACGACGCGGTGCTGCGCGCCCTGCGCGACGACGGCGCCCGCGGAGCCCCGGTCACCGTCGACGCCGCACCCGTCATCGTCCGCGTCAAACAGCAACTCTCCGACGACCACGTGCCGTTCGCCCATCGCATCCCGGTCACGCACGCGCGGATCCCGGTGCTGCCGGCCGAGGACGTGGACCGACTGCGCAAGGGGTACCACGTGCTGGACACCGCCGCCCTCTGGCTGCCGCCGGCCGCCGCCGTCCTCGCGGTCGCCGGGATCGCCGTCGCCGTGTGCCGCCGCCGCGCGGTCACCGCCCTCGCCCTGGGCACGGCCCTGGGCGGCGCGCTGCTGCTCCTCGCCGTCGCGATCGGCCGCCGCCTCACCCTGGCCGACCTGCCCGACGCCCTCCACCGCCCGGCCGCGGGCGCGGTCTACGACGCGCTGACGGCCACCCTGCGCACGGTGTCCTGGCTGCTGTGCGCGGTGGGCCTGACGGTGGCGGCCGGTGCCTGGGTCACGGGCCGGTACGGTCCCCGGCTCGCCGCGCGGCGACGTGCGCGAGGGTCCGCAGCGCCCGTCGCAGATCCGGTTCCGTCGCCGACGCGAGCCCGAGCCTGACGGCGTCGGGCGTGTGCCCGGGGGCGACGGCGAAGGCGGGGCCGGGCGTGACGGCGATGCCGTGCGCGGCGGCGGCGGCCGTGAAGGTGTCCGCGCGCCACGGGGCGGGCAGCTCCCACCAGGCGAAGTAGGCCCCCGGATCGGACCGCACGGTGAAGCCCGCCAGTTCCTCGGCGAGGATCCGCTGCCGCCGTACCGCGTCCGCCCGCTTGGCCGCCACCAGCCGCGCCACCGTCCCCTCCCCGGTCCACCGCACGGCCGCCTCCAGCGCGAACCGCCCCGCGCTCCACCCGCCCGAGCGCACGGCATCGCCCACCGCGGCGACCCGGTGCGGCGGCACGACGAGGAACCCGGCGGTGAGCCCCGGGGCGACCCGCTTGGAGAGCCCGTCGACGACGTGGGTGAGGGCCGGGGCGTGCACGGCGAGCGGATCACCGGGCTCCCGGAGGAAGGACCAGATGCGGTCCTCCACGACCGGCAGGTTCAAGTCGTGAACCAGCTGGGCGAGTTGCAGCAGCCTCGGCCGGGTCGTCGTCAGGGACGTGGGGTTGTGCAGGGTCGGCTGCACGTAGAGGGCGGACAGCGGCGCCGAACGGTGCGCGGCCGCCACGGCCTCCGGGATCAGCCCGGACGCGTCCCCGGCCAGCGGCACCAGCGTGATGCCGAGCCGCGCGGCGATCTCCTTGACCAGCGGATACGTCAGCTGCTCCACCCCTACCCGGCCGCCCGGCCGGACCAGCGAGGCCAGCACGGCGGCGATGGCCTGCCGGGCGTTGCCGGTGAACAGCAGCCGCTCCGGGGCGGGACGCCAGCCGGGGGTGGTGAGCAGCGCGGCCGCGGCCTCCCGGGCGGCCCCGGTGCCGGTGGCGGCGGCCGGTAACAGCGCCTCGGCCAGCACGTCGGGGCGCAGCAGCGGAGCAAGGACGGGGGCGAGCAGCTCCGGCTGGCCGGGCGCCACGGGGTAGTTGAGCTCCAGGTTCACGGGCGCGGCGGCCGGACCGGGCTCGGTGAGCGCCTGCCCCGCCGGGCCGTCCGGAGCGGCCCGTACGAAGGTGCCGCGCCCGACCTCCCCGACGACCAGCCCGCGCCGCACGAGTTCGCCGTAGACCCGCCCGGCCGTGGACGGGGCGATGCCCCGCCGGCGTGCGAACGCCCGCTGCGGCGGCAGCCGTTGGCCGGGCCGCAGCCGGCCGGTGGCGATGTCGTCGGCGATGCGGTCGGCGATGCGCCGGTAGTCACTCATCGGCCGGTCTCCCCCTTGGATTGCACCGAGAGCAAAGATCTTATTGCACCGAGTAGTTGGGCGGCCTAGGGTCGACGCCATGGCACCCTTCCTCGCATACGAGGACAAAGGCCCCGATACGCATCGGATCCCCCTGGTCCTCGTCCACGGCCATCCCTTCGACCGCACGATGTGGGCCCCGCAGCTCGCGCGCTTCCCGGGTACCCGCCGTGTCATCGCCCCCGACCTGCGCGGCTACGGCGCCTCCCCCACGACCCCGGCGGTGACGGACTTCTCGGACTTCGCCCGGGACGTCGAGGCCCTGCTGGACGGGCTGAACGTGGAGTCGTTCGTCCTCGCGGGCCTGTCGATGGGCGGGCAGATCGTCATGGACTGCTACCGCCTGTTCCCCGAGCGCGTCCGCGGCCTGGTCCTCGCGGACACCTTCCCGTCCGCGGAGACCCCCGAGGGCGTGCGCACCCGCGACGCCATGGCGGACCGGCTCCTCACCGAGGGCATGCGCGGCTACGCCGACGAGGTCCTGGAGCGGATGGTCGCCCCGTACGCGTCCGCCGAGGTCAAGGCGCACGTCCACGGCATGATGACCGCCACCGCCCCCGAGGGCGCCGCCGCGGCCCTGCGCGCCCGCGCCCGCCGCCCCGACTACGGCCCCCTGCTGCCGCGCGTCTCCGTCCCGGCCCTGGTCGTCGTGGGAGCCGACGACACCTTCACGCCCGTCTCCGACGCCCTGGCTCTGCACGCGGCCCTCCCGGACGCGGAGCTGCACATCGTCGACGGCGCGGCCCATATGCCCAACCTGGAACGCCCGGAGGTGTTCGACGCCGCGCTGGAGGAGTTCCTGGCCCGGGTGGACGCCCGGCAACCTTCCTCCGCCCCGCCTCGTCTTTGAGGGAGGATTCGGGCATTCACCCCGCGAACGGAAGGCCGGGCCTTTGGACACCGCCGCTGCCGAGTGGACCGCCAGGGACGACGGGCGGGAGCACCGTCCGCCCGGACGGCGGCCCGGCGCCTGGTGTGCCGCCCTGCTGTTCGCCGGAGTGAGCGTGGTCGTCGGCTTCCGGACCGCGGACAGCGACGGCATCACCCCCGTCCCGCAGCTCCTCGCCTTCCTCCCCTGGCTGCTCGTCCCCACCGCCGTGGCGCTGTTGCTCACGCTGCTGTCCCGCTGGTGGCCCGGGGCGGTCTGGGGCGTCGTCCTGCTCGGCCTGCTGGCCTGGTTCATCGAGCCGTACGGCAAGGTCGGCGATCCCGTGGGCCGCCCGGTGGCCGACCTGCGCGTGCTGACCTCCAACGTCGAGTTCGGCCAGGGCACAGCCTCCCTCGTCACCGCCGTCCGACGCGAGAAACCGGACGTGGTCTTCGTGGAGGAGTGCGACTACGCGTGCGACGCCCTGCTGAAGCGGGACCTCTCGGCGGACTACCCGCACCGCCGGGCCGTGGAGGGCGGCGGCTCCGAGGGCTCCGTCATCCTCAGCCGCTTCCCGCTCCGGCCCACCGGGGGCGTACCCGGCACGATGGGCATGCCCGGGGCGGTCGCCGACGTGGACGGGCACGCCGTACGGCTCCAGCTCGCCCACCCGATGCCCCCGCTGCCCGGGCAGGTGGACCTCTGGCGCCGGGAGCTCGCCGCCCTGCGCGAGGCGGCCACCGCCGACCCGGGCACCCCCCTCGTCCTGGCCGGGGACTTCAACGCCTCCCAGGACCACGCGGCCTTCCGCCGCATCCTCGACACCGGCCTGAGCGACGCCTCCCGGCTGGACGGAGCCGACCGCACGGCCACCTGGCCGGCCCGGACGGCACCCACGCTCGGCGTGCAGATCGACCACGTCCTGGTCTCGGAGGACTTCGGCGCGAGCCGCACCCGCATCCTGGACCTGGCCGACACCGACCACCGGGCGGTCATCACGGACCTCACACTCCACGAGGGCAGCTGACCGCCCCCGTCCGTACACACGGATACGGCCGCCCCGCACCGCGGGACGGCCGTATCCGCATGGGGTATCAACGGGCCGACTGACATCTCCCGCGCTGGAGGAGGCGTACGGGGAGGTGGCGCGGCAGGCACCGGCGTACCGGGAGTGGCCGGAGCGGGAACGGCCGGCACCCGAAGGGGCCCTCTCCGACCCCCGAGCCCGGCCCTTCCTTGAAGCTCGGCCGCCGGGTCGCCTTCGCCGGACGGCTCAGACGCCGATGTCGCCCCCGTCGGCACGCCACACGGCCACGACGGCCGGGCGGACGTAGGTCCCGGGACCGTCGGGCCAGGTGCTGGCGGGCTTCTCCACGGACGCGCCGTCGATCTCGCCCGGGTGCTGCACGGCGACCAGGACCCGCCGGTCCTGGATGATCGGGCCGCAGGTCTCGGCGCCCTTCGGCACGGTCAGGAACTGCTTGAGCTCACCGCGCCGCTCACCCCGGGTCGCCACACCGAACAGGCCGTCGTGCGAGCCGAGCTGAGCACCGTCGGTGGAGATCCACAGGTTGCCGTAGGGGTCGAAGGCCACGTTGTCCGGGCAGGAGATCTGGCTGACGGCGTCCTTCGGGAACCCGGCGAAGTAGGTCGCCGGGTCGTCCGGGTCACCGGCGACCAGGAACAGCGACCAGGCGAACCGGGTGCTCTCGGGCCGGTTCCAGCGCTCGGTGAGCTCCAGCACGTGCCCGTGCTTGTTGGCGTTGCGCGGGTTGGCCTCGTCGGCCTTGGCGTTGGAGCCGACGCCCCGGTTGCTGTTGTTGGTGAGGGCGACGTACACCTTGCCGGTCACCGGGTTCGGCTCGATGTCCTCGGGCCGGTCCATCTTGGTGGCGCCCACCTTGTCACCGGCGAGCCGCGTGAAGACGAACACCTCCTCGGCGCTCATCCCGTCCACGTGCGAGACGGCGCCCTTCGCGGTGGCGGTGGCCAGCGGGATCCACTCGCCGCTCCCGTCGAACTCGCCGTCGTTCGGGAGCTTGCCCGTGCCGTCGATCTCGATGGCGGGGGAGTCGCCGGTGAGCTTGGCGACGTACAGCGTGCCCTCGTCGAGGAGGGAGAGGTTGTGCTCGCGCACGGACCGCGACGAACCGTGCCGCATCCGCTTGCTGCCGACGAACTTGTAGAAGTAGTCGAAGCGCTCGTCGTCACCGGAGTACACGACCGGACGGCCGTCGCGGGTGAGCCGCACGGTCGCGGCCTCGTGCTTGAACCGTCCGAGAGCGGTGTGCTTGCGGGGCGTGGAGGTGGGGTCGTACGGATCGAACTCCACGACGTACCCGAACCGGTGCACCTCGTTCGGCTCCCGGGCGACGTCGAACCGCTGGTCGAACCGTTCCCACTTCCGCTCGCTGGCCCCGGTCCCGATCCCGTACCGCTTGTCGGTCGCCCGGCTGCTGTTGGCGAAATACTGGTTGAAGTTCTCCTCGCCGTGCAGGGTCGTGCCCCACGGGGTGACACCGCCGGAGCAGTTGTTGAGGGTGCCGAGCACCTTGGTGCCGGTCGGGTCGGCGGAGGTCTTCACGAGCTCGGACCCGGCGACGGGCCCGGTGAGCCGGAACTCGGTGGTGGCGGTGACGCGCCGGTTCAGCTCGTGCCGGGAGACGGCGGTGAGCTTGCCGCTCTTGCGGTCCCCCTCCACCACGACGGCGGACAGCCCGTGCGCCGCCCAGGCGATCTCGGCCTGCTCGCGGGTCGGGTTGGCGGCGTCGTAGCCGCGGAACATCAGGATCTCGTCGGTGTACTCGTGGTTGGCGACGAGCAGCTGCCGGTTGCGCTCCCCGGGCAACGGCAGCAGGGCGAGGAAGTCGCAGTTGTACCCGAACTGCCCGGCCTGCGCCTTCGCGGTCTGCTTCTCCGGGTCGAAGGCGGGCGCACCGCGCAAAATGGGCTCGCCCCAGCGGATGACGACGTTCTGCTTGTACCCCTCCGGCACGGTCACCGCGTCGGCGGTGTTCGGCGCCACGGGCGCGAAGCGCAGCCCGCGCGCGCCCTTGGGCTTGCGCCGGGCGGCCTCGGAGGCGGCAGCGGCGGACGGGGCGGCGGCCGGGGCGGCGGCTGCCCGCGGAGCCTGCGCGACACCGGCACCCGCTCCCGCGGCGGCCACGGTCACCACGGCCGCGGCCCGCATCATCGACCGGCGGCCGATCGCACCGGCGATCACGTCACCGACGTACTCGTTGGAGCTGGTGTTGGGCACCTCGTGGAAGCAGGCGTCACCACACCGGAAACGACAGGTCATGGCGGACCGGCCGCCGGGGTGCGAACCGGACGGCGTTCCGATCAACGGCAGCAGCTTGCGCACTTTGCTCTCTCCTTGGATGCCCTTGGTGTCAGCGTGACCGTAGGGGCACATATGCGCGAGAGCCGGGCGCCCTGGTGAACAACGGATGAACCCCCGGCCGCCGTACGGGGGTTGCGTCGATTCAGCCCGGCGACACCTGCACCGGCCGGATGTCTCCTTGACAGGGTCGACCTGGCACGACAGACCCTGCCCAAGATCACACAGGAGGGCCGCTAACCTTACGTGTCCGTCCTGGCCAGGGATTGACGGCTTCAACTCACGCGAAGGGTTGCGCGCACATGGGCATTCTCACTCGGTTGCGGAACGCGTTCGGTCGGTCCCGCAAGTCACGGACCGCCGAGGCGGAGGGTGCGGCGCGGACGACGACCGCCGTTGAGACCAGCGGTTCCGAGGACCGGACCGGCGGCGACACGCTCGCACCTGCCGACCAGACCCCGGCAGCAACCCCCGCCACGGACCCGAAGGTCCCGTCCCCCTCCCCGGAACCGAACCCCACACCCAAGGCCGGCGTCCCCGAGCCCCGCACGTCGTCCTCCGACTCCGACGAACACGATCTGGTGTCGGCGGCCTTCGACAACGTGACGGTCCCGAGGCCGACGCGCTCGGCGGAGGGCGAGCGGGCGAGTGGTGAAGGGCGGGGGGTTGCGGAGGAGCCGGGTGCGGCGGAGGGGCCGGCGGGTGCCGTGCCGGCTGTCGAGGAGCCGGGGACTGCGGAGGAGCCGGCCGTCGCGGAGGAGGCGACGGCGGCGAAGGCGGAGACCGAGACCGAAGCCGAAAGCAAGGCCAAGGCCGAGGCGGCTTCGGCGGAGACGTCCTCCGCGGCCGCTCCGAAGACGGAGAAGCCGGAGTCGACGACCCCGGAGAAGCCCGAGGACAACCCGGCGGCGGACGACGAGGCTCAGCCGGAGCCCGCGACGACGACGGACACGAAGGCAGCGGCCGACGCTGACACGCAGCCTGAGGCGGAAGCAAAGGCGAACGCTGCGGCCACGGCCGACGCACCTGCGGAAGCGAAGGCTGCGGCCAAGGCCGACGCACCTGCGGGAGCGGACGCGAAGCCGGAAGCCGGGCCCGCGCCGGAGGCAGCGGAAGAGGCCTCCGCGGCGACGACGGCGACGGATTCGAAGCCGGCAGCCGAGGCGACGCCCGAACCGAAGCCCGAGGCCGAGCCGACGGCCGAAGCCGAGCCGACGGCCGAAGCCGAGCCCAAGGCCGCCGCAAAGCCGCAGGCCGAGCCCAAGGCGAAGCGAAAGGCCACGCCGAAGGCGGAAACGAAGCCCGAGACGGCCCCTGAGGCCGAGGCCACCGCGGTACCCGCCGAAGAGGCACCCGCCGAGGCGAAGACTGAACCCGAGCCGAAGACTGAACCCGAGCCGAAGACCGAAGCCAAGCCGAAGACTGAGGCCAAGCCGAAGGCCGAAGCCAAGCCCAAGGCGGAGCCCGGTCCGCAGACCGAAGCCAAGCCGAAGACCGAGCCCGAGGCGAAGGCGGAGCCCGAGCCCAAGGCCGAGGCGGAGCCCGAGCCCGAGCCCGAGCCCAAGGCCGAGCCCGAGCCCAACGCCGAGCCCAAGGCCGAGGCGGAGCCCGAGCCCAACGCCGAGCCCAAGGCCGAGGCGGAGCCCGACCCCAACGCCGAGCCCAAGGCCGAGGCGGAGCCCGACCCCAACGCCGAGCCCAAGGCCAAGGCCGCACAGGAGCCCGCGGTCGAGCCCAAGGCCGAGCCCAAGACCGCACGGAAGACCAAGGCGCAGGCCAAGCCGAAGGCCGAGGCCGAGGCGGCGACCGAGCCCGCGGCCGCCGACGGCGACCCGGCCCCGCAGGGGCCACCCGCACCCGACGACGAAAGCAGCACGGGTGGTGCGGGTGGGAACAACAAGACGGCCGAAGGCGAAGCCGAGGGTGACGGCCCCGCCCTCCCCCTCACCCGCGTAAAGACCCGCGCCCCCGGCCTCACCACCGCCTACAAGGCCGCCACAACCACCCTCGACCGAAACAACCTCACCGGCACCCGCGCCAAGGTCTACCTCGTCCTCGACCGCTCCGCCTCCATGCGCCCGTACTACAAGGACGGCTCCGCCCAGGCCCTCGCCGAGCAGACCCTCGCCCTCGCGGCGCACCTCGACCCCGAGGCAACCGTCCCGGTCGTCTTCTTCTCCACCGAACTCGACGGCACCGGCGAGATCACCCTCACCGACCACGAGAACAAGATCGACGACCTGCACGCGAGCCTCGGCCGCATGGGCCGCACCAGCTACCACGCAGCGGTGGAAGCCGTCCTCGCCCACCACGACAAGACGGCGGCAGCCCCCGGCACTCCCGCCCTGGTGGTCTTCCAGACCGACGGCGCCCCGGACGCGAAGACCCCCGCCACCCAGGCCCTCACCGACGCCGCCAAGACCCACCCCGCCGTCTTCTTCTCCTTCGTCGCCTTCGGAGACCCGGAGAACAAGGCCTTCGACTACCTCCGCAAGCTCAAGACCCCCAACACGTCCCACTTCCTCGCCGGTGAAACCCCCCGCGAGCTCACGGACAAGGAGCTCTACGAGGGCGTACTGGCGAACTGGCGCCCGTAGCCACCCACCGCTCACGACGCCGCCCGCTCCCCACCCTGCAAAAGGGGAGGCGGGCGGCGTACCCGTGTCGGCTACGATTTCAAGGTTCGTAGACGACCGAGACCACGAGATCGTCACCCCGCGTAGCGACTTGGGAGCAGCCCGCGATGGCTCGACACCTCATCACCAGCGCCCTTCCGTACATCAACGGGATCAAGCACCTGGGCAACATGGTGGGGTCCATGCTCCCGGCCGACGTGTACTCCCGGTACCTCCGCCAGCGGGGCCACGAGGTCCTCTACATCTGCGCGACGGACGAGCACGGCACCCCCGCGGAACTCGCGGCCAAGGAGCAGGGCATCCCGGTGGACGCGTTCTGCACGGACGCGCACCACCAGCAGAAGGCGATCTACGACGGCTTCAGCCTGGCCTTCGACTACTTCGGCCGCAGCTCCTCCCCGCAGAACCACGAGATCACGCAGGAGATCGCCCGCGAGCTGAAGGCGAACGGCTTCATCGAGGAGCGCGCGATCCGCCAGGTGTACTCGAACGCCGACGGCCGCTTCCTGCCCGACCGCTACATCATCGGCACCTGCCCGCACTGCGGCTACGACAAGGCCCGCGGCGACCAGTGCGAGAACTGCACGCGCGTCCTGGACCCGACGGACCTGATCGACGCCCGCTCCGCGATCAGTGGCAGCAGCGACCTGGAGATCCGCGAGACCAAGCACCTCTTCCTGCTCCAGTCGGCGCTGGCCGGCGAGGTGGAGGCGTGGGTCGACGAGCGCGCCGACAACTGGCCCGTCCTCGCCTCCTCCATCGCCCGCAAGTGGCTCACCGAGGGCCTGCACGACCGGGCGATCACCCGCGACCTGGACTGGGGCGTCCCGGTCCCGGCCGACACCTGGCCCGACCTCGCCGCCGAGGGCAAGGTCTTCTACGTCTGGTTCGACGCCCCGATCGAGTACATCGGCGCGACGAAGGAGTGGGCGGACCAGGACCCGGAGAACCGCGACTGGCGCTCCTGGTGGTGGGAGTCGGACGCGAACGTCCACTACACGCAGTTCATGGGCAAGGACAACGTGCCCTTCCACAGCGTGATGTTCCCGGCGACCCTGCTGGGCACCCGCGCCCCGTGGAAGAAGGTCGACGTCATCAAGGCCTTCAACTGGCTGAACTACTACGGCGGCAAGTTCTCCACGTCCCAGCGCCGGGGCGTCTTCACGCACGACGCCCTCGACATCCTGCCGGCCGACTACTGGCGCTACTTCATGATGGCGAACGCCCCGGAGTCGGACGACTCGTCCTTCACCTGGGAGCACTTCACCGCCACGGTGAACAAGGACCTGGCCGACACCCTCGGCAACTTCGTCAACCGCGTCCTGTCCTTCTCCAAGAAGCGCTTCGGTGAAGAGGTCCCGGCGGGCGCCGAGCCCGGCGAGGCGGAGGCGAAGCTGGGCGAGGAGATCGCCCGTCTGCTCGCGGAGTACGAATCGCAGATGGAAGCCATCCAGTTCCGCAAGGCGGCGGCCGCGCTGCGCGCCCTGTGGTCGGCGGGCAACTCCTACCTGGAGGAGAAGGCCCCCTGGCTGGAGATCAAGACCAACCCGGAGGGCGCGGCGCTCACCCTCCGTACGGCGATGAACCTCATCCACCTCTACGCCGTGGTCTCCGAGCCGTTCATCCCGACGTCGGCGCGGAAGATGCGCGAGGCGTTCTCCCTGAAGGACGACACCGCGCTCTGGGTCACCGCGGACGAGGCCCGCTCCCTCACCGCCGTCCCGGCCGGCACGCCCTTCACCATCCCCCCGGTCCTGTTCGCCAAGCTCACGGACGAGGACCTGGAGTCGTACAAGGAGCGCTTCGGCGGCGAACCGGCCGCGTAACGGGCGTAACGCGCTCGCTACAGCAGGGGGCCCGGGAGAGCGAGAGCCTTCTCCCGGGCCCCGCGCTTTGCGAAGATCCCCTCAGGACGGCCACGAAGGCCGCCCCGACTCGACCAGGGGGAACACATGGCACTCTTCGGCAACGCACACACCGTGAACCCGCAGTCGGCCCAGCAGGACTACGCCCGCCTCCTCGGCCACGGCGAGCAGGTCCACGCCGCGTTCCTGCTGATCCGCGACACGATCCTCTTCACCGACCGCCGCCTGATCCTGATCGACAAGCAGGGCATCACCGGCAAGAAGGTCGAGTACCACTCGGTCCCGTACCGCAGCATCACCCACTTCGCAGTGGAAACGGCCGGCACCTTCGACCTCGACGCCGAGCTGAAGATCTGGATCTCCGGCACCCCGACCCCCATCGAGAAGACCTTCACCAAGGGCGTCGACATCTACGAGGTCCAGGCGATCCTGACCCAGTTCGTGGCGCGGTAGAGGAAAACGGCACCCATCGGTTCTCGTTGCACGCTGCTCCGGTCAGCGGGGCATACGACGACTCAGCTCCCGTGCCTTCTCACGCAGTCCCGCCCCCCAGGCGCCACCTTCCGCTGCGGTGGACATCCCTGTGGAGGCCGAGACCTGCACGTCTTCGAGCGGGCCGTCCGGGGCGGCGCCGAGGTGCGCCCAGTCGATCGTGATCCCGGCGCGTTCTGCGAGGACCAGCACCGTGGCGGTGAAACCGTCGGAGAGGGCCAGCACTAGGTGTGCTGTTCGGGCAGGTTGGTGACGCGGCTGGCTGGCGTTTGGCCGCCGATTCCGGTGTGGGGTCGGTGGTAGTTGTACCAGTCCAGCCAGTC
>NZ_JNXI01000040.1 GCF_000717055.1 Streptomyces iakyrus | reverse complement strand
GCTGGAGGGCGTCCTCGCCCACGAGCTGTCCCACGTCGCGCACCGCGACGTCGCGGTGATCACCATCGCCTCCTTCCTGGGCGTGATCGCCGGACTCATGGTCCGCTTCGCCTTCTACTCCCAGCTCTTCGGAGGCCGCGACCGCCGCGACGACGACCAGAACACCGCCGCGCTGCTGTTCGCGGTCATGGCGGTCTCCGCCCTCGTCTACGCCCTCAGCTTCCTGCTCATCCGCGCCCTGTCCCGCTACCGCGAACTGGCCGCCGACCGGGCCGCCGCCCTGCTCACCGGCCGCCCCTCCGCGCTGGCGTCGGCGCTGACCAAGGTCACGGGAGACATCGCCCGCATCCCCACCCAGGACCTTCGCACCGCGCAGGCCTTCAACGCCTTCTTCTTCACCCCCGCCCTCGGACCGGGCTCGACCGTGGCGAACCTGTTCTCCACCCACCCCACCCTGGAGCGCCGCCTCGACCAACTCGCCGAGATCTCCGCCGAGCTGGGCCGCCCGGCGCCATGACCCTGAAGCGCACACCGTCAGGAGTACGGGACATGAGCGACGACTCGGCACCGACGGCCCAGCGGGCCCTGGTGGTCGACGACGAGGTGGAACTCGGCCGCCTGGTCGGGGACTACCTGTCCCGCGAGGGCTTCGCCGTGGACGTCGTACGCAACGGCGCCGACGCGTTGGAGCTGGCCCGTACGACAGCGCCGGACGTCGTCGTGCTCGATGTATGTGGGGAGCGTCCGCCAACGGCAAGAAGGACGGCACCCTGCCGGTCCGGCAGGGTGAGCGGATCAGGCTGGTCCTGGTGAACAAGTCCATGATGTGGCACCCGATCCATCTGCACGGCCACACCTTCCAGGTGGACACCGGCTCCACCCCGGGACCGCGCAAGGACTCGGTCATCGTCCCGCCCATGAGCCGGATCACCGTGGAGTTGGACGCGAACAACCCGGGCCAGTGGGCGCTGCACTGCCACAACATCTACCACGCGGAGGCGGGCATGTTGACCATGCTCTCCTACGTCAAGTAGCCGCCATCCCCTCCCCGGGGGACCGCCGCTGCCACGGCAGCGGCGGTCAAGCGCTGTGTAAACGGGGGCCGCTAAGGGGGTGGGCGCAGCGGCAGGACGAGGGTGAAGCGCGCACCCTGCCCTCGCCCCGGTGAGGACGCCGTGACGTCTCCGCCGTGCGCACGTGCGATTCCCCGGGCGATCGTCAGGCCGACGCCCGAACCGGAGGAGCGGCGGGGCTGACCGGGTGCGCGGTAGAAGCGTTCGAAGACGCGCTCGACGTCCTCTGCGGCCAGACCCACGCCGGTGTCCGTCACGACGACCTCACCGAGGCTGCCGGAGCCGCGTGCGCTGATCGTGACGGTGCCGTCGGCGGGGGTGGCGAGCAGGGCGTTGCCCAGCAGGTTGGTCAGTACCTGGGTGATCCGGTCCGGATCGGCGCGTACCGGTACGACCGTGTCGGCGTCGACGACCAGCGTGAGGTGCGCATCGTCGAACTGGGGCGCGAGCCGCGCGGCGGCGCGTCGGGCCAGGTCCGACAGGTCGGCGTCGACGAGATGTAGGTCGAGGCGCTGTTCCTCGGCGCGGGACAGGCCGGACAGGTCGTCGGCGAGCCGGTGCAGCCGGCGCAGTTCCTCGCTGAGGGAGGCCAGGGTGTCCGGGCTCGCGGTGAACACACCGTCGATCAGGCCCTCGACGTAGCCGTCGAGTGCGGTCAGGGGGGTCCGCATCTCGTGGGCGACGTCGCCGAGCAGGCGGGTGCGCCGTGTCTCGGTGTCGGCCAGGGTGTGCCCGAGGGTGTTGACGTCGGTTGCCAGCGCGGCCAGTTCCGGTTCGGACGGAAGCGGGACGTCGACGTCGTACCGTCCGCCGGCGATCCTCCGGGTCGCGGTACGCACGGCATCCAGCGGGCGCAGCAGGCGGCGGGTGGCGAACGCCGCGAGGACTCCGGCGGCGGCGACACCGGCCAGGACGCCCACGAGCAGGGCGGTGTTGAGCGCGGTCTGGAAGGCGGCGTGCACCTGTGCGCCCGTCGCCGGGCCCATGCCGGGCATGTGGCCGTTCATCATCCCCATACGCTGGTCGAACAGATGCGGCGCGAGCAGCCGTACTGTCAGATAGGCCACGAGGGCGCCGACCACGGCCACGGCGGTGTGGGAGACGAACAGCCGCAGGGGCAGGCGCGCCCTCATCGCGGCCGGCCCACGAACTTGTAGCCCACGCCGCGCACCGTGGCGATCAGATGGGGATCGCTCGCGTCGTCACCCAGCCGTGCCCGCAGACTGCGGATGTGGACGTCGACGACGCGCTCGTCGCCGTAGAAGTCGTAACCCCATACGCGCTGCAGCAGTTGCGCGCGTGAGAACACCCGGCCCGGCGCGTCGGCCAGCGCGGCGAGTAGGTCGAACTCAAGGCTCGACAGAGCCACTTGCTTCCCTTCCACCGTCACCTCGCGGCCGGCGGGGTCGATGGTCAGGCCGTCGAAACGCAGCGGTGCGTCCTGGTCGGCCTGTGTTCCCCTGCCGCGGCGCAGCACCGCCTTCACCCGGGCCGTGACCTCGCGCGGGCTGAACGGCTTGGTCACGTAGTCGTCCGCACCCACGCCGAGTCCGACGAGCTTGTCGACCTCCTCCGCCCGTGCCGTGACCATGATCACGTAGGTGTCGGTGAAGCCGCGCAGCTGCCGGAGGACCTCCAGTCCGTCGATCCCCGGCAGCATCACGTCCAGGAGCACCAGGTCGGGCGGATCGCCGCGGAGCGCGGCGAGCGCCGTCTCCCCGTCGGCGGCCTCCGCCACCTGGAATCCGTCCGCCTCCAGATAGCCCCGCAGGACTCTCCGGATGTGCGGCTCGTCGTCGACCACCAGCACCCGCCGCATGGGCTCACTCCTCAAACGACACCACGACCAGGCAGCACCGTATGCGTGACTGCCTGGCCGCACCCAACCACTCACCCTCGGACAGAGGGCAGGGCCGGTGTCACATGCTGCCCATCCGCATGCCCATCGGTCCGTGACCCGCGCCGGTGCCATGGGCGTTGTCCACCATGCTGTCGATGTGGCTCTTGGCCTGCACGAGCTTCGACTTCCTCTGCTCGGCCGTCAGCGTGGTGTTGTCGTCGAGCTCGCTCTCGACCGCCGCGAGCATCGCGTCCTTGAGCCCGGAGACCGACTTGCCCTGCGCCTTGGCGATGTCCGCGAGCGACTTGCCCGCGTGCATCTGGCTCTGCAGGTCGGTGCGGCTCAGGCCGAGGTACTTCGCAGCGGCGTCCATGGGCGCGTGTTCGCCGAACCCCATGCCGTGCATGCCGCCGCCGCACATCCGGTTCGGCGAGGCGGACGCCGTGCTTGCGGCAGGCGAGCCCGTCGTGCCAGTCGCCGCCTGCGCGATACCGACGCCGCCGGCGAGTGCTCCGGCAACCCCGAGCGCCACCAGTCCTCGCGTCACGTCCTTACGGTTCAGCTTCATCGCTCTCGGCTCCCTGGTTCGTGTTCCGGCACTTGTCGAGCAGGTTCATCGGTGGCGCCCGACCCGGCGTGCGTAGCCCCGTCCCGGCCCGATGTCCCTACTCACCAGCATCGGAGCGGGCCGTGAAGCAACGACCGGCGCTCGTATGAAGCGTCTGTGAAGGCAGACCGGAACCTCACGTGGCGGTGGTGCGCACGGCCCGGCGGAACAGCAGCGCGGCCGTGAACGTGAGGCCCGCGAGCCAGGCGAGGGCGATGAGCAGCGGGCCGGTCTCGTCGAAGGACGCGGTGAGCGCGGCGTCGTACAGGACCCGCGAGGCGCCGTAGCCGGGCAGGGCCCGACCCAGGCCGGACACCTCGGAGTTGAGCATGGGACTCTGCTCGATGCCGAGGTCGAGGAACGGCACCAGGAAGGCGATGAACACGCCACCGACCCGCCCGACGAACGAGCCGATCAGCACGCCGATGAGGCCGTAGGTGAGACCTAGCAAGAGGTTGGCGACGAGGTAGAGACCCCATTGGCGGGCGTCGAACAGGGCCGCCGTGACGGCCACGGAGGCCGCGGTCGCGATCAGCGCACCCAGGGCGACGACGGACAGCCGGGCCACGAGCAGGCTGCGCGCTCGCAGCCCGGCCAGGACGAGACGCTGGTCGCCGGAGCGCGCCTGAAGGACGGTGAACAGTCCGACGAGCGCGGCGAGCGAGGCGATGGAGACCGGGGCCATGAAGCCGGGATGGGCGTCGGGGAACCAGAACCGCACCGCGACCCGGCGGCCGTTCTCGGGGAGCAGCATGGACTGGTACTCCTCCGGGGTGGTGACCGCGGCGAGCAGGATGAAGACGGTCGGCACGGCGATCAGCAGCGCCCACAGCACGCGATTGCGGCCGGCTTCGCGCAGCCCCATCCGCAGGGCGGTGGCCAGTTGGCCCGCCCGGTGGCGCGGCCGTGCGGCACGGCTGGTGGCGGCGACGACCGTCCAGCTGACGATGAGCGCGGCGGCGGTCCATACGAGCGCCCAGCCGAGGTCACCGATGCGGCCACCGTGGCGGGACGGCAGGTCCATCATCCACAGCGCCGCGAAGTGCGTCGGCAGGGGACGCGTCACCACCCGGTCCGCTGAGCCGAACGCCGGCCCGAGGAAGACGTCCAGGATCCACACGAAGAAGACGAGGACGGTGCCGTTGACCGGCCCTGGGACGAGAGCGCCGACCAGAGCCCCGATGCCCAGATAGATCACCGCGAACATCAGCGTCCCCGCAATGGTCCGGCCCGGTGCGTCGATGCCGGTGCGAGCTGCCAGGGTCACCAGGGCCGCGGCGGTGGCGGTGACGGCGAGCGCGAGCCCCGTGGCGAGCCGGGCGGCGACCAGCCGGGCGGGAGCCAGTCCCGCCAGCACCAGACGGCGGTCGGTGGCGCGGGCGGAGCGTATCTGGAAGTACATGGCGATGGCCGAGATGAACGCGGCCGCCCACCCGGCGGTGACCGTCTCCACCTCCACCCCGCCCTGCCCGCCGAGCAGTTCGGCGGCGTCCGCGATCTTCTGCGCGGCGATCGCCACGAACACGACCGGCACGATGACCAGCATCGACACGGTGACCGGATTGCGTGCCGTCTCGCTGACGTAGCGGCGTATGAGCAGGCCGGTGGTGGTCATCACGCCACCGCCTTGCCGTCTCGCGGCTGCGTCTTTCCGTCTCGCAGTTGCACGATGCGGTCGAAACGCTCCTCGTCGGTGACGAAGTGACTGATGATCAGCACGGACCGGCCCGCCTGCCGCCGTTGCCCGACGAGGTCCCAGAACTTCAGGTAGGTGTCGAAGTCGAAGCCCGCGTACGGCTCGTCCAGCAGCAGCACCTCGGGATCGGCCAGCAGTGCGAGGCCGAGGTTGAGCTTGGACAGCGTGCCGCCGGACAGCTGGTCGGAGCGGGTGGCGGCGTGCCGCTCGAAGCTGAGCGACTCGTAGATCGCCCGGCGGGCGCGTCGCTCGGCCTCGGGGGCCATCCCGTAGGCGCGGCCGAACAGCTCGAAGTGCTCGTCGCAGGTGAGGCGTTCGTAGACGATGGGCTCCTGGGGACAGTAGCCCAGCCGGCCGTCGTACGACACGGTGCCGGCGTCCGGCCGCAGCGCGCCCACGAGGATCTTCATCAGGGTGCTCTTGCCGGAGCCGTTCTCCCCGACCAGGCCCACGACCTCACCGTGGGCCAGCGACAGATCCGCGCCTCGCAGTACCGTCAGGCTGCGCCTGGCCGGCCAGACGCCGCGCCGGTAGGCCTTCTCGATCCCGGTGGCGGTCAGGACGGACTGCAGTTGCTGCGTCGACGATGCGTAGGCGGTCGACACGGGTGTGGCGGGGCTCATGGCTCCCTCCTCGGCTTCCCGGATGTGCCTCTCAGGCAGTGCCCGTTGACGTGCGGGACGGGATGTCGCGCATCGTGTCGGCGAAGGCGTGCACCAGCGCGGCGGAGGTGTAGCCGACTCCCCACAGACCCCAGGCCGCGGCGGGGGCGTCGATCGCCAGGAGCGCGGGCACCGGGGCCGCACAGATGGCAACCAGGGCAATCGCGGTACGGCCGACGGGGTGCACCTCGGCCGGGGCGCCCAGGTGCCCGAGGCGGATGAGACGGTAGGCGTACAGTCCGACGACGAGCACCTGCAGAGCGATCAGGGACCAGACGAGAGCGATCACGTCCCTCACCTCCGTGCGGTGGTGTGGCGCTCGTGCCGTGCCGGCGGGCCACTGCGCGGCGCGGGCGGACGGGTGCGCCACCTGGGCCAGAACTTGGGTGTGTGGGCGGCGTACGCGTCCCAGTCGGCGCCGAACTTCTCGGCGACCTCGCGCTCCTCGCTGCGGGCCAGCCGTGCGTAGACGTACACCAGGATCGGGAACATGATCAGGGTGGGGATGGTGGGCCACTGCAGCAGGAACCCGATCATGATGAGCAGGAAGCCGTCGTACTGCGGGTGGCGCACCCAGGCGTACGGGCCGGTCGTGGCCAGGCGGTCGTGCTGGGCGGCGTCGTGCAGCACCCTCCACGCGGCGGCGATCAACCAGAAGCCGACGGCAATGCCGACATAGCTGGCCAGGTGGAAGGGGCTCAGATGCGGGTCACCCTGCCAGTTGGTCAGATCGTTCCACAGGTGCCCGCCGGCGTGGGTGTCCTTCAGCAGCGGGAACTGGGAGCCGAGCCAGCTGCCGAGCAGGTAGATAGTCAGCGGAGTGCCGTACATCTCGGTGAACAGCGCCACCATGAAGGCGCTGTAGGCGCCCATCGCCCGCCAGTCCCGCTTGCTCTTCGGATGGAAGAAGCTCGCGGCGAAGACGATGAACAGCAGGGTGTTGAGCACCACCAGCGGCCACAGGCCGTATGCGGCGTCAGCCATCACGTCCTCCTTGGGGTGCGCTCGCCAAGAGCGAGGCCGTGCATCCTCGTGCGGTAAGTGGTCGCGTCGATCCGGCCGTGCAGTCGCAGTCCGACCAGCCACATCTCGGCGCTCTCCAGGGCGGCACGACGGCCCCTGATCCGGGCCAGCGGCGGGCAACGGCTTTCACTCGGCGTCACCAGCCGGGCGATGTCGTAGACCACGGCGGCCAGGATCAGCGAGCCGATCAGCACCGCCACCATGGCAGTCATGGCGCCTCTCTCACTGTTGCCGCATGGTGGCGGGGGCGACGGTGGTCCGGATCCCGCGCTATGAGCGGCCATGGCCGTAGGGGTGCTGATGACCGTCTTGATCGTGCTTGCGCAGCGGATCGCGGTCTCGGTCGGTGGACTCGTCCGTGTGGTCGTGTCCGCCGTGCATGCCTCCACCGTGCATGCCGCGCATCATGAAGATCATCATCAGCGGGCAGGCGGCCAGGACGGCCAGAAGTACGATCGTCCCAATGGGCACGCCCAGGGCCACGAGCCCGACGATCCCGATCGCTGCGGCGAGTGCGTACAGCGGACGCTTGTCGTTCGTCATGACGTCGCCTCCTTGGCTTCGTCTCGGATACCTCCACCCGGTACGGGTGGTCTATTTCCAGGCTGAGCCTGTTGTTGGCCGGTGGGCAGGGGCTGAGCGTGCCTAGGGGAGGGCCGAAGGTCCTCTGTCAGGAGGGCCGGACGGCCCCGCGCGCCTCATCTCGTCTGTCCCCGGGCCCCGAGTACGCGACGGATCGCCACTGTGCGTACATCGGGCTGGCGGCTCTTGTGCGCGAGCTCGTCCATCGCCCGGCGATAGGCGGCGCGATCGATCCGCTCCGCCAACACCAGGCGCACCCAACGACATTCGGCAGCGCCATCGCCGGCACGCCGGCCTCCGAGCCGGGCCAGCAGCACGCCGCAACGGCCCCGCGCGGCGACGACGCGCCGTACGGTGTCGACAGCGATCCATGCCAGCAGCGCCAGTCCGATCAGTGTCGACATGGCCGTCTCCGCTCTCGAGCCGGGCCGCCGGCGGGCTGTGGCTCTTGTGATCAGAGCCTTTGCCTGGCCGGTGCGGACACATCCACCGTGGTCCCCGCAGGCCGCGAATGCTATGGCGCTAAGGTCCTTAGTAATAGGTCGAACGGCCCCATCACGAGGACTCCGCCCGTTGGGTGCCGGTCACCGTGCCGGGGGTTCCTCCTTAGCCGTCCGCAGCGCCACGGTCTCCGGCATCGAGACGGGCCGGTCCTCCCGTTCGCGGTGGTTCCGGACAAGTGGGGGCAGGAAAACGCGGCCGGGACGAGGGCGACGCCGAAACGCGCGGTAACCACCCGCCCTCGTGTCGCGCGCGGTACCGCAGACAGGGGCCTGTCGGCCCCGCGGACGGGACAGCAGGCCCCTACGTGGTGGGGGTATCCACGGTCAGGATGGAATCCGCACCTCGTACACGGGAGAGACGGAGAGGAGGCGCACGGCGATGACCACAGCCCCCGGTCGCGGCCTCCGCCCGCGGGTATCAGAACCGCCGGGCTATCACAGCCAGAAGGCCGATCACCTGTCCCGGCTGCACAAGATCGAAGGCCAGGTGCGAGGCGTATCGCGCATGGTCGACGAGGACCGGTACTGCATCGATGTCCTCACCCAGATCGGCGCCGTCACCCGGGCGCTCCAGGAGGTCGCCCTGGGTCTGCTCAACGACCACACCAGGAACTGCCTGCTGACGGCGGCCCGTTCGGACCCGGAGGAGGCCGACGCGAGGCTCGACGAACTCGCCCTCGCCATGCGCCGGTTGACGCGGATGTGACCTCGGCCGTTCGTCGGCGGTCCGCGGGGAACGCCGCTGTGGAGACGCTGGGGCCGGTCGGCCCCAAGCGGCAGACGAGCGGCCCTGTCGACAGGGCCGCTCCACACAAGGGAGCTGTGCTGGCCAGAGTGTGTGCACGGTCTCCCTCGGTTACGACCTGGCGTCCATGACGCCCGCCCGCCAGAGCCCGATGGCGGGCGCCGCAACGCCGCCCGCCAGGTTGACGACCAGGATCGCCCTTGGAGTGGTCAGGCATGCCACCGGCGCTCGGGGCGGTCCAGTACATGCCGGGCATGTCGTCGGGCATGGTGCGCGCCGGCGGCCTGGTGGCCCTCCCAACCGAAACCGTCTACGGACTGGGCGCCAACGCCGAAGACCCCGCTGCCGTCTCACGCATCTTCCAGGTCAAGGGACGTCCACCCTCCCATCCGCTGATCGTCCACATCGGCGGCGCGCAGTATCTGGGCGACTGGGTCCAGGATGTGCCCGCGACGGCGCGCCTGCTGGCTGAGCACTTCTGGCCGGGGCCGCTCACGCTGGTCCTGCGGCGTGGTCGGCGGGTGCCCCTGGAAGCCACGGGTGGCCTGGAGACGGTGGCCGTGCGTGTGCCCGACCACCCCGTTGCCCTCGCGCTGCTGTCGGCCTTCGGCGGCGGTGTCACCGCCCCGTCCGCCAATCGCTTCGGCTCGGTGAGCCCCACCACGGCCGACCACGTCCGGGCGGAGCTCGGGGATGCCGTCGACTTCGTCCTGGACGGCGGTCCCTGCGGGGTCGGCGTCGAGTCGACCATCGTCGACGTCATGGGTGAGACCCCGGCCATCCTCCGGCCCGGCGGAGTGACCCGCGAGGACCTCGAAGCGGTGCTGGGGTATCCGATCGAGGTCCCGTCCACGAGCCAGGTCCGGGTGCCGGGCCAGCACCCGTCGCACTACGCGCCGTCCGCGCGGGTCGTCCTGGTCGAGCCGGAGAAGGTCGTCGACGAGGCGCGGCTCGCGCAGGAGCAGGGGCATCAGGTCGGCGTCCTTCTCCCCCCGTCCCTCGCCGTCACCCCGGTGAAGGCGCACGCCATGGTGGATGTCCCAGCGTCCCTGGCCGACTACGCGCGCGAGCTGTACGGGTTCCTGCGCGAACTCGACCAGCGGGGGTGCGACCTCATCCTCGCCTCCTTGCCGGTGGAGGAGGGGCTGGGCCTGGCGATCGCCAACCGGCTGCGCCGCGCCGCGGGGCCCCGGCCCACCGCGTGACCAGCACCGACGGTGGACCTCTCGCGCCACCGGACGCGATTTATCTACTCCTCTGCACACAATGCCCTCGTGCAGCTGCTGCCCATTCCTTGCCCCGCCCACCTCATTCCGGACGCCACCGGCACCGACGCCTTCCACGACGCGTACCGGACGGCCATGGCGCAGCAGGCTGTGTTCGTCGCCATCGAGTCCGAAAGACGGCAGCGGTGGATCGTGAAGGCGGACACGCTCACTGCCGGCTCCGGCCACGCTGTCGACGATGCCGTCAACGATGCGGTCCGGGCCGCGATCACCTGCCTGGTCGAAAACCGTGAGGTCGACCTGGACGCCTACGCAGGACCGATCTACTTCATGATGCACGGCCTACGGAGCGAAGACCGAGCCCGCGAACTCGCGGCTGCACTCCACGCCGCCCTATACGGAGACGTGGGACCCCTGACCCGCGCTGTGCCTCCCGTCCCCTGACGGCCGACCGCGGCAGATCCTGCTGAGCTGCTTTCCCACATCTTCGCTGCGGGATATCCGGGCTGGTCAGCGTGGATGAGCGGGCATAGGCGGATCACCGTGACGGTGGTTGTTCGGCGTCGGCTTCGCGGCTGGTGAAGATCTCCAGGAGGAGGCGGACGGGCAGTCCGGCCTCGGCCGGATGCCGGAAGGTTCCGTCCGGGTGCAGGACGTACTGGTTGCGCCGCCCGACGCGTTCCCGGCTGACGTAGCCGGCCTGTTCCAGGTCGGCCACGATCTTCTGGGCGGCGCGCTCAGTGATCCGGCAGGTGGCGGCGATGGAGCGTAGCCGGGCGGTCGGGTCGCGGGCGATGGTCAGCAGCACTCGGGCGTGATTGGTCAGAAACGTCCACTGCCTGACCCGGGTGCCCATCGTGACCAGCCCTTTCTGTCGCTGTCAGGCTAGGCGCAGGGACGGACAGCGGCCGAGTAATACCGGAAATCTCGTGCATATGTTTGCGACCCCGATCAGGCAGTGATCCGGGTGGCGGGCCGTGTTTGCCCGGCTCAGCCCGCGGTACTCACCCTTTTTGTGTGAACTCGCGGTACTGGCGAGAGGCCGCAGGTTCACCTCCTTCAGTCGTGGGGTCGGGACACCCGGCTCCACGGTCACGTGCTGTCTGGCCCACTCACCTGGTTGAATCGGCCGGTGAAGGCGGCCCGGACGGGCATAGCTCTGGTTGTCCCGGGCCGCCTTCGTTTGCGCAGGCAGGTGTCCTGGTACTCGTCCTTCGTGACTCGTGGTTTGGACCCAAGCTTCGGGATCGCCGCCGTTCCCCAGTATGGGGTCGGCCACCGGTCGGCCCCATGAGCGTGTCTGGCCGCAGCCGCCATCGGCGTCTGAGTCGGCCGTCGTCCCAACTCCCCTCACTCACAGTGGATATTGGACAGTTTCTGGGGGGGGGGGGGCTGCGCCGCGGCGGTCAGGACGCCGTAGGCACAGCCGCGTCGAGGCCGCGAGCGGCGACGAGTTGGGCACTGCCGTCGGCCAGGCGGTAGCGCGGGCCCACCACGGCGGTCTGGCCGGCGGCGACCTTGTCGGCGAGGACTCGGGAGCGGTCCAGCAGCAGGTCGGCGGTGTGCCTTATGTGCTCGGCGAGGATCTCCTCCGGCTCAACCCGTCCGGCGGCCCGGGCGGCCAGCACGCTGGGGGTCACCCGCTCGACGACGTCCCGGACGTACCCGTCGGCGTCACGCCGTCCTCCAGCGCGGCGCACGCCGCGCCGACCGCGCCGCACGAGTCGTGCCCGAGGATCACGACCAGTGGGCAGCCCAGCACCTCCACGCCGAACTCGATGCTGCCCAGCACATCCGGGCCCATGACGTGGCCAGCGGTGCGCACCACGAACAGGTCGCCCAGACCTCGGTCAAAGATGATCTCGGCGGCCAGCCGGGAGTCGGAACACCCGAACAGCACGGCGAAGGGCTGCTGGGACGGTGCGGTCTCGGCGCGGCGAGTGGCGTCCTGGTTCGGGTGCTCAGGGGTGCCGGCCACGAAGCGCTGGTTACCGGCCAGCGCGGCTTCGTGACCGGCGGCCACCACCGGATCTGGCGCGCCGACCACTACCTGATCGGCGCCGCGGCGTACCGGCGCCTGCAGGTCTGAGTGACAGGGAGTGCGAGCGGAGGCGGGCGTGCCGGCGACGCCGGTGAGTTGGGCGGCAGGGCCCTCCGGGGTGCGGCGGTGGGCCATACGACCCCACTGCCGCCGCCCCGCCGCGACGGCCGCGCCTTCAGATGTAGCCTCTCGCCATGAATACCCACCCGGGTATTTCGGGTTCGAGCACGTCTGCCCGGGCAATTCGGCGCAGGAAAGGAGAGCGGACATGGCGTACGACCGGATGAAGGTCGAGGTGGCGGCGCCCTTCGGTGAGACCGTGGAGCGGGTGCGCACCGCACTGGCGGAGCAGGGCTTCGGTGTGCTGACCGAGATCGACGTGACGGCGACGCTGCGTGCGAAACTCGGCGCCGAGATGGAGGACTACCTGATCCTGGGCGCCTGCAACCCGCCGCTCGCTCACCGGGCACTGGAGACAGACCGGTCGATCGGGCTGTTGCTGCCCTGCAACGTCGTCGTCCGCAGCGCAGGCGACCGGACCGTCGTCCAGGTGCTGGACCCGCAGTCCATGGTCGATCTCACCCGGCTGGAGGCCCTGAAACCGGTGGCCGATGAAGCGGCCGCCCGGCTGCAGGCGGCCCTGGCGTCGCTCGCGTGACGCTGCGGGCGCGGCAGTAGGCGGGCTGCGGAGCGGGCCCTGCGCACACCCGGGGTGGTCTCGGGGATTGCGGTCAGTCCGTGCGGCAGCCGATGAGCGTCGAGGCGGCCGGCCGGAAGGCGGTGCCGGTGAGCGCCCTGGCCAGGACCGTGATGAGTCAGCCGTGAGCGGCGATGAGCTGGTCCAGGCGGACGCCGGGGAAGTCGCGCTGGAGGAGGTCGGCCTGCCAGTGGTTGCGGAAGAGGGCGAGCTGGGCCTTGTCGCGGACGCGGGTGAGCGCCTCGCCCCTGATCCGGGAACGGCCCAGCGCCTCGGCGCCGGCCGCATCGGTGGCCAGTGCGAGGCGGTACGGCAGTGGCTCCAGCCTGACCGGGGCGGAGAACTCGCCCGCCATCCGGGCGGTGACCACCTCGAACTGCATCGGGCCGACCGCGGCCAGGACGGGGGCCTGTTCGCCGCGCAGATCGGAGACGAGCACCTGCACCACGCCCTCCTCGTCCAGTTGGGCGATACTCCGTCGGAACTGCTTGGAGCGGCTGACGTCGACGGGCCGGGCGACGGCGAAGTGCTCGGGTGCGAAGGAGGGGATGGGCGGGAAGACGGCGGCCTGGCCCGCGTAGAGAGTGTCGCCCACCCGAAGGCTGTGGGCGTTGACCAGGCCGACCACGTCGCCGGGGTAGGCGATGTCGACGGTGGAGCGGTCCTGTCCGAACAGGCTGTGCGCGTACTTGGTGGCGAACGGTCTTCCGGTGGCGGCGCGCGTGAGGGTCATGCCGCGTTCGAAGACGCCGGAGCACACCCGTATGAAGGCGATCCGGTCTCGGTGCCCGGGGTTCATGTTCGCCTGCACCTTGAACACCAGCCCCGCGAATGGCGCGTCGACGGGGCGGGTGCCGCCGCCCGCCAGCTCCCGCGGCCCCGGGGGCGGGGCGAGGTCGATGACGGCCTCCAGCAGCAGGCGTACGCCGATGTTGGATATGGCCGCGCCGAAGAACACCGGCGTGGTCCGGCCCGCCAGGAACGCCTCCTGGTCGTGCACGGCGCCGGCGGCCCGCAGCAGCTCCAGCTCCTCCACCGCCTGGTCCCAGTCCGTGCCCTCCTCGGCCGCTGCCTGCTCGGCCGGGATCGCTTCCTCGACGGCCTCCTGGGCTCCGCCCAGGGTGCGGGTATAGCGCAGCATCTGACCGGGCGTTCGTACGGCGATCAGGCCGCGCAGATTCCCGGCGTCCCCGACCGGCCAGGTGACCGGGGTGGGCCTGAGGCGGAACTCGCGCTCGATCTCGTCCAGCAGCTGCAGCGCCTCACGACCGGGCCGGTCCCACTTGTTGACAAACGTGATCACGGGAATGCCGCGGTGGCGGCAGACGTCGAAGAGCTTGCGGGTCTGCTCCTCCAGGCCCTTGGCCGCGTCGATGAGCATCACCGCGCAGTCCACCGCGGCCAGGACGCGATAGGTGTCCTCGGAGAAGTCCGCGTGGCCGGGGGTGTCCAGCAGGTTGAGCACGCACCCGCGGTGCGCGAACTGCAGCACGGCGGCGGTGATCGAGATGCCGCGGGCCTTCTCCATCTCCATCCAGTCCGAGGCCACCCGACGCCTACCCGCCTTGCCGTGTACCGCCCCTGCCCTGGTGATGGCGTGGGCGTGCAGCGCGAGAGCCTCGGTGAGGGTGGACTTGCCCGCGTCGGGATGGCTGATCACCGCGAAGGTGCGCCGCCGCGCCGCCTCATGGGCCGCAGCCGCTCTGACGTCCGGGATCACCGCACCGCCTCCGCACCGGTGATGGCAGCCGCCACGGCGCCATGAGCCGGGTGAGGCATCCGAACCGAGAGTGGACGACGCCGTACGCCGACGTCCGCTCCCGGCACGGGTATGTGCACCGTGCGGCGACCTCGACCCGGTACGTGCCCCATGCAGCCAGTTCCTTGTGCCTGTTCGTCAGTCTCCGGATCGGGGTGTCCTCTGCTCAACGGAGTCGAGAGCTCGGGGCAGATGTTCCTTCGCCGGGCGGTTCCTCCATATTCCATGGTGTCCGCCTGCTGGTCCACGGCCTGACCACATCTGATCGTGGATCGGCGACGTGCGAGCGGTCACGCCTTCAGGGCGCCATGCGCTCGCCGGGCTGGAGTAATGCGGCGGAGCTCCTCTTGATCGCCCTCAGAGATTCGGCGCCCGCGCGATCGGGTCAGGGCGCTGTCGACCGTTCCTGATACGAAGGCGCAGCCGCGACCTCGACCGCGCTGAACCGGCGGCCTGACCTTCCGCCCCAGCTGGCCCGTACCTTGGCGGCGTGCCGACCGGCCCACCCAGTTGGCCACATGCTCGGGCAGCGGAGCACCGACGCGTCGGGATGGCCGCGAGCGGGCATGCGGCGAGAAGCGCCTACGACTTCGCGTCCATCACGCCGGCCCGCCAGAGCCCGATGACGGCTGCCACCACACCGCCCGCCAGGTAGAAAACGGAGTGACCGCCGGGGAGGACCTCCAGGTCGCTGAACTCCTCGATCCAGTTCACCACGATGACCACCAGGCTCAGGCAGAACAGGGACCATCCGAAGATCCTGTTCGGCACGGACCGGGTGTGCACCCTCCCGATCTTGACCTTGTTGTGCTTGATGCTGCTGCTGTCGCTCATGCGCTCGCCTTCTCCGCTGCGGGGGCATCCGCCCCGGTGTCCCTCTGCGTGATGTCCTCCACGCCCGGGCGCCGCCGGGCCGAGATGACCAGGTAGGCGACGGCGCCGGCGAACACCGCGACCGAGGTCCAGTTGTTCAGCCGCAGGCCCAGGAACTGGTGCGCCTCGTCGATCCGCAGGTACTCGATCCAGAACCGGCCCGCGGTGTACGCGGCCACGTAGAGCGCGAAGGCCCGTCCGTGGCCCATGGCGAAGCGCGCGCCGGCCCAGATGACCAGTACCGCGACGCCCACGTCCCACAGCGACTCGTACAGGAAGGTGGGGTGGAACGTCGCCACGTCCGCGTAGCCCTCAGGTCGCTTGTCCGGGGAGATCTCCAGGCCCCAGGGGAGGGTCGTCGGGCGGCCGAAGAGTTCCTGGTTGAACCAGTTGCCCCACCGCCCGATGGCCTGCGCGATGGCGATGCCGGGCGCGACCGCGTCCGCGTACGCCGGGAACGAGACCCCGTGGCGGCGGCACGCGATCCAGGCGCCGAGGCCGCCCAGCGCGATGGCGCCCCAGATGCCGAGGCCGCCCTCCCAGACGTACAGGGCCTTGATGGGCTCGCCGCCCTCGCCGAAGTACGCGTCCGGGCTGGTGATCACGTGGTAAATGCGGCCGCCGACGAGCCCGAAGGGCACGGCCCAGATGGCGATGTCGGCGACCGTCTCCTTCTTGCCGCCGCGGGCCACCCAGCGGCGCGTGCCGAGCCAGACGGCGACGAAGACGCCGATGATGATGCAGAAGGCGTACGCCCTGAGCGGTACCGGACCCAGGTACAGGACTCCGGTCGAGGGGCTGGGCAGTGCGGCGAGTTGCATATCCGCACTATAGGCGATTCAGCTAAGTAGATTAGTAAATTGCCGGTCATGCTCGGACCCACCGTCGGTCGTCGTGGGCGGGACGGCAACGCGCCGGGCGCGCCGTACGAACAGCAGGAGCCCGACGAGCACGGGCGCCCCCAGCAGCACCTCGGGCCATACGCCGAGCCACTCGGAGAGGGTGAGCTGCGAAGCGAGCGGCACGCGCTCCACCAGGTGACCGCCACGCCAGGTCCCCAGCCGGTCCATGACCTGTCCGTCCGGCCCGACGATGGCGCTGACCCCGCTCGTCGAGGCGAGGGCGACCGCGCGTCCGTACTCGATCGCGCGGATGCGGGCCATCGCGAGCTGCTGCTCGGACTGCCCGGCCTGGATGCCGCGCTCGTACGTCGCGTTGTTCGTCTGGACGACGAGGAGGTTGGCGCCCGCCCGTACGGTGTCGCGGACCCGGTCGTCGTACGCGATCTCGTAGCAGATCACGTCACCGAGCCGCGCCCGCCCCGCCTCCAGTGGGGCCGTCGAGGTGCCCGGCAGCAGGTCGCGGGGGATGAGTTGGAGCGCGCCGAGACCGCCGAGGAGCGAGCGTGCCGGGATGTACTCGCCGAAGGGGACGAGCTGGCGCTTGGCATACCAGGAGGCCGGGCCCTGGCCGGGCAGCCACAGCTGGCCGGCGTTGTAGGCCCGGTCGCCGGGGGCTTCCAGCATGGCGCCGATCAGGAGGGGGCTGTCCAGTTCCCGGACCGAGTCGGCGACCAGCGAGCCGAGCTCCGGATTGCGTCCCGGATCGCCGTCGAGGGAGTTCTCCGGCCACAGGACGACGTCCGGACGTGGGACCTCGCCGCGACGTACGGCGTCGGCCAGGGCCTTGGTCTCACGGGCATGGTTTTGTGCGACGCCGCGCACTCGGGCCTGCTCCTCCAGCGTGCGCTCGCGTTCGACGTTGCCCTGGACGACGGCGACCACGGCGCTCGGCCCGGATGGTCCCGGGGTGGGGAGGACGACCGGTGTCGTGATCAGGGCGACCGAGCCGAGGCCCACGGCCGCGCTGATGTGCCGACGGCCGCCGCGCCACTCCGTCACGCCGTACACCAGCAGTGATCCCAGGAGCGCGACGACGAAGGAGAGGGCTGGGCCGCCGCCGACTGCGGCCCAGCCCGCATAGGGGGCATCCGCCTGCGCGAAGGCCAGTCGTCCCCAGGGGAAGCCGCCGAGCGGGGCCCGACCACGTACCGCCTCCAGGGCCACCCACCACGCGGCGGTGTACAGCGGCCAGGCCGGCAGCGCGAGCAAGCGGGGCAGCGGCATCGCGGCGAGCGCGAAGAACAGGGCCTGGACCGCCGTGAGGGCGAGCCACGGGACCAGGCCGAGGTTCGCCAGCCAGATGATCAGCGGGGCGAGGAAGGCGAGGCCGAAGATCCCGCCCGCGGCGAAGGCGGACCGGGCGCGCCGCCCGTGCACCGCCATGATCAGCAGAGCCGGACCGAGCGGGGCCAGGAACCACCATCCGACCGGCGGGAACGAGGCGTAAAGCAGCAGTCCACCGGTGGAGGCCGCTGCCCAGGAACGGAGCGTGGCCGCACTGGGGCGGGGCACGCGCGGAGGACCGGCCCTCACGAAGGCACTGCGCAGACGTTCGCGGTGCGCAGTCGCCGGACCAGCGCATGGACGAGCAGGGCTACCGACGCCACGGCGAGCACCGGCTGCACCGGCGCGAAGTACGACAGGGCGCCGCTGACACCAATGGCCAGCACCACGAGCTTGTTGCAGATCGGACAGCCGACCGCGAAGGCCGACAGCAGTCCCGCGCCGAGGGCGCGAACGGTACGGGGACGCTCGGGCGGCCCGGCCGCGGGGACGTCGGCCGGGCCGATGCGGACGTACGTGGCCACCAGGAGCCCCTCGAGCGCGGAGCTGACCAGCCACACCGGGTAGTTCCACCACAACACCGGAGTCATCCGCGTGTAGAAGGGGGTCGGTACGACGCCCGTCGGGACGCCGATGACGAGTGCGGCGATCAGTGTCACCGCTACTGCCACGACCCATCTGCGGGCGGGCCAGGTGCGCATGGGGCTGCTCCTCGGGATCGGACCGCCGACCGGAGGGCCCGGCGGACGGGGGGCGCCTAGGGACGTCTCCGGTCGGCGTCTGGCGGCCATGCTAAGTCACTAATCGCCTTAGTAGCAATGAGGGCTTGATCGATGGATCAATGGCGAGAATGGCGGGGCCGAGGCTCGATGACGCGCTGGCCATGGGCAAGGCCGGTCATGCGTCGCTGGTAGGAGGCTGTGTCGATCCGTCCGTGCAGCAGTAGGCCGGCGCACCACCGCTCCTCATCCTCAAGCGCCGCGCGCCTGCCCCTGATACGGGACAGGGGAGGGCGCCGGCTCTGGTATGTGCTGACCAGCCGAGCTATGTCGTAGAAGATCGCGGCGAGAAGCAGGCCGCCGATCAGTATCGCTATCGCGGCCATGGGACCAAGGCCCAGTTCACAAGGTTTCGCGTGTGTCCTTCTGTGCGGCGCGCAGCTCGGCGACTTCCTTGCGCAGCTCGTCCAGCTCGGAGTGCGTCGCGGGTGAGTCGATCGAGCCGCTTCGCCGTGATGTGTGCAGCCCCCCGCGCGTCATGAACCACATCATCAGGCCCATGCCGATCGGGCAGGCCAGGAGGAGCAGTGGATAGAGGGACTGAGGCATAGGGGCCTCCGGGTGCACTGTGGAGCGCTCATCGAAACCGCTGCACGGCTTCTACTAAGTAGGCTAGATGGGGGGAGGGGTACGTGCCAGCCTGCCGTGCCCATTGCGCCGTGTGGCGGCTTGGTCGCTAAGTGCATCTCTCGATGTCGCTCGCGTGCTGGTTGCGGTGTGACTGGTGAAGTTGACGGTGAGTTTCGTGGGCGTGGGCGGCGGAGGTGCGACGTCCGGGCCGCATTGCTGGGCATTTGGTCCGGGGGCGGTGCGGTCTGCGCGAGTGAGGCGCGCGCCTTCCCTTGCGGGGGTGAGAGGTGGGCGCCAGCTCTGGTGCGAGGTGACCGTGCGGGCCGTGGCGTAGAGGGTCGCGGCGAAGGGCAGTGCAGCGGTCACTGCCGCTGCCGTGGCCATGGGGTTGTTGTCGCTCCCGGGCTCAGTTCCGCAAAGGCTGCGGCGTGTCCTTCTGCGCGGCGCGCAACTCCGCGATCTCCCTGCGCAGCTCGTCAAGCTCGGCCCGGCTCGATGCCGAGTCGTTTCGCTGCAGCGCGTGCGAGCCTCCTCGCATCATGAACCACATCATCAGGCCCATGCCGATCGGGCAGGCCAGGAGGAGTAGCGGATACAGAACCTGAGGCATGGGGCCCCTCCCGGTGGGGTGTGGATCGCTCGCCGAACCCACGGAAGCTATTAAGAAGTTTAGATAGTTGGGGGAGTTGGCGCCAGTCTCCCGATATCCATGCGCGGAAGGTGGCTGCGGGACTGTTACGTCCGGGGTGGGCTGGCTTGCTTGCGTCAGTCTACTAACTTACTTAGTGTGGCATCGCGTCCTCCGCCGGACCCCGCACGGGCGATCACCGGTTGGGATCTGGCCATCGCGCGTCACTCCGCGCCTCGGGGAAGTCTCGGGGGCCACCGACGGAAAGGGGGGAAGCCGTGGGGTCAGGACAGTCATCGGGTCCGTCGCTCTCGGCCGGCGGTGCCCTCGAGGATCTGATGCGCGAGCGGCTCGGCCGGGAGTGCGTGTATGTCCCGTCGTGTCGACTGGGTGTGTACCTGGCACTACGTCGCTGGTGCCCTCCCGGGGGAAGCGTGCTGATGTCGCCGGTCAACGACGACGTGATGCTGTTCGTCGTGCTGGCGGCGGGGCTGCGTCCCGTTATGGCGCCGGTGTCCCCTCGGGACGGCAACATCGACATCCGCGCGGTACCGGCATCGACCTGGCGCAGCGTGGATGCCGTTCTGACGACCAACCTGTACGGGATGCCGGACGACGCGGCCGAGTTGCGCAGGCGGTGCGACCGCATGGGCATTCCTCTCCTGGAGGACGCGGCACACGCGATCGGTACGGCGCTGGGCGACCGCCCGATCGGCACCTTCGGAACCGCTGCGGCCTTCAGCCTGGGCAAGCACGCGGGGGCGACCGGCGGCGGATTCCTGGCTCCGGAGGATCCGGGCGACCGCAAGGCGCTTGAACACCTGCGTGATGAGCTGCTGACGCCGCGACAACTGCACCAGGACCTGGCAAACGCCCTGCGCCCCATCGCGCGCGCCGCGGTACAGCGGCTTCATCTGGTCCGGCCCGTGTGGGAGACCATGCGCGCCCTGGGGCTGCTGGAGCGCGAACACTTCCGTATGGAGCTGCACGAACGCCTTCTGCGGGTGACGACGGGCCACAGTCCGGACCTTGGGGCCTTCGACCGCTGGGTGCGAGTCGATCTGCACGGATACCGCAGGGACCATGGACGCGTACTGCAGCGCGCGCTGCGGCGGCGGATGAGCGGCCTGGACGCGGACCTGTCCCGGCGCCGTGAGGGGACGAGGCTGCTGGGCGGCACGGTATGGGCCGCCGCGGGTGTGCGTGGCGCGGTCGCGGAGGGGGTTGAGGACCGCCATGTGCCGCCGCTGTTCCGCGTACCCCTGATGGTGCGCGATCGGGACACGCTGGTAGCCCGTCTGGAGCGGCGCGGTGTGGTGACCGGGTATGTGTACGACCCGCCCCTGGACGACTTCGCCGGACCGGAGTTCGTGGAGCCGTCGCCGGCGCCTGAAGCGGCCCGCTGGTTCGCGGCGCACGCGCTGCCGGTGGACCCCCTCCAGGCGCGGAGGATGATGCGGTTGCTGCAACGGGAGGATCCGCAACCGGCGGAACCGGTGTCCGGCTCAACCCTCCGGGATCAGGCGCCGGGGCTGTGACCCCGGGTTCGGGCCTCGCCAGCGTCGTCCTTCCCGCGCTGCTTCTCGGCGACGGCCGTTTCGTTTGGATCACTCATGCTGAGCGGGTTCGTCGTTGATGATGTCCATGTGGCTCACCGCATCAGCATTCTGATCTCGGTCTTCGGGGTCCTCGTCAGCATGGCGCTTCTCATGCTTGCCATTCGTGAGTACAGAACCGGGGCATCGGCTGTCTGGATCGGAGCCGGAGCTGCGATCTTCCTGAGCGCGCTCTACGCGCTTGTGCAGGATGTGCGGCGCTCTCGCACGGGTCCTTCGGCCTGAAGGGCCTCAAGCGAAACTGCCTGGTGCGAGCCAATGGACGAGAGTCGCCCGTGCCGGTCGGCTCGGCGGTTTCTCCGGGTGGGGGACCGGCCTGCCCCTCGCGCGACGGGCCCATTACAGCGGGAGCTGGAAGCCGGTGATGAGGGTCTGAAGCTCGGCGATCAGCTGCCCCCACCAGCCGGTCACCTGCATGATCCCCACTGCCACCAGCAGGACTCCGCCGCCTCGCATCACCGTCCGTGCGTGCCGCCGTGCCCAGGCGAAGCGCCGCATCGCGCCATCGAACGATGCCGCCGCGAGCAGAAAGGGGATGCCGAGGCCGAGGCTGTACGTGAACGACAGGACGGCCCCGCGCCCGGCGCTCGCACTGTCCGCCGCCAGGGACAGGACGGCCGCGAGCGTAGGGCCGATGCACGGTGTCCAGCCGATCGCGAAGAGGGCTCCGAGCAGCGGCGCCCCCGCGAGGCCCGCGCCGGGCCGGAAGGAGGGCCGCCAGCTGAACCCGGCCAGCGGCAGCTTGTCGAGCAGCCCCGCGAAGACCAGGCCGAGCACGATGGTCAGCGAGCCCAGCACGATGCCGAGTGTGCGCTGCTGCGCCAGCAGCACGGCGCCGGCACCACCGAACAGCGCGCCGTAGCTGGTGAAGACGGCGGCGAAACCGACCACGAACAGCAGGCACCCGACCAGGACCCGCCAGCGCGCCGCTCGCCTCGCCGCATCGGCGGCACCCGCGCCGGACATGCCGGCGACGTACGAGAGGTAGCCCGGGACCAGTGGAAGGCAGCAGGGCGAGAAGAAGGACAGGGCTCCGGCGGCGAGGGCCAGGAGGAGGGCGAGGACGAGCGGGCCCGCCAGGACCGTCTCGCCGACACCGGCGGCGAGCGTCACTTGGCAGTACCTCCGCCGTTCTTCTCCGCCTTCTGCGCTTCCTCCGCGGCGAGATCCTTCACCAGCTCGCGCAGCGTCGCATAGGTGATCGCGCCGATCACGCGGGCGGCGATACGCCCGTCGCGGTCGATCAACACAGTGCTGGGGACCGCCGCGAGCGGGATGCGGCCGTTGAAGCGCAGGAGCAGCTTTCCGTCGGGGTCGCGGAAGCTGGGGTACGTGATGCCGTAGTTCCGCTCGAAGGCCCGCGCCGCCGCGTCGTTGTCGCGCGTGTCGATGCCGACGAACCGCACGCCGAGGTCGTATGCCTCCTCGGACACCTTCTTCAGATCGGGCGCCTCGGCGCGGCACGGCGCGCACCAGGACCCCCACACGTTGAGCACGATCACCTTGCCGCGCAGGTCGGCCAGGTCCAGCCGGTCGCCGGTGATCGTCTTGCCGCTGAGGTCGGGGGCCATGGGGCGCTTGCCTGCCGGGTACTGGGTGAGCCCCTGCTGGCTGCCGGAGCCGGCTGCCTGCTTGGCGTCCGAGGAACCAGATGTCGTACTCGTCCCGCACGCGGCGAGCAGCAGAGCGGCCGCGATCACACCCGCAGCCTGCCGCCGCGTTCGGGGACGTGCCTCTGCCCGGCCGGCGCCCCACTCCACCCGTGACGTCATGGGAGCGGACTGCGTGTGGGGTGCCGTTGGGGCCACGGCTGTCTCTCCTTCACCAATAGCGAGAAGCTGCTAAGTAGCTTAGGTGTACTTCTCGGGCTTCCTTCAGCCGGGGGCACCGAAGGGTGGCCGGGGCTGTGATCCCACCGCGTGTGGCGGGCGTGTTCAGGCCGACGCCTGCTCGGAGGGCGGGTGGCTTGTACGCGATGGTGGGGGCGAGGATGCCGCCGCCGTCGACGTACGGCCATACGGAGAGCCCGCGGCGAGGACGGGTCCGCACGTCCAGTGCGGCGGAAGTAACTCAGCGGGGGTCTCCGCCATCCCCGGGAGCCCTGCCGCACTCGGTGCTGCCGCCGCTCGTATATTCGCCACAGCGGATCGCCGAGTGGCTCGATCCTGCCTGTGGAGCGAGGGGTGGGTCACGGTGGTCGGTTATCTGGTGTTCATGGTCTGCGCAGGTCTGGCCGTCGTACTGGCGAACGCCTTGGCGGACTGGCGGGACCGACCGCTGTGGCCCGGCCCGGGCCGCGCGGGGTCGCTGGGTATACGGGCCAGGCTGGCGGGCGACGGGGAGTCCTGGCCGGCCCGGCCGATCAAGGGTGACCTGTGGGTGCCGGACGGGGACGGTCCGCCGTACTTCGTCGACGACTTGCGCGGTCCGTTCCCGGTGGCCCGTGGCGGGCGGGTGCTGGACACGGTCCCCCTCCGGGGATTCCCTCACGAAGGGTCGCTTGCCGCGCGGCAGGTGACCATCGTCTACGGGCCGCCGGACGGGGCCGCCGTGCTGCGCCTGCGCGTTCCGGAATTGGCGGTGCCGTTCCTGGCGGGCGTGCTCACCGAGCCGGCGGGTCCGGCCGCCGGATCGGCGACCAGGCCGCCGCACGAGGCGTTCCGCCTCTCCGCGCGGCGGGCGCTGAGAGTGCCCCGTCCGGCCGCGCTGGCGCTGATGGCGGCACTGCTGCTCGGTCTCTTCGGCCTGCACACCTTCGTCCTCGGCAAGTCCGTCACCGCGGAGGTCACCGCCAAGCGCGACGGCGTCTGCTCGGTGCGCTGGCAGGACCCGTGGAGCGGCGACACGCGTACGGCGGGCGTCGACTGCTACGGCGATGAACGGGCCGGCGATCCGCTGCGGATATCCGCCCGGCCGTGGCCCGTGCGCGGCGAGGCCGCCGACCTCGAAGACTCGCCGTTCATCCTGACGCTGGGCCTGGTGGTGACCGGCACGGGCGGACTCGTCGGCACCGCGACCGCCTCGCTCGGCGATGTCGCCCGGCTGCGGGCGCTGCGCCGGTATCTGCGCGACGGCCCGGCGAGCCGGGAGCCGTCCGCCCTTCGGAGGGCCGCCGCCATGGTCCCGTGGTGGAGCGTCGTGGCCGGGGTGCTCGGGCTGGCCGGCGCGGGGGTGCTGCTCTCCGCGTACGGCTTCGGCGCGACGGTGCGGGCCACGGTCACGGGCACCGAGGAGTACGTCTGCGAGGTCAGCTGGCGGGATCCCTGGGACGGGACCCGGCAGAGCGCAGGGGTCGACTGCGACGACCGTGCTGTCGAGGCCGGCCAGTCCCTGGAGGTCACCGCACCAGCCGGGCCGCTGCGCGGCGAGGCATTCGACCGTGGGATCACTCCGTGGGTGCTCGGTGGCGGCACGGCGGTCTTCCTGGGCCTCGCGGCGGCGGGCATCGTGTTCCGGGTTCGTGCGGCGGGCGGGCGGTCCGATGTCCCGTCCCGATCGGGGCCGGGGACCCGGGACGCCGACCGGGACGCTCCGGTGCCCCTGGGGAAGCCGGTCCTGGCGCTCGCTGGTGGCGACGCCCGCTCGGAGGACGTACTGGATCGTGCCCATCTAGCCGCCGTCTCCCGCTGGCTCACCTCACGCTTGAACGGCGGGGCGGCAGCCACCCGCCCGGGACCGGCCGAGCCCGACATCCGTACCACGGGGTGGTGGCGCTCGCCGCGGCTGCGGCGGCTGGCGCTGGCGTCCGGGGTCTCCTGGGGCGGTCTCTTCGTCCTCGCTGCCACGGCGGGTCTCTCGGGCTGGTGGTGGGCGACGGCGTTGCAGCTGTGGGGTTCCGAGACGGCGACCGCGCGGGCCACCGTGACCATTCGCTACGACGACGGCTTCCCGCTCTCCCCGTGGCTCGTGCCCAGTGACGCCGAGGTCACCTTCCGTACGGCCGACGGCCGTAAGGTCACCACGGACCTCTTCTACGGGGACGAACCCGCCGCAGGCGAAGGTGATTGGCTCACCGTCGAGTACGCCGTGGAGTCTCCGTCCGCCGCCCGCCTCCCCGGCGATTCGGGCCTCGATCGCGGGCTGTGGATCAGTGGTGGGGTCGCGGCGGCCGCGCTGATCCGCATGGGGTGGTGCGGTGTGTCCGGCTCGCGGGTCATGCGCCGCGTGCTGGCGGCCGCCCGCGGCGCCGAGACCAGGACGGCCGACTATCTGCTGCTGCCCGACACCGAGGACCCGGCCAAGGCGCCGCCGCAGCTGGTGTTCTTCGCCGAGGGCGAGAACCGCCCCTTCGCCCTGCTGGAAGCCGTGCCGGGCACGCTCCGCTCTCGCCTGGTCGACTGGCTGCCCCGGGAGGGCACGGCCGAACTTCGTTCCGTGCCGGGGGATTTCGAAACGGTCGTGCCGTGGGTCGACGGGCGCCCGGTCTGGCCGCTCAGTCCGCTCTTCGATCTCTCGGATCCGGAGGAGGAGCGGGACTTCCGGGAGTACGTGGAGGATCTGGCGCCGCCGTGGATCGCGCTGCCCGGGCCGCAGGAGCTACGTGAGGGCGAGGGCGCCGCATGACGGTGAGCGGCCCTCTGACGGCAAGGGGGCCCTGCGCTCCGAGCCCGCTCCCCAATCGGCCAGGACGCCGTCATGTTACCCCCTAGGGGTATGCTCTCCTTTATGCGTATCGGAGAGCTTTCGCTGACTCCCTCGAGTCGCCCCTGCCGATCGGTGTGCGGTGTGGGGTCGGTCGAAATCGTCCTGCTCAAGAGGATGTTGGGCCTGTGCCTGAGGCTGCGCCTCGTCGTGTCCGGTGACTGTTCCAGGGCTACTGGCTGACGTGCGGGGCCGAAAGCTCTCCCGTTGTCGACCTGGCGAGGGGACCGGACCGACCCCGTGGACCTTGCATGAGGTGCGCGCCGGGCGGGGCCCCGCCTCTGGCTCTGATGCCGTGTGGGACCCCGCCGCGCTCAGATCACCTCAGTGTCCCGTGTACTGGAAGATGTAGAGCCCGAAGTCTCGGTCGGATGCCGCGACGTACTCCTTCCCGAAGGAGTTGAAGGTCTCGACGCCCCAGAAGTTGTTGCCGCCTTCGTCTATGAAGCGGCCGACTTCCACGAGCTTGTCGTTCTTGATCTTCGTGACCCGGAATCCGCCGGCGTAGTAGGAGAAGTAAGCCAGGTCGGGCCGGACGCCCGAGGTCGCCACCTCGTGGACGCTCAGGTCACCGAAGCCGGAGGCGTACGCGGGGTCCTGGCCCTCCGGGATGGCATAGGTGTCCAGCTCGGTCATCTTCCCGCCCTTGTTGCGGTAGAGGTGGACATAGCCCCAGCCGTCGAAGTACGACGAGAAGGTGAGCCTGTCGCCCTTCGTGCCGATGTCCACCGGCAGGGTGGCGGGACCGGTGCCGGCGAGGCAGTCGTCGTTGCTGTACGGCTGGTCGAAGACGGCGAAGCCCTGCCCGCGCGGTGCGACGCCGAAGGTCGGGAGGGTGCCCTCGACGGTCATGCCGCTCTGCGTGTCGCAGGCGTCCGAGCCCGGGCGGTTGAAGACGAGGATGGCGTCGTAGCCGCCCGCCGCCTCGACGTTGGCGACCTTTTCAGTGAAGGTGCACACGCCTCGCTCCACAACGGCGATGTCCACCGCGGCCGGGTCGCCCGCGGGGACGGCAGGGCTGTCGTTGCAACCGAGGCCGACGTACACCGTGTCGCCGGTGATGCTCTTGCCCGTCTCCAGCGGGATGCCCTGGCCGGCCGTGATGGCTGTGCCGTCGTCCAGGTTGCGTGCCGACAGCGCGTACGGGCCGAAGTCCTCGTCGGCGCCGATCACATACCGGTTGCCGAGAGTGAACTCCGCCTGGTGGCCATTGCCTTCCGGTGCCACGTCACGCCCAGCCGCGGTGCCCTCGGGATCGGGGTTGGTGAAGTCCGTGTCGCCGATGTACTTGAGGTTCTTGGGGTCGGTCGCGTCGAGCGCCACGTAACCCGCGTCCCAGTAGGAGGCCAGCAGGACCTGTCGGCCGCGGATGTTCTTGACGACCATGTCGTGCAGGAAGACCTCGGTGAGGTTGTCCGGGGCGGCCTGGAGGATCTGCGGGAAGGTTTCGTCGAGGTCGTACTCGGCTATGAGCTGCGGCTTGGTCGGGTCGGTGATGTCCATGATGTCGACGTCGGTGCCCTCTTCGTTGTCGACGATCACGGCGTACGCCTTGCGGCCCGCGTCCCAAGCGAACACGCTGTGGATCTGGCGGGCGGTCTCCGTCGTCTCGCCCTCGAGGGTGAAGTCGCCGACGCCCTCGGCGAGCGTCTTCGGCTTGGTGGGGTCTGTGACGTCGTAGATGTTCATGCCGCCGGAGCCGGTCTCGCCGCAGATCTCGTTGTTGCTGACGAGTACGTCGCCGTTGAAGGACGGCGTGGACAGGTGCACCGTCTGGATGCCCTCGCCGGGAGCGCTGCCGGCCGGGGCGGGGATGAAGCCGACCTCCTTGGGCTTGCTGGGCTTGCGGATGTCGACCACGTACACGCCGGTGTTGTCGCAGCCGACGCCGCCCCAGGAGGCGAGGTAGGCGTAGCCCTTGTAGACGCCGACGTCGGCGATCTTTCCCTCGACGACGTTGCTCAGCTTGAGTTTGCTGACCAGGCGGACGTTCTTCTGGGTGGCCGGCAGGTGTCCTTCGCTGCCGCCGTGCTGGTCGTGGCCGTGTGTGGCCGCAGCGTTGTCGATGGCGCCGTCGGTCGCTGAAACGCCGTCATGTGCCTGTGAGGAACCGGCGAGAGCTGTCGTGGCGAAGAGTGCCGCCGCGAGCACGCCCACGCCGGTCCGTCTGTGGGCCTTGCGCATGCTTGACCTCCCACTCGTGCGGCCGGGGTTACCGGCCCATAACGAGGTGATGCCGGTCACCAACTGACCGGCATCCGGAAGGTACTTAGTGCAAAGCTCTACCGAAAGGTCTTTTACGAGATCGTATTTTGCCGGGACTTGGCGGAGGCACCCGCGGTCACGGCGTAGCTGCCGATGGGTGACCGGGCCCTGGGCCTGCGGCGCGGAGGTGCGTCCACTTCCCTTCGGTACCGCGACGTAATACCCTTGGGGGGTATGGAGCAAGTGGAACAAGTCGAGGTCGACCAGGCGCCGCCGGGCTACCACGACGACAAGGACGCCGTCCTCAAGCGACTCCGTCGTATCGAGGGGCAGGTTCGTGGCCTGCAGCGCTTGGTGCAGGAGGATAAGTACTGCATCGACGTGCTCACGCAGGTCGCGGCGACCACGAAGAGTCTCCAGGCCGTGGCCATGCAGCTGCTGGAGAAGCACCTGGACCACTGCGTGCGCGAAGCCATGGTGGCCGGGGGAGAGGTGGCCCGGGACAAGGTCACCGAGGCGTCGCAGGCCATCGAACGACTGCTGCGTACGTGATCCCGGCCGGGGAGCTTGTGGCGGCCGGCGCCTCAGTGGCGGCGCATGGTTCGTGCCGGACCTGTGCGGCTGGTGGCAGGCTAGTCCGTAGACTCACCTTCGCCGGTTGTGGGCGCCAGGAGTAGCGGTGGCACCGACCGGTGTTCCCGCAGTCTCACCCCACATGCCGCGCGCACGGGCAGGGGAGGTGGACACGTCCTCCGAGGCGCCTGCCCGTGCGCGCATCCTTCGGCGCGTCGGCAGGGGAGATGCCCAGTGTCCATCCACCCGCCCCCGCGCACTGTTGCTTACGCGAGTGACTACTCACCCGTCTCTCGGCTGGGAGGCTGCGCGCGTGCCACCGCCCCGCTGGAGACCGTCATTCTCGAACGCACCGGCCACATGCCCATGCTGGAACGCCCGGACGCCTTCAAAACCGAGGTGGGGCACCTCCTGGACACACTCGGCGACTGAGTGGACAGGGCCCCCGAGACGACCCAACGGCGCGGCGCCCGGCTGGAAGAGCCGGGCGCCGCAGTCAACCGTCTTGCCGACGCGCTTACTTGAAGGACCGAAGCCGCAGGCTGTTGGTCACCACGAAGACCGAGGAGAACGCCATCGCGGCGCCCGCGATCATCGGGTTGAGCATGCCGAGGGCGGCGAGCGGGATGGCTGCGACGTTGTAGCCGAAGGCCCAGAAGAGGTTGCCCTTGATGGTGGACAGGGTCCTGCGGGAGAGGCGGATCGCGTCGGCCGCCACCCGCAGGTCGCCGCGCACGAGGGTGAGGTCGCCGGCCTCGATCGCCGCGTCCGTGCCGGTGCCCATGGCCAGGCCCAGGTCGGCGGTGGCGAGGGCGGCCGCGTCGTTGACGCCGTCGCCGACCATCGCGACCGTACGGCCCTCGCTCTGCAGTCGCTTGACGACGTCCACCTTGTCCTCGGGCAGGACTTCGGCGATGACCTCGTCGATGCCGACGGTCCTGGCCACGGACTCGGCGACGAGCTGGTTGTCGCCGGTCAGCAGCACGGGCTTCAGGCCCAGCCGGCGCAGTTCGGCCACCGCTTCCGCACTGGTCTCCTTGATGGCGTCGGCGACCGTGAGGACACCGCGCGCCTCGCCGTCCCAGGCCACGGCGACCGCAGTGCGGCCCTCGGCCTCTGCGGCGGCCTTGGCCTCGGCCAGTTCCGTGGGCAGTTCGATGACCCACTCCTTCAGGAGCTTCTCGCGGCCCACAACCACCGCGTGCCCGTCGACGACGCCCTGCACCCCGAGGCCGGCGACGTTCTCGAAGTTCTCCGGCACCGGAAGGTTTCCGGCCCGATCGGCCGCACCGGAGGCGATGGCCTGGGCGATCGGGTGCTCCGAGGCGTGCTCCAACGCGCCCGCCAGCCGCAGCAGTTCGCCTTCCTCCACGCCTGGTGCGGTGAACACGTCCTGCAGCTGCATCCGTCCCGTGGTCACCGTGCCGGTCTTGTCCAGGACGATCGTGTCGACGCGGCGGGTGGACTCCAGGACCTCGGGGCCCTTGATGAGGATGCCGAGCTGGGCGCCCCGGCCGGTGCCGACCATGAGGGCGGTCGGAGTGGCCAGGCCCAGCGCGCACGGGCAGGCGATGATCAGGACCGCGACAGCGGCGGTGAAGGCGGCGGTCGCGTCCCCGGTCACGAACAGCCAGGTCAGCAGGGTGCCGAGGGCGAGGAGAATGACCACGGGGACGAAGACGGAGGAGATCCGGTCGGCGAGGCGCTGCACCTCGGCCTTGCCGTTCTGCGCGTCCTCGACGAGCCTGGCCATGCGGGCGAGCTGCGTGTCGGAGCCCACCCGGGTTGCCTCGACGACGATTCGGCCCCCGGCGTTCACGGTCGCGCCGGTCACGGCGTCGCCGACGGTCACGTCGACCGGCACGGACTCGCCGGTCAGCATGGAGGCGTCCACCGCCGACGCGCCCTCGACGACGGTCCCGTCGGTGGCGACCTTCTCCCCGGGCCGTACGGCGAAGCGGTCACCGACGGCCAACTGCGCGACAGGGATGCGTACTTCCTTGCCCCCGCGTAGAACCGAGACGTCCTTCGCGCCCAGTTCCATGAGCGCCCGCAGTGCCGCCCCCGCCTTGCGCTTGGACTTCGCCTCCAGGTAGCGCCCGGCGAGGATGAAGGTGGTCACACCGGCCGCAGCCTCCAAGTAGATGGAGGAGGAGCCGTCCCCGCGGGAGATGGTGAACTCGAAGCCGTGCCGCATGCCCGGCATCCCGGCGTGTCCGAAGAACAGTGCCCACAGCGACCAGCCGAGTGCGGCGAGCGTGCCGATGGACACCAGGGTGTCCATGGTCGCGGCGCCGTGGCGGGCGTTCGTCCAGGCGGCCTTGTGGAAGGGGAAGGCGCCCCAGACCACGACCGGTGCGGCCAGGGTCAGCGACAGCCACTGCCAGTTGTCGAACTGCAGGGCCGGGACCATCGCCATCGCCACGACGGGCACGGTGAGCACCAGCGACACGTACAGACGCTGCCGCAGCGACAGCAGTTCACCGTCCGCCGCCGGAGCCGCCTCGCCCGCACGCTCATCGGCGGTGGCGGGCACGGGCGGAGGCGGCTCCTCGGCGGTGTACCCAGTCTTCTCTACGGTGGCGATGAGATCGGCGATCTCGATGCCATCCGGGTAGGAGACCTTCGCCTTCTCGGTGGCGTAGTTGACAGTCGCCGTAACACCGTCCATGCGGTTGAGCTTCTTCTCGATGCGGGCCGCGCACGAGGCGCAGGTCATGCCGCCGATGGAGAGCTCGATCTCGGAGGTGGGTACGGGCGCTGTGTCGCGGACTGCCTTCTCGGGAGCCGTGCTGGTCATGTGCGTATCTCCAGGGGGAGGCCGGGACGCACAGCGTCCGTATGAGCGGAGCGATACGTCCCGGCGCGGGGAGGAATTCGCGTATCCGGAGCCGTCGTGGACCCCGGCTGAGCTGTCAGGCGCGGCCGACGAGCTCGTAGCCCGCCTCGTCGACGGCGGCGCGTACGGCCTCCTCGTCGAGCGGGGCGGTGGAGGTGACGGTCACCTCACCGGTCTTGGCGACGGCTTGGACCGCGGTGACGCCGTCCAGCTCGGAGATCTCCTTCGAGACCGCGCCCTCACAGTGGCCGCAGGTCATGCCGGACACCTTGTAGACGGTGGTGACGCCGACGCCCTGGACGTCGACCGTGGTGCCGGAGCCGCAGGAACCGCAGCAGGAGCCGGCGGCCGTCTCGGTGGTGTTCGTCTCGGTGGTCATGGCTTCTTCCTCGGGGTCTGGATGCGTGGGTCGTTTCCGGGAGGGACGCCGCTTCCCTGCCTCTCCCGGCCAATGCCAACACTATACCCCCTAGGGGTATTCCGTCACCCTGTGATGCTGCCCACGCGATCTACTTGAAGCGGGCCCCGCTCGCTAATTTGCTTAGTAGGCTGTCGTGACCTGCGACGACAACGCCACATCGCGTCGACGGTGAGCAGTAACCGGGTGAGAATCCGGGACGGTCCCGCCACTGTGGACGGGGTTGCCCCGGGAGTCAGACGCTGCCCCGTCGTCCTCCTGAACGGGGGGTGTGCACCCCGAGGCGCTGACGGTCATCAGGTTGGCATCCCTGACCCACGGACCGAGTCTCATCGGGCAGTCACAGGCCAGGGGCGCCCCAGAGGGGGAACCAGCGAGTCAGGTCCTGCTCGAGGCGCAGGTCGTCCTTGACGATGGCCTTGACCTGTAGTTCGAGCGGGCTGTCGCGCTTCTCACCGGGCAGGGGCGCGAAGGGGTAGAAGGTGCCCCGTTTGTAGAGGTAGACCAGTGCGAGGGGGCGGAGCTCGGCGTCACGGAAGGTGACGAGGGAGCAGAGCAGCTGGGGACCGAAGCCGCTGTCCTGCAGGGCGGTGTTCACCGCGTGCAGGTCGTTGACGAGGGCCGGCAGGTCGTCGGGGTCGCGGCGGGAGAGCAGCCACGAGTAGCCGTAGTCGTCGCGGCTGAACTCCACGGGCATCCCGCTGCGTTCGGGGTCCGCGTCCAGCAGGGCCCGAACGTCCCGTTGGACTTGCGCGAACGCGCCGCCTTCGATGCTGGCGAAGCAGACCGAGCCCGTTCCCGTCGAGGTGAAGCCGACGGCCGCCTGAAGGGTGATCGCCGCCGAGGGCAGGCCGAAGAGCTGGTCGAGGTCAGGTTTGACCGGCTTGCTCCGCCCGAACAGGACATCCAGAAAACCCACGCCGATCAGCTCCTTTCTGTCGGTTCCGGTTCACCGTGCTCATGCCGTCTCGCCCAGCTCTGTGGAGATCTCCGCGAGCGCCTCCAGGCGGCGTTCCAGGGTGGGGTGCGTGGAGAACAGGTTGGCCACCGTGGTGCCGGGCCCGAGGGCGGGGGTGAAGAAGAAGGCGTTGAACGCCTGGGCGGTGCGCAGGTCCTGGGTGGGGATGCGGGCGACGTCGCCGGTGACTTTGGTCAGGGCCGAGGCCAGGGCGGAGGGCTTCGCGGTGAGCATGGCGCCGGCGCGGTCGGCGGCCAGTTCGCGGTAGCGGGACAGTGCCCGGATCAGCAGGAAGCTGATCGCGTAGACCAGGGCGGAGACCGCCATGACCAGGGCGAGCGCCACTGCGGTGTTCTGGTCGCGGCTGCGGCCGCCGAACAGCTGGGAGTAGAAGGCGAAGCGGACGATGAGTCCGGCGATCACGCCCAGGAAGGAGGCGATGGTGATCACCGCGACGTCGCGGTGCGCGACGTGGGACAGCTCGTGGGCGAGGACGCCCTCCAGC
>NZ_JNXI01000039.1 GCF_000717055.1 Streptomyces iakyrus | reverse complement strand
GCCGTTCCCACTCGGCATCTGTCAGATCGCCCCGCCCCATGCCCACATCAACGACACGACAACGGAGTAGTCACATGATCGGCCGGACAAGTCCTAGTGCCGCATCAGGCCCTGCATGGTGCCGCGCAAGCAGTGGCAGCATGCGGTCGCGGTCGAGCTGGGTGGTCGTCCCCGGTCAACGTCTTTGCCAGTGGTTGTGGTTGGAGGGGGGCCGGACGCGACTGCTGGGCCTGCTCACGGAGCCGGCCCTGCCCGAGGAGGCGCCGCGCGTGCTCGGGGATGACCTTCCGGTGTTTCTGCCTTGACGAGAAGGTCGACCGGAAGAGTTCCTGGTGGATCACGGCTTTCCCGCCTGAACTGATCGGTCTGCGACCGCTCGACCTGCGCTGGGGGGGGGGGCAGTGGCCCCGGCCGCGGGCGGTGGCCACCCGGGCGGCGCGAAGCGCGGGAGGCCCACGAATACCACCTGTCGGACTTCACTGTTGTCACCTGGTCTCCGGCGCATCATGGGCGGCCGTGCTGCAAAAAGAGGGGGGCGGGGGAGGCGAGGTGGGAAAGGGGGCGCTCGTAGGGGTTGTGCTGCTGCGGGAGGCCGCGCAAGCCGTCGCGCAAGCCGTAAGGCGCCTCAGGCGGTGGCGTGAACCTGTTCGCCGCGATGCGGCAAGTACAGGGTATGAACACCTACCACCGTGACACCTACCGACCCGACCAGCGGACGGACTGTCCATGAGCGACCCGGCCGGCGGCGATGGCGAGCTCATCGCAGCCTCACTCGAGGAACCCGAGCGTTTCGCGGCGCTTTTCGACCGTCACGCCCCGGCGATCCACCAGTATGTCGCCCGGCGCCTGGGCCGGGACGCGGCCGACGACGTCACCGCTGAGACGTTCCTGACGGCGTTTCGGATCCGGGCCCGGTTCGACCCGGCCCGTGCCGGGGTACGGCCCTGGCTGTACGGCATTGCCGCCAAGCAGATCGGCCGGCACCGCCGGCGTGAGGTCCAGGCGCTGAGACTGCTCGCCCGTACCGGCCATGATCCGGTCGCGGACAGCTGGACCGACTCGGCCGACGACCGCCTCGCCGCTGAGGCCGCCGCCCGCCCGCTGGCGGGGGCGCTGGCCCGTCTGTCGGCGGGGGACCGGCATGTCCTGCTGCTGTTCGCCTGGGCCGATCTCGGCTATCAGGAGATCGCCGAAGCGCTCGGTATTCCCGTCGGCACGGTCCGCTCCCGCCTCAACCGAGCCCGCCGCAAGCTGCGCACCGCTGCCGGCCCGGCTGGAGCGGCCGGCGGCGCCCTCATCGAAGCTCGCATCCACGAAGGTGACCCCGTATGAACGAGCTCTCTGCATTGCGCAGGCTGCGCGCCGGCGCACCCCTTCCCGACGCCGGCCGGCTCGCCGGGCCGCGGGCCCGGCTCACCGCGGCACTTGGGCAGGAGACCCGCCGCGGGCGCGCCGTCCTGCCCGCGCGCCGGATGATCCTGGCCGGCGCCGCCACCGCAGCAACCCTCGCTGTGACCGCCGGGATCGTGGCGACCCTGCCCCAGGACAGCACCCACGCCTCCGCGGACAAGGGCCCCCGCGTGCTGTCGGCCGGCGCCTCCGCCGACGCCCTCGAACTGGCCGCCGCGACCGTCGAGAAGCACGACCGCACCGAACCCGGCCCCAAGCAGTGGCTGTACGACAAGAGCACCGTCTTCGTCCAGGGCAAGCCGCAGACCAGCGAGGAGTGGACTCGCTGGGACGGCACCGGGCACGCCAATCTGCCCGGCATTCCTCCCGCCGGTGACGTCTCGGACTTCGACCCGGACAAGCTGCAGGTCTGGTACGGACCCAACCAGGAGGACAAGGGGGAGAAGAAGGGCTACGACGACCGCTCCCAGCGGCAGTTCTACCGCTTCCTCGCCACTTTGCCCGACGACCCTGACCGCATGATGCAGCGTATCCGCCAGGAGCACGCCATCGGTTCCATCACGGGGGAGACCCGGGCCCAGCGTGACTGGCGGGAGATCGACGTCCTGTACCGGTCGGTGCTGATCCCGCCGAATGTCCAGGCGGGCCTGTTCCGGGCTCTGGCGAAAATCCCCGGTGCCCGCGTGACGACCGGCGTGAAGGACCCGCTCGGCCGCACCGCGATCGGCGTCAGCGTGACCTACGCCGAGAAGACGCCCTCGGGCTGGCAGGGCAAGCAGGAGATCTTCTTCGATCCCGAAAGCTATGCCTACCTCGGGCAGACCCGGGACGACGGGGAGATCGTCAGCGCCCGCGCCGCCTGGGGTGTCGTCAGCAAGCCCGGTGCCCGTCCCTGAGCGCCCACGAGGGGCGCCCGCTGTGACACCGGGCGCCCCTCACCGCCCTACCGGCTGCTGCGGGCCGCCACGCCCGCGTCCGCGTTCACGGCCCGGTCCTCCAGCGCGCTCCACGCTCCCGCAGGCCGCCGGCACCAGACCTCCCGGTGCCTTTCACCCGGTGATGGTCGGACCGAGGCCGGTGCGGTACCGGCACTGACGGCGGTCACACGCGACGCACTCCTGCCCGAGGGGATGGCCACGCCCGGTGTTCTCACGTCTGTCTGACGAGCCTGCCGACCCCGGATACGTCACTTGCCGGGGCGTCACCACGACACCTCGCGGACATCGGCCCGGCTCTGCGGCTGGGTGGTGGCGGTGATCTCGGAGCGGTGCCGGCTCGCGGAGAACGTCACCGTCAGGGTGGTCGCCCCGGTCCGGCTGGTACTCACCGTGAACCCCCGGTTGGGCACCGCCGAGATCAGGCACACCGCCCCGTCGCCGAACCGCACGGTGGCTTTGCCGCCCTGGGACGGCACCGTGTACACGCCGGCACCGCCCTCCTGGCATCCCGGGCTGTCCGCCCCGGCCGCCTCCGGGGCGCGGGTGCGGCCGGTGAGTGTCGGCGTGGGCGTCGGTGTCGGGCTGGGACCGGTGGCCGGCTCGCTGCTGCGGGGGGCCGTGGGGCTGGGCGTGCGGCTGCTCACCGGCGGGCTCGGGGAGGGGGTGGCGGTGGTGGGGCCGGGCCGCGCGGAGTTGCCCGGCGCACTCGGCGCACTCGGCGCGGACTGTGCGACCGGCGCGGTCGGCCGGGTCGACCCCACCACGAAGTGAATCGTGAGGATGACAGCGGTGACACTGGCCGCCGTACAGGCCAGCCATATGAACAGGTAGCGCAGAAGCCGGGACACGGCACCATAGTGACGGACCGGCTAACGTGCCTCTTCATGGCCTCTGTACTCGTCGTCGAGGACGACCCAGTCATCCGGACTGCGCTGATCGAGGTCCTGACAGGGCACGGCTACGCGGTCAGGACCACCCACCAGGGTTTTGAGGCGCTGCGCGAGATCACTTCAAGCCCGCCCGACATCGTGGTGCTGGACCTGGGACTGCCCGATCTCGACGGCCTCGACGTGCTGCGCATGATCCGCGGCATCTCCCGCGTGCCGGTCCTGGTCGCCACCGCCCGTGACGACGAGAGCGAGATCATCCGGCTGCTCAACGCCGGAGCCGACGACTACCTGGTCAAACCGTTCTCCGGCGGACAGCTCGCCGCCCGCCTCGCCGCGGTGCTGCGCCGCTCCGTGCCGGCCGGCGCAGCCCCGGCCCGCCGGCCCGTCCTGCACGTGGCAGACCTGCGCATCGACCCGACCGCCCGCACCGCACACCTGGCGGGCCGGGAGCTGTCCCTGACCCGCCGGGAGTTCGACCTGCTCGCCTACCTCGCCGCCCACGCCGACCAGGTCATCACCCGCCGGCGCATCCTCACCGAGGTGTGGCAGCAACCCTATGTCGAGGACCAGACCGTCGACGTCCATCTCTCCGCACTGCGCCGTAAAATGGGCGAGAAGCCGCGAAAGCCCCGCTATCTGCGCACGGTTCGCGGTCTGGGCATCAAGCTGGTCAGCTCACCATGAGGCGCGCCCTCGCCGGAATCGCCCTGGCCGTCACCTCGATGGTGGCCCTGTCCTTCCTCATTCCCCTGGCCCTCCTCGTGCGCGAGCAGGCACGCAACCGGGCCACCACCGCCGCGGAACAGCGAGCGGCCGCCCTGTCTCCGGTGCTCGCCCTCACCACCCGGCGTACCGACGTCCAGCAGGCCGTCTCCGAACTCGGCTCCTCCGACCAGCTCGTCGTACGTCTGCCCGACGGCAGCCTCGTCGGCACCCCGCACGCGCCGGCCGACGCACTCGAGCGGGCCGTGCGCCGGCGCGAGACGCTGACCGTGGACACCGCCGGCGGCTGGGTCTACCTCCAGCCCGTCGTCCTGCAGGGCGACCGGGTCGCCGTCGTGGAAGCCTTCGTACCCGCACGCGACCTCACCCGGGGCGTGGCCGCCTCCTGGGGCGTCATGGCGCTGCTCGCGCTGGGCCTGGTCGGCGGTTCGGTACTGGTCGCCGACCGGCTCGGCGCCCGCGTCGTGCGCTCCTCACGCAGTCTCAAAAGCGCCTCGCTGGCTCTGGGCTCGGGCGACCTGGACGTACGGGTCCGCCCCGACGGGCCGCCCGAACTGCAGGAGGCCGGCGCGGCATTCAACACCATGGCCGACCGTGTCCTGGACCTGCTCGCCGTGGAACGCGAGCTGGTCGCCGACCTCTCACACCGGCTGCGCACCCCGCTGACCGCTCTTTACCTGGAGGCCGACCGCATGGGGTCGACGCCCAGCGCCCGTCGGGTCGCGGAGGCGGCCGGCCAGCTGGAGAGCGAACTGGATGCGATCATCGCCGCGGCCCGTACCCCGCTGGCGCCGGCCCGCCCGGCCCGTGCGGCAGCCGGCGCGGGCCGGGCCAAGGCATGCGACGTCGCCGAGGTGGTCGCCATGCGCCTGGACTTCTGGTCGGTCCTCGCCACCAAGCAAGGACGACCCTGCGAACGTTCCCTCACACCGCGACTGGTGCCCGTCGCCTTCCCCGAGGACGACCTCGCCGCCATCGTCGATGCCCTGATCGGCAACGTCTTCCGCCACACCCCGGAGGGCACCGCCTTCGCGGTGCGCGTCGAGCGCGCAGATCGTCACGTGTTCCTCACCGTCGACGACGCAGGACCGGGCGTAGCGGACCCCGGCGCAGCCCTCACTCGGGGGGTGAGCGTCGCAGGCTCGACGGGCCTGGGCCTGGACATCGTGGCCCGGGCGTCCCGCGCGGCGGACGGTGAACTGACGATCACCCGGGCGCCCTTGGGCGGCGCCCGGGTGCGGGTGTCCTTCGTACTGGCCGACGCGGGCGGGACCGGCGGCGGGGTGCGGTGAGCGGGGTCAGCGACCGGCGCCGAAGTTCTGCGTCCACCAGGGGCCGCCGTCGCCGAAGTGGACGCCGACGCCAAGCTCCTTGAAGGAGCAGTTGAGTATGTTCGCCCGGTGTCCGGGGCTGTTCATCCAGGACTTCATCACCGAGGCCGCATCCGCTTGACCCCGGGCTATGTTCTCGCCCAGGGTCGACCACCGGTACCCGGCGGCCTCGACTCGGGTCGTCATCGTCGAGCCGTCGGGGCCGGTGTGGGACATCACGCCGCTGCTCGCCATGACGTCGCTGTAGTCGTCGGCGGCCCGGGTGAGCCGGTCGTTCGCCGTCACCGGTGAACAATCCGCCGCAGCCCGCTCCTTGTTGACCAGCGCGAGCACCTGCGCCTCGGGTCCGCCACCGGACCCGGAACCCGACCCGGAGTCCGATCGGGAACCCGAGCCGGTGCTGCCCGGCCGGGTGCCGCCGGAACCGCTCGCCGACCCGCCGCCGCTGCTCTTCGCCGCCGTCCCCGCGGGTGCCTTCGACACCGGGAGGGTCGTCTTCCGTTCACGGGGGGTGGGGCTCGCCGATTGTTTCCGCTTCTCCTTCGGCTTCGCACTCGGCGTGTTGCTCGCCGTGCTGCTCGGGCTCGCCGAAACGGAGGCGAGCGGCGCCGCCTCACCGGAAGCGCCGACGCCCGGTGTCCTGTCTGCGCTGTTCGCGACCACCCGGTCCGACGCGTCGCCGTCGTCGCTTCTGAGGACGGCCACGGTGATCCCGACTCCCGCGATCACAGCGACGGCTCCCATGGCCAGCGCGGGACCGCGCCTCTTCGGCCCACTGCGAGGGCGGGCGTGGAAGCGGGACGGGCGAGCGGCTCGGCGGGAACCCATGCAGGACACCTCGGTCTGTCGGTCGGCTGACTCGGCCCCGAATCCGGTGGCCGCGATCGCGGCCACCGGACCTGTGGGGGGTGTTCGAGAGCCTAGAACCAGGCCGGGGCGGAGACCTCTGATCAAAGGTCATCTTCAAGAACCCTTAAGAAAGCGCCCAAAGTCCGCTGAGAAACGATGGGAAGCAATCCGGCGGCCTAGAACCGGGGGATCCGCTTAAGGGTGCGAACCTGAGCAAGTGCCCGCCAGGACGGCGGCCCGCCCCTGGCACGGCCGGGGTCCTTCGAGGGCCGCGGCCTACGGACGGGTTCGATGGCCTCTGGCTACCACCTGGTGGAGCCCAGAGCCTCTGGAAGGCATCCACAGCCGGGACATGGGCCTGTAGCGGCCCTGGGCCCTAAGCTCCTGCCATGACCACTTGGTACGTCCTCCTGGAAGAGGACACCAACCGCGTCGTCCTAGGCGCGGGGGCACCCGGGAACGGCCGCGGAACCAGGTTCGGCCGGTGCCGGGCATATCCGGGAGAATTCGGTCGACTGTCTGACACGCCAGCCGGGTGATCAGGGGCCGGACGGCGGGAGTTCGTGAGCCACGCGAACGTTCGCCCCGTGTCGTTCAAGAGCGAGGCGTGCCGTGCGGGCCATGGCCTCGTCGACCATCTCACCTTCGAATGCCACAACGCCTGCGCCGTTCTGCTGCGCCGCCTCAACCGCGGCGATCAGCCGTGCGAAGCGGACGAGTTCGTCGGGCCCGGGTGAGAACACTTCGTTGATCACGGGGACATGGGAAGGATGGATCGCCATCATTCCCTCGTAGCCGAGGGAGCGGTTCTGTTCGGCGAAGGCACGCAAGCCCGGCAGGTCGGCGACGCGCGTCCACAATCCGCTGACGGGGCAGGGCACTCCTGCCGCTCTGGCCTCCAGCAGAACGCGCGAGCGCAGTGCCACTGTTTCGGTCCCCCCGGGGCTCCAGCGGTAACCGACGGCGCGTTCCACGTCACCGCCGGGAGCGGTGAGAGCACCCAGGTAGGCGATGCGAGGGGCGGCTCGGGCGATGTCGTAGGCCTCTCGCAGGCCACGGGCGGTCTCCAGCAAGGGCACCAGGGCGACTCGTCCTGGCGGCAGGCGCTGTTCCTTTTCGCACCAGCCCAGCAGCCGGTCGGCGAGCTCCACGTCCTGCACGGAGCGCACTTTGGGGAGTACGATCCCGGCGAGCCCGGGCCGTACGATCGCGCGCAGTTCATCGGCCCCCGCCCAGCCGTCCAGTGGGTTGACCCGCACGAACAGTGCCATCCGTGCCGCCTGGCCGGTTGCCGTGGCACCGGCCCGCGCGATGGCGTCGGCCACTTGTGCTCGGGCGGTGAGCTTGCCCGAGCCGGGCACCGCGTCCTCCAGGTCGAGGATGGCCGCGTCGGCGCCCGCCGCCCGGGCCTTGGGCAGCCAATCGGTTCTGTTTCCGGGGACGAAGAGCAGGGAACGCAGCGGGGGCCGGTCTGCCGCTGCCGGGTCCACATCGGGGAACCTGTTGGAGTACGCCTCAGATGACACCGCTCTTCTCCAGGTCGGCCAGCTCGTCCGCACTGAGCCCGAGCCACTGCCCGTAGACGAGGTGGTTGTCCTGCCCGAGGGCCGGCCCTGTCCGCCAGATCCGGCCGGGGTGCCGGCGGAAGTGCGGGATGACCGTCTGCATACGCACCGGACCGAGATCGGGGTCATCCACGGTGATGATGTCCTCGCGCTCGGCGTACACGGGGTCGGCTGCGATGTCCGCGGCGTCGAACACCCGTGAGGCCACGACTTCGGCGCGGGCGAACTCCTCGAGACACTCACCGGCGTCGCGCTCAGCGACCCAGTTGCGCAGGCCCTCGTCCAGCTCCATACGCCGCTCGTACTGTTGCTGCGCGGTGGCGAACTCATGCTCGGAGATTCCGAGCAGGCGGGCGATGTGGGTGACCGAGCGCAGAGTCGCGGACGTCACCGTGATCCACTCGCCGTCGCGCGAGCGATAGGTGTTGATCACGGCAGCGGGGGCGACCGCCAGCTGGTTTCCGGCGCGTTGAGGCACTCGTCCCAGCTGATCGTGGACGATGACCTGCCACTCGACGAGACGGAACAGGGACTCGAAGAGAGCGAGGTCGATCCACTCGCCGTCGAAACAGGGGTCGTGGTCGCGGCGGTGGAGGGCGGCGAGGACGGCGAAGGCGCCCATCAGGCCGGTCACGGCGTCGCCGTGCGAGAAGCCGGTGTGGACGGGCGGGCCGTCGGGAAACCCGGTCAGGTGGACGACTCCGCTGCGCGCTTCCCCCATCTTGCCGAAGCCGGGGGCGTCCGCCTGCGACGAGGTGGCGCCGAAGCCGGAGATCTGCAGCAACACCGCCCGGGGGTTGATCCGATGTATGGAGTCCCAGTCGAGTTCCCAGTCGCGCAGGCGCCCGGCGCGCAGCGTGACGATGACGACGTCCGCCCAGGCGACGAGCCGCTGAGCGACACTCCGGCCGGCCGCGTGGTGCAGATCGAGGGTGACCGAGCGCTTGTTGCGGCCGGCGACCTTGAACCACAGGGGGACACCGTCTCGTTGAGGCCCCATGGCGCGGGCCGCGTCTCCCGCCCCGGGGGGTTCCACGTGCACGACGTCGGCCCCCTGGTCGGCGAGCATCGAGCCCGCGAGTGGCCCGGCCACCACATGGGCGAACTCGACCACTTTCAGCCCCTGCAACTGCCCACATCCGGTGGGGTTCCGCTCGTTGTCCGACACCGATGCGCTCCCTCGCCCCTGCTGCCTCACCTCGTTCCCTCAGATTGCAGGAGCAGAGAAATGCCTGTCGAGCATCAGAAGGCCATGAATCAATGCGAAGAACGCATCAATCGGAAAAGGTCTTTGGCGCCGGTGCGGCGGGCGGAACCGTTAGCGGGGGTTCCGGGCATGGGCATGGACCAGGCGGTGTCATGCCCATGAGACCCCGGGCGGAAGAGCCCGGCCCTGGAGGCGGTACTCCTCGAGCGTCTCCAGAAACCGCTCTGTCGACGTCGGGAGCGTTCGCCGGGCGCGCACCACGATGTCCAGGCGCCGGTCCACCACTGGGTCCACGAGGGGACGGCAGACGACGGGCCCGGCAGCCATGAGCGGGAGCACGAGCGCGGGCATCGCCGACACCCCGAGGCCGGCGGTCACCAGTCCGCCCACCGTCGCGATACTGCCCGCCTCGGCCGCCGGTACCGCATGCGCGTCGATCTGGGCGAACGCCGCATCGGTGAGCCGGCGCACGCTCGAGTTCTGGCCGACGGCAAGGAACGGCTGACGAGCAAGGTCGTCCCAGGTGAGCTCGTCACGGTCGGCGAACGGGTGGTCTTCCGGCAGGACGGCGACGAAGCGGTCCCTGACCAGGGGGCGGTGTTCCAGCGGCTCCGGGGGGTTGCCCACGGTGGTGATCGCGAAATCGGCGTCACCGGACAGGACCCGGTCCAGCACCAGCCGTTCCAGACCGTCGAGGAGGCGTACTGCCACCTGCGGCCACCGCTCGCGAAAGGCGGAGATCACCTGCGGCAGGAGCACAGCCGCGACGGAGGGCAGGGTGGCCACGGCGACCGTCCCCGATTCGCCGAGCAGGTACCGCTTGAGCTCCTTCATACCCGCCCTGTGAGCGGTGACGATCTGCTCGGCGACGCGCAGGGCCTCGACACCGGCAGGGGTCAACTGCACGTTGCGGGTGTCCCGTTCCAGGAGCTGGACGCCGAGTTGTCGCTCCAGATCCGCGACCGCGCGGCTGAGCGAGGACTGCGACACGTGCATGTCCGCCGCGGCCGCGGTGAAGCTCGCAGCCCGGGCGACGGCCGTGTACGCCGCCAGCTGACGCAAGGTGGTGGCCTCCATGGCCGACGAGCTTAGGGCGCACCCTCGTCAATTGATGCGCTTATCGAATAGACAGATCTCAGTTTGATGCTGGACACCGATCCGCTGGTGCTCCGAAACTCTCGCGTATCACCTCGGTCGGCCCCGCCCCGCCCACCGTCGCCGAGGGCCGTCCCCGAGAAAGCGAGCGCCGCCATGCTGGCAGCCCTGGGCTTCGCCACGATCGCCGTCCTGCTGCTGCTCACCATGACCAGACGCACCTCGGTGCTGGTCGCCCTCGTCCTGCTTCCGGTGCTGGCGGCACTCATCGGCGGCTTCGCGGGCGATCTGGGCGAGCTGATCCTCGGCGGTCTGTCCAAGGTGGCCCCCACCGGCATCATGATCGCCTTCGCGGTCCTGTACTTCAGCTTGATGGTCGACGCCGGGCTCTTCGACCCTCTCATTCGCGCCCTGCTGCGCGCGGCTCGGGGTGACCCGTTGCGGGTCACCATCGCGACGGCCGTCCTCACGCTGTGCGTGGCCCTGGACGGCGACGGCGCCTCCACATTCGTCATCACCATCTCCGCGCTGCTGCCGGTATACAAGCGGCTCGGCATGAACCCCCTGGTGCTCTCGGGAGTGGTCTGCCTGGGCGCGGGCGTGATGAACATGATCCCCTGGGGTGGCCCGACCGTTCGAGCCATGGCGGCGCTGAAGCTGGACAGCTCCGAAGTCTTCACCCCGGTGCTGCCCGCGATGGGCTTCGGTGTCCTTTGGGTACTGACGGCTTCGTACGTGCTCGGCCGCCGGGAGCGCAAGCGTCTCGGCGTGCTGTCGCCGCAGAGTCCGGCGACGGATGCAGATGTGCGTACGGACCTGCACAAGGGCGAGGACGAGCGGGACGACCGTGACCCCGCCGCTTCGACGACCGACATGGCGTCCGCGGCAGACGAATCGGGCCGGCAGATCACTCCCACGACGGTTGCCGGCCAGGAGCGTCAAGCCACTCTCAGGTCACCCGGGGACGGCCCCGGCGCCGCCCGGGTCCAACCCGGGCCGCGGCTCTGGCCGAACATCTTCAACCTCCTGCTCACCATCGCCCTCATGGTCTGCCTGATCCAGGAAGTTCTCCCGCTCCCGGTGCTGTTCGTCCTCGGCTTCGCGATCGCGCTGCTGGTCAACCACCCCACCTGGGAACAGCAACAGGCCCTCCTCGACAAGCACGCCAAGAGCGTTGTCCTGGTCACCACGATGATCTTCGCGGCCGGCGTCCTCACCGGAATCCTCAGCGGCACGCGGATGATCGACGAGATGGCCGAGGCGTTCGTCTCCGTCATCCCCGACTCCGTCGGATCACACCTGCCGGTCCTGGTGGCCGTCACCAGCATGCCGCTGAGCCTGGTCTTCACCCCGGACGCCTACTACTTCGGAGTGCTGCCCGTACTCGCCGAGACCGCGAACGGGTTCGGCACGGACCCGGCCGAGGTCGCCCGGGCCGCCATTCTCGGCCAGATGACCACCGGATTCCCGCTCAGCCCGCTCACCGCGTCCACGTTCATCCTGATCGGCATGAGCGGTGTGTCGCTCGGCGAACACCAGCGGTTCATCTTCCGCTGGGCCTTCGCCACCACGCTCGTCATGACCGCCGGCGCCCTGCTGACCGGCGCCTTCCCTCTGTGACCGCCGGGAGCCCGAGGCGGGCGACCGGATCCCCACACGCCAGGCACCCGTCCGGATGCCACCGAACCGAAACGAGGACCCATGAGAGGAATCGCCAGACGTACGGTGCTCGCCGCCACCGCGGGAGCGGTCGCGGCGCCGGCGGCAACCGCCACGGCCACCGACGCCACGACAGCCACACCCGAAGGACGACGAGGCACCCCCGGAGTCAATCCGGTCCTGCGCACCGACCTCGTCACACGCGTGACGCCGCGGAACAACTGGCTGGTGACAGCCGTCGCCGTCCGGTACACGCACCGCATCGACTTAAGCGGCGGAGTGGTCCCGACCTCCGCCTTCGAGGTGAAGGCCACCGTGGGCGGGCGAACCGCGGCTCGGACGGTGACCAGGGTGTACTCCAACACCGCCGCCGAAGTGGACGACCGGTCGCGCCCCGGACGGCCAGGAAAGTGCCTGATCATCGAGCTCGACCCGAACGACACCAACGCCCGCGCCGCCGGCACCGATCCCCTTCCGCTCGACCGCGCCTACTCCGTCAGACAGATGGCGGACGTGCTCACCCCGGACGGCGAACCGGCACTCAAGGCCGGCCCGTTCGCACTCCGGAATGACGACGTCATCACTCCCGTGGCCGACGACTTCACCGCTGGTTCCTTCACCGACTCGACGGGGTTCGAACTGGACTTCCGGCTGTACCGGCCCGAGGGGTTCGTACGGAAGCCTCGCACGCGGTACCCACTCGTCGTCACCCTGCACGGCGGTGGCGAAGTCGCGGACAACAACATGACCCAGCTGACGTCCAACCGGATCGCGGTCACGTTCGCCACACCGCAGCGACAGCGCCGCAACCCCGCGTTCGTCCTCTCCCCGCAGATCCCCCTGCCCCGGCCCATGAACGGACCCGACGGCACGGACTGGACCGACGCCAAGGTCCAGGGTGCGCTGATAGAACTCATCGACGCCTTCGTCAGCGAGCACTCCCGGAACGTGGACACAGCCCGGCTCTATCTCGTCGGCCTGTCCTCGGGTGGGCGCGGCATCTACAGCCTGCTGGCGAAGCGCCCCAACGTGTTCGCGGCTGCCCTGCCCACCGCCGGCTGGAGTGACGTGACCGCCATGGAAAGGATCACCCACATCCCCATCTGGGCCGACCACTCCGTCGACGACCCGGTCGTCCCCTACCGCGAGGGCCGGTTCGGCAACCCCGGCACCTGGACGCTGATGAACGCGCTGGAGGCCGCCGGTGCACGGGTCAGCCGGGGGGAGTGGCCCAACGATCTGCCGAAGGCACAGTTCGAGGCCCGGTCCCGGGCGCTCCTGCGGCAGGCTCGCGCCACACGCAGTCACGTGCTGTTCACGAGCTACACGGCCGGCACGACACCGGTGAACGCACACCTCTCATGGGCCCAGACGTACGAGAACGACGTGGTCATCGACTGGCTCTTCGAACAGGCCCGTTGACCGGCCGACCCGGCGCCCTTCCTTTCCATTTCCGCACACGCACGAGGAGTTCCCTTCCGGTGAATCCGGCAGCGCTCACCGTCCGGTGCATCCGGCGCTGTCCGATCATCCCTCTCACCGCATCCCGGAGGCAAAGCAATGCGTCCCTCCCGCAATTCGGCCGACACGACCGCGCCGTTACGGATCCGGCCCCGCGCCATGACGCTACTGATCGCATGGGCGACCACCCTCGGCCTGACGCTGACTCTGTTGACAGCCGCCGCCCGGCCGGCGGCCGCCGCCGTGGACTTGCTGTCCCAGGGCAGGCCTGTGACCACCTCGTCCACCGAGATGCCGTCCACCCCCGCGTCGGCGGCGGTGGACGGCGACAGCCGGACGCGCTGGTCGAGCAGGTTCAGCGATCCGCAGTGGCTGACAGTCGATCTGGGCGCCACCGCCACCATCAGCCAACTGGTGCTGAGCTGGGAAGCCGCGTACGCCCGCGCGTTCCGGATCCAGACCTCCGACAACGGCACCACGTGGACCACCATCCACTCGACCACGACGAGCACCGGCGGCGTGCAGACCCTCGACGTGGACGGCAAGGGCCGGTACGTCCGCATCCACGCCACCCAGCGTGGCACCGCCTACGGCTACTCGCTGTGGGAGTTCCAGGTTTACGGCTCCCCGGACGGTACCCCTCCGGGCACCGGGATCCCGGACCCGACGACCGCGTCCCTGGAAGCAGCCAACGGCCCGCTGACCACCGCCACTTACGCCGTTCCCAGCCCGAGCGGGTACGGCTCCGGCACGGTCACCTACCCGACGGCCAGTGGCTCGTACCCGGGTGTCGTACTGATGCCGGGCTATCAGGGCACACAGCAGAACCTGGAGTGGCTGGCACCACGCCTCGCCTCCTGGGGCTTTGTCGTCATCAACGTCGGAACCAACACACTGACCGACGATCCCGAATCGCGCGGTCGCCAGATCACGGCCGCCGGCACCCAGCTCCTCGCGCTCGGCAACGCTCCCGGCAACCCGATTTCGGGGAAGCTCAACGGCACCCTTGGCGCGGCCGGTCACTCGATGGGCGGTGGTGGCGTCATGGCGGCCCTCAGGGACGACCCGCGCTTCAGGGCGGGCGTGCCCACGGCCCCGTACCATCGCGACCCGAACTTCTCCGGGGTCACCGACCCCACGTTCTTCCTGACCTGTCAGAGCGACCCGGTCGCCCACGGCAACGACTACGCGGTGCCCTGGTACAACTCCATGTCCCAGGCCGAGAAGCTCTACATCGAGGTGCCCGGCGACCACCTGTGCCCTATGACGGGCTACGGCAACAAGGCCAAGCAGGGCAAGTGGATCGTGTCCTTCTTCAGCCACTGGTTGCGAGCCGACACCCGCTTCGGTCCGTTCCTGTGCGGTCCCCAACGGGATGCCGACAAGAACAACACCGATCTGGTCATGCGCTGGATGGACACGTGCCCGTTCTGACCGGTTCGCTCCCGGGGTGATGAGGGGCGGCGCCGGCGGCCGACGGGCGACCGGGGTGAAGGACGGGGCGGTGTGAGCCACCCTTGGTGATTCGCGCTCGTCTCCGTACCCTTCGCGGGGTTCCTGACCTGGGCGCAGACGCTGCGCGGTGATGCGCTCAACGGCACGCTGTACGACCCGTTCGGCTTCCCCGAGGTCGTGTGGTCCGTCGCCTCCTGGGTATTCGCCTTCGCCTGGGCGGGCTTCCTCCTCGGCGCGCTGCGCCCTCACCGGGCAGTCCTTCGCAGGGCCACCCGAAATCGAGCAAGCTACCCGTCTTGCAACAACCCAGCTCAAGGCCCGAGCCCGGCCCTGGGTACGGGGAAGACCCGCACCATTTCGTAGGTATTCGTGAGAGCGCGGTCCCCAGTGACGCTCTAATGCTGGCCTCAGGTTGATCGGGGACAATGAGCGGCAAAAACGTCGACTGGAAGGGGGGGCCGGCGTGCGGATCATGATCGCGGATGATGAAGCGGCCATCCGTGAGTCGCTGGAGCGGGTGCTCCAGGTCGAGGGTTACGACACCAGCACCGTCGCCAACGGTTTCGCCGTGCTCGACGGGGTCGAGGGGGCCGACGGTGGCACGCTGGATCTTTTGATCCTTGACGTGATGATGCCCCGCCTCGGCGGGCTGGAGACCTGCCGGCGGTTGCGGGCGGCGGGTCGGGATCTGCCGGTACTGATGCTGACCGCCCGTGACCAGGTCTCCGACCGGGTCACGGGGCTGGACGCGGGCGCCGACGATTACCTGCCCAAGCCGTTCGCCACCGAGGAGCTGCTGGCCCGGGTGCGGGCCCTGCTGCGCCGGCGCACGCCGGCCGACGGGGAGTCGCAGATCCTGTCGTTCGCCGATGTCCGGCTCGATCCCGACAGGTTCGAGGCGTGGCGGGCGGAGCGGCCGCTGCGCCTGACCCGGACCGAGTTCTCCCTCCTCCAGGTCCTCATGGGCAACGCGACCCGGGTCTTGACCCGCGACAGGCTGTTCGAGGCGATCTGGGGCTTCGACATGAGCGCCACTGCCAACAACCTCCAGGTATACGTGAGCTACCTGCGCCGCAAGATGGAGGCCGAGGGTGAGCCGCGATTGATCTACACGCTGCGCGGCCTGGGTTATGTGCTGCGGGAGACTCCTCCGTGAGCAGGCCCGCCGGCCGGGAACCGCGCCGGCTGACCCGATGGTGGCGCCGGCGGTCCCTGCGGGCCAGGCTGACGGTGATTGCGGCGACGGCCATCGCGGTCAGCGTGTTCGTGGCCTTCCAGGTGGCCAGCGAACTACTGGGCTGGGAGCTGCAGGACAGCGCCAAGCGTCAGCTGCGCGCCGATTCCCGCGTCCTGGCGACGAACGCGCAGCGCGCCGGTCTGGCGCAGATCAAGCTACCGCCGTATCCCGGATCCGGTCGGCTGGTGCGGGTCATCCTGCCCGACGGCTCGGCCCGGACGCCGGCTGGCCAACCCGCGCTGCCCCCCGTCAGCGAGCACGCCGAGCGGGTGGCGCAGGGCGCGTCGGCCGACCTGTTGGAGGCGAACGACAGCGACGAGGACGGCTACCTCATCTACACGCTGCGGGCGGGCGACGGGGCGGTCCAGGTGGCCCAGGTCGCCGACGACAGCCCGATCAATCGGTTCGGGTTCGGCATGCTGCTGATCGGGCTGCTCTGTGTGGCCGGCGGCGCGCTTGTCGGGCGGACCGTGGCGCGGACCGGGCTGGCACCGATCGACCGGCTGACCGCCGCCGCGGTACGTGTCGCGCACACGCGGGATCTCGACGCCGGCATCCCTGATGAGGGCGGTGGGGAGATCCGGCGGCTGATCCAGTCGATCAACGACATGCTCGCCGCGCTCCGGGACTCCCGGCGGGCCCAGAGGTTGCTCGCTGAGGACGCCGCCCACGAGCTCAAGACCCCGCTCACCAGCCTGCGCCTCAACGTCGAGCTGCTGATCCGGCTGGATCGGCGCGGCACCCTGGACAGCGCACTGCCGGCGGAGAGCCGGACCCGGCTGCTCAACGATCTCGGATCCCAGGTGGCCGAGTTGAGCACCCTTGTCGCCGAGCTGACCGACCTGGCGCGCGGTGACGTCAGCGACGAGAACACCGAGCTGCTCGACCTCGCTGACGTGGTGGCGGCCGCCGCGACCCGGGCACGTTCCCGCGCGCCCGACGTCGAGGTCGCGCTCGACGTGACCTCCGTGTGGGTGAGCGGGCGTCCCGCTGCGCTCGAGCGGGCGGTGCTCAACCTCATTGACAATGCCGGCAAGTGGTCCCCCGCGGACCAGCCGGTCCACGTCCGGCTCCGTGCCGAGGACGCGTCGGTGGTGCTCGAGGTCGACGATGCCGGGCCGGGCATCGACGCCGCCGACGTACCGCGGGTGTTCGACCGGTTCTACCGTGCCGACAGCGCCCGGTCGTTGCCGGGATCCGGTCTGGGGCTGTCGATCGTGCAGCGGGTCGTCGACGCCCACGGCGGCCGGGCCAGCGTCGCCCGCTCCGCACGCGGTGGCGCGCTGCTTCGGGTCGACCTTCCGGCCGCGGCCCCGCCCGCCCCGCTCGCGCGGCTCACCGCCGGGGAGGACACCGCGGCGTGCTGACTCTTCCGGCGGCAGGGCCGCATGACGAGGGACGGCGGCCCTCGGGCATGGCCCCGCGCGGCTCACCGTCGGGGCAGGACTCCGCGATGCGCCGGCCCCAGCCCCGGCGCGTGGCGCAGGACCAAAGGGCGGCGACCGTCGGGCCCTTGAAAAAATCCGGGGCGGGCCTGGGGCCCGTCCCGGATCTCGTCCGTGCCGCCGCGTTCACCGTTGCAGCGCGGGCTCCTCGTCGCCGGCGAGCGGCTGTTGACTGTCCGGCAGCTCGGCCGCCGGACGGGACAGCCGGCTGGGCCACCAGATCCGCCGGCCGATCAGCAAGGTGAGGGCGGGCACCAGGACCGACCGCACCAGCAGGGCGTCGAGCAGCACGCCGAAGGCCACCAGGAACCCGACCTCGATCAGCATCACCAGCGGAAGTGTGACGAGGACCGCGAACGTGGCCGCCAGGACCAGGCCTGCCGAGGTGATGACGCCACCGGTGGCCGAGAGGGCTTTGAGCATGCCCTTTCTGGTGCCGAGACGCATGGTCTCCTCCCGGGCCCGGCTGGCCAGGAAGATGTTGTAGTCGACGCCGAGCGCGACCAGGAACAGGAATGCCAGCAGCGGCACCGAAGAGTCGATCCCCTTGAATCCGAGGATCGTGTCGAAGACGAACACGCTGCCGCCGAAGGCTGCGGCGAATGAGACGATCACGGTGGTCATCAGGACCAGCGGGGCCAGGATCGCGCGCAGCAGCAGCCCGAGGACGATCAGGACGACGGCGAGCACCAACGGGATCACCAGCTTCTCGTCGCGCTTGGTGGTCACCTCGGTGTCGAGGTTTTCCGCACTCGGCCCGCCGACGATCGCTTCCGCCCCGCGCACCGTGTGCACGGCGGTGCGCACCCGCAGAATCGTGTCGTACTCCGCGGCGGTGTCCGGCGCGGCCTTCGGGAACACGGAGATGTTGGCCCAGCCACCGCTGATCTGCTCCGGGATGGCCAGGGCCACACCGCGAGTATCCTTGATGATGTCGAGCACCCGCTCCTGGTGCGCCGGCCGCGTGAGGACCGTCATGGGCTGGCCGCCGAGCTCCGGGAAGTGCTGGCGCAGAACGGTGAAGCCTGTGACCGACTCCGGCGCGGACAGGAACTGGTCCTGCTCCCGCAGGGCGCCGGTGTTGCCCGCCAGCCCGAGGGCAAGCACGCCGAGGACTCCGAGCGAGCCGAGCGTCGCCACCCACCGGCGGCGGCTGATGGCGGCGCCGAGCCGTCCCCACAGCCCCGGCTTCTCCTCCAGGGCCGTGCTGAACCGCGGGATGGCCGGCCAGAAGATCCGCCTGCCGAGCACCACGAGCACCGCTGGGAACAGCGTCAGCATGGCCACCAGCGCGCACAGGATGCCGGCCGCACCGATCGGGCCCAACCCGCTGGTGCTGTTCAGGTCCGCGACGAGCAGGCAGAGCAGGCCGGCGACCACGGTGGCCGCGGACGCGACGATGGCCGGCGCCGCACCGCGCAGCGCGTGGACCATCGCGACCCGGACGTTCTCATGGTGGTGCAGCGCCTCCCGGTATCGAGCGATGAGCAACAGCGCGTAGTCCGTGCCGACCCCGAACACCAGGATCGTCAGCAGCGCCGAGTTCTGGTCGTTGACCACGATGCCGAAGCCCTGGACGAGCAGGTAGACGGTCCCCATCGCGGTCAGTGCGGCCGCGCCCACGGCCAGCAGCGGGATGAGCCACAACACCGGGCTGCGGTAGGTGAGGATGAGCAGGAGCGTGACGACGACGATGGTGGTGAGGAGGACCTGCTCGTCGATGCCGTCGAAGACGGCGTCCATGTCGCCGTCGATCGCGCCCGGGCCGGTTACGTCAAGTTCCAGGCCGGAGGGGCGGTCCTTCGCGGCGTCACGCAACGGGCCGACGGTGGCTTCCGGTTCGCCGTAGGCCGTGCTCACCTCGAGGGTGAACATCATCGCCTTGCCGTCGGTGGACGGGCTCAGCGGCGAGCCCTCGTCCTCCTCGCCGTCCGCCGCCGTCGCCTTCGGCGGGTACCGCTTGGCAAAAGTGTTGTAGTGGCGCTCGACCGTCGCGCGGTCGGCGTCGGTCATGCCGCCGGCGCGGTGGTACACGAAGACGAACGTATTGCTGTCCCCGCCGGGGAGACGGTCGTCCAGCACCGCCACCTTGGTGGACTCGGCGCTGGCCGGCAGGGTGTCCACGGCGCTGTCGGTGGTGACCGAGCTCAGCTTTCCGCTCAGCGGCACCATGCCCGCCGCCAGCACCAGCCACAAGCCAATCACTAACCACGGCACCCACCGGCCCGCCAACCGTCCGGACGGCGCTCCCTCGGACGGCGCTGCGTTGACTGCCATCACCAGCCTCCTACATACGGGTTGCATCGCTTATCTGGATGCCGACTTCCTACTGAGCGAACCTGAGACGACTGTTAATGCGGTGCTCAGGCCGGTTGGCCGAACGATGTGCCCAGTGCACGCACCAGCGTGGTGGCGTCGCGGTCCTGCCCGGTGAGCGGGCCCGGGCGACACAGCCGTCGGGCCGGATGAGCAACGCGTCGAGGTCCACCCGATCCGTGCGGGCGGTGAGGGTGTTGACCCGTCCGGTCCAGGCGGCCGTGGCGCCGCGGGCCTCGGCGCGGTCGACGAGGCCGAGCAGGAGCCCACGCCCCTCACGCAGCAGGTTCGCCGACCGGTTCACCGCGATGTCGACGTCCGGGTCGGGCCGCTCCAGCGTCAACTTCATGTCCGGGCACAGGGTGCCGACGAACCGGTGGTCGTCGCCCAGGTCGTACCCACCGGGCGTCCATGCCGGCGAGCGGGTCGGCGACGTACCGGTGTGCGTCGTCGAACCGACACGCTCAGCCTGCTTCTCGCGGTGCTGGTCACCGCGGCCAGTGTCCAGGACACCGTGGCCGGCACCGAGCTGCTCGACCAGGTTGCCGGCATCGACATGGAAAACGCCGCCCGCAAGCCCGGGACCAGGGGATTCACGCCTTACCCAAGCGGTGGGCGGTGGAGCGGACGTACCGCTGGCTGATGCTCCACCGGCGTCTCGCCCCGCGCCTACGAGACCCTTCCCGCCCGCTCCGAAGCCATGGTCCACCTCGCCTGACCGACCTGATGGCATGCCGCCTCACCGGCGAGACCACCATTTCCTGGCGCAACCCGACATCACATGATGAAGTCCGAGGGATAGACAGCCGACCGCATCACATACCGGAGCTTCCTGTCCCTGATCAACCCCCGTCCGCCTGCCTGCGTCCTAGGTAGCGACGTCGGCACAGCACGCAAAAGGGGTACGCATGAAGCACGACCCGGATACTTGTCTGCTCGTTCCCAGCGACCTGGATTGGGATGTCGACCCGGTCCAGCCGATGGCTTCGATGCTGTTCACCAGCGACAATCCGACGGAGCCCTTCGCAAAGGCCGCCCGATGGCTTGCGGGTTACGACAGTGTGGAGATCAACGTGATCGACACCTCGTGGAAGGTCTTTCACGGTGAGGACGAGCCTTACGGACTGAGGGTCTACTTCTCCTTCGGGGACGACGAGGAGGACTGATGCGGCGGGGTGCGCCGTCACTCGACCCAGTGCGCTGCGCGGCGGCCGCGGTGGTCGAGAGCCACTCGAAGGCGCGGCGGACGTCGCCTGCGGTCCCGGCGAGGTTGTCGGCGTGCAGCCGCACATCGAGGCCATATGAGCGCGAAGGCCACGCAGCGTGCACTCGCCCGCGCGAACAAGCGCCAACCCACCTACGTCTCCCCACCCCTGTTGGCGCAAAGCCCCTGCACTGACCTCATGTACAGGCCCGCGCCCTCGGGATCGCCGAGCGCATCCTCCTCGTAGCGGGTCTTGCAGAGCACGACGGCGGTGAGAACGAGGCCGAGGGCCACGAGAATCGGGACGAGGACAACCGACGCGGCTCTCCCCGCGAAGAGCATGTCGGGCCGCCTGCGCGGCCGGCCGACCACCCCAGCGACGGGTGGAATCTTGTCCAGCAGTGGCAGCAGTTGGGTGACGTCGTTGCGGTTTCCACCAGTCAGCGACACCGCGAGCGGGATCCCTTGGCCGTCGGTGATGACGTGGTGTTTGCTGCCCGGTCGTGCGCGGTCGACCGGGCTGGGCCCGCTTTTGGGCCCCTGCGTGCAGCCTGGACGTGGGAGGAGTCGATCGCCGTCCGCGACCAGTCCAGTTGGTTCTTCGACCGCAGCGTGTTCAGCAGCAGCTGGTGGAGCTGATCCCAGACGCCTGCCTCGTTCCAGGCGGCCAGGCGGCGCCAGCAGGTTATGCCCGAACCGAAGCCGAACTCCTGTGGGAGGTACTCCCACTGGATGCCAGTGTGCAGAACGAACAGGATGCCGCACAGGGCCTGCCGGTCCGGCACCCGCGGCCGGCCCTCGACCTGCTTCGGAGGTGGTTCTGGCAGCAACGGCTCAATGAGCGACCACAGTTCGTCCGACCCGTCCACGGCCGCGACTGACGCTTCCCCATGCCCTCATCAACGAACGATCCATCTGACAGTCACATGATCAACCGTTTTTGTTAGAGCTGGTTAGGCCCTGGGTCCCGCCTGCCCCGGTGCCGGGCGGACGGGCAGGCGGACGTGAGGGTGGCGGTCAGCCGCGGCCCGGCGGCACCGGGTCCTGGAAGCCCCGGCGGTGGGCAGCACCCGGCCGGCAACGCAGCAGACGGGTCAGTATTAGCCAGCCGCCGCGTAGGGCGCCATGGCGGTGGAGCGCCTGCACTGCATAGGTGGAGCAGGTCGGGGTGTATGGGCAGCAGGCTGGCCGAGTGGGGCTGACCTCGACACGGTAGTGGCGTACGGCCCGGTACATCGAGGCGGACACCCGCCCGCCCGGAGGGGGCGCGGCGGGGTCAGTGGAGTAGTCGGCGGCCGTGAGTGCAGGGCGGACGACGGCGAGCAGCATGGCCGCCTGCGACACGCTACCGCAACAGCACGGGTGGGCCAGAGTGTCGAGCGTCCCCGCGCAGCATCCTTCGTCCTCCTCGCCATCCGCTCGTTTTCTCCGGCCGCGCTTCTCGCTACGCGCCATGAGTTCGCCCTCCCCGTCACGGTCGAAAGATCATATGACGGGTCGGCCAGTGGTTCCGGGCCATAGACCTCGTTTCCTTTGGCGCCTGGCGGCGTCAGCGTGTGTTGCGGTGTGAGAGTGTCGGGTATGAGTTACGACCTGGCCGTGTGGGACGGAGAGTGGCCGGCCAATGACAGGACGGCCGGTCGGGTCTTCACGGACCTCTTCGAGCGCTACCTGGAGACAGAGGTGTGCGATCCCCCGACCGAGCGCATCACGGCTTACGTTGCCGCGCTTGTGGAGCGGTGGGGTGACGTGACTGAGGACGTGGAGGACGCCTCGCCGTGGGCAGCTGGGCCGTTGCTCGGCGGGGCCGGTGGCCCGCTCGTCTACTTCGCGATGAGCTGGAGCAGGGCTGAGGAAGTCTCTGCCTGGGCAGCGGCCCTCGCGGCGTCGATGGGGCTGGTGTGCTTCGATCCTCAGCAGAATCGGCTCAGGCCTTGACCTTCTTGGTCAAACGGCGGTATCCGATCAGAAGCGCCGGCACGCCGACGAATGCGAGGAAGTGTTCCGGCTTCCGTTCGTAGCGGCGGTGCAGGCGTCGGCATCCGGCAAGCCAAGAAGCGGTTCTCTCGACCACCCAGCGGTGTCGGCCGAGCCGAGTGTTTGGCTCGATGCCCTTGCGCGCGATGCGGTGGCGGATACCTCGTTCACGAAGCCATGTGCGCAGGTGATTGGCGCGCGCCCCACGCAGAACGGGCTGGTGACCTGCCGCTTGGCCGCGACGGGGTCACCAGCCCGGGTCATACGCAGTTGCTCTCAAGCTTGATTCCGTCAGCCGCTGGTGGTGTTTCCTACTTCATCCGAGCCGCCCGCCCTGGCCGTCGAGGACGAGGTGGCGCAGACACGGTCGCCGGGCCGCCGCCCGTTGGGCAGGGGCGGCCACCTCGATCCGACCCGTAACCGGGCCGCGCCCGGCACCGGACGCCCTGCGCGGCCTGGACCTGCCGGTCCTGTTGCTCCTCGCCGGAAGCAGCAGGACCCATGGCCCCTCCAAGGTGGCCGCCCGCGCCGAGGCGCTGCTGCCACGCGTCGCAACGACCGTGCTGCCGGATGTGTCCCATCACGCGCTTCCGCACGCCATCCCGCCCGGGGCCAACCATAGCCTCGCCGGCCTCCTGGAACGGTCCGGTGACTGAGTCTCAGCCCGCCCCGAGCACCGCACCCTGAAACGCAACCCTCGTTTAGCTCCGCTAACAGCACTTCCGATAAACGGCCTAACGAGCTCGTGCACGGTAAGCGGTGAGGCGTCGAGGATGGCGGCGGGACTCGGTGTTCACATCTGCCGTGCCGACGTCAGGTCCGCGGTCTGCTGGTGGGACAGCAGGCTGGCGACGGCTTGGATGATGTCGCTCATGTGCTCGCGGCGGCCGAGATGGCGGGCCAGGACACGCCAGTTCTTCATGTGCGCGATGCCGTGCTCGACCCGGATGCGTCGTGAGGAGTGCGCCTTGCGTTGCCACTCGTGCATTTCTCGTACCAGTCCGGGACGTTCTTCTTGGACTTGCGGTGCGGAGGTGTGACCACACGTCCGCCGGTCTGGGCGCCCAGGCACCTGGTATCCGGCATCGGCGAGGATCTCCACGGCGGAACCGTCGGCGAGGAGCCTGACCAGCCCTAAGTGGCGGGAGTGGGTGATGTCTGCGCAGCTGCCGTGCTGAGCCGGGCTGCAGTAGAGGACGCGGCCGTCGCCGTCCGTGACGATCATGGTCTTGACGGCGTTCTGCTTGCTCTTGCCGGAGATGAACTTGTCCCGGTCTCTGCGGCCGGCGGCTGGGCGCCTGACGCGGGTCCCGGTTCCGTCGATGATGCCGGTCGTCCCGCTTGAGCCGAGGTGGTCGACGACCTCGGGCAGGGTCCGCAGCCGTACACCTGGACTGACGGTGCACCCGCGCTCGGCGAGCAGGGCTGCACCTCGCCGATGGCACGGGTGATGGTGGAGCGGTCCACGCCGAACCAGCAGGCCAGCACGTCATGAGTGACGGTATGACGCAGATGCACGAGCGTCGCCAAGAGCCGGTCGACGGACACCAGCCGGTGCTTCGCACCCGCGCCCACAGCCCGCTTCCGCGGCCTGGACGCGAGTTTGGCCTGGTGTCGTTCGTGCCGCAACGGCCCAAGGTCGGTGACGGGTTCAGCGATCACGTTCGCCGAGCCACCGGTGATCCTCCGGTCACTGATGATCACTGCAGGAGACGCGTTCCTCCCCACACGACCATGATCGACGATCGAGAACTCGACGTCTCACCGCCTACCGTGCACGAACTCGTTAGCGCAGGCGGCGGATGGCTTGGGTCTCGGCTCGTTCCACGGCGCTGCGGCCGTGGGTGTGCACCAGGGCCAGGTGGAACAGGGCGGGGGTGACCGGGGCCCAGCGATGGATGCGGTCCGGGCGCAGGAGGTGGCGAACCACGTCCGCGGGGCGGAACGGCACGTACTCGATGCTCTGGTGCTCCCACCGGTCCGCGACGCCGCGTGCGATGCGCGAGCGCAGGGCCTGGCCGGTCAGGCCGGCGAGGTGTGCGGTGAAGTGGGCGCTCCACTGCCGGCGTTCGACGTCCAGGACGAAGGCCAGCATGGTGAGTGTGTATTCGTGCGGCTCCAGGGAGAGTTCTTCGCGTATGCCGCGCCGCGCGACGTCGTGCAGGTCGGGTGCGTTGCGGCCGGCCGAGTCGATGTGCCGGGAGAGGCCTTCGTTCACCGAGGAGCCCCACAGGCCGGGCCCGGAGCGGACGTGGTCGGCTCGTCGGCTGACGACGAGCAGGTGGTCGGCGGTGACCACGGCGATGTTGACGCCGAAGCTGCACTGCAGGAATGCGGGAGCGTCCAGGGGGCGGTCGGGGTCGAGGTAGCGCTCGCGCAGGGTGGTCCCGTCGGGCTGCCTGCGGTCGAGCTGCTGCGCTGCGAGGAAGGTGAAGTAGTCGGTGGGGCGCAGCTGCAGTCGGACGTCCGCGTGTTCCTCGAGCGTGGTGCGGGAGATCTCCAGGCCCTCGACGGCGTATCGGGGGCCGTTCCAGATGCGCATCCGGGTGCCGGATGTCTGGGCCTGCTGTTCCGCCGTCTTGATCTCCGCCCGCCACGGCACCATGTCGTCAGGCAGTGCCACCTCCCCTTCCAGCACCTGGACCCGGACCGACTCCGGCGCAATGGTCTGTTCGCCGTCGCCCTCGACGACGAGCGCCGACTTGTGCAGGGGCCCGATCGAGAAGGTCGTCCAGGTGGAGAGCGGGGAACCGCCCGGACGATACGTCAGGCTGCGCACGGTGGCGGATCGGCGCCGGATCTTGAACCAGGCGTCTTGAAGAGGCTGTTGGAACAATATCGCGAAGACCATGCCGAAGACGGCCCCGACTATCCCGCTGACAAGATCGATTCCGCTCACAGGCCCGCAGCGTATGGGGTCACCGGCTGCCGTGGCTTTCTCGCCTGCCCTCCGGTAGACGCTATCCCCCGGTGCACCGGCAGGGATTTGGTGGCGCCTTTGGGCGGGAGGTTCGTGCGCGCTGGTGCTGCCCCGGCCGGGATCCGGCTCGTACGATTCGGCGTCATGGCTGATCAGGGGTGGGGTGCGGAGTCAGAACGGTGGGTTTTCGGAGTAGCCGCCTGTCCCGTCGGTCGCCCCCCAGGAATCACGTTCCGCTTTGAAACGCGCGTAGCGCTCGCGGGCCGCGATGTCGTCCGCGTTCTCCAGGTCGCCGGTGTCGTGGCCCCATGCCTTCATCGCAGCCAGGACGCGGTCTCGGTTGTAGCGGTCGGTGCTGGTGGCCAGCAGACGACGGGCGTGGACGACCAGTTCGGCCCGGTGCGCGGTGAGACCAGGATGCTCTGCGAGGGGGATCGCAGCAATCAGGGCCCCGTCGCGTACGCCCGCGTTGTCATGGCTGAGAAGCGGCTGGACGCCGGAAAAGATCGCCGGGCGCAGGTCCCGGAACTCGCGCATCTCCCCGTACTCGTCGAGGAACCCCTTGCCGAAGTAGCGCTCGCCGATGGCGGCGCACTCGTCGTCGGCGTCATACGCCGTGTCGCTGAGCCACTTGAGCAGTCTCACAAGAGTGGGGCGGTGCGGTCGAATGTTGGCATCGTGGCCACAGTTGCCTGCCGCGATGACCGGGTGGCTGAGGATGGCGGCGACGTAGAGCGCCATGGGCACGGTGGCTTCGTAGATGGTGTTCTGGTGGGTCACCGCCCTGAGCGCGCTGTCGGTGGCGGCCGCCCTGACGGCCGGGTCGGGGTCGAGGATGCCCGCCAGCGCGGCCGGCAGAAACTCGCCTGTCCCGCGCACGGTGCCCAGTGACTCCCAGTCCGTACCGTCCAGGAGCGCTTGAAAGTGAGGTAGCTCGTGGGGGCGGGGATCCTCGATCCGGCTGTGGCTGTTGGTCACAGGCGTGAGGCTATAGCGTCTGTGAGCCGGTGTGGCGCGGGGTGTCGTGTGTAGAGCAGGGCCGCGCTGTCGCAAAAGATCCCGACGCTGCCGACCATCTGGCGTTTGAGTATCCAGCCGGAGCACCGTGCTGCCCAGCGGCCGGCTGCCTGACCCGCCTCCAGGCCGCGTACGGCATCCCGGTGTCCGCTCACGCCATGGGCGTGACCCAACTGGTGGTCAGCGGACGCCGATGCTGATGGAACTGAGCTTCGCCGGGGACGGTCCTGCCGGTGGCCCGGGCCACCGGCAGGACCGGGACGGGCAGCACGGTCTGGCTCCTGGCTGGGAAGCGACGAGCCGGCACCCGGGCGATGCACTGCTGAAGCAAGATCATCTTGTGTGGGAGTTCGAATCCGGCTCGGCCGTAGAGCTGTCTCTTGATCCTTTTGATGCGGTTCACGGCGCCTTCGATGCTGCCCGAAGTCCAGTCCATGGTGAGGCCGGCGGTCGCGGCGTCGAGGTCCCGGAACAGGGGAAGTGCCAAGCGCGCTGACATGTCCGGCGGCCGCGTCCAGTTCGGGGCAGCGGGTCAGGAGGTGCTTGAGGCTGACGCGGTCCTCCTCGCTCAGGGCGGCGGGGTGGCGGGTGAGCCAGCCGGTTCCCTGCCGTACCCGTGGCCGCGGCGATGCTGCGGATGGAGCTGCGCGCAAGGTGGCTATGTGGGCTCGGACCATGCCGTAGGTGACAGGAGCTTGCCCGGCGACCAGTTCGCCGTGGAGTTGGGTGACGCCGGTGCATCCCTTTACTTATCGTCGTTCGAGGCAGAGCTTGCAGGGGTCTAGGCCGCTGGGCGGGGCCGGTCCTCACCGGATGGTCTCCTGCCGACGTGCGTCGTTCGCGCACCGGCAGGACGGTGTTGAGGCCCCAGCCCAGACGCCGGGGCGGCGCGTACTGGAGCCGGAACGAGAGGGCTACCGCACTCGGCTCGCCGTGCGCGAGGACGGGCGGGTACTGCCGCGTTCTCGGCGCGGGAAGGTGACAGACAGCACCGGCGAGGTGGCCCGAAGGCTTGGCCGACTAGCGGGACAGGCGCTCGGCCGGCTCGTTCGACCGTCTCGCCTCGCCGGATATATCAACCCCGGCTGTCACCGCGTATAGCGGGCCAGCTCCCATGGGTCGTGTGCGGAGAAGAGCTCGACTCGGTCACCGTGGTCGCGTACCAGTTCGCGCAACCGAGCTTGGGTCCCGAGTCGCAGATCACGGTGTACCTGCGAGCGCGTTTGGACGATGTCCAGCAGCGGGTGGGTCTCACTCGGGTTCTCGATCTCGCGATGGTAGTAGTAGGCGTCGCCGCAGTGGAGGAGCCATTGGTCACCGTTTTGTACGGCGACTCCGGTGTGGCCGGCGGTGTGACCGCCGAGGGGGATGAGCTGGATCTCTGGCGGCAGCCCCTTCGGCTGTACCGCGGTGAAACCGAACCACTGCTCGCCCGGTTCGACGCCGTAGGTGACCCAGCGGGGCCCGTGTGCCCAATGAGCAGATCGGTAGCGGAAGCTGGGCGCTTCGGCATGTGCCGCGTCGAGTTCGGCGGCGAGCACATGGACCTGGGCGCCGGGGAAGTCTGGCAGGCCGCCGCTGTGATCGACGTCCAGGTGGGTCACGATGATGTGGCGCACGTCGGATGGCGCGTGTCCCAGCCGGGCGACCTGCCGGACGGCTGTCTCCTCCTCGTCGAGCACAGGTTGTGTCAGCTCCACCCAGTCGGTGCCGAGGGTGCCGTCCGGGTCCTGGACGTTGCCGAGGCCCAGGCCGGTCTCGACCAGGACCAAACCGTCGTCGTCGGTTTCCACCAGCAGACAGTGGTTCACTGCCGGGGCGGGTAGCGGACCGTCGTAGGTGGCCTCGATCGTCCGCACCGTTCCGCAGTTCAAGTGATGGATCTTCATGACGACTAGGCTGCGACTTGAACCGCGGATCAAGTCAAGGAGACATCGATGGACGATGCGTTGCTGGACATCGCCGAAGTCGCACAGCGTTCCGCTCTGGCGCCTTCGGCGCTGCGGTTTTACGAGAAGAAGGGCCTGATTGCCCCTGCGGGCCGCAACGGGCTGCGCCGCGCTTACACCCCGGACGTACTGGAACGCCTGGCGTTGATCACGTGCGCACGCAGTGCCGGATTCTCGATCGCCGAGGTCAGCCGGTTCATTGTGGCGCAGCCGTCCGACGCGGATCTGCGCGTCCGCATGGCTGCAAAAGCAGGCGACCTCGACGAGCAGATCGGCCGACTCACGCGGCTCCGTGACAGCCTCCAGCACGCGGCCGTCTGCGACTACGAGCCGATCGTCGACTGTCCCGACTTCAAGCGCGCCGTCGGCAGCGTGCCGGAACCGGCGATCGTCCCAAGCGAATGAGTGTGTTGACTATCGTCGAGCAGGCGGGCGCAGTGGACAGCCGGGTCACGCAACGGGAATCCGAGCCGGTGGTGAACGACGGTGTCGATGGCGCCCGCGACGTGCCCACCTCGCCTGCAACCGTGTGGCCGGCGTGGTCGTCACCGGTATTGAGGACGGTGCTCACCCCACGCCATCAGTAAGATCAGCGGTGCGCTCGTGGCCATCGGCTTCACCATCCCGGCCCAGGGGCTGTCCCGTAAATGATCTACGGGTCTCCTCGGGCATGATTGATCACGGTGGAGCCCATTGGTCTATCCGTTGAGAGCGAGGTTGTGCATCCGGGGCGATGCCGTGCATCGCGTGATGGACACCGACTCCCTTGAGACGGCAGTCGCGGAGGATCTTCCAGGTCTTCATACGGCCGAAGACGTGCTCGACCCGGGCCCGGACCTGCTTGTGGGATCGATTGTGTTCTTCTTTCCAGTCCGGCAGTTCCGTCTGGCCGCGCTCGCGACGGTGTGGGATGACGAGTCCGGTGCCCGGGTAGCCGCCGTCGGCGATCACGAGGGTCTTGCCGACGGCGGCCTTGGCGCCGGATTCCTCCCATGCCTTGCAGTCGTTGCGGTTCAGTGCGAGCGGTCGGCCGACCACGACGACGCGCCGGGTGTCGGCGTAGATGACGACCTGGTGGTTGGTGGAGTACCGGTAGTTCTTCGACCGCTCCGCGACGGTGTGATCCCGGGTGGAAACCAGTGTCCCGTCCACGATGAGCACGGTGTCCTTTGCGAAACGCTGACGGGGCTGGAGCGCAAGCATCGGTCCGAAGTGGGCGATGATCTGGTCTGCGGCAGACTTGGACACCCCGCACAGCGGTGCGAGTTGGCGCAGCGTCAGGTTCGTGCGCCAGTACGCGGCCACCAGCAGGGCCCGGTCCTCCAGTGGGAGGCTCCATGGCCGGCCTTGCGGACCGCGTCCGCACCCTCACGTCGCAGCACGGTCCGCAGCTTGCTGAAGGCGCGAGGGCTCAGCCCGGAGGACGGGGCTATCCAGGACGGCTCTGACGCCGTGATCACACCAGCCACGCCGTGATCGTTCCACCCAGGGGACGCCGAGCAAGTGCTCTTCCGCCCAAGTATCAGCGGCCACCGGGCCTGGGGCTGCCGTCCCGGCAGTCCAGAATGCTGCCGTGGCCGAAGACGAGCAGAGCGGCATAGAACCGCGTTCATTCCTGATATGCGTGACAGAGGTGGCCCGGCTGGTGGGCGTCGGAGACGTCGCCATGGAGCCGAAGGACCGGCGTGCCCGCCACCTCGCCCATGCGGTGCGTAAGCCCCTGCTCGAACGTGCGAGTCTGCCCGAAAAGTGGTTCGCCCCGCTGATGGCGGCCGCCGTGTACGACCCGGATCCCAGCTTCTGCCGCTGGTTCGTCGAGCCGGCGGTCTATGCGTTCGGACGCCGCCGTGTGATGGCGGCATTGGTCGACTACCTGCGGGTCGGCACGGATGCCGAGCGAGCTGGTGCCGTGCGGGCCTGGTACAGCGCCCACGTGCCTTTGTGTGCAAACCGATCTCCCGCGTATGCACCCGGCGGGGTACGTGATCCCGCGCTGGACGAGTCACACGACATCAAGGCCGCGTGGCTGGAGGGATCCCTGCGGCTGTTGGCCGAAGCCACCGACCTGCGTATGCGCCACCGTGTCCTGCTGGATCTGCCCACCTCCCGCGCGGCATACCCGTCAGACCTGCACCAACTACTTGAAAGCACACTCGCATCCGCCCGGGTCCATCCCGACCCGCACATCCGTCGCTGGGCCACAGCAGCAGACCATAAGGGAGTCTGAGCCCGATTTTTACCCCTCCTGGCAGTTTCGGGACAGCCCTCAGGCGTGAACACACTGGCATCTTCGCCCCCCGGTCCTGACGATCTGGACGACGACCGCAGCCAAGGCCGGTCGGCGTCGACCGGCCGGGCCATGGCCTCCATCCTCGTCCACAGCGCCCGGGCGCTGGCGGAGAACCCTCTGCCGGCCCCGCCGTCCTGAACCCCGACGCAACAGTGAGCTCGCGCCTGAGCGCTGCCAATTCGCCTTGGTCACCAACGTAAGGTCTTCCTGGACAACTGCTGAGCAACCGCGGTCCCGTCGAGGTCTGGCACGGAGTGTTCTACGGTGCGGTCTGCCGCTGCCTCTTCGGCAGACAGGACTACACCCTGGACGACTTGGCCCTCGCTGGCGTGCGACGGGGGCGATTGCCCGGTGTGCTCGGCCAGCACGGCCAGGTCCCGCTCGTCACCATGGATTTCGCCCTTGATGCGTTCCAGCGCTTCGTCGAAGGCTTCGAAATCCTCCCGCCTCGTCGTACCGGAGGTCGCAAGAGGCGGCTCCTTATCCTTCTCCGGCATCGCGCCCTCCACCGGGGCAATGTCGAGATCCGGACCCGCCTGCTCCGCTCTGCGCCGTACGTCCTCCGCCTGCCGCCGGGCCTCTTCCACCTCGCGCAGCAGGGCCTGCTGGGCCTGTTCGGCGGTGTAGCGATGTTCGCGTGCCTTGGCGAGTTCCTGTTCGGTGCGTTCTAGGCGCAACTGGGCCTGGGCGAGAAGTTCTTCCTTCTCCTGGCGCTCGGATTCGCGGGCCTGGTCGCGCTGGCGCGTGAGCTCGGTGATGGTGGCCTGCATGCTGCTGGTCATCATCAGCAGCACCATGATCAGTGAGCTTCTTCAGCGTTGCAGCTCCAGGGTGAGGACGGCCTTGGCGATTGATGTCATGCGGTTGGGGCTGCAGCGGGAGCTGCGGAAGATCCGCCAGGACTTCAGGCGGGCGACCTGGAGGACGATAAGACTGCCGCTGGCGCGAGGAGATCCGGCCGGGTCAAAGTTCAGAGCAGCTTCTCGCCGATCCTGCCGTTCGGGTACAGGGCAGCGGCACGTGCAGCCAGTTGATCAGCCCTTAAGTGACCCAGGGCAGGCGGGCTGGCGGGACCATGGCGCGCGCCAGCAGCTGATCGTGACCCTGACATCTGTCAGGGTCGCAACGTCCCGGGTCCGCCCCTACAGTTCGAGGCGCCGACTGGGCGTCCCCTGCACCGCTACGGCGGCTGAAGCGGGGGACCAGTGAGAAAAGGACAGTGGATGACCAGGACCAGGAAGTATCTCTCCCTCTGGACGGCAGCCCTCGCCCTGACGGCGGGCGGTGTGATCGCCGCCCCTTCGGCCAGTGCCGCTGCCAGCGCCGAGTGCGGAGTTCGGGCGAGCGACGGCCGGCTGTGGTGCGGGAACGGAGCCCCCGCCATTCTGCGCTCGGGCGCCTATCACGAAGCGAACATAACGGGGCAGCTCTATTCCACCTTCAGCTGGTTCGACTGCTGGACCTATGGTGGACTGCACGGCGGCGGCAACACCACCTGGTACCACACCAAGGGTGACTGGACCGCTCCTGGCTACGACGGGTGGGGCTACGTCCCGGCGGACTGGGTCAACACACCGTCCTCGTTCGACGCCGATCCGAGCGCGCGCGGTCTGCGGCACTGCTGAGAGCAGCACTGCCGAGCTCGCCGGACCACCTCCTTGATGTACTCGGTCTCGTCCACGAGACCGGCGGCATCGTCGTCGTGGCGCCCCATGTCGGCGACCCATTCCCTCCCGTTAACGGTGCCTGACGGATCAGTTCCGGGTCACTCGGGGATGATCTGTCCATGGGGTACGAGGCGAAGCGCCCTTTGGGTGCAGAGCAAGATCTAGTCACAGGTGGTAGCACCCTGCCGGAGGCTACAACCAACTGAGCTTCTTCGATGTGGCCACCGATCGGGTGACGGCCCATGCAGCGCAACGAGCGAGGCCCCCGGGCTGTTGATCGAGATGTCTGACTTCTCAATCACGTTGCTCGGGGGCCTCGGTGGTCGTCCATCCTGCCGCACTTGACCTGCCGCATGCACTCGTGGAGTGGGTCACCATGTTGATCGTCACCCGTGAGGGCGACCGGCGCTGCAAGCTCCGTCCCAGCGAGCGATGGTGGCACTGGTGTACCTGCGCGAGCACATCACTCTGGCGGAGATCGCTGCCGGGTTCGGGATCAGCGAGTCAAGCCGTCGACCATGACCACCCGCGTTGCACTCCCGTCCCCGAGGTGCGCGCCAGGGTCCTCGCACACGCGGGAAGCGCCGGGCACGTCCTGTTCGTCGACCAGCTAGGTCCACGACCGTCTTGGCTTCTCGTGCGATCGCGGTGAGCAGCGCCTCACGCGCTTCGACGGCGGCGGGAACCTCCCGGACTTTGAGCCCGCCCGTCGAGACTGTCGGGCGGGCCACCGCACGAGCGGTTGTAGGTGATCTCTCAGAGGCTGTTGTCATTCCGACCTTGTTGGGTGGCACGCGAACGTATGTCTCAAGTCGGAACCCGCACAGGTGATCTTCGCGTACCGCACAGAAACAGGGCCTTGCTGGTAGCTCAGGGGTGCGAACCCGCTCCGAGCATCTGGAGGCCCTTTTGCCCTAGCCTGTCGCGTCCCTGCTGTCGGAGTCCAACTCTCATATGCCGCTGTGCGATTGCCTCGCGCGCTGGTTCGGCAACGCAGGCGATCACTCTGGAGCCGATCGCCGTTTACACCGCGGCCTTCACTCGTGCGGGCTAATGAGCGATCATGCCCCGGTTTTGACCGTGCGTAATGCCTAGCCTTGCCGTGACGGCGAGTGGCCACCAGTGAGTGCGTGCCACCGCCGTAGAGCTCGGGGGTGCGGTGGAGGTTCGGGGTGTGCGTCACGCATACGGTCGCCGTGAGGTCTTGCGGGGCCTCGACCTTGATCTACGGCCTGGAGTGCTGGCCGGGATTGTCGGGGAGAACGGTGCGGGCAAGTCGACGCTGTTGAAGATCTTGTCTGGTGAGCTGCGCCCGCTGGGTGGCACGGTCCGTCATGAGGGCCGTTTTGGCTACTGCCCGCAGGACGTGGTGGTCAACGAGGCGCTGACCGTGCGCCAGCATCTGGAGTTCTTCCGCGTCGCGCGTGGGCTGTCGGATCTGCGGCACGCAGGGCAGGTGATGGAGGTGCTGCGGTTGTCGGAGTACGTCGATGAGCGTGCCGGCCTGCTCAGCGGCGGAACCCGGCAGAAGCTGAACCTGACCCTGGCGCTGATGCATGACCCGCAGGTGCTGCTGCTGGACGAGCCTTACCAGGGTTTCGACTGGGAGACCTACCAGCGGTTCTGGGACTTGGCAGCCCGATTACGCGATACGGGCCGCTCAGTCCTTGTCGTCTCCCACCTGGCCTATGACGCTGAGCGCCTGGACGAGTTGTGGCGCCTTCAGAGCGGAGTGCTGCGCCCCGCTGAGGGGGCGCCGGCGTGAGGCGGCACCTGAACCTGTTCGTCACAGCAGTCCGCTTCGACCTGGTCGAACACGCCCGGAACAGGCTCGCCATGGTCCTGGTCGCCGTGTTCATCCCCTGCTGGATCAGCCTGGCGTACGCCGTCATCCCCAGCAGGCACCTGACCTTCCGCCTGCGGGCAGCCGGCCAGCTCCTGGCACCGGCCGGCAACCAGATCACGCAGATCACCGGCGCCATCAACGCCGTCACCCTCATCACCGGGTTCATGATGTTCGCCGTCACGTTCAACGGCGGGCGCTTCGACCGCCGCCTCGCCTTGGCCGGCTACCCCCGCATCCACCTCGTCCTGGCCAAGACCACCTCGCTCACCCTGGCCTCCGGCGCCATCGCCGCCTATGCCACCGCGGTGATCTGCGCGGCCTGGAGCCCTCGCCAGCCACTGCTGCTCGCCGCTGCCTTGTTCTGCGGAGCGATGACCTACGGGGCGCTCGGCGTCGTCTTCGGCTCGCTGCTGCGCCGGGAGGTGGAGGGCATGTTCGCCCTGATCATGACCAGCCTCGTAGATGTCGGTCTTCAAAATCCGCTGGCCGGCGGCGGTGCCGGAAGCCAGGTCGTGCGGTTCCTGCCTACCTACGGCACCATGCAGGCCGCCTCAGCTGCGGGTTTCACCCGCGAGTGGCTGCCCGGTGATCTGGCCGTTCAGTTCTTGTGGTTCGCCGGCGCCGCGTTCCTGGGCCTGCTCGCCTTCCACCGCCGCACCAAGGACGCCTTGACCGCAAGACGATCCTTTTATATGCCGTGGCCGCCCAGGCGCCGGCAACATGCGCGCCCGGCCCGGGCCACGTCGACGCCCCGTTGAGCAACATCCTGGCGCGACGGCTCGCAGACCCCTTACGACAGACGGTTGCGTCCTCATCGCAGAGCGAAGCCCCGGCCCTGGAACCGAGCCGGTTGACTAGAAAGAGTTCACAGATGCTGGTAAGGCGATGGCTGGACGCGGCGGGTATCACCGATCCCGTCCTTCGGCACTGTTACACCGTGTGCTCGCGCGTGCTGGCCAATAACGACGGAGGGATCATCCGCTGGCAGATGTCGTGGCTGGCGTCGCGCGCCCTTCCCGCAGCGGCTCGGCCTCACATGATGGCATCAGACGCACACGCGTCTCGTGCCGACGCCTACGCGGATAGCGGCCCGGTCGAGGACCGTCAGCGCCGACTCGCCGCCTTCGCGGAGGCCACCAGTGCGGCCTTCGCCGTCGGTAGCTCGCACGACCCTGTCCTGCATGCCCTCGTGCACACCTACCAGACCTTCGGCATGCCGCTGTCACGAATTCAGGACATGTTCACCGCGATGCAGCGCGATGTCGACTTCCGTGACTTCGCCACCTTCGAGGAATTGAGCCAGTGGGCTGAGCAATTGAACACCTTTGGCTGGGCCAGCCTGTTAAGGACGACGACAGCCACCGAATTGGTGGAAGTGGAGCCACTGGTACGCCAGCTCTCCGTGCTCTGCCAGGTAACCGACGTGCTGTGTGACCTGTCAGAAGACCTTGACGACGGTCGTCTCTACCTGCCGCTGGAAGATCTCGACCGGTTTGAAGTAGCTCCTGCGGACCTCAAGGCCAAACAGTGGACACCCGCTATGTCCGACCTCATCGCGTTCGAGGCCGCGCGCGTCACTGACCGGCTGCCCGCCCTGGCCGCTGAACTGGAACACAGCCCCGTCAGCCCGTTCACCCACGCAGTGGGCGAGCATCTCCGGCTGCTCGTGGCCGCTGCGGTGGACGCAGGCCAGGACGTGCTACATCGGCCGGTCAAACCGCCTACGCGCCCCTTCCTCAACCTGTGGCGCCCCGTCATGCGCGCCGTCATCCCCTGCTGACCATCGAGAGGACTCGTCATGTCCGTAGCCGTGACCTCAGCCGACGGCACGCACATTCCGCTCTTGGAGGCCGAGTTGCTGCGCTGGGTGGGCAGCGGCGACAGCCTGCTGGAGCTGGCCTGCCTGGACGCTCTGTTCCCGCCGGGCAAGCTCCTGCGCCCCATCCTGTGCATGGAGTCGGCCAAAGCCGTCGGCGGCACCGCCGACCAGGTGCTGGCCTTCGCCGCCGGCATCGAATGCCTGCACGTCGCGAGCCTCATCCACGACGACATCGTCGATCAGGACCCGGTACGCCGCGGGCGGGCCTCCACCGCCCAGCAGTACGGTATCGCCGAGGCTCTGGTAGCAGGCGACGGACTGTCGATGGCCGGAATCGCGGCCCTGCTCAGTGGCGGCCCCGCCGAGCGCGTACTGCACGCCGCACGCGTCACCGTCGAGGCGCTGCGCCACATGTGCCAGGGCATCATGCGCGAAACCGAGATCCGCGGCGACCTGACCTGCGGGGTACCGACCGTCCTGAACGTCATGCAAGCCAAGACCTCCGCGCTGACCGGTGCCGCCTGCCAGGCCGGCGCCATCCTGGCCGGAGCAACCCCGGAGCAGGACCGGGCCCTCCGCACATACGGAGAACACCTCGGCATGGCCTTCCAGATCCGTGACGACCTGCTCCCCTACACCGCCGAAGACCAGATCACCGGCAAGACAGCCATCAGCGACGTCGCCAACCTGCAGCCCACCCTGCCCGTCCTGCTCGCCTACGAAGTGGCCGACAAAGCCGACCGCGACCGCCTGACCACCGTATTCCACGGCGACATCGATCCCGTCACCGCACACCGAGACATCCTCGCCGTGCTGACACGCACCGGCGCCCTCACCAAGGCGGCCCAGATGGCATCTTCCCGCGCCGAACGAGCACACGTTGCACTCACCGGCCTGCCGGGCGCCCTGCGCCTCGCCGAACTGGCCACCTCAGCAGCCGACCGTCAGCGCTGAGTACGGCCGGGGACGGGCGCGGTGGCTGATGCTCCGTTTCCAGCCCCCGCTCCTGGTCTGCACCGGGCTGGCCGCTCAGCCCTCACGTACAGGAGGCCCGCGCTCATGAACACCTCCCGCACTCTCAAGCGCTCTGCCGTGGCCGTGGCCGGGGCTGCCGGTGTCCTGGTGGTGGCGGTGACTGTCATCCCTCAGGAGGAGACCCCGGCCGCTCGGAGTGTGAAGTCCCCTCCGCTCCTGGCCGCCCTTGCGCAAGCGGCTTCGCTGCCGTTCGCCTGCCAGGAAGCGATCTTCAAAACAGGGGATCAGTTCGCCACCACCCGCTACGCCATCCCGGACGAGTTCTCGAACGCCGCTGTCGCCGCTCTGGGCAGTCTGACCGAGACCGAGCGGGCCGAACTCACTCGGCCTGCCTGTGCGGCGTGGAACAGCTGGGCCACCGCCAACAGCTCCGCCGTGACGGGTGAACTCGACAACCGCTACCGCAACGCCGCCCTGCCGGTGTGTAACAAGTTCACCGTCGCCACGGTGGGAACGGCCAGGAAGTTCTCTCCGAACATCCCCGCGGCGGCCCGGGGCCTGGACAAGGTGGTCAAGAAGGTGTGGACCGAGGCCATGAATGAGCTTTCCGCTACGGCGTCCGACGCCACCTGCCGTACCTCCTACAGCACGGTCAGGACCGCCTGGTAGCCACCGCGGCCCTGGCCCCTGGTTTTGTCGACGGGATCCGCCAACACTTGTCGCTCAGTGGCTGTTGTCGTTCCGATCTTGAGGGGTGGCGTCGAACGATCGGATGATCGGCACCGGCCGCGGGCATGAAGGGCCTCTTGGCAGCTCGGGGTTGCGGAGCCAACCGAGATCCAGGAGGCCCTGTTGCCGCAGTTGTACGTGTTCGCGCCGGTGGAGTTCAACTCGGCGTCTCCGACGTGTGATTGTCTCGCCCACCGGTTCGGAAATGCAGCCGATCACCCGGAACGTGTTCGGCGGTATCCGTCGGACATGACGGACGCGGAGTGGGCCGTGGTCCGGCCGCTGCTGCCGGTGCCGGCCTGGCTGCGCGGGCGGGGCGGGCAGCCGGAGGCGTACTGCCACCGCGTGATGCTGGACGCGATCGGCTACCTCGTCGACAACGGAATCAAGTGGCGCGGCATGCCGGTCGACTTCCCGCCGTGGGACCGGGTGTATGCGTTCTTCCGCCGCTGGCGCGACCATGGCCTGGTCAAGGAGTTCCACGACCGGCTGCGCGGGCAGGTCCGCGAAACGCTGGGCCGCGACGCGGCACCGACGGCTGGTGTGATCGACTCGCAGTCGGTCAAGGCGGACGCTGTCGTCGCCACGGACAGCCGCGGCTTCGACGGCGGCAAACTCATCAACGGCCGCAAGCGGCACGTCGTGGTCGACACGCTCGGTCTGCTGCTGGGCGTGATGGTCACCGCCGCGGACACCGGCGACCGCATCGCGGCCCAGGAACTGCTCGGGCAGGTCGCCGACGTGCACCACCGGCTGGAACTGGTCTGGGCCGACGGCGGCTACACCGGCAGCCTCGTCGCCCACTGCCTCACCACGCCCGCGCTGGTCCTGGCGATCGTGAAACGCAGCGACGACATGCGCGGCTTTGTGGTGCTGCCCAAGCGGTGGATCGTCGAGCGGTTCTTCGCCCACCTGATGCGCACCCGCCGTCTGGTGCGCGACTTCGAACGCCGCACCGCCAGCGCCGAGGCGATGGTCTACTGGTCGATGACCCTGCTCATGACGCACCGTCTTGCCCGGCCACACCTTGGGCGAGGGTGAACCGGCCCGGCTGCCGCTCGGCCAGCCAGCCCCGCGCGACCAGGCGTTTCGCCTTCGATCGCAGCGCCTCCACCTTGGCCGGCAACGCGTCCAGGCCGAACATCACAGCCAACTCCTGGCAGGTCAGCGGACCTTGATCGAGCCGGTGCCGGTCCGCGAGCGCAGTGAGGATGCGCTGATAGTCAGCCGACAGCACCGACCAGGCCATCCCCTCCCGCCACACCGGCACCTGCGACTTCGGTTTCGCCGCCTGCCCGGACGCCGAGCGCGTGTCCGAGTCCGGTGGGCCATGGGCGGCCTCTTGATCAGCGATGTTGCCGTTGTCCGAAGCCAGGACGGTGCCCACCCGCCTGCGGGCGATCGCCCACTCCTGCCATTCCTGCTCGGCCGCGGCCAGTTCAGCCTGGATGCGATCGGCTTCCTCACGCAACCCGTCGACTCGACGGCGCGCGGCGAGTTCGTGCTGTTCCAGCAGTCCGACGACCGACGGCATCTGCAACCTCCCGGGGAGCGACGACACGACACGCCACCACTCCCACCAAATCACCCGCCCTACGCCTGACCAGCGAAAGCGCCGCCCTCAGATTCGGAACGACAACAGCCACTAAGGCTTCCCGGCCGATGCGGATGACACGCCCGTGCACACGGCGCAGGTAGGCGGCGAGTTTGCGGATCGACCAGCGGGTGAAGGGCTGACTGAGTTTGTGGGGCGGGTGGTGGCCGTCTGGACGACGAAGTCCTCGTCGTCAGGGGTGAGCAGGCGGGGACGGCCTTCCGCCCATCGAGGGTCCAGACAGGCCAGGCCGATCTCGTTGAACCGGTGGATCACATCCCGGACGGTGTCCTCGTCGGCCTGGACCAGCTGGGCGATCACCGGGACGCGGTTTCCGCCGGCGGACGCCAGCAACATCATCGCCCGTCGGTAGCGCACCGAGCTGGTACTTCCCCGGCGCACGATCTGCTGCAGTTTCTGCCCTTCCTGATCGGTCAGTCTGCGCACCCGCACAGGCTCAGCCACCACACCTCCAGCGGTCGGAACCGACGTCACCGCCCATCCAACCGCCCCAACCACCAACCCGGCGAACGTTCCCGGTCACAGCACTAGCCGCGGGCGCCAGCCCGGTCCGAGGGTGCAAGGAGCGGCCACTTCTCGGTCAGTCGCGCATCCGGGCGGCGGACAGCGTCGGGGAGGCGTTGAAGTCGCAGCCCTCCAGGGCGGCCTGCTGCTCGAACCGCGGCCTGCCCGGCCGCCATCGCCACGCCTCATAGCCAGGACCCGGCCGGCACGGCGTGGGAGGCCCGTACTGCTCGATCCGCCCGGCTGGCACCGTGGTCACGGCGATCGCCGCACTCGGTGCCGCTTCCGCCGTCCTGCGTCTTCGACGCATGTAGACAACCCAGGTCGGGGCGGGGTGAGGTGCCTCTGCGTACCTACGTCACCCCCCGGGAGCCGCTCCAGGACCCCTTCATCCACGATCCACCAGGTCGAATACGGTGAGCGTATGGTCCTCACGAGAGTGCGCAACTGTGTCTAAGAAGAAGTGGCGCCCGGCCAACGGGTATCAGCTGCCGCCGCACGTGGACAGGGCACGCCAGGCGGCCAGCAGGGCAGCAGAGTGGAAGCCCCGTCCGAAGCCCCCACAACGCCGCGTGATCCTGACGATGTTCGGTATGTCTCTGCTGTGCCTCGGTATGACCGCAGCTTTCTGGTTCCCGGCCCACGCCCTGGCCGAGGACCTGCGTTCCAGGGGCGTCACTTCCGCTGCCACCGTCGTAGCCGTCGACTCCAACCCCAAGTACGTCAAGGTGCGCCTCATCAGCGGCCCTCGGGCCGGGGAAGAGGTCAAGGTCTCGGACTACGCCGGGATGTATCCCGACGTCCACCGTGATGGGGCAATGCTCGTCACGTACGACGCTCATCAGCCGGCCCGGGTCCTCTCGCGTGCTTGGGTCGAGGACCCGCCGGCGAATTTGCCGGCGTACGGAACATCGGCCCTCTCCGTGCTGTGCCTGAGCCTCACGACCGTGGCAGTGATCCGTCGCCTCCGCATCATGCGCAGCGAACCGGGGCGGCCGGGTAGGGCGGAACCTGTCAGGTGACGGGTGTGTAGGTGACGGTCTGGTCGGGGCAGACGGAGGCGAGGTCGTTCAGTGCGGCGTGTTCGGTGCTGTGGACGGTCAGGTTCCAGCGGAGTTTCGTACCGGTCCATTCTGCCGCGTACCGGCAGTGGACTTCTGCGGCCGGGGGCATCCACTGGGCCGGGTCCTGGTCGGCCTTGCTGCGGTTGGAGCGGGCGGTGACCGCAACCAGACTGGTCTCGGCCCCCTGGTCGTTGGCGTAGGCCTCCCGGCGCTGCACCGTCCACGCGGATGCGCCGCTGTCCCAGGCCTCTGCCAGGGGCACCATGTGATCGATGTCCAGGCCTGAGGCGGACGTCACCATGATCTGGTCGTAGTACGACCACCAGCTGCCGCCGGTGAGCCGGCACCTGGGGCCCACGGCCGGAGGCTCCACGACTTCGTGAATGAGGACTTCGCTGCGGATGGAGCAGCCGTCGGCCGGATCGTCGCCGGAGTTCCAGTGCTTGAACGCCTCGCGGGTGTAACCGTCGCGGGTCATGGTGGGTCCCGGTGGAAATCGCCCAGGCCGGTGCGATGGACTTCCGGCAACGCGGTCAGGGCGGCGATCGTAGGCTACAGGCCGCATGTTCACTGTCGCCGTCGTGCTGGGAACAGGCGGAATGGTCGATGCGCAGCAGCTAGCCGCGAGCGAGGGGTCGGGCACCTGGCCGGGGCGCGGGCGGCGACCGCGCGGCCACCAGCGTCGCGGCGACGTTCGGCCGGTGCCCGTCGGCGCGACGGAGCCGGTTCCGTGAGGCCGGTCGAGGGGCCACCTGCTCCCGCGCCCACGCCGCACCGGGGTAGCGCCGCCGGACAAGGACCGAGGTTGGGTCCCGTCGTCCACTCCGACCCGGCACCAGGGCGACGCCGTAACTGTCAGAATGTGGGCCTCGCAGATGCAAGGGGGGCGGCATGAAGCTCAGCGCCTTGAGGTCCGCCAGCTCCTTAGAGGTCGTCTCAACTGGCTTGATCACTAGGCTGTCTGCCGTGATGGAGTGGGTGGGACGTCTGGTTCCGGACGGGCTGTGGGAACTGTTTCAGCGG
>NZ_JNXI01000038.1 GCF_000717055.1 Streptomyces iakyrus | reverse complement strand
TCCTCGGTGCTTTCCAGGTTCCCGCTTCCGCGTTTCCCTTTCCGGCGGTTCCGACTCTATCAGATCCTTTCGGGCCTGATCCCCGGTCAGCGGGGTTTGCCTTCACGGCTGTTGGGCCGTTCCGACGTTCCTAACCTTAGCGCGCCCTCTCGGCGATTCCCAAATCGAAGCCGTACGGAGTCGATCAGGTCGTCGAGTCCCAATTCGAATTGAATTCGGGCACGCCGAAAACAACCCCGTTGGGATGTCGAGCTGGTGGTTTGGGTGCCGCTGTTGCGGCGGAAGTGCTGTCGAAGAACCGTTACGGCTCTGCGGCAACCCGAAGAACTCTACGGATCCGGCATGGGGCTGTCAAGCGGCCCTGTCAAGATCTTTTCGGCCCGGGTGTCAGTCCAGGTCGGTGAGACGCCCGCCGGCGTCCGGCTGCGCGTGCTCGACCCGGCGCAGCAGGCGTGTGAGCACTTCGCCCAGCGCCGTGCGCTCGTCGGGTGACAGGTCCTGGAGCAGGTCCTCCTCGAAGACCGACGCCAGGCGCATCGCCTCCAGCCACTTCTCTCGCCCCTCGGATGTCAGCTCCACGATGACTCGTACGCGGTTGGACTCGTCTCGCTCACGGGTCACCAGAGATTCGGCGACCATGCGGTCGATTCGGTGGGTCATCGCAGCCGGGGTCAGGCCGAGGCGCTTGGCCAGGTCGCTGGGGCCCAGGCGGTAGGGGGCTCCGGAGAGGACGAGGGCCTTGAGGACCTCCCACTCCGCGTTGCTGATGCCGAGGGCCGAGGTCTGACGGCCGTAGGCGACGTTCATGCGGCGGTTCAGGCGGGAGAGGGCCGAGACGATCTGCTCGACCTGGGGGTCGAGGTCCTGGAACTCGCGCTGGTACGCGGCGATCTGCTCTTCGAGGGTCGGCTCGCTGGGGCCGGCGGTGTCGCCCATGGGCGCAGTATCGCACGGTCGCTCTTTGCCTTGAAGTCCTTGGGTATGTACTCTTTAGCTTCGAACTTTAGCTTCGAAGTCTTCACTCCTAACTTGTGAGAGAGGTGAACGTGACCAGGGCGATGGGCGCAGCGATGCGCCGGATTCACGTGGGTAACGCACTCAGCGCGTTCGGGCTCGGCTTCACGGTCCCGTACCTGTACGTCTATGTGGCGCAGGTGCGAGGTCTTGGGGCCATGACGGCGGGTCTCGTGCTCGCCGTCTTCGCTGTGGCCGCGCTGGTGGTGCTGCCGTTCGCCGGGCGGGCCATCGTCCGGCGTGGCCCGCTGCCGGTGTTGCTCGCCGCCCTGGTCACCGCCGCCCTGGGTGCGCTCAGTCTGGGGATCGCGAGCAGCGCGGCGGCCGTGCTGGTGTCGGCCTCCCTGCTGGGTGCCGGGCAGGCCGTGATGCAGCCGGCGCTCGCGACGATGATCGTGGACTGCTCGTCGGCCGAGACACGGTCGCGTGCCTTCGCCATGCAGTTCTTCCTGCAAAACCTCGGGCTCGGCGTCGGTGGCCTGATCGGCGGGCATCTGGTCGACACCAGCAGCGCCGCCTCCTTCACTCTGCTCTTCGCGATCGAGGCGGCGATGTTCCTGCTGCTCGTCGTGGTGATGGTGACCGTGCGGATGCCGCACGCGCCGCGGATCGAGGACGCGCCCAAGGCGTCGGGCGGGGGCAGCTGGAGGCAGCTGCTGGGCAACCGGGCCATGGTGCAGCTGTGCGTGCTGGGCTTCGTGCTGTTCTTCGCCTGCTACGGGCAGTTCGAGTCGGGGCTGAGTGCGTACGGGGTCGAGGCCGCGGGGATTTCGACGTCCGCGCTCGGGACCGCGCTCGCCGCCAACACGCTGATGATCGTCGTCGCGCAGTTCGCCGTGCTGCGGTTCGTGGAGCGGCGCCGGCGGTCGCGGGTGATCGCCGCCGTCGGGCTGATCTGGGCCGTGGCATGGGCCGTCGCCGGGTACGCGGGGCTCGGGCACGGGAGCCAGGAGATGGCGACGGCCGCGTTCGTCTCGACGTACGCGCTGTTCGGGCTGGGTGAGGCGATGCTGTCGCCGACCGTGGCCCCGCTGGTCGCGGATCTCGCGCCGGAGGGCATGGCCGGGCAGTACAACTCGGCTTTCGCCCTGGTCAAGCAGCTCGCGCTGGCCGTCGGGCCGGCGGTGGGCGGGCCGCTGGGGGCGTCGCTGCACGCGCCGTACATCGTGGCGTTCCTGGTGTTCTCCCTGGGGATCACCGTCCTGGCCGTGCGGTTGGGGCGGCAGCTGACCGATGTGCAGGATCAGCCGTGGCTCGGGAAGAGCCGGGTCGTGGCGCGGGGTGGGGCGCCCGTTTCCGCGGACGTCTGATCCGGCGCGCTCACGTCGGCTGCGTGCGCGGCAGGGCGAACTCGCACCAGACCGCCTTGCCGCCGCCCGGTGTGCGACGGCAGCCCCAGTTCGACGCGATCGTGGCGACGATGGCGATGCCCCGGCCCGATTCGTCGCCCGGTTCCGCGCGGCGGCGTCTGGGGAGGTGGTCGTCGCCGTCGGTGACCTCGATGATCAGGCGTCTGTCCGTGCGGCGCAGGCGCAGGCGCATCGGCGGGGTGCCGTGCTGGAGGGAGTTGGCGACCAGTTCGCTGGTGGCCAGGACGCCCAGGTCGTGCAGGTCGGCGGGGAACCGCCAGCTGGTGAGGACGCCGGAGGCGAAGGCACGCGCGCGGGGAGCCGCTTCCACGCCGCCGAGGAGTTCCAGGGCGGCGTTGCGGAAGAGCTCGCTGTCCGCTCCCGTGCGCGCGGGGTGCTGGAGGACCAGGACGGCCACGTCGTCGTCGTGGTCGGGCGTGACACCGGCGGAGCGGACCAGGCGGTCGCAGACGACCTGGGGGGTGCCGGTGGCGCCGGCCAGGGCGCGTTCCAGGGCGGCGATGCCCTCGTCCAGGTCCGCGTCGCGGCGCTCGACCAGGCCGTCCGTGTAGAGGACGGCCGTGGATCCGGGGGCGAGGGGGATCGAGCCCGAGGTGTGCATCCAGCCGCCGGTGCCGAGCGGGGGGCCGGTGGGTTCTTCGGCGCGCAGGACCGTGCCGTTCTCGTCGCGGACGAGGATCGGGAGGTGGCCCGCCGAGGAGTAGATCAGCTTGCCCTCGTTCGGGTCGTGGATGGCGTACGCGCAGGTGGCGATCTGATTGGCGTCGATCTCGGCGGCCAGGCCGTCCAGGAGCTGGAGGACCTCGTGCGGGGGGAGGTCGAGGCGGGCGTAGGCGCGGACCGCCGTGCGGAGCTGGCCCATGACCGCGGCCGCGCGGACACCTCTGCCCATGACGTCGCCGATGACCAGGGCCGTGCGGCCGCCGCCCAGGGTGATGACGTCGTACCAGTCGCCGCCGACCGCGGCTTCCGTGCCGCCGGGGTGGTAGGTGGCGGCGATGCGCAGGTCGTCCGGCTGTTCGAGCTCCTGGGGGAGCAGGGAGCGCTGGAGGGTGACCGCCGTTTCGCGCTGGCGGCGTTCGCTGGCGCGCAGGCGTTCGGCGGCTTCGGCGTGGTCGGTGACGTCGGTGGCGAAGACGAGTACGCCGCGGCCCTCGCTGCCGCCCTTGCCGTCGCCCTGGGCGACCGGGGTGCAGGTGAAGGTGTAGGAGCGGCCGTCGGGGGCCTTGCGGGACTTGACCGTGCGCGGTTTGCCGCTGCGCTGGACCTGGTCCAGGAGGGGGAACAAACCGAGGCCGTCCAGCTCGGGGAGGGCCTCGCGGGCGCGTTCGCCCAGGGGGCGTACGCCGAAGGCGGTCGTGTAGGCGTCGTTGACGTAGGCGATGCGGTGGTCGGGGCCGTGGACCAGGGCGACGAGGGACGGGACGCGGTCGAGGACCTCACGCACCCGCAGCTCGTCGACGGCGGGTACGGACGGCGACTCGTCGGTCAGTTGTTCGGCGCGGGCGGCGGGCACGGAGCCTTCCCCCCGCCGGTCCGGGGAGGCCGTCTGCTCGGTCCGCGCTGCGGCGCGGCGCTGCGTTCCGGGGAGCCGGGCGCTCCAGCGCGTGAAGTTCACGAATCCTTGCCTCGTGTAGTGGTCGGCGGCCGGCACCGGAACCGGCCGGGGCCCCTCAGGGCCCGCACCGGGACGTGGGGTGGCACGCCCGCGGTGGTGGACCAGTCTGGCAGTGCGCGGACCGGACCGACATCCGTCAGACGCCGGGCCGGCCGGTGGAGTTCCTGGGTCCGGTCAGGACGACCCCTTCGGGTTGTGCGGGGGGTCCTGAGAAGGCTTTCCACCGGCCGCGAGTTCGAACTCCGCCCGGGGGTGTTCGAGTGAACCCAGCGAGACGATCTCCCGCTTGAACAGGCCGGCCAGGGCCCATTCGGCCAGCACGCGCGCCTTGCGGTTGAAGGTGGGCACGCGGCTGAGGTGGTAGGCGCGGTGCATGAACCAGGCGGGGTAGCCCTTGAGCTTGCGTCCGTAGACGTGGGCGACGCCCTTGTGCAGGCCCAGGGAGGCGACCGAGCCGGCGTAGGCGTGTTCGTACGCCTCCAGAGGCTCGCCGCGCAGGGAGTGCACGATGTTGTCGGCCAGGACCTTGGCCTGGCGGACGGCGTGCTGGGCGTTGGGGGCGCATTCGCGGCCCGGTTCTCCGGCCGTGACGTCCGGGACGGCGGCGGCGTCTCCCGCGGCCCACGCGTGCGTGGTGCCCTCGACCGACAGTTCCGGCGTGCAGGTGAGGCGTCCGCGGCCGTTGCGCGGCAGGTCGGTGGCGGCGAGCACCGGGTGGGGTTTCACGCCGGCCGTCCAGACGACCGTACGCGTGGGGAAGCGGGCTCCGTCGCTGAGGACGGCGACCCGGTCGGCGCAGGATTCGAGGCGGGTCCGCAGGCGGACGTCGATGTTGCGGCGGCGCAGTTCGGTGACGGTGTAGCGGCCCATCTCCTCGCCGACCTCGGGCAGGATGCGGTCCGATGCCTCGACGAGGATCCACTTCATGTCGTCGGGCTGGACGTTGTGGTAGTAGCGCGCGGCGTAGCGGGCCATGTCCTCCAGTTCGGCGAGTGCCTCCACGCCCGCGAAGCCGCCGCCGACGAAGACGAAGGTGAGGGCCGCGTCGCGGATCGCGGGGTCGCGGGTGGAGGAGGCGATGTCCATCTGCTCGATGACGTGGTTGCGCAGGCCGATGGCCTCCTCGACGGTCTTGAAGCCGATGCCGTGGTCGGCGAGGCCGGGGATCGGCAGGGTGCGCGAGACGGAGCCGGGGGCGAGGACGAGTTCGTCGTAGGGCAGCCGCTGTCCGCCGGTGCCCTCCTCCTCGGTGGCGAGGGTGGTGATGGTGGCGGTGCGTTCGGCGTGGTCGACGGCGGTGGCCTCGCCGATCAGGACCCGGCACCGGTCGAGGACGCGGCGCAGCGGCACGACGACGTGGCGGGGGGAGATGGCGCCCGCCGCGGCCTCGGGGAGGAACGGCTGGTAGGTCATGTACGGGTCGGGGGTGACGACCGTGATCTCCACGTCGCCCCGGTCCAGTTCCCGTTTCAGTCTGCGCTGCAGGCGCAGGGCCGTGTACATCCCGACGTAGCCACCACCGACAACGAGAATGCGCGCACGTTCCTTCACCATCCCATGACGCACCCGACGCTTGAGTTTGTCCACAGCCTCGACGAATTGTGTGACCGGAGCGGGAGAGCGCGCGGAGTTGGCCGGAATCGAGGCCTGCCGCACATATGCGCAGGTCAGGATGGGTGGTGCGAGGGGCGCACGGGGGCACATTCAGGACGTATACGACCCGTACTCCGATCGGTGGGCGCTCCGTGCGGAACGTGCCCCTTCTGAATTGACTCCCTCTCAACTATGTTCGTGTGTCGACGGGGTGTAGGGGGATGTGCTCACCGGGTCCGCGACGGGCGGGCCCGCGGACCTGAGCCGTTCCCTGGCCCCGGCATCGAATGGCGGGGAGTGTCTCCGGGGGGAGACGTCATTACCGGGGGAATGCTTATGCATGTTCAGGACTCTCATTGGTCGCCGGCGTCCGCGGTCGCGGCGGGTGGCATGACGATGAGCGCGGCGGGCAACGGACGCGACGTGTCGCGGACGACGCCGCTGCGCGTGGACGCACAGCGCAATCTGGAGCACGTGCTGCGGGCGGCGCGCGAGGTCTTCGGCGAGCTGGGGTACGGCGCGCCGATGGAGGACGTGGCGCGGCGCGCGCGGGTCGGTGTCGGCACGGTGTACCGCCGGTTCCCGAGCAAGGACGTCCTGGTGCGGCGGATAGCCGAGGAGGAGACCTCCCGGCTGACCGACCAGGCGCGTGCGGCGCTCGGGCAGGAGGACGAGCCGTGGTCGGCGCTGTCGCGCTTCCTGCGGACGTCGGTGGCCTCCGGCGCCGGGCGGCTGCTGCCGCCGCAGGTGCTGCGGGTCTCGGTCGAGGACGGCTCCTCGGGCCCGCGGGTGCCGCAGCAGCGGACCCAGCCGGGCGGGACGGAGCTGCGGCTGGTGCCGGACCAGCCGGTCGCGGTCGCCGCGGTGCCGGCGGTCGCGGGCGAGGACGACGCCGGGACGTCGGCGCTGCTGGAGGTCGTGGGCCAGCTCGTGGACCGGGCGCGTGCGGCCGGTGAGCTGCGGGCGGACGTGTCGGTGTCGGACGTGCTGCTGGTGATCGCCACGGCCGCGCCCTCACTGCCGGACGCCGCACAGCAGGCGGCCGCGTCGGCCCGGCTGCTGGACATCCTGCTGGAGGGGCTGCGCTCGCGACCGGCGTGAGCCGCCCCTGGGGGTCCCGGGGGCCGGGGCCTGAGGAAGAGGGAAGCCTTCCCCGAACGAGTGACGGCTAGTACTTCCGTGCGGCAAGTGCCCACGGATGAGTGATGGTCCGAACTCCAGGGGTCTGACCAAATGCCGATATGGCACGCTGACCCGGTGGTCTGGACGGGTTGGGCGGCTGGCGGGGGCTTTCCGCGATGAGCGTTGACGGTCGGGACGAGTCGAGCGGCGGTGGGAGCGGCGACGCCTCGGCCGGCGACGGGGTCCCGCCGCAGGTGCCGAGCCAGGGCGGCCGCGCGAGCGTGCCGCCCGGCGTGCACCCCGTGGACGGTTCGGTCCCGGCCCAGCGCGACCGGCGCGAGGACGGCGTCCTGCCGCCGCCGCGTGAACTGCCGCCGTCCGACGCCGACCTCATCGACCGGATGCGCTCGGGCGACGACACGGCGTACGAGGAGCTGTACCGGCGCCATGCGCAAGCCGTGCGCCGGTACGCCCGGACCTGCTGCCGTGACGCCCACACCGCGGACGACCTGACCGCCGAGGTCTTCGCCCGCATGCTCCAGGCGGTGCGCGGCGGCGCGGGCCCGGCGCACGCCGTGCGCGCTTACCTGCTCACCTCCGTGCGCCGCGTGGCCGCCTCCTGGACGAGGTCGGCGCGGCGCGAGCAGCTCGTCGACGACTTCGCGGTGTTCGCCGCCCAGTCCGCGCGCGGGCCCGACGTGTCCGACGACGACACGCTCGAACTGGGCGCGGACGTGCGGGCGATGCACCACGCCGAGCAGTCCATGGCCATGCGGGCCTTCCGGTCGCTGCCGGAGCGCTGGCAGGCCGTGCTGTGGCACACCGAGATCGAGGACGAGTCGCCCAGCGAGGTCGCCACGCTGTTCGGGCTGGACGCCAACGGCACCCGCGTGCTCGCCAGCCGGGCCCGCGAGGGCCTCAAGCAGGCCTACCTCCAGGCACACGTCAGCGCCACGCTCACCGGCGACGAGGAATGCGCGCGCTACGCCGACCAGCTCGGCACCTACGCCCGAGGCCGGCTGCGCACCCGGGCCGAGCGGGGGCTGCGCAAGCACCTGGACGAATGCGCGAAGTGCCGGCTGGCGGCCTTGCAGATCGAGGAAGTGGCCGGCGGCATCCCGGCCGTCGTGCCCGTCGCGGTCATCGGCTGGTTCGGGGCCGCCGGGTACGCGAAGGCGGCCGGGCTCATCGCCGGGGGCGCGGGAGCGGCCGGTGCGGCGGGGGCAGCGGCAGCCGGTGGCTCCGCCGGCGGGGCGGCTGCGGGAGGCGGGGCGGCCGCGGCCGGCGGCGGGTCGGCAGGCGGAGGTGGTGCGGCTGTCTCCGAGGGGGTCGGCGCACCGGTGAAGGCCGGTATCGCCGCCGGTGTGGTCGCCGTCGGTGTCGCGGCGGCGGTGGTGATGGCACTGGCCGGCAACGAGAAGCCGAAGCAGGAGGCCGAGGGCACCCCCCGACTCCCTCCGCCGTCGTCGGTGGTGCGCCCGGGTGAGCCCACGCCCACGCCCACGCCGTCCTCCTCACGGCCCGGTCCGGGACCGCGACCGCCGGACATCGCGCAGGCGCGCGCCCAGACGCCCGCGCCGGAACCGAGTTCCAGGACCAGCCCGAGTCCAGATCCAGATCCGGACCCGGACCCCACGCCGACCCGGACCCCCGCTCCACCGCCCGAGTCCCCGAGGCCGACACCGCCTCCGGCCCCCACACCGACGCCCACTCCCCCACCGCCCCGGCCCGCTCCGGCCGTCTACCAGTGGAGCGAACTGTCGTACGACATCAACGGCGACGGCACGAAGCCCGAGATGCGGATCGGTTCGAGCAGCTGGGTCTGGAAGCGGTCCGGCCTGTCGGTCGGCGCCCAGCGGTATGCGCACGGCGTCACCGTGCACGGCCGCTCGTCCGTCACCATCGACCTCAACCGCCCCTGCTCGTCGTACGACGCGCTCGTGGGGGTGGACGACATGACGCTGCGGCTCGGCAAGGTGTACTTCTCCGTCTACGCCGACGGGGTCCGGCTGTGGCGGTCGCCGCTGGTCGAGGGCGGTGACCCGGCCGTGCCCGTCCATGTGAACCTCGCCGGCCGCAGCACCGTCCGGCTGGTGGTGGAACCTCGCAGCGCCCTGGACGACCTGCTGCCGGTGGACTGGGCGGAGTCCAGGTTCACCTGCGGCTAGCCCCACGGGACGGCGGCTCACACCACCCCGCCATCGGCGTACGCGCTGTGCGCCTCGGCCAGCTCGCGCAGGACGTCGTCCGCGGTGAGCGTCGTCCCCCGAGCACGCTCCGCCTCGCACCGGGCACCCCCCAGGGCGGCGCGTACGGCGGCCTCGGCCCGCTCCACCGGGGCGCGCTCCGGCAGGGAGCGTGGGCGGCCGGACCGCCAGTGGTCGGCGGTGCCGAGCAGCCGGGCCGCCCGCGGGAAGTCGCCGAGGTCGGCCAGCAGCCCCGCGACGCCGTCCACCACCGTGGCCCGGATCACGTCCGAGCACCGCTTGGCCACGGCTTCGCGCAGGGCTCCGTCCGGTCGCCATGGGCGGAGCGGATCGCGCGCCGGACTCCCGAGCCGTGATCGCGGCGTCGAGCAGGAGCAGCATCACCATGAACTGGGGCGGCGGAGTGCCGGTGCCGGTGTCCGCCCGGGCCTCCTCGCACCACGCGCGCGCCCGGTCGGTGTGGCCCTCCTCGAACGCCATCTGGGCGCGCATCAGCGGGATGTACGCCTTGGAGTCCCGCACGCCGTACCGTTCGGCGGCGGCCGTGGCCTCGTCCAGCAACGCCGCCGCGGCCCCCCGGTCTCCCCGGCGGTAGGCGATCTCGGCGAGCCGGGCGATGAGGAACGGCGACTCGGCGTAGGCGCCCACCTCGTAGGCGAGCCGCAGGGCCTCCTCGTACTCGCCCTCGGCGTCCTCGAAGCGGCTGCGCGCCATTGTCGGCCTCACCGGCCGCGCTGCACACCTGTGCACGCAGCCAGCGGTCACCCACGCGGCGGCTGAGGGCCCGCAGCTCCGCCAGGTCGTCGTCGACGCCCTCCAGGCCGCCGGGGCCGTCGACGACCGTGTGCGCACGGAACATCAGGGCGACGGAGGCCTCCCAGTCGCCGCCGTACGTACGGCAGTTGGCGACTAGCGATTGACGCGTCGACGCCAGTCAGTCGGCAAGTAGGTCCATCGCGCCGTTCCGAGGACGGACACCCCCCGGCGCGGCCCCGACCCACCCCCGACGCGAAGGCGAAGCGCACGCGCCCCCGCACGGGCGACTACACCCGCCGCCCCCCACCGGCCCCCGCCCCCAACGCCCCTCGCTGCGGTGCGATCCCCGCCGGTACCGCCCGCTGCCTCGCCGGTGTCCCCGTCCAGCACGTGCCGCGGCGGGACAGCAGGCGGCGCAGCCACAGCTCCAGGGAGACCAGGTCCGCGAGGCCGTCCAGGGGCAGGGGTTCACCCGCCGCCGCGCCGCGCAACGCCTTGCGGACCACCCGGGCCTCGACCAGACCCGCCTGCGCCAGCAGCGGAGTGTCGAACAGGGAGACCAGGGAGTCCGCCGCCACACGCAGCCCCGTACGCTCCGCGGCCGCCTCCGTCGCCTGGGTCGGGGCGCCCCAGCCGGGCGGCAGCTCCCGGACACCGGCCCCTTCCAGCACCGTACGAAGGATCGCCGCCCGCGCCCCCGGCCGCACCCGCAGCGCCTCGGGCAGCGCCCGGGCCGCGCGGACGACCTGGTTGTCCAGGAACGGCGCGTGCAGCCGCTGGAAGCGGACCTCCGCGGCCTGCTCCAGCACCCGCAGATCCGCCGCATGACGCGCCAGCGCCGCACGCGCCCGGAAGTCTCCCGGCCGCTGCCCCGGCCCCACCAGCTCCGACCGGTGCGTCGACGCCTGAAGGCGAACCGATACTTCAGCGAGTGCCTCACCAGTCAGCCAGCGCGCCGCCGGCCCGGGTCTGCCCCAGGTCAGCGCGGCGAGCGAGGCATCCAGCGCGCCGCCGGGCGCGTCGAGGCCGTCGTCGGAGCGGGGGTCGAGCAGACGCTCGGCGAGGGACTCGACGCCCGACCGGTACGGCGTCCGGGACAACCGCCGCGCCGCCGCGTACACCCGCGCCGGCACCAGCACCGATCCGTCGGCCTTGGTCAGGGCGGCGACCGGCCGTACCAGATGACGTCGCCGGCGGTCCATCAGCAGGTCGGCGAGGCGCGCGGGATGGGCGTCCAGGACCTGGCGCGCACCGTAGCCCGTGAAGTGGTCCGCGCTGCCCGCCGCCAGCCGGGCCCGGTGACGCGCCGCGGACACCAGGCACGGCCCGGGCTCGTCGGTCAGCGGCCCGTCCAGGTCGGCGTACGGAAGGGTCTCCTCGCCGCCCGCCACGACGACGTGGTGCAGCCGCGGGTTCGCCGCCAGCGCGCCCGCCCGCTCCAGCTCGGCCTCCCGCCCGCCGACGGCGAGGTCGTTGAACGTGACGGCGAGCAGCCGCTCGCCCGCGCCCGTGCCGTGTCCCAGCACCGTGCCCGGCATCCCGGGCAGGCCCGCGGCCAGCAGTGCCAGGGCCCCGGAGGCCGGCCCGCCGGACAGGTCAGCGCCGATGCCCGGCACCGGCATCCCCCGCGCGGCCCGCCGCTCCGCGGGGCCCATGCCGGGCACCGGACCCGGGTCTATGTCCGCCCCGGGGACGTGCCGCGGCGCGGACAGCCGCGCCCGTACGGCCTCCACGAGCGCGTCGCGCACCGCGTCGACCGCGCTGTCGGGATCGGCTGGAGGCGCCGCCACGGCCAGCGAGGCGACCGGCTCGTACCCGGCGATCTCGCGCGCCCCGGCGCGCAGGATGAGGGCGTGCCCGGGCGGAATGCGCTTCACGCCGTCGTACGGCGTGGAGTCGTGCAGCGCGGCGGGCACGTCCGGGGCGGCCAGCAGCGCGGCGAGATGCCCGAAGTCCAGGTTGGCCTCGATGAGGTCGGCCAGCGGCAGCGCGGCGGTCGCGTACGCCGTGCCGCCGGCCCAGGGCGTGTGGAACACGGGCCGCGCGCCCGCGAGGTCGCCGCAGACGGTGATCCGTCTGCCGACCTGGACGATCGCGGTGTAGCTGCCCGGCCAGGCGGTCAGATGCCGGAGCGCGCCACCGCGCGCGGCGAACAGCGCGACGCGCAGTTGCTCGTCGGTGGCGCCGCAGATGCCGAGGACGGCGATCCTGGTCCGGTCGTCGGCCTTCACGACCCGCACCTCGTCGGGGCGCCAGTCGCCGACCGCCCACAGCGGATCGGGGTCGCCCCACAGGAGTTGGGACCCCACCGGATGCAGCGTCTCACCCTCGCTGCCGGTGGCCCCCGCCGAACCGGCAGCGACGGCTCCCGCGGCGGTGCTGCTCCACCCCACCAACCACCGCATCGCCGCCTCCACAGGCTGTGGACAACCAGTGCACCGTACGAACCGGTTCACCATGCTGCCATGAAGGAAGCGTTCCAGAGGGTGCCGACGCCGCTTGCGCTCCGCCGAATGCGCCCCGGCGGAGCCGCCCAACCCCTTTCGGGACCCCGAACACCCGCACGTTCATGACGAGTCGGGCACGAACGGCAGTCGGAATCGACGGCGGCCAGGAGCGCGGAAAACAAAGGGGCGGCCAAGAATCAAGGCGTACCGGCGACATGTCCCCGGTACGACTGCGACGCGAATGCGCCCCCGGAACGCGCCCCAATCACGCCCGGCGCGCCCTCAACTGCCGTGGTAGGAGGCTTGATACCCCACGGCCGAGGGGGTCGCTTTTCAGCCAAATCGATATCGCGCGGGCAGCCTCGAACACGCTCCGTACAGGCTGCGCGCTCTGCCACCCGGTCGCGCAGTCCGGGAGACGGAGCACGCCTCCCGGACCGTTCCGCCGCCCGCGGGGATGAAGGCGGCGGTGTCCCCCAGCCCACTGGATCCAGTACAGCGGGCCGACCCACGCAATGACCATGGAACCGCTCCCGCGATGGCCGGAGAAGAGCGCACGGACAGGCGCACGGCCACACAGTGGGAGCACGTCGCAACAGCCCGTATCTGAACCGCACTTCAGTACGGACCACAATCCCGCCAACCGGAACAATGCCCCTTAACGCTTGGGATGCGGCGAACTACGCTGGGTTTACGAATGCCGCATGGTTATGCCAGCGCGGCAGCCGTCTGTGTCGAGGGGTGGCGCATGTCCAGGGAGCAACGCGGGCCGAACGAAAAACTCGGCGCCGTTCTCGCCCTCGCGGGAATCAGCAACGCAGGCCTCGCGCGACGCGTCAACGACCTTGGCGCCCAGCGAGGACTGACACTTCGCTATGACAAGACGTCGGTGGCGCGCTGGGTGTCGAAGGGCATGGTGCCGCAAGGTGCTGCTCCGCACCTCATCGCCGCCGCCATCGGCCAGAAGCTCGGCCGCCCGGTGCCGCTCCACGAGATCGGCCTGGCGGACGCGGACCCCGCCCCCGAAGTCGGCCTCGCCTTCCCGCGCGACGTCGGTCAGGCGGTGCGGTCCGCGACCGACCTCTACCGCCTCGACCTCGCAGGCCGCCGGGCCGGTTCCGGCGGCATCTGGCAGTCGCTCGCCGGATCGTTCGCAGTGAGCGCATACGCAACGCCCGCCTCACGATGGCTGATAACCCCGGCCGACAGTTCGGTCGCGCGTGACGTGGGCCCCGGCGAGGGCTCCGGCGCACCGCTCAAAGTCGGCCACAGTGATGTGCAGAAGCTGCGGGAGGCCGCCGAGGACGCGCGGCGCTGGGACTCCAAGTACGGCGGCGGCGACTGGCGTTCGTCCATGGTCCCCGAGTGCTTAAGGGTGGAGGCCGCCCCGCTGCTGCTCGGCTCGTACTCCGACGAGGTCGGCCGGGCCCTCTTCGGCGCCTCCGCCGAACTCACCCGGCTCGCCGGCTGGATGGCCTTCGACACGGGCCAGCAGGAAGCGGCCCAGCGCTACTACATCCAGGCCCTGCGCCTGGCCCGGGCCGCGGCGGACGTCCCCCTCGGGGGCTACGTGCTGGCCACCATGTCCCTCCAGGCCACCTACCGCGGCTTCGGCGACGAGGGCGTGGACCTCGCCCAGGCCGCCCTCGAACGCAACCGCGGCCTGGCCACGGCCCGCACCATGAGCTTCTTCCGCCTCGTGGAGGCCCGCGCGCACGCCCGCGCCAACGACGCCCCCGCGGCCGGCGGCGCCCTCAAGGCGGCCGAGAGCTGGCTGGAGCGCGCCCGCCCCGGCGACAACGACCCGAGCTGGCTCGGCTTCTACTCCTACGACCGTTTCGCGGCCGACGCGGCCGAGTGCTACCGCGACCTCAAGGCACCCCGGCAGGTCCGCCGCTTCACCGAGCAGGCCCTGTCGAAGCCGACGGAGGAGTTCGTCCGCTCGCACGGCCTGCGCCTGGTCGTCTCGGCGGTCGCCGAACTGGAGTCGGGCAATCTGGACGCGGCGTGCGAGCAGGGGGTGCGGGCGGTGGAGGTCGCCGGGCGGATCTCCTCGGCCCGTACCACCGAGTACGTGAAGGACCTCCTGCACCGGCTGGAGCCGTACGGCGACGAGCCCCGGGTGGTGGAGCTTCGTGAGCGTGCACGGCCGCTGCTGATGGCCCCGGCGTAGAAAGAGCAGGTGTGCCGCCCGTCCCGCGTTTGAAGGCATTGTCAGTGGCGCAGTGCAGTATCGAGGCGGGAGGTGGTGCGCGTGCGGAGCACATACGACTGTGACGTGCTGGTGATCGGCGGCGGAATCGTCGGGTTGTCGACCGCGTACGCGATCACACGCGCCGCACCGGGCACACGTGTCACCGTCCTGGAGAAGGAACCCGGCCCGGCCCGCCACCAGACCGGCCGCAACAGCGGCGTCATCCACAGCGGCATCTACTACCGCCCCGGCTCCCTCAAGGCGCGGTACGCGGTGCGGGGCGCGGCGGAGATGGTCAAGTTCTGCGCCGAGTACGGCATCCCGCACGCCGTCACCGGCAAGCTGATCGTCGCCACCGACCGCGCGGAGCTGCCCCGCCTGCACGCCCTCGTACAGCGCGGCCGGGAGAACGGGATCCCGGTGCGGGAGCTGGGCGCGTCCCAGATCGCGGAGTACGAGCCGGAGGTGCGGGGCCTCGCCGCGATACACGTCGGCACGACGGGCATCTGCGACTTCGTCGCGGTCGCCCGCCAGCTGGCCCACGGCTCGGGCGCGGAGATCCGCTACGGCACCCGGGTCGTGCGGGTCGACCGGCGCCCGGAGCGGGGGGTCGCCGTGCTCACGGCCTCGGGGGACGTCGTACGCGGGCGGGTCCTGGTGAACTGCGCCGGTCTCCAGTGCGACGAGATCGCCCGGCTCACCGGGGACGACCCGGACATGCGGATCGTGCCGTTCCGGGGTGAGTACTACGAGCTGGCCCGGCCCGAGCTGGTACGCGGCCTGGTCTACCCGGTGCCCGACCCGGCGTTCCCGTTCCTCGGGGTGCATCTCACGCGGGGTATCGACGGGGGCGTCCATGTCGGACCCAACGCGGTGCCGGCGCTGGCCCGCGAGGGCTACGGGTGGGGCACGGTCCGCCCGCGCGAGCTGGGCTCGACCCTGGCCTGGCCCGGCTCCTGGCAGATAGCCCGCCGGCACTGGCGGTACGGGGCCGGCGAGCTGCGGCGCTCCCTGTCCAAGCGGGCCTTCACGGAGGCGGTGGGCAGGCTGCTGCCCGGGGTGTCCGAGGGCGACCTCGTACGGACGGCCGCGGGCGTGCGCGCACAGGCGGTTCTCCGCGACGGAACCCTGGTCGACGACTTCCTGATCCGCGAGGGCGCCAGAACCGTCCATGTCCTCAACGCACCGTCCCCTGCGGCCACGGCGTCCTTGCCGATCGGCCGGGAGGTGGCGCGCAGGGCATTGAGCGCGCTGTGAGACTCACAGGTGCCGGGCATTGCCGCTGAGGCCGGGTGGGTCCGCAACCCGGCGGAGCGGGGTGCCTCCCCCAAGCTCTCGGCTTCGCTCGAGCAGGGGGGACCCCCATCGCCTACCCGTGCCGCCCCAGGCGGCACGCATGCCCGCAGGCGGCGCGGACCCGCACCCGCGTACGGCGAGCAGGGGACGTGTCGGGGGGTGTCCGCCCGTAGCGGTTGGCGCGTCAACGCCAGTCAGCCGGTATGACACCCCATCGCGCCGTTCCGAGGACGGACACCCCCCGGCGCGGCCCCGACCCACACCCGGCGTCAGGCGAAGCACCGCAACCGTAAAATCAGTAGCACTGTGTCTGACTCCGCGAACACCCCCGAAACCCCGGCCCCGCACCCACACCCGCACCCGCACACCCCGGGTGTCTCCGTCCGGGGTACCCGGGCCAAGGGAGAGCCGCGCTTTCCCGACGGGCCCAAGGCCGACCCCGCCGGATCGCACTTCGAGCGGCGGATCCGGAGTTTCCAGCCGCGGCGCAGCCGGGTCACCGCAGGTCAGGCGGATGCCCTGCAGCGGCTGTGGCCCAAGTGGGGCCTCGACATCGACGGCAGCCGCACCCTCGACCTGCCCGAGCTGTTCGGCAACGACAACCCCGTCGTCCTGGAGATCGGCTTCGGCATGGGCGAGGCCACCGCCCAGATGGCCGCCGCCGACCCCGCCACGAACATCCTCGCCGTCGACGTTCACACCCCCGGCCAGGGCAATCTGCTCAACCTCGCCGACCGCAACGGCCTGTCCAACATCCGGGTCGGCAACGGCGACGCGATCATCCTCCTGCGCGAGATGCTCGCCCCGGACTCCCTCAGCGGTCTGCGCGTCTACTTCCCCGACCCCTGGCCGAAGAAGCGGCACCACAAGCGCAGGATCATCCAGCCCGACTTCCTCACCCTGGCCGCCACCCGTCTCGGGCCGGGCGCGTTCGTCCACTGCGCCACCGACTGGGAGCCGTACGCCGAGCAGATGCTCGACGTCCTCACGGCCCACCCCGACTTCGAGAACACGCAGGCGGACGGCGGTTTCGCGCCGCGTCCCGACTTCCGTCCGCTGACCCGTTTCGAGGGCCAGGGACTGGACAAGGGACATGTCGTGAACGACCTCCTCTTCCGTCGCGTACAGCACGTGGACCAGCCCCCCGCCGGCGCCTGACCACCCCTGGCACTTCCGCCTGCGGACAGCGCCCATCCGTCGTTAGGGTCAATGCCGTGGCCACCAGCCCCCCACATCCGTCGTATCCCAGCGGTCCCGCCGACGGCGCACCCCTCGCCGGCCCGGGCACGGCCGGCTCCCTGCGGCACGCCCACTGGTGGGAGCGCGCCTGGGTGCGCTACGGCGCACTGAGCACGCTCCTCGCGATATCCGGCCTGGTCATCCTCGCCCTGGTCCGCGAGGAGACCGGCACGGAGGGCTTCCTGGTGGGGCTGGGGCTGGCCGTGCTGCCGGTGCCCCTGCTGATAGCCGCCTTCCGCTGGCTGGACCGGGTGGAGCCCGGTCCCTGGCGGAACCTGCTGTTCTGCTTCGCCTGGGGCGCCTGCGCGGCGGCGCTGATAGCGATCGTCGCCAACAGCTTCGCGACGAGATGGATAGCGACGGCGACGGCGGACCCGTCCAGCGCGGACACCCTCGGCGCGACGGTGATAGCCCCGGTGGTCGAGGAGTCGGCCAAGGCGGCGGCCGTCCTCCTGGTCTTCCTCTTCCGCCGCCGGGACTTCACCGGGATCCTCGACGGGGTCGTCATAGCCGGCGTGACGGCGACCGGCTTCGCCTTCACGGAGAACATCCTTTACCTGGGCACGGCCTTCGGCACCGACCAGCTCACCGGCGGCACCGGCATCGCCTCCGTCACGGCGGCGACCTTCTTCGTGCGCATCGTCATGTCGCCGTTCGCGCACCCGCTGTTCACGGTCCTGTCGGGCATCGGCTTCGGCATCGCCGCGCTCTCGGCGGACCGCCGGCCCCTGCGCCGCGTCGTCTTCCCGCTCGGCGGGCTGCTGCTCGCGATGGGCATGCACGCGATGTGGAACGGCTCCTCGGCCTTCGGCGAGTACGGGTTCTTCGCCGTGTACGCGGCGTTCATGGTGCCCATCTTCGGACTGCTGACGTGGCTGGTGATCTGGACCCGGCAGCGGGAGCTGCAGACCGTACGGGCGGAGCTGCCCGCCTACGCCGTGGCCGGCTGGCTGACCCCGGCCGAGCCGTACGCGCTGGGCTCGATGCGGGCCCGGCAGATCGCCCGCCAGTACGCCCGCCGTCACGTGGGCAAGCCGGCGGCGCGGGAGGTGGCGCGCTACGAGGCGTACGCGACGTCCCTGGCGTTCCTGCGGCACCGGGCCCGGCGGGGCCGTGCCGGGCCCGACTTCGCCGTACGGGAGGGGGAACTGCTCGGCGAGCTCTGGCGGCGCCGGGACGTGGCCCGCCCCGCGCTGGACCACGCGGCGCGGATCACCGCCCCTCCGGTCCCGGTGACGGCCCCGCCGTGGCCGGTGTACGGGGTGTACGGGTACGGCCCGCAGCCGACGCCGTACCCCGCGTACAACCCGTACCGCTCCTGAGACCTCTCGTCCGACTCAGGCCGCGTGAGACCAAGCCAGGCCGAGCCAGGACGAGCCAGCCCGAGCCAGCCCGACCCCGGCCGAGTCAGGCCGAAGCCTCGGTGAGCCGTCCGATCTCATCCTCCGAGAGCGTCAGCCCGCCGACACCGGTCAGCGCGGGCAGCTGCTCCACAGTCCGCGCGGAGGCGATCGGCGCCACCACGGTCGGCTGCGCGGCGAGCCAGGCCAGAGCCACCGTGGCCACGGGCACGTCGTGCGCCGCGGCGATCTCGTCGAGGGCGGCGAGCACCCGCTGCCCCCGGTCGGTCTCCAGGTGCTTGGCCGCGCTCCCCGCTCGTGCGCTGTCGACCGTCGTGCCGGGCCGGTACTTGCCCGTGAGGAAGCCGGACGCGAGCGCGAAGTACGGTACGGCGGCCAGGCCGGCCCGCTCGGCGAGATCCTGGAGCTCGCCCTCGTAGGTGTCGCGGGAGACCAGGTTGTAGTGGGGCTGGAGGGCCACGTACCGGGCGAGCCCCTCGCGGTCGGAGAACTCCAGGGACGCCCGCAGCCGCTCGGCGGAGATGTTGGAGGCGGCGATGTGCCGCACCTTCCCGGCCTTCCTGAGGGTGTCGAGCGCGCCGATGATCTCCTCGACGGGCACGTCGGGCTGGTCGAAGTGCGTGTAGTACAGGTCGATGTAGTCGGTGCCGAGGCGCCGCAGGGAGGCATCGGCGGCGGCCTTGATGGTGGCGGCGGACAGGCCGCGGAACTCGGGGTGCTGGCTGACCTTCGTGGCGACGACGACGTCCGCCCGGTTGCCGCGGGCCTTCAGCCACTTGCCGAGCACGGTCTCGGACTCACCGCCCCGGTTGCCCTCGACCCAGGCCGAGTAGGAGTCGGCGGTGTCGACGAAGTTGCCGCCGGCGGCGGTGTAGGCGTCGAGGACGGCGAACGACTGGTCCTCGTCGGCGGTCCAGCCGAAGACGTTGCCGCCGAGGGCGAGCGGGAAGACCTCGAGGTCGGAAGGGCCGAGCTTGCGCAGAGAAGTCATGCTTCACGTCAACGCCGGTACCGGAGCCGCCCATTCCCCCACTCGGCCGTGCATGCCGGAAAATCCGGCAGCCCTGACGTCGGGGGGTCGTCGTCAGGGCCGCCGGTGCTTCAACGGGTGGGTACGGCTTACGGGTTCAGTCCCTTGCCCCGCAGCCACGCCATCGGGTCGATGCCGCTCGCGGAACCGCCGGAGTGGACCTCCAGGTGAAGGTGGGCCCCGGTGACGTTGCCGGTGGCGCCGACACGGCCGATGACCTCGCCCGTGCTGACCTTCTGGCCGACGCTGACGCCGATGGAGGACTGGTGCGCGTACCAGATCTCGGTGCCGTCATCGAGGGTGAGGACGGTCTTGTAGCCGTACGAGCCGTTCCAGCCGGCCTCGGTGATGGTGCCGCTGTGGACGGCCTTGATCGGCGTGCCCGTGGGGGCGGCGAAGTCCAGGCCCGTGTGGTAGCCGGAGGACCAGTAGGCGCCGGCCTGGCCGAAGCTGGAGGTGATGGTGTACGAGGAGGTCGGCAGCGTGAACTGCTTGGCCAGGGCGGCGAGGCGCTCGGCCTCGGCCTTCTTCCTGGCCTCCTCCTCCGCCTTCTCCTTGGCCGCGGCGGCCTTGGCCTTGGCTTCCTTCTCCGCCTTGGCGACCGCTTCGGCGGCTGCCTTCTGGGCGGCGGCCGCGGCGTCCTCGGCGGCCTTGGTCTCGATCTGGTCCTGCTGGTGCTCGACCTGGGCCATGATCCGGGCGCGCAGTGCTTCACCTGCGCCGGCGCCGGAGGTGCTCTTGCCCTGCTCGGGGGCGGCCGTGGCGGTGCCGAGGCTGCTGAGCGGGGTGGCGGAACCCTCGGGGGTGTCGTCGTCCGAGATGAGGGAACCCACCGAGGGCAGGTCCGGGACGGAGATGGACACCGGGGGCTTGCCGGTCTGGGCGCTGGCCATGCCGCCGGCACCCACGGCGGCTATGACGCCGACGCCCAGGACGGTGGAACTGCGGGCGAGGCCTCCGCCGCGCTGCTTGGTGACGCGATGCCGGCCACGGACGGGACGGATGGACTCCTCGGTGGGGTTCCACTCCTGGAACGGGCCCTCGTCGGTGCGCTGACCGCCGTAGCCGAAGGTGTCGGTGTCGCGCTTCGGCGCGAACGGGGCCGCGGGGGCAGGCCGGTTGGACGCCACGTGGGCGTGCTCCTTTCCTTCCTTCTCGCCTACCGGGTTAGCTGACGGGTTCGGAGCAGGAAGGTCTCCTACGCGCGTATACCAACCGTGCTTCCACGGTGGTATCCGCCCGATTCACCCCAAGTGGTGGTTCCCCGGTTCCCTTTCGGGATTCGGCGCGTGCGCACGGAGCCGCCTTCTGTGACGGCTGGGACGACCGCGCTGCGTTATCGAACGTTAATGGAGGCGCGAGGGGTATTCCAGCGATTCCGCTTGATCATTAACCTTTTTCGCGCGGACTTACCCGCCATGACCGGAGTAAATCGGGCGAGTTGACCGCTTCGCAAGTGACTGACGGGTTTTGACGGGGCGTCAGGATTCCGGCCCTCGGCCTTCAGTAGCGGGGACAGGATTTGAACCTGCGACCTCTGGGTTATGAGCCCAGCGAGCTACCGAGCTGCTCCACCCCGCGTCGTTGTGATTCCAGTGTACGCCATCCGCGGGACCACTCGTGCACACCCACGGATCGGCCGGTGCTCAGCCCGGCAGGTGGCGGTTCGGGGCCTTGGCCCGCTCCTCGTGTTCCGGGAGGACGACGACCTCCACGCCCTGGGCCGCGAGGAGGCCGCTGCCGTCGGCGTCCGTCACGAAGGTGTCGGGCTCGCGCCAGGCCGTGACGACCCGCCGTACGCCCGCGTCGAGGATCAGCCGGGCGCAGGGTGCGGGGCGGGAGGCGCGGCGGGCGCAGGGCTCCAGGCTGCTGTACACCGTCGCGCCGGGCAGGCGCGGGTCGGCCGGGTCGATCTTGGCGAGAGCCGCCTCCTCGGCGTGCACGACCGGGTCGCCGGCCTCGCGGGAGTGGCCGCGGGCCAGTTCCGTGCCGTCGGCGGCGACCACGACCGCGCCCACGCTGAACGCCGTGTCCGACGGCGGGCAGCGCTCGGCCAGATCGCAGGCGAGGGCCAGCCAGTGGTGGTCGGCGGCGGCGGGCAGGGCGCCGGTGCCCGGGGCGGTCGGCTCGTAGCGCATCAGGACCACGTCCTCGATCCGCCGCGACTCCAGCAGCCGGAGCCGGCCGCCCTGGTAGCCGCCGGGGCCGAAGAGCCGGGGTGCCCCGGGGTCGCCCACGAAGAGCGGCGCGAGGACCAGCTGGAGTTCGTCGGCGAGGCCCTGGGTGAGCAACTGGGTGTGGATCAGGCCGCCGCCCTCGACCATGAGCCGCCGCACGCCCCGCACGTCGTGCAGGTGCGTGAGCAGCCGCCGCCAGTCGAGGTCGGAGCCGAGCGGGACGACGTCGGCGGCCAGGCCCTGGGCACGGGCGCGTTCGGCGCCCCGGTCGGTCGTGTAGAGGAGCTTCTCGCCGCCGGTGTGCCAGAAGCGGGCGTCCGGATCGAGGTCGCCGGAGCCGCTGACGGTGACCTTCAGGGGGTACTCCGGTTTCCCGGCGGCCCGGCGGACGGCCCGGCGTTCCCCGGAGTTCACCAGGAGCCGCGGGTTGTCGGCGCGGATGGTGCCGGCGCCGATCAGGATGGCGTCGACCCCGGCGCGGACCTCGTCGACCCGGTCGAAGTCGGCCGGGCTCGACAGGAGCAGGCGGTCGGGTCCGGTGTCGTCCAGGTAGCCGTCGAGGGAGACGGCGGCGGACAGCAGGACGTACGGGTGTGGCATCGACGCTCCGCGGCTGGTCGGGACGGCGGGACTGGACAGATTCGCCAAGGCGGGACAGGGTCACCGAGGCGGGCTTGGTTCAAGTTTGAAACAAACCTACACTGGTGGCATGACGACTCGCTGGCTCACCCCCGAGGAGCAACGTGCCTGGCGCGCGTACATCGCCGCCTCCCTGCTCCTGGAGGACGCGATCGACCGGCAGCTCCAGCAGGACGCCGGCATGCCGCACCTTTACTACTCCATCCTGTCCGTCCTGTCGGAGTCCCCGGAACGGCGGCTGCGCATGACCGATCTCGCCGAGCGGCTGAAGATCACGCGCAGCAGGCTGACGTACGCGGTGACCCGGCTGGAGAAGGACGGCCTGCTGCGGCGCGAGGCCTGCCGGTACGACAAGCGGGGCAGCATCGCCGCGCTGACGGACGAGGGGTTCGCCATGCTGGAGCGGGCGGCCCCCGGGCATGTCGACACGGTGCGGAGCTTCCTGTTCGACCGGCTCAGCGAGGAGCAGGTGGGTCAGCTGGAGGAGATCTCCGCGGCGATCGCGCAGGGGCTCCAGGAGGACGGTGCACGGCCGACGGCGGACGAGGTGCCCTGGCGGCGGAGGTCGTCACCGACCTGTTCGTGACGCGCATCACACCATGCCGGATCCTGATTGCTTCAAATTTAAAGCACGAGTAGGGTTCCGGACGTGGACCTGCTTCAAATCTGAAACAGTACGGCTGTGCAGCCGAACAGGAAACGGAACCCGGAGGCCCCGCATGCCCGACACCCCCGCCGTCATCGCCACCCCGCGCTCCCGCGTCCGGGTCCCGCTGCGCTTCCACGACGGCTACGAGGCGGACGCCGAGCTCGTCACCTTCCACGGGCTGGCCGACGGCCAGGAGCACGTGGCCGTGGTCCTCGGCGAGCCCGGCCCGGTCCCGCTGGTGCGGCTGCACTCCGAGTGCCTGACCGGGGACGTGTTCGGCTCCGCCCGCTGCGACTGCGGCCCGCAGCTGCGCGAGGCGGTCGAGGCCATCGCCGAGCGCGGCGGCGTGCTGCTGTACCTCCGCCAGGAGGGCCGCGGGATCGGCCTCTACAACAAGCTGGACGCGTACGCCCTCCAGGACGAGGGGCTCGACACGTACGAGGCGAACGCGGCGCTGGGGCTGCCGGAGGACGCCCGCGACTACACGGCCGCCGCCCAGATGCTCCGGGCCCTGGGCATCGGCGAACTGGACCTGCTCTCCAACAACCCCGACAAGGCGGGCCAGTTGCGGGCCCTGGGCGTCGACGTCCGCGACCGGATCCCCACGGGCGTCTTCACCACCGCACACAACGTCCGCTACCTGCGCGCCAAGGTCCTCCAGACCCAGCACACGCTGCCGCTCGCCGCGCTGACGGAGCTCAGCGCCGGCTGAGCCGCCGCCGGCCGGGCCGGGCACTGAACCGGGCTGCTTGCCTCTCGGTTCATCGGGTACAGCCTTTGGAAGAGGGCGACCTCATCAGTACCCGGAGCTTTATGGAAGTGACCGTTTCGTGACCGATCTCGGCGGCCCCGGCGACCACCGGGCGAGGAGTCCGGGCGATGGCCCGGAGGCCGTCGCATCGCAGATCGCCGATGCCGTGGAGAGTCTGACGGCGCTGTGGTCGGTCGCCGCCCAGGAGGCGTTCCTGCGCCTGTCCCTGCACCAGTTGCGGGCGTTGCGCACCGTGCAGGCGGCGCCGGGGCTGAATCTGACGGCCCTGGCAGACGGCCTGGACATCGGCCTTCCCACGGCCAGCCGCCTCTGCGACCGTCTCGCGGCGGCCGGCCTGCTGGAACGCGCCCCGCACCCGGACACCCGCCGCGAGGTGCAACTGTGGCTCACGCAACACGGACAGCACGTCCTGTGCGATGTCGCCGACCGCCGCACCCAGGCCCTGACGGCAGCGCTGTCGGCCATGCAACCGGCCGAACGGGCAGCGCTGAGCAGGGGGTTGCGGGCCTTCCTGACGGCCCGGAACACGCAGTCACCCGACGCCCACGGCTCCGCCGACCGCTGAGGAACCGGCGGGCCACGCCGGAGACCGGGCAGGGACGGACGGTTCACAGGTCAGCCGGGTGAGACAGACGGGCCGCACGGGCCAACCCGGGTGAGGCCGGCCGGGCGCCGGGCCACCCAAGCGCAGCGACCGGGTTACCGGCCGACCCGAGTCAGGCGACCAGGCCGCACAGCCGGAGCACGGCGGCCGAACCGCCCGTCAGCCCGGACGACGCGAACACCGTCGGCCGGCCCGAGCCGGGCGGACGGCCACAGCGGCCGGTCCGAGCGAGCGAACAGGGCACGCACCCCGGGCTTCGGGGGCTCTCAGGCTCCCGAGCCGTGGCGGCTCACGCCGCCTGCGGTCAGGACCGCCACGCACGTGTCGTCCCGCGCCGGCCGGGCCGCGCTCCCCGCGTCGCGGAGCACCACCGCGGCCGCCACCGCCGGGTCGCAGCCGGGCAGTACGCCGTCGTCGGGCGGCGTCCAGCGGCTCGGCAGGCCGTCGCTGTGGAGGACCAGCAGGCTGTTCGCATGCCAGGGCACCCGCTGCACGGGCACGGACGCCGGCGCCTGCGCGCCCACGATGCCAGGGTGGGACAGCAGCGGCTTCCACGCACCCTCGGTCCGCAGCCGGGCACCGATGTTGCCGATCCCGGCGAAGCTCAGCTGTGCTTCCTTCAGGTCGAGTTGGGCCACGGCGACGGCCGCGCCCCGGGTGGGGCGCAGGGCCCGGCCCAGGCTTCGCAGAATCTCGGTGGGCGGCAGCTCGGCCAGACCGCGCAGCTCCTTCACTGCCGCCGCGGAGGCCTCGGCAGCCTTCGCCCCGTGCCCGAGCCCGTCGGCGAGCAGCAGGGTCAGCCGGTCCCCGCCGCGCACCCGCCCCCAGGCGTCCCCGGAGTCCTCAGCCCGGCCGAGGGGGACGTTGACACCCCCGGTCCGCGGGCCCAGCGGGGGCGGACCCTGGTTGCGGACGGCGGGCTCGTGGCCGATCCGGGCCATCACGACGGTGCCCCGGCCGGGCGCGCTGTGCAGATCGAAGTCGTTCGCTATGCGCCGGCACGTCCCGAGCCCGGCTCCCAGCGAAGCTGCGACGGTCGTGCTGTAGCCGTCGCGCATCGCCGCCGCGACGTCGGGGATGCCGGGTCCGTGGTCGAGCGCGACGAGTTGCACGGCCGTCCGCTGCCGGCCGTCGTCGTACGCACGCTCAACGAGGTTGATCAGCACGCGACCGCCCTCCGCGTGCCGCAGCAGATTGGTCGCCAGCTCCGTCGCGACGAGCGCGGCCGTCGCGGTGCGGTTCGCGGGCAGACCGGCGCAGGCGCTGGCCTCCTCGGCCGCCACCCGCACGTCCCGCACCCGCGTCGAGTCGTCCTCCACCGGCACGTCCCAGACCCTGCTCATCACGGCACCGTCCGGGAGGGCGGTACGACGGTGGCCCAGGCGGTGACGGTGACGGTGGTCCCCTCACCCGGCCGGCTGTCCACCTCGAACTCCTGCACCAGCCGCTTGGCGCCACTCAGGCCCAGCCCGAGCCCGCCGCCGCTGGTGTAGCCGTCGGTCAGCGCCTGGTCCAGGTCCCGGATGCCGGGCCCGGTGTCGACGAAGTCCAGCCGCAGCCCGTGCGTCGACCCGGCGTCCAGCGGGGTGATCCGCACATGGCCGCCTCCCCCGTGCACGAGGGTGTTGCGGGCCAGCTCGCTCGCCGCGGTGACGAGCTTGGTCTGCTGCACCAGCCCGAAGCCGAGCTCGGCGGCTGCCTGCCGGACCTGCTGCCGCACCCACGCCAGATCGGCGTCCGAGCCGATCGGCAGGTCGGCGGGACCGGCATGGCGGGAAGCCTGCATCATGGACTCCCCTCGCCCCGGCGCGTGGTCACGCCGAGCAGTTCCATCGCACGTTCGACGTCCAGGGCCGTCCGCAGGCCGGGCAGAGTGAGCCCCAGCTCGACCAGGGTGATCGCCACGGCCGGGCGCATCCCGGCCAGGACCGTACGGGCCGCCAGCAGCTTGGCTCCGGCGGCGATCTCCGCGAGGACCCGGCCCAGGAACGAGTCGACGATCTCCACACCGGAGATGTCGATCACGACGCCGCTCACCCGGGTGTTCGAGATCCGGGCCGTGATGTCCTCCTGGAGCTGCTCGGCCATCCCGTCGTGCAGCTCCCCCTGGAGGGTGACCAGCAGGACGTCGCCCAGCTGGAGGACCGGCACGGTGAAGCCGTGTCCGACCGCGGGCCCGTGTCCCGCGAACCCGGTCACCGCGTGCCCGCGTCCGCCGTCGCGCCGGCCGCCCGCAGCGGTGCGATCTCGACCCCCTGCTCGCTCAGCGCGTAGGCGAGCGCGTCCGCCAGGCTCGATCGGGTGAGCACCGTGCCGAGGTCGATGCCCAGGTGGACGATGGTCTGCGCGATCGCGGGCCGGATACCGGACACGATGCACTCGGCACCCATCAGCCGCGCCGCCGCCACGGTCTTCATCAGGTGCTGGGCGACCAGTGAGTCGACCGTCGGCACGCCGGTGATGTCGAGGATGGCGTACCGGGCGCGCTCGGCGACGATCGCGTCCAGCAGGCTCTCCATGACCACCTGGCTGCGCGCGCTGTCCAGCGTGCCGATCAGCGGGACGGCGACGGTGCTCTCCCACAGCTTGATCACCGGGGTGGCCACCTCGTGCAGCTGCTCGCGCTGCCGGGCGATCAGCTCCTCGCCCGCGCTGACCGTCGTCTCCATCACGACCAGGCGCAGCGTGCCCATGAGCACCGTCAGCGCCAGCACGGCCTCCTGGGCCTCGGGGGCGTACGGCTCCGGGAACTCGGCGCGCAGCAGTTCGGTCACCGGCTCGCGCAGCGCGGCCACCTCGCCGGCGACGCCGTCCAAGTCCATGCCCGTCCGGGCGCGGGAGGCCGCCATGCGTCCCAACTGGTCGCGCACGGCCTCGAATCCGGGCGCCCTGAGGTCATCCAGCCGCCCCGTGGCCGCCACGGCCGCCAGCGCCGCGGTCACGGCCCTGCCCGCCTCCACGGCCTCGTCGCGTGAGACGGTGAAGACGGTGCGGAACAGCGCCGCGTCCGCCCAGCGTTGCGCGATCTGCTCCCGGCGCCGTTCCAGAAAGGCGCTCACCTGGTGAGCGGCCGGTTCCCGTTCCGCGTTCTCTTCCGACACCGACACTTGCATCGCTCCCTTGCACGGGCCGGACCGAGTCGCCCGACGGCGCCTCAGCCGTTACTTGCCGTATGACAAACATTAGTGCCGGTGTTCGGCACCACCAAACAACTGCCCACCGGCGCCCCCCACCTGCGCCTTCCCCGTCCGTTACCGGCCACGCCAGTCCAGACACACCACGAGGGCGTCGTCGTCCGGGGTGGATTCGCCGCGGTGCCCCGTCAGTTCGCGCAGGATCGCCCGGGGCACCTCGGCGGCCGGCAGCAGCCGGGTCGACTGGATCGCCCGGGCCAGGGCGGCGTCCCCGTAGGCCTCGCCGCCCGGGGAGGCGACGTCGTAGACCCCGTCGCTGACGAAGACCAGCCGGTCGCCCGGCTCGACCCGGAACTCCTGGATCACGTAATCCGTCTCCTCGAACATGCCCAGCGGCAGCTGGGCGTCGAACGGCACCCGCTCGACCGCGCCCCGGCGCAGCCGCAGCATCTGCGGCGACCCGGCGTCCACCGCCCGGACCCGGCCGGTGGCCAGGTCGAAGTCGAGCATGAGCACGGAGAGGTAGCAGCGGCCCCGGTAGTGGGCGTACACCGCCTGGTCGGCCAGGGCCGCCTGGTCGTCGATGGACAGCCCGGCACGGCGCGCGTTGCGCAGGGCGTTGATCGCCAGATTCGTCAGCAGGGAGGCCTCGATGCCCTCGCCCATGCCGTTGGTGACGTAGAGGCTGAGCCGGTCGGCCGAGGCGGACCAGTCGAAGTTGTCGCCGAAGATCGCGTACGCCGGTTCCAGCTGTGCGCCCAGCTCATACTCGGGGCGGGTACAGGAGCGGCCGGGCAGGAGCTGCCACTGCATCTCGGCGGCCAGCGTGAGCCGGTCCCGGCGGCGCGCCTGGAGGTAGAGGTCGGTGTCGCGCTCGGCCACGTAGACCTCGTGCCCGAGCACCTCGGCGATCTCGGCCAGCTCGCCCAGACAGTCCTCGGCGTGCTCCGGGCCCGGCAGGGTGACGGTCAGCACGCCGAGCCGGTCGCCCCGCACGGTGACCGGCAGATGCACGCGTACGTGATTGCCCGAGGGGCTCTCCACGTACGGCTCCTGGGCACCGAAGGCCCGGCCCGCCGGGCTGTTGTGCACGGACACCGGCTGGAGGGTGTGCGGCAGCACGGACACCGGCTGAAGCACCGTCAGTCCGTAGTCGGCCAGGAAAAGCTCGACGGAGTCCGCCGCGTACTGATCGGTCAGTACGCGACGGACCGCGTCCAGCAGTTGATGGGGCGCCGCCGTGCGCAGGGCGCGCTCGGCGGCCACGAATCTGCTCGTGATCGTGGTCACGGTGGTCTTTCACCATCCTCGGTGGGACGCCGAGCGTCCGGGGAAACGGTCCTTGTCCACGGGCGGGAGGCAGGTCCCGGGCGGTTCACGACACGCCTAGTACGCTGACGGCCATCCCGGTGCCTGCGAGAGTGTGACTGTGACTTCCCTCCGACCCCGCCCCGAGCCCGCTGAGGTCGCCCGTGTGACCTCCACGGCTGCGGAGTTGCTGGAAGTCCTGTGGGGCCGGGCCTCGACCGCGCCGGCCTCCGCGTCCCAACTGCGGGTGCTGCTCATGCTCGAACACCACGAGGGCATCAACCTGCGGACGCTCGCCGATTCGCTCGCCTCCACACCGCCCTCGACCAGCCGGCTGTGCGACCGGTTGCAGGCGGCCGGGTTCGTCGAGCGGGAGGTGAGTCCGGCCGACCGGCGCGAGGTCCGCCTGCACCTCAGCGGCCGGGGCCGCGCCTTCCTGGCCGACCTGCGCACGCGCCGGGAGGACGCGCTGCGCGCGGTGCTCGACCAGATGCCCGCGGCGAAGCGGGTCGCGCTGCTGCAGGGTCTCGAGGCGTTCTGCGACGCGGCGGCGGCCCAGATACACGACGACTCCGAAGACTCCCGCTCGTCCGGTACCCGGACTGCCTGAAATTCTCGCCGTCGCACGGAGTCGGACCTTCCGGTCCCTTCCCCGCGCACGTCCGGCACGCCTAGGCTGTTGCCCTCCACCTATAGTTGTCAAACGACAACTGTCCGTTCCGTGAGCCCCATGGCTTTTTCTCGCGCACCCCACCGCCCACCCTCCCTGCCCGTGCCGTCGCAGTACCGGTCCGGGTACCCCGACACCGCCTCGACCTGCGCCGACTGTGGTCAAGGTCTCGCCGGGGCATATGCCAGGCATGACCGGGGCGAGGGCGGGTAGCGGCGCTTGAGGTGGCCTGTCGGGGGATCGGAGCGGGCCGGACTGAGAGGGAGGGCCCGTGACGGCGACCATGCGCATCGGCACGACGACGGATTCCGCCACCTACACCGGTGAGGAGCTGCCGCAGATCGCCGAACCCCAGAAGCTCGCCCCGCAGGACGCGCGCGGGCTGACCGGGCAGTTCCTCGACCGGCTCGCCGTCCTCGAGGAGGGCACGCCCGAATACCAGTACGCCCGCAACACGCTCATCGAGATGAACATGTCGCTGGTGCGCTTCGCGGCCCGCCGGTTCCGCACCAGCGGGCAGTCGATGGAGGACATCGTCCAGGTCGGCGTCATCGGGCTGATCAAGGCCATCGACCGGTTCGAGGTCTCCCGCGAGGTGCAGTTCACCAGCTTCGCGGTGCCGTACATCATCGGCGAGATCAAGCGGTTCTTCCGGGACACGTCCTGGGCCGTGCATGTGCCGCGCCGCCTCCAGGAGGCCCGTACGGAACTCGCCAAGGCCACCGAGGAACTGTCCTCCCGCCTCGGCCGCGCCCCCAAGGTGGCCGAACTGGCGGCCCTGATGAACCTGTCGGAGGAGGAGGTCGTCGAGGCCCAGATCGCGGCCAACGGCTACCTCTCCTCCTCCCTCGACGCGACCGTCACCGGCGACCCGGACGAGAGCGACACGACGCTGTCGCAGTTCATCGGCGAGGAGGACCCGGCCCTCGAACTCGTCGAGGACTTCCACGCCCTGGCCCCGCTCGTCGCCGAACTCGACGAGCGCCAGCGCCTCATCCTCCACCTGCGCTTCGTGGAGGAACTGACCCAGGCGGAGATCGGCGCCCGGCTCGGCATCTCGCAGATGCACGTCTCCCGGCTGATCTCACGCACGGTGGCACGCCTGCGGTCGGGCATGCTGACCACGAGCTGACACGCCCCCAGCAACGGCGAGAGCCCCGGCCCGGAGATGATCCGGACCGGGGCTCTTCTGTAGGCCCTGTGGGACTCGAACCCACAACCAATGGATTAAAAGTCCACTGCTCTGCCAATTGAGCTAAGGGCCCAGGCGATGTCGCCCCCACGAGCATAGCCGGACGACGCCGGGACTCCGATCGGGTATCGGGGTCACGGCCCTGCCGGAGGGACGAACTGGGCCGATGAGGGACATGAACCGGCCCGTCCGGGCGGGTCAGCCCGGCCCCCGCGCAGCCCGCGCCGCAACGACGGAGCGCCGTGGCCCGCCCGTTGGGGCGGAGCACGGCGCTCCTCATGCGCTGATGTCAGCCGTTGCGCTTCCAGCGCGGCTTGTCCTCGCGGCGCTGGAACGAACCGCCGCCGCGGTGGTCGTCACGACGGCCGGAGGGGCGGTCGTGGCCGGAGGAGCGGAAGCCGGGGCGGTCGCCCTGGCGGTCGCGATTGAACGGGCGGTCGCTGCCACGGTGCCCACCGCGCTCGTCCCGGCGCTCGAAGGAGCGGCCCGGACGGTCGTCCCGGCGGAAACCGCCACCACGGCTGTCGTCACGACGCTCGAAGCCACGACCACCACGGTCGTCACGACGCTCGAAGGAACGGCCACCCCGGTCATCACGACGGTCGTCCCGGCGGAAACCGCCACCACGGCTGTCGTCACGACGCTCGAAGCCACGACCACCACGGTCGTCCCGGTCCGCCCGGTCGACGTCCTGCGCCGCCGGCTGCTCGGGCACGGACACCTCGGCCGCCGCGGCCACCACCGCAGCCTGGGCCTCGGCCACCGCGGCCTCGGGGTCCTCACCCTGCTCGCGGGCGATCCGGGCGATCAGGCGGTCGGCCTCCTCGCGCAGCTCGTTCGCACGCCGCTGCGCCCGCTCCAGCTCCTTGGTGAGCTGGGCGACCTCACGCTCGGCCTGCTGCGCGGCGTTGCCCACGGACTCGGCCTGCACCTCGGTCATCGACCGGGCACCGGTGATCTCGGCGACCTCCGGGTCGAAGGCACCGGCGCCCTGGATGATGTGACGCGAGGCGTCGACGCCCGCGTCCTCCATCAGCCGGAAGATCTGGCGCCGCTGGTGCGGCAGGGACAGCGACACGACGGTGCCGGAGCGGCCCGCACGCGCGGTACGGCCGGACCGGTGCAGGTAGTCCTTGTGGTCCCCGGCCGGGTCCACGTTCAGCACCAGGTCGATGCCGTCGACGTGGATACCGCGGGCGGCGACGTCGGTCGCGACGAGCGCGTTGACGTAGCCCTTCTTGAAGTCCTCCAGCACGCGGGTGCGCGCGCCCTGCGTCATACCGCCGTGCAGCGCGTCGGCCTTCACACCGGCGTCGCACAGCTGCTCGGCGATACGGTCGGCGCCCAGCTGGGTGCGGACGAAGATGATCGTGCGGCCCTTGCGGGAGGCGATCGCGGCGGTGACCGGCGCCTTGTCCTTGGGCTTCACGATGAGGATGTGGTGCGACATGGTCGTGACGTTGCCCTGGGCGCTGTCGACCTCGTGCGTGACCGGGTTGCTCAGATAACGCTTGACCAGGGTGGAGATCTCGTTCTCCATCGTGGCCGAGAACAGCATCCGCTGGCCGCCGGCCGGGACCTGGTCGAGCAGCTCGGTGACCTCGGGCAGGAAGCCCAGATCGGACATCTGGTCAGCCTCGTCGAGGACGGCGACCTCGACGTTCTCCAGGGAGCAGGCGCCACGGTTGATGATGTCGCGCAGCCGGCCCGGCGTCGCGACGAGGACGTCGACGCCGCGCTCCAGGGCGTAGATCTGGTTGCCCATCGACGTACCGCCGCAGACGACCTTCATCTTCAGGCCGACGACGTCGCCGTAGGGCTGGAGGGCGTCCGCGACCTGCATCGCGAGCTCACGGGTCGGGGTGAGGATGACCGCGCGCGGCTTGTGCTTCTCGGTGCGGCCGCCGGCGAGACGCGCCAGGGTCGGCAGACCGAACGACAGGGTCTTGCCGGAGCCGGTACGGCCACGGCCGAGGATGTCCTTGCCGGCCAGGGCGTCCGGAATGGTCGCGGCCTGGATCGGGAAGGGGGTGGTCACGCCGTTCTGCGCGAGCTTGCGCACAACGCCTTCGGGGAGACCGAGGTCCGCGAAGGTGACCTCGGGGGCGTCCTCGGCTGCCTCGTTCTCGGGCACGACGACGTGATCAGTACTGGCGATGGACATGCGAATGCGAAACCTTCCGGAGTCTCAGTCGGCACGCGCCCGTCAACTCCGTGATTCGCGATTCGCAATACGACCGCCTCAATGCGGTCCACCACGGCAAGGGAGAGTACGCGCCACACGGCGCGCTCTGCAGTGGCGCCGGGCAAGATGGGATCAAACGATCTGCCACCATACGCACTCCGGGCCCCACAAGGCAAACCGGACTGTGCAGACGGCAGTGGGCAGCCGCCCGACGACCGGACAGCGTCCCGAGGACTCCAACCACCCCCCGGCCGGGATTGTTCCCGCCCCAGGAGGAAACTTCCGGCGCCCCTTCCGCCCCCTTACGCCGGCGCCCCCGCCTCCGGCGCCGGCTCCCGCTGGGCGAGCTGCGGCCCCGGCGGCTCGTGCGCCGACGACGACGGCTCCGGCGTCGGCTCCGGAGACGTCGTCGGCTCCTGCTGCGTCGGCGTGGGCTCCGGCTCGGCCGTCCGGGTGGGCGTCGGCGGGGCCGGCGGCTTCACCGTCGGCCGCGGCGGCTTCCCCGGCTCCACCTGCCCCGGCGCCGTCGGGCTCGCGTCGGCGCTCGGCGACGCCTCGGGGGACGCCGACGCCCCCGCCCCGCCCCCCTTGCCCTTCTTGCGCTTCTCGCCCTTGCCGCGCCTGCGCTCCCCCTCAGCACCGGCCGCGCCGAACCCCGCGCCACCGCCCGACACCGCCGGCCCGCCGTCGGGCGCCTCGCCGCCCCGCTGCCCGGCGGAGTGCGACGGCTTGACGCTCCCACCCGCATCGTCGCCGACGCTCATGCAGCCGGCGGCAGCGGCGACCGCCACGACCGTGGCGGCCAGTCGGACGGGTACGTACAAGGGGCGCACGGGGCCACCTCCGGAAAGGGTGATGGAGTCAACACCTCCAACTCCCGCCGCCCACAAGAGGACACGCGCCCCGCATTCACAACCCGGTCAGCCGTAGCCCAGGGCGTGAAGGCGCTCGTCGTCGATGCCGAAGTGGTGCGCGATCTCGTGCACCACGGTGATCTCCGTCTCCGCGACGACGTCCTCCCGCGACTCGCACATCCGCAGCGTCGAATTCCGGTAGACGGTGATCCGGTCCGGCAGCACACCGGCGTACCACTCCCCCCGGTCGGTCAGCGGAGTCCCCTCGTACAGCCCGAGCAACTCGGGATCGTCCGCCGGCGGCTCGTCCTCGACGAACACCGCGACGTTGTCCATCAGTCGGGTCAACTCCGGCGGGATCCGGTCGAGCGCCTCGGCGACCAGCTCCTCGAACTCCTCACGCGTCATCTCCAGCACAGGCCCATTGTCGGCCACACCCCCGCCGTACGAGAGCCTCCCGGCGCCGCATATCCGGCCGCGCACTTGGGCATACGGGATCAATGGCCCGCGTCCCCGCCGCAGTCCTGAGTGTCCTGAAACCCATCCGCAACGCCCCGCGCGCCCTGGCCCGCCGCTACCGCTCCCGCCAGGCGCCCACCACGATCGAGCTCGTGGCGCAGCCGCACCCCTGGACCCGTGCGGTGGGACTCGTCGCCGTCGTCCTCCTCGGCGCCTGGCTGGGCCTGCTGGTCGTGGGCAACGTCCGGGTCCCGGTCGGCCCCATGAACACCACGATGACCCTGCGCCCGTCCTTCACCGGCGGGACGAAGATCAACATCTCGCCGCTGGGCGCCCTCGAACTCAACAGCCACATCGCGCCCGTCCGCCTGGACGTCAACGTCGACCAGCTCGACCCGGACCGCTCCCAGGCCCTGGTCGACCACCCCGAACGCCTCTCCGGCCTCCAGGACGAGGTCACCGAGGACGTCGGCCGCGGCACCCTCGACCTGGCCGTGCGATCCGGCGTCGCGGTCGTCGTCGGCGCCACCGCCCTGGGCCTCGCGGTCTATCGCCGCCCCCGCCGCGCGATGGCCGCCGGCGGCCTGGCCCTCACCCTGCTCGCCGCCTCGGGCGGCACCGCCTACGCCACCTGGCGCCCCGACTCCGTCCTGGAACCCAAGTTCTCCGGCCTGCTCACCTCGGCCCCCTCCCTGGTCGGCAACGCCCGCAGCATCGTCACGGAATTCGACGTCTATCAGAAGGAATTGGCCCGCCTGGTCACCAACGTGACCAAGCTCTACGACGCCACCTCTACGCTCCCCGCCTACGCGCCCGACCCCTCCACGATCCGGGTCCTGCACGTCTCCGACATCCATCTGAACCCGGCGAGCTGGAAGATCATCGCCTCGCTCGTGGAGCAGTACAAGGTCGACGTGATCGTCGACTCGGGCGACACGATGGACCACGGCACGGCCGCCGAGAACGGCTTCCTGGACCCCATCGAGGACCTCGGCGCCCCCTATGTCTGGGTCCGCGGCAACCACGACTCGATGATCACACAGCGCTATCTGCAGGGCCTGAAGAACGTCCACGTCCTGGACGACGGTAAGGCCCAGACGATCAAGGGCCTGCGCTTCGCCGGCATCGGCGACCCGCAGTTCACCCCCGACCGCTCCCGGCAGATCGGCGCCCGGCAGTCCCAGGAACTGGCCGGCGCCCGCCTGGCCACGGCCCTGCGCGACCAGAGCGCGGCCGGCACCCCGGTGGACGTCGCCATCGCCCACGAGCCGGCCGCCGCCCGCGGGGTCGACGGAGAGGTCCCCCTCGTCCTGGCCGGCCACCTCCACCACGACGAGATGGAGATCCTCAAGTACGGCACCCGGCTCCGCATCGAGGGCTCGACAGGCGGCAGCGGCCTGCGCGCCATCGAGGGCAAGCACCCCGACCCCATCGAGGCGTCGATCCTCTACTTCGACCGGGACACCCGCCACCTCCAGGCCTGGGACGAGATCGAACTGGGCGGTCTCGGCCTCACGACGGCCGAGGTCAGCCGCCACCTCCCGAAGGAGAACCAACCCGGCGCGACCCCCTCCCCGAGCACCCCCACGGAGGCCGCCCCGTCGCCCTCTCCCTAAACCGTTTTGGCGATAGCTCCCGCCATCCCATATGCTTCTCACGTCCCCGACGCGCTGAGAAGCGCCCAGGCGGGCCGATAGCCCTCATCGTCTAGCGGCCTAGGACGCCGCCCTTTCAAGGCGGTAGCACGGGTTCGAATCCCGTTGGGGGCACGCACCACCCTGTGCGACACTGTCGTACGAAGCTTGGTCCTGTGGAGCAGTTTGGAGTGCTCGCCACCCTGTCAAGGTGGAGGCCGCGGGTTCAAATCCCGTCAGGACCGCTGAGGTTTCACGTGAAACCTCTTGGCTGGGTAGCTCAGTTGGTACGAGCGTCCGACTGAAAATCGGAAGGTCGCCGGTTCGACCCCGGCCCCAGCCACAGCTAAGGCCCCGATCTTCGGATCGGGGCCTTGTTGTATGCCCGTGATCACGCCCGAGTACGAGCGTCCGCGTCCGCTACCGGAGAGAGGGCTCCCCAGCTCGCAGCTCACCCCGCCGTGAAGGCGGTGTGGGAGACGTGGTTGGCGGCCGCGTTGCAGGCGTGGAGGGTTGCCTGAAGTGCCGATGCTTGTTCGGGGGTCGGGAGGAGTTTGACGCGGATGACCAGCTTCACGTCTTGGCATCTAGGGCGGGTTGGAGTTGTGGTCAGGTGATCGATCTTCGATCACTCGATCGAATGGCTGCTCGGTCAACTGCTCGAAGATCGTCTGTGTGGGCTGGTCGAAATCCGTTCGCCTCCGTTTTGCAGGGGATGAGATCCTGGATCCCGTATGTCTACGCACCCCGCCCCCGCCCTCGGCGCCCTCGCCCCCCGCCTGACCGAGCTGTCCCTGCGTGATGCGCACCGGCTCGGGCGCAGGCTCGAAGGTGCGCGCAAGATCCGTAAGCCGGAGGCGCGGGCCGCCGTGCTCGCCGAGATCGAGGCGGAGGTCGGCAAGGCAGAGGAACGGATGGCCGGGCGGCGTGCCCTCGTGCCCGAGGTGACGTACCCCGAGCAGCTGCCGGTCAGCCAGAAGAAGGACGCGATCGCCGACGCCATCCGCGACCACCAGGTCGTGATCGTCGCCGGTGAGACGGGCTCCGGCAAGACGACGCAGATCCCCAAGATCTGCCTGGAGCTCGGGCGCGGCGTACGCGGCATGATCGGGCACACGCAGCCGCGCAGGATCGCCGCGCGCACGGTCGCCGAGCGGGTCGCCGAGGAGCTGGACACCCCGCTCGGCGGGGCAGTCGGCTGGAAGGTGCGCTTCACCGACCAGGTCGACCCGGACGCCACCTTCGTCAAGCTCATGACGGACGGCATCCTGCTCGCCGAGATCCAGACCGACCGCGAGCTGCGCGCCTACGACACGATCATCATCGACGAGGCCCACGAGCGGTCCCTCAACATCGACTTCCTGCTGGGCTACCTGGCCCAGCTGCTGCCGAAGCGCCCGGACCTCAAGGTCGTCATCACCTCGGCCACGATCGACCCGGAGCGGTTCTCGCGGCATTTCGGCGACGCCCCGATCATCGAGGTCAGCGGACGTACGTATCCCGTGGAGGTCCGCTACCGGCCGCTGCTGGAGGAGGACGGCGACGACGCCGACCGCGACCAGATCACCGCGATCACCGATGCCGTGGAGGAGCTCCAGAAGGAGGGCAAGGGCGACATCCTCGTCTTCCTCTCCGGTGAGCGGGAGATCAGGGACACGGCGGACGCCCTCACCAAGAAGAACTACCGGTTCACGGAGATCCTGCCGCTCTACGCCCGGCTCTCCCACGCGGAGCAGCACCGCGTCTTCCAGCCGCACACGGGCCGCAGGATCGTTCTGGCCACGAACGTCGCCGAGACGTCGCTGACGGTCCCGGGGATCAAATACGTCATCGACCCCGGTTTCGCGCGGATCTCCCGCTACAGCCACCGCACCAAGGTCCAGCGGCTGCCCATCGAGCCGGTCTCGCAGGCCAGCGCCAATCAGCGCAAGGGCCGCTGCGGCCGTACCTCGGACGGCATCTGCATCCGCCTGTACAGCGAGGACGACTTCGAGGCCCGCCCGGAGTTCACGGACGCGGAGATCCTCCGGACCAACCTCGCCTCCGTGATCCTCCAGATGACCGCGGCCGGCCTCGGGGACATCGAGAAGTTCCCCTTCATCGACCCGCCGGACCACCGCAACATCCGCGACGGCGTCCAGCTGCTCCAAGAGCTGAACGCCCTGGACCCGGCGCAGAAGGACCCGCGCAAGCGGCTCACGGAGACCGGCCGCAAGCTGGCGCAGCTGCCCGTCGACCCCCGGCTGGCCCGGATGGTCCTGGAGGCGGACAAGAACGGCTGTGTGCGCGAGGTCATGGTCATAGCCGCCGCGCTGTCCATCCAGGACCCGCGCGAGCGCCCCGCCGACAAGCAGACCCAGGCCGATCAGCAGCACGCCCGCTTCAAGGACGAGTCCAGCGACTTCCTGGCCTACCTCAACCTCTGGCGCTACGTCCGTGAGCAGCAGAAGGAGCGGGGGTCGTCCTCCTTCCGCCGGATGTGCAAGCAGGAGTACCTGAACTTCCTTCGCATCCGCGAATGGCAGGACATCTACACGCAGTTGCGCACGGTCGCGAAGCAGATGGGCATCCACCTCAACGAGGACGACGCCCCGGCCGACCGCATCCACGTCTCCCTCCTGGCCGGCCTGCTGTCGCACGTCGGCATGAAGGACGTCAAGGAAGGCGCCAAGAACGAGTATCTGGGGGCGCGCAACGCGAAGTTCGCGGTCTTCCCGGGTTCGGCCCTGTTCAAGAAGCCGCCGCGTTTCGTGATGTCCGCCGAGCTCGTCGAGACGTCCCGCCTCTGGGCCCGCGTCAACGCGAAGATCGAGCCCGAGTGGGTCGAGCCGCTCGCCGCGCACCTCGTCAAGCGCACCTACAGCGAGCCGCACTGGGAGAAGGACCAGGCCGCGGTGATGGCGTACGAGAAGGTCACGCTGTACGGCGTGCCGATCGTGGCGCAGCGGAAGGTCAACTACGGGCGGATCGACCCGGAGATCAGCCGTGAGCTGTTCATCCGCAACGCGCTGGTCGAGGGCGACTGGCGTACGCACCACAAGTTCTTCTCGAGCAACCGCCGCCTGCTCACGGAGGTCGAGGAGCTGGAGCATCGCGCCCGGCGCCGGGACATCCTGGTGGACGACGAGACGCTGTACGACTTCTACGACCAGCGGATCCCCGAACACGTCGTGTCCGGCGCCCACTTCGACTCGTGGTGGAAGCACAAGCGGCACGAGCAGCCGGACTTCCTCGATTTCGAGCGCGAGATGCTCATCAACGAGAAGGCGGGCGAGGTCACCAAGGCCGACTACCCCGACTCGTGGCGCCAGGGGAACCTCAAGTTCCGGGTGACGTACCAGTTCGAGCCGGGCGCGGACGCGGACGGTGTGACCGTCCACATCCCGCTCCAGGTCCTCAACCAGGTCACGGCCGAGGGTTTCGACTGGCAGATCCCGGGGCTGCGCGAGGAGCTGGTGACGGAGCTGATCCGGTCCCTGCCCAAGCCGGTCCGCCGGAACTACGTCCCCGCGCCGAACTTCGCGAAGGCGTTCCTGGACCGGGCCGTCCCGCTCCAGGAGCCCCTCACGGTGACCATGACCCGCGAGCTGCGGCTCATGGTCGGGGTGCCCTTCGAGGAGGACGACTTCGATCTGTCCAAGGTCCCCGACCACTTGAAGGTCACGTTCCGGATCGTCGACGAGCGGCGGCGCAAACTGGCCGAGGACAAGGACCTGGAGGCGCTGAAGCTCAAGCTGCGCCCGAAGGCCCGCAAGGCCCTCTCTCAGGCGGCCGCGGCGACGGCCGAGCGCTCGGGCGGAGAGTCCCTGGAGCGCTCGGGCCTGACGGACTGGACGATCGGCACCCTCACCCGCGTCTTCGAGACCCGCCGGGCCGGTCAGCCGGTCAAGGCGTACCCGGCGCTGGTCGACGACGGCGACACGGTCTCCGTGCGCCTCTTCGACACGGAGGCGGAGCAGGCGCAGGCGATGTGGAAGGGCACGCGCCGGCTGATCCTGCGCAACATCCCGGTGAATCCCGCGAAATTCGCGAGCGACCGCCTGACGAACGCGCAGAAGCTGGCCCTGTCGGCGAATCCGCACGGCTCGGTCCAGGGTCTGTTCGACGACTGCGCGATGGCCGCCGCGGACAAGCTGATCGGGGACTTCGGCGGGCCGGCGTGGGACGAGGAGTCGTACCGGAAGCTGTACGACAAGGTGCGCGCCGAGATCGTCGACACGACCGTCCGCACGGTGGGGCAGGTGCAGCAGGTCCTGGCCGCCTGGCAGGCCTGTGAGCGCCGTCTGAAGGCCGTACGCAGCCCCGCGCTGCTGGCGAACCTCCAGGACGTGCGGGGGCAGCTGGACGCGCTCGTGAAGCCCGGCTTCGTGACGGAGGCGGGGATGCGGCGGATGCCGGACCTGATGCGCTACCTGGTGGCGGCCGACCGGCGCCTCCAGCAGATGCCGACGAACGTCCAGCGGGACACCACGCGCATGCAGAAGGTCCAGGAGATGCAGGACGAGTACGCCTGGCTCCTGGAGCAGATGCCGCAGGGGCGGCCGGTCCCGTCGTCGGTCCTGGACATCCGCTGGATGATCGAGGAGCTCCGGGTCAGCTACTTCGCCCACGCGCTGGGCACGGCGTACCCCGTCTCCGACAAGCGGATCGTGAAGGCGATCGACGCGGCGGCACCGTGACGGGACCTGTACGCAGGGTGAGTTCGACCCGGGGCTCACCCTCCTGTACAGTCTCTTCTCGCAGCGCAACGCACGAATGGCGCCGCGAAACCTGGTCCTGTGGAGCAGTTTGGAGTGCTCGCCACCCTGTCAAGGTGGAGGCCGCGGGTTCAAATCCCGTCAGGACCGCAGTGAAAGAGCCCGGATCTTCGGATCCGGGCTCTTTTGTGTGCCCTGGCCTCCTCGTAGGCCATTCGGGCCGCCACACGCTGTCTTGACGACCCCTCAATCCGTCGGTACCCCAGAACCAGGGCCGTCGTCCGTGCGGCCTCCTGGAGGTGGCACATGGCGGCAGCGGCGAGGCACGAGACGCGGGCTCTGCTGCGCGCGCACCTGTCGGCCGCGTCGTCGTACCGGCACCTCACCCGGCACTGCCCGATCTGCCATCACCTGCTGCGGCTGGCGCTGGAGTCCGCGCCGCGTGCCGCCCAGGGCGCGGCCCGGACCCAGGAGGGCGAGAGCCCGGCACCCGCGTGATCCACGAGCCGTCCCAACACCCGCGCGGAGAGGGGCAGCTGGGGGCGGCGGCTTCTCTACAGCACCTGCGGCGGAGCTAACAAGCCGCTTGGTATGTGACGGGTGTCACCGCATGAGTTTTGAAAAGTGCGGTACTTACACCCCGCCTACAAAGGGTCAATTTAATATGTGCAATTGCACCCTCCCCGAGGTGCCGCACACGGCTGATCCGACACCCTTCCCCAGGCTCCTACAAGGCTGCTCACAGCGGGATCGGCAGAACCGTCGCGGGCGCACAAAAAAGATCGCGCTGGACCCGGCGGAGTCCAGCGCGACCGACGACGCACCCTGCTGTATGCCTGGAAAGCCTTGAACGGCTTGGGCGTGGGGCCTGTTGGGGCAGGACCCGCGTCGTTTGGAGCTGTGGTCCGGACACCGCGGCCAGTTGGGGGAACCAGCCGGTTTGCCCGGTTATTCAGTTGTTCAGGCCTCGCTGCGCTGCTGCGGGATGCCCGCGAGCAGAGCGCGGACCTCGGCCTCGCGGTAGCGCCGATGCCCGCCGAGCGTGCGGATCGACGTGAGCTTGCCGGCCTTCGCCCACCGCGTGACCGTCTTCGGGTCCACACGGAACATGGTGGCGACCTCAGCGGGGGTCAGCAGCGGCTCGGCATCAGGGGTGCGAGCGGTCATGAGCGGCCTCCTCGGGAGAACCGAACCTTCTCGGTTCTTTCCTCTAAATTCTGCACCTTGACCCGCGTTGCCCGAAATGGCGGACGCGAGTCGAGTCGGTTATAGGACGAACGGCTTGTCCTCGGCACTACAACTACACCATCTGTCCAGCCGCGTCGGCCAAACCGATGGAATTGCCCCTCCAGGTGTTCATCAGCGACGGAAGCCGATGGACCATGCCATAGCGGACAGTCACACCGCTGTGACGATCAGTCACAGGGTGATCAGGAAGTCACGAGACCCCCCAAAGCGTGCAATGCTGAGATTCCGCCCATAATGCAAGACCATGGGACGGAAGGAGCCCTCCCCGGACTCCTTGTCCTATTTTGGCATGAGGAGGGGCAAGGGACGCAAGAGCCTCGTACGTGTAGTCCGTCACGCTTGGCCTACTTGAGAGGTCTGCCCGGATCGAGCCCTACGTCCCTTGTTGACGAAGCCTCAGGAGACGCGCAGCCCGCTTCAGGAACTCGGTGCGAGGACGAAACCCCAAATCGGGCGGTTCGTCAAACGTCAGTTCGTGACCGAATGCGAGCGGTCTGTACGGACATCAAGGTCAGGGGTCAGTTGGCCGACCGCAGATCCCGTACCGAACGCCACCGCTCCACGAGCCGGGCGTACACCTCTCCCGCGGCGGCCCCGTCGCCCCTGCGCAGCGCGGCGATGCCCTCGGCCACGTCCGCCGCAGAGTGGTCGTCCTCCAGCGCCCCGGCCGGCACCGCGTGCACCAGGCCGCCGTAGTCCAGCTCCACGAGCGAGCGCGGGTGGAACTCCTCCAGCCAGCGGCCGACGTCCATCAGGCCGTCGATCAGCGGCCCCTCGTCCATGGCCTCCTTCAGGGCGCGCAGGCCCCGGGCCACCCGACGCCGGGCCTGGACCATGGGGGTGCGGTAGCGCAGCACGGGCGGGCTGCCGACGGATGCACCCTTGTCGTACTCGCGCTCGTCGTCGGAGACCAGCACGAACCAGTTGATCGGCACCTGCCAGGTGGCCGTACGGATCCACGGCCGGGCGTCCGGGTTGATCGCCAGCCAGCGCTCGTAGTCCTGGGCGGCCTGGCGCCGCAGGACGGGCGGCAGGACGGCGTCCATGACCGGCGGGGGCAGCTCCTCGCTGAGCTCGTCCAGGGCCAGCCAGCCGCGCAGCCGGGTGCGCCAGGGGCAGACACAGACGACGCCGTCGACGTCGAGCACGAAGGCGTCCTCGCTCTCGTGCACCGGCACCGCCACCGGCGGGGTGGGGGCCAAGTCGGCCAGGGCGCGCCGGAGTTCGTCCTGGTACGAGGGGCGGTCCGTGCGGCGGGCGTAACGGGCCCAGTGGCTGCGCTCCGGCTCGGGGAAGGCGGCCAGCGGTTCGTACACGCGCAGGTAGGTCGCGTAGGGGACGATCACCGAGGTCACCTTGGGCACGCCTGCTCCCTCCCCCGCGCACCGCCGCGAAAACCTGCGGAACCCACTCACGATCGCGCGGGAAATCTATGCAAATCGTCGCACGGCTGTACTCCGGTCGGAGGTGATCCTGTGCACTGTGCGGCCGGCGGGGCCACCAGGCTCTAATCTCATGCTCAACAGTCCCCGCCACCCTCCCCCACAGCCAAAAGCGCGGGGGGACCCCCACGGGAGCTGGTCTCCACCCGCCGCACCTACTCAGGAGTCACCACCGTGACCGACGTAACCGGCGCACCTGCTGATGTACTGCACACCCTGTTCCACTCGGACCAGGGCGGACATGAGCAAGTCGTGCTCTGCCAGGACCGCGCGAGCGGCCTCAAGGCCGTCATCGCCCTCCACTCCACCGCTCTGGGCCCCGCGCTCGGCGGTACGCGCTTCTACCCGTACGCGAACGAGGCCGAGGCCGTCGCCGACGCGCTGAACCTCGCCCGCGGGATGTCGTACAAGAACGCCATGGCCGGTCTCGACCACGGCGGCGGCAAGGCCGTGATCATCGGCGACCCGGAGAAGACCAAGAGCGAGGAGCTGCTCCTCGCCTACGGCCGGTTCGTGGCCTCGCTCGGCGGCCGGTACGTCACCGCCTGCGACGTCGGCACATACGTGACCGACATGGACGTCGTGGCGCGCGAGTGCCGCTGGACGACCGGCCGCTCCCCCGAGAACGGCGGCGCCGGGGACTCCTCCGTCCTCACCGCCTACGGCGTCTACCAGGGCATGCGGGCCTCCGCGCAGCACCTGTGGGGCGACCCCTCGCTGCGCGGGAAGCGGGTCGGCATCGCGGGCGTCGGCAAGGTCGGCCACCACCTGGTGGAGCACCTGCGGGCGGAGGGCGCCGAGGTCGTCATCACGGACGTGCGCGAGGAGGCCGTGGGCCGGATCCTCGCGGCGCACCCGACGGGGGTCACGGCCGTCGCCGACACCGCGACCCTGATCCGCGCCGAGGGCCTCGACATCTACGCCCCCTGCGCGCTCGGTGGTGCCCTGAACGACGACACCGTGCCCGCGCTGACCGCCAAGGTGGTCTGCGGCGCCGCCAACAACCAGCTCGCCCACCCGGGCGTGGAGAAGGACCTCGCCGACCGCGGGATCCTCTACGCGCCGGACTACGTGGTGAACGCCGGCGGGGTCATCCAGGTCGCCGACGAGCTGCACGGCTTCGACTTCGACCGGTGCAAGGCGAAGGCGTCGAAGATCTTCGACACCACGCTGGCCATATTCGCACGTGCGAAGGAGGACGGCATTCCGCCGGCCGCGGCGGCCGACCGGATCGCCGAGCAGCGGATGCACGACGCGGCCCTGGCCCGCCGGGCGCGCTGAGCCGGGCCGTCCGGGGCGCCTCGTACGTTTGACCGGTACCCGCCGGTGGGCAGTTAGAGAGAACTCTCACTTCTACCGGCGGGTCGACCGCCGATAAGTGGTTAAAATCGCGGTTGACCAGCGAGGACGGGGCGCCTCGAAGGTCCTGGGCGCGGGCACGTCATGCGGGCGACGTACCGTATGGGCCCGGGCTCAGGTACCGTGGAAGCCCTACGGACCGGTCTCTCCGCGGAGAGTCCGTGCCGGACCATGAACGCGTGTCAAGACTCTGGGGCCGTCGAGCCCCGTCGTTGAGGGGGTCGAGCCATGGGGCGCGGCCGGGCCAAGGCCAAGCAGACGAAGGTCGCCCGCCAGCTGAAGTACAACAGCGGTGGGACTGACCTCTCACGCCTGGCTGAGGAGCTGGGTGCATCGCCTTCGAATCCGCAGCCGCCTAACGGCGAGCCGTTCGAAGACGATGAGGACGACGACCTGTACGCACGGTACGCCGACCTCTACGAGGACGACGACGACGAGGACGACCAGTCCTCGCAGCATCGTCGCGGCGCTTGACCCTGCACTGAGCACTCACCCGGTTGGTGACTTCGGTCACCGACCGGGTTCTGTGCTGCTTGCAGGGTCACGGCCCCCGTGCCTCAGCTCGCGTAGTCACCGATCAGGGCGGCACCGGTGGGGTGCTCGCCCCGGTCCGTGATCTCTCCGGCCACCCAGGCGTCCACGCCGCGGTCGGTGAGGGTCGCCAGGGCCACGTCCACGGACTCCTGGGGCACGATCGCGATCATGCCGACGCCCATGTTCAGGGTCTTCTCGAGCTCCAGGCGCTCGACGCTGCCCGTGCGGCCGACGAGGTCGAAGATCGGGGCCGGCGTCCAGGTGGAGCGGTCCACGATCGCGTGCAGGTCGTCCGGGACGACCCGCGCCAGGTTGGCGGCGAGCCCGCCGCCGGTGACGTGGCTGAAGGCGTGCACCTCGGTGGTGCGCATCAGGGCCAGGCAGTCCAGCGAGTAGATCTTCGTCGGCTCCAGCAGCTCCTCGCCGAGGGTGCGGCCGAGCTCCTCGATGTGCGCGTCCAGCGCCAGGCCCGCCTGGTTGAGCAGGACGTGGCGGACGAGGGAGTACCCGTTCGAGTGAAGCCCGGAGGACGCCATGGCGATCACCGCGTCACCCGTGCGGATGCGATCCGCGCCGAGCAGCCGGTCGGCCTCCACGACGCCCGTACCGGCGCCGGCGACGTCGAAGTCGTCCTCGCCCAGCAGGCCCGGGTGCTCGGCCGTCTCGCCGCCGACCAGGGCGCATCCGGCCAGCACACAGCCCTCGGCGATGCCCTTGACGATGGCGGCGACCCGCTCGGGGTGGACCTTGCCGACGCAGATGTAGTCGGTCATGAACAGCGGCTCGGCTCCGCAGACCACGATGTCGTCCATGACCATGGCGACCAGGTCGTGGCCGATGCTGTCGTAGACGCCGAGCTGGCGGGCGATGTCGACCTTGGTGCCGACGCCGTCCGTGGCGGAGGCCAGCAGGGGGCGCTCGTACTTCTTCAGGGCGGAGGCGTCGAAGAGGCCGGCGAAGCCGCCGAGGCCGCCGAGGACCTCGGGGCGCTGGGCCTTCTTCACCCACTCCTTCATCAGTTCGACGGCGCGGTCGCCCGCTTCGATGTCGACGCCCGCGGCTGCGTAGCTGGCACCAGTTGTGTCAGGCATGACGATAAGAACCTTTGTGTCGTACGGCAGGTGTTACGGGCCGTCTACGGGCGGCGGATCGCGTCGGCGGCGGCCGTGGCGGCCGGGCCGGCGGCCAGCTCCGTCTCCAGCAGCTGCTTGCCGAGCAGCTCGGGGTCCGGGAGCTCCATCGGGTACTCGCCGTCGAAGCAGGCGCGGCACAGGTTCGGCTTGGCGATGGTGGTCGCCTCGATCATGCCGTCGATGGAGATGTAGGCCAGGGAGTCGGCGCCCAGGGAGGTGCCGATCTCGTCGATCGTCATGCCGTTGGCGATGAGCTCGGCGCGGGTGGCGAAGTCGATACCGAAGAAGCAGGGCCACTTCACGGGCGGCGAGGAGATCCGGATGTGGACCTCGGCCGCGCCCGCCTCGCGGAGCATGCGGACCAGGGCGCGCTGGGTGTTGCCGCGCACGATCGAGTCGTCGACGACGACCAGGCGCTTGCCCTTGATGACTTCCTTCAGCGGGTTCAGCTTCAGACGGATGCCCAGCTGGCGGATGGTCTGCGAGGGCTGGATGAACGTCCGGCCGACGTAGGCGTTCTTGACGAGGCCGGCGCCGAAGGGGATGCCGGAGGCTTCCGCGTAGCCGATCGCCGCGGGGGTGCCGGACTCCGGGGTCGCTATCACCAGGTCGGCCTCGACCGGGGCTTCCTTGGCGAGCTTGCGGCCCATCTCCACGCGGGAGAGGTACACGTTCCGGCCGGCGATGTCGGTGTCCGGGCGGGCCAGGTACACGTACTCGAAGACACATCCCTTGGGCTTCGCTTCCGCGAAGCGGGAGGTGCGCAGGCCGTTCTCGTCGATGGCGACGAACTCGCCCGGCTCGATCTCGCGGACGTAGCTGGCGCCGCAGATGTCGAGGGCGGCGGACTCGGAGGCGACCACCCAGCCGCGCTCCAGGCGGCCGAGGACCAGCGGGCGGATGCCCTGCGGGTCGCGGGCCGCGTACAGGGTGTGCTCGTCCATGAAGACGAGCGAGAAGGCTCCCTTGACCTGCGGGAGGACCGCGTGGGCGGCCTCCTCGATGGTCAGCGGCTTGCCGTCCTCGTCGACCTGGGCCGCCAGGAGCGCGGTGAGCAGGTCGGTGTCGTTGGTCGCCGCGACGCGCGGGGTGCGACCGCCTTCCTGCTTGGGCAGGTCGGCGACCATCTCGGCGAGCTGGGCGGTATTGACGAGATTGCCGTTGTGGCCGAGCGCGATGGATCCGTGTCCGGTCGCGCGGAAGGTCGGCTGGGCGTTCTCCCAGACGGAGGCACCGGTGGTCGAGTAGCGGGCGTGTCCGACCGCGATGTGACCCTGGAGCGAACCGAGGGAGGTCTCGTCGAATACCTGGGAGACCAGGCCCATGTCCTTGAAGACGAGGATCTGTGAGCCGTTGCTGACCGCGATTCCCGCGGATTCCTGGCCTCGATGCTGGAGGGCGTAGAGCCCGAAGTACGTGAGCTTGGCGACCTCTTCGCCCGGAGCCCAGACACCGAAGACGCCACAAGCGTCCTGGGGGCCCTTCTCACCGGGGAGCAGGTCGTGGTTGAGTCGTCCGTCACCACGTGGCACGCCACCGAGTGTAGGCGAGGTCGACCACTGGTCCGAATTGGGGATACCGGACTTTCCGGTGGATCACTGCTCGGCGACCGCTCGCACACTCGTCCCGTTTTTGCTGGTCAGCGTGAGGGTTTGGTGATCGACTCGGTACTTCGACTTCCCGTCGAAAAGTCGCAGCAGGGTCTTCTCGTCGGCCATGAGTGAGTCTTCGCACATCATTCGGGTCGTGGCCGGGGGGCCGAGGGTGATATGGCCGTCGCTGACCGTGGCCTTGGCGTTCACCTTGTTGCAGCCGAGGCGGCCGGAGACGGTGCCGTTCTTCTCGTCGAAGGTGAGGTGGGCGCGGCCGTCGGCCTTCGGTGTCGTGACGGTCCACCTGGTGCCGGCCAGCGGAGCGTCCTTCGCCTCGGTCAGCCGGACGGTGTCGCCCCCGGCGGTGGTGAGGGTGAGACGGTCGTCGTCCGCCTTCGCCTTCAGCTCCTGGTCCGAGAAGGCGCGGGCGAGGGTCTTCTCGAACGCCATGGGCTTGTTCTCGCAGGCCATCTCGGTGGCCATGGTCTTGCCGAGCCGGACGCGGTCGCCGTCGACGGTGGCCTCGGCGCTGAAGTCGTTGCAGCCGAAGCTGCCCTCGGCCCGGCCCTTGTCGATGGTCACGTGGGCCCCGGCGGGGGCCTGCTGCGTCCGGCCGTCCGCGGTGACGCTGTCCACGCTCCATCGCACACCGGTGACCGGCCGCTCGGCACCGACCGAGCCGCTGCCGCCGTCCGCCTTCTCACTGCCACAGGCCGCCATGAGCGGGACGAGCATGGCGGCGGCCGTCAGGGTCATGCGCTGCTTCTGCCTGTCCATGCCACTTCGACGGACGACCCGGGGGGATCGGTTCCCCTTATGTCATCAGGGGCAGATGGGCCGACAGGTCCGCCCGTTCTCCGCTCGCGCTGACCTTGGCGTCCTGGACGGCCTGTGCCCATCCCACCCGACCGGTGGCCAGCCGGATCCAGGTCAGCGGGTCGGTCTCGACGACGTTGGGCGGGGTGCCCCGGGTGTGCCGGGGCCCCTCCACGCACTGCACCACGGCGTACGGCGGCACCCGCACCTCCGTCGAACCCCCGGGCGCCTTCGATGCGAGCGCGTCGGCGAGCAGCCGGGTGCAGGCGGCCAGGGCCTGCCGGTCGTAGGGGATGTCCAGGCCGGGGACGGCGGCGTTGAGGTCGTCGGTATGGACGACGAGCTCGACGGTGCGGGTGACGAGGTAGTCGGCGAGGGGCAGGGCGCCGGTGCGGGTCGGGAGCAGGCGAGTGCCGGGGGCGTCGGCCAGGGCCTTGGTGAGGCGCTCCGCGGTGCTCGCGTAGAGGGCGTCGAGGTCCGGGTTGGCATCGGCGAGCCGCCGGGTGTCGTCGGCGATGCCGGGGGCGCGGGCGGCGGTGGCGAAGGGCCAGTCGAGCAGGGCCAGGTCCGCCTGCGCCGGTTCCTCGCGGTCGAGGTTGCGGCTGACCGTCTCCACCGCCATGGTCACGTGCGCGGCAAGCTCCCGCACCGTCCAGTCCCCGAGCCTGGTCGGCAGGCCCAGCTGCTCGGGGGTGAGCCCCAGGACGGCCTGCCGTACGTTCCCGAACTGGGCGAGCACGGCTGCGCGGATCTTGACGGGGTCGTAGCTGCGGGTGCGCTTCTTGGCCGGGGGCATGAGGATCAGCCTAGGCGCGTGCAGTGACCGTGGGGGGTGCCTCGAAGGTCTCTCCGTTGCGGGGGACCCCGATGCCGTGCCAGGTGAAGGGGACACCCCGGGCCGCGTCCGGGTCCGGGCCGTCCATCAGCTGGAAGTGCAGGTGCGGTTCGGAGGAGTTGCCGGAGTTGCCGCAGCGGGCGATCACCTGTCCGGCGCGGACGCGGTCGCCCTCGCGGACGGTGAGGGAGCCGCGCTGAAGGTGGGCGTAGGCGGCGTGGGTGCCGTCGCCGAGGTCGAGCACGACGTGGTTGCCGAGGAGGCGGTGGACGCCCGCCATCTCGCGTATCGAGCCCTCGACGAGCATCAGGTACAGCAGGCCGGGCAGGGAGGTGCGGCTGAGGTGGTCGCGCTGCCCGTCGGTGACCCGTACGACCGTGGCGTCGGCCACCGCGAGGACGGGGGCGTCGAACGCCGGGAAGTTCCGGGGCGGGCGGGCGAGCGGCCAGAACCAGGCGAAGGCCGGGCGGGCGCCCGGCTCCGGCTCGGCCAGGACGTCGATGGCGTACGTCTGACCGTGGGCGTGCACACCGTGACTCGGTGTGCGGTCGGCCGGGCTGTTCAGCGCGGACCAGCGCCCGGTGACGGGCACGGCGACCTCAAGGGGCTCACGGGCGACGCCGGGGGCGTCCGGTGTGCCGCCCCAGCGGTTGGTGACCGTGATCACGACGTACGCCAGGACCAGGGGGAGGAGGTCCCACCACACGGCGTAGTCCCAGCCGGTCAGGACGTGGACGATCACCATGCCGACGAAGGCCAGTTGGAGCCCTCGGAAAGCTGTCGTGCCGAGCTTGCGTGCGGACATGTCCGTCCCCCTCGTTCCGTCGCTTCTACGGGCGGGTCGTCGCCAGGGCCACCAGGAGGGGTACGACCCGCCCCGGTGGCACCTCGTGGCGGCCCCGGCCGGTCGTGTGGAGCCAGCCCGTGGCGGTGAGCTGGCGCAGGTGGTGGTAGATCTGGCCGGTCGTGCCGACCTCGTCCAGCTCGGCGAGTTCGGTGGCGGTGCGCCGGCCGCCGAGGATCTCGCGGAGCAGGCGGATCCGGACCGGGTGGCCGAGCGCCGCGAACGACTCGGCAGCCGTCGTCCAGTCGCCCTCCAGCAGGTCCTCCGTGAGGAGAGTCATCTGCCAGGAGTACTCCTCGCCCGTCGGCAGGCCCACGGAGCCCGTGTAGAGGACACCGCCGTCGGTCACCCCCGCCTCGGACAGCTGTTCCCTCAGCCCGTTCAGAGCCCAGAAGTCGCCCCCGTCGATGCGGGGGCCGGTGTGCCGGGCGCCTTCCAGGGCCGCCAGACGGCGCTCAAGGTCGGCGACGCGTTGTTCCAGGTCCATTCTTTGATTTTACGGAACTACGTAATTACGTGCAAGGGTCGCCGCAGACGTCCCCCCGGGGCACGGCGAAGCCCCCGCCCGGCGGACCGGGCGGGGGCTTCGGAGCGGTTGCCTACTTCAGCAGCGCCGGGATCGTGCCCTCGTGCGTCTCGCGCAGCTCGGACAGGGTGAGCACGAACTCGCCCTGGACGTCCACGGTGTCGCCGTCGACGACACCGATGCGGGTGACGGGCAGGCCCCGCGCACCGCACATGTCGTTGAAGCGGACCTCTTCGGAACGGGGCACGGCCACGACCGCGCGGCCGGCCGACTCGGAGAAGAGGAAGGTGAAGGCGTCCAGACCGTCCGGGACGATCAGGCGGGCGCCCTTGCCGCCCAGCAGCGCCGACTCGACGACCGCCTGGATCAGACCGCCGTCGGACAGGTCGTGCGCGGAGTCGATCATGCCGTCACGGGAGGCGGAGATCAGGATCTCCGCCAGCAGGCGCTCGCGCTCCAGGTCGACCTTGGGCGGCAGGCCACCGAGGTGGTCGTGCACGACCTGCGACCAGGCCGAGCCGCCGAACTCCTCACGCGTGTCGCCGAGGAGGTAGAGCAGCTGCCCCTCCTCCTGGAAGGCGACGGGCGTGCGACGGGCCACGTCGTCGATGACGCCGAGGACCGCGACGACCGGGGTCGGGTGGATGGCCGCCTCGCCCGTCTGGTTGTAGAGGGACACGTTGCCGCCGGTCACCGGGGTGCCCAGCTGCCGGCAGGCGTCCGCCAGACCGCGCACGGCCTCCGCGAACTGCCACATCACCGCCGGGTCCTCGGGCGAGCCGAAGTTCAGGCAGTCGGAGACGGCCAGCGGCTTCGCACCGGTGGTGGCGACGTTGCGGTACGCCTCCGCCAGGGCAAGCTGGGCACCGTGGTACGGGTCGAGCTTGGCGTACCGGCCGTTGCCGTCCGTGGCGATGGCCACGCCGAGGCCGGTCTCCTCGTCGATCCGGATCATGCCGGAGTCCTCGGGCTGGGCGAGGACGGTGTTGCCCTGCACGAAGTGGTCGTACTGGCTGGTGATCCAGGACTTGGAGGCCTGGTTCGGGGAGCCGACCAGCTTCAGGACCTGGTCCTTCAGCTCCTCGGAGGTCTCCGGCCGGGGCAGCTTGTTCGCGTCGTCCGCCTGGAGCTCGTCCTGCCAGGAGGGGCGGGCGTAGGGGCGCTCGTAGACCGGGCCCTCGTGCGCCACCGTGCGCGGGTCGACGTCGACGATCTTGCCGCCGTGCCAGTAGATCTCCAGGCGGTCGCCGTCGGTCACCTCACCGATGACGGTGGCGATGACGTCCCACTTCTCGCAGATCTCCAGGAAGCGGTCGACCTTCTCCGGCTCGACGACCGCGCACATGCGTTCCTGCGACTCGCTCATGAGGATCTCCTCGGGCGAGAGCGTGGAGTCGCGCAGCGGGACGTCGTCCAGGGTGACGCGCATACCGCCGGAGCCGTTCGAGGCCAGCTCGCTCGTCGCGCAGGACAGGCCCGCCGCGCCGAGGTCCTGGATGCCGACGACCAGCTTCTCGGCGAAGGCCTCCAGGGTGCACTCGATGAGGAGCTTCTCCTGGAAGGGGTCGCCGACCTGGACGGCCGGGCGCTTGCTCGGCTTGGCGTCGTCGAAGGTCTCCGAGGCGAGGATCGACGCGCCGCCGATGCCGTCGCCGCCGGTGCGGGCCCCGTAGAGGATGACCTTGTTGCCCGCGCCGGACGCCTTGGCGAGGTGGATGTCCTCGTGCCGCATGACGCCGATGGCACCGGCGTTGACCAGCGGATTGCCCTGGTAGCAGGCGTCGAAGACGACCTCGCCGCCGATGTTGGGAAGGCCCAGGCAGTTGCCGTAGCCGCCGATGCCCGCGACGACGCCCGGCAGGACGCGCTTGGTGTCGGGGTGGTCGGCGGCGCCGAAGCGCAGCGGGTCGACGACCGCGACCGGGCGGGCGCCCATCGCGATGATGTCGCGGACGATGCCGCCGACGCCGGTGGCCGCGCCCTGGTAGGGCTCGACGTAAGAGGGGTGGTTGTGCGACTCGACCTTGAAGGTGACCGCGTAGCCCTGGCCGACGTCGACGACACCGGCGTTCTCGCCGATGCCGACGAGCATCGCGTCGGACTCGGGGGCCTTCTCGCCGAACTGACGCAGGTGCACCTTGCTGCTCTTGTACGAGCAGTGCTCGGACCACATGACCGAGTACATGGCCAGCTCCGCGCCGGTGGGGCGGCGGCCGAGGATCTCGACGACCCTCTCGTACTCGTCCTTCTTCAGGCCCAGCTCGGCCCAGGGCAGCTCGACGTCGGGGGTCGCGGCCGCGTGCTCGACCGTGTCCAGAGGCGTCCGGCTCATGCGTTGACCAGCTTCTTGAGGATCGAGGTGAAGAACGGGAGGCCGTCGGTGCGGCCGGTGCCGATCAGAGGCTCGACGGCGTGCTCGGGGTGCGGCATGAGGCCGACCACGTTGCCGGCCGCGTTGGTGACGCCGGCGATGTCCCGCTGCGAGCCGTTGGGGTTGAAGTCCAGGTAGCGGAAGGCGACGCGGCCCTCGGCCTCCAGCTTGTCGAGCGTGTACGCGTCGGCGACGTACTGCCCGTCGTTGTTCTTCAGCGGGATGTGGATCTCCTGGCCGGCCGAGTAGTCGGTGGTCCAGGAGGTCTCGGCGTTCTCCACGCGCAGCTTCTGGTCGCGGCAGATGAAGTGCAGGTGGTCGTTGCGCAGCATCGTGCCCGGCAGCAGATGGGCCTCGGTGAGGATCTGGAAGCCGTTGCAGATGCCGAGCACCGGCAGACCGGCCTTCGCCTGCTCCAGCAGGGGCTCCATCACCGGCGAGAAACGGGCGATGGCCCCGGCGCGCAGATAGTCGCCGTAGGAGAAACCACCGCACAGCACCACGGCGTCGACCTGCTTGAGGTCCTTGTCCTTGTGCCACAGGGCGACCGGTTCGGCGCCCGCGACCCGGATCGCGCGCTGCGTGTCACGGTCGTCCAGACTGCCGGGAAAAGTGACGACGCCAATACGAGCGGTCACTTCACGGCCTCCGCGACTTCCTCGACGCGGATCGTGAAGTCCTCGATCACGGTGTTCGCGAGGAAGGACTCCGCAAGATCATGAATGCGGGCGAGGGCGGCCTCGTCGACCGGCCCGTCAACTTCCAGTTCGAAACGCTTTCCCTGGCGGACGTCCGAGATCCCGTCGAATCCCAGCCGCGGCAGTGCGCGCTGCACCGCCTGGCCCTGGGGGTCGAGGATCTCCGGCTTGAGCATGACGTCGACTACGACGCGTGCCACTGGCACTCCCGGTGTGTGGTGCTGAGCAGGTTCCTTCAGACTACCCGCACAAAATTTCTACGCGCGTTGACTTGTAGGAAACTACGTGACCGTCATCACGATCCGGCATCGACGGACCCACACGCGAAATTTTCGGGAAAGATTCCGGATCGACACCCGGCAGCCATTACCTTCTGACACGCGGAAGGATTTAGTCGGGCTTCACAATGTATTGCCAGGCACTGTACAAATGAATTGGCAAAGTGCCGCATGAAGGGACCGATATTCGTGGCGCAGAAGGTCGTGGTCACTCTCTTTGACGACATCGACGGCTCGGAAGCGACGGAAACGATCGCCTTCGGACTGGACGGCAAGTCGTACGAGATCGACCTGAGCGAAGTCAACGCCGGAGAACTGCGGCAGGCGCTCGCGCCCTACGTGGAGGCCGGCCGCAAGCGGTCCCGCTCGGGCAAGGCCTACCGGCAGACGGAGGTCGCCCCCGACCCCTCGGCCGTGCGCGCCTGGGCCCAGGCCAACAAGATGGAGGTCCCCGCGCGCGGGCGCATCCCCAAGAAGGTCTACGAGGCGTTCACCGCCGCGCAGTGACGGCCCGTCGAGCCCCGTCCCCACGGCCGGCCACCCGCCCCTCGCGGCAACCGACTTGCGCAGCACCCGGGCTGATCAGCTAGAGTCTGGAGCACGCCGAGGGGCGAGGCCGAAAGGCCCAGCTCACGGAAACATGCGGGTGTAGTTCAGTAGTAGAACATCCCCCTTCCAGGGGGAAGGCGCAGTGTGCGATTCCTGTCACCCGCTCTGCATCGCCATACCAACCACTCTTGTGGATCAGGTAGGCTGGTGCCTGCACCGGTCGGTGAAAGCTGATCGGGAGCAAATGCGGACGTAGCTCAGTTGGTAGAGCGCAACCTTGCCAAGGTTGAGGTCGCGAGTTCGAACCTCGTCGTCCGCTCGGGAAAGAAGACCCCGGTCCATCAGGACCGGGGTCTTCTTCGTGCACGCGAGCGTTCGCCTGACATTTGTCATGCCGAAAGATGACAGCGCGCACTGCTCCCGGGCCCGCCCGGCCGGGACGCTTGAAGCATGGAAACCAACGGACACGAACACGTGATTGAGGTCACTGACCTGCGACGTGTGTACGGGGGCGGGTTCGAGGCGGTACGCGGAATCAGTTTTTCCGTCCGACGTGGGGAGATCTTCGCGCTGCTCGGCACCAACGGCGCGGGCAAGACCTCCACCGTCGAACTCCTGGAGGGACTCGCCGCTCCGGCCGGCGGACGGGTACGGATCCTCGGGCACGACCCGTACACCGAACGGGCCGCCGTACGGCCCCGCACCGGCGTGATGCTCCAGGAAGGCGGCTTCCCCTCCGAGCTCACCGTCGCGGAGACGGCGCGGATGTGGGCGGGCTGCGTGAGCGGGGCCCGGCCCCCCTCGGAGGTGCTGGCGCTGGTCGGCCTGGAGACGAAGGCCCGCACCCGGGTCAAGCAGCTGTCCGGCGGCCAGCGGCGCCGCCTCGACCTGGCCCTCGCCCTGCTCGGCGATCCCGAGGTGCTCTTCCTCGACGAACCGTCCACCGGCCTGGACGCCGAAGGCCGCCGGGCCACCTGGGAGTTGGTGAGCGCACTGCGCGACGGCGGGACGACCGTGCTGCTGACCACGCACTACCTGGAGGAGGCCGAGAACCTCGCCGACCGGCTCGCGATCATGCACGACGGCCGGATCGCCACCACCGGGACACCGGCCGAGGTGACCGCCGCGGAACCGTCGCGGATCTCCTTCGAACTGCCCGACGGCTACTTCGTCGGCGATCTCCCGCCGCTTCCCGAGCTGGGCGTGGCCGGGCACGAGACCGACGGCCGGATCGTCCGGCTCCGCACCCGCGAACTGCAGCGGACGGCCACCGAGCTGCTGGTCTGGGCTGCGCAGGCCGGGGTGGAGCTGCGCCGCCTGGACGTGCGCTCGGCCTCCCTGGAGGAGGCGTTCCTCGGGATCGCCAAGAACGTCCCGGCGGATCGGGCCACCGGCATGACGACGAAGGAGTACGCGGCATGAGCGCCACGCAGACGACGCTCCGGCCCGCCACGGCCGCGACGACCCCGCTGAGCCGGATGACCGCTCTCGCCCGCGCCGAACTGACCCTGTTGGGGCGCACCAGGGGCGCGCTCGTCGCCGCGCTGTTCGTACCGCTGGTGATGCCGGTCAGCGTGCGGTCGGCGGCGGAGGAGATGGACCTCGCCGGGGCGGGGCTGAGCACCGGCACGCTGGTGCTGCCCGCCGCGGTCGGCTTCTCCCTGCTGTTCGCCGTCTACTCGGTGCTCGTCGGCGTGTTCGTCGTCCGGCGTGAGGAGCTCGTCCTGAAGCGGCTGCGCACCGGCGAGCTGCGAGACGCCGAGATCCTGGCCGGCTCCGCGCTGCCGGCCGTCCTCACCGGGCTGGCGCAGTGCCTGCTGCTGACGGCGGGCTGCGTCGCCCTGCTGGACCTGTCCGCCCCGTCGGCGCCCCATCTGGTCGTGCTCGGCCTGCTGTTGGGGCTCGTGATGTGCTCGGCCCTCGCCGCGGCCACCGCGAGTTTCACCAGGACGGGCGAGAGCGCCCAGGCCACGCCCATGCCGCTGCTGCTGGTCTCGATGATGGGCTCCGGCATGTTCGTACCGCTGGAGCTGCTGCCGGACAAGGTGGCCTCCGTGTGCGAGCTGCTGCCGCTGACGCCCGTGGTCACGCTGGTGCGCGGCGGCTGGGCCGGGAATCTCTCCGGGTACGAGGCGCTGGGCGCTCTCGCGACGGCGATGGCCTGGATCCTCATCGCGGTGTTTGCTGTACGGCGGTGGTTCCGCTGGGAACCGCGGCGCTGACCGGAGGGGGAGTGACGGGCCGATGCGCACGCCGGGCAGGTGGTGGCGGCACAAGAGCACGCCGGAGAAGGTCGAGACGTACACGCGGGGGTCGTTCCACCTCTTCGCGGTGATGGAGTTCTTCTCCGTCGGGCTCACGTCCGTGGCTCCGCTCGGGGCACGGCTGGGCAGTGCCGTCATGGCGGTGGTGGCCGTGCACGCCGGTCTCTGCTTCGTGGCCGTCTCCCGGTCGATCGACTGGACACGAGGCCGCAGGCCCCAGCCCACCGGGCTGCTGTGCACCCTGGCCGCCGTGACCGCCGCGATCGCCGTCGCCGCGATCGGCATCGCCGAGCACGGGCCCAAGGGCGAGGACGTCGACACCGCCGCCGGGGGCGTCTTCGGGGTGATCCTGATCTTCGGTCCCGGCATCATCGCGCTCGGCGTCCGCGACCGGCGGCGCGCGTTCGCCATCGCGGGCGGCTTCGCGGCAGGCACCTGGACCGTGGCGTTCGCGCTCGGCGCCCCCGCGCTCACGGCGCTTCTCACGGCGCTGATCGTGCTGATCGGCGGCATGTTCATCGCCTTCACCGCCGTCTTCTCCATCTGGCTGCTGAATGCCGTCTACCAACTCGACGAGGCCCGCGAGACCCGGAGCCGGCTCGCCGTCGCCGAGGAGCGGCTGAGGTTCGGGCGGGATCTGCACGACGTCATGGGGCGCAACCTGGCCGTGATCGCCCTCAAGAGCGAGCTGGCCGTGCAGCTGGCCCAGCGGGGGCGGCCGGAGGCCGTGACACAGATGGTCGAGGTGCAGCGGCTCGCGCAGGAGTCGCAGCGCGAGGTGCGGGAGGTCGTGCGCGGCTACCGGGAAGCCGACCTCACCTCGGAACTCGCCGGTGCGCAAGGGGTGCTGGCGGCGGCCGGCATCGACTGCACGGTCGGCGGGGCACCGGTGGCCGGGCTGCCGGCCGCGGTGCAGTCCGCCCTGGGCTGGGTGGTGCGGGAGGCCGCGACGAACGTCCTGCGGCATGGGGACGCACGGCGGTGCGACGTGCGGTTGCGGGTGCTGGAGGGGCGCGTGGTGTTGTCCGTGGAGAACGACGGCGTGAGCGAGGCAGGGAAGGAACCCGGGGCCGGGCCGTCCGGTTCGGGGCTCGCCGGGCTGCGGGAACGCCTGGCGGAGATCGAGGGGACGCTGGAGGCCGGCCCGGCGGGGCGCGGGCTGTTCCGGCTGACGGCGGAGATCCCGCTGCCGTCGCCGCCCGCCCCTCCCGGCGCCGCCCCCGCCGTCATCGCGGCGCGGCCTGTGAGTGAGGTCACCTCGTGATAACCGTGGAACCCATCCGGCTGCTGCTCGCCGACGACGAGCACCTCATCCGGGGGGCGCTCGCCGCTCTGCTGTCGCTGGAGGACGACCTGGTCGTCGTCGCCGAGGCGGCCACCGGGCCCGAGGCGATGGCGATGGCCCGGGCGCACAAGCCCGATGTCGCCGTGCTCGACCTCCAGATGCCCGGGGCCGACGGTGTGAAGGTCGCCACATCGCTGCGGGCCGAACTGCCCGGCTGCCGGGTCCTCATCGTCACCAGCCACGGGCGGCCCGGGCATCTGAAGCGGGCGCTGGAGGCGGGGGTGCGGGGGTTCGTGCCCAAGACCGTGAGCGCGCAGCGGCTCGCCGAGCTCATCCGGACGGTGCACGCCGGGAACCGCTACGTCGACCCGGAGTTGGCCGCCGACGCGATCGCCGCCGGGGACTCGCCGCTGACCGCGCGGGAGGCCGAGGTCCTGGAACTGGCCGCCGACGGGGCGCCCGTCGCGGAGATCGCCGAGCGGGCCGCGCTGTCGCAGGGGACCGTACGGAACTATCTGTCGTCGGCCGTGTCGAAGCTCGGGGCGGAGAACCGGCATGCGGCCGTGCGGCTCGCGCGGGAGCGAGGTTGGGTATAGTGGTTCTCGCGCCACGGCGCATGCGAACGTAGCTCAGTTGGTAGAGCGCAACCTTGCCAAGGTTGAGGTCGCGAGTTCGAACCTCGTCGTTCGCTCCATCGAGAAGCCCCCCGGCTCCGGCCGGGGGGCTTCTTCGTGCGCTACTTCCTCACGCCCAGGTCGTACCGGTCAGGCGCTCGTACGCCTCCACGTACTTGGCGCGGGTCGCGTCGACGACCTGCTGGGGCAGGGCCGGCGGCGGCTGCTCGCTCTTACGGTCCCAGCCGGACTCCGGCGAGGTCAGCCAGTCCCGGACGAACTGCTTGTCGTACGACGGCTGCGCACGGCCCGGCTGCCACTGGTCGGCCGGCCAGAAGCGGGAGGAGTCCGCTGTGAGGACCTCGTCCGCGAGGACCAGGTCGTCACCCTCGAAGCCGAATTCGAACTTGGTGTCCGCCAGGATGATGCCCCGCTCGCGGGCGATGTCCCGGCCCCGGGAGTAGACGGCGAGGGTCGCCTGGCGCAGCCGGGCCGCGGTGTCCGCGCCGACCTGGCGGGCGACCTCCTCGTAGGAGACGTTCTCGTCGTGCTCGCCGACGGCGGCCTTGGTGGCCGGGGTGAAGATCGGGGCGGGCAGTTCACTGCCGTCGGTCAGGCCCTCCGGCAGGGCGAGACCGCAGACCGTGCGGGTCTCGTTGTACTCGGCGAGGCCCGAGCCGGTGAGGTAGCCGCGGGCCACGCACTCGACCGGGACCATCTGCAGCGACTTGCAGATCAGGGTGCGACCCGCCCAGTCGGCGGGGGCGCCCGCGGGCAGTTCCGTGCTCAGGACGTGGTTCGGGACCAGGTCGGCGAGCCGGTCGAACCACCACAGGGAGAGCTGGGTGAGGATCCGGCCCTTGTCGGGGATCTCGGTCGGCAGCACCCAGTCATAGGCGGACATGCGGTCGCTGGCGACCATCACGAGGTCGCCCGCCTCGTTGCGGTACAGCTCGCGCACCTTGCCGGTGTGCAGATGCACCAGGCCCGGAACCTGGATCGGTTCGGGCTTTTCGACGAATCCGGACACGGTTCCTCCCCGTGGTTCTGTCCAAGTGGCTCGATTCTCCCGTACCCGGGCTTGATCGCGGACAGTGGGTCAGTCGCGTTTGCAGATGCGGTCCAGGAGGTTGGCGGTGGCGCGCTGGACACGCGGGTCGACGTGACCGGGGCGGTCCAGGGCCGGGGACCAGGCGAACGTTCCTGCTGCGAAGACCCAGGCACCGGAGGGCGCGCGGTACAGGGACGTCTCCTGGTGGCGGAGGACGCCCTCCTTGTCGGTGTACGGGGAGTGAGCGAGCAGCATGCGCTCCTCGTGCTCGGGGAGCGGGGTGCGCGGGAAGTAGCGGTCCGCCTCGCCCGCCACCAGGTTCTCGATCTCGTCGCCCTCATGCGCCCCGGTCGCCTCCCACAGCCAGTGCCCGGCGTTGCGCACGATCAGCGGGTGCGGCTCGGGGACGGGCCCGGCGTACTGGATGCCCAGGAGCTGCTGCTCCGCCCGGTCGATCTCCCGCCACAGCACCGGCTTGCCCGGCCCCCGGCGCTTGCGGCAGGTCAGCAGCCGGTCGGGGACTCCGGACGGGGAGGGACCGAGCTCCACCTGCCAGTACATGGAGTTGGCGGAGAGGAAGACCAGCGAGGTGCCGGCGTCGCGGGCGCGCTCGACGGTCCGGCGCATGTCCGCCGACCAGTACTCGTCGTGGCCCGGGAAGACCAGTCCCCGGTAGCGGGCCGGGTCGACGCGGCCCGCGTGCAGGTCGGTGGCGCCGGCGTAGGCGACGTCGTAGCCGTAGCGCTCGGCCCAGCGGATGAAGTCGTAGGCGTGACCGACGTGGAGGGGGAGGCCGGCGCCCGCGTACGGACGGTCGAAGGAGACCGTCGTGGCGGCCTCGGACTCGCCGAGCAGCCGGCCCTTGTCGTCCCAGGCGTGGTAGAGGCTGGCGCCTGTGCGGCCGTCCTCGGGGTAGAGGTTGTAGGCCTGCCAGGTGACGTCGGGCAGCACGAGCAGCAGGTCGGCGGGCTGGTCGTGGCGGACGGTGAAGGGGACGTGCGAGCGGTAGCCGTCGGCGGTGGTCAGGACGGCGACGTACGCGCCGACGTTCCAGTACGACGGGACCTGGAGGCGCCACGACAGCCACCAGTGGTGGCACGAGACCGTGCGGTCCGCGGTGAGCGGCGCGGGCTGGACGATGCCGGACAGACGCGGGCTCGTGGTGATCTTCGCGGCGCCGTCACCGCCGTAGTGACCGATGCGGTAGATGTCGACGGCGAACTGCTGGGGCGGGTCGACGGTGATGTGGAAGTCGATGGCCTCGCCGGGCGCGACCGCTCCGGTGGAGGTGAAGCCCTTGATCTGACGGTGGACGTCGTCGGCCGCGCGGGGGCCGCCCGAGCGGCTGCCCTTCTTGGACGGGTGGGGGGCGTCCTGGTCCACGTACCAGGGGACGACCTGACCCGAGTCGTCGAAGTACGTCACGTGACCGCGCAGCCACGGGACGGGGCCCTGCCCGAAGGGATCCGTCACGGCGTGCGCCAGCGCTCCCGACTCCCAGCGGCGGATCTGCTCCGAACCCATGGTTGCTTCCCCTCCCCTTGCCCCCGTGGTGGCGCCTGCCGGTGTGCCATGTGCCGGTGTGGTGTGTGCGGTGTTCTGTGGTGCGCTGTGGTGTTCCGCGGTGGCTGTGATGCCGTCGTGCCTATGTGCTTGTCGTATGTCGCAAGCCCTTGCCCCGCACGCGAACGGTCCCAGCACATCACATAACGCGCGCGCTTCGTCACTGTTCGTTTCGAATTGGCCAGAACCGGAAGGGGGTGCTCCGGCGGTCAGCCGAGGCGGACGGGCTTCTCCGGGCGTATGCCGAGCTGGGAGAGCCAGACCCGCAGAGGCGTGGCGTCGCCGTCCTCGATGAGGGTGAGGACCTTGGGGGCCAGATCGGCCGTGCGCTCACCGTCGATCAGGAGGGTCGGGCCGTCCAGCCAGTCCAGGCCGGGAGCCGCGCCGGCGGTGTCCATCGCGGCGCAGCAGACCATCGCGGTGAGGTGGTCGGCGAGCAGTTCCCTGGCCGTGCGCGGGGGCTGGAGGGGGAAGAGGGGCAGGGCCCGGTCGTCCCAGAGCGCCGCGTCGTCGGAGGCGGGCGACGTCGAGGCGGGCGACGGGGCCGCCGGGGAGGGGGCGGCCTCCTCACGGGCCAGTTCGGCGCTGAGCCGGGCGGCGAGGGTGGCGCTGGGGGCCGTCGTACCGGAGAGGTCCTCGTCGTCGAGGGGGTCCGGTGCGCCGGGGGTTCGGGCGGGGGCGGTGTCCGGCCCGGAGACGGCCGGGCCTCCTGCGGGGCTGCCGGCCGGGGTGCTCCCGGTCGTCCGTGCGGTGCCCGGGTCCGCCAGGTGGTCGAGGACGCGGGACAGGGTGGGGGCGCCGGTCGCGGGGGCGGTGGGGCCGGGGGCGGGGCGGACGCCCATGGTGTCCAGGACGCGGTGGAGGCGGGCCGCGTCGAGGCGCCACTTGCGGTCGACGACCTCGTCCGGGTACTCGCTCCAGTCCACCGGCGACCAGTCGGGCCCCGACCCGGCGGGGCCGCCGTGGAAGAGGCGGGCCGCGAGGAGGGAGGCGGCCTCGTCGACCGTGCCCGGCTCCTCCAGCAGGTCGCAGGCGGGCCGCTCGCCGAGCCGGGACGCGAATCCCTCGGCCAGGCGGTCACGCCGGGACAGCTCCGTGAGCGCAGCGACCACACCGGCGTCCAGCCGGGACGGCCAGCGGCCCATCCGCCAGGCGGGCAGCGCCACCCGGGTCAGCAGCCGGTCCCAGCCCGCGTACGCCAGGCCCACCTGCTCCTGGGCGACGATCCGCAGCCCGTAGTCCACAGCCTGTGCACGCTCCGCGGCGGCGGCGGCCACACCGCGCTCCAGCTCAGCGGCATGAACGCGGCAGCTGCGCAGCAGCAGCCGGGCGACCCAGCCCATCCCGGCGAGCACCGCCCGCGAGACCGGCTCGCGGCGGGGCGCCGAGGCCACGGCCACCGCGGCGTCCAGACCCCGCACGAAGCGCCGGGCGGCGGCTATGTCCGGGTGGGCCGAGGGGCCCGTACCGGCGATGACCGGGGCGAGGACCGCGCGCAGCTCGCCCACCCGCATCCACCACAGGAACGGGGAGCCGATGACGAGGACCGGCGCGACGGGGTGCCGGCGGTGCGCCTGCCTGCCCGCTCCCGCTATGTCGTGGTGCTCCTCGGCCGGGGGCGGGCCGTGGGCCGGGTGCGTACGGTCCTCCAGCCAGCTGTCGCAGTCCGGGGTGAGCGCTATCGCCGAGGGCGCGGGGACGTCGAGGCGGTCGGCGAGGTCGCGCACCATCCGGTACAGATCCGGCGCCGCCTCCTCGGTGACCGGGACGGTCGGGCTCATGGCGGGCCGGGCCCGGGCGACGACCAGGGCGATGCCGGCGGCGGCGAGCAGCACGAGCACCGCGAACGGCGTCAGCACCCAGCGGGCCGTGTCCCAGACAGGGCCCTCCAGGCGGTCGCCGGCGGCGCCCGCGAGCAGGATCACGGCGACGGCGGCCGGCAGCAGGGCGACGGCCAGGGCACGGCTGCGGATGCGCAGCACGGCCAGTGCCCGTGCCCGCGCGGCCTGCGCGCCTGCTTCCACACCCATTCCGGTCACTACCGACCTCACCCCCTCCCCGTTGACCTGATGCTGCCCTTGCTCACTCCCCCACTGTGGCACCCGCCACTGACATCGCAATGCCGGTGGGCCAAGTGCCGGAACGCTTGCGCCGCACCCTAGTTGGGGCTCCGGCCCCCGTCAGCCGGATAGGGCATCGGTCACTCGATGGAATGGCTTTGGGGAGAGGTGGATGACGGACAGCGAGCATCAGGCCCCCACCTCTCGCATAATTCCGGCCCCGCCTCCCGCGTGCTTGCGGCCCCGCCTCCCGCGTGCTTGCGGCCCTGCCCCTCGCATACGACAGGCCCCGGATCCTGAGACGGATCCGGGGCCTGTGGGGTTCATCGGCGGCGGGGTGGTTTCCCCGCCTCGCGTGCGCCGGTTACGCGCCCGCCGCCTTCGCGGCGATGTCCGTGCGGTGCTGGGAGCCGTCGAGGCGGATGCGGCCGACGGCCGTGTAGGCGCGGTCGCGGGCCTCGGTGAGGTCCTTGCCGGTGGCCGTCACGGACAGGACGCGGCCGCCGGCGCTGACGACGGTGTCCCCCTCCTGGCGGGTCCCGGCGTGCAGCACGTACGCGTGCGGGGCGTCCTGCGCGGCGACCTCGTCGAGACCGGTGATGGGGTCGCCGGTGCGCGGGGTGCCGGGGTAGTTGTGCGAGGCGACGACGACGGTCACGGCCGCGTCGTCGCTCCAGCGCAGCGGCTCCAGGTGCGCGAGGTTGCCGGTGGCGGCGGCCATCAGCAGGCCGGCCAGCGGCGTCTTGAGCCGGGCCAGGACCACCTGGGTCTCGGGGTCGCCGAAGCGGGCGTTGAACTCGATCACACGGACACCCCGGGAGGTGATCGCGAGACCGGCGTAGAGCAGGCCGGAGAACGGTGTGCCGCGCCGCTGCATCTCGTCCACGGTGGGCTGCAGCACGGTCTGCAACACCTCGTCGACCAGCTTCGGGTCGGCCCACGGCAGCGGGGAGTACGCGCCCATGCCGCCGGTGTTGGGGCCCTCGTCGCCGTCCAGCGCGCGCTTGAAGTCCTGGGCGGGCTGGAGCGGGACGACCGTCTCACCGTCGGTGACGGCGAACAGGGAGACCTCGGGGCCGTCGAGGTACTCCTCGATGACCACGCGCTCGCAGGCCGCGGCGTGCGCCCGGGCCGCTTCGAGGTCGTCGGTGACGACGACGCCCTTGCCCGCGGCGAGCCCGTCGTCCTTGACGACGTAGGGGGGCCCGAAAGCGTCGAGGGCCGTGTCGGCCTCTTCCGGTGTGGTGCAGACGTACGACCGGGCCGTGGGCACCTCGGCCGCCGCCATCACGTCCTTCGCGAAGGCCTTGGAGCCTTCCAGCTGCGCGGCCCGGCCGGACGGGCCGAAGACGGGGATACCCGCCTCGCGCACGGCGTCGGCGACACCTGCGACCAGCGGGGCCTCCGGGCCGACGACCACCAGCTCCGCGCCGAGGCGGGTGGCCAGCGCGGTGACGGCGGCGCCGTCCAGGGCGTCGACCTGGTGCAGCTCGGCGACCTCGGCGATGCCGGCGTTGCCGGGGGCGCAGTGCAGCGCGGTGACGTCGGGGTCGTGGGACAGGGAGTGGCACAGGGCGTGTTCGCGGGCGCCGCTGCCGATGACGAGGACCTTCACGGGGGTCAGCCTAACGGGAGGCACCGGGTTCCCTTTGTGCGGGCCGCCGAGGCGAGGAGGGATCTTGAGCTGGAGGTTCCTCCAAGGACGGCGGCGTCGTCTACGGAAGTCGCCGCACGAGCCCGGCTATTCGTTCGTGAACTCCTCGACCACCGTCGCTCCCAGCTCCCGCACGATCAGCTCCTGGCCGGAGAGGGCCGACTCGTCGAGGTCGGGATCGTCGTCCTCGGGGATGTCCTCCTCGACCGAGACGTGCCGCGGCTGGGGGGCGGAGGGCTGGGGGGCGGACGCGGCCGGCGCGGGGGCCGGGGTGGAGGTGGTGGCGGGAGCGGGGCCGCTCGACTGCTGGGCGGGGCCGGCCGGGGGAGCCGGCTGGGACGGGGCGGGGCGCTGGGCTGTCGCCGTGCCGCCGCCCGAGTTGTAGCCGCCGGCACCGCCGCTGCTGTAGCCGCCACCGCCGCCGAAACCGGAGGGGCCGCCGCCGGGCGCCGGGGGCGCGGAGCCGCCCGAGGGGTCGACGATCGCCTCGATCTTCCACTGGACGTTGAACTGCTCGCCCAGCGCCTGCCGCAGCACGTCCTCGCTGCCGCTGCTCAGGAAGTTGTCCCGGGCTCCGGCGTTGACGAAGCCGAGCTGGAGGGTCGTGCCGTCGAAGCCGGCCACCTGGGCGTTCTGACTGAGCAGGATCCAGGTGAAGCGCCGGCGGTTCTTGACCGCGTCCAGGATGTTCGGCCAGAGCATACGGGGGTCGAGATGGCCACCGCCGGTGGGAGCGGAGGCGGGGGCGGGAGCGGGAGCCGACGTCGCCGGAGGCTGGGCCGCCGGAGGGGCGCCGGGGGCGGGGGTGCTCGTCGGCGGGGTATGCGCCGACGGGGTGTTCGGCGCGGGCGCGCCCGGGGCGGCCGTGGGCCAGCCACCGGGGCGACGGCCGCCGC
>NZ_JNXI01000037.1 GCF_000717055.1 Streptomyces iakyrus | reverse complement strand
CCGTCTCGTGGGCTCGGAGATGTGTATAAGAGACAGCCCCGGGCCCCGGCGGGGACTTCGTCCCCTGCACCCCTATCGGGGGCTCCGCCCCCGGACCCCCGCAGGGTCCCCCCAGCAGGGGCTCAGGCCCTGCCAGGGAACGCAGCTCCCCCGCTCAGGGCAGTGCTCGCGGCCCTACCAGGGCGTAGCTCCCGCCCTGCCGAGGGCGTAGCTCCCGCTCAGGGCGGTACTCGCGTCCCCGCCACGGTGCGCCGCCCCCGCCCCGCGGGCAGAAGTCCCGCCGCTGCGTGAGCACCCGGCTCCTGCCCCACCCGGGCGACAGCTCCGGCCGGCCGCCTGCGGCGTGGCTCCTGTCCGGCCCGGTTTTGAAAAGCCCGTCGGCTACTGCTGCGGGTGGTGCGGTGGGATCGGGGGCAGGTCGCCGGTCGTTTCGTAGGCCGACAGCATGTCGATCCGGCGGATGTGACGTTCGTCACCGGAGAACGGCGTGCCGAGGAACGTCTCCACGAACTTCGTCGCCTCGTCCTGCGAGTGCATGCGCGCGCCCACCGCGACCACGTTCGCGTTGTTGTGCTGGCGGCCCAGGGACGCCGTCTCCTCGCTCCAGGCGAGGGCCGCACGGACGCCCTTGACCTTGTTCGCGGCGATCTGCTCGCCGTTGCCCGAGCCGCCGATGACGACGCCGAGGGCGTCGGGGTCCGCGGCCGTGCGCTCCGCTGCGCGGAGGCAGAAGGGCGGGTAGTCGTCCTGGGCGTCGTAGATGTGCGGGCCGCAGTCGACGGGGTCGTGACCCGCCTGCTTCAGCCACTCGACGAGGTGGTTCTTGAGTTCGTAGCCCGCATGGTCCGAGCCGAGGTACACGCGCATGGGACGAGTGTGACACGGGTGTTTCGGGGAAGGCGCGCGGGGTGGCGCTCCTGAAAACTCGAGGCGAGTGTGAGCCGCATTACTGAACCTCAGGAAAACCTCAAGTAACAATCTGGATTCAAAGGTTCTCCTATTCGTTCGCCTCCGATTCACTGGACCGGCTCGTACACCGCTCGTACGAGCCCCCCGTACACCGCCATGCCGCGAAACACCCCTTTCGTGCGGCTCGTGCGCTTCGTACGGAAGTACAGCTCCCCGGCGCAAAGGAAATCCGTTCCATGACCTCGCAGCCGACTCTGAACAAGACCGGAAACGACCCCGGAGGCCCCGGAGAACCCGGAGTCGAGGGCTCCGGGCTGCAGGCCGGGCTCAAGAACCGGCATCTTTCGATGATCGCCATCGGCGGTGTCATCGGCGCCGGACTCTTCGTGGGGTCCAGCTCCGGTATCGCCACCGCCGGGCCCGGCATCCTGCTGTCGTACGCACTCGTCGGCACGCTCGTGGTGCTGGTGATGCGGATGCTCGGTGAGATGTCGGCCGCCAACCCGACCTCGGGTTCCTTCTCCGCACACGCCGACCGGGCCCTCGGGTCCTGGGCCGGTTTCTCCATCGGCTGGCTGTACTGGTTCTTCTGGGTCGTGGTGCTGGCGGTCGAAGCGACTGCCGGTGCCGTGATCCTGGAGGGCTGGATCCCGGCCGTGCCCCAGTGGGGCTGGGCCCTGATCGTGATGGTGGTGCTGACCGCCACCAACCTGGTCTCCGTCGGCTCCTACGGCGAGTTCGAGTTCTGGTTCGCGGGCATCAAGGTCGTCGCCATCGCCGCGTTCATCGTCATCGGCGGGCTGGCCGTCTTCGGGCTGCTGCCCGGTGTGGACAGTGAGCAGGCCGGCCTGAGCAACCTCACCGAGCACGGCGGCTTCCTGCCCAACGGGGCCGGCGCCATCCTCACCGGTGTGCTGCTCGTCGTCTTCTCCTTCATGGGCAGCGAGATCGCCACCCTGGCCGCCGGCGAGTCCGAGAACCCGCGGCAGGCCGTCACCAAGGCCACCAACAGCATCATCTGGCGTGTCGCCGTCTTCTACCTCGGCTCGATCGCCGTCGTCGTGTGCCTGCTTCCGTGGGACAGCAAGTCCATCACCAAGGACGGCTCCTACGTCGCCGCGCTCGACTCCCTCGGCATCGCGCACGCCGGCCAGATCATGAACTTCATCGTGCTGACCTCGGTGCTGTCCTGTCTGAACTCCGGGCTGTACACCGCCTCCCGCATGGCCTTCTCCCTCGGCCAGCGCGGCGACGCGCCGAAGGCCTTCGCCCGCACGACCTCCAACGGCGTGCCGCGCACGGCGATCCTCGCCTCCGTCGCCTTCGGCTTCGTCGCGGTGTTCTTCAACTACAAGTTCCCGGACTCCGTCTTCCTGTTCCTGGTGAACTCCAGTGGCGCTGTCGCCCTGTTCGTGTGGCTGGTGATCTGCTTCTCCCAGCTGCGCATGCGGAAGATCATCAAGGCCGAGGCGCCCGAGAAGCTCGTCGTGAAGATGTGGCTGTACCCGTACCTGACCTGGGCGACCGCCGCGCTGATCGTGTTCATCCTCGGCTACATGCTCACCGACACCGAGCACGACGGGCGCCAGACCATCCTGCTGTCGCTGCTCGTCGCCGCGGTGGTGCTCGTCATCGCCTTCGTGAAGAAGGGACTGCGTGGGGGCCGGCCGGCCGCCGATGCCCCGCAGGCTCAGGGTGAGGAGCGCAGCGAGGTGTCGGCCGGCTGATCCTGCGGCCGCCGCCTCACCGTTCGCCGTGAACAGGGGGCCTGTGGTGCGTGCTGTCGCACACGCCGCAGGCCCTCTCGCTTTCCCATCGCTTTTCCCGCGGCCGCCTACAGCACCGTGAAACTGTCCCTGACCTTCTCGTAGGTGGCGAGTGCCTCCTGCTCGGTCCCGGCGGCGTACCACGTGTTGACCTGGTACGACTTGCCGGTCACGTTGAAGCCGAGCAGACGGGCGTGCCAGTGGACGCCCTTCAGCGTGAACGTGTACTCCCAGACCACCGCCGGGTGGCCGCGGAACGTGGTCTCCTCCAGGCGGATCTTGCGGTAGTCCTGGCCCTGGTGGGCGTTGCGCTCCGAGGTCTGCCAGGTCTCCAGCAGGTCGCCGCGGGCCAGGGAGGACTTGCCGACCAGTTCCTGGGTGCCGTCCGGGGAGGTGTAGTGCACCTCCGCGCCCGTCTTCACGTCCCGCCGCCAGCCGTCCGGCGTCGCCCAGGCGAACCCGCCGGCCTCCCGGTGCGTGCCGGGCGGCAGGGTCTGCGGCCTGGTCGTGCCCTCGACGGTGGGTGAGGGGGCGGTGGTGGTGCCGCCGCTGGTGGCCGGCGCGGACGCGGAGGATCCGGCGCGGGGAGTGTCGTCGTCTCCGGGTGAACCCGCTGACGTCGCCAGCAGGATGCCGACGACGGTGCCGGCGCTGGCGAGGGTGGCTGCCGCGGCGGTGAGCACCGTACGACGGCGGCCCGCGCCGGGGCGGGGACGCGCGCCGGGCGCGGCCGGGACGGCCGGTCCGGGGAGTTCGCCCGGTGGCATCGGCGTGGGTGCGGGGTGAGGGCGGCGCTCGGTCTCCGCCTGTGCCCGGGTGAGGGAGACCGGGCCCCGGGACTTCGCGGACGTCTCCGTCGGTGTGGTGTGCGTGGGGTGGTGGTGCGGGCCCGGGGCGGGGGCGGGCCGGCGGGGGCCCCGGGGCGCCGGGAGGTGGGCGGGGGCCGGTGATTCCTGCGGTGGTTGCGCCGGGGATTCCTGCGGGGGCGTGGGCAGAGGTGCCCGTGACTGCGACTGCGGCTGCGGCTGCGGCTGCGGCTGCGGCTGCGGGGTCGGGGTCGGGGTCGGGGTCGGTTGCCGGCCTCCGAGGGTGGTTTCCGGATCAGGGGCAGGCGATGGCCACAAGGGCGGCGTGGACTCCTCGTCCACCACGGAGTTCGGCTCCGGCTCCCGTACTCGTTCCGGCTCCGCCTCCCCCGGCCCCACCCCGACCGTCACCGTCGGTGTCGGGACCGGGAACGCCACCGGTCGCAGTGCCGTCTCCAGCGCCTCCAGGTCCGGGCGGGCCGACGGCTCCTTCGCGAGCAGGGACGTCAGGAGGTCCCGCAACGGGCCCGCCGCGGCGGGGAGTTCCGGCTCCTCGTACAGGACCGCGTGCAGGGTCGCGAGCGTGGTGTCGCGGGAGAACGGGGAGCGGCCGCCCAGCGCCGCGCAGAGGGTGGCGCCCAGGGACCAGATGTCGGACGGCGGGCCCTGGGGGCGGCCGGAGATGCGCTCGGGGGCCATGTAGTCGGGCGAGCCGACCAGCATGCCGACCATCGTGAGCGCCTTGGCGTCCTGGATCGCGGCGATCCCGAAGTCCGTGAGGACGATCCGCCCTGCGCGGCTGGAACCGGTGCCGTTGCCGAGCCCGGATCCGGCCACCCCGTCCGCGTGCTCCACGAGGACGTTGCCGGGCTTGATGTCGCGGTGCAGGACGCCCCGTTCATGCACCTGCCGCAGCGCCGCGACCAGACCGAGTCCGATGCGGGCCGTCTCGCCGGGGCTCAGCGGGCCCGTCTCCGCGAGGATCCGTTCGAGGGAGCGGCCCGCGACCAACTCCATGACGATCCACAGGCGTTCGCCCTCGTCGACCACGTCGTAGACCCGTACGACGTTGGGGTGGTCGATCCGGGCCGTGGCCCTGGCCTCGCGCAGGGTGCGTTCGCGGCGGGTCCTGCTGTCCTCCGCGTCGAGACCGTCGATCCGCATTTCCTTGACGGCGACCGGCCGGTCGAGTATTTCGTCGGCGGCTCGCCACACCCGCCCCATTCCCCCCTGGCCGATACTTTCGACCAACCGATAGCGTCCCGTCACCAATATCCCTGGAACACCGCCGCTGTTCGTATTCCCCGGCAATCCGCTGCACCCCCTCCACGACACCGCGACCGACTCCAGTGAAACACAACGGTCACACTTCGTGCCGCACCAGGATAGTGCGGTGAAATCTTGTGGTACCTCTTTCAGTGCTGCGAATTCAGGCGCAGCCCAGGGGGACGCAAGGGGGGCGAACATGAGTTCTCGTCGTTCGACAGCGGTCGCGGGATCGCTGGTCATGGCATCTTTCTCAGCGGTGTTGATCCTTTCCGGCACAGCCGGGGCGCAGGACGAAGGGCCGCCGAGCGGCAAGGGGGGAAAGGCAGTTGACGAGGCACCGGCGGGGGTGAAGCTCACCACGCTGCTGCCCGGGAAGATCTCGGTCGACAACGGCTCGGAAAAGACGGCGATTACCGCCACGGTGAAGAACGAGGGGAGCAAGGACAGCGGGAAGATCAGGCTGTTGGTCGTCGGTTTCGACGGGCTTGTCGTCAAGGGCGTCGAGGGATGTTCGGCGATACCCGAGAACGGACTTCCGGAAGGCTCGAACAGCGGATTCGCATGCCCGATCGACAATCTCGCGGCCGGTAAGTCGAAGTCGTACGCCGTCGACGCGACGTTCGACCTCGGCAAGACCGGGAAGATCTGCCTGCCCGTGCAGACGGCCGACGGGAAGAAGACCTTCTGGCAGCAGGGCCCGGTGCCGTTCGGCACGAGCAACCCGTCGCCGAACGCCCCGGCCACGCCCCTGCTGCTCGGCACCGACAACGAGCCGGCGGGCCCGGGCGGCAAGGAGCTGCCGAAGACCGGTCCGGCCCGTGACCTGCTGCCGCTGGGCGCGGCCGGTGCGTCGCTGCTCGCGGCGGGCGTGGCTGGAATGTGGTGGTCGCAGCGGCGCCGGCCGGGGGCTCAGGAGGGCTGAACCGGCCGCTGTAGCCGCGTGCGGACGCGGAGCGGCCCGCGCCGCACCACGCGGAACGCTGAGAGGCCCGCCGGGGTTCGTCGCCCCCGGCGGGCCTCTCCGCAACGCCTGTGCCGTCAGTGCTTGTTCGCGAACTTCCAGGCCGTCGGCAGGGCGCCCATCGCCAGCGCCGCCTTCAGCGCGTCGCCGATGAGGAACGGCGTGAGGCCGGCCGCGATCGCGGCGGTGGCGGACATGCCGGTGGCGAGGGCCAGGTAGGGCACGCCGACGGCGTAGATGATCGCCTCGCCCACCAGCATCGTGCCGGCCATGCGCAGCATCGAGCGGTCGGCGCCGCGGCGGGCCAGGGCGCCGACGACGGTGGAGGCGAGGATCATGCCGAGGATGTAGCCGAAGGAGGGGGCGACGCCCGAGGTGCCCTGCGCGAACCACGGCACGCCGGCGATGCCCGCCACGGCGTACAGCGCGAGCGCCAGGAAGCCGCGGCCGGCACCGAGGGACGTGCCGACGAGCAGCGCGGCGAAGGTCTGGCCCGTCACCGGCACCGGGGAGCCCGGCACGGGCACGGAGATCTGGGCGGCGAGGCCGGTGAGCGCGGCGCCGCCGAGCACGAGGGCCGCGTCCCGGACTCGGGAGGCAGGGAGCAGGTCGGCGAGGACCTGCCCGGCGCGGGCGGGTGTGGCGGCAGCGGTGCTCATGGGGACTCCGCGAGGGTGAGGGCCGGTGGGACATCGTGACGCTATCCCAGCGTGCCCGGCCCGATCACCGTCAGCCGTCCACAAAGGCGTGGACCGGCCGTTGGTCGGCTTCGCACAAAGGATGTGGGCTACAGCGACCAACGCGTGATGCCGGTCACGGTGATGGGGTGCCCTGCACCACCAGCGAGGGACGGCACGCATCTGTAGGTTTCCCCCAAAGGCTCCGTGCCGCCGTCTCGCCCGTCGGTCGCCGTCTGGGCAGCCCCGGGTCGTTTTGCTAGCGTCGCGAACATGGTTGCCCAGGCCCGGTACTTCTCGTCGCGTCGCTATGTCGACCTGCGACGCCAGGGCACGGCCACCTGTCGCCACCCGGTGTGAGGCGGGGCGGAGGGATCCGGCCCGCCGATCGAGACGGCGCAGTGTCGGACCGGCCTCCAGGAAGATTCCCATGCCCCGTACCGCGGCTCCCCTTCTGACGTCCCCCATCCCCCGTGTCGCCGACAGCGACCGGCGCCGCACCAGCGCGAGCGTCGTCCTGCGGTCCGTGCTGGAGCACGGGCCGGTCGCGCGCAGCACCATCGCCCGGCTGACGGGCCTGTCGCCGGCGTCGGTCACCGACTACTGCGCCCGGTTCGCCGAGTTGGGGCTCATCCGTGAGTCCGCCGTGCTGCGGCGGTCCAAGGGGGTGGGGCGGCCGCATCTGCCGGTCGACCTGGACGACTCCCGGTTCGTGGTGGGCGGGGTGCACGTGGCGGTGCCGTACACGACGGTCGCGTTGCTGGATCTGCGCGGGCGGGTGCTGGCCCGCAGCGAGGTGGAGCACGCGGGGGCCGGGCCCGCGCAGGTGCTGTCCCGGGCCGCCGACACGCTGGCGGCGCTGCTCGCCGGGGCGCCCGGCAGCAGGGTGCTGGGGGTCGGGTTCGCCGCGGGCGGCTGGGTGGACCGGGACTCGGGCACCGTCGTGGAGCATCCGCTGCTGGGCTGGCGCGAGGTGCCGGTGCGGGAACTGCTCGGAGCGCTTACGGGCCTGCCGGTCCATGTGGACGGGCACGCCCGGGCGTTGGTGAACGCGGAGCGGCTGTTCGGGCGGGCCCGGGGCAGCCGCAGTGTGCTGCACCTGTTCGCGGGCAATGTGGTGGACGCCGCGTTCGCCACCCATGACGAGGTGCACCACGGCCCGCGCTCGCAGGCGGGGGCGATCGCCCATCTGCCGGTGCCGGGCGGCACGGAGCCCTGCGACTGCGGCCGGGTGGGCTGCCTCCAGGCCGAGCTGAGCGAACGGACGCTGTGCCGGCGGGCCCGGGAGGCGGGGATCCTCGACGGGATGAACCCGATGCACGTGGTCGGTGCCGCGGCGGCCGGCGACCCGGTGGCCGTGCGGCTGCTGCGGGAGCGGTCGCGGCGGGTGGGGCGTGCGGTCGGGCTGCTGCTCGATGTGCTCAACCCGGAGCAGGTGGTCGTGACGGAGCTCGGGGTCATGCACCGGTCGGACTGTCTGGCCGCGCTGCGGGAGGAGGTCGGAGCGGATCGCGCCGCGACCGTCTCGCCGATCAGTTTCCCGGATTCCGTCCTGGCGGTGGCGGGTGGCGCGGTGGCGCTCGACGTCCTTTACCGGGATCCGCTGGCCGCGTCACCTGACGCTATTTAATTCAGAAACTCGGAATGTTGACAGACCGGGCCCCCGACCAGGAACATCCTGTTCATGAGCCCGCTCACGAGCTGTCGCACCCTCTGTTGCTGACCCGTTGACGCGCCCCCGGCGCCCCTTCGCGGAGCGCCTTCTCCTTCCTTTGTGACATTCGCGTGAATTCCCTTGGCAGGTCTTTTCCTGCCCGGAATTGCGTTCGCTGTGCCGTCTTTCATACCCAGGGAGCCTCCCATGCCCTCGCCCCCCGTTTCCGGTCCCGACCGGCGCCTGTTCCTGACCTCGCTGCTCGGCGTGACGGCCGCGGCGGCCGGACTGAGCGGCTGCGCCGACAGCAGCGCCGCGGCCGACGAGACGGCCTCCGACGCTCCCCTGGCCTCCAAGGTCCCCGCGGGGACGAGCCTGAAGATCTCCTCGTACCAGAACGCGCAGCAACTCCAGTTCAAGCTGGCCGGATTCGACGATCTGCCGTTCAAGGTGTCCAACTGGCTGAACATCGGCGCGGGCCCCGACGTCATCAACGCCTTCCGCGCGAAGTCCCTGGACGTCGCCAACAACGCCGGGATCCCGCCGATCCAGGCGCACTACCAGGGCTTCGACGCGAAGATCGTCGCGATCAACATCACCCGCAAGCCCAACTACCTCTTCGCCACCAAGCCCGGCAGCGACATTCGCCGGGTCTCCGACTTCCGGGGCAAGCGGCTGGCCTTCTCCCAGGGCCAGGCGCAGGGCGTCGTCCTGCTGCGGGCGCTGAAGAAGGCCGGGCTGGCGTACGACGACGTGGAGCTGGTGCCGCTGACCAGCAACCAGTTCCTGACCGCCCTGCAGTCCGGGCAGGTGGACATCGCCCCGCTCGCCAACACCCAGGCCCCGGCCTATCTGACGCAGTACAAGTCCGCCCGCACCATCACCACGGACGTAGTGGACCTGCTGAGCCTGCTGTGGGCGCCGGTGTCGGTGCTGAACGACCGGGCGAAGGCCGCCGCGGTCGCCGCGTACGTCCCGTACTGGGCGAAGAGCCAGGTGTGGACGTACGAACACCCCGACGAGTGGAACGAGCGGTTCTACGTCGGCACGCAGAACCTGACCCTCGCCCAGGCGAAGGCGGTCACCGCCCTGGCCAACAAGCCGCTGTTCCCGCCCCGCTGGGACGAGGCGATCCGCTGGGAGCAGGAGACCGCCGATCTGCTCGCGGAGGGCGGCTTCGTGAAGAAGTTCGACGTCTCCGAGCTCTTCGACCACCGCTTCGAGTCGCTCGCGGCGAAGGCCGTGCCCGCGGAGTACCGGAGGTGACCGCCGTGACCACGACGACGCACACGACCACGCAGACGACGGATACGACCACCACCGCACCCCTCACCGCCCTCGCCGAGGACGGGGCGCGCCAGGTGCGCCGGCGCCGGCGGCTGGCCCCCGGCAAGCGGCTGCCCGCCGCCCGGCTCGCCGGGCCCGCCGCCGTCCTCGCCTCGTGGAGCATCGCCTCCGCCGCCGGGCTGCTCGACCCGGGCGCGATCCCGGCCCCCTGGACCGTGCTGGAGACGGGCAGCCGGCTGTGGAGCGCGGGCACGCTGCCGGACGACATCCTGACCTCGCTCCAGCGCGCGGCCACCGGCTTCTCGATCGGCCTGACCGTGGGGATCCTGCTCGCGCTGGCGTCCGGGCTGACCCGGACCGGGGAGGCGCTGATCGACGGGACGGTCAACCTCAACCGGGCCATCCCCACCCTGGGTCTGATCCCGCTGTTCATCCTCTGGCTGGGCATCGGCGAGACCTTCAAGATCGCCATCATCGCGATCGTCGTCTACATCCCGATCTACCTCAACACGCACGCCGCGCTGTCCGGCATCGACAGCCGCTTCGTCGAACTCGCCGAGGTGCAGGGCCTGTCGAAGTTCCGGTTCATCCGGCAGGTCGTCATCCCCGGCGCGCTGCCCGGCTTCTTCGTCGGACTGCGGCTCGGTGTCACCGGCTCCTGGCTGGGCCTGGTGGTGCTGGAGCAGATCAACGCCACCAGCGGCCTCGGCTACATGATGTTCCAGGCGCAGAACTACGGCCAGACGGACGTCATCCTCGTCGGCCTGGTCGTCTACGGCATCTTCGGCCTCATCTCCGACAGCGCGGTCCGTATCGTCGAACGGAGGGTGCTGTCATGGCGCCGCACACTGAGCAGCTGACCCGCCCCGCCGTCCAACTGCGCGGTCTGACCAGGTCGTTCGACGGGCGCACGGTCCTCGACGGCATCGACCTCGACCTGCCGGCCGGGCAGCTGACGGCCCTGCTCGGGCACAGCGGCTCCGGCAAGAGCACCCTGCTGCGGGCCATCGCCGGACTCGACCACGGCGTCACGGGCTCCGGGCAGCTGATCGCGCCCGAGCGGGTGTCGGTGGTCTTCCAGGACTCCCGGCTGCTGCCCTGGCGGCGGGTCCTCGACAACGTGCTGCTCGGCGCGGAGGGCAAGGATGCCGGACGCAGGGGCCGTGCGGCCCTGGAGGAGGTCGGGCTGAAGGGCCGCGAGCGGGCCTGGCCGGGCGAGCTGTCCGGCGGGGAGGCCCAGCGCGCCGCCCTGGCCCGGTCGCTCGTACGGGAGCCGGAACTGCTGCTGGCCGACGAGCCGTTCGGGGCGTTGGACGCGCTGACCCGGATCCGGATGCACGGCCTGCTCCGGGAGTTGTGGGAGCGCCACCGGCCCTCGGTGCTGCTGGTCACGCACGACGTGGACGAGGCGATCGTGCTCGCCGACCGGGTGCTCGTCCTGGAGGAGGGCCGCATCGGCCTCGACCTCACCATCGACCGCGCGCACCCGCGGTCGTACCGCGATCCCCTGCTCGGCGAGTACCGGGAGCGGCTGCTGGCCGCGCTCGGTGTCACGGAGGACCATCGATGACCCGCAGACAGCTCCATCTGAACGCGTTCCTGATGAACACCGGCCACCACGAGGCGTCGTGGCGGCTGCCGGAGAGCGACCCGTACGCCCATGTGGACCTGGCTCACTACGTACGGCTCGCCCGGACCGCCGAGCGCGGCACCTTCGACTCGCTGTTCCTCGCCGACGGCCCACAGCTGTGGAGCAGTGTCGGACAGCGGCCCGCGGGGGCGCTGGAGCCGATCACGCTGCTGACGGCGCTGGCGACGGCGACCGAGCACATCGGCCTGATCGCCACGGCCTCCACCTCGTACAACTCGCCGTACAACCTGGCCCGGAAGTTCGCCACGCTGGATCACCTCAGCGGCGGCCGGGCGGGCTGGAACATCGTCACGACCGCCGGTGCCGAGGCCGCCCGGAACTTCGGTCTGGACGCCGAGCCGGCGCACGCGGAGCGGTACGCGCGGGCCGCCGAGTTCCTCGACGTGGCGCTGAAGCTGTGGGACAGCTGGGAGGACGACGCGATCGTCGCCGACAAGGCGGCGGGCGTGTGGGGCGACGACGCGAAGATCCACCCGCCACGGCACCGAGGGCGCTACTTCAGCGTCGAGGGGGCGCTCAACGTGCCCCGCTCCCCGCAGGGTTACCCGCTGCTCGTGCAGGCCGGCTCCTCCGAGGACGGCAAGCGGTTCGCCGCCCGGTACGCGGAGGCGGTGTTCACCGCCCAGCAGACCGTCGAGGACGCGCGGGCCTTCTACGCCGACCTCAAGTCCCGGACGGTCGCGGCGGGCCGGGACGCGGACCACGTCAAGGTGCTGCCCGGCATCGTCCCGGTGCTCGGCTCCACGGAGGCCGAGGCGCGGGCGGACGAGCGGGTCCTGGAGGACCACATCGTGCACGCGCACGGAGTGAACCACCTGGAACGGCTGCTGCACCTGGACCCGGGCACCCTGGAGCTGGACGGCCCGCTGCCGGCCGATCTGCCGCCGGAGAGCGCCATCGAGGGCGCCAAGAGCCGCTACACGCTCATCGTCGGGCTGGCCCGGCGCGAGCGGCTCACCGTCCGGCAGCTGATCGGGCGCCTGGGCGGAGGCCGCGGGCACCTCACCGTCGCCGGGACGCCCGAGCAGGTCGCCGACACGATCCAGCTCTGGTTCGAGTCGGGCGCCGCCGACGGCTTCAACATCATGCCGCCCGTCCTGCCCTCCGGCCTCGACGCCTTCGTGGACCACGTCGTCCCGATCCTGCGGGCCCGCGGCCTGCTCCGCACCGGGTACGGCGACGCCCGCCGCACCCTGCGGGAGCGCTACGGCCTCCCGCGCCCCGCCAACCAGCACGTCGTCGCCCCGGCACTCGTCTGACCCGCCCGACTCCCCTCCGGAAGGAACACAGCCATGAGCATCCGAATCCACAAGGTCACCGCGAACATCGGCGCCCGCGTCGAGGGCGTCGACCTGACCCGGCCCCTCGACCAGGAGACCTCCACCGCCCTGCGCGAGGCGCTCAACGCGCACAAGGCCCTGGTCTTCGACGCGGAGGGCCTGGACGACGCGGGCCAGCAGGCCTTCGTCCGCCACTTCGGCGACATCACCACCGCCCATCCGACGGTGTCGGCCGTCGACGGCGCCCCGAACGTGCTGCCGGTCGACAGCGAGGGCGGCCGGGCCGCCAACCACTGGCACACCGACGTCACGTTCGTCCTCAACCCGCCGCAGGCCACCAGCCTGCGCAGCATCACCGTCCCGCCCTACGGCGGCGAGACGCTGATCGCCAGCTCGGCCGCCGCCTACCGGAACCTGCCCGACTCGCTGCGCGGCCTCGCGGACACGCTGTGGGCCGAGCACACCAACGACTACGACTACGCCGTCCCCGAGGAGGAGGTCGACGAGGAGCAGTCCGCCCGGCGCGCCCAGTTCACCTCGATCACGTACCGCACGGTCCACCCGGTGGTCCGCGTCCACCCGCTGACCGGGGAGCGGGGCCTGTTCATCGGCGGCTTCGCCCAGCGGATCGTGGGCCTGTCCACCGGGGAGTCCCGCAAGATCCTCGACCTGCTCCAGGCGTACGTCACCCGGCCGGAGAACATCCTGCGCCACCGCTGGTCGCCGAACCAGCTCGTCCTGTTCGACAACCGCATCACCCAGCACTACGCCGTCGACAACTACGACGGCCGGCCACGCCGCCTGCACCGGGTGACGGTCGCCGGGGACGTCCCCGTGGGGGTGGAGGGCAAGGAGAGCTACGTCATCGAGGGCGACGCCTCGCACTACACACCGGTCGCCGCCTAGCGACACAGAGCGACACGACTGTCCACATGCTGGGATGCCTCTCCGTCGGGGCGGGGAGGCATCCGAGACTGGCGGCGTTTTTGCCCACGTACGCCCTCACGCATTGGACGAGCCGCGCCCATGCCCACCAGCACCACCACGGGGAAGCCGTCCGGCACGGACGCTTCCCTCTCCCACGGCCTGAAGCAGCGCCACCTGTCGATGATCGCCCTCGGCGGGGTGATCGGAGCCGGTCTGTTCGTCGGCTCCGGTGCCGGTATCGCCGCGGCCGGTCCGTCGATCGTGGTCGCCTACGCCCTCTCCGGTGTCCTCGTGATGCTGGTGATGCGGATGCTCGGCGAGATGTCGGCGGCGTATCCGTCGTCGGGGTCGTTCTCGGCGCACGCCGAGCGGGCGATCGGGCCCTGGGCCGGGTTCACCGCCGGCTGGTCCTTCTGGGTGCTGCTCTGCACGGCCGTCGGCCTGGAGGGCATCGGCGCCGCGAAGATCGTCAGCGGCTGGCTGCCGGGCACGCCGGAGTGGGCGTGGGTGGCGCTGTTCATGGTCGTCTTCTGCGGCACGAACCTCGCGGCCGTGAAGAACTTCGGCGAGTTCGAATTCTGGTTCGCGGCGCTGAAGGTCGGCGCGATCACCCTGTTCCTGGTGCTCGGCGTCCTGGCGATCCTCGGGATCCTGCCCGGCACGGACTCCCCCGGTGCGAGCCACCTCACGGACTTCCTGCCGAACGGCGGTGAGGGCCTGGTCATCGGCCTGCTCGCCTCGGTCTTCGCCTACGGCGGCCTGGAGACGGTCACCATCGCGGCGGCCGAGTCGGAGAACCCCGTCCAGGGCGTCGCGAGCGCGGTCCGTACGGCGATGTGGCGCATCGCGCTGTTCTACATCGGCTCGATGGCCGTCATCGTCACGCTCGTCCCCTGGGACTCCAAGGAGGTCGTCGAGAAGGGCCCGTACGTCGCCGCCCTCGACGAACTCGGCATCCCGGGCGCCGGCCAGCTGATGAACGTGGTCGTGCTGGTCGCCCTGCTGTCGGCGATGAACGCCAACATCTACGGCGCCTCCCGCATCGCGTACTCGCTGGTGGAGCGCGGCCAGGGCCCGAAGGGTCTTGGCCGGGTCTCGGGCGGGGTGCCGCGGATCGCCGTGCTGGCGTCCTCGGTGTTCGGGTTCCTGTGCGTGCTGCTGAGCTACTGGCGGCCCGACGACGTCTTCGCCTGGCTGCTGAACATGATCGGCGCGGTGATCCTGGCCGTCTGGATCTTCATCGCCGTCTCGCAGCTGCGCCTGCGCCGCCGCCTGGAGCGCGAGGCCCCCGAGAAGCTGGCCGTGCGCATGTGGGCGTTCCCCTGGCTGACCTGGGTCGCCCTGGCGGGCATGGCCGCGGTCTTCGTCCTGATGGCCCGGGAGCCGGACACGCGGGTGCAGCTGTATTCGACGGGCGGGATGATCCTGGTCCTGGCGGTTGTCGGGTACGCATGGCAGAAGGCCCGCGCCAAGCAGTAGGAAGCCACCGCCGGAGCCCCCGCGACACACGCGGGGGCTTTTCTCATGCCTGGACCACTCACCGACACCCTCCTGCTGCTAACGTGCACTTGCAAGTTAGTTGCAATAAGGTCCGGAGGGGATCCCGCCCATGCCCGTCTACACGTTGCCCGAACTGCCGTACGACTACTCCGCGCTCGCCCCCGTGATCAGCCCCGAGATCATCGAGCTGCATCACGACAAGCACCACGCCGCCTATGTGAAGGGCGCCAACGACACGCTGGAGCAGCTGGCCGAGGCGCGGGACAAGGAGACGTGGGGGTCGATCAACGGGCTGGAGAAGAACCTGGCCTTCCATCTCTCCGGGCACATCCTGCACAGCATCTACTGGCAGAACATGACCGGTCCGAAGGACGGCGGCGGCGAGCCGCTCGCGCAGGACGGGGTGGGTGAGCTCGCGGACGCGATCACCGAGTCCTTCGGCTCCTTCGCGCACTTCAAGGCGCAGCTGTCCAAGGCGTCGGCCACGACGCAGGGTTCGGGCTGGGGCGTGCTCGCGTACGAGCCGCTGAGCGGGCGGCTGATCGTGGAGCAGGTCTACGACCACCAGGGCAACGTCGGCCAGGGCGCCACCCCGATCCTCGTCTTCGACGCCTGGGAGCACGCCTTCTACCTCCAGTACCGCAACCAGAAGGTCGACTTCATCGAGGCGATGTGGCAGGTCGTCAACTGGCAGGACGTGGCCCGTCGTTACGAGGCCGCCAAGTCCCGGGCGGATGTGCTGCTGCTGGCCCCCTGAGGCCGTGAAGCGTCCTGCCTCGTGATCGTCTTCTCACCTTTCACGCACGGCAGGCGGATAGACGGAGACCCCCGCGAGGACGTGACTCGCGGGGGTCTCCTGTAGCCCGTAGGGGGCTACGGCTTGCGGCCGAGGCCGCCGTGCTGGCCGATCGGCTCGGCCGGCGCGCCCGGTTCGGGGTGCCAGAGCGGCACCGAGACCACGCCCGGTTCCACCAGCTCCAGGCCCTCGAAGAACGCCTTGATCTGCTCCACCGGCCGCAGGAAGTACGGGACCGCGCCGGTCTCGTTGTAGGCGTCCTGCGCCTGCTCGTAGGCCGGGTCCGTGCCCCGTGAGCCCTCGTTGAGGGAGAGGTAGCTGCCCGGGGGCAGACCGGCCATGAGGCGGCGGACCAGGTCGCGGGCCTCCTCGTAGTCGGCCACGTGCCCCAGGATGCCGCTGAGGATCAGGGCCGTGGGCCGGGTGAGGTCGAGGGTCTTGCCGGCGGCCGCGAGGATCTCCTCCGGCTCGTGGAGGTTGATGGGCTCGTACGCCGTCGCGCCCTCGGGGGTGGAGGTGAGCAGGGCGCGGGCGTGCGCGAGGACCAGCGGGTCGTTGTCGACGTAGACGATCCGCGCCTCGGGGGCGAGGCGCTGGGCGACCTCGTGGGTGTTGTCGACGGTCGGCAGGCCGGTGCCGACGTCGAGGAACTGCCGTACGCCGGCCTCCTGGACGAGATACCGGATGCTCCGGCCGAGGAAGGCACGGCTGCTGCGGGCGATGGTGACGATGCCGGGGAAGACGGCGGTGTACGCGTCACCGGCCGCCTCGTCCACCGGGTAGTTGTCCTTGCCGCCCAGCCAGTAGTTCCAGATCCGGGCCGAATGCGGCACCGACGTGTCGATCTGCTTCATGTGCTCATAGTGCTACGGCACATCGGCCTCGCACGGCACATTGAGTGAGAGGAGTGCGGCGGAACCGTCGGGGTTCACGCGCAGTTCGCTGACGGCCGCGTTGCGCAACCGCGGGAGCACTCTGCGGTATTCGGCGACCGGGATCGACAGCAGGGTGCACAGCACCAGGCGCAGCAGGGTGTTGTGGGCGACGACCAGGACGCGTTCGCCGGGGTGGGCCGCGGCGATGTCCCGCAGGGCGCGCACGCCGCGGGCCGCCGCCGCCCGCGGGTCCTCGGCGCCGGGGAAGGAGTGCTCCACCGGGTCGGCCCGGTAGGCCGCGGCCCACTCCGGGTCCTCGGCCTCGAACTCGGCGAGTGTGCGGCCCTCCAGCACGCCGAAGTCGCATTCGCGCAGGTGGGGTTCGCTCTGGGGGGTCAGGCCGAGGGCACGGCAGGCGGGCTCGGCGGTGGCGACGGCGCGGGACAGCGGGGACGTCCAGATCGCGTCGACGGGATGGGCGGCGGCCCACCGGCCGAGGGCCTCGGCCTGGGCGCGGCCGGTGTCGGTGAGGTCGATGTCGCTGATGCCGGCGTAGCGGTTCTCGGCGTGCCAGACGGTCTGCCCGTGGCGGACCAGCAGGAGGGTCGTACTCATGATGCGGAAGTATCCCCGCTCAGACGGCTGTGTGCGTGCGCGGCGACCGCGCCGGGCAGCCAGCCGCGGTCCCGCAGGGCGTCGACCAGACGCGCGTACGGCTCGGCGAAGGCCGCGGTGCGGCCGGGGCGGGGCTCGACGACGGTCCGGACGCGCACCATGCGTTCGGCGACGTCCGCGAGCGCACCCGCCCTCGACGCCCCGTGGGCGGCCAGTGCCGCCATGCCCAGGGCCGGTTCGGTCTGCTCGGGCACGCGGGCCGGGCGGCCCAGGATGTCGGCGCGCAGCTGGTTCCAGTACGGGCTGCGGGCGCCGCCGCCGGTGAAGGTGAGCGGGCCGTCCAGCGGGGCGCCGAGGTGGTGCAGGTAGTCCAGGCACAGGCGTTCGGTGAGGCCGACCCCCTGGAGGAGCGCGGCCCACAGGTCGGCGTCCTCCACCGGGTCGCCCAGGACGAACGGGGTCGCCTCCGGCACCTGGAAGGGGAACCGCTCCCCCGGTGACACCAGCGGGTAGGCGACCGCACGGGACGGTTCGTGAGCAGCCGCGCGCGCGTCCATGCCGGCCGGGTCGGCGTCCGGGAAGTGCGCTGTGAGCGCCCCGGCCCCGACGCTCGACGCCCCGCCGGGCAGCCAGGTGCCGTCCGGAGCACGGTGGTTGTAGACCACGCCGGTGGGGTCGCGGACCGGGTCGCGGGCGGCGCCCTTCAGCACGAGCGTGGTGCCGAGCACGGAGTTCCAGGAGCCGGGCCGCAGTGCGCCCGACGCGATCTGGGCCGCGCAGCCGTCGGTCATCCCGGCGAGCACGGGCGTGCCGGCGGGGATGCCGGTGGCGTCGGCGGCGGCCGGGCAGACCTCGCCGAGGCGCGTCCCCGGGCGGACGACCTCGGGCAACAGGTCCTCGGGCAGGCCCAGTCGGGCCAGGGCGGCCTCCGGCCAGCGGTCGCCCGCCAGGTCGTAGCCCGTCTTCAGGGCATGGCTGGAATCGGCCGGGGGCGGCTCGCCCGTGAGCCGGCCGACGATCAGGTCGGGCTGGTGCGTCAGGCGCAGCGGGGTGCCGCCGTACTCCCCCAGCAGCCACAGTGCCTTCGGCAGCGCCCAGGTGTCCTGGACGGCTAGCCCCGCCTCCCGCGCCCGCGCGGCGTGCGCCGTCGCCCGCCCGTCGTCGTACATCAGGGCGGGGCTCACGGGGCGGCCCGAGCCGTCCGTCAGCAGGACCGTGCCGGAGGTGCCGCACACCGCGAGTCCGCCGACCGGCAGGCCGGGCGGCGCGGAGCCGAGGGCCGCCCGCGACGCCTCGCACAGCGCCGCCCACCACCGCAGCGGGTCCTGTTCGTGCCGCACCCCGTCCCGCCGGCCCGTCAGCGGGGCCGATCCGCTGCCGAGGACCGTGCCGTAGGCGGTGACGAGCAGCACCCGGACGCTCTGTGTGCCCAGGTCGACGCCCAGCCAGGCCGCGCCCTCGCCCGCACCCTCGTCCACCATCCGGAACCTCCCACGCCGTCGCAGCCGGATCTGTGAACTTCTCACTGTGCCCCGATATTTTCCCGTGCGCGAGGGATTGACGCCCAACTTCAGCCGTTCCACCCTCTGTTAACGAGTCGACTCGACGTGTTAACCAGGCTCCACGCGGAGGTACGGATGGACACGCACGTGCACGACCGCCGGCGCTTCCTCGCCCTCGCCGCCGGGGCGGCGGCCGCCCCGTTGCTCACGGCCTGCGGCGCCGGCTTCGGCGGCAACGATGACAAGAGCGACGGCTCCGCCGCGGACGACGTCACCGGTTCCTTCGACTGGAAGCGGGAGAAGGGCACCACCGTCAAGGCCCTGCTCAACAAGCACCCGTACACGGACGCGCTCATCGCCGACCTGAAGTCGTTCACCGCGAAGACCGGTATCGAGGTCGAGTACGACGTCTTCCCCGAGGACAACTACTTCGACAAACTCACCGTGGACCTGTCCAGCGGGCGGGCCTCCTACGACGTCTTCATGCTCGGCGCCTACATGGTGTGGCAGTACGGGCCGCCGGGCTGGCTGGAGGACCTCGGGCCCTGGATGCGCAACTCCGCGGCCACGGGCGCCGAATGGGACCAGGCCGACTTCTTCCCCAACCTGCTCCAGGCCGACCAGTGGTCGCTGAAGGCGGGCGCGCCGCTCGGGCAGGGCGGGCAGTACGCGCTGCCCTGGGGGTGGGAGACCAACGTCGTCGCCTACAACACCGAGGTGTTCGGCAAACTCGGCCTGAAACCGGCCGAGTCCTTCGACGAACTGACCGAGCTCGCCGGGACCATCAAGCGCAAGGCGCCGGGCGCGGGCTTCGACGGCATGTACGGGATCGCCGTGCGCGGTTCCCGGAGCTGGGCCACCATCCACCCGGGCTTCATGACGATGTACGCCCGCAACGGGCTGAAGGACTTCACGGTCGACGGCGGGAAGCTCACCCCGGCCATGAACAGCCCCGAGGCCGTGGCCTTCACGGAGGACTGGGCCCGGATGGTCAAGCGGGGCGGACCGCCGTCGTGGACGTCGTACACCTGGTACCAGTGCTCCAGCGACCTGGGCGCGAAGAAGGCCGGGATGCTGTTCGACGCCGACACGGCCGCCTACTTCCAGGCGGTGAAGGGCGCCAGTCCCGCCTCCGGGAAGATCGCCTTCCACCCGGGGCCGAAGGGGCCGGACGGGTCGCTCGCCACCAACATGTGGATCTGGTCGCTCGGCATGAACGCCAAGAGCAAGAAGAAGAGCGCCAGTTGGCTGTTCCTCCAGTGGGCCACCGGCAAGGAGCACCTGCGCAAGAGCGCGATCACGCACAACCACATCGACCCGGTGCGCAAGTCCGTCGCCGACGACGCCGCGTACAAGGACAAGATGCGGCACCTGCCGGGCTTCCTGGAGACCTTCGAGGCGGTCGTCGACCAGACGAAGATCCAGTTCACCCCGCAGGCCCAGTTCTTCGACGCGACGACCAGCTGGGCCTCGGCCCTCCAGGAGATCTACGGCGGCAAGGGCGCGAAGTCGGTGCTGGACGGGCTGGCGGACGACCTCGCCGGCAAGGTGGGCTAGAGCGATGGGGTGGCGGCTCACCCTGCGCCCGTACCTCCTGATCGTCCCGGCACTGCTGCTGACCTGCGGGATCCTCTACCCGTTCGGGCTCGGCCTGTACTACACGCTGTTCGATTTCTCGGCGAGCAAACCGCAGCCGGACATGGTGCGGTTCGAGAACTACAGAGCCGTTTTCACCCAGGAGGCGTTCTGGAACTCGGCGTGGGTGACGGTGCTGTACGCGGTCGGGGCGGCGCTCACCGAGACGGTGCTCGGCGTGGCCGTCGCCCTGCTGCTGCACCGCTCGTCCCTGCTGGGCCGGGTGCTGGAGAAGATCCTGATCCTGCCGCTGATGATCGCCCCGGTGATCGCGGCGATCATCTGGAAGCTGATGCTCCAGCCGTCGGTCGGGGTGGTCAACCACCTGCTGAGGCCCTTCGGCCTGGGCGGTGTGCAGTGGACCGACACCCCGACGGGCGCGCTGCTGTCGTCGATCGCCGTGGACGTCTGGGTCTATACCCCGTTCGTGGCGATCCTCGCCCTCGCCGGTCTGCGGTCGCTGCCCACCTCCCCGTTCGAGGCGGCGGCCGTGGACGGCGCGGGGTGGTGGTACACCTTCCGGCGCCTGACGCTGCCGATGCTGTGGCCCTATGTGCTGGTCGCGGTGATCTTCCGGTTCATGGACTCGCTGAAGGTGTTCGACATCATCTACGCCCTCACCGAGGGCGGGCCGGGCGACTCGACGGTGGTGCTCCAGATCCGGGCGTACCTCGAAGCCATCCGCTTCCAGAGGTACTCCTTCGGGATCAGCTACACGATCGTGCTGTGGGCCGTGGTCTACCTGGCCGCGATGGTGCTGGTGAAGCACCTGGGGAAGATCCAGCGGAAGGCCGCGGAGGTGACCACATGAGGAAACGCCTGGTGGGGTGGCTGTGCGACACCGCCCTGATCCTCTACTTCGTCTTCGCGCTGTTCCCGATCGCCTGGATGGTGATCCTGTCGCTGAAGCCGGCCGACCAGCTCTTCTCCACGTACTTCTCCTTCTCCCCCACCCTCGACGGCTACCGGACGGTCCTCGGCGACAGCGAGGGCATCCCGTTCGTACGGTTCTTCGTCAACAGCCTGGTGGTGTCGGTCGGGGCGGTCGTGCTGTCGCTGGTGGTGGGGCTGCCGGCCGCCTACGCCTCGGCCGGCTGGCGGTTCAAGGGCTCCGAGAACCTGATGTTCACGCTGCTGTCGTTCCGCTTCGCACCCGAACTGACCGTGATCATCCCGCTGTTCGTGCTCTACCAGAAGCTCGGTCTGTTCGACACGTACGTCGGCATGGTGTGGGTGCTGCAACTCGTCACCCTGCCGCTCATCGTGTGGATCATGCGGTCCTACTTCGCCGACCTCACACCCGAGCTGGAGCAGGCCGCCCTGCTCGACGGCTACACCCGCAAGCAGGCGTTCTTCAAGGTGGCGCTCCCGCTGGTCAAGCCGGGCATCGCGGCCGTGTCGCTGCTGGCGTTCATCTTCGCCTGGAACAACTTCGTCTTCCCGCTGATCCTCACCTCCAACGAGGCCCAGACGGTGACCGTGGGCGCGCTGTCGTTCCTCGGCGGGGACCGGCCCAAGTACAACCTCACGGCCGCCGCAGCGCTGGTGTCCGTCGTACCGCCACTGCTGCTGGCGCTGACGATCCAGCGGTACCTGGTGCGGGGCCTGTCGTTCGGGGCGGTGAAGTCGTGATCAGGCTCAGCGGGATCCGGAAGGCGTACGGGAAGACCGTCGCGCTCGACGAGCTCGAACTGGAGGTGCGGGAGGGCGAGTTCTTCTGCCTGCTCGGCCCGTCGGGCGCGGGGAAGACCACGACTTTGAAAACCGTCGCCGGGCTCGAACAGCCCGACTCCGGCACGGTCGTGCTCGACGGCGAGGACATGCGGGGGGTCGAGCCGTACGACCGGGGTGTGGCGATGTGCTTCGAGAGCTACGCCCTCTATCCGCACCGCTCGGCCTACGACAACCTGGCCTCGCCGCTGCGCTCGCCCCGGCACCGGCTGCCCGCCGCCGAGGCCCGGCAGCGGATCGGCGCGATCGCCGAACTGCTCGGCATCTCCGGGCTGCTGGACCGGCCCGTCGGTCAGCTGTCCAACGGCCAGCGACAGCGCGTCGCCCTCGGCCGGGTCCTGGTCCGTCCCGCCCGGGCCTTCCTGCTGGACGAGCCGCTCTCCCACCTCGACGCCAAGCTCCGCCAGCAGATGCGGGCGGAACTGAAGGCGATCGGGGCCGTGCAGCACACCACCACCCTCTACGTCACCCACGACTCGGTCGAGGCACTGGCGCTCGGCGACCGGATCGGGGTCATCCGTCAGGGCCGGATCGTGCAGACGGGCACGCGGGAGGAGATCTGGTACGAGCCGTACGACACGGAGGTCGCGCGGGCCTTCGGCCGGCCCCGGATCAATCTGCTGCCGGGCGTGGTGACGGAGAGCGGCGTGCGCGCGGACGGCGGTGTGGAACTGCCGGTCCGGGCGCAGGCCGCACCGGGCACGGAGGTACTGGTGGGCCTGCGTCCCCGGGACATCGCCCTGCACGCAGACGAGGGCCACGGGCTGACCGGGGCCGTGTACGTCACGGAAGTGCTCGGCCGGTCCGTGGAGGTCACCGTCCGGCTCGGGACCGGGGAGCAGCGGGTGTCGCTGGTGGCCCCGCGGGCGGACGCGGCGCGCCTTCGTCCGGACGATCCGGTACGGCTCGTCGTCCGGCCTGAGAACCTGCTGCTGTTCGAGGCCGACCGGCCGGAGCGACCGGGACGACGGATAGAGACGCAGTCATGAGCAACAGCAGTGGTGGACAGCAGGGGCCCGCGGCACGGCAGGCGGCCATGGCCGAGCAGGTGCTGGCCGACGGCTCGGCGACGGCGGCGGAGCTCGCCGAGCGGTTCGGGGTGAGCCTGATGACCATCCACCGTGACCTCGACGAGCTCGAACGGCAGGGCATCGTACGGAAGTTCCGCGGCGGGGTGACCGCGCAGCCGTCCGGGGTCTTCGAGTCGAACGTGCAGTACCGGCTGAAGACCATGCGCGCCGAGAAGGCCGCCGTCGCCGAGCACGCGCTGCGGTGGGTGGAGCCCGGGATGGCGATCCTGCTGGACGACTCGACGTCCACACTGGAGATAGCCAGGCGGCTGCGCACGGCCGAGATCACACCGCTGACGGTCGTCACCAACTTCCTGGAGGCGATCAACCTGCTGTCCGGCCAGCGGGGCATCCACCTGATGGCGCTCGGCGGCGACTACGACCCGCTGCACTCCTCGTTCCTCGGGGTGTCGTGCGTGGAGGCGGTCGAGCAGCTGCGGGTGGACGTGTGCTTCGCGTCGACGTCGGCCGTGCACGGGGGTTACGCCTACCACCAGGAGCAGCACATCGTGTCGGTGAAGCGGGCGATGCTCGACGCGGCGGCACGGAACGTCCTGCTGATCGACCACACCAAGCTCGGCCGGGTCGCCCTGCACCGGGTCGTCCCGCTGTCCCGCTTCGACACGCTCCTCGTCGACGACGGGGCGTCGCCGGAGGCACTGCGGGATCTGGACGAACACAAGGTCCGTTACGAGGTTTGCGCGATGAAGGGCGGCCATGACGGGACTGGAGCTACGTGAGCTGCGGAAGACCTATCGGTCGCGGGGGCGGCCAGGGGTGGAGGCCGTCCGCGGAATCGATCTGACGTTGCGGTCCGGGGAGCTGCTCGGGCTGCTCGGGCCGTCCGGATGCGGCAAGTCGACCACCTTACGGATGATCGCCGGTCTGGAGTCCGTCACCGGCGGGGACATCCTCGTCGGTGGGGCGTCGGTCGTCGAACGGCCCGCCCAGCAGCGGAACATCGGGGTGGCGTTCGAGAACTACGCGCTGTATCCGCCGCTGTCGGTCGCGGAGAACCTTGCGTTCGGGCTGAAGGCCCGGCGGGGGGCCGCCCGCCGTTCCAGGGGCGACGTCGAGCGCAAGGTGAAGGACATCGCCGAGCGGGTGGGCCTGACCGACCTGCTCGACGCCCGCCCGGCCGGCCTGTCCAGCGGCCAGAAGCAGCGCGTCTCCCTGGCCCGGGCCCTGATCCGCGAACCCGACGTCCTGCTCCTCGACGAGCCGCTCTCCCACCTGGACGCGGCCCAGCGTGACTCCACCCGCCGCGAACTCAAACGCATCCAGAAGGACTTGGGCCACACCACCATCCTGGTCACCCACGACCAGGAGGAGGCCCTCTCGCTCGCCGACCGGATCGCCGTGATGAAGGACGGCGTCATCCAGCAGCTCGGCACCCCCTACGAGATCTACGACAGCCCGGCCAACGTGTTCGTCGCGGACTTCGTCGGTGAACCCGCGATCACCCTGCTGCCCGGCATCTCCGGCGGCGACGGCCACGCCCGCCTCTCCGACACGGTGCGGGTCGCCCTGCCCGTGCCGGTGGACCGGGGGCGGGAGGTGGTGGTCGGCATCCGCCCCGAGGACGTCCGGCTCACCGCCGAAGACGGCCTGCCCGCCCGGGTCGTCGCCCATGAACCACTCCTGGAGTCGGGCCTGGCGACCCTCGCCCTGGACGGCGTCGAACGGCATCTGGTCGTCCTCACCGACCCCGAGGTGCGGCTCGCCCACGACGACCGGGTCCGGGTGACCGCCGACCCGCAGCACACCCATGTCTTCGACGCCGAGTCAGGGGAGGCCCTGCGATGACTGACGGAAACAGCGTGCGTGTCGTGGCCGCCGGCGACCACTTCGTCCTGCCGTCCCTGATCACGCGGGCGGTGGAGCACGAGGTGGAGCGGGCCGACGTCCGCGAAGTGCGGCTCGGGTGGCCGCTGGAGCCGTTCGGGCCGGTCGCCGAGGTGCAGGAGGCCAGTGACGCCGAGGACGAGCTGATCGAGGCGCTGGCCGGGGCGCAGGTGCTGGTCACCCAGATGGGACCGGTCACCGGGAAAGTCCTCGCCGCCTGCCCGGACCTGAGGCTGGTCGTGGTCTGCCGGGGCGGGCCGGTCAACGTCAACCTGGACGCGGCGAAGAACCGTGACGTGCGGGTGTGCTTCGCGCCGGGCCGCAACGCCGCTGCCACCGCCGAGTTCACCGTCGGCATGATGCTGGCGGCCCTGCGCCGCATCCCCCAGGCCCACGCACCGCTCGCCGGGCGGGGCAGCTGGGAGGGGGCGACGTACTACACGTACGAGCGCAGCGGACTGGAGCTGGAGGACCTGCCTGTCGGCCTGGTCGGGTACGGGGCCGTCGGCAGCCGGGTCGCGCGCGTGCTGTGCGCCTTCGGGGCCCGGGTGATGGTCTACGACCCGTATGTGCACGGCGAGATCCACGGCCTGCGCGTGACCTCGCTCGACGACCTCCTGCGCCGCTCCCGGGTGATCACCCTGCACGCCCGGCTCACACCCGAGACGCGGGGGCTGATCGGCGCCCGTGAGCTGGGGCTGCTGCCGTCCGGCGCGGTGGTGGTGAACGTGGCCCGGGGACCGCTGGTGGACGAGGGCGCGCTGTGCGACGCGCTGGAGAGCGGCCGGGTGTCGGCGGCGGCGCTGGACACCTACGAACGCGAACCGCTGCCGGCGCAGTCCCGGCTGCTGGGACTCGCCGACCACGTGGTCCTCACCCCCCACCTGGGCGGGGCGTCGCGCGCGGTCGCGGAGAAGGCCGCCCGGATCGCCGCCGAAGAGGTGGGCCGCTGGGTGCGCGGGGAGCCGCTCGCGCACTGCCTGACCTGAGACCGGGAGGAAAGCCGCATGTACGTGGGGATCGACGTGGGCACGTCCATGGTCAAGGCGGCGGCCTTCGACGCCATGGGCCGCCAACTGGCGGTGGAGTCACGCCCGGTGGGCCTGGAACTGCACGGCGGGCTGGTCGAACAGGACATGGAGGAGGTGTACGGGGAGGTCGTCGCGGTGCTCGAAGCGCTGACCTCCGCCGTGGCGGAGCCCGTCGAGCTGGCCGGGCTCACGGGGCAGGGCGACGGGGTGTGGCTGGTCGACGGCGAGGGGCGGCCGGTGCGGCCGGCCGCCTCCTGGATGGACGGGCGGGCGCACCAACTGGTCGACCGGTGGCTGGCGGACGGCACCTTCGAGACGGTGTTCCGGCGGACCGGCGGCGCGATGTTCCCGGGCTCCCCGGGCCCGCTGCTGGCGTGGCTCGAACGTCACGAACCGAAGGCCCTGGATGCCGCGAAGGCCGCCCTGTACTGCAAGGACATGGTGTTCCAGCGGCTGACCGGCGCCGGCCCGACGACGGATGTGTCGGACGCGTCGATGCCGTTCCTGGACCCGCGGACCCGGACGTACGACAACCGGGTCGTCGAACTGCTGGGGCTGGCGCACCGCAGGGGGCTGCTCGCCCCGGTCAGCGACCCGGTCGCGACGGCCGGGGCGCGAGGCGAGGGCCTGCCGCCCGGGACCCGGATCGCGAACGGGCCCTACGACCTGCCGGCCTGCGCGCTGGGCGCCGGGGTGACGTCCCCGGGGGACGGTCTGCTGATCGTCGGCACCTGTCTGGCCAGTCTGGTCGCCACCACCGAGCTCGACCTGACCGGCGAACCGGCCGGCCTGTACATCTCCACGGACCGGCCCGGGCACTGGCTGCGCGCCATGCCCGCCATGGTCGGCACGGCAGCGCTGGACTGGGTGCTGTCGACGACGGGCGTGCGGCACGACGAGGTGGACGGCCTGCTGGCCGGGACGCCGCCGGGCGCGAACGGCGTCCGGGTGCTGCCGTACTTCGCGCCCTCCGGTGAACGCGCCCCCTTCGTCGAACCGCGCCTGCGCGCCGAACTCACGGGCGTGTCCCTGGAGTCGGGCCGGGGTGATCTGGTCCGCGCCACCTGCGAGGGCATCGGGTACGCGGCCCGGCACTGCCTGGCGGCGGCGGGCCTCACCGGGAGCCTGGCCGTGTGCGGCGGCGGCACCCGCAGCTCCGCCTGGATGCGGCTGCTGGCCGATGTGCTCGGGCGGCCGTTGCGGGTCGTGGAGGGCGAGGTGGGCGCGCGGGGCGCGGTCCTGGCGGCGGCCGAGCGGTACGGGGTGCCGCTGGACGCGGAGGAGTGGACGCGACCGACGGCGGTCGTCGAGCCGGACCCGGAGCGGGCCGCGTTCTACACCAGGGGCTACGAGGAGCACCTGGACCGGCTGGCCGGGGCACGGGCCCGGGCACGGAAGTGAACCTGGTGTCGACGAAGAGGAGTCCTATGCAACTCGGACGGAGATCCCTCCTGCTCGCGGCGGCCGCGGGAACCGGCGCAGCCGCCACGGCGGGCCCGGCGGCGGCCGGGCCCCGCACGGGCGGCGGCCCGGTCGTCATCGGCCACCGCGGTGCGGCCGGCTGGCGCCCGGAGCACACGGCCCCCTCCTACACGTACGCCGTGCAGACGGGCGCCGACTGGATCGAACCGGACCTGGTGCCGACGAAGGACCATGTGCTGGTGGTCCGGCACGAGAACGAGATTTCCCAGACGACCGACGTGGCCCGCCACCCGGAGTTCGCGGACCGCCGGACGACGAAGACGGTCGACGGGCGGCAGGTGACCGGCTGGTTCACGGAGGACTTCACGCTGGCCGAGCTGAAGACGCTGCGGGCGGTGGAGCGGCTGCCCGCGGTCCGCAACCGCAACACCGTCTTCGACGGGCGTGCGGAAATCATGACCTTCCAGGAGGTCGTGGACCTGGCGCGGAAGCTGTCGCGGGAGCACGGCCGCACGATCGCGGTCTTCCCGGAGACCAAGCACCCCACGTACTTCCGCTCGATCGGACTGCCGTTGGAGCCGAAGCTGGCGGCCGCGATCCGCCGCAACCGGCTGGGGCGGCGCGAGTGCGTCGTGCAGTCCTTCGAACCGACGAGCCTGCGGCGCATGACGGATCTGGACGTGCCCCTGTGGCAGGCGCTGGGGACGACGGGCGGACCCTACGACCTGCCCTCGGTGACCTACCGGGACATGATGACGCCGGCGGGGCTGGCGGGGATCGCTCAGTACGCGGACTGGATCGGGCCTGACAAGTCCTCGGTGGCGGGCACGACGCTCGTCGCGGACGCGCATGCGGCGGGGCTGCGGATCGGGCCGTACACCTTCCGCGCGGAGAACCAGTTCCTGCCGGAGCGGTTCCGGCGCGGGAGCGGAGCGAACGATTTCGGGGACGCGTTCGCGGAATACGCGCTGTACTACCGCATGGGGGTCGATGCGGTCGTAACCGACTTCCCGGACTTGGCGGTGATCGCGAGGAGGAGCTGATGACGGTGAGCCGGGCGTGCCGGACCTGCGGCACCATGCAGGAGTTCCGGATGTTCAACGCCGCCGAGCGGGCGGCGGTCCGGGCGGAGAAGGGGCACGGGCACTTCGTGGACGACTACTGGCGCTGCACCGCGGTCGGCTGCCGGTGGTACCAGCGCTACCTCAACCGCGGTGAGGACGGCCTGCTCCCGGAGGAACTCAAGATCCAGGCCGTCCCCGCCGAGTGAGCCCTACAGGTTGGAGAAGTCCGGGCCCTTGGTGCGGGAGCGCTTGATCTCGTAGAAGCCGGGGACCGAGGCCACGGCGAGGGTGCCGTCCCAGAGGCGGCCGGCCTCCTCGCCCTGCGGGGCCGGGGTGACGACCGGGCCGAAGAAGGCGATCTGCTCGCCGTCGGAGCCGGGCACGGCGATGACCGGGGTGCCGACGTCCTGGCCGACCTTGTCGATGCCCTCCTTGTGGGAGGCGCGCAGCTCGGCCTCGTACGGGGTGGCGTCCCAGTGCTCCAGGAGCGACTCGGGCAGGCCCGCGTCCTTCAGGGCGGCGGCGACCGTCTCCTTGCCGGGGCCCTCGGACCGGTTGTGGATGCGCGTGCCGAGCGCGGTGTAGAAGTCGCCGAGGACCTCGGGGCCGTGCTCCTGCTGCGCGGCTATGACGACCCGGACGGGGCCCCACGCCTTGGTCTCCAGCAGTTCGCGGTACTCCTCGGGCAGTTCGTCCAGCTTGTCCTCGTTCAGGACGGCGAGACTCATGACATGCCAGCGGACCTCGATGTCCCTGACCTTCTCCACCTCCAGGACCCAGCGGGAGGTCATCCAGGCCCAGGGGCACAGCGGGTCGAACCAGAAGTCGACGGGTGTCTTGTCCGGCATGTCTCTCCTCACGAGGAAACCGTTTCTCCGGCAACGCCGGTGTGCGCTCCCGTCATTCCCGGCTGCCCCGTGTCAGGGGCACGTGGCAGGATCAGTCCTGTTCAGCCGTGCCCCACGACATCCGAGGAGTGCCGCCCGTGCCCGGTGAGAATCTGTCCCGCGACGAGGCCCGGGAGCGGGCCGCCCTGCTGAGCGTCGACGGGTACGAGGTGTCCCTCGACCTGCGGTCCGCGGTCGGTGAGGACCCGGGGGACGGGCCCCGCACCTTCCGCTCCGTCACGACGGTCCGCTTCCGCTGCAACGAGCCCGGGGCGAGCAGCTTCGCCGACCTGATCGCGCCGAGTGTGGCGGCCGTCTCGCTCAACGGCCGTGATCTGAACCCCGGCGAGGTATTCGACGGCTCCCGGATCACGCTGGAGGACCTGGCCGCGGACAACGAGCTGGTGGTCGACGCCCGGTGCGCCTACTCGCGCACCGGCGAGGGCCTGCACCGCTTCGTCGACCCCGAGGACGGCGAGGTGTACCTGTACACGCAGTACGAGCCGGCCGACGCGCGCCGGGTCTTCGCCAACTTCGAGCAGCCCGACCTGAAGGCCCCGTACCGCTTCGAGGTGCGGGCGCCGGAGGGCTGGACGGTGTGGAGCAACGGGCCCGGTGAACAGACCGACGGGGTGTGGCGGTTCGCCGAGACCAAGCCGGTCTCGACGTACATCACCTGTGTGGTGGCGGGCCCGTACCACTACGTGACGGACTCCTACTCGCGTACGTTCTCCGACGGCACGACCCTGGAGATCCCGCTCGGCGCCCTGTGCCGCAAGGGCCTCGCGCCCTACTTCGACGCCGACGACGTGTTCCTCGTCACCAAGCAGGGCCTGGACTTCTTCCACGACCACTTCGACTACCCGTACCCGTTCGGGAAGTACGACCAGGCGTTCGTGCCCGAGTACAACCTGGGCGCGATGGAGAACCCGGGTCTTGTGACGTTCCGGGAGGAGTTCATCTTCCGCGGGAAGGTGACGCAGGCGTCCTACGAGGGCCGGGCCAACGTCATCCTGCACGAGATGGCGCACATGTGGTTCGGCGACCTGGTCACCATGGAGTGGTGGGACGACCTGTGGCTGAAGGAGTCCTTCGCGGACTTCATGGGCGCGTTCTCGCTCGTCGGCGCGACCCGCTTCGCGGGCGGCTGGATCACCTTCGCCAACCGCCGCAAGGCCTGGGCCTACCGCGCCGACCAGCTGCCCTCCACGCACCCGATCACGGCGGACATCCGCGACCTCCAGGACGCCAAGCTCAACTTCGACGGCATCACGTACGCCAAGGGCGCGTCGGTGCTGAAGCAGCTCGTGGCGTACGTCGGCGAGGAGGCGTTCCTGGAGGGCGCCCGGCGCTACTTCAAGCGGCACGCCTACGGCAACACCCGCCTCGGTGACCTGCTGTCGGCACTGGAGGAGACAAGCGGCCGGGACATGAGCGCCTGGTCGCGGTCCTGGCTCCAGACGGCCGGGGTGAACGCGCTGACGCCGCAGGTGCTCCTGGGCGCGGACGGCCGCGTCGAGGAGCTGGCGGTGGTGCAGGAGGCGGCGGAGGCGTACCCCGAACTGCGCCCGCACCGGGTCGCGGTGGGCCTGTACCGCGTCACGGACGAAGGGACGCTGGAGCGCTACGCACGCGTGGAGAGCGACGTCGACGGCCCTCGGACGGTCGTGGCGGATCTGGCCGGAGCCGAGGCACCGGACCTGGTCCTGGTCAACGACGACGACCTGACGTACTGCAAGACCCGCTTCGACACGACGTCGCTGGCGACCCTGCGCGACCACCTCGGCTCGGTCACCGACCCGCTCGCGCGCGCCCTGTGCTGGTCGGCGCTGTGGAACATGACGCGGGACGCACTGCTCCCGGCGCGGGACTTCGTGGACCTGGTGCTGCGCTTCGGCGGGCGCGAGTCCGAGATCGGCGTGGTGCAGATGCTGCACGCCTGGGCCGAGTCGGCAATCACCCACTACACGGCGCCCGCCCGGCGTGAGACGGCCGCCGCGCTGCTCGCCGAGGGCGCCCGGCGCGAGCTGTACGCGGCCGGACCGGGCAGCGAGCATCAGCTCGCCTGGGCGCGCTTCTTCGCCCGGACGGCCACCACCGAGGCCGACTTCGAGCTGCTGCGGGACCTGCTCGCGGGCACGGCGACGGTCGAGGGCCTCGACGTGGACCAGGAGCTGCGCTGGGTGTTCCTGGAGCCGCTGGCCGCGCACGGGGTGGTGGACGAGAAGGCCCTGGCCGAGGAGCTGGCCCGGGACGACACGGCCTCCGGCAAGCGCCACCAGGTGCGCTGCCTGGCCGCCCGCCCGTCCGAGGCGGTGAAGGCGCAGGCATGGGCGCAGGTCGTGGAGTCGGACGCGCTGTCCAACGCCATGGTCGAGGCGACCATCGCGGGCTTCTCCCAGGGCTCGCAGCGGGAGCTGATCGCGCCGTACGCCGAGAAGTACTTCGCGGCGATCGAGCGGATCTGGGCCGAGCGGTCGATCCAGATCGGCATGCACGTGGTGCAGGGCCTGTTCCCCTCGCTCCAGCAGTCGAAGGAGACGCTGGACGCCACGGACGCCTGGCTGGACGCCCACAAGGAGGCGGCCCCGGCGCTGCGCCGGCTGGTGCTGGAGTCCCGTGACGATCTGGCACGGGCGTTGCGTGGACAGGCGTGCGACGAGGCCGCTGACCAGTAGCTTTGGCCTGAGATCCAGGCGTTCCGCCTTCGTTACGAGACGATCGCCCCGTGAGCCGTAACCCCTGGCCCGCACCCGAACGGACCAGGGGCTTTCGGCATCCGAACATCCGTCCTTTAGTGCCGGATTGTCCGTATGTGTCGACGGACCTGTAACAGCGGTTCAAAGAGGGCCGGAGCGCGGGAAATTGCGGGGCATGACCCACAACGCCCCGCTCTCCCCCCGCCCGCTGCACGACCTGTCCGGCGGCGGCCGCCCCCGTGTGACGACCACGGCCCGGCTCCGTTCGCACGGCGTCTCCACGGCCGAGACGAACGAGCAGTGCCGCGCGGGCGGCCCCTGGCAACAGCTCCTCCCGGGCGTCGTCCTGCTCCACCCGGGCCCGCCGACCAGCGAGGAGCGGCTGCACGCGGTGCTGATGTACGCGGCGCGGGAGCGCGGCACCGGGGTCCCCGCCCAGCCGGGCGGGAGCCGGCCGCACGCCCCCGCCTACCCCGAGGCGATGATCACGGGCCTGGCCGCGCTGACCCTGCACGGCTTCTCCTCCACTCCCCCGCTGCCGTCCCTGGACACCATCGACGTCCTGGTCCCGCGGCTGCGGAGGCTGCGCTCCACGGGCTGCGCGCGGATCGTCCGCACGCCCGTCATGCCCGACCCCGAGCAGGTCACCGGGGTGCCGGTGGCGCCGGTCGCCCGCGCGCTGGCCGACGCGGTGGCCGGACTCGCGGACGCCGGCACCGTCCGCCGGCTGCTCACGGAGGCGGTCCGCGGCGGCCACTGCGACCCGGCTGCGGTGGTCCGGGAACTGAACCAGGCACGGCTGCTGAGCCGCCCGCACGTCGTGGACGCGGTGGATTCCCTGCTCGCCGAGGGCCGGGCCCGGGCGGAGGACCGCCTGTACCGGATGGTCCGCGAGTACGGCCTGCCCGACCCGGCCTGGAACGTCGACCTGCGCCTGCCCGGCGGCCCCTACCTCGGCGGCCTCGACGCGTACTGGCCGGACCAGGCGGTGGCGGTGGAACTCGACACCCGGGCTCCCCGGCAGGACGACGACGCCCTGTGGTCCGAGTACGCCCGCAAGCGCGAGCACCTGGAACGGCTCGGCATCACGGTCGTGCACATCACGCCGAGGAAGCTCCGCGACGCCCCGGAGCAGCAGGCGACGGTGCTCCGCACGGCCCTGATGGCCTCGGCCGACCGCGAACCGGCGGCGTATGTCGTGGTCCTGCCCCGGTAGTGACGGACCGGGCGCAGGACCAGGAGGGGGGGAGGAGGGGCCGCCGGGACACCCCGGCGGCCCCTCCTCGCGCTGTGCGTGGCTACCGGCCGCAGAACTCCGCCTCGATGATCGCGTCGGTGCTCCCCGACCAGTCGCCGTTGAAGTTGACGGCGAGGGAGTGCCGGCCGTCCTCGCTGGTCACCGCGTCCGAGTTCGAGCCGTAGATCCCGCCGTCGTGGCCCCAGACGTGCACGCCGCAACAGAGCTTGCGGTCGACGAGCCCCAGGCCGTAGCGGCTGGTGTCCCGGCTGGACGGGACGGTGGTCTTCATCTCTTTCAGCTGCTCGGGCGGGAGCAGCCTGCCCCGGAGCAGGGCCGAGTAGAAGCGGTTCAGGTCGGCGGAGCTGGAGACCATCTGCCCGGAGCCGTAGGCCAGGCGCGGGTTCAGTTCCGTGACGTCGTACGTCGGGCCGGTGTCCGTCCTGGCCAGCTTGGAGTAGGCGCGGCTGCCGGGCCGGGGCAGGGTGACCCGGGCGGTGGGGACCGACGTCGAGGTCAGGTGCAGGGGGCCGATGATCCGGCGGTCGATCTCGTCGCCGTAGTCGTTGCCGGTGGCCTTCTCGATCACCCGGGCGGCCAGGAGGTAGTTGGTGTTGGAGTAGGCGAACGACGCGCCGGGCTCGAAGTACGGCTCGTTCTTCGTCGCGATGGCGAGCATGTCCTCGGGGGCCGCCTCGTCGAAGCGGTGCTTCAGGAAGCCCTTGGCGGTCATGTACGTCTGCTGGAAGCCCGGGTCCTCCAGGTAGTCGAAGATGCCGCTGGTGTGGTTCAGGAGCTGCCGGATCGTGATGCGCCGGCCGTCGTGGCCATCGCCCCGGACCGCGCCCGGCAGCCACTGCTCCACGGTGTCGTCGAGCGACAGCCGCCCTTGCGCCTCCAGTTGGAGGACGACCGTGGCGACGAACGTCTTGGTGATGCTGGCGATCCGGTAGTGGTCCCGGGCCGAACGCGGCGTTCCCTTCTTCAGGTCGCCGACCCCGGCCGTGGCCGCCCAGGTGCCGTGGCCCCGCCGGAGCCGCCAGGGCCGCCGACAGCGCCATCGCCGTCGCCGCCGTCAGGGCCGCCGTGCGCACGCGTCTGTTCATGTCCCCGTTCCCCCTGTCACGTCATGTCGAGTCGTGCCGGGAGGCGGGACTCCGGTGGCGGGGGCGGGGGTTGACCGCCGCCGGGCGGTTGAGCGGGTATCAGCCCTTCTTGAGCACCAGTTCGGTGTTGCGGTCGTTCGGGTCGCCGCCGAGGGTCGTGCTCGCGCCGGGCGCGTTGAGGGACAGCTCGCGGTAGAGGGCCGCGAGGCCGGTCTGGGAGAGGTCGGAGAAGTCCGTGCGGGACGGGGCCGAGGACTCCACCAGCGTCGTGAACAGGGAGATCGTGCCGTCCTTGTTGTCGGTCAGTTCGATGACCCGGGCCAGCTGCGGGAAGTCGACGTGGGAGGCGGTGGAGATCTCCCAGAAGGAGCCGCCGCTCGCCAGGGCGTGCGGGGTGATGACGTTCTTGTGGATGTGGCCGTTCACCCACGCAAGCACCCTGGGGTGGTTGCCGAGCAGGGCGAGGACCTCCTGGCCGTCGTGGCGGCGCTCGGTGGGGCGGGCCGGGTCGCGGCGGAGGTTCGTCATCGTCTTGCTGGTGTGGTGGCTGAAGATCACCGCGTAGGAGTCCTTGTTGTCCCGCAGTGTCTTGTCGAGCCACTTGAGCTGGGCCGTGCCGACGGACCCCTCGTAGTGGCCGCCGGAGTCGGTGGTGTCCAGGCTGATGCCGATGACGTCGTCGGAGATGCGGAAGGCGTAGTACTGGGTGCCCGCGTCCAGGTTGGCGGAGGAGTAGCCGTGACCGGCCGGTCCGACGCCGCGGTGGGCCGGGTCCAGGTGGGCCTTCAGGTACTCGGCCTGGGTGAAGGGGGCGCGCCGCTCGTCGGGGGTGACCGAACGCATGCGGCGGGCCTGGGAGGTGAGGAAGTCGTGGTAGCGGACGCCCTGCGGGTCGCGGGCCTTCTTGATCTGCGCCTGGAGCCGCTGCGCCTCGGCCGCGGAGACGTCCATCAGCTTCTTGCCGCCGACGGCGAGTTCGGTGAGGTACGAGTCACCGTGCGAGGCGTAGCAGCCCATCGGCAGCGAGTCGTGGTTGCCGACCGTCGAGTACCAGGGGAGGTTGAGGCCGGGGCTGCGCACCTCGCGGATCGCGGCCTTCAGGAAGCCGTCGAGGTGGGGGAAGCCCGCTTGCTTGTCGCTGTCGCGGACCGCGGCGTCGGGCTGCCAGTACTGCTTGAGGCCGCTGTTCTGGACACCCTCGTACCGGCGCGGGTCACCCGTGTTGGGCGTGATGCGTCCCCCGCTCATGATCTTCAGGAACCAGTCCAGCTCGGACTTGGCGTTGTTGTCCGTGTTGTCGCCGGTGGTCATGGCGAAGTGCAGCGGGGCGCCGGTGACGGGGGCGCCGCGCAGCGCGTTGATCCGCTCCACCAGCGCGATCGCGCCCTGCACGGTCAGCGCCTCGTGCGGCCGCCAGGCGTGGATGTCGGCCGAGCGCAGGTACTCCAGACGCAACGGGTGCTGGGCGTCGATGATGTGCAGGTCGGTGAGCTGCACGAACGCGGCGAGCGGGGTACGGCGGCCGGCCCGGCCGGGCTTGGGCGCGGCCAGGTCGGAGCGGACGACCCGCTGCCAGCCGGGCCCGTCGTTCAGACGCCGGTAGCCGGAGCTGCCGCGCGGGGCGGCGACGGACGCCAGGGTGGTGCCCTTGGTGTAGGGGGCCAGCGGCGCGGCCGGTGCCCGGCGCGAGGAGGCCGCGACGGCGGCGTCGGTGCTCTCCTTGACCGTGGCGGCCTGGCTGTCGCTGGGCCGCAGGGCGTAGCCGACGCCCCCGGAGAGGGCGACCGCGCCGGTGGCGGCGAGGACGGAACGACGGTGGATGCCCCGGCCGGAGCCGGCGACTGAGCGTGTGCGCGACATGCGCTTCTCTCCCCGAGTGCGAACGCGTCGGCAGTGGTCGCGGGGCGTTCACGTCTGAACACCCCGCTCGTACTGGATCGTTGGCATCGGGAATGACCTGCGCGTAAACGAGGCGGCAACGCGCAGCGCAGATCACCGTACGTGGATCTTGGACCACCCTGCGCGTCGTCGCCTGCTCCGGATACGGCCCGGAGCCGGTCACGCCGCGTTCACCTTCCGGGGTAGCGCACCGGGGGCGTGCTACGCCGGGGCGTCGGCCAGCCGTCCGGTGACCGGGCGTTCGCGCCACATCCGCAGGGCGATGTCGACCAGCGAGATCCGCACAAGACCGGGCACCGCGTCCAGGTCGTGCCAGGCGGCGAGGTCGGTGGAGCCGTTCACCTCGTTGCGCAGTTCGCCGCCGGTGATGCGGCCCTCGTAGACGAACCGGACGCCGTGATGGTCGACGGCGGGTCCGAAGCCGTTGCGGAAGACGCGGTGGGAGGAGTCCACGCCGAGCAGGCCGGTCACCTCGATGCGGTAGCCGGTCTCCTCCTCCACCTCCCGCCGGACGGTGTCGTAGGGGTCCTCGCCGTGCTCCATGCCGCCGCCCGGCACGACCCACTCGGGCGTGCCGTCCTGGGCGGGCGAGCGGGCGAGCAGGATCTGTCCGTCCCGGACGCATATGGCGTAGGCCGCCACCCTCAACTTCTGTCGCACTCCGGGACGTTAACCGATTTCTTTGCCACCTTCAGGACTGATGCTCACAAATCGCATCGCGGGTTTTCCCCATACATCCATCTCGTTTCGGTCAACGCTCCCCAAAGGACTTCACCTTGCGTAAGGCTGTGCGATCGTCCGGGCTTGCCGTTCGGACCATCTGCGACCAGGACCGATCGGGCCCCGGTCGCTTCCCGCTCGTTCCTTTACCTACAAGGGATGCCGATGACCCCTCCCACCCCGCGCGATCAGATATCGGGCCCGAGACGTGTGGCACGCATCGCCGTGGCCGCCGGTCTCGTCGCCGCGCTCTCCGCGGCCGGGCCCATCCCCCTGGCGTTCTCCGCCGACGGCCCGGGCGCTGACGCCCCGGCCGAGCCGAGCGTCAAGTCCGCGCACGCCAAGCTCGGTTCGGACGACGCGGACCTGCTCGCGGAGGCCAAGGCCGACGGCGACAAGACCGTCACGATGATGATCGCCACCGCGCCCGGGAAGACCGAGCAGGTCGCCGGGCAGCTGGACGCGGTCAAGGGCGGCTCGGTCGGCCGGGCCGACGACAGGCTCGGCTACGTCCGCGCCACCGTCCCGACGGCCAAGGCCGACTCGGCGATCGCCGCCGCCGCCAAGCTGTCCTCCGTGCACGGCATCGACCTGCGCGAGGAGATCCCGCTGGACGACCCGGCACCGAGCGCGGACACCGCCAAGGGCGCCAAGGCCGCGCAGGGGACGTACCCGGCGCCGGGGAAGAAGACCCCGGCCGAGAACCCGTACAACCCGTCCTTCGAGACGGGCGCGGTCGACTTCGTCGAGGACCACCCGAAGGCCGACGGCCGCGGCGTCACCATCGGCATCCTGGACTCCGGCGTGGACCTCGGCCACCCGGCGCTGCAGAAGACGACGACCGGTGAGCGGAAGATCGTCGACTGGGTGACGGCGACCGACCCGATCATCGACAACGACAACACCTGGCGCCCGATGGTCTCGGCCGTGTCCGGCCCGGCCTTCACCTACCAGGGCCAGTCGTACAAGGCGCCGGCGGGCTCGTACGCCGTCAGCCTGTTCAAGGAGTCGTACACCACCGGCGGCGACGCGGCGGGCGACGCCAACCGGGACGGCGACACCACCGACGCCTGGGGCGTGCTGTACGACGCCAAGGCCGGCACGGTCCGGGTCGACCTGAACAACAACAACGACTTCGGCGACGACGCCCCGATGAAGCCGTACAAGGACGGCCACCAGGTCGGGTACTTCGGCACCGACAACCCGGCCACCGACGTCGCCGAGCGGCAGCCGTTCGTCGTGGAGATCCGCAAGGACGTCCCGATGGACCCGCTGGGCGGCACCTGGGTCGGCAAGAAGTCCGACTTCGTCAACATCGGTGTCATCGAGTCCGAGCACGGCACGCACGTCGCCGGCATCACCGCCGCCAACGGCCTGTTCGGCGGGAAGATGGACGGTGCCGCTCCGGGCGCCAAGCTGGTCTCCTCGCGCGCCTGCACCTGGTCCGGCGGCTGCACCAACGTGGCGCTCACCGAGGGCATGATCGACCTCGTCACCAAGCGCGGTGTCGACATCGTCAACATGTCCATCGGCGGCCTGCCGGCGCTGAACGACGGCAACAACGCGCGCGCCGAGCTGTACACGCGGCTCATCGACACCTACGGCGTCCAGCTGGTGATCTCCGCGGGCAACTCCGGCCCCGGCGCCAACACCATCGGCGACCCGGCCCTGGCCGAGAAGGTCATCTCGGTCGGCGCGTCCGTCTCCAAGGAGACCTGGGCCGCCAACTACGGCTCGGTCGTGGAGAAGAAGTACGCGATGATGCCGTTCTCCTCGCGCGGCCCGCGTGAGGACGGCGGCTTCACGCCGACCCTGGTCGCCCCCGGTGCGGCGATCAACACCATCCAGACCTGGATGCCGGGCCAGCCGGTCGCCGAGGCGGGCTACTCCCTGCCGGCCGGCTACGGCATGCTCCAGGGCACCTCGATGGCCTCCCCGCAGGCCGCGGGTGCCTCGGCGCTGCTGATCTCGGCCGCCAAGCAGAAGAAGATCGACCTCACGCCGGCGACCCTGCGCACGGCCCTCACCTCCACCGCCGACCACATCAAGGGTGTGCAGGCGTACGAGGAGGGCGCGGGCCTCATGAACATCGAGGACGCCTGGGACGCCATTCGCGACGACGCCACCTCGCACTCCTACGCGGTCAAGGCGCCGGTCGACACCGCGATCGACCAGTTCCTGAAGACCCCGGGCTTCGGCACGGGCCTGTACGACCGTGAGGGCGGCCTGAAGGCCGGCCAGAAGAAGACGTACGAGATCACCATCACCCGTACGTCCGGCGCCGACAAGGCGATCCGGCACGAGCTGCACTTCGAGAACAACGCGGGCGGCACGTTCCGCATCGTCGGCTCCGACGAGGTGAAGCTGCCGCTGAACAAGCCGGTGACCGTCAAGGTCCAGGCCGCGCCGAAGTCCGCGGGCATCAAGAGCGCGATCCTCGAGGTCGACGACCCGAAGACCGAGGGCATCGACCGCCAGGTCCTGAACACCGTGGTCGTCGCGGCGCCGCTGAAGTACACCTTCTCCGCGAAGGACTCGGTGCAGCGCAACAGCTCGCACCACTACTTCGTCACCCTCCCGGAGGGCGCCAAGACCCTTGAGGTCGCGATGAGCGGGCTGAAGGACAAGAGCCAGACCCGGTTCATCTCCATCCACCCGTACGGCGTCCCGTCCGACCCGACGTCGACGATCAACTGCTACCCGAACTACTCCAACCCGGCCAACACCTGCCGCCCCGACCTGCGGTCGTACGCGGACCCGCAGCCGGGCGTGTGGGAGATCGAGGTCGAGTCGCGCCGTACGTCGCCGCTGCTCGACAACCCGTACAAGCTGGACGTCGCCGTCCTCGGCGCGGCCTTCGACCCGGAGACCGTGACCGTGCCCGAGGCGAAGGTCGGCACCCCGGCCGCCGCCTCCTGGAAGGTGACGAACGGCTTCGCCGCGCTCGACGGCAAGCTGGTGGGCGGCCCGCTGGGCTCGGCCAAGGCGACCCGCCCCTCGATCAAGCAGGGTGAGACGCAGACCACGACGGTCGAGGTGCCCGCGGGCGCGAAGTCGCTGGACGTCGCCATCGGCAAGGTTTCGGACAACGCCGCGGACCTGGACCTCGCCGTGTACGACGCGTCGGGCGCGCAGGTCGGCAGCTCCGCCGACGGCGACTCGGAGGAGTCGGTCTCGATCCCCTCCCCGGCCGCCGGGAAGTACTCGATCGAGGTCGTCGGCTACTCGGTGCCGGCCGGCACCACGGAGTACGACTACCAGGACGTGTTCTTCTCCCCCTCCCTCGGCAGCGTCAGCGTCGAGGGGTCGGCGCCGGTGAAGCTCGGCACGGGCGACTCCGCGACGGTCTCGGGCAGCGTCACCGCCGCGGCCGCCGCTCCCGAGGGGCGTGAGTTCTTCGGCCAGGTCCAGCTGGTCAACGCGCGCGGCACGGTCGCGGGCCTGGGCAGCGTGAAGATCGAGAAGGTTCTGCCGTAGCGGTATCGCGGCAGCTGTGGGGCGGGCGTCCGTTTGGGCGCCCGCCCTTCTTGCTGTTCCTCACGGGCACGGGAGGGTGCGCGAGGCGGGCAGCGCGTCGGTGATCCACGCCCGTTCGCGGGCGATCTCCTTCTCCCCGGTCGCCCACGTGTCCGGGTGGGCCTGATCGCCGGAGATGCCGACGAGCATGTGTTCACCGGACCGGAGCGAGGGGACGGCGCCGGTCTCCAGGGGGAAGGTGATCCGCGCCCGGCCCTTGTCGGGCTTGTAGTAGCGCGTCACGTCCAGGGTGATCCGGTCCTGGCCCGTGCCGGGAACGGCCTCGACCTCGGTGACGATGCCCTCGGCGACGATCCGGGCGCAGGCGAGATACCCGGCGTGGCTGAGCTTGGCGTCCTCTTGGGCGTGCTCCCGGCCGGCGGAACCGTCGGCGGCGGACGACGCGCCCTGATCGCTCCCGGTGTCCGTGCCGCCGCTCTGGACGACGAGCCAGCCCATGCCGATCACGAAACCGGCACCGACGGCCGCGACGAGGCCCTTCAGGGCCAGGTCCCAGGGCTTGCGCCGGTCGCGGCGCGCGGACAGGGAGGTCACGGAGGCGCCGCCTCCTGCCGCCGGTCCGGGCTCGGAGTGCTGCTCAGGGGTCTCTTCAAGGACCCGTTCGGGCCCGGCGAGTGCCTGTCCGATGAGGCCCAGCTGCTCGCGCAGCAACGCCACGTCGGCGGCCGCGGACCGGTACTCCGCCTGGAAGGCGTCGTCCGCGAGGGCATCGTCCGGTGGCGCCTCACCGGTGATCACCGCCATGAGCGCGACCTCGCTGTGCCCGTCCTTGCCATGCTCGGCGGTCACGTCACACCACCTCGTCCTCGTGCAGGCGGGCGCGCAGAGCCCGTACCGCCGTGTGCAGCCGGCTCTTGACCGTGCCCTCCGGGACGCCCAGCTGCTCGGCGATGGACCGGACCGGCAGGTCGGCGTAGAAGCGCAGGACGACGACCTGCCGCTGGGCGTCGGGCAGCTCGTCCAGGCCCTGGGCGACGGCGACGGACAGCACGCTGCTGTCCTCGCCGGAGGGGTGCTCCGCCGGCTGGCGCAGGGCGGCCAGCCGCTCCCCGAGCCGTTCCTGGCGGCGCTTGGCCCGGTGCCAGTCCATGGCGAGGTTGGAGGCGACGACCGCCGCCCACGCCGAGACGTCCCGCGGTGCCTCCCGGCCGCTCGCGGCCCGCTCCAGCAGCCGCAGGCGGACCTGCTGCACCCCGTCCGGCAGGTCCGCCTGCGGCACCCCGCCGAGCGCGAGCACCGCCCGCACCCGGCGCTCCTGCGCCACGTCCAGCGGATCGGCCTCACCCAGCGGATCAGCCGCGCCCGCCGCACCGGCCTCGCCCAGCGAACCGGCCTCGCCCGACCGACCGGCCCCGCCCAACGGACCGGCACCGGCCGCGCTCGACGTACCGGCCCCGCCCGGCCCACCGGCACCGCCAGGCCAGCCGGCCTCGCCCGCCGGACCGGCCTCGCTAGACGTACCGGACCCGCCCGACCGACCGGCCCCGCCCAGCGGACCCGCCTCGCCCGCCGGACCGACCCCGCCCGACCGACCAGCCGCGCTCGACGTACCGGCCCCGCCCGACCGACCAGCCGCGCTCGACATATCGGCCCCGCCCAGCGGATCGGCCGCGTCCCGCGGACCGTCGCCGGTCGCGGTGTGCGCCTCCCGGGCGCGCCGGGCCCTCCCGCGCAGCAGCACAAGCCACCCCCCTCGCCGTGTTTCTCCTACGACGCCGGTACGGCCCGGAACGTTCGGCACGTTCGGCCGTTTTCCCGGCGCGGGCCGGCCGGGCCGCAGAGGCATACATCACACTTCCGTGTGGCCGAGACCGACAGGGGCAGGCGAGCTTGCGGCGCACGACCCCGGCCGGATGAATTCCTCCAGCTCAGCGGGGTCGACACCGCAGGTCCGCAACCGTGGGGCGGGACACGCCGTCCCACTTCCTGGGCAGTGCGGGGAAAGAAGTGGACAGGCGGGCCGTGGTCGGCCGCATGATGGAAAAGCCTCGGCCAAGCAACGAGCACGTGAAGAGACGCAGGAGAGGGAGTCACCGTGAGGGTCGGAATCGTCGGAGCCACCGGACAGGTCGGCACGGTCATGCGCAGGATCCTCACGGAGCGGAACTTCCCGGTCACGGAGCTGCGCCTGTTCGCCTCGGCCCGTTCCGCGGGCACGGAGCTGGACGGCGTGACGGTGGAGGACGCGGCGACCGCCGACTACACCGGCCTTGACATCGTGCTGTTCTCCGCGGGCGGCGCGACCTCCAAGGCGCTGGCCGAGAAGGTCGCCTCCCAGGGCGCGGTCGTGATCGACAACTCCTCCGCGTGGCGCAAGCACCCGGAGGTCCCCCTGGTCGTCTCCGAGGTCAACCCGCACGCGATCAAGGACCGCCCCAAGGGCATCATCGCCAACCCGAACTGCACGACGATGGCCGCGATGCCGGTCCTGCGTCCGCTGCACGACGAGGCGGGCCTGGAAGCCCTGGTCGTCGCCACGTACCAGGCGGTCTCCGGTTCCGGCCTCGCGGGCGTCGCCGAGCTGCACGGCCAGACGCAGAAGGTCGTCGCCGAGGCCGAGAAGCTCACCCACGACGGTGAGGCGGTGGACTTCCCGGAGCCGGGCGTCTACAAGCGCCCCATCGCCTTCAACGTACTGCCGCTGGCGGGCAGCATCGTCGACGACGGCCTGAACGAGACCGACGAGGAGCAGAAGCTCCGCAACGAGTCCCGCAAGATCCTGGAGATCCCGGGCCTGAAGGTCTCCGGCACCTGCGTGCGCGTCCCGGTCTTCTCCGGCCACTCCCTCCAGATCAACGCCCGCTTCGCCCGCCCGATCTCCCCGGAGCGCGCGACGGAGCTCCTGAAGGACGCCCCCGGCGTCGAGCTCTCCGACATCCCGACCCCCCTCCAGGCCGCCGGCAACGACCCGTCCTACGTCGGCCGCATCCGCAGTGACGAGACGGTGGACAACGGCCTGGCCCTCTTCGTCTCCAACGACAACCTCCGCAAGGGCGCGGCGCTGAACGCCGTACAGATCGCGGAGCTGGTGGCGGCGGAGCTCAAGGGCTGACCCCTCCCGCCCCGTAGTCCCGGCGCACCTCGTAGAGGAAGCAGCCGTACTCGACGGCCCGGACGTGGACCAGTGCCACGGCCGGGTCGTCGAACGCTTCTGTGAAGGCCTCACCGAAACCGGTGGGGTCCTCGACCAGCCGGCCGCCCAGGATGTGCCCCTCGGCCGAGTAGCGGCGGACCGTGCGACGGCTGCCGGTGAACGGGAGGCCGCCGGTCTCCGGTCCCTCGCACTCCTCGGCGTGGATGAAGACCGGGCCCTGTTCGTCGTAGGGGCCCGGGGCGGCGCCCGTCTCCGACGCCCAGCGGCGGAGCGGGGCGTAGGAGACCAGGGCCAGGCGTTCGCCCGGCTCGCTGTGGCGCAGGCAGCAGCGCAACGGGCTGCCGCCCTCGGTGTCGGTGAAGCCGTCGGTCCGGCGGCCCGCGTCGTCCGTCGTGCGCAGTTCCTTCAGGGCGCGCGGGGAGATGGGGCGTGCGGTGTACGCGGTGGTCGTCATGGTCACCAGGCTCACTCGCGCGATCCGCGCTCACCGGCGGAATCCGGACGTCGCGCTCGCCCCGGAAGGCCCCTGCCCGAGGGGTATCCCTAGGACTCGCCCGGGTCGTCGCACGACGCCGATCCTCCGTGGAAAGATGGCGCAACCCACCCATAACGAGGAGATGACCGCGTGCCTGGCACAAACCTGACCCGCGAAGAGGCGCAGCAGCGGGCGCAGCTGCTCGCCGTTGAGTCGTACGGGATCGAGCTCGATCTCTCCGGCGCGCAGGAGGGCGGCACCTACCGGTCCGTGACCACGGTGCGCTTCGACGTGACGGCCGAGAACGGCGCGGAGTCGTTCATCGACCTGGTGGCGCCGGCCGTGCACGAGGTGACCCTGAACGGGGACTCCCTCGACCCGGCCGAGGTCTTCGCGGACTCGCGGATCGCCCTGCCCGGTCTGCTCCAGGGCCGCAACATCCTCCGGGTCGTCGCCGACTGCGCGTACACCAACACGGGTGAGGGCCTGCACCGGTTCGTCGACCCGGTCGACGACCAGGCGTACCTCTACACCCAGTTCGAGGTGCCGGACGCCCGCCGGGTGTTCGCGAGCTTCGAGCAGCCGGACCTCAAGGCGACCTTCCAGTTCACGGTGAAGGCGCCCGAGGGCTGGACGGTCATCTCCAACTCGCCGACGCCCGAACCGCAGGACAACGTCTGGGAGTTCGAGCCGACGCCGCGCATCTCGACGTACATCACGGCGCTGATCGTCGGCCCGTACCATTCCGTGCACAGCGTGTACGAGAAGGACGGCCAGTCCGTCCCGCTCGGCATCTACTGCCGTCCCTCGCTCGCCGAGTACCTCGACTCGGACGCGATCTTCGAGGTGACCCGGCAGGGCTTCGAGTGGTTCCAGGAGAAGTTCGACTACGCGTACCCGTTCACGAAGTACGACCAGCTGTTCGTGCCGGAGTTCAACGCGGGCGCGATGGAGAACGCGGGCGCGGTGACCATCCGCGACCAGTACGTGTTCCGCTCGAAGGTGACGGACGCGGCGTACGAGACGCGCGCGGAGACCATCCTGCACGAGCTGGCCCACATGTGGTTCGGCGACCTCGTGACGATGGAGTGGTGGAACGACCTGTGGCTGAACGAGTCGTTCGCCACGTACACCTCGATCGCCTGCCAGGCTGCGCACCCCGCGTCGCGCTGGCCGCACTCCTGGACGACGTTCGCCAACTCCATGAAGACGTGGGCGTACCGGCAGGACCAGCTGCCGTCGACGCACCCGATCATGGCCGAGATCAACGACCTGGACGACGTGCTCGTCAACTTCGACGGCATCACGTACGCGAAGGGGGCTTCTGTCCTGAAGCAGCTCGTCGCGTACGTCGGCGAGGACGAGTTCTTCCGCGGCGTGCAGGCGTACTTCAAGGCGCACGCCTACGGCAACACGCGCCTGTCCGATCTGCTGGGCGCTCTGGAGACGACCTCCGGCCGTGATCTGAAGGCCTGGTCGAAGGCGTGGCTGGAGACGGCGGGCATCAACGTCCTGCGTCCCGAGATCGAGACGGACGGGAACGGCGTCGTCACCTCCTTCTCGATCCGCCAGGAGGCCCCGGCCCTGCCCGCCGGCGCCAAGGGCGAGCCGACGCTGCGGCCGCACCGGATCGCCGTCGGGCTGTACGAGCTGGACGACGACAGCGGCAAGCTGGTCCGCGACGAGCGCATCGAGCTGGACGTGGACGGCGAGCTGACGGCCGTACCGCAGCTGGTGGGAAGGCGCCGCCCGGCCGTGATCCTGCTCAACGACGACGACCTGTCGTACGCGAAGGTCCGCCTGGACGAGCAGTCGCTGGCCTTCGTCACGGAGCACCTGGGCGACTTCGAGTCGTCCCTGCCGCGCGCCCTGTGCTGGGCGTCGGCCTGGGACATGACGCGTGACGCGCAGCTCGCGGCCCGCGACTACCTGTCCCTGGTGCTGTCCGGCATCGGCAAGGAGTCGGACATCGGCGTGGTGCAGTCGCTCCAGCGCCAGGTGAAGCTGGCGATCGACCTGTACGCCGACCCGGCCGCCCGCGAGGCGCTGCTGGCCCGCTGGACCGACGCGACGCTGGCGCACCTGCGGGCGGCGGCGCCGGGCAGCGACCACCAGCTGGCGTGGGCGCGCGCGTTCGCGGCGACGGCCCGCACGCCCGAGCAGCTGGATGTGCTGGACGCGCTGCTGGACGGCTCGCAGACCGTGGACGGCCTGGTCGTCGACACGGAGCTGCGGTGGGCGTTCGTGCAGCGGCTCGCCGCGGTCGGCCGGTTCGACGAGGCGGAGATCGCGGGCGAGTACGAGCGCGACCGCACGGCCGCCGGTGAGCGGCACGCGGCCACGGCCCGGGCGGCCCGTCCCACCGAGGAGGCCAAGGCGGAGGCGTGGGCGTCGGTCGTGGACTCCGACAAGCTGCCGAACGCCGTGCAGGAGGCGGTCATCGGGGGCTTCGTCCAGACCGACCAGCGCGAGGTGCTCGCCCCGTACGCGGACCGGTACTTCGAGGTGGTCAAGGACATCTGGGAGTCGCGCTCCCACGAGATGGCCCAGCAGATCGCCGTCGGCCTCTACCCGACGGTCCAGGTCTCCCAGGAGACCCTGGACAAGACGGACGCCTGGCTGGCCTCGGCCGAGCCGAACGCGGCCCTGCGCCGGCTGGTCTCGGAGTCCCGCGCGGGCGTCGAGCGTGCCCTGCGGGCGCAGCGGGCGGACGCGGCGGCCGGGGAGTAACCGGCCCAGCACCAGCGATCGGGGCGCCCGGCTCATGCCGGGCGCCCTTCGCCTGCCCTCGGCCCACCCGGGTTGCCGCTTCGGTCGTTGTCGCGGCGGAAGCCCCCACGGTCTCCGCCGCGGCTCCCGCGCTGACCGCCGCGGTCGTTCCGGTCGCTCCGGTCCCCCTCCCAAGCGGGCAAGCGGGCCCTGCGGGCGCAGCAGGCGGACGCGGCGGCCGGAGAATAGCCGGCCACGCACCAGCGGCTGGGGCGCCCGGCCGATGCCGGGCGCCCCTGCGTCTGCCCTCGGCCGACCCGAGAGCGGCTCCGGCCGACCCCACCCACCCCGGCCTACGGGCGAGCGGGCGAGCGGGCGAGCGGGCGAGCGGGCGAGCGGGCGAGCGGGCGAGCGGGCGAGCCGACCGGTAGCCGGCCCGCCGATGGGCAGTCGAGCCGACCGGTACCGCCGCAGCGCTCCTCCGGGCCGGGGATTCGCGAGGGCCGGGCGAGACCGGCCCGGGGGCCACTCCGGCCGGAGACCCCCGGCTACCGCCGCAACGCCCGTCGCCCCGCACCCCCACCGCAGCACCCCGGACATTCCCCCCGGCCACGCCGGTCGGCCGCGAGAGCCGGACGACGCCGGCCAGGAGCTGATACGGCGCGACACCCACCCCTACCGCCGCAACACCCCGCCCCGCACCCCCACCGCACCACCGCGGACGTTCCCCCCGGCCAGGCCGGGCTTTCGCGGCGGCCGGGTGACGAACTGCCCCGCCACCGTCGCCCCGAACGCCAGCCCCATGCCGACCAGCTGCACCGGCGTCAGCGCCTGCCCGAGCGCCGCCCAGCCGACGACGGCCGCGGTCAGCGGGGAGAGCGGGCCGAGGAAGGTGACCTGGGTGGCGGTCATGCGGCCGATGCCGCGGAACCACAGCCAGTACGCGAGGGCGGTGTTCGCGACGGCGAGGTAGAGGTAGCCGCCGAGCGCCGGGCCGTCCAGCGCCGGGGGCGCGCCTTCCACCAGGAAGGCGAGCGGCGCGATCAGCAGGCCTCCGGCGGTCAGCTGCCAGCCGGTGAGGGCCAGCGGCCCGACGCCCTCGGGGCGGCCCCAGCGCTGGGTGAGCACGGTGCCGGTCGACATCGACGCCGTGGAGGCGACGGCCGCCAGCAGACCGAGCGTGTCCAGCGACCCGGCCGCCTTCAGGACGACGAGGCTGACGCCGAACGCGGCCACGGCCCCGGTCACCAGCGTGCGCGCCGACGGCCGCTGCCCGAGCAGCAGGACCGAGAGGCCGGCCACGAACAGCGGCCCGGCCGAGCCGACGACCGCCGCGAGGCCGCCGGGCAGCCGGTACGCGGAGAGGAACAGCAGCGGGAAGAAGGCGCCGATGTTCAGCGCGCCGAGCACGGCCGCCTTCCACCACCAGGCGCCGCGCGGCAGCACCCGGGCGAGGGTGAGCAGCAGCAGCCCGGCGGGCAGGGCGCGCACCAGGGCGGTGAACAGGGGGCGGTCGGGCGGGAGGAACTGGGTGGTGACCGCGTAGGTCGTGCCCCAGGAGACGGGCGCGAGGGCGGTGAGGGTGATGAGGGCCGGTCGGGAAATGGCCATGGGAAGCACCCTTCGAAGTAGGTCGGCAGAAAGTAGCTTACCGCTAAGCAACTCTCAGTCAAGCTACTTTCTTGCAGGTCACCGAGAGGCGGCCGATACTCGTGGCATGAGCGAACGCCCGGAGCAGCGCAAGGACCCCGTCGACGCGATCATCGGCCAGTGGGCGACGGTCCGGCCCGACCTCGACACCACCGCCATGGAGGTCTTCGGCCGGATCAACCGGCTCTCGCACGCGATCGGCGAGCGGGTGGGCCAGGCCTACGCGAAATTCGGCATCTCACGCGGGGAGTTCGACGTCCTGGCCACCCTGCGCCGCTCCGGCGAGCCCTTTACGCTCTCGCCCCGGCACCTCTCCGCGACGCTGATGCTCACCACCGGCGGCATGACGGGACGGCTGGACAAGCTGGAGCGGGCGGGGCTGCTGCGCCGCTCCCCCGACCCGCACGACCGGCGCGGGTTGCAGGTCACGCTCACCGATGAGGGCCTCGCGCTGGTCGACGAGGCGGTCGGGGCGGGGCTCGCGGTGCAGACGGAGGCCCTGTCCGCCCTGGGCGCGGAACGGGCCGGGCAGCTGGCCGGTCTGCTGCGGGACCTGCTGGCCGGGGCGGACCGGCGCTAACGCGACGAGGGCGCCGTCGCGGATGTCGCAACGGCGCCCTCGAAGAGGAAAGCGGATCAGGCCTTGACTTCGCTCTTCGCCTCGGCCTTGGTGGCGATGTTGGAGCTGGTCGGGTCCTTCTTCTTGTGCGACTTGTCGCCGATCACCACCAGTGCGTGGATGACCAGGTACAGCGCGATCGGGGCCACGACGAAGAGGCCCAGCGTCTCGATGACGCTCAGGCCCGGGCCGGGGTCGTCACCGTCGTCGCGGGTCAGCGCGCTCGCGGGGGACGACATGAGCAGCATCATCAGCGTCGTACCGGCTGCCAGGGCGCCGGCGCGCAGGGCGTTCTTCTTGTCCACGGTGTCAAAATATCCAACGCCGACCGGGGCCGCGCGCCCGGGGTGCCGTAAGAGGCCCTCGCCTCACGGCCCACCCTCCCCGGCCTCGTGCTCCCCGGCCTCGTGCCCGTCGCCCCTGAGCACCTCCATCAGCGCGCGCAGCCGCGGCGAGGCCGCCAGGTCCTCCAGCGTCACCGGACGCCCCTGCGCGTCCGCGATCGGCAGGCGCCAGTTCGGGTACTGGTCCCAGGTGCCGGGCAGGTTCTGCGGGCGGCGGTCGCCGACGCCGTCCGGGAGCCAGACGCCGACCATGCGGGCCGGGGTGCGCAGCAGGAAGCGGTGGACGGCCTGGATCTGGGCCTCCTCCGACGACGGGTCGCCACCGCCGCCCGTGCCGTGCAGCAGGCCGAGCCGGGAGAGCGCGGACAGCCACTCCCCCACGTCGGCGGCGGCCTCGGCGCGCTCCTCCTCCAGGGGCCTGGTCAGCAGACCCAGGCTGTCGCGCAGTTCGACGTGCTCGCCGGTGAGACGGGCGGCCGTGGAGGGCAGGTCGTGGGTGGTGGCCGTGGCCAGGCAGTCGGCGCGCCAGCCGTCGGGGGGCAGGGGGCGGCCGTCGCCGTCCCAGTCGCGTTCGAACCAGAGCACGGACGTGCCGAGCACCCCGCGCTCGCGCAGGGCCTCGCGCACCCCCGGTTCGACGGTGCCGAGGTCCTCGCCGATCACCAGTGCCCCGGCCCGGGAGGCCTCAAGGACGAGGACGGCGAGCATGGCCTCGGCGTCGTAGCGGACGTAGGTGCCCTCGGTGGGCGGGTGGCCCTGCGGGACCCACCAGAGGCGGAACAGGCCCATGACGTGGTCGATGCGCAGCGCTCCGGCGTAGCGGAACAGGGCGCGCAGCAGCTCGCGGAACGGGGCGTAGCCGGACGCGGCCAGGCGGTCGGGCCGCCAGGGCGGCAGGCCCCAGTCCTGGCCGCGGGCGTTGAAGGCGTCCGGCGGGGCGCCCACGGACATGCCGGCGGCGAAGTACTCCTGCTGTGCCCAGGCGTCGGCGCCGCCGGGGTGGACGCCGACGGCGAGGTCGTGCACGATCCCGACCGGCATCCCGGCCTCGCGCCCGGCGCGCTGCGCGGCGGTCAGCTGGGTGTCGGTGAGCCAGGCGAGCCGGGACCAGAAGTCGACCCGGTCCATGAGGCCGTTGCGGGCCCGGGCCGTCTCGGCCGAGCGCGGGTCGCGCAGGCCGGTCGGCCAGCGGTGCCAGTCGGAGCCGTGCACCTCGGCGAGCGCGCACCAGGTGGCGTGGTCCTCCAGGGCCTGGCCCTGCCCGGCGAGGAAGTCGCAGTAGGCGGCGCGCCGGCCGGGGCCGAGCGGGACCTCGCCGAGCAGCTCCAGTGCCTCCCGCTTGAGCTCCCACACGGCGTCCCGGTCGATCAACGCGCCCTGGTGCAGCACCGCTTCGCGCAGCCGTCCGGATCTCTCCAGCAGGGCGCGCAGGCGTCCGGGATCCTCGACGTACGCGGCTTCCGGGACGTCCTCGATGCGCAGGTGTACGGGGTCGGGGAAGCGGCGCGAGGAGGGGCGGTACGGAGAGGGGTCGGTGGGGGCTCCGGGAACGGCCGCGTGCAGCGGGTTGACCTGGACGAATCCGGCGCCGAGCGACCGTCCGGCCCACCCGGCCAGCTCGGCGAGGTCACCGAGGTCCCCCATGCCCCAGGAGCGGCGGGACAGCAGCGAGTAGAGCTGGACGAGGAGTCCGTAGGAGCGTCCGGCGGGGGCGGGCAGGCGGGGCGGTGCGACGATCAGGTGGGCGGTGGCGGTGCGGCCGTCGGGGGTGGTCGCGGTCAGCCGGTGGACGCCGGGCGGGAGCCCGTCCGCCGAGGCGCGGCTCTCGCCCTGCTCGGTGTCGATCCGCAGCCGGGTTCCTCCGGGAAGCGCGGCCAGGGCGGCCGGGGGGCTGCCGCTCCAGCCGACGACGGTCGGGGGCAGCAGCCGTTCGCCCAGTTCCCCCTCGCGGGCCGCGAGCGCGGCGCGTACGGCGCCGGGCGTGCTCGCGTCCACGCCGAGGGCGGCCAGGGCCAGGGTGACCGCGGTGGCCGAGGCCGCGACCGAGCGGTCCGGGGACGGGCTGTAGGAGGTGGCGACGCCGTGCAGAGCGGCGAGGCGGGACAGGTCCTCGGAGGGCGGGTCGGCCGGCCGGGGTGCGGTCATCTACATCCTCGTGAGGTCCGGGACGAAGGCCGGGGGCTCGCTGGTCAGGGGAGCGGCTTCGGCGAGCGGCGGCTCACTGGTGAGGGGCTCGGCGTCGGGCAGCGGGGGCTCGCTGGTCAGCGGCAGTTCGGTGTGGGTGCTCTCGGAGCTGAAAACGCAGTAGCGGGGGTCGGCATGGTGGGGGTCGTCGAGGTCGGCGGACTGGTCCGCCACGGGTTTGGACGGGGCCGGGAGCGGAAGGAAAGTCATCGCAGCCACGGGGGCCTCCTTGTCGGGTACGGCTTTCAACGGGTCATCGCAGCCCTACCCAGTCGAGGCGAAGGCAGACGCCCCGGGCCGAACATCGTGCCTTTGCTCACATCCCACTCCCCTCCACATACTCCAGATTCCGGCATTTCCCCCACAATGGCCACTCTCGTTGACACCGTCACCGGGCGGGTGGTGGGCTCGTCGTGCCGGTCGGAACGCATCTGGAGGGGGCCTGTGGGACTGCGGCGTGGGAAGCGGGCCGCGGCCCTCGCGGTCGCCGTCGTCGCCGGGAGCCTCGCGGCCCCGCCCGCCGCGATGTCGGCTCCGCCCGGCCCCGCTGCGACCGCCAGGACGGCCCCCGACACAGCCGGACCGGACCTCTCCGTCTGGCCGCGCCCGCAGTCACTGCGCTCGAACGGCGCCCCGGTGACGGTGCCGGACGAGGTCGCCCTGATCACCGGGCCGGATGCGGACCCCCATGTCGTCGCAGCCCTGCGGGAGCTGCTGCGCCAGGCCGGGGCGCGCCGGATCACGGACACGCCCGGGCCGGGCGCCCTGGTCGTGCGCGCCCGTACGGAACCCGTCCGCCCGGGCGACCGGCACGCCCTCCCCGCCGGCGGATACGAACTGTCCGTGGGCGCGGACGGCGTCTCCCTCACCGGCACCGGCGAGGACGGCCTCTTCCACGCCGTGCAGACGCTGCGACAGCTCCTGCGCCCCGACAGTACGATCGCGTCGGCCGTCGTCCGCGACTGGCCCGGCACCGCCGTACGCGGCATCACCGAGGGCTTCTACGGCACCGCCTGGACGCACCGGCAGCGGCTGGCCCAGCTGGACTTCATGGGCCGCACCAAGCAGAACCGCTACCTGTACGCCCCCGGCGACGACCTCTACCGGCAGGCTCGCTGGCGTGAGCCCTACCCGGCGCGGCAGCGGGCCGGGTTCCGGGAGCTGGCCGAGCGGGCGCGCCGCAACCACGTCACGCTCGGCTGGGCGGTGGCCCCGGGCCAGGCGATGTGCTTCGCGTCGGACGACGACGTACGGGCGCTGACGCGCAAGCTGGACGCGATGTGGGCGCTGGGCTTCCGGGCGTTCCAGCTCCAGTTCCAGGACGTCAGCTACAGCGAGTGGCACTGCGGGGCGGACGGCGACCGGTTCGGCTCCGGCCCCGAGGCGGCGGCGCGGGCGCAGGCCCGGGTGGCGAACGCGGTGGCCCGGCACCTGGCGCAGCGGCACCCCGGCGCCGCGCGCCTGTCCCTGATGCCGACCGAGTACTACGAGGACGGCGCGACCGACTACCGGCGGGCGCTGGCGAGCGAGCTGGCCGCGGGCGTCGAGGTGGCGTGGACGGGTGTCGGGGTGGTGCCCCGCACCATCACGGGCCGCGAACTGGCCGACGCGCGCAGGGCCTTCGGGCACCCGCTCGTCACCATGGACAACTACCCGGTCAACGACTACGCCCCCGGCCGCATCTTCCTCGGCCCCTACCAGGGCCGTGAGCCGGCCGTCGCGACCGGTTCGGCCGCCCTGCTCGCCAACGCGATGCAGCAGCCGGAGGCGTCCCGCATCCCGCTGTTCACCGCCGCTGACTACGCCTGGAACCCGCGCGCGTACCGCCCCGGGGAGTCCTGGCGCGCCGCGATCGCCGACCTCGCGGGCGGGGACCGGCGCCGGGAGCAGGCCCTGGCCGCGCTCGCCGGCAACGACGCCTCGTCGGTCCTGGGCGACGAGGAGTCGGCGTATCTGCGGCCGCTGACCGAGGCGTACTGGCGGTCCCGCACGGCCGGCGGCGCGGACACCGGCGGTGACGCGGCGCGGCGGCTGCGCGAGGCCTTCACCGTGCTGCGCGAGCTGCCCCGGCGGCTGGCCGGCACCGCCCTCGGCTCCGAGGTGGGCCCCTGGTCCGAGCAGCTGGCGGACTACGGCGAGGCGGGCACGGCCGCGCTCGGCATGCTGGACGCCCAGCGCTCCGGGGACGCGGCGGCGGCCTGGGCGGCGTACCGCAGGGTCGGTGTGCTGCGGGCCCGGCTGGAGTCGGCGCCGGTCCAGGTCGGCAAGGACGTCCTGGACCCCTTCCTCCAGCGGGCGCAGAAGTCGTACACGGCCTGGTCGGGTATCGACCACGAGCCGCCCCGCAACCCCGGCGACGGCCGCACCCTCCGCCTCCCGCGGCCCCGGGCGCTGAGCGCCGTGACGGCCCTGACCGAGCCGGGCACCGAGGGCGGGGTCGAGGTGCACGTGCCGGGGCGGGGCTGGCGGGAGGCGGGCCGGCTGGACGGGTCCGGGGCGACCGAGGTGCGGCTCGGGGCCCGGGCCGACGCCCTGCGGATCACCGGAGCCGCCCCCTCCCACGTCCGCCACCTCATCCCCTGGTTCACCGACGCGCCCGCCGTCTCCCTCGGCCTGCCCCGGGACCGGGCGGACGTCGAGACCGGCCGGACCGAGCGGCTGACCGCGCGGCTCGGGTCGCTGCGCCCCGCCGACACCCGCGGCCGGCTCACGGCGAAGGCACCCGAGGGCGTCCGGGTCCGGGTGCCGGAGGGCGAGCTGACCGTGCGGCGCGGCACGACGGTGGAGGTCCCGGTCGAGGTGACCGTGGAACGCGGCACCCCGATGCGGTCCCACGACGTCCGGCTCGGGTTCGCGGGGGCGGACCGCACCCTCGCCGTGCGGGCCGTCCCGCCCACCGGCGGCCCCGACCTCGCCCGCTCCGGCACCGCTCGCTCCTCGGGCGACGAGACGCCCGACTTCCCCGCGCGGGCGGCGAACGACGGCGACCCGGAGACCCGCTGGTCGTCCCCGGCCGAGGACGGCGCGTGGTGGCAGGTCGAGCTGGCCCGCCCGGCGCGGCTCGGCCGGGTCGCGCTGCACTGGCAGGACGCCCACCCCTCGGCCTACCGCGTCCAGGTGTCCCCGGACGGCCGCCGCTGGCGCACCGCCGCCACGGTCGGGGACAGCCGGGGCGGCCGCGAGGACATCCGCATGGACGAGAGGGACGTGCGCTTCGTGCGCGTGCAGGGGGACAAGCGGGCCACCCCCTACGGGTATTCGCTGTGGTCGGCGGAGGCGTACGCCGTCGCGCCGTGAACCGGCGCCACCGAGGCCGTCGATAGACGGGGTGTGAGACTGTTCCGCCCCATGGGGGGCCACCGGGAGACGGACGAGGGGGACTCGGACGCGGCGCTGCTACGGGCGGTCGCGGGCGGGGACTCGGCGGCGATGGCCGCGCTGTACGACCGGCACGCGGGATGGCTGTACGCGCGGCTGACCCGGCGCTGCGCCGATCCGGAGGTCGTGCGCGAGGTGCTGCAAGACACATTCGTCACGGTGTGGCGGTCCGCGGACGCGCACCGCGGCGAGGACGCCGGCGGCTGGCTGTGGACGATCGCCGCGCGCCGCCTGGTCGACGCCTGGCGGGTGCAGCAGCGGACCGCGCGGCTGCGGACGGCGCCGATGGAGGAGGCGGGGGACGACTGCCGGCCGACGGCGTCCGCGCCGTCCGCGGAGGACCGGGTGCTGGCGGGGCTGGAGTACGGCGACGTGGGCACCGCCCTCGACAGGATCTCGCCCGAGCTGCGCGAAGTGCTGCGCGCCACGGTGGTCGACGGGCTGACCACCCGCGAAACCGCCCGGCTCCTCGGTATACCCGAGGGCACCGTCAAGTCCCGGGCGATGCGCGCCCGCGCCGAACTGCGCGCGGCCCTCGCCCAGGTGAGCCCGTCGCCGATGGGAGGCCCGGCATGACCGGCTGGCACGCGCCCGAGCACTTCGTCACCCGGTACGCGGACGGCTCCCTGCCGGAGTCGGACGCCTGGTCGCTGGAGAAGCACCTGGAGTGCTGCGGCACCTGCGCGGCCCGTGTGTCGCGGGCGGTGCGCGGGACGGCGGAGGGGGTGGTGCTGGCCGAGGTCCGGGAAGCGGTGCTGGGCGACGCGCGCCACGCGGTGCTCGGCGACACGCGCGAGGCAGTGCTCCCCGACCCGCGCAAGGCAGGGCCGGGTGCCTCGCACGCGGCGAAGGCGGCGCCCCGCGCACCGGCGGCGGCGCGGAAGGCGCACCGGGCCCGTCCGTGGGCGCCGGGCTCGCGCCCCGCCCGCATCTTGTGGGCGGCCGGCCCGGCCGTGCGCGGAGCGTGGCTGCCGGCCGTGCTGCTGGTGGCCGTGGGAGCCGTCGCCCTGGCCCATGCGGGCGGCCTCCCGGACGCGCGGCCCTGGCTGCTGGCCCTCGCCCCGGTCCTGCCGGTCGCCGGTGTCGCCCTGTCCTACGGGCCGCACGCCGACCCGCTGCACGAGATCGCCGCGGCCACCCCGTCGGCCGGGCTGCGGCTGGTGCTGACGCGGACCGCCGCCGTGCTGGCGGTGAGCCTGCCGCTGCTGACCCTCGCCGGGGCGCTGCTGCCGTCCTCGGACGCCCCGGGCGCCGCCGCCTGGCTGCTGCCGGGTCTCGCGCTGACGCTGGCCTCGCTGGCGCTGGCCGGCCACATCGGCGTCCGCACGGCCACGGCCGTGACCGGCGGCGGCTGGCTGTGCGCCGTGCTCGGTCCGGTGCTCGCCGCCCCGGGCGGACGGCTCACCGCACATCTGTCCGAGCGACTGTCGTCCTTCCTGGACGGCGCCCCGGCACAGGGCGGCTGGGCGGCGGCTGCCGTCCTGTGCGCCGCCGTGCTGGCCACGCGCCGCCCTGCCCACCACTTCCTGGAGATGCGTTGACCACGGCCTCCCACCCCTCACGTTCCCTGCCCGCGGAGCCGGTCGGCATCCGGGTCACCGGCCTGCGTGTCCGGCACCGCAGGACCGTCGCCCTGGACTCGGTGGACCTCGACTTCGGCCCGGGCGTGCACGGGCTGCTCGGCCCCAACGGCGCCGGCAAGACCTCGCTGATCCGCGTGCTCGCCACGGTCGCCGAACCGTCCGGCGGCCGGGTGGAGATCCTCGGCCACGACGCCGGCGACCAGCGGCGGCGCGGCGAGGTCCGCCGCCGGATGGGCTACCTGCCGCAGGAGTTCGGCTACTACCCGGGCTTCACTGTGCGGGAGTTCGTCGCGTACGTGGCCTGGCTCAAGGAGATGCCCGCGGCCGTCACCCCGAACGCCGTCGAGCGGGCCGTCGCCCGCGTCGGCCTCGCCGACCGCATCGACGCGAAGGTGCGCACGCTGTCCGGCGGCATGGTCCGCCGCGTCGGCATCGCGCAGGCCATCGTCAACGACCCCCGGGTGCTGCTCTTCGACGAGCCGACCGCGGGCCTGGACCCGGAGCAGCGCGTGGAGTTCCGTGAACTGCTGCGCGAACTGGGCGCCTCCTCGACCGTGATCGTCTCCACCCACCTGGTGGAGGACGTGGCGGCTGCCTGCACGGAGGTCACCCTCGTCGAGGGGGGCCGGGTCGCCTACCGGGGCACCCCGGATTCCCTCGCCGCGCTGGGCGACGCCACGGACTGCGTCGGCGACAACCCCATCGAGCGCGGGTACACGGCGGCGCTGCGCGCCCACCGCGCCCGGCCGCGCCAGGCAGCGGCCCTCGGGGAGGCGGCGCGATGACCCTCGTGTCGGAGCGGCGGACCACGCCGCGGCGCACGGGCCGCCCGCGCCGGGCGCCGCACCCGTTGCGCGCCGAAGCCGTCCACGGTTTCGCGCCCTGGGCCGGAGCGGCCGTCTTCCTGACCCTCGGTGTGCTGCTGGCGGGGTCGGCCGAGCAGTGGCAGGGCGGCTGGACGGAGACCCGGTCACGGCTGCACGAGGGGATGCTGATCGTCCTTCCCCTGGCCTCGGCCGCGGGCTGCTGGCAGGGCGGGCGGGAGCGCCGGCGTCGTACGGAGGAACTGTGGGGGACGGTGTCGCGCGCGCCGCTGGCCCGGTTCGTGGTGGCGGCGCTGCCGGTCGCGTTGTGGACGGCCGCCGGGTACGGGGCCGCCGCGGCGGGCGCGCTGCTGGCCACCTGGCCGTACGCCACCGGTGACCGGCCCTACTTCGATCTGCTGCCGGCGGACCTGGCGTCGGCGGCGGCGGCAGCGGTGGCAGGTCAGGTCGTGGGGCGGGTGGTCGCCTCGCGGCTGGCGACGCCGCTGCTGGCGTTGGCCGGGTATGTCGTCCTGGGCATATCGTCGACGGTCCGCGAGGGGGCCGGTCGCCTGCTGAACCCGGCGTTCCCGGTCCGCACGGACACGGTGCCGGTCGCGTGGCAGCCCGCGGCGGTGACGCTGTGGACCGCGGGTCTCGCGGCGGCCGTGGTGCTGGCCCACACCGCCCGGCGCCGGTACACGGCCCTGCTGCCACTGGCGGCGGCGACGGCGGCGGGCGCGCTGCTGGTGCAGGCCGGGGACGGGGTGTGGCGCACCAACCCCGCCGGGAGCCGTCAGGTGTGCGGCACCTCCACCAGCCCCCAGATCTGCGTCAACGCTCGGTACGAGAAGCTGTTGCCGCAGGTGACGGCCGCCCTGTCGGGGATCACCGGCCGCCTGGAGGGAGTGCGGAACGTGCCGGTGCGGTTCGAGGACCGGCCGGGCCGCCCGGGCCGGGACGAGGCGGAACTGCCGATGCTGGTGCCGCTGGGCTGGTCGGTGGTGCGGGGGCGGCTGACCGATCCGGGGCAGTACGCCTGGGAGGCCGTGCAGGCGCTGCAGGACCGGATGGACTGCGGGGCGGTTGACGCGCGGGTGCACACGGCCGACGACGCGGTGACCCACTATCTGGCGCCCAGCCCCATGGAGAAGACGTTCGACGAGCACGACGCCGCCGGTGACGAGGCCCAACGGGCGGAGTTGCGGCGGCGGCTGGCGGCGCGAGCCCGGCTGACGGCGATGGACGAGGACGAGCGGCGGGCGTGGCTGTCGGCGTACTTCGCAACGGCGGGCGACTGCGACGCGAGGGGGGTGCCGGCGCTGTGAGCAGTTTCGGAGGCTTCCTCTACGCCCGCTCCCGCACCGTTCCCCGCACCCTCGCCGCGCTCGCCGGGACCGTCGGGTTCGCGGTGTGGGCGGCGGAGCGGATGGACACCTACCTCGACACCGACCAGCGGGCGCCGATCGTGGCCCTGTCCCCACTGCTGGCCGCCGCGGTGATCGGAGTGAGCCTGCACACCCCCTCCGACGAGCTGGACCGGACGGCCGTACGTCCCTGGTGGCCGCGGCGGCTGACCCAGCTGCTGGCCCTCACCGCGCTCGCGGCGGCACTGCTGCCGCTCGCCGTGCTCGGGGACGCGACCACCTTCGGCCCTCCGGCCATGATCCGCAACACTCTGGGCTGCGTCGGCGTCACGGCCGCCGCGTCCGTCGTGCTGGGCGCCCGCCTGAGCTGGCTGCCGCCGTTCTGCTATGTCGGCTCGGTGGTGCTGGCCTCGAGCGGGGTGCGCGGCCCCGCGGTCACGGTGTGGGCGTGGCCGATGCAGCCGGGCCCCCAGCCGGGAGCCTGGCTCGCGGCCGGCGCGGCCTTCGTGGCCGGCACCGCCCTCTACGCCGTGCGCGGGGCGCGGCCGGAGGGGCCCCGGACCTGACCGGCCGCACCCCGGGCATGCGAAGGCCCGGATCGTCAGGCGGAAATGCCGTCGATCCGGGCCATGGCGTCCTCCGCGCCGTACGGCTGCAAGTACGGCAGCCAGCGCGGATCCCTGTGGCCGGTCCCGATGATGCGCCAGGCCAGGCCGGACGGCGGGGCGGGTTTGTGGCGCAGCCGCCAGCCGATCTCGAAGAGGTGCCGGTCGGCCTTCACGTGGTTGCAGCGACGGCAGGACGCCACCACGTTGTCCCAGACGTGCTTGCCCCCGCGGCTGCGCGGGATGACGTGGTCGACGCTGGTTGCGACGCCACCGCAGTACATGCACCGGCCCCCGTCGCGGGCGAACAGCGCCCGGCGGGTCAGAGGAACGGGCCCCCGATAGGGAACCCGGACGAATCGCTTGAGCCGGACCACGCTGGGTGCGGGGACTGTGACGGTCGCGCTGTGCAGATAGGCGCCGGACTCCTCGAGGCATACGGCCTTGTTCTCGAGGACGAGGACGAGCGCGCGGCGGAGCGGTACGACACCTAGTGGCTCGTACGACGCGTTGAGGACCAGGACATGCGGCACGGATGCCTCCTTGGACGCCGGCGGCGCGTGGCTCGCGCCGGGACGATTCGTAGCCAGTCTCCCCTCATGCCTGGTGGAAGCGCCACCATGTCCCCGTAACGGGCTGGGAGTGTTTTCGACCACATCTGATTCATCCCCCGGACCATGGCCTGTTCAAGCCCAGGTGAGCACGGTCTCTCCTTCACACATCCTGCCGAAGCACACACAATGCCCCGTTAGTGTGGTGGTTCTGCCCCTTCGGTGACCCAGCCGTGACCTTGACCCCGCGAACCACCGCACCGGGGCAGACCGCTGCACCTGGAGGTACCTGCCGTGTCCTTGTCCCCTGCGGACGCCGTCCTGCTCGCCGCCGGTCCGTCGCCGTCGCCGACCCCCTCGGACTCGCAGACTCCGAGAGTGCCCTCGCTCCAGGACGCCCAGGAGAGCGCGACGAACGCCGCCGGCTGGGTCGAGCAGAACTGGTCGACGTGGCTCGCGATCGGCCTCAGGGTCCTGCTCATCGTGGTGATAGCCGCGGTGCTGAGGGTTTTCGTGCGCCGGGCGATCACCAAGCTGATCGACCGCATGAACCGGACCGTGCAGTCCGTGGACGGCAGCGCGCTGGGCGGGCTGCTGGTCAACGTCGAACGCCGCCGGCAGCGCTCGCAGGCCATCGGCTCCGTACTGCGCTCGGTGGCGTCGTTCCTGATCATCGGCACCGCCGCGCTGATGATCCTGGGCACCTTCCAGATCAACCTCGCCCCGCTGCTGGCCTCGGCCGGTGTCGCCGGTGTGGCGATCGGTTTCGGCGCCCGCAACCTCGTCACGGACTTCCTGTCCGGCGTCTTCATGATCCTGGAGGACCAGTACGGCGTCGGCGACACGGTCGACGCGGGCGTCGCCTCCGGCGAGGTGATCGAGGTGGGCCTGCGCGTGACCAAGCTGCGCGGCGAGGGCGGCGAGATCTGGTACGTCCGCAACGGCGAGGTCAAGCGCATCGGCAACCTCTCGCAGGGCTGGGCGACGGCCAACGTCGACGTCACGGTCCACTCCGGCGAGGACCTGGACCGGGTGAAGGCGACCCTGGACGAGGTCGCCGAGAAGATGGGCGCCGAGGAGCCCTGGAACGAGCTGCTGTGGGGCCCGATCGAGGTCCTCGGCCTGGACAGCGTGCTGCTGGACTCCATGGTCGTGCGCGTCACGGCCAAGACGATGCCCGGCAAGTCCCTGACCGTGGAGCGCGAGCTGCGCTGGCGCATCAAGCGGGCCTTCGACGCGGCGGGCATCCGGATCGTCGGCGGCGCCACGGCCCCGGTGGAGGAGCAGCCCGCCGACCCGACGGCGGGGATGGCCGCCCCGTCGGTGTACGCGAACGCGACGTCCCCGCAGTCGGCGGCGGCGTCCCCGCTCGCACCGCCCGCGCCGACGAGCACCACGAAGTAGCGGCACCGCCTCACGCACAGGGCGGCATCCGGTTCTCCGGGTGCCGCCCTCTGGCATGTCCGGATGACGACAGGGCGTCCCCTATTGACGGCCGTGCGGCACCGGGCTTACCTTCCTCCCCACCGGTAGGAAACTTTCCTAACAGTGATCCGGGAACGGCCGTCCGATGGACTTCCCCGCCTGATCACTGAGAAGCTGAACAGCCGAAGGGCAGGTGTGGACACGCATGGCAGGAACCGCCGGCACGCCGGGCACCCCGCGCGTCCTGCGCGCCATGAACGACCGGGCCGCCCTGGACCTGCTGCTGGAGCACGGACCGCTGTCCCGCACCCGGATCGGCAAGCTCACCGGCCTGTCCAAGCCGACCGCCTCCCAGCTGCTGTCCCGGCTGGAGGCGGCGGGTCTCGTCCTGGCCACCGGCACCACCGAAGGCCGACCGGGCCCGAGTGCCCAGCTCTACGAGGTCAATCCGGCGGCCGGCCACGCCGCCGGGCTCGACGTCACCCCCCAGCGGATCCTCGCCGCGGTCGCCGACATCACCGGCCGCACGGTCGGCCGCTTCGAACTGCCCACCCCCGGCAGGCGCACCGGCACCCCGGTCGTCCAGCAGGTCACCGACGCCCTCGACGGAGCCCTGAAGGCGGCCGGTCTCGCCCGGGACGACGTCCACCGCCTCGTCATCGGCACCCCCGGCGCCTTCGACCCCACCACCGGACGGCTGCGCTACGCCTCCCACCTCCCCGGCTGGCACTCCCCCACCCTGCTGGAGGAGCTCGCCGCCGCCCTGCCGATGCCGTTCGAGTACGAGAACGACGTCAACCTGGTCGCGCTCGCCGAGCAGCGCCTCGGGGCGGCCCGGGGCCACGCGGATTTCGTGCTGCTGTGGAACGAGGAGGGCCTGGGCGCCGCCCTGGTGCTCGGCGGCCGGCTGCACCGCGGCTGGACCGGCGGCGCCGGCGAGGTCGGCTTCCTGCCGGTGCCGGGCACCCCTCTGGTCCGCCAGGTCACCAAGGCCAACAGCGGCGGCTACCAGGAGCTGGCCGGCTCCCAGGCCGTCCCGCGCCTGGCCCGCGAACTCGGCATCGAGGACATCCCGCAGGGCCCGTACGCCGAGGCCGCCGCCCGGTTGCTGGCCCGGGCGGCACAGGCCGACGACGACGCCCACCGGCACCTCCTGCGGACCTACGCGACCCGGCTGGCCACCGGTCTGGCCTCCCTGGTCTCGGTCCTCGACCCCGAGCTCGTCGTGCTGAGCGGCGCGTCCCTCACCTCGGGCGGCGAGCCGCTGCGCGCCCTCGTGCAGGCCGAGCTGGAAGAGCTGGCCGCGTCCCGCCCGCGCCTGGTCGTGGGCGACGTCCGTGAACACCCCGTGCTGCGCGGCGCGCTGGAGAGCGCGCTCGCGACGACACGCGACGAGGTCTTCGACACCTCCCGCTGACCCCACCCCCCTCCCGCCTTTCCCTTCCTCTCCTCTTCCCCCGTGTCTCAGGGAGCCCAGCCATGCCCGGAATCTCCAGAAAAGCCGCCATCGCTCTCACCGCCTCCGCCTCCATCGCCCTCCTCGCCACGTCCTGCACCGGCCGGCCGCAGGCCGGCGCGAGCGACGACGCCTCCAAGGAGACGACCGTCACCTTCTGGCACGCCTGGAGCGCGCCGTCGGAGGTGAAGGCCGTCAAGGACCTGGTCACCGGATTCGAGAAGGCGCACCCCAACATCCACGTCGACGTCGTCGGCAACATGACGGACGACAAGATGAACCAGGCCCTGCGCGCCGGCGGCGCCAAGGCCCCGGACGTGATCTCGTCGTTCACCACGAACAGCGTCGGCAAGTTCTGCTCCTCGGGCGCCCTGGTGGATCTCAACCCCTTCTTCGAGAAGTCGGGCATCGACCCTCGGAAGACCTTCCCGAAGGCCATGAACGAGTACACCCAGTTCGAGGGCAACCGCTGCGCGGTCCCCCTCCTCGGTGACGCCTACGGCCTCTACTACAACAAGACGGCGTTCAAGAAGGCGGGCATCACCGCCCCGCCGAAGACCTGGTCCGCATTCGAGCGGGTCGCCCAGAAGCTGACGATCCCCCAGGGCGACACGTACAAGCAGCTCGGCTTCATGCCGAACTACCACGGCTGGGAGACCACCACCGAGCACTACCTCGGCCAGTTCTCCCCCACGTACTTCGACAAGGACGGCAAGTCGAACGTCGCCAAGGACCCGGCCTTCGAGGCCGCTTTCACGCTGCAGAAGAAGCTGGTCGACGCACTCGGCGGCTACCGCAAGCTGGAGACCTACCGCTCCGGCCTGGGCGACGAGTGGGGCCCCAGGCACCCCTTCCACACCGGCCAGGTCGCCATGCAGCTCGACGGCGAGTGGCGTCTGGGCATGGCCCTGGACGCCAAGCCGAAGTTCGACATCGGTGTGGCCCCGCTGCCCGTCCCCGACGATCAGGCCGACCAGTACGGCAAGGGCTACATCACCGGCACCATCGCCGGTATCGCCGCGACCAGCAAGAAGCAGAACGCGGCCTGGGAGCTGGTGAAGTACATGACCACGAACACGGACGCGGTGGTGAACTTCTCCAACGCCATCCACAACGTGCCCTCGACGCTGGCGGCCCTGAAGTCCCCGAAGCTGACGTACGACCCGCGCTTCAAGACGTTCCTGGAGATCGCCGCCAACCCGGACTCCACCACGGCCCCGGCCTCCGTCAACGGCGGCGTCTACCTCACCACGATCCAGCAGTTCGGCTACGACTACGAAAGCGGCAAGGCGACCGATCTCAAGGCCGGTCTGAAGAAGACGGCGGCACAGATCGACACGGACATCGCGCAGGCGAAGTAGGTGACGGGCACCATGAGCACCTACACGCTGCGGGCGAAACACCGCCGCTCGGCCCTGCGCACCCTCGCCTTCCTCTCCCCCTGGCTGATCGGCTTCACGGTCTTCTTCGCCTACCCCCTGGTCTCCACCGTCTACTTCTCCTTCATGCGGTACGACGGCTTCAGGCCACCGGTGTGGAGCGGCGCGAAGAACTGGACGTACGTCTTCGAGCACTACCCCCTGTTCTGGCCCGCCCTGCGCAACACCCTGTGGCTGGTCGCCATCATGGTCACGCTCCGGGTCGCCTTCGGCCTGGGCGTGGGCCTGCTGATCACCAAGATCAAGACGGCCACGGGCGTCTTCCGCACCCTCTTCTACCTGCCGTACCTGGCCCCGCCCGTGGCGGCCACCATGGCCTTCGCCTTCCTCCTCAACCCCGGCACGGGCCCGGTCAACTCCCTCCTGGAGAAGACCGGGCTGCCGGCCCCGGGCTGGTTCAACGACCCGGCCTGGTCGAAGCCGGCCCTGACCCTCCTGGCCCTGTGGGGCATCGGCGACCTGATGGTCATCTTCATGGCCGCCCTGCTCGACGTGCCCAAGGAGCAGTACGAGGCGGCGGAACTGGACGGCGCGACGGCCTGGCAGCGCTTCCGCTACGTGACGCTCCCGAACATCTCGCCGATCGTCATGTTCGCGGTAGTCACCGGCGTGATCCAGACCATGCAGTACTACACGCAGCCCCTGATCGCCGGGAAGGTCGCCTCGGGTGTGATCCAGGGCGCGGGCACGCTGTTCGAGCCCGGCTACCCCGACAAGTCCACCCTCACCCTCCCCCAACTCGTCTACAACCTGGGCTTCCAGCGTTTCGACTACGGCTCGGCCTGTGTGGTCGCCCTGGTCCTCTTCGCCCTCTCCATGGCCTTCACGGCACTCCTGATGCGCCGCAAGGGCGGACTGATCCAGGCAGGTGAACGATGACGCAGGTACTCGCCAAGCCCCTGGAGCTGAAGGCGCCGCCTTCCCCCGCCAAACGCACGGCCCACCGAAGGGCGTTGCTGGAATGGATCGCGATCCACTCCCTGGGCATCGCGGCCGCCCTCTTCTTCACCCTCCCCTTCGTCTTCGTCTTCCTCACCTCCCTCATGAGCGACAGCCAGGCGCTCAGCCGCGACCTGATCCCGCACACCTGGGAGTGGGACAACTACCGGAGGGTCTTCGACACCCCGGGCTTCCTCACCTGGTGGCGGAACACCCTGCTCTACGCGTTCCTGGGCACGGCGCTCACGGTGATCTCCTCGATCCCGGTGGCCTACGCCCTGGCCAAGTTCCGCTTCCGCGGCCGCAATCTGGCCCTGATGCTGGTCATCTCGATGATGATGCTGCCGCCGCAGGTGATCATCATCCCGATGTACCTGTTCTGGGCGAAGCAGCTGGACCTGTCCGGCTCGCTCTGGCCGCTGATCATCCCCATGGCGTTCGGCGACGCGTTCTCCATCTTCCTGCTGCGCCAGTTCCTGACGACGATCCCCGACGAGTACGTGGACGCCGCCAAGGTGGACGGCTGCGGCGACCTGCGCACCCTGCTGAAGGTCGTCCTCCCGATGGCCAAACCGGGCATCGCCGCCGTCGCCCTCTTCCAGTTCTTCTACGCCTGGAACGACTACTTCGGCCCCCAGATCTACGCCTCGGAGAACCCGGGCGCCTGGACGCTCTCCTACGGCCTGGAGTCGTTCAAGGGCGCACACCACACCGACTGGAACCTCACCATGGCCGCCACGGTGCTGGTCATGGCCCCCGTGATCCTCGTGTTCTTCTTCGCCCAGAAGGCGTTCGTCGAGGGCGTCACGCTCACCGGAGTAAAGGGTTAGACGTACATGCAGCATCTCCCCGGGGGCCAACCCCCGGACCCCCGGCCGATGATCGTCGTCCCGGGCGCCTGGAAGCGAGGGACCCCTCAGTGAAACTCACCGTGGTCGGCGGAGGCTCGACCTACACCCCCGAACTCGTGGACGGCTTCGCCCGCTTGAGGGACACCCTGCCCATCGAGGAACTGGTCCTGATGGACCCCGCCCAGGACCGCCTGGAACTGGTGGGCGGCCTGGCCCGCCGCATCTTCACCCGCCAGGACCACACGGGCCGCATCACCACGACGGACAACCTCGACGAGGCGGTCGACGGCGCGGACGCGGTGCTCCTCCAACTCCGCGTCGGCGGCCAGGCGGCCCGTCAGCAGGACGAGACCTGGCCCCTCGAATGCGGCTGCGTGGGCCAGGAGACCACGGGCGCCGGCGGCCTGGCGAAGGCCCTGCGCACGGTCCCGGTCGTCCTGGACATCGCGGACCGCGTCCGCCGCACCAACCCCCACGCCTGGATCATCGACTTCACCAACCCGGTCGGCATCGTGACCCGCGCCCTGCTCCGGGCGGGCCACAAGGCGGTGGGCCTGTGCAACGTGGCGATCGGCCTGCAGCGCAAGTTCGCTGCGCTGCTGTCGGTCGCGCCCTGCGAGATCCACCTGGACCACGTGGGCCTCAACCACCTGACCTGGGAGACGGCGGTACGCCTGGGCGGCCCGGAGGGCGAGGACGTCCTGCCGCAGCTGCTCGGCGAACACGGCGACCGGATCGCGGCCGACCTCCGCCTGCCCCGCCCCCTGCTCGACACCCTGGGCGTGGTCCCCTCCTACTACCTGCGCTACTACTACGCGCACGACGAAGTCGTACGGGAGCTGCGGACCAAGCCGTCCCGGGCGGCCGAAGTGGCGGCCATGGAACGCGAGTTGCTGGCCCTGTACGCCGACCCGGCGCTGGACGAGAAGCCGGAGCTGCTGGCCGGGCGGGGCGGTGCCTTCTACTCGGAGGCGGCGGTGGACCTGGCCGCGGCCCTGCTGGGCGGCGGCGGCACGCCGTACCAGGTGGTGAACACGTACAACCGGGGCACGCTCCCCTTCCTGCCCGACGACGCGGTGATCGAGGTCCAGGCGGCCGTGGGCGCCAAGGGCGCAACCCCCCTCCCCGTACACCCGGTCGACCCCCTCTACGCGGGCCTGATGGCCGACGTCACCGCCTACGAGCACCTGGCCCTCGAAGCCGCCCTGAACGGCGGCAGGGACCGCGTCTTCCGCGCCCTCCTCTCCCACCCCCTCATCGGCCAGTACGCGTACGCCGAGACGCTCACCGACCGGCTGATCGCACACAACCGGGAGCACCTCGCGTGGGCCTGACCGTCCTCGCCATCGACGCGGGCAACAGCAAGACCGATGTCGCCATCGTGACGGCGGACGGAGAGGTCCTGGCCACGGCACGCGGGGGCGGCTTCCGTCCGCCGGCCGTGGGCGTGGACAGGGCGATGGACGACCTGGCCGAGACGGTGACACGGGCCCTCACCACCGCCGGGCTCACCTCGGTCACCCACGTCTCGGCGTGCCTGGCGAACGCCGACTTCCCCGTCGAGGAGGAGCAACTGGCCACGGCGCTGCACGCCCGCTCATGGGGCACGACGGTGACCGTCCGCAACGACACCTTCGCGATCCTGCGGGCCGGTGTCACCGAACCTCGGGGCGTGGCGGTCGTCTGCGGCGCGGGCATCAACTGCGTGGGGATGCGCCCCGACGGCCGCACCGCCCGCTTCCCGGCCCTCGGCCGGGTCTCGGGCGACTGGGGCGGTGGCTGGGGCCTGTCCGAGGAGGCCCTCTGGCACGCCTCCCGGGCGGAGGACGGCCGCGGCGCCCCCACCGCCCTCGCCCGCACCCTCCCCGCCCACTTCGGCCTGCCCACCGTGTACGCCCTGATCGAGGCCCTGCACCTGGAGGACATCCCGCCCCTCCGGCGCCACGAGCTGACCCCGGTCCTCTTCACGACGGCCTCCGGCGGTGACCCGGTCGCCCGGGCGGTCGTGGAACGCCAGGCCGAGGAGGTGGTCGCCATGGCCGTCGTCGCCCTGACCCGCCTGGACCTCCTGTCCGAGGAGACCCCGGTCCTCCTGGGCGGCGGCGTCCTGGCGGCCCGTCATCCCCAATTGAACGACCACATCACCCACTTGCTCACGGAGCGCGCTCCCAAGGCGGTCCCCCAGGTGGTGACGGCGAGCCCGGTGCTGGGGGCGGCGCTGCTGGGCCTGGACAGAGTGGGCACGCGCGAGGGAGCACACGCATGCCCGCAGGCGGCGCGGACCCGCACCCGCGTACGGCGAGCAGGGGACGTGTCGGGGGGTGTCCGCCCGCAGCGGTTGGCGCGTCAACGCCAGTCAGTCGGTATGGGGGCCCATCGCGCCGTTCCGAGGACGGACACCCCCCGGCGCGGCCCCGGCCCAACCACCCGGCGGAAGGCGAAGGCGCGCCCCCACCCACGGGAACCGAACCACCTCCCCGCACGTGTTCCTGAGCAAGGGGTGGTGCAAGGGGGCGCGAGGCACGCTCCACGCTGCGATCCGATCAAGATCAGGGCAAGGCCGGTGCGGATGTCAGTCCCGGCAGCGATACTTGCGGCGACGGATGACCATGGGGGAGGTCACAGTGACGTACACGCCGAAGAGCAGCCCGCCACCACCAGGCCCGGGCCTGCCCGTCCTGCCGGCGGTCCCGGCCCAGGCGGCACCCCCGGCCCGGCCCCCCGAGAACACCCCGGTGCCCTCTGCGCCCCCGGCCGCGCCCCGCCGCACCGCCTTCGCCGAAGGCCTCGACCAGCTCCGTGCCGCCGCCACCACCGAACCCGGCCGCCTGCGCATCATCGGCGCCCTCCTCGCCCTCCTGGTCATCGCCTTCGGCGCCGTCACCGCCTGGCAGATGACCGACCGCGCGGCCGCCGCCGACGACGTCCTCACCCGCAGCCAGCCCCTCAGTTCGGACGCCGCCGACATCTACCGCTCGCTCGCGGACGCCAACACCGCCGCCTCCAGCGGCTTCCTCGCCGGCGGCCAGGAGTCGGCCGCCACCCGCGACCGCTACGAGCGGGACATCCGCACGGCCGCCGAGAAGCTCGTCAACGCCGCCGCCAACGCCGAACCGGGCTCCCCGTCCACGGCGACGATCGCCGAACTCAACAGACTCCTCCCGGAGTACAAGGGCCTGGTGGAGCGCGCCCGCACGTACAACCGCCAGGGATTCCCCGTCGGCGGCGCCTACCTGCGCTACGCCAACGAAAAGATGCAGAAGGAGATGCTCCCGGCGGCGGAGGACCTCTACAAGAAGGAGAACCAGCGCCTCAGCTCGGACTACGCGAGCGCCACTCCCTACCCCTGGGCCGCCATCGCCCTCGGCGTCGCCGCCCTGGCCGCCCTGGCATGGGCCCAGCACCGCAACTACCAGCGCACGAACAGGGTCCTGAACCACGGCCTGGTCGCCGCCACGGCCACGGCCACGGTCGTCCTCCTCTGGCTGGTCGTCGGCCACACCATCGCCCGCGCGAGCCTGGACGACTCCTACGACCACGGCGTCCGCTCCCTGAACGTCCTGCACGACGCGCGCATCGCCTCCCTCAAGGCCCGGGGCAACGAGAACCTGACCCTGGTGGCCCGCGGCGCCGAGACGAAGAAGATCGGCGAAGACACCTACGACGCCTACGACTACGACTTCGGCAGGGACATCAAGGCCCTGGCCGCACACCTGGCGGCAGCGGAGAAGCTCGCCGACGACACCTCGGGCGAGCGCCCCGTCACCGCCGCCGTGGGCAACATGACGGAGTGGAAGAAGCGCCACACCGCGGCCCGCGAGCAGGACGAGAACGGCAACTACCAGCAGGCGCTGGACAGGGTCATCGGCACCAAGGGCGCGACGGGCGAGTGCTTCGACAGCGTCGACGAGAACCTGCGCACGGCACTGGCGCACGAGGAGACGGAGTTCAAGCGCGCGGCCGGCGACGGCCTCGACGCGCTGACGGGCATGCCGGCCGGCGCGGCCGTCCTGGCGGTGCTGGGCGCCGCCGGCTCGGTCCTGGGCATCGGCCGCAGGCTCTCGGAGTACCGGTGAACGGGCCGGGGGCGAAGGGAGGAACGACCGTGCGAGACGCGCTCAGGGGCTGGGGCGGAGTGACCGCGATGGCAGTCGTGTGCGCCCTGGTGGCGCTGGTGGCCCTCTGCCTGCCGCTCACCACGGACACGACGTCCGCCCAGAACACCACCGCGACCACCCAGACCGCCCGGACGGCGGCGGAAGAGGACTGCGAGGCCCCCGAGAAGCAGACCCTCTCCCCCTCCTCCGCCGACGGCGACACCATCCGGGCGATCAAGAACCGCGAGGGCGAGAAGCGCAAACTGATCGTCGGCGTCGACCAGAACAGCTACCGCTGGGGCTACCGCAACCCCAACAGCGGCAAGACCGCCGAGCTCGAAGGCTTCGACATCGACCTGGTCCACCGCATCGCCGAGGACATACTCGGTGACCCGGACGCCGTGCAGTTCAAGGCGATCCCCACCGACCAGCGCATCCCGGCCATCAAGGACGGCCGCGTGGACATGGTCGTCCGCACGATGACGATCAACTGCGACCGCATCGCCGACGTCGCCTTCTCCGCGCCCTACTTCAAGACGGGCCAGCAGGTCCTGGCCCCGAAGTCCTCCCCCGTCAAGGGCTACGACGACACGCTCGCCGGCCGCAGGATCTGCACGGCGGCGGGCTCCACCGCGTACTCCACGCTGGAGGCGGACAAGAAGGACGGCGGCCTCCCGGCCAGTACCGACATCTCCACCACCGTGCCGAACCAACTCGACTGCCTGGTGCGGCTCCAGCTCGGCGAGGTCGACGCCGTGGTCACCGACGGCGCGCTCGCGGCGAGCCAGGCGGCACAGGATCCGACGGTCCAGCTCAAGGGTGACGCCTTCACTGCCGAGTACTACGGCGTGGCGATGAAGAAGGACGCGGACGATCTGGTACGCCGGGTCAACCAGATCCTGGTGGACTACCGCAAGGACACGGGGAACGGCTGGCAGGCGTCGTACGACCAATGGCTGTCGGCCACACTGGGCAAGGATGCGAAGAAGTCGGAACCACCGGCACCGCAGTACCTCCGCACGAGCTGACGTCCGGCACCCGACCGGACAACGGCGAAGAACCCCCCGACGGGCACAACAGCAGCGAGAGGTGATCGATGGGCGTCACGGGACCCACCGGGCCGGTGATGGACCGGGACGAGGTGGACCGTGCGCTGGCGCGGCTCGGCGCGGAGCACGAGGCGATCGAGACCTCGCTCCTCGCCCTGCAGGACCACGCGGGCCGCAGACTCCTGGAGGGGGCCGAGCTCACCGGCGTCACCCAGGAGCGCTGGACGGCCACGGAGGCGTCGATCACGCTGCTGTGGACGTACTTCGACGCGTACACCGACGCGCTGCGCTCCGCCCGCGACATCCGCTCCCGCCGCCGCTGGTCCAGCCGCGAGGACCTGGTGGAGCTGACGGAACTGCTGAACGGCGACTCGGTCACCGTCGCCGGCAGCGCCACGGCGACGGCCAACGCCCCCACCCTGCACGGCAGTCCGACGAAACTCAGCGAGCGCTACTCGCTGACCACCCTCGTCGACCGGATGAACGAGCTGTACGCGACGAGCCTGGACATGGTGGTCGCGGCGGACGCGGTCTGGTCGGCGCTGCCGGCCCGGATCGACCTGCTCGCGGCGGAACTCCAGCGAACCCGGCGGCTGGCGCACTCGGTCGGCGTCCGCCCCGGCGAGCACCCCGCGGGCGACGACCTGGAGCGCATCACGCGGATACTGACGAAGCTGCGCGAGCAGGTCGTCTCGGACCCGCTGGCGTTCTGGGTGGCCGCGGAGGGCAGTTCGGCGCCGGGCGGCGGCCGGCCGGACACGACGGTGTACGACCGCGAGGCGCGTGCCCTGGACGACGTGCGCCGTGAGATCGACGCCGTACTGACCGTCCGGCAGGACGCCGAGAAGCGGATCGTGAAGCTGCGGGACCTCCTCAGCCGCGCGGACCGCACGCTGGCCGAGGCGCGCACGGCACGCGGCGAGGTGCTGGCGAAGATCGCGGCGACGGAGGTGCCGGTCGTCAGCGGCCCGCCGACGGTGCTCCAGGAGCAGCTGGCGGCGGCCGCGGAGTACCGCAGGCAGGCGCAGTGGCACCGGCTGTCCCCGCTGCTGGAGTCGCTGGAGCAGAAGGCCGAGGACGAACTGCTCCGTGCCCGCGAGTCGTTGACCGCGGTCACCGCCCCACTGGCGGTCCGCGCCGAGCTGCGCGGCCGGCTGGACGCGTACAAGGCGAAGGTCGCCCGGCACGGCCTCGCCGAGGACACGCTGCTGGTGGAGCGGTACGAGAAGGCGCGCCGCATGCTGTGGAGCGCCCCGTGCGACCTGCGCGCCGCCGAGCAGGCGGTGCTGCGGTACCAGCACGCGGCCGCAGAGCTGCTGGGCGGCCCGCGGGTGCCGGGGCAAGGCGTGCCGGGGCAGAGCGTGCCGGAGGACGACCGGAGGGGGCCGGGCGCATGAGCGACGAGGGGGAGTCCATGAGTCAGGCACCGCAGGAGCCGCCCGGCGCGCCGCCGCGCACCTGTCAGCGCCCCGCCTGCGAGGGCACGTACGAGGACGTGGGCGGCGGCGAGCTGTACTGCGACACCTGTGGTCTGGCCCCGGTCGTCGCCGCGAACGGCGAGGTCGGTTCGCCTCCCACCGGCATCACCGCCGGCGGCAGGGGCGGCTCCCGAGGGTCGGCCGGCAGCGGCAGTTCCCGCTCCAGCGGCCGCAGTTCGCGGACGTCGTCGCAGTCGTCGAAGTCGCGCCGCTCGGTGTCGGGGCGCCTGTCGCGGTCCCTGTCGGGCAAGTCGACGGGCCGCTCGGTGTCGGTGCGCAGCTCCGGTTCGACCGCGGGTTCCGGGTCGCGGGGCCGGCTGGGCGCGGGTCTGGTGCAGGTGCCGCCGATCCCGCGGCCCGACCCGCGCGAGATGGTCCTGGACAACCCCGAGGTGCCCGAGCGGAAGCGGTTCTGCTCGCGCTCCGACTGCGGCGCCCCGGTGGGCCGGGCGCGCGGCGACCGGCCGGGCCGTACGGAGGGTTTCTGCACGAAGTGCGGCCATCCGTACTCGTTCGTGCCGAAGCTGAGGGCCGGGGACGTGGTGCACGGCCAGTACGAGGTGGTCGGCTGCCTGGCGCACGGCGGGCTGGGCTGGATCTACCTCGCCGTCGACCGGGCGGTCTCGGACCGCTGGGTGGTTCTCAAGGGCCTGCTGGACACGGGCGACCAGGACGCGATGGCGGCGGCGATCTCCGAGCGGCGCTTCCTCGCGGAGATCGAGCACGCCAACATCGTGCGGATCTACAACTTCGTGGAGCACCTGGACCAGCGCACGGGTTCGCTCGACGGCTACATCGTCATGGAGTACGTCGGCGGCAAGTCCCTGAAGGAGATCGCCAACGCCCGCCGCACCGCCCAGGGCAGGCGCGACCCGCTGCCGGTGGAGCAGGCCTGCGCGTACGGCATCGAGGCGCTGGAGGCGCTCGGGCACCTGCACAGCCGGAACCTGCTGTACTGCGACTTCAAGGTCGACAACGCGATCCAGACCGAGGACCAGCTGAAGCTGATCGACATGGGCGCGGTGCGCAGGATGGACGACGAGGAGTCGGCCATCTACGGCACGGTCGGCTACCAGGCCCCCGAGGTGGCCGAGGCGGGCCCGTCGGTGGCGAGCGACCTGTACACGGTCGCGCGCACCCTCGCCGTCCTGACCTTCGACTTCCAGGGCTACACGAACGTCTACGCCGACTCCCTGCCCGACCCGGACCACATCGAGGTGTTCCGGCAGTACGAGTCGTTCTACCGGCTCCTGGTCCGTGCCACGGACCCCGACCCGGCCCGCCGGTTCGCCTCCGCGCAGGAGATGACCGAGCAGCTGACGGGTGTGCTGCGGGAGGTCGTCTCCCTCCAGACGGGCCGCGCCCGCCCGGCCCTGTCCACGCTGTTCGGCCCGGAACTACGGGTGACGGACACGGAGTTGTTCCCGAGGCTGGACGGCGAGGTGTCCCGCCTGGGGGCCCGGGTGGTGCGGGCCCGGGCTCGTGCCGGCGCTCCCGCCGTCTTGCCCGACCCGCAGCGGCCCGGGCCGGCGCACAGCCTCGTCAAGGCCGTGGACACCGCCTCCGCCGCGTTCGCCCTGCCCGTTCCGCGTGTCGACCCGACCGACCCCAACGCCGGTTTCCTGGCGGGGCTGATGACCTCGGCGCCCGCGGAACTGCTCGGCGCCCTGGCCGCCGCTCCGGCCCCGTCGATCGAGACCCGGCTGCGGCAGATCCGAGCCTGGCTGGAGACCGGCGATCCGGCCGCCGCACTGCAGGCGCTGGTCGCGCTGGAGGGCGAGCGGCCCGACGACTGGCGGGTGGTCTGGTACCGGGGCGTGGCCGCGCTGGTCACGGGCGACGACGAGGGCGCCGCGCTGGCTTTCGACGCGATCTACGACGCCTTCCCGGGTGAGATCGCGCCCAAGCTGGCGCTGGGCCTGTGCGCCGAAGTGCTGGGCCAGCTCGACAACGCCGCCGAGTACTACCGGCTGGTGTGGTCGGCCGACCCGAGCTATGTGAGCGCCGCGTTCGGCCTGGCCCGCGTCCAGCTGGCGACCGGGGACCGGCACGGCGCCGTACGGACGCTGGAGTCGGTCCCGGAGTCCTCCATCCACTACACGGCCGCCCGGGTGGCGGCCGTGCGGGCGCGACTGCGGCAGCGCACGGCGAGCGCCAACGACGCGGCCTTCCTGGGGGACCTCACGGCGGCCGCCGCGCAGGTCGAGGCGCTGGAGGCGTACGGTCTGGATCCGGCGCGGCGGGAACAGTTGTCGGCCGAAGTCCTCGGTTGCGCGCTGGACTGGGTACTCTCCGGGGGCCAGGGTTCCGCCCCTCCCGCCGCCGGGGGACGGACGCTGCTCGGCAGCGGCCTGGACGAGCGGGGCCTGCGTTTCGGCCTGGAACGCTCGTACCGCACGCTGGCCCGGCTGGCGCGGGGCGGCGAGGAGAGGATCGACCTGGTGGAACGTGCCAATCGTTACCGCCCCCGGACGTGGGTGTAGTTGATGTCGCAGATGCCCCAGTTGTCCGCCTGCCCGAGTTGCGAGGAACCCCTCGAATCGGGTGACCGTTTCTGCGGCGCGTGCGGATACGACCTGTCCGCCGTGCCGGAGCGGCCGCAGGACAACCCGACCATCACCATGAACGGCTCGGTGCCCGGCCAGGGTGCTCCGGCCGGCGGGTATCCCGAGCCCCCGGCGGCGCCCCCCGGCGGCGCGGCCTGGCCCGCCCCCGGGCCGGACGGCACGGGAGCCCCGGAGGCGGTGCACCTGCCGACGGACCTGCCGGGCACGGACTCGGGCGGCTCGGCCCTGCCGCCTCAGCCGCCCCCGCCACCGAGTGCCCCGCCGGCCGCGGCCGCGGGCGTGCGGTTCGACCGGCCGCGGCAGCCCGACGGGGCCGCGGTGTCGCCGGAGATCTATCAGACACAGCCCGACGAGTACCTCCTCCAGGCGCCGGACCCACGGGTGTCCGCCGAGCCGGCGGCCCAGGCCGCGGGCGCCGGCGGCAAGGTCTGCGTCGCCTGCCGGGCCGGCCGCGTGGACGACGACGGCTACTGCGAGAACTGCGGCCACGCCCAGCCGCGCGAACGGGACCACATGGAGCAGGAGTCCGGCCCCCTGGCCGCGGTCAGCGACCGCGGTCTGCGCCACCACCGCAACGAGGACGCGTTCGCCATCGGCACCACCACGCTGCCCGACGGCTCCCCCGCCTCCGTCGCGATCGTCTGCGACGGCGTCTCCTCGGCGACCCGCCCCGACGACGCCTCAGCGGCGGCGTCGAAGGCGGCGGGCGAGACGCTGCTGGCGGCCCTGCCGCGCGGCACCCACCCGCAGCAGGCGATGCACGACGCGATCCTGGCCGCCTCGCGCGCGGTCAACTCGCTCGCCGCGGAGCCCGCCACGGCCCTGGAGCAGGCCCCCCACCAGAACGCGCCCGCCTGCACCATCGTCGGCGCCGTGGTGACGTCGGGGCTGCTGATCGTCGGCTGGGTCGGCGACAGCCGCGCCTACTGGGTCCCGGTCGACCGGAGCGCTCCCCCGGCCCGGCTCACCGAGGACGACTCCTGGGCCGCGCAGATGGTCGCCGCGGGCCTGATGAACGAGGCCGAGGCCTACGCCGACGAGCGCGCCCACGCGATCACCGGCTGGCTCGGCGCGGACGCCTACGAACTGGAACCGCACACCGCCGCGTTCAAGCCGGACCGGCCCGGCGTGGTCGTCGTCTGCACCGACGGCCTGTGGAACTACGCGGAGGCGGCCGAGGAGATGGCCCGCGTCGTCCCGCTCGACGCGGCCACGCATCCGCTGCACAGCGCCCGGGTGCTCGTCGGCCACGCCCTGGACGGCGGGGGCCACGACAACGTAACAGTGGCGCTCGTGCCGTTCCCGGCCGTGCCCCAGGGGGCAGGATCGGCCTGAGGCCACGTACGCCGGACGCCTCGGCGGACCGGAGGGGACCGGTCCGCCTACCGTCATCACCCCGCCGCGGCGGGGGCTTTGGAGGGGGATCGAAGCAGGCATGGCCAATTTCTCGAAGTCGAACGTGCCCCAGTTCTCGGTGGACGTGTACCAGAACGAGTACCTGCCGGAGGGCGCCGGCGAGGTCAACGCCATCGTCACGGTGACGGCGACCGGCGGCGGCACGATCGGCAGCGCGGTCGCGGCGCCCCACCTCTACTCGCCCGGCCAGGGCCCGTCCGCGGCCGTGGCGATCATGGTCGACTGCTCCGGGTCGATGGACTACCCGCCGACCAAGATGCGCAACGCTCGCGACGCCACGGCCGCGGCGATCGACACCCTGCGCGACGGCGTGCACTTCGCGGTGATCGGCGGGACCCACGTGGCGAAGGAGATCTACCCGGGCGGCGGGCGCGTCGCGGTCGCCGACGCCACCACCCGCGAGCAGGCCAAGCATGCGCTGCGCTCGCTCAGCGCGGGCGGCGGCACGGCCATCGGCACCTGGCTGAAACTGGCCGACCGCCTGCTGTCCTCCGCTGACGTCGCGATCCGGCACGGCATCCTGCTCACCGACGGCCGCAACGAGCACGAATCGCCCCAGGACCTGAAGGCCGCGCTCGACGCGTGCGCCGGGCGCTTCACGTGTGACGCGCGCGGCGTGGGCACGGACTGGGAAGTGAAAGAAGTCACAGGGATCGCCTCCGCCCTGCTCGGCACCGCCGACATCGTCGCCGATCCGGCCGCGCTCGCCGCCGACTTCACGCGGATGATGGAGACGGCGATGGGCAAGGAGGTCGCGGACGTCTCGCTGCGGCTGTGGACCCCGGTCGACACGACCGTGAAGTTCGTCAAGCAGGTCGCGCCGACGGTCGAGGACCTGACCGGCCGGCGCACCGAGGCGGGCCCGCGCGCCGGCGACTACCCCCTCGGTTCCTGGGGAGATGAGTCCCGTGACTACCACGTCTGCGTCGAGGTCCCGGTCGCGGGCATCGGGCGGGAGATGCTGGCGGGCCGGATCTCCCTGGTCATTCCGCAGCCCGACGGCAGCGTCCAGAACCTCGGCGCGCAGGGTCTGGTGCGGGCCGTGTGGACGGACGACATGGTCGCCTCGACGTCGATCAATCCTCAGGTCGCCCACTACACCGGGCAGGCCGAACTGGCACAAGTCATCCAACAAGGGCTGGATCTTCGTAAGTCAGGCGATATGGACGGAGCAACGGCCAAACTGGGCCGGGCCGTTCAGCTCGCGAGTGCCTCCGGGAACGCGGATACTGCGAAACTGCTTGCGAAGGTGGTGGACGTGGTCGATGCCGCGACCGGTACTGTGCGACTGAAGGCGAAGGTCGCGGAGGCTGACGAGATGACGCTCGAAACCCGGTCCACCAAGACTGTTCGCGTGAAGAAGTGACCTGGAAGAGATCGAAGGAGGGACGCGCCGACATGCCGACCTGCCCGAACGGACACCAGTCGGGTTCCGACGACTGGTGCGAGGTCTGCGGTCACCGCATGGCGGGTGCCGTGCCTCCGCCTCCTCCCCCGCCGCCGCCCGGTGGCTACGGCTTCCCGCCCCCGCCCGGCCAGGGCGGCCCGCAGGGCCCCGGCGGCCAGCCCGGTGGACGCCCGCCGCACCTGTCCGCCGTACCGAACGCCGAGCCGGAGCTCTGCCCGCAGTGCCGCACGCCCCGTGAGGGCGGCGCCCCGTTCTGCGAAGAGTGCCGGTGGAACTTCCTTACGAACACGGCGACGTCGTACACCCCCGCGGCCCCGCCGCCCGGCCCCGGCGTGCGTTTCCAGCCACCGGGCCGGCAGGGCCCGCCCGGCCCGTCGTACGGCGGCGGTGACTCCTACGAGTACCAGGGCTCCCGCCCGTCGCAGGTGAACCGCCCGGCCGAGCCGATCCCGCCGTTCGGCGGCGACCCGTCCGGCCGCCCCGGCCCGGGTGGCCCCGGCGGCCCCGGTGGCCCTCAGGGCGGTGGCTACGGCTACCCGCAGCCCGGCGGTGCCCCGACCCCGCCCGGACCCGGCGGCCCGGGTGGCCCCGGTGGCTTCGGCGGCCCTCCCGGCCCGGGTGGTCCCGGTGGCCCGGGTGGTCCCGGTCCCGGAGGCCCGGGTGGCCCCGGTGCTCCGCAGGCCTTCCACCAGTCCGGCCCGCCGGCCCCGCCCGGATTCCCGCAGGAGACCCAGCGGCCCCCGCAGCAGGGCGGTCCGTCCTTCGGCGGCGGTGACGACGACTGGGTGATCTCCCCGCCGACGTCCGGCCCGGGCGGCCAGGGCGGCCCCCGCCAGGGCGGCTACGGCTACCCGCAGCCCGGTGCGACGCAGGCCCCGCCCGGACCCGGCGGCTTCCCGCAGCAGCCCCAGGCGCCGCAGGGACCGGCGACGTGGACCGCGACCATCGGCCCGGACCGCGACTACTTCATGGCGATGATGCAGCGCTCCGGCCCCGAGGCCGCGGGCCTGAACCTGCCCGCGTACTCGCCCGAGCAGCAGCGCACGCTCACCGGCAACCAGCTCACGATCGGCCGCCGCCGGCACTCCACCGGCGACACTCCCGACATCGACCTGTCGACGCCGCCGGAGGACCCGGGCGTCTCGCACCAGCACGCGGTGCTGGTGCAGCAGCCGGACGGCAGCTGGGCGGTCGTCGACCAGAACTCGACGAACGGCACGACGGTCAACGGCTCGGACGAGCCGATCCAGCCCTTCGTCCCCGTCCCGCTGCAGGACGGCGACCGGGTGCACGTGGGCGCCTGGACGACCATCACGATCCGCCGCGGCTGATCCCGGCCGCAGCGCGACGTCACGACGGGAGGGGCCAGGCATACGGCCCTTCCGGGTCGTCCAGCCAGGCCCACTGCCTCTCGCCGCTGACGGTGATGCCGTAGCGCTCGCGCTGCGGCCTGCCCTCCTGCTCCCACAACGCGTGCGCCTCCTGCGGGTCGAGGCTGTCGCGGGTCAGGGCCAGCAGGAAACGGAACAGGTCGTCCTCGCGCGCCCGGCGCGGCACCCCGCCCAGCTGGACCGGCTCGCCCCCGGGCCGGCCCGCGCCGCGCAGCGGCACGAAGTAGGCGGGCGTGTGCAGGAAGCGCCCCTCGGCGTGCCCGGCGTCCGTCACCGTCAGCATGATCAGGCCGGTGGCGAGCGGCATGAGGATCCGGCCGCCGGGGCGGCTCTGGGCGACCCAGGCGGGCGGGACGCCGCCCAGGGCGCAGGTGGCGATGATCCGGTCGAACGGGGCGCGCTCCGGCACGCCCCGGGCGCCGTCGCCGGTGACGACGACCGGGTGGTACCCGGCGGCTGCCAGGTGCCGGCGGGCCGACTCGGTGATCTCCGGGTCGAGGTCCACGGTGGTGACCTTGTCGTCGCCCAGCCGATGCGCCAGCAGCGCCGCGTTGTAGCCGGTGCCGGCGCCGATCTCCAGGACCGTGTGGCCCTCCGCGACGCCCAGCGCGGCCAGCATGTCCGCCATCAGGGACGGCTGGCTGCTGGAGGACAGCAGCTCGCCGTCGCGCAGCCGGGTGGCCAGCGGGGTGTCCTCGTAGGCGCCCCGCATCCACCGCTCGCGCGCCTCGGGGTCGGTGCTCTCGCCCCAGCGGCGTTCGTAGCCGCCCGCGACACCGACGTAGTAGTACGGCACGAAGAGGTGCCGGCCGGTGAGCGGGGCCTGGTGCGTGCAGCTGCAAGGCGGAGGAGGGCGTCGACGCGGAGCGTCGGCAACCGACGACAACGCGGCAGATGTGCGTGCCAGGCCCCGCGTCTGCGGCCTGATCCAAACGACAGGCCCTAGGTCTTGAGTCCTATGCCGTGGCGTCTGAGACCATGGAGCGCGTGAATGAGATTCGGCGCGGCACGCTTCAGGAGCAGACCTTCTACGAGCAGGTCGGCGGGGAGGAGACCTTCCGCCGGCTCGTCCACCGTTTCTACCAGGGAGTAGCCGAGGACCCGCTGCTGCGGCCCATGTACCCCGAGGAGGACCTGGGCCCGGCCGAGGACCGCTTCGCGCTGTTCCTCATGCAGTACTGGGGCGGCCCCACGACGTACAGCGAGAACCGCGGCCACCCGCGGCTGCGGATGCGGCACGCGCCCTTCGCGGTCGACCGCGCGGCGCACGACGCGTGGCTGAAGCACATGCGGGTCGCCGTCGAGGAGCTCGGGCTGTCCGAGGAACACGAGCACACGCTGTGGAACTACCTGACCTACGCGGCCGCCTCCATGATCAACACCGCGGGCTGACGGCCGTCGAGGCGCCGGTCAGCGCACGCTGACGTCCAGCGCCCCGAGCCCGGCACGTCGTACGGCGATGGACCCGTACGGCGTGCGCAGCCTCAGCCACGCGCCCGACGAGAACAGCCCGAGCGGCGCCCCGGGCCGCAGGAAGCCCAGGGACTGCGCCGCGTGCACGGCCCGCACGGGCAGCCGGGTGTCCCCGACCGTGCGGGACCAGATGTCTCGTCCGATCCGGTCGAGCTCGGCCCGCGTCCGCTGCTCCGAGGGCAACTCCTGCGTACGGCTGCGGAATTCGGCGACGACGGCGGCGACGAGGGACCGCAGGGCGTCCGGCTCCGGCAGCCCCGGCTCGCTGCGCCAGCCGCCACGGGGCGGCAGCACACCCGCCCACGGCGGCCCGGTGACCGCGCCCGGCACGACGACCGTGCCGGCCTTCTCGTCCACCGTCTCCAGGAACTCACCGGCGGACACGGTCACGTCCAGCGTGGCCTCCAGGCCCTTCTCGTACGGCTTCGCCAGCCGCACCGCCCGCACGGCGAGCACCTCGAAAGACGGGGGCCGTCCGAAGACGGCCAGTGCGGTGCCCGCGGCCTGCAGCCGCACCGCGGCCCCACGGTCGTAGTGGAGCAGCCTGGAGAGGAAGGCCGCGAGATCCGCAGCCTCCCCCTCGTCGGCGAGGTGGAGCGCCGTCATGCCGCGACGGCCTCCTCCTCGGCGTCATCCGTGTACTCGCTGAGGAACTCCCGTTCCTCGGCCGTGATCCGGCGCGGGCGCTGGGCCTCGAAGTCGAACGGCACGATCACCGTCGAGGCCCGCACGTAGACCTGGTCGCCGTCCTTCACCTCGTAGGTGAGGGTGAAGGAGGCGGCCCTGATCTCGGTGACCCACAGCTCGATGTCCACCGGATGGTGCCGGTGGACGAGCTGCCGCTTGTAGTCGATCTCATGGCGCGCCACCACGGACCCCTGCTTGAAGTCCTTCTCCGGGCGGAACAGGAAGTCGATACGGGCTTCCTCCAGGTAGCGGAGGAACACCACGTTGTTGACGTGGCCGTACGCGTCCATGTCCGCCCAGCGCAGCGGGCAGCGGTAGATGTGCCGCAAGATCGATCAGCCCCGGGTCAGCTTCTTGTAGGTGGCGCGGTGCGGACGGGCCGCGTCCGGGCCGAGCCGCTCGACCTTGTTCTTCTCGTACGACTCGAAGTTGCCCTCGAACCAGAACCACTTGGACTCGCCCTCGTAGGCGAGGATGTGCGTGGCGACGCGGTCCAGGAACCACCGGTCGTGGGAGACGACCACGGCGCAGCCGGGGAACTCCAGCAGCGCGTTCTCCAGGCTGGAGAGGGTCTCGACGTCGAGGTCGTTGGTCGGCTCGTCGAGGAGCAGCAGGTTGCCGCCCTGCTTGAGGGTGAGCGCCAGGTTCAGGCGGTTGCGCTCACCGCCGGAGAGCACGCCCGCCGGCTTCTGCTGGTCCGGCCCCTTGAACCCGAAGGCGGAGACGTAGGCGCGGGACGGCATCTCGACCTGGCCGACGTTGATGTAGTCGAGCTCGTCGCTGACGACGGCCCACAGCGTCTTCTTCGGGTCGATGTTCTCGCGGCTCTGATCGACGTAGGAGATCTTGACGGTGTCGCCGACCTTGATGGCGCCGGAGTCCGGCTCCTCGATGCCCTGGATCATCTTGAACAGGGTGGTCTTGCCGGCGCCGTTCGGGCCGATGATCCCGACGATGCCGTTGCGCGGGAGGGTGAAGCTGAGGTCGTCGATGAGCAGCTTCTCGCCGAAGCCCTTGGTGAGGTTGTTGACCTCGACGACGACGTTGCCCAGGCGCGGGCCCGGCGGGATCTGGATCTCCTCGAAGTCCAGCTTCCGCATCTTGTCGGCCTCGGCGGCCATCTCCTCGTAGCGCGCCAGACGCGCCTTGGACTTGGCCTGCCGCCCCTTGGCGTTGGACCGCACCCACTCCAGCTCTTCCTTGAGCCGCTTCTGCCGCTTGGCGTCCTTCTGCCCCTCGACCTTGAGGCGGGCGGCCTTGGTCTCCAGGTACTTGGAGTAGTTGCCCTCGTAGGGGTAGAGGCGACCGCGGTCGACCTCGCAGATCCACTGGGCGACGTTGTCCAGGAAGTACCGGTCGTGGGTGACCGCGACGACGGTGCCCGGGTACTTGGCCAGGTGCTGCTCCAGCCAGTTCACCGACTCGGCGTCGAGGTGGTTGGTGGGCTCGTCGAGCAGCAGCAGGTCGGGCTGCTCCAGCAGCAGCTTGCACAGCGCGACGCGGCGGCGCTCACCGCCGGACAGGTTGGTGACGGGCCAGTCGCCGGGCGGGCAGCCCAGGGCGTCCATGGCCTGCTCCAGCTGGGCGTCCAGGTCCCACGCGTTGGCGTGGTCGAGGTCCTCCTGGAGCTTGCCCATCTCCTCCATGAGCTCGTCGGTGTAGTCGGTCGCCATCTGCTCGGCGATCTCGTTGAACCGGTCGAGCTTGCCCTTGATCCCGGCGACGCCCTCCTGGACGTTCTCCAGGACGGTCTTGTCCTCGGTCAGCGGGGGCTCCTGGAGCAGGATGCCGACCGTGTAACCGGGCGTGAGGAAGGCGTCACCGTTGGACGGCTGCTCGATGCCGGCCATGATCTTCAGGATCGTCGACTTGCCGGCGCCGTTCGGGCCGACGACGCCGATCTTCGCCCCCGGCAGGAAGCTGGTCGTCACGTCGTCGAGGATCACCTTGTCGCCGTGCGCTTTGCGCGCCTTGCGCATGGTGTAAATGAACTCAGCCAAGAGAAACCGTCCGGCAGCTTGAAACTGGCAGTGGGCAGATACACCCCATCTTGCCGTACCGCCAGGGCTGGGTGGAAACGCGTATAGCAGCGCCGTCCTGACCTGGGTCTTTGTGGTGGACGGCTGAGACTCGCCTGTCACTGTCGGTCGCCGTTGGGTGGCCTCGGGCGCCCTCGGACGGCCCAGAGACGGCCCAGGGATGATCACTTGTGGGCAGCATGCGTGGGGTTGGGCCGCCGCCACGAGTGAGCGGCAGGGCTGACCGCCCTCACCCCTTGACGGGCGTGGACACGACCGAAGCACCGCAGCCCCCGGCCCTCGACAGGCCTGCGGCTACCGGTTGATCGGAATCTCGTAGACGATCTCGCAGTGAGCTGCGGGCACGACGATGTCCGCTGTCTCGACGGGGCGCCCGTCGTCGCTGTAGTACGTCCGCCGGATGTGCGTGACGAGGGCGGCCTTCTGGATGCCCAGAAGAGAGGCCTCCTCGGCGGTCGCCTGACGCGGCTCCGGCTGCTCCACCGCGTGGCTGACGTTGACGCCGATCGCTGTCATGCGGTTCACGACACCGGCCCCAGCGTGCGGGCCTCCCTCGGGGAGAACGACGAGAGTCCCTGCCGTGAGGTCGTACGGCTCCCAGCTCGTCGACAGCTGCACTGGCCTGCCGTCGGCCAGGAACTCGTATGCCGTCCTGACGCACAGATCGCCCTCGGCGATGCCCAACCGCGTAGCGATGTCTGCCGGGGCCGGCACCTTGGCGTCGGTCCTGCTCTCCCAGTCGCCTTGCTTGCCCAGAGCCTTCATATCGGCACGGAAGGGCGACTTCTCGGGCTGCTCGCGCGCAGACGACCGGACGACCCGCACCCGCACCCGGGGCTCGGCGACGTAGGTCCCTGATCCGGCGCGTCCTTCCAACACTCCCTGGGAGATCAGCAGCTCCTGGGCCCGGCGGACCACGTTCTCGCCCACGCCGCACTCCTGGCCAATCTGTGCGCGGGAGGGCAGCCGGTCCCCCGGCTGCCACGCGTGCTCCGCGATCCGCCGCCGGAGTTCGTCGGCGATGCGGAGGTAGGGCGGCTACTCAGACATATGGAAAATCTAGTCCACTAGCTCTAACCTAGTTAACTAGCTTCACTCAAAGTGATCGCCGGTTAACGGAGGCTGCCCTGTGCCCGCTTCGGGAGTCCGCGCGGCAGCCATCGCTGCCCGGCTGTCCGCCCTCGGGCTTCCCGCACGCGTGGAAGAGCACGACCGGCACACGTCGATCGAGGCGGAGGTACCGGAATCACTCACCGCCGACTTATGGCGGGAGGTCCTGGAAGCAGTGGCTGAGGCCGATCGGTTCGGGCTTCTCGCCACGAGCCTGAACGACCGCACCCTCTGGGCGGTCGTAAACAAAGCGGTCCCCACGACGGGCGACGTCGGGGGACCGAGCTATCAGCGATAGGAGCCGACCAGCGTGCTCAACCGTATCCGCCGTGCCGCCTCGCTTGCCGGAGAGCGGTACTTCCCCAAGGGCAGGCACCGCCGCCCCTTACGGCCGTCCCGGCCGACGCTTGCTCCCGCTTCCGCTGCATTCGCCGACGAGTCGACGGTCGTCCTGGGCCAGGCTCTCGACAGGGCGGGTCACTGGCAGCCACTCCGGGGTGAGGACACCGCACTTGTCCGTCCGTATGTACTGGCGCATGAAGAGCGCGCACGCCGACCCAGGGTCGTCCTCGCTCCCTATCTCCCAGCCGACGCCAGGTCGACCCTCCTGGGGGTTCAGTGATGCCATCACGGCGGCAAGCCCTTGGCTCGGAAGCCTCGGCCACCCCGTACCGCTCGACTGCGTGCCAGATCGGCACGCATCACGCCTGCGCGGAGTCGTCGCCGGAGTTGGCGCCGGTCGACCTTCCCTTGATTTATGAGGCTTGCGATTGCCTGTGCCACGCGGCGCCCGGCCGGCCTCAGCCCAGAGGTGACGCGGTGAGCGGGTCGGCATCGAGTGGCACGCTAGCGCTCAGCGCCGAGATCACCGAGAGGGGCACACGGGGATGACGGCACACGACGAACTGAGACTTCTCCCGTGGGCAGGGCCGGACGGCAAGCCGTGCTACTTGAGCACCGATGACCAAGGCGGCTACGTCTCCCGCCTGGCGGACCACATCGAGGCCTTCCAACTCGGGATGGCGTCCCAACTGCTGGAGCACTCGCATCAGGTACTCGACGACGAGACCGAGGACCCGGAGGAGCTGAACCTTCTCGCTGCCCAACTGACCAGTGCATTGCGAGACGTGCTGCGTGTAGCGACCAGCCGCGGACGCACGCCGGTTGCGCCTGGACACCCTTGAGGCCTGAGCGGCAGCGGTGTGCAATGCGACAGGGAGCCTCGGCAACGGTCCGGGGCTCCCTGTTCTCGTCCGGCGTGACTTGGTACGCCCTATCGCGGGGAGCCAGGGTCAGCCTTCGCCGAGTAGATGGGCCAGCCCGTCGCGCGCATCGAGCGTATCTGGATGGTCACAGCCCAGCAGGCGCTCACGGTCGGCGACTACCTTTTTCAGCAAGTCGACGGCCTGGCTGAGCCGCCCCGCCTGATGGTATGAAATGGCCAGATTGTTGCGTGCGGTCACCGTTTGGATGTGATTGTCACCCAGAATGCGTTCGCAGTCAGTGGCTACCTTCTCCTCGATCACTATGGCTTCGCTGATTCGCCCTGCTTGCCAATAGGAGGTGGCAAGGCTTCCTTGGTAGGACAGGATTTGAGGGTGGCCGCTGTCGAAGACCCGTTTGCTGTCGGCGACTACCCGTTCCAGGAGACTGGTGGCCTTGCTGGCTCGTCCGTCACGCCGGTAGGAAATGGCAAGGTTGGCCCGGGCGTTCAGAGTTTCGGGGTGATATTTACCCAGGACACGTTCGCTATCGGCGACAACCCTCTCCAATAGCTCAATGGAAGAGCTCGTCTGTCCTGCATGTCGGTAGGAGATGGCAAGGACTAGGCGGGCGTTCAGGGTGTCAAGGCGGTCCTCGCTCTGCAGCTGCTCGTGGAGGGCAACAGACTGTTCCAGCAGCTCGATGGCTTCACTGGTCCGGTCAGCATGCTGGTAATAGGAAGCGAGATCAGTACAAGCGGCCAGGGTATCAGGATGGTTGTTGCCCAGGATGCGTCCGTAGTCGGCGACAACACGCTCAGACAACTCGATAGCCTCGCGAATTCGGCCAGCATGTTGGTAGGAGTTGGCGAGCTTGGCGCAGGCGATCAAAGTACGAGGGTGGTTGGCGCCCAGGATGCCTGCGCTGCCTGAAACGACTTGCTCCAACAGCTCGATGGCTTCGCTGGTCCGCCCGGTCTCCTGGTAGGAGGCGGCAAGATTGATGCGAAAGGTCAGAGTGTCGGGGTGGTTGTTGCCCAGGATACGTGCGGTGTCTGAGACGACTTGCTCCAACAGCTCGATGGCTTCGCTGACCCGTCCGGCCTGTTGATAGCAGGCGGCGAGGTTTGCGCGGGAGAGAAGCGTCTTCGGATGGTCGTCGCCTGATATCTCCTCTCGGTCGGTGACGAGTTGCTTCAGTAGCTCGATGGCTTCGCTGGTCCGTCCGGCCTGCTGGTATGAGGCGGCGAAGTTATTCCGGGAGGTCAGGGTGTCGGGGTGGCCATTGCCCAGGATGCGTTCACTGTCGATGACCATGTTTCCCCAGTAGGCCAAGGCTGCACTGTCCAGGCGGGCCTTGAGTAGACTTCGGCCAGCGTAAAAAAGCACAGTATGGCAGCCACTCGTCCATAGCGTGTTGCGGGCGTGCGCGCTGAGTACATCGGTATTGGCGCGTAGCACGCCAGCTAGCTCATAATGCGTCTGGTCAGGGTCGGGCCACACGTCGACGAGAGCCTCAGCTGCCGCGACCGCAATCAGGCGACGCTGGTCGGCCGTAGCGGTTTCGCGTACCGCGCGGGCAGTGAGGGCATGGATCCGCACGGCCCGAAGTTCGTCGAGAGAGCCGTCGTATGCGATCAGTCCATACCGGTCCAGCAGCCTCAGTGCCGCACGCGCTTCGTCACCGGAGACGGGCTGCAACTCTGTCCGCCGCCAACGCCACATGACACGTCTCCTCGGCGAGTAAGTGAGACGACGCCCGGTGAGATAGGAAGCCAAGACGGAGGTGTCCCACATGGCAGCTGGATGTCCCTCGGGATCGAGGACGGCCGTGAGGTGAAGGGCGGCACGGGCCAGGGAGCCTAAAGGGCTTTGATCGGTGGCGTCGAGGGCAAGCAGCAGGGTGGTGGTGATTTGCCGGCCGTAGCGTTCGGTGTCCGCCCAGTGGGGAAAAAGATCGTCAAGGCGCGCGGAGCGTTCGGTGAACTGCTGGAGATAAGCACGGCAGGGGGCGCCCTCGCGGATCATATAGGCAGCGGCGTGCCCAAGGGCGAGAGGCAGGTACCCGAGGGCCTGTGCGAGAACGAGGACCTCGTCATCGACAAGGTGGGACCTACCCTCCTCGGTTAGGCGGGTGGTTAGGTAAGCGATGGCCTCTTCTGCCGTGTAGACGTCAACGTCGATCCGAGTCCGGCCGCCGCCCGTCAGTCGCGGGTCTTTCAGGCGGGTGGTAGCCAGTGCCCAGCCGGTGCCGCGGGGGCTGTCCGGCCACCAGGGCTCGATTGCATCCGGGTCGGTGATGTCATCCAGGACGACCAGCCATCGACGGTCGGTGGCGGCTAGCCAGCTGACGAAGGCGCGCGCATCCGCTTCGAGATCGCATCCAGTGCAGCCGGGCGCCTGAACTAGGAGTGCAGCTTGGGCGTAGACGGTGAGGAGCTGCTGAAGGTCGCTCGCTGGCGCCCAGAGCAGCAAATCGGTGCCAGCTTGGATGGCCTCGCGGGCGTAGGCTGCGGCCAGCTGCGACTTCCCGACTCCGCCTCCGCCGGACATCACCTGCACCGACGTTCGGATTCCCGCCGTCGACCGGGCCGTCTCAGCTGACTCTGTGTTGCCGCTGGCCAGGACAATGCTCTGGTTGCGCCCTCGGGCCGCGTCAATGGCATTGCGCAGGCCGTCGCGCGGCTGGAACGCCGACGCCAGTACCGGCACCCTTCCCACCACGACCGGCCATTGCACTGGCGTGTCAGCTCTGGTCACGAACTGTTTGTCGATATAAGTGACCCGGCTGTTGTCTCCCAGTGCTGAGCCCTTGATGTCCCGGCCTGCAGCCACACCGCCCGCACGCGCTGACACCGCAGACGATCCTCCAGTCGGCTCCGTGCCATCTTGAGGCGCTCTCGGCTTTCTACGTTGTGGACGGGGAAACAGGTTCATCGTTCGCTTCCCTCGCCCAGAGCACTGTCAGTGACGTCGCCGCCAGCCGCGATCCCGTCTCGCCGTGCGCGCACGTCGTCGCCATTGAGTGGTACAGGCGTGCTGGTGACTGGTGAGGTGGGCGGGCCGGTCACCTTGGAGTTTGTGCCCAGCGCGGAGCCGGTGATGTTGCCGCCGACGGCGATGCCACGACGGCCGGCCTGTACCCGTCGACCACCAGCGGCACTGCCACTACCGCTGCCGCCAGTGCGGAAGAGGGCAAGAACTGAAACCAGCAGCGCGGCCAGGCTAACGACCGCGCCGACCACACTTGCTGCCTGCCCGGCTGTGTCCAGATTTCCCAGCACAGCCAGCAGGGTCAGCCCGATAGCGGCCAGACCAGTAACTACCGCCGTCGCCCACACCGCCATGTGCGCTGCCCCCCTCAAGGTCATCAGCCCACCACCTTCGCATCACAGTCCGATCAGGCTTGTATCAACGGAACAGCGACGCCCCGTCAGTTCTTCCGCGACCGTAGCGGCACGATCATTACCCGATCCTCCAGTGAGCCAGACAGTGCCGCCGAGTTGGGTTCGTGGTTCTCACCTGGGACGCCTTCGAGAACCACCCCAGCTACGCCATGTCATCAAGTCGACGCTCACATGCCATTTGAATCATACGGAGGTCCTCGAGGCTAGGCTTTTGCACATCCTCCGTCGGAGGATCGGCGTCGATCGCGGCCATCACTTTTCCTTCCAGCTTCCCAATCGCATCTTTGGGCAGCACGAAAATGCCGTAGCGATGGAATCCCGTATCGATCCTGTTGGACATGAGACGACTAAGGCCGTCCCACGTGCGACGCGCAGTGGCGCGGATTTTGACCATTTCCTTTGGCTCTTCGGCCGTGCGGAGTTCCTCGAAATCTCGCATCAGAGATTGCACTGCGCAATGAATCTGGGTGCAGAGTTTTCGAACTCGACTATAGGTTTTTAATGAGGCCACCGTTACGCCGACAACTAGCGTCAAGCTGGCGCTGAATACTGGACCCCGCAGCTTTTCGTCCGTCATCATGTGACTAATGAACCAGATTAAGCCAATAATCGCACACCAATTTGTTGCCACTCTAAAGAAGGCCGCGCGGGCGATGCGCATGCGTAAGTGTTCAAGTGGGAAATCGTCCGGCTCTTGAGGCCCGGCCATAAAAGCATATATGACCCAAACGGCCACTAGGGGCAACCCGGCAGCAGCCTCGTTTTCTTGTGCGGCGTCGGGAATCTGCCACATAGCAAAGAAGAGTAGAAAAAGTGGAAGCAAGAACGCGGCGACGCCGCTAAAGCGACGCTTTGCCGTATCGCTGCTAGCCCGCCAGTGGGGTGCGACCAATTTTCGCCCGACTTTGGCAATGATGAAACCTGAGAGGAAAACGACTGGCCCCCACTGCCCGACTCGACCCGTGAGCGAGGTGAAAAATAGCAGCCAGGTGAAGAGGAATATCGCGCCTAATAACAGGATGCGGGCCACCCTGGGGAGCCGCTCGACGAGGCTGCTCAACTTTTCATCGGTCTGGTTAATCCAGTTGCGAAACGCTGACATGCGAGACTCCATCCACTGACGCTTACCGCTCTCGCCCCCACTCGAGACGCCCAGGAACTCAGCCGCGGTTGCAGTGTGGCGTCGTGAGGACGCGGTCGAGCCACCTTTCAGGGGCTACCGATAGCGGTCTCGCTGGTCAACGGGCCGGCTGAAGTCCACGGCTCTGACCAGTCCAGAGACCGGGCGCTGCTGTCGTTGCTAGTCAGTGCTGGCTGACTTCTGACGACCCCACATGGCGCTGAAACGTCACCAGTTGGGGAGATCGGGCATCCGGAGCCGGGCGTTCCCGGCTCGCTCTCCGCTGTTCCCCGAAGTTCTCACCGCCACTTGCTGTCCCATCGGTCATGTCGGGGGTCGGCTCACTCGCACATCCGGGCGGTAACCAGGGCGCGAGCGAAGACGTCCAGTCGCCTTGGGGCGGGAGGCCCTGCCCATGGCTGTCGTAACACCCGGGCGCATCCGACACCCAGGCTTCCAAGCAGCCGTCGCAGTGAACTCGAACAGGCAATGAGCTGACGATGCGGGCGGCGGAGCCTCAATGGCCGGGTCAATCCACTGCGACTGCGGTCGGCGCAGCAAGAGGCCCCGCCCCCGATACTGGGAACGGGCCTCTGTACCGCGCGGACCTGAGGGTTGAACGCCTGAACCCCCTCGATGCGAACTATGGGCACGAAGGTTGCTGAGGTCTCCCGACCTGGTCACGGGGATGGTAGTGGCTTCGAGCGGTCGCCTGCGGCTGCCACAGTTGCTGTACTTCCGTGCTGTACTGCTACAGCCCCGACGGGTCCGTCGGTCCATTGCTTCGCGTCAAGATCACACGTGGCTCAAGTCCCGCTGTTGCCCTCGGCTCTCCATCTTCACCTCTAGCGTCAGTCCTAGAGCTTCGGCGAGCTTCTCAAGCGTCGACAACGTGGGTTGTGTCCCGCCAGCCTCAAAGCGGGCCACGCTGGACTGGGTCATGCCCGCGTGTCGTCCGAGCTCTGCCTGAGACCACCCAAGCTCCTCACGCCGCTTACGGACTGCCTCGGCAAGCTCGAAACGAAGACGTGTGTGCTCGTAGGCCTCGCGCACGGCGGGCCGGTTGAAGCGTTCGCTGGACTTCAGATCAGCCAGGGTACGCCGCTGGGATGCACTCACGATCTCTTCCTCGTTCCTTGGTCGCTAGTTCCTTATTCCTCATCGTCCTCGGCCGTGTGACCTGCGGCGATGCAGTTCAACATGGCCTTCTTGGCGCGCTTCACCTCAGCCTGCTCGCGTTGACGCGTTTTGCGGAACACGGTCAGCATGATGATGCGGCGCTCGCCAGTTATGAAGTACGTGACTCGCACTCGTCGGCCACCACAGTAGAACCGCAGTTCTCGCAGTTTCCCCTCAAGCTGACTCGTGTATGGGTAGTCAAGCCCAACGCCTCGCTCTTCGAGCAAGTCCAGGTGGAAGAGGGCTTGAGCCCACTCCTCATCGGGCCGACCTTCCAGCCACTGCTCAACTTCAGGTTCTAGCTCAACCGTACCCCAAGCCATAGCATCCATGCTATACCACGCCGTCGTGGCTGACGCGGCCGTGAACAAGCGAGGCGCCTTAGCGAGGTCGGTGGAGTCTCGGCGGTTCGGCCAACCGGGCCGGACGGAAGGTCTAAGCCCTAGTTTGGAAGATCGCGTATGCGGATGGGCGCTGACCTGGCAAGACGGTGACCTGTGAGTTTCCCTGGTGGCTCGCCGACGGTCCCCGTTGTTCCCCGCCGCGAGCCGTCTGACCGGGCACGTGGGGGGCATGGTCAACGGCCCCCTTGCGATCAGCCTGGTCCGGCATCGGCGAACCTGAGATCATGCCGCGAGCACTGGTGTGGACGACCTGTCCATTTCCGTGGTGCTTTCGACCACAGACGCACCTGAGGAGAGGCTCTCGTGAAGAAGAATAGTATGACCACTGGCTTACCCCTCGTCATCGGCACCGTGATTGCCGCTGGCGTCCTCGTTCAGGACAACTACGGCGGCGCCGTCTTCGCCGTCGTGGCTGGTGCCGGCGCTTCGCTTGTCTTGCACTTCAGGTCTAGCCGCAACCAGGGGCGCGCTGAGTAGTTGCACTCGGGCTGCATGAAGCCCAGGACAAAGTACGAGGTCGGTGGAGCGGCTTTGGGCTGGAGCTGCCATGGGGCGAGTGATCATGGCCCCGTAAGCTTCCGGCGCGTCGGGCAGTCTGTGGACCTGCCCGTTGAAGCACGACGTTGGGGCCATGATCTTCGAGGCTCGCCCCATGGTGGCTGCCTAAAGCCGTGGAGCCGACCGCCCCAGCCACAGAGGGTTTCACCCATCTCATGCCCGCAGGCTCGCCAGCGCGCCGCCGGGCGCGGCCAGCCGGGGCGCAGACAGGAGGCAGGCCGCGCCGCAGAGGCGGCGCGCGCCCGCGCCGTGCGCGGGCACTTGATGAAGTAGGGAAAGTTGTACCGCGCTCTTGTTGATCACCGTGTCAGTCGGTGACTACTCACGTGAGTAGTCACACGGCTAGGCTTGTGTTGGCTACCCGACACGACGACAGGAGCGTGCTCACCGGATGGGACCGAAGTCGGAGCGGGTTTACCGCACGATTCGTGAGTGGATCGCTGAGGGCAGGTACTCGCCAGGTTCCAAGCTCCCGTCCGAGCGGACCTTGTCCGAGGAACTGGAGATCGGCCGAACGGCCCTGCGTCAGGTGTTGGCCAAGCTCGTTACTGAGGGCGTCGTCGAGGTGCACGGTCGAAGCTCGTACCGAGTGCCGGACCGATCCGTCACGACTGAGGCGCCGGCGGACGTCGAGCCATGGCAAATCCACGGTGAGCGGACGTTGTACGACAACCGATGGGTGAAGCTGAGCCTCGTTGATGTGGAGCCGCCCGGCGTCGAACGCTTCGAGCACCATGTCGTCAGGCTCCACCATGTGGCCATCGCCGCCGTCATTGACGACCAAGACCGGGTGCTCATGATGTGGCGGTACCGATTCGTCCCTGATGCCTTCGGCTGGGAACTGCCGGGCGGCATCGTCGACGAGGGGGAAGATTCCCTTCAGACCGCCTTGCGTGAGGTCGAGGAAGAGACCGGGTGGCGGCCGAACGGGCTGGAGCACGTGGTCACTTACCAGCCCATGGTCGGCATGGTCGACTCGCCTCACGACATCTTCGTCGGTGAGGGAGCGAAGCTCGTTGGGGAGCCGACCGATCTGGAAGAGGCGGGGCATATCGCGTGGGTTCCGCTGTCTGACATTCCGGGCCTGATGGCTCGTGGTGAGCTGATGGGGTCCGGCACGTTGGTCGCCCTCCTCCATGTGCTCACGTCACGCGGGTCCGGCGCGTCGCCTACAAGCGCTGCGTGAGCTGCTCTATCCGGCGCCTGTGACGTACTGACTTGGTCCGGCTCGCCATGAGTCGGGCTTGCCGCAGGTGCTTTTGGGCTTGGTCGTGCTCTCCGCGGGCCAGGTGGGCTTGGGCCAAGTCGCAGTGGAGCCCGGCCGATGCTCTGACGAACGTGGGGTCGGTCGTCTCCAGTGCGGCGTACAGGTTGTCCACGGCTTCGCCATCGCCTATCAGGGCGAGTGCGTTCCCGCGCCACCTGGTGAGGTGGCCTTCGTTCAGGAAGATGCTCAGCATGTCCGGATCGCGGGCTGCATCTCCTGCGGGAAGGTGACGCATCGCAAGGTCGAGGGCCCGTCGGCAGTCCTCTTGGAGTCCAGCGCGGGCGCAGATCTCCGCTTCGGCTGCGTGCAGCCACGCCTTGAGGCGCGGAGATATGCCCGGGCCTCCGAGACGCTGCGCTTCTCGAACCAGGTGCACCGCCATTTCCGGGCGCCCGGCGTCGCAGAGCACGTAGGCCTGCTCGGCGGTGGCGTGGGCGAGGTACATCGGTTCCTCGGCCTCCTGGGCGGCTCGCTTGCCCAGCTCGTAGTGACGCCAGGCTCGTTCGACGGCTCCGACGTCAAGCGCCTGCCAGGCCGCGAGGGTTGCCGCACCGGTCAGGGCCAGAGCGACCGGGCGTCGGGTCTCCGGGAGCACGGCGAAGGTAAGGGCGTCCTCCAGCCGCGTCAGGTGGGCGGTCATCTGGTCGACCAGGCTTGCGGCGCCCATCTGGCGGTCGATGGTCCGGAGCAGTTCAGTCTGGTCCATGAACGTCTTCACCATGGTCAGGCTGACGTTCCTTGCCTCGTCGATCCGGTCTATCAGCTCGTCGTAGCCGTCTGCCGTTGCGGGTGCCGGCGGCTGCGCTCCGCCCCCGAGTTCGGCGTCAGTGATGCCGAGGAGGGCCCGGAGGATCTTGGCGTAGTAGCTGGAGATCGTTCGTCGGCCGTTCTCCCACTCCGAGACGTACACTCGCAAACTCGCGGTTGAGGCGACGGTGAGCATGTGCTGACGCGCGTGGCGCTCGATCTCCCGCACCAGCTGCTCTTGTGACCAGGTCCGTGCCGTTCGTGCTGCCCTGAGTCCACTCATGCGCTACTGCCGTTCCTCCTGGGGTTGTTGAGCCGTAACAGCAGGATGCCTCACATCGGCGCAGGTAGGGAGGGGTTAACCGGTCGGGTGTTAACCCCTGTTGTCTACCGGGGCGTTGTCTGGCGCGCTTTCCTGGAACCGTCACAGCCAGGCGAGTTGAGGCACCGGGCTCGGGACAGCGCTTGACATCTGGTGCGCACCAGATGCAACCTTCTGGTGCGCACCAGTTGGTGGCGCGAAGCACTCCGCAGCTTTGCTGCGGCATTCCATCCACGTTCACAGGAGCGGCGACCCACCGCCAAGCAAGTACGCCGCTCCCGCCCCTCTCAAGGGAGTTCCATCATGCGTCAGATTCCCGTAGACACGTCCACCGCGACTGTGATGGTCGCTAAGGCTCCGCAGCCCAAGGTGCGCGACCGTCGTACCGGCGAGATCGCCACCGACGCCGACGGCGTCAAGCTGATGACCGTCGACGTGATGTTCGCCGCCAACGACGAAGTCGAGATCCTCTCCGTCGCCGTCCCGGAGCCCGGTATCTCCAGCGACCTGGCCATGGGCACCCCGGTCGCCCTGACGGGTCTGATCGCCCGGCCGTGGGAGAACGAGTTCAACGGCCAGAAGCGGCACGGCATCGCCTTCCGCGCGGTCGCCGTCACCTCGCTGGCCGCCACCGGCTCGGCATCCGAGGCGGCCTGATCATGACCTGGTTCATGATCGCTGTGGTTGTGGTCGTCGCCGCTGCGGGTCTCCTGCGGTGGCGGCGCCCCGCCTGGTACTGGCTGACCTTCGGGGTCCTCGTCGCCACGGTGCGGGTCCTGGTCCGGTACGCCTCGGTCATGGACGCCTGCGGCCTGACGGTCCCGCCCTCGCGCTGGCGCCTGGCTCTGGCACGGATGGCCAACCGGCCAGTGCCGGAGTCCCGCGCGCCGCGCATCCTGCGGCTTCGGCCCACCCGGACCGGTCTCGTCCTGCGGCTCAAGCTCCGGCCCGGACAGGACGCCTTCGACGTGGCGGCCTCCACTGACCGGCTGCGGCACTCCTTCGGGATCTACCGCGACTACCGCGCCGTCCCCCACGGCCTGACCCTCGGGGCCACGGAGTCCGGCAAGTCCGTCTACCAGCGCAACCTGGTCGCCGGACTCGCCCCGATGGACGTCGCCCTGGTCGGCATCGACTGCAAGCAAGGCGTCGAACTGTTTCCGCTCGCACGCCGGTTCTCCGCCCTGGCTGACAACCCCGACACCGCCCTGGAACTGCTCGAAGCCCTGGTGTCCCACATGGAGGAGGTCTACCAACTCATCCGGGCCGAGCAGCGCATCAGTGTCGCGGTGCCGGATGCGGAGATCGCCGCCGACATCTGGGACCTGCCCGACGACATCCGCCCCGTCCCGGTCGTGATCCTGGTCGACGAGGTCGCCGAACTCGCCCTGTACGCCAGCAAGGACGAGGAGAAGCGCCGGGACCGCATCATCACCGCCCTGGTCCGCCTCGCCCAGCTCGGCCGCGCCGCCGGGATCTACCTGGAGATCTGTGGACAGCGCTTCGGCTCCGAACTCGGCAAGGGCATCACCATGCTCCGCGCCCAGCTCACCGGCCGCACCGCACACCGCGTCAACGACGAGACCAGCGCCAATATGGCCTTCGGCGACATCTCACCGGACGCCGTCCTGGCCGCGATCCAGATCCCCGCCGAGACACGCGGCATCGCGATCGCCGGTGACTCCACGGGCGGCTGGCACCGCATCCGCGCCCCGCACACCTCGCTGCGCCAGGCCGTGAACATCTGCATCAAGTACGCCGACCGCACCCCCGACGTGCCCGCCCTGGCCGCCTACCGGCCCGCGGTCGCCGCGCTGCCCTCGGCCCGGGTTCCGCTATCCAAGACAGCCCCCGCCACCGCCTGACCTTCCCCACTTCATCGGTCGGCGCGACCGTTTCGCGCCAGGTCCCTACCCCCGCCATGCCACTCACCGGAAGGAGCCGTGATGGCCCGCCCCGCTCTCCGTATCGACGCCGTCCTGGTCCAGGCCGTCATCGCCGGGGCGCTGTCCTTCGCCCACCTCCACGACCTCGCCGCCGCTGCCGGACAGGACGGCTGGAAAGCCTGGGCCTACCCGATCAGCGTCGACCTGCTCCTGGTCGCTGCCTGGCGCCGACTCCGCTCCGAGGGGCCGTCCCGGCTCGCCTGGTGCTGGTTCGTGATCGCCCTGGTCGCCTCCCTCGGTGCCAACGTCGCCACCGCCGGACTCCTCGACCTCGAACACGTCCCGGCCTGGCTGCGCATCCTCGTCGCCGCCTGGCCCGCACTGGCCTTCATGGGCGGCACCCTCCTCGCCCACTCCGCCACCGACCGGGAGCCGGAACCGCCGGCACCCACGGCCCCGGCCACCGAACCGGACCCTGAGCCGGTTACCGAGCCCGAGCCCGAGTCGCTTCCGGCGGCCGACGACACCCCGGCGCTTCCCATCGCCGAGCCTGCCCCGGTCGCCGCTGCTCCGGGTGTGCCGGTCCCGGCCGCGCTGGTCGACCACGCCCGCAAGGTCGCCGACGATCACCGCACCCGCACCGGTACGCCAATCGACACCAACACCCTGCGCGCCCGCCTCGGTGTCCCGCCCCAGCTCGCCGACGCCATCGCCGCCCAACTCGCCTGACCTCGACGGGAGACACGCCGTGACCAGTGACCCGGCCGACCTGACCGCGGCCGACCACCTCGACGCCGCCCGCGAGATGGCCGCCGCGAACCGGCCCCTCCTCGCCCACCTGCTCGCCGAGGAAGCCGCCCGCCGCACCACCGACCCGGCCACCGCCGCCAGCATCCGCGCCGCCTTCCCCGACCCGGCCCTGACCCGAGAGGAGACCGACTGACATGCCCGCTCGTGACCACTTCCACTCCGTGATGCGGATCGGCCCGGTGCAGATCGGCACCCACCGCGACCGCAACGGCCGCACCAAGTACGCCGCCGTGTGCACCGCCGACCGCTGCGGCTGGTCCTCCGACTACGGAAGCCAGTCCGCCGCCCAGCTCGCCGCCCGCACCCACCGCTGCCGCGTCCGCTAGGAGACCGTCCGCCATGGAAGTACCGCTCTGGCTCGCCCTGCTCGTCGTCGGCTACCTCGGCGTCAAGCTCATCCGCCCGCCCGCCTGGCTCATCGCCGTCCTGCTGCTCGGCGGCTTCCTCCTCGCCGACAGCGTCCTTGCCCCCGCCATCGGCACCTTCATCAAGTAACCACCCCGGGAAGGGAGTTCACGATTTTCCGTCCGAAGATCCCGACCATGCCCACGCCGACCGGCCACGTCAGCCCGCCCGCCGTGGTCGAGCCGACCACCATCGTCCCGGCCGCTCAGACCCCGCCCGCTCCGGTGGCCCCGGCCCCCGCGTCGTCCCGACCGGTGGTGCAGCTCACCCCCGGCACGGCCCTCGCCCTCGTCGGCGGCGGCACCGCCGTGGTCCTGGTCGTCAGCGCCGTCCTGGTCTCCATGCTCCTGGCCGTCGCCATCACCGGCGCCTCGGTCGCCGTCTGCGCCGTCGTCCTGCGCTCACTCCTCGCCTCGGAGACGAAGCGGCGCTGACCGGCCCCCGGAGCGGCCTCAACCGCCAAGTCTCGTCCGCTCCGGGCGCCGTCCCTGTCCGATCTCACAACCGGAAGGAACCCCGCTGAGGGTGGCTTCGGCCCCCGACTACCACCGCTGGCACGAGCAGATCCGCCGCACCGGCGGCTGCGCCGACCCCATCCACCTCACCGGCTGGACCCTCGCCAAGGACAAGACCACCGGCGAAACCCTGCACCACTACAGCACCGCCAACGAGCCGGGCGGACGCCTCCGCGTCGCCTGCGGAAACCGCCGCGCCTCCCGCTGCCCCTCCTGCGCCTGGACCTACGCCGGAGACACCTACCACCTCATCCGCGCGGGACTGGCCGGAGACGACCGCCGCGACATCCCCGCCACCGTCCGCGACCACCCCCGCGTCTTCGCCACCCTCACCGCCCCCTCCTTCGGCCCGGTCCACAATCAGCCCGACCGGGGTGTCTGCCGCTGCGGCACTCGCCACGCCGCCGACGATCCCGCCCTCGGCACAGCCCTCGATCCCGAGACGTACGACTACGCGGGCACGGTGCTGTTCAACAACCACGCCGGACAGCTCTGGCAGCGCTTCACCAACCGGCTCCGCCGTGAGGTAGCCGCCCGCGCCGGCCTCTCGCAGCGGGAGCTGAACGAAACGGCTCGGCTCTCCTACGGCAAGGTCGCTGAGTTCCAGAAGCGTGGGGCTCTGCACTTCCACGCCGTGATCCGCATCGACGGACCGGACGGGCCCGGCACCCCACCGCCGAACTGGGCCACGGTCGACCTCCTCACGGACGCCATCCGGGCCGCCGCCGCGCACTCCTACACCTCGGTCTCCGTCCCCGCCGCCGACGACCAACCCGCCCGGACCTTCCGCTGGGGCCGACAGCTCGACGTCCGACCGGTCAAGGCGTTCGGCGGCGGCTCCGACATCACCGAACAGGCCGTCGCCTCCTACGTCGCCAAGTACGCCACCAAGGCCGCCGAGAACACCGGCACCCTCGACCGTCGTATCGGCGAACTCTCCGAGCTCGACCGCCACCAGGTCCCGGACCACACCCGCCGCCTCATCGAGGCCTGCAAGCAGCTCGACCCGCTCTACCCGGACCGGCGCCTGTGGGCCTGGGCTCACATGCTCGGCTTTCGCGGTCACTTCTCCTCCAAGTCGCGCCGCTACTCCACCACCCTCGGCGCCCTCCGCCAGGCCCGCGCCGACTACCGCGCCGCGCAAGAACACGCCGCCCTCGGCCTGGAAGACCGCGAGCCCGACACCGTCCTCGTCCTCGCCGACTGGCAGTACGCCGGACACGGCCACACCCCCGGCGAATCCGCCCTCGCCGCCACCATCGCCCGCGACCTCCAACTCAACCGCGAAACCGCCCGCGAAGCCCTACGCGACCAACTCATCGCAGAGGAGTGGTGACCATGGCCTCAGAGCTGCCGAACCGGTTCCTGACGCCTGAGGACCTGGTTGAGATGTTCGAGCTGCCCAGCGTCGAGACCGTCTACCAGTGGCGCCGTAAGCGCACCGGCCCCCGCGGCTTCCGAGTCGGCCGACATCTCCGCTTCGACCCGGATGACGTGCGGGCCTGGGTGGACTCCCAGCTCGGGGAGGCTGCCTGATGGCCGGGCACATCCAGGACCGTTGGTACCGGACCGAGGTGGGCGCGGACGGCAAGACTCGCAAGGTCAAGACCGACCGCCACGGCACGGGCATGCGCTACCGCGCCCGCTACATCGGCCCGGACGGCACGGAGAAGTCGAAGAGCTTCCCAGATAAGCAGAAGCGCTTGGCGGACACCTGGCTGACCAACGTAGAAGCCGACATGGCCCGGGGGCAGTACATCGACCCGAGGGCCGCTCGCACCACCTTCCGCGAGTACACCGACCGTTGGCTGGCCGCCCTCACGACCGATCTGACCAGTAGGGCCGCCGTGGAAGGCAGGCTCCGCCTTCACGCCCTGCCCTACCTTGGAACCCGCCCCATCGGTTCCTTCCAGCCCGAGCACATCCGCGACTGGAACCGCCAGCTCGAAGACGCCGTAGCCTCCGCCCAGTACCGGCGCCTCATCTTCGACGCCGTCTCCTCCGTTCTGAATGCGGCCGTGGATGATCGACTCCTGGCCTCCAATCCCTGCCGCGCTCGATCGGTAAAGGCGCCTCGTCCCGTGCCGTCACGTGTTCATCCGTGGACTGCGCAACAGGTCTTCGGCGTACGCTCCGGCCTCCCTGAGCGCTACCGGGCCATGGTCGACCTCGGTGCCGGGTGCGGCCTGCGGCAGGGTGAGATCTTCGGCCTGGCTGTCGACAACATCGGAGACCTCGGCTGGCTCTACGTCCGCCAGCAGGTCAAGAAGGTTCGCGGCACGCTGGTCTTTGCCCCGCCCAAGCGGGGCAAGCTGCGTGACGTCCCCCTCGACCCGGAGGTGTCAGCCGCGCTCCGTGACCACACGGCTGCCTTTCCTCCCGTCGACGTCACCTTGCCCTGGCTGACCCCGACCGGCCCCAAGGTCACACACCGGCTCCTCTTCACGAGCGGCATCGGCGCAGCCATCTGGAGCCAGGCGTTCAACGACCAGGCATGGAAACCCGCCCTCGCATCCGCCGACATCATCCCGGCCCCCGAAAAGGGCCAGCGCTACGCCGCCGCCCGCGAACACGGCATGCACGCCCTACGCCACTTCTACGCCTCGGTTCTCCTGGACGCCGGGGAGAGCATCAAGGCCCTGAGTCTCTACCTCGGCCACAGTGACCCAGGGTTCACCCTCCGCGTCTACACCCACCTCATGCCGTCCAGCGAGACCCGTACCCGGAAAGCCATCTCCGCGATGTACCGGGCAACCGGTCACGCTCATGACGGCCCGGAGACGCCCGACGGCCCAGAGACGGCCCAAGCCGCCTGACACGGCCCCTCATCGGCAGGAAAACCGCTGGTGAGGGGCCTTTTTATGCCCTCTCACGGCAAGTAACACCCCATCTTGCCGTACCGCCAGCCCTGGGTGGAAACGCGTATGGGTGGGGGCGGCTGACCTGGGGGTTCATGAGGGCTGCTGGACGAACCGGGTGGGAGTACCTGCTCCCTCGTACGCTGTCCCCGTGCCGTCCTCCCGCCTGCATCGCGTCGCCGTCCTCGTGCTCGTGGGGGCCAAGCCGCTCGACGTCGGCATTCCCGCGCAGGTGTTCACGACCCGGGCGAGCATGCCGTACGAGGTGCGCGTGTGCGGGGCGGCGCCCGGGCTCGTGACCGGCGGCGACGGTCTGTCGTACGACGTGGCGCACGGGCTCGACGCGCTGGCATGGGCCGACATCGTCTTCATCCCCGGCTACCGGTTCCCGGACCGCGACGACCCGCCGCGGGCCGTCGTCGACGCGCTGATCGCGGCCCATGCCCGGGGCGCGCGGCTCGCCGCCATCTCGACGGGTGCCTTCGCGCTCGCCGCCACGGGCCTGCTCGACGGCAGACGCGCCACGACGCACTGGCACTACTCACGGGCGCTCGCGGCGAAGCATCCGCTCGTCCGGATCGACGAGGACGTCCTGTTCGTGGACGAGGGCAGCGTCCTGACGTCGGCGGGTGCCGCCTCGGGCATCGACCTGTGCCTGCACATCCTGCGCGGCGACCTCGGAGTGGCCGCGTCGAACCACGCGGCCCGGCGCCTGGTCGCGGCCCCCTATCGCAGCGGCGGCCAGGCGCAGTACGTGCCGCGCAGCGTTCCCGAGCCGCTGGGCGAGCGGTTCGCCGCCACCCGGGAGTGGGCGCTGCGCCGGCTCGGCAAGCCCCTCACCCTCGACGTGCTCGCGCGGCACGCGGCGGTCTCGCCCCGTACGTTGTCGCGACGCTTCGTCGAGGACACGGGGTACACACCCATGCAGTGGGTCATGCGCGCCCGTATCGACATGGCCCGTGAGCTACTGGAGCGTTCGGAACGGGGCGTGGAGCAGATCGCCGCCGACGTCGGTCTGGGCACCGGCGCGAATCTGCGGCTGCACTTCCAGCGCATCCTCGGCACCACGCCGAGCGAGTACCGGCGCACCTTCGCCCGGGGCGAGTAGCCGGCAGGCCGTGGCGCTGTCCGTGGCGCGATCCTTTTGAACCGTGGCGATCACGCCGCTGTCCCGGGCGTCCGCGTGCCGCGACGCTGGTGGCGAACCGGAGAGATCGAAGGGACACCACCACTCATGACGCGCATCGCGATCAACGGATTCGGCCGCATCGGACGCAATGTGCTGCGCGCACTGCTCGAACGCGACAGCGAGCTCGACATCGTCGCCGTCAACGACCTCACCGAGCCCGCCACCCTCGCCCGGCTGCTCGCCTACGACACGACGGCCGGCCGGCTGGGCCGCCCGGTTACCGCCGACGGGGACGCCCTCGTGGTCGACGGCCGTCGCATCAAGGTGCTCGCCGAGCGCGAGCCGGCGCAGCTCCCCTGGGCCGAACTCGGTGTCGACATCGTCCTCGAAGCCACCGGCCGCTTCACCTCGGCCAAGGCCGCCCGTGCGCACCTCGACGCCGGCGCGAAGAAGGTGCTCGTCAGTGCGCCGTCGGACGGCGCCGACGTCACGCTCGCGTTCGGGGTCAACACCGACGCGTACGACCCGGACGTGCACACGGTCGTCTCGAACGCCTCGTGCACGACCAACGCGCTCGCGCCGCTGGCCGCGGTGCTCGACGAGCTGGCGGGCATCGAGCACGGCTTCATGACGACGGTGCACGCCTACACGCAGGAGCAGAACCTGCAGGACGGCCCGCACCGTGACGCCCGTCGCGCCCGCGCCGCCGCCGTCAACATCGTGCCGACCACGACGGGGGCCGCCAAGGCGATCGGTCTCGTGCTGCCGAACCTCGACGGCAAGCTGTCGGGCGACTCGATCCGCGTGCCGGTTCCGGTGGGCTCGATCGTCGAGCTCAACACGACCGTCGCCCGTGACGTGACGCGCGACGACGTGCTGGCGGCCTACCGCGCCGCGGCGGAGGGCCCGCTCGCCGGCGTCCTCGAGTACTCCGAGGACCCGCTCGTGTCCGCCGACATCACGGGCAACCCGGCCTCGTCGATCTTCGACTCGGCCCTCACCCGCGTCGACGGCCGCCACATCAAGGTGGTCGCCTGGTACGACAACGAGTGGGGCTTCTCGAACCGTGTGATCGACACCCTCGAACTCCTCGCCCGGCGCTGACGGCCGGCGCTGGCGGAGGGCGCTGACGGAGGGCGCGAGCGGCCCGGGCGTCGCCGCCCGGCCGGTCACTCGCCCGCCGTGGCCTCCCTGCGCCGCAGCACGACCAGCGTCGTCCCGCCGATCAGGACCAGGCCGATGGCGACGCCCACGATCACGGGGGTGATCTCCGAGCTGCCCGTTTCGGCGAGGTTGGTGTCCGTGGCGGTGCCGCCGACCGTCGCCGGGCTCGGTTCGCTGAGGGTCTGGGTGGTGGTGCCGGTGTCGCTGCTGCGCGTGCGGCAGTCCAGCATGCCGGTGAAGCGCTTCTCGAAGCCGCCCGGGCCGTTGATCGTGAAGTCGTAGGCCTGGTCCTCCTGGAGCGGCACCGTCACCGTGCGGGTCTCGCCGGCGGCGATGGTGTGCTCCAGGCCGGCCAGTTCGAAGGTGAACGGCTCGTCGCCCTGGTTGGACGCGATGATGTCGACGCCGCCCTCGGCACAGTTCTCCGCCGCCGACAGCGCCGGGACCGGGCCCTGCTTCGCCCAGGTCGCCCCGGCCGTCGCGGACACCGTCGACTCGCTGGAGCCGGCCAGGATCTGGGTCTGGCTGCGGTTCTCCGAGGCGAAGGCCCGGCCGACCGGCACGGTCGTCGAGGCCTGCACGGTCAGGTCCGCCGTACCGGCTGCCGCGTCCTCGGGCACGTCGAAGAACACCTGCCCGCCGTCGGACGTGCTGGTGACGGCCTTGCCCTGCTTGTCGACGACCCGCACCCCGCTCGTGGCGGCGTCCGCGGGCGGGGTGACCGTCGCGCTGCCGGCGTTGGTGCGCACCGTCACCGGTCCGATCCGCTCCCCCGGCCGGCCGGAGACGGCGGGCGGCTCCAGGGTGAGCGAGGCCCGGGGCTCGGGCAGGTCGCGGGCGCTCTTCTCCAGGTGGTCCGCGAGCTGCTCGGCCTGCGGGTCGAGGGCGTCGACGGCCACGTCGTCCGAGTAGCGCCAGATCGCCACCTGGGTGCCGGCCGCCGCGTCCTGCTCGGTCAGCGGGCCGCGCACGCCCGCCTTTCGCGCCAGCGTCGCGAGGTCGTTCACCTGCGGGTACGAGTTCTGCAGGATCCAGCGGATCTTGCCGGCGTCCTTGTTGCTGCCCAGGGACGTGCCGCTCCAGGGCGTCTCGTGATACTTGGCGTCCCGCTGCGTGGGGTTGTGGAGGTCGACGCAGTACGTCTGCAGCATGCCGCCGCCGTCGACGGACATCTCGAACAGGCCCGCCGAGATCTCCTGGTCGCCGGTGCCAGCGTGTATCACTGCCGCTCCGTACGTCTTGAGGCCACCTATCGTCGCGGCCGCTCCGCCCTGTCTCTGCGTCGTCTCGTCGGCGACCGCCCGGCCGGCACCGGCCAGACCGCCCGCGGCGACGAGCCCGGACACCACTGTCGCGGTGGCGAGACGGGTCGCCGCTCGCCTGCGTACGAACACCTCAGAGAACGAAGCAAACACCGAATTCCCCTTCGAGCAGGACCGTTGACGTGGGGGGACGGTCCCACCAGCAGAATCAGAGGCCTCACAGGACACAAGAGACCCGAGAACCATGTCCGGCATCCTAGGTACGCGGCGGACCCCGCCCGCCGGTCAGACGGTCGGACGAGTGATCCGACTCGGAATCGTTATCGCCAAGATCCCTCGTGGGCAGGGCTTATCGACAAATCCACCCCTGATCGTTCGGGTGCACCGGGCGATAAGCCGTAGTTCGGGCGGGCGGGCGGATGCGGTGCGGTGGTTGACGCTATGTCAATACCGCTGGCTCCGAATGCTGTTGAGCCGCTTGGTCCGATGGTTCCGCCGAACCATCGGGCGATGTCTCCCAGTTGGGTTCCGGTTGGGTCGGCGCAGGTGCCGTCTCCGCCTTGCCGGCGCGCCTGAAGGCCGAGGTGCCCCAGGCCAGATCGTGTCCGATCGACACGGCGTCGATGTCCGCCGACGTCCAGCTCTGCCCCTCGCGTACATCGGTCCGCACCTTCAGCCTGCCCTGCACGATCACGGGCTCGCCGACCGTCAGCGACGCCGCCGTGTTCGTGGCCAGCTGGCGGTTGGCCCACACCGTGAAGAAGTTGGTGTGCCCGTCCGTCCACGTGTTCTTCTCACGGTCCCAGTAGCGTGCGGTCACCGCCAGCCGGAACCTCGCCGACGGGCCGGACGCCACCTCCCGGTACACCGGCTGCGTCGCCACCCTGCCCACCGCGCAGACCATCGTCTCGTTCATCGTGAACCCTCCCTCGCCCGGAGTGCGGCAGCGCACCGGGCCGACACGCGTACGGGCCCGTCCCGTACGGCTGTGTCGTCCAGACTGCCGTCGCCGGGCCGGGCCCGCTGAGCGCTGTGGATCGCCGGGTGCCTGTGGACAACGCCGTCACCCGGAAGGGTGATGACGGGGCGACGGGTGACGGGGTGAGAGGTGACGGGTGGGGCGGCGTGGGTGACGAAGCTGCCCCGGGTCTCACCGCCCCGCCCCGACCACCCTCCCGTACTGCTCCCGGACCTCCCGGTACCGCAACAGCTCCGCCGCCACCGGATCCAGGACCCGGGCCCGGCCGCATCCGGCCGCCGCCTCCCGCAACCGGCGTTCCGCCTCCAGGCCGTAGCGCCGGGCCGGGCCGCGGGCCGCCATCCGACAGCTCCACTCGATGAGCGGTCCGCCGACGATGCCGATCACCATCAGCAGCACCGGAACCCCCAGGTTCGGCGCCATGACCCCGATGATCTGGCCCAGCAGCCACAGACCGCCCAGGAACTGCAGGATCGTCATGCACGCCTGGGTGAGGACGGCCACCGGCCACCACCCAGGACGCGGCGGCCGCCCCGCGGGCACGCCCGCGCGCGCGGTCAGCTCGTCCAGCGCCTCGGGCAGCCCCTGCGAACCACGGACGGCCGCCTCGCGCACCGCCTGCGCCCAGGGCGCCGGCAGCCCGGCCGACGCCCGGTCGGCCACGGTCCGTACCGCCTGCTCGACCCGCTGACGGGCCGTCGCCTCCTCGTCGGCCTGTGGTCGCGAGGGGAGCCGGCCCGTCGTGGGCTCGCCGCGGTCCTGGAACCAGCGCCACAGCCGCAGCCAGGGCGTGCCGCAGGCCCGGTTGGCGTTGCGCAGCCAGGCGCGCTCGGCCGCCTCGCCCGCCGCCGTGGCGCCCACCGCGTCCGCGAGCCGGTCGGAGAACTCCTCGCGGGCCTGCTCGCTGAGCCCGGTCCGCCGCTGTGTGGCGTAGACGGGCCACAGCCGTGCCGCGGCGATGTTCACGTCGGCCGAGATGCGGCGGTTCGCCGCCCCGCGTTCCGACACGAACTGGCCCAGCGCCTCGCGCAGTTCTCCGACACCGTCCCCGGTGAGCGCGGACAGCGCGAGCACGGTCGTGCCCGGCTCGCCGTACTCCCCGAGGGCGATGCCGTCCTCGTCGAGGAGCCGCCGCAGATCGTCGAGAACCTGCTCGGCGGCTTCCCCGGGCAGCCGGTCGACCTGGTTGAGGACGACGAACATGACCTCGGCATGGGCCGCCATCGGCCGCAGATAGCGCTCGTGGAGGACGGCGTCGGCGTACTTCTCCGGGTCGACGACCCAGATGACCGCGTCGACGAGTCCGAGGATGCGGTCCACGTGCCGGCGGTGCTGTACGGCCGCGGAGTCGTGGTCGGGCAGGTCGACCAGGACGAGTCCGCGCAGCGGCGACTCGCCGTCCCCGGTCGGCAACGGCCGGCGGCGCAGCCGGGGCGGGATCCCGAGCCGTTCGATGAGGCCGGCGGCCCCGTCGCTCCAGCTGCACGCGATGGGCGCGGCGGTGGTGGGACGGCGTACGCCCGTCTCCGAGATGGTCACCCCGGCGAGCGCGTTGAACAGTTGCGACTTGCCGCTGCCGGTGGCGCCCGCGATGGCGACGACGGTGTGCTGCCCGGAGAGCCTGCGCCGCGCCGACGCCTCGTCGAGTACCCGGCCGGCACCCGAGAGCGTCCTGCTGTCGAGCCGGGTGCGGGAGAGCCCCACGAGTTCGCGCAGGGCCTCCAGCCGTGAGCGCAGCGCCCCGTCGTACACCAGCGGGGTCACCGTCGGAGGGACGGCGGAGCGGTTGTCCGTCATGGGAAACCTGTCTCCTTCGGCTGTCTCGGCGACCCGGCGCGCGATGAGTCCGTCGTCCCAGGTCTCGGTGGAGTCGGTACGTGTCGCGCGCTCGCCGTCCGGGGTGCTCCGGCCGGTGGCGCCGCCGCCGTTGCCGTGGGCGTCGTCGTCCGGCTGATCGGCGTGCTCGGTGGGGTCCTGGTCGGTGACGGTCACCGGTCACCTCTCCTTCTGCAGTACGGACAGCGCGGCGATGAGCTCCGCCTGGGGCTCGGGGAGGACGTCGAGCGCGTCGAGCGGAGCGAGCCGGCGCTCGCGTTCGGCGTGCATGACCCGGTCCACGTGCTGGGTGAGCAGTCGCCCGGCCCGGTCGCGCAGCCGCAGCGCTCCATGGGCGCCGATCCGCTCGGCGAGGCCCTCCCCCGCCATCCGGCCCCGGCGGCCGCCCAGCAGGGAGGTGGCGACCAGGGCCGCGACGAGTTCAGGGTCGGGCGCGAGGTTGCGGTCGAGTTCGCGCACCTCGTCCTCGGCGTGCTCTTCGAGCTCGCGCCGCCACCGCCGTACGGCGAGTCCGATGCGGTGCTCGGCGCTGTCGGCGCCGGAGTCGTGTGCGGCGAGCTCCGGGGCGCTGGAGGCCGGTTCACGCCGCCAGGCGTCGCCGATGCGCTCGTCGGCGGCGGTGACGGCGCACAGCAGCAGCGCGCTGAGGCTCTCCACGAGCGCGTCGAGGAGTTCGGCGGCGGTGCAGTCCAGGGGAAAGGCGCGCCACCGCTTGAGCGCGTCCCCGGCGAGGACCGCCCCGCTCTGCAACCGGCCCCGCACGCGCGCGTGCTCGCTGTCGTACGCCCCTTCGACGGCGGAGGTGAGCCGCAGGGCGGCGGCGTACTGAGCGGCGGCGGCCCCGGCCAGCTCGGGCATCCGGGACTTGAGGGAGTCGAGGACGCCGTAGGCCGTACGGGCGAGGACCTGCTGCCGGGCTGCGGGGTCCTGGGCCACGTGCACCAGCCAGGTGCGCAGCTGGGCGACGGCGGAGGCCGGCAGGAGCCCGCCGCCCCAGGCGGACTCGGGCAGTTCGGGCACCGTGAAGCGCGGCACCTCGCCGAGCCCGGCCTTGGTGAGCAGGGCCCCGTACTGCCGCGAGACCTCGTTCACCACCTGGTGAGGCACCCGGTCGAGCACGGTCACGAGGGTGACGTCGTACTCCTTGGCGGTGCGCAGCATGTGCCAGGGGACGGCGTCGGCGTAGCGGGCGGCCGTGGTGACCATGACCCAGATGTCGGCGGCGCAGATGAGTTCGGCGGCCAGGACCCGGTTGTCGGAGACCAGGGAGTCGATGTCGGGCGCGTCGAGGAGGGCGAGGCCGGGCGGGAGCGTCTCGGCGCTCTCGACGCGCAGTACGCGCGCTGGGTCCTCGCCGGGGAGCAGCAGGTCGTCGGTGGACTCCTGTTGGGGCACCCAGACGCGTGTGAGGTCGGGCAGCACCCTCATCCCGCTGAACCAGTGGTGGTCCTCCGGATGGCAGACCAGCACGGGGGTGCGTGTCGTGGGCCGCAGCACGCCCGCCTCGCTGACCCGCCGACCGACGAGGGAGTTCACGAGCGTCGATTTCCCGGCTCCGGTCGACCCGCCCACGACGGCCAGAAGCGGCGCTTCGGGGTCCCGCAACCGGGGCACCAAGTAGTCGTCGAGCTGCGCGAGGAGTTCGTCGCGGTTGGCACGCGCGCGTGGGGCCCCCGCCAGGGGCAGCGGGAAGCGTGCGGCGGCGACACGGTCGCGCAGGGCGGAGAGTGCGTCGAGCAGCTGAGGCCGTACGTCCAAGGTCACCACATGCGAAGAATGCCCAATTTTAGGGGAATTCTGAAGCATATGAGCATGTCTGCGCGCCGACGGAACACAAGGGACGGAAGGGACGACTGGGACACGGGACGACTCCAGGCATAACGAGTGCACAACACCCGATGCGTCTGACGCCAAAAGCGATGCACGATTCGTACCTGCCTGCGATTATCAGGACCGCTTCACCGAACCTCCACATCGAGCCACGGAGGCGAAGCAACAGGGACAAGGACGCGGGAGCCCTATCCTTGTCCCCGGCAACGTCACGGATCGGCCCACACCCGGGCACCAAGACAGAGGCCACCACACCCGGCCCCCGTAGCTCAGTGGATAGAGCAGGCGCCTTCTAAGCGCTTGGCCGCAGGTTCGAGTCCTGCCGGGGGCGCAAGTCTCCGCCCTCCCGTTCGGGAGGGCTTTTTGCTGGTCAGGTCCCATGCCGGCCGATGCGGTGAAACCCTGGAACGCCATCTTGGTGATCAAGGGTGGGGTCCAGGCTGTCCGGCTGTTACCAGGTCCCGCCGGACGTGTCGATGCGCCTGCGGGCCGCGAGGTCGTCCGGCGGACGGCCGCTCAGGAAGATCTCCGGCAGCTTCGAGCCGCCTCTTCAGGTCGGGCAGCCGGCCCTCGGCTCATCGCGCGCAGGTCGGCCAGGAGCACCGCAACGCTGTTCCCGGCCCACTCGGCGACGTGGGCGGGTTTGCTCCCACCGTTCAACCACTTCGTCAGGCACCCAGCGCCCATACGACGGCCCCCTACTTCCTGCCGACCGGTGATCTGCTGCTCCAAGGCGAGTCGGGCGGCATCCCTCGCCGGTTCCGTCATCCGTCGGGCGTGGCGGAGCGGGGGAATGATTTCAGGCCGCGCAAGGGCCGTAAATCGGCCATGCCTTGACCGTCACAGCGCCCTCGTAGAAGATCCTTCCGAAACCCCGCTAACGGGGAGCGGAGGAGGAGTAACGTGAATAGGCTTGGAAAGTCGATACTGTTCGCCATTTCGGGCGCCGCGCTTGCGGTTTCCAGCGTAGCCACCCCTGTGGCGGCCGACGCCTCTCGGAGCGGAACCGGTACCGGCAATTCCGTGGTCCAGGCCGGCGGCGGCCTCATAACCGGGAAGCCCGTCATCCACAAGAGAGGTGACGGCGTCGCCCCGCCGGCAGAACTGGGTAACCCCTCCGAGTGGGGCGTTGTGAAGCTGGAAGTCAGCAAATCGGCCGTTCAGGTAAAGGAGAATACCTGCCAGAATGTGACTCATGGCAAATGGTGCTATGGGTACGATCTGGTGTCGGCTGGAAAGAAGTGCTACTCGAACTACATCGCTGACGTGAAGCACAAGTCAACGGTCAGGGTGCGGAACGTCGATCATTCAAGTGGCTGGGTGGCGAAGGGGAAGACTTCCTACGCCAACTCAACACAGGGTGCGGCATGGACCTGCCACGCCTTCTACAGCAATGAGTGATTAAAATCCGCCGCGATGAGGGTTGATCTCCCTCGGATGGGCCATGACTCCGGGCGTACACGAGCCCGGAGTCATGCCATTGCAAGAACCGGAACGAGGAGAGAGTGAACTTTTCGGGTGCTCGGGTCGCGTCGTTTGCGGTGCCACTCGGGCTTGGCTTGTTGCTTGGTCTGACAGGGCCTGTCGCTGAGTATTGGGGTGGCCGTCCAGGTACGGCCGTTGGCGCCGTTTTCACAGGCGGGTGGCCATGGGCCTGTTACGCGTTCCTGGTGGGCTATTTCCGTCGGTCCAAAATCGAATCGGTAGCCCTCGCGTCTCTGGGGCTGGCTGTCGGTGTCGTGGCCTACTACCTGATGAAGGGAATCCTGGCCTCCCTGGGTGGAATGTATTCCTCAGGTGCGAGTTCATCCGGAATTGCCCTCTGGGGTGTGCTCGCACTCTTCTTCGGAGCACCCCTTGGATTCCTGGGGAACCTCGCACAGGCGCCGGGAATCGGGGGCCTGTTCTTCCGGCTGCTTGTTCCCCTGGTGGCCTTTTATGAGACTTCCATGCGCCTGGAGACAGAGGCGCGCGGGCCGAGTCAGGTCGTTCTGGGTACCTGGACCACAGTCCGGTTCACGGCTCTTGCCGTTGCGATCGCGATGGTGAGCCACGCGGTCTGGGGTTGGTGGAGGTCTCGCCGTATTGGCTCCGCCGGGGTAGGCGTCGGCTAGCGTCCAACCACCCTGACAGGCGCCCGTGTTACGACTCGCATGGCGGCCCCTCGGGCCGCAGAGCAAGCTGGGCGGCCAGTTTCGTGGTGCTCGTGCCCTCGCTCGTCATGACGACGGCGTGTGCCGTTCTGCTGGAGTCGGGCACCCGTGCCGGCTCCCCCGCCGAGCGCTACGCGGGAACGGACGGGGTCGTCGGCCGGGCAGCCGTTCGTGCCGCGGGCCGGGGAGCTGCGGACGGCGGGCCGCGCCTCCGGCGGGTGACGGCGAAGTCGTGCTGGACGTCGCCCTGGTCGCACGCCTGGACGCCCGGGCGGGCGGCACCGTACGGCTGACCGGCCCGGACGGGCTGCGCTCCTGGCGGGTCTCCGGCATCGCCGACCCGCACCGCGAACCGCCGCGCCAGTACGCCGTGTTCCACTCCCCGCGGGAGGCGCAGCGGCTCGCAGTCTCCGCGCAGCCGGTGCGGCGATCGGGGCCCTGGCGCAAGGCGGGGGCGGCGGACTTCCCGGGCACCCGCGTCGGTGACGGTGACGATGGCAGTGGCGGTGGCGGTGGCACCGGGGATGCCTCGGAGTTCGGCGCGGCCGACCTTTGCGTGCTGCTGCTCCTGACGGTGATCAACCTGTTCACGCTCTCTCCGTCGTCAACACCCTGAGCACGGCGACGGCCGGCCGCCGCCGGGAGTTCGTCCTGCTGCGGCCGGCCGGCGCGCAGTCCGCGCAGGTCGTGCGGACGCCGGCCTGGGAGGCCGTGCTGACCTGCGCGGTCGCGCTGCTGCGGGCCGCGGTGGTCTGCGGGCCGGTGCTGGTCCCGCTCAGCATCGCGCTCACCGGCTCGGCCGTCCCGGCCCTGGCCCGCGGGCCGTTGACCGCGCTGACGGCCGGGGCACTCGTGCTCACGGCCGGGACCGCCGCCCTCGCCGGTCTCCTGGCCCTGCGGAGCGCCGCGGCCGCGCCAGGGGGACCGGCGAGGGCCGTTTCCTGACCACACGGTTCCCGGCAGGCACTTCCCGCACCCCCGGCGAACGCGCGATCATGGCCGGTGAACCGGACCCTGGGCCGTGAAAGGGGCACGACGTGCGGCTGCGCTGCGCTGTACTGGACGACTTTCAGCAGGTGGCGGCCGAGGCCGCCGACTGGTCGGTGGTCGCGGACGACGTGGAGGTCGTGTCCTTCGACCGGCACATCGACGGCGAGGACGACCTCGCCGCCGCCCTGGCCGGCTTCGACATCGTGGTGACCCTGCGCGAACGCGTCCCGTTCCCCGGGTCGCTGATCGCCCGGCTGCCCCGGCTGAAACTGATCGTCGCCTCCGGCATGCGGAACTCCGTCATCGACTACGCGGCCGCCGAGACACACGGCGTCACGGTGTGCGGCACGGCCAGTTCCTCCACCCCGCCCGTCGAACTGACCTGGGCCCTGCTGCTCGGCCTCGCCCGCGGCATCGTCCAGGAGAGCAACGCCCTGAGCTCCGGCGGTCCCTGGCAGAGCACCGTCGGCGCCGATCTGCACGGCCGGCGGCTCGGGCTGCTCGGCCTGGGGAAGATCGGCGGCCGGGTCGCCCAGGTCGGGCTCGCCTTCGGCATGCACGTGAGCGCCTGGAGTCAGAACCTCACCCGCGAGCGCGCCGACGAGGTCGGCGTCGAACGTGCCGGCTCCAAGGAAGAGCTGCTCGCGAACAGTGACTTCGTCTCCGTTCACCTGGCGCTCGGCGACCGCACCCGGGGCCTGCTGGGTCCGGCCGAGCTCGCCCTCCTCAAGCCGACCGCCTACCTGATCAACACCTCCCGTGCGGCGATCGTCGACCAGGACGCCCTGCTCGACGCCCTGCACACGGGCCGTATCGCCGGAGCCGGCGTGGACGTCTTCGACGTCGAACCACTTCCCGCGGACCACCCGATGCGTACGGCACCCCGCCTGCTCGCCACCCCGCACCTCGGCTACGTCTCTCGCGGCAATTACGCGACGTACTACGGGCAGGCGGTCGAGGACATCCGCGCGTTCCTCGCCGGCGCGCCGGTACGACGGCTGCCTTGACGCGCGCACCTCGACCGCAGCTCCACGACACGCTCATGGCCGGGACCGGTATCGGGTCCCGGCCATGGCCCGCTGTGCGGGTGGACTCCAGGGGCGCCGCCATGAACGAGCGCCTCGGTCTGGGCGGGAGTCAGGCCTTCTTGCCAGGAACGACGGCGCTGCTGACGCAGGACACCTGGCTGTGCGAGGTCGGGCATTCCTGCGTCGAGTGATTGACGACAGTGACCTTGCCCTTGTCGGTGGTGTACGTGTACTGGCTCAGTTCCACGCAGCGAACGTGACCGTTGCCGTCGTCGACGCACTTGCCGGGGCCACCGTTGGCGGAGGCCTGGGCGGCACCGACACCGACCAGAGCGAAGCTCCCCAGAACTCCCGCCAGCGCTGCGATCTTCTTCGAAGTGAGCATTTACCTTTTCCTTTACGGTCGACTTGCCACCGCCGGGCGGCCAAGTCGTTCCGGACGCATTACCGGCAAAGAAGCCAAACGACAGGCCCCGGGCTCGGACACCTGGTTCGAGCCCCGGGGCCTGCCTGCATCACCTGGTGGGTGATTACTTGCCCAGGGTGAAGGACTGCGAGCAGGTCACCGACTCGCGCTCGCTGTTGTCCTGCTGGGCCAGGCCCAGGATGGCGAGGTTGACGTTCACGTCGTCGATGTTGATGAGACCCGTACGCGAGTCGTTCTGCTCGCACGACTGGGCCTGCTTGTTGTCGATCTTGACGGCCTCGTCGCCGTCCGAAGCGTGACCAACGCCAGCGCCAAGGAAGCTGACGCTGCCGAGCATGGCCGCGACGACCGCGGCCTTCTGGTACTTGCGCATTACTTCTCCGATTTCTCGAATCGACACAGACCGTAGTGGACTGGTCACCAACAGTTGCCAACTCTAGGCGGCCTGCACGGCTACCGCCTGCGCAAAACGCCCATTCGCGTAAGTTTCTGGAAAAGACGTTTTGTAGTGCTGCTCACCGATACGGCAGGGAGCGAATCCCCGAACCACCGGCGCCGCGCACACCCCTGGTCAGACCGAGCCCGCACCGGCCAGCGGGAGGTCAGGACCCGGCGACAGGAACCACGACGCTGTCGACGCAGCTGACCTGGCTGCGCGACGCCGGACAGGCCTGCGTCGAGTCGTTGACGACGGTGACGCGTCCGCGCTTGTCCTTGATGACCTGGTACTCACTCATCTGCACGCAGCGGACATGCCCGGCGCTGTCCTCGACGCACGTACCGGGGCCGCCCTGGGCCGACGCCTGGACGGCCCCGAGGCCCATCAGAGCGAAAGCCCCCAGAACCATCGCCACCGCCGCGGTCTTCTTCGAGTCGAACATCTGCCTTTTTCCTTCAGTAAGGCGGCAGGCCCCGGGGCTCGGACACATGGTTCGAGCGCCGGGGCCTGCCTGGATCAACCTGATCAGTGGCCGCCACGCAGCGAGAAGGCCTGCGAGCAGGTCAGGGACTCGCGCTCGCTGTTGTCCTGCTGGCCCAGGCCCAGGAGGGCGGCAACGTTGACGTTCACGTCGTCGACGTTGACCAGACCCGTGGTCTCGTCGTTCTGCGAGCAGGCCTGCGTCTGGTCGTTGTCGATCTTGATCTTGTCGTCCCCGCCCGCAGCGTGACCAACGCCGGCGCCGAGGAAGCTGACGCTGCCGAGCATGGCCATGACGACCGCGGCCTTCTGGTACTTGCGCATTACTTCTCCGATTCTCGAGTCGACACAGACCGTTATGGTCCGGTCACTGACAGTCGCCAACATAAGCGGCGTTTGGCGCTTTTGCCATGCGAAACGCCCCGCGTCGTGACTTTCTTGTGAAAGCGCACGTCACAGCGGAGCCGTGCATCCGCCGGATGGCCCCGTGCCGGACGGCCCCCGGACCGCTGCCGTCCCCCATCACTACAGCCGGACAAAGGCCGGGAGCGAGCGAGAGGCCGCGATCGCCACCCGTTTGGCGGAGCCGCTGTTCAAGACGGGTGATCCGGAGCAGATTTGTCGTGACCGGTTCGGGGTCGTCGCGTTGAACGGGCAGTGCGGCCGCTCGTACTGCTGCCGCACTTACCTAGTCAGTAAGGGAGAACGTGATGTCTCGCATCGCGAAGGTTGGCGCTGTTGCTCTCGGCACGGGCGCCGTGGTGCTCAGTGGAGCCGGTCTCGCCGCCGCGGGCGCCGGCGCCAACGGCGCTGCCATCGGCTCGCCCGGCGTCCTGTCCGGCAACGTGGTCCAGGTTCCGGTTCACGTGCCGATCAACGTGTGCGGCAACACCGTCAACGTGATCGGCGCGCTGAACCCGGCTGTCGGCAACGAGTGCAAGAACGAGGACGGCAAGAACCACGACAACAAGAAGAGCAGCAAGAAGAGCGGCCACCGCCACTGACTTCTGCGGTCGTGAACCCGAGAGCCCCGGCCCTCCAAGGGCCGGGGCTCTTCCCGTTTCCGGAGCTCTCCCCGTGCCGGGTGACGATCCGTGTCACCTCACGCGTAGCGGTAGATCCGGCCGACGTCCTCCAGTTCCGCCGGCGTCACGTCCCACGGCGGCAGGCTCTGGCGCCGTGCCACGATCCGGCCGTGCTGCCGATCGCCCCGGCCCGGCGGCGTCGCGGGGAGGTAGCCGGCACCGCGGTGCCGGCGTTGCCAGCGGTACCACTGCAGGTCGATGAAGGCGTGGTGCAACCAGAACACGGGGTCGTTGACGGAGGCGCCGCCGAGCATGTCCCCACCGACCCAGCCGTGTACCCGATTGTGGTTGCGCCAGGCCGTGTCGCTGCGGCCGGTGCCCCAGCCCTCCAGCTTGTTGCGGAAACCCCGGGTGACCGTCGAGTCCCAGGGCGCCACGTCGTAGACGGGGTCCTCCAGCGCCCACTCCAGTTCGCTCTTCGTGGGCAGGCCGATCGGGTCGCGGGGGCGTCCGAGGTCCCGGGTGAGGAACACCCTGTCGGTCACGTTCACCTTGATGGTCCAGTTGCCTTCCCGATAGGCGAACGGACCGGTCGTCACCTGGTGGTCGGCACGGCGCCCGTTACCCCCGAGGAGATGGGCCGTCCAGGGCGCGGAGGTGGTCTTGCGGTCACGCGTCCAGTCCCAGTACGGCACGGTCACCGAGGGGTCCACCCGGCGCAGGGCCCGCTCCAGGTCGAGCAGGAACCGGCGGTGCCAGGGCAGGAACGACGGCGCCATGTGCGCGGCGCGCAGTCCGTGCTCGCCGTCCGCGGAGAAGTACTCGATGTGCATCCGCACGAACTCGTCGTACTCGCCCCGCCGTTTGACCTCCAGCAGCGCCTTGACGAACCGCCGCTGCTCGGCCCTGGTGAGCGTACCGGCGTCCTTACGTACGTACGCCACGCCGGTTCTCCGTGTGGACGTGACCCGCACGTGCCGGGGCCGGCTCACGCAGGCGCCGGCCGGGGCCGAGTGCGTCGACGGCGGCGCGGGCGGCCTCGATCGGTGAGGGATGGGAGCAGTAGTGGTCGACCATGCTCAGCCAGGTGCCGTCGGCCCGGCGCATCAGATGCAGAGGGATGCCGTCCACCGTGACGTGCCACCGGCCCTGCCCGGCCGGGCCGCGGGGCTGGGTCCACACCACGCCGATGTGGTGTCCGCGACGGGTCTCGGTGAAGACCGTGCCGCTCGGGGCGTGCCCGGATCCGGTGTGCTGCGACCGGAGGGCTGCGGCCACCGGGGCCGCAACGACGGCGGCGAAGACGCAGAGACGCAGACCGCACACCACCTCCCGCCGTGTACTGCCCCGTCCTGGTCGCGCCTGGGCCGACGCCCTGTCTCCCGCCTGCCCAGCGCCGGTGCTGACGGCCATGGTCCACTCCTCGTCCGGTTCCGGTGTCGCAGCCGTAACCGCCGGACGTCCCGCGCGGTCACCGCCGTGCGGCCAGACAAGTGATCGTCCGTTCCCCCTCGGGGCGAGAAAGCCGGCCGCGTCACGGGTCGACACGTACGGAGGGCCGGTCTCGGACTTTCCCGAGACCGGCCCTCCGTACGGCATGGTCGCCGCTTTAGAACCACAGGTTGCCGTGCACCGGCTTGGCGTCGTTGACCGCGGACGCGGCGTTCTTCGCCGTGTGGACCAGCGACTCCTTGCCTTCGGCGGTCACGTCCAGGGGAACCTTGGTGCTCACGCCGCCGGTGAAATCGGTGGAGGCCAGGTCGCGAGTGCTCGGGGCGGCCGGAGCGGGCTGAGGGACGGGGGCCGGAGCGGGCTGGGCAACCGGGGCGGGCTGGGCAACCGGAGCGGGCTGAGGGGCCGGAGCGGGCTGGGCAACCGGAGCCGGCTGGGCAACCGGGGCGGGCTGGGCAACCGGGGCACTCTGAACAGCCGGAGCGCTCTGGGCGACGGGAGCACTCTGAACCGGAGCCGCCTGAGCGACCGGAGCCTGAGCAACCGGAGCAGCCTGCACATCCGGAGCACTCTGAGCGGCGGGCGCGCTCGGAGCGACCATGACGTCCTGGGCGAACGCAGGCGTGGCGGAACCGGCGGCGATCAGGGATCCGGCAAAGACGGCGGCAGCCTTCAGAGACTTCATCGTGTTCCTTTCTTCGGCAACGCGCGTCGCCGGAGGGGATTCTGTCGCCGTGCCTAACGAGCCCTGGCCTGGGCGGAAACCGGAGATGCCGAAGATTGCCAATACCTCATACCAAATCTATTAAACGACCGAAGAACAACAGTCGTGGCGCCGCCCCCTGGGGGCGGCGCCACGACCGGCCGGTCTCAGGATGCCGGTGACAGCACCGACGTCAGCAGTGGCACGGCGGGGAGCGTGACGGCCGTCTCCTCAGGCTCCGATGTCGACGAGGCGCTGGACGACTCGCCGGACAGATCGTCGGACGGTGTCGACACGGCGGGCTCGTCCTGGAGCGAGGGGTCGCCTCCGGTCAGCGCGGCCAGGAGGTCGTCCACCCCGGCCAGCAGGTCGTCGACCGAGGGAAGGACGCTGCCGACACCGGAGGTGATCGCCTCCAGGAGGCCGTCGACCGCTCCGAGTACGAGGTCCAGCAGGTCGGTCACGGGGTCGGCGGCGCGCGGCACCGACACCCCGGGCACCGCGGCGGGCAGGGCGGGAGCCGGCAGCCGCACGACCGTCGACACGAGCGAGGTCTGCGCACCCTTGGCGGCCGACTCGGCCAGGGCGGCCTTCGCGGCGGCCGCCAGCTGCCTGGCCTCGGCCGGGGGCAGCTTCCCGTTGCTGTCCCGGAGCACGGTGCTCAGCAGGTCGGCGACCGGGGTGAGCTCGCCCCAGTTCAGTTTCCCGACCTGCGCGAGCCGCGTATCCGCGCCGGGAAGCCGGGCCTCGGACGCCACACGGTGGCCGTGCCCGCGGGACGATTCGGCCGCCATGGCGACGGGGCCGGTGATCCCGACCAGAACGGCGGCGCAGAGTGCGCCGGACACGATGCGCCGTGCGGGCAAAGCACACATGGGGATTCCTTTCGACGGCGTTGGATCTTGAACCAACCGTGAAAGCGCCCATGACTTCCCGCAACCGCTCATACGCTTTTCGGAATTCCGCAGTTCCCCCTTTTGCCGTGGCCGGCCTGATCAGACGGTTTGTCAGGGCGCACCCTCCGGCCCCCGGATGGAGCAAGGCAGTGGCCCGCACCGAGCGGAAGCCCTTCCCGGGCGCGAGTCGACGGCCGGAACCGGCAAAGACATGCGATTTCACGATTCCGACACACTTGTCAGATTTCACCGAATTTCATCGACTATGTCCGGTTGATGACTAGAGTTGCGAACCGCCCGACGCACTCTCCAGCGCGGACACATCGCACTCGTGGCGCTCTGCCACGGCCCCCCTGTTCCGAAAGGGCAACGACCGGTCATGCGTCATTCCTTGGGCCCGCTGTTCCGCCGCGCGACCGTGGGCGTCCTCGCAGTTGCCGCCATGTGGGCAGCCGGCACTTCTTCCACCGCCGCACCAGTTGCGGCGCCCGCCCCGGAAGCCGAGCGGCTCAGCTTCACCGAGCGGTACCGCGCGCTCCAGCACGGCGGCATCGTACGCGCTGCCAACGCCTCGATCACCTGCCGCACGGCCCAGAGCCCTTCGTGCCCGGAGGTCCAGGCAGGCGGCGCCGGTGTGAACGGCGACTTCGACATGTTCTACGTCGATGTCGACCGCGACGCCAACACCTACAACTCCTCCCGCGCGGAAGTCCGTCTTCCCACCGGCTCCCGGGTGACGTACGCGCGCCTCTACTGGGGCGGCAATCTGCGCGTGGGTGAGCAGAAGCCGCCACAGGACAACGGGCGCGTCCTGATCGCCGAACCCGGCGGCGAGTACAAGGAGTTGTTGGCGGACACGACAGTCGGACACCGCGTCATGGACGGCATGGACGCCTTCCAGGCCTCAGCCGACGTGACACGGCTGGTTCGGGAGGGCGGACCGGGCCTGTACACCGTGGCGCAGATCAACATCGCCATGGGCAGATCCACGGCCGGAGCGTGGGGTGGCTGGACGCTCGTGGTGGCCTACGAGAACCCGGCGGAGCCGCTGCGGCACCTCGCGGTCTGGGACGGCTTCACTCCGCTGAGGTCCGGTGGACAGGAGATCGGCCTGAGCGGTCTCGGGTTCCCCGCGGGCGCATGGGGCCGTGCGGGCCTGGTGACGTACAACGGCGACCGAGGCACCGGCGGAGACTCGCTCACCGTGGCGACCGGCCAGTCCGAGTCCGCCCTCACCAACGCCGCCAACCCCCGCGACGACGTCCTGAACTCCACCATCAGCGAGCCCGGGGCGGATGCGTCACGTGTGCCCGCCTACGCCAACAACCTCGGTTACGACTCCGACGTGTTCGATCTCGGAAGCGCCCTGCAGCACGGCGGGGACCAGGCAACCTTCCGGATCCAGTCTCAGCAGGACGCGGCGTGGGCCGGCGTGCTCTTCGTCGCCGCCGACGCACGGCGGTGAGTACGTCGCCGCCCGCCCCGAACGCCTTCGCGAGCGAGGAATCCGCGCACATGCACCTGTCATCCGCCGCACCTCACCCCAGAGTCCTGCATCTCACCCAGCCGGTGGACGGCGGTGTCGCACGCGTCGTCACGGACCTGGTCCAGGCGCAGCTGTCGGACGGCCTGGACGTCACCGTGGCCTGCCCCGACAGCGCGCTCACCACGAAACTGCGGACACTCGGCGCACGCGTACGGCACTGGCACGCGACGCGGTCGCCCGGTACGTCGCTCTTCCGGGAGGTGCGGCACCTGGCCCGGGTCATCGACGAGGTGCGTCCCGACCTGATCCACGCGCACAGCGCGAAGGCCGGACTCGCCGGACGCCTCGCGGTACGCGGGCGGATCCCGACGGTCTTCCAGCCGCACGCCTGGTCGTTCGAAGCGGTCGGCGGGGGCACCGCGACCCTGGCGCTCATGTGGGAACGCTGGGGAGCACGGTGGGCCTCACGCGTGGTGTGTGTGAGTGAGGCGGAACGCGCGACCGGCATGGGCGCCAGGATCACCGGCCGCTGGACCGTCGTCCCCAACGGCATCGACCCCGATCGCTTTCGGCCGGCCGCCGCGAGCGCCGTACGGGCCGGGCTGGCCCCGCTCACCGGCATCCACCCCACGGCGCCGCTCGCCGTGTGCGTGGGGCGGCTGTGCCGGCAGAAGGGCCAGGACGTCCTGCTGCGGGCGTGGGAAACCGTCGAACAGCAGGTGCCCGACGCCCGCCTCGTCCTGGTCGGCGACGGGCCGGACCGCGACCGGCTTCGCGAAAACGCCCCCGATTCCGTGGTGTTCGCGGGAGCCGTCGCCGACGCCTCCCCTTGGTACCAGGCCGCCGATCTCGTCGTCCTGCCGTCCCGTTGGGAGGGCATGGCCCTGGCACCGCTGGAGGCCATGGCCTGCGGGCGGCCGGTGGTGGTCACGGACGTCGACGGGGCCCGCGAGAGCCTGCCCGCCTCCTCATCGGCCCGGTGCCTGGTGCCGCCGGAGGACCCGGTGGCGCTGGCCGGGGCCGTCACCGCGCTGCTGGCGGACCCGGCGCTGCGCGCCTCGCTCGGCGACCAGGGTCGCCGTCACGTGCTGTCCACCCACGACGTGCGGCACACCGCCGAGGCCGTCTCGGACGTCTATCGCGACCTGCTCGGCCCATGGACCGCCGCCACCCCCAGCGCTGAGCACGGTCAGCCGCTCGACATCGGACGTGACGCCGAGGCGAGCCGGCCGGCACAGCGCGTCGAGCCCACCGAGTACAGGGAGTCCATCCACTCGTGACCGCCGAACGCACCGTGCCCTCCCCCGGCGTACAGCCACGGGACCACGGATCCTCACCAGTCTCGGTCATGCCCCCGCGCGGCACGACCACCGGTTTCCGGTCGTCCGCCCCGCGGCCCCCCACCCGGCCGGCCTCACCCGTCCCACTGCTCGTCGCCGACGGCTTCGCCGCTCTGGCGGGCACGCTCGCGCTCACCGAGGCCCAGCGTCACCCGCTCCTCGTCACCCTGCTCGTCGTCGCCTCGCTGCTGCCGCGCCGACGCGACGGGCGGCCGCCGGTGCCCGGGCTGCTGGAGGAACTGCCCGCCCTGTGTGGCCGCATCGCAGTGGCATGGCTGGCTCTCGCGGCACTTCTGGCGGCGTACCGGCCGGAGCACGCGTTGTCCCTCCGTACCGTGCTGACGGGCCTCGCCCTGCACGCGGCGGCCGGCTGCGCGCTGCGCGGAGCCGTGCACGCGCGGCGCCGCGCAGCTCTGCTGCGCCATCCGCACACGGCGCTCGTCCTCGGCCCGGTCACGACCGCGCAGCGCGTGGCCGCCGCCGTACTGCGGCACCCGCGCTGCGGCGTACGGCCGGTGGGGATCGTCGCCGGGCAGCCGGACGGCACCGAGACGCTGCCCGTGCTGACGACCGCCGAGGAGGTCGAGCGTGCGGTCATCCAGAACGGGGTACGGGCGGTGCTGGCCGTGCACCCCTCCGTACGCGCCGAACAGGAGCCGCTGCTGCGGGCACTGGCCGATTCGGGCTGCGTGGTCTGGGAGGTCGACGCCGACACCCCGTCGTACGCGTCACGTGAACGGCTCGCCGGGTTCTCCTGCCGACGGCTGGACATGTCCCCGGCCCGGCGGGACAGTGCGGCCAAACGGACGCTCGACATCCTTGTATCGGGGACACTGTTGTTGCTGGTCAGCCCGCTGCTGCTGACCTTCGCCGCGGTGCTGCGGATCTGCGACGGGCCGGGCGTGGTGTTCCGGCAGGAGCGCATCGGCAGGGGCGGCGAGCCGTTCACGCTGCTGAAGTTCCGTACCCACCGCCCGGTCGACGAGCACGAGTCGGCGACCCGGTGGAGCGTGGCGAACGAGAACGAAATGCGCTGGTTCTGCCGGATGCTGCGGCGCACCTCGCTCGACGAACTGCTCCAGCTGTGGAACGTGCTCCGGGGCGACATGAGCCTGGTCGGGCCTCGACCCGAACGCCCCTACTTCGTCGCTCAGTTCGGCCAGACCTATCCGGGTTACTCGGTCCGCCACCGTATGCGGACCGGCATCACCGGCCTCGCCCAGATCCACGGCCTGCGCGGCGACACCTCGATCGAGGACCGCTGCCGGTTCGACAACGCCTACATCGACGACTGGTCCCTGTGGCAGGACGTCTGCATTCTGCTGCGCACCGCCGCCACGGTGGTACGTCCCACGGGGAGCTGAGACAGGTGAGTCTCGCACTGACACCGCTCCCCCGGCGCGACGCCGTGCTGACACCGGCCCTGCTCGTCATGGCCGTACCGGCCTTGCTGGCGCTGCCTCTGACGTCGGACGGAGCGGGGCCCGCCGACGTGTTCTCCGGGCTGGTGGTGGTCTACTGCGTGATCCGTCTCGTGTTCGAACGGCGGCGCCCGCTCTCGCCCGCCGCCGCGGTGATTCTGGGCCTGCCGGTCGTGGGGCTCGCGCTCGCCACCATGGGGGCGTTCACGCCCCAGGCCGGGCTCACCGGCCTGGGACGCTATCTGCAGACCTTCGTACTCGTTCCGGCGGCCGTACTGCTGCTGCTCCGCGACCGGACCGGCTTCCGGCTGGTGGCCTGGGCCTGCGTGGGGCTCGGCCTGTGCCAGGGGGCCCTCGGTGTCCACCAGTTCGTCACCCGGACCGGTGCCTCCTACCAGGGCGCGAACATCCGGGCGGTGGGCACCTTCGGGTCGCACGACGTGATGGGCATGGCGACGGCGGTCTCCCTCGGCCTGGTGTGCGCGGTCGGCATCGCGCTGGGCCGGGTGTCCGTACGGCAGCGGGCGGCCGCCGCCGTGTGCGCATCGGTGCTGCTGCTGCCGCTCGCGCTCTCCTTCAGCCGGGGAGCCTGGATCGCGACGTTCCTGACGTGCACCGTGCAGCTGGTTCTGACCGGATGGCGGCGCGCTCTCAAGGTGGCCGCGGCCGCCGTCGCCGCGGGCGTGATCCTGGTGGGCGGGTTCGGTGTGGGCTCGGTTCTTCTGCAGCAGCGGATCGGCAGCATCGCCCAGGTCGCCGACGCCCCCGACCAGTCCGTCGTCGACCGGTACACCCTGTGGGCGTCCGCCACGGAGATCTGGCGGCAGCACCCGCTGACGGGGGTGGGGCTGAAGGGCTTCCCCGAGTACCGGGACGGGCACGCCACGCTTGCGCTGTCGTCGGGCAGCGAGACCGAAGGCGCGGGAGCGGCGTACCAGCGGCAGCCGCTGCTGTCTCCGCACAACATGTACCTGCTGGTGTTGAGCGAGCAGGGCCTCATCGGGCTGCTCGCGCTCGCCGGAAGCTGGCTGGCGCTGCTGGTGTGCGGGGTGCGGCGGCTGGTGCACGTCCGCGACCGCGGCCCGGGACTCGACTGCGGGCTCGTCGCATGCGGGCTGCTGGTCTGGCTGCTGACCGACTTCATGTACGGCGACATCGGCGGACCCTCGACCGTGCTGATCGCCGTGGCGATGGGGCTCGGGGCGTGGTGGGCGCTGACCGCCGACACGCGCGCTGATGCGCCGCGCAGCACGGTGCCCGAGCGCGCCGAGGAGGCCCTGGCGCGATGACGGTGGTGCCTTCGCATTCCCCCGGCTCCGAAACGGACGACGCGGTGACCGTGCCCCCGGCGCGTGCCGCCACCAGGACAGGCGACGGCGGCGACCATCCGGCGCCGTCGTCGGTCTCCGGAAACGCCCTGGCCAGGGCCGCGCTCGTCACGGCATCGCTGTCCATCGCCGGTTCACTGCTCGGCCTGGTGCGCGACCAGTCGCTGGCGCGGCTGTTCGGCGCCGGGAGCGACACGGACGCCTTCCTGGTGGCGTGGACGGTTCCCGAGTTCGCCGCCACGCTGCTCATCGAGGACGGGCTGGCGATCGCGCTGATCCCGGCGTTCAGCATGGCGCTGGCGCGCCGCGCCCGGGGCGCGCCGGGCGACCCGGTCCGCGCCCTGGTCGGCGCCACCCTGCCCCGGCTCTGCCTCGCCCTCGCCGCGGTGGCCGCGCTGATCGCCTGCACGGCTCCCTACCTGGTCACGGCGCTTGCCCCCGGTCTGCCCGACCCCGGGCTCGCCGCCGATTGCACCCGGATCACCGCTACCTGCGTGCTGGCCTTCGGGCTCGCCGGGTACTGCAGTGCCGCCCTGCGGGCACACCGCTGTTTCCTCGCGCCCGCGGCGATCTACGTCGTCTACAACACCGGCATCATCGCCGCGATGTTCCTGCTCGGCGAGGGCTGGGGCGTGCGCTCCGCCGCGGTCGGGGTGGCGGCGGGCGGCTGCCTGATGGTGGCGGTTCAACTGCCGTCGCTGTGGCGGCGGCTGGCGTCGCCCACGCCGCACCTCGTCAAGGCCTCGGCGGTGGCCGAGGAGCGGCCGATGCAACTCGCCCTGGTCGCCGCGGTGCTCCTCTTCGCCCTGTGCCGCCAGTCGCAGGTCCTCGTGGAGCGCTTCCTCGCCTCCGGCCTGCCCGCCGGGGCCATCTCGCACCTGAACTACGCGCAGAAGGTCGCCCAGATCCCGATGACGCTGTCGCTGATGGTGTGCACCGTCACCTTCCCGGTGGTGGCGCGGGCTCTCGCGGACGGCGACACGGCGCGGGCCCGCAGCCGCGTGGAGCGGGATCTGGCGCTCGCCTCGTGGCTGGTGCTGCTGGGCATGTGCGCGGTGGTCGCCTGCGCTCCCCAGATGATCGAACTGCTCTTCCAGCGGGGAGCGTTCACCCCTGGCGACACCGACGCGACTGCGGACGTGATGCGCGTGTACGCCCTCGGGCTGCTGGGCCAGACCCTGGTGGGCGCCCTCGTGCGGTCCTACTTCTCGGCGGGCCGGGCCACCTGGTACCCCCTCGGCGCGATGGCGGCGGGCATCGCCGTGACGTCCGGGATCGGCGCCGGCGCCGTGCACTCCTGGGGAGTGGCGGGGATCGCCGCCGCCAACGCCCTCGGCATCACCGTCACGGCGACCCTGCTGCTCGCCGGGCTGCGAACGGGCCGGCCGAACAGCACGCACGGCGTCTCGGTCCGTGTCCGGCCGGTCCTGGCCGAGCTGAGCAGGCTGGTGGCCGCCGCGGCCGCCGCCACGGCCGCGGGGGCGTTCGCCGCGAGCCGGCTGCCGTCGCCGGCGGCGGGCCTCACGGCCGGCCTCCTGACCGTGACCTTCGTCTTCGTCCCGCTCAGCTGGGCCATCGGGGCCCAGAGTTCCGCGTCCGCTCTGCGCTCCCTACGCGCCGTCACACGAAGGCTCACACATGGCCGTTTCCGTTGACTCCCTCGACACCGACAGACCCCGGGCCCCGCGCAAGGGCCCGGCCCCCTGGGTGGCGATGTACCACTCGGTGGGCGACTGCTCGGACGACCCGTACCGCATCACGGTCACGCCCGCACGGCTCGGGGCGCAGCTGGCCTGGCTGCGCCGGCGCGGGCTGCGGGGCGTGTCCGTGACCGAGCTGCTCGCCGCCCGCGCCCGGGGTGAGGGGCGAGACCTGGTGGGGCTGACCTTCGACGACGGGTACGCCGACTTCGTCACCGACGCCCTGCCGCTGTTGCACCGCTGGGACTGCGGCGCCACCCTCTTCGTGCTGCCCGGGCGGCTCGGCGGCGACAACGCCTGGGATCCGCTCGGCCCCCGCAAGCCGCTGCTGACCGCGGACGGCATCCGGCGGGCGGCCGAGGAAGGCGTGGAGATCGGCTCGCACGGGCTGACGCACGTCGACCTCACCAAGGCGGACGACCTCACGCTCAAGGCCGAGGTCGCCGAGAGCCGCGCACAGCTGGAGGAGCTGACCGGCACTCCGGTCGAGGGCTTCTGCTACCCGTACGGCACGATCGACGCCCGCGCCGTGGAGTCAGTACGGGAAGCGGGGTACACCTACGCCTGCGCCATCGATCCGGGCCCGCTGACCGGTCCGCACGCTCTGCCGCGCGTGTACGTCGGCCAGGACGACACGGCGTGGCGCCTGCACCTCAAGCACTGGCTGCACCGGCTGCGCCGGCGCCCGGTGGAGGTCCTGTGAGATGAGAGCTCTGCACATCATCACCGGCCTCGGCGTCGGCGGGGCCGAGCAGCAACTGCGCCTGCTGCTGCGTCATCTGCCCGTCCACTGCGACGTCGTGACGCTCACCAACCCCGGCGCGGTCGCCGAGGGCCTGGCGGCCGACGGAGTCCGTGTCACCCATCTCGGCATGGGCGGCAACCGTGACCTGGCCGCGCTGCCGCGCCTGGTCCGGCTGATCCGCAGCGGCGGCTACGACCTGGTGCACACCCACCTCTACCGGGCCTGCGTCTACGGCCGCTTCGCCGCACGCGCGGCCGGGGTCCGGGCGGTCGTGGCCACCGAACACTCCCTGGGCGACTCACAGATGGAGGGCCGCAGCCTGACGGCAGGGGTACGCGGGCTGTACCTCGCCAGCGAGCGGCTCGGTTCGGCGACGGTCGCCGTCTCCCCGACGGTGGCCGAGCGGCTGAAGCGCTGGGGCGTGCCCGCGCCCCGCATCGAGATCGTCCCGAACGGCATCGACCTCGACCACTTCCGCTTCGACCCTGAGCGGCGCGAGCGCACCCGCCGGCATTTCGGCCTGCCGAAGGACGCCTGGGTCGTGGGCGGTGTCGGCCGGCTCACCGCGGGGAAGCGGTTCGACGTCCTCGTCCGCGCGCTCGCCCTGCTTCCGGACGAGTGCCGGCTGCTGCTGGTGGGCAGCGGCCCCGAGGAGCACGCCCTGCGTCGCACGGCCCACGAGGCCGGTGTGGCCGAGCGCGTCGTCTTCGCCGGCGAACGTCCCTACGTACGCGACGACTCCTCGGGTCCGGACCTGCCCTCGCTCACCTCGGCCATGGACCTGCTCGCGTCCCCGTCCCCGGAGGAGGCCTTCGGTCTGGCGGCCGTGGAGGCTCTGGCGGCCGGACTGCCCGTGCTCTACGCCTCCTGCCCGGCCATCGAGGATGTGCGGCCGTCCGACGGCGCCGGCGTCCGGCGCGTGCGCGGCGGCCCCGAGGCATACGCCCGCGCTATGGCCGAGGTCCGCGCGGCCGGCGCCCTCCTTCCCCGCACGGCCTCGGAGGTCGCCGACCACTACAGCATCACCCGCTGCGCGGCCCGTCTCACGGACGTGTACGCGACAGCGGTCGCCCGTTCGCCGTCCCTCTCATCTCTGGGAGCCACCTCCTCATGACCGACACTCCGACCCGTCAGCACCGCCTGTCCCCGGTTCGTCTCAGGGGCCTTCCCCTGTGGTCCGTGCTCGCGGCCGGCACCCTCGTCGGGGGTCTGCTCGGCGGCTCGTACGGCTTGCTCACACCCTCCACGTACACGGCCACGAGCTACGTCATCGCCGTACCCACCGAGAAGTCCACGCCGGACGCCGCCCTCGGATTCGCTCAGGCGTACGGTCGGGTCGCCACTCAGCTCGCGGTGCTGGGGGACGCTCAGGTGTATGCGGGGGTCCCGGTACGCACCCTGCAGCACAGCGTGCGCACGGCGACGTCGCCGGACGCGCCGATGGTCGCGGTCTCGGCCACCTCCTCGCGCCCGGGCCTCGCCGTCGACATGGCCAACGCGGTCACCCGCTCGCTGACCCGCCACGCGGAGGACAGCAGTGACAGCACTCACGTGCGGCTCGTGCAGTTCTCCCGGGCGGTGGAGCCGCGCGAGCCGACGTCCGCCTCCCCGGCGGTGACCGGTCTGGTGGGGGCGAGCGCAGGCGGTCTGCTGGGCGGCCTGGTCCTGCTGGCGCGGCCCAGGAAGAGCGGCCGGGACGGAGAGGGCGCCCCGGCCCCCTCGGTGCCCGGCCCGGCCGCCGCCGCCGATGTGCGCGGACAACGGTGACGACGGCGGGCCCGGCCCAGCACGGCACCGGGGTTTCACCGGGTTGGTGGATCACCACCAGTCGAAGCGGAGGCAGAGCTTCCCGCCGAGCCACTCCTCCACCCAACTGCCCAGGTCCAGCGGCGTGCAGTTCGCAGGGGGCGGCGTCGAGCTGGGCTGGGTCGGCGTGGGCGTGGGCGTGGGTGTGAGGGGCGAGGCCGCCTGGTCGCCGCGGCCGAACAGGGCGGACCGGTAGAGGTGGGACGACTTCGGGTTGGCTCCGCACTGCCACACACCGTGCGGGCAGTAGTCGGTCAGTGTGTTGTAGAGCGGCTTGTGCTCCTCCATCCAGGCGAGCATTTTCCGCATGTACTCGGCATTGTCACCGTTGCGGAAGAGCCCCCATTCCGGATAGGAAATGGGTTTGCCGTGAGCCTTCGCGAAATCCACGTGGTGCTGCAGCCCGTAGGGCTCTTTCACCTGTTGCTCGAACGACATCCCGGTCGGCTGGTCATAAGAATCCATGCCGATGACGTCGACCGTGTCGTCCCCCGGATAGCATTTCGTCCAGGGAACGGCATCCTGGCCACGGCTCGGCGTGAAATCGAACCGAAACTGCTGGCCCGGCACGGAGCGCATGGTGGCGACAATCCTGTTCCAGTACTTCTTCCAGGCCTCCGGGTCCGGCCCGCAGCGATGGGTGTACGTGGTGCCATTCATTTCCCAGCCGAGCACGATGACCGTGTCCGGCACCTTCAACTTCACCAACCGCTCGGCGAGGACCCGGAAGTGGTGATCGAACTCACCAGCGGCGCCGCGCCGCAGCAGCTGCCTGACTTCGCCGTCGGAGACGCCCTCCTCGTTGCGCTCCTGCATGGGGACGTTGAGGACCAGCATCCGGTCGGCCTTCTTGTTGCGCCAGTGCGCCCAGACGTCCAGGAAGTCGGGAGCGCCCTCGATGTCCCGCCAGCGGTGTCCCGGCAGGTAGGTGTGGCCGACGCGGAGCTCCGTGCCGCCCAGCCAGTGGCTGAACAGCGGCATCCGCGCCACGCCACGGGCGTCGGACTTGAGGAAGACACCGAAGGCTGGGATCTCCGTATCTGCCGCCGCAGTGGTGACCGGGGCAGGCGTCGGGGCCTGGGGGACGGCCGGAGGTGTGAGGGCCGAGGGCGTGGGGGCGGGTGTCGCCGGGGTCGGCACCGGAGCCCGGGGCTCGGCGGCCCGGGCCACCCCCACCCCCGCCACGGCGCCGGACGCCAGGGCGGCCGACGCGGCGACCGCTGCCGCGCCCAGGGCCAGCCGGCGGACCTTGGGCCGCTTGTGCTGTGGGGCCATGCCTGCTCCTTTCTTCGCTCTCGTCCGGACTGCAGCCGCAATTGGTGTTATTGACGGGCAGTCATATGAAGTGAGTCATAGAAAGGGCTGGAGCGCCAGTGCCGTTGCGGCTTTCGAGTGCCAGGCTCGCCCGTGCGGGTGAGCCGATCGATGAGAAAGAGAGAATTCGTGTCGCTGCTCGACATCCGCGTCCCCGCTGTTGTGCTGCGGATCGACCGGAACCCTTTCCACCACGGAACGCTGGGGGCCGTGCGGTCGCTCGGCAGGGCGGGAGTGGAGGTACACGTCGTCGCTGATACCGCGGGAAGTCCCGTCGGCGCGTCACGTTATGCACGTCAAATGCATCCCCCGCCGCCCCCGGGAGCGTCCACGGAGGAGATCCTCGCCGTGCTGCGCCGTGTGGCCGACCGGATCGGGCGGCCCGCCGTCCTGGTCCCGATGGACGACGCGAGCGCGATCACCGTGGGGCGGACGCGGGAGGAACTCGCGCCCTCCTACCTTCTGCCGGAGATGCCGGGCACCCTGGCCGAGCGCGTCGCCGACAAGGCGGAACTGGCCGCCGTGTGCGCGTCCGCCGAGGTCCCGCACCCGGTGACGCTGGTCCCGGACAGTCCGGCCGAGGTCGAGGACGCCCTGCGGCAGCTCGGACTGCCGGTGGTGGCGAAGTGGAGCCGCCCCTGGCTCCTGCCCGCCGGCAGCGGTCTGCGCAGCACGGTTCTGGTGCGGTCCCCGCAGCAGGCCCGGGAGCTGTTCCTGCACACCGAGGAAGCGGGCAGCCGCCTGCTGCTCCAGGCCTACCTGTCACCGGGGCCGGACCGGGACTGGTTCTTCCACGGCTACGCCGACCACTCGGGCAGCGTGCGCGCGGGCGGTCCGGGCCGCAAGCAGCTGGCCTGGCCGCGGGGGGCGGGACTGACCGCGGTGGGCTGCTGGACTCCCAACGCCGACGTGCAGGCGCTGGCCGAGCGGCTCACCGGTGAGCTGGGCTACCGGGGCATCTTCGACCTCGACTTCCGCCGGTGCGGCCAGACGGGCCGCTACCACCTGCTCGACTTCAACCCGCGCGCCGGCGCCCAGTTCCGGCTCTTCGCGGACAGCACGGGCCTGGACGTCGTACGGGCGCTGCACCTGGACCTGACGGGCCGTTCACTGCCGGCCGGGACCCCGCTCGCCGGGCGGGCGTTCGTGGTGGAGAACTACGCGCCGATGGCGGCGCTGCGTGCGGCGCCCGGCGGGCGCGAACTGGCCTGGTACGCCGCGGACGACCGCTCCCCCGGACGGGTCATGTGGGCCCAGTGGTGCCGGCACGTGTCCCGCCGGCTGTACGAGCGGCTGGGCACGACGACGTCACCGACGCCCCGGCTGATCCCCCGGGCAGCCTCGCCCTCCCTGACCGACAACGAGAAAGCGAGCAGTTGATGGTGTACGACCTTCTGGTGGTGGGCGCAGGCCCGTACGGTCTGTCGATCGCGTCCCACGCCGCGGCCGCCGGGCTGAACCTGCGCGTGTTCGGCCGGCCCATGGCGTCCTGGCGGGACAACATGCCCCGCGGCATGTTCCTGAAGTCGGAGCCGTGGGCGTCCAACCTCTCCGACCCGGCCGGGCAGTGGCGTCTGGACGTCTACTGCGACAAGCACGGCTTGACGGCACGTCATGCGACGCCGATTCCGGTCGAGGCGTTCGCGGAGTACGGCCTGTGGTTCGCCCGGAACGCCGTACCTGAGGTGGACGAGCGCACGGTGACCCGTGTGGCTGCCGGGTCAGGCGGTTTCACCGCGGTCACTGAGGACGGGGAGGAGGTGCAGGCCCGCACGGTGGCCCTGGCGGTCGGTGTGATGCCGTTCGTCGAGGTGCCGCAGGCACTGCGCGGACTGCACCCCGCCCTGGTGACGCACAGCAGCCACCACAGCGACCTCGACCGCTTCCGCGACAAGGACGTCACCGTGATCGGTGGCGGGCAGGCGGCCCTGGAAACGGCGGCGCTGCTCGCCGAACAGGGCACGCGGGTCCGTGTGCTGGCGCGGGCGGAACAGCTGCGGTGGAACGATGTGCCGCCGCCCTGGGAGCGCCCCTGGTACCAGTCGGCCCGCTCTCCCCACAGCGGCCTCGGCCCCGGCTGGCGGAACTGGTTCTACGCGGAGCGCCCGAACCTCTTCCGGCGGCTGCCGGAGCCGACCCGGGCACGCATCGCGACCACGGCGCTGGGGCCGGCGGGCGCGTGGTGGGTGCGCGACCGGGTGGAGGGCGTGGTGGAGCTGCTGCCGGGCCATGAGGTCACCGCGGCCAGTGCAGTGCCGGGTGGGGTACGGCTGGACACGGCGAGCCGCGCGGGTGCCCTGCGCAGCCTGGAGACCGAACACGTCATCGCCGCCACGGGGTTCCGGCCGCGGTGCGACCGGCTCGGACTGCTCTCCCCCGAGCTGCGCGGAACGCTGGCGGCACTGCCGGACGGCTCCCCGCAGGTGGGGCGCAGCTTCGAGTCCTCCTACCCCGGCCTGTTCCTCGCGGGTCTGGTGACGGCCTCGGGCTTCGGCCCGGCCATGCGCTTCGTGCAGGGTGCGTCGTTCACGGCGTCGACACTCGTCCGGGGAGTACGCCGTCGACTCGGGGCGATGCCGGTGGGCGGCATCGTCCCCGCCCCGGTGGACAGCAGCCGAAGCGAGTCTCCGTCGCCCGTGCACCGCTGACGGAGGACCACACGGTGACCCGTGGGCCGCTGACGGCGACAGCGTCGTCGGCGGCCCGCCGCCTTGCCGGGATGGGCGGTCGAGCAAGGGGCATGACGCGACGGCCGACACCCCCCGGACCTTGGTCGACGGGGGGTGCGGGTGATGCTGCCCCGGTGCCGGACCATGGGCCGGGCACCGGGACGATGACGACGCGCCGGCTGCACCGGCCGCCTCGGGAACGGCTAGCGGGACGCGGTGGTGCGGGCGCGGCGGTACATCATCACTCCGCCCGCGATCAGGACGGCGCTGGCGGCCGATGCGGCCGCCAGCGCCTCGCTGCCGGTCTCGGCCAGCTGGGGCAGGGTGCCGGGCTCCTCCTGCTCCTCCGTCTCTTCGGTGACGGAGGAGTCCTCGGTGTCCGGAGTCGTGGAACGCGGCGTCTCGCTGTCCGGCGGGGTGGAACCGTCCTTGGCCGGGGGCTTCGGCTCCTCTTCCGTCGACGGCTTGTCGTCGTCGCCGTCACCGTAGCCGCCGCCGTAGGAGCCGTTCTCGCAGTCGTTCTCGAGCGCGTCGTTGAACAGCGCGCCCCCGTCGACGCTGTTGCCGCAGGCGTTCACCGGCACTTCGAGCGGCACCTGCACGTTGTTCCCGGACAGCACGCCGGGAGAACCCTTCACGACCGCTGACGCGTCCGCGCCCGCCTCGTGGTCCGACGACTTGTGCGAGATGTTGCTGCAGGAGTTGCCGAACGCCGTGTTGAGCGCCGCGAGCACGTTGACGGTGTTGCCGCACAGGTTGACCGGCACCTCGACCGGCACCTGCACGCTGTTCCCGGACAGCACACCAGGGGAATCCTTCGCCACTCCCGACGCGTCGGAGTCGGCGAGTGCGGGGCTGCCGTACAGGGACAGAATCCCCGTGGCGGCGGCCGCCGCGAACGCTCCCTTGCTCAGGGTCTGTCGCATTGCAGTTGTCCTCCTGCTTGAAGAATTGGGGCAGCCGGTCCCGGAGCGGAGATCCACATCGAGGGCCGACGGTGTGCGGCATGAACAAGTCGCAGTGCTGGACAGGAGTCTGGCGTGGGGAGAACTGGCTCGCGGCACAGTGGCTGCGGAGTCAGCGTCACTCGCCGTTGCCCCGCGCGACGGCCGGTCCGCCGGCCCGTGCCGGCACAGCGGCTGTCGCAGGCACATCAATGGCGGAAGCGGCGGCCGCCGCAGCGATCATTGCCTCCTTGAGCACTGCGCGTTCCTTTCTCGTGGCACCGCATGCTCTACTGCCTCATCAACCCGGTGCAGAAGAATTGGTTCCGCAGGTTCACCCGGTTGGCCCGCGTACCGTCCCGCAGGGCCGGGAGGTGTTCAGTCCCGCTGCCGGCCCGCCCGCTCGATGGCCCGGGCCAGTTCGCGCACGGCCCCGTCCTCCGTGGTGTCGGACAACACCCGGGCCTGGTCCGCGAGTTCGGCGAAACCGGCCGGAGCCCCCGGGAGGTCGTCGCGCGAGCGGAGGGCGTCGGCGAAGTAGGCCGCCACCGCGGTGACCTGGAAACGGCTGGGCGCGGCGCGCAAGGAGCCGTGGAGGGCGTCGGCCTCCAGGTCGCCGGTCTCCTCGTGCGGGTCGCGGGTCTCCGGGTCGAGCCAGCGGACGGTGGCGGTGGCGAGGTGGCCGCGGGCGCCGGGCTCGGTGCGCACGGCGTACAGGGCGGTGACGG
>NZ_JNXI01000036.1 GCF_000717055.1 Streptomyces iakyrus | reverse complement strand
CGCCTTGAGGATCGACCGCCTTCATCGCGGCCCACTCAGTTGGGTAGTTGGGACGGATCTCCGCGACCATGCGCACCGCACGCTCACGAAGCTCAGCAGGGTAGGGGGACGGGCGGGCCATGACTCGATCCTCTCAGGGAATCGAGCCTCCATCAGACCCGGAGCGGTTCAAGTCGCCTGGTTCTCCTCGGGCTGCCAGGATGCCCCGCATGGAGATCCAGACGTCCAGCCACATCCGGGTGCGAGCGGCACACGTCACAGACTGGCAAGCTCTCAACGCGATCGACTCGACCGCGGCAGCAGGCGATGACGCACGGAGCGCAAACATTCGGCGCTGGTTGGAACAGGGTCCGTCCTCATCGCCGAAGACCCGTCAGGCCCCGTGGGCTACAGCGTTCTGGAGTACACGTTCTTCGAACAGGGCTTCATAACCATGCTGATGGTCTCGCCAAACGCTCGCCGACGGGGAATCGGCGCTCACCTTCTCCAAGCGGCCGAAGCAACTTGCTCTACCCCGAAGCTGTTCACCTCTACGAACGTCTCGAACCACCCCATGCAGTCGCTGCTACAGCGGCTCGGCTGGCACCCGGTCGGCCTGGTCCACGGCCTCGACGAGGGAGATCCCGAACTGTTCTGCCTTTTCCCGCCAGCGCAACTTCACCCGCTCAGAAACTAGACCAGCTTCAGCCCCCACAATGCCTGGCTCCCCGCCCCCAGCTCCGTTACCAACCGGACTGCCCGGAATTGACGGCTCTGCTCGAACTTGCCCGGCCTCGTCAGCGTTCAGCGGTGTTGCTGAAACTCATCAACATTTCCGGCGCCGAGCCCACCCGACCGCTGCCGGAACTCACCGACAAGTGTTGCTGCCCTTCGTCAACATACTCACGTAGCCGACCCGCATCACGTAGTTGTCCGGCGGAACGGGGTTTTCCAGGACGGCTCCGACGCCGTGATCACACCAGCCACTGCGTTCATTCTGTTTCAGGTCCGCCCTGCTCGAACGCGATACGGCAGCGTTCTACCTGGTCGGCCACCTGCTCCATGTATCAGCGCATGACCTCGTAGGGGACGACGCGCTCGCCAGGGCTCCAGACGCGAACGGTCGGCTGCAGATTCGGGTCCTCGTCCGGGACATGTGTCACCAAGAAGGCAGCGCCGGGCAAGTGGGTCCCCGCGGCGTCGGGGTTCTCGGCCCCCATAGGCACAGCCTCGCTCAGCTCCACGGCCCAGGCATCGTCGGGCAAGGCGTAGTGGAACAGGACAGCATAGCGGCGACCTGCGTGTTCTTTGAGTTCCCAGGGCATGTCGGCAGGCTGTCACAGCTGCCCCGTTGGAGGCTTCCGGATATTCCGGCTCTAGCCGGAACCGCCACAGGCGTCAGGCACACCGCGGTGCCGTGGACGCGTGCGGCGTCGAAGAGTGCCTGCAGCATCTGCACGCCGGCCAGGTCGAGCACACCGAGACGGGCATGCCACGTCTGGGTCTCCGTGTCGTACGAGGCGATCGGGCGTAGCCCGTCGAGTTGCTCGCCCGTTACTGACGACAACCGGCCCCACGGTCGATGTATCCAGTCTCGTTGTCGGACACGAGACAGGTCCGGTAGGGCCCCAGGTTCTGTCCACAGCGATCCCACCACGCTGCTGGCCAGGAATGGCGCACCGACGTCATCCACGTGGACGGGCCCCGTCGTTTCTCCCGATCTCACCTGGACGGCCAGCCTCCACCGGCACTGGCGTCGAGTCAGGACCAGGCCTTCATACACGACCGATTCACCCTCGTCGAGTTCGTAGAAGTTCTTCGAGAAATAGGGCCTGGGGTCGAGGGAACCGTCTTTGAGGACAGCCTTCGCGTCATGCTTTCCGTGATCCAGGTCGACAGCAAGCGACTGGATCTCTCCTCCGCCCTCCAGACCATGCTTCATGATCCCGGCGGTCGGAGCAGGAACGCACTCGAGGCTATCCGCCTTCATGCCTTCGATCAGAGTCGGCTCTCCCCTGGCACCGCGCAGCACCAGACGGATACGAAGAGAGAAGCCACTCTCACTGACGCGCACACCCCCAAAGGAACGTGCAAGGTGCTCTGCCCCTTCAACGGCGTCAGAGTCGAGAGACTTGAACTTGCGAACCTGATCGGGCTTCAGGTTGCTGTCGAAGACCCACGTCGCGCCATCCAGATCCGGATCCCATGACACTTGCGCGCTGGTATGGAGGAGGGGGGAAGCTGCCTCCTGCACGTAACTCTGCAACGGCGAAATCAGCCGGAAGACCAGACCAACCGCCATGCCACCCATGCAGCCGTTACTCCTCAGTGACGCCCTGGAGCGGGCCGCCGCCGAGGCCGCGCCCCGACCTGCACGGCGTACGCCCACACTCCCGCGTACACGCAGGGAGCGCCGTCCCCGCACCGCCTCACCGTCGGTGCTGTCGTCATCGCTGCTGTCGTCACCCGACACCGCTGTTTCCCCCTCCGACAGGTGCTTTGCCTCGATCCTGCCTGCACAGGGCATCCGTCATCGTCCGGTGCCCGAAGGTGACGAAGGGTGGCGATTCATGCGACACAACAGACTGGACGACGACCGAACAATCTCGCGCGGTTTCCACACGAATCCTCGCCACCCACCCGGACGCGGCGCCGACTCCAGCACGAGCAACGCCAGCCACTGACCTGCCCGTTCGGCGCCCTGTTCGGGCCGACCCTATTGATCGTCCGGTCCCAGGGCACCGGCCACCCGCCTCCCAGACCGCCGCCCTGCCCGCCGGCCGTAACCCCGCGTCCCTCGCGAACACCTGCTTGCTCAGCTCTCGGTAGCGCCTCGCTCCTCGGAGACAAGGGAGTCCGCGGCAGTCGGTCAGCGTCGACGTGACCGGTGTTCCCGTTGCCACTGCCTCAGCATGGCAGCCATCTTCACGGTCTCGGGATGCGAAGGGGGAAACAGCCGCCGGCGATCGGCAACGACCGTCTCCAGCAGCCCGATCCCTTCCGCACGACGGCCGGCCTTCCAGTACGCGTTGGCGAGATGAGCCCGGCCGGAGACGGTGCTGGGGTGCTGGGGCCCGTGGAGGCGCGTCCAGTCGGCCACGTTGGGCTCCAGCAGAGCGATGGCCTCCCGGGTGCGTTCGTCCTCCAGGTAGCAGGCGGCAAGGCTGCCCCGTGCGGCGAGGGTCTCCGGGTGGTCGGGCCCCAGTTGGCGCTCGCGGTCGGCGATGACTCGCTCCAGCAGGCGGATCGCCTCGTGGGTGCGCCTGGCGAGATGGTAGGACTGGGCGAGGACGTACCGAACGGTGAGCGTGTTGGGGTCGTCGGCGCGACCGCGGCCCTTGTTGATGCGCTCCAGCATCTGGATCGCCTCGTCAGTGCGGCCCACATGCCAATAGCAAGGAGCGAGATTCACCAGGGAGTTCTCGAAGTCAGGGTGGCCGGTGCCCAGATGCCGCTCGCGGTCCGCGGCGACCTGCTCTAGCACGGCGAGGGCCTCGCTGATGCGACCGGCCTGCTGGTAGGAGACGCCCAGGTTGGCTCGGGCGATGAGAGTGGCCCGATGCCGGCTGCCGAGCTCCTGCTCGCAGTCGGCGAGGCCGCGTTCCTGAAGGGTGATGGCGTCCTTGACGCGGCCTGCCGCCCCATAGGCGGAGGCCAGGTTGTTGCGGGCCAGCAGGGTGTGACGGTCCCCCTGCCCCAGACGCCGTCCGGCCTGTTCGGTCAGATCCTCCCAGTAGACGAACGCCGTGGTGAAGGCGCCCGCGTCCAGCAGGCTCTTGCCGGTACGCCACAGCAGCAGGCGCGCATCCTCGTCGGCCCACACGGTGTCCTCGGCGCATGCCGCCAAGGCACTGGTGTTGGAGCGCAGCACGGCAGCGAGGTCCGGATCGGTCTGGTCCAGCTCTGGCCACAACTCCTCCAGCCCTTCCGCGGTCGCCCGTACGGTCGCGGACAGATCTCGGCCGGGCACCGTCTCGCGCGCGGCCCGGGCGGTCAGCGCGTGCAGCCGCACCGCGCGCGGGCCATGCGCCGCGTCGTCGGTGATCAGCCCGTAGCGGTGCAGCAGACGCAGCACGGCGCGTGCCTGTTCCGGACCGGTCGTGGGTCGTCGCCACAGCAGGCGCAGGCGCGGTTCGCGATGGACGCGCAGATAACGCAGCACTGCTCGGCAGCGCCACAAGTCGCGGGGGTGGCCTGCGGGGTCGAGGTGAGCGATCAGGCGTAGCGCGGGCACCGCGAGCCCGACCGGCTCAGCTCCCTGAGCGGCATCCAGGGACAGCAGCAGCGCCGCGGCGACCTGCCGCCCGTGCCCGTCCCTGCCCGCGCCGGCGGGCAGCACTTCGTCGAGCAGCCGGTGACGATCCTGGAACAGCCGCAGGTACTGCCCGCACCCCACATCCTCATTGATCATGTAGGCGGCGGCGTGCGACAGCGCCAAGGGCAGCAACCCCAACGTGGTCGCGAGTTCGGCCTGCGTACCGTCCCGCAAGTGGTCGGCTCCCGCCTCTGTCAGCCGGCCCTCCAGATAGGCGACGGCCTCTGCCGAGGTGTAGCCCTCGACTTCCACCTTCGCGCGGCCGTCGAACAGCTCGGCGTCCCTGCGGCGGGTGGTGGCCAGCACACGGCCACGGCCCTGCAAGGAAGCCGGCGGCCACCAGCCCGCGAGCGCCTCGGGGTCGCCCACGTCGTCGAGTACGACCAACCAACGGCGCCGGGTACCGGCCAGCCAGTTCAGAAACGCCCGAGCGTCGGCCTCGGCGTCCTGTCCGTCCGCACCGCGTGCCTCCACCCGGCGGGCGGCAGCGGCGTATTCGGCGACCACCTGGCCGGGGTAGGCCGCGTTCACCCACACCACCAGGTCGGTGCCACCGTCGAGCGCCTCCCAAGCCAGCTTGGCGGCAAGCTGGGACTTGCCTACTCCGCCACCACCGCGCAGCACCTGGGTGAGAACCACCGTGGCGTGCCGGTTTCGCTCCCTCTCGATGCGTTCCCGAACCTCGGCACGTTCCTGGAAGGGCGATGCTGTCGTCGGCGGACTCCCCACCACCTGCGGCCATTGCAGCGGCTCGGAGGGGGCCTGCACCACAGTGACGGCGCCCGAGACGGCCCAAGCGTTGGGGCCCTGGGCGCTGGCATTCCCGGTACGACGGACCGAGGCCCCCCGGCCTGGCCCGGGGCCCCGCAGACCGGTCACCGCGGTGGCGCCGTCCGTCGCCAGGGCATCTCCCGTCTGCTCCGCCACAGCGGACGGCTCGCCGGATCGCGCGTCGGGCGGGACGGCGGGCTGCTCGCACCGCGGTCGTCCCTTGCCCACCGCCTTGCCACCCCGCTTGCGTTTACGGCCGCCAGTACCACGCCCCATGTCTTTCCCCCCTCGCGCCCGTCCTCGGCCCGGCCTACTCGCCGAAGTCGACCCCGGTGCTGGCACGGCTGCCCTCACCCCGTGCCACGGCGTCGCCGGTCCGCTCGGCCCGCGCCGATCCACCCGGTGTACCGGCCGGTCGACGCACACCGGTGGAGGCGATACCGCCGTCCTCGACCTCTGCCCGTCCCGTCGCCACCGCGACGCTCAGATCCCGGGAGCGCCGCGCGGATCCGAATCCGTCCGTCGCCCGTTGGAACAGAGCCCACACCAACGCCGCCACGCCAGTGGCCGCCTGCACGGACGCACCGGTCAGCTGCCCCGCGTCCGGACTGCCCAGCAGCCACACCAGCGGCGTTGAGACGATGACGAGCACGGCAACGGTCAGCACCGCTCTTGTCCAACTCCTCGACATGACATCCCCCCCTCGTACGGCGACCCGTCGGCCACCATGTGAAGCCCAGAACTACCAGAACCGCCGATCCGGCCGCGCCACTTTCCCAAAAACCACTTCCCCGACAGGCGGCAACATTTACGGCACCACGCGTCACACCAGGTGATGCGCCACAACCGGCGGGGGCGTTGTCACGTTGTTGGGTGGGGGTGTCTGACGGTGTGCCGGGGCGTGGTGGAGTCGGGTTCGGGCTGTGTGCTCACGGCGCGGTGGGTAGGCCGGCGACGCCGGTGATCTGCTCCCAGATCGCGAAGCGGACGGTCATCTCGGCTCGATAGTCGGTGCGGGGATCAGATGGCGGCCGGGCCGGAAGTTGGGCGAGATGCCGCTGAAAGCGGACAGAAACGCTGTGCGCCGCCCACGGAGCGGAAGCCTTTCATCGCCCGTTCGCGCTGCCTCGTTGGCTGGTGGCTGTTCTCCGCTCGGTTGTTCAGGTACTTCGACTGCCGGTGCTCGACGCAGGGCATGACCTCGCGGTGGGCCGCGCCGTAGGAGCGGAGCTTGTCGGTGACGACCACCCGCGGCACCATGCGGGTCCCCTTCATCAGACGGCGGAAGAAGCGCCTGGCGGCGGCCTTGTCCCGCCGGTTTTGTACGAGGATGTCGAGTACGTTGCCATCCTGGTCGACGGCCCGCCACAAGTACTTCAGCTCACCGTTGATCTTGACGAAGACCTCGTCCAGGTGCCACTTGTCGCCGCTCCGGGGCCGGCGACGGCGTAGTCCGTTCGCGTAGGCCTGGCCGAACTTGGCGCACCAGCGGCGGATGGTCTCGTAGGAGACGATGACGCCGCGCTCGAGCATCAGCTCCTCGACCTCACGGAAGCTGAGCGCGAATCGGTGGTACAGCCACACGCAGTGCGAGATCACCTCGGCCGGGTACCGGTGACCCCTGTACGACGGCGATGCACTCCCCACGGACTGTCCCCCCACCATGATCAACCCGGACAGCATCCCACCCGATCAACCAACGTGACAGTGCCCTCGTGACACCCCGGGCCACGGGCTTCATGGCCGCCCTGCTGTTCAATGGCGCGGCTTGGCCTTGGTGGCGTGGCGGGCGGCCTTGTAGGTCTCGGGCAGGAAGCGGTGTTCGATGGCGGTGCGCTTGGTGGCGGCGTCGCCGCCGACGACCTCGGCGCGTCCGTTCATCAGGGCGAGGAAGCCCTGGCGGGCGACTTCCTTGCGGCTGTTCTTCTTCATGCCGGGGCCGAAGGCGGTGTTGTTCATGCCGGCGCGGGCGTGGAAGTCGCTGTCGGTGGCGCCGGGCATGAGGCACGTGACGGAGACACCGTGCTCCTTGAGTTCCTCGCGCAGTCCGAGGGCGAACATGCGGGTGAAGGCGCGGGAGGGCCCGTAGACGGTCTCGTAGGGGGTGGGCAGGGTCGCCGACAGCGACGAGGTGATCAGGATGCGGCCGCGGCCGTTGCCGGCCATGTGCCGGGCGACGTGCTTGGCCAGGTGGACGACGGAGGCCACGTTCAGCTGGATGAGGGAGAGTTCGTCGTCGAGGTCGGTGTCGAGGAAGGCGCCGCCGATGCTGCGGCCGGCGTTGAGGACCGCGGCCTCCAGCGGCCGTCCGGCCTGCTCCACCGCCCTCCACACCGTCTCGACGCCCTCGCTCTGGGAGAGGTCGGCGCGTACGGGGGTGACGTGGGCGCCGTGCCGTGCGAGGTCGGCGGCTGCCTGGTCGGTCTGCTCGCTGCGGCCGGTGGCGATCAGGTCGAAGCCATTGACGGCGAACAGCTTGGCGAGTTCGTGGCCGATGCCCGCGGAGGCCCCGGTCAACAGGGCGAGGGGGCGGGGGGAGGCGGTGCTGCTCATGAGGTGCTCCTTTTCCAGTGTGCGGGCGGTCGTTCGGTGCTGCTGGTGGCCGGCCGCGTCGGGGTCTGTGCGGGGCTGGGGGCGGGCTTACCAGTCCTGGCGGGTGGGGTGGATGACGATGTCGTTGACGGTGATGTCGGCGGGCTGGTCGAGGGCGTAGACGACGGCGTCGGCCACCCGGTCGGGGTGGATGGCGCCCTCGTTGAGGTCCTGGGCGATCTGTTTGCCCTCGGCGTTGGAGACCTTGTCGGCCCAGCCGGTGTCGATGACACCGGGGCTGATCATGGAGACCTGGATGCCGTGGGTGACGCCGACTTCCTGGCGGAGGCTGTCGGTGATGCCGCGGATGAAGAACTTGGTGGCGCTGTAGACGCCGCTGGCGTTCCCGACGCGGATGCCGGCCACCGAGCTGAGGTTGAGGATGTGGCCGGACTGGCGGGCGATCATGCCGGGCAGGACGGCGCTGATGGCGTGCAGGTAGCCGCGGAGGTTGGTGTCGATCATCTTGTCCCAGTCGTCGACGGCACGGTCGGACCACTTGGAGAAGAGCATCAGGCCGGCGTTGTTGACCAGGTGGTCGACGGGGCCGTACTCGCCGGCGGCGAACTCCATCAGGCCCTCGACGTCGTCCAGGCGGGTGACGTCGGTGGTGCGGGCGGTCGCGGTGCCGCCGGCGTCGCGAATCTCGGTGACCAGGGTGTTGAGCTTGTCGGCGTTGCGGGCGGCGAGGACGACGCGGACGCCGCGCGCGGCCAGGGCCCGGGCGGTGGCCGCGCCGATGCCGGAGGAGGCGCCGGTGATGACGCTGACGCGGCCCTGGAGGTGGTTGTCATGGCTGTCAGACATGGTGGCTCTCTCCTTACACAGAGCGGTGTTCAGGCGGTGCGGGCGCGGTGGTCGAAGTCGAGGAACATGCGCACGAACCCCTCCGGGTTCTCCTCGGGCACCCAGTGGCCGGCGTCCTCGACGAGGTGGCCGGTGACGTGGTGGGCGATCTCCTCGCACATGCCCTGGTAGTTGGCGGCCAGTGCCTGGGCGGCGCCACCGGAGGCGAGCACGGGAACGGTGAGCTTGCCGTCAAAGGCGACGGCGTCGCGGTGGATCCGGGCGTCGTGGTCCAGTTCCCGGTAGATCTCGCACAGGGCGCGCATGGCGCCGGGAGCCTGGAAGGCGCGCGCGTAGACGTCCACATCGGCGTCCGTGATCGCGTCGGGCTGGTAGGTCAGATCGTCGAAGAACCGCGTGATGTACCAGCGTTCCCGGCCGTGGGTGAGGTGGACGGCGATGTCGGGGTTGGCGTGGAAGTCGAAGTGCCAGGCGCTCTTGGCGACCTTGCGCTGCTCGTAGTAGTCCGTGCCGGGCAGCGGTGCCTCCATGGTGGTGAGGCTGACGACGTCGTCGCGGTAGCGCAGGGCGTAGCCGAACGCCAGCATCGAGCCGAGGTCGTGGCCGACCACGGAGACGGGCCCCTGGACGCCGAGGTGGTCGTGGACGAGGGTGTGCAGGTCTGCGGCCATCGTCCACTTGTCGTAGCCGTCGCGGGGCTTGGTCGACGCCCCGGCGCCGCGGTAGTCGGGGGCGATGACGCGGTAGCCGGCCTGCGCGAGCGGGGCGAGGACCTTGCGCCAGGCGTGCCGGGTCTGTGGGGCGCCGTGGATGAGAACCACCGTCTTCGGCGCCTCGTCCCCGGGCAGAGGGGACGGTTCGGCGAGGGTGTAGCCGATACGGACCCCGGCGTCCTGGTCGATCCAGGCACGTCCGTGGCTGATCCGGACACTGCCGTGCCCGGTGGCGGTGGCCGCTGTGGTGTGTGTGTTCATCCTGGAGCGCCTTTCGTCGTAGGGGGGGTGGAAGGGCCGCCGCCGCTGCGGGCCGGCCGCCGTGGGGCGGGCAGCTCGGGTCAAGCGGTGCGACGGTCCGGCTCCGGGCCTGCCGCGACGGAGCGGGGGCCGGTGAGCATCGCCTCCAGCTCCTTTACTGCCGTGTCCAGGAGCCGGGAGTGCCGGAGAAAACGCTGGGGGTCCGTCACGCCCGCCAGCATGGTGATCACCGTGCGGGCCGCGGCCTGCAGGCTCTCGCGGTACGGGGTGGCGTGCGTGCTCATCGGTCGGGCTTTCCTGAGTGCTTCGGGTGAGGCAGCGCGACCGCCGGGGCGCCACCGGCCGGTGACAGGCCGTAGTACGGCGCCGTCACCGGCCGGCGGCGCCTTACGCACGCTCAGGCGGCGGGGGCGTCGAAGTCGGCCGACTTCGTCAGTGCCTCGTTCGCGCGGATCTCGGCGAGCATCGACTCCAGCTGCTCGATCGCCATGCTGTACGCCGGGGCACCCAGCGGCAGGCGCTGGGGGTGGGTGTCGGCGGCGAGGGCGGTGATGATCGCGCGGGCGGCGGCGTGGGGGTCGCCGGGCTCCTTGCCGGTGTCCGCGCGGAACGCGGCACGCTGCGCGCCCACCGTGTCGGCGTAGTCGGCGATCTCCCGCTCGGGCAGCGTCTCGCCTGCGGAACGGCCGGCCCAGTCGGTGCGGAACGGGCCGGGCTCGACGAGCAGCGTGGTGATGCCCAGCGGGGCGACCTCCTGACGCAGGGCGTCGGTCAGGCCCTCGACGGCGAACTTGGTGGCGGCGTAGTAGCCGACGGCGGGGAAGGCGCGCAGTCCTCCGATGGAGGAGAAATTCACGATCGTGCCCGAGCGGCGAGCCCGCATCCCCGGCAGGACGGCCCGGGTGACGTCGGACAGGCCGAAGACGTTGATGTCGAAGATCCGGCGGATCTCCTCATCAGTGCTCTCCTCCACGGCGGCGAAGTAGCCGATGCCAGCGTTGTTGACGAGCACATCGATGCCGCCGAAGTGCTGCTCGGCAGCCGCGACGGCCTCCCTGACCTGGGTGGCGTCGGTGACGTCGAGGGGCAGGGCGAGCGCCTGGCCGTTGCCTTCGACAAGATCCTTGACCTGAGCGACGTTGCGGGCGGTGACGACCGCCTTGTGGCCGGCGGCGAGGACCTCCTGGGCCAGGGCGCGGCCGAAGCCGGTCGAGCAGCCGGTGATGAACCAGACCTTCTGCGAGACAGTCACGATACGGATCTTCCTCAGATCGGGCGCACCCCTCCCAGGCGACCGACGACGGGTGACGCCGGCAGGGGGTGCTGCGTACGGGGAACTGCGGCGCCCACCCCGGCCGGTGTCACGCACACGGCAGGCGGGCCGCGGACCCTTTGAAGGTCACTGCGATGGCCGCCCCACCATTCATGCACGCCGAAAAGCAGCAGGCCAAGCCACTAGCGGGGGCCATTGCTGCCGGGGAAAGACCTTCCCCCCCACGCCAGTGGATCCCGGCCGCAGGCCGGGGAACACTGGTCTCCATGGCGAACAATGCCGAGGAGATCAAGAAGTTCCTGCGCACCCGGCGCGACGCGGTGCGCCCCTCCCAGGTCGGCCTGGCGAACTACCCGGGCCGGCGAGTACCTGGCCTGCGCCGCGAAGAGGTCGCGCAGCTCGCCGGTGTCAGCGTGGACTACTACACCCGCCTGGAGCAGGGACGGCTCACCAGTGCCTCCGAAGGCGTCATCCTCTCCATCGCCGAGGCCCTGCAACTCACCCAGGCCGAGACCCAGTACCTGCGCGACCTGCTGCGTCCCCAGCCCCGCCGCGGCAAGGACCAAACACCGCCCCAGCAGGTGCGGCCCGCTCTGCTGCGGATGCTGAACGGACTGCACGACCAGCCCGCCTTCGTCCTCGGCCGCCGCAACGAGGTCCTGGCCTCCAACGACCTCCTCGACGCCCTGTTCACCCCGTTCAACCACCGCCCGCCCGGCGAGCGCAACCTGCTGCGCTGGATGCTCCTCGACCCTGCCGCCCGCTCCCTCTACCTCGACTGGGCACAGGTCACCTCCGAGGTCGTCGGCGTGCTGCGCGCCGAGGCCGGACGCAACCCCAACGACCCGCAGATCGCCGCATTCGTCGCCGAACTGCGCTCAGTGTCCCCCGAGTTCCGCACCTGGTGGGCCGAGCGGACCGTCGTCGAACGCACCTGGGGCACCAAACGCTTCGACCACCCCGTCGTCGGCCGCCTCGACATCACCTACGAGGCCCTCTCCCTGCCCGGCGACCCCGACCAGATCCTCTTCGTCTACGCCGGCAAGACCGACGACGACCTCGAAAAGCTACGCATCCTCGCCAGCTGGTACGCCCAGTCCACCCGCCATTCCGCCACCGCCGGCAAGGACACCGACCCGCCGCAGCCCGACAAGATGGCCGGTCAGGACTCCCGCCGCGCGTAGGCTCGCCGCGGCGTCCCGCCCGGTTCGGCGGACCCCGCCACCAACCCTGCTCCTGGCCGAGCCCGCCAAAGTCCGCCGTCAGGCAGCCGACACCGAGCCGTAGCCCAGCCCAACCAGGGCCCGACCTGGCCGTCAATCGTGAGGCGGGCTCGGTTGAGCGGCAGCGCTGAAAGCGATGCCCCTACAGGTCAGGGCAACCATCACTCCAGCAGGCAGACGGCCGCCGGTCCGAGCCTGATCACTGATCGAGCCTGGCCCAGCGCCCAGGTCAGCCGTAATCGGTCAATACCCACGGCGAGTTCGGTGACCGTCTGGGCCTGCAAGGGCACTGGCCCGGCGGTCAGGGCGGCCAGACTGACCTGCGCGGTGGCTTTTCCGGCTTGCCCGGCGCGCCGGGGCATTGAGGCCCGCCGGGCGTCGGCCGTGCCCTGCGGGGCGTGCAGCGAATCGAAGCCGTCGTCCCAGCCGTGCAGCGCCGAGACGACGAGTCGTCGGGGGTGGCGGCCCAACCCGTCTGAATGACAAGTGAGTTGGCCGCTGAGCCGACCACTCGGTGGACGCGCAGTTGGTACGGGCCCCTCGCGACCGTGACGCTCTCCACCCGCAGTCCCGGCACCATGGGTGGACTCGCGGTGAAGACCGGCCGGTGCCAGGAGGCGACCCTGCCCCAGCCGTCACTGCCCCCCCGCAGCGGATGGATGCGCCGCCGTACGCTGCCCCGCCCGCCGACCTCGACGGACAGGTGGTTGTCCGCGATGATCCCGCCCGCGGTCGGTCCGGTGTGCGTCGCGTACGCCTGCCGCCCGCAGAGCGGATCGTCGGCCGCCGTTTCGCCGCCCGGGAGCCTACGTGATCACTGCCGTGGTTGTGCAGCCGTAGGATCCCGTCGGTGCGGGTCGGCTGGATCAGCAGCCCGGCGGCGGGCAGGGCGAGGACGCGGTAGGCCGACGACCGACGCCGGCTCCTGGGCCGGTCCACAGGGGATGGCCCGGCGGGGCGAGCAGGGCCACGAGCGCCTTCGACGCCAGGCGGCCGCTGATCGGGCGGCGGGAGGTGTCCGCAGTCAGGGGCGTGTGGCTGGTGACGGCGCCCAGGCCGAGGCCGCCGGGGCGGCGAAGCGGTGCGTCAGAAAGCGCCCGTGGTACAGGGGTGCGGCTCGACGGCGAGATCCCGGACCCGCGTAAGCCCGCATTCCTGTAAGGCGGCCGGAACCCGTCGGCGTCTGACGTCGACTGGATCACACATGGTGGTTCCCACTCTGGATGCTCATGCGAGCGATCGGAGTGATCGGCATGCGATTGTTTGAGGTGTGGGGACAGCGGTCCGCGAAGGAGGCCCTGCGCTCAGCGGGGGTACAGGCCGCCGTCGAGAGTGATCACCTTGTTGGTCAGGTAGCCGTTGGTGACCATGGAGGCGGCCATGGTGGCGACTTCGTCGGGTGTGCCGAGGCGTCCGACCGGGATGGGTGCGGGCAGATTCCCGCCCTCGCCGGCGTCGGCGGGCAGGATCCGGGTGCCTCCGACGAGGGCGGGAGCGAGGGCGTTGACGGTGACGCCGGCGGCGGCGACACCGGCCGCCAGGGAGTGGGTCAGTCCGTGCAGGGCTGCCTTGCTGGCGGCGTAGTGGGGGCCGATGATGCCGCCGTTGAGGGCCGCGATCGACGAGATGAACAGGATCCGGCCCCAGCCGCGCTCGACCATGCCGGGAAGGGCGGCCTGAGCCATGAGGAAGGGCGCGCGCACGTTGACGGCCATGGTGGCGTCCCAGGTGTCGACGTCGATGTCGGTCCAGGCCAGCTGCTTTCCGGTGCCCGCTCCCGCGATGAGGAGGTCGACGGGGCCGAGTGCCCGGGAGGTCCGGTCGACCAGCTCGGCGGCTGCTGTCGCCTCGAACAGGTCCGCCTGGAGCGTGACCGCCCGGCCGGAGCCGTGGAGCGCGTTGATCCGCGTGGCGGTGTTCTCGGCGTCCTCGCCGTGGCTGCCGTAGACGAGAGCGATTCGGGCTCCGGCGTCCGCCAGTCGCAGGGCGACGGCCGTTCCGATGCCGCCGGAGCCTCCGGTGACCAGTGCGGTGCGGCCGGCGAGCGGGGTGGGGGAGAGGTCGTTCATCGGTGTCCTCGGATGGTGGTGGGGGTGGGGTTTCCAGTTCGGATGAGGGTCAGCCGCCGTTGACCTGGGACTGGAAGGCGGCGCGGTCGAAGTAGGCCCTGGCCTCGCGGATGCGGCCGGTGTCGTCGAGTTCGAAGACGCTGATGCCCGACCAGTTGACCGGCCTGCGGTCCCGGGTGATCGCGGCGCCGTGCCAGGTGACGGCGACGCTGTCACCGGCGATGTGCGCCTCGGTGGCAGTCAGCCCGAGGAAGGGGCTCAAAGCCCGCGATGACGGAGGCGACGAGGTCGTGGACGGCCGCGTGGCCTTCGAGGGGCGGCGTGCCGACCGGGTCGTGGAAGAGCGCGTCCTCGGCGAAGGCGCCGCTCCAGGCGTCGGCGTCGCGGTTCTGCGAGGCCTGGAAGAACTGCAGAACAGCCGGGGCATGACGGGAATGGACATGATGGGTCCTTCGGTCCTGCGAGAGGGATGTGGTGGGTGGACAAAGGCGTCCTACGGATTGAGGGCGGCCGACGTGGGGCGCTGCTTTCCTCACCGGGACCGGGCCGGCGGCGCCGCCTCGATGGCGTTCTCCTCACCGGCTCCGGCGGTATGGCGCCCGCCGCCTCCGACCAGGTACGTCACCAGGGCCGACGCCACGGCGAGGGCGATGAGCGAGCAGACCGCCCACCAGCCGAAGTGCGTGTAGGCGCGGGTGCCGAGCCAGGACCCGGCGCTCGCGCCGAGGAACGAGCAGGTCATGTAGCCCGTGTTGAGCCTGCTGTGGATCTCCGGGCGCAGGGCGAAGATCCGGGCCTGGTTGGCGACCTGCCCGCACTGCACCGCCACGTCGATCAGCAGCAGCCCGGCGGCCAGAGCCACGATCCCGGCGACACCGCCGAGCGAGCCGGCCACCAGCACACCCGCCGCGGCGAGCCCGGCCCCGGCACACCACAGGTTGACACGGTCGGCGCCGTAACGGTCCACCCACTTCCCGGCGGACGGGGCCAGGAACATGCTGCCCGCGCCGACCAGGGCGAGCACGCCCACGGCCTGCGTGCCCATGCCGTAGCGCGGTCCGGTGACCAACAGCGCGACCGCGGTCCAGGCGGCGCTGAACCCTCCGAAGACGGTGACCTGGAAGAGCACGGACCGGCGCAGCTCCTTCTCCGTACGCAGCATGCGCAGGGTGTCCGCCAGGAGCGCCGGATAGCCGTCGCGGACGGCGGGGACGATGGTGGGCAGCGTGGCGCCGAGCACTACGGCGAGCAGTGCGGTGAGCACGGCGGCGACCAGGTACGGGGCCCGCCAGCCCAGGTGTTCGCCGAGAACACCGCCGAAGGCGCGGGCCAGCAGGATGCCGCCGATCAGCCCGGCCTGCAGCGTGCCGATCACGCGGCCGCGCCGCTCGGGCGCGACGAGCCCGGCCGCTATGGGCAGGAGGATCTGCGGCACCACGGTGGCCAGGCCGACCAGCGTCCCGGCGGCGAGCAGCAGACCCGCCCCGGGAGCAAGTCCCGCGGCCAGCAGCGCCAGGCTCGTCACCGCGAGCAGCACGGTGATCAAGGGGCGGCGGGGGAGGCGGTCCCCGAGCGGGACGAGCAGGAAGATCCCAACGGCGTAGCCGAGCTGGGTCAGCGTCGCGAGGGTGGTGGCCGTGCCGTCGGAGACGCCGAGACTCCGGGCGATGAGCGGGGTGATGGCCTGCGGGAAGTAGGCGTTGGCCACGGTGACACCGCAGGCCAGCGCCATGACGAGGGGGAGCCCGCGGCCAAGGGCCGCCGGCGCGGGGGCCGCGGGTGGTGTGGTGCGGGACATGCGGCCGAGCACTCCTTTCGTTGATGTTCCGTCCGCGTCAGATCCGAACGAACTAGTTGGTTCGATTCTGGGAACCAGCGTGGCACGGCGCCTCGCGAGGGTCAAACGAACTGGTTCGTTACCATGGCCGCATGGCCTATGACTCCGCGGCGACGAAAGAGCGCATCATCACGGCGGCGACCGCCGAGTTCGCGGCCCACGGGGTCGCGGGCGCCCGCGTCGACCGCATCGCCACCGCGGCCAAGGCCAACAAGCGGGCGATCTATGACTACTTCGGCGACAAGAACAAGCTCTTCGCCGTCGTCCTGGAGCGCCGCCTCGCCGAACTGGCCGAGGCCGTCCCCCCGTCGCAGGACCTGCCCGGCTATGCCGAACGGCTCTTCGAGTACCACCGAGCCCACCCCGAGGCCCTCCGCCTGGTGATGTGGGAGGCCCTGGAGATCGGCGACGGACCGGTCCCCGCGGAGGAGGAGCGCACCGCGCACTACGGCGACAAGGTGACCGCCGCGCAGGCCGATGATCCGGACGCCGATGCCCGTACGCGCGTGTTCTTCACTCTCGCGCTGGCGAGCTGGAGCGTCGCGATGCCGCAGTTGCGGCGCATGGTGCTCGGCGGCGACTTCGGTATGGACCGGCTCCGGCAGGAGATCGTCCGTGCCGTGGCGTCGCTTCCGTCGGACGGCTCACGAGGGCAGTTGGCCGGCCGGCCCTGAAGGCCTGCACACGAACGTGGCCGACCGGTCTTCGTGGCGGTCCAGCCCGCGACAGCGCATGAGCCTTCGCCGACGCGAGGGCCCGGTTGCCGGCAGGGGCGCACGCCGTCGGCCGCCGTCCCTGTCCGAGAGGTGGCCGGACGCCTACGGGAACCCCTGGCGTGACGCTCGGCGATTGCGGGCTATGCGCTCTCCGCCGGCATGATGACCGCGCGGATGAAGGGCTCCAGCAGTCGCAGCGGATCGTTCGATGGATCGAGGAGGGTCTGGAGCCGAAGTCCGTCCATCATGGCGAGCACCATCACCGCTCTGTCGTCGGCGGTCAGTTCCGCACCGCGGTGCGCCGTGCCCAGGGATCCGCCGCGCAACCGTGCGCGCAACCGCTCTCGCCGTCGGGCGAAGTACTCGTGCGCGGGGTGGGCGGGGTTGGCCGCCGCGACGGAGAGGGCCAGCCAGCTGCGCAGGTATTCGGGGTCCGCGAACTCGTCGGCCAGGATCTCGCCGAGTACCGCGGAACCGGCGGTCCCCGACGCGAGGATCCGGTCGGCCTGTTCCTCCTCACGCGCTTCCCGATGGGCGAGAGCGGTCAGGAGCAGCTCTTCCTTGCCGGAGAAGTGCCGTAGCAGCGCGGCATGCGTCAGGCCCGCGCGCGCGGCGATGTCCCGCAGCACGCTCGAACCCGTGCTCGGCGAAGCTCGCGAGGGCGGCACGGACGATCTGGGCCCGCCGGGCCGGCGTGGTGGCGTACGGACCCCGGCGCCGAGAGGCGGCGTTGTCGCTCATGGTGCTTCCTCTGCCCTGACTGTGCGTCCGAAGTCGGCCGAGGGCTTGCCTCCCGCCCTGACCGGGATCCTAGTGGCACGGCAAGGTCCCCTCCCGGCCGCACGGGGAGCCGGTGCGACCACACCCCAGCGCGACATTCTGTCTCGTATACCTCCTGGTGGCCGCCCGGCGCGGCATCGAGAGCCGACCTATGGGGAGGGCGTCGGCCGCGCCGGGCGGTCTCAAGACTCCGTCATGCCGGGCTGGGCCGAAACCTCAGGTCCCGACGACATCGGCGTAACCGTGCCCGGTGATCTCGTGTCCGTCGAACGTGCCGGTCACGGAACACACGTTGGAGTGGGCGCCTTGTGTGCCGTCGAGCCTGCGCGGGGTGATCTCCAGTCGTGCGTCGAGGCCGGGAACCGTCAGGATCCAGCGCTCGTCGCGGCCGGTCCGCCGGGCGGAGGTGATCAGGTGCGAGCCGTCCTCCCGCAGCGCGGTGAGCCAGGAGGTGCCGTCTTGCTCGGTGTCCCAGACGCTGAGGGAGCGGCCCGCTCCGAGGTCGAGTCCGAGCCACAGGAAGCGCAGGGGTTCGCTGATCCCGGAGAGCCACTGACGGTCGCACCACGTGCGCCCGGTGAGCTGATGCGTGACCCCCTCGATGGTGACGGTTCCCGAGGCGGTCAGGCCGGGCAGGGCGTACTGCCCGGTCGTACCGCCGAAGAAGGGGAACACCCCACTGCCGCCGCTGAAGAGCACAGGTTCTTCCCGCCGCAGCGCCAGCCGGATCGACGCGGTGTCCGTCGCGCCTGAGATCTCGAGTTCGTCCAGGTCTCCGCTCAGGTTCAGGACCGATGTCTGTACGTCGAGGCGGTCCGTGGACAGCTTCACGTCGTGAAGGGGCTCGACGGTGTGTTTGCTGCTGGTGTGGCCGTCCGCTTCCCGCAGCAGCGCGACCGTGCTGTGGCAGGCTCCGTCCGTGTCCATCACGTGGATCTTCGCCCAGACGACGTTGCCGTCCTCGTCGTGCAGCCTGGAGGCGAACCACCAGGAGTCGTTCTTGCCGGGAGAGGTCGCGGCGAGGTCGTCGGCGGCGCTGATCAGGGTGGGGTGGAACGCGCTCATCCTGCTTTCTCCGTCTCGGGACCGAGGACACGCAGCTGCGTGATCAGTCCGTTCGCGTCGACGGTCACGTGCTCGACGGCGCCCTGGGACGCGAGTTGCCCGTCGGTGGTGCGCCAGGCCGCTATGAAGCGGACTTCGAGTGTCCCGTCGCCGAGCACTGTGGTGGTCCACACGTGCTTGCTGTCGGCCATCTCGGAGTAGAAGTTCCGGTAGAACTCCGTGATGTCGGCCAGGCCGGTCACCGGCGGGAGGTCGCCGAACTGCACGGTGGCCCCGGGCGCGAACACCGATCCGAGCTCCTGCAGTGCCTGCGGTTCGTGCACCGCGCGGTCCACGAGCGTGATGTAGCGGTCGGCCACCGTCTCGGTCGTCTGAGTCATCACATGTTCTCTTTCTCGTGTGGTGGTTCAGCCCATCAGGGCTTTGCCGAGCCTGGCGCCGACCGGGGTGGAGACCGCGCGGATCAGGGAGCTGCGGGCGACGCGGCCGAAGCGGTTGGCGGGCATGAAGAAGTGCTTCATGCGCAGGGCTTCCTTCTGGTGGCGGGTGACGTGCGGGCGCAGTCGCTGTTCCCAGCTGCCCAGGGCGGTGGGCAGGTCGCCGTGTTCGGTGAGCAGACGGGCCAGCAGTTCGCCGCCGGCGATGCCCATGCCGGAACCCTGGCCGGAGTGCAGGGTCATGCACCAGGCGGAGTCACCGAGCAGGACCACCCGGCCCTGGCTCCAGCGGCTCAGGTGGATCTGGCTGACCTGGTCGAACAGGACGGACTCGGAGCGGTCCATCGCCTCCAGCATCACGGGCACGAGGTCCCCGCCGAAGCCGGCGAACGCCTGACGCAGGGCGGCCGAGGGCTTCTTGCGGATCTCCGCGGCGGGCCAGTCGGTGCGGTAGAGCAGGAAGGCGACCGGGGGGTGGTCGCGATAGCTGTTGATCCAGGCGGAGCGCCCGGGGGCGGTGGCGACCGCGCTGTCGCCCTCTTGCAGGCCGGGGAGCGGGCCGTCCATGACGCAGGCGGCCACGACGTGGTCGAAGTCCCGGCGGTAGAGGTCCTCGGGGCCGAAGACCAGGGAACGGACGGTGGAGTGGATGCCGTCGGCCCCGATGAGCAGGTCCGCGCTCTCCACGGACCCGTCGGTGAGGGTCACCGTCACCTGGTCGCGGTCCTGGGCGATGGCCGCGGGCCCGGTGCCATAGCGGATCTCCACCAGGTCCTGGACGGCCTCGTACAGGACACGTTCCAGGTCGCTGCGCAGCAGCATCCGCAGCGGGGTGCCGTTGACCTGTTCGGGAAAGGCCAGGCCCGGTGTGAGACGGCCGCGGGAGTCGACTTCGAACATACGCCCTGCGGGATCACGGCGGTCCGGGAGCGACTCCAGGATGCCCAGGCGTTCGGCGGCGGTGTAGCCGGGGCCGTTGAAGCGGACGAAGTAGCCGCCGGTGCGGCGCTGGGGGGCCCGCTCGACGATCAGGGGCCGCCAGCCGGCCCGGTGCAGGCTCAGGGCCGCGGCCAGACCGGAGATGCCGGATCCGACGATGAGGGCACGGCGGGCGTCCGGTGGGGGGAGTGACGAAGAGGTCATGCCCTGACCATACCCCTGGACAGTACTGGATGACCAGATTTGAAATTTGGTCATCCAGTGAAGGGGGTGGAATGCTGTGCTCATGACCTTGGACCGCTCGGCCGCTGCCCCGCAGACCGACCCTGCACGCGCCGAGCGCATCCTGGCCGCCGCGCGCGAGCTGCTGTTGGCCTGGGGCTACAAGCGGGTCACCGTGGATGAGATCGCCCGCCGCGCCCGTATCGGGAAGGGCACCGTCTACCTTCACTGGAAGACGAAACAGCTGCTGTTCGCCGAACTGCTGCGGCGTGAACTCCACGAGGAGCTCGGCGCCTTCGCTGCAGAAATCACGGACGACCCCGCTGCCGCCCTGCCCGGCAGGGTGGTCCGGGAGATCTTCCTGCAGCAGACCCGCAACCCCGTCACGCGGGCCATCCACGCCGGTGACAGCGAAATCCTCGGCGCGCTCGCCGTCACCTCGGCCGGCCGTCCCGTCATCCGGGAACTCGGCTTCCATACCCTGCTCGCCCGCCTCGTCGAGGTATGGCGCGCGCACGGGCTGATGGCCGTCACGGTGCCGGCGGCGGACCAGATCTACACGATCGACGCGGTGCTGACCGGATTCATCACGGGGGGTCTCGCGGTCCCGGGCGAGGACCTCGGTCCGGACCGTCGGGCGGACCTGCTCGGCCGCACGATCAAGGCGGCCCTGGAAACCTCCGCCACGCCGGACGAGGCCGCCCTCCGTGCGGTCGCGAGGGACGTGCTCGCCGCGCTGGGCGCCGCCCGGGACGTGCTCGTGACCTGACGACGGCCCTCCGCGTCGGCCACAGCTCCTTTGTCGCGTCCTGGTCCGTCCTTGTTGCCGCGACCACCGGGTTCGCGGTCCATGGCGTCGCCGTCCGCACCGAGTTCACCCAGGCGGTACCGGCTGGACGGGGATCTGGCAGGCTGCGCCGGGCGGCTACGACCGGGCCCCGTCGGCCGCGGCGGCGCCCTCGTAGCGCTGGAGACGTTGTTCCGCGAACCCCAGGGTGTCGTTGTGGTGGCTCGTCATGCCGTCATGATGTTCCGGCCGACGGCGTTGCTGAGCACCAGGAGCGGGGCTGCGCCATCCCACGGCCGAAATCGCTGGAGCGTCATGCGGGCCTTTCGCGCTCCTGACCGTTGCCTCCGCGCCGCCCGCTCCATAAGCTTACCGATGGGAAAGCATTGAAACGTTTCAACCGCGCGGGCGGGACGGCCGGCGTGAGCGAAAGGACCTGATCACGTGGCCGAGGACAACAGAAGCGCGCCGAGCCGCCGACGCGTGCTCGCTGTCATGACGGCGGTCGGCGCCGCTCTCCCGCTCACCGCCGCGCCGAGCGCCCTGGCGCTGAGCGGGCCCGCTCCTCGGTCAGGCGGACTCGCGCCCACGGCTCTCCAGGTCAACTCCCGGACCCAGCCCCTCGGTACCCAGACGGCACCGGCGTTCAGCTGGATACCCCCGGTGAAGCGGCAGAGCGCGTACGAGATCAGGGTGGGCACACGTCCGGGCGGATCCGACGTCTGGACCAGCGGCAGGGTGACCGGCTCGCTGAGCACCGAAGCCCCGTACACCGGCCCCGAACTCCACTCGGAGCGCACGTACTTCTGGCAGGTGCGCACCTGGGACGAGAGCGGCGCGCGCGGCCCGTGGAGCGCTCCTGCGCGGTGGGAGACGGGCCTGCTGAACGGGGAGAAGGACTGGTCCGGCGCACGCTGGATCGGCGGCCGGGTGGCCCAGGACCACGACTGGGAGGACTTTGAGGCGGTCGTCGTCTTCCGCGGCGGCGCCGACCCGGCGGGCGGTCTGTCGCTGCTGCTGCGCGCCGAGGCCGTCGGCAAGACCTGGAGCGAGGGCCTCAACTGGACCATCCGGCGCACCGGCGACGACATGCAGCTGGCCATGCAGACCCGCCACTGGGCCGGCAACACCTGGGTGGACGACGGGACGTCCGAGCCCGACTGGGGCGTCAACCGCTACGACCCGCAGAGCGAGACCAACCCCACCACCGACGGCACCCGCACCGTCCCGGTCGCCACGGTCCCCCTCCCGGCCGCAACGGGGCTGACCAAGGACACCTGGAACACGCGCGACCACACGGTGGTCGTGGCGGTGCGAGGTCTGACCGTGACGACCACCGTCAACGACGTAGAGGTCGACAGCCGCACCCTGACCGGCGACCAGATCCGCCGGCACGGCAGCTTCGGCTTCGCCGGCGGCACCTCCGCCGTCGTCCGCAGCGTCCATGTGACCGGTACCGGAGCACCTGACTTCGCCGTCGACCTCACCACCGGCGCCAACCCCTTCGAGGCCGGAATCGCCACCCTCGACGGTCTGACCTTCCCGCCCAAGAACCCCTTCATCCCGGCCCGCAACAACGTCCTGCCGATCGCCAACCCGGCGCCGCTGCTGCGCCGTTCGTTCGCCCTCCCCCAGGGCCGCGAGATCGCCAAGGCTCGCCTGCACCTGAGCGCAGCCGGCAATGTGACCCTCACGGTGAACGGCGCCCCGCTCACCGTCGACGGCAAGTCGGCGGACCGCGAGGGCACGAACGTGCCCCGGCTGCTCACCGACCACAGCACGTACGACCGCACCGTCCTCTACGACACCTTCGACGTCACCGCGCGGCTGCGGGCCGGCGGGAAGAACGTCCTGGCCGCCGAGCTCGGCCGCGGCTGGTACGGAGTGACCACGCCCCAGGAATGGTTCTGGCAGCTCGCCCCGTACGCCGGCCAGCCCCGCCTGCGCGCCAAGCTCGTCGTCACTTACACCGACGGCCACGCCACCACTCTCGTCACGGACACGGACTGGCTGTGCACGGACGGGCCGACCACCTTCGACTCCGTGTACTCGGGCGAGAAGTACGACGCACGGCGGGCCGACCGGCTCGGCGACTGGCGCTCGGTGGACTACCGCACCGGCCGTGACTGGCGGCCGGCCACCGCCTTGATCCCGCCCGGCAGTTGCGCCGGCCCAGCGCCGAAGTACCACGGCGTGCTGCCGGCCACCAAGATCCCCGAGGGCTTCACGCCCGCCGTCGTACGCGCGCACGAGGCCGAGCCCGTCCTGGTCAACCGGACGCTGCGCCCGGTCACCCTCACCGAGACCGTGCCCGGCTCCGGCGTCTGGGTCCTCGACTACGGCCAGATCATGACCGGGCTGGTACGCCTGTCCCTGACCGGAGTCGGCCCGGACAAGGAGGGGCTCACCCTGCGCCTGCGCGGCGGCAACCGGGCATCAGGCTCCCCGCTGTCGGTCGAGGAGGAGAACTTCCAGCACGACGCGAACCTGCAGACGCACTACTACACCGTCGGCCGGCGCGCCACGCAGCGCTGGGAGCAGCAGTTCAGCCACTTCGGCTTCCGCTACCTGGAAGTGAGCAACCTCGAAGCCGTCCTGGGGCGCGCACCCGACCTGGACCGCGACGCCGAACTGCTCACGGTCGCCGTCGCCCGCACCGGCTTCGCCCGCACCGGCACCTTCGCCACGGACAACGCCCTGCTCAACCGGCTGCAGCGGAACCTCGAATGGGCCGAGCAGAACAACCTGGTGCAAAAGCCCACCGACACCCCGTCCCGTGAGAAGAACGGCTGGACCGGCGATGCCATGGCCAGCTCCGAGTCGCAGTCGCTGACCTGGGACGTGAACGGCGTGTTCACCACCTACCTGCGGCACTTCCCCGACAACCAGATCTCCAGCGGCCAGCTGCCCATGGTCGTCCCCATGCCCAAGGGCGGTTACGGCTACGACCAGACGCCCGGCTGGGACAAGGCATGGAAGGCGGTCCCCGCGTGGGACGCCGCGTACTTCGTGATGCCGCGCGAGCTGTACACGTACTACGGCAACGGCAGCCTGTTCGCCGAGCTCTACGAGCACCAGGACAGGCTCCTCAAGTACTACGAGACGCTCTTCACCCCCGAGAACCACTACATCTTCGAGGCCTCCCTCGGCGCCTACTCGGGCGCCGAGAACCCGGGCAGTAACGCGGTCATCAGCCTCGCCTACTACATCCACTTCTGCGACTACATGGACGAGGTCGGCCGCCGCATCGGCCGCACCGAACGCGCCGCGCACTACACCCGGTTGGCGCGCACCCTGCGCAAGGCGTTCATCGAGAACTACTGGGACGCAGACAAGGGCCACTTCACCCAGGGCAGCATCTCCAGCGAGAACACCCTGGCCATCGCGTTCGACCTGGTACCCGGCTCGGACCTGAAGCCCTCCGATCCGCGCTACCTCGCGGGCACGAAGACTGTCGCGGAGAACAAGAAGGCTCTCGTCAAGCTGCTCGCCGACCGGATCGTCGCAGCGGACCACCACATCCAGAACGACATGTACGGCTCGCGCTACGAGTTCAACCTCCTCAGCGACCACGGCTACACCGACATCGCCCTGAAGGCCGTCACGCAGACCGGTGCACCCGGTTACGTGGACCAGATCGCCCGCGGCGCGACCTCGCTGTGGGAGCAGTGGGGCGAGCGGCTCTCGGTCAACCACCACTACCGCTCGACCGTGGCGACGTGGTTCTACCAGAGCCTGGCCGGCATCCGTCCGACGGACATCGCCTACGAGTCCCTCAGGATCCGCCCGTACGTGCCTTCGGCGGCGGTCAACAGCCGCGTCCCCAAGGACACGCAGGACACCGACCTGTCGCCGAAGACCCTCGACCGCGTGAGCGCGTCGATCGACACGGTCCGCGGCAAGGTGGCCTCGCAATGGGAGCGGCGCGCGGACGGCAGGATCGAGCTCGAGGTCACCGTCCCGTACAACACGAAGGCCGAGATCTGGGTGCCCACGCAGGGCAAGCCGGTGGACGCGCCGCAGGGTGTCGGCTTCGTCCGGGACGACACGGCGGGTGGGGCCGCCTACAAGGTCTACCGGGCTTCGGCCGGGTCCTACCGGTTCAACGCCGGCTGACGGGGCCGGGGGGAGTGCGGCTGCCGGACAAACGGCAGCCGTACATCCGGGAGCAGCGGCGCGAGAAGCCGGTTCTGCCGGACTCGGTGATCTCACGCATCGACCCGTGCCTCGCTCACGCGGCACGGGCGGCCCACGCCCCCTCCACCGCATCGGTTCGAACTCCTCGACGCCGCGTCCCAGGCACGTGTCCAGGTCGGTTGGACCGAGCGTGACAGGGCCCCGACTGGGACCATGCGGGCGTTGCTTGTCCGTTCAGCGGCGCGTGCTGCCGCCGTCCGCGACGATGAGCTGCCCCGTGATGAACGAGGCGTCGTCGCAGGCGAGGAACGCCACGACGCCGGAGACGTCGGCCGGCATCTGCACCCGCTTGATGTCCTGGCTCTGCACGGCCTGCTCGAAGAAGGCCTCGCTCGTGTTCTGAACGGCCGCGGCGGTGCGGACCAGGCCCGCCGCGACGCCGTTGACGGTGATGCCGTGAGCGGCGAGGTTGGCGGCCAGGACAGAGGTGAATCCGTTCAGGGCGCCCTTGGCGGATATGTAGGACACGAAGGGCGGCGGAGCGGTCCAGTAGCTCGACGAGGTGATGTTGACGATGCGTCCCGAGCCGGACGCCTTCAGATCCGGCAGGAACGCTTTGGAAGCAAGGAAGGCGCCGTCCACGTTGACGGTGAAGGTGCGACGCCACTCGTCCAGGGTCACGTGCTCGAAGTCCGCCAGGAGAACGACGGCCGCGTTGTTCACCAGGATGTCGACGGCGCCGAGTTCGCTTCGCACGCGCGCGGCGAATCCGTGGATCGCCTCCTCAGCGGAGATGTCGACCTTGTCGCTGAGGAATCGCCGCCCGGTTTCCGCCACGAGTTCCCTTGTCTCGTCGGCCGGATCGATGTCCGCGACCGCGATGTCCGCTCCCTCCGCCGCGAGCCTGCGGGCGATCTCCTGCCCTATGCCGGTGCTGCCCCCCGTCACGACGGCTGTCTTGCCGGTCAGTCTTCCAGCCATGACTCGGTTCTCCTGTCGGCGCTCGAAAGTAACCGGGGCGGCGCACACCACGTACGACGACCTGTCCCGGTAGGGCGTCTCTCCTGAATGGTGCGCATCGAGGCTGCCGCCGAGGCGCGCTCTGTTCATCTGATGGACATGTCCATTGAGCGTGACGGGGGTCACTTCCTACCTTGTCGCTGCTCGGCCGGTCCCTCACCGCGCCGGGCGACCTGAATCAGGGTTGGTCACAGAGCCACGCGGAGCGGGTCCGCGCAGGCCCCCGGGATGGTTCGGCGGCGGTGCCTCCGCATGGCCGGACAGGCGCATCCCAGCAAGGTCCGGTGCCGAACGCCGGTTCCCACAGCAGCGCGCCGCGCGCAAGGAGTCATTCATGGTCCAGATCGATTCGCCCAGTGAGGCAAGCGACGAGGGTGGCAGATACATCCTGAGGCCCGGCACTCTGGCCGCGGTGGTGCTCGCGGTGTGCCTCGCGCAGATAGCCTTGTCCGTACCCTCGCTCATCACCGGGCTGATCCAACAGGATCTCGCGCCGTCCTCGGCCCAGCTGACGTGGATCGTCGAGGCGTTCATGCTTCCCGTGGCCGCGCTGGGGCTGGGCTTCGGTGTGTTCGGTGACCTGTTCGGGCGTAAGCGCCTGCTCGCCGGGGGTGCCGCCCTCATCGCCGTGGGCTCGGCTCTCGCGATCCTGGTCCCCGGTGGGGGATCCTCGACCGACGCCCGGGTGACGTTGCTGATCCTGGCCCAACTCCTCAGCGGTATCGGCGCTGCGGCCATCTTCCCGACCAGCCTCGCCATGGTGGCGGCCGGCACGCACACCACGGCCGCCCGCGCCCGTGGCGTGGCGATCTGGGCCACCGCGCTCTCGGTCGGCGGCTTCCTCGGACCTCTGCTGGCAGGGGTGGCCGCCAAGATCGACAGCGGCTGGGCCGGGAACGCGAACTGGCGCTGGGCCTTCGTCGGCGTCCTCGTCATCGCCGCCGCGAGCGTGATCCTGTCGCTGGCCGTGGCCCAGAACTCCGCCTCACCCGAGGGGCGCTCCATCGACTGGCCGGGGCAGATCACTGCCGCGCTGGGCCTGTTCGCTCTGATGTACGCCGTCATCCAGGGCCCGGAGAGTGGCTGGGGGAGCGTGGAGATCGTCACCGCGTTCATCGCCGCGGCCGTCTTCCTCGCGCTGTTCGTCTTCACCGAGAGCCGTGTGGCCGAGCCGCTGCTGCTGCTGAGTGTGTTCAAGAACCGGGCGTTCGCGATGAACTCGGTGGTCACCCTGATCGGCATGTTCGCCTTCCTGGCGATCATGTACTCCACCAGTATCCGGCTCACCACCATCCAGGGACTCAGCCCGCTGCGCAGTTCCGTCGCCTACCTCTTCTTCGGCGGCATCGGCCTGGTGCTGCTGCCCCTCACCTCCAAGCTGCTGGAGCGCTACAACCCCCGGTGGGTTCTCTTCGTCGCCATGCTTCTGGTGGGTGCCGGCGGGCTCTGGTTCGCCGGTGTTCCGGCCAGTGAACGCGGCCTGGGCGCCATCGTCGTGCCGCTGGTCTTCGTCGGCGTCGGCTCGGCACTGGCCATCGCTTCCATCAGCGCGGTCGCGGTCAACACATTGCCCAACCGTCTGGCCGGCATGGCGAGCGGTGTCACCAGCATGTTCCGGGACCTCGGGTTCGCCCTCGCCCCGGCGATCGTCGGCGCCGTCGCGCTGGGGCATGCGGCCAAGGAGATCGCCCGCGAACTGGCCGGCGACACCGGCCTGAGGAACGCCTACGAGGCTTTCCAGGCATCTGCGGCCAACGCTCCCGCGGATCAGAAACCGCAGCTCGAGGCGGCGGTTCACGCCGTGGAATCGGGCCCGCTCGGGGCCAACTCGGTGCCCGCCACCATCCCGCTGCCGGATGGTCAGGTCATGCCCTTCAACCCGCTCAAGGACGTCGCTTTCGACGCCCTGAGCAGCAGCTACTCCATCGCATACACGCTCGGCGGCACAGCGGCTCTCGTGGCGGCGGCACTCACCCTCGTCGGTGCGCGCGGTGGTATAGGCGCGACTCATCTCGACGACGACCCGCACACCCTCGACGACTGACCCCCGACGAACCTGCGGGCACCGGACACGGGCAGCAGGCCGGACAGGACAGCCGGATCGCCCGCCGCGACACCGCTCCTTCCCGGGGGCAGCCACCGTGGCGGGCCACGGCGTACCACGCACAACGACCAACAACCCACTCGCACAGGAGCCGGACCATGACCACCACACAGCCAGCACCGAGCAGCAAGGACGACATCCGCATCCCGGACGAGGTCGCCCGGGCGGAGGCGGCGTGGCTCGCCGCGCTCACGCAGGGAGACCAGGAGCAGCGCGCGCTGATGCTTCCCGACTGCGTGATCGTGCACGGGCCGGTCGGCCATGTCCACGACCGCGAGCGCTTCCTCGCCCACAACGCGTCGATGGGAGCGACCGTCGAGGCCGAGACCAGTGAGGTGACGTGCCAGGAGCGAGAGGGGCGGGCCGTCGTGACCTGCTTTCAGAAGATGCGCATCCGGCGCGTGCCCGACCTGCCGCCGTTCCTGGTGCAGGCGGTGGCCACCCGGGTGTGGTTCGCGACCGGGGAGGGATGGCGGCTCGGCCACATGCAGCTCTCCCGGCGGCAGCCGGCGCTATGACGCGTCGGTTGCCCTGCCGCGCGCGCGGTCATGACGTGCGAATGGGGATGCCCGGCCGCCAGCCGAGACTCCTCGACAGCCCCAGTCCGCTCGCGACCAGCGAGGGCACGGCCGCCTGCAGTTTGATCGAGCCGGCGGCCACCACGACGGACAGGGCCGCGACGACCCTGCCGGTGCCGTCGACGATCCGGGTCGCGACCGACTCGGCCCCCTCGCTCAGCTCCTCCTTGACGACCACCGTTCCGGTCGAGCGGCAGGACGCCAGTTCGCGCCGCAGTTCGGCCGGGTCCACGATCGTCTTCGGAGTGAAGCGCCGCAGCCTGCCTGCCAGTACCTCGTCGATGAACTCCGGACTGTTGTGGCTCAGCAGCACCTTGCCGACACCCGAGCAGTGCAGGGGCAGATGGCCGCCGACCTGCGAGGTGAGTCCGACGGCGTTGACCGCCGAGAGCCGTTCGATGATCACGGCCTGGTCGCCCTGGAGCACGGCCAGCTGCACATGCTGGCGCAGAGCCGTGTACAGGTCCTCCACGAACGGCTGGGCGGCGCTGCGCAGGGTCTCGGCGCGCGGGGCGAGCGTGCCCAGACGCCACAGCCGCAGGCCGATCGCGAACCGGTTGTCGCCGGTGCGCTCCAGCGCGCCGGCCTCCACGAGTTCGAGCGTGAGCCGCCGCGCGGTGGCGTGCGGGATGCCGGTACGCCTGACCAGATCGGCGAGGCTCAGCTCGGTGTGGTCCGGGTCGAAGGCGAACAGCAGATCCCACAGCCGGGAACTGACGGTCCGTCCGGGCTCGTTCGCGCGGGGCATGGGCCTCTCCTACCTAGTTCCTGACCCCGGTCACCCTACCTTCCCTGTCCGTTGAACGGATGAAGTGATTCCTCCAATGGTCAGCGTGCCGAACGCTAGGAGCATGATGAGCACAGAACACAGCCCCAGGATCGCCATCCTCGGTGGCGGCATCGGAGGCCTTGCAGCCGCCGCGTTCCTGCGCGAGAAGGGCTTCGACAGTGACGTCTACGAACAGGCGTCCGCCCTGACCGAGGTCGGCGCCGGACTGGTGATCGCACCCAACGCCGCCCGCCTGATACGCCGCCTCGGCGTCCTGGACCGGTTCATCAAGCGCGCCGTCCGATTGGAGACCGGCTGGGAGTTCCGGCGCTGGGAGAACGGCCAGGTCCTGTCCGCGGAGAACCTTCAGGAGGGGTGCATCCGCCTCTACGGCGAGCACACCTACACCGCCCACCGCGCCGACCTGCTGGACGCCCTGCGCTCAGCCGTCCCCGAGCACTCGATCCACCTCGGCAAACGCTGCGTGGCGGTCGAGTTCGAGGACGACCGGGCAGTTCTGCGCTTCGAGGACGGCGACACGGTCCGCCCCGACATCCTCATCGGCGCCGACGGCGTCCACTCCCGCGTGCGCGGCGCCATCGTCGGCCCGACCCAGGCGCGGGAGTCCGGCATCTGCGCCTTCCGGGCCCTCGTGCCCGCGCACAAGGCCCCCGACTTCGCCAGGCGGCGGGCCCAGACCCTCTGGATCGGGCCCGACCACCACCTCGTGCACTACCCGGTCTCCGGCGAGGACTACGTCAACCTCGTCGCCTTCGCACCGGCCGGCGCCGACAGCGTGGAGTCCTGGACGGCCACCGCGACGGTCCCCGAACTGCTCGACGAGTTCGCCGGCTGGGACCCCCGCCTGGTGGAACTGATCGAGTCGGCCGAGACACCGGGGCGCTGGGCGCTGCTCGACCGTGAACCCCTCGACCACTGGAACCGCGGCAACGCGACCCTGCTGGGCGACGCGGCCCACCCGATGTTCCCGTTCTTCGCCCAGGGCGCCGCCCAGGCGATCGAGGACGGCGCCGTCCTCGCCCTGTGCCTCGCGGCCGACCCGGACCACCCGATCGCCGCGCTGAGCCGCTACGAGGAACTGCGCCGGCGCCGCACGGCCCGCCTCCAGGAGGTGTCGCACGGCAGGTCCCACATCAACCACCTCCCCGACGGCCCCGAGCAGCAGGCACGCGACCTGCAGTACGCGCAGGCCGACCCGCTCAGGGAGAACGGCTGGATCTACGAGTACGACCCGCAGGCCGCCGTCTCATGAAGATCACCGCAGCGGTCTCCCGCGAGAGCGGCACCGTCCCCCGGCTGGAGCAGGCCGACCTCGGTGAACCCCGGCCGGACGAGGTCCTGGTGCGCATCACGGCGACCGGCATCTGCCACACCGACATCAACGCGCACGCCGGCCGCGGGCTGCCCGTTCCCCGCCCGATCGTGCTCGGGCACGAGGGCGCGGGCGTCGTGGAGGCGGTCGGAGCCGGGGTGACCCGCCTGGTGCCCGGTGACCACGTCGTGCTCTCGGGCAACTCCTGCGGTGTGTGCCCCCGCTGCCTCGACGCCCGGCCCACCTACTGCCGGGAGGCGATGCGGGTGGCCTTCGGCGGTGCGCGGCTCGACGGCAGCTCACCGCTCACCCAGGCCGGTGACCGGATCGCGGCCATGTTCTTCGGGCAGTCCTCCTTCGCGACCTACGCGCTGGCGCCCGCACGCAGCGCGGTCCTGCTGCCGAAGGACATCCCGCTGCACCTGATGGGGCCGCTCGGCTGCGGTGTCATCACGGGGGCGGGCTCGGTCCTGGAGGCGTTCCAGCTGCGCCCGGGACAGTCGATCGCGGTGTTCGGCACCGGAGGCGTGGGGCTCGCGGCCGTCATGGCGGCCCGTCTCGCCGGTGCCCGGCACATCGTCGCCGTCGACATCAACCCGCCCCGGCTCGACCTCGCCCGGGAACTGGGCGCGACCGATACCGTGCTCGGGGGCGCCGGAGCCGAACAGGCGCTGCGGGACATCGACCCCGACGGCTTCGACTTCGCGTACGTCACCACCGACGTGCCGTCCGTCTACGCGACCGCGACGAGGTGCCTCGCTGTCGAAGGCACCCTCGGCTGCGTGGTGGCGCCCGCGGGCGAATGGGTCCCGGACACCGGCTTCCTCCTCGCCGGGGGCCGCAGGCTCCAGGGGATCATTGGAGGCTCGGCCAACCCCCACGTCCTGATCCCCCAGCTCGTCGAGTACTGGCGGGCTGGCCGGTTCCCCTTCGACCGGATGATCGAGGAGTTCGAGTTCAACGACTTCGCCCATGCGTGGACCGAGACCGGTTCCGGACGAGTGATCAAGGCCGTGCTCAGAATGCCGGAAACCTGACACCGCTTCCCCGAGCAGCCCGGCCGGCGGGGTCACGACCGGGCGAGGCCGCATTGAGGCACAGGCCGTTCAACGAACACAGCCATTGCCGTCCCCCACGACCCCACCCAGACTGCGGCACGGGCGGCCCGAGACACGGCCCGGCCTCAGCGCCCCCTTGTCGAAACCCCGAGTACGTCCAGAGAGGCGGACCATCGCATGGCAACCGCAACCGGTAGTGCACTCGTCGTACGAGCCCTGCAGCGAGCCGGGGTCGACGTGGCCTTCGGCCTGCCCGGAGCGCACATCGACGGCATCCTCCAGGACGCCCTGGACGCCAAGCTGCGGGTCGTCGACGTGCGTCACGAGATGAACGCCGGCCACGCGGCCGAGGGCTACGCACGGGTCACCGGGGATCTGGGGGTCGCCGTCGTCACGGCCGGCGGCGGCTTCACCAACGTCCTGACCTCGATCGCCAACGCCCACCTGGACCGCACCCCCGTGCTGTACATCGCGGGCTCAGGTCCTCTGGAGACGGACCAGGTCAACGACCAGCAGGCCGGGTTCGACCAGGTCGCCATGGCGGCCCCGGTGACCAAGTTCGCGCACCGCGTCACCCGTACCGACCTGATCCCGCGTCTGGTCGCCCAGGCGATTCGGATCGCCCGGTCGGAGCCCAGGGGGCCGGTGCTCCTGGACATTCCTTGGGACGTCCTGCGCCAGTCGGTGGACGTCGACGAGGTCGACGACTACCGCAACCAGGTCGACGGCACCGGCGTATCCCCGGCCGGTGCCGTCGACCGCATCCTTGACGCGCTGGGCACCGCCCGGCGGCCGGTCGCGCTGGTCGGCAAGTCCTTCGGCACCGCCGAGGCACGGGCACAGTTGCACGAGTTCGCCGCCCGTACCGGCGTGCCACTCTTCTCCGACTGGGAGGGTCTCGGGGCGATCGTCGGTTCCGGGCAGCACGTCGGCCTGGTGCAGACCCTGGCCACCGCCGTCGAGGACGAGCGGCCCGACCTGGTCCTGATGCTCGGGCTGCGCTTCGGGATGACCACCCAGTTCGGCACGGGCCGACTGCTGCCGAAGAGTGCGCGGATCTTCCAGATCGATCCCGATGGCCGTGAGCTGGGGCGTCTGCAGGATGTCGAACTCGGCGTCCAGGCCGACCCGGTCGGCACGGTCGCCCTGCTGAACGAGCGCCTGGGTGACACCGCCGTGCCCGCGGGCCGCGACGACTGGCTGGCGGCCCTGCGCGACATCTCCGCCACTCGGCGGTCCGCGCTCGCCGCCGAGACGGAGCAGCACCAGGACGCCGCGATCCATCCCTACCTCGCTGTGCGTACGATCGCCGAGAGCGTCCCTGACCAGGCCACCGTGGTCGTCGACGGCGCACTGACCGAGCTGTGGCTCTCCGAGACGATCGCGCTCGCGCCGCTGGCCCACTACCTCGGCCACGGCTACCTCAGCTCGATGGGCAGCAACTTCGGCGTGGCGCTGGGCGCGCAGTACGCGCGTCCCGACAAGGCGACGATCCTCGTCACCGGCGACGGCGCCGTCGGCTACAGCCTGGCCGAGTTCGACTCCCTCGTCCGCGCGGGACTCCCGGTCGTCGTCATCGTCCTCAACAACCGGGCCTGGGGCGCCACCCTGCACACCCAGCAGTTCCTCTTCGGCGACGACCGCGTCACCAACAACCGCCTGGAGAACGGCTCCTACAGCGGCGTGGCACGATCCCTCGGCGCCGACGGCGTCGACGTCACCGAGCTCGACCAACTGCGCCCGGCGATCGAGGCCGCCCTCGCGGCCCGCCGGCCGACGTGCATCGACGTACGAGTCAGCCTCGCCCCCATTCCTCCCGAGGAGCGCGTCCTGAACGGCGGAGCCCCCTTCGGCGGCATCGAGGTCGACGCATGAACCGCGAGCTGCCCGTCGCGGACCGGCGCCGGCGCTTCCTCGGCAAGACCTGCCTCGTCACCGGCGGCAGCAGAGGACTGGGCCTGGCAGCCGCACAGGCCTTCGCACGTGAGGGCGCACGCGTGGTCATCATCGCGCGCGACCCCGACCAGCTGAAGATCGCAGCTGAGCTGATCGGCGACGGCACGGTCACCGTCGCGGCCGACCTGTCCTCGGTGGCCGGCATCAAGGCCGCGATCAGCGAGGTCGCCGCACAGGTCGACCGTGTGGACGCCGCCTACATCAACGCGGGACACGCGGGCATGAAGCGCCTCGACGACATAGACGAGGCCACCTGGGACCGGGTGTTCGACACCAACGTCAAGGGCTCGTTCTTCCTCATGCAAGCTCTCCGGCCCCTGCTCGCACCTGGCGGGGCCGTCGTCTTCTGCGGCTCGGCGGCCGGCCGCAGGGCCAGCGCGGGAACCGCGCGTACGGAGCCGGCAAGGCCGCGCTGGAGCACCTGACGCGGATTCTCGCCGCCGAGGTCGTCGCCGACGGTATCCGCGTCAACATCGTCATCCCGGCCGGTATGAACACCGACATCGCCTCCCGTACGACGGGCCTGGCGCCCGGGGGAGCGGACGCCTTCCGGGAGAGGATCAGGCTCAGCACGCCTATGCTGCGCGAGGGCGAACCGGACGAACTCGCCGACGCCGTGCTCTTCCTGGCGTCGGCCGAGGCCGGCTACATCACCGGTGCGGCCCTCGTGGTGGACGGCGGCCTCACCAGCTTCATCCGTCCTCCGGTCAGATGAGGAGAACCACTGTGGAGTTCGCCTTCAGCCAGCCGACCGACGCCGTCATCCAATTCGCGTACGCCGTCCCCGACCTCACCGCCGGAATGCGCTGGTGGACCGAACACCTCGGCGTCGGCCCCTGGTTCGTGAACCACAGGATCGGCGGCGAGGGCTCCACCTACCGTGGCGTGCCGGGCAGAGCCGAGTTCACCCTGGCACTCGCCTTCTCGGGGCACATGATGATCGAGCTGATCCAGACCCTGGACGACGAGCCGTCCATCTACAAGGACGCCCGCGAACGCCACGGCTACGGCTTCCACCATGTCGCCAAGGTCGTGCCGGACGTCAGGGCGGAGGTCGAACGCCGCGAGGCGAGCGGGGCGGTGGTGCGTTTCCACGATGTGGCCCCTGGGGGCGAGGTCTTCTTCCTGGACGGCGGCGAAGACGCCCCGGAGATGATCGAGCTGGTTCAGGACAACGAGATCACCCGGCAGATGTTCACCGCTGTCTGGCGGGCATCGGTGGACTGGGACGGGTCGCGACCGGTACGCGACTTCGCGGAGTTGCTGCCGGACTGATCATTCGGTCATCACAGTGGAGGGGCGGTCCGGCCGGACCGCCCCTCCACCAGGTGTCGGGGTCACACGCCTGTGGGTGCGAGGACGATGTCGAAGCGCACCTGGCTCCACGTGCCGTCGACGACACGGCCGTCGGGTGTCGGTGTGCCGACGGGCTGCTGCTCGAACCGTTTGATCAGCGAGTCCTTGACGCCGAAGACGGTGTCCTTGCGGCCGATCGGGTCACCCTCGGGGAAGATGTGCGTCACCAGGGTCCTCGCGCCCTCGTGGGAGACCATGAAGTGCAGGTGGGCCGCGCGCAGCGGCGAGCGGCCCACCGCGTCGAGCATCTGGCCGACGGGCCCGTCGTTGGGGATGGGGTAAGGCGTCGGCGTGAGGCCCCAGAAGCGGTAGGTGCCGTCGGCTGCGGTGAACAGGTGCGCGCGGCCGGCGCGTTTGCCGGCGTCGTACTGCACGTCGTAGAGCCCGTCCTCGTCGGCCTCCCAGACCTCGATCCGAGCACCGGCGAGCGGGCGGCCGTCGGTGTCGGTGACGGTGCCCTCGACCCAGCAGGGCTCGCCGGGGGCGCCGAAGGCCATGTCCTGGCCGAGGTCGATGCGGGGGGCGTCCTCGACGAAGAACGGTCCGAAGACGGTCGCCTCGGTGGCGCCCTGGTAGGCCCGGTTGTTGACGTTGATGGTCTGCATGCTCGCGCCGAGGGTGTCGGAGAGCAGGATGAACTCCTGGCGGACGTCGTCGGTGATGTGGCCGGCCCGGGTGAGGAAGTCGATCGCCGCCCCCCACTCCTCCTCGGTCAGCCGCACCTCGCGGATGAAGGAGTGCAGGTGCCTGACCAGCGAGACCATGACTTCCTTCAGCCGTGCGTCGTCGCAGGCGTCGAAGGAGGCGATGACGTTGTCCACGAGCCGCTGCTCGACCGCCTGTTGCTCCGGCGGCACCTCGCGGTGGATCGTGCCGGCGTCGTCGCTTCGGGCCGAGGCGGGGTTGACGTAGGTAGCCATGGCGGCCTCTTTCAGCTGACAGGTTCGCCGGCCCACGCCGCTTGCAGCAGCAGGGTCAGGCTCGCGTAGGTGACGGGGGTGGGGTTGTTGGCAGGGATCGCCTTGATGATCGGACCCAGCGCCTTGGCGATGCCGTCCTCGGGCATGCCGTAGTCGCGCAGTGCTCGCGGCGCGTCCAGAGCCTCGCGCAGGGCGGCCAGGCCGGCGTTCGCCGTGTCGGTGCCGAAGGCGCGGGCGACGCGGGCCTCGGCCTCGGGGGCGTGCGGGGCGTTGAAGGCCAGTACGTGGGGCAGGACGACCGCGTGGGTCTGGGCGTGGGGGAGGTTGAACATGCCGCCGAGGACGTGGCAGATCTTGTGGTGCATGCCGGAGCCGGCGGAGGCGAAGGAAACGGCGGCGAGGTAGGCGCCGTACAGCGTCTGCTCGATGCCCTGGACGCTCGTCGAATCGCCGGCCACCGTCGGCAGGCCTGTCGCCAGTGCGCGGATGCCCTCCTGGGCCAGCGCTCGGTCGATCGGATCGGCCCGCGGGCCCCACATCGAGTCCACGCAGTGCGCCATCGCGTTCAGGCCGCTGGCCACGGTCATCCCGCCGGGCAGCGTGGTGAGCAGGGCGGCGTCGTAGACGACCGACGCGGGCAGCACCCTGTCGTCCACACCGGTGGTCTTGGTCTCACCTTCCGTCAGGCCCCACACGTTGGTCGCCTCGGAGCCCGCGTAGGTGGTGGGGACCGCGACGATCGGTAGCCCGGTGGTCAGCGCCACGGCCTTGGCCAGGCCCGTGGTCGAGCCGCCCCCGACACTGACCAGGATGTCCGCGCCCGCGTCGGCCGCGGCCCGACGGGCTCGCTCCGCGACCTCGACCGGTACGTGCATCACGACCTCCTCGTGACGCAGGACGACCGGGATCTCCTTGTCGATCGGGTCGGCCAGTTCCTTCTCCCGGTCCGACGCGATCAGCATGACCTTGGTACCGCCGAGTGCTTCGACCTCCGCAGCCACGGCGGCAGGGGATCCACCCGCCGCGAACACCACCCGTTGGGGGAGGGTCTGGTGGGTGAACCGCATCAGGCTTGTGTCAGCCATTGCTTGCCTTCCGCGTAGAGCTGTTCGACTGCTGTGCCGGTGAGGCCGGGGAGGCCCTGTTTCACTGTGAAACCCGCCTTGGTCTGCAGATAGGCCAGGTGCCGGTAACCGGTCGGGAACCGGTTCAGGAGGTGAGGGTCCAGCGTGAGCGAGCTGGCGGGATCGACGACGTCGAGCCGGTCCTTCTCGTAGACCGGCTGCCGGCGCACGAGAGTCCAGCGCCCCTCGTGGCGGGCGAGGAAGTCGTAGAAGCGGCCGGTGCAGACGACGTCGACCTCGACGCCGTCGATGCTCGCACGCTGGTTGATGGTCATCTTCGTCTGGGCGACGGCCCGGTCGCCGACGATGTCCGCGGTGTGGCCGCCGAGGAAGTGGAGGATGCTGACGCCCTTCTCGAAGCCCTCACGGCTGGCTTTGATGAAGTCGGTGGCGCTGCCCTGGAACCAGGTGGCGCTCATCCAGCCGCCGCGCGGGTGCCAGAGGGTGGCGAAGCGGTCCCAGTCCCCGGCGTCGCGCCACAGCGCCCAGTTCTCGACGAGCTGCCGGATCTCGTGACGGTCGTTGTCGCTCTGCGACATCGTTGACTCCTTGGAAGGGGCGAAGGGCACGAGGGTTTCGTCAGGGAGTCCGGAAGAACTCCTCCCACTTCCGGTCGAGCTGTCTGGAGGCTTGCGTCTCCCGGGCGTCCGCGAGCCTTGCCGTGCCCACCGCCGGGCTGAACGCCGCGGCGAAAAACCACAGGCGGGGGAGGAGGGGCCGCGGGCGGCGGGGCACACGCCGAGTCACGTGCGCCCTACGGCCTCGTCGCATCGTCAGATGGGGTAGTGGCGGGATCCGGACTGGAGGGTGATCCACCGCAGTTCGGTGAACTCCTCCAGTGCGGCGCGGGAGCCGAAGCGGCCCCAGCCGCTGGCGCCGACGCCGCCGAAGGGCATCTGGGGTTCGTCGTGCACGGTGGCGCCGTTGATGTGGCAGATGCCGGACCTGATGCGGCGGGCCACGTCCAGCGCTGCGGCGGCGTCCTTGCCGAAGACTGCGGCGGACAGGCCGTACTCGGTGTCGTTGGCGACGGCGACGGCCTCGTCGGTGGAGTCGACCTCGATGATCGAGACGACCGGTCCGAAGGTCTCCTCGGTGTAGATGCGCATGTCCGGCGTGACACCGCGCAGCACGGTGGGCTGCACGAACAGGCCGTCGTGGGTGCCGCCGGTCAGGACCTGCGCGCCCTTGGCACGGGCGTCCTCGATCAGCGCCACCACATGGTCACGGGCGCCCGCGTGGACCAGCGGGCCGATCTGCGAGGCGGGGTCGCTCGGGGGGCCGACGACCAGCTTGGCGGCGCGCTCGGCGAGGCGGGAAGAGAGTTCGTCGGCAACGGTCCGGTCGACGATGACCCGCTCGGTGGACATGCAGATCTCGCCCTGGTTCATGAAGGCGCCGAAGCTCGCTGCCGCGGCGGCCTCCTCCAGGTCCGCGTCAGGGAGGACCACGAAGGGTGCCTTGCCGCCGAGTTCGAGGACGACGCGGGTCAGGTGGCGGCCGCCGAGTTCGCCGATGATGCGGCCGACCCTGCTGGAGCCGGTGAAGTTGACGCGGGTCACGGCCGGGTGGGCGATCAGGGCCTCGACGACGGCCGGGCCGTCCTCGGGGGCGTTGCTGATGAGGTTGACCGCTCCGGCGGGCACGCCGGCGTCGTGCAGGACCTGGACGATGGCTGCCTGGGTGAGCGGGGTCTGCTCGGACGACTTCAGCACCACGGTGTTGCCCCACACCAGCGGCCACACAATGGCGCGCACACCGAGGATCAGCGGCGCGTTCCAGGGCGCGATGCCCACCACGACGCCGACCGGCTGGCGCACGGCGAGGGCGGTGAGGCCGGGCACGTCCGAGGGGATGACCTCGCCGACGGCCGCGTAGGCCTGGGCGGCTGCCTCGGTGAGCATGCCCTGGGCGACGTGCACATTGAAGCCGCACCACGGGAGGGTGGCGCCCATCTCGCGGCTCATCGTGGCGACGATGTCGTCGGTGCGCTCACCGAGCAGCACGGCCGCGCGTTCCAGTATCGCCCGCCGTGCGGTCGGCGCGAGGCCCGACCACTCGGGCAGCGCCGCCGCCGCGGCGTCCACCGCGAGGTTGACGTCCTCGGCTGAGGCAGCCGCGACCCGTGCGATCGGTTCACCGGTCAGGGCCTCGACGTTCTCGAAGTAGCGGCCGTCCCTGGCCGCGACGTGCTCGCCCGCGATGAGGAGGTCGCTGGTCCGGACCGCGCCGGACGTGGGTGCCTCGATCTCAGTAGCTGACATGGTTGTTGCCTCGCCTCCACAACAGCGGCGATCGTCGTCGATCGCCGCGGGAACCCTGCATGTCGAACTCTCTTCGGCCGACGCCCCGCCATGAACCCGTTTGTCCGTTCATCGGACAGCGATGTGAGGACACGGCCGCCGGCTGTCCGGGTGTCAGGCCGGCGGCATGCGCTTGGCCTGGTGCATGTGCGCCAGACGCCAGCCCTCGGCGGTCTCCTCCCACACACGTGTCACGGCCTCCTGGACCGGGAAGGGCGGGAGGTTCTCGTCGAAGACGATGTGCATCTCCTGGAGGCACGTGGTGATCGCGGTGTTGCCGCGCACCGTGACGGCGAGACCCTCGGCCTTGGCGAAGACGGTGCGGCGGCGGGTCGAGGCGAAGTGGGCGAAGGTCTTCGGGCCGTCGATCTTCCCGACCGGACCGTGGACGACGTGGCTGTCGTCGAGCATGAGGGAAGTCATCGCCCTCTCGCCCTCGACGAGAGCGACGAGCCATGCGGCTTCCGCCTGTTCGATCGCTTCGATGGTCGTGGGGGACACGGTGGACGTGGTCACAGGTCCAGCTCCAGAGTCGGTGAGAGTGCCCGGGACGAGCACGTGGTGAACATGCCGTCGGCGCGTTCCCGGTCGGTGAGGATGTCGTCGCGGTGGTCGGGCTCTCCGGCGAGGACGCGCACGATGCACTCGCCGCAGATGCCCTGCTGGCAGGAGTAGGGGGCGTCGACGCCGCCCGCGAGCAGGACGTCGAGGACGCTCTCGCCCTCCTTGATCTCGTACTCGCCCCCGGACTTGGCGAGCCGCACGGTGAAGGTCCCGCCGGCCGTGTGCGCTTCGGCGTCCTGCACGGGTGCGAAGCGCTCCTTGTGGATCGCTGCGGCGGGCCATCCCGCTTCCCGCGCGGAGGAGATCACGAAGTCCATGAAGCCTCCGGGGCCGCAGACGTAGATCGCCGTGTCGGGGGAGGACGGGCCGAGGTCGGAGGCGATGCTGAACCGCTGGTCGTCCGGTCCGTCGTCGAAGTGGAGCCGGACGCGGGGGTCGCGTTCCAACTCGTCCAGGAAGGCCGCGTCCGCGCGGCTGCGGGCGCAGTAGTGCAACTCGTACTCGGCGCCGACGGCTTGGAGCGCGTGCGCCATGGCCAGCAGGGGGGTGACGCCGATGCCGCCGGCCACCAGCAGATGGCGATGTGCCTGGTCCGAGACGCCGAACCTGTTGCGCGGACGCGAGATCCGCAGCCGGTCGCCCTCGCGGAGCCGGTGCAGTCCCAGCGAGCCGCCGCGTGACGCCGTCTCGGCCAGCACGGCCAGCCGGTATCGGGCGAGATCGTGCGGCGGCCCGCACAGGGAGTACTGGCGGACCAGTCCGGCGGTGTCGTCCACGAGTACGTCGACATGGGCGCCGGCGGCGAACTCCGGTAGGCCGGCGCCGTCGGGACTGACCAGATCGAGTACCACGATCCGGGCCGTCGCGTCGTGCCGGGCGGCCACGATGGTGTCGAGCCAGTCGTTGTTCATGGTGCTCGCTCAGTTTCCGGCAGTGGCAGTGGCTTCGGTGCTGTCACCCGCCGGTCGTTTGCCGATGGTGAAGAGACCGGACTGGGTGTGATGGACCTCGGACGCGTCGCGGATGATGTTGATCGGGTCGCGCCCGGCCTCGACGTCGTCGGCCATGGTGAGCAGCATGCGGCGCAGCATGACGACGCCGCGGTCGCCGGTGGCCAGGGTCTCCTCAGAGTCGAGGGTGATCGCGCCCTGCGAGCCCTGGGCCTCGGTGTCACCGGGGAAGAGCTGGCGCTCCTCGTCGGTCAGTTCGTGGTTCTGCTTGCCGTTCTGCGTGATGCCGATGACGAAGCGGACCATGCGCTCGGGGTCGTTGCTGCGGATGGAGAAGAACAGCCGGTGGCTGGTGTCGTCGGAGGGCACGACCCACAGCAGCTGGTCAGGCCGTGCGTCGGGGGTCACCTTCACGTAGTCCGGCAGTCCGAAGACGTTGGGCAGGTGCTGCTCGACGGCGAAGCAGTACTCGGTGACCTCTCCGTCCTCGCCCTCGACCTCGAAGCGCTGGGTGTACTTCACGCCGTGGTCGGTGCGCTCGTACGTCAGACGCTCGGCGATGGTGGCCGGGTCGAAGAAGTTCTCGGGGTAGCCGAAGGTCCCGGTGCCCAGCATCTGGTAGCCGCTGTGCGTGGAGTGGAGCCAGGTGACGTGGGTCGGGTCGGCGGAGTTCTCGTAGATGTTGAGCCAGCTGAAGTCCGCCGGCATGCCGAGGACCGCCGCGTGCGGGACCGGCCAGCTCGCGAAGTACCGTTCGTCCTCGGCGGGGTTCTCCAGCGCGTCGTAGCGGGGGAGTTCGGGCTTGAGCTCGGGCGGGCCCATGTAGACGAAGACCAGGCCGTAGCGCTCGGCGACGGGGTACCAGGGCTGGCGGGCGGCGTCGCGCCTGCGCCCCAGGGCGGGCTCGCAGGCCTGCTCGATGCAGCGGCCCTGAACGTCGAACTTCCAGCCGTGGTAGCAGCAGCGGATGCCGTCGTCCTCGACGCGGCCGTAGAAGAGGCTGGCACCGCGGTGGGTGCAGCGCTCGATCACGACACCGGGGTTGCCCTGTCCGTCGCGGAAGACGACGAGGTCCTCGCCCAGTACCCGGGTCTTCTGCGGCAGGGCGCCGGCGACGAGCGTCTCGGAGCTGGCGACGGGGTGCCAGTAGCGGCGCAGCGCCTCGCCCATGGGCGTACCGGGCCCGACCTCACGCAGGCGGGCGTTGTAGGAGGGCTTCGGGCGGCCGTAGCCCGTGCCGGTGTCGAGCTCTGAGGTGGTGGTCATCGTGCTGTCTCCCGTGCGGCTCGGGGACACAGCCGGTGGCCCGTGCAGGGCTGTGGGGGGATCGCCTGCGAGGGCACCGTCCTGTGCGACCCTCAAACTGATAAGTAGATTCACATTCGCATTCTTCTTCGTGAAGCGTCAAGAGGCAGTTCCCGTTCCGTCCTGGCAGGTGACCTGACCACGGGTCGCGGGGCTGCCGGAGCGGATGCCGGCCCCCGTATACGGTGGTCGGGTGACTACCGAACCGTCGCTCGATCTGCCGCCGGCACAGCAGGCGCGCAGTCGGCGGACCCAGCAGCGGATCCTGGACGCGGGAACCGCCCTCCTCCAGGAGGGCGGCACCGAAGCGCTCACCATCGCGGCCGTCGCCGCCCGGGCCGGCGTCTCCGTGGGCAGTGTCTACCGGCGCTTCGGCGGCAAGGACCGCCTGATCGCGGGGCTGCAACACGCCATGATCGACGAGTTCCGCGCCGACATCATCCGCCGCTTCGCTCCGCTGCGCACCGATCCGGCCACGATGGTCGCCTCGGCGGTCGCCGGTCTCACCGAGACCTTCGAGGCGCACGAACGTCTGATGCGCGTCTTCATCACCGCGGGCACCACCGATCCCGCGGTGGCCCAGGTGGGATCCGCGGCCAGCATCGACGCCGGCCATGTCTTCAAGCGATTCCTGGAACCGGTCGCGCCGATGATCGACGCGCCGGAGCCTGAGCTGCGCCTGGACGTCGCCTTCCGCCTGGTGTACGCGGCCTGCATGAACCGCGTCCTGCACGGCGAACGCTTCGAGTCCGAACGGCCGCTGACATGGCGTCAGCTCACCGACGAACTGGTCGACGCCGTCTGCCTGTACCTGCTCGGCACGTCGCCGCGCTGAACCCGGCGGTGGATCTCCAGATGCGAATGTGATTCTATCTTCATGTTCGCATCTGGCGGCGGCACACCGGCCCGACCCACAGAAACAGCCGGTTGACCGTTGAGTCGACAAGGGAAGGGGCCGCTCCATGCGAGAGCCGCTCAGCTACGAGATCGCCCACGGCGCCGCACTCGCCGCTCTGGAAGCGGGAAGGGCCGAGGGACACAGGGTGTGCGCGGTCGTGGTCAACCGAAGCGGCGTCACCAAGGTCCTGCTCAGCGACGACGGCGTCGGCCTTCTCGGCGTGGAGACCGCGCGACGCAAGGCGTACACCTCGGCCGTGAGCGGCGTCCCGACGGCCAAGTTCGCGGCCTTCGCCGCCTCCCCGCAGATGCAGGTGGCACCTCCCCACCTGGTCGACGCCAACCTTCTGCCGGTCGCCGGCGGCGTGCCGATCGTGACGGCCGACGGAGAGGTCATCGGCGCCATCGGCGTGGGCGGCGCCGACGACACCACGGACGACCGCATCGCGCAGCAGGGCCGCGACGCCGTCGCGAAGACCGTCGCGTAGGCCTTGCTCCTGCTCGCCGGGCCGGCTGTGTCCGGCCCGGGGCAGACGTCTCAGAACATCGCCCGGATGATCCCCACCGTGCGGTCCAGGTGCGGCTCGGTGCGGTCGGCGCGGTGGGCCACGGCCAGTTCCACGCGCGCGTCGGCCCCGGCCAGGGGCAGGTAGGCGACACCATCGAGTGCCAGTGCGGTCACGGGCTCGGGTACGACCGCGACACCGAGACCGCCGGCCACGAGCGTGATCAGGGTCGAGGTCTCGCCCACTTCATGGCGGATGCGCGGCTCGAGGCCGGCGTCGCGCAGCAGGCCCAGGACGACGTCGTACATCACGGAACGGCGGTCGGCGGAGTGGACGATCAGGTCGGCGCCGGCGAGGTCCGTGATCCGCAGCCGTTTGCGGCGGGCGAGCGGGTGGTCGACCGGCACGGTGACCACGAGACGGTCGCGGCGCAGGGTGTGCACGGTGAGGGAGAGGTCGGCCGCGGGCGGGCGCAGCAGGGCGACGTCGATCGTGCCGGTGCGCAGTGCCTCGACCTGGTCGGGTGCGAGCATCTCGCCGCGGAAGGAGAAGTCTACGCCGGGCAGTTCCTCCGTGAGCCGTCGGGAGAGCGCGGGCAGGAGGCTGTAGGTCGCCGAGCCCACGCAGCCGATCGCGAGGTGGCCCACCGAGCCGGCCGCGACGAGCCGTGCGTGGTGAGCGGCCTCGTCGACCTCGGCCAGGATCCCGCGAGCCCGTTCCAGGTAGGCGCGGCCCGCCTCGGTCAGGTCGACGCGCCGGGTTGTGCGGTGCAGCAGCTCGACGCCGAGCTCCGTCTCCAGCTGGCGGATCTGCTGGGACAGCGGCGGCTGGGCCATGTGCAGCCGCTCGGCGGCCCGGCCGAAATGCCGCTCCTCGGCCACCGCCACGAAGTACCGCAGGTGCCGAAGATCCATATACCGTCCATATCAATCAGCCAAGATATACGTACTTCAGAATATCGCTCCCCGGAACTAGCGTCGCTGCCATGAGCGCATTCCTCTATGCCGCGACCCGGACGCCCTTCGGCCGCTTCAACGGCGCGCTGGCCGGCGTCCGCCCGGACGACCTCGCCGCCGCCGCGATCACCTCCACGCTCGCCAGGGTGCCCGGTCTCGATCCCGCCGCGATCCGTGACGTGGTGTGGGGCAACGCCAACGGCGCCGGGGAGGAGAACCGCAACGTCGGCCGCATGGCGGCGCTGCTCGCCGGCCTCCCGGTGAGCGTGCCCGGCACCACGGTGAACCGCCTATGCGGCTCCAGCCTCGACGCGGCGATGACCGCCAGCCGCACCATCGAGTCCGGCGATGCCGAGGTGGTGCTCACCGGCGGTGTGGAATCGATGACGCGGGCGCCCTGGGTGCTGCCAAAGCCGGCGAAGCCGTTCCCGGCGGGCGACGTCACCGCTGTCTCGACCACGCTCGGCTGGCGGCTGGTCAACCCGAGGATGCCGAAGGAGTGGACGGTCAGCCTCGGCGAGGCCAACGAGCAGCTCCGCGAACGCTTCGGGATCTCCCGGGAGCGGCAGGACGAGTTCGCCGCCCGCTCCCACCAACTCGCCCACGCCGCCTGGGAGTCGGGCTTCTACGACGACCTGGTGGCGCCGGTCGAGGGAGCCGACCTGACCCGCGACGAGGGCATCCGCCCCGGATCCACGCCGGAGGTGCTCGCCGGGCTGAAGCCGGTGTTCCGCACGCCGGAGCAGGGCGGCACCATCACCGCGGGCAACGCCAGCCCGCTCAACGACGGTGCCTCCGCTGTGTTGTTGGGCAGCGAGGGGGCCGCCGCCACGATCGGGGCCGACCCGATCGCCCGTATCGCCGGCCGCGGTGTGATGGCGCTGGAGCCGCAGGCCTTCGGCTACGCCCCCGTGGAGGCGGCGAACCGGGCGTTGGCCCGGGCCGGGATCGGCTGGGACCAGGTGGGCGCGGTCGAGCTCAACGAGGCTTTCGCCGTGCAGTCGCTCGCCTGCGTCGACGCGTGGAAGATCGACCCCAACCTGGTCAACCAGAAGGGCGGCGCCATCGCGATCGGTCACCCGCTGGGCGCCTCGGGCGGTCGCGTCCTCGGCACGCTGGCCAAGGTGCTGCGCGAGACGCGGCAGCGCTACGGCGTCGCCGCGATCTGTATCGGCGTGGGCCAGGGGCTGGCCGTCGTACTGGAGAACTGCGAGACCACGGAGGCGTCCCGATGAGCCGTGCGGAGATCGTCGAGAGCGCCGATGCCGCGGTCGCGGGGATCGAGGACGGCTCCACCGTCCTGGTCGGCGGGTTCGGCCTGGCGGGGATGCCGTTCGATCTGATCGACGCGCTCATCCGGCAGGGCGCCAAGGACCTCACCATCGTGTCGAACAACGCGGGCAACGGCGACGTGGGACTGGCCGCGCTGCTCGCCGCCGGTCGGGTGCGCAAGGTGTTGTGCTCCTTTCCGCGCCAGGCCGACTCCTGGGTCTTCGACGACCTGTACCGCGCCGGGAAGATCGAGCTGGAGGTGGTCCCGCAGGGCAACCTCGCCGAGCGGATGCGGGCGGCCGGGGCCGGCATCGGCGCGTTCTACTGCCCGACGGCGGTCGGCACACCGCTGGCCGAGGGCAAGGAGGTCCGCGAGATCGACGGCCGCACCTACCTGCTGGAATACCCGATCAAGGGCGACTACGCGCTGATCGGCGCCCATGTCGCGGACACCCTGGGCAACCTCGTCTACCGCAAGACCGCCCGCAACTTCGGCCCCGTCATGGCCACGGCCGCGACGACGACCATCGTCCAGGTCGAGCAGGTCGTCGAGGCCGGCAAGCTGGACCCCGAGGCCGTCGTCACCCCGTCCATCTACGTCGACCGGATCGTCCAGGTGACGGCCCGCCACTACACCGTGCAGGGGGCACGATGACCACGACCTCAAGCGCCCAGGCGTCCGCCGACCACCGGCTCTCCATGGACGAGCTGGCCGCCGTCATCGCCCGCGACGTCCCGGCCGGTTCCTTCGTCAACCTCGGCATCGGGCAGCCCACCAAGATTGCCGACCATCTGCCGGCCGACTCCGGGGTGGTGCTGCACACCGAGAACGGCATGCTCAACATGGGTCCCAAGGCCGAGGGCAACGCGATCGACCCCGACTTGACCAACGCCGGCAAGGTCCCGGTGACAGAGCTGCCGGGAGCGGCGTACTTCCACCACGCCGACAGCTTCGCGATGATGCGCGGCGGCCACCTCGACGTCTGCGTCCTCGGGGCGTACCAGGTCGCCTTCGACGGCGACCTCGCCAACTGGACCACCGGGAAGCCGGACGACATCCCCGCCGTGGGCGGCGCCATGGACCTGGCCATCGGCGCCAAGGACGTCTACGTGATGATGACGCTCTTCACCCGCTCCGGAGAGCCGAAGCTCGTCCCCCGCTGCACCTACCCGCTCACCGGAGTCGGCTGCGTCAGCCGCGTCTACACCGACCACGGCGTCTTCGGCCTCGGCCCCGAGGGCGTACGGATCCGGGAGACGTACGGCATCGACGCCCACGAACTCGCCCAGCGACTGGGCATCCCGCCGGCTCAGGGCACCGGTGGGATTCACCAACAGCCTTAAGACACAGGCCGCCCGCTCCCGCACTACTGGTCGCGTGGCCGCACAAACGGTCCGCGAACCCTCTCTCCCCGACGAGTCAGCGGAAGCGGCCGCACCGGCCCGGGGTTCCGGGCCGGTGCGGTTTCGGAGGGTCGCATCCGCAGCGTCGGACGCCGACGACGGCCTGTCAGGACCAGCCACTTGCAGTGAATCCCGGACCAGCGGAGGCGGGCCGTTCCCTACCGTCACCGACCACCGGATCCAGATTTCTTCACCACCAGGCTGGCTACCCTTCCACCCCTGGGGTATCTGGCCCGGTGTCTGTCACTCGCTCGGATGGAAGGGCCGGACGGCGGCAGCGGCACCCGCGGTCGCCGCCGGAACGGGCGAAGTGTCTGTGGCGGGCGCGGCCGGGCTCGGCAGGTTTTTGTCGTTCCCGTCCGTCCGGCCTCGGAGGCCGAACGCCGAGAGGGCGGCGCCCACGAGGGCGAGGATGCCGGTGACCAGGACGGCGGTGTGGACGCCGTTCATGAAGGCGGTGTGGCTGCCCTCCACCACGGCCGCCCTGAGCTGGGCGGGCATCGCGTCGGAGACCGGGGCGACGCCCATGGCGACCGCGTCCTTCGCCTCCTTGATCAGGCGTTGCTCGCCTGCGGTGGCGGTGCTGGTCTGGGTTCGGCGCATGAGCTGGTCGAGGGCGTCGGCGAGTGTGATTCCGGGGTTCGTAGTTGGTGTGGTGGGTGGAGTGTGAGCTGGGGTGTTGGAGGTTTTCTGAGAAGGGGGCAGGCGCTTCCTGGGGTGCTTCG
>NZ_JNXI01000035.1 GCF_000717055.1 Streptomyces iakyrus | reverse complement strand
CTGATCTCCGGCATGCCCACCGCCCGGCTGCGGGCCCGGCTTGTGTCGATGGCGGCCGAACTCGGCATCACCATCGTCGCCGTCGACCCCGCCTACACCTCAACGGACGGCACCGCCCCCTGCTCACCGGAGTGATGAGCAGGGGCATCGGACCGTCCAGGCCGGCTCCGTGGCCCCGGGGCGTGAGGAACCCCGCCCCCGCATTCCCGGACCACGGACACGATCCGTGCACGCCGGATACGGAGCGAAAGCGGGCAACCAGGACACCCAACACCGTTCGGGATGTCCAGCTGAGCATGAGCCCTGGCAACAGGACTCACTCCCGCTCAGTCTCTAGGAACGGTCAGACGAGGGGCAGCAGCATGATGACGTCCTCGCGGTCGTCCCCCGGTGCCACCCGGATCGCCCCGGGGATCCGCCCGACCTCCTTGTAGCCGCAGGCCTCGTAGAACCGCTCAAGACCGAGTCCGCCCCGGCAGGTCAGCCGGATCGCCTCGATCCCGTCCATCGCGCGGGCCGTGTCCGCGGCGGCGCGCAGCAGCTCCCGCCCCCAGCCCTTGCCCTGGTGCCTCGGGTGCACCATCACCGTGTACAGCCACAGCCAGTGCGTCATCAGGTGGTGCGTGTTGAAGGTCAGGAAGGCGGTCGCCGCGACCCGCCCCTCCTCGTCGTGCCCGACGAGCAGCTTGACCCGGCCGTCGGCCATCGCCGCGAAGTGCTGCACCAGTGCGGGGCGGATCTCCTCCCGCGTCACCGGCGGCACGTACCCGACGGCCCCTCCGGCGTTGGAGACGTCGGTCCACAGATCGAGCAGACCGTCACGCAGCGCGGGGGTGACGGCGGGTTCGAGCGTGAGGGTAAGGGGCATGCCGCAATGGTAGCCATTACGACAGGGCGCCGGCCGCCACCTTCAGATCCGATACCAGCCCCCGGTACGCCGCCTCCCGGTCGTCCGACCGCAGCACGGAGGAGGGGTGCACGGTCGGCACCAGCCGCTCCGGCCGCCCGTGGATCTCCTCCTCCAGCACCGTCCCACGCACCTGGGTGACCCGGAAGGAGGACCCGAGCAGCGCCTTCCCTGCGGTGGCCCCCAGCACGACGATCAGCTCCGGCTCCACGACCGCGAGCTCCGCGGCCAGCCAGGGCCCGCAGGCGGTCATCTCCCGCAGGTTCGGAGCCTTGTGGATCCGCCGCTTGCGGGGTTCGGCCTGCGTGAACTTGAAGTGCTTCACGGCGTTGGTGACATAGGCCTCGGAGGGGTGGATGCCTGCCTCCTCCAGGGCCCGGTCCAGCAGCTTCCCGGCAGGCCCCACGAACGGCTTCCCCTGCCGGTCCTCCTGATCCCCGGGCTGCTCCCCCACGAGCATGACCCGGGCGTCCTGGTCCCCGGCCCCGAACACGGTCTGGGTGGCGTCCCGGTGCAAGGGACACCCCTGACACTCGGCAGCGGCCCGCCGCAGAGCGGGCAACCCACCCCGGTCAGGAACAAAGGGTTCAGCGGTATAGGCGTCTTCAGGCGCCCCGGTGGCAACCATGCCGGCCGAGTACCCCCCTCAGGGGCCGCGGGACCCCATCGAAATGCGGCTCCGCCGCGTGGGCGCGAACAACCCCCACGCACCGGCACCCGCCGTCACACCCGCATCGGCTGCGGCGATTCGCGACGCTCAGGGTCAGGACCCTCGTACTCCCGGATGATCTCGTACCTGGTGTTCCGCTCCACAGGCCGGAACCCGGCATCCCGAATCAGATCGAGCAGATCCTCACGCGTCAGCTTGTTCGGCGTTCCATAGTTGTCCGCGTCATGAGTGATCTTGTACTCGACGACCGAACCGTCCATGTCGTCCGCCCCGTGCTGAAGCGCCAGCTGAGCCGTCTGCACCCCGTGCATCACCCAGAACACCTTCACGTGCGGCACGTTGTCGAACAGCAACCGCGACACCGCGAAGGTCTTCAGCGCCTCCGCCCCCGTCGCCATCTGCGTCCGTGCCTGGAGGCGATTGCGCACCTTGCCGTCCTGCATGTCGACGAAGTCGTGCTGGTACCGCAGCGGAATGAAGACCTGGAAGCCACCGGTCTCGTCCTGCAGCTCACGCAGCCGCAGCACGTGGTCGACGCGGTGGCGCGGCTCCTCGATGTGCCCGTACAGCATCGTGCACGGGGTCTTCAGACCCTTCTCGTGCGCGAGCCGGTGGATCCGGGACCAGTCCTCCCAGTGGGTCCGGTGGTCCACGATGTGCTGCCGGACCTCCCAGTCGAAGATCTCGGCGCCACCGCCGGTCAGGGACTCCAGGCCGGCGTCGATCAGCTCGTCGAGGATCTCCGACGCGCTCATCCCCGAGATGGTCTCGAAGTGGTGGATCTCCGTGGCCGTGAACGCCTTCAGCGAGACGTCCGGCAGCGCCGCCTTCAGCTCCCGCAGCGACCGCGGGTAGTACCGCCACGGCAGGTTCGGGTGCAGCCCGTTGACGATGTGCAGCTCGGTGAGGTTCTCCGACTCCATCGCCTTCGCGAGCTTCACGGCCTCCTCGATGCGCATCGTGTACGCGTCCTTCTCCCCCGGCTTGCGCTGGAAGGAGCAGTACGCGCAGGAGGCCGTGCACACGTTGGTCATGTTGAGGTGCCGGTTGACGTTGAAGTGCACGACGTCGCCGTTCTTGCGGGTGCGCACCTCGTGCGCGAGGCCGCCGAGCCAGGCCAGGTCGTCCGACTCGTACAGCGCGATGCCGTCCTCACGGGTCAGGCGCTCACCCGCCCTGACCTTCTCCTCCAGCTCGCGCTTGAGCCCGAGATCCATGCCCACACCTTTCTACGACGACGTCCCAACCGTACGACTAGGGGTTTACTCCTCTTCGGGCAGCTCCCCGACCCGGTTCTCCCACTTCGTGGAGAGCACGATCGTCGTACGGGTCCGGGAGACGCCCTCGATCCCGCTGAGCCGCCGGATCATCTTCTCCAGGCCGTCGACGTCCGCCGCCCGCACCTTGAGCATGTACGAGTCGTCGCCCGCGATGAACCAGCAGTCCTCGATCTCCGAGAGGTCCTTCAGCCGCTGCGCCACGTCCTCGTGGTCGGTGGCGTCGGAGAGCGAGATGCCGATCAGGGCGGTGACCCCGAGGCCGAGCGAGGCGGCGTCGACGGTGGCCCGGTAGCCGGTGATGACACCGGCGGCCTCCAGCCGGTTGATGCGGTCGGTGACACTGGGTCCCGACAGTCCGACGAGGCGTCCCAGCTCCGCGTAGGAGGCCCGGCCGTTCTCCCTCAGGGCCTGGATGAGCTGCCTGTCCACCGCGTCCATTGCGATCGAAGCCTTCCGCTGAAGTTGTCGTTGAGTCCGATGAGGTTCGGGTACCGCTCAGCCGTCGCGGTGCGCACCGCCGCCGAGTTCACCTTGCCAACGGCGGTAGAGCCGGTGCGGCACGCCCGCAGCGTCGAGTACGCGTCCGGCGACGAAGTCCACCAGGTCCTGGATGTGCGTCGCGCCCGCGTAGAAGGCGGGTGAGGCGGGCACGACCGTCGCGCCCGCGTCGTCGAGGGTGACCAGGTGCCGCAGGGTCTGGCCGTTCAGCGGGGTCTCGCGCACGGCCACGATCAGCTTGCGGCCCTCCTTGAGGGTCACGCTCGCCGCCCGCTGGAGCAGGTCCTTCGACAGGCCGAGCGCGACCCCGGCCACGCTCGCCGTCGAGGCGGGCACGATGAGCATGCCCTTGGTGGGGTACGACCCCGAGGAGGGCCCGGCGGCCAGGTCGCCGGCGCTCCAGTGCCGTACGGCGCCGATGTCGACGGAGAAGGTGTCCGGCTTGCCGTCAGCGCCCCGGGACAGCCATTCCCGCAGGTCGGCCTGCCAGTGGGCGTCCCGGAAGGAGATCCCGGTCTCGTCCAGCAGGGTCAGCCGGGACGCCCGGGACACCACGAGATCGACGCTCTCGCCGGCGTCCAGAAGAGCCCGCAGCACGGCAGCGGCATACGGGGTGCCGGAAGCCCCGGACACCCCTACGATCCAAGGCGTACGCGGCATCTCGCCTGGCTTGACTGGGTTCACAACACCGAGCCTATCCGGCGCCGCAGGGTGGGAACCGGCCAAGGGGTGCGGGCCGTTGCACGGAGGGGACGAGCGAGCACTGGGGGTCGCCATGTCGGATACGCGCGCCGGGTGGTCGAACAGCGACCGTGCGCTGGCCGCGGGCAAGCTGATGCTCGCCTGGGTCGCGCTGCTGTGGCTGCTGGAAGTGGTCGACGTGGCCACGGGCCACGCGCTGGACGGCTTCGGCGTCACCCCGCGCGATCCGTCCGAGCTGGTCGATGTCGTCCCCTCGTCCTTCATCCACTTCGGTTTCGCCCATCTGGCGGCGAACACCGTGCCGCTGTTGGTCCTCGGCTTCCTCGCCGCGCTGGCGGGCCTGCGCCGGTTCCTGCTCGTCTGCGCGCTGATCATCGTCGTGGACGGCCTGGGCGTCTGGCTCATAGCCCCGGCCCAGACCAACACCGCGGGTGCCTCCGGCGTGATCTTCGGCCTCTTCGGCTTCCTCCTGGTCAGCGGCTTCGTCGAGCGTCGCCCCTGGGGCGTCCTGGCGGGCGTCCTGATCGCCGCGGTCTGGGGCGGCTCGATCCTGGCGGGCCTGGCCCCGACCCAGACGGGCGTCAGCTGGCAGGGCCATCTGCTGGGCCTGCTGGCGGGGGTGGCGGCGGCGTTCGTGTTCCGCCGCGGCCCCACGGCCCCGGCCGCGCTCACACGGTGAGGCCACGCACCAACAGGTCCAGCAGCGCGCACACGAACAGGGCGATGCCGATGAAGCCGTTGACGCTGAAGAAGGCGCGGTTCACCCGGGAGAGGTCGTGGGGGCGCACGATCGAGTGCTCGTAGAGGAACGCCCCGGCGACGATCAGCAGGCCCAGCCAGAAGAAGGCACCGGCATCGGTGGCGAGGGCGTACCAGACGAACAGGGCGGTCGTGAGGGCGTGGCAGACGCGGGCGCCCCAGATCGCCGACGGAATGCCGAACCGCGCCGGGACGGACATGACGCCGATCTCACGGTCGGTCTCCACGTCCTGGCAGGCGTAGATGAGGTCGAAGCCACCGATCCAGATCCCGACGGCGAGACCGAGGATCACCGCGTCCCAGGACCAGGAGCCCGAGATCGCCAGCCAGCCGCCGACCGGGCCCATGGCCTGGGCGAGGCCGAGGATGGCCTGCGGGAAGTTCGTGAACCGCTTGCCGTACGGGTAGACCACCATCGGGATCACCGCGATGGGGGCCAGCGCCAGGCACAGGGGGTTCAGCAGGGCGGCGGCACCCAGGAAGACGGCCAGGGCGATCAGCGCGCCCGTCCAGGCGTGCTTCACCGACATCGCGCCGGTCACCAGCTCGCGCTGCGCCGTGCGCGGATTGCGCGCGTCGATCTCCCGGTCGATGATCCGGTTGACCGCCATCGCGAACGTGCGCAGCCCCACCATGCAGACGGTGACCAGCAGCAGCTTGCCCCAGTGGATGTTCTTGTCCCACTGGAACATCGCGGTGAGCGCGGCGATGTAGGCGAAGGGCAGCGCGAAGACCGAGTGCTCGATCATCACAAGACGCAGGAAGGCCTTGGTGCGTCCCGGCTGGGGGATGGCGGCGGAAGCGGAGGTCACAGCCCGTACTCCTTCCAGCGGCGGTCCACCTTCGCCGCCGTCTCCGGGTCCGACTCGACCATGTCCGGCCAGCCGCCGTCGCGGGTGTACCCCTCCTCGGGCCACTTCTTCGTCGCGTCGATGCCGGCCTTGCCGCCCCAGAACTGCTGGTAGGAGGCGTGGTCGAGGTGGTCGACGGGGCCCTCGACGATGCTCAGGTCCCGGGCGTAGTCCGTGTTGCCCAGGGCCCGCCAGGCGACCTCGTGCAGATCGTGCACGTCGCAGTCCGAGTCGACGACCACGATCAGCTTGGTCAGCGACATCATGTGCGCGCCCCAGATCGCGTGCATGACCTTCTGCGCGTGCTTGGGGTACTTCTTGTCGATCGAGACGATCGCGCAGTTGTGGAAGCCGCCCGCCTCCGGCAGGTGGTAGTCCACGATGTCCGGCACGATGATCTTCAGCAGCGGCAGGAAGAAGCGTTCCGTCGCGCGGCCCAGCGGCCCGTCCTCCGTCGGCGGGCGGCCCACGACGATCGACTGGAGCAGCGGCCGCTTCCGCATCGTGACGCAGTCGATCTTCAGTGCCGGGAAGGGCTCCTGCGGCGTGTAGAAGCCGGTGTGGTCGCCGAACGGCCCCTCGGGCAGCATCTCGCCCGGCTCCAGCCAGCCCTCGATCACGACCTCGGCCTGCGCCGGCACCTGGAGCGGCACGGTCTTGCAGTCGACCATCTCGATCCGCTTGCCCGCGAGGAACCCGGCGAACAAGTACTCGTCGATGTCCCCGGGCAGCGGGGCGGTCGAGGCGTACGTCACGGCGGGCGGACAGCCGAAGGCGATCGCGACGGGCAGCCGCTCGCCCCGGCGCGCGGCCACCTGGTAGTGGTTCCGGCTGTCCTTGTGGATCTGCCAGTGCATGCCGATGGTGCGCTTGTCGTGCCGCTGGAGCCGGTACAGCCCGAGGTTGCGGACGCCGCTCTCCGGGTCCTTGGTGTGGGTCAGCCCCAGGTTGAAGAACGACCCGCCGTCCTTCGGCCAGGTGAAGAGGGCGGGCAGCTGGTCGAGGTCGACGTCGTCCCCGGTCAGGACGACCTCCTGGACCGGTCCGTCCTTCACCTTCTTCGGCGGCACGTGCGTCATCGCGCCGAGCTTGCCGAAGGCCTCCCGGACGCCGACGAAGCCGTGCGGCAGCTCGGGCTTGAGCAGCCCGCCGATCCGCTCGGAGATCTCGGCGTACGACTTGAGGCCCAGGGCCTTCAGCAGCCGCCGGTCCGTGCCGAACACGTTCATCGCGAGGGGCATGCTCGACCCGCGGACGTTCTCGAAGAGCAGGGCGGGGCCGCCGGACTTCTGCACCCGGTCGACGATCTCCCCGACCTCCAGGTACGGGTCCACCTCGGCCTTGATGCGCTTGAGGTCGCCCTCGCGCTCCAGCGCCCTGAGCAGGGAGCGAAGATCGTCGTAAGCCATGGGGTCCAGTATCCCCGAGCCGCTACCCTGGCCTGGAACCGCCCACCCGCTTTCGCTGAGAGGCCGCATGCTCCGGGTACTGATGTTCCTCGTGCCGCTGGCGCTCAGCGTGTACGCGTTCATCGACTGCATCAGCACGAAGGACGACGAGATCCGTCACATGCCCAAGCCGCTGTGGGCGATCCTTGTCCTGCTGTTTCCGCTCGTCGGGTCGATCTCCTGGCTCATCGCCGGCAAGAAGCGGGTGCCGGCGGCGGAGCGTCCCCGGAAGTGGGTGGCGCCGGATGACAATCCCGACTTCCTGAAGTCGCTCGACCAGGACAAGGACGAGGACCCCAAGCGGGACGAGCCGTGATCGTCAGAGAGCGGCCGTGAACGCCGACCAGGCGGAGCGGCCCACGACCAGGACCGGCCCGTCAGGGTTCTTGCTGTCGCGCACGGGGACGGCTTCGGGGAAACCGGGGGCTATTTCTATGCAGTTGCCGCCGTTGGCGTCGCTGTAGCTGCTCCTGATCCAGGTCAGCGAGTTCCCGTCCATGATGCGCGTACCTCTCCATCGTCTCGTGGATCAGAGCGGCGGACTGGGGAGCTGACAGGGCGTCCGCCCTGAGCACATCATAGGTGTGGCTATGGCGCGCGAAGAGGGCCGGATCGTCGTTGAAATGGCCGCGATCCAGCGATTCCGAGTAGACCCAGTCGTGCCCGTCGGGCAGCTTGATCAGCGACATGGAACCACTGGGGCGGAACAGGCCGAGGCGCGAGGCAGGCGCGACCTGGATCCGGATATTGGGCCGCCGTCCGACGTCGAGCAAGTGCGCGCACTGGTCCCTCATCACGGCCGGGCTGCCGATCACGTTGCGCAGGCAGCTCTCGTCGAGGACGACGAGGTACAGAGGGCCGCCCTCCGCCAGGAAACGCTGCTGGCGACTCAGTCGCGCCCGCACGCGCTCCTCCAGTTCCTCGCCGCTCACCAGCAGGGAGAACAGCGACTGCGCATAATCCGCCGTCTGCAACAAGCCCGGCATCACCCGCTCCTGGTACTCCCGGAGGGAGACGGCCACCTCGTCCATCTCCGCCCGCCGCCGGAACCAGTCCGGATGCTCCACCTGCGGATACCAGTCGATCCGGGCCCACAGCCGCACCAACACCCCACCCGTGCCCAACAGTTCGTCACAGGTCTTGGCGAACGTGTCCTGCGGAACCCTCGTACCGCCCTCGACCCGCGCCACGTGCGAGCGGTCGCACGGGATCTGTCGGGCCAGGCCCTCCTGCGTGAGCAGCGCGGCCTCGCGGAAGTGCCGCAGGACCTCTCCGAACACCGCCGCCGTACTCGCCCCGCCGTTCCGTCGGCTCACGGCTCCCCCCTCCGTGACAAAGCACCGGTGTCACACGCCAAGCATTGAACCGGACTGTTCCCGTGCGCAACGCTCGATACACCCAGAGTGACGGAGGTGCGCGAAATGGAACCGGGAACGCTCGTCTACGACCCGCAGACGTGCAAGGTCGGCGAGTACCAGGACAGGACCGGCCCGTACGTGATGCTGCGGCCGGTCGGCGGCGGCCGCGAATGGCAGGCGGACCCGGCGAGGATCCGCGAGGCGACACCGGAGGAGCGGCTCAGCGCGGGCGTGCGGGCGCTCAACGACCGTTCCAGGGAGGGCCTGTCGGCCGATCCGGCCCGGCCGCCCTCCCCGGTGCCCGGGTGTGCGGCGTGCGAGGAACTGGCGCTGCGGCGGGACCGCGCACGCGCGGCGTTCGACGGCAGTGCCGTGACGGACGCGAACGTGCTGCTGCGCCAGCACCAACGCGACGAGCACGGCGGGGAAATCACCGGCCGCAGGATCTTCCGGTACGTGCCGTACACGATCGTGCAGGACGCGTCGGCGCAGCCCGAGTACGAGGCGTACTGCGTCTCCGGCGAGGAGCAGGACTGCGGGGCGGGCTCGGGCCCGTGCCAGGCACCCGGCGAGGTGGAGGAGTGGCAGCGCAGGCACACCCAGGAGACGAGGCACCTGCGCTACCGCCGCTGCTTCGCGGACTACGCCGTGCTCGAACAGGTCACGCCCGGTCAGTCGGCGATCAGGGATCCACGTATCTGAATTCCGGGCCGTAGGTCTTGCCGCTGCCGTCGGGCAGGGCGCGCTGCATCAGGAGCTGAGAGGGCTCGACGAGCATCCGCATCCGGGTCACGGCGGCCGCGAGCCTGCTCTGCATCATGGCCGTCGCGGTGGCCTGCCAGGCCTGTTCGAGGAACCTCAGCATCGCGCTGTACTGGAGGTTGACTTCGACCAGCCGCTGCCTCGTCTCGTCGTCCGGTGCCGGCAGGCCCCCGGCTTCCCAGCCGCCTGCCGGGACCTTCCCCATGGGCAGGGCCGAGGGCATCGCTATGGCGTCCCCGGCGAATTCCCACCGGTCGGGGTTCTCCGACGTCCTGACCAGCCTCCGGCCGTGGAACAGTTCCCGGAAAACGTAGAAGTGGGCGAGTTCCCCCTGCTCTCCGGGGTGCGGATTCTCCGGCGAGGCCGCCGTGCCCTCGCCCTGCTCCTTGATGATGCCGATGGCCTTCTCGGCGCCTGCGAGCGAGGTGATCTCCAGCACGTCGTTGCCCTCGCCGTGGTGCGACATGAGCCGGCGTATCTGCTGGGTACCGGTGATCAGCTCCGGATGCTGCCGGAACGCCTCGCCGATCGCCGAGTAGAAGGCCCCGATGGACGTGTGCCCGCTGCTTTCCACCGTGACCGGGTCGTCCGGCTCCTCGATGCGGGAGAAAAGCTCCAGGGAATCCTTGGTCAGTCCGCTCAGGAAGACGTCCAGGTCCGGGCGCACGCCCCCGGGCAGCGGGCCGGGGTATTTCGGTGCCGTGCGGGCGTCGGCGAGGCGGGGCATGCCACCGATCGTCGTCAGCAGATTTCCGGCGAGCCCCAGATGCGACATCTCGTCGAAGACGACGCGGCGAATGGCCTGGGCGACGTCGGATTCCTGGTCCTCGATGGACCACAGGGCGCACAGATACGGCGGAAGCGTCGAGAGTTCCAGCATGACGGCCTGCTGAAGTGCGTCCTTCAACCATTCGGCATCGCGCTGATCCGCACGCGCGTCCATCAATTCGACGATTCTGCTGCTCTGATAGCTGACGAATGTCGCCATGGGACGTCACTTCCCCGCCGTGCTCGTGCACCATCAGAAGGCGCATCTGAGTCTCGCCTTTTGACGCGAAAACCCCGATATGCACGAGCCTACGACGCACCCGAACCGGGCGCAGCCCATCCCGCCCCCTCCGCCATCACCCTTCCGCCGCCCGCCCCGCCGACCGGCCCGAGGTCGATCAGCCAGTCGGAGGCCCGCATGACGTCCGTGTTGTGCTCGATGGTGATGACGGAGTGGCCCGCGTCCACCAGACGTTGCAGGGCGTCCAGCAGCCGGGCCGTGTCCGCGGCGTGCAGGCCCGTCGTCGGTTCGTCGAGGACGTACAGCGTGCGGTCGCTCGCCCTGCGGCCCAACTCCTTCGCCAGCTTCAGGCGCTGGGCCTCGCCGCCGGACAGCGTGGTGGCCGGCTGGCCCAGGGGGAGGTAGCCGAGGCCCACGTCTGCCATGCGGCACAGCCGCCCGGCCACGGCGGGCACGTCCCGGAAGACCTCCAGCGCCTCGTCGACCGTCGCCTCCAGCACCTGGGCGATGTCGTGGCCCGCGTACCGGACGGCGAGCACCTCGGGCCGGAAGCGCCGCCCCCGGCAGCCCGGGCAGCGCACCGGGACCGCGGGCAGGAAGTGCATGCGGACCGTCAGCACACCGGCGCCCTCGCAGCGTTCGCAGCGGTCGCCTGGCCCAGGTGAGGTAGCCGACGCCGACGTCCAGCAGGCGCCGGACCCGCTCCACCAGGTCGGCGACGACCGGCTCCACGAGCAGCCACTCGTCCCCGCCCGACCGCTCGCGCAGGCCGGCCAGCCAGGTGCAGAGGTCGGTCAGCGGCAGCCGGGCGGCCTCGACGACGGTGGTGGCCGTGCACGGTCACCGCCCGGGCCGGGGCGCACAGCCGGGTCCCGCCGCACTCCGCGCAGGGCTGCTTCACCAGACCTTGCTGCTCGGCCCGTTCACGTGCGCCGGTGACGCGGATGCAGTCGTCCATTCCTTCAAGTCTTCGATTTAAGCGCTGTATTGAGACTTGGGGAGGTTCCACCGGCTGTTTCCTGCCGTAACCTTCAAATCGATGACGAACGACCGCCGCCTCCGCCCCGTCGACCTGGCCCGGCTGGCCGGTGTCTCGGCGCAGCAGATCCGCAACTACGAGGACGCCGGGGTGCTCCCGCCGGCCGCGCGGACCGCGTCCGGCTACCGCGTCTTCGGGGAGGCGCACCGCGGTGCGCTGCTGGCGTACCGGGCGCTGATGCGGGGGTACGGGCCGGTGACGGCGGCGGGGATCATGGGGAACCTGCACGCGGGGGACGTCCCGGGCGCGCTCGCGCTGGTCGACGCCGCGCATGCCGCCCTGCACGAGGAGCGGGTGTCCCTGCGGGCGGCGAGCGAGGCCCTGGAACTGCTGGCGCTGGAACCCCCGGCCCCGCTCCCCCGCGCCGGCGGCCTGCGCATCGGCGAGGTGGCCGCGCTGCTGGGCGTGCGGACGTCCGCGCTGCGGGTGTGGGAGGGGGCCGGGCTGCTCACGCCGGGGCGCGAACGCGGGACGGGCTACCGGATCTACGAAACGGCCGACGTGCGCGACGCCCGGCTCGTGCACACCCTGCGCCGCAGCCACTACGTGTTCGACCAGATCAGGCCGGTGCTGGAGGGGCTGCGGCGGGAGGGCAGCAGTGCGGCCCTGCGCGCCGCCGTCGCGGCCCGCGGCCAGGCGCTGACCGCCCGCAGCAGGGTGATGATCGAGGGCGCGGGCGCCCTGCACACGTACCTCGAACGGTCCGGCGCGGCCGCGGCGGCGACAGGACCGACGGCAGACGGGCAGGGATGAGGTCATGGACCAGGCACAGGCACGCACATGGCTGACGACCGCCGTCGAGGAGGCCCGTTCCGGGCTCGCCGAGGGCGGGATCCCGATCGGTGCGGCGCTCTACGGCGCCGACGGCACCCTGCTGGGCCGCGGCCGCAACCGCCGCGTCCAGGACGGCGATCCGTCCCTGCACGCGGAGACCGCCGCCTTCCGCGCGGCCGGGCGGCAGCGCTCCTACCGGGGCACGACGATGGTGACGACCCTGTCCCCGTGCTGGTACTGCTCCGGCCTGGTCCGGCAGTTCGGCATCTCCCGGGTGGTGATCGGCGAGGCGGCCACCTTCCACGGCGGCCACGACTGGCTGGCCGAACACGGTGTGGAGATCCTGCTGTTGGACGACGCCGAGTGCGCCGGGCTGATGCGCGCCTTCATCGCGGAACACCCCGCGCTCTGGCACGAGGACATCGGCGTCAACTGAGCGCACGGGGGCAAGCCCCGTATCGCAGTTCGACATGCCATCCGTTCTCCTGAAATCCGGCGACTCGCGGTGTGGCCGGTAGCCGAGCCCGGCATTCCCTTGATCGGGTCTGTCCCATCTGCGAACGGAGACGCCCCGTGCGAATGACCGACATCCAACGCTGCATGGTCCGGCCTGGACGACTCGTCGAATGGACACTCAGTCCGGCGACCGTCGCTACGGCGAAGGCCCTCCCGGAGGACTCAAGGCCGCCCGCCTACATCCAGGAGTCACATCTGCGGACGGCGCGGTCGGTGCGGGAGGACGGGCTGTTCGTGCCGACCTGGCTCGGCGCGGCCTTCGACCTCCCGGGCCGGGCCGACCTGGACGCCCTCGGCGAGGCGCTGCGCGGCTGGACGCTGCGGCACGAGACGCTGCGCAGCGGCTTCCGCTGGGCGGGCGGCCCGGGCGACTCGATCCGCCGCTTCACCCTCGACCCGGCCTCGGTCTCCCTGCACCGCGAGGACGCCGGGGAGTTCACCGACCCGGCGGCTCTGGCCCAGCACCTCCAGGACCGCTTCGACACCACCGCCGACGCACTGCGCTGGCCGAACCTCATCTACACGGCCGTCGTCCGGGACGACAGCACCAGCGTGTACATGGCCTTCGACCACAGCAACGTCGACGCGTTCTCCATCTACCGCATCCCCGCGGAGATCCAGGAGCTGTACACCGCTCATCTCACCGGCCGCGCCCCGGAGCAGGCCCCGGTCTCCAGCTACGTCGACTTCTGCGAGGCCGAGCGGGCGGACGCCGACCGGATCGACGCGGACCACGAGATCGTCGCCCGCTGGCGGGAGTTCATCCGGCGCTGCGACGGGCGGCTGCCGAGCTTCCCCGTCGACCTCGGGCTCGATCCCGGGGACGGTCTGCCGACGCAGAAGCTCATGCGCGAGATGCTCGTCGACGCCGATGCCGCCGCCGGCTTCGAGGCGTACTGCCGCCCCTACGGCGGTTCTCTGGTCGGGGTCCTGGCGGCGACCGCCCTGATCGTCCACGAGATCGGCGGTGAGCCCGTCTACCGGACGGTGGTCCCCTTCCACACCCGGGCGAAGTCCGCGTACTCGGACTCGGTGGGCTGGTACGTCGGCGGCGCGCCGATCGAGGTGCCCGTCGCCCAGGCGCCCGACTTCCCCGCCGCGCTGAAGACCGTACGCACCGCGCTGCACGCCACCCGGCCGCTGGCCCGCATGCCGCTGGCGAGGGTGCTGCGGCTGCTCGGCGCGGACTTCCGGCCGACGTCCCCCGACATGTACTCGATCGTGTCGTTCGCCGACGCCCGCGGCATCCCCGAGTCCACGAGCTGGGCCGAGCGCAACGCCTACGGTCTGATCCGGGTGTCGTACGGCGACCAGGTCTGCGCCTGGGTCACCCGGCTCCACGAGGGCCTGTGGTTCGCGGCCCGCTACCCGGACACCGATGTTGCGCACAAGAACCTGCGGCTGTACGCCGACCGGCTGCGCGACATCATCGTGTCGGTCGCGGACCACGCTCCCGCTCCACGGCGGTGAGTGCCCCGGCGGTGCCTACACGCCCGCGTAGGAGTGCTTGCCGGAGACGAAGATGTTCACGCCGTAGTAGTTGAACAGCCAGCAGCCGAAGGCGATGAGGGCCAGGTAGGCGGCCTTGCGGCCCTTCCAGCCGGCGGTGGCGCGGGCGTGCAGGTAGCCGGCGTAGGCGACCCAGGTGATGAAGGACCAGGTCTCCTTGGGGTCCCATCCCCAGTAGCGGCCCCAGGCGTCGCCGGCCCAGATGGCGCCCGCGATGATCGTGAACGTCCACAGCGGGAAGACGGCCGCGTTGACGCGGTAGGAGAACTTGTCGAGGGAGGCGGCGGAGGGCAGCCGCTCCAGGACGGAGGTCGCGAAGGTGCCGGGCGTGCCGCCGCTCGCGAGCTTGCTCTCGTAGGAGTCCTTGAACAGGTACAGGATCGTGCCGACCGCGCCGACGTAGAAGACCGCGCCGCAGAAGATCGCCGTCGAGACGTGGATGTACAGCCAGTACGAGTGCAGGGCCGGGACCAGCTGGTCGCTGGCGGTGTAGAGGACCGTGACCGCCAGGCCCAGGTCGAGCAGGACCGAGGTGATCAGGAACAGGCCGAGCCAGCGCACGTTCTTCTTCAGCGCCAGCAGTCCGAGGTACACGCCGACCGCGACCGTGGAGAACGTGATGTTGAACTCGTACATGTTGCCCCACGGGGCGCGCTCCACGGACAGGGCGCGGGTGAGGACACCGGCGAACTCGACCAGGAAGGCGAGCACCGTCAGGGAGATGGCGATCCGGCCGTACAGGTCGCCCTGCTCGTCCCCGCCGTGCGCCCCGGGGCCGTCCGGCACGTCGCGCCGGCCGGCCGCGGCCCGCACGGTGACCTTCGGCCGCTCCAGCACGGCGGTGCCGCCGGCCTGGTTCACGGTGACGGCCGGGGCCTTCTTGGCGTCCGGCTTGGTGGTGAGCGCGGCGGCGGTCCGGGCGACCTTGCTGCGGCTGCCGAAGAGCCATTCGGCGATGTACGCGAAAAAGGCCAGGGTGTAGACGGCCATCGCGGAGTAGATCAGCACGTTGCTGATCTGCGCGAGGTTTTCGTTGGTGGCGGCGGCGAGAGTCACTGCTTCTCAGCCCCTTCGGCAGGTACGGGGGGTTCGGTACCCGGCTCCTGATCGGGGTCGGGGGAATCTGCGGGGTCGTCCGGGCCGGGGGCACCCGGGGCCTGCTCGTAGAGGTCGCCGGCGAGGTGGCCCAGTTCCTCGGGGACCTTGGCGGACTCACTGCGGCCGAGGCCGGCCATCTCGACGACGGTGACGCCGTCGGCGCCCTTGACCGCACGCACCCAGACGCGGCGGCGCTGGATGAACAGGGAGGCGGCGAGGCCGCCGATCGCGGCGAGGGCACCGGCGAGGGCCCAGCCGCTGCCGGGCTGCTGGACGACCTGGAAGCCGGCCCACTCCTTGATGTCCTTGCCGAAGGTGACCGAACCGGCGCCGTTCGGGAGCTTCATGGTCTCGCCGGGCTTCAGCAGCTTCTTGAACAGCTTGCCCTGGGAGTCCTTGAACTCCTTCATGTTGGTGCGGTCCATCTGGTACACGCTCTGCGGGATGCCCGAGTCGGCCCCGAGGTCGCCGTGGTAGGCGGACAGCGCGAGCAGCGGATTGTCCAGCGCCGGGAACTGGGACAGCATCGTGCCGCTGGCGGAGCCGCCGAAGGTCGGCACGAAGAAGGCGTTGAAGCCGAGCTGCTCCTTCTTGCCCTGGGCGTTGCGGTAGCCGTCGAGGACCTTGACGACGCCGGAGGAGGTGACGTTGGCGTCCAGCGGCAGCAGCGGTACGGCGTCGTCGAAGACGACCTTGCCCTTGGCGTCGCGGACGGTGATGACCGGCGCGTAGCCGTGGCTGACGAGGTAGACCTTGGAGTCGCCGATCTCCAGCGGGTGGTTGACCTCGACGGTGTCGTTCTCGTCCTTGCCGTAGGCGCCCGAGCTGTAGGTGATGTCGGCCTTGTAGACGCGCGGGGTGCCCTTGTTGGGGCCGGTGCGCTCGTAGGTGCCGGTGAACTTCTTCAGGTTGAAGCTGAACGGCACCAGGTCGTCGGACGTGAAGAGGTTGCCGGACTTGAAGTCGTCGTACTGGGTGAGGGTGTTGGAGAAGCCGTCGCCCTCGACGACCAGTTTGTTGCCCTCGGACTTGTACAGCTGGCCCCAGGCGAAGGCGGTCAGCATCACGATGAGGGCGATGTGGAAGACGAGGTTGCCCAGCTCGCGCAGGTAGCCCTTCTCGGCGGCGACGGCGTCCCCGGTGAGGTGGGTGCGGAAGCGGCGCTTCTTCAGCAGGGCCAGGGCGGCCTGGTGGACCTGCTCGGGTTCGGCCGTGGTGCGCCAGGTGGTGTGCGCGGGCAGCCGGGTCAGCCGCCGGGGCGCGCCGGGCGGCAGGCCGCGCAGCTGGCCGACGAACTGCCAGGTGCGGGGCACGATGCAGCCGATGAGGGAGACGAACAGCAGGATGTAGATCGCGGAGAACCACACCGAGCTGTAGACGTGGAACAGGCCGAGCTTGTCGTAAAGGTCGCCGAGGGTGGGGTTGCCCTTGCGGAAGTCGGCGACCTTCGTCTCGTCCTGGCCGGACTGCGGGATGAGCGAGCCGGGGATCGCGCCGAGGGAAAGCAGCAGGAGCAGCAGCAGGGCGACCCGCATGGAGGTCAGCTGCCGCCAGAACCAGCGGGCCCAGCCGATGACGCCCAGGGCGGGGAGGCTGGGCGCGTCCTCCTTGGGGGCGGTGGACAGCTGGGAGCCGGCGTCGCCCAGCTCCTGTTCCTCGGCGGCGGAGGGGGCCGGGTCGGAGGCGGTGGTCTTGCTCATCGATCAGATCCCCACAGTGAAGCCGTCGGACCAGACCTGCATCTCCTGCACGATGCGGTCCCACGCGCCGGTCAGCAGGAGCAGACCGGTCACGATCATCATGATGCCGCCGATCCGCATCACCCAGACGTAGTGGCGCTTGATCCAGCCGAAGGCTCCGAGAGCCTTGCGGAAGGCGACCGCGGCGAGCACGAAGGGCACGCCCAGGCCCAGACAGTACGCGATGGTCAGCACGGCACCGCGTCCGGCGCTTGCCTGGTCGATGGCGAGCGCCTGCACGGAGGCGAGGGTCGGGCCGATGCAGGGCGTCCAGCCGATGCCGAACAGCGCGCCGAGCAGGGGCGCTCCGGCCAGCCCGGCCACGGGGCGCCGGTGGAAGCGGAACTCCCGCTGGGTGAGCCAGGGCATCAGGCCCATGAAGAAGACGCCCATGAGGATCATGAGGACGCCGAGCACCTTGGACAGGATCCCCTGCTGCTCCTGGAGCGTCTGGCCGAAGTAGCCGAACAGCGCCCCGCCGGAGACGAACACGGCGGTGAAGCCGACCACGAACAGGGAGGCGCCCGCGACCATCCGGCCGCGCCGGGCCTCGGCGAGGTCGGTGCCGGCGACCCCGGTCACGTAGGACAGGTAGCCGGGCACCAGCGGCAGGACGCACGGCGAGAAGAAGGAGACGAGTCCGCCGAGCAGCGCGATCGGCAGGGCCACCAGCAGGGCGCCGTTGAGCACCGTGCCGTTGGGGTCCGCCACCGCGGCGAGCGTGGTGACTGCGCTCACGTCGCTGCTCCGCTCACTTCTCGGCGACGACGGGCTTGAGCATCTTCAGCAGCCGTTCCTCGCTGAGCGCGGAGAGCGACCGGGCCGCGATCTTGCCGTTCCGGTCGAGGATGAGCGTGGAGGGGATCGCCTGCGGGTTGAGCGTGCCCTTCTTGAAGCGCAGCAGCAGCTTGCCGGTCGGGTCGTAGAGGCTGGGGTAGGTGATGCCCCAGTCCTTCTCGAAGGCGAGGGCCGCGCCGGTGGAGGTGTCCCGGGTGTTGATGCCGACGAACTGCACGCCCTTGCCCGCGTACGCCTTGGAGACCTTCGCGAAGTACTTGGCCTCGGCGCGGCAGGGGTTGCACCAGGAACCCCACACGTTGAGGACGACGACCTCGCCCTTGTAGTCGGCGACGTCGAGGGTCTTGCCCGCGATGGTCTTGCCGGACAGGTCGGGCGCGGGGGTGCGCTCGCCCTTGGCGGCCGTGGCGATGCCGTCGGTGCCGGTGACGAAGTTGGTGTTGCCGCCCCCGCCCGAGGTGCCGCCGGAGCCGCACGCGGAGACGAGCAGCGCGGTCGCGGCGAGACCCGCGGCCAGGGCGGCGCTGCGGCGGACACGGCGGGCGCGCTCGGTGGCACGGGTCGTGCGGTTCGAACGCTGGGGGGCGCTGTCGGCACTCATGTGAAAAGTTTCGCATGCCCGTTCTGGGGGTCTCGCCCACCCCCCTTGCGGGCGGAAAACCGCATTTCAGGCGGCGTTCTGCGAGGCGTCTGCGCTGGGTGTGGAGGCCTTGCCGGTGAACTCCCGCCAGCCACCGGCCGGCTGCTGCCCGACGCCGAGGGTGCGGAGCTTGTCGAGCACCTCGGGCTTCTGCACGTCCAGCCAGTCGGTGAACTGCCGGAAGGAGACGAGACGCACATCCGCGCCCTTCTCCTTCTCCCGGGCGATGTGCTTGAAGGCCTCCTCGACGGCGTCCATGTAGATACCGCCGTTCCACTGCTCGAAGTGGTTGCCGATGAAGAAGGGTGCCCGGTTTGTCTCGTATGCCCGCTTGAATCCCTGGATGTACGCCTGCGCCGACTGCTTGCGCCAGCCCGGGTAGTTGTGGGCGGGTGCCTTCGTGGTCGCGAGGGACTGGTTGGCGAGCATGTTGTAGTCCATCGACAGGACCTCGAAGCCGCGGCCGGGGAAAGGTATCTGCTGGAGGGGCAGGTCCCAGATCCCCTGCTTCTTCGTCGGCCAGACCTGGAGGCCGCCGGGCGAGGAGGCGTCGTAGCGCCAGCCGAGCTCGCGGGCGGTGGGCAGCAGGTTGTCCTGGCCGAGCAGGCAGGGCGTACGGCCGCCGACGAGTTCCTTGTCGTAGTCGAACGGCAGCGACGGCAGGTCGGTCCAGCCGGTGTTGGTGCGCCACTCCTTCACGAAGGACTTGGCCTGGTCGATCTCGCTGCGCCACTGCCGGGGCGTCCAGTTCTTGACCGAGCCGTGGGACTCGCCGCAGAAGTGACCGTTGAAGTGGGTGCCGATCTCGTGGCCCTCCAGCCACGCCCGGCGGACGTTCTCCAGCGTGTCCTTGACGTGCCCGTCGGTGAGGTAACCGATGTCGGAGGCGCCGCGCGGGTTGTTCGGCGGGTTGTACAGGCGCTTCTTTGACTCGGGCAGCAGGTACAGCCCGGAGAGGAAGAAGGTCATGCTCGCGCCGTGCTCCTTGGCCAAATCCAGGAAGCGCGGGAAGAGGCCGTTGCCGACCTCGCCGGCGCCGTCCCAGGAGAACACGACGAACTGCGGCGGAGTCTGCCCCGGTTCCAGCGGCTCGGGCCCCGCGGGCTGGTGGGGCTGCTTGCCGGTGTGGGCGGTGGAGCCGTCGCCGATGGGCCGGGCGGTGGGCTTCGGCTTCGGCTTCGACCCGCCCTGCGCGGAGTCGCCGCCGGAACCGGCGGCGTGGCCGGAGTCGTCCGAGCCCGAGAGCCCACCGCATCCGGCGAGCGAGACGGCGGCGGCGGCTCCCGCGCCGAGTCCGAGCATTTCCCTGCGGGAGAGAGCGCGCATGGCATCCCCGATTCGTCACGTCGTGCTGGTCACCCAGTCAGAGGACGTGAAGAACGGGGAGGTTCCGCTTAATTGCGCAGATTCCGTAACGAAGGAGTCGTAAGCGAGCAGAAGCGGGCGAACACAGAGCGTGGACACGCTCCTGCTGACGCCCACGGAGACCGGCTGAACAGCGGGGCCCCGCGACCTGAGGAGCCGGGTAGGACCGGCCCCGGCGGACGGCTCAGGCCTCGCTGTGAGCCGTCCGCCGGGGCTGTGATTCTCCCGGGCCGCCAGGCCCGTTCCAGCACCGCCCCGTCCGCGGCAGCCCGCACGACTGCCCGCCGCCGCCCGCGAACGGCCGCAGGCCCTCAACGGCCCCGGACACCGGGACCGGGCCCCGTCCGCCGTCGCCCACGCGCGGCCCCGCGCCGGTTCCTGGCCGGAGCCACGGACCCACGGACGCCCGCAGGACGCCGCACGCGCCCCCGGCCGCTTCCGGCCGGTACCCGCCCTCTCGACCCGGTGCCGGCCGCACGGCCCCCGGCTGGGCGGGCCGGTTCCAGCGCCGCCCCGCCCGCGGCAGTGCGCACGGCCTTGAACCTCTCCTCCGACCGCCGGTCCTCGAAGGCCCGGGCACCAGGACTGACCGGGCCGGTCGCGGCCGAGCCCACACGCGGGCCGGCGCCGGTCCCCGGCGGGAGCCACGGACCCACGGACGCCCCGCAGGACGCCGCACGCGCCCCCGGCCGCTTCCGGCCGGTACCCGCCGTCCGGTCGGGAGCCGGGTGCCCCGCGGGGCGGCCGCCCACCCGGGTGGCAGGGGCGGTCGCAGGGACTCGCGCTTCCGCGCGCCTACGCTCCGAACGCCTTGTCCTGGCCCTTCACCGGCTTCGCGCCGGCGAGGAGGTGGGCCGGGACGAGGTCGCGGGCCGGCTCGGTGTAGCCGACGGAGACGATCCGGTCGCCCTGGTACGTGAAGGTCGTCAGCGAGGCGAGCGTGCACTGGCGCCTGCGCGGGTCGTGCCAGAGGCGGCGGCGTTCGACGTAGGACCGGACGATCCAGATGGGCAGCTGGTGACTGACCACGACCGCCTCGTGCCCGCGGGCCTTGTCCTTCGCCGCGCTCAGCGCGCTCATCATGCGGACGACCTGGTCCACGTACGGCTCGCCCCAGGACGGCCGGAACGGGTTGACCAGGTGCTTCCAGTTGCCGGGCTTGCGCAGCGCCCCGTCCCCGACGCCGAACGTCTTGCCCTGGAAGATGTTGTCGGCCTCGATCAGCCGCTCGTCCGTGGCCAGACCGAGCCCGTGCGCCTTCGCGATCGGCTCGGCCGTCTCCTGCGCCCGCTCCAGCGGCGAGGCGACGACGTGTGTCACATCGCGCCCGGACAGGTGCTCCGCGACCCGGTCGGCCATCCGGCGGCCCAGGTCGGACAGGTGGTAGCCGGGGAGACGGCCGTAGAGGATGCCGTCCGGGTTGGCGACCTCGCCGTGCCGCATGAGGTGGACGACGGTGATGTCCTTGTCCGTCACGTCGCTCATGCCGTCGCCTCCGCCGCCGCCCGGGCCGCCGCCGGAAGGGCGTCGGCGATCTTCTGCACGGCCCGCTCGTCGTGCGCGGTGGACACGAACCAGGACTCGAAGGAGGACGGCGGCAGGTAGACGCCGGATCCGAGCAGCGAGTGGAAGAACGCGGTGAAGCGGAAGGACTCCTGCGTCCTGGCGTCCTCGTAGTTCCGCACGGGCCGGTCGGTGAAGAACACGGAGAACATGTTGGAGGCGGTCTGCAGCCGGTGCGCGACACCCTCCTTGGTGAGGGCCTCGGTGACGAGCCCCTGGATCTCCTTCGACACGGCGTCGACCTTGGCGTAGGCGGCGTCGTCGAGGAGCCGCAGCTGGGCGAGCCCGGCGGCGGTGGCGACGGGGTTACCGGACAGGGTGCCCGCCTGGTAGACGGGCCCGGCCGGGGCGAGGTGGGCCATCACGTCCGCGCGCCCGCCGAAGGCCGCCGCGGGGAAGCCGCCGCCCATGACCTTGCCGAAGGTCATCAGGTCCGGGACCACGCCGTCGATGCCGAACCAGCCGGCGCGGCTGGTGCGGAAGCCGGTCATGACCTCGTCGGAGATGTACAGGGCGCCGTTCTCGGAGCAGATGTCCTTCAGGCCCTGGTTGAAGCCCTCGGCGGGCGGTACGACGCCCATGTTGCCCGGGGAGGCCTCGGTGATCACGCAGGCGATCTCGCCGGGGTGGGCCCGGAAGGCCTCGCGCACGGCGTCGAGGTCGTTGTAGGGCAGGACGATGGTGTCGCCGGCCTGGGCGCCGGTGACGCCCGGGGTGTCGGGCAGCGCGAAGGTGGCGACACCGCTGCCGGCCGCGGCGAGCAGCGAGTCGACGTGCCCGTGGTAGCACCCGGCGAACTTGATCACCTTGGTGCGCTGCGTGAACCCGCGCGCGAGCCGGATCGCGGACATGGTCGCCTCGGTCCCGCTGGACACGAGCCGCACCTGCTCCAGCGGCGCGACCCGGGCGGTCATCTCCTCGGCGAGCGCGACCTCGCCCTCACCGGGCGTGCCGAAGGACGTGCCGCGGGAGACGGCGTCCTGTACTGCGGCGATGACCTCGGGGTGGGAGTGCCCGAGGATCATGGGCCCCCAGGAGCAGACGAGGTCGACGTACTCCCTGCCGTCGGCGTCGGTCAGATAGGGGCCGGTGCCGGACACCATGAACCGCGGCGTGCCGCCGACGGCTCGGAAGGCCCGCACCGGTGAGTTCACACCGCCGGGCGTGACGGCCGCCGCGCGGTCGAAAAGAGCCTGCGAGGCCGGTGCTTCATACGGATATGCCAGTTCACTCATGACCTGCGACTTCTCCGACCTTCTCCGACGCTGTCGGGCTCCGGGTGCCAGTGACCTGTTCAGGGTAGGCCAGGGGCGTGGCAGGGCGGGGCACGGGACAACCCGCCCCCCGGTCCCCGTCGTCTGCGAGACTGGACCCTGATACTCACAGCTCAAACGCCCCGGGGTGGTCGGAGGCTGCGGAGATCCTGCGGCCAGATGGTTCGGCGTACGTTTCGGCGGGCGGCCGTGGGGGAGGTCACTGACACGATGATCGGGTTGCGCGGCAGGGGCGACGCGTCCTAGAAAAGCAGTCGGGTGGAGATATGCATCGCGGTGGCGGACTGGGCGAGGGGACTGATGACCTGGGTCCTCGACGTGCCCGGCGGGGAAGGCACCGGCGCGAGGCGGAGGACGCTCAGGAACCGCGTCAGACACAGGGTGTACCGAGTGAACCGGAGCGGGCCGCCGGACGTACTGAACGGCAGGTCGACGATCTTCGGGCCGGGAGCAGCGGGAATGGTGGTCGGGTGGGGGTGACGTACAAGTACTTCGGTGCGCCCGACGGCGCGACCGCGGCCCGCGTCCCGATCTCGATGCGCCCCGAGGAGCTCGGCGGCGACGAGCTCGGCATGAACGGCATGTTCACGAAGATCAAGCCCGAGACGATGGCGGCCATGGTCCTCACGGGCATCGAGGGCGTCCCCCTGCACAAGGTCCCGCCCCTGGAACTGGTCGTCCTGCATCCCGACTACGCGGTGGTCAAACTCCCCATGACGGTCGTCGACCCCCTGCGCGGCATCGGCGAGGAGGCCGTGGGCGCGGCGGCGTTCATCTGGTCGACGGTCCCGGACCGCGGCGGCCCCCGGGACGCGTTCAACGTCTACCAGCTGCTGCACGAGTGGCAGGACTTCAGCCACCGGCTGCATGAGGCGGGGCATCAGCCTTATTGCTTGGTGTGGCCCTGAGCTCAGGTTTCGTGAGGGTCGGGCGGGGTCTTCGGGCCTCGCCCTTTTGCGTGCCGGAGAGAGGCCGTCAGGCGGCCAGGGCACATTGAGGGCACATTGGTTTCGCTGGGGGTGGTGATGTGCCCTGCCCCTCTCCCTCGCCCTGCGGCTCCGCGTCCGTGAAGGCGTCGTCAGACGGACCAGGCTGGTTGACCTCACCAACCGGCCGACCGCGGAGACGCCGGCCTTAGGGACCTACCTCTACCTCCGCGATGTGGCCCTTCTGACGCGGCGCCTGCTGTGGGTCGACGCCGAGCGGAACAGGCTGCATGCCCCATGGATGCCGCGCCAGCCCCCTCCCTTCTCGGCCTCCGTCCGGTCGGCAACCGGCCTGCCTGGGTGGCTTGATGACATCGAATGCCGATCACGCAGCCTGACCTGATGCGAATTTTGCTACGGAGTCCGGCCCGCTGTCCCGCCGGACCGGGCTGCCTCAGACTGCCGCTCCCCCCTTCCCTCGTCCGCGCCGTCCGCGCTCGACGCAGCACACGAACGGTGCGGGCACTCCCCGTATGCGGTGCGCCAGGACGGTGCCTTGTTCGGTCGTCTCGGTGTCCGGCGCCGCCAGGATCAGCCCCTCGCATACGGAAGAGGCGGCGGGCTCGGCTCCGGCGGCGGCCTCGAACTGGAAGGCGCTGCTCTGCCGGTCGCCGTCCGCAGAGGTGACGACGCGGGAAAGCGTATGAACACCCGGACGCAGCGGGGCGACGGCGGCACAGGCCACGATGTCACCGGCCAGAACGGGCCGGCCGACGGGCGAGGCGTCACCTCCGGGTCCGGGACGAACAGGGCGTTCCGTCGCCCGCCGTGTGGGCTCACGTCGGCCCGTGATCCGCCGAACGAGAACGACCGAAGCGAGGTGCGGCAGCGGTCGGGCTCAGGGCGCTGGCCGACTCCCTAGGTCAGGAGCGGAGAGGCGGCAGGAGCGAACGACGGCGACCACACTCGCTGACACAAGCCCGGCCACCCAGCCGCCGAGTCGGCTCAGGGCGTCCAGGGCGGACCCCGTTCCCTCGGCACCGCGCGGCGGCACCCGCCCCTCCACGTCGTACACGACGGTGATCGCGTCACCGGGCCGGGTGGTCCGCTCGCAACCGCGCCAGATGCGGACCTTGACGGGGACGCCGTCCCGGTCGATCACCGAGCAGAGGTAGCGGCGACCGCCCGGGGCGTCCACGGAGGCACTCTCGACCGAGGTCACCTCCACGGGCTCCGCGCGCCCCCGCTCGGCCAGCACGAAACCCGCCGCGGCCTGGGGCGTCTGGAGGGCGAGGCCGACCGCGAGCACCGCGACGGCGCCGATCAGCGCACGTCCTGCCCGCACCCCGCACAGATACAGGACGAGCACGGCGGCGCACACCAGACCGCCCTCGCCGGCGGCCAGTCCGGGGATCCCGTACCAGGCACCGGCGACCGCACTGCCGATGATCGCGACAGCTGCCGAACACCCCGCCAGGATTCCCCTGACCGTCAGCCGGAGCGGTGGCGGCCCGACGAACTCGGCCGGCCCCCACACTGTGCTGCGTAGGCGCACCATCAGGTGCGGTTCCGCACCGGTGGCAGAGTGCCGTTCACGCCGCATGTGGCCACCCCCTCCGCCTCGCTTCGGCCTCCGCCATCCTGGTCCGCGCGGGTACGCACCGCACTGCCCCTCGCCGGACAGGCACATGGGGTCCGCGTTGCCGGGATCCGGCAGCGGGACCGGTTCCCTTTCCCTTCACGATTCCCTTGCATTATGCAAAACGGACGGCAGGCGGAGAAGAGCGGCCGGGTGCGCGTCAGGCGTCGCCGGCGACGGGCACGTCCATCGCCCACCCCAGCGGGTGGGATTCCGTGTCGTCCTGAGCCGGAGCGAGAGGCTCTCCCCCGGCTTCGTTGAAGGCTGCCAGAGCCTCGATGAGGGCCAGTCGCTGTGTCGGGGTGAGCCGCTCCACGATCTCGGCGATCGCGGTGCGACGGCGCGCGGTGACGTCCGCGACCGTGCGGCGGCCTTCCTCCGTGAGCTGGAGCAGCGTCTCCCGGCGGTTGGAGGGGTTGGACTTCCGGTCGGCGAGCCCGGCGGCGATCAGCCGGTCGACCATCCGCATGGCGGTGGACGGGGCGACCTGGAGCAGGTCGGCGAGCGCGACGAGCTTGGTGGCGCCGCGTGTGGACAGCACCACGAGCATTCTGAACTGCGGGAGCGTCACCCGTTCCTCGACAGCGGCGAGGGAGCGCGCGGAGACCCCCACCAGCAGGCGGGAAGCGGTCAGCACCGACCGGGTCACCACATCCACGTCGTCCATCGTCCCCGCGGGGGTCTCACGCTCCGGCATGCGTCCTTTCTACCGTGCGGAAGTGCCTGCTCACTCACGTGATGGGAACAGATTTGCCTTCCCCATGACCCTCGCCATGCCCGTGGTAGCGCAGCAGGAGCATCGCGGCGTCGTCGTGCGGCGGTCCGGCGGAGTGCTGGGCGAGATCCTCCCGCAGTGCCTCCAGGGCCCGGTGCGCGTCAGGATCCTTCAGCAGGTGCGCCCGCTCGTCGACGGGATAGAAGCGGCCCTCGTCGTCCCGAGCCTCGGTGACGCCGTCGGTGTACAGCAGCAGCTGCTCGCCCGGCGCGAAGCCCACCCGGTACGGCTTCGGGGCATCGCTTCCGTGCGCCCCGAGGCCCAACGGCAGTGCGAAGAGGTGCGGTTGCGGAAAGTCGACCGCGCCGTCCGCGCGCACGATCATCGGGGGCGGATGCCCGTAGTTGAGGAAGACCGCCTCGTGAGCCGTATCGATCTCGGCGAGGATCGCGGTGACGAACTTCTCGCCCTCCAGCTCCCGGGCCACACTCCGCTCCAGGCGCTCGCCCACCCCCGACAGGTCGGCCTCGTCGTACGCCGCCTCCCGGAAGGCGCCCAGCACCACCGCCGCCGTCTCCACCGCGGCCAGGCCCTTGCCCTGGACGTCTCCGACGATGACCCGGACGCCGTGGGGGGAGGCCACCACCTCGTAGAGGTCCCCGCCGATCCGGGCCTCGGCGACCGCCGACGTGTACGAAACCGCCGCCTGCAGCGGCCCCGCAGTCAACGGCACCGGCCGCAGCAGCACCCGCTGGGCGACCTCCGCGATCGACCGCACACTGGCCAGCTCCGCCTCCCGGTGCGAGCGCATCACCGCGGCCGCGACACCCACACCGGTGACGCCGGCCACGGAGGCCAGCGCGGTGTAGCCCCGGCGCCCGTCGAACAGCCCGTCGTACAGCCCGAGCGCGACGCACAGCACGAGGGCCGCGAGCCCGAACCCGGCCGTGCGGCGCCACCCCCCGACCAGCCCGGCGAAGGCCGGTCCGAGAGAGACCAGCGGCAGGAAGCCGACACTTGGTCCCGCCACGAGGTCCGTCACCGCGACCACCGCCATCACCACGATCGGCATGCAGGACAGCAGCGTCCAGCTGGACGGCGGCTTCCGGTCGGTCATGCGGCACTCCTGCGATGTCGCGGCTGTCGAGAGCCGCCGGTCTTCCCCACAGGCGCCCCTCCCCCAACCTTTAGACTATGCAAAGGTGGCTTCCGCGACAGGCCCCCCGCCCGGGGGTCTTTACCCAATCGAGTCCGAGAGACGACATTCCCGACACGTGGAAGGTCCGGCCATGACCGACAGAGAAGCCGCGCACAGCCGTGTCGGCGGACCTGACCGGGACGCACCCGGGCACTCGTGAATCGGGAAAATCCCGCAAGAACCCTGGCGATCACATTTTGCACTGTGCAATTATCGGCGGCCGGGGGTCGGTCGAAGGCCGATCGGGCACAGGACAACCCTCCGGCCGCCGGCCGGCCCCCTCACAGGCTGCGGCGGCCTCCGACCACGCGACCCCTCCCAGGAGGAAAAGGGTGTGAACACCCCAGATCCAGACAGCCGAAGAACGCCGCTCGACCCGGAGGCCATGCCGCCCGGCGCCGGTGACGTCTGGCTGAAGTTCCTGGCGGACGACGAGCGGGCCATCCGCGCGTCCGCCCCCAAGGAGCCCTCCGCGCAAGAACGAGCGGCCGGTCGACCATCCCGTCGTCTCGATCCCCGTCGGCAGAACACGTACCGTCCGCGTCCGGATCGCCCGTCGGCCGACGCCAGGACGGAGGCCGTGGGTGAGCTGTGGCAGCCCGACGGTCCACGTCCGGCATGGCGGGAACTCGACGGCCCCGCCAGGCTCCGCCGAACCGGCCGTGTGATCGCGACGGTCGCAGCCATCGGCCTGGCTGTCGGGGCCTGGTCCCTGCTGTCCACCACGGCGGGTGCCCCGGGCGACGGGCCGGGCGGCAGCACCGTGCAGGAGGTCGAGGAGGCGCCGGACGCCATCCCCACGACCGGCCCCGGGCCCAGTGCCGTGGCGCCGACACCGACCGCCCCCATCGGGTGAAGAAGCCCTCGCCCTTCCGGAACCCGGCAACCAACGGCGCGCCAGGATGCGCATCAAGAACATGTCAATGCCGCGTCAAGAACCTGTAAGGTTCCCAGCGGTGTGCCGGGAAGTCTGGTCGGCGGTCTGAGGACAAGTCTCTTCGCCGATCGGGGGTTCTGGTCATGGTGCTCATCGTGGTCTTCGGGGTGGCGCTGCTCATCGCGGTGCTGCTGTCCGGGCTCGCTGCACGGACCGTGCTGTCCACGTCCTTCCTCTTCCTCGTCGGCGGCGCCCTCGTCAGCGACGGGTTCCTCGGCCTGATCCACATCACGCCGGACAGCGGGATCGTGTCCGTCACCGCCGACCTGGCGCTGTTCGCGGTGCTGTTCACCGACGGCATGCACGTCTCCTTCCCCAAGCTGCGGGAGAACTGGCGCAACCCGGCCCGCGCGCTCGGACTCGGCATGCCGCTGGCGTTCATCGGCATGGCGCTGATCACGCACTTCCTGGTGGGCCTGGACTGGACGACGTCCTTCCTGGTCGGCGCGGTGCTCGCGCCCACCGACCCGGTGTTCGCCTCGGCCATCGTCGGCCGCAAGGAAGTCCCCTCGAAGCTGCGGCAGTTGCTCAACGTGGAGAGCGGCATCAACGACGGGCTCGCCCTGCCGGTGGTCCTCGTCCTCATCGCCGCGGCCGGACCGACGTCCGGACACGCCGAGGCGTCGCTCGGGAAGATCGCGCTGGAGCTGGTCCTCGGCCTGGTCTTCGGCGTGGTCCTGCCCTACGTGGTGATCGAGCTCGTACGGTTCCGGCTGCTGGGCGCCGAGCCCAAGCTCCAGCCGCTGCTGCCCCTGGCCATCGGCGTCATCCTGTATGCCCTGTGCCACCTCACGCACGCCAACCCCTACCTCGCCGCGTTCTCCGCGGGGGCGGTTCTCACCGCACGGTCGCTGGAGGCGAAGGAGGCGTTCGAGCCGCTCGGCGAGGCGCTGGCCGAGCTGGCCAAGTTCGCGGCGCTGCTGGTGTTCGGGGCGCTGCTGACGCCGCAGTTGTTCGGCGACCTGTCCTTCGGCGGCTATGTCGCCGTCGTGCTCGCGATCGTGCTGATCCGGCCGGCCTCGCTGCTGCTGTCGCTGCTGGGCACCCGGTTCACCCGGCAGGAGAAGCTCGTCGCAGCCTGGTTCGGCCCGAAGGGCTTCGCCTCTGTCGTATACGGGCTGCTGGTGCTCCAGGCCGGGATCCCCCAGGGCCAGGAGGCGTTCACCCTGATCGCCGTCTGCATCGCCTTCTCGATCATCGCCCACAGCTCCACCGACGTACCGATCGCCCGACTCTTCAAGGTCGAGGACATCGCCGGCATCCCTGGCGACGAATCGGCTCCTGCCGCCGCCCGTGACACCCGTTGAATCGTCAGGCCGTCCCGCTGACTTCGAGGAACCCGATCAGGTAGCCGCACACGGCGGCTACCTGTGAGAGGAACATCGTCACCGTGTGACGGACGAGCCACCGCCCCGGACCGTCCCCGAGACAGGCCCGGGCTGCCGGACCCACACGGGCTCTCCTGCCCTGCTGCCCCGCGAGCGCTGTCCGCAGGGCGCGTCTTCCCGCGGCACTGGTGATCCCGAGCCGTACACCGTGCACATCGCGCACCAGGAGAACGCGCTGCTGCACGCCGCCGGGCGAGAACGTCGTCCACAACCGGACGGAGGTGACCCGGGTCAGATCGACGCTGCGTCGGCCGGTCGGAGTGCGTGCGGTCGACCGGGTCCGCGCATGACGTGCCGGGGGACGCTCCTGGCACAGGTCCGGCAGGAGCACCAGCGCGGTCAAGCCGGCCACCAGGGCCGGTGCCGTGACCAGGAGGCTGCCCTCGGAGAGGGCGCCGAGTGCGAGAGGAAGGGCCGTCACCAGGGCCGTGGCAGCCGCGGCCGTGCGGGCCCGTCGTCGGACGGCCCGGGCCCCGGGCTCGCTCGGGGGCGCGTGCGGATGCCGCACCTCAGCCCCCGCCACCGCCCGGCACCGGCCGTGCGGCGTGCCGGGCCGTGGGGTTCGTGACCAGGTGTCGCGGGTCGCCCGCCCGGTTGATCGCCGTCTCGACGGCCGCGATCCGGTCGGCCAGGAGACCGAGGGCGGCGACGGCCCGGGCGAGTTGGTCGTCCTCGGGGCCGCCGAGCGACTGGGCTCGGACGTGGGCCGCCTTCAGCTCGGTCCAGCGGGCCGACTGCTCGGCGGTGAGAGTGCCGCGCAGTTCGGCCAGCTTGAGGAGATTGGCTTCGGCACCCGTCGTGAGGGTCTGCGCCTCGGCCCGGTACTGGTCCTCGATCAGCGCGGCGAGTTCGAGGTCGTTCATGACGGGCTGGACGCGCTGGGCGATCTTGTTCATGGTGCGGTAGGAGCCCTGGAGCCGGAAGGGCGGTTCCGTGCGGGTCGTGTCCGACTGGGCCGCTGAGGCGATGTACGCCGCGTTCACGGCCAGCACCGTCTCCCGGGCGGTCAGCAGGTGGCGCAGTACGGCCAGGATCCGTTCCAGCTCCGCGGGGGCGTAGGGATGCGTCAGGCGGCCCGCGCGAGCCGTCGGGTCGCCCTGGGCCAGGCGGATGAGCTGGTCGAGGTCGGCGCGGTCGCGGCCGGCGAGCGGGGCGAGGACCGGGTTGGCGGTGAGGGCGTTCTCGATGAAGGACAGCGCGAAGACGTCGTCCTTGCCGGTCAGGACGTCGCCGAGGTTCCACACGTCGGCGCGGTTGGCGAGCATGTCGGGCACCTGGAAGCGGCTGCCGGACTCGGTGTAGGGGTTGCCGGCCATGCAGACGGCGAAGCGTTTGCCGCGCAGGTCGTAGGTGCGCGGTGCGCCGTCCCGCACCCCGTCGATGCGGCGGGTGGCGTCGCAGAGCGGGATGAACTTCTGGAGCAGCTCGGGCGAGGTGTGCTGGATGTCGTCGAGGTAGAGCAGGGTGTTGTTGCCCGCCGCCAGCGCGAAGTTGATCTTCTCGACCTCCTGGCGGGCGGTGGCGTTCGGGGCGTCGGCGGGGTCGAGCGAGGTGACGGTGTGGCCGAGTGCCGGGCCGTCGACCTTCACGAGGATCATCCCGAGCCGGTCGGCGACGTACTCCATGAGGGTCGTCTTACCGTAGCCGGGCGGGGAGAGGAGCAGGAGAAGGCCGCCGGAGTCGGTGCGCTTGGACTCGCCCGTGGTGCCGAGCTGCCGGGCGAGGCTGTCGCCGATCAGCGGAAGGTACACCTCGTCGATGAGCCTGCCGCGTACGAACGCCGGCATCACGCGGGGCCGGTGGTCGTCCAGGCGCAGACGGGTCCGTTCGGCGTCCACCAGGGCTGTCCGACGGTGCTGGTAGGCGCGGTGGCCGGGGGCGTCCTGGGTGCGGAACCGCCGGGTGCGGGCGAGGAGTTCGTCGATCCGGAGCGTGAGGGCGCGATCCGTGATGCGGGGGTGGACGCCGAGGAGGCCCGTGACGGTCTCGGTGAGCGGTGCGTCGGACTCGTAGCGGGTCAGGCCGGGGCAGAGCTCGGCGGCCACCGCCTCGGCGAGGTCGCCCGGGGGGAGGTCGGTGCCGGTGGCGGATGCGTAGGCCGTCAGCCACGCCTCGACGAGTTGCCGGCGGGCTGCCGGGTCGGTGAGGGCGGTGAGGTCGTCGTCGTAGGCCGAGGTGCCCACGGTGCGGCGGAACTTGTCGAGCAGGGTGCGGGTGGAGGCGCTGATGACGAAGCCGGGCGGGCCGCTGGTCAGTTCCTCGAAGAGGTAGGCGGCCGCCGCTTCTCCGCCCGCGACGTCCGCCAGCTCCCGCCGCAGGTCCGCGATCGCGGGCGTCAGGCCGAACGTGTCACGGGCCCGGGCGAGGGACACCGCTCGCCGCGTCCAGTCCTGCCGCTCCTCGGCCGTCGTGCCGTGCGCCCAGAACAGCTGGGCGGTGGCGCGGGCAGCCGGTTCGTGGCGCAGCGGACCGGCGCCCTCGTGCAGGCGCAGCAGCGCGGTGAGGATCGCGGTCGCGTCGTGGTCGTGCACCCCCCGTTCGTAGCCCTCGTCGTACGCCGTCTCGGCGGCCTGCCGCACCAGGGCGCGCAGGTCGGCCGCCGCGAGGGCCTCGGGGCCGTGCTCGTCCAGCAGGCGGGCGGCGAGGTGCTCGGCGCGGTAGACCTCGGGTGACTCCGAGGGCAGGGGACGGTCCCAGTACGGGCGGGTGGCGGTGAAGCCGGGGTCGGTGACCGGGGAGCGGTAGTCGGTGCCGGTCAGGGCGAAGGCGAGGGTGTCGCCGTGCGGGACGAGGGTGAGGTCGAGAGGCTGGGTGGTCACGGCGAAGCGGTGGGCGCCGAAGCGGATCGTGCGGCCGCCGTCGGCGTAGAGGTCGGTGCGGTCGCGCAGGGCGCGCAGGGCGTCCTGGCGGGCGGCCTTGAGGCGGCCGTCCAGCTCCTCCGCCCTGACCTGGTCGCCCAGGTCGCGCAGTTCGCCGGCGACGCGGCGGACCTTGGCGGGCATCGGGTCGGAGGTGAAGTACGTGGTGACGGCGTCCGCGTCCGGCAGGGCGGCGGCCCGGCGGGCGACGGCCCCGAGGACGCGGGCCGCCGACTCGGCCAGGCGCTCGGCGCGCCGGGCGCGGGCGTCGGCGAGGGTCTGCCTGCGGGCGGAGAACGTCTCGTGGATCTCGTCGCGCTTGTCGGCGAGGGTCGCGAGGAAGTCGTCGAACTCGGCGAACCGGGACTCCAGGTTCTCCACCTGCACCAGCAGTCGGGCGAGTTGCTCGTCGCATGCCTCGGGGCTGTCGGCGGCGGTGAGCGCGCCGGTGACGGACTGGCCGAGCAGGGCGAACTCGGCGGCGAACTCGGCTCTTCCCTCTCGGTCGAGGAGTTCGCGGCGTCGGCCGTCGAGAGCGGCGCGGGCGCGGTTGACGCCTCCGAGGACGGTGGTGACACGCTCCAGGATCGCGGTGCGGACGGTGGCGTCGGCGATGTCGAGGCCGGCGACGACCTCGGTCACCGTGCGCAGCCCGTCGGCGAGTTCGTCCATGCGGGCGGCGACGGGCGCCGCCTCGGCCACGGTGGCGATCTCCCCGGCATCGGCGACGAGCCGCTCGACGTCCGCGTGGTGGTCGGCGAAGGCGTCCTCGCGGGCGAGGTGCGCCACGGCGCGCCGGCCGAAGGCGGCGAGGTCGGACGCGGTGGTGGCGGCGAGTTCGTCGATACGGGCGGTGTCGGCGTACCGCATGTCCTTGAGGGTGAGCAGATGGCCCTGCGCGCGGCGCAGTTCGGTCAGGCCGGTCACCCAGTCCGCCGCGCCGCGTGGGGCCTCGCCCCGCAGCCTGCGTACGACCTCGGCGACCCGCGCGGCGGCTTCGGCGAGCGCGTCCTCGGCCTGCTGGGTGAGGGCCTGGACGGTCTCGAACTCGGCCAGGACCTGTCGGGCCGTGTCGCGCAGCTGGGCCAGCGGGGTGTGCAGGTCGCCCAGGTCGGGATCGGCCAGCCAGTGATGGGTGTCCGCCGTCCGGGCGCAGGCGGCCAGCAGCGCCTCGTACACCTCGCGCGTGGGAGTCGTGTCGGCGACGGCTCCGGTGATGGAGAGGCAGTCGGAGATGCCGCGCACCAGGTCGGCGTTGCCGACGCGTGCCAGGGGGCCGCTGCCGGCCGGCTGGGCGGCGGCGTGGGTGTCCGAGACGTACGGGGAGTTCCACAGCTGCACGGGGTGGACGCGCTGCGGTTCGCCGGTGCCGGCCCGCAGGACGACGAGCACGCCGTCGTCGAAGAGCGCCCAGCCCTGGCAGGTCAGGGGGGCTGCCATCTCCTTGCGGATCGTGTTGTACGGCAGGAGGAGGGTGCGGCCCTCCGCGCGCCCGTGGAAGGCGTAGAGCACGTCCTCGCCGTTGGGCGAGCGGATCTCCCGCTCGAACTCCATGCCCGCCGTGTCGAGTTCGTACGTCTTGTGGATGCCGGTGGCCAGGTGGTAGCCGCCCGGGAAGACGATCCCCTGGTCCTCGGGCAGGCGGCGGCACGCCCGGCCGACGGCGTCGAGGCGGACGACGGTCCCGGTGAGGGTGTTGAACACCAGGTGGCGGTCGGTGTCCTCCTTGTAGGGGCGGACGCGCAGCAGGATCAGAGGACCCACGCGTGCGTGCGCGATGTCCGCGTCCGCCAGGGACTGCAACGGCTCGTCGACGGGCTCGGTGTAGACGCCCTCCGCCACTTCGGTGTCGTCGTCGGCCTTGACGGTCAGCACGCCACCGACGGTGGAGACGAACACCTCGCCGCGCACGGAGACATGAGGGTGCCGTCCGAGGACATGGTCCTCACGCGTGCTGTCGGTCCATTCGACGTCGTGGGACGGCGGGAGGACGTGGTCGCGCTCACCCCGCGCGTCGAGGAACCTGGCCTGTCCGTCGTCGGACAGGGCCCAGCGCAGCACCCGCGTGTCGTCCGCCTTCTCGCCGGTGCGGAACACGGCGAGCAGCTTGCCCGTGACGCGCCGCAGCCGGAGCAGGCGGGCCTGTCGGTAGTAGCGGTGCAGCGCGGCGAACTCCCGCAGGAACGCGGGGTCGTCGAGCAGTCCGGGGACGGCGTCGTCGGGCAGCCGTTCCAGGTCGCGGTCGTACAGGGCCAGGACGTCGCCGACGCGGGTGTCCGCCTCCCGGCTCGGGACTCCGTTGCGGCCGAACAGCAGCACCTCGCCCACCGCGACGACGTCCCGGGGCACCGCGGCGTGCTCCGTGCGCAGTCGCTCGCTGCCGGCGATCTCGAGCCTCGTCGAGCCGAACTCCTCGCTCCGGCGGGCGTTGAGCGCCTCGGCGCGGCGGGCGAGTTCGGCGGCCTGCGCGGTGAGGCGGTCGCGCAGCACCTCGTACGCGCCCGCGTCCACGGGGTCGTACGTGCCGGTGTGCGGGGCGGTCGTCATGGCATGCCTCTCAGGATGTCGGGGGACCCGGTCCGCAGCCGCCGTCCCCTGTGCGGCGGCTGCGGACCGGGAGAGCGGGTCAGGCGTGGACGGCGCTGCCGTTCAGGGCGGTGAGCGGCTTGTCCGCCAGGCCCAGCTCGCCGGCCCGGTCGAGCAGCCGCTGGAGCTGCCCCGCGTCGGTCCCGCCGGTCTTCATCAGCTTCATCAGCAGGGCCGAGACGGTCAGGTTCTGCACGTCGGCCGTGGAGACCGAGCCGAGGATGCGGCCCAGGTCGTCGGTGAAGCTGGAGGTGCCGTCCAGCCAGGGCCGGGCCAGGGCCTGCGCGGTCTCGGAGTGCTGGACGAACCCGTCGACGCTCTTGCCGAGCGCGATCGAGGACATCAGCCGGTCGAAGAAGACCGACTCGCCGCCGACGATGTTGATGTCGGCGTTCTCCAGCCCGGTGGCGAGCACCGTCGCCTGCGCCTCGGCGACCTGCCGCTGCACGTCGAGTCCGGCGAGGCGGATCTCCTTGTCCGCCTGGATGCGCAGCCGGTACTCCTCGTGGCCGCGCGAGGCGTCGTCGAGGGCGGCCATGGCGGCGGCCTTCTGGGTCAGTCCCTCGGCCTCGGCCTTGAGCTTCTCGCCGATGGCCGCGGCGTCCGCGAGGGCCTGGGCCTGCGCGCCTTCCGCCTCGGCCCGCAGCCGGGCCTCGGTGGCGGCGGCTTCCGCGCGGCCGGCCTTCTCGGTGACGTCGGCTTCCTTGTCGCGGACCTGGACGGCGGCGAGCCCCTCGGCGGCCGCCTCGGCCTGGATGCCCTCGGCGAGGCGGACCTTGGCCCGCGCGTCGAGGTCGGCCGTCTTCAACCGGGCCTCGGCCAGGGTCAGTTCCTCGGACGCACGGTGCGTGGCGGCCTGTTCGGCGGCCTCGGCGGCCTTGATGTCCTTGACCAGCTTCTCCTGCGCCTCGGCCTCGGCGGCGATGATCACGGCCTGCCGCTGCCGCTCCGCCTCCTCCACGGCCCGCAGCTTCTTGATGGACTCCTCCTGCTCGGCGACCGTCCGGTCCACGGCGACACGCTCGCGGATGACCTCGGCGATGTCCCGCTTCTCCGCCTCGACCTCCTTCTCGGCGGCGATCCGGGTCAGCTGCGTCTCCCGTTCCCGGCCGATGACTTCGAGGAGCCGGTCCTTCTCGATGCGCTCGCTCTCGACGGCGATGACCCGCTCGCGGTTCTTCGCGGCGACGGCGATCTCGCGGGCCTGGTTCTCGCGCTGCACGCCGAGCTTCTCCTCGGTGGCCAGGAAGGCGCCCTGGGCCCGCAGCCGCTCCTCCTCCACCACCCGCGCCGTCTCGGCCTCTTCCCGGGCCCGTACGGTCGCGATCTCGCGCTTCTGCTTGATCTCCGCATCCGCCTGCCGGCGCTCCAGCTCCAGGATGGCCTCGCGGGCGTCGACGTTCTGCCGGGTGATCTCCTTCTCCTCGTGCCGCTGGAACTCGTTGGTGCGCACGTGCTCCACGGCCGTCAACTCGGTGATCTTGCGGATGCCCTGGGCGTCGAGGACGTTGGCCGGGTCGAGCTGGGAGACCGGCGTCTGCTCCAGGTAGTCGATCGCGGCGTCCTCCAGGTGGTAACCGTTGAGGTCGACGCCGATGACCTCGATGATCCGGTACCGCAGCTCCTCGCGCTTGGTGTACAGGTCGGTGAAGTCCAGCTGCTTGCCGACGGTCTTCAGCGCCTCGGAGAACTTCGCGTGGAACAGTTCCTGCAGCGTGTCCCGGTCGCTGGCCCGCGCGGTGCCGACGGCCTGCGCGACCTTGATGACGTCCTCGACCGTCTTGTTGACCTTGACGAAGAACGTGATCCGGATGTCGGCCCGGATGTTGTCCTGGCAGATCAGGCCGTCCTTGCCGGTCCGGGTGATCTCGATGGCCTTCACCGAGATGTCCATCACCTCGGCCTTGTGCAGCACGGGCAGCACGACCTGCCCGGTGAAGGTCACGTCGACCTTCCGCAGCTTGGAGACGATCAGCGCCTTGCCCTGTTCCACCTTGCGGAACAGCCGCGAGACGAGCAGCAGGGCGAGCAGGGTGACGGCGATGAGCACGCCGACGCCCAGGAGGATGGCATTCATGGCATACGTCCTTGAGGCGTGAAGGAGTCGAAGCGTGAGAGGTCGGCGGCGAGGGCCGACGGGCGCACCGCTCAGGCGGCGTGGTCCGCGCGGTGCCGTGCGCGGCCGCGTGCGGGCGGGCCGGGTTCGTCGGGGAAGAGCCGATGCAGGGGGCGCACGAACAGGCAGGTCAGCCGCCATGCGACGGGCAGCGCCGTGACGGGCCAGATCATGCGCAGCAGCCCGGTGGCGGCACACGGCGGCGCGCACGCGACCAGCAGCAGGACGCCCCCGACGCTCAGGAACCAGGCCACGGCCGTCAGCGTGGAGACCGCCACCGCCACGGGTACTCCGCCCATGCCCCAGGCACGGAGGTTCGCGTCCGCGTCGAAACTGCCCACCGAGGTGACACCGGCGGCTACGAGGAGCCAGAAGCACAGCAGCACGACGAGGGCGGTGGTCAGGAGGATCGTGGGCGGCCCGGTGACGACCGACAGCAACGTCCGCATGCCGTCCCCCTGTCCTGTCCTCGACAACCCGTCAACGTGTCGGCGGCGCATCGCCGGTCCAGGGTTCCGGTGCCGGGCACCTGCCGATGTCCGGCACCGGAATCCCCCCGTAGTGCTCCCCGCGACCCATGCTGCACCCCGGGTGCGCTCCGGCGCATTGCCGGTTCCCGGCAGCGTTGTCTAGGGTCTGCATGCCGGTCAGCCGCTAAGAAGCCGTCAGCGGCGCGTCAAGAACTCGGGGGAACCATGGCGGAGTTGGCGATTCCGGAGCACTATCTGGAGGGCTATGCCCGGATACTGGCCGAGGTCGCGGCCTCGGGTCGGCGCCTCACCCGGGAAGAACTCACCTCCCGGCGGGCCCTGGGAGAACAGGCGGCCGACGCCGGACACGGACTGCGGGCCCTGGTCAACGCGCATCTGACCGCCGCACGCGCCGCATGGCCGGTCGGAGCGGCGTCGGCCGACAGCGTCCTGGCCGCCGTACAGCAGGCGACGGACGCCTTCGCCGAGGGCTTCGAGCGCGCCCAGCGCCAGGCCGTACGGCAGGAGGAGGCCGCACGCCGCGAGTTCATCGACGACCTCCTCTACGGCCGCAGCGACCTCGGACGCCTCGCCGAACGCGCGGAACGCTTCGGCCTGCGTCTCTCACACGCCCACGCCGTCGCCGTCGCCGAGGGCCCGACCGCCTACGAGGAGGGCGATCCCGTCCCGCGCCAGGTGGAACGCGCCCTGATCGCACGCTTCGGCGACCGCAGCATCCTGCTCACCACCAAGGACGGCCGGCTGCTGTGCATCGCCCCCGGCCCCCAGGACGAGGTCCTCGCCCACTTCGCGAAGCAGGCCCATGCCGCCACCGACGGCGGCCGGGTCGCCATCGGCCGCCCCCAGCCCGGCCCCGGCGGTGTCGTGCACTCCTACGAGGAGGCGCTCAACGCCCTGGAACTCGCCGAGCGCCTGGAACTGGAGGACCCGGTCCTGCGCGCCGCCGACCTGCTCGTCTACCCCGTCCTCACCCGCGACCGGCAGGCCATGGCCGAACTCGTCCTCGCCGCCCTCGGCCCGCTCACCACCGCCCGCGGCGGCGCCCAGCCCCTCCTGGACACCCTCACCGCCTATTTCGACTCCGGCTGCGTGGCCGCCGAGGCGGCGCGCCGTCTCACCCTCAGCGTGCGGGCCCTGACCTACCGCCTGGAACGCATCCACAAGCTGACCGGAGCCAACCCGGCCGATCCGGCGCACCGTTACATGCTGCAGACCGCGGTGATCGGCCCAGCCGGCCCGTCCCTCCTTCACCGGCGCGTCGGTCAGCCACACGCGCAGATCCGGGCCGTTGCTGGTGTCGAGGTCCTCCAGCCGTACGACATGGGAACCGTCGGCGAGCCGTACGAGCTTCACACTGCCCGAGGTGGCGTGCTCGTGGCTGATCAATGCGCCGCCCGCGAGCGTCCGGGGCTGGGAAGCCGGGGAAGGCGACGCGGAGGGCGCTCCGGCCTCGGGTGCAGTCGGGGCCACGGCGCTGGGCAGAGCCTCCTGCACGGTCTCGTCCTGCCACAGTTTCCACGGCTGGAACCAGTACAGCCCGAGACCGACGCCTACGACCGCCACCGCCAGCGCGCCGATGACCAGCGGCCTGCCCAGCACCATCCGCATACGTGCCATGCCCTGCCTCATTTCCTGAGAGCTTCCGCAGCTCCCCATTCAACGGGTCAGGACGGCGTCATGACCCCCGCGAGAGATGACGGAACTCTTACGCCGCCGCCATGGCCTATGTGCATGCACGCTCATCAGCTGTCCGGTGAACGGATCTCCAGCCCCGCATAACGGTCCGATATCGCTCGCTGGCATTTTCGAACGTAACTGCCAGTCATGTGACTTGAGTCACCAAAGGAATGGCAAAGGCCGTGGTAGAACTGCGCAACTCCGCAGGTGGCACCGCTCGACGCCACAGTGCGGAGCGGTCGGCATGCACCTGCAGCACGACCCGGGTGATCACTTTCCGCATCCACGGACGGTCCACCCAGCGTCGCCGATCGGACAACGGCGTTCGTTCAGAGACCGCACATCGACCGGCTGCACTTCCCCCGTGCCCCGGGCTCGCACCATCGAGGTAGCAACTGTGTCACTCGACTCCGTCACCCAAAACGTCGACGAAGCCGTCAGCGATTTCTTCGAACCGATAGCCACGTGGCTCAAAGAAGTCGTCTTCTACGCGGTTCCCGTAGGCGGAACGGATCTTCCCCTCATCGTCGCCTGGCTCGTGGTCGCCGGCCTCGTCTTCACCGGCTGGTTCGGCCTCGTGCAGGTCCGTAAGTTCAGACTCGCGCTCGACGTGGTGCGCGGGAAGTACGACGAGAAGGGGTCGGCCGGTGAGGTCAACCACTTCCAGGCGCTGACAGCCGCCGTTTCCGGAACGGTCGGCCTCGGAAATATCGCGGGTGTGGCCGTGGCCGTCTCCTGGGGCGGCCCGGGCGCCACGTTCTGGATGATCCTGTGCGGCCTGCTCGGCATGGCCAGCAAGTTCGTCGAGGTCACACTCGGTGTGAAGTACCGCGAGGTGCACGCCGACGGCACCGTCTCCGGCGGACCGATGCACTACCTCCCGAAGGGTCTCGCGGAGCGCTTCGGCAGCGGCGGCGCCAAGCTCGGCAAGGTGCTCGCCGTCCTCGCCTCGATCATGATCCTCTTCTTCGGTCTGTTCGGCGGCAACCTGTTCCAGACCAACCAGAGCTACGCGCAGATCTCCTCCACCTTCGGCGGCGAGGACGGCTTCCTGGCCTCCTCCGCCGGTGCCGTCCTCTTCGGCCTGGTCGTCTCCGCGCTGGTCGGCCTGGTGCTGCTCGGCGGCATCCGCTCCATCGGCTCGGTCACCAGCCGGCTGGTGCCCGCGATGGCCGGCATCTACATCGTGGCCTGCCTGATCGTCATCCTGACCAACGTCACCGCGGTGCCGGACGCCTTCCAGGAAATCCTGCGGGGCGCCTTCGAGGCCGACGGCGTCGTCGGCGGTGTGCTCGGTGCCCTGATCATCGGTTTCCAGCGCGCCGCGTTCTCCAACGAGGCCGGTCTGGGCTCCGCCCCGATCGCCCACTCCGCGGTCAAGACCAAGCACCCCGCCAGCGAGGGTCTGGTCGCCCTGCTGGAGCCGTTCATCGACACGGTCGTCATCTGCACCATGACCGCGCTGACCATCGTCATCGCCGACCCGGCCAGCTGGGGCGAGGCCCGCGAGGGCAAGGACATCGGCGGCGTCACCATCACCTCCGACGCCTTCGAGACCGTGCTGCCCTGGTTCCCGACCGTGCTCACGATCGCCGTGCTGCTGTTCGCCTTCTCCACCATCCTGACCTGGGGCTACTACGGCCTCAAGGCCTGGTCGTACCTGTTCGGCAAGAGCAAGGTCAGCGAGACCGTCTTCAAGGTCGTCTGGAGCCTGTTCGTGGTCCTGGGCTCCCTGATGTCCCTCGACTCGCTGATCAGTCTCGCCGACTCCGCGCTCTTCCTGCTGTCGGTCTTCAACATCATCGGCCTGTACCTGCTCGCCCCGGTCGTCAAGCGCGAACTCAATTCGTTCCTGGAGTTCGTCCGCGCCCGCAAGGCCGGTGAGATCAGCGACGACGGCGACGAAGACCAGGAGTCGGTGAAGACCACCGTCTGACCGCCCCCGGCGGCCCGGCTCCGGTACGGGCCCGTGCTCACCTCGCGCCTTGGTGGGTACGGGCCCGTACGTCTGCCGCCTACGACCGGCCGCCGGCCTCCGCCCCGTCGCGCCGCCGGTCCAGGTAGCCGATGGCCGGGGTCGCCATGACTCCGTGCAGCACCACCGAGATCACCACGGTGAGGGCCACGGTCGCCCACAGCTCCCGTCCCAGCCCGCCGAAGGAATCCTGCCCCAGCGCGTAGGACAGGTAGAACAGCGAACCGATCCCCCGGATCCCGAACACGGCGACCACGGCACGCTCCTTCTTCCCCACGGCGGTCCCCGCCTGTGCGAGCCACCCGGTCAGGGGCCGTACGGCCAGCAGCACGAGGACGGCGACCACCGCGCCCATCAGCGTCAGGGCGGACAGGGAGTCGGCCACCAGGTATCCGCCGAGCAGGAACAGCAGCACGGCCGTGAGCAACCGCTCGATCTGCTCGGTGAACTCGTGCAGCACTTTGTGATAGCCGTGGCTGCGTTCGGCGGCCCGGATGACGCATGCGGTCACGAACACGGACAGGAAACCGTAGCCGTGCAGCACCTCGGCGAGGCCGTACGAAAGGAAGGTGGCGCCCAGCGCCACGAAGCCCTCCATGTGCTCGGACAGCCGCAGCGCCGACGTGCGCACCCGGAAGAACATCCATCCCAGCAACCAGCCGGCACCGCCCCCGACGGCCAGCCCCACGGCGCACTTGCCCAGCAGGTCGGTCAGTGCCCACGAGCCGATCCACTCCGCCGACCAGCCCGTCCCGGCCGCCGCGGCGAGGGCGATCGCCGCGTAGACGAACGGGAAGGCGAGGCCGTCGTTCAGCCCGGCCTCACTGGTCAGGGAGAACCGCACCTCGTCCTCGTCGCGCTCGGTACCGAGCGGCTCGCCCACGCGCACCTCACCGGCCAGCACGGGGTCCGTCGGCGCGAGCACGGCCCCCAGCAGCAGCGCGGCGGCGGGCGGCCAGTCCAACAGTCCCCAGGCCAGCAGGGCGACGACCGCCACGGTCAGCGGCATCGTGATGCCCAGCAATCGCCACGCGGTGGACCACCGGCGCCACCCGAAGGGCCGGTCGATGGCGAGCCCCGCGCCCATCAGCGACACGATCACACACACCTCGGTGGTGTGCTCCACCCACAGGCGATCGTGAACGGGATCCACGGTCGGCACGCCAACCGGCAGCAACTGGATCAGGACGCCCGCCGCGAGGAAGACCATGGGCAGGGACAGCGGCCGCCTGGACACCACCCGGGGCAGCACGGCAGCGCCCAGTGCCCCCAGGCCCAGACAGACGTACACCGCGTCCGAAAGCGTCACTGCGACCTCCTGCCCGACGCGATCACTACCAGGCCAGGTGTGTACCCCGTCCGCGCCGGCACACCGCCCGAGTACGTCACCGAGCCCGCTGCCTGCCTGTTTGCAGCAGACGAGGGGGGTGGGCCAGACCGGCCTGCTGCGGTTAGGGTGTAAAGAACGCGTCAAGAGGGGCGCGGGGTGTGCCGGGAAGTCTGGTCGGCGTCCGTGGGGCCGTGTGCCCATTTTTCGCCGACACCCCGGAGGTTCGCCGCTTTGGCCGCCACCCCGCCCCGCACCCCGTTCCTCGGTCTTCTCTCCTGGCCCGAACGCCAGGCGGTGGCCCGCGCCCTGCGCACCGAGACCGTGGGCGGACTCGTCCTGCTGGCGGCCGCGGTCGTCGCACTGGTGTGGGCGAACACCCCGCTCAGCGGCGCGTACACCACCATCCGTGACTTCCACTTCGGAATACCCGCACTGGGGCTGGACCTCTCGGTCGGCCACTGGACCTCCGACGGACTGCTGACCGTCTTCTTCCTTGTCGCCGGGATCGAGCTGAAACGGGAACTCGTCGTCGGCTCCCTGCGCACCCCGGCGACGGCGGCGCTGCCCGTCATCGCCGCGGTGTGCGGCATGGCCGTCCCCGCCGCCTTCTACGCCCTCACGGTCACCGTCGGTGGCGGGAGCACGGACGGCTGGGCGGTGCCGATGGCCACCGACATCGCCTTCGCCCTGGCGGTCCTGGCGGTCATCTCCACCCACCTGCCCACCGCCCTGCGGGCCTTCCTGCTGACCCTCGCGGTCGTCGACGACTTGGGCGCGATCCTGATCATCGCCGTCTTCTTCACGTCGGAACTCAACTACTGGGCGCTGGCGGGGGCGTTCGCCGGGCTGGTCGTCTTCTACGTCCTCCAGCGGCGACGGGTGCGGGGCTGGTGGTGGTACGTGCCGCTCGGGGTGGCGATCTGGGCGCTGCTGTACAACGGCGGCATTCACGCCACCGTCGCCGGGGTCGCCATGGGCCTGATCCTGCGCACGGTGCGCGACGAGGAGGAAGAGGAGGCACCCGCGGAACGCACGAGTCATCTGCTGCACCCCTTTTCCGCCGGCGTGTGCGTGCCGCTGTTCGCGCTGTTCGCCGCCGGGGTCAGCGTCTCCGGCGACGCCCTGGGCAAGGTGTTCACCACCCCCGAACCCCTCGGAGTGATCGCCGGGCTCGTCGCGGGCAAGATCATCGGCATCTTCGCCGGCACCTACCTCGCCGCCCGCTTCACCCGCGCCCGGCTCAACCCGGACCTGGCCTGGGCCGACGTCCTCGCCCTGGCCACCCTGGCCGGAATCGGCTTCACGGTCGCCCTGCTCATCGGCGAGCTCGCCTTCCCCGGCACGGCCGTCGGCGAGCACGTCAAGGCCGCCGTCCTGATCGCCTCGCTCACCGCCGCCCTGCTGGCGACCCTGCTCCTGCGCCGCAGGAACGCCGTCTACCGGCGCCTGTACGAGGAGGAGAATCTCGACGCGGACGCCGACGGCATTCCCGACATCTACCAGCGCACGGGGGCCGGCGGTACATGACCTGGCCGCCGCCGCGCCGTCACCCTGTCACCAGCGGCACGAACCGCTCCCCCGGGGTCGCCGCCGGAGCGCTTGAGCTGAGCGGCGAGTGCGTCCGGTTCCAGACCATGAGTCGGGGTGGTGACCGTGGAGGGGGAGGCGGAGGCTGAAGCCATGACAGTCGATGTGACGGTCGAGCGCGTCATCCCGGTACCGCCCGAATGCGTGGCGGCGTACGCCATGGACTGGCGCCACGACGCCGACTGGACCCAGGGCATCCGCACGGCGCAGCTCACCACGGAGGCGGCGGGCGGCGGCTTCGACACCGGTGCCGAGGTCACCCGTACGGCGTACTTCCTGGGCCGACGCATCGACTACGTCCTGCGGGTCGCCGCATACGATCCGCCCCGGCTACTGGACATGGTCTCCGTGGCCGGCCCCATGCCCATGCACGTCACCTACACCTTCGAGCCCGACCCGAGCGGGACGCACGCCCGCATCCGCGTGCGGGGCGGCGCAGGAGGCTTCTACCGACTGGCGGCGCCGCTCCTGGCCCGGCAGGTCCGCGGCAACCTCGCCAAGGACCTGCGCGACCTCGAAGCGAGACTCGTGGCACAGAGGTGAGATGGAGCGCTGGAGGGCCGCCCCCGAGGTCACCGAGAAGCACATGTCCGGCGGGGTGGCGTTCCTGCGCCAGGGCAACATGGCCGTGGGCGTCACCGGTAACGACCTCCTGGGCAGGGTCGGTCCCGACGGGATGGCCGCAGCACTCACCCGGCCGGGGACCCGCGTCTTCGACATGAGCGGCCGCCCGATGCGCGACTGGATCATGGTCGACGGCGCCACGGTCATGGAAGACGACACGCTCGGCGCATGGCTCGACGAGGGTCGCGCCTTCGCCGCAGGTCTGCCACCCAAGTGAGGCAGACCACGGTCGACAGGGGGCCGGTACGGGACACCCCCGGAAGGCGGCTGACCGGCGATCAGCTCAGCGCGTCGTGCGCAGGATGTCGGTCGGCTCGGCGCGGGTGGTGTAGTCGGTGTTGACGAAAGCCCAGCGGATCACGCCGTCGCGGTCGATGACGTGGGTGGCGGGCAGCGGCAGGGTGCGCGGGTGCCCGTCGTTGACGCGCTGGAGGTCGAAGCCGAGCTTGTCGTAGACGGCGGCGAGGTCGTCGGGGAGGTCGAAGGCGAGGCCGAACTGCTTGGCGGTCTCGGAGCCGATGTCGCTGAGGACTTCGAAGGCGAGGTCGTGCTTCTCGGTCAGAGTGAGGGACTCGTCGGGAGCTGGCGCAGGGCCGCTCCTCCGCCCTGTTCGCCGTCCTGGCCGGCTTCGCGGTCGCCCTCATCACCGGGTGCCGCACACCGAAGACCGGCCTGGCCGGCCGCCAGGCCGTCGCCAGGGTCATCATCCGGGCCGTGATCCTGATGGCCCTGGGCACCGCCCTGACCTTGACCGGCACTCCGGTCGTGCCGATCCTCTTCCTCTCCTACGGCCAGGCCGACGGCCTCGTCTCGCTGTTCTTCACCGGCGGCTATCCGGCCCTGACCTGGGTCCCCTTCGTCATCGCCGGCATGGCCGTCGCCCGCCTCGACCTGGCCACCACGACCGTCCGGATACGCCTCGCCCTCACCGGCGTCGCCCTCGCCGTCACCGGCTACGGCGGCTCCTGGCAGGCGCTGCGTCTCGTGCCCGGTGCCGCCGAAGCCGTCCGGAAAGCCGAAGAGGGGCCGGGCATGTCGTCCATGTCGTCCGTGTCACCCGACAGCATCGGCATCTTCGGCGACAGCCCGGCCGGGATGCTGGCTGCCGCCCCGCACAGCGAGGCGACCCTGTCCATCGTGGGCAACACCGGTGTGGCAGTCCTGGTGATCACCGCGTGCATGGTCGCCATGGACGCCTTCCCCCGGCTGCGTCGCCTGGCCGGGCCCGTCATCGCGGTCGGCTCGATGTCGCTGACGGCGTACGTCTTCCACATCGTTGCCATCTGGCTCCTGGACACCGAGGAAGCCACCGTCCCGCGCTTCTACGTCCTGCTCGGCTTCATCGCGTCCGTCACCGTCCTCGCCGCCCTCTGGTCCCGCTTCTTCCAGCGGGGGCCGCTCGAATGGCTGATGGCCAGGGCGACCGGGATCACCCGGCGCATTCAGTGAGACGCATCCGCAGCCGAGTCCCACGACGTCACACGGCCCCGTTCGGGCGGGGGTTGCCGCTGCCGGCGCCGGGCGTCCGTCGGGCCGGGGATGTCGACGTCGATGCGGCCCACCACCCTCCGGGCTTCTTCGACGAGTTCGGGCGGTCCTTCCACGGTGAACCGGCATCTGAAGGTGATCAGGAAGCCGAGGAGCGCCGACCACGACCAGGCCCCCATCCGGATCCGGGTGATCCGGTCGTCGATCGCTTCGAAACTGGCGGCTCCCGGAGCCCATTTCGCCACCAGCGTCGCGGGGCACTCCATCAGAACGGTGCCCCAGCACGGCCACATGTCCGGGGTGTCACCCCGATCGGGCCGGCTCTGGACGAAGCGGGTGATGTCCTCGTCGGGAACCTCACGCTCGCTGAAGCGCCACGCGGTGGGTGCCAGAGACCGGATGCGGTCGAGTCGGTAGGCATGCCAGGAGCACCGCTGCTGGTCGTAGGCCACCAGGTACCAGCGACCCGACCAGACGACGAGCCGGTGGGGTTCGGCCAGCACCTCGCTGTCCTCCGTCGAGTCGTGGTTGACGGAGCGGTAGGAGAACCTCACGAGGTCGCGTTGCTGAGCTGCCGTGGAGAGCTGCGCGAGGAGTGCGGGATCGATCTGGGGCGGAGCGAGTTCCCACGCGTTCTCGATGTGTTCGATGGAGAACGTCGCAAGACGATGGGCCAGATGAGGCGGCAGCAACTCCTGGATGGAGTTCAGCGCGCGCTTGGTGGCATCCCCCATGCCGGTCACCGAGGCCGGAGCGGTCTGGAGGGACAGCGCGATGGCGAGGGCCTGCTCGTCGTCGACCACCAGCGGAGGAAGCCGCGCTCCGCGGGACAAGCGGTAGTAGCCGGACGGGCCTTTGGTCGCGGTAACGGGGTAGCCCAGCTCGCGGAGGCGGTTGATGTCGCGCCGTACGGTCCGGGTGGAGACGCCCAGCCGCTGGGCCAGCCCTTCACCGGTCCACTCCTTCTTGGTCTGCAGCAGGCTGAGGAGCTCCAGCGTTCGGTTGGCGATCAAGGACTGCCCCCGGATCAGTGTGAGTAGAGGTCAGAATGCGTCCTCTTCTCCTGCCATAGTGCCACTGCGCCGGGGTCCAGAGGGTCCCCGGCCGGCCCGAGCACCCCACCCTTCGGCGGCGGCCGAACCGGGCGCTTGCATCACACAGGATGGATCAACACCGTGTCTGACAATCCAACTCTGTCTTCCTTAACCAACCGAGACCCTTGGCTGGGCCTGCTGGCTGTTTCTCTCGGTGTGTCGCTGGTGGTCGTCGACTTCACCATCGTCAACGTGGTGATGCCGCCGATCATCGACGACCTGGAGATCTCGGCCTTCGACGCCCAGTGGATCCAGGAGTCCTACGCAATCGTTCTGGCCGCCCTGCTGTTGGTGATGGGGCGTCTTTCGGACGTCGTGGGAGCACGCCGGCTGTTCCTGATCGGAACCGGGATCTTCGGGCTGGCGAGCATCGCCGCGGCCGTGGCGCCTTCCGGGGAGGCCCTGATCGCCGGCCGGTTCGCCCAGGGCGTCGGCGGTGCGATCGTCATGCCGACCTCGCTCGCCCTGCTCAACATGACCTTCCGGGGCCCGGACCGGGGCAAGGCCTTCGCCATCTGGGGCTCCACGATCGGTGCGGCAGCCGCGGTCGGACCGCTGCTGGGCGGCTGGCTCGCCGAGTACTCCTGGCGGTGGGCCTTCGGCATCAACATCTTCGTCGTGGTGCTGATCGTCCTGGGCGTCATGAAGTACCTGGACGCATCCCCCCGGCAGCCCGGCAAGATCGACGCCGTCGGCGGAGTGCTGTCGGTGCCGGGCCTCGGGCTCCTCGCCTTCGCACTGATCGAGGGGCGCAACTACGGGTGGTGGGAGCCGCAGAAGGACTTCGGCCCCTTCGGTGACGCGCTGAACCTGTCCGTCATCCCGGTCGCCCTGGTCGTCTCCGTGGCCTCCCTGGCGCTGTTCCTGCTGCTCCAGCTCCGGTTGACCCGGACGGGCGGCACGGCACCGCTGATGGACACCTCGTTGTTCGGCATCAGGTCCTTCAGCACGGGCAACATCGCGACGCTGATCATCGCCCTGGCGGAGTTCGGCATGCTCGCCGTCCTGCCCCTGTGGCTCCAGTACACCCTGGGGTACTCGGTGCTCCAGACCGGACTGATCGTCTTCATCGTCGCCGTCGGCAGCTTCTTCGCGAGTGGGGCGAGCTTCGGCATGGCCGAGAAGGCCGGCCCGATCGGCCTGGTGCGCATCGGCCTGGTGCTGGAGGCCATCGGTCTGCTGATGTTCGGTCTGCTGGCCGGCAGCGACTCGCAGTGGTGGATCATCGGAATTGCCCTGTTCCTGTACGGCACGGGAGTCGGCTTCGCCACCGCGCAGGTCACCAACGTCGTCCTCGCGGACGTACCGCCGCAGCATGCCGGCCAGGGGTCCGGGATCCAGAGCGCGGCACGTCAGCTCGGTTCCGCCCTCGGCATCGCCGTTCTGACGTCGACCTTCTTCACGGCACTGGACTCCGACCTGTCGGACCGGCTCGTCCAGCAGGGAACGCCCGCGCCCGAGGCGAACCAGCTGTCGTCGGCGGTCTCCGACAGCGCCGGCGCGATGATCTCCGGGCTGAGTGAGAACCCGCAGACGGCGTCGGCCGCCGACGCGGCCCGTGACGCCATGTCCCACGCCATTCAGATCAACGGCTACACCTGCGCCGCGCTGCTGGCGCTCGGCATGGTGGCGACCCTCCTCATCCCCCGGCCCAAGGCCGGTGCCGAGCAGTGGGGCGAAGAGCACGGCCCCGGCGAGACCTCGGCCTCCGGCGTCAACGCCGGGAAGTTCTCCGCCTCGTAGGGCCGCCCCGATTTCCGGCGGGAACCGACTGCTCCCGCATGGTTCTCTGTTGCCCGGTCAGTGGTCGGAGTAGCTGAAATCCCCTACGGTCCAGGCGCTGACATCCTCGATCGCGACCCGGTACATCCCGCCCGTCTCCGGGATTCCCACCGCTCCCTGCAGGATGCGGGCGACATGGAAGTGCAGATGCGTGGGCGGCCCCTCCCTCTTCGTGGGGGCGTCGAAGACGACGGAGAACTCGGCGAGTCGGTCGGAGTTGGTCAGCACCTCCGACACCCTCTGCCTCCACACGGCTTCTGGAGCCAGCCGGCCGGTGATGACAGCACCACCGGCGACCACGGTCAGGGACATCTGATTGCTCTGCCCGGACTCCACACGGGCAGCGATGTCAACGATCAGCTCGTCAGGCTTCGCCATGGGTGTGGATTTTATGCAATGCCCCGTCCGGGCGCTCCGGGTGGTGGCGAAACAGGGACCGGCCGGGCGCACGCCCCGCTTCTCCTCCGCGGGGGCGGTCGACGGTGGTGCCCCGGCGGGCCGGGGGATGAGCCAGGCGCAGGACGGGCAGTACGAGTGCGGCAGCGGTCGGTGACCCGAGGGGGCCCTTGTGCGTGATCTGGCGGAGTCGGTCGAATCGATGGAGCAACTCGCCACGGTCTGGCGGGCCATGGTGCTCGACCGGAACCCGGACGCCGACGTGCGCGACCTGCCGGGCATCGCCGTGCGGTGGGCCGACTGCCGGTTCGCCTTCTGGAACTGCGTGACCCTGACGGACGTCGGGGCCGATGCCGGGCTGCTGGAGGAGCGGCTGGACGAGGCCGCCGGGGTCATGCGGTCGAAGTCCCGCGCCGGGTTCCTGTGGGTCTTCGAGGGCCTGCTCGACGACGGGGCGCGTGCCGCACTCGGAGCGGCCGCCGAACAGGCGGGCCTGCGATACGCCTTTCCCGGGACCGGCATGGCGGGAGACCTGCTGCCGGTCCCGGACCCCGTCCACCCCGAGCTGACCTTCGTGCGCGTGGACGACGACAACCTGCTGCGGGCGTACGCGGACCTCAACGCGCGCGCCTACGGATTCCCCCTGGAGGACGCGCGGGACGGGCTCGCCGGGTCGTCGTGGTGGAAGAGCGGGGTGTTCGCGTACCTGGGGCTGCGCGACGGGGTCCCCGTGACCTGCGCCGCCACCGTCGAGGCCGACGGGCGGCTCTTCGTCGTGCTCGTCGCCACCGATCCGGCGTGGGAGCGGCGGGGCTACGGGGAGGCCGTGACCCGCAAGGCGCTGCACGAGGGTGCCCGGGCGACCGGTCTGACCCGGGCCACGCTGCACGCGACCGCGGCCGGAGCGCCGGTGTACCCGCGGATCGGGTTCCGGCCCAACTCCCCGATGCGGTTCTACGCCCTCGGGGACTGAGGGACCGGCTCGCAGCGGCGGCCCGGGGGCGCGCCGGCTCCTCACCCCGCGTCGTTCGCCCCCGGCCGCCCGCCCACCGTGAACCCGGTGACGGTCCCGCCCCCGTCCCGCCGGAACGCGAACGGCGCTCCCCCGTGGGCGAGGGCCACCTCGCGGACGATGGACAGGCCCAGGCCGGATCCCGGCAGGGAGCGGGCGTCGGCGGCCCGGTAGAAGCGGTCGAAGACGCGGGTGAGGTCGCTGTCGGTGATGCCCGGGCCGCGGTCGAGGACCTCGACCCGGATGGTGCCGGGGCGGGCGGGCCCCGAGACGACGATCTCGACGGGGGCCCGGCCGCCCTGGTCGAACTTCACCGCGTTCTCGACGAGGTTGGACAGCGCCCGGGTCAGCATCCCGGGCCGCCCGTCGGTCGTGGTGTCGCCGCTCGCGCGCAGCAGGATCGCGCGGCCGCTGCGGCGCCGGGCCACCCCCGCCACCTCCTCGGCGATGTCCGCGAGGTCCACCCGCCGCGGCGGCTCGGTGTCGGACTGCCCGGCCGCGAGATCCACCAGTTCGTTGACCAGGTCGGTCAGCTCCCGGGCCTCCTGGCCCAGGTCGGCGACCAGTTCGTCGCGGGCCCGCGGCGGGAGTTCGTCGATCCGGCGCAGCAGGGAGATGTTCGTACGCAGCGAGGTGAGCGGCGTGCGCAGCTCGTGGCCCGCGTCCTGGACCAGGCGGCGCTGGTCCTCCTCGGACTGGGCGAGCCGGCCCAGCATGCGGTCGAAGGCCCGGCCGAGGCGGCCCACCTCGTCGTGTCCGGCCACGGGCACCTGGATGCCCAGGCGGCGGGTGCGGGCGACGTCCTCGGCGGCGTCGGTCAGCACGACCAGGCGGCGCGTGATCCGCCGGGCCAGCCACCAGCCGAACAGCCCGGCGCCGACCACCACGGCCGCCACCAGCAGCAGCGTCCGCTGCTGGAGCACCCGCAGCAGGTCCTCGACGTCGCTGAACTCCTGGGCGACCTGCACCGCGCCCCGGCCGTCGCCGAGGGAGACGGTGGCGACGCGGTAGACGTCGTCGCCCACGTCGACGTCCTTGTGCTCGGCCACCTCCCCGGACGGGTCCGCGGCGGCGATCCGCACGTCGGCGCCGGTGACCGGCAGCCCCGGGCTGCCGCGGTCGACGACGTGCCCGTCCGGGCCGAGCACCTGCACGTCGGTGCGGGCGGGCCGTACGAGGTCGTGGCCGGGCGCGGCGGACGAGAAGTCGCCGGGCGTCATGCGGTTCTGCCGCACCTCGTCGCGCAGATCCTGCACGACCTCGTCGAACACCGTCTGCTGGTCCACCCGCACCAGCCGCGCGGCGGCGCTGTAGGACAGGATGCCGACCAGGATCGTCACGGCCGCCGTCACCGCCGCGAAGGACACCGCGAAGGTGGTGCGCAGCGAGACGAGCCCCGGCCGCCGCCCGACCAGCAGCCGGCGCAGGCGGCCCACTCAGTCCTCCCGCAGCACGTAACCCACGCCCCGGACCGTGTGGATCAGCTGCGGCGCGTCCGGCTCGTCGAGCTTGCGGCGCAGGTAGCCGACGTAGACGGCGAGGTTCTTCGAGCCGGGCCCGAAGTCGTAGCCCCAGATGCGGTCGTAGATCGTCGAGTGGTCGAGGACGATGCCCGCGTTGCGCACCAGCAGTTCCAGCAGCTCGAACTCGGTGCGGGTCAGCTCCAGCTCGCGCGCGCCGCGCCAGGCCCGGCGCGCCTGCGGGTCCATGCGGATGCCGGCGGCGTCGATGAACCGCTCCGGGAGCGGCCGGGTCGCCTCGGCCGCCGGTGCGCTCCCGGCGCCCACGGGGCTGGTGCGGCGCAGCAGGGCGCGCAGCCGGGCGAAGACCTCCTCCACGTCGAAGGGCTTCACCACGTAGTCGTCGGCGCCCGCGTCCAGGCCGGCGATCCGGTCGGCGGTCTCCACCAGGGCCGTCAGCATCAGCACGGGCGTCCGGTCGCCCTCGGCGCGCAGCACCCGGCAGACCTGGAGCCCGTCGATGCCGGGCATCATCACGTCCAGGACGAGCACGTCCGGACGGTTGCGGTGGGCCTGCGCCAGCGCCTCGACCCCGTCGGCGACCGCCATGACCTGGTAGCCCTCCAGGGTCAGGGCCCGCTCCAGGGCATTGCGGATGGCGCGGTCGTCTTCGGCGAGCAGCACTGTTTGGGGCACGCGTCCAGTGTGCCAAGGCCGGGGGTTCCCGGAACCGTATGCGCTGCGCCGGAGCGTCCTTCTTACTGCCCTCTCACCAGGGGCCGGGCAACCGTGGAGCCGGGCCCTACCGTCCCCTCACCCTCGGTCCCGGGCGACCCGGGCCGCGTGCGTGGGGGCGTCGGGCACGTCCGCCGGGCGGTCCACGGCGAACTCCTTGCGCAGTACCGGCACGACCTCCTCGCCCAGCAGGTCGATCTGCTCCAGCACGGTCTTCAGCGGCAGCCCGGCGTGGTCGACCAGGAACAGCTGGCGCTGGTAGTCCCCGGCGTACTCGCGGAAGGCCAGCGTCTTCTCGATGACCTGCTGCGGGGAGCCGACCGTCAGCGGCGTCTGGTCCATGAAGTCCTCCAGCGACGGTCCGTGCCCGTACACCGGGGCGACGTCGAAGTAGGGCCGGAACTCGCGCACCGCGTCCTGCGCGTTCTTCCGCATGAACACGTGCCCGCCGAGCCCGACGATCGCCTGCTCGGGCGTGCCGTGCCCGTAGTGGGCGTACCGCGTCCGGTACAGCTCGACCATGCGCCGGGTGTGGTCGGCCGGCCAGAAGATGTTGTTGTGGAAGAAGCCGTCGCCGTAGTACGCGGCCTGCTCGGCGATCTCCGGCGAGCGGATCGAGCCGTGCCAGACGAAGGGCGGTACGCCGTCCAGCGGGCGGGGCGTTGCCGTGAAGCCCTGCAGGGGCGTGCGGAACTTCCCCTCCCAGTCGACGACGTCCTCGCGCCACAGCCGGTGCAGCAGGGCGTAGTTCTCGACGGCGAGGTTGATGCCCTGGCGGATGTCCTGCCCGAACCAGGGGTAGACCGGGCCGGTGTTCCCGCGTCCCAGCATGAGGTCCACCCGGCCGTCGGCCAGGTGCTGGAGCATCGCGAAGTCCTCGGCGATCTTCACCGGGTCGTTGGTGGTGATCAGGGTCGTGGCCGTGGAGAGGATCAGCCGCTCGGTGCGGGCCGCGACGTAGCCGAGCATCGTGGTCGGCGACGAGGGCACGAAGGGCGGGTTGTGGTGCTCGCCGGTCGCGAAGACGTCGAGTCCGACCTCCTCGGCCTTCAGCGCGATGGCGACCATGGCCTTGATCCGCTCGCGCTCCGTGGGCGTCCGGCCGGTCGTGGGGTCGGGCGTGACGTCGCCGACGCTGAAGATCCCGAACTGCATGGTCGCTCACCCTCCAGGTTGTTTACGCTTCAACTATACCTGGGGAACGGTGGGCCACGTGGGGCTATTCCCCCACCTGGGGCGCAGGGCCGGTGGATGCACTGGATGCACGGTCCGCGCCGCGGCGAGGCCGTGCATCCACCGCGACGACCGCGCCCCGTCAGGGCACGAGCACCAGCCGCCCGCGCACTCCGCCCTCGTCCAGCCGGGCGTGCGCCTTGGCCGCATCCTCCAGGGCGTAGGTCTCGGCGACCCGCGTCGTCAGCACCCCTTCGTCCAGCAGCCGCACCAGCTCCGCCAGCCGGGCCCCGTCGGCGCTCACCTCGACCGCACCGGTCGCCACCCCCCGCACCGGGGCGGGCTCGGCGTGCGGGATGACACCGATGTACCGGCCCCCGTCCCGCACCCACGCCAGCGCCGGCTCGCCGAGGACGGCGGCGTCCAGCACCGCGTCGAAGCCCCGGTCCGCGACCGCGTCGCCCGTGACGTGCCGGGCCCCCAGGGACCGCACGAACGCCTCGTCCCCCTCGCGTGCCAGCCCGGTCACCGCTATACCCCGGTGCACGGCCAGCCGGACCGCGTAGCCGCCGACCGCCCCGGCCGCACCCGTCACCAGCAGCGACGAGCGGCCCGGCGTCAGCTCCAGCCGGTCCAGGGCCTGCGCGGCGGTCAGCGCGTTCAGCGGCAGGGTCGCCGCGTGAACGGCGTCCACCGAGGCGGGCGCCGGGGCCACGGCGGCCGCGTCCACGACGACGTACTCGGCATGCGTGCCCAGCGGCTTGACCGCGCCGTAGTGGAGTGCCACCACCTCGTCCCCGATGCCCCAGGCACCGGCGTCTTCCACCGCGTCCACCGTCCCGGCGACGTCCCAGCCGAGCCCGATCCGCTCCCCCGCACCCCCGAAGACACCGGCCCGCACCCCCGCGTCCACCGGATTCAGCGAGGCCGCCGCGACCTTGATCTGCACCTGGCCCGCACCCGGCCGGGGCACCTCGGTCTCCACGACCTCCACGGCCTCCGGCCCACCGAACGAGTTCACCACTACAGCACGCACAGCACAGCTCCCTGGATCGTCGCTGTCCGGGACGTCCTCCCGGCCACTGCGCACAACCCTAGGAAGAGTTACTATCCATCGGTAAGTAGTTACCCACGAGTGCGTACGTACCCCGGAGGTGAGCCATGGCGACCATGACGGCGGCCCAGCGGCGCGAGCAGGCCCGCATCGAGTACGACGCCTTCCTGAAGGGCTGCCCCACCAACCAGCTCCTGGACCGCATCAGCGACAAGTGGGTCAGCCTCGTGGTGTCCGCGCTCGCCCCGGGCCCCCTGCGCTACAGCGACCTCGGCCGCAAGATCGCCGGCGTCAGCCCCAAGATGCTCACCCAGACCCTGCGCTCACTGGAGCGCGACGGCCTCCTCACCCGCACCGTCACCCCGTCCGTCCCGGTCCGCGTGGACTACGAACTCACGCCCCTGGGCCACAATCTGGCCCTGCTGCTCACGGCCGTGAAGGACTGGGCGGAGAACCACTTCGACGAGGTCAAGGACGCCCGCGAGCGCTACGACGCCGGCAACCCCGGCGACTGACACCCGGCGTCAACGGGCGCACATGCGAAGCTGACCGCCATGTCCGTCCTGCGCTCCGCCGCTCTCTTCGCCCTCGCCGCCCTCCTCGAAATCGGCGGCGCCTGGCTCGTCTGGCAGGGCGTGCGCGAACACAAGGGCTGGCTCTGGGCGGCCGGTGGCGTCCTCGCGCTCGGCGCCTACGGCTTCGTCGCGACGTTCCAGCCCGACGCCCACTTCGGCCGCGTCCTCGCCGCGTACGGCGGGATCTTCGTCGCCGGTTCGATCCTGTGGGGCGTGGTCGCGGACGGCTACCGCCCCGACCGCTGGGACATCACGGGCGCCCTGGTCTGCCTCGCCGGCATGGCGGTCATCATGTACGCCCCGCGGGGAAACTGACCGGCCCCAGGGAGCCTCAGAACGGCTCGTCGGGCAGCAGCCCCAACTGCCCGAGGAAGTCCATCTCGTCGAAGTACAACCGGTAGTCGACGATCCGTCCGTCCTTCACCGTGGCGATGTCCACCCCGCGGATCCGGACCTCCTTCTGCGTCGGCGGCAGCGTCTCGCCGCCTGGCAGCTCCAGCGGCCCGGTGTTGCGGCCGCGGTAGATCCCCTCGTCGATGGCCGTGTCACCGGCCTCGTAGGAGTGCAGCACCTCGAACGTCGCGCCGGGAACCGCCTCCGTCATCGTCCGCCAGTACTCGACGATGCTGTCGCGTCCGCGCAGCTCGCCCTCGTCGGGCGTGAAGGCGACCGCGTCCTCGGCGTAGAGCTCGCCGACGACCTTCAGATCGGTGTGTGCGGTGACCGCGTCCGTGAGCCGGTCCATGACCTCACGTGCCTCGCCCATGATCGCCTCCGGGAGAACAGGGGACCACCCGGTCTCATTCTCCCACCGCGGGGCCCGCCTATCCTGGCCGCGGGCCCGACACGCACGCCGGGCCCCCGCACGTCCGAGGACCCGAGGAGCACCCATGGCCACCGCAGCCCCGCCCGCAGCCTCCCGCATCGCCGTCGTCACGGGTGCGAGCAGCGGGATCGGCGCCGCCACGGCCCGGCAGCTCGCCGCGGCGGGCTACCGCGTCGTCCTCACCGCGCGCCGCAAGGACCGCATCGAGGCCCTGGCCGAGGAGATCACCAAGGCCGGCCACCAGGCCACGGCGTACGCCCTCGACGTCACCGACCGCGCAGCCGTCGACGAGTTCGCCACGGCGTTCAAGACGATCGGCGTGCTGGTCAACAACGCGGGCGGCGCGCTCGGCGCAGACCCGGTCGCGACCGGCGACCCGGCCGACTGGCGCCGGATGTACGAGACGAACGTCATCGGCACCCTCAACCTCACCCAGGCCCTGCTGCCCAAGCTGGTCGCGAGCGGCGACGGAACGGTCGTGGTCGTCTCCTCCACCGCCGGCCACGGCACCTACGAGGGCGGCGGTGGCTACGTCGCCGCCAAGCACGGCGCCCACGTCCTCGCCGAGACCCTCCGCCTGGAGATCGTCGGACAGCCGGTCCGCGTCATCGAGATCGCCCCCGGCATGGTCAAGACGGACGAGTTCGCCCTGACCCGCTTCGGCGGCGACAAGGAGAAGGCGGAGAAGGTCTACCAGGGCGTCGCCGAACCCCTCACCGCCGACGACGTGGCCGAGACGATCACATGGGCGGTCACCCGCCCCGCCCACGTCAACGTCGACCTCCTCGTCCTGCGCCCCCGCGCCCAGGCGTCCAACACCAAGGTGCACCGGGAGGCGTAGGACCGGGGCGGGTCAGCCCTTCACGCAGACGACCTGCTTCAGCTTCGCCACGACCTCCACGAGGTCCCGCTGCTGGTCGATGACCTGCTCGATCGGCTTGTACGCGCCGGGGATCTCATCGACGACGCCGGAGTCCTTGCGGCACTCCACACCCTGGGTCTGCTGCTCCAGGTCCTTCGTGGTGAACCGGCGCTTGGCCGCGTTGCGGCTCATGCGCCGGCCCGCGCCGTGCGAGGCGGAGTTGAAGGACTTGGCGTTGCCGAGTCCCTTCACGATGTACGAACCCGTGCCCATGGAGCCCGGGATGATCCCGTACTCGCCGGAGCCGGCCCGGATCGCGCCCTTGCGGGTCACGAGCAGGTCCATCCCGTCGTAGCGCTCCTCGGCCACGTAGTTGTGGTGCGCGCTGATCTCCGGCTCGAAGGTCGGCTTGGCCTTCTTGAACTCCTTGCGGACCACGTCCTTCAGGAGCGCCATCATGATCGAGCGGTTGTGCTTCGCGTACTCCTGCGACCAGAACAGGTCGTTGCGGTAGGCCGCCATCTGCGGGGTGTCCGCGATGAAGACCGCGAGGTCGCGGTCGACCAAGCCCTGGTTGTGCGGGAGCTTCTGGGCCACGCCGATGTGGTGCTCGGCCAGTTCCTTGCCGATGTTCCGGGAACCGGAGTGCAGCATCAGCCAGACAGAACCGGTCGTATCTGTGCAAACCTCGACGAAGTGGTTTCCTCCGCCGAGCGTTCCCATCTGCTTGGTGGCGCGCTCCTGACGGAACTTGACCGCTTCCGCCACCCCGCCGAACCGCGACCAGAAGTCGTCCCACCCCGCGGTGGCCAGCCCATGGAACCGCGCCGGATCCACCGGGTCGTCGTGCATCCCCCGGCCCACCGGGATAGCCTGCTCGATCCTCGACCGCAGCCGGGACAGGTCGCCGGGCAGGTCGTTCGCCGTCAGCGACGTCCGCACGGCCGACATTCCGCAGCCGATGTCGACGCCCACCGCCGCCGGGCACACCGCACCCCGCATCGCGATGACCGAGCCGACCGTCGCACCCTTGCCGTAGTGCACGTCGGGCATGACCGCCAGACCCTTGATCCACGGCAGCGTGGCGACGTTCCGGAGCTGCTGGAGCGCGCCCTCCTCGACCGAGGCCGGGTCGGTCCACATCCGGATCGGCACCTTCGCACCCGGTATCTCTACATACGACATAACGCCCTCAATCCCCCGTAGTCGAACAGAAGTCCTCAACAGCAAATACCGGAGCCAAGGTCGACGAAAGGGAAATCGGACCGGCGTCCACGGCAGTGCGTGCGATACACATTGTGTTCATCGCCCGCCGTACGGCGGCAAGCCAATATCCGTACCGAGGGGAGCCACCACGTGCAACGAAAGGCGTGCGTACCCGGTATCGCCGTGCTCCTCGCGGCGGTACTGGCCGGCTGCACCGGCGGCTCGGCCGACGACGGCCCGACGGACGGCTCCAACGCCGACGACACGGGCACGGCATCACCCGCCGCCGAGCCCGGCCGCTACCGCACCCTGCCCGACCCCTGCGCCGAGGTCGGCGAGAGCACGCTCGACGAACTCCTCCCCGGCATCCGGCAGATCAGCGACGAGAAGCAGCGCGAGACGGCCTACGAGGGCGAGCCGACGACCACGTTCGACACCGACCGCAAGGTCGGCTGCCGCTGGAAGGTGGACTCCGCCGCGGCCACCGACCATCTGCTGATCGACTTCGAGCGGGTCGTCTCCTACGACAACGCCGTCAGCGACGACAGTCAGGCCGAGCAGCTGTTCGCGGAGCAGGAGGCGTCGGCCCACCTGCCGGTCCCGACGGCCACCGAGACGGCGGCCTCCGGCAGCGCCCCGGCGAGCGGTTCGGCCGCCTCCCCCAGCGGCTCCCCCTCCTCGTCCGGTTCCTCCTCGCCCTCGGCGGCGCCCTCGGTGACGCCGACCGAGCTGCAGCCCCGGGTGCTGGAGGATCTCGGCGACGAGGCGTTCCTCGACGACGGGCTGAGCAGTTCCGGTTCGACGGCCAAGCAGCGCACGGTGACTGTGGCGTTCCGCACGTCCAACGTCATCGTGACCATCGAGTACGCGGAGCAGCCGACGACCGTCGGCGTCGTGCCGGACAGCAAGGAAATGCAGGACAGGGCGCAGAAACTCGCCTCCCAGCTGGCCGATTCGCTGGGCGACTGAGGCCTCTTCACGGCCCCTTCACCCCTGCCCGCAAAGCACGCGAAGGAAGAACACACGGTTGCCTCACCGCGTACGGTGACCACTCGGACCCGTTCCGACCGCAGGGAACCACGAGCGTCATGAGTGAAGGAACCATGCAGCGACAAGCACAGCGAGAAGTGGGGGCACCACCCAGGCCGTTTAGGCACTGGGGGAGAGACCAGCGAGCGAAGCGCCGCAACCGCGTCCTTGTCTGCGCGGCCGCCGTCCCCGTGATGCTGGTCGCCGCCGGCTGCTCCTCGGACTCCGGCTCCGGCGACAGCACGGACAAGGCCGCGAAGGCCGCGGCGTCGGCATCGGCGAAGCCCTCGCCGACGGTGCAGGCGGCGGCGTACGGCAAGCTGCCGGAGCCGTGCAAGGTGCTCTCCAAGAAGACGCTGGAGGACCTCGTCCCGAAGGGCAAGTCCGGCAAGGAGGGCAAGTCGGACGACATCTCGACCCGCGGCAGCTGCTCCTGGAACAGCCTCGACAACAACGGCGTGAAGGGCTCGCAGTTCCGCTGGCTGAACGTGTCGATGCTGCGCTTCGAATCGGACGTCACCCGTGGCCCGGCGGACAAGCTGGCCCAGGAGCACTTCGAGAAGCAGGTCCAGGAGGCCCAGGCCGTCGAGGGCGCCAAGAGCGTCAAGACGGAGCCGGTGGCCGGCACGGGCGACCAGGCGACGGCCGTGCACTACGACCTGAAGAAGAAGGAAGGCACCTTCAAGCAGCAGACGGTCGTGGCGCGCGTCGAGAACGTCGTGGTCACGCTGGACTACTACGGCGCGGGTCTGGCCGGCGACAAGACGCCGAGCGGCTCGGACATGCTGAAGGACGCGAAGAAGGCCGCCAAGGAGGCGGTGGGCGCGGTGTCCGAGGCGAACGGCGAAGGCGGCGGCAAGGCGGGTGGTGACCCGTCCGCGTCGGCGTCGAAGCCGGCCTCGAAGGCGCCTTCCAAGGAGGCGTCGGACAAGCCCTCGAAGGGCGCCTCGGCCACGCCGTCGAAGAAGCCCGCGTCGAAGAGCTGAACCGTCCCGACGGGAACCGGCCACCCGTCCTCCGCACATGTGTGCCACCCTGTTGCGCGCAACAACAGGCAAGGGGAGGGGAGTACGGGTGGCCGCGCCAATCCAACTGACTCGGATGCACCGCGTTCTCATCGGCGTGGTGGTGGCCGGTGCCGTGGTCATCGCCGGCATCGGTTTCGCCGGTTCGTACGCGGCGGTCCGCGAGTTGGCCCTGAAGAAGGGCTTCGGGAACTTCTCCTACGTCTTCCCGATCGGCATCGACGCGGGCATCTGCGTCCTGCTGGCCCTGGATCTGCTGCTCACCTGGATCAGGATCCCGTTCCCCCTGCTGCGGCAGACGGCGTGGCTGCTGACGGCGGCGACGATCGCCTTCAACGGCGCTGCCGCGTGGCCGGATCCGCTCGGTGTGGGCATGCACGCGGTGATCCCGATCCTGTTCGTGGTCTCGGTCGAGGCGGCCCGGCACGCGATCGGCCGTATCGCCGACATCACCGCCGACAAGCACATGGAGGGCGTCCGCCTCACCCGGTGGCTCCTCTCCCCCGTGCCGACGTTCCTCCTCTGGCGCCGCATGAAGCTCTGGGAGCTCCGCTCCTACGACCAGGTCATCAAGCTGGAGCAGGAACGTCTCGTCTACCAGGCCCGGCTGCGCTCCCGCTTCGGGCGGGCCTGGCGCAGGAAGGCCCCGGTGGAGTCCCTGATGCCGCTGCGGCTGGCGCGCTACGGGGTTCCCCTGGCGGAGACCGCCCCGGCGGGGCTGGCGGCGGCGGGCATCGAGCCGGCGCTGATACCCCCGCCCCCGCCGCAGGCCGACCTGGCCACGGGCCATCGTGCCGTCGGGCCGGCGCCCGACCCGCAGAGGGCGGCGCCCCCCGGCGGACAGCGCCCTGAGCTGGAGAGCAACCACGACGCCGAGTACCCGGAACCCGAACCGGAACCGGAACAGAGTCCCTGGTTCAACACCCCCCGCGAGGTCGAGTACCAGGGCGGCTACAACCCCGACTACGACCCCGCCGAGCACTACGCCCAGTGGATCGCCGAACAGCAGGAGGCCGAGCAGTACCAGCCCGAGTACGACCGGGCGCCCTCCCCGGAGGACACCGGCAGCTTCCCCATCCCGGTGGGCCCGAACCGCACCCGTGAACTGGGTGACGGCGGCGGCACCCCGCCGGCCCCCGAGCCGGACGAGGAGGCGTACTACCAGGTGTTCCGCCAGTCGATAGACGGCAGCTACCCCACACCCCGCGCCCTCGGCGACAACATCCAGGCCACCTACGGCACGACGCTGAGCCCCGGGGAACTGAAGTCCCTCGCGGAACGCTTCCAGAAGCGCCACACGGCGGAACTGGAAGAGGACCACATCGCGTAAGACGCCACAAGAGAAGACGCCACAAGAGAAGGGGCCCTCGCTCACGAGGGCCCCTTCTCCGTCACCGCCTACGCACCGAGCAGGTGCCGAACCCGCTCCTGCCCCACCGCCAGCAGCAGCGTGGGCAGCCGCGGACCCGTGTCCCGGCCCACCAGCAGGTGGTACAGCAGGGCGAAGAAGGACCGCTGGGCCGTCTTGATCTCCGGCGGCAGCTCCTTGGGCGTGGCGTCGGCGGAGAACCCTGCCTGCACCTTCGGCACGCCGTACACCAGGTGCGTCAGACCGTCGAGCGACCAGTGCTCGGCCAGCCCGTCGAGCAGCAGCCGCAGCGACTCGCGGCCCTGCTCGTCGAGCGACTTCAGCAGCTCGGTGTCCGGCTCGTCGCGCACGATGGTCCGCTGGTCGGCGGGGACGTGCGTGTTGATCCAGGCCTCGGCCCGGTCGTACCGCGGGCGGGCCTCGTCGAGCGAGGTCAGCGGCTGGTCCGGGTCGAGCTCGCTGAGGATGCGCAGCGCCTGGTCCTCATGCCCGGCGGTGATGTCCGCGACGGACGCCAGCGTCCGGTACGGCAGCGGCCGGGGCGTGCGCCGCAGCTCACCGGCGGCCGTGCCCACCGCGCGCGCGTGCGCGGCCGCGTCGGCCGACAGGGCGCTGCCGTCGGCGACCTTGGCGTCCAGCTTGTCCCACTCGTCGTAGAGCCGCTGGATCTCCTGGTCGAAGGCGATCTTGAAGGACTGGTTGGGCCGCCGGCGGGCGTACAGCCAGCGCAGCAGCTGCGGTTCCATGATCTTCAGGGCGTCCGCCGGGGTCGGCACGCCACCGCGCGAGGACGACATCTTCGCCATCCCGCTGATGCCGACGAAGGCGTACATCGGCCCGATGGGCTGCTTGCCGCCGAAGATGCCGACGATCTGCCCGCCCACCTGGAACGACGACCCGGGAGAGGAGTGATCGACACCGCTCGGCTCGAACACGACGCCCTCGTACGCCCACCGCATCGGCCAGTCGACCTTCCAGACCAGCTTGCCGCGGTTGAACTCGTTCAGCCGGACCGTCTCGGAGAAGCCGCACGCGGTGCAGGCGTACGTCAGCTCGGTGGAGTCGTCGTCGTAGGCGGTGACGGTGGTCAGGTCCTTCTCGCAGTTGCCGCAGTACGGCTTGTACGGGAAGTAACCGGCGGCGGTGGAGCTGCCGTCGTCCTCACCGGCCGCGCCGGAGCCCTCGGCGGCCTCCAGCTCGGCCTCGTCGACCGGCTTCTGCCCCTGCTGCTTCTTGGCCGGGGCCTTCTTCGTGCGGTACTGGTCGAGGATCGCGTCGATGTCGCCGCGGTGCTTGATGGCGTGCAGGATCTGCTCGCGGTACACGCCGGAGGTGTACTGCTCGGTCTGGCTGATCCCGTCGAACTCCACGCCCAGCTCGGCCAGCGACTCGATCATCGCGGCCTTGAAGTGCTCGGCCCAGTTCGGGTACGAGGAGCCCTTCGGCGCCGGGACGGACGTCAGGGGCTTGCCGATGTGCTCCTCCCAGGCCTCCTCGTCGACCCCGGCGATGCCCTTGGGCACCTTGCGGTACCGGTCGTAGTCGTCCCAGGAGATCAGGTGGCGCACCTGGTGGCCCCGGCGGCGGATCTCGTCGGCGACCAGGTGCGGGGTCATGACCTCGCGCAGGTTCCCGAGGTGGATGGGGCCGGACGGGGAGAGTCCGGACGCGACGACGACGGGTTTGCCCGGGGCCCGACGCTCCGACTCCTCGATGACCTCATCCGCGAAACGGGAGACCCAGTCGGTGGTCTCGGTGCTCTGAGCCACGATCGGCACGTCCTTCTTTCTCCAGGGCAGCCGTACGGTCAACGGCCGGTGCCCATTCTCCCAGACGGCATCCCGCCCGCGAAAACCGCTTTACCCCCCGTGGGATACTGAGCGTGTCTATCGATTCCCACGAGGAGAACGGCACCCATCCCATGACCTCGGTCACGTCGCTCACCGATCAAGTCCAGCAGCGTCTCGCGAACGCCCTGTCGGCCACCCGGCCGGAGGCCGACGCCGACCCGCTGCTGCGACGTAGCGACCGGGCCGACTTCCAGGCCAACGGGATTCTGGCCCTCGCCAAGAAGGCCAAGTCGAACCCCCGGGAACTGGCGACGGAGGTCGTCGGCAACATCGTCACCGCTGACGTGATCAAGGACGTCGAGGTCTCCGGCCCCGGCTTCCTCAACATCACGATCGCCGACCGGGCGATCACCGAGAACCTCGCCGCGCGGCACGCGGACGGCGAGCGTCTCGGCGTGCCGCTGAAGGAGAACGCGGGCATCACGGTCGTCGACTACGCCCAGCCGAACGTGGCGAAGGAGATGCACGTCGGCCATCTGCGGTCGGCGGTCATCGGCGACGCCCTGCGCGGCATGCTCGACTTCACCGGCGAGAAGACGATCGGCCGGCACCACATCGGCGACTGGGGCACCCAGTTCGGCATGCTCATCCAGTACCTGTTCGAGCACCCCGGCGAGCTGGCCCCCGCGGCCGACGTGGACGGCGAGCAGGCGATGAGCAACCTGAACCGGGTGTACAAGGCGTCGCGTGCGCTCTTCGACGCGGACGAGGAGTTCAAGGAGCGGGCCCGCAAGCGGGTCGTCGCCCTCCAGTCCGGTGACAAGGAGACGCTCGAACTGTGGCAGCAGTTCGTGGACGAGTCGAAGGTCTACTTCTACTCCGTCTTCGAGAAGCTCGACATGGAGATCCGCGACGAGGAGATCGTCGGCGAGTCCGCCTACAACGACGGCATGCCCGAGACCGCCCGCATCCTGGAGGAGACGGGTGTCGCGGTGCGCTCCGAGGGCGCGCTCGTGGTGTTCTTCGACGAGATCCGCGGCAAGGACGACCAGCCGGTCCCGCTGATCGTGCAGAAGGCCGATGGCGGCTTCGGCTACGCGGCCTCCGACCTGACGGCGATCCGCAACCGGGTCCAGGACCTGCACGCCTCGTCCCTGCTCTACGTCGTGGACGTCCGTCAGTCGCTGCACTTCAAGATGGTCTTCGAGACGGCCCGGCGGGCCGGCTGGCTGAACGACGGCGTCACCGCGCACAACATGGGCTACGGCACGGTGCTCGGCGCGGACGGCAAGCCGTTCAAGACGCGTGAGGGCGAGACCGTACGGCTGGAGGATCTGCTGGACGAGGCGGTGCAGCGGGCCGCCGAGGTCGTGCGGGAGAAGGCGCGGGACCTCACCGAGGACGAGATCCAGGAGCGGGCCGCGCAGGTCGGCATCGGCGCGGTGAAGTACGCGGACCTGTCGACGTCGCCGAACCGGGACTACAAGTTCGACCTGGACCAGATGGTGTCGCTGAACGGTGACACGTCCGTCTACCTCCAGTACGCGTACGCCCGGATCCAGTCGATCCTGCGCAAGGCGGGCGAGACGAAGCCGGCCGCGCACCCGGAGCTCGAACTCGCCCCGGCGGAGCGGGCGCTCGGTCTGCACCTGGACGCCTTCGGCGACACGGTCTTCGAAGCCGCCGCGGAGTACGCCCCGCACAAGCTGGCGGCGTACCTGTACCAGTTGGCGTCGCTGTACACGACGTTCTACGACAAGTGCCCGGTCCTGAAGGCCGAGACGCAGGAGCAGATCGAGAACCGCCTGTTCCTGTGCGACGTCACGGCCCGCACCCTGCACCAGGGCATGGGCCTGCTGGGCATCCGGACGCCCGAGCGGCTCTGACACCCGGCCCTGACACCCGGCCCCTGACGACAGGCCCCGAGGGCGGCACTCCCCCGTTGAGTGCCGCCCTCGGGCGTTGTCACGCGCTGCTGCTCACCGGCAGTTGACCCACTGGTTGGACTTCTGGAACCAGACGGCGTCGCCGGTCCCCTTGGCCCCCCGCGGGATGACGCCGTTGTCGCCACGGTGGTTCTTCTCCGTGAACCACTTGTAGTCGCAGGACTTGCCGTGGTTGTACCAGGACTTGAAGCCCTGGAAGACGACGAACCCGGTGAGGTCCGCGTTCCTGCCCTCGACCTTCTGCATGCGACCGGTGTAGTTCTTGCCGGCCCAGACGCAGAACCAGCCCGACGGACAGTCCGACGCCGCCTGCGGTGCGGCCTGCGCGGCACCCGCGGTGCCCGCGCCCGTGGCCAGCAGACCGCCGGTGAGCGCCATGCCCCCGGCCATCACGGCGAGCTTCTTGGCCATGCGCATGTTGTTCCCCCTTCGTGGACGGACCGACCGCACCGGCCGGCTCCGCAACGAGACTGCCGCCCGGCGCCGCACCTCCACCACAGTCGCCGCGGAAGTGACGTCCTCGTGGGACGTCCCGGGCGCTGACCTGCGGCGGGACGGAGCGCCGGGACGGTGCGGCGGGACGCCCGCTACGGGCGGTGGCCGAATCGGTAGGGGGCGGGAGGGGGGAACGCAACCGATGTCTGGGGAGCCGCGTGGATGCTGGTGCAGAATGCGGCGGTGACGGGACCGCTGACCACGGTCCGGACACGCGAGTGGGGGGAACATGTCGCGTTGGAAAGGGCTGCCCGAAGAACTGGATCCACGTGTACGGCAGTTGGTGGTGCGACTGCGCCGGGTCAAGGACCACAGCGGGCTGAGCCTGCGTCAGCTGGCCGCCAAGACGGGCTACAGCACCTCCTCCTGGGAGCGGTACCTGTCCGGCAGGTGCGTTCCGCCCAGGGAGGCCGTGGAGGCGATGGCCCGGCTGGGCGGTGAGGACCCGGCGCGTCTGCTCGCGCTGCACGAGGTGGCGAGCGAGGCGTCCGGCACGGTGACGGGGCAGAGAGCACCGGCCGGTGCGGACACTCCCCGGCACCACGGCCGGACCCTGCGCATCACGCTCGTCGCCGGCTCGGTCGCCCTGGTGCTGGCCGTGTGCTCGGCGATCCTGCTGGCCGTACGGCTCACGGACGGCGAGGGAGAGGCCGCGGCGGCCCCGCTCACCGCCTCCGCCACGGCAGCACCCGGATCGCCGAAGCGGTCGGAGACCCCGGCGTACACGTGCCGGGCGGAACGGATCGACGGCCGCTGGTACGCGGGCAACAGCCGCACCCTGACAGCCGTCCTGGCGGTGGGGCACGCCGGCCCCGAGGTGGCCGAGGCCCAGTGCCTGCTGCGGGAGGCGGGCCTCTCGCCGGGCGTCGTCGACGGCATCTTCGGCCCCCACACGCGACGCGCGGTCCAGGGTCTGCAGAAGCGTTCCGGTCTGGTCGTGGACGGCATCATCGGCCCCCACACCTGGAAGGCCCTGCGGGGATGACGTCCACCCCGCCCGGCGGGCTGCCCCCGGAACGGGCCCGGCTCGTCTCCGCGTTGCGGGAGCTGAGAACCGGCACCGGTCTGAGTCTGGCGGCTCTGGCGGCGAAGACCACCTTCAGCAAGTCGTCCTGGGAGCGATACCTCAACGGCAAGACGCTCCCGCCGGGCCAGGCGGTGCGGGAGCTGTGCCGTCTGGCGGGCGAGCCGGAGGGCCGCTGTGTGGCGCTGTGGGAGCTGGCGGAGGCGGAGTGGAGCGGCCGCGGGGCGCCGGCGCGCACGGACCCGCCCGCGGCCGGCGAGGCGGAGGCCGGACGGCCCGGTGGCGGCGGAGGTGCGGTCCTGGCGGTGATCGCCTCGGTCTGCGCCCTGGCGGCGGGTGGCCTGTCGGTGGTTCTGGTCCTGCTGGTGGGCCAGTCCGCCGACTCGGGGCCCGGCGCACCGTCTTCCGCCGTGCCGTCGCCGCGCTGCCGTGCCGCCGGCTGTGAGGGCAGGAGCCCGATGCAGATGAAGTGCGGCACGGACCCGCGCACCCTCGCCTCGCACCGCACGGCCGGCGGAGCCCACCTCGAACTGCGCTACAGCGCCCGGTGCGGCGCGGGCTGGGCGAGGATGTGGAGCACCCGGATCGGCGACCGCCTGGAACTGAACGCGGCCGACGGCGGCCCCGCGCACTCCGCGAGGATCGGGGACGGCGTCGCCGCGCAGTCCTACGTGTACACGCCCATGACGGAGGCGAGGCCCGGTACGACGATCCAGGCCTGCTTCCGCCCGGTGGCCGGTGGCGGCCGCGAGTGCTTCGACGCCCGCGTCTGATGGTCAGCGCCGGGCCGTGGTGCTCGCGCCGTCCAGGGCCTCCCGGATGATGTCGGCGTGTCCGGCGTGCTGGGCGGTCTCCTTGATCAGGTGCAGCAGGATCCGGCGCGCGGACCAGTACTGGGGCTCCGGCGGCGACCAGGGCGTCTTCGGCAGCGGCACGCCGACGTCCAGGTCCGGCAGCGCGGCCACCGCCTCTTCGGTGGCGTGCGCGGCCCGTGCGTAGCGCTCCAGCAGTGCGGGGAGCGTGTCGCCGCCGGCCATCCGGTACTGCCCCATGTCGAGCATGCCGTCGGGCAGTTCACCGTCGCCCTTGGTCATGATCTGCGTCCACGTCTCCTCTCCCTGGGCCAGGTGCTTCACGATCCCGCCGAGGGTCAGCTCGCTTACGGTCGTGCGCCGCGCGGCCTGTTCGTCGGTGAGTCCTTGCAGGGTGATCAGCAGCAACGCGCGCTGCTCCGCGAACGCGGCCAGCAGGTCCGTCTTCTCCGGGGAAGTGGTCATGCCCGGACGGTAGGGCACCACTAGGCCAGGTTCTGTCCGCTACGTCTTCCCGTACGGGGTCCGCCGGACCGGTCGGATTGTCAGTGCCCGGTTCTACAGTCACCCCCATGGCGACTCTTCCCAATCCGCTGCCGAAGCTGGCGGCAGACCCGAGCGGCGACTCCCTCGGTCTCCGGCTCCCGGCCGGTGCGCTGGTCGACACCACCGACGAGGGCCCCTGGCACGAGCCGCTGCTGTGGTGCGCGGACGGGCGGGCCCTTCCGGGCGGCTGGGCGGCCCTGGAGCCGGCGCGCCGTGCGGGACTCCTGCCGGTGCTCCTGGAGACGGGCGACGGCCATGGCGGCCCCGACCGCTGGCAGTTGATGCCCGGCGAGGTGTCCTACCCCGGGGACCACGACGCCGAGGAGGTGCTGGCGGAGTACTGGGAGGAACATGCCGAGGAAGGCGCCCCCTGGCCCGGCACGGCCGAGCCCGCCGGCCCGGACCGGGACCCGGACACCACGGCCGGCGACCTCGCGGACACCCTGCTGGAGGACGGCGGCCCCCTCAAGGAGCCCCGCCTCGCCCTCGTCCCGGCCCGCCGCAGCGCGGACGTCCCGGCGGCGATCGGCTGGACGGGCCCGGCGAACCACGAGGGCGACACCGCCCGCCTCAGCGCGGTGCTCCGCTCCTGGGAGGACCGCTTCGGCATCCGCGTCGTCGCCCTCGGCTTCGACCACCTGCTGCTGTCCGTCGCCACGCCGCCCACCACCCCGGCCGCGGCGGAAGCCGTGGCCGCCGAGCACTTCGCGTTCTGCCCGGACAACATCCACCAGGGCGCGGACCCGACCCTGCGGGCCTACGCCGAGCACCAGGTCCTCAACCGGCCGGTGTGGCACTTCTGGTGGGACTGAGCCCCTCCCCCAGCCTGCGCAGCCCCTCCCCGATCTCCGCCGGCGTCTGCGTCACGAAGCAGAGCCTCAAAGTCGTCCGGTCGGGCGGCCCCGCGTAGAAGGGCGCACCGGGCACGTAGGCCACGTTCTGCCGGACCACCCGCGGCAGCAGGGCCGTCGTGTCGTACGGCTCCGGCAGGCGCGCCCAGAGGAACATGCCGCCCTCGGGCCGGTTCCAGACCGACCCCGTGGGCAGCGCCGCGGCGAGTCCGGAGAGCATCGCGTCGCGGCGTTCGCGGTACACGCCGGCGACACGGGCGACATGGGCGTCCAGGTCGTTGTCGGCGAGGTAGCGGGCCGCGGCGAGCTGGTTGACCGTCGGGGTGTGCAGGTCGGCGGCCTGCTTGGCGACGGCGCAGGCGCGCCGCAGCTCCCCGGGTGCCCGCAGCCAGCCCAGCCGCAGCCCGGGCGCCATGACCTTGGAGAAGCTGCCGAGCAGCACGGTCCGGTCCTCGGCGCCCGGGTGGGCGGCGATCCACGGCAGGCGTTCACCCTCGTAGCGCAGCTCACCGTAGGGGTCGTCCTCGACGATCCACAGTCCGTGCCGGGCGGCGACGGCGGCCACGGCGGCGCGTCGCCCTGCGGGCAGGGTCCGGCCGGTGGGGTTCTGGAAGGTGGGCACGGTGTAGAGCAGCTTGGGCCGCTCGCGCACGACGAGTTCCTCCAGTGCCCCGGGGTCGACGCCGTGCTCGTCACCGGGCACGGCCAGCACCCGCGCCCCGGCGAAGCTGAAGGCCTGGAGTGCCGCCAGATAGCAGGGGTTCTCGACGAGGACGGTGTCCCCGGGTTCGACGAGGGCGGTGGCCAGCAGGGAGAGGGCCTGCTGGCTGCCGGTGGTGACGAGCAGGTCGTCGGGCCCGGTCGGCAGGCCGCGCGCGGTGGTGCGGGCGGCGAGCGCGTCCCGCAGCGCGGGTTCGCCCTCGGTCGTGGAGTACTGCAGCGCCCGCGCGGGCGCCTCGGCGAGCACCGCCTCGTACGCGGCGGCGATGCCCTTGGCGTCGAACAGCTCCGGTGCCGGGAGCCCGCCCGCGAAGTTGATCACCTCGGGGCGGGCGGTGACGGCGAGGATGTCCCGTACGGGCGAGCCTCCGACGGCCCGGGCCCGTGCGGCGAGCGGGGGCACGCAAGAGCGGGTGGGCGGGGGCTCGGCGACGGTCATGACACGGCTCCTTCGGCTGCGGTGACGCCTGGTAACCGCAGCCTAAAGAGATACGTGCCGCCTACAAGCAGGTTTCCGGGATCCGGACACCGGGCCGGCACGGAGGCCGGCCCTGGGACCGCCCCCGGGGACCGGCGCCTCAGCCGCCCTTGGCGCCGATCGCCGCGTACACGTTGATGTCCGCGTCCGTGACGTCGTTGATGTCGCGGTAGCGCACCTTCTCGATCTCCTCCAGTCCGGCGAGGAAGGACTCCTCCGGCTGCTCGGGGACGGGCGCGGCGTGGTCGGGCCGCCAGCGGTGCGCGGGGACGACCCCCGGGTCGGCGATCTCCAGCCCGTTCTCCGTGAAGAACCGCTCGACGTCGGCCCGGGAGCGCAGCACGAAGGTGAACCCGCGCTCGGTGTACGTCCGCTGGACCGCGCGGATGTTCTCAGGGTTGAGGTCCTCGGTGAGATGGCTCAGCACCAGCCGGCTGCCCTCGGGCAGCTCGTCGAGCAGGCCGCTCACCAGCGGATACGCCTCCTCGTCCGCGACGAAGTGCAGGATCGCGACGAGGCAGAGCGCGACCGGCCGGCCGAAGTCCAGGGTCTTGGCGGCCTGTTCGAGGATGCGGGCCGGGTCGCGCAGATCGGCGTCGATGTAGTCCGTACGCCCCTCGGGGCCGCTGGTCAGCAGGGCGCGCGCGTGCGCGAGCACCACCGGGTCGTTGTCGACGTACACGACCCGCGACTCGGGCGCGACGCGCTGCGCGATCTGGTGCACGTTCTCGGCGGTGGGCAGCCCGGTCCCGATGTCGAGGAACTGCCGGATGCCGTCCTGCTCCACGAGTGCGGTCACCGCGCGCCGGAGGAAGTCGCGGTTGTGCCGTACATCGAGGTACCCGCGCGGGTTGGCGGCCAGCGCGGCGGCGGCCGCGTTCCGGTCGGCGGGGTAGTGGTCCTTGCCGCCGAGGAAGACGTCGTAGACCCGGGCCGGGTGCGCCTTGCTGCTGTCGATCCTCCTCTGCAGCTCGGCGGGATCCTGGCTGAGGGCACCGGACATCGACGTCTCCCTGAAAGTAGGTGGTTCAATCGACAACCACTACGACGGTCAACAACCTAACGGTTCAACGGATTTGATGGTGCCCGGGACTACTCCGTCGTCCCCTCCTCGACCCACTTCTCGCCGCCCAGCGGAAACTCGTACGCCGGGCGCCCGTTGTTGCCGCTCGTGCGGAAGGGCCGGCCGCGGTCGTCCACGGTCAGCGTGCCGGACCGGTCGCCGCTGGACCAGCGCAGCTCCAGGTACCACCTGACGTCGTACGCGGAGGCGTCGGCCCGGATGTAGAACGCCTCCGGGTCGGACTCACTCACCTTGAACGGGAAGTTCGCGTGCCCCGCCTCGGGTACGACACCGGGGCGCGCGGCGTCGAGGGCGACCGTGAAGAACCGGGTCGGCACACCACCGCCGCAGCCGACACCCGGATACCCCATGGCGTAGTCGTTCCAGGCGAGCGGCGCCCTCTTCCCGGCCATACGGACCGTCAGCCCCTTGAGGACCACGGTCTCTTCACCCTTCCCCTGCACGGTCAGCTTCAGGAACTGCTCCCCCGACGGCACGGCCCCCGTCGCGGCCACCCAGCCGGGCGCGTCCTGCTCGGGCGGCGGAGGTCCGACCCGCCCCGGCGGCAGATCGATCAGATAGCGCTGGGAACACGGGTCCTCCCAGGCGTGCGGTTCCGTGTCCACGGTGAGGGGAGGGGAGGCAGGGGCGGTGTCACGCGGGGGCCGGTCACCGCCGGCGCTGCCGCTGCCGCTGCGGCCGCCGGGGGAGGCCGAGGTGGGGGCCCCGGAGGCGGTCCGCTCCCCCTTCCCCTTCTTCTCCTGGTCCTTCCCCTTGCCCTTGTCTTCAGCGCCCGCGGAGGACGAACCGGCCGAGGACCCGACGGAAGCCGCCGGGCCCTCCCTTTCCGGCCCGCCACCACCGCCGGAGACCGCTGTGCCGCGCCGCCCCTCGTCGCCCGTCCAGCCGGAGGGAACGGCCACGGCGAGACCGACCCCGCCGAGGGCCACGGCCGCGGCGAGACCGGCGAGCAGGGCACGGCGGGGACGCCGCCGCGCGGGCCCCTTTGGGGAGGCCACTTCTGGAGTGGCCACTGCTGGAGTGGCCACTGCTGGAGAAGCCACTTCTGGATTCACTTCCGGAGAAGTCGCCTCCGAGGGGCCGCTCCCCTTCCGCACCCGCCCGGCATCCGCCAGCACCCACCGCCGGTGCAGTTCGACGAGCTCCTCCGTTGACGCCTTGCAGAGCCGGGCGAACCGCTCCACCGGCGCGTAAGCGGTCGGCACGGCACCCCCGTTGCAGTACCGGTGCAGCGTGGACGTACTCATGTGCAGCCTCTTGGCGAGCACGCCGTAGCTCAGCCCCGAGCGCCCCTTCAACTCCCCCAGTAACGCGGCGAAATCAGCCGCGGTCGTGCCTTCCGACACCGTTCCTCCATGCCCCCGTGTCCCGTTCCCCCGCAGCCCGGACCTACTGGTCCTTGAGCTTCTGGGCCACTTCGGTGGCCCAGTAGGTGAGGATGTTGCGCGCGCCCGCCCGGCGAATGCCGGTCAGGGCCTCCATGATCGCCCGGTCCCGGTCGATCCAGCCCTTCTCGGCGGCGGCCTCGATCATCGAGTACTCGCCGGAGATCTGGTAGGCGGCGACGGGCACGTCCACGGCGTCCGCGACCCGGGCGAGGATGTCCAGGTAGGGCCCGGCCGGCTTGACCATCACCATGTCGGCGCCCTCCTCCAGGTCGAGGGCGAGCTCCCGCAGCGACTCGCGCACGTTCGCGGGATCCTGCTGGTACGTCTTCCGGTCCCCTCGCAGGGACGAGCCGACGGCCTCCCGGAAGGGCCCGTAGAAGGCCGAGGCGTACTTCGCCGTGTAGGCGAGGATGGCGACGTCCTCCCGCCCGATCTGGTCGAGCGCGTCGCGGACGACCCCGATCTGCCCGTCCATCATCCCGCTGGGCCCGACGACATGGGCTCCGGCGTCGGCCTGCACCTGGGCCATCTCGGCGTACCGCTCCAGAGTCGCGTCGTTGTCGACCCGGCCCTGCTCGTCGAGGACGCCGCAGTGCCCGTGATCGGTGGTCTCGTCGAGGCACAGGTCGGACATGACGAGCAGGTCGTCGCCGACCTCGGCGCGCACGTCCCGCAGGGCGACCTGGAGGATGCCGTCCGGGTCGGTCCCCGGCGTCCCGAGCGCGTCCTTCTTCGACTCCTCCGGCACGCCGAACAGCATGATCCCGGAGATCCCCGCGGCGACCGCCTCCGCGGCGGCCTTCTTCAGACTGTCCCGGGTGTGCTGCACGACCCCCGGCATGGCGGCGATCGGCACGGGCTCGCCGATGCCCTCCCGCACGAAGGCCGGAAGAATGAGATCGGCAGGGTGCAGCCGGGTCTCGGCGACCATCCGACGCATCACGGGGTTGCTCCGCAGCCGCCGCGGCCGAGTACCGGGAAAAGATCCGTACGTCGTCATGCCCCTACGCTACGCCCGCCCCAAACCCCCCGATACCGACGCCTTGTCGGCCCCGCACCCCCGCTGCGGGCATGCGTGCCGCCAAGGGCGATGGGGGTCCCCCTGCTCGAGCGAAGCCGAGAGCTTGGGGAAGGGCGGGCGCAGCGGCACCCCGCACCGCCGGGCTGCGAAACCCCCCGCCCCCAGCCCCCACCCCGAGCACCTGATAGCCCACAGCCCCGCGATGCGCCCGACACCCCCCAGGTCCATCCTGAAACAGCAGGACAAGAACCCCGACGGCCGGCCACACCCACCGCCGCCGTCCCTCCGTACCCGCCCCCGCGGAGGACGCCATGACCGCCCCCCACCACATGCCCGACCTCTTCGCCCTCTCGGAGATCAACGGCCCGGTCGTCCGCCCCGGCGAACGCGCCTACGCCGACGAAGTCACCGGCTTCAACCTGGCCTCCCTGCACACCCCCGACGTGGCCATAGGCGCCAACGGCCCCGACGACATCGTCACCGCGATGCGCTGGGCGCACGCCACCCGCACCCCCGTAGCCGTCCAGGCCACCGGCCACGGCGCCAACTTCCCGATCGAACACGGCCTGCTGATCAACACGTCCCGCATGACGGACGTCCACGTCGACCCCGCCACCCGCACGGCCACCATCGCCGCCGGCGCGAAGTGGAGCCACGTCATGGCCGCGGCCGCCCCCTACGGCCTGGCGGGACTCTGCGGCACCTCCACCGACGCGGGCGTCATCGGCTACACCCTCGGCGGCGGACTCCCGGTCCTCGGCCGGGCCTACGGCTACGCCGCCGACCTGGTCCGCTCCTTCCAGGTCGTCACCCCGGACGGGCACCTGCGCGAGTCGGACCCCCGGCACGAACCGGAACTGTTCTGGGCGCTGCGCGGCGGCAAGGGCAACGTAGGCGTCGTCACCTCGCTCGTCACCGAACTGCTGCCCCTGTCCCGGGTCTACGGCGGCGGCATCCACTGCCACGCCGAACACACGGAGACCCTGCTGCGCACCTGGACGGAGTGGACACACACCGTCCCGGACGAGATGTGCAGCATGTTCTCGGTCCTGCGCCTGCCGCCCATCCCCCAGATCCCGGAGCCCCTGCGCGGCGGCTTCTGGGCCCGGGTCGCGATCGCCTGGCCCGGCGACCCGGCCGAGGGCGAGGCCCTGATCGCACCGCTGAGGGCAGCCGCCCCCGTGGCCGTCGACCTGGTCGAGGAGATGGACTACACGGCCCTGGACCGCATCCACATGGAACCCCAGGACCCGCTCCCGGCACGGGAGTGCTGCATGCTCCTGCGCGACCTGCCCTCCGACGCGGTCACCACGTTCCTGGAGCAGGTCGGCCCCGGAGCCGGCGCCGAGTACCCCCTGCTCGTAGCCTCGCTGCGGCACATGGGCGGCGCGCTGTCCCGCCCGTCCGCCGTCGAGGACGCCGTGTGCGCCCGCGACGCCCGCTACTTCATGGAGTCGGTCGGGATCATGCCCGCCCCACCCGTGGCCGAGGCCGTCGAACAGGCGACACGCCGCCTCTACACGGCCATGGCCCCGTACGGGACGGGCCGCACCATGGTCAACATCCACGGCACGCCGGGCGACGAACAGGACCGCGCCCGCGCCTGGACCCCGGAGGTCTACGCCCGCCTACGCCACGACAAGGCCACGTACGACCCGGACAACCTCCTGCGCTACGGCCACGCGGTGACACCCGCGTAGCCGCAGCCGGTCAGGGTCGGTCACGTCGTCGAACGCCTCCGCCGCGCCCCCGGCCGCCGCTCGCTCGGCCGGGTCACCGGGTCGCCGGCCTCCACCGCCGCCACCCGGCGCTTCGCGCCGAAGTCGGCCAGGGCTTCCGCCAGCTTGTGGACGGACGGCTCCGGAGCCATGACGTCCACCCGGAGCCCGTGCTCCTCGGCGGTCTTCGCCGTGGCCGGGCCGATACAGGCGATCACCGTGACGTTGTGCGGCTTGCCGGCGATGCCGACCAGGTTCCGCACGGTCGAGGACGAGGTGAAGAGAACGGCGTCGAACCCACCGCCCTTGATCGCCTCACGGGTCTCCGCCGGCGGCGGCGAGGCCCGCACGGTCCGGTAGGCCGTGACGTCGTCGACCTCCCAGCCGAGCTCGATCAGCCCGGCCACCAGCGTCTCCGTGGCGATGTCGGCGCGCGGCAGGAACACTCTGTCGATCGGGTCGAAGACCGGGTCGTAGGGCGGCCAGTCCTCCAGCAGACCGGCGGCCGACTGCTCACCGCTCGGCACCAGGTCCGGCTTCACGCCGAACGCGATCAGCGCCTTCGCCGTCTGCTCTCCGACGGCCGCGACCTTGATGCCCGCGAAGGCACGCGCGTCGAGTCCGTACTCCTCGAACTTCTCCCGCACGGCCTTGACCGCGTTCACCGAGGTGAAGGCGATCCACTCGTAGCGGCCCGTGACGAGCCCCTTGACCGCGCGCTCCATCTGCTGGGGCGTGCGCGGCGGCTCGACGGCGATCGTCGGCACCTCGTGCGGCACGGCCCCGTACGACCGCAGCTGGTCGGAGAGCGACGCCGCCTGCTCCTTCGTCCGCGGCACGAGCACCTTCCAGCCGAACAGCGGCTTGGACTCGAACCACGCGAGCTGGTCGCGCTGGGCGGCGGCGGAACGCTCACCGACCACGGCTATCACCGGCCGGCCGCCGTCGGGCGAGGGCAGCACCTTGGCCTGCTTCAGCGTCTGCGCGATCGTGCCGAGCGTGGCGGACCAGGTGCGCTGCCGGGTGGTCGTACCGGCGACGGTGACCGTCAGCGGGGTGTCCGGCTTGCGTCCGGCGGAGACGAGCTCGCCGGCCGCCGCGGCGACGGAGTCCAGCGTCGTGGACACGACGACCGTGCCGTCCGACGCCCCGACCTCCGTCCAGCACCGGTCCGACGCCGTCCGCGCGTCCACGAACCGCACGTCCGCGCCCTGCGCGTCCCGCAGCGGCACACCGGCATACGCGGGCACTCCGACGGCGCTCGCGATGCCGGGGACGACCTCGAAGGGCACCCCGGCGGCGGCGCACGCCAGCATCTCCTCGGCGGCGTACGTGTCGAGGCCCGGGTCCCCGGACACCGCACGCACGACCCGCCTGCCGCCCCGCGCGGCCTCCATGACAAGATGTGCGGCATCCCGCACCACGGGGACGGCCGCGGTGGTTGACGTGCCGTCAACTACCGTCAGCTGGGGCGCTCCTGTGCCCGGAGCAGGATCCTGGGAAGGATCCGGATCCGTGTGCACTTCGGACACGCCCTGCCTGGCGTGCTGACGTACGACGTCGAGCACCTCGTGCTCGGCGACGAGGACGTCCGCGTGCGCCAGCGCCTCCACGGCGCGCAGAGTCAGTAGTCCCGGATCTCCGGGTCCGGCACCCAGGAAGGTGACGTGCCCGTGTTCAGGACCGGCGGAAAGGGCGGTGGGGCTCACTGTGCTCGCTCCCCCATCAGACCGGCCGCGCCCTGGGCGAGCATCTCGGCCGCGAGTTCGCGACCGAGCGCCATTGCCCCGTCGTGCGTCTCGGGCACGGGACCGGTGGTGGACAGCTGCACCATGCGCGTGCCGTCGGTGGTCCCGACGACGCCGCGCAGGCGCATTTCCTTGACAATCTGCCCGTCGGCCACGAGGTCGGCCAGCGCGCCCACAGGGGCACTGCAACCGGCTTCCAGGGCGGCGAGCAGTGATCGCTCGGCCGTCACGGCGATCCGCGTGAACGGGTCGTCGAGTTCGGCGAGCGCGGCGATGAGGTCCGCGTTGCCCGCGGTGCACTCGATCGCCAGGGCCCCCTGGCCGGGGGCGGGCAAAACCGTGTCGACCGACAGGAAGTCGGTCACTTCGCCACCGCGGCCGATCCGGTTGAGTCCGGCGGCGGCCAGCACGACGGCGTCGAGCTCCCCGCTGCGCACGAACCCGATGCGGGTGTCGACGTTGCCGCGGATCGGGACCGTCGTTATGTCCAGGCCGTGGCTGCGGGCGTACGCGTTGAGCTGCGCCATGCGGCGCGGCGAACCCGTACCGATGCGGGCACCGGGGGGCAGGTCGGTGAACTTCAGCGCGTCCCGGGCGACGATCACGTCCCGCGGGTCCTCGCGCACCGGCACGGCGGCCACGACCAGCTCGTCGGGCTGCGTGGTCGGCAGGTCCTTCAGCGAGTGCACCGCGAAGTCGACCTCGCCCTTGAGGAGCGCGTCGCGCAGGGCGGTCACGAACACGCCGGTGCCGCCGATCTGGGCCAGCGCCTCGCGCGAGACGTCACCGTACGTGGTGATCTCGACGAGCTCGACGGGCCGCCCGGTCACCCGGCTCACGGCTTCCGCCACCTGCCCGGACTGGGCCATGGCGAGCCTGCTGCGCCTGGTACCGAGCCTCAGCGGCTCACGCGTATCAGTCATGCCGGCCCTCGGTCTTTCTCGGTGGTGCTGTCCTCGGCCCGGGAGACGGCGGCCACCGTCTCGGGGTCGAGGTCGAACAGGGTCCGCAGCGCGTCCGCGTACCCGGCGCCGCCGGGTTCGGCCGCGAGTTGCTTGACCCGCACGGTCGGCGCGTGGAGCAGTTTGTCGACCACGCGCCGCACGGTCTGGGTGATCTCCGCTCGGTGTTTGTCGTCGAGACCGGGCAGCCGTCCGTCCAGCCGGGCGATCTCGCCGGCCACGACATCGGCGGCCATGGTGCGCAGGGCGACCACGGTCGGTGTGATGTGCGCGGCCCGCAGTGCTGCCCCGAAGGCCGCGACCTCGTCGGAGACGATACGCCGTACCTGGTCCACATCGGCAGCCATCGGAGCGCCCGCGGAGGCCTCCGCCAGCGACTCGATGTCCACCAGCCGCACCCCGGCCAGCCGGTGCACGGCCGCGTCGATGTCGCGCGGCATCGCCAGGTCCAGCAGGAAGAGCACGGGCTCGGGCCGCTGCGGCTCCTCGACCGGCTCGGGTTTGCGGCGCTCGGGGATCCGCCCGACGGTGGCGGCGGTCGCGGCGAGCGCGGCGATGGCGTCGGTGTCCGCGGCCGGGTCGAGGGTGCCTGTCTGTGCCGGCCGGGTCGTACCGCCCGCCGTACGCCGGTCGCCGCCCGCCGTGCCGTTGTCCACCCATGCCGCGTGCTGTTCGAGGTCGGCGGCGGCCATCCCGGCCACGGCCGCCTCGCCCAGCACGGAGAATCCGGCGGTGCCCTGCACCGCCGAGAGTTCGAGCGGGCAGCCGTCCTCGCTGCCGAGGCCGGCGCCCGACGCGCCGCCGCGCTCAGTCCCTGCGGCTGGGCCGGACTCACCGCCCGGCGCCCCCGGTCCGTCCTCGCCGGACCCGGCGGCCGGCACGGGCGTACGGCCCTCTATGGCCCCGGCGACCGACTCGGCCGTCAGGACCAGGCCCGTCGCGCCGGTGCAGGAGACGGTGACGTCGGCACGTGTCAGCTCGGCCGGCACCGACTCCATCGGTACCGCGCGGGCCAGCACGTCCGTGTCGTCGCCGTCCATGAGGATCTGCGCGAGCCGCTCGGCGCGGTCGAAGGTGCGGTTGGCGACGACGATCTCGGCGACCCCGGCCCGCGCGAGCGTGGCCGCGGCCAGGGAGGACATCGAACCGGCCCCGATGACCAGGGCCTTCTTGCCCCGGGCCCACTGCTGGACGTCGCCGCCCCGGGACAGCTGCTCCAGGCCGAAGGTGACCAGCGACTGGCCGGCGCGGTCGATGCCGGTCTCGGAGTGGGCGCGCTTGCCGACCCTGAGGGCCTGCTGGAACAGGTCGTTCAGGAGGCGGCCGGCGGAGTGCAGCTCCTGCGCCCGGGCCAGGGAGTCCTTGATCTGGCCGAGGATCTGCCCCTCGCCGACGACCATGGAGTCCAGTCCGCAGGCCACCGAGAAGAGGTGGTGGACGGCCCGGTCCTCGTAGTGCACGTAGAGATAGGGAGTGAGCTCCTCCAGGCCGACGCCGCTGTGCTGGGCGAGCAGCGTGGACAGCTCGGCGACACCGGCGTGGAACTTGTCCACGTCGGCGTAGAGCTCGATGCGGTTGCAGGTGGCGAGCACCGCGGCCTCGGTGGCCGGTTCGGCGGCGACCGTGTCCTGGAGCAGCTTGACCTGCTCGTCCGCGTTCAGCGCGGCCCGTTCCAGGACGCTGACCGGGGCGCTGCGGTGGCTGAGTCCGACGACGAGGAGGCTCATGCCGGCATCACGGCGGGCATGTCCCCGTCGGGTCCCTGGTCGGCGGAGTCGCTGCGGGCGGCGGCGGCCGGGACGCCCCCGTCGGAGGCGGCGGCCTCCTCGCCGGCCTTGCGCTGCTCGTGGAAGGCGAGGATCTGCAGCTCGATGGAGAGGTCGACCTTGCGCACGTCGACGCCGTCCGGGACGGACAGCACGGTCGGCGCGAAGTTCAGGATGGAGGTGACACCGGCGGCCACGAGCCGGTCGCAGACCGCCTGGGCGGCACCGGCGGGGGTGGCGATGACACCGATCGACACGCCGTTGTCCTGGATGATCTTCTCCAGGTCGTCGGAGTGCTGCACGGGGATGCCGGCGACGGGCTTGCCGGCCATGGCCGGGTCGGCGTCGATCAGCGCGGCGACGCGGAACCCGCGGGAGGCGAAACCGCCGTAGTTGGCGAGGGCGGCACCGAGGTTACCGATACCGACGATCACGACCGGCCAGTCCTGGGTGAGCCCCAGTTCGCGGGAGATCTGGTAGACGAGATACTCGACGTCGTAGCCGACACCCCTGGTCCCGTAGGAGCCGAGGTAGGAGAAGTCCTTGCGCAGCTTCGCGGAGTTGACCCCCGCCGCGGCCGCGAGCTCCTCGGAGGAGACCGTGGGAACCGAGCGCTCCGACAACGCGGTCAGAGCGCGGAGGTACAGCGGAAGCCGGGCGACGGTGGCCTCGGGAATCCCTCGGCTGCGGGTCGCCGGTCGGTGAGTTCGGCCAGTTGCCACGGTGCTCCTGCGGGTAGAGCGGGGCTGTAGGCGGTCATACGTCCCTACATGACCGCCCCGTCGAATGCAGGCTATGTCTTTGTGAACGCGTGCACAAAGATGGTGTCCGATTTGCCCGGCCAACGTGACCGGGGTCACGCGCCCCCGGCGCACGCCCGGGGAACCGGCGCATATGCACCACCGCTCCTTGTCTTCTGGGGGCAAAACCGCACACTCTCCTCAGCGAATCCCGCCCCCGAGACCAAGTCACCATCGATCCTAAGCGACCCGGCGGCCTCTTTGGACTGGTCGGTCAGTCGCTCACCGGGCGGGATCATTCGGTCAGCGCCTTGCGCAGGCGACCCTCGTTCACGCGCCAGAACGTGTGCTGCCTGCCGTCCACCAGCACGACGGGGATCTGCTCCCAGTACTGGTCGTGCAGTTCCCGATCCTCGGTGATGTCCTTCTGCTCCCAGGGGACTCCGAGATCACCGCACACCTTCTCCACAACGACCTGTGCGTCATCACACAGATGACAGCCGGGCTTGCGGATCAGGGTGACGAGCCGGTCCCGAGGGGGCGTGCGACGGAAAAGGGGACTCATGCCGGCCATTGTCGCGCGCCCGGGGGCAAGCGGAACCCTCACGAAAGCGCCAGGGACACGCCCGGCCGTGTCCGCCCCGTGCGGCGTCTTTAACGACACGCTTGCCGAGAGTTCACAGGCTTCCAACCTTCTGACTCCGGAACCCCCGAACAAACTGGCTATGCTCACGCCATGGCCGCTCTCGGATGGCTCACTCCCCGTAGGCGCTCCGCCACGGCGCGGAGCGTTTTGGCAGGCGAGGCCTCGGCGGAGGCAGCCCGCAAGTCCACGCAGGAAGCCGCCGGCACGACCGAGGAACCGCAGTTCCCGGTGCACGGCGACGACCAGGCCGCCGCCTTCTTCGACCTGGACAACACCGTCATGCAGGGCGCGGCGATCTTCCACTTCGGGCGGGGCCTGTACAAGCGGAAGTTCTTCGAGACGCGCGACCTCGCCAAGTTCGCCTGGCAGCAGGCGTGGTTCCGCCTCGCCGGCGTCGAGGACCCCGAGCACATGCAGGAGGCCCGCGAGTCGGCCCTGTCGATCGTCCAGGGCCACCGCGTCGCCGAACTGCAGTCGATCGGCGAGGAGATCTACGACGAGTACATGGCCGAGCGCATCTGGCCCGGTACGCGCGCCCTCGCCCAGGCCCATCTGGACGCGGGCCAGAAGGTCTGGCTGGTGACGGCCGCCCCCGTCGAGATCGCCACGGTCATCGCCCGCCGCCTCGGCCTGACCGGCGCCCTCGGCACGGTCGCCGAGTCCGTCGACGGCGTCTACACCGGCAAACTCGTCGGCGAACCGCTGCACGGCCCGGCGAAGGCCGAGGCGGTCCGTGCCCTGGCCGCCGCCGAGGGCCTGGACCTCGGCCGCTGCGCCGCCTACAGCGACTCGCACAACGACATCCCGATGCTCTCGCTGGTCGGCCACCCCTACGCCATCAACCCGGACAGCAAGCTGCGCAAGCACGCCCGCGAGCTGGACTGGCGCCTGCGCGACTACCGCACCGGCCGCAAGGCGGCCAAGGTCGGCATCCCCGCCGCGGCGGGCGTCGGCGCGGTCGCCGGCGGCACGGCGGCCGCCATCGCCCTGCACCGCCGCCGCCGCTGACCGTCTGATCAAACCGGGACACGGATGTTTACGGCCTGACAATCGCCGTAAATCCAACTGGCGTACCCCCACAACCTCATGTCCAGTCCTCTTGGCTGCACACGGCCACAACACACCCTGGACTCAGCTGCAATACGAGCGTTTCCGATCAACAACCGTTCATGATTCGGCACTTGATCCGGCGTCAATGGGTTACGGAAGCGACGTAACCGATGATTTGAGCAACTCGGTGTAGCAGTGCCTGCACGAAGCGTTATTCTCCTCAGACGCAAACCGGTACCCCTCCGTCGCTACGACGGGTGAAAGGTCCCGCACTGCACGTGATGGAAGCTCTGCCTCTGGGAGTCCCGTGTACCCACACGTCGGGGTTGACGCCTCGGGCCTGGCTACGCTGCGCGCAACGGTCCAAGACCTGTTGCGCGGCTTCGTCCCCACCGCGTACGCCGTCCCCGCATTCGCCACCGCCGCGCCCGTCGGCCCGTGCTACGCACTGGCCGACGGCAGCGCCGCGGTCGGCAGACGAGGCCGCCCGTCCGGGGCGGCCACCGCCCGCCGCCCGGCGGCGGACAGCGACAGCGCCCGGATGATGGACCTCGTGGAGCGCGCCCAGGCCGGCGAGTCCGACGCCTTCGGCCGCCTCTACGACCAGTACAGCGACACCGTCTACCGGTACATCTACTACCGGGTCGGAGGAAAGGCGACCGCCGAGGACCTCACCAGCGAGACCTTTCTGCGTGCCCTGCGCCGCATCGGCACCTTCACCTGGCAGGGCCGCGACTTCGGCGCCTGGCTCGTGACCATCGCCCGCAACCTCGTCGCGGACCACTTCAAGTCCAGCCGCTTCCGGCTGGAGGTCACCACCGGCGAGATGCTCGACGCCAACGAGGTCGAGCGCTCCCCCGAGGACTCCGTCCTGGAGTCCCTCTCCAACGCCGCCCTGCTCGACGCCGTGCGGCGGCTCAACCCCCAGCAGCAGGAGTGCGTGACGCTCCGCTTCCTCCAGGGCCTCTCCGTCGCCGAGACCGCCCGTGTCATGGGCAAGAACGAGGGCGCCATCAAGACCCTCCAGTACCGGGCCGTCCGCACCCTCGCCCGGCTTCTCCCGGAAGACGCCCGCTGACCGCCCCGCACACACAGCGACAGCCAACTTACGGTCCGTGAAAGTCCGTTGACTTCCGGATCCGATCATCCGGCGTCCGTAACCCAAGTGCCGCGCCGCTCGTTGTGCGGGATGCAGGCTCCCTGTGGTCACCCCCTGGCCGACTCCGATCACTCGATCGTGTGGTCGTGGTCGGGGTGTGCAACCCTCAGGACCCCCTGGGGAGTCGACCGTCATGACGAGAGGAGGTGCCGCCAGTGATCGCGAACGTATCGGCGCACCGGCGGGCGAACGCCTTCGCCCAGGCCCTGGAGGAGCAGTCCGAGCAGGGCACGGCGGCCGAGCAGCCCGAAGGATCGGCACCGGCCCCGGCAGTCGCGGAACCGAGTGAGCAGGCCCGCCATCTGGCGCTCGCCTCGGGTCTCGGCGCGTTGCCCAAGCCGGAGCTCGACCCGGAGGTCAAGGTCGTTCAGCGGGCCCAGCTGGTGGCCGCCTTCGAGGCCATGCTCCAGGAGGGCACCGCGGGCGGCGGGGCGACGGACAGCGCGGTCCCCGAACAGCGATCCCGGGCCCGCGGCGCGCACCGCGCGGGTTCGCTGAAGAAGTTCCGCCCGCGTTCCCGGCTCGCCAAGGGCCTCACCGCGGGCGGACTCAGTGTCGGGGTGGCCGCGAGCGCCTTCGGCGGAGTCTCCGCCGCCAGCTCGGACGCCCTGCCCGGCGACTCGCTCTACGGCCTCAAGCGCGGCATCGAGGACGTCAAGCTCGGCCTCGCCGACGGGGCGGACGAACGCGGCCGGGTCTATCTCGACCACGCCTCGACCCGGCTCAGCGAAGCCCGCCGCCTGATGGAGCGGGGCCGCAGCGGCCCGTTGGACCACGAGTCCCTCGGCGAGATCCGCCGCGCCCTGTCCGGCATGCGGCACGACGCGTCGGAGGGCCACCGGCTGCTGAGCGAGGCGTACGAGCGCGACCCGGACTCCCTGGGCCCCATGCAGGCCCTGTCCGCGTTCTCCCGCTCCCACCGCGTGGCCTGGGGCGAACTGCGCGAGCGACTGCCCGTCCAGCTCGGGGACGTCAGCGAGCAGGTGTCGTCCGTGTTCGACGCCATAGACGAGGACGTCGCCCCGCTGCGGTCCCTGCTGCCCGAGCCTCCGTCCACCGGCGGCGGCGACGGCAAGCGGCAGGGCGCCACCGAGTCGGCCCCCAGCAGCTCCTCCGGCACCGACCGCTCGGCCCGGCCCAGCGACAGCGGCAGCGGCAGCCGGCACAGCGACGAGGGCAGCACCGGCAACGGCGGCAGCCCCAGCCGCTCGGCCGGATCCGGCAGCGACAGCGACGGCCTGCTCGGCGGTAACACGGGCGGCCTGCTCGACCCGCCCAAGGACAGCGAGGCGAGCACCTCCCCGTCGGCGGACAAGAACACACCCGTCCCCGAGCCGGACGTGACACTCCCGCCGCTCCTGCCCGGACTCCTGCCCGGCCTGGGCATCGACAGCGAGGACGCGGACTAGACGGCGACGGTGGGGCGCCCCTCAGATGAAGGGGCGCCCCACCGTCGTATCGCGCAGGTCAGAAGAACACCGACCGCCGCTGCACCAGCAACTTGTAGAGCGTGTGCTGGATCTGCTCCCTGACCTGGTCGGTCAGGTTGAACATCAACATCGGGTCCTCGGCCGCCTCCGGCGGATAGCCGTCCGTGGGGATCGGCTCGCCGAACTGGATCGTCCACTTGGTCGGCAGCGGAATCGCCCCGAGCGGCCCGAGCCACGGGAACGTCGGCGTGATCGGGAAGTACGGGAAACCGAGCAGCCGGGCGATCGTCTTGGCGTTGCCGATCATCGGGTAGATCTCCTCGGCCCCGACGATCGAGCAGGGGATGATCGGCGTCCCCGCGCGCAGAGCCGTCGAGACGAAACCGCCGCGGCCGAAGCGCTGCAGCTTGTAGCGGTCCGCGAAGGGCTTGCCGAGGCCCTTGAAGCCCTCCGGCATCACCCCGACCAGTTCGCCCTGCTCCAGCAGCCGGGACGCGTCCTCCGCACACGCCAGGGTGTGACCGAGCTTGCGGGCCAGCTCGTTGACCACCGGCAACATGAACACCAGGTCGGCGGCGAGCAGGCGCAGATGCCGGCCGGCCGGATGATTGTCGTGCACGGCGACCTGCATCATCAAGCCGTCCATCGGCAGCGTGCCGGAATGGTTGGCGACGATCAAGGCCCCGCCCTCGGACGGGATGTTCTCGACGCCCTTCACCTCGACCCGGAAGTACGTCTCGTACAGCGGACGCAGCAGGGACATCAGGACCTGGTCGGTGAGTTCCTCGTCGTAGCCGAAGTCGTCGACCTCGTAGTCCCCGGTGAGGCGGCGGCGCAGGAAGGCCAGGCCGCCCGCGATCCGCCGTTCAAGACCGCTCCCGCCGTCCCCGGAAGGCTCCGGCGGCTGTTCCTCAGAAGTCACAGGAACATCATCCTGCGGAACAGCCCTGGTGGGCAGGGGCTGCACCTCACGTACCGGCACGGACTCCGCGTCCGGGCGGCGGTTCCCGGCGCTCCGGCGCCGCTGGGGACGCTGCGCGGCGCTCCCCCGGGACCGGTCGTCGTCGAACGGAATGACCTTGGCGTCCGCCATCGTTGATGCGCTCCTCAGTTGGCGCTCTGCGTCGGGAGGTGTCCGCCGCCCGCGAGGGGCAGGTCGGCGATCCGGTCGACGGCCCCCGCAAGGGCCTGTGGCGGAAGGAGTCCGGGACCCTGGCTGCGGGCGAAGTCCGCGAACGTCTCCGCGGTCGTGTACTTGGGCTGGAATCCCAGCGTCTCGCGCATCTGGCCCGTGGCCACCACCCGGCCGTGCGTGAGCAGCCGGATCTGCTCGGGCGAGAAGTCCGTCATCCCCAGCGTACGCACCAGCGAGCCCGCCCAGGTGACCGCCGGGAGCAGCAGGGGCACGGTGGGGCGCCCGAGGCGCCGGGAGCACTGGGAGAGCAGCAGCACACCGTCGCCGGCGATGTTGAAGGTGCCGCTGTTGAGCGTGCCGCGCCGGGGCTCGTGCGAGCCGATCCGCAGCACCTCGATCACGTCGTCCTCGTGCACGAACTGCAGCCGCGGGTCGTAGCCGAACACGGTCGGCAGGACCGGCAGCGCGAAGTACGAGGCGAGCGGGGTGTCCGCGGTCGGGCCCAGGATGTTGGCGAACCGCAGCACGCACACGGCCACGTCGGGCCGCCGGCGCGCGAAGCCGCGGACGTAGCCCTCGACCTCGACGGTGTCCTTGGCGAAGCCGCCGCTGGGCAGGGACTTGGGCGGGGTCGTCTCGGTGAACACGGCCGGATCGCGGGGCGCGGAGCCGTAGACGTTCGTACTGGACTTCACCACCAGCCGCTGCACGGCCGGGGACTTCTGGCAGGCACCGAGCAGCTGCATGGTGCCGATGACGTTGGTCTCCTTCAGGGAGGCCCGGTTGCCGCTGCCCAGCGGCGTGCCCGTCACGTCCAGGTGGACGATCGTGTCGGCGCCCGTCTCGGCGAGCACCCGCGCGATCCCGGGCTGCCGGATGTCGGCCTGGATGAAGTCGGCACCGCCCAGATGGTGCTCGGGGGGCACCGCGTCCACGGCGACGACCCGTTCCACCTCGGGGTCCCGCTGGATCCGCCTGACGAACCGGCCCCCCAGCTGGCGGGCCACTCCGGTCACGAGCACGACCTTGCCCAAGATCAGCGCCTTCCTTCCAGAACCTCTCGCCCCCGCCGCGTTCCCCCGTGGGGCCAACTTAGCGGGTTGTTGTCGCGCTGTGATGACCGCCCGATGCGCGAAGTGACCGGAACCGCCGGACGCCGGAACGGATATGCGTGTGGCCCCCCACCGGTGGTGGGGGGCCACAGCAACGCCCTCGCGGCGTCCGCGTCGCGAACTTACTTCTTGTTGCGACGCTGAACGCGCGTGCGCTTGAGCAGCTTGCGGTGCTTCTTCTTCGCCATCCGCTTGCGCCGCTTCTTGATAACAGAGCCCACGACTACCCTCGCTCACTTCTCATCACTCGGTGTTTGGGCGCCATGGGCCCATACGACCTACGAGGGGCCAGCCTACCCGTCCGAGCGCTGAGGTCGTAATCGAGGAGGCCGGGGAGATCCGAAGTGCCCTGTGGGGATCGCCCCGACCCAGCCGTCAGGCGGTTTCCACCCCCACATAACTCTCGCGGAGGTACTCGTGAACCGCTTGCTCCGGGACGCGGAAGGACCGCCCCACACGGATCGCGGGCAGATGACCGCTGTGCACCAGCCGGTACACGGTCATCTTCGACACTCGCATCACCGAGGCGACTTCCGCCACGGTAAGGAACTGAACCTCGTTCAGAGGCCTCTCGCCAGCTGCAGCCATGACACACCTGAACCTTCCGCACTCGACGGCCACCGGCTTCCCCTTCCGGTGACTCTTCGTCGCTGCGTGCTCACTCCCCAATGTAGGGGCCAGTGATGCGAGTGGGGAAGAGGTGCACCCATCGGCGGCCTACTGTGACAGACACGCCCGATTGAGTACGTAGCGGGTAAGCGGCAGGTAGTAATCGGACCGCACGCCGTCATCAAGTGGAACGACGACGGACACGGACCCCTCGGCCTCCCCCACGAACAGCGCCGGGTCGTCCGTATCGGCCGGCCCGATGGCCTCGAACCCCAGCTGACCTGCCCCGCAGACCCACCCGTGGTCTCCGATCACCAGCTCGGGAAGGGGCCCGCCGGCCTCCGCGCAAGCGGCCAGTACGGTACGAACCGGGAGAGGTGAGTGCGTATGTGCGCCGGGCTCACAACCGGGGCGTTCCGTGCCGGGGGTCCGCACCAGCGCGACTCCTCGTACGTAGTCGAGGTTGTACGTACGTAGGCCGAACCGGGTCGTTATGTCGACACGGCGACCCTGCGCCGGGGTGAGAACGGCACATCCCGCCGCCGACAGCGCGTCTGCCAGAGCGCCGTAGAAACCGAGCAGCCGGTGCGGGTGCCCGGTGCCGAGGAGCACGGGAGCCTTCCGCCGGGCGGCCTCGGCGAGGCGTTCCGCGAAGGCGTCCAGAGCGGCCAGGGTCCGCTCCGGATCGATCACGTCCTGGCCGGAAACCTGCCGGGTATCGGCCGAAACACCACACCGGTCCGCCATCAGCTCGATCAACTCCCGCTGCCCCCAGTCACCTTCGGGGTCGATACCGAGCAGCACCCGGGGGTCCCGGGCGGCGAAGAGCCGGTAACGGCGCAGGCTGTCCTCACGCGAGGTCGCCACGGTCCCGGCGAGCCGCGCGCCCACCAGGTGCGCACGCAGGGCTTCGGTGGTCAGCACACGGAGATCGTGCGTGACCGGAACCCCACCTGTCCGGAAAACCCGCGAACACCGCACGCTCGGCCTACGCCCGGCGTCACCCCCTCACGCCAGCAGCCCCCGCAGCGGGAACACCGCCCGCCGGGCCGCCAGCACCGCCTGGTCGAGCCGGTCCGCCGGGTCGTACCCCGCCTCCCAGCCGGACCAGTCCACCGGCCAGCGTCCGTCCGTCATCCGCGCCGGGGCCAACTGCCGTGTCCGCGCGAACACTTCCTGCCGCCAGCCCTCGGGGATCATCGCCTCGGGCTCCACGGCCCGCCCGGCCGCGATCGCGACCAGATGCGTCCACGAGCGCGGCACCACGTCCACCACCGCGTAACCGCCCCCGCCCAGGGCCACCCACCGCCCGTCGGCGTACTCGTGCGCCAGGTCGTGACAGGCCACCTGCACCGCCCGCTGCGCGTCCAGCGACACCGCCAGGTGCGCCAGCGGATCCTCGAAGTGCGTGTCGGCCCCGTGCTGCGTCACCAGCACCTGCGGCCGGAAGTCCGCGATCAGCTCCGGCACGACCGCGTGGAACGCCCGCAGCCACCCGGCGTCCCCCGTCCCCGCCGGCAGCGCCACGTTCACCGCCGAGCCCTGCGCGGAGTCCGCCCCGGTCTCCTCCGGCCACCCGGTCTGCGGGAACAGCGTCCGGGGATGCTCGTGCAGCGAGATCGTCAGCACCCGCGGGTCCTCCCAGAACGCCGCCTGCACCCCGTCCCCGTGATGCACGTCGACGTCGACGTACGCGACCCGCTCCGCCCCGAGCTCCAGCAGCCGCGCGATCGCCAGCGACGCGTCGTTGTAGATGCAGAACCCGGACGCACCGCCCGGCATCGCGTGGTGCAGCCCGCCCGCGAAGTTCACCGCGTGCAGCGCCTCACCGCGCCACACCGCCTCCGCCGCCCCGACCGACTGCCCGGCGATCAGCGACGACACCTCGTGCATCCCGGCGAACGCCGGATCGTCCACCGTCCCCAGCCCGTACGACTGGTCCGCCGCCGCCGGATCCGCCGACGCGGCCTTCACCGCCCCGATGTAGTCCTGCCGGTGGACGAGCCGCAGCGTCGACTCCCCGGCCGCCTTCGCGGCGACGACGTCCACCTCACGGTCCAGCCCGAAGGCGTCGACCAGTTTCCGGGTCAGGGCGAGCCGGACGGGGTCCATCGGATGCCCCGGACCGAAGTCATAGCCCGTTACTGCCTCGTCCCACATCAGCTGTGCGCGGCCGCTCATGCCCGCCACCGTATCGGTCCGGTTGAGGCGCGAACGACCGGGCGTACACCAGCGTCACCAGCACCAACACCATCGGCACCAGCATGGCCCCGCGATAACTCCACAGATCCCCGAGCGCCCCGACCAACGGCGAACCGATCAAAAAGCCCACATAGTTGAAGACATTCAGCCGCGCGACGGCCGCGTCCGAGGCCCCCGGGAACAGCCGCCCGGCCGCCGCGAACGTCTGCGGCACCAGCACGCACAGTCCCAGCCCCAGCAGCGTGAACCCCAGCATCCCGACCCACGCCCCCGGAGCGGCCGCCACCACGGCGAACCCACCCGCCGCCACCAGCGCCCCGCCCCGCACCACCGCGACCGCCCCGAACCGCCGCACCCCGAGGTCCCCTATTGCCCGCCCCAGCAACGTGGTGACCATGTACACGTTGTACGGCACCGTCGCCATCTGCTCCGAGCTCCCGAGCACGTCCTGCAAGTACTTGGCACTCCAGTTGGAGACGGTCGAGTCCCCGATGTACGCGACCGTCATCACCAGGCAGAGCGGCAACAGCCACTTGAAGACGACCGCCTGGCCCTCCACGTCCTTCTCCTCCGCCACGGGTCCGGCATCCCGGTCGTCGACGTACCACCGGCTCCCCACCAGCACAGCCGGCAACAGCACCAGCACGACCGGGAGATACGACACCCACAACGCCAGATGCCAGTGCGCACCCACCCACGCCAACGAGGCCCCGACGATCCCGCCCAGGCTGTAGGCCGCGTGGAAACTGAGCATGATGCTGCGCCCGTACGACCGCTGCAGACTCACCCCGAGCATGTTCATCGACGCGTCCAGCACCCCGACGGCGAGCCCGAACGCCGCCAGCGCGACCCCGAGCTCCACCATCCGCTCCCCGGCCCCCACCCCGAGCAGCGACAGCAGCACCACGGGCTGGGACCACCGCAGCAGCCGGCTCGGCCGCACCCGCTTTACCAGCCGCTCGGTGGTCACGCTTCCGACCCCGGCGAGGATCGGAACGGCGGCCAGGAACGCCGGCAGCAGCGCGTCGGAGACCCCGTACCGGTCCTGTATGGCCGGGATCCTCGTCACGAGCAGAGCGAAGGCGACACCCTGCACCAGGAAGCTGAACGCCAACGAGCCCCTGCCGCGCCGCAGCACATGAGTCATGGCGGCGAGCGTAGGGCCCCGGCTTACTCGTGGGTAGATCCAGCCAAAGATGAATTTGATTCAGCTTCGGTCGGCCTGCGGAAACGGCTCACACCAGCAGGTCGGCCAGCTCCCCCATGTCGGAGAAGAGCCCGGTGGCCCCGGCGAGCTTCTCCGCCGGCGTCATGGCGGTGAATCCGTAGACGTCCATCCCGGCCGCGACGGCCGCCTGCACCCCCAGCGGACTGTCCTCGACGACGACGCACCGCTCCGGCGAGACCCCCATCCGCTCGGCCGCGTACAGGAAGAGGTCGGGGGCCGGCTTCCCGCGCCCGACGTCCTGCGAACTGAAGATGCGCTCCTCGTCGAACCACTGGTCGAGCCCCGTCGTCCGATGCCCCACCCGAATCCGCTCATGGCTCCCGGAGGACGCCACGCAGTACGGCACCCCGTCCGCGGCCAGCTTCTCCAGCACTCCGGATGCCCCGGCCACGGCCACCAGTTCCTGCTCGAACGCCGCGAACACCCGCGCGTGGAAGACGTCGTCGAAGCTCTCCGGCAACCGCTGCCCCGTCCGCTGGAGGACGAGCTCGTGGATCCGGTGCATCGCCGATCCCATGTAGTCCCGGATGGACTCCTCGTACGAGGTGGGGTGCCCCAGTTCGGTGAGGTATGCCGCGAGCAACCGGTTGGAGATGGGCTCACTGTCGACGAGCACACCGTCGTTGTCGAAGATCACGAGGTCATAGCGCATGGCTTTGAGCCTAAACGCAGAAAACCCCCGCATCCGAAGATGCGGGGGTTTTCCCAAAAATTGTTCGGCGGCGTCCTACTCTCCCACAGGGTCCCCCCTGCAGTACC
>NZ_JNXI01000034.1 GCF_000717055.1 Streptomyces iakyrus | reverse complement strand
AACTCCTCGACCGTCTCGGGGTCGAAGGCGACCTGCGCCTTGGCGTCGCGGGCGGTGAGGTCGACGTTGCGCGGGAGCTGCTCGGAGAAGACCGTGCGGGCCTCGTCCTCGTCGGACACGTAGACGGTGTGGCCGTCGCCCTTGTCGGCGAGCCGCTCCATGAGGGCGTCGCCGTAGTCGCTGCCGACACCGACGCCGAAGAGGGTGATGCCGTGTTCGCGGCGCTCGCCGGAGATGCGCTCCAGGATGCTGTCCGCGTCGGTGTCGCCGGTGTTGGCGAGGGCGTCCGAGATGAGGACGACCCGGTTGGTGGCGCCCTCGCGCAGGCCCTCGACGGCCGTCTCGTAGCCGGTCTCGACGCCGGCGCCAAGGTTGGTGGAGTCCTGGGTGTCCAGGTCGGAGACGGTGTCCTGGATCTCGTCGCGGTTGCCGTCGAGACGGGTCATGGGCAGGACGGTCTCGGCCTCGTCGCTGAAGGTGACGAGCGCGACCGAGTCGTCGTCGCGCAGCCGGTCCGTCATCACCGAGAGGGACTCCTTGGCGAGGTCCAGGCGGCCCGGTTCGTCCATGGAGCCCGAGACGTCGATGACGAAGGTCAGGGCCGCGGGCGGACGTTCGCCGCCGCGTTCCGCGGTGCGGGTGGCGAGGCCGACGCGGACCAGTGACCAGTCCTCGTCGTCGGTGCGGGCGCCGTCGACGGTGACCGAGAAACCGTCACCGTCAGGGCGCTCGTAGTCCTGGCGGAAGCTGTTGACGAACTCCTCGGGGCGGACCGTCGACGGGTCGGGGAGCCGGCCGTCGGCCAGGGAGCGGCGGGCGTAGTCGTAGGAGGCGGTGTCGACGTCCAGGGCGAAGGTGGACAGGTGGCCGGGGTCTTCGCGGCGGTCGTCGCGCTCGCTCGTGCCGTCCTCGTCGCCATGGGCGGGCGCTGGCTCGCCCGCGCCGTACTCGGGGCGGTCGGCGGCCTTGCTGCCCTCGCCGGTGTCGCCGCCCCCGCTGCACGCGGTGAGCAGCAGTCCGCTCGCGGCCATGAGTGCGAGCAGCGCTTTTCGTGTCCGGAAGCGCTCCATCGTCCGTACCCCCTGCATCCGTTGCCGTCGGCTTCTTGCGACTGTGACGGCGCGGGGGGCCCGAACGTGCGGTACGGGGTGTTGCGGAAGCGTCTCGAAGCGGCCACGGGGACCGGCCTTCGAGACCGGTGGGTGATCCTCCGTTGACCTAGGAGACGACGTCCTTGCGGGCGAAACCCCGGAAGGCCAGGGCGAACAGCACGAGTGCGTACGTTACCGAGACCGACGTGCCCTGGATCATGTCCGACCACTCCGGCTGGGGCCGGACGGCGTCGAGCCAGGCGTACTGCCAGTGCGCGGGCAGGAAGTCGCGCCAGTCGCCGAGGGCCGTCACCTCGTCGAGGACGCTGCCGATGATGGTGAGGAACACCGCGCCGCCGACCGCGCCGAGCGGGGCGTCCGTCCTGGTCGAGAGGTAGAACGCGAGGGCGGCGGTGACCAGTTGGGACACCATGATGTACGCGACCACGATGAGCAGGCGCTGGGCGGCCGTGCCGGTGGGCAGGGTGCCGCCGGTGGGCAGTTCGAGCGGGCCCCAGCCGTAGGCGGCCGTGCCCACGGCGAGGGCGACGACCGGGAGCAGGACCATCGCGGCCAGGCTCAGGGTGAGTCCGACGGCGAGCTTGGACCACAGCAGCCGGGCTCTGGGCACGGGGGCCGCGAGCAGGTAGCGCAGGGAGGACCAGCTCGCCTCCGAGGCGACGGTGTCGCCGCAGAACAGGGCGACGGGGATGACGAGCAGGAAGCCGGCGGCGGAGAAGAGGTTGACCGCGGCGAAGTTGGCTCCGGACGCCGTCGCGGTGTCCATGAGGTTGACGCGGTTGTTGTTGCCGCCCGGGTCGCCGCCGACCTGGAAGGCGATGAGCAGGATGATCGGCAGGGCGACCAGGACGCCGCCCATGACCTGCGTGCGGCGCCGCTTCAGCTGCCGGACCAGCTCCACGCGGAAGGGCAGGGTGCGGCCCGCGCGGTAGCCCTCGGCGACCTCGACGGGCGGCTCGGCGAGCTGGCTCATGCTTCGGCTCCGATCAGGGTGAGGAAGGCGTCCTCCAGGCGGCGGTGGGGGCCGACCGACGCGACCGCCACGTCCAGCCGTACGAGCTCGGCGACCAGGCGCTGCGGGGTGCCGTCGGCGTCGAGCCGGACGAGGAGGCCCTCGTCGGTGCGCACGGCCGAGGCGACGCCGGGCAGGGCGGCGACCTTCTCCACGACGGGCTCGTCCACGGGCGTGGCCGTACCGATCAGGAGGGTGTCGCCCGAGCCGGTGATGTCCGCGACCGGGCCCGCCTGGACGAGCTGTCCGTGGTCCATCACGACCAGGTGGGTGCAGGTCTGCTCGACCTCCGCGAGGAGGTGGCTGGAGACGATGACCGTGCGGCCGGCGGCGGCGTAGCGGATCATCACCTCGCGCATCTCGCGGATCTGGGGCGGGTCGAGGCCGTTGGTCGGTTCGTCGAGGATGAGCAGGTCCGGCAGGCCGAGCATGGCCTGGGCGATGGCGAGGCGCTGGCGCATGCCCTGGGAGTAGGTGCGCACGGCGCGGGCGAGGGCGTCGCCCAGGCCCGCGATCTCCAGGGCCTCCTCCAGGTGCGCGTCCTCGGGCGGGCGGCCGGTGGCGCGCCAGTACAGCTCCAGGTTCTCGCGGCCGGACAGGTGGGGCAGGAAGCCCGCGCCCTCGACGAAGGCGCCGACCCGGGACAGGACCGGGGCGCCGGCGCTGATGGCGTGGCCGAAGACGCGGATCTCACCGCCGTCGGGCTTGATCAGGCCCATCAGCATGCGCAGGGTGGTGGTCTTGCCCGCCCCGTTGGGGCCGAGCAGGCCGAGGACCTGGCCCTTCTCCACGCGGAAGGAGAGGTCCTTGACCGCGTACCGGTCCGACGCCTTCGCGTAGCGCTTGGTCAGGTCGGTGATCTGGAGTGGGACCTCGGCCAGTGCGGGGTCCGGCGGGGCCGGTGCCACCGTGCGGCGGCGTCCCGTGAGGATCAGCGCGAGCGCGATGCCGGCGCCGGCGAGCGGCAGCCACCAGACCCAGGCGGGCAGCCCGGCCCGGCTGTCGCGCGCGCCGAGAGCCGAGGGCACCTTCAGGTCGCCCTTGAGGGAGACGGTGTACGTCGCCGGGGCGGTCGGGGAGGCGTAGCCGAGGTCCGTGGAGGCGAGGACCAGGCGCAGCCGGTGGCCGTCGTCGACCTCGTGGTCGATCGCCGGGAGGGTGATGCGGACGTCCTTGCCGGCCTTGGCGTCCTCGACCCGGACGGGCGTGACGAGCTGGGAGGGCAGCACCTGCTGCATGCCGCCGCCGGGGCCGACGTCGTAGAGCTTGGCGAAGAGCACGACGTCGTCGCCGGTGGACTTCACGTGCACGGTCGCGGTGGGCGAGCCGGTGATCTGCAGGTCCTCGCGCTGCGGCGCCGACTCGAACGCGGCGAACTGGCCGGGGAAGTCGAGGGAGACGCCGATACCGAGCGTGGAGAGCTGGCTGAGGCCGCCCGCGCCGCCGAGGCCGGGCAGGGCGGAGACGCCGGGCGGGCTGGCGCCGGGCGGGTTGCCGAAGCTCTGCTCGCGGCCGGCCAGGGCGATGGAGCGCTGCTCGGCCGCCAGGCCGGGGTAGCGGTCCGAGGTCACGCCGGTCAGGCGGGGTTCGCCGTCGCCGGAGCCCTGGCCGAGGGTGCGGGTGACGCGGAAGGCGGGGCCGGTGTCGGTGCCCTTGTCGTCCTTCAGGTAGCGGTCGAACCAGGTCTTCACGCGGTCCTGGACGCGGCCGGTCTCCATGTCGCCGCCGTCGTGGCCGCCGGCGATCCAGTCGACGTCGACGGGGGCGCCGTTCGCGCGAATCGCCTTCGCCGCCTGGTCGGCCTGGCCGAGCGGGAAGAGGGAGTCGGACTGGCCCTGCATCAGCAGCGTCGGGACCTTGATGTCCTTGCCGACCGCGGACGGCGAACGCTCCTCCAGCATCGTGCGGGCCTGTGCGTCCGGCGTGCCCGACTCGGCGACCCGCTCGTACATGCGGCACAGCGCGGGCTCGAACTTCTCGCAGCCGCCGCCGGAGTTGACGAAGATGCCGGCCCAGAGCTTCTTGAACACGCCGTTCGGGAAGAGGGCGTCGGCGAGGTTCCAGTAGGTGATCGCCGGGGCGATGGCGTCGACGCGGGCGTCGTGCCCCGCGGTGAGCAGGGCGATGGCGCCGCCGTAGGAGCCGCCGGCCATGCCGACGCGGGGGTCGCCCTTCTTGTCGAGCTCGACCTGGGGCTGCTTCGCGAGCCAGTCGATGAGCTTGGAGACGTCGGCGACCTCGCCCTTGGGGTCGTTCAGCCCGATCTTGCCGTTCGACTTGCCGAAGCCGCGGGCCGACCAGGTCAGGACCGCGTAGCCGTCCCGGGCGAGGTCCTGGGCCTGCTGACGTACGTCGTTCTTGCTGCCGCCGAAGCCGTGCCCGAGCAGGACGGCGGGGCGGCGGCGGTCTGCTCCGGAGGTGAAGAAGGAGGTGTCGATCCGCACGCCGTCCGCGGTGTTCAGGAGCCGGTCCGTGCGGTGCACCGGGGGCGCTTCGTCGCCGGCGACGGCCGTCCACGTTCCCGCGCCCGCGAGGACGACGACGGCGGCCCCGGCGGCGAGGAGCCTCCGGGGCCTCCGAAGCAGCCCGTTCAGTCCGGGCAGTCGAAGATCCATGCGTCAACGGTACGGGGTGAAGCTGTCGATGAGTTGTCGACCGGAGGCCGAAGTGGGAGGCCTCCCAGGGGATTACATGGAGTTTGTCGCGTACTGCGGGTGGTGTACGGCATCGAGCTCGGCGGGGGCTGCGCGTTGCCGGGTGCGGGTGCGTGGGCTTGTTCGCGCAGTTCCCCGCGCCCCTTGAGGGCATGCAGCTCCCGGCGCTTCAAGAGAGGCAGCCCTTACGCCTCCGGCACCGACACCAGCCAGCGGGTCTCCCTGCGCGGGCGGAGGTAGAGGGCCCAGTACAGGGTCGCCGCCGCCGTGATGCCGCCCGTCCACAGGAGGTACGTCGGGTCCTGCTGCATCAGGACGTAGAGCAGGACCACGATCAGCAGGAGCGGGGCCGCCGGCCACAGGGGCATGCGCCAGGCCTGGGTGTGCCGGTGGGGGCCGCGGCGGGAGAGCAGGGCGGCGACGGCGACCAGGAGGTACATGCCCGTCACCGAGACGCCCGTGACGCCGTACAGGGTGTCCAGGTTCACGAAGCACAGGGCCGCGCCGGGGACTCCCACCGCCAGGGTGGAGACCCAGGGGGAGCCGAAGCGGCCGAGGCGCGAGAAGAGGGCGTTGACCGGCTCGGGCCAGGCCTTGTCGCGGGCCGAGGCGAACAGGACGCGGGAGTTCTGGATGACCATGACGATCCCGGCGTTGATGATCGCGAGGGCCACGCAGAGGCTGACGAACGTGCCGACGGCCGAGGTGGACCAGGCGGTGACCATGGTGCCGATGTCCCCGCCGGTGAGGGCGGCGAGGTCGGGGGCGCCCAGGGTGATGGCCGCGACCGGGACCAGGATGATCACGGCGGAGATGGCGAGGGTGGCCAGGACGGTGCGGGCGACGGTGCGGCGGGGGTTCTCCAGTTCCTCGGAGAGGTAGACCGCCGTGGAGAAGCCCTGCGTGACGAACAGGGCGATCGCGAGGCCGGAGACCACCAGGAGGGCCGTCACCGTGTCGGGGGCGCCGTCCGGGCCCGCCACCTGCATCGAGACCAGGCTGTCGGCGCCGCGCTCGGCGTGCGTGAAGCCCAGGACCGCCACGACCGCCGCCGCGATGACCTCCAGGACCAGGAAGACGCCGGTGATCCAGGCGTTGGCGCGCAGGTCCAGCAGACCGGCGAGGGTCGCGAGGAGCATCACCGAGGCGCCGGTCCAGGACGGGTCGAGGTGCACGAGGGTGGCGAGGTAGTCGGCCGTGCCCATCGCGATGACCGGCGGGACGATCATCACCACCAGCAGGGAGAGGACGAACACCAGCCAGCCCGCGAGCCGTCCGGCCATCGTCGAGACCATGGCGTACTCGCCGCCGGCGCTGGGGATGAGGGTGCCCAGCTCCGAGTAGCAGAACGCCACCGCGACGCAGAGCAGCGAGCCGATGGCGACGGTCAGGGCGGTGGCGGTGCCGAGCGAGCCGAACAGGTCGGGGACCACCACGAAGAGGGTCGAGGCGGGCGTCACGCAGGAGAGGGTGAGGAGGGTGCCGCCGACGACTCCGATGGAGCGCTTGAGCTTCCCGGGATGACGGTCCGGCGCCTGCGCGACGGCGGTCTCGACAGGGCGGAGCGTGTCGGTCATGCGGCGGTTCCCATCGGCTCGGCGGCTCGGCGGTGGATGTGCGCAGCATCGAACACCGACGAAAAGCAGCACGTCAATGGCTGTCTTCCTACGAAATCCGCAGCAGAAACCCCTCTTGGCTGCTGTTTCAGGAAGCAGAGGTCGACAGGAACGGGGCGGGGGCTCCCTGCGGTTCTCGCAGGGAGCCCCGGAAAAAACTCTCGGCGGGTGCCTCAGTGGTTGCGCGGGAAGCCCAGGTCCACGCCCGCGGGGGCGTCGGCCGGGTCCGGCCAGCGGGTGGTGACGACCTTGCCGCGGGTGTAGAAGTGCGTGCCGTCGTTGCCGTAGATGTGGTGGTCGCCGAAGAGCGAGTCCTTCCAGCCGCCGAAGGAGTGGTAGCCCACGGGGACCGGGATCGGGACGTTGATGCCGACCATGCCGGCCTCGACCTCCATCTGGAAGCGGCGGGCCGCGCCGCCGTCCCGGGTGAAGATCGCGGTGCCGTTGCCGAACGGCGAGGCGTTGATGAGGTCCAGGGCCTCCTCGTAGGTCTCGGTGCGCAGCACGGTCAGCACCGGACCGAAGATCTCGTCCTGGTAGGCCTTGGAGGACGTGGGCACCTTGTCGAGCAGCGAGATGCCGATCCAGTGGCCGTTCTCGAAGCCGTCGACCGTGTGGCCGGTGCCGTCCAGCACGACCTCGCAGCCCTCGGCCGCCGCGCCCTCGACGTAGGAGGCGACCTTGTCGCGGTGGACCTTGGTGATGAGCGGGCCCATCTCGGACGTCGGGTCGTCGCCGGGGCCGATCTTGATCTTCTCGGCGCGCTCGCGGATCTTCTCCACCAGCTCGTCGCCGATCGAGCCGACCGCGACGACCGCGGAGATGGCCATGCAGCGCTCGCCCGCCGAGCCGTAGGCCGCGCTCACCGCCGCGTCGGCGGCGGCGTCGAGGTCGGCGTCCGGGAGGACCAGCATGTGGTTCTTGGCGCCGCCGAGGGCCTGCACGCGCTTGCCGTTGGCGGAGGCGGTGGTGTGGATGTAGCGGGCGATCGGGGTCGAGCCGACGAAGGAGACGGCCTTGACGTCCGGGTGCTCCAGCAGACGGTCGACGGCCACCTTGTCGCCGTGGACGACGTTGAAGACGCCGTCGGGCAGACCCGCCTCGGACAGCAGCTCGGCGATCTTGATCGAGGCCGAGGGGTCCTTCTCGGACGGCTTCAGCACGAAGGTGTTGCCGCAGGCGATGGCGATGGGGAACATCCACATCGGCACCATCGCCGGGAAGTTGAACGGGGTGATGCCCGCGACGACGCCGAGCGGCTGGCGGATCGAGGAGACGTCCACGCGGCTGGCGACCTGCGTGGACAGCTCGCCCTTCAGCTGGACGTTGATGCCGCAGGCCAGGTCGACGATCTCCAGGCCGCGTGCGACCTCGCCGAGGGCGTCGCTGTGCACCTTGCCGTGCTCGGCGGTGATCAGCTCGGCGATCGCGTCCCGGTTGGCGTCCAGCAGCGCCCGGAACTTGAACAGGATCGAGGTGCGCTGGGCCAGCGAGGACTGGCCCCAGGTCAGGTAGGCCTCCTTGGCGGCCGCGACCGCCGCGTCCACCTCGTCGGCCGAGGCGAACGCGACCTTCGTCGTCACCTCGCCGGTCGCCGGGTTGGTGACCGGCCCGTGCGTGCCCGAGGCGCCTTCGACGGTCTTGCCGCCGATCCAGTGGTTGACGGTCTTCGTCATGGCCGGGAACTCCTTCACAGATGGCGGCGTCGGGTGGAGACGTGCCGTTCGTACAGCTCACGTGCCTTGACCGCGGACGGCCGTGTCGCGGTCTCGGCCACGGGTACATCCCACCAGGCCTGCGCGGGAGGCGCGCCCGACACTGTGTCTGCCGTTTGGGTCTCGACGTAGACACATGTGGGAGTGTCGGCCGCCCGGGCCTCGGCGAGGGCCTCCCGCAGGTCCCGTACGGTCTTCGCGCGCAGGACGCGCATGCCGAGGCTGGCCGCGTTGGCGGCGAGGTCCACGGGCAGCGGCTGCCCCGTGTACGAGCCGTCCTCGGAGCGGTAGCGGTACGCGGTGCCGAACCGCTCGCCGCCCACCGACTCCGACAGTCCGCCGATGGACGCGTAGCCGTGGTTCTGGATGATCAGGACCTTGATCGCGATGCCCTCCTGGACGGCCGTCACGAGTTCCGTCGGCATCATCAGGTACGTGCCGTCACCGACCAGCGCCCACACGGGCCGGTCCGGGGCGGCCAGCTTCACACCGATGGCCGCGGGGATCTCGTAGCCCATGCAGGAGTAGCCGTACTCCAGGTGGTACTGGTCGGGCGACCGGGTGCGCCAGAGTTTGTGCAGGTCGCCGGGGAGGGAACCGGCGGCGTTGATCAGGATGTCCGACGCGTCGGCGATCTCGTCCAGGGCGCCGAGGACCTGCGGCTGGGTCGGGCGGGTGTCCGGTTCGTCCACCTCGTAGCAGGCGTCGACGCGCTGCTCCCAGCGCTCCTTGTCCTCGGTGTACTCGGTGGCGTAGCTGCCCGCGACCCGGTACGCGTGCACGCGCAGGGCGTCCGTGAGCTCCTGGAGGCCGCTGCGGGCGTCCGCGATCAGGGGCCGGCCGGCGAGCTTGTGACCGTCGAAGGGGGCGATGTTGAGGTTGAGGAACCGCACGTCCGGGTTGCTGAACAGCGTGCCGGAGGCGGTGGTGAAGTCGGTGTAGCGGGTGCCGACGCCGATCACCAGGTCGGCGGTGCGGGCGAGTTCGTCCGCCGTGGCGGTGCCGGTGTGGCCGATGCCGCCGACGTCCTGGGGATGGTCGTGGCGCAGGGAGCCCTTGCCCGCCTGGGTGGAGGCGACCGGGATGCCGGTGGCCCCGGCGAACTCGGCGAGGGCCTCCTCGGCGCGGCTGTGGTGGACGCCGCCGCCCGCGACGACCAGCGGCCGCTTCGCCGCCCGGATCGCCCGCACGGCCTCGGCCAGTTCCGCCGGGTCGGCGCCGGGCCGCCGAACGGCCCAGACGCGCTCGGCGAAGAACTCCTCCGGCCAGTCGTACGCCTCGGCCTGCACGTCCTGGGGCAGGGCGAGGGTGACGGCGCCGGTCTCGACGGGGTCGGTGAGCACGCGCATCGCGCCGAGCGCCGCGGGGATCAGGGCTTCGGGCCGGGTGATCCGGTCGAAGTACCTGGACACCGGTCGCAGGCAGTCGTTGACCGACACGTCGCCCGCGTACGGCACTTCGAGCTGCTGGAGGACCGGGTCGGCAGGGCGGGTGGCGAAGACGTCACCGGGCAGGAGCAGCACCGGCAGGTGGTTGATGGTCGCCAGGGCCGCGCCGGTGACGAGGTTGGTGGCGCCCGGGCCGATGGAGGTCGTCACCGCGTGCGTGGACAGGCGGCCGGACTGGCGGGCGTAGCCGACCGCCGCGTGCACCATGGCCTGTTCGTTGCGGCCCTGGTGGAAGGGCATCTCCTCGGTGTGCTCCAGGAGCGCCTGACCGATGCCGGCGACGTTGCCGTGGCCGAAGATGCCCCAGGTGGCGCCGATGAGCCGCTGCCGGACGCCGTCGCGTTCGGTGTACTGGGCCGCCAGGAAGCGCACCAGCGCCTGTGCGACCGTCAGCCTCGTCGTCGAGGTCATCGGTGTCCCTCCCTCTGGGTGATCACGGATACGCGACGGTGAGGACGGGCGTTCACCCGGGGAGGCCGCGTACGCCTCGTCGGGGAGACCTCCGGCGCGGGGCCGTAGCGGGCGGGGAGTTGTCGCTCGCACTTCGCTCCTGCCAAAGCAAAGCGGCCTCCCGCGCCGGAGGCGATCTGGGCCCGGGACGCGCCCGGGAGAGGGAACTCGTGGTCTTCGGCGCTGTCGCCCGTGGTGAAGGTGCGGGTGGTCATGAGGCGGCCCTCACAGCAGTCCGACGGCGGTGTCCACGGCGGCGGCCACGTCGCCGTCCGCCGGGTACAGCAGCGAACGGCCCACCACCAGCCCGCGGACGGTGGGCAGTTGCAGGGCGCCGCGCCACTTCTCGTACGCCCCGTCCTGATCGTCGCCCACCTCGCCGCCGAGCAGCACGGCGGGCAGCGTCGAGGTGGCCATGACCTCGGCCATGTCGTCGGGGTTGTCGGTGACCGGGACCTTCAGCCAGGTGTAGGCGGAGCTGCCGCCGAGGCCCGAGGCGATGGCGATCGACTTGGTGACGGCCTCGGCGGAGAGGTCGTTGCGCAGCCGGCCCCGCTCGTCGCGGTAACTGATGAACGGCTCGACGAAGAGCGGGAGTTTCCGGGCGGCCATGGCGTCGACGGCCCGGGCGGTGGACTCCAGGGTGGTGAGCGAGCCCGGGTCGTCGTAGTCGATGCGCAGGAGCAGCTTGCCCGCGTCGAAGCCGAGGCGCTCGATGTCCTCGGGGCGGTGGCCGGTGAAGCGGTCGTCGAGCTCGAAGCGGGCGCCCTGGAGGCCGCCGCGGTTCATCGAGCCCAGGACGACCTTGCCGTCGAGGGCGCCGAGCAGGAGCAGGTCGTCGAGGATGTCGGCGGTGGCGAGGACGCCGTCCACGCCCGGGCGGGACAGGGCCAGACAGAGGCGTTCGAGGAGGTCGGCGCGGTTGGCCATGGCCAGGCTGCGACCGCCGACGCCGAGGGCGCCGCGGGCCGGGTGGTCGGCGGCGACGATCATCAGACGGCCGCTCGTGTTCAGCAACGGCCTCCGGGGGCGGCGGGCCGCGGCTTCGGCGATCGCCTCCGGGCGGTGGCTGCGCAGGCGGACGAGTTCGGCGACGTCGACGGTCACTGGACCGCTCCCGCGGTGACGGCCGCCTCGATCTCGGCCGGGGTGGGCATCGCGGAGGAGCACTCCAGGCGGGAGGCGACGATGGCACCGGCGGCGTTGGCGTACCGCATGGTCTTCTCCAGGTCCCAGCCTTCCAGCAGCCCGTGCACGAGTGAGCCGCCGAAGGCGTCGCCGGCGCCGAGGCCGTTGAGGACGTTCACGGGCAGCGGCGGGACCTCGGCGCTCTCCCCGGCGCTGTTCACCGCGAGGACGCCCTCGGGGCCCTGCTTGACGACGGCCAGCTCGACACCGGCGTCCAGGAGGGCGCGGGCGGCGGCGTGGGGTTCGCGCACGCCGGTGGCGACCTCCACCTCGTCGAGGTTGCCGACGGCCACGGTGGCGTGGCGCAGGGCCTCGGTGTAGAAGGGGCGGGCCGCGTCGGGGTCGGTCCAGAACATGGGGCGCCAGTCGAGGTCGAAGACCGTGGTGCCGGACTTGGCGCGGTGGGCGAGGGCCGCGAGGGTCGCCGTACGGCTCGGTTCCTCGCTCAGGCCCGTGCCCGTGACCCAGAAGACCCGGGCGTCGCGGACGGCGTCGAGGTCGAGCTCGTGGGCGTCGATCTCCAGGTCGGGGGCCTTGGGCTCCCGGTAGAAGTACAGCGGGAAGTCGTCCGGCGGGAAGACCTCGCAGAAGGTGACCGGCGTGGGCAGGCCGGGGACCGGGGTGACCCAGCGGTCGTCCACGCCGAAGCCCTTCAGGGCCTCGTGGAGGTAGGTGCCGAAAGGGTCGTCGCCGGTACGGGTGATCACCGCCGTCCGGCGCCCCAGGCGGGCCGCGGCGACCGCGACGTTGCTCGCGGAGCCGCCGAGGAACTTGCCGAAGGACGTGACCTGCGGCAGCGGGACGCCGGTCTGGAGCGGATACAGGTCCACTCCGATCCGCCCCATGGTGATCAGGTCGTACGCCATCGGTGTCCCCTCGGTGCTCGGCTCTCCCCGGTGTTGTAGCCCCCTCACGACGCCCTGTCAATGTTTTGTCCAGACATTCGGACCAGATCATGACAGCGCTTTCCGTATCCCCTGGTCCGGATGTCCCGATCCGGGTTTCACGGTTCCGTGGAGTTCAGGCCCCGGCGTCGGTCCCGGAGCCCGCGCGTCGAACCGCGCGTCAAGGCGCCCCGCCGAGCTCCCGGAGCGCGCCTTTGCCCCGGCTGTGTCACAAGCGCCGCCGTCCTGTCACGTGCGTGCCGTGTACGCGGGTCTTCCGTCACGCCCGGCCCACAGGCCCTGCCCCGTACCACCGGGCGTCGTTGACCGGACACAGGCTTGTTGATCGCCAGCGCAGCGCCCGGCTCCCCCGGACGGCCGTCCACGGCCGCCGCCGTGGTGCGCGCGGGGAGGTGCACGTCATGACCGACCGAAGGCTCTGGTCCTACAAGGAGATCGCGGCGCACATCCGGGTGCAGCCCGACACCGTGCGGTCCTACCGCAAACACGGGCTGCTGCCCCCCGCCCGACCATGTCGAGGGCGGCAAGCCCTACTGGTACGCCGACACCGTCCGCGCGTGGGTCGCCTCCAGGCCCGGCAACCGCGGCCGAAGAGCCGAGTGAGCCCGCCCCCCTTCTCCACCTCGTGCCCCCACGCTCGCGTGGGGGCACGGTCGTCGCCCGGGGTGTCAGCTCCAGGGCTCGATGACCGTCGCTCCTGCCCCCGGCGCCGTCCCCATCGCCGCCAGCGCGGCCGGGACACCGGCCAGCGTGATCGTCGACGTCACCAGCAGGTCGGGGCGCAGGACGCCGCTGCGGACCAGCTCCAGCATCGGCGGGTAGCTGTGCGCGGCCATGCCGTGGCTGCCGAGCAGTTCCAGCTCCAGGGCGATCGCGCGGGCCATCGGCACGGGGGTCGTGCCGGCCGGTGAGGGCAGCAGGCCCACCTGGACGTGCCGGCCGCGGCGGCGCAGGCCGTTCACGGAGGCGGCGCACGTGCCGGGTGAGCCCAGGGCGTCGAGGGAGAGGTGGGCACCGCCGCCGGTCAGTTCACGGACCGTGGCCGCGGTGTCCGGCACGGCCGTCGCGTCCAGGCACTGTGCCGCGCCGAACCGCCGCGCCAGCTCCAGGGCCCGGGCCGACACGTCGACCGCCACGACGCGGGCTCCCGACGCGGCCGCGATCATCACGGCCGAGAGCCCGACCCCGCCGCAGCCGTGCACGGCGACCGACTCCCCCGCCGCCACCCGGCCCTGCTGCACCACCGCCCGGTACGCCGTGGCGAAGCGGCAGCCGAGCGAGGCCGCCGTCGCGAAGGACAGCTCCCCGGGCAGCGCCACGAGGTTCACGTCGGCGTGGTCCAGCGCCACGTACTGGGCGAAGGAGCCCCAGTGGGTGAAGCCGGGCTGGGTCTGGCGCTCGCACACCTGATGGTCGCCCGCCGCGCAGGACGGGCAGGTGCCGCAGGCGCAGATGAACGGCACGGTGACCCGGTCGCCGGGCCGCCATCCGGTCACCCGGGCGCCTACCGCCTCGACGACCCCGGCGAGTTCGTGCCCGGGCACGTGCGGCAGGGCGATGTCCGGGTCGTGGCCCTGCCAGCCGTGCCAGTCGCTGCGGCACAGCCCGGTGGCCTCGACCCGCACGACGACTCCGTGCTCCGCGGGCTGCGGATCCGCGACCTCCCGCACCTCGGCCGCTTCCCCGTACCGCTCGAACACCACGGCCCGCATGGACCCACCCGCCTTTCGTCTGTCGTACCCCGGGCGCCCGGGGGCGGGTGACCGCGCGCCTCCCGGTGTCCGGCCCCTCGGGGAACGCTAGCGCCGCGGTGCGGGACACCGCCGACCCGAGCCCCCTCGGGCGGCCCGGTCAGCCCCCTCCGGCGGCCCGGTCAGCCCGCCGAGGCCCCGGCCTTGTCCCTGGCGGGTTCCGTCTCGGCCACCGGCCGCTCCGGTTCGGCCTCGCTCAGGCCGAAGCGTTCGTGGAAACGGCGCAGGGGGCGCGGGGCCCACCAGGTGGCGCGGCCGGTGAGGCGCATGACCGCCGGGACCAGGAGGCTGCGGACGATCATCGCGTCCATCAGGACAGCCAGGGCGATGCCCAGGCCGAGCATCTTGGTGTTGGTCACCCGGGAGGTGCCGATCGCGACCATGACCACGGCCAGGATGACCGCCGCCGCCGTGATCAGCCCGCCGGTGCGTGCCAGGCCGTGCCGGACGGCCTGGTCGTGGTCGCCGGTGCGGTCGTACTCCTCCTTGATGCGGGAGAGCAGGAACACGCCGTAGTCCATGGAGAGGCCGAAGGCCACGCAGAACATCAGGACCGGGAGGGTCGTCTCGATGGAGCCGGGACTGGTGAAGGCCAGCAGGCCGGACAGGTGGCCGTCCTGGAAGACCCAGACGACCGCGCCGAACATGGCCGTCAGGCTGAGCGCGTTGAGGACGACCGCCTGGATCGGTATGAGCACGCTGCCGGTGAGGAGGAAGACCAGGAGCAGGGTGACGATCGTGATGAAGACCGCCGCCAGCGGCAGGCGCTCCCCTATGGCGTGCTTGGAGTCGACCAGGACGGCCGCCGTGCCGGTCACCTTGGTGTCGAAGGGGGCTCGCGTCTCACGCAGGTCGCCGACGAGACGCTGGGCCGGGTCGTCGACCGCCTCGCCCTTCGGCAGCACCGTGAAGTATGCGAAGTCGCCCTTCACCAGGGGTCCGTCGACCCGGGCCACGTCGGGCAGTGCGGCGACGCGCTCCTTGTAGGCGCCGTACTGCGCCTCGGTCGCACGGCCCTCGGCGAGCACTTCGAGGCCGCCGCCGGGGCTGCCCGGGAAGCCCTCCCGGATGTGCTGCTGCACCACATGGGACTCGGACGTCGAGGGCAGCTGGCGGTCGTCGGCGGTGCCGAACTTCACGCCCAGGAAGGGCAGGCCGAGCAGGACGAGGACGGCTGTGGTGCCGAGGGCGAAGAAGGGGGCGCGGCGCATGACGAACGCCGCGGTGCGGGCCCAGGCCCTCCCTTCCTGCCGGGTGGGGTCCGGCCGGTGCCCGCGCCGGAACAGGCGGCGCAGGTCCAGCGCGTTGACCCGGTGGCCCAGCAGGATCAGCGCCGCCGGGAGCAGGATCAGCGCGGCCGCGGCGGCCAGCAGCACCACGGCAATCCCGGCGTAGGCGAAGGAGCGCAGGAAGTACTGCGGGAAGACCAGCATCGCGGCCAGGGACACCGCGACCGTGAGGGCGGAGAAGAGGACGGTGCGGCCGGCTGTGCGCAGGGTCGTGCCGATCGAGGTCAGGGGGTCGGCGCCCGTGGACAGTTCCTCGCGATACCGGCGGACGATGAAGAGCGCGTAGTCGATGGCGAGGCCCAGACCGAGGGCCGTGGTGAGGTTGATCGCGAACACGGAGACGTCCGTGAGCTCGGTGAGGCCGCGCAGGACGGCGTTCGTCCCGAGGATGGCGACGATGCCGATGCCGAGGGGCAGCAGGGCCGCGACGGCGCTGCCGAAGACCATCACGAGCAGCACCAGCGTCACGGGCAGGGCGATGAGCTCGGCCCGGGTGAGGTCCTCCTGGATGATCGCCTGCATCTCGTGCCGCACGGCGACCGGGCCGCCGATGCCGGCCTCCACCGGCCCGTGCGTGCCGCGATAGTGGGGTGCGATGCGCTCCAGCGTCTCGCCGGCGGTCTTCTCGTCACCTGTGATGCGGGCGGCTATCAGCGCCTCGTGCCCGTCCTCCGCGCGCAGGGCCGGGGTGCGGGACTGCCAGTAGGAGCCGACTCCGGTGACGCCCCGCTCGCCCGCGAGGCGCTCGGCGAGCCGTTTGGCCTCGGCGGCGACGGCCGGGTCGTCGACGGAGGCCTCGCCCGCGTCGATCAGGAGCAGAAGGTTGGGCTGGGAGCCCGGGAACTCGCGCTCCAGGGCCTTGGTCGCGTAGGTGGACTCGGCGGCCGGATCCTCCCAGCCGCCGGCACCCAACCGGTCGGCGACGCCGCTGCCGGCCAGCACCGCGAGCGCGGTGATCACCAGCGCCACCAGCAGCGACAGCCTGGGCCGGGCGGTGACGAAACGGGTCCAGCCGCCGACGCGCGGTGGTGTGTTGACTTCGGTCATCGTGCGGTGTCCCCTTCACCGTGACCCGTGTCCAGGCGCAGCCTGACAGCACGGGGCTGCCATAGACTGACAAACACGAGAGATCGCTCGCATTTCTGCCGACTCCAGAATGCGAGCGACCACTCGCGTTTGTCAATCGCGTTCTGAGACCTGGGGATACGCGTGCCCGAGAAGACCGAGAAGCCCGCACCGGAGACCGGAGAGGCGACGGCCGCCGAAGCGGCGACGACCGGCGAAGCGGCGACCACCGGCGAAGATCGGCCGCGGCGGCGGCAGGCCCGCGGTGAGCGGCGAATCGCCCAGCTGCTCGAAGCCGCCGCCCGGGTCTTCGCCACGACCGGCTACACGGCCGCCAGCACCAACGCGATCGCCCGCGAGGCCGGCGTCTCCCCCGGGACGCTGTACCAGTTCTTCCCGAACAAGGAAGCGATCGCGATCGAGCTGGGCAGCCGGCTCATGCACGAGATGCGGCAGTCGTACGACGAGGTCCTCACCCCGATCACCTCCGACACGACCCCGCTGGAGGAGGTGATCGCCGGGACCGTCGACCGCTTCATCGAGTTCAACTGCCGCCACCCTGCCTTCTTCGTGCTGATGCACGGCCCCGACATCCCGGGCCGCATCGCCGAGGAGCACGACGCCCTGCACGCGACGCTGGTGGCCCGCGTCGAGACGATCCTGGCCCCGTTCGCACCCGACGCGCCCCAGGCGGCCGTCACCCGCACCGCCCAGATGTGCGTCGGCATCTACAAGGCCGGCCTGGAGCTGATCCTGGCCCACGAGGGCGACGAGCGGGAGGCGTACGTGCAAGAGCTGAAGGGTGCCCTCGTGCGCTACCTGGAGCCGCTCATGGGGACGTCGTGAACTGATACCCCCTAGGGGTACAGTGGGATGTGCGGGTCCCTCAGCGGACCCCACAGCCCCACATGCCTCGACGAGGAGTAACGACATGACCGCCCAGACCGACACCACGGGCCCCGTCACCACCGTCTTCAAGGTGAGCGGCATGAGCTGCGGACACTGCGAGGGCGCGGTCTCCGGCGAGATCTCCCAGATCTCCGGCGTGAGCTCGGTGACGGCCGTCGCCAAGACCGGCGAGGTCACCGTCGTCTCCGCGACCCCGCTCGACGAAGAGGCCGTACGCACCGCCGTCGACGAGGCCGGCTTCGAACTGGCCGGCCGGGCCTGAACCACCCGGGTCCGGCAGGCGACGGAGCCTGAGCCACCCGGGTCCGGCCCGCAGCCGGGCCCGACCCCACCCGGGTGCGGCAGCCGGCAGGTCTGAGACGCGCCGGCCCTGGCACTCGTACCCGTGTACGGGCCGTACGGCCCGTTCCGCTTCCCGGGCGCCCGCATCTCCTGGAGTCAGAGGACATGACCAGCACCACCGCCCAGGCACCGGCCGACCGCGAGCCGGCCCTCGCCGAGGTCGAGCTGCTCATCGGCGGGATGACCTGCGCCTCCTGCGCGGCCCGCGTCGAGAAGAAGCTCAACCGCATGGAGGGCGTCTCCGCCACGGTGAACTACGCGACGGAGAAGGCCCGGGTCGCCTATCCCGCGGGCATCGAGGTCGCCGATCTGATCGCCACCGTGGTGAAGACCGGGTACACCGCCGAGGAGCCCGCGCCCCCGCGGGAGGAGGCTCCCGACGCCGAGACGGAAGACCCCGAGCTGTCGGCGCTCCGCCGGCGCCTCACCGTCTCCGCCGTCCTCGCCCTGCCCGTGATCCTCCTGGCCATGGTCCCGGCGCTCCAGTTCGACAACTGGCAGTGGCTCTCGCTCACCCTCGCCGCACCGGTCGTCGTCTGGGGCGGGCTGTCCTTCCACCGGGCGGCCTGGACGAACGCCCGGCACGGCGCCGCCACCATGGACACGCTGGTCTCCCTCGGCACCCTGGCCGCGTTCGGCTGGTCCCTGTGGGCACTGTTCCTCGGCGACGCGGGCATGCCGGGCATGCGGCACCCCTTCGAACTCACGGTCACGCGCGGGGACGGCGCCCCTTCGATCTACCTGGAGGTCGCTTCCGGCGTCACCGTGTTCATCCTGCTCGGCCGCTACCTGGAGGCCCGCTCCAAGCGCCGCGCGGGAGCCGCGCTCAGGGCGCTGATGGACCTGGGCGCCAAGGACGTGGCCGTCCTGCGGGACGGGCGCGAGGTGCGGATCCCGGCGCAACGGCTCGCCGTCGGCGACCGGTTCGTCGTACGGCCCGGCGAGAAGATCGCCACCGACGGCACGGTCGTCGAGGGCGCCTCCGCCGTGGACGCCTCGATGCTGACCGGAGAGTCGGTGCCGGTGGACGTGACGGCCGGGGACGCGGTCACGGGCGCGACGGTCAACGCGGGCGGACGGCTGGTCGTCGAGGCCACGCGGGTCGGCGCCGACACCCGGCTCGCGCGTATGGCGAAGCTGGTGGAGGACGCGCAGAACGGCAAGGCCGAGGTGCAGCGGCTCGCCGACCGGATCTCCGGGATCTTCGTGCCGGTGGTGCTGCTGATCGCCGTCGCCACGGCCGGGACGTGGCTCGGGCTGACGGGCGACGGCGTCGCCGCGTTCACCGCCGCCGTCGCCGTCCTGATCATCGCCTGCCCGTGCGCGCTGGGCCTGGCCACGCCGACCGCGCTGATGGTCGGCACGGGGCGCGGCGCCCAGCTCGGCATCCTCATCAAGGGCCCGGAGGTCCTGGAGTCCACGCGCCGGGTCGACACGGTCGTCATGGACAAGACCGGCACCGTCACCACGGGCCGGATGACCCTCCAGGAGGTCCACCTGGCCGAGGGAGCCGACGAGAAGGAGGTGCTGCGGCTCGCGGGCGCCGTCGAGCACGCCTCCGAGCACCCCGTCGGCCGTGCGATCGCGCTGGGCGCCGCGGAGAGCGCCGGGCGGCTCCCGGAGGCCGAAGCGTTCGAGAACGTGCCCGGGCGGGGCGTACGCGGGCGCGTGGAAGGCCGTGACGTCGCCGTGGGACGGCTCTTCGACGAACTGCCGCCGGAGCTGGCCCGCGCGCGGGACGAGGCCGAGCGGGCCGGGCGTACGGCGGTCGTGGCCGGCTGGGACGGGACGGCGCGGGCCGTGCTGGCCGTCGCGGACGCGGTCAAGGAGACGAGCGCCGAGGCGGTGCGCGAGCTGCGCGCCCTGGGACTGACGCCGGTGCTGCTGACCGGGGACAACCGCGTGGTGGCCGAGACGGTGGCCGCGGCCGTCGGCATCGAGCAGGTCGTGGCCGAGGTGCTGCCCGAGGACAAGGTCGCCGCGGTACGGCGGCTGCAGGCCGAGGGGCGGGTCGTCGCCATGGTGGGCGACGGCGTCAACGACGCGGCCGCGCTCGCCACCGCCGATCTGGGCCTGTCCCTGGGAACCGGCACGGACGCGGCGATCGAGGCGGGCGATCTGACGCTGGTCCGCGGCGATCTGCGGGTGGCCGCGGACGCGATCCGGCTGTCGCGCCGGACCCTGGCCACGATCAAGGGCAATCTCGTGTGGGCCTTCGGCTACAACGTGGCCGCGCTGCCGCTGGCCGCCGCGGGACTGCTGAACCCGATGATCGCGGGGGCCGCGATGGCCTTCTCGTCGGTCTTCGTCGTCACGAACAGTCTGCGACTGCGGACATTTCGGTGAAGGCGCCCGAATTCAGCCTAAGTTCACGGCGAACGCGATTTGACCCCCTCTGGAGTCCCGGGCCCGGCTCACATAAGCTCTTCACAAGGCTCGCGCATCATCCTTACGCTTGGGCCTCGAACGGCATACCCGGGCTCTTGCGCATCTAACGGACATACGCAAGAGACGCAGATCACAGTGATGTGAACGTAACCATCGAAGGGGTTCGAAGGTCTAAGTTGACGATGTCAGGGAGCGTCTTGGGGGGCGCCGTCTGACATCTGGAGATGTCTTGGGGGACATTTCCGGAGATGCGTTGCCGGGGCACGTACACCGGGAAGCTTTGAGCGGCCCTCCCGGGCGTGCGCTGTCCCGGCAGATCGCACACCACCGCAGTACCGCAGTACGACGAGTTCTGCTCGTTCTGCTCAACAGCGATTCAGGCGCTGTCCTCACAGACGCCCGGCCGGATCCCGTGGGGGGAATCCGTACCGGGACTGGGAAGGCGCCCTGGACGTCGGCCCGTGGGGGGACCGACGCCGGGGCGCCTTCTTCATTGCGTAAGAAATCCCGTGAGAGATCACGCGAAGGCCCCCGCACCCGGCAAGCGGTATACGAGGGCCGAAGCGGTGTCGCGGCTGTGCGGCTCAGCGCTCCTCGACGGGAACGAAGTCGCGCTCGACCACGCCCGTGTAGATCTGGCGCGGGCGGCCGATGCGGGAGCCGGGCTCCTTGATCATCTCGTGCCACTGGGCGATCCAGCCCGGCAGCCGGCCGAGGGCGAACAGGACCGTGAACATCTCGGTCGGGAAGCCCATGGCCCGGTAGATCAGGCCGGTGTAGAAGTCGACGTTCGGGTAGAGGCTGCGCTGGACGAAGTAGTCGTCGGAGAGCGCGTGCTCCTCCAGCTTCAGCGCGATGTCCAGCAGCTCGTCGGACTTGCCGAGCGCGGACAGCACGTCGTGCGCGGCGGCCTTGATGATCTTGGCGCGCGGGTCGAAGTTCTTGTAGACCCGGTGGCCGAAGCCCATCAGGCGGACGCCGTCCTCCTTGTTCTTCACCTTGCGGATGAAGGAGTCGACGTCGCCGCCGGAGTCGCGGATGCCCTCCAGCATCTCCAGCACCGACTGGTTGGCGCCGCCGTGCAGCGGGCCCCACAGGGCGTTGATGCCGGCGGAGATCGAGGCGAACATGTTCGCCTGCGAGGAGCCCACCAGGCGGACCGTGGAGGTCGAGCAGTTCTGCTCGTGGTCCGCGTGCAGGATCAGCAGCTTGTCGAGCGCGGACACCACGGTCGGGTCCAGCTCGTACTCCTGCGCGGGGACCGAGAAGGTCATGCGGAGGAAGTTCTCGACGTAGCCGAGGTCGTTGCGCGGGTAGACGAACGGGTGGCCGATCGACTTCTTGTACGCGTACGCGGCGATCGTCGGGAGCTTGGCGAGCAGCCGGATCGTGGAGAGGTTGCGCTGGCGCTCGTCGAACGGGTTGTGGCTGTCCTGGTAGAACGTGGACAGGGCCGAGACGACCGAGGACAGCATGGCCATCGGGTGGGCGTCGCGCGGGAAGCCCTTGTAGAAGTTCTTGACGTCCTCGTGCAGCAGGGTGTGCTGCGTGATGTCGTTCTTGAACACCGAGAGCTCGTCGACGGTCGGCAGCTCGCCGTTGATCAGCAGGTAGGCGACCTCCAGGAAGGTGGAGCGCTCGGCCAGCTGCTCGATCGGGTAACCGCGGTACCGCAGGATGCCCGCTTCGCCGTCCAGGTACGTGATGGCGGATTTATAGGCGGCCGTGTTGCCGTAACCGCTGTCCAGCGTCACCAGACCGGTCTGGGCGCGGAGCTTTCCGATGTCGAAGCCCTTGTCACCGACGGTGCTGTCGATCACCGGGTAGGTGTACTCGCCGTCGCCGTACCGCAGTACTACAGAGTTGTCGCTCACGTCTTCCCTCACCGACGTTGTGCCTCATCTTCGAGGTTGCCCTGACTGTCTCTACCATCCCCCACTTGGCTCAGGAGAGTGCACTCGGGGTCGACCATCGGGCCTATTGACGGCACTGAGTGCCGCCAACTTGCTCATCCTGCCCCCTGGGTCCCCCTTCCGGAAGTGTCTTGTGACCTTCACGACTCATTTGATCGATCATTTTTTGCGGAACCGAGCCGGAAGTCGAGGGCCGTGCACCGCCGGCCCGCCGAAATCGTGCGCACCGCCTGGCCGATCGCCTTGCGCGAACCGACGAGGACGACCAGCTGCTTCGCCCGGGTGACCGCCGTGTAGAGCAGGTTCCGCTGGAGCATCATCCAGGCGCCCGTGGTGACCGGGATGACGACCGCCGGGTACTCGCTGCCCTGGGAGCGGTGGATCGTCACGGCGTACGCGTGGGCCAACTCGTCGAGCTCGTCGAACTCGTACGGCACCTCCTCGTCCTCGTCCGTGAGCACCGTCAGGCGCTGGTCGACCGGGTCGAGCGAGGTGACCACGCCGACGGTGCCGTTGAAGACACCGTTCTTGCCCTTCTCGTAATTGTTGCGAATCTGGGTGACCTTGTCGCCGACGCGGAACACCCGTCCGCCGAATCTCTTCTCGGGCAGGTCGGGGCGGCCCGGGGTGACGGCCTGTTGCAGCAGGCCGTTGAGGGTGCCCGCGCCGGCCGGGCCGCGGTGCATGGGGGCGAGGACCTGGACGTCACGGCGGGGGTCCAGCCCGAACTTGGCCGGAATGCGGCGGGCGGCCACGTCGACGGTGAGCCGGCCGGCGGCCTCGGTGTCGTCCTCGACGAAGAGGAAGAAGTCCTTCATGCCGTCCGTGACCGGGTGTTGACCGGCGTTGATCCGGTGCGCGTTCGTCACCACGCCGGACTGCTGGGCCTGCCGGAAGACCCGGGTGAGGCGGACCGCGGGGATCGGGCCGCCGTCGGCCAGGAGGTCGCGGAGCACTTCCCCCGCACCGACGCTGGGCAGCTGGTCCACGTCCCCCACGAAGAGCAGGTGTGCCCCCGGCGGGACGGCCTTCACCAGCTTGTTGGCGAGCAGCAGGTCCAGCATGGACGCCTCGTCGACCACCACCAGGTCGGCGTCCAGCGGGCGGTCCCGGTCGTAGGCGGCGTCGCCGCCGGGCTTGAGCTCCAGCAGGCGGTGGACGGTAGAGGCCTCGGCGCCGGTCAGCTCGGACAGGCGCTTGGCGGCCCGGCCGGTGGGGGCGGCGAGCACGACCTTCGCCTTCCTGGCACGGGCCAGCTCCACGATGGAGCGGACCGTGAAGGACTTGCCGCAGCCGGGGCCGCCGGTGAGGACGGCGACCTTCTCGGTCAGTGCCAGCTTGACGGCGGCCTCCTGCTCGGGCGCGAGATCGGTGCCCGTGCGCCCCTTAAGCCAGCTCAGCGCCTTGTCCCAGGCAACGGTCCGGAAGCCCGGCATGCGGTCCTCGCCGGTGCGCAGGAGGCGCAGCAGCTGGGCGGAGAGGGAGAGTTCGGCGCGGTGGAAGGGGACGAGGTAGATCGCGGTGACCGGCTCCCCGCCGTCGGGGCCGGGGACCTTCTCCCGTACGACGCCGGGGTCCTCGCCGTCCTCCGGGGGCTCGGCCAGCTCCGTCAGGCACTCGATGACCAGGCCCGTGTCGACCTGGAGCAGCTTCACCGCGTCCTTGATCAGCTGCTCCTCGGGGAGGAAGCAGTGGCCCTGGTCGGTGGACTGGGACAGCGCGTACTGCAGGCCGGCCTTGACGCGCTCCGGGCTGTCGTGCGGGATGCCGACGGACTGGGCGATCTTGTCGGCGGTGAGGAAGCCGATGCCCCAGACGTCGGACGCGAGCCGGTACGGCTGGTTCTTCACGACCGAGATGGAGGCGTCGCCGTACTTCTTGTAGATGCGCACGGCGATGGAGGTGGAGACCTCGACCGTCTGGAGGAAGAGCATGACCTCCTTGATGGCCTTCTGCTCCTCCCAGGCGTCGGCGATCTTCTTCGTGCGCTTGGGGCCGAGGCCGGGGACCTCGATGAGGCGCTTGGGCTCCTCCTCGATGATCCGGAGGGTGTCCATGCCGAAGTGCTGCGTGATCCGGTCGGCGAAGACCGGGCCGATGCCCTTGACCAGGCCGGAGCCGAGGTAGCGGCGGATGCCCTGGACGGTGGCCGGCAGGACCGTCGTGTAGTTCTCGACGTGGAACTGCTTTCCGTACTGCGGGTGGGAACCCCAGCGGCCCTCCATGCGCAGGGATTCGCCCACCTGCGCGCCGAGCAGCGCGCCGACGACCGTGAGCAGGTCGCCGGCGCCTCTGCCGGTGTCGACCCGGGCGACCGTGTAGCCGTTCTCCTCGTTGGCGTACGTGATGCGTTCGAGTACGCCTTCCAGCATGGCCATACGCCGCTCGCCCGCCTGGGCGGCCCCCGCCTGATCGGTCATGATCCGACGGTACCGCCCGGGTACGACAGTGCGGCGGGGCGGAACAGGCGGGCGGCGGTCCTCGCATAAAGCGACCGGTCAGTATGCGCCGAGGCTTCACCTTTCACGGCCAATTCACACAAGAGCGCGAAGCTTTACAGTTCAAGCATCCGGACCGCCCCTTTTGTGATCCTTTCCCGTGGAAGAATTCAGGGGTTCGTCGAAAGGGGGGGCGGATTCGATTCCGGAGCGACCGTGATGCCGATGCGTTCCCCTGGCCCGAGCGGCCCTCTGCGCGCGTACACCGCGGGCACCCTCCTCGTAGCCCTGTGCGCGGTCGGCACATTGACGCTGCTCGCGATGGCCCCCGCGATCTCCGGCGATCACACGGTCGTGGCTCCGGGGGCTTCCGCTCCGAACGGGAACACCCCCGGCTCTCCCCCGCCGCACCGGGAACCCGCGCCGGAATACCGCCCGCTCCCCAGTCCGGGGCCGGGCTGATTCCGACCCGGGCCCTTTCCTTCTCCCCGCCCCGATATCCCGATACGACGACGAGGAACGATGTCACCCCAGGCCCAGAGCGTCGCCCTGTGGATCATGTCCCTGGCCATCAACATCACGGCGGCGTGCGCGGGGATCGTCTGGGGCTGGGAGGCGTTCGCCCAGTTCCTGCTGCCGGCGTTCGGGTCGGTGGTGGGGGCGTCGATGGTGAGCTACAGCCTGCGGCGGTGAGGGCGCGGGCAGCCGCCTCGTCGATCCGCCGGGCCAAGTCGATTGCCGCCCCGCGATCTCCTTGGGTAGCGTCCCCCGGCATGCCCCCGACGCTGCGCACCCCGCGCCTGCTTCTCGACGCCTACGGGCCGGGCGACGAAGAGAGCTTCGTCGCGTTGTTCCAGGACACGCGGGTGTCCCGGTGGATGGGTGACGGGCCTGCCGCCGAGGCGGAGGACCGGGCGCTGTTCGGGCGGATCTTCAGCAAGGTGTACGCGGGGGATCTGTTCGACGTGTGGGCGGTCCGGCGTGGAAGGCTCCTGGTCGGGCACGCGGAGATCAAGCGGACCGAAGAGGTCGATGGTCACGAGATCGTCTATGCCCTGGCGCCCGAGGTCTGGGGCAGCGGGCTCGGAACGGAGCTGGTGGAGGCGCTCGTGCGTCATGGCTTCGAGTCGCTCGGACTGAGCGAAGTGCACGCCACCGTCGCCGCGCAGAACAAGGCCTCGCTGCGCCTGCTGGACAAGATCGGGTTCGAACACGCTCGGGACATCGTCGAGGACGACGGCGCTGTCACGCGTGTGCTGACCCGCCGTCTCCCGGGGCGCTCGTAGAGACGTACGGCCACGGCGCCGCCCGGCGGCTCTCCGCGCCGAGGAGGGCGGTGCGGGCCGGTACAGGAGGGAGCCCGGGCTCCCTCGCCGTACTCGGACCGCCGGGCGAGGGCACCGGCCGCCCGCACCGCTTCGGCTGCGCGGCCGAGGCGCGACGTCAGCAGGTCACGGGGCCAGCACGGGCCGCAGGACGCCTCTGGTCTCGCCCTCCTCCCCCGCCGCCGTGCCGCCGTCGCACGGGGTCTCCTGTGCCTGCATGCGCTGGGGCCCGAACAGGACACTCCAGACGATGTCTTCGAGGCCCTGCCTCTGCACGCGCGTCGACTGGCACGAGGAGGTCTGGCCTTCTTGGCGGTCGGGCGGCGCGGAGGTATGGGCCGCGACGGGGGCGGCGGAGGTCAGGGCTGCTGCGAGGACGATGACGGTCGCGCCGGCCGAGTGCGCGAGGGAACGGTGCACGGAGTGCAGTCGCGGAGTTCTCATGATCACACCCTGAGCGCAAAAGTACGCAAGAGGAAGGCTGACGGCCCCTGGGGCGGGCAACTCAACCCGATCGCGCGATGAGCCGGGGCTCGGGCGGGTGGCGCCGCTCGCCCGCAAGGGCGGTTCACGCCCGGCGGGTGGAGGGCTGAGGGGGCAGCGTCACGTCTCCGCTGCGTTTGAGTCGCTGCCAGGGCAGTCGGTAGCCGTTGATCGCGGTCAGGCAGGCCTGGGCGAGGACCAGATACATCACCTGGCGGTAGACGACCTGCTGGAGGGGGAGCGCCCACAGGGGCCGGAGCCGCTCGCCGTCGAGGTGGAAGGCGTACGCGGCGCACAGGGCCTGCACTGCCAGCATGCCGCTCCAGGCCAGGACGGTGGTGAGCGCGTCTCCGAACACCAGGCCGTACAGGGCCAGTATGTCGATCAGCGGGGAGAGCAGCGGGGTGAGGATCTGGAAGACGGCCAGCAAGGGCAGACCGAGGCGGCCGAAGCGGCCCGCGTGGCCACGTTCGAGCAGCGCGTGCCGGTGCTTCCACGCCGCCTGCATCGTGCCGTAACTCCAGCGGTAGCGCTGGCGCCACAGTTGCCGCAGCGTGGCCGGTGCCTCGGTCCAGGCGAGTGCGTCCGGCGCGTAGCGGACCTCCCAGCCGGCCCGGTGCAGGGCCATGGTGATGTCGGTGTCCTCGGCGAGGGTGTCCGCACTCATCATCCCGGCGTCCCGCAGCGCCTCGACGCGGAACGCCCCCACGGCACCGGGAATGGTGGGCAGGCAGCGCAGCAGGTCGTACATACGGCGGTCGAGGTTGAAGCCCATGACGTACTCGATGTGCTGCCACCGGCCGAGCAGACGCCGCCGGTTGCCGACCTTGGCGTTGCCCGCGACGGCGCCGACGCGGGGGTCGGCGAACGGCTGGACGAGGCGGCCGACGGTCGAGGGGGCGAAGACGGTGTCGGCGTCCAGCATGACGACGATGTCGTGCGAGGCCCGGAGGACACCGGTGTTGAGAGCGGCGGGTTTGCCCCCGTTGGGCTGCCGGATGACGGTGACGTTCTCGAGGGCGAGGGACCGCGCGATGTCCGCGGTGCCGTCGTGGGAACCGTCGTCCACGACGATGATCTCGACGGGGTGGTCGCTCGCGGCGAGCGAACGGAGTGTCTTGGGGATGCACAGCTCCTCGTCGTACGCGGGTATGACGACGCTGACGGGCCGGGTGACGGGTCGGTGTGGGCCGGTCTGCGGGCGCCGGTGCCGACCGGCGTGGGCGCGGGCCAGGACGAGCAGGAGCACACACCGTGCGAGGACGAGCGAACCGACCACCAGCAGCAGCAGGCTGACGGCCGAAACCGCTGCCCCCGACACGGTGACAGCGGCCACGAAGATGCGGCCCTGCCACAGTTCCCCTGTTCCGACGGGGCTGGCGAGACTGTCGGCGCCGACGAGATCGGCGAGGGTGGTGAAGCGGTAGCCCTGGGCTTTCAGCCGGGGGATCAGGATCCTGAGAGCTTCGACGGTCTGTGATCTGTCCCCTCCCGCGTCGTGCAGGAGGACGACCGCGCCCCTGCCCGGCGCGTCGGGCATGGCCGCGTCGGCGATGGCCCGGGCGCCCGGACGCCGCCAGTCGTTGGTGTCCTGATCGATGAACGCCAGGAGGTAGCCCTTCGCTCCCAGACGCCGGGTCACGGTCCAGGCCGGGGCGTCGAGGGCGGAGGTGGTCGAGGAGTAGGGCATCCGCATCAGCGACGTGTTGATGCCTGCGGCCCCGGCGAGGGCGAGTTGGGTCAGCGCCAGCTCACGGTCGACGGCGCTCGCCGACTGGGTGGTCAGGTCCCGGTGGGAGAAGGTGTGCACACCGACCTCGTGGCCGGAACGGATCACGCTGCGCAGAACTCCCGGGTGCCTGACGGTCTGTTGCCCGGTGACGAAGAAGGTGCCGGGCGTGCCGTAGTGGTCGAGAACGGCCCGTATGCGGGGTGTCCAGGTGGGGTCGGGGCCGTCGTCGAAGGTCAGGACGATGGTCCTGGCCGGTGTGCGATAGGTCCGCAGGTGATCGCCGGTGGTGTCCACTACCGGGCCGCCGCCGCCGATCCTGCTGGGGACGCCGCTGGTGGAGCGGCCGCTGCGCCCTTCCTGGTCACCGGCGAAGCCGCGCGTGGTGTACCCCTCGACCAGGAGGACCGAGGCGACGAAGGCCAGCAGGACGAGGGGAACGACGATGCGGAACCGATGCCGGGGCGACAGGGGTGCTCGCGTCCGCCGCGGGCCGGGCGGCCTCGGTGCGGGGCCGGGTGACCGGTGCGGGCGCCGCCGCATCAGGGGGCCTCGGCCACCGGTGGGCCGGAGGGCGGGGGTGTGACACCGGACGGCGCCGAGGGGCCGGTCGCCGGCCCGGTGGGCGCGGGGGCCGGTGGCGGCGTCTGCACCGGGGGCTCGGGTGCCGGTGGGGCAGTGGTCGGCGGAGCGGGAGAGGGCGGAGGCGGGGCGGGCGCGGTGCCCGTGCCCGGTGTGGGGGCGGGCGCGGTGCCCGTACCCGGTGTGGGGGCGGGCGCGGGAGCAGCAGGGTCACCGGTAACGGGCTGCTCCGGTGGCGTGGTTGGTGCCTGCGGTTCTGCTGTGTCAGGAGGTGCCGGGGGGTCGACGGGTGGGTCCCCCGGTACGAGGGGCGGAGCGACGGGAGGGCCGGGTGCGGTGAACTGCGGAATGAGCAGGTTGCTCGGGCCGGCGGGTTCCAAGGGGTCCGACGCGGGTGGCCCGCCGGGTGCCGGGGGCGTCCGGTCGGGGGTGCGGGGGCCCGGTGCGGCGGGCGCCGCGATGTCGCCGGGCAGGATGGCCCCCGGCGCGAAGGGCGTTGCTCCCATCAGGCTCAGGCCCAGCACCGCCATGTACGTGGCGGCACCGGCGGCCAGCCCGTAACCGGTGCGCCGCAGGTACCGCGCACGCCGACCGGAGGCGTCGACGAACACAGGGAGGCTCGGACCGCCTGACGATTCCTGTCCCGAATGCCCGCTTTTGGGACGAAGAAGCACCATGGCGTTCAGCGTACGCCGCTGCGGCCCGGGAGAGTTCCTCAAGAAACCGGCAAGAATTTCTTACTCAGCCGTGCAACCCTTCCCGTCCCCCGCGGGTCGTACTTGGTGTCAGGACCTTTGGGGGAGGGGATCTGGGGGGATCGCGGGGGTTCCTGACGGGAGGGGAAAGGCCGAGGGGGCCCGGTCGACGGACCGGGCCCCCTCGAAACCGTTCCGGGGCGGCCGCTGCCGTCCAGGGGCTTCAGAAGAAGACACCGCATCGCAGCAGGACGTTCGCGTACGGCCGTGCCTCGCCCGTGCGGACGATCAGGCGGGCCCCCGCCGAGAGCTCCTTGAGCCGCTCGTGCGACACCAGGCGCAGCCCGGGGAAGTGCCCCTCCAGCAGCGCCGACGCCTCCGGGTTGGCGTCCCGCAGCTCCTGCGCCGCCGTCGCACCCTCGACCACCAGCTCGGCCAGCAGCCCGTCCAGCACCTCGGCGAACGCCGGCACCCCGGCCCGGAAGGCCAGGTCCACCACCCGGGGGCCGTCGGGGATGGGCATGCCCGCGTCGCACACCAGCACCCCGTCGCCGTGACCGAGTTCGGCCAGCGCACCGGCGAGGTGGCGGTTCAGTATCCCGGCCTTCTTCATGAGCCGGCGACCTCCGCCGCCGTCGGGAAGGACGCCTGCGCGCCCTCCTTCGTCACGGTCGCGGCACCCACCCGCACCGCGTACGCCGCCGCCTGGGCCAGGGACTCACCCGCACCCAGCCGCCAGGCCAGCGCGGCGGTGAAGGAGTCGCCGGCGCCCGTCGTGTCCACCGCGTCCACCTGCACGGCCGGGACGCGCGAGACGCCCTCCGCCGACGCCACCAGCGCGCCTTCCGCGCCCAGCGTCACCACCACCGACTTCGGGCCCTTGGCGAGGAGGATCCGCGCCCAGTCCTCGGGGGAGTCCCCGACGGCGGAGTCGCCCAGGATCACCTTCGCCTCGTGCTCGTTCACGATCAGCGGGTCGCAGGCCGCCAGCACCTCCCGCGGCAGGGGCCGCGGCGGCGAGGGGTTCAGCACGAAACGGCTCTCCGGTGCCAGGCTCCGTACGGCCTCCACGACCGTCTCCAGCGGGATCTCCAGCTGCGCCGACACCACCCGGGAGCCCTGGAAGAGGCACCCGGCGGCCCTGACGTCCTCCGGGGTGAGGCGGCCGTTCGCGCCGGGCGAGACGACGATGCTGTTGTCCCCGGACGGGTCGACCGTGATCAGCGCGACGCCGGTCGGCGCGCCGCCCACCAGGACACCCACCGTGTCGACGCCGGCCTCCCGCTGCGAGTCCAGCAGCAGCCGGCCGTGCGCGTCGTCGCCGACCCGGGCCAGCAGCGCCGTACGGGCACCGAGCCGGGCGGCGGCCACCGCCTGGTTGGCGCCCTTGCCGCCGGGGTGGACGGCCAGGTCGGAGCCGAGCACGGTCTCGCCGGCACCGGGCCGGCGCTCCACTCCGATCACCAGGTCGGCGTTGGCCGACCCCACGACCAGGAGGTCGTAGTCGTACATGAGTTGCTCCCCACGTGAGTGACATGGCCGGGCGGTGCGCCGGCTGTGGGTGACCGCCCGGCCGTTCCCCGATGTCAGCCGCTGAAGCCGGCCACGTTCTCCTTGGTGACCACCTTCACCGGCACCTTCACCGTCTCCTCGACCTTCTCGCCCTTCAGGGCTCGCAGGGCGTTGTCCACGGCGATCTTCCCGAGCTGGGACGGCTGCTGCGCCACCGACGCGTACAGGGTGCCGCCCTCGACCGCCTTCAGTCCGTCCGGCGTGCCGTCGAAGCCGACGACCGAGACCGACGTGCCGGCCTTGGAGCCCAGGGCCTTGATCGCGCCGAGCGCCATCTCGTCGTTGGCGGCGATGACGCCCTGGACGTCCGGGTGGGCCTGGAGCAGGTTCGACATGACGTCGAGGCCCTTGGTGCGGTCGAAGTCGGCGGGCTGCTGGGCCACGACCTGGATGCCCGGGAAGGCCTTGAGTCCGTCGGCGAAGCCCTGCGCCCGCTCCCGGGCCGCGGACGTGCCGGCCTGGCCCTGGAGGATCACGATCTTGCCCTTGCCGCCCAGCTTGTCGGCGATGGTCTTGGCGGCGAGTTCACCGCCGGCCACGTTGTCGGAGGCGACGAGGGCGTCCACCGACGCCTTGTTGACGCCCCGGTCGACCGCGATGACCGGGATCTTCGCCTGGTCGGCGGCCTTCACGGAATTGCTCGCGGCGTCCGAGTCCACCGGGTTGACGATGATCGCGCCGAGCCCGGAGCTGGTGAAGTTCTGCAGCTGGTTGGCCTGCTGGGAGGCGTCGTTCTGGGCGTCGGTGACGGTCAGGTCCACGCCCCGCTTCTCCGCCTCGGCCTCGGCACCCGCCCGGATCTGCACGAAGAAGGGGTTGTTGAGGGTCGACAGCGACAGGCCCATCTTGGGGCTGCTCGCGGCGGAGGAGCCGTTGTGCAGGAAGGACGTCGCGCCGACGATCGCGACGGTGACCGCGGCCGCGAGCCCGTACGTCGCCGCCTGCCTGCCCTTGCCTCCTCCGGAGGCACCGGCCACCGGGGTCGCCCCCGCCTTGCGCCGCAGGGTGTCGAACAGCACCGCGAGCGCGATGACGACACCGATCACGACCTGCTGCCAGAACGCCGAGACGTTCAGCAGGTTCAGCCCGTTGCGCAGCACGGCCAGGATCAGCGCGCCGATGAGCGTGCCGGACGCCTTGCCGGTGCCGCCCGCGAGGGAGGCGCCGCCGATGACGACGGCGGCGATCGCGTCCAGCTCGTAGCCGTCGGCGGCCTGGGGCTGCGCGGAGGAGAGGCGGGCGGCGAGGACGACACCGGCGACGGCGGCGAAGACGCCCGAGAAGGCGTAGATGGCGAGCTTCTGCTTCTTGACGCGCAGGCCGGACAGCCGCGCGGCCTCCTCGTTGCCGCCGATCGCGTACATCGAGCGGCCGATGTAGGTCCGGCCGAGCACGAAGGCCGCGATCAGGCCCATGAACACCATCACCAGGACCGGCACCGGCAGCCAGCCGCCGAGCGTGTCGCCGAGGTGGGAGACGGAGCCGGGGAAGGCGATCGGGGAGCCCTCGGAGATGACGAGGGACAGGCCGCGGGCCACGGACAGCATGGCCAGCGTGGCGATGAACGGCGGCAGCTTGCCGTAGGAGATCAGGATGCCGTTGACCAGGCCGCAGACGATGCCCGTCGCTATGGCGAGGAGCACGGCGAGGAAGACCGGGACGCCCGCCGAGGTGGCGCTCCAGGCGAGGACCGTGGCGGACAGCGCGGCGACCGAGCCGACCGACAGGTCGATGCCCGCGGAGACGATCACGAACGTGACACCGAAGGCGAGGATGGCGGTCACGGCCGCCTGCACGCCGACGTTGAGGAGGTTGTCCGTCGTCAGGAAGTCGCCGGACAGCGCCGACATCGCGATGACGAGGACGATGAGCGCGGTGAGCGCGCCGTTGTCGAGCAGGAGGCGGCGCAGGCCTCCCGAGGCGCCACCCGCGCCCGTCGTGCTCTTGAGCGTGTCAGTGGCCACGGGAGGCCTCCTTGTCCGTGCCGGGGTTGCTTACTGCGAGTGCCATGACGGCGTCCTGGGTCGCCTCGTCGGCGGAGAGTTCACCGGCGATCCGGCCCTGTGCCATGACCAGCACCCGGTCGCTCATGCCGAGCACCTCGGGAAGGTCGCTGGAGATCATCAGGACGGCCGCGCCGGCGGCGGTGAGTTCGTTGACGAGCTGGTAGATCTCGACCTTGGCGCCCACGTCGATGCCGCGGGTCGGCTCGTCGAGGATCAGCACCTTGGTGTCGGCGAGCAGCCACTTGCCGATGACGACCTTCTGCTGGTTGCCGCCGGAGAGGGTGCGCACGTGCTGGCCGAGTCCGGCCATCCGCACGCCGAGCTGCTTGGCGATGCGTTCGGCGGCCGCGCGCTGCCCCTTGAGGTCGACGAGCCCACCGCGCGTGGCCGACCGCAGGGTCACCAGGCCGAGGTTCTCCTCGACGGAGGCGTCCAGCACCAGGCCCTGGCCCTTGCGGTCCTCGGGGACGAGCCCGATCCCGGCGGTCATCGCCGCGTTGACGTCGTACTTGACGACCGGGGCGCCGGACACCTTCACCGTGCCCTTGTCGTACGAGTCGGCCCCGAAGACCGCGCGGACGACCTCGGTACGGCCCGCGCCGACCAGCCCGGCGATGCCGACGACCTCACCGGCGCGCACCTCGAAGCCGACGTCGTGGAAGACGCCCTCCCGGGTGAGTCCCTCGACGGTGAGCAACGCGGCGCCCCGGTCGGCGCGTTCACGCGGGTACTGCTGCTCGATGGAGCGGCCGACCATGAGCCGGACGAGCTCGTCCTCGGGGGTGGAGGCGGGGACCTGCCCGACGCTCTTCCCGTCGCGGATGACGGTCACCCGGTCGCCGAGTGCGGCGATCTCCTCCAGGTGGTGGGTGATGAAGACGATGCCGACGCCGTCCTCGCGCAGCGTGCGCACGATCGCGAAGAGCTTGTCGACCTCCTCGGAGGTGAGCACGGCGGTCGGCTCGTCCATGATCAGCACGCGGGCGTCCAGGCTGAGCGCCTTGGCGATCTCGACCATCTGGAGGCGTGCGATGCCGAGTTCACGGACCCGGGCGCGGGGGGACACGCTCACGCCGACCCGCTTCAGCAGGACCTCGGCGTCGGCCTCCATCCTCTTCCGGTCGATCATCCCGAACCGGCGCGGCTGGCGCCCGAGGAAGATGTTCTCGGCGACCGTCAGATCGGGTACCAGGTTGAACTCCTGGTAGATCGTGGCGATCCCGAGCCGCTCGGAGTCCTGCGCGCCCTGGATGCGCGTCTCCTCGCCGCCGACCAGGATCCGCCCGGCGTCGGGGGTGTAGGCGCCGGAGAGCATTTTGATGAGGGTGCTCTTGCCGGCACCGTTCTCACCGAGCAGGACGTGCACCTCGCCCCGGCGCAGGTCGAAGTCGACGCCGTCCAGCGCGACCACGCCCGGGAAGGTCTTCCGTATGCCCTCGATGCGCAGCAACTCGTCCGCGTTGCTCACGTCGTGCTCCTTTGCACTGGGGTGGGGTCCTCGCCGCACGAGCGGCGTACGACGAGCCGGGCGGGGAGGGTCACGGACTGGCCGGGCCGTCCCTCGATGCGGTCGACCAGGGCCCGTACGGCGGCCCGGCCCAGCTCGCCCGTGGGCTGGGCGATCGCGGTGACCGGCGGATCGGTGTGCACGAACCACCGGATGTCGTCGAACGCGGCCAGCGCGAGGTCGTCGGGTACGCGCAGGCCTCGCGCGCGGACGGCGTCCAGGGCGCCGAGCGCCATCAGGTTGTCGGCGGCGAAGACGACCTCGGGCGGCTCGGCCAGGTCGAGGAAGCCCTCGGTGACCAGCCGGCCGCTCTCGGCCTGGAAGTCGCCCTGCCCTATGTAGGCGTCGGGCAGGTCGAGTCCGTACGCGGCGAGCGCCTCCCGGAAGGCCTCCACGCGCTCGCGGCCGGTCGTGGTCGCCGCAGGGCCCGCGATGATGGCGAGCCTGCGGTGCCCGAGCCCGTGCAGATGCGCCACGAGGTCCCGTACGGCACCCCGCCCGTCCGACCGCACCACCGGCACGTCGACGCCCGGGATCCAGCGGTCCACGAAGACCATGGGCGTCCCGGCCCGCGCGGCGTCCAGCATCAGCGGCGAGCCGCCGTCCGTCGGGGAGACGAGCAGTCCGTCGATCCGCCGGTCCAGCAGGGTGCGTACGTGGTGGTCCTGGAGGTCCGGCCGCTCGTCGGCGTTGCCGATGATGACGCTGTAGCCGAGGGCGCGGGCCTCCTCCTCGACGGAGCGGGCCAGCTCGGTGAAGTAGGGGTTCATCACGTCGCTGATGACCAGGCCGAGGGTGTGGGTCTGGTCGGTGCGCAGGGAGCGGGCGACGGCGTTCGGGCGGTAGCCCAGGGTCTCGACGGCGGCCAGTACGCGGGTGCGTGCGTCGGCGCTGACCGACGGGTGGTCGTTCAGGACGCGCGAGACCGTGGCGACGGAGACGCCGGCCTCCGCAGCGACGTCCTTGATGCTGGCCACCGCCGCTCCACCTCCTCGTGGATCAGTCGGGGAGCACGGGGTGCGCGCTCGTGGAATCGATTACATCGACGGGAGCATGGAATCGATTACACACGGCCGAATCAAGCCCCCGGCGGTACCTCTTGACCGGATCGTGATGTCGCGGGGCGCGGCCCGGCGGGCCAGGCTGGAGGTACGGGGGTTTCCTGTGGGGCGTTCGAGGCCCTGGCGGGCCGGAGCGGAGGAACCATGACGGCGGCGACCCGGAACGACGTACCCGTCGCCCTCGAAGGCGACGGCGTGGAACTGCGCATGATGCCGATCGGCGGCGGCCTGTCGGTGGGCTACATCACCCTCCCCCAGGGCACGGACATGGGCCCGGCCCTCAAGGGCCTGCCCGACGACGCCTGCCAGTGCCCGCACTGGGGCTACCTGCTCAAGGGCCGGATCAGGATGCGCACGGCAGCGGGCGAGGAGGAGTACGAGGCGGGGCAGGCGTACTACTGGGGCCCCGGCCATGTACCGGTGGCGCTGGAGGACAGCGAGCTGGTGGAGTTCTCGCCGACCGAGGACTTCCAGCAGGTGATCGACCACGTGGTGGCGCAGGCCGGCTGAAGCAAGCCGCGGTCTTCGATGCGCCGGGCCCGCGCCGATGAGTTTCGCCGGTCCGGGCGGTCTCTCTTGCATCGATCTCTTGCATTGATCACAGGAGGAGCGCCGTGACCCAGCTGCTGCGCGTACAGAACTTCAACGTCTCGAGTGACGGATTCGGTGCCGGTGAGGGCCAGAGCCTGGAGCGGCCGTTCGGCCACGCCGACCCGGGGACGATGTTCGCCTGGGCCGGCGCGACGGCGAGCTGGCCGAACCGCACCGACCCGGGCGGGAGCCGGGGCCTGGACGACTACCTGGTGCGCGACTTCCACCACAACATCGGCGCCGAGATCATGGGCCGCAACAAGTTCAGCCCGCAGCGCGGCCCTTGGGAGAACCACGACTGGCAGGGCTGGTGGGGCGACGAGCCGCCGTTCCACACGCCGGTGTTCGTGATGACGCACCACGAGCGCCCCTCGTTCACCCTCTCCGACACGACGTTCCACTTCGTGGGCGGGGATCCGGCCGAGGTCCTGGCCCAGGCGCGCAAGGCGGCCGGGGGCAAGGACGTACGACTGGGCGGCGGGGCGGCGACCGTCCGGGAGTTCCTGGACGCCGACCTGGTGGACACGCTGCACGTGGCGGTCTCGCCCGGCGTGGTGCTCGGGTCCGGCTCACGGCTGTGGGAGTCGCCCGAGGAACTGCTCGACCGCTTCCACTGCGACGTGGTGCCGAGTCCCAGCGGGGTGGTCCATCACCTCTTCTGGCGCAAGTGACGCCAGGTCAGGCGCCCTTGCCCCAGTCCAGCCGGTCGGCGAGACCGGCGGCGGTGAAGGCGGCCTCCAGCGCGTCGCCGCCTTCGGTGAAGTGGGCCCAGCTGTCGTAGTGGACGGGGACGACGCGGCGGGCACCGAGGATCCGGGTGGCCTCCGCGGCCATACCGCTGTCCAGGACGAGGACCTGGTTGTCGAAGAGGACGGGGAAGCGGGGCGCGCCCGCGAAGAGCACGGCCGTGTCGACGGGGGCGAAGCGGCCGGCGATCGCCCGGACCGCGTCGAGTGAGGCGTTGTCGCCGCTGACGTAGACGGTGGGCAGGCCTTCGCCGGTCAGGACGAAGCCGACGACCTGGCCGGTGAACGGCTCGACCTGCTCGCGGGGACCGGGGCCGTGCACGGCCGGGACCCCGGTCACGGTGACCGTGCCGCCGCCGGGCCGGTCCACTTCGACGGACTCCCAGTCGGCCAGGCCCCTGACCTTGTCGCCCAGGCTCTCGCGCAGGCGCCCCCCGCCGCCGGGCGTGGTCAGCGTCAGCGGTATGCCGGCGAGCAGGGCCCGGCCGGAGGTGTCCAGGTTGTCGGCGTGCTCGTCGTGGGAGAGCAGGACCACGTCGATGCGGCCGAGGTCGGCGGGGCTGCCGGCGGCGGGGGCGGTCTTGGTCAGGAGCGGGCCCCCGGGACGGGGGTAGTCGCCGGGCGCGTCGAAGGTCGGGTCGGTCAGGAAGCGCAGGCCGCCGTATTCGAAGACGGCGGTCGGGCCGCCGAGGACGCGGATGGGGAAGTCGGCCGTCACGGGCAGGGAAGACATGCAGCACCTCACGGATAGACGCGATTCAACCGTGAGAAGACCGTAGCCGCTTCTCACGGATACAGGCAACCCGTACCATGAGAAGCATGGAGGAGTCCGTGACCGAGCAACCCGCCCCGCCGCCCGCGCAGGGCGAGGAAGAGCACCCCTCCCTGGCCCTCGCCAACACCGCGATCGCCATGCCCGGCGGGCGCACGTTCGACCTCCTGGGCACGCCCGCCCAGACGAACCACTGGCTGGCCCAGCGAGGCCTCGCCCCGGTCGACGCCGGTATGCGGGAGATGTGCGCGGCCCAGCTGCGGTCCCTGCGCGAACAGGTCAGGTCCCTGTTCGCCGCCCGCGTCGACGGCGTACCCGCCCTGCCCGCCGCGGTGACGGCGGTCAACGACGCGATGACCAGGGTTCCGACGGCCCCGCTGCTGCGGTGGGACGACAGGACCGGCCCCTACCGGACCACCCCCCACCCCACCACCGCGATCGTCGACCTCGCGCTGGCGACCCTCGCCGCCGACGCCGCGGATCTGCTCACGTCCCCCGCGGCCGAACGCCTCACGGCCTGCGGCTCCCCGCCGTGCAGCCGCTTCCTGCTCCGCCACGGCCGCCGCCAGTGGTGCTCCACCCGCTGCGGCGACCGCGCCCGCGCGGCCCGGGCGTACGCCCGCCGCACCGAGCAGCGCTGACACCGTCCCGGTCATGGCCGGGCCCTGCGGGCGAGCCGCGCGCCCCTGCTCTCCGCGACCCTTGGCCGATGGACGAACGCCGCATGCTTCGAACGCCGGTGGCATACGTCGACGCGTACGAGACGGGACGTCTGATGGACGATCCGGCTCTGGTGAGTGCCTGTCAGACCGCTTACGCTCTGGCTCTGAGCGACGCGTTGTCGCAGCAGGAGTCAGTGGGCCTAGTCAGGGCGGCAGCAGAGGATCACGCGCATGATCAGCAGTGAGTACACCGGGTGGTTCAAGTCCAGCTACAGCGGCGGCAGCCAAGCTGAGTGCCTCGAAGTCGCCCCCGGCCACCCCGGCGTCCCGGTGCGGGACAGCAAAGCCGCCCATGGTCCCGCCCTGGTCTTCTCGCGGAGCGGCTGGGACGCGTTCGTCAGCGCCGTCAAGGACGGGCACATCAAGGGTTAGGCAGGCTGCGTGAGACCCAGGGGCGGGTAGCTCTCGCCGCCCACGCGTTCGGCCGCCTCGATGTAGTCGGCGAGGGCGTCCCGGGACTGGGCGAGGCTCGCCAAAGTGACCGACGCCTCCGGCAGGACGCGACAGCACCCCCTGACCTGCACGGATACTGTCGCCGGCCTGCCGGCCCGGGCGGCCGCCGACGGTCCTGGCGAGCGGGACCGCCCGGTCCGCCCGGGGCCGGGCGTCACGCCGACTCGTTCAGCAACCTGCTCAGGTGCTCGCGCCCCGGTCCCAGGAGGTCGGGCAGCGGCGCCGCGTCCTCGTACCAGCGCTTCTCGTACTCCCAGCAGAGCCAGCCGTCCCAGCCGTGGCGGGAGAGGACCTCGACGCATTCGGCGAGTGGGAGGACGCCCGCGCCGAGGGGCAGGGGGGTCGTGTCGTCGGGGGAGGCGATGTCCTTGACCTGGACGTAGCCGAGGTGCGGGGAGAGGGCCGCGTAGGTCTCGGAGGGCTGTTCGCCGCCGAGCCAGGTGTGCATCACGTCCCAGAGGGCGCCGACCTGGCGGTGGCCGACGAGGCCGAGGATCCGCATCGCGTCGGCGGCGGTGCGGTGCGAGTCGTGGGTTTCGAGGAGGATGCGGACGCCCAGGTCGTTGGCGTGTTCGGCGGCCGTGCCCAGGCGGCGGGCGGCCGTCGCGTCGGCCTCCTCGGGGGCCTGGACGTCGAGGTCGCCGCCGGGGAAGACCCGGACGTACGGGGCTCCCAGGTCGTGGGCCAGGTCGACGAGGGCACGGATCTCGGCCAGGACGGGCTCGTCGTCGCCCGGCGCGGCGACCTGTGCGTAGCCCGCCAGGCCCAGGAGCTCTACGCCCGCTCCCTTGAACTCGGCCGCGACGTCCGCCCGTTCGGCGGGGCCGAGGCCGGTGTGGACCGGTTCCTCGGGATGGGTGCGCAGTTCCACGCCGTGATAGCCGTGGGCGGTCGCGAGGCGCAGGACGTCGGGCAGGGGCAGGCCAGGGACACCGAGGGTGGAGAACGCCAGCTTCATGTGGACGGAATCTACCCGGCACCCCCGCCTGCGACTCCCCTCCGTCCCCCGGGTGTTGCGTGAAGATCCAGTCGCCAGTCCTGGCCGACCAGATCCCGGCCGAAAGAGTGGTGCGGTTTCTCCGCGACAAGGACGAAACCGTGGCGCCGGTAGATGCGGCGGGCCGCGGCGAGGACGTCGTTCGTCCACAGGACGACCTCGCGGTAGCCGGCGTCGCGCGCGAAGCCGACGAGCGTCCCCACCAGGCGGTCGCCGATGCCGAGGCCGCGCGCGTCCGGCTCGACGAGCAGGAGCCGCAGCCGGGCGGCGCCGGACGCGTCGTCCCGGACACACATCACGCAGCCCACCGGCCGGCCGTCCAGCTCGGCGATCCACGTCCGCTCCCGGCGCGGCTCGTGGTCCTCGGCGTAGTCGGCGACGATCCGCGCGACCAGGCCCTCGTAGTCGGCGTTCCAGCCGTACTCGGCGGCGTACAGCGCGGCATTGCGCTGGACGATCCAGCCGAGGTCGCCGGGGGCGGGCTCGCGCAGGACCACGTCCTCGGGGCGCGGGACGCGGCTCTCGCCCAGGATCGTCCGGACGGTCCGCATGGCCTCCGCGAGCCGCGGCCGGTCCTCGGCGCTGACCGTGTCCAGCATCTCCCCGACCGCCTGCCGTGCCCGCTCGTCGAGCAGGGCGGCGGCCTCCCGGCCGGGTGTGGTGAGCGTGACGCTGCGACGGCGCGGGTCCGTCTCGGAGGGGCCGCGCTCGACCAGCCCGTCCTGCTCGAACTTGTTCAGGATGCGCGTCAGGTACCCGGCGTCCAGGTGCAGCTGGGCCCGCAGGTCGGCGGCGTCGGTACGGGGCGCGTGCGCCAGCTCGTAGAGGACGCGGGACTCGGTGAGGGTGTAGGGGGCGTAGAGCCGGCGGCCGTAGTCGAGGGCTCCGATGACGTTCGTGTAGAAGCGGTTGAAGGAGCGGATGTCCTGGACGGTCATGGTCTCGACCCCGATATTTGACTCAGTCAGAGATATCTGGGGTCGAGCTTAGACGTCCGGGACGCCGGAGACCAGGACGAGATGCCGCGGCCGGGCGACGGCCGATGAGTTTCTCCGGGTTCCGCGGTCAGGAAGGGTGTTCGTGCGTCGCAGCCGCAAGTGATGTGGAAGCGTGCAGGGACGAATCCGCCGAGCACCCGTCACGAGATACCGAGGAACCCGACATGCGCACCCTGATCAGCACCGCTTTCATCTCGCTCGACGGCGTCGTCGAGGCCCCGGGCGGCGAGCCCGGTTACCGGAACTCCGGGTGGACCTTCAAGGACGTCGAGTTCCTCCCCGAGGCGTACGAGATCAAAGGCCGGGAGCAGGAGGAGGCCACCGCGCTGATGATGGGCCGCCTCAGCTATGAGGCGTTCAGCCCGGTATGGCCCGACATGGAGGAATTCGCCGACTACAACGTGATGCCGAAGTACGTCGTCTCCACCACCCTCGCCGAGGAGAACCTGGTGTCGAACTGGGGCGAGACGGTGATCCTGCGCTCGCTCGACGAGGTCGCCGCGCTGAAGGAGACCGAGGGCGGCCCGATCATCGTCCACGGCAGCGCCTCACTCAACCAGGCCCTTTCGGACGCCGGCCTGATCGACCGCTACCACCTGCTCGTCTTTCCGCTTCTGCTCGGCGCGGGCAAGCGGCTCTTCAGCGCCACGGACAAGGACACCCAGAAGCTGCGGCTCGTCGAGCACGAGGCCTACGCCAACGGGATCCAGAAGAACGTCTTCGACGTCGTTCGCTGACGCGGGGACGTCCGGGCCGAAGCGGGGGCGCAGGGGCATGGGGACGGCAGGCCTCGCACCGCCCCCGCCTCCAGGCCCCGGCTGCCAAGAGGCTCTCCAGGCCCCGGCTGCTAAGAGGCCCGCGGCACCCCGGAGGACCCGCGCACCATCAACTCGCCCCGCACCGAAGCGATCCCCCCGGGCGGCGCCTCCTCGCGGCCCATGGCGATCCGTCCGGCCCGGGCACCCGCCTCCGCCAGCGGCAGCCGCACGGTCGTCAGCGACGGCACCGCGTCGATGCTGAACGGCAGGTCGTCGAAGCCCGCCACCGACACGTCCTCCGGGATCCGCAGGCCCGAGTCGCGCAGCGCGGCGCAGGCCCCCAGTGCGACGGAGTCGTTCGCCGCGACGACCGCCGTCAGCGACGGGTCACGCCGCAGCAGCTCCAGCGTCGCCTCGTAGCCGGACCGCCGGTCGTAGCGTCCGTGCACCGTCCACCGGGGGTCCTCCTCGATGCCGTGCGCGGCCAGCGCGGCCCGGTGCCCTTCCAGCCGGTGCCGCGTGGTCGTCCGCTCCTCGGGGCCCGCGATGTAGCCGAGCCGCCGGTGCCCGAGCCCGATGAGGTGCTCGGTCAGCTCCTGCCCGCCACCGCGGTTGTCGAAGGTCAGCGCGATGGCCCCGGTGTCCGGCGCCGGCGGGCGTCCGCACAGCACGACCCGTGTCCCGGCCTCCCCCAGCTTGCGCACCTTGGCGTCCATCGCCGCCTGGTGCGCCGCGTCCTCGATCGCCCCGCCGGTCAGCACCACGGCCGCGGCCCGCTGCCGCTGAAGCAGCGTGAGGTAGGTCAGCTCCCGTTCGGGTGAGCCGCCCGTGTTGCAGACCACCGCGAGTCTCTCCCCGCCCGCACGGCCGCCCGGCCCGCCGATCTCGGCCTGGATGGCGCTCGCCATGATCCCGAAGAACGGGTCGGCGATGTCGTTCACCAGGATCCCGACCAGGTCGGAGGTGGCGGCGGCCAGGGCGCTCGCGGGCCCGTTGAGCACGTAGTCCAGCTCGTCCACGGCCTTCAGCACCCGCTCGCGGGTGGAGGCCGCCACGGGGTAGTTCCCGTTCAGCACGCGCGACACCGTCGCGGGTGAGACCTGGGCGCGGGCCGCCACGTCCGCCAGGGTCACCGTCATCTCGTCGTCCTCCGGTCGCGCATCTCGTCTCGTCTCCGCCCTCGTACACACCCGGACCACCGGACATGGTTCCGCACGGATCAGCAGGTCGACCGCCCCCGCCCCGGCGAACCAATGGCCAAGGTTCCGAGCAGACCTTAAGCCCCCGACCCCCTGTTGTTCGCCCCCTCGAACAACTCGTCCTGGTCACGGTCTTGTCCGGACCGCGGTTCAGAGGCTAGCTTCTCCGTATATAGAAAGCGCTTGCTGCAACGCTCACCAGTTAGCCGGCGGCTCCCGGGCCGGCTGTGACGGGTGGGGCGTACGCGGCGCCGCGACCGCGTACGAAGGGAACGACGTTGACACGCAAGACGGTGCGAATCGCCATGAACGGCGTGACCGGGCGCATGGGCTACCGCCAGCACCTGGTCCGCTCCATCCTCGCCCTCCGCGAGCAGGGCGGCCTCGACCTCGGCGACGGCACGGTGCTGTGGCCCGAGCCGATCCTGGTGGGCCGCCGGGAGCACGCGCTGAAGGCGATGGCCGAGCAGCACGGGCTGGAGCACGTCTCGACGGACGTGGACGCGGTCCTCGCCGACGAGACGGTGGACATCTACTTCGACGCGCAGGTCACCTCCGCCCGTGAGCAGGCCCTGAAGAAGGCCATCGCGGCCGGCAAGCACATCTACACCGAGAAGCCCACCGCCACCGGCCTCGACGGCGCCCTGGACCTCGCCCGGCTGGCGAACGAGGCCGGCATCAAGCACGGCGTCGTCCAGGACAAGCTGTTCCTCCCGGGCCTGCTGAAGCTGAAGCGCCTGATCGACGGCGGCTTCTTCGGCCGGATCCTGTCCGTGCGCGGCGAGTTCGGCTACTGGGTCTTCGAAGGCGACTGGCAGGACGCCCAGCGCCCGTCCTGGAACTACCGCTCCGAGGACGGCGGCGGCATCGTCGTCGACATGTTCCCGCACTGGGAGTACGTGCTGCACGAGCTGTTCGGCCGGGTGAAGTCCGTCCAGGCGCTCACCGCCACGCACATCCCGCAGCGCTGGGACGAGAACGGCAAGCCGTACGACGCCACCGCCGACGACGCCGCCTACGGCATCTTCGAGCTCGAAGGCGGCGCGATCGCCCAGATCAACTCCTCCTGGGCCGTGCGCGTCAACCGCGACGAGCTGGTGGAGTTCCAGGTGGACGGCACGGAGGGCTCGGCGGTGGCCGGACTCAGGAACTGCCGTGCCCAGCACCGCAGCGCCACCCCCAAGCCGGTCTGGAACCCGGACATCCCCGCCACCGAGGTCTTCCGCGACCAGTGGCAGGAGGTCCCGGACAACGCCGAGTTCGACAACGGCTTCAAGGCCCAGTGGGAGCTGTTCCTGCGGCACGTCTACGCCGACGCGCCCTACCACTGGGACCTGCTGGCCGGTGCCCGCGGTGTCCAGCTCGCCGAGCTGGGCCTGAAGTCCTCGGCGGAGGGCCGCCGTCTCGACGTGCCGGAGATCGCGCTGTGACCATCCGACTTCCCGGCGCCGACGGGGCGTTGCGGACCTACGAGCCCCGCACCGAGCCCCTGGCCGTGACCGCCGGGACGCCCTTCACCTCCCGCACGGTCTTCTCGGCCGCGCACGTCGTCGCCGACCCGTTCGCGGACGTCTCCCCCGACTCGCCCGCCGCGGTCGACTGGGACGCCACCCTCGCCTTCCGCCGCCACCTGTGGTCGCACGGTCTCGGCGTCGCCGAGGCCATGGACACCGCCCAGCGCGGCATGGGCCTGGACTGGGCTGGCGCGGCGGAGCTGATCCGCCGGTCGGCGGCCGAGGCCACGTCGGTCGGCGGCCGCATCGCCTGCGGCGTGGGCACCGACCAGATCGCCTCCGGCTCGCTCGCGGAGGTCCGCGCGGCCTACGAGGAGCAGCTCGCCCTCGTCGAGGAGTCCGGCGCGCAGGCCATCCTGATGGCGTCCCGGGCGCTCGCGGCGGCGGCCTCCGGGCCGGAGGACTACCTGGAGGTCTACGGCCACCTGCTGCGCCAGGCCGCCGAGCCGGTGGTCCTGCACTGGCTGGGCCCGATGTTCGACCCGGCCCTGGAGGGCTACTGGGGGTCGGCCGACCTGGACGCGGCGACGGACACCTTCCTGGACGTGATCGCCGCCCACCCGGACAAGGTCGACGGCATCAAGGTCTCCCTGCTGGACGCCCAGCGCGAGATCGACATCCGCCGCCGGCTCCCGAAGGGCGTGCGCTGCTACACGGGCGACGACTTCAACTACCCCGAGCTGATCGCGGGCGACGAGCAGGGCTTCAGCCACGCGCTGCTCGGCATCTTCGACCCGCTGGGCCCGCTGGCGGCGCAGGCGGTCCGGGTCCTGGACACCGGCGACGTGCGGGGCTTCCGCGATCTGCTCGACCCCACGGTCGGGCTCTCCCGGCACCTGTTCCAGACCCCGACCCGCTTCTACAAGACGGGCGTGGTCTTCCTGGCCTGGCTGGCGGGCCACCAGACGCACTTCACGATGGTCGGCGGCCTGCAGTCGGCACGCTCGCTGCCGCACTTCGCGACGGCCTACGAACTGGCCGACGGACTGGGGCTGTTCCCCGACCCGAAGCTCGCGGAGGAACGGATGAAGACGCTGCTGAGCGTGTACGGGGTGAACCAGTGAGCGGGTCCCTGGAACGCTTCTCCATCAACCAGATGACGGTGAAGCAGCTGTCGCTGCCGGAACTGGCCGACGGCTGCGCCCGGCTGGGCATCCGCAACGTGGGGCTCTGGCGCGAGCCGGTGCAGGCGTTCGGCCTGGAGGCCACGGCGAAGCTGGTGCGGGACGCCGGGCTGACGGTGACGACGTTGTGCCGGGGCGGGTTCTTCACGGCGATCGACCCGGCGGAGCGCGCCGAGGCCCTGGCCGACAACCGCCGCGCGATCGACGAGGCGGCGACGCTGGGCACGGACACGCTGGTCCTGGTCTCGGGCGGGCTTCCCGCGGGCTCGAAGGACCTGCACGGCGCCCGCGAGCGCATCGCCGACGCCCTGTCGGAACTGGGCCCGTACGCGGAGCGGCACGGCGTCCGGCTGGCCATCGAGCCGCTGCACCCCATGTACGCCTCGGACCGCTGTGTGGTGTCGACCCTGGCCCAGGCCCTCGACCTCGCCGAACGCTTCCCGGCGCACCAGGTCGGCGTCACGGTCGACACCTACCACATCTGGTGGGACGACACCGCCCCCGCGCAGATCGCCCGGGCTGGCGCGGGCGGCCGTATCCACACCTTCCAGCTCGCCGACTGGACGACTCCCCTCCCCGAGGGCGTCCTCACCGGCCGCGGCCAGATCGGCGACGGGTCGATCGACATGCGGGAGTGGCAGGACCACGTGGAGGCGGCCGGCTACACCGGCGCCATCGAGGTGGAGCTGTTCAACGACGCCCTGTGGGCACGGGACGGCCAGGAGGTCCTGGCCGAGACGGCGCGGAGGTTCACCGAACACACCCGCTGACCCGGCTCGGCGCCAGGCCGCTGCCCCGCCCCGCCGGCCACGGGGCGGGGCAGCGGCATGTGCGGGCCCGCGCGGGGCGGAAACGAGCGGCGAGTGCAGGGCACCACGCAACCGGATCAGGGCGGGTACGGCGGCCGGCGCACCCGGGGGAAAGGGGGCGGGCGCAGGGCACCGCTCAGGCACGGAGCAGGGGCGGATGCGGGGGCACGCGTACCCGCGGAGGGGCGGATGCCGGGGGCCCGCCCATCCGCGGAGCGGGGTGGCGCGTGTCCGGGCGGTCCCCCGGCCGTTCCGGATGCACCCGTCCCCCGGGCGTGACACGCTTTTCCCAAGGACTCGGCCGGTCGTAGTGCTCTCTTCCCCTCGCATCCTGATTCGGAGAGCAGCCATGGCTGACTTCCTCGTCAACACCACCAGGTCCGGCGACCAGCTCCAGCCCGCCGTCGACGGCTTGTTCGGCACGCAGTTCCTGGAGCTGTGGTCGGACGACAGCGAATTCGTCATCAAGGGACAGTTCCTGGCGGACGACGGCGACAAGCTCGGGAGCGAGTTCGCGGTCAGCACCCAGCCGGCGGACGGGCCCGGGGTGCGGCCGCTGTGGCCGTCCGTGCTGTCCGCCGGGATCAGCGGCCAGTTCGCCGTATGGCTGGAGACGCCGTTCGGCCTGCCCGGCCCCAGCCCGTCCGTGAAGCTCCAGCGGTTCACCGAGGGCCGCAAAGCCGGTCCGGAGACGCTCGTCACGGCCGACGCGGATCCGAAGGTCCGGCCCTGCCTGGCGTTCATGATCGACGGTGGCGTGCTGGTCACCTGGGCGAGCCCGCGGCCCGACCGGCGCATCCGCGCACGGCGGTTCCATTCGGACGGCAGCCCTGCGACACCGGAGTTCACGGTCAGCACCACCGAGGGCTTCCACGAGAGGCCCGCCGCCTCGATCCTCACCAACGGCAACGTGGTCGTCGCCTGGTCGACCGATCCCTCATCGGCCGGCGGCGGCCGGCTCACCCTGCGGTTCTTCGACTTCGAGGGCCATGCCCTGGGCGGGGAGATCCAGCCCGACGTCGGCGGCTTCACAGGGGTCAACGCGATCACCCTGCTCGACAGCGGACGGTTCGTCGTCGCGCACATCGAGCGCATCCAGCCCAGCGACCTGGGCAAACCGCAGACCACGGTCGCGGCGAGCATCTTCCAGCCCGACGGCACCGAGACCCTCGACATCACGGCCGGCAACCCCCGGGGCTTCACCCGGAGTTCCCCGGCGCTGTCCCGGCTGCCCGGCGGGCGCTTCCTGATGGCGTGGGTCGAGGAGAGCGCGGACACCCACGACACCGTGCCGACGGTGATGGCCAAGGTCTGCTCCGAGAGCCAGGGTTCACTCGGCGACCCGGTGCGGGTCAGCACGGCCGCCCCCGGGACACGGTCCCACACCTGCACCGCGACGGCCTTCGGCAACGGCCCGGAGAGCGCGATCGTCACCTGGGCCGACGACAGCCACCTCGACGGCGACACGGGCTTCGGCGTGCGGGCCCGCACGTTCCACGTCAGCCCGCCCGGGGTGCTGGTCGAGGCGTCCTAGGGTCGGCCGCCGGGTGCCGGGGCTCCGCGGGGTGAGGGAGGCCAGCCCCACCCCGCCCACCAGCAGCGCCGCCGCGCACCACCGCAGCGGGCTCACCGGCTCGTCGAGGAACAGGAACGCCGACGACATGCCGAAGACGGGGACCAGGAGCGAGAACGGCGCGACCGTGGAGGCGGGGTGGTGGCGCAGGAGGAAACCCCAGGCGCCGAAGCCGAAGACCGTGGTGATCCAGGCGACGTAGAGGACCGTGCCCGCGCCCTGCCAGTCCAGGGCGCGCAGGGCCGCCAGGTCGCGCGAGGGGCCCTCGGTGAGGAGGGAGAGGGCCAGCAGGGGCAGGACCGGGACCGTGCTGACCCAGACCATGAAGTTCAGGGCGTCGGGCGGAGCGGCCTTGCGGGTGAGGACGTTCGAGGCGCCCCAGCACGCCGCCGCGCCGACGACCAGGGCGAACGCGCCGAGCGGGCCCGAGGCGCCCTCGTCGACGGCCGCCACGGCGATGCCGGCCAGGGCGGTCAGCATGCCCAGCAGGCGGATGCGGGAGGGCCGTTCGCCCAGGGTCAGGGCCGCGATCGCCGCCGTGAACACCGCCTGGATCTGCAGGACCAGGGAGGACAGACCGGCCGGCATGCCCGCGTCCATGCCGACGAAGAGCAGGCCGAACTTGGCGACGCCCAGGACCAGGCCGACCGCCACGATCCACTTCCACGCCACCTTCGGACGGCCCACGAGGAACACGGCCGGGAGCGCCGCCGCGAGGAAGCGCAGGGCGGAGAAGAGCAGGGGCGGGAAGTGGTCAAGGCCGATCTCGATGACCGTGAAGTTGACGCCCCAGACGGCGGCGACCAGGACGGCGAGGGCGAGGTGTGACGGGCGCATGCGGTGAGCATCGCGTCCCGCGACCGTGAAGCACCAGCGATGATAGCTGCATGGTTGGATGAAGCGTCGCTAAGCAATAGCTCGCTGAGCACAAGCATTGCCGGGCAGAGCCCCGGACGACCGGCTCGGCAGCAAGGAGGACCCCGTGCTCGATCTCCAGCGGCTGCGCGCCCTGCACGCCGTCTCCGTGCACGGCACCGTCGGCGCCGCCGCGCTCGCGCTCGGGTACACGCCCTCCGCGGTGTCCCAGCAGATCGCCAAGCTGGAGCGGGAGACCCGGACCGTGCTGCTGGAGCGGGAGGGGCGGGGCGTGCGGCTCACCGACGAGGCCAGGCAACTGGTGGCGGCGGCACAGGAGTTGCTGGCCATCGTGGAACGCGCCGAGACCGAACTGGAGGAGCGCCGGGGCCGGCCCGCGGGGCGGCTGACCGTCGCCGCGTTCCCGTCGGCGGCACGCGGGCTGATGCCGGGCGTACTGGCCGAGCTCGGCCGCAGGCATCCCGCCCTGGACGCCCGGCTCTCCGAGGTCGATCCGCATCTGTCGGTCGACCTGGTGGCGAAGGGCGCCGTCGACCTCGCCGTGGCGCACGACTGGGACATCGCGCCGCTGCCCGCCCCGCCGGGTCTGGAGCAGGCGCTCATCGGGGACGACCTGTGCGATCTGCTCGTCCCCGAGGGGCATCCCTTCGCCGGGCGGGCCGCCGTGCGGCGCGAGGAGCTGGGCGGCGAGCGGTGGATCTGCCAGCCGCCGGGGCGGGTCTGCCACGACTGGCTGCTGCGGACGCTGCGCACGGCCGGGCACGAGCCGGACATCGTCCACCAGGCCGACGAGAACCCCACCCTGGTGGCCCTGGTCGCGGCCGGGCTCGGGGTGGCGCTCATCCCGCGGCTGGGGCGCGGGCCGCTGCCCGCCGGGGTGGTGGCGGTGGCGCTCGACCCGATGCCGGTGCGGCGGCTGTACGCGCTGTGGCGGACGGGGGCTGCGCGGCGTCCGGCCATCGCGGAAACCGTACGGGTGCTCGGCGAGCTGTGGCCGGAAGTGGCGGCTCGTCCGCCCCGCTGACCTCCTGGTTCACCTGCGTACCGACTTGCGGAAATCCGGGCCGAGTCGGGAACCCGGACCGGACCGTCCCCGTCCAATCGCAGGCCACCGGAGAGTCACCACGGTGCGGTGTCGGCCCTCGCCACTGGCTGCGATCGCTGACCACCCTCTCCGCCGTACCGCGGCCGGCGGCACCCGCCGCCATCGGCGCGTCCCCCTCCAACCGCGCCGGTGGCGGCCCCTCGGCGGTTACCGTGCATTCCCTTGACTGGCAGAAACTTCCCGGATATTGGTGACCTCTTGGAAGTTTCCTTCAGCGGATCCGCATCGGATCACCTCCGGAAGGAGCGCACGTGCACGACACCGGCACGGGAAACACGGCTCAGCCCTCCAGACGCACCCTCCTCGCCGCCACAGCCGGCGTCACCGCCGCCCTCGCGGCCGCCGGGCCCGCGCGCGCCGCCGCCCCGGACGACAGCCGGCTGCGCGCCCTCGTCTCCCGCATGACGCTGGAGGAGAAGGTCGGCCAGCTCTTCGTGATGCGGGTCTACGGCCACTCCGCCACCGCCCCCGACCAGGCCGACATCGACGCCAACCTCAAGGAGATCGGGGTCCGTACGGCCGCCGAGCTGGTGACGAAGTACCGGGTCGGCGGCATCATCTACTTCGCCTGGGCCCACAACACCCGCGAACCGCACCAGATCGCGGACCTGTCCAACGGCATCCAGAAGGCGTCCCTGGAGCTGCCGCGCGGGCTGCCGGTGCTCATCTCCACCGACCAGGAGCACGGGATCGTCGCCCGGATCGGCAAACCCGCCACGCTCTTCCCCGGCGCCATGGCCGTCGGCGCGGGCGGGTCGCGGTCCGATGCGCGCACCCTCGGCCGGATCGCGGGCGCCGAGCTGCGGGCGATGGGGATCCGGCAGGACTACTCGCCCGTGGCCGATGTGAACGTCAACCCGGCCAACCCGGTCATCGGCGTACGGTCCTTCGGCGCCGACCCGCGGGCCGTGTCCGCGCTGGTGGCCGCCGAGGTCGCCGGGTACCAGGGGTCGGGCGTCGCCGCGACCGCCAAGCACTTCCCCGGGCACGGCGACACCAACGTCGACAGCCACACCGGCTTCCCCACCATCCCGCACAGCCGGGAGCTGTGGGAGAGGCTGGACGCCCCGCCGTTCCGGGCGGCGATCGCCGCGGGCATCGACTCGATCATGACGGCCCATCTGATGGTCCCGGCCCTCGACGACTCCGGCGACCCGGCCACCCTCTCCCGCCCCATCCTCACCGGCATCCTGCGCGAACGCCTCGGCTACGACGGGGTCGTGGTCACCGACTCCCTCGGCATGGAGGGCGTACGCACCAAGTACGGCGACGAGCGGGTGCCGGTGCTCGCCCTGAAGGCGGGCGTGGACCAGCTCCTCAACCCGCCCGACCTGGACCTCGCCTGGAACGCCGTCCTCACCGCCGTGCGCGAGGGCGAGCTCACCGAGGCCCGGCTCGACGAATCGATCCTGCGGGTGCTGCGGCTGAAGTCGAAGCTGGGGCTGTTCCGTTCGCCGTACGTCAGTCAGGCCGGTGTGGACCGGGCCGTCGGCACCCGGGCGCATCTGGCGGCGGCCGACCGGATCGCCGAGCGGACGACCACGCTGCTCGTCAACGAGGGGCGGCTGCTGCCCCTGTCACGGCGCCGGTACCGCAAGGTGCTGGTGGTCGGCGCGGATCCGGCCTCGCCGTCGGGCACGACGGGGCCGCCCACGGGCGTGCTCGCCGGCGCGCTGGGAGACCTGGGCTTCACCGCCACCGCCCTGTCCACCGGCACCGCGCCCTCCGCGGCGACCATCGCGAAGGCGGTCGCGGCGGCGCGGGACGCCGACGCGGTGGTCGTGGCCACGTACAACGTCACGGCGGGCAGCGGTCAGAAGGCGCTGGTGGAGCAGCTCGTGGCCACCGGCAGGCCGGTCGTGGCGGTGGCGGTCCGCAACCCGTACGACGTGGCCCGGCTGCCGTCCGTGCGGGCCTGCCTGGCCGCCTACTCCTGGACGGATGTCGAACTGCGGGCCGCCGCACGGGTGATCGCGGGGCGGGTGAAACCGCGTGGGAAGCTGCCGGTGGCGGTGCAGCGGGCGGATGATCCGGAGCAGGTGCTGTACCCCATCGGCTACGGACTGTCGTACTAGACGTACGCCACGGCTCGGGCGCACCACCCCCAACGTGCGCAAACCGCCCCATGTGCCTGGCGTGCGCCCGCGACGGCGGGTCACGCTGGGCGAGCACACTCGGGGGGTCGGCGATGCGTGAGAGAAGTTCCGTGGGGGTGGTCTGGGGACTGGTGGCGCTGCTCGGCACGCTGCTGACCGGCTGCCAGAGCCCGTCGGGCGGCGTGGCGGAGGACGGCCGGCTGGGGGATCCCGCGACCGGCAGGACCGGGCGGACCGCCACGGCGTCACCGGTGCCGACCCGGCCCTCCGGATACGGGGCGGTGTTCCTCGCGGTCGGCGAGTGCAGCTCGTTCGGCACGACGAGCTTCACCGAGGTGCCGTGCGCCGGGGAGCGGGCGGCGGCCCGGGTCGTGGCACGGCACGACGGCACCGTGCGGGACGGGCCGCGCTGCCCGGCGACCACCGACTTCGTGCTGCACATCAGCGAACAGCGCCCCGCGTCCGACGAGGACGGCGACGGGGCGGTCCCGCGGGGCTACGCCTGCATGCGCAACCTCCAGCCGCCGCACCCCGGCGACCCGGGCGGCGGGGGCGGGCCCCGCACGATCGTCGGCGACTGCGTCTACAGCTCCGGCGACGGGCAGGTCCGCGAGACCGCCTGCGACGGCGAGGGCGAGCGCGAGCCGCAGTACAAGGTGGTCCGCGCGGTCACCGACCGCGCCGACTGCCCCGGCCCGACGGCCCTGTACGTCCGGCTGGGCGGGAAACAGCCGGTGGGGTGCGCCCGGCCGCTGTGAGGTGCGGGGGCGTGGGCCGGCGCCCGCGTCACCCCAGGAGCCTGTTGCGCGGGAGTCTTCGCCGGGCCTCGGCCATCTGGTCGCGGACGTGCTGCGGGGGGAGGTCCGCCGCCAGCCGGGCCAGTTCCTCGAAGGTGGACAGGTACGTTCCCGTGCTGCCCTCGCCCCGCAACTCCCTCTCCCGCTCCACGAACGGCCGGACGGCTTTCCACACCGAGACGATCCGGGTGCGCAGGACCGTGACCAGCAGCGTCTGGTCGAGCAGTCCGAAGACGGCGAGGTTGGCGAACGACTGGTAGTAGTACACGACGCTGCAGAAGGCCGTCTTGGCCTCCGGCGGCAGCCCCCGTACTCCGCCCTCCGGGTCGTGCTCGGCCCCCAGGCGGGTGCACACGTAGTCGTGCTGTTCATGGAACTCGGCGGACCGGAACTCCCGGAGCAGATCGATCAGCACCGATATGTGGTTGGCGTGCTTCGCGATGCGGGCCTGCCGTGTGCTGAACACGATGGAGGTCACCACTGCGACGACGGCGATGGCCGTGGTCACGACGTTGAAGACGACAGAACTGTCCATCAGGTCACCGTACGGAGCATTCACCGCGCGCGCAGGGACATGCAAACCGCCCCTCGGCCGGCAGGCCGAGGGGCGGTCGTGTCCGGCTCGCGGGCGGTTACGGACGCAGCGTCATCTCACGCTGGACGTCCCGCTTGTCGAGCTTGGCGTCGAACTTCGCCAGCGGCTTGGCCGCCTGCGGGTCCGCCTGCACCGAAGAGGAGGCGACCCCGGCCCAGTCGAGGATGCGGGCGGTGGCGAGGGCCTTCTGCTCGGGCACGAGGCCCGCGACGTTGGCGCCGTGGTTCATGCCGGGGGCGGTCATGACGTAGGAGTCCTTCGCGCCCTTGCCGACGCGGAAGGGCTCCGCGCTCCACGGGTCGTTCTGGCCGTTGACGAAGAGCATGTGGCGGGCGTTGTGGCGGACCCAGGTGTCGATGTCCCGCATCGCCGACGGCTGGAACTTCATGGGGATGTCCCGGGGGACGAAGTTGCGCGGCGGCTGGTAGCCGTAGCGGATGTACTGCTTCTCGATGTGCGGGAACTGGATGGTCGGCGCGCCGAGCTGGGTGCCGGCCTGGTAGTAGTACGGCGTGTAGTTCGACAGGCCCTGGTCGGCGTAGGCGGAGAAGCCGGAGATCGTGTCGACGGAGTCCCAGATCTCGTCGTCGGTGGCGTTCTTGGCGTCGGCCGGGATCTGGTCGCAGTCGGACAGCAGGCTGTACTGCCAGAAGCCCCACACGTAGTCCAGGACGGTCGCCTCGTAGGCCTTGTCCAGGCTGCCGATGGTGGTGAAGGTGAGGCCGTTGTCCTGCGCGAAGGCCGCGTACTTCTTCTCCAGCGGCTCGCGGCGCACCAGTGCCTCGCGCTGCACGGCGTTCAGGCGGTCGCGGCACTCCTTGGTGCCGACGCGGGCGAAGAAGCGGTCGTAGGCCGAGTCCTCCTTGTTCACCACGTCGTTGGGGGCGACGTAGGCGACCACGCCGTCCATGTCCCGCGGGTAGAAGCGCTCGTAGTAGGTGGCGGTCATGCCGCCCTTGGAGCCGCCCGTGGAGATCCACTTCTTGCCGTAGATGCCCTTCAGCGCCTTGAAGACGCGGTGCTGGTCGCTGGCGGCCTGCCAGATGTCCAGCTTGGACCAGTCGGCCGGCTGAGGCCGGGACGGGGTGAAGAAGCGGTACTCCAGGGAGATCTGGTTGCCGTCCACGATCTGGGTCGGCTCGCTGCGGCGGGGCGTCGTGGAGACGTTGTAGCCGCTGGTGAAGAACACCGTCGGGCGCGCCACGTCCTTGTGCAGCACGGTGATGCGCTGCTGGAACGTGCCCTTGGACGGCTTGCGGTGGTCGACCGGCTGCGTGTAGTTCAGCACGAAGAAGCGGTAGCCGGTGTACGGCTTCTCCTCCACCAGGCTCATGCCCGGTATGGAGAGCAGCCTCTCCTTGATGTCGGTGGTGCCGTCGGTGCCGGCGGCGTCGGCGGCGGTGGCCGCTCCCGCCGTGCCCAGTGTGCCTATGAGCACCGTGAGCGCCAGCAGCCATCTGAGCGCCTTGCGCATGCGCACTCCCCTGTGAGACAGATGTGCGCCGGAAGCTAGCGGACCAACTCACCGGAGCACCAGGGGACATAGGGAAAACCCTGTGTGCGCCCGCCTATGGGCGTGCGTCGAGACGCACGAGCGCGCCGATCTCCACGAGTTGGTCCGGCAATGCCAAGTCGGAAACGCCCATGACCGTGCTGGCGGGCCGGTGCTCCCCGAAGTACTCCGCGTGGAGGCGGGCCGTCGTGTCGAAGTTCTCGCGCAGGTTTCTCACCAGCACCGTGGTCTCCGCTACCTGGCCACGCTCGGCCCCGAACCGCTTCAGCACCAGGTCCAGATTCTCCAGCGTGGTCCGGACCTGCAGCTCGAAGTCGCCCGCGCCCACGAAGTCGCCGTGACGGGGTCAGCAGAGGATCCAGCCGGGGTTGTACTTCCCCTGGCCGACCCGGCCCTTGAGCCAGACGCAGCGGCGCCCGGCGTGCACGGTCACCGGGCCCGCGTGATAGGCGTACTTGCCGGCGTCGACGACCGGCCGGTTGCCGCGCGCCTGCACGCTCACCGACATCGTGCGCTTCACACCGGGCTTCTTGGTGAGGGTCACGGCGCAGACGTAACCGCCGCGCTTGTAGACGAGCACGGTGCCGGTGGAGAACGGCAGGGTGCGGACCTTCCGGCCGGGACAGTACGCGGAGGCGGCCTGCGCCTCGCCCGGCGCCGCGACGGCAAGCAGCCCGGAGGCGGTCAGCACGGCCAGCCCGAGCGCGAGCCGCCGGCGTATCGCTCCACTGTGCACGGTTGCGTCCTTCCCGTACCCCTACTGCACCCATCGTCGTACTGCTGTACGGACGCAAGACGTAGGGCCGACCGAGACCTGGGAGCGCCTGCGCGACCTCGGCTGCGACGCGGTCCAGGGCTGGCTGGTCGCCGCCGCGATGCCCCCGGACGAGACCACGGCCTGGCTCCGTGACCGCGGCCCGCGGGGGAACAACCGTCAGCCGCGCCCGGCGCCGACCGGCTCCTCCGGCTCGGCGGCGCCGATGAACGTCCGCCACAGCTCCGCGTAGCGGCCGCCGCGGGCGAGCAGTTCCTCGTGCGTGCCGTCCTCGGCGACCCGGCCGTGGTCCATGACGACGACCCGGTCGGCGCGGGCCGCGGTGGTGAGGCGGTGGGCCACGACGAGGGTGGTGCGGCGGCCGGCGATGCGGTCGGTGGCCTGGTTGACCTGCGCCTCGGTGGCCAGGTCCAGGGCGGCCGTCGCCTCGTCGAGCAGCAGGACGTCCGGGTCGACCAGCTCGGCGCGGGCCAACGCGATCAGCTGGCGCTGTCCGGCGGACAGGTTGCGGCCCCGCTCGGCGACCTCGTGGAGGTAGCCGCCCTCCAGCGTGGCGATCATGTCGTGCGCGCCCACCGCGCGGGCCGCGGCCTCCACCTCGGCGTCGGTGGCGTCGGGGCGGCCGTAGGCGATGGCGTCGCGGACGGTGCCCTGGAAGAGGTACGCCTCCTGCGGGACGACCCCGAGACGGTGCCGGTACGAGGTGAGGTCCAGGTCCCGCAGATCGGTGCCGTCGACGGTGACCCGGCCGCCGGTCGGGTCGTAGAAGCGGGCCACGAGCTTGACGAGGGTGGACTTGCCCGCGCCGGTCTCGCCGACGAAGGCGACGGTCTGCCCGGCCGGGATGCGCAGGTCGACGCCGCCCAGGGCCGCCTCGCCCTCGTCGGCGGCGCCGTATTCGAAGTGCACGTCCTCGAAGGCGATGTCGCCCCGCAGGGACGTGACCTCCAGGGGCTCGTCTGCGGACTTCGTCGACGTCGGCTCCCGCAGCAGCTCCTGGATGCGGCCGAGCGACACGGTCGCCTGCTGGTAGCCGTCGAAGACCTGCGAGAGCTGCTGCACGGGCGCGAAGAACAGGTCGATGTAGAGCAGGTAGGCGACCAGGGAGCCGATCGCCAGCGTCCCGGCGTCGACCCGGGCCCCGCCCACGATCAGCACGGCCGCCGCGGCCACCGACGACAGGAACTGCACGAACGGGAAGTACACCGAGATCAGCCACTGGCCCCGGATGCGGGCCTCGCGGTAGTCGGCGCTGCGTCCGGCGAACCGCCGCTCGCCGTCCCGCTCGCGCCGGAACGCCTGCACGATCCGCAGCCCGGACACCGACTCCTGGAGGTCGGCGTTGACCACCGACACGCGTTCGCGGGCCAGCTCGTAGGCCTTCACGCTCGCGCGGCGGAAGAAGTACGTGGCGATGACCAGCGGCGGCAGCGTCGCGAAGACGACCAGCGCCAGCTCCACGTCGATGACCAGCAGGGCGACCATGATGCCGAAGAAGGTGACGACCGAGACGAAGGCCGTGACCAGGCCCGTCTGGAGGAACGTCGACAGCGCGTCGACGTCGGTCGTCATCCGGGTCATGATCCGCCCGGTCAGCTCGCGCTCGTAGTAGTCGAGCCCGAGGCGCTGGAGCTGGGAGAAGATCTTCAGCCGGAGCGAGTACAGCACCCGCTCGCCGGTGCGCCCGGTCATCCGGGTCTCACCGATCTGGGCCGCCCACTGCACCGCGACCGTCAGCAGCCCCAGCAGGGCCGCCGCCCACACCGCGCCGAGTGCGGCCTGGGTGACGCCGGAGTCGATGCCGTGCCGGATCAGCACGGGCAGCAGCAGGCCCATGCCCGCGTCGGTGGCGACCAGGGCGAGGCTGACCAGCAGCGGCAGCCCGAAGCCGCGCAGCAGCCGGCGCAGGCCGTAGGACGCCTCGGGGCGGACCGCCTGCGACTCGTCGATGTCCGGGACGTCGGTCGCCGGGGGCAGCGCCTCGACCTGGGCGAGCAGCTCGGGGGTCGCCGGGCTCTCGGCGAGGGCGGTGTCCTTGCGCTCGCGGTCGCCGGTCCACAGCCGGGGGGTGACCCCGCGCTCGGCGTCGAACTCGGCGTCGAGTTCGTCCCGGACGGAGGTGTCCTCCCGGGGGCAGGCCGGCTGGGTGTGGCCCGGGGAGACCGCGCCCAGCTCGTCCGGGTCGGTGAGCAGGCGCCGGTAGAGGGCGGACCGCTCCTGGAGTTCCTCGTGGGTGCCGAGGTCGGCGAGCCGGCCGCCGTCCAGGACGGCGATACGGTCGGCGAGGTTCAGGGTGGAGCGGCGGTGGGCGATCAGCAGGGTCGTACGGCCCCGCATGACGCCCTTCAGCGCCTCGTGGATCTCGTGCTCCACGCGGGCGTCCACGGCGGAGGTGGCGTCGTCCAGGACCAGCAGGCGCGGGTCGCTGAGGATGGCGCGGGCGAGGGCGACGCGCTGGCGCTGGCCGCCGGAGAGGGTGAGGCCGTGCTCGCCGACGGTGGTGTCGTAGCCCTCGGGGAGCTCCGTGATGAAGCGGTCCGCCTGGGCGGCGCGGGCGGCCTTCTCGATCTCCTCCTGGGTGGCGTCGGGGCGGCCGTAGGCGATGTTGTTGCGGACGGTGTCGGAGAAGAGGAACGAGTCCTCGGGGACGAGGCCGATCGCGGCGCGCAGCGACTCGGTGGTCAGCTCGCGCACGTCGTGCCCGCCGACCAGGACGGCCCCGCGGGTGACGTCGTAGAAGCGCGGCAGGAGCAGGGAGACGGTGGACTTGCCGGAGCCGGAGGAGCCGACGACGGCGAGGGTCTCACCGGGGCGGATCTCGAAGGACAGCCCGTCGAGGACGCTGCCGGCCGCGCCGGGGGCGTCGTCGTAGCCGAAGGAGACGTCGTCGAACTCGACCGTCGCGGGGGCGTCGGCGGGCAGCTCCTTGTGGCCGTCCTCGATCGACGGCTCGGTGTCGATCAGCTCCAGGACGCGCTCGGTGCCGGCCCGGGCCTGCTGGCCGACGGTGAGGACCACGGCGAGCATCCGGACGGGACCGACCAGCTGGGCGAGGTAGGTGGAGAAGGCGACGAACGTGCCGAGCGTGATGTGCCCGCGCACCGCCAGCCAGCCGCCGAGGGCCAGCATCGCGACCTGGCCGAGCGCGGGGACGGCCTGCAGGGCCGGCGTGTAGACGGAGTTCAGGCGGATGGTGCGCAAGCGGCCCGCGAACAGCCGGCGGCCGACCTCCCGGAGCTTGCCGGTCTCCTGTTCCTCCTGCCCGAAGCCCTTCACCACGCGGACGCCGCTCACGGCGCCGTCGACCACGCCCGCGACGGCGGCGGCCTGCGCCTGGGCGTACCAGGTGGAGGGGTGGAGCCGGGTGCGGCTGCGCTTGGCGATCCACCAGATGGCGGGCGCCACCGCCAGGGCGACCAGGGTCAGCGGCACGGACAGCCAGGCCATGATCACCAGGGAGATCAGGAAGAGCATGAAGTTCCCGATGGTCATCGGGAGCATGAAGAGCAGGCCCTGGATGAGCTGGAGGTCGCTGGTGGCGCGGCCGACGACCTGGCCGGTGGACAGCTCGTCCTGGCGGCGGCCGTCGAGCCGGGTGATCGTGCCGTACATCTCCGTCCGCAGATCGTGCTGGACGTCGAGGGCGAGGCGGCCGCCGTAGTAGCGGCGGACGTAGGTGAGGACGTAGACGACCAGCGCGGCGGCGATGAGGAGACCGGCCCAGGTGGTCATGGACCTGGTGTGGTCGCTGATGACGTCGTCGATGATCACCTTGGTGATCAGCGGGACGAGGGCCATGACGGCCATGCCGGCCAGCGAGGAGCCGAGGGCGAGTACGACGTCCTTCGGGTGGCGCCACGCATAGGCCCACAGTCGTCGTGCCCATCCCCGTTTCGGTGTCACACCGGTGCCTTCCAGTCGTCCTGCTCTGCCGGAAGGCGACAACGCCCGGCCCACCTGATTTCATCCCGCGGCGCCACCTCCCCGACCAGGGGACGAGGAACACCCGACCGAGGACCTAGGACCGGGCTAGGGTCTGCCGTCGTGGTGCCCATACTCGCCCGGGTGTCGCGGCGGCCCCGCTTCGCGCGCACCGAGACCATGGTGGCCCTGGCAGCCGCCCTCTGCTGGCGGCTGCTCGCCTTCGCGATGTACGCCGAGGGCTACGACCTGGACCCGAGCGCGCCGCGCCAGATGTCCGGGGACGCGGAGATCGCGCGTCTGGCCCTGCTCCTCGCCGTCTCGGTCGCGGTGACCTGGTCGCTGCGCCTGCTGCCCTGGCCGCCGCTGCGCACCGCGGTGGACGGACTCGCCGTCGTGCGCCTCGCCGCGGTGCTGCTGCTGTCGGCCGTGATGGTGCTTGCCCTGCTCACCGGGGTCCGGGTGCCGCTGCTGGGCTGGGAGATGTGATCACGCCTACGGTCAGACCCGTACGCGCAAGAAGTAGAAGCGGGTCGTCTGGGCCGCGTTCTGGTTGTCGTCGCTGACCAGCAGGACCTTCAGGGTGTTTCTCGTCCTGCCCATGATCGTCATGCCCTCGATGTTGTCCAGAAGGGGGTTCGGCTGGGGCTGCTTGGCCGTCGCTCCGAGTGACGGGCAGGTGAGGAGGTCGGTGAGCAGGGTCTTCTCCATGGCGTGGCGCGGGTCGGCCAGGTAGAGGCGGACCGTGTTGCCCACGCCGGCGGTGAAGCCGCGTTCCAGGACCAGGAGGCGGCCGTCGGGCGTGGCCTGGATCTCGGGGACGCCGAGGCCGGGATCGGTGCGGTAGGCGTACCGGGCGGCGGGCCGGAAGTGGCTCCCGTGGCGGGTCCAGGTCTGGAAGCGGACGGTGTCGGCGGGATCGCCGGCGAGGGGGTACTCCATGGAGGCGACCAGGGTGCGGCCGCCGGGCAGCAGGGTGAGGCCCTCGAAGGTGCCGTTGGGCTGGCCGCGGCCTGCCGGGCTCACGCGCAGGTCGTCCGGAACGGGGAGGCGGTCGAGGATCTCGCCGGTGCGGGAGTAGCGGCGGACCGACGGCTCGGTCTCGGAGGTGACGAGGTACGTGCCGTCACGGTCCACGACCAGGCCCTCGGAGTCGAGCGCGGCTCCGGTCTCGTCGGCGAGAGGGGTCACGGACCGGGGGCCGAGGGTCTTCGCGTCCAGGCGGAACAGCGAGGAGCGGTCCGACAGGGCGGCCAGGGAGCCGTCCCGGTCCACGGCCAGCGCGGAGAGGTTGCCGACGAAGGTGTCGTCGTACGTCGTCTTGTCGAGCGCGTCGGAGAAGCGGTCGATGGAGACGGACGGCGAGCAGGCGTGGGACGTGGCCTGGGCGGGTCCGGCGGCGGTCAGGCAGGTGACCGCCGCCAGGCCTGCCGTGAGGAGGGCGAGGTGGCTTCTCAGGGGCATGGGCGTCACCGTAGGGCGGGCCGGTGACGCCGGGTGGGCGGCAAGGTGAAGGTCGGCCGTTCCGGTGAGCCGGCCACCTGGGCGGCTACTCGCCCCGCCTTGCGGGTGTTTGCCCGGTTATGGAAACGGGAGGCTCCTGGACGCCCTCGGCCAGGGCCCGTCAACTGGCCGCCAGATCCTTGTGGATGACCTTGGCCACGGCCTGGATGGTGGCGATGCCGTAGTTCATCGTGCTGTTGCCGTGGGACAGCACCGTCATCACGTAGTCGTGGCCGCCGCCCTTGAACGCGCCGACGCTGTGCACCCGCCAGCCGTTGGTGGAGCGCTGCAGCCAGCCGTTCTTGACGGCCACGGTGACGCCCGAGGGCACTCCGTACGGGGTGCCCCAGCGCTGGGACGAGACGACCTGGCCCATCAGTTTGATGATGTAGGCGCGGGAGTTGTCGCTGAGGACCGCGTTCTTGGCGGTGAGGAGCTTCAGCAGCTTCTGCTCGTCGGTGACGGTGATCTGGGTCAGACCCCAGTAGCCGTTCGCACCGGGCTTGGTCTGCGTCATGCCGGCGGCCGCGAGGAAGTTCTTGATCTTCGTCATGCCGAGCTGCTTCCACAGGGTGGTGGTCGCCGCGTTGTCCGACTTGGTGATCATCGCCTTGGCGAGGGTGTTCTCGCGGTCGGTGAGGTACCGGCCCGACTTCTTCGCGTCCCACAGCAGCGTGGCGAGGACGGTGACCTTGACGACGCTGGCCGAGTCGTAGGCGGAGCTCGCGCGCAGGGTGCAGGTGGTGTTGGTGCTGCGGTCGTAGAGGCCGACGGCGACCGTGCCCTTGCGGGTGGCGAGCGCGGCGGTGATGTCCTTCTTCAGCTTGGCGGCGAGGCCGGCCTTGGCGGACGTGCAGGTCACGGCCGGAGCGGCGGCGGAGGCGGGCGTGGCGGTGGCGACGAGCGGCACGAGGACGCCCGTACCCACGGCCGCCGCCAGCACTCTCGCGCGGCGGGATATCCCAGAAGTCATGCCCCCCTTGACACTCGGACCCGGTCGAAAGGTTGCATGGACGACGAGAGCTTGTACGAGTCGTTACCGGGGGCCGCCCACATCCACATGCGGCGCACGGCTTCGGCACAGCGGCCTCCCACCGGAGCACCATCGCCACGTTGACCGCTTCGCCGAAGCCCCGCTCCGGGCCGCCGAGTTCCGGTCGGCCCCGCCCAAGCGCGCTCTCGGCGCGCCGCGTTGCCCCTCGGGCCGATCCGCCATAACTCCGCATGATCGAACGGCCCCCGACTTCTCGGTCCGGGGCCGTTCCCGCGTCCCCGATCATGGACACCGGTGTCCGGCGAACGGGTGAAGGGAAACGCAGCGGTGGGCTACTGCCTGGAGATGAGCACCGGCGACATGAGAACGGTGGTGCGGCTGCTCACGGCGGTGGAGCGGACCGAGCAGCAGGAGCGCACGCTGGCCAGGGTGCGCACGGAGTGCGAGCGGACCGACGCCCGCTTCCGGGAGCAGAGCATCGACCTCGACGTCTCCATCAGCCGGGCCCTGGACGAGCTGATCGACGGCACGCCGAGCACCGATCTCTGCCCCGCCTACAGCTACGCCTTCTACCAGGCCGTCGCGGCGCACTTCTCCGACCCCACCGACCTCGGCGCCTGGCGCCGCCCGGCGTGGTTCTACGCCATGGACGACGAACTGGCCCGGCACGGCGTGCCGTCCGACCTGCTCCCGGGCTCGTTCCTGTTCAGCGGTCCGCCGCTGCGGCTGCCCCACCCCGGTGACGCGGTGCCCGCGATCGGCACCCTGCCGGCCCAGCGGGCCGCCGCTCTGGCCGATGCCTACGAGTCCGTACTCGGCCGCCTCGACCCCGAATTCCGTGGCGCGGCCCGCCGGTTCATCGACGCCATGCGGTTCGAGGCGGAGGAGTGGGAGAGCGCCCGGAAGCTCGGGAGGAATCCGGACACGCTGCTCTTCTGGTTCCACTGATCGCTGCCGGACCACTGCCGGAACTCTTGACGCCGCCTTTCCCACCGGGATACTTGCGGTCGACAGCGCGCCGACTGCCGTGTCAGACAAGGGCTTTGTGTGGACGGCGGCGCCACTTGTACGAGATCCCGAACGTCGTGCGAAGTTTCGCAAGTTTCGTGACGACCACCCCCACTGGAGGATCCGCACATGAGCCCACGCAAGGCACTCGTCGCCGCCCTGGCAGCCGCACTGCTGGCCGGTCCCGGCGTCGCCCGGGCCGCCACGGTCCAGGCTCCGCCCGCCCCCGCCCGGGAACGCGCCGCGGCGGCCACCATCACCTGGTCCCTCGTCCGCGCGAGCAACCCCACCGCGGACCAGCGCTCGGCCTACGACCAGATCACCAAGGCCATGAACGCGGCGGTGGCCCGCTACAACAACCTCAGCGACCTGGGCAAGACCATCACCGTCCGCTACGAGCCGGGGGTCCCCACCGCCGACGGCAACATCAACGGCACGATCCGCTTCGGCAGCAACCGCAGCTACATGAACGAGCGGACGGCGCTGCACGAGATCGCCCACACCATCGGCGTGGGGACGAGCTCGGGCTGGTCCCGCCTGGGCGGCAGCGGCACCTGGACCGGCGGACAGGCCACCGCGCTCGTCAAGCAGTACGACGGCTCGGGCGCCAAGATCTCCACCGGCGGCGGCCACTTCTGGCCCTACGGCCTGAACTACGACAACGAGTGGTCGGGCACGGCGGCCGACCGCCACATCCACATCGTCGCCGCGATGGTCCGCGACGGCCTGTAGACGGCAGCACGGAACCGGCCGTCGCTCATCCCAGGTGCGTCGGCGCGAACATCCGCAGCACGGCCGGGAGCAGGACCACCGAGGGCCCGGGTGCCTCCAGCGCCTTCGCGAGGTCCTGCTCCAGGTTCTCCGGGGTCGTCCGCACCCCGGGCACGCCGAAGGACTCCGCGAGAGCCACGTAGTCGGGCCGGGTCAGCTCCGTCGCGGTCGCCTCCCCGAACGCGTCGGTCATGTACTCGCGCAGGATGCCGTAGCCGCCGTCGTCGACGATCAGCCAGGTGACGTCCAGGCCGTACTGGCGGGCCGTCGCCAGCTCGGCGATGGAGTACAGGGCCCCGCCGTCGCCGGAGACGGCGAGGACCGGCCGGGTCGGGTCGGCCGCCGCCGCGCCGAGGGCCGCCGGGAAGGCGTAGCCGAGGCCGCCCGCACCCTGGGCGGAGTGCATGTGGTTGGGGCCCTTGGCGTCGAAGGCCGACCAGGCCCAGTAGGCCAGGATCGTCATGTCCCAGAAGGACGGGGAGTCGGCCGGGAGCGCCTTGCGGACGGACGCCAGCACGTCCTGTTCCAGGGTGAGTTCCTGGGCGGCGATGCGGTCGGCGACCTTGGCGAGCAGCTCCCGTACGCGCTCCGGGGCTTGTGGGTCCTGTCGTTCGGACACCGTCTCCAGCAGCGCCTGGAGCGCGAGGCGGGCGTCCGCGTGGATGCCCAGCGCCGGATGGTTGGACTCCAGCTTGCCGAGGTCGGCCTCGATCTGGACGACCCGGCCCCGGGGCTTGAACGTGTGGTAGTTCGAGGAGAGTTCGCCGAGGCCCGAGCCGACGACCAGGAGGACGTCGGCGTCCTCCAGGAAGTCGGTGGTGTGCCGGTCCTCGATCCACGACTGGAGCGACAGCGGGTGCGTCCAGGGGAACGCACCCTTGCCGCCGGGGGTGGTGACGACCGGCGCCCGGAGCCGCTCCGCCAGTTGCTTGAGCTTGCCGGAGGCGTCCGCCCGGACCACTCCGCCGCCCGCGATGATCGCCGGACGGGCGGCCCTGGACAGCAGGTCGGCGGCCACGGCGGTCAGTTCGGGGCGCGGCGGCAGCTCCTCGGGGAAGGCGTCGCCGCCCGTGACGACCGGAATCGCCGTCTCGGCGAGGAGGACGTCCTGCGGGATCTCCACCCACACCGGCCCGTGCGGGGCGCTCAGCGCCGACTTCCAGGCCGCCTCGATCGCCGAGGGGATCTGCGACGGGGTGCGGACACTGTGGACGGACTTGACCACGCCCCGGAACGAGGCGGCCTGGTCCGGGAGTTCGTGGAGGTAGCCGTGCCGGCCGCCGCCGAGGCCCGCCGTCGGGATCTGGCTGCTGATCGCCAGGACGGGAGCGGAGGCCGCCGCCGCCTCCTGGAGCGCGGCGAGCGAGGTCAGGGCGCCCGGCCCCGTCGACAGCAGCAGCGGCGCGGCCTCACCGGTGATCCGGCCGTACGCGTCCGCCGCGAACCCGGCGTTGTTCTCCACCCGCAGGCCGATGTACCTGAGGTCCGAGCGGCGCAGCGCGTCGAACATGCCGAGGGCGTGCTGGCCGGGCAGACCGAAGACGGTCGTCGCGCCAAGACCGGCCAGTGTCTCCACGACCAGGTCTCCGCCGGTGCGGCCGGGAGGAGGGTTCAGGGCGGCCTCCCTCTGGGCGGGCGTGGGGCGGAGCACCAGGTCGTGGTCGTGAGTCACTTCGCTTCCGAGTCCTTCCGGGCCGCGGCGATCTGGCGCGACATGATCGTGGTCAGTTCGTAGGCGGTGTGGGAGGCCGCCACCGACGTGATCTCCGCGTGGTCGTACGCGGGGGCCACCTCGACGACGTCCGCCGACACCAGGTTGCAGGATGCCAGGCCGCGCAGGATCTCCAGCAGTTCGCGGGAGGTCATGCCGCCGGCCTCGGGCGTGCCGGTGCCGGGGGCGTGGGCCGGGTCGAGGCAGTCGATGTCGATGGAGATGTACAGCGGGCGGTCGCCGATGCGCTGGCGGAGCTGGTCGGCCACCTCGTCGGCACCGCGCCGGTAGACGTCGGCCGAGGTGACGATGCCGAAGCCCATCTTCTCGTCGTCGGTCAGGTCCTGCTTGCCGTAGAGCGGGCCGCGGGTGCCGACGTGGGACAGGGCGGAGGTGTCGAGGATGCCCTCCTCGACCGCGCGGCGGAACGGGGTGCCGTGCGTGTACTCGGCGCCGAAGTAGGTGTCCCAGGTGTCGAGGTGGGCGTCGAAGTGCAGCAGGGCGACCGGGCCGTGCTTCTTCGCGACCGAGCGCAGCAGGGGCAGCGCGATGGTGTGGTCGCCGCCGAGGGTCATCAGGCGGGCGCCGGTGCCGAGCAGGTCGTCGGCGGCGGCCTCGACGGTCTCGACGGCCTCGTTGATGTTGAACGGGTTCACGGCGATGTCGCCGCCGTCCGCGACCTGGGCGAGGGCGAACGGGGAGGCGTCCTGCGCCGGGTTGTACGGGCGCAGCAGCCGGGACGCCTCGCGGATGGCGTTGCCGCCGAAACGGGCACCCGGCCGGTACGAGACGCCCGAGTCGAACGGCACGCCCACGACCGCGACATCGGCCCGGCCGACCTCGTCCAGCCGGGGCAGCCGGGCGAAGGTCGCCGGTCCCGCGTACCGGGGAACGCGGGAGGAGTCGACGGGCCCGCGCGGAGTCTCGTTGCTGCTCATGAAGAAATGCCTTCTTTCCTACGCTTCATCGCGTATGTACTGCTTGCCCTATGACTTTACCGGGGCGCCGGGACGGGTTCGGACGCGAGTTCGGGAGACCGCCCGGCGAGCCGCTCGCGCCAGGCGGTGAGTACGGCGGCGTCGGTGGCGGGGGTGGCCAGGGAGACGGCCAGGTAGGCGGCGAGGGAGGCGAGCAGGCCGTAGTAGACGGGCTCGTTGGCGAGGATGCCGTACGTCGCCATGAGCACGATGACCGCGAGTCCGCCGGCCACGACGGAGGCCAGGGCGCCGTGGACCGTGCCCCGCTTCCAGACCAGGCCGCCGAGGATCGGCACCAGCAGTCCGCCGACGAGGAGGTTGTAGGCGACGGTCAGGGCCTCCACCACGTTGTCGATCGCGATGGCCGTGGCGATCACCGCGAGGCCCATGAGCAGGATGAAGGCGCGGTTGCCCCGCACCTCGTCGCGCTCCGCCTCGGCGGCCCTCCCCCGCAGCCGGGACCAGATGTCGTTGTTGGCGACGGTGGCACAGGCGATCAGCGCGCCCGAGGACGTCGACATCACGGCGGCGAGGGCGGCGGCCAGCACCAGGCCGCGCACCCCGACGGGCAGTTCGTCCTTGACGATGGTGGCGAAGGCGTCGTCCGCGCTGCCGAGCTTCGGGTACAGCACCCTGGCCGCGGTCCCGATGACGGCACCGGCGAGGGCGTAGGCGAGGCAGTAGGTGCCGGCGACGGTCCCGCCCCACTTGGCGGTCCGGTCGCTGCGGGCGGTGAAGACGCGCTGCCAGATGTCCTGCCCGATGAGCATGCCGAAGGTGTAGATCAGCACGTAGGTGAAGATCGTCTCGCCGCCGATGCCCAGCGGGTCGAAGTACTCGGTGGGCAGCTGCGCCTTCATCTCGCTGAACCCGCCTGCCTTCACGACGGCGATGGGCAGCAGCAGGAGCAGCACGCCGACGGTCTTCACGACGAACTGCACCATGTCGGTCAGGGTGATCGACCACATGCCGCCGAGGGTGGAGTACGCGACGACGATCGAGCCGCCGAGGACGATCGCGACCGTGCGGTGCATGTCGAACAGGACGTCGAAGATCGTGGCGTACGCGATGGTCGAGGTGACCGCGAGCATCAGCGTGTACGCCCACATGACGACACCGGAGATGATCCCGGCGCGACCGCCGCCGTACCGGAGGTCGAGCATCTCGGAGACGGTGTAGACCTTCAGCCGGGCGATGCGGGCGGAGAAGAAGACGGACAGGACGAGCAGGCCGAGGCCGATGGTGAAGACCATCCAGGCGCCGGACAGGCCGTACTGGTAGCCGAGGCCCACGCCGCCGATGGTGGAGGCGCCGCCGAGGACGATCGCCGCCATGGTGCCGGAGTAAAGGGACGGGCCGAGCCGGCGGCCCGCCACGAGGAACTCGCTCTTGGAGCGGGCGCGGCGCATGCCCCACCAGCCCATCGCCAGCATGCCGGCCAGGTACACGACGATGACGGTGTAGTCGACGGCCACGGGGCCTCCTTCGATCGGTCTCGCCGATGGGGACGAGCACTGACCCTAGGTGGCCGGAAAGCGACTGCGAAGTGTACGTTTCATCCATGTGAGCCGGTTCCGTATGGAGGGAACGCACACCATGCCGGACCCGGCGGTCCCGCCCACCCCGCCCGTACCGCTGACCGCGCTGCTGGCCCGCGAGGACCTGGCCCTGCGGCAGCTCGCCGGGCCGCCCGCCGAGGACGTCGTCATTCACTGGGTGCACACCTCGGAGATGGCGGACCCGTACCCCTATCTGCTGGGCGGTGAGCTGCTGCTCAGCGCCGGGGTGCACATCCCGGACGCGGCGGGGCCGGGGACCTCCTACTTCGACGACTACGTCTCCCGGATCGTGGCGGCGGGCGGCGCCGCCCTCGGCTTCGGGGTGGCACCCGTGCACGACACGGTGCCGGAAGGGCTGGTCGCGGCCTGCGCCTCGCAGGGCCTGCCCCTGCTGGAGGTGCCGCCCCGGACCACCTTCTCGGGCGTGGCCCGCGCGGTCTGGCAGCTGATGGCCCGGGCCCGCCTGGCCGAGCTCCGCCACGTCACCGAGGCCCAGCAGAGCCTCGCCGCCGCCGCGTCCCGCCCCGACCCGGTCCCCTCGGTGCTCCGGCAGCTCGCGGGGCGACTGGGCGGCTGGGCCGTGCTGTACGGCCCGGAGGGCACCGAGATCGCCTCGACGGGACGAAAGCCCGGTGACGAGGTACGGGCGGCGCTGTCCCGCCTGGCGGCGGTGGTGGGGCCGGCCCGCGCAGCGGGGGCGCCGGCCCCGTCCTCCGCCACCGACTCCGTCGCCGGTCTGCACCTGGCCGCCTACGGTCTGGGGGCCGGGCACGGGTTCGTGCTCGGCGTCGTCGCCGCGCAGCGGACCCCCGGCGACCACACCGTCGCCTCCGTCGCGGCCGTCCTGCTGTCGTTGCTGACCGGCGAGCAGCAGAGCGGCACCGGTGCCGCCCGCTCCTCCGCGCTGGTGCGGCTGCTGCTGGGCGCGCCGCCCGAGGAGGTCGCGGGGTTGCTGGGCGACGGGCCGTGGCTCGTGGTGCACGCCCGGCCCGACGGGGACGGCGCCCCCGACCCCGTCGCGGCCTCCGCGCTGGGTGCCGCGCTCGGGTCCGCCCTGGTCGACCCGGCGGGCGATGCCGTACGCGTCCTGGTCCCGGCCGGCCGGGCACCGGACCCGCTGCCCGGCTGGACCCTGGGCGTCAGCGCCGCCGTCGCCCCGCACGACTGGCCCACCGCGGACACGCAGGCCGCCCGCGCCCTGGCCCGGGCCCGCGCCACCCGCTCCCCCCTGCAGCGGCACAGCGCACGCCCCGCCCTAGCCGACCTGGTCCCGTCGCAGGAGGCAGCGGTCCACGCCCGCGCCGTCCTCGCCCCCCTCACCGCCCACCCCGCCCTCACCGAGACCCTGCGCACCTGGCTGTCCCTGCACGGCAGCTGGGACCGCACGGCCGTCGCCCTGTCCGTGCACCGCAACACCGTGCGGCAACGCGTCGCCCGCTGCGCGACCCTGCTGGAGACGGACCTCGACGACCCAGACGTACGGATGGAACTCTGGTTCGCGTTGCGGCATGTGTGAGCGGCTGCGGCACGTCCGAACCGCTGCGGCGACGGCTGGAGCACCGTCTGAACAGTCACGGCACGTGCGAGTGGCCACGGCGCGTCTGAGTACGTGAGCGGGGCCGCGCTGAGTACGTGACGCACGTCCCAGCGCTCGATACGCCAGGGACGCCCCCCGTCGGCTGCCTCACAATGGATGCCATGCCGATATCCGGGACACCCAGCCGCGCCGAACTCGTCGAACACCTCGTCAGGACGCGCATCGCGGGCGACGTCGCCACCCCCCGCGAGAACAACCTCTCCCACTACCGCAAGCTGGCGAACGGCGACCGCCACTACTGGCTCGGGCTGGAACTCGGCGACCGCTGGAGCGACGAGCAGGACGTCCTCGCGGTGATGGCGGAGCGGGTCGGCGTGAACGACGACCCCGGATACCGGTACGGCCAGGACACCATCGACCCGGAGCTGACCGTCGACGGTCTGGAGCGGATGGCCGGACGGCTGCGCAAGGCCGCGGACGGGCAGCAGCGCGTCCTCTTCGCCACCGGCCACCCCGGCGGCCTCCTCGACGTGCACCGCGCGACCGCGTCGGCGCTGCGCGCGGCCGGCTGCGAGATCGTCGTCATCCCGGACGGACTGACGACGGAAGAGGGCTACGTCATGCAGTTCGCGGACGTGGCGGTCCTGGAGCACGGCGCCACCCTGTGGCACACCCACTCGGGCGAACCGATGAAGGCGATCCTGACGGCCCTGGAGCGCGGGGGCCGCCCGCTGCCCGACCTGGTGGTGGCCGACCACGGCTGGGCGGGGTACGCCGGACAGCACGGCGTGGACTCCGTCGGCTACGCCGACTGCAACGACCCGGCCCTCTTCATCGGCGAGGCGGAGGGCACCGTGCAGGTGACGGTCCCCCTCGACGACCACGTGGTCAGCCCGCGCCACTACGACCCGATGACGGCGTACCTGCTGGCGGCGGCGGGGCTGGACTGACCGACAGGCCCGGGCCGGCCGGGCTCGTCGTCCCCTCGCCGAGGTCGGTACGGCAAACGCCGGGCCGGCCTCGACGCATCCCCGTCAGCGGGGGACGCGCACCACGCCTTCCTGGATGACCGACACGGCGAGCCGGCCGTCCTGGGTGTAGATGCGGGCCTGGCCGAGACCGCGGCCGCCGGACGCCGAGGGGGACTCCTGGTCGTACAGCAGCCATTCGTCGGCGCGGAAGGGCCGGTGGAACCACATGGCGTGGTCCAGGGAAGCCCCGACGACGTCGCCGACCGCCCAGCCGCCGCGGCCGTGCGCGAGCAGGACCGAGTCGAGCAGGGTCATGTCGGAGACGTAGGTGGCGAGGACGATGTGCAGCAGGGCGCTGTCGACCGGTCCGTCGAGCTTGCCGTTGGTGCGGAACCACACCTGGGAGTGCGGCTCGCGAGGCTGCCCGAACCGCCCGTAGGGCGGCTCCTCGACGTAGCGCAGGTCGATGGCCTCACGGGCGGCGAGGAAGTGCTCGACGACCTTGGGGTCGAGGTGGTCGTAGCCGCGGAAGCGCTCCTGAGAGGTGGGCAGCGCCGCCGGGTCCGGGGCGGGCGGCATGGGCGTCTGGTGGTCCATGCCCTCCTCGTGCTCCTGGAAGGACGCGGACAGCGAGAAGATCGGGCGGCCGTGCTGGACCGCGATCACCCGGCGGGTGGTGAAGGAGCGGCCGTCGCGGATGCGCTCGACGTTGTAGACGATGGGCGCGCCGGGGTCACCCATGCGCAGGAAGTACGCGTGGAGCGAGTGGGGCGGCCGGTCCGCCGGGACAGTCCGCCCGGCGGCGACCAGCGCCTGGGCCGCGACCTGGCCGCCGAAGACCCGGGGGACCACGGCGGACCGGGACCGGCCGCGGAAGATGTTCTCCTCGATCGGCTCGAGGTCGAGCAGATCGAGGAGATCCTGAAGTGCCTGGCTCATGAAGTCAGTTGTATACGCCAGTGATTGCGGGGGCCTTACAGGCCCATGTCCTTGGCGATGATCGTCTTCATGATCTCGCTGGTGCCGCCGTAGATGCGGTTGACGCGGTTGTCCGCGTACAGGCGGGCGATCGGGTACTCGTTCATGAAGCCGTAGCCGCCGTGCAGCTGGAGGCAGCGGTCGATGACGCGGTGGGCGACCTCGGTGCAGAACAGCTTCGCGGAGGCGGCCTCGGCGGGGGTGAGCTCACCGGCGTCCAGAGCCTCGGTCGCGCGGTCGGCGACGGCCTCGGCGGCGTCCACCTCGGCCTGGCAGGCGGCCAGCTCGAACTTGGTGTTCTGGAAGGACGCGACCGTCTTGCCGAAGACGGTGCGGTCCTGGACGTACTGCTTGGCGAACCGCACGGCGGCCTTGGCCTGGGCGTAGGCGCCGAAGGCGATGCCCCAGCGCTCGGAGGCCAGGTTGTGGCCGAGGTAGTAGAAGCCCTTGTTCTCCTCGCCGAGGAGGTCCTCGACGGGCACCTTGACGTCGACGAACGCCAGCTCGGCGGTGTCGGAGGTCTTCAGGCCGAGCTTGTCGAGCTTGCGGCCGACGGAGTAGCCCTCGGACTTGGTGTCCACGGCGAAGAGGGAGATGCCGTGGCGGCGGTCCTCGGCGGTCGGGGCGGCGGTGCGGGCGCAGACGATCATGCGGTCGGCGTGCACGCCGCCGGTGATGAAGGTCTTGGCGCCGTTGAGGACGTAGTGGGTGCCGTCCTCGCTGAGCTTGGCGGTGGACTTCATGCCCGCGAGGTCGGAACCGGTGCCCGGCTCCGTCATCGCGATGGCCCACATCTCCTCGCCGGAGACGAACTTCGGCAGGAAGCGCTTCTTCTGCTCGTCGGTGGCGAGCATCTTGATGTACGGCAGGGCGAGCAGCACGTGCACACCGGAACCGCCGAAGGCGACGCCCGCACGAGCGGTCTCCTCGTAGAGGACAGCCTCGAACTTGTGGCTGTCCAGGCCCGCGCCGCCGAACTCCTCCGGGACGTTGATGCCGAAGATGCCCAGCTCACCGAGCTTGTAGTAGAAGTCGCGGGGCGCCTGGCCCGCCGCGAACCACTCGTCGTACACGGGTACGACCTCGGCCTCGATGAAGGCGCGAAGGGTCTCCCGGAACGCCTCGTGATCCTCGTTGAACACCGTACGGCGCACGCCGCCACCTCCAGGACTCCGCATGTCTAAGCGCTTGCTCAGCCAAAGATACCGGCGAGTATCGAGACGCGTCCAGGGTGAAGCGGGGGCGGGCGGGGTAACGCTCGTCACGCCGGGTGGGGGTGGCGGCGGGAGGGCGAAGTCTCGGGGACGCAGGGGGCGAAGCCCCCGCGGGGGTCCGGGGCGGAGCCCCGGGGGCGAGGCCGGCCTCCCGGCCGACAGCTACGGACAGGAGGGTCCCCGGGGGGCACAGGGGGCGAAGCCCCCGCCGGGGCCAGGGGGCCCGGGCCCCAGGGCATGCCCGGCCTCCCGGCCGACAGCTACGGGCAGGTGGGCGGGAAGCCCCCGCCGGGGTCCGGCGCCGAGCCCCGAGGCGAGGCCGGCCTCCTGGCCGAAAGTGACG
>NZ_JNXI01000033.1 GCF_000717055.1 Streptomyces iakyrus | reverse complement strand
GACTTCGCAATCCACACCGAACCCAGAGGCCCTCGCCTCGTTCAAGGACCACTCAAGGCGTGTCGCCTGTCACCAACGTCCCGGGACAGCACACCTAGCCCCGACGGACCGTGGGCCCGGTTCTCCGGGCCCGGTCCCCGACCTACTTACCGCACCTCGGCAGATCCGCGGTGTCGCCGCTGCGGATGTCCTTGAGGGCGCCGAGGGCGTCCTGGATGGTGCCCACCTTGATGAGGGTGAGGCCGTCGGGGGTGTCCTTGGCGGCGGCCGCGCAGTTGTCGGCGGGCGTCAGGAAGTACTGCGCGCCCTTGGCCCGCGCGCCCACGGTCTTCATCTCGATGCCGCCGATCGGACCGACCTTGCCGGCGTCGTCGATCGTGCCGGTGCCCGCCACGAACGTGCCGCCGGTCAGACTGCCCGGGGTGAGCTTGTCGTAGATGCCGAGAGCGAACATCAGCCCGGCGCTCGGCCCGCCGACGTCGGCGAGCTTGATGTCGATGGTGAACGGGAACGTGTGGTCGGTGCCCGCGGAGATCCCGACGATGGCGCGCTTCTCTCCGGTGTCGTCGGACGTCGTGGTGGTCATGCTGATGTCCTGCGTCTTGGTCGGCGTCCGCTTCTCCTTCTCCGCGGCGGCCTGCTCCTTGGCCGGCACGATCGTGAAGCGGACGTCCTGGCCCGGCTTGTGCTTGGTGACGAGCTTCGCGACGTCGTTCGGCTGCTTCACCGGCGTGCCGTCGACGGCCTTGATCACGTCCCCCGCGTGCAGCTTGCCCTGGGCCGGGGAGCCCTTGACCACGGTCGAGACGATCACCCAGGACTTCACCGGAACGTCCAGCTGCTTCAGGGCGGCGACCTTGGCGCTCTCCTGAGACTGGCTGAACTCCTCGGCGTTCTCCTGGGTGGACTGCTCCTCGGTCTTGCCGTCCGGGTAGAGCGTCTCGTGCGGCACGACCTTGTTGTCGTGTGCGAGCCAGCCGTAGACGGCTTCGACCAGGTTCATCCGGTAATCGGCGCTCGTGACCCGGACCGTGGTCATGTTCAGGTGGCCACTGGTCGCGTAGGTCTTCTTCCCCGCAATCTGCAGCACCGGCTCACCGTCGTGATCGCCCAGCGTGTTCACCGTCGGCCCCGGGGACATCTCCGCATAGGGCACGGGGATGAACACTCCCGCGCACAGGAGCGCGATCAGCATCAGGGTGGAAGCGAGCATCGTCGCGGTGCGGCGTGGCATGAGTCGACAGTACGGGACGGTCCTGTCAGCGCACCGTCAGGGCCGCCCGTCCGGGGCGACCCTGGGCTCACAGACGCCTGTGACCTGCTGTTTCCCGACTCTCAGGCACCTGGTCGGGGCTTCTCCATGGCCTCGCGGAAGCGGGCGTAGCCGATGAGCTCCGGGCCGTCGTTACGGACCCTGCGGGTCCGGTTGGCCCAACTGCCCCAGAGCCCCGCGCCGATGGCAGCCACAAGCGGAATCAGCAACCAGGCGAGCGCCGCCATGCCGACCTCCAACCCCTTTGAACGTCCGCAACTGACTGATCAGCAGATTAACGATCCGCAGTGACAACGCTCACGCCAGGGGTGCGGTTACGCAACCGGAAGACGGCTTCCCGGATCAGCAGGCCCCCACCCATTCCTCCGTGCCGTCGGAGAACTTCTGGTGCTTCCAGATGGGCACTTCGTGCTTGAGGTCGTCGATGAGCTTCCGGCAGGCCTCGAAGGCCTCGCCACGATGGGGGCAGGAGACCGCTACGACCACGGCCAGATCCCCGACCCGGAGGTCCCCCACGCGGTGCACGGCCGCCAGGGCCCGCACCGGGAACTCGGCGGCGACCTTCTCGGCGATCCGCCGCATCTCGGCCTCGGCGCTGGGGTGGCACGAATACCCCAGCTCCTCGACGTCGGCGCCCCCGTCGTGGTTCCGCACGGTTCCCACGAAGAGCGCGGTGCCCCCGGCCGCGTCGTCCCCGACGGCCCGGAACACCTCGTCCAGGGAGAGGGCCGAGTCCCGGATCCCGATCAGCTTGACGGGGTCCTGCGCGGCCTGCTCACCGGGGTGATCGTTCGTGGTTGCCATGTCCCCATCGTGCCGCACACGACCGACGGCACGGAATAGAGCCATCGACCAGCACGCGCGCATACGCGTTTGGAGCCTCCTACAGGGGCGGCCCTCTTCGGCGGTTCCGGCAGCGGGTACCTCAGATCCGCCGCCGGGCCTTCCGCGCCCGCCGCACCACCGCGGCCGCACCCAGCAGCGCCACGGTCGCACCCGCGGCGCCCGCGGCCGTCGCGTCCTTGCGGCCCAGCCGCCGTCCGGCGACCGTGTGCCGGCCGGCGACCTCCTCCAGGAGTTCCGCCAGCACCTCCTCGTTGGTGTACTGCGGCCGCCACCCGGCGTCGTGCAGCCGGCTGCCGCTCACGACCCAGGGGTACATCGTGTACGCCAGGTCCCCGGCCGGGGACGGCGTGAGCCCGATGCGGTGCAGCCGCGCCGCCGCACCCAGCGCGACCGCCGACGGCAGCTCCATCCGCCGGATCCCGCTGAGCTCCTCGACCTCCTCCTGCTCCAGCCAGCCGTCGCACCCGACGGTCAGCTCCCCGTCGACCTTCTCCAGAACGGCGTACACCAGCGCGCTGCACAGGTCCTCGACGTGGCAGAACTGCCACGCGGGCCGCGACCCGGCGACGACGAGCAGCCGGGGAGACTCGAAGTACCTGGTCAGCGCGGTGTCCGTGCCTCCGCCCACCAGCACGGCGGGCCGTACGACGGTGACGTTGAGCCCCGGGTGCGCCCGGGGCGCGCGCCTCGCCAGCCGTTCGATCTCCAGGAGGTCGCCGACGCCGGTCGCCTCGGCCGTGGCGCGCAGCTCGGCGTCCTCGGACAGCGGCAGCTCGTTGTCGGGCAGCGCCCCGTAGACCATCGCCGAGGTGCAGAGCACGACGCGGTGCACTCCGGCCGCCGCGGCGGCCGTCAGGACGGTCTGCGTCCCCCGCACGTTGTAGGCCGTTCGGGCGGCCGCGTCGGTTTCCAGATCGAGATCCAGCGCGAGGTGCACCACCACGTCGGCGCCGCGCAGTTTGTCCGCGATGGCCGGATCCCGTACGTCCAGGATGTGCCACTGGGCCGAGGCGCACTCGCCGCGCCGCTCGTCGATGGCCACGACCTGCTTGACCTCGTCGGACGCGGCGAGCTGCTCGGTGAGCAGGGCTCCCACGCCGTAAGCGGCGCCGGTGACCGCGACGACGGGTCCACGTGCCGCGGGACTCGCGGAACTGGTTGACTGGTTTCGCGCTGCGCGAACCTGCGGATCTGGGGAACTCACCGGGCGTCTCCAGCGGTTGTCTTCAGTACGAGCGCGTCCGACGCGTGCGTACCAGGTGGCATCCATCCTGCCGCAGGCCGTCAGTCGGCGAAGCACCGAGGCCCGATCCGCCCCAGGTGTCTACGCTGGGTGGTGTTGTCGGGCAGCCGTGCCGCCGGAAAGAACCGGCGGCCCTACCAGCCGAGGAATCCCGTGAGTGACACCCCATTCGGATTCGGCCTTCCGCCGGAGGAGCCGGACGACGGCGACGAGGGCAAGAAGAAGGACCAGCAGAGCGGTGGTGGTCAGGGACCGGCCAACCCGTTCGGTTTCGGCGGCCTGCCCGGAGCCGGAGGCTTCGGCGGAGGCCCTGGCGGCCCCGGGGGCCCCGGTGCGGACAATCCGTTCGCAGCCATGTTCGGGTCGCTGAACCCCACCGACCTGGGCGCCGCGTTCCAGCAGCTGGGCCAGATGCTCTCCTACGAGGGCGGCCCGGTGAACTGGGACATGGCCAAGCAGATCGCCCGCCAGACGGTCTCCCAGGGCAGTCCTGACGGCACCAAGGACGCCAGCGTCGGCCCTGCCGACCGCAAGGGCGTCGAGGAAGCCGTCCGCCTGGCCGACCTGTGGCTCGACGATGCCACCTCCCTGCCGTCCGGCGCCGCCTCCGCGGTGGCCTGGAGCCGCGCGGAGTGGGTCGAGGCCACCCTGCCCGCCTGGAAGGAGCTCGTCGACCCGGTCGCCGAGCGCGTCGGCACCGCCATGGGCGACGTCCTGCCGGAGGAGATGCAGGCCATGGCCGGCCCGCTGATCGGCATGATGCGCTCGATGGGCGGCGCCATGTTCGGCACGCAGATCGGGCAGGCCGTCGGCGTGCTCGCCGGCGAGGTCGTCGGCTCGTCCGACATCGGCCTGCCGCTCGGCCCGGCCGGCAAGGCCGCGCTGCTGCCGGTGAACATCGAGACGTTCGGCAAGGACCTGAGCGTCCCCCAGGAGGAGGTGCGGCTGTATCTCGCCCTGCGCGAGGCCGCCCACCAGCGCCTCTTCGCGCACGTGCCGTGGCTGCGCTCGCATCTGTTCGGTGCGGTCGACGGCTATGCGCGCGGGATCAAGGTCGACACGGCCAAGCTGGAGGACGTGGTCGGCCAGTTCGACCCGCAGAACCCGGAGCAGTTGCAGGAGGCCCTCCAGCAGGGCATGTTCCAGCCGGAGGACACGCCCGAGCAGAAGGCCGCCCTGGCCCGTCTGGAGACGGCTCTGGCGCTCGTGGAGGGCTGGGTGGACGCGGTGGTCCACGCCGCCGCGAAACCCCGCCTGGCGTCCGCCGACGCCCTGCGCGAGACGTTGCGCCGCCGCCGTGCCTCGGGCGGTCCGGCCGAGCAGACGTTTGCCACGCTGATCGGCCTGGAGCTGCGCCCGCGCCGTCTGCGGGACGCCTCCCGTCTGTGGGCCTCGCTCACGGACGCGCGGGGTGTGGACGGCCGGGACGCACTGTGGCACCACCCGGACATGCTGCCGACGGCGTCCGACCTGGACGACCCGGACGGCTTCGTGCACCGCGAGCAGATCGACTTCTCCGAGCTGGACAAGATGCTCGGCGAAGCGGCGGACAAGCCCGACCTCAAGAAGAAGGACGAGGACGAGGGCGAGGGCAAGAACAAGGGCGACGACGCCGGGTGAGCCTGTACGACGACGCGGTCCTCGTGCTGAAGGGGTACGAGGACCAGACGGACCTCCGCCAGGCGTATCTCGACCATCTGGCGGAGCACCCGGACGGCCTGTGGAAGGCCTGCCACGCGGGGCACATCACGGCGAGCGCGCTGGTGATCGACCCCGAGGGCGGCCGGGTGCTGCTGACCCTCCACAAGAAGCTGCAGATGTGGCTGCAGATGGGCGGACACTGCGAGCCCGGTGACGCCACTCTGGCGGCAGCGGCCCTGCGTGAGGCGACGGAGGAGTCCGGTGTCTCGGGGCTCTCCCTGCTGCCCGGCGGTCCGGTGCGTCTGGACCGGCATCCGATCCCGCCGCCGTGCCACTGCCACTTCGATGTCCAGTACGCGGTCGTGGCACCGCCGGACGCCGCGCACGCGATCAGCGACGAGTCACTCGACGTGCGCTGGTTCGGCTACGACGAGGTGGCCGAGGTGGCGGACGAGTCGGTCGTGCAGCTCTTGGCGGCCGCACGCGCGAGGCTCGCGACGTGAGTCACGTGTAAGGGGCGGTCGCTGTCGGCGGCCGCCCCTTACATTCGATCCCGACGGTGGACTGCGCCCCTTCAGGGGCGCGGGGAACTGCGCGACCAGGCACAGACGGCCCGCGGTCGAGGCGAGACAGCAGGCCCCGGACCTTTCGGCCGAACCCGCGGAGCGCTCAGCTCCAGACGTTGCCCTGGTTCTGTCCGCGCGCCCCTTGCTGGCCCATGCCGTACTGCGCGGCGAGGCCCGAGCCGATCTGGGCGCCCTGCGGCGGCAGCAGCTCACTCGGCTGGACGAGCGCGAAGCCGGTGCCCATGAAGCTGAGCTCCCAGCCCTCGCCGGTGCTGCCGCGGCGCCGCCACACTCCGGAGGAGTGCGTCTGGGCCTGCATCTGCACGCGCAGGCTGGTCGACCAGGCGACGATCGCATCGGCGTCGCAGTTGACGTACTTGTCGGGCGTCACCTGAAGCAGCAGCGGCATCCCGGACGTCATCAGGGCCACCTTGCCCCGGCCAGAGATGTTGAGCTGGTACTTCCCCGAGCCGGAGATGCCGTAGAGGCTGTCCACGGCGATGACCTCGTGGTGCAGGGAGGAGTCCATCGCCAGCACGTAGCTGCTGTCGACGGTGAGGCCGTCCTGGTCCACCTCCATGACGTGCACGTGCTGCTTGAGGTTGGCGAGGTAGACCGTGCCCTGCCCGTGGCAGCGCATCAGGTCGAGCCCCTCACCGGTCTGCGCACGCGCGCGGGACTGTTCGTTGCTCTGGTACTCGGCGTCGAACTCGACGAGGCCCTGGTAGGCGACCATGGTGCCCTTGCGGGCCAGGATGTCGTCGTGGCCCTCCAGGGCGACGCGCAGCATCTGCTTGTTCTGCAGACTCCAGCGCTCTTGGGTCGGCTGCTCGTTGTAGGCGAAAATCGGGCTCTGCATGGCGTGTGGTTCCCCCTCAGCCCCGGACCCGGAGACGGTCGGTGCTGTCCTCGCTGGGCTGGACGACGACGATGCCCTGACCGGAGAAGGCCATCTGGTAGGCCTCGCCGCTGCCGCGGCCGATCAGCGACTGGGCCCGGAAGCTGCGCTTGCCCTTCACCTTGAGGTTCGGGGACCACGCGACGAGCGCGTCGGGGTCGACGTACGTCTCGTCCTCGCCGCCTCCGCAGTCGACGACGATGGGCTTGCCCCGGGAGGTCAGCGCGACCCAGCCCTGCCCGGAGATCTTGGTGTTCCACAGGCCCTGCCCGGCGAACTTCGCCAGGCCCTTGACCCGCTCCACGCCCCACGTCAGGTGGGCGTCGAAGGCGAGCAGGTTGGTGGCGTTGACGGAGATGCCGTCGCCGTTGAGGTTGATGACGACGACGTTCGCCCCGTAGTCGGCGAGGTAGAGCAGGCCGTCGCCGGAGCACTTCATCAAGGGCGCGCCCTCGCCGGTGAGCCAGTCCTTGGCGATCTGGCGCACGGCCGGCGGGTTGGGCTCGTACTGCACGAAGCCCTCGTAGGCGACCATCGACCCCACGCGCGCGAGGAGGTCGTTCCCGGTCTGCATGGCGACCTTCAGCATGTGGTTGCCGTGGTTCTCCATGCGGGCGGTGACGGGTGCGGGGGCATGGCCCGCGAGCTGCTGTGTCATGACGGGCTCCCTCAGACCTCGTACGGCTGGACGACGATGAAGTTGCCGGGCGCTCCCCGGAACTGGAGGTTGACGCTCTCCCCGGTGTCACCGGGGTAGGCGTTGCGGCGCATCCGCACCTGGCTGGAGACGACGACCTGGGCCGCGGCCGACCAGGCGACCACGGCGTTGCAGTCGGCGAACGTGGTGGGCGTGACGGGCAGCACCACGGGCGTGCCGTGCGTCTTGACGACGATCGTGCCGGTGCCCTGGAACTGCATGGTGAACAGCGCGCCGCCGGGGATGCCGTGGCCCTCGATGCGGCGGACCTCGTACTGAAGGCTCTCGTCGAAGGCGAGGACGTTCTCTGCGGAGACGCAGACGGCGTCGCCCTGCAGTTCGAGGGGGTGCAGCATGGTCGAGTTCTCGGCGAGGAAGACCTGGCCCTGGCCCGTGCAGCGCATCAGCTGCATCTCCTGGCCGGTGGCGTTGCCCACGATCCGGCCGGAGAAGCCGGCGCCCTTGTAGCTGAAGTCGACCTTGCCCTGGTACAGCACCATGCTGCCCTGCCGGGCCAGCACGGGCTGTCCGCCGATGCCGAGGTCGACGCGGACGAGTTTCTTGTTCTGCTGCGTCCAGCGCTGCCCGGTCGGGGTCTCCTTGAACTGCTGGAGCGCGGCGGACACGCCGGGGCCCTGGGGAGCGCCTTGAGGAACACCCTGCGGGGCTCCGTGAGGCACTCCCTGCGGGGCTCCGTAGGGGGCCTGTCCGAACGGCGGCGGCTGCTGGCCGTAGCCCGGGGGCGGCGTCGGCTGGCCGTAGCCGGGCGGCGGGGCCGGGGCGTGGGGCGCCTGGGGCTGGCCGTAGCCGGGAGGCGGCGGGGCCGTCTGGCCGGGGACCTGCCCGTACTGCGGCGGCTGCTGGCCCGGCTGGCCGTACGGCGCGGGTGCCGGGGGCGGCACCGGGGAGCCGCCGGGCGGAGTGTTCAGGGGAGCGACGATGGTCGGGGCGGCGTGCACCTGGGGTGCGGGCGCCGGGGCCGGGGCCGGAGGCGGGGTGGGGCCGGGCGGGGGCGCGAAGCCCTGCGCAGCGGGCTGGGGCGCGGGCGCCGGAGCCGCCGGAGGCGCCGCCGGGGCGGGTTCCGCGGTTCCGGGGACTCCGAACGCGGGCGGCGCGAAGCCCGGGGCCGCGCCGGCCTGCGGCTGCTGCGGGGCGGGCGAGGGTGCTTCTTCCTCGGCCACCTCACCGCCGAAGTTCTTCAGCAGCGCGTCAAGACCGCCGTCGAAGCCCTGCCCGACGGCGGCGAACCGCCAGACGTCCTTGAGGTAGAAATCGCCCAGCATCACGGCCCGTTCGGTGGAGAACTCCGAGCCGTTGAAGGAGTAGCGCGCCACCTCCTCGCCGCCCGCGACGATCCGGATGTAGCCGGAGGTGATCTGCGACATCTGCCCGGCGCCGTCGATGGTCGCCGTGAAGGACAGCTTCTGGATCTGCTGCGGGATCCGGTCGAGCGTCACCCGGAAGGACTCCGTGTCGCCCGCCTGGGCGCCCAGAAGCTGAATGGACTCCTCGGGGGACTTCGGCTGGTTGAAGAAGACGAAGTACCGGTCGTCCGAGAGCCGTTCGTCGGCGTCGAGGCCGAAGCAGCTGATGTCGAAGCTCAGCCCGGGGCCGGCGATCTGTACGCCTACGTACAGATCCGTGCCCGCGGTGAGGTCACTGATCCTGGCCTTGTGGCCGCGTTGGAATTCCCTGGCCATGCGTAACGACCGTCCCCCATCCAGAGCGTGAGTGCGTCGCGCCAGGCTAACGGCAAACTCGGACACCGGACGAGGTCGGTACAGAGCCGGTACACAACGCCCGCACGGCCGTATCGGCTGTTCGCTCGCGGAAAGCGGTCGGTCACCCCTCGGGGCTCTCGCCCCGGGCGCCGGGCACATGGGGCAACCGCTCCGCGGCCACCACGCCTTCAAGGTATCCCCGGGCCCGCTCCGTGCGCGGATAGGCCTCCAGGAGTTCCCAGAAGCGAGGTCCGTGTCCGGGCACGAGCAGATGGGCGAGTTCGTGGACGAGGACGTAGTCGACGACGTAATCAGGCATGCCCTGGAGGCGGTGCGACAGACGGATGCTGCCCTCGGAGGGGGTGCAGGACCCCCAGCGCGTGTTCTGGTTGGTCACCCAGCGCACCGACGCGGGCCGGGCCCGCCCCTCGAAGTACTGGTCCGAAAGACGCCGGGCGCGCTCGGCGAGCTCGGCGTCGCCGAGGGCCCGCTTGCTCTCCTGGGCGGCGAGCTTGTCGAGCATGACGCTCACCCAGCGCTGCTCCTCCGCCTCGGACATCCGGGCGGGGATGAGCACTACGGTGCGATCGCCCTCGCGGTACGCGGAGACCGTTCTGCGTCGGCGGGTGCTCCTGCGGACCTCGATCGCGCTCGCCCCCGAGCCGCTCGGCGGCTGGCTCGTCGTGCTGCGCTGTGCGGTTCCGGCGCGGTGCAGTGGGTCGGCGGGCACGCCCCGACGTTACCCGCTGCACACGGGGAAGTCCCGACTCCGGGACGGTTCGGTGCCACCGCTCCCATTTGCCGCCGGATTTGTACGACGAATGCTCGCACCTGTGGACAACTTTCGGCAGGCGTCGGCGGGTTTGGGCATGCTGGATCTCGTCGGCGAAGCGATGACGGGGCGGTGCGCAGCTGCACTCAGGGCATGCGGGCGACCGGCCCCGGCATGACCGGCCGGGGCCCGCGTCCACGCTCCGTCGGCATACGGGGACGATCTACGGCATACGGGGGCCTGTCATGCATCCGATGGTCAAACCCGCGCTCAGGCGCGGCTGGCGTGACCTCAAGACCGTGCAGTTCGGGATGACACCGGCGCACGCGATGACGCTCGGTCCGATGGACCTGGCGACAGGCAGCTTCCTCGACCTGCTGAACGGCACACGGGGGCTGGAGCTGTTGCGCGAGGAGGGACGCCGTATGGACCTGCCCGACGGTCATGTCGACGGACTGGTGAGAGGGCTCGCGCGAGCCGGGCTGCTGGACGACTCCCGGGGCGGCGGACCGGCCGCCGACGCCCTGCGGAAGAAGAAGAAGGAGGTGCTGGACCGGCTGCGCCCCGACCTTGCCTCCCTGTCCTTGACGACCTCCTCGCCCGGCGACGCGATCGGGCAGCTGGCCGCCCGGCGCTCGCAGCGCGTGCAGGTGAGGGGCGCCGGCCGGGTGGGGGCCGTGCTGGCCTCGCTCCTGGCCGGGGCCGGCGTGGGCGAGGTGGATGTGCTCGACGGTGGTTGTGTGGAGCCGTGGGACGTCGCACCGGGCGGGCTTCCCCCGGAATCCGTCGGCGACCGCAGGGACGAGTCGGCCCGCCGTGCCGTGCGCCGGGCGGCCCCGGACCGGCCACCGCGCCGTACAGCGGCCCAGGCATCCCCGGAGGACGGCGACCCGGGATTCTCACTGGTGATCCTCGCCCCACGGGACGACGTGGGCGTGCACGCGCCCGACCCGGCCGCCGCCGAGCCGCTGATGGTCTCCGGGACCCCGCATCTGTACGCCGGTGTCGTGGAGGGCACCGGTGTGGTCGGCCCGTTCGTCCTGCCCGGGGAGACGGGCTGCGCGGGCTGTCTGCACGAGGACCGCGCCGACCGGGACCAGGCCTGGCCGCGCCTGATCGCCCAGTGGCGCTCAGGCAGGCAGCGGCAGGTGGGGCCCTGCGACCTGACGCTGGCCACGACCGTGGCCGGGCTGGCCGCCGCCCATGCGCTCGCTTTCCTGGACGGCCGGGTTCCGTCCAGCGCCGGCGCCCGCTGGGAGGTTTCCCTCCCGGCTCTCCACTGGCAAGCGCGGCCGGTCCGGGTACATCCGGCATGCTCGTGTGCGGCGGCGGAGAGAGGAAAAGGGGAGCACCTCTCGGAGGACGGGGAGTCGCACGAGACAATGGCGGTGCAACGGCCGTCGGAGCGATGCCGCGAGGCAGAGGCGGAGCGGCCGGCTGGGACTTGGAGGGCGCATGTCTGATCTTCCCCGGAAGGCGGTTACCCGGACCGCCAAGCTCGCCGCGCTCCCGCTCGGCATCGCCGGGCGGGCCACCTGGGGATTCGGCAAGCGGATCGTCGGCGAGTCCGCCGAGCTCGTCGGCCGGGAACTCCAACAGCGCACGGCGGAGCAGCTGTTCAAGGTGCTCGGCGAGCTCAAGGGCGGAGCGATGAAGTTCGGCCAGGCCCTGTCGGTCTTCGAGTCCGCGCTGCCTGAGGAGGTGGCCGGCCCCTACCGGGCCGCGCTGACCAAGCTCCAGGAGGCGGCGCCGCCCATGCCGACCCGTACCGTGCACGCGGTGCTGGAGGAGCGGCTCGGCGAGGGCTGGCAGGGGCTGTTCCTGGAGTTCGAGGACAAACCCGCCGCGGCGGCCTCGATCGGCCAGGTCCACCGAGGGGTGTGGCACGACGGCCGCGAGGTGGCGGTCAAGGTGCAGTACCCGGGCGCCGGTGAGGCCCTGCTGTCGGACCTGAACCAGCTGAGCCGCTTCTCGCGTCTGCTCGGTCCGCTGATCCCCGGCATGGACATCAAGCCGCTGATCGCGGAGCTGAAGGACCGTGTCTCGGAGGAGCTGGACTACGGCCTGGAGGCCCAGGCCCAGCAGGCGCACGCGGAGGAGTTCACGGACGACCCGGACGTGGTCGTGCCGCAGGTGGTGCACCAGTCCGACCAGGTCCTGGTCACCGAGTGGATGGACGGCATCCCGCTGTCGGAGATCATCTCGGACGGTACCCAGGAGCAGCGCAACCGTGCCGGTCAGCTCCTGGCCCGCTTCCTGTTCTCCGGCCCCGCCCGCACGGGCCTGCTGCACGCCGATCCCCACCCGGGCAATTTCCGGCTCCTGCCCGGCGGCCCGGAGGGTGAGGACGACTGGCGCCTGGGCGTCCTGGACTTCGGCACGGTCGACCGTCTCCCGGGGGGACTGCCGGCCACGATCGGCGAGTCCCTGCGGATGACTCTCGACGGGGAGGCCGAGGCGGTCTACGAGCTGCTGTGCGCGGAAGGGTTCGTCAAGGAGACGATAGAGCTGGACCCGGACGCCGTCATGGACTACCTGCTGCCGATCATCGAGCCGGCCCAGGTCGAGGAGTTCACCTTCACACGGGGCTGGATGCGCAACCAGGCGGCTCGGGTCGCCGACCCCCGCTCCCCCGCTTACCAGCTCGGCAAGCAGCTCAACCTGCCCCCGTCCTATCTGCTGATCCACCGGGTGACACTGAGCACGATCGGCGTGCTGTGTCAGCTGGGGGCGACGGTGCGGTTGCGCGAGGAGTTGGAGGAGTGGCTGCCGGGGTTCGTCCCCGAGGACCCGGTGGACGGCGAAGAGGCGGTGGCGGAGGCGTGAGTCCCGGCCGCGGGGTTCACCACCAGTCCGAGTCCAGGCGCCCCTCGATGGACCTGAGGTTCTCTCGGGAGCAGCTCTCGCAGTAGTACTGGCGGATGCCGCTCTCCACGGAGTAGGTCCAGGTGAGGGGCGGGCCTTCGGCCGGGACGTCGACCGACGTGCCGCAGCGGGCACAGACGAACCGCCGCGGCTCCCCGGCGGAGCCGTTCTCGCCGCCTCCAGGAGGACTCGTCACCCGGTGACGATATCTCCGCGCCGGGGCTTCCGCAGGCACAACTTCCACCCACCCGGGCTCGACGGGTCCACCCCCTGGTTCGTAGCACCGCGCGTCGACCCAGATGACCACGACACCCCCCGACGGCGGAGCACCAGACGGCCGGCCGCCGGGTACCCCGCGACGGCGGAGCACCAGACGCCCGGCCCCCGGGTAAACACCACACACCGGCCCAGGGGCACACCCCGCATCTGCCGGACCAGCACCCCGCACCAGCGCGAGCGGCGCCAAGCACCCGGCACCCATGGCGGCCGCATGCCCTCCTGCTCGGCTCAACGCACCGCGGGGGCCGGCCCGTTCGTACGGACCGGCCCCCGCGGTGAGAGCTCTACGGCGGCGGCAGCGCGGCCTCCCTGGCCGGGAGGCCCCCGTGCGGTGCGCGGGTTACTGCATGACCGCCATGGCGAGCGCCCGACGGGCACGCATCGACGCGCGCTCCGCCCTGCGCTGCATCCGGCGGGCGGCCACCAGGCGCGCGGCCTGGCGATCCCTCTCCGCCTCCTGCAGTCGCTCGCGCATATGCGCACGAGCCATGGCTTCTGGAATGAGTTGCATCTCTCGGGTCCTGTTCTGACGCGAGTCCTTCGCGCCGCTGATGGTGAAGTCTTGGGTCGCGGAGCCTGCGGGCTCGTAAGTGGACGGCTTCATCGGGGCCTGCTTCTGGGGGTCGTGCGTGAGGGGGCGGTCGATCGTTCCTGCGATGTTCATGCTGTGACCGGGTTCTTGCGCGGGCGGCCACGCGGCCGCTTCCGGGCGACGACGACACCCTGGACGAACAGCTCGCCACCCCAGACGCCCCAGGGCTCACGCCGCTCCTTGGCACCGGCGAGGCAGGCCTCGACCAGCGGGCAGGTACGGCAGAGGGACTTGGCGTACTCGACGTCCGCGGGCGACTCGGCGAAGAAGACCTCCGGGTCGTAGGAGCGGCACGGGACGGGTACGCCGAGGTTCTCGATGGCGTCGTCGAGCGCGGTGAGCGCGGTGAGCGGGGTCAAGGCGGGGTCCTCCGTGGAGCCGGGCTTGGGGATCGTGTCGGAAGGCGGTACGGACGGGGCGTGCGCTTCGAGTTGCACGGTTCGTCTTCCTCGTCTGGTCATTCCGGCCTGTTGGCCGGGGTGGGTGGTACCGGGTTCTTTTCTTGTCCCGAGGCTCCTTCGGTCCGTCATCCCTGTTCAGGGACAAACAGAAGGGCCGCGGATCCCGGATGGGGTTCCGCGGCCCTGAAGGCGCCGGCCTGATCGGCGATCAGGCTGGATCACTCCAGGGTTCTGGCCCACGGAAGGCCCACATCTGGTGGTGCTGCGTCGTCTGCTTCCGGAATCCGGCACCGGTCGCCGTAAAGGCATAGGCCTGCGCCTGTGCCGCTACTGCCGCTTCCAGTGCCTTGGTCGGTCGCTCATTGCGCTCGCGGACGGGAAGGCCCGCGGGGGCGACGGAGGAGGACGCCGGACGGACGGCACGAATGCCGGACAGACCGGTGCCCAGGTTCGAAACGCCGAGCATGCACGCGGAGACGGCCGAGCGATCGGTCATTTTCACGGTGCTGACGGAGCTGGTGTAGATGCTGATCACTGGACTCGCCTCCTCTCGGCGTATCGGGGGACTGGGTGAACCAGTCCGACGGATATGCAAGTACATCACGGGATCAGGGCCTTCGAGAAGGCCGCTGCTCTCGTGCCTAAGAACCTATGGGGATTGCTGGGGCATGCGCAAACTATTTTTTCGACGAGTTCGTGTCAGTCGTGATCTGTGCTCTCCGCCAGGGACTGGCCTGCGCAGATGGCCAGTACGTCGGCGCCGTAGCGGGTGAGCTTGCGCATCCCGACACCCGGGATGCGGGCGAGCTCGCGCTCGTCGTCGGGGGCGGACTCGGCGATCGCCATCAGCGTCCTGTCCGTGAACACGCAGAAGGCGGGCTGGCCACTGCTGCGTGCCTGGTCGGCGCGCCACTCACGCAGCCGCTCGTACAGGCCCTCGTTCATGTCGGAGGGGCAGTCGTCGCAGCGCATCAGCTTCATTTCGCCCGGGTCGGTCAGCGTGCGGCCGCAGACGCGGCAGCGGGCGGGGACTCGCTGCGCCCGTTTCGGGGTGGACCCCCTGGTTCCGGGGATTCCGCGCTCGATTCCGCCCGCTCCTCCGGCGGCGGTACGGCCCGCGGCGGCCGCCGAGCCGGGGCGCAGCCCGTCGAGGAAGCGGCTGGGACGGCGGCTCGGGCGCCCTCCGGGCGAGCGGGAGAGCGCCCAGGAGACATGGAGGTGCTCTCGCGCGCGGGTGACTCCGACATAGAGGAGGCGGCGCTCCTCCTCGATCTGTTCGTCTGTCTTGGCGTAGGTGATCGGCATCATGCCCTCGGCGACGCCGACCAGGAAGACGACGTCCCACTCCAGGCCCTTGGCCGAGTGCAGGGAGGCGAGGGTGACGCCTTGCACGGTGGGGGCGTGCTGGGCGTTCGCCCGTTCGTCGAGTTCGGCGACGAGGTCCGCCAGGGTGGCGGTGGGCCGGGCGGCGGCGAAGTCCTGGGCGAGGTTCACCAGGGCGGCCAGGGACTCCCAGCGCTCTCTCACCGCGCCGGAGCCGGCCGGTGGCTGCGTCGTCCAGCCCTCTCCCGACAGCACGGCGCGCACCTGGGAGGGAAGGTCGACGACGTCGTCCAGGAGGGAGTCGTTGCCGCCGAAGCGGGCCGCGCCGCGCAGGGCGATGCCCGCCTTGCGCACCTCCGGGCGGTCGAAGAACCGCTCGGCGCCGCGCAGCTGGTAGGGCACCGCGGCGTCGGCGAGGGCTTGCTCATAGGTCTCGGACTGCGCGTTCGTGCGGAAGAGGACAGCGATCTCGGAGGCCGGGACTCCCGAGTCGACGAGCTCGCGGATCCGGCGGGCCGCGCCTTCCGCCTCGGCGGGTTCGTCGGTGTACTCGGCGTAGACCGGCTCGGGCCCGGCGGGGCGCTGGGAGACGAGCTCCAGGCGGTGGTCGGCGGCCCGGCCCCGGGCCTGGGCGAGCAGACCGTTGGCGAGGTGGACGACCTGGGGCGTGGAACGGTAGTCGCGGACCAGCTTGACGACGGTCGCACCGGGGTGGCGGGTGCGGAAGTCGAGCAGATGGTCCGGGGTGGCCCCGGTGAACGAGTAGATCGTCTGGCTGGCGTCCCCGACTACGCACAGGCTGTCCCGCTCGCCCAGCCACAGTTCGAGCAGGCGCTGCTGGAGGGGGCTGACGTCCTGGTACTCGTCGACCACGAAGTGCTGGTACTGGGCGCGGATCTGTTCGGCGATGTCGTGGCGGTCCTGGAGAACCGCCACGGTCAGCAGCAGCACGTCCTCGAAGTCGATGACGGACCGCTCGCGTTTGACGTCCTCGTAGGCGGCGTAGAGCTGGGCGATCTCGGCGGGGTCGCGGGGGGACTCGCGGCCGGCCTTGGCGGCGGCGGGTGCGTAGTCGGCGGGGACGGTCTGGGTGACCTTGGACCATTCGATCTCGGCGGTGACGTCCCGCAGCTCGCCCCGGTCGAGCCGGATGCGGCAGGCGGCCGCCGCGTCGGCGACGAGCTGGATCTTGCGGTCGACGAGACGGGGCATGGCGCCGCCGATCGCTTTCGGCCAGAAGTACTGGAGCTGGCGCAGGGCGGCCGAGTGGAACGTGCGCGCCTGGACGCCCGCGGCGCCGAGCTGGCGCAGCCGGCCGCGCATCTCCCCGGCCGCGCGGTTGGTGAAGGTGACGGCGAGGACGCTGGAGGGGTGCAGGATGCCCGCGCGCACTCCGTAGGCGATGCGGTGGGTGATCGCCCGGGTCTTGCCCGTGCCCGCGCCTGCCAGGACGCACACCGGGCCGTGCAGGGCCGTGGCCACTTCGCGCTGCTCGGGGTCGAGCCCTTCGAGCACCGCGTCGGCGGAGTCCGGTACCTGCGGGAACAGGGTGGAGTGCGTTGCTGCTGTCACACAGCCATGCTGCCAGGTCGCGCGAGACGGCTGCGCCGGTTGTCCACAGGCAGGCACTGATAGTCGTACTAATGCGGCAGGCGTCACGTCGGGCCTGGCACGGGCACCGGGAATGGTGGACCTTTCACATGCGTTCCCCCACTGCGGCCACCCGCCCCGAGCCACCGAAGGAGCACGAGAGACATGCTGGGCACTGTGACGATGTACAGCACCACGTGGTGCGGCTACTGCCGCCGGCTGAAGAGCCAGATGGACCGCGAGGGCATCGCGTACACCGAGATCAACATCGAGCAGGACCCGGAGTCCGCCGCGTTCGTGGAGAAGGCGAATGGCGGAAACCAGACGGTGCCCACCGTCCTCTTCCCGGACGGCTCGACGCTCACGAACCCGTCGCTGGCACAGGTGAAGCAGAAGATCGGCGCCTAGTCGCCGTGTGTCTGTGCGGGTAAGGCGGCTCCTGAGACAGCTCAGGGGCCGCCTTCTCTCATGCCGACGACGGGCGCGCTGACGAGGTCAGACAACGCTCCGTGTCGGGAGCGGCTTGCCGTACCAGAGCTCGATCAGGCGGGCCGCGATGGAGATGCCGTAGGGCGGGAGCACCTCGCCGGACTCGAAGGCGGCGCGCAGCTCGTCACGGGAGAACCAGCGGGCCTCGTGGATCTCGTCGCCGTCGACTTCGATCTCGGTCGAGGTGGCGCGGGCCATGAAGCCCAGCATGAGGCTGGACGGGAAGGGCCAGGGCTGGCTGGCGACGTACTCGACCTGGCCGACGCTGATGCCGACCTCCTCCAGGACCTCGCGGCGCACCGACTGCTCGATGGACTCGCCGGGCTCGACGAAGCCGGCCAGCGTCGAGAAGCGCCCCTCGGGCCAGTGGACCTGGCGGCCGAGCAGGACGCGGTCGTCCTCATCGGTCACGGCCATGATCACAGCGGGGTCCGTGCGCGGGTAGTGCTCCGCGCCGCAGGCCTGGCAGCGGCGGATGTGTCCGGCGGCGGCGATGACGGTGCGTTCGCCGCAGCGCGAGCAGAAGCGGTGCGTGCGCTGCCAGTTCTCCAGGCCCACCGCGTGCACCATCAGGCCCACGTCCCGGGCCGACAGCAGGGCGCCCGCCTCGCGCAGGCCCGCGGGGCGCGCGGACTGGTCCATGCGCCCGGGCAGGGAGTCCTTCTGGAGGGCGAAGTAGCTGACGCCGTCCTCGTCGATGCCGAGGAAGTAGCGGTGCGCTTCGGTGAGGGGGGCCTCGAAGGAGGGGGTCATGACGAGTTCGGTGCGCCCGTCCGCCGTCTCGTCGATGAGGACCTGTCCGCCGGAGACCACGAAGCAGCGCGTCGTGGGGTGGCTCCACGCCGCCGCGAGCCAGGCCTCGTCGAGCCGGTGGTGGGCGGCCCGGTCGACGCCGCTCGGGGCGGTGAGCGAGATGGGACGGTCGGCGTTGTGGTCGGTCCAGGTGGTCACGGGTGCTTCCAACTCCCCGGTGGAACAGTCGGGTTCGGCGGGCGGTTCAGCGGGACGTACGGCGGGAGACGACCGGGTCCGGCGGGCTCGGGCGGTGCGGGGCGGCGCTTCCAGTGTGCCCCGCGCGCGTGCCCGGTCCGGACGGAAGGACGCTCAGGGCGCATGGCGCCAGTTCTCGGCGAGGTCACCCCACAGGTACGCGGCGGTCTCGACGCCTTTGAGGAGCAGGTCGAGTTCGACTTTCTCGTTCGGGGCGTGCCAGCCGTCCGAGGGGACGGAGATGCCCAGGAACAGCACCGGGGCGCCGAGGACGTCCTGGAGGTCCGCCGCCGGTCCGGAGCCGCCCTCGCGGGTGAAGCGGACCGGCTTCTCGAAGGCCCGGCCCATGGCGCGGGTGACCGACCGGAGAGCCGGGTGGTCCAGCGGCGTGAGGCACGGGCGCGTGGCCCCGCTGAACGTGATGCCGCAGCGGATCCCCGGGGGCACCTGCTGCTCGGCCCAGGCGCGGACGGCCTTCTCCACCTGCCCGGGGTCCTGCCCCGCCACCAGACGGAAGGACAGCTTCACCAGGGCGGAGGAGGGGACGATCGTCTTGCTGCCGGGGCCCTGGTAGCCGCCGCCGATGCCGTTGACCTCCGCGGTGGGGCGGGCCCAGATCCGCTCCAGGGTGGTGTACCCGGCCTCCCCCTCGGTGGCGTACGACTTGGCCGTGCGCAGCCACTGCTGCTCGTCGAAGGGCAGCTCGGCGAGCAGTTCACGCTCGCGGTCGGTGAGCTCGACCACGCCGTCGTAGAAGCCCGGGATCGCCACGCGCGCGTGCTCGTCGTGCAGGGCGGCGACGAGTCGGGCGGCGGCCGTCGCCGGGTTGGGCACGGCGCCGCCGAAGGAACCGGAGTGGATGTCCTGGTCGGGGCCGTGCAGGCGTATCTCGCACTCGGCGAGGCCACGCATGCCGGTGCACACCGTGGGGGTGTCCTCGGACCACATGCCGGTGTCGGAGACGATCACGGCGTCGGCGGCGAGCCGCTCGGCGTGCTGCTCGACCAGGGCCCGGAAGTGCGGCGAGCCGGACTCCTCCTCGCCCTCAACGATCAGTTTGAGGTGCACGGCCGGGGTGCTGCGGCCGGTGGCGGCGAGGTGGGCGCGCACGCCGAGGGTGTGAAAGAACACCTGGCCCTTGTCGTCGGCCGCCCCGCGCGCGTAGAGGCGGTCGCCGCGCACGACCGGCTCGAAGGGCTCGCTGTCCCAGCCGTCCTCCCGGGCCGCAGGCTGCACGTCGTGGTGGCCGTAGACCAGCACGGTGGGTGCCTGCGGGTCCGCACAGGGCCACTCGGCGAAGACGGCGGGCGCGCCGGGGGTCTGCCAGACCTCGGCCGTCGGGAAGCCGGTCTCCTTGAGCTTGGCGGCGAGCCAGTCGGCGCTGCGTCGCACGTCGGGCGCGTGGTCCGGCTGGGCGGACACCGACGGGATGCGCAGCCACTCGGCGAGGTCGTCGAGGAAGGCGGCGCGGTGCTGCTGGATGTACGTACGGACGACGCTGTCCGGGGTCTGGCTCATGGTCACGAGCCTATCGGCCCGCACGGACGTCCTCGGAGTGCGGTTCCTCACCGACCTCCCCTCCCGACGGGTCGTCCAGGAGCAGCCGCTCCAGGGCGGCCCGGCCGGGCAGGTCCCGCGGGCGGACGACCTCGCCGCTGCGCACGTACAGGAACGCGGCTGTGACCGACTCCGGCGGCACGCCCTGCTGCTCGGCCCAGGCCAGCCGGTAGACGGCGAGCTGGAGCGGGTCGGCGGTGCGGGAGCGGCTGGTCTTCCAGTCGACGATCTCGTACGTCGCGTCCTCCCCGTCGCCTTCCTTGTAGACGGCGTCGATGCGGCCCCGGACGATCCGGCCGCCGATCGCGAGCTGGACGGGGGCCTCCACCCGGTGGGGCGTGCGGCGTGCGTACTCGGTGCGCTCGAAGGCCTCCTTGAGCGCCTCCAGGTCCTCCTCGTCGGCGATCTCGGCGTCGCTGCCGGGCAGTTCCTCCGGCTCCAGCATGGGCAGTGTGAGCGCCTCGAAGCGGGCCTCGACCCAGGCGTGGAAGCGGGTGCCGCGGCGCGCGGCGGGCTGGGGCGGGCGCGGCATGGGGCGGGCCAGCTCCTGGGCGAGGCCGTCGGGGTCGGCGGCCAGGTGCATCAGCTGGGAGGCCGTGAGGGACGCCGGCAGGGGCACCTCGGTGACGCTGTCGCGGGCGCGCAGGAGCTCTCCGGTGAGGGCGTCGAGGTCGCGGTCCCAGGAGGCGACGGTGCGGGCCTCCTCCGGGGTGAGGTGCGGATGTGCCCGGCCCTGGGGGCCGGGATGTCCGGGGGTCCCGGGGAGAGGGCGGGTGGCCGGGGCCTCGGGCGGGGCCGCCTGGTGGGGGACGGCGAGGTGGATCACGGGCGGGGCGTCACCGTCCGCCGGGTCTTCGCCGGAGATCTCTTCGGCGGGCACCTCGTCGAAGGGGACGTCGTCGAACGGTGCGCCGTCGAGGGGTGCGCCGTCGAACGGGTCCGGTTCGTCGTGCGGGGGCTCGCTGTGGAGGGGCTCGTCGTCCTCGGGCGGCGGGGGCCACTCCGGGTCGTCGAGGACGTCCGGGTCGTGCGTGGCCGCGGGGTGCCCGTCCTCATGGGACGCGAGATTCTCCAGGTGGGCCAGGACGGTCTCGGCTGCCGCGCGGCGGCGTGCCAGGGCTGCCGCGTCCAGGGGCAGGGGCCACACCTGGTCGGCCGTCGCCCGGTGCAGGGCCGGGTTCTCCTCGTCGTCGGCGGGTTCGTCCGCCCAGGCCTCGATCTCGCCGTAACCGGCGTCGCAGTGCTCGTAGAGGGCCTGGAGGAACGCGGACGGCCCACGGCGCTTCTTCTGGGTGGGCCCCCACCAGTGGCCGGAGCCCAGGAGGAGGGAGCGGGGGCGGGTGAAGGTGACGTAGCCGAGACGGAGTTCCTCGGTGTGCTGGTGGTCCTTCATGGCCTCGTGGAAGGCCTTCAGGCCCTTGGCGTCCCAGGACGTCACATCGGGCAGGGTGTCGGCGTCGCCGCGCAGCGCGTGCGGCAGGACCTTGCCCTGGGAGGTCCACTTCTCGCGGCCCTGGCTGCTGGGGAAGGTGCCGGTGACCAGGCCGGGGACGACCACCACGTCCCACTCCAGGCCCTTGGACTTGTGGGCCGTGAGCACCTTGACGGTGTTCTCGCCGCCCGGAAGAGCGTTGTCGAGCCCCTTCTCGTACTGGGCGGCGGTGCGCAGGAAGCCCAGGAAGGCGAGCAGGGTCGCCTCGTTGTCGCCGGCGGCGAAGGAGGCGGCGACGTCCAGGAAGTTGGACAGCGTCTCGCGGCGGCGCGCTGCCAGGGCGTGCGGGGACGCCGACAGCTCGACCTCCAGGCCGGTGACGGCGAGGACGCGGTGCAGGACGTCCATCAGCGGGTCGGACAGGGAGCGCCGCAGCTCGCGCAGTTCGGTGGCGAGCCGGGCGAAGCGCACGCGCGCGTCCGGCGAGAACGGCAGTCCGTCGTCGTCACCGCGACCGTCCAGCGGCGTCTCCAGGAACGTGTCGAGGGCGTCCGCGAGGGAGATCACCTCGGACGGGTCGACCCCTTCGACTGCCTCGGCGAGACGGCGGTCCCGGTCGTCGTCGCCCGCCACGCGCGCGTGGGTGACGAGAAGCCGGGCGCGCCGCCCCAGGAGGGCGAGGTCGCGCGGTCCGATGCGCCAGCGCGGGCCGGTGAGCAGGCGTACCAGGGAGGCGTTGGCGCCGGGGTCCTGGAGGACTTCGCAGACGGCGACGAGGTCCGCGATCTCGGGGAGGTGCAGCAGCCCGGACAGGCCGACGACCTCGACGGGGATGTCCCGGGCGACCAGGGCGCCCTGGATCTCGGCGAAGTCGGTCGCGGTACGGCACAGAACGGCGATCTCGCCGGGTGCCGTACCGGTCCGGACGAGGTGGGCGACGGAGTCGGCGGCCCAGTCGATCTCCTCGGCGTGGGTGCTCAGCAGGGCGCAGCGGACCATGCCGTCGCGTTCGGCGCCGGTGGCCGGGCGGAGGGCCTCCACGCCCGCGTGCAGGGCGCGCAGGGGCTCCGCGAGGCCGTTGGCCAGGTCGAGGAGGCGGCCGCCGCTGCGGCGGTTCTCACTGAGGGCCTGCCGGGTCGCGGGGCGGCCGCCGGCGTGGGCGAAGTGCTCGGGGAAGTCGTCGAGGTTGGCGACGGAGGCACCGCGCCAGCCGTAGATCGCCTGGCAGGGGTCGCCGACGGCGGTGACGGGGTGGCCGGTGCCCTCGCCGAACAGGCCCGCCAGGAGGACGCGTTGGGCGACCGACGTGTCCTGGTACTCGTCGAGCAGGACCACCCGGAACTCGTCGCGCAGGACGTGGCCCACCTCGGGGATGCCGGCGAGCCGGGCCGACAGGGCGATCTGGTCACCGAAGTCGAGCAGGTCCCGCTCGCGCTTGGCGGCCCGGTAGCGGGTGACCAGCTCGGCGAGTTCACGCCGGGCGGCGGCCGCGTCGGGGACCTTGCGCAGGTCGGCGTTGCTGAGCTTGGCGCCCCGCAGGGTCAGCAGCAGTTCGGCGTCGTACGCGCGCAGTGCTTCCGGGCGTACGAGGTGCTCGGCGAGTTCGCCGTCGAGCGCGAGGAGGTCGCCGACGAGGTCCGGGAAGGAACGGGTCAGGGCCGGGTAGGGCCCCGGGGCCTCGCGCAGGACGCGCGCGGCGAGCTGGAAGCGGGTGGCGTCGGCGAGCAGCCGGGAGGTGGGTTCGAGACCGATGCGCAGTCCGTGGTCGGTCAGGAGGCGGCCCGCGAAGGCGTGGTAGGTGGAGATGACCGGCTCGCCCGGCGGGTTGTCCGGGTCGATGGCGTCCGGGTCGGTGACGCCGGCTCTGACGAGCGCCTTGCGGACGCGCTCGGCGAGTTCGGCGGCGGCCTTGTTGGTGAAGGTGAGGCCGAGCACCTGCTCGGGGGCGACCTGGCCGGTGCCGACCAGCCACACCACGCGGGCCGCCATCACCGTCGTCTTGCCCGAGCCGGCTCCGGCCACGATCACCTGCGGGGCGGGCGGCGCGGTGATGCAGGCCGTCTGCTCCGGGGTGAACGGGATGCCGAGGAGCTCCTTGAGCTGGTCGGGATCGGTGATACGGGCGGGCACATCGAAAGGCTAGCGGCGGCCACTGACAGTGGTGACCGAACGGGCCTCCGGGGAACAGGAAGCGCAGGTCAGCACAGGTGGTGCGATAGCTCACTCCACCACGTGGCGCCCCTCCTGCCGGGCGCTGCACGAGGCCCGGAACGCGCAGTGCGTGCAGTGCTGCCCGGCGGTCGGTGTGAACCGTTCGTCGAGGACCTTGCCGGCGGCGGTGGCGAGCAGGTCGCCGACCCACTCCCCCTCCAGCGGCTCCTGGGCCTGCACCTTGGGCAGGGTCTCGCCGCCGTCGCGTTTGGCCGCTCCCTGCCGGAGGTGGACGAGTTCGGCGCCGCCCGGCTCGGGACGCACGCCGTCGAAGGCCTCGTCGACGGCGCCCTCGCGGACGGCCAGCTGGTAGACGGCCAGCTGCGGGTGGCGCTCCACTTCCTTGGAACCGGGCGCCTGCTTTCCGGTCTTGAAGTCGACCACGTAGGCGCGACCGTCGCCGTCGGCCTCGACCCGGTCCATCTGGCCGCGGATGCGCACCTGGTAGTCGCCCGCTTCGAGGGTGACGTCGAAGTCGTGCTCGCTGGCCACCGGGGTGCGCCCGGTGCGGTTCATGACGTGCCACTGCAGGAACCGTTCGAGCGCCACGCGCGCGTTGTCCTTCTCCTGGGCCGACTTCCACGGCGCGTCGAAGGCCAGCGCGTTCCACACGGAGTCGAGGCGTTCCATGAGGACACCGAGGTCGGCCGGGGTGTGCCCGGAGGCGACCTCGTCGGCGAGGACGTGCACGACGTTGCCGAAGCCCTGGGCGGCCGTGGCGGGTGCGTCGGCCTTCACCTCGCGGCCCAGGAACCACTGCAGGGCGCAGGTGTTGGCGAGCTGGTCGAGGGCGCTGCCGGAGAGCACGACGGGCTGGTCGCGGTCGCGCAGCGGCACCTTGGACTCGGTGGGCTCGAACATGCCCCACCAGCGGTAGGGGTGCGCGGACGGCACCAGGGGGCGGCCGTCCTCGTCGGCGAGGGCGGCGAGCCGGGCCAGGCGGCGGGCGGCGGCCTCCCGGAGGGCGTCGGAGACGCGCGGGTCGACCGTGGTGGCCCGCAGTTCCGCGACGAGTGCGGCCACGGACAGCGGGCGGCGGGGGCGTCCGGTGACGTCCTTGGGTTCGACGCCGAGTTCGGTCAGGAAGCGGGAGGGCTGGTCACCGTCGTCCGCGGGGGCCTTGACCGCGGTGACGACGAGACGTTCGCTCGCGCGCGTGGCGGCCACGTAGAACAGGCGGCGCTCCTCGGCGAGCAGCGCGCCGGGGGTGAGGGGTTCGGCGAGCCCGTCGCGGCCGATGCGGTCGGCCTCCAGGAGGGAGCCGCGGCGGCGCAGGTCCGGCCACAGGCCCTCCTGCACCCCCGCCACGACCACGAGGCGCCACTCAAGGCCCTTGGAGCGGTGGGCGGTCATCAGGCGGACGGCGTCGGGGCGTACGGTGCGCCGCGCGAGGGTGTCGGCGGCGATGTCCTCGGCCTCGATCTCCTCCAGGAAGTTCAGGGTGCCCCGGCCGCCGGTGCGTTCCTCGGCGCGGGCCGCGGTGGCGAACAGGGCGCAGACGGCGTCCAGGTCGCGGTCCGCGTTGCGCCCGGCGGCGCCGCCCCGGCGGGCGGCCCGCTCCAGTCGTGCGGGCCACGGTGTGCCGTCCCAGAGGTCCCACAGCGCCTCCTCGGCCGTACCGCCGCCGGCCAGGCGCTCGCGGGCCTTGCGCAGCAGTGCGCCGAGGCGCTGGGCGCCGCGCGCGTACGCCGGGTCGTGCACGGCCAGCCGCTCCGGCTCGGCGAGTGCCTGCGCGAGCAGCACGTCGGAGGGCGGCGGAAGCGGGTTGCCGGCGGCCCGTTCCTCGTCGCGCAGGGCGCGGCCGAGGCGGCGCAGGTCGGCCGCGTCCATGCTCGCGAGGGGTGAGGTCAGGAGAGTGAGGGCGGTCTCGGTGTCGAGCCAGGAGACGGTCGGCTCCGAGTCGGGCGCACCGTCGGCCGCCGTATTCGTATCGGCAGGCCCGGCGGCCTCCGCCAGGGCCACCGCCCGCAAGGCCGTCAGCAGCGGTGCCACCGCCGGTTCGTGCCGCAGCGGCACGTCATCACCGTCGCCGTCGACGGGGACGCCCGCCGCGGTGAGGGCGCGGCGGACCGTGGGGATGGTGCGGGTGCCGGCGCGCACCAGGACGGCCATGTCCCTCCACGGGACGCCGTCCTCCAGGTGGGCCCTGCGGAGGATGTCGGCGATGTTGTCCAGCTCCGTCCCGGACGTCGGGTACGTGTACGCCTCGACGCGGCCGCCGCCCCGTACGGGGGCGAGTTCGCGGTGGGCGCGCACCTTCTCGGCGGGCAGCCGGGTCAGCGGCATGCGCTGGGTGAGCAGCCGGGTGGCGGCCAGCAGACCGGCGCCGGAGCGGCGGGACGTGCGCAGCACGGTGACGGGGGCCGGGCGGCCGTCCGCGCGGGGGAAGGCGTGCGGGAAGTCCAGGATGCCGTTCACGTCGGCCCCGCGGAACGCGTAGATCGACTGGTCGGGATCGCCGAAGGCCACGAGCGTGCGGCCGCCGCCGGCCAGGGCGTCCAGCAGTCGTACCTGAGCGGGATCGGTGTCCTGGTACTCGTCGACGTAGACGGCGTCGTACCGGGCGGCGAGCCACGCCGCGACCTCGGGGCGGCGTGCGAGGAGCACCGCGCGGTGGACGAGTTCCGCGTAGTCGATCACACCCTGGAGGTCGAGCACGTCGAGGTACTCGGCGAGGAAGGCGGCCGCGGCGCGCCAGTCGGGCCGTCCCGTGCGGCGGGCGAAGGCGTCCAGGGCGTCGGGGCCGAGGCCCAGTTCACGGCTGCGGGCGAGGACCGCGCGGACCTCGTCGGCGAAACCGCGGGTGGTCAGGCAGGCGCGCAGTTCGTCGGGCCAGCGCACGTGCGCGAGCCCGAGCCGTTCCAGGTCCAGCTGGCCCGCGAGCAGTTCGCGCACCGAGACGTCCTGTTCGGGGCCGGACAGCAGCCGCAGCGGCTCCACGAACAGGGCGCTGTCCTGGTGGGCGCGGACCAGGGCGTAGCAGAACGAGTGGAAGGTGGTCGCCCGGGGAGCGCGGGCGGCCCCGGTCCGCCGGGCCATGCGGTCGCGCAGCTCGACCGCGGCCCGGCGGCTGAAGGTGAGTACCAGGACGCGCTCGGGGTCCCCGCCCCGGGCCACGCGCTCGGCCACGGACTCGACGAGGGTGGTGGTCTTGCCGGTGCCCGGACCTGCGAGGACGAGGAGCGGACCCGCCGTGTGGTCAACCACGGAGCGCTGTGAGGCGTCCAAATGAGGGGGGTCCACGCGGGCAGGAGGGGTACGTACGAGTCGGTAAGCGCCACGGTTCCCCCGCCGTACCCGGGGGTGCGGCAGGCCGCTGGTGGAGGAAGAGGAGCTCACGTGGTTCGCCGGTTCTGGTGGAAGTGCTGGTTGGCGGGCCACCGCGGGTGGCGGGCGGTGACCGCGGGGTGACGGGGGCACGCGCAGCCGACGCTACGCCGACGAGTAAGGCGGAAGCAGGGCTTCCCCTTCTTCCCACCGGCCACTCACGGCACTCGCGGCACTCATGCCCCTCGACTCACGAACGTACGTCATGCCGCCGGTGTGCCCCGATTCCCCCGTACGGATCACGGGTCACACAGGAGGCCGTCCGATGGCGGAAGCTGTCAGGTGTGACCCTCCGCGCGATCACCGCCGTCCCACCGCGCCCGTCTCATGTCGATGCGCGGCAGGTGGCCCTCGGCGGCGCGGCTCGCCTCCTTCAAGGGCGTGCCCTCCGCCCGGTAGTGTCCGAGCGCCCGTTGTTCGTGCCCCGGCAGCAGGACGCCGTCCGCGCGGACGACGCGCCACCACGGGGCGGCTCCCCCGTAGAGCGCCATCACCCGGCCGACCTGCCGCGGACCGCCCTGCTCCAGCCATTCGGCGACGTCCCCGTAGGTCATGACCCGGCCCGGCGGGATCAGCTCGGCGACGTCGAGGACCCGCTCGGCGTACTCGGGCAGCGCATGCACGGGCTCGTCCTCGTGCCCGCCCCCCTCAGGGCTCTGCTCACTCATCCGCCCCATCCTGCCCCACCCCACCGACAACGGGCCGGGCGTGCTCCGGAGCGTTCTGCTCGCCCGGCACGAGTGCGTCGGGCAGACTGTCCGCCCCCGCATGTGCACCCTGATTGCCCCGTGTGCCGGTGCGGCATGCCACCATCGTGCGGGCGGTGACCGGTGATACGAGACCAAGAAGAGACGATGAAGCAGCAAGGTGCGCACCCCGAGGACACGGAAGGCACCTCTGACGCTTCGTCGCGCCCGGGCACTCGGGACGACGGTCCGAAGGGGGCGGCGAAGAAGAACCGCGCGGCCGCCGAGGAGCCCGACTTCGCGCACATCGACGAGGTGGAGGGCGACGAACCGCTGCTCCCCGCGCGCGTGCACCGCCCCTCCGACCTGATGCGCCTGCTGGTGGGCGTGCTCGCCGTCGCGATCCTGATCGGGATCGCCGCGTTCGCGCACGGCACCACCTCCGGCCTCGAACAGGACATCAACAAGGGCACCGGTCAGGCGCCCGACCTGCTCATCAAGATCGCGGGGCTGGCCTCCAGCATCGCCATCCTGCTGGTGCCGGTCGCCTTCGCCATCGAGCGTCTGATCAAACGGGACGGACTGCGCATCGCCGACGGCGTGCTCGCGGCGGTCCTCGCACACGGTGTGACCCTCGCCACGGACCTGTGGGTCGCCCGGGCCGCCCCCGACTCGATCCAGGAAGCGCTCACCCAGCCCTCCCCCGGTGACATCCACGCCCTGACCGATCCCGTGCACGGCTATCTGGCCCCCGTCATCGCCTACATGACGGCCGTCGGCATGTCGCGCAGACCGCGCTGGCGCGCGGTGCTGTGGGTGGTGCTGCTCCTCGACGCCTTCTCGATGCTCGTCACCGGGTACACGACCCCGTTCTCGATCATCCTGACCGTGCTGATCGGCTGGACCGTGGCCTACGGCACGCTGTACGCGGTCGGCTCGCCCAACGTCCGGCCCACCGGACAGACGCTGATGGCCGGCCTGCGGACCGTCGGCTTCCGCCCCGTCAGCGCGTCCCGCGAGGACACCTCGGACAACCCTGACACCGGGGACCGAGGCCGGCGCTACTTCGTCACGCTGGAGGACGGCCCGCCCCTCGACGTGACGGTGGTCGACCGGGAGCAGCAGGCCCAGGGCTTCTTCTACCGCGCCTGGCGCAACCTCACCCTGCGCGGCTTCGCCACCCGCAGCAGCCTCCAGTCGCTGCGGCAGGCCCTGGAGCAGGAGGCCCTGCTGGCGTACGCGGCGATCGCGGCCGGCGCCAACGCGCCCAAGCTGATCGCCACCTCCGAGCTCGGCCCCGACGCGGTGATGCTCGTCTACGAGCACAGCGGCGGACGCACCCTCGACTCGCTGTCGGACGAGGAGATCACCGACGACCTGCTGCGCGACACCTGGCACCAGGTGAAGGCCCTGCAGTCGCGGCGCATCGCGCATCGCAGGCTGGTGGGAGACGCGATTCTGGTGGATCGTTCCGGCACGGTGATCCTCACCGACCTGCGCGTCGGCGAGATCGCGGCCGGTGATCTGCTGCTGCGCATGGACACCTCCCAGCTGCTGGTGACGCTCGGCCTGCGGGTGGGCGCCGAGCGGGCGGTCGCGTCGGCGGTGGGCGTGCTCGGTCCGGACGCGGTGGCGGACTGCCTGCCGATGCTCCAGCCCATCGCCCTCAGCCGCTCCACGCGCGCGACGCTGCGCAGACTGGCCCGGGAGCGGGCACAGCGCGAGCGCGACGCGGTCCTGGAGGCGTCCCGGCAGGCCAAACAGGTCCGCCTGGAGGGCGACGCGGACGACCCCGTGCCCGTCCTGGAGAAGCCCGACAAGAAGGCCGTACGGGCCGAGCAGCGGGCCGAGAAGCGGGCGATCGACGAGGCCGTGGAGGAGGCGCGCGAGGAGGACCTGCTCACGCAGATCCGGCACGCGGTACTGCGGATCAGGCCGCAGGCACCCGTCGAGCCGGCCCGGCTGGAGCGGGTGCGGCCGCGCACGCTGATCAGTTTCATGGCCGGCGCGATCGGCGCGTACTTCCTGCTGACGCAGCTCACGCACATCGAGTTCGGGCCGCTCATCGCGAACGCCGAGTGGGGCTGGGTCGCCGCGGCCGTGCTGTTCTCGATGTGCAGCTACGTGGCGGCGGCGATGGCGCTGCTGGGATTCGTGCCCGAGCGGGTGCCGTTCGTACGGACCGTGGCGGCGCAGGTCGCCGGATCGTTCGTGAAGATCGTCGCCCCGGCGGCGGTGGGCGGAGTCGCCCTGAACACGCGCTTCCTCCAGCGCGCGGGCGTGCGGCCCGGGCTCGCGGTGGCGAGTGTCGGCGCGTCGCAGCTGTTCGGGCTCGGCTGTCACATCCTGATGCTGCTGTCCTTCGGCTATCTGACCGGCACCGAGAAGACGCCGTCGCTGTCGCCGTCCCGGACGGTCATCGCGGGTCTGCTGACGGTCGCGGTGCTCGTGCTCGTGGTGACGTCGGTGCCGTTCCTGCGCAAGTTCGTGTCCACGCGTGTGCGGTCGCTGTTCGCGGGCGTCGTGCCGCGCATGCTGGACGTGCTGCAACGGCCGCAGAAGCTGGTCACCGGCATCGGCGGCATGCTGCTGCTGACCGCCTGCTTCGTGATGTGCCTGGACGCCTCGATCCGCGCGTTCGGCGACGAGTCCACGTCGATCAGCCTCGCCAGCGTCGCCGTCGTCTTCCTCGCGGGCAACGCCCTGGGGTCGGCGGCTCCGACACCGGGCGGTGTGGGCGCGGTCGAGGCGACTCTGACGGTCGGTCTGATCGCCGTCGGGCTCCCGAAGGAGGTCGCGGCGCCGGCGGTCCTGCTGTTCCGTCTGCTGACGCTGTGGCTGCCCGTGCTGCCGGGCTGGCTGGCCTTCAATCACCTCACGCGCAAGCAGGCCCTCTGACCCGACCGGGCCGGAAGCGGGTCCCACGCACGGTCAGCCGGGCCTGCGCGGCGGGGCGATCGCGGCCGTCCGTTCCGTCGGCCCTCTGGCCTCACCGAACCCTCTTGCACCTCTTACCTCGTACGGCACGCGTCCCGCGCGCCCCGTCCGGTGCCGCCGCAGGATGGAACCATGCCCTCCCTCCTCCGGCCGCGGGCCGCCGCACTGACCCTCTCCGCCGTGCTGTTGTCCACCATGCTGGCGGGGTGCGGCAGCGACGAGGCCCAGGACGAGGACCTCACGCGGCAGGAACTGAGCTGGAAGGCCTGCCCGGCTCCGGACGAGGCGCAGGGCGGAGGCGCCTCGCCCTCTCCTCTCCCGGACGGCGGTGAGTGGCAGTGCGCCACCATGAAGGCCCCGCTCGACTGGGACGACCCGAAGGGCGACACCATCGGCCTCGAACTGATCCGGGTCGGCACGACCGGCGCCGAGAACGAACGCATCGGCTCGCTCATCTTCAACTTCGGCGGCCCGGGCGGCTCGGGCGTCTCCTCGCTCCCCGGCTTCGCCGAGAGCTACGAAAAACTGCGCACCCGCTACGACCTGGTGAGCTTCGACCCGCGCGGGGTCGGCCGCAGCGACCCCGTGATCTGCGAGAACGACCAGCAGCTCGACGCCTACTTCCAGCAGGACGGCACCCCCGACGACGCCGCCGAACGCACCCAGCTCCTCGACAGCACCACGGAGTTCAACGACGCCTGCGAGCAGAATTCGGAGAAGATCCTGCCCCACGTGCGTACCACCGACGCGGCGCGCGACCTGGACCTGATGCGCCAGGTCCTCGGCGACGACAAGCTGCACTACTTCGGCATCTCCTACGGCACCGAGCTGGGCGGCGTCTACGCCCACCTGTTCCCCGAGCGGGTCGGCCGTGCCGTGTTCGACGCCGTCGTCGATCCCACGAAGAACCCCGAGCAGGGGTCGTTGGGGCAGGCCAAGGGTTTCCAGCTCGCTGTCGACAACTTCGCCGAGGACTGCGTGTCGAAGACCGAGGAGTGCCCGATCGGCGACAGTGCGCAGGACGTGAAGGACCGCATCGCCACACTGCTGAAGGACCTCGACCGCAAGCCGGTCGAGGGCATCTTCCCGCGCCAGCTGACCCAGACCGCGGCGACCAGCGGCATCCTGCAGGCCCTGTACTCGAAGGACCTGTGGGAATTCCTCACCGACGGCCTGGAGGAAGCCTACGACGGCAACGGCAGCACCCTGATGATCCTCTCCGACTTGATGAACGGACGCAGCGAGAACGGCGAGTACGACAACTCGACCGCCGCCTTCACCGCCATCAGCTGCGCCGACGCCAAACCTCGCTACGACGCCGCCGATGTCGAGCGGCTGCTGCCGCAGTTCCGGGCCGCATCACCCCTGTTCGGCGACTCCATGGCCTGGGGCATGATCGGCTGCACCGACTGGGCCGTGGCCGGCGCCGCCGACCATCCGGACGTTAGCGCTCCGGGCGCGGCACCCATTCTGGTCGTCGGCAACACGGGCGACCCGGCCACACCGTACGAGGGCGCCCGGGCGATGGTGAACGCGCTGGGCAAGGGCGTCGGGGTCGAGCTGACGTACCGGGGGCAGGGGCACGGCGCGTACGACAGCAAGAACAAGTGCGTGCAGGGTGCGGTGAACGGCTATCTGCTGGACGGGAAGGTGCCGCCGGCGGGGACCGTCTGCACCTGACCTCCCGACGATTCCGGATCCTCGCAGGTCAGAAGGTTATCCACAGGCCGAAACGGCCGAGGCGGGATCTGCCTACCATGGCCTGACCGCCATCCGCGGCACAGAGCGGACGGCCTGCGAGGGGGGATGGGCAATGACGCGCTTCGTTCGGTGGACCGCTCTGGCGGCCGCCTCGGCCCTGCTGGCCGCGGGCTGCAGCGCCGGTTCGTCCGACGACGGCAGGAGCGGGCTCTCGTGGGGCCGTTGCAAGGCCACCGCCGAGGGCCCCGCGCCGAGCAGCGACTGGCAGTGCGCGACGCTGAAGGTGCCGCTGGACTGGTCGGAGCCGGACGGCGAGACGATCGGCCTGGGGCTGATCCGCGCCAAGGCCCGCGGTGGCGACCGCGTCGGGTCCCTGCTGTTCAACTTCGGCGGCCCGGGCGCCTCGGGCGTGTCCATGATGCCGTCGTACGCCCCGACCGTCTCCTCGCTCCGCGAACGCTACGACCTGGTGAGCTGGGACCCGCGCGGCGTGGGCGCCAGCGAGGGCGTGCGGTGCCGGGGCGACAGGGAGATCCAGGCCGCCGAGTCGGTGGACGTCTCCCCGGACATCCCCGCCGAGGAGAAGGCGTACTTCGAGGACGCCGCCGACTTCGGCGAGGGCTGCCGGAGGAACGCCGGAAAGCTGATGGCGCACGTCTCGACCGCCGACTCGGCCCGCGACATGGACCGCATCCGCGAAGTCCTCGGCGACGCCGACCTGAACTACTTCGGCATCTCCTACGGCACCGAACTGGGCGGCACCTACGCCCACCTCTTCCCCAAGAAGGTGGGCCGCATGACGCTGGACGCGGTCGTCGACCCCGGCGCCGACACCGTGGGCCACGCCGAGAACCAGGCCAGGGGCTTCCAGCGCGCGCTCAACGGCTACCTCGCGTCCACGGGCCAGGACCCTGCAGAGGGCACACGCAAGATCGCGGACCTGCTGCGGCGCATCGACGCCCGGCCCCTGCCCGGGGGCACGCCCGGACGGAAGCTGACCCAGACCCTCGCGGTCACGGGCATCCTCCTGCCGCTGTACAGCAAGGACAGCTGGCCGACACTGACCAGCGCCCTCGACGCGGCCGAGCGGGGCGACGGCTCGGAGCTGCTGGCCCTCGCCGACCGCTACAACGAACGCCGTCCGTCCGGGCGCTACGGCACGACGACCCACTCCCAACGGGTCATATCGTGCCTGGACGACCGGCAGCGGCCGACGACGGCCGAGACGAAGCGGCTGCTGCCCCGGTTCGAGAAGATCTCCCCCGTCTTCGGGACGTTCCTCGGCTGGGACACGGCCGGCTGGTGCCACGACTGGCCGGTGCCCGGGCAGCACGACACCCCGGAGGTGAGCGCCCACGGCGCGGCACCGGTCCTGGTGGTCGGCAACACCGGCGACCCTGCCACCCCGTACGAGGGAGCGCGGAGGATGGCCGACGAGCTGGGCAAGGGCGTCGGGGTGATGCTCACCTGGCGAGGCGAGGGGCATGGCGCGTACGGCAGTGGGAGCGACTGCGTCGACTCCACGGTGAACGCGTACCTGCTGGACGGCAAGGTTCCGAAGGACGGCAAGGTCTGCTCATGACGACGGCGGGGGCCCCACGCACCCGTGGTGCGCGAAGCCCCCGCCGCTCGGAAAGAGAGGACCCGTGCGGCTCAGTACACCGGCTTGGACGGTTCGATCTGGTTGACCCAGCCGATCACGCCGCCGCCGACGTGCACCGCGTCCGAGAAGCCCGCGGACTTGAGGACCGCGAGGACTTCCGCACTGCGGACACCCGTCTTGCAATGCAGGACGATCTTCTTGTCCTGCGGGAGGCTCTCCAGGGCGGTGCCCATGAGGAACTCGTTCTTCGGGATGAGCCGGGCGCCCGGGATGGAGACGATCTCGTACTCGTTCGGCTCACGGACGTCGATGATGTCGATGCTCTCGCCGTCGTCGATCCACTCCTTGAGCTGCTTGGGAGTGATCGTGGAGTCGGCGGCCGCCGCCTGGGCCTCCTCGGAGACGACGCCGCAGAAGGCCTCGTAGTCGATGAGCTCGGTGACGGTCGGGTTCTCGCCGCAGACCGCGCAGTTCGGGTCCTTGCGGACCTTGACCTGGCGGTACTGCATCTCCAGGGCGTCGTAGATCATCAGTCGGCCGACCAGCGGGTCGCCGATCCCGGCGAGGAGCTTGATGGCCTCGTTGACCTGGATGGAGCCGATGGACGCGCACAGCACGCCCAGGACGCCGCCCTCGGCGCAGGAGGGGACCATGCCGGGGGGCGGGGGCTCCGGGTAGAGGCAGCGGTAGCAGGGGCCGTGCTCGGACCAGAAGACGGACGCCTGGCCGTCGAAGCGGTAGATCGAGCCCCAGACGTACGGCTTGTTCAGCAGCACGCAGGCGTCGTTGACCAGGTAGCGGGTCGCGAAGTTGTCCGTGCCGTCGACGATCAGGTCGTACTGGCTGAAGATCTCCATCACGTTGTCGGCCTCGAGCCGCTCCTCGTGAAGGATCACGTTCACGTACGGGTTGATGCCCTTGACGCTGTCACGGGCGGACTCGGCCTTGGGACGGCCGATGTCGGCCTGGCTGTGGATGATCTGGCGCTGCAGGTTCGACTCGTCGACCTCGTCGAACTCCACGATGCCGAGGGTGCCGACGCCCGCGGCGGCCAGGTACATCAGCGCCGGCGAGCCCAGGCCGCCGGCGCCCACACACAGCACCTTGGCGTTCTTCAGCCGCTTCTGCCCGTCCATCCCGACGTCGGGGATGATCAGGTGGCGGGAGTACCTGCGGACCTCGTCTACGGTGAGCTCGGAAGCCGGCTCGACCAGGGGTGGCAGCGACACGGGGACTCCGTTGGTCGGTCAATCACTACGGTTGTTCTCCCCGTAACAGTGCCATGCGCTTTTTCATTCCGAGACACCTGTTCCGACCCGCGAGACGAATTCGTCCCAGTAGCCGGGCATGGCCTCCCAGGGATCGGCGTCCCCGCCGCCGTCCGTGTGGTCCGTGATCCAGACCGTCGCGGCTCCCTGCCAGCGGGCGATGCGCAGCGCCTCGGTCAGGTGGGGGCGGGGCACGCCGTGGACGAAGTGGCAGAAGCGCTCGGGCGCATGGTCGGCGGTCCACTCGGCGACCTGCGACCAGCGGTAGTCGCTCCAGGGTCCGGAGAAGGTGACCAGCTGGTCGGCGAGCTCGACGTAGCCGGGGTGCGGGTGGATGCCGTGGCCGAGGACGATGTGGGCAGCGTCACGGATCACGCGGAGCGTGGCGACCGTGCGGCGGACCTCGGGCAGCCCGGCGTGGTCCGCCGGGCAGCGCTCCAGGAGGAAGCCGTCGACCTGGTACCAGTCGACGAACCGGTGGGCGTCCGAGATCAGCTCGCCGAAGTTGCGGGTGCCGTACCGGGTGTCGAGGTGGCCGAGGACGCGGATGCCCGCGTTGCGCAGCCGGCCGGCCGCCTCCAGGCAGTGCGGGTCGGGGCGCGCGCCGGGGCCGTCGGACACGTTGAGGACCACCCAGTGCAGCGGGGTGCCGGGGCGGGTCAGCTCGCCCCACTCGGTGGGAGCGAGGAGGGGGTGCGCGTACCCGGGGACGCCGACGCCGGGGCGGAGTTCCGTGCCCGAGGTGTGCCGCCGGGATCTGGTCAGATGCGGCATGCCGCCTCCATCCAGATGTCGGCGAGGGACTCCTCCAGGCCGATCCGGGGACGCCATCCGAGCCGGTCGCGAGCGGTGCGCACATCGGCCTGCTGCCAGCTGCCGCAACCGTCGGGGTACGGGTACGCGACGGGGGGCGCGTGGTCAGGGTCGGGGCGGGGGTGGCCGATGGCCGTGCGCAGGGCGCCGGGCGGGCCGTCGAGTTCGTGGAGGGCGCCGCCGTATCCGGCGACCCGGGCGAGGACCGCGGCGGCGTCGCGCAGGCGCACCGCACGGCCGGAGCCGATGTTGATGACGCCCTGCGCGGCGGAGAGCGAGGCGGCGTGGACGGCACGGGCCACATCGCGGACGTCGACGAAGTCGCGTTGCGCGCCCAGGCCGCCGAGCTTCAGCTCGCCGTCGCCGGACTGCATGGCGCGGCGCATGGCCTCGGCGAGGCGGCCCAGCGGGGAGCCGGCGGGCGTGCCGGGTCCGGCCGGTGAGAAGACACGCAGGACGACGGCGTCCAGACCGGAGCCGAGGACCAGCTCGGTGGCGGCGAGTTTGCTGACCCCGTACGGACCGCCGGGCCGGGGCACGGCGTCCTCGGCGGTGGAGGAGCCGGGCTGGCTCGGGCCGTACTCCGCGCTGCAGCCGATCTGCACCAGTCGGGCACCGCAGCCACTGCGGCGCAGGGCCTCGCAGACGGTGGCCACGGCGACGGTGTTGTGGCGGGTGAGTTCGCGGGCCCCGCCGCGGGTGGCGCCGGCGCAGTTGACGACGACACCGGGGTGGACCGCGTCGAGGAAGCGGGTGAGGGCGCCGGGACTGCCGGAGGCGAGGTCGAAGCGGACGTCGGCGTCGTCACCGCGGCCGAGGGCGGTGAGTTGCACGGCCGGGTCGGCGAGCAGACGGTCGGCGACGAAGCGCCCGATGTAGCCGTTGGCTCCGATCAGCAGGACTCTCATCGCGCGGCTCCCCAAGTCGCCGGGGTTCCTGGGTGGGTGATCATGCGATTTCTCCTCGGGGCGGAAAGGAAGGGAGCGGAAAGGAAGGGACGGGGCGGGTGCCGCCCGTGGCGGTGGGGCCGGTGTCCGGGGCGGTCACGGCGCGGGTTCCGGCGGTGCGTGGGCCGAGGCCCGGGTCAGCTTGCGGGTCGCGTGGACCAGGAGGGTCAGGGCCGCCACCCCGCAGGCGAGCGCGGGGACGCTCCCGGCGCCCCAGGGGGCGACGAGGGTTTCGACGGGAGTGGCGAGGAAGCCCAGACCGGGGAGGCGGGAGGCGAAGACCGTGGCGAGGGCGGCCGCCTCGATCGTGGCCGCCGCGGTGAGGACCACGGCGGGGGCGTAGGTGAAGCCGTGCGTGGTGAGGAGGCGGGCCAGGAACAGGAGGGAGCCCAGGGCCAGGGCCTGCGCGAGGACCGCGGGCTCGTCGAGGACTGCCGCGCAGAGGGTGACCAGACCCGCCAGGGCGCCCAGGAACAGGGCGATCGTGCCGAGCAGGAGGGGGCGTACGGCGGCGGCGAAGTCCTCCAGGCCGCGGCTGGCCCCGAGTCGGCGACGGGTGCGCACGGTGAAGAGGTGCGCGGTCCAGGCGGCGGGCGCGCAGGCCAGGGCGAGGGCCAGGACCGGGGCGGCGGTGAGGGGCCAGGGGCCGTCGGCCGTGCCGGTGGGCAGGGCGGCGGGGCCTCCGGCGAGGGCGCTGTCGAGCAGGCCGTTGCCCAGGAGGGAGTAGGCGATGAGCCACACGGTCCAGGGGGTGGTCCGGCCGGAGGCCGCGCCGGGCCGTGGTCCGGGCCGGGCCGCATCGGTCCTGCTGAGGGGGCCGCGGCGCAGGGCCGCGCGGAGCGCCAGGGCCACGGCGAGGCCACCGGCTGCGGCCGCGAGCAGGCGTGACTGGCCATGGCTGAGGTGCACGGCGGTCACGGCGGCGGCGCACAGCGCACCGGGCAGCAGGCTCAGAAGGGCCCAGCCGGCGCGCACCCGGGGCGTGGCGGGTGGGGCGGGCAGGGGCGTGTCCCCGTCACGGGAGACGCGCGCGTACATCTCCTCGGCGAGGGAGAAGACGTCCCGGTGGCGGAAGCGGGCGGCGGTCCGGTCGGTGATGCCGTGCGCCTCCAGTCCCGCGGCGATCTCGAGGGGGTCCACCGCACGCTCGCAGAGCTCCCGGTGCCGGTGCATCAGCGCCTTCACCGGGTCGGCAGCGCCCCGACGCGGGGCGGACGCCTTGCGGCCGGCGGCCGGCCCAGCCGTCCCGGGCACCTTGCGGCCGGCGGCCGGCTCAGCCGTCCCGGGCACCTTGGGGCCTGAGGCCGGCTTCCGGCTTCCTGGCACCTTGGGGTCGGCGGCCGCCTCAGGAGCTGTCGGGTCCGTGACGGCCGAGTGCGCCGGGGCGGAGTCCGTCGTGGGCGAGTCCGTGGTGGCCGAGTTCGTGATCGTCGTGGCCGGTTCCTTCTCCGGGTGGACATCCCGTGTCCCGGGGTGGGGTGCGGTTCCCGGACGGTCCAGTTCGTCCAAGTCGCTCATCGGGCGCCCTCCGGGGCGGGGAGCGGAGTGGTCGCGCGTACGGGCCTGCTCGCAGCCCAGCCGGGGCCGCCGCGGGCGGCGAGGTCGGGCGAGGCGGCGGTCCAGCGGACGGACACATGCGCTTCGGCGGGAATCGCGAACGGCAGCGGCTCTCCCGCTCCGTCGAGGAGGGCCCGGCGGACGGGTGCCCGGGAGACGATCTCCAGGTAAATGCCGTGAAATGCCTCGATGTTCTGCTCGACCGTGAACAGTTCGAGGGCCCGGGCGCGAGCGGCGGCTCCCAGGCGCGCACGCCGCTCGGGGTCGCGCAGCAGTGCCACGCACGCCTCGGCGAGCGCCCGCGGGTTGCGCGGCGGTACGACGAGCCCCGTACCTCCGATGACCTCCACGACCGCGCCGACGTCCGTCGACACCGTCGCGCGACCGCAGAGCATGGCCTCCACGAGGCCGACGGGGAAACCCTCGACGACGCTGGAGAGGACGGTCACGGCGCCCGAGGCGTAGGCGTCGGCGAGGGCCGGGAGTTCGGGGCCGCCGGTCTCCTCGAAGGACACCGGGTTGTCTCCGGCGGCGTGCGGGCCCTCGGCCTCGTCGGGGAAGAGCTGGGCGGCCAGCGTCCTGCAGTGGCCGAGGTAGGCCGCGCCCTCGGGGCCGGCGGGCGTGCCGACGATGCGCAGGCGGGTCCTCGGCGACTGTTTGCGGACCTCCGCGAAGGCGTGCAGCAGCGAGACCAGGTCCTTGGCGGGCTCGACGCGGCCGACCCAGACCAGCGTGTCGGGGTCGACGCAGTCCGGCGACTCGCCCACCTCGGCGAAGGGCCGGGCATTCATGCCGGGGTAGACCGTGCGGAGCTTCTCGCGCTCGGCACCGCAGCGTTCCTGCCAGCGGCGGGCGTGGGTGTTGCCGGCGGTGACGACCTCGGCCTGCCTGTAGGCCTCGGCCGCGAGCCGGCCCTGGAGGGCCGCCAGCAGGGACCGTACGGCGGGTGGGGCGTCCGGGGCGGTGAGGTAGTGCGTCCGCAGACGCACGCCGTACTCGGTCACCATCAGGGGCACGCCGGTGAAGTGCCGGGCGAGCAGGCCCGGCAGGGCGGCCGTGCCGCCGGATGCCGCGTGGCAGAGGTCGACCGCACCGAGCCCGTCGTCCTCGTACCAGTCGAGGGAGAGGGGGCGCAGGGCGCGTTCCAGGTGTGTGGCGACGGTGAGCAGATCCGGTACGCGCGCCTCACGGGCCGTGCGGTGAGCGCCGGGCGCGCGACAGGCGCGTTCCAGGGTGCGTACGGCGGCCTCCGACCGGAGGGCTCCCGTCAGTCCGCCCTCCTCGCGGGCGAGTTCGGCGAGCCCGTACAGAGCGTTGGCGAAACGGTCCGCCTCCGAGGTCGGAGCGCCTCCGGTGGCACTGGAGGCGCTCCCGGAGATCCCCCCGGCAGCACCGGAAGCACCTCCCGGCGAAGCCCCCGGCGCCCCGCACAGCACGGCGGCCAGTTCCCCGAAGCACTCGGTGAACCGCCGGCGCGCGCGGCGCCCGAGCGCCACCTCGTCGTCCTCGGCCATCCAGAGTGGCGCGGTGCGCACCCTGCGGACGTTCCGTGGCAGCGGGATCCAGCCCTCGTCCTCCTGGTGCTGGCTGCGGCTGAGCGCGTAGACGTCGAACTCGTGCTGGGCGAGTCCGTGCACCAGCCGGTCGCACCAGAGCCTGGCGTCACCGCTCACATACGGATAGCCACCTTCCGTAAGCAGTCCGATGCGCACGAGTGCACCCCCGATCTCCCGTATGGGGAGCCGCCGTTGCCCGGCGGCTCGCAGCGGGACGAACGTATGCGGACAAGGCGGTGGTGCGACGGACGGTTGTCCGTCGCACCACCAAAAGGGGTGAACGGTCGTAACTTTCCTGCGCGGATCGCGTTCTGTCGCGCTAGGAGATCAAGCGGACACGGATCGTCACGCCGCGGCCGGCTCCCGCGCCGATGACGGTGTCATGCTGTGGCCAACTCCTCCCGCTGCACCCGGCGTCGCTCGGCGGCCTCCGGGTCCAGCGCCGGCACGGCGGCCAGCAACTGCCGGGTGTAGGGGTCGCTCGGCGACTCGTACACGTCCTCGACGGGCCCCTCCTCGACGACCCTGCCCCGCCGCATCACCGCGACCCGGTCGCTGGCCTGGCGGACGACGGCCAGGTCGTGCGCGACGAAGACGAGTGCGAGCCCGAGTTCGCGCTGCAACTCCGCGAGCAGGTCGACCACATGCGCCTGGGTGGTGACGTCGAGGGCTGAGACCGGCTCGTCGCAGACGATGACGCGTGGGTCGGCCGCGAGCGCCCGGGCGATGCCGACACGCTGGCGCTGCCCGCCGCTGAACTCATGGGGATAGCGGTCGTAGTGAGCCGCGTCGAGCCCCACGCGCACCAGCAGTTCACCCACGCGCTCGCGGATGCGCCCTTCCTGCCGCTCGCCCCGGGCGCGCAGCGGGTCGGCGATGGACTCGCCCACGCTGCGGCGCGGGTTGAGGGAGGAGACGGGGTCCTGGAAGACCATCTGCACGGCCGGGGTCACCCCTGCGTGCGGACGGCCCTCGAAGGTCAGCGTTCCCGCCGTCGGCTCCAGCAGCCCGACGAGCATGCGTCCGAGGGTCGTCTTGCCGCTGCCGCTCTCGCCGACGATCCCGAGGGTCTCCCCGCGGCGCAGGGTCAGGGACACGTCGTCCACGGCGGTGAAGGCCCGCTTCCCGCGCCCGAACACGCGCCTGAGGCCGTCCGCCTCCAGGACGACTTCCTCGGGGGCCGTCGAGGTCTTCCGCGGCGCGTCCAGCCGGGGAACCGCGGCCAGGAGTTCCCGGGTGTACGGCTCGGCCGGTGCGCCCAGCACGCCGGTGACCGGTCCGTGCTCGACCGCCTTGCCGTGCCGCATCACCAGCACCTCGTCGACGCTCTCGGCGGCGACACCCACATCGTGCGTGACGAGCAGCAGGCCCATGCCGGTCTCCTCGCGCAGAGTCTGGAGCAGGTCGAGGACCTGGGCCTGGACGGTCACGTCGAGGGCGGTCGTCGGCTCGTCGGCGATCAGCAGCCGGGGTTCGCACGCGAGCGCCATCGCGATCAGGGCGCGCTGGCGCATACCGCCGCTGAACTCGTGCGGCCGGAACCGGGATCGCCGGACCGCGTCCGGGATGCCCACCCGGTTCAGGACTTCCACGGCACGCGCGCGTGCCGCCCGCCGGGACGCGCGGGCGTGCACGCGGTACACCTCGGCGATCTGGTCGCCGACCGCGTAGTACGGGTCGAGGGAGGACAGCGGATCCTGGAAGACCATGGCGGCCCGCCCGCCGCGCAGCCGGCGAAGCTCCTCATCGGAGGCGTGCTGCACATCGGTGCCGGCCACCTCGACGGTGCCCTCGACCCGAGCGCCCGTGCCACGGTGCAGGCCGAGCAGCGCGGACGCCACGGTCGACTTGCCGGAGCCGGACTCTCCGACCAGGGCGAGGGCGGCGCCCTCCTCCAGGCGGAAGGAGAGTCCGTCGACGGCGCGCAGCGCGCCGAAGTCCACGCGCAGGCCGGTCACGTCGACCAGGCTCATGTCAGCACCACCCGTCGGTCGGCCACCGCGTACAGGACGTCCGCGACGGCGTTGGCGAGGACCACGAAGAATCCGATGACCAGGACCATGCCGACCACGACCGGCAGGTCGACGACGTTGACGGCATGGACGAGCTCCTGTCCGATGCCGGGCAGGCCGAACAGCGTCTCGGTGAGTACGGCGCCGCCGATGGCCGAGCCGACGTTGTTGGCGTTCAGTGCGATGACCGGCGCGAACGCACCGCGCAGGGCGTGCCGTCCGACGATCGACCGTTCGCCGACGCCGTACGCGCGGAAGGTGCGGATGTGGTCCTCGGCCAGTGTCTCCAGCATGGATGCCCGGGTGAGCCGGGCGAACGCGGCGGCCTCGATGAGGGCGAGCGACAGCCAGGGCAGCAGCAGGTTCCACGCCCACTGTTCGGGGTCGTCGGTGAGGGCGACGTACTGCGGGAAGGGCAGCAGCCGCAGTTCCCCGCAGACGACGATCATCAGGATCAGGCCGATCACGAAGACCGGGGTGGCCGTGCCCGCGAGGGTGACGCCGGTCAGCACCCTCTCGGAGAACCGGCCGCGCCGCCAGGCGGAGAGCATGCCGGTGCCCACCCCGAGGATCAGCCAGAGCACCATCGCGCCGGCCACCAGGGACAGACTGACGGGGAGCTTCGCCCAGATCAGCTGCATGACCTGCTGGTCGCTCTGGTACGACAGGCCGAGGCAGGGCGCGGAGCAGTGCTGCACGGACGTGCCGGTCGAGTAGTCCTGGCCGGCGACGAGGCCTTGGAGGAAGTGCCCGAACCGGACGAACAGCGGGTCGTCGAGGTTCAGTTGCCGGGCCACCTGGTGCACCTGTTCCGGTGAGCAGCGCGGACCGCAGGTGATCTGGGCGACGTTGCCTGGGGTGGCGTAGAAGACGACGTAGACGATCACCGAGATGGCGAGCAGGGTGACTCCGGCACCGACGGCGCGGCGCAGGACGAAACCGGTGAACCCGTTCATGCCGTCCCTCCCCCGGGCGCTTTGGACTCCCGCCTGCGTCCGGTGCCGATGCGCAGCCGGGAGGCCGCGCGCGGGTCGAGGGCCGTGCGGATCCCGTCGCCGAGGACCGTGAGGGCGAGCACGGTGACGAACAGGGCGCCCGCGGGCAGCAGCAGGTACTGCGGAGCGGCCTGGTACCAGACGTCGGCGGCGGTGAGCATCTGTCCCCATGAGGGCGTCGGAGGCTTCACACCGACGCCGAGGAAGGAGAGCGCGGCCTCGACGGTGATGTTCGACGGGACGAGCAGCGCGGCGTAGGTGATGACGGGGGCGGCGATCCCGGGCAGCAGTTCGCGGCGGGCGATGCTCCAGGTGCCCCAGCCGCTGAGCCGGGCCGCGGAGACGTGGTCGAGCTCCTTGAGGGTGAGGGTCTGCGCGCGCACGATCCTGGCGATGTTGCCCCAGCCGATCAGGCCGATGACGAGCGCGACGAGCACGGGCCGCGGGAAGCTCGCCGGGACGATCGCGAGCAGCGCCAGCGACATGATCATGAGCGGCATGGCGACGATGATGTCCGTGAACCGGCTCAACAGTTGATCAACCCATCGCTTGCCCAGCGCGGCCGCGACACCCAGGGTGATGCCGATGGCGACCTGTACGACGGTCGCGGCCAGCGCGACGCCCAGTGACACGCGCGCGCCGTACACCAGCCGCGCGAACAGGTCCCGGCCGGTCTGCGGTTCGACGCCGAACCAGTGGTCGGCGCTCGCTCCGCCGAAGGATCCGATGGGCACGCCGCCGCGTGCGGAGTCCACGAGGGACGGGTGGTAGGTGGTCGGGTCCTGGCCCTCGACGGCGGTGAGCAGCGGCGCGGCGAGCGCGACCAGGACGAGCAACGCGACGACTCCGGCCGCGACGAGGGCGGCGCGCTGCGTGCGCAGCCGCCGCCAGAACTGACGGGCCCCCGAGGCGGCCGGGACGGCAGGGTCCGTCACGGCCGCCTCGGCGGCGAGAAGTGCCTCACTCACGGCGTCACTTCACCGCGACCTGCGAGATGTCCAGCACACCGGTCCAGTCGCTGATCACGATGTTCTTGACGTCCTCGCCGTACAGGCGCGTGTAGACGGGGTGGAACAGCGGGACGGTCAGGGCCTTCTCGCCGATCTTCTTGTCCAGTGCACCCCACCTCTTGGCTGCCTGGTCAAGATCCGTCAACTTGTTGATCGCGTCAATCTCGGCATTGACGGACTTGTCGTTCAGCAGGCCGGTGTTGAAGTTCGCGCCGTCCTCGACGATCTGACGGCCGTCGAAGATCGGGGCGAGGAACGGACCGCCGGAGGGCCAGTCGGCACCCCAGTGGGCGAGGAAGAAGCCGGGCTCGGTCTTCACATTGTGGATCTTGTCGGAGTAGTCGTTCTCCTCCAGACCCTGGAGCTTGACGGTGATGCCGGCCTTCTTGAGGGCGTCCTGGATGGCGGTCGCGATCTCGGGGCTGGTCTCGAAGTCCTTGGCGTTGGAATGCGTCAGCGTGACGGTGAGGCCCTTCGCATATCCGGCCTCCTTCAGCAGCGCCTTGGCCTTGGCCGGGTCGCCGGCCTTGCCCGCGGGGAAGAGGTCGTAGGGCGTGTAGCCGAAGGACTTCTGGTCGGGCAGGAAGGTGGTGGCGGGCTCGGCCAGGGCGGAACCCCCCGCGGCGTTCACCACGGACGACCGGTCGATGGCGTACGAGATCGCCTGCCGCACCTTGGCGTTGCCGAACGGCTTGATGGACGGGTTGAACGCGATGTAGTTGGTGTAGCCGAAGTGCCCGGTGCCGACGCGGGAGGCGAGGTCCTTGTCCCCGGTGACCTTGGCCAGTTCGGCCGGGCCGAGGTTGGTGTCCGTGGTGACGGCGGCGGCGTCCGCTCCCTGGGACGCGGACAGGCGCTGGTTGATCACGGACGAGTCGAGCCCGGACCGTACGTCGATCTTGTCCGGGTAGGCCTTGCGCTCGGCGTCGGTAGCGGCGGACCAGTGCGGGTTGCGCTCCAGGACCAGCCGCTCTCCGTCGTTGTCGTTCCGCACGACCTTGTACGGCCCGGAGGAGACCGGGTGCTCCTCGTACTTCGTGCCGGTGTCCTTGCTCTTCGGGACGGGCGTGAACTGCGTCTGCGTGGCCAGGTAGGGGAACTCGCCCTCGGGCTTGTTCAGGTGGAAGACGATGGTCCGCTCGTCCGGCGTCTCGATCGCGTCGAGGCCCTTGTTGTCCTTGTACGGGCCCTGGTAGCCGGCGGCCCCGACGAGCCAGTCCCGCAGATAGGGGGCGCCGCCCGACAGTTCGGGGGCGAAGGAGCGCTCGATGCCGTACTTGATGTCGGCCGAGGTGATGGTGGTGCCGTCTTCGTACTTCAGGCCCTCCTTCAGGGTGTACGTCCAGACGGTCGCGTCCTTGTTGGGACGCCCGGTGTCGGTGGCGAGGTCGGGGACGACCTTCGCGCCGGCGGCGCCGTTCTCGCGGTTGCGGGTGGTGAGCGTGCGGAAGACCAGGGACGGGACGTTGCCGCCGCCGGAGGTGTAGAGGCGGGCCGGGTCGAAGTCCTGCTGGGCGTTGGCGTTCAGGACGGTGAGGGTGCCGCCCTTGTGGGGCGCGGAGTCGCCGCCGGCGCCCTTGGCATCGTTGTCCTTCGGCCCGCAGGCGGCGGCACCCGCTGCCAGGACCAGGCTGACGGATGCCGCGGCCACGCGGCGCGCTCTGACGGACGGATGGCGCATCACCATGACGACCTCTCGGAAGGCGTCCCGGATCACGGATCACGGATCACAGAAACGGATCTTGAATCACAGATCACGGATCACTGATCACAGATCTCGGATCGCGAGACGAAATGACGAAGGGTGAGACGAAAGAAGACAGACGTCTGCCCGGCGCCGGGTCGTCGAAAAGCCGCGACAGGGTCACGGGAAGGTCAGCGACGCGCGCCTGGGGCGGGCGTCAGCAACAGTGAATGTCGGCCACGCACAGCGGGGTCACGCCGATGAGCGCCAGCTCGATGGCGGCGCGAACGGAGACGTGGCGGGGCGACATGCTCAGAAATATGATCGAACTTTCCGAGCATGTCAACGCGAGCCGTGCCACACCACCGGTGCCGATCGTCAACTGCCGGGGTAGGCCCAGGGGTTGGCGCGGCAGTGGATTCCGTCGTGGTCGAGGAACTTGGTCTGCTGCTGCATGACCGGCGCGAGGTCGCCGTTCTTGTCGCAGGTGACGTGGTTGTAGCCGAGGCGGTGGCCGACCTCGTGGTTGATCAGCATCTGCCGGTAGGCGTGGATCTTGCTGTCGCCGTAGGTCGGTGAGCCCTGGGCCCACCGGTAGGCGTTGATCATCACGCGTTCGGTAGCGGCCGAGTCGCAGGAGACGTTGTCCTGGGTGGTGTCCAGGCCCGACTTGGCACACCAGTCGGCGGTCGTGCCGGGGCTGGCGAGAGTGATCACGAAATCGGGCTTGCCGGAGTAGATGCGCTCGAAGGTGCGGGCGCCGTTGTGGGCCCAGCTGCGCCGGTCGTTGAGCGTCTGCTGCACGGCCTCGGCGAACAGGGCGCCGTCGAGTCCGAGTCCCTGTTCCACGTCGACGCGGTAGGTGAACTTCTGCCCGGCGCCCGGCGCCTCGGCGATGCCGGGGACGGCGTCGAACCTCCCGGAACCCTTGAGCTCGGCGCCGAGCGGGTAGGTCCGGCTCATCTTCTCGTCGTACGTCAGCGGCTTGACCTCGGGGGCGGGTGCCCGGCCGTCCGCGCGGGACGCGGAGTCGCGGACGTCGCGGCCCCGGTCGGGGGCGGACTGCGACTGCACGCCGGCGCCGCCGTTGTCGTCGGTGACCTGGCCGGCGACGACGACGGCCAGCACGGTGGTGACGGCCGCGGCCGCGATGCCGGTGAAGGCACGGCCCTTGCCGCCCTTGCCCGGCACGGGCGCGCCGGTGGGCCTCGCGTCGTCCTGGCCGCCGGACCCGGACCCGGAGTCGGCGGCGCTGCCGACGCTCCAGTCCGTGACGGAGGCGTAGGCGTCCGCGGCGTGCGCGGAGCCGGGCGTACGGGGCGCGAAGACGTCGTCCTCCTCGTCGACGAAGGCATCGAGATAGTCCTGCCGCGGCCCGGGCACGGAGGCCCGGCGCTGCCGCGGTATGGGAACACCGACTTCGGCGGGTGCCCCGCCGTTCCCTCTCAACTCACCCCAGGCGCCTCCTGCTTCGCGCTGCTCGGGATGCCCGCCGCGGGCCTGCGGAAAGCCGTGCGCGGGCGGGCCGTCGGGCAGCCGCGGCACACCGCGCGGCGGCGTACCACCGGCCACCCGTGGCATCCCGTGCGCGGGAGTCCCATCGGGCAGCCGAGAAACGCCGTGCCCAGGGGCCCCATCAGCCAACCTCGGCACACCATGCGCAGGAGTCCCATCCGCCAACCCCGGAACACCCCGCGCCGGAGTCCCGTCCGCGAGCCGCGGCACCCCACGCACCGGCGTGCCGTCCGGCAGGCGCGGGAGGCCCTGGGGCGGTGTGCCGTGCGGGTGCCAGCCGTCGGGGAGGCGGGGCATGCCGGGTGGCGGCGGCGTCCCCTCAGCCGGCGCGGGCCGCGGCCCCGGCACCCTGCGCGGGCCCTGCGACGGCCAGCCGCCCTGCGGGGCGCCGGGCGGTGCGGTCCTGGCTCCACGGCCGGCGTCCGGCGCCTGGCCCGGCCTCTGCCCCTGCGCGGCCCCGGCCCGGCCGTCCCGTACTGCGGTTGTGTCCGCGCTGTCGCCCTTGGCGACCGGTCCGCGGCGGCTGTGGCGTCCCACGTCGCGCCTCAGCCCCCCATGCTCTCGTCGGTTCCTGCTTCGTCGACGGCGTCGCCCCCGGTGTCCGCCCGGCCGGCCCGCCTCGCTCGCTGCGCGCCCAACTCTCCCGCGTCTTCGAGGAGTTCACGAAACGCCAGAGCCACCGTCTCCGGGTACTCCATCATCGCCACATGGCCCGCGTCGGGCAACGTCACGAGCCGGGAGTCGCGGAAGGCCCGGGCCGCCTTCTGTGCCATGCGGAAGCCGACGAGCTGGTCGCGGCCGCCGTAGACGAGGAGGGTCGGGGCGAGGACCCGTTCGGCCTGGCGCCAGAGCCCCTGCTGGCCGCCCAGGGTGTACGCGTTGACGATCCCTCGCGCGGAGCGCGCCATCGCGTCCCAGAAGTACGGCAGCCGCAGCCGCCGCTCCATCTCCTGCACGGCGTTGCGGAATCCTTCCGGCGTCACCCGCCCGGGGTCTCCGTAACACAGCGCCATCACGCCGCGGACCCGCTGCTCCGCCGTCCAATCGCGGGTGAGCCGGGTGAAGAGCAGGGCGACTCCGGGCACCGCCAGGAGCCCCGTGGGCACGGCGGCGCGCTGCACTCGGATCTCCGGCAGGGCGGGCGACACAAGGGTGAGCGTACGGACCAGATCGGGCCGGACCGCGGCGACACGTGTGGTGATGGCGCCGCCGAGCGAGTTCCCGAACAGGTGCACGGGGCCGCGCCCGGAGGCGTCGAGGTAACGGATGACGGCGCGCGCGTGGCCCGTGACGGAGTAGTTGCCGTCGTCCGGTGGCGGGGAGTCGCCGAAGCCGGGCAGGTCGAGGGCCTCGCCGTCGACGTCGCCGTCCAGCAGCGCCATCAGCGCCGACCAGTTCTGTGAGGAACCGCCGAGCCCGTGCACGTACAGCGCGGGCGGCAGCCCCTCGCGCGCGGGAGGCCTCGACCGGACCGTCAGCGTGACGCCGGGCAGCTCGACCGACCGCAGGCGCTCCCCCTCCGCGACCCGGACGGTCCCCACCTTCGGCAGCACATTGGCGGGCGGCACGAACGGCAGCTCGGTCGAAGACATGCGGCAATGTTACGAGACGATCACGCAGTGACTCATGTGTTCGCCTGTGTTCGCCGTCACAGGATTCGGCCCGTTGCGGAGGCGGAAGTGGAGGCACCCGGACAGCTGCGGGTAGCAGTGAAGGGAATGCGCACTGTGTCACGTCCCGGACGCGGATCGCATAGCGTCCGGATCGGGTGTCTCCTAGGCTCGTACAGAGGGCACCCGCGTGTGGCCCCTGCATTCCCAGGGACGTTCGTAGGAAGGGAGCCCAGCATGGCCGTAGACCCCACCGACCCCGAGACGTTCGAGGCCGAGGACGCGCCACAGGCGCAGGAGTTCGACGTCGAGGCCCCCGAGGTCGACGCGGCCGAGCAGCAGGCGGACATCGCGCCGGACCGCGACGACCCGCTGACCGCCGTCGACCCGGACCGCGCCAATGAGGCCGACCTGGTGGAGCAGGCCCGGATCGTCTCGCTCGACGAGGACGACTACCGGTGACACTCGCCGCCGACGGGCGACGAGCAGCTCCCACGAACAGGAAAGAGGCAGCAGTTTGCCCGCTCTGACCCTGTTTGAAACCTTCGCAACCGCTTTCGCAACCGTCCGGTCCGTGAAATTCTGCGTTCTCACCGCGCACACCACGGTTACCGAAAAGTACGATGGCGACGCGGCCAGATCCGCACATGGACGAACATGGGAGGCGGCGTGACAGCCATCGAGCAGACAGAGGCGGTTCGCCCGCGGGGCACACGCCTGCCGCGCCGTGCCCGACGCAACCAGCTCCTGGGCGCCGCCCAGGAGGTCTTCGTGGCCCAGGGCTACCACGCGGCCGCGATGGACGACATCGCGGAGCGCGCGGGCGTCAGCAAGCCGGTGCTCTACCAGCACTTCCCGGGCAAGCTCGACCTCTATCTCGCGCTGCTGGACCAGCACTGCGAGTCGCTCATCCAGTCCGTGCGGAACGCGCTCGCGTCGACGACCGACAACAAGCAGCGCGTCCGGGCGACGATGGACGCCTACTTCGCCTACGTCGAGGACGACGGCGGCGCCTTCCGCCTGGTCTTCGAGTCGGACCTGACGAACGAGCCCGCCGTGCGCGAGCGCGTCGACAAGGTCACGAACGAGTGCGCGGAGGCGATCTGCGACGTCATCGCCGAGGACACCGGCCTGTCGCGCGCGGAGTCGATGCTGCTCGCCTCGGGCCTGGGCGGCCTGGCCCAGGTGGTGGCGCGGTCCTGGCTGCACAGCGACCGCAGCGTGCCGCGCGACCAGGCCGTACAGCTGCTCACGTCGCTTGCGTGGCGCGGTATCGCGGGCTTCCCGCTGCACGGCATGGACCAGCCGCACCACTGAGGGGCGCCTTGTTCCCGTCCGGTGTTCGCTCGTGGCGTTCTCGGGCGGACCATGTACGTCCCCTCACCGGGCTAATGTGTGCTGCGTACGGCGCGGAAGGTCGCGCACATCACTGACCGTCGGAGGGACATAGCCGTGGAGGTCAAGATCGGCGTGCAGCACGCGCCCCGCGAGATCGTTCTGGAGAGCGGTCAGACTGCCGAGGAGGTCGAGCGCGTGGTCGCCGAGGCACTGGCAGGCAAGTCGCAGCTGCTGAGCCTCGTGGACGAGCACGGCCGCAAGCTCCTCGTCCCGGCCGACCGTCTCGCGTACGTCGAGATCGGTGAGCCGGCCCCGCGCAAGGTGGGCTTCGGCGCGCTGTAGGCGCATACGCGAAGGGGGCGGAACGGCTGCCGGCCGTTCCGCCCCCTTCGCGTATGCGCGCCCTTCATGCGCATGCGCGCCCTTCGCGCTCCCAGGCCCCTTCGCGTTCCCCGGCCCCTTGCGGTACACCGCTTCCTCCACGGATGGAGCACAAGTCGCCCACAGGGGTGGATTGGATTTCGCAGGTCAGGGGTAAGACGGGCTACGACCGATGTGGGCATCCGGCCGTGTGGGAGGGACCCCGACATGCTCCTGGAAGCGCTGAGCTCCGCGATCCTCGGCCTGGCTCTGGCGTGGGCGGCCACGCACCGCCTGTCGCACCGTCTCCCGGCGCGCCCCATGGTGCTGTCGACCGGTGTCGCCGGCGCCCTCTTCGGGGCCTTCGTCATGCACAGCGCGCTGGACGCCGGGCACGTGCTGCTCGTGCTGCTCGGTGCGGTGATCGTCTCCGTGGCCTCGCTGTCGCTGCTGCTGCGCCCCGCGGGAAGACTGCGCCGCCGGTCGGCGACCGCCTGAGCAGTCGCCGACGGTGGTGGCGCTGACGACGTGGCCCGGCCGCCCGGCGATGGACTAGGCGGCCAGTCCCAGCGCGGCCATCCGCTTGGTGTGGGCCTCGGTGATCCGGGAGAACATCTTGCCGACCTCGGCGAGGTCGAAGCCGTCCGCGACACCGCCCACCAGCATGGTCGACAGCGCGTCGCGGTCGGCGACCACCCGCTGGGACTGCGACAGGGCCTCGCCCATCAGCCGCCGCGCCCACAGCGCGAGCCGCCCGCCCACGCGCGGGTCGGCGTCGATCGCGGCCCGCACCTTCTCCACGGCGAAGCCGCCGTGCCCCGTGTCGTCGAGCACGGCCAGCACGAGATTGCGGGAGTCGGAGTCCAGCCGGGCGGCGACCTCCCGGTAGAAGTCGCTGGCGATGGAGTCGCCGACGTAGGCCTTGACAAGGCCCTCCAGCCAGTCCGAGGGGGCCGTCTGCTTGTGGAACCCGTCGTACGCGGCGACGAAGGGCTCCATCGCCCGCGTCGGCTCCTCCCCGATCTCGGCGAGCCGGTCGCGCAGCCTCTCGAAGTGGTGGAACTCCGCCGACGCCATCTTCGCCAGCTCCGCCTTGTCCGCCAGTGTCGGCGCCAGCTTGGCGTCCTCCGCGAGCCGCTCGAACGCCGCCAGCTCCCCGTACGCAAGCGCACCGAGCAGGTCCACGACCGCGGCGCGGTACTGCGGGTCGGCGGAGGCCGTCGCCCAGTCCCGGGCGGCGACCGAGGTCGGTTCGGCGGCGGCGGTGTCCGAGGCGTTCTCAGGCTTGTCAGAGCTCGTCATGAAGCGCACAATAGTCTGCCCGCCGGGGGGCGTAAGGCCCTGGTCATTCACTGTGACGACGACTACGTGACCGAATCGGCCATCGCATGTGCGCGATTCCGGGGTATGGTGGTAATGCGCCTGCTGGTACGTCGACGTACCTCGACAGGCCGCACGTATGAGGATGCCCGGTCGGTGGCCCGATCGGCTCCGACCCGACAGCCCTCCCCGGCCGTCCGCCCCAGTGCGTACGAGACCCGGAGGGGACACCCTCAGCGGCACGAGCGCTAGAGCGTCGGCGCGGTCCCGTGCTCTACGGCCCGCCCGTAGGCAGCCGACGTCCCCGGCACGGTCTGACACGACCCCGCGCTCGCCTCGCGCCGCCCACACAGAAGAGGCAGCACCCTGACTACGTTCCGAGAGCTCGGAATCCTCCCCGAGACCGCCGAGGCCCTTGAGGCCGTCGGCATCATCACCCCCTTCCCCATCCAGGAGATGACGCTCCCCGTCGCCCTCTCGGGCAAGGACGTCATCGGCCAGGCCAAGACCGGCACCGGCAAGACGCTGGGCTTCGGTCTCCCGCTCCTGGAGCGCGTCACCGTCCCCGCCGACGTCGAGGCCGGGCGCGCCGAGCCCGAGGCGCTCACCGAGGCCCCGCAGGCGCTCGTCGTCGTCCCCACGCGCGAGCTGTGCACGCAGGTCACCAACGACCTGCTGACCGCGGGCAAAGTGCGCAACGTACGGGTCCTCGCCATCTACGGCGGCCGGGCCTACGAGCCCCAGGTCGAGGCCCTGAAGAAGGGCGTCGACGTGGTCGTCGGCACCCCGGGCCGGCTCCTCGACCTCGCCGGGCAGAAGAAGCTGAACCTGAAGCACATCAAGTCGCTGGTCCTCGACGAGGCCGACGAGATGCTCGACCTGGGCTTCCTGCCCGACGTCGAGAAGATCATCAACATGCTGCCGGTGCGGCGTCAGACCATGCTGTTCTCGGCGACCATGCCGGGCGCGGTCATCGGCCTCGCCCGCCGCTACATGTCGCAGCCCACGCACATCAGCGCCACGTCGCCGGACGACGCGGGCGCGACGGTCGCGAACACCAAGCAGTACATCTACCGCGCGCACAACATGGACAAGCCCGAGATGGTCGCGCGCATCCTCCAGGCCGAGGGCCGGGGGCTGGCCATGGTCTTCTGCCGCACCAAGCGCACGGCGGCCGATCTCGCGGACCAGCTGAAGCAGCGCGGTTTCGCCTCCGGGGCGGTTCACGGCGACCTCGGCCAGGGCGCCCGCGAGCAGGCGCTGCGCGCCTTCCGCAACGGCAAGGTGGACGTACTCGTCTGCACCGACGTCGCCGCCCGCGGCATCGACGTCGAGGGCGTGACGCACGTCATCAACTACCAGTCGCCGGAGGAGGAGAAGACGTACCTGCACCGCATCGGCCGTACGGGCCGCGCGGGCGCGAAGGGTACGGCGATCACCCTGGTCGACTGGGACGACATCCCGCGCTGGCAGCTGATCAACAAGGCGCTGGAGCTGGACTTCAACGACCCGCCGGAGACGTACTCCACCTCCCCGCACCTCTACTCCGACCTCGGCATTCCCGAGGGCACGAAGGGCATCCTGCCGCGCTCGGAGCGTACGCGCGCCGGGCTGGACGCGGAGCAGCTGGAAGACCTGGGTGAGCCGGGCGGGCGCGGGCCGCGCGGTCGCGGCGGCCGGGGTGGCCGCGGCGACCGGGACGAGTCCCGCTCGGAGGACCGCGAGCGGTCCTCGCGTACGCCGCGTCGCCGCCGCCGTACCCGTGGCGGGGCCGCGGTGGACGGGGCGCCGGAGTCCACCGGCACGACCGCGCCGGGCACCACGGTCGGCGACGGTGCCGCCGAGGCGGACGCCGTCACGGTTCCGCGCACCCCGCGCCGCCGTCGCCGCACCCGCGGCGGGGCCCAGCCCGAGGCGGCCCCGGTCGTGGCGGTCGAGTCCCCGGTGTCCGAGCAGGCGGAGACCGCCGTCGCGACGGCGGAGGGCACGACGGCCGAGGCTCCGGAGACGGCCGCGAAGCCGCGCCGGCGCCGTACGCGCCGCTCGGAGACGCCCGTGGTGGAGACCGAGGCCGCGGTGACGCCGTCGGTCCCGGAGCAGGTGACCGTCACCGAGGCCCCTGCGGAAACCGCTCGGCCCGAGGCCGCCGTCGCCACGCCGCGCCGCCGCACCCGCAAGGCCACGGCGGCGTCCGCGGCCGAGTCCGCGGCCGACACGGCCGAGGGGACCACCGAGGCCGCTGCGGAGCCGGTGGAGGCGAAGCCGCGCCGTACCCGCAAGACGGCCGCGAAGGCCGAGGCGAGCGTCGACACGGCCGAGGCGGCCGAAGCCAAGCCGCGCCGCACGCGCAAGACGGCCGCAACGGCGGAGGACACCTCCGGGACGGCCGAGGCGAAGCCCCGGCGTACGCGCAAGGCGACGGCAGCGGCAGCCGAGGCCGCCGTCGACACGGCGGAGGCCACCGAGGCCAAGCCGCGCCGCCGCACCCGCAAGACCGCCGAGGTGGCCGAGGCCACCGAGACCACGGCCACGGCTCCGGAGGCCGCGGAGACCAAGCCGCGCCGCACCCGCAAGACCGCCGCCCCGGCGGAGGCCGCCGTCGACACGGCCGAAGGCACGGAGGCCAAGCCGCGCCGCACCCGCAAGACGGCCGCAGCGGCCGTCGCCGAGATCCCGGCCCAGACGGCTCAGGAGCCGGAGGCCGCCGAGGCCAAGCCGCACAGGACGCGGAAGACCGCCGCGGCCGCCCCGGACGGGGAGGCCGCCGAGGCCAAGCCGCGCCGCACGCGGAAGACCGCCGCCGCCCCGGACGGAGAGGCCGCCGAGGCCAAGCCGCGCCGCACGCGGAAGACCGCCGCCGCGGCCGAGGCTGCCGTCGACACGGCCGAGGGCACGGAGGCCAAGCCGCGCCGCCGCACCCGCAAGGCCGCCGAGCCCGCCGAGATCCCCGCACAGGCGGATCAGGAGCCGGAGGCCGCCAAGCCGCGCCGCACGCGCAAGGCGACCACGACCGCCACGGCCGCCACGGCTGCCGCTGCGGAGGACGCGACGGAGGCGAAGCCCAGGGCCCGCCGCACCCGCAAGGCCACGGCCACCGCGGAGCCCACGGAGGGCTGACACACCCCTCTCCGACGGCCCGGCCCCTCACGGGGAGCCGGGCCGTCGGCATTCGCCCGGAGGCCAGGGGCGATTCCCACCCGCTACCCTCGCCCCGTGACCAGCCACCCCGCCTTCCCCCCGCCCCCGGGCGCCCGCGCCTACCCCCTGCGCACCGCGCGCGGCGAGTTCGCCGTCGTCGACTCGCCGCCGGCGGCGGGTGAGGAGGCCAGGGGAGTCGTCCTGATGCTGCCGGGGTTCACCGGGAGCAAGGAGGACTTCCGGTTGCTCCACGAGCCGCTCGCACAGCGGGGGTACCGGGTCGTCGCCGTGGACGGGCGCGGGCAGCACGAGTCGGCCGGTCCCCTGCACGACGAATCCGCCTACGCCCAGCGGGAACTGGCGCGGGACGTGCTCGCACAGGCCGAGGCGCTGGGCGTGCCCGTCCACCTCGTGGGGCACTCACTCGGCGGGCAGATCGCCCGTGCGGCCGTGCTGCTCGACCACTCCCCCTTCGTCTCCTTCACCCTGGTCTCGTCCGGCCCGGCGGAGATCTCCGTCTCCCAGCAGCAGCGCGTGAAGCTGCTGCGCGACGCGCTCGCCGTGCTGTCGATGGAGGAGGTGTGGGAGGCCATCCAGGCCATGGGACCGCCGGAGGAAGTCGGCGGGCCGGCCCGCGGCCTCGGTGACCAGGACCAGTTGCGCCGCCGCTGGCTCGGCCACAGCCCCGCACAACTGCTCGCGACAGGTCGCCAGTTGTGCACCGAGCCGGACCGCGTGGCCGAACTCGCCGCCGTCCCGCTGCCGTTCCACGTCCTGTCGGGCGCGCACGACGACACCTGGCCGGTGGCGATCCTGGACGACATGGCCCTGCGCCTGGACGCGCACCGCACGGTCGTCACCGGAGCCGAGCACTCCCCCAACGCCGATCAGCCGCTCCCGACGGCCCACGCCCTCGCCGACTTCTGGGACGGCGTCGGGCCGGACCCGTCAAAGGCCGCCACCCGGACGCCCTAGGTGTGCTGTTCGGGCAGGTTGGTGACGCGGCTGGCTGGCGTTTGGCCGCCGATTCCGGTGTGGGGTCGGTGGTAGTTGTACCAGTCCAGCCA
>NZ_JNXI01000032.1 GCF_000717055.1 Streptomyces iakyrus | reverse complement strand
GGTGGCGAACGCGTTGGGCAGGTCCATCCGGGAGACGGCCACGCGCGGTTTGGGCATGTCCGCGGTGGCGCACAGCCGGTCGATGACGCCGTGCAGCTGAGGCGCCTCCTCCCGGGTGACCAGGCGGCCGCGCATGGCATACAGGGCGATCCGGTCGGAGTACCAGTACTGCGCACCCAGCAGCCCGGCGGCGATGACCACGACCAGGACCACCGACTTGAGCAGCACGATCAGCGCGGCGACGAACACCACGTACAGCAGCCCGAGCAGGAACATGGTGACCAGCATCCGGGCGGTCAGCTGCCGGTCGGGCTCAAAACGGCTGCGCATCGTCATCACCCTGGGATCAGGCCCTCGTCGGAGAGCAGGTCGCGCACCTGCGTGAGGCTGGTGTCCGCGTCGGGCAGCACCAGGTCGGACGGCGTGATCGTCTCGTCCGGCACGGGCGTGCCGAGGCTGCGCACCGCGTCCAGCAGGGCAGACAGGGCGGTGGTGAACGCCGTCTCGTCGCCCGCGTCGGCGGCCGGCTGCAGGGCGGAGTCCAGCTCGTTGAGCCGGTCCAGATGCTCATCGGCGATCTCGTACTGGCCCTCACCGAGAATCCGCATGATCATGATGTCCCCTCCTGGTCCGGCGAGCCCTGCTCGGTGCCCTTGCCTTCCAGGGCCGGTGGGGTGGCGGATGCGGGGAGCTCGGCCTTCATCCGGGCCAGTTCCTTGTCCACGTCGCTGCCCGCGGTGACGCGCTCGAGTTCGGCCTGGATGTCGTCGCGGCCGGCCGGGAGGGTGGCGTCCTCCAGAGCACCGGAGGCGAGCAGCTCGTCCAGTGCGCCGGCGCGCGCCTGCAGTTCCTCGGTCTTGTCCTGGGCGCGCTGCATGGCCAGGCCCACATCGCCCATCTCCTCACCGATACCGGTGACGGCCTCGGTGATACGGGTCTGGGCCTCGGCCGCAGTATAGGTGGCCTTGATGGTCTCCTTGCGGGTGCGGAAGGCGTCTACCTTCGCCTGCAGGCGCTGGGAGGCGAGGGTGAGCTTCTCCTCCTCCGCCTGAAGGGAGGACCGCTGAGCCTCCAGGTCCGTGAGCTGCGAGGCCACGCCCGTGCGCCGGGTCAGGGCCTCGCGGGCGAGATCCTCGCGTCCGGCGGCGAGCGCCTGCTGGGCCTGCCCCTCCAGCTTGCCGCCGGACAGCCGCAACTGGTTGATCTGCAGGTCGATACGTTTGCGGCTGGTGGCCACGTCCGCCACGCCGCGCCGTACCTTCTGCAGCAGTTCCTGTTGCTGGGCGTAGGAGTAGTCCAGTACCTCGCGCGGGTCCTCGGCCCGGTCCAGGGCCTTGTTCGCCTTGATTCGGAACAGGGCGGCTATGCGCTTGGGAATGCTGGTCACAGGGCCGCCTCCTCTCGACTGGTGAGGAATCAGCCAGGCCACGCCATGTGGATGGACACCTTCAGGCTCCGGCCCGGTGACCTGGGCCGCAACCTTGGCCTGGGCAGTACCTGACCTTCCGGCGGAAGGTCGGCCGAAGCCGCCGGCGGCACGCTCGGCCTGGAAACCATCCTTGCTCCACGATACCCAGCGGGGGTAGGGACGAGCGGCCCATACCCGGGGTCCTTCAGCCCTCGTGTGAGGCCCGCGTGCGGGATACAGGCGCGACGAAGCCAGCGCCTGTACTGGTCAGGGAGGCAGCAGATCGACGACGACCGATGCCAGGCCATCCGCCCTCGACATCGCCGCCGTGCTCTTGCATCCCCATCCGGATGGGACGTCTCAGCGGACGATCAGAGTGCCTGTCATGTTCGGGTGGAAGGTGCAGACGAAGTCATACTCGCCGGGCTCGGACGGCGCGGTGAACGTCCCGGACTTCCCGCCGGCGATGCTCCCCGTGTCGAAGGCGTCGCCTTCCGTGGCCGTGACGGTGTGGGCGGCGGAGTCCTTGTTGACCACGGTGATCTTCTCGCCCGCCCGCACTTCCGGATTTGCCGGGCTGAACGCGAAGTCCTCCATCGTGATGGTCTTCGTCTCTGCGGTGGGGGACGCGGGGCTCGAGGCGGAGGTGGCGGGGCTGGGAGAAGTCGCGGCGGGTTCGTCGTTCCCGTCGGCACAGGCGGTCGCGAGCAGCAGTACGGCGGCTGCTCCGAGCGCCAGCGGGACGGCACGCCTGCGGCGGGGTGAAGGCGACATCGGACCGGACCCTTCGGACGGGCGCCGGCGGGCGGCTTGCACGGGGGATCATGAAGTCCGAGCCTGCCCGGGCGCGTGGAGTGCTTCCGTCCATTCTCTCCGTCCCGGGCGTCAAATACGAAGATGCTTCGCAGATTCGGGCCGTGTCGAGTCCACTCCGTGCTGATGCCGACACCCCCACCCTGCTCGACGCTCTCTCGCCGCAGTGAGCGATGCCGTCCCCGCGTTGTCAGCGATGGCGACCCTCACGCGGCCATCATCAGGAGCATCGCCGACATGATCCCGCCCATGCCGATATGGGCCGCCAGCGCCGCGTCCGGCGCGGCTCCGAGCTTGCGGCGGCGGCCGTGGCCCGGCCGGTCCGGCTGCTGCGCCAACCTGGTTTTGTCCCACACCGAGAGCGTCAGCGACGCCAGGAAGACGAACACCGTGTCCGGCATGGCGAGCAGCCAGCGGCTCACGCCCCGTGAGCCGCTGCCCCGGCCGCCGCGCTTGCCGGTGCCGCGGGCCCTCGCCCACACGGAGGCGCCGATCGACATCAGGAAGTACACGGCGAGCACCGCGATCACCCACCGCCACACAGCACCGGATCCCCCTGCGGAACCCGCGTCGGCTGCGGCGTTCGCCATCCCCGACATGTCCATTCCGTCGTGCATGGAGCCCATGCCGTCCATGGATTCCATCCCCTCCATGGAATCCATGCCGGCCATCTGGTGCGTACCCGTCGTGCTCGCCGTGTTCTCCATGCCCGGCATGTGCGCCATGGAGTGCCCGCTGCCGAGGGCGAGCACCGGTCCGGACGATGTACTCGTCATGGCGAGCGTCATGATCACCATGCCGAAACTGCCGACGATGAGGTGGACCCAGTGACGGCCGTGCTTCCACCCGCCGTCGCGCGTGTGTTTGACCGCCATCGCCACTGCCACGAGCCCGAGGACGCCGAACGCAACCGACCACCACATGCCGTAGCCCGCGTACCAGCCGACCGTCGCCGGGAGTGCCATGGCGGCCATGCACACGCCCATCAGCAGGTCGCCGCCCGCCGCGAACCGGATCTCACCGCTGGTGGTCGCCACCCGGACCGCACTGACGGCGGCCACCAGGGCGGCGACCAGCGCGATGGCCCAACTGAGCGTCAGAGTTCCCATCTTCACCTTCCCGATCGTCCGAGCACGGCGGGTCCGCACGGCCGACGCCCGCCGCGTCGTACGAGCGCCACGGGGCGCTGCATGGGCATTAGCTGCTAGTGCCCTTAGTACGTTGCTCGGGCGGAGGGTGTTCAGGTGGTCGGTGGGATTTCGCCCTGCGGGCCTTACTGGCAGGGCGCCGGACGGTTCGTAGGAACACGGGAAGCCTGCTGACGGGCCCCGTGTCAGCCGAAGTCGTTGACCTGGTCGACCGTCGCAGGGCGGGTCTCCTGCCACTGCCGCGAGCTGAGCAAACGGGTTCGCTCGGCGAGCCGTCGAAGGGCGCCGATCGCGCCCCGGTCGAGGGGCGCACCGCTGTATCCGACATAAGCGACCACACCAGGCTCTGGCTCCCAGGCCAGCACAGCGTTGCCGACGAGTCCGGACGTCACGACCGCGGGCTTGCCGCGCACTCTGCCGGCAGGCTGCGTGCCCACGGCGTACAACCGGTCCTCGATGCCCCCACAACGGGCCACGCCGGTGAAGGTCAGACCGCCGGAGAGCTCCCCGGCCTCTCCCACCTCGTCGGAGCCGTAGCGTGCCTCGCGCAGGAGGTGCGGGCGTGCGGCACCCGTCGACACCACCGAGAACCCGGACGGTGCCCTGACCTTCGGACGCCCGGATGAGACCGTTGTCGCGGCGGCGATTCCCACCAGTTGCGGCCGAGGCAGATCGCCGCGCACGCGCGCGTCCGCCCCTGAGACAGGCCAGATGATCTCGCCGCTACGGTTCCACCCCGACGCGTCGCCGATCCGGATCGGGCGGCCAACCCGAGGCTTCGACACAGGGAACGTCACCACCGCACCATTCCGTGCCAACGATCCATCCGACCGCCGCACCGTCACCGTCCAAGGACCGGCATCAGCCCGCCGGTCGTGCCGGTTCAGGGAGCCCTGGCCCAAGGCGACTCCGTTGATCAACAGGCCGGGCGTCTCATCCTGCCTGACGGACGCGTTCGGACCGTCCGGGGTGGGAACGCCGGTCGGCGACGACAGCGACGGCGAACTCCGGGGCTTTGCCGACTGAGGGGCGTCTTCGCCATTCGCGACGATGAGGCTGACCACCAGGGCTGCGATCGTCACCACAGCCACGGCCGCCATGACCAACCAGCGAGGGGGTCTCCAAGGTGGCCGCTCCGGCCCGCCGCTGAGAATCTCGCTCATGCGCGCAGCCTCCTCCCCGGTTGGACAGGCACACGGCACGGGGCGGCGCCGGCTTCTTCGGCCTCTCCATGTTCTGTGTACACCGCTCGCCGCTCATAGGTTCCCGCCTGGACAAAGCCGCACGGCCACATGGGGGTGGAGGGAGACAAGTGGTTTCATCGCAGCGGGATTCGTCACATTCTTCTGCAACCAGCTTGCTGCCGCTGCCGGTTGTCTACCGCACCACGTTGCTGCCCAGGACCAGATCAGCGTCGACGCCGAGCCTGGCAGAACACACCCTCTCAGCGTACGAGGGTGTCCGCCACGGCCTTGAACAGGCGGTCTTCTGTGGCTGGCAAGAGAACCTCAAGCTGTCGTCCGGCCACGTTGCACAGGACCATTGAGAGCTCATTGACGACCTCGACGGTGGCGCCAGGAGTCCCGAGCTGCAGGTTCGAGACGGTGCCATCAGTGGTGGAGAGGAAGACGCCTTCGGCTTGCACCACGAGGCGAGCGCGCTGTCGCTCTCCGCCGGAGTTGCGGAATCGTGCGTCACAGCGGATGCGGATGGTTCCCCCACGGTTCAGCGCGGCGATCGTTTGGGAAATGTGGCGCTCGCGCCGTAGCCCGCGTATGCGGCGAAGGAGCGGAGCGGCTCAACCACGACCGCGAAGCCGACAATGACGACGAGGGTTTCCCACACGGGCATCTCCAGCGGCTCGGCTTTGATCAACGACAGGACGTCGATACACGCCTACGTCGGGTCGAGGCCATGGCTGCGCAGCCACGGCAGCGGATCCACGGCATCGCCGGCGCCCGGATGCACTTCCAGGTGGAGATGAGGCCCCGACGAGTTGCCGGTGCTGCCCGCATAGGCGATGACGGTCCCTGCCTTGACGTAACCGGAGCGGAGCCTGAAGCCGGCGAGGTGGGCGTACCAGGTCTGCGTGCCGTCCGGGGCGGTCACCTTGACGAGGTTGCCGTAGGACGGATGCCACATGGCCTCGACTGTGCCGTCTGTTACCGCCATCACCGGCGTGTTCATGGGCACGGGGAAGTCGAGGCCGGTGTGCCGGTTCGCCCACATGGACCCGGCCGCCCCGAACAGCTCGCCGACTCCTTTCTGTGCGACGGGGAGTGCGAACTTCGGGCGCAGTGCCTCTCTGCGCGCGGCCTCCGCCTTCTTGCGTGCCGCCTCCTCTTGCCTGAGCCTCTGCTCCTCACGCCGCCGCTGTTCGAGGTCGACGCGCTCCTGCGCCCGGCTCGCACGCCCGGCGAAGTCGTCGGCGCCCCGGCTGAGTGCGGTGAGCTGGGTGTCGAGCTCGCTGTTGGCCGCGGAGGGTTCGACGGCCGGGTCGTCGGCGGCCTCCACGGTCTTGACGCCGCCGCCGAGGCCGATGGAGGCCGCGGCCATCCCGGCCATGCCCACGAAGGCGACGGAGGGTGCGACGACCGTCAGGAAAGCGGAGCTTCGGCGAGGCGCCCGGCGATCGCGGCGGCCGGCGCGGCGCGTCGTCGGCCGGGCTGGGGGAGTGGCGGGAGTCGACGAGGCTTCGGACGTGTCCTGGAGCGTGCCTGGCGCGTCGTACTCCGGCGCTCTGTTTACAGGCTCCTCATCGGGACCGTCGTGGAAGTCGACGGGGGCGGCAGCGTTGAGTGAACCGAGGGCGTCGGAGCTGTCCGGGATCGTCGGGGAGAAGGTGGGACCGTTGTGATCCGCCCACTGGCCCGGGTACCCGTGACCGCTCGGGTTGGTGTGGTAGCCGGATATCTCCCACGACGGGGCCGCGTCGTGGCCGCCGCTGTGCTCGTGCCATGTGTGGTGGGCGAAGGGCCCGGTACCAGGCGCACCGGCGCCGTACGTGCCCGGTAGCGGACCGAACAGCGGGTCCGCCTCGGTGTATGCGGCATCGGTCAGGCCGAGGTCGTGGGCGGGGTGTCCGTAGGGCTCGTGCGGGACCGCCCACCGAGGGTTTTCCGGCCATGCGACGTGTGTCGTGTCGGAGTGGGGGACCGTCGAGGCCCAGCCCCCCGACGCATACCGATCGTCCACCAGCACCTTCTCTTTCACCTCGACAGCCGGAGGACGAGCGGCGACTGCACTCGCGGAGAGACCGCTGAACGCCGGATCGGACCTCATGCCAGGCGGGGATACTAAACCACTACGTAGTTTTGATGGATGGCCGGACTCGGAAGTGGGGCGCGAGGCACGCGAAGCGGCCGGGAGATGACCTGCGGAGTTGAGTGCGCTGAGTGACGTTGGTCACGCCGTGGCGGTGAGCGGGACCAAGTGCGGCGTCCTTCGTTTGTCAGAGCACTGCTGGCCGTCGAGACGGCAGAAGCAGTCGAAACGCACGAGCCACCGTCGATCGGTACGGTGGCCGACGAACAGGGGATCACTTCATGCGCTTGCCGCGCCCGCACCTGAGTGCCGTCCTCAGGCCGCGTCTGCCGCGTACGCGTGCGGGGCAGCGGCGGACCGTGCAGGCGTTGATGCTGCTGTGCGTGCTGGCGCTGATACCCGCGACGTGGGTGTTCACGGCTGCGGACGACCGGCTGCGGACGACGACCGAGGCCCCCCGCACCGATGTTGCCGTGGTTTTCGGTGCGGGCCTGTTATGGAACGGCGAGCCGTCGATCTTCCTCGCCAACCGCCTCGACGCCGCGGCCGAGTTGTATCGCGAGGGCCGCGTCAAGGTGGTTCTGGTCACCGGCGACAACAGCAGCCACCACTACAACGAGCCGCACACCATGCGCCACTACCTCATCGATCGCGGCGTGCCCCACGCTCACATCGTCAGCGACTACGCCGGCTTCGACACCTGGGACTCCTGCGTGCGCGCCAAGAAGATCTTCGGTGTCGACCGCGCGATCCTCGTCAGCCAGGGCTTCCACATCCGCCGGGCGGTCGCTCTGTGCCAGGGGGCCGGCGTCGACTCGTACGGCGTCAGTGCGGCCGACCACCACGACGCGATCTACTACTACGGCGCCACCCGCGAACTGTTCGCCGCGAGCAAGGCGGCCCTGGACGCGGCGTTCGAGCCGGACCCCCAGTTCCTCGGGCCGAAGGAACCGGGCGTGGCGCGGGCGCTGGCCGACGCCCGGTGATCAGGCGTCGGCCGACGAGTCGTTGAGCCGCGGCGTGTGCTTCTCCGAGTAGCTGCGCCGCCCCCCTCCTGTCCTCGGGTGAGGACAGGACAGGGCGTGTGACACGCTCTGCCCGCAGAGCACGCCGCCGGGTCCAGGTCATGCTCATCCAGCCGGAACCCGGCGACATGCTCATCCCTGCGGGAGCGGTGTACGGCGCCCGGAGCGGGCGACGGCGAGCAGAATCGCCGCCGACAGTCCGTACAGCGCGACGGTGGCCGCCGTCCTGCCCGCGCCGTCCTTCCGCGGGGCGGGAGGTATGTACAGCGGCCGGGCCTCTTGCAGGATCTGTGAGGAGTCGGCCTCGACCGGGATCCAAGTCTCCGTCGTGGACGTTCCGGTGCCGCGGAAGGCGGCGTAGACGAACCAGCGGCCGGGCTCCGGCACCGTGATGTCCCCGCGGTACACGCCGTTCTCGAATGTCTCGAGGGGTGCGGTCAACTCCTGCCCGGCGCGGCGTGCGACCAGGCTGGCGCGGCCGGATGCGCCCGGTTCGGGAGTCACCCTGACGTCGATCCGGGAACCCTGAACCGACGTCCGCCAGTGAGCCTTACCTGCCTCGGTTCCCTGACCGGGGTCATGGGCCGCCGCTCGCCCGGCGGACAGCAGGGGCAGTGGCAGGGCCAGCGTCAGCGCGGCGACCGTCAGCCCGGCTGCTCGGATCACAGGGAGCCCTGGGCGTGGCAGTCCCTCGGCGGTGAGGATGACCAGTGCCGAGCCGCCTATCGAAACGAGCAGGGACGGGACGAACTGGTGGGCGTCGACGATCGTGCCGTGCGGCAGGACGGGAAGCAGCGGCATGTATGTCGCGTGCACAGCGAGAGGAACGATCAGGGCGAGCCACCACGGTGACCAACTCCCGTTCCTCCCACGGGCCAGGTCGACCGCCAGGGCCACGAGGAGCACGGGCGGCACGATCGGCGTGGAGTACCCGAGACCGGCGAGGACCGGAATCACCGCCAGCCGCACGGCCGTGACGACCAGCGCCGCCCGCGTGACGGCCCACGGATTCGGGTCGAACCGCCGGATCAGCACGATCGCCAGTGTGATCCCGGTGGTGGCGGCCGGCAGGAACCAGACGGCCGAGTACTGCGGTACGTCGGACTCGTACTCCATGACCGGTGCCAGCGAGGCCGCCAGGACGAGCCCGCCGCCGAGCATCAGCGACCCGCCGCCGCCCTCGGCGGCGATCGCCCGCAGGAGGGTGACGGCCAGGGCGAAGGTGGCGACGATGGCCAGTAGGTGGGGCGGGCTCCACAGCACCGCGTCCCGGCCGAACGCGATGTGCCAGGCCTCGTCCGCCGGAGCCGAGATGCCGATGGCTCCGGCGGAGATGGCCGCCCATCGCAGCAGCGGGTCCGCCGCGGCCGCACGAAGGCCCCGGCCGCGGATCCTTCCGACGGCCCACCAGGCGGTGGCGCCGAGCGTCACCGTCAGGGAGCCGTAGAGCAGCACATGGGGGGCGCTCCAGAAGGTGTCCCGACCCACGTCGGTGTGCAGCGAGTCGTCCCAGTACATGCTGAACAGCGCCAGTAGTCCGCCGGCCGCCGCGGTGATGAGCCGGTTCATGGTCCCCGCCTGCCTTCAGGGTTGGTGATGGCCAATGCGGCGAGAATATACCCCCTAGGGGTATATGGAAACCGGTGACGTCAGTTCAGCGCGCTGCCCTTCTTCCAGGTCTCCCAGTCGACGTTCCAGTCGCCGTAGCCGTTATTGACCGCCACGGTGTCCGTGGAATTGACGACGGTGACCGGGTCACCGAGATGGACCTGGTCGTAGAACCACTTGGCATCCGTCGTGCTCATGCCGATGCAGCCGTGGCTCGCGTTGATGCGGCCGAACTTGCCTTCGTTCCAGGGTGCCGCGTGGGCGTATGTGCCGGAGGGGGTGAGCTGGACGTCCCACTTCACCGACCTCATGTCGTACGCCTCGGCGCCGAAGATGCCGACCGTGGCGGAGTTCATGCGGATGCTGGGGACCTTGCCCAGCACGACCATCGTCCCGTTCCAGGTCTCGAAGTCCTTCTTGCCGGTGGAGACCTTCAGCGTGCGGAGCGTCTTGCCGTTCTTCGCCACCGTCATGGTCTTCTTCACGACGTCGACGGTGCTGGTCACCGCGTCGCCGATGGTGAAGTTCACGACGCGCTGCTGGGTGCCGTAGATCCCGTTGCCCGCGTCGACGCCCGCGAGGTCCATGCGCAGGGTGACCTTGGTGCCGGACTTCCAGAACTCCTTGGGGCGGTAGTCGATACGGTCCTTGCCGTCGCGGTCCTTCATCCAGCTCCAGGCGCCCTCGACCGCGGGCGAAGCGGTGACCTTGAGCTTCTTCTCGACCGCCGCCTTGTCGTGGATCGGCTTGTTGAACGTGATCGACACCGGCATGGCGACCCCGACCTTCGCTCCCTTGTCGGGGTTGTAGGTGCCGACGAAGGTGTTCTTGGCCGCCTCGGTGGTGAAGGAGGCGTTCTCGGTGAGGGGCGAGCCGTCGGACGCCTTGCCCTTGGCGTTCACCGTGTAGGTGGCGCCCGGGGCGAGCGGTGTGCTGGAGGTCCATACGGACTTGTCCTTGGACCAGGTGCCTGAGAGCTTGCCCGGGCCGGGGGAGCTGACCTCGACGGACGACAGGGACCCGCCCTGGGCGCGCACGGTCACCTTCCGGCTGACCGGCACCTTCTCGCTGTCCGCGCCCGGCTCCACGACTATCGCGGCCGGCCCGCCGTTCTTCCCCCCGTCGGCCGCCAAGTCGGAGCTGCTGTCCGCCTTGGGGCCGGCGCTGCACGCGGCGAGGACGACGGCGGCGGCCGAGGCGAGCGCGAGCGGCTGTACGGTCCGGCGGTTCAGCCGTGCTGGCAGGCGCTGTCGCATAGGACCCCTCTCAGGTTCTCTAAAGGGCTAAGTGAGTTCGTAGACGTGTGACGTAGCTTCCCGGTTCCTGGTCGCGATTGGGGAATGACGGGGGTGGTCGCAGAACGGATTCTGTCGTGTGTCAGACTCCCTCCGTGGCTACTAATAACTTTCGTAGTCTCGCCGATCCTCCCGCGCAAGGCGACAGCGATACGAGCGAATCCGCGCCGGCGGCCCACCCCAGGGGTCTGGGGCCGGTCGGCTGGCTGCGCTGGGCTTGGCGTTCGCTGACCACGATGCGCACGGCGCTCGTCCTGCTGCTCCTGCTCGCGCTCGCAGCTGTACCCGGCTCCCTGGTGCCCCAGGAGGGGCGGCAGCCCGCCCAGGCCGCGGACTTCCGCAGGCGGAACCCGGATCTCGCGCCGCTCCTGGACACGCTCGGCTTCTTCGACGTCTACTCGTCGCCCTGGTTCGCCGCCGTCTACCTGCTGCTCTTCGTCTCACTCGCCGGCTGCATCGTGCCGCGGACCGTGCAGTACGTCCGCACGCTCCGGGCCCGACCGCCTGCCGCCCCGCGCCGACTGGACCGGCTGCCGCAGCACGCCGTCTGGACGGCGTCGGCCGACCGCGGCGAAGTGCTGCTCACCGCCGCGGACCTGCTGCGGCGGCGCCGCTTCCGGGCCGACCTCGATGTGGGCGGCTCGGTCGCGGGGGAGAAGGGGTACCTGCGTGAGGCCGGAAACCTGGTGTTCCACGCGTCTCTGTTCGGGCTGCTCGTCGCGCTCGCCGTCGGCAGTCTCTTCGGCACGACCGGTCAGAAGCTCGTCCTGGAGGGGGACAGCTTCACCAACACCCTCACGCAGTACGACGACTTCACCCCGGGCACGCTGGCCTCGGCCGACAGCCTTCAGCCGTTCAGCTTCCAGCTCAAGGGGTTCTCCGCGACGTACCAGCGCAGCGGCCCGCAGCGCGGCACCGCCAGCTCCTTCGTCGCGCGCCTGAACTACAGCAAGAGCGACGGCGGGCCGGCGCGGGACACCCTGGTCGAAGTCAACAAGCCGCTGGAGGTGGACGGCGCCAAGGTCTTCCTCCTCGGCCACGGCTACGCCCCGGTCGTCACCGTCCGCGACGGCAAAGGCGACATCGCCTGGCAGGGGCCCGCCGCCTTCCTTCCGCAGGACGCCAACCTGACCTCCGTGGGCGTGATCAAGGCGCCGGACGCCCGCGACCGCGACGGCAAGCGCGACGGCCTCGGCTTCACCGGGCTCTTCCTGCCCACCGTGCAGCTGACCCAGACCGGCTGGGCGTCGTCCTTCCCCGCCACGGACGACCCGGTACTGGTCCTGACCGCCTACCACGGTGATCTCGGCATGGACAGCGGCCGACCGCAGAACGTCTACCAGCTCGACTCCAGCCGCATGACGCAGTTCCGCAAGGCCGACGGCTCCCCGTTCGCGCAGGCCCTGCGCCCCGGCGACCGGATGCAACTCCCCGGTGGTGCGGGCTCGCTCACCTTCGACGGCATCAAACAGTGGGCGAGCTTCCAGATCGCCCGCAACCCCAGCAACAGCACGGCTCTGTGGAGTGCGGTGGCCATGGGCCTCGGCCTGTGCGCCTCGCTCTTCGTCCGCCGGCGGCGGGTGTGGGTGCGTGCGGAAGCCATGCTGTCCGGCCGGGTGCGGATCGTGGTCGCCGGACTGGACCCCGGTGGGACCGACCGGACGGCCGAGGAAGTGGCCGAACTCGCCGAGGAGTTGCGGGAGCGGTTCCCCGCTTTGAAGGCCGCCGAGTCGGACGTGAAAAACCTTGAGCCCCTGCCCCAGGAGCAGAAATGAGCAACGCCCCTCTCGCCGACCAGAACCTGGCCCAGCTCGCCAACTGGCTGATGTACTCGGCGATCGCCGTCTATCTGCTCGCCTTCGTCGCCGCCTGCGCGGAGTGGGCGTTCGGAAGCCGGGGTCCGGGGATGCGGGCCTCCGCCGCCTCTCCGGCGGTACGGGCGGCACAACAGACTCCGGTCGCGCCCTCACGCGGCCGGACAAGGAGCGCGGCCGTGGGCGGTGCAACAGGAAGCAGCACGCAGGTGCTGGCACCGCCCGCGACCGCGCGTCCGGAAGCCCTCGTCACGGGCACGGGTGACGGCCCCGGAGCGGCCGGTGGCAGTCCCCGGGCCGACCTCGTTGGGCGGATCGCCGTCTCACTCACCGTGCTGGCGCTCCTGCTCCACTTCGGCTCGGTGCTGGCCCGCGGCCTCGCGGTGAGCCGGCCGCCGTGGGGCAACATGTACGAGTTCTCCACCGCCTTCGCCCTGATGGCATCGGCCGCGTACGTCGGCCTGCTCGCGGCCCGCAGACCTGTGCGGTGGCTGGGGGTTCCGGTCCTCTTCTCGGTCCTGCTCACCCTCGGCCTCGCGGTGTCGGTGCTGTACGTCGACTCCGCACAGCTCGTGCCCGCCCTGCACTCGTACTGGCTGTGGATCCACGTCTCCGCCGCGATCATCTCGGGCGGCGTGTTCCACACGGCGGCCGTCGTCAGCATCCTGTACCTGGTGCGCGACCGCTGGGAACGGGCGGTCGCCGGGGGCGGGGCTGAGGGACGAGGCGCTGTGCTGTGGCGGCGGCTGCCGTCCAGCCAGACGCTCGACAAGCTGGCCTACCGCCTGACTGGCCTCGTCTTCCCTCTGTGGACCTTCGCGGTCATCGCGGGCGCGGTATGGGCGGAAGCCGCGTGGGGCCGCTACTGGGGCTGGGACCCCAAGGAGACCTGGGCCTTCATCACGTGGGTCGCCTACGCCGCGTACCTGCACGCCCGGGCCACCGCCGGGTGGAAGGGACGGCGCGCGGCGGTGCTCGGACTGGTGGCGTTCGCCACCTTCGTCTTCAATTACTACGGCGTCAACATCCTCATCACCGGTCTGCACTCCTACGGAGGACTGCCGACCAACTGAAGATCTCATCAGTCCGTCGACCCCTGTAAGGTACCCCCAGGGGGTAAGATTCCGACGTCGGCGTCCGCAAGCGCGACCAGGGTGGAGACCGTGGCGATACAGGCAGCTCACAGGGGCGGCAGTGCCGTCCGCTGGACGTATGGGGCGTTCCTCGCCCTGTTCGTCGCGCTGGCCGTGCTCGTCCACCACGAGACTGCTGCGACGGGCGCCTCGCGCATGATGAGCGCTTCGTCCATGGCCGTGATGGATGGCGCCCCCATGCAGGGTGCTGCCCATGCCGGCCACACCATGCCGGGCGAGGCGACGCCGACCGCCTGGGAGCCGTCCTCCTCGCACAGCATGGACGCCGGTGGTTGCGCTGCGCCCGACATGCAGCACTGCACCACGGCGAGCATCGGCTCCGTGCAACTCGTCGCCCCCGCCGAAAACGAGTTCTCACCGCTCACGGACCTTCCCGAGGCCGTGGCGGCATCCGTGCCCGTCGGTACGGTCGGCCGCGCCCCGCCCGACCTGTCCGTTCTCTCCCTGCTGCGTATATAGGCCGCCCCGGACGGCGCGCGATGTGCCGTCCCTCCGCGACCACGTCGGCAGTTACGAGAACAGAGGACACAACCCATGAACAGCATCAATCGCCGCTCCGTCCTGCTCGCCGGACTGGGAGTCGCCGGTGCCGGCGCTCTTGCCGCCTGCAGCAGCGGGAGCGGCTCCGATGGCGGCAATGCCCTGGTCAACCCCTCCGGCTCGGCGGTCGCCGCGGGGGAGAAGAAGCGCAAGAGCACCGGACGCCAGCAGAAGCTCACCCTGACCGCGGCACCCGCCATGATCGACCTGGGCGGCGGCGTCATGCCCAAGACCTGGGCATTCGACGGACGCACCCCGGGCAAGGAGATCCGGCTCTCCGTCGGCGACACCCTTGTGGCCGAGCTGTCCAACCAGCTCCCGAACAAGACCACCACGTCCATCCACTGGCACGGCATCGCCCTGCGCAACGACATGGACGGCGTGCCCCCGGCCACCCAGACCGCCGTCCGGGCCGGCTCCACCTTCACCTACCAGTTCATCACCGACGCCCCGGGCACGTACTTCTTCCACCCACACGTCGGCGTCCAGCTCGACCGCGGTCTGTACGCCCCGCTGATCATCGAGGACCCCAAGGAGACCCTCGCGTACGACGACGAGTGGGTCGTCCTCCTCGACGACTGGGTCGACGGCGTCACCGGTACCCCGGACGAGGTCTTCGCCGAACTCAGGCAGGGCATGGGCGGCATGGACATGGGCGACGGCAGCAGCCCCAGCTCCAGCGGCATGGAAGGCCACGACATGGGAGACATGGGCGGGATGGACATGGGGGAGGACTCCCCGTCCCCGTCCGCCTCGTCCGGCGGCATGTCGATGAAGTTCATGCTCATGGGCGCCGAGAGTGAACTGCTCGGCGGCGACGCCGGCGACGTCAAGTACCCGCACCACCTGATCAACGGCCGGGTGGCCACCGACCCGGACGTTTACACCGGCAAGCCCGGCAAGAAGGTCCGGCTGCGCATCATCAACGCGGGCGGAGACACCGCCTACCGCGTCGCCCTCGGCGGTCACAAGATGACCATCACCCACACCGACGGCTTCCCGGTCCAGCACCAGGAAGTCGACGCCCTGCTGATCGGCATGGGCGAGCGTTACGACGTCCTCGTCACCCTCGGCGACGGTGTCTTCCCGCTCGTCGCCCTGGCCGAGGGCAAGAACGCCAACGGCTTCGCTCTGGTGCGTACGGGCTCCGGGAGCGCGCCGAAGCCGACCGTCCGTCCGAAGGAACTGGACGGCATGATCATGTCGGCGTCCCAGCTGCGTGCCGCCGACGACGTGCGGTTCAAGTCGGCCAAGACCGACGTGACGCACCAGATCAAGCTGACCGGCGGCATGGACAAGTACAACTGGGCCATCAACGGCAGGCCGTTCGACATGAAGGACCCCCAGGGGAACCCGATCCTCATCGAGGAGGGCCAGCGCGTACGGCTCGACTTCTTCAACGACACCGACATGTGGCACCCGATGCACCTGCACGGCCACACGTACCAGATCGGTGACTCCGGGCCGCGCAAGGACACCGCGATCGTGCTGCCCAAGAAGAAGCTGTCCGTCTTCTTCGACGCCGACAACCCGGGCCAGTGGATGCTGCACTGCCACAACGCCTACCACGGCGAGGCCGGGATGATGGCGAACGTGGCCTACAAGGCCTGAGGTTCACCTCGCGCCGTCCGGGCGGGCTCATCGGTTGGCCGATGGGCGCGTCCGGAGGCGTCGTGCGGTGGGCGCCTCAGTTCTCCGGCTTGCGTGCGACCCCGATGACGCACGGGGAGCTGGGTGTCGTACGGCCGTTGATGAGGAAGTCGAAGCGCCGCGCCTGCTCGACGGTGAAACCGGCGTCCCTGATGGCCTGTTCGCTGTCCCGGTCGAGGTTGCAGCCGCCGGTCAGCAGCGGCCACACCATGTTGATCCTGCGCTGCTTCTTGGCGAACCGCGGATCGGCCGAGCGTACGTGTTCGTAGAAGTACAGGCGCCCTCCCGGTCGCAGGACCCGAGCCGCCTCCGCCAGCGCCGCGGGGACGTCGGCGATGCTGCACAGGACAAGTGAGGCGACGACTCCGTCGACCGAGCTGTCCGGCACCGGCAGTTCCTCCGCCCGGCCCTCGCGTACCTCGACGGGCGCGGACGACTCGGCCGCCGCCCGCGTCGCGAGCTCGCGCAGGCGTGGTTCCGGCTCCACTGCGATGACCTTCTCCACTGTGGCGGGGTAGTGGCGAAAGTTGGCGCCGTTGCCCGCACCCACCTCGATGACACGGCCCTCGGTGTCCGCGAGGAGTTCCTTGCGGTGGTCAAGTCCGCCGTGGGTTTCGGAGAAGGCGTTGATCCTCGGGTAGATCCGAGCGAAGAAAGGGTGCTTGACCTTCGGACGCTTGGCTGCGGCTGTGGGCATGACGGCAACTCCTCATCAGTCAGCGACACCCGTCAAGCTACTACGCGCACGTAGTAGATACTATGGGTGTGTAGTAGATGGGTCAGGCCCCGACGGGCATGCAGCTCAACGGAGTTGCCGCGACCAGCGCCGCGGAACCTGCCAGTGCCCAGGCGTAGACGGCGGCCCCGGCGACGGAGGAGGCCACCCGCCATCGGGCGGGCGGTGCCAGGCGCGGCGGGTGTCCGTCTTCCAGCTGGGCGATGCGGGCGTCGAGCAGGTCGGGAGCTGCCATGGCGCTGGCCGGTACGGCGAGCGCCCAGCCGGGCACGGCGGACACCTTGAGCAGAGCACCGGCGACCGCAGGCGTACCGCAGTGGGCGACCGCCCGGCGATCGGCCGTGAGTTCTCGGTCGGCGGCGAAGGCTGCCCGCAGGTGGCCCAGCAGGGGAAGGGTGAAGTGGTGCGCCGTCAGGAGGCCGGCGATCAACGCCCGGAGCGGGTCGCGACCGCGGACGTGAGCGGCCTCATGGGCGAGCACCGCGTGCAGTTCGCGCTCGGTGACGGTCGTCGTCAGACCGATGCTGACCGCCACCCGGGGGCGGAGCAGGCCGTACGTGAACGCGAACGGCGCCTTGGAGTCGACCACAGTGACACGGCCTGCCAAGCCCGCGAGTGCGGCCGCATCACCCACTTCGGACGCGCTCACTGTGGTGCTGTCGCCGCGAGCCCGCACCTCCTGGCTCACGGCGCGCGTCGCCCGCAGCCCTTTCCAGAGACCGACGGTCGACCGCGCGCCACCGGCGACCGAAAGACCCAACAGCACGGTGCCTGCCCAGGCGGTACCGGTCAGCAGGGCGCTCGTGCCACGATGCCCCACCTGCCACGCGAGCGCCATGGTCAGGCAACATGCGGCATAGGCCACCGCGGCACGGATGGCCACGGATGCGGCGACCAGTGTCCAGAAGGCGCGGTTCCCGCGGTCGAGCACCGCGGCGCCGGTCACGGCGATTCCTCCAACAGGCGCCGCAGCCGGTCGCGGAGGCCCGGATCGTGGACCGCCTCGGCGGCGAAGTGCGTGATCGCGGCGTCTCCATGGGTGCGCAGTACCTCGCGTACGGCGAGTGCGGCCTCGTCCGGCACCGCGGGGGAGTACGCATAACTGCGCCCCTGAGCAGTGCGGTTGAGCACGTCCTTCTCCGCGAGTCGGCTCATCACCGTCATGACGGTCGTGTATGCGAGTGGCTGGGCGCGGCCCTTGTTCAGCCCGTCGAGCACTTCCCGAACGGTGACCGGGTGTTCCGCATTCCAGCAGACCCGCATGACCTCGCCCTCAAGTGCTCCGAGGACCACCGCGCCACCCTTCCAGGACCGTTCCTACTATGCGAGCGTAGTACGCCTGGGGTTTGAGCAGGGGCCCGGTAGTCCGCTGCGGTAGCGGAAGCGGGTCCCGGTACCGCAGCGGACTCAGTCCGTCACACGCCCGACGTGACCTTCACGGGCTCGGTGCCGGTCGCGCTGTGCCGTGCCGCCCAGTTCTGCAGGGCCGTACGGCAGGCGTGGTCGAGGTGGTGCACTCCGGACAGGTCGACCTCGACGGGGCGGTTCTGCGGCAGCGCCTCCAGGCTGTCGAGGATCTTCGGCAGTCGCAGGAAGGTGGCGTTCCCGATCAGGTGCGTCTGGATGGGACCGGCGCCCTTGTCGACGATCTCCAGCCGGACGTGGGAGGCATCCCACGCCGTCTTGATCACGGCGAGGGCGAGGCCGATGAGCACGCCCTCGAACATGCTCACCGCGACGATCGACACCGCGGTGACGACGAGGATCACGACCTCGCCGCGGTGTTCCCGCCACAGCTCCTTCATCTCCTTGACGGGGATCAGCTTGAAGCCCGAGTAGACGAGGACGCCCGCGAGGGCGGGGATCGGGATGACTCCCAGCGCCGCCGGGAAGAGCGCCGCGAACAGCAGCAGCCACACGCCGTGCAGGACCCGGGACGCCTTGGTGCGGGCGCCCGCCTGAACGTTCGCCGCACTGCGCACGATGACGGCGGTCATCGGCAGCGCGCCAAGCAGTCCGCACACGGTGTTGCCCGCGCCCTGCGCCATCAGCTCCTTGTCGTACTGGGTACGCGGCCCGTCGTGCAGCCGGTCCACCGCGGCGGCGCTGAACAGGCTCTCGGCTGAGGCGATCAGCGTGAAGGCGAGGACGGTACCGAGGAGACTGACGTCCATCAGACGACCGAAGCTGTCGGGCGTCGGAGGCTGGATGGCGCCCAGCAGACCCCGCACCTCCACCTTGGCCACCGGCAGGGAGAGGAACACCGAGGCGGCCGTCGCGAGTCCGACGGCGGTGAGGGGGCTTGGGACGACCTGAACCACCTTCGGCAGCTTCTTCCACAGCACGAGTACGGCGATGGTGCCCACACCCAGGCCGAGAGCGGCTCGCGCGCCGGGCGACTGCGCGGCATCGGCGAGCATCCCCGGCAACCCGGCGATCTTGGCCAGCCCCTCGGCGGGAGCCTTGATCCCTGCCATGGAGTACAGCTGGCCCGCGATCAGCACCAGGCCGATTCCGGCCAGCATGCCCTCGACGACCGCCACCGAGATCGCCCGGAAGTAACGCCCGAACTTCAGAGCCCCCATGAGGAGTTGAAGCAGACCCGTGGCGAGCACGATGGCACCGAGGGCCGGGAGACCGAATTCCCTGACGGCTTCGAAGACCAGCACGGTCAGCCCCGCGGCGGGACCGCTCACCTGGAGGCTGCTGCCGGGCAGCAGGCCGGCGACAAGGCCGCCCACGATGCCGGTGACAAGTCCGAGCTCTGCCGGCACGCCGGACGCGACGGCGACGCCCACGCACAGCGGCAGGGCGACGAGGAAGACGACGAGCGAGGCGGCGAAGTCCTGCCGCAGAGTGGATCCGGAGCCTGCGGCCTTCGTGCGACGCCGCTGCCCGCCCTGCTTGTGGGGCGACGCCTGACCGGCGGCCCTCCTGTGCGCGCTCACAGCGCGACGAAGGTGTCGGCGTGCGGCTCGTGAGCCAGCACGGTGCCGGTGTGGATCTCGTAGAACCAGGCGTGCAGGCGCAGTTCACCCGCGTCGAGCCGCCGCGCGACGCACGGATACGAGCGCAGCCTGAGGATCTGCGCAAGAACGTGCGACTGCACCGCATCGGCGACCGCGGGGTCGTCCTGGCTCTTCGTGCCGTCCTGCCGGGGCGCGGCGTGCGCGAGCCAGTCACGGACGGCGGGGACGGAGTTCAGGTCGTCGCCGCGCACGAGGGCGCCGACGGCACCGCAGTGGGAGTGGCCGCAGACGACCACATCGGTGACACCGAGCACCTCCACGGCGTACTCGATGGTGGCGGCCTCACCGGACGGCTGACCCGACCCATACGGAGGGACGATGTTGCCGGCGGTGCGCAGCTCGAAAAGCTCGCCCGGGCGAGCACCGGTGATCAGGGACGGTATGACCCGGGAGTCGGAGCAGGTGATGAACAGGGCCTGCGGGGCCTGGCCTTCGGCAAGGCGGGCGAACTCCTCGGGACGGGCCGCGGTCTGGTGCCGGAATGTGCGGGCGTAGTCGATGAGGGGTTGCATGTGAGATGCCTCCTGGGCGCGCCAAGGCGCGTCTGGGCGCACCACAAGGGTGCGTCGGTTGTCAGGGGTGGAATGTCACTGCGGCGGGCAGGAGATAGCGCCCGGGGCGCTGGGTGAGCGCGCGAGGGGTGCGAGACGGCGGGAATCTGGCCCCGGCCGCCCGGAATGACGCTTGCCGCCCGTGGGGCGGATCAGCAGCGGAAGACCTGGAGTGCCGCCGGTGAGAGGTCCGTGACCGGTCTTGACGGGCGGAGTGTGTCTCTGGCCGCCGAGATTGTCGGCGATGCCACGACCGCGTCGGCGTCCATGACCTGGCTGCTGCTGTACGAAGGGCCGTCCGGGGCGTACTCGTCGGCACGCTGACGGTCGCGGGTCAGGCGGTGCTCGGACATCTCCTCGGAGCCGTGCGCGTCGCCGCAGACCGCGGCTTCGCCTTGAGACGTCGTCGTCTCCTGCGCGTGGGCGACCGCCATGGGCGCCGTGTGCGTGAAGAGCTGAAGCGCCAGCAACGCGGCGGCGAGGGCTGCGAACACGGCCCAGACCCGCTTGCCTCGTGACACGGCGTTCAGCTCCTGGTCGTACGTCGTTCTGTGCAGCGAGGGGCTGCGCCGCGAAGACAAGTGCTCCGCTAAGTTCATTAGTACATTAACCGTACGCGGTGCGCCGTATGGTTACCGTGAGGTTTCACCCTTGTGGGGGTCGCGGCTCCGTCCGCTCTTCTCGTCTGCGCTGTCGCCGCTCCCTCCACGCCAGCTCTACCGTCAGGAACACCGCCAGGGCAACGACCAGCACCATTGCGATGATGCCGGCGGCGGAGGCCCATGAGACGAGACCGCTCTGGTCCTCCTTCGTGTCTGATGCGACTTGGATGGCGCTGATGATGCTGTGCGGGGTGTAGGCGCCGCTGTATCCGGTCATATCCCCCCTCTGGTTCGCGCCCGTGTTGGGGCGCGGCGCCCACGTTACCCGACTGGAGCTAAGTGACTTAGTAGGTGGTTCATTCTGTCGCCCTCGGCCTCAGTGGCTGTGGCCGTCCTCCGTGTGGCCGGATTCCGCCTCGGTAGAGGCGGCCGTCTCCGGCGCCGCGGGTTCGGAGGAGGGCGCGGAGGACTCCTGCCCGGCTTCGTGCTCGTCCGTTTCCTCCTCCGCACCTTCGCCATGGCTGTGCCCGCTCTCGCCGGAGGCTTCGCCGAGCCCTTCGGCGATGGTGCGCAGGCCGAAGAAGCTGACGGTGGCGGTGAGGAGGACGGCGAGCCCCAGAGGGCCGAAGATGCGACGCCAGGACGACTCCGGGTCCTTGAGTACGAAGGCGATGAACGAGACCGTGATCCCCAGAGGGACGAGCACGGCACCGCGGGCGGGGAAGTCTTCGAAGTGCTGCAGCCCGCCGCTGAGCATGCCTATGCCGAACGAGAGCAGCAGTGAGGCCGCGATGATGAGGATCGCGCGCGGCAGCGCCGGCCGGTTGGCGGCGAGCAGGAACTCGTTGACCAGCGTCGCTACCAGGAACACCAGGACGCCGATGACGGCGATCTTCGTGTACCGGGCCGGATCCAGCGGGTGATGCACCACGGCGCCGCTGATGAGGCCCGCTCCTACGAAGTACAGCACGTATCCGATGTAGCGGCCCGCGAGCGGTGCAGGCTTGCGGGCGCGGCGGCGGCGCCCCCGACGGGCGGCGGCTCTGCCGCCACCAGGGCGCGGCTGAGGCGCGGAGGGTGCGGGGCGTTCGGTGACGAGGGACAAGGCAGGGGCCTTTCGGCGGCTCGGAGGATAGGGAAACGGGCAAGACGGCTGGTGGGGCAGGGCGCGGGTGAGGAACCCGGTGCTCGGCTGAAGGCGAAGGCGTGATGCTCACTGCCTGGCTGGGCAGGGCGTGCGAAGCCCTTCATGGAGCTGGCGCAGGCGTATGCCTGGACGCAGGTGGGCAGCACCCCACCCGGCAGGGGGGAGGGCTCCTGCCCGCCTAGGTCCGTCTAAATACGCAATACGGTTGTCGCACCCGGAGGCCTGGTGCCCGGGGCGGCGATGTCGGCACGGATGCCGGAGTGCGGCGACACGTGGCAGTGGTCGACCGCTGGTGAAGTGCCGGGGGATGGTACGGGGAGCGCGTCGTCCGGTTGGCCGGGCGCGCAGTTGTTGTGTGCGGACTCCTCGGACTCGCCGTCCTCGTGCTCGCGCTGATCGTGATCGGCGGAGGACTCCGTGTCGTGGACGAGAAGCGATGCGGAAACGCCTGCATCGAGGTGCCCGGCGGCACTCTCGCCCTGCAGTCCGTGTGCGAGCAGCAGGCTGAACAGCAGCATCGCGAGCCACGCGAGACGGGTCAGCTGCGGAGCCCGCGTGCGGGCTCGCGGCAGGGCTGTGGCCGTCTGGTCCGTGAGCACGGCGTGATCATAGCGAGTCCGAACGGTGCTGTGTCACCGGCCTCAGTGCCAACCACTCCGCGTGGCTCCCACTTTCGGATTTCCCGCATCGGCGGTCCTGGAGTCATACATCGCGCCGCTGGAGAGACACTCTGGATTGACAGAGACATAGTGTCTCGATAAAGCTGATGGGTGTACATGAGGTCCGGACAGCGATCCGGAGCTTCCGACGCGACGGAAGGACACCGGCATGGGCGGCTCACCCCGCTACCCCCACCACCTCGGCTCCGGCTCCGAGGAGCGGCCGGAGCCCGACGACCTTTACGCCAGCCCGCCGCCCTGGGACATCGGCCGGCCGCAGCCGGCGTTCCTGGCTCTCGCTGAGGCGGGTGCCATCCGGGGCCGGGTGCTGGACGTCGGCTGCGGGACCGGAGAGCACGTGCTCATGTGCGCCGGGCTCGGCCTGGATGCCACGGGCGTCGACCTCGCCTCCCGGGCCCTGCGCGCCGCCGAGCAGAAGGCGCATGAGCGGGGCCGCATGGCGCGGTTCCTCCACGGGGACGCCCTGAAGCTGGCCGACCTGCGCGAAACCTTCGACACCGTGCTCGACTGCGGGCTCTTCCACATCTTCGACGGCGACGACCGCGCCGCCTACGTCGACAGCCTGCGGGCCGTGATCCGCCCGGGCGGCCGGTATTTCATGCTGTGCTTCAGCGACCGGCAGGCCGGCGAGTGGGGACGAGTGCACAAGCTCACGCGAGCCGAGATCGAGGCCGCCTTCGCCGAAGGATGGCTGATCGACTCCATCGACCCCAGCACGATCGACATCACCACGGACCCGGAAGGGATCCGGGCCTGGCTCGTCGCCCTCACCAGGATCTGAACTCCTGTGAGCGGTCCGGAGAGGAACGCCATGCTGACCGCGGAAGCCAGCGTCGAGACCGAACGCGCAAGCCGCTACCTCGACCAACTCTGCCGACATGCCCAGCAGATGGAACGCCACCCCCACTATCGGCAGGGCGCGCGCGGCGTCGGTGGCACGCACAAGCCCCCTGAGGTGCATCACGTCGAATGGTCCGACACCCACGGGACCGTCCTCCTCAGCCTGGGCCAGTGGACCTTGCGGGCCACCCCGGATGCCCTCGTGCTGCACCTCGAGGCCGCCACCGAGGGGGACCTGCAGCGGATGCGGGATCTCATCGCCGCACGCATCGAGAAGATCGGCAGGCGTGACCACCTGACGGTGGCCTGGCAACAACCCGAAGAGCCCAGCACTCTCCCCGGCGCGGGTGACCAGGCGGACGCCCCGCATCAGAAGGAGCACGGTCACGCAGGCGGCATGACCCGCCGCTGGACCGTCAGGGCGGTTGTCGGAGCCGTGGCACTGCTGGTCGTCGCGCACCTGGTGCTGGGCGGCTCCGTGCTGGCGGCTTCGCAATGGCTGGGCTGGGGCGCCGGTGCCGTCGTCGTGGCGGTCGTCGTTGCGAAGGTCATCGGGATGGGCGGCTTCGTCGCGCACCACCGCCGCAGGCGTAGCCGGTGACGTGGACGCGGGCCATCGCCTGCTCGCGGAAACGAGAAATGGAAGCGAGGCACCTATGAGCACCTCGACGTTCCCGGTGCACAGCTCTACTACGAGACCCGTGGCAGCGGCCCGCTCATGCTCATGATCCCGGGCGCCAACGGCGACGCCGACGCCTTCGGAGCGGTGGCGGACCACCTGGCGGCGCACCACACCGTCGTCACCTACGACCGGCGCGGCTTTTCCCGGAGCCGACTCGATGGTCCGCAGGACTACGACCGCCGCCTCGAGACCGACGCCGACGACGCCCGGCGCCTGATCGAGCACCTGAGCGACGACCCCGCGACCGTCTTCGGCAGCAGCTCCGGAGGACTCGTCGCCCTGGAACTCCTCGCCCGGCACCCCTCCACGGTCCACACACTTGTGCCGTACGAGCCACCGGCTGTGAAACTCCTGCCCGACGGCCAGAGGTGGGCCGACTTCTTCACTGAGCTGTACGGCCTCTACCGCCGATCCGGCGTCCAGCCGGCACTTGAGAGGTTCCGTGAAGAAGCCTTCGCGGAGCCGGATCGGCAGGCCATGGCCGCGCTACGGGCGAAGGATCCCAAGAAGGGCAAGTACCTTCTTGCCAACGCCACCTATTGGTTCGAGCACGAGCTGCGCCAGTACCCAGCGGTTGAACTCGACGTCGATGTCCTCACTGCGCACGCCGATCGGGTCGTTCTCGCGGCGGGGCGGGAATCACACGGCTATCCCGCTCATGACGCAACCGTCGCCCTGGGACCCAGGATCGGCCGGGACGTGATCGAGATGCCGGGCGGCCACCTCGGCCACGTGACCCACCCCGGCCGGTTCGCCGATGCGTTGGTGTCGGCTCTGAGGCTCGGCGGACACGTACCGAAGGCGTGACGGTGCCGCACCGCATGCCCGGAGGGCGTGGCTCAGCAATGCCCGGTCGCAGATGGCGAAGGGGCGTGCGGCTGCGCGGAGTTCATGGTCTCCTCCAGGCAGTTCTCCGTCCGCGGATCGGTGTGGGCGTGGTCGGCGACCTGCGGGGTGGCGAGTACGAGCACGGCGACCCGGTGGTCGGACTGGACCAGCGTGACGCGCAGCGGGGCTTCCGCACCGTGGGTGAGGACGTATTCGTAGAGCGCAGGCGCTTTCGAGTCGTGGTCTTGTGCATGGGGACTTCGGGTCTGGTGCCAGCCGCACTTGTGCAGGGCTTCGGCCAGCTGCCCGACGACGTGCTGGGCGGCGGAGTTGTCCGTGTACGCCACGATGCGGTGCTGTGCGGTCGCATCGCTGCCACCTCTGTAGGAACGGGCGATCTGCTCCTCGGCGCCGGTACCGTCGAACCACCGCAGAGCGCAGTCCTCCGTCCCCCCGGTGGGCAGGGGAGTGGTGGCGCTGTTACTGGTGGTTGTGGTCCGCCAGTGATAGGCGGCGTTCCAGGGCAGGGCGGAGGGGGACAGCAGATCTGTACGGGGGAGGCCGCCACCGCTGTCCGGTGCGGGCAGGATCGAGGCGGCCGAGACCAGGCCGGGGCTGGTCTCCTCGGGACGGTCGGCGGATGCGCCATCGAGCAGAGGCGGGATGCCCCAGAGGCCGAGGGAGAGCAGGGCGGCGCAGCCCGCCGTGGTGACCGCCAGCCGGCGGCGGGTCCGGTGGCGGCGTACGCGCTTGTGCACGTCGGCGACGCCCCCGCTGACGGTGATCAGCGGCTCGGCCTCGTCGGCGTAGCCGTGGAGCAGCGTGCCGAGGTCGTCCTGCGGGGGACGGCGGGTTTCGTCACTCATGGGGGAGGACCTCCTGCCGGGGCTGTGCGGTGGCCGCGGTACGGCCTGCCCGGGCCGTCGGTGTGTCCGGCGAGTCGGTGAGATGGGTACTGAGGACACGGCGGGCCCGCATGAGCCGCGAGCGTACCGCCGTGCTCGTCGACCCGGTCTGGCGGGCGACCTCCTCCACCGGGAGGTCGAGGAGATGATGCAGGACCACGGCGCGCCGCTGTTCGGGGTTGAGGTGCCGTAGTGCGGCGACCAAGGCTACGTGGTCGGGTGCGAGGCCGGGCAGGTCGGGTGGCGGACCGTGCCGGAAGTGGGCGCGGAGTCGGTTGCGGGCCCTGCGCCAGGAGCTGACCGCCAGACGCAGGGCGACCGTGCGCACCCACGGCGTGGGATCCCCTTGTGCGACGAGCTGCTCCCAGCGCGTCCAGGCCCTGGCGTACGCCTCCTGGACCGCGTCCTCCGCCTCGCCGAGGTCGCCCGTCACGGCGTACACCACCGTGACGAGCCGCTTGACGCTCTCGGCGTAGAAGCGCTCGAAGTCCCGGCGGGCGGCCGATGCCTGATCCTGGCTGTCCGTCATCGCCCCCTCCTGTGACGGCCGCTCGATCCGAAACGGCGAGTCAGTGGCGCAACGAGCTCACCGACCTCGGGGATGCGCAGCGGGCCCGCCAACGCCACGACCGACAGACCGATCAGGACGCCGCCGGCCACCAGGCCCGACGCGTCCCCCGCGAGATCGCCGCCCAGTCGTTCCGTGAACCAGCCGCTCACCGCGTACGCCAGGGCAGCGCCCGGCAGGCACGCGACGCCGAGGCGCAGGTGCGTGCCGAGCGCCCGCTCCAGGGAATGGCCCAGCCTGCGCCGCAGCACGAACGCGGTGCAGCACAGGCCCGCCGTGCAGGCGATGGCATACGCGGCCGCGATGCCGGTGACCGCCCAGCGCGCGGGCAGCACGACGTACGAGGTCACGGACAGCCCCGCGTTGACGCCGGCGATGACCAGGGTCAGCAGGAACGGCGTGCGAGTGTCGCCGAGTGCGTAGAAGCCGCGGGAGAGCACGTACTGGGCGGAGAAGGCCGCCAGCCCGGGCGCGAACGCCGCCAGCACCCAGCCGATCGCCTTGGCGTCGGCGTCGCTCACCTGCCCGTACTGGTAGGCGAGGCCAGCGAGTTGGGGCGCGAGCACCAGGAAGAGGAACACGGCGGGCACGATCGCCACCGCTGTCGTGCGCAGGGTCCGGGACAGGCCGGCGGCCACCTGCGCCAGGTCGCCGTCGGTGGCGGCGCGGCTCATCCGCGGCAGCAGCGCGGTGACCAGGGAGACGGTGATGATCCCCTGCGGCACCACCCACAGCTGATAGGCGCTGCTGTACGCGGTATAACCGACGCCCTCCCTGACGCCCTCGGCGACTGCGCGCACCCCGGCGGACGTGGACAGCCGGGTCACCACCCAGTACGCGACCTGGTTCACCAGGACCAGCAGCAGTGTCCACACGGCGGCCCGTACTGGACGCCCGAGCCCCGATCCGCGCCAGTCGAACCGCGGCCGCCACCGGAAACCGGCCGCGCGCAGCGACGGCAGCAGTGCCAGTGCCTGGACGGCGATGCCCGCCGTGCTGCCCAGGCCGAGCAGGAGCAGCTGGCCGTCCGTGACCTCGCCCGCCGTGCTCGCGGTGCGGGCGATCACCAGATAGAGCCCGAACACCGCGATCACGGTGACGTTGTTGAGGACCGGGGTCCACATCATCGCCCCGAACCGGTCGCGTGCGTTGAGGACCTGGCCGAGCACGGTGAACACGCCGTAGAAGAGGATCTGCGGCAGGCAGTAGCGGGCGAGCGCGACGGTCAGGTCGCGCTGGGCGCCGGTGTAGTCGGTGTACGCGGAGACGACCCAGGGCGCGGCGAGGACCGCGAGCGTGGTGATCGCGGTCAGGGCGGTCAGGCAGAGCGTGAGCAGCCGGTCGGTGTAGGCGGCTCCGCCGTCCGCGTGCTCCTTCGCCGCCCGTACCAGCTCCGGCACGAACACCGAGTTCAGCGCCCCGCCGATCAGCAGGATGTAGACGATGTTCGGCACGGTGTTGGCGACGTTGTAGGCGTCGCCGAGCAACGCCGTACCCAGGGCCGCGACCACGACCGCACCGCGGACGAACCCGGTGGCCCGCGACGTCAGCGAGCCCAGCATCATCACGGCCCCGCCGCGCAGCCGGCGCGCCGAGCCGGCCTTCGGAGCCGCGCCGGCGGCGGCCTCCGCCTGTTCCTGAGCCGTCACGCCGTGTGTCCTCCCCGCCACTCGGGCAACTCAGCGAAATTCCCCGCCACAACCCGGGGCCGCCACGCGTGCAAGAGACAGGCGGGTCTGTCCCGCCGCCCTCCCGGCGGAGGAGTACGGAACAGATCGAGGAGACCTCCCACATGGCCGTGACAGAGGCGCAGATGTCCGAAACCACGCACACCCGCAGCTACGTGGTGCGCAGCACCACCACCGAGCGGCACCTGGGATATCTGGACTCTCTCCCCGGACAGGCGAGCTTCCTGCAGTACCCGTCCTGGGCCGCGGTGAAGGCAGGCTGGAAGGCGGAACGGCTCGGCTGGTTCGACAGCTCCGGACGCCAGTGCGGCGCCGCCCAGGTGCTGTACCGGCCACTGCCCGGAACGCGCCGGTACTTCGCCTACCTGCCGGAAGGGCCGGTGCTGGACTGGGCGGACCCGCGGCTGCCGCACCTGCTTCAGCCGCTGCTGGACCATCTGCGGTCGGCCGGCGCCTTCGCGGTGCGGATGGGGCCGCCGCTGCCGTACCGCCGCTGGAACGCCGCGACCCTCAAGGCGGCGGTCGGTCCGGGGCGCCGTGTCGGCGATGTGCTGCCGGACCTCGTCGACCCGGTCGGCGCCGCCGTCGCGGACCGGCTGCGGGCGGGCGGATGGCGGCGCTGCGGCGAGGAGGGGAACGCCGGCGACGCACAGCCCCGCTACCTCTTCGAGGTACCGCTGGCCGGCCGCACCCTCGACGACCTGTGGGCGGGGCTGAACCAGGAGTGGCGGCGCAACATAAAGAAGGCGGCGAAGGCCGACGTCGAGCCCTGCGTCGGTACGGCCGACTATCTGCCGGAGTTCTACCGGCTGCTGCAGCTCACCGAGCAGCGCGACGGCTTCCGGCTCGGCCGCTCGCTGGAGTACTTCCAGCGCCAGTACCGCGAACTCAACGCCGAAGAGTCCGGCCGCATGCGGCTGTACCTGGCGTGGCACGACGGGGAGGTGCTCGCCGCCCACACGCTGATATTGGCGGGGCGCCGGGCCTGGTACCAGACGGGAGCGTCCGCGGACCACCGCCGCGAGGTGCGGCCGAGCAATGCCCTGCAGTGGCGAATGCTCCGCGACGCGCACACGCTGCGCGCTCAGGTGTACGACATGCGGGGCGTGCCCGACGTACTCGATCCGCAGGAGCGGTCGTACGGCCTGATGCGCTGGAAGCTCGGCACGGGAGGCCAGGTCGTCGAGACGCTCGGTGAGTGGGAGCTGCCGCTTGAGGGGGCCGTCAACAAGACGCTGCACCGTGCCATGCAGAAGTATCTGGCACGGCGCTGAGGGCAGCTCCGGGGCGCGCGGATCGGTCATGGGGCAACATTAGCCGCAGAGTGCTAAGTAATTTAGTAGGGTGGCGTTGCCTCGATGGGTGGTGGGGAGCCCGTGGGTGCGAAAGAGGTGCGCCCGGCGGTCGGGCGCCTGCTGACACCGAGGGTGGAGACGACCGGGGGTGCCTGATGAGGGCGGCGGGCAGGAGAACGTCAGTATTGAAGTCGGGGGTCAAGCGGCTCTTGGGGCGTGCTGGATTCGACATCGTGCGCAGTACCAACAACCTGGGTGGCATCGACGACTTCATCCCGTTCGAGGCAACGGTGCGGGCTGCACGAGCGGCCGGTCTGTCGGTCGGTGACTACATCGACGAGGTCATGAACGGGACGCCTGGCGCCACCCAGTCCACCATCGATGAACTAAGCGCCCTCGGCGTCTTCGCTGCCAACCCGAACACGGTGCTGGAGATCGGTCCCGGGTCCGGACGGTACCTGGAGAAGACGCTGAAGGAGTGTTCACCAGACCGCTACGAGATCTACGAGACGGCAGCGCCTTGGGCCAACTACCTGGTGGACACATTCGGCGTGGTCGCCCAACCGACCGCAGGAAGCAGTCTCGCCCCGACACCCGACGGCAGCATCGACCTCGTACAGGCCCACAAGGTCTTCAACACCGTGACCTTCCTCTGCGCCTCCCGCTACTTCTTCGAGATGGCGCGTGTCACGCGACCCGGCGGTCGGATCGTCTTCGACGTGATGACAGAGACCTGCCTGGACCCGGCCGCGGTACGCGCCTGGGCGACGCAGGGCGGCGCGGGGCACGACTCCTACCCAGCCGCCATGCCTCGCCGGACATGCGTGGACCTCTTCGCGACCCTCGGCTGCAGCCTGGAGGCCAGCTTCCTGGCGCCCATGGGTGTCGCCTCCACGGAGGTGCTGGTCTTCGGAAAGGGGGCCTGACCCTCAGAAGGCCTCCGCTTGCCGATCGGCGGGGCCGGGGTGGCGTCGACGTAGAGGCGGTCGCGGTAGCCGCTGCCGTGGCGGTAGGGCCCGGTGCAGGTGACCAGCACGAGCCGGGGCGGCCCGGTAGTGGTGATGAACTCGCCCGGCAGTGCGGCGCCGCGGCGCACTGTGACCGCCCGAACCCGGTAGCCCACTCTGGCGGCCTCGGTGGTGACCGTGACCCGGTCACCCGGCTTGGCCCGGGTCAGGGGTGCGAAGACGGCGGCCCCGCGTGGGGTGTCGAGGTGCCCGGCGATGACGGTGCTGCCCTGTCGGCTGCCCGGCGGGGCGGTGTCCTTCCACCAGCCGGCTGTCTTGCCGTCATCGGGCACGGCCAGGCGCCCATCGGCCCTCACCACGATGGGCATCACCGCCGCATCCAGACCCACTCGGGCCAGAGTCAGGCGTACCGGGCTCGCCCTCGAGGTCGTGTGGGAAGCGGACCGCTGGGGCGGCACCGGCCAGAGGGTTGCCGCCCCAGCGGTGACGGCAGGGCGCGCCGGGGCGCTGGCGGCCGCCAATGCGACGACCCAGAGCGACAGTGTGGCCAGCGCCCACAGGGTGTGCCCGGCGCGCCCGCCGGTCACTGGCGGCGCAGGCGCCGGCCCAGGGCGGCGGTGCCCAGCGCCGCGGTCGCACCAGCGGCGGCCAGCCACCCGGCTCCGCCGGTGACGTCGTCTTGTGAGCTGGCGGTGGCCAGGCCGCCGTTGCCTGTGTCGACGGTGATCGGCTTACCGGCGATGACCGCCTCGAACTTGCCGATCTCCTCCGTCTGGGTCTTGTGCATCGTGTCGCACAAGTCGCGCAACTCGCTGTGCTTGGCGTGCTTGCGGCACTTGTCCGCCTCGGGCAGGAACTCGCGGTGGTGCTGGGCGAAGTGCTGGGAGAGCTTCACATCGAAGGCCCGGCCCGACAGACCCTCAAGTTCGTGCATCATCGGCATGGCCTCGTGCGGCACGCTCGGTGTCTCATCGGTGCTGTACCAGGCCTTCAGCCATGAACGCATCGTGGCGATCTCCTTGGACTGCGTGTGCTTGATCTCCGAGCAGAGGCCCTTGAGATCCGCCCGAGTCGTCTTCTGCACGCACATCTCGGCCATGTGGACGCCGCCGAAGTGATGGTCGACGGTCATGGCCAGGAACTCTTTTTCGTTGAACTCGCTGTCGCCGTCCGCGACGGCAGCGGGCGCTGCCGCAAGGGCGAGTCCGGCAGCCATCAGCAGAGCCGCACCCACACGGCCCACGGATGTTATTCGGCAGTTCATGCAAGCTCCGATCGATCGGTCGGTGGCACGGTGCCGAAACCTGCCTTCCGTGCAACCAGCGAGTAACCGATGCGGAGCCGTGCGATTCACCCGGATGCCCGGCGTGTCCCACTCGCTCAGCGGGTCAGTCTCCCGTGGACTGCGGGGCGAGTGCCCACTTCTCCTCGATGCGGCCGTACCGCCAGATCAGCAGTGCGGCGGCCCAGGTGACGACGAAGAGGAGGACGACGGCGTATCCGACGCTGTTGAGGTCGATGCCGCCGATCCAGTCCCAGAAGGCGCCGTGCAGGGAGAGCTTCTCCGCGGCGATCGACAGCAGTTCGACGGTGCCGATGAGCAGTGCGGCCGCGACCGACAGTCCGGTGATGGTGATGTTGTAGAAGACCTTGCGGACCGGGTTGGAGAAGGCCCAGGAGTACGCGAAGTTCATGAACGAGCCGTCGATCGTGTCGAGCAGGCTCATCCCGGCCGCGAACAGCACTGGCAGGCACAGGATCGCGTACCAGGGGATGCCGGCTCCGGCCGCGCCTGCCGCGAGGAAGAGGAGCGAGACCTCGGTGGCGGTGTCGAAGCCGAGGCCGAAGAGGAAGCCCAGCGGGTACATGTGCCAGGGCTTGCCGACGGCTCGGGTCGCCCGGCCGAGGATCCGGGTCATGACCCCGCCGCTGCTGCTCAGCTGGGCTTCCAGGTCCGCCTCGCTGTGGCCGCCCGCGCGCATCCGGCGGAAGACCTTCAGGATCCCGAGCAGGGCGACGAGGTTGAAGGCCGCGATGACGTAGAGGAAGACCCCGGAGACCGAGGTGCCGATGAGGCCGAGCGTCTGCTGCAGCGCGGAGCCGTCGTCCTGCACGGGTCCGGCGAGCGAGCGCACGCCGAGCGCGAAGAGCAGGGCGAGCAGGAAGACGACGGTCGAGTGGCCGAGGGAGAAGAAGAAGCCGACGGACAGCGGGCGCTGGCCGTCGGAGATCAGCTTGCGGGTGGTGTTGTCGATCGCGGCGATGTGGTCGGCGTCGAAGGCGTGCCGCATGCCGAGCACGTACGCGGTGACGCCGAGACCGATGCCGAACGCCCCCTGGCTGCCCAGGTCGAAGTGCTGCGGGACGACGAAGAACAGCAGCGTGCCCCAGCCGATGACGTGCAGGGCGAGGATCGCTGCTGCCAGGCCGCCGGCCCGGGCCCATTCGCGGGGAGTGAGTGCTCCGCGTATGCGCCGGACGAGGCCGGGCTGGGGGTTGGGCGCAGCGGTCATGGCGGTGTCCTTGATCCGAGTCGTGCTTACGTCGCAGACCATTCTCTATGGAATTTAGTAGTTAGCTGCAAAGAGATTGCAATAACTTCGAGGACGCTGCTGCCCAACCCATGCGGGCTCGTGGAGAAGAGCGGGTGAGCTCAGTGGGCTGAGTGCCCTGAGTGGTGACCGTGGCGCGCGTGCCCGCTCGTCGGCTTCTGGTCTTCCGGCATGGGGTGACCGTCGCGCAGCCCGGACAGGGTCACCGTGACGAGACGGTCCGCCGCCGCTTCGGAGGGCAGGGCGGCAGCGGCGGTCAGGGCGTGAAGGCAGTACGTCGCCAGCTCGTCGGGTGCGACGTCGGCACGGAAGACGCCGGCCTGCGCGCCCTCGGCCAGCAGATCCCGGATCATGCCGTGGAGCTGCTCCTGTGCTCGGACGACCCGCTCGTCCCGGTGAAGGAACGCCGCGAGCTCGGTGCCGTGGTGTCCGCGGGACTGGCGCGAGATGTGGGCGAACGCCCTCAGAACCACCTCGAGCTGCTCGCCGGGCCCATCGGCCTGGTCCCGGACCTCTGCCAGCTGGGCCAGGTGCTCGGTGATCTGGCGGTCGTGCCAGGCGAGCAGGATCGCCTCGACGTCCGGGAAGTACTTGTAGAGCGTGGCCCGGCCGATGCCCGCCTGTTCGGCGATCTGCGACATCGTCACCGACCGCACGCCGCGCTCGGCGGCCAGCTCCGCCGTGGTGTTCAGAATCGCGTCGCGCACCGCGCGGCGGTGCGCCTCGATCGTCTCGTTCCACAGCTTGGGCACGGCGTCAGTGTACGCGGCGGCGATGTTGATACACCCTGGTTGACACCATGGACAGAGTGTCTCGTAAAGTGCGGGTGTCGACCGTCCGGCAATCGAGCACCCAAGGACGCACACATGGCTGACTCGCCCTCCCGTACCGAAGCCGCCGACCACACGCAAGGCCCCACGGCGCATCCCGGCATGCCCCGCTGGGTGAAGGTCTTCGGTATCGCCGCCGGATCCGCGCTGCTGGTGGCGTTCGTGCTCATGCACGCGGTCGGTGGCGGGATGGGCGGTCACTGATCGCCATGGCCATGAACCCCCGCCTCCGCAAGCTCACCCTCACCGCACACGTCACCTCCTCGGTCGGCTGGCTCGGAGCTGTCGTCGTGTTCGTCGTCCTCGCTGCCGTGGGTCTTGCCGGCCAGGACCCCCAGAGGGTGCGCGGTGCCTACCTGGCGATGGAACTGACCGGCTGGTTCGCGCTGGTTCCCCTCAGCCTCGCCTCGCTGTTCACCGGGCTCGTCCAAGCCCTGGGGACGACCTGGGGTCTGTTCCGTCACTACTGGGTCGTCATCAAGCTGCTGATCAACGTGGTCGCGACCGCTCTGCTGCTCGTACACATGCAGGTGGTCGGCCATGTCGCCGACGCCGCGGCCCGGGCCACGCTTTCGAGTGATGACCTGGTAGGGATGAGGATCCAGCTGCTGGCCGACGCTGCCGCGGCCCTCCTCGTGCTGCTCGTCGCCGTGACGCTGTCGGTGTACAAACCGAAGGGGCTGACCCGTTACGGCTGGCGCAGGCAGCACCAGTCACGGGCGCCGCAGCGGCCGGTCGTCCAGGAGGATCCGGCGGGCGTCTGACGATGCGCCGGCGCCCCCGCGCTTGGTACAGCGGCCAGCCGCCGAGGGTGAGCTGCTTCATGCCGTCCGCTCGGTCGACGGTGCCGAGCAGGCTCTTCTCCACGTGGCTGAGCGCCGATGAGAGAATATGGCCCACGTCAAGCGCAGCCTGGCCAACCTCGCCGTCACGGCCCTCGACCGGCTCGAAACTCTGGGTGCGCAATCGGCTCAAACGCCTTCAGTGCCGGCCCCGACACCCTCGACGGCTTCATAGCAGGAACGGGCCTCGCCCTCGACGCCCCGACGTCACCCTGGCAAGCCGAAGTCGGTATCGGCTTCCCTCTCGGTGGGCTGGTCGTCTCGACCGCCGCCGCCCTCGAAGACGATCGCCACCCGGCTCCGAGCCGCGGGGCCAGCCAGCGCGGTGCAGCCACGCGGTGACGCCGCGCAGACGCATCCACGCCTGATGTGATCTTCCTCCCATCACGGGGTGGGGACGCCTCCGGCTGGCAATTTCGCCACCAAGCCCGCCTATGGTCCTGAAGCGTGATTTCAGGCCAGGTCCGTCGCGGCCACCGCACGGGAGCGTTGCTGATGGCAACGCTCTTCGCGGTGGTGCTTGCCGTATTCGCGATGCACGCCCTGACCACACATCACCATGCCCACAGCTGCCACGCCGCCGCGATGCCCCTCACTGACGCCGGGGACAAGACTCAGCACGCCCACACTGCCGTCGCTCCCGGTGAAGCCACCAAAACACCGGACGGCCGGGACGACGAATCCCCCTGCGACCACGGCGGAGGCGGAGACAGCTGCCTGGCGCTGCTTGGCTTTGTCGCCGCACGCTCGCGTTCGCCCTCAGGCGCGGGATCTCCAACCGCGTCCTCTGCGTGCTTCGCCGATGGGCACGACCCGCGCACCGCTGGATCAGCCGCACCGGCGATCCACCGTGCCTACACCGACTTTCGATCCTGCGCTGCTGAGAGCTGCACCAGCGTGACGCCGCACCACTGGTGTCGGCGCGCTTCTGCCTGCTCTCGCACACCAAGATCTGAAAGGCCGTACCCGCGTGACCACCGTTCTCCAGCCCGAGCGCCACCAGACTCCCCCCTCGAGACATCGCCGCCCCGCCTTCGACAAGAAGTCGCTCCCGGCTCGCTACAGCGGCCAGATGCTCTACTTCATGGGCGCCGCCCTGATCGCCGGCGCCGTCGTCCACTACCCGATCGATCCGTCGCTGTACACGATCATCTGCGTCGTCGGCGCCTTCGTGTTCCTCCTCGGCACCATCGTCAACGAGTTCGTGCTGGCCGATGAGCGTCCGGCGCTGAGCCAGGCAGTCTCGCTGGTGGCGTTCTCCCTGCTGCTGTCCTTCGGCGTCGGCCTGGTCGGCGGCGGCATCCAGCACTTCGAGCAGTTCCCCGAGCGCAGCGCCTGGATGACCCCCATCGGCCTGCTCATGTCGTACGTCGCGTTCGTCGCCAAAGACTCCAAGGGCCGCTGGCGGCACCTCGTCAGCCCGTTCGCGGCCGGTGTCGTCGTCCTCTCGGCCCTCACCTGGCTGGGCATGACCGCCCTCGCCGGCACCATCAGCTCCGACGGTCACAGCCACGATCACGGCTCCACGACCCAGACCCCCGCAGAGCAGGACCAGCCCTCCGCAGAGCAGGACCAGCCCTCCGCAGAGCAGGACCAGCCCTCCGCAGAGCAGGACCAGGCTCCCGCTGAGCAGGACCGGCCGGCCGAAGCCCCCGCCGAGCCGGCAGAGGATGGTCATACGTCCCATAGCCACTGACTCGTAGCCGTTCTCGCGGGCCCACGCGTGGACCCACGCTGGGCTCGTAGTCCCACTCATGGCGCCTGCGCTTGCCGTCGGCGGGCTCGGGATGTGGCGTGCTCCTGCGAGCGCGCAGCTCGGCGAGGCGTTCCTCCAGACGGTTCTCCTCGCTGGTGATCTTCCCCAGCTCGCCGCGGCGGGTGCGGCCCTTGATCAAGGACATGGCCTGGTCGGCTGCCTGGCGACCGCCGGGGTGGCGGCTTCTTCCGTGGCGCGGGCCACGCGGAGACCAAGGCTTCCCGGACAGTGCGCCGATTAATGCCGTACTTGCGCGCGAGAGCGCGTACCGACAACCCCTCCATGCGGGAGTCCCGATGGATCGCCGCGAGGCATCGGCTGGGTGTCACTCGGCTGGCTCCTCGGCGAGCTTCCCATGCGCCTGGGCCTGCTCATCAGCCATGAATTCCACCTGCACGCGGCGGCGGTAGCCGCCCCTCACCTGTGATCGACGATCTCCCTGAGAACCCCGGTGCGACCGCCCGGTGACTGTGCCAGCCGACCTGGATCGTTCTCGCCTACAACCGCTGTACCGATGTTCAAGGCCGAGCACGGCCAGGCGCGCGGGTTCGCGGATTCCTGGAGGGGATCAGTCAGGAACCCGTGCGCGAGTCTCCGATTTCGCTTCCGGCAGACGAGTTCGCCGGTCGGCGACGACGAGAGTGGCGGCGATGAAGTCCGGCTGGGGGATGACCGCGGGAGCGCACGCCGTGACCGCCTACGTCCTGCCGCTGCTCGCCACGGCGGCGGCCTTCGCACTGACCTACGTCCTCTGCATGCGCCCCATGCGCACGGACGCGGAGATCAAGCGGCTGCGCGAGGAGGTCCAGCTCCTGCACCACGAACTCGACCTGCGCTCCGGCACGGCCGAGCCGACCCCCGGCGACCGGCTCCGGAAGGGTGAGGCGCGCTGAGCACCACCTCCCCCTACGGCCGCGACGGCCCGCCGCTGTCCCCCAGCTGCCGGGCCGTCGCGGCGCTCGCTGCCTGCGTCACCGGATGGAGGCCCGGGCTGTCGGTGCCGCTGTAGGCAGCCCAGGCGAAACAGTGACGAAGGTAATGCGACCGGACACGGCTACGGGTTCAGTGACGCAGGCCCAGCCGGTCGTGCAGGCGGTGCAGCCGGCCCGGTGCCCACCAGTTGGCGCTTCCGAACAGCCGCATCAGGGCCGGCATCAGCAGGGTGCGGACGATGAACGCGTCCACCAGCACGGCCAGGGTCAGCCCGACGCCGAGCATCTTCAGGTATGTGATCCCGGAGATGGCCAGGGCGCCGAGTACGACCGCGATGAGTACGGCGGCGGCGGTGACGAGGCGGCCGGTGCGCTCTAGACCGGCGGCTACGGCTGCGGTGTTGTCGCTGCTGTGGTCGTACTCCTCCTTGATACGGGAGAGGAGGAATACCTGGTAGTCCATGGCGAGGCCGTAGGCGATGCAGAACATCAGCACTGGCGCGGTCACGTCGACCCATCCGGTCGTGGTGAAGTCGCCGATCAGGCCGCGCAGGTGCCCATCCTGGAAGACGTACACCATGGCGCCGAAGGCCGCAGTGAGGCTGATCAGGGAGAGCGCGATCGCCTGCAGGGGGATCAGTACCGAACCGGTGAGGGCGAACAGCAGCAGCGCGGTCGCCACGGCGACGATCAGCGCCGCCCACGGCAGCCGTTCACCGATCGCGTCGCGGGTGTCGACCAGCGTGGCGGAGTCGCCCCCGACCAGAACAGGGGCGGGTGAGTCGAGGTCGCGGACGCGCTCGACGAGTGCGGTGCCGTCGGCCGAGATCGGCTCCACATCGGTGACGGCTGACAGCCACGCCGAACGGTCCTCGGCGCGGAACCGTGCTGAGGCGTCCGACGGCGGGGCGGCGAGCTTCCCGCTTATGTAGCTGCCGAGTGCGGTGTCGACACGGCTGACGTGCGGCAGTCGGGAGACGGTGGCGGCGTATTCGCTGAGCGCGGCGTCGTTCACACGGCCGTCGAGGACGATCGGGGTGGCGGTGGTCTCCCGTGAGTCGAACCGGGTCCGCAGCTGCTCCGACGCCTGATAGCCGGCGGACGCCTGGGGAAGCGTGCGGTGGTCGTTGATGCCGAACTCGACGCCGACGAACGGCGTCGCCAGACCGGCGAGCAGTGTCACGGTCACGAGCGTGAAGAGAACAGAACGGCGCATGACCGCCAGCGCGAGCCGACGCCAGGCCCCCGCCCCCTCCCGCGCGCTGCCCCGTGCGGCGGCCGTGCGGCGCCCACGGAGCAGACCGCGCAGGTCCAGGGAGTTGATGCGATGCCCGGCGAGTGCCAGCAGCGCCGGCAGAACCACCAGCGTGACGGCGGCGGTCAGCAGGGCAACGGCGATACCGGCGTAGGCGAACGAGGGCAGGAAGTAGCCGGGGAACACGAGCAGTGCGGTGAGTGCCAGCGCGACGGTGATGGCGGAGAACAGCACGGTGCGGCCCGCGGTGTGCATCGCCACCGCGATCGCGTCATGCACTTTCCGCCCGGCACGCAGCTCCTCCCGGTGACGGGTGATCAGAAACAGGCTGTAGTCGATCGCCAGGCCCAGTCCGAGGGCCGTGGTGAGATTGAGGGAGAACACCGACACGTCGGTCATCGCGGTGATGGCCCGCAACACGGCGAGGGTTCCGACGATCGCCACGATGCCGGCCAGCAGCGGCAGCCCGGCGGCGACCGCCGAGCCGAAGACCAGCACAAGGATCAGCAATGTCAGCGGCGCGGTGAGCAGTTCGGCGCGGGTGAGGTCCTTCTCGGCCTGCGCGTCGATCTCACGGTCGAGCTGGGCCGCGCCTGTGACGCGCACGGTCAGGCCGTCCCGCTTGCCGCCGACCTGGTCGACCACGCGGGCGGCCACCGCCTCGGAAGCGTCCTCGTCACCGTCCAGACGCAGCAGGAGCAGACCGATCCGGCCGTCCTCGGAGCGCAGCGACTCCGGACGGCCCTCAGACCAGTACGAATCCACGCCCCGGACGCCCGCGATGCCACGGACCCGGTCGGTCAGCGCGGTGCCCGCCGAGACTGCTCCCGGCTCGTCGACCGACCCGGAAGCCTCCGCCAAGAGGACCAGTTGCGGATCGCCGGCGTCGAACCGGCTCTCCAGGATCCGCTGCGCCTGTGCCGACGGCGTGTCAGGGTCGGTCAGCCCACCGGAGCCCATCCGGTCCCCGGCGCCCGCGCCGAGCACGCCCGCCAGGACGGTCGCGGCCAAGGCCAGGACGAGGACGGCGATCCGGTGGCGTGCGCAGAAGCGGCCCCACCGGGCCAGCGCACCGTCGGGTGCGGGTGCGCCCGCTTCGGGCGCTGCCGGACTCGGCTGCGTACCGGCGGTGGAAGGCGGGGGTGTCTGGGTCTCGTGGTCGGACATGCCCTCAGAGTCGGCCGGCGCCCCCGCCGTTGGCTTGAACAGATCCGCTGCTCCCGTTGCGCCAGCCGGCCGCCCGCACCGCCTCGGTAGGGGTGAGACCGAACATCGCGCGGCAGGTCCGCGACAAGTGGGAACTGTCGGCGAACCCCGCGTCATGGGCGGCGTCGGTCAGCGTGGCCCCGGCTCGTACGGCCTCGACGGCCCGGCGCAGGCACATCCATCGTCGCCAGGCCGGGTAGGCGATACCAAGCTGGTCGGCGAACAGGTGCCCGAGTCTGCTCGGGGAGATCCCCACCGCTGCGGCCAGCTCGGACAGCTCCGGCGGTCCGCCCGCCCGCTGCACACCGAGGCGTAGAGCCCGGTCGAGGCGGGGGTGCAAGGGAGCCTCCACGTCCCGTTGTTCGCCGGGAGCAGCGAAGGCGACCCAGCCGGCCACGCGATCAGCAGCACAGTCCCCCGCGGCCAACTGTGCCGCGAGCGCGCGGCCGGCAGGCGCGGCCGGGTCCACATAGGCCGACACGCCCCTGGCACCGGGTGACGCCCGAACCTCGTGCCGGACCCCTGCCGGGATGACCGCCCGGCCGCGGGTTGTCACCTCACCGCCGTAGGCGTCGGACAGCACCACCTCGCCCGCCGTGACCTCCAGGACCTGCACGCACGCATGGGCGTGCGGGGCCGACGAGCCGATGGCGCCGCTGAACGTCAGCCGTCCCGGCTCGACAGTCACCGCGCCGGACCATCGCCCTCGCATGCCGTACATGTCATGGCGAGCCATCAGATCCTCCGGATGTCTGCCCTGGGGAACCACAGCGCCCGCGCACCGCACGCTCGCCGCGACAGCGCGGCCACACACGCCCCAACCGCCCGTGCGGCACCGAACATCGCCAGGCGGCACGGGCTGCTGCCTCAGCCCTCCATCGAGCGTCAGCCGAACACCTCTGCATCATATCGGCTGTTCCCGCTGTCATCGGGTTTGTTCGATGATAGTGCGGGGAGCCGGGGATGCCTGAAGACGCTGCATGCACCTGACCACGCGACGCTGGTACGCCTCGTGCGCCACAAAATCGTCTGGCCCAGCGATGTTCGGCGTTCACTGGGGACGGAGCCGGCGGCACGGCGATGGCTCATCGGGGTGGTCATGTGCCGCTGTGGCTGGGCGCCGGTGTGGCCGACTGGTACCAGCACCAGCGCACCCGGAGATCGCGGGTAGCGCGGGGGACCGACTGAGCGGGGGCTTGTCCCGCGGCGGCGGCCGATCAGGTGGGCGCTCGCGCCGCCGACGATGAGAGCCGCAGAGCCCGGCCTCGCAGCTGCTGTCGGGGTCAGACGCCGGCGTAGGAGTGCAGGCCGGTGATGAACATGTTGACGCCGTAGTAGTTGAAGATGAAGCAGGCGAAGGCGATCAGGACGAGGTAGGCGGCCTTGCGGCCCTTCCAGCCGGCGGTGGCGCGGGCGTGGAGGTAGCAGGCGTAGGCGACCCAGGTGATGAAGGACCAGGTCTCCTTGGGGTCCCAGCCCCAGTAGCGGCCCCAGGCGGCCTCGGCCCAGATCGCACCCGCGATGATCGTGAAGGTCCACAGCGGGAAGATGACCGCGTTGATGCGGTAGGCGAACTTGTCCAGGCTGGCGGCCGCGGGCAGCCGTCCCAGGACGGACGAGGCAGCACGGCCGGGCTGCTTGCCCTCGGCGGAGGCGAGCTTGGTCTCGTAACGGTCGCGGAAGAGGTAGAGAACTGTGGCCAGCGCGCCGAGGTAGAACATGGCGCCGGAGATGATCGCGCAGGAGACGTGGATCCACAGCCAGTAGGAGTTGAGGGCGGGAACGAGCTGGTCGCTGTCGGTGTACAGGACCGTCACGGCCAGGCCGAGGTCGAGGAGGACCGAGGTGACCAGGGGCAGGCCGATCCAGCGCACGTTCTTGCCGAGCGTGAGGAACAGGAGGTATCCGCCCACGGCGACCAGGGAGAAGGTGGTGGAGAACTCGTACATGTTGCCCCACGGGGCGCGCTGCACCGACAGCGTCCGGGCCACCACGCCGCCGAGGTGGACCAGGAAGGCCAGGACAGTCAGGGAGATCGCGATCCGCCCGTACAGCTCGCCCTTCTCGTCCCCGGCCGCGGCTCCGGGGCCGTCGGGAACGTCTCGGCTGCCGACGGCGGAGCGGGTGGTGACCTCGGCTCGTTCGATCACGGTGGTGCCCCCGGCCTTGCGGGTGGCCGTGACGGTGACGGCGGGAAGTGGGGCGGTGGCCGGGGGCTGGGTCAGGGCGGCGGCGGTGCGGCCCACCTTGCTGCGGCTGCCGAAGACCCATTCCGTGATGTGGGCGAGGAAGGCGAGGGTGTAGACCGCCATCGCCGAGTAGATCAGTACGTTGCTGATGGAGGCCATGTCCTCGTTGGCTGCGGCAGCGATGTTCACGGGCGTGCTCCTGGTGCGGGGTCGGCAGGGGTGGGGGCTGAGTCGGTGGCGTCCTGGGCCGGGGGCAGGGCGGGGGCGTCGGGTCGCAGGGCGAGGGCCACCGCGGCGACCTCCTCGGGCAGCCGGGCCCACTCGCTGCGGCCCAGTCCGGCGACCTCGACGACGGTGGTGCCGTCCTCGCCGGGGGTGGCCTTCACCCAGATCCGGCGGCGCTGGATGAACAGCGACGCCGACAGGCCGATCAGCGCCGCCAGCGCGCCGGCCAGGGCCAGGCCGTTGCCGGGACGGTGGGAGACCTGGAAGGTGGCCCATTCCTTGACGCCGTCGAAGGTCAGCGAACCGGCGCCGCCCGGCAGGGTCATGGTCTCGCCCGGCCGCAGCATCTTCCTGAGCTTGTTGCCCTTGGCGTCCGTGAACTGCTTCATGTTCTTCAGGTCGAGCTGGTAGACGTTCTGCGGCAGTCCCGAATCGAGCCCCAGGTCGCCCCGGTATGCGGTCAGCGCCAGGACCGGATAGTCCAGGGCGGGGAACTGCGAGAACATCGAGCCCGAGCCCACACCCCCGAACGTCGGCACGAACACCCCCTGGAAGCCCAGTTGGTCCTTGTTGCCCTTGGCGTCCCGGTAGTTCGGCACCTTGATCACGCCGACCGAGGTGACGTTGCTGTCCTGCGGAAGGAAGGCCACAGGACCCTGGTAGGCGATCGTGCCCCGACCGTCCTTGACCGTGACGACGGGCGCGTAGCCGTGTCCGAGGAGGTAGACCTTCGAGTCGCCGACTTCGAGAGGGTGGTTGACGGTGATGGTGCGCGGGCGTGGTTCGCCGTCGGCGCCTTCCCAGTAGGACACACGGGCCCGGAAGGTGCGCGGGGTGCCCCTTTGCGGGCCGGTGCGCTCGTAGGTCGCGTCGAACCCTTCCAAGGTGAAACCGAACGGCGGCAGCTTCTGACGGTCGAAGAGCGCCCCGGACTTCAGGTCGTCGTACTGGCTGAGAGTGTTGGAGAAGCCGTCCCCTTCCACGACCAGCTTGCCGCCCTCGGAGTTCCACAACTGTCCGGTGGCGAAGGCGACGAGCATGACGATCAGCGATACGTGGAAGACGAGGTTGCCCGCCTCCCGGAGGTAGCCCTTCTCGGAGGCCACCGCGTTTTCTGCGGTGCAGGTCCGGTAGCGCCTGCTCCGCAGGAGCTTGCGCGCGGCTTCCAGGACCTGCTCGGGTTCGGCCTCGGTGCGCCATGTGGTGTGCGCGGGCAGGCGGGTCAGGTTTCGCGGCGCGGCCGGCGGGCGGCCACGCAGCTGCCCAGCGAACTGCCAGGAGCGGGGCACGATGCAGCCGATGAGCGATATGAACAGCAGAATGTAGATCGCCGAGAACCACACCGAGCTGTAGACGCTGAAGAGCTGCAGCTTCTCGAAGATCGGCCCGAGGACGTCGTGCTCGGCCTTGTACCGGTCGACCTTCGCCGGGTCGGTGCCGCGCTGCGGCAGCAGCGATCCGGGGATCGAGGCGAGCGAGAGCAAGAACAGCAGGATCAACGCGATACGCATCGAGGTCAGCTGCCGCCAGCACCAGCGGACCCAGCCGACCAGACCCAGCTCCGGGACGCCGCCGCCTTCGGACGGGGCAGTGGACAGCTGTGCACCGGCGGCCCCGAGCCCGGGCTCCTCGCCCGTCGACGTGCTGCGTGCCTGGCTGGAGGATTCGTCGGCCGTGTCGGGAGCGGGCGTCGTGGTCTTGGACATGGATCAGCTCCCGGCGTTGACGCCGGCAGGGCGCCGGCGGGCGATGATGCGGGCACAGGCCGCGCGGCTGGCAGCGGCGAGGGTGGCAGGGGTGGCCAGGCGGCCTCGGGGAGCGGGCCGAGGCGCGTGGCGGGCGTGAGTGAAGGGCGCCGCGGCACCTGGACGACGAGCGCGGCCGGAACGAACTGGCCGGGTGCCGTCCCGCAGCCTGCTCTGGGGCGTGGGAGTGGTGGTCATCGTGCCGCGTCCGTCTGCTTGCCCCGGGCGAGGAGGGGCAGGTCGTGGGTGAAGGTCTTCAGCGGGGTGTCGGTCAGGTACACCACGTGTGCTTTGTCGTCCGTGGGCAGGAAGGCCATGACCTGGCCGCCGTGGGAGGAGGTGACGGTGCCGTCGTGGTGCTTCTTGGGGTCCTCGACGCTGATGCCGAGCGGACGGGCGGCTGCCTTGATTTTCTCCAGGTCGCCGCTCAGCCCGGTGAAGCTCGCGTCGAAGGAGGCCAGCCACTTCTTGAGTACCTGGGGGGTGTCGCGTTCGGGGTCGGTGGTGACGAACACGACGTCGGTCTTGTCACGGACGTCGTGGGGCTGTTCCTTCAGCGCCAGGGCGACGTCGCTGAGGGTGGTGGGGCACACGTCGGGGCAGTTGGTGTAGCCGAAGAACAGCAGCACAGCCCGGCCGGCGGTTTTCTTGCGCAGGTCGAACGGTTGGCCGGTGGTGTCGGTGAGCAGCAGGTCCGGCTTGCTGAAGTAGGGCGCCTGGAGCTCGCTGCCCCGGTAGAGGGTATCGTCCGAGGCCCGGGCGACGTCAGCATCCTGGCTCGAGGCGGCAGGGGCGGTGGAGCTGCACGCGGACAGGGCCACGGCGGCCGCCACGGTCAGGGCAGCCACAGCGGCCCGCTGGCGCCGTGCACTGGGCAAGTTCATCAGGTGCTTCCGATCGGTGTTCTGGCCGGTGTCAGGCGGGCTTGGCCGCAGTCGTGCCGAGCAGGGTCCGCAGCAGATGGCGGCCGCGGTCGGTGAGCATGTACATCACCAGGCGGCCCTCCCGGCGGGAGGCGGCAAGTCCAGCTGTGCGCAGCTGCCGCAGATGGTGGGAGACCAGGTTCTGGGCCTGGCCTACCACCCAGGAAACATCGCACACGCACAGCTCGCCGCCCTCGGCCAGCGCGGCGGCCACTCCCAGGCGGGTGGGATCGGCCAGTGCCTTGGCCGCGGCGGCGGCCTGCTCCAGGTCGGGCAGCTGCGGCATCCGGGCGCGGATGGTCTCGGCGACCGGCAGGTCCAGGCACAGCAGGTCGCAGGAGTCCGGCCGTTCCTCACTCACCACAAAGATCCTTACTCGTCGTCATGTCATGCCGTTACCAGCTCAGTTGAGAGAGTCGAGCCGGGGGTTTCAGATGCCGACGGTGAAGCCGGCGGACCAGGACTGCATCTGGCTGATCAGGTAGCTCCACACGCCGGTGACCATCAGCAGACCGGTGGCGATCATCATCCCGCCGCCGATGCGCATCACCCACTGGTAGTGGGACTTGACCCAGGCGAAGACCCCGAGTGCCTTGCGGAAGGCGAGCCCGGCGGCGAGGAAGGGCAGGCCCAGGCCCGCGCAGTAGGCGACGGTCAGCACCGCGCCGCGGCCGGCGCTGGCTTCGGTGAAGGCCAGTGCCTGGACGGCGGCCAGGGTGGGGCCGATGCACGGGGTCCAGCCCAGGCCGAACAGCACCCCCAGCATCGGGGCGCCGGCCAGACCGGCCGCCGGGCGGCGGTGCAGCCGCCACTCCCGGCTCATCCCGGGCAGCACGCCCATGAACGACAGGCCCATCGCGATCGTCGCCGCGCCCAGGATGCGGATGAGCAGGTCTTGGTGTTCCAGCAGGGCGTTGCCCGCGTAGCCGAAGGCGGCGCCGAAGGAGACGAACACCGCGGTGAACCCGGCCAGGAACAGCAGGGTGCCGGCCAGGATGCGCCCGCGGCGGGCCTCGGCCAGGTCCGCGCCGCTGACCCCGGTGACGTAGGAGAGGTAGCCGGGCACCAGCGGCAGCACGCACGGGGAGAAGAAGGACACGGCTCCGGCCAGCGCCGCGACGGGCAGCGCCAGCAGCAGCGAGCCGCTGAGCACCGTGGCCTCCAACCCGGCGGCTATCGGCATGGCTCAGCCCTCCTTCAGCACAGGGTCGATCATCTTGCGCAGCTCGGTCTCGCTGAGAGCCTTCAGCGCGCGGGCGGCGATGCGGCCCTCACGGTCGATCACGACCGTGCTGGGGATCGCGGAGGGCGAGATCGTCCCCTTGAACTTCAGCAGCTGCCGCCCGGCCGGATCCCACAGGCTGGGATACGTGATGCCGAACTCCTTCTCGAAGTTCAGTGCGTTGGTCTTGGTCGCATCCCGGGTGTTGATCCCGAGGAACGCGACGCCCTGCCCGCGGGTGTCCTCGAAGACCTTCTTCAGGTGCGGTGCCTCGGCCCGGCACGGCGCGCACCAGGAGCCCCACACGTTGATGACCACGATCTTGCCGCGGTAGTCGGCCAGCGCGGTCTGCTCACCGGTGAGGGTCTCGCCCCGCACATCCGGGGCGGCCTGCCGGTCGGCGGCCGGGATCTGCAGCAGTTGCCGGTCGGCTGCCTTCGCGGTCGAGGGCGGGGCGTCGTCGCTCTGCGTGGTGCAGCCCGCGGCGGCCAGCGCGGCCAGGACGAGGGAGAGGGCGGCGGCGCGGCGCGCAATCCGTGCACCGGCGCCGGCAGGAGTGGATCTCATCGGTGAGTGCCTTCGGTGGGGCGGGAGCGGGGTTAGAGGAGGGTGGTCCAGTACAGCCAGAACCGCTGCAGGATCAGCACGGCGATGATCAGATACCAGGCGGTGAGGACGACGCCGTGGTAGCCGGCCACTGCCGTTGCTGCGTGGCGCACCCGGTCCGGCACGGGCAGATACCCGCGGGTGAGGACGTGCACGGCGGTGTACCAGAAGACCGGGATCATCACCGCCCACACCACCATGCAGTACGGGCACAGCGCGCCGATCCGGTACAGGCTCTGGAAGATCAGCCAGTGCACGAAGACCACACCGAAGGTGACCCCCGCCTGCACTCCCCACCAGAACCAGCGCGGCAGTACCGCTCCGCTCCACAGCACCACCCCTATCGCGGTCACCACCGCGAAACCGGCGATCCCCAGCAGCGGGTTGGGAAACCCGAACACCTCCGCCTGCGGCGTCGTCATCACCGACCCGCAGCTGAGCACCGGATTGATGCTGCACGAGGGGCTGTAGGACGGGTCCTTCAGCAGGGCGATCTTCTCGACCGTCAGCGTGAAGGCGGCCAGGAAACCGACCGCTCCGCCGACCGTGAGCAGAACGGCCAGCATGCGCTGCCCCACGGGCACGGTGCTCTCGGTACCCGCGGCCTGTGACGGGGTGGGCGGGGCGGTGACGGTCACTTGGCCAGCTCCGCGTCGATGGCCGCCCTGAAGTCGTCCACCGACTGGATCTGCGGGCGCTTGCCGTTGATGAAGAACGTCGGGGTGCCCTGGACGCCGAGCGCGAGGCCGTCGTTGCGGTCCTTCTCCACCCGCTTGGCGGTGGCCGGATCCTTCCAGTCCGCCTCGAACTTCTTCATGTCCAGCCCGAGTTCCTTGGCGAAGCCGCGGAAGGTCTTCTCGTGCGAGACCTGCTGGTCGCCCCAGCTGGCCTGGGTCTCGTACATCTTCCGGTACATCGCCTCCAGCTTGCCCTGCGCCGCGGCGGCTTCCACCGCACGGGCGGCCAGCTCGGCGTTCTTGTGGCTGGGGATCGGGAAGTAGCGCATCACGAACGTGACCCGGCCCTCGTACTCTTCGCGGAGCTTCTCCACGTGCGGGAAGGCGGCCCGGCACGACTCGCACTCCAGGTCCAAGAACTCCACGACCGTCACCTTGCCGCCCTTCGCCGTCGACAGCCGGTGACTGTCGGGGCGGACCAGCACCGAAGCGGGCGCGGCCTTGCCCTGGCCGGCGCCTGCCTGGGCCGAGGCATCCGCCGTGGCATCAGGCGTGCGATTGGCCGCCAGCAGCGCGGCGACGACAGCCAGGGCGACGGCGACCAGGGCCAGGGAAAGCTTCACGTTCTTCGTCATGAGCCTCAACCGAAACAGGGGCAGGAAGGAGTACCGGCGGACGCGCCGCACCTCCGGTCACACCGGCAGGCCCCCGAACGACGCATCGACACACTAACGGACATTGGAATGAGCTCCGCCGCCGGGGGGTGGGCCACGGACTTCCCTCCCGCTGTGACGCCCGCCGGCGGCACCGTCCTGTGCCGTGCGGGCAATGAGCATGAGCGGAAACCGCAACCAGGCGCACACGGCGAAGGCTTTCCCCGTCAGCGGGCCGGCAGCAGCCGGGGCACTGCCCGGACGTAGATCACCATGCCGACCACTTCCACCAGGGTCTGGGCGACCACCACCACCGCCGCGATGGCAAGCGCGTCGGGCAGGGCCAGCGCCAGCGGCAGGACGACCAGGGAGTTGCGGGTCGCGCCCGTGAACACGATCGCCCGGCTCGCGGGCACGTCCAGTCGGAACATGCGGGCGACGGCGAGCCCGGCGAACGCCATCACCGCCAGGAAGAGCACATAAAACGGCATCACGCGGGCCACGTCGGCGAGGCTGTCATTCAGCTTGGGAACCTGGGAGGCGACCACCGTCAGCAAGGTGGCCGCCATCAGCGGCACCATCGTCGTGCCCATCATCTCGGCAACCTTCTGCCCGGCCGCACGGCGGGCGGCCCAGCCTTGCGTGAGCCAGGCCAGGGCCAGCGGGATGACAATCAGCACGACGAACGCGTCGACGAACGGGCCGACCTTCACCACCTCGGCCAGGTCCGAGCCCATGAACAGAAGCAGGAAGCCCGGCAGCAGCACCATCTGCGCGAGCAGCAGCAACGGCGTCGCAGCCAGCAGCCGCCGGCTGCTGCCGCCGGCCAGCCCGCTGAAGACGATCACGTAGTCCACGCACGGGGCCAGCAGCACCAGCAGCACTCCCAGCCGCACCGCCTGGTTGGCCGGCAGGAACGCGAACATCGCCGCGACCACCATCGGTACCACCACGAAGTTCACCACCAGCGCGGCGGCCAGGAACCGGCCCGCCCGAAGCGAGCGGCCCAGCTCGGCGGCGGGCACCTGCAAGAACGTCACGTACAACAGGGCCGCGAGCGCCGGATTGATGGCGTGCTCCAGTCCCGGCCCCGCCGTAGGAGCGGCCCAGCCCACCACTGCCCCGGCCGCCATCGCCCCCACGTAGGCGGTGACCTGGTGACGTTCCATGCCTGCGACCAGGCCGGATGACTGCGACAACGTACTACTCCTTGCAGGGGTGGTGACAGGCTGGCGTGCGGCGCTCAGGGGGCGGGACGCCAGGCTGAAGGGGTCGGTGAGCAGGCCGGCGCCCCGGGCGGGGCGCGGACTTCGGAGCGCCCGGCGGGCCGCCTTCACCTTCCAGTCGGGTCGTAGGTTCACCGACGGTCCGCGGCGTACGGCCCAAGGCCGTACGCCGCAGGCGTGGCCGCGTACGCCCGTGCCCCGCGCGCCCAGAACGTCGCCCGCTTCAGACCTCGCCCGCAAATCGTCATCCCGTCCGGCAAGAACAAGGGCGAGCCACCCCTCGGTCGCCACCGTCTACCGCATCGTTGCCGAGGGAGACACCGCCGGGCCCCGGCCCGAGTATCACAGACAGTTGGCTTGCGGCTGGTGTCTGAGGTGGCGGCCAGGCGGGTCAGGGTGCGGTTTGCGGACTGTGGTTGCGGGATTCTTCCCAGGCTTCGTGTCCGGACTTGGCTGCCAGGCCGGCGACGATCAGGGCGACGAGCGGGTCGGCCCACCACCAGCCGACGGTGATGTTGAGGCCGAGGCCGGCCAGCAGGCTGAGCGAGAGGTAGTTGGACAGCCAGGTCTCGTTCGCCTGGGCGGACAGGACGGGGTTGCCCAGGGCTCGCCCGGTGCGCTGCTGGGCGATGGCGACGGGCACCATCACGGCGAGGGCGACGATGTTCAGGATGACGCCGACCAGGGACTCTCCCGCCTTGTCCTGGGTGATCAGGTCGCGGGCGGATTCGAAGGCCACGTAGGCCGCGAGGACGTAGAAGCTGAGGGCGATCAGCCGCAGGGCTGGACGCATGCGGGCCTGGGCTCCGCCGCGAAGCTGCCAGATGACCACAGCCGCGGCGAACACCTCGATGGCGGAGTCGATACCGAAGCCGACCAGGGCGATGGACTGGGCCGCAAGGCCGGCCGTGACGGCGACGCCGCCTTCGAGCACATCCCAGACAACGATGAGCCAGGCGAGGGAGAGTCCGCGGCGGACCAGAGCGTTTTCCTCGGCGCGGGTGGGCACTTTGGGGCCTTTCGATACGGAGATGGCAGGTGCTACGACGTTTCCCTCACCGGATCTCTTTGATCTCGGATGCTTCGGCGGGACGAGGTGGTGTGTCTGCGGAGCGGGCGGGGAGCCGGGCGGCGATGAGCACGGCCAGAGCGGCGGAGATCACGGCACTGACCATGAAGACGCCCGACATGGCCTGCGTGAAGGCGTGCGCGGCGGCATCCGCGAGGCTGTCCCCGGGTGCGCCGCCGATGCGCTGGGCGGCGGCGTAGGCGCCGGCGATGTTGTCGCGGGCGGCCTGGGCCGCCGGTTCGGGCAGGCCCTCAAGGTGAGGGTCGAGGTCTCGGGTGTAGGCGGCGTTCAGGACGGTGCCGAGGATCGCGACGCTGAAGGCGGCGCCGATCTGGCGGATGGCCATCAGCAGTCCCGAGCCGGCGGCGGCGCGGTGTTCGGGCAGGGTGGCCATGACGGCATCGACCGCCGGGGCCAAGGCGAGGCCGGCGCCCAGTCCGATGACGGCGAGGCAGGTGGCGGTGAAGGCGTAGGTCGAGCCGGGGGTGACGGCCGAGTACAGGGCGAAGCCGGCGGCGGCGATGGCCAGGCCCGCCACCATGGGGATCTTCGCCCCGATGCGGGTGACGATCTTGTCGACGGCCGAGGCGGCGACCAGGATCGCCAGCACCAGCGGCACCAGGCGAATCCCGGTGCCGAAGGCGCTGTGGCCGCCGAGGATCTGCAGGTACTGGGGCACCACGAACAGCGCCCCGACCAGGGTGAAGGTGCCCGCAGTCGCGGCCAGCGTCGGCCAGGTGAAGAAGGGGTTGGTGAAAAGCCGCAGGTCGATCAGCGGATGGGCGGTGCGGCGCGACCAGTACAGGAAGGCGGCCAGCAGCAGGATGCCAGCGCCGATCGCGGCGAGCACCCCCGGATCGCTCCAGCCGTCCTCGGGGCCCTGGATGATCCCGTAGACCAGGGAGGCGGTGCCGAGCACTGACGTGGCGATGCCGCGTCGGTCCAGCGGGGGCGCGGCGGGGTCGCGTGATTCGGGCAGCAGGACGGTCGCGGCGATCAGGGCGAGGGCTCCGACGGGGACGTTGATCAGGAAGACAGAGCCCCACCAGAACTGCTCAAGCAGCCAGCCTCCGATGATTGGCCCGAGCGGCAGCCCGACGCCAAGGGCCCCGACCCACACGGCGATCGCGCGGCGCCGCTGCTCGGGCGGGAAAAGCACCGGGAGGATGCCCAGCGACAGCGGCACGATGACGGCGGCGCCGATGCCCATGACCGCGCGGGCGGCGATCAGAGAGTCCGCGGTGCCGCTGAAGGCGGCCCAAGCGGAGGCGGCGACGAAGGCCGCGAGACCGGCCAGCAGCAGCTTTTTGCGGCCGTAGCGGTCTCCGAGTCCGCCCGCCGGGAGCATCAGGGCGGCGAAGACGAGGGTGTAGGCGTTGACGATCCACTGCAGCTGGGTGGTGCTCGCGGCCAGGTCGCCGGCCAGGGTGGGCAGGGCGACGTTGAGGATCATCAGGTCCAGGCCGACGGTGAGCAGGGCGATGACCAGGGCGGCCAGCCCCGCCCACCGGCGCACGGGGGAAGGTTCAGTCATCGGAGGGGGGTTGCTTCGTCGGTTCATGCTCACTCCCGAGGAAGGACAGGACGACGATGCTGATCCCGCCGAGCACGATGAAGACGTCGGCGAGGTTGAAGGTGGGCCACCAGCCGGTGTGCAGGTAGTCGGTGACGACGCTGTCCCCGGCGCGGTCGATCACGTTGGCGACGGCGCCGCCCAGGATCGCGGCGAGCGCAGCCCGCCACGCCAGCCGGGCCGTGGGCGCGATACGCCACGCCCACACGGCGATGGCTGTGGTGATCAGCCCTGCGACAGTGATCACCACTCCGGCGGGGGCGTCGGCGGCGAAGGAGAACGCCATGCCGGGGTTGAAGGCCAGTTGAAGATTGACCGGCCATGCTTCGATCGGCGCGTCTACCAGGGCCTTCTGGGCCCATGCCTTGGCGCCCAGGTCGATGCCGGCCAGCGCGCCGGCGGTCAGCAGGAGCCAGATGCGGCGGCGGGCCGTCCGCCCGGCAGCGGGGGCTGCCGGGCGGACGGCGGTGCGGTCGGCGGTCACGCGCTGGCTCCCACCGGGGCCGGGGCGGCCTGCGCCACGGGGGCGGGCGCGGCGGGCAGAGGCTTGGTCCGCCCGGCCCGTACGCCGTTGCCGATGACGACGATCTCGGCGACCTCGTGCACCGCGACCACCGCGGCCAGACCGAGGATGCCGAACAGCGCCAGCGGCATCAGGCCGACGACAATGGCCAGCGACAGGCCGACGTTCTGCAGCATGATCCGCCGGGCGCGACGGGCGTGGTCCAGGGCCTGCGGCAGGTGGCGCAGGTCCTCACCCATCAAGGCCACGTCCGCGGTCTCGATCGCCACGTCGGTGCCCATGGCGCCCATCGCGATACCGAGATCGGCGGTGGCCAGCGCGGGGGCGTCGTTGACGCCGTCGCCGACCATCGCGGTGGACCGCTGCGTCCGGAGTTCGCCGATGATGCGGGCCTTGTCCTCCGGCCGCAGGTCGGCGTGGACGGTGTCGATACCGGCCTGGGCGGCCAGCGCCTTGGCCGTGCGCTCGTTGTCGCCGGTGAGCATGGCTACCGTCAGCCCGCTGGCGTGCAGGCGGGAGACGACCTCGGCGGCTTCGGGGCGCAGGTCATCGCGGACCGCGATGGCGCCGATCACCCGGCCGTCGTCCTCGATCAGGACGGCGGTGGCGCCGTCCTCCTGCATCTGCTTCACCCGGGCGGCGAGGTCCCCGGCCTCGATCCAGCCGGGCCGGCCGAGGCGGACCTGGCGGCCGTCGATGCGGCCGACGAGACCGGCACCGGTGACCGCGTCCACATCCGAAGCCGACGTCACGTCACCGTCGGCCGCGGCCAGAATCGCCCGCGCCAGCGGGTGCTCACTGCGCGCCTCCAGCGCGGCGGCGATCCGCAGGACCTCCGCCTCGGTCGCTGTACCGGTGGCGGCGATGTCCACGACAGCGGGCTGGTTGCGGGTCAGCGTGCCGGTCTTGTCCAGCGCCACGGTCCGGACTCCGCCCAGGGCCTCCAGGGCTGCGCCGCCCTTGACCAGGACGCCGATCTTGCTGGCCGCGCCGACGGCGGCGACCACGGTGACCGGTACGGAGATCGCCAGCGCGCACGGCGAGGCGGCGACCAGCACGACCAGGGCCCGCTCGATCCAGGTGGAAGCGTCTCCGAAGATGCTGCCGACGATGGCGATCAGTGCGGCGGCGACCATGATGCCCGGCACCATCGGCTTGGCGATCTTGTCGGCGAGGCGCTGGCTGGCGCCCTTGCGGGACTGCTCGGCCTCCACTATCCGCACGATCCGGGCCAGGGAGTTGTCCTCGGCGGTCGTGGTGACCTCGACCTCCAGCACACCGGTGCCGTTGATGGAACCGGCGAACACCTCCGAGCCCGGCTCGGCCTCGACGGGAACCGACTCGCCGGTGATCGCGGAGAGGTCCAGGGCGGTGCGGCCGGAGCGGATGACACCGTCGGTGGCGATTCGCTCGCCGGGCTTGACCACCATCGTGTCGCCGATGCGCAGCTCGGCCGGGGCGACGGTCTGCTCGACGCCGTCACGCAGCACGGTGGCCTCGTCCGGCACCAGATTCAAAAGGGCGCGCAGGCCGCGCCGGGTGCGGGCCAGGGAGTACTCCTCCAGGCCCTCGCTGATGGAGAACAGGAAGGCCAGCATGGCGGCCTCGCCGACCTCACCAAGGATCACCGCACCGACGGCGGCGATCGTCATCAGCGTGCCGACACCGATCTTGCCCTTGGCCAGCCGCCGGAGCGTGGACGGTACGAAGGTCCAGGCGCCCACCGCCAGGGCGAGCGCGTTGACCACCGTCACCACGGTGTCGGAGGCCCCGGACCAGCCGGCGATCAGCCCGGCCAGCAGCAGCATGCCCGCCACCGCGGCGGCCCGCAGCTCACTGACCTCCCACAGCTTTTCCGGCTCGTGCTCCTCCTCGCCCTCGGCGGTCTTCTTCTCGTCGCCGCAGCCGCACGCGTCACTCATTGGGCACTCTCTTCACTCTTCGAGGCGGACACGGCCGCCGATGTTCCGTAGTTCGGGCAGAGCTCGACCGCCTCACCGGTGGCCGCCAGCAGCTGCTCCGCCGAGGCCAGCAGGTCCAGCAGCTCCGGGCGGGACAGGAAATACAGCGAGGCCCGCCCGACCGGCCGGGAATCGACCAGACCGCAGTCCCGAAGGCACGCCAGATGCGCCGAAACCGTGGACTGCGCCAGCCCCACACAGGCGACCAGATCGGTCACCCGCGCCTCGCCCTCGGCCAGACGCCGCAGAATTGCCAGCCGCGCCGGATCGCCCAGCGAGCGGAACAACGCCACCGCGGCAGGCGGCGCCTCACAGGCACCGGCTCCCGCAGCGGCCCCCAAACTATTCATCGTCATGCGGCGATGATAGCTGAAGCGGTGGATGATATCTATGGAGAGGAATCGGGTATGGGATAGGTCATGCAACGGATCACGGCGGCGGTGAGCGGCCGACCCATGGTTGCCTGGCGCATCGGCGGGCCTGGACCGTCGGTGGTATGCGTGCACGGCGCCGGAGTCTCCAGCCGGGAATTCCAGCCCTTCCTCAAGGTCCTCGGCCACCGCCACGACGCATGGACCGTCGACCTTCCCGGCTTCGGCGCCAGCAGTGGGCCCCCGTACCCGCTGGGCCTGCGGGCGCTGGCCGACGCGCTCGCCGACTGGCTGGCCGCCGTCGACTTGGACCCGGTAGTGCTGCTCGGCGGGTCCTTCGGTTGCCAGGTGGCCGTCGACGCCGCCGTCCGGCATCCCGACCGCATCGCCGCTCTGGTGCTCGTGGGACCAACCCTCGACCCCGCCGCGCGCGGCTTCGTCCGCCAGCTGCTGCGCTGGATGCGCAACTCCCCCCACGAACGGGCCTCGATGGCAGCACTCAACCTCGCCGACTACCGCGACGCAGGCGTGCGCCGCATCGTCGGCGCGTTCGCCGAGTCGCTGCGCGACCGCATCGAGGACAAGCTGCCGCACATCCACGCGCCGGCACTGGTGGTCCGCGGCGACCACGACCGGCTGGTCCCTCAAGAGTGGGCAGAGGAGGTGACCCGGCTGCTGCCGGCGGGTCGGCTGGCCGTGGTGGCCCACGTAGGCCACATGGTGCCCTACCGGCGGCCGCAGGAACTGGCCGGGCTCGTCACGGATTTCCTCGCCCACGAAGTCCCGGCCCGAGGTGCCGGCGATGAGACGGGCCCGGAGGAGAGCGGGGCGGCACGGTGAAGGCGTCCAAGGCGGTCGCCGCATTCGACTCGTCCACCGGGATGCTGCGTGCCCTGTCCCGCTTCCTCGCCGGACGGGACATCCCGGCCATCGGCCAGGTCCCGGCCGCCCTGGAGATCCCGCTGTCCGCCCTGCTCGGCACCCTGAACCGGCTGCCGAGGCCGGCCCAGGAGCGGGCGTACGCGGCGAGCGGCTGGGCCGAGGCCATCCCACAGCGCAGGGTCGGCGACGTGCGCTCGGAGGCCCTCGCCGCATGGGTCACCGGACACTACCCCCGACGCCGCTACCCGGTGATCTTCATCGGCTCCACGAACGGCGCCCTGGTCCACCTGGCCGCAGCCCTCGACGCGGCCTGGCTGCCGCAGACGCTGCTGCTGCCCGTGCGCCGCCGCGGTGTCGCCCCGGACGACCCGCGCGGCGACCTGGCCGCCGTCGAAGGAGCCGGGCGCGCACTGCTCGCCGCCAACCCGGAGCTCGAACTGCACCACATGCACGACCCGAACCAGGACCGTCTGATGATCGCCGGGATGACGTACTTCCGGGTCAAATGGCGCCGGCTGCCCGATGCCTACCGCCGGTTCATCCGCGACCACCTCGCGCCCGGCGGCCTGCTCGTCACCGTCGACTGCACACTGCGCTGGCCCACCACCCAGATCGACGACCGATACGTCTTCCAGTTCGGCGCCCTCGGCGACGCCACACCCGAGGAATACCCCCAGGGCGGCCCCCGCGTCGCCGACCTGCTCGCCCGCTACCGCGCCCCGGTGCGCCACTGGGACCCACCCGCCCCCGACGGCGAGAGCCCCGAGGCGGAATGGGGCCTGCAGCCCGCCCTGCTCAACGACCTCTCCGCCTTCGCCGAACAGCACCGGCTCAATGCGCACGTCCTGCGCTTCGACACGCCGCAACGGCTCAGCCCCGCCGTCGCCGACCTCTACCGCTCCTGGTACGCCGACCGCGGCCTGCCCACCGGACGGCTCCTGGCCGAGTCATTCCTCCTGCTCGAACCCTGGTGGGCCCTGCGCACCGGCTCCGTGCCCTACTGGGCCCTCTTCGGCACCGAGACCGCCCGCGCCGGCCTGAACGCCTACCTGGACACCACCGACCCCTACGACGAGATCCGGATCCTTCTGTTCAACCACGGCACCGACTCCATCGGCCTGGCGAGCGCACAGGACTGGCAGCGCACAGCCGCCCGCGCCCGCAAGATCGGCGTCCTGACCGGCGTGGACGCCACCGCATACCCACGCGACTTCGCCAGCCTCGTCCGCTCGCACCGGGAACTGAGCAAAATCCGCGCCCGCTACCCCATGCCACCGCCTCTCAACACTGCCGCCGCCAAAGCACTCACCGCCCGGGATGAGATCGACTGGCACCCGGCCTGACGGCCCGCAGCGCACTGCCGGATCGCCCCCAACCGAGGTTCTCCGGAATGCCCGCCGCGACCAGCGGCCAACCGGCTGGGCCACCGGCGAAGGGCCCGTGGGCAGAAAACTCGCCCACAGATCAGCGGGCGCCCGTCGGCCTCCTGCTCCGCCTTGGCGGTGCGAAGAGTGCGACCGTAAGTGCGATCCGGCGACCCCAAGGGGCGCTCACCGATCTAATGGAAGCACCGCGGAGTGTCGGCTCTGTGAATTTGGCGACGCAGAACTGCTGACCTTCACCCAGGCCCGCACCTGATCCTGCCTCCGGGGACGACGGGAAACGCTCACTCCAAGGCCCATCCCCGCAGCTCGCACTGCACCTTTGAACGGTCCCACCGTTCTCCTTTCCGGGCCCTGGGCGGCAGGGCCGTCCCAGGGTTCTGCGGTTGAGGGCCCCGCGCGTCAGGCCGCCCGCACGGCCCATCGCACGAACTTTATGCACATGATCGATTACTCTATGTATCAATGACGGTCCGAGCCGACCGGTGACCCGGCCAGGTGGCAGGCGGCCCCCGCCGAGGACAGCCCAGTGCAGTGCTGGGGCACGGACGAGCCGACGGTGCAGCCGCCCCGGGACATCGCCCCGGCCGCCGACGCGCCGCAGGAGGCGCAGCCGGCCGTACACGCCGACGCGTCACTCGTCTCTGTGCGAGGAGGCCCGCCCTCGCAGCCGGACCTCGGCACGCCGCCCGTCCAACGGGAACGGGCCCGCCTGGGCGTGTGGAGGACCTGATCGCTCCCTGAGCCGCAGCCACGAACGGCGCCCGCATGCCCGGCAACGGCTCCCGATCGGACCAGCCTCCGTCAACCCACAGAAACGGCCGACGGCCTTCTGGTGCCGTCGGCCGCGGGAGAAGCACGCCATGAACCACCTCACCACGCCCGCGATCCCCGCCTCACCGGCCCGGCTTCTCGCCGACGCCAAGCGCCCGACGCACACCCCCGCCGGACTGGTCGGCGACACACCCGTTCTCTGGATCGGCGAGCCCTTCACCGCCGCCGGACGCGGCTTCTGGACCAAGCTCGAAGGCCACAATCCCGGCGGCATCAAGGACCGGTCCGCCCTGCACATGGTGCGGGCCGCGCGCGAGCGCGGGCAGTTGCTGCCCGGCGCCCGGATCGTCGAGTCCACCTCCGGCACCCTCGGCCTCGGCCTGGCCCTCGCAGGAGCCGTATTCGGCCACCCGGTCACGGTCGTCACCGACCCCGGCATGGAACCGCTGATGACCGGCCTGCTCACCGCCTACGGTGCCCAGGTCGACCTCGTCCACACCCCGCACCCGACCGGAGGCTGGCAACAGGCCCGCCGCCACCGCGTCGAGGAACTCCTCGCCCTCCACCCGGACGCCTGGTGCCCCGACCAGTACAACAACCCCGACAACGTGGCCGCCTACGCCCCGCTCGCCCAC
>NZ_JNXI01000031.1 GCF_000717055.1 Streptomyces iakyrus | reverse complement strand
GACGCCAGCGGCGACGAGCGCCCTGGCGGCTTCCTCGCGTGCCGAGTTCGCCATGACAGCGCGCTCGTTGAGCTTGGCCTTGTCATTGGCGGCGACGGCAAACATGCCGTTGCGCCACTTCTTCAGCCAGCCTTCACGGCGGGCGTTGTTGCGGCGAGCGCCGCGATAGCTATCTGCGTTACGCATGGGGGGGGGGCTCCGTGAAGGTGAGGGGACGCCCCGCCCTGTGAAGAAGGGCCGGGGCGTCATGGTGAAGGGATCAGGCCAGCAGCTTGCGGCAGGCGGCGGCGATGGCGGGCAGGAGGGCCTCGTCGACATCGCTGAGCTTCTTCGCCTTGCCGTGCTCGGCGACGAGCTTCGACACGATGGTCGCGTCCTGCGGGTGCTTGCCGCGCACTTCGACGAGCAGCTTCTTCACGTCGTCGTGCGTGAGCGCTTCGGCTTCGTCACCGTCGCTGCCTTCGTCGAGCGGATCGGTCTCGTCGGTCTCGGCCTTGGCGGCTTCCTCGGCGGCCTTCGCGGCAGCTTCTTCCTCGGCCTTCTTCTTCGCAGCGGCCTTCTCGGCGGCCTTCTTCTCGGCTGCGGTCGGGGCCTTGGTCTCGGTCTTGTCCTTCTCGCCAGCGGGCGGAACGACGACGGCGTCGCTGCGGAGGCGGGCCTGCTCAGCTCCGCTCAGCACCGCCTTGGTGCTGGTGGTGCCGAGCCAGGCGGCGACGTTGGCTTTCAGCTCGTCGGGGGTAGCGCCGCCGAAGGTCATCTGGAACGGGAACGGCATGTAGTCGTAGTCTCCTGTGGGGGTTGATAGGTGACGCGCCTTACACTGAGGTCAAGCGCGCTTGGGGTAATCGTCGTCTTCACCGCAGCCCTGTCCGCCGCGACCCACTGAGACGAATTGCTTCCAGTGGATCAAGCCGCGCTTGCAGGCGAAGTGCCAGGACTTGGCGAACTTCGGACCAGTGATGAAGATCGTGATGGTGCGGTTGCCCGCTACTTCGAGGCGGTGAAACATGTCGGCGCTGCGCCAGACGATGCCGCCTCGGCGAACCGTCCGGGCTTTGTGCAGCTCCGGACGGTTCGCACCTTCCGACGTGCGCGTGTAGAACTCGCGCAACGCGCCGGAGACCAGGATCGAGACAGACCACCACGGGTGCGAATGCAGGATGCGGTCGTCGTCGTGGTGGTAGAGATGCAGGTAGACGTTGAAGAACCTGTTGCGCTTGATCGCGTGCCAGCGCTCCATGTAGGGAATGCCGCGCTCGTCGCGCCCGATCTGAACGTCGGGCTTGCGCCGCTGCATGACGCTCCACACTTTGGCGCAGAGAATGTCAGTGATGAAACCGGGAAGCCGCATCGGTGTCTCCGTGTTGGTGTCTGTGTAATCTCACAGACCTTACAAGTTCGTCAATTAAATAGCCGTCGCGTATCGGACAGTTTGCGTTCGCACGCTGCGATGATCTGCTCGTCGAGCGATCCCACCAGCACAACGAAGCGCGTGAACTTCGGCTCGGGCGAGTTCATGTTGAAGATACGCGAGCGCGCTTGCTCGTTCTCGTCCCCCACCCATGACTGCTCCACGAACATCACGTCGTCGGCCGCGCTGAAGTCGAGACCGACACCCATAGCCGTGAGCTGACCGACGACCACCCGGCACTCCGGATCGGTCTGGAAGCGCTGCTTGATGCGTTGCTTCCGCGCGTCCGTGGTGCGGCCGTCGAACGCCTCCACGCCGAACTCTTTCAAGCCCTGGCGGATCGCGTCGATCACGTCGTGATGGTAGGCGAACAGGACGATCTTCGCCTTGGGATCGCCGCGCAGCTCTTCGGTGACGAGGTCGATCACGCCGGGCACCTTCGCCAGGCCGAACGTTCGGCGCAGACCGGCGACGTGCTTCTCCTGCTTCGCGAGCGCCTTGAGCGGGTTCGCAGACTGCAAGGCTTCGGCGACCAGCCGCCCTTGCTCGGACTGCATCAGCGCGTCGAGTTCTTTCTTTTCCTTCTGGCCTGCGCGCACGAACACCTTGGTAGGCGGGAGCATGTCGCGGCCGAAGACGCTCTGGCGCGTGCGCCGAATCACGAAGCCTGCAAGCTTCTGCTTCAGCTCTTTGTAGTTCTTTGAGCCAGCGATCTTCACGCCGAACGGCGTGTTGACCATGCGGCAGTATTTGTCGCGGAAGGCGGACCAGCTCAGCGGCTTGCCGCGCCCGTTGTCGATCAGCTCCGGGGCGAGCGCGCGGAGCATCGGCCACAGCTCAGTGGGATTGTTCGGCATCGGCGTGCCGGTCAGGCAGAAGACGTTGGTCGCATACTCGGCCAGGCCGCCGATCTTGTCGCACAGCGTGCCGTAGACGGCCTTCGTGCGCTGCGCCGCGCGATCCTTGGCGTAGTGCGATTCGTCGACGATCAGCACGTACTTCTTGCCGCGCACGACCTTCAGGACGTTCGGCGCTTTGTTGTAGCTGACGATGATGGCCCACCACCCCGCCTTGCGAAACTCCAAGATGGCTTCGCGCCAGCTTTCCTTCACGGCGGCCGGACACACGATAACGACCAGCTTGGCCTCAACCAAGTCTGCGCCACGGATCGCGACGTTGGTCTTACCGACGCGAGGCTCATGGCCGATCAGCGTGGCGAAGCGACCCGCCACGTAGTTGCCGTCCTCGATCTGGTATGGACGAAGCTCTCTACCCATTCACCACTTTCCGAGATAGTGCCCGACAGCCAGGACGGCGAGCAGCACGATCCACCCGCTCGGCACCGCCAGGTAGCCGAGCGCTACAATGTTCTCGCGGATGCTCACGCTCTGCCTTCGCAATAATAGTCGTGCATCGGCACGGGGCTGTGGCCGCTGCCCATACCGTGGTGCTCGACAAGGTCGCCACAACAGCAAGTCGTGCGGCAGTCGGCGTCGGCCGGGCAGTCCAATAGTGACACGTCGAAGTACAGCTCGAACGCTCCGGCGATGGTCAACGCAGGGCCTCGCTTCCAACAGACGAAGCCGCGACGCTTGAGCGCCGCGAACTGTCCGCCGATCTGATGACCACCAGGGGCCAACATCTCGTAGTATTGAGCGCCGTGTTGACCGACGCGCTCGACCACGCGTATCCCTCCGCGCGCCACGGCGAGAAGAGCGATGCGTTGCTTTTCGGTCAGCGGTCGGGCTACCAGCTTGCTCTCAGTCATTGTGCAGCACGATCTTTGTGCCGAACCCACCCGAGGCCGGACGCCAACCCATGTAGAACTCGACCGCGCCGTTGTAGGAGATGAAGGGCAGGGGTCCTGCGAACTTCAACATCGCCCACACCCACGGGATGTAGAACACGGGGTGGAAGGACGTGAGCACGATCCACAGCATCGCCATGAGCAACGCGGGCCAGCTAATCTGCGGCCATAGCAGCGCCCACTTCCAGCCGGTCTTCGGCGGCGTAGCGTCGCGCCAGGTGGTGAGCAGGACGGGGGCGGTGCCCTCGACGCGGTAGTTGTTGTCCTCGACGCCGAGGACGTAGCCGACGAAGTTCATCAGCGGGTTGCGACAGATGAACCAGTAGAAGCGGCGGAGCCAGATGTTCGTCACTTCCGGCAGGTACGGCTCGCCGTTGTTCACGTCGGGGACGTTCCAGCCATCGGGACCGACCAGCCACCAGAGCGGGTTGATCTTCTTCCAGAACGAGACCGGCGTGCGGTCAGTCATCACAATGGTTTCGGTAGTCACAGCTTAGTCTCCAATCCGCATTTGAGGATCGCGATGGCATCGGCCTCGTCGTCGCTCTGGGGGTTGTGGCCCCAACGCTTGACGGCCTCGATCATCTTGTCCTTGGTGGCCTGGGGTCCGCCGCCCTTGCCGGTGGCGAACTTCTTGATCTCCTGAACGCTGAGGCCGATGTACGGAACGCCGTATTCGTCGCAGACCTCATGCAGCTTGTTCAGGAATGCGCCGTAGACGTGGGCCGCTGTCGTGCCCTTGTGGCGCAGAATCTTTTCGTAGAAGACCATGTTGAGCCCGAGCACGCAGTGCTCGCGCAGCTTCACTTCGAACTTCTGGTAGCGGACGGGCGGCGCATCAAACCGGGTGATGTCGAAGTCCCATGCGCCTGATAAGAAGACCCCTCCGCTCCCAGGGAACAGGTCGGTGCGCGCCCACCCCATGTACGTGCCGAGGTCGAGCCCAAGATAAGCTTTCATATTTCCCCACTGCTTTGACGATTGGACCGATCCATATGGTCGGCGTGTTAGTTCTGTCAACTTTTTCTCCTACCAAAAATAACTTCGTGAGGGGATTGCGTTTGCTAGAATCGTCAGGTAGAACTCCTACCAAGCTCCTGACACACACACAGCGGGAGCCCCAACGCAACCGAAAGGACTAAACGCCATGAATACCGTTGTTTCTCTCGCTCAGACTGTCGACGCTCAGCCGATCAACGCGGGCCGCGTCGACGTTTCCAAGGGCACCACCATCATGGACGCCTCCATGAACTGGATGCGTCGCCCGGCCGACGAGCGCTTCCTGTCTCTCCGTGATATGTGGAGGCACGCGAGGTCTCAGTCCCTTGTTTCCCGCGAGAAGGTCGTAGCGGTCAAGAACGTCGAGCTGCTTACGCCCGAAGTGCAGACTCGTGACGACTTCAACAAGCTCCGCGTCGGTTTGAACGTCGGCGATGGCTTCGAGAGCTTCAACTTCTCGCACTGGTCGTTCGGCCAGCTCTCGCAGCTCGCGGGTGCTCCGCCGTCCTATCTGCGCACGCTTCCGTCGCCCATCGTCGCCGACGCCGTGATGTACGGCCTCCGCAACAACCGCTCCAATCCCGAGGCTAAGTTCTACACGTCGGACAAGCAGTTATTAGCGGCTACCGGCCCCGACTATGGCCGTATCCCGAACCACGAAGTGATCGAAGCCGTGGGCAAGATCGCCGGTGACGGCGTCTCGAACGACGCGGCCTGGCGCGTGCCCGGCATGATGTCATGGTCGACCATGATGTACGACCCCTTCCACCCGGTCACCACGGACACGACCACGCTCTTCATGAGCGACCGCGACATGTTCATCTTCCTCACCGATCCGCATCGCCCCATCGTCGTCGGCAAGACGAAGGACGGCATGGACGACGTGATGTATCGCGGCTTCATCATCTCGCAGTCCGAGGTCGGCAAGTCGTCGCTCTGGCTCAAGGCCTTCCTCTTCCGTGGCGTGTGCTGCAACCGCATCATCTGGGGCGCGGACAACATCGAAACCGTCCGCATCTCGCATACCAAGGGCGCACCGGAGCGATGGATTCGCCAAGTCGAGCCCGCCCTGATCGAGTACGCCAAGGCGTCAGACGCGAAGATTGTACAGACCGTACAGAACGCCAAGGCCGCGCAGATCGCGCAGGACGACGACGAGATGGTAGACTGGCTCAACAATCGCGGCCTCTCGCGCAGCCGTGCTCGCTCCGTCCTCGAAGCCGTAGAGAGGGAAGAGGGCCGCAAGGCGCGCACGATCTGGGACGTGACCCAAGGCGTCACCGCCATCGCTCGGGAGCTTCCCAATACTGATGACCGCGTCGAACTCGAAACCCTCGGTGGCAAGCTTTTCGGCCTCGCCGCCTAGCACCTTGACGCTGATCTTGTGAGTCGAAATACCTAACTCGACTCACAGGACTCACAATCGACTCACAAAGCGAAAGTCACGCCGATGCCCAATGTCAAAGCCATCCTGATCGACCCCTTCGCCTGTAAGATCGAACACGTCGAGGTCGACGGGGACGATATCAACACCTACTACCGCGTGCTGTCGCATGAGAGCATGCCGGTCACCACGTTCACCACGGCCTACGCGGGCGTCCTCAAGGGGCGCGATGCGATCTTCGTCGACGACGAGGGCATCATGAAGAACGCGGAGCGCTGGTTTCACATGGCGACAGGCCACCAGCCGTTCGCTGGCAAAGGCCTGATCGTCGGCGCAGATCGTCGCGGCAACGCGGCCGATGCGGAGAGCGACATCGACACCATCCGCGCAGTCACCGTCTTCGCGCAGCCCTTCCAGAGCCGGTTGTTCGTCACGACCATGCCCTGGCAGCCGCCGAAGCCGCAGCCGTAACGTCTATCGGCCGTCAGAGAACGGGGCGCTCTGACGGCTGCCATTCCCTCACGCCACCAAAAGGACGGACTACTATGCTCGAAGCCAATACCATTCTCGGAAACAACGCCATCATTCTGACCGCGCTGAAGAAGACGCTGTTGGCGGCTGGCGAGCCCCTCTGTGCCGCGCTCGTCGCAGTCGGGGCGCGGAGCGATACCGAGGTCAAACAGCTCAGTGACGCCAATGTCGAGAGCGACATCGTGAAAGCGATGCTCTTCGACCAGGCATTCATCATCGCCGCCCTGGCTATGTTCGCCGACAACGAGACCGACAGCACGTTGCTCAGGCTCATCGGGCAGTCGACCAAGGGCATCGCGAACGAGATCGGCAAGTCTGCCAAGACCACCGACACCGCCGAAGCCGCGTAACATGGGGATCATCGACTTCCTCGACGCCCACTTCATCGGCCTCAGCGTGGTCTTCTTGACCGCGTGGACGATCACCTGGGTCGGCCGAACTGTGGTGGCGAGCACCACGACCACGACGATCTCTCGCGTAATCAGCACCAACTGATTCAACAACTACCGCACGGGTGATCCCATCTCCCGTCACCCGTGCGCCCGCGCTGTAACCTCCGTCACCTTACAAGGATCGCATCACCATGAAGAAGCAGAACGCCAAGAAGCAGAAGGTCGACCACGTCGGCAAGATGCTCAAGGACAAGGCCGACCAGAAGGCGCAGATCGCAGCGCGCGTCGCGCCCGAAGCGCCGAAGAAGAACGAGGTCAAGAAGGTCTATGCGCTCGGGTCTCCCGGCCATAACCGCAAGGTGCTCGGTGTGACGCTGACCGAAGTCAAGCGCCGCATCAATGAAGAGACGGCCATCGTCAAGGTCGCACTCGACGCGAACGGTGACCCGACCGGCGAAAGCTCGACCTTCAACTATCGCGACACCGCCGCCTGCACCAAGCGCCGCCGCGAATACACGCGCCGCAACCTGATCGGCCGCAGCTCGAAGACGGCGAAGCAGCGTCGCAAGAACAACCACGTCTCGGCGGTCGGCACCAGGGGCACCAAGCCGTCGAAGAAGAACAGCGCGAAGGGTGCCCCCTCCACGTCGGCGAAGAAGGCGGCCTGATCCATGCGCCAGTACACACGCGAAGTGAGCACCGATCTCGGTGCCAAGATCACCATCCGCATCGAAGCGGACAACAACCAGGCCGTCGTCCTGAAGGACGATGATCTCGGGTACTCGACCACGCTCGACCCGAAAGCCGCCAACCAGCTCGGGCAACACCTGATCCAAGCTGCGCGGATCGCCGCCATCAACGTCCTCGATCCTCCGGCACAGCGCACCGTCCGCGACGGCGCTGGCATGTTGGACGTGCGCCTGGGGACCGATCAATGATGATGATCGACCGCAAGACCTTCGACGCACTCGCGGCGCTGACGGCCCACCCCAAGGCGTTCTTCAGCCTCCAACAGTTGCTCGACCACCTGGCCGCGCATCCCGACGAGAACCCGCTGGTCTACGCGAACGCGGTCAAGCTGCAACTCGACGTTCAGGCCGCGCTCGAAACGTACCTCGAAGGGCGCAAGCAGCTCGGCCTGCGCAACGTCATGGAAGGTCTCGTCGTCGGAGCCGGTGCGCTCGCTATGGCGGTCGGCCGGACCACCCAGGACGTGCCCATGCCGGACCAAGACGTTGCCGCGTCGCTGGCCCACCACTGCGTCACCTGCTTCGGGCAGAACCTTCACGTTTCGTGGAAGGCCCCGCAGTGGTCGACGAGACCCACCCACGAACCTCCGCACTCCACCAACTGAAAGCATCCCATGTCTCTCCACCCTTCCGATCAATACACCCAAGACCTGAAGACGCGCCGCATGTTCGCCTCGATCACCGAGAACATGCAGAACATGGAGAAGCAGGTCGGCGATCTGCTCGCTCTCGCGTCCGGCATGCGCAACACTCTCGGCACCGCCGCGCTGTTGCTCGCGCAGATCGAAGCGAACTACGTGAACGGTTGCGCCGAACGTCGCAGGGTCGACGCGTTGGCGATGGAGTTGCAGACGCGGCTCGCCGATCTCACCGGCAAGACGGCCGCCGCGCTCGTTACGGGTTACGCCGAACACAAGTCGTTCAGCGATAGGCTCTCAGGCGTTCAGACACAGGCGGACAGGATCGCGAACGACCGCTTCGTCAAAGACGACGAGAAGGGCGGCCCGTTGCCCGGCGTCGAATATGTGGGCCTCGAATGGTTCATGACCAAGCTGTCGATGTCGCGCAAGGTCGTCGAGAACCGGATCACCAACGGCGCGCTGCCGGAGCACGATGCGGTCGACGACACCGGCCAGGGCAGGCCGAAGTTCCTGTGGGCGAAGCACAACGCGCTCGCAGCGGTGGCAAGATATAGAGAGAAGCCGACCAACGAGAGGGGACGGGCGGCGGCTCACGTCTAAGCGGGGCTATTTAATTGACAGGCTTGTAAGGCGCGTGAGATGACATGCACCTTACGACCCCCAATCTAACTGATCGGCCGTATCTAGGAACCAACCCAGATACGGCCGATCTGCCGAAAGGGACCGCTGCCAACGCCAATCAGCAATGCGGTCGGCGACTCAATAACATCCGCGTCACGGGAAGGCTAATGGTAAATCAGGACGATGCGCGCCGCGTACAGAACAAGCACAACGCGATGTTGCTCGCGCGCAACGGCATCCCCGTGTTCCCGTCCAGTGGAAAGGTGCCGCTGGTCAAGCTCTACAATCGCAGAGACACCGAGATAAAACCCGAGGATCGCGAAGCCGCTATCGAGCAGGCACGCGAGGAAGGGAACAAGCAGCTCACAGTCTTCGTCGGCGCGACGACCGATCCCGACATCGTCAAGCGCATGTGGCGTCACCCGAACCAAGATGCGGTTCCGTCCGTAGCGTGCGGGCCTGCGCGCCTGGTCGTGATCGACGCCGACACCAAGTTCAACGGTCCCGAGCTGATCGGCAAGCTCTTCGACGAGCACGGCGGCGTGCCCGAAGGCACGCAGATCATCACGACACAATCGGGTGGCCGCCACTACATCTTCAGCGATCCCGACAACGCCTTCACGAATAGCGCTGGCGCGCTCAAGAAGCAGTACGGCTGCGACGTGCGAGGGCGCGGCGGTCAGTTCGTTGCGCCTGGCTCGCTCCGTGAGGACGGCAAGCGCTACGGAGACCAGGCCGCGCTCAAGGCGTTCATCGAAGCCTACACCAACGGCACGATCCCGCCGCTCCCTGATTACATCGTCGAGCTGATCGGCACGTCCTCGGCGGAAGTGGGGGAAGATATCCCCATCTCCAAAGAGCGCGAGATCATCAAGCAGATCGACGAGGCGGACATTCCCGAATGGGAAGAGCTGTGCGCGCCGCTCGGCGAGTATGACTTCGACAAGCTGCAAGCCGAGAACAGCGAGTTCAAGTCGCTCTACAACGAGCCCGGCGACGACTGCTCCGACAACCGCTTCAAGGCTGCGCGCCACGTCATGCGCGAGTGGCCGCAGATGCCGCCCGAACACCTGGCGTCGTTCTTCCTGGCCTTCGAGGGTGCTGGCGAGTTCGTCGACAGCAAGCCGCGCTCCGGCGAATACGACAACCGGCAGACCGCTCGCGAGTGGCTGAAGAACCAGGGTCTCAGCAAGGCGTCGACCGGCGAGGCGTTCGGCGCTGTCGTCGACGATGACGAAGACTCCGAGTACGAGCGCGAGGTCGCCGCAGAGAAGGAAGCCGAGAAGGCCGCCAAGCCGAAGGGCACGCTGCGCCGCATGTCTGGTGTCGCGATCTACGCCGATCCGAACTGGATGGTCGAGAATATCTGCACGCGCGGTATGGTCGGCATGCTTCATGCTCCGTCGAATGCCGGTAAGACGTTCAGTGCATTCCACATGGGCGGCAAGCTCTCCGAAGGGTGGGAGTGGTTCGGCCGCAACGTCGAACAGTGCGGCGTTCTCTACTGCGTCGGCGAAGGCCACGGCGGCATCAATCGCCGCGCGCTCGCCTGGTCGAACCGCTACAAGCCCAAGCACGATGCGCTCATCTTCCGCGACGGCGTTCCGAACTTCGCGCTCGATCCGAAGGGCGCGCGTAGGGCGTTGCGCAAGGCCGTCAAGGAAGCGAACGCGATGCTTGAAGGCGAGGGGCTTTCAGTCGGTCTGTTGTTCCTCGACACGTTCGCGAAGGCCGTAGCGGGTGCCGAGGAAAGCTCGGCGCGCGAGATGCAGCCGATCCTCGATATGCTCCGCGAGCTGGCCGTCGAGTTAGACATCTGCATCATCATCGTTCACCACTCCGGCAAGGACACGTCGCTCGGTGCGCGCGGCAGCTCGGCGATCTTCGCCGATGTCGACTTCAACCTTGAGATCGTCAACGCCGACCAGGCCAAGAAGAAGCACGGGCTCTCGCTCAAGCATAAGAGCCACTCGGCGATCATCATGCCGAAGATGCGCGACTCGGGGAAGTCAGGCCGCTTCGAGTTCAAGCTTGAAGAGGTCGAGCTAGGCAAGAACAAGTGGGGCAACCCCGTTACATCAATGGTCGTGGTCGAGGTCGAGGACAAGCCGTCCGAGGGCTCCGCGTTCGGCGTCGTCGACGAAGAGGCCCCCACAACCAAGGACGAGTTGACGCCCGAAGTGAATCGCTCCGACGACAACAGCCGCTTGAAGCTCTGCGCGAAGATCATCAAGGCCGTGCAGAAGATCGGCAAGCTCGTCGGCAAAGAGGTCCACGCCGACGCCGAGATGGTGCGCCTCGAAGTGAAGGCGATGCAGGACATCTACGACGAGGCCGGGCCGGACAACTACGCCAGGGCGTTCAAGCGCCGTGTGTTCGGCGGCGACGAGGTCAAGCGCTTCGTGCCCGAGGCGAACGGATCGCTGCATTACGTGACGCAACGAGGCAAGCCGAGCATGCTTGTGTTCAAACCCCGATCATAGGAGACCACCGTGAACGAATATCAACGTCGACTGAAGCAGGATATCGTCAGCCTGCCGCGCAACTCGCTCAACGCCGCGCTCAACGATCCGGTCCTCCGGGTGTTCTGGATATTCTACGCGGTGATCGCGGTCATCGTTCTGACTGCGGAGCCCTTGATAGCGTTCTGCACCAAGGACGACAAACGGCCGCCGCCTGAAGTGGTTTGTCCGCCGTATTGGAAGTGCAACGGGCCGCCTGGCACTCGCGCGGCGAACTGTGAGTGTTGGGACAAATACTAAAACGATAGCCGCCCTTCGGGGCGGCTTTTTCGTATGCGTCTCGCGATGGTGATATTGAACCCGTGAGTTGCCCGACGTGTCAAGAGGCGTAACCCCTTGACGGGTGTGAGGCGGTAAGGTATGTCATCTGACATTGCCAACCCGAAAGGACAAACGCCAATGACGACATGCCGCTTCTGCGAAAAGTGGAAAGGCCCGATGGTTAAATACGGGACGCGCCACTACGCTCACCCCCGCTGCTATTTGGAGAACGGAAAGCGCCTCGCCGATCTTCACGCGTGGCAGATCGAAGAGTTTCCCGTAAAGGTGCTCTCCGACTTCGGTCATCTCGACATCAAAACCCTGAAGTTCACCGATCCGGACATTCAGGCCAAGATGGACGGCGTCGAAAGCCGCCCCTCCATGATAATCTTCGATTAAGGGAGACACCAATGAACGCCACCGTCACCGCGCTCCCGAAGCCCGCCAGACGGCCGAAGGCCGACAAGCCTGCGCCTTCCACCCCTCCCGTCCGCAGCGCCGCCTGGAAGCGCAAGCTCACCCGCCAGCGCTACACGTCCTATGGCACCGCAGGCGTCGCCCTGGTGCTGATGGGACTCTCGCTCTCCCATCTTGCGGCCGGGATCGGCGCGCTCACCCACAGCGATCCTGCGCACGCCTGGGCTATGGCCGTCGGCATCGACCTCGGCTTCATCGCGCTCGAACTCGGCCAGCTCTGCACGACGACCGAATCGCTCCGCAAGGCGATCATGACGTGGGCAGGCCCCACTATCATCGGCACCCTCATCGTGTCCGCCTGCATGAACGCCTACGCGTTCGCCAGCGTCGCGACCGGCTGGCCGGTGATCGCCTCGGCCTGCATCCTGGGGCTCTCGATCCCCATGCTCATCTACGTGCTCACGCGGGTCTCCGTGGCCCTGTGGGTCGACGCCACGCGCTCTTGAGGGAGGACAACATGGAGACCACTGTCTACCTGCGCCGGGAGCCTGGCAGCGAAGGCAACAACGTCGTCGCGTACCGCGATGAGGCCTGCACAGACCGGATCGGTCATTGGATGTGGTGGCAGGTCCACAAGCCCACCGCCCGAACCACCCACGTCACGCTGAGCGGCAAGCGCCACAAGGTGGCTTGGGCCGAGCGCCTGACCGCCGACAAGGCCTGACCGATGGCGCTCCTGGCTCTCTTCGCCCTCGGCCTCGCCATCCCTGGCGCGCTCGCGATCTGGTGCTTCATCCAGCTCGCCAAGGCCTGAACGACCTTCCGATGACCTTCCATTAGACCCTCCAATCCGGAAGGTTTAGTGGAAGGTCGGAAGGTCGTCATTTCGTTTAACGTATTGATAAACAACAAAAAAAGCACTTTGACCTTCCGGCCTTCCGGTGGAAGGTTTGGAAGGTTACCGATATCGGAAGGTCAAAATCGGCGCGAGCGGAAGGTTTACAATCGCGGCAACGTATTGATCTGAAAGCATAATCGGTCGATGACCTTCCGACTTTAAACCTTCCGTACCTTCCGATCTGAAACCTTCAAACCTTCCGACCTTCCGGCCCTTCCCCCTTTAGGGGGAGGGCGGAGGGTAGGTTTGATGGAGGGTCTGACCGTCTGAGCGGCGGAGGGTCTCCCCGATCTGATCGTGCTCTCCGTTGCTGTGGGGCCGTGGAGCCCTGATGCCGAGGCCAGGCGTTGAGCCGGGGCGGCTGGTGGTCCTGGGAGGCCGGTCAGGCGGTCAGGCTCTCAGCGGGTGGCTGTGAGGCGGTCAGGCGTTCGGCCTCTCAGTCGGTCAGTCGTTCAGCCAGGGAGGGAGATTTAATTGACGGTGTGAGGAATGGGAGGTTACAGACCTACCGTACCCCCAACATCGAGGCAATCCGTTTGTCCATCCAATTCACCACACCGAAAGGGAACCCGGTCGTGATCCGGCGACCCGAGCTGATCGTGTCTATGGTCGGCTACGAGCGGTCAGATCGCGAGACCGGCGAGATGCGGCAGAACACCGCCATCACCTTCGAGAACCGTGAGGTCGTCTTCGTGAGCGGCAGCGCGGACGTGATCGAAGCGGCGCTCGAAGAGCACGCACGCGTTGCGCGCCTCAACTCGGAATACTGCGACCGCTGCCCCGCCCTGGCGAACGCGTCCGAAGAGCTGAAGCAGTACGAGGCGGTCGTGGACGCCGCCGAGCCCCCGGCAGACACGGACAATCGCCTCTGATGACCGATCCGATGCGCGCCGTGCTCGACGGCACCGATCCCGACTCCGTGCTGGTCCGCGTCCGCACCGCCGAGGGCGTCGCCCTGGCGACCCGCAAGGACTACGGCCGTCCCATCGACTATCTGCGCTATCGCGTGAAGGACAAGATCAGCGACGCGCAGTTCATGGCGGCCGAATACTACGCTGGCGACTACTTCGCGATCTCGCCGGTCGGCTCGAACACGATGGCGACGATCAATCACCTGATGATGGCCGTGCCTCTCTCGCCGGAGGATCGCCGCATGCTCGACCAAGAGGGCATCAACGGCGGACGCATGCACTCGAAGGGCGATTGCGGCGGAGCGCCGAAGGACCCGAGCGACCGCATGCTGAACGCGGCGTTCGCGCTGAAGCGTGTCGACGATCAACTCGACCGCGTCCAACGCGAGCTGCTCCGCGATCTGCTCATCCGCGAACACACGGTCGGCACCATTGCGCAGCGATGGCGATGGTCGCCCGAGCAGGCTGGCATCATGGTCCGCTACGCGCTGCATCGCCTGGTCGACGTGTACGAGAACATCAACCCCGACTTCGCGCTGTATCTGCGGCAAGAGCGCGAACGCAAGAACGAAGGCCGCGCCAACCGCAAGGGACGCCGACGCTGATGCGCTGGTCTGGATACGCCCGCGATCTCGACGACATGGTCGCCACGCAGCGCTTTGTCAAAACGGTCGCGTTCGCCGCAGGACTGATCGTTCTTCAAGTCCTGCTCTTCGCCCTCTGCTTCATCCACTAACCCGGAGACCACCATTGAAGACACTCGACGAGCTGTTCTGCACGATCATGTCGATCCCCTTTGTCGACACGAACATCAAGACTCGAGCAGGCTATCTGCGGACCCAGGTCTGCAAGCAGGGTCGCGGATACGACCTCTACCGCATGTTCGGATTCTGATCCATGCTTTTCCCGTACCGCATGATGGTGGTCGGTCATGGCCGACACGGCAAAGACACTGCCGCTGAAATTCTGCGCGATCACTATGGCGCGACGTTCGTCTCGTCGAGCTGGTTCATGGCAGAGCGTGTCGTGTTTCCGTACTTCTGCGAGAAGTACCCCGGCAAGTATGCCTCGGCGCAAGAGTGCTACGATGACCGCGCGAACGAGCGCTCGACGTGGTTCAATCTGATCGCCGAGAGCAATGCGGCCGATCTCACGAAGTTGGGTCGCGCGATCTTCGCGAAGTACGATCTCTACGTCGGCAACAGGAACGCCCGCGAGTTTCACGCCCTGCGGAACGCCAGCGTGTTCGACATCTCGATTTGGATCGACGCGTGCGAGCGCCTCGAATACCGCGAGCCCCGCACGTCCCTCACAATCGAGCCCTGGATGTGCGATTACGTGGTCGACAACAACGGCACCCAGGCCGATCTCAAGCGGAACCTGGCCTCGCTGATGCACGGATTGCGGACCAAGTCCTTGATCCAAAAGGGATTGTCAGCAGCGTGACCTGACAAGCCGGCCGAGGGAAGTTTGTGAGGGGAAAAAGTTGACGTTGGGATGTCAACTGCCTATTTTCCCCATACGGACAAATGGGCGAGGGGCCGGAACGAGAGTTACCCGGCATCGCCTAGTCTGAACCGACCCCGGCCTTGGCCGACATTCCGAACCCCGGCGCTTCAGTGCGTCGGGGTTTCGCGTTTCCACTAGGAGCCCGTCATGGGATGCAACTGCGGAAAGCGCCGCGATCTCACGGCGCAGGCGATCAAGAACGTTCGCACCGGCAACTTCGACGCCGCTCGTCAGAACGCGCAACGCTTCGTGAAGACGTTGCAGCTCGACGCGCGCAACATCGCGCGCAGCGTGGGGCGCTCGACGCTGATGAAGCGCCCGCCTTCAAGGTGAGATGATGGCCGGTACGCAAACGAACTACACCGGCCCCACGAAGATATACCGCGCGTCACAGGGGCCGATGCCCGCGTCGGCATACACGCAGTCACATGGCGGCGTGATCTATGTCGACTTGACCGACGCGATGAAGCGCCTCACCGTGGCGTTCAACGTGTACGGCGACGAGGTCAAACACCGCGCGCTCTACAACGCGATCAACAAGCTCGGCGACAAGCTGCTCACGGCTGTTCGTCGCGACCTCGTCCAAACGACGGGTGCGAAGTACGGACGCGTGATGAAAGCGGTTCACGCAGATCGCGCGCATCCCAATCGCCTGTTCTATCGCATCGTTGCGAGCGACAAGGCGATGAAGGTGAGCGACTTCGCGCGGTCGCTGACGCCAGGCAAGAAGAACCCGAGCGCCAAGCCTTGGAATCGCTCGCAGCGCTTCAAGGGTGCGTTCGTTATCCGCTTCAAGAACGGTGCCACCGAGATCGTCAAGCGTATCGGGAAGCACAACAAGAGCGGCAAGATCAGAACATTGTGGGGTCCGATCATCCCGAAGGAAATGATCCGGCCCGGCAACCCGAGCACGTACCACATTGCTTCGGCGATCCCGACGCAGTTGGGGCCGGTGCTCATGCACGAACTCGAACAAGCCGTGATCCGCGCGAAAGCGGCGAGCGGCACATAACCGGAGACCCCCATGAACATCCCGCATCTGGTATTCGTCGGCGCTGACAAAGGTGGCGTCGGCAAGACCATGCTGAGCCGCGCACTGCTCGGCTACTACGGTGCCAACGGCATCGACTTCCGCGCGTTCGACACGCAATCCCCGAGCGGCGGCCTGCAACGTTTCTTTCCTGGCCGCGCGCAGATCGTGGACATCACCAAGTCGACCGATCAGGTCAAGGTGTTCGACGACCTGGCATCGACCCAGGTGACCGTCGTCGACGTGTGCGCCGGTCTGTTGTCGCCCACGCTGAAGACGCTCGACGTTGTCGGCTTCTTCGACGCGGCGAAGCAGAACAAGCTGCGCATCACTGTGCTGCATGTCGTCGGTCCTGCGACGCAATCGCTCGACGAGATCAAGCCCGTGATGGCAGCGCTCGCAGGATCGAAGCACGTTGTGCTCGCGAACCATATCGACGACACCGCGTACGATGTACCGGCTGGCGCGCTCAACATTCCCCGGCTGGATGGGGAAGCGGCGAAGGCCGTCGACGCGGTCGCGCAACCGTTCCACGACTTCATCGGAAGCCAGGCGTCCTTCGTGCTGCGCGGCTACACGCGAAGCTGGTTGAAGGACGTGTTCGCGCAGTTCGACGCTGCGCAGCTCAACAACCTGGCCTGATACACAGACAAGAGCCCCTCATGCCTCTGACCATAAAGGCGTTGCCGTAGACCACGGCCGCGTGCGTCACGTGTGTTCAGGGCCATCCACTATGCGCTAGGTCAGCGCCGTGTCGCGGATGGGCGCTATTCGGGGAATAGCAGGCAAGGTGAGGGCACCCGCCATATGAAGGTCGGTGCGGCCTCGCCATCCCCGTGCAATTCGATACCCCCTCTGAACGACTTTTCTCAGAACGAGAAAACGAAAATTCGCAGAACGAAAAACCAAAAATTCACGTTCTGCGAAACGAGCTGAGTGGCATGGATCAAGGGCGAGAGAACTGCGCTCACAGGGATCATCAGCTCATACCCCAAACGAGCTGTGCATCACCGTTATGAACGATGCGCTTCACGATCCATGCCGCTCACCCAAACAGCACGCGTTGAGGCGCGTGGAGCCAAGCGATTGGCTCGCCAGGATACGAGCAGACGGGGGTCATGCTCTCCTGGCTCTGTGCGACCCGCGACGATGAGTAGATACGGCGCTGGCGGGAGCGACGTGTCGAATACCCCGTCGCGGGTCGCAACCCGTCCGCTCGCGCGAGCACGCGCACGCACGCGCGGAAAAATTTTTTTTCGAGAGCATGTTGGTTTTGGAGATCGCCAAAATCGCAGTTGGGCGGATTGATGACAGTGCGATCTCGTCAGTGCTCAAAAGCCACAATCGCCGAGGTATGCGCGGCCACTCGGCCGAAAACGCGGTGTGGCATTTCGATAAAAGTGCAACATGCCTCTAGGATCGCATTAGGCGCGCGCCCATGCGCTCAATCCGTCGCCCGGTATTTCGTACCATTGGGGCGGGTTGAGCGAATGAGCGGCGCGGAATTGGACGAAAAAAAACGCCGCTAAGGATCAACTCCCTAGCGGCGTTTTCGGCTTAAACCCTAGCGTCGCAACGCTAGGGCAAAGCTATGGCGGTTCGTCGCACGAATCGCCCGCGCCGTTATCGGCGCATGGCAAGCAAGCGAGGGCAAAGCACGTCATAGCAAAATCGCGGTTTGTCATCTCGTTAGGCCTTCTTCGCTTCTACCGCGCCAGTAATGCGCTTGTCAGAGTGATATCGCGACTCGCCATGCGTCATAACGTCAACCGGCTGTAGCGCGAGCGTTGAAACACGATTGGCAATCTCGCGCAAACCGATTGCGCCGATATGGTCGGCCAATCGGCCATCAATGTAAACAGTGGGATTCATGGCGTTAGTACCTTTCGACTTGGACTCATCAGTGGCCGCGTAACGGCCAGACCGCGCTACCTGGCGCGCGGTTTCGTCCTAGTAGTAGCAATGGCGGAAAACGTAATTCCCGTTGTCGTCGCCCGTGAGATAGCCTCTAACGCGACAACCCGCGACGCTACAGACAGCCGGAATGGAAAAATACGTGTCGGGCTCCCCCGTGACGTAAACAGTGCGGCGCATGTCGCCCGCCATGTTATCGAGTCGGCAGTTCTCGACCTTCGCCAATGTGGGGCCACCCATCCACACCGCAAACCACGCGGTTGATCCATCGGGCATATGTTCCGATTTGTCGGCGCGATACTTTTGCATTGGTCAATCCCTCTCGATTAGCGCGGTATAGGTTCGGCAATCGCTCGCGAGAACGCCGAACTGCGCCGCGTCATGCCAGCGCATGAATCCCGCGTCGTCGCAGCTAACGATTGAACCGCCTAACCACGCGGCGAACTTGTCCGCTTGTGCAATTTCGGAATCTTCCATTCCGGAAGCGTCGCCATTGATGAAATACGACGCCCAATAGCTAGGCGCGGTCCCCGTGACAGTGTCGAAGGTTGCCATTGGCTCAACCCTTCGCTTTCTTGACGCGCGCATAGTCGCCCGCGCTCTTAAAGTATGTGCCGTGATAGGTTGCGCCGTTGATCGCGCGAACGGTTACCGGGACACGCTTTCCGCCAAAGTTGTCGCGGTACTCTCGACCAAACGACGCGGAGCCAAGCCTTTCCCCGTTCCACGTTGTGGCGGTATTGGTCTTTGCGTTGATATAGAGGAAATACCGTTCCGGTATGTCCCGCATAAACTCGAATAGCTCGACCTGGCCGCGCTCGTCATTGGTCGGCGGGTTGATATGGGGCGGCAGTTCGGAGGGATGATAGCTATTCGTTTTGCGTGCTTTCATCCACGCGTGCAAAGCCTCATCCCTGGCGCGGATGTCGGCGGCTTGTTCTGGCGTTAGCATTGGCGTTAGTACCTTTCGTTGGACTCATCAGTGGCCGCGTAACGGCCAGACCGCGCTAGGCGCGGTTTCGTCCTAGCGTTGCGATTCCAAGAATTTCGCTATGGTGTACGGTTCAACCGTCACTTTGACGTGGAGGCTGTAATCGTCATCAGCCCAAACCGTTGCGCAGTATCCGTAGATTGAGAGATAGCCCGGAGCAGTCATGTTACTTTCAACGTGACGCTTGATTACCTCCACGCCTCTATCAACAGTGAAAGCGAAGCTAGGATTGAGACGAGTCAAGAGGTCTGCGACCTCGCGCACATTGCTGTGATTCCAATTGAGTGCAGGCATTGGCGTGTTTTCCTTTCTAGGGTTAGCGGTGGTAAATCCAACCGCGATAGACTTCGCAGTAAGCTTCGCTGAACGTCTTAGCGGCCTTGTGGAGCGCGTCGCCCGCGTCGCCTAAACCACGGTCCCAATAGCCAACGCCGTGGCCTTGACGCGAAAACCAAAAGTCATGGCCCGCCTGCTCTTCGGAGTAGCCATGCGACTCGGCCAAGCGGTCGAGCCATTGCCGGACGAAACAGCCATCCGGCATGATGAAACCGAGAAACGAGTCGCAATCGCTCGCAATGTCGCGGATTGCTTCGCGCGTGAGTCTCTCGACTCCCAAATCATTCAACCGCGACTCGTTGTCGTCGCCCGTGTCGCCATTGGTGAAAAACACGGCTTCTACGTATGCCTTCGCGAACGTTGAAAGCTTGTCGTAAGCACGCGGCGCGGGGGTATCGTTCAAGACAAATTCAGGCATTGGCTCAACCTTCCAACTTGGCGCGAAGGTCGGCCATTTCGTTTGCGTGGTTACGTTCTGCGCGCTCGATTGCCGCGCGAGTGATCGCCTTAGCATCAAGCGTGTTCAAGCAATCCCACATATCTTTAGTGGCTTGCTCTGATGTGCGGCGCGCGTGTTCTAGATCGCAACGCGAAACCACAGTTCCGAACACGTCAAATATGACGTAGCGAAAGCCTCGCTTGCGATTCTCAAAGTCGAGTGCATCGCTTGTGACGATTGCGAAAAGCAAACCGTTGTCGACGACTCGCGCGGAGATGACGCGCGACTTGTGGAATCGCAAATTATCGTCATCCACGTAATGTGTGCGACCGCAAAGGTTGCGTTGCGCGTTGGTCTTTGGATCATGCGATTCAGTGCGGAAAAGCGTAGTCATGGCGTTGTTTCCTTTCGACTTGGACTCATCAGTGGCCGCGTGACGGCCAGACCGCGCTAGGCGCGGTTTCGTCCTATTTGTCAGGTGACACATACGACACGCTAGGCGTGCGAAAGCCTTTCACGTTGTGCGAAGTGTAGGAGTCGCGTCGGTTCATTTCACAACCGATAGCGGCAAAGGCGATAACGATACCGATTGAAACTGCGACGCAAACCGCGTCGCGCAGTGCTGCAAGGTATGCGCGGACCATTAGCGTGCCCTCGCGATGCAGAACGAAAAGCAAAACCGGCCAATGCGGATAAACCGCAAGCCGCCGACTCGTTTTGTGCTGAAATTGATTGCGTTCATGGTGTTCACGCTACCGGACGGGATTGGTCGGCGGAAACATTGCACGAAACGACGCGGTAGAAGTCTCGGCTGTAGCGCGGGCGATCATTTCCGCGCACCGAAGAAAAGGCGAGGCGACGATACATTGCGTCGAAAGCTTCGCTAGGGTCGCGTAGCCAAAGGCGGGCGATCCAATCGCACCCATTGAGCGTGCAACGAAAGCGAATGTCATAGGCCTTGCGACGCGGTGGCGTTGGCATTGGGCGAAAATTCAATTCGGTCATTGGCGTTTGTCCTTTCGAGCGTGTCGCCCCCGCGTGTGCGGTGGCAGGTGTGTAAGGTAGCACACCTAACGCATACAGCAAGCGTCTAGTTCGCCCCTAATGCCTGTATTCGTTGGCTTTCTTGCGTGTTGCGCGCTCGCTTAGCGCGCTCCGACATGCCACGCGCGCCAGCGTCGCGCCTTACGAGGCATGCAATGCGCGCATGCAAAGCAAGCCGCGTGCCACGCTCCGCGCTATCGCGCTGTAATAGAGCGTGATGAGCAAGAAACACCGCGATATCAGAGACTTGCTCGCGTTTGTAACAAACCGTGATCTCGGCCGCGCCGACCCACCCCCTGGGGTGTGGGTCCCTGTCGCCACACCCCCTCCCACCGGGGGCAGTCGCCGCCCCCGAAAGTCGGCAACGTTTTAGCGAATTTGCTCACTCTTGATCGCACGGGTCGCCCCCGCGAGCTATGCGCCTCACGCGTGAGAAACGTCACCTAACACCCCCTTTGGAGCCCCCGAACATGGCAAACACGTCGCATTCGCCTCGTCGCCGGGGCGGTGTTGACGCTTGCGTCAACGAACTACCGAAGACCATCAAGATCGGTGCCTACGATTGGACGATCTGCATCCGAGATGGAGCGGACGACAAGTACGGTCAAGCCGATTTCGAGTACAGCCAGATCAACATCTGGCCGAGAAACCTAACGAGCCCCGGTCACGGCGTCGGAATAGTGCTGCATGAATGCCTGCACGTCATATTCGACAACCACGGGCTCGGCAGACTGAAGCGGGATAAAGAGGATCGTGAAGAGCAGATCGTTCTCGGCTTCGAGGCGGGCCTGGTCTCGCTGTTCCGCGACAATCCGAAGCTGCTCGTCTGGATGAGGCGGTGGCTTCATGGCTGAACAGTACCCGCGAAAGCTCCCCGCAAAGCAGCTCGCGATACTGTTTGGTGTGAGTGAACAACGAATCTCGCAGCTCAAGCGCAAAGGGAAGCTAAACCCCGACAGCGCGAACCTCTACGACGTGCAAGAGGCCAAGCAGTTGCGCGGTTTCCAGATGAGCGAGCACGGCGTACGCGTCGTCGCACAAACATACGGCAACGGCACCGGCAAGATCGCGCCGCCGAAGGTGACGCCGATGAATGCCGACGTGGTTCTCTCCCCCGAGGATCGCGAGGCACTCGGTATCGAGCCCAATGAGCAGATCGCGCCGTCGCCAAACAGTCACTTCGTGGCGGCAAGCCGCATCACGGAGCTGCGCGAGCAGAAGATCAAGGCCGAGATCGAGCGTATCGAGACGCGGGCCAAGAGAGAACGGGGCGAGCTGGTCGAAAGAGCGAAGGTGCAATCGTCGTTCATTGAGGCCGGAGCGCGGATCGCGGCGATCCTTCAGAACTTGCCTGCCGAGATCGCTTCGATCTTTGCGGACCCCGACAAGAAAGCCGAGGTCCGGCTGAAGGTGCAAACGCGCGTCGATCAGGCGCAGCACACGCTCTACACGTCAATGCGCGACTACGGAGAAGATGATGCTGGCTGACCCATTATTCGCAGGGCTGGCCGAAGGATTGAAGCCGAAGCCTCGGCTGAAGCTGTCTGAGTGGGCGGAAGCGAACCTAGTGCTGCCGCCTGAACGATCCGCGAGCCCCGGCCCATATCGCATCGGCGACGCGGTCTTCCAACGCGGCATGATGGACGCGATCACCGATCCCGACAATGAGGACATCGTCTTCATCACGTCGTCCCAGGTCGGCAAGACGACCATCCTTGTCGCGGCGCAAGGCTACTACTGCGAGGCGGAGCCGTGCGCGCAGCTCTCGGCGTGGCCTACGCAAGACCTGGCCGACAAGTACCAAGAAGAGTCGTTCGATACCACGGTGAGAGATTCGCCGAAGTGGAGAGCGGCGATGACTGGCAGCACCGAATATAAGGGCGGCCAGATCAATTTCGTCGGCGCGAACACGCCGAACAAGCTCGCGATGCGGCCCATCCGTGTCGTTACGGGCGACGAGATCGACCGATGGCCCCTCAGCTCGTCGAAGGAAGGTTCGCCGGTCGAACTCGCCAAGAAGCGACGCACGACATACCACAACCGCAAAGGCCTGTGGGTGTCGACGCCGGTTCACGAAGACACCAGCGTCATCGTCCAGCTCTTCAAAGAGACGCGGCAACACTACTTCCTCGTTACCTGCCCCGATTGCTCCGCCAAGCAAGTGCTGAAGTGGGACAACATCGTCTACAAGAAGGGGCAGGAGGAAGACGCGCTCTATCACTGCGACGACTGCGGTGCGCTGTGGACCGAGATGACAAAGCGCCGTCTCGTTCGCGAGGGCGAATGGCATCAAGTCGGCACCGTGATCGGCACGCAGAAGGATGGCACGCCGATCCGACTGGCGACCCCGTTCAAATGCTTCAAGGTAGACGCTGGCGTGACGCCTGCGCGCGAGAAGATCGGTTTCTGGATCAACGAGCTGTATTCGCCGTGGGTCTCGATGCGAGAGATCGCGAAGGCCTGGTCAGACTCGGAGGGCAACCCCGAGAAAGAACAGACCTTCTACAACACGCGTCTCGGTCTTCCGTATCGCGGCGACATTTCGAGCTTCGCGGACCCTGAGAACTTGAAGTCGAGGCGTGAGAAGTATGATCCTGAGATCGTGCCGAAGCGCGCGGCGCTGCTCACAGCGGCCGTCGACGTGCAGGACGACCGCCTCGAAGTGCTGGTCGTGGCCTGGGGCAAGGGCGATGAGTGCTGGCTTCTGAAGCATCACGTCATCCAGCTCGGCCCGAACACGGACGAAGCGTGGGACGAACTCGCGAAGTTCCTCGAAAGCGGCTTCAAGCACGAAGGCGCGGCAGGGGAGACGCTCGGCATCTTCTCCGCCACTATCGACTCGGGCTCGGGCGCGCACACGCAGAAGGTCTACGACTTCAGCAACAAATGGCTGTTGGTCGGACGACGCTGGTACGCGCACAAGGGCGTGCCCGGCGACAAGAAGCCAGTCTGGATTAAGTCGGAGCAGCGCTTCAAGGACAAGACGAAGCTGTTTCTCGTCGGCACCTACGACGCGAAGGCGACCATCTACACGCGATACGCAAACGCGAAGGTGGGGCCTGGCTACGTGCATATCCATGAGGGCATCTCGGACGACAAGATCGACCAGATGACCGCTGAGCGCGCGGAGACGGACTACAAAGATGGTTTCCCCGTTCGAACGTGGACGAAGCCTCGGCATCGTCGAAACGAGATGCTCGATCTCATGGTCTACAACTACGCGGTTCGGTGTTCGGTGAACATCGACATGGATCATTGGATCAAGCGGCTCAACACCCCCAAAGAACAACAGCCGAAGCAGCTCAACGCTGCCGACATCGGCAAGCTGTTCAAATAGCTCCCTCGGAGGGCAGACATGGCTAACACACCGGGTGCCTGCCCTCCGGGGCAGGCGCAGAGCTTCAACGCGGACCTACCCGACTGCGTGGCGCAGGTCTCCGCGATCTATCAGGCGTACGTCGCTGTCGTGGCCGGAAAGAGCCGCGTCGTCGTGCGCTTCAACGACCGATGGACTGAGTACGCAAGGCCCGACGCGCCTGCGCTGCTCATGCTCTATCAGACACTCTACGCACAATGCCCTGGCGCGCAAGCAGCCGGGCTGCCGGACCTCAACCCGAACCTTCGAGTTCAGCGCGGACGACCGGCGAGGGGACATATCCGATGGTAGAACTGGTGCTAGAAGACGGTGGTCGCCTAGACCACGAACATCTGCGCCCCGGCTTCGGCTTCAGCTACTCGCCGAGCCTCACTTCGGCCGACGTGGTCGCCTGGCGCAGCAAAGACCGAACGGCTGCCGCAGCGCGCGATGCGTCGCGTACTAACCCGTATGGCGCGAGCGCAAAGCGGGCGACCGTCGACAGCGTCGTCGGTCTGAATTTCAAGCTTCAGTACATGCCGAACGCCGAGCTGCTCGGCGTGAGCGAGGAAGAGGCCCTCGAATACGCCGACATGGTCGAGAACATGTGGGATGTAGCGGCCAACTCATCGCTGTTCCATCTCGACGCGCAGCGCATGCAGACCTTCTCCGGCCTGATGCGGACGGCCTACGCTGGCTACTACATCGACGGCGAAGTGCTTGCCACCATAGAGTGGAAAGAGGCGTTCAACGGCGACCGCACCTGTCTGCATCTGCTCGACCCGCAACGGCTGTCTGACCCGCGAGGCGCTATCGACTACACCGGCAAGCGCCGGATGGGCGTCGACCGCGACAAGCACGGTGCGCCGACAGCCTACAACATCCGCGAATGCACGATAAGCGACGTGGCGATCTGGGGGCCTGCGGGCTCACAGTTCGCCTGGCGCAAGGTGCCTCGCTACACGCCGTGGGGACGGCTGAACGTCATCCACTTCTTCGAGCACGACGCGCCGGACATGACGCGAGGCATGACCTCGTTCACGACCGCGTTGCTGCCGATGCGGCTGCTTCAGGACTACAACATCACCGAACTGGAAAGCGCGGCGATCCGCGCGACCTATGCGGCGGTGATTGAAAGCGATCTGAAGTACGAAGACGCGATGAAGGTCATCGGTGCCGAGCACCGGAAGGCTATCGAGGAAAACCCCGTCCTCGACTTCACGCTCCGCATGATGGCGGACAAGGCCGACTTCTACAAAGGCCAGGAGTTCAAGTTCGGCAAGAGCAAAGTCGCTCACCTGCTACCGAATGAGAAACTGCACATGGTGCAGGGTAATCAGTCGGTCTCGGCGCTGAAGGACTTCAACTCCGTCAACCTCTACACGCTCGCTTCGGCGCTCGGTGTCGACTACGCAACGCTGACGAAGGACTTCTCATCGACGAACTACAGCGGCGCTCGCGCGGCGTTGTTCGACGTGTGGCGGTCCTACGAAGTGCGGCGCTCGGCGTTCATCGACGCCGTCCCGGTGCCGTTCTTCGGGGCCTGGCTGGAAGAGCAGATCGCGCTTCGCGGCACGATCCCGATGCTCGGCAAGAAGTCGTTCTACGAAGTGCGTGACGCGATCTGCCGTTGCACGTTCGAGACGTGGTCGAAGCCGCGCCTTGACCCGCTGAAGGAAAACCAGGCGGATCAGGTGCTCTACGACATGGGCGCGCTCGATCTCAAGAGCATCTGCGCGGCCGATGGCCGTGACTACCGCAAGGTGCTGGTGCAGCGCGCCGCAGAGAAGGCACTTCTGAACAAGCTCGGGCTGAAGCCCGAAGACATCAACCCCGAACTGAACGCCAACAAGATCAAAGCGAACGCCGCAAAGGGCGAAAACGCAGGTCAAGAAGGCGGAGGAACAGGAGAAGCATAGTGACGCATCTCGCGCATATCGCGACGCGCCTGTTCAACACGCCGCTACTGCTCACCCCTGAGTACGCCAGCGTCGTGACGAGCGTGCTGTCGGATCGCGTCGGCGTGGTGCCGTTCGCTGCCGACGAGGTCGTGCAGAGTTACGTGCGGCCCAAGAGCCGGGCGGTGATGAACCGACGCTCCGGCATCGTGACGTTCCCCGTGGTGGGTGGGCTCATCCATCGCGGCGACATGGAGGCATCGAGCAGCGGCGGCGACATGATGTCGTACACGCGCTTGCACAACCAGCTCGAAACGCTCTTCGAGGACGACAAGGTTCGCGGCATCCTGCTCGACATCGACAGCGGCGGCGGTGAAGCGGCCGGTCTATCCGAGCTGGTGAGCTGGCTGCCGAAAGCCTCGAAGCAAGCTGGCAAGCCAGTGTGGGGCATCGCGAACACCACGGCGGGCAGCGCGGCATACTGGCTTGCCTCCGCTACGGATCGCCTCTTCGCTGCGCCGACCGCATCGCGGATCGGCTCAGTAGGCGTCTACGTGCAACACGTCGACGTGTCGAAGCAGGTGGAGAAGAAAGGCGTCGTCGTCTCGTTCATCTATGCAGGCGACCACAAGATTGACGGCAACCCGTTCGCGGCGTTGTCCGACGAGGTACGCGCTTCGATCCAAACGAGCGTGGACAGACTTTACGGCGAGTTCGTCAGCGCCGTGGCGAGCAATCGCGACCTAGACGAGAAAGCGGTTCGAGCGACGCAGGCGAGGGTCTACGGACCCGAGGAAGCCTACGAGCTTGGACTTGTCGACGGTGTTGGTGGCTTGGGCAGTGTTCTAGCTGCTTTCACCGATCACCTTAACCGCCCCTCAGTGGGCTACACCCCTCATGGAGATTCCATGTCCAAAGAACTGATCTACGATCAGGCCGCGCTTGATCGCGCGCAGGCGGCAGGTGTTGCGACCGGCAAGGCCGAGAGCGCTTCCGCTATCGAGTCCCTTCAGAAGCAGCTCGCCGACGCCGCCAACGAACGCAAGGCGCTGCTCGCGGCATTCGCCGAGGTCGCTGGCGACAGCCCGAAGGTCGCGGTGTTCGTCGAAGCGCTGAACGACGGCGTCGCCCCGGCGACCGCCTCGAAGTTCGCCGCGAAGATCGAAGCGCCGAAGGCGGCTCCGGCTGCCGAGACGAAGACGGCCACGCAGGTCGACGCTGACCGGCTGATGCAGCGTCATGCGCCGAACGTGTCGGACGACGGTGACAGCGAAGCGAACGCCGATCCGAAGGCCGCGCGCTTGGCCGAGATCAGCGGCTCGATGAAGGCGTTCAACGCCTCGCGCGGCTTCAAGGCCAAGTAACCAACCCCTTCACCGATAGGAGGACAGCATGGCTGTCGACAACTGGAATCTTCCGTATCCCGTGCGGACGGGCGACGCTGACAGCGTCGCGACGCACGTCAACCTTGAAATGCCGGGCTCGCGTCCGAAGTTTCAGAACTTCACCCTGACCGCTGGTCAGGTCTACGCCAAGGGCTCCGTGCTCGGCCAGGTGGCGGCGAACAGCAAGCTCAAGCTTGCGGCCGCTGCGGCTGGCGACGGATCGCAGAACCCCATCGCCGTCCTGAACACCGATGTCGACGCCACGGCGGGCGATGTCACGTTCGACGTGATGGTGAGCGGAGCTGTCCTGAACCCGAACGCGCTCGTTCTCGGTGTGGGCACCACTCTCGCCGTCGCGCAAGCCGCGCTGAACGGTCGCGGCTTCGCGTTCCGGACGCCGGGCTTCTCCGGCTAATCGCCTTTTCGTTCGTCATCCTAAGCAGACGCGGCCGTCCCTCGGGGCGGCCGTTTTGCTTTCCAGCTCCCAAAGGGACTACCACATGACTATCCAACTCTCGCGCTACGAAACGTGGGAACTCGACGCAATGGTCGAGCAGTTGGAGCGCCCCAATCCGTGGCTGCTCCGCACGTTCTTCGGCCGTTCGAAGTTCTTCGACACCAAGCAGATCGAGTTCGACATCGTTGATCGCGGTCGCCGCATGGCTCCGTTCGTCGCGCCCACCGTTGCGGGCAAGCCGATGGTCCGCGAGGGCTACCGGACCCGCACGCTCACCCCGGCCTACATCAAGCCGACTGCGCTGGTTCGTCCCGGCGAAGCGTTCACCCGCCTGCCGGGCGAGGGCGCTTACGGCGGCGTGATGACGCCGAAGCAGCGTTTCGACAAGATCGTCGCGGAGTACCTCGCGCTGCATGAGGACATGATCGACAACCGCTTGGAGTGGATGGCCGCGCAGACTCTCGTCAACGGCGCGATCACCATCTCGGGCGAGTCGTATCCGACCGTCACCGTCGATTTCGGCCGCGATCCGTCGCTGCACGTCACCCTCACGGGTGGGGCAACCTGGGACCAGTCGACCTCGGCCCCGCTCGAAGACATCGAGAACGCGTCGCTGAACGTTCGCCAGATCAGCAAGGGCGCAATCGTGACCGATCTGGTCATGAGCGGCTCCGCGTGGAATCTTCTGAAGCGCAATCAGGAGATCACCGACCTGATCGACATCCGCTTCCGGCGCGACCTGAACGGCGCTACCTCCATCGACGGTGGCCCGCGCACGAACCTGAACGAGCCGGTTTACGTCGGCACGCTTCAGGGCCGGATCGACATGTGGGTGTACGACTCGTACTACCTCGACGACAACGGCGCTTCGCAGCCCTACATCCCGGCGAACACCGTGATCGGCATCGCGACCGGCGCGCTGGAAGGCACGCAGTATTACGGCGCGATCCTCGATCTCGACGCCGAGATTCAGGCGCGTCGGTCCTTCAGCAAGTCGAAGGTGCTGTTCAACCCGTCCGGTCTCGAACTGGTCACGCAGTCGGGTCCGCTGCTCGCGCCTCGGCGTCCCAACGCGATGTTCGTGCTGACCGTCAAGTAAGGTCAGGCAGCTCACTCGCCTTACGCCTCGCTCTCGTTTGAGGGCGAGGCGTTCCTTTTATCCCCCGCTAGGAGAACTCCGATGGTTAAGGTTGTCACCACCAAGAGCGTGACCTTCACGACCCCTGTGCTTGACGCTAAGGGCAAGCCGCAGATGACCAAGCTCAAGTACAACAAGCGTGAGATCGAAGCTCCGCTTGTCGACCACCAACGTCACTTGGCTGGCACGGTGATCGAGGTCGACAAGGAATTTGCCGCCGATCTGATCGCGCGCAAACTGGCACGCGTGCCGGATGTCGCTCTCGATGACGTGGTCGATCCGATCAAGCAGACCGAGACCCAGGCACAGGCCGACCCCCTCGCTTAACGCGCGGGGCTTCGGTCCCCGTCTAGCTCGGTAGGACACCATGTCTAACACGATTGCATCAATGACGGTTGACGATCTCAAGACGACCCTTCGCGATGTCATTCGCGAAGAACTGAGCGCAGTCGGTATTCTGGCGACAACTGCCGAGCAACGCGTGAAGACGCAGAGCGATTTCGACTTCCTGCGTCGGGTTCATTCCATGTGGGAAAGCTCGGTCAACAAAGTCGGAACGGCTGTTGTGCTCGCCGTCATGGGGCTCGCGGCAACGCTGGTTGGCCTCGGGTCCATCAAGTTCGGGAAGTAAGCCATGCTCGTCTATTCTACACAGGTACAGCCGGATTGCCGGTCTGTGGTCGTTCCGGCCTGCGAGCCGGACGTAAATGCGGAGCAGGGTGCCGACATTCCGGCGCTCGCCTGTTTCCAGCTCCGGCTCCGCGACACCATCGACTACAAGGTCGACTTCTCGCAGTGGCTTCAGGCCAACGGCAACGCGCAGCTCAACGCGGCGAACTTTGCAGCGGCGTCGAACAGCCCGTCGACGCCGAGCATCACAGGCCAATCCTTCAGCCCGGCCGGTAAGACGGTCGTCGTTTTGAAGGCCGCCGACAATGCCAAGGTCGGCGACGCTTACTGGCTCGACGTGACCGCGACCGTTGCGGCCGTCGTGGCTGCGAGCGCGGCCGATGTCGCCATCCCTGCACGCACCATCGTACGGCGCATCCATGTCGTCGTGGCCAGCGGTTAGTTTCTTCGACGACGAAGCGGAAAGCACCAGGGGCATCATCGAAGAGCACGGAGAGAAGTTCACGCTGCAACCGTACAAATCGGGCGGCGTGAACTTCCCGCGCGTGATCGACCTCTCGCGCCAGGGTTACGACTTCATGGCGGTCTTTGAGCAGACCCCGCGAGAGGTCAGCCTCGGCATGGAGGAAGTGAAGGTCTCCACGCGCTCGCCGTGTCTTACGGCGCTTGTCTGCGACGTGCCGGGCCTCGTCCAAGGTGATCGAGTGCTCCGCGCTCTCAATGGTGAGCTGTTCGAGGTCACCGACGTAAAGCCGGATGGGCTGAGCGGCGTCGAGATTCACGTCGTCCAACTAGGGAGAGCAAAGCTATGAGCCTGTCGCGCTTGATGCTGCGCGCCCTGGCGTGCGTCGCCTTGCAGAAGCAACCGAGCGACGCCGTCGCGCCGACGATGGCAGAAGACCGTGTGTTCGACAGCCGGATCGACCCGTTCGTCTTCAAGGACTACAGCAAGCCGATGCCCGGCATCATCGTCTACACGGACGACGACACGGGCGATCTCATCAATCGAGGCAGCGGCTCCGGACCCTACCGGCGATGGGTCGATCTGCGCGTCGAGATCGTGATCGGTAGCTTCGACACGGAGATCATCGACAACGTCCAGAACGTTGTCTTCGACACGCCGATGACCGATGCCGAACTCGAAGCGCAGTTGGACCTCTTCGAGGCGCAGGTGAAGTGGGCGCTGTGGCAACTGCCGGGGCGATCCTACTCGGATGCTCTGCGAGCCTTCGTGGTTCGCATCGAGAGCATCCAATCGCACGCAACGCGCGATGAGGCCAACAACAAGTTCGCGTCGCGCCGTATCCACTTCAAGTGCGAGATACCGGACGACTGCCCGCCAACAGCCTACGGGCTGATGCCGAACGAGAAAATCCCCGAGCTGATCCCGTTCTGTGACGATCTCTCGAAATTCCCGGCACCGTGGATCGTGCCGATGCTGCAAGCCATGTGCAGCTCGCCGAGCATGCAGAACGTGCTCAACGTGCTCGGTGGCAACAAGAACCCGACTGTCTACCTCCCGCTGCTCCGCCAGATCGGGATCAAGGTCGACGCCATTGGCCCCGAAGCAGACCCGAATCTTCTGGCTGCGCAGGGCAAGAAGCATGGCCCCGATGGGCGCATCGAGGTCGACAACACATTGGAGCTTCCATGACGCAAGCTGTGACTGTGCGCCCCGTTCAGGGGCGTTTGATCTTGATGCCCGAAAGGGATTTCCAGCCCGTGCCCGCTGAGGGCGTGCTGGTCGAGCGCAACGCGTTCTATGCGCGTGCAATCAAGCAGGGCGATCTCGAAGTCGTGCCGGATGCTCCGGCCGCGACGCCGGTCCCCGCCGTTTAAACCGAACTAATTGAGGGGCTAGATGCCTATCCAGTTCAACCAAATCCCCGGCAACATCCGGGTCCCCTTCGTTCGCTTCGAAGTGAACGCGGGGCAGGCTCCGTACTCTTCGATCCAGCGCCTTGTGCTGATCGGTCAGAAGACCGCTGCGGGCTCCGCCGTCGCCGACGAACCGCTGCTCGTCACCCAGAACGAAGACGCGTTCTTCGGTACCGGCTCGATGCTGGCGGCGATGTATAAGATCGCCCGCGCGAATGCTCCGCTTCAGGAGATTTGGGCGATCCCGCTGGCAGACGCCACGGGCGGCGCGACCGCCGCGACTGGTAGCGTGACGGTCTCGACCGCCCCGACTTCTTCGGTCAGCATCGTGCTCTACATCGGCGGTTACCGCATCTCCGTGCCGGTCAACGCGCTGATGACCTCGGCGAACTGTGCCACCGCAATCGCTGCGGCGATCAACGCGTGCCCCGGTATCGTCGTGTCCGCTGCGGTCGACGGCACCACCGCGTCGAAGGTGAACATCACCGCTCTGAACAAGGGCAGTCTCGGCAACGGCATTCGCATCGAGACCAATCTGAATGCTGGCGACGGCAACGCCGCTGACGTTCTGACCACGATTGTCCAGCTCACGGGCGGCAACGGCGATCCCGATATCACCAACGCTATCGCCAACATGGGCGACGAGCAGTGGGATTGGATCGTGATGCCCTACTGCATCGGCGCGACGCTGACGCAGATGGAGGCCTGGCTGGATGCGCGTTGGGGTCCGATGTCGCAGATGTACGGTCACCAGATCACGTCGATGTCCGGCACCGCTGGCACCGTGCAGACGTTCACGTCGGCGCGCAACTCCTGGCACACGTCGATCATGCCGGTCTACAATGCGCCGCAGCCGACCTATCTGTGGGCCGCCGCTGTGGGTGCGCAGACCGCGCAGCACTTCCAGGCTCCGCCCGAGCTGTCGCGTCCGCTTCAGACCGTCGAACTCATCGGCATCCTCCCGCCGAAGTCCATCGGCGATCAGTGGAGCACGTTGCAGCGCCAGAGCTTCTACTTCAGCGGCGCGTCGGGTTATCGCGTGCAGGACGGTGCGGTCCAGATCGACCGGCTCATCACCACCTACCAGCGCAACGCCTGGGGTTCGCCCGACCAGTCGTGGCTCAACGTCAACACCATCGCTCAGCTCACGTACGGCCTGCGCTACATCATGGCCTACATGACGCAGACGTATCCGCGTGCGGCGCTGGTCGACAAGAACCCGAACAACCTTCAGGGCTTCGCCACGGCGGACGACCTGAAGAACGCGTTCATCCATGCGTACAAGCTGCTCGAAGACGACGGTGTGTTCGAGAACTCGGACCTGTTCGCGCAGTTGCTCATCGTCGAGCGCAACGCCGACAATCCGGATCGCGTGGACACGTTCCTGCCGCTGGATCACGTCAACCAGTTGCGCGTCCTGGCGGTGAACGCCACGTCGTACCCGCAGTTCCCGACTGCCTAAGCGGTCAGGTCTGTAAGCTCACACTCATCGCAATCCGCGAAAACGCCGTCCTTCGGGGCGGCGTTTCGCTTTGCGTCAAAGGAACCACACTATGGTTGATTGCTGCTACGCGGCGGGCGGTCTCGTCCGCATCACCGCCAACGGCGCGCAATGGTCGGCGCGGTCGTCGGTCACTGTCGAGCCGACCAACTTCGAGCGCACGGTCGCATCCAATCAGGATGGCACCATCTATACGACCACGAAGCCCGTGCCCGCGAGCGCGGAGATCGTGCTGTCGGATAGCTGCGACATGGACCTCGACGCGGTCATGTCGTGCCCGCTCGATGTCACCATCGAACTGACCCAGGTTCGACGCCGCTACATGTTCACCAAAGCCGTCGTTGTGGGGCGACCGAAGATCGACACCGAGACCGGCGCGATCTCCGGCCTGACCATCACGTCCGGCAACGTGACACAGACCAAGTTCTGAGGACTGACCGATGGCCCGCAACATCAAGCTCAGCAAGCCGCTGAAGACCCACGACGGCGAAGTCATGGAGTTGAAGCTTCGTGATCTCACCGCTCGCGACATCGCAACGATGCGCGAGTCTCCATACAAGGTCATTCAGCGCAAAGACGACGGCACCGTCGAGCTGGAAATTCGCTACGACAAAATGATGGCGTATCTGTCGCTGCTTTCCGGCGTCGACGATCTCATCCTCGGTGATCTGTCCGGCACCGATTTCCAGAGCGCCTGCAACGTCGTCGGCGAGGTCTGGAACGGCCTGGGGGAATAGCCGGTCGTGCCAACTATCTGGTCGTGATGCGCGTCGATACTCCGACGAACATCATGACCATGACCCCCGCAGAACTCCGCTATTGGTACGACATAACGAAGCGGAACGAGAAGTTGATGGCTGAAACGAGGTAAGCCGACATGCAGACTTTCCAGACCGCCGCCGTGGTCGGCCTGATCGACAATATGTCGGGGCCTCTGAAGCAGTTATCCAACCAGGCGAAGCAGGCCGCGAAGCAAATAGAGCTGATGAAGCTCGACGCTTCCGGCCTGAACCAGTACAATCGCGGACTAGTCGACGCGAACTCCCAGGCGAGGCAGCACCTTTCGCATCTCCACTCCATCAAGGCGGCGTGGCGTGAGGTCGGCGGCATCGTTGCGGGGGTCGCGTCGAGCTACGCGCTGCACAAGGCGGCGGACGCCGTCAAGAATTACATCCCGCTCGAACGCGAGAATCGCTACATGCGAGCGGTCGGCGTCCAGCGCGACGAGAACGGGAAGATCAGCGGCTACGGGTATAGCCAGTCTGAGATGGCTGGCCTGCTCGCGCAACAGCGGCGCGGCGCGTTCGATTACGGCGAAAGCCCGATTGACGTAGCTCACGCGCAGATGGCGTTCGCGCAGCGGCAAATCTCGGCGCGTACCTCGCAGATCATGACCGACCAAGCGCTCATCCTGTCGAAGGCGCTCGGCACGTCGGTCAAAGACGCGGCGGTGATCCTCGAAGGCTCGATCTTCGCGAAGGGTCACTCGCACGAATTAGAGGGCGATCCGTCGAAGGCCAAAGCCATCGCCAAGCGGTATGCCGACATCGCCGCCGTCATGTCTAAGTCCGGCGCGATGACTGCCGAGGACATCACGCAGTTCGGCAAGTATGCCTACTCGGGCGCGAGCGCGGCAGGCATCTCGGACACCACGGTCGCCGCCATCGGTATGGCGTTGAAACGCGCGAACATGCCGGGCCAAGAGTCCGGTACGATGGTTCGGCAGTTGGCGTCGCGTGTTCTGTCGCCGACGCGAGAAGGCCGCCAGTCGGCTATCGCGAACGGTATCGACATCGACTCGTTCAGCACGCACGGCCATCTCGACGCCGAGGGCCTGAGCGGCCTGGTGCGCGAACGGTTCGGCAAGACCATCAAGGGTGCGACGCAGAAGGCGATCAACGATGAGCTGACCAACGAGGACAGCGACATCGCGGGCAACAAGGGCAAGTTCGTCGAGTTCATCACGAACAAGCTCGAAAAAGAGATGGACATCACGAAGCCTCGCGACCGCGAACGTCTGGCGAAGGCTGCCGGTGACTACTGGCAGTACAAGCGCGAGGGCGTCAACGGCGACGCGTTGGTCGATGCGCTCATCAAGAAGAGTGGCTTGCTCGGTCTTCTGCAATATCTTGGCGTGAAGCAGGGCGCTCGCGGCATGGTGCTGACGGGCGACATCAACACGTACGAAGAGAACAAGAAGGCCGTCGAGCACGGCGTCGAAGTCGGCCGCGCCGAAGAAGTCGCCAAACAGCGTATGGAAGGCCTGGCCTTCGCCGTCGACAAGCTGAAAGCATCGTTCGAGCAGACCTCCAACAGTTTCGTCAAGGCGAACGAAGGATGGCTGGCAGCCGCAGCAAACGGCGGCTCGAAGATACTTCAGTTCCTCGATAGCCTTGAAGAGGGCAAGAAGCAGCGCCTCACGCTGGAAGCGGGCTTCATCACGCTCGTCGGCGCGACCGCTGGCGTCGTGAGGGCGTTCCAGTTGGCGCAATCGACGCTCAACGCCATAGCGGCCAAGAACGGCGTGCAGGGCTTGCCCGGCGCACCGGGAGCACCGGGCGCACCGGGCGACAAGGCGTCGAAGGCGTTCAAGTTCCTGACCTACGCGCCCATCGTCGGCGAGGCGGCCTACAGCTATCTCCAATGGTTGACCGAGAACAACCAGAAGAACGTCGACGCGCAGACCAAGAACCCGTCGCCGAACATCGTGAATATGGGTCGGATCGGAAGTCGCCTCGGCGACCGAGGCCCGATCTCGATCACCGATGGATTCGGGGCCAGCGCGTACGGCGGCAACGAATACCTCGACGACCTGGCGCTCTGGCGTCGCAAGGACGGCACAGAGGACTTCCTGCGCAGCGGCGGCAACCAGCCGAACCAGTACGGCGGCCGAGGTCGCGGTGATGGGGCCGGGTGGACGGATTCGATCCACGCCGTGCCGAAGTCTGATGGCTTCAAGGATGTCAACGTCCAGGGCACCGTGACCGGCGCGGCCGAGCTGCACAACATGATGCAGATCGAAGTAAGGCCGTCGCAATACTTCGAGGGCCTCATCAAGCGAGCCGAGAGCGTAGCGACGATGTCGCTCAACGGATCGCTCGGTACCAGCATGCAAGGCCCCGGCGACAACGGCACCAAACCCGCAGCGGCAAACGCTCTTACCGGGACGAAGTAAATGACCTGTCTCTGCATTGACGACCTGCGCCCCGCCTCGTTTCGGGGCGTAGGTTTCTTCGTGGCGTCCGACCAGGGCGAATACGGGCGGCGCGGCCCGGTCCATGAGTACCCGAACCGCGACAACCCGTACTTCGAAGACCTCGGGGAGAAGGCGCGCAAGTTCACCGTCAACGGCTACCTGTTCGGCGACGATTGGGTGTCGAAGAAGGACGCAATCGTTGCCGCCTGCACTGCGCGCGGCCCGGCGATCCTACAGCTCCCGACCGAGGGAGCCACGATGGTTGCGTGCCAAAACCTGTCGGTCTCGCGCACGAAAGACGAGTGCGGCTACTACGCTCTGAAGTTCCAGTTCGTCGTCGCGAGCTTCTCCGCGCCTGGCGCTATAGCAGCCGAGTTCGAGAGCCTGATCGGCAGCATCTTCAGCGCTGCGATCCCGACGTTCACGACGTTCTTCGACAACACGTACGTTCCGCGCAACACGCTGAACTTCGTGTCCGAGAACATGACGGATCGCATCTCGCAGTACAGCTCCGACGTGGTCTCGGCTATCGAGGGCATGCCGACGAACAACCCGACGCTGGCTACCGACGTGGTCCAGGCGGGTGTCAGCATCTTCCAGAACGCCGCGACCTATGCGCAGCCCGGCACTGATAGTGGTGCTGTGCTCGCTCAACAGACGATACCTGCGCAGACCATCGCGGCCATAGCGAACGATACGGGCGTTACGAAGATCGGCGACAGCGGCGTCACGATCCAGACCGGCGCGGCTGCCATCGTTCCAATGATCGCCTACACGATCAACGGCATCGGGAACGCACTGACGAGCGACGTGGTCATTCCGACCTTGACGAGCTTCGCGACGTGGAGCGTCAACGAGGTCAGCCTGGCAGACTTGCAGGCGCAGGTCGACGCGTTAGATACGCCGACCGCCGCGCCGATCAGCGCGTCTGACACGGCCGACGCCGTCAATAGCACCGTGTTCTGTGGTGTGGTCCGGTCGTTCGCCTTGATGAAGCTCGCGCAGGCGATCTGCGCCAAGACGTTCTTGACGCGGAAGGAAGCCATCCAGGCACGCGCCACCGTCGTCGAGCTGTTCAACGCGCAGATCGAGCAGTTCGCGGAAGACGAGATCGTCAACATCATGCTCACCGCTCGCGACTACGCCGTGCGGTCGATTACGCAGAAGATGGCGACCATCGTGCCGGTCATCACGATCACGGCCCCGCAGTCCCGGCCGTCGCTCTATTGGGCGGCGCGTCTCTACGAAGATGTCTACCGAGCCGAAGAGCTGGCCGACCGTAACGAGGTCGCGTCACCAGCCTTCATGCCTGGCACATTCGAGGCGCTCGCGCGGTAACCGTGCGGGCGTCCTCGCCAGAGGATCAGCCCGTACATGTCCGACGAAAAAACGACAGTCACGCTCATTGCGGGCGGGGCGCGCTACTCCGCGTTCACGCGGGCAGCCGTGTCCTACTCCGCCAACCAGGCCGTGCGCGCCTTCGCCTTCACGGTGACCGACGCCACGGACGCGATGGACGAGCAGTGGAATTTCATGCCGGGCACGCCCGTAACCGTGCTCGCCAACGGTCAGCTCCTAGTGACTGGCTACATCAACCGGATGGTGCCGAGCTTCGACGCGAACAACCACACCGTCGAGATTTCGGGCACGTCCAAGGGCCGCGACAGCGTCAAGAGCGCGGCCGAGCACGATAAAGGCGAGTGGCGCAACAAGACGCCGCTTCAGATCGCGCAAGAGCTGGATAAGCAGGGAGTGGGGTTCACTTCCGATATCCAACAGAAGCCCTTCGAGTATGCGCGCTTGCACCCGAACGAAACGGTCTTCGAGGCCGTAGAGCGCATGACGCGCCGCCAGCCGATGCTTCTTCAAGGCATGCCGGACGGCTCGATCAAGATGACGAAGGGCGGCTCGGCCGGATCGAACTCTCCGCTGATGGAGGGCATCAACATCCTGGCTGGCAGCGCCGCATTCGACGATGGCGACCAGCACAGCGAATACAAGGTCAAGGGGCAGCGCGTCTACGGGACCGACAAGAAGTCGCTTCAGATCGTTGCCACGGAGAAGGACCCGTCTGTCAAGCGCCATCTCCCCAAGCACATTCACCAAGAGTCTGACATCGACGAGCAGACCGCGAAGGATCGCGCCCGCCATCACAAGAACCGCCAGCAAGGCGAGAGCGTCACGGCGCAGATCAAGTCGCAGTCGTGGTTCGATCTCGGCGGTCAACTCTGGAAGGCAAACGGCCTTGTCTACGTTCAGTCACGCGTCCTGAAGCTCAGCCAACAGATGCTCATCAAGAGCGTCTCGCTCACGCAAGATGAGAGCGGATCGTTCGCGACCCTCTCGCTCGTTCTGCCGCAGGCGTTCGACGGCGAGGGCACCGGCATGGGCGGAGGCGGCGCAGGCTCCGGCGCGCAATCCCCGTGGAAAGACTTCGCGCAACCTACGGACCTCTGACATGGAAGACTACTACACTCACCGCAACTCCGGTCATCGGTATCTGATCCGGAAGGTCGACGACGAGGGCGACATTCAGCTCATCGACGCGGATGGCCTGGCCGACGAACAGCACACCAAGATCATGCGGGTGTATCCACATGGCTTCAGCTCGAACTCGCCTGAAGAATCTCACATGCTCGCTCTTGGCCTTGGTGGTCGGCGCGATCTTCTTGTTGCGTTGGGCGGCGAGCACCCGAAGTACCGGCCGCGCAAACTGCCGACAGGCAACGCGGTCCTCTACGACGACAAGGGCAACGTAGTCTGGTCGAAGGGCAAGGACGGTCTGTCCGTCAATGCGAAGACCGGCACGGTGGAGATTCGCTCCCAGGACAACAAGATCACGGTCAAGCCTGGTGACGGCCAGAAGGTCTTCCTCGGCGGCGACGGCTCGGATGGCTCGTACGCAAAGGTCATGACCGAGAGCGGCCCGTCGATCAACGTGTACGCCAAGATCGGATAGGCCACACATGGACATCCGCATGAGAGAAACAGAGGGCTACGGCGATCAGCCGTTCCTTCTGTGGGACACCTATTGGAACTCAGACGATCTCAGTACGTGGTACGCGGACTGGAAGCTGGCAGGGCCGAACGCCCCGCTCAATGCCTACGGGCTGGCTGCCGATCATGCGCTCAACACGGCGATCCTGATTTCCCTTTTCACCTGGCGTCGAGCCGAAGTCTACGACCAGCTCCCCTCGGGCACCGATCCGAAGGGCTGGTGGGGCGACAACATTGATCTCGACGAGAACGAAACGAAGCTCGGTTCGCGCCTCTGGTTGCTGTACCGCTCGCCGCTCAACACCGAAACGGCCAGGAAGGCAGAGGACTACGCTTACGAAGCGTTGCAACCGCTGATCGACCAAGGGGCTGTTGCGAAGTTCGTCTGTAGCGCGACTGTCGATGTCGTGCCCGGCCATCTCGTCTTGGACGTGAAAGCCTACAGCCAAAGCGGCCAGCTCATCTACGACCAGAAGTTCGACCGCATCTGGCGGCAGGAGTTTCCGTAATGGCATTCTACATGCCCGACATCAAGGCGATGGTGGTGCGCGCTCGCAACGCGTTCAGGGCGGAGACGCCCGGCACTGACGCCTTCATCTGGCCGAACAACATCTACGTCAGCGCCAAGGTAATCGGCGGCGCGGTGTGGGAAGTGTTCGGCCGCCTCAAATGGATGGACCGGCAACGGTTCGCCATGACCGCCACGGGCGACGAGCTGGAACGTCATGGTGCCGATTATGGCATCTCACGCAAGCCCGCATCGTACTCGCAGGGCAATGTGGTCGTGGTGGCTGACACCTGGCCGCTGACAGTCGCACAGGGGACAGTCTTCACGCGCAGCGATGGCGTTCAGTTCACGTCGACGCTCGCGAAAGACATCGGAAAATATTCGCTGAGCGCGACCATTCCAGTCGTGTGCAACGTGGCAGGTAAGTCAGGCAACACAACTTACGGCGCACCGCTCTCGACGAACATCGCGCATCTCACGGCCGTCAACGTTGACGATGTCGGTCTCGGCCAGGGCGCGGATCAGGAGACGGACGATCAGCTCCGCGAGCGCATCCTGGCGCGCAAGCGATACCCTCCGCATGGTGGGGCCGACTTCGATTACATCGCGTGGGCGAAGGAACTGCCAGGCGTTACGCGGGCGTTCGTGAAGGCCAATGCCTTCGGCCGTGGCACGGTCGGCATTTGGTTCTTGATGGACGACACGTACGTTGCTGGCATTCCGCAGGCGGCGGACGTTGCGGCCGTGCAGGCGCATATCGACGGGCTGAAGCCGACCACGGCGATCCCTATCGTTCAAGCGCCGGTCGCGGACTGCATCGACATCGTCATCCAAGACCTGAAGCCCGACACGCAGGCCGTTCGCGAAGCGGTGGCCGCCGAACTACAAACGATGTTCCGGCGCGAGACGGTGCCGAGCATCCCTGGCGATCTCTTCACGCTCTCGCGGTCGTGGATCGAACAGGCGGTCAGCAATGCGACCGGCGAGCGTAGCAACACGGTGTTCGCCCCGTCGACTGACATCACGTTCGGCCCCGGCATCATGCCGTGCCTGCGGAGCGTGACCTTCACCAAGAGCAGCAACACTAGCAGCTAGGATACACCATGCCTGTGCTTTCATGCCCGCAGGGGCCACAGGACCCGCATTGGTGTCCGCAGAACACCGACGACGCCTTGCCCGCCGTGCTTGGTCTCATGCCGCCTGGTCCGGCCTGGGATGGCGCGGCGGTTGAGGGTACGGTCCAGAACTCCTATTGGAGAGCATACGCTAACGTGCTCTCCTACACCTACCAACGGCTCTGCAAGTACGTCGACGAGTTCTTCTGCAAGACGGTCAACGAGTCGCTCGATCAGTGGATCGCAGAGTACGGGTTAGACGACGAGTGCGATCCGTACGGCCATAACCTGTGCATCAAGGTCGCGGCGCAAGGCGGCGCTACGTGCGATTATTTCGTGCAGATGGCGCAGCTCTCGGGCTGGTCGATCACCTGCGAAGACACGACGGATATCCCCGAGCCCATCGCCGGATGCTTCGAGGTCGGATGCACGCCTCTCGGTCCCACGCCGACGTATGCCGGTTATGGCAGCATGATCGGATACGGTCAGCGGCAGCCCTGCGATTACGGCGAAGTCGTCCACCATCCCGATCCGGATAAGTGGGAGAACGGCTACACCAACGGGGCGTCGTGCCTGGTGCCTGGTAGCAATCTCGGCCAGGGGCCGGACACTGACGAGTCGTGTTGCTTCATCTGCGGCTACTACGATTTCAACCCGCCCGACAACGTCGCACCGTCCAGCACGTACTGCCAGGACGAGGCGCTGCGCTTCGACTTCGAGTGCCCGCGCACCGACGTTCCGTCCGATGGCGTCATCACACCCAAGCTGCACACCGCTGGCGCGTATGACGACAACGGAAACTACAGTGAGTGGGGGCACGCGTTCGTGTGGACGGTGACTGTCGACCTGGCGGCCTCGCAAGCGGCGCAAGCCGCGCAAGCAGCCGCAGCGCCGAACACCGATCCGGGCAGTCAGGCCGGTTGTCTGATGGCGGGCAACATCACCTTCCCGAATGCCGATGGTGAGATCGGCGGAACACCCATCTGCAACGATAACACGGTCGGCGACACGCCGACGTTCGTGCTGTGCTTTCTCAACCGCATCAAGCCCGCACACACCGTGTTGAACGTGGAAATTCTTCAGCCATGAGTCTTTTCGGACCTCAGAACGCCAACGCTGCGACTGCATTGCCTGATGGCACGCAGCGCCAGCGCTACGGCGCGCAACAGACGTATGTGAAGGACGCGTCAGCGCCCGGTATGTCAGACGGTACGGTGCTCGATGCGGCTTTCTACAACCGCATCATCTCCAATCTTGAGTACGTCGTATCCCAGGGTGGCGCAGCGGGCTTGCCTCCTGGCAGCGTGAACGCCCTGCACCAAGGCATTCTCGGCGTAATCGGGGAGGGTGCGCCAGGAAACCTTCAGACGGTCGCGCAGCTCGCGGCTGCCATCAACGACGATCCCCAGGTGTGGACGACGCTTACCGGCCAGATCAATGCTTGCGTCCGGTTCGACAAGAATCAGACGTTGTCTCCCTCGCAGGTTTTGCAGTTCCAGCAGAACGTAAAGCTGATGAACGTGGCGTTCACTGGCAACTATGCCGACCTGAACGGCAAGCCAGCGTTGGGTTCGGCCGCGTTCCTGAATGTCGGTACTGGTGCCAACCAGATCGTGCAGCTTGGCTCGGATAGCAAACTCCCTGCTATCGACGGGTCTAAGCTGACTGGCATCGCATCGACGCAAGTCTCGGGGCTCGGAACGGCTGCGACGAAGAACGTAGGCGTGGCGGCTGGCAACGTCGTTCAGCTCGACGCCACGACTGGTAAGCTGCCCGCTGTCGACGGTTCGCAGCTCACCAACATCAGCGTGGCGGGAGTCGTGCAGCCGGTGCTCGGGCAGTGCCGTCTCTCGCTCAACGGCGGCAATCTCTCGCTCAACCGTTTTCGAGGCAAGTATCTGACGGTAGCGGGCACACCCTGCATCATTCCGTCAGCGGGTGTCACGCTCGCGGCGACCGGGCTGACCGCTGGAACGCTTTACTACATCTACGCCACGCAAAGCGGCGGCACAGTCAACGCTCTCGTAGCGTCGACGAACGGACACTCTACCGACACCACAGCCGGTAACGAGGGCGTTGAGATCATGACCGGCGACAACACGAAGACCCTTGTCGGCATGGCCCGCCCCATCGCTGGTCCTGCGTGGACGGACACTAGCTCCCAACGTTTTGTTCGGTCGTGGTTCAATCGACCGCCGCTGCGGATGACGGGGGCGCAGACAGGCAGCAGTGTGGGGCTCAACGCTACGCCGCAAGAGCTGGCTGGGCCGTCGCGCTGTGAGTTTTTGGCGTGGGCAGATGAGGGCGGAGATTTCAGCGTATCGGGGGGCTACTACTCGTCGACCGCTGGTTTGATCGCTTCGCTGCTTGTGTTTCTCGACAACTCGCAGACCGGCTACGCGTCAACGGCTAACACAGACGGCAGCGGCCGTGTGCTGCCTCTTTCGACGCGCGTAGCGCTGAGTCCGTTCACGGAAGGATACCACTACGTCACGCCAGCGGGTTCGGTCAGCTCGGGCTCGGCGTTCGCCTACAACGTTTGGGTAGCGGGCTCGGTTCATTAAGACCGCGCCTCCCCAAAACAATTCCCCAGGAGACACCATCACATGACTGGTACAGCGTTTGGGCCGCAAGGCCCGAACTATTCGACCGCGCGCCCGCCTGCCGACCCGAAGGCCAGTGCGGGCACTGATACGTGGTTCAAGAACTGTTCGGCCGCTGGCGCGAAGGACGGCACGTTCGCGACGGCCGACTTCTTCAACGTCTTCATCGGCAACCTCCGCTACCTTGTGCGCCAAGCAGGCGTCACGCTCGACGACGCCACGGACACGATGGTCTATCAGGCCGTGCTGTCCATGATCCAAGCGAACATGGGCGGCGGTGGAGGCGGCACGCCGACTGTTGGCACGGTGCCGTATGGCAACCCGACGCTTTACGTTCGGACGGACGGCAACGACGCAACGGCTGACGGCTCCGCGAATACGTCCGCCAAGGCGTTCGCTACGATCCAGGCCGCGCTCAATTACGCGCAGAACATCTGGTCGCTCGGCGGCAAAATCCTGAATATTCAGCTCGGCAACCCCGGAACGTATGTCGGGTTTGTCACCGTCGTCGCCCCGATGACCGGCGTCAACATCGTTGGTGATCCGGCGAACCAGTCGGCCTACGTCATCCAGGCCCCGCCGACGCTCACCGGCTACTCCGCGCTCGTTTACGCGGGTGGTGCTGCTCTGAACTTGCGTGGTCTCACCGTCTATACCACGCGCACCGACATGCAGTTGATCCAGGCTGCGTACACCGGCACGATCTCGATGAGCAACGTGACGGCGCAGTTCGGTGCTACCTCGCCGAACTATCATATCAACGGCGTCAGCGGCGGCTCGGTCAATATCAACGGCAACGTCAACATTCAGGGCAACAGTGCCTCGGCGCTCTCGGCGCAGGTTGGCGGAAGCGTTTCGGTGCAGACAAGTTGCACGGTGACGTTGGTCGGCACCCCGGCGTTCTCGGTCGGCACCATATACGCCGGAGCGGTTGGCTCGGTCTATCTGGTCGGCGGCTTCAGCGGAACGGCGACCGGCCCTGCCTACTACGGTTATCAGAGCGGTGCGTTCCTCACGGGCGGCAAGACAATCCCCGGCAGCACCGCTGGCGTTCTCGCTTCAGGAGCTACCTTCTCATGACCTTGTTTTCTACCCCTTTCAACCCGATGAACTGGTACTTCCTGTCGGAAGACGGTCGCATCTACAGCACCGCTACGATGTCACTCGTCGCGGCGAGCGACGCCGCCTTCCAGGCGTGGCAGTCGATGGGGCTGGTGCCGTCGCCCTGGCCGGGTAACGGCGCGGCCAACCAGACGGAGGACACGATCCGCGCGCAGCTCGTCCCGTACGGCTGGCCCTGCGGCGACATCTCGCTCCGTCAGTTCTTCCAACAGCTCGCCATCGCGGGGATCATCACGCAGGACGAAGCGCTCGCGGTCTATGACAACCGGCGCACGCTGCCCGCGAAGATCGAGACGGTGGTTGCGGCGATGTCGGCGAACGACGCGTTCGATGCCCGCATGCACCTGCTCGGCGGACAGACCGTGGAGCGCAATCATCCGATGGTGAAGATTTTCTGCACGTCACAGAACATGACGCCGCTGGATATCGACGCGTTCTTCCGGGCCGCAGGGGCGCTGCACTAACAGCCTCTCAGCTCTATCAGTCGCAGAAACGGCCGTCCCTCGGGGCGGCCGTTCTGCATTCAAGGATCACCCATGTTCAAGCAAATAGAAGCTCGGCTCGTCGCCGACTGGCGATGGGTGGTGAAGCGCTCTTGGTCTGTGCGCTTCCTCGGCCTGTCGTGTCTGTTCGAAGGCGCGAACGCAGTGCTGCCGAGATACGAGACCTTCTTCAACTACAACCTTTTCTCGGTGCTCACGCTCGTCTGCACGGTGGGCGCACTCGCATCGAGATTCATCGCCCAAGAAAAGGAAGACTGACATGGCACCCACAAAGCGCCAACTCGTCGGGGGCATGTCGGTCGCCGCACTGATCGCCGCCGCTATCCCCATCGCCATCCCGAGCGTGCAGAAGCACGAAGGCGTCTGGTACACCGCGAAGATCGACCAGATCGGAACGGGCAAGCCGGTCACCTGGTGCTACGGCGAGACTGAAGGCCCCGTGAAAGTGGGGCAGCGTTTCACTCCGCGAGAGTGTACGCAGATGCTCTCGAAGAAGCTCGTCCGCTATGCCAATAGCGCCGTGTCGTGCATCTACGTGCCGATCTCGGCCAAGATGCTCGCCTCGTTCATCGACTTCAACTACAACGTCGGCGAATATCGGTTCTGCCATTCGAGCACCGTCGAGCTTCTGAACAAGCGCGAGTACGAGGCTGCCTGCGAAGGCATGCGTAAGTACACCCTCTCTGGGGGCCGCTTCCGTCAAGGCCTGCTCAACCGGCGCATCGACGAGATCGCGCTGTGCAGTGACGGCATTCCCGCAGCGAAGGCCGGGAGGATCGAATGATCCCGGCCTGGCTGACCTGGCAAGCCATCAGCCTGATCGGCGGTAAGCTCTGGAAGGGCTTCTGCGACTTCATCTCCACGCCAGTAGGCGCGGCGCTCGTCGCCGGGTTCTGCCTGTTCTGGATCGGCGTCTGGCATGAACACGGCAATCTCGTCGAGGCCGTGAAGGCGAAGGACGCCGCGTGGCAAAGGAAGTGGGACGACGCCGAGAAGCAAGCTGAGCTGGATCGCCAGAAGCGCGACGCGCTCATCCAAGCTGACATGCAGGCGAAAGCCGACAAGAGCTTGTCCGAGGTCAGCTCCCGCAAAGATCAACTCGAACAGATGGTCAAGGACTATGAGGACCAACAGCTTCTACAGGCCGCGACGGGCAAGCCTGCCTGTCCTCCTGAGTACACTGACGACTCTGACGCTCGGTGGCTGCGTGACATCGAGCGACACAAGGACGCTAAGTCCAAAGCAGGCAGTCGACCTGCCCTCCGAATGCGAACGATTGATCGTTGACGTTCCGATCCCTGGTGTCGTCGACGCACACGGCAAGCCGATCATGAGGCGCGTCGTTCTGAGGCGAACTCAAGCCGCGATGGTCGAGCAGCACGAATACAACGCTGCGGCCCGTGAGTGCTTCGCCGATCAGCGTAACGCCTATCAGTCGAAGTGATCCGGCGCAGACGGGATACCTGCCGGAGACCCCGAGGCGGCCCGCAGTCCTGACCGGCTGCGGGCCTCTTTTCGTGTGGACTGCCATTTAATTGACGGAACCGATAGGTCTGTGAGATAGCAGACCTTACAGTCCCGAACCCATGAGGACCACCCCCTTTGACCGTTAACCTGAAACGGCGGAACGAGATTTTCGCCAAGTACGTCGAGCTGAAGGACTTGCAGGCAACAGCCGACGCGATGGGTCTGACGCGCGATCACGTCCGCAAGATGCTCAAGGCCGCAGGCGTCGTCACCAAGGCCGTGTCAGCCGCCGAGGCTGTCCCTGTCGACTCCTTGCTGCCGCTCACGCCCCCGCCTGCGCCCGAGCCCGTCCGGCTCGACCTGGCGGAGAAGCACCGTTTCGAGCAGAACGAGAAGGCCCTGAAGCGCCAGCTCAAAGACCTGACTGCCCGTCTGGTCGCCGCTGAGGATCACCGCGCCTCGATCCTCGGCTTATCGTTCGAGCCGGTCGAGCCGATATGCAAGCCCTGGGTCTTCCAGCAAGGCGAGCGTGGCCGACAGGCTGCCATCCTGCATCTGTCCGACACCCATGACGGCGAGGTCGTGAACCTCGAAGAGATGATGGGCGTCAACATGTTCGACCGTGACATCGCGCGGAAGCGCTTCGGCCGGTTGTTCGAGACGGCCTCGATCCTGACGACCTCATCCTGGCCGCGCTCAGACGGAGCGCCTTTCAGAATCTATCTGTTGCTCGGCGGCGATCTCATCAGCGGCCACGGTCTGCATCCCGAGCTGGCGGAGACCGACTACGGCACCGCGTACGAACAGTGCAAAGCGGCCTCGCAGAACATCGCGAGCGGCGCGCTCCGTTGGTCGCTCGAACTGAAAGAGCATTGGGGCCACGATGTCGAGATCATCGTCATCGGCGTGCCCGGCAATCACGGCCGCTCGACGCCTGGCAAGCCGCGCGCAAAGCTCGCAGCCCTTCAGTCGTATGACACGCTCGTCTTCGACTTCGTCGAGATGTCGCTGAAGAACTATCCGAACTTCAAGTTCTATTCGACCAGGGCGTTCGACGCGTACTTCGACATCGTCGGGTGGCCGACGCTGCTCACGCACGGCGACCGCATGAGCGCAGGCGGGGGCACCGGCTTCATCGGCCCCGCAGCGAACATCGTGAAGGGCCACAAGAAGGTGATGCTGACCGAGGCGCAACAGCGCAGGCCGGTCAAGTTCATCTTCAGCGGACACTTCCACACGCGGCTCGTTACGCCGTGGGGCTTTGCGAACGGATCGCTGATCGGCTTCAGCGAGTTCGCCAAGAGCATTCGCGCCGACGCGGAGCCCGCGTCTCAGAACTTCGTCGTTCTGCATGAGCGCCTCGGGCTGCTCCGTGAACAGCCCATCATCGTGGGTCGGCCCGAAGAGGGCTCGATCTACTCACCCACAGGCGGCCTGATCCTTCCGTCGCCTGATCTCTGACCCAGGAGACGTTATGCGCAAGCTGATCGGCGCGGCGCTTGCCGCGCTGTGCCTCTTCGCGACTTCCGCCGAAGCGCGACCCCATCACAGGAGCCATCATGCTCGACATCATACCGTTGCTCGCCACGACGTACGTGTCGCCCGTTCAACCGATTCCATTTTCAGTCTATTTGGTCACGGCGGCAGTTCGCTCGTTGCTGAAGCTCGCAGCCAGGTAGGCAACGGCGCGATCTACGGCCGGGCCAATCTCTGGTGCGCTCGCTTCGTCAACTACGTGCTGAGGGCCACCGGCCACACCGGCACGAACTCCGACCTGGCGTTCTCGTTCGCACGCTACGGCCGCCGCGTATCTGGGCCGCAACCCGGCGCAATCGCCGTGATGGCCCGTAGGGGTGGCGGCCACGTTGGGATCGTCTCGGGCGTAGACCAGGCAGGCAACCCGATCCTCGTCTCTGGGAACAACCAGGGCAGGGTCCGCGAGACGGTCTACCCGGCAAGACGCATCGCAATGTACGTGGTTCCAGACTGACAGCCTCAACGGCTCCCAGGCGGTAACCCAAAAGTCTATTAGGCCCTCCCGAGCAGTCGGGAGGGCCTTTTTCCGTATTTGTTCTACTCCCGCCTAGCTCGGAAACCGTGTTAGGTTTCGGTCGTGTTTGACACCTAACAGGCCTCCGTAGTATTACGGCCCCTGTGAGAACTTGCATTTCGAGAATAAACAAAGCGCCGCATTTAGGCGAAGAGACAGGAGACGTATTGTGCGTAGAGGTATGACGGCCGCAGACAAAGAGCGGATAGCGCAGTTCGGCAAGAAGGTCGAACGGCTGATGTTGGGCAAGGGGTGGAGCGGCGCTGACCTGGCGCGCGAGATGGAGCGGCATGCCCCGAAGGGCGTGACCATCGGCAGGCATATTCCCACGGCCTATATCCGTGGTGAGAACGAGCCGACCCAACGCAACCTGATGCTGATCGCCAAGGCGCTCGGCGTGAAGCCTGAAGAGCTGATCGCCCCTGCGCCTGGTGAGGGCGGATCGGTCCCGCAGTTCGCGCAGGCTACCAGCACGCTCGACGGGAAGACGCGCATCGTTGTCGACGCCGAGGTCGACGCCGAGACGGGGTTGCAAATCCTTCAGCTCGTACGCAAAGCGCAACAACAGTCGTCGACGAAGCGCTCTGCGTCGTGAAGGGTATTCTAATATTGATGGGGGTTGTGCTGCTCACGGCGTTCGTGGGGATGAACGTTGTTGCGGCTGCGGGATGGCTTAGCGGGTGGTTGTTTGGATCGTAGCGCCCATTGATTGATGCACGACGGCAACACGCGGCGGCTTTGAGCCGCCGTTTCTTTTTCCTGTTAACTACCCGTAATTGTTCTGTGTTGCGAAACATCCGACAAGCTGATTTACATTTCGTCACTTTAGGAGGCGCGCAAATGCACCGACCGGAGTTCCAAAAACAAGAATCCTAGTGTGGAAAACAGAGTGATGGCCGAAGTAGTTCTTTTCCCTCTCAACGCCAATGATCCCAACGTCGATCCTTCGCTGATCGACCCACCCTCTTTGCTCGCGGAATCTTCCAAAGCACGCGAGATCATCCTTGAATTAGAACATGAACTGAACGACGCGAAGTGCGTAATTGCGGATCAGGCCATCGCACTCACCAAGAACAGCTCCCGACGAAGAGGCGCGAAGCTTCTTCTGGCAGCCATCGCCGCGTTCTTGATCGGGTGGGTTATCGACCCGCCCGCGCCGATCCACAGGCTGATATATGGCGACAAAGCCATAGCGACGGAACTAAGCTATCGGTTCCCGCACGCCTGCACCTTTACCTGCTCCATCCCTCCCAAGACCGACGCCCGAGACATCTAAAAGAACGCGCTGTCGTCGTAGCTGTGGGTCACCACGGCTTGATGCTCATCGCCTTCAGCGAATACGACCGTGTCGCCCGGCATGACCTCCGCGACGGCACGGTGATCCCAGAACCGATGGACGAAGTCCGGTCGGCCGAACGTCTTAACGGCGTTCAGATATCGGTCGTCCTTGAAGCGCACGAAGTGCAGCATCGGCTTCTTCCCTGCAAGATGACCCGCGTGCGTGCCCCAGGCTGATCCAGCCGCCGCAGTGCTGGCATCTGTCCCTAGAGCTGCCAGGGCAAGGCCAGCGAGGCTCGCTCGAAGGCGACAGGATGGCCTGCGTGATGTTCTCGACCATTTTCATCGTCCACCCCCGTAGCGCTCCAACCATTCCTCGTAGGACATCTCGCGTATGTCCATGATCTGCCGCAGCGCCAGCTCGGCGAACGCCTCGTAGATGCGCTGCTTGGCTTCACGCCCGGCGCGCTCGTAGGCTTCCAGCTCTTCGAGCTTCCGGATCACGGGGTTGGTCACTTCCACTCCGGCCCCTCCGGCCTCGGCATATCCTCGATCTCGTATAGGGCCGCCAGCTCGCGCTCAGTGAAGCGGTGCTTGGCGCTCGGCCGCGCAACGTACGTCACGCTCTCTTCGACCCCTACGTGGTTCAGGTACTTCCACAGGAGCGTCTTGTAGTCGACGGCACCCAGGGCCGCCTCGATCTTCCCGGCGAGCGACAGGCAGGCGTTGGCCGACAGGTAGGGCATACCGCGCTCTTGCTTCCAACGCTCGACGATCTCGACCGCAACGGCGCGCAGCGCGGGGTCTGAGCTACGTTCCGCCTCAGTCTTGCCGTCGCCGGGCCAACGGTATGCGGCGGCGTGCAGGACACGCTTGCGCAAGGTCTCATCGGTCTCGCCGGGCCTGCGCGGCATCGTGCCGACGTGCAAGGCCCACTGGTCGAGGTCCAGCCCGGTAGCAATATTCGCATCTACTTTCGGTCGTTCCATCTGTCATTCCCCTCGACTCAGCTATATGCCGCTCAGCGGCCGGTAGACGCTCGTCACCTATCATACCTTACAGGCCGAGCAAAGCGTTTTCTTTGATTTCCGATCCTAAGCCATTGGTGGAATTGTGGTGGGGTCCTCGGGGTCTTTGAGACCAACCCCATTGAAAACATTGAATAAGCTTCGGACTCTTAATCAGCGGGTCCCAGGTTCGAGCCCTGGTGCGCCCACCAATCAAATCAATAGGTTGGCAGCCCTTCGCGAGATCAAAACTAGAACCTGTCAGCGGGTCTTTGAACAGTCTTTGACGTAAACGAGCCCGGTTCGTTCCCCTCGACCTTACAAGCTCCTGACGCAAACATGCCAGCGAGCTTCGCCATCGCGCTCTCCGCCAGGCGCAGATCGCGCCCGAGGTAGTGCCGGTCCAGAATGTGCTCCACGTCCTTCAGGCTGTGGCCGGTGAACGTGGCGATCTCCGGCACTGTGCATTCGGCGAGCGCCAGGCGCACCACCGCTGAGCCGCGCAGATCGTGGAACGTCAAGTCCTCGTTGATCCCCACGTCGATCAGGGCGTCGCCCCAGGACGACCGGAAGCCGTCCTCTGTCCACGGCTTGGCCCGAGAGTTGGTCAGCACCAGCGGCCCGACCCGCTTCATGGAGTCGAGGTAGGTCTTGAGCACGGGGCTGACAGGGATGGTGACCCGCTTGGCCTTGGCGACCTTGCCGTGGCGTATGGTCTTGCGCTGCGTGAGCCTGATGTAGGTTCCGTCGTAATCCGACCAGCGCAGGCGGATCAGATCGCCCTCCCGCTGGCCGGTCCAGATCGCGAGCATGAGCGCGTCGACGATCCGCTCCGGGGCTTTCTCGATCATGAGCCCGAGCTGCGCTTCGGACCATATCTTGTCGAGGCGATCCCCGCCCTCGTAGAGACGGCCGCCGCGCTCGCAGGGATTGACGCTGATGCGTCCGCGATCCTTGGCGACGGAGAAGATGCGGGCGAGCACGGTCCACGCATAGTCGGCCTTGCGAGGCTTGTCTGCGAACCCATCGCGCCAGGTCTTGAAGACGCCACGCGCGCCCTTCTGTTCGACGGCCGCAATCGGCATCGTGCCGAACTCTTGCTCGATGAGGGCGATGTAACGGAGGTAGTCTTTCTTCGTCTTGTCGCTGAGCACTCGGTACTCGGACGACGCTTTGAACTCGACGATGAGCGCGAAGACCGTGGCGTCTGACACGGTCTTCTTGCTCGCTATGTGCTCGTTGAACTCGGTGATGAATGCGGGCGTGCCGTACTTCGCCTTGATGCGGGGGCCGCCCTTCCACGCGTAGTAGTACCGACGCTTCTTGCCGCCGCCGATCTTGGCGTCGGACCAGAACAGGCCGAACAGGTCTACGCGCATCACGCTCTCCTAGCTGACAGCCCTCCGCCTGGAAGCCTGCCAGTCTGCGAGGGGATCGCCCGAGACGGTCTTTTCGGTAGGCAGACCGGAAGCCCGGTCCAGATACCAATCAATCGCCTTGCGGTCCCACCGCTGCGTGCCGGGGATCGCCCCCGGCACAATACCCCTCTTGACCCAGGTGTCGAAGGCGTCGGTGCTGCACCCGCAATAGGCTGCCGCGTGTTCCTTCGTCAGGCCGCGAGGGGCGATCTGGTCGGCGGGTAATATCACAGACCTTACAGTCTGTCCACAGGGATCGACGCCACGAACGACTTGGCCCGGCCGTAGAAGTATGCCCGTTGCTTGCACCGTTCGATATGCGAGTCCCGAGAGGGCGACGGCGGTTCGTTCAGCATATTGTCGACCGCCCTGCCTGCGATGTCCTCGGCGCTCGCCAGCGCGTCGTAGGCGTCGTCGAGAGCCTTCCGGCGCACCGCCACCAGGCGCAGGCGGCGCTTGGCGTGAAGGTCCCAGGCCACGATGCAGAGCAGGGCGGCCACGCTACCGTAGGTCAGGATGAGAGCCTGATCGTAGAAGTTCATGCCGCCAGCCTTTCCTGCTCGACCGTACCGGCCCCGCTGCGCGGATTGTTGTCGGGGGTGGGGTAGGCCTTCGCCAGGACGTTGACGCCTCGCACCCATGCGGCGTTGAGCTGCTTCATGGTCTCGGTGCTCGGGCACTTCACCAGCTCGACGATCAGGCCGCCGATCTCGTCGGCGATGTCCTTCAACATCTTGCGGATCAGGATGTCGGGACAGGCCTTCGAGGCTTCCCGCAGTTCGAAGAGAAACGACTTCATTGACCAAACCCAATAAGGTTAGCGACGACGATGAGAATCTTGACCGCGATCATCAGGCCGCATCCGAGGGAGACACCGCCTACGATGCCAATGGCGGTCCCCTTCAGGATCGCCACGGCGCATTGCTTGAAGCTCCGCATCAGTCTGTCTCCACGCGTTTGAAGTAGACGCGGTAGACCGAGAAGCGGGTCTTGACGATCACGTCGCCGTGTTGGTCGAAGAACATCTCTTCGATGCGGCTTGTGGTGATCGGCTCGCCGTCGATGAAGCGACCCTTGGTGTCGCCGTAGACAGGGCCTTTGACGCAAGGCGCATGCGTCGGATCGCTGGCCGTATCGTTGTAGAAGACCGCTTCCTTGATAGTGCCGTGGACCTGCATAGGTTCCTTTCCGAGAGGCTTGCGATTCTCCGCCCACACGAACTTGTTCTCCGTGGGGCTGAGCGACTTCGAGTTCTGATCGCCAAGCGTCTCGGCGACGAGAGCCCACATGGGGTGATGGTGGGAGCCCGCGCCGAGCCTCCACTGCGTCGTGTTCTGATTGACGAACTCGCGGAAGAGGCGCAGCGCGGTTGTCGGGTCGATGGCGGCCATCAGAACTTCTTCCCGTTGGCAGCCAGGCGCTTCCGGCTTGTGGTCCGCGCGATGCTTGTTGTACTCGCGCTTCTCGGCGACAGCGGTCCACAGGTCGTAGCCGTGCTGCTTCGCGTACCCTTCGATCAACGCGATGGCGTGGATCAGCCGCAACGCGCGATCGCGATTCGACATTGCCCGGTTGACGTTCGTCACCATGCGGCTGATGCGGAGCAACGCCTGACCCTTGTTGGCCGGGAGATCGTCGACAGGGGTCTTGAAGTTGAACGACGACGAGAGCGGAATGCTACCGAGGATGTCCCCGATGCGAATGACAGCGTCGGCCAACTCGACTTCCGCCATCTTCCGCTTCGGCAGATGGTCGTCCATCAAGTTCTTGCGCTCACCTTCCATACACTCCGCCAGCTCGGACACGACGAGCATGAGCATCTCGCCCATGTTGCGGTTGAGCTTTTCGCCGGTCGCCGGATCGTGCCACCAGTGCGCGTTGGCCGCATGGACTTCCTGCGCCCATGCGTTCAGGCTTGCAGGACGGCCCTGCTCGAAGCGACGAAAGTCCCATCCCCCGCTCTCGCCCTTGTTGTAGTCGTCGTTTTCGAGAACAGCGTATCCGTTGTGGAAGCCGACGATGTTGTACGTCTTGCCGACCGTTAGACGACGGTTACCCTCGATGCAGCGAGCGGGGCCAAGCTTCAGCGCGCCCTTCTTCCGATTCCACACGTCAAGCGCCTTCTCGGCCTGTGCGCGCGTCACGAACATCGACGCCGAGGGCGGAACGTCGCCAGCCGTGAACAGGTCATCGTCCTCGTTGACACGCGGGTCGATGTACGGCGTGCCGATCCACGGACGCTGCTCCTGCATGCGGGGCAGGGCGCGCGACGACGGACGCATCTGTTCGCCGTACAGTTCGCGCGGCGCGAGCGGCTTGGCGTCTGCGGGCAGAACGTCCTCGTTGAAGGACGCCTCGCGGTCGCGCAGCGCGTTCGCGACCTCGGACGGTTCGAGGCGTTGCGGCAACTCGGCCAGTTTCTTGCGGGCGAACTCCGCGACGGCCGGGAGGTCTTCCGGCTTCACGTCGGTCAGCCGGTTGGCCTTTCCGTGGACCCTGACGGCCGTGACAACGTGGAGCCTGTCGGGGTACGCGTCGCGCAGCTTCACCAAGAGCGCCTTGACCTCAGAGTGCGTCAAGGTGGGAGGCGCAGGCGGAGCGCCGGTCTTCGCAAAGGCGATCAGATCGGCACGGAGCTGCGCCGCCATCGCAGTTTCGATAGCCTCGCGCGTCGCACGATAGCTGCCGCCGAAGTCCTTCGGGATGAGAAACAGAACAGTGGGGGTCATGGTAGGTGACAATCCTTACAGGCCAGACGCAGAAAGATAGGACCGGAGGGCGATGGTCCCGTGTGATGACGTTCCGAGGTAGGCGTCGAAGAACCAACCGCGCTCGCGCGCTATCGACACCCACGCCTCTCGAAAGATGTAGTTGAAGCGCATGCGAGCGATTTGCATGGCCCGCCCTTTGGCCTTGTCTTCAGGTGACATCGTAGGCTCCCTTGTACGGATAGAGGATCGCGAGTTCGGAGACGGTGAGCTTCCCGATCTTCTCGGTCAGCTCATGTTCTTGCAGCGGCACAGGCGGCCTGCCTGCGGCGCTGAACGGCTTTTCGTGCCAGACCTGGGGCTCCGGTCCTTTCAGGCCTTGCACATAGACGAACGTAGACATGGGGGTCCTCCTGTTTGAAGTTCACAACGCTCCGGCGAGCGCTTCACGGGCGCGATGGACGCGAGACTTGACCGTCCCCATCGCGACGCCGGTTATCTCCTGCATCTCCTGATACGTGCAGCCGATCCCTGCGAGCACAACGGCATCCGCCTGCGCGTCGGGGAGATCGAGCAAAGCATCCCACGCCTCGGCCAGGATCATCGCGCGCTCCGGGTTCTCCGGCGCAACGATATGGTCCGCGTAATCCAGCTCGCCCGTATAGGTCAGCCGTTGCAGGCGCGGGCCACCGCCCTTCTGCTTGCGGTAGCCCTTGTTGAACCGATCACGGATCAGGTTCTTCAGGATCGTCATCAACCAGCCTTCCAGATTGCGGCCGTCGAAGCGCTTCCGGTTGGCGAGCGCGTTGACCATCGTCTGCGAGACCAGATCGTCCGCGTCGTCGGCATGGCCGATGTTTTTGAGCGCGTAGTTCTTGAGCAAGCGCCGCGATGCCCACACGCCCTGTTCGAATTGATCCATGCCGTCATTCCTTCTTGTAGCGATCATCGGACCAACCGCTGGCCGCGATGGGGAGCCCGAGCCGGTTGCCTTTCGGCAGAGCCCACACAGGCGGGGTGGTGAAGATTTCGTGGAACTCGTCCTCGCTGCCGAAGTCCTCGTCGGTCTCGGCAACGCCTTCGTCGTGGACGCTCAGCACGTTCTCGTAGCCTGCGGCTTCGGTGTTCATGATCGCGTTCGCCATCACGTCGCGAGCTGCGGCCTGCGTGACGTTCTCCGCGCCGAGCCCGCCGTAGTAGTGCTGGTCGGACCACTTGCGGGTGAAGCTGTCGTTCGCCTTGAAGATCAGCGTGCGCTTCGACTTGCCCCACGGGGTCGGCTTCCACTCGACACGCGGATACGGATAGAAGATCGAACGGCCACTCGGCAGCTTGCAGCGGAGGAACGAGCCGGTCATGTTGAACGTGATGAACTCGCCCGCCTTGAACTTCTGGCCGGGGTTCTCCACCGCGTTGATCGCCGCCTCTTCGAGGTCGTACCAGAACTGCACGATCTCCGGATTGTTCTCGCGCCAGGTGAGCTTGACCATCTCGGCCGCGAGCCAGGCCTTCTTCTTGATGCCCGACTTCCGGCCGCGATCCTTCCAGCCTTCGAGCGCGCGATCCCGGTTGTCCGGCGACGTGACGGCCCACACCGTGTCGAAGATGAGCGCCAGGTCGACGCGGTAGACCTTCGCCATGTTGGCGAACGCCGACGCGCCACCGCCGAAGCCGAGCGCGAGCACGGCGACCTTGCCGACCTGGCGCTGATCCTTGCTGACCTCTGCGACCGGGATGTTGTAAATCTGCGAGGCCGCGACCTTGTAGTTGTCGGGGCCGTTACCCTTATCGAACTCGAAGAACGCCGCGATAGCTTCGTGCGCGCCAGCCAGCCAGGGCAGGGTGCGGGCCTCGATGCCGGTCAAGTCACGCGAGCGCAGCACCCGGCCCTCGGGGGCCATGAGCATGCCGCGCAGACAGTCGGCGACCACCGAGATCGGCGGCCCGAAGATCGCAGCAATGTCCTGCCGGGACCAACCGGCCTTGATGCACTTGATGGCGAACGGAACGTCGGTCTTCAGCGCGGGGTCGGGACGCGGCAAGTTCTGCAACTGCACGCCACGCGCGGCCCATCGGCCGGTCTGTGTCGCGCCGTGGTATTGCAGCGAGCCCTTGATCTTGCCGTCCTTGCAGACGCGCTCCGTGAAGGCCTTCAGCTTGGCGATGGACGCCTTACCGGCTTCTAGCCTGATCTCGACCGCACGGCGCGCATCGTCCGGCAGGTCGTCCCGGCCGAGCAGCTTTTCGAGCGTTTCCTTCGAGCAGTTCTCAATCTGATGGTCTGACAGCTCATCGGCCAGACGGGCGTTGACGAACTCTTTGAGCTGCTTGACCGCGCCGAGCGTCGAGACGCGCAGTTCGGTGACCTGGCGCAGCTCGAACTCAAGGGCTTCCTTTTCCTCGTTGCAGATTTTCTCGGCCTTGGCGACCAAGTCCATGTCGACCATGATGCCACGGTCGTTGATGATCTGATCGAGGAACCAAAGCTCCTGCTCGCGCGAGATGAGCTTGGTGACGCGATGCCCGATGCCCTGCTCGACGCGAACGTCTTGCAGACAGTAGTCGTAGATGATCTTGAACTTGTCCGGCGCGTTCTCCGGGGTGAAGCGCGTTTCCGGGTTCTTCTTCGACGGCTTACGCGGCTTGCAGAGCTGCTTGATGACGCGCGAGCCGACATCGTCCTTGCGGATCGGCAGGCCGAAAGCCGGAGCGGCGTGCTCCAACTTCGCGGGCATGTTCATCGCCATCGCGCGGACCATGATGCAACGGTACTGGCGCAGGTCAGGGACCGGCCAGCCGTACTTCGGGCCTGCGACGTACAGCCAGATCAGCCGTTCGAAGTTGGCGTTCCAGGCGTGGACTTCGCCGCCAGCCTTGACGTGGTCGACGATGTCCTGGGGGCAGGGCTCGTCAGGAAACCAGAGCTGCGGTTCATCGTCGCCGAACGCATAGGCGGCGCAAAGAATCTCCGTGCTCTTGTGCTCGGCGTACTTGTGCGCGCCGACATCGGGCAGGTCGATCTCGCTGTACGTTTCCCAATCGAGATGCAGTTCGGCAGGCTTGTGGATCGCCGTGCGACGAGTGACGGGGCCATAGCCGAAGCGCTCGCGCAGAGAGGGGGGAACGTCGATCCCCATCTCGCGCATCATATCGGCGGCGCTGTCGTAGCCGAGCACTTCCCAATCGGCGAATTTGTCTAGGGCTTCATGCCGCATCGTAGCGCCCCGGATGTTTCTCGGTGCTGGTGAGCGGTTGGAAGCCACGGATCGGCGGCAGAAGCGTCGTCCAGATGTACCAGCTACAGTTCATGGTCGGACGGCCTTCGCCGGTCACGTCGAGCCGCCAGGTGAGCGGCAGGATCAACGAGGGCTTGTGCATCGCGAACAGCTCGACGCGGTTCTTGGCGTGGTACAGGCCGCTCGGCAGGAGCATCGCAATGTGGTCGATCCCCAGGATGGTCTGCGCGTGAACGAGGAACTCGTCCGACAGCGAGAAGGGAGGGTTGGTGATGATCGACGGAGCGAGCGGGCGATCCTGCGACAGGAAGTTCACGCCGATCCGGCCGTAGCCACGATCCGTCAGGTTAGACGAGAAGACGTTGAAGCCCGCAGCCAAGAGCTGCTTCGAGATATGACCGGCTCCGCAGGCGTTCTCCCACACGTCGTTCGGCCAGCCGATCTCGCGCAGGGTGGGGATCAAGGCGCGCGTCGTCCCCTCCGCAGTCGGAAAGAACTCATCGCCCTTCTCGCGCTTGCCGTTGCCGCCGTTCATAGCTGCGCCGATATTCTTCACTGTGTCTCCATTGTCGGTGATGCGAAAACGGGCGGGGTACTATCCCCCGCCCGCTGCGCTTCTTAGGCGCTTCGCATGCGGCCCTCCTGCGTTGGTGGAACATCGCTGTCCATTAGTGCAGTGGTCGAAATGTAAGCTGACGCACCTTACACGTCAACTAAATTCCCTAGCCGAGGGGGTCGTCCTCAGCCAGCTCCGAAGTCGCGGTGTTGAAGCCAAACAGTTGCTCATAGAGCGACATGTTGGTGTCGTGCGCCGCCTGCTCGTCGAGAGCTGCCGCTTCGTTCATGCGGATTTTCACCAGGGCGGCGACCTGCTTGAAGTCGACGCCGGTCTCGTCCGAACGACCCTTGATCTCGGTCTTCAGGTCGGCCTTCGAGTCGGTGTATTCCGCCTTCACGTCAGCGAAGCCCTGCTCGATGTTGAAGAGCCGCTCGACGTAGCTCTTCATGACATCGGTGTCGACGTTGTCGGCGTTGTTGGGTTCGTCACTCACGGTGTGTAGCCTCGCGCATGATGGCGATTGCGAAGTCGACCGCCTCGTCCCGATCCATGCCGATAACGTCCCCGTCGTTGACGCTGAACGTGAGCCAGTAGTGCTCACGCGCATTCACTGCGGGGTCCACCGAAGCGATGAGGGTGTCGCCACCCCCATCCTTGAACTTCAGCGTGCGCAGATCGGGGATGCCCCGGTCGTTCTTGAACTTGATCTTCGCCATCAGTCCAGCGCGTCCTCGTCTTCGTCCTCGTCGTCGACCGCGCTGAAGGCTTCGCCCTTCGAACCGCCGCCCTTCGAGATCGAGTCGTCGTTGCCGAGCAACTGAACGGCGTCGACGTAGAACTTGACGCCCTTGTTGTCGTCGCGGTTGTACGCCTTCGGCTGAAGCATCAGGCGACCCCAACGGCCGCTGTACGCCTCGGTCTGGATGTCGTCGAGATCGAGAACCTCACCGGCGCTGTTGCGCACGACCGGACGCTTCGAATAGGCGTTCGGGCGAATGAGCTTCCAGCCTTCCAGATCGACCGGCTCACCCTTCGACGTGATGTCGGCCAGGTTGATGTCGGCGTCGAGGAACGGGAAGTTCAGCTTGTGGTCGGACCACTTGGTGAAGTCGGACAGGACCGACGACTCGATGATCTTGCCCTTCTTGTTCTTGAACTTCTCGGCCACCGCCAGGTCGAGGATGACCTTCTCGATGGGCGCGTGGTTCACATGGGGCGCGAAGATCATCGACGCGGCGAACTGGCCTTCGTCATCCGGCTTGGCATCGCGGGCACGGAATTTCTTCGCGAGCGCCACGAACACCAGGCGTCCCTTCGGAGACATCCAGCGGTCTTCGCTCTCGATGTAGTGCCACTTCTTCAGGTCGGTAGTCATAGAAAGGTTACCCTCCTAGGTCTCAGGTCGTCAGGTGACAGACCTTACTCGTCACGCAAACGTCGCCGCTTTCCCCCACTCAAGGGGCGGGTGCAGGCGAAACCCAATTCAACTATGCCTCGGCGCGTTCAATTTTTGCGCGAGACAGATCGGCGTAGTATTTGAAGAGACTATGCGGCTGTCGGGAGGCTTCTACCTGTTGCCACAATATGCAGTGAGAGACCTCAACACGTCGGCTGTTGCCGGTGCGCCAGCACTTCAAGTGGATGCCGATATCGGTCAACTGGAAGTCGGTATAAATCCCGACGCCAAGCAACGCGCGGAAACTGTCGAATAGGGTCTCACTCATCGTCGTCCTCCACCGCACCGAACGCGTCGCCTGTGCTCAGCTTCGCCTGCTCGCGTGCGTCCTCAATGGGCGCGAGCACGTAGCCGCTCGATTCCTTCTTCCAGAACTTGTCGGGGCTGTCCGCCTTGCCGAACAGCTCGGCGAACTTCTTCTTGCCGACAGCCTTTTCGAGCTGCGTGAGCGTGAGCAGTTTGGGGTCCTTCAGGTAGTCGTCTTCGGTGAACCCTTCGAGATCGAGGATCGCGATGATCTCATCGTCGCCGATGGTGAACTTGCGATACGCTCGCTTGTCGACCAGCTTGTTGCCATCGGGGATGCGGCCGTCGAGCGCCTCGGCGTGGGCGTGCTGAAGCACGCGACGGATGTACCCTTCGTACACCCTGGCTTCGCGAACGATGCGCCCGAGCTGCGCAGACGTTAGGTCTTTCAGTGAGGGCAAGTGCTTCTCCGTGACTTCTTCGCCAGGCTTCAGCTTCTTCACGCCGAGGCCGTCGCGAACGAAGTCGCGGAGCGCCTCGCAGCCGTGAGCGGCCGGGCAGAATTTGCAGTGCTCGCCCGCGACGAGCGGGGCATTGGGGTCGTCCGTTGCCTGGGCGGCGACAGCCAGCTCAGACTCGAACTCGTAGAGGTCGAACAGATCAATCGTCTCTTCGCGAACCGCTCCGTCCTTGTGGTAGGCGCGCGGCTGGATGATGACGCTGGTGATCTTCTCGACGCCTTCCTTCTCGAACATCCGCGCTGCGCCGACCGCGTAGGTGCGGACCTGCGGGTTGTTCTTGACCTCGACGACGTGACCGCTGCCATACTTGTAGTCGAGCACGATCAGGTGCTTCGTTCGGCGCTTGTAGATCAGGATGTCGCCGGTCCCGAAGAGCTTCGGGTGTATCCAGCTCATGTCGAGCTTCGTTTCCAGCAACAGCTCGTCGCCGTCGACGCGGCTCAGATACTTCTCAATGGTCTCGATGGTCAGCTCGCAGCCCTCGACCATCTCTTCGTCGATCTCGAAGTAGCGCTCGCGGTCGATCTCGACGTTGTCCCCACTGCGCAGGAACTTCAGCTCGTCGCCAGTGGCCTGGAGGTCGACCAGGCCGCCGATCCAATCGCGCGGATCGTGGCCGTTGGTGATGATGAACTCGTTGAACTCATGCGCGGCCGTCCCTTCGAGGGCGAACACCGTGCTCTTGTTCTCCTGGCCCTCGGACATGCCGACAGAGCCCACGCAGACCATCCAACGGGATGCTGCGGAAGGTCCGAGCTTGCTATGTGCTCTGCCGGAATGCTGTTTCAACTCAGTGCCTCTTCGTCTTCCGCGCTAAGCGCGGGGTCGTGCCATTGCTGGTCGGACTTGCCTGGGAAGATAAAACCGCAGGGGCATATCTCCGGCCGCTTAGGTTGGTGGAGTGCGGGCCAGCCGCACGCGAGCGTCTGGGCCTCGCGCTCGTAGAACTCGCGTGCGGTGATCTCTTCGACGAGCGGGCCATCGGGCAGATCACCTTCAGTGAACCCCCTGCGACCCGACTCGCCGTCTTCCCAAAAGCGTCGGACGCCGTTGCTCACGGCTCGATGACGTTGGGCTTGCAGCTCTCGGCGTAGGGCTGCGTCTCCACGTTGCGAGACGAACGGAACGTGCTCTCGCCGTTGCGGATGCGCCGGACGATCTCCTGGCGGATGTAGGCCGCCGCGACGACGAGGTTCGCAACGTCCGATCCGTAGTCGCGGAAGCCGCCCCAATCCTTGGGGAAGACGGCCTGCTCGGCGAGCTTCAGCGCTTCCTCGCGCGTCCAGATATGCCCCTGGCGCGTCGCCAGATAGATGAAGTCGAGCTGCGCGACACCGGCCTGCAAGAGCTGGCCTTGCGAGATGTCGGCGCGGTCGTTCGTGTCGCCCCACATGCGGTCCTGGCGGCCGATCTCGGCGGCGATCAGGTTGTCCGCCTGCATCTGCGGCGTGGTGGTGATCGCGTCGTCCATGTTGATCCCGTACATCAGGCGGCCTTCACGTAGACGGCGGTCTTGCGGCCGTGGCTCTTCTTGGAGACCATCGCCGTGTACTCGCCGGTCGGCTTGATGAAGCCCTCGCTCACCGCCTTGCTCACCAGGCCGCCCCACGCGTTGGGGTGGCTCGGCTCTTCGTCGACGAGCGCGCGGATGTCCTCGCCCGTGCCGCGCCAGTCGGCGGGCAGGTTCTTGACGACGTACAGCGCGCCTTCCTTCCAGGCGGCGTTGTTATCGAGGGTGCGGTTGATGCCCTCGTTCTTCAGTTCTTGAGCGTTCATGCTCTCGGCTCCGTGGGTGGTGGGGATCAGGCGGCGCGCACGGCGGGCATCTGCCGCCGCAGATCGCGGATGATGCGGTTCACGACGCGCGAGCGCGGCGCGGGGACGCGGCTGTAGAAGTCGAGCATCGCGGCGGTTGCGACGGTCGGCTGCGCCAGGACGCCAGCGGCGACGAGCGCCCTGGCGGCTTCCTCGCGTGCCGAGTTCGCCATGACAGCGCGCTCGTTGAGCTTGGCCTTGTCATTGGCGGCGACGGC
>NZ_JNXI01000030.1 GCF_000717055.1 Streptomyces iakyrus | reverse complement strand
AAGAGGCCCTTCTGTCATGCCTCCGCACCGGCCAACTCACCCGATCCAGCACTCCGTTCGAATCGGGCCGACCATGCGAACGGATAGAGAACAGCCAGTCAGACGCCCACATGGGCCTGGTCAACGCGATCGGCGCCACCCCGCCCGGCGCCAGCTGGCAGCGCTGTCGCACCCACTAAGCCCGTGCACTGCTGAGCCAGGTGCCCAAGTCGGCCCAGCCCTGGGTGGCCACCTTGTTGCGGACCGTCTTCGAACAGCCCGACACCGACGCCGCCCAGGCCCAGATGCGCCACGTCCTTCGATGCCCTGAAAGCCCAATTTCCCAAAGCCGCAGCCCACTTGGACGCCGCACAGGGCGACGTCCTGGCGTTCACCGCCTTCCCCCGCGAGATCTGGCGGCACATCTGGTCCAACAACCCGCAGGAGCAAGCTGAACAAGGAGATCAGGCGTCGCACCGACGTGGTCGGGATCTTCCCCGACCGCACCGCCCTGAACCGCCTGGTCGGCGCGGTCCTGGCCGAGCAGAACGACGAATGGACAGAAGCCCGCCGCTACATGGGCCTCGACCTGCTCGCCAAGGCCCGCCTCCACCCGATCGAGTCACAAACCGACGAGACCGTCCTCCCGACCGAACTCACCGCATCGCCTCAAAACTGAGATCACCGCGTGGCCGTCAATACACCACTCCAGCGGACGGGACCGTATCGCTCCCACGCAGCCCCATAGCGTTGCCGCGGCCAGCCCTCGCGGCGCCATGCCCCAGAGCTTCCTAATGCTGTTCCCTGGGGCGCGGGGGACGCATGGGGGAGCGTAGATTCCCGGTGACCGAGAGAGGCGACCGCTCTCCGGCTGGGCCGCACGCAAGGTCTCGTATTATCTTCACGCCTCCGCAGCCTCTCGCGGAAACATTCCGCACCTCACCGGCGTTGGTGATCTCCGAGTCGAGGGGAGGAAGGTGTCGGACCTGAAGCTGTTTCGCACGGACACGACGAATAGCGGCATGACCGAGGTCACGCCGCGTCTTGCTGAGGCCGAGGCAGGTGTGCAAGGTCTCGTCGAGGCGCACATGGAGACGTTGCTGGGTGTCCAGTGCCTGGCGAGCGAGTATGGCACGGGGCCGGTTCACGGGGGCCGCATCGATTCGCTCGGGCTGGACGAGAACGGATCGCCGGTCATCGTCGAGTACAAGCGCGGTGTCGACGCCGGCGTCATCAACCAGGGCCTGTTCTACCTGGCGTGGCTGATGGACCATCGCGCCGAGTTCGAGCAGCTGGTCCGAGACCGGCTCGGGGTGACGGCCGCGTCCCAGGTCCTGTGGAGCGGACCGCGCCTGATCTGTATCGCCGGCGACTTCACGCGCTACGACGTGCATGCCGTGCGCGAGCACCGGAGGTCGATCGATCTGGTGCGCTACCGACTCTTCGGCAGCGACCTGCTCAGCCTTGAGACCGTGGCGTCCTGAGCGGCGGCATGCAGGTAGCAGGCTGGCCGCGCCGCCAGGCGGTTGCCAGGGCGGCGGCCGGCGCCGGGGGCGCGTCGATGGTGGAGCTGGCGAACGCTGTCGACGAGGTACTGCTCGGGCTCGGGGACGGTGTGAACCGCGTCGAGCGCAGGACCTACCGGGCCTATCAGCGGCTGCGGAACTTCGCCTGCCTCTGCCCGCCGCAGCGCAGCAAGCTGCTGGTCTGCCTGAAGGCAGATCCGCAGGACGTCGACCTCGTTCCGGGTTTCACCCGTGACGTGTCCGGTCTCGGTCACCACCTGACGGGTGATCTGGAGGTGCAGCTGCGTACGCCGCGATACGTGAAGCGGGCACAGAATTTGTTCCGGGCCAGCTACGCGGCGGCGTGATCGTCTGCGGCCCATAGCTGCTCTGTGGCCGTGGGGCGGCCCCCTTCGACGTGCGAGTAGGGCGTGGCGGTGGACTACCAATGATGTGCGGGATCGCCGGTTGGGCTAACCGGCGATCCCGCGCTATGTTGCCCCGCTCTTGCGCGCTGACGATCAGCGTGTACGGCTGGCAGCGGGGGTGGCCGCGACCGCGGGGGTGACCGGCGGGCTGGTGAGGAGGCTCGTTCTGCGTTCGGAGGATCCGGACTGTGGGTGGCGAGTGCCGGTTTTGTGGGCGAGGGCCTCGGAGAGATCGGTCAGCAGCGAACTCGGGGTGTGTGGGGACGCGGTGACGGCCCAGGTGGGCCGGTCAGGGCCGGGACCGGCCCAGATGGTCCAAGTGGCGAGGTTGTGGCTCGGGTGCTGGGCGGTGAAGGCGTCGAACTGGACGCCCGCGTCCCCGGTGGGGGACTTCCAGCGGATCCATCGCCCCTCCACGGTGTGCTTCCATCCGGCGTCGGAGAGGGGCTGCGTGGCCACGGTGACCATCTTCTCGTCCACCGGGGCGCTGATAGCCGCGTCCCAGCCATCGCCTTCGGCGAGGTGATTCAGCAGCTCCTCCAACATCGGGGCGGGGGTGGCGCCTGTCGCGGTGAGGACCCACATGCGGTCGGACACGGGTGTCTCGTAGGCGGCCACGGTCCACGCTGTTTCGTGAGCGGGCGTTTCGTGGACGCGCTCGACGCGCAGGGTCTGGGACTCGTGGATGGCGTGGGTCGTCTCGTCCGACCAAGTTTGCCACTTCTCCTATTCGCAGTGGGAGTCGATGAAGGCGTCGAGGAGCGAGTCGTGGTCACCGGCATCGGCCAGGTAGGCCGGGACGGTCTCCGGCTCCGGACGGGCCGGTTCGGCCTTGACCACGGTGAGGGGGAGCGGGGCGCGGGCCTCGGTAGCGGCGCGTTCGGTGTCGGTCAGGGGTGCCGGGGCCGGGGCGCATCTCGGCGCCGTGGACCTTCTCGAAGGCGAGCAGGGCCCCAGCGGGTGAGTCGAAGGTGTTGGTGACCTGGCGCAGGTGGTCCTCGCCGTGGAGGTAGACGGACTTGCCGTTGCGGTGGAGGTAGGTGCCGACCGCGACGGTGGTGTGGCCGTCGTGGGCGTGGATGAGGAGCTGGCCGTGGCGGATGTCGTCGTGGATCTTCTGCGCCTGATTCGAGACCTCGCGGATTTCGCTGCGGGTGCACCACGGCATCGGACGGTTCGCCCAGGTCCATTCCTCCGCCATGGCCTCCTGGAGCCGAGGGGTGATCTCCACGGTGATGCCGTCAGCGGACAGGTGCTTGGCTGCGCCCTTGGCCCAGTAGGGCTCCGTAAGTTGTTAGGCGGCCCGGAGGACCGGATGTGGCTGAGTAGGGCCTGCCCTGCAGTGGCTCGCGAGGAGTGGCCGTCCGGTTCTCTGGGACGCCCTGACTGCTGATTGAGATGTGCGCGCCTTGTGCGGTCGCTGTTTACGGAGCGGACAGCGGGGTGTTCCTCGGGCCAACGGCACTGTGTGTGGAACGAGGAGCGGGCGAGTGAGCAAGCGGCTTGACCAAGCCTGGTGTGGGATCGACGCGGGCAAGGGCCATCACTGGGCGGCAGTGGTCGATGACACAGGCGCGACCCTGTGGTCGAAGAAGATCGACAACGATGAATCAGCAATCCTCGCTGCACTTGGCGAGATCCTGGACCTGGCGGATGAAGTTCGCTGGGCGGTGGATATCTCTGGCACGGCTTCTGCCTTGCTGCTGGCACTGCTCGCCGCACACGGTCAACACGCCGTCTACGTGCCGGGTCGTACCGTCAACCGCATGGCTGGCGCCTACCGGGGCGAAGCCAAGACCGATGCCCGCGATGCCTATGTAATCGCTGAAACAGCTCGCCACCGCCAGGACTTCGCGTCCATCGGGGTACCTGCTCAGCTCGGCGCCGACCTTGCCCTGCTGACCGCGCACCGATCGGATCTGGTTGCGGACCGGGTGCGGATGATCAATCGGTTGCGTGATGTCCTCAGTGGCATCTTCCCTGCACTGGAGCGGGCATTCGATTACTCGGACCACAAGGGTGCCCTCATCTTGCTGACCGGATACCAGATTCCCGCCGACATTCGCCGCCGCGGCCGGGCCAGGCTGACGACTTGGCTCGCCAAACGCGGCGTCCGCGGAGCCGACAAGGTCGCTGCCACCGCTCTGGAGGCTGCTCAGGCTCAGTACACCTCACTGCCCGGCGAGGATGTCGCTGCGCAGATCGTCGTTGACCTGGCCGTCGAGATCCTCGCTCTGGACGACCGACTCAAGCGCCTCGACCGGCAGATTCGGGAGATATTCCGGACTCACCCGCAGGCGGAGATCATCGAATCGTTGCCCGGCATGGGCCCGAAACTCGGGGCCGAGTTCGTCGTGGCCGCCGGTGATCTGTCGGCCTACGCGGACGCCGGCCATCTGTCCTCCGCGGCCGGGCTGGTGCCCGTGCCGAGGGACTCGGGCCGTCGCACCGGCAACCTGCATCGTCCCACGCGCTACAGTCGGCGCCTGCGCAGGGTGTTCTACCTATCCGCGCAGACCAGCATCATCCGCGAAGGCCCGAATAGGGACTTCTACCTCAAGAAGCGTGGCGAGGGCTGCAAGCACGTCCAGGCTGTTATCGCACTCGCCCGCCGACGCGCGAGTGTGTTGTGGGCGCTCTTGCGTGACAACCGAGCATTCACCCCTGCTCCACCGGTTACGCACGCGACTTGACCGGAGTTGTGATTGAGCGCAGGTGGCCAGTGCGTCAGCCGGGCGCCACTTCCGAGATCAGCGCCCGAACGCGGGTCTGGATCGCGTCGCGGATGGGGCGTACAGCCTCAACACCCTACCCGGCCGGGTCGTCCAGCTGCCAGTCGAGGTACCGCTTGCCAGGGAAGACCGGGCACGTGTCGCCGCACCCCATGGTGATCACGACGTCGGATGCCTGGACGGCCTCCACCGTGAGGATCTTCGGGCTCTCGGCGGAGACGTCGATGCCGACCCCCGTCATTGCCTCCACCACGGCCGGGTTGACGGTGTCAGCGGGAGCCGAGCCTGCGGAGCGACCTCCACGCGGTCACCGGCGAGGTGAGTGAGGAAGGCGGCGGCCATCTGGGAGCGGCCGGCGTTGTGGACGCAGACGAACAGCACCGACGGACGCGGCCTGACAGAAGAGCTCATGAGCAGGGGCTTTCTCTGGAGAACGGATCGGTCAGGAGACCGTGGGCTCGGGCTCGCCGTGCGGGACGACGACCTCATTCGGGACGCGAGCAGGGGGGCCGTAGACCACACCGACGGCCGCCAGCCCGAGTACGGCTCCCAGCAGTTGGGCCGCGATGAACGGGGCGACGGAGGGCGGGGCGATGCCAGCGAAGGTGTCGGTGAACGTCCGGCCGATGGTCACGGCGGGATTCGCGAAGGACGTGGAGGAGGCGAACTACTACGCGGCCCCGATGTAGGAGGCCACCGCGGCCGGGGCGAGCGCGGCGCGGCTGATCCGGCCGAGGCCGAAGATCAGCAGGATCAGCCCGGCCGTCGCGACGACCTCGCTCAGCAGCAGGTGCCCGGCCAACCGGTCGTGGGTGGAGAACTTGACCAGCGGCTTGGCAAACATCGCGTCGGCCAGGACCGCCCCGCCGATCGCGCCCGTGATCTGGGCGGGCACGTAGGCGGCGACGTCCCGCAGGGTCAGGCCATCCCGATCACGACGGCCGGTGAACCAAGCGGCGACCGTGACGGCCGGGTTGAAGTGCGCACCGGACACGGGCCCGAGCAGCAGAATGAGGACGCCCAGGCTGGTTTTGTACGTTGGAGCTGACACCACTTGTTGCACAGAGCGAGGAACACCCGGTTTCGCCGGGGGGCGATGTCTCTGGGTTCTGACAACACCCGGGGGCTTGCGGTGGAAGCATTGACGTGCTCTGGGGGATGAGGCAGCGATGGCGCCACCGAAATCTAAGGTCGACTTGTACGCGGCGATCCGTCGTGATGCCCGGGCAGGGATGTCGTACCGGGCTTTGATGCGTGAGTACGGAGTCGGATTCCGCGATGCGTGAGTGCGGAGTCGGTCTGGCCGGGCGCAGAGCGCAGCCTCAGGCTGACCCGTCCGAGCCTGTCGGTGAGAGAGCCTCAAAAACCGGCCAGACTACGCTCACCGCTATCCGTGCCACGACCGAGTGCGCGTGCGCTGAACACGCTAAGCCGGGCGGGGGAGCGCGTTGAGGCCGTCGATCGCGATGTCGGTGGCCCTTTGAACGGCTTTGTAGGTCTGCTCCGGCCGGTTGCCCCGCTTTTGGCATGCGGCGACGTCTCGACCGCGCGCTCCAGCCGCGACCTGTCGTCGAAGAAGACGATGTCGTCCTTGCTGTCGAAGTAGCTGAAGAAGGTCCGTGTCGCGATGTCTGCGGAGGCCGCGATCTCCGCCACGGTTGTCTGCTCGTAACCCTTCTCGGCGAACAATCGCAGGGCGCCTTCGATGAGCGCTTGCCTCGTGCGCATCTTCTTCCGCTGGCGCAGCCCGGGGTCGCTGGTCACGACAGCACCTTACCGCATGCGATGTAATTTTGCATTCATTGACGTTTTGCATTGAGTGCTGCTTTATTGAGAGGTACGTACCGACCGAGGAGCGGCCCATGGAGAGCACGTCCCCGGCAGGAGTCATGCCCACGGACCGCCAGAACCCGTTCGATCCGCCCGAGGAACTGCGCCGCCGGCAGGGGCTCGGCCCAATCCATCGGATGACCTACGTCGACGGTGGTCAGGGGTGGTTGGTGACCGGCTACGCCGCAGCGCGGGCGATCCTGGCCGACCCCCGATTCAGCGTCCGCCCGGACCACATGCGCTTACCGATTGCCCAGCCGACAACGGCGCCCGTGCCGCCGGGATTCTTCCTCCGCATGGACCCGCCCGAGCACGACCACTATCGGCGGTTGCTCACCGGTGACTTCACGGTGCGCCGGATAAAGCTCCTCGAACCGGAGATCGAGGCAATCGTCAATGACCAGTTGAACGCGATGGAGCTCGCCGGGGGCCCGGCCGACCTGTTCACGGCATTCGCGCTGCCGATCCCGTCACAAGTGATCGGCGAACTGCTCGGGGTGCCCTACTCCGACAGGCAGGGGTTCCAGCGGAACGCCGCCACGCTCTTGAACGTCGACCTCACACCGGAACGCCGGCATGAGGCGGTCAGGGAGCTCATGGCATATCTACGGGACCTGCTGCGCCACAAGCGTTCCTGGCCAGAGGAAGATGTGCTCAGCGGGCTCGCTGCGCACGAGGGACTTACTGCGGACGAGAGGGCCGGACTGGCGCTCCTGCTCCTGATCGCCGGGCATGAGACGACGACGAACATGCTTGCGCTGGGCACTTTCGCTCTACTGGCCAACCCCGCACAGTTAGCCGAGGTCCGCGACAAGGAGGAAGACGCCCCTGCAGTGGTCGAGGAGCTGCTGCGATACCTCACGATCATCCATCACGTGGTCCGCGTCGCGCTCGAGGACATCGAGCTCCACGGCTGCCTGATCAAGGCCGGCGAGTCCGTCACCGTCGCACTTTCCGCGGCGAACCGGGACGCTGACCATTTCGCCGACCCGGACGCACTTGACCTCACCCGCTCTACGGCCGGACACCTCGCGTTCGGTCACGGCCTCCACCGGTGCCTCGGGCAGCGACTGGCCCGCGCCGAAATGCGCATCGCCCTCCCCGCACTGCTTCGCCGCTTCCCGGCACTACGTCTCACTGCCCCACCCGAGGAAGTGCCACTGCGGTCGGCCATGACGGTCTACGGCGTGCGTGAACTTCCAGTCACCTGGTAGGCCGATCAAGGTCGAGAAGAACAACGTGTGCTCGGCGACCTGCAAGCGCGACGTCTGCGAGTTTGAGCCATACCCCTTCACTGCCGGCTCCCCACCGCCATCCGGCCCTTCAAGCACCGCCCGCATCGTCGCCCCCAGACACCTCCCGACTAACGCGTCCAGCGGATACCCGCATCGGACCACGATCGCCAGGACCAAACTCACCCGGGCGCACGGCATGGATCAGTTGCGGCCTCCGGCGTTGTCACTTCTCATCGACATTTCCGACCCCAGTGATCGCTAAGTGCTTCCGGAAACCGCCGACAAATGTCACACACCGAGGCTTGACTCACTCATTGAGACTCCTCGTGATCGATGCGGGCCAGGACCAGGACGTTGGTGGCGGCGGCGCTCCAGTCGGCAGCCTCCAGAGCCATGAGAGCGACGTGGGCCTGGCTGCCGGTGAGGTGGGCCTGCACGGCGCTTGGGTGGGTGGGGTGGGTGTCGAGGCGGACGTGGGCGTCGATGGCGGGAGTCACGTGGGGGTCTCGTCTCTTGTGCCGGTGGCCGGTCCTTGGGGTCCGGCCACCGGTGTACGCGGGGGGCTATCGGGTTGCCCGTGTGGACCGGGCGGCGTGTGCAGCCGTGGTGGTCGGCGGGCCGGCGCGGGTGGTGGGCGCCGGTCGCCGCTGCTGTGGCGGGGTGGCTCCGGTGGCGTGCTGCCAGCGGGTGCGGGCGGCGGCGATGTCGGCGAGGGCGCGGCGGGCGCCGACGACGAGTTGGAAGGGGGTGTTCGCCGGGTCGCCGGCGTATGCCTCGATGCGTCGGCCGGTGTGCTCGGCCGTGGCTAGGAGGGAGCGCTGCAGGGCGCGCTCGCCCCAGTGCTCGACGGATCCGGCCGGTTCGGCCAGCATGCGGAGGACCGCGCCTGGTTCACTGCCGTCGTCCAGCAGGCCGCGCTGCTGGGCTTCCCACAGGACGGTGACGGGGTCGACGGGCTCTTGGCGGCGGGCAAGGCCGGTCAGGCACTGCCACAGGCCGGCGTGCAGCGGCAGGGTGAGGTCGTCGGGGAGCAGCCACCGGACGGCTTCGATGTCGGAGGGGTAGGCCGTTGCGGTGGCGAGCAGCATCTGCTCCTCCTCGACGGCCTCTGCGGGGTCGGGCGCGGCGGGCGGCGGCGGTGCCGTGGTGCGGGGCAGCACGCCTGCGCGTGGCGGGAAGTGGTTGGCGATGTCGTCCACTACCGCGGCGAGCGCATCGGCCTCGGCGAGAACCGTCTGGACGGGGTGCGGAAGGGAGACGTCGTGGACGGTGTGGACGAGGCGTTCGGCGGCCGTCAGCAGGCGGCGGCGGGCGTGCTCCGCCTCGACCATCCGGGCGTAGGCGGGGGCGTGGCTGGGCCAGGGGCAGACCTGGACGAGGGTGTGCAGGTAGGAGGCGGTGAGTCCGCGCGCCTGCTCCCGGCCTGTGGCGAGCACGCGGTCGAGCCACTTGGTGTTCTTCGCGTGCTCGGCGGGGTCGGGCGGCGGCAGGGTGGTGATCGCGGTGTACAAGGCGGCGTGCGCGGCGGTGGAGAACGAGTCGGGGGCGATGCCGGTCACGTTGCTGAGGCGGTGCGGATCGAGGAGGAGGGCGCCGAGGAGGGCCTGCTCGACGTGGAACACCGGCTGGGGCGGTGCGATGGCGTCGAGGTCGTCTTTGTCGGGTTCGGGGGCGTGGGGCATCAGGCGGCGAGGGTGAAGTCGTCGGGGTCGAGGGTGACGCCGAGGTGTGGGGCGAGGAGGTGGCCGGCGAGCAGCGGGGGCACGGCGTTGCCGATCTGGGAGAACTGCTGGCCCTTGTTGCCGGCCCAGGGGTAGTCGGCGGGGAAGGTCTGCAGGATGCCTGCCTCGCGGGCGGTGATCCGGATCGGCTCGGGAACCGATGGCGCGTCGACATCCATGGCCGGCGAGGCGGGCTCGGCGATCCAAGTGCACTCGTTCGCGCGGTGCCCGAAGAACAGTGTGCCAGCCGGCTCGGACAGTGGACGGACGGTGGCGTTTGCCTGGTTGTTGCTGCGCAGGGACCAGGACCAGCGGTGGGCCTCAGCGGTGAACGTCGGCGTCGGAGCGTCGGTGGCCCGGTTCTCGTGGGTGCCGTGCCGGGCCGCCCATCCGGCGCCTTCACGACGGGGCTGCTGGACCACTCCGTCCGGCCGGGGCATCCAGGTGCCGCGCTCACGGGCGTCGGACAGCGTCTTGCGGGAGCCCGACGGGAACGGTTCGGGTCCGCCGCCGGGTCCACCGCCCGCGCAGACGGTGGGGACGGGGCGGTCGGTTGCGCCCCATCCCAGGGCCTCGGCCATGCTGACCCAGCGGGCGCGGCCGGGACCGAACAGCGACTCTGGTTCGGCGAATTGGGAGTGCGTGGGGGTAGGAGGCTGCGCCGTACGGACGCGGGAGGCCAGGAGTATCGCCCGCTTCCTGGTCTGCGGGACGCCGAAGTCGGCCGCGTTGAGGGTCCCGTACCAGACGGAGAACCCCCCACCCGCGCAGGATGGCCGCGTACTGCTTCCACAAGGGCAGGACGTGCGGCACTTCCTCCATGGCGACCCAGTCGGGCTCGCCGACCGTGTTCAGGGCGTACAGATAGCGCATCGGCTCGGCTGCGAGCAGGGAGCGCTCGTCACGGCATGCGGCGAGGAGGCGTTCGCGGGAGTCGCGTCCGGCGGCCAGGTCCTCGACTGCCGCGTGCACCAGCGGCTGGTCGAGCAGGCCGAGGCGTTTGCCGGCCATGCTCCACGCCTGGCACGGAGGGGAAGCGATCATTCCGTGGGTGCGGCCGATGAAGGGCCAGGTCGGATACATTGCCACGTCGGTGCGGATCGTCAACTGCCCCGCCGCGGCCCGGGTCTTGCACGCCCACTCGTCCCATTCCAGCCCGATGTCGCGCACGCCGAGGACGTGCAGTGCCCTGCTCCAGCCGCCTGGCCCCGCGAAGAGGTCGAGTATCACGTGGCCGGCCCGAAGTCGGACTGTGTCGGCGCGTGCTTCGCCACGGCGCGGGCGGTGATCGCCTGCGACGCGCGGGCGGACGCCGCGGACAGCTCCTCCGCGCCGGGCTCCCGGTACCACGGTCGGAGGTCGAGCATGGCGGCGCGCATGCCGGTGGCGAAGCAGAGCGCGGTTCCCTTGGGCAGGGCTCGGATCGCGTCGGCGGGCAAGATCCGCTCCTGCCGCATCGACACTGACGTGCTCTTTCCGGACTCTGAGTGCGAGGTGGACGTGGTCTCCACGTCGTGGTCACCGATCAGGCGGCTGAGCTTGTCCGCGAAGTCCGGGTCGTCAATACCGCTGCCGATCACCTTGACAGTCGAGGCGGACCACATGGCGTCCATGCCCGCGTCTCCCCAGACCTTCTGGCCCTGGCGGTAGGACTGCAGGATCGTGATCGGGATGATCCCGCGGCTGCCGAGGTGGGAGTACAGGTCTGGCAAGTCGCTGATCTTGCACACGTTGGCGGCCTCGTCGAGGATCGCCAGCATGGGCGGATCCAGGCGCCCGCCGGCACGTTCGGCCTGCGCGGTAGCGGCCCGCATCACCGAGTCCGCGCACGCGGCGATCAGCGCCGAGGCTCCGCCGCCGCCGTCCTTGCTGAGCAGGAACAGCGTGTCGGTGGACGTGACGAACTTCTCCGGCCGGAATTCCGGGACGTCTTTCTGCGGCGTCACCCATGCGGCGATTTCCGCGTTCAGGAGCGCGGAGGCGTACTGCCGGGCGGTCTCGTAGATGCCGTCCCTCGTTTCCGGGGGGCCTTCGACGGTGCCCTTGAGCTGAGCGGCGACGGCGGCGAAGTCGTGGTCGCGCAGGATGTCCAGCGGGGTGCGGTCGGCGGGGAAGGCGAGCCACTGCATGATGTCGGTGATGGGCCGCTCGTCGAGCGCTGCTGCCAGGAGCAGCTGGGACAAGATGTTGCTGCCGGCCTTCGTCCAGAAGTCGCCCTGCTGGGAGGCGTCCACCGAGGCGGCGAGGAAGTGTCCGGCCAGACGGTTCGCCCCGTCCAAGGTGGTCGCGCTGGCGAGAGGGTTCCACCACATCTCGCGGGCGGCATGCGCGATCTGCTGTGGATCCATGGTCCACACCGCCCCCGCCCGGGCCCGTGCCTCGTAGGCGGTGGTGAAGGCGTCGCCAGCGGCCTTGTTCGATGTCAGCAGGACCGGGCCGGGTGCGCCGAGCATGGACGGGATGGCGAGCGAGGTGGTCTTGCCGGAACGGGGCGCCATGATCGCGACGGCGACGTCCTCGAACCCCATCCGTACCTCGTGGCGGCTGCCCTGCAGGTTGCCGAGAAGGATGCCGGTGTCCTTCGCGTCGATGTGCTTGCTGTTCTTCAGGCTGGGGCGCAGGGAGCGGGCTTTGTCGGTGATCGCCTTGGCCATCAGCGGCTCGATGTCCCGGGCCTTGGCCATGTCGGTGATCTTCTTCCGGCCGCCGCTTCGGTTGTTGTGCCGGGCCCACAGGACGCCAGCCCCTGCCCCGAGAGCGAGGAGGAGGAGAACGGGGACGATGCGGGCACCGATCAGCAGGGAAGTTTCTGCTGCGTCGGGCCAGACCTGCTCGGGGCGGAGCAGGGCGTTGGTCGGCTGGTAGGAGGCCCAGCTGGTGCCGGTGAGGTAGGCGGTGATGTTGCCGGACAGCCAGGCCAGGTGGGACAGGGGGAAGACGACGGCGAGCACCCCGAGGAGGAGGCGCAGGACGAGCTCGTATCCGTCGGTGTTGCTGCTGGAGGAGGAAGGGGGCAAGGGCTACGTGCTTCCGGGCGGGGAGGGAGGGTTAGCGGCTGCGGCCGTGCCTGGGCGGCGCTGGCCGTCAGGGGATCGAGGCCGTCGGCGTGGTGGTGTGCCGGGCAGCCAGGGAGTGAACGCGGTCTTCCAGCGCGCCGGCGACGTACACGACGAGCCCGTCGGTCGTCCGGCGGATGACGACATTTGGGTCGAGGATCGGCAGACTGCGCCCGCTGTCGGTGCGGCGCACGGGCTTCGGATCGCCGAGCGCGGCGGTGAACGCGGCGACAAGGTGTGGCGGAGTGTGCGCACCGAAGCGGGCGTGCCACACCTTCTGGTGCATGCCGAGGGTGACCGTGGCGAACCAGGCTTCCGGATCAGCCGGTGCTCCCAGCCGCTCGACGTACGCCGTCTTGTCGGGAAAGCAAGGCCGGCTGGTCACCGTACGGTGACCAGCCGGCCTGCCGGAGCGCTCCGTACGGGTCGCACGGCGCGTCAGCGGCTGGGGCCGGGTCGGTGAAGGCGGCGATCAGCTCGATGGGCGTGCGGGCGCCGAAGCTGGCGTACCAGGCGGCCGGTCCGGCTCGGCGACGTGGTGCAGGGTCTCCACTGGTCGTAGGGGTCGGGCTCCAGGCGCAGGAGGGCCTTCTGGTCGGGGCGGGAGGCAGGACGCGTGGCATCAGGGGGTCGTTGCCGTGGCTCCATCCGCAGGCACGAGGGAAAGGGTGATCCAGGCGAGGTCACCGCCGCCGGCGAGGTGGGGCGGGGTGATGAAGTCAACCTCGACGGTCTCGGGAGTCGGGGCCCTAGTCACTTCCGTGTCGCGGTTCGTCGCAGGGGTGCGAGGGCAGGAGTGGGAACCAGGGATGAAGGGGCCTTGCGGGCTGCTGTGTTGATCTCCCGGAGCGCTTTGCCGTGGGTGGCCCAGTCGTCGAGGTAACTCCAGGATTCGGCGTGATGTTCGGCGAGGGCATCGTCGAATTCGGCGGTGCCGGGCTTGGCGGTGGCGGGCAGGGCGTCGCGGGTGAGCAGCCATTGCTCGTGCAGTTCGTCGAGACGGTCGAGGGCCGTGTGCAGGACGCCCAGCTGGTATACCCAGCGGCTCTGCACCGTGTTCTCCGGCAGCTGGGCCAGCTGTGTCTCGGCGGTCGCCAGCAGGTGCCGGGCGCCGTAGCGGAGCGGCTCGAACGCCTCGGCGGTGTCGGCATCGCGCTGGCTCTTGCGCATGCCGTAGGCGTGGTCGTCGTAGGGCCAGCCGTCGAGGCCGGTGTGCTCGTCGGAGTAGGCGTCCCAGGCGTCGAGGATCTTCTGGCTGTCCCGCACGTAGTGGTCGAGGTGGCGCAGGAAGTCGCGGTGTGCGTGGTGGTCTCGGGAGATGGGGAGGGGTCCTTTCAGGTCAGCGGCGAGCGGCCGGCTGCGCGGTACTTGCGTGCGCCGGGATCGTCGCGGGTTTCGTCTGCTGGCGGCGGGCTGAGCGTGCCTGGGCGCGCAGATGCTTGATGCGCGTGGCGTGGGCGTCGACCACCTGCTGCGGGCGCAGCGGGCTGGGCTTCTGTACGGCGCTGTAGTGGCCGGTGCGTTCGAACATGCCGCGCTGGAGCGGGCTGCGGTCGGTCAGCGCGGTGAGGAACGCGCTGACCAGGTGAGCGGGGGTGTGCTCGTCGAGGTAGGCGTGCCAGATGCGCGGGCCGGGAAACTCCCCGTGGCCGGGCTCGCGGGTCTCGATGTGCCAGGACGACCGGTCGTGGAATTCGCTCAACGGCCGCAGTTCGATGTGGCACATGGAGTCCGGCGAGCGCGCGCCGTCTGGCTCGTGGCGCCATCCTGCCGAGGTCACCCGCTGCCACGGGTCCGGCTGCTGCGGCGGCGGGGTGGTGAGGGCGTCGGTGAAGGCGGCGAGGACCTCGGCGGGCACGAGTTCGCCGAACTCGGCGTACCAGCCGGGCTCGGTGCCGACGGGCTCCGCCCGTAGCCGCCACCACGCCGAGGTGCGGGACTGCGGGTCGAACTGGAGCCGGTGGCGAAGGCCAGGGCTTGCCAGGATGATCTCGGCGCTCAGGGGGTCGGAGACGGCGTTCCATCCGGCGGCGGCCAGGCCGTGGGTGACGTGGCGGGCGTCTCCGGGGCCGGCGAGGTGGCGGGGGCTGGTGTCGTACGGGATCTGCACGGCGTGCTTGTCGGCGAAGGCGGCGAGCTGCCGTTCGCTCAGCGGCACCAGCAGCACCCCTGCTCGCTCGTCGGCGAACTGTCGTACAGGTCACGGAGATCGTCCAGCACGTAGTGGAGGGTGTGCTGGTCGGCCAGTTCCCACGCGGCCGTACGCAGCTCGGTGATCAGCAGGTCGCCCTGCGCCGTGCGCGGCGCGTCAGGGCTCTTCTGAACGGCGCGGGCGAGGGCGCGCAGCGTGTCGGCGAACTGGACGGGCAGGCCCGTGTACTCGTCGAGGAGGGGCTCGACGAGGGCGAGGGCTTCTGCGGGGTCGGGGTTCTCGCGCAGGTAGTCGGTGAGGTCCGCGAGCGTTTCGGTCAGGGTGCGGATGGTGTCCGGGGTGAGTGCGGGCATCGGGCTCCTCGGGGCGGGGCTATTGCGGTCAACGGCGGGTGCGTGCGCCGCCGGCCGGGGTGTAGGGATGGGCGCTGGTGCGCGGCCTGGTGCTTCGGGCGCTGTAGCGGGCCCAGGTGGCGGCGCGGGCGGCCGTGATGCGGGCCTGCTGCCACGCACTGAGCTGGGAGGGCTTCACGGACACCGACCAGGTACGGATCTGCGCGCTGTGCGGCACGCGTCCGCGCGGGCGCATCACGGGGTCCGGGCTGGCGAGTTCGGCGGAGAAGGCTTGCACCAGGTGCATCGGCGTGTTCGGCGTGAAGTTGGCCGTCCAGCCGTTGCCCTGCTTGTCCCGCGCTCCGGTCCACCACATCGCCGCCCCGTCGGGGCTTTGCCGGTACTGCATCCACGCGGTGCCGTCGGGGCTCGTCGCCATGTAGTCCTGGCCCTCGAAGCGCGTGTGCCAGTTCTGCTCCTGCAGAGGGGCCCAGACGTTGGGGGCGTGGGCGGAGCGGGGGCGGGTGAGGGCGTCGGTCAGGCCGGCGACGATCTCCGCCGGCGTCTGCCGGCCCAGGTGGGCAGACCACTCGCCGTTCGCTCCGTCTGCGTGGCCGTGGATGGTCCATCCGCCGGGGAGGACGTAGGGGTCGTAGGCGATGCGGACGGTGCGGTCCGGGCTCTCCATACGCAGGGGGCCGCCCGTCTTGGACTTGTCCCTCCAGCCGGAGGCGCGCAGGAACTCCGAGACGTGCCGGACGTCGCCGCCGCCGGCCAGGGCGCGCGGCTGGACGAGGTAGTGCTGCTCGGCCTGCTCGTCGGGTCCCCAGCCCTGCCACTGCTTCTTCTTCACCGGCGGCGCCGGACGACGAGCGGTGCGGGTGCCGGGGGCTTCGCCGCCGTAGCGGCGGGCTGGGCGCCGACGCGCTGAAGAGCGTCTTTGTGTTCGTCCAGGTCGAGGGTGATGTCGCCGAGTTCGTTCGAGGCACGGCCCAGGGCGAGCCACACCTCCGCGGGGAGCGCGCCTCGCTCTGCCTGGTCCTTGGCGAACACGCTGCCGGTGGCGACGAGGTGGGTGACGCCGCCGAGGACTCCGGTGTCCGGGTCGAGCACGCGGGCGATGACCTGAGCGGCCTGGGGCGGGGGCAGGTGAGATAGGTGGTCGGCGAGCTGTCCGAGCTGGCGGGTGATCTCGTCGGCCAGTCTCACGGGGTAGGGGGTGGGGTGGGACATGCTCCTCCAGGGCGGTGGACGGTCAGTGGTGGTGGCGGTGCCCGACGCGCTGTGTCTCGGCGAGGGCGGCCTCCGGGCGGCCGCCAGCCAGCGGGGAGGTGTGGTCGGGGCCGGTCGGAATACAGGCGCGCAGATAGCGGCGGAAGAGGGCCGTGGCGAGTCGGGGCTTAAGCCGGTTGCTGATCGGTGGGGGTGGGCGGATTGCTACGGGTATCTCCGGGTCTCGGGTGGTGAAAGGCGGGCGGTCCCGGCGCGGTGCCCGGGACCGCCCAGGCGCCTTACGGGGTGCGGCGGGCTGGAGCTGCAGGCGAGGGGGAGCCGATCGGTGCCTGTTGCCGCACGGCAGGGCGGCCCGCTCGGGTGCGCAGGTCCTGCACGGCCTGCCGGTAGGCGGATTCGTCGAAGACTTCGGGCGTGCAGTTGACTTCGTACCCGGCCAGGAGCAGGACGGGGATGGCGCGGGTTGCCAGCCGCTTCTGCTCGCCGGCGTCGAGGTGTTCGGGCACGGTGTGCCAGATGTAGATGGGCGTGTCGGCGGGGTACTCGTGGCGTTCCAGGCCGAGGTGTTCCAGCAGGTCGTGGAGCTGGGCGGGGGCGCCGGTCGGGGTGTCGGCGTGGATGGTGGTCGTCAGGGCCTTCATGTAGATCTCGACGTCCGTGCCGTATTCGTCGGCCAGGTTGGCCATGTGGTTCTCCGAAGTCAGCGGCGGCGGGATTTCGCGGGCTGGGCGTGGCCCGGCGGTGGTGAGGTAGTGGCCGGCCGCTGCGCAGGGCGTGCGACGTGGTTGCGGGCGTGGAGGATGGCGCGCGCGGCCTCGCTCATGGAGGTGGCCGTGCTTCCGAGCCGTGCGACGGGATCGGGTTCCCCGGCGGGCGCGGCCCCTTGGAAGTCGCTGGCGGCGATCCAGGCGCGGACGACGACCTCTCTGGCGAGGGGCAGCAGCCCGTGGACGGGGGCAGCGACCTCGGTCAGGACCTCGGCCACCTCGCTGCTGGTTGTGGCGGCTGCGGCTCGCTCAGCGAGCCCCGCCAGGTAGCGCAGGGCGGCCTCACGTTCACCGTCCGGTGCGACCAGCATGTTCAGCGTGGGGTCGAGGTGGACGCTGTGACCGGCGGCGAGCAGGGCGTGCGAGGCTGCGGTCGCCTTCCGGCGCTGCTGCTCGACGGGCAGGCCGTGCGGAAGCCGGTGATAGTCCCCGCGCGGTCCGGGAGCGGAGAGGAAGCCGCCGGTTCGCTGGAGGATGTCCGCGGCCTTGTCGGTGCCGCCGATGGCCACGACCAGGTCGGTGCGGGGGTCCTTGGTGATGGTGACGTACTCCAGCACCCAGAAGTCGGGCTCCGACTGCTTCATCGAGCCCTGGTGGCTGGCGTATGGGTGCTGGTAGGGACCGGCGGCACGGAAGCGGGGGCGGCGGTGGGTGCGGTCCGGCCTGCGGGATGCTGCAGAGCGGTGCCGATGCCGAGCGCGTCGAGGCGCCCACCGATCTCCCGCAGGGCGCGGGCCTGGGCCTGGGTGTCGTCACCACCCAGGCGGTAGATACCACTCTGCGGGTCCTGGACGAAGCCGTGGGCGAGGAGGATCGCGCCGGCGCGGTCGTCGACCGGGGCGGCGGCGACGCTGCCGTCCGGTTGCCAGGTCAGGACGACCCGGTCCGGCTGGGAGAGCAGGATGCCGCCCAGGGCGTTGTGCCGGACCTGGGCGAGGGCGGCGTCGTAGCGGGGGAGCAGGTCGCCGGCGACCTGCTCGGCGCTCAGGAACGGGTCATCGGCCAGGGCGATGCCGTTGGGCTCGGGAACGCCGCGGAACGCCTCGTCGGGCAGGGCGCGGGGGGCGACGGCGGCGATGAGGAAGCCGTCGCGCTCGTCGTTCCGGTCCAGAAGGACGAGCTGCGCACCGTCCTGTCGGCTCAGGACGGCTGCCTGCTGCAGCAGGGGGTGCTCGGCAAGAGAGGCGGCGACCAGATCCAGGTCCCAGATTCGGTCGGCGAGTTCGGCGAGGTCGTCCTTGGCGTCGGCCGGCAGGTGGGAGCTGGTCCAACTGTCGGGGAGTTCGCCGGCGAGAACGTCGGCGTAGGAGGCGAGGCGCTCGGAGGTGTGGTGGTCGTGCATGGTGTCCTTGGGCGAGGTGGGAGTCAGCGGCGCAGTCCGGCGGCCATCGGGGGCGGCGGGGCCGGTAGGGTGCGCGGCGGTGGCGGGCAGGCGCACACGGCAGAGCGCTCTTGCTCGGTTGACGGGACTTCCCCGGTGCAGATGCTGCGGCCGGGGTGCGGGGCATGCCGGTCGGCGAGCTGGTTGCGGGTCTCGGAGAGGTCGGTACGGATGACGCGAAGGTGCTCGTCGGCGAGGTAGCGAAGCCGCCGCGCGATGTAGGGGTCGGCCGCCTTGCCGAGCCCGTCGTGGAAGTCGGCGGTGGCGGTGAGGACTTCCTCCAGCGCGGCGAGGACGCCGTCGTGGGCGGCGGTCAGCTCAGTCAGCGCATCGGCCGCCTCGCCCGTAGTGGCGGCCTCGCGAAGGCGCTCGGCGACGTGGGCAACGGAGGATCCCAGCGGCAGGTAGCTGGCCGGACGCGAGTCGGTGTCGAAGTCCGCGTCGCAGTCGACGTGGTAGCCGGCCGCCCGCAGGCGGGCCACGGCGTCGGTGGCGAGACGGTACTCGTCGTCCTCCGCTAGGCCGGTCGGGGCGCGGTGGTACGTCTCATGGACGCGGACGACGGCGACGAAGCCCGCGCGCTGGAGGATGCTGTGTGCCTCGGAGTCGCCGCCGCGGGCAAGGAGTTCGTCGGAGTGCGGGTCGCGGCGGATGTCCAGGAAGCGGTCGGTGCGGGGCAAGGAGACGTTTCTCCTACGGCGATCGGTGGGCGTTGTGCCGGACGGCGTCCGGGGCCGGGACGGCGCGGGGATGGACCAGGCGGTCTGCGGTGGTGTCCAGGTCCTGCTGGATGGCGTAGAGGCGGCGGGCGATCAGCTCCAGGCGGTGTGCCGTATCGGTGCTGGCTGCTCCCGGCTGGCGGGCGATCCGGTGCGAGGTGTGCTCGACGAGTCCGCGTACCGCGGCCAGAGGGCCGGCCTGTTCGTTGGCGAGCTGCGTGAGGATGGTCGCGAGCTGGGCCGACGCCGTGAGCGCCGCGCGGACGGCAGGCCGCGAAGGGGGGTCGGATCGGACAGGGACCAAGTGGAGGTCCTGTTCGATGCGACGCGCCTCCTGTGCCAGGCGCCGCAGATTGTCCGCGGGAAGAGCGTGCCACGCACCGTCGAGGTGGATCAGGTTGGCGATCAGGTCGAGGCGGCCGGGCTGGGCTTGGACGGCGATCCACCGGCAGCCATGTTCCTTGCCGGGGATCTCGATGCCGACGGCTCGTGCGAGCCGTTGAGCGACCTCGGCCCACTCCGGTCCTGTCAGTTCCCGGTCGTCCGGGTGAAGGCGGATGTCGAGGTGGAGGATCGCCCGCCGGTCGTCGTCGGGGCTGGCGGCGAACGGATGCTCCAGGTAGGGGCCTTCGAGGTGCTCGGCCCACTGGACGGACGTCCAGATCCTCTGCTCGTGGTCCAGAGTGAAGTAATCCAGGCCGGGCCAGTGGGCGACGATCGTGTGCTCCGTCAGGCCCTCGTTCGGTGAGACCGGCCGCCCCAGCGCCTCTTCGAGCGGGTCGTGGGGCCGGTGGGTCCGCTCGTGCAGGCGGGGGATCACCGGCCGCCCCGGATGTCGGCGATGTGCACGAGCTGGCCCAGGGCGGTGGTGGTGTACCAGCCGCAGTCGATCAGCTCGTCGCGGTCGGCGAACCGTGCGAGGAGGGAGTCCTCCATGGCCCGTAGATAGATCAGGCAGTCAGGGCAGCGGCGTGAGAGGTGCACGAGGTAGCGAGGGTGGGCGGTGACGTAGGACTGGGTGCCGCCGGTCGCATCCCGCAGCCGCCACCCGTCCTCGTCGGTCGGGGTGTGCCAGGAAGGGGCCACGACGCGCATCGCGTCGCCCCACAGTTCTCCGCCGGCCACCCCCTTCAGGACGACGACGGCGTCACCGGCCTGGAAATGGGCGTGGGTGATGTCCCGGTCGGGGGTGAGCGGGTCGGGCGTCGGTGCGAACGCCGAGGCGGACGGGGGCTGGGACATGAGTTCCTTCCACGCGATGGCTGGCGGGGTGGGAGCATCAATAGTCCGGAGGAACGCCGGTTTGGCTAACCGGCGTTTCCCGGCTATGTTGCCCCGCCGTCAGCGGAACGGGTTCTCCGTCCCGCGGTCCGCCTCACTGGCCGCGTCGAGAAGTTCGAGCAGGTCAGTGCCTTCGGCGTCCCGCTGGTCGATCCACCATCCGGCACGGGTGATGGAGCGGGCCTTCTCCTCCAGCTCCGCCCAGTCCGCCTCGTCCCAAGTGCCCTCGACGACGAGCGCGGTGTGCGCGGCCGTCATCAGCTGGTGGCGGGAGCGCTCGCCCCAGCCCAGGGCCTTCTCCGGGCCCTCCAACTGCGGCATGTAGAACTGCTTCGCCCACGCGACGGCTGCCTCCTGCTCCTCGGCCCGCTTGGTCGCGAGCCACTCCTCCTTGGACTCGGAGTCGGCGTCGCGCGCCGCCTTCCAGCAGTCGGTGCAGTCCTTCGACGCGAGCCAACGGGCAAAGCCCGCCCGCTTGTCGGCAGGACGATTGGACAGGTCATGATCCACGCTGTGGGAGCAGGCGTGCTCCACGGTCCAGTGCGTACGCACGGCCATAATTCGATCTCCTCAAAGGGGTTGGAAGGTGGGGGCGTGCCCTGATCAGGACGTCTTGTGCCGGCCTCGGAGTGGGCGGCGGTGTCGGCCGGGCGGCCGGTGCCCGGCGGGGCGGAGCTGTCGGCGCGCGGCGAGAAGGATGGCGAGGGCGAAGGCCGCGCCGACGGCGGGGAGCGCCGCGCTGGCGAGCGTCTGCTCGGTGAGGCGTCCGGCCAGGGCGGTACCGGCGGACTGCCCGACGCCGATCGAGAGGATCAGCCACGCATACGCCTCGCTGGTCCGGCCCGCAGGAGCGAGAGCATCGGTGGTCACGTAGGCGCAGGCGACCACGACGGTCAGGAACGCACCAGGCACGGCGACCGCGGCGGTGGCCGCAAACGGCGCGGGCTGGGTTGCGAGCGGGAGCCATCCGGCGAGGAACGCGGCGCTGGCGATGATCAGTTGGTCGGTGGTTGCCCGACTCCAGGTGCGGCGCCCGTAGACGAGGCCGCCCAGGAAGCTGCCGGTGGAGAACGCGGCGGGGATGATGCCCGAGAGCATGTCCTGTTCGTGGTGCTCGGCTATGGCGATCGACCACACGTTCATGGCCCCGATCGCGAACCCGATGCCGGTGAGCGAGACGAGCAGGAGCAGCAGACCGGGGCTGGTCAGCCGTCTAACGGGACAGTGCAGGGTGCCGACTGACGGCGTCGATCGCCAGCGCCGCGATGGCGGAGCGAGGGCGACCACGGTGGTGCCGGCCAGGCCGAGGACGGCGGTGACGGTGAGCGCGACGCTGGGGTTGTACGCGGAGGCGAGGGCGGCGACGAGCAGGGGGCCGACGATGTACAGGAGGCCCTGTGTACCGGTGTCGAGGGCGAGCGCGGCGTGTCGAAGGCGGGCGTCGGGCAGCACGCTGGGCCACAGGGCCCGCAGCCCGGCCTCCAGGGGCGGGGTGGTCAGGCCGGCGGCGACGACGAGGGTCGTGGCGAGGCCCGGTCCGCCGTACGGTCCCGTCAGCGGAAGGGTCACCAGGAGAGCCGAGTTGAGCACGGCGGCCGGAAGATGCACCGCCGTCTGGCCGTGGCGGTCCATGAGGCGTCCCTTGACGGGTTGCACCACCGAGGAGGACAGCCCGTACAGGGCGCTGAGCAGTCCGCCGAAGGCGATGCTGCTGCCGCTCGTGGTGGCCCACAGGAGGATGGCGACGGGTGCCATGCCGTTGGGGAGTCGGCCGGTGAGGGTGCCGCCGAGGAGGCGGGCGACGTACGGGCTGCCCAGCACCGTGCCGTAGGTGATGCGCGGTGCCTGGGCCGGGGGTGCGGTCGGGGACAACGGGTGCTTTCTCGGGGTCTAGCGGTGGCGGGCGGTCGTGCTGGCGCGGGGTGGCGGCGTGGGCGGGGTGGTGTCCACGGCCGGGCGCGGGCGGGCACGTAGCACGGGGGTGCGGTGCGGGGGCAGGACGGCGACGGTCGCGCCGAGGTCTTCGGCCGCCTCTTCGACTTCACGGGTGAGGAACTCGATCTGCCGTCCCAACGCTGAGAGGCGGGCGGCGATCTGGCGGCCCTGCACGGTCTCCAGGGCGCTGGCGAACTGGCTGCTCGTCTCCACAAGTTCCTGCAGGCGGACCATCGGGCCGGCGGCGTAGCCGCGCTGGACGGCTCCGAGGAGAGCATTCGAGGCGTCACCGGCACTGTGGCCTTCGACGACGTCGCGGATGAGTTCCTGCAGAGACATCTCCGGGGCCGGTGCCGGGCGGTTGAACCGGGAGACGTCCGCGCGCAGGATGCCGGGCGGGACCGGAGCGGGCAGGGACTTGCCCGCCTCATGCTCGTGGGCGTAGTGCCCGATCACCTGCCAGCCCGGTACGCCCGGGTCGCCGCGCAGCGCGACCACCGTCGAGTCGTTGTCCTCGACCAGGTAAGCGAGGGTGATCGGCTGTCCGTCGGCGGCATACCACGACTCGGTCAGCTCCAGCTCGCCGCGCCGCTGCGCGGCCTGGGCCCTCTCGGTCCACATCTGCTGCTCTTCGTCGGTCAGCGGAGCCTTGTGGTTCTGGCCGGCGCGCTGGTCGGCGAGGTTGCTGGCGATGCAGCTGTGGTCCGCCCAAGCGGTGAGGTGTGGCCACAAGGCCGCGTGCTGAGTGCGTTCGGCGGGGGAGCCGGGCGCAGCCGGCCGGTCGAGGGCTCGGCGGAGTTCGGCGGCGGAGGCAGCCAGGCCGTCCAGGACGGCCCGCCACCCGGTCAGGTGCCGGGAGGGTGGCAGCTCGTCGAGTACGAGTCGGGCGGCATCGAGGAGAGCCTCGGCGTGCGGGGCGAGGTGGGTGGCGTACGCCTCCACCGCCGCCTTGTCACGGTGGGCTCGTGCGGCTGCGCCTGCGCCCGCGTGGACGGTACGGCCGTAGCGGTCGCGTGTCATGTCGAGCGCGGCCTCGGTCTCGCTGTCGATGACCGCCATCCGCAAGCGGAAGTCGCGTGCCCAGTTTGCCAGTTCGGGAGCTGTCGGCAAGGGGCCGTCGGGGGCCGGGCTGCTCGCGGGTGTCATCGTGACCGCCCGCCGGTCGCGGCCGTCAAACGGACGGTCGGAGCGTACGTGGGCTTCGGCGGGATCGGCCGGGCCGCTGGCGGGGAGGTGGTGGGCGGTGCGGAGCGCTGCGTCGTCCGGCCGGCGGCGGCCTGGGTGAGCCGGCTGCGGCGCTCCTGGAGTCCGTTGGGCCGGACAGGGCGCGGCGGGCCGGCCGAGAGGGACGGGTCGAGGCGGATGTCGGCCTGCACGGTGTAGCCGTGGCGGCGCAGGTCGTGGACGGCTTGGCGGGTGCGGCGGACTCCGTCGCGCTCGGGCTCGCTGAGCCAGTACAGGCCGGGTTCTCCGGGAACGGGCTCGAACTGCTCGCGCTCCAGGTACCAGTGGGCGAGGTGCGCAGGCAGGGCGGCGGTGAAGGAGGCCACGAAGCCGTGTTCCTCGTGGTCGCCGAAGGCGAAGTGGGTGCCGGGTCGCAAGGGGGCGGGGCTCTCCTCGGGGCGTGGGGCGGAAGGGTCACGGGCCGCGGTGCGCGGGCCGGGCTGCGGTGAGGGGGCGGGCTGGCGCGGTGACGGGCAGGGCCGGGCGACGATGGGGCGCGCTGATGCGGGCCTGACGAAAGAACGTTTCGCCGTCGGCGAGCCACGTCTCGATGGCTGGCCACGCGCGTGCTCGGCGCCCGCTCCGGCACGGAACCGCCGTGGACGATCTCGTCGACCAGGGCTTCGGCATCGACCACGGCGTCGGCCAGGCGGGACAGGGCTGCGGCGTCGTCGGGCCACGGGCTGCTCGCGGGCCGACACCGGTCGAGCAGCGCCGGGGCGTGGTCGACGACGGTCAGGAAACGACGCCAGGCGTGGTCGAGGAACAACTCCGTCGCGGCGCCGAGGGCGGCGGCGCTCAGCGGGGTGGCGTCGCTATAGCGACCGGAGGCGTTCATGGCCTGCCAGGTGTCGTGCTCGGAGCGGATGTCTGCAAGCAAGGCTGCGATGGCCGCCGTCTTGCGGGCGTAAACGGCCTGCTCGTAGGCGGGGAGGTACCGGTCGGTGAGGGCCTGGGCAGCCCGTCCGGGGAACGGCGGCAGGACGATGCTGCGCGGCGCGTGGGGGTCGCCGTAGCCCCCTTCGAGTCCCTCGGGCGAGAAGGCCCCCACTAGGTAGTCGAGTTCACGGCCGGGACGTTCGATGAACAGCAGCGTGGTCCCCTGCACCATGTCGGTGAGGAGTGCGGCGTAGGGGATCCGCTCGCTATGGACGGCGCGGCCGAGTTCGCCGCTGTCCCAGATCCAGGGGACCAGGTCTTCCTGCCAGGCGGGGTGCGAGTAGATCTCGACCGAGGCGTGCCACTGGCCGGGCAGGAGGCGCGCGAGGTCGCGGGCGGCGTCGCCGATGAACCGGCGGCTGCTCGTGTGCACGCTGGTGCGGTGTCGCTTCGCGCACGTGACCAGGTCGACCACGGTGGTCTGGGTGCCGTCCGCGGGCAGGTGCCAGACGCCGTCGTCGTCCCGCTGGAAGCCGCTGTCCGCGAGGGCGGTGTGCGCCCACCGGTACTGCTCGCCCGAGGCGATCGCGACGATCCCGGACTCCCGGCTGTGCGACAGGACGATCTGCGCCTCAGCCACGGACCGGGTCCTCACCACCGCGCAGGACGGCGCGCAGGCTGCGGCCGTACGCCCAGGCGTGCTCCCGGGCAGCCGCCTCCATCCGGTCGTATCCGGCCTGGGCCGTCATCTGCCCGTCCCACTTGCGGTACCTGTACACGGGTACTGGCAGCAGGACCCCGGGGGCGAGTGCGGTTACGCCGAGGGCCGCGCAGTAGTCCTCGCCCTGGACAAGGCCGCCCATCGGCGCGGCGCGCACGAGGTCGGTGCGGGCGAGGATCGTGGTCGGCCCGATGGGGATGGTGTCCGTCGGCGACTTCCAATAGGTCCACACGTCGCCGGCCTCGTGCCGGCCGGGCGGGGTGGGGCAGCGCCACAGGGTGGTCGAGCCGTCGGGGTGCTGGTCCTCGCTCCAGCCGGCGCACCAGCCGACTCTCGTCGACTCCAGGGCGTTCAGCCGTACGGCCATCGCATCGTCGGGGAACAGGTCATCGTCGTCGGCCCAGTTGGTGTACGGGGTGCGTACGTGAGCGAGGGCCAGGTTCCTGGCGCAGGCGGCGCCGACCGGACGGGGCAGCGCCAGCGTGTGAACGCGCGGGTCCTGCGCGAGCTGGGCCGGCAGACGGTCGGGCGAAGCACCGTCGAGCGCGATCACGGCCTCCCACGGTACGGACTGCCGGGTGAGGCTGGCGTGCATCGCGGTCAGGTAGTCCAGCCGGTCTTCGCGCAGGCGGCTTGCGATGACGACGGTGATCAGGGGCGTGGTGTACGGGCAGTGAAGGCTCCGGGAAGACGAGGGGGAACTAGCGTCGGGCGGCGGGGCGCGGGGTGCCAGCCTTCGGTGGGGCTGCGGCAGGAGCGCTCTGGGGCTTCCTGCCGCGCGATGCCCGGATGGCGGGCGGGGAGTCGAGGGAGGACCAGGCCGCCGGGTGGTCGTTGAAGGCAGTGCGCGGGTCGGTGGACCAGCTCACGATCGGGCCGATGTCCTCGTGCAGGAGGCTGATCACCTCGACGCCCTCCTTGTGCAGGACGTACCCCCAATGCATGTCCTGCTCGTCGGCGGTCGTGTCGGTGACCGACATGCGTACCGGGGGTGAGCCGTCCGGGGTGATCAGGTGGTCGAGGGTTCGGCTGGGCCAGTGCTCGCCGCCGGTCAGCGCGGTCACGAGTGCGGGCGGGGCGTCGTCGAGGAGATCGGTGCCGAGTTCGTCCCAGCCGACGGCGACGTCGTCGATGAGGTGCCGGGACATGGCCTCGATGTCGCGTCCGAACTTGTACTGGTAGGCGGCCAGGAGCAAAGGGAGGTGGTGGCTGCGTACGCCGTCGAGCTGGACGCGGATGCCCGTGTATCCCGTACCGCGGGTGGGGCGGGCGATGAAGGAGCGTGTGGACAGGGGATTCTCCGGAGCGAGCGGGGTGCGGGGAGGTTCGGCGGCCGTCACGGTGGCGCGCGGGTGCGTCTACGCGCGGTCGGACCAGGACGGGACCGGCGGTCCGGAGGCGTCGGTACGCGCGCAGGTGTAGCCGATCAGGCGGGAGGGCTCGGCCTTCGCGGGGACGGTGGCGGCGTCGTTGCACACGAACGTGTAGCGGATAGAGGTGCGGGGCACGTCGTGGAGCCAAGCCCGGTCGTCCTTGCCGGGGTTGATCTGCAGGCCGGAATGCGCCACGGCGTCGGTCTGGGTGTGCGTGTGGGAGAAGAGGATCAGCGCGCCGCCGTCGGTGGTCTTGAGGGCGTAGGCGTATGTGTAGCGGTTCGCGGCGCCGGCGAAGACGGTGGTGCCCTGGGCCCCGAAGCGGGAGCCGGTCTTGTCGTGGACTTCGATCTGCCGCTTGCTCGCCTTGGTCGGGGCCAAGACCTTCGTCCCCGTGTTCTTGCCTCCGGTGGCGAAGTTGTCGAGGATCGCGGTGCGCAGCAGCTTGGCGTCGGCAGAGAGGTGCTTGTTGCCGTCGGTGGTGACGGCCGTTGCGTATCCGTCGTGGTCGAGGGCGATGTCCGGCAGGTCCAGGCTGTCGAGGTCGACGACGGAGACCATCTCCCAGCGCTTGTGCTGGGGACGTTCGGCGAACACGGCCAACCGCGAGGGGGCCTTGCCCTTCTGGTCCGAGAGCGCGGCGGCGAACCAGCGGTTCTGTCCGGCTCCCAGGCGCGGGATGTACAGCTTGGCGTCCGCGGAGTCGTAGGACCACGGCTTGTACGGCTTGCGGTCTGCCGCGGGGAGCCCTTCGGTCTCGGTGTAGTCCGAGACGGACATCGCGTACAGCGGGCCGTCCTCGACCGTGTCGAGCAGGCGCCGGTCGCGGTCGGTGTTGGCCTCGTTGTTGATCTTCGAATAGCGGGTGATGACGTCGCGGGCCTGGGCGGCGCTGAGAGCGGGCACGGGCTTCGGGGCGGTGCTGGCGCGGGGCGTCTGCCGGGCATGGGCGGGGCCGTCTTCGCCGGCGCAGCCGGTGAGGGCCAGGGCGAGGCAGGCGGCGCCGACGAACAGCGGCAGGGTACGGCGAGCGGTGCGGATAGGGGGCTCCAAGGGTCTGCTGGGCGGATGGGGATGAGCGGGCACGACTGGTCGTGGGTGCTGTCTTCGGCGATGCCGGCGGAAGGGCCGTGCTGGTCGTGGGCGCCGAGTGGCGGAGGTTCACACCGATGCTCTTGGCCGTGAGCTGCTGGACCACGCCGTGGACGCGAAGTGCGCGACCGCTGTCCCCGCAGGCGGTGGGAAGGGGAGGGAGGCGGCGGTGCGGCGTCAGCGCGTGTGCCGCGGCGGAGCTGACGGGAGGGCTCGCGGCGGAAGGGACGGTGCACGAGTCGGCGTGGAGGGCAGCCGCGGTGCGGGTGCGAGCGGGGTGAGGGCCCGCATCCGGTCCTCGGCCACGTGCAGGACCTCTCCGAGGCTGCGGATCTCGGCAGCGGCGTCGGCGAGGTCGTAGGACAGGTCGAAGCCGTCGTCCTCCTCGGCTTCCTTGGCTTTCTCGCCGGCTGCTTCGAAGAACTCGCCGAGCTGTGCCAGCAGGCCGTCGGTGGGTTCCAGGATCTGATGCAAAAGGGCAGCGGCATCCGCGTGCGACTCGGCTGCGTTGAGCCGGTCGGTCAGATCGCGCAACGCGTCGCCGTAGTCGTAGGCGGGGCGACGGTCTGGTGTGCCGGGGGCATCCCGGGGCGGGGGCGGGGGCGTCGGTTGGGCCGGGTGCACGTGGGGGCTTTCGTGGGGCAGAGCGGGGTGCGGTAGCAGTCCGAGCTGGGCGAGGCGGAGGTCGATCGCCTCGATCAGGGGTTGGGCGCTGCCGCCGTGGCGGGCTTCGGGCCGCCGGCGAGTGCCTGGGTTGTCGGAGGGGGCGGAGTCGTAGAGGACCTCGAACAGCGTCTGGTCGTCGGGGTGCTCGCGGGTCGCCATCCAGCCCTCGGGGTCTCCGGGCGGGTGGTCGGAGGACGGTTCCTGCGGCGGACTGATGATCAGGTAGCTGTCGTCGGGGAGCGAGACGCGCACGATGTAGGCGCTGAGGCCGAACTCGATGTCGCATGGCAGTCCGCGCGCTCGCAGCGGCGTGGTGATGTGCGCGTGGCGGCGCCACAGCTCCTGCCAGCACGGCATGTTCACGTCGCGATGGTCGGGAAGTGGCGCGATCGGAGCCGCGCGGGCATCCGTAGCGTTCGCCTCGTCAGCGGCCACGGATTCTCCTGCGGGCCGCCGGTCGGTGTGACGGAGGCGTTCGGCGAGCGAGGTCGGCTTCTGGCTTCGGAACCGGACTGGAGTCGAGTTCCTACTCGTCGTAGGCGGCGATCAGGTCGTGTTCCAGCTGGGCTTCACGATCGGCGACTTGCGCCATGAGGTCGTCGTGCTCGGCCTGGCACGGCTGGTATTCGGCCCGGTCGGCGTCGCTGAAATGAGCGGGGCGGTTCAGGGCATTCCTTGGGATGTGGGTGGGTCGGGCTTGGGGGCAGGCGCGGTCAGCGGTGGCAACCGCTCGGCTTGGGTGGCGGAGGCGCTGGCGGGCCTTCCTGACGGGTGAGCGTCGCGAGGAAGCGTTGGAAGCTGAGGTGGTCGGCGAGTTCCTTGGCCGCGTCACGAAGGGGTTCCGAGGTGCGCCGCAGGAAGGCGCGGGCTGAGGCGTGGTCGATGACCATGCGATTCGCGAGGTGGTGCCGGGTGGTCGGGTTGGGAGACCGGGGCAGGGCCAGGGCACACTCCGCGGACTTGGTGAAGTGCGGGGCTGCGTGGCTCGACGTGGTTGCCGCCGTGCCGAGATGCTTCAGAACGGTGCCGCCGGCGCGGGTGGTGTGGTGGGGGCTCCGGGCGAAGTCAGCAGTGAGCCGGAGGACATCGCGGGAGAGGTCCTGTGCGTCGGTGGCGTGCTGGAGCAGCACGGTGCAGGAAGGCGTGACCGGTACGTGTCCGTTCTCGTCCAGCAGCTCCCACTGCTGGGCAGCGTTGAGCAGTTCGTCCTTCATCGCATTGAGCGCGCCGATAAGCTGAAGCACCTCGTCGCTCGGTATCAAGTCGCGTTGGAAGTCGGGCCTCACGGGCCTCTTGGTCCTCAGTGCATACGGGCGTCGGTGTCGAAGAGCGCCAGTTCGTGGCTGTGCAGGAGGTGCTGCACGATGAAGGATCGTCCGGCGACCTTCCACAGACCGCGCCCTCGGTTGAGGTGCGCGATGGCGTCCATCTCGACGGAGGTCAGGCCGAGCAGGGAGGCCGCGGCGTGGAGCTGGTCGGTCTCCTGGCGGTAGATGATCCGGGTGCTGCAGTCGGCGAGGAGTCCCTCGGCCAGGGCGCGGCCCTGTGATCCGGCGTCGCCAGCTGTGAGCAGGTCGGACAGCCGGTGGATCACCATGAGGTTGGCGATGCCGAGGCCGCGGGAGAGCTTCCACTGGGCCTGCATCCGCTGGAGCAGGCCGACGTGCCGCATCAGGCGCCATGCCTCGTCGTACACGATCCAGCGCCGGCCGCCGCTGGGATCGGAGAGGGCGGATTCCATCCAGGCGCTCGCGCAGGTCATCGCCAGGACGAGGGCGGTGTCGTCCCCGGAGCCGCCCAGGCGGGACAGGTCGATGGTGAGCATCGGCGCGTTCGGATCGAATGCGACGGTGGAGGGGGCGTCGAACATGCCGGCCAGGTCGCCGTGGACCAGGCGCCGCATGGCGTGGGCCAGGTCTCGCGCTGCGTCGCCGAGTTGGCCCGACATCATCCCGGCGGCCTCGTCGAGCTCGTGGGGGTTGTTGAGGGCGGCGGCGACGTCGCCGAGGAGCGGGGTGCGGTGCGTGTCGGCGGCGCGGGTGACGACGGCGTCGAGGGCGACGTCCAGGGCGGTGTGCTCCATGGGCATCAGGTCCCGGCCCAGGATGGTGCGGGCAAGGGAGCCGAGCAGGAGCAGGCGCCGCTTGCGGATCTCGCTGACCCAGTCGGCCTCGGCCACGCTCTCCGGGCGCGGGGCCGCGTCCAAGGGGTTCAGGCGACCCGGCAGTCCGGGACCGAGGGCGACGGACCGGCCGCCGAGGGCTTCCGCCACCGGAGTCCACTCGCCCTTCGGGTCGCACGGGACGTAGACGCGGTATCCGAAGGCGACCGATCGCAGCGCGAAGGACTTGGCGAGGGCGCTCTTGCCCTGGCCGATCACGCCGGCGAGCAAAAGGTTGGGGTTGGTGAATCCCTCGACTTTGCCGTACAGAGCGAACGGGTCGAAGACGAATGATGCTTCGGCGTGGACGTCGCGGCCGATGTAGATGCCCTCGGCACCGAGTCCGCCTTCGGCGAGGAAGGGATAGGCGCCGGCCGCGACCGCGGTGGTCATGCTGTGGGCGGGCAGCTTCAGCCGGTTCCCACGAGAGGAGGCGGGCCCGGGGCGTCCGCTCGGTGGGTAGAGCGGGGCGGGCAGCTGGTGCTCGGCGGGCGTGCTTTCGCTCTGGTGGGCGCTGGCTTCGGCGCGAGCTTTGGCGGTGGCCTCGGCGAGCTGGCGGCGGGCGGCCTTGCGGCTGGCGCGGTCGGTGCCGTGGGGGGTGAACAGCGGGCTGGCGGACGCGCGGCGGGCGCGACGGGCGGGCCGGTGGCTCATCGGGGGCCCTCGATTCTGCGGGTGGTACTCATCGCACACAGGCCGTGGTGTGCGGGCGGAGGTCGGTGGGGGTGGTTTTGCGGCGGACTACGTGTCCGGCGGTGAGGTGGCGTTGGCAGATCGTCAGCACGGGCGGGCCCTCGGGGAGCCGCTCTGGATGGCAGGCGCTTGTCTCGGCGTCGGCCTGGGGTGTGCCGGGCAGCAGGTGGAAGGCGGCGTGGACTTCGGTGGTGGCCTGCCAGAGCCTGGTGTGGGCGGTGGCCAGGTGACGTCCGGCGGCCGGGTGCGGGGGCCGGGTGTGGTCGGCGAGCCGGTCCAGAAGCTGGAGCAGAGTGGTGAGGTGGGCGTGCAGCACGTCAAGGTGCAGACGATCTCCGGGCTTGGGCGGGTCCGCGTCCGACGGCGCTAGGGTCCGTGTGTGGTGGCGGATGCCGGCGCTCGCGGCGCGGAGGTAGGGGTGCGCGTCGTCGGGGCGCGTAGGAGAGGTCAAAGGTGGTGGTCCTTCCTGCCGTTAGGCAGGGTGGTGAGGGGCGTCCCGTCGCGGGTGATCCGGAGTGCGGTGGGTCAGGGTGCGCACGGGCGCGGCTGGTTCACAGGGCGGTGCGGGCGAGCGGGAGCGCGGAGAGGGCGAAGGCGTCGGGCTGCTGGTAGTTGAGCCGACGAAGGTCGACGCCGGAGGTGACGGCGTGGGTCTCGATCTGTGCGCAGGCGGCGTCCAGGAGGGCGTCGGTCTCGGCGGTGACGGTGACCAGGCCGGTCAGTGCGACGTCCGCGTGCCCGGCGATGAGCTGGCGTTCGCGGGTTTTGACGTCGGCGTACTCGACGGAGTCCTCTTCGGAATCGACCTGCCCGCGGCGGGCGCGCTCGTTGGCGTCGGCGATGATCGCGGCCTTCTTGCGCTGGACGTCCCGCAGTGCGGACTCGAGCCCCTGCGGCACATATATAAGGGAGAGGCTGCGGCGCACACCGGCCGTGAACATCAGCCCGTGCAGGAACCCTGCCCCCATCTCGGTCCTTGGCCAGTTCTCCACCCAGTACGTCGCGTGCCGTGCGCTGTCGGTGGCGAGGCGGTCGTACTCCTCGAACTGCACGACGGGACCGGCGGCTGCGGGGTCGGCTTCGGCGCGGCCGGTCTCGGACCACTGCTGGAGCGCGGCGAGGGCCTTCGGGTCGTAGGCGGTGCGAATGACGGCGGCGATTTCCCGCGCGCTCAGCCAGCCGGTGACCTGGAGACCTGCGTTGCGGGCGGCCTGCGCGATGGACGCGGTGGTCTGCCCCATGACGGTGAACGCCCCGGGCAGCCCTCCGCCGGCCTGGTTGATCAGGCGCCGGGCGGCCTTGAGGTCGAGGGAGATGGCGAGGTAGGTCTCGTGCGGGGCGGCGGCAGGGCCGGCAGAGGAGACCAGCTCCGAGTAGATCTGTCCGGCGACGGGGGTCTGGGGCTGCCCGTTGTGGACCCAGTGGCGGGTGAGGGTGTCGCCCGAGTCGGGGACGGTGCGTTCCAGCACCTGCACAGTGGCGACGTGCCCGGTGCGGGCGATGCCCGCGAGCGCGCGTCCCCAACTGCTCACGTTGTGGTTCTGGGTGGCGGGGTCGAGCAGGGCGAAGGCGCGGCTGGTGACGCGGGCGATGGCGGTCAGGGTCTGCTGGTGCGGGTCGTGGACGGCTGCGGCGCCGTTGGCGGAGTCGCCGGGGGTGACCACCTTGAGGGAAGCGGCGGTGCCGGGCAGATGGAGGACGCCGTCCTGCCGGGGCCGGCTGACGGGCCGAGCTAGCCAGAGGGTCTGGCCGGTGCGGCGACGGTGCGCATACCGGGTGACGATCGGCGCCCAGTCGATCAGGGAGCGGCCGTGCCGACGGATCGCGACGAGTGCCCCGGATGCCGCCCACAGCGGTGCCAGGGCGACGGCGCCGAGCAGCCCGGTGGAGATCACCGTCATCAGCAGCAGGGCCAGCATGCAGGAGACGAGGACGAGTTGGGGCAGGGACAGGCCGAGGAGGATGCCGCGGCGGCTCCGGTGCGGGAACTTCACCGTGACCGGGGCGACGGAAAGATCAGTCAAGGGGCGGGTCCTGGAGGCGCGGGTGGAACCCGGGGGCGGGAGGGCGCGTGCACATCCCACCCCCAGGGATCGGTCAGGGAATCAGAGGCCGGTCGGAGGCGGCGGGGGTCCGCTCGCCCCGCTGGACGGGGCATTCTGCGTGCCGGAGGACGGCGGTGCCCCCTGCGGCGGCGGTGTCGTCGTCGGCGGAGTGGACTGCCATCCGCCGCTCTGCCCAGACGCGGCACTCGCACCGGATCCGCCAGGCCCCGGGCTGCCGCCCACCTGGCCGCTGGTGTCGTCGGACACGCTCGTCGGCGCGGGCTGGACGGCCTTCTCCAAGCCTGACTTGACCGCGTCGCCGCCGGGCGAGGCACCCGTTCCGCCACTCTGCGATCCCTCCTTGCCCCCTCCGCCTCCGCCGGTCGGGTCGGCGGCGATGTCGCCAGGGAAACCGCCTCCAGCAGCAGCCTCACTGCCCAGCGCTGCGGCGCCTGCTCCGGCGGCAGCGCCACCGGTTCCGGCGGTGGCCGCAGCGGCGGCGGTCTTACGGGCGGCCTTCTCGGCGTGAGCCTTGGCCATCTGGGCCCCAGCGCCACCGGCCCGGTGGATGGACTCGCCGTCGGTGCCTTCGGCTGCCCAGTGCACGAACTTGAAGACGGCGTACGGGCACAGCAACACCAGAATCATGATCACGATGCCGGACATCACGTCGGCCAAAGCGGCGATACCATCGCCGGCCTCAGTCTTGCCCATGGCGGCGATACCGAGCACGAAGATCACGGTCATCAGCAGCTTGGAGACGACGAGGGTGGCGGTGGCTTCGATCCAGCCCCTGCGCCAGCGGCGCGCGACCTCCCAGCCACCGCCGGCGGAGGCGAAGACGGCCAGGGTGACCATGACGAGGATGCCGACCTTGCGGACCATCATCACGCACCAGTAGAGGAACGCGCCGATGGCGGCGCCGAGACCGGCGACTGCCGCCACGAGCCAGCCCAGTGCGGACAGGCCCGGGATCTGGCCGACCTTCACGATGCGACGCACAGCCGACTCGATGTTCAGGTTCGCTGTCTTGAACAGGCCGGCGGACAGAGCGTCGACCACTTCGACGGCGATCGTGGTCAGGGAGATGGCGCAGAAGGCGAACAGGACGCCCGACATGGTGCCGGTGAACGCTTGTGTCAGAGCTTGTCCGTCGCGCCTGACGGCGGCTCGGACCAGCTGCGCGCAGAACGTCGCGACCAGCAGAACCAGGCCCAGCGGCAGCAACATCTCGTAGTTGTCCCGGAACCACCCGGCGTTCAGGTCGACCTTGGTGGTGGTGTTGACTGCCTCGGCCGCCAGGTCGGCTGCGGCGGCTGCCAGTTCACCGGCGGACTTCGCCATCCAGTCGCCCATGGCCTTGGCGGGGTCCGAGGCGAAGTCGACCGCGTCACCGACGGCGCACAGCTTGTCTGCCAGGGGGAAATCACAGAAACCCACGGGAAGTTACTCCTCCATTCTTGTGTCAGGCGCGGGTCACTGCGTGACGCTCGGTGCGATGGCGGCCAGGGCGCAGTCGTGATTCGGGCGGCACTGGACGGCGAGGGTCACGGCCCGTTCCTCAGCCCCTCCGCCGCCCTTCTTCCAGCTGAGCGTCTGCTTGCCGTTGACGGTGACGACGTAGATGTACGCCTCGGTGATCGCGGACGGGTCGTCGGCCAGGGCCGCCTTGAAGGCGGACGGGTAGTGGCCCTCGGTGACGCTGGCGGTCGCGCGCTGGTCCTGGTCGGCCATCCGCGACCACAGCACTGGATCGGGAACCTGGCCGGAGACCGAGGCCCAGTCGGCGTACTTGGGCTCCGTGGTCATCCAGGCGCGCATGCCGGCGAGCTGCTGGTCGCGGCTGGTGTCGCGGGTGTCGTAGTACCACAGCATCCGGGCCGCCGCCTTGGCGTAGGCGACCGGTTCGGCGATCTGCGGGGGCTTGGGAACTGACCCGGATCCGGAGGACGGCTTCGGGGCGGCCTCGGTGGAGGACGGGCTGTCAGCCGGGGCAGGCCGGGCCTCGTCCGGGGCCTGGTGGCTGTTCCCACCGCCGGTCAGCAGGGCGACGATCCCGGCGATGGCGAGCAGGACGGCGACTATGCAGGTGACGGTCGCGATGCGCCGGTTGGCCGACCAGCCCGAGCCGTACGAGGACAGCGAAAAGGAGGGGGATCGTTTCCGCATCAATGGACCTGCGACCCCAGGCCGGAGAAGAAGGCCACGATTCCGTTCGCGGCGCCCAACCCGAGGGCAGCGCCGGCGGCCACGACCGCCCCCTTCTTACCGTTGGCCTCGGCCTGGTGACCACCGGTGTGGTGACCCCAGGCCCATACGCCGAGCGAGACGGCGAGGGCACCGACGACGGCGATGATCCCGAACATGTTGATGCTGTTGACGACGTTCTTCAGCACACTCAGCCCGGGCAGTCCGCCGCCTTGGGGTGAGATTCCTGGGTCGTAGGCAAGCTGGATGACGCGGTCTGCGAGAGGGACGGACATAGGTGTGGCAGGGCTCCTTGCATACGCGGGCCAGGCGAGGGCCAGCGGGAAAGGGGGAAGCGGAGGGGGTGCGCTCGGAGCGCAGAAGTGGCCGCGGCGGTGCCCAGCCCGCACCGACCTCGGGCAGAGGCGGGGAGAGGCCACTCCTCGGGCCGGGGTGCGGCTTCGAGACCGCTCTTTCGGCTCGGGGCCAGGGAGGGCTGTCGGGGCGTGCTACTTCGGGATCGACGGCTTCGGCGCCGGGTTCGACTCGTACGGGTTGGCGCAGTTGTAGATCATGTATCCGCGGATCTTCTTGCCGTCGGACTTCCGGGTCACCGCGCCGCGGGTGTACCAGGTCTTCTCTGCGCGCTTGTACGCGAACTGGTCATAGGCGACCTTGTCGTGCCGGTAGGCAATGCCCACGACGGCGGACTTCTTCGAAGGATCCTTGCGGACCTTGACCGCCTTGCACGAGATCGTCGTGTGGCCGGTGTCGTACGCCTGGGCTGTGGAGGCGCTGGCTAGGCCGCCGGCCGCAACTGCGAGGCCGATCGAGCTGGCCGCGAGGGCGCGCCGGACGCGGGAGTGGATTGTCACGTGGATGCTCCGGGGTGTTGGGGATAGGGAGTGGGCCGTCGGCTCGTCCTGCAGGGCGGCCGTCGGGCGAAGCGATCGAGAGAGATGGGGAATTGGCCACCGAGCCCAGCTAATCGGGCAGACCACCGGCGAGGTCCTGGTGACGGCGGCTCGCGGGCCTGCGGGCTGACGGGATCAGATGACGCGGCGGGCGGCGAGGACCGTCCAGTCCTTGATCGGTGTGATCCGGACCGGCTTGGTGGTGCGCGGCGCCTCGATCACGAGGCCCTCGCCCATGTACATGCCGACATGCTCGGGCCGTGCGGCGGTGCCGCGGCTAAATATCAGGTCCCCGGGCTCAAGTTGGGAGGGCGAGACCGCCTTGCCCTCGTTGACCTGCGTGTACGTGGTGCGGGTGAGCGTGACGCCGGCATGCGCGTACGCCTGCTGCATCAGGCTGGAGCAGTCGCAGCGGCCCATGGGGTCGGGGCCGTGCGAGTTCGTACAGGAGCCGCCCCACTGGTAGAGCGTGCCGAGCTGCTGCATCGCCCACGTGATGGCCTTACGGGCCCTCGGATGGGCGTCCTTGGGGATCGAGTAGCCCTTCGGGACGCTCCCCTCGGGGATGCGGCCGAAGCCGGAACCGTCCTCGCCCGGCGCGCAGCCGGTCGTACTGGTCGACGGCTTCTTGTCCTGGTCTGTGCCCTTGCCGTCCGCGTCACCGCCGCCGGGGAAGGTCTTGGCGATGGCGGCCTGCAGCGCGGCGGCGAGCTCTTCCCACTGCGCGTACGCGTCTGGCAGGCCGGACTTCTGCACGGCTTGGGCGGCCTGTGTGACGGTCATCTGCTGCCACCCGCTCACTTTGAGCAAGTGCTTGTAGAACTGCTCGCTCGCGTAGGTGGGGTCGCGGATCTGCTCGGCGCTGCCCCAGCCCTGGGAAGGGCGCTGCTGGAAGAGGCCGAGGGAGTCGCGGTCGCCGTAGGCGAGGTTGCGCAGTCGGCTCTCCTGCATCGCCGTGGCGAGCGCGATGATCTGTCCCTTCTTGGGGACGTCGAGGGAGAGGCCGGCGGCCACGATCGTCTGGGCGTTGGGGACCTGCTCGGCGGGCAGGTCCAGGCCCTCGACGTGCACGTCCTTGCCGGAGGCGCCGTCGAGGATCTTGGTGACCTGTTCGGCGACCTTGTCGCTGTCGATGTCGCTCAGGCAGCTGCTGAAGGAGCCGCTGCTCTGCACGGCGTCGGCCGAGGAGGCCAGCATCATGCCGGTGCCGGCGATCAGGATCGGGGAGAGGAAGACGACGCCGATGCCGGCGGCGAGCCCCTTCAAGCCGAGCGGACCGCTCGCCGGTCAGCGGTTTCGGGCATGGGTGGGTAGCGAGAGGTCATGAACGGGTCCTTGGGGGGTGAGGTGTCCGGCGTACCGCGTGCGCGAGGCGTCTCGGAAGGGCGCGGCAGCCGGGGTGGGCGATCGGGACGGGCCGGTGCGGGGCGAGTTGCCGCTCGCTCCGCGTGGCCGGACCGTGAGCTAGGTGCACCGGGGCAAGGGGTACCTCCGTGAAGTGTGGCAGGGGAGTGGCCAGCGGCGGTGTGCGCCGGGCGGTTCAAAAACAGTAGGCGCGGATCGGCGGTTGACCAAAAAGTCGGCGTGAGGTGCCGGAATCCGATACCTCGACAGGGCACTTCTTGGTCGTCGGCGGTTTCGCCTCTACAGTTTTTGGACTCCCCTCGCCCTCCTCGGTCTGCGGCCCTGGGCTTCTGCATGCCCACTTCCGGCCCGCGAGGACTCCTGAGCGAGGCGGCTATTTCCCTCCGCGTTTCCGCAACCCGAATCGGGGTTCCTCTTTGCCTTTTTCCCTTCACCAGGGCGACGCTTTGGCCGTTCTCTCCGGCCTTCCGGACGGCTGCGTCGACTCCGTCATCACCGACCCGCCGTACAACAGCGGAGGCCGGACCGCGAAGGAGCGCACCACGCGCTCCGCGAAGCAGAAGTACACCTCGGCCGACGCCAAGAACGACCTCGCCGACTTCACCGGCGAGAACATGGACCAGAGGTCCTACTCGTTCTGGCTGACGCAGATCATGACCGAGGCCCACCGCCTCACCAAGACCGGCGGAACGGCCCTGTTGTTCACCGACTGGCGCCAGCTCCCGACGACGACGGATGCGATCCAGGCGGCCGGATGGCTGTGGCGCGGTGTCCTGGCCTGGCACAAGCCGCAAGCCAGGCCCCAGAAGGGCCGGTTCACCCAGAACTGCGAGTTCATCGTCTGGGCCAGCAAGGGGCCGATCGACGGCTCCCGCAACCCCGTCTATCTGCCTGGCATGTACTCGGCTTCGCAGCCCTCTGGCGCGAAGCGCCAGCACATCACGCAGAAGCCGGTCGAGGTGATGCGCGAGCTGGTCAAGATCAGCCCCGAGGGCGGCACGGTCCTCGACTTCTGCGCCGGCTCCGGCTCCACGGGCGTGGCCGCCCTGTTGGAAGGCCGGGACTTCATCGGCGTGGAGAAGACCGAGCACTACGCGTCGATCGCGGCCGACCGGCTCACCGAGACGATCCGCGCAACCCTCGCGCAGAACGACGTGGTTCTCACCGGCTGAGCCGCGTCCTTGCCCGTCGCCAAGGCGACCAGCTCCCACCGCAGCCGTTGGCGAAATACCGCCGGAGGAACGTGCAATCCGATGGCGGCGCCGCGCGAGGGCGCCCCCGCACTTCCCTCATTCCGCGTCTCGTAGGAGGCCGAACTTCTCAATGCCCGAATCCGCAAAGCCTGCCACTGATGGAGAGTTGGAGCCGATTCGTATTCCGGATCCACAGCTGGAGGGAATCGAGGCGAGCGTGCGGCGGCTCATGGAGCAGTCGGCGCAACAGGCTCAGCAGCTCGACCACCTCGCGTCCGCCCCGTCGCCGAGTGGATCACCGTTCGCAGCGTTCGGCATGCCGGGACTCGGCGGCCCGCCGGCCGCCGCTCCACCGGAGCCCCGCCCGATCCTGGAACTGGACGGAGAGGAACGCGAGGACGAACTCGACGCCCTGTCCGACTGGGTCGACGACTTCTTCCTCCCGGTCTACGGGGCGGAGGTCACCACCGCGGCGCCCTGGTGCCTCCAGTGGCAGGAGCACGACGATGTCGTGGCCTGGCTCCATGCCTTGTGGCTCGCCTACCAGCAGCACAAGGACCCCGAAGCCGGGCTCTCCGGCCTGTTCGTGTGGCACCGAGACTTCCTCACCCACGCCGTCGCGGCGATCCGCGCACCCGGCGGCCCGCTGTCGGCCTGCATGACCTCTCCCGACCGGCCCGCACACCGTCTCCTGCCCGGTCCGCCGCCGTCCGTACGGACGGAGACGGCGGCCACGGCGGAAGCCGCTGACCAGGACGAGCTGGCGTCATGACCGCGGGACAGGGACAGCCCGCCTTCGGACTGAGCTTCGATCCGCGCGCGCTGACCGATCTTCTCCAGGCCCCCAGCGACATACGCGACCTCACCCTTGCCTACCTGCAGGAAGTCGTGAACGCGCAGCGCTTCGGGCTGCGCCTCGACGGTGACCTGGAGGGCTGTCGAAAGCTGTTCGTGGACTCCCGCAAGGACTGGCGCGTCGTCTACGCCGTCCGGCCGGCTCCCGCGGAGTCCGCCCACCACAAGGAGATCCACGTCGTCGCGATCCGGCCGCGCGCGGGCAACGACGTCTACGACGAGGTCGGCCGCCGTCTGGGCATGACTCGCCGGCCGCTGAGCGCCCGCACCCACGCGGCACGCTCCCGTTCCCCGCAACTGGCCGCCCGCGCGCCCGTGCCCCGGCCCGGTCCGCCGCCCACTCCGCCACCGGGTCTGCCCCGTCCCGCACCGAACCCCGCGCACCATCCCACCCGCTGAACGCACGGAGCGTCGCCTGTGCCCCCTGAACCCGCGCCGACACCCTCCCGGCGTGCGGTCTCCCCTCTCGACCATCGCCCCGAAGCCGCCACCGGGCACGACATCGACACCCCGTGGGCCTACCGCGACCGCGGCGTCCTCGACGAGCAGCACGCCCAACTGGTGGGCCGGCACCGGAAGCTGGCCAAGACCCAGACTGGCGTCATCTTCCATCTGGCCTCCTCAACCGCCTGTCCAGCGGCGAGTTCGACATCGACGGCGCTCTGTTCGCGCGTATCGCGAGTTCGACATCGACGGCGCTCTGTTCAGGCGTATCGACCGCACCGTGGACCAGTTGGAAGAGGCTGCCGACGCGCGGGACGCCGCTGCCCGGGATGTGCTCGCCGCCCTGGAGCCCATCGAAGCCGCAGCAGCGTCCGTCGCGCCCGACGCGCAGCAGCTCTCGACTGACGACCCGGCGGCGCTGCTCGCCATCGCCGGCGGCGCCAAGCTCTACGAACACCTGCTGACCGGCCGGATGTCCGTCGCAGCCGCCTCCGGCACCCGCATGCCCCACACCAAGCTACGGCGGCTGGAGGACGCCGGCCTGGTCGCCCAGGACACCGGCCACCCCGTACACGCTGGCCAGCCGGTCGCGCTCACCGACGCCGGAAGAGCCGCGCTGTTCACCGCCCGCCGGGCCCCCACGACGCAGACGCCGAAGGTCCCAGCTCGCCCCGGCACATCGCCGTCCACTCCGGCGCAGCGGCGCTGAACTCCACCGAAAGGCCACTTGTTGTCTCCCACCGAACCGGCGCCGGCCCGGAAGTCCATCCCTCAAGTCGACTTCGATCTGGACGACCTCGACGCCGACGAGGAGAGGTACCTCGACTTCTGCCGCAAGGTCGGCGTCCACGAGGACATGCTCGTCCCCCTCGCCGAACATCACGACGGTCCGCACAGCTACTACGTCCTGTTCGACCGCACCGCGACGTGGGGGCACCCCGGCATGCCCCAGGTGCTCGCCGTGCATCTGCAACGGGACCACGAGAAGCGGACGTTCAGCTTCGAGGAGGCCCCGCTGCCGCTGCCCGCGATGGCGCAGTCCTGGCTCATTCACCGCGGCTGCCCGCACGATGCCATCGGCCTCGACCCCGAGCTGGGCCCGCCGCCGGCTGACGAGGTCACGCGAGCACTGGAGCGACGCCTCGCCGGCGACGGTGACCACTACGCCATGGGCTACTCCTACACCAGCGACGACCCGGACGACATGGTCGTCGTCGTGGCCCTGCGCGTCCTGGACGAACGCGCCCCGTCGCCGTTCCGCGTTGTGGTCGAAGAGGTCGACACCGACACCTGGACGCACACCGTGCGCGAGGGCGGCTTCGACACGGTCGACGAGGCAGTGCAGTGGTGCGACGACCGGCTCACCGGCGAGGCCGGCCCTCTCCCGCCGGTCCGCCCGGCAGCCGCCGCCAGCCGCCCGGCCGGTGTGGCGAAGGCCCCTGCCCCGCGCCCGCCAGGCCGTTCGCGCTGAGCGCTCAGCCCGACGCGGGCGGCGCAACATAGCCGACGAACGCCGGTTAGCCAAACCGGCGATTCTCCGGACTCTTATACAGCCGCCGGGACAACCCCCTCGGCGCCCTTCCCCACATTCCCCCACGCCTTCACGGAGGCTTCTTCCGCATGCGCTCCACCCGAATTGCCATTTCAGCGGCGATGCTCGGCGCATTCGCGCTGCCGGTGCTGTCCGCCACCTCCGCCAGCGCCGCGACCGTACCCACCGCAGCAACCGCCGCCCCCGTCGTCAGCTGCCACAACCTGCCGCCGCTCCCGTACGCGGTGCACGCCAAGGCCGTGACCATCCGGTCCAAGGCCAGCTCGAAGTCCACGGCGCTCGGCGTGCTCTACAAGAGCCACAAGTTCACCGTCTCCAAGAAGAGCGGCAACTGGCTCTACATCACAGACAAGACGACCGGCGTCAAGGGCTGGGTCTCCGGCACGTACGTCTACCGCGACGTCCGTATGTGCCTGGACTGACCAGGCTTCAGCACCTCCCGGCAAGCGGCTGATCCGCCGAGTACGGGGCCCCTCACATTCCCTACGCATCAGCCTATCCAGAACAGGAGATCCCCCTTGTCCGACGGCATATCCGAGGAGTCTGCGGATGTCGTGGGCGTGCTCACCGAACGGATCGAAGCGAGCTTCGACATGGGCATGGACCAGTTGAAGGCCGCGGTCGCCGCCGCGCCGACCGCGAACCCTGACGCCACCGACGTCGTCAAGTGGCACGGCCTTCTCGTCGAGGCCCAGTCCGTGCTGGAGCGCGCGGAGGACGACCTCCTCGCCGCACTGCAGACCCAGCCCAGCGCGGTCGACGACCCGACGATGGGCCTCGCCCACCGGGTGAACGCGGCCGTCACTGCCCGCGACGGCCGGGCGATGGTGGTGCGATGGCTCCTCGACCCGAACGCCCCCGGGAAGAAGGACCTCGCCGCAGAGCGCCTCGCCCGCCTTCGGCCCCGCACCGGGCCTGCGGTGCAGACCAGCGCCCCCAACCGGCCCGCGGGTTCAACCGCACCGGCGACGGCCTGGCGGTCGGCAAGGGCCGCCCGATGAGCCGGGACAAGGCCAGCACCATGGACGCCGACCTGCAGAAGGTCTTCGGTAAGCCGGTCCTCGAGCTGTACGAGGCGGCTGCCGACCACGATGCCTCGCCCGCGCTCGCCCGGGCCCTGGAACTGCGGTCCTTCCTGGCACTCACCGAGGAGCAGGTCGCCCGCGTCCGCGACCGCGTCCACGCCGACATGGATCCGGACCGCAACCATGGCGAACTGTCGGCGGACAAGCTCCGCTTCGACGCGCAGTGGCTGGACGCGGCACTGGAGGCCCGAGACGCCTACCCGCGCCGCCCTCGGCGAGCTGCTGCGCACCATGCCCCCGCCCGCCCAGCAGGCCCGGCACGTACGAACGGCTCAGCTCAGGGCCACCGCAATCGTGCCCCCATCTGCCGCCCCGGCACCCCGGCGTGCCGGGGCGGCCCGGGCCCGCCGACCGTGAAAGCCCCCGATTGCCCCACCCCACGTCCACCGACATAGCTGGACGGATCGAGGACCTTTACGGCGCACCGCTCGCCGACCTCGAAGCCCACGCCCAGGACCAGCCGCCCGGCATGCTCTGTGCCCTGCTCGGCATGCACGACGACCTTGCCGTGGCCGAGCGCAGCATCGACTTCCACCGCGACCACCTCGCCCGGCTCATCCACCCCGAACGGCAGATCGGCCCGCACGAGGTCTCCCACCTCCTCGACGGCACCCGCCGGCTCGCCGAAGCCGTCGCCGTCCGCGAGGTCCAGGCCAAATCGGTCGCCGCCGTCATGCAGAGCCTGGGCCGCGTCCCGGCCCCGACGCCTGTCCCGCCAGCTCCCTCGCCACCTGCTCCGGCTCCGCCTCTTGCGGCGCCGAGTCCGGCGCACAGCCGCTGACTCGCAGGCGATTCCCCTTTCATGCACCCTGGAGTTCCTCCCTTGGCCATCACCGCTCTGCCCCCTGACGCCGACGCCGACATCGCCCGGGTCACCGAGGCCCTCGCCATGATCACTCCGCGCTGGAGCGTGAGGATCCTCTTGGCCCTCTCCGGCCCGCCGCTGCGCTACAGCGAGCTGGCGGCCAAGGTGTCCTGGCTGCAGAACGGCCAGCTCCACCCCAAACTCAAGGCGCTGTGCGACGCCGGACTCGTCGAACGCACCGAACACACCGCACGGCACGTGACCTACGGCCACACCGAACGTGGCGTTGCCCTGCTGCCGGTCCTGCCGATGATCGTTACCTGGGCCGAGGGACACCTGGAGAAGGCGGACCGCTCGCTGGCCGCGATCGAGCAGATCGAGGACAGCCTCACCCTGCTCACCCGGCGCCATGCCGCCGCCATCCTGTGGGTGCTGAAGTCCCGTGAGGAAGTCAGCGGCCGGGCTCTGGCCCGAATCGTGATGCCCAGCAGCGACTGGACCAATATCTATCCGCCTCTGCGGCAGCTCGTCTTCGACGGCCTGGTTGACACCGACGGCATGGGCCGGCCCTACCGGCTGTCCGCGGCCGGCGATGGCCTGGGCCCCGTGCTCGGCGCCCTGTCCGCGTGGGCCGTCGGGCAGCCCCTCGACCAGGCGGCCCAGCACCCGGTCTGGGGGCACCCGCAGGCGCAACGCGCGCCGAGGCCGTGGATCAGCAGCCAGTCTCGGCCGGCCCCCACGGCGCTCCCACCCGCTCGGACACCCCATTCCCCTCCGGCGTGGCACAACGGGGATCTCTTCTCGCACGCTGCGACCACCCGCCCGAAGGCAGCCGTCCCGGCGGGAGGCCCGCGCCGATGAGCACCCCCTTTACCTCTGCCGAAGCGCAGCGCGCTGTCGAACTGCTCGCCTCGCGGCCCTTGGTCCGCCTGGTCACCGAGATCGATGACAACGGCGCCATACCGCCGCGACGGCTGGCCGGCACCCTGCCCGACCTCCCCACGCACCAACTGCGCAGCGCATCCGACACGGCCCGCGCCCACGGTCTTATCCGGATCGCGCCCGGCATCGGTTTGGAACTGACCGAGGCTGGGATGGAGTTGGCCGGCCTGTACGACGCGATGGCCCGCTGGGCCCGGCGTCACGCCGTCCCGGCCCCCGTCTGCGCGTTCAGCAGCCGCATTCGGCACGTCCTTGCCCTGTTGTCACCATCACTCACCACCGAGCGCGCCGACGGAGCGGAGGCGGGCCTGGCCCGTCTCCGCACGCTCCTGATCCAGTGGCTGGCCGACAACCTCCAGGTGGCCAGGGTGTCCGAACCTGAGCCGGTCGCGTGAGCGAAGCGGTCACGCTCCGGCACGCACGCCACACCGGCGGGCTGATGCGCAGCATCTACCTGCCGCGCACGACGGACGCGTTGGCGTTCGCGATGTCCACCTACGGCATCCCGCTGCTCGTCCTGGCCACGACGCGCTCCGTCGTGCTGACGGGCGCAGCCTTCGCCCTAGAGTGGATACCGCGGCTGGCTGCGTTCGGGTGGGCCGGATCGGTTGTCGACCGGCGCGGTGCTGCGGTGGTCTTCCACCTGGCCTCCCTGGGCCGGGCGCTGGCCCTCGCCGTCGGCGCGGTCCTGCTCCGCCTCCACCCATCCGGCACCGTGGCGAGCGCGACCGTGATGGTGCTGGCGGCGACGACCGGCGTGCTCACCGAGTTCAGCTATATCGCGGCCGAGACCGCGGGCGCTGCCGCCGGCCGCCGAGCAGGACGGCGGGCCCACCGTGTCCAGGCCGTCCTGCTCGGCATCGACCAGACGGCGACCCTGGCCGGTCCGGCGCTCGCCGGGGTGCTCCTGCTTGCCGGTCCGCCGTTGATGCTCGCGGTGATCACCGTGCTCTCGTTGCTTGCCGCGCTGCTTGCCCTGCGCACTCCGCACTCGCCCGTGGCACCGGCCCGTGCGGCGAAGGGGAGGTCCGGGGCCGGACTGCTCACCGGGTGGCGCACCATCCGCTCGCTTCCCGCGCTCGGCTGGCTCGTGACCGGGCTGACCCTGTCCAACCTGGCCACCGGCCTTCTTCAAGCGGCCGGTCCCGTGATCGTCGTCAAGCACTTCGGGCAGTCCACCACCGCAGTCGGCCTCGTCTGGTCCGCCGCTGCCGCAGCGACGCTCCTCAGCGTCACGCTCTGCCGGTTCGCGCTCGACCGCCTCGGCCTGTGGCCGGTCGGCGCCGCCTGTGCCGCCCTCGCCTCGCTCGGCTGTCTCGCCGCTGCCCAGGCTCCCGACTACCGGTCCTACCTGGTCCTGGTCGCGGTCCTCATGGCGGGCGAAGGCGGCATGACGGTCGTCCTGCGCACGCTGCGCTCCCGCCTGATCCCTCCGGAGAAGTTCGGCAGCACCCTGTCGGCGACCATCCTCATCCTCCTGCTGCCCTTCCCCGTCGCCGGCGTGCTCACCGCGCTCACTCCGCCCGATGCGCTGGGCCACGTCATCACCGTCTGTGCCGCGCTGCAGGCCCTCGGTCTGTTCTGCGCCTTCGCCCGCCTGCGAACCGATCCCGCCCTGCGCACCTGACCCTGCTGCGCCCCCAGCCTGTGGAGAACTTACGTCCATTGCCGCCCTTGGATCGCACCGCGCGACTGGTCGCTCCCTCACCGAGCAGTTCCACGCCTTCGACGCCCATAACCCGCACGTCCACCGGGCCCTGGAACGCATGGCCGCTCGTCGACTGGCCGCCGGCGCAACCCGGGTCAGCTTGAAGGACCTGTTCGAGGACCTGCGCCGCCAGCTCCCTCATGGGGTCGCCGGGCTTAACAACAACTACACCGCCCTCTACGCCCGCCGCCTGATCAGCGAACACCCTCACTGGGCTGCGGCGTTCGAGCTGCGTCGCCGCCGTGCCGCCTGAGACACCCCTCTCTTCCCTCGTCCCGCCGTCCACCGATACGGAGAACCCCTTCTTGTCCGCTCGTCCTCTCGTGCTCGTCGTTTCTCCCGGCGACGAGACCTACCGCGGTTACTGCCTGGAGCAGGTGGCCGCCGCGTACGACGTCGTCCTGCTCACCGGCACCGAGCCGTCGTGGGAGGAGCCGTTCATCGTCGACCACACCGTGGTCGATCTGAGCGACCCCGCAGCGCTGCTCGCCGGCGGCCGGGCGCTGGCCGAGCACCATGACCTTGCCGGCGTGGTCACCTGGGACGAGTGGCGCCTCGTCCCCACCGCCCGTCTCGCCCGCGCGCTCGGTCTGTCCTCGACGTCCGTCGAGGTGATGCGGGCCTGCCGCAACAAGGCAACCGCCCGCACCCTGTTCGCCCGCCATGGCGTTCCCTCGGCCGCCTCGATGAGGGCGCGGACTCTATTGGAGGCCGGCCTGGCGACGATGACCCTCGGCCTGCCGGCGGTCATCAAGCCCGCGGCCTTCGCGGGCAGCATCGGCGTGATCCGCGTCGACCGGCCCGAAGAACTGCCCGCCGCGTTCGCGTTCGCCTCGGCCGGTGCGAGCCGCAGTCGCGAGGACACCGGCGTCCTGGTCGAGGAATACCTCGACGGGCCGGAATTCTCGGTCGAATGCGTCACCCACCGCGGAGCGACCACGGCGGTCGCCGTGACCCGCAAGCACCTGGGCCCCGCGCCGTATTTCGACGAGGCCGGGCACACCGTCGATGCCGCCGACCCGCTCCTGGCCCAGGTCGCCCCGGCCGCCGCTGCTGCGGTCAAGGCCCTGGGGATCACCGACGGTGTGCAGCACGTCGAGCTGCGCCTGGTGGACGGTCGGCCGCGGCTGATCGAGGTCAATGCCAGGATCGGCGGCGACATGATCGGCCACCTTGTCCGTCTGGCCACCGGCATAGACCTGCCCCGGGCCGCCGCCGACCTCGCCTGCGGCCGAGCGCCGGACCTCACCCCGACCCGCAGCGGAGCCGCGGGCATCCGCATGCTCTACCCGGATGCCTCCGGCACCCTGACTGCCCGGCACATCAACCAGCCCTTTGCCGCCCACACCCCCTGGCTGCGCCAGGTGCAGTGGATCCGCGAGATCGGCGACGAGCTCGTCCTGCCGCCCGACGGCGACCTGTTCACCGCCCGGGCCGGGTTCTACGTCGTCACCGGCCGCACCACCGCCGAGGTCACCGAACGCCTCGACACAGCCGCCGACGAAATCACCGTCACCACGAGGGCAGACCGATGAACCCACAGCCCGATTCGCACCACGAGATCGACGGCGACGTCTACGTCTCCCCGCGCCACCTCGCCTCCACCACCGGGACCGGCGACCCCGCCCTCGCCCCGCTGCTCGACCTCGGCTGGGACCTGCGGTACGACGAGGACTCCAACGTGTGCGTGAGCGCTCCCGACCGGCGCGTGCGCCTGGGCTACCTGCCCGAAGGCGAAGACGACGGGCTCTGGCGCATCAACGCCTACAAGGACTCCTTCGGACCGCCGGCGTGGGGCGTCTGCTTCAACGACCGCGTTCCCACCGAGTTTGTCCAGGCGTTCACCACCATCCTGGCCACGGCGTACGAGCAGGGGCCGGATGCTTACCTTGCCCGGCCGAACTCCGGCATCGACGAGCACGATCCCTTCCTCGCGGTCGTGCCGCTTCTGAAGCAGGGCTGGGAGATCGACCGTCCGCGCTGGGGCGTCTTCGCGGTCCAGGCCCCGGACGGGCTCGCCGGCATGGAGTTCACCACCGGCGACCTCGATCCGGAAGCCGAACTGACCACGCGCGACGCGCGCTGGCAGCTGTGGGCGGGCAAGTCCATCGACCGGCCCGTCTGGTACGCCACGGCCAGCACCGACACCCCGGTCGCCCTGCTCACCGCCGTCACCGAGTGCGTCGCCGATCCGGCTCCCCTGCCCCGGTGGCGCGAGGTGACCTCCAGCTACATCAAAGGGATGGCCCAGCTCACCCCGATCCTCCCGCCGGGCCCGCCGGCTCCCACTCCGCTCGACGTGCAGCGGGCCGTCTCCTCCCGCCGTCCGGCTGCGCTGCCCGCGGCCAGCGTCCCGCGCTGGAGCACCACCAGCCGACCGGCCCTGCCCGGCCGCCGGTAGCACGCTCCTGACCCGACCGGAGATCCTCCTTGTCCCTGCAGGCCCCTGAGTTCTTCGCCGAACTCCGCCTCCCCTTTCACGACAGCACCGTCGTGGGCAACACCTACCTCGCCGTGCCGACTCCAGGCACGCACCTTCGGTTCCGAATCGACTTCACCCGCTCCATCTACGCGGACACATACGGCGGTCTACGCCTTGCGGTCGTCCACCCGGACCGCGGCGAGATCGATGCGGTCAGCCTCAGCTTCCTGAACCACGGCACCTTCCACCGCCGCGACGTGGCAAGCAACAGGCCCCTGAACAATTCCACTCACGGCACCTTCAACAAGTACCACCGCGCCGGTCAACCACCGTGGGAGGGAGCTGAGTTCACCGGGCTTCGCGACGCCATCGAGCAATACACCGCTGTCTGGTTCCCGGGGGCATGGGCGGCGTCCGCGCCGAACCGCGCCGCCAGCAGGAGCACGCACACGGCTCCCGCCCCGCCGACCGCGCGCGGCGGCGCTCGCACTCGCTGAGCCGCGCCCTTCCAACCCGGCAGTCCGTACTTTCTCCGCAGGAGCCCTGCCCACGCTCACCCACCCCCTTGAGAACCTCGACCCGGCCCAGAGCGTGCAGGTCCTGCCTCGTCACCTCGCTGGCCCCGGCGCCGTTGACCCTCGCGCCGTGTGGGCCTTCCCCTTCGAGGAGGGCTGGCCGTTCGCCCAGACCGAAGCAGGCACGGCCGCCGCGTTCAGCCCGTGCCTACGCCTGCAGACCACCTTCGACCCCCAGCCCGACAACCCGGCAAGGGCACGTGGACCATCAACGCCCACCGGGGCCCGTTCACCTCGCCCGCCTGGCGGATCACCTTCGACGCCACCACCCCTGCCGAGCTGCTGCACGACGTCCACAGCGAGCTGCTCGACCTCTATCTCGAGGACAGGTTCAGCGACCAGGACCAGCTGTTCCAGGACGAGACGGCACCGTACGAGGCGTACACGCCGCTACTCACCCGCGGCTGGAGCCACACCGTCAAGACCGACGGCACCCAGACCTTCCTCACCCCGGAGGGACTCGGCGGTGTACGCCACCGCTACGCCACCGGCGGTTCCAGCGAGCTGGCCTGGCGGGCTTGGGGTGGGTACCCCAGCGAGCCGCACTGGACGGCGCGCTTCTCGTTCGGTACGCCCACCACGCTCGCCGCGGCCTTCACCGCCTCGCTCATCTCCACCGAACCGCTGCAGCGCACCGTCCAGGACGTCCCCGTCCAGACCCGCCGCGCCCTCTAATCGCCACCCCGACAGGCAAGCAACAGCACGGCAGCACGCCCATCCCTCCGACACCTGCCGCCCCGGTCTCTGGCCGCAGCCGATGACCTTCCCCGTCCCAAGGAGTCCTCTTCCTCGTGCATGCATGTTTGGTCCAATCCGCTGCTGTCGCCGTCATGGCGGCCGGCGCCCTGACCTGGGCGCCGGCCGCGAGCGCCGAGCCCTCCGAACCGACCCCCTCGGCCTCGGCCGCCTCTGCCGAGACACCGGCCCTGGACGCGGGCAGCGTCGAGATCACTGCGAAGGATGCGGCCGGAGATCCCCTGCCCGGCGCCGTGTTCTTACTGCTCGACTCCACCGGCCAGGAAACCGGACGCGGGAAGACCGATGCCCAAGGAAAGCTGACATTCCCCGACCTCGCGCCGGGCGTCTACCGGCTCAAGCAGACGGCCTCCGGCAGTCCGCTCCACGACGTCGTCGCCGACCAGGACGTCATCGTCACCCCCGGCGCCACCGCCCGCCTGACGATCGTCGACCCGTTCAAGCCCGCCCAGGTCCTGCTGAAGGCCAAGGACGACAAGACCGGCAAGCTCCTGCCCGGCTCCACCGTGAACATCGGCAGCGGTGACAAGACCATGCTCACCCTCACCACCGGCCCGAAGGGCACCGCCGCCGGCGAACTGCCCGTCTCCAGCCGTAAGGCCGAGTTCTGGGTCAAGCAGATCAAGGCCCCCGAAGGCTACGACCTCTACAAAGCCGCGAAGACCTTCACTGCCGGGCCCGGCGCCCCGGTCACCGTGACCGTCACCAACGCCAAGACCGTCACCACCCCCAAGCTCACCCCGACCCAGAAGCCCACGGGTGAGCCGACCGACGCCCCGTCCACGCCGACCGAGAGCAGCTCCGGCGCGTCGAAGCCCGACTCGACGGCCACCGGCAAGCCGGACTCTGAGTCCTCGCTCGTGCCGTCAGCGGAGGGTACGCAGCCAGCGTCGCCGAGAGCCCCGTCCGGCTCTCTCGCCCACACGGGTGCCGACGCCACCCCGTGGCTCCTCGGCGGGGCCGGACTCCTGCTCGCCGGCGGCACCGGCGCAGTCGTCGCCGCGCGCCGCCGTACGGGCACCGGGTCGGAGCCGGACGACAACACCGAGACCCACTGATCGACCCTCCTCCATCGCAGGCCCCCGGGACCGAGTCCCGGGGGCCTGGTGCGCATCCGCCGCCAAAGCTGTTGGGCGTTCCGCAGGACATACGACGTGAAGCCCTTGCGCGGAACTTTGTGATCGTGGATCGCGGTTCGCCTCATGCCCGGTCGGCCAGCGTCGTTATCCGAGGTCGCGGAGCCCTCACCTGCGCCGTAGAACGGATGTATGGGGCTTCGCCCGCCTGTGGAACCGATGCTGGCGCAAGCCGCGACAGCGTGCCCGGGCAGGGGGCGCTGCCTGGCGGGCTCGCGTTCGAGCCGAAGTTATGGACAGGGTTTCTCGCTGTCCGTTGTCCATAGCGAACCACCTTGAGGAGCCTTTCGGTCAGGGTCCGCGCCCCGATGGCAGGGCGGTGGCGAGGGTGGAAGTCGCCGATCAACCCCGTCTCGCAGGCACCGGCCGGGGTGGCGCGTCGCACCAGCCCCGCCATGCCATGTTCGGCATAGGTTGCCTGGTTACGGGAGTAGGTGGTGGGGTCGGCTGCCGGTCGGACAGTCGGCGCCTGCTCCGCCTCACCATCGCCGTCAACTCCCGGTCCGCACATGCCATCCGGGCGCGGGCCGGTGACCTCGCGCAGGGTCACACCCCGTCCGGATCACCCATCGCGATCTGATGGAGCGCGTGCAGGTCGAGCAGCACAAGGGGGCCTTTGCGACGCTCGACGAGACGGCTTTCGCGCATCTCCTTGAGCAGTCGAAACACGACCTCGCGCACGGTGCCCGTCGCGTCGGCGATCGTCTGCACGGTGGCGGGGACCACGACGTCCGGGCCCTCCCGCACGGCCAGGTCCAGCAGGTGCCGCGCGAGGCGCTGGCGCAGTGGCCAGATCACGTTCTCCGCCACGAGGGATAGGTTGTCGCGCAGTGAACTCTGGAGCCCCGTGATAGTGGCCTGTGCGACGCTGAGGTCCCGGCTGACGAGTTCGGTGAGCGTGGCGGGCGACAACAACAGCAGCCGTGTGTCGATGAGTGCCTGCGCCGAGGCCTCAATGCGGGCGTTGTCGTTGCTCTCGATCAGGGTGGGAATGCCGAACGCGTCTCCCGGGCCGGCGTACCGGGTGGTGACCTGGCGGCGCTGCGAGGTCACGTACACGCGCAGCATCCCGTCGACAACCAGGCCGGGCTGGCAGGTGCCGACAGGAAACCCGGTAGCAGTGGAGGTAAGCGGCACCGACTCACCGCCGGCGAGGTCGAACTGGATCGCAGTGTCCGCCATCGCCTGCCGTGCCCCGGGTGAGAAGCCGCCGAAGTGGCTGTTCCGCCACGCGTCGGCGACCTCAGGCGAGAAGCGGGCGAAGCTGTCGAGTAGCCCTCGGCCGTTCGGCGCCATGCATCTCTCCTTTCGAGCCGCAGCCCACGCTGGGTGGGCTGCAGGTCTTCGGCGTATTCGCAACGTTACAGGCGGAAGAAGGGCTGGATGTGACCGGCCTGGCTGACCACATCACACGCCTCGACGCGGTTGCCGATCTTGCTCCTATCTTCGTCGCAGTCGATGAGGCGGTGGGGGGAACAGGGGGCCAGGCCTACAAGCCGTAGTTGCCAGTTCGAGGGAATCCGCGGGTGGGGTCGTGTCTGGTCATCAGGCCGGCACCGCGCGCACGGTGGACGGCATGGTGACGGTGACCTTGCCACCCGGGGCGCGGGACGTGCCGGGTATCACGTGCTCCCGAACTGTCAGCGTCTGCGATACGAACGGCGAGTTCGACCTCCAGACCGCTGCCGTGCGGGACGACCCTGGTCACAGTGGCGGCCACAACTTCGGCCTGATCCGTCCGGATGGCGAGCGTGTCGCTTCGGGGGCACCACGACGGTGTCTCTCGCCTGGCCTCGCCCCCGGCGCCGTGTCCACGACGACCTGACCGTGCTCGCCGATGAGGGAGACGACGCCCTTCCAGTCGTCGACCCGCTCGAGTCTTCCGGCAAGGGAATTGTCTCGGGGGCGGTACGGCCGGTCGCGCATCTTGTGCCCCCGCCGTCGGCGAGGAGTGCTCAGAGGGCGTGTTCTACGGTCAAGGGTCCGGTGGTCCGGCGGGGGCGATAGGGCTTCGTGAAAATGGTTCAGACCGCAGTTTCGTTCAGGAGCGGCATGAAGGAACGTTGCCCTTGCGGGACATCCTGTGCATGGGGGTCGAATCTCTCGCAGATGTCTTGTTCTCCGTTTTCGATGTGCGATTAACGCGTGTCACCGAGGCGGCTTAGGGACTGGTCGTCGAGCGCACCGAGACAAGGGGAGCAATGCGCTGAGGCGGTGTACGTGGGGCCGGACAGGTCCGCGAAGGTGCACCCGCCGTCCGTTTTGGTGGTGTGGATGGCGACCATGTTGCGTGCCTCGTCGACGAGAGTGACGCGGGCGTCGTTCACCGGGGTGCCGCCGGTGCCGCACCGTGCCCGTGAGGGACGCGACCGCGCCGGGTACAGCTCCCCTCCCGCGTTGACCAGTGACCCAGGTTACTTCTCACCCGAGCTCGGCGGGCAGACGATGGGCACATGGCCAGCGCGGGACCGTCCGGGTCTCAAAGGTGCAGGTGCGTCAGCGGCCCTCGACTCGAGGAGGGGCCCGCACTTTCGGCTCACCCCGTGCTGGGCGTAACCATAAATCGCGTTCGTAAGTGAAGGCTTTCAGTAACGCTGATGTGCATTGACGCTAGGGAGATTCAAGAATCGTGACTGGACGCCTTGAAGGAAAGATTGCGCTGATCACCGGGACTGGTTCAGGTCTGGGCAGGGCGGCGGCACTTCTCTTCGCGAAGGAAGGTGCCGCAATAGCGGGATGCGACCTCGACGTGAAGGGGGCGGAGGAAACCGCGCGCATGGTCGAGGAACTCGGCGGGAAAATGTTCTCCAAGGCCCCGGTGGACCTCGGTTCGTACGACGAGGTTTCCGCGTGGGTCGAGGAGTCGGTCGCACAGTTCGGCGGTATCGACATCCTCTACAACAACGCCGGCGGCACGAGGACCGGGCCCTTCATGACGGGGTCCATCGACGACTACCGGTTCAACGTCCGCAACGCCCTGGATGTCGTGGTCTTCCCGACCCGGGCGGCATGGCCGCACCTCGTCGCCCGCGGCGGCGGCTCGATCATCAACACCGGCACCATCATGTCGCGCCGGGTCGTCGCGGTCGCGCTGAGCATGAACGGATCCGCCAAGGGCGCGGTCTCGTCGCTCGCGCCGCACCTGGCGATGGAGGGCGGCCCGCACGGTATCCGGGTCAACACCATCGTCCCGGGGCTGATCGACACTCCGCCCACCGGGGGACACATCCGGGACAAGAACAGCTCGATCCAGTGGCAGGTCCGGTCATCGCCGCTCGGCAGGGTCGGGCAGCCCGAGGAGGTGGCTTCGGCCGCGCTGTTCCTCGCCTCGGACGACTCCGCCTACGTCACCGGCACCGAAGTGGTCGTCGACGGCGGCCAGACGATTGGCCTTGGCGTCTTCTTCGGTGAGGAGGAGAACACATCCAAACCCTCCAACAGTGAGATCAACAAGCGGCTGAAGCCCCTTGTGCGGCCGGCGGCCACCGTCGACGTGACAACCCGCGACGGCGTAGCCGACTGCTACGTCTTCACCCCGCGCGGCTCGGACTCCACCTCGTGGCCAGGAGTGCTCATGTACACGGACGTCATGGGTGTGCGCCCTGTGTTCATGGCGATGGCCCAGCGTGTGGCCGACGCGGGCTACACGGTTCTGATGCCCAACCTGACCTACCGGGAAGGCGCACCGCTGGACCCACCGCTGTCGGCCGCCAACCCCGACCACCTGACGACCCTGTTGAACCGGAGCGCGCACCTCACGAGGGACCTACTCGAGAGTGACGCCGAGTTCTACCTGGACGCTCTGGCGAAGCTGCCCACCACACGGCCTGGCAAGGTCGGCTGCGTCGGCTACTGCTTCAGCGGGCCGTTGGCGGTCTGGACCGCCGGACATCTCCCCGAGCAGGTCGCTGCGGTCGCGACCTTCCATGGGCCGCACCTGGCTTCGGGCAAGCCGGAAAGTCCCGCAACCGTCGCCGCCGGCACCAACGCCAGCTACTTCTTCGGCCACGCCGCAGACGACCCGTTCATGCCTTCGGAGGAGATCGCCAAGCTCGATCGGATCCTCACCGACGCTGGTACCGAGTTCACCTCGGAGACGTTCCCGGACACGTTCCACGGGTTCACCGTCCTCGACGCGTCGTATCACGAGGAAGCCTCGGAGCAGCACTACGAGCGGATCGCCGAGCTCATGCGATCGGCTCTCGGCAGCGAGGCGTAGCCGCAACGCCCATGAGGGGACCGGCAGGGGCCTTCTCATCTGAAGCGCGCTGCCCCGCCCATGGCCGACGTCGTGACGGGCTAGCACATGCCTTGTCCGTCACGCCGTCGCCTCAAGACCAGAGATGCGCTCCAGAGCGGGCACCGCATCGACTGGCCGACCGTGTGGTCGGTCGCGCACAAGGCTGACTGTGCCGGCTTCGAGATCCAGCTGCCGCTCGCGCGGTGGGCGAGCATGCGTGGCGAGACCGACTTCTGCGGCGTGAACCTGGAGCCCGTCGCTTGGGCGCGTGCACTGCGACTTCCTAACTCGCCCGGCCCACCCACTGCTGCCCGGCCCCGACGTCCGGGCCTGCGTCGACATCGCTCCTCCTCACGGCCGAGTGCACGGGTACGTCAAGCAGGGCGTCGAGGTGGGTGGTTCAAGGGCTGGCGCACCCTGCATCCGATCCAGTCCACCGTCTCGACTCCGCAGGCCGGCAGGTGATCGTCGCCTGCAGTCGCGTCGGCGCCCACGTCTGGGTCACCGTGCGGACCAGGCACCTTGGATTTATGAAGGCTGGGTTTTGCAAACCTGGGTTGTTAAGCCTAGCTTTAATATATGAGTTCCGCTGAGAGCCGCACCGGCGAGGTGCAGGACGTCCGTGAGACCGCCAACCGCCTACGGATCGCCATCAGCGCGTTCACGCGCCGTTTCCAGGAGGTGGCGAGGATCGGTGATCTGAGCAATCCGCAGCTGACCGCGCTGTCGCGGCTCGATCGGCTCGGCCCGATGACGACCTCGGCCCTGGCCCGGCGAGAGCGGATCACCCCGCAGGCGATGGGGGCGACGATCGCGAGCCTGGAGGCACTGGGCCTGGTCGAGCGCAACCCGGACGCCACGGACGGACGCCGCTCGATCCTGAGCCTCACAGCGGAGGGCCGGACGGCCATCCAATCGGGACGCAACGCCGTGGACGACAAGGTCACGGCCGCTCTCAAGGACTCCTTCACCGACAAGGACATCGAGACCTTGTCCGCCGCAGCCCCGTTGATCGAGCGGCTCGCCGGCCTGCTCTAGCACCAACTAACAGACACCACCGGGAGCTGCCATGCCCGTACCACCTGATGCACACGCCTCCGTCGCCCCGCGCGACACCGAACCCCCGCCGGACCGCCCGTTCTCGTGGCGGTTCACCATGCCCTTGTTCATCGGCTCGGCCCTCAACCCCATCAACAGCTCGCTGATTGCCACCGCCCTGATTCCGATCGCGCACGGCCTGGGCGTGCCGATCGGTCAGACGGCGGTTCTGGTCATCGCCCTTTATCTGGCCAGTGCTGTCGCTCAGCCGACCGCCGGCAAGACCGCCGAGGTCCTCGGGCCGCGCCGCGTGTTCATAGCCGGCATCATCCTGGTGGCCGCCGGCGGCCTGCTCGGCGGATTTGCCCAAAATCTGCTCACGCTGATGGTCAGCCGCATCCTGATCGGCCTGGGCACTTCCTGCGCCTACCCGACCGCCATGCTGCTCATCCAGCGCCGGGCGCGCGACGCGGGCCTGAGCCGACCGCCCGGCGGTGTGCTCGGCGGCCTGCAGATCGCCGGCATCGCCACCGCCTCTCTCGGATTGCCAGTCGGAGGACTCCTGGTCAGCACGCTCGGCTGGCGCTCGGTGTTCTTCGTCAATGTGCCGGTCGCGCTGCTCGCTCTTGTCGCCACCTTGGTCTGGGTCGCGCCCGACGGGCCGCTCGAGCATCGGCCCCGACTGCGTGAGCTGGCCGTTCGCCTGGACGTCGGTGGCATCGCCGGCTTTGCCGCGGCAATGACCTCGCTCTTGCTGTTCCTTTTCTTCCTGCCCACCGCGCACTGGTTCCTGCTGGGCATCTCCGTCGCGTTGTGGATCGTCCTGGTGTGGTGGCAGCTGCGCGCGCCGGTGCCTTTCCTCGATGTCCGGATGCTCGCCGCCAACAAGCCGCTCTCCCGTACCTACCTGCGTTACGGGCTGACCTTGCTGTGTCAGTACGTGGTCCTGTACGGCATCACCCAGTGGGCTTCGGGCGTACGGGGACTCAGCGAATCCCAGGCCGGTCTGCTGTTGCTTCCCATGACGCTGGTCTCCGGACTGATCATTGCGCCGGTTTCCCGACGCAACCTCGTTCGCGGCCCCGTCATCGCCGCAGCGACCGTCTGCCTGATCGGCGCGGCCGGGGTGCTGGCGCTGAGCGCCTCGGTCTGGATCGGCTGGGTCGTGATCATCACGATCGTCTTCGGGCTGGCGGTGGGATTCGCCGCCGCGGGCAATCAGACCGCCCTGTACGCCCAGGCCCCACCCGAGCAACTCGGCACTGCCTCCGGCCTGTTGCGCACCTTCGGATACTTCGGCTCGATCGCCTCCTCGGCCATCATCGGACTCGTCTTCCACACCAGTGTCAGCGACTCCGGTATCCACCTCATCGCCTGGATCATGATCGGCGTCAGCCTGGTCCTGCTCCTGGTCTCTGTCGTGGACCGCACCATTCCCCGGAGGGCATCCGCGTAGACGCATACCTCTGTGCGTCAAGCTGTTGACACCGAGTCGGCCGCCTCCTTGGCCAGGACGGCCGGACGCCTGCGATTCGAATGGATCCTGCCAGGCCACGGTGGCCGTTGCCGCCTGACCGTGAACGAGATGTCCCAGCGGCTGCGAGCCCTGACAGAACGCACGCGGCTGCCAGGGCCGAGGCCGACCGACTTCACGGCCGTCCGCTGATGAGGGACCGGCCCAACCGACAACCGCGTGCGCGCAGCATCACGCCCGACATAGCCAGCTCGGCATGCAACGCGCCCGAACAGCCCCACCCCTGCGTACTACAACAAGGACCTGTCGTGACGATCCTCGGAACCCTTCTGAAGAACAAGCGCGCCGGCGAAGCCAATCTGGCCTGGAACCTCCCCGCCATGGCTGGCCCCGAGGTGCTGGGCCTTCACAGCGCCAACTTCGCACACGAGAGCGTCATCCCTAAAGCTCACGTCGGTAAGCGCGCCGGCGGCGAGAACCGCTCTCCTGCTTTGGCCTGGAACGACACACCTGAAGGCACCGCCGAACTGTTGCTGGTCGTCGAGGACATCGACTCTCCCACCCGCACCCCGTTCGTCCACTGTGCTGCCCTACTCGAACCCGATCTCGTCACGTTGCCCACCGGAGCTCTGAACGCCGCAGGCAGTCCGGTCCAGGGAGTGCGGGTACTTCGCTCAACAATGGGCCGCGGCTACATGGGCCCCGAACCGATCAAGGGACATGGCGTGCACCGGTACGTCTTCCAACTGTTCGCCCTGCCCACCGCCATCACCTCGGCGGTAGGCGGCGCAACGCTGGACACAGCCAAGCCCCGAACGGTGCTCGCCACCGTGAGGGGCCCGGTCCTGGCCCGCGGCCGCCTCGACGGTCTCTACACACGGTGACATTGAACCGGCGGAGCAACAGCCACGCCAGAACCTTTCATACGTCGGGTTCAAGTCCACACTGCCCACACCGTGGAAGCAGTCAACGAAACGGCCCGGCCTGGCTCGGCAGCTATCGGCCGACCCCCTCGGTGTGGCACCCGACTTTTGTAGGTGGCCTTGTACGGGTCATTGCGCGTGACCTTGTACGCGGACAGAGGGACTGCCAGAAACCTAAATCTCTTGCCCGTGAGTACTGCTGGACTCCAACATCGACATCAGCGACGGTCACCCTGACGGCCGCCGCTTCCCGATCGATCCAGAGGGGAGGTGCCGCTCGCAATGACGTCCGTGCCTTTGCCTCCAGCTTCGCTGCCGTTGACGGAATTGACCGTCGGTGCCGCCATAGACGCCGCAGCGGAACGCTGGCCCGGCGGCTGCGGATGGGTGTTCGAGGATCAGCGTGTCACCTTCGACGAGATGCGCTCTCTGACCGCCAGGGCGGCGGGCGGACTCAGCGCCTACGGCATCGGCAAGGGCGACGTGATCGCGCTGTGAACGCCGAATCCGCTGGAATGGGCGGTGACCGTGTTCGCGGCCTACCAGCTCGGCGCCGTGGTCGTGTCGATCAACGCACGGTTCAAGGGCTTACTCACCCACCCGCTCTCGCACAGCGAGGCCAAGGTTCGTCATCCAGCCGAGCTTCCTCAACATCGACTTCGAGACCATCCTCTCCAACGCCGCGGCCGATCTCCAGGTCGGCGCGGACGGTTCGGTGACCACAGCCGCCTTCCCCTCGTTGCGCCGCCTCGTCTCCGTGTCACCCGGGCGGCTCCCGGCAACGGCATGGCAGACGCTGCTCGACAGCGAGCACGCCTCCACCGAAGAGGTGGAAGCACTTTTGCTGGAGCATCAGGAAATTCACCGGCGTGCTCAACGCCCGGATGGGCGAGGTGGTCCTCACGGACGTCGAATGAACTCGCGGCAGCTCATTGACCGCTGAGGAGATAGTCGGCCATCACCTTCAGGGCCTCGACAAGCAACCCGCTCGCGCAACCGAGTTGACGCGCGGGCACCCGCGCCGCCCGCCATCTCGAACTGGAGACACAACAGTGACATTTCTCGACTTCCCCGACGCGCGCATCGCCTACGACAGCCATGGGGACAAGCGACCGGCCATCATCTTCGTGCATGGCAGCTTCTGCAACCGTTCCGACTTTGACGCGCAGGCACGCGGGCTGAGCGATCGGTTCACCGTGATCGCCGTGGATCAGCGCTGTCATGGCGAATCCTCAGGCGAGTATGCGGACTTCAGCATCGACCAGTCGGCGCGTGACATCGAGGACCTCATCGAGACGCTCGAGCTCGGAGATGTCGTTGTGGCCGGTCATAGCCTCGGTTCCCGCGTTGCGCTGCAGATAGCTGCAGACCGGCCGGATCGCACGCTCGGTGTCGTTCTCCTCGACGGGGGCAGGAGGGCCGATCGTACCGACAAGCCTGCTGCTCTTGCGGACGAGCAGTTCAAGGGCTTCCTGCGAGACACCTTCGCAGCCTTGCACAGCGACCTGGACGCGAAAGGCCGCGCCAAGATGCTCGCGGAAATCGATCACACGCCTGCCCCGGAGCTTGTGAGCTACGGTCAGGCCATCGAGCACTGGGACATCAACGAGTACGACACTGCGATCGACCGCATTGGGCCGACCGTTCCCGTCCTCGCCCTGCAGGCGACCTACGTCGACGCCACAACCCCAATGCGTCATGTTCGCAGCGACGAGACCTCCACGCCATACCTGGACGACCTTGCCGGTCGTATCGCGAACTTCCGATCCGTCCTCGTTCGCGATGCCGGGCACTTCATCATGGACGAGGCAGAGGCGGTCGTGAACGACTCGATCGCAGAGTTCGTCACCAAGGTCGCGATTCGCTCGGCGGGCGCAGAACGATGACGCCCACCTGTTGGTAGTTGTTGTTGCTGGTAGTGCTTCGGTTCGGCGGGACCAGGCTGACGGGCACGGGCACGGGCACGGACACGAGACCGAAGCTGATGTGGCCCTTCCAGAGAGGCATGACGGCCGCCCTCCCTTGTGAGCTGCGGTTTCCCTCAGGCTAGGAGCGCTCCGGTGCTCCCGCACCCGGTGGCCCCGGGGCGCGCGAGCAGGACGGCCGCGTGTCCTTCGGCGGCCAGGTGGGGCAGGGCGGCGGTGATGGCGGTGTGCTGGCGCACCGCCCGCATCGGCCCCTCCCAGCCGGACGACGACCTCGCGGGCGTGCCGTTCGGCATCAGTGATCGCCTCTGTGAGCACCTCGGCGGCCCACTCGGTGATGAACGGATCCGCCCGCAGGTAGGGCGCGTAGGAGGTCTGCGCGGTGTTGGTCAGCCGTGCGGACGGCAGATGCCCGCCCACGCGCTTGGCCGTGCGGGCCTCGACCGTCTTCTTCATGCGGGTCAGCATCATCTCCAGCGGTGCCCCGTCGTCGGCGACCAAGCCGTGGCGCTGCGCCCACGCGCCGAGCTTGAGCTTGCGGGCCAGCTCGGCGTCGAACAGGCCGGTGTGTCCGCCGGTGGCGGCATGCCGGACGGCGCTGCGGCCGTTGCCTGCCCAGATCGACCACACCGAGGAGGTGCCCGAGAACGCCCGGCTGCGGGCCATCATCCGGTGCAGCATCAGGTAGAAACTCCCCATCGCCTTCAGCTGCCGGGGCCGGATCCGGATCGACGCTCCAGTGCATCGTGCTGCGGGAGTTGGCCTTGCCCCGGCGCCGCTTGGTCAGCGTCATCACCGCCACCGCCCGTTTCTCCACCACCCGGTGCGTGGCGGGCAGTTCCTTCAAGGTCTCCGGGTTGCGGCCGCTCAGGCCAGCCGCGTACCACAGCAGCGGGGCGAGGTCCTGGTCGACCACGAACAGCTGCCTCGCCAGGGCGTAGCAGGCCAACGGGAAGCCGCCCACCGGCAGTCCTCGATAGTCCACCTGGACCCGGCCGGTGCGCGCCATCATCTCCAGCCGCGCCCCTTGATCTCGCTCGGCGGCGGCCAAGTCTCGGGCTCGGTGAGGAACTGCTCCAGCAGCCGCTCGCCCCCTGCGAGCCGGTCGCGGATTGCGACCACGTCCGAGCGGGCGGCGGCCATGACCGCCTGGAACTCGCGGTCGGAATACCCGGGGCGTCCGGCCTGCTGAGCATTGACGCCGTGACCACGTTGCCCGAGGTAGTCCGTCAGCCGCCCGTCGAGCCGGCCCTGGTCAGGCAGGGCGCGCACGATCCGCAGCAGATCCTGCAAGGACCTGCGGGCGGACTGGCCACCGCGGCGGCCGGTACCGCTCCCTCACCGAAGGCCGCCGCCGGCTTCCGGCGCCGCCGCAGCGCGGCTGGTCCTCGGCGCGCAGTCCTGGGGTGCGCCGGGCGATGGCGATTGCCGGGGGCCAAGAGTCGGCGCCTGACCTGGAATCCGGTCTACGCGCACGGCACCGAGCGCAGCGCGCGATCGCCTCGGCGACAGCGACGACGCGCTCATCGGTGCCGCCCGCGCCCAGATGCTCGCCTTCCTGGCACTGCGCTCGCGTCGCCCGCGTCTCCCCGCTGTACGCCTACCTCGGCGCACACCCCGTGACACCCCGGCATCCCGGCTCCCACCGCGCAGCTGCGCACCGTGCCCGTCCCCGCCGACCGCGCGAGTCGTACGTCGAGCGGCGTGCCGGGCTGGAGAACCTGTTCACCCGGTACGGTCTGACTGCGAGTCGCCAGGCCCCGCGGTCCTGGGCAGTGTCGACCTCGATCTCCGCAGAAGGCCCAGCAGCGATCGGCAGGCCCACTCGGTCATCTTCATGCCCAGCCGGTAGCCGGCGGCATTCTTAAAGAAGCTGCCCGACCTGTGGGTCCTCCACGAGACGGAGGAGCTGTACTGGCTGATCGAGGCCAAGGGCGGCGACGTTGGACTCAGAAGACTCCGCGAGGGGTGGGCGCAGCTGGCGGCCGGCAGCAAGGCCCTCGGCGCGTACGGGCACTGCACCGTCCTGGTCGGGGCGTCCGTACGGCCTGACGATGACCTCTTCCTCACGGTCGACCACGAACTGCACCGAGGCAGGCGCCACTCGCCCCTGCCGGATCCGATGCCGACGACGAGGCAGCTGGCTTGGGCAACCTTGAGGGTAGGAGTTCATCGGTGTGGGCTGGACGGTCTGCTTGCTACAGGCCGGTGGTGGTCCCCTGTGTCGCTCAGCGATCACCGTCCTCGCTGTTGTGGCCACTCGGAGGGGGCCGCCTCCGAAGAAGACCACGGAGTCGCTGGAAGACGCCGATCCACGTAGTGAAAAACCGCTCGACGTCGCTGGCCAGTCTTTCGCCCATCACGAGCACAAGAGTGATGAGCCCAACCACCGCCAACACCAACAAGGTGAGGCCGTCCACTGGTGTACCTCTCGAAACTACGGGCGTCAGGCGCCCGTAGCCGAACAGCTCAGGCGGCAAGCACGCACATGTGGGAAAGAACCGGCAGATCAGCCAGTCCTCCCGGTGCCCGCGGTACCCGAGGCGCAGATAGGCCGATCACCCCGCATGGTGAGGACTCATGTGGTGGTGCGTGAGAACCCAACTCATAGCGGCCTGAGGCAAGATGCTCGGAGAGCAGGTTTACTGCGACGAGCCAAAACAGCGAGACGGCCTCGTTGGCCGCCGCCAACTCGTCGGGAGCTGGCACGGGGCCGGCTCCCCAGATCGTCGTCGAACGACTCACTGGCGTTGTGATCGACGGAAGCCGAGTGTCCTTCTCGGCGGAAGAGAGAAGACGCTGGGCGAGATCAGCAGTTGCCCGCTGATCCTGCGCCTCGTCAAGAATCGCCTTCGCGTCCCTGAGGACCAGGGCCCTGCGCAGCAGCGCGCCCAGCGATTGGGACTTTCCTGACCCAGCTGGGAACTCCACGATCCCGTGGCGGATGAGCTTGCCATGCAGCTGAATTGCGGCGAGCTGCAAGTTCCGCAACGTGGCCCGAGGGCTCGCCCCCGGGATGGGCCCCAACTGAACTAGCAGATCGACATCAGCGAGAGGCTTGATAGATGTCGCGCGCGCGTACGACCCACGGACGTGAGGCGTGGCTTCTGCGGCATCGGACATAGCGCGCAGTCTAGGGGCTGGTCTTCCCGTGCGCGCACGTTTCGGGGTCGCACGTGCAGTGCGATCACGGGGCAGGGTGCGTGGGATCGGCTGAAACTCTCGTCCATCGATCTTCGTGCGCTGCACCATCGCGGCATCGGAGGCTGAGCGTGACGTCTGGGCTGGTCATCATTGCTCCCCGTGGCTGACTAGACGCGCTGCTAGGAGACTGTCCATGGGGAAGGCTGCATCACGTCTGACGCACTCGAAAGAGTGAACAGGCTGACCGGCCCCTTTCAGGTTGGTGGCTGATTGGCCACCGGTACTGAGATTTGGCCACCGAATCACCGTGGGTCAGCGGTAATCGACAGGGTCCGATCGCGTGGCTGGTTCGAAGAGGGCGATCTCCTCAGTCAGAGTCTCCCGCAACTCCCGCTCGGAGATCGGCATGACCACAGCCTGGAGCAGTGGGTCGTCGGGCTGCCCGAGAGCGATGTCCACGGCGCGCTTGACGCGCGCCAGCGTGTCCAAGCCGGCCCAGCCCTCAGGCTCGTCGAGCCTCAGCGCGCACAGGGCCATGCCGTAGCGGACGATCTCTCGGCCGTCCATGACGTCAAGTCGGCGGGCGCGCTCGGCCCGCGCCATGACCTGGGCCACGATGGCGGTCTGGAGCTCCAACTGCCACAAGGAGAGGGTCAGTGGCCGGGCCGGACCGAGCTCGTCCTCAGTCGTCGAAGCCGTGCACACCGCGTTGACGAGCCGGTGCCCGAGCTCCGCCAGGTCGGTGGAGTGGGGCACGGTGATAGTGAGGGTCGCGGGAAGCAGCGTCCAGCGGGGATCGTGGGGATCGATCTCAGGAGTCACGTCGCCGAGCTTACGAGGCTTGGGAGCCCTCAGAACGGCGAACCGAGACGACGCCCAATGAGCGGGTCGCGGACCTGCGAAATCTCACGACTGCTTCATAAGTGCAGCCGATATGAAGCGGGGCAATGAGACTGTGCAGCCGAATTTGAGATCCCGCACCGAGGTGTGTTCTCAACTTCCGTGTCATGCAGCGACGCGATGGCCTGCACATTTTGGGACAGTCTCACGCCGTGGCGTCTGAGTACTGTCTCAGCTTTGTGTCATTTCCTAAGCGGCGAAACAGTACTGTTTCCTCACTCCTGGTCCGCCTCGTTCGTTGAGTCCGCAAGCAGAGTGAATTGCCGGGTGATTGGACGCCCGGCTCGGACTACGGACACGAGTCGCGCGGCGCCCGTTTTCGGGCCTGACCGTTGGGCCGACGGGCGCTGCGCGGCATCGTTACAAGCGGGAGAGTGTATTTAGGTCTGTGGCGAGACCGGTGTTGTCGGTGCCGATCTTGCGGTAGACAGAGGAGAGGAGTCGCTTCACACCCTGTTCGGTGATGCGCAGTTGCTTTGCGACCACCGCTGCTGGGTGGCCTTGGGCCGTCATTTCGGCAACGCGTCGTTCATGAGCGGTGAGTGTGTCACTCTGCACGTGGCGCAGCGGCCGCAGTCCGGCTGCCGAGAGTTCCTCTCTGGCGTGGTCGGCCAGTGCCTCGGCGCCACAGTGGACAGCTGCTTCCAGGCCCTGGTAGAGGCGGTCTGCGGCTTCTTGTGGCTGGCCGTTCCGGTACAGGGCGGCGCCGTATCCGACCAGGGCCCGGGCAAGCTCGTACGAGGCAGGAGACCGTTCCAGGTGGTCGACGGCCTCGGCGTACAGGTCGAGTGCTGCCCGTCCGCCGGTCACTTCGGCCTCGGTGTGGAGTGCCTGGCCGATCGCGGAGGCCGCACCGAAGTGCCGGGCCCGTTGGACGGCCTCCCGGGCGAGGCGGACCGCCCGGTCGGGAGCGGTGGAGGCGAGAGCGGACGCCAGGTGCAACTGCCAGGGGCACCAGGCCGGGTTGCGCCAGTTCCGGGACTCCAGCCAGTCCCCGACGTCGGACAGGAGGCACTCTGCCTCGGACAGCCGCCCCTCGGCCAGGAGCAGTTCGGCGTACACCGTGCGGGGCTCCGGGTAGATGACGGCATTCGGAACCACCTCGCCGTAGTGGTAGGAATTGGCGAGCTCACGCGCGTTCGCCGTCCGCCCGAGGGCGACAAGGGTCTGGATGAGGATGCCGATGGCGAACCACTGGGCGGGCACCGCGCCTTCCACCCGGTCTGCAGTGCGTAGGCCCTCCCGTACCAGTGCCTCTGCTTCGGTAAGACAGCCGCGACGGTAGAGGATGTAGGCCAAGAGGGTCTGTCCGACAGCCAGGTGGGAGCCGCGCCAGCCTTTGGCCTCGCACTCGGCCATCCCCTCGGCGAACAGCTCCTCGGCCCGTCGTGGCTGGTCGCAATACATGAAGACGAGGGCGACGGAAACGGGTACCTCGAAGCCCCAATTCTCATCAGTCCAGCTCAGTCCGCCGCGCAGGGAATCCTCCGCATACGAGAGGACGGATTGCCGTGGCTCGCCACGCATCATGGCGTCCCAGGCTCGCAGGCCCAGGATGTACCGCTCCTCCAGGCCGCGGCCGGTCAGGCGCTCGGCCAGCCGCGCCAGCCGGCGTGAGCGGGCGGGCGAGTCGGGCTCGTCGATGCGGAGCGCGCTCCATACGAAGTGATCGGCCTGCATACGCAGCCGGATGCGTGGGTTGGTCGCCTGTCGTGCCTCGTCGGCGGCCAGCGCCGCCGCCTCGGCTACCTGGTCGGTGTGGGCCAGCGCCTGCGTCAGCCGATGGACAATGGAGGCCCTCAGATCGGGGTCAACTCCGGGTTCTGACAGAGCTGCCCGGAGATGACTGACTGTGGCCCTGGGATCGATCAGGGAGGTCGAGCAGGCCAGTTCGTGGAGGATCGCCGCACGGTTCTCCGGGAGGGGCGGCTCCAGCAGCGCCCGGCTCAGGACTCGGCGAGCGGCCTCCGGCGCCCCCGCGCGAAGGTACTCCCGCGCGGCATCCCGCAGACATTCGACTACTTCGGGCCTGCCCTCGCAGGGCACCTCCAGCAGATGCTGGGCAGCGGCGGTGGGACCGAACCCCGTAGCGAGGGCGGCTTCAGCCGCGAAATTGTGCATAGCGACTCGCAAGGCCGTGGGAATGGCCCGGTAGATCGTCGAGGCGATCAGCGGATGTACGAACTCCAGGCCACCGCCCTGTCCGGGGGTGTCTGCCAGGATTCGTGCGGCGCGCAGTGCCCCGATGGCATCGGCAGCCTCCTCGCTATTGATAACCGCGAGGGTAGCCGCGAGATCCGGCGAGATGGGGGTGCCCAGAACGGCGGCGGCCCACGCGAAGCGGACAGTCGCCGCACCGAGCCCTTGCAGTCGCTCGATCAGCCCGCGGCCCCTGATTGCCGAGGCTAGTTCCCGCACCACGGGCAACTCATCGTGCATGCCTGCTACTTGACGTTCGCCGAGCCGAATGGCGAGTTCAACGACCTCGTACGGGCTCCCTCCGGTCACCATCCAGCATTCCTTGCAGAACACGTCTGCGGCTCCCTCGCTCACCTTCTCCCTGATGATTCGTGCCACGCCGGACGGCGTGAGTGGTTTCAGGGCGTAGGGACGGTTCCTGTGACGCTCCATGAGCGCGCGGAAAGTGGTGGCCTCGGCCGGCAGTTCGTCCGGCCGGTAGGCGAAGACGATCAGCAGCGGGAGATTTTCGGCTCGTGGGGCGAAGGAAGCGATCCAGTTCAGAGACTCGACGTCGGCCCAGTGCATGTCGTCCAAGAGCAGGACGACGGGCGCGTTCCTGACCGTGAGGCGTGTCATGACCCAGTCGAGGCCGTCGCGCACGCCGGTCGGGTCCGGTGCCCGAGCGGGCTCTGGTGCCTTGAGTCCGAGTGCGGCGGCGACGATGTCGTACCAACCACAGAGGAAGGCACGGCGCTCCGCCTCGTCCATCGCTGCCAAGGCGGGCTGCACCAGTTGACGCACCACGTGGAACGCGAACGCCTGCTCCTTCTCGCCGCCCTTGCCCGAGAGCACCGTGAACCCGTGTGCCGCGGCTTGGGCGCGCACTTCCGCGATGAGCGCCGTCTTGCCCAGTCCGGCCGGGCCGGTGAAGGCGAGCAGTCCGGTGCGCCGCGGTCGTCGCACGCCGTCGGTGGTTCTGCCCAGCTCCGCCAATGCTTCGTCGATTGCGTAAAATTCCTCGTGGCGCTCCAGCAACAAGTCGTCCCGGGCCATCGGTTGCCGCAGCTCATGCGCCATATGCCCTGCCGCTTCATGTAGCTGATCCTCGGAAAACGGCGCCGACTGCTCGCATTGCTCCTGGAGGAACGGCCTCTCCTCGGCCATCCACTTCCTAAACTCATTCAAGCCTTCAGTAGCACTCTGCGTCGAAACCTGCGCATCCACTACGCGGTCGAGTTGCTTGAGGAGGGCGTCAGCCCTGACGGACATGCTTGATCGAGACGGGAGGTTGGGCACGTCCGACCAGTCCTGGGCGTTCCTCATCCTGCTGCCTCCTCTCCTGGATCGTCGTCGTCCCTCCACTCAGATGGGAAGACGACCTCGTCCCCCAGTTCCGCGACCAGCGTGTTCCGCGCGTTCCTCAGATGGACCCGTACGGTGCTCGGAGCGATGTCCAAGTGTGCGCCGATCTCACGGTTGGTCCACTCGCCCTGCCACTTCATGAGTGCCACCCGTCGTTGAGCACAAGGCATGCTGTCGATGACCTTCCAGCACTTCTGCAAAAGGAGATTGGAGATCGCCGTCCGTGGCGTATCCAGGTCGGTCACCATGTCCTGGCCGCTGACGCTGTCTACAAAGCGTCTGGCTGCTCCCCACTGGTCGAATACCTTGTTCTTCAGCACTCGGTACAGCCACGCCCGCTGAAGGCGCTCGGTACGGGTACGCAAGGTGCCCCACTGCAGGGCAGCGGCCTTGAATGTCTCCTGAACCAGGTCGTGAGCCATGTGACGATCGCTACCGAGCAACCGGTCCGCGAACTTGACCATGCCACCGCGGAACTGCATGTACAGGGCCGCAATCTCATCCTGGTGCCTCGGCGGGATTCGGGGCGTCATGAGTCCCGCTCCAGAAGCGGCACTGCCCCGACTCCGACCTGAATGCACATTTTCGGGCCCCCCATGCCGCCCTCCTGGGTCACTACGGTGCCGGGCGGCGCCTGCGTGGTGATGGCCAGCAGGGTCTTGCGGCGCGACCTCTCCGAAAGGAATTTCACCACTCCAACGATGAGTAAGACGCAGCAGGCAGACTGCCACGGCAACACGTGCCGCACGAAGGCTGCCTCCTCAAACCCCTGCACCAGGGCTGTGATGGCGTTCATGCCTGTTCATCTCTCGCCCCACCCGAAGTGTTTAGCCGCCGTCAACGGCTATGGTCAACGCGCTACGGCAGGGTTCACCCCGGGATGCAAGGAAATTCGAACACCCGCATCGATTTAGACAGTGAGTCCGCACATCTGACCGACAGTCGCAGTGGCTGGTGCTGCTGCACGTCTACGGCACCATAGTTTTCCGTCTCAATACCGCTTCATATGTCCTGCTGATATGCAGTCAGGCCTGAGACTGTGAAGTGAAATCTGGGACCCTGCAAGGCGGTAATCCATCAGTTCGCCGGGGGCAGACAGGAAACATCACGGAAAGACTGGCCAACGGGCGCGAGGGCATGTCAACGTAGACGACCTTGCAAGAAGCCCCAGGTCAGAGAGGTGATTGCCCGTGACCGTAGCCCCTGCGGGCCCCGGTTTCTCCACCACCGTCGAAGCCCTGCGACCGCGGCAGTGGCAGCTCGGCCCCGGTCAGCCGACCCTGGTCATGGACCAGTTCTCCGCCGAGGACTTCCACCTGATCGTCGATGATCGCGCGGATGTGCACGTCAGCTCCAAGGACGGCCGGTTCTACCTCGGATGGTTCCCGCTCGGCCGCCCCGGCACGGACGGCGAGGGATGGAAGATCGCTGTCACCGGAACCGCCAAGGTCCGCGGCTACCACCTGTCCTTCGACACCGAGACGCCGGCCGACATCGTCGCCGCCACCGTAGCGCGCGTGCTGGAGACCTCACGCCGCCTCTGACAGCGCGGACACCGACACGTAGTCCCCCCCCTGTGAGCGCTGGCCGTACCGAAGGCCAGCCCGTCCCGTTCCACTGCCCCGTTTTCCCCGCACCCCAGGAGGCTGTTCGTGACGTCCCCGGAGATGACCGTCGGTGATCTCATCGACCTGTTGTCCGGCTGCGACCGGAGTACACCGGTCCGCCAGGCCATGAACCCGTTCTTCCCGATGGCGCACCGCTTGGCGCAGGTCCTGCAGTCGGTCGACGAGACTGGCCGGACCGTCGTATACCTCGCCGAAGGGCGTGACGAGGACGCACAGCTCGGCCACCTTCCGCCGGAGGTCGCCATCAAGCTGACGTGGCAGGGCCCGGTCCAGGCGCCCCCGCGCCGCCCCCGCCGCCGCGCCGGCGGCAACTAGACCCGCACCGAGCCCTTGGAGGCGCCCTGCAGCCCGACTCCCCGCCCGACTTGTCCACCCCGCGCGGCGGCCAACCCGCGTTCTGGGTCGGCCCCCGGCACCTGGCCGGTGACGACGGACGCCTCTACGACGTCGTCGCCGACGCGCTCGCCGGCCTGGGCTGGACGAGCCTGACGATCGTCCGCGGACGGCACGAGCCGGACGAGGCACCGGAGGACCGCCAAGTCCTGCGCAGCACCGTCCTGCACGTCAGTCCCGACGCCTTGCGCTGGGCCCAGTGGGGCCTGGCGGACGAGCCGTTCCACCTGGGCGAGCTGCCGATCGCTTGGCAGATCTCCGCCCGAGCCGAGGCGAGCAGCCCGCTCGCCCAGTGGTCGGCCTACTTCACCCGTGACGTCCCCGGCGAGGCGGTGGTCGACTTCCTCATCGCGCTCGACGCAAGCGACCAGCCTGCCGTGCCGCTCGCCGGAGCCGAACTGGTCCTTGACGCTGTCGCCGCCCACGGATGGTTCCGCGACATCGACCAGCCCGAGGCGGCGGCGACAGACCCGACGTTTACCTCGCACATCTGCCTCGGCGAGGTCCCGCCCCTCATCCAGGACGCCGACCCGCGGGCCCTGTCCGCCGAGGATGACGAGACGGGACCGGCCGGATGGCAGGCGTGGGCCGAGCCCGCGCTCGGCGCACCGTGTCTGTGGGCGGCATCGTTCGCAGCCAGCGTCCCGCACGATCTCGTCGCCGCCTTCGCCGCCTCCCTCAGCTCGACCGCACCGGTCCTGCGGCGGGTACTGCCCGAGGCCACCCAGGAGCGCCTCCTGCGCGCGCCGGCCATGTAACGTCCCGCGCACAACTCTCGACGATCGCAGTCCGGCACCCTCTCAGTTGGGGGTGCCGGACCTTCTTGCTTCTCGGGTGAAGTGGCCGATCGGTCTTCGATGCCCAGGAAGAATTGCCGCCCGTTGATGTTGACGGTCCGTTCACGCCGCAAGCGCACGGCTGCCCTCGCGGCGCAGTGGCAGGCATTTCAGCAGCACTGAAGCTCCGGGCAGGGGCAACTCCTCCAGGTGACGCGGGTCTACCAGCACGGCCGCCGTGGCTCCAAAGCTGTCGTGACCTGGTGCGACACCGGGCGGCAGCAGGACGCCTGGTTCTGGAACTATCACGTTCCCGCAGGCGCGTACCTGCTCGTGAACGCCTCCAGCGGCTACGGGCCGCACAGTCATAACCCGAACATGCTCTACGTCCAGCCCGGCCAGGTCCGAGCCTGGGTACCAGGCCAAGCCGCTCGCGCCGCTCAACGCGTCAGCCAGTAACGCACTGCTGCCCCCGACCTGCGGTGGTCGGAGGCAGCAGCGTGACGTGCACGCAGGTCAGCTTGTTGCCCTGGCCTTGGCGAGGGCCTTGTCGAGGTGGCGGTCGACCAGAGCCGGGGAGCCGGAGACGACCAGCAGCAGGTTGCCGTCGCGGATCGCGGTCTGCTTGACCACGGTGCTCCGTCCCTCGGCGATGAACGTCAGGAGCTGGATCCACTGCTCGTCACCGCCGGCGTGGGGTGCGGGCAGCTTCTGCGAGGTCACGTCGACCGGGGTGCCGCCCGCGACGACCTGATAGGTCGGGCAGCCGGTCATGGCGTCGAAGATCCGGTCGATGCCGTCGGAGAGCTTCTTCGCGCTGTCGCTGTACAGCTCCTCGGAGATCTCCGAGGAGCTGCCGCCGTAGGTGAAGTCCGCCTTCGCCTTGTGCGGGAAGGCGAGCGTGCCGCCAGTCGCCGCGTCGCCGCCCAGCTCGCTCAGGGCCGGGCAGCCGGTGACAGTGACGTCGTCGTGCTGGGCCGGACGCTCCGGCTTGGGAAGGTAGCCGCTGCCGAGGTCGCGCGGGTCGAGCAGGCGGGGTGGTGGCGACGCGAACGCGCATGACGGAACTGACCCCTTGGTGCTAGGCGACGGGTGGTCAGTGCGGGCCCGCGGGCCCGGTGGGGTCGTAGGAGTGGTGGTCAGTGCCCGAGGTGGCGCAGGCAGTCCTCGAACGTGGCGTGTGTCGCGTCCGCCGGTCCGGAGTGCCGGTTGTACCAGGCGGTGTCGATGCGGGTCTCCTGCTGCTGGTGTCCGGCCCGGCAGCGCAGCCAGATCTCACCGCGGGTGGAGAGGATGAGCCAGTCCCGGTATGCGCCGCACTCGGTGCAGGCGGCCATCTCGCCGTCGAGGACGAGGGGCTGCTTCCACGGCATCATCTTGCCTTCGACCTGGTCGTGGCTCGGCACCCGCAGTTCCGGCGGGAGGAAGTCGTCCACGATGACGGCCGGCTCGGCGGACTCCGGCTCAGGCGCCGGCACTCCGAAGCCGGGCGGGACCTGGCCCTGCAGCTGCGCGTACAGCTCGGCGCACTGTTTCTGAGCTTCGCTCTGCTCCTTGGCCCTGCGGCGTATCCGGTGAAACACCCTGGCGTCCTCCTCTACCTCGGCACCTCGTCCTGCGCGCTTCATGATCGTGCCCCACGCCCGGCGGTTTCAATTCACGAAGTTCACAGTTACGTTGCGCGAGGTCACTAGCCTCAACAGCGGGATCTTTGGGGATGGGGACGTGACATGGACGCTGCGGTAGTCGGATTCGTCGGGGCGATCGGCGCGGCAGCCCTTGGTGCCGTCGGAGGCTGGGGCGCGGCGCGCATAGCCGTCAAAGGGGCTACGTACCAGGCGGACAAGCAGGCATCGAGCAGCTGCGAACTGTGGCTTCGGCAGGTGCGACGCGATGTCTACCGAGCCTTTTCTGCATCCGGCTCGCGCCCTAGCGGATGAAGTGGGTGCGTTCGCGTTGCGTGGCTGCACAGATGCGTCGGTAACTGACGAGGAGCGAAGCGAAGCCAGAGAGCGCTTCATGAACGGGATTCAGCACCTTGAGAGGAAGAGCTTGGACATGGCGGTGGAGGGAGCATCCGACGTGACTGCCGTTGCCCAGAGTGTGGTGGCCGACATGAAGGCACTGAGTAGAGTGCTCACGAGCACGATGGCTCGGGGAGGGAACGGGTTCCCGGAGGCGACGAGGCTGTATCAGCGACTCGACGCACTGACCGAGAAGGCCGGCCACATCCAAGGAGACGCTTCCCTCCGGTAACCCGGCCCTACCGTTTGCGTTAGAGACGCCTTCCTCGTACGTCCGCTACGACTGGGACGTCCCACGAGGCAAGCGGGTTACGATCCGCAGGCGGCAGCATCCTGCTCTCGACGATGGCCACCACTCACAGTGTGTTACCCGATGCCTCCCCGTCTCGTGGGTTCCTAGGCGAGGTGGACCGGGGTGCCGGCCTGGCGGCCTCGGATGGGCTTATTGCGACGCGGCTCCGGGGCACGCCAGCGGCATCGGCGGGCAGGTCTGCCGTGCGCCGCAGCCGCCACACGAGCACGTCGCTGACGGAGTCCGCGGTGCCGAGTTCGCGGCGGCCGGCAACGTCGGACAGAAGGAGGGCCGCGTTGTGGCCGGCGGCTTCGGCTTCCGCGATGGTCGCCGCCAGGGCGTACCAGCCGGGCTCGGCGAGGATCTGCTCGGCCAGCTCCGGCAGCGCCTCGCGCAGCAGCACGGTCTGCCGCTGGAGCATCGGCCGGCTCAGACGCCGGCCACGCTGGTAGAGCACGCCTAGGGGCTGGGCGGCGGCGGCCTGATAGGCGGCGCGCAGGTGCGCGGCGGCCTGAGTAGCGGCCTCGGCCTGCTGGGCGTGTCCCTTCCTGGCATGCCAGTGCGCGGCGGTGGTGATGAGGAAGAACAGCATGTCGATCGCCATAGCCGTAGTGGCACCGTCCTCGCCGCGGCCGAGGGCCGGGCCGCCCTGTACAAGGTCGCGGGCGGCCTGCCGCAGGGCTCGATCGTGCCCGCGCACGGCGCGGACGTGAGAGCGCGAGGCCCGCTCGAAAGCCGTTGCAGCGTCGCGCAGTTCGCGGCGGGTGTGGGCGGCGGAGGTCTTCGCGAGGGCATCCAGTACCTCGCCGGCCGCTGCGATGTGAGCGGCGGCGACCGCGTCCTCGCCGTGCTCGACGACGAGCACGGCTTGCCACACGGCCGAGGCCGTTCCGCGGCGTGCGGCGGCCGGACTGCCCGGCCCCGTACGGATCGCATCCCCCCGCCGGGCAGCCGGAACGTCCTGCGCGTCACCGGCCCAGCGCTCGCGGATGCGGGACAGCGACAGGTCGGGGGCCAGGCGCGCACCGGGGTAGAACACCGGCTCGCCGTCCTTGTTCAGGTCATCGGTCAGAGCGACCTTGTATCCGAGCAGATCGCCAGAGGGGGCGGCGCGCTTGCGGATCAGGAGGCCGGCGGCGGCGAGCCGGTCGAAGAACTCCTCGTCGCTCCTCGCGCCGGCCACCGCCCGTCGTACGGTTTCGCGCAGTTCCTCGCGGGCGGTGCGCTCGCGACCCTGCCGCTCGGCTTTGTGGCGTTCGGCGCTGGTGGGCCGTTGGGCTGCGGTGCCGTCGCCGGGTGCGACCTGGCGGAGGCCGAGTTCCTTCTCGATGAGCCGGGCTTCTGCCTGGGCGCGGGCGCCGGAGCGGAAGTCGTCGGGGCGGTGGCCGTCCTCGGTGACGAGGGTGGCGACGATGTGGATGTGGTCATCGGCGTGGCGTACGGCTGCCCAGCGGCAGCCGGGCTGTCCGTCGCCGGGATCGATGCCGGTGGCGGCGACGATGCGGCGGGCGATGTCGGCCCACTCCTCGTCGGACAGGATCCGGTCGCCGGGGTCGGCGCGTACGGAGGTGTGCCACACGTGCTTGGCCGGGCGGGCGTGCTTGGTGAGGGCCATCACGGGCTGGTCCAGGAGCTGCTGGAGGTCTGTGAGGGTGGCGCTCGGGTCGCGGCCGGGGTCGGGGGACATGCCGTCGAAGGAGGCGACGAGATGGGGATCGGTGTGATCCTCGTACTTGCCGGTCTCGTAGAGGTAGTAGAGGAGACCTCGGGTATCCGACCCGGACGGGTTGACGCTGGGGATCATGAGCCGTGGTGCTCGATCAGCCGTGTGGCGGCTTCGTGGGCGGTGTCGGCGGCACGCCGTACGGCGGCGACGGCCGCTTCGAGCTGAGGAACGTCTGCACCGGAGTTGAGCGCCTTGACTGCCTGGTTGAGATTGCTGCCGGCCCAGCCGAGCCGGCGTCGGCTGTCGAACAGGGCTGTGATGACTTCGCGTTCGTCGGCGATCTCGGCGCTGGTGCGGTTGAGGTCGCGGGCGGCGGCGAGCGCGGAGCGGGCGAGGAACCCGGCGAGGGACAGATTGCACTGGGCGGCGGCGGACTTGATCAGGGCGAACTCATCATCATTGAAACGTGTGTTGGGCTGGTGTAGGCGCTTCTTCTCGGGCGACTGGCGCGGACGCTGGCGGGCGCGAGGAGCGTGCTGTCGGCGTACACGCGGTTCAGCCTGCTTCTCCTCCTGCCTTGGCTTCGATCCGCCCCCGGTCGAAGCCTCAAGGACCTGCGCCCCCCGGTGCAGGTCCTCTCCCGCCCCCTCGGGGGTGGGTTCGGCGGAAGCTACGCTTCCGCCCCAACTTGCTCGCCGCGAGACCGAGTTGGAGTCGGGATCAGGTTCCGGGGTGTTGCCGTTCTTGCGTGCGTTCGTCATCGGGATTCGGGCCTCGTGGAGCGGGTGCGCTGCTGGATGGTTGCGGCCAGCGCGATGACATCGGCTGGGCTGGCAAGGACGAGGACTGGCCCGTCGGGGCGGTCCTGGACGAGCCACTGCCCGGTCGGCGTGAGGACGACGGCGTGTAGTAGTTCCCGGCGGACCAGGACTTCCGCCCAGGCATCGGCCTCGGCGACGGTGGGCTCGGAAGAACGAGGGGGACGCGGAATCACGGCGTACCTCCTAAGCGGGGCGGTGGCCCGGCACGGAGCCGGGCCACCTTTGCGGGGATGGGCTTTGAACTGGGGTTTTGCCGGTTCAGTCGCACTCGGGGCAGCGCCCGACGTGGCTGTTGAGCGCGCGAGCCATCCGCTGTTTCGCCGAGGCAGCTTGCTTCGCGCTGGACTTCGCCGCCGACCTGCCTGCGTGCCGCTCGGAGTGAGCGAGCATGAACCCGATCTCTCGCTCGTACTCCGCGCGGACGGTGTTGAACTGGTGGCAGGTCTTCATCGGGCGGTGCTCCTCGTCGTCGTGATGTCCTCGTTCCGCAGCTCCTGGAGGACGAGGCCGAGTCGGTCGTTACCGACACCCGTCAGGCCCTGGCGGCGGATGATTTCGCGCAGCTGCACCCGGGTGATCGCTCCGTTGCCGTCCCGTTCGAGCAAGGCGGGAACATGGGGGCGCACTTCGTGGACAAGCTGGCGCTCGGACTCGCCCAGCTCGCGTGCCGGGCGCTCCGTCTGCGGAGAGCGGGACCGGGCACGGTTGTCCTTGTTCTTCGTCCGGGACTTCCTGGCCGGCTTCCGGCGGAGTGGGACCTTGTGTCCTCGGTCCTGGGTGGTCTCGGTCCCGGACTCGGTGGCGGTCGGTCCTCGGTCCTGGGTGGTCTCGGTCCCGGACTCGGTGGCGGTCGGTCCTCGGTCCTCGGCGCTCTCGGTCCCCGACTTCGCGAGGCTCGGTCCCCGATGAGAATCTGGGTCCTGAGCTGGGTCCTGAGCTGCTACCTCTCGCGCGTTGCGGTCGGTCCTCGTGGCCGCTGTGTCCCGCCCTGCGGCTTCTGGATCGGCGGGACCGGTCCCCGGGACCGCGTCGTCTTCAGGGGGCTTGGTCCCCGCGGTCGTTCCCGTTTCGTCGCCCTTGGTCCCCGCGCCGACCTTGGCTTCAGGGTCCGCCTCCTCGGGGACCGGTCCCCGAGGAGGCGTCGGTCCTCGGTCCGGGACCGGCTCGTCGGAACCGTCGGGACCGGGGACGGGGACCGGCACATTCGATGTCGGTTGTGCGGGGACCGTGGCCGCTGATGCGCTGCTGTGCGCCGGGGACCAGGGAGAAGGGAGCGGGACTGTGGCGAGCGCGAGCGCGTGTCGCCGGGCGGCGAGCTGGTCGAGCAGCTGTGCTCGCTGGAGGGGGTCGGTGCCGACCGAAGCCCTGCCGACCGCCTTCGACAGGCGTCGAGTCAGCCGCCGGCCTCGACGGTTCCGCTGCTGCTCGGGTGTGCGCTCGGCGAGGCGGGCGGCGAGGGTGACCGCACGGGCGGTGGCCCGGTCCCGGGTGATCTGTGCGGCGTCGCGGTCTCGCGCAGCGATGCCGAGGCGAGACAGGAGACGCTCGCGTGCCTCCCGGCCCAGGATGGCGATCAGTCCTTTTGAGGCGGCACCGGGTGTGCGCAGGCGCAGTTCGATGCCCATGGCCAGGTGCCACAGCATCGCCGCCATGACTGGTCCGACGAAGGCGCGGACCGTGCCGCCGATGGGGCCGCTCTCTGCGTAGGCGGGGATCACCTGCACCGTGGTGATCACCCAGACCAGCGTGCCCGGCAGGCCGGGGGCGCCCTGGACGGCGAGGTTCTGCCGCGCCATCAGCGCGGTGGCGAACAGGGCGAGTTCGGCGGCGGCGAACATGCCGGCGCGCTCGGCGGCGCCGGCCATGTCGAGGTAGTCGGCCGCGAACCGCCACGAGGTGTCGGCGCTGTAGGCGGTGCAGCCGAGGGCGGCGACAGCGGCGACCTTGACCGCCGGGCCGCCGAGAGGCTTCTGCGAGCGAGATCCCCGGCGCCGGATGGTCCAGGCAGTCAGCACGAGCGCGAGGGTGGCGGGCACGACGGCGGCGAGGAGGAGAGGGAGGTCCGAAGTAGCACCGAAGGCGAGGACGGGGTGGGTCATGCTGCCTTTCCGAGAGGGGCGTGCGTCGGGGGCGACGCCGCCGGGCGGCCTGCCGGCTGCTGCGTGACGGGAGCTGCGGACGCGGGGGTGCCCTTGGTCTTGGAGGTCTTCTTCCGCTTCTTCTTGGGGCGGGGCACGCCGTAGTTACGGTCGCGGTCGAGGACCTTGTTGGCGGCTTGCCGGATCAGGTCTCGGGCGTGCTTGTGGCTGATCTGCAGGGCGGCGGCGAGCCGGTCGGGCTGCCAGCCCCGGACGTAGGCGTGGTCGATGACGACCTGCCGCTCGGCCTCGGTCAGGTGCACGGCGCGTCCCTGGAAGAAGGCGGTCACGCGCCGGTAGTCCAGGCGCTGGTGCAGTCCGTCGTGCAGCGGGCGCCGCTCGGCTTCGGTGAGGCCGCCCCAGACGCCCTCCTTGAGGACGTTCTCCAGGGCGAAGTCCAGGCACTCGCGGCGTACGGGGCACCAGCCGCACAGCTCCTTCGCCTCTGCGATCTCCTCGTGGTCCCGGGGCCCGGGGAAGAACACGGCGTCGGCGTCTTCGACGTCCATGCCGTGGCACGCTGCGCGGGCGTGCCAGCTGGTGTCTGCGATGCCGCGCAGGCCGGTGGCCGGCGCGTCGTGGGTGGTGATGTGGCGCAAGGCGGGTCTCCGATGTGCTGCCGCGGCGGCCGGCTAGGGCGGTGCTCGGCGGGTGCGGCGTCGGGTGCTGGCTGCGCGTGGGGCGTGCGTCGCAGCCGATGCGGGACGTGTCGGGTGGCGGTGCAGCGGACGGGGTGCACGCGCCGGGTGCGCCGGTCAGGCCAGGGCGGGCTGCTGGGCCTGCTCGGTGTGCTGGGCCTGCTGGGCGGTGGCGAGGTTGAGGCGGCCGGGGTGCGGGGTGGCGCGCGGGGCGGTTCCGCGGGCTCCGCCGTCGGGGCCGATCCTTCGGCGGCGGCATGGTTCGCCGGGCTGGGCCAGGCACCACTCGCACCGCACGCTCAGGGCATCGGGCAGTCCCTGCGCGACATCGGCCTCACGGGCTGCGCGGGCGGGTCGGTAGGGCGCGAGGGCTGCTCGGGCGGCGGGCGGTATGCAGGAGCCGATCTCCCGCAGCCGCGCCTCCAGCTTCGGGTCGACTCCGTCGCGACCGCTGGTGATTGCTCGGGCCTGCGCGGGCTGGGCGGTGCCGGCGGCGACGGCGCGGCGGGTGCCGGCCAGCTCTGCGGTCCAGGCGGCCTGGTCGTCCGGGTCGACGGACGGCGTGGGATCGGAGTGCCTCGCCAGGCGGTCGCGCCGGTAGCTCTCCCAGGGGCGGGCCACGTCCGCGGGCAGGATCTGGTACGGCGAGGTGCGGATGTGCTGGCGGGCGGCGACGCGGACGTCCCAGCCGTGCGGGGTGGCCATCGGCACGTCGCCGAGCAGCTCGTGCCACTGGGCGAGCTGGTCGCGCGCCTCGCCTTGGTCGGTGCGGATGGTGCGGGGGTCGAGTCGGCCGATGTAGGCCAGCAGGGCTGCGATTTCGCGGCGGTCCACGGTCAGCCCTCCGTTCCGGTCGGCTCGTCGAGGGCGGCAAGCAGGGCGGCGGTGTGGGCCTCCGTCCGCGTCATGCCCCCCGGTACGGCGGTGTTCTTGCCGGGCACGGCGTAGAGGTTCGGTCGGCTGGGAGCGTGCTCCCGGGCGACCCAGGAGCGCCAGTCGGCAGCCCAGGCTTCCGCCGCCCTCGGAGCATGGCCCGCCCGGTGTGCACGCCACTTCGCGTCGGCGGCCCGCAGGCCCTGCTCGCCGAGGCGATCGAGGTGTCCCTGCTGGCGGGCCCAGGTGTGGGTGGCGGAGTCGACCTGCCACTCGGCAGCCGGGAGGACGGCAGCACCACTACTGCTGTACCTCCGGTTCAAATCAGGTTCACTACGGTTCTGTGTGCCGGTAGCCGGTACATCGCTGTGCCGGTGGCCGGTACGTCGCTGTGTCGGTTTCCGCCTCGACCTGCCGGTTTCCGGTACTGCCGGATTCCGGACCCTCGCGGGGGATTCCGGCACCTCACGCGGGCGGATTCCGTACCGCCGCAGAGCCGAGAGCCGAAGCTTCGCGGGGCCCGCGGGCTCGTTTGCTGCTGTGTCGCTGTCTTCCTGCTCCTGCTGATCGCGCTGGGCGGCGACCACTTCGGCGGCGAGAGGCAGGCGGTAGACCGTGCTGCGCTGCGGGCCGACGAGGTCATCGAGCTGTTCCAGCTCGCCGGCCAGGAGCAGGCGCTCGACGGCTTCGCGCACCGTGGAGACCGAGGCGCGGGTCCGCTTGGCCAGGCTGGACAGCGAGGCCCAGGAGATGCACTGCTCGTCGGCCACCCGGTCGGCGATCGACAGCAGGACCAGGCGCGCGGCCCCTCGGCTGGAGCTGTGCTCCCACACCCACTCGCGGGCTTCGCTGCTCATCGGCCGCTCCAGACGAGCGGGCGGGTCCGGCTGCTCGCCGGAGCCACGGTGGTGCGGTCCGGCTCGGGGCACTGAGGCGCCGAGGCGGTGGTGGCTGCCGCGCAGGCCAGGCGCAAGGGCCTTTTGCGCAGGGCAGGAGGCATGCGATACTCCCCTTTGCAGTGTTGCCACGCTGACGCGCCCCTCGGAAGGACTCAGCGTGGTGATGGTGGGCAATCTCCGCCCTTGCCGGGGCGGGTATGCCGCTTAGCGTTCGGCGTCCGTGAGTTACCGCTCTCGGGCGCCGTCGCTGTTTGCGGACCTTCGCGGTCCACTCCGTGCTCGCGGTCTCCTCACGTTCGTCGCCGCAGGCGGGCTGCCCGGGGACGACGAACATACGCACGGACCGGTGTCAAGATCCAGACTTGGTTCTTAAATTCTGTACTGGTTGCAGAGAGTCGCCGAACAGTCCTGTGCCGCAGCCGTCCGCACAGGGCCTGGCGGGGTCCGTCCTCGCATCGAAGCGCACCGTTGCCGCGGTTGCCCCGTACGCCGAGAGCGTGCCATTGTGTCCGAATTGGAGCGGGAGTCTGCTATTCCCCACAACGGAAATGCGATGTGGATGAGGTGTTTCCACGGTCGCCTCCGCGCTTTCCGGTCGAAGATCAAATACGGCCTGCCAGACGTGACTTGTCGCTGGGCGAATGTGGCTTGCGCCACGTCGCCCGACGTACTCCTGTCGGCAGAAACGGACAGGTCGACCTGAAGCAGGCGGTACGCGCCACACGGAAACGTGCTGGTGGGGAAGAACTTTCCATACGTGTGATCAGCGCGTCAAACTGGTGTTTATGGCGGGGTAGGGTGGCTCGAGTTGCGAGGAAGCCCGCACTGGAAAGGATCATGAAAGAGTGGCCGAAGGTCAGGTGAGCCCCAAGGGGCTCATGGATCGCCTAAACCGCCTGTTCGACACTGTGCACCCGCCCGATCGCGGCCCTTACAGCAACGCTGAAGTGGCCGAACTGATGGAGAAGCGAGGGCTGGGCAAGCTGTCGGGGCAGTACCTGTGGCTCTTGCGGACCGGGCAGCGCGATAACCCGACGAAGCGTCATCTCGAAGCGCTCGCAGGGTTCTTCGGCGTGGATCCCGCCTATTGGTTCGACGATGCTGTCGCCGAAAAGACCGTGCAGGAACTTGAGTTGCTCGCGCTACTTCGCGACGCGAAGATCAAGAACGTTCTTCTTCGCCTGTCCGACGTCTCCGCAGACGGAAAGGATGCCGTCCTGGGGATCGTTGAGAGCGTACGAAAATCCGAGGGGTTGCCGCCCTCAACTGGCGCGTAAACGGCCGCAGTTCAGTAGTAAATGATCAAGGAAAGCAATGTGGTCTGCACGTAGGCTGCGCCGGCCTGACCTCTTGGCCGAGCTGAAGCTCCCGCACGTCACCAATATCCGCGACCTCAGCGACGAGGTCTCTCGCCGCACGGGACGGACGGTGGTCCTAGAGCCCCGGGAGCAGGCGCCCTCGGTGTGCGGGGCATGTGCCGTTACAGAGAGTGCCGTCCACGTTTTCTACGACCCGTGGACCAGCGTCCTGCACCAGGACCACATCATCGCCCACGAGTTCAGCCACCTACTGCTCGGCCACCACGAGAACCGACCGGTCTCCGCGCTGGCTCCGGCCTTCATCACCAGCGTGGACCCGGCCACTGTGCAGATGATGTTGGGGCGCACAAAGTACGACGAGGACGAGGAGCGAGACACCGAACTTCTGGCATCGCTGCTCCAGCGCCGGATCATCGACCGGTGGTTGCGCAGCGACGAGTCGTCCGGGGATGAAGTACAGGATCGTGTGACGCACACGCTGCTGCGCCGACGGGAGGCCCGGCCGTGAAGGACCTACTCCACCCGATCAGCCTCGTCGTCGCGACGCTCGGCTTCCTCTGCCTCCTGCGGGACGTGCCCACCCGGCGCCGCGACCCCGCCTCCGCCGCGCTGGCCGCTGTCTTCCTGCTGTCAGGGCTCTCGTTCCTGTTCTCCATCACGCCGATGTGGAACTACCTCGACCGCGTGCTCGGCACCGTCAACATCTCCGTGCCCCTCGCGCAGGGCTGCGTGGTCGCGCTCCTGGTCTGCCAACAGGCGGTCCTCACCTACTGGGGATCCCCGCCCGACGTAGCCCGCCGGCGCAGTCGCCGCTGGCTCTGGGCCGGCTTCGCGGTGATCGCCGGGCTGCTGGTGCTGTTCGCCCTGCTGACGCCCAACGCGCCGCACCCAATCGACTTCACGCTCTCCTACGCGCACGACGACTGGTACGCCGCGTACCTCACCCTGTACGTCACGGCCTACACCATCGGCGAAGTCTTCCTCGCCCGGGCCTGCTGGCGCCTGGCCCGCCGCAGCATTCGCGGGTCCGTCCGCGTCGGCCTGCGGATCGTCGCCCTCGGTGCGACCGTCACCCTCGGATACAGTGCCGTCCGCATCGGCAACGTGATCGCCGGCGCCTTCAACACCTCCCTAACAGAATGGGAGGGCTTCGCCTGGACCTGCGGCGATGTCGGCGCCATGCTCACGCTGATCGGCTGGCTCGTGCCCACCATCAGCGACCAGGCCCAGAGCGTCCGGTACCGGATCAAGCAGTACCGCAGCTACTACGGCCTGCGCCCCCTGTGGCTGGCCTTCTACAGCGAGGCGCCCGAGATCGAGCTGCCGATCGACAGGGTCGCCCCGGCCCAGAGGCGCCACTTCCGCCGCATCTCGATCCGGCTCTACCGCCGAGCAGTCGAGATCCGGGACGGCCGGTTCGTGATCCGCCAGTACCTCGACGCCGCCGTCCGCGAGGCCAGCGAAGCCCGTCACCAGGCCCGAGGGCTTCACGGAAAGGATCTGTCCGCGGCCGTCACGGCGGACCAGATCCTCGCCGGAATCGCCGCCAGGGCCGCCGGCGCCCGCCCGGAGCCCGACCAGCTCACCGAGTTCGCCGACTTCGAACGCCAGACCACCAGGCCCACGGACGACATCGACGCTCTCCTCGACGTCGCGCGCCACCTACCCCGCCAGCCCGCACGAGCCCCCCACCTTGAGCGAGTCTCCGCATGACGAACGACCTCACCCACCAGCCCGCCCACGTCCAGCTCCGAGCCCTGGACCGCGGCGAGATCTCCAGCCGCGAACTGCTCGACCTGCACCTCGCCCAGATAGACGCCAGCCAGATCAACGCCATCGTCACGCGCGACGACAGCGCGGCCCGAGCCGCCGCGCACGCAGCCGACGAACGCCGTGCCCGCAGCGAGAGCACCGGCGTCCTCAACGGCCTTCCCCTCACGATCAAGGACAGCTTCGAGACGGCCGGCTTGCGCACCACCAGCGGGGCCGAAGACCTCGCCGACCACGTCCCCGCACGCGACGCCGATGCGGTCGCCCGGCTCCGCCACCAAGGTGCTGTCATCATGGGCAAGACCAACACCCCGGCGTACTGCCAGGACCTGCACACCGACAACGTCCTGTTCGGCCCCACGCTCAACCCGCACGACCCCAAGCGCACCACCGGCGGCTCCTCCGGCGGCCCCGCCGCAGCAGTCGCCGCACACCTGACCCCCGCCGACCTCGGCAGCGACCTCGCCGGCTCCCTGCGGCTTCCCGCCCACTACTGCGGCGTCTACGGCCTGCGGCCCACCCACGGACTCATCCCAGCCCGCGGCCACATCCCCCGTCCGCCGGGATGGATCACCAGCAGCGACATGGTCACCCCCGGCCCTCTGGCCCGCGATCCCCGCGACCTCGACCTGCTCCTCGCCGCACTGACGACACCGTCACCCGACGAGAACAACCCCTGGAGCGTCACGCTGCCCACGGCGCAGCGCCCGATCGGCCAGCTCCGCGTGGCGGTGTGGGCCGACGACGCGAGCTGCCCCGTCGACCGCAACATCGCCGATGCTGTCGCCGCCCTCGAAGGGACACTCGCCTCCGCCGGCGCCAGTGTCCACCGCACCGCGGGGTCGGTCGGCTTCGCCGAATCCCTCCGCCTCTTCGAGCAGCTCCTCCACGCCACCACGACGGCCGCCACCGACGATGCCGCCGGCGCGGCCGAACTCGCCGCCGCCCGTGACCTGCACACGGACGACGCGAGCCCACGGGCCGCCATCCTCCGCCACCGCACGCAGACACACCGCGCATGGCTCCGCGCCAACGAGGAGCGCCTCCGGCTCCAGCAGACGTGGCACCGGTTCTTCGCCGACGATCAGTACGACGTCCTCATTACGCCCGCCGCTCCCACCGCGGCGATCCCGGCCGGGAGCCGTTCTCTCACGGTCGACGGCGTCGAACGGAGCTTCTTCGACCAGACCGGCTGGGCCAACCTCACCAGCCACGTCGGTCTGCCCAGCCTGGTCACGCCTATTGCGCACGGCGCCGACGGCCTCCCGATCGGTGTGCAGCTCGTAGGACCGGCCTATTCGGACCGGACCCTGCTCGTGATGGCCGAGCAACTGGCGCTCCTGCTCGGAGGGACGGCCGAGGGCGTCATCGCACCATGGAGCGGATGACCTCTACGTCACCGTTGTAGCTGACTGCGTCTTCATCCGCGGTAGGCGGTTCGAACCGAGCGAAGAAGTCGTCCAAGGCTTCGGGAGTGACGGTCAAGGCATGGCGTCTCGACGCTGGTTGCGTGCGGCGAGGCGCCGCAGGAGGGACTCCTTGGACGCTGGCAGGTAGACGAGCAGTGGGCGTCCTCCCACGGCCCGGACGGTCTTCTTCCACTCATCGCGATCGGAACGACGCCAGAGGCCGTGGTCGAGGACGATGGACCGGCCGACGCGCAGCAGCTCCGTAAGCTGCGCTCGTACGGTTTCGACCGTGGGTGCCTCGCGCTCGAAATATTCATGCTCGGGGTAGTCGACGCCGTACCGGCCGTGGAGGCGGTGAACCTCCTCGTCAACGCTGAGACGGACAACGCCCCTCGCGGAGAGGGCCTGTGCAAGGTGCGTCTTGCCGGAGCCGGTGATCCCGATGAGCAGGACGGCGGTCGACTCGCTCACGATGTCGTGCTCCCTCGTGGTGCTCGTACCGGTGGGGTCGTTGAGGCTTACCCCTGGCTCTAGCGGCAGTGTGCAACAGACGGGCCGGACTGCCACCACGAGCGCATAGGGGCGGCTCCGCTGCCCTTGGCGAGGGATCCGTCCGGGTGGCGGTCGGGCAGGCCCAAGAGCTGCTGTTCTATGGAGGTGAGAGCGGGGTCCGCTCGAAGTTCCGTGGCCGGGTCATCGACGGGGTGAAGCCAGCGATACCCGTACTGGAGCATCAGGGCAATGCGGGGCCGGCCGGAGAGGTTGATGCCTCCGGTGTGCCAGGTCCGGTTCTCGAAGAGAACTGCGTCGGTTCCGGTGATATCGGGGGTGACGGCGCCGGGTGGGTCGATGGCACCGGCGGGGACGGCGGGCTCGTCGGTAAGGCGGTGGCTGCCGGGCAGGAACATGGTCAGCCCGCAGTCGGGGACGACGGGGGTGAGGTAGTAGGCGGCTTTGATCGCCATGCGGGGGGTGTGGGGAAAGCCGAGGTCGGCAGTGACGCCGTACATGTCGCGGTGCCAGCCGTGGCGTCCGGGGATGCGGATGGTGCGGGGCGGGCCGCTGGGCAGGGCGATGAGGTGGGCCGACAGCAGGTGGATGTTCGGGCTGAGGAGCTGGACGACGGTGGGCAGGACGGCCGGGTTGGCGAGGAGCGGGAGGAAGGCAGGGTCGAGGTTGAGGCATCCGCGGAAGCCGTCCTTGCCGTCGCCTCCTCGGTCGCGGCCCTGGGTGATGTCGCTGGCCAGCAGCTTCTCGGCGGCGGTCAGGAGCCGGTCGCGCAGGTCCGGGGTGATCGCGTTGCGGACGACCGCGTACCCGTCGCGTTCGAAGGCGTTGATGGTGCCGGCGTCGGGGGCGACGGGTGGGAGCGGGGTGCTCATGCCGGTATCTCCTTCGGGGTGCCGGTGAGGGTGGTGGTGGCGAGCTGCCACAGGCCGGAGTCGTCGAGGCCGCAGAGCTGGCGGAGGCGGGTCTGGGAAACGGGGCGGCCGGGGTCGCGGTAGCCGAGGACGGTGAGCCGGGGCCCGGGGTGGCGGCGTCCGAGGAGGGCGTGGATGTCGGCCGGGTGCCCGCTGGTGGCCAGGACGATCGGCGCCCGGGTGCCGAAGTGGCGGGCGAACGCGTCCGGGGCGAGGGCGAGGGGGCGGGTGCCGTCCTCGGCGAGGGCCGTGAGGTCGTGGACGTGGACGTACCGCAGGCGCAGGCCCGAGCGTTCGGCGCGCAGCCGCCGGGCGAGGGTGGTCAGGGCCTCGGCGGGCAGGTCGCCGGCGGAGGCGAGGATCAGGTCGGGCTCGCCGGGGCCGGGGTGGGTCAGGTGGGGCCAGATCGCGATGCCGTGCCGCAGTTCCTCGTCGAGGGTCTCCAGCGGATGGTGGACGGTCGTGTGCTTGCCGGCGACGACGATCGTGCACCGGTCGAGCTTGCGCAGGGCGAAGGTGAGTGCGGCGGCGGTGCGCGCGGGGTCGGCGGGGGTGAGGATGTGGAGCGTGGTGTCGCCGCCGGCCAGAAGTGCCGAGGTGAGGCTGGGGTTTTGGTGGGTGAGGGTGTTGTGCCAGCCCAGGCTGGTCAGGAGGTAGACCAGGCTGGGCAGCGGGGCGAGCCCGGCGTGCCGGCGCACGGACCGGTGCTTGAGCTGCTGCTGGATGAGGCTGAGGGTGATCGGTGCGAACGCCTCATAGGTGGCGACGAGGGCGTGCCGGCCGGTCTCCGTGTAACCCTGGGCCCAGGCGTGGCACAGCTCCTCGCTCAGCACTTCCACCGTCCACGGCACCGGGCGCCCGTGTTCGTCGGTGAGGTCGAGACGGTTGGAGGCCAGTTCGTCGGGGCTGAACACGCGGAACGGTCCCTGCTCGGCGCGGGTCCGCAGGACCTCGGGGACCACCTGCGCGAACGGGCGGCCGGTGGCGCGGTCGGCGACCTGGGCGGAGGCGGCGACGCAGCCGCGCGGAGCCGGGAGGCCGTCGGGCTCGGGCCGGGGCAGCGGGAGCGCGGGCAGCAGGTGCGGCCGGGGCCGACCGCTGGAGGTGAGGAGCTGGGTGGGCTGGTAGGAGGACAGCCAGTCGGCGAGGGCATTGAACTCGGCGGGCACACCGGCCGGGTCACGCAGAGGCGTCTTGTGGACCGCCGGGGTGCCGGCGAGGTGAGCGGGGGCACCGTGGCCCTTGTCCAGGGTGAGGACGAGGACGCTCGACGGTCCCGGAATGCCCAAGGGCGCGGCGGCGCCGAGCGCTTCGGCCACCGCCTGGCGGAGCTGGCCGATGTCGAGCCCGTCGCTGTAGACGGGCCGGTGGCCAAGGCCGGTGAAATAGGCAGTGAGTTCGGCGCGGCTCAGGGTGGACAGCAGGCTCTTGCCGCCCATGCGCAGCCCGTTGAGCAGGACGACGGGAAGGACGGTGCCGTGGTCGCCCGTACCGTGCAATGCGCGGGTGGCGAGCCAGGAGGCGGCGGTCGTCCCGGTCTCGCACTCGCCGTCGCCGATCAGGACCACGGTCAGCCGGTGGGGCGCGTCGAGCACGGTGCCCTGCCCGATCGCGAGGGCGGGGCCGAGCTGGCCTCCGGTGTGCAGGTGGCCGGGGATCATCGGGGTGATCTCCCCTCCGACGTCGGCCAGGGGAAATCCGGCGACGCGTGCGCGCAGTCCGGCCTCGTCCCGGCGCAAGCCCGAGTGGGCGTGGCCGAGTCGGCCGGTGAGGTAGGCGTGGGCTAGGGCGGAGGGGCCGGCGTGCCCGGCGCCGTGCAGGACGTGCAGCTCGTAGCCGGCGGGGACGGCCACCTGGAGTGGGCCCATGGCGGCGAGCATCCGGTTGACGGGCGGGCACACTCCCCAGTGGCCGGCCGGTCGCGCCTTGACGTCGGCCGGGGTCACGGGCCGGGCCAGGCGCGGGTTGTCGCGCAGATAGAGCTGGGCGAGACAGAGGTAGTCGAGCGCGTCGGCGACGGCGGCCACCGACGCGTCGGGCACCAGGCGGTTCGTCCGGCGGGCGAGGTCACCCCACATGCGGTCCTCCTGCCGGGGCGAGAGCGGCTTCGACAGCGCGGGCGTGGACGGTGCCCTCCCGCTCCAGGCGCGCTGCGGCGACCGCGGGGCAGTCGACGATGGTCATGTGCCGGCCGTGCGGGCAGATCCCGCCGTCGACGACCGCGGCGATCCCGGCCCTCATGGTCCGCTGAAAGACGGCGACCTGGCCGGCAGTGAGCGCCGGGTGGTCCTTCTCGCCGGCGGCGGGGGTGGAGATGCTGCACACCGCGGCGGCCAGCGGTTCGCCGGCCAGGGCGACGAGCTGGCCCAGTACTCCGTCGGGGCATCCGACGAGCGCCGGGGAGCCGACCGCCGCGACAGGCTCCACCGCGGGCTTCCACGGAAGACGCAGCGCGAGGTCCCCCGGCCACAGGCCGCCTGCCAGCAGCCGGGCGTCGGTACTCAGGTCGAACAGAATCTCGGCCGTGGCCGGGGAATCGAGCAGGAGCAGCAGCGGCTTGGCGGTGGGACGCTGCTTGGCGCGGAAGACCGCGCTCGTGGCGGCGGGGTCGGCGGCGCGGGCACACAGCATGTACCAGCGGGGCGTGGGCACGGCGACCATCTCCCCGGCGGCCAGGAGCCGCGCTGCGTGGGGGAGCTGGTGAGGGGTCAGGACGTCCACGGCGCTCTCCCCTCTCACACGGTGCCGGGGCGGGCGAGGGCAGCGAGCGCCGGGTACTCCAGCCACGGGTCCGACAGAGCGCGCAGGGCGAGGTCGGGGTGCTGGGCGTGGCTGACGCGGAAGTACGCCATCACCCTCGGGGTGCTGCTCGCGTTGATGCCGACCCGGTGCGGGACTAAGTGGTGCATCACGACCACGTCGCCGGGCTCGGCGGTGAGAGCATTGCCATCCTGGGCGTCGATGTCGTCGGGAGTCTGGGCCGGCTGCCCCAGGACCCACTCCGTGGCGAAGTAGTCGGCCATCCGGTAGTGCCCGCCGGGCACGTAGTGCAGAGCGCCGGCGTCCGCGGTGGCGCTGCCCTCCAGGACGACGCCGACGATGAAGGTGAACGTGCGCAGGTCGCGCGGTTCCAGGTGGGGGCAGGAGACACCGTCGACGTGCATCCGCTTCACGGGCTGCTGCGCGCCGTGCGGAAGCCGGATCTGTATCTGCGCCCGGGTGACCGGGGCGGGGCCTCGCGGGCCGCAGCAGGTCTCCGGCCAACTCCGCCAGGCCGCTTCGCCGGTACAGGGCGAGCAGGTCGGGGTGCTCCTCCAGCTCGGGGGCGAAGCTGCGTTCGGTGTAAGCGGTGAGCCGCGCGGGGTCGTACACCTCGGCCAGCCAGCCGCCGACGAGGGCGCGCGCCTTGGACAGGACGACGCCGTGGACCAGGCCACGGCGTATGAGGACGCCGTCGTCGACGAACAGGCGCCGCTCGTAGTCGCTCCACGTCACAGGACTGGGCATGGTGGATCTCCTTCCGGAGGGACACGGGGCCGGGGCGGGAAGTGGGCCGCCCCGGCCCGAAGGGGGAGGAGCGGGTCAGCCGCGCCGGCCGAGGACGATCTGGAAGGAGGCAGGCTCGATCAGGCCGCCGCCCGCGGCGGCGTGCTCGTCGAGCAGAGCCCGGGCGCGGCGCTCGAAGTCGTCGACCCGCTCGCCGAACAGCGGCCGGGCGGCGAAGGAGGTCGAGTACAGGTAGCCGATCACCGTCTCGGTGCTCCACTCCCGCTCGACGGCGACGGTGTGCTCCTCGACCTGGCCGAACGCGGACTCGGCGAGGATCTCGCGGTACGGCCGGTTGTGCGCCGCGTACTTCTTGCCCACCCCGGCCCGCCGCTCCGTGCCCAGGTACTCCTGAATCAGGGCGCGCAGGGCGTCGGTCCAGGCGGTGCGCGCGGTCCACAGGCTGCCGTCGCCCATGACCGCGACGGTCGCGTCCGGCGCGGTCATACCCTCCAGACGCGACAGCACCACGTCCTGGTCCATCCAGTGAAAGGCGCGGCAGACCGTGACGAGGTCGGCCCGATAAGAGGTGAGTGGGGTGAACGCCTCGGCCGGAGCGTTGTGCAGGCGGAGGGTGACCGGCAGCCCGGCGAGCGCCTTGTCGGCCTCGGCGAGCATGCCCGCGTCCTGCTCGACGACGTCGATCTCCGTCATCGCCCCGGCCAGGGCCAGGGGGACTTGCCCGGTGCCGGACCCGAGGTCGAGCAGGGCCCGGTGCTCCTTGCCGGTCACCCGCTGAGCGAGTAGCTCAATGGCTTCCTTCGGGATCCCGGGCCGGTAGGCGGCGTAGTACGGGGCGGTGGTGTCGAACTGGCTCACGGGGTAGAACTCCTGATCATCTGGGTTGACGGAAGGACGGTCTGCTCGATGTGCTCGACCGCACGGGTGAGGTCCGGTACGACCGTGACCCGGCCGGGGTACTCGGCCAGCAGCCGGAGTGCCTCGGACGACGGCGGGCGCGAGGTGATCCACAGGGCGTGGGCTCCGGCGGCGAGGGCCCCGCGTACGTCGTAGTCGAGGCTGTCGCCGACGTGCATCACCTCCGCGGGGTCGCGGCCGTGCAGTCGAGCGACAGTCTCCACGGCGCGCGGGTCCGGCTTGGCGAACCCGAGTTGCCACGACGGGTGATGGGCCCGGAGGTGGGGGGCGAGGAGGGCTGCGACGTCGGTCTCCTGCTCGTCCCAGTGGCTCACGTTCGACAGGGTGACCACCGGCACGACCCGGGCGATCCGTGCCACCGCCTCCACCGCGCCGGGCCACAGGGCGAAGCCGGGCGGACAGTGGTCCTGGGGGAAGGCGGACGGCGCAATCCTCAGAGCGGCACACACCGTCTGCGGCGCTGGCGCATCGCTGCGCGGGTCCAGGACGTGCAGGATCTGCTGAGCGACCTTCTTCGCCTGCCGGGCCGGGAGCGGGGACAGCTCCACGAGGCGCTGCGTCAGCGTCGTCCCGGACGGCTCGCCCAGGGTGTATCCGACGTCGAGGCTCACCAGCCGCACCGGGGCCGCCGTGCTCACGCAGGACCCGCCAGAGCCGCGATGATCATGTCGATCCGTTCGGTGCGCACGGGGCCAGGGCCAGCCTCGCCGAGGAAGGTCAGCAGTTGCCGGGCTTCGGCCGGCGACCAACTGCTGGTGTCGACACCCGCGTCGGCAGCGGCCTGGGCGAGGTCGTCGGGGATCGTCGGCGGGCGCGCGCCGCGCGGTAACAGCAGCGTGCCGCTCCACCCCTCTCCGGCCTGCCCCTGCGGCAGGGCAGGGTGGAGGGGTGCAAGGACGGTGACGTCGTCGAACGTGAGGATCCGGACCGGGAGTTTGGGCAGGTGCACCGGCCGGTCGAGGCGAAGGGTCGTGGACAGGAAGGTGTCGTGTCCGCTAAGCCGCTCGTCCACGACGAGCAGGACCTTCTCCGCGCGCTGTTCCAGGCGGCCGTGGACCGCCAGCTCGCCCGTGTGCCTGGGCATTACCGGCGCACCTCCATCCCGAGACCGGGCCGGTCGGGGAGAGCGACGTGCCCGCCGTCCGGCCGGAGCGTGCCGCACAGTGCCCGCTGGCGGCGCGGCTCCCACACCACCTGGTACTCCACTGCGCCCGACACGTGCGGAAACGCGGCGGCTAGGTGCACGGCGGGCAGGAACGCCCGGCCGTGCAGGTGGACGGGCACCTTCGCGTCGTGTGCGGCGCCGAGCCAGCCCTGCGCCTCGGTGATCCCGCCGCACCACACCGCGTCGAACGTGAACGCCTCCGGCCGGCAGTGCTCCAGCATGGCCCTGGCGTCCTCCGCATGGGACAGCCGCTCGCCGAATGCGACCCTCAGCCCCTCCGTCTGTCGGCGCAGTTGTCGGTACGCGGCCTGGTCGGTTCGCGGGAGCGGGTCCTCCACCCAGCGCACCGTTTCCGGAGTGAGGAGCGGTGCGACCTCCATGGTCCGCAGGTGCCCCCATGCACCCAGGGCGTCCACCGCCACACTGCCCCCCGCCCACTTCGCCGCCCGTTCGGCCAGCAGCGCTATCTCGGCGGCTTCAGCGCCGCGCAGGGCCCACTTGGTGAAGGCGAAGCCCCCGTCGGCGGTGGCCTTGACGGACTCGGGGGCCGACGTGGAGGCCAGGTCCAGGGAGAGCCAGGAGGCGTAGACCGGCACTCGCGGTGCGGGCCGGTCGCTGAGCAGGGCCGCGACCGGCAGGTCGGCGAGTCGGCCGTGCAGGTCCCACACCGCGCAGTCCAGCGCCCCGACCGCCCAGCGGCCGAGCCCCGCCGCGTGCGGGCCGAGGCCGGCCAAGAGCCTGTGCAACAGACCCGTGTGGTCGGCCACGGGGTGCCGCAGAGCGCTCTGCCCAAGCCGGGTGGCGACGAGCGCGGCGGGCAGCTCGTCGACCGGGGCGAATACCCCGGTCACCCCGTCGGCCTCGACCACGATCGCGAACCGGCTGTCGCCAGCCTTCCACGGACCCGCCCCGCTCTCGTCGAGGCGCTCTACCCGCACCCGGTCGATGACCGCGTCAGCGGGGTCCATCGACGAGGTCCTCTCCCGCGTAGGTGAAGTACCACAGCGGCCGGTAGCACTCCCAGCCCACCGGCCGCAGCCCGGTCGGTGCCATGGCCCGCTCGATCGCCGTACGCGCCTGCAGGTAGTACTCCAGGCTCTCCGCGCCCGGCGTCCGCATCCCCTGCATCATCACCGTGTGCGCCTGGAAGACCTGGAAGTTCGGGAACGCGGTGACCTCGCCCGCCAGTGCGTTCACCCCGCGCACGAGGTCCTCCATCGGGTCCAGCCCGACGATGTACGTGTATGAGGTGTCCAGCCCCGCCGCCCGCGCCCGCATCAGCAGGCCCGGCATCTGCTCCGGCCGAAGGTCGGCCTTGGTCGCCTTCATCAGTGCCTCCCGCCGGGTGAAGTGCTCGGCTGTCAGCCTGAGCACGAACGGTGACACCTTCGACGCGATGGTCTCGAATGCCTCGTCGCTGCGCAGCACGGAGGTGAGGAAGCCGATCCGAGCCTTGACGCCGGCCCGCTCCAGAGCGGGCCGCAGGGCGGTTAGGTGCGCGACGGCCGCCTCCTCCCGCTCGAAACAGCCGGTGGAGACGGTGACCTCGGTCAGCTCGGCCAGGCTGCGGCGGGGATGCTGCTCGCCGAGGGCGTGCAGCAGGGCGTCGAGCCCCTGGTCTTCCTGCATCCTCGGATCGGCGGCGGCCTCCAAGGTGTTGGGGCACCAGCCGCACCCGACGCACCGGCTGCGGGCGTTGGGGTTGAGGGTCGCGGCGCGGCCGTCGTTGCGGAAGTACCCTCCGACCGCCTCGTCGGCATCGATGCGCCCGACGTGCGCGACCACCTCGCCGTTCAGCGACAGCTCGTCGCTCCGGAGCCGGAAGGGGCTGGCCGGCTGGTTCAGCGGGACGATGATCTGCCAGGGGGCATCGGGGCGGCGCACGAGGCGAAGGTTGACCCGGGCCCGGTGACGGTCCTGGTCGGAGGTGATCCCGTACAGGTTGACGGCGATCAGCAGCACGTCCTCGACGGGGACTCCGTGGCGCAAGGCAGCCTGCTCCAGATGACGCAGGCGGTCGGTGCCGACGGCGCCGTCCGAGGATATCGACCGGCGCATGGAGAGATGCGGCATGGAGGACTCCAACTTGAGTTCGGCGGGCACGGTTGCCTCCTGGGTGGAGGTGCTGGGGATCAGGTGTGCGTGATCAGGTAGGTGGGGCCCTCGCCGCGCCGGGCTCGTTCGATGGCGTCGAGGCGGGCGAAGGCGCGCGGCGCCATCAGCTCCTGCCAGGTCGCGAGGTCGTGGACGGCCCACATGTCGTGCTCTGCGGGATCGAGTCGGATCCGGCCGAGCTGGTCGGCGGTCAGCTGGCCTCCGTCGAAGATGAGCCCCACCTTGTTCAGCGGCAGGCGCGGCCCGGCGTGCAGGAAGTGCGTCAGGAGCAGCTTCGGCGTTTCCAGACCGAGTTGGAGGCTCGTCTCCTCGACCGCCTCTCGCCGTGCTGTCTGCAGCGGGTCCTCGCCTTGGGCGTCCAAGTTGCCGCCCGGGAACTGCCAGAGTCTCGAGCCGTAGACCGAGCGGAGCTGGACCGGCCGGTCGTGTTCGTCGCGGATGTACAGGCAGCCGTACACCGTGTGGTGGGGGACGGTCTGCGCGTACTGCGTGGGCGTCATCGGCATGGGGCGGCCGGGCCGGGCAGGGCGGTGGTCGAATGCGAGGGCGAGAACGCCGAGGGCTTCCTTGGCCGGCGGGTAGATGCTGCGGAGGTTGGCGAGCAGCTCTCCGGGCGGCCCGTCCGGGTCGATGCGCACGGTGTCCTCCGAGCTGCGCAGATCCTCGAAGGAGTGGTACGGGGTGATCCGCTTAACGATGACGTCGAGTTCCCGCCCGGTGTCCCGGTCGTGGAAGACGACCGTGTCACCGACTGCGACGGCGCGCTTCTGCGGGGTGGCCACCCTCACTTCGATCGTCTTGCGGCCTGCTTCCACTTGGCGGTAGTACCGCCCGAGCAGGTGCATGTGGTGCTCTTGTGGTTCACCTCCGGTCGCCGGACTAGGGACGGCTGGGATCGCCTGCTGGGTGTCGTCAGGCACACGTGCCTCCGTTCGATGCGTTCCGTCCGTCGCGGTCTTGGGATCCCAACCGGGCCAGGGTCCGGTGCCCGCGCTCCTGTGTTTCGGATCGGCGTGGGTGGCGATGAAGTGGACGAGGATGCCAGCGCGCTACGGCAGTTCGATCGGTCCGTAGCGCGCGTGCGGCTCCTGCCGCATCAACGCGTCGTACCGGTCCGCTACCGAGAAGTGCCAGAACTCGGTTCGGTAGTTCGTAAAGCCTGCGTTCTCCATGGCGTTGAGCAGCAGCATGCGGTGGTGGCGCGCACGATCGCTGACGTTCGGGGCGTGAGTGAAGCAGGCACCGTCGCTCTCCTCGGGGGAGGCATTGACGCGGGTACCGAGGTCGAGTTCGTGACCGTCCTGGTCGGCGAGGGTTACGTCCACGGCCGCGCCCGCGGAGTGGGGCGCGATCTCCGGTGGTGACACGTACCGGCTGGCGGCCTGGTACAGCTGCTCAGCTGTCCAGTCGGGGTGAGCGGCGGCCAGCTCGTCCCGGTACTCGGTGAAGTAGCGCTGCTGTAGTGTCAGCGGCCGGTAGCCCTCGATGAACAGTAGGTCGGTGCCAGCGGGCAGGAGCGAGCGGGCGTGCTCCAGCCGAGCTAGGACGCCCTCGCGGACGTGGGCGAACGCGCCTAGCGGATCTTGCTTGCGGGGATCGACGCGGAAGCTGTGGTCACGCACGTCGACGAGCGGCTCCCCGCACTCGCGCACCGGGATCGCGGCGACCTGCGGATCGGACATCAACACCAGACTGCTCATCGAGTCTCCCTGCGACGGCTTGCACTGCGGCGGCGAGGTTGGGAAGGCAGAGGCCAGGTCGGTTTCGCCCACGATTCGCGCGATGGTGTCCTGCAGCGTGCTGTCGGCCGGGATCACGGTCTCCAGACCGCCGGGCAGCAGATCCAGCTCGCGGTACCAGGAGGCGAGGTGGCTGTCGGTGACTTGCGCCAGGTACGCGGCATCCGCCTTCGACGCGTGTCGGACAAACGTCGATTCCAGCGGCACGTCCAGGTAGTAGCAGTAGGAGACGCCGCGGTGGTCCCGTACCAGAGACGTGATCATGTGGCTGTAGCGATCGGCGTACAGGATCCCCTCAAGCACCACGTGAAAGCCGGCGTTCAGTGCTTCGCGTGCGATCCTCCCCAGCAGGGCGATGTTGGCGCCGCGCGCGGTGTCGTGTTCCCTGAGCACGTTCCGGCGGATCACGTCCTGGCCCACGATCGCGATACCGCGGCCGTAGTGATCTCGCAGGCCCTGGGCCACGCTTGACTTGCCTGACGCCGAGTTGCCGCGGATCACCACCAGGCGGGTGTCCTCACGGCCGGCCGCAGTTGCAGTGGGCACACGACGGTGTGCGCCGCTCGGTGTGCCGGTCATGCGGGCCATCCCGTCTCGCTGTACAGGTCCCCGTTCTGGATCTTTGCGATGGCTTGGCGGGTGTAGGAAACGAGGTTGTCGGGCAGCGCGGCGGGGTCCCAGAACTTCCACTGGGTGCACTTGTCCGGCTCGCGTAGTTCCGGCTCGCCGGTCCAGGTGCGAGCGCGGAAGAACAGGCCCATGCGGGGCCGGTCCCCGGCGCGGTCGATGTGGTGGACGACGTGGACGAGTTCGACGTCCTGGCGCTCGATGAGCAGGCCGGCTTCCTCCCGTGCCTCCCTGATCAGGCAGGTGATGGCGCTCTCCTGCTCGCAGTGGCCGGCCAGGACGTGCCAGGTGGACGGCGCGAACGCGGAGTCGGGGTGGCGCAGCCCGAGCAGCACCGTCCCGTCGGGCCGCTCCAGGTAGAGGTGGACGCCAATGACGTTGAGGACCGTGCCGTGCGGGGCAGCTGGGCGGCGCTCGTGCGATGAGAGTCCGCTCCGCGACGCAGTGCTGGGAGCGCTGGCCGGGCGGCTGGCGGCGTGGCGCCGTACGAGGTCGCTGGTGGTGTCTGCGATGCGCAGGCGGTGGAGGTCGTCGGGGGCGAACCAGGCCAGCATCACCCCCTCCGTCAGGCGGAGGCCGCGGGGGTCGCCGTTCCAGCGGCCGGCGTAGATGGCGATGGGCACGGTCGCGCCGGCGTCGTCGGAGGCGTACTCAGTGCCGAACGGTGTCAGGTCGGCGATGTCGAGGCTGGCTTCCTCGGCCAGCTCGCGCCGCACGGTGTCTTCCAGGGTGGCGTCCTGGGGCTCTCGGCCACCGCCCAGCAGGGACCACATGCCCGGCTCCCAGATCCGGCCGGGGAAGTAGTCGCGCAGGTGGAGCAGGTACTCGCCGCGGTCGTTGTAGATCAGGGCGGAGGCGTTGGCTCTCTCCGGTTCGGTCTCCGGCGTGAGCTTGAGCAGCTTCTCGCGCAGGGAGGGGGAGGACACCCGGTCCACGGGCCGCCACTCGATGCCGCCGACCTCTTCTTCCTGCAGCACCAGCGGCACCTCGGTCGTGGTGCACAGGCGGAAGAGGAACCGGAGGTCGAAGTGCTGGTGGCCGGGTTCGCCTTTGCCCGGGCGGGCGTCGATGTCGTGGATGTCGATGTCGAACGGCACGGCCTCGTAGCCGGGCCACGGTGTCACGGCCTGGGGCGGGATCCCGGTCTCCTCGTGCAGCTCCCGCAGCGCCACCCCTGCCAGGGACTCGTCGGCGGGCTCGGCGTGTCCGCCGGGGGCGAGAACCTTCCCGCTCGCCAGGTGCAGCACGTGCAGGACACGGCCGAGCGCGTCGACGACGATCGCGCCGCAGGTGACGTGTCCGGTGAAGGTGGAGCGGCTGGCGATGTCGGTGGGACGGTCGAGGGCGTCCAGGAGGCCGCCGAGCTGGTCGCGCTCGTGAGGGTGGCGAGCGAGGTAGGTCTCGACGGTGGTGCGGATGTGGTCGTGCGACAACGGCATGGGGCTACCTCAAAGGGGCGTGGAGCGGGACGTGTTGAGGCGGGATGCTCGTTCGGGTCAGGTCAGCCGCATCCCCTCCGCCGGGATCTCCTCGATGGCGGCGGGGAGAGTGGTGGGCAGGCCCCACCGCTCTCGTGCCGTCTCCGCCGCGAGCTGGGCTTGCCGCGCTCCGGGCGGGCCCCATCCCAGCAGGGCGGCTGCCTGGGCGGGGGTGGCGAGCAGGCGGGCGAAGGGGTGGCCGGAGGCGGGGTCGACGGCCGTCGGCCCGATGCCGCTGACACGGGCGGCCAGGCGGAGCCGGGCGTTGGACCCCACTCCGCCGTAGACCTCGCCGGTCTCGTCCAGCACCCAGCCCAGTCGCACCGGATCGGCCAGGGTGAGCTGGCCTTCCTCGGCGGCTTCGCGGTGCAAGGTGTCCTCGGGCGTCGCATCGGTCGTCTCCACGGTGCCGCCGGGCAGCATCGGCAGCGCACCCCGCGGGCCGGGGTCGGCCACCAGGACGACCCGGCCGTCGGGGACGAAGCACCACGCCCAGGCTTGCTGCACGGGCAGCCGCTCGGGGACGGGGCCGCGGTGGAGAGGGCTGTCCCACAAGGGCCGGTAGCGGACGTGGACGTCATGACGGTCCAGCGCCGGGACGTCGAGGATGTGCCGGCCGTCGGCGAGGTGAGCGGTGGCGGTGTTCCCGAGCCGGGCACGGTAGGCGGCGAGCATAATCTGCCCGTCCACGGGGCGCAGCCGCTGCACTGCGTCTCGGGTCTCCAAGAAGGCGAACTCGGACAGCTCCTTGCGCGGCAGGCGGATCGCCTCCACCTGGTCGGGGGTGAGGGTTCCTCCGTCGAAGACGAACCGGACCTCGCCGGGGCAGTGCGTGCCGGGCTGAAGGTCGGGGTGGTGCGGGGAGAAGGAGTGGACGGCGAGCACGGCTGACAGGGTCAGGTCCGTCAGGCCCAGTTCCTCGGTGATCTCGCGTCGGCAGGTGATGTGCGGGTGTTCGCCGGGTTCGACGACGCCTCCGGGCAGCAGCCACGAGTCGTCCTTGCGGTAGGTGGGGTGTACCAGCAGGACCCGGCCGACCTCGTCGGTGATGATCGCGGCGGCGCCGAGCCATGCCGCATGCCGCTGCGCCGCGGACAGAGCGGCACGCGGTGTGACGTGATCCGAAGGCGAAACGGGAGAGGACACGTAGCTCTGCCTTTCACGACAGTGGACGGGCGAGTGCAGCGCAGACCGGCGAGGGTGATCAGGGGGTGTCGCCGCTCATCCGGCGCTGCAGCTCCCACAGGGTCCGGAAGAGACCTGGTTCCTGGGTGAGCTGGGTGTAGGTGCCTTCCTGGACGATCTGCCCTTCGTCCAGGACCACGATCCGGTCGGCGACGGCCACGTTGGTGAGGCGGTGCGTGATGAGCAGGATGGCGCGGTCCTTGGCCAGTTCGCGCAGGCCGGCGAAGATCCGGTGCTCTGCGCGGGCGTCGAGGGCGGCCGTGGGTTCATCCATCACTAGCAGCGCCGCCTGCCGGTGGAAGGCGCGTGTGAGGACCAGGCGCTGCCACTGTCCGCCGGAGAGTTGCTGTCCGCCGAACCACTCGCTGGTCAGGAGGGTGTTCAGGCCGGAGCGGAGGCCCGGCAGCATCTCGGCGGCGCCGGACGCCTCGCATGCGGCGAGCAGTGCTGCGTCGCTCGTGTCGCCCTGCCCGAAGGTGATGTTGTCGCGCATGGTCAGCGGAAGGTACGTGAACTTCTGCGGCACCAGCGCGACGTGCTCCCACGAACCCCATGGGTCCAGGTCCGCGGTGGAGGCGTGGTCCCAGGCCACGTCGCCTTTGGTGGGCAGCAGCAGCCCGCACAGCAGGCGGGAGAGGGTCGTCTTGCCGGAGCCGTTCTCCCCGACCAGCGCCACGATCTCCCCGCGCCGCACGTGCAGGGAGACGTTGCTCAGGCTGTCCTTCGGGGCGCCGTCGTAGCGGTAGGTGACGTCGCGGACCTCGAAGCGCTCCGGGGCCGCGGTCACGGGCGCGGTGCCGCGGGAGTCGGTCATGGCCTGGCCGTGGGCGTTGTCGAGGAAGTTCTGCCAGTCCTGCACGTACCAGCCGGTGCGCACCAGGCGTGCCCCGCCGTTGATGATGCCGCGCACCGAGCCGGTGGCGGTCTGGAGGGCGAAGACGGCGCCGCCGCCTGCGGCCAGGCTGATCCGCCCGGAGGCCAGGAGCCACAGCAGCGCCGCCCACACCGCGGTCGAGGCGATCCCGCCGGCCACTGCTCCGGCCAGCCCCATCCAGGCACCGGTGTTCGCGGCCTTGCGTTCGGCCGCGTTGACCGAGTCGGCCAGCTTTCGGTACCGGCGGATCAGGAAGGGGCCGGCCAGGCAGGCGCGCATCTCCTCACTGGACTCCTGATAGGCCATGTGCCAGCGCAGTTTGCCCAGCATCCTGCGCCGCCCGGAGGTCTCCAGGCCGGCGAGGTAGAGCACGCGGGCAGAACGGACATAGGCGGCGGCTTGCGGTAGGCAGGCGAGGAAGAGGAGGGGAAGGAGTAGGGGGTGCAGGACGGTCAGGACGGTGGCGCCGGCCGCGAGTGTGGCGGTCGCCGCGAGGACGTCTTGCGCTTCTTCGACGAGGTCGGGGGTGACCTGGGCGCCGCGGTCGGCGATGTCGTAGGCGTCGTTGTAGCCGGGCTTGTTGTTGGCGGCCAGTTCCGCGCCGAGCGCGGCCTCGATCATCGTCAGCTCCGCTGCCCGGCCGAGCACCGGGCGCAGACGGCCGGTCAGCCAGACGACGGTGATGCCCAGCAGCGCGCGCAGGCCGGTGGCGGCGGTGATCACGGCCAGTTGCGGGGCGGCGTCCCACAGCCGCTCGGTGATGTCGCCCGAGGAGATCAGCGCGGTGATCGTGCCCGTGACGGCCAGGAGGCCGAGGGCCGCGAGGACGCCGGTCGTGATCTGGCACACCAGCAGGCCGATGGTCGCGCCGCGGTCCACGCGCCAGGCCATCTGCACCGAGCGCCGCACGAGCGAGGGCAGGCGCCGCGCCATGGTGCGGGAGGTCAGCAGGGATCCGGCCTGGAGCCTTGACTCGTCGCGGTAGAGGTATTCCTCCTCTCGAACACTGGTCTCCTGTGGTTCGTCGTCCGGCGCGGTCCCCTTTGGTGGTTGCGGCGGCTGGTCCTGTGTAATGGCCGAGGTCATCGTTCCCCCTAGGACGGTCGCTGCGGCAGAGTCGTGAGGTCTAACGACACGGCTGCGATATCGAACACACGTCATTCGGTCGTGCTGGGGAGCCCGCAATTTCCTGCGTGAGGGAACGCCGCGGTTGCGGGATCCCTGGTCTGGCTTGGAGCGGCTGCGGGCAGGGGATGGCCGAAACGCCGACACCGCCAAACAGCCTGGGCAGTACGGCGGGTTATCCCGGTCGTCCCCTCCTAGCTGGGATCTGGTTCGGCTTGCAGCAGCCTTTCCAGCTCTGTCTCGGCGTGGGCGACCGCGCCTGTCAGAGCCTCATGGTGGTGGGCGGATAGGACGCCGGATCCCAGTCCGGCTGCGGCAATCACCGCGTTGAGCGCGTCTGTCGCCCGGTCGTCCAGGGCGGCCGCGGCGACGGGGTGGTGCAGTGCGTCTCGTGCGGCGTAGGCGTCGAGTCGGGCGACGCTGACGAGGGAGTCGAGTACGCGGGCGGCGTGTCGTCCTGTGCGGTCCAGTTCCAGGGCTGACAGGGCCGTCCGGGTCTGGAAGGCGGCGGTCGGCGGATCGGGGTGGGCGAGGAGCTGGACGGCTTCATCAAGGGTGCGGTCGAGGTCGGGTTCAGGGACGGGGGTGTCTTCGGGCCGGCAGTGGGCGTGCAGGAGGAGGGCGATGGCTCTCTCCCAAGGCTCCGTGGGCTGGGTGGTGTCGATCAGGTCGCGGGCCTGCTGGTCCAGGCCCTGCTCCATCAGGGCCATGATCTTGATCTGGCGGCCGTCGAGAAGGCGGTTGCCGATGCCGCGGTGCTGGGCCATGGCGTTGGCGGCCTCGGTCCACCGGCCGATCCGGGCGAGCGCGCGGGCGCCGTCCACGAGCAGGGTGACGTACAGCTCCTGGCACACCGTGCGGTGGTCCTCGTCCGTTCCGGTCAGGGTCGAGAGGTCGACGGTGCGGCCGTCGATCTCGGTCTTCTTCCGCTGCCGCGCGGCGTGGTTGAGGCGGACCAGCAGGTCGTAGGCGGCCTTACCCTGGCCGTCGCGGGTCAGCAGCCGGGAGAGGTTGACCAGGGGCATCAACGACATGACGGTGATCGGTCCGCTGAGGCGTCCGGCGTCGGCGAAGACCTGATGCTGGCGCCAGCACAGGTCGGCGGCCAAGTCGGGCAGGCCGACGTCGGAGGCGATGAGCGCGGCGTAATTGAGGACCCCGCAGGCGCGGGCCACCAGGTCGTGGTGGCTCGCACCTGCGGGCGCGACGGTCAGCCCGGTGAGGTGGTTGATGCGCTCCTCCAAGGGGAGCGCGGGCGCCTTGGTGCGGCGGACCAGGGGGATGCGGCTGGCTATCGCGGGGATCACCGGCTCAGCCTGTGCGCGCCCAGTCGACGACGAGTCGGCTGTAGGGCTTGTCGACGACGAAGCGGGCGTCGTCTGCCGTCAGCCGGTCACGGGAGTCGGCGACGGCCATCCGGAAGCCCGGTTCGGGGGCGTCGTTGCCGCCGGTCGCGTCCCAGGCGCGGATCTCGCTCACGACGCGCTCGGCGAGGCCGGCGCCGCCCTCACCGTGGCCGATCACGCCGACCTCCCAGTACCGGCCCTGCTCGTCCTCGCCCTCACGGATGGTCAGGTACGCGAGCGACCCGGCGTCGAGGGCGGCCATGGAGCCCCACCCGAAGTGCGGGGTGAACCCGGGGCGCTGGCCCGGCAGGCGGGAGAGGCCGTTGGGCAGCACGCAGGCCAGGTACAGGTACAGCCACTCCCATGCCGATCCCTGCCGGAACTTCACCCCGGTGTAGATCTTGGTTTGCCGCTGGTCGAGGACGCAGCGGAGCGCGTCGCGGTCGACGTCCTGCTCACTGAACGTCTCCAGGCGGACATTGCCCTCGCCGGCCATCGGAACGAGGGTGTACACGTCGTCGCAGACGCCCTTGCGCAGCGGGATGAAGGTGGCCATCTCGCAGGAGACGGTCTTCCACGTGTCCCCGTCGCGTTCGAAGGCGAAGCTGCGGGAGATGCTGCCGCGGATGCGCATCGGCAGGACCAGGCGCCCGCCGGGGGCGAGCTGGTCGAGGATCTTCACGGGCACGTCGCCGGCACCGACGGTGAAGATGATCCGGTCGTAGGGGGCGTGCTCGGGCAGCCCGGCCGCGCCATCGGCCATCACCGCGGTGGCGTTGCCGACGCCAGCCTCGGCGAGGTGCTTGCTCGCGCCGGCGACGAGGTCCTGGTCGACGTCCAGGGTCCACACCTGCCCGCCGGGAGAGACGATCTTGCCGAGGAGAGCGGCGTTGTAGCCGGTGGCGGCTCCGGCTTCCAGGACCTTGTGACCGGGCTGGGCGCCGAGCTGTTCGAGCTGGGTGGCGACGATGGACGGTGCGGAGATGCAGGAGATCATCTCCCCGTGCTCGTCGTGCTTGATCGGGACCGCGTCCTCCTTGTACGCGGCTTCCAGGTCGACGCCGGGCAGGAAGGCGTGCCGGTCGGTGGAGCGGAAGGCGTCGATGGCCGCCTTGCTGCGCAGGTGGCCGCTGTCGACGAGTCGCTGGGCGAGGGATTCGCGCAGCTCGTTGGGGTCGGTTACGGGTGTCACGGTGGTCTCCATTCGAGGGAGGCTAGGGTCCGCGGAGGCGGACTTGCGGGTAGACACGTCAGCTCCTTCTCCGGTGGAGAAGGCGACGTGACGGCCGAGCCACGCGGTGGCGGCCTGCGTCTGGGCAGGCACGCCCGCGCGGTTGAACGCGAAGATCGCGTGATGGGCGATGACGCCCCGGATTCCGCGTATCAGTCGGCCGTCGGCGGCGAGCCGGCGCAGGCGGTGGCCAGCGTCCTCGAACGCGGCGACGCGCTCGACCCAGCCCGCTTCTGCTCCCGGGCGCAGAGCGGCGTCGGCGTTCATCAGCCGCCGCATCGCGGAGACAGCCCTCTCCAGCGCAGGCCCTTGGGGCGGGGTGACGGGGGGCCGCAGGGCAGCCCACCGGGCCCACACGTCTCCGGCTTCGAACGGGTCCAGTCCGGCCCCGCGGATCATGGCGGACAGCAGCATCACGCTGCGCTCGCGGGCGTGGGGGTCGCCGGTCTCGGCGAGCGCGGCCGGGCTGTCGGCGCAGAACACGTCGTGCGCGACGTCCATGGCCTCGGGCCCGCCGAAGGCGTGCGTCTCCGGCTCGTAGATCCCGCCGACCCAACCGGTGATGACCTTCTCGGCGACGAGCTGCTCGAGCCGGTCGGTAACGGGCTGTTCGGTTCGCAGGCGCACGCCGGCGTCCTTGCGGAGGAAGTGGAAGCGGCGTCCGACCAGAGCGGTCGCCAGGGCGCGGGCGGCGTCGTGGCTCTGAGCGGGGAAGGCCACGGAAGCGTGCCACCATGATGTGTCCGCGGGGATCGGCAGGTTCTCGTCGTCGAAAGTCATGGGGAACTCCTTGCGATGCGGGGCGGGGTCAGGTGAGGAGGAGGGCGCGAGTCCAGCCGGTGGTGTCGGTGGCGTTCAGGGCGAGTTGGGCTCCGGCTCGGCCTTCCATGAATCCGGGCTTGGGAAGGTGCTCCCAGTCGGCGGCCAGGCGTCGGTGTAGGTCCTGGATGATGGGGGCGAAGCGTTCGGGACTCGTGCTGTCGGAGGCGACCGCGCGGGTCAGAGTCAGCAGGCCGGCCCAGCCGTGGCACAGGGTCGAGTCGGTGATTTGGGCGAGCCGCACTGGGTCGGTCAGGATGGCCTCGACGGTGTCTTCGGCCGCTTGGCGCCGCGCAGGGGCGCCGAGGGCGAGCGCGGCGAGTTGTTGGGCGCGGGCGATGCCGGGTTGGCCGTAACACCAGGACGGGCGGGCCGGTTCCGCCTTGGGAGGCTGGTCAGCGTCCAGATGCGTTGCGGTGGACCAGTAGTGGGTGCCGTGCCGGTCGAGCCAGGTCGCGAACGTGCCGACCGCCTCCACTTGTCCGGGGACGCTGACTCCGGCGCGCAGGGCGAGGGAGAGCACAGCCAGGGGACCCGCGATGCCGTGAGCTATGCCGTTGTTGCCGTGTCCGCCGGCCATCTCCTTTCCGTCGGGGCCGACCGGCGACCACCACCCGGGCACGACCCGGCCTTCACCGCGGGCGGGGAGCGCGAGCGCAATGAGACAGGCGAGCACGTCGGGCAGGCGGGCCGCGAGCGGGCGCCGGGACAGCAGCAGGGCGGCGAGCCCGGTCAGCCCCCGGATGAGGTCCCATTCGGCGAGGTGGGGCAGCCCGCCGGTCGTCTGACGGCGGTGGGCTGCGGTGAGCCGGGCGTCCACGACGCGGTCGACGGCCGCGCGGACGTGGTCGTCAGCTCCGTGGGCGCGGGCCAGGACGAACTCCAGGGCGGGGGCGCCGTGGAACAGGCTGGCGTTGCTGCCCGTGCTCACGCCCTGGGCCGTGGCCTGGGTGAGGTGGCGCCGGGCGGTGGGCAGGTCACCGCGCTCGATGTCGAGCAGGGCCATCCCCAGGGCGCCCTCGGACAGGTCCTGCGTGCGGGGCACGGTGGTGGTCATCGGCGCCTGGCCAGGGGAAGGACGATGCTGTGGGCCCGGCCGTCGATCCACCCGTCGGCGTCCGGAGGGGGCGCGTCGTGCAGTGTGGCGATGCCGAAGGGGCTGGCGTCCAGGTGCGCGCGCAGAAGGTCCAGGTCGACGTCGCGGGTGAGGTCGAGGGGCAACTGCTGGTCGTCCTCGGCGAGCAGTACCCGCTCCGGCACCCGGAACCGGGCCCGCCAGGCGTGGAGTTGGTCCGCCCAGCGCTGGAGTGTATCGGTGCGGGCAGGCAGGGTACGGCTGCGGATCTTCCATCGAGCGGCGGTGAGAATGGTGCGCCGGTAGGTGAGGGCCGGGGTGAAGGGCAGGGCCCAGGCGGCGCCCCAGTCGAACCAGGTCACCTGCGGGGACGCGGCCCGGCTGATCTCGCCGAGGAAGCGGGCCATCGGCGGGGTGTAGTTGTTCCACAGGAAGTTGATCGCGGTGGGGGCCAGCAGCTCCAACCGCTTTCCTGTGGAGGATTCCACCAGCTGGGGGCGGCCGTCGGCGACTGTGACCGAAAGATCGCGGGGGAACAGGACATTTGGGCCGGGGTGGCGGAATTCGCCGACGCTGACGACGCGGGGCAGCGCCTGCGGCGCGCGAGTGAGCAGGTCGGCCGACACACGCCCGGCGTGGAACGAGAGCTGCGCGAGCTCCGCCTCCGGATCGACGGTGGGCAGGTGGGCGTACGTCGCCTCGGTGCCGGGGAGGAGGTGCCAGAACCGTCCAGTCATCGATCCGGCCGAGCGGGAAATGGTCAGAACGCGCAGCCGGAAGTGTCCTCGGTCCAGGGCCTGAATGGAGGACGCGTGGACCTGTGCGGCCAGTTCAAGGTGGGGCGCCAAGTCACGAGGCTTGTCTCCGGCCGCTGCTTCGAGTTCCTCGATCACCACGCCGGTCAGCGCGACGGTGCGGTCGCCCTCCGCGGCTGCGGTGCCGGCCAGCTCCAGCAGCAGGCGGTCGCGCCGGGACATCGGCCGGGGCGGTTCGCTCGCCGTGACGAACCCTGCCGGGAAACCCACGCCTCGGTCGGGGTCCGTGGCCACCTCCACCGGCACGGTGGTGTTCTCGCCGTAGTGCTCGGTGAACTGCTCGATCCACCGGAGCCACGTCGGCGTTCCGTTCGGATGAGTGGCCAGGCGCGCAAGGATGGTCGCCGCGGTCTCCGCCTCGGTCAGCACCTGCTCGGGCAGCCGCACGTCGGCGTCCAGCCGCAGGTCGTACGCTGCCCGCAGGCCGACTGCCTTGGTGCGCGCCGCAGGCGGTAAGACGTCGGTGGGGTCGGCGATGGTGGCGGGCGCACGCAGCGAGGAGCGCAGCAGCCGCACCCGCAGCAGTTCGCCCAGGAGCCGGTGGCATGCCGTGTCGCTCACGGCGGGGAACTCCGCGGCCAGCTTGTCGGCCAACTGGCGATAAGCGATGGGAGATCGGGCCAGGTCAATCACGAGACGCAGCGCGGGGCTGAGGGCGAGGCGGAATTCGGCGTCGCCCTCGGACGGCACGTGGATGTGCTGGTCGCGCTGCCGGATCAGCGTGTTGACGCACACCTCCGTATCGGCCATGCGCGCGGCGTCCTCTTCCCAGACACCGAGCATCTCGTCGAGACCGACCGGGTCGGGGCGAGCGACGGCCTGATGCTCCTCGCCGAAGCGCACGGCTGTTGCCTGGGCGAAGCTGAGCGGGGCGACGCCGGCGAACAGGCCATAGGGGGTGGAGCGGCGCGCATAGCGGATCGCGTAACGGGCCGTGGCCAGCGCAGCCCGGCGCATCCGACGCACCTTCGGCGTCCGGCCGTCGATGATGGCCTGCACCTGCTCGGCCAGGTGAGGGCTCGCCTCCGACACGGTCCGGCGAAAGTCGGTATCGGACCACACCGCGCTCAGCCACGCGCGCCACTGCTTCACGGGCCCTGTGGACGCCGGCCAGGGCGGCATGGCGGGCTCGGTCACGTGCACCGCGGCACGCAGCATGGCCTGTCCCGCGCCCTCGTACAGGCTAGGCCGTTGCCGTGTCATCAGCGCTCTCCTCATCTTCTGGCGTGACGGGCGGGGGCAGGCCGAACGGGGAGAGCCCCCGTCCGGCCCGCGCTGCCGGCATGGCCCGGCTTACGAGGTGGTGCAGGCGCTGGGGCAGGAACTGCCGCAGGTGTCGCCCGTGCTGCACATCAGGACCGTCTCGGTCGCCGGCGTGCCCTCGATGAAGGTGATGTCGAGCCCGAACGGGTCGTCATCGGTCTTCACGAGGTCCGCCTGCGCGGGAGCGGCCGGCCTCTCGGCCTGGATGGCGGTCATGCATGCCTCCTAGGAGTGGTGGATGGTGCGGAATACCGAGGCCCGGTCGGACCCCGGAGTTTGCTGCCAGACGGGGAGGGCCGGCGAAGCCGCCTGCGCCGTGATGTCTGGGAGTCCGTGTGTGGTCCGTCAGGCTGCCGTGGGCTGGGCCTGCGGATGGTTCTTCGCGGCCTGGTCCAGCACCCTGGTGAAGTGCTCGGCGCGCTCGTCGCCCTCGGCCTCTTCGGCGCGGAGGTCGCCGAACCGGTTCCAGTACCGGCGGCAGACGTCGCTTTCCATCAGCTTCGACGCGTACCACGGCAGATGCCCAGCAAGAACGAAGCCGAGACGATCGCGCAGGCTGAGCATGCAGACGAGCTGGTTGGCGTTCAGCAGCTGCATGTACTCCTCGACGTCCATGTCCTCCGGCGTCCAGAGCTTCGCGAGGTCGGGGTTGGTGGACACCTGCGCCAGCCAGTCGAGCTGGTTCCGAGCGAGGACTGCATCGCTCCGCTCGGCCTGGTGCCGCGCCTCCTGCCTGTACCGGGCGGCTCCAACCACGGCGGTGGTGAGGGAGAGGGCAGCACCGGCGGCGAGGACGGCGGTGGTGAGCTTCATGGGTGAACGGTCCTTTCATAGGGCGGGGTTGTGTACGAGCGTCCGTCTGGTGATGAGGCCAGGGCTCCGTTCAAGCGGCCTCCGTGAGCACGACGGCCAGGGCGTCTTCGGCGCGGTGACCTGGGGCGTATCGGCGACGCACCGTTTCCAGGGCAACGGCGATGGGCGGCAGCCCGACGGTGGCCCTTCGCTCGTCCAACGATTCCGGCGCGCGCAGCGGGCAAAGTTCGATGCCATCGGCTCGGAGGAGGAGTTGGGTTCCGTACTCCTGGTCCTGCCCCTTGTTGATCAGAGCGCGGTCGTACAGGTGAGCCCAGTGCTGGATGAGCGCATCGTCGGCCCTGACCGCACGCTCCAGCAGGGTGGTGGCGGCGCGCTGGAAGTCGGGATCGTCGTCGCTGTGAAGGGCGATGCTCCACGCGGCGCGGGCGGCGGCAGGGCCGACGAGGCGGTGACCGGGCCAGTCGTGCTCGGCCAGAATGCGGCGCAGGACCTTGGTGTTGGCGTGATCGGCGTGACGTCCCTGGCCAAGTTGGACGGCATCGAGCTGGTTGCGCAGTCGTTTGGCCCGGTGCGCGGCCGACTCCGTCGCGCGGGCGATCAGCTCGCGGGCGAGGTCGGGCCGCTGTGGTCCGGCGGTCGTCATGCGCTGCCCCGATCATCCGGGGCGGCCTGTGGCTCGTGGACGCGGCAGCCGATCAGCGCGCTCAAACCGGACCGGGACTCGGCGGCCAGTTCGAGACGGGCGACTCGGTCACCCCCTCGTCCTGGGCCGGATCCTTGTACATCCCAGCCCATGTCGGTGAGCCGACGCAGGAGCGCGGCGATGGGCTCGGCTTCCAGGGCGTGTCGGGCCAAGGTCTCGGTCCGTACGAGCGGGAGGTCGAGCCGGGCGGCGAAGTCGGATGCCCAGAGGGTGATCAGCCGGAGGATGTCGTCGGGCTGGCCGGGCAGGGTGTGGACGCAGCCCAGGAAGAGGCACGGGCCCTCGCCCCATCCGAGGCCGGGGTCGCGCTCGGGGATCATGCAGGCCAGCAGCTTCCCGTCCTCGAAGAGGCCGGCTGGCCTCGTCTGCGCGTCGAGGAAGAGAGCCGGGATGTCGGCTTGGGCGGGCACCGGGAGGCTGCGCATGGTGAGCCAGTGCTGGCGGTCCTGCACGAGGGCGGCAGCTTCCTCGCGCTCGGCGTCCGTGTGTAGCGTGCGCACCTCGTATATGGCGACCAGGGGCGCCGGTGCGAATGATGCCGCAGCCGGTCGCTCCGCGCGGTCCGTGGGAGTCGGGGGCCTACTCATTGGCTCGCTCCGGTCCGTGTCGCGTGGGCCTGTTCGGCCGTCAGCAGCTTCCAGCCGTGGGCCAGAATCACCAGCTGGGTGGCGTCTTGTGCGCCTGTATCGGCGAGGAGTTGGTCGAGCGCGGCGCGCAGGTCGGCCGGGGCGATCTTGGCGGCGACGGCGATGTCGCGGGCATCGCTGTGTTCAGCGACGGCTCGGAGCAGCAGCAGCTGCTCCGGGCTGAGCTCCGGTGCTGGCCTGTCTGCCGTGGGAGAGGCCACCTGCTGGGCGGTGAACAGGCGGTGCACGATCACCGGGGGCTTGCAGCGGGGCGGGCAGTGGAGGTTCTCGCGGATGTCGCGGACGTACTGGCGGACGGTAACGGCCGACAGTTCGGTCTCCGTTGCGATCTCTTGAGCTGTGAGGCCGTGCGCGAGGTGCTGGGCGACGCGCTTCAGGGTCGGCGTCAGGGGTGTGATCGGTGCGCTGGTCGTCACGGGCGGAGTCACGGTGTCTCTTTCTCGACTGGGATGGACAGTCACCGGGGGAGATGCCGCCGGCCCCCGCGGGGGAAGGGGGCCGGCGGCACGGGCCCGTGCGCGGCAATCTGGATTCACGGGGTGCCGCGCACGGGGGCTCATGCGGCGGTGGGGTCGGGGCGTGCCCAGGCGGCTTCGGCGGCGAGGCGTTCGGACCACTGGATGTGGCCTTCGTCGAAGGCGGCATCGGCGAGGCGTATGCGCTGGACTTCGCCGGTTCCGGCCGGTGGGTAGGTGTGCTGGATGTCGCGCCACAGGCGTTGTAGGACGTAGTCGCGGTCGAGGGCGTGGGCGCCGTGCAGTTCCATGGCGTCTTGGGTGGACTGCACGGCCCACTGGTGGCCGAGGTATTTGGCGTTGATCAGGTCGGCGTCGCAGGGCAGGCCCTGGTCCAGGAGGTGCACGGACTGATAGGCCAGGATTCGTCCGGCGCGCAGGCGGGCCTCCATGTCACCGATGCGGTCCCGCAGGACCGGCAGCTCGGACAGGGTGCCTCGGTAGCGGGGACGGGTCTTGAGACGAGCAGTCGTGGTGGCCACGACCGCTTCGTGGATGCCGAGGCTGACTGCGGCCAGGTTGGGGCGGCCGTACAGGATGCTGCTGCTTTGGGCCACGCTCAGCCCCTGGCCGATCTCTCCGATCACGTTGTCCTCGGGGACGCGGACGTGGTCGAGGTCGAGGCGGCCGGCGGAGAAGCCGTGCAGGCCGAGGCCGGGGCGATGGTCGGAGACGGAGAGCCCGGGGCGGTCGGCTTCGACCATGAACGCGGTGAGTGCATGGGAGGTGCTCATTCCCGCCTGATCGGTTCGGGCGACGACGAGGTGGGCTCCTGCGAGGTGGCTGTTGCCGATGTGGATCTTGCTGCCGGTGATCACCCACTGGTTGCCGGCGCGTTCGGCGGTGGTTTCGATGCCGCCGATGTGTCCGCCTGCTCGCGGTTCGGTCACGGCGATCGACAGCAGCAGTGAACCGTCCGCGACACGGGGCAGCCAGCGGCCCTTCTGCTCGTAGGTGGCGAAGTGCAGCAGGGCACCGACGGGGATCAGGGTGGCCTGGAGGATGGCCGCGGCAGCCGCTGAGACGCAGGCGATGCGATGGATGAGGATGGTCTTGGCCACGTGTCCGGCGCCCAGCCCGCCGAAGGCGGATGGGACGGTGACGGCGAACCAGCCCCGTGCGGCCATCAGGTCGGCGACCTTGCGTTCCACCCTGCCTGGTGCGGTCTCCATGCGTGCGGCGCGTGGCGCGATGTGCTCGGTCGCGAAGGTGTCCGCCTCGTCCCACAGCAGGTTGTGGCGGGTGGTGAGGTAGGGGCGCAGCGCCGGTGGTGGTGTGGTGGGTGTGGCGGGCATGGTCGTCTCCCTCTGCCTGGGTGAAGGTCGCACGGTGGAGCGGCCGGGGATTGCCTGCGGCTTCCGGGCGGGGGGTGGTGGAACGGCCTAGCGGACGGGCGCGCGGGCGATGTGCTCCATAACCTGGGCGCCGGCGTCGATGACGATGTCCCTGAGCCGTCGGGCCTGGCTCAGGGGTCGCTTCTCGGGGTCGATGACGCACACCGTGCCCAGCACGGTGCCGCTGTCGTGGATGAGCGGTGCGCCGAAATAGGAGCGGATCCCGACCGCGTCGACCACGTGGTTGCCGCTGAAGCGCGGGCTGGCGTGCACGTCGTGCAGCGGGAGGGCCTTCTTGCGGGCCATGACCTCCGGGCACCAGCCGTGGTCGCGGCTCATGGTGCGGCCGACGATGACGTACCCGCTGTCCGCGGGCGGCTGATGCAGCCCGACGAAGGTCTGCTCCTCAAGGAAGAGATTGACGAACCCGTACAGGAACCCGGCCTGCGTGGCCATGTCGCGGGCCAGCTTGTCGAAGTCCTCGCTCGCCACGGTGGAAACGCCGAGGCGTTCCAGCAGCTCGTATCGCTGCGCCAGCTCGGTCGCTTGCTGGGCCTGCGGCCCGGTGACGGCGGCGCTGGCCGGGACGGACGGCCCGCGGGCGGCGTCCCGCAGGTTGCGGCGCGGCAAGGACAGTGCGGGTGGGGTGGTCGACGGTGCGAGGTAGGGGTCGCTGGGGTGCTGTGACATCAGGCGTCCTGGAGAGTGGTAGGGGGCGCGTGGCGAACGCGGCTTGCGGATGCGTTCTTTACGGCGTGGTCGACGAGGGTCAGCAGGACGCCTGCGACGTGGTTCGGGTCGCGGGCGTCACAGGTGACCACGGGTACCGAGGTGGGGAGTTCGAGGGCGGTACGGACCTGTTCGGGCAGGTAGCGGTGCGCTCCGTCGAACTGGTTGATGGCAACGACGAAGGGCAGGCCGATGTCTTCGCAGAAGCTGACGGGAGTGAAGCTGCTTTCCAGACGGCGGGTGTCGACCAGGACGACCGCGCCGACAGCTCCCCGGGAGAGGTCGTACCAGAGGTCGACGAACCTGTCCTGGCCGGGCGTGCCGAACAGAAACAGCTCCAGGGGCACGGGCGCGTCGGGCAGGCTGAGCCGGCCGAAGTCGAAGGCGACCGTGGTGGTCTTCTTCGCCTCGATGCCCGCCAGGCTGTCCACGTCCGCGCTCGCCTCGGTCAGGTACTCCTCCGTGCTCAGCGGCGTGATCTCGCTGACAGCACCCACGGCGGTCGTCTTGCCCGCGCCGAAGCCCCCGGCGATCACGATCTTCAGCACGGTCGGTGCACCGGCCTGCGGGCGCGGCGGAGTCTGCAGCACCACGGCCGGGTCATCCTGCCTGGGGGTAGGCGATGGCATCGGGCCACTTCCTCTTCAGGCCCGCTGAGAGGGCTGCCAGCAGCTGTGGGGTGGGGCCGTCATCCGCGTCCGGGGCGAATGCGGCGTAGGGGGAGGTGACGGGGACGACCAGGGCGTCGGCATCCAGGAGATCCGAGATGAGGATCTTGACGGCGGTGACGGGGCGACGGAGTCGGCCCGCCAGCTCGGTCACCGAACGCCGGTGCTCTCGGCACAGGGCAAGGATCTCCTCGCATTCCTCGGCCTGCGCCGGGCCGGGCCGCCCCGGCCCGGCGTCCAGCACGGTGTCCAGAGCGAGCAGATGCCGCGGCTTGGTGCGCCCGCGCGTCAAGGTGTAGGTCCGAACGAACGTCGACTCGTCGGCCGCACGGCCGTGTGCGCTCACCGGACCTCTCCGCCCGTGCCGACGCGAACGGGGATCAGCATGTAGGGGGCGAATTTCTGGACGAGGCGGCCCATCTCGAACCCGACGGTGCCCGCGTCGGCGTCCGTGGTGGCGATGACAGCGAGGATCGTGTCCACCTCACCGCGTTCGTTGCCGGGGTGGTTGTCGAAGGCCGCGCTGCGCCCGGCGCTCTGGACGAAGATCAGGCAGTCGTCTCGCTCGATGATGACCTGTCGGGCCGGCCTCTTCTTGTGGGTGGGGCCGGTGATGTTCGCCGCGAGGGAGGCAACTCCGCTGAGGGCGGCCGACAGTTCGTCAGCCCAGTCCTTGTCGACGTCGCTGTCCACCAGCCGCAGTCCGTCGCGCGACAGCAGGACTGCGTGCGTGACGCCCGTGACGTCGGAGGCGAACTGCCGCAGCAGCCAGGCCATGTTGTCCCGCTGTCCGCTTGCTGTCGTACCGGGTGCGGACGTGGCACTGGTCGCGTTGTTCATCTCAGGGTGGGTGCTCATAGAGATCGCTCCAGAAGGGGGGAGGGTCAGAGATTGGGCTGCTCTGTCGCGGACGGAGAAGATCCGGCGGTTCCGCCGGCCTGGATGCCGTTGCGGAAGGCAGCTGCGAGCCCTGGCGTCGCCCCGGTCACAGGGGCTTGCTCCCGCTCGCGCGGTGGACGGAACGAGCCAGCCTGGCGTCTACGCGTGGGAAGAGCAGGCGCATCAGCAGCGTGACCAGCCTCAGCGGCTCCCGGCGCCCCTGCGGTGCCGGAGTGTGTGACCTGGCCTGCCGTCGGGATGGTGGGAGGCGCGGCATCCTGCCGCGCCGTCGATGCGGAGGTGCGGGCTTCCTCGCGCAACGCGCCCGCGTCGTCCACCGAGGGAATCGCTACCAGGAGCCGTGCCGGGATGACGACCAGGGCGGTGGTGCCTCCCGTCACGTTCTCCTGCAGGAGAACGGACAGTCCATGCGACTGGGCGATCTTCGCGGCGACCAGCAAGCCGAGCTGGCCGGCGCGGACCTGCCCGCTGACGTCGACCTCGTCGGGGGCTTTGAGGAGCCGGTTCATCTGTGCTCGCGTCTGCGGATGCATGGGGATGGCCCGGTCCTCGACCTCGATCGCCAGCCCGTTTGCCACCCGCTGGGCACGCACCATCACCTTCGTCGCCGGATCGGAGCACTCACAGGCGTTCTCGATCAGCTCGGCCAGCAGGTGCGTCAGGTCCGGACCCACATGGCCTGGGAGACCCAGCTCGGCGCCCACCGACCCGGCCGCCACGGCCACACGCGGATACTGCACGACCTCGGAGATCGCGCCGCGCAGCGCGGTCGTGACCGGAACCGGCCGGCGCACGCTGCGCAGGGACTGCCCGCCCAGCACCGCCGTGCTCTCGACTTGGCGGCGCATCCGGGTCACAAGGTGATCGATCTCGAAGATCTTGGCCAGGAGCTCCGGGTCGTCGGTCAGCATCTCCAGCTGGCTCAGTGCCTGAAGTGCCTTGCCGACCAGAGCATGTTCGCGCATGGCCAGACGGCGCAGCACTTCCAGAAGGACGACGGACTGGGACTCGTCGTGCACGCGTATCAGCGACGCGACGGCCTGCACCTGGAGTGCACTCAACGCCCTGTTGATCTCGGAGTTCGGACCGGCCGGCTGCGGCGTCTGCGTGTCCGGCAGTGCCGGGCGTCCCCCGCGGCAGAGCTCGTCCGCCGACCACTGCACCGACTTCTCGACGGCCGCCGCTGCCCCGGTGACCGCTGTCAGCGTCGCTGCCCGGGCTTCCTCCACGACTGCCTGCACGGCTCCTGCGGCCGTTCGCGCTCCACGGTCCGCCACCAGCGCGATTCCGGCCAGCCCGCAGGCGAGGCCGAGCAGGAGCCAGCCGGAACCCATACCGGACATCGACCAGACGGTGAAGGCGGCTCCCAGCAGCGCGGCAAGCAGCAGCAGGGGCAGTGCCACGGTCCGGCGGACATGATGCAGGGTCAGCGCGTCGATCCGTGGAGGTCGGCGTCTGCGGTGGCCGGCTGGGACCGGTCGGAGCGGGAACGCACTGTCAGGCATGGGGAACCTCGTCAGTGGGGGAGGGGCGGCTCGAACGAGCTGCGACCCTGGGTCTTCACACATCTGTTGCGGTCTTCGCGATGCCGGTAAGGGCGTGGGTTCCACGCCCTCCACAGCGAGGTGCACAGGCACAACTGCGGGGCTCGCAGCCCCTCATCTGAAGCGTCGTTGCCAGAGGTCCGGCGTGCCTGTCTCAGTCTTCGTCGGCACCAGAGTGGGGTCGGTCCACACCCGGTTGAAGGTGTCGAGGCCCTGTGTTTCGATCAGGCGGGCCACAGTGTCGGTGGCCCGGCGCTGCTGCTCGACGGCCTTGGCACGCATCGGGCTCGAATGGAGTTTCAGGTAGCGGTCGGAGGCATGGGCACTGGCCTCGTCGGTCGACACCGGCTGCCCGAAGAGCTTGGTGGTGATCTGCCGATCTGCCCAGTAGGCGTGGCCTTCGACCAGGAACGGATAGTCCCGGTCCGCAATGCCGCGCTGGGCCGGGAAATAGCTGTCCTGCGCTGCCCACACCGCACCGTCGCTGGCCGCGTACTGGGCCAGGTGCGTCATCTCGTGCCCGAGCAGCTTGTGCAGAACTGGGATGTCGTCCAGCCGCCCAGCATGGTGCAGCGCCTCAGGCACGATGACCAGTTCCGGACGTCCGGGCTCAAGAGCCACGGCCTCGCCGAGCATCGTCGGCCAGAACATGTGCCTGGCGAGGAGTCTGGCGCGCCGCATCAGTAAGGCTTTGCTGCGGAAGGTGACGCTCAACTGCAGGGCCTCTGCGACCAGGTGCTGTTTCGAACTACGCCGGTGAGCCTGCGTCCAGTCGTCGACCGCCATGGTTCGGATGGTCACGGTGTCAGGCAGGGGCAGCCCAGTGACTGCCGAAACCAACGGAGCGGTCTCTGTACTGATCTGTTCGAGGCGTGCCCCGAGGGCTGCGAAGGCAGGGCCCGCTTCCTGGCGGATGACGACTCGCATGGTCTGAAAAATCCTTTGTCGCAGAACCGGTGAACAAGTGACTGGGCGGCGCATATCGGGCCATCGCGTATGGAGCGGATCAGCTACTCGCATAGGCGTAAGTGCTGTCCGCGGCCTGCTGGCCGAGGTGGACAGCCCTGCTGGAAGGCTGAACCGAGGGCTGAGCGCGTGCGGGAGGCACCGGACGGCCCGCCGCGCTGCTGCGGGAGGCGCAAGGCGTGGACAGCAGGTCAAGGAGCCGGGCGCTCTGGATCAGGCCCATGTGGCTGAACGCCTGCGGGAAGTTCCCCAGTTGACGCTGCTGAACGGGGTCGTGCTCCTCGGCCAGGAGCCCGACATCGTTGCGCAGCGCGAGAAGTCGCTCGAACAGGGCGTGAGCCTCGTCGAGACGGCCAGTCAGGGCCAAGGCGTCAACCAGCCAAAAGGAGCAGAGGATGAACGTCCCCTCATCCCCGGTGAGGCCGTCCACGCCGGTGCGCTCGCCGATGGTCGGATACCGGCGCACGAGCCCATCAGGCGTGGAGAGTTCACGGCGCACCGCATCCACGGTGCCGACGACACGAGGGTCGTCGGGTGGCAGGAAGCCAACCCGGGGAATCAGCAACGTGGCGGCATCCAGTTCCTGCGAGCCGTAGGACTGGGTGAAGGTGTTGCGCACCGGGTCGAAGCCCTTGGCGCAGACCTCGTGGTGGATCGTCGCCCGCAGCTCGATCAGAGGGGCCATGTCGATGTCGAGGGCGCCGGCCTGGGCAAGGCGGATGGTGCGGTCGACTGCCACCCAGGCCATCACCTTGGAGTGGACGAAGTGCCGGCGTGCCCCGCGGATCTCCCAGATCCCCTCGTCGGGCTCCTGCCAGCGCTGCGCCAGGTGCTCGATGAGTCGCTGGTGCAGCATGGCGGTGTCGGCGCAGTGGGCGACACCGCTCTCGTGCGCGAGGTACAGGGTCTCGATCACTTCGCCGTACACGTCGAGCTGGAGCTGGTCCGCCGCTCCGTTTCCGATCCGCACCGGCGTTGAGCCCTCGTATCCGGGCAGCCAGGGCAGCTCCCGTTCCCGCAGATCACGCTCCCCGGTGATCCCGTACATGATCTGCAGGTTCTCCGGGTCGCCGGCCACCGCACGCAGGAGCCACCGCCGCCATGCCTGCGCCTCCTGCCGGTATCCGGTCCCCAGCAGCGCGGCGAGCGTCGTGGAGGCGTCACGTAACCAGGTGAAGCGGTAGTCCCAGTTCCGGCTGCCGCCGATCTCCTCGGGCAGCGACGTAGTCGGCGCCGCGACGATCCCTCCGCTCGGCCCGTACGTCATTGCCTTCAGCGCGATCGAGGAACGGACCACGGGCTCGCGGTAGGGCCCGTGGTAGGTGCACTCCTGCGTCCAGTCCTGCCAGAACGTGAGCGTCTCGGCCAGCGCGGCCTCCGGGTCGGGAACGTCAGGCGCAGCCGCATGGGACGGACACCAAGTGAGCACGAACGCCACGTTCTGCCCGGCGGCGACGGCAAAGGCACTGACGACGACGCCGTCCTTCTCCACCTGCGGGACGCAGCTGTCGAGCCACAGAGCGTCCGCGCCGGCCTCCGCGACCATCCGCCCACCGACCTCGTGGATCCACGGGCTGACGCTGCCGTACCCCGGCCGGGGACGCATGGCCGAGACCATCACCACCTCGCCGGCCAGACCCTCGACGATCCGAATCACCTGCGGCGCCCCGTCACGCGGCGGCATGAAGTCCAGGACGCGGACCGAACCGACCGGTGTGCGCCACACCGATTCGAGAACGAGCGAATCACCGCAGTACCGGCGCTCGGCGACCACTTCGGAGCCGGACCGGTCAGCAGCATGCGCAGCCGGAGCGATCCGCCAGGTCCCGTGTTTCTGCGTGCCGAGCAGGCTGGCGAAGACGGCCGGCGAGTCGAAGCGGGGCAGGCACAGCCAGTCGATGGAACCGTCGTCGCAGACGTGGGCACTGGTCTGCATGTCGCCGATCAGACCGTACTGCTCGATACGTGGAAGACGCTTCATCGTGTGGACCTCCGTAGGCCCCGCGTATCCGGGGATGGCTTCGGGGTCGCCGTAGCGGCCGGGGACAGTTGGTAAGAGCGCTCGGTGACTACTGGAGCGGGGGACACCTGTTCTGCCTCGGCGCGGCATCCTCGCCTTGTGGACAGGCACGGCCGGTTGCTCGACCACCGTGCAGCTCCAACCAGGCCATGGGGCCGCCAATCAGGGCAATCAGAACTGCCCCAGCGACGGTCAGGTCCGAGGAACCGACGCGACCAGAACCAAACGGGCGCAGGCCGCTTCGCGCTCGAGGTGTGCGTCCTCGGCGGCCCAGGTGATCAGTCTCTCGCCGCAGGTCTGCCAGCGGAGGCGGGGCGGCCGACACATCACTGACAATCGGCGGAGGCTGAGGCTCAGGCGGCATGAGGAGCGTGGATGGCGCGGGGCGGGACATGCGACTCCTGCGTGTGGCGCGGGAAGTATTGCGATCAAAAACCGTCAGACAACGTCGTTGGTCTTGGGCAGCGAGATTCCGATGGAGTCCGGCGTGAAGCCCTCCTGCATGGGGAAGAGCGGGTCACCAAGGGCACGCAGGCACAGACGGTCGCCGGAGAACCCGGCACGGGCGTGCAGCCAGCGGTGGTTGTCCAGGAGGTACCCCTGGCCTGGCTCGAGGCGCAGGCGCCGCTGGCATCCCGTGATCGCGCGCCGGACGAACGGCAGATAGGGGTGGATTATCGGGCTCCACCGAGCCAGGCCGTCCTGCCGCAGACGGACGGATACACGCCCGTCGACGTGGACGGTGAAGACCTGCGACGGGTGTCCGGCGCCGGCGCCGAAGTAGGCGGTCCTGGGCTTGGAGAGCACGATGGCCGCGTCCCGCCCCTCGGCGCACAGGCTGGCGAGGACATCGTGCCCGTCGGCCAGCAGCACTTCACCGCCCTCGTCGGCCGGGTGCAGGCAGACGAGCAGCATCAGCCGCGGCGGATGGGGCACGCCGGCGCGTTCCGTGTGTGCCTCCAGTTCGCCATGACCGAGCCCGGCGAAGCCGATGCGGTGCGCATGGGTGCCCGTGTCGTAGATGGCGGTGAGCCCGTCGGAGCCACTGTGGGGATGCGGCACGATCCGCATCAGCCGCTCGGCGACGGCGAGCACCTCCTTGCGGGACAAGAGCCCGTCGACGGTCACGAGGCCGGTGTCCTGGAGCCGGGCAGCGCACGCTTCGACAGCGTGCGGCGCTCGGATGTCAACGTGGTGGGACGCGAAGAGCGTCCCGTAGCGAGCGGGGGCAACGCGCATCGACGTGCTCCTTAGATCGGCTTCGGTGCGGACAGACTGGGAAGTCACCGGGGTATGGGTAAAGCGACTGATTGTCGACCCGGGCAAATCGCCCAGCTCAGGTGCATCTTGTGCGCACCGTGCTACGTTCCGAGAGCCGGGATCACACACCCCAGGACGAGGACCGCAATGACGTACACGCCGCCCCTCTGGCCTGTCTCCGTGAAGGGCGTTGCCCTCGACGCGCAGAATCGCGTGCTGTTGCTCAAGAACGAGCGCGAGGAGTGGGAACTGCCCGGCGGGCGCCTGGAAATCGGGAACCCCGACGGCGCTGTGCCCACCGATGACAGCCCGGAGGCGGCGGTGGAACGAGAGATTCACGAGGAGACCGGCTGGGTGGTGAAAGCCGGACCTCTGATCGACGGTGGGGTGTGGATCTACGAGCCCGTCCCCGGCCGGAAGGTTCTGATCGTCACCTATGGCTGCACGGTGCTCACACCCGAGCAAGCGCCCGTCGTCAGCCATGAACACAAGCAACTCGGCATGTTCACCGCGGAGGAGGTACCGACTCTCAACATGCCGGAGGGCTACAAGCAGGCCGTGACCACGTGGTACCGGCGCGACGCCGTCGGCCTTGACGACTACGAGCGGATGTAGCCAGCCATGGTCGGTGGAGAGCTCGCCGCGGGCCCAAGCCGTAACGGCAAAGGATCCCGCCCATCGGCCCAGCACGCCCAGTGGCACTGGGCGACACCGCAGGCCGAACTCGTACTGGCGAAAGGGGACCTGGCCTCCGTCCTGCGCTTCTACAGGCGGGTGCACGGACTGAACCAGACCGAGCTCGGCGAACTCCTTGGCTACGACAAGACCTATATCTCCGCGCTTGAACTCGGGAAGCGCAGCCTGGACGACGTAGGGTCCCGGCGCTGCGTCTGCGAGTACCTGCGCCTGCCGCCGCACATTCTCGGTGTCACGGACGTAGCCGACACAGACCACCGGGCCATGCTGCAGTTTGGCGAGTCCACCGTTCGGCTCGCCGAGATCGCCAGGCAGTCTGGGCATGCAGCGGAGGCCGTCTCCGAACTCTGGCCGTTGGTCGCCCGGCTCGAAGCCCGTGTTGAGGACGGGCATACCGAGCGAGACGTCCTCCACCTGCTCGCCCGTGCCCGAGTAGGGCTCGGTGTCGCGCTGGGCAACGTCCTCCCGGAAGAGAGACTGAGTACGGCGGCCCGTTGGACGGCCAAGTGCCTGGATCTCGTCGAGTACTTCGAGGAGCCGGCGCTGACGTCGTACGCCCTGCGGATGCACGGGAACGAACTGCGCAAGGCACGCCTCGCGGGCGCCGCAGTGGAACGACTGTGCCGCGCCGCTGCCCTCGCGCCGGACAACGACGCCCGCGCCGCCGTCCTGCCGCTGTTGGCCCGGGCGGCTGGCGCGTTGGGCAACGCCGAGCTGTTCGACAGAGTGATGCGTGAGACGGAAGACTTGCTTTCCTCGGTGGATCACACCAGCCTGTTCAACCCGTTCTCGCTGCATGAGATCTGGCTCCGTGGACTGATCGCCACTGGGCGGGTCGATACGGCCATACGGCTGGTCGAGCAGACCCCGGTGCTCACAACGACGGTTGCGCCCCAGTGGCGAGTGATCGAACTGGTGACAGTCGGGCACGTGCAGCTGCTTGCCGACGACCGCAGCGGCGCGGTGGAGTCCCTGGACATGGCGGTACGGGAGGCGGTGGTGCAGAGACTTCCGCATCAGCTTCAGCGCATCATGCGCACGGCCACGGGCCATCTGCCCGAGATACACGACACCGCCGCACGGGCTCTGGATCGCCTGCGCTGCGAGATGGCGGCCTGACCTGATGGCGCGCTCGCTGGCATCAGCACGTGGGCCCAACACCGTCACGGTCCTTCGTCGGATGGAATGTGGAACTCCAGAGAACCGGGCCAACTCCTGCCTTGCCAGAGCAGATTTGATGCGCTGGTGATGCATCCATGTTGCATCGACGGGCATGACCTGGGTGTCTGCCCGGTCCTGGACGATGAAGGAATTCGGGGGTCTATGACATGGCACGCAGACGGCAGAGGCTTGCCCAGCGGCGCCAAGCGATGGGTCTGACGCAGGAGGGCCTGGCCGAACACCTCGGCGTGGATCGCTCCACTGTCGTGCGCTGGGAGGCGGGCACGGCGTCCCCACAGCCCTGGATGCGTCCACGCCTCGCTGAGATGCTCGGGGTGTCGGTCACCGAACTCGTCGAATTGTTGGAGCAGGAGACCGACCGGGCGCATGAGCGCGCCATGCTTCGCGAGCCGATGCCTTCCGGCCCTGCCCAGGTCGACCTCACGTCTGTGGCGGAGCTCCGGCGAGAGTACGACGAGCTCGCAGCCTCGTACGATCAGGCCCCGTCGGCGAGCCTGCTGGCGAAGGGGGGAGAGCAGCTCAGCCTGATCACCCTCATGGCGCGGAAGGGCACGCGTGGGCGAGCGGAGAGAGAGCTTCTCGCCCTCCAAGCGGACGCGCTCACACTCATGGGACAACTCGTCTGGGACGCCTCACAGAGGCGAGACCACGCCACAGCACGTGGCTTCTACGATGAGAGCGTCGTGGTCGCGCGGCGCCTGCGAGATCACACCCTCGAAGGACGTGCGCTCCTGCGGAGGTGTTACGTCGAGCTCTACGGCGCCCAGGACCCGCGGAGCGGCCTGGACCTGGCCCTCCGGGCAGCCGACACGGCTCGGACTACCAGCCCAGCCGTCACCGGGCTGGCATACCTCCATGCCGGCGAGGCGCACGCCATGCTCGGCGAGGCGAGCGACTGCGAGAGGGCCCTTGCCCAGGCCCAGCAGCAGCTGGAACAGACGGACGGGATGGACGCGGCCGCCGATCTCGTGTCCTCGACTCAGTTCGGCCGCTTGGCCGGGTCGTGCTACCTCTCACTGGGACAGCACCGGCGCGCACAGAAGTTCCTTGAGGCGACCGCTACAGAACTGCAAGATCGTCGGAAGTCACGCGCGATCGTTCTGGGAAACCTTACGCTCGCCTACATCCGCCAGGGCGAAATCGACGGTGCTGTGACTACGCTGTCCGAAGCCATCACCGAGTTGGAGAAGACACGGGGCGGCGGAGGACTGAACGTGGTCTTCGGCGCTGCTCGTGAGCTGGGGCCCTGGCGGCACGAGCGAATCGTCGCCGACGTCCACGACCGGCTGTTCGCTCTCATGACGACGGCGTAGGAGTGAGGAGAACCTGGGTGCCTGCAATGCAAGACGATGCCAAGCAACTCGTACGGACCCAGGTGTGGAACGCGCTCGACGCGGCCGGCGCGGTGTACGACGACACCGCCCATGGCCGCATCCCGAACTTCCGGGGCTCAGAGGAAGCCGCCGCCAGGCTGGCTGAGCTGGAGCACTGGAAGCAGGCCGGAGTCGTCAAGGCCGTGCCGGACAAGGCCCAGCTGGCGGTACGTGCGCGCGCCTTGGAGGAGGGCAAGCTCGTCTACATGGCCGTGCCGAAGCTGGCCTCCGCCAAGCCGTTCTACCTGCTCGACCCCGCCGCCTTGCAGGTGCCGGCGATCGAGGCTGCGACCAGCAAGGTAGCGGCCAGGATCGCACCCACTGTCGAGGTCGACGGCCTGCGGCCGGTGGACGTTGTGGTCCTGGGTAGTGTGGCCGTCAATCGGGACGGTGCCCGTATCGGTAAGGGGGCCGGCTACTCGGACCTCGAGTTCGCGCTCCTCACGGAGGCCGGGCTCGTCGGGGCAGAAACGCTGGTGGTCACCACCGTTCACTCGCTACAGGTGATCGACGTCCCCATCCCGATTACGGATCATGATGTGAACGTCGACCTGGTCATCACACCGGAAGAGGTCATTTCCTGCACTTCGCCGCGAAGGCCAGGAGGAATCTTCTGGGATCACCTCGATGAAAGCAAGATCGCTGAGATCCCCGCGCTGCAAGCGCGGGCGAAGCGGTAGCAATTCGTCGGAATCATTGCAGCCGAGCTGGGCAGGCGCGTCGGCAGCGCCGAAGATAAGCGCGCCGACTCTGTTCTTGTATGCTGACGCGGCGGCCAACGGCGGTCGCGGGTCATGTCCGCCACCACAGATCTCACCGCGCCCACCGCGAGCGCGGCGGAGCCGGCCGCCGCGGACACCGCTCGCCGCTGGGTCGACCTCGGCCGCTTCCGTGAACGGTCCCTGGCCCGGCCATCCTCGTGCTGAAGCTGATCGGGTTCATCGTCTCGCCGGCCTTCCTCACCGCCGACAACCTCATCGGCGTCGCCCAGCAGTCCGCCGAGCTGAGCCTGCTCGTCCTCGCCACCACCTTCATCCTCATCTGCGGACGGATGGGCCTGTACCTGGAGTCGACCATCGGTGTGGCTCCAGTCATCGCCGTGGGGCTCATGCTGCCCTCCAGCGACGGGCGGTTCATGGGCCTCGGGCTGTTCCCCGAATGGACGGCGGTCCCGCTTTGCCTCCTGGTCGGCGCGGTGAGCGGCGCCATCAACGGCTTCCTCATCCTCAAACTGCGCCTCAACGGCTTCATCGTCACCCTCGGCGCCCTGACCATGCTGAAGGCCTCCAGGTGGCTCTCTCCGACGGCCAGTCCATAGTGGAGTTGCCCTCTTCGTTCACCTACCTGGGCAAGGCATCCTGACTGGGCGTCCCGGCCGCGATCTGGAGCTGCGCGTTACTGTTCGCGGTGGGCGGCAGCGCGTTGGCGTGGCTTCGGCACGGGCGCGCTGTACGCGATCGGAGGCAACGCGGAGGTCGCCCGCACGGCGGGCATCCGCATCGACCGCATCGCCTGGGTGGTGCTGATCATCGGCAGTCTGCTCGCCGCGTTCGCCGGCATCCTCTACAGCGGACACTACGGCTCCATCTCCGCCACCCAGGGCAGCGGCTGGATCTTCCGGTCTTCGCCGCGACCGTCATCGGCGGCGCCAGCCTCAACGGCGGCAAGGGCTCCGTCTTCGGGCGCCCTCACCGGTCTGCTCACGCTCCAACTGGTCGTCAACGTCATGACTCTGGTGGGTGTACCGCCCCTGTGGAACCAGTTCCTCAACGGTGCGATCATCATCGTCGCCCTGATCATCTCCCTCTTCGCCTCCGGCGAGAAGCAGGAGTAGAGGCCGGTTCGCGGCGGCTCCGCCCCACACACAAGAGGCACCCTCGTGGCACTGACGGACGAGGCGATGGACAAGATCAAGGCGATGATCGTCGCCGGCGAACTCGCGCCCGGCACCCGCCTGCCCAAGGAGGACGTCCTGGACCGACAACTCGGCCTGTCCCGCAACTCGTTGCGCGCAGCCGTCCGCGCCCTGACCGCCATGCGGATCCTGGTCAGCAGGCCGGGCGACGGCACCAACCTTCTCGAGCCTGGAACCCCCCTCCTCCTCGAGACACTGTCCATTGCCGAAGACGTCTCCCAGGGCCGCGCCGCCTGCAACTGCTCCAGGTACGCAGACTGCTCGAACCCAGGCGACCGGACTGGCCGCGGCCGTGCTGCAACCGCATGGCCTGCAGGAACTCCGTGACATCCTCGACCGGTGCCGCTCTGCCGTCAGCGTCGAGGACTTCGTCGCCCACGACATCGCCTTCCACCTGCGCATCGTCGAAGCCGTCGGCAACCCGGTGCTCTCCATGCTCCTGCAGGTGCTCTCCACCCGCACCCAACGGGTTCGCATCGTCCGAGGCAGCCGCACCCGTGATGCGCTGAACAGTGCCACCAGGACCACGAGGAGATCCTCCGCGCACTCCAGGCCCGCGACGCGCTGCTCGTCGTCTCTGCGCGACCGTTCACATCTCCGTCGTCGAGCAGTGGCTGGCGACAAGCTGCGTTGACGACTGCCTCCGCCCCGATCGACGGCTGACGGTCCACGCCGGCCGATTCCCGGGAGGTCCTCCCCGGGATCGGGCCTCAGCTTGAATCGACCATCGGGCGTACTCATCGGGACTCGTGGAAGATAGCTCACGCCGGACCCCCGCGATGTCCTGGTTCTCCGCAGCCGCGCTGGCCCGGCTCCGCCGGGGCCGAGACCCACGGCGGCGCACGGCTGTTCAGGCGCTCCCCGGGTAGCGCCAGGCTCACTGGCATTCGCCCACGGCAGACGAGAAAGAGTCCCGAAAGACTGGAACCCTCTCCTGGGGCTATGTCAACGTACAACACCCCCGAACCGCGAGGTCGATAAGCGGCCCACGGCGTGACCCGATGAGGAGCTGCCTCATGTCGACGCACGCCTCCGATCCGTTCCGCTGGTTGCCTCCACCCTATTCAGTCCCGAAACAAAACACGCGCACTGCCAACACCTAGTCCCTGCGGGGTGTGACTAGCAACTGGGGGCGGAGCGCCCAGCGTAGCGCGATCGCAACATAGACCACGATCGCCGGTTGGCCAAACCGGCGATCGTGACGACCATTGAGGGAGTCCGGATTAGTCGTCCTTGACAAGGGAGTCGTTACGGGCGCACTAGAGCGGCGCAGTCCACGCATAGGAAGAGCACCTTCTGCTGCTTCCCTAATGGACGTTGCGACGGGACGATCGCTGGCGCTGCCGTCCCGCATCCTTCAGCGAGAAAGACGGAACCCCTTGTCCGGCTGATCTTTACAGTGGTGATGGTAGGAGCGATCTTGACGCAAGGTGGAAGTTATCGGCTTCTTACACCGGCTGAAGTGGCTGATTGGTTGAAGGTCAGCGAGTCGACGATCAAAAACAAGTATCGATCTTGGGGTCTGCGACCCCAAAAGGTCGGCCGACTTCTTAGATTTCGTGAGCGCGACATCGTCGCGTATCTGGAAAGGAGATATGGGTAATTTGATGCAACATATTAGGTCAGTGGACTGGTGGGCGGTCCGATAGTTGGCTCGGGTTTTCCAAAAATGCAAGGAAGACGCGAAGAGTGGTAGCTATCCCTGTACTGCTTCTCGCTGTGGCCACCCTTGGACAGTGCGCTATCGGGAGCCGGGTGGGCGGGGCGGACGGCAGAGAGAGAAGTCGTTTGAGAAGAAGGGGGCCGCTGATTCTTTTGCCGTCAAGGTAGAGCGGGAAAAGGACCTCGGAACCTATATCGCCCCCACGGGTCTGCTTGTTCCTCTCGTGACGGTTTACCGCGAGTTCATCGACTCAGGAAGCCGGGTCAATGGAACGCGGTACCAGTACGAGACGAGCCTTCGCCTCCACGTGGAGCCCTACTTTGGGGCCACTGCCATCGGTGCCGTCAAGCCCAAGCATCTCAACTCGTGGCTGAAGTGGATGGTGGAAGAACGTGGTTATGAGGAGAGTACGGCGATCAATCGCTATGAGACTCTCGCGGGTGTCTTCAGCTTCGCCATCGCCAACGAGTACATAACCAAGAACCCGTGCCACCACGTACGGGCTGGCCGCCAGCGCGTCAAGCGTAGGGCGAAGAAGACTATCCGGCTTCCGACATTGGCCGAGATCGAAGCGATAGCGACTCACCTGCCCGGCCCGTATCAGCTGCTCGTTTGGCTCATGGCGGGTTGCGGTCTACGGATCGGCGAGGCCACGGCGGTGACCCTACAGCAGTTCGACTTCGAGGCCGGCATTCTGTACGTGGATCGTCAGATCACGCAGGACGGAGCGAACGAGGACCCGAAGACCAAGCGACAGAAGGCCATCACCAAGGGCCGCGGCCGCGCCCACACTATCCGCCACCTCAAGTGGCGCGACCACGATGAAGGGCGTGCTGTGCCGCTTCCACGAACGATCGAGGCGAAGGTGAAGGAGCACCTGCGGTTGTACGGCACCTTCCGTGTAGAGAAGGGACTGAACCGCATGGAGGGCGATTACCTCTTCGCCAATGTCGGGCGCACCAACATCCTCATGTACTCGCTCGTGGATCGACTGTGGCGCAACGCCAGGAAAGCCGCGGGGATCACAAGGGAGATCACAACGCACTGGCTGCGCCACTTCTTTGCGTCTGCTGGGCTCGCCAGAGGAGTGCCCGTGACGGATATGGCTGAATGGCTTGGGCATCGGGACCCGAAGATCACCCTTCAAACCTACGCTCACGTCATGCCAGACGCCCCGGACCGTCTGCGATCTGTCATGGACGCCGTCTTCAACCTGGAGACGGAGCTCAGTCTGCCGCTCGAGTTCGAAGCGATGGTCGACGCGGCATAGAAAAGCACGGCCTTGAGGTCGCCAACCACCTGTTGGTGGCCTCAATACTGCACGTGAGTGTTGGCCCGGTACGGTCCGGATGCTGGTCATCCGGACCATCTACTGGCCCCGCCTCCGCGACGAGGATCCAGCGATACCTCGATGACCGCTGCCTCCCCCGGCGCCTCTGGCCAAGGCACATGATCATTGAACCTCAAGATTGCCGACAGAATCGCTCACTTTGGGAGTTCAGTGTCGCGATGCTGTTCTGGGGGGGGCTGATCTTCGGGAGGCGTTGTGCGTGAGGAGGCAAGAGCGCCTGGCTGCCTGTCACCCAGCGGATGGCACGCGTTGACTGCAGCGCTGGCCAGCAGTTCGCCTGCCGTTTTCTTCAGCCATACTGCAGCAAGAAATGCAAGCAGGCAAAGCGAAAAGACTGTGGGGTTCTGCCGTCGCGAGCGCACCTGCTGTCATTTTCGGTGTCGTCGTGGCGGGGTTCGGGCTCCGCAAGCACCGATCGCACGAAGCGGATGAGGCAGCATCGCATCCGTTCTTCTCTCCGCCGTAACGCGCCCGTCGCCGGCGGCGACGGGCCGTGGCTGGGCGCGGCACTCCTGCACCGCGTCTCAGCCAGCCGAAGCGACGTGGTCGGCTGGCTGCCCTTCGAAGAGCCGTGGCCCACCACCCCCGCCGAGGCCCGTGCAGCTGCCCGGCTCCCTGACGGCGCCGCAGTGTTCCTCGCCCCGGCCGTGATCACCGCCGAGCATCTGACCTTCGAATACCCGGCCACCGCCCGGGCGCTTATCAAGGCCCTGGCCCCCGGCCACATCACGGCATGCATGCTCCTTGGCCTAATCGGCCTGACCGCCAGCCACAACCGCCGCCTGCACACCCCGGCCGACGAGAGCGTCCCGGACGGCGAACCGCATCTGCTCGCCCCGGTCCACCTGCTGCTCGGCACCCCCTCCAGGGGTATCTCGGGCCACGCCGCACCCACCTGGTGGCCTGGCACCTGCCCGACTTCGCCGACCAGCTCACCCGCTACGCCAACACGGCCTACGTCGACCGCGGACTGCCCGAACTTGGCGACGAACTCATGCAGATCGGCGAAGAGTGGCTCGACACCCTGACCACCGAGTGGCTCCGCCTCGACGAGGCCCGCCCCGAAGTCACCGTCCGCCGCGACCACACCCCGGCAGCCTGGCTGCACGGCAAACGCATCCTCGTCCTGGGCGCCGGCGCCCTCGGCGCCCCCACCGCCGACATCTGCGCCCGCGGCGGTGCCACCCATATCACCCTCGTCGACTCCGCCAACGTGAACCCCGGCATCCAGGCCCGCCAGCCCTACACCGATGCCGATATCGGCCACCCCAAGGCCGCCGTTCTCGCCGACCGCCTCAACCAGATCGCCCCGCACACCACCCGCATCGAACCCGTCAGCGTCGACATCACCCGCGCCCTTCCCGGCCTCGACGTGCACTCCTTCGATCTGATCCTGGACTGCACCGCCAACCGCGTCGTGCGGGCCTACCTCGAGCGTGCCCGCCGCACCGACCCCGCACCCTGGCCCCACCTCGCCACCGTGATGATCGGCCACCAGGCCACCCGCGGCATCGCCGTGCTCTCGCTTCGAGGTGCCACCGGCGGCGGCACCGGCGTGCTGCGCCGCACCGCCCTGGCCGCCCGCACCGACCCCACCGGTGCCCTGGCAGATCTGGCCGAGGACTTCTTCCCCACCGAACCCCGCACCGAGCTCTTCCAACCCGAACCCGGCTGCTCGGACGCCACCTTCACCGGCTCGGCCGCCGATGTCACCGCCCTGGGCGGACAGCTCATGACCGGCATCCTCCACGCCCTGAACACCCCCGGAGACCGGTACACCATGGCCGCCCTGGCCGTCCGCACACCGGGTGGCCCCACCGACACCCAGCCCGCCGGACCGCGCTGGCTGACCTGGCCCAACGACACGACCGTCACCGACGACGCCACCGGCTACGACGTCCGAATCGCCCCCGCCGCCCTCGCCGAGATGCGCGCCGAAGCCCGCCGCGGCGCCCGCGTCCGCGGCCCCCGCGTCGAAACCGGCGGCATGCTCCTGGGTGCCATCGACGACTCCACCGGCATCATCTACGTCGACGAGGCCACCGGCCCGCCCCCGGACTCCCTGCTGACCGAGTCCTATTTCCAGCACGGCTTGGACGGCGTCGCCCGCCACCTCGCCGCCCGTCGGCAGGCGACCGGCAACACCAGCCGCTTCCTCGGCCTGTGGCACACCCACCCCCACTCCGCAGCCCTGCCCAGCGCCACCGACCGCACGGCCATTGAACAGCTCACCCTGCCCCTCGACGACGCCCCCGCCCGCGCCCTCGTCCTGATCGCCGGAGGACCCCAACCCGTCTGGCACAAATGGCTCACCACCGCAGACGCGCCCAACCTCTACGCCCGCCTCGCCACCCGCACCACCGCAGCCACCACCCCACCGGCCGCCTTCCACCTCGGCTGCCTGCGCGCCCTGCACGACTGCGACCTCCTCGACCGCATCCGCGTCGTCTCCGGCATCTCTGGCGGCTCCCTCCTCGCCGCCCTGTGGGCCTACGGCCCCCAAGATTTCAACGACTTCGACGCCCACACCACCGACCTCCTGCGCTCCGGCATGCAACTGGATATCGCACGCCGGGCGTTCAAGCCCTCTGCAGTTGCCCGCAACCTAACCACGGCCGCCTGCGCAGGCCCCCGCCAACTCTTCACCCGTGGCACTGACATCAGCGTCGCCCGACCCGCCAACCGTACCGACGCCCTGGCCGGCCTCCTCACGGACAAGGCCTTCGGCGCCAAGACCATGGCCGACGTCACCCATCCAGGCCTCGACGTCGTCCTCACCGCCACCGACCTGGCCACCACCAACGCCGTCCGCTTCGGCAGCGCCCGCAGCGGCTGCTCCCGCTACGGCACCATCACCGAACCCATCCGCGTCGCCACCGCCGTGGCCGCCTCCGCCGCCTACCCCGCCCTCCTGCCGGCTCTGGAACGCACCTTCACCTTCCAGCACCGCGACGGACACCACGAGCAGCACACCGTGCTGCTCACGGACGGCGGCGTCTACGACAACCTTGGCCTGTCCGTCCGCGAACCAGGCCGCTCACCCCACCACACCCCACACGTCTACGACGTGCCCTTCATCAGCGCCTGCGACGCCGGCCTGGGCGACCTCACCCTGAAGGCACCACACTTCATGGCCGGACGCCTCAACCGATCCTTCGCCGCCGTCCCCCGCAAAGCCCAGGACTCCGCCCGCTCCCGCCTGCACGAATGGGCCGCGAGCGGACGCATCGACGGCTTCGCCTTGGCCTACCTCGGCATGAAAGACGACCGCCGCCCAGCACCGCCCGCCGCCCTCGTCCCCCGCAGCACCGTCGCCACGTACCCCACCAACTTCGCTGCCATGAGCCGCACCCACTTTCACGCCATCACCACCCGCGGCGAACAACTCATGCGCACCGTCTGCCGATGTGCCTGTCCACCTCCCAGCACGCGACCATTGCTCGTGCAGCGGGCGCGGACCCAGGAAGGGCGGGAGGGAACGCGGGGAGGCGGTAGCGAGGGCCGATGCTGGTCAGAACTTGGCCTACCAAGGAGAGCGCACCAACTCGCATGGTTGTCAGTGGCGTTGGCTATGATGGCCGTGGTTAACGAGATCCTTGAAAGGCACGGTGCATCGGTGATGATGGCCAACCGCCACAGTGCTCCAGCTGAGGAGCAATAGGCGCGCCTGGCCGGCGCTCTCCTGTTGCGACGCCCGCTGGGCGGCGACGCTGTGACGTGAATCCAGCGCAGGCTGAACCCTGCCCGGACTCAGGTGACGGCGCTCCGACGGAGTATGGGAGGGCCCTACTTGTCTGCCACCTCTTCTACCTGCGACCACCGCGTGTATCACGTTGTTGTCGTCGCTCTGGTATCTGTCATCACTGGGCTGGTTGTGGGGATCGGCTTCGTTGCTCTTGGCCAGACCCCCCTCACCGCCGCAGCTTCTGGCGGCGCCGTCCTTGCCTTCACTTACGGCGCTGGCATGACTGCTGCGTCGCACGTGAGCAGACGTCAGCAGTAGCCGCCGCTGTGGGGCGGCCGTCATGGGCCGCCCCTAGGCCATGGACGTTCAAGACAGCTCCAGAACCTGCCCGTAGTCCCGCGATGGCGAAGGACCGTCGCGACTGCTCCTCGAGCTCGGCTGCCGTAAAACACGGACTATGGCGCGCTCCTTGGATCCCATGGAACTACGTCTCGTTCATCGGCAGCACGCGCAGGGCCATCACCGTACCGTCGGTGCCGAAGGAAACGGGACCCCAGAGCGAGGCTGTGGTGCTGGTCGGGTAGGTGTCGCGCAACTCGTACGCCCGGCTCCGGTACTCCTCGACCTGCCCCTTGATGAGGAGCTCGTACAGTTCCTCGGATATCCCGGAGAAAGCCTCGACACGGATCCGGTTGAGTCGGAAGACTTGATCGGTTCCGACGTACACGGTCGGCCCTATCTTGTGCCGCGCGTCCCGGACGCTGGACGAACCGGCGAACGTCTGCTGCTTGTAGTGCTTGTGGCCCTGCTTCTCGGTCAGGTACTGGGCGATCTCGGTGCCCGCGCCGGCGAAGGCCAGCTGGCCGGCCGCTCCAGTGCGCGCGAGCAACTGGCCATACCAGCCGAGCTCCTTGCGGGGGACGAGGAACCCGTCCTGGATCCGTCCCTGGCCGCCGTCGGCAGGTACCTTCACCGCACCGGCATACGCGAGGTTCCGCTCCGACAGCACTGCGTCCGCGCTCCCTCGCCCTGTGGCCGGCCTCGCGGGCAGCAGTCCTTCGCCTGGTGCCTGCAGAGCGTTGACGGTGATTCCGTCCAGCGCGAGTAGTTCCGTGGACATCAAGAGGCACGGCGTGGTGTTCCACTCGGCAAGGTGGAAGTGCTCGGCGCGCTCGCTGCCCCTGGCCAGCTGCTGGAATGCTGAGCGGTCGGCCTTGGCGGTGCGCTTGGTGGCCTTCTGGTGGTTGCCGTTGACCGTCACTACGAAGACACGAGACCGCCTGCCCGGGCGCCATGCTTCGATGAAGAAGTCGGGCCGCGGCCTGGCGCCCAAGGACGGTCGAGGGCCGGAGCGTGCGAAGCCCGCCAGGAGTATGGCTTCCGCGTCCAGCGTGGAGACCATGTGGTCGGGGAAGCGGTTCCGCACAGTGCGTTCGGCGACCGCGAGTCCGAAAGCCCGCCCCAGTTCCCGTGCCTGCATGGCCCTGTAGGAGAGTTCCGGGCTCTGGCCGTCGTCGGTGAGGGCCAGGTGGCCGCTGGGACCGGCGGCCATGGCCTGGCAATACTTCAGTCCTTGCCAGTGTTCGGCCAGCCCTCTACCGCGTCCATGACGGGCGAGGGTGGTCGCTCGCGCGAAAACGCTCAGCAGATTCCAGGGGGTCGAGACGAGATCCTGCCGGTCGGCGCCTTGTAACGGCCCGAGTTCGGGCTTGCGGGAACTCGGCTCCTTCTCGTCCTGCTTTCGTGCGCGATGTCGATCGATGGAGGTGGCCGCCTTGTCCATGTCCGTAACCAGAGCGGCGGTCGAATTGGTACGCACGGAGATCTCTGTGCTGAGCCGGTCGAGTACCTCTTCCACAGATGCTGACATGGCTCGGCACCGTACGAGCGCAGGTATGGGCGCACGCAAGTGCGCATGGGCGCTTGCGTTGCCTCAGCAGGGCGGGCACACGATCATCGGTCCGCTTGGCAGGTCAAGAGGACGAAGGCACCGTGTCGGTATCTCACTGTCAGCTCAAGCCGTTGGTGACACTGAGCAACCATGCGCGGATGCCGACCGGGCCAATGGAGCGCGCCGCGACGCAGGCGCCGCCAGCACCGAGTCAGCACGCCGCCAACCCCGTGCTGGTTCCGTGCTGACTCCGAGGGCCGGAATCATGGAAAACCGCAGGTCCTAGCCCCGATCGAATGAGTTGTCGTACCAGTCGATTGTTGTTCCTATGAAGCTCGCTGCTACAACTTTCCGCATCTGACGGAGGGTTGGAGCGGGCGCTGCGGGTGCGGTCATATCGGTCACTTCCGGGCGCGGACGAGGGTGCTTTGGGTGCTGCACAGGCTAGGAACTGCTGCAGCGTCGCCCCATGTGGTGTCAACCCATACTTTGATGCCGTCTGGTGGTGCGAAACGCTGTGGAGTTCGCCCGTTGGAACACCTGTCAGCACGCGTTGTCATCTGTGGTGACCTGTACCGTGCTGGTTGGGTGGTTCGTGTGCTGCTGAACTGTTCGGGACAAGGTGCTGCTGTTTGACGAGCGGGAGCCCGTTCGCCGAGGCTGCCGGCCGGAGAAGCCGCCCGTCCGGATGCTGTGGCGAAATTTGCATCGTGCCCGCCGTCCAGCTCGTCACCTGTTCTGCCATCCTGCCTCGAATGCAGAACCCGGCGTACAGCCCGACTCGTCTGCCGCTACCTGCGGCTTTGCCTTGGAAAGGGCCTCTGATCTGGAACGGAGGGCCCTTTCCGGTCTTTCGGGGGCTTGCCGCGTTACGCGGCGGAAAGACCCTCGGAAGTCCCTCGGACAACCCTGAAAGTCCCTGGAGCGGAGGGGCGGGCGATGCCTCTGGGCTGGGCATTCGCGTCAGCCGTCGGACCATGACGTAGGGAGCGGATCGCAGTCCTCGGGGTGGCCTTGGACCGGCGATTACGCGGCCTCGGCGTTGGTGGTCGTGTGGGGCCGTGCGGCCCATTCGGCGCGCGCTGCGGCGAGCCGGGGGTGCATCGCGCGAAGCTCTTCCAGCTGCCCGGCCACCGTCTCGATGAACTCGGCCAGCTGGTCGGGATCCATCGGACGGGTGTACATGTCGGCAGCCACTTCCACCAGAACGTGCGGGACGCGGTAGGCCGGGCTGACTGTTGAGTCCGGACTCACGGCGAGGTGCGCGCAGAGCAGCTGCCAGGACTTGTAGTCCTCGTAGCCCTCGGTGTATTCGGCGTGGGCCACAGTGCCGTACAGCTGGTGGTGGACGTCGGCCGGGTGGCGCGTTCCATCCATGTCGTCGGAGTGATCCACCGTGCACCAGGACGGACACGTGACGGTGTGCCGGGTACCGTACCTGTCGTCGTACGTCCAAGTGCGGCCGGCCGTTGCCGCGGTCTCGATGGTCTGCCCGGACATCAGGCCAGCGAACTGCGTACGTGCTGCCCGGAGCTTCGCCAGGTGCACGCTCATGTCGCTGATCAGTTCGTCTACCCCCCGAGGCTGAGCGTCGGCCAGTCGCCGCCGGCCACGAAGTCCAGTCCGGGCGCTTCGTCGTTGACCTGGGACAGGTGGAACGCCATGATGCCGTCCCTGTGCCGTCCAGCGTACGGGCGGTGGGCGCCCATGGCGGTGAACGGGCCGTGGTGAAAGTGCCCGTTCGGGTCCTCGTGGTCCGCCGGGTCTCCCGTACAGAAAGAGACGCCGTCGGGGCAGGAGATCGCGTCCGAACCATTTGGCGGCTCGCTATTGGTGGAGGCATCCATCGTGTCCGCGAGGGCCTCAAGGGCATCGGCGAACATGCGGAGCTCCTTCGCCTTCGCGCGGGCCTCGATCGCGTCCGTGTCCTTCTCACCCAGCCCTATGACCGGGTCGGAACCCGAGAAGTCCAGCAAACGCGCGTCCAGAAGCTCGTGGTCGTCATTGCCCATGACGACATGCCTGGCTCCGAAGTGGTCGTCGTGGACACCGGTCTCAGTGCACCAGTCCGGGTGGACGGCGCAGAGCTGCCCGTCATTCTTGAGGGCGGTGAAGTCCTTGGTGCTGCTGCTGTCCGTCGTTGATACGGCGATGCTCACGTTCTCGTCCCTTGTCGTAGACGGGTCGGATTCGGATGCCTGGGGCAGGGCGCGGGTGTGATCGCTGGCTTCCTGCCTTCTGTTGCCTGGCTCCTCGTTGCTCAGCCTCGCTCAGCCCGCGCACACGTTCTCCGTCCTAGCAACATCTGTCCTCAGGGCTGCCGTTTGGCGGTAAACTGCGCGCCTTTTGCGGCCCGTTAGGACGACGATGTCTAATCACGAAGTACGGCTGATCACGAGCAGGAGACACGGCGTTCCGCTTTATGAGGAACTTCGCGCAACGGAACGGAGCTGGCTCTGACTGGGAAGAGCCTGCACAGTGCGGCGGACGCACACTAGTTGCCGCGTTTGACGCGTCCTCGGATTGCGAGGGCGGCGAGACCGAGCAGGACGGGTTCGGTGAACCGGGACGTCATCTCGATGTAGTCGCCGGCCGTGGTGAAATACGACGGAGTTGAGGGTCAGTTTGAGGGCCTTCTCGAACCGTTCGCTCGTGTACCGGTCGCCGGTGGGGTTCTTCGGATCCTCTTTGTCGATCGCGAAGGTGACGGTTCCTCCGCCGGCCGGGACCACACCGGTCGCCCGCTGCTTGGGCGAGTTTTGGGGCAGGCCGAAGCCCATCATCAGGACGATGGTCGTCATCATGGCGAGGGCCAGCCAGCCGAGGGCTCGTGAAGCGCGCATGCCGTATCCGGACAGCAGCCAGTACGCCCACAGCAGCCCGCGCTCGCCGTGCAGGGTGTAGGTGCGGTGGTGGCGGCGCATCTCCATCTCGCCGTAGTAGAAGTCGGCGGCGCCGGGTTCGTTCTTGCCGTCCTCGAGGGCCTTGCGAAGTTGGCGGTAGAGGGCGGCGACGGTCTCCGGGGTGGGGGTGAGGCCGGGGTCGTGGTGGTGAGGGCTGGTACGCCAGTGCCGGGGCGAGGCCGGCGGGGCCGACTGGACGGAGGATTGCGCACGCCAGTGGTGTTCCTCCGCCAGGGTGCGACGTCGTGTCCACCAGTGAGGCCCTAGGAAGCGACGGTGGAGACCCGTCGGGGTGGAGGCGAAAGTGCAGCGGCCCTCCAACCGTAGCTGGTCCAAGTGGAAGGCCCCGGAGAACACGCAGTCGCTCAGGTCTACGTCGGTGAGGACCAGGTGGGCGGCGTCCAGTCCCTGCACCGACGTCACCGCAACCGTGGGCGGAAGGTCGGCGAGTGGGCTGTCGTCCGGCTCGACGGAGCTGGGGTCGGCGATGACCGCCAGCGGGGCGTTCAGTACCGCGCTGGTGAGATCGACGGTCGCATAGCGCACTCGCAGGGTTGCCGTCTGCTCCCACTGCGTGCGGGCACAGGTCAGGCTGCGTGCGACGACGCGGAGTGTGAACGGGACGGTGAACAGGGCCGTGGACAGGTCCACCCAGCCCCCGCAGACCAGAGGCCCCAGATCGGGGATGCCGGGGAATTGGGCGTTCGCGAACGAGACTCCCGTGCCGATGTGAGCCCCATGAAACCACGCGCGACCGTTGAACTGCGCTCCCTGGAACAGCGCGTCCTCGGCGAATCGTGTTCTGTCGAACCTCGCGCCACCGTCGAACCGAGCCGCCATGGACCGGGCACGGCCTGCGAACTTCGCTTCCACGAAGGCGGCCTCGCCGACGACTTCGACTTCGTCGAACTGAGCCTCTCCGCCGAACTGCGTGCCGACGAACTGAGCCTCACGGCCGCAGCGCACAGCACGAAAGATGGCGTCTCCGCCGAAGCGCGTGCCGTTGAATCCCGCATCCTCGGCGAATCGGGTCGCGAGGAACGAGGAGTCCCTGAACTGCGCCAACTCAAAGTGCGCGGCATCCTCGAACTGTGCTTGGAAGAACCAGCCACCGTCGTTGAAACTCGCCGCGATGAACGCGGTGTAGCCGCCGAATCGCACCCCGTTGAAGCGGGCCGCACCACGGAACTGGGTGCCCTCGAAGCGGGCGTCACTGCTGAACTCCGTGCCGTCGAAGTCTGCTGTCCCGTCGAACTGCGCCGTCTCGAAGTGCGCGTCGCCGATGCTGACCCTGTCGGTGTCGGGATCGCGCAGGGCGTCGAGGAGTTCTCCGAGAAGGGCGTCGCTGAAGGGAGTTCCCCGGTGATCGATGTCCGAGCCGGGCCCGAGAGTTGTGAAGTAGGCGGATCGCTCGGCGTCCGTGACATGGGCAAGGCAGGCATCGTGACTGGGGATTCGAACCCCGGGGCAACCTTCTGGGGCCGTCGCGGGGTCCGCGCCCTGCCCGCACTGTGCCCAGGGTTCCTCGGGGGTGACAGTCATCGCAGCTTTCTTTCGATGCACCTGAAAGGTGCCCAGACTGTCTCACCAGACCCGCGGCACGTGCGCAGCAGAGGGGTACGCAACGGGGGCGGGGATGATCGGAGCCAGTCGCCATGCGTACCGGCCGCTGCCACGATGATCTCATGCGCTCCCTCCGGCGTCGCCGCCCAGCTTGGTCGCGGGTTCGCACTTGGTGAGCGAAGGGGCGAATGGGGTGCCTGTCAGTGTGACCTGAGAGCATGAGGGAGTGGCAGGTTATGTGTTCGGCTTTCATGTCCCTCGGGTGTGCAGGGTGCGGGGTGAGCGTGCCGCCGCTGCAGATCTGATCGTGCAGCCCGGCGAAGCGTTCCGAGCGGACGACGACGTGGTCATGGATGCAGGGGGATTCCGTCACGGAGCCTTGGCGCTTCCCTCTGTAGTCGCGGCGGCAGGGGCCATGGTTGTGTTGGGAGAACCGGGCGCTGGCAAGACCTCAGTGTTGAAGCAGCTCACCCAGGAAGTGCCCCGTATCTTCGATACCTGGAGTGGAGACTCCAGCGCGTGCCTTTGGGTGACGGGTGGGGACCTTACCGAGCACTCCTATCAAGAGGAGCTTGGACGCCATCTCGTCTCCCTGCCTTCGGAAGGAGACGCTGCAGAGGGTGGCGGAGTGCTGACGATAGTCCTGGACCAGGCTGACGAGAGCCCACTTCTGCCGTATCTGTCGAGGTGGTTGAGGAGGTCGCTGAACGGCCGGGATACCAGCAGGGTTCGTTTTCTCATGGCCTGCCGCACGGCCGACTATCCAGCGGCGCTGACGCCTGTGCTGTCCGAGGCTTTCGGTGCGTCCCGATGCGTAGATCTGGCTCCGCTGAGCCGGGCGGAAGCTGTGACGCTGGCTGACAGCGCCGACGTGCCGGGAGAAGAGCTGGTGGCGGCGGCGGAGGCGGCCGGCGCCGCTGTGCTGGCCGGCGTACCGCTGACCTTGGAACTGTTGGTCCTGACCTATCGTTCCGACGGTCAGCTGCACGGGCTGCCAGAAGAGTTGTTCGCCCGCGGTGTGGAGCGTCTTGCTGAAGACCCCGATCGTCACCGACTCAAAAAAGGCTTGATCACCACGGCCGTGCAGCGCATAACGGTGGCGGGACGCATCGCCGCGTGGATGCTGTTGTCCGGCCACCGGACCGTATGGCGCGGCGCCACGTTCGAGGCCGGCACTTACGATCTGCCGGGCGACGTATTGGCGGGTGGAACGGAGCGGACCGCCGCTGGTCCGTTCGAGGTCACGCTTCAAGTGGTCGAGGAATGCCTAACCACCGCGATGTTCACAGCGCCGGACGACGACAGGGTGGCGTTCCGACACTCCTCCGTTGCGGCCTACCTCGCTGCCCGGTACCTGACCGATCGGAAGACCACGCCACGGCAGCTGGAGAATCTCTTCCTGATCAGCGCACCGGGCGGAGAGACGGCGACCATCCCAGCACCCCTGCGGGAGACTGCGGCCTGGCTGGTGGCCATGAACCCCTCCGCCAGCGGCTGGCTGGCAACCGCCGATCCCGAAAGTCTGGCGGTGCACAGCGCACTCGTGCGTTCCGACGAGGTCCGCCGGATGACCGTGAGTCGGCTGCTGGAACGTGCGGCGCAGGTCGAACTGGGCGACACGAGATGGCAGCTCTCTCACTGGGATCTGCGCCATCCTGAGCTCGCTGACCAGCTCGCCGACGTGCTGGAGACCAACCCTGGCGAAGGCGCGGCAAGCTGGCAGTCCACGGCGCGATTGCGCCTGGCCATCCAACTTGCGCAGGAGGCCGGCACCCCTCATACCAGGTTGGCCGATGCGCTGCTGAGGCTGGTGAAAAACGACGCGTGGCATCAGACGGAGCGTCGCCTGGCGGCGCGCGCTGCTTTCACCTGTGACTCAGGTCGTGCTGTGCCTGTCCTCGCCGGTGTTCTGGACTCGCTATCCGATCTCGCCTACGCCGAGCGCGTGGATCCCGACCACGAGCTCCGAGGCACCCTGCTGAGCCTGCTGTGGCCGCGCCATCTGGACATAGCGACGGTGCTGGCCGCCCTTCGCCCTCCGTCCCCCGACCTGTACGGCAACTATGCCCACTTCTTGAGGAACATGCCCAGGCAGTGCAGGGAGGAGGATCTGCAGGCTCTTCTCGCTTGGGCGCATTCAGTGGTCCTCCGGCCGGACAGTGACTTTGTCTTCTCTCAGGACCGCTTCGAGATCTCGCTGATCAACGGGGTGATCGACCGCGCGCTCGAGAGTTCAGAAGTGGATCGGCACGCGCATACCGTGGCGAAGATCATCCTGCGTCTTCTCCGCGACCACCACAAGGTGCAGCTGCCGGATTGCCTGCAACTCGACGAGCACGGGCAGGAGACCTCAGTGACTCAGTCACATCGCAGGCTTCTGACTCGAGCGCTCGTGAGGGAGGCCGTCCAGACGAAGCTCGATCCGCGCGTAGCGGCCTGCCAGATCGCGTACGACTGGGAACGGCGCCCATCGCTGCGGCTCGACGCATCCTCGGCGCCCGAGCCAGCGATCCGTCATCAGCTAGTCGATCGGAAGGACTTCCCGTGGATCCTGCAGCAGACCGTCGACGCGGCGGCGTCTGGCGATGAGGCGCACATCCAGGTCTACGGCGAGCTGGCCTCCTGCACATTCCCTTCGGACGACCCCCATGCGTTCGAGCTGGCCTATGACGACAAGCACCCGGCCTGGCCGTATCTGCGTTCCCTCTACGCGCCGATAGCTATCGACAGTCCGCTCGCTCGGGCGTTGCGCCGCAACCACAGCACTGGGAATAGGCGTTGGCCGGAAGCAGCGGAGTTCATGGCCGAGCAGGTGCGGCTCCTCGCTGAGGCCAGGAAGGGGGACAATGCCAGTTTGTGGCAGTTCCTGTGGGGTCTGCGCGTGGACCCGCGGACAGGGAGGCTGATGCAGGATGTGTCGGGCGCCGTCTCAACCTGGCCTGGTGCCTTAGCACTCGGCGACGATCTGTCGGACCTGCCTGAGCTCGCTCTCCGATTTCTCACCATCGAACATGACCGCGCGGATTCCTGGCTCCCGCACTCCAGTCGCAATAAGTGCTCGTGGGCCGGGTATGCCCTCCTGACTGAGCTCCATCGAACCGACCGCCTGCTCGAACTGCCCGCGTCGGAGTGGGGCTCGTGGACTGCCGCGATTCTCACCGAGTACTTGGGCCTTGGGACGAGCTACACAGAACCCGTCCGGGTGGACCTGCTGCGCCTGGCGGCCCGGTACGCCCCTAGTTCCTTGGCCCACCGCCTCACACAAGTGGTCCGAGCGGAACTCACGGAGGCCCGACAGCCCATCGAGCTCAACCCGGTCGACCCGCGCTGGGCTGCGGAACTGCGTATGTCCATGGAGCACCTCGCCACTGAACTTTCCGCCTGCCTCGGGCTGGGTCCGAAAGCGGCGGCCAAGGCCGAGGCAGGATCGCCAGCAAGCGAAGACCACCCCATGCTCCTGCCCGATAGTGATGAGGCACGCGCGGCTGCCCTGCGGACCTGGCAGAGCATCCTGGTCGCGCTCCTCACCACCGACAGCAGGATCGTGCACGCCGTCATAGACAGCAGTCTCGACAGCCTCCCGGGAACTCCGGTTGCCGCACAAGCTGCTGTCCTTGCCGCCCAGGCTCTGCTGACCGCGGACGCCGAGGTGCACTGGCCGCGTGTCAAGACCTTCACGGCAACCGACCGCGATCTCGGCCGTAGGCTGGCGGAGGCATGCGCCAGGACCGGAACGGAGCGAATCCAAAGCTCCCTCAGTGAGGCCCGCGTTGCTGATTTGTACCTATGGCTCGTCGGTTTGTATGACCCCGAGGAGGACCAGCCTCTTCGTGGTGCACGCTGGATCAGCGATGATGAGCAAGCCCGAGAATGGAGAGATCGCCTACTCCCTGAGCTGAGCCGGCGAGCCACGGCGGAGGCAGTTCATCAACTACGCCAACTTGCCCGCGTGTATCCCGATCGACTTTCTATCGCCGCAGCACTTGTCGCGGCGATCAAGCAGCATGCCGCTGTGAGCTGGAGCCAAGTGCGAACAGAGGACGTGATACGGCTCCTGCAGGACCCAGCGCGGCGCGTCATCCGCACCAGTACAGATCTCTTGGACCTGGCGCAAGAAGCCCTAGAGGATATGAGCCAGGAGCTTCCCTCGCACTGCGAATTGCTGTGGGACCGTACCCCGGGCAAGAGTCCTCGAAAGCCGTCCGCAGACAACCCGGTCATCCCTGATGTCTGGCGCCCCAAACCCGAAGCAGCCCTATGCGCCTACCTCACACACGAGCTGACCTTGAGACTGGCTGGTCATCGCGTCGCAGTCAACCGGGAAGTGCTGATCCACCCCACCGATCCATACGGCGCAGGTGACCGCACTGACCTTCTCGTCGAGGCGTTGCCCGCACCAGGTGACAACCTGAATATCGCTTCAAGCGGGTCCGTAAAACTGGTCATCGAGGTCAAGGGTGCCTGGAACGACGAAGTGCCGACGGCGCAAGAGGAGCAGTTGGCGCGTCGGTATCTTCCCGAAGCCGGAACCGATGCAGGCATCTACATCGTTGGCTGGTATCCGATCGAACTTTGGAATGCCACGGGAGACGGCCGCAAGACCCAGGCGAAGAAGCTCCAGCCTGACACTCTCTTGAACGATCTGCGAGACCAAGCGACGAGCCTCTCCCAGGCGGGCCCATTTCACGTACGACCCATGGTGATCAACGTTCCGCGACCAAACAGGCAGTAGGCGTGGTCGGCAGGGCTCCCGTAACAGCGGCTGGGGAGCGGTCGAAGCCGCAGGCAGGGTAGGAGTTTCGGCACCTCTGGTGCATCCGGGCTGCGCTCACGTAAGCGCGCTGCACAGTGAGCCACGGGTGAGCGATCCCGCCTTCCCCTGTCCACCGTCGCGCGGACCCCTCGAGGTACGACATCGGATAACCCGGATTGCCGGAACCAGTGGCAACGGCGTGAACGTCCTTGCTATATCTGCGGAAAGGCTGGCCAGGAGAAAGGCGGGACGGCGTGACACGGCCGTGGAAGATCGTGCTGATCGTGGTCGGAGTGGCCTGCATCGCGGCGACACCGATGGTGTGGTTGCTGAGCGGCGCGGGGACCGGGGAGCTGGTCGGGGCGTCGTTGCAGGTCGGTACCGGGGTCGCAGCGCTGGCGTGGGCGTGGTTGCAGCCCCGGCAGGCGGACTCGGCCACGGATACCGGCCGGGCGAATGCGTCCGGTGGTGGGTCAGCGCACACCGGGATCCGCAGGCCCGGTGGGGCGGGCACGGGATCGGCGCGGGTGGATCGGACTGGTGACGCGGCGTCTGACGGGTCCGGCAGTAGTGCCGGTACCGGGATCGACTACAGCTGATCTCGGGAGCGGCTTGATGGAGGACGAGAACGAGTCCGGCGACGCACGACCGGGCGCCGAGGTGCGGGACAGCGGCGACGCCCGCGCGACGGACGGCGGCACCGCGATCACTGGAGTCAGCGCGGCGACGGCGGCCGGCGCGCCCGGCTCCGTCTCGGTCAAGGCGACGGGGGCGGCGTACGCCTCACACGGTGGGGTGGCAATCAGTGGGTACGTGGCGGGCGACGTCCGTGTGACGCTGCCGTCCCTACAGTCCCGCTCGGTGCAGGACTCCGTCCTGCCCGGCGAACGGCGCCCGCGCCTGTTCGGGCGCGAGGCGGAGATCTCCGCCGGCCTCGACGTGCTGCGGCGCGCGGACGGCGGCCGGGCGGCGGTTGTGGTGACCGGGGCTCCCGGCATCGGGAAGAGCGACGTCGCCCTGCGCATGTCCCGGCTGGCCGCGGAGCGGTACCCGGACGGCCAGTTCCACATCAATCTCGCGCTGTCGACCGGCCCCACGGACCTCGTGTCATCAATACTCCACGTGCTCTTTCCGCCCGAGCCTCCTCTGCCGGACCGCCGTGACCAGCAGCTGGCGCTGCTACGGACGACGCTTGCCGACAAGCGGGTCCTGCTGCTTGTCGACGACATCGTCTCGGAGGAGTCACTCCTTGAGATCCTCTCCGTCGACGGCCCGTTCGCGCTGGTGGGGACCAGCCGCGTCAAGCTCAGCGGGCTCAGCGGCCTGGTCCACCTCATCGACCTCGGTCCACTGCCGACCGCGCCCGGCGAGGAGCTCGTACGATCGGTCGCCGGCCCAGGCCGGCTGACCGGCGAGCAGACGACCGCTCTGTCCGAGGCGTGCGCCGGTCACCCGCTCGCCCTTCACATCGCCGCGGCGCACCTGGCACGCCGGCCCCGCGTGAACGCCGACCGCTACCTGTCCGAGATCACCAACCCCGACCGCAGCGTCAAGGCCCTCGTCGCCGGCCAGACCGCGCTGCAGCCTGTCTTCCAGCAGAGCTTCGACGCGCTCGAACCCGACCAGGCACAGGTCTTCTCCGCGCTCGGCGTCCTGCCACACATGTCGTTCACCATCGATGTCGTCGCAGCGGCCATTACACAGCCTCCCCTGGACGAGGTCGACGACGACAACCTCACGGACACGGCCGCGCTCCTCGACTCGCTGGTCGAGCTCAGCCTCATCGAGCAGCTCGACGACGACCGATTCGTGATGCACGAAATCCAGCACCGCTTCGCCCGGCTGACGTCCGCGCCGTGGTCGGGGACGCAACGGGCGGATGTCATTCGTCACGCCTGTCTCGTCACAGCCGTACGCGTGCGGTCGTCTACCGACGCGATCGGTTTCCTGGACGAGGAGGCGACGGTCCCCGCCGAGAGCAGTATCGAGGCGCTGCAGTCGCTGAACGCGGACCGTCCCGGCGCAGTCGCCCTCGTCGAGACGGCCCGGCAGTACGAGGCATGGGACCACCTACTGCTTCTCGCCTTCGCGCTTACCGAGCACCTGCGGGTTGCCAGCCACTGGAAGGAACTGGACCGCGTCTACCAGTGCGTACAGGAAGCCGGGGAGCTGGCCGGACACGTCAACTGGACGGCCACCGCGCTGTACAACCGGGCTGTGGTTGCCGGGCACCTCGGCGAGAGCCAGGATGCGGCAGATCTGTACCACCGTTGTGCTGAAACGGCACGCGCTGCCAACGATGCCGAGCATCTGTTCATGGCGCAGCTCGGCCTGGGGACGCTGCTGATCAACCTGGGCCGGCCCCGCGACGCCATCGAGTACCTGCGAAGCGGACTGCACTACTGGCGGACCGTCAGGCATCATCAGGCTCTCGTGCTTGCCCTGGGAAACCTGGGCCAGGCGTACCTGGCAGTCGGCCAGACCCGCCGGGCGGAGAACTACCTGCGCAACAGCCGGGACCTAAGTCGGCGCAGCGGCTTCGGCGAGATGCTCGCTACCCGGTCGATCGGCAAGTTGCTGCGCGCCACGGGCCGCGAGGCGGAGGCGGCGGAGGAGTCCGTCCGTGACATCGGACGGGCACGGGCCATCGGCAGCCGGGAGTGGGAGGCACAGGCGCTGATGGACCTCGCGGCGGTCCCGGCCAGCGCCCGGCCGGAGTCGGCACCGGCTGAGCCGCTCGAGGCCGCCCTGGCCCTCCATCAGGAGACAGGTGACGTGCAGGGCCAGATCCGTGCGTTGTTCCGGCTCGGTGACGCTGCCGCGCAGCGCGCTGACCTGGACCTGGCTGCGACCTACCTCGCGCAGTGCGCAGAGCTGGCCGTCGGGGTCGGCGATCACCAGCATGCGGCCCGCTCCCTGACCTATCTCGCCTCATACAGCGGCGGCATCGGGCACCACGACACGGCGGAGTCGCATTTCAAGGTCGCGTCGGAGATGGCCCAAGAGTCCGGCAACCCAGTTCTTCAGGCAGATGTCTTGCAGAAGCGAGCCCAGTTGCTGTGGCACCAGGGGAGGATCGGAGAAGCCGTTCGCCTGCTGGCCGAAGCGGAGCAGTCTCTCGCCGCTACTGACGAGAGTCGGGCACTCGCCCAGGTGCGGGCGGCCCTTGGCGAAGCCCTGGTCGTCGCAGGGCAGTGGCAGGATGGTGCTCGCATGCTGCGGTCCGTGGTCTCCGACTTCAGCGACGCCGCCTCCCCCAGCACCCGGGCCCGGGCGACGCGTGCCCTGGCCGTCCTCCACTCACGACGTGGCCAGCACACCGAAGCCCTGTCGGCGATCACCAGGGCACTCAACGACTGCGAGCGGCACGACGACGCCGACGGCGTCCTGCACAGCCGGATGGCACTGGGCAACATCCACGCACGGGCCGGGCGGTGGGGCGAAGCAGCCGACCAGTACGAACAGAGTGCGCGAGCTGCTGCCGACCACAAAGATCTCCATGTCCTCCTCTCCGCCCGCGCGATGGCCGCGACGTGCATGATGCATACCGGCGACCGGGACGACGCCGTCGCCCTGATGACCAAGAACATCCCGCTCGCCGAGAGGCTCGGCATGGACTCCGTACTGACGTCCCTGCACACCAACCTGGGCGCCTGCCACGCCAAGGCCGGCGACCACCCCGCCGCGGCCGCGTCCTTCCGCACGGCCCTGCAGATCAGCGAACGTCTAGACGATGGTGCCCTGCGCGCCACTTGCCTGTTCAACCTGGCCCGCGCCGAGAAGACCCTCCATGCGCCGGAGGCCGCGCGTTCCCGTGCCCGGCAGGCCTTCGCGCTCCACCAGGCGCTCGGCAACTGGCCGGAGGCCGGTGAGACCCTGGTTTTCCTGGGGGCACTCCACCAAGAGACGGAACCGGACGGCACCGCGCCCAGCCCCGTGGAGCTCGTGGGCGGCGGCGCGGTCGACCTGCGCGTGCTCGAATCACTCCGCGCTCGCGCCCTGCGGGACAGTGTCGACGACGCCGTGGTGCCGTCGTCCGACCTGCCCCGGCTGCGCAGCGTGCGGATCTCCGACACCGTGCAGCAGGCGCTGGCTGCATTCGATCTGGAGTCGCTCACGCTTCGTTTCGCCACCTCACGGCAGTACTGCACTATGTGCAATCTGATCATCGACGACTCCGGCCAGGCCGAACTCCTTTACCTCCGCCACCCGGACGTCCACCACCCGATGCTCCGGCTGGCACACTCCGACTGCCACCTCTCCGACGTGATCGAACTCACTGGCCCGGCCCCTGAGCCCTCCCCAGATCGCTTCGACGCCGAATGCATCCTCTTCGGCGGCAACCGCGCCGGAATCGTCCTCGACTGCCACGGTGGCTGGGGAGCGATCAACGGCAGCCGCCGCATCGAGGACGTCACCCTCCGGCTCTTCCTAGAGTCGGGCTTCACCAACTTGCGCACCCTGTACACCGATAACGGCGGCGAGCCCCTTGACCTTGGCGACCTGCCGTCCGTCCCCGGCCGGGACCTTCAGGCCCGCCTGGTCGACAACAAACTCACCCTTAGTGGCCCCCACGGCGACCTCCTGCCGGGGCTGCCGCTCAACTTCTTGCCTCACTGGTACGAGCGGGCCCACCATGGCTCACTGATCGTCATTGTCGGCCGGAATCTTCCGGGGATGGTGGCGGACGACCCGACGTACCTTGAGCGCGCCATCCTCCTCGGGCAGGCTGTTGGCGCAGCCGTGCCGTTCGCGGTGGTGCGGCCACGTAGGAATGCACCGTGTCCGTGCATGATGCGGCGAGGGCGAAAGTTCAAGCACTGCTGCAGTGGGAGGGCGGTGTCGGCGGACGGGAGGTGATGTGACCGCCCGTCGATGACTAACCTTGTTGGCCGTTGCGATCGGCGGCTGCGCGAATCTGGTGCGGACGTTCGCAGTGACCAGATCCCTCCTTGTCCCGCACGCGCTGGCTGTCCCGCAGCGGCCGCTCCGACAGCGGGACCGCCCGCGCCAGATCACGCACCGACAGTGGGCGTAGGTAAGTTTGTTGGGCGAGGACAACGTGTAGCGATGGTCCTCGCCCAGGACTTTCTCGAACACTCCTAGGGCTCGACGGATGTTTGCCCAGCCGAAGACGACAGTCCTTGGTGTCTGCGGTGCATGCAACGCTCTACACGAGGCGCCTGGCCTTCCCGGGGCCAGCCTATTCGTTGACGATTCCGGTGACGGCGCTGGAACCGGGTCCGGCGGCATCCGCGTTTCCGGTGTGCGCGACCTTGGACGGGCCGGGACGGCTACTGCTGACGTTCCGGATTCCGGTGATCGCGGAGCTGCCGCCGCGGGCCGTCGCGTTGCCGGTATCGATGGCCGTGTCGCCGACGGAGGCGGTGAGGGACTCAAGGAGCGCGTGCAACTCTGCTGCCGCACTGGAGTGTTCGGCCCCTTCGAGGCGGTCCAGCAGGGCCTCGAATCGGCCGGCCCACAGCCCTTCCTGCCGCGCCCGCTCCGCACCGGTGTCGCCTGACGGCGGGGGTGTCAGGGCTTGCGCGGTGCGTTCGAGCCGCACGAACTCCGCATTCACGCGCTCGGCGTCACCGCGGCCGACCAACTCCGCGACTTGACGCTGCGTCACGGGCCAGAACGCGGTACCCACGGCGCGGACCACTGCCCGTCCGGCTTCTGTTGCCAATGCCGTGAGCTCTTCAAGCTGCATGTTCGCTCCCAATCGCGGCCGCCGCCACAAGTCAACCTCTCATGACTCGCCCGTGTGCACGTTAGGAATTGTGAGAGTTTTCCGCGGAGACCGCGGCGAGGAGCGCGTGCTGCATCTTCGAACGGCCCCGCGGGTCCACGGTCTGACTCATTCGCTGATCGCCCAGAGCACCGGAGCCAGCGCCCCTTGGCGTCGTTACTCCCGCCTTGGACGCCGAAGCGGGGTGGCCGGTGGCGTGACCACAGGAAGGTGATTGACGCGATCGCCTCCAAGTTCCGAACCTGGAACGCAGTGGGTCCACCCGCCGGAGAAGTACGGCACGTACCAGCATCGCGCTCATATCCGCCGCCTCGACGACGACCGGCGGAGCCACACCGTGGAGCGTGTAGGCCGGTGCCTTTCGCAACGTTGTGTAACCGCGCTCAAACGCCGCTGAGCTCGTTGGAGCGCGCCGTGCAGCTGCTCTGCCAGCACTGAGTCAGCACGCCACCAACTCCTGCTGGTTCCGTGCTGACTTCGAGGGCCAGAATCAGGAAACCCGCAGGTCCTAGCTCCGATCGAATGAGTTGTCGTACCAGTCGATAGTTGTTCCGATGAAGCTCGCTGCTACAACTTTCCGCATCTGGCGGAGGGTTGGAGCGGCCGCTGCGGGTGCGGTCATATCGGTCACTTCCGGGCGGGGACGAGGGTGCTTTGGGTGCTGCACAGGCTAGGAACTGCTGCAGCGTCGCCCCATGTGGTGTGAACCCATACTTTGGTGCTGTCTGGTGGTGCAGGACGCTGTGGAGTTCGCTTGGTCGGCGCACTTGTCGGCACCGATTATCACCTGTAGTAACCCGTACCGTGCTAGTTTGACGGGTGCTCGACGCTGGCCTGCTGCATAGTCGCGCTCACTCCTAGACGTCCTGAGGCGAACTTTGTTCAGGCTGTGCGGGTCCGAACCACCCCGGCGGGGATCTGGTTGTCGGCAGGTGTCGGCGACGCGTGAATCGTGACCCAGTTCCGACGCCTGAGTTCCTCGCTACCGGACCACTTTTCAGCCGTCGTCCACCGGCAGGCCCGGTCCTCCCCGTGCGAGCGGCTGTCGTGAGCGGTTGAACTCCTTCGGCGGGAGGCGGGTTGAAGCGTGCTGACCTGCGGCAATGGTTGGAATCTCCCGCTGCCGGAGCGAGTTGGTCCGGATCTTGGTGTTATCCGACGGTCTTCCATGTCTATACCTGGCACTCTGAACTGCGCCCTTAGCTTCGAGTACGGGCTCTTGTGTCTCTTTGGGATGCACAAGACGGTTCCGGACTCGTGGGGCGACCTCCGCCCTCTCGGTGCCCGACTGCTCTTCTTCAGTCCGCTTCCAGCCGCATGACGACATCTCGGGTGACGATCGGTGCGGATGCCCGCTCGGACAGGATGTCCAGCAGATCGGGACGGAACACGATGGCGCAGCCGGTCGTCCGTGGCCAGGGCAGGCGGTAGGCACTCCGCTCGTATTCGGTGCGCCAGCAGATGACCCGCAGGGCCGGACCTCGGTCGTCCTCCAGTGTCAGTGGGGCTCCGGGCTTCAGACGTAGTGCGGTCCGGAGCCACGGGGTGGGTGCCAGCGCGAAGCCGGGTAGTCCCAGGCCTTGGGCGGCGTCTGCGGCGGCGGTGATGGCGCGGTCGAGGCCAAGGAGCGGAATCCCCGGCGGGACGTCTGCGGCGGAGCGCTGCCCCGGCGGACGGGTCCACTCCTCGATGTCTCCGTCCGAGAAAGGGATGGCGTCCCTGTCCTGGTTCCCGTAATCCGTCACTTCGGGGCCTGAGAAGCTCACGACGGTCAGGCCGGTTTTCCGGGTGTGTGGTGACAGGAACTTGCGTTCCTCCACTGAAGCGAGGATGCGCCAGCCCGGGAGCGTCTGTCCGGTGAGGGCGGCGGCTTGCGACAGTGGCCGTGTGGAGATGGTCTCGGTGACTGTTCCGGTCAGCGGAGTGTCCTGGCTGGCCGGGTCGTCCGGGCCGGGTGGCAGAGGAAGGTCGGGGCGAGGCCAGCGCGCCTCTTCGAAGGCCAGCGGAATGCGGGGGTCGTCTGTCAGTACGGTGGCCAGCTGATCCTCCCAAGCTGCCGGATCGCTTACGCCCAAGCCTTGCGAGAGCCTATGCGCGCGGCTACCCGCTGCCACCGTTTGGATCGCCTCTTCGATGGTCTCCTCGATGGCGAGGTAGGCGTCCGGCAGCTCGCCCTCGTCGGCGCTGAGGTAGGCACGGGACTGGGCCTTGATCCTCTCGATGGTGTGCTCAGCGTCAACCTCGCGGCGAACCCTGGCGAGTACCGCTCGGATCAGCCCGGGCTGCAGTTGCTCGGCTTCGTTCAGCCGCGCGCCAGCCACCTCTGCCACCATCCCCGTCACCACGCGGTCTCTCGGGCTGTCTCCCTGTGCGGCGGAGGTCCACAGGCGGCTCGGCGGGTTCAGCCCGGCCGGGTCCGACGCTCCCATGGGCACGCTGGCCGCATCGGTGAGCAGCCGGCGGGCGAGGGCGCGGACGGTGAGCAGCGGTCCTCGGGCCAGCATCTCGAGCGCCTCCTGGCAGTGGTCCACCACAGATTGGGCTTGCGGCCCCTGTTCCTGGAGGAGACACAACAGCCACATCAGGGTCGCCGGATCGGAGAGTTGCTCCAGTGCGAGGGCCATAGCGGGTGCCGTGGCTTCGGGGCGCAGTGTGACCAGAGATCGCGTCGCAACCATCGCTCGGCGTTTGCCTTCCCGGTCCGCGTGTGCGACTGCGGCCAGTGCAGCGGTCGCGAAGGCGTGGTCGAGATCGCCGGGTGCGGGGGTTCCGTTGTCGTTGTCCGGGGCGCGGTAGGGGTGCTGGGGGTCGTCGCTGTCGTGGACGCGTGGTGCTCTGCTCTCGATGACCGTTGCGGCTTCGTCCCAGAGGGCGAAGGCCAGGTCGAGGGAATCGTTCGGGGGCAGGCCGAGGGCTTGCTGGGCGAAGGCGAAGATCAGTGCCTGGGTGATGCCGTGGGTCCCGTACCGACCGGCGCTCACCACTGCTTCGGCCTCTTCGGTGATGACACGGTGGGTGAGGGTGCGATCGAGTTGCGCGGCCGTACGAAGGGCGTCGACGGCTGTCTCGCCTCCGAAGTTCAGCCATCCGCCTTGTCCGCGGGTGCGTACCCAGGTCAGTGCGTAGGCTTCGGCAGCGAGCGCGTCATGGCCATTCTGGCGGAGCTTGTCCGCGAGTCGGCGCAGCAGGAGGGGACCGTCCCGGAAGTCGAAGGGGCCGGCGATGGCACGCAGGACTTGTGCGGCCTCGTCGGTCTGTCCTCGGGTGACGAGCTTGAGTAGGCCATCGCCGACGAGGTCACTCATCTGTTCGAGGGTGTGTTGTGGTGCGCTGGCCTCGTACGGGCTCAGGTGCCATGCGCGCAGTATCCGGATCAGGCCGACCGGTTCGGAGGGCGCGGGCGACGGGGTGGCAGGTGAGGTCGGGGCCGTGGCCTGCTGCGCGGAGGTGGGGGCGCTGTGGCGAGGCTGAGATTCGTCGGTGACCGGTGGTTCGGGCAGGGGGGTGAGCTGTGGGGCGCCGATGCGTTCGGCGACGGCGTTGAGTTCCGCGACCAGCTGTGCGTCGGTCGGCCTGGTCTGGTCGCTGGAGGAGTCGCGGTTCGCTTGCCTCTCGTCGGCCCTGCTCAGTGCGATGCGCAGCAGTTGTGGAACGCCGTCGGGCGTGGAGGGGCCGATTGTCCGGGCGAGTCGATCCAGAAGTGCGGCGTCGGCTTGGAGGAGCGGAGTGTCCAGGGTGATGCGCAGGGCGGTTGCAACGACCGGGTCCGCGGTGTCATTCCACGCGCGCCAGAGGTCTTCTCGGGCCCCATGGAGAGTGATGTTCGGACCGTTGCAGTCGCTGAGCAGCCCGGTGGCTGCGAGATCGGCGAGGGCCGCAGGGTCCGCCCGGGCCAGGACGTTCCACCACCGCGGGCGGGCGGCGTTGGTCTCCTTGCCGTCAGTGTGAAGGACAAGGCGTTCGCACAGTGGCTGGATGCGTGCCACCCGCGCCCGTCCCCGGGCCGGGTCCGCGGTGACCAGGGTGGGCAGCGGATCCAGGACCTCGTAGACGGTGATGTCCTTGCGCCAGCCGTAGGCCACCAGGAAGCGGCAGGCCGCCAGCCAGTGTTCCTCTGCCTCGCCAAGGTCGTCGGCGGTGAGGGCGAGGCGCGCGTGGATGAGGAGGTAACGGGCGAGGTCGCTGTAGAAGCGTCCGCCGGCCTGCTGGAGGAACTCGTTGCGGACGGCTTCGTCGACGCCGTCCCGCCGCGCTGGCGTGGTGTGCTGGACGGCGATCGTCAGGAGCGTGTCGGCTGGCAGTGGTCCGCCCATCTCGCCGCGCAGGCTGACGCTGATTTCCCGGCTGACGTGGATGAGGGTCTTCCACGCGTGAGGCCAGTCCTGGTCGGACACGAGGGTGACCGCCCGGCGTACCGACTCTTCGATGAGCGGATGGATCGGGTAGAGGTCGCACGCACGCGGGCTGCCGGTGAACCGGCTGAGGTCTGCGGTTAGAAGCCCGAGGGCTTCGATCACCAGGCCAGACCGGGTGGGTGCCTCGGCGACTTCCGCGCGGGCGAGGGCGATCGCGAACCGCAGCCAACAGGGGTACCAGCCGGGCCCCTGGACGAGAGCCGGTACCGCGTCCAGGGCGATGGGGTCGCTCTGTGCCGTGATCGCCAGGGCATCAAGCCACCTGGCCACGGCCACGGGGCTCCACCGGACCTGTTCGTTCTGTACGTCGCGGGTGAGGGCGAACAGGGCGTCGCGGGCGGTCGATGTCTCGTCTGCCGCAAGGCCTTCTGCGAGATCGGCGGCGGCGACCCCCAGCGCGAGCAGCCGGTGCGCCGTTCCCGACGGGTATCCCAGGTCGGCAGCCTTCTGCGACCAGTCTGCGGCGCTGCCCACCTCTCCGTGCACCGCGCCTGCGCCGATCTGCTCGGCGAGTGCGAGGCATACCGGCCCGCCCGCGGTAAGGCGCGGCACCAGGTCGGTGACGGCCTCGATTCCGACGGTGTCGAGGAGCGTCTTCACGACGGTGTCGGCCGCTGCCTGGTCACCTTGTTCGTCGAGCCACTCGGCGATGCGGTCCAGCGACACCGGCCGGTCGAGCCCGTCCTCGCGCGGCTCCACACCTGTCCCCAGATCGGTCGCAGACAGGCGCAGCCGGCCCCGCAGGTATGCAAGTTCGACGGCCCGGTCGGACTCCGTCCCGTAGGAGGTGTTGTCCGATTCGGCCTCGTGGTCGTGTGCCGTCATGTACGCGTGCCAGGGTGCCACGGCGCCTGCCGCGTCGAGGACGGCGCACATCTGCAGACCTGCCCGGGCGGGCATGACGGTCCGCCCGTCGTGCAGGAGCCGGTCCGCCAGCGTCTGAGCCCCCATCAAGGCGATCGGCACGTCGGCGAATTCCACCAGGACCGAGTCGAAGCGCTCGAACTCGTACGTCTGCGCGGCCCTGGCGAGTTCGACGCAGCGCGCGACGACAGGCCAGTTCGCCGTCCTGGCGGCGCAGCGCAGGCCGGTGGCCAGGTTGTCCCTGATCGCCGAGGCCGGGTGGGCGGTGGAGACGGCTCGGGTGACGAAGTCCCGCCCGATGTGGTCGAGCACCTCTGTGTCGCGCCCCGCCTCGGCGAGGATCTGCAGGAGGCGACGGAAGGCCCTCGGGTCGTCAAACAGTCCCTTCCCGGTCAGCCAGGTGGCGATCAGCGCCAGCGTCGATTCCAGGGCCCCGGGATCGTTGTCGTAGCCCAAGCGCAGGTAGCGGGCGAACGACTCATGGTAAACGCGAATTTCGCCGGGTCCGGCCGTCCCGGAGAGCACCGGGGCCAGCACCTTCACCGCGCCATCGATCCTGTGCGCCCGGTCAGGGATGATCTGCCCGAGCTCCTCGCGGGTAACGGACATGCCGAGCAGGGCGATGATGTCCGCGACGACATCGGCTTCCGCGCCGAGCGTGTCGTAGAGGTGGGCGTAGTAGCCCTCCAACGATCCCTGGTAAGCAGGGAGCGCCCGCACCACTACCGCGGCCTTCGTGATCGTCTCCGGCCGCAGAGTGACCTCGCGGCAGAGGTACGTCGCGTACAGGGCGTTGCCGCCCGAGCGTTCCTGCAACGCGTCCAAGAAGTCGGTCACGTCGCGGTCGTCGTTCAGGAGCGCCTCCGTGCGATCGTTGTCCGCCGCCGGGACGAGTCCGAGCCGCTCCGCTACGGCGCGGCACTCTTGCGCGGTCAGTGGCGGCACGGCGAGGGAAGCCGCCCCGGCGTCCTGGAGGGGGACGAGGTGGGTTCCGGGCTGGCTGAGGACGAGGAGGACGCTGCCGGGCGGAAGGGGCAGAGAGCCGAGGACCGCGGCGAGGGCAAGGGACGGATCAGCTCTCCTGGTCCGTCCTCCTTGTACGCGGGTGACGTGGTCCAGTCCGTCCACGACGAGCGCCACGCGCCGGGTGGGGTCCTTGCGCAGAGCGGTGTCCACCGCCGTGGTCAGCGCTTGCGCATCGGCGGCGAAACGCGGGCGCTGCTCCTGGACGAGGTCGGGTTCCGCCTCGGCCAGCCGGCCCAGCAGGCTGCCGAAGACCGTTTCGGTGACCACCCGGGTCAGCTGATCGCCGTCGGCATCGCCGAGGTAGCAGTAGTGCTCGGCAACCAGCCATCCATCACGGGTGAGTTGGTCGACCAACTGCTGGCACGCCCAAGACTTGCCTTGTCCCGGTGGGCCCGTGACTAGCAGGACTCCCCCCTCGGCCGCCGCTGTCCCGACCGCCTCCGCCAGGACGCCGACCGTGGCGGGCCTGGCCACTTCCAGTGCGCGGTCGACAGGGTTCGCGCGCACGACGGCGCCGAGGTCGCTGCGCAACTGGGCCTGGCGCAGTAGCTCGCGGGGTGTCACCTCGACGCCGCGCTGCCGGGCGGAGCGAATCGTGCGAATCAGCGCCTCGGCGACGTCCACCGGTGAGCGTCCCTCGTTGGGGTAGATCCCCGCGCCGAGCTCGCCGCGTACCCGCTGGAGGAGAAGCTGTTCGGCCGGCCCTGGCCGCAGGAGGTCCGTCGTCATGGCCGGTGCGCCGACTTCCACCACCAGGTGCTCGCACAGCCATTCCAGGTCCTGCTTGGACACGGCCTTGTCACCGCTGGTCAGGAACCCTAAGACGTTACCCGCCTTGCGTCGGCCCCGCGCGGGCAGGTCGAAACCTCGCCAGAGGGCTTCCGCGTCGAACCGCAGGAGTGTGGTGTTCATCCCCGGCAGGAACGGCGCGTCGGAGGAGCGGGCGGGCACCATCACCGTGTTGAGTGCGTCGTCGCCCGGAGGTGCATTGCGCATCACGATGCGCAGCCGGTGGGCAGTGGCGCCCGCACCCGGTCCGTCCCTGTCGGCGACGGCAGCCGCCACAAGGCGGTCCAACCTCAGTCCGCGGTCGTCGGTCGTGAACGTCGTGTAGGCGAGGGGGTCTTCCTCGTCCGAGTGCTTAAACTGGGTCCGTTCACGGGATCCGTCCGCGTTGATCACCGTGAGGTCGTCGAAGCGGTCGTCCGTCACCAGCTTCTCGTCGACAAGGACCCTGGCGATCCCGCCGAGCAGCAGGTCGACGACGCGGCCTGCCTCCATCAGGTCCTGGTACTCGTACCCGCGGTGCGCGGCAGTTAGATCACTCATGTCGGTAGTATTTTCCACCGCCAAGCACCCTGCTGGCGCGGAAGTGACCAAACCGAGTCGAAGGCTCCCGATCAGGTCCACCGGCTTTGTCATCGCGACTGAGGACTGCGGCGCTGCCGTAACTCCGAGAGCCCACCGCTGTGTGACTACGCCCTTCACCCAACGTCGTCCGCACTTCTTCGCATGCTTCGTCCCGTCGAGGGCGACGCGACGTAGCGCCCCAGCTGGTCCGTGGCTGGTCCGGGACGGGCACAGATTCATGGTGAATGGGTCCGGAAATAACGCTGAGCGGTCACGCATAGTGGCTGCATCCTGTGGGTGCCTTGAAGAGTAAAGCCCCATCCAGGCACTGAACTTGAGGCTCTAACTGGCTGTTCTCTATCCGTTCGCATGGTCGGCCCGATTCGAACGGAGTGCTGGATCGGGTGAGTTGGCCGGTGCGGAGGCATGACAGAAGGGC
>NZ_JNXI01000029.1 GCF_000717055.1 Streptomyces iakyrus | reverse complement strand
TTCCCGACTGGCTGGACTGGTACAACTACCACCGACCCCACACCGGAATCGGCGGCCAAACGCCAGCCAGCCGCGTCACCAACCTGCCCGAACAGCACAACTAGGGCACGGGACGGGTGTGCCATTGAGCGGGTATGCCGACGGGCCGCCGGAATCCCCCGACGGCCCGCCCCTGCCGTGCAGGACTCAGTGCGCAGACCCGGCGGTCGCAGGCGGGAGTTCCACCTGGACCCCGGGGTCGCCCGCGTCCGCCGTGTAGTCCTCCGGCTTGGTCTCGTCGATGCCGTCGGGGGCCTTCAGGGCCTTCAGGACGAAGGTCAGGACCACCGTCACCACCACGTTCAGGACGAACGCCGTGAGGCCGATGTAGCCGATCTCCCCGATGCCCGGGATCTCCTTCGCGGAGCCGCCGAAGTGCTTCTGGGTCGGGGAGGCCACGCCGTACGCGGCGACCGTGCCGTAGACCATGCCGACCGCCCAGCCCGCGAGCAGCGCCCAGCGGTGGAACCAGCGGGTGAACAGGCCGCCGACCAGGGCCGGGAAGGTCTGCAGGATCCAGATGCCGCCCAGCAGCTGGAAGTTGATGGCGACCGTCTTGTCCATGGTGAGGACGAAGGCCAGGGCGCCGACCTTCACCAGCAGCGACACCAGCTTGGAGACCTTGGTCTCCTGCGCGGGCGTGGCGTCGGGCTTGATGAAGTCCTTGTAGATGTTGCGGGTGAAGAGGTTCGCGGCCGCGATGGACATGATGGCCGCCGGCACCAGCGCGCCGATGCCGATCGCCGCGAACGCCACGCCCGCGAACCAGTCCGGGAACATCGTCTCGAACAGCTGCGGGATCGCCAGCTGCCCGTTCTGCACCTTGATGCCGGCCGCGATCGCCATGAACCCGAGCAGCGCCAGCAGGCCCAGCATCAGCGAGTACAGCGGCAGGATCGTGGTGTTGCGCCGGATCACCTCACGGCTCTTCGAGGACAGCGTCGCCGTGATCGAGTGCGGGTACATGAAGAGCGCCAGGGCGGAGCCCAACGCCAGCGTGGCGTACGTCCACTGGCCCGGCTCGGCCGGTGTCAGCGCACCGCGCGGCGCACCCGTCGCCGGGTTGGTCTGGCTGTACGCCTCACCGGCCTTGGCGAAGATGTCGTCGAAGCCGCCCAGCTTGATCGGGATGTAGATGATCGCCACCGCGATGACGATGTAGATCAGCGTGTCCTTCACGAACGCGATGAGCGCGGGGGCCCGCAGACCCGACGAGTACGTGTACGCCGCCAGGACGCCGAACGCGATCAGCAGCGGCAGGTCCTTGATGAACCAGTTGGTGTTCTCTCCGCCGCCGACGCCCATCACGTCCAGCACGGCTTGGATGCCGACCAGTTGGAGCGCGATGTACGGCATGGTCGCGAGGATGCCGGTGAGCGCCACGGCCAGCGACAGGCCCTTGGAACCGAAGCGGCCGCGCACGAAGTCGGAGGTCGTGACGTAGCCGTGCTTGTGGGACACCGACCACAGGCGGGGGAGGAAGGTGAAGATCAGCGGGTACACCAGGATCGTGTACGGCACCGCGAAGAAGCCGGCCGCGCCCGCCGCGTAGATCGCCGCCGGCACGGCGACGAAGGTGTAGGCCGTGTACAGGTCGCCGCCGAGCAGGAACCAGGTGATCCAGGTGCCGAACGAGCGGCCGCCCAGGCCCCATTCGTCGAGGCTGTGCTCGTTCTCGGCCTTGCGCCAGCGCGCGGCCAGGAAGCCCATGACCGTGACGGCCAGGAAGAAGAAGATGAAGACGCCGAGCGCGACGCCGTTCACGCCGTCCTTCACTGCGGAGCACCGCCCTTCGCGGCCGAGCGGGCGCGCTGGTCACGCTGCCAGAGCTTGTAGGCGATCATCGTCAGGACGGTGGAGATGAGCACCCACGCCATCTGGTACCAGTAGAAGAACGGGATCCCGATGAAGGCCGGGTCGGTCTTGGCGTACGAGCCGACCCACAGCATGGCCACGAACGGCGCAATGAGGCAGACGGCGATGACGACGCGCATGGGCGTCACCACCGGCCCTCTGCTGACTTCCGGTGCTTGCGACATCAGGCGGCTCCGTCCCCTTGGTGATCACCTGTAGTGCGCAGGCAATCTAGGTCAGGGTGCGGCGACAGCGGAACCCCTCGTCCGCAATGCGGTACCCAACCGAAACCCGGCCCCCAGCAGCGCCGGAGCGCTGTGCGCCGCCGCTAGTCGACCGGCCGCTTCAGGCGGGCCACGAACTTGTAGCGGTCCCCCCGGTAGACCGACCGCACCCACTCCACCGGCTGGCCGTCCCGGTCCAGGGAGTGGCGGGAGAGCATCAGCATCGGCAGGCCGACGTCCGTGCCGAGCAGGCCGGCCTCGCGCGGGGTGGCCAGGGACGTCTCGATGGTCTCCTCGGCCTCCGCGAGGTGGACGTCGTAGACCTCGGCCAACGCCGTGTACAGGGACGTGTACTTCACCAGCGAGCGCCGCAGCGCGGGGAAGCGCTTCGCGCTCAGGTGGGTGGTCTCGATGGCCATCGGCTCGCCGTTGGCCATGCGCAGCCGCTCGATGCGCAGCACGCGCCCGCCGGGCGTGATGTCGAGCAGCCCGGCCAGGCGGTCATCAGCCGTGATGTAGCCGATGTCCAGCAGCTGAGAGGTGGGTTCGAGGCCCTGGGCGCGCATGTCCTCGGTGTAGGAGGTCAGTTGCAGCGCCTGCGAGACCTTCGGCTTGGCGACGAAGGTGCCCTTGCCCTGGATGCGCTCCAGCCGGCCTTCGACGACCAGTTCCTGCAGCGCCTGGCGCACGGTCGTGCGCGAGGTGTCGAACTCGGCCGCCAGCGTGCGCTCGGGCGGGACCGGCGTGCCCGGCGCCTGCGTCTCCGTCATGTCGAGCAGGTGCTTCTTCAGGCGGTAGTACTTGGGCACGCGTGCGGTACGGACGGGCACCCCGTTCTCGTTCTCCGCACTGCTGACGTCGGTGCTCATGCTCCGCCTTCCCGGCTCGGTCTGCCGACACGATCCCACTTGTATACCGTCGGCGCCTCTTTTGGTCTAGTCCACCATTCCCTGTGGTCTACCCCGCAGTATGCCGTGCCCGCCGGGGTTTTCGCTGGCTTCTTACTTAAAGGTTCCTGCATATGTAGGTCGCATAACGGCTGGTCAGGGCTGTATCGGGAGCCTTGACAGGCTTCGTGGTCTGGTCCAAGCTCCCCGTACTGGTCTACACCATTGGTCCAGGCCCGGCCCCACGCCCACTGCGGGGAGCCAGGGGGGTTGTGGGATCCCTGAGGAGGGTGGCGTGAAGCGCAAGCTGATATCCGCGATCGGTATCGCGGGCATGATGGTCTCCATCGCGGCGTGCGGGGGCGAGGGTGACGGGGGTTCCGACAAGGGCGCGGACGCCAAGGAGCTGACCGTCTGGCTCACCGTCGACGCCCAGAACAACTGGCCCGAGCTGGTGAAGGCCGCCGACGCCGCGGTGCAGAAGAAGCACCCCGGCCTCAAGATCAACCACGAGTACTACGGCTGGCCCGACAAGAACGCCAAGCTCGACGCCGTCCTCGCCACGGACAAGGCCCCCGACGTGGTCGAGATGGGCAACACCGAGATGCTCGGCTACATGGTCAAGGGCGCCTTCGCCCCCCTCGACCAGGCGAAATTCGACAACTCCGACGCCTGGCTGGACGGCCTGAAGGCCTCGGTCACCTACGAGGGCAAGACCTACGGCGTCCCGTACTACGCCGGCGGCCGCGTCGCCAACTGGCGCAAGGACGTCGCGGCGTCGGTCGGGGTGAAGTCGGCTCCGAAGACGTACAAGGAGCTGACCGCCGCCCTGGACAAGATCCAGAAGAAGCAGGGCGACAAGTTCAGCGCCTGGTACCAGCCCACCCGCGACTGGTACGCGGCCATGTCCTTCGTCTACGACGCCGGCGGCGCCATCGCCACCGAGTCCGGCGGCCAGTGGAAGGCCTCCCTCTCCTCGCCCGAGTCCCTCAAGGGCCTGAAGGAGTTCAAGAACGTCGTCGACTCGTACATGCACGGCGACAAGACCAAGGACGAGTCCGACCGCTACATCGTCTACGGCCAGGGCAAGTCCTCCATGATCTTCGCCGCCGCCTGGGAGGGCGCCACCGCCGAGGACCCGAAGAACGACAAGACCGGCAAGCTCAAGGGCAACCTCGAGAACTTCGTGATGCCCGGCCCGTCCGGCAAGAACATGCCCGTCTTCCTGGGCGGCTCCGACCTCGCCGTGCCGGTGAAGTCCGACGCGCAGGCCCTGGCCGCCGAGTGGATCAACGCGTTCGCCGGCTCCTCCGGGCAGAAGGGCCTGATGGCCAAGGGCAACCTGCCCAACAACAAGACGGACCTCGCCACGCTCAAGAACGACCCGAAGACGGCCGTCCCCGCCACCGCGGCCGAGTCCAACTGGTTCGTCCCGATGGCCCCCGGCTGGGGCCAGGTCGAGAAGGCGCAGATCCTGCAGACCATGCTGCAGAGCATCGGCACCGGCAAGAAGTCCGTCGAGGCCGCCGCCAAGGAGGCGGACGCCGCGATCGACAAGGTCATCAACACCAAGTGACCTTCGGGCGGGGCCCCACCGGGTGGGGCCCCGCCGTCGTCAAGACCTGAGGGACCGCCGAGGAGCGCGCGATGAGTGCCGCAGACACCCACATCCCTGCCAAGGTGCCGCCACCGCGGCAGGCACCCCCGCCACCCCCCGACAGCCGGCGACCCCGCGGGCAGCGCACGTCGGGCGGGGCCGCGCTCCCCTGGCTGCTGCTCGCGCCCTGCCTGCTGATCCTCGCCCTGGTCATGGGCTATCCGCTGGCCCGCCTGGCCACCCTGTCTTTCCAGAAGTTCGGCCAGTCCCAGCTGTGGGGCTTCCAGCCGGCCGAGTCGGTCGGCTTCGACAACTTCGCCAAGGTGCTGGGCGACGGCGAGTTCTGGGCCGTCGTCCTGCGCACGGTCGTCTTCGCGGCCGGTGCCGTCGTCTTCACGATGGTGATCGGGATGGCCCTCGCCCTGCTGCTCCAGCGGGTCTCGGGCTGGCTGAAGATGCTCATCAACATCGTGCTGGTGGCCAGCTGGGGCATGCCGGTGATCGTGGCGACCACGGTCTTCAAGTGGCTCTTCGACTCCGACTACGGCGTCTTCAACGCGCTGCTGAGCAAGCTGCCCGGCGTCGACATGGTCGGCCACAATTGGTTCGCCAGCGGACCCGAGGGTCTGGCCGTGATCATGCTGCTGGTCGTGTGGGGAGCCGTGCCGTTCGTGGTCATCACGCTCAGCGCGGGCCTCACCCAGGTGCCGAAGGAGCTGGAGGAGGCGGCCCGCCTGGACGGCGCCGGCTCCTGGGGCGTCTTCCGCTACGTCACCCTGCCCGTCCTCAAGCCGATCATCGTGATGCTCACGACCCTGTCGGTCATCTGGGACATGGGCGTCTTCCCGCAGGTGTTCGTCATGCGCAACGGCCACCCCGAGCCGGAGTTCCAGGTCCTCAACACCTACTCCTACGACCGGGCCTTCGTCGTCAACGACTACGCCCAGGGATCGGCCATCGCGCTGATCACCGTCCTGCTGCTGCTCGGCGTGGTCGCCGTCTACATGCGGCAGATGCTGAAGATCGGAGAGGTCGAATGAGCACGCTCGCCGGAGCCGGCCGCCGGAAGTCGCGGCTGGGCTGGAACCTCCTCGGCCTCCTTGTCTTCGTCACCGCCGGCTTTCCGCTCTACTGGATGCTCAACACCGCCTTCAAGCCCGCCAAGGACGCCATCGACGCGGACCCGAGCCTGCTGCCGACCGGCATCACCCTCGACAACTTCACCCGGGCGCTGGACATCGCCGACTTCTGGGGCCCGGTCGGCCGCAGCATGGTGGTGTCGCTGGCGGTGGTCGTCATCGGCATGGTGGTCGGGCTGCTGGCCGCGCTCGCCATCTCCCGGTTCGCCTTCCGCGGCCGCAAGATCGTGATCGTGGGCATCCTCGCGGTCCAGATGGTCCCGCTGGTCGCCATGATCATCCCGGTGTTCCTGCTGCTCAACGACCTGGGCCAGTACGACCGGCTGACCGGCCTCATCATCACCTACCTGACGTTCATCCTCCCGTTCACCGTGTGGACGCTGCGGGGTTTCATCGTCAACATCCCGAAGGAACTGGAGGAGGCGGCCATGGTCGACGGCTGCTCCCGCACCGGCGCCTTCCTCCGGGTGGTGTTCCCCCTCCTGGCCCCCGGCATGGTCGCCACCTCCGTCTACGGTTTCATCCAGGCCTGGAACGAGTACCTGTACGCCCTGATGCTGCTCAGCCATAAGAACCAGACCGCGACCGTCTGGCTCGGCAACTTCACCACCAAGCACGGCACCGAATACGCCCCGATGATGGCCGGAGCCACGATGATGGCCGTGCCGATCGTCGCCCTCTTCCTCCTCGTCCAGCGCAAGATGGCCGCGGGCCTGACCGCGGGCGCCGTGAAGGGATGACCTCACCCGATGACGACACTCGCCAGCGGCACCGACACACTCACCCGCGACGCCCTCACCGTCCTCCAGCCCGGCTTCACCGGCACCACCGCCCCCGACTGGCTGCTGCGCCGCCTCGGTGAGGGCCTCGCCTCCGTCGGGCTCTTCGGCCGCAACATCGCCTCCCCCGGCCAACTGGCCGCCCTCACCGCCCAGCTGCGGGCCGAGCGCGACGACGTCCTCGTCGCCATCGACGAGGAGGGCGGCGACGTGACCCGCCTGGAGGTGCGCAACGGCTCCTCCTTCCCGGGCAACCACGCCCTCGGCGCGGTCGACGACGTCGAGCTGACCCGGCAGGTCGCCCACGAACTGGGCCGCCGCCTCGCCGCCTGCGGCGTCAACCTCAACTGGGCCCCCTCCGCCGACGTCAACTCCGACCCGCGCAACCCGGTCATCGGCGTCCGCTCCTTCGGCGCCGACACCGGCCTGGCCGCCCGGCACACCGCCGCCTATGTGACCGGCCTGCAGTCCGCCGGGGTCGCCGCCTGCACCAAGCACTTCCCGGGCCACGGCGACACGGCCGTCGACTCCCACCACGCCCTGCCGCGCATCGACGTCTCCGCCGAGATACTGGCCGAGCGCGAACTGGCCCCCTTCCGCGCCGCCATCGCCGCCGGCACCCGGGCCGTCATGAGCGCCCACATCCTGGTCCCCGCCCTGGACCCGGACCGCCCCGCCACCCTCTCCCGCCGCATCCTCACCGGCCTGCTGCGCGAGGAACTCGGCTACGACGGCCTCATCGTCACCGACGGCATGGAGATGCGCGCCATCGCCGGCACCTACGGCATCGAACGCGGCAGCGTCCTCGCCATCGCCGCGGGCGCCGACGCCATCTGCGTGGGCGGCGGCCTCGCCGACGACGCGACCGTGCTGCGCCTGCGGGACGCCCTGGTCGAAGCAGTGCGGGCGGGTGAACTCCCGGAGGCACGCCTCGCCGAGGCCGCCGACCGGGTACGGGCACTGGCCCGGTGGGCCGGCACGGCGGGCCGCACGGCCGAGAGCACCCACGGCACCGAGATCGGCCTGCACGCCGCCCGCCGCGCCCTCACCGTGACCGCCGCGCCCGGCCTCGGCGACCCCACGACCTTCAAGCCCCTCACCGAACCGCCCTACGTCGCCGCCCTCACCCCCGTCGCCAACATCGCCGTCGGCGACGAGACGCCGTGGGGCGTCGCCGCCGAGCTCATCCACCTCCTGCCCGGCACCGTGACCGGCAGCTTCTCCGCCGGGGACGGCCCGGAGAGCGAGGCCGGGGAGAACGCCGGCCGCGCGGCCCTCCAGGCCGCCGGACCGCGCCGCATCGTGGCCGTCGTCCGGGACGAACACCGTCACCCCTGGATGGCCTCCGCCCTCGACACCCTGCTGGCCGCCCGCCCCGACACCGTCGTCGTCGAGATGGGCGTCCCGCAGGCCGCCCCCCGCGGTGCCCTGCACATCGCCACCCACGGCGCGGCCCGCGTCTGCGGCCGGGCGGCGGCCGAGGTGATCGCCGGAGCCGTGGGCCGCTGAAGCCCGCTGAACCGTTCCTGAAGACTGAGCGGGAGTGAGTCCTGGTGCCAGGGCTCACGCTTAGCTGGACATCCCGAACGGTGTTGGGTGTCCTGACTCTCGTTCACGCGCATGAGGCCGCACCGTCCGCAGCCGGCACCCTCATGCGCACCAGAACACGCCTATGCACAGTCAGCCCGCCAGCCGTTCACAACCCCTCTTCGATGAGCTTGGTTGTAAGACTGCGACCACATGTAGTACTTCTTATACATGAGCGAGCAGGTGCACAACAGGTTGGCCGTGGTGCGCGCCGAACGCAAGGTGTCGCGCCAGAGCCTGGCCGAGGCAGTGGGGGCCCACTACCAGACCATCGGCTACATCGAGCGGGGGCAGTACAACCCGAGCCTCGACCTGGCGCTGAAGATCGCGAAGTTCTTCGGTCTGCCGGTCGAGGCCCTGTTCTCCCTCGAACCGTTCCGGCCGCTCACGTACGAGGTCTACGGGAGGAAACAGCCATGACGACGACACGCCTGACCCGCTACGACCGGAGCATGCTGCGGCTGATGAACGACCGCCGCGGAGCGGCCTGGTACGCCACGGCAGCACGCCGCCGACTGGCCGTCGCCGCCCATGTCACCCTCACCCTGGCCATCGGCGGTCTGATGACCCACATGTTCCTCGCCGAGGGCGAGCCGCTGTGGGCCGTGGCCGTGATGGCGGTGCTGCTGTTGCCCTGGATGGTCGCGACCGGCGTGATCAACGGCGCCACCCGGGGCCTGCTGGAACTGTGCGAACACGTCCTGGACGAACGCCAGTCGGCAGAACGCCGCCGCGTCCTGGCCCGGGCCCACCGCGTGACGACGCTGCTCCTCGCGGCAGCGGCGGCCACCCTGCTGATCACGGGCGGGCTCGCCGGAGACGCCCCGAAGGCCTACGCGGCACCCCTGCTCATCGCCGTCCTCGTCGTCCACTGGGTGATGCCCCTGTGGGTGGCCGGCTGGCGCGCCCAGGACGAGCCGGCCGAAGACGGGGTACTGGAGCCCGGGACCCTGGGCCGCTAGTACCCGTCGCCCGGCCGGGCCCGAGGGGAGCGACGGCGCTGCCCGGGCCGGCCGGAGCCTCAGATCCCCTGCCACTCCGGCTTGTTGGCGTAGGTGTGCCGGAAGTAGTCCGCCAGCTTCAGCTTCGACGCGGCGGCCTCGTCCACGACGACGGTCGCGTGCGGGTGGAGCTGGAGCGCGGAGGCGGGGCACACCGCGGCGACCGGCCCTTCCACCGTCGCCGCGACCGCGTCCGCCTTGCCCTCGCCGGTGGCGAGCAGCACCAGATGCCGGGCCTCCAGGATGGTGCCGATGCCCTGGGTGATCACGTGGTGCGGCACCTGGTCGATGTCACCGTCGAAGAAGCGCGCGTTGTCGATCCGGGTCTGCTCGGTCAGTGTCTTGATCCGCGTCCGCGAAGCCAGCGACGAGCACGGCTCGTTGAACCCTATGTGCCCGTCGGTCCCGATCCCGAGCAGCTGGAGATCCACGCCCCCGGCGTCCGACAGCGCCTTGTCGTACGCCTCGCACGCCCCCTGCACGTCCTCCGCCGTGCCGTCCGGGCCCGTGAACTGCTCCATCCCGATCCCGAGCGGCTCCAGCACCTCGCGCCGCAGCACCGAGCGGTAAGACTCCGGATGATCGGCGGGCAGCCCCACGTATTCGTCGAGCTGCGCGATCCGCGCCCGCCCGACGTCCACGGCACCGGAGCGGACCTTCGCCGCCAGCGCCTCGTACACGGGCAGCGGCGTCGAGCCGGTGGCCACGCCGAGCAGGGCGCCGGGCTTGCGGCCGAGCAGCTTGGCCATGGCCTCGGCGATGAGCTCGCCGCCGGCCTTGGCGTCCGGAACGATGACAACTTCCACGCTGGCCTGCCGATCTGAGAGGAGTGCTCACCTGGGACCGGACCCGGAAGGGTCGTGTGGTTTAGACCAATCTAACAGAGCGGCCCCGTCCCTCCCAGGGTGAGCGCCACCGCTTCCGCACGGGCAGGGCGGGTGGGCCGGCCGAGTCGCCAAGGGGGTGAGCTTCGCCGCTCCGTGGACGGCGGGGGAGTGGGCCAGGCGGCGACCCTGCGGCTCCGCACACGGTGGGGGCAGGGGGGCCACGGGCGACGGCCCCGCCGCTTCGCAGAAGGTGCGGGATCCGGGTTCGAGGCCCCCTGGTGGGCGCTGCCCGGCCCGGGGGAGTGGAATGGGGTCTGCAGCAGCCCGGCCCGCCCTGGAAGGACCCGCCATGACCGCCGCCTCCACACCGGACCCCCTCAGCGACCTCCCTGGCCGGACCATGGCCCGTGAGATGGCGGAGCAGCCCGCCGTCCTGCGGCGGATCCTGTCCGAGGGTGCCCCGGCCATCCAGGACATCGCCCGGCGGATCGCCGCCCGTGCGCCCCGCTTCGTGCTGCTGACCGCCCGCGGTACCTCCGACAACGCCGCCCTGTACGCCAAGTACCTCCTGGAGATCCGGCTCGGCCTGCCCTGTGGACTCACCTCGATGTCCACCACCACGGCCTACGGCGCCCGGCCCGACCTCACCGACGTCCTCGTCGTCACCGTCAGCCAGTCCGGCGGCTCCCCGGACCTGGTCGCATCCACCCGGGCCGCCCGCGAGGCCGGCGCCATCACGCTGGCCGTCACCAACAACCCGGACTCACCGCTCGCCGGCGTCTCCGAGTACCACATCGACATCATGGCCGGGCCGGAGAAGGCTCTCCCCGCGACCAAGACCTACACCGCCTCCCTTCTCGCTCTCTACCTCTTCGTCGAGGGCCTGCGCGGCGGCGACGGCGCGCCTGCGCAGGTGCTGCCGGGTCTCGCCGAGCAGCTCCTCGCCCGGCAGGACGAGGTGCGCATCCTCGCCGCCCGCTACCGCTTCGCCGAGCGCATGGTGATCACGTCCCGCGGCTACGGCTACCCCACGGCCAAGGAGGCCGCCCTCAAGCTGATGGAGACCAGCTACATCCCCGCCCTCTCCTACTCCGGCGCGGACCTGCTGCACGGACCGCTCGCCATGGTCGACAACGTCTCCCCGGTCATCGCCGTGGTCACCGACGGCAAGGGCGGCGAAGCGCTCCAGCCCGTCCTGGACCGGTTGCGCGGCCGCGGCGCCGACCTCGTCGTCATCGGCCCCAGGCATCAGGTCGAGCAGGCATCGGCCGGCTTCGTCCTGCCCACGGACGACGTGGCCGAGGAGGTCCAGCCCATGCTGGAGATCATTCCGCTCCAGCTCCTGGCCTACGAGGTCACCATCGCCCGGGGCCAGGACCCGGACGCGCCCCGGGCGCTGGCGAAGGTGACGGAGACTCGCTGAGGGCGGAGCCACCGAGGCCTGGATGAGCGACACGGCCTGATCGTCACATGCGCAGCCCTCCGACCTGGTCTCCGCAGCCGCCCCTGCCCCTCATCCGCCCGTCGGCGGCTAGGTGAGCGAACCCCCCGTCACATCCACCCAGCTGCCCGTCACCCACCGCCCCCCGTCCGACACCAGGAACGCCACCACATCGGCGACCTCGGCGGGTTCGCCCACGCCGCCCAGCGCCGATATCGCCGCGGCCTTCGCCCAGCCGTCGGGGCTGCCGTGCAGCAGGGCTGCCGTGTTGTCGGTGTCGATGATGCCCGGGGCCACCGAGTTCACTGTGATACCCCGGCTCCCCAGCACCTTGGACAGGTCGCGCGAGAAGACGTCCAGCGCGCCCTTCGTCATCGCGTACGCCATGTTGTCCGGCATCACCGCCGTCCGGGCCAGCCCCGACGAGATGTTGACGACCCGGCCGCCGTCCCGCAGGCGGGTCATGCCGTGCTTGAGGATGAAGAACGGCGCCTTCACATTCACCGCGAAGGCCTTGTCGTACTCCCGCTCCTCCAGCTCCCGGATCGGCCGCGTGTTGCCGATCGCCGCGTTGTTCACCAGGATGTCCAGCCCGTCCGCGTGCCGGTCGAACTCCTCCCACAGCGCCTGGGCATCCCCCGGCACCCCCAGCTCCACGCCCAGCGTGAACGCCGAGCCCCCGGCCCGTTCGATCGCCGCGACCGTCTCCTTCGCCGCGGTCTCGTTCCTGCCGTAGTGCACCGCGACCCGGGCGCCGTCGCGCCCCAGCCGCTCGGCGATTCCTCGCCCGATGCCCCTGCTCGCGCCCGTGACGAGTGCTGTCCTGCCCGTGAGCACGCCCATGGTGGCGCCCCCTCCTCATTTTTCTAGCGTTCGCTACAGAAATGACCGTACAGCAGCCCTCCGTCATTTCTCTAGTGCCCGCTATAAAATGCACCCCATGGTGAACGACGACGGAACCGCGAAGACCCGGGAAGGGTCTGACGCCGCAGGTGCGGAAGCCGCCGGAGGTGGCAAGGCCAGGACCAGGTCCCGCGGCCGCCCCCGCTCCTTCGATCGCGAGACCGCGCTGGAGAAGGCCCTCCTCGCCTTCTGGGAGCACGGCTACGAGGCCACGTCCGTCTCCGACCTCACCCGCGTCATGGACATCGGAACCCCCAGCCTGTACGCGGCCTTCGGCGACAAGCGGTCCCTCTTCGAAGAGGTCGTCCGCATGTACGGCACGAGGTACGGATCCTTCACCGACCGCGCCCTGGCCGAGGAGCCCACCGCGCGGGCCGCCGTCGAGCGTGCCCTGCGCGAGGCCGCCACCGCGTACACGGAACCCGGCCACCCGCACGGCTGCCTCGTCGTCCACGCCGCCACGAACTGCTCGACCCCCGAGGTGGAGGAGTCGCTGCGAGAGCGCCGCAACGCCAACATCACCGCGTTCGAGAGCCGCATCAGGGCCGATGTCGCCGCCGGGGTGCTGCCGCCGGCCACCGACGCCGCCGCCCTGGCCCGGCACACCGGCGCGATGATCCAGGGCATGTCACAACAGGCACGCGACGGGGCGAGCCGGGAGGAACTGGAGGCGGTCGCGGAAATTGCCCTGTCCATCTGGCCCCGCACAGGAACCCACACGGGTTAGGCTGCCTGCTGGACGACAGTGCGTCCGACGCCGTCGCGGAAATGACAACAACGAACAGCCTCCAACGCATGGACACCCCTAAGTGGTCTAGTCCACAATGCGTAACGAGAGCGCGTATGCAACGCGCACCAGCCTCCGTCTTCCCCGCACAGGAAGGCGGACCGAGGAACCGAGGCTCTCTGCCCTGACTGCCCCGGCTCCTCATCCTCGGCCGACCGGGACCGCACACCCCGCGGCCGATACTGCTCCGGGCTGCGGTGCCGGGAGGGTTGAGGGTCCCTCTCAGGCGCCGCGGCCCGCGGGTGTTTCAGGGCCGTACGAACCCCCGGGTACGCTCGCACACGTGCCCTCCATGAACGAACTCGTACGCCAGCACACCGCCCTCGACGACACCGATCTCGAGTGGCTGCACCTGCTGGTCTCGGAGTGGCAGCTGCTCTCCGACCTCTCCTTCGCCGACCTGGTCCTGTGGGTCCCCACCAGCGACGGCACCCGGTACGTCTCGGTCGCCCAGATGCGCCCCAACACCGGCCCGACCTCGTACCAGGACGACATGGTGGGCCACCTCGTCCCGCGTGGCCGCCGGCCGATGCTGGACGCCGCCCTCGACGAAGGCCGCATCGTGCGGGAGGGCGACCCGGAGTGGCGCGAGGAGGTCCCCGTCCGGGTCGAGTCGATCCCCGTACGCCGGGAGGGCCGCGTCCTCGGCGTCATCGCGCGCAACACCAACCTTCTCACCGTGCGCACCCCGAGCCGCCTGGAGCTCACCTATCTGCAGAGCGCCTCCGACCTCGCGCAGATGATCGCGGCCGGGTCCTTCCCGTTCGCGAACCAGCAGCTCGACATGGACGCCTCGCCCCGCGTGGGCGACGGTCTGATCCGGCTCGACGCCGACGCCATCGTCCAGTACGCCTCCCCGAACGCCCTGTCCGCCTACCATCGGCTCGGCCTCGCCTCCGACCTCGTCGGCCAGCACCTGGGCAAGACCACCGCCGAACTCGCCCCGACGCGGGGCCCGGTGGACGAGGCGCTCGCGAAGGTAGCCAGCGGCTGGGCGCCGCGCGAGTTCGAGATCGAGGCCACTGACGGGGTCATCCAGTTCCGTGCGATCCCGCTCAAGCCGAAGGGCACCCGCATCGGTTCCCTCGTGCTGCTCCGCGACGTCACCGAACTGCGTCGGCGTGAGCGTGAGTTGATCACCAAGGACGCGACGATCCGGGAGATCCACCACCGCGTCAAGAACAACCTCCAGACGGTGGCGGCGCTGCTCCGCCTCCAGGCCCGGCGCATCGAGTCCGACCGTGGGCGCGAGGCCCTCGAAGAGGCGGTGCGGCGCGTCGGATCGATTGCGATCGTGCACGAGACGCTCTCTCAGAACCTGGACGAGCGGGTGGAGTTCGACGACATCGCCGACCGTGTCCTGGCCATGGTCGCGGAGATCTCCCCGGGCAAGGTCGCCGGCCGGCGCACCGGACGCTTCGGCATCCTGGACGCCGAGGTCGCCACACCGCTGTCGATGGTGCTGACCGAGGTGCTGCAGAACGCCCTGGAGCACGGTTTCCGTGAGGGCGACACCGGCACGGTCGAGGTCTCGGCGGTCCGCGGCGGCACGAGCAAGGAGGCCCGGCTGCTGGTCACGGTCCAGGACGACGGGGTCGGCCTGCCGGAAGGGTTCGATCCGCACACCGCCGGCAATCTCGGTTTGCAGATCGTGCGGACCCTGGTGGAGGGGGAGCTGGGCGGCACCTTCGACATGGTCCCGGCTCCGGAGCGTGGCACCCGTGTGATCCTCGACATCCCGGTGCGGTCGCAGAAGTAGCGGAACCCGGAGCCCCGGAACGGGGGCCGGAAAAGCAATGAGCCCCGGGCCACCAAGTGGCCCGGGGCTAAAGCTCGTTGCTGCTTAACTAAGCGCATCGGGGGAACTGCGCGCTGCGGCTCGGGGGCGGGAGATGCGTACGCGCTGTCTACGGAGTAATGCCGTGAGGCACACGCGCCGCCAAGCTCAGGCTGTCAGCAGGGGTGGGTTGTCAGGCGGAGGCCTGACGGGCCCGGTTGCGGGCGGCGCGGCGCTTCATGGCGCGGCGCTCGTCCTCGCTGAGACCACCCCAGACGCCGGAGTCCTGGCCGGACTCGAGCGCCCACTGCAGACACTGCTCGATCACCGGGCAGCGACGGCAGACGGCCTTGGCTTCCTCGATCTGCAGCAGCGCAGGACCGGTGTTGCCGATGGGGAAGAAGAGCTCGGGGTCTTCCTCGCGGCAAACGGCGTTGTGACGCCAGTCCATGGCTGCTACCTCTCCTTGGTATTACGTGCAGGTGCTTGTGAATGTGAACGCTTTCACGAATCCCTCAACAAGTGAAGGGCCGACCGTCAGGTTCCCTGACGAAGGTCCTGTGAGTTGAAGAGGGGTTCTGGTGATCAGTGGAGGCCGGTCTTGCGGGCCGTCCCGATCGCCACGTAGAGACTCGCAAACCTCAGCGGCGGATACAACCCCTTCTGGAAAGTTTTTTTTGATTCTTCGGTGTCGACTAGGTCACAGCCGTACTTCCATGGGGTGGATCCTGGCCTAAACGTTCGAGTGAAAGGACTTTAGCCAGTTCTGCTCACACAATCACACGCAGTGCACGGCGTACGCCTGTGAACGTCACGCTAGTCCGCAGCCCCAGGTGGTCACCGTCCATCTGGAGGGGGAGCGGGACCTTCGAATGCAAGGTGAACTCTGTCAAGTCGTGCAGAGAGGTGGCGTGCTTGCCATGGGGTCCACGCTCGGGGGACGAAGTGAGCAACTGGGTGCCATACCGGGCAACAGCCGCAGTGGACAGACGGCTGAGACCGAAGAGATCGAGGCCGGTATCGAACGAGGCTTTAGGTGCCGCGTAGATCGGGCGATTCCCCAGAAACGTCCATGGCGAGGTGTTCGAGACTATGGACAGCACCAGATCGGTGACCGGGTCCTCGCCGGCTCGCTCCAGCGTGATCGTCCCGTTGCGGCGGTTGGGTTCGCCCAGGAGCTGGCGCACGACCTGTCGCACGTAAAGAGCGTGTGTGGATTTCCGGCCGCGCTCGCGGTGCTGCTCCACACGACCCACCACACCGGCGTCGAAGCCGAGCCCCGCGTTGAAGGTGAACCAGCGGGACGGCACCGCCTCGTCCTCCGAGCCCGGCGTGCCCGAGGTCAGTCCGAGGCCGACGGTCCGTTCGCTGCCGTCGCGCAGGGCGTCCAGCAGGGCGCCGGTGGCCTCCACGGCGTCGTTGGGCAGGCCCAGGGCGCGGGCGAAGACGTTGGTGGAGCCGCCCGGGACCACGGCGAGGCCGGGCAGCTGCTCCGGGGCGGGGCCGGCGTGCAGCAGGCCGTTGACCACTTCGTTGACCGTGCCGTCGCCGCCGAGGGCCACCACCAGGTCGATGTCGTCGCTGTCCGCCGCCTGCCGGCCCAGGTCGCGCGCGTGCCCGCGGTACTCGGTGGTGACCGCCTCCAGCTTCATCTCGCTGGCGAGCGCATGGATCAGTACGTCGCGTGTGCGCGCACTGGTAGTGGTTGCCGCCGGATTGACCACGAGAAGTGCACGCATGACTGGCAGCGTACCTACTGGGTGGTACCGGGCCCATACCGAGGTAGGGATCAGGTAAGAGAGCCGAGGTGAACCGCACTCCGGGGGGCGTGTACGACGGGGGCTACCCTTCAGGGGTGAGCAGTGAGCAGACCCCCACCACCGAGGAAACCACCGGCCCCCGCCCCCGGCGTCTGACGTACGCCGCGCTGCTGGCCGCACTGGAGGGGCTCGCGCTGGTCGTCGGAGGCGTCTGGATCCTCGTCCTCGGCCTCACGGGCCATCCGGACGACCGGCAGCAGGCCGTGACCGGAGGCATCACGCTGGTCGTGCTCGCGCTGCTGCCCCTGCTCGCCGCGCGCGGGCTGCTCGGCCGCCGCAGCTGGAGCCGCGGCCCGGCCGTCATCACCCAGCTCATGGCACTGCCGGTGGCCTACAACCTGCTGCAGGCCGACAGCATGGCCATTCCGGCCGGGATCGCCCTCGCCGTGGTGGCCGTCACGTCGCTCGTCCTGCTGGTGAACCCCGAGACGACCCGGGCCCTCGGGATCCGCGGGCCCGGCAACGCCGGCAACGTGGAGAAGTAGCCGTCACTCCTCGACGAGGAGCTTCTCCCGCAGCTGGGCCAGCGTGCGCGCCAGCAGCCGGGAGACGTGCATCTGCGAGATGCCGACCTCCTGCGCGATCTGCGACTGGGTCATGTTGCCGAAGAACCGCAGCAGCAGAATCCGCTTCTCGCGCGGCGGGAGATCCTCCAGCAGCGGCTTGAGGGACTCCCGGTACTCCACACCCTCCAGCGCCTCGTCCTCGGCGCCGAGGGTGTCCGCGACCGCCGGGGACTCGTCGTCGGTGTCGGGGACGTCCAGGGACAGCGTGGAGTACGCGTTGGCGGACTCCAGGCCCTCCAGGACCTCCTCCTCCGAGATCGCCAGCTTCTCGGCGAGCTCGTGGACCGTGGGAGAGCGGCCGTGCAGCTGCGAGAGCTCGGCCGTGGCCGTGGTCAGCGCCAGGCGCAGCTCCTGCAGCCGGCGCGGGACGCGCACCGCCCAGCCCTTGTCGCGGAAATGCCGCTTGATCTCGCCGACGACCGTCGGGGTCGCGTACGTCGAGAACTCCACGCCGCGGTCCGGGTCGAATCGGTCGACCGACTTGATGAGGCCGATGGTGGCGACCTGGGTGAGGTCGTCCAGCGGCTCACCGCGGTTGCGGAAGCGGCGCGCGAGATGCTCCACCAGGGGCAGATGCATCCGGACCAGCTGGTTGCGCAGCTCCGCGTACTCGGGGCTGCCGCTGCTCAGGGTGCGCAGCTTGAGGAACATCTCGCGCGCGCCGCTGCGGTCCGGAGAGCCGTGCTGCGCACCTGATGTGTGGTGGGCGCGCGGCGCCTGATGCTCGGAGTCTCGCTCGTGCTCGCTCATCGTCCCGCCCGTCGCCCTTCCCCGAGCCCTCGCCTCCTCCGCCACTCTGGACTCCTCGCGGATGGGGGGACCCCCCTGGGCCGGGGATGCGGCAACCCCCGCGCCCGGAGGTGCGCTCCGCACGGCACCGTCCCCGTCCGGCCGCCCGCCGCCCGGGAGGACGGCCTCCGTGGAGTCGTCCTCGGGATGCGGGCGGGCCTGCTCGGGGATGCCGTCGATGCCGTCCGCCATGCGCCGGGCGCCGCTCGGGCCGCTCGTGCCCGTACCCCCGGCCGGCAGCTCTCGTGTGCCGCGCTCTTCGTCCCGCACCGGCCCGTCCTCGCTCCTCACGCCGGCCCGGGTCCCGCGCCGCGCTGTTTGTAGAGGCTGATCGAAACGGTTTTGTCCTTGTCCACGGCAGAGGAGACCTTGCCCGCGAGAGCGGACAGGACCGTCCAGGCGAAGGTGTCCCGCGACGGGGCATGGCCGTCCGTGGTGGGCGCCGAGACGGTGACCTCGAGTGAGTCGTCGACGAGGCGGAAGACACAGCTGAGCACCGAGCCGGGCACGGCCTGCTGAAGCAGGATCGCGCAGGCCTCGTCCACCGCGATGCGCAAGTCCTCGATCTCGTCGAGGGTGAAGTCCAAACGGGCCGCGAGACCGGCCGTGGCCGTACGCAGCACCGACAGGTAGGCACCCGCGGCCGGCAGCCGGACTTCCACGAAGTCCTGGGTCGCGGGCTCGCCTGCGATCTGGGACACCCTCACCTCCATGGTGGTACAAGCGTTTCAGGGCCGAGGGTCGCCCCCCGGGGTAACGCGATACGTGGTTCAGCGGTGACGCTATCGCGCTCTTGACGGTCCTGTCCCCGGGACCCCAACCCCTTGTCGTCACTCACAGTAAACCTGTGGATACGCTCCGTGTCTAGGGGTTGGGCGGGCCCAAATGGGAAGAGCGCGCGCCGGGTTGACGTACCCAGACGTCAGACGGTCGAACCGTCCGGCGCCGGGGTCCTGTCGCGTCACACCAGGACATGGTCGACGAAGCACCAACGCCAGGTCTCTCCGGGCTCGTGGGTCCGCATCACGGGGTGACCGGACTCCTTATGATGCTCCGCCGCGTGCCGTCCGGGCGAGGAGTCGCAGCAGCCGACGTGACCGCAGCTGAGGCACAGCCGTAGTTGCACCGGATCCATGCCCTCCGCCAAGCACTCCGGACACGTCTCGCTGAGCGGGCCGGGTTCGGGGTGCGGCAGCGCGTCGGCGTGCGTGCACTGTTTCATGATTGCCAGGTTACGACGGTCGGGCGGAAGACCGCGTCGAAAAATGAGGGCGGGCGAGAACGATGGACGTGATGCCACTGCTGCTGCTCGTGGCGGGCAGTGCCGCGATCGCCGCGGCGGCGCGGCGGACCCCGGTGCCGGCACCGCTGCTGCTGGTGGCCGTGGGGCTGGCGGTGAGCTATGCGCCCGGGGTGCCCGACTACACGCTCGACCCGCACGTCGTGCTGCCGCTCATCCTGCCCCCGCTGCTGCACACGGCCGCCACCGAGAGTTCCTACCTGGACCTGCGGGCGCAGCTGCGGCCGGTCGCCATGCTGTCCGTCGGGTACGTGCTGTTCGCGACCTTCGTGGTCGGCTGGGCCCTCTACGTGATCGTGCCGGACATGCCGCTGACCGCGGCCCTGGTCTTCGGCGCGGTGGTGGCGCCGCCGGACGCGGTCGCGGCGACGGCGGTGGCCCGCCGGGTGGGGCTGCCGTCACGGATCACGACGATCCTCCAGGGCGAGTCCCTGCTGAACGACGCGACCGCGATCACCGCCTACCGGGTGGCCCTGGCCGCCGCCGTCGGCGAGGGAGCGACCTGGGCCGGGGGCATCGGCGAGTTCCTGCTCGCGGCCATCGGCGGGGTCGTGGTGGGCCTGCTGCTGATGGCGCCGATCCACTGGCTGCGCACGCACCTGAAGGAGCCGCTGCTGCAGAACACGCTCTCCCTGCTGATTCCGTTCGTCGCGTACGCCGTCGCCGAGCAGGTGCACGCCTCCGGTGTCCTCGCGGTCGTGGTCGTCGCACTCTTCCTGGGGCACCGCGCGTGGGAGGTCGACTTCGCCACGCGTCTACAGGAGGAGGCGGTCTGGAAGATGGTCGCCTTCGTCCTGGAGTCGGCGGTGTTCGCGCTGATCGGACTCCAGCTGCCGGTGGTCCTCAGGGCCCTCGGGGAGTACGAGGGTGTCGACGCCGCCTGGTACGCGGTCGCGGTCTTCCTGGTCGTCGTCGTGAGCCGTTTTGTCTGGGTGTACCCCGCCACGTTCCTGCCGCGGCTGCTGTCGGCCCGGGTGCGGGAACGGGAGGAGGACCCGACCTGGAAGGGGCCGTTCGTCATCGCGTGGGCGGGGATGCGGGGCGTGGTCTCGCTGGCCATCGCCTTCTCGATCCCGCTCACCGTGCACGGCGGGGAGGAGCCCTTCCCGCAGCGCAACCTCATCCTCTTCCTGACCTTCACGACCGTCATCGGGACCCTCGTCGTGCAGGGCCTGACCCTGCCCCCGCTCATCCGGCTGCTGAAGTTCCCCGGACGGGACGCCCAGACCGAGACGCTCATCGAGGCCAACGCCCAGGCACAGGCCTCCCGGGCCGCAGAACGGCGCCTGGAGGAGCTCCTGGCCGACGAGCGCAACGCCCTGCCCGCTCCGCTCGCCGACCGGCTGCGCACCGTCCTGGAGCGCCGCCGCAACGCCCCCTGGGAACGGCTCGGGCAGGCCAACCCGATCACCGGGGAGTCCGTCGACGACACGTACCGGCGGCTGGCGCGCGAGATGATCAGCGCCGAGCGCGAGGTGTTCGTCAAGCTCCGGGACGCCCGCTACATCGACGACGAGATGCTGCGGACGCTGCTGCGCAGACTGGACCTGGAGGAGGCCGCGGCGTTCCGGGAGGCGGCGTAGGGGAGCTTGCCGGAGGCAAGGGACCCGGGCGCTGCCGGCGTCAGGGGAACGGCCGGCCGGTGATCACGGCCGCGATCGTCGTCCCGCGTGGGAAGGCGCCCTCGTTCGCCAGGGTGACGAGTGCGTGCAGCAGCTTTGCCACGTACAGGCGTTCGATGGGCAGGTCGTGGCGGTGTTCGAAGTCCGCGGCGAAGCCGTCCAGCTCGTCGGGCACGCGCGCGTAGCCGCCCCAGTGGAAGCGGTCGTCGAGGCTCCAGGTGCCGCGGGGGCCGCCGAAGGCCTGCTGCTGCGAGGCCCGGACGTCGGCGGTCAGGAAGCCGCCCCGGAGGACCGGTATGCCCAGGGCGCGCTGCCCGGGTGCGAGACCGGCGGCCAGCCCCGCGAGTGTGCCGCCGGTGCCGCAGGCCACGGCCACGACATCCGCCAGGTCGCGCAGCTCATCGCCGAGCGCGAGGCAGCCGCGCACGGCCTCGGCGTTGCTGCCGCCCTCGGGGACCAGCCAGGCCTCCTCGGCGTCCGCCGCACGGAGGATCCCGGCCAGTGTCCGGGGCTCGGTCTTGCGGCGGTACGTCGCCCGGTCGACGAAGTGGAGCCGCATTCCGTCGGCGGCGCAGCGGGCCAGCGAGGGGTTGAGGGGCCGGTCGGCCAGCTCGTCGCCGCGTACGACACCGACCGTGGGGATGCCGAGCAGCCGGCCGGCCGCGGCCGTGGCGCGCAGATGGTTGGACCAGGCGCCGCCGAACGTGACGACCGTACGGCCGACCGCCGCCGCGAGGTTCGGCGCCAGCTTGCGCCACTTGTTGCCGATCAGCTCCGGGTGGATCAGATCGTCCCGCTTGAGCAGCAGCCGCACGCCCCGCCGCTCGAACCGGCCGTCGACGACTTCCTGCACGGGCGAGGGCAGCCGGGGGCGCAGCGCGGCCGGGTCGGTGGCGTCGGGGCTGGTCACCCGGTCATTGTGACCCGGAGGCGAACGAGAGGAGCCGCCGGTGGGTGCCGGTCGGACCTGCCCGGAGCTCCCTGTCGGCATCGCCCCGCCCTGTCACCCCCGTGTCGGCGACCCGACTTGGGCGCCGGCGCCGCCCTGGCCATCCACGGCCACTGCCGGGTCGAGCCGCTTCTTCCCGCCCCGGCCCCGGTCGCGGACCAGCTCGATCAGCGACGGGCCGCCTCGCAGGCACCACATCGCGATCACGGGGTCGCAGATCGCACAGCCCAGGGAGGAGGTGTGGAAGAACGGGATGATCGGGTTGCCCTTGAGGTGGTGGACGATGTCCCACGCCGTGTGGAGCAGCCAGCCGACGCCGATCCACGTCCACGACTCCAGCCCGCGGAAGGCGACGTAGGTGAGCAGCGCGGTGAACGCGAACTCCCAGCCGCCCAGGCCGCCGCCGCTGAGGTACGCAGCACCGGCACCGCCCACCATGAGCGCGTTCAGCCGCCGCCGGTGCGGTTCGCGGACCAGGGACATCGCCAGGGCGTAGAGGATGCCGACGCCGATCGGCGCGATGTACTGCATGGAGGTCCCGTTTCTGGAGTACGGAGAGGAACGGCTCATCACGCTAGGAGCGGCCCGGGGCGCGCCCCAGAGGCACAACCGACAAACTCCCACGGGTTGTCGCCAACCGTTCCGGACCCGGCCGCGAACGGCGGAACCGGGCCCCCTGCCCAGCGGCGCAAAGATCCATTCCCGCTCTTTCGTGTAATAGCACCGCGACGTTGAGTGAGGAAGGCTTGCTCGTGCACATCGATGCCCGGGGCGTATGGGCGTCGGCCACAACCGGGAGGGCAGTTCTCTATGTCGGTAGGCGAAGAGGTCCGCACGGAGCAGACCAAGCCGCAGCAGAGTCTCGGCACGGCGGCCGCGCGGAACCTGGCCACCACGACCAAGTCCGTGCCGCAGATGCAGGAGATCAGCTCCCGCTGGCTGCTGCGGATGCTGCCGTGGGTCGACATCCAGGGTGGTACGTACCGGGTGAACCGGCGGCTGACGTTCGCCGTGGGCGACGGCCGGCTGACGTTCGTGAAGACCGGCGACCGCGTCGAGATCATCCCCGCCGAACTGGGCGAGCTGCCGGCGCTGCGGTCCTACGAGGACGAGGAGGTGCTCTTCGAGATCGCCCGTCGCTGCGAGCAGCGGGAGATCCCGGCGGGCGACGTCATCGCCTCGTTCGGCAGCCCGTCCGACGAGGTGTACCTCCTGGCGCACGGCAGGGTGGAGAAGGTCGGTACGGGACCGTACGGGGAAGACGAGTCCCTCGGCGTCCTCGCCGACGGCGCCTACTTCGGTGACGACGCGCTGCTCAACGAGGACGCGATCTGGGAGTACACCGCCCGCGCCCTCACCGCGTGCACCGTGCTCGTGCTGCCCCGCCAGGAGTTCGAGCAGATCGCGGAGCGCTCGGACACCCTGCGCGAACACCTCCAGCAGCGCCGCTCCATCCCCTCGCAGCGCTCCAACAAGTACGGTGAGAAGGAGATCGACCTCTCCTCGGGCCACTCCGGCGAGCCGGACATCCCGCACACCTTCGTCGACTACGAGGCCCGGCCCCGTGAGTACGAACTGAGCGTCGCCCAGACCGTGCTGCGCATCCACACGCGCGTGGCCGACCTCTACAACCAGCCCATGAACCAGACCGAGCAGCAGATCCGGCTGACGGTCGAGGCGCTGAAGGAGCGCCAGGAGCACGAGCTCGTCAACAACCGGGACTTCGGTCTCCTGCACAACTGCGAGTACGACCAACGGATCCAGCCGCACGACGGCGTGCCCGGGCCGGACGACCTGGACGAGTTGCTCAGCAGGCGCCGCGGCACCAAGATGCTCCTAGCCCACCCGCGCGCCATCGCCGCGTTCGGCCGCGAACTGAACAAGCGCGGGCTGGTCCCCGAGACCATCGACATGGCTGGCAACCGCATCCCGACCTGGCGCGGTGTGCCGATCTTCCCGTGCAACAAGATCCCGGTCTCGGACGCCCGTACGACGTCCATCATCGCCCTGCGTACCGGCGAGGCCGACCAGGGCGTCATCGGTCTGCGTGCCTCCGGAATCCCCGACGAGATCGAGCCGAGCCTGTCGGTCCGCTTCATGGGCATCAACGAACAAGCCATCATCAAATACCTGGTCACGGCCTACTACTCGGCCGCGGTCCTGGTACCGGACGCGCTCGGCGTCCTGGAGAACGTCGAGATCGGCCGCTGGCGGTGACGCTGCCGGCCCGCCGGCCGTGTCCCCGCCCGTCCGGGCGGGTACATCCTCGGGGTACGAGCCCAGCGGCAGCGGAAGCGCCACCGTCCGCTCATTCTCCGAGGCGGTCCCATGGGTGAGTCCCTCACGAGGTCCAGGAGGGGGACGACGCTGCCCGCCCGCGGTGGGCAGCGCGGCGCCGAACCCCGGCCCTCGGCGGGGGCTAAGGAAAGGCAGGGGGGCATCGGGACACAGCGGGACGGCGGGCCGGAACCGGCCGAAGGGCACGAGGCGGTCATGCTGCTGGAGCGGGCCCGGGCGGAGGTCGACCCGGTGCTGCGGACCGCGCTCGGCTCGCTGCCCGGGCCGATGCGCCGGGTCGCGCTCCACCACTTCGGCTGGGAACAGGTCGACGGCACCTCGGCGGACGGGGGCTCGGGCAAGGCGATCCGCCCCGCGCTGGTCCTCGCTGCGGCGGCGGCCCTCGGCGGGCCCGAGGCGCGGGCGGGGGCGGCTCGGGCGGCCGCCGCGGTGGAGCTGGTGCACAACTTCACGCTGCTGCACGACGACGTGATGGACCGGGACACCACCCGCCGCCACCGCCCCACCGCATGGACGGTGTTCGGTGACGCCGACGCCATCCTCGCCGGGGACACCTTGCAGGCGCTGGCTCTGCGGCTGCTCGCCCAGGACCCGCACCCGGCGTCCCCGGCCGCCGCCGTCCGGCTCGCGGACTGCGTGGTGGAGCTGTGCGCGGGCCAGCACGCGGACACGGCCATGGAGCGGTGTGCCCCCGGCGAGGTCACGCTCGACGAGGTGCTCGCCATGGCGGAGGCGAAGACGGGTGCCCTGATCGGAGGTGCGTGCGCGATCGGCGGGCTGTACGCGGGTGCCTCGGAGGAGGAGGTGGCGGCGCTGGACGCGTTCGGCAGGGAGGCCGGGCTCGCCTTCCAGCTCATCGACGACGTCATCGGCATATGGGGTGACCCGCGCCGCACGGGCAAGCCCGCCGGTGCCGACCTGGCCGCCCGGAAGAAGTCGCTGCCGGTGGTCGCGGCCTTCGCCTCCGGCACACCGGCGGCGGCCGAACTCGCCGAACTGTACGCGCGAACCAGCGAGAAGGAGGACCTCGACGACCTCGCCCGAACCGTGGAGCGCGCGGGCGGCCGTGACTGGGCACAGGGCCAGGCGGCCGACCGGATGGCACGGGCGATGCAGCAGCTGGCCCGGGCGGTGCCGGATCCGGAGGCGGCGGGCGGCCTGCTCGCCCTCGCCGAGTTCGTGACCCGGCGCAGCAGTTGACAGACCGTAACGATGACCGTCCCGAACTGTGACGGCTCGTCAGCGATGACCGGCCGCAACAGCTTGGCGAGCCACAGCGGCTGACGGGCCACAGCGGTTGACGGGCCACACAGAGGATGGCTCCACCAGTGAGCGGTCCGGCGGCAACGGCAGAAGACGGCCCGTGCCGGCAACGCCCCTTCGGGTGACCGAAGGCCAGAGCCCCGGAGCGCCGGGGCCGTGCGGCTCCTGACCCCGCACGGCCGTCGGCATCCGGTCGGCGGGTCCCGCACTGCCCCACGGTGTGCGGGGCCCGCCACCTTCCCGCATCCGTCGAGTTTGGGCAAACGTTCGACCGAATCCCGCCAAGATCCTGCCCACACCCCTCCGCGAGGGCCAACCCCCCTACGATCAACGCCCGTCGGGACGAGCGAAGGGGCGCGGCAATGGGTGTGGCCATCCGGACGGCAGGCGAAGGGGACAGGGAGCTGATCGTCCGGCTTCTGGACGAGGCGTTCCAGGACGACCCCGTCAGCGGCTGGGTCTTCCCCGACGCGGAGGACCGCCGCGCCAAGCACCCCCGGCTCATGGCCGCCTTCACCGACATCGTGCTCGCAGCCGGCCGCATAGACGTCACCGAGGACGGGTCGGCCTGCGCGCTGTGGCTCTCCATGCCCGCCGGCGAAGGCCACGACGACGCGGAGGACGAGGGGCCGGCCCAGGTGCGGGAGGCCGTCGACCCGGGCAACGAGCGTGTGGAGAGCATCGGACGGCTGATGGCCGCCGTCCATCCCACCGGGCGGGCCCACGAGTACCTGTGGATGATCGGTGTGGCCCCCGGCCGCCAGGACGAGGGCCTCGGTACCGCGCTCATCGAGGCCGTCCTCGACCGCTGCGACCGCGAAGGGCTGCCCGCCTACCTGGAGGCCAGCAACGCCCGCAGTCGCCACCTGTACGAGCGCCTGGGTTTCGAGCCGGCCGGCCCGGCCCTCGACCTGCCGGACGGCCCGTCGATGTGGCCGATGTGGCGAGAGCCCAGGTCTCACCGGCCCGCCTAGGCCCCACCGGCTCGCCCAAGGTCTACCGGCGCGCCCAGCCTCACCGGCTCGCCCGGGCCGCACCAGCCCGGCCAGGCCTCACCGGCACGCCCAGGCCCCTTACGGCGAGAGCGGCGCCGCCGTGCGCCGCCGGGCATCTGTGGTCACGGCCGTCCCGCTCCCCGGCGCGGCCGACCATGCGGAGTCCCCTCTCTCACTTCCGGTCCGCTGCCGTAATGCCCTTGCAACCACTACAAGGGAAGTACTACAACTGACGTTGTTGCAGTGACGGACTACGGAAAGAGACCGGCTTGCGAAAGCTCACGTACTACATCGCCTGTTCCCTCGACGGCTTCATCGGTGACCCGGGCGGCGACGGGACGGCGATGATCCGTTTCGTCGACGAGGAGTTCCTCGCCTACCTCAAGGCGGAGTACCCGGAGACCCTGCCCACCCAGGCCCGCCGGGCCCTCGGCGTCGACGACCTGCCCAACAAGCGGTTCGACACGATCATCCAGGGGCGGGCCAGCTACGACATCGCCCTGAAGGAAGGCATCACCAGCCCCTACGCCCACCTGCGCGAGTACGTCGCGTCCAGGACGCTCCAGGAGTCGCCCGACCCGAACGTGGAGATCATCGCGGACGACCTGGCCGGCAAGGTCCGCGAGCTGAAGGCGGAGGAGAGCGGCCTCGGCATCTACCTGTGCGGCGGCTCGAAGGTGGCCGGCGAGCTGTACGACCAGATCGACGAGCTCGTCATCAAGACCTACCCGCTCGTGTACGGCGCGGGCATGCCGATGTTCGGCTCCGGATTCGCGATCTCCGAGTTCACCCTGGGGTCGGTGCGCACGTTCGGCAACGGCGCGCTGGTGCGCACGTACAGCAGGAAGCGCTGAGCCCACCACCGGCCTACTCTGAGGACATGGGCAGCGAAGGACATCTCTGTCCCGACTGCGGACAGCCAGTGGAAACGGTCGTCCGGCGTCACAAGACGCTGGGCACCTGGGTCCCGCGCTGGGTGGCGGGCCCGTGCCGCAACCCCGGGTGCGGGACTCACGAGGCGGAGGGCGCGGACAGCGGCCACACCGCCGAAGGCACCCGGCCCGCGCCGGTCCCCACGACCGCCGGCGAAACCGCCCCTCCCGCCACGGTCCCGCCCGAACCGGCTCCCGGAGGCACCGCCGCCAAAAATCCCTGAGCCCGTGTCGAGATACGCGGCCCGGCTCCGACGTCCCCTGTGAAGAGCCGCCCACCGGGGCGGTGAGAGCCGAAGGAGCGGACTGATGAAGTACCTGGTCATGGTGCAGGGCACACAGGCGGACTACGAAGCGATGCGCGGCAAGGCGTCGGCGCACTCCCCGGCCTGGAGCGAGGAGGAGCTGCAGACGATGTTCGCCTACATGGGCGCCATCAACGACGATCTGGCCGAGACGGGCGAGCTCGTGGACGGGCAGGGCCTGGCCGAGCCGGCGCAGACCCGGCACGTCACCCTCGGCGACGACGGCAAGGCCGTGATCACCGACGGCCCGTACGGCGAGACCAAGGAGCTGCTGGCCGGCTACTGGGTCCTGGAGTGCGCGAGCCTGGAGCGGGTCACGGAGATCGCCGACCGTGTCGCCCGCTGCCCACAGCCGGCCGGCGCCCCCGACTACCCCGTTGTGATCCGCCCGATCATGGACGGTTCCGGGGACATCTGACGCACCGGCCGACGTCGACGGACACGCGGGTGAGGAACCCACCGGAGATCGAGGACCTGCTGCGCCGCGACGCGCCGCAGGTCCTCGGTGCGCTGGTCAGACGGTACGGGCACTTCGACGCCGCTGAGGACGCCGTACAGGAGGCGATGCTCGCGGCGGCCGGGCAGTGGCCCGCGGCGGGGGTGCCCGGCAATCCGCGCGGCTGGCTGATCAAGGTCGCCTCACGGCGGCTCACCGATGCCCTGCGCAGTGATCAGGCCCGGCGGCAGCGCGAGGAGCGGGCGGCCGCGCTCACGCCCCGGGACGCCTTCACGGCACCGCCGCCGGGGGAGCGGGCGCCCCGTGAGGACGACACGCTCTCGCTGCTGTTCCTGTGCTGCCATCCGGACCTGTCGCCGCCCGCGCAGATCGCGCTCACGCTGCGTGCCGTGGGCGGTCTGACCACGGCGGAGATCGCGCGGGCCTGCCTGGTCCCGGAAGCGACGATGGCCCAGCGCGTCAGCCGGGCCAAGCAGAAGGTGCGGGGTGTGCGCTTCGGCCGGCCGGACCGCTGGGAGCAGCGGCTGCCGTCCGTCCTGCAGACCCTCTACCTGATCTTCAACGAGGGGTACACCGCCACCTCCGGCGCCGCGCTCCAGCGCCGCGACCTCGCGGGCGAGGCCGTACGGCTGACCCGCACGGTGCACCGGCTGTTGCCCGGCGACTGCGAGGTGGCCGGTCTGCTCGCACTGATGCTGCTGACCGACGCCCGGCGCGACGCGCGCAGCGGTCCGAGCGGCGAGCTGATCCCCCTCGACGAGCAGGACCGCGGCCGCTGGGACCGTGCGGCGATCGAGGAGGGCGTCGCGCTGGTCACCCGGGCCCTGTCCCGGGGCTGCCCCGGGCCGTTCCAGCTGCGGGCCGCGATCGCCGCCGTGCACGACGAGGCGTCCTCGCCCGAGTCGACCGACTGGGCCGAGATCCTGGGCCTGTACGACGTGCTCGTCGGTCTGGTCCCCGGCCCGGTCGAACGCCTCAACCGCGCGGTCGCCGTCGCCATGGTCCACGGCCCGCGCGCGGGCCTGGCCGAAGTGGACGCCCTGGAGGGTGAGGTGAAGGGGCACCGCCTGGACGCCGTGCGCGGCCACCTGCTGGAGCGGGTGGGCGAGCCGGAAGCCGCCCGCGCCGCCTACGAGTCGGCGGCCGCGCAGACCTTGAGCCTGCCCGAGCAGCGCTACCTCCGGGCCCGGGCGGCGCGGTTGAGCGACTAGCGTGGGAAGCATGGGCAGACCGGGGGAGCGGCGTCGCACGGTGCGGCGCGGCATGGTGATCGGGTGGGCGTTGGCCGTGGCCGTCGCGGGCGGGCTGACGCTGTGGATGCAGGACTCGGCCGAGCCCGCGGGGCCGTACGGGTGGGAGCAGACCGATCCCGACGAGCCCCCGGACCTGCCGCCTTGCCCGACGCCCGAGGACGCCGGGACCGCGGCCTGCGCGTACGGGACGTATACCGAGAACCACTGACGGACCGCCGCGGCACCCCGCTCGTTCTCGCGCCCCACCGGGCGCACGCGGCACCCCGTTCGTTCTCTCGCCGCACCTAGCGAAGTCCGCCCGTCACCGGATCCCGGGTCGTCAGGCAGTACGTGCCGCCCGCCGGGTCGCGCATCACCGTCCAGCCGGAGAAGCCGGCCACGAAGACGGCCCCGAGCGCCTCGTGCCGCGCCCGGGTCGCCGCGACGTCCGCGCAGGCGAGGTCGAGGTGGGCGGATGCCGGACGCTCCTCACCGAGGCGTTGCAGGAGCAGACGGACCGGCAGGCCCGGCGGCGGCTTGACCACGTGAAACTCCGGGAGGGAGCCCGGCGTCGACTCCCAGCCGTCGAGCAGGGCGCTCCAGAAGCCGACTTCCGTGTCGTAGGCCGAGGACGGGACGTCCAGGCACACCTGGTCGAGCCGGCTGCCCCGCACCACGCCCGGGCGCGACGACTGCCCGCGCCAGGGGTCCGCGCAGAACAACTGCCCGCCGGGCGAGCGCAGGACCACGAGCGACCCGAAGTCCGCCACCACAGCCGCGCCGAGCCGCACCGCCGCGGCGGCGAACTCCGGTACGTCGTCGACGCAGAAGTCGATGTGCGCGCCGCCCGGGCCCGCACCTACGGCCTGCGCCTTCACGCACGCGTCGGCGCCGTCGGGGAGCAGGGTGACGAACTCGTCGTGCTCGCCGCGCGGTTGGGACAGACGGGTGTCCGTGACCGCCGTCCAGAAGTCGCACGCGGGGCCGAAGGCGTCCCGTGGGCGGTCGATGAAGGCGTACGTCCAGCTGATCCTCATGGGCGCGATCGTAGAGGGGCGAACCGCCGCCACCTGCGTGAACCTTGACCAGCCTTTGCCGTACCGTTCCCCGTCCATTGGCCCGCGCTTGTTTGCATTCAGGAATGGACCACATCACGTTCCTCGTGGCGGTCGTCATCGTCACCGCACTCGCCTTCGACTTCACCAATGGTTTCCACGACACGGCGAACGCGATGGCCACGTCCATCGCCACCGGCGCGCTCGCTCCCCGTACGGCGGTCCTGATCAGCGGCGTCCTCAACGTCGTCGGTGCCTTCCTGTCCACCGAGGTCGCCAGGACCATCTCCGGCGGCATCGTTGACGACACCCTCGTCTCCCCGGGCATGATCTTCGCGGGGCTGGTCGGCGCGATCCTGTGGAATCTGCTGACCTGGCTGGTCGGTCTCCCGTCGAGCTCCTCGCACGCGCTGTTCGGCGGGCTCATCGGGGCCGTGTGGGTCGGGGCGGGCAGCCACGGCGTCGACTTCGGCAAGGTCGTCGAGAAGGTGCTGGTGCCGGCGGTGGCCTCACCGGTCGTGGCCGGTGTCGCCGCGCTGCTCGCCACCTACCTCGCCTACCGGCTGACCGACCGGGCCCGAAAGGACTCCGTCACCCAGGGCTTCCGCATCGGCCAGATCGCCTCCGCCTCGCTCGTCTCGCTCGCCCACGGCACGAACGACGCGCAGAAGACCATGGGCGTCATCACCCTCACCCTGATCTCGGCCGGCGCGCTCGGCCACGACGCCGGGCCGCCCCTGTGGGTCATCGCGTCGGCGGGCCTCGCCATCGGCCTCGGTACGTATCTCGGGGGCTGGCGGATCATCCGCACGATGGGCAAGGGCCTCACCGAGATCCAGTCGCCGCAGGGGTTCGCCGCCGAGACCGCCTCCACGACCGTCATCCTGACCTCCGCCCACCTCGGATTCGCCCTGTCCACCACGCAGGTGGCCTCGGGCAGCATCATCGGCGCGGGGCTCGGCCGCCGGCTCGCGGAGGTCCGCTGGGGCGTCGCGGGCCGGATGGCCGTCGCCTGGGTGATCACCCTGCCCGCCGCCGCACTGGTCGGCGGGCTGGCCGCCGCGGTCGTGCAGGACGGCGGGGACCTCGGTACGGCGGTCGTCGCGCTGGTCGGCGCGGCCCTCGCCGCGGGCATGGTGGTCATCTCGCGCCGCAACCCGGTGCACGCGCACAACGTCAACGACGCACACGAAGTCAGCATCCGCAGCGAGCCGCCGGCCAAGGTCGGCGCGGCCGCCTGAGCGACGGGGAACAACGACATGCATCTGGACTGGACCGCACTCGGGCAGGTCGCCGCGGTGAGCGTCGGCGCGACCGTCGCCGTGGTCGTCGTCTTCGCCCTGGGCGTCCTCGGCCTCGCCCGCCTGGAAGGCGCCCGCGCCCTGCGGGGCGGCACCTTCGCCCTCGGCCTCACCCAGGCCCTCCTGTGCTTCCTCGCCTGCGCGGCCGTGGTGGCGTACGGGATCTACCTGATCGTCCCTCAGTTCCACTAGCGCCCCTGGTTCGGCTGCCGTCGCCACGGAGTGCCTACAGCACCTGGAGCACATGCCGGCAAACGGCTACAGGTACCCGCTGATTCTTCCGGTATTGGTGTGACGCAAGCCACCGGTCTCGACAAAGAAGGGTGGGGCAACGAGGCCGCCGACGTCGTCGGAAAGACGGCCACAGCCGTCGACTGGGGCTACTCGGTGGGCGGCTACGTCGGAGGTGCCGCGATCGGCGGATGGGACTGGAGCTGATCAACTGCGAACAGGAAGGGGCGCAAGCGTGGAGAACCTCGATCTGGCAGCCGGAGGGGGCAGCGGCTTCTGGCCCACCGGCGTCGTGATGCTCGTCGTCATCACCGTCATCGTGGTGCTGGTCGGTGTCTGGCGAAGCCACAACGCCAAGAAGGGAACCGGAAGAACGGGGAAGTAGGAACAGCAAAGCCCCGTACCCGCTGCCGGGTACGGGGCTCCGCTGTTCCCTCTTGCCCGACCAGCGACATCGCGGGCCGGACTGCCTTGAGGGAGATCAGGCCTTCTTGGTCTCCCAGAAGATCTTGTCGATCTGGGCGATGTAGTCCAGAGCCTTCTGGCCGGTGGCCGGGTCGGTCGAGCCCTTGGCGGCCGAGAGGGCCTTCAGGGTGTCGTTGACCAGCTGGTGCAGCTCCGGGTACTTCTCGAAGTGCGGGGGCTTGAAGTAGTCGCTCCACAGCACCGAGACGTGGTGCTTGGCGAGCTCGGCGCGCTGCTCCTTGATGACGGTGGCGCGCGCCTGGAAGTGCGGGTCGTCGTTGGCGGCCATCTTCTCCTGCACGGCCTTCACCGACTCCGCCTCGATGCGGGCCTGGGCGGGGTCGTACACACCGCAGGGAAGGTCGCAGTGGGCACTGACCTTGACCTTGGGGGCAAACAGGCGGGAAAGCATGGAGCATTCCTTCCTCGTGATCGTCTTCTCACAGGGGACATTACTCCGTGACGGACGGCTTTTGGCGGGTGCCCCCATGGGCTTAGGACAAAAGTCCGGGGTGAGACTGAGACTGGTGGAGGAAGAACCGGGGAGGTGCCGGGTGATGCCGGAGCTGTCGCAGGAGTCCGAGCGGGGGAGGCCCGCCCCGCCCTTCGGGGTGGCCGAGGTGACCGGGCCGTCCATGGTGCCCACGCTGTACCACGGTGACCGGCTCCTGGTGCACTACGGGGGCCGGGTCAGGCCCGGGGACGTCGTCGTGCTGCGGCATCCCTTCCAGCAGGACCTGCTGGTCGTCAAGCGGGTGGCCCAGCGGCGCGAGAGCGGCTGGTGGGTGCTCGGGGACAACGCGTACGCCGGCGGCGACAGCACCGACTACGGCGTCGTCCCCGACGACCTGGTGCTGGGGCGGGTCCGGTTCCGCTACCGGCCGCGCAGGTCCGGCCGGAGGTCGCCCTGGGCGCTGCTGGGCTGGGCGCTGTCGGCCGCCAGGCCGGTCCTCTCCGACCGGTCGGCCTCCAGGCGTTTGCGGGCCCGGTAGGCCGCCACGTTGGCCCGGGTCGCGCAGCGGTCGGAGCAGTAGCGCCGGGAGCGGTTGGTGGAGGTGTCGAGGTAGGCGTTGCGGCAGGGCGCGGCCTCGCACAGCCCGAGGCGGTCCACGCCGTACTCGGTCAGGTGGAACGCCAGGCCCATCGCCGCGATCGCCGCGTAGCCCGCCGTGGCGTTCGACGGGTGGTCCGCCAGGTGCATGTGCCACAGGGGGCGGCCGTCGTCGTCGCGGAAGTCGTGCCCGGAGATCTGCGGGCTCACCGGGAACTCCAGCAGCAGCGAGTTCAGCAGGTCGACGGCCAGCCTCTCCTCGCCCGCGTCGGCAGCCTCGAACACCGATCGCAGCCGGGCCCGGACCGAGCGGAAGCGGGTCACGTCCGCGTCGGTGGCCCGGCGGGCCGCCGACTGGCTGGGCCCGAACAGATCGCGGACGGCCTCGACCGACGTCAGGGCGTCCTTGCCCCGGGCCGGTTCCTCGGTGTTGACGAGGCGCACGGCGTAGTCCGAGTAATAGGCCAGTTCCACTTGTAGTCCTTACGGAGGGGCTTTAGGGTCGTGAGCGTGCACTTGTAACAGCTGATGGTGCTTCCAGGGTATTACGAGGGAGGGGCTCGATGACGGACGCGGACATCACGGCGACCACCACCGACTGGCAGGCCTGGCAGGAGAGCTGGGACCGGCAGCAGGAGTGGTACCTGCCCGACCGCGAGGAGCGGTTCCGGATCATGCTCGACATGGTCGAGGCCACCGTGGGCACCGCCCCGCGCGTCCTCGACCTCGCCTGCGGCACGGGCACCATCACGGCCCGGCTGCTGGCCCGCTTCCCCGACGCCACCAGCACCGGCGTCGACCTCGACCCGGCGCTCCTCGCCATCGCCGAGGGCACCTTCGCGGGCGACGACCGGGTCGGTCTCGTCACCGCCGACCTCAAGGACCCCGACTGGCCGGAGAAGCTGCCGTACGACTCGTACGACGCCGTCCTGACTGCGACGGCCCTGCACTGGCTGCACCGGGAACCCCTCGCGGACCTCTACGGCCGGGTCGCGGGACTCGTCCGCACCGGCGGCGTCTTCATGAACGCGGACCACATGATCGACGAGTCGACGCCGCGGATCAACGCGGCCGAGCGGGCGCAGCGCCACGCCCGCATGGAACAGGCCAGGGAACCCGGGGTCCTCGGCTGGACGGAGTGGTGGCAGCTCGCCGCCAAGGACCCGGTCCTCGCCGGACCCACGGCCCGGCGCTACGAGATCTACGGCGACCACGCCGACGGCGACATGCCGTCGGTCCAGTGGCACGCGCGCGTGCTGCGCGAGAAGGGCTTCGGCGAGGCCAGGCCAGTGTGGTGCTCGCCCTCGGACACCCTGCTGCTCGCCATGAAGTAGCGCGGGCACAGACAGGCGAAGGGGGCGGTACGGAGTTCCGTACCGCCCCCTCGCCGTGCGTACCGTCAGAGCACCTTGGACAGGAACGACTTCGTCCGCTCGTGCTGCGGGTTCGTGAGCACCTCGCGCGGGTGGCCGGATTCGACCACCACGCCGCCGTCCATGAAGACCAGGCTGTCGCCCACCTCGCGGGCGAAGCCCATCTCGTGCGTGACGACGATCATCGTCATGCCGGACTCGGCCAGGTCGCGCATGACGTCCAGGACGTCACCCACCAGCTCCGGGTCGAGCGCCGAGGTCGGCTCGTCGAACAGCATCAGCTTCGGGTCCATGGCGAGCGCCCGGGCGATGGCGACGCGCTGCTGCTGGCCGCCGGAGAGCTGCGAGGGGTAGTTGCCCGCCTTGTCGGCCAGTCCCACCCGGTCCAGGAGCTCCTGGGCGCGCGTGCGGGCCTGGCTCCTGCTCACGCCCTTGACCTGGACCGGCGCCTCCATGACGTTCTCCACGGCCGTCATGTGCGGGAACAGGTTGAAGCGCTGGAAGACCATGCCGATGTCCCGGCGCTTGACCGCGACCTCGCTGTCCTTCAGCTCGTAGAGCTTGTCGCCCTTCTGGCGGTAGCCGACCAGCTCACCGTCCACGTACAGGCGGCCGGCGTTGATCTTCTCCAGGTGGTTGATGCACCTCAGGAAGGTCGACTTGCCGGAGCCGGAGGGGCCGATGAGGCAGAACACCTCGCCGGACTTCACCTCCAGGTCGATGCCCTTGAGGACCTCTACGGGACCGAAGGACTTGTGAACGCCCTCGGCCTTGACCATGGCGGTCATGCGGTGCCTCCCGTCGACGCCGAGCGGTTGGACAGGGACAGCACGTTCGCCTTGATCTTCTGGAACGGCGTGGCCGGGAGCGACCGGCTCGAACCACGCGCGTAGTACCGCTCCAGGTAGTACTGGCCGATGCTGAAGACCGAGGTCAGCAGCAGGTACCAGGCCGCTGCCAGGAACAGCATCTCGGCGGGGGCACCGGAGGTCTGGCCGATGTCCTGAGCCGCTCGCAGCAACTCGGGGTACTGGACGACCGAGACCAGCGAGGTCGTCTTCAGCATGTTGATGACCTCGTTGCCCGTCGGCGGCACGATCACGCGCATCGCCTGCGGGATGACGATCCGGCGCAGCGTCTTGGCGTGGCTCATGCCCAGCGCGTGCGACGCCTCGGTCTGGCCCTCGTCGACCGAGAGCAGACCGGCCCGGCAGATCTCCGCCATGTACGCGGCCTCGTTCAGACCCAGCCCCAGCAGCGCCGTCAGGAACGGGGTCATGAAGTCCGACCACTCGTCCTTGTAGAACGGTCCGAGGTTGATGTACTCGAAGACCAGGCCCAGGTTGAACCAGACGATCAGCTGCACCAGGACCGGGGTGCCGCGGAAGAACCAGATGTAGAACCACGCGATCGACGAGGTCACCGGGTTCTTCGACAGGCGCATCACGGCGAGCAGGACGCCGCCGATGATGCCGATCGCCATGGACAGCACGGTCAGCAGAAGCGTCTTGCCGACGCCGTCCAGGATGCGGTCGTCGAAGAAGTAGTCCGGGATCGCGTCCCAGTTGATCTTGCCCTGGGAGAACGCGTAGACGATGCCGCCCAGCAGGGCGAGCGCGACGACGGCGGAGATGTACCGCCCGTAGTGCCGGACCGGGATGGCCTTGATGGCTTCCGGTCCGGCCGGGGGCGTGTCAGCCGGCGTCTTGTCGATGTCAACAGTCACGGGTGTTGCCTTTCAGTGCCGCTGACCTGCGGTCACTTGCCGCCGTTGATGGTGGCTGCGTCGATGGAGCCGTCCGTGACGCCCCACTTCTTCATGATCTTCTCGTACTCGCCGTTCTTGATGACGGCGTCGAGGGCGGCCTTGAGGGCGTCCCGCAGCTCGGTCTGGTTCTTGGCGACCGCGATGCCGTACGGGGCGGCCTCGACCTGCTCGCCGACCAGCTGGAAGTCCTTGCCGCCACCGGAGGTCTTCACCGCGTACGCGGCGACCGGGAAGTCGGACGAGCCGGCGTCGGCACCGCCCGCGCGCAGGCGGGTCTGGGCCTGCTGGTCGTTGTCGAAGGGCTCGATGGCGATCTTCTTGCCAGCCGGGCACTTCTTCGACTCCGCCTTGGCGAGGTCCTCGGAGACCGTGCCGCGCTGGAGCACGATCTTCTTCCCGCACAGGTCGGACCAGGTCTTGATGCCCTGGTCGTCGCCCTTCTTGGTGTAGATCGAGACACCGGCGGTGAAGTAGTCCACGAAGTCGACGCCCTCGCCGACCTTCTTGCCGGTGTCGGAGTCGATGCCCTCCTGGCGGTCCTTGGTGTCGGTCATCGCGGACATCGCGATGTCGTACCGCTTGGAGCGCAGGCCCGTGATCAGCGTGTCGAACGTGCCGTTCTCGAACTGGAAGTCGACCCCGAGCTGCTTGCCCATGGCGGCGGCGAGGTCCGGGTCGATACCGACGACCTTGCCCGCGCTGTCCTTGAACTCGACCGGGGCGTAGGCGATGTCGGAGCCGACCTTGATGACGCCCTTGTCACGGATGGCCTGGGGCAGCTTGTCGGCGAGCGGGGCCGAGGCCGCCGTGTCGCTCGAACCGGTGTCCTTGGTCTGGTCACCGCAGCCGGTGAGCATCAGCGCGCCTGCGACCGCGATCGCACCGACCGCTGCTAGCCGGGAGTGCGCGGCGGTCGTACGACGGGTGGAGCTTGCGGTCATGGTGGGTTCCTCCGGCGGATGGGTGGAGTTGCCGATGGGGCGGGCGGCTGCCGATGGGTTCGGCAACGCCGTGGCACGCCGAAGGTTTCGGCAGTGCCGTGGGTCGACGAGAGCACACCTCTTCGAGTGTCGCGACCTCGTGTGATTACGGCATCTTGCCATTCGGACTGCGCGATTCTGGGGGCCAGCCATGTCAAAATCGGATAACGGGCGACCCCCGAACCGCGCCACCCCGGTACATCACGGCCGGACCTTCTATAGGAATCACCCCTTCCGGCCGGAAGAACTTCGGCGTATCCCGGGATTTCAAGACGGGGCATGCGAGCTTCGCTGATGGTTGAGTGGTTGTGGCTGGTTTGTCCAGGGCTTGTCCCGATTTTGGACGAAGAGTCAGGGCGCTGTCATGTGACCTTCGCGTTATGGACTCGTCGTCGATGCCATCCGTCCGGTAAGAAGGGTCTTTACACCCCTCATCCGGGGCTCAGGGCGCGTGTGCGGCGCGCCCGTCGCGTACGCGCCCGTACGTATACACGTACAAGCACGACATGGGCCGGCGCGGTGCCCGCCCACCCCTCACCAGGAGTGGCCACCCTCAAAACAATGAAGATTTAAGGGGTAAAACGAAGTGGCAGCGGAGATCGTCAATCCTCGCAGCGAGAGCAAGACCGGCGATACGGATCACGAGGGCGGTGCGGAGCCCCTCGACTCCTTCGACCCGGCGTTCGCGTTGCACCGCGGCGGCAAGATGGCTGTGCAGGCCACCGTGCCGGTCCGTGACAAGGACGACCTGTCCCTGGCGTACACGCCCGGCGTCGCGAAGGTGTGCAGCGCGATCGCGGAGCAGCCGGAGCTCGTGCACGACTACACGTGGAAGTCATCGGTCGTCGCCGTCGTGACGGACGGTACGGCCGTGCTGGGGCTCGGTGACATCGGGCCCGAGGCCTCCCTCCCGGTGATGGAGGGCAAGGCGATTCTGTTCAAGCAGTTCGGTGGCGTGGACGCGGTTCCGATCGCCCTCAACTGCACGGACGTCGACGAGATCGTCGAGACCGTGGTGCGGCTGGCGCCGTCGTTCGGCGGAGTCAACCTGGAGGACATCTCGGCACCCCGGTGCTTCGAGGTCGAGCGGAAGCTGCAGGAGCGGCTTGACATTCCGGTCTTCCACGACGACCAGCACGGCACGGCCGTGGTGACGCTGGCGGCCCTGCGGAACGCCGCGCGGCTGAGCGGGCGGGCGCTGGGTGAGCTGCGGGCCGTCATCTCCGGCGCCGGTGCGGCCGGTGTCGCCATCGCGAAGATGCTGGTCGAGGCCGGGATCGGGGATGTCGCGGTGGCCGACCGCAAGGGTGTCGTGTCGGCGGACCGGGACGACCTCACGCCGGTGAAGCAGGAACTGGCCGGGTTCACGAACAAGGCCGGGATCACCGGGTCGCTTGAGGCGGCGCTGGAGGGTGCCGACGTGTTCATCGGCGTCTCCGGTGGCACGGTCGCGGAGTCCGCGGTGGCGACGATGGCCAAGGGCGCGTTCGTCTTCGCCATGGCGAACCCGAACCCCGAGGTGCACCCCGAGGTCGCGCACAAGTACGCGGCGGTCGTCGCGACCGGACGGTCGGACTTCCCGAACCAGATCAACAACGTGCTGGCGTTCCCGGGGATCTTCGCGGGGGCGCTGCAGGTGCGGGCCTCCCGGATCACCGAGGGGATGAAGCTGGCCGCCGCGGAGGCGCTGGCCGCTGTGGTCGGGGAGGATCTCGCCGCCGACTACGTCATCCCGTCGCCGTTCGACGAGCGGGTCGCTCCGGCGGTCACGGCCGCGGTGGCGGCTGCGGCTCGGGCCGAGGGTGTGGCCCGGCGCTGACGTGACGCCGGTGTTCGTGTGATGTGGCCCCGCCCGGGATCGGGCGGGGCCATTTCTTTGCTTTGGGGTGGGCTGTTCGGGTGGTGCGGCGGTGGCGGGGTGCAGGTCTTCGCCTTCCGCCGGGGTGTGGGTCGGGGCCGCGCCGGGGGGTGTCCGTCCTCGGAACGGCGCGATGGGGTCTCACGCCGGCTGACTGGCGTTGACGCGCCAACCGCTGCGGGCGGACACCCCCCGACACGTCCCCTTCTCGCCGTACGCGGGTGCGCAGCTACATCGCCCCGCCCACCTGGCAAGAGGGCGTGTCTCACAGGGCCGGATGGTTCCTTCAGCCCCCCGAGGAACCTATCGTCAAGGCCATGTTCGCTGTCTACGCCGCCCGAATCGACCGCGACCAGCCGCTCTCCGGACTGGAGTTGGGAGAGCGTCCGGCTCCCGAGGCCCGTCCCGGCTGGAGTACCGTCACGGTCAAGGCCGCCTCCCTCAACCACCACGACCTCTGGTCCCTGCGTGGCGTGGGCCTCGCAGAGGACAAGCTGCCGATGATCCTCGGCTGTGATGCCGCCGGTGTCGACGAGGACGGCAACGAGGTCGTCCTGCACTCCGTGATCGGACAGAGCGGGCACGGGGTCGGCCCGAAGGAACCCCGCTCCATCCTCACCGAGCGCTACCAGGGCACCTTCGCCGAGCAGGTTGCCGTGCCGACCTGGAACATCCTGCCCAAGCCGAAGGAGCTCTCCTTCGAGGAGGCCGCCTGTCTGCCCACGGCGTGGCTGACGGCGTACCGGATGCTGTTCACCAACGCGGGGGTCCGGCCCGGTGACTCCGTGCTGGTGCAGGGCGCCGGCGGTGGTGTCGCCACCGCCGCCATCGTGCTGGGCAAGGCCGCCGGCCTGCGGGTCTTCGCCACCAGCCGGGACGAGGCCAAGCGGAAGCGTGCCCTGGAGCTGGGGGCCGTGGAGGCCCTGGAGTCCGGGGCGCGGTTGCCTCAGCGGGTCGACGCGGTGATCGAGACCGTCGGGGCTGCCACGTGGTCGCACTCGGTGAAGTCGCTGAAGCCCGGCGGCACGCTGGTCATCTCCGGTGCCACCAGTGGCGACCGGCCCTCGCACGCGGAGCTGACCCGGATCTTCTTCCTCGAACTCAAGGTCGTCGGTTCCACGATGGGCACGAAGGACGAACTGGAGGATCTGCTCGCGTTCTGTGCCGCGACGGGAGTGCGGCCCGTCATCGACGAGGTGATGCCCATGGACCGTGCGCGTGAGGGCTTCGAGAGGCTGGCTTCGGGTGAGCAGTTCGGGAAGGTCGTGCTGACGAATCCCTGAGTCCTCCTGAGGGTGTGTCGACGGCCGGTCCCGGGTGGGCCGGCCGTTTTCGTGTGTCAATGATGGTTGACGCATGCCGGGGTGTCAACGTAGGTTGACGGTATGACCGAAGCAACCGATCTGGCCGAGCGTGCCGGTGACCGTGATCCACGGGTCGGCCTGCGGGCCGTCGCCGCGCTGCGCCGGCTGCTGGAGCAGTTGGAAGCCGTGCAGGTGCGCAACGCGCGCAACCAGGGCTGGTCGTGGCAGGAGATCGCCACCGAACTCGGTGTGAGCAGGCAGGCCGTGCACAAGAAGTACGGGAGGCATTGATGTTCGAGCGGTTCACGAAGGACGCCCGCGACGTGGTGAAGAGCGCGTACGAATACGTGGACGGGGGTGGTGAGGGCGGGCAGGTCGTGGAGCCGGAGCATCTGCTGCTGGCGCTGCTCGACCGGGAGGGCAGCCGTGGCTCCTTCGCGCTCGTGGCTCTCGGCCTCGGTGACCGGCGGGAGTCCGTGCGGGAGGCGTTGCGTGAGGCGCGGCGGCGGGCCGGGCTGACGCAGGCCGAGACCGATGCGCTCGCCGGGCTGGGGATCGACGTGGAGGAGATCGTCGCCCGGGTGGAGGAGGCGCATGGGGTCGGCGCCCTGGCCGGTGACCGGAAGGACAAACGGTGGTGGTCGGGGCGTACCTCCTTCGGCCGGGGAGCCAAGGACGTGCTGGAACGCTCCCTGCGGGTCGCCCTCGCCCAGCGGGACCGGCACATCGGGGACGAGCACATCCTGCTGGCCCTGACCCTGCGCCCCGGTGTGCCGGCCGAGGTCCTCGCCGACCACGGGGTGACGTACGAGCACCTGGCGCGGGTGCTGTACGGCAGTGGTGGCGAGGCCAAGGCGGGCTGACGGACCGAGCGCGCGCTACGTGCCCTGTGTGCGCAGGAGGGCTCCTATGTGGGCCGCCGCCGTCGACAGATGGCGGCGGGCGTCGCGCAGCTGGTCGGGGGTGACGCCGTGGTCGCGGGCAGCGTCACGGATGTCGTCCCGGAAGCGGTCGAGCAGGCGGTCCAGGTCGCGGGCCGGGTCACCGGTGGAGTCCGCGGCGTCCTCATGGGCCCAGGCCGGTTCGTAGGCGGCCGGGAAGTCCTCCGGGGGCTGTGCGTGGCTCGGCTCCTCGGCCGACCTGCCGGTGCCGGTCCAGTCGAAGCCGAGGTCCTTGCCGAGGTCCTTGCCGTAGTCCTTTCCGAACTCGCCGACTTCCTTGACCAGTTCGGTCAGGCCCTCGCGCAGACCCGTCGGCCAGTCACCGCGGGCGAAGTGGTCCTGCACCTGCTCCTGGACGCGGCGGGTGATGCGCTGGACCTGCTCCTGGGCCTGTGCCCGGGCCTGTTCCTGGGCCTCCTTGGCCTGGCGGCGGGCGCGCTGGGCGTCCTCGCGGGCGCGGCGGCTCTCGTCCTTCGCCCGCCGGGCCTGCTCCTTCCACTCCTGCCGGGCGCGGCGCATCTCCTCCTTGGCGATGCGCCAGGTCTCCTTGTCGCCGTACTGCGAGAAGTCGCCGTAGGGGGCCCCGGCCGGGCCGTCGTCCTTGGTGCCGGTGTCCCGGCGGGCCTCCGTCGCCGCTGCGCGCATCTCGCGGCGCAGGTCGCCGGCGGCTCCGCGCACGTCGGCCTGGATCTCCGCGGCCAGTTCCGCGACGGACTCCCTGATCTCCAGTTCCAGGTCGGCCAGCTCGCCGCTGCGGTCGGCCAGTTCGGCGCGGCCCGCGTCGGTGATCGAGTAGACCTTGCGGCCGCCCTCGGTGGTGTGGGTGACCAGGCCCTCGGCCTCCAGCTTGGCCAGGCGCGGGTAGACCGTGCCCGCCGACGGTGCGTACAGCCCCTGGAACCGCTCCTCCAGCAGGCGGATCACCTCGTAGCCGTGGCGAGGAGCCTCGTCCAGCAGCTTCAGCAGGTAGAGGCGGAGGCGGCCGTGGGCGAAGACGGGGGGCATGTCAGAGCACCTTCTTGTCGGTCGTACCGTCGGCCGGGACGGTGGTGGGGGCATCGCCCGGGCCGGAGACGGAATTGTCTCCCGAGCCGCCCTCGGGGCCCCTCGCCGGGGCCGCCGGGGCGCTGTGGCCGGCGGGCGGGGTGTCCCACGGCTCGGCGGGCTCGTCCTCTCCGGCCGGGCGGCGCAGCAGGGCGATCGAGCCGGAGACGGTGGTGGCCCGCAGTCTGCCGGTGCCCGCGCCGAGGCGGCCGGTGATCTTGTGGGCGCCCCACTGGCCGTGCACCCGGAGGCCTTCGAAGGCGTTGGAGACGGAGCCGCTCGCGGTGTTGGCCTCGACCTCCGTGTCCGCCGGGTACGGCAGCCGGATCGCGATCTCACCCGAGACGCTGGTCAGCCGCACGTCCGTCGGGCCGTCCGGGTCGAGGTCGACGATCATCGAGCCGCTCACCGAGTCCGCCCGCACGGAGGGGCCGGAGCATTCGACCACCGTGAGGTCGCCGGAGACGGAGTTGAACCGGAGGTCGCCGGTCACGTCTTGGGCCTCCAGGCTGCCGGAGACCGTGTCGGCGCGGACCGGGCCGGAGAGGCCCACGAGCGTCGTGTCGCCGGTGACGCCCTTCACCACCGACGGACCGTGGATGCCGGAGATCACGGCTGCCGCGCCGACCACACCCACCTCGACGCGGGTGCCGGCCGGGACGGCCAGGGAGACCACCGCGCTGCGGCGCCAGCCCTTGCGGTCCAGCCACTTGAGGAAGCCCTTCCAGGGCAGGTCCTCGTAGGCCACCGTGAGGACGCCGCCCTGCTGGGTCACCACCAGGGGCGGCCCCTCGATCTCGGAGATCTCCAGGCGGGCGGAACCTTCGTCCGTGCCCACCACGTTCACCGTTCCGTTGACGAGACGCACGTGCAGATCGCTCACGGGCTCGTCGAAGGTGAGCTTCCTCGGTTCCGTGACGGACCACTCGGACATGGTGCAGACCTCCCCGTCTCGACGCGCCATATCGCGTCCTCTCGTATTCACGATATATCGCGGCTTGGGAAAGTCAAGACACCCGTTTCGGGGAGGGGTGAGCAGGTATAAGTGCTCACACGCCGACAATTCGCCCTAGCGTGTGACCATGTCGACGGAAGCCGCCCGTACCGGTCCCGCAGCCGGGGCGCTGCTGTTGTGCCGGGCGGCGCCCGGGCGCGTGGCCCCCGTCGCGGGTCTGCTGCGCGAGCCGATGCAGCTCACGCCCGCGGGCGACACCTGGAGCGTGCTCGTCCCCGAGGGCCGGCCCTGGCGGGACGGCGCCGAGCCCGTCGACCGCGTGGCCACCGGCTGGGCCACGGCCCTCGCCGTCGGCGCTCCCTGGCCCGTGCTCGCCCTGTGGTGGGACACCGACCACGCGGGCTTCACGCTCGCGTCCGGTTTCCGCCGCCCGGTCGGGTTCGTCTGGCTCGCGAGCGGTGTCCCGGCGGGGGAGGGCGAGGCGATGCGCACCTTCGCCGCACGGATGGGCCTCGACCCCGTCCTGGACGTCCAGGATCTCGACCGGCTGGCCGAACCCGACACCACGGCCGACGCACGAAGCCGCTTGCGCGGCCTGCTCGCGGTCCTGGCGCGCGCGGGCGTCTCCCTCCCCGCGGAGATGGCCCCCGGCGAACCCGCCGGCCGCCTCCGGGAAGCCGCCGCCCGCCGGCCCGACAGCAGGCCCGTCGAGAGCACCGGCCGACGCGAGGCGGGCGCTGAACGCGACCCCGTCGACCACCACACCCGCCTCGGCCCCTGGATGCCCTGGACGGGCGGCCCCAGGGCCCGCGCCCTGGCCCTCGCGCAGCTGGCGGCGGGCCTGCCGCTGCTGGTCAGGGGCCTGCGGCGGCGAGGCGGCGGCTGGGCCACGGCCGGGGCACTGCTCCTCGCCCACGGCGCCCTGGGCCTGACCTACGACCTCACACGCCCACGCGACTGACGCCCCCGCAGCGGCCGGAGCGGGTGCAACCGGTCCCTACTCGTCGTCCTCGTCGTCCAGCCGGGCGAGCCACGTCGCCAGCCGCTCCACCGGTACCTCGAAGTCGGGATTGAGATCGACGAACGTCCGCAGCTGCTCGGCGAGCCACTCGAAGGTGACTTCCTCCTCGCCGCGCCGCTTCTCCAGTTCCTCGATGCCACGGTCCGTGAAGTACATGCCCCCAAGGATATGTGCGCGCAAACGGCCGGGCCGCACCCCCCGAGCGGGGGATGCGGCCCGGCCGCGCACGCACTGCGCTGAGGCGCTTACGCCTCGAACACCTCGCGCACCAGCTGCTCCTGCTCGGCCTGGTGCCGCTTGGCGGAACCCACCGCCGGGGACGAGCCGTGCGGGCGCGAGATGCGCCGCAGCCGCTCGCCGTGCGGGACGTCCGCGCCGACCGCGAGGTCCAGGTGGTCGATCAGGTTGAGCGCGATGAACGGCCAGGCACCCTGGTTCGCCGGCTCCTCCTGGGCCCACAGGTACTTCTCGGCGTTCGGGTACTTCTTGATCTCCGCCTGGAGCTCGGCACCCGGCAGCGGGTACAGGCGCTCGATGCGGATGATCGCCGTGTCCGTCGCACCGCGCTTCTGACGCTCGGCTTCGAGGTCGTAGTAGACCTTGCCGGCGCAGAAGACGACCTTCTTGACGGCGGCCGGGTCGACCGAGGAGTCGCCGATGACCGGCTGGAACTGCCCGGTCGTGAACTCCTCCGCCTTCGCCGCCGCCGCCTTCAGGCGCAGCATCGACTTCGGCGTGAAGACCACCAGCGGCTTGTGGTGCGGGTTGTGCACCTGCCACCGCAGGAGGTGGAAGTAGTTCGACGGCGACGTCGGCATGGCGACCGTCATGTTGTTCTGGGCGCACATCTGGAGGAAGCGCTCCGGGCGGGCCGAGGAGTGGTCCGGGCCCTGGCCCTCGTAGCCGTGCGGCAGGAGCAGGACGACACCGGAGGTCTGCGCCCACTTCTGCTCGGCCGACGAGATGAACTCGTCCACGACCGTCTGCGCGCCGTTGACGAAGTCGCCGAACTGCGCCTCCCACATCACGAGCGCCTCGGGGCGGGCCAGTGAGTAGCCGTACTCGAAGCCCATCGCCGCGTACTCGGACAGCAGGGAGTTGTAGACGTTCAGCCGCGCCTGGTCCTCGGAGAGGTACTGCAGCGGCGTGTACTCCTCGCCCGTGCTGCGGTCGATGATGACCGCGTGGCGCTGGCCGAACGTACCGCGCTGCGAGTCCTGGCCCGCCAGGCGGACCGGGACGCCCTCCAGCAGGAGGGAGCCGATCGCGAGGGTCTCGCCCATGCCCCAGTCGATCGTGCCGTCCTCGACCATCGCCGCCCGGCGCTGCAGCTGCGGCAGCAGACGCGGGTGGACGGTGATGTTGTCGGGGATGTTGACCTGGGACTCGGCGATCCGCTTGACGACCTCCGTGGTCACCGCGGTGTTCACGGCGACCGGGAACTCGGCCTGCGGGTCCGTGGACTCGACCGTCCCCGGCTGGGACGTGGCCTCACGGACCTCCGTGAAGACCTTCTCCAGCTGGCCCTGGTAGTCCTGCAGCGCCTGCTCGGCCTCTTCCAGGGTGATGTCGCCGCGACCGATGAGCGACTCGGTGTACAGCTTGCGCACCGAGCGCTTCTTGTCGATCAGGTCGTACATCAGCGGCTGGGTGAAGGCCGGGTTGTCCGACTCGTTGTGACCGCGGCGGCGGTAGCAGATGAGGTCGATCACCACGTCCTTGTTGAACGCCTGGCGGAACTCGAAGGCGAGCCGCGCCACGCGGACCACGGCCTCCGGGTCGTCGCCGTTCACGTGGAAGATCGGGGCCTCGATCATGCGGGCCACGTCCGTCGCGTACATGGAGGAACGCGAGGACTCGGGGGCCGCGGTGAAGCCGACCTGGTTGTTGATGACGATGTGGACCGTGCCGCCGGTGCGGTAGCCGCGCAGCTGCGACATGTTCAGGGTCTCGGCCACCACGCCCTGGCCCGCGAAGGCCGCGTCGCCGTGGATCGCGACGGGCAGGACGGTGAAGTCCGTGCCGCCCTTGCCGATGATGTCCTGCTTGGCGCGCGAGACGCCCTCCAGGACCGGGTCCACCGCCTCCAGGTGCGAGGGGTTCGCGACCAGGGAGACCGCGATCTGCTCGCCGTCCAGACCGGTGAAGGTGCCCTCGGCGCCCAGGTGGTACTTCACGTCGCCGGAGCCGTGCATCGACTTCGGGTCGAGGTTGCCCTCGAACTCGCGGAAGATCTGCGCGTACGACTTGCCGACGATGTTGGCGAGGACGTTCAGGCGGCCGCGGTGGGCCATGCCGATGACGACCTCGTCCAGGCGGGACTCGGCGGCCGAGTCCAGCACGGCGTCCAGCAGCGGGATGACGGACTCGCCGCCCTCCAGGGAGAAGCGCTTCTGGCCGACGTACTTCGTCTGCAGGAAGGTCTCGAAGGCCTCCGCCGCGTTCAGCCGGCGCAGGATGCGCAGCTGCTCCTCGCGCTCCGGCTTGGTGTGCGGGCGCTCCACGCGGTCCTGGATCCACTTGCGCTGCTTGGGGTCCTGGATGTGCATGAACTCGATGCCGGTGGTGCGGCAGTACGAGTCGCGCAGGACGCCGAGGATGTCGCGCAGCTTCATCATCGACTTGCCGGCGAAGCCGCCGACGGCGAATTCGCGCTCCAGGTCCCAGAGCGTGAGGCCGTGCTCGGTGATGTCCAGGTCGGGGTGCTTGCGCTGCTGGTACTCCAGCGGGTCGGTGTCGGCCATGACGTGGCCGCGGACCCGGTAGGAGTGGATCAGCTCGAAGACGCGGGCGGCCTTCGTGACGTCGTCGTCGTGGCTGGCGTCGATGTCCTTGAGCCAGCGGACCGGCTCGTAGGGGATGCGCAGCGCCTCGAAGACGTCGTCGTAGAAGCCGTTCTCACCGAGGAGGAGGTTCGCGACGATCCGCAGGAACTCGCCGGAGGCGGCGCCCTGGATGACCCGGTGGTCGTAGGTCGACGTGAGCGTCATGACCTTCGAGATGCCGAGCTTGTTCAGCGTGTCCTGGGAGGTGCCCTGGAACTCCGCCGGGTAGTCCATGGAGCCGACGCCCATGATCACGGACTGGCCGGGCATCAGGCGCGGCACGGAGTGGACGGTGCCGAGGCCGCCGGGGTTGGTCAGGGAGACCGTCACACCGGTGAAGTCGTCCATGCCCAGCTTGCCGTCGCGGGCGCGGCGGACGATGTCCTCGTAGGCCTGCCAGAACTCGAAGAAGTTCAGCGTCTCGGCCTTCTTGATGCCCGCGACCACGAGCTGGCGGTCGCCGTTGGGCTTGACCAGGTCGATCGCGAGGCCGAAGTTGACGTGCTCCGGCTTGACCAGGGTCGGCTTGCCGTCCTTCTCCGCGAAGGAGTAGTTCATCGACGGCATGGCCTTGATGGCCTGCACCATCGCGTAGCCGATCAGGTGCGTGAAGGAGATCTTCCCGCCCCGGGCGCGCTTCAGGTGGTTGTTGATGACGATGCGGTTGTCGAACAGCAGCTTCACCGGGACCGCGCGCACGGACGTGGCCGTGGGGACCTCCAGCGAGGCGTTCATGTTCTTCGCGACCGCGGCGGCGGGGCCGCGCAGCACGACCTGCTCGGGGCCCGAGGGGGCCTCGGCGGTGGGCTCGGCCTTCTTCGGGGCCGCGGCCGGCTTGGCGGCGGGCTTCGCGGCCGGGGCGGCCTGCGCCGGAGCGGGGGCCTGGGCCGGAGCCTGCGCGGCGGGCTTCGTCTGGGCCGGAGCCGGGGCGGGCGCCGGAGCCGCGGCGGGCTTCTCGGCGGCCGGGGCGGGGGCCTGCGCGGGAGCGGCCGGAGCGGCCGCAGGAGCGGTGGTGGTCCCCGCGGCCCCCGCGGCCGCGGTACCCGCCGGAGCCGAGGCGGCGGCCGCCCCCGGCTTGTAGTCGGCGAAGAAGTCCCACCAGGCGCGGTCTACGGAATTCGGGTCCTGGAGGTACTGCTGATAGATCTCGTCGACGAGCCACTCGTTGGCACCGAACGACGCGGCAGGGTTCTTCCCCGCTTGGTCGGTGTCGGTCGAGATGCTCGAGTTACTGGGGGACTGTGGCGACACGGCGGCAACCGCCCTCTTCCGCTTCACAAGATGATGGACAGCGGGAATCAAGGCTACGCCCCTCCGACGGGGAAGGTCAGGCCGGGCCGGTGCAACGTCGTGCAAGTCACATCTGGAACCGTGTTTCGGGCCTTGAAATGGCGGGAAACAAGCGTGGTTCCGCTTCAGGAGGGAAAAGCGGGGCAGGGCCCCGGGCGCCGATGGCGCGGGCCTGTGCCTGATCACACGTGTCCGTCAGTGCGGACGCTCGTGGATCTTGTGGCTCCGCTTCGAACTTTACGTCAACTTGGCACAGATGACAGTCCCGGAAGAGTGACAAGAATCCGGCAACCGCGCTCGGATTCGGCCACTCCGATCCGGCCCCCGTGCAGGTCCACCGCCCAGCGAGCGATCGCCAGGCCGAGACCCGTGCCGCCGTCACTGCCCGGGCCCTGCGGCCGCTTGGCGCTGCCGCGGTTGAACCGCTCGAAGACGCGGTGCCACTCGGACTTCGGAATGCCGGGGCCCTCGTCCAGGACCTCCAGCTCCAGCGACTCCGGCAGCGGACCGCGCCGCGCCTTGACCGTCACCCGGCCGTGCGGCGGGCTGTGCTTGACCGCGTTGTCGATGAGGTTGGCGACGACCTGGTGGATGCGCTCCGGGTCCGCGTGCGCGGTCAACTCCGGTGGGTGCACGTCGAGATGCAGATGGACGTCCGTACGGGTGTGGCTGCCCGAGCCGGTGGCGATCCCCGCGCGCACCGAGGCGACCATGTTGGCCTCCTTCAGCACGCCCGACAGATAGGGCCACACCTCGAACCGCCGCTGTTTCAGCGGGACGACGCCGTTGTCCAGGCGGGACAGGTCCAGCAGCGTCTCCACCAGCCGGCCGAGGCGCTCGGTCTGCTTCAGCGCCGTGCGCATGGTCTCCGGATCGGCCTGTGTGACCCCGTCCACGATGTTCTCCAGCACCGCGCGCAGACCCGCGATGGGCGTGCGCAGCTCGTGCGAGACATTCGCCACGAGTTCCTTGCGCTGGCTGTCCTGGGCCTCCAGCTCGTCGGCCATGGCGTTGATCGTCACCGCCAGGTCGCCCAGCTCGTCACGGCGGTTCTCCCGCGTGCGGCGGGTGTAGTCGCCCTGCGAGATGGAACGGGCCACCGCCGTCATCTCGTCCAGCGGCGCGGTGAGCGAATGCGCCACGAACTGCGTAATGAGAAGCGTGGCGATCATCGAGAAGACCGTGATGAAGCGCAGCTCCGTCTTCGTGTGCACCGCGATCACCGACAGACCTGTGGTGATCAGCACCGAGATGACGACCAGCGCGCCCAGCTTGGTCTTGATCGAGAACGGGCTCACCCCGCCCCAGGGGTTCTCCCCGGGGTTTCTCCGTGCGGCCGGCCCGCCACTCATGGCGTCGGGGTCTCCAGGGCGTAACCCACGCCGTGCACCGTGCGGATCCGCTCGGCGCCGATCTTCCGGCGCAGCGCCTTGATGTGACTGTCGACCGTGCGGGTGCCGGAGGCGTCCGCCCAGTCCCAGACCTCGGCGAGCAGCTGCTCACGGGAGAGCACCGCACGCGGGGTGTTCGCGAGGCACACCAGCAGGTCGAACTCGGTGGGCGTGAGGTGGACGTCCTCGCTGCGCACCCGGACCCGGCGCTGCGCGTGGTCGATCTCCAGCTCGCCGAGGCGCAGGATGCCGGAGCGGGGAGTGGCCGCCGCGATCGCGGCCCGCTCCACCCGGCGCAGCAGCACGTGCACGCGCGCCGCCAGCTCCCGCATGGAGAACGGCTTGGTCATGTAGTCGTCGGCGCCGACCCCGAGGCCGACCAGCATGTCGGTCTCGTCGTCGCGCGCGGTGAGCATCATCACCGGCACCGGGCGGGCGGCCTGCACGCGCCGGCAGACCTCCAGGCCGTCGAAGCCGGGCAGCATGATGTCGAGGATCAGCAGGTCCGGCTGCCACGCCTCGGCCGTGTCGACCGCGGCCGGGCCGTCACCCGCCGTTTGCACGAGGAATCCCTCGGCCCGCAGGCGGGTCGCGATGGCGTCCACGATCGTCGCGTCGTCCTCGACCACCAGGACCCGGCGCTGTGCGCCAGGAGTAGCCGTCGCCGAACCGTTGTGGGAGGTCTGTGTCTGCTCCATCGCCCGCCCCTGGGGTGTGCTTTCCGGAATCAGTGGGGTGATTCCTTCTGACTGGCTATGCCTGCGCATGGTTGCGATTGACGCTTGAATGATCGGCGTCAGGGGAGCAGCGTACGGGGAGTCAGTACGCCTTTGCTATCCAGGGCTGATGGCGAGGTGCACGACGTCCGGAACGCCCCGGGCAACCGGGATCTCTTCGGTACGCACCTGTTGGAACCCGGCATTCCGCAAGGTTTCCTCGAACTCCGGGGACGGCTGGGCGGACCAGACGGCGAGAACCCCGCCCGGTCTCAACACCCTTGCACAGCTTGCCAGTCCGGCCTCCCCGTAGAGATGTCCGTTGCCGTCCGTGACGGTCCAGTCCGGCCCGTTGTCGATGTCGAGACACAGGGCGTCGTACGTGTCGGATGTCTCATTGACGTGTGCGACGAGATCGGTTTCGACGATCTCCGTGCGGGGGTCGCCCAGGGCCCGGGCGGAGAGCGCGGCGAGCGGGCCGTCGCGGTGCCATTCGACGATCGCGTGCTCGCGTTCGATCACCGTGATCCGTCCCCAGCGCGGGTCGGCCGCGGCGTGCGCGAGGGAGAAGCCGACGCCGAGTCCGCCGATCAGGACGTCGGGGCGGTCCCGGCCGGCCAGGGCGTCCAGTGCCGCGTCGACCAGCCGCCGCTCCGAGCGGCCGTCGGAGGTGTCCATCAGGAAACAGCCGTTGGCGATGATCTCCAGCCGGTCGCCGTGCCGGCGCAGCACCACCTCGCCGTGCGGCCCCTCGCGACGGTCCAGGACATCGGGAATGTCGTACGGGGTAGGCATGGGGGCATCCTGGCAGGGCAGGGGGGTGCGGTGCCCGGTATTTCCCCGCGGCCCGGGCGGGACGCGGAGCGAGGCTTTCGGGTTGCCGTGAATCGGCTCTCGCGTGGCGCGGATCACAGACAGCGGGGTGTCCAGGGCGAAGGCTGGGACATGACGGAAGGAGCGCCCGCTGTGGAACGGACCGCGCCGCCCCACGAGACGGCCCCGCCGCCTCCGCCCGTGGCCGACGTGTCGGGGCTGCTGGACGGAATGCCGCGGCAGCGGGGTCCGTACGGGACGGCGGACGCGGGGGTACGGGAGCCCGTCCCGGCGGCCGTGCCCCGGCTGCGGGCGCTGCGCCCCTGGCGGCTGCTGCCCACCCCCACGGGAACGCCGTTCACCTTCGGATACGCCACCCTCCTCTGCCTCACCTCGCTGATCTCCGCCTACGCGGACCCGGCCCTGGTGCACGCGCTGCTCCAGGGCTCCAGCACGGACGTGGCGCACCTGGTGCGCTCGCCGGAACTGGTGCTGATCGGCAGCGCGCTGTGGGTCGCGGGCGGGGTGACCTCGCCCTTCGCCGTCGCCTTCGTGCTGGTGCTGACCGCGCTGGAACGGCGGATCGGCAGTTGGCGCACGGCCGGTGTCTTCCTCCTCGGGCACGTCCTGGCCACCCTCGCGACCGAGGTGCCCGTGGGGCTCGCGGTGCTGGCCGGGCACCTCCCCGGCAGCTCCCTGCACCGCCTCGACTACGGCGTCAGCTTCGGCGTCGCCGCCGGCATCGGAGCGCTGGCCGGTCTGCTGCCGCTCTGGCTGCGCCTGCCGCTGCTGACCGCCTTCGGCTGGATGCTCCTGACGGACCTGCTCGCCTTCACCGACCCGATGACGAACTGGGGGCACCTCATCGCCCTGGGCATCGGGATCGCCACCTGGCCGGTGGTCCGGCGCTGGTGCGCGTCGCGCCTCGGCCCGGCCGGGGGCTGAACGCGGGGCCTCTCAGCCCCGGGCGGTGGCGGGCGGGGCGTACTTGGCACTGGTGAGCGGGGCCACGGCCGTCCAGCCCAGCGCCTCGTAGAGCCCTCGCCCCGCGGGCGTCCCGGCCAGGACGCCGGTCCGCGCGCCCTGCCGGACCGCGACGTCCTGCAGCGTCCGCATGACGAGGCTGCCCATACCCTTGCGGCGGTGTTCGGGGGCCGTCTCGATCTGGTCGACGACGGCGGTCTCGCCCGTCGGGGCGATCTGGCCGCGCGCCGCCAGGGACCCGTCCGGCGCGGCCACCATCACCCGGGTCACTCCGCCGCGGGACCAACTGCGCAGCCGGTAGCCCTCGGGAGCGGCCGGAGCGCTCCCGGCCGTCAGCGGGGTTGTCATCAGGTAGCCCGGCTCGGGGTCGATCCACCAGTTCTCGTCCAGCCAGCGGCAGACCGCCGTGGGGTCCCGGAAGGCCTTCAGCCACACACCGTGCCCGGTCACGGCTCCGGCCACCTTGCGGACGGTCGTCTCGTCGAGGCCGTCGCCCGTGGCGCCGAGCACGTGCCGGGTGACGTGCCCGTGCATCCCCACGTCGATCGTCCAGCCCCACGGCTCCGGCGTGGGCGGCGCGGCCCCGCGGGACACGACCCATCCGTTCACCCATGCCTGCACGGTGCCGTCCATGTCATCCCCCTGTAACAAGCGCAGTGCATCTTCGTCTATTACTCACGGAACCTTACGCGGCTCTGCGTCCCCGGTGTCACAGGTGATCGCTGACAGCGAACGGCGGGTGGGGAACATTCGGCCGCCCCCGCGCATTGAGTCGGCATAGCTCAACTTGACTGCCGAAGGGGAGATCATGGCTTCGACGTCCACTCCGCTCACCCTGCCCGTGCTGCCGCTCGACGGCGAGGTCGTGCTGCCCGGAATGGTGGTCCCGCTGGACCTGAGCGACTCCGAGGTCCGTGCCGCGGTGGAGGCCGCTCAGGCCGCTGCCCGGTCAACGCCCGGAAAGCCCCGGGTACTCCTGGTGCCACGCATCGACGGGACCTACGCGAACACCGGTGTCCTCGGCACCGTCGAGCAGGTCGGCCGGCTCGCCGACGGCGACCCGGGCGCCCTGATCCGCGGCCGGAGCCGGGTGCGCATCGGTGCGGGAACGACCGGCCCCGGCGCCGCACTGTGGGTCGAGGGAACCCGCGTGGACGACACCGCCCCGGACCCGCTGCCCGGACATGTCGCCGAACTGGTCAAGGAATACAAGGCCCTCGCCACCGCCTGGCTGCGCAAGCGCGGCGCCTGGCAGGTCGTCGACCGGGTCCAGGCCATCGACGACGTCTCGGCGCTGGCCGACAACTCCGGCTACTCGCCGTTCCTGACCACCGACCAGAAGGTCGAACTGCTGGAGACCACCGACCCGGTGGCCCGGCTCAAGCTCGCCACCCAGCAGCTGCGCGACCACCTCGCCGAGCAGGACGTGGCCGAGACCATCGCCAAGGACGTCCAGGAGGGCGTCGACAAGCAGCAGCGCGAGTTCCTGCTGCGGCGTCAGCTCGAAGCCGTCCGCAAGGAGCTGCGCGAGCTGAACGGCGAGCAGGAGGGTGAGGAGTCCGATGACTACCGCTCCCGGGTGGAGGCCGCCGACCTGCCCGAGAAGGTCCGCGAGGCCGCCCTCAAGGAGGTCGACAAGCTGGAGCGGTCCTCCGACCAGTCGCCCGAGGGCTCCTGGATCCGCACCTGGCTCGACACGGTCCTGGAGATGCCGTGGAACGAGCGCACCGAGGACGCCTACGACATCCGGGGCGCCAAGGCCGTCCTGGACGCAGAGCACTCCGGCCTGGAGGACGTGAAGGAGCGCATCACCGAGTACCTGGCGGTGCGCAAGCGGCGTGACGACCGGGGCCTCGGCGTGGTCGGCGGGCGGCGCGGCGGTGCCGTGCTCGCGCTCGTCGGGCCGCCCGGCGTCGGCAAGACCAGCCTGGGCGAGTCCGTTGCCCACGCCATGGGCCGCACGTTCGTGCGCGTCGCCCTCGGCGGCGTCCGCGACGAGGCCGAGGTCCGGGGCCACCGGCGCACCTACGTCGGCGCCCTGCCGGGCCGTATCGTCCGGGCGATCAAGGAGGCCGGGTCGATGAACCCGGTCGTGCTGCTCGACGAGATCGACAAGGTGGGCTCGGACTTCCGGGGCGACCCGGCCGCCGCCCTGCTGGAGGTCCTCGACCCGGCGCAGAACCACACCTTCCGGGACCACTACCTGGAGGTCGAGCTGGACCTGTCGGACGTCGTCTTCCTCGCGACGGCCAACGTCCTGGAGGCGATCCCGGAGGCCCTGGCCGACCGCATGGAGATCGTCCGCCTGGACGGCTACACCGAGGACGAGAAGGTCGTCATCGCCCGCGACCACCTGCTCCCGCGCCAGCTGGAGCGGGCCGGGCTCGACAAGGACGAGGTCACCATCGACGAGGGCGCCCTGCGCAAGCTCGCCGGAGAGTACACGCGCGAGGCGGGCGTGCGCACCCTGGAGCGGTCCATCGCACGGCTGCTGCGCAAGGTCGCAGCCCAGCACGAACTGGGCGAGCGGAAGCTGCCGTTCACCGTCCGGGACGAGGACCTGCGCGACCTGATCGGCCGGCCGCACCACGTGCCCGAGTCCGCCCAGGACCCGGCCGAGCGGCGGACGTCCGTGCCGGGCGTGGCGACCGGGCTCGCGGTGACCGGAGCGGGCGGTGACGTCCTGTACGTCGAGGCGTCCCTGGCCGACCCGGAGACGGGCGCGGCCGGGCTGACCCTGACCGGTCAGCTGGGCGACGTGATGAAGGAGTCCGCGCAGATCGCGCTGAGCTTCCTGCGCTCCCACGGCGCCGAGCTGGAGCTGCCGGTGGCGGATCTGAAGGACCGGGGCGTGCACATCCACTTCCCGGCGGGCGCGGTCCCCAAGGACGGCCCGAGCGCGGGCATCACCATGACGACGGCCCTCGCGTCCCTGCTGTCCGGCCGGCTGGTCCGCACGGATGTGGCGATGACCGGCGAGGTCTCGCTCACCGGGCGGGTGCTGCCGATCGGCGGTGTGAAGCAGAAGCTGCTCGCGGCGCACCGGGCCGGTGTCACCACGGTGATCATCCCCAAGCGCAACGAGCCCGACCTGGACGACGTCCCGGCGGAGGTGCTGGACAAGCTCGACGTCCACGCCGTCACCGACGTCCGCCAGGTCCTGGAGCTGGCGCTCGCGCCCGCCACCGCGGGTGTGACGCCGGAGGTTCCGGTGGCCGCGTGACGGAGGTCATCGGATGAGAGAAGGCCCGGGTCCCTGTGAGGGAGGCCCGGGCCTTCACCGTGTGGTGACCCTGTGTACGCGTACGCCCGTGACCTGCGGAATACTTGCCGGACTGCGGCGAGGGCGGCAGGTGGCGGAAAATTCCAGTACCGGACTCCCAGGGCCGGGCGACGACCGAGGCAGGGGCTGACGTGCACGAGGAAGGCAACGACGGACACCGCGACGCCGGTGTGGCCGCGAGCGGTGTGGACCAGCCCGCCTTCCTGGCACTGGAGCGCGAGCTGACCGTGTTGCTGCGGCGCGCCCGGGCCAGCCAGGGCGAGATGGCCCGCGAGGTCCACCCCGACCTGGAGTCGTCCGCGTACGGCCTGCTGGTCCGGCTGGACGAGTGCGGAAAGCAGCGGGCCACCGAACTCGCCGCCTACATCGGGGTCGGCAAGGCGACGATGTCCCGCCAGCTGCGCGCCCTGGAGGAGCTCGGGCTGGTCGCGCGCGAGCCCGACCCCGCCGACGGACGCGCCTGGCTCGTCGCCCTCACCCAGGAGGGCCACGACCGCGTCCGCCGGGTCCGGGAAGCCCGCCGCGCCCGGTACGCCGGCCGCCTGGCCGACTGGGACCCGCGCGAGGTCACGGAACTGGCCCGGCTGCTGAACCAGCTCAACCGGGGCATGGAGAAGTAAGCCGGGGGAGAGCCCCGGACCCTAGAACTCGACGTACACGACCGTCGCGTCGTCGTGCCGCTTGCCCCGGCCCGGGAACGTCGCGGCGGTGTCCGACCGCTCCAGGCTCCGGACGCGGTCCACCAGGGCCTGCGGACCCTCCTTGCGGACCAGGCGGAAGCAGTCCGTCCAGTCGCCCTCCTCGAACCGTTCCACCCAGCGGGAGGCGCCGTCCGTCAGTGCGGCCAGGGCACGGACCCGGTCGCGGGGCACCGTTCCGGTCACCGCCCGGGCCGCCACCGAGGGGTCGGCCGCCGCCGTGAAGAAGCCGCCCTCCCTGTTGCGGAGCGTGGAGTCCACCAGCGCGTCCGTCGCCAGCGCCGAGCGGGGGAGCAGGGCCAGCCGGTCGTCGAGGACGGGTGTCACCTCGCCCTGCGGGGACTCCAGGAGGAGGGCGGAGTCGGACAGGACCAGATACTCCACGGTGGCCGGATTCCAGCGGGTCACGACCACCGTGGCCTGAGGGGTTCGAGGGTGAGAAAGGTCACAGGTTGCGGCGTGCGCCTCGGAGGTACGCGCGATGGCGCGGGACAGGGCGTCGACGAGGGGAACATCCGGGAGTGAAACGGTCAGTTCGGTCAGTGCGCCGCCGAGGCGCGCCGTGAACCAGGGGACGGAATGCAGACAGCCGGTCCCGGTCCTCGGTGGCGTGACCCCGTCCAGGACGACCACCGAACCGCCCTGCCCCGAGGCCGGTAGCCCGACACTGGCGAAGTCCTCGTTGGGGCGGTCGGCGTCTCCCGGCTCCGAGGCGAGTTCAGTACGCATCCAGCCAGTCTGCACGAGCCCTTCACAAGGTCCGCAAAAGGCTGCCAATGGTTGCCGTACCGGCGCAGCCACGCAGGTCAGACGCCGGGTTTGGGCTGGAATGATTTGTTCCGGGAAGGCGTGGTGGCGAATACTGCCACCGGCCGTCCCTGTCGTCCAACCGGCGTGCCGCGCCAGGTCGCTGTACGGACCTGCGGAACTTGCCCCTCAACTCCGGTCCGGGGTTCACTCCTTCGGGTGGCGGGTCAGGTGATGCGCGTGCGCTGCCCACCGGCGCTGGGAGGGTCGGGAAGTGTACCGGGAGTACGCACCAGTTGACGGAGCGTCATCCGGGCCCAAGGGTTCACGAGTCAGGAATGCGAGCACCGGTGCAGAAGACGCGGCCTCGTCGCACAGGCAAGCAGACGGCCCCCGTTCAGGGTGCTGAGCCGACGCCCCCCACCGGCAAGGGACGCCCCACCCACGTACGCAACCGGCTGATCGTCGCCGTGGCCGTGGTGGCCGCGGCCATCGCCGGCGCCGGCGCCCCCTCCGTCACCGCCGCCTCCGGGCAACTCCACGACACCCAGGAGCTGGTGACGCTCGCGGAGCAGACGCAGGACGCCCTCGCCCTCGCGCACTCCCTCGCCGACGAGCGGGACGACGTCACCTCCTACATCGCCGCCGGGCGCCCCAAGTCCAAGGCGCCCTCCGAGCAGCACAGCGCCCGGGTGGACCGGCAGGTCGAGGAGCTGCGCTCCGACACCGACACGCCCGCCTCGCTGCGCTCCGACCTCGACGGCATAGCGTCCGTGCGCAGGGCGGCGCTCACCGGCAAGAGCAGCGCCCTCGAAGCGCACCAGGCGTACTCCGCCGCCATCACCGAACTGCACCGACTCGCCGAGCAGCTGGCGCAGCAGACGCCGCCGCGCGCCGGCTCCGGCTCGTACGCGCTGGCCGAGCTGGACTCCGCCGTCCAGCAGGCCGCCTCGGCCCGCGGGCTGCTGCTCGCCGCCCTCAGCGTGCCGCGCAGCACGGAGACGGTCATCGACCCCGTCACCGGCCTGCCGACCGAGACCTCCACCTCCTCGGACACCGACACCCGGCAGCGCGACGCCCTGAGCGCCGCCGCCCAGCAGGCCCGGCTGCGTTCCGACGCGGCCCTGGCCGACTTCCGCGGCTCCGCGCCCAAGCCGGCCCGCGCCTCCTTCGACTCCACGGTCACCGGCACCGAGGTCAACTCCGCCGACAAGTACCTCGCCACCCTGACCGACCAGCCGACGCTCTCCCGCACCGACCTCGCCACCAGCACCAAGAGGCTGGACGCGGCCCTGTCCGCCCGCGTCGACCTGATGCGCGGCGTGGAGTCGGCCCTGTACGACCGGCGCACCAAGGAGCTGGAGGCGCTGCGCGACGACGACGTCACCGCGCTGGAGATCCGCGTCGCCGTCCTCGGCGCCCTCATGCTGCTGGCCGTCGGCGTCGCCACGGGCATGGCCCGCAGCCTCACCCGGCCGCTCGCGGTCCTGCGCCTGGGCTCGAAGCGCCTCGCCGAGGCCGAGGACCCGGCGGCCGAGGAGCCGGTGAAGTTCACCGGCCGCAACGACGAGTTCGCCCAGGCCGTCCGCTCCGTCAACGCCCTGCACGCGCACGCGGCCGCCCTCACCGAGCGGATCACCACGCTGGAGTCCGACCGCAAGCACCTGGTCGGCCAGCGCCAGAAGATGGCCGACGCGCGCGAGGAACTGCGCGGCGAACTCGCCGAGTCCGCCGCCCAGCTGGAACGGCTGCGCACCGCCATCGGCGGGACGTTCGTCAACCTCGCCCTGCGCACCCTCGGTCTCGTCGAACGGCAACTGGCCGTCATCGAGAACCTGGAGGAGCGCGAGCAGGACCCGGACCGGCTCGCCACCCTGTTCAAGCTCGACCACTTCGCCACGGTCATGCGCCGGCACAGCGAGAACCTGCTGGTCCTCGCCGGTACCGAGCACGTCCAGCACGCCGCCGGGCCCGTGCCGCTGGTGGACGTCGTGCGCGCCGCGGTGAGCGAGATCGAGCGGTACGAGCGGGTCCGGATCGCCGCGCTGCCGCCGCACGCGCACATCGCCGGGTTCGCCGCGGACGACCTCTCCCACCTGCTGGCCGAACTCATGGAGAACGCCACCTCGTTCTCCCCGCCCGACCTGCCCGTCGAGATCTCCGGCTGGCTGCTGGAGAACGGCGAGGTCATGCTCTCCGTCCAGGACGAGGGCATCGGCATGGCCGAGGACCGGCTGGAGCGCCTCAACTCCCGCCTGGCCGACTTCGATCCCGAGGCGCCCTACGACCAGGAGGGCGAGGACGGCCTCGGCCTCGGCCTGTACGTCGTGGCCCGGCTCGCCCACCGCCACGGCGTGCGCGTGCAGTTGCGCGAGCAGAAGCAGGGCGGTGTCGCGGCCGTCGTCGTCCTGCCCCGCACGCTCCTCGCCGCCGCCCCGGCCGTGGCCGTCCCGGCCTCCGGCCCGCTCGCCGGCGCGACGCACTCCGTCTCCTTCCCGGGCGCCGACGCCGAGGCCAACTCCAACGTCCTGCCCGGCCGCACGGCCGGCGACGACCCGTTGGTGGCCCTGGCGGAGAAGGCGGTACGCCAGGACGAGGCCGGGGGAGCCACCGCGGCGCCCGAGGCGGAACCGGCCGGGGCGACGGCTTCCACGACGCCCGCCGGACCCTCGACGCACGACGACTTGTCCGCGCCCGCGGGCCCGGCAGCGCCTGCCGAGCCGGGTGCGCCCGTCGAACAGTCCGCGCACGACGGGCTGGTCGCGCCCGCCGAACCGTCGACGTCAGTGGAACGGCCGGCGTCCGCCGAGCAGCCCGTCCACATCGACCCTGCGGCGCCCACCGGGCCGGCGGCACCGACCGACCTGGTCGCATCTGCAGATCCGGCGGCACACGCCGACCCGGCGACGCCCGCCGCATCGGACGTACACGCCGACTCGGCGACGCCTGCCGATCCGGCCGCACACGCCGATCCGGCGCCGCCCGCCGCGCCCAGCGCCCCCGCCACCCCCGCCGACCCGCCGGTACCCGCCGAGCCGGACGACGCCGCGGCACCCGTGGAATCCCCCGCGGAGACCACGATGGAACTGCTCATTCCCGTGCAGCCGGGGGCGCCGGACCCGGTCGGGCACGAAGCCGTGGCCGGTGACGGCGAGGACATATCGCACGGCCCGTCCGCGCCCGACGCGGGGAGCGTCGGGGACGAGGACGGCAGCCCGGAGCACGAACGCGCGCCCGACGAGGAGGAGGACCGCGTCACCGACAAGGGCCTCCCCAAGCGCACCCCGAAGATCACCGCACAGACCACCGCCCCGCGCCAGCGCAGCGGCTCCGTCGACGCCGACGCCCTGCGCCGCCGACTCGGCGGGTTCCGCCAGGGCGCCCAGGCCGGCTACCGCGACGTGGAGGCGGAGATCGCCGAGAGGACGGCCTCGCACCAGCGGCCGGCCACCGGCACTGCACGACCAGCTGGATCCGGAGAATCCACGGGGGGCACAGTCGAGGAGGCAAGCAGTTGACCGCGCCCAGTACCTTCGGACTGATCGGACTGAGCAGTGAGGCCCGCAACCTGCACTGGCTGCTGACCAACCTCGTCGAGGAGGTACCCGGCATCCAGTCCGTCGCGGTCGTCTCCTCCGACGGGCTGCTCCTGCTCTCCTCCGACGACCACCGCAACAAGGAGGCCAGGGAGGCCCTGCAGGCCCGCGGGACCAAGCGGACCGGTCCGCGCGGCTCCGCCGCCGACCTGGCCACCATCGTCTCCGGCATCGGCAGCCTCACCGTCGGCGCCGCCCGGCTGATGGACTTCGGCGGGGTCCGGCACACGATGGTCGCGATGGACGAGGGCAGCCTGTTCGTGATGTCGATCAGCGACGGCTCGCTGCTCGGCGTCCACGGCTCCGCCGAGTGCGACATGAGCGTCGTGGCGTACCACATGGCCCTGTTCGTCGGCCGTGCCGGCCACGTGCTGACGCCGGAACTGCGCAGCGAGCTCCGTAAATCCCTGGAGGATTCCCAGACGGCGGGGAGTGCCCGATGAGCAGTAAGCCGAAGCAGCACCTGCCCGTCCGCGGCGGCGACCGCAAACCCGCCCGGGTCCGCCCCTACTCGCTCACCGGCGGCCGCACCCGCTTCGGCCACGTCCTCCTCGTGGAGACGTTCGTGGCGAGCACGGCCGCGCTCGACGCCCCCGAGGAGCGCAGGGAACTGACGAACGGCCACCTCTCCACCCGCGTGATGCCGGAGCTGCGGGCCATCGTCGAACTGTGCCGCCGGATGCGTACGGTGGCCGAGATCGCCGCGCTGCTGAAGATGCCGCTCGGCGTGGTCCGCGTGCTCCTCAGCGACCTCGCGGACCAGGGAAAGATCCGTGTGTACGGAACGGGCACCGGCCACGGCACGGGCCGCCCGGACCGGGCTCTGCTGGAAAGGGTGCTGAGTGGACTCCGTCGTCTCTGACGCCGCTCACGGCGTTGCTGGTTCCTCCCCGTTCGTCCGGCCGGACGACAGCATGCACGCCTGGGAGACGGACCGCACCCGTGCCCCCATAGCCACGAAGATCGTGGTGGCGGGCGGCTTCGGCGTGGGCAAGACCACGCTGGTCACCGCCGTCTCGGAGATCACGCCCCTGCAGACCGAGGCGCTGATGACCGAGGCGAGCGAGGCCACCGACGACCTCACCGCCACCCCGGGCAAGACCACCACCACCGTCGCCATGGACTTCGGGCGCATCACGCTCGACGACGACCTGGTGCTCTACCTGTTCGGCACGCCGGGCCAGCAGCGGTTCTGGTTCATGTGGGACGACATCGTGCGCGGCGCGATCGGCGCCGTCGTCCTGGCCGACACCCGCCGCCTGAAGGACTGCTTCCCGGTCCTGGACTACTTCGAGAGCTCCGGGCTGCCCTATGTGGTCGCGGTCAACCACTTCGACGGCAGCGAGCTGTTCGAGCCGGAGGACGTGCGGGAGGCCCTGACCATCCCGCGACACATACCTGTCATGATCATGGACGCGCGTCGCCGGATCTCCGTGATCGAGACCCTCCTGGCCCTCGTGGGCCACGCGCTCGACGAAACCCCCGAGTAGAGGACAGCCCGCATGCGGAAGATACTCGTCGTCGGAGCCGGTCAGTCCGGGCTCCAGATCGCCCTCGGCCTCCAGTCACAGGGGTACGAGGTCACCCTGATGTCCAACCGGACGGCGGACGAGATCCGCACCGGCCGGGTCATGTCGACGCAGTGCATGTTCCACACGGCCCTGCAGCACGAGCGCGATCTCCAGCTGAACTTCTGGGAGTCCCAGGCCCCGAAGATCGAAGGACTCGGCGTCTCGGTCGCCGCCCCCGGTTCCTGGGCCGAAGGCCCCTCCGCCCGCGCCATCGACTGGCTGGGCAGGCTCGACGGCTATGCCCAGTCCGTCGACCAGCGCGTGAAGATGGCCGGCTGGATGGAGACGTTCGCCCAGCGCGGCGGCCAGCTCGTCATCCACGGCGCGGCCGTCGGCGACCTCGACTACTTCTCCCGCACCTACGACCTCGTGCTCGTAGCGGCCGGCAAGGGCGAACTGGTCCAGATGTTCGGCCGCGACGCCGAGCGCTCCCCCTACAGCGAGCCGCAGCGCGCGCTGGCCGTGGCGTACGTCCACGGCCTCGGCCCGCGCCCCGAGCACCCGGACACCGAAGCGGTCCGCTGCAACCTCGTGCCGGGCGTCGGCGAACTGTTCGTCATGCCCACCCTGACCACCTCCGGCCGCGCCGACATCCTGTTCTGGGAGGGCATACCCGGCGGCCCGCTCGACGCCTTCAACGGCGTCAAGGACCCCGCGGAGCACCTCTCCCTGACCCTGGAACTCATGGAGCGGTACGTCCCCTGGGAGTACGCGCGGGCCACCAAGGTCGAACTGACCGACGCCGGCGGCACGCTGGCCGGGCGCTACGCCCCCACCGTCCGCAACCCGATCGGCCGGCTCCCCGGCGGCGGGCTCGTGCTGGGCGTGGCGGACGTCGTCGTGGCCAACGACCCGATCACCGGGCAGGGCTCCAACTCGGCGTCCAAGTGCGCCGCCGCCTACCTCGCCTCGATCACCGAGCACGGCGACAAGCCGTTCGACGAGGAGTGGATGCGGGCCACCTTCGACCGCTACTGGAACACCGCCCAGCACGTCACCAAGTGGACCAACGCGATGCTCGCGCCGCCGCCGGAGCACATCCTGAACCTCATCGGCGCCGCCGGTGAGCTCCAGCCGGTCGCCGACCGCTTCGCCAACGGCTTCAACGACCCGGCCGACTTCGAGAACTTCTTCTACGACCCGGCCAGGACGCAGGCCTACCTGGCCGACGTGTCCGGCGCGGGCGCCGCGTAACCCTCGTAGCCCTCGTCCGACCCGTCCGTGGCACCCTCGGGGAGCTCCGGCGGCACGTACCGCCGCAGGGGCTTCCCGTCCGGGTCCGGACGCACGGCGCCCAGGACGGGGTTGGCCGCGATCGGTGAGACCTTCACCTTCGCGCCCGGGCGGGGCGCCTGCACCACCATGCCGTCCCCGAGGTACAGCGCCACGTGCGTGGCCTTCTCGAAGTAGACGACCAGGTCGCCGGGGCGCAGCTCGTCCAGCGGGATGCGCCGCAGCCGCTTCCACTGCTCCTGGCTGGTCCGGGGGACGGTCACCCCGGCCTCGGCCCAGGCCTGGGAGGTCAGCCCCGAGCAGTCGTACGTCTTCGGGCCCTCCGTGCCCCACTCGTACGGCTTGCCGAGCTGCCGCACGGCGTAGCGCACGGCCCGGCGGCCCTCCGCCGACGGGGCACGGACGCCGCTCCTGCTCTCCTCGCTGCCCTTGCTGCCGCGATTCTTGTCGTCTCCGCCGGTGTCGTCGGTCTGGTCTGCCTTGTCGTCGTCGCCGTTGCGTTCGCTGCCGAGGGCGCCGGACGCCAGGAACTCCTGCTGCGCCTTCGCGATGCCCTTCCGCTCGAACTCGGCGAGGTCGGTGAGCTGGTCGCGGCTGAGGGAGGCGAGCAGTTTCTCGACGTCGTGCAGGCGGGCGCGGACCTCGTCCCGCTCCTTCTTGCGCCGCTCGGTGAGGGCCAGTTGCCGGTCGAGGGCCGTGCGGGCCTTGCGGGCCAGTTCGCCGGCCTTGCGTTCGTCGCCGGTCAGGCGGCCGACGGTGTCGGCCCGCTCCCGGGCCAGCCGGCCGATCACATGGCCCTGCTCGATCGCGTGCTGCGGGTCACGGGCCAGAAGCAGGCGTACGTACGGGGAGATGTCGGTGCTGCTCTGGTACTGCTGCCGGGCCAGCCGGCCGGCAGCGCCCCGGCTGTCGTGCAGGGAGAGCCGGGCGCGCGCGAGGGCGCGGTCCAGGCGGTCGGTCCCGGCGCGCTGCTCCTTCAGCTTCTCCTCGGTGGCGTTGTAGGCCTCGGTGGCCTCCTCGGCCTTCCTGTACAGCTTCTGAAGCTCTGTCAGGAGGTCCGCGACATGGCGCTGTTCAGCGTCGGGCTGGGGAGCGGCCGTGGCCGGGACGGGCGCCAGGACGGTTCCGGCCGCCGTCGCCGCGACGCAGACCAGACGCAGAAGCTTTCCTGACATGCCATCACCTCCGGTGCGGGGGCGGCGTGGTGCCGCCGGACATCGTGAGGATCGGGCGTGTGCGGGCGGTGCGCGCGGTGGGTGTGCGCGGTTCGGCGCAACGGGGTCACCCGTCGGCGTCGTCCGGCTTGCCGGGCGGCGTGGCGTCTGGCTTCGACCAGGGCCAGTTGAGCCGGCGGGGCGGGACGCCCTCCGGGGCGTACTCGTACTTCCAGCGGTTGGACAGGCCGACCCGGCCCGGGCCCCGGGGGACGCGGCGGTAGACGAGCACGGTGTCCGGCCCGCCGGCGGGGTCCGGGACGGGGATGCGGTACGTCTTGGGCGGGTGGCCGGTGATGCCGAGCAGGACGGGCAGGACCCTGCCGTCCATCGGGCCGCCCTCGAAGGGGGTGTCTTCGCTCTTCACGGGATCAGTGTCAGACATCCTCGGCGAGCGCCCGGACCAGGGCGTCGGTCTGCGGGTCGCGGCGGGCGGTCACGGTCAGCATCGCCACGAACTGCTCGACGAGCCAGTCGCGGAGCTCCTCGGCGGGGGGCTGCTTGTCCTCGTCGAGCCAGATGAGCGACGAGGCCTCCACCGCGGTGATCCACATGCGGACGGTCATGCGCAGACCGGGGCCGGGGCCGGTGACGCCCAGGTGGCTGAGGATGTGCTCGGCGGCGACGCGCCGGACGCCGTCGACGATGGCCGTGGTGCGGGAGGTCTCGACGACGCTGCCGCCCTGGAGGAGGGCGCTGAAGCCGGTGTCGTGCCCGTCGACGAAGGTGAGGTAGCGGTCGAGGGCGCGGGACAGGCGGGGGAGGAGCGGGCCTTCGCGGGGTTCGTCGAAGCAGAGCTGGAGCTCGTCGGCGGCGGAGCGCAGGGCGGCCTCGTAGAGCTGCTGCTTGCCGCCCGGGAAGTACCGGTACACCAGGGGCCGCGAGACCCCGGCCGCCTCCGCCACGTCGTCCAGCGACACCTCCTCCGGGGAGCGGTGGGCGAAGAGGTCCAGCGCGGAGGTCAGCAGCTGACTGCGGCGTTCCTCGACGCTGAGTCGCCGGTAGGCGGGGGTGGGGGCGGCTGGTGTCATGCCTCGCAGGGTAATCGGGGCACCGGGATGTCCGCCCCTACGCCAGCAGCCCCGACGACTTCCACAGCCGCCGTCCGACCCCCCGCAGCACCCCGATGTCGTCCAGGAAGTCGGTCAGCTTCCTGGAGCCGTTCTGCATGACCTCCCGGCGGTGGCCGCTCGCGCGGACCTGCGCGAGGGCCTCCCGCTTGTCCAGGCCCACGTTCGTGTAGACGTCCGGGTTCACGAATGCCACCGAGAAGACGCGGGCGAACTCGCCGGAGGTGATGCGGGTGAACTCCTGGGACCACTTGGGCGCGGTCACCATCTGGCGGCGGAGTTCCTCACGGGCGTAGCGGACGTGACGGGCCTCCTCGACGACGTGGATGCGGGTGACGCCGCGGACCAGGGTCTGGACGCGCTCGTCGGGGAAGGTCAGCCGCTGCATCCAGTCCAGGACCTCCTCGCCCAGCAGGGTCGCCGTGAAGGAACCCGGCGTGGTGGAGATGGTCTTGAACAGGCGGCCCAGCTGCTGGTGCGCGCGGCTGACCGGGTACCAGGGCGTGTCGCCCTGGGCGATCAGCCGGGCGAACATCCTGGAGTGCCGGCACTCGTCCTCGATCTCGGTGAGCGCGTAGCGGACGTGCGCGCTCGTGGCCGCCTTGTCGTAGATGTGCCGCACCAGCAGCTGCATGAGGATGATCTCGAACCAGATGCCGAGCGAGGCCAGGGCCGCCGCCTCGTGCTGGGAGAGCAGGATCCGCTGCTCCTCGCCCATCCGCTTCCACAGCGGGGTGTCGTAGAGCGACACGAGCTCCGGCGGCCAGAACCACTTGCCCTCCTCGAAGGGCGCGTCCCAGTCCAGTTCCTTGTCCGGGTCGAAGGAGTGCTTGGCGGAGGAGTCGAGCAGCCGCTGGGCCACCTGCTCCCGGTCCTTCAGCAGGCCGAGGGCGTCGCGCAGGCCGTCGAGCGCATCGGCTTCCGTCAGGGTCGTCATGGCTGCCCACCTCGTTGTGCACACGTCACTGATGCACTTATGAGACTGCTTGTCAGCAAGCTCGTCAATCCCCTGTGCGCCACTTGTTGACCCGATGTCTACTCCGGGCGCCCGTCAGAGCGCGCAGCCCAGCCCCTCCGGCACCTCTCCGATCAGCGGCTGGGCGCCCTGGGGCGGGAACTGCGTCCGCAGTGTGAAGGCGTACGGCGTCGGGCCGTGGGTGCGGATGTGCAGCAGACGGGACTCCGCCTCGGCCACGGTCGGGCGGTGACCGGCCGGCACCCACCACAGGGTGACCATGGCCTCCTCCACCCGCTCGAACCACTCACGCCGCCGGGCGAGCATCTCGCGGTGCCTGCCCTGGTACATGTACGCCGTCAGCGAGTCGGCGTCGCGCCACACCGACATGTTGAGGATCAGCCAGGAGTCGCCGAAGACGGGCACGTCCGTGGCGTTGCCGCTGTCGCTCTGCAGGCGCCACACGAAACCGTCGGCCGCGTCGGCGTCGGCGTTCACCGGATCCAGGGCGTCGACGAAGTCCTTCAGCTGCGGTGAGTCCAGCGGGGCCTTCAGGCGGGCGATGTTGACCTCGGCGAGTTCGTACGGGGCAGTGGGCTCAGTCATGGACCGAACGGTAGGTCGGGCATTTTCCGGCCGGTAGTCCCGTCTCACCAACCGGGCAACGGTCAGGGCGACTTGAGTACCGCCTCCATCACCGCCCGCGCGATCGGCGCCGCGTCACCGCCGCCGCTGATGTCCCCGCGCTCCGCGTCCGCGTCCTCCACGACGACCGCGACCGCCACCCGCGCCGCCAGGTCGCGGTCGCCCTGCGCCCAGGAGACGAACCAGGCGTACGGCGTCCCGGAGTTGCCGAGGCCGTGCTGGGCGGTGCCGGTCTTGCCGCCGACCTCGGCGCCGCGGATGGCGGCCTTGCGCCCGCCGCCGCTCTCGACCACGTCCCGCATCATCGTCCGCAGCCGGACGGCGGTGGACGGGTACATCGCCTGGCGGATCGCCCGCGAACCGGCCGTCACGAGGGTGCTGCCGCCCGGCCGGGTCGTGCGCTCCACCAGATACGGGTCGCGCACCTGGCCGCCGTTGGCCACGGCCGCCGCGACCATCGCCATCTGCAGCGGTGTGGCACGGGTGTTGTACTGGCCGATCGACGACAGCGCCAGCTGGGCCTTGTCCAGCGTGGTGTCGAACGTGGACCGGGCCACCGGGAAGGGGATCCTCAGTCCCCCGTTGTTGAAGCCGAACGCCTGCGCCGTGGCCGTCATGTCCCGCCCGCCCACCTCCACACCGAGCTTGGCGAACACCGTGTTGCAGGAGAGGGTGAAGGCCTCGCGCACGGAGGCGTCCTTGCAGCTCTTCGACGCGTTGGTCAGGCGCGTCCGCGTCCCGGGCAGCCGGTAGGGGTCGGGGGAGTCGGTCGGTGCTTCGAAGTCCGTGACGACACCGGAGTCCAGCGCCGCTGCCGCGGTGACGACCTTGAAGGTCGAGCCCGGCGGGTACGTCTGCCGCACCGCCCGGTTGAGCAGCGGGCGGTCCTCGTCCGCGTTGAGCCGCGCCCAGGCCCGGGCCGCGGCCGAGCCGTTGCCGGACAACGGCTGGGGGTCGTAGGACGGGGCGGACACCAGGGCCAGGATCCGGCCGGTCGACGGCTCCAGCGCCGCCACCGCGCCCTTGCGGCCCGCGAGCCCCCGGTACGCGGCCTCCTGCGCGGCCGGGTGGAGGGTCGTGACGACGTCTCCGCCGGCGTTGCGCGCCCGCGTGAAGTCGTTCCACAGCGGGAACGGCGCCAGCATCGGATCCGCGCCGGACAGCACGCCGTCCTCGGCGCTCTCCAGCAGCGTCGTCCCGTAGAGCTGGGAGGCGAAGCCGGTGACCGGGGCGTACATCGGGCCGTCGGTGTAGGTCCGTTCGTAGCGCAGGTTCTCGCGGGTGTCCCGGGAGCCGGTGACGGGCCGCCCGCCGACCACGATGTCCCCGCGCGGCTGCTCGTAGCGGGAGATGTCGGGGCGCCGGTTGCCCGGGTTGCGCTCGTACGACGGTGCCTGGACGACCTGGACGCGCGCCGCGTTCAGCAGCAGCGCCACCAGCAGCAGGACGCAGAAGTATCCGGCGTGCCGGATGTGCCGGGTCACCGGGCGTCCTGCCCGTCGTACCCGCGCCGGGCCGAGTCGCTCACCCGGACCAGCAGCGCCACGATCGCCCAGTTGGTGACCACCGACGAGCCGCCCTGCGCCAGGAACGGCATCGCCATGCCGGTCAGCGGGATCAGCCCGGTCACCCCGCCCGCGATCACGAACACCTGGAGTGCCACCAGAGAGGCGAGGCCGACCGCGAGCAGCCGGCCGAAGGGCTCGCGCTGCGCGAGACCCGCACGGAAGCCGCGCTCCACCAGCAGGCCGTAGAGGAGGAAGACCGCGGCGATGCCGGCCAGGCCGAGCTCCTCGCCCGCGGTGGCCAGGATGAAGTCCGACTTCACGGCGAAGCCGATGAGGTACGAGTGGCCGAGTCCGAGGCCCGTGCCGAGCAGGCCGCCCTCCGCGAAGGCGAACAGCGACTGGGCGAGCTGGTTCGCGCCCTCGCCCGCCTCGATGGACGCGAAGGGGTGCAGCCAGGTCTCGATCCTGCTGTGCACGTGCGGCTCCAGCCGTCCCACGGCGACCGCACCCAGCGCGGCCAGCAGCAGGCCGACCGCAATCCAGCCGGTGCGGCCGGTGGCCACGTAGAGGAGCACCACGAACAGGCCGAAGAACAGCAGCGAGGTGCCGAGGTCGCGCTCCAGGATCAGCACGCCGACGCTGACCAGCCAGACGGCGACGATCGGGCCGAGCACGCGGCCGGTGGGGAGCTGGAGTTTCCAGACGCGGCGGCCGGTGTAGGCGAGCGCGCTGCGGTTCGCCGCCAGGTACGCGGCGAAGAACACCGCCAGCAGCACCTTCGCGAACTCGCCCGGCTGGATGGAGAACCCGGCGATCCGGATCCAGATGCGGGCCCCGTTCACCGCCGGGAACAGGATCGGCAGCGTGAGCAGGACCAGGGCCGCGATCACGCCGACGTACGTGTAGCGCTGGAGCACCCGGTGGTCGCGCAGCAGCAGGACGACCAGGATGAACAGGGCCACGCCCAGGGTCGACCACACCAGCTGGGCGGGCGCCGCCCGGTCCCCGGGGGTCTCCAGGTCGAGCCGGTAGATCAGCACCAGGCCGAGTCCGTTGAGGAGCACTCCGATGGGCAGGAGCAGCGGGTCGGCGTACGGGGCCCGCAGACGTACCGCCAGATGGGCCAGCAGCGCGAGTACCCCGAGCCCGGCGCCGTAGCCCGCGGCACCGGGCGGCAGCGTCCCGTGCCGGGCGAGGCCCACGGCGCAGTAGCCGTACACCGACAGCAGGACGGCCAGCACGATGAGGGCGAGTTCGATGCCCCGGCGCCGGGGGAGGCGGCGGACGGCGGGCGGGGGCGGGTCCGCCGTCGCCACGGTGATTCCGGCCTTGCTCATGTCCGGAACTTACCCAAACCGTGCATCTTGTGTGCCTTTGGGGGACCGAGTGTCAGCACCAGCGTGGCGCGGGGCCGATGTTGTCGATGTACCGGGCCGCGCCCCAGGCCCAGGTGCCGTCCGTCAGCAGGTACCAGCGCGGATTGCCCCGCACGGTCTCGCCGCCCGTCTTGCAGAAGATCTTGACGACGTCGCCCCGGTGGGCGAACCGGATGATCCGCGAACCGCGGTTGGGGGCGCTGCGCAGTGCCAGGGTGTCCGCCGTGACGACGCCCTCGTAGAGGCGCTGGTCGTGGTGGCCGTTGCCGTTGCCGCCTTGGCTGTTGCCGCCGTTGCCGTTCCAGCCTTGTCCGTTGCCGTTCCCGCCGTTGGGGTCGTGGTGGCCGTTGCCGCCGCTCGGGTCCCAGTCGTCGTACGCGGAGGCGGGCGTGACGGCGGCCGCGGCGGCGAGGAGCCCGGCGGCGGTGGCTATCGAGAGACGGCTGCGCAGGGACATGGGGGCTACCTCCATGCGGGGCGAGGGTGCCGAAGCTGACTTATCGCCACATTAGGAGCGCCCAGGGGGCATCGCCCTTCACGCTGGGCCATAGGAGAACGGGCCCCGGGCCCTCACTCCGCCGCCAGCTTCAGGGTGGCCACCGCCCCGCCCTCCGGCGCGTTCGCGAACTCCAGCCGCGCTCCCAGCACCTCGGCCTGCCCCCGCGCGATGGTCAGCCCCAGCCCGTGCCCGCGCGTACCGCCCTCCGTGCGGAACCGCTGCGGCCCGTGGGCGACCAGGTACTCGGGGAACCCGTCCCCGTGGTCGCGAACGGTCACCACCGGACCGTCCACGGTCAGCACCACCGGCCCCCGCCCGTGCTTGTGCGCGTTCGCCACGAGGTTGCCCAGCACCCGCTCCAGCCGCCGCCGGTCCGTCTCCACGGACACATCCCGTACGACCCTGACCTCCGTGCCGTTCCCCGCCGCCCGCACCGCCCGCTCGGCCAGCGGCCCCAGTCGCTCGGTGTCCAGCTCCACCCGCTCCCGGCCGGTGTCCAGCCGGGAGATCTCCAGCAGGTCCTCGGTGAGCGTGCGCAGCGCCGCCACCCGGTCGCGGACCAGCTCCGTGGGACGGCCCGGCGGCAGCAGCTCGGCCGCCGCGTGCAGCCCGGTCAGCGGCGTGCGCAGTTCGTGCGCGACATCCGCCGTGAAGCGCTGCTCGGCGAGGAGCTTGCCCTGGAGCGAGGCCGCCATGGAGTCCAGCGCGGCGGCGACCGCGGCCACCTCGTCCTGCGGGCCGGCTTTCCTGCGCGGGCCCGTGCGCGAGCCGGCTTGCGGGCCTGTCCGCAGGCCGGTGCGGGGACCCGTGCTGGGGCCCGTGCGGGGGTCGTTCACGCGCGCGTCCAGATCGCCCGCGCTGATCCGCCGCGCGACCAGCGCCGTGGTGTGCAGCCGTCGCGTCACCCGCGTCACCGCGAACGCCCCGACCAGCAGCGTCGCCCCGATCGCCAGGCCCGACGACCACAGGATCGCCCGGTCCAGGCCCTCGATCGTGCGGGCCTGCTGCGAGTAGTCGACCGCGACGGCCAGCGCCCGCTCGCCGTCGACGGGACCCGCCGCCCACATCGTGGGGCGTCCCTCCCGTTCGGCGACCATCGTGCCGCGGTCCCCGGCCACCGCCAGGTCCCGCAGCTCCCCGGGCAGCTCCGGCGGGTCCACCCCGGCGCCCCGCCGCAGCGTGTCCCCGGCCTCGTACCGTTCCGTCGCCTGCGTCAGCCGTTGCAGTGCCTGGTCGCGGGCCTGGCCGACGGTCTGGTTCGTCACCTGCACGTGCACCAGGACGCCGAGCAGGGCCGCCAGGGCGCAGCACATCACCGTGATGAAGGCGGCGGCCTTCGCGGCGAGCGTCCCGGACCACGGGGGCAGCACGGGCCTCATCCGCCGCTCACCGAGGCAGAAGCGGACGCGGAGCCGGACGGGGCGGACCCGGAGCCGGACGGGGCGGACCCGGAGCCGGACGGGGCGGGCCCGGAGCCGGACGGGACGGCGCCGGGGGAGGCCGACGGAGGCCGGGAGTGCTTGCGCGGGCCGGTGCGCAGCATCTCGTCGTGGGTGAGGAGCATGGCCCGCTGGTCCCGGTCCCAGGTCCACTGCAGGCGGTACTCGTAGCCCGCGACCTCCGACGGCGAGCGGATCACCAGGGAGCGCCCGGCCAGCTCGACACCGCTGAGCGCGTCCTCCCAGGCCATCACCTGCACCAGCCGGTGCTTCTCGACGGTGTAGACGCGGACCGCGGTCGTCTTGCCGGGCAGCAGCGGGAAGCCCAGGGTCAGGTCGTCGCGGCCGTCGCCGGTCAGGTCCCGGTAGTACGGCCTGAGCACCGGGCACCTCCCGTGCCCCGGGCCCTTCGCGCAGCCGGCCATCCTGCGCTTGGTGTCGCGGTAGGGCGCGTCGCCGCCGTCGTACTCGCCGGGGTGCCGGGCGATCTCGGCCCGGACGATCCCGACCGGGTCCACCCGGCGGATGTCGTCGCCGGGGACCTCCACTCCCTTGACCACCTCGGTGTTCACCTCGCCGATCTCGAAGGCCGGGCTCGACGCCGGGGTCAGCTCCGGCCAGAGCCGGGCCGGCCCCTGCGCCGTCGGGGTCGACCCCGCGCCCTCCAGCCCCCCGGCGTCCCCGCAGCCCACGGCGGCGGCCAGCAGGAGGGCGACGACGGCGAGGCGACGGGCGGCCTGTCCGGGGCGGCTGAGGGGCACTGCACTCCTGGCGTTCGTGGGCGATCACACGGGCGGACGCGACCGTCGGCCGCGTACACCTTATTCATGGGGAAGTCCCATTTTGCGCGAGAGGGCGGCCGGATGTGCGCGCCCGCGGGCGGGAAGCCGTACGGGTGGCGGGCTTCTCGAGGAGCTGCCGGGCTGGTCGGTGAGCTGCCGGGCTTCGAGGTGAGCTGCCGGGCTGCTCGGTGAGCCGCCGGGCTACTCGGTGAGCTCCTCCAGCAGCCGGGCCGTGGCCAGCCCGGCCCGCAGGTACTCGACGAACAGGTCGTTGTGCAGCGCCCAGGGCGAGCGGCGGTCCCGGATCAGCCGGATCGCCGCCTCGGCGGAGCTGCCCTGGCGCATCAGCGCGTGCGCGACGACCAGACCGGAGCGGTTGTACCCGTGGTAACAGCGGACGAGAACCCTGCGGCCCTCGCTCAGCGCCTCGCACGCCGCCTCGGCCAGCCGGATCACCCCGGCGAGCTGCGTCCCGTCCAGGGGACCGTCGGGGATGGGCCACACATGGTGCCGGACGCCGGGATCGGGCCCGTGCCCCGGCAGTCGCAGCAGCGTCTGCACGAGGTCGAACTCGTTCCGCACGACGGCGAACTCCAGGCGCCCCAAGGCCCCCGTGTACTCGTGACCGCCCATCCAGAGCCCGGGGACGACCTCGCTCCACGGACTCTCCGGAGCGGGCACGTCGGGTTTACTGCGGGTACGCAACGGCGCCTCCCCACGTCTACCGCCCGAGGGTCCGCGGGCAGGCCCAACTCCTCTCCAAGGTAACCGGGTTCTTGCCCCCGCAGCACCCCGCCTGTTCCCATGGACTGGGGTGATGGTGCATGAACGGACTGCGCGTCATACCGACCTGGCGGCACGGCCGGGAACGGCTGTACGTCTGCCTCCCGGACGGCAGGAACATCGCCTGGTACGACCGTGAGGCCGCCCGGGTGAACCTGCTCGGCCAGGACCGCGAGGACGACGTCCTGCGGGCCCTCGGCCCCTTCATCACCGGCCCCGTGACCGTGGGGCCGCCCCCGGTGCCGACCCCCGCCGAACTGGCCCGTCTCGCCCTCCACCCCGACGACGACCTGGCCCCCAACCGCCCAGGCGAGGCCCTCGTCGTCGCCCTCGACCGCGACCCCGGTCCCACTCACCGGCTGCGCCCCGACCCGCGCCGCAGGGCCCTGGCCGCCGAGCAGACGGTCGGCGACGCCCTGGACCGCCTCGACGGGGCCGGCTGGCACGCCCTGCACTCCGTGCCACTCCCTGGCGGCGACCGCATCCACCACCTGCTGATCGGCCCCGGCGGCCTCTACGCCGTCCACTCCCTCCACGCCCGCAGGCAGCGCGTCCGCATCGCCGACCCCATGATCACCCTGGGCCGCCGCGACCCGTACCCCCTCCTGCGCCGTGTCCGCTCCGACGCCGACCGCGTTTCCTACGCCCTGACGGCGGAGGTCCGCCCGGTGCTCGCCCTGGTGGACCCGGCGACGCTGTCGGTCCCGGCCGCCCCACGGGAGGTCCAGGTCCTGACGGCCGCGGAGGTGGAGGGCCTGTCCCGGCGGGGCGGCGTCCTGAAACCGGCGGACGTGGAGGCCCTGCATGCGATGGCCCGCGACCGGAACACGTGGACGCGGGTGTGAGGATGCGCCACGACCGGAACACGTGGACGCGGGTGTGAGGGGGCGCCGTGACCGGAACACGTGGACGCGGGTGTGAGGATGCGCCACGACCGGAACACGTGGACGCGGGTCTGAGAGCCGCTGCCGGCGCCGACCGGGCGGGACACGGCACCTGACCACGGCGACGCCCGTCGGGAATCCGTCGGCCGTCCGGCTATGGGAGCGTCCCGGCCGTGTCCGCGTCCAGCAGGGGAGCCAGCAGGTCGCCGTAATCCTGGACCCGCGGGGCGATGTCGACCGCGTGGAAGTCCAGCCGGCCGGGTGCCCGGCACTCCTCGACCTCCCCCCAGGTCACCGGGGCCGAGACGGTCGGCTCGGGGCGGGCCCGGAGGGTGTAGGGGGTCGCCGTCGTCTTGCGGGCGGCGTTCTGGCTCCAGTCGACGAAGACCTTCCCCGGGCGCAGGCTCCTGGTCATCCGGTGCAGCGCGAGGCGGGGCATGGCCTTCTCGGCCTCGACGGCGAGTGCCTTGGCGTACTCGGACACGCGCTCGGAGGACGCCCCCCGCACGGCGGCCAGCAGATGCAGCCCCTTCGAGCCGGAGGTCTTGGCGTAGGTCTCGATGCCGTCGGCCGCGAGCCGCTCCCGCAGCCACAAGGCGACCTCGCAGCACTGCACGATGCTCGCCGGCGCCCCCGGGTCGAGGTCGAACACGATCCGGTCGGCTTCGTCCGGGGTGTCGACGAGCCACTGGTGGGTGTGGAACTCGGCCACGAGGTTCGCCGACCACATCAGGCTCGGCAGATCCTGCACCAGGACCATCCGCGAGGGCCCCTCGGCCCGTGGCACCTCGGCGGTGGTGACCCACTCGGGCGTACCCGGCGGCACGTTCTTCGTGAAGAACACCTGCCCGTCCGGACCGTCCGGGTACCGCAGGAAGGACACCGCCCGGTCCCGCAGATGGGGCAGCAGGACCTCGGCGACGGTCGCGTAGTAGTGCAGCACCTCGCCCTTGGTGAAGCCGGTGGCGGGATACAGCACCTTCTCCAGATTGCTGAGAGCGAGCCGTCGCCCCTCCACCACTGTGATAGGCGCCATACGATAAGAATCCCACGCAAACCATGACGAACACTCCCGAGCGTGACCGGAAGGGTGCAGCACGTGAGATCCATCTGGAACGGCGCCATCTCGTTCGGCCTGGTCAGCATTCCGATCAAGCTGGTGAATGCCACCGAGAGCCACTCGATCTCCTTCCGCCAGATCCACACCGAGGACGGCGGCCGCATCCGCTACCGCAAATTCTGCGAACTGGAGGACCGTGAAGTCACCCAGGGGGAGATCGGCAAGGGCTACGAGGACGCGGACGGCACGATCATCCCGATCACCGAGGAGGACCTGTCCAGCCTGCCCATCCCGACGGCGAAGACGATCGAGATCGTGGCCTTCGTCCCGGCGGACCGGATCGACCCGCTCCAGATGGACGCCGCGTACTACCTCCAGGCGAGCGGTGCCCCGGCAGCGAAGCCGTACACGCTGCTGCGCGAGGCCCTCAAGCGCAGCAACAAGGTGGCGATCGCGAAGTTCGCCCTGCGCGGGCGCGAGCGCCTGGGCATGCTCAGGGTCGTCGGCGAGGCCATCGCCATGCACGGCCTGCTCTGGCCGGACGAGGTCCGCGCCCCTGAGGGCCTGGCCCCGGACACCAACGTCACCGTCCGCGACCAGGAACTGGATCTGGCCGACGCGCTGATGGACACCCTGGGCGAGGTCGACCTGGAGGACCTGCACGACGAGTACCGCGAGGCAGTGGAGGAGGTCATCGCGGCTAAGGCCGCCGGCGAGGCCCCGCCCCAGGCCCCGGAACCGGCCACGGGCGGCAAGGTCCTGGACCTGATGGCGGCCCTGGAGAGCAGCGTCCGCGCGGCCCGCGAATCCCGGGGCGAGGACGCCGAGCACGCCGAGGTCAAGTCGCTCCCGCAGCGCAAGACGGCCCGCGCGGCCCCCAAGCAGACCGGCGGCAAGAAGTCGACGTCCACCGCGAAGAAGACGGCGGCCAAGAAGACCACGGCGGCGAAGAAGTCGACGGCCAAGTCGGGCCAGGGGCAGGGACAGGGACAGGGGCAGGGGACGACCAAGAAGACGGCGTCGAAGAGCACCGCCAAGAAGACGACGGCGAAGAAGTCGACCCCGCGCAAACGCTCGGCCTGACGGTTCCCATGCGTACCCCCTTCAGGGAAAACCGGAGGGCACCATGCCGCAGCCAAAGAACCACCACGACGGGCAAGACCACCACGACCGGCGGGACCACCACTCTCACCTCACCGGCGACGCGATCGACATCCACTTCATCGGTAATGCGACGGTGCTGCTGTCGTACGGCCCGCTCACCCTCCTCACCGACCCGAACTTCCTGCACCGAGGGCAGTACGCCTACCTCGGACACGGCCTGCTGACCCGCCGCCTGACCGAACCCGCCCTCGACGTGCACGAGTTGCCCCGTCTCGACGCGGTCGTGCTGTCCCACCTGCGCGGCGACCACTGGGACCGCCGCGCCCGCCGGCACCTGGACCACACGGTGCCGATTCTGACCACACCGCACGCGGCCCGCCGCCTCAGGACCGTGCACGGGTTCCACCGCACGGCGGGGCTGCGCACCTGGAAGGCGCTCACCCTCCGGCGCGACGGCGCCGAGGTGACGGTCACCGCCCTGCCGGCCCGGCACGCCGGCCACGCCGTGCTGCGCAGGCTGCTGCCCCCGGTGATGGGAAGCATGCTGGAGTTCGGCCCGGCCGGTGGGCCGCCCCGCATCAGGCTCTACATCTCGGGCGACACACTCGTCTACGACGGCCTCGACGAGATCACCGACCACTTCCCGGCCGCCGACCTCGCCGTCCTCCACCTGGGCGGCACGCGCCTGCCCGGGGGCTTCGTCGTCACCATGGACGGCGCGCAGGGAGCCGAACTCGCCCGTCGCATCGACCCCCGGCTCGTGCTGCCCGTGCACTACGGGGACTACACGGTGATGCGCTCGCCGCTTTCCGCGTTCCTGGCCGAGGCCGAGGCCGACGCCATCGGCCTCGGCGACCGGATCGTCCACTGCGGCCACGGGGAGCACGTACGCGTGCCGTGCGGCCCCGGGGCGGCCCCGGAGGTCTACTGACCCCGGGCCTCCGGCCCTCAGGCCACCCGCCTGCCCTCCTGCTGCTCGGACTCGTCCTCCTCTTCGTCGGGCAGATGGACATCGTCGACGGCGATGTTGACCTCCACGACCTCCAGACCCGTCATCCGCTCCACGGCGTTGACGACGTTCGTCCGGACGTCCGCCGCGGTGTCGGCGATGGCGGCGCCGTACTCGACGACCACATCGAGATCGACGGCGGCCTGACGCTCGCCGACCTCGACCTTCACCCCCTGGGTGACCCCACTGCCCCCGCCCGGCACCCGCTGACGCACAGCCCCGAAGGCCCTGGTCATTCCTCCGCCGAGGTTGTGCACCTCGGGAATCTCCCGGGCCGCCATGCCCGCGATCTTCGCGACGACCGTGTCCGCGATGGCGGTGTTCCCACGGGTGCCGGGAGCGCCCTTCCCGCCCTGCGATGTCGCCCCGTCCTGCCGGCCCGCTGTGTTCCTGCGCTGAGTGGTCTCCGTCATGACCGTCACCTCGATGATCGGTGAGGGGATGAGCAGCGTCGTTCCTCTCCACGGTAGAACAATGGTGCGTTTGGGGCGAAAGTGGTGCCTTGTTCTGCGATCGCGTGCTTCACCCTTCCCGGGTGAGGCGTCCCCCATCCCGCCCGTGCACGCTGAAAACGGATGACGTTGGCGCACGCGGGCGACAGGGGGGCGACACGGGGGGGTGACCGGGGAAGCGAGGGAGCCGGCATGACCACCACACACCCGGACAGCGCCCGTACGTCACTGCGGGAATGGGCCACCGGCGTGACCGTCTTCGCGGCCATCATGCTCATGCTCGGCGGCATTCTCGACATCATGCGCGGCATCGCGGAGATCGCCGAGGACGACGTCTTCGTCTCGACGCGGAACTACGTCTTCGCGTTCGACCTCACGGCCTGGGGCTGGATCCACCTCACCCTGGGCGTGATCGCCTTCGCCGTCAGCTTCGGCCTGTTCATGGGGTCAACATGGGCGCGCGTCCTCGGCGTCATCATCGCCGGCCTCGTCATCATCGCCCACTTCCTCTCCCTGCCGTACTTCCCGCTCTGGTCGATCATCATGATCACCGTCTCGGGCTTCATCATCTGGGCGCTGTGCGCGATGCGAAAGGATGACGCGTTCGTCCCGTTCGAGAGCCCTCGGAGCATGTGAGCCACAACGAGAAGAGGGCGGGAGCCAGTGACCCGACTCCCGCCCTCTTCTGTCGACATCCACCCAGGTCTCGATTCAACTCCGAACGCAGACCAGGCGAGTGCCCCCGGCAGGATTCGAACCTGCGCACACGGCTCCGGAGGCCCCTTGCGTCCTGGATAGAGCAGCAGGTCACTGCCCTGCCCATGCCAGGTCGGGTGGGCTCAGTCCACAAATAGTCCACGACCCACTGTGCCCCTAGAACCAACCAGTTGACCGGCGTCACTGAAGCTGCCGCTGGCAAGTGGAAAAATATTGCCATGACGGCGTGCTCGTGCCCCCCCGCTATCAGGGTTGATGGGTGCCGCCTTGCGGGACACGCTCCGAATCTTTCACTTTCCTGTGCTTTGAGAAGAACCGGTTTCGAGACTCATGACTTCCATACGAAGGCGCGGCCCTTAGTTTCGAGAAGCACGAGAGAGGTATGAATTCGCAACGCCTGATGGCTATTCACCTCGTACAAATAGTACATTCCTTGATTTGTGCCTAGATAGAAAAGCGGCCCACCTTTCTGCCACCCCTCCTTTTTCAGGTTTGGGCTAACCCAGCTCAATCTGGCAGGCTTTGCCTCCAGTCCCATAACCCCTTCACTTCCGGACACCCATGGCAACATGATATTCCATGAAGATATTCTGACGCAGCTACAGGGGAGCTCCTCGCCTCTCCAAACGAAACCAGCCGCGCGATAGCCGAGGGCGCCTGCCGCTCCGAAAACAGCGGCCACAAGAATTGCCACAAGTACACTAATTCCAGCCCACCGCCCTTTTAGCCAATGAGTCACTTTCTCCGAAATTTCCGGGACGCCCTGTAGTGATTTTGCCGTGTACGCACAGAATATAAACAAGGTCGCCATAACGCCAAGAGCCACCCAGCGGTTCGATGCTGGCAAAAATGGAATCAAAAGCGCGTATGCCAGCGGGGGGGTAAAGGCGGACCATGTTGGCCCGTGTTTGCGAACCATGGTGATCGCGCTAAGTGGGACTATCAGGCAGATTGCGGTGAGTACGAGTATCACCCCTGCCACCCTTCCCAGGGTCAGCGCAGGAGTCAAACCGACGTCTTCCGGAGTCAATCCAAGACGTGCATAAAACGCCGCCTGAGCGAAGCGAGTTGTTCCGTAGATGAGGAGCCCAATGATGGTCACCAGGGCAGCCAGTGAGGATATAAGATCCGTCCATCTCGGACAACGTTCGTCATTGCTCGCAATGTCCGAATTGGTTTCACCTTGAGTCTTTGCGTCGTTGTCCATAAGAAGATCCTCTCGTTATGGCACGCTGACAGACTACGATCCGAGATTTCCTCCCGACACTTAACGAGGACCAAACGAGCAGAGGGCAGCCGGGCGCCTCAGTGGGTCAGGTCCCTGGACTGGGCTCACTGCGACTCGCGCTCTCATGCTTGGGAAGCAGCTGTGGGCATTTGGGGGCGATCGGGGCGCTGACCTGGGCGGCCGGATGGCGACTTCTTCGGGCAGGGACGCCTTCACCGTGATTCCCCGCTAGATCGGGTGCGCTTGTGGTGCGCGCCTGTCGCCCGCAAGACTCGGATGGTCGTCACTCAGTTTTGGGAAGCTCGGGCTCTTTGGCAACAGTCCCTGCGCTCACCTGCGGCGAAGTGGCAGGGAGGCCTGCCTGACCGTCGACCTGGCACCCGCCATTCCCCGCACGATCTGGCACGCACGTGGCACGTGGGGCCTCGATCGGTTGCGCCCTTGCAGTCGTTGACCATGTGCTTAGAAGATGCGGGCAGGGCGTCGAGGGCCGGTCGGATCGCCTCGTCCCGCTACCGTGCTGGGCCGCTGAGTGCCGCTGACGCTCGTCCTGGAGCGGGCCGCCGACAAGCTGCGTCACCGTCACCCGCTCAGGGGTGAGGACACTGCACTGGTCCGCCCGTGCGTACTGGCGCACGAGGCGCGCGCCGCCCGGCGGCTCCCGACGGTCGTGATTGCTCCGTACCTGCCGACCGACGCTTGGTCGACACTCCAGGGGGCTCACTGATGCCCAAGCGGCGGCAGACCCTTGGCCCGGGCGCCACGGCCATCCCGTATTGCTCGACTGCTTGCCAGATCGGCACCCACCAGGCGTGCACGGAGTCCACTACGGATTTTCCACCGAGAACTGGAGCCGGCCGAATGCACGAGTCGCATCAAGTAGTCGACCTCGGCACCGGTCGACCTTCCATTGATCTACGAGGCTTGTGGCTGCGTTTGCCACTCGGCATGCAATGGCGCGTCGGCGCCCGACATGGAGGCCACCGAGGGGCGGGTGCAGCGATGACGTCACGGGACGATCTGAGACTTCTCCCGTGGGCCGGGCCGGACGGCAAACCGTGCTACCTGAGCGCCGACGACCAAGGCGGCTACGTTTCCCGCCTGGCGGACCACATCGAGGCGTACCAACTCGGTATGGCGTCTCAACTGCTGCAGTATGCACGTCAGGTGCTCGACGACGAGACTGAAGAGCTGGAGGAGTTGCAAGTTCTTGCAGCCCAGCTGACCAGTGCACTCCGGGACGTGCTGCGCGTAGCGACCAGCCGCGGACGTAGGCCGGTCACGCCTGGACGCCCCTGAGCGGCAGCCCTGTGAACGAGAGGGAGCCTCGGCAATTATCCGGGGCTCTCTGTTCTTCTCCAGTCATCTACGTGCAGTGCCAGTGCTCGTACGGGAGACCGTTACCAGAGGCGCTCAGGCTTCATGGGCTCGTCCTCGACCTCAGCCCACTCCACATCTACGTCTGTGTACTGCGCGGACGTCTCTGCCCAGCGGTGGTCCCAGGTCGTGTGGCTACGAACTGTTGCTGTTCGGCTTGCCCTGTGTGAGGGCTGGACACCTACGACTCCGGGCTCCGCCTCCCACCTCGACCAGTCCGTCGGCTTCAAGCTTTTGTGCTGCTGATCAGGTGTCTTGCCGCTATCTTCTCATTAGAGGGCTGATGAAGGCACTCACCGTTCTTCGGTACAGAACGGGTGTTGACGAAGGATCGGTGAGTAGGTGGCTATGGCGGGGACTGGGCGCATTTGGATAGCGGTGACGGTTGCGCTGACCAGCGTGGCGACCGTTGGGCTGGTCCTGGTCGCCGTTTTCGCGGACCCTGACACGACAGAGCGGACCGTAGGGGTGGCAGGTGCGGTTGTCGCGATGCTCGGCTTGCTGGTCTCTCTGATCGCGTTGTTCCGAAGTCCAGGAGGCGGGAGCGCGGGTGGGCGCCGCGTGCGGGGCGGCCGCCGATCGGTCGTGGCGGGCGGTGACATCACTGGCTCCGCGATAGGGAAAAACTCGAAGGTGACCGGCCCCCAGTCGTCGCCCAGTCGTACTGCGGCGAGGCGGAATGCGGATGACGTGCGAGCGGGTCGCGACGGGATCGCCGCTGGTGGTGACATCACAGACAGCGCTCTCGGGGAAGGCAGTGAACGGTGACGCCGTTCTCCTGGATTCGTCGCAAGGGTAGAACCTCCTCTCTGGGAAGTGAAGAAGCACCGGTCGAGGACGCACCGACGGTTCTCGCTGGCCCCGGCGCGGTGGCGGCTGGCGGAGCAATCATCGGTTCTGCGGTGGGTGACAACAGCCACGTCACATACATCGACAAGCAGTACGTGACCGACGGCAGCGCCTCGCTAAAGGCGGCTCATGCCGCTTTCGAGAAGGCGCTAGCCACGTTGCCACCGTTACTCCAAGAGGAAGCTCGCCAGTTGTGTGATCACTGGCCTGACGTGGAAGCGGTGGTCAACAACCTTCCCTCTGGTAGGTCTGCGCGGAACGACATACTCGAGCAATGGGCCAAGCATGAGCCACCCTGGCTCTCCAACGCCCCTATCCGCGCGCTTCCGTGGCTTGGCCAATTGGCCTCCGCTTACGATGCCGAGAGTGCCTCATTCTCGTTCTATGACCGGGCCGTACGCGAGGGGGGCTATCCTCGCGACCTCTTGATCGTCCAGGCTGCCCTACAGGCAGAAACATTGACCGAGGGCAGCGCCCGTTCATACCTAGCGGCCCATGTAGGCCTCGACTCGCCATTGGTCCACTCCGTGTGGTCCGCCCTCGATAAGGACTGGGACGCAGCCCTGGACCACCTGAACCGGTGGACTGATCCTGCTGGCAGCGGACAGGCTCTGCAACGTCTCCTACGGGCGCGGATCCTCCTGGCGCAGGATCGAATTGACCAAGCTCTGCCACCTCTGCGTGAAGCAGATTTCGCACGTTTTCCTCAGCTCGGGCTGGAACTTGCACAGGCTCTGCTCCAGCGAGCCAGGCGCCGTGCCACTCGCAATAGGCTCGCTGACGCGCAGGAAGCTCTGGCTGTTGCACTCCGAGTGCGTAACGCACGTCGAGAATGGTTCGGTGACAGCGCGGAGGCAGTCGTCCTTGCAATGCGGGCCGCAGTATCCAGCCAGGATCTGGCAACCGCGTGGGCGATCTGCCAGCCGGCTCCAGAAGGGGACGCTAACGCGCAAGAAGCGGAAGATCCTCGGGTATTGGGGGAAAGTGCCCTGATTGCGGCGCTGACGGGCCGCGAACAGCGTGCGCATGAACTGTTGGCCGTGGTGACTAGCCGGTTTATACGCGCACAGGTGCTGGCTGTGCTCGAGGAACGCCGGGCTGACAGCAGCGAGGATGAGCGGGTAGCGGAGGCTTGGCAACGCACTTGGGACGCAGCGAGATCGGGACCCGACCAGTTGATGGCGGCAATGGGGCTGGTGGAGTCCGGGCAGGCCCTGCCCGATCTCTCTCACCTGAAGGACGACTATCCCGAGGCGGTAGCTGATCTAGAGAAGCTTGCCCACGCCGTCAGCGGCACAGCAGGCGGCGACCTGTCGCTTCTGCGTGCCAACGCGAACCAGAACCCGACGATCGCCGTGAAACTGGCGCAGCGCTACCAGCAACTCGGCGATCCCGAGAAGGCTGCGGCCACCCTGCAGGAGTCCGCGACGCACTTGCGTGACCCGCAGCTGATGACATTGGCCGCTCGTGGCTTCCAACGCGCCAGGAACTACGAGAAGGCCAAAGAATGTGCTGATAGTGCCCTGCGGATTGCCGGCCCGGGTTGGGCTGCGCAGGGCGCCATGTACGAGTTGCTCGTTGAGACGGAATCCGCCGCAGGAAACTGGGAGCAGGCCACAGATGCGGCCATCACACTCCTACGCCTAGACCCGCACAACCTCGACGCACGCTGGGCCCTAGTGAAGTGCTATGTCACACGGGCACAGCCCGACGAAGCGTGGCAGACACTCGCCGAACTTGGCGAAGCGGCCGCGCCACGACGCCGCGACGAAGCGATCCTGTGGGTCCAGCTCGGCGCCCGTTTTTCTGCTGATCCGCAATTTGTGGGCCGAGCGCTGGAACTGATGCAGAACTGGCCACAGGACGAAGAGTTGCTGGGGCGCTTCCTGGCAGCTCTCCTTTGGCGAACAACTACGACGCAACCCATGACCGCGGAGGCGGCTGAACTTCTGCGTGAAGCGAGCTCCAATTACTTGGAACGCTTCCCCAATAGTGTGTATTTCCGCGCTCTCGATGCCAGCGATCCGGGCGTGTTACTCGAAGAACTTGGCCGGAGTCTGCGCCGCGAGTACGAAGATGAGGACCGCCGCGAGCTCCGAGAACGCATCGCGCAGGGCCAGCTCCCTGTAGGGATGCTGGCCCTGATGAACGGCCGATCTTACGCCGAGGTGTGTGTACGGCTCACCGAGGAACCTCCCGGCCTCTTCGCATCCGACCCGACGTCGGCCGCGTGGGAAGCAACTGCCGTTCAGGCTGCGCTGACCGGGCGGGTGGTCATGGATTCGAGCGCAGCGGTGTCTCTCGCCCTGTTGGAGCCGGGTACCGCCGAACGGCTCCTCGGCTCCTGCCAGAGCATCGTGACAACTGACCAGATCGTTGGCGACGCCTTCCACGCCCTCGAGTCCTTCGCCCTGCGGTCCGATGCCATGGTGGTTTGGAATGAGGAAGAGGCACGGGCAACTCTTCATGTTGCTCCGGAGGAACAGATGAGTGCCCTGCGAAGGACACTCGAGCGTGCCGCTGATCTAGTTCGTCAACTACCGCGGGTGGCGCGGCCGGAGCTGCGCGCATTGCCGGGGATGCCTGCGGACCGTACCCCACAGGCATGGCTTACGGCCTTGGACCACGCCAAGGAGCACAACTTGGTGTTGTGGTGCGACGACCGAGCTCTGCGCACAGTTGCCCGGTCAGTGGGCGTGGCTGCATTCGGAACGCTTGCCCTGATCGACGCGTGCCAGCGCGAGGAGATCGTGGCACCGCAGGAGGCAATGGTTCTGAGGGCCGAACTCCTCCGGCACTATTACATGGATATACCCTTCTCCAGCGAGCTGTATGGGTTCGCCGCACAAGCCGACGGATGGCAGGCGCGAGCCGTAGCTGCAGCGATCGCACGGCCGACGGCTTGGACTGATGCGCAGGCCGTGGTGCGGCTGGTCCTCAACGCGGCCGCGAAGGTCATCGTTTCTGAACCGAACCATGCTGCTGCATGGCTGGCAGCTGCGTATGTGGGCCTTTGGCGAGCAACGCTGCCCTCCCACAGGGCTGCCAACCTGCAAACGTTCTCCATCCAAGCCGTGACCCAGCCCTGGGTCTCCGCTTCATCATTGCCCTTCCTTCTTACGGGTCTGCGCAACGGCGCCGCAGAGGTCCAAAGCGGTGACGGGCCCCTGATGGCCGCTTTGGCTCGCTACTACGGCCAGCTAGTTGGACAGCTGGGTCATCCTGAGGCAGGGACAGAGTTCATGAGCCTCTTCAGTCAAGCTGCCGCAGCCGACAAGTCCGCAGCGGCACGCATCGTGATTACGTACCGCGACAACTAGGATTTTTTGACTTGGATCACCTGGCGGAGTCGGAGGAAGATGGCCAGGATGCACAGTCCGGCCTGGGAAATGGTGCGGACTTCTCATAGCGAGTTGCCATGCCTCTCCGAGGCTTGGGGCAATTGCTGTGAGGTGAGCCGGCTGCAGTCTCGGTTCAGCCACAACTGATCATCGGCGGCTGTGACCTGCGACCGCCTTATCGATCAACGTCCTGACCTGCTGCTGAGCTGTCGGCAGCTGTCGGCGTTGGTCATCGTTGAGCGCCCTTCCAGGGCCCGAGGACGGCCCGGGAGGGCGCTCCTGTGCGAGCACGTATGAGGGGCTGGATGCCCCTTGGCTTGCACTGTGTGCGATGCCGAATCTTATTTTGCGTCACTGTGCCTGCCGTAACGGCCTACATAGCTATTCAAATCAAATCGCACCAAGGATTCAAGCTTTTTAGCCTCAGTGGTGTCATCGTAATATCCGACAAGTCCGTGCTTTTTCAGTTTACTTTCCATCGCCCGAAATGCGACAAGCTGTTCGGCAGTAGTTGTTTTCGGCAGATCCTTATCGGCGATGTACACCTTAACTGGCTTTCCCTGATCGTTCGCCTTTGTGATCTCCCCTACCGTTCCAGAGATGGCCTCTTCTGTCGGCCTGCCCGCATATCCCCAGAAAACAGCAAGAAGTATATGAGCCCTTTCCAGTACTTCCCTGTCAATGGTCGACTGGGCCGGAATGCCGTAGTCTCTTGGCGCGTCTACTTCCCAGCGCATCGGGTGAAGATGTATGCCCCAGTGTAGTGAGTGATTCGAGTTCCATGAATTGATCTCATTCTTGATTCTCTCTACCTCCTTGAGTGCCTCGGGGTTGCTAGGTGAGGCAATCATCACGTCCAGTATCCTTGCGGACCTTCCGAAGTTAGGGGCATCACCCCCTCGGGTTCGGGTCACTCTATTTACGTGCTGCGGGGTAGCGGGAAGGCAAGTGTTTATCACGTCCAGTCTGCTCTGTATAGCCTCTGTGAACAGGCGAAGGTAAGATTCGAGCGAAACCTTTCCGTTGATTACTTCGGATAGGCTATATTCCGGCGGCTTGCGCAGCCCTTTGATAGTCCTGAAAGTATCGCGAGGGAGGTCCGAGGCTGCGAGCCGGTCGACATGGAATGTCCACTTGCGTACCCTGGTGTAGAGCTTTTCTGTTTCTGGTGATATCGCCAGAGACACGGCAACTTTGAAGTCTTCCGGAAGGTCAGGATGGAGTGTGCCCTCCTCCGCGTAAACTTGGGCGGCTCTGACTGTGGCTTCAAGTTCCTGCAATAGCTTCCGGCCCTCGCGATGCCTCTGCTTGAGGATCTTGATGAGCTCGGGGGGGAATCCGCCATTCGGCAGGGTATCCGCAGTCAACTTTGCGACCTCCCGGAAGGGGCTGCTCTATAACCCACGGTAGGGCCAGCAGGCTTCGCTGTCTTGTCGAGTAGCCGCAGGAAGATCGAGGTTTTGGGTGCGGTGGCTGTACCCTTGAATCCCTAAGCACTCTCTGCGGAGGAATGGCGCTGTCGACTGACTCGGTGACTGTGGAGCGCGGTCGGTGGAGCGGCTTTGGGCTGGAGCTGATTTGGCGCGAGTGATCATGGCCCATTACGCTAGCCAGCGGATCGGGCAGGTCTCTGAGCCTGCCCGTTAGTGCCCGATTTTGGGCCATGATCTTCGAGGCTCGCGCAAAATTGGCTGCCTAACTGGCTGTTCTCTATCCGTTCGCATGGTCGGCCCGATTCGAACGGAGTGCTGGATCGGGTGAGTTGGCCGGTGCGGAGGCATGACAGAAGGGCCT
>NZ_JNXI01000028.1 GCF_000717055.1 Streptomyces iakyrus | reverse complement strand
CCTCCCGTCCCACCCCCACCGACCCCGCCGAGGAGATCCTGCGATGACGGAGCTGCCGCTGGAAGCACTCGTCGACCCCGTCTGCGGCATCGTCCGCAAGGTCAAACCCGTCGAGCACCCCCCGGGCACCCCTCCCCGCTACACCGCCCTCACGGCCGAGATATCCGACGCCCGCAGACTCGGACTGTGGCCGGCCGACCGGGTCTCCCTCGGCACCACCTTCGGCGACCCCGAGCAGGCCCGCACCGCCGCGATAGCCGAGGGCATAGAGCGGTACTGCGGCAACCGCGTGCCGCCGCCCGGCCACCCCGACGTCCCCCTGCGTGCCACCGCCGCCGAACTGGCCGAGAAGGGCCTGCGCCTGTACGGCCCCGGGGACCTGCCCGCCTACGCGCCCTGGCAGTACGCCCGGGACGAATTCCCCTACCGCCCCCTCACCGCCGACACCCCGGCCCTGTGGACGCGCGGAACGGAAACGCTCGCCGACGGGACCGCCGCCGAGGTCTGGGCACCCGTCTCGCTCACCCACCTCAACTGGCGCCAGGGCGACCTGCGCCGGCTGCCCCGCACCCACCACCTCAACTACGCCGGGATCGCCACCGGCCAGGGCCTCGACGACGCCGTGGAACGCGGCCTGCTGGAGATCGTCGAACGGGACGCCCTGGAACTGTGGTGGCACCTGGACGGCCCGGCCCGGGGCATCGACCCCGCGAGCGTGCCCGGCCTCGCCGACGACCTCGCCGGGTCCGCGCTCGACGTCCACATCGTCGAGATGCGCTCGGAATTCGCCCCCTGCATGGCCGCCCTCGTCCACGACCCGCGCCTCGGCCTGTACGCGGCCGGATTCGCCTGCAAGTACGACCCGGCCGAAGCCGCCCGCAAGGCCGTCCTCGAAGCCGTCCACACCTGGGTCTTCACCCAGGGCCTGACCGGGCCCGACGGCTGGGTCTTCCAGGCTGTCGAGGCGGGGCTGCTCGCCCGCGGGCTGTACCTGGAACACCGGGCCGACGGCCGCTATCTCGACGCGTGCGGCGAGCAGTTCGAGCACGTCCGGGACCTGGGCGCGCACGTGCAGGTGTGGCTGGACGAGCGGATGGCCGCCGAGGCCGGGCGGTTCACCGAACCGGCCCTCGGCACCGTGTCCGTCGACGCGGTCGAACCCGGCAGCCGGGAGCGGCTGGAGAACGCGCTGCGTGCGGGCGGTCACCGGGTCATGACCTTCGACCTCACCACCGAGGACGTCGCCGAGACCACCCTGCGCGTCGCCAGAGTCCTCGTCTCCGGACTCCTGCCCAACGCCCCCGCGGCCTTCGGCTACTTCGGCTGCCCGCGTCTGTCCGAGGCCGCCGTCGCGCGCGGATGGCGCACCGACCCGCCGAGCGCGCCGCAGGACTTCACCCTGGCGCCTCCGCCGCACATGTGAGGGCCGTCCCCGTGGAACACGCCCGCGAGGACCGCCCGCCGGACCTCGTCGCCGCCCTCGCCCGCGCCCGCACCCGGGAACACCCCGGCCCCGGCACACCCGCCGGGGGAGCCGTCCGGGCCTGGCCGGGCCCGCCGACCGCCTTCCCGGAGGCCGGGCCGGAGAATCTCGACGTGCAGGCGCTGCTGCGCCTCTCCCTGGCGGCCTCGGACGGCTCCGGCCGGCTGCGGCCCGCTCCGTCCGCCGGTGCCCTGCACCCGGTGGACACCGAACTGACCGTCGGCGCCGGCTGCTCCCTGCCGCCCGGACGCTACGGCTACGACCCGCTGCGCCACCGCGTGCACCGCCTCGGCCGGCAACCCGACGGCACACCGCCGGGCGTGACGGCCCGGCTCTCCGTGACCGCTCGGCGCACGGTCTCCCACTACGGCCACCGGGCCCGGCCCCTGCTGCTCCTCGACACCGGGCACGCCGCCGCCGCGCTGTACCTGGCCGCCCGCGCGCTCGGCGTGAGCGAGCCCGACGTACGGCTGGACGGACGTGCCGAGAGCCCACTGGCCGCCGTGCACATCCCGCCGCCCGGCCGGCGGGGCCCGGTGCACCCGTCCGACGGCGCGCGCGTCCCGGGGCCGCCGGAGGTCCGGCCGGCGCCCGCGGAACTGCTGGCGCGCCGCAGCGCCCCACCGCCGTTGCCCGGCGCTCCCTCCCCGGAGGCACTGCTGGCGGTCCTCACCACCGCCGCGCGGGCGGGCGCCGGTGACCTGCGCTGGTGTGCCGCCGTAGGCCCGCCGCGGCCCGGGCTGGTGGAGCGGGCCGCCGACGGCGCGGCCCTGCGGCGCTACGCGGCGGGAGAGGCCCGCCCGACGCTGGCCGCCTGGGCCGCGGGCCAGTCGTGGATCGCGGACGCGGGCGCCGTCCTGCTCGCCGTCGGCTGCCCCGCCGACGCCGACGCCGAGCACATCCGCCGCGCTCACCTGCGGGCCGGCTTCGCCGTCCACCTGGCCCATGTCACCGCCTGCCGCCACGGGCTGGCCGCCCGGCCCGTCGGGTCCTGGCAACAGGCGGACCTCGGCGCCGCGCTCGGCGCCGCCCCGGGCCGGGACTGGGTCGTCCACGCGCTGGCCCTCGGCACCCGCCACGCCGACGAGGAGAACACCACGTGATCGTCCACCCCGAGCTACGCCGCGCCACCCGTCCCGCACGGCGCCCCCTGCTCGCGGCCACCCTCCTGCAGGGTGCCGTCACCCTCACCCACCTGGCGCAGGCCGCCCTGCTGGCCCTCGCTCTCGCTGGCCTGGCACACGGAGACACCGGCCGGCTCCCGTGGCTGCTGGCCGCTGTGCTCGCCGTCGTCGGCGCCCGTGCCGGTCTCACCGTGGGGCAGCGGCGTACCGCCACCCGTGCCGGGGCCCGGGTCCGGGTAGCGCTGCGGGACGAACTCCTGGCACACCTGGGCCGGTTGGGGCCCGCACACCTGACCACGGCCCGGGCCGGAGCCGTCCGCACCACCCTCGTCGACGGGGTGGAGGGCGTCGACGCCTACGTCTCCCGCTACCTGCCCCAGCTCCTGGTCACCCTCACGGTGCCGCCCCTGGTCCTCGCCGCCCTGGCCGCCACCGAGCCCCGGGCCCTCCTCGGCCTCGTCCCCGCCCTGCTCCTCGCCCTGGCCGGACCACGCGCCTGGGACCGGCTCCTCGCAGCCCGGGGCAAAGAGCACTGGGACACGTACGAAGGACTGGGCGCGGACTACCTGGAAGCCCTCCAGGGCATGCCCGCCCTGCGCGCGGCGGGCGCGGTCGGACGCACGCGCGCCCGCCTTGAGGAGCGGTCCGCGGCGCTGCACGGCGCAACCGTCGCCAAACTGCGCGTGTCCCTGGTCGACACCGGCATCACCGACCTCGCCATCCAGGGCGGCACCGTCGCCGCGGCCCTCCTGGCGTGCTGGTCGGCCGTCACCGGATCCACCACGGCGGCCGGCACGTATCTGGTGCTGCTGCTGGCCTCGGAGTGTTTCCGCCCGGTCCGCGACCTCGCCCGCGAATGGCACGCCGGATACCTCGGGGCGTCGGCCGCCGACGGCCTCGCGGCCCTGCGCACGGCCGAACCCGCGGTCCAGGACACCGGAACGGCCTCCGCACACCTGCGGACTCCGCCCGAACTGCGCTTCCACGACGTCCGCTTCACCTACGGCGGCGCACCGGCCCCGGCCCTGGACGGCGTCTCGTTCACCGCGCAGGCGGGCCGGACGACCGCGATCGTCGGCCCCTCCGGCGCCGGCAAATCCACCCTCCTCGCCCTGCTCTTGCGCCACCACGACCCGCAGGAGGGCCGGATCACCCTCGACGGACGCGCCACGACGGAGTACGCGCTCGACTCGCTGAGGCAGGGCATCGCCGTCGTCTCGCAGGAGACGTACCTCTTCCACGCCACCATCGCCGACAACCTGCGCCTGGCCCGGCCCGGCGCCACGGACGACGACCTGACCGCGGCGGCGCGCGCCGCCGGGATCCACGACGAGATCACCGCCCTTCCCGACGGCTACGCCACCCTCCTCGGCGAACGGGGCGCCACCCTCTCCGGCGGCCAGCGGCAGCGCCTCGCGCTCGCGCGGGCCCTGCTGGCCGACGCCCCGGTGCTCGTCCTCGACGAGGCCACCAGCTCGGTCGACGAGCGCCGGGAGGCGGACATCGTCCGGGAGCTGGCGTCCGCCGCGAGCGGCCGGACGGTCCTGGTGGTCGCCCACCGGCTCGCGGCCGTCCGGCACGCCGACCGCATCGTCGTCCTCGACTCGGGACGGGTGGACGCCGTCGGCGAACACGCCGCTCTGGTCGAGGCCGGCGGCGTCTACACCCGGCTCGTCGAGGCCGGCCGCGCCCACCGAGGAGAACTCGCCGCATGAGCACCGTCGCCGCCACCGACGCGGACGCACCCGCCCGAGGAGCGCTGCGCGCCCTGCTGCCCGCCCTGGCGGAGCACCGGGCCATGACAGCCCGCACCTGCGCCGCCGCCCTCCTCGAACAGGGCTCCCTCGTCGCGCTGCTGACCCTGGCCGCCCACACCGTGGGAACCGCCGTCATCGACGGGCGGGCACCCTCGCCCGGCACCGTCACCGCGCTCGTCGCCCTCGTCGCCCTGCGCGCCCTGATGACCTGGCGGGAGATGGACCTCTCGCACGACCTCGCCTACCGGGTGCTGGCAGCGCTGCGGGTACGCGTCTTCGACGGGCTGGCCCGCAGCGCGCCCGCCCGGGTGGCGGGACGGCGCAGCGGCGACCTCGCCGCCACCGCCATGGCCGACGTGGAGGCCCTGGAGTTCTTCTACGCCCACACCACCGCCCAACTGCTGGCGGCCGGTACGGTCTTCACCGGCGGAACTCTCGTTCTCGCCACGGTGGAGCCCTGGCTGCTTGCGGCCGTGCTGCCGGTGGCGGCCCTGCTCGCGGCTGCGCCCTTCGCCGACGCGCGTGCACGCGCGGTGCGCGGCGGGCGCACCCGGACGGCCGTGGCGCACCTGTCGGCCGACACGGTGGAGACCGTCGACGGGCTGCGCGAACTGCTCGCCTTCGGCGCCCTGGCGCAACGCCGCCGCAAGCTGGCGGAGCGGGGCCGGCAGGTGGGTGCCGCCCAGCGCTCCGAGGCCACCTGGGAGGCCGTCGCCGCCGCGGTCCGCGACCTGCTCATCGTGGCCGCGGTACTAGGCGTGGTGGCCGCGGCCGCGCACTCCGTGACCTCCGGCCGGCTGCACGGCGCTTGGGCTCCGGCGGCGATGGCGCTGGCCCTGTCCGTCCTCGGTCCCGTCGCTGAATCGGCCCGCGCCCTGAGCCAGGCCGTGGCACTGCGCGCCGCCGCCTCCCGCGTCGACGCCGCCGTCAAGGCCCCCGCTTTGGCCCCGCCGCCCGCCGCGCCGCGCCCCCTGCCGCCCGGGCCGCTGGGCGTCCGGCTGCACGGCGTGAGCTTCGACTACGGCGGCACACCCGTGCTGGACGGCGTCGAACTGACCGTCCCGCCCGGGCAGACACTCGCCCTGGTCGGTGCCTCGGGTGCCGGCAAGTCGACCTGCGCCCACCTGCTGGCCCGCTTCTGGGACCCGGCAGCCGGCGCGGTCCAGCTGCTGCCCGCCGACGGCGACCCCGTGGACATGCGGGAGGTGAACGATGCGGAACTGCGGCGTGCGGTGACGCTGGTGGGACAGGACACGCCCCTCTTCCACGGCACCCTCGCCGAGAACCTGCGGCTCGCCGCTCCCGAGGCGGACGACAGGGCGCTGGCCGAGGCGGCACGGCGGTGCGGCGTGGACCGGATCGCCCCGATGGACACCCTCGTCGGCGAGCGCGGCGCCACGCTCTCCGGCGGCCAGCGGGCCCGTATCGCTCTGGCCCGCGCGCTGCTGGTCCGGCCGCGCGTCCTGGTACTCGACGAGTCCACCGCTCACCTGGACAACGCGGGCGACGCCCAACTCGCTACCGCTCTGGAGGAGGAGAGCCGTACGACGATCGTCATCGCGCACCGTCCGGCCACCATCCGCCGCGCCGGCCGCATCGCCGTCCTGGAGCAGGGCCGCATCGTCGAGGAGGGCACCTGGGAGGAACTCACCGGCCGGCCGGGCAGCGCATTCAACCGTGTTCTGTCCACCACGTCTTGAGCACGGGTGCGGCCGTGACTTCCGGAATCTGCTACCGGTCAGGATCCGGCCGGAGGTCCGGCCCGGACAGGCAGCCGTCGCACACGCCCGTGAGCTCGACCGTGTGGGTCACCGCGTGGAAGCCGATGTCACGCGCGGTCCTGGCCACCCACCGCTCGACCTCCTCGGCGTCGACGGCGAGGCTGAGCCCGCACTCCCGGCAGACCAGGTAGTGGCGGTGGCCCTCGTCGGGTCTGGGCCGGTACAGCCGCTCACCGTCACGGTCGCGCACCACGTCGACGTGCCCGGCCGTCTCCAGTAACCGCAGCGTGCGGTAGACGGTGGTCAGCCCCACCGCCACGCCGTCCGCAGCCAGGGCGGCGTGCAGCGTCTGCGCCGAGATGAAACCGTCGCAGGCCCGAAGTGCTGTGAGGACCGCGGTGCGTTGCGCCGTGGTACGCCATGCGCCGGGGGTCGTCTCGTCCATGCGTGTGCCTCCCATCGCGTCAGGAAGGCCGTCCGGGCGCCGACACGGTGCCCGGAAGCCCCCGTGCTCCGGCTAGACGGCCGCCGGACTCGCGTGCTCGTGTTCGAGATCGCAGACGTCCCCGGTGTCCCAGAGGGGAAAGGGATCGTCGGCGGGAAGCTGTTCGCCGTCGGCCATCAGGCATCCGGCCAGGGCGGTGCGCAGGCTCGGCTCCTGAAGGCCGACACCGATGAACACCAGTTCCTGGGCGTGGGGCGCGTCGGTGTCCCGGACCCCGGACGGCTCGAAGCGGGCGACGGATCCGGCTTGTGACCACAGGCCCGTCACGCCCTCACGCCCGGCCAGGGTGAAGAAGCCCTTGGAGCGCAGCACGTGGCCGTGCGCCCCGCTGTCCAGGTCACCGGTGACGAAGTCCCACAGCCGCCCGGGGTGGAACGGCACGGAGGACCGGAAGACCAGGGAGGAGATGCCGTACTCCTCGGTCTCGGGAACGTGGTCGCCGTTGAGTTCCCGCACCCAGCCCGGCGCCTGCTGCGCGCGCTCCAGGTCGAACCGCCCGGTCTCCAGGACGTCGCGCACGCCGATCCGGCCGTGCACGGCGGGGATCAGACGGGCCGTCGGATTCAGGCGTGCCAGCACCCCGCGCACCCGGTCCGCGTCGGCTTCGCCGACCAGGTCCAGCTTGTTGAGGACGAGGACGTCGGCGAACTCGACCTGGTCGATCAGCAGGTCGCTCACGGTGCGCTCGTCGTCCTCGTACGGAGCCAGGCCCCGTTCGGCCAGGTCGTCGCCGGTGCCCAGCTCGGCGAGGAAGTTGGCGGCGTCGACGACGGTGACCATGGTGTCCAGCCGGGCGACGTCCTCCAGGGTGGCGCCGTCGTCGCGGGCGAAGGCGAAGGTGGCGGCGACCGGCATCGGCTCGGAGATGCCGCTGGACTCGATGAGGAGGTAGTCGAAGCGGCCGTCCCCGGCGAGCCGTTCGACCTCCTCCAGCAGGTCGTCGCGCAGGGTGCAGCAGATGCAGCCGTTGGTCATCTCCACCAGCCGCTCCTCGGTGCGGGAGAGGGCCGCTTCACCACCGCGCACGAGGGCCGCGTCGATGTTGATCTCGCTCATGTCGTTGACGATCACCGCCACCCGCAGGCCCTCGCGGTTGGTGAGGACGTGGTTGAGGAGGGTCGTCTTCCCGGCGCCGAGAAACCCCGACAGCACGGTGACGGGGAGACGTTGCGAGGGCAGGGGCGTCAGCGGCTTGGGCTCGGCCACGGGGGGTCCTCTCGGTCAGGAGGGTCGTACGGCGCGGACGCACGTCAGCATACGACAACGATTTTCATGTGCGGTACCCGAGTGCCCGGCCGCGGATATCGCCGGATGTAGGGCACAACCTTGTAGGCGAGTGGGGAGTCTTCTGATCGATCACGCTGTGATCGGAGCCATGAGGAGACCATCATCAACCCCATACGCAAGACCCTGATCGCCACCGCCGTCGTCGGTGCCGTCCTCGCGGGCGCGGCCGCCTGCGGAACGGTGGAGCAGCTCTCCGCCGGGCAGAAGCTCGACCGGGCCTTCGAGAAGCTCGGCAAGAAGAAGACACTCTCCTTCGAGCTCGATCTGGACACGGACGTCGCGTCCCTGGAGGCGCTGGACGCCAAGTCCGACCCCGAGCCCGGCGAGGAGATCCCGGAGCAGGCCGCCGAGTTGCTCAGCGACGCGAAGATCACCGTGACCGTGCAGTCGAAGCGGCCGCTCGACGAGTCCGGTGAGAAGGACCTCGTCGGCACGGCCCTGAAGGTCAGCACTCCGGACGGCGACCTCGCCGAGTACCGGGTGATCGGCGACTTCACCTACGTCCGTGCCGACATGGCCGCGATGGGCGAGATGGCGGGCAGCCCCGTGCCGGACGCCGGCGACCTGCCCCCGGAGGCCGGGGCGATGAAGGACGTCCTCGAGGGCAAGTGGGTGAAGATCAACACGAAGGAGATGGAGAAGGTCACCGGCGACAGCCGGAAGGCCAAGGGCGGTCCCGCGCCCGCGCCGTCCCTCGACGCCAAGACGCAGAAGAAGCTCATGAAGGCCCTCCGGGAGGTCATCGCCCGTGAGGTGAAGTTCAAGACGGCGGACGGCGGGAACGGCACCGAGCACGTGAAGGCGACGGCCCCCTTCCGCACGCTGGTCACCGAACTGTTCGGCGAGATCCGCCCGCTGGTGAAGGACCTGCCGCCGGGCATGGACCTGCCGACGGACAAGGACCTGAAGGAGGCTCCCGACGCCAAGGTGACGGCGGACTTCACGCTGAAGAACGGCGCGCTGTCCCAGGTCGACGTGGACCTTGCCAAGCTGGCCGAGAGCTCCGATGTCAAGAAGCTGGGCCTGACCCTGCGGATGCGCGAGGGCGCCAAGCCCACCGTTCCGGCCGGTGCCACGAAGCTCGACCTGAACGAGCTCATGAACGGCTTCTTCGGCGGCTCGGAGATGGGCGACCCCGAGTCGGCGTAACCGGGGACGGCGTGGGGGCCGGTCATGGCGTCCGGACGTGCGGCCCCACGCGTCGGTGGGGGACCGGGGTCCCCCACCGACCGGCCTCTGCGCTCAGCCGGGTCCGGTCCAGTCGAAGGGGAAGTGCTTGCTCGACTTCCCCGAGCGTTCCCAGGAGAAGCCGAACGCGTCGGCCCGGTCGGCGGTGGCCCGCCCCCAGGTGGCGACCTGACCCGGCCCGACCTCGGCGCCCGGGGCGTTGTGGACGTGGACGCGGGCGCCTTCCGGCGTCGTCGGCCCGGTGAGCGCCTCGGCGGTGGCCGTGACCCGGCCGGGGATCTCGGCCCTCCAGGTGGCCAGGTCCTCGTCGATCTCCACGCGGATCGGCGCGAAGTCCATGCCGCGCATCTCGGGCCGGAGCAGCTGGCCGAACTGGGCCGGCCAGCCTCCTGCCTCGCCGCCGAACACGGTGCCGAGCGCGGCGCGCTGCCGGTCGTCGGCGCGTTCGTCGAGGAAGACCGCCGCATACGCGTCGGTGTGCTCACCGGCCCACACGTTGCCCACGAAGGCGCCCAGCATCAGGACGTTGAGACCGTTGAGGCGCACGGCGCCGTAGTTGCCCTCCCGGATGTGCCAGACCAGCACGCCTTCGCAGTCACCGTAGGTCGGCGGCTGCGCGAACGTGCAGGGGCAGGGAATGGCACATTTGCACACGTCGAACCAGTCGCCGGCCAGATGCCAGCGGGTTCCGGTGCCGTTCTGTTCGGTCATCTCGCTACCCTCCCGTCGGGCCCGAGGGAGCTTCTCCGCGATGGTGAGACCGCCCCTCCCGAGCCCGCACGCGGATCGCGAGGCGGCCTCTCTTCCAGCTTGCTCCGGACACTCACATGCCGTCCATCGGATGCGCCGATTCCTGCAGCCCCGGCAGCAGCCAGTCCTGGAACGGCGCCAGTACCGCGAGGACGAGGAAGACCACACCCACCACTCCCGCGAGCAGCGGCCCCCGAGACCACAGCTTCTCCACGAAGATCACGATCGCCAGTCCGGCCATCGCCGCCACGTTCATCACTCCGAGCGGTACGAGGACGAGCATCAGTCCCGCGCAGCAGCCCACGCAGTAGGCGCCGTGGTGGAGGCCCACCCGTAGATCGCGGGCCGGCTGCCGGAACCCGGAGTAGCGCACCAGCTGGCCCATGGGATCGCGGCAGTGCCGCAGACAGACGTTCTTGAGGGGCCCCAGCTGATAGAGGCCCGCCACCAGGAAAGCGGCCGCGCCGATCCAGCGTCCCACCGCCGGGTGATCGCCCACCAGGTCGCCCGTGAGGTTCAGAGCCGCGTAGGCGAGCAGCCCGAAGGCCGTCCACACCAGCAGGTACCCGCCCAGGAACTCCACGGTGCGCCCCGCCCGGCTCCACCCGGACGTCCGACGCCCGATCCCCCGCACCCAGGTGAGGGCGACCGGTGCCATGGAAGGCAGCATCATGGCCGCCGTCATCGTGACCCAGAGCAGCAGGAACAACGGCAGCGCCAAGCCCATCGTGCCCGGTTCGACCCCCATGTCCCGGGCCTGCGCGACGGTGAGCACCCAGGCGGGCACGGCGATCAGGACGACCAGGGACCAGGCGGCCGCGAGCTCCCGCGCCGGCAGCAACCCCCCGCCCGCACCGGTGGGCGCGGGCGACCGGGCGGAGACGAGGACGGAACTCCGGAGATGCCGCATCGGTGCACTCCCTGCGTACTACCCCAGGACAGCACGCCCCCGGAGGCCCCGCCACTCCGTCGTTTCCTGCGCCGGAGCGGAGGACGAAAGGCGTCTCACTCGGGGGCGTGTCCGCGTACCGTGCCGCGGAAGGCGATCGGGCTTTGTCCCGTGCGCTGGTGGAAGTACTTGCTGAAGTGAGTCGCACTGGAGAAGCCGAGGCGGCCGGCGATGCGGGCCGCCGTCTGATACGCCGACGCCGAGGACGTGGTCCAGGAGGCGGGGCTGGTTGCGCCTCTCCCGTCAGGACGTGGCGGCCCCTGACAACCTCGCCGGCCGGCTGACCATGGTCGTCACAGGAGCCCCTACCCGGCGAACGCGGTGCCCGCCTACTACGAACTCTTCGACCGCGTCTTCGGCGGAGACGCCGCATGCCGGGAAGAGTTCGACCACCGGGTACGCGTGGCCGGTGCGGCACAGCACATGCTCGAAACGGTGACCGCCGGCCAGCTGCGGACGCTCGAAACCCGCAGCGACCTCCCACGCGTGATCTTCGAGGGCGGACTTGTCCTCAACTGCGTCAACAACAGCAAACTGCTGGAGCGTTCACGCTTCACCGCGATGGACGTCAGCTTCGGCGCCGGCGACGTCGCCATCGGGGCGGCGCTGTACGCCAGTGGGCAGGCCGGCACACCGCCGAGGATCGGCACGTCGCCCTACCTGGGCCCGAGTTACGGCGGCCAGGAGATCCGGGCGGCCCTCCAGCAGTACGCCGGCCAGGTCGTCTGGCGCGAGCTGGACCCGAGTACCAGGAGAAGATCCAGGGCGCCTGCCACGTCGACGCCACCTCGCGGATCCAGACGGTCACCGAGCAGAGCAATCCGCTGCTCGCCGAACTGCTGCGGCAGTTCACGGAGCTGACCGGCATTCCCTGTCTGATCAACTTTCTCAAGACAGAGATGGATCATCTGTTCCTCGGCAACTTCCTGGTTTCGCGAATCTGAACGAGTGGACATTCTCCCTGATTTGGGCGGCCGCAATCGTACTTCGGGAGGTTGCGCTACGCTCTACGCGAAGGAAGGGAGGCAAGGAAAGTGTCGCTTTTGAAGGCAGATCCGTACGTCGGTAACCACTGCGAGTCGACCACTCTCGTGAACTTGTTGCGGCAGCAAGAGATCGACTTGTCGGAGTCGCTCATCTTCGGGCTCGCCGGTGGTTTGTCATTCATCTACTGGCGGACGAAGCAGATGCCGACACCGTTCGTCGGTGGCCGCATCAAGCCCGACACGCTGTCCGACAATCTCGCGCACGCGCTGAACCTGCGACTGTCCGTTCACGAGACGTCGTCGGTGAAGCGGGCGAGGGAACACTTGCTGGCCGAGCTTGATTCCGGATCCGTCGTCGGTCTCAAGCTCGACCGCTATTTCCTCGACTACTCCACCGACGACTTCCGGTTCGCGGCCCACTATGTAGCCTGCGTCGGCTACGACGACGACCGTTTCGCCCTGGTCGAGACGCAGCCGCTCGGTCTGCAATGGGCATCCGGCGAATCCCTGGCGACCGCGCGGAGCGCCCGGGGCCCGATGAGTTCGCGCAATCGCGCCTTCACCATCGATGTCCCGAAGAGTGGCCTTCCTGACCTGGGTGAAGCCGCCCGCAAAGGCATCAGATCAGCGGCAAGGAATTTCTTGAATCCGCCGATCTCCAACTTCGGGTACAAGGGCATGCACAAAGTCGCCGATCTGATGCCGCAGTGGCTCGACGATCTCGACTCGCCCGCCGAGAGCCTGCCCGAGATCTGCACGATCATGGAGGATGCCGGGACCGGCGGCGGCCTGTTCCGCATGATGTGGGCGGAATTCCTGGCGGAGACCGCCGACATCACCGGCACCGGGGAGTTCCGGGAGATTTCGGACGCCTACCGCGAGGTGTCGAAGAAGTGGACCGAGGTGGCCGGACTTCTGAAGGACGCGGGAGATGCGTCGTCGCGCGAATCGCTCCACAGCGCGTCGAAGATCGTGCATGAGACAGCCGACAAGGAGCAACACCTGATGCAGCGCCTCCTGGAACTGTCGAGCTGACCGGGGCCCGGGCCCTGAGAAAGGTCGGGGCGGTGGGCACGAGGTGCCAGCCGGCGGGCGACTCGGGGAAGATGAGGCCGAGCGCGCGGGCCTTCACGGAGTTACGTGGAGCCCGGGGGGCCTCCCAAGCCCGCGTCTCGCGCCAGCACCGCCGCCTCGGTGCGTGAGCGGGCGTGCAGTTTGGCCAGAACGTCGCTGACCCGGTTGCGGATGGTCTTCTCGGAGAGGCTCAGGCGGCGGGCGATGGAGGCGTTGTCCAGGCCGCGGGAGATCAGGTCGAGGGTCTCTCGTTCGCGGTCGGTGAGGTGGGGGAACGGGAGGGGAGACCGGCCGGCGGGCGGCACGGAGAAGTGGGACAGGACGCGCTGGGCGATCCGGGGGCCGAAGACCGCTTCGCCGCGGGCGACACCGAGCAGGGCCCGGTGCACGTCGGTGCCGTCGGCTTCCTTGAGCAGGTAGCCGCGCGCGCCGACGCGCAGGGCGGCGAAGACCGAATCGTCGTCCTCGTCCATGGTCAGGATGAGGACCGCGATGTCCGGATGGGCCGTGGTGATCCGGGCGGTGGCCTCCAGCCCGTTGACGTTCGGCATACGCAGGTCCATGAGCACGATCGCAGGCCGCAACCGCCCGGCAGCGGCGACGGCTTCGGCACCGTCGGACGCCTCTCCGACGACTGTGACGTCCGGCAGATCGGCGAGGACGGTGGCCATCCCGGCCCGGAAGACGGGATGGTCATCGACGACCAGGACCGAGACGGGGAGGGGAACGCTCACCGCTGGTCACCTACCGGGAGGCCGGCCCGTACGAGCGTGCCGCTGCCGGGCGCGCTCGTGACCTCCAGACGGCCTCCGATCTCGGCCGCGCGCTCCCTCATGCTGCGGAGCCCGACACCCGCCCGGTGCCTGGGCGGGATACCGCGTCCGTTGTCGCGGATCGACAGGATCAAGACGGTGTCCTCCATACGGGCGGTCAGTTCGAGGCGGCTGGCGGCGCTGTGCCGGATGGCGTTGGCGACCGCCTCGCCGGCGATGGCGTATGCGGCGACCTCGACGGCCGCCGGCAGCCTGTGGCAGGCGCTGTCGATGCTGGTGCGGCAGGACGGCGTGTCGTATCCGGCGAGCAGTTCCCGCAGGGCGCCGGGAAGCCCCAGCTGGTCGAGGATGGCAGGCCGGAGCCCCTGAACCACCGTGCGCAGATCCGCGACGGTGGTGCGGAGCCGGTCCCGGAGGGTCCTGACGCACCCGGCGAGATCGGGGTCGTCGATGCGCCGGGCGAGGGTGTCGAGCTGGTGAGCGGTGCCGGCCAGGGAGGGGCCGATGCCGTCGTGGAGGTCCGCGCGCAGCCGTCGGCGCTCCTCCTCACGCACGGACAGGATGCGTGCCCGGCTGCGGGCGATGTCCTCGACGAGGGCGGCGGCGTAGGCCAGTGTTCCGGCGCGGTCGGCAACCTCTTCGACCGCGGCCTGTTCCTTCGCCGTCCATGGGTCGTTGACGCTTCTGCGCCCCACGCGGAGCACACCGAGTTCGCGCCCCAGCGCCCGGCAGGGGAACACCCGCCAGCCCGCGCCTGCCGCCGGCCTGCCGGAGGCCGCCGCCACTGCGGGGCTCTCGAAGGCGGCGTAGGGCAGGCGCAAAGCATGCCGTAGCGCGTCGACGAGGTGCTGCAGGGCTTCCGCCGGCTCGCCGGCCGGAGCGACACGGCGTCCGACGTGGGCGACCACGGCGTACGGATCGTGGCGATGCCCGAACAGCGTCCGGTCCACGGCCGCCTGGACCGCACCACGGCCGTTGGCCGCGAGCAGTGCGGTGAACGCGATCAGACACGTCCCGGCCAGCGACCCGGGCGCGATCAGGCCCGCACCGGCGACGACCGCGGCATACACCCCCAGCACGACGGCGCTGAGGACGGTGAAGACGATGGCGCGGCCGAGAACGAACTCCACGTCGAACAGCCTGTGCCGCAGCATGGCGACGGCGACGCTGGCCGGCGGGCCGAGCAGCCCCGACAGCATGACGAGGTCGCCGACCAGCGCCGGCTGCTCGGCGTCGTCCAGCGGCAGGGAGAGGAAGGAGAAGGCCATCAGCAGGCCGCCCAGCATCAGCCACTGCAGTCGGGCCCGCTCGACACCGGTCGCCGCACGGGTACGAAGGACGAGGAACACGGCGGCCGCACATGAGCCGCCGACCATGGCGGTCGCTGCACACACGAACATCACCGTGTGCAGCCACTCCCAGCCGGCGATCCCGAGGGGATTCGGAACGCCGCGCACGGGGTCGGTGCCGCCGGGTCGCAGCATCGTGGCCAGTGTGCCGACCGCGGCGACCGTGATGACAGTCCGGGCACACGCCCGGCGCGGCGCGGTCTCCAGGCGGCCGTGCGGGAAGAGCAAGGGCACCAAGGGCGTGGCGAACCAGTAGCCGACGAAGCCCCAGCAGCCGACCCAGGCCCCCACCTCCCACCCGGGCAGGGGCTCCGCGGCGACGAGGCGGCTGTAGCCCGCGTAGTAGGCCAGCAGGTGGTACGGCCCGATCATCGCGGGCAGCAGCATCAGCCAGCACACGGGATTGCGCGGGCGGCCCCTGGCGATGACGGCGCCCACCAGCGGCCAGACCGTGCCGAGCACCAGGTCGGACCAGTACAGGGGCGTGACGGCGATGCGTTCGGCCAGCCAGTCGTGCACCGGCACCGCCGCGACGCAGCCCGCCGCCCCCAGTCCCGCGATGCCGTACGCAGTGTGACGTAATGCCCGATCCCCCCGATGCACACCCACATGTTCCCGTAATGCGGGCTCTTTCCGGACGTGTTCCCGCGAAATCGATCCCGGTCGTCCGGGACCCGGGTCCCTGGGCGGCGGGACGCGTCCCGCACGACCTTCGGATCGGAGACGGACCGCATTCACAGGGGAGTTGATGCAGATGACCACCATCGATCCGGAAGCCCGCAAGGGGCAGGACGCGGAGCAGTCGGAACGCGAGGGGAAGACACGGGGCAAGTGGCCCCTGTACGGGGTCGGGGCAGGCGCCCTGGGAGGTGTCGCCACTTTGCTGGCGGACGTCCGGACCGGCACGGACGGGCGGGAGACCGTCGACGCCTCGGTCACCGCCGAGGTGGAGCGTTCGGTGGCTCACCTCGGCCTGGTCGCGGGCTTCCTGACGGTCGTCCTGCTTCTGGTGCTCGCCGCGGCATGGCGGCGTCAGGTCGAGCCGCGGGTACCGGGCAGCACCGCCGCCTACGTGGTCAGCGGCGGCCTGACGGCCTCGGCCGCGGGACTGACCTACGGCTATGGGTGGAAGGGGGCCCTGGCGATCTACCTGCCGGGCGGTATGGACGAGCAGTCCTTCCGCGAGGACGGACTGTTCGTCTACTTCATGCTGAACGACTTCGGCGGCTTCATCGGCTGGCTCGGCGTCGTGGTCGCCGCCGGAGCGGTGGCATGGATGGCGCTGCGGGAACGCACCATCTCACGGTGGATCGGCTGGTTCAGCATCCTGCCCGTCCTGGCGGTCGTCCTGTTCGCGGGCCTCACCGGCCTGCCCGGCTTCCAGGGCGTCGTCGGACCGGCGTGGATGCTGGTCGCCTTCAGCGGACTGGCATGGGGGCGCAGCGCGATCGTCCGCTGACGCGGCCGGGGGCCGTGGCGGGGCAGCGGGCACCGCACCCGCCCGGCCCTCCGAACGGGTCGCTGTCAGTGGTGGCTGCGAGGCTGAACGGATGGACCGTGATGACGAGCAGTTGCTGCGCGGCCGGGTCTACGGCCACGACCACGACGATCCCGACCCGGGCCCGCGCCGCGGGCAGACGTACGCCGAACTCGTGGGCGGGCCGCTGGACGGACTGCTGCTGGACATCACGAGCTGGCGGGCGGAGGAGATCGACGAGGGAGCGGCCCTGCCCACCGAACTGGGACGGTTCCCCGGCGGCCGGGCACTGTACGAGCCGGTGCCCGGCATCTCCCGCACACCCGGCCCGGGGGTGACCTGCCGTTTCCACTACGCGGGGGACACGCCCTGACCGAAATTGACAGGGTTTGCACACGGGGTGAACCTGGAATCAGACGCCCTGGACGGGCCGGAGTACACCGCCCACACCACGACCAGGCAGCCCTCCTGTTACGCGCAGTTGCGCGACTGAAAGGACGGCGTCATGCCCGAGAAGAACGTCGAAGACGAGGACGTGAAGGCGGCCATCGAGAGGCCCGACACCGGCGACGGACCGGGCACCGACAACCTCGACGACCTTCCGGAGAGCGACTTCGTCGGCTCCGCCGAGGACGACACGGGGGCCGGCCCCCACGCGACCGCCACCATTCCTTACGACTGTCCCGTCGCGGACTTCATCGACCAGCTCAGCGCGACGGGCCACGTCACCCACACGTCGTACGTGAAGACGTCGGTCACACTGCACCACAACGCCGCCCGGCTTTCGCACCAGGGTGTGCTGGAGGTCTGGAAGGTACGTCCGGCTTCGGCCCACTTCGACGTGGACGCCGCCGGCGCCGTCGCTCAGTACGTCAAGGTGAACGAATACGCCTGGGCCGTCGGCAACACGGTCGGCAACCAGAGATCGATCAGTATCGAGATGGCGAACGAAACGCTCGCGCCCGACTGGACGGTAGGCCAGGCCACCTGGAAGAACGCCGCACGTCTCGCCGGCTGGCTGTTCGCGAAGGTCATCGGCCAACGCCCCACCAGGAGCAACCTCTTCTACCACCACCACTGGTCATCGACCGTCTGCGCCGGCCCGTTCATGGACCGGATCTACGACGAGGTCCTCGCCGCGGCACAGGTGGCGTACGACAGCTTCACGGATGCACAGCCCGCTCTCCGGCCGGATACCGAGCCGGTCCCGGCCGACCGCCGACGCTGACCCGCCGGGGCGAACTGATGGTCGATGTCGGCCTCGCGGCCGGTCGGGCACGCCGCCCGGCCGCGAGGCGCGTACGCGCCCGTCGGTACTCAGCTGCTAGAAGGTGAGGTTCCAGGCGTTGATCCGCCCGGTGTCCTGGGCGGCGATGTCACGGACGCGCAGTTTCCACGTGCCGGACGCGGTCTCCGACGAGGCGTCGACGGTGTACGTCTTGACCACGTCGTCCGCGCTGTCGCCGTCGGCGAAGTCCTCCAGGGAGTACACCGAACCGTCGGGGGCGACGAGGGAGAGCACGAGGTCGCCGCGGTAGGTGTGCTTGACGTCCACGCCGACCTTCAGCACGGCCGGGGCGTTGCCCGTCACACCGGTCACGCTGATCGGAGACTCGACCGTGGCGTTGTCGGCGACGGTGACGTCGCTGGTGTTCTCGAAGTACCGGCCGGGCTGCGGCCCGGTGCCACCGACGGCCTTCAGCGCGTCGACCTGCCCCTCTCCGAAGAAGGCGTTCTTCGCCGTGGTGCCCGTGCAGCGGCTGTCGGACGGGCACGCCGTGTCCGTGGCCTGGCTTCCCAGCCGGGCGCGGAGATCAGCGGGGGTGGCGGCCGGGTCGGCACTCTTCAGCAGCGCGGCGACACCGGCCACATGGGGTGACGCCATCGACGTGCCGTTCATGTTCCCGTACTTGCCGCCGGGAAGCGTGGAGTAGACGCCGTAGGCTCCGTCGCCGCCCGGGGCCGCCACGTCGATGACGTCCCGGCCGAAGTTGGAGTAGGACGCCTTGATGTTCCCGTTGCCCATCGCCGCGACGGTGACGACGCCGGGCAGCTCCGTCGGGATGTCGATGCAGGCGTTGGTGATCGTGCGGTTGACCGGGGTGGAGTCGTTCGGGCTCTCCGAGTCCGTGCGCTTGTTCGCCAGGTCGTAGTTGGAGTTGCCCGCCGCGGCGACCTGGAGCGAGCCCTTGCCCTCCGCGTACTCCTGCGCCCGGCGCACACCCTCGATGATGGCCGCCTGGTCGGGGTCGTCGGGGCAGTTGAACATCCACGGGTCCGTGTAATAGCTGTTGTTGGTGACGTCGAAGCCGTGGTCACCGGCCCACATGAACCCGCAGATGGTGTTCTCGGCGAAGAACATGCTCGTGCTCGGCTCGGCGATGCGCACGGAGGCGATCTTCACGCCCGGCGCGACGCCGACCACTCCCTTGCCGTTCTTCGCGGCGGCGATCGTGCCCGCCACGTGCGTGCCGTGGGTGCCGACGTCACGCCAGGCGCCGGTGCGGGTGTCGGCCTTGCCGTACGCGCAGGAGACGGAGTCCGCCGCGTCGAAGTTGGGGGCGAGGTCCTGGTGCCGTTCGTCCACTCCGGTGTCGAGGACACCCACCGTGACGGCCGGCGAGCCGGTGCTGACGGCCCAGGCCTTGTCGGCGTTGATCCTGGTCATGTCCCACCGCGCGGTCTCGGTGAGCGTGGTGGACGACTGCGCGGGAGCACCCGGCAGGGTGGGGGAGTAGGCGTCCGCGGGGACGTCCGAGGTGCGCGTCGCGCCCACCTTCTGCACGCCCGCGACGGAGCGCATCGCGGTGGCGAAGCCGGCGGAGGTGGAGTGCGCGACCACCACACCGATGGCGTCGTAGTGCGCGAAGACCGAACCGCCGTTCGCCGTCACGGCGTTGCGGGCGGCCGAGGTGTCACCGGGCGCGGTGATGACGAGGTAGGAACGGGTGCCGGCGGCCCATCCGGCGGCGCTCTGGGCGAGCGTGGTGGCGCGGGCCGCGGCCGGGCCCGGCGGAAGGCCGGTGTCCGCGTCGGCCGCGCCGGCGGGCGTGGCGAGCGCGAGGGCCGCTCCGACGGCGGCGACGGACAGCAGCGGCCGTCTGAGACGGCGCTGGGATATGCGGGGGGTTGTCACAGCGTCCTCCGAGAGCCCGGGGGCAAGGGGTGGCGCCGGCCGGGCCGTGGGCTGAATGGGTCGACGCAAGATCTCAGATGAGGGCATGACAAGGGAAGAGCCGACGGCGGATCAATCACCCCGCGCAGAGAAGTAGTTGACTCCGCTCCGGATTGATCACGGACAGGGCCGAGGTCCCGCGGCGGCACCGGCTGCTTCCCCGGTGCCGCCGCAGGAGGCGGCCGAGGCCGGTGGCGACGATTGCGTACGGGCGTCGGTGACGCCCGGCGACAGTGCGGCATGATCGGGACGGTGTGTACGGAGAGCAGAGGGGTGCCGGTGCCGCGAGTGAGCAGGCGGAGATCTCGACGCCGGGGGACGCGGCGAACGACGCCCTGGTGCCGGCCTTCGGCCGGCTGAAGGGCGCCGTGAACCGGCTGGAGTACATCCTGGGCGGGCTCTGAAGGCGGAGTGCGGCATCAGCATCCGACGTTCGAGGTGCTGCTCGTCCTCGGGCGGGCGGGGGAGCCCGGGCTGTCGATGAGTGCCATCGCCCAGGAGCAGGTCCTGAGCACGTCTTGACTGCCCAGCGGTCACACTCCGATGAAGCGCACTGTTTCCGTCATGTCCGCCCGCCCGGTGCGCAGCGGTGGCACGCCTTCTTTCTCGAACCCCACCGAGACACGCGGAACAGGACGAACGCCCGCACAGCCCGGCGGCTGTCCACGGCCTCGTACACGTCCACGTCGCGTCCTCTCGGTCGACCGGGCCCTCTACCGTATGCGGCCCCCCGGCGGCGACAGCCCGTAAGAGGCCGTCGCCGCCGGACCGCGGGCCGGTGCTCGCGACCGGTCGCAGGGGAGCGCGTCAGCGCTTCGTGTAGATGAAGCCCAGCTTGTCGACCTCGGCACCGGCCCGGCCGTGGAACCCGGCGATCTGCCACCCCGGCGGCGCGGTGCGCGTGACGCAGTCGGACGTCGTCGTGCCGCCGGACAGGCTCCTGCCGAGATTCGTGGAGAACCGGGCCGAGAAGATCCGCGTCCGGCCGTCCTTCTCACCGCGGCACAACTGGGCGGATGCGAGGTACTCCCCGCTGCCCAGGTTCAGGGACGACGCCGTGCCGCCGGTCCCACCGTGGCCGATGACGGTGCCGTTGCCGAGCGTCAGGCCGACGCGGTCGACCCGGGCGCCGCTGCGCAGCGAGAGGCTGACCGGACGCGCGCCCGCCGGTACGGCGTCGATGTCGGTGTAGTGGTCGCCGTGGGGCCCGCCGAACTGCTCGCTGAGCTGGAAGTCCGCGGCACGCGTCCAGGAGAGGTCCACCTTGATCGGGTCGTGGTCGGACAGCATGAGCCCGCCATCGGTGAGGAACCTGGAGTGCTCGTTGTTGTAGGAGGTGGCCTTGAGCGACACGAGTTTGCTGCCCCGGTACAGGACCTTGTCCACGACCTCGCAGGTGTTGGGCACGGTGGGACCGGTCTGGTCGCAGACCAGGGCATCGCTGCCCTTGGCGGGCGGTGTGCCGCCGCGGACGAGCTGGACCCAGGGGTCCGTCAGACCGTTCGCGGCGGCGAACTCGGCGATGGTGTCCCCGGAGCGCGTGTAGCGCGTGTTGGTGTCGCCCATGACGACGACCGCGTTCCCGGCCGAGTGGGTCTTGATGAAGGCCGTCAGCTGGTTGAGGTTGTCCGCCCGCGAGGCCAGGTCGCCGGTGTTCGTGCCGGCGTTGGTGTGCAGGTTGTAGAGGTCCACGTACACGCCCTCGGCGAGACGCTGGCGGAGGAACGTGAACCCCTTGGGCGTGAGGCAGTCACCGGAGTCGAACTGGCAGGACTTCCACCGCACCCGCTCGAAGTCGTCGGTGTCGTACGGGAGCTTCGACAGGGTGTTGAGACCGCTGCCGATACCCGCACCCCCGCTGGTGGGGGTGCGGTACGCGTGCGCGGTGTCGCCGGCGTAGAGGAAGGCGTGGTAGTTGAAGTCCTCCTGGACGTTGACCACGTCGTACGGCGCGATCCGCCGGCCGATCTCCGTGGTGGCGGGTTCGCGCGGAGTGGGTGCGGAGGAGATGCTCTCCGGCAGGCCCGCGACGTTGTAGGCGAGGACGCTGAAGGATCCGGACACGGGGTCGGCGGCAGCGGCGGGGGACGCGTTCGTGATGAACCCGCCGATCGTGGCTGACGCCACCACGATGGAGGCTAGAAGTCGGCGCATGGGACCGGAACTCCTGACAACGGGGGGTGGGAGGCCGGAACTTACCGCTGGTAACAGCGTGCCGCCCCCTCGCTTGCGCAAGCGAGACCGAATCTTGACCGACGGGTCCGGACCAGGGCCGCGGGAGGCCCTGATCCGTACCCGGTGCGAAGCGATGCTGCGCGGTCTCGCTCGGCGCGGCCCTGTCCGCATGCGGCGGTGACGGCGGCGGAATTCCGCCGAGCCGGTCGGCAGGGCCGACATCGACAAGGCGATGAAGACGCCGACCGGGCTGACCTTCTGACCTGGGTGCCCGACATCCAGCGGGAGGTCGACAACAGCCCTGCGGGCACCTGGAACATGATCAGGACCGCCGACGGCTTCTACGGGTTCCAGGCGGCCAGGCACACCGGCGTGTATCTGACGGGAGCGTCCCGTGGAGCCGCACTGACCCTGCAGAACGCGTCCGGCGACGGCTCGCAGGACTGGCGCCTGGTCCAGCAGGCCCGGTCCCGCGCCGAACTGACGCGGGCTCGGTACCTGCCGGGGCTGATCACGGCACCGCGCGTCGGCCGGACCGTGCAGCTGGACGCCACCATGTCCCACCCGGACGGCGCGGACCGGCCCGCGCCCACGACGGGCCGGGCGTACGGGCTGACGCCGCGCGGGAGAGCCGTCGACCTCGGGCCGGTCCCCTTCGACCGGTCCGGGAAGGGCACGGTGACCCTGCCGAAGGCGTTCGTCCCCGGCACCGCGTTCAAGGTCGCCGTGGTCTTCGACGAGGCCCCGCTGATCTGGGATGCGGCGATCCTCCGGTGATCCGGGGGCGGGGTGTGCCAACCGCTCGGCTCACCCCGCCCCCGTCGCATGGGTGGCGACCCGGCCTGCTGGACGAGATGGCCGCCCTGGAACCGAGCTGGTCGTCCCCGGCCACCGCTTCAACCAGTTCACGGACACCGCGCTCATCCGCCACGAGATGAGTCCGTGAGGCCCTTCTGACGAACCCGGCCGTCGTCGAGAGGCGTTGTCAGATCACCTCGTTCAATTCGGCCTGCATCTGCGACGCTTCGACGTCGCGGGCGACGGCCTGGGCGAGCAGCATCCGCAGCACGAGCACGATGAGCGCGACGCCCAGGATGGCCAGGCCGATGCCGCCCATGATGACGGTGACACCCGGATCGGCCCGCTGCCCCGGCGCATTGAGAATCGTGACGGCGAACCACACGAGGGCGGCCGCCACGATCGCGCCGATCACGGCGTCCACGTAGCGGAAGGCGGCGGGGGAGAACACGGTTCGGCGTCGCACCATCGTCACCAGCCGCCAGACGCAGACCAGCACGACCTGCGCCGACACCAGGCCCAGGACCGTGATCACACGCAGCGGGGTCAGCGGGAGCGACCCGTCCTCCGGGTCGTTCCCGCTGACCAGCGTCCACACCATCAGTGCCTGTACGAGCACGGTGCCGACGAGCAGCACCACCAGCACAGCGCGCAGCACGCACAGTGTCAGCTTTCCCATGCCTCATCCTCCCATCGAGTTGCGATGGGAATCTATCGAATTTCGATAAGTGAAGCAAAGAGGTGAGGCAGGGAGTCGCGCTCAGGGGAGTGGCGCGCATCACGGCGGATGCCGCGGAAGTGCGGAACAACGACACCTGGTTGCCCGTTGAACAAACCGTGGGTGCGGATGGGACAGCGTCCCCGGGCCTCACCATTCGCCCACAGGGACGATCGTTCGGCTGAAGCCCTGTGGAGCCTTTCGCCGAGAGGCGACCGCCGTCCGCGCCCACCACCAGACCGCCCCGGCCGTGATTCCCCCGTCCGGCCGGGGCTTCCTCGCTTCCCCGGCTCTCCTCACTTCTCCAGGACGAAGACCGGCCTGTGGCCGGCTCGACCGGAGGTCAGCACGTCGGGGATCTCGTCCCAGCCGTAGATGCCGCTGGTGACCAGCGCCGCATCATCGCCGTCAACGGCGGTCTCCCTGACCGTGATCCAGCCGTGGTACTCATACATCCCACGATCCTAGTGAGAGGACGTACGGCACCGTGCCCACGGCAGCAAGGCTCGCGGTCACTCCATGAGCCGACCCATACTGTTCCTCGATGTGGACGGGCCCCTCAACCCATACGCGGCCCAGCCGGAGAGGCGCCCCGGCGGTTACACCACCCTCAGAGTGCCCCTGGAGGGCAGCGCCGCGGAGGAACACCGAGCACTTTTCTCCCGCCGGCGGACCCTCCGGGTCTGGCTCAACCCGGAGCACGGACGGGACCTGCTCCGGCTCGACTACGAACTGTGCTGGGCCACCACATGGATGGCGGATGCCAATCGGTGGATCGCCCCAGTGCTCGGTCTTCCTGAGCTCCCCTTCGTCGACTTCGGTGAAGCCCTGTTGCAAGACCGCCCCGACGGAGTCCACTGGAAGACTGCCCCCCTCGTGGAGTACGCCGACGGTCGGCCCTTCGCGTGGGTGGACGACGAACAGAGCGACCTCGACCAGGCGTACGTGAACACCCACCACCGCACGCATGGCCTTCTGCACCACGTCAATCCCCGGATCGGCCTGCGCAGCGACGACTTCCGCGCTCTTGCCGACTTCGCACGATCTCTGGGTCCTTCACGAGCCACCGACTGATCCGGTCGGAGGCGTTCGCTGAGGAGGCGACGATGGGACCAGCTGAACTCGTCGCGCAAGTCGCTGAACCAGGAATGCGGTGAGGCCGCTGCTTGCCGTCGGCCCGAAGATCAGCCACCTTGGAACGGGGTGCGCGAGGGTTCCCAGACCGAGCAGTCATGGGCGAAGAGAACGCGTCGTGGGTCGAAGTCGGCGAGTCGCTCCAGCCACGGCCGGTAGGTGGGAAGCGGCGGTTCCACGCCATGAAGCGCCGCTTCGCGGGCCATCTGGTCGGAGGCGAAGTGGGAGGCGAAGTCGTGCGCCTGGCCGGCGAGGACCACGCTGCCGTCCGGCTGCCGGAGGACCAGCGATTGATGCCCTGAGGTGTGCCCTGGCGTCGGGACGAGCCAGACTCCCGGCCACACCTCGGCTTCACCGGCGAGCTCCTCATAGGCTGCGCTGGGGAAATCGATCAGTTCGTCGACGGTGTAGCCGCCTCTGCGGGCATGGGCCAGCTCGATGTCCTGGACCAGGACGGGCCTGCCGCCCAGGAGAGGGTTCCCGCCGCAGTGGTCGAAGTGAAGGTGGCAGTTCGCGACGAGTGATATGTCGTCGAGCGCGACTCCGGCCGCCTTGAGGGCATCCCGCAGGTGTCGGCGGCGGGGCCGGTAATGGGCTTCGGTCTCCGGGTCCGCGCTTCCGATGCCGGTGTCGAAGACGATCAGCCCTTGGTCGTGTCGCACCAGATAGGCAAGCACAGGTTCGACGCGCGGCTGCGGGCCGCCGGCCTCCGACGCGGGCCGGATGAGATACCCCAGATCCAGCCGCCGCACCGTCATGTTCCTCACCATGCGGCCATCCTGGCAAAGTTCCCGTGCGTCGACCGTCCGGTCTGCCGACAGCAGAGCGACCACGGGCGTTCCGGGGCATTCCCAACCCCCGTCCGAACGGGCAGGAGTCCTACCGCAAGTCCGTGCTCGGCCGGCGCCGCCAGTCCCAGTCCGGGTGATGACCGAGGAGCAGAGATCTCGTCGACCGGCTCGCCGGCCTGCATCGCCCGCCGGAGGTCGGCACGGGCCTGCTCGTCCGCGGCGGAACGGGGACGGTCACCGCACCCGGCGGCGTCGATGGTGGCCACCGCGTAGCCGCGCGCCGCGGTGTACCGGGCCCTGGCCACCAACCGGGGGTCCGCCTTGGGCAGGCCGTTGTTGTGGGCCATCAGGACCAGCGGAGCCGACGCGGATCCAGGAGTCCACAGGGTGCCGGGGATCTCGCCGAGGGTGAATTCGCGCTCGAGGACACCGTCGTCGAGTCGCTGCTCAGAAGTGAAGTGCACGGTCGTGCCTTTCGGGAGGGCGCGTGAACGGCGCTCCCGGACGATCTACCGCCCGACCGTGACCCCGGAGGGGAGCACCCATGTCGATACTGCGTTCACGGGTACCACCTCCTCGTCCTCTCGCACGGCCACCGGGACACTAGCAACGGTCGCCAGGGCCCGCCACCGGGTTTCACAGAGACCGAGGCTCCTCGGCCGGATGCCGCCTCACCCCAGAGGGCGGGACCCCTACGATTCTCGCCCCGCGGCGCCGACCACCCCCGAGCGGTCCCCGACGTAACCCGGAAATGCCCCTGACCGGGGCTCCACACCGGCGTTAGCGCGTCTACCGTGACGACGGGGCCCCGGCCGGGTCCCGCACTTCTTACACGACCACTCTTCCCGAGGAGGACCCATGCCGTTAACGGACCGATCCGTACTGCGGCGCATCGCCGCGCGGGCTACGGCCCTGGCTGTGGCAGCCGGCATGGCCGTTACCGCCGACCTCGCCGCCGCTCCCGCCGTCCACGCGTCGCCCGCTGCCGCAGGACCCCTGCGCTGGGCACCGTGTGACGACCCGGCGAAGCCGGGAGCCGAGTGCGCCACCCTGTCCGTACCGGTCGACTGGGCCCATCCGGGCGGGCCGAGACTCGAACTGGCCGTGGCGCGCCGCAAGGCCACCGACCCCGGCGCGCGCGTCGGCTCGATGGTGTTCGGCCCCGGCGGGCCGGGCGACTCGGGGGTGAGGATGGTGACGGACCGTGTCAGCCGGTTCAGCCCCGAGGTCCGCCGCAGGTTCGACATCGTCAGCTTCGACCCGCGCGGCGTGGGCCGCAGCAACCCGGTGACCTGCTCCAGCGGCCTGCTCGCCGAGCGGCCGTCGCCGGAGCTGAGGAGCCAGGCGGACTTCGACGCCACCATGGCGTTCAACAGGCGGCTCCGTGCCGACTGCCGGGCCCGCACCGGCCCGGTGTTCGACCACCTCGACACCGCCCAGACCGTCCGTGACGTCGACGCCCTCCGCGTCGCCCTCGGCGAGCGGAAACTGACCTTCCACGGCAGCTCGTACGGCACGCTGCTCGGGGCGCAGTACGCCGAGACCTACCCGCGCCGCGTGCGCGCGATGGTGCTGGAGAGCGTCATGGACCACAGCGTCGCGGCCACCCGTGACTTCCTGCGGGCCGAGGCGGCCTCGGCCGATGATTCGTTCCGGGAGTTCGTGAAATGGTGCGACGCGACCGCGCACTGCGCGCTGCACGGCCGCGACGTCCGCGCCGTCTGGCAGGCTCTGTTGACCCGCGCCGGACGCGGCGAGCTGGAGGACCCGGCGAAGCCGGGCAGCCCGCTGTCGTCGCCGGACCTGGTCAACAAGGTCGCGTTCCGGAAGTTCTACGAGGCCGATTTCGCGGGCCTGGCCACGGCGATCGCGACGATGCACGCGGGCAAGCCACTGCCCGCGTCGCCCCCTTCGACAGCGCCCCTGCCTCCGGCCACGCCGGTCTTCTGCTCGGACTGGGACCTGCCGGTACGCGACTACCGGATGTACGCCTCGCTCGTCGCCATGATGAACAGGACCGCGCCCGACCTGCCCTACCTCCTGCCGATCCACATGGTGGCGGCCTGCCTGGGCGCGCCGGCCGCCAACCCGCAGCACCGCCTGGACGCACGCGGTGCCCCGCCGATCCTGGTGTCCAACGCGCTGCACGACCCCGCCACCGGCTACCCGTGGGCGGTCTCGGTGGCCCGGCAGCTCGGCCGCAGCGGCGTGCTCCTCACCTACGAGGGCCACGGCCACGGCAGCGTCACCAACGGCCCGTGTATGGAGAACGCAGTGGACGGCTACCTCACCGATCTGACACTCCCACCACGGGGCACCAGCTGTCCCGCCCGGGACTCGGTCAACGCGCTGGGATCGCCGCCTCGGCAGCTGCCTTGATCCTGGCGCCGAAGGCCGGGGCGTCCTTGCGTGCGGCGGTGAGTGCCAGGCCGACGAGCAACTTGCCGAGTCCGTGGCCCTCCAGCACGTTGTGGATACGGACCCGCGTCCTGCCGTCGGCCAGCGGCTCCAGGTCGTAGCCGCCCTCGGCCACCGACACGCTGTTCTTGGACACCTCGGTCCACCGGATCCGCGCCGGGGCTCGGAGCTCGGTGATACGGAACTCCCTGGCCGTTTTCACCCCGGCGTCCTTGACCGTGCTGCGGAAGATCGTGCCCACGGCGGTTGGGGTCTCGGGAAGCCGTTCGATCCTCTGCACCCGGGGGCTGAACTGCGGATCGTTGCGCCCGTCGGCGAGGTAGTCGAACACCGCCTCGACGGGCCGGTCGATCTCGGTGGTCGCTTCGAACTGTCCTGACATGAGGGCTCCTCGGTCATCTGGTCCGCGCGGTCGTGAAGGGCCGTCAGGGCGTCCTGCCGTAACGGCATCGAGACCCTACGGGAGCGCCGGGCATCCCGCGAGGCGACAAGCGGGCCACCGGGATTCCGGCCCGGAGTGATGAAAGGAGCCTGGGCGTGAGGCGGGTGGCCATTGCTCCGTACGCCACACCGCAGATCAGCGAGACGAGCAGGGCCGCCACAGGGGAGTGGTCCCGCAGGTGGGGATAGACCTGGAAGTGCGTCAGGTAGATGTAGAGCGAGCTGCCCGCCAGCACGCCCGCCAGCCGGTTGACCGGGCCGATGCTGGGCAGGGCGGGCACCCAGAGCAGCAGGACGAGACCGCCGAGCACGATCGTCGTCCGCAGAGTCTGCTCCCCGGGGAAGAGACCGGGCACGGTGAGCAGCGTGACCGCGGTCAGCCCCAGCCGCTGTCCCGCCGTGCGGGCCCGGGCCGCCGCCCAGCCCAGTGCGAACAGGAAGAAGACCACTGTGGGGCTCAAGTGGAAGCGGACGTGAGCGAGGCCCCAGGGGTCGTAGCGGCCGACGAGTCCCAAGGCGACCAGTGCCAGGGCGAAGCCGAAGGGGTGGCGCCGCTCCGTGCGGTGCAGCCAGGGGATCGACAACAGAACCGCCAGCCCCGCCAGGAAGTGGACCAGCGCTTCGACGAACCAGTAGCGCCACTCCGGGTCGGAGTTGTCCTGTTCGAAGAGGCTGTTGGCCAGGACGACGTTGGCCAGGTCGTACTCTCGGGTCAGCAGCAGCGCGAAGGCGATCCACACCATGCTCGGAATGGCGATGCGCGCGATACTCCGCCCCATCCTGCGCAGGCGCTCCCCGCGTTCGCCGACGGAGAGGTGGAAGCGCGCGAAGTTGTATCCGGCGACACCGAGCAGGACGTGGGCCCCGCCCTGGACGAGGAAGACGGGGATGTGCGAGCCGACGACGAGGACGATACCGACCGCCCGCAGGGCGATGCCGGTCTCCAGGCTACGTCGCAGGCCGCGCCGCGGTACGGCAGTGGGCGTGCACCGCGCGGCCGGGGTCCTCAGCCGGCGGATCGGTGTGGTGTGCCAGTCGGGGGGCAGCTCGCCCAGGACCTGCTCCAGCCGCAGCGACATCTCGACGTACGAGAGTGAGTCGCCGCCCAGGCTCACGAAGCTGCTGTCCTCGGTGACGTCGGTCCGGTCGAGGATCTCGGAGTAGAGGGCACAGAGGTCGTCGTCCGGAGCCGGTGTCGGATCCTGAGTGCCGCGAGCCAGCCGTCGTACCGCTTCGTAGTCGGTCTTGCCCGAGGCGAGCCGCGGAAGCTCGGACACCGGCAGCACTCGTATCGCGTGCGGCGGCAGACCGCAGCCTTCGCTCACCAGCCGCCGGACGGCCGACGTGTCGGCACCCGCCGGGCGGGCCGTGACGACAGCCAGAGCGTCGTCGTCGCCCACGCACGCGGCATGGATGCCGTGCCCTTCCAGCCGCGCCTCCACCCGGTGCGGGTCGAGGCGCAGGCCGAGGATCTTGATGAAGCGGCTGCGCCGCCCCACGATCTCGTACAGCCCGTCGGGGGCACGCCGGGCGATGTCCCCCGTGGGCAGTTCCTCCAGGGTGCGGCCGAGAGCGAGGTCCGCGGGCGTCTCGGCGTAACCGAGCATGACGTTGGGGCCCGAGTAGACCAGTTCGCCGGTGTCGGACGCTGTGATGCCGTCGACCGGCCGCAGCCGGAAGGAGCCCCCGGGAACCGGTATGCCTATGCTCTCCGGGCGCTCGTGCGCGAGTGCCGGAGGCAGATAGGCCATGCGGGCCGTTGCCTCGGTCTGCCCGTACATGACGAACAGCTCCCAGCCGGACCTCCGGCCCAACTCGGCGAACGCGGCGACCCGTTCGGGTGCCATGCGGCCACCGGCCTGGGTCACGTAACGCAGGTGGGGCAGCCGCATGCGGGCGAAGCCGACCCGGTCGAGCAGATCGAAGGTGTACGGCACTCCGGCGAGGGCGGTGCCATGGGCCGCGCTGAACTCCTCCCAGAAGGCGGTGTCGGCCACCGAGCGCTCGGTGAGGATCAGTCCGGCGCCGCGCAGCAGGTGGCTGTGGACGACGGACAAGCCGTAGCAGTAATGCAGGGGCAGGGTCGTGGCGGCACGGTCGGTCTGACGGATGCCCAGGTAGCCGGCTATGGACTCGGCGTTGGACTGGAGGTTGTCGTGCGAGAGCCGGACCAGCTTCGGTGAGCCGGTCGAACCGGAGGTGCTCAGCAGCAGCGCGAGATCGCGGTGGAGGGTGTGAGCGCTCGTCCGGTGCCGCTCGTGGAGAGCCCAGGAACGGTCGTCGGCCGGGCGCGCGATGACGTCGGGGTCGTAGGCGGCCGTCAGGGCGTCGATGGTGGAGGTGCTGTCGCCGGGGACGAGCAGGACCGGGTGGCCGCCGGCGAGGGCCGCGAGGTGAACCACGAGAGACTCGGTCCGGTTGGCGCCCGCCAGGAGCACGAGGCGGCGCGCGCGGCCGAGGCGTTCGGCGGTGGCGGCGACCCGCTCCGCGAGCGCCCGGTAGGTGACCTCGCCCGATGGCGTGATCAATGCGGTGCGATCACCGTGAGCCGCGAGGTCACGCGCGAACGGCACCCCCGGTATGCGCGCGGGCGGCTGCGGACGCGAAAGGGGGACAGAACGCGGAAACACCGTGGTCAAAGGGGCCGGAGCAGGTCGGGATGAGTCGATCACGGGCGCGCAACCTTTCTGCGGCAGCGTCCGCAAATAGCACAGATCCCTTGACGGTTAGGCAAGCTTTACCTTATTCATAGCATGTTCACAGCTGGCTTGAAAGCATCGCTTCGCCGCTCGCTGACCCGACGCCGCAACCCGCGGCGTACCGGCGAGCCACCCAGGAAGGCACACCACATGCGACGCCCCTCGGCTCGTCGGATCACCGCGCTCCTCGCGGCCGGCCTGCTCCTGCCCGTCCTCGCCTCCTGCGGCTCCGGCGACGACAAGGGCGGCTCCGCTGAGGGCGGCGACTCCGCCCTCGTCATCTACTCCGGGCGCAACGAGAAGCTGGTCAAGCCGATCCTGGACAAGCTGGAGAAGGCGGTCGGCGCCAAGGTCGAGGTGCGCTACGGCGACAGCGCCGAACTGGCCGCACAGATACTGGAAGAGGGCGACCGAACCAAGGCCGGACTGTTCTTCTCACAGGACGCCGGTGCCCTGGGCGCCCTGTCCAAGGAGGGCATGCTCGCGAAGCTGCCGCAGTCGAGCCTCGACGAGGTGGACACGGCCTACCGCGGCGAGAAGGGCGACTGGGTGGGCCTGTCGGGGCGGGTGCGTGTCCTCGCCTACAACCCGGACAAGGTCGCCGAGGAGAAGGTCCCGGACCGGGTGGCCGATGTGACGAAGCCAGAGTGGAAGGGCAAGGTCGGCTTCGCGCCCACCAACGCCTCCTTCCAGGCCTTCGTCACCGGCATGCGCGTCCTGGAGGGTGACGACGCCACCCGGCTGTGGCTCAAGGGCCTGAAGGCCAACGGGAAGGTGTACACCAACAACCTCGCCACCCTCGACGCCGTCGAGTCGGGCGAGGTCTCCCTCGGCCTGGTCAACCACTACTACTGGTACGAGCGGGTCGCCGAGAAGGGCGAGGACAAGGTGGGCGCACAGCTGAAGTTCCTGCCGGGCGGAGACCCCGGCGCGCTCATCAATGTCGCCGGCGTCGGCATCCTCAAGGAAGGCGGCCAGGCCGAGACCGCACAGAAGGCCGTCGATTACCTGCTGTCGAAGGAAGCGCAGACCTACTTCGCCGACACGACCAAGGAGTACCCGCTGGCGGCGGGCGTCACCAGCAACGTCGAAGGCCTGCCGCCGTTCGACTCCCTGGAGTCCCCGGACATCGACCTGGGCAAGCTCGAATCCCTCCAGGAGACCCTGGCGATGCTCCAGGACGTCGGACTGGTCTAGGAAACGTGAGACGACCGGCAGAAACGCCGAGCCCGACGTGACCACATCGGCATCCGGAGGCCGCCCGGCCGGAGCACCTGCTCCCGCCGGGCGCCGCCCCCTCCGCAAGGCGGACGAGACACCCGCCGGCCGCAGACCTCCATGGGTCCTGCTCGCCCCCGCCTGCGCGGCCGCGCTGTTTGCGCTGTTGCCCCTGGGCTACCTCGCGGTCCGCGCCTTCGAACGCGGTCCGCGCTTCGCCTGGAACGTCGTCGGCGACGAGCGGACGCTGCAACTCCTCACCCGCAGCCTCTCCCTGACGGCCGTCGTCGTGGCAGCCAGCCTGGTGCTCGGTGTCTCCCTGGCCTGGCTGACCGTACGCACGGCCCTGCCCGGGGCACGCACCTGGTCGGTGCTGGTCACCCTGCCGCTCGCCGTGCCCAGCTACGTGGCCGCCTTCACCTGGCTGGCCAGCGCACCCCGGACCGCCGGATTCGCCGGAGCCGCGCTCGTCCTCACCCTGGTGAGCTTCCCCTACGTCCACCTTCCGGTTGCCGCTGCGCTCCGCGGCATCGACCCGGCCCAGGAGGAAGCCGCCCGCTCCCTGGGCCACGGACCGATACGCACCTTCCTGAGAGTCACACTGCCTCAGCTGCGCCCGGCCGCCGCAGGCGGAGCACTGCTCGTCGCGCTGTACGTGCTCTCCGACTTCGGCGCCGTCTCGCTGATGCGCTACGACACCTTCACCCGCGCCATCCACACGTCCTACCGCGCCTCCTTCGACCGCACCCCGGCCGCCGCACTCAGCGTCGTACTGGTGGTGATGACGGTGGCGCTGGTCGCCGCCGAGACCCGCACCCGGGGGCGCGCCGGCCATGCCCGGACCGGCGGTGGGGCCGCCCGTCCGGCCGTGCCGGTGCCCCTCGGGCCCTGGCGGATCCCCGCCCTGGCCTGGTGCGCCACGCTGGTGGCCGCGTCGGTGGCGTTCCCGCTCGGCACCCTCGGCTACTGGCTGGCCGTCGGCAACTCGGCGACCTGGGATTTGGGGACGCTCGGGGAAGCCGCCTGGACCACCCTCGGCGTCGCCGCGGCCGGAGCCGCCCTGACCACGCTGCTGGCACTGCCCGTCGGGGTGATCGCCGCACGCCACCGGGGACGCGGAGCGCGGCTACTGGAACAGGCCGCCTACGCCGGCCACGCACTGCCCGGCATCACCGTCGCGCTCTCCCTCGTCTTCTTCGCGGTGCGCTACGCCTACCCGCTCTATCAGCAACTGCCCCTGCTCATCGGCGCCTACGCCGTGCTGTTCCTGCCCGTCGCGGTCGCAGCCACCCGCGCCGCCGTCCTCCAGGCGCCGCCCGTCCTGGAGGACGTGGCCCGCTCCCTGGGCCGTTCGCCCCTGCGGGTGCTGCGCGAGGTGACCGTGCCGCTGGCCGCACCGGGTGTCGCGGCCGGTGCGGCGCTCACCTTCGTGGTCTGCATGAAGGAACTGCCCGCCACGCTGCTGCTGCGCCCCACCGACGTGGACACGCTGGCGACCCGGCTGTGGACCGAGACCGGGTCCGGCTCCTTCGCGGCCGCCGCGCCCTACGCCGCGGCCCTCATCCTCCTGGCCGCCGTCCCCTCCTACCTCCTGGGCAGGCACCGCACATGACCGACCACGGCAACGAACTCCGCATCGAGCAGCTCACCAAGTCCTACAGCTCCGGCGCCCCCGTCCTCCAGGGCCTGGACCTCACCGTGCCGGGCGGGACACTGGCCGCCGTGCTCGGCCCCTCCGGCTGCGGAAAGACCACCCTGCTCCGCGTCATCGCCGGGTTCCTGCGCGCCGACACGGGCACGGTCACGCTCGACGGACGCACCCTCGCCGGGCCCGGCGTGCACCTGCCGCCGGAACGGCGCCGCATCGGCATCGTGCCGCAGGAAGGCGCCCTCTTCCCGCACCTGTCCGTCGCCCGCAACGTGGCGTTCGGACTGACCGGCCTGGACAGCGGTGGGCGCCGTCGCCGGACCGCGGACATGCTCGACCTCGTCGGACTGGCCGGCTACGGCGACCGCATGCCGCACGAACTGTCGGGCGGTCAGCAGCAGCGCGTCGCCCTGGCCCGCGCACTGGCCCCGCGCCCCGCACTCGTCCTGCTCGACGAACCGTTCAACGCCCTCGACAGCGCGCTGCGCACCGGAGTCCGGGCCGATGTGCGATCCGCCCTGCGAGCCACCGGGGCCACGGCCCTGCTGGTCACCCACGACCAGCAGGAAGCCCTCTCCACCGCCGACCTCGTGGCCGTCGTACGGCAGGGCCGTGTCGCCCAGTGCGACACCCCCCAGGACCTCTACCGGCGCCCCGCCGACCCCTGGGTCGCCGGTTTCGTCGGCGACGCCGTCCTGCTTCCGGCAACGGTGCACGGGAGCGGCTCCACCGCCACGACACCGCTGGGGACCGTGGCACTGGCCGCCCCGTCCGAAGGCCGGAGCACGGGCACCGTCGTCTTGCGCCCCGAGCAGTTGCAACTGACCCACGCCGACACCGAAGAGGCCGTGCGCGGCACGGTCAGAGACGTCTTCTACTACGGCCACGACGCCAAGGTGACCCTGAGCGTTCAGGGCGTCGACGACCCGGTCGACGTCCGCGTCGCGGGGCCGCTGTCGGTCGGCCCCGGCCAGGAGGCGGCGATCCGCGTCACTGGCGAGGCGACGCTGCATCCGTAGCCGGCCCCGCTGCTACCGCTCGCGCAGTTCATCGACCTCGGCGGCCAGCACGGCCGCCTGGTGCAGCTGCGTGTAGTACCTGCTCGCGTACGCGTCGTCGATCGCCGGGAGGACCCGGTCGAACGCCGCCAACACTCGTGTGAGGGCTGCGCGCTGCCGTGCGGCGAGGGGCCCCTTGAGAGCGCTGGCCGCGCAGCCGTAGGCGTCCGCGTCGAGCATCACCATGTCCTGATCCTCGATGTCCACGCCACGGAAGCCGGGCGGGAACGGCATGGCCATATGCTCGGCCGTCATGCGTGAGAGCGCGTCCAACTTCTCAGCCAACATGTCGGCGATCATGTCAGGCGCCCTCCCGGCCAACGCGCAAGGACGGCCTGCCTGTGCATACTCAATCCCGTGTCGAGGAGCCCGGAGCGGCTCAGGACGAGCCCGTCGCGATCGTCGGAGCAGCCTGCCGCTTTCCCGGCGAGGTACGTGCACATACAGCTACCGCATGCCGATCACCTCTGTTCAGATGGCCCGGACACGCGGGCCGGTTTAGCGAAGACGTACGCCGTGTAGCGCGTGACGTGCCCGATGGCCTGGTGGGCCCGGACGATGGCGATGACCTCGTCCCACTCGCGGGCGTGGAGTTCCCTCAGGCCGGGCCACCGTGCACACAGGGCCTGTCGCCCGGCCCGGGTGGACGCGGCGCCGGCGAACAGGGCGGAGAGCCGGGCCGCCCGGTGGAGTACGGGAGTGGTCCAGTCGAGGACCCGTTGCGTGGTGAAGCCGGCGGCGGATGCCATGCGTGGGTAGCGCTCGTACGGTTCGATGTCGTCGAAGCGCCAGGTGCCGCGAACGAGGCCGTTCGGGTCGAGCGTTCCGATCGGCTGATCCCCGCCGGACGTGACGTCCACGAGGACGAGCCGCCCTCCGGGGCGGAGCAGTCGGAAGCTCTCGCTCAGGAACGACGTACGGCCTTCATGGCCGAAGTGGAAGGCGGCTTCCAGGCAGTGCACACGATCGAAGGAGCCGTCCGGGAGCGGGACGTCCGCCGCCCGTGGCGGCAGAGCCGTCGCGTCGGCGACGGCGAAGCGCGCGCCCGAGCGGCTGCCGAAGCGGCGACGGGCCTGGTCGATCTGCGCGGGCTGGATGTCCACCCCCAGCGCCCGGCATCCGGCGGCGCCGAGCCGCGCCGTGGTGTCACCGCGGCCGCACCCGGCATCCAGCACGAGCTGTCCCGGCCGGGCCTCCAGCAGCGCCAGCGACCGGCGGGCCAGACGGCGCTGGAAGAACACCGGCCCCGCCAGGACGGCGACCGGAAGGGTGGGGAGGGTGAAGTAGCCGATGTTGGCCAGCGTGTCCCAGCCGAGGTGCCGCAGGACCCGGAAGAGCACGCTGTCGTCGCTGTAGGCACCCGTGAGGCTGTTGCTGTCGTCCATCCCGCATTCCCTGCTTCCCTCGGATACGACTGTGGTCCGCTGCCTGTCTCACCGCCCCGACCTGTATCTACACTGAGCTCATTGAGGATGTTCTTGACATACCGGAACCATCATGCGCTGTCAGCGGATGCTCGTACCGGTCCTCACCCTGGTCCTCGTCATGGTGCCCGCGGCCTCCGCGCAGGCACAGGGTGAGGAAGTCCCGCGCGGGCCCACCTTCGCCGCACGCGCTCTGCAGGCGCTGATCGACGGCATCCAGTTCGGAGTGATCATCGCGATCACCTCGGTAGGACTCTCGCTGATCTTCGGCACCATCCACCTGATCAACTTCGCGCACGGTGAGTTCGTCACCATCGGCGCCACCTTCGCGTTCTTCCTCAACGTCTCCCCGGCCGGTCCCGGATGGCACCTGATCCCCGCCGCCCTGGCCGCCGTGGTCTTCGGCGCCCTGCTGGGCGGGGCGGTCGAGCGCGGTGTCTGGCGCCCGCTGCGGGCCCGGGGCACCGGACTGATCAACATGTTCATCGTCACCATCGGGCTCTCGCTGCTGCTGCGCCACGTCGTCCTCGTGCTGTACGGAACCCGGCCCGCCTCCTACGCCCAGTACGACATCCAGAGCGCCCTCGACCTGGGACCGGCCGGTATCACCCCGCGGGACCTCACCGTCACCCTGCTCTCCGTACTGGTCCTGCTCGGCACCGCCGCGCTCCTGCAGAAGACCAGGATCGGCACGGCCGTCCGGGCCGTGGCCGCCAACCGGGACCTCGCCGAGGCATCGGGCATCGACGTACAGCGGGTTGTGCTCTTCGTGTGGATGCTCGGCGGCGGGCTGGCAGCGCTCGGCGGCGTCTTCTTCGGCCTGGTGGAGATCGTCACCTGGGACATGGGCTTCAAGCTCCTGCTGCTCATGTTCGCGGGGATCATCCTCGGCGGCCTCGGCTCCGCCTACGGCGCGATGGTCGGCAGCCTCGTCATCGGCATCGTCGCCCAGATGTCCACCCTGTGGTTCCCGGTCGACCTGCAGTACGCATGGGCGCTGCTCGTCCTCATCCTCGTCCTCCTCGTCCGGCCGCAGGGCATCCTCGGCCGGGCCGAACGCGTCGGGTGAGGGGTGTGCCATGGACTTCCCGGCCATCGTCTCCGACGCCCTGCGCTCGGGAATCGGCCCCATCGCCGCCGTCTACGCCCTCGCCGCGATGGGACTGAACCTGCACTTCGGCTACACGGGCCTGCTGAACTTCGGCCAGGTCGGATTCATGCTGGTCGGCGGCTACGGTCTGGCCATCACGGTGTCGACGTACGACGGCCCGATGTGGCTCGGCGTCCTGGGCGGAATCGCCTGCGCGATCGTGCTCGCCCTGCTGCTCGGCCTGCCCACGCTGCGGCTGCGCGCCGACTACCTCGCGATCACCACGATCGCGGCGGGGGAGACGCTACGGCTCTTCTACCGGTCCAGCTGGGCCGAACCGGTCACCGGCGGGGTGTTCGGACTGCAGCGCTTCGCCAACGACTTCTACGCCCTCAGCCCCATCGAACCCGGCACGTACGGCGTGTGGCTCGTGAGGTTCAGCTCCCGCGACCTCTGGGTGATGATCGTCGGATGGGCGCTGGTGGCCGCGGTCGGGGGCCTGCTCGCCCTGCTGATCCACAGCCCCTGGGGCCGGGTCATCCGGTCGATCCGTGAGGACGAGGTCGCCGCGCGCAGCCTCGGCAAGAACGTCTACGCCTACAAGATGCAGAGCCTCGCGCTCGGCGGCGTCATCGGAGCGGTCGCGGGCATGATGCAGGCCATCCAGGTGCAGTCGGTGAACCCGGACAACTACGACCCGGGCGTCACCTTCTTCCTGTACACGCTGCTCGTCCTCGGAGGCGCCGGGCGGATTCTCGGGCCGGTCGTCGGCTCGGTCCTGTTCTGGTTCGTCCTCAGCTTCCTCGACAGCGCGCTGCGCCAGGCCATCGACGCCGGGCACATCTCGCCGGAACTCATCAGCACCTCGGAGGTCGGCGCCGTGCGTTTCGCCCTGGTCGGGGTCGCCCTCATCCTGCTGGTCGCGTTCCGGCCACAGGGCATCCTCGGCAGCCGGAAGGAGATGCTGCTCAGTGGCCGCTGACCCGGCCGTGCCCCACCCGGGCCGGCCCTCCGCGATCCATCCCGAGCCCGGGGTGCGCAAGCCCGACCCCCTGCTGGTCCTGGACCAGGTGACCCGCACCTTCGGCGGCCTGGTCGCCGTGCGGGTCGAGCACCTGGAAGTGCAACGCGGTGCCATCACGGCCCTCATCGGCCCGAACGGCGCCGGCAAGACCACGTTGTTCAACGTGGTGAGCGGGTTCGACCGGGCCGACGGCGGCCGCTGGTCGTTCGCAGGGCAGCCGCTCACCGGCTCCCCGGCACACCGGGTGGCAAGGCGGGGACTGGTCCGTACGTTCCAGCTCTCCAGAGCACTCGCCCGGCTCACGGTGCTGGAGAACCTGCTGCTCGCCGCGCCCGGGCAACGCGGCGAAGGGGCCCTGCCCGCGCTGCTGCGACCGCTGTGGCGCGGACAGGAGCGGGAGTCCGAGCGCCGGGCCGACGAACTGCTGGACCGGTTCCGGCTCGGGCCCCTGCGCGACGACTTCGCCGGCACCCTCTCCGGCGGACAGCGCAAACTGCTGGAACTGGCCCGCGCGCTCATGACCCGGCCGGTGATGCTCCTGCTCGACGAACCGATGGCCGGGGTGAACCCCGCGCTGGCCCAGTCTTTGCTCGGACACATCACGCGGTTGCGGGACGAGGGGCTGACGGTGTGCTTCGTCGAGCACGACATGGACGTGGTGATGGGCATCAGCGACTGGGTGGCCGTCATGGCCGACGGCCGTCTGGTCGCCGAGGGCCCACCGCACACGATCGGCCGGAACGCCGCCGTCGTGGACGCCTACCTGGGCAGGCGGCACGACGAGCCGGAGGCGACCGGCGAACAGGGCGAGGAGGGGTAGCGATGTCCCTGGAGGAGCAGGCGCCGGTGCTGGCGGCCGACGAGATCGTCGCCGGCTACGTGCCGGGCGTCGACGTACTGCGCGGATGCAGCGTCGAGGTGCGGCCGGGCGAGGTGGTCGGCGTGATCGGTCCCAACGGCGCCGGCAAGTCGACCCTGGTCAAGGCCGTCTTCGGGCTGCTGCGGGTACGCGGCGGGACCGTACGGCTGCACGGTGAGGACGTCACCGGACGGCCCGCGCACGAGATGGTCCGGCGGGGCGTGGGCTACGTGCCGCAGCTGCAGAACGTGTTCCCCACGCTGACCGTCGAGGAGAACCTGCGGATGGGCGTGTATCTGCGGCCCAAGGACCAGGCGCGGCGGGTCGCGGCGGTCGAGGAGCTCTTCCCCCTGCTGGCCGGCCGACGCAAGCAGAAGGCCGGCGCCATGTCCGGCGGCGAGCGCCAGATGCTCGCGATGGCCCGCGCCCTGATGATGGAGCCGCAGCTGCTGCTGCTCGACGAGCCGTCGGCCGGCCTGTCACCCGTGCACCAGGACCACGTCTTCGACCGGTGCAGGATGATCAACAGCGCGGGCGTCGCCGTGCTCATGGTCGAGCAGAACGCCCGCAGGTGCCTGCAACTCTGTGACCGCGGCTACGTTCTCGACCAGGGCCGCAACGCGTACACCGGCACGGGCACGGCCCTGCTGCACGACGAGAAGGTGATCGAGCTCTACCTCGGCACTCTCGCCCGCGTCCGTTGATGCCGGCTGTCCGTCCTCTCCGTCAGTCCTCGGCCCTGCTGGTCTCGGTGCGCAGGGTCTGGAGCTTGCCTTCGTCGTCGTAGCCGTACACCTCGATCGACGCCTGGCCCGGTTCGCCCTTGTCGGTGAAGTCGAGCGGGCCGCTCACACCGTCGTAGTCGATGTCCCTGCCGTCGGCGAGGAGTTCCTTGCAGGCGGCGAACGAGGTGCACTTGTCGCCGTCCTTGGTGATCCCGTTCATCTCCTTCACGTAGTCGCCCGGATCGTCGGACTCCGCCTTCTCGGCGGCGAGCGCGATCGTCGTCACGCAGTCGAACACCTGCGGTGCGAACTGCAGCTCCTTCAGATCCGGCGCGAATTCCTGGAGGTCCTTCACGTACTGCTCGTTCGACGCCGAGGCCGGCGCGGTTCCCTTCATCCCGGAGAGCCGCTCGGGCTGGCCCGGGGCGACGAGCGAGGGCAGTTCCTCGCTGCGCAGGCCGTCGGCGCCGTAGACGCCGATCTGGTCGGGCCCGAGTCCGGACTCGATCATGCCCTGCAGAATCTGGGTGCCCTCCTCGAAGGCGATCACGACGGCGGCTTCCGGCCTGCTGTTCTCGATCTGCTGCACGACCTGGTCGAAGTTGGTCGCCTTCGGGTCGTAGGTCTCGGCCAGCGTCACCGTCGCCCCGCGCTCCTCCAGCGTCTTGCGGGTGGCCTCCATCAGGCCGCGTCCGTAGTCGTCCGCGCGTGCCACCAGGGCCACCCGGTCGTGACCGTCGTCGCGGACGACGTCGGCCAGGATGGGCCCCTGCAACGCGTCGCTCGGGGCGGTACGGAAGTAGAAGCCGTCGTCCTCGTAGTCGGTGAAGGTCGGGGCGGTGTTGGACCCCGAGCACTGCACCACGCCCGCACCGGTCACCCGGTCGATGAACGCCAGCGACATGCCGGAAGCCGCGGCGCCGACGACCGCGTCCACGCCGGCCGCCAGGACCCGGTCCGCCGACTGTGCCGCGACGGCCTCCTGGCCCGCCTCGTCACTGGAGACCACGGCGGGCACCGACTTGCCCAGGACCCCGCCCGCGTCGTTGATCTTCTCTATCGCGAACTTCAGCGACTCGATCTGCGGCGGGCCGAGGTAGGCCAGCTGTCCCGTCTCCGGCAGGACGTAGCCGAACTGGAGCTCACCGTCGCCCGGCTCGGCCTGGGCGGTACCCGTCGTACCGCAGACGGCTATCACAAGAGCGGCCGCGCTCGCGAAGATCGCGGACCGCCGTATCGACGCTTTCATCTCCGCCTCCGCTCGTACAGGCGGCGGTGGTCGACTGGCCGGCCATCGCCCGCCATCTGTACATGAGGTTAGATCTCATTTGCAGTGCGGAACAGCGTGAAACGTACACTTTTTCGATTGGGTGGGTCCTCGCGGCATCGAAGACGTAGAGAGGTGGGCCGGGGTCATGACTCCCGCGCCAGCCGCACGATCGCCGCGACCGACCGGTCGATGTCGGCCTCTGTCGTGGCGTGGCCGGAGACCGAGATGCGCATCAGCCGTCGGCCGCGCCAGGTGGTGGCGCCCATCCAGCAGGTGCCCTCGTGCTGCACGGCCTGCACCACGCGGTCGGTGCGGGCGTCGTCGCCGAAGCCGACGAGGACCTGGTTGAGCGTCACGTCGTTCACCACCTCGAAGCCGGCCGCGGTCAGGCCGTCGGCGAAACGGCGGGCGAGGGAGCAGCAGCGGTCCACGAGCGCGGCGACTCCGTCCCGGCCGAGTTCACGCAGCGCCGCCCAGGTGGCGAAGCCGCGGGCGTGGCGGGACGACTCGACGGTGTAGTCGGCGCCACCGACCGGAGCACCGTCGGCACGGGTGAGGTAGGACGCGGTGTACGCCAGGGCATCGGCGTGCACGGCGGGGCGGGAGCAGAAGGCGTAGCCGCAGTCGTAGGGCACGTTCAGCCACTTATGGCCGTCGCAGGCCCAGGAATCGGCCAGCCCGACACCGTCGACGAGCGGGCGGGTCGCCGGGCTCGCGGCCGCCCACAGGCCGAAGGCGCCGTCGACGTGCACCCAGCCGCCGTGGACGTGGGCGAGATCGCAGACGGTGCGGAGGTCGTCGCAGGCGCCGGTGTTCACGTTTCCCGCCTGCGCGCAGACGATCGCCGGCGTGTCCGGGGCGGAGTCCAGCACGCGGCGCAGCTCCTCGGTGTCGAGGGCGCCGCGTCCGTCCGTGCGGACCGTCTCGACGCAGTCGGCGCCCAGGCCCAGCAGCCGCAGCGAGCGGTCGATGGTGGCATGACGCTCCTCACCCGCGACCACCCGCAAGCGCGGGGCGCCGCCCAGCCCTTTGCGCGCGACGTCCCAGCCGGCCTCGGTGAGCAGGTGCTGCCGGGCTGCCGCCAGCCCTGCGGTGTTGGCCGCCTGCCCGCCGGTGACGAACCCGGCGGACGCCGTGGCGGGGAGGCCGAGCAGGTCTTTCAGCCAGGCGCCCGCCGCCTCCTCCGCGGCGAGGGCGGCGGGGGAGAGTGCGGCGTTGAAGGCGTTCTGATCCCATCCGGCGGCGAGGATCTCCGCGGCGGTGGCCGCGGGCAGCGCCCCGCCGACGACGAAGCCGAAGAAGCGCGGTCCCGCGGTCGCGACGAGTCCCGTCTCGGCGGCGGCCACCAACTCGTCGACCACCACGATCGGGTCGGCGGGGGAGCGGTTCAGGGTGCGGGAGAAGGCGGCGCGCAGGGCCGCGTGGTCGACCGGGCGCGCCACCGGCCGCCCGGGCAGTGAGCGGCGATAGGCGGCGGCATGCTCGGCGGCGTGACGGATGACCCTGGTCAGCTCGTCCATGCCCGGACGGTAACCGCCCGTGCGAGCGGCCGGGAACGGCCAATGGAGGGAGACTGGCCTGTTCGTGAACCGGTTGAGGCGAGACGGTCCGTCTTGTTATGGTGAGGGCATGGCTTTCCTCTTCTTCGTCTGAGTCCGGGCACGGCCGATGCCGCCGTTTCTGCTGCCCGTAGACCTTTCGCATGCCACCAGGGAACGTCATATGCGCGACCGCGCCCGCTTCACCCTGCCCACCGTCGCCCCCGCCGCCATGACCCAGCTGTCGTTCAGGGACGTCACCAAGACCTACGGCACCCGGACCATCCTCGATCAGGTCTCCTTCACCGTCCGCCCGGGCGAGAAGGCCGCCGTCATCGGCGAGAACGGCGCCGGCAAATCCACCCTGCTGCGGCTGCTCGCCGCCGCCGAAACGCCCGACGCCGGGGAGATCACCGTCAGCTTCCCCGGCGGCACCGGCCACCTCGCACAGACCCTCGACCTCGATCCGTCCCGCACCGTGCAGGATGCCGTCGACCTCGCCCTGACCGAACTGCGCGACATGGAGTGCCGGCTCCGTGCAGCGGAGGAGTCCCTCGCCGACGCGTCGGACGAAGAGCTCGCCGCGTACGGTGAACTGCTGATCGCGTACGAGGAACGCGGCGGCTACACGGCGGACACCCGCGTCGACGCCGCCCTGCACGGACTCGGACTCACCGGGGTCACCCGCGACCGCCTGCTCGGCTCGCTCTCCGGCGGTGAGCAGTCGCGGCTCGCGCTCGCCTGCGTCCTGGCCGCCGCCCCCGAGCTGCTGCTGCTCGACGAACCGACGAACCATCTCGACGCGGCGGCCGTGCACTGGCTGGAGGAGCACCTGCGCGCGCACCGCGGCACCGTCGTGGCGGTCACCCACGACCGCGGCTTCCTGGAACGCATCGCCACCACGATCCTCGAGGTCGACCGGGACGAACACACCGTGCGCCGGTACGGCGACGGCTGGGCCGGCTACCGCGCCGCGAAAGCCGCCGCCCGGCGCGCCGCGGAGCAGCGGTACGCGGAGTGGGTCGCCGAGGTGGCCCGCATGGAGGAACTGCTCGACGCCGCGGGCAGACGGCTCGCCACCACCGGCCGCGACCCGAAGCAGGGATTCGGCAAGCACCGCCGCTCCAGCGAGGCGAAGCTCGGCGGGCAGGTGCGCTCCGTGCGGGAGCGCCTGGCCCACCTGCTGCGCCACCCGGTCACAACACCCCCGGCACCGCTCCGCTTCACGACGGCGCTGTCGACAGCGGACGGCGCGGACCAGGGAGCCCTCGCCGAGATCGACGACGTACGAGTCGGGGAGCGGCTGCGTCTGGACGGCCCGCTGACGATCGCGCCCGGGCAGCGCCTGCTGGTCACAGGAGACAACGGTGCGGGCAAGACGACGCTGCTGCGCGTCCTGGCGGGCGACCTCGAGCCGGACGAGGGCACGGCACGCCGCCCTGCCCGGATCGGCTATCTCCCGCAGGAACTGCCCGTGCACTCCCCACGGCTCCCGCTGCTCGCCGCGTTCGCCGCCGGGCGCCCCGGACCGCCGGACGAGTACGCCGAACAGCTCCTGACACTGGGCCTGTTCCGGGAGGAGGACCTCTCCGTCCCGGTCGCAGCCCTGTCCGCCGGCCAGCGACGTCGGCTCCAGATCGCACGCCTGGTCACCCGGCCCGCGGACCTCCTCGTACTGGACGAGCCGACGAACCACATCGCGCCCGACCTGGTCGAGGACCTTCAGGCCGCGCTCGCGGCGTACCGGGGGGCGGTGGTCGCGGTCTCGCACGACCGCGGCTTCCGTGCACGATTCGAAGGGGAGCGGCTGGAGTTGCGCGCGGGGCGCAGGTATTGACCGGAGGAGGTGTGCGCATCATCCGCGCCGGAGCCGCGGCGACGACGGTGAAAGACCAGGACGCGCTTCGGCCGCCCCCGAGCGCCGGTGAGACGCTCGGAGACGGCCGGGGCCGGTCGGACTGCCGGCGTCAGCAGGGCTGCGGGATGCCGTTGCCGATGTGGGTCGGCACCGGATCGGTCTCGCTGTAGATGTCCGTGTCCTTCATCCACCCCCACTTGCCGTTGTCGGCCTGCGTCCAGTGCCACCGGTTCGGGTGCGGGCCGCCGACGTAGGCACCGGTGTCCCTGCGGCACTCGAACCAGCTCGGGGTCGAGTACATCTTGCCGACCGGACGGCTGGTGTCGGGGGTGGCGTAGACCGTGGCCCCCGAGACGTTGTTGCAGTACATGCGCATGCCGCCATCACCCCACCATCAGGGATTGGCCGCCTCTGCCGTGCCGGAGAAGACGGTGGCCAGCGCGGTGAGTGCCACGCCGGTGACGAGGGCCGGGAGCTTGTGCGTGAGAGTCTTCATGGTGATCCCCCTGTGGTGGAGTCGGTGGGCCGTCGACCGGACGGCTGCTACCGGATCCCGCTCTGGACACCGGACCCTAGCGAGGGGACGGCTGCCGAACGTCCTGACAGATGTCAGGGCAACGGCGTCCCCGTTCACGGTGCCCCGTCGCCCCGCTGCCGCTCCTGGTGCAGCACGTCGTCGAGGTCGCCGAGCCGGTCCAGGCCCTGCACCGCGCGCCGCATCCGGGCGTTGCCGGACAACCGGTGCCGGTGCCGGTGGAGAAAAGCCCAGTACCCGGTGGTGAAGGGGCACGCGCGCGGGCCGGTGCGGTCGGCCGGCCGGAAGGCGCAGCCGTCGCACAGGTCGCTCATGCGGTGGATGTAGGCACCCCCGGAGGTGTACGGCTTGGTGGTCATCCGGCCCCCGTCCGCGTACTGGGACATGCCCACCACGTTCGGCACCATCACCCAGTCGTAGCCGTCGACGAAGCAGCGGTGGAACCAGTCGGTGACGGCGCCCGGGTCCCAGCCGCGCTGCAACGCGTGGCTGCCCAGCACCATCAGGCGGGGGATGTGGTGCGTCCATCCGGTGTCACGGACCTGGGCGAGCGCCGTGGCCAGACAGCGGGCGGTGACCGCGTCCGCGTCGAGCTCGCCGAAGTAGGCCGGCAACTCCCGGGTGTGTCCGAGTGCGTTGCCGTTCCGGTAGTCCTCGCCGAAATGCCAGTACAGCTGCCAGACGTACTCCCGCCAGCCCGCCACCTGACGGACGAACCCCTCGGCGCTGTTCACGGGGACGCCACCCTCCCGCCAGGCGCGCTCGGCGTGTTCCACGCACTCGGCGGGGTGCAGCAGCCCCAGGTTCATCGAGGACGACAGCAGACTGTGGGCCATCACCGGGTCGGCGGCCAGCATCGCGTCCTCGTACGGTCCGAAGGAGGACAGCCGGTACGCCACGAAGCGGCGCAGCGCCGACAGGGCCTCGCGCCGGGTGGCGGGGAAGCGGCGGGGGCCGTCCCGGCCGACGAACCGCACGCCGTCCTCGCGCTCCCACCGGTCGAGGTCCTGACGCACCTCTGCGTCGATGTCGTCCTCCCGCGGCCGGTACGGCCCCGGCACGTCCAGTGCGGTGGCGCCGCGCGGCGGAGGCTCGCGATTGGCGTGATCGTGGTTGAACCGGCCCCCGGCCGGGCGGCCACCGTCCATCAGCAGGTCGTGCCGTTCGCGCACCCAGTGGTAGAAGTTCTCCTGGAGCAGCCGCCGCCCACCGAGTCCCTCGGCCCAGCCGGTGAATTCCTCGTGCGAGACCAGGAAGCCGCGGGCGGGCAGCACCCGCACCCCCGGCAGGGAACGCACCAGGCGCAGCGCCGCGTACGAGGTGGGATGGCACACGGTCACCCCTCCGTCGCCCACCGCGCGGCGCAGCCCCGCGCGGTAGGTCTCCGCCCGTACGTACGTCACCCGCTCACCCAGCTCCGCCGCACGGTGCCGCATCGCCGAGAGCACCAGATGGGCCTTGGCGCGGTGGAATCGCCTGCGCCGGAAGACCGACCGTGCCTCGATCATCACCACAGGTGCGGCGCGGTCAGGGCCCTGTCCATGGACGGGCGTGAGGAAATGCGGGCCGAGCTGGTCGCCGAAGAGCCAGTGGGGGGTGGTCATGGCGGGAGGCCTTCTGTGGGGTGCGGGGCATGCGGACGGGCGGACGGTGAGGGGTTCGCCCGCTGGGGCGGTACCGGATGCGGTCGGCCGGCGAGCGTCCCTCGTTCGGGTGCCGGTGGGCGATTCCAGACCGGTGGCAGGTCGCTACGGCGGGGGCGGACGGCCCGCGACGCTGTCCTGACAAGTGTCAGGACGACAGCGGAACCCGGGCGGGTACGTTCCCGGACATGCTTCCTGAGGAAAGGCAAGGCATGTCCATCCTGAAGCGGTACGCATCCCTCGCAGCCACGGCGTTGGCCCTGCTGTCCGTCGGGTGGGCGGGACCGGCATCCGTGGAGACCGCACAGACCTCGGCGGCCTTCGGCAAACAGGCCCACGCTGCCGGCCTCAGCCGGGACGAAGCCGACGCCCTCCAAGCCAAGGTGGACCGCTACCTCGCCCGCCAGGACGGACGGCAGGTCTCGGCGAACGAGATCGTCCTGGCCGATGGCGCCAGGCTGACGGTGACCGTACCCGGCGAGCGCTACGTGCGTGAGATGAACACGTCGGCCACCACCGCAAGCCGGGCCGCCGCGCAATGGGAGTGCGACTACACGTACTTCTGCATGTTCCGCCAGACACTCGGCATGGGCGACCGGCTCGCTCTTTACCACTGCCAGGACTATGCGCTGCAGAACTGGACCGGCGACGGCTCCTACTACAACAACCAGACCCCCGGTACCCGTGCAGTGTTCAAGAACCGGAACCGCAACGTCATCCACACCACCCTGGCCGCTCCCTTCAGCGTCGCGAGCTATGACTGGACCCCCGTCTGGTTCGTGAGGCCCTGCTAGGACGTGGGCTGGGGTCGGCCCGGACCGTCTTGGCTCAGGCCAGCGTGCCCATCAGGGCGGTGACGTAGGCGTCCAGTCGCTCCTCCACAGCCCGCGTCGTCAGCTCAGTCCTCCCTGCCTCCCGCCATGGCTGCGACACCGACTGCACTTCTTCCGAGGCGGCCAATGCGTCCCGCACCAGCCAGTACCGTCGCTCACTCGCGGCCGCGGTCAGCACCCCGCCGGCCTCCTCATACGCCTCGGGGAACCGCAGACCCCACTCCGGTCCGTGCAGCAGTGCGAGATTGACGGAGCAGTGCGCTACATCGAGATCCGCCGGGCCCCAGGAGGTCGCTGCCCAGTCGACGACGCCGGTGATCCGGGCGTCTTCCGGCCTTGAGGGCGGTACGTCGAACAGCACACGGGGCCGGTGCTGGCCACACCAGGGAAGTGCCTTCAACCACTGGAGCTCACCGCGCCCCGTACACCGGCTCCGGCACCCTAGCCTCCGCGAGGAGCTTTAGCGCCGCCTCCCCGGCCCCGGCCGGGGACCACCGGGCGCCCTTGTCCGCTGTGGGACCCGGGCGCCACCCCTCCATGACCGTGATGCGACCGCCCTCCGCCTCGAAGACCCGCCCCGTCACACCGGCCGAGGCCGAGGAGCCGAGCCACACGACCAGCGGGGACACGTTCTCCGGGGCCATGGCGTCGAAGCCGGTGTCAGGTGCCGCCATGGTCTCCGCGAACGTCGCCTCGGTCATCCGGGTACGCGCCGCAGGGGCGATGGCGTTGACCAGGACGCCGTAACGGCCCATCTCGGCGGCGGCGACCAAGGTCAGCCCGATGATTCCGGCCTTGGCCGCGGAGTAGTTGCCCTGGCCGACGCTCCCCAGCAACCCCGCCCCGCTGCTCGTGTTGACGACCCGGGCCGCCGGCGCACGGCCCGCCTTGGCTTCGGCACGCCAGTGGGCCGCCGCGTACTTCAGCGGAAGGAAGTGCCCCTTGAGATGGACACGCATGACGGCGTCCCAGTCGTCCTCGCCGAGGTGCACCAGCATGCGGTCGCGCAGGAACCCGGCGTTGTTGACCAGGGTGTCGAGGCGGCCATAGGTCTCGACGGCGGCGCGGATCAACGAGGCCGCGCCGTCCGTCGTGGCGATGTCCCCGCCGTGAGCGACCGCCTGCCCTCCGCGGGCAACGATCTCGTCGACGACGAGCTGGGCGGGCCCCGTACCGGAACCGGTCCCGTCCAGGCCGACACCGAGGTCGTTCACGACCACCTTCGCCCCTTCGGCGGCGAGGGCGAGGGCGTGCGCCCGGCCGAGTCCGCGCCCCGACCCCGTGACGATCGCGACGCGTTCGCTGCACAGTCCGGACATGCTCAGGGTCCTTCCGCTGGAAGTCGGGGAGCGAGTTCAGTTGTCGGCGGTTGCAGCGTCGAGGAAGGCCGGGCGTTCACCACCGCCGTGGACGAGCAGACTCGCACCGCTGATGTACGCCGCGCGATCGGAGGCGAGGAAGACACAGGCGTCGCCCACCTCGTCCGGATCGGCGAGCCGGCCGAGCGGCACCGTGCGGCCGACGGCCGCGACGCCGTCCTCGTCGCCGTAGTGCAGATGCGACAGCTCGGTGCGCACCATGCCGAGGACGAGGGTGTTGACCCTGATCAGCGGGGCCCATTCCACGGCCATGCTGCGGGCCAGCTGCTCCAGCCCCGCCTTGGCCGCGCCGTAGGCCGCCGAGCCCGGTGACGGGCGGCTGCCGCCGACACTGCCGATCATGACGATGGACCCGCCGCCGGGCTGGGCGCGCATCTGCTCGTAGGCGGCGAGGGAGGCGGTCAGGGGAGCGAGCAAATTCAACTCGATGACCCGTGCGTGCCGTTCGGCCCCGCCTTCGTCGAGCATCCGGTACGGCGTGCCCCCGGCGTTGTTGACGAGGACGTCCAGCCTGCCGTACTCGTCCCTCACGTCCGTGAAGAAGGCGCCGACGGCGTCCGCGTCACGCAGGTCGACCGGGAGGAACCGGGCGGTGCGCCCCGCCGCTCCGACAGGCCGGTCCGCGGGGCGCCGGGCGCAGGTCACCACCTCCGCTCCGGCCTCCAGCAGGGCCCGGGTGATGCCCGCGCCCACGCCCCTCGTCCCGCCGGTGACCACCGCGACACGTCCGCTCAGGTCGGTGATCGTTGCCATGGGGGACCTCCCGCGAAGCGTACTCCGCTGCTACCTTCATGCCTAACAAACGTTTGGTGGAAAGGTAGCTGATGCGCTCATGGGTGTCTCCACCGCAAGCCCCGAAGAGGGCATCGCCGTCATCTCCGTGGACTTCCCACCGGTCAACGCCCTTCCTGTACAGGGCTGGTACGACGTGGCCGCCGCGGTGCGCGCGGCCGGGTCCGATCCGGGCGTGCGCTGTGTCGTCCTGACCGCGACGGGGCGCGGGTTCAATGCCGGCGCCGACATCAAGGAGATGCAGCGCACCGAGGGGTACACGGCGCTCGTCGGCACCAACCGCGGCTGCTACGAGGCGTTCGCAGCGGTCTACGACTGCGAGGTCCCCGTGGTCGCCGCGGTGCAGGGCTTCTGTGTGGGCGGCGGCATCGGCCTGGTCGGCAACGCCGACGCGATCGTGGCGAGTGACGACGCGACCTTCGGCCTGCCGGAGCTGGACCGGGGTGCGCTCGGCGCGGCCACCCACCTGGCCCGGCTGGTCCCCCAGCACCTGATGCGGACGCTCTACTACACCTCGCGCACCGTGACGGCCGCCGAACTGCACCGCCACGGCTCGGTCTGGCGGGTCGTCCCACGCGAGCGGCTGCACGCCGCGGCGATGGAGCTGGCCAGAGAGATCGCCGCCAAGGACGGGCTGCTCATCCGCCTCGCGAAGGCGTCGATCAACGGCATCGACCCGGTGGACGTCCGCCGCAGCTACCGCTTCGAGCAGGGCTTCACGTTCGAGGCCAACCTCAGCGGCATCTCGGACAGGTACCGCGAGGCGTTCGTGTCGTCCCGGGCAGCCAAGCCGTCCGAGCCGCACACGTCATCCGAGTCGTCCGGGCCGTCCAAGTCCTCCAAGTCCTCCAAGTCGTCCCAAGGGGGATCGCGTTGAGCGACAAGACGATGACCGCCGAGCACGTGGTCGGCCGGCTCCGCACCGGCATGACGCTGGGCATCGGCGGCTGGGGGTCCCGCCGCAAGCCGATGGCCCTGGTCCGCGCGCTGCTGCGCTCCGACATCACCGACCTGACCGTGGTGTCCTACGGCGGTCCCGACGTCGGCCTGCTCGCCGCGGCGGGACGGATCCGCCGCCTCGTGGCCCCGTTCGCCACCCTGGACTCCATCCCCCTGGAACCGCACTTCACCGCCGCCCGGCAGCGCGGGGCCTTCGACCTGGTGGAACTGGACGAGGCCATGTTCATGTGGGGCCTGACCGCCGCCGCGCAGCGGCTGCCCTTCCTGCCGGTCCGGGCCGGCCTCGGCTCCGACGTGATGAAGGTCAACGCCCACCTGCGCACCGTCACCTCGCCCTACGAGGACGCCGAGGAACTCGTCGCGGCCCCCGCTCTGCGCCTGGACGCCGCGCTCGTCCACCTCAACCGGGCGGACCCGCAGGGCAATGCGCAGTACCTCGGCCCCGACCCGTACTTCGACGACCTCTTCTGCCAGGCAGCTGCCGCCTCCTACGTCTCCTGCGAGCGGATCGTGGACACCGCCGACCTGCTCAAGGAGGCGGGTCCGCAGACCCTGCTGGTCAAACGGGCCTTCGTGAACGGCGTCGTCCAGACCCCGAACGGGGCGCACTTCACCTCCTGCGTCCCGGACCATGACCGCGACGAGTCGTTCCAGCAGGCCTACGCCCGGGCCGCCCGCGACCCGCAGGCCTGGCAGAGGTTCACCGAGCGGTTCCTGTCCGGCGACGAAGAGGCGTACCAGGCCGCCGTCAAGGCCTTCCACGAGGAGCAGCAGGCATGAGCAGCGGTGCGACGACCACCGGCGTGACGCGCGCCGAGTACTGCGTGGTGGCCTGCGCGGAGGCCTGGCGGCACGCCGGGGAGGTCCTGGCGAGCCCCATGGGCACCGTCCCCGCCATCGGCGCCCGGCTGGCGAAGCTGACCTTCGCGCCCGACCTGCTGCTCACCGACGGCGAGGCACTGCTCATCGGCGACGTCCCGGCGCTCGGTGCCCGCGCCCAGGTCGTGGAGGGCTGGCTGCCCTACCGTCAGCACCTGGCGCTCGTGGCCACGGGACGGCGGCACGTGATGATGGGCGCCGGCCAGATCGATCGCCACGGCAACCAGAACATCTCCTGCATCGGCGACTGGGCCCGCCCCGCCCGACAGCTGCTGGGCGTCCGGGGCGCCCCCGTCAACACCCTGAACAATCCGACCAGTTACTGGGTGCCCAAGCACTCCCCGCGGGTGTTCGTGGAGCAGGTCGACATGGTGTGCGGAGTCGGGTACGACCGTGCGGCCGAGGCCGGCCCGTCGGCCACCCGCTTCCACCACGTCCCGGAGGTGATCAGCAACCTGGGCGTCTTCGACTTCGCCACCCCGGACCACTCGATGCGGCTGCGCTCACGCCACCCGGGGGTCACGGTCGAGCAGATCCTGGAGGCCACCGGTTTCGCCCTCGCCGTCCCGGACGACGTGCCGTGCACCCGTGAGCCCACCGCCGAGGAGCTGCGCCTCGTCCGGGAGGTCATCGACCCGAACGGCGCCCGCGACCGTGAGGTGCCCGCATGAGCGAGACTGCGGTCGCCACGGCCCTCACCGAACTCGTCGGAGTGCGCACCCCCATCGTCCAGACCGGCATGGGCTGGGTGGCCGGACCCCGTCTCGTCTCCGCCGCGGCCAACGCCGGAGCCCTGGGCATCCTGGCGTCCGCCACCATGACCCCGGAGCAGCTCCGCTCGGCGGTGCGCGAGGTCAGGTCCCGCACCGACGCGCCCTTCGGAGTCAACCTCCGGGCCGACGCCTCGGACGCGGGGGAGAGGGTGCGGATCATCCTCGACGAGGGCGTCAAGGTGGCCTCGTTCGCGCTCGCACCGCGACCGGAGCTGATCGCCCGTCTGAAGGACGCGGGTGTGGTCGTCATCCCCTCGGTGGGCGCCCGGCGACATGCCGAGAAGGTCGCGGCCTGGGGCGCCGACGCCGTGCTGGTGCAGGGTGGCGAAGGCGGCGGTCACACCGGCAGCGTCGCCACCACGGTACTGCTGCCGCAGGTCGTGGACGCCGTGGACATCCCCGTGATCGCCGCCGGCGGCTTCCGGGACGGACGCGGACTGGTGGCGGCTCTGGCCTTTGGCGCCGCCGGGGTGGCCATGGGCACCCGCTTCCTGCTCACCTCCGACAGCACCGTCCCCGACGCGGTCAAGGCCCGCTACCTCGCGGCGGGCGTCCAGGACGTCACCGTCACCACCAAGGTCGACGGCCTGCCCCACCGCATGCTGCGCACCGACCTGGTGGACGCGCTGGAGCGGTCCGGCCGTGCGGCTTCCCTGCTGCGCGCCCTGCGGCACGCCTCCGCCTTCAGACGGGAGTCGGGTATGAGCTGGACCGGCCTGGTGCGCGACGGCCTGGCCATGAAGCACGGCAACGAACTGACCTGGAGTCAGGTCCTGCTGGCCGCCAACACCCCGATGCTGCTCAAGGCCGCGATGGTCGACGGCCGCACCGACCTGGGCGTGATGGCCTGCGGCCAGGTCGGTGGGATCATCGACGACCTGCCGTCCTGCGCCGAACTCGTCGACGGCATCATGGCCGAGGCACACGCCACGCTCGGCAGACTCACGACTGCCGTGTGAGGACGGGCCACCGGCTTCACCACACCGCTCCGCCCGCAAGTACCCGGGCCCGGCACACGGCCGGAGTGCCCCAGGCGGTGCGCAGGGGGCGGGCCTTGCGGATCCACAGGGACAGGTCCGGTTCCTCGGTGTAGCCGACGGCGCCGTGGAGCTGGAGGGCCGTACGCGCCGCCCCGTACGCCGCTTCGCAGGCCGACAGCTTCGCCGCGGCCACCTCCCGGCCCGCCGCCGTATCGTCCGCCGCCAGGGCCAAGGCGGCGGCGTAGACCAGCGGCTGGGCGAACTCCAGGGCGATGAGCGTGTCGGCCAGACGGTGCTTCACCGCCTGGAACGAGCCGACGGCCACCCCGAACTGGGTGCGCTGCCGCACGTACTCCACCGTGCGTTCCAGCAGTGCCCGACCCAGCCCGAGGGCCTGGGCCGCTGTCGCCAGCGCCGCCGCATCGGCGGCGTACGCGGCGGCCGCCGTCACCGCGGGCCCCTGCGCGAACACGACGCCGCCGAGCGGGCGGGCCTGCCTGCGCGCCGGGTCGGCCGACGGCTGCACCGGGCCGTGCGAGTCCGCGAGCCGTACGGTGTCGCCGTCCACGACGAACAGCGCGTCCGCGGCGTCGGCGTCCAGCGCGTACGGGCTGCCCCCCGGCGACAGGACGCACAGGGACACCACGGCCTTGCCCGACGCGAGCTGCGGCAGCCAGCCGTGGGCCGTATCGCCCCCGAGCCGGCCCAGCAGGGCCCCGGCGGCGACCGTCTCCGCCAGCGGACCGGGCACGGCATGACGGCCCAGCTCACCGAAGGCGACGGCCAGTTCGACGGGCAGCATCCCCACACCCTCGTGCTCGTCCGGGACGGCGAGGGCGAATACGCCGGCTTCCGCGAGCCTGGCCCACAGGGCACGTCCGGGTCCGTGGTCGCCGGAAGCCCAGGCCCGTACGACGCCGGGTGTGCCGGCCGATGCCAGCATGCCGTCCAGGGTGCGGGCGAATTCCCGCTGCTCGTCGTCGAGAAGGAAACGCATCACCGGCGTCCCTTCGGCAGGCCGAGCAGCCGCTCGGCGATGATGTCGCGCTGGATCTCGTTGGTGCCGGCGTAGATCGGCCCAGCCAGCGAGAAGGTGTAGCCCTCGGCCCAACTGCCATGCTCCGGCGCCTCGGTGGCCTCGTCGGACAGCTCGCCGCAGGGGCCGAGCAGATCGAGGGCGGTCTCGTGCAGGGCGATGTCCAGTTCGGACCAGAAGATTTTGTTGAGGCTGGACTCGGCGCCGATCGAACCACCCGCGACGATGCGCGAGGCATGCGCGTAGGTGAAGAGCTGGTAGGCCCGGGCGCCGATCACCGCGTCGGCGACCCGGTCACCCAGTGCGGTGCCACCGGAGCCGGGGTCCGTGGTGGAGTGCCACAACGAGGCGAGCCGGTCGGCCGCGGCGGTGAAGCGCCCGGGGCTGCGCAGGGTCAGGCCGCGCTCGTTGCCGCTGGTGCTCATGGCGACCCGCCAGCCCTGCCCCGGTTCACCGACGACGTCCTCGTCCGGCACGAAGACGTCGTCGAGGAACACCTCGGCGAAGGCGGGCTTGCCGTCCAGCCGTCCGATGGGCCGCACGGTCACCCCGTCGGCGTCCAGCGGGAACATCAGGTACGTCAGGCCCCGGTGCGGCCGGTCCGCGTCCGGATCGCTGCGGAACAGCCCGAACGCGCGGTCGGCGAAGGCCGCCCGGGACGACCACGTCTTCTGCCCGCCGATGCGCCAGCCGCCCACGGTCCGTACGGCCACGGACCGCAGCGAGGCCAGGTCGGACCCCGCCTCGGGCTCGGACCAGGCCTGCGCCCAGATCACCTCACCGCTCGCCATGGACGGCAGGATCCGCGCACGCTGCTCGGCGGTCCCGTACTCGAAGAGCGTGGGGGCGAGCAGGTTGATGCCGTTCTGCGAGACCCGGCCGGGCGCGCCGGCCCGGTAGTACTCCTCCTCGAAGATCAGCCACTCCAGCAGGGAGCAGCCCCGGCCGCCGAACTGCTCGGGCCAGGAGACCACCGACCAGCGGTCGGCGAACAGCGTGCCCTCCCACTCCCGGTGGGCGGCGAACCCCTCGGCGGTCTCCAGCGACGGCAGCGGAACGCTCGGCACACGGGCGGCGAGCCAGTCCCGGGCCTCGGCGCGGAAGGCGTCCTCGGCGGCGGTGAAGTCGAGGTCCATCAGCGGCGGGCCTCCTTCATCGCGCGCACGTCCATCCCGCCGAGCGAATCGTCGCCGGTCTCGGCGTTGTGGGCGTGGGCGAGATGATGCAGCCCGAAGACCGAGTCCAGCCCCGAGTGCAGGCCTTGGAGGTCCTCCGCCTGATTGACGGCACGCTTCGTCAGCGCCAGTCCCATTCGGGGCATCGCCGCGATCCGCTCCGCCAACTCCAGGGTTTGCTCGGTGAGTTCCTCGCGACGCACGACCCGGTTGACCATGCCGACCTCGTAGGCGCGCCGCGCACTCATCCGGTCGCCGGTGAAGAGGAACTCCTTGGCGATCCGCGGCGGCATCACCCATGGGTGGGCGAAGTACTCGACTCCGGGGATGCCCATGCGCACCACCGGGTCGGCGAAGAAGGCGTCCTCGGAGGCGACGATCAGATCACAGACCCAGGCGAGCATCAGACCGCCGGCCACGCACGCGCCCTGGACCGAGGCGATGACCGGCTTGGGCAGCTCGCGCCAGCGCCGGCACATCCCCAGATACACCTCGGACTCGCGGGCGAAACGGCTCTCGGCGCCCGGCTTGTCCGAGTGGTCCCACCAGAGTCCGGCCCTGCGGTCGAACGGCAGGTGTGCGTCCCGCTCAGGGGTGCCGATGTCGTGGCCGGCGGAGAAGTGCTTCCCCGCTCCGGCGAGGACCACGGCCTTCACCTCGTCGTCGTCCGCCGCACGGTAGAAGGCCCGGTCCAGGGCGTAGGTCATCGCGGAGTTCTGGGCGTTGCGGTACTCGGGCCGGTCCATCGTCACCAGAGCGACGGCGCCACGGCGCTCGTAACGGACGGGTTCGGGGGGCGCAGTGCGGGGGGCGGACATCCGCAACCTCCTTCCCTAACAAGTGTTTGGTAGGTTAACGTACGGGTCGTCAGCCGTCGAGAGCGGCCGGCAGCCGCGCGTGAGCACCGCGGAGGAGGTCGGCGCAGCGGCCCCGGGCCCTGATGCGGATCACCCTCACCGGCGCATTCGTCGCCCGGCGAAGCCGCGGTGAACCGGTGCCGGCGCCGATGCGCCCTCGGCCCGCCGAAGGAGGTAGGCCCATGACCTCGGCCCCACCGCCGTACCTGCCCGGCCACCGGCTGCTCACCGGCCGCTCCGCCGTCGTCACGGCCGCCGCCGGTGCCGGGATCGGCGGCGCCACCGCCCGGCGGCTGCTGGAGGAAGGCGCACGGGTCGTGATCTCCGACGCCCACGCCCGTCGCCTGAAGGAGTCCGGGGCGGAGCTGGCCGCCGAGTTCGGCCCCGACCGCGTCACCGCACTGCCCTGCGACGTCACCGACGACGACCAGGTCACAGCGCTGTTCGCGCACACCGAGGAGCACCATGGGCGCCTCGACATCGTGGTCAACAACGCGGGCCTCGGCGGAACCGCCGACCTCGTCGACATGACCGACGAACAGTGGGACAAGGTCCTCGACGTCACCCTCAACGGCACCTTTCGCTGCACCCGCGCCGCACTGCGCCGCATGAAGGCCGAGGGCGCCGGCGGCGTCGTCGTCAACAACGCCTCGGTGATCGGCTGGCGCGCACAGCGGGGACAGGCCCACTACGCCGCCGCGAAGGCCGGCGTCATGGCCCTCACCCGGTGCGCCGCCGTGGAGGCCGCCGCCTACGGAGTGCGGGTGAACGCCGTCTCCCCGAGCCTGGCCATGCATCCGCACCTCGCCAAGGTCACCACCCCGGAACTGCTGGAGGACCTGACCGCCCGGGAGGCCTTCGGGCGCTGTGCCGAACCGTGGGAGGTGGCCAACGTGATCGTGTTCCTGGCCAGCGGCTACTCGTCGTACCTGACCGGCGAGGTCCTGTCGGTCAGCAGCCAGCACCCGTGAGGCGAGAATGGCCCCGTGCCGAAAAGCAGCAACAGCGCCCACAAGAAGACCACGGTGAGCCCGCCCGAGCGGCGCGAGGAACTCCTGGCCATCGCGGCCCAGGTGTTCGCAGCGCAGGGCTACAACGCCACGACCGTCCGGAAGATCGCGGACGCGGCCGGGATACTGGCGGGCAGCCTCTACTACCACTTCGACTCCAAGGAGTCGATGCTGGACGAGATCCTCTCCGGCTTCCTGGACGAGCTCTGGGCCCGCTACGACGCCGTACTCGGCGCCGGGCTCGGCCCCAGGGAGACGCTGGAGGCCCTCGTGACCGAGTCCTTCCGGGAGATCGACCGGCACCTCGACGCGGTCGCCATCTACCAGAAGGAGTCCAGACACCTCGGGACCCGGCCCCACTTCGCCTACCTCGTCGAGTCGCAGCAGAAGTTCGAGAAGGCGTGGCTGGGCACCCTGGAGCGCGGAGTGGCCGCCAAGGTCTTCCGTGCAGACCTGGACGTACGGCTCACCTACCGCTTCGTGCGCGACACCGTCTGGGTCGCCGCGTCCTGGTACCGGCCGGGCGGCAGGCACAGCCCCGAGGAGATCGCCCGGCAGTACCTGTCGATGGTGCTGGAGGGCATCGCACTGCACGACTCATAGGCAGCCCTGCACAGCGCAGGCACAGAGGAGGAGACGCCATGGCCGAGGCCTACATCGTCGAAGCGGTGCGCACCCCGGTGGGACGGCGGGGCGGCGGACTGTCCGCCGTCCACCCGGCCGACCTCGGCGCACACGTGCTGACCGCGCTGATGGAGCGTTCCGGCGCCGACCCGGCAGCCGTCGAGGACGTGGTGTTCGGCTGCCTCGACACCGTCGGACCGCAGGCCGGTGACATAGCGCGCACCTGCTGGCTGGCCGCCGGGCTGCCGGAGGAGGTGCCCGGTGTGACCGTCGACCGCCAGTGCGGCTCCTCGCAGCAGGCCCTGCACTTCGCCGCCCAGGGCGTCCTGTCCGGCACCCAGGACCTGGTCGTGGCCGGCGGCGTGCAGAACATGTCGCAGATCCCCATCGCCTTCGCCACCCGCCAGGCCGCCGAACCTCTGGGCCTGACCGAGGGCCCGTTCGCCGGCTCCGAGGGCTGGCGGGCCCGCTACGGCGACCGGCCGGTCAACCAGTTCCTCGGCGCCGAGGAGATCGCCCGCACATGGGACATCACCCGGGAGGTCATGGAGGAGTTCGCGTTCCGCTCCCACCAGCGGGCGATCCAGGCCATCGACGAAGGCCGCTTCGAGCGGGAGACGGTCGCGTACGGCGACGTGACCCACGACGAGGGCCCGCGCCGCGACACCAGCCGGGAGAAGATGGCGGGACTGCAACCCCTGGTCGAGGGCGGCCGGCTGACCGCCGCTCTCTCCTCACAGATCTCCGACGGCGCCTCGGCCGTGCTCATCGCGTCGGAGCGGGCCGTACGGGAGCACGGTCTGACGCCCAGGGCCCGCGTCCACCACCTCTCCGTACGCGGCGAGGACCCGATCCGCATGCTGTCCGCCCCGATCCCGGCCACCGCGTACGCGTTGAAGAAGTCCGGGATGACGCTCGACCAGATCGACCTGGTCGAGATCAACGAGGCCTTCGCCTCGGTGGTCCTGGCCTGGGTGAAGGCGACCGGAGCCGACCCCGAGAAGGTCAACGTCAACGGCGGGGCCATCGCCCTGGGCCACCCCCTCGGAGCCACCGGCACCCGGCTGATGACCACGCTCCTGCACGAGCTGGAACGCACCGGCGGCCGCTACGGCCTGCAGACGATGTGCGAGGGCGGCGGCCAGGCCAACGTGACCGTCGTCGAACGCCTCTGAACCCGGACAACGGCCCCGACCTGTGTAGTCTGACGATCAGTTCGACCGATGAGAGGCTGAAGGTGGACGTCGGAAGACGGCATGCCGGGCTCCAGCTCCCTGAAGGGTCCTGGTGGGACTGGGACGTGGTCGCCTGGAGCGCCGGGCAGCTCCGCCTCGCTGCCGGACAGGACCTGACCTACCGGCATGACCTGGAACTGGTCATCGCCGACCCGGCCTTCGTCAGCTGCCCGACGAGCTTCCACGATCCGACGTTCCGCGCCCCGACGCCCGACGAGCTCCTGAAGGTCGATCGTCACCTCGGTGACCACCTGCCCGTCGTGGTCGCATTCGAGGCCGACGCAGGCGGACAGGAGCCCGTCTCGTGCCTCATTGCCGCCGAGCGACTCGACATCGTCCGGGAGCCGGTCCTGCGGTACTGGCGTGACGACACCCCACCTGGCCAACGCTTCGTTCCCTGGGTGCGGTCACCGGGCCGATAGCCGCCGTGCCTCCCCGCTGCGCGGCCTGACGGAGAGAGAAGGCGCATGCGGTCGCGGCTATGCTGCGGCGGTGCGCACGGTCGAGCTGTTGTTGGACGCGGCGGCGGAGCAAGCGGTCCGGGAGGCCTGGCGGCGGCTGGCGGACGCGGGGCTGCCCAGTCAGGCGCGCCACCGCTCACCGACCAACAGCCCGCATGTCACTCTGGCCGCATGCCCGGAGCTGACCGCCCCGATCCGCTGGGAACTCGCCCGGGTGACCACCACTCTGCCGCTGCCCGTGCGGTGCACAGGCGTGGTCCGCTTCGAGCGGCCCACCTCGGTGCTGGCCTGGGCGCTGGAACTCGACCCCGCCCTGGCCGGGCTGCACCGCCGGGTGTGGGAGGCGGTGGCCTCGGACAGCCCGCCCCGGACCCTCAACCCGTTCCACGAACCCGGACTCTGGGCCCCTCACATCACCCTCGGCCGGACCCGGCGCGCCGGTGCCTTCGCCGACCGGCGGGTCCCTGAGCTGCTGCCCACGCCGCCGCTGTCCGTCCGCCTCACAACCCTGCGCAGCTACGACACCGAGACCGGCGCCCTGGAGGTGCTGGAACCCCGCCACTGAGCCCCGTACGGCGCAGCGAGAAGGCGTCCATGCGTGCCTCGGTCGCCCGTCCCCGGGCGGGATGCGCCGACCCAGCACTGAACGGCAGGCTGTCGCGCCTTGCCCGTCGTCATCCCCGGAGCCGGGCCCGCCCGGGCACCGGTGCCGTGCTCGTCAGGCCCTCGCCGTACCGCGGCTCATCCGCCGTCCGGCGGTCACGGCCACTCCCGCCAGCGTGGCCGCGACGGCGGTCCGGCGCAGCGCGGTGCGCCGTCGCCCGCCCCAGCCGCCGTGCACCGCCCCCTCCCCTTGAGCCGGTACGTGCAGTGTGCCGTGCGTGGCCGGGGCCTCCTCGTGGCGGGACAGATGGGTCTTGTCCGTCTGCCGTGCCATGGCCCGCTCCGCGAGTCCCGGTGCCATCCGGGACTGACGCACCAGCGCGCGGCCCGCGGGCCCGACCACCACTTCGCGACGCGGCCGGCGGACGAGACGCACCACGGTCCTGGCGACACGCTCGGGGGTGTAGACGGGCGGCATGGCCACCACCTTGCGCCCGGTGTAGTTGGCCGCCTGCTCGAAGTGCGGAGTGTCGATGGTGGCCGGCAGCACGGTGCAGACCTGGACGCCCTTCACTCCTTCCACCCGGAGCTGCTGTCGGAGGCCGGAACCGAGGGCGCGTACGGCGTGCTTCGACATGCCGTACGGGTGACTGTACGGCTGGGCCACGGCACCCACGATGGACGAGATGTTGATCAACGTGCCGGCTCCCTGCTCCCGCATCACCGGCAGAGCCGCCCGCACCCCGTACACGTAACCCATCACATTGACGTCCAGGACCTTGCGGAAGTCCTCCAGAGGCACGTCCTCGAAGCGGCCGAAGGCGTTCACGGCCGCGTTGTTGACCCAGACGTCGATCCGGCCGAACTCCTCCACCGCACGTCGCGCCAGGTCCTCGACCGCCTTGACGTCCGTCGTGTCGGTCGGCACGACCAGTGTCCGTGCTCCGCGATGCCTCGCGCACTCGCGGGCCGTGGCTTCCAGCGCCTCCTCACGCCGTGCGGCCAGCACCACGGCGCAGCCCTTGCGCGCGAAGGCCACCGCCGAGGCCCGTCCGATCCCGCCGGACGCTCCGGTCACCACCACCACGTGGTCTCGCAGTCGCATCTCGTTCCCCTTCGCCTCTGCCCGAGCCGGGCGCTCCTACCCGCCTCCGCGGCGGAACGAGTACCCGGCAGGGCCGGCTCACCTACGCCGTGGCGCGCGGTGGAGTGGGCGCAGACGGCCGAAGGACACGTACGCCCGGCGGATGTGCCCCGGAGCGGTACTGAAAACCCCTGAGCGGGACACACGGCCAGACAGCGGCGCCTGGCCGTCCTGCGCCGCCCGGGACAGAGGAACGAGGTGGGCGATGCGTGCGGTGACGGTGCGGCCCGGTGTCAAGGACTCCGTGGAGGTGAGGGAGGTGCCCGACCCCGCCCCGGCTGCGGGCGATCTGTTGGTGGACGCCCTGGCGATGGGGGTGTGCGGGACGGACAAGGAGATCGTCCGGGGCGAGTACGGCTCGGCGCCGCCGGGCGGTGAGTGGCTGATCCTGGGGCACGAGTCCCTCGGGCGGGTGCGGCAGGCGCCACCCGGCAGCGGCTTCTCGGCAGGCGACCTCGTCGCCGGGGTGGTGCGCCGCCCGGATCCCGAACCGTGCGGGGCGTGTGCCCGCGGGGAGTTCGACATGTGCCGCAACGGCCGCTACACCGAACGCGGCATCAAGGAGATCGACGGCTACGGCGCCGAGGCGTGGTGCGTGGATGCCGATTACGCGGTGAAGCTGGAGCCGCATCTGGACCGCGCCGGTGTACTCATGGAGCCGACCAGCGTGGTGGCGAAGGCGTGGGAACAGGTCGAGCGGGTGGGTGCCCGCTCATGGTTCGAGCCGCAGCGCGTCCTGGTGACGGGTGCGGGTCCCATCGGCCTGCTGGCCGCCCTCCTGGGCATTCAGCGCGGCCTCGAGGTGCATGTGCTGGACCGGGTGGCCGAGGGGCCCAAGCCCGGCCTGGTCCGGGACCTGGGTGCCGCGTACCACGTCGAGGACATCGAGCACGTCGTCTCCGCCGTGTGTCCGGACGTCGTCATCGAAGCGACCGGCGCCAACGAGCCCGTGCTCGCCTCGCTGACCGGCACGGCGCCCTACGGAGTGGTGTGCCTGACGGGGGTGTCGCCCGCCGGCCGTACGACGACCGTCGACGCGGGCGCCTTGAACAGGGAGATGGTGCTGCAGAACGACGCGATTGTGGGCTCGGTCAACGCGAATCTGCGCCACTACCGGCAGGCGGCCGACGCCTTGGCGGCGGCCGACCTGACCTGGCTTGAGCGTGTGATCACCCGGCGCGTGCCGCTGGGGCGGGCAGCAGAAGCGTTCAAGGAGCGACCGGACGACGTCAAGGTGGTCATTGAGCTATAGACGGCGGGGACGAGACTCGAAAGGAAGGTTCCGGATGTCGCACGACTCTGCTCCTCTGGTCGTGGTCATGGGCGTGTCAGGCTCAGGGAAGACCACGGTCGGCCGGCTGCTGGCCCGCAGACTCGGTGTCCCTTATGCCGAGGGGGACGACTTCCACCCCGCGGCCAACGTGGCCAAGATGCGGGCCGGCCACCCGCTGGACGACACCGACCGCCGCCCCTGGCTGGAAGAGATCGCACGATGGCTCGCCGCTCATGCGGACAGCGGAGGTGTGGTCACCTGCTCGGCGCTGAAGCGGCGCTACCGTGACCGGCTGGTCTCCGCCGCGCCGGGCACTTTCTTCCTGCACCTCGACGGCTCACCCGAGCTGATCGCCGAACGGATCACCGCCCGGCAGGGCCACTTCATGGCGCCCGAGCTGCTGAGCACCCAGTTCGCCGACCTCGAACCGATGGCGGAGGACGAAGCGGGGGCGGCCATTCCGATCGACGGTACCCCGGAGGAGACCGCCGCCCTCGCGCACGCCGCCGTCACTTCTCCCTGAGCGGTCACTTCGCGGAGCCGCGCGGCGGGGCGCAGGGTGCACCGCGGTACGCAGTGCCGGGACGTCGCGGCTGGACCAGCGGGGCACCCCCGTCGCGCTGGTGCCGGGGCTGGGGGCGCCGGGTTACCTGCTGCGGACGCTGGAACGGTGTGCGCGGTCGGGACCGGTGCGCCTGCTCGACGTTCCGGGCTTCGGCGATCCCGCCGGGCAGGCCTGCTCCGAAACACTGGGCTCGCTGGCGGACACGGTGGCGCGGTGGCTTGCCGTGGTGCCGCGGGCGCCCGTGGTACTCGCCGGGCACTCCACGGGCGCCCAGGTGGCGCTGCACGCGACCGTGCGCGCGCCCGAGCGGGTGCGGGCCCTCGTCCTGCTGGCTCCGACCTTTCCGCCCCGCCTGCGACGGATGCGTCCGCTCCTCGGCGCGCTCGCCCGCACGGCGGTCCATGAGGCCCCCGGTGCCGTGCCGACCGTCTTGCCCACCTACCTCAAGGCCGGTCCCCGGCGGCTGCTCACCTGCGTCCGGTCGGCCCAAGCGGACGCACCTGAGGACGTCCTGCCGTCGGTGACCTGCCCGGTCACCGTCGTGGCGGGGGAGAAGGACGCACTGTGCCCTCCGGAATGGATCCACCACCTGGCATCCCGGGCCGCAATTGGCCGCGCCCTGCTGGTACCCGGCGCACACGCGTTCCCCCATCCTCATCCCGCCGTCACCGCGGAGGTGCTGGCGCAGGCGCGGGCAGAGGCGCCGTGATGCCGTCACGTCCGATGAGGCGCGGGCCGGGGCAGGACGCCGAGCTGACCTGAAGCCGCGTCATTTACGCCCGGCGTCGGCGGGAAAGAGGGCCCTTGACTCAGGGAGGCTTACGTGAAGCGTGACCGGATCGAGCTGGCCGAGATACTGGCAGAGGCGGAGGCCGCCCCGCCGGTGCGCTCCCTGGATGTCGTGGCGCACAATCTGCGCGAACGGTTCGGCGCGCGTTACGTTTCGTTCCTGTTCGTCGACGTCGTCGGTCGACGCCTGCTGCGGGTCCACGAGGAGAGGGCGACACCGCAGGAGCGCGGCGCCGATCAAGTACCCCTGGCGGGCAGTGTCTACGACGAGGTCCTGCGCACCCAGAAACTCGTGCGGATGCCGGAGGGTGCACAGGAGCACCGGGTGCTGGCTCCGGTCACCAACCGCGGCGACGCCATCGGCCTCCTGGAGCTCCGACTCACCCATGTCACACAGGACATTCTGGAGCAGGTCGAGGAGGCAGCGCACGCGCTCGCGTACATCATCGTCACCGACCGCCGCTTCACCGACCTCTACCACTGGGGCAACCGCACCGCCATGGTCACCCTGGCCGCGGAGATCCAGCGCCAGCTGCTGCCGTCCGCTCCTTCCTGCGAGGCCGCCGAGTTCGCCCTCGCCGGCGCCCTGGTCCCGGCCTCCGACATCGCCGGTGACACCTACGACTACAGCCTCGACGAGGACACCCTGCACCTGTCCATCACCGACGCCATGGGCCACGACGTCGACGCCTCCCTCATGGCCACCCTCCTGGTCAACGCCTCCCGCGGCGCCCGACGCGCCGGAGCGGGCCTTGCCGAACAGGCCCGCCAGGCCCGCCAGGCCCTCCTCGACCACGGCCGCCGTACCTTCGCCACCGGTCAGCTCCTGCGCATAGCCCTGGACGGCAGCAGCGTCCAGCTCGTCAACGCCGGCCACCTGTGGCCCCTACGGCTGCGCGACGGATCGGTCGACGAGATCCAGCTGCACATCAACCTCCCCTTCGGCGTCCCCGCACAGGGCCCCTATCGGGTACAGGACATCGACCTGCGCCCCGGCGACCGCCTCGTGCTCTACACCGACGGCATGCAAGAACGCCAAGCGGAAGCCGTCGACCTGCCCGGCCTCCTCCGCGCCACCGCTGCCCGAGCACCCCCGTGAGGCCGTGCGCGCCATGGTCACCGCGGTCACCCACGCCTGCGACGGCCACGTGAAGGACGACGCCACGGTCCTGTGCCTGGACTGGCACGGCCCTCAGCCCGGCGGCCGCAGCGCGATCACCGGCGCCTGACCGAGCCCCTGGTCGACGGACTCGCGGCCCGGGCACCGCGTCCTGACAAGTGGCGCCGTCGCGCTCATGGCATGTGCAGCAGAAGCAGAGCGATGTCGTCACCGTGGGTGTGCTGGGGGACGGCTTGATGGATGAGGCGGTCGGCCAGGTCGTCGAGTGTCCGGTTGCCGCTGCTGGTGAGCTGGCGGGCGAGGGCATCGATGGAGTGGGTGATGTCGGTGCCGGGGGTTTCGACGAGGCCGTCGGTGTAGAGGGCGAGGAGCGACCCTGCCGGGATCGGTGTGGTGGCGACCGGGTAGACGGCCTCGAAGCCGGTGCCCGTGCCCGCGCCGGTGTCGATCCCGAGCAGCGGGCCGGGTTCGACCTCGACTGCGCGTGTGTGAGGGGTGGGTGCGGGGGTGCGCAGGAGCGGGGGCGGGTGCCCGGCGCTCGCCAGGTGAAGGCGGCGTTCGGCGAGGTCGATGTGGATGTAGAGGCAGGAGACGAACAGGTCGGTCTCCAGATCGAGCAGGACGCGGTTGGTGCGGGCCAGGACGTCACCGGGCCGGGCGCCGGCGGTGGCGTGGACAGCGGTGCGGACCTGACCCATGAGCGCGGCGGCGGTGATGCTGTGTCCTTGGACGTCGCCGATGACAGCGGCGGCGGTCGTGGAGCTCAGACGGATGAGGTCGTAGAAGTCGCCGCCGATGTCCAGGCCGTGGGCGGCCGGCAGGTAGCGGGCGGACACGGCCAGATGGGGGACGTGGGGAAGAGTCACCGGCAGGAGGGCCTGTTGCAGGCCGTGAGCGAGATCGTGCTTGGCGTCGTACAGGCGGGCACGGTCCATGGCCTGCGCGATGAGCCCGCCCAGCGAAACCAGGACGGCGCGGTCGCCGGCGCTGAACCGGTGGGGCGAGTCGTAGGACAGCACACAGCAGCCGACCCGGCGGTCGGAAACCACCAGCGGCAAGAAGGCCCAGGCCTGCTTGCCGCTCAGCGCGGGCGCCTGCGGAAAGGCGCGGGCCATCTCTCCAGGGTCGGCGAAGAAGGCCGGAATGCCGCTGTGCAGGACTTGGCCGGCGGGCGTGAGACCGGTGTCCAGCTGCAGACCGTCCAGGCGTGCGACGGCGCGCGGGTCGTAGCCCCGGTGCCCGAGGATCTTCAGGCGCCCGGCGTCGGCGGCGGAGAGCACCATGCCCTGTGCCCCGAAGGCGGGCAGGATCTGGTCGGCCACCACATGGATCACGTCGGCCGCGGTGACGGTCTGGCTCAGGGCTGCCGCCAGATGGGTCAGCTGGTGGATCCGCCCCGTACCGACGCCCTCGGGTGCGGCTCCCGAAGGAGTGATGCGGGGCGGCGGAGCGTTCGCCGGCTGCCGGTGGGGGTAGATGAGCGCGCTGATGCCGCTCTCGCTGGGGTAGAGCTGGAAGTCGAGCCACACGTCGGGCGGGCGCAGCGCGGTGAAGGCGGCGGGCTCGCGGGTGAAGACCGCCGTGCGGTAGTGCTCCTCGTGAACCGGGTTGTCGAGCCAGGGTACGGCCTGCCACGGCAGGGTGCCGAGGAGTCGCTCGACGCTCCGCCCGAGCAGCCGCGCGGCGGCGGCGTTGAGGTAGGTGATGCGCCCCTCCAGGTCGAGGCCGAGAGTGCCGACGGGCAGTCGTTGGACCAGGTCGGCGGCGGCCAGCCCCGTCTGTGAGGCATCCGGTACCGGCCGGCGCACCGGTACGGCACGCGGCTGGTCCGGAAGGCTGAGGGGGGCCGGAGAAGCGTCCAGCACCTGCGTGATGCGCCGCGCGCTGGAGAGGATGTGCCCGCGTTCGCGGCTGGTCAGGGACGGCGGGTGGCTCGCGGACCACATCAACGCCAGCGCTCCCCACCGGCTGGCACCGTGAAGCGGGGCGAACGCCATGGCGAACCGGTAGGGCAGCCCGGCTGCGGCGTTCGGGTACAGGCGGGCAAGGTCCTCCTGCCGCCCCACCCACACCAGACGGTCCTCCCGTACGGCTTCCGACAGCGGGCCCGCGGCCGACACCGCCACTCGCCACCACGGCGCCACGGCCATCACCGGCATCCCGGACACCGCCGTCAGGACGAGGACCGGCTCGGTCGGCGACAGCAGATACACGCCGCCTGCCGAAGCTCCTGTACGGCGCACGGTGGCGCTGAGCACCTCCTCCAGAGACGTCTCGCCGCCGATCCCACCGATATCATGTGCCACATTTCCGACGATATGTGAACAGGGCGGGATGTATCCGGGCGCGGGGAGCGGCGAAGCACCCACCGCGCGTCCTCGCCGGTCCACTCCTGCCGGGCGGCAGTGGGCGCCGTGCCTCGAAGAAGCCCGCGTAGAAGTGCCCGGCGTTGTTGATCAGGACGTCGATGCGGCCGAAGCGGTCGACGGCGGCCTGAGCGGCCGCCCGCGCTTCGCTCAGACTGGTGCCGTCCAGCTTGGTGACGAAGGTTGTCCTGCGGGCCGCCCAGAATCTCCTCGCCAGCCCGGCAGCCACCCCCGCCGGGGGGACCGAGGCCACCGACCACCTGCGCTGAGCAGCCCCAACGAGCAGAGTCCGGGGGCCGCTGCGCCCTCGCGGGCGTCGGCCCGGAGTGAGGCCGGGGCAACCGGCCGGTGGCGAAGCCCGGCGGCGCGGATGATCGGATCGGTCCGCAACGGTCGGGTGCGGCCGGGATGGCTGCTGCCAGGGTACAGGTCGAAGGGGAGGTCTCGTGATCTCGGCACTCAACCAGCTCGTCGATCTCGTCGAAGAGCACCTCGCGGAGGAACTCGACGTCCGCGGGCTGGCAGCGGGGCTCGGCACGACCGAGTACCACTTGCGCCGGATGTTCTCGTCGCTGGCAGGCATGCCGCTTTCGGAGTACGTGCGTCGGCGGCGCATGACCGTTGCCGCCGCCGACGTCGTCCGGGGCGAGGACGCTCTGCTGAGCATCGCGGTCCGGCACGGATACGGCTCAAGTGAGGCGTTCGGACGCGCGTTCCGGGCGGTCCACGGCGCCGGCCCCGGTGACGTGCGTCGCGATGGAGGCCCCCTGCACGCACAACCGCAGCTCAGGTTCCGCCTGACCGTCGAAGGGAGCAAACCCATGGACACCCGCCTCATCGACCGACCCGCGTTCCGGCTCGTCGGGCACGCAGCCCGCGTCCCGCTCATCCACCAGGGCGTCAATCCCCACATCCAGCAGCACATCTCCGCGCTGCCGCAAGAGGAACACCTGCGGCTGAAGTCCCTCGGCGACACCGAACCGGGAGGCCTGCTCCAGGTCTCCGACGACCTCGACCCGGACGCCGCGGAAGGCAGCGAACTGACCTATCTGCACGGGGTGGCCCTCGCCCACGACACGGAGGCCCCGGACGACCTCGACACCATCGAGGTACCGGCTGGGAGGTGGGCGGTCTTCCGCACCAGCGGACCGCATCCGCAGGCCCTGCAGACGACCTGGGCGGCGACCGCGACCGACTGGTTCCCCTCCAACCCGTGGCGGCTGCGGCCGGGTCCCTCGATCGTTGCGGTCCTCGAGCGCGCCGAGGACTTCAGCACCGCGACCTGCGAACTGTGGCTGCCTGTAGAACCGGCGTGAGGCATCAGCGAGCAAGGCAGGCCCACCCGACCGGCCCGGCTGGTGCCGGCTGATACCGAACTGGAATGTCAAGGCCCTGGCCCACGGTGTGAGCGCGGGGTCAGGCGGCGCTGTGCTTGCGGCGGCGACCGGCACGGGCGAGAGCGTCCACGAGTTCCTCGCGGCTCATCTTCGACCGGCCGGCAACGTCATGTTCGGTGGCCCGCCGGTACAGCTGCGCCTTGCTCAGCTGCCGCAGCTCCCTCTTGCCCGCACCGCGCTGGTCGCGAGAATGGGCCGATGGACGTGAGGTCTTCGACGCCGCGTTCCGGGCGGCCGGCCTCTTCGCCGTCCTCGCAGCAGACTTCCCCGCTTTCGTGCGGGCCGGCTCCGACGGCTGGGGCCCAGACCCGGTGGACTTCCTCGGGCCGCGGCGACCTCGGTCGATGCTGCCCCGCAACGCCTCCATCAGGTCGACGACGTTGGTGGCCGTCGGCGCCTCCTCGGCCGCGGCTACCTCCTGGCCCTCGGCCTTCGCCTTGACCAGCTCCTGGACCTTCTCGCGGTAGGTGTCGCGGTAGCGGGACGGGTCCCACGACCTTTCGAGGGAGTCGATCAGCTGGAGTGCCATGTCCAGCTCCTTGCCCCTGCCGGCCCGGCCGGAGGGCAGCTCGGGCAGCTCCTTGCCCGGGTCGCGGACCTCGTCGGCCCAGTGGAGGGTCTGCAGCACCAGGACCTCGTCCTCGGCGCGCAGAGCGGTCAGGTACTGCTTGCCGCGCATCACGAACGTCGCGACACCGACCCTGTTCGACTGCGTGAGTGCCGCCCGCAGCAGCTCGTAGACCTTGGTGTACTCCTTGCCGCGCGGGGCGAGGTAGTAGGTGCGGTCGAAGTAGACGGGCTCGATCTCCTCGAGGCCGACGAAGTCGGTGATGTCGATGGTCTGGGAGCGGCCCGGCGCGATCTCGTCCAGTTCCTCGGGCTCCACGATGACGTACTCGCCCTCGCCCACCTCGTAACCCTTGACGATGTCACTGGCGTCGACCTCGTCGCCGGTGCGCTCGTTCACCCGGCGGTTGCGGATCCGGTCGGCGGTGCCGCGCTGGAGCTGGTGGAAGTGGACGGCGTGGTCCTCGGTCGCGCTGTAGAGGCCGACCGGCACGCTGACCAGGCCGAAAGACACCACACCGGTCCAGATCGCGCGTGCCATGACCGCTCACTTCCATCCCTTGCCGCCGCCGGAGCCAGGGGGAACACGCCCTCCGCGTGCGGCGTGCCCTGCTGGTGTCACCCTCATGAGACACCGCAGGTCAGCGGCCCGCACCTTGTGACCATAGGCGTCACCCGCTACCGGGGCTTGTTACAGAGGAAGCAGCCTTCCCAGTAGGGGAGCCCGCTGAGGACGCGGTGAACCGTGCACGACGCCACCGCCGCCCCGTCCGGCCCCGGGAAGTACTGGAAAGGGCCGCTGCCGACAGGCGGGGTGAAATATTGCACCATGACCCTGAATCGAGCCAGGTAGTCACCCACGCGGGCTGGGTGGTAGCCCAACTCGCTCCAGCGATGTCCGCTCGCGGCGAGATCCGTGGCGCGCAGTACGAAGTCCTTGGACCGCGCACGCTCGGACTCGCCGGCGCCCCAGTCGACCTCCTCCAGGCGGAAGCCGACGGCACCACGGCCCATCATGTTCTGGTCCTGCAAGATCAGTAGCGCCGCGAAGCGAAAATCCCAGGCCTCCGATGCGAGTTCGGACACGGAGAGCATCAGCACCTCGACAAACGCCTCGGTGCCGCCGTTGGACAGATCCAGCTCGCGGCCTCCACCGGAGAACATGTTCGCCACATGGCCACCGTATGGGGTTGCTGGAGGAGCTGTTCATCGGTGGCGACAAGACGCAGTGCCCGTCTTTCGACGAGACGGGCCAGGACGCCGGCTGGTGCACCGACGGGTCCCACTGAAGCCACTGCTCACGCTGTACGGAGCCCAGTGCGCCCGAAGCAACGGCTGCCGCATGCCCGCATCCAAGCTCCTGTCACCCTCCAAGACGCGTGCGTCAAACGCCCTTCAGCACACGGTCAAGTGCCGCTCGGCCGGCAGGACCCCAATGCGGCTTGCCCCCGGGAAGACCCCGATCGCCGTTCTGCCCCATGAGCATCAGGAAGAGGCTCTTCATGGCGGCCAGCCCGCGGGCGCGCCGGATCGCCGCCTCGTCTGCGAGCGCGTACGTGTCGAAGAACCGTGAGGCCGTGCCATCGGGCAGAAGCACCCATGCGGCGGCGAGATCCCACGCAGGATCGCCGGCGAACATGGCACCGAAGTCGACGATGCCCGAGAGCGTTCCGTCCGAGACCACGACGTTCGCGGGATGGAGGTCGCCGTGCACCCACACGCGCGGGCCCTCCCAGGCCTGGGCGGCGACGGCGTCGTCCCAGACGGCCCGGACGTCGGCAGCGATGGCGTCGGGGACAACAGCCCGGAAGAGGTTCTCGAAGCCGTCCGTGCAGCTCCTGGGATGGGCACCGAAGTCCGTAGAGATCGGCGCCTCTGCGGGCGCCTCGACATGGAGCGCCCGGAGGAAGCCCGCCAACGCGTCGGCCGCGTGGGCGCCGCGGCTGATCGAGTCGTGGTCCAGCGGCTCGCCGGGAACCCACGTCATCACCGTCCAGTGCTTGGGGAAGCGCTCGGACGGCTCGCCGAGCCGAACCGGAGTCGGCACCGGGAGCGGCAGGCGCGGGGCCAGCACCGGGAGCCACTGCCGCTCCTTCAGCTGGAGCTCCGGGGTGGGGTCCATGCGCTGCATGCGCACAGCCAACTCGCCACCAAGACGCCACATTTGGTTGCCCCAGCCGCCTTCCACCTCCTGGATGGGCAGCCCTGCCAGGTCTGGATGCTGCTCCTCCAGCAGCTCGCGTACCAGGTCTGCGGTGATCTCGATCTCGGTGTCGGTCATGCGGACCTACACTACTGAGGCGGAAGGCGAAGCGGGTCTCACCGCCAGGCCAGCCGTTCGCTAGGAACGCCTCCGCTAGTGCGAATCTTCGGTCAGGGACGATCGGGTCCGGAGAGGCGTGTGGTTGCCTGATAGGCGTCGATGTCGGCCCGGCCCCCGGCGCCCAGAACCCCCGTGTCCACCGTGACCCGGCTCGGGGGTTGCCTGCGCAATTCCCGGCGGGCGAGGCGGGAGACGAGGGTGGGGAAGACGGGCCGCAGCGGCTGGCACCAGCGCAGCCAGGGGGGCGCGTAGATGTGACGGGCACGGCGTGTGATGCCAGAGGTGAGCCATTCGGAGACCTCGGCGGTGCTGTGCACCTTGCGAGCGAAGCGGGGCTGGTTGCGGCGCAGGGCCTGTAGCACGGGGTGGTCGTCAACGCCGGTGATCATGTCGGTGCCGGTCCAGTGCAGGTAGGCGATGCCGACGCCGACCCCGTCCGGTTCCACCTCTCCGCGCAGGGCCAGGGCGAAGGACTCCACCCCGGCTTTGGAGGCGCAGTAGGCGCTCATCAGCGGGGACGAGCCGAAGGCGGCGGTGGAGGCGATCTGGAGGAAGTAGCCGCGCGTGTGCGTGAGGTGGGGCAGGAAGGCGCGTGCGGTGTTGGCGGATCCGGTGAGATTGACGTCGATGACCCGCTGCCACAGGTCGGCCGGTGTGTGGACGAAGGGCCCGCCGGTGGCGATCCCGGCATTGGCTACGACGACGCTCGCGTGTCCCAGGGCCTCGTTGATCTCGCGGGCGGCGCGATGGAGCGCTTCCCGGTCGGTGACGTCGGTCTCGACGCAGAGGCTCCGGCCGGGCAGGGAGTCGGCGGCCCGCCGGAGGGTGGCCTCCTCGCGCCCTATCAGCGCGACGAGCATCCCGGCGTCCGACAGACGCCGCGCGAGGGCCGCGCCCACACCGCGGGCGGCTCCGGTCACGACCGCGACCCGCCCTGCCAGCGGCGAGCCGACCGCCTCCCGTGGCCGTCCCGACCCGGGGATCTCACTCATAGGGCCTCGTTCCCGTCGCCGCGCCGTCCCGTCGACGGCACCCTCGAAGCACTTCCGTCCTACGCAGCCGAACAGATGCGTTCGAGACTTATGGACTTCCACGACGGTGGTGACCGGCACCGTCACCTTGCGGGCGCAGGTGCTGTCGCGGTCGGCCCAGCGCGATGAGCAGGGGGTTCATGGTGCCGAGGCTCCCGGAACCTCGGAGCAGCCTGCCGCGGGGGTACGGGGCGATCCGGGAGCGCTTGCAGTTGGGTTCGACTGCGGAGAGGCCACCGATGTCCAAGTGACCGGCCGCCCGAGCGCTCCGGAGCACGGTTCGGGAAACCCCCTGCGGCATGGGGGGATGGCGGACGGGGGCGTACTGCTAGTGGGTCAATGTGTAGCAGGTGGCACGGGCTGCGCCGTGCTCGTTCCAGTCCCATTGGTCAGTGGGCCAAGTGAACCAGTGCGTGTCTCGCTCGGCGGACTCTGCCCGCCAGGTGTCGGGGGAGTTCGGGACGGCTCTGTCGCAGGCGGTTTCGGCTTGCTGCCGGGCTCTGTCGGCCCCGGGGTAGGTGGTGGTCAGTTCCGGCTGAGCCAGGATCCGGGCGCCGTGCTTCGTCCCGCACGGGCGGCTCACGACAAGGCGGCTGGAGCTGGTGCCGGTGTGCGGGTCGAAGCAGGCACCCGGCTCCAGTTCATCGATCTCCCGGATCGCGTCCCGTGCGGGGACCTGCCGGGCGGCGGACGGCAGCTTCGGAACGCTCGTGCCGTGCTGACTGATGGTCAACTCAACCCGGATCCCCTTCAGGCTCCGTAGCGAACCCGACTCCCGTGCCTCCAGCGCGCCCAGATCGGCCGAGGCGCGGGTGAAGCGTCCCTCACTGTCGGCGCGGAGCACGAGATCGACGGGCAGGGGGGCGGCGGCTTCGTCGGTCCCCCGGTGCAGCATGTCCCGAAGGTCCTTGGGGAAGAGGGCGAGGGCCGCGGGCGCGGTGGTGCGGATCGTGTACGTCCGGCCGGTCCGCGCCGGTGCGGACTTCGTCACCCGCCCTCCTGACGAGAGGAGCTCCAACAGGGTCCCGCCGAACGGGACCTGGGTGCCGGCCAAGTATTCGACGTTGCGGTTGCCGTCGAGGGTGAAGTCGCTCGGGGCATGGCGGATCCAGTACGGCGCGGCACCTGGCCGCACCAGCACGTCCGTCCCGTCGACGGCCACGCCCAGCTCCGACGGCTGGGGTGACGGTGCGGGGGAGGAGCCGAGCAGCGCCTCCCGCTGCGCCGTGTTGACGCGCTTGGTGAAGGTCCACGACCGGGTGCCGACGGCGTGCCCCGCCTTCGGGGCCATCCGGCCCTCGCTCGTCAGGACCGCCTCACCAGTGCCGAGTTCGAAGGTCATGGTCTGCCGGAATGCGAAAGCGTCCGTCGCCAGGGTCGCTTCGAGGGCCTTGGCGGGCTGCTGCGCCTTCGGGGCGGAGAAGACGGGGTGCGGTGGCTCGGCCGGTTCGCCGGCCATGCAGCCCGTGACAGCGAGGGCGGCCGCGGCCGCGGCGGCGCCGAAGCGGGACCGGGTGAGGGAAGATCGACCAGATATCACGACGGTACGACAGCGGCACTTGCCACACGGTTGCACGGCGGGCGATAACGGAAACACAACGCCACCGGGAGATGATCACGCGGGGGGACCCGTGCCCCTGCTCGGGGTGGCCTCGTGGCTGGTCCAGCCGCAGATTGCGATCATGGATACCGAGACCGCTGGCCGCTAGCCTGCCGATGTGGCTGAGTCCTTAAATGAGCGGCAGTTGATCGCGGACGGCTTCGAGCGTGCGTACACCGTCCTGGAGTGGTACGACGGGCCGCGCAAAGGACTCGCGGTCATCAGTGGTGTCCCGCACTACTTCGAGGGTTGGGACTATGACCCGGCCGATGCGGCCGACGAGTACGTCGTCTGGCCCGCGAGCGAGGCGGCCGTGGCGATGGAGCGCGAGCAGTGGGAGATTTACGTCAGGTACGAGGTATCCGCAGCCGGGAGGGAGGAGCATCCGGCGAACGGAGGGATCGATGCCCGCTTCGACGAACTGACATCGCTCCTCACGCCGTACCGCCAGGCGCCGGACGGTGCTCTGCGGCTTGTGGGTGAGGAGCGATTGGACGACGGAGACCGCTACCGGCCAGACGGGGGCGACCTCTGGTTCCGGTGGCGCCCGGTCAGTGAGGCCCTTGCTGAGCATTAGGTGGATGTTGATCGGTCCGTGACGACCTGCACGACTCGCAGCTGAATCTCGACGTCCTGGCCCTGCGGAGGCAAGGCGGCGTATTCCGCTCACTGCGTGACCTGCAGGACCGCTTTTCCGGAGACGCGGCGTCCGCGGAGCGCCTCGGCGGCCTCGGCGAAGCGGTCCCAGGGCCCTTGCCAGCCGATCTCGACGGTGATGGCCCCCTCAGCGGCCAGCTCCGTGAGAACGGTCAGGTCCGGCCCGGCATCGCCCTCGATGACGAAGGACGTCAGCGACTTGGACGGGCCCACGGTCGCATACGGCGGGAAGACCGCCGGCTCCCCGGAAGACCAGCCGACGCTCTGCACGCTGCCCCCCGGAGCGAGCAGGTTCCATGCCGCCACCAGCTGGGGACCGCCGACGCTGTCGATGACCACGTCGACGGCTCGCTCGAGTCCCTCCAGGCCGACCAGCACCTCGTCGGCACCGAAGCCGACCAGCCCCTCCCCACGGGCCGTCGAGCCCACGGACGCGATCACGTGGGCACCCGCCCTCGCCGCCAACTGGACGGCGAACCGGCCCACCCCGCCGGAGGCGCCGGTGACCAAGACCCTCTTGCCCGGCCCGAGCCCGGCGGCCCGCAGCGAGCGCAGTGCTGCCACTCCGGCGACCGGAAGGGCGACCGCCTCCGCCAGGGCCAAGCCCTTGGGAACCTCGGCAAGCGCACCCACATCGATCGCGACGCGCTCGGCGAACGCCCCCGAGGTCAGGGCCACGACCCGGGTGCCCACCGCAGGGCCGGTACCGTCGGCGGCAGCCCGAACCACCACTCCCGCGGCGTCCGACCCGAGCACCGCACCCACGGGCACCCGACCGGAGCGAGCGTCATTGAGGTCTCCGTAGTTCAAAGAGATGTGGGAGACGTCCACCAGGACCTGGCCCGGTCCGGGCACAGGGTCGGGAACCTCGGCGAGGCGTACGGCGGCGGGTGCGGACGCGTCGACGACGAGAGCACGAACAGGCATGTCTTCCCCCTTGGTTGACGACTTGTAACAGCAGTCATCATCGGTAACCATGCTGCCCAGCGGAAGGAGGCACATTTATGTCACGCAGTCACACCCGTGTTGCGGAAGCGGTAAGGGACGAAGCCTGCCCGGTCACCGAGGTGCTCGACCGCGTGGCGGGCAAGTGGAGCATCGGGATCCTGATTGCCGCCGCCCACGGCCCGGTCCGCTTCACCGAACTCGAACGCGCCATCAACGGCATCAGCCGGCGCATGCTCACCCTCAACCTGCGCCGACTGGAGCGGGACGGGCTGCTCATCCGCACCGTCCACCCGACCGTGCCGCCCAAGGTCGAGTACAACCTCACCCCCATGGCCCGGGAACTCCACGCCTCACTGACCGGACTGGTGGGCTGGGCCGAGCGCCACCGGTCCGCCATCGCCGAGGCCCGTGCCGCCTACGACACCGCGGCGGAGCAGCGACCGGACACCCACTGAACCGGGACGGTGACGTTCAGCTTGACGGCGCCCCCCACCGCCATCGCGCGCGGCGGGCCTACGCGTGGCGGGAGTCCTGTTCGCCCGTCTCTTCCTGTTGCGCGGGGGCTGTCTTCGTCCTTGCCGGCAGTGGCGGGGGAGGGCGTGGACTCGGCGTACCAACTGGCGAGGATGCGTGACTTTTCGAGGTCGTCGTCGGTCTTGCCGGCGTAGACGAACAGGATGTGGTCGGGGTCGCCCGGCAGGGAGAGGGCCTCGTAGGTGATGTCGAGGCGGCCGACGACGGGGTGGTCGAACCGCTTCGTGCCCCAGGTGCGTTCGACGACGGTCTGTTCGGCCCACCACGTGCGGAACTCGGGGGATACGGAGCGCAGCTCGGCCACGAATGCGGCAATCCGCGGGTCGTGGGGGTTGCGGCCGGCCTCGGCGCGCAGCACTCCGACGACCTCGGAGGCGACCTGCGCCCAGTCGACGTACCGGGAGCGGGCGGCGGGGTCGAGGAGCATCCAGCGCAGCAGGTTGCGCTCACCACGCTGCTCGTCGAGCCCGGCCCCCTTCCGCACCGACTGGGCCGGCCGGTCCGCCCACGAGACGCTGCTGGAGCGGAAGATCGCCGACTACTCCGGCACGGTCGGTGCGGCGCGTGCCGTGCGGACACCGGCAAGGAGCCCGGCGACCTCACGCCGCCGCCCGGGCGATCATCACCGCCCTCGCCGCCGAAGCCCACCCCCAGCGCCTGCTGCTGGGTGCTCCGGCGTACAGCATGGCGATCGAGCAGTTGAAGTCGATGCTCGCCGAGATCCGCGGGAACGAGGCGCTGACAAAGTCGGCCGACTTCGACGCCCCAGCCGCCCTGACCTTGCGTCAGATCCGCCGGCCGGTGACGGCCTCGCCCGGCCTGTCACCGGACGGCGCTCCCTGGCAGCCCCGCTGCCCCCAACCGCCCGTCACCGGCCGGCGCTCCCTGGCCGGCAGCCCTGCGGCCGCCCCGCACCCTGCGCGGCACCGCCCCGATCCAACACCTGCGCGGGCGCCGCCTGAACACCTTCCTGCGTGGGAGGAGCCACCATGGCACACAGTCACGACAACCACCTCCAGGACCGCGTCAGCGTCATCACCGGCTCCTCCTCCGGCATCGGCACGGCCACCGCCCGGGCCCTGGCCGTGCGCGGCGCCCGCGTCGTCCTCGCGGCCCGCGACGCGGACAAGCTCAACTCCCTGGTCGCGGAGACATGTGGCGCCGGGGGCACCGCGGCCGCCCGCTTCACCGACGTCACCCGCCTCGACGATGTCGAGGGCCTGATGGAGTTCGCGGCCGGCGAGTACGGCCCCGTCGACCACCTGGTCAACAAAGCCGGTCTGATGCTCTTCTCCAAGTCCCGTCCTGCCCGGCATGATCACCCGTCGGTCCGGCCACATCCTCAACCTCAGCTCGGTGGCCGGCATCCGCGTCGGGGACGCCCGCGGTGTCTACATCGCCACCAAGTTCGCCAAGGACCCCAACGAGGGCGCCATCCACCCCGACCGCGTGGCCGACGCCGTCGTCTACGCGCTCAATCAGCCCACCGACGTCACCGTCAACGACATCGTCATCCACCGCCACCCGCCAGGACTGGTGAACCCCCAGCCGCACACGGAAACGGAGCACCGCGCACGAGTAACACCGCCTCCCCCCTCGTCCGCTCGCCCTGATCACCGGGCCCTCGGCGGGGATCGGCTACGAACTCGTGAGGCTGTTCGCCATCAACGGCTTCGACCTGATCGTCACCGGCCGCAGCCAGCACACCGACCAGACCGCAGCCGACCTCACGCGGCACGGCGTCCACGTCGAACCCGTACGCGCCGACCTCTCCCGGAGCGACGGCGTCGAGACGGTGTGGCGGGCGGTGAGGAGACCGGACGGCCGCTCGACGCAGCGGTCCTCAACGCCGGCCGCAGCATCGGCGGCGCCTTCCTCGACACCGACCTCGACGACGAACTGTCCCTGCTGCAACTGAACATGGCCTCCGTAGTCCACCACGCCAAGCACGTCACCCGGCACATGGCCGGCAACGGCCGGGGCCGCATCCTGATCACCTCGTCGTCGTCGGCGACCCTGCCCACCCCCTGCGAGACCGTGTACGGGCCTTCCCGCGCCTTCACCCGCATGTTCGCCCTCGGACTGCGCGAGGAACTCAAGGAACACGGCGTCAGTGTTCGGAACGCCGATCGCTGCATGTGCCCCGGAGCCGGGTCGGCTCGCTTGCACCATTGCGCAACGAAGAGGAAGGGGGCATTATCAGGAATCCTGTTGCTTTAAAGTTGTAGTGATTGGATCCAAACGATGCCATTGAGCCCAAAGATCCAGGCCAGAGGGATCCAGCTGCTGCTCGGACGGATGATGACGCGCGTCCACAAGGACCTGCGTTTCACTGACATCCCGAAGCGCACCGAAGCCCTCTCGGTCGAGACGGACGCCGGTCCTGTGCGCTGTACGGTCTACCGCCCGCCGGCCGACACCGGAACCGCTGCTCCCGTGTACGTCAACTTCCACGGCGGCGGGTTCGTGGTCGGCCGCCCGGAACAGGACGACCACATCTGCCGGTACATAGCCGCCACAGCCGGCTGCGTCGTGATCAATGTGGACTACGCCACCGCCCCGCAGCGACCGTTCCCGGCGGCCCTCACCCAGGCGTACGACGTCACCGCGTGGGTTGCCGGGAACGGCCCCGCCCACGGATGGGACGGCTCGCGCCTCGCCCTGGGGGGACACAGCGCCGGCGCCAATCTGACGGCCGCGGTGTGCCGCATGTCCCGGGACCGCGGCACCTTCTCGCCCCGGCTCCAGATCCTCGACTCCGCACCGCTCGACCAACTCGCCGATCCGGCCACCAAGCGGTCCCTCATAGCCAAGCCATTGCTCAGCCCGCAGCTCATGCGGGTCTTCACAGCCGCCTACGTCCCCGACCCCGCCCACCGTGGCGACCCCCTTGTCTCGCCGGCACTGGCCGATGACCTGGCGGGTCTGCCTCCTGCCTTGGTCATCACCGCGGAGCACGACCGCCTGCGCGATGAGGGCGATGCCTACGCCAAGGCTCTGGAAGCTGCCGGAGTTCCAGTCACCCACCGTGTCTTCGAGGCGGTCGATCACTACTTCACCCACACCGGCCCGGTACCGGAAGGCAAAGCCGCCATCGACCTGATGGCCGCCGCTGTGCGCGACGCACTCAGCCGCTGACGCGCTCAGCCGATGCTGCTCATGACTTTGTACGGTCCTGCGTTCCCTGTATGCGCGTTCGGTGACAAGGGCGGCCTTTACCGGGCCGCTCTGGAGCACTACCGCGCCACCTTCACGGCGGCTGCCCTGCGCAGCCTCGAAGAGGGGGCGGATGCCCGGTCGGCGATCCGTGCGCTGCCGGTCGAGCGGATCCGGATCGCCGTCGAACGCGGCGGCCGGGGATGCCTGTTGGTCAATGCCGCCACCGAGCGCCTGCCGGAGGACCAGCCGACCCGGCGAACCGTTCGGGACGTGCTGGACGCCAACCAGGATGCCCTCGCCAACCTGCTGCGCGCGGGGGCGAGGAGCCGGGCTCGCGAAGCCGGCCGAAATACGTGATCACGCGTAAAGGTGTGGATCTGGTCCCGGCCGTGATGGGGCTCCTCCAGTGGGGCGACCGCTACCGCGCCACCCCGGAGGGCCCGGCCATGCTGTCCCGGCACCGTGGATGCGGCGCGCACGTCGACGCCCAGGTCAGCTGCGAAGAGGGCCACGCCGTACGGCCGGAAGACATCGAGAGCATCCCCGGCCCCGCCTTTCGCCTGAGGCCCGCCGAGTGAACTGAGCGCGATGGCGATTGTGAGCGGACCCAGGAGGGGACGACGCGTCGCCGGCAGTCGCGGTCGAGCCCACCGTCGACGTGTCCGAGCGCGACTACGGTGACGCCCTTCACCTGGGATTTCTGCGGCAGTCAGCCGAGGTAGAAGTCCTTGCGTCCGGCGACGAACTCCCCGACGCTCATGGGCTGCTTCCCGGTGATGCGCTCGACGTCGGTCGTCGCCCTGTCGTAACGGTTCGCTCGGTGCAGTTGCGCCATGGTCGCTACATGCTGCTCGGTGTGCTGTGGCAGGCCCGCGTTCGCGAGTACCTCGGTGCGCCACCAGTGCAGGGGGACATCCAGATAGGTCACCGTGCGGCCGAGTGCTTCGGAGAACTCCTGGGCTGCTTCGGTCATGTCGAGCGCCCGCGGTCCGGTCAGCTCGTACACCTTCCCGGCGTGCTCCCTGGGATCGCGAAGGATGGTCGCGACCACCTGGGCGACGTCGTCGGCAGCGACCGGCGAGGTGCGTCCCGTGCCGAACGGCAGTGCCAGCGTGCCGTTCTCGCGGATCGACCGCGCCGCGAGGGCGGTGAACAACGGGTTGTCCAGGAACGTCGTCGGGCGCACGTGCACCACGGGCAGGCCCGACCAGTCCAGCACCTGCTCCGCCAGCCAGTGCAGCCGCTGCTGGTGGGATTCCGCGGTGCTGGTGGCAGTCATCTGCGACAGGGTCATCTGCGACATGTCCACCAGCACGTCGAGTTCGCCGTGCGCCTTCGCGACCGTGGCCATGACGGTCGCCGCCAGCAGGTGGTCCGGGGACACGCTGAGCCCGAAGTACGTCCGGCGGACGCCGTCGAGCGCGGACGCCACCGTTTCGGGCCGGGTCAGATCCCCGGTGACGACCTGGGCGCCCAATGCCCGCACCTCGGCCGCACGGCCGTCCTCAGGGCGGACCAGGACGCGGACCGGCACGTCCTGCGCGCGCAGCCGCTCGGTGACGAGGCGGCCCACGCCGCCGGCGCCGGTGACGAGAACGAGGTCGTGATCAGCCATCGGTGGCTTCCTTCCAGAGGTGTTCGCCTCGGCCAGGCCCTGGCCGCTGCACGGGTGGTAGTGCCTCCTGGTGCTCGACGTCGCCACTCGCGGTGAGCACCACATTTGCCGATGCGCCGACTAGCTGCCCTCGGTGTGGCTGAGCGCGGGGAATCCGCCGATCGTGGTTGCCCTTCTCGCCGGCGCCGAAGCCGCCGCAGGGGAGGCCGTCCTGCGCGACGTACATGATGGTGCCGCTGCCGGATGCCGTGCGGTCGAGGAGCCTGCGTCGGTCGCGGCCGTCGTCGCCGAAGTAAGAGAGCGCGAGCGGCCGCTGTCGCGCGTTGACGTAGTTGATGGCGTCGACGATCAGGCCCGTGAGGATCTTCTACTGCCTGCCCGTTGCCGTCGGTGACCGAGGTGTAGTCGTCCTGGTGAGGCCGTCGGGGTAGGGGGCCTCACCAGCCTGTCGCAGCCGGCGATGAATGCGTCGATCTCGGATTCATGCACCAGGGCGTTCCTCAGCTGTTGGTGCGGGCGACGGCGAGCTGCGGGCGCCGGCGGCGGGCCATCCAGCCCATGAGCCGGACCATGGGGCGGCGTGGCAGGAGTTTGCCGGCGAGGGCGAGCGGCCGGCCGTTGGTGATCACGGACGGGGGCGCGGATCGGCGGTCGAGCGTGTCGAGGGCGATCGTCACGACCTGCTCGGGGGTCGCCCGTTTCGTGCCGTAGTCGGCGGACTGGCTGCCGGCGACGTCGTAGAACTCGGTCCGGGTGGCGCCGGGGCACACGGCCAGGACACGCAGGCCGGTGCCGCGGGTCTCCTCCCACAGCGATTCGGTGAAGCTGAGGACGAAGGCCTTGGTGGCGCCGTAGACGCTCAGGTATGGGGTCGGCTGGAAGCCCAGCAGGCTGGCGACGTTGATCAGGACGCCGGTGTCGGTGGAGGTCAGCGGGTCGATGTAGGCGCGGCTGAGGTCGACCAGCGCGCTGACGTTCAGCGCGATCATGCTTTGCAGGCGGTCGGGATCCTCGTCGGTGAACGCGTCGTGGGTGCCGAAGCCGGCGTTGTTGACCAGTCCGGTGGCGTAGATGCCGCGGGACTCGAGTTCGGCGCGCAGCGTGCGGCCGGCGTCGGGCAGACCGAGGTCGCGTGCGACGGCGGTCACCGTGACGCCGTGGGTTCGGGTGAGTTCGGCGGCCAGGCTCTCGAGCCGGTCCGCCCGGCGGGCCACCAGTACGAGGTTCGCGCCGCGGCGGGCCAGTTGGCGGGCGAATTCGGCGCCGAGGCCGGAGCTGGCGCCGGTGACGATGACGGTCTGGCGGTGGTAGTCGATTCCGTTCATGCATTCACTCTACGCACGCTTTTGCACTGAGTGCAAGCTGCTGCATCGAGTGCGACGCCGTACCATCGGTGCATGGCTCAGAAACCGACACGTATCCGGGAACAGACCCGCTCGGTGGTCCGATCGCTGCTGGCCCGGACCGCCATCGAGCTGTTCGCCGCCAAGGGCTACGACAAGACGACCCTCGACGAGGTCGCTGCCGCCGCGGGCGTCTCGCGGCGGACCCTGTTCAACTACTTCCGCAACAAGGAAGACCTCGCCCTCAGCGGACTGGACGAACAGGGCGAACTGATCGCCGCGCGCCTCGCGGAGCGCCCGGCCGACGAGGATGCCTGGACGGCACTGCGCGCGGCGTTCCAGGTGCTCGAGGAGATCGACATGACAGCCGAAGGGCGCCTGGAGTTCATCACGCTTCTGTTCGGCAACGATTCCCTACGTGCCGGACACGCCGAGAAGCAAGCCCGCTGGCAAGACCTGTTCGCACCGCACCTAGAGGAGCGACTGCCCGACTCCGACCGCCGGACCCTGCAAGCCCGCGCGATCGCAGCCGCAGCGATCATCTGCCTGCAGGCAGCCAACGAAGAATGGGTACGCCTGGGCGGACAGGCCGACCTGTTCGACCTCTATGACACCGCCGTGCAGGCCATCCGCCGCCCTACCTGAAACCGGCCGCATCGACAGGCCGGTCCGTGGCCTGGCCCTCGGAATGTGCCGGTCAGGCCCTTAACGGGGGTGCTGCTGACGGAAGATGCGGGCAGAGAGCAGGTCCGCGCAGTGAAGTGTGGACCTCAGAGCCGTCCCGGCGATGGTCCGCGACCTGAACGGAATCGCGAGCGTGTTCCTGACGGACTTCGCCCGGGATGCCGCCGTGGTCGTCCGCGAGGGCGGGGCCAATCGTTTCGGTACGGGCACCTTGGTGAGGTCGGGCGAACCGGCCGCGCCCCCGATCCTCAAGGATTCCCTCCTGGCTCTGCCCGCCCCTAGGGGGAATAGCCGGATCATCGGCGGGGACGACATCCTGGCTGCCGCAACGATTCAGTTGTTCGGCGGCAACCTCGGGCAGCGAGCCCTCACCGAGGCGCGCGAGGCGGTACATACCACGTCGGCGGCCGCGCCGCCTGTGTCCAGCACGGCCCTTGCCGAGCCTGGCTGATCCGGAATCTGCAGGCGGTGTTGGCCGGGCATGGCCGGTTCGCGGACGCGACCGCACGAGCACCTCGGCGCTCGGTTGATTCTCAGGGGTTCGACGCGGTCAGGTACCGCTGGATCGTCGGTGCCAGCCATGCCACGATCTGCGCCCGCGTCAGCCCCATCGCAGGCGGTATCCGTAGCACGTATCGCGTGAGCGCCAGCCCTAGCAGCTGCGATGCCATGAGTGCCGCCCGTGCCGGAACCTGCTCGGGGTCGGGGCATACCTGCTGGGCCACCGGCAGGAGCTGCTCCCGCAGGATGTCCTGCATGCGTTCGGCCCCCGCCTGGTTGGTCACGCCGACCCGCAGCAGGGCGGTTAGGACCTCGTTGTTCTCCCACATGTCGAGGAAGTGCTCGACGAGGATCCGCCCCGCGTCCTGCCGGCGGTCCGCCCCGCTCATGTCAGGCAGCCGCAGGTCGATGGCGACGGCCGCCGCGAAGAGGCCCTCCTTGTTGCCGTAATACCGCATCACCATCGACGGATCGATGTTCGCGTCCCTGGCGATGGCGCGGATCGTGGCCCGCTCGTAGCCGTCGGTCGCGAAGCGCTCGCGGGCCGCCGCAACGATCGCCCCGCGAGTGGCGTCGGAGCGTCGGGGAGTGCCGGAGCCGGGGAACGGCGAGGTGCTTTCGCTGCGGTTCATGCCAACAAGCGTAGGCCAACGAGCGTAGGTCAACGAGCGTAGGTCAACGGACGTTCGCCAACATCTGTTTGCCAACAATCGTTGACATGCCCTCCAGTGCCTCGCTACGGTTGTCAACAACCGTTGGCCAACATCCGTTGGCGAGCAGTTGATGACAAGCAGGCGTTGGCGACTGGAGGCCACCATGAACGGCACCGCCACCCACCGCACGGTGATCGTCGTCGGTTCCGGCCCCACCGGCCTGCTCCTCGCCGGTGACCTCGCCACAGCCGGCGTCGCCGTCACGCTCGTCGAGAAGCGGCCGCGCAAGATCAGCAACCTCTCCCGCGCCTTCGGGGTGCACGCCCGCACCCTGGAGCAGCTCGACGCCCGCGGCCTGGCCGACGAACTCCTCGCCACCGGCGACACCATCACCGGTCTGCGGCTCTTCCGCCGCCTCTCCCTCGATCTGAGCACGCTGCCCTCGCGCTTTCCGTTCCTTCTCATCACTCCGCAGTACGAGGTCGAGCGGCTCCTGGAGCGGCGGGCCCGGGAGGCCGGGGTGGAGTTCGCGTACGAGAGCGAGGTCGTGGGGCTGCGTCAGGACGACGAGGGGGTCGACCTCGACGTGCGCGGCGCGGACGGAGCGGTCGTCACCCGCAGGGCGGCCTACGTCGTCGGCGCCGACGGTCACCGCAGCGCCGTGCGGGAGGCGATCGGTCTGGACTTCCCCGGCGTCTCGGTCATCAGGTCGCTGATCCTGGCCGATGTCCGGCTGGCAGAGAAACCCGAGGGCGTCCTCACCGTCAACGGCCGCGGCGACGCCTTCGCGATGATCGCCTCTTTCGGTGACGGCTGGTACCGGGTCATGGGCTGGAACCGCCGCAACGAGGTCTCCGACGATGCCCCGCTCGCCCTCGACGAGGTCAGGGAGATCACCCGCCGCGCCATGGGCACCGACTACGGCATGCTCGACGCCCGCTGGCTCTCCCGTTTCCACAGTGACGAGCGCCAGGCACCGCACTACCGGGTCGGGCGGGTCTTCCTCGCCGGGGACGCCGCGCACATTCACTCTCCGGCCGGCGGGCAGGGCATGAACACCGGTCTCCAGGACGCCGCCAACCTGAGCTGGAAGCTCGCCGCGACCGTCCAGGGCAGGGCGTCCGAAGGGCTCCTCGACAGCTATGAGGCCGAGCGGCACCCGATCGGCAGGGCCGTGCTGCGCAGCAGTGGGGGACTGGTCCGGCTGGCCCGCGCGCGGAATCCGCTGCTGCGTGCCGTCCGCGCCCTGGTCTCCGCGTTCATCGACGTGTCCCCGCCCGTCCAGCGCAAGGTGCTGGGCCAGATCACCGGGATCGGCTACACCTACCCCGCCCCCCGCGGCTCCCACCGCCTCACCGGCACCCGCCTCCCGGACGTCTCTCTGAAGGACGGCCGGCTCCACGAGGCGCTGCGCGGCGGCCGGTTCGTACTGATCACGCAGGGGACGTACGAAGGTCCCGGTGTCCGTGAGGGGTGGCTGACCGTCAAGCGCTGGGCGAGTAACCGCCCGACGACCGTCCTGGTACGGCCCGACGGATACGTGGCCTGGGCGGCGGAGGCTTCGGACGCAGCGGCGATCGAGAGGGCGCTGGCCGGGTGATCGCGGTTGAGGAATGGCGCGAGGGCCAGCAGGCGCCGGACGAGGCAGCACGGCTCAGATTGTGCGGGAGTTGTGCGAGGGCAAGTCGGTCGACCTGCACGGCGAGCACCTCCGGGTGACGGACGCGACGCTGGCCCGCGTACCCGACCCGATCCCCGAGGTCTACTTCGGAGGCTCCTCGCCGATCGCCGGACAGATCGCCGCCCGGCACGTCGACGTGTACCTCACCTGGGGTGAGCCGCCGGCGCAGGTCGCCGAGAAGATCGCCTGGATCCGGAAACTGGCCGCGAAGGAAGGGCGCACCATCCGGCTCGGGATCCGGCTGCACGTCATCACCCGTGACACTCCCGAGCAGGCCTGGGCGGAGGCGAACCGGCTCCTGGACGGCTTCGACCTGGAGACCGTGGCGTCCGTGCAGGCGGGGCTGGCCCGCAGCGAGTCGGAGGGTCAGCAGCGGATGCTCGCCCTGAACCGCGGCGGCAGCCGGGACGCCCTGGAGATCCACCCCAACCTGTGGGCCGGTATCGGCCTGGTGCGCGGCGGGGCGGGCACCGTGCTGGTCGGCAGCCACGACGAGGTCACCGAGCGCATCAAGGAGTACGCGGCCCTGGGTATCGAGGAGTTCGTCCTCTCCGGCTATCCGCACCTGGAGGAGGCGTGCTGGTTCGGCGAAGGCGTCCTGCCGAGGCTCCAGGCGCAGGCGCAGGCGCAGGCGCAGACGCAGACGCAGACGCAGGGGCTGTGGCAGCACCCCTTAGGCAAGCAGGACGCACCCTCCGTGCAGGTGCCGTTCGCCGGAGCCGGGAGTCGATGATCGCTCACATGGTCGCCGAAGCCGACGGCGAAACCGGCCCGCCCTCCCCGCGCCGGCCACCGACACCACCCACCGACACCACCCACCTATCGTCGCCGGGGCCCCGCGTCTCGCGGGCGCCCTGGGCGCGGCACGCACCCTGACCGGGCGCCGCGCCTTTACCACTGAAACGGCGTTGACTGAACGGCCCCCTTGACGCGGCCGGAACCCCGGCCTGACACTCGACCAGGAGAATCCCAGTGAACTGGTAGGGAAATCATGGATCGTGCTGGACAGGACATCGGCAATGACGCTGTCCGTGCCGCCGTCCGGCAACTGCCCCTGCTGACCTCCCGCCGCCACATCGACCTCGCGCGCGTGTGCAGTGCGGCGAGCCTCGCGAGCGGTCGGTACCCGGTTTCCGGCCACGCCTGACCCTCCCGCAGGACCGCATTCCGGCCGTGCCAAAGTCGCGCGTGCCGTCGCCTCCGCGCTCGCCTGCATGTGACCGACCACCCTTGGGAGACGCATGTCCGCCACATCCCCGACAGTCGCGCCCTCCTTCCGAGGCAGGATCGGCTGTGACGCCCGCAGCGGCTACTACGCGGCATCGCACCGCTACCGGCTCCACCTGGCGCTGTCCTGTCCGTACTCTCTGCAGATCGCCGTTGTGCACAGCCTCCTCGGTCTCGACGACACCCTTCCGGTGACATTGCTGCCTGCCGTACCCGACGTCCCCGGCGGGGGACACCGGGCACTGCGCCCGCTGTACGAGGCCAGTTCGCACCAGCACCCTGGCCCCGCCACGGCACCGGTCCTCAGCGATGACTGGACCGGAACGATCGTCAGCACCCACACCCCCGACATCCTGCGAGACCTGGCCCGGCGGTTCGGCGGACACGGCCCCGATCTCCACCCGCACGGCGCCGAGGAGGCGATCGAGTCTGCAGGCCGGCTCTGCGAGCTGGGCATCACGGCGACTGCCCAACGAGCCGGGCGCTCCGGCGGCGCCCCGGCGGTGCGCGACGCCGCGCTGGCCGCCCTGCTGCGCACGCTGGACGTGATCGAGCGGCGCCTCGCCTCCCGGGAGTACCTCCTGGGTGACGAACTCACGGTCGCGGACGTGCAGTTGTGGGTGACACTCGTTCAGCTGGACATCGTGCACCGCCACCACCTGGACGCCGCCGCGGTGCACCGGATCACCGGCTACCCCCGCCTGTGGGCCTATGCCCGACGGCTGGCGACGTACCCCGCCTTCGGCACTCACCTCGACCTCGACGGCATCGCCCGCAGACACCACGCCCACTGCCGCGGCCAGGAGGCCGCCGGCTCGGCGGTCCAGATCGTGGACTGGTGCGCGTACACAGGGCTGGGCGAACCGGAACCGGCACGACAGCCCGGCTGACCGGCCGGACGGCTGGTGTGACGCTCTTCCTGGATTCTCACGCGGGTCGTGGGCGGCAGTCCGGGGAGAAGAGCGTCCGCCCTGGGAGCCGACGCCAGTCAGCAGGTCAGTGGGTCCCTGTCGCCGTCCTGACCGGCCGAGTGAACCAGTTCGATGACACGTTCCTCATACCGGACGCGGGCGGGAGAGAAGTCGTACGGCATCTTGCCGATGGCCTCCATCGCACTCATCCCCGCCCCGTCTTCTTGCTCGCCGGCGTGCTTGTCCTGCCGGTCCAGGAGGACGTTGAGGGCCTCTTCCAGGCCGGATCTTTCGATGGCGGCTGCCAGGGCGGTCTCGTGAGCACATCGCTGGGCGGCCAGGTCTTCGATGCGGGGGTCGCCGGGGGACATGGCGTCGTCCAGGGCCGCCTCGGCCTCGGCCAGCCGGTCCTCCTCCGCCCGCAGCTCTGGGTGGGTGGCCAGGACGATGAACCGGTCGGCCTGGAGGGCGGCGCCCAGAGGGCCGAGGATGCGCTCCGTGACCAGGAGGGTATCGAGGTCGGCGGTGCGCAGGGCCCCGGGCGGTAGATCGCGTAGGCGGCCAGTGACCAGCGGTGAGAGCAGGCCCAGGGGGCTGCCCACCTCGCTCAGACGGTTCACGGCGGCCCGCTGGGCCTCGATGGCTGCAGCCTTGGATGCGAGGGACTCCTCCAGGCGGGCCAAGGACTGCTCGATGCCGGTGGTGCCCTCGAAGGCGGCGTGGATGTCATCCAGGGAGATACCCGCATCGGCCATCCTGCGGATCCACAGCAGGCGGATCATGTCGTCGTATCCGTAACGGCGGCGGTCATCACTGCCGCGTTCCGGTTCGGCTAGGAGACCGATGGCGTGGTAGTGGCGGATGGCGCGGGGCGTGGTCCCGACGAACGCGGCGGCATCGCCGATCTTGACCCGGCGGGGAATCGCAGGAAGGGGCATGCGAGGGAACCTCTCAGTGGCGTGCTCGCCGCCTACTGGACCACATGCCGCTACGTCACATGCAAACCCTCTGCCGTGAGGGCGCGCGAAGGCGTACCAGGTGAGCAGAGGGCAAGATGAGCCAGAACTCGCAAAGGACTGTCGACAGCAGCACGAAGACATCGCTCGACACCCGCGCAGCCGCTTACAGCATTTGATCAACGCATGACAGCGCCCTGGCCTAGGGTTTCACGAGCTGTGACGGCATTGCGAGGGAGGACACGAGGAGATGGCCGCCGCCGACTACACGTTCGACGTCTTCATTGCGGGTGAGCCCGCAGACTCGGGTACCGAACGAGCCGTCAGACGCCGGCTGCACGAGTTGGGCGTCCGCACCGAAGTCGCCGACCGAGAGACCTCGCTGGCCTTCCACATCGAGCAGATGGACCGCTGCCGCAACTTCCTGCTGCTCGCCACACCAGACTCCGCCAGGTCCCACCCCGTCCGCGAGCAGGTCGACTACTGGCGTGATCACCGCGGCATGCGGAAGTCGTTCCACATCCTCGACGTCTCGGGAAACACCCTCCGCCAGGAGACTCCCGGACATCCCGGAGGCTGGCACCACCTCCTGGACTTTCCCCCCTTCGGCCCGGGCGACAAAAAACCTGCGGGTATCTGGCTCCCAGCCGCCCTCGACGACCCGCAGCACGCAAAGAAGCTGGCCGCCACCCTCACTGCCGAAAGGGCCCCGGTCGCGCCAACAGACAGCCCTGCGACGGCAACGATGCGGGCGCGATCACTACTTCTCGGGCTGCTCCTACTGGCCGCCCTGATGAGCACCGCCTGGATCAGCACCAGAAGCCTCCTCGAAAGCCACCAGCAGAACGAGCTGGGCCCAACCGACGCACCCGCCGCGGTCGCCTCCGTAGTCAGCATCGGAACAACCATCGGCGTACTCGTCGGCGGCACCCTCGCCGGCCTCGCCAAGCTCATCCAGGCCCGCGGCCAGCGAGACGCCGACCTCGTGCGCGCGAACGCCGAAATGGTCCGAGCACAAGCAGACATGATCCGCGCCAGGGCAGGGCTGCCGCCCAGCGACAACCCCGGCCCCTCCGGCCCGCTCCCTGCCCCCGAGGCAGAACCACCGGCCGAGCCGCCCGCCACCTAGGACTTGTCCGGCCGATCATGCGCGGAGCCAGATGACGAGGGCTGCGGCAGTCGCGGTGCCGAGGAAAACGTAGCCGCGCTTGTCATAGCGGGTG
>NZ_JNXI01000027.1 GCF_000717055.1 Streptomyces iakyrus | reverse complement strand
CGAACGTGCCGTGCGGCTGCTCGCGCGTGCCCTCCGAACGCGGGAAGAACTCGTACCACGAGCCGTACAGCGCCCGCTCCCGCTCCACCAGCAGCGGCAGCGGCTCACTGCTGGTCACCAGATCCCGCAGCGGATACCGCGCCAGGACCTCGTCCACCTCCGGCGTCAGCGCCGCCGCCAGACGGGCCGCCACGGGGCGGTCCTCGTCCCGCAGGGCATCGACGGCGGTGAGGATCACGTCGCGCAGTCCCTCCTCCTCGGGCACACCGGCGACCGCCCGCTCGTACAGACGCGCGCCCTCCTCCAGCACGACGTCCGTGTCCATGCCGGCCGGGATCTTGATCTCGGCGTGGTGACGCCAGGTACCGACCGGGTCCCCCCAAGCCTCGACGGTGAACGTCCACAGGCCGGGTTCCCCGGCGGTGACCGTGGCGCCCCAGCGGTCCGTCCCCGGGGCGAGCTCGCGCATCGGCGTCCACGGGCCGGGCCGGCCCTCGGGGTCCTTCAGGACGACGTTGGCCGCGACGGCGTCGTGCCCCTCCCGGAACACGGTCGCCGAGATCTCGAAGGTCTCGCCGGTGACGGCCTTGGCCGGCCGGCGTCCCTGCTGGACCACCGGACGGACATCGAGTACGGGTATGCGCCCGACGGCGGTCGCGTCGCCAGGTGGTGGCGGCGAGGACGGCGGACCGGCCGCGGCCGGGCGCGCGGGGCGTGCTTCGCCGCCGGGCGCGCGCGCCCCGGTGGTGCGGCGGTTGGGGGGTGCTGGCGAATGGTGCTTGGCGGGCATGACCGCTCCTGTCCGCGTCAACGTGGGTGGGCGGAGGTCTGTGGGGAGGTGGGTCCTGCGTGGTGCTCCTGAGAGGGGTACCCGCAGGAGCCTTCCCACCCTATTCGGGTGGGCAATCCGGCACTTTGTTAACTACTCACGCGTATGTCGACACACAAGACCGGCCTCGTCCGCGACGGACGAGGCCGGCCCCCTGGCGTGGCTGCTCCTTCGCCCTACTCGCGCGGCACCCGCAGTAACTTGTCCGGCGAACCGGCGCCCCGGCCGGAGACCTTCCCGGTCGCCGCTCCGGCCGTCAGAGCCCTCCCGACCTGGGCCGGAGTCGCTTGCCGATGATCGGCCAGATAGAGCGCGGCCGCGCCCGCGGCGTGCGGGGACGCCATCGAGGTACCCGAGTAGGTCGCCCGCGCGGTGTCGCTCGCGGCGGACGCGGAGGTGATACCGGCGCCCGGGGCGAACAGATCGAGGGCCCGACCGTGGTTGGAGAAGGCCGATTTCCTATCCCTGCGGTCGGTCGCCCCGACCGTGACGGCCTGCTCCACGCTCCCCGGGGAGTACAGGCCGGCCGGCCTGCCGTCGTTGCCCGCGGCGACCGTGTAGGTGACGCCCGAGGCGATGGAGGCGCGGACGGCGGCGTCCAGCCGGTCGTTGCGCGGTCCGCCCAGGCTCAGGTTGGCGACCGCGGGCTTCTTGGCGTGCCGGGTCACCCAGTCGATCCCGGCGATCACCCGGGCCGTGGTGCCCCCGCCCGCGGCGTCGAGGACGCGCACGGAGACGATCCGGGCCTTCTTGGCGACGCCGTGGACCGTCCCCGCGACGGTGCCGGCGACGTGCGTGCCGTGGCCGTTGCCGTCCGCGGCGACCGGGTCGCCCCCGACGAAGTCCCAGCCGTGGCCCGCCCGGCCGGCGAAGTCCCGGTGGGTGGTCCGCACGCCGGTGTCGATCACGTAGACCGTCACCCCGGCGCCCGCCTTCCCGGGCCAGGTGTAGCTCCGGTCCAGCGGCGGCTTCGGCTGGTCGAGACGGTCCAGCCCCCAGGACGGGGGGTTCGTCTGGGTGCCGTCGAGCCGCACGCGGGTGTCCTGGACGACCGAGGCGACCCGGGGGTCGGCGGCCAGCCGCCCGGCCTGTCTCTCGTCCGCGCGGACCGCGTAGCCGTTCAGGACCGTGCCGTAGATGTGGCTGATCTCCACCCCGTACCGTCCGGCGAGCTCCTTTCCGGCCGCCGACCCGGCAGCCGTGCCCTCCCTCAGCGTCACCAGGTAACTTCCGTGCACGGAGCCGGGTGATCCGGCGCCGAGTATCCGCCCCTCCGGTGCGGCGTGCGCGGGCAGGGTGGTGGCCGAAAACGCCGCGACGCAGACCGCCGCCGCCAGGCCCCCCGTCCGGCGCAGACGCCGCTCGCGCGTCCGAGCCATGGTCCGAGTTCCCCTCCTCGACTCGGCGTACGGCCGCCGCGCGGCGCCGCGAACGGCGGGCGCGGGCCGGTACGCCAGAGGCAGCCTCTCGTGACGGGTGAAGCACCACAAGGACGCCTATGGGTGCGGAATCGGCCATATCCGCGGATGGTGCTGTTCAGGCCGATCGGGCGGCGGGTGGCGGAGCCTCAGCGGCGGAGGCACCGACGCCGGTACTGTCGTAGGAGACGTCGTCGAAGCCCTGCGAAATCCAGCGAACGCGCCGAGGTGGAACCCGTGAAGGCGATCCGTCGATTCACCGTCCGACCCGTTCTCCCCGACCCCCTCCGGCCCATCGGTGATCTGGCCCGCAACCTGCGCTGGTCGTGGCACGCGGAGACCCGTGACCTGTTCCGGTCGGTCGACCCCGAGCGGTGGGCCGCCTCGGGCGGCGACCCCGTCCGGCTGCTCGGCAGCGTGCCGCCCGCGCGGCTCGCGGAGCTGGCCGGGGACGGCCCGTTCCTGAGCCGCCTGGCCGCGGTCGCGGGCGATCTGCACGACTACACGACCGGCGACCGCTGGTATCAGACCCAGCCCGAGGAACTGCCCGCCGCGATCGCCTACTTCTCACCCGAGTTCGGCATCACGGCCGCCCTGCCCCAGTACTCCGGCGGCCTCGGCATCCTGGCCGGCGACCACCTCAAGGCGGCCAGCGACCTCGGCGTCCCGCTGATCGGTGTCGGCCTGCTCTACCGGCACGGCTACTTCCGCCAGACCCTGTCCCGGGACGGCTGGCAGCAGGAGCACTACCCGGTCCTCGACCCCAACGAGCTGCCCGTCGTCCAGCTGGAGGAGGCCGACGGCACCCCCGCCCAGGTTTCCCTCGCCCTGCCCGGCGGCAGGCAGCTGCACGCCCGGATCTGGCTCGCGCAGGTCGGGCGCGTCCCGCTGCTGATGCTGGACTCCGACGTCGAGGAGAACGACCTCGGCGAGCGCGGTGTGACCGACCGGCTCTACGGCGGCGGCAGCGAGCACCGGCTGCTCCAGGAGATGCTCCTCGGCATAGGAGGTGTCCGGGCGGTACGGACGTACTGCCGGCTGACCGGCCACCCCGCACCGGAGGTGTTCCACACCAACGAGGGACACGCCGGGTTCCTCGGCCTGGAGCGGATCGCCGAACTCTGCGCCGAGGGGCTGGACTTCGACTCCGCGCTGGAGTCGGTCCGCGCCGGGACCGTCTTCACCACCCACACCCCCGTCCCGGCCGGCATCGACCGCTTCGACCGCGAACTGGTCGCCCGCCACTTCGGCCCCGACGCCGAGCTGCCCCGCATCGACGTCGACCGCGTCCTGCGGCTCGGCATGGAGAGCTACCCCGGCGGCGAGCCCAACCTCTTCAACATGGCCGTGATGGGCCTGCGCCTGGCCCAGCGCGCCAACGGCGTGTCCCTGCTGCACGGCAACGTCAGCCGCGAGATGTTCGCCGGCCTGTGGCCCGGCTTCGACGCCGACGAGGTGCCGATCACCTCCGTGACCAACGGCGTGCACGCGCCCACCTGGGTCGCCCCCGAGGTGTTCCGGCTCGGCGCCCGGCAGATCGGCGACCGGCGCGCCGAGGACGCGCTGACCGTCGGCGGCTCGGACCGCTGGGACGCGGTGGCCGACATCCCCGACCAGGACATCTTCGACCTCCGGCGGGTGCTGCGCGAGCAGCTCGTGACCGAGGTGCGCGAGCGGCTGCGGGCCTCCTGGCGGCAGCGCGGCGCGCACACGGCCGAGCTCGGCTGGATCGACGGCGTCCTCGACCCCGACGTCCTCACGATCGGCTTCGCCCGGCGCGTTCCGTCGTACAAGCGCCTGACGCTGATGCTGCGGGACCGGGACCGGCTGATGGACCTGCTGCTGCACCCCGAGCGGCCGGTCCAGATCGTCGTCGCCGGCAAGGCGCACCCGGCCGACGACGGCGGGAAGCGGCTGGTGCAGGAGCTGGTGCGGTTCGCGGACGATCCCCGGGTGCGGCACCGGATCGTGTTCCTGCCGGACTACGGCATGGCGATGGCGCAGAAGCTGTACCCCGGCTGCGACATCTGGCTGAACAACCCGCTCAGGCCGCTGGAGGCCTGTGGCACGTCCGGCATGAAGGCGGCGCTGAACGGCTGTCTCAATCTGTCCGTCCTCGACGGCTGGTGGGACGAGTGGTTCCAGCCCGACTTCGGCTGGGCCATCCCCACGGCCGACGGTGCAGGGACCGACCCGGACCACCGCGACGACATAGAGGCCGCGGCGCTGTACGACCTGCTGGAGCAGCGGGTGACGCCCCGCTTCTACGAGCGCGGGCAGAGCGGGCTGCCCGACCGGTGGATCGAGATGGTCCGGCACACGCTGAGCCTGCTCGGGCCGAAGGTGCTGGCCGGGCGGATGGTCCGGGAGTACGTGGAGCGGCTCTATGCGCCCGCGGCCCTCTCGCACCGGTCCATGGGGCCGGACGCGGCGCGGGACCTCGCGGAGTGGAAGGAGCGGGTGCGGGCGGCCTGGCCGGGCGTCACGGTCGACCACGTGGAGACGTCGGCGTCCGATGCGCTGGCCGAGCTCGGTACGACGCTGGGGCTGCGCGTGCGGGTCGCCCTCGGCGATCTCGGGCCGGACGACGTGGATGTCCAGGTCGTCTCGGGGCGGGTGGACGAGGAGGACCGGATCGGTGACGCGACGGTCGTGCCCCTGAAGCCGGTGGGCTCCGCCGATCAGGAGGGGTGCTGGGTTTACGAAGGGCCCTTGTCGCTGGATCGCACCGGGCCTTTTGGGTACACGGTGCGGATCCTTCCCGCGCATCGGCTGATGGCGTCCAGCGCGGAGTTGGGGCTGGTGGCGGGGCCCAGCGAGGAGCTGGTGGCGGCTGCGGGGCTGTTGATGCGGTAGTTCGCCGTCTGCGGGAGCGTGGGGGCTTGGCGCACAGTTCCCCGCGTCCCCTAGGCGTCCGCACCGCCCTGCGTTGCCAAGTTACGTAGAACGGTGCCGCACCTGCGTGCGTACGCGTGCTGGAAGCCTCTGGTCGCCGGGCCGCCCGCCTTTGCGTACCACTTGGCGGCCCGGCTGAAGGCGTTCACCGTCAGCCACACCGTGCCGTCGCCCGTGCGGTCGACCACGAAGGACTCCTCGCCGGTCTCCGGGTGGCCGGGCAGCGTGCCGTAGGCCCAGCCCGCCCGGCGGGGCTCCTCGACCGTCCAGACCACCCGGCAGGGGGCCTTGATCATGCCGGCGAGGGTGACGGTGACGTCCACGCCGGGGGCGGCGCGGTCCGCGGTCGCGTCGATGCCCACGCCCATGGCCCGGTGCATCTCCCAGGTCAGGACGGCCTCCGAGGCCCGGCGGAAGATCTCCTCGCCCTCGCCGAGGCGGGTGCGCACGTTCATGGGGTGGAAGCCCGGCGGGCAGAAGCCCTGGTCGCGGGTGGCGCCGACATCGGCGTAGGTGAAGTCCTGCGAATCCGTAGAAGACACGGTCCCCAAGAGTAAGGCGGTACCCGGACCCGCTCCGGGGCCGGGTACCGCCCGTGGTCGCGCTTCGGTCAGCCGACGTTCACGGCGGACCAGGCGGACGCGACCGCCTTGTACTCGGTGCTGCTCGCGCCGTACAGGGCCGAGGCAGCGTTCAGCGTCGCCGTGCGGGCGGCGGCGTACTTGGTCGTCGACGTCATGTACGTCGTCAGCGCCTTGTACCAGATCTGCAGCGCCTTGGTCCGGCCGATGCCGGTGACCGTGGAGCCGTTGGACGTCGGCGAGTCGTACGCCACGCCGTTGATCGTCTTCTTCCCGCTGCCCTCGGACAGCAGGTAGAAGAAGTGGTTGGCGGGGCCCGAGGAGTAGTGGACGTCGAGGCCGCCGAGGCTTGAGGACCAGCTGTCCTTGGAGGAGCCGTCCTTGCTGGGCTTGTCCATGTGGCGCAGCGGGCTGCCGTCGCCGTTGATGTCGATCTCCTCGCCGATGAGGTAGTCACCGACGTCGGAGGAGTTGTTGGCGAAGAACTCGGCGCCCGCGCCGAAGATGTCGGAGGTGGCCTCGTTCAGCCCGCCCGACTCGCCGCTGTAGTTGAGGCCCGCCGTGGCCGACGTCAGACCGTGGCTCATCTCGTGCGCGGCCACGTCGAGCGAGGTGAGCGGGTGGGTGTTGCCCGAGCCGTCGCCGTAGGTCATGCAGAAGCAGCTGTCCGACCAGAAGGCGTTGACGTAGTTGTTGCCGTAGTGGACGCGCGAGTAGGCGGCCTTGCCGTCGTTGCGGATGCCGCTGCGGCCGAAAGTGCTCTTGTAGAAGTCCCAGGTGACCTGGGCGCCGTAGTGGGCGTCGGCGGCGGCCGTCTCCGCGTTGGACGGGCTGCCGGTGCCCCAGACGTCGTCCGGGCCGGAGAAGAGCGTGCCGGTGCCGGAGGTGCCGCGGTTGAGGTTGTACGTCTTGTGGCCGCCGCGCGTGCCGTCGGTCAGGTTGTACGTCGACCCGGACTTGGTGGTGGTGAGGTCGACCTTGCCGCTGTACGTGGTGGTGCCGGTGCCGGTCTCGATGGCCTGGTACTCGTACAGCTTCTTGCCGCTGGCGGCGTCGGTGACGACGTGGAGTTCGTTCGGGGTGCCGTCCTCCTGGAGGCCGCCGACGACCGTCTCGTAGGCGAGGACGGGCTTGCCGTCGGCCGCCCAGATCACCTTGCGGGGCGCGGAGTTCGCCTCGGTCTTCTCCGAGCCGGCCGCCTTGGCGAGGGTCACGGCCTGCTTCTCCGCCTTGGCGGCGGTGACGGCCGGCTTGAGCGTGGCGACCTTGAGCGTGGCCTTCGTGGCTCTGGTGACGCCCTGGGCCTTGCCGGACTTCGACTCGTGCACGACGAGGTCGCCGCCGAGGACCGGCAGACCGGCGTAGGTGCGCTCGTAGCGGGTGTGGACCGTGCCGTCGGCGTCCTTCACGACGTCCTTGACGACGAGTTCCTCCTGGGCGCCGAGGCCTATCTCGTCCGCGGTCCGCGTGGCGTCCGCCTGCTGCTCCTGGATGAGCGCGGTGCGGGCGGGCGCGGAGAGCAGGACGGGGGCGGCGGCGAGCGCCGGCTTGCTCGCGGAGTCGGCGGCGACGCTGCTGCCGGGGGTCAGGCCGGTGGTGAGCAGGGCGCCGGCGGCGACAGCGGTGGCGATGGCCAGCGTGGCGCGCTTGTGACGCGCGTAGAGAGGGGAGGTCACACGAGCTCCTAGGTGTGGGGGAAGTGCTGGGGTGCTGTGCGGCGTGGGGGAAGAGTGGCACTTGGGACGCGTACATGTCAGGAGTGGGTGTGATGTTGGCCGGAATTCGATGGCGGGATGGACGCGAGGGAACGTGAAACGGACGCCGCCCCGGGGGATTCGAACCCACCGGGGCGACGCCCTGACTTGGGAGGCCTACGGGCGTGTGCCGCACGGGCCTAAGGGCCTACAGCGCCTGCGGTCTACGGGAACGTCAGCTTCCAGCTGTTGATGTAGCCGGTGTCGACGGCCGCGTTGTCCTGGACCCGCAGCTTCCAGACGCCGTTGGCCACCTCGGAGGAGGCGTTCACCGTGTAGGTGGTGTTCAGGTTGTCCGCGCTTCCGCCGGTGCCGTAGCCCTTCAGCGTGTACGCCGTGCCGTCGGGGGCGAGCAGATCCACCTTGAGGTCACCGATGTACGTGTGGACGATGTCCACCGCGACCTGGAGGTTGGACGGCGCGTTGCCGGTCCGGCCGGAGACGGTGACCGAGGAGGTGACCGCCGCGCCCCGGTCCGGGATCGCCACGTCGGCGGTGTTCTCGAAGGACGTGCCGCCGCCGCCCCCGTCGCCGGGCCGGGTGCCGACGTTGATGCCCGCCCAAGCGTGCTGGACCGCCTTGTACTCGGCGCTGTCGGTGCCGTACAGCTCACCGGTGGCCGCGAGGGTGCCGGTGCGGGCGCCCGCGTAGTTGGTGGTCGAGGTGAACTTCGTGGTGAGCGCGCGGAACCAGATCTTCTCCGCCTTGTCCCGGCCGATGCCGGTGACCGGAAGGCCGTCCGAGGTGGACGAGTTGTACGTGACACCGTTGATGGTCTTGGTGCCGCTGCCCTCGCTCAGCAGGTAGAAGAAGTGGTTCGCCGGGCCGGACGAGTAGTGCACGTCGATCGAGCCGATGCCCGAGTACCAGCTGTCCTTGGACGCGCCGTCCTTGCTCGGCTTGTCCATGTAGCGCAGCGGCGTGCCGTCGCCGTTGATGTTGATCTCCTCGCCGATGAGGTAGTCACCGACGTCGGATGAGTTGTTCGCGTAGAACTCGACCGTCGAGCCGAAGATGTCCGAGGTCGCCTCGTTCAGGCCGCCGGACTCGCCGCTGTAGTTGAGGCCGGCGGTGTTCGAGGTGAGCCCGTGGGTCATCTCGTGCGCGGCCACGTCGATCGACGTCAGCGGGTTCGCGTTGCCCGAGCCGTCGCCGTAGGTCATGCAGAAGCAGCTGTCCGACCAGAAGGCGTTGACGTAGTTGTTGCCGTAGTGGACCCGGGAGTAGGCCCCGACGCCGTCGCCCTTGATGCCCGAGCGTCCGTGCACGTTCTTGTAGTAGTCCCAGGTCAGAGCGGCGCCGTAGTGCGCGTCGGCGCCCGCGGACTCCAGGTTGGAGGGGGTGCCGTTGCCCCAGACGTCGTCCGGGCCGGAGAACAGGGTGCCGGTGCCGGAGGTGCCGCGGTTGAGGTTGTACGTCTTGTGGTTGCCGCGGGCGCCGTCGGTGAGGTTGTACGTCGACCCGGACTGGGTGGTGGTGAGGTCGACCGTGCCGGAGTACACCGTGTTGCCGGTGCCGGTCTCGATCGCCTCCCACTCGAACAAATTCTCGCCGGTGGTGGCGTCGGTGACGACGTGCAGTTCCTGCGGGGTGCCGTCGTGCTGGAAGCCGCCGACGACCGTCTCGTAGGCCACGGCCGGCTTGCCGTTCGCGGCCCAGATCACCTTGCGGGGCGCGCGGTTGATGCCGGCGTCCTTGGCCTCGTCGGCCTCGCCGGCCTTCAGGGCCTGCTGCCGGGCCTTCGCGACGGACACCGCGGTCTTCGTCGTCGCCGGCTTGATGGCGGCGCGGGTGGCCTTCACGACGGCCGCGGTGGCGTCCGCCTTCGTGCTCTCGACGACCAGGTCGCCGCCGAGGACCGGCAGGCCGTCATAGGTGCGCTCGTAGCGCGTGTGCACGGTGCCGTCGCGGTCCTTGAGGACGTCGCGGACGACCAGCTTCTCCTTGGCGCCGAGGCCCAGGTCCTTCGCGGTCTCCGCCTTGGCGGCGTCGGCCTCGCGGATCAGCGCGGCGCGCTGGGCGGGGGTGAGCCTGACCGACTCGGATCCCGGCTTCGCCTTACTCGCGGCCGACGGTGCCTTCTCCGGGGCTGCGACGGCGGTGCCGCCCTGGACGGCGGCGGCGATCAGCGCGGCGACGCCGGCGAGGGCCACGGCCGCGGTGCGGCGGGGGGTGTGGGGAGTGCGTCTGTGGGAGGTGCCTCTTCGCGAGGAACTGCTTCTCAACACTGACTCCTTCTGCGGGACCGGGGGTCGCCCGGCCTGGGGAGGTGGAGGTGTTGCTGTGGGGTTCCTGTGGAGCAGTCGTGGGAAGCGTCGCAGGGGAGTGCGCTTGCTGTCAGGACCGCGTCAAAACTATGGCCGGAAACGGTTCGTTGTCCGGAAGTTCATGTTCGCTATACGGACGCTTTGCCGCCGTCGGGCAGGTCGCCGTGCCAGGAGTGCCACAGTGCCGCGTAGGCTCCGCCGGCCGCCACCAGCTCGTCGTGCGTGCCCAGTTCGGTCAGCAGCCCGTCCTCCATCACGGCCACCCGGTCGGCGTCGTGCGCCGTGTGCAGCCGGTGGGCGACGGCGATGACGGTACGTCCCCGGAGAACGGCGGCCAGGGCGCGTTCGGTGTGCCGGGCGGTCGTCGGGTCGAGCAGCGCGGTCGCCTCGTCCAGGATCAGGGTGTGCGGATCGCCCAGCACCACCCGTGCCAGGGCGAGTTGCTGGGCCTGCGGGCCGTCGGCACGGCAACCGCCCTCGCCCAGCGGGGTGTCCAGCCCCCGCGGAAGCACCCGCACCCACGCGTCGGCGCCGACCACGGCCAGCAGCTGGTCACCGCGCCCACGCGGTAGCCCTGCTCGCGCAGCGCTGTGAGTCACGGCGGAAGGCGTCCGCCACCAGGCCCTTCCCGCCCAGTCCGCCGAGGACCCGCAGGCCGCCCGCCAGGTCGCCGATCCGTGCGGTCAGGACGCCTTGCCGCTCGCGGTACTCGGTCTCGGAGCCCTGCAGCCGGCCGAGCAGCGGGCCGACGAGCAGCACGATGACCGGGATGCCGAGCAGCACCACCACGGCGATGGCCGGGGAGATCGACACGAGCATGACCGCGATCACCAGGTAGGCGACGACCGCCCCGACGCCGGGACCGACGACCGTCAGGGACTGGCTGATCGTCTGCACGTCACCCACGCCGATCGTGACGACCTCCCCGGCACCCATCTGCCGCGACAGCGACGCACCGAGCCGCACCGCCTGCCCGACGACGACCTTCACCGTGCGGAAGTTGGCGTCCAGCCGGACGCGGGTCATGTGCGGTGCCGCACGGTGCCGAGCCAGGCGTTGAACACGCCCACCGCGAGCAGCGCCCCGCTCCAGGCGGCCACGGCGCCCATGTCGCCGGGGCCCTCGTCGATCGCCCGGGACATCAGGTACGGCGTCGCCGCCAGCAGCACCATCCACACGCTGCCGAACATCGCCCCGGCGGCGCACCGGCCGGGCTGCCGGGTGACCAGCCACCACAGGAAGCGGGCGCCGCCACGGCGGTCGGGCGTGCCGGGGTCCTCGTACCCGTCGATCATCCGCCCGCCCTCCCGCCGCCGTTACGCCAGACTGTCCCGCCAGGCCCGGTGCAGTTCCGCGAATCTGCCCGTGCCCGCGATGAGTTCGGACGGTTCGCCGTCCTCGACGATCCGGCCGTGCTCCATCACCAGCACCCGGTCCGCGATCTCGACGGTCGACAGCCGGTGCGCGATGACCACCGCCGTACGGCCCTTCAGCACTGTCGCCATGGCCCGCTGCACCGCACGCTCGCCGGGGACGTCCAGCGAGCTGGTCGCCTCGTCGAGGATCAGCACCGCCGGGTCGGCCAGCAACGCCCGGGCGAACGCCACCAGTTGCCGCTGCCCGGCGGAGATGCGGCCGCCCCGCTTGCGTACGTCGGTGTCGTAGCCGTCGGGCAGGCCGCTGATGAAGTCGTGCGCGCCGATCTCCTTGGCGGCCTGCTCGATCTCCTCACGGGTGGCGTCCGGGCGGCCGATCGCGATGTTGTCGGCGACCGTGCCGGAGAACAGGAACGCCTCCTGCGTCACCATGACCACCCCGCGCCGCAGTTCGGGCACGGCGAGGTCGCGCAGGTCGACGCCGTCCAGCAGCACCCGGCCGCCGGAGGGGTCGTAGAACCGGGCAAGCAGCTTGGCCAGAGTCGACTTTCCGGCGCCCGTGGAGCCCACGACCGCGACCGTCTGCCCGGCCGGGAGGGTGAGGTCGAACGCGGGCAGCACCTCGCCGCCGGTGCGGTAGCCGAAGCGGACGCCGTCGAACACCACCTCGCGGCCGGGGTGCTCGCCTTCGAGCGGCGGGAGCCGGCGGGGAGTGGCCGGCTCGGGGACCGACGGGGTCTGGGCGAGCAGGCCGGCGATCTTCTCCAGCGAGGCCGCCGCCGACTGGTAGGAGTTCAGGAACATCCCGAGCCGGTCGATGGGGTCGTACAGCCGCCGCAGGTACAGGACCGCGGCCGCCAGCACGCCGAGGGCCAGTGTGCCGTCCGCGACCCGGTAGGCCCCCCACAGCACGATCGAGGCGACCGCCGTGTTGGCGACCAGCCGGGAGCCGGTGACGTAGCGGGCCATCTCCAGCAGTGCGTCGCCGTTGACCCGTTCGTGCCGCCGGTTGAGCTCGCCGAAGTCGGCGTCGTTGGCGGCCTCGCGGCGGAAGGCGCGCACCGGCCGGATGCCGTTCATCGTCTCGACGAACTTGACGATGACGGCCGCGATGGCCGTCGACCGCGCCCGGTACACCCGGGCCGCCCGCCGCCGGTACCACCGCACGAGCGCGTACAGCGGCACCAGGGACGCCACTGCCACGCCCCCGAGACCCAGGTCGAGCCAGAGCAGCATCGCCGAGATGTAGACGAAGGAGAGGATGACCGTCACGAGCTCCTGGAGACCCTCGTCCAGCAGCTCGCGCAGCGACTCTACGTCGGCCGTGGAGCGGGAGATGAGCCGGCCCGAGGTGTAGCGCTCGTGGAAGTCGACGCTCAGTGCCTGCGCGTGGCTGAAGATCCGGCCGCGCAGGTCGAGCAGCACGTCCTGGCTGACCCGGGCCGCGGCGGCGACGAACGCGAACTGCAGCCCGCCCGCGGCCAGCGCGCACCCCAGATAGCCGGCGCCCACCGCGATCAGCGGCCCGTGGTCCTGGGCCCGGAACGCAGGTACGGCACGGTCGATGGCGTACGCCACGAGCAGCGGGCCCGCCTGGACGACCGCCTGCTGGAGCAGCAGCAGGAGCGTGGTGACCGCGACCCGGGCCTTCAGGGGGGCGAGCAGGGAGCGCAGCAGGGCTCCGGTGGCGCCCGGCGGAGTGGGCAGGACGTCCCGGTCGAAGGGGTCGCCGGTGGCGGCGGGCCGGTCGCCGGGTTGTCGGCCGGGCCGGTCGTCGGGCTTGTTGCCGGCCGGTGCGCCGGTGGCCGCCGTCATCGTGCGCCCTCCTCTTCCCCTGACATCAGATGCGCGTACTCGGCGTTCGTGCGCAGCAGTTCGTGGTGGGTGCCGACCGCGGCGATCCGGCCGCCGGACAGCAGCGCGACGCGGTCGGCGAGCAGCACGGTGGAGGGGCGGTGCGCCACGATCAGGGCGGTGGTGTCCGCGAGGACCTGCCGCAGGGCGGCCTCCACGGCGGCCTCGGTGTGCACGTCCAGGGCCGACAGCGGGTCGTCCAGGACCAGGAAATCCGGTTGCGCGACGACGGCCCGGGCGAGCGCGAGGCGCTGGCGCTGACCGCCGGACAGGCTGAGGCCCTGCTCGCCCACCGGGGTGTCCGTCCCCTGGGGCAGGGAGTGCACGAAGCCCGCCTGGGCGACGGCGAGCGCGCGCTCCAGGTCGGCGTGGCCGGCGGTGTCCTTCGCCCCCATGAGAACGTTGTCGCCCACCGAGGCGGAGAACAGCGTGGGCTCCTCGAAGGCCACGGCGACCTTGGCGCGCAGCGCCTCCCTGGACAGGCCGGTGATGTCGACGCCGTCGAGGGTGATACGGCCCGAGGTCAGCTCGTACAGGCGGGGGATGAGCGCGGTGAGGGTGGTCTTCCCGCTGCCGGTGGCACCGACCAGCGCCATGGACTCGCCCGGACGGATGTGCAGGTCGATGTGCTGAAGGACGGGCGGGCTGTCAGGCGGCGCGTCGGGGTAGCGGAAGCGAGCGTCGTGGAAACGGAGTCCCTTCTCCTGGGCGGGCGCCGAGCCGAGGCGGGGACCGGTGCCGGAGGGCGAGTCGGAGCGGGTGCCGGGGCCGGGAACGGAGCCGGGGCCCGGGGCGGAGCCAGAGCCCAGGCCGGAACCGGAGGCGGAGCCCGAGCCTGAGCCCTGGGCGGAGCCGGAGCCGGAGCCGTGGGCGGTGCCCAGGCCGCAACCGGAGCCGGAGCCCGGGGCGGAACCCGTGGCGGAGCCCGAGCCTGAGCCCTGGGCGGAGCCGGGACCGGAGCCGGAACCGGAGCCGGGGGCGGGGCCCGGGGCGGAGCCGGAGCCGGAGCCGTGGGCTGTGCCCAGGCCGCAATCGGAGCCGGAGCCCGGGGCGGAGCCCGAGCCTGGGTCCTGGGCGCCCGTCGCCCCCTCCTCCTCCGTGTCCATCACCTCGAAGTACCGCTCGGTCGCCGTCGCCGCCTCCTGGCTCATCGCCAGCAGGAAACCGATCGACTCCACCGGCCACCGCAGCGCCAGAGCCGTCGACAGGAACGCCACCAGCGTCCCGGCCGACAGAACGCCGTCGGCCACCTGGACGACCCCGACCACCAGCGCCGCCCCGATCGCAACCTCCGGCAGCGTCACGATGACGCCCCAGATCGTCGCCAGCAGCCGCGCCTTGCGCAGTTCCGTGCCGCGCAGCGTCTTCGACAGGTCCCGGAACGCCCGCTCCTGGCTCCGGTGGCGGCCGAAGCCCTTGATGATGCGGATGCCGAGCACACTCTCCTCGACGACCGTCGTCAGGTCGCCGACCTGGTCCTGGGCGCGCCGGGCCAGCTGCGCGTAGCGCCGCTCGAAGATCACGCACGTGGCCATGACGGGGACGGCGGGCCCGAGGATGACCAGCCCCAGCGTCCAGTCCTGGAGCAGCATGATGATCACGCCGACGAGGATCGTCACCCCGTTGACCAGGAGGAACGTCAGCGGGAACGCCAGGAACATGCGCAGCAGCATCAGGTCCGTCGTCCCCCGCGACAGCAACTGCCCCGAGGCCCACCGGTCGTGGAAGGCCACCGGCAGCCGCTGGAGGTGCCGGTACAGAGCCGCCCGCATCGACGCCTCGACGTGCGAGAGCGGCCGGGCCACCAGCCAGCGCCGCAGCCCGAACAGCAGGGCCTCCGTGAAGCCGAGCAGCAGCAGGAACAACGCGCCGAGCCACACGCCCGCCGGGTCCCGGTCGGCGATCGGCCCGTCGACCATCCACTTCAGGGCGAGCGGGATCACCAGGCCCACGCAGGAGGCGACTATCGCGACCAGCGCGGCACCGAACAGCCGCGCCCGCACGGGCCGAACGTACGGCCACAGGCGCAGCAGGGTACGCACGGCGGAACGGTCCTGGGCGGGGGCTGGTGTCGTGGCCATCAGCAGCGAGCCTACGGATCGCCACTGACACTGCCCACCGAGTTTCCGCCGGACCCGGACCGGTCGCCGGTCCTGCGACCTGGGCGTGTTCGACGGGTCGTAGGGCTGCATCAACCGATCGGCCGATGTCCGTTCGAGCGCGACGGCCGATGCGGCGGACCCCGCCCCGCCGGGACCCTCTCCGTATGCCGACCGCACCCGTCATCGAAGTCACCGACCTGCGCAAGAGCTACGCCGGGCGTCCCGCCGTCGACGGTGTCTCCTTCAACGCCGAGGAAGGAGAGATCTTCGGGATCCTCGGCCCGAACGGCGCCGGGAAGACCACCACCGTCGAATGCGACCGTGAAGACCCACCTCACCCACCTCTACGCCAAGTTCGGCGCCAAGGACCGCGCGGCGGCCGTGGCGGTGGCCTACGACCGGGGGATCCTCGGCTAGGGCACGTCGCCACACCAGGCCCCGGGTGCCACGCCGCCGGATGGCCCATGCCGCCGATTCGCGACCTTTCACCCCTAATCTGCGCGATATGAATAAATGTCATATCGCGCCCCTGGCATGCGCCGCGGCGCTCCTCGGGACGGGCCTCGGCGCCGCCGCGCCGACCGCCCCTCACACGATCCATCTGGTGAGACCGGGGGAGTCGATCCAGAAGGCGGTCGACTCCGCCCGTCCGGGCGACACCGTTCTGCTCGCCCACGGCACCCACCGCGGGAGCGTCAGCGTCAGCACGCCCGGAATCACCCTGCACGGCATGGGCCGCGGCACGGTGCTCCGGCCGCAGGCGGGGGCCGGCGCCGCGACCGCACCGGACGCCCGGAGATCCGCCCACGCCTGCGCCGCGGCCGGCAACGGCATCTGCGTCGAAGGCAAACGGGACCACAACGTCGACGGCGTCACCATCGCCTCCCTGACGGTGAGGGGCTTCAGCAAGTCCGGCATCCATGCCCGTGAGGCCGACGGGCTGACCGTGCAGAACGTCGACGCCGTCGACAACGGGGTGTGGGGCATCGCCACGGAGCAGTCGGCCCGCGGGACGCTCCGCGGCAACACCGCCCGGGACAACGGCGACGCGGGCCTGTTCCTCGCCAACAGCGTCACGGAAGAGCTCGGGGCCATGGACACCGGCGGGACGGTGGTCGAGCACAACCGGCTGCAGGGCAACCGGATCGGCGTCACCGTCCGCCGGCTGCGCAACCTCACCGTCTCGGCCAACCACCTCACGGGCAACTGCGCGGGGCTGTTCGTCGTCGGCGACGAGAACAAGCCGAAGGCCGGCCTGGTGACCGTGCGCGGGAACCGCATCGAACGCAACAACAAGTCCTGCCCGAAGACCGCCCGGCTGGACGCCCTGCAGGGATCCGGCATCGTCCTGACGGGCACCGACGACAACCTGGTCACCCACAACGTGATCAGGGACAACGTCGGCACGTCCCCGCTGTCGGGCGGCATCGTCGTGTTCAAGAGCTTCGTCGGCATGCCCAGCGAGCGCAACCGCGTCAGCGGCAACCTGCTGCAGGGCAACGCTCCGGCGGACCTGGTCAACACGGACCCGGGTCAGGGCAACACGTTCCAGGGCAACACCTGCCGGCTGTCCCAGCCCGCCGGCCTGTGCTGACCCCCCCACCGTTGACGTGATCGAAGTAGGAAGGCGGCACATGACGACCACCCAGCCCGCGCCTCCGCCGTCCATGCGGCTGCGGGAACTCGCCTTCGGGGCGGCATGCGCCGCCGCCCTGCGCGCGGCCGCCCGTCTGGGCGTCGCCGACGCCCTCGGTGACGAGCCCCTGGCCGCGGAGGACATCGCGGCCGCGGTGAAGACCGAACCCGGGCCACTGCGGCGGCTCCTGCGAGCCCTGTCGTGCCACGGCGTCTTCGCGGAACGCCCGGACGGGACGTTCGCGCACACCGACGTCTCCCGGCTGCTGCGCGAGGACGACCCCCACAGCCTGCGCGCCATCACGCTGTGGTGCACCGAACCCTGGACCTGGGACGTCTGGCCGAAGCTGGACGAGGCGGTGCGCACCGGCCGGAACGTGGTGGAGGACCTGTACGGCAAGGAGTTCTTCCCCTACCTCAACGAGGACGCCCCGGAGTCCGCCGACGTCTTCAACCGCGCCATGACCACCTCCAGCGTGCAGTCGGCGCAGGACGTCGCCGCGTTCCTGGACCTCACGGGATGCACCTCGGTGGCCGACATCGGCGGCGGCCAGGGGCACGTCGTGGCGAGTCTGCTGGACAAGTACCCGGACCTGCGCGGGACGCTGCTCGACCTTCCCCGGGTGGTGGAGAACGCCGTCCCGAGACTGCGCACGGGCGGCGACCTCGCGGACCGCGCGCACGTCGTGCCCGGCGACGTCCGGACGGCCGTCCCGGTGAAAGCCGACGTCTACGTCATCAAGAACATCCTGGAGTGGGACGACGAGAGCACCATGCGCACGTTGCGCAACGTCCGCGAGGCCGGCGGCCCCGGGACGCGCGTGGTGGTCATCGAGAACCTCGTCGACGACTCGCCGTCGATGCGGTTCAGCACCGCCATGGACCTGCTGCTGCTCCTCAACGTCGGCGGGGCGAAGCACACCCGGCAGAGCATGGTGGACCGGCTCACCGAGGCCGGCCTGGTCATCGACGACATCAGCCCGGTCAATCCCTATCTGCACGCGTTCGACTGCCACATCCCCGGCTGATCCGACCGCGTCCCGGGGGAGCCGGCGATCCCGGCACTCCCCGGTGCGGACGGACGAACGGCCGCCGGGTCCGCGATGCTGCGGACCCGGCGGCCGTCGAGTGCCGGCGGCGGTCAGCCGGCCGGGTCGCGCTCCCAGAGGTAGAAGCGCTGCGCCATGGCGTCCTTCGGGGAACGCCAGGTCGCGGGGTCGTACGCGCTGACGTACGCGGACAGGCGCTCGCTGACGTCCCGGAACTCGGGATGGCCGGTGATCTCGGCGATGGCCGGCCCGGGCTCGCGCTCGGCCTCGATCAGGTGCAGGTACACATCGCCGAACTGGAAGAGGCTGCGCCGGGTCACACCGACGAGGTGCGGCAGCTCCCCCCGGTCGGACTTCTCGAACACCTTGGCGATGTCGGGCGCCGACCCGGGGGCCATGCGGGCGACGATCAGGGCTTGGTGCATGGGGCTGTTCTCCGTCCGGCTCAGTCGGTCAGACCGGCACTCGCACCGCGCTCCGCGGCGATCTTCTCGACGCGGTCGCGGATCAGGGCCATCTGCACCTTGGAGTTCCGGTTGATGTTGTCCGTCATCCACGCGTCGTCGACCGGCGCGTCCGGCTTCATCGCGAAGTCCTGCGTCCACACCATCCGCGTGCCGGCCGGGACCTCCTCGTACCGCCAGTGGATGTCCATGTGGGCGAAGGGGCCCGTCTCCACCCGCCGGGCCTTGACGGTGAGCGTCTCGCGGTCCGGCTCGCGCTCGGAGACCCAGCTCCACACGGTGCCGTTCTCATCGGGGTGCATCGTCAGCCGGAAGGTCGTCTTGTGGCCTTCCCGGGAGAGGATCTCGACGGAGGCGTACTCGCTGAACAGCTGCGGCCAGTTCTCCAGGTCGTTGGTCACCTCCCAGACCACGTCCACCGGCGCAGCGATGGTGATCTCGTTCTGCGTGTGTCCGGCCATGTCACGCTCCTGCCAGGAGGGCACCGTTGACGAGGTCGAGGAACTGCCGGGGCGTCTTGGAGCGTTCGGCGTCCGTCGGCATCGGAGTGCCGTACCGGTTCTCCAGCTCGCCCACGATGCCCAGCAGGCCCAGCGAGTCGACGCCGAGGCTCTCGAAGGCCGTGTCGTCGCGTCGCAGTTCCTCCGGGGCGACGGTGACACCGGTGCACTTCTTCATGAGTTCGGACAGCTCTTCCACAGTGATGCGGTCAGTCATGCCATTCCCTTCCTTTCCGTTCCACGGCGCCTCACGACGAGGCGTCGGTGGCGCCGTGCCGCAGCACCAGCGCCGAGTTCGACCCCATGAGTCCGCGGCTCAGTACCAGCGCCGTGCGTACCTCGGCGGTACGGGCCCGGCCCGTCACGAGGTCGAGGTCGTGGCAGATGTCGAAGACGTTGGGAGTGGGCGGGATCAGACCGTGCTCCATCGAGAGCACCGCCGCCGCGGCGTCCATCAGCGGCGCCGCGCAGTAGCCCCGGCCGATCCCGGTCTTCGGCGCGGTGACGGGCACCCGGGTGCCGTGGGCCCCCAGAGCGTCGGCGATGGCCAGGGCCTCGGCCCGGTCCGCCTCCGGTACGCCGAGCGCGTCGGCGAACACCACGTCGATCTCCTCGGGGGCGCAGCCGGCCTCCGCCAGAGCGCCCCGGACGGCCTGGGCGAGTCCTTCCCGGGACTCCTCCCAGCGGGAGGCCCCCGTGAAGGTCGCCGCGTGTCCGGCCAGGTGGGCCCGCACGGGCGCGCCCCGCTCCCGGGCCGTGCTCTCCGCCTCCACCACGACCATGGCGCCGCCCTCAGCGGGCACGAACCCGCAGGCCGCGGACGTGAACGGGCGATAGGCACGGGTCGGGTCGTCGACCGTGCTGAGTTCCGGATAGCCGAGTTGGCAGACCACCGAGTAGGGCGCGATCGGCGCCTCCGTCGCCCCGGCCACGATCACGTCCGTGCCGCGCCGCACGGCTCGTGCCGCGTGGGCGAGGGCGTCCAGACCGCCGGCCTCGTCTGCGGCGACGACCGAGCAGGGGCCCTTGAAGCCGCGGCGGATGGAGATCTGGCCGGTGCTGGCGGCATAGAACCAGGCGATGGACTGGTACGGGCCGACGAAGCGACTGCCCTTGCCCCACAGCTGCTGGAGCTCGCGCTGACCGAACTCGCCGCCGCCGGAACCGGCCGCGGTGACCACGCCCACGGAGAACGGCGCCTCGTCGGTCTCGGACCGGGGGAGGCGGGCGTCGTCCAGGGCGAGGTCGGCCGCGGCCATCGCGAAGTGCGTGAACCGGTCCGTCTGGACCAGGAAGCGCTCCTCGATCGCCGCCGCCGGGTCGAAGTCGCGCACCTGGCCCGCCACCCTCAGTGGCAGCTGCTCACAGCCCTCCCGCGTGACGCGGTCCAGGACGCTGATGCCCTCCCTGGTGGACTTCCAGAAGGTCTCGGTACTGGATCCGTTGGGCGCGACCACACCGATGCCGGTGACGGCCGCGCGGGGACGAGGTTCGCTCATCGTGACGTCTCCCTCGGCCGGTTCATGACCACCGCGGACTGGAAGCCGCCGAATCCGCTGCCCACCGAGAGCACGCTGTCGAGCTTGCGCTCGCGGGCCTCGCGCGGGACGTAGTCCAGGTCGCACTCGGGGTCGGGGGTCTCGTAGTTCGCGGTCGGCGGTACCACCTGGTGCGTCAGGGCCAGCACACAGGCGACGAGTTCGATCGCACCGATGGCGCCCAGGGAGTGGCCCACCATCGACTTGATGGAACTCATGGGGGTTTCGTAGGCGTGCGGTCCGAGGACCCGTTTGACCGCGGCGGTCTCGTGGCGGTCGTTCTGCTTGGTGCCCGAGCCGTGCGCGTTGACGTAGTCGATCGCGGTGGGGTCGAGCCGCGCGTGGTCAAGGGCGTCGTCGATGGCACGGGCCATCTCCACGCCCTCGCTGGTGAGACCGGTCATGTGGTAGGCGTTGCCGAAGGTGGCGTAACCGCCGAGTTCGCAGTACACGCGCGCGCCGCGGGCCCTGGCGTGTTCGAGCTCCTCCAGGACGAGTACGGCGCCGCCCTCGCCCATGACGAATCCGTCGCGGTCGGCGTCGAAGGGACGCGAGGCGTGGGCCGGGTCGTCGTTGTTCGGGGAGGTGGCCTTGATCGCGTCGAAGCAGGCCATGGTGATCGGGGAGATCGGCGAGTCCGAGGCGCCGGCGATGCAGATGTCGGCCCGGCCCTCCTCCACGGTGTGGAAGGCGTAGCCGACCGCGTCGAGCCCGGAGGTGCAGCCCGTGGACACGGTCTGCACCGGGCCGCGCGCCCCGAACCGCTCCGCCACCGTCGAGGCGAGCGCGCCGGGCGTGAACGCCCGGTGCAGGTCGGGGCCCGCTTCCCGGTGGTCCACGTCCCAGCGCTGCCCGCCGTGGCTGACCAGGACGTAGTCGTGCTCCAGCCGGGTGGTGCCGCCGACAGCGGTGCCGAGCGAGACGCCGACCCGCCAGGGGTCCTCGGCGGCGAGGTCGAGACCGGCGTCCCGTATCGCTTCGTCACCCGCGACCATGGCGAACTGGATGTAACGGTCGCTCCGTTCCACGTCCCGCGGGTCCAGGCCGTGGGCAGCGGGGTCGAAGTCGCACTCGGCGGCGATCCGCGAACGCAGACCGGACGGGTCGAAGAACGTGATGGCCCGTGTCGCGGTGCGCCCGGCCGCCAGGAGGTTCCAGAACGCCGGTACGCCTATGCCTCCGGGAGCGACGATACCTATGCCGGTGACCGCCACTCGCCTGCTCATGAGTGGACCTGACGTCGTGCGGCCGCCTCCGCTCCCACCACCGCGGACTCGGCGTCGGTCTCCTCGGTGTCGACGTGGCCCAGCGGCGGACTCGGCGCCAGGGGGCCGAGGTGGAAGACCAGCCGGGCCTCCTCCTTGCCGACGTTGCGGAAGCGGTGGCGCACGTTGACGGGGATCAGCAGCCCCTGCTCGGGCCGGAGCGGGTGCGGCTCGCCGTCCAGGTCCACCTCGAGCTGCCCGCACACCACGTACACGAACTCCTCGGAGTACGGGTGGTAGTGCTCACCGATGCGGTCACCGGGCTCGATGAGCGCCACGCCCATGAATCCACTGGTGGCGCCCACCGCGGCCGGGGTGAGCATGGCGCGCAGGTCACCGCCTCGGCGGCGGTTGGGCTCGACGTCGCTCAGGCTCACGATGTTGGGACGAGATGTGATCACGCGTTCCTCCGTTGAGGTGCTGCACCAGCGCGGGAGAGGCGGTTTCGCCTCTCCCGCCGGCTGGTGAATCAGGTGTCGGACGACCGGCGGTCGGTGACGAGATCCATGCGCGCCAGTTCGAGGAGGCGGGCGAGGCTGCCGTCCTTCGACGGGGCGACGTCCATGCCCGCGGCGTCGTCCAGGAGCGTCGTCAGCTCGGTCACCTGCGCCGAGTCGGACAGGCCGAGGATGTGGCCGGGGTCGGCCTCCTCGATCGCGCCGTGCACGTCGATCAGCCGTACGACGACGTCGTCGCGCTGGAAGATCGTGCTGCGCAGGACCGGGCTGCGCGGGGCGTCCGCGGCCGCCTCGTCGCGATGGGCCAGGAGTTCGGCGAGCTGCATGCCGCGTTCCGGCCGTGCCGGGTAGTACAGGGCGTACCGCTCGCCCAGCGGCTCCTGCCGCCCCGCCGTCACGTGGTGGACGGCCGGCAGCGCGGCCCGGGTGAAGAAGACCCGGGCGGATTCGGGGTCGCCCAGGTCCCGGTCCTGCTCGAGGTGGGGATTGATCGCTTCCTCGACGGCCCGCACTTCGGGCTGCCGGGCGACGTGGCGCAGCGCGGCCAGCAGGTCGCCCCGCACCTCGACGGCCCGCACCACCCGGTTGCCGTGCATGAACAGAGACGTGCGGCAGAGCCGGGTGGTGTCGTCGACCTTCGGCTCGGGCGAGTCGTAGTCGGCGAGGATCTTGGCGACGATCTCCTCGCTGCCCGGCTTCACGGTGAACGTGAGCGCGTGCCGGATCACGCCGTCGCCGATCCGGGGGGCCGCCTGGAGGCGGCGCCCCGCCTGGTCGGCGCCCTTCGCCGGTCCGCCGGTCTCGCGGACGACGTGGAAGCGCAACGACCGCGTGTCCCGCACGCAGCTGTGCAGCGGCTCCACCATCCGCACGTGCTCTTCGCTGTTGACCCAGGCGAGGAACGGCGGGGCGCTCTCCCACTCACTGGTGATGAGCCACTGGGAGGGGTTCTCGATCGACTGGCACAGCTGGTCGCTGACGTGCCCGGGGACGGACGCGACCTGGTTGCACAACTGTTCGTAGGCTTCGAGGAACTCCTGCTGGGCTCCGTCGTGGACGTCGACCAGGAGGACGACGCGGAGCCGGGAACCGTCGAACACGGTCTGGGAGACATGGTGCGAGGCCTGTCGCGCCCGCGAACCTGCCCCCCGTTCGGACGTGGTGGTCATCCTGCGCACATCTCCTTCGCGGCGGGGAACGTGAACGCCGGTCGCGGGGATGCGACGTCGGCGTTCCTCGATCCTGTGGCCGTCCCCGCACATCGCGCGACTCGGACGGCGTCCGCGAGTGACGGGGCGGGTGGCCGCCGGACGTGACAGGTCAGGACCACCGGGCCGTCCGCGTGGTCAGCGGCCTGCCGGCCGCGGTCCCCCGTCCGGGTGATGAGGGGCCGGCAGCCCGCCCCTCACCACCCGTCGGGGCACTCGCCGGTTCCGGGCCGGCGGGGACTCAGCCGACGGCCAGGCCGGTCCTCAGGACCAGGCGCAGCGCCTCCTCGGCATCCGGGTCCGGACCCGGCGACCGCCATGCGACGAACCCGTCGGGCCGGACGAGCACGGCGCCCCCGGGCCCCGTGCCGTGGCGCTCCGCCCAGTCGACGGCGTCCTCAGGCACCAGGTCGGCCCGAGGTCCGGTGCCCACCCGGTACGACCTGAGCGGGACGGCGAGCTCGTCGGTGAGGCGGAGCGCGGCCTCGTGCCAGCCGTTCGGCTCGGCGGCGTCGCTGAGCAGCACCAGGGACCGCTCGTAGAGGTCGAGCGTCGACTTGCGTTCGTCCCCGTGACGCACCCACAGGTGCGGGGCCCTGCTGCCGGGGGCGCCGGTCAGGTCGAGACTCTCGGGCACCACGGGGGCCGCGGGATCGGCGCCGACGACGGCGCCCTGCGGGTAGCGGTAGCCGAGGGCCACGTTGAGGATGCCGCGCTGGGGACCGCCGCCCGCTCCGGCCGGCGCGGCGAATCCGGGGTGGCTGTGCTCGGCCGACCGGGCCGCGGCCCGCGCGCTGGTGGCCTCGGCCACGGGACGGCGCTCGGCGTCGTAGGTGTCCAGCAGGCGCTCGCCGGCCCAGCCGTCGAGCACCGCGGCCAGCTTCCAGGCGAGGTTGTGCGCGTCCTGGATGCCGGTGTTGGAACCGAAGGCCCCGGTGGGGGACATCTCGTGAGCCGAGTCACCGGCCAGGAACACCCGTCCGGACCGGTAGCTGCGGGCGACCCGCTGCGCGGCGTGCCACGGCGCCCTGCCGGTGATCTCCACATCGAGGTCGGCGACCCCGACCGCCCGGCGGATGTGCTCGACGCACCACTCGTCCGTGAATTCCTCCAGGGTCTGGCCGTGTTCGGGGTGCCAGGGGGCGTGGAAGACCCAGTTCTCGCGGTTGTCCACCGGCAGCAGGGCGCCGTCGGCCTCCGGGTTCGTCAGGTAGCAGACGATGAAGTGGCGCTCACCCACGACATCGGCGAGGCGGCGGGAGCGGAAGGTGAGGCTGACGTTGTGGAACAGGTCGCCGGGCCCGCTCTGACCGATGCCGAGCTGCTCACGCACGGGGCTGCGCGGGCCGTCCGCGGCGACGAGATAGTCCGCGCGGATGGTGGTGTGTTCGCCCGTCTCGCGGCTCTTGACCACGGCGGTCACACCGGTCGCGCCCGTCTCGAAAGACATCAGTTCGGTGGAGAAGCGCAGGTCCCCGCCGTGCCCGCGGGCGTGGTCGAGCAGGACCGGTTCGAGGTCGTTCTGACTGCACAGGCACCAGGCGCTGGGGCTGAAACGGGCCAGGCCGCCCCCGGGGTCGATGTCCCTGAACAGCCACTCGCCCGCGTCACCGGTCAGCGTGGGCGTCTGGAGGATGCCCTTGTTGACCGCCAGAGTGGCGGCCGCGTCCTGGATCGCCTTCTCCACGCCCGCCACCCGGAACAGTTCCATCGTGCGGACGTTGTTGCCGCGGCCCCGCGGATGGATGGAGGTGCCCGCGTGGCGCTCCACCAGCACGTGCGGCACACCCAGCCGTCCCAGGAACAGCGAGGTCGACAGGCCGACCAGGGAGCCGCCGACGATGAGGACCGGGACGCTGATGGTGTGCGGACCCGTCTGTCCGCCTCGTTGGTTCGTCACTGTCGCCTCCAGCGCATCGATACCGCCGATCCGGCCGGATGCGGCGGAGATCCTCATGCATGCCCCGGGAAGGTGACAGTGGCTCAGGCTTCACCCGCCTGCTGCGTGCTGCCCGTCCGCACCCGCCGGCCGCCCCGCCGGGGTCACCCCGCCACCCGCAGCAGCAGCACCGCCCGCGCCGGCATCGTGATCTCCGTCCCCGCCCGGTGCTCCACGCCCGGCGCCTCCCCCTGCTCCTCCCGGCTCGTGTCGACGACGACCTCGTACCGCTCGGCCCACGGCGGCCCCGGCAGGGTGAAGTCCACCGGCCCCTCGCCCGCGTGCAGGACGGCCAGGAAGCTGTCGTCGAGGATCTGCTCCCCGCGCTCGTCGCGCCCCGGGATGTCCCGGCCGGACAGGTACATGCCCAGGGTGGCGGCGGGCGCGTACCAGTCCTGCTCCGTCATCTCCGTGCCCCGGGACGTGAACCAGGCCAGGTCGCGCAGCCCGTCCGCGGTCTGGGCCCGGCCCGAGAAGAACGCCCGGCGCCTGAGCACCGGGTGGCGGTGGCGCAGCGCGATCAGCCGGGAGGTCAGCGCGAACAGGGACTGCCAGCCCGGATCCTCCAGCAGTCCCCAGTCCAGCCAGCTGATCTCGTTGTCCTGGCAGTAGGCGTTGTTGTTGCCGCGCTGGGTGCGGCCCAGTTCGTCGCCCGCGACCAGCATGGGCACGCCCGTCGAGAGCAGCAGGGTGGTCAGCAAATTCCTGAGCTGCCGGCGCCGGAGCGCCCGCACCTCCTCGTCGTCCGTCTCGCCCTCGGTGCCGCCGTTCCAGGCCCGGTTGTCGTCCGTGCCGTCGCGGTTGCCCTCTCCGTTGGCCTCGTTGTGCTTGCGCTCGTAGGACACCAGGTCCCGCAGGGTGAACCCGTCGTGCGCGGTGACGAAGTTGACGGACGCGTACGGCCTGCGCCCGCCCCAGGCGTACAGGTCGCTGGAGCCCGACAGCCGGTAGCCCATCTCGCGGACGTCCGGCAGGGCGTGCCGCCAGAAGTCCCGGACGGCGTTGCGGTACCGGTCGTTCCACTCCGTCCACAGCGGCGGGAACGCCCCCACCTGGTAGCCGCCCGACCCCACGTCCCACGGCTCGGCGATCAGCTTCACCCGGCGCAGCACCGGGTCCTGGGCGATGACCGCGAGAAACGGGGAGAGCATGTCGACGTCGTGCATGGAGCGGGCCAGCGCCGCCGCCAGGTCGAAGCGGAAGCCGTCCACGCCCATCTCCGTGACCCAGTAGCGCAGCGAGTCGGTGATCAGGCGCAGCACGTGCGGCTGGACCACGTGCAGGGTGTTGCCGCAGCCGGTGTAGTCGGCGTAGCGGCGGGCGTCGTCCTGGAGGCGGTAGTAGCCGCGGTTGTCGATGCCCTTCAGGGACAGTGTCGGGCCGAGCTCGCCCGCCTCGGCGGTGTGGTTGTAGACCACGTCGAGGACGACCTCGATCCCGGCCGCGTGCAGGGCGCGCACCATCCGCTTGAACTCGCCGACCTGCTGGCCCCGGGTCCCGGAGGCCGCGTAGGCCGCGTGCGGGGCGAAGTAGCCGATGGAGTTGTAGCCCCAGTAGTTCCTGAGGCCCCGGCGCAGCAGATGGTCCTCGTGCGCGAACTGGTGCACCGGCAGCAGCTCCACCGCCGTCACCCCCAGCTTCACCAGATGCTCTATGGCCGCGGGGTGCGCGAGGCCGGCGTAGGTGCCGCGCAGCTCCTCGGGGATGCCCGGGTGGAGTTGCGTGAAGCCCTTCACGTGCAGCTCGTAGATCACCGAGTCCGCCCACGGGGTCTTCGGCCGGCGGTCGTCGGCCCAGTCGTCGTCATCATGGACGACGACGCCCTTGGGGACGTGCGGCGCCGAGTCCCGGTCGTCGCGCACAGTGTCGGCGACATGCTGCTGCGGCCAGTCGCGGACGTGCCCGTACACCTCCGGCGGCAGGCCGAAGTCCCCGTCCACGGCGCGGGCGTAGGGGTCGAGCAGCAGCTTCGCGGGGTTCCAGCGGGCGCCCGTCCACGGGTCCCAGCGGCCGTGCACCCGGTAGCCGTAGCGCTGCCCCGGAAGCACACCGGGGACGAAACCGTGCCAGATCTCGTGGGTCAGCTCGGCGAGCCGGACCCGCGACTCCCTGCCCGACTCGTCGAAGAGACACAGCTCGACCCCCTCGGCCCCGCCCGCCCACAACGCGAAGTTGGTGCCCGCCACTCCGTCCGGGCCGACCCGGAAGCGGGCGCCCAGCGGTGTCGGCGCGCCCGGCCACGCGGGCACGGTGGGCGGCGGCACGGCAGGCCGGGCCCCGTTCACGGCGGCGGCCTGGCGCCCGTTCCCGGTGGCCTGACGACCGGCCACCGCCTCCTGCTCGGCTGCGCTGGACACCTGTCAGCCTCCCGCGGCTCGTGGGACGACGGGGGACAGAGGGGTGCGGCCCTGTCTGCGGCCCGGGCCGCGGCTCCCCTGCGCGTCGTCCTCCCCACTGTTCTGCCCAGAGCGTGGCTCGCACTCACGTTTCCCCGGGGGCGGGCATGGTCGTTTCCGCGGACTCCGCCGGTCGTTGGGCACCTCGTGAGGCACGTACAAGGGCGCGCGCGGCGCGCGAGGGCCGCACTGGCCGCCGTAGTGACATGGGCAGGGCTCTTCGCCGGGGCCACCGGCTGTACCTCGGACGACGCGGACGGGATCGCCGGGGTGTTCGGCGCGCCCCCGGCGCCCGAGGACGTCATCAAGGTCTCGCCCGGCGACGGCAGCAGGGGAGTGCGCCCCGGCAAGCGGCTGCGGGTGCGCGTGCCCGACGGCCGGCTGGAGAAGGTGAAGGTCGTCAGGTCACAGGACGCGCAGGAGTCCCCGGTGCCCGGGCACCTCTCCGCCGACGGCCTGACCTGGGAACCCGACGAGGAGCGGCTGGCGCTGGCCGCCAAGTACACGGTCGACGCGGTGGCCGTGGCCGGCGACGGCCGCCGCTCGGCCCGGCGCACCACCTTCACCACCTACGTCCCGGAGGAACGCTTCATCGGCTACGTCGCCCCGGAGAACCGCGCCACCGTCGGCACCGGCATGATCGTCTCCCTGGAGTTCAACCGGAGGATCGCGAACCGGGCCGCGGTCGAACGCGCGGTGCGCGTCACCGCCCGCCCGGCCGTCGAGATCCGTCCGCACTGGTTCGGCAGGACCCGCCTCGACTTCCGCCCCGAGGACTACTGGAAACCCGGCACCCAGGTCACCGTCGCCCTGCGCCTGCGCGACGTGGAGGGGGCGCCCGGCGTCTACGGCCTCCAGCACAAGACGTTCTCCTTCACCGTCGGCCGCAGCCAGGTCTCCGTGGTCGACGCCGCCGCGCACTCCATGGAGGTCCGGCGCGACGGCGAGCCCCTTGCCACCGTCCCGGTCACCGCCGGCGCCCCGAAGACGACCACCTACAACGGCAAGATGGTGGTGACCGAGATGCTCGACGTCACCCGGATGAACGGCGCCACGGTCGGCTTCAAGAAGCGCGACGGCAAGGGCGAGTACGACATCCCGGACGTTCCGCACGCGATGCGCCTGACCGACTCCGGCACCTTCCTGCACGGCAACTACTGGGCGCACCACACCGTCTTCGGCCGCACCAACGTCAGTCACGGATGCATCGGACTGCGGGACGTGAAGGGCGGTGGCTCGGACACCCCGGCCGGCTGGTTCTTCGACCGCAGCCTCGTCGGGGACGTCGTCGAAGTCGTCAACAGCAATGACAAAAAGGTCTCTCCCGACAATGGGCTCGGAGGATGGAATATGGACTGGAACGCATGGAAGGCGGGCAGTGCGGTGAAGTAACCGGACAGGGGGGCCGGTTGACCCGGCGATCTGTTGGGACCGAACGGTGACAATCGCGGGCCTCCGATGCCGTCCGACCTGTGGTTACTATTCGCCGACGCGCGGGGGACGCGCGGGTGCGCGTGCGGGCCTGACCAGGCCCGGGGAGGGGAGAACCACTTGAACGGGCGACCGATATCGGGGGCGTCGGTTGGGCGCAGGAACGGAGTGCTCGCGCTGATACTCGGCGTGCTGCTGCTCGCCGTCACGGCGTGCGGCGGCGGGGGCAGCGGCTCCGGTTCCGGCGGGAGCGACAGCAAGGGCAAGGACTCGGACGCCGCGCAGAGCAAGCAGTCCGAGGCGGTCGTCGGCATCACCCCCAAGGACGGCGCCAAGTCCGTCGACACGAGCGGTGCGCTGAAGGTGACCGCCGAGAAGGGGAAGCTGACCGAGGTCGAGGTCAAGGACGCCAAGGGCAACAAGGTCGACGGCGAGATATCCGAGGACGGCGCCAGCTGGACGCCGTCCATTCACCTGGCGGGCGCCACCAAGTACACGGTCCACGCGGTCGCCAAGGACTCCGAGGGGCGTACGGCCGCGGAGGACGCCGGCTTCACCACGCTGACCCCCGAGAACACCTTCACCGGCACCTTCACCCCCGAGGACGGCTCCAAGGTCGGCGTCGGGATGCCGTTCTCCATCCGCTTCGACCGGGGCATCACCAACCCGGAGGACGTCGAGAAGGCCATCCGTATCAAGACGGAGCCGGCCGTCGACGTCGAGGGCCACTGGTTCGGCAACGACCGCCTCGACTTCCGCCCGGAGAAGTACTGGAAGCCCGGCACCAAGGTGACCGTCGACCTGAACCTCGACGGCGTGGAAGGCCGCTCCGGCGTCTACGGTGAGCAGGACAAGAAGGTCGAGTTCACCATCGGCCGCAACCAGGTCTCGGTCGTCGACGCCAAGAAGCTCACCATGAAGGTGATGCGCGACGGCAAGGTCATCAAGACCATCCCGGTCACCACCGGCAAGCCCGGCATGGAGACCTGGAACGGCCAGATGGTCATCAGCGAGATGCTCACGGTCACCCGGATGAACGGAGAGACCGTCGGCTACGGCGGCGAGTACGACATCAAGGACGTCCCGCACGCCGTCCGCCTGACCACCTCCGGCACGTTCCTGCACGGCAACTACTGGGCGAGCGGCGCTTTCGGCAACTACAACGCGAGCCACGGCTGCATCGGCCTGCGCGACGTGCGCGGCGGCTGGGACAAGAAGGTGGCCGCCGCGTGGTTCTTCAACCACTCGATGGTCGGCGACGTGGTGGTCGTCAAGAACTCCGAGGACCGGATCGTCGACCCGGACAACGGGCTCAACGGCTGGAACATGTCGTGGGAGAAGTGGAAGAAGTAGTTCTCCGCTGCTGACAAGAGGGCCCCGGTGTGACGGACCGCACCGGGGCCCCACCCGTTAGTCGTGGTTAACCTGCTGCCTATGACCGTCTCTCTCGAAGTCGCTGAAGGCGTCGGCACGCTCCGTCTCGACCGCCCGCCCATGAACGCGCTGGACATCGCCACGCAGGACCGGCTGAAGGAACTCGCCGAGGAGGCCACGCGGCGCGAGGACGTCCGGGCCGTGGTGGTCTACGGCGGCGAGAAGGTGTTCGCGGCCGGCGCGGACATCAAGGAGATGCAGGACATGGACCACACCGCGATGGTCCTGCGCGCCCGCGCCCTGCAGGACTCCTTCACGGCGGTGGCCCGGATCCCCAAGCCGGTCGTCGCGGCCGTGACGGGCTACGCGCTGGGCGGCGGCTGTGAGCTCGCCCTGTGCGCCGACTTCCGCATCGCCGGCGAGAACGCCAAGCTCGGCCAGCCGGAGATCCTGCTCGGGCTGATCCCCGGCGCCGGCGGCACTCAGCGCCTGGCCCGCCTGGTCGGCCCCTCGAAGGCCAAGGACCTCATCTTCACGGGCCGGATGGTGAAGGCCGAGGAGGCCCGCGAGATCGGCCTGGTGGACCGGGTCGTCCCCGCCGACGAGGTGTACACGCAGGCGCACGCCTGGGCCGCCAGGCTGGCACAGGGCCCGGCGCTCGCGCTGCGCGCCGCGAAGGAGTCGATCGACACGGGGCTGGAGACGGACCTCGACACGGGCCTCGCGATCGAACGGAACTGGTTCGCGGGCCTGTTCGCCACCGAGGACCGCGAGCGCGGGATGCGCAGCTTCGTGGCGGAGGGGCCGGGCAAGGCGAAGTTCCTCTGAACCGCCCTCCAGGGGCTTGCAATTGACACGGTGTCTGACCCGGAGTCCCTCGATGGGGCGGTTTATGGCAGCCTTAAGGCAACCTTAAGCCCGCCTGGTCGGGGAGTCCGCCGGTCACTCCGGAACGGGGCGTTCCAGCAGGTCGGAGGGGCTTCCCTCGACTTCGAAGTGCCTCCGGCATATGACAGAGGGCCGCCGTTTCACCGCCCGTTCACCGGGGCGTATTCCCCGGGAACGGCCCCGTGCGGCGCTCCGGGCGGCCATGATGGGGGCATGGCGGGGCTGGAGGGTATGGAACAGCCGCGGGGACACGCTCATGCGTCCGCGGCGCGCTGGTCGCCGACCGTCGAGGACGAACACGCGCTCAAGGCGCTGGAGTTGTACGGCAACCCGACGGAGGCAGAGGTTCCACTGCCGTCCCGTCCCGAGTCCGCCGCCACCGCGAGACGGCTCACCCAGGTCGTGGTCCTGCGCCACTGGGGGCTCACCCCCAAGACCACCGAGGACGCGGTCCTGCTCGTCTCCGAACTGGTCGGCAACGCCGTCCGGCACACCGGCGCCCGCGTCTTCGGACTGCGCCTGCACCGGCGCCGCGGCTGGATCCGCGTCGAGGTGCGCGACCCCTCCCGGGGGCTGCCGTGCCTGATGCCCGTCCAGGAGATGGACATCAGCGGCCGGGGCCTGTTCCTCGTCGACAAGCTGGCCGACCGCTGGGGGGTCGATCTGCTGCCCCGGGGCAAGACGACCTGGTTCGAGATGCGGGTCGCCGACCGCTGACCGCGCGCTGCCTCACCCGGCCGCCGGACGGACGAATCGCGCGTTTCCCTGCGAGACGCCCATTAAATGGTGCAATGCACCGCCATCTCGTCAGAAGCGCCCTGGTCGCGGGTGCCGCCCTCGCCGTCCTCTCCGCCTGCGGCACCGGGGAGCGGACCTCCGAGGCACGGGGCACCAAGGCCGCCGTCCCCGCCCCGCCCGAGAAGAAGCCCGTGGAGGGCCTGCCCGGCATGCCGCCCGTCCTGGACCCCGAGGACGTGTACGCGGCCGACCGCCCGAACAAGCTGTCCCCGGTGGTCAAGGACTTCCCGTCCCGGGTCTACGTCCCCAACACCGAGTCCGACACCGTCTCCGTCATCGATCCGAAGACGTACGAGATCATCGAGACGATCCCCGTCGGCCGGCAGCCCCAGCACGTCGTGCCGTCCTGGGACCTGAAGACGCTCTGGGTCAACAACAACCGCGGCCACACCCTCACCCCGATCGACCCGAAGACCGGCAAGGCGGGCAAGGAGGTGGAGGTCCACGACCCCTACAACCTCTACTTCACGCCCAACGGCAGATACGCCGTCGTCATGGCCTCCCTCGACCGCGAGCTGGTCTTCCGCGACCCGCACACCATGGCGGTCAAGAAGACCGTCCCGGTCTCCTGCTACGGCGTCAACCACGCCGACTTCTCCCTCGACGGCCGCTACTTCATCGTCTCCTGCGAGTTCAGCGGCGAACTGCTCAAGGTCGACACCGAGAAGATGGAGGTCGTCGGGCAGCAGCGGCTGCCGTTCGAGGGCGCCATGCCGCAGGACGTGAAGATCTCGCCCGACGGCAAGAGGTTCTACATCGCCGACATGATGGCCCACGGCATGTGGGTCCTGGACGGCGACACGTTCACCGAGCCCACCCTGATGCCCACCGGCAAGGGCTGCCACGGCCTCTACGTCAGCCGCGACTCCCGCGAGATGTACGTGTCCAACCGCGGCGAGGGCACCGTCTCCGTCTTCGACTTCACGCAGAACAAGCTGACCAAGAAGTGGGACCTGCCCGACGGCGGCAGCCCCGACATGGGCGGCGTCTCCGCCGACGGCAAGGTGCTGTGGCTGTCCGGCCGCTACGACGCCGAGGTGTACGCCATCGACACCCGCACCGGCACCCAGCTCGCCCGCATCCCGGTCGGCAGCGGCCCGCACGGCCTCGCGGTCTACCCGCAGCCCGGCCGCTACTCGCTCGGCCACACGGGCATCTTCCGCTGACGCCCGGCTCCGGGGACGAGCAGCGCTTCCGAGCCCACCGGCCGGTAACCGGCCGCCTGGAACGCCCGCAGACTGCGGGCGTTCCCCGCCGACACCTGCGCCCACACCGGGGCGCCCCCGGGCAGCTGCCGCGCCGCCGTGACCAGCCGCCTCCCGACCCCGCGGTGCCGCGCCCCCTCGTCCACCTCGACGGCGACCTCCCACCGTCCGGCCACCCCACGGCCCAGCACGAGCACCCCGCCGTCCGCCGCCCACACCCGCACGCCGTCCCGCCGCCTGCGGGCCGATGCCACGCGCGGATGCCCGGGGTCGTCGATCTCCGTCAGCGCGACCGACGGCTCCCCGGGCAGCGCGGCACCGGTCAGCAGCACGTCGACCGTGTCGGAGACCCGCCCCGTCCGGTCCATCAGGGCCGTCAGGAAGCGGGCGTTCATCGTGGCCGCGAGGGCGTCGCAGTCGGTCCGGGCGAGAGCCTCGCGGACCCAGTCCGGGTCCTCGTCGGTGAAGACGACCGAGTGGGCCGTGAAGGCGAGGACCCCCGCGTCCCGGCGTGAGGGCTGGGGAACGATCGTCGTCCCGCCGTCCGCGGGCGGGAAGACGCCGTGCGCCGCCGCGTCGAGTATGTCCCCCAGGCCGTCGGCCATCGTCGCGCTCCTTGAGTCTCCACCCGATGGAGGGTCCAGACTCGCAGACATGATCGACGACGGCACCGGACTGCTCACCATCGGGGAACTGCCGTCCTGGGCATCACCGTGCTGGAGCGCGTGGCCCACGCAAAGCCGCCGCTGACGGCCGCCGCCGTGGAAGCGCTCTGCCAGGAGCCGACCCTTGGCCAGCTGCGCGAGGCGTTGTCGGTGCCGGCGGCCGACTTCCTGCCCGTCCACGAGCGCAGGTTCGGTGACGATCGGGAGGAAATGGCGGAGCGGTAGTCCCAGCTGCGGGACGGCGTGGACACCGCGACCGAGATCGTTGTCGAGATCGCCCGAGAGGAGGGAGCCGCCCACCCCCGGACCAAGGAGGAAGCGGCAGGCTGCTTGATGACCGAGCACAGCCCGTCGTGGACGGACCCGGTGTACATGGGGATCCTGGAACCGCTGTTCGTGGTAGCGGAGGAGGTGCCGTTCGAAATCAGCCGGGTCATCAAGAGCATCTGACCCCCAGCGCCCCGGCTCAGTCCTGCGGCACCGCGCCGGGCAGTTCGCCGACGAAGTCCCACCACTGTTCGATGGTCCACACGGCGACGCTGGAACGGTCGGTCGACATCCGAAGCCACACCTCCTCGCCGCCAGGCATGAGCGCCACCTCCAGATGCGCCTCGTCCCACGTGCCCACCGGGTACATCCACTCGATGCCGTCGGGCCAGGTCCGCATCGCCACAGCGCGCACGCTCAGCGCCGCGGCGAAGGCGTCCAGCGCCGTCTTGGGGATCCTGACCTCAGCCGGCTCCCGCTCGATCCCCGCCACCCGGCCCCCTCGCCTCGTGCGGCAGGCCCCGCGCCCGCCGTCGCGGATCAGCGTGACAGACCCGCTCCCCGCGCGGTGTCACGCTGTGAGGCTATAAGGCTCACAGGCCGTTTCCCCAGGTGAACGAGGAGAACTGTGAGGCTGTGAGCCTGTGAGGTGGAGCTCGCGCCCTGTGCCTCCCGCACGCCCTGGTGGTGCTCATAGGCGCGGAGGCCGATGGAGTCGTGGGCGAGCACATCAGGACCAGGAGCACTGCGTCGAACCGGCGCGGCCGCCGCTGACCGCGGCCCGCGCCCGGGAGATGACGACCGGGCTGGCGATGGACGACGTCCGGCGCTCCGTAGCGGTCCTCGCCGACCGGGTCCGCGACGCGCACGCCGCCCGCGTCTGGGAGCCGCTGGGCTTCACCTCGTGGGAGTCGTACTGCTGGGCGGAGTCGGCATCAGCCGCGCCCAGGCGTACCGGCTCCTCGATGTCGCCCGCTCCCTCGCCGCGATCCACGGTGCCGTGCCGCCAGCCCCAGCCTGTCTCGCGGAGAGACACCGGCGCGGCCGCCGCAGCCTCCGTACAACGTGAGGCTCGGCCATGAACGAGCCGTCACGGCTGAGAAGCTTGCTCTTCACACGGCACCCGCTGGGCACCGACGACGCTGACGTGATCTTCCTCGGCGGCCAGAGCTACGCGGATTTGCTGCAGGCCCCGTCCCTCACCTGTTCACCCCGCTCGCCGGAGGAATGGGGCGAGCATCGCGGTCTGTGTAAGCGGGCTCGTGTTTCGACCGGCATCACGCCCAGCCGTAGTCGAGGCGGCCGGCCGCAGCACCGTGAGTTGAGTGGAGATCGGCTTGTAGAGCTTGATGCTCGGGCACACTGCGCCCATGGGGGAAGAGATTGCTGTGCCTGCGGTGACTGCATTGCTGGCTGCTGGTCTTGCGCTCGCCGGCGCCTTTGCGCAGGCGAGGGGTGCACGTGCTCAGGCTAGCGCGACGTCTAGTAGTGCGGATGTCCAGGCAGAAGCTGCTCACCTTCAGTGGATGCGTTCCAGTCGTCTGAATGCGTATACCGCGTTGCTCGCGGAGCTAGTTGACTTCGAGGCGTTGCTGAGACGGTACCCGCCGAACCAGTACCACGACCGGCTCTTTTCGTCGGAGCCACCTCCCTTGCGCCCACGCCCCGACCTCAGGGGCGTGGCCTTTCTGCTGCACCTAAGTCGGACAAAATGGCGGCGCTTTCGGCGGTGGCACTCACGGCCGGTACGAAGAGACATGCGCGAGGCGGGCGTGTGGCTCACTGAGATGGACGCTGCTTACCGTCGTATCCGGCACGCATGTGTCGTCATCGAGATGCACGGGCCAGACGATGTCGCGTCGAAGGCCAGCGACATAGCTGACCGCTGCAGTAGAGCCTGCTTCGCCTTCAAGATCCAAATCAGGTACGAAAGGGCGCGGCCTTTTCACGAGTGGAGGGATTCGCAGTTTCCTGACTTCGATGCTCTGGTGGAAGCCCGTCGGAACTTTGCGCGGAGCGTGAGGGACTACTTGTAACTGCGCTCGGGCAGCTTGCCGACCGTGCGGAAGCCGCCAGGTCAACTACGGGCTGTCCAGCGGGCCCTGATCGCCGTCTCCAGCCGCAGCGGCGACGTCGCGGAGCTGATCACCCGCCGACTCGCCACGCTCGCCCACAGCGGCCTCCAGGCCCTCGATGAGCCCACGGTGCTCGCGGTGGTCCGCCAGGCCGTCCGCGACGTCCGCACCGCCCCGCCCCCCGGCCGCGCCGTCGACGAACTCGCCACCAGCACGCATGCGATCGGCGAGCTGATGCTCGAAGTCGCGCCGGCCTACCTGTCCGGCATCGAGGCGGCCGACGTCCTCGCCCTGCGCTGCGAGGAGAGCGGGCAGGGCATCTCCTGACCAGACATTCATCGACGGCATGGGTCCGCCTTCACGGGCATCTCCGCAGCGCCTCCATGCCTCACCCGGCCGGTGACCGACACGCGATGCCGCGCCGTGATCGTAGACACAGGCAGCCGTGCCCGTCGAGCGGTTTTCGGCCGCGTCCGGTGCGCACCCGGGGCAGCACCTGACACTTGTCAGGGTCGAAGGCAAGGCGCTGACATCCGGCAGGGCCGCCCGCACCACTCGGGCTCCTGGTGTGTCGGTGCAGGCTCCGAACTCCCCCGGGCGACCGGGCGATCAGGAAGGACAACCATGCGCAGACTCCTCCGTGGAGCCGCCGCGCCCTCGACCGTCGCAGCGGTCACGCGTCTTCCGGGCGGCGCGGCGGCGAACCCCCGGCCGGGGGCGGCCGCCCGGACCGCCGAAGTACCGGACGGCGTCACCGCCGGAGCAGCCGTCTTCGACCGCCGGACGGGCACGTTCACCGAGCATATCGACGCGAGCGCCCGGTTCCGGTCCGCCTCTGTCGTCAAACTGCTGCTGGCCCTGGACTTCCTGTGGGACCGGGCCCCGGCTACACCATCCCCGAGGCCGACCTGGCCCGGCTGGATCCAATGCTGCGCAGCAGTGACGACGCGGCAGCCAGCCACTACTGGGCGACGTGCGGCGGCTCGGCGATCATCGACCGGATGTCGGCCCGGCTGGACCTGCGCGCCACCGCCCGCCGGTCACGAACGGTACTGGGGCTACACCGCGCTTTCGGCCCGGGACACCGTGACGATCTACCGCCACGTCCTGGAGAAGGCACCCGCACCCGTGCGGGACTTCGTCATGGACAGCCTGCGCCGCTCGACACGCCGCGCCTCGGACCACTTCGACCAGCACTTCGACATCGCCGGGGCGTTAGAGCGGCCCTGGGCGGTGAAGCAGGGCTGGTCGGGGGCGTTCGCGGCGGGCGCACAGGCCGCGGCGGGACCGGCCGCCGCCCCCGTGCCGGTGCCGTCGCGGACGTGGAGCTCACGCGCCCGCGCTGCACACCACCGGCACGGTGGGCGCGGACGACCGCGCGATCATGGCCGTGCTGACGCTGCATCCGGTGGGGACGTCGTACGGCAAGGCGTACACCGACCTCGGCCGGCTCACGCGGTCGCTGAGCGTGCCGGGCGCGGTGCTGCCCGCGGGGACGTGGCACGGCACCCGGGGCGAGTTCGTGCACGTCCGCGAGGGCCCGTCCATGGGAGACGCCCTGATCACGCAACTTCCGGCCGGTGTCGAGGTGTTGGTCGGCTGCCGGACCCGTGGCCAGGTGGTCGCCGTGCCGGCTTGCAGCGGCGAGTGGTGGGCCTTCCTGCCTCAGTACGGCGGGTACATCTCCACCCTCTGCATCGACTCGCCGGACAACCGGCTGCCGGACGTCCCGGAGTGCGGCTCGCCGCGGCCGTGATGTGTCAGCGCCGGGTGTCGAGGGCCTCGGCGATCCGTAGAGCGCATCCCTTCTTGACGAGGTAGTGGGTTCCGGTGTGCGGGGAGCTTCCGTTGTCCACGGTGACCGGCTTGGCAGTCATCTCGGTCCGGCGGTCCGGGTCGTGGTGGTGCGGATCGGGGAAAAGCTTCGTGTGGTCATGGTGCGCGGCGACGATGTCGTCCGGATCCGCGAAGTTCGCCCAGCGGCGCAGTCCCGTCGGGGGCCCGTAGGGCCGGCGCGCCAGCTGACGGCGGACGGGGTGGATGCCGAGCGGAGAGCCGAGGGTGAGGAGGAGTTCGGGCCCCTTACTGTGGCCGGCGTCCGCTCGCTCCCAGAGCGCCTCGTAGGCGACGACGCAGCCGAGGGAGTGCCCGATCACCACCTTGGTGCCCGCGTCCAGGTACTTGTGCACCCGGTCCAGCACGTCGCGTCTGATCCGCGCCTCACCGAAGTACCGGGAGATCTGGCGGACCGGCGGCTTGGCGGCGCCGAGCGCCGACAGGGCCGCGTCGCCGAAGTACGGCAGGCGCAGCAGAGCGTGGGTCACGGCGCGGGTCGCGGACCTGACTCCCATGGGCTCCGGCGGGGTCCCGCGGAGCCTGTCGAGTTCCCGCGCGGCGATGGCACGCTGTCCGGGATCGGTCGACCTGGTGGCGGCGTTCTCGAGGACGTACCGCGAGGTCGCTTCGTCCCGGAGGATGAGGCGCCGCTCGATCTCCTGTTGTTCCTCCGCGGTCAGCCCCTCCCCCTCCGGGGAGAGGAAGACGTCCCCGTAGAAGGCCATCCGGACATCGACGGCACCCGGCAGGCCACGGTGCCACACGCTCGTCGCGAGGTCCTCCCGGCTGATCTTGGTGAGTCCGTGCGCCAGGGCGGACAGCCACTCGGACTCCAGTGTCCCGGCGACACTCTGTTCATGGTCGATCCCATGTACGAGGACGATCTCGGCCATGTGCCCTTCCCCCCTTGGTGATCGCGCCCGCGTCGCCAACCCGCTGACACACCCCATCCTCACATGGCAGGCTTCCTCCCATGGGGGAACGGCGGTGTCTGCTGGTGGGGTCGCAGTGCGACACACAGGAGCACCTCTCGCGTCTGGGCCGGGCGGTCACCGATCTCGACGCGGTGTTCCGGGACCTGGCCCTGGGCGGTTGCCGGCCGGCTCTTCCCGACGGCACCTCGCTCCTGCTCGATCCCGACGCCTCCGCCCTGGAGGAGGGCCTGCGCACCGCCGTCGCCCGGGCCTCGGCGGACGGCGCGACGCTGTTCGTCGCCTTCACCGGGCACGGATTCGCGACCGCTTCGGACTTCCACCTGATGACCCGGAAGTCGTCGGTCGGCAAGCCGGAGTCGGCGTACGCGCTCGGGAAGTCGTTCACCGACCTGCTCCTGGAACATCCGCACCTCGACGGGCTCGTCCTGGTACTCGACGCCTGTGAGTCCGGGCACGTCCTGACCGTGCTTGGGGACGTCTTCAAGGACATCGCTCGAAGCACAGGGAAGCGATTCGAGGTGCTCGTCTCCACCGGTTCCGGCGCCGCGTTCGCCTGCGCCTTCACCGCGGCCCTCGCCCGGCTCATGCGCAGCGGGACCGGAACGCCCCGGGCCTTCCTCACCGCGCACTCGGCGCTGCCCCTGCTGTGCGGGCAGCTACGCGCCCAGCACCCGTCCCATCGGGTCTACGACCGCGGAACCGAAGTCTCCTACAACGACCCCTCGTTGTGGCTGGCCCTGAACGCCTCACGGGCCCGCCGCGGCATCGAGCAGCTGGCCGACCTGCTCACCTGGTACCGGCCGACCGCCGGAGCCGACACGCTGGCCGGGCAACTCGACGGCCATCGCGCCGTGGCGGTCACCGCGCCCGCCGGCCAGGGCAAGTCGGCGTTCGTCGCCTCGCAGGCCGCGCAGCACGACGCGGTGGCCGTCGTGACCGCTGCGACGACGCCCGAGACCTTCGCCGAGGAACTGGCCCGTGACCTTCGCCGACTGCCAGGCTTCCCGGCGGCTGTCAGCACGTTCCGGCAGACCACGCCCGACGCGGTGCTGGCCGGCCTCGACGCGCTGCACGCCCAGGTCCTCGGCCCCCTCGCCCTCCTCGGGCAACCGGCACGCGTGGTCGTCGACGGGCTCGACCAGTTGAGCGCCACCGCGCACGATCCGGTGCTGGCGGGTTTGGACGACCTGGCGTCGGATCCGCGGCTGGAGCATGTGTCCCTCCTGGTCACCGCACGGACCGGGGCGCGACTGCCGCACGGTGCCCGGGAGTTCCCCCTCGGCACCGCCACCCGCGCCGAGCTGGCCTCCTACCTCACCGAGCGCGGGGTGCCCCCGCACCTGCACGCGACCATCCTGGACCGCGCCGACGGCAACTGGCTGGCCGCACGCACCTACGCGGACGTAGCCGGCGCTCTGGAAACGGCGGACGACCTGCCGAGCTCCCTCGGCGCGGCGTTCGACCGATCCCTCGATGCGGCGAGGACCCGTCCGGACCGGGGCGACCCGCTCCTCGACGCGGTGCTGACCGTACTGGCGGCCGCGGGTCCGGGGCCCGTGCTGCCGATGTCCCTCCTCATGGAGGCCGTCCGCTTGCTGGCGGGACCGGAGCCCGCCCACTTGGTGCGAGACGTCCTGGTGCGACTCCAGGGACTGCTCGTGCGCTCCGCAGCGGGCACGGACGAGGAACTCGTGGGCTTCTTCCACGCCCTGCTCGTCGAACACCTCACCTCGGGTGACGACCTGGACCTGTTCGAGGACCTCATGGGCCCACCGGCGCCGGACGGCACCGAGGAACCGCTGCCCCCGTCCCGCCGGGTCCGCGTGACCGACGGGCACGGCGCGCTGGCCGATGTGCTGCACGCCCGTGTGCCGCACCAGACACAGGGTCACGGGACCCAGCCGTTCGACTACGCCCTGGCGGCGGAGCCCGAGCATCTGTGGCGGGCCGGCCGGCAAAAGGCCGTACTGCACGGGCTGCAGTGCCGCACCGCGGCCCGCCCCGCCGACAACCTGGCCCGTTGGAGTGCGTGGCTGCCACGCCTCACCGACGCTTTCGGTGAGCGAAGCGCGGAGTCCCTGACGGCCCGTCACCAGCTGAGCGGCTGCACCGAGGCGACGGGGCGGCGGGCCGAGGCGCTTGCCCTCGCACGCCGACTGGCCGACGACTGCCGGGCGGCGCTCGGACCACGTCACACCGCGACGCTCGCTGTGCGCCACGACCTCATCCGGTGGGACGACGGGGGCGACCTCGACGAGCGCCTCGAGCAGGCTCACGCGCTCGTGTCCGACGTGCAGCAGGTCCACGGGCCCGCGCACGCCGACACGCTCGGAGCCCAGCAGACCGTCGCCTGGCTGATCGGCACGCGGGATCCGGCCCTCGGCCGGACCTACCTGGAGGAGATGCTGCCCACCGCCACCAGGGTGCTGGGGGCCGGTGACGCGCGCGTGCTCCTGCTGCGGCTGAACATCACCTACCGATTGAAGCAGGAAGGCAGGCAGGAGGAGGCACGCAGCGCCCTCGCCGAACTCGTGCCCGAGATGGCCGCGCGCCTTCCGGCACACGACCGGCACGTCCTCACGGCCCGGGCCAACCTGGTCGAGCTTACGGCGGAGTGTGGGCGCCACGAGGAGGCTCTCGCCCAGTCGGCGGAGCTCGTGTCCGCGATGGAGCGGGTCTACGGCGACGAGCACCCCGACGTCCTCACGGTCCGCAGCAACTACGCCGTACACCTGCTGCGCGCACACCGGCGGTCCGAGGCCCTTGCCCTGCTGCGGCAGGTCGCGAACGACCAGACGCGGGTGCTGGGCCCCACACACACCGTCACCCTGGCCACGCGTGCGTTCCTCAACCGGCTGGATGGAGGCTGACCCCTTTGCCCGACGCATCCGAGCCCGCCGCGCAGGACCTCTCCGAGCAGAGGGCCCGTCTGACCACCAGTATCAAGCTGGCGATGCGACCACACGGCGGTAAACGCGACTCGCTGCTGCACAACGGCAGCACGATGGCAGCCATGGCCGCCACGACGGTGGCGACCGTGCTGCCGGTGGACTACTCCACCTGGGCCCGTGTGGCGGCGGGCGTGGCCACGTTCCTCATCGCGGTGGCCCGCGCCCTGGACTTCGGCGCACGCTGGCGGTGGCACCTGAACATGCGCTCGCGCTACGCCGTCCTGCTCGACCGGGTGGACCAGGCGGCCCTGCTTCCGGCCGGCGAACAGGCCGGGGCTCTGCACCGGATCTACGAGGACTTGTTCAAGGTGCGGTCCTTGGAACGGGGCATCCCCGGGGTGAGCGCGTTCAGCAACTCACTGCCCGGCGGTTCATGAGGAGGGCCCGGTGTGGGGCTGAGCGAGCCCATACCAGTACCGGGCCTCGTCCTCGTCTCCCTCCGCGGACGCCACGTCGCCCAGCAGCGACAGCACGGCCGCAGGCAGCGGATGCTGGGCGGGCCCGGGCGGCTTCGCCGCCTCGGTCGTGGCGACGGACTCCTCCAGGGGGCGGAGGCCGGGCCGGGCCTGCGCCGGTTCGTCCTCCTCGGACACCTCCGGCGCCCACACCTCCCGGGCGCGCTCCCGCTGCCCCATGCTGAGCAGCAACTCGGCGAAGTCGTAACGGGAGGCGGACTCCGTCTCCGGATCGCCGCACGCGATGGCCTCCTCGAACCACGGACAGGCCTCCTCCGGCCTGCCGTCCGCGACCAGCACCTGCCCCAGCAATCGGAGTGCCTGCAGGCGGTGCTCGCCGTCATCTGAACGGGCCAGCGGCAGCAGGACCTCCTCCGCCTCTCGCAGCAGGCGCATACGGAACAGAGTGCTGCCCAGATACCGTCTCGCCAGCGGTTCGACGTCCGGGTCCCCGGTGTCCAGCGCGTCGGACAACAAACGCCGAGCCTCTTCTAGTTCGTTGTCGGAACGCCGTACGACGCCGAGCAGGGCGCCAGCCCGGGGCGCGGTCTCCGGATCCGCCACGCTGAGCGCGCCCTCGAGGAGTTCTCCGGCGGCCTGTACCTCGCCGACGTCCAGCAGGTACTCGCCCATGCCGAGGTAGGCCACGGCGATCGCCTCCGCGTCGCCCGAGCGTTCCACGCCGAGTAGGAGTTCCTCGGCGGCCGCGGTGGATCCTTCACGCAGCAGGAGCACGCAGAGGTAGGCGCGGGCGACCTCGGTGACGTCCGAAGGCTGGTCCTCGACCACGGACCGCAGCAGTTCCCGGGCGTCGTCGTTCTCTCCGTCGTCGAGCAGGAACTTCGCCAGCTGGAACCGGGCCATCTGAGCCACGGGCACCTCGCCCGTCTCGCCCGCCTGCCGCAGGTGACGCAGGCCCTCGGCGCGTCGGCCGCCGTGCACGTGGACCATGCCGAGCAGGGTGGTCGCCCAAGCCACGGCGGTGGCGTTGTCCGACTCGGCGACCACACGCAACAGGCTCTCCGCCCGGGAGAAGTCCTCGTTGTCGGCGAGCATGACGGCGAGGTCGAGCCGGGCGATCAGCGACCACTCGCCGTGACCGGAGTCGATCGCGGCGCGGTAGGCCTCCTCGGCCTCCCTGACCCGGCCCTCAGCCGCCAGGATGTCACCGAGGATGTCCCCGGCGCGCGGCGCCTGATCCGGGTGCCCGGAGCGCATCACCTCCGTCAGCAGTTCCCGTGCCCGGGTCGTGTCCGGCGCCTGGGCCGCGAGCAGGGCGGCCAGGTTGATGCGGGCCAGCTGCGTCCAGTCCCGGTGCCCGAAGCCGATCGCGACGCGGTAGGCCTCCTCGGCCTCCTGCGCGTGGCCTTCGGCCGCCAGGAGTTCGCCCAGGATGTCCGCCGCGCGCGGCGCCTGCTCCGGGTGCCGGGACCCGGTCACCTCCGCCAGCAACTCCCGCGCCTCGTCCAGGTCGTCCTGCTGGGTGGCCAGTACGAACGCCAGGTCGACACGGGCGGTGTGGGCCCAGTCCGGGTGGCCGGAACCGACCGCGCGGCCCAGCCATTCCCGGGCGGCTCCGGCGTCCTCTTGGGCGGTGTACCACTCGCCGAGGACACAGGCCGCCCGCGGTCCTTGGTCGGGGTGTCCCAGCTCGGCCACCTCGCGCAGCAGGGGCAACGCCCGTGCGTCGTCGCCTTGCTGGAGCAGTGCGATGCCGAGGGCGACCTGGGCGACCGGGACGAGCAGCGGATGCCCGGAGCGCAGTACGGCCTCCAGCATCTCCTCGGCCTCCGCGTACCTGCCCTGCAGGATGTACAGCTCGCCGAGTCCCGACTGGGCCTGCGGGGCGGCATGGTATCCGCCGCTGTCGGCCGCCGATTTCAGCAGTTCCTCGGCTCGGTCGAGCTTGCCCTGGTGGGCGTAGATTCCGCCGAGGTTCACCGAGGCCAGAGCGGTGATCTGGCCGGCGATCGACTCTCCGAGGGCCCGGGACAGGGCCCACGGCTGCTCCCCGAGCTCCGCGGAGTCGGTGCGGGCCGCACCCGCTCCGGCGCCGGGCTTGACCCGCTCACGGCCCGTCCGTCCGGCCGCTCGTACGTTACGTGCCTCACCGGTCACCACGCGAAGCCACTGGGTCTGGGCCAGCGTCGCCACCTCTGTGTCCCCCGCCGCCAGTACCGCTTCCAGCAGTTCCTCGGCCCGTTCCGCCTCGCCCTGTTCCGCCAGCAGCCGGGCGAACCCGACCTGGGCCATCTGCGAGACCTGCGGGTCCCGGGAGGCCACGGCGGTCTCCAGCAGGGCTCGCGCCCGCGTGCGGTCACCGGTGACCATGAGCACCCCGGCCAGGTCGACCTGGGCCAGCGGGACCACGTCCTCCACTCCCGAGGAGACCGCTGTGTCGAACAGGGCCGCCGAGCGCGCGAAGTCGCCCTGGTAGAGGTGTATCTCACCGAGCATCAGCGAAGCCCAGGCCGCGCTGTCCCGGTCTCCACTGGTCTGCACGACCTGCTGGAACATCCGCTCGGCAACCTCCGGCTCCTCGCGCATCAGGGCCACGTACGCGCTGTGCAGCAGGTCCGCGGCGGGCCGGCGTTCGGCGAGGTGCTCCCAGGCGAGGAGGGGCACGGCGGCGGACGGGTCGTCGGAGCGGGTGTCCAGGTACTCGGACAGGTAGGGCGACCCGGCGTACGCGGGCCCGCCGTCCGGGCCGGGGACGCGGTGCAGCAGGGCGATGCCGCCGGCGACCGGTTCGCGGGCCCAGGTCAGCCCGGTCAGGTACAGCTCGTCGTTGGCGTCGAACTGCGGTTGGTGTGCACCGAGGTAGGCGCCGAAGAGCTCGCGCAGCACGGTCTCGGAGACGGGCTCGGTCATGCCCATCCGCTGCCAGTCCGTGGCCGCCTTCACCAGGGCCCAGCCGGCGGGGCAGCTCTCGGCTCCGTCGGCGAAGCGCTGTTCCAGGGCGGGGGCGGCCACCATGAGTTCGCCGATGCCGCGGGCCGCGAAGTCCTCGCCCGGATACAGGTCCCGGGCGACCGCGGTGTCCGCCGCCCCCAGCCGCGACGGCAGTTCGACGGTGCGCGCCTTGCCGAGAACGGTCCGGGACACACGGCCGACGTCGTTCTCCATGGCCGTCAGCGCGGCCCGTTGCTTGGCCGGGATGGTGGCGACGACGGTGACGGCGGGGTGCCGGCGCGTCAGCCGGTCTAGGATCTGCAGGTCCAGACCGCCGGGCCGCAGGTAGCGGTGCAGGTCGTCCAGCCAGAGCACGCTCGGGTCCTGCCCGGTCGGCAGCGTCAGCCGGCTGAGGTCGTCCAGTGCCCGCTGCTCCGGGCCGTCGGGACGCGGCACGATCAGCCGGGCCCCCGGAGACGTCCGCAGCAACGCCTCGTACAGGGTGCGGGACTTGCCGGCCTTGGAGCGGCCGGCCAGCACGACGAACCGGGACTCGGCGAGGGCGGCGTCCAGCTGCCCGTCCTGCGGATGCCGCGGCACGTAGGGTGCCTCGCCCGGACGGTTGCTGTACTTGGATCGCGAGACACCGATGTCGTACGGGTCCACCTCGCCGATCCGGGGGATCCGCCCCTCCCCGGCCAGCGGGATCCACAGCAGGCTCTCCAGCCGGTTGCGCAGTTCCCCCGTCGTCGCGTCGCGTACCTGCGCGGCGAGCGGGGGCCAGTACCGGACTAGCGTCTCGACCTTGATGGCGTAGGCCGTGCGCCGGTCGACCTTGGACACGGAGTCACGGGCGACGAGCATCCCCACCACGCCCTGGCTGTTCATGTCCCACACCGGGGATCCGGAGAAGCCTTGTTCCAGTGCCCATCCGGTGTGCGGGCTCGCCTCCACCTGCAGCCACTCGCCGCCGGCATGGCCGATGATCTCGCCCCGGACGGGGACACCTTGGCGGGGATGCTCCTTGGGGTAGCCATACGCGCGGAAACGGTGGTCCCAGGTGCCGGGGTCGGTGGTGCGCAGCGGGGCGGGCTCGGCTTCGGCCGGTGCCGGGGCACCGAGTTCCAGCACCGCTATGTCCCCGGAGTCGGACCCGGTGGCCGGGTGCCAGCCGTCGGGCACGACGGTGGCCGGGATCGCGCCGTGCTCCTGGGCGTACTGGAACTCGACGTACACCGGATCGTCGGGCACACCGAGCGCGCTGCCCGGCCGTACGACGTGCGCACAGGTCAGCACGTGGTGGGGGGTGACCAGCAGACCGGCGCCGACCGGGTTGTCGTCCCGGGAACGCCGGACGCTCACCAGCCAGGGGGGCCGCTCCCGCACGGCGGACACCGCTTCACTCACCGGGGGTTCGATCGGGTCCGCTCCACTGGAGCCTGACGCTGAAGTGGCCCTCGAGGGCCGTCCGGGCGACGACGACGCCGGACTCGGCGTTGAGCTTCATCCCGAACTCGACCTCGTACGCGTCCGGAGCGAGGGCTGCAACGGAGTCGACGACCGACCGGAGGGCGGGCCGGACCGAGGCCAGAGCCTCCTCCAAGCGGCGGCCGGCCCGCACGACGCCGTTCGGATCGCGGGAGATGAGCTCGAGTCCTGCGTCGTCGTCCTCCACCTCCACCATCAGCGACGCCCCGTCAGGACCATCGAATCGCACCAACTCGGCCATGAATCCCCCGAATCAACTCCACCGGACGCTGTCCGTGCAGGATAGTGGGGGAACTCCGGCTGCGTGCGGGTTTGCGGTGATACGTCAGGGTCGGCCGGCCGCTGGGTCCGGAGCAGGCCGTGTCGCGCAGCGGCGGAGGCCTTACCAGGAACGACAAGGGTCCGCAGGGGATCCGTTGGGGGGCATCGTGGACGACAGCAGGCAGGGCATCGCGGACGCTCTGGCCGCCACCGGCACGACCGACCAGGAGGTCGCCCTGCGCGTACTCGGGCACGCCCTGCGGTGGGCCACGGCCGTGATACGCAGGCTTGACGGCGGGGCCGGGGGAAGCCAAGCCCTCGCCGCTCTGTACGCGCTGGACGAGGCCTTGGAGAGCGGCCGGGACCTTGCCGAGGCGCTGCCGGGGCTGCTGGCCGCCGCCCGGCCGGGGGACCGGGTGGCGCGCGGCACGGACGAGTTGACGCGTGAGCTCGTGCAGACGGCCGACCGGGTCCGCGGCGAGCGCGAGACTCTGGAGAAGCTCGCGGCCTCGGAGGACACGCTGCGCCGCCGGCTCGCCGAGCACGAGGCGCTGCGTCGGCAGGTGGACGAGCTGCGCCGGCTGGAACGGCTCGTCGTGGCGCTGGACGCGCTGCGCGAGCAGCAGCAGATCATCGGCGCACGGCTGGCGGAGCTGCGGGGGCGGGACGCCGGTGTCGACGAGGCGCTGCGCACGAGCAGTGGCGCGCTGGTACGGCTCACCGAGGACCAGCTCTCGGTGCTGGCCCCGCAGACCCGGCAGGTGCTGGAACGGGCGGCGACGGCACAGAGCGCGCTGGCCGCGGCGGAACGCGAGTACCAGGCGAGCAGTGAGGAACTGGCCTCGTACCAGGACCGTTTGGAGAACGTCCACGCCGCCCAGGGGGCCCGGCTGGCCTCCCTGAACCGGCACGCCCGGGCCGACCGGGTGCTCGCCCGGGCACTGCGGGAGGCCACCGGTCCGGGCGGCACGACCGCCTCCGCGCCGCAGGAGCGTATGACGCCGGAGCAGGTGGAGGCCGTCGCGGACACCATCGAACGGCGTCTCCGCGAGGCCGACGAGGCCCTCGCCGACGTACTGCGAGAGCGTGAGGAGCAGGACACACAAGGCCGCGACGTCATTCTGCGCACCACCGGCTGACCGGTCCCTCACCGCGCCCCGGCCGTGCAGGCCGCCCCGGCTGCTCGACACCGCTGGAACGCCCAACCGTCCGACAGCCGGCCCGGCACGGTTCACAACCCTTCGTGCCGGTGGACGGGTGGCGGGGGCGGGACGTCGTCGGGCCGGAGTTCGGGGCCGGTGGCTTCTCCCCGGGCGTAGCGGGCGGCCATCCGGCCCTCCATGCTGCCGAGCAGTCCGCGCACCGTGCGGGCGTTGCCGAAGGCGGCGGGATCGGCGAGGCGGGCGGCTCGCAGCCAGCGCGCGGCCCGCTCCGGGACTCCCTCGGCCAGGGTGTAGCCCTCGGCGGCGGCCATCCTGCTCAGGATCTCGACCAGGTCCGCCATGGAGTACTCCGGGAAGGGCACCCGCTCGGTGAAGCGTGAGGGCATGCCCGGGTTGAAGGCCAGAAGTTCGTCCATGTCCCGCGGGTAGCCGGCGGCGATCACCACCAGGCGCCCCCGCCAGTGCTCCATCTCCCGGATCAAGGTGTCGATGGCCTCGGCGCCGAACCCGCCGTGCCCTTTGGTGTCCCGGACCAGGCTGTAGGCCTCGTCGATGAACAGCACACCGTCCAGCGCGTCCTGCACGGCCTTGCACACCAGCGGAGCGGTCTGGCCCACGTAACTCGCGACCAGGTCGGCCTTGGTCGCCTCGATGACGTGGCCCTTGCGCAGCAGACCCAGGTCGCGGAAGAGCGCCCCGATCAGCCGGGCCACGGTGGTCTTGCCCGTTCCGGGCGGCCCGGTGAACAGCATGTGGGGTGGGAGGAGAGGGCCCCGCTTGCGGAACTCCTGGCGCATCCTCAGTCTGTTGGCCAGGTTCTCCAGCATCTCCCGTACCGGGCCGAGGCCGACGTAGTCGTCGAGTTCGGCCAGCAGGGCCGCCGGGTCGGGTGCCGGGCGGGGCAGGTAGGCGCGGTAGGCATCGGGAATGTCCTCGGCGGTGACCGGCTCCCCGACGTCGCGCCGGACGCGACGGGCCCATTGCTTGGCGACGGCGTCGGCGAGGGTGCGCATCTCCCGGGCGTTGGCGAAGTCCGGGTTCCTGGTCCGGTGCATCTCGGCGACGATCTCCCGCAGCCGGTCCGCCGTCCCCTCAGCGAGCAGCAGACCGCGCTCCGCCAGCCGGCGTTCCAGGATGGCCTGGAGCGTGCCGGGGGCGTAGTCGGGGAACTCGAGGATGTTGTCCAGCGGAAACCGGCCGGCGAGGCCGGGGTTGGCCGCGAGGAACTCCTTCATCTTCCCCGGGTATCCGGCGACGATCACGACCAGCCGGCCACGGTCGTCCTCCATGCGCTTGAGCAACGTCTGGATCGCCTCGTCGCCGAATCCGTCCCGCTGGTCGCTCAGTCCGTACGCCTCGTCGATGAACAGCACCCCGTCCAGGGCACGGTCGACCGTCGCGTTGGTCAACTGGGCGGTCTGGCCGACGTATCCGGCGACGAGGTCACTCATCTGCGCTTCGACGAAGTGACCGCGGCTCAGCAGGCCGAGATCCCGGTACATTTCACCGACCAGTCGCGCCACCGTGGTCTTTCCCGTACCCGGGTTTCCGGTGAACACCAGGTGCAGGGCGGGTGGCTCCGCGCCGGTGGCCCGCCCGCGGGCGCGCAGTTCCGCCGCGGCCTCGGTCTCGGCCCGCAGCTGCTCGAAGTGTTCCAAGAGCATGCCCATTCCGGGCATGGACTCCAGCCGTTCCCACGGGGTGCGGCCGTCGGCGGACACGGTGCCGAGCCACTGCCGTACCGTGTCCCGGCTCAGCGTCCCGCCCTGTCGGGCCAGTCGGGCGAGCCGCGACTGCCAGGTGAGGGCCTTGCCGGGGTGGGCCGCCATCGCCTTGACGATCGGGTCGAGTTCCACCCAGTCGGCGATGCGCAGATCCTGCCGAAGCCGCACCGTGTGGATCAGCCGTTCCAGCTCGGCGGCCTCGGGGTGGCCGACCCGGAAGGTGCCGCCACGTCCCGGCGCGGCCCGCTGGTCATTCACGAAGGTCTCGAGGAACGGGAAGCTCCCGCGTACCCGCAGGAACTCGGCCACGTCGTCCAGGGTCGCCTTGCGGAAGACCAGAATCCACAGGTTGCGGTCGTCGCCGTGGTGCGCCCACCGCTCCATGGCGCCCGCCAGCTGCCGTGCGGCCCTGGTGTGGTGCAGGATCTCCTCGGCCTGGGAGAACACCACGGCGGTGCGGTGCCGCGACTGGCGGAGATAGCCGGTGAGGGTCATGACTCCGAACGGGTCGGATATCCCCGTCGACGGCGCAGGGGGCGCCGCCCCGCCACCGCTGCCGCCGGGCGGCGGTGGAGCGGGATGCGGCTCCGGGCCGGCGCGGGGCGTGAAGTCCCGTACCAGCAGCCCGTCCAGTGGGCCCCTGAGCTGTGGATGACGCATGGTGCGCCGGTCCGGCGCCCGGGAGGCCGCGGCTGCCCGGGCAGGGGCGCGCCGGGACAGGTCGCGGGAGGCGCGGTCACGGAAGTACACCGGATGGTCCAGGGAGCTGAAGACGATCCGCTCGAAGCCCTCGGCCCGCAGCAGCCGCCACAGGGCCTGTTCCAGGACGCACACCTGGTAGGCGCTGTCGACGAAGACGTCCCCCACGCCGGGTCCGTAGAGGACGGTGAACGGCTCACCGCTGTGCAGAGCGGCCGGGTCCAGCCGCTCCGTCGTGGGACCCGGCACGGACGGTGTCTCCGCGGCCGTCGCGGTCATTCTGCCGCCTTCCTCGACTGCCTCTGCTCGGCGGGACGGGGCGCGGGGCGCGGGGTGGGCAACTGACCGCCGCCGGGCGTGTCCGGCTCGCACTCCGGCGCCGACACACGGTGGCCGTCCGCCTCGAGCGCCTGCTGGATGGCCCGGGCACGGTCCATGAGTTCGGCCTCGGCCGTGACATCGTGGTCGTAGGACAGCACCCGGATCACACACTGGTCCGAATCCCGTTCCGCCTGGGAGACGTTCACCACGATCTCGTTGCCGTTGGCGCCGTTGCGGAGCTTGGCGTAGTAGCTGCCGCGGGCGTCGGCGTTCTCGTACTTGCCGTCGACGAGGTCGTAGTACGCGTAATCGCTGAGGGTCTGGGCCACCGCGTCGGCGAGGTTGACCCGGATCTGCGAGGCGAGGTGACGCATGCCCGCCCGCTCCACCGTGCCGCCCAGGGCCTGCTCGAGCCGGGTGGCCTCCTGGTCGCGCAGGCCGCGCAGCTCGTCGGTGTCCGTCACGTCGTCGCGGGCCCGGGCCAGGGCGTCGGCGGCTTCCTGGCGCAGCTCGTCGAACTCGCCCTCCGACCAGTGGACGACGTCCAGCCTGTACCCGGCCAGTGCCTCACCGTCCGGCCCGATGACCGGCCGTTGCTCATTGCCCGCGATCAGTCTCTCGACACGGACCAGGGCTTCGACCGCCTCCGACTGGGCCGAGCAGCGCTCCAGTTCCCGGTGCTCGGTGTCCACCCGCAGGTCGCTCAGCGAGTGGAAGGTCTCCTGTGCCACAGCGAGGGCGGCCTCGAACCGGCCTTCCGCCACGTTGTGCTCCACGGTGGCGAGCCGTCCGGTCAGCCGGTTCAGTGCGCCGGGCGCGTACCGCTCGTGCGGCAGAGTGTCGGCGATCAGTGCGGCCATCGTGCGAGCGTCCGCGAGCCAGGCTCGCACCATCTCCTCGGCGCGCGCCTCGCCCGCCTTGATCACTTCGATGTCCTGGGACAGCCTCGTCATCTCTGCGCGGCGCTCGGCACGTTCGGCGGCCAGCGCCCGCGTGGTCTCCTCGTGCTGCCGGGCCAGTTCCCGGCGGGTCTCCTCCCGGATCCGGCCGGCGGTCTCGTCCAGCGAGCGGTGCAGGTCCGCGGCCTGCTGCTGGAGCCGGCGCGTGGTGTCGGCCTCCAGTTGCCGGGTCTGGTCGCTGAGCGCGCGAACGGCTTCCTCGTGCCGGCGCTGTCGCTGCTGGACACCAGCGAAGGTGCGGTCGATGTCCGCGCGTGTCTGGGACCGTACGTCCTCGATCAGCCGGGGGATGTTGCGCTGCACCTCCTTGAGCTGCTGCGCCTTGCGCTGAATGCGGTACCACTCCGACTCGTCGACCTGAATGCGCTTCCTACCGCTCATGGTGGTGCTTCCTTCCTGGGGACGTACGGGGTGACGTGCGGGGTGGCGTAGAGGCGCGGACGGCGTCGACCGCGCTGTCGAACGCGGTGAGCAGCCCGGTGGGTGGTACGCCGATGAGCAGGGCCTCCCGGCCGGTCACGGCGATCTCGGCGGTGCGGGGCCCCTGAGCCAGTTCGTGCCCGTGGACCGCCAGGCGGTCAGTGAGGTGGTGGATCCGCTGGTTGGAGCTGCCGCGCAGGCCCCGGCCGTCGTTCAGCGCGGCTACGTAGGTACCGTCGATCAGCACGTCGACGGCGGCGAGCAGGTCCGGTACGCCGGGTGAGGGAGGCCGGGTCAGCAGGTGCTCCAGACGGTGCCCGCTGAAGCAGATGACGGAGACGTCCCTGATCAGCCGGGCCTGGCAGACCAGCTCGGCCAGGCCGCCGGCCTGCTGCATCGGCTCCCCGCCGGAGAGGGTGAGACCGGTGACCCGGGGGTCGGCCAGGAGTTCCGCCGCCAGCGCGCCGGGCGCGACGTGCCGTGCCGGACGGTCCGGGATCCAGTCCGGGGCGATGCAGCCGGCGCAGTGGAAGGGACATCCCTGCACCCAGACGACGGACCGTACGCCCGGCCCCAGCGCCTCGGTGCCGATGTGTGTGGCGGCGACGTTGAGCACCGTGGCGGTCATCGCGGCCGCCCGCCCGTGGAGGTGACGCCGTCGGCGCGCCGCTCGGGCAGATAGGTGAACGACACTCCGTTGACCACGACCTGACCGCCGGGCCCGCATGTGGCGTCGCTCTCCCGGCCGGCGGATCCGTCCGGTGTGTAGCGGATCCGCAGATCGACCCGCGGTCCCTGCTCGGTAGACCGGCGCCGTCCGCGCACCGAGCCCCGTCCGCCGATCGCGTGTGGGCGCAGGTCCACCCGGCGCCCGTTGAGCTGGATCCGGTCGGGCAGTTGCCCGCCGTAGACCGGGGTCAGCAGCAACTCGCCGCTCAGCCGGGGCCGGTTCGTACGCCGCCACCGGAGCCAGCAGGCCAGCAGGACGGCGAACATTCCCGTGAGGAGGGCGGGCAGGAGGGCAGCGGATCCCACCGTGGCCCGCAGCGGCAGCGGTGCGCCGGTGACCTGGACCCGGCGCGGTACGTCCAGGCGCACGTCCGCGGCGAGCGGCCGCTCCCAGTCGGAGCTGACACGTCCGGCCACGCTCAGGCGGGCGTCGGTGTCCCGGTCCCGGCGGAACGGCAGCGGGCCGTCCGGGAGGGTGCCGCGCACCCTCACGGGGAATGTGCGGGACTCCCCCGGGCCCAGGGTCACGGAGGACGGCAGGCCGGAGATCCGCAGGTCGTCGCCCGGCACCGACACGTCCAGGCCACTCACGCTCAACGGCACGTGACGGGCCGTCGAGCGCAATGTGAGGCGCGCGGTGACCGAGCCGCCGGTGATGTCGCGGCGGGGGCCGTCGGACCAGGACGCGGTGATCCCCTCGCCCTCGTCGCCCGCGAGCAGGAGTCCCGCCTTGCGCGCCCGGGCACCGTCGCCGGCCCGCTTCAGGTATCCGCCGAGGTCCTCGATGCTGTCGGGGCGCAGCACCGTCGTGTCGTCGACGACCTCCCCCAGCAGCTCGGCACCGGTGGCGCCGTCGCCCAACGGCAGGGCGTATCCGGCCAGCTCGGTGCCCTTGCCGATGTCCTGCGCCCGCTCGTACAGGTCGGTCCACGCCGCACCGGTCGACTTCGGGTAGCGCGATCCCTTGGGCGGACTGTGCTCGCCGTCGGTGAGCAGCACCACCGAGGCGACCTCGGCGGCGTCCTCCCGTTCGAGCTCGCCAAGCGCGCTGTTCAGGGCCGACCCGACATCCGTCTCGCCGTCGGGGTCGGGGGACGCGGGCAGCCGGGACATGATGGCGTCGGTGTCACCGCCCGAGCCGACGTAGCGCGGCTCGGTGCTGGAGTCGAAGGTGAACAGCGCGATGTGGTCCTTGGCCGACAGGCCGTCGAGGAACTGGCGCAGGGTGGAGCGGACGGTGTTGTACCGGCCTTTGTTCGCCATCGAGCCGGAGGTGTCCACGAGGACCACGTAGTCGGCCGGTTGTTCGTCCAGTCCCAGGGCGTCGTAGATCTCGGCCCGGGACGGAGCGGTGTCGGCGGACGCCGTAGGCGCGGCGAAGGGCAGGAGGGCCAGGAGGCTCGCGGCCACGAAGGCGCCCCGGGCTCGCCCGGCGCGGCGCCGGGCAAGGCCGGCCGTTTCCTTGGACGGGGGCACGGCCGACGGCCCCCCGGCGGATGACATCACGAACGAGCTCCCTCGATGTGGGTCGGCAGGGCGCCGAGCGGGTGTTCACTGGGCGTCCCGGAACCCAGCGGGTGCAGGACGAGACGGGCGGTGCCGTCGACGGCGATTCGGACGCCGACGTGGTAACGGGCTCCCTCGGCGCTCGCGGGGACCGTCAGAGTTCCGATCTGTGTCGCGTTGCCGCCCCGCGCGTCGCGTACGTGTATCCGCACGGGTCGCGCGGCTCCCGAGCCGATCGGCCTGGTCCGTACGCGGACGCGCCGGCCGCCGGTCTCGGCGAAGACGGTCGCCCCGCCCGGTTCCAGCGCTCCCGCCGGGCTGACCAGCAGATCCTCCGCTTCGATCTCGCCGCCCAGGGTCCGGTGGGTGCCGACGTAGACGGCGTACGGATACCGGTCGGCGGGGTCGACCCGCCCAGCGGCGACCAGCGCGGCGCCGAACGAGGCCGCCAGGGCGGGGTCCACACCGCCGGGCAGCGCGACCGGCGCTCGGTGATGCTGCGTCAGGTGGCGCAGAAGCGTACCCGACCGCGCCACGCCGCCCACCGCGATCAGCGGCGGCGCCGAGTCGTCCCCCGTCTCGTCGAGCACGGCGTCGAGCCCTGCGGTGAGCCGGTCGAGGGCCCGTCGGAGCACCCCGACGGTGATCTCTCCACCTGCCACCTCGAGGACCACGGTGTCGTCGTACCGCCCGGGACGGCGGGCGCTGTGACCGAGCGCGACATCGAGTCGCTGCTCCGCGCCGTCCCGGGTTCTGGCCCGCGCGAGCGCCAGGCGGGTGGCCCCGTCGTCCGGCAGCCCGGCGCCGGTCAGCAGCGCCGCGTCGAAACCGGCGGCGAAGCCGTCGCCAGGGGCTTGGCGTGCCGTGCCGGTCACCGCCACCGAGCCGGGGGCGAGGGCGCACACCGATACCTCCACTGCGGTAGCGCCCAGGTCGCACACCAGGTACCGGTGAGCGGTCGCCGTGCCCGCGTGCCGCAGGAGGGCCAGGACCGCGTGCGGGTGGCTCAGCGTCCGTAGCCGCGGCATGGGGGCGGTGCCGTGGAGGGCGGTCAGCACGTCGGTCGCCCGGCGCGCGTGGGTGGCCCGATCGTGCTGCGGGACGACGAGTACCACCTGCTCGGGGGTGCCGTAGTGCTCGCGGTACACGGCGTACGCGGCCCGAAGGGCAGCAGCAGGGTGGCCTGCCGTGTTTCCGGAAGCGGGCAGGCCCTCCCCCGGCACCTCACCGGGCAGCGCGGCCAGGGCCGGTGTGCCGTCCGAGCCGACGTGGGCGACGCGGGTGAAGCGGCCGCCCGGGTCGATGGCGATGGCCGTGGGAGTCGTCATCGCCGCATGCCCTGGAACCAGTCGGGGCGGCGAAACACAGGCCACCGCGCCTTGTGGCCCGTCCCTTGCGCCGCCGCCGGCAGGGGTGCGGCGGTCTGGGGCGAAGCTGTCTGCGGCGGCGCGGGAGCGGTCACCGGCGACGCACCGGCCGGTGGCAGGGCGGTGAGCGGTGCCGTGGTGGGCGGCGTGCCGGTGAGCGCACCGTGGAGCCGCTGGTGTTGGTAGGTCTCCTCCGCGTGGAACCGGTCCAGCAGGTCCGCGACCGCCCCGGTCCCCTCGCTCCGGCGCAGCGCGCTGTAGAGGACCAGGTCGAGGTTCGGTGCCGTCCGGTGCAGCGGCGCCGCGAGGGAGTAGGCGATCCACGGGCCGTTGGCCCGGATGAAGTCCGCGATCGCGGAGAGCAGTTGGGGGCTGAACCTGCCGCCGGGAGCGGCGGTGGCGATCAGCCGGGCCAACCGGTCCATCGGCTGCTTCTCACGCACCGCGCGGCCGAATTCCCACACCGATGTGAGCCAGCTGAGGTGGTGGCGCCGGCTCAGGTCCCGCACTAGGTGGTCGGGCAGGTCGAGGCGGAGCCAGCGGGCGTGCTTCTCGGTGAGCCGTCGGGCCAGGCCGTCCCGGACGAGGGATTCGGTGGAGACCCGCTGCGCCATCAGCAATTGGAGCACACACCAGCTGTGTGGATCCGGCTCGTCACCGAGCAGGGCTTCAACCGCCACCGCTGTGGAGGTCTGGTCCGTGTCGACACGCCGGCTCAGGGCCGCGGCGTACGCCTCCTGGGCACGGGTGTCGGTCAGCCGTCGGGCGCGGGGCATCCCGGACGGGATCCTGGAGCCGTCCGCCGCGTGTGCGTGCAGAGCGCGCAGCAGGTCGGCGTCCGCCGCGACCTCCGGTGCCAGGCTCGCGCCCTCGGCCGGGGCGAGCCTGTCGAGCGCGGGCAGCAGCCGTGCGGACGCCTCCCGGCTTCGGGCGACTTCGCGCAGGCGGGGCCACATCAGATCGACGACCTCCGGCCGTCCCTCGGCCGTCGCCAGTTCAAGGGCGGTCTCCCACGCGTCGTCGTGTGCTCCGACGAACTCTTCGGCGTCCTCCGCCGTCGCCTGCGCGAAGCCCGCCCGTCCGGTGAGGGCCGCGGCGAACCGCGGCCATCCGGTGACGCCGCCCGAGGCGCCGCCGACCGCTCGCGTCGCCAGCCGCACGAGCGGCGCCAGGTCGCGTGTCCTGTCCTCCAGCCAGCTGCTGAGCCAGGCCAGCCCCGCCTCGCGGGAACGGATCAGGAGGGTGTCGGCGGCCTCCGGTGCCCGGCCGAACGTCTGCTCCGCCCAGTAGACGAGGTATCCGGTCCATTCGGGCCTGTGCTGCGGGGCTGACACCAGAGCGGTCAGCAGTTCGTCGAGTGCACCGGGCCGTTCGGCCTCCAGGGCGTGCAACAGTCCCAGATGGCCCCGCGCACGCTCGAACGACTCCCTTGTCCCGCCGCCCGCGACGACGTCCTCGGCCAGCAGGTGCGGGAGGGACCGGCTCCAGTGCCGCAGCAGCAGCGCACGCGCGGGCCCGCCCTCCGGGCCTTGCGCGCACCGGGCCAGGAAGGGCAGGAGAACCGCGAGCCGCACCTCGCCGAGGGACTCCACCGGGTACCGCTCCAACAGCCGCTGTACGTCGTGCAGGTCACCGCGGCCCTGCCGGACGGCCTCGATCACGGAGTCCAGCAGGTCGGCATCGCGCAGCGCCCGCAGTGCCTCGGCCGGGTTCTGCACCGGGATGACCTCGGTCCAGCCCAGCAGGTGCTCGACCAGTTCGGCGGTGGGCCGGGGTTTCGCCCGCAGCCGGAGCAGTTCGCTCAGGTAGGTGCGGGCGGCGGTGCCCTGCGGATCGGGCGGGCTGCCGGTGCCCGGCCAGACCTCTACCTGCCCGGTCGTAGGGGTGGCGGTGAAGACGAGCCGCAGTGCGTGATCGGACTGCCCGGCCCAGGTCGCACCGCTCAGCCAGGCGCGGCAGCCGTACGGCAGGAGAGCGCAGACAGCGTCGAGGACACGGACCCGTTCGGTGACCTCCGGGAGTGTCGTCCCGGAGGGCGGGACGATCGCGACCCGCCGGTTGTCCAGGAGCAGGGCGGCGACGCGTGCTGTCCATTCGAAGCCCAGCTCCTCCGCCTGTGCGGCGAGTTGCCCGGCCTGCGGCCGGGGCGGGGAGAGGGGCACCGGGTCCCCGCTGGTCGGCAGTTGGCCGTCGTGTGGCAGCGCCTGGTCCAGCGCGGACCAGGTCAGCCGGGCAGCGCCTGCCTGGGACCAGTCGAGGAGGAACAGTCGCCAGGTGTAACTGGGGGCGCCGGTCCCGTCCCGGCTTCCGTCCCAGGTCGTCTCGACGGTCGCGCAGACCGGGGTGGGGTCGGTGCGCACGCTGCCGAGGAACACACGCCAGGGCAGTGCCGCCGCCGGTTCGCGGCTCTCGGGGGTGCCGGTGGCGGCAGCCCACAGGTAGGACTCGGCCCGGTCCGGGGGGAGGCTGCCGTCCAGCACCTCGTATCCCATGACCTGGCCCGGGTGCTTGCCCAGCACGGCCCAGTGGGCGGCCAGCCGGTCCTGGCCCAGCTCCTCGTTCACCGCCGCCACCCCTTGCGGGCGTCCCGGACAGTACGGATCTTGCGTTCCAGGTCCGTCAGCGGCTCCAGCACGTTGATCGGCTCGGGGGAGGTGCAGATCCGGCGCACTCCGTCGACGATCTCCTCGTTGGCGTAGTTGCGGTAGTCGAAGACGTGCTGCGGGTTCAGCCGGAACCCGATGGCGGACGTCGCGTAGTAGGTGATGCGGTCGGGGTGGAAGAAGTTCGCGAGCCCGTCGCGCACCAGGCGCGCGGTGGAGCCGCGGAACTCGTCGCACAGCCACTGGAAGTAGCGCTCGCTGAGGTGCTCGGGTATGCGCGGCAGCTGGGAGCCGACGGTGTCCTGGGTGACCCAGCCTGCTTCCACGGCGGGCCGGAATACGTCCGGGTGGTCGAACTTGGCGACACAGACCGACACGTGGTGCGGCAGCCGGCCCCGGTAGTGGCCGCCCGCGTCCCTGATCCGGGTGTTCAGTTCGTTCAGCGTCGAGTAGAAGAAGGTCAGGCTCTGGGTCAGTTCCTGGGCGTCGCCTAGCGGGTCGAACAGGTAGATCAGGCCCTGGGAGCGGGCCAGTTGGTCGACCACCTGGGTCTGGAGGGGGTTGCTCGGCCGGAACGCCTCGCCCGGCGCGTCCTGGATCTCCAGGACGAAGCTCGGTTCCCGGGTGCGCCTGCGCATCATCCCGGTGCCGGGTTCCTGGCCCTGGAACGACCAGCTCATGCCCGTGACAGCCACGGTGCTGCCGGGGAACTCGCGCTGGATCGCAAGCTTGGACACGCTGTCGCTGAGGAACGTGTTGGCCTCCGCGGTCATGCCGCTGATCAGCCAGTTGCCCTGCCCGTGGCGCTGGTACTGCATCGCCGCGATGGGCAGTGCGGCCAGGTACGTGGTCTTGCCGGAGCGCGGCGCGCCCCACAGGCCGATGCGTACGCGGTCCGCGGCGGTGCCGTCTTCCTGGGGGGCTGTGGGGATCCGCAGAGGTTCGAGGTTGCCGTCCTGCACGGGTGGCATCGGCGGCGGGAGGGTGGGCTGGGACGGATAGGCCGGCGCGGGGCCGGCGTCCGTGCGTCCGGGGGCCTGGGGCGGTACTACGCGGGGAGACCACCGGGTGCCGGGCTGCTCCGGCTCGGCGGGCTGCGCGGCTTCGGCGGGCTGTGGGCCGGCCGGACCGCCAGCCGGGGTGCCGGTGCCGCTCGGGCCGCCGCCGGGCTTGTCCTCATTGGGGTTGAAGAACTCTGGGGCCATGACGTTCTCCTCGTGCGGGAAAGGAATTCAGAGCAGGGGGGTGGCGAAGGCCAGACGGCAGGGTGGCCCCTCCAGTCGCCAGGGCGGGACGAGTGCCTTGGCGACATCGGCCGCCGAGTCCTGGCCGGGGCGGAAGGTGCCCTCGGCGGAGAGTTCGGCCCAGGCCGCGTCGGTGTAGCGTCGCGCCGCGATGCCCGGGTGGTCCTGCGGTGGCGGCCCGGTCTGCGGATCGGCCCTGGTCATCACCTTGACGCCGGCGGAGCGCAGGCGGCCGAGTTCCGTTCGCCAGTCGGCGCCGAGCGGGCAGGCCGGGATGATGCCGTGCTGTCGGGGCTGGCCGGGCGGGCGGCGAGCGACGATCAGGAGGACGCGCCGCACGTCCTCGGAGCTGCCCGTGGCCGCGCCGACGAGCAGAAGTACCGCCCGCAGCGCGTCTTCCAGTGAGGAGGCCATGTCCTGTTCGCGCCTGGCGGGCCGCCAGCCCGCCAGGGCGGTGAGCGCGGCGGGGGCGGGTCCGGCGGGGACCGGTGGCAGCAGGAGGGTGCGCCGGGAGGTGTAGCCGTTCTCGTGGATTTCGTGGTCGTAGTGACCGATCGCCCCGGTGCGGATCGCGGCACCTGAAGCGTCCTGCCCGGACAGTGTGGTGAGGAGGTCCCGGGCGAACGCCAGCCGCTCCTGCGTCTCGTCCCGGTCCGCGCCGCTGAGTTCGACCGTGAGGAAGACCTCGAGCCTCGGCGGGCGGAGGATCCGGTGGGGCAGGCCCGTGAGCAAGGCGGGCACGTCGACGGCGGCCGGTCTTCTCGGCGCGTGCGCGCTTCCTTCCTGCGGGGTGACGAGTTCGACTTCGCCGGGTCCGCGCAGGACGAACCGTAACCGGACCTGGGACAGCGCAGCGACGGTGACCTCGTGCACGGTCAGGGGCTCGGCTCCGGTGCCGTCGGCCGCGGGCCTGCCCGCGAAGACCGGCAGGCGCACGGGCTCGGCGCCTGAGACCCCGCCGTGCACGGTGACGTCCGCGACCGCCGTCTCACCACGGCGGAGCCGGCCCCCCGCCGGGAAGAGCACGTGGCTGTGCGTCCGCACGGCACCGGTGGACCGGTCGGCCCGGGCCAGTACCAGTGTGTGATCGGCGAGCAGGGGCGCGGTGCGCAGCACCTCTCGTACGGCTTGTGAGGTTGTGCCGTCCGCGTCGACGGCGCTGCCCCGCCCGAGTTCGGCTCGGAGGGTGTAGGTGGTACGCACGGCGGCCGCGGCCCGCTCCAGCAGGACCCATCCGGTGCGGGGGGTCAGCAGTACGACGGACTGCTCGTACGAAGGGGGGATGTAGGCCTTGAGCCAATGCAGAACGGTCGTGTCGAATTGCCTACGGGATACGGGAGGCAGTGTTCCGATACCGCCTGCGAGTTGGAATCGGCGGATGCTGTCACGGGAATCGATCATGGGTGCCAGAGAGGGCCATTGCATACTTCCCGCGTCAGCCTGCCGGGGAAGTCCGCCTTCCCCCACCGCCACCTTGATCACATTCACTTCGTCGGGCGTGAATTCGATGAAGAGTAATTCCATGATGCGCCGAGCGAACAGGTCGTCGAGGAATTCCGCGCCGTCCTGCGAACCGGGGTCACGGCGCCCGTACGAAAGATCCGGCGCTCCGGCCGGCGCCTTTCCTTTCGGTCTCCAGGGCCCGCCGCGGATCACGTCCGCGAGTTGGTCGCCGTCCGCGTCGGCCCGGCCGTTCGGCGCCCGGCTCGACAGGGTCGCGGCTCGCACGTCCCACGCGTGTCCGGCCGCCTGCAGTGCGGAGCGGGACTGTGCCACGTCCTCCTCGGTCAGTTCCCCGAGGACCCGGTCGTCCCGCAAACGCCACTGGCAGACTCCGCAGAACTCACCGACTTCCCCGGGAGTTCTGCACACAGGGCATGCCTGATCGACATGAGATTCCGTCACCCCACTCCCCCCGATACGACAGCCGAAGATCTCTGCGGGCCGTCGCTTGATCCCCCTGAGCGTCGTAGCGGATCCCCATCCGCACGCACGCCAGCCAGAAGCACTCGCTCCGGAGGGCCTCATGATGGCACAAGTGCAGGCGGTGGGATGCCCTTTGGCGGGGAATTCCGGAACTGCAACACGCCAGTACGGGGAACTTTTGTTCCTTTTTCCGGTTGGGGCGGATCGCTCTTCCGTTACGGGAGTGACTCAGGGGACGGTCTTGTCGCCCTGTACCGCCACGCGTGCATGCCGAGCGCGCGGAGAAAGCGGCGGATTCAGCCGAGGCAGACCGGGCCGCCGTCGAGGCCTACGTCTACGACCAGCTCGGCGAGAAGATCAAAAAGTCCTACTGCTCACAGTGCCCCTTCAGCGGGGTCTGTGCCTCCCGCGACCGGCCCGAGGAGCGACTGCGCGAACACCCGCACGTCGCCGCCGAGGTTGTCGTCGCCCAGTTTTTCTGAGTTGTTGCTGTGGCTGTGAGCTGGGGTTTCTCAGTTCTTCTGGGTGATGCGCGTGGTGCCTGGGGGTGCTCGGAGAGTGGGGTGGGCGGGATGGTGTCTGTCTGACCTGTGCCTACGCGGGTGTGCTCAGGTTGATTGAGCGTGGTGCAGTTCCAGTGAGCTGCTACTTGATGGGACAGGTCAGGTAGTGTCGGGGTTGGTGAGGGTGACGCGGGTGGCTTTGCTGGCGGTGGTGGTGGGTGGCAGGACTCGGACGTGGATGAAGTAGACGCGTACACCGGATAGTTCGGCATACGGGGGCCATGCGCCGGGGGCGCCGTCGGCGGGCAGGTCGAGAAGCTTGTCGGTGATGTTGTAGATGACTAGGTAGGCGGTGTGCTGCCCGTAGTCGGGGGCGTACTTGATGATCTGGTGCACGCCTTTGACGATGTAGCCCTTGCCGCGTCCTTGGCCGTCGAAGATCTTGCCGTCGCAGACGAGGGGGTCGCGGCCGTCGAGGTCGCCGATGAGGTCGGCTTCGCCGGAGGCTGAGCGCGGTTTGGCGTGGGTGATGTGGTCGCCTTCGAGGAAGAGGAAGCGCTGCAGGCCGAGGTTGTAGATCTCTTCGCCGTTGGCGCGGTCCGCTTCGAAGCGGGTGTACAGCTCTTCGCGGTCGAACCATTCGATGCGGGTGCGGTAGCGCTCGAGGGTGTGCAGGATGCTGCTTTCGGCGCCGACGCGTTCGCTGAGGTAGTCGAAGCAGGGCTGGAGGATGTCCTCGGCGAACTCCCGCCAGCTGTCCTGGACGTTCCTGGCCGAGTTCAACGCCGCCGACCGCGGGCACGACACGCCCGCCGGGGCGTCCGTGTGGTTCTCCCGGCGGCTCGTGCAGCTGGGGGCCGACGCCGTCGAGCGGGGCATCGCCCCCGGCTCGCCGGACGCGGCCGAGGTGCTGAGCGCCCTGCTGGGCGACGCCGACCCGGCGACCGTGCTCATCCGGCTGCGGTCGCACGCCACTCACCGGGTCGCCCGGTACCGCGAGTTGCTCGCCGTCGTGAAGGGCGCCGGACCCGAGGCCGCCTACCGGGCGGAGTTCGCCTGGGGTGGTCGCCGCGCTGGAGGCGCACACGGCCGGTTAATCTGACCTGCGTCATACCTGCGTCAGCAGGACGTACAGCACGAGATGAGGGGCGGATCGGTGGCGGACATCGAGGAAGCGCGCAAGCAGTTCGAGCGGATCGATACGGACGGTGACGGATTCATCACCGCTGCCGAGTTCAAGGCCGCCCTGGCCGGGTCGGGTGACTGGAACGTCACCGAGTCGGTCGCCGAGGTCGTCATCAAGACCCGCGACCTCGACGGCGACAAGCGGCTGAGCTTCGACGAGTTCTGGGACTACCTGAACAAGTAGCCCGCCCGGGCGCAGCAGCCAGCGAAGGGGCCCGGTCCGCAACCGCCGGACCGGGCCCCTCGCCGTGCCCGGAGGGGCGTGCACGTCACCCGTGTCCAGGCCCGGAATAGCCCATCCGCCCCGGAGGTTGACGCCGCTCACGAAGGCTTCACGCGGCGCTGTTCTTCTCCGGAAGGACCAGGCGAGGGCATGCGGCGTCCCCGGAGCGCACGCCGGAGTTCAGCGGCTAGCGCGGATCAGGCGGCTTCCGCCCATCTCCGCAGCGCGGCCTCGCTCTCGAAGTCGGCCACGTTCTTGTCGAGCGGGTCGTCGGTGTACTGGTGGAAGCGCCACTTCGCCTTGATGCGGGGTTTGCCCGCCGAGACGTAGTCGGCGATCCACAGCGCGTCGCCCGCGTAGGAGGTCGTGTCGACGTTCAGCCAGAAATTCCGGTTGCAGTAGAGCACCACCCGGTTGTCCGGCCGCAGGTCCTTCACCTTCCGTAGGAACCGGTCCTTCTCGGCGTTGCTCGCGTGTGTTCCGTCGCCGGTCGTCTCCCAGTCGACGGCGAGGATGTCGCCCGCCCGGTCCGGGGCCTTGCTCACGAAGTACTCCGCCTGGGCGGTGAGGTTGCCGGGCCACAGGAAGTGGTAGAAGCCGACGACCAGCCCGGCGTCCCGGGCCCGCTTGGTCTGGGCGGCGAGTTTGGGATTGACGTAGGAGCGCCCCTCCGTCGCCTTGACGAAGACGAAGGAGAGACCGTCGGTGCCGTAGGTGGAGGACTGGTAGGCGCTCACATCGATACCGCGCAGCATGGGGGGCTCCCTGAAGTGCTGTGGGGATGGGAGTTGGTGTCCACCACCCTGGCACGGCCTGCCGTGGGGATGACGTGGAAACGTCAACTTGGGTGAACCCTGGGACGGGTGTCCGCCGCCGTCTCGGTGATCCGGTCCGCCAGACCTGATCGTGTTGACCGCCCTCGGCAGGCAGTGCTGGAGTCGGCACGTGGACAGCATCCCCGCCAACCGGCGGCTCTGGAACCGGATCAGCAGCGCCTACCAGTACGAGCACGACCCGCAGATCGGTGCCGCACCCCGGCTGTGGGGCATGTACTCCATCCCCGACGCGCACCTGCGCGCCCTGGGCGACGTCACCGGCAAGCGCGTCCTCGAACTCGGCTGCGGCGCCGGCCAGTGGTCCAGGGCGCTCGCCGCCGAGGGTGCCACCGTGGTCGGGCTCGACCTGTCCGAATCCCAACTCGCCGCTGCGTCCCGCGCGATGGGAGCGGCCCGCTACCCGCTGGTGCAGGGCGCCGCCGAACAACTCCCCTTCGCCGCCGACAGCTTCGACCTGGTGTTCTGCGACTTCGGTGGGCTCAGCTGGGCGCCCCCGCACCTGGCCGTCCCGCAGGCCGCACGCGTCCTCGCCCGAGGCGGGCGCCTGGTGTTCAACGTCGCCAGCCCATGGTTCGAAGCGTGCTACGACGAAGCCGCCGGCCGCGTGACGACGACGCTGCAGCAGGACTACTTCGGGCTGAACACCATCGCCGAAGGCGACGGTGCGACCAGCTATCAGCTCACCTACGGCGACTGGGTCAAGGTCCTGCGCGGCGCGGGTCTCATCATCGACGACCTCATCGAGCCGCGGCCCGAACCCGGAACACGCAACGGCTACAACGAAACCGACCCACCCGACTGGGCACACCGCTGGCCGGCGGAACTGCTCTGGGTAACCCACAAACCGTGACCCCCAAACCGTGAGTTCCGCCGCGCCGGCACGTGAAGGCACCCTCGCCGCCGGACACGGCCTAGCACTCGATGATGTTCACCGCCAGCCCGCCCCGGGCCGTCTCCTTGTACTTCACCGACATGTCCGCGCCGGTGTCCTTCATCGTCTTGATGACCTTGTCCAGGGACACCTTGTGGGAGCCGTCGCCGCGCATCGCCATGCGGGCGGCCGTGACGGCCTTGACCGCGGCCATGCCGTTGCGTTCGATGCAGGGGATCTGGACCAGGCCGCCGACCGGGTCGCAGGTGAGCCCGAGGTTGTGCTCCATGCCGATCTCGGCGGCGTTCTCGACCTGCTCGGGCGAGCCGCCGAGGACCTCGGCCAGGGCGCCCGCGGCCATCGAGCAGGCGGAGCCGACCTCGCCCTGGCAGCCGACCTCGGCGCCGGAGATGGAGGCGTTCTCCTTGAAGAGCATGCCGATCGCGCCCGCGGCGAGCAGGAAGCGGACCACGCCCTCCTCGTCGGCGCCCGGCACGAAGTTCATGTAGTAGTGCAGGACCGCCGGGATGATGCCGGCGGCGCCGTTGGTGGGGGCGGTGACGACCCGGCCGCCGGCGGCGTTCTCCTCGTTGACCGCCATGGCGTAGAGGGTGATCCACTCCATGGAGAGGGCCAGCGGGTCGCCCTCGGAGCGCAGCTTGCGCGCGGTGTTCGCGGCCCGGCGGCGCACCTTGAGACCGCCGGGCAGGATGCCCTCCTGGGACAGTCCGCGCGCCACGCAGTCCCGCATGACCTGCCAGATCTCCAGCAGGCCTGCGCGGATTTCCTCCTCGGTGCGCCAGGCCCGCTCGTTCTCCAGCATCAGCGCGGAGATGGACAGGCCCGTCTCCTCGGTCAGGCGCAGCAGCTCGTCACCCGTGCGGAAGGGGTACTTCAGCACGGTGTCGTCGAGCTTGATGCGGTCCGCCCCGACTGCATCCTCGTCGACGACGAAACCGCCGCCGACCGAGTAGTACGTCTTCGTCAGCAGCTCCGCGCCCGAGGCGTCGTACGCCCACAGCGTCATGCCGTTCGCGTGGTACGGCAGGGCCTTGCGGCGGTGCAGGACCATGTCGTCGTCGAAGGAGAACGCGATCTCGTGCTCGCCGAGCAGGTTCAGCCGCCCGCCGGTCCTGATCGCCTCCACCCGCTCGTCCGCGCTCGCCACGTCGACCGTGCGGGGCGAGTCGCCCTCCAGGCCGAGCAGCACCGCCTTGGGCGTGCCGTGGCCGTGGCCGGTGGCGCCGAGCGAGCCGTACAGCTCCGAGCGGACCGAGGCGACGGACCCCAGAAGCTCCTCGTTGCGCAGCCGCCGGACGAACAGGCCGGCCGCCCGCATGGGGCCGACCGTGTGGGAGCTGGACGGGCCGATGCCGATCGAGAACAGGTCGAAGACCGAGATGGCCACGGGGGAACTCCTGACTACGGGGGTGGTGCAAGGGGGTGGGTGCCGCGCCCGCTGGTTGGCGGGCGCGGCACCCGAAAGGTTTCTTCGTTACTTGTTCAGACCCGGGTACAGCGGGTGCTTGTCGGCCAGGGCCTTCACCCGGGCCTTGAGGGCCTGCGCGTCATAGGCGGGCTTCAGCGCTTCGGCGATGACGTCCGCGACCTCCGCGAAGTCCTCGGCGCCGAAGCCCCGGGTCGCCAGGGCCGGGGTGCCGATCCGCAGACCGGACGTCACCATCGGCGGACGCGGGTCGTTCGGGATCGCGTTCCGGTTGACGGTGATGCCCACCTCGTGGAGGCGGTCCTCGGCCTGCTGGCCGTCCAGCTCCGAATGGCGCAGGTCGACCAGGACCAGGTGCACGTCCGTGCCGCCGGACAGGACGTCCACGCCCACGGCCCGGACGTCGTCCTTCACCAGACGCTCGGCCAGGATGCGGGCACCCTCCAGCGTACGGCGCTGGCGCTCCTTGAAGTCCTCCGAGGCGGCGACCTTGAAGGCGACGGCCTTGGCGGCGATCACGTGCTCCAGCGGGCCGCCCTGCTGACCGGGGAAGACGGCGGAGTTGATCTTCTTGGCCAGTTCGGCCGTGGAGATGATCACACCGCCGCGGGGGCCGCCCAGGGTCTTGTGGGTGGTGGTGGTGACCACGTGGGCGTGCGGCACCGGGTTGGGGTGCAGCCCGGCCGCGACAAGACCGGCGAAGTGGGCCATGTCGACCATCAGGTACGCGCCGACCTCGTCCGCGATCCGGCGGAACGCGGCGAAGTCCAGCTGCCGCGGGTAGGCCGACCAGCCGGCGACGATCAGCTTCGGCTTGGACTCCTTGGCCAGCCGCTCGACCTCGGCCATGTCGACCCGGCCGTCGTCGCCCACGTGGTAGGCGACGACGTCGTAGAGCTTGCCGGAGAAGTTGATCTTCATGCCGTGGGTCAGGTGCCCGCCGTGCGCCAGGTTCAGCCCCATGATGGTGTCGCCAGGCTTGAGCAGCGCGAACATCGCGGCCGCGTTGGCCTGGGCGCCCGAGTGCGGCTGGACGTTGGCGTGCTCGGCGCCGAACAGCTCCTTGATGCGGTCGATCGCGATCTGCTCGACCACGTCGACGTGCTCGCAGCCGCCGTAGTAGCGGCGGCCCGGGTAGCCCTCGGCGTACTTGTTGGTGAGGACCGAGCCCTGCGCCTCCATGACCGCGACCGGAGCGAAGTTCTCCGAGGCGATCATCTCCAGCGTGGACTGCTGGCGGTGCAGTTCGGCGTCGACCGCGGCGGCGACCGCCGGGTCGAGCTCGTGCAGGGGTGTGTTCAGGACGGACATACGACTCCCTCAGCCCGCGGAGAACGCGGTGTACTCGTCGGCGGAGAGCAGGTCGGCCGGCTCGTCCGTGATCCGCACCTTGAACAGCCAGCCGCCCTCGAAGGGGGCCGAGTTCACCAGCGACGGGTCGTTCACGACGTCCACGTTGACCTCGGTGACCTCACCGGAGACGGGGGAGTACAGGTCGGACACCGACTTGGTCGACTCCAGCTCGCCGCAGGTCTCGCCGGCGGACACGGAGTCACCGACCTCGGGAAGCTGGACGAACACAACATCGCCGAGCGCGTTGGCCGCGTGCTCCGTGATGCCGACCGCCGAGACGCCGTCCTCGGCGGCCGACAGCCACTCGTGCTCCTTGCTGTAGCGCAGCTCTTTGGGGTTGATCATGGCCTGGATTCTCCTGTACGCGCGGGAGTGCTGTGGAAGGGGGGACTGCTGGTGAGCTGGGACGACGGGCACGAGGCGCTGCCCGCGGCCCTTCGGCCAGTGTCTACTTCTGACGCTTGTAGAACGGCAGCGCCACGACCTCGTACGGCTCGTGACTGCCCCGGATGTCCACGCCCACGCCGGCCGAGCCGGGAGCGGCGTGCGCGGCGTCGACGTACGCCATTGCGATCGGCTTGCCGAGGGTGGGGGAGGGGGCTCCGGAGGTGACCTCGCCGATCACCTCGCCGCCGGCGACGACCGCGTACCCGGCACGCGGCACCCGGCGGCCCTCGGCGACGAGCCCGACCAGCACGCGCGGCGGGTTCTGCCCGGCGCGGGCGGCGGCCTCGCGCAGGGCCTCGCGGCCCACGAAGTCGCCCTCCTTCTCGAACTTCACCACCCGGCCGAGCCCGGCGTCGAAGGGCGTGAGGGAGGTCGTCAGCTCGTGCCCGTACAGCGGCATGCCCGCCTCCAGGCGCAGCGTGTCGCGGCAGGACAGCCCGCAGGGGACCAGCCCGGCGCCCTCGCCGGCCTTGGTCAGGGCCTGCCACAGCTCGACGGCGTGCTCGGGCTTCACGAACAGCTCGAAGCCGTCCTCACCGGTGTAACCGGTCCGGGCGATCAGGGCCGGCACGCCCGCGACCGTGCCGGGCAGCCCGGCGTAGTACTTCAGGCCGTCGAGGTCGGCGTCGGTCAGGGACGCCAGGATCCCGGGCGCCTGAGGGCCCTGGACGGCGATCAGCGCGTAGGCGTCCCGGTCGTCGCGCACCTCGGCGTCGAAGCCGGCGGCGCGCTCGGTCAGCGCGTCCAGGACGACCTGCGCGTTGGAGGCGTTGGCGACCACCATGTACTCGGTCTCGCCCAGGCGGTAGACGATCAGGTCGTCCAGGATGCCGCCGTCGGCCCGGCAGATCATGGTGTAGCGGGCGCGGCCCGGCTTCACAGCGCCGATGTTGCCCACCAGGGCGAAGTCCAGCAGCGCGGCGGCCTGCGGGCCGGTGACGGTGATCTCACCCATGTGGGAGAGGTCGAAGAGGCCGGCCTTCGTGCGCACGGCGAGGTGCTCGTCGCGCTCGGAGCCGTAGCGCAGGGGCATGTCCCAGCCGGCGAAGTCGGTCATCGTCGCGCCGAGCGAACGATGCAGGGCATCGAGCGTGGTACGGCGGGGTTCTGTACTGCTCATCGGACGGTTGTCTCCCAAGGCATGACGGGCGAGGTCGTTCCTCCCCATCTGTCATCGGAACCTGAGAGGTTCGCCATGACCGCGCTGGTCCATGGCTTGCACCTTGGGTGGAGCCGGCCTGCCGGGGCAGGGGAGGGCCCGCTTTTCAGATGTGCCTCGCCCGCGCGGTAACGGGGCCTGAGAGATTCAAGGGAGGGACTTGCTCCTTCGGCGCCCCAGCTCTTGCGGTGCTGGGGACTCTCCCGCGCGGATTCAAACGGCCGGTATGCAGTTGGCGCGCACATCATTGCACGCATCCTTCCGGCGCGGCAGGGGGACCTTTCCCAGGGAGTGCACGAGTCCCGCCCGCCGGACACGGCGACCTGTAGCAGCCCTGTTGCAGGACAAGAACGTAAATGAGAGGCCTGCGGCATTACCTTCTCTTTACACTCGGCGGGGATGGGACTCCGTACCTGGCCCCAGGGGAGGACGATCACGGTGAACAGGACCACCGCGTACGCGACGACGGGCATCGCGCTGCCCGAGCAGCCGGCCACTCCGGCCCGGGCGGTCCGCGCCCCGGCGCCGGCACCGGTCGTCCGTGATCTGCGCGACCGCGCCGGCCGCAGCCCGCACGCGCTGCTGTTCGGCCCCCGCGACCTCGTCGCCGTCACGGGCCTGCCCGGCAGCGGCAAGTCCACGCTGATGCGGCGCACCGTGCCGGGCCGGCGCATCGACTCCCAGGACACCCGGGACCGCTGGGCCCGCCGCATGCCACGCGCCGTGCCGTACGCGCTCTACCGCCCGCTCGTCCGCCTCTCCCACTACGCCGGGCTGCGCCGCGCCCTGCGCACCGGCGAGGGCGTCGTCGTGCACGACTGCGGCACCCAGGCCTGGGTCCGCCGCTGGCTCGCCCGCGAGGCCCGCCGCCGGGGCGGCACGCTCCACCTGCTCCTCCTCGACGTCACCCCCGAGCAGGCCCTGGCCGGCCAGCGCGACCGGGGCCGCGGCGTCTCGCGCTACGCGTTCCTGCGCCACCGCGCGGCCAGCACCCGCCTCCTGCGCGCGGTGGAACGAGGCGACCTCCCCTCCGGCTGCGGCTCGGCGGTCCTCGCCGACCGCGACGCGGCGAACGCCCTCCAGAGAATCGGTTTCACGGGCTGAGGGGCAGGGGCGAGGGGACGGGCCCTCCCCAGCCCTGCCGCCCCACCTCCCGCAGCCGTTAGCCTTTGAGCCACAGCAGTGGTTCCAGGCAGGCGGTAGGCAGATGGACATCCCGGCGGGCTTCTCCGCGGACTTCCCGGCGCAGACGCAGACCCACCCGCACGGCGGTTGGCCCGGCAACGAGCTGGAGGAGGTGCTCTCGGCCTCCCTCGGCGCGGGCCCGGCGGCCGGCGGGCGGATCGTCGAGGTGCTCGGCCGGAGCTTCGTGTGGATTCCGCTGCCCAGCGGCGGCGGCCCGCACAGCGGCCCCCTCGACCTGCCCGGCATCGAGATCGACGGCCAGGCGTTCGTGCCGGTGTTCAGCTCCGAGGAGCAGTTCCGCCAGGTCGTCGGCTCCCACATGTCGTACACCATCGCGCCCGCCGTGGAGTTCGCCCGCGGCCTGCCCCCGCACGCGGGCATCGCCGTCAACCCGGGCGGCGTGGTCGGCATCCCGCTCCCGCCGCCCGCGGTGGCCGAACTGTGCCGGGCCGGCCGGACCCCGCTGGACGGCCCGGCGAGCGGCGGCCGGGTCCGCCTCTTCGAGCCGGACTGGCAGGAGGACCCGGTGGACTTCCTCGCCGCCGCCTCCGCGGAATTCGAGGCGACCGGTGTCGTCGTCACGGCCCGCCGCTGCCTCGCGGCCATCGAGACCGCCGAGCCGGTGATGTTCGTCGGCGTCGAACTCTCCCAGTGGGAAGGCGACCTGCGCGCCCTCCCCCTGGACGCCCTCACCCGCGCCGTCAGCGCGTCCCCGGCCCCCTGGCCGGTGAACCTGGTACTCCTCGACGTCACGGAGGACCCGGTGGGCAATTGGATGCGGGACCGGGTCCGGCCCTTCTTCCAGCGTTAGGGCAGCGCCTCAGGGGCGCGGGGAACTGCGCGACAAGCCAAGACGCAGCCGCACTCGCCGAACGAGGGCAACCCCCGACCCGGTGGGCGGGCTTAAGCTAGGGCACCGTCGAGGCGTTGTACGAAGGGGCGGTAAAGGTGAGCGCGAGCGGCACGGCCGCGGCCGGACAGGTCGAGCACATGCTGCGCCAGGTCACGCCCGGGCGTTACGACGCCTACGAGGCTCTCCTGCGCGCGCTCGCGACCCCGCACACCGGCCAGATCTGGATGCTGCTGTGGCACGGCCAGGCCGGCTCCCCGGACGCCCAGTACGGAAACATGGACGTCGACGGCTTCGGCTACGCCCCCTGCGTGACCTCTGCCCAGGAGCTCTCCGCCAGCGGCTGGAACCGCTCCTACGAGGTGGTCGACGGCGTTGACGTCGCCCGTGCGCTCTACCCCGACCACTACGGCCTCTGGCTCAATCCGCACGCGCCCGGCGGCGGCGTCGGCATCCCGTGGCTCGACCTGCGCCGGATCGCCACCGGCCTGGACCGCCAGCCGGCCGGCCCGCTGCGGCTGTCCGAACCCGCCATCGAGATCCCGCAGTTCTACGCCCTGCTCGCGCATAACGCCCACCGCACCCCCGCGGTCCGCTCGCTGCGCCGCGCCTGGGTGCAGCCCGCGCTCGGGGCGCCGTACCTCGCCATCGGACTGGACGTGTACGACACCTCGCCGCCGGCCGTGGACTCCGTGCGCGCGATGATGCAGCAGTCCCTCGGCGCCGTGCCGGACGGGCTCCCCGTGTCGACGGTCGCCATGTCCGACGAGCACGACCCGGTCGCCATGTGGCTGCGCGCGACCGCGCGCCCCTTCTACGACCGCGAGGCCCACGCCACCGCACCCGTCCAGGCCCCGGCCTCCGGCTACGGATACCCGCCGGCCCAAGGCCGGTACTGACCGGCCGGAAGGCGCCCCCGGCGGCCTCTCCCGCACCCCTCCCCGAAGGTGACAACCACTCAGCTCTCCGCGCGTAGATCGGGGCAGGTTGATCGCTTATGTCCTAAAGTGCCCTTGTCCTCGCGCGTCCGACCCGTGTTACCCGCTGTCCGGATAACGGAACCCCCCAGACAGCATCACGTTTACGCATCCTTTCACCGCCAAGTCTGGCAACTGATCGCCAAAGCGTTGAAGACTCCCCGCAAGACACAGGCCGGGTCGGTCCCGTGTACGAGACAAACAAACCGCTACAGCGGCAGCCAGGGGGTCGGCGATCGCCGGCCCGAGAGGGGTCAATCGCACCGTGACCGCACCGATCGAGACCACCGGGGCGGAAGCCGGAGCACAGCCCGAGGCCGTGCTCTCCGGGGTCAAGAAGAGCCAGATCGAAGGGCGCTCGCTCACCCAGATCGCCTGGATGCGCTTCAAGCGGGACAAGGTGGCGATGGCGGGAGGCGTCGTCGTCATCCTGCTCACGCTGATGGCGGTGTTCTCCAAGCCGATCCAGTGGATCTTCAACCTCGATCCCAACAAGTTCAACCAGGACCTCATCGACCCCGCGCTGCTCGCCCCCAAGGGCGGCTGGGGTGGGATGAGCTGGGACCACCCGCTCGGCGTGGACCCCCAGTACGGCCGGGACATGCTCGCCCGCATCATCGACGGCTCCTGGGTCTCCCTGCTGGTGGCGGGCGGCGCCACGCTGCTGTCCGTGTGCATCGGCACCGTGCTCGGTGTCGTCGCCGGCTACTACGGCGGCTGGATCGACAGCGTCATCAGCAGGCTGATGGACACCTTCCTGGCCTTCCCCCTGCTGCTGTTCGCCATCTCCATCTCCGCCTCCGTGCAGGACGGGTTCTTCGGCCTCGAAGGCCTGCCGCTGCGCATCTGCGTGCTGATCTTCGTGATCGGCTTCTTCAGCTGGCCGTACATCGGCCGCATCGTGCGCGCCCAGACGATGACCCTGCGCAAGCGGGAGTTCATCGAGGCGGCCACGAGCCTCGGGGCGCGCGGCCCGTACGTCCTGTTCCGGGAGCTCCTCCCGAACCTCGTCGCGCCGATCCTCGTCTACGCGACGCTGATCATCCCGACGAACATCCTGTTCGAGGCCGCGCTGAGCTTCCTCGGCGTCGGTATCGCTCCGCCGCAGGCCTCCTGGGGCGGCATGCTCAGCAACGCTGTGGATCTCTACACGGCTGATCCGCAGTACATGTTCGTGCCCGGACTGGCGATCTTCATCACCGTCCTGGCCTTCAACCTGCTGGGTGACGGGCTGCGTGACGCCCTCGACCCTCGCAGCAAGTGATCCATCGAATGAGGGGGCTTCCTCAGGTGAAGACGAGAAGGGTGACCGCCGGCGTTGCGTCGGTCCTGGCACTGTCGCTGGGTGCTGCCGCGTGCGGCGGCGGCGGTGACGACAACGACGGGGGAGGCAACGGCAAGAAGGACGCCGCGCTGAACTCGATCGTCAACGCGTCGGACAAGAAGGGAGGGACGGCCACGTACGAGCACTCGGACGTGCCGGACTCCCTCGACCCGGGCAACACGTACTACGGCTGGGTCCAGAACTTCTCCCGCCTCTACGGCCGGACGCTCACCACGTTCAAGCCGGCGGCGGGCAAGGAAGGCCTGGAGGTCGTGCCGGACCTCGCCGAGGGGCTCGGCAAGTCCAGCCCGGACGCCAAGACCTGGACGTACAAGCTGCGTGCGGGTGTGAAGTTCCAGGACGGCACCCCGGTGACGTCCAAGGACGTGAAGTACGCCATCGAGCGCTCCAACTTCGCGCCCGAGGCGCTGTCCAACGGCCCGACCTACTTCAAGGCGTACCTTGAGGGCGGCGACAAGTACAAGGGCCCGTACAAGGACAAGTCCGCCGAGGGCATCAAGTCCATCGAGACGCCGGACGACCGGACGATCGTCTTCAAGCTGAAGCAGCCGTTCGCCGACTTCGACTACCTGGCGACGTTCTCGCAGACGGCCCCCGTGCCGAAGGCGAAGGACACCGGTGCGAAGTACGTCCAGGCCATCCAGTCCTCCGGCCCGTACCAGTTCCAGTCCTACGAGGAGGGCCGCGGCGCCACCCTCGTGCGCAACCCGCAGTGGGACGCCAAGACGGACCCGATCCGCAAGGCCCTGCCGGACAAGATCACGATCAAGTTCAAGGTCAACCCGGTCACGGTCGACAACAACCTAATCTCCGACAAGATCACGGCTGACGCGGCCGGCACGGGTGTGCAGCCGCAGACCCAGCCCAAGGTGCTGCGCGGCAAGCTCGCCAGCCAGACCGACAGCTCCTACGCGGGCGCCACGCAGTACATCGCGCTCAACGTGAACGTGAAGCCGTTCGACAACGCCGACTGCCGCAAGGCCGTGCAGTGGGGCCTCGACAAGCAGTCGGTGCTCGACGCCATGGGCGGCTCCCCGAAGGGCGACGTGGCGACCACGCTGCTGCCGCCGTCGGTGAACGGCTACACCAAGTTCGACACCTACGCGACCGAGGGTCACAAGGGTGACGTGGCCAAGGCCAAGGCGGCGCTGAAGGCGTGCGGCAAGCCGAACGGCTTCAACACCATCCTGACCGCCCGCTCCGACCGCCCCGCCGAGATCGCCGCGGCGACCGCCACCCAGGCGTCGCTGAAGAAGATCGGCATCAACGTCGAGATCAAGCAGTTCCCCTCCGGCAAGTACTTCTCCAACTTCGCCGGTGTCCCGAGCTACGTCCACGACAACAAGCTCGGCATGCTCTCGATGGCGTGGGGCGCCGACTGGCCGACCGGCTACGGCTTCCTCGACCAGATCGTCAACGGTGCCGCCATCAAGCCCTCCGGCGGCAACAACCTGATGGAGCTGGACGACCCGAAGATCAACAAGGCCCTGACGGACGCGATCGCCAACACCGACGACGCCGCCCGCACCAAGGCCTGGGGTGACATCGACAAGATGGTGCTCGACAACGCCTCGGTCGTCCCGCTGATCTACCGCAAGAACCTGCTGCTCCGGCCGGAGTCCGCGACGAACGTCACGGTCACGCAGGCCTACCTCGGCATGTACGACTACCTGCTGATGAGCTCCTCGAAGTAATTCAGCAGGCCGGATCCTTTCGAAAGGCAGGTGAAGGCACCGGGTGGCCGCGGCGGAGGACCCCGCCGCGGCCACCCGGGGCCGTACAGCTGTGGCTGCGTACATCCTCCGACGCGTCATGGGCGCCGTGCTGTTGCTGCTGGTGGTCAGCGCAGTCACTTTCGCCATCTTCTTCCTGGTGCCCCGCCTCGGGGGCCAGACGGCCGACCAGTTGGCCACCCAGTACGTCGGCAAGGACGCGAACCCCGAGTCCGTCGCTGCCATCAAGCAGAACCTGGGTCTGGACCAGCCGGTCTACGTCCAGTACTGGGACTTCATCAAGGGCCTCGTGGTGGGCGCCGACTACAAGTTCGGGCCTGACGCGACGCACTGCGACGCGCCCTGCTTCGGTTACTCGTTCAAGAACCACGTCGAGGTGTGGCCCCAGCTCCTGGAGCGGATCCCCGTCTCCTTCTCGCTGGCCGTCGGTGCCGCGGTGATCTGGGTGGTCTTCGGTGTCACGACCGGTGTCGTCTCGGCGCTCCGGAAGGGCAAGCCGATCGACCGCGGTGCCATGTTCATCGCCCTCGCCGGCGTTTCGCTCCCGATCTTCTTCACCGGCCAGATCCTGCTCGCGCTCTTCGTCTACGAGATCCCGATCTGGGACAGCGTCGACTACGTCCCGTTCACCGAGAACCCCGCCGAATGGGCCTGGCACCTGGTGCTGCCCTGGGTCAGCCTCGCCTTCCTCTTCTCCGCGCTCTACGCCCGGCTCACCCGGGCGGGCATGCTGGAGACGATGAACGAGGACTACATCCGAACGGCCAGGGCCAAGGGTCTGAAGGAGAGCACGGTCGTGGCCAAGCACGGCCTGCGCTCCGCGCTCACCCCGATCGTGACGATCTTCGGCATGGACTTCGGCACCCTCGTCGGCACCGCGGTGCTCACGGAGACCGTCTTCTCGCTCCAGGGCATCGGCGCCTACGCCGTCCAGTCCATCCAGACGAACGACCTGCCCATCATCATGGGCGTGACCTTGGTCGCCGCGTTCTTCATCGTCTTCTGCAATCTGATCGTCGACCTGGTGTACGCCGCCATCGACCCCCGGGTGAGGTACTCGTGAGCAAGCTCGACAAAGCCGCGCTCGGCGAACCGGACTCCACCGCCCCGTCCGTCCCGGACGACGTGTTCCTGTCCGTCCGTGATCTGCGCATCCACTTCGACACCGACGACGGTCTGGTCAAGTCCGTCGACGGCGTCAGCTTCGACGTGCGCAAGGGCAAGACCCTGGGCATCGTGGGCGAGTCAGGCTCCGGCAAGTCGGTGACCTCGCTCGGCGTGATGGGCCTGCACCGCTCGGCCCGGGCCAAGGTCTCCGGCGAGGTCTGGCTGGACGGCCAGGAGCTGATCGGGGCCGACCCGGACGTCGTACGGCGGCTGCGCGGCCGGAAGATGGCCATGATCTTCCAGGACCCGCTGTCGGCGATGCACCCCTACTACTCGGTGGGGCACCAGATCGTCGAGGCGTACCGCGTCCACCACGACGTCAGCAAGAAGGCGGCCAAGCAGCGGGCGATCGAGATGCTCGACCGCGTCGGCATCCCTGAGCCCGCCAAGCGTGTCGACGGCTACCCGCACGAGTTCTCCGGCGGTATGCGCCAGCGCGCCATGATCGCCATGTCGCTGGTGAACAACCCCGAGCTGCTCATCGCGGACGAGCCGACCACCGCCCTGGACGTCACCGTGCAGGCGCAGATCCTCGACCTGATCCGGGATCTGCAGAAGGAGTTCGGCTCCGCGGTCATCATGATCACCCACGACCTGGGCGTGGTCGCCGAGATGGCCGACGACCTGCTGGTCATGTACGGCGGCCGGTGCGTGGAGCGCGGCCCCGCCGAGGACGTGTTCTCCGAGCCCCGCCACCCCTACACCTGGGGCCTGCTCGGCTCGATGCCGCGACTGGACCGCGAGGAGACCGACCGGCTCATCCCGATCAAGGGTGCTCCGCCCTCCCTCATCAACCTCCCGTCCGGCTGCGCCTTCCACCCGCGCTGCCCGTACGCGGACATCCCGAAGGACAACGTCACCCGCACGGTCCGCCCCGAGCTGACCGAGGTCGGCGGCTCGCACTGGGCCGCCTGCCACATGACGCAGGAGCAGCGGGAGCGTATCTGGACCGAAGAGATTGCGCCGAAGCTGTGAGCGACGACAAGACGGTGAGCACACCGGACACGAGCGGGAGCACCCTCACCCAGGGCACCACCTCCGACGGCGAGGTCCTGCTGAAGGTGACCGGCCTTCAGAAGCACTTCCCCATCCGCAAGGGCCTGCTCCAGCGGCAGACCGGTGCGGTGCGTGCCGTCGACGGCATCGACTTCGAGGTGCGCAAGGGCGAGACGCTCGGCGTCGTCGGTGAGTCGGGCTGCGGCAAGTCCACCATGGGCCGGCTGATCACCCGCCTGCTCGAACCGACCGGCGGACAGGTCGAGTTCGAGGGCCAGGACATCACGCACCTGAAGACCGGCGAGCTGCGCCCGATGCGCCGCGACGTGCAGATGATCTTCCAGGATCCGTACTCCTCGCTGAACCCCCGCCACACCATCGGCACGATCGTCGGCGCCCCCTTCCGGCTCCAGGGCGTCAACCCCGAGGGCGGTGTGAAGAAGGAGGTCCAGCGGCTGCTGTCGGTGGTCGGTCTCAACCCCGAGCACTACAACCGCTACCCGCACGAGTTCTCCGGCGGCCAGCGCCAGCGCATCGGCATCGCCCGTGCGCTCGCGCTCAACCCGAAGCTGGTCGTGGCGGACGAGCCGGTCTCCGCGCTGGACGTGTCGATCCAGGCGCAGGTGGTGAACCTGCTGGACGACCTCCAGGAGGAGCTGGGCCTGACGTACGTGATCATCGCGCACGACCTGTCGGTGGTCCGGCACGTCTCCGACCGGATCGCGGTGATGTACCTCGGCAAGATCGTCGAGCTGGCCGACCGCGACAAGCTGTACAAGTCGCCGATGCACCCGTACTCCAAGGCGCTGCTGTCGGCCGTGCCGATCCCGGACCCCAAGCGCCGGGGCGTCAAGAGCGAGCGCATCCTGCTCAAGGGCGACGTGCCCTCGCCGATCGCCCCGCCGAGCGGCTGCCGCTTCCACACGCGGTGCTGGAAGGCGACGGAGATCTGCAAGACGACCGAGCCGCCGCTCAAGGAGCTGCGGGCCGGGCAGCAGGTCGCCTGTCACCACCCGGAGAACTTCGAGGACCAGCAGCCGCAGGACACCAAGCTGCTGTCCTCGGCCAAGGAGATCGTCTCCGAGCCCGTCGAGAAGTAGTCCGGCCCGAGCCCCCGCCCCGTACATGGGGGGCGGGGGCTCACCCATGGGTAAAGATGTTCGGGTGCTCCAGCAACTCTTCAGCCCGTCCGTCCAGCACACGCTCGACCTGATCGGCATCTTCGTCTTCGCGATCTCCGGCGCCCTGCTGGCCGTGCGCAAGAACTTCGACGTGTTCGGCATGGCCGTCCTCGCAGAGGTCACCGCGCTGGGCGGCGGGCTCTTCCGGGACCTGGTCATCGGAGCCGTACCGCCCGCGGCCTTCACGGACCTGGGGTACTTCCTCACCCCGCTGCTCGCCACCCTCCTCGTCTTCTTCCTGCATCCCCAGGTCGAGCGCATCCAGGTCGCGGTGAACGTCTTCGACGCGGCCGGCCTCGGTCTGTTCTGCGTCGCCGGCACGATCAAGGCGTACGAGTACGGGCTCGGCCTGACCGCCTCCGCCGGTCTGGGGCTGACCACCGCCGTGGGCGGCGGTGTGCTGCGGGACGTGCTCGCCAACGAGGTCCCCTCGCTGCTGCGCTGGGACCGTGACCTGTACGCGGTCCCGGCCATCGTCGGCTCCGCCCTGGCCGCCTTGTGCATCCGGTATGACTCCCTGAACCCGCTGACCAGCTCTCTCGCGGTGATCACCGCCTTCGTACTGCGCCTGCTCGCGATGCGGTACCACTGGCGAGCTCCGCGGGCGTGGCACCGGCGTTCGACGGTGAGCGAGGAGGAGCAGCCCGTCCTGCCGTGACGGGCCGTGCGCCCATCTGCTGGGTCAGCCAGCGGAACACCGGGACCACCTGCGGCCGCCACAGCGCCATGTTGTGACCGCCCGCGCTCTTCGGGATGTACACCACGTGCACGGTCGTCGGGGCCTTCGCGGCCTGCTCCAGGGCCACGGCGGCCTCGTAGCCGTCGTGCGGCTGGCCGGAGAGGTACAGCGCGACCCGCGGCGGTACGGGTGACCTGCGCAGCATCAGATACGGGTTGTTCTCGGTGCGCAGGGCCGGGCTCTGCGCGGTGAGCGAGTCGCGTTCGCCGATGGGGTCGTTGTAGCCGGACATGCTGACGGCGGCCCGGTAGCGGTCGGGGTGCGCGATGGCGAGCCGCGCCGCGCAGTGCGCCCCGGCCGAGTAGCCGGCGACGGCCCAGCCCCGCGGGGCGGACTGGGCGCGGAAGTTGTCCATGACCATCTTCGGCACGTCGACGCTGAGCCAGGTGTCGGCGTCCACCGTGCCCGGGATGTCGGCGCAGCCGGTGTCCACCCCGGCCAGCAGGTTGGTGCGGGGCGCGACCAGGATGAACGGGGCCACCCGGCCGTCGCGCATCAGCGGCTCCAGCTGCTCGTGGGCGTGCAGCGAGCCGAACCACGCCTTCGCCGAACCGGGGTAGCCGGGCAGCAACTCCACGACCGGGAACCGGTAGTGCCGGTAGGCCGGTTCCCGGTACTGGGGCGGCAGCCAGACGTAGACCTCCGCGTTCACCCCCGACACCCGGCCCCGGAGCTGGGTCACCCGCACCCCGCCGGCCGCGCTCATCCCGGGCCCGGTGGCCGGGGCGAAGGTCTGCCGCACCTTGGGCAGCTTCCGGAGCGCGATGCCGCCCGTGCCGTCGGCGCCCAGATTCGCCGCCTGCTGCACGTGGTCGCCGGTGCCGAGCAGGTCGGCCCAGTTGTCGTACAGGTCGTTGGCGTTGTTGACGAGCGTGAAGACCAGGGCCACGGCCGTCCCCTGCGCGAACAGCAGCATCAGCGCCCGGGCCGCGGTGCGCAGGGCCCTGGGCCCGCGGATGCGCGACCAGAGGACCAGCGGAGTGACGAGGGCGGCGACGGACAGCACGACCAGCGTGCAGAGAAACGGTGTCCCGGTGAGGCTCATGCCCGTACAGAGGCCGGGACCGGTCCCGGGGTTTACGGACGAGTCGGACACTTACCGAGAAATTGCCCGTGTCTCACCAAGGCGTGACCCAAGCCCGCCCCGTTCTGCAAAGCTACCGCTTAGTAGCAACATCTTGTACTGTTCAGCCATGCCAGAAGCAGCCACCGCCCCGGCCGCCCGGGCCACGATCGGCGACAGCGAGTTCGACCGCGACACCGCGCTCACCCGCCGCGCGCCCGGCGTCTACGACATCGACCTCTCCGCCGGCTGGACGATCATCAGCGCCGTCAACGGCGGCTACCTGCTGGCCGTCCTGGGCCGCGCCCTCGCGGACGCCCTGCCGCACGCCGACCCCTTCACGATCTCGGCGCACTACCTGACCGCGTCCCAGCCCGGCCCGGCGGTCGTCCGCACGGACGTCGTCCGCACCGGCCGCACCCTGTCGACCGGCCAGGCCTCCCTTTTCCAGTACGACGACGAGGGCCGCGAGGTGGAACGCATCCGCGTGCTGGCCTCCTACGGCGACCTGGACACCCTGCCCGACGACGTCCGTACGACGGCCCGGCCCCCCGCGATGCCGCCGATGGAGCACTGCTTCGGCCCGGAGGACGGGCCCGCCCCGGTCGACGGCAGCTCGGCCATCGCGGACCGGCTGATGCTCAAGCTCGACCCCTCGACCCTGGGCTGGGCCCTCGGGCAGCCCTCCGGCAAGGGCGAGATGCGGGCCTGGTTCGGCCTCAAGGACGGGCGCGACCCCGACCCGCTCTCCCTGCTGCTCGCGGTGGACGCGCTGCCGCCCACCGCCTTCGAGATCGGGCTGAAGGGCTGGGTCCCCACGGTCGAGCTGACGGTGCACGTGCGCTGCCGTCCGGCTCCGGGTCCGCTGCGGGTGTCGATCGCCACGCGCAACCTCGCGGGCGGCTTCCTGGAGGAGGACGCCGAGGTGTGGGACAGCACGGACCGGCTGGTCGCGCAGTCCCGGCAACTGGCGCGGGTCCGGCTGGGCTGAACCTTGCCTCGCTGACAGGCGGTTCACAGGCCGGTCCCAAGGGAGGCCCACACGGCGCTGGTTGAGTGCTCGCCTCAGGACGCCCTCGACCTCCCTGGAGCTGTCCCATGAAGCGTGCGCGTCTCCTTCCCGCCGTGGCCCTGCTGGCGCTGTCGCCCTGGCGCTGGCGGCCTGCGGGTCGGGGGACTCCTCGTCGTCCTCGAACAGCGGGGGCGGGGCCGGGCAGCAGCAGGCCTGCCGGGCGCCGTCGGGGGCGGCCTCGGGCGCCCCTTCCGGCGCACCCTCCGGCGCACCCTCCGGAGCTCCCTCGGGTGCCGCCTCGGTGGGAGCGAGCCCACGGGTGCACCGTCCGGGGCCCCTTCGGGAATGCCCAGCGGCGCGCCGGGGGGCGGTCAGGGCGGCCAGGGCGGTCCCCATGGCGGTCAGGGCGGCGGCTGCGGCGGCCCGGGTGGCGGTGGCCAGGCCGCGGGCGGGCAGGGGCAGGGGCAGCAGCCTCAGCAGTCGCAGAAGGAGCAGTAGGCGTAAGGAAGGCCCGGGTCCGCCCGGGGCAGGCAGGGGCGGCGCGTCCGGCGCACGGGCGCGCCGCCCCTGTGCGTTAGCGGATGCGCGTGTGCGCCTCGCCCGAGGAGTTCAATCCAGCCAATGCTGCCGGCCGAGGCCGATCAGCCGCATCTGACGGGTCGCCAGCTGTGTGACGTGCAGGGTCCGGTCCGCGCGCTCCTCCTCCGGTCCTTCCAGGGCCTCCAGGAACAGCGAAGCCGTGCTCAGCATCTGGTCGACGTAGAGGTGCGCGAGCATCAGCAGGTCGTCCTCGCTCCAGCCGCGCGCCACCGGGTCCTTGGCCAGCTCGGTCTTGACCTCCTGGGCGAAGCGGGCCAGTTGGTCCCGTATCGCCTCCCGGACCGGCTGGACTCCGCCATGTCGTTCACGGGCGATGAACCGGACATGGGCGGGGTACCCGTCGACGTGACGGGCGATCAGGTCGATGGCGCGCGCGACGCGTTCCTCGGGGTCGCCCGTCGTGGACACCGTCGTCCGGATCATCGGGTGCAGGCTGCCCAGCGCCTCCTCGACCAGGGCCACGCCCAGATCCGCCGTGGACCGGAAGTGGCGGTAGAAGGCGGTCGGGGCGACTCCGACGGCGCGGGTGACCTCCCGCAGTCCCAGGCTGCTCAGGCTCTGCTCCTCCAGCAGCGCCAGGGCCGCGTCCAGGAGTGCCTGCCGGGTCTTCTGCTTCTGGGCCTGCCGGATGCCGAGGGTGTGACTCATACCATGCAGTTAACAACTGTTCTCTGGAATTGGAAAGTCATGAGAAGCGCTAGACTGGGAAGTCAGTGAACAACTGTAACCACAACCGTTCACCGAAATTCTGGGGGCTGTTTCCCATGCTGTTCATCGTCGCCGCGCTCCTGCTGCTGGGTGTCGTCCTGGGCACCGTGGCCCACGCGCCGCTCACCTTCTCCCTGGCCGCGGGCGCCGTCATCGCCGTCTGGCTCGGCGTCTTCGCGGTCCGCGAGCGCGGCCGCCGGCGCCACACGCAGGCCCACTGACGCCGTTCGCCATCCCTTCGCACCGACTTCGGGAGTCGATCACCATGCAGCTCACCGCTCCGGCCTCGCGCCGCACCGGCATCCGTGACACCGACGGCATGGCCGTCGCGTCCTTCATCCTCGGCCTGCTCGGCCTGCTCGTGCTCAACCTCTTCCTCGGCCCGATCGCCATCGTGCTGGCGAGCATCGCCCTGTGGCGCGGCACCGAGCGCCGCGGCCGCGCCCTGCTGGGCCTGGGCCTGGGCGTCGCCGACCTGCTGGTCCTCGCCGCCTTCATGGAGTTCGACAGCACCATCTCGTGGAGCTTCTGAGCCGCCGTCGGACAGCCGTAAGCCGGTGCGCCGCGGCCGGGCCCGGGGACGACGGGCCGGCGCAGCGCAGTACGGCGGTTCACGTTCGGCCAGCCTTGCTCTGAGGCCGGTCGAAGGGGAGCCGTAGAATCGGGCTCACCATGGCTTACCTCGACCACGCCGCGACCACCCCGATGCTCCCGGAGGCGGCAGAGGCGCTCACCGCGCAGCTGGGTGCCACCGGCAACGCGTCCTCCCTCCACGCATCCGGCAGGCAGGCCCGCCGCACCGTCGAGGAGGCCCGCGAGACCATCGCCGAAGCCCTCGGCGCCCGCCCCAGCGAGGTCGTCCTCACTTCGGGCGGCACAGAGGCCGACAACCTCGCCGTCAAGGGCCTTTACTGGTCACGCCGTGACGCCGACCCGGCCCGCACCCGCGTCCTCGCCAGCCCCGTCGAGCACCACGCGGTCCTCGACGCCGTGCACTGGCTCGGCGAACACGAGGGCGCCACCGTCGAGTACCTGCCGGTGGACTCCCACGGCCGCGTCCACCCGGACGCCCTGCGTGAGGCGATCGCCCGCAACCCCGGCGACGTGGCCCTCGCCACCGTCATGTGGGCCAACAACGAAATCGGGACGATCCTGCCCGTCCGTGAACTCGCCGACGTGGCAGCCGAGTTCGGAGTACCACTGCACTCGGACGCCGTTCAGGCCTTCGGCCAGATCCCCGTGGACTTCGCCGCTTCGGGCCTTGCCGCGATGACGGTCTCGGGCCACAAGATCGGCGGCCCCTACGGCATCGGCGCGCTGATCCTCGGCCGGGAGCACACCCCCGTACCGGTGCTGCACGGCGGCGGTCAGGAACGCCATGTGCGCTCCGGAACCCTCGACGTCCCGGCCATCGCCTCCTTCGCCGTCGCGGCGCGGCTGGCCGCCGAGCAGCGCGCGTGGTTCGCCCGCGAGATCGGCGCCCTGCGCGACTCCCTCGTCAACGCGGTCCGTTCCGCCGTACCGGACGCGATCCTCGGCGGCGACCCGGACCCGGAAGGGCGCCTCCCGGCCAACGCGCACTTCACCTTCCCCGGTTGTGAGGGCGACTCCCTGCTGCTCCTCCTCGACGCCCAGGGCATCGAGTGCTCCACCGGCTCCGCCTGCACCGCCGGCGTCGCCCAGCCCAGCCATGTCCTCCTCGCCACCGGCACCGACCCCGACCTGGCCCGCGGCACCCTGCGCTTCTCCCTCGGCCACACCTCCACCGAGGCCGACGTCGAGGCCCTGGCCAAGGCCATCGGCCCGGCGGTGGAACGGGCCCGGGCGGCCGGGCTGACGTAGCGCCCGGCGCGGGACGGGGGCGGGGCACGTGTATCGACATGTGGTGTATCGGCGTGCGCCCTCGCCGGGGCCGGGTCCGGCGGACACTCCGCAGGTGCACGTCGTCACACAGGTCTTCGCCCTGTCGTTCCCCCGGAGGCTGTGGCGCGGGGCCGTGGGCCAGGGCCTGGCACCGGCCGTCGCGCTCGTCGCCGCCCCGTTCTGACCGGTCAGGCCGGCGTCGTGCGCGCCCGGCGCACCAGGCGCATGTACTTGTCCCAGTCCCAGTGCGGGCCGGGGTCCGTGTGGTCCGTGCCCGGGACCTCCACGTGGCCGATGATGTGCTCGCGGTCGACGGGTATGTCGTAGCGGGCGCAGATCCGGGCCGTGAGACGGGCCGAGGCCTCGTACATCTCGTCCGTGAGGTCCTGCGGGCGGTCCACGAAGCCCTCGTGCTCGATGCCGACACTGCGTTCGTTGTAGTCGCGGTTGCCCGCGTGGTACGCCACGTCCAGCTCGCGGATCATCTGCGTGACGTGCCCGTCCTGGCGGACGATGTAGTGCGTGGCCGCCTTGTGCCCCGGGTCCCGGAAGGCCTTCACCGCGCTGTCGAAGCTGCCCTGCGTGACGTGCACGATCACCATGTCTATGCCGAAGTCGTCGGGGCGGTCCGCGCGGCGCCAGTTCGCGTCCGACGCCGCCACCCAGCGCGCGCCCTTGTAGTCGACCGCGCCCGCCTCGCGCGGCTTCTCGACGCCCGGGGTGCGCCACCACAGTCTCGCCAGCTCGTCCCGGGCCAGGACGGCGGAGCCCGCCGCGGCCACCGTGCCACCGATCAGCAGCGCGCGGCGGCCGACCTTCCGGTCGCCGTCCCTCGAAGCCTTCCGCTGTCCCATGTGATCGTCAACGGATACCCGGCGGTCCTGGTTCCCGCGCCCCCTTACCCTGGAAGGGTTATGACTGAGACCCCGCAGCGCCCCCGCCCCCTCCGCGTCCTGGCCGCCATGTCCGGCGGTGTCGACTCCGCCGTCGCCGCCGCCCGTGCGGCCGAAGCGGGCCACGACGTGACCGGCGTCCACCTCGCGCTCTCCGCCAACCCCCAGTCCTTCCGGACGGGCGCACGGGGCTGCTGCACCATCGAGGACTCACGCGACGCCCGCCGCGCCGCGGACGTCATCGGCATCCCGTTCTACGTCTGGGACCTCGCCGACCGCTTCCGTGAGGACGTCGTCGAGGACTTCGTCGCCGAGTACGAGGCCGGCCGCACCCCCAACCCCTGCCTGCGCTGCAACGAGAAGATCAAGTTCGCCGCCCTCCTCGACAAGGCGCTCGCGCTGGGCTTCGACGCGGTCTGCACGGGCCACTACGCCCAGGTCATCGTGCGCGAGGACGGCACCCGCGAACTGCACCGCGCCTCCGACATGGCCAAGGACCAGTCGTACGTCCTCGGCGTCCTGGACGACCGGCAGCTCGCCCACGCCCTGTTCCCGCTCGGCGACACCGTCACCACCAAGGACGAGATCCGCGCCGAGGCCGAGCGCAGGGGCCTGGCCGTGGCCAAGAAGCCCGACTCGCACGACATCTGCTTCATCGCCGACGGCGACACCCAGGGCTTCCTGGCGAACCGGCTCGGCCGCGCCGAGGGCGACATCGTCGACGAGTCCGGCGCCAAGCTCGGCACGCACGAGGGCGCGTACGGCTTCACCATCGGCCAGCGCAAGGGCCTGCGCATCGGCACCCCCGCCCCCGACGGCAAGCCGCGCTACGTCCTCGACATCTCGCCGGTGGACAACACCGTGACCGTCGGCCCGGCCTCCGCCCTGGACGTCAGCGCCCTCACGGCGATCAAGCCCCGCTGGTGCGGTGCCGCCCCCACCGGCCCCGGCACCTACACGGCCCAGCTGCGCGCCCACGGCGGCGAGACCGAGGTGACCGCCGAACTCGTCGACGGCTCCCTGGAGGTCACGTTCGCCGAGCCCGTCCGGGGCGTCGCCCCGGGCCAGGCGATCGTGCTGTACGACGGCACGCGCGTGGTGGGCTCGGCGACGATCGCGACGACGACCCGGGCGACGGCGGGCGTGGCCTGACCCCGCCGCTGCGCGCACCCGGACGCGGGTTCCACGCGCGCGTGCCCGCGTGCCGCCCGCCTCGGTCCCGGCCGAGGCCGGTCAGCCCGGCGGAAGAACCCGTCAGTCCCCGCTGAAGAACCCGTCAGTCCCGGCTGAAGAACTCCGACAGCACCGGCGCCAGCACGTTCGGCTCGACCATGTGGGTCTGCCCCTGGAGCGTGCGGTACGTGCCCTCGGGGACCGAGTCCGCGATCGCCCGGGCCGCCTCGCGCAGCCACGAGGGGCTCGCGTCGCCCGCGACCGCCAGGACCGGGACGCCGACCGAGCCCAGCCGGGAGCGGGGGACCCGGCCGTCGCCCATCACGGCGTCGTCGTAGGCGAGACTCGCGGCCATCGCCTCCATCCCGGCCCACATGGGGGACTGCCGGGCGCCCTGGATCACCCCCTCGGCCAGACCGGTCAGCCGCAGGAACAGCTCGACCGCGTCCCCGCGCCGCCCCTCGCCGAGCGCCTCCGTCAGCCGCTCGGTGTACTGCGCACGCTCCCTGGCACCCTCCTCCGACATCGCGAAGGGCGTCTCGTAGACGGCCACGCGCCGCACCGGCAGTCCGCTCGCCGCCGCCTCCAGCGCCAGAGCGCCGCCCGAGGAGATGCCGTACAGGAGCGCCTCGCCGCCCACCGCCTCGATCACCGCTCCCAGGTCCTCGACCTCACGCTCCACGGCGTACGGCGCGGTGTCCGCGCTGGCGCCGCGGCCCCGGCGGTCGTACACCACGGCCTGGAAACGCTCGGAGAGCGACACGGCGAGCGGCGCCAGGGTGCCGCCCGTCGACATCGCGCCGCTCACCAGGACGACCGCCGGGCCGCGGCCGGTGCTCTCGTAGGCGATGCGGGTGCCGTCGCGCGAAAGGATCTTCTTGTCCATGCTCATGCAGACTGCCGCACGCCGCGGTGTTCATCGATGAGGCGGGCGGCGCGTCAGCCGATCAGAACACTTCCACCTCGTAGAAGCACAGGTGGTCCTTGATCCCGGCGACGTCCGGCTTGGGGTCCGGATACGCCCAGACGAGGTTCTCCGCGTCCGGCACGGACCAGTAGGAGGCGGTGCCCTTGAACGGGCAGTACGTCTGCGCGTCGGACGCCGTCAGCAGGTCCAGTCGCACATCCTCCGGCGGGATGTAGTACCGCTCGGGACAGCCCGTCTCGCGCAGCACCAGCGACCGGTCGCTCTCCGCCAGCACCTGCCCGCCGTGCACCACGCGCACGTGCCGGTCGCTGCGCTCGATGGTGATGCGATGCCCTGTCGTCACGATCGCCCCTCCTTGGGTAGCCGACTCCTCCCGTACAGCGCAGGCTGAAGCGGAGTTCTTCCCTCGCCGCAGGAGGCCCCCATGCGCGCCAAGGAACCGGCTGCCGGAAACCGCTCCCGCCTGCTCCACCAGGTCCGGTACGCCCTGCGCCATCCGGAGCGCGTGCCAGCGCACGCCCGGCGTGCGGTGCGCGACGCCTGGCTGCGGCTGCGCCACCCCGACCACATCGCCTACTACCGGGCCGTGATGGCGTCGGACGCGGCCCGCAGCGCCGAGGCGGCGGTGGGGCACAACCCCTCACGCGAGCAGTGGGCGCGGATCGGTCGCATGCAGTTCGACTACCTGGTCGGCCACGGCCTGCGGCCGCACCACCGGATGCTGGAGATCGGCTGCGGCAACCTGCGCGCCGGACGGCTGTTCATCGGCCACCTCGACACCGGGCACTACTACGGCATCGACATCTCGCCGCACATCCTGCTCGCCGCCCAGGACACCCTCGTGGCCGAGGAACTCCAGCCCAAACTGCCCTACCTGGCGCTCTCCCGTGACCTCACCTTCGCCTTCCTGCCGGACGCGCATTTCGACGTCGTGCACGCGCACAGCGTCTTCTCGCACTCGCCGCTGCACGTCATCGACGAGTGCTTCGCGAACGTCGGCCGGATCCTCGCGCCCGGCGGGTTCTTCGACTTCACCTTCGACCGCACCGAGGGCGAGGAGCACCAGGTCCTGCACGAGGACTTCTACTACCGGACGCGGACCCTCACCGACCTCGCCGCCCAGCACGGCCTGGACGCCCGGTTCATGGACGACTGGGAGCGCCTGCCGCACCGGCAGTCCAAAATGCGGCTCACCGCCGCGGCCGACCGGGCCCGTACGGTGGGTTCATGAACATCTGTGTCTTCCTGTCCGCCGCCGACCTCGACGAGCGCTACACCCGCCCCGCACGGGAGTTCGCCACGCTGCTGGGCAAGGGCGGTCACACGCTCGTGTGGGGCGGCTCCGACGTCGGCCTGATGAAGGTGGTCGCCGACGGGGTGCAGGAGGCGGGCGGCCGGCTGGCCGGCGTCTCCGTGCAGTTCCTCGCGGCCAAGGCCCGCCCGGGCGTCGACGAGATGGTCGTCGCGAAGGACCTCGCCGAGCGCAAGAAGCTGCTCCTGGAGCGGGCCGACGCCGTGGTGATCATGGTCGGCGGCACGGGCACGCTCGACGAGGCGACCGAGATCCTGGAGCTGAAGAAGCACGGGCACACCGACAAGCCGGTGGTCCTGCTCAACACCGCGGGCTTCTACGACGGCCTGAAGGAGCAGTTCCGCCGCATGGACGCCGAGGGCTTCCTGCCCCGGCCCCTGACCGACCTGGTGTTCTTCGCCGAGGAGCCGGTGGGGGCGCTGGCGTACCTGGAGGAGAGCCGGGGCATCGAGTGAGCCGGTGCTGATGCGAGCATGGCGGGCATGGCTACTCATGTGATCACCGGAGCCGGCTCCGGCATCGGCGCGGCCGTGGCCCGCCGTCTGCACGCGCGCGGGGACGACCTCGTGCTGCACGCGCGCGACGCGGGCCGCGCGAAGGAACTGGCGGCCGCGTTCCCCGGGGCGCGGACCCTGGTCGGTGACCTCGCCGACCCCGACCGGCTCTCCTGGGCCTTCTCCCACCAGTCGCTGCCGGACCGCGTGGACTCGCTGCTGCACATCGCGGGCGTGGTCGACCTCGGCCCGGTCGGCGAGCTCACCCCGAAGGCCTGGCGCCACCAGATCGACGTCAACCTGATCGCCCCCGCCGAGCTGACCCGCCACTTCCTGCCCCAACTGCGCGCCGCCCGCGGCCACGTGCTCTTCGTCAACTCCGGCGCGGGACTCAACGCCCACGCCGACTGGTCCGCGTATGCCGCCTCCAAGCACGGCCTGAAGGCCCTCGCCGACTCCCTGCGCCACGAGGAGCACGGCAACGGGGTCCGCGTCACCTCGGTGTACCCCGGCCGCACGGCCAGCCCCATGCAGGCCAAGGTCCACCAGCAGGAGGGCAAGGAGTACGACGCCTCGAAGTGGATCGACCCCGAGTCGGTCGCCACGACGATCGTGATGGCCCTCGATCTGCCGAGGGACGCGGAGGTCAACGACCTCACGGTGCGACCGGGAGGCTGACCCCGGTCAAGGGGCTGCGTAGGCTTCTCCGGTGAGCGAAAACAGCCAGTTCAGGTTCGGCGCGGCCACCGGCGTGGGATCCATGCCGGGCGGCGACGCCCGTGAGGCCGCCAAGACCGTCACCGGCACCTTCGAGGACTTCCCCTTCCTGCCCGAACTGCCCGCCCGCGGCCCCGGCGCGGACATGATCGGGCGGACCGCCGGCCTGCTCGTCGAGCTGTACGCGCGCGTGGAGCCCAGCGGGTGGCGGCTCGGGGACCGGCCGGGGCGGGACACCAAGCGGGCCCGCTCCTGGCTCGGCGAGGACCTCGACGCCCTGGAGGAGTTCACGCAGGAGTACGAGGGGCCGCTGAAGGTCCAGGCCGTCGGCCCCTGGACCCTCGCCGCCAACCTGGAGCTCAGGAACGGCGAGGCGGCCCTCTCCGACGCCGGTGCCTGCCGCGACCTCGCCGCCTCCCTCGCCGAGGGACTGCGCCAGCACCTGGCCGAACTGCGGCGGCGGATCCCCGGCGCGCAGCTCGTCCTCCAGCTCGACGAGCCGTCGCTGACGGCCGTCCTGCGCGGGCAGGTGAAGAGCGCCAGCGGCTACCGCACCCACCGGGCCGTCGACCGGCAGGTCGTCGAGCAGACCCTGCGCGACCTCGTCGGAGTGCACACGTCCGGCCCGGTCGTGATCCACTCCTGCGCCCCGGACGTGCCGTTCGCCCTGCTCCGCCGGGCCGGAGCGGCCGCCGTCTCCTTCGACTTCTCGCTGCTCACCGAGCGTGACGACGAGGCGATCGGGGAGGCCGTAGAGGGCGGCACCCGGCTCTTCGCCGGTGTCGTCCCGGGCACCGAGGGCCCATTGTCAGACCCTGCCGGTAGCGTCATGGGTGTCAGGACGCTGTGGCGCAGGCTGGGGCTGTCTCCGGGGCTTCTCGCGGAGGCGGTCACGGTCACCCCGGCGTGCGGACTCGCGGGGGCCTCCCCGGGGTACGCGCGCACGGCCCTCGCGCACTGCGCCCGGGCGGCGAGATCCCTCGCGGACAACCCAGAGTAACGGGAGGACGACACGGTGGCCGGCGACAAGCAAGCGGAGACGACGACGGTGCCCGCCGAGGCACGGGAGAAGCACGCGCGCCTCGCGGAGCAGATCGAGGAGCACCGCTTCCGCTACTACGTGAAGGACGCTCCCGTCGTCAGCGACGCGGAGTTCGACCAGCTGCTGCGTTCCCTGGAGGCGCTGGAGGAGGAGCACCCGGAGCTGCGCACGCCGGACTCGCCGACCCAGAAGGTCTCCGGGTCCTACGAGACGGAGTTCACGGCGGTCGAGCACCGTCAGCGCATGCTCTCCCTCGACAACACGTTCAACGACGAGGAGATGGCCGCCTGGACGGAGCGCATCGCCAGGGAACTGGGCGAGCAGGAGTACCACTTCCTGTGCGAGCTCAAGGTCGACGGCCTCGCCGTGAACCTCACCTACGAGCACGGCCGCCTCACCCGCGCGGCCACCCGCGGCGACGGCCGCACGGGTGAGGACATCACGCCCAACGTGCGCACGATCGCCGAGATCCCCGACCGCCTCAAGGGCGACTCCGTCCCCGACCTCGTGGAGATCCGCGGCGAGGTCTACTTCCCGATGGAGAAGTTCCAGGAGCTCAACGCCCGCCTCGTCGAGGCCGGTGACAAGCCCTTCGCCAACCCGCGCAACGCGGCCGCCGGTTCCCTGCGCCAGAAGGACCCGCGCGTCACCGCCACCCGCCCCCTGCACATGGTGGTCCACGGCATCGGCGCCCTGGAGGGCTTCACCGGCCTGACCCGCCTCTCCCAGGCCTACGACCTGCTCAAGACGTGGGGCCTGCCCACATCCCGGCACAACAAGGTGGTCGACGGCCTGGAAGGCGTCCGGGAGTTCATCGCCTACTTCGGCGAGAACCGCCACTCCGTGGAGCACGAGATCGACGGCGTCGTCGTCAAGCTCGACCAGATCCCCCTGCAGGGCCGCCTCGGCTCCACCTCGCGCGCCCCGCGCTGGGCGATCGCGTACAAGTACGCGCCGGAGGAGGTCAACACCAAGCTCGTCAACATCCGCGTGGGCGTGGGCCGCACCGGCCGCGTCACCCCCTACGCCCAGGTCGAGCCGGTCACGGTCGCGGGCTCCGAGGTCGAGTTCGCCACGCTGCACAACCAGGACGTGGTCAAGGCCAAGGGCGTCCTCATCGGCGACACGGTCGTGTTGCGCAAGGCCGGTGACGTCATCCCGGAGATCCTCGGCCCCGTCGCCGACCTGCGCGACGGCACCGAGCGCGAGTTCGTCATGCCGGGCGAGTGCCCCGAGTGCGGCACACCGCTGCGGCCGATGAAGGAGGGCGACGTCGACCTGCGCTGCCCCAACGCCCGCACCTGCCCGGCCCAGTTGCGCGAGCGCCTGTTCTACCTGGCGGGCCGCAAGGCGCTGGACATCGAGCACTTCGGCTATGTGGCGGCGGCGGCCCTCACCGCCCCGCTGGAGCCCGAGGACCCGCCGCTGGCCGACGAGGGCGACCTGTTCGACCTCACCATCGAGCAGCTGCTGCCCATCAAGGCGTACGTCCTCGACCCGGACAGCGGCCTGCCCAAGCGCGACCCGAAGACCGGCGAGGAGAAGGTCGCCACGATCTTCGCCAACCAGCAGGGCGAGCCCCGCAAGAACGCGGTCGCCATGCTGGAGAACATCGCCGCGGCCAAGGAGCGCCCCCTGGCCCGCGTCATCACCAGCCTGTCGATCCGTCACGTCGGACCCGTCGCGGCCGAGGCGCTGGCCCGCGAGTTCCGCTCGATCGAGCGCATCGACCAGGCCACGGAGGAGGAGCTCGCGGTCACCGAGGGCGTCGGACCGACCATCGCCGCCTCCCTCAAGCAGTGGTTCGCCGAGGACTGGCACCGCGACATCATCCGCAAGTGGAAGGCCGCGGGCGTCCGCATGGAGGCCGAGAGCACCGGTGAGGACGAGGGGCCGCGCCCGCTCGAAGGCCTCACCGTCGTCGTCACCGGCACCCTCGAACACTTCACCCGGGACGGCGCCAAGGAGGCGCTGCAGAGCCGCGGAGCGAAGGTGACCGGCTCGGTTTCGAAGAAGACGTCGTTCGTCGTCGTGGGGGACAGCCCCGGATCGAAGTACGACAAGGCGATGCAGCTGAAGGTTCCGGTCCTGAACGAGGAGGGTTTCGGCGTCCTGCTGGAGCAGGGACCGGAAGCCGCGGCCGAAGTCGCCCTTTCGGCCGAGGAGTAGCGGTTGAAGGCCACCCGTTCGGCGCATACCAGATGCATACGGGTGGCCGGGGCGCATTCGGGCAACCGTCGGCGACCGCTGCCCGTGGAAGCCTTCTGCGGCCTACTGTTGAGATGTGCGCCTGCCGTGCCCAGCTGCGGTCGGGGCATCCTCGTGCTCGCACAGAGCGCGGGGAAGGGTTTTCGGGCGCGGGCCGTTGAGGGATGTCGGGCACCGGGCCGCGGGGCGTGGGCACCGCCGGCTGTGAGAGGGACGGGAATGGAACCGACCGAGAGCGCCGTGCCGGGCTCACGGCTGCGCCGTGTGGCGGTCGCATGGCGTGCAGTCCGTGGGGCCGTGCGGCCGGCGGGGCGTCCGGGAGCGGAGGTGCGCGCCGTCGGACAGTACACCCCGGACGGGCGGGGTGACGGGGGGCGCGCCGTGGACGGCCCCGGCGCACAGTCGATCACCGAACACACGCCCCTCCCCGCCGGCGCGGACGACCCCGACGGCGAACGGCACCAGTCCTGGCCCGCGCTGCCCGCGGCCGTCGTCGCGGCGGCCGGATTCGTCCTGGGCGCCGGCTTCTACCGCGCCTTCACCGGCGGCCACGCGCTCTTCCCGGCGGGTACGGCCGGGTGGGCGCTGGCCGTGCTGACCGGCATCATCGTCGGCCATCTCGTCATGCTGGGCCGCTCCCGCTGGTGGGGCGGCACCGGCTCGGGCGCCGCCCTCACCCTCGCCGTGCTGCTGCTCTACGGCTGGGTGCCGGCCGGCATGGTCAGCCTCACGGTCGTCGTGCTGGTGGGCATAGCCCGCCGCAACCGCTGGCGCCAGGGCGTGCTGCACGGCGCCGTCGACCTCCTCGGCATCGGCGCCGGCGCGCTCGTGCTGGCCGTCTTCGGAACCGTTCCGTCCGTCGAGTCCCCGGCGGATCCCGCCGCCTGGACGCTCGCCACGGCACCCCAGGTGGCCTTCGTCGCCGTCGCCTACCTGATGGTCACCCGCGTCCTGCTCTGGTACCTGCACGCCCCGCGCCCCGGACTGCCCACCGTCGCCCGCACCGCCCTGGTCAGGCAGGGCCTGGTCGCCGTCGCGCTGCTCGGCATCGCGCCGCTGGTCTGCGTGGTCGCCGTCGCCAAGCCGATCCTGCTGCCGCTGTTCTCCATCCCCCTGATCGCCCTGGACTCCACCCTGTGGATAGCCCGGGCCCGCGCGGAGGAACAGCTGCGCGACCCGCTGACCGGGCTGCCCAACCGCCAGTGGCTGCTGGAGCGCATCTGGACCGCGCTGGACGACGCGGAGCGGATCGACGCCCGCGCCGCCCTCATGCTGATCGACCTCGACCGGTTCCGGTCGGTCAACGACACGCTCGGTCATCTCGCCGGTGACCGGCTGCTGCTGCAGATCGCCGACCGGCTGCGGGTGGCGCTGCCGCGCGGGGCCGAGGCCGCCCGGCTCGGCGGGGACGAATTCGCCGTCTTACTGCCGGTCGCAGATTCCACCACGTCCGCGACCCGGATCGCCCGCACCCTCGTCGCCGCCCTCAGCTCCCCCCTCGACCTCGACGGCCTCACCCTCGTCCTGGAGGCCAGCGCCGGGGTCGCCGTCTTCCCCGACCACGCCCTGGACGCCGAAGGACTGCTGCGGCGGGCGGACGTGGCGATGTACCAGGCGAAGCGGGACCGCACCGGCGTCGAGGTCTACGAGTCCAAGCGCGACTCCAACACTCCCGACCGCCTCGGCCTGCTGGGCGATCTGCGCCGCGCCCTCGACGCGCACGAGGTGCATCTGCACTACCAGCCCAAGGTCCGCTTCGACGGGCAGGTCGCGGGCCTGGAGGCCCTGGTCCGCTGGGTGCACCCCGAGCGCGGCAAGGTGCCCCCGGACGAGTTCATAGCGATCGCCGAGTCCTCGGGCCTGATGCCCCACCTCACCGAGTACGTGCTGGAGACCGCGCTCGGCCAGGTCGCGCGCTGGCGGGAACAGGGCCTGTTCGTCCCGGTCGCGGTGAACGTCTCCCCGCGCGACGTGCACACCCCGGGCTTCGCCGGCTCCGTCGCCGCCCGGCTCGCCCGGCACGGCGTCCCGGCGGGAGCGCTCCAACTGGAGATCACGGAACACGTCCTCCTGGAGGATCCGCAGCGCGCCGCCGACACCCTCAACCAGCCGAGACCTGGGAGCGCCTGCGCGACCTCGGCTGCGACGCGGTCCAGGGCTGGCTGGTCGCCGCCGCGATGCCCCCGGACGAGACCACGGCCTGGCTCCGCGCCCGGGGCTCCCGGGGCTGGCAGCGCCCCCGGGCCGCCCTGCCGGCGGCCGCGGCGGACGACTCGGGCCGGGTCGTCTAGTCACGGGACCCGACACGTCCTGGCGGGGCCGGGGCGCGAAGGTCCGGCAAACCGTTTCACGGGCACGCCCTCCCGCCCCATAGGATTAGGCCAAACCACATTCACTCACCCCTGAGGATCGCTGCATGCCTGGCATCACGCGCGAGGAGGTCGCCCACCTCGCCCGGCTGGCGCGTCTGGAGCTGAAGCCCGAAGAGCTCGACCACTTCGCGGGACAGCTGGACGACATCATCGGCGCGGTCGCCCGCGTCAGTGAGGTCGCCGACCAAGACGTACCGCCGACCTCGCACCCGCTCCCGCTGACGAACGTCATGCGCGCGGACGAGGTCCGTCCGTCGCTCACCCCCGAGCAGGCGCTCTCCGGCGCCCCGGCCCAGGAGCAGCAGCGTTTCAAGGTGCCGCAGATCCTGGGGGAGGACTAACAGCCATGACGGACATCATCAAGCTCACGGCCGCCGAGACCGCCGCGAAGATCGCCTCCGGCGAGCTCACCGCGGTGCAGGTCACCGAGGCCCACCTCGCCCGTATCGAGGCCGTCGACGAGAAGGTGCACGCCTTCCTGCACGTCGACCGCGAGGGCGCCCTCGCCCAGGCCCGTGCCGTGGACGCCAAGCGCGAGCGCGGCGAGAAGCTCGGCCCGCTGGCCGGCGTGCCCCTGGCGCTGAAGGACATCTTCACCACTGAGGGCGTGCCCACGACCGTCGGTTCGAAGATCCTCGAAGGCTGGATCCCGCCCTACGACGCGACCGTCACCCAGCGGCTCAAGGCCGCCGACGTCGTCATCCTCGGCAAGACCAACATGGACGAGTTCGCCATGGGGTCCTCCACCGAGAACAGCGCCTACGGCCCGACCGGCAACCCGTGGGACCTGACCAAGATCCCCGGCGGCTCCGGCGGCGGTTCCTCCGCAGCGCTCGCCTCGTTCCAGGCGCCGCTGGCCATCGGCACCGACACCGGCGGTTCCATCCGCCAGCCGGCCGCCGTCACCGGCACGGTCGGTGTGAAGCCGACGTACGGCGCGGTCTCCCGCTACGGCATGGTCGCCTTCTCCAGCTCCCTCGACCAGGGCGGGCCCTGCGCCCGTACGGTCCTGGACGCGGCGCTGCTGCACGAGGTCATCGCCGGGCACGACCCGCTCGACTCCACGTCCATCGACGAGCCCGTCCCGGCGGTCGTCGAGGCCGCCCTGGGCGGCAGCGTCGAGGGCATGCGCGTCGGCGTCGTCAAGCAGTTCCGCGGCGAGGGCTACCAGGCCGGCGTCATCCAGCGGTTCGACGAGTCCGTCGCGCTGCTGAAGGAGCTGGGCGCCGAGATCGTCGAGCTGGACTGCCCGTCCTTCGACCTGGCGCTGTCGGCGTACTACCTGATCGCGCCCTCGGAGTGCTCCTCCAACCTCGCCCGTTTCGACGGCCTGCGCTACGGCCTGCGGACCGGCGACGACGGCACGAACTCCGCCGAGGCGGTCACCTCCCTGACCCGCGAGGCCGGCTTCGGCCCCGAGGTCAAGCGCCGCATCATGCTCGGCACGTACGCCCTGTCGAGCGGCTACTACGACGCCTACTACGGCAGCGCCCAGAAGGTCCGCACGCTCATCAAGCAGGACTTCGACAAGGCGTTCGAGCAGGTCGACGTAATCGTCTCCCCGACGACCCCGACCACCGCCTTCGCGATCGGCGAGCGCGCCGACGACCCGATGGCGATGTACCTCGCCGACCTGTGCACCATCCCGACCAACCTGGCGGGCAACGCGGCCATGTCGCTGCCGTGCGGCCTCGCCCCGGAGGACAACCTCCCGGTCGGCCTGCAGATCATCGCCCCCGTCATGAAGGACGACCGCCTGTACAAGGTGGGCGCAGCCGTCGAGGCCGCCTTCGTGGAAAAGTGGGGCCACCCGCTGATCGAGGAGGCTCCGTCGCTGTGAGCGCACTGTCCAAGGCCAAGGGCTTCAAGAAGTCCAAGTCCGGTCTGTACGTCTCGATGGCCACGTCGGCGTTCGGCGCCGTCGGTGTCTACAAGCAGATCAAGAAGGCCCGCGGAGACAACGACACGCTGCGGCTGCTCGACGCCGTCGTGACCGGCGCCGCGGTCGTCACCAACCTGGCCATCCTCTACCGCGAGCTGAAGCGGCTGGGCGACGACGACGTCCTGCTGGGCTGAGAGGGAAGTACTCACCGTGACCACCACGACCGACCTGGTGTCGTACGAGGACGCACTCGCGTCGTACGACCCCGTCATGGGCCTCGAGGTCCATGTCGAACTCGGCACCAAGACCAAGATGTTCTGCGGCTGCTCGACCGCACTCGGCCAGGAGGCCAACACGCAGACCTGCCCGGTCTGCCTCGGCCTGCCCGGCGCGCTCCCGGTCGTCAACGCGACCGGCGTCGAGTCCGCCATCAAGATCGGCCTCGCGCTGAACTGCGAGATCGCCGAGTGGTGCCGCTTCGCCCGGAAGAACTACTTCTATCCGGACATGCCGAAGAACTTCCAGACCTCCCAGTACGACGAGCCGATCGCCTTCAACGGCTACCTCGACGTGCAGCTGGAGGACGGCGAGACCTTCCGCGTGGAGATCGAGCGCGCCCACATGGAGGAGGACACGGGCAAGTCGACGCACGTCGGCGGCGCCACCGGCCGTATCCATGGCGCGTCCCACTCCCTGCTGGACTACAACCGCGCCGGCATCCCGCTCATCGAGATCGTCACCAAGCCGATCGAGGGCGCCGGCGAGCGCGCGCCCGAGGTCGCCCGGGCCTACGTCCGTGAGCTGCGCGAGCTCATCAAGGCGCTCGGCGTCTCCGAGGCCCGCATGGAGATGGGCCAGATGCGCTGCGACGTGAACCTGTCGCTGCGCCCGAACGGCACCGAGAAGTTCGGCACCCGCTCGGAGACGAAGAACGTCAACTCGCTCCGCTCGGTGGAGCGCGCGGCCCGCTTCGAGATCCAGCGGCACGCGGCCGTGCTGTCGTCCGGCGGCACGATCATCCAGGAGACCCGGCACTTCCACGAGGACACGGGGTCGACGACCTCGGGCCGGGTGAAGGAGGAGGCCGAGGACTACCGGTACTTCCCGGAGCCCGACCTCGTCCCGGTGGCCCCGTCCCGCGAGTGGGTCGAGGAGATCCGCGCCGGTCTGCCCGAGCTGCCGCTGGTCCGCCGCAACCGGCTCCGCGAGGAGTGGGGCGTCTCGGCCACCGACATGCAGGCGATCCTCAACGCCGGTGCGCTGGAGCCGATCGTCGCCACGATCGAGGCCGGGGCGGACGCCGCCTCCGCCCGCAAGTGGTGGATGGGCGAGCTGGCCCGCAGCGCCAACGAGTCGGGCAAGGCCCTCGACGAGCTGGCGATCACGCCGGCGCAGGTGGCCCGGGTCACCGAGCTCGTCACGAAGGGCGACCTGAACGACAAGCTGGCCCGGCAGGTCATCGAGGGCGTCCTCGCGGGCGAAGGCACCCCGGACGAGGTCGTCGACCAGCGCGGTCTGAAGGTCGTCTCCGACGAGGGCGCGCTGACGGCCGCCGTCGACGAGGCCATCGCCGGCAACCCGGGCGTCGCGGACAAGATCCGCGGCGGCAAGGTGGCCGCGGCCGGTGCGCTCGTCGGCGCGGTCATGAAGGCGACCCGTGGCCAGGCCGACGCGGCACGCGTCAAGGAGCTGATCCTGGAGAAGCTGGGCGTCAGCGAGGGCTGACCTCCCGTGGACCCGGCGAGGGGGGACGCACCGGACCCGGTGCGTCCCCCGCGTCATTCACTCAGAGGCGGCGGCCCACGACCCGGACGAAGCCCAGCGTCTCGCCCCGGTCCAGGCGCAGCATCTCGGCGCACTGGCCGGCCATCCGGACGTGCCACGCGTCCGTGTGCTCCCCGGCCACGACCTCGCACCAGCGCAGCCAGTCGCGCCAGCCGTCCTCCAGCCAGTCCGCGGTCTCGACCTCCACGGCCCCGCTGCGGGTCCAGTGGCGCCGCCACCACGCCGCGGTGTGGAAGCACCAGAAGTCCGGCTCCCAGTACGGCTTGAGGTGCTCCGGCGGCTCGACGCCGTCGATCTCCTCGCGCAGCGCCGGTACGACGACGCCGATCCGCCCGCCGGGCTTCAGCAGCCGCGTCAGGTGGGGCAGGTAGAGGTCGTCGGTGCCGAAGTACTGGTAGGCGTCGATCGAGACGATCGTGTCGAAGCTGTTCGCGCCGAACGGCAGGTCGTGCGCCTCGGCGAGTACGGGCAGGACGCGGTCGGCGACGCCCGCCTCGGCGATGCGCCCGGCGTTCTCGTCGGGCTTGACCCACAGGTCGGCGGCGGTGACCTGGACGTCGTACTCCCTGGCGAGGAAGACGGACGTCATGGCGCGGCCGCAGCCCAGGTCGAGCACGCGGGAGCCGGGGCTCAGCGTGTCGAGCCCCAGGGCGGGGGCCAGCCACTCCAGCAGCCACAGCGCGTGCGGGCCCATCTGGTTGTCGATGGTCCAACGGGCGTCGTAGCCGTTGCTGCGCGGGTAGCCGGGGTGGCGCACACGGTCAGTGAGGGGGTCGTTCGAGGTCCGGGAAGTGATGTCCGACATCGGTGGACGGGCTCCTTGAGTCCTTGAGGAAGAAAGGGGATGCGGAGGAGCTCGGTCGGACCGTCATACACGCACCTGCTTCGGCCGGGCGGCGGGAGGCCGCGGGTATTCCTCGGACCAGCGGACGCTAACAGCCGGCCCGCGGGCCCCGCACCCGGTTTTCGCCTCCCGGCGCGCTACCGTCTCGGCCATGAGTGGACGTCCTGATTCCGGCACCGATCCAGAGATGGCGGACTCGGAGGCGGCCGCCGTGCAGGACGAGGCCGCTGACCCGGAGCAGGACGAGGGAGCCGCGCGGCGGGCCCGCTGGACGGCCGCCGCCACCGGTGCCGCGCTGACCCTCGCGGGACTCGCCGCAGCCGTGCTTCGCCTCACCGGCCCCGCGCCGGCGCTCGTCCCGGCCGCCTACGCGAGCGGGGCCGCCGTCTGCGCATCCGCCGCCGTGCTGGGCTCGCGCGGCCGTACCCGGCGGGCACTGTGGCTGCTGATCGCGGGCGTGATGGTGATGGCGCTGGGGGACCAGTTCGACTGAGCCCGGCCGCTGTGAATAAGCCCACGAAACCGACAAATGATCTCCTTCGTTTGTCAGAGTGGCAGCGCATTGCTCATGCGTTCTTTGCTGGCTGTTCAGTTCATGTACGACTGTTCCCGGCCAAAGATCCACACAAGGCAAATCCGGGAGCACGTTTCGTGGCAGCCCTCGCACGCTGGTGTGTCCAGCGCCGTCTGCTCAGCGTCCTGCTGTGGCTCCTCGCGTTCGCGGGGGTCGCCGCCGGCGCCGCCGTCGCCGGCACCACGTACTCGAACGACTACCAGGTCCCCGGCACCGAGTCGGGCCGCGCCACCGAGCTGCTGCACGAGGGCTTCCCGCAGCTCGGCGGGGACAGCGACACCGTCGTCTGGCACACCGCCTCCGGCAGCGTCCGCGCCGCCGACGTCGAACAGACGATGACCCGCACCCTGGACCGGATCGAGGACCTCCCCGGGGTGGCCTCGGTCACCAGCCCCTACGACGGACCCGGCACGGGCCGCATCAGCGGGGACGGCCGCACGGCGTACGCCTCGGTCACCTTCGACGACCAGGCCGAGGACATCGCCGAGGGCGAGGCCCGGGCCGTCGTCGACACCGCCAAGAGCGCCGAGACCGACGGACTCCAGGTGGAGCTGGGCGGCAGCGCCGTCGCGCTCACCGAGTCCTCCGGCGGGCACCTCGCCGAGATCGTCGGCGTGATGGTCGCCGCGGTGGTGCTGTTCCTCGCCTTCGGCTCGCTCGCCGCCTCCCTGCTGCCCATCGCCACCGCCCTGGTCGGCGTCGGCACCGCCTATGCCGGGATCGTGCTGCTCGGGCACGCCATGACCGTCGCGGACTTCGCACCGATGCTGGGGATGCTCGTCGGGCTCGGCGTCGGCATCGACTACGCGCTGTTCATCGTCACCCGGCACCGGCGCGGGCTGAAGCGCGGCCTGTCCGTCACCGAGGCCGCCACCAACGCCGTCGCGACCACGGGACGGGCGGTCGTCTTCGCGGGCGCGACCGTTTGCATCGCGCTGCTCGGCATGCTGATCCTCCGGCTGAGCTTCCTCAACGGCGTCGCCGTAGCGGCCAGCCTCACCGTGATCCTCACCGTCGCCGCCTCCGTGACCCTGCTGCCCGCCCTGCTGTCCTTCATCGGCATGCGCGCGCTCAGCCGCCGCGAGCGCCGCCGCCTCGCCGAGCACGGGCCGGAACCCGAGGTGCCCACCGGCTTCGCCGCCCGCTGGTCGGCCTTCGTGGAACGCCACCCCAAGGTGCTCGGCGCGGTCGCCCTGGTCGTCATGGGCGTCCTCGCACTGCCCACCTTCTCCCTGCACCTCGGTACCTCCGACCAGGGCAACGGCCCGAAGACGGCGACCACCCGCCAGGCCTACGACCTCCTGGCCGACGGCTTCGGCCCCGGCGTGAACGGCCCGCTCACCCTCGTCACGAAGGTCGACGGCGCCGACGACAAGCTCGCCCTGGACAACCTCGACGGCACCCTCCGTGCCACCGACGGCGTCGCCTCGGTCACCCCGGTGACCTTCGACGCCGGCGGCCACACCGCGTACCTCACCGTCGTCCCGGAGTCCTCCCCGCAGTCCAAGGACACCAGCGACCTCGTCGACCGGCTGCGCGGCGAGGTACTGCCGCGCGCCGAGTCGGGCACCTCGCTCGACGTGCAGGTGGGGGGCATGACGGCCGGCTACGACGACTTCGCCGACGTCATCGTCTCCAAGCTGCCGGTGTTCGTCGGGGTCGTCATCGGCCTGGGCTGTCTGCTGCTCCTGCTCGCCTTCCGCTCCGTCGGCATCCCGCTGAAGGCCGCCGCGATGAACGTCGCCGCTGTGGCCTCGGCCTTCGGAGTGGTGGTCGCGATCTTCCAGTGGGGCTGGGGCAGCGAACTGCTCGGCCTCGGCAGTGCCGGGCCCATCGAGCCCTTCCTGCCCGTGATCATGGTGTCGGTGCTCTTCGGCCTCTCCATGGACTACCAGGTCTTCCTGGTCAGCCGGATGTACGAGGAGTGGCTGGAGACCGGCGACAACCGGCGTGCCGTGCGCGTCGGCCTCGCCGAGACCAGCCGGGTGATCAACTCGGCTGCGGTCATCATGATCTCCGTCTTCCTGGCCTTCGTCCTCAGTGGCGACCGGGTGATCGCCATGTTCGGCATCGCCCTGGCCGCCGCCGTCGCCCTGGACGCCTTCGTGCTGCGCACCCTGCTCGTCCCGGCCCTGATGCACCTGCTCGGCGGCGCCAACTGGTGGCTGCCCCGCTGGCTGGACAAGCGCATGCCGCGCATCAGCATCGAGCCGCCCGAGAGCCGCGCCGCCCATGAGAGGCTGGCCGCCGCGACGGACGCCGAGGTGGCGGACGTCCTGGCGGAGGAGGAGCGGCAGCGGGATGTACGCGATATCCCTGGGTGACGACGCCGAGCTGAGGCCCCTGGAACCCTGGCACGCCGGGGAGTTCCTGGCGCACCTGGAACGGGGGCGGGAGTTCATCGGGCAGTACATCCCGTTCGGCACGACCGAGACGGACCTGCCCTCGGCCCGGGCCAAGCTCCAGCGCTACGCCGACATGCGCGCCGCCGACACCGGCTCCCTGCACGGCCTGTGGCTGGAGGGGACGCTGGTGGGCGGGGTGCTGTTCCTGAACTTCGACGCGGCGACCGGAAACTGCGAGGTCGGGTGCTGGCTGGAGCCGGCCGCCACGGGCCGCGGCCTGGTCACCCGCGCGATGCGGGTCCTCATCGACTGGGCCGTCGAGCAGCGCGGCATCCACCGCGTCGAATGGGTCGCCGCCTCCGCCAACCGGCCCAGCTTGAACGTGGCGCGGCGCCTCGGCATGGCCCGGGACGGTGTGCGGCGCGAGGCCCACCCCTATGGTGGGCTACGGCACGATCTCGAAGTCTGGTCGGTGCTGGCGCCCGAGTGGCGCGCCGCACGCGCGCGTGCCGCTCACGACGATCATTAAGAGACTTCTCAGACAGCGACCCTACGGTGCGAGACATGGCAACGAACGCAGTGGACGAGACCGAGGCCACCCAGGCCACGACCGACGAGAAGGCGGTGGACACCACCAAGTCCGACGAGGTGCCCCAGACCGAGGTCCCGGCCGCGGCCGACGACGCGCAGACCAAGGAGGAGCGCCCCTTCGGTGTCGGACAGGGTGCCGCCGCCGTGGTCTCCGCCGCCCTGGGCGTCGTCTCCCTCACCGGCAGCTGGATCGGCACCGTCGCCTCCGCGCGCCAGAACCTCATCGGTCAGCTGGAGACCGCCCAGAACGCGGGCGTGGCCCAGCAGATCCAGGCGGTCTACGGCGACGCCTGGCAGACCACGGCCCTGTGGGGCGGCCTGTTCGCGCTCATCGCCCTGGTCACCGGCGTCGTGACGCTCGCCCGGCCCGCCTTCGGCACGCCGGGCCGGATCCAGGCCCCCTGGATCAAGTCCGTCGCCTGGGCGGGCGTCGCGCTCGGCGTCATCGGCCTGTTCCTGGCCGTCCTCAAGTACACCGGCGTCCTGCTCGGACTGCCGTCAGCGAGCTGAGAGCACGCGCTTCCTGAGGGGTCTCAGGCGGTTCCGTAAGCACCTTACGGAACCCCTGAGGCCCCTCAGCCGTGTCTAAGGCCCCTCCCGTCGCCGAAGATGCGGAACTCTCCCGATGTGGCGGCCCCGCCTGGGGGACGAGAGTGAGGTCATCACGGAGAAACACTCCGTGACCGGCCACTCCTCGAAGGACACACCATGCACGAGTACGAGCTCCAGCAGCTGCGCACCTCCGACCTCATCCGCCGGGCCGACCACGAGCGTCTGGTCCGCGAGGCGGCCCGGGCCCGCCGCGCCGCCCGCCACCAGGCGAACACGGACACCGCCGAGCACGAGAGCCATAGCCGCCTCTTCCGGCGGCCACGGTCCGCCCGGACCGCGTGAACACCGCGGCGGGACCGGCCCCGGCCGTGGCCGTCCGACAGGCAGCGGCCCTCGTTCCCGCGGGAACGAGGGCCGCTGCTCCGGCCGTTGCGCGGAAAACCGGTGCCGCACTGTCGGACCCGCGTGCGATGCTCGGGGCCGTGGAGACCCGGTCCGTCAGCCCCGTGTTCGTCGGCCGTGCCGAGGAACTGGGCACGCTGCACGACGCGCTCGTACGCGCCCGCGAGGGCGAGCCGCAGGCGCTGCTCATCGGCGGGGAGGCCGGAGTCGGCAAGACCCGCCTGGTCGAGGAGTTCGCCGCGTCCGCCCGCAGCCGCGGGGCGGTGGTCGCACTCGGCGGCTGCGTGGAGATCGGCGCCGACGGGCTGCCCTTCGCCCCCTTCTCCACCGCGCTGCGCGCCCTGCGCCGCGAACTCCCCGGCGAGCTGGCCGCCGCGGCCGCCGGCCAGGAGGAGGAACTGGCCCGGCTGCTGCCCGAGCTGGGCGAGTCGAGGGCCGGGCGGCACGACGAGGACGCCATGGCCCGCCTCTTCGAGCTCACCGCACGCCTGCTGGAACGCGTCACCACCGAGCACACCGTCGTCCTCGCCCTGGAGGACCTGCACTGGGCCGACGCCTCCACCCGGCATCTGCTCTCCTACCTCTTCCGCACCCTGCGCACCGGCCGCCTCGTCGTCCTCGCCACCTACCGCTCCGACGACATCCACCGCCGCCACCCGCTCCGGCCCCTCCTCGCCGAACTCGACCGGCTCCGCACCATCCGCCGCCTCGAACTCGCCCGCTTCAACCGCGAGGAGGTGGGCCGCCAGATCGCCGGGATCCGCGCCCGGGAACCCGAGCCGGACCAGGTCGACGCGATCTTCGAACGCTCCGACGGCAACGCCTTCTTCGTCGAGGAGCTCGCCGTCGCCGCCCATGAGGGCTGCCGCACCGGCCTGACCGACTCCCTGCGCGACCTGCTGCTCGTCCGCGTCGAAGGGCTGCCCGAGGCCGCCCAGCAGGTCGCCCGGATCGTCGCCGAGGGCGGCTCCACCGTCGAGTACCGGCTGCTGTCCGCCGTCGCCCGGCTCGCCGAGGACGACCTCATCGAGGCACTGCGGGCCGCCGTGAACGCCGGCATCCTCGCCCCCGCACCCGGCGACGACTGCTACCGCTTCCGCCACTCCCTGGTTCGCGAGGCCGTCAGCGACGACCTGCTCCCCGGCGAACGCTCCCGCCTCAACCGCCGCTACGCCGAGGCCCTGGAGACCGACCCGGCCCTCGTCCCCGCCGACCAGCGGGCGGCCCGCCTGGCCAGCTACTGGTACCACGCCCACGACGCCGCCAAGGCCCTGCCCGCCGTCCTCGAAGCCTCCGTCCAGGCCCGCCGCCGCCACGCCTACGCCGAACAACTCCGGCTGCTGGAACGCGCGATGGACCTGTGGGACACCGCCCCTGAGGCCGTACGCGAGTCCCTGCGCCCCGTCGACTACGCCGAGGTCTACCCTCCCTGCGGCTGCGATCCGGCCACGACCGCGCTGCGCTACCTGGACCTGCTGGCCGAGGCGGCCGTCGCCGGACGGCTCTGCGGGGAGCGCGAACGCGCCCTGAAGATCACCAAGCGGGCGCTGCGCCTCCTGGAGCAGGAGAACGACCCCCTGCGCACCGCCTGGTTCTGGATCCAGCGCTCCCGGCTGGTGCAGCGGCTCGCCCGGGGCGACGGCTGGCAGGAGATCGCCACCGCGCAGGACCTGGTCCGCGGCCTGCCGCCGTCCGAGGTGCACGCCGAGGTACTGGCCACGGCCGCCCACTGGTCCATGCTCCGCGAGCCCGGCCCCGACACCCTCACGGCCGCCGAGCGGGCCGTCGAGTACGCGCGCATGGTGGGCGCCGACGAGATCGAGTCCAACGCCCGGCTCACCCTCGGCGGGCTCATGGTCGAGGCCGGGCAGATCGAGGCCGGGCTGGCCCACATGTACGAGGTCAGGGACGACGTCGTGGCCCGTGGTCTCGCAGTCGTCGTGGGCCGCAGCCATGTGAACCTGCCCTCCACCCTGGAAGGCATCGGGCGTTCCGAGGAGTCCGTGAACATCCTGCGCGAGGGCCTGCGGCTCACCGGCAGGATGGGCCTGACCGAGTCCGAGGGCTGGGTCTGGGGCAACCTCGCCGAGTCGCTCATCTCCCTGGGCCGCTGGGACGAGGCGGCGGAGGCGGCCGTCAGCGCCCAGCGGATGGGCCGGACGGCCGCTCCGTACGGATCCGGCGCACACAGCCTGGCCTTCCTCGCACTCGCCCGCGGCGAAGTGGCCGAGGCCGCCCGCCACCTCGCCGACGCCCGCGCCTCCTACGGCCCGCACGACCCCATGCCGCAGCAGGACCTGCCGATCTCCCGCCTCGCCATCGCCGTCGCCGCCGCCGAGGGACGCCTGGCCGACGCCCGCGCCGGACTGGCCCGCACCCTGGAGTCCGGTTTCCCGCTCGGAACCCTGCGCTACGCCTGGCCGCTGCTGCTCGAGGCGGCCACCGCCGAGGCCGAGGCCCGGGCGCTGCCCGCCGCCCGCGAGGGCCGCGAGCAGGTCCTGGACGGCATCCTCGCCGCCGTGAAGCGCCTCACCACCCACGCCCCCGTCTGGTACGCCCACGAACAGTGGGTCCGCGCCGAACTCCACCGCGCCGCGGACCGGAGCACCTCGGACACCTGGTCGGAGGTGGTCACCGCCTTCGAACCCCTGGGCCGGCCCTACGACCTCGCCCGCGTCCGCTACCGCCTGGCCGAGTCCCTGCTGACGTGCGGCGGCGAGGACGAGCGCGAGCGCGCCGCGGAACTGCTCCGGCTCGCCCACGCCGCCGCCCGCCACCTCGGCGCACGGCCGCTCGCCGACGCCGCCACCACCCTCGGCCGGCGCGCCCGCCTCCCGCTCACGCCCGCCGCGGCGCCCGGCCCCGCGCCCGCCGACCCGGCCGAGGCCCTGGGGCTCACCAGCCGGGAACGGGACGTGCTGCGCCTGGTCGCGGCCGGCCACACCAACCGCCGCATCGCCCAGGAGCTGTTCATCTCACCGAAGACCGCGAGCGTCCACGTCTCCAACATCCTGGGCAAACTCGGCGTCTCCGGGCGGGGCGAGGCGGCGGCCGTGGCGCACCGGCTGGGACTGTTCCCGGCCGAGATGCTCATGCCCGGTCCGGCGGGCTGAGGCCTACGCTGGAAAGGACGTCGCGGCTCCGCGGCCCAGGGAGGCTCCGTGTTCAACATGTTCGAGGAACTGTTCTCGCCCGGGCGCAAGCACACCCGCGATGAGCAGAACCGCCTGGAACTGACCCGTGAGGACGTCGGGGACGCCGACCCCGGACGCGGCCCGATAGACCTCGCGTCCGGAAAGGTCGTCGTGCGCCCCTCCGAGGAGGACACGCAGAACCCGGGCGACTAGGCGGGGACGGGACGGGGGCCCTACGTCACCCGCAGCTCCAGGATCCGGTCGTCCCCGTCCTTCGGGCTGCCCCGGCCGTCCGTGTTGCTGGTGACCAGCCACAGCCGGTCGCCGCCCGCCGGCACCACCGTGCGCAGCCGGCCGTACTCGCCCTCCAGGAAGGCCTGGGGCTCGGCCGAGGCCTCGGTGCCGTTCAGCGGGATGCGCCACAGCCGCTTGCCGCGCAGGCCCGCCATCCAGACCGACCCCTCGGCGTAGGCGATGCCGCTGGGGGAGGCCTCGGCCGTGGTCCACTGGTCGACCGGGTTGTTGAACTCCCCGTCGTCGGACCGGCCCTCGGCCTCCGGCCAGCCGTAGTTGTCGCCCGGCTTGATCGCGTTGAGCTCGTCCCAGGTGTCCTGGCCGAACTCCGAGGCGAACAGCCGCTGCTTGCCGTCCCAGGCCAGGCCCTGCACATTGCGGTGGCCGTAGGAGTACACCGGCGAGTCGGGGAACGGGTTGCCCGGCGCCGGCTCGCCTTCCGGGGTCAGGCGGAGGATCTTGCCGCCCACCGAGTCCTTGTCCTGGGACAGGCCGGTGTCGCCGCTCTCGCCCGTGCCCACGTACAGCATCCTGTCCGGGCCGAACTCGATGCGGCCGCCGTTGTGGATGAAGCCCTTGGGGATGCCCCGGAAGACCGTGTCGGGCGCGCCGAGCTGCTGGCCGGAGGGCTTCCGCTCGTCGTAGATCATGCGGACGACGCGGTTGTCGGAGGCCGAGGTGAAGTACGCGTAGACCATGCGGTCCGAGGCGTAGTCGGGGGACAGGGCGATCCCGAGGAGGCCGCCCTCGCCCGCCGCGGAGACCCCCGGCACCTCGCCCAGTTCGGTCTTCTTGCCGGTCTTCTCGTCGACCCGGACGATCGTCCCGTCGTCCCGGGAGGACACCAGCAGGCCGCCGCCCGGCAGGGGAGCGAGGCCCCAGGGGGAGTCCAGCCCCTCGGCGACGGTACGCACGACCTTCACCGAGCCCTCGGCGGGAGGTGTCTCCTCGGCGCCCTGGCGCGGCGGCGCGGACGACCCCGGTGCGCTACGGCTCGGGGAGGCGCCCTCGTCATTGCCCGACGACCCTGGGCCGTCGGACGAACAACCGGCCGTCAGCAGGAGCGCGGCGGCGGCCAACACGGTCGGCACGGCTCGACGTTGCACGATCATGGTCCCTTCAACGGGGCGGGTCCTCTCCCTGTCATACACCGCTCGCGGCTCCCAGGTTCCCGATCACGCAACGTCGAACCGGGAACACGGGGTTTGCCCGAAACGCACCGGGGCGGAACCGGGCCTCAGTCCCACGAGCCCCGGGCGGGGGGCAGCTCCGCTATCTCCTTCAGATCGCCGGGGGTCAGACGCAGTGCCGCCGCGGCCGTGTTCTCCGTGACCCAGCGCTCCTGCTTCGTACCCGGGACCGGAACCACGTGCGGCCCTTGGGCCAGCACCCACGCGAGGGCGACCTGGGCGGGCGTGACGTCCGTGCCGTGCCGACGGGCCACGCGGCGCAGCCCCGCGACGACCGGCTGGTTCGCGGCCATCATCTCGGCCGTGAAACGAGGGTGGCGGGCGCGCGGGTCGTCCGCCTCGAAGCCCGCGCCGGGCCGCAGCCGGCCGGTCAGATAGCCATTGCCCAGCGGCATCGCGGCGAGGAAACCGACCCCCCGCGTCCGGCACCAGGGCAGCAGGGTCTCCAGCGCCTCCGGCGACCACACCGACAGCTCCGCCTGCACCGCGCTGACCGGGAAGACCTGCTGCACCCGCTCCAGTTGCCGGATCGTCCCGTCGTGCAGCCGGGCCCCGGCCCGGCGGCCGGCCCGCGCCCCCACCGCGCACAGGCCCAACGCCCTCACCTTCCCGGCCTGGACGAGCTCCGCCATCGCGCCCCAGGTCTCCTCGACCGGCACCTCGGGGTCGGCCCGGTGCAGCTGGTAGAGGTCGATGACGTCCGTCTGGAGCCGCCGCAGCGACGCGTCGCAGGCCCGCTTCACGTACCCCGGGCGGCCGTTGGCGACGATGTGCTGGTCGCCCACGAGCAGCCCGACCTTCGTCGACACGAACGCGTCGGACCGCCGCTCCTTCAACGCCCGCCCCACCAGCAGCTCGTTGGTGAAGGGGCCGTACATGTCGGCCGTGTCCAGCAGGGACGCGCCCAGGTCGAGCGCCCGGTGCACCGCCCTGAGCGACTCGTCGCCGCGCCGCCTGGACGCGCTGTAGGCCCAGCTCATCGGCATGCACCCGAGTCCGACGGCCCCCACCGCGAGCGCCGCCGCGCCGATCGTCCTGCGCTCCACCTGGTCGTGACCCTCCCTGTTCGAGCCACCCCAACCTAACCTCTGCCGTCGCACGCTCCTGACATAGCCTCCAGAGCATGACTGCTGACGTGTGGCTGCCCATCCCGCCGGACGAGATCGACGGACTCCCCGAGGGCCCGGACTACCGCTTCTGGAACGGCGGGGAGGACTTCCCCGCGGACCCGGCCGACTGCGCCTTCTACGTCGTCCCCTACATGAAGCCCAGCCCGCTGTGCGTGCGTCCCCTGGGGCGGATGAGCAACGTCCGGGTCGTTCAGACCCTTTCCGCCGGGATCGATCACGTGGAGCCGGGGCTCGGGCGGCTGCCCGCGGGCGTGCGGCTGTGCAACGCGCGCGGGGTGCACGAGGCCAGCACCGGCGAGCTCACCCTCGCGCTGATCCTGGCCTCGCTGCGCGGGATCCCCGACTTCGTGCGCGCGCAGGACCGGGGGGAGTGGCTCGGCGGCTTCCGGCCCGCCCTCGCCGACAAGAACGTCCTCATCGTGGGATACGGCTCGATCGGCGAGGCCATCGAGGACCGGCTCGTTCCGTTCGAGGTGGCGCGGGTGGCGCGCGTCGCGCGCTCCGAGCGCACCACGGCGCGCGGTCCGGTGCATCCGCTCACCGAACTCCCCGCGCTGCTGCCGGAGGCGGACGTCGTCATCCTGTCCACCCCGCTCAACGAATCCACCCGTGGCCTGGCCGGAGCCGACTTCCTGTCCCGGATGAAGGACGGCGCGCTCCTGGTCAACGTCGCCCGCGGTCCCGTCGTCGACACCAAGGCCCTGCTCGCCGAGCTGGAGACCGGCCGCATCACCGCAGCCCTCGACGTCACCGACCCGGAGCCGCTGGCGCGCGAACACCCCCTGTGGCGTGCGCCGGGGGTACTCATCAGCCCGCACGTCGGCGGACCCACCTCCGCGTTCCTCCCGCGCGCCAAGCGGCTCCTGGTGGACCAGTTGAACCGTTATGTGAACCGGGAGCCGCTCCGCAACGTGATCCTTACGACGGGTGCATCAACCGGCTGAGAGACCTTCGAGTACCGTCCGCAATCCTCCGGGTGCGGTGGGTACTCATATATCTGTTGATCGTCACGGAGCGTAGAGAACCTATGTCCCTGAGTGACGAGACTGGTGTATCGTCCCGACAGGGGCAGCGCCGGGGACCGTTCCGGCGCCGGGGATGGACACTTCGGACTGTGAGGGGGGCGACAGGCGATGCACGGCCTTTGGGCGAGCGATCCGACGGGGCGGGGCTGCCGGCGGCGACCCTGGCGGACGGCCGCGGGCAGCCGCGGACGGCACGCCGATCACGTCGGCCACCACACCCGCCACAGCAAACGCCACAGCGCACACAGCCATCACCACCGCAGGCCCGGCAGCCGCAGGAGGCCTGACCAGCCGCCCCGCCGGGACCCGCGGGGCCCGGGAGCTCAGCGGACCGGGAGGGCCCGGTGAGCGCGCCCCCCACCCCCACGCTGGACGGAGCGCTGCGGGCACAGCCTCCGTCCCCGGGTGCGCTGCTGCCCCGCACACCGGTCACCGGCCACCGGCCGGGCCTGGCCCTCCAACTTGTCCTCGCCCTGGTCTGCGCGGGATACGCCGCAGGCTCCGCGTTCGGCTGGGGCTCGGTGGAGCTGGCCCTGATCATGGGCGACTTCGGGCTGAGCGCCGCGGCCGGCACCGCCGCCGTCTCGTGCTTCCTCTACGCCCGCAGCCGCCGTCCAGGCTTCCGGCCCGCCTGGCTGCTGTTCGGCCTCTCCTCCACCATGGCCGCCCTGGGCAACCTGGTCTGGGGGTGGTACGAGGTGGTCCTGGGACTGCCCGTGCCCAGCCCCAGCTACGCCGACCTGTTCTTCCTCTGCTTCGCGCCGCCCGCGATCGTCGGACTGCTCGTGCTCGCCAAACGGCCGGTCACCAAGGCCGGCTGGGTCTGCCTCGGGCTGGACGCCTGGCTGATCGGCGGCTCGCTGCTGACGCTGGCCTGGAGCCTCGCCCTCGCCCAGGCCGCGAAATCCGAAGGGCCGGGCGTCGCGCACATCGCGCTGTCGCTGGCGTACCCGCTGCTCGACATCGCGCTGGTCAGCATGGTCCTCGCCCTGCACTTCAGGCGGTCCGCGGTGAACCGCTCCGCGGTCAACACCGCCATCGGTGCCCTGGCGCTGACCGTGATGTGCGACGCCCTGTTCACCTCGCCGCTCATGCAGCACGACTACCGCTCCGGCCAGCTGCTCGACGCCGGCTGGTTCGCGGGCTCGCTGCTGCTGGCGTACGCCCCGTGGGCGGCGCCCCGCGCGGAGGCCGACCGCCAGGGCGCCGACCGGCACGGCGGCACGGGGCACACCCGCGTGGTGCACGAGCACGTGCCGGGGCAGCGCAGCGTCCCCCACCACCCCGTGCCCCTGCCGGGCGCCGACCACAGCCGGTACCCGGCCGCCCGGCCCATCGCCGGCTCCCTGGCCGCGCTCACGCCCTACCTCGCGGCGGCCGTGTGCACCCTGGGGATCCTCTACAACGTCCTCAACGGCCGCAGCGTCGACCGCGTGGTCCTGCTGACGGGGGGCACGGTCGTGCTCGCGCTCGTCGTACGCCAGGGCATCATGCTGCTCGACAACATCACCCTCACCCAGGAGCTGGCGCAGAAGGAGAACCACTTCCGCTCCCTGGTGCAGGGGTCCAGCGACGTCATCATGATCGCTGCTCCCAGCGGGGTCCTGCGGTACGTCTCCCCGGCAGCCGCCGGGGTGTACGGCCGCCCGGCGGAGGAACTGGTGGGCACGGAACTGGCCCACCTCATCCACCCCGAGGACCTGGGCTGCGTCGTGCACGAGGTGCGCAGATTCCTCGCCGCCGACCCGGTCGAGGAACCCACCACACGCATCGAGTGCCGCTTCCGCTCGGGCGGTGGGGAAGGCTGGCTGAACGTCGAGTCGACCGTCAACCGTCATCACGGCGGCCTCATCTTCAACAGCCGCGACGTGACCGAAAGAGTGCGGCTCCAGGCCCAGTTGCAGCACAACGCCGAGCACGACCCGCTCACCGACCTGCCCAACCGCGCCCTGTTCACCAAGCGTGTCCAGCACGCCCTCTCGGGCCGACGGGCCTCCGACCGGGGCGTGGCCCTGCGCAACACGGCCGTGCTGTTCATCGATCTCGACGGCTTCAAGGCCGTCAACGACACCATCGGGCACCAGGCCGGTGACGAGCTGCTCGTCCAGGCCGCCCGCAGGCTCCAGGACTCGGTCCGGCACGGCGACACCGCGTCCCGGCTCGGCGGGGACGAGTTCGCGGCCCTGATCGCCGGGGACAACACCCGCGACCGGGACGCGCGGGAGCGGCACATCCTGGAGCTCGCCGACCGCCTCAGGACGACGCTGTCCCAGCCCTACCTCATCGACGGCAACGATGTCCGTGTCAACGCCTCCATCGGCGTGGCCTTCGCCGAATCCGGCCTCGGGGCGGGCGAACTGCTGCGCAACGCCGACCTGGCGATGTACCGCGCCAAGGCCGGCGGCAAGGGCCGTGTCGAGCTGTACAAGCCGCAGATGCAGCAGGACGTCGCCCGCAAGGCCGAGCTCGCCACCCGCCTGCGGGCCGCCCTGCACGACGGGGAGTTCGCCCTGCTGCACCAGCCGGTGGTGTCCCTGGAGGACGGCCGGATCACCTCGGTGTCCGCGCAGGCGCGCTGGCGCTCCTCGCAAGGGGTGCTCTTCACCCCGGCGGAGTTCCTGCGTGTGGCCGAGGACAGCGACAAGACCTCCGAGCTGGGCCGGTGGCTGATCGAGGAGGCCGTCGAGCAGGCCGCCGAGCGGCACGCGACCGGACTGTCCGTGCCCGTGGTGGTGCGGATGAGCGCCCGCCGGCTGCTGGACCGGTCGATGCCGCTCGGCTCGATCGAGGCGCTGCTCACGCGGCACGGCCTGCCGTCCGGGTCGCTGATCATCGAGCTGTCGGACGCCGACCCCAGGGTCTCGCTGGACGAGCTGGAGCGGCGTCTGGGCGCCCTGCGGCGGGTCGGCGTACGGATCGCGCTCGACGGGTTCGGCAGCGGCTACGCGGCGATCACGGCCCTGAGGCGGCTCCCCGTCGACGTCCTGAAGCTGGACCGCGGTCTGGTCGAGGGCGTCGTCGAGTCGGCGCGCCTGCACAAGATCACCAGCGGGCTGCTGCGCATCGCGGGCGACCTCGGGCTGAAGTCCGTGGCCGAAGGGGTGGATCTGCCCGAGCAGGTGACCGCCCTGCGCGCGATGGGCTGCACGCACGGGCAGGGCATGGCGTTCTCCGGGCCGCTCGACGAGTACCGGCTGCGCCGGACGCTCGCCGCCGGGCACTATCCGGTGCCGAACGGACCGGCCGAACCGGCGTTAGTGGGCGGCTCCCCGCGGGTGTACAGCTCGGGTGTGTCCGCCGTCATCGGAGGCGGTACGGCCCTTCGCTCACATAATGAGACTCCCGTCCCACCCACTTGACAGTGAGTGCGTGCCGGGGGGAGGGTCAGTGCCATGCGCACCCGAATTCTCGTACTTGGAAAGCGCGTCGGCTGACGCTGAGCCTCGACCGCTCAGCATCTCCACCCGGCGCGCTCCCCTCGCTTGCCTTATGGCACGAGGGGTTTTTTGTTGCACAGGCACCCTTCGTGCAACAGCCGAAGACCGCACAAACCTCGCAAAAAACCCTCAGCATCTGAGAAGAGAATGCCGATGACCGAGCAGGCCACCGGGGCCCACCACCCGCAGCCCCGGCCCCGATCCGGAGGACACTCCGCCCCCGAGCAGGTGACGGGCGCGCAGTCCCTCATCCGCTCTCTCGAGGAGGTCGGCGCCGACACGGTATTCGGCATTCCCGGCGGTGCGATCCTCCCGGCCTACGACCCGCTGATGGACTCCACCAGGGTGCGCCACGTCCTGGTCCGGCACGAGCAGGGCGCCGGTCACGCCGCCACCGGCTACGCGCAGGCCACCGGCAAGGTCGGCGTCTGCATGGCCACCTCAGGGCCCGGCGCCACCAACCTGGTCACGCCCATCGCCGACGCGCACATGGACTCCGTGCCGCTGGTCGCGATCACCGGCCAGGTGGCGTCCAAGGCGATCGGCACGGACGCCTTCCAGGAGGCGGACATCGTCGGCATCACCATGCCGATCACCAAGCACAACTTCCTCGTCACCAAGGCCGAGGACATCCCGCGGATCATCGCCCAGGCGTTCCACATCGCTTCCACCGGCCGCCCCGGCCCGGTCCTGGTCGACATCGCCAAGGACGCCCTCCAGGCGAAGACCACCTTCTCCTGGCCGCCCGCGATGGACCTGCCCGGCTACCGCCCGGTGACCAAGCCGCACGCCAAGCAGATCCGCGAGGCCGCCAAGCTGATCACCCAGGCCAAGCGGCCCGTGCTGTACGTCGGCGGCGGCGTGATCAAGGCCAAGGCCACCGCCGAGCTGAAGGTCCTCGCCGAGCTGACGGGCGCGCCCGTCACGACCACCCTGATGGCGCTCGGCTCGTTCCCCGACAAGCATCCGCAGCACCTGGGCATGCCCGGCATGCACGGCTCGGTGGCCGCCGTCACCGGACTGCAGAAGGCCGACCTGATCGTCGCCCTCGGCGCCCGCTTCGACGACCGCGTCACCGGCAAGCTGGACAGCTTCGCCCCGTTCGCCAAGATCGTCCACGCGGACATCGACCCGGCCGAGATCGGCAAGAACCGCGCCGCCGACGTGCCGATCGTCGGTGACGCCCGCGAGGTCATCGCCGACCTGATCCAGGCCGTCCAGAAGGAGCACAGCGAGGGCCACCGGGGCGACTACAGCGCCTGGTGGAAGGACCTGAGCCGCTGGCGCGACACCTACCCGCTCGGCTACGACCAGCCCGAGGACGGCTCGCTCTCCCCGCAGCAGGTCATCGAGCGCGTCGGACAGCTCGCCCCCGAGGGCACGATCTTCGCGGCGGGCGTCGGCCAGCACCAGATGTGGGCCGCCCACTTCATCGAGTACGACAAGCCGGGCACCTGGCTGAACTCCGGCGGCGCCGGGACGATGGGCTACGCCGTCCCGGCCGCGATGGGCGCCAAGGCCGGAGCCCCCGAGCGGGCCGTCTGGGCCATCGACGGCGACGGCTGCTTCCAGATGACCAACCAGGAGCTCACCACCTGCGCCCTGAACAACATCCCGATCAAGGTCGCCGTCATCAACAACGGCGCCCTCGGGATGGTCCGCCAGTGGCAGACCCTCTTCTACAACCAGCGGTACTCCAACACCGTCCTGCACTCCGGCCCGGACGACGTCAACCCGGAGGCCCGCGGCACCCGCGTCCCCGACTTCGTGAAGCTGTCGGAGGCCATGGGCTGCTACGCGATCCGCTGCGAGTCCCCGGACGACCTCGACAAGGTCATCGAAGAGGCGAACTCCATCAACGACCGCCCGGTCGTGGTGGACTTCATCGTCCACGAGGACGCGATGGTCTGGCCGATGGTCGCCGCCGGCACCTCCAACGACGAGATCATGGCCGCCCGGGACGTCCGCCCCGACTTCGGCGACAACGAAGACGACTGAGCGAGAGAGACGTAAAAGACCATGTCCAAGCACACGCTCTCCGTCCTGGTGGAGAACACCCCCGGCATCCTCGCCCGGATCGCCGCCCTGTTCTCCCGCCGCGGCTTCAACATCGACTCGCTCGCAGTCGGCGTCACCGAGCACCCCGACATCTCCCGCATCACCATCGTCGTCGGCGTGGAGGACCTGCCGCTGGAGCAGGTCACCAAGCAGCTCAACAAGCTCGTCAACGTGCTGAAGATCGTCGAGCTGGAGCCGTCGCAGGCGGTGCAGCGCGAACTCGTTCTAGTGAAGGTGCGCGCCGACAACGAGACGCGCTCCCAGATCGTCGAGATCGTCCAGCTGTTCCGCGCCAAGACCGTCGACGTCTCCCCGGAGGCCGTCACCATCGAGGCCACCGGATCCGGCGAGAAGCTGACCGCGATGCTCAAGATGCTGGAGCCGTACGGCATCAAGGAGCTCGTCCAGTCCGGCACGATCGCGATCGGCCGTGGCGCCCGTTCCATCACGGACCGTTCGCTGCGCGCCCTGGACCGGTCGGCCTAGGACCCCGAAACGGGCGGTCGGCGCGCCGTCGGCCGCCCGTATTCCGAGACCCTCAGACTTCCCTTCCGCCCCCCGTCATACGGTGGGACGCAACACCTGCACTCCCGAGGAGAGAACCCAAAGTGGCCGAGCTGTTCTACGACGCCGACGCCGACCTGTCCATCATCCAGGGCCGCAAGGTCGCGGTCATCGGGTACGGCAGCCAGGGCCACGCCCACGCGCTGTCGCTCCGTGACTCGGGTGTCGACGTCCGCGTCGGTCTGCACGAGGGCTCCAAGTCCAAGGCCAAGGCCGAGGAGCAGGGCCTGCGCGTGGTGAGCCCGTCGGAGGCCGCCGCCGAGGCCGACGTCATCATGATCCTCGTCCCGGACCCCATCCAGGCCCAGGTCTACGAGGAGCACATCGCCCCGAACCTGAACGACGGCGACGCCCTGTTCTTCGGCCACGGCCTGAACATCCGCTACGGCTTCATCAAGCCCCCGGCCGGCGTCGACGTCTGCATGGTCGCCCCGAAGGGCCCGGGCCACCTGGTCCGCCGCCAGTACGAGGAGGGCCGCGGCGTTCCGTGCATCGCCGCCGTCGAGCAGGACGCCACGGGCAACGGCTTCGCGCTGGCCCTGTCGTACGCGAAGGGCATCGGTGGCACCCGCGCCGGCGTCATCAAGACGACCTTCACCGAGGAGACCGAGACCGACCTGTTCGGTGAGCAGGCCGTGCTCTGCGGTGGCACCGCGGCGCTGGTCAAGGCGGGCTTCGAGACCCTGACCGAGGCCGGCTACCAGCCGGAGATCGCCTACTTCGAGTGCCTGCACGAGCTGAAGCTGATCGTCGACCTCATGTACGAGGGCGGCCTGGAGAAGATGCGCTGGTCGATCTCCGAGACCGCCGAGTGGGGCGACTACGTGACGGGCCCGCGGATCATCACGGACGCCACCAAGGCCGAGATGAAGAAGGTCCTCGCCGAGATCCAGGACGGCACCTTCGCGCAGCAGTGGATGGACGAGTACCACGGCGGCCTGAAGAAGTACAACGAGTACAAGAAGCAGGACTCCGAGCACCTGCTGGAGACCACCGGCAAGGAGCTGCGCAAGCTCATGAGCTGGGTCGACGAGGAGGCGTAAGCCTCACGGCCGAGGGGCCGGAGCATCCCCGCTCCGGCCCCTTCGGCGAACCCGGGGTAACGTCGGTGGTACGGCGTTGTCCATCCCGTCCGCCACGGACGGGTGATCCTTCCGCAGCGGCACAGGACGACGCCAGGTGCGCCACTAGACTGCTGCACACATACATACGCGTCAGGCCCACAGCGTCGTGCGTCTTCCACGCGGCAAGCATCCCTCCACCGCCTGCGGCCGTCGGGACGGCCGTCCGCAGCACTGGACTTGTGAGGACTCACGTGAGCTCGAAACCCGTCGTACTCATCGCTGAAGAGCTGTCGCCCGCCACCGTCGACGCGCTGGGCCCGGACTTCGAGATCCGGCACTGCAACGGCGCGGACCGAGCCGAGCTGCTCCCGGCCATCGCCGATGTGGACGCGATCCTGGTCCGCTCGGCCACCAAGGTCGACGCCGAGGCGATCGCCGCCGCGAACAAGCTGAAGGTCGTCGCACGAGCCGGCGTCGGCCTGGACAACGTGGACGTCTCCGCCGCCACCAAGGCCGGCGTGATGGTCGTCAACGCCCCCACCTCGAACATCGTGACCGCCGCCGAGCTGGCCTGCGGTCTGCTCGTCGCCACGGCCCGCAACATCCCGCAGGCCAACGCCGCCCTGAAGAACGGCGAGTGGAAGCGCAGCAAGTACACCGGCGTCGAGCTGGCCGAGAAGACCCTCGGCGTCGTCGGCCTCGGCCGCATCGGCGCGCTCGTCGCGCAGCGCATGTCCGCCTTCGGCATGAAGGTCGTCGCCTACGACCCCTACGTGCAGCCGGCGCGCGCCGCGCAGATGGGCGTCAAGGTGCTGTCGCTGGACGAGCTGCTGGAGGTCTCCGACTTCATCACCGTCCACCTCCCCAAGACCCCCGAGACCCTCGGCCTGATCGGCGACGAGGCGCTGCGCAAGGTCAAGCCGAGCGTGCGCATCGTCAACGCCGCGCGCGGCGGGATCGTCGACGAGGAGGCGCTGTACTCCGCCCTCAAGGAGGGCCGGGTCGCCGGTGCCGGTCTCGACGTGTACGCGAAGGAGCCCTGCACGGACTCCCCGCTCTTCGAGTTCGACCAGGTCGTCGCCACCCCGCACCTCGGTGCCTCCACCGACGAGGCGCAGGAGAAGGCCGGTATCGCGGTGGCCCGCTCGGTGCGCCTCGCCCTCGCCGGTGAGCTCGTGCCGGACGCGGTGAACGTCCAGGGCGGCGTCATCGCCGAGGACGTCAAGCCGGGGCTGCCGCTCGCCGAGCGCCTGGGCCGGATCTTCACCGCGCTCGCCGGTGAGGTCGCGGTCCGCCTCGACGTCGAGGTGTACGGGGAGATCACCCAGCACGACGTGAAGGTGCTGGAGCTGTCCGCGCTCAAGGGTGTCTTCGAGGACGTCGTCGACGAGACGGTGTCCTACGTCAACGCCCCGCTGTTCGCACAGGAGCGTGGCGTCGAGGTGCGCCTCACCACCAGCTCCGAGGCGACCGAGCACCGCAACGTCGTCACGGTGCGCGGCACCCTCGCCGACGGCGAGGAGGTGTCGGTGTCCGGCACGCTGGCCGGCCCGAAGCACCTGCAGAAGATCGTCGCCGTCGGTGACTACGACGTGGACCTCGCGCTCGCCGACCACATGATCGTGCTGAAGTACGAGGACCGTCCCGGTGTCGTCGGCACGGTGGGCCGCATCCTCGGTGAGGCGGGCCTCAACATCGCCGGCATGCAGGTGTCGCGGTCGGTGGCCGGCGGCGAGGCGCTGGCCGTGCTGACCGTGGACGACACGGTGACCGCGACCGTGCTGGCCGAGGTGGCCGCGGAGATCGGGGCGACCTCGGCCCGGTCGGTGAACCTGGCCTGACCTTCCCGGGGGCTCCGCCCGCGGACCTCAGACGCCGGACGAGCTGAGCTGATCAGCGCGTCCGGCGTCTTCCGTTGCACGGACCCGCCGCAGGGTCACCGCCGCCGCTGCCGCCGCCACGGCCATCAGCACCGTCCCGGTGACCGCGGCCGCGTGCATGCCGTTCGTGAAGGCCTCGCGTGCCGCCGTCACCAGGGCGTCCCCCGCGCGCCCCGGCATCCGGCCGGCCACCGCCAGGGCGCCGCCCAGGGTCTCCTGGGCCGCGGCGGGTGCCGAGGCGGGGATCTCGTGGCGGTAGACGGCCGTGCCGATGGAGCCGAGGAACGCCATGCTGAGCGCGCCGCCGAACTCGGTGCCGGTCTCCATCAGGGACGAGGCGGCACCCGCCTTCTCCACCGGAGCGGCGCTCATGGCCAGGTCGACCACCAGGGACATGATGGTGACGACGCCGCAGGCCAGGACGGCGCAGGCGGCCAGCAGCAGCCAGAGGGAGTCCGTCCCGGTCAGGGCCAGCAGCACATAGCCGCAGGCGGTGACCGCGAAGCCGCCGCCGACGACGTGCCCCCGGGGTACGCCCCGCTGCACCAGCTGGGCGCTGACCGGGGCCGCCAGGCCGATGGGCACCGACGGCAGCAGGCTCCACAGCGCCGCCTCCAGCGGGCTCTTGTCCAGGACCGACTGGATGTACTGGGTCGTGAAGTACGCCGAGCCCATCATGCCGAAGGCCGCCACCAGGTTGAGGGCCATGGCCGGGCTGAAGCCGGGGCGCCGGAACAGCTCCGGTGAGATGAGCGGGGACGCCGCCGTGCGCTGACGGTGCACGAACAGCGCGGCGAAGAGCAGTCCGGCCGACACCGCCAGCGCGTACCGCACGTTCCAGCCCTCCGAAGCGAGCTCCTTCAGGCCGTAGATCACGGGGAGCACCGCGGCCATGGACAGCGGGACGCTCAGCCAGTCGAAGCGGCCGGGGTGCGGGTTCCTGGACTCCGGCAGCAGGAGCGGGCCGAGGACCAGGAGCATCACCATCGCGGGCAGGTTCACCAGGAAGACCGAGCCCCACCAGAAGTGCTCGACGAGAACGCCGCTCAGCACCGAGCCGAGGGCGATGCCGGCCGTCATCACGCCCGACCACAGCCCGATGGCCTTCGCGCGCTGCCCCGGGTCGGTGAACATCGTGCGGACCAGCGCCATCGTGCTGGGCATCAGCGTCGCGCCGCCGATGCCCAGCAGAGCGCGGGCCGCGATCAGGGTCTCGGCGCTGTTCGCGTAGGCCGCCAGCAGGGACGCCGTGCCGAAGGCGGCGGCGCCGATCAGCAGGAGCCTGCGGCGGCCGATGCGGTCGCCGAGCGAGCCCATCGTCATCAGCAGGCCCGCCAGCACGAAGCCATAGATGTCGAAGATCCACAGCTGCTCGGTGGCGGTGGGTTCCAGGTCGGCGCTGATCGCGGGGATCGCGAAGTAGAGGACCGAGACGTCCATCGAGACCAGCAGCAGCGGCAGCATCAGCACGCCGAGAGCGGTCCACTCGCGACGGCCCGCGCGGGCCGGGGGGTGGGGTGTCGTCGTCATGAGCAGACTGTACGAGCGTCTTAAACACTTGTCTAGTACGCTCGTTTAATACGCTCGTCTGGACACCGGGGTAGGGTGGCGTGCCATGGGACACCGTGAGGATCTGCTGGAAGGCGCCAAGCGCTGCCTGCTGGCGAAGGGCTTCCTGCGCACGACCGCGCGCGACATCGTCAAGGAGTCGGGGACCAACCTGGCGTCCATCGGCTACCACTACGGCTCGAAGGACGCGCTGCTGGCTCGGGCCTACGTCGAGATGGTGGAGGGCATGTCCGACGCCTTCGAGGGCGGCGGCGAACTGCGGGGCGAGCCGGGGTCGTTGGAGCGGTTCACCGAGGTGTGGGCGAACATCATCGGGACCATGCGGGAGCCCGGCTCCCTCTGGCGGCTCAGCATGGAGATCGTCGCCATGGGGGACCAGTTGCCGGAGGTGCGGGACCATCTGGCGCGGGCCCAGCGCGAGGGGGCGCGCGGGATCGTCACCCTCTTCCACGGAGGACGCGAGGAGGACGTCCCCGAGGAGCGGGTGGACACCCTCGGCTACTTCTACCTGACCCTGATGATGGGGCTCATGGCGCAGTGGACCTTCGATCCCGAGAGCGCACCCGAGGCCGGTCAGCTCGCCGCGGGGCTCCGCCAGGCGATCGAGGGCGCTACCCGGACGTGACGCGCCCGTCGCGCAGCTCGACGACCCGGTCTGCGAAGTGCCGTACGACCGCCCGGTCGTGACAGATGAACAGGCAGCCGGGGCCCAGGTCGTCCTGGAAGGCCGGCGAGCAGGTTCAGCACGCCCGCCCGCAGCGACGGGTCGAGTGACGACACCTCCTCAGAGTAGGTGTGCCTTCAGCGCCATGTGCAGCAGCAGCCGGTCCTCGCCGTCGTCCAGGTCCAGGCCGGTGAGCTTCTCGACGCGAGAGAGCCGGTAGTACAAGGTCTGGCGGTGGATGCCCAGTGCGGCGGCGGCCCGGGCGGCCTGGCCGGCGCAGTCCAGGTAGACCTCGGCGGTGCGGGCGAGTTCGCGGTGGGCGGGGGAGAGCAGCGCCCGGACGGCGGGGTCGTGGGCCTGCTCCGGCGGCAGGGCGGTGAGCAGCCGGTACGGCCCGATCGCGGACCACTCGGCGACCGGCCCGAGCCGGGGCTCCGCGAGCGCTGCCCGAGCGGCGGCCGAGGCCTCCCGCCAGGCGGATCCCAGTTCGGCGAGACCGGAGCGGGGGGTGGCGACACCGGCGGCGGGACCGCGGGAGCCGCTCCCGGCCGGCCCGTGCGCGAACGCCCCGGACTTGCGCGGGGTGCTGGCGGATGTCCCACTCGCCGGTGCGCCCGGGGTGGTGTCGGTGGGGTGTCTCCTCGCGCCCGGAGGGCCGGGCGCCGGTCCGCCCGGGGCGGCGTCCGGCCGTTGTCCGTCCGCCCCGCGGGCGGCCGCACCGCCCGCGGCCGCACCGCCCGGGGCCGGGCCCTTCCCTGCCGGGGGTCCCCCCGGCCCGCCGCCCGCTCGACCGCGTTCCAGCAACCGTCCCGCCGCCGTGGTCGCCGGTGTGAGCACGTCCGTCGAGCGCAGCCGCATCAGAACCGCCACGCACTGCTCGGCCGCCCCCCACGGCAGCGTGCACAGTGCCGTCGCGCCCGGCATCGTGCGGACCGACGGCGCGTCGTCCGGATCGGCCGAGGGCCAGGGGGCCACGCACACCACCGTGTGGGGGCCGTCGGCGCGGGACCCGAGGGCGGTGCGGAGTTCCGCGATCGCCATGTCGCTCTGCCAGCCGGGCTCGGCGGTGAGCACCGCCCTCAGCTCGCGGCTCAGGTCGGCGCCGTGCTGGGCCTCGTCCGCGAGCAGGGCGCCGATGCGGGCCGTGACCCGCATGGCGGCATCGAGCCGGGGTTCGCCCGGGCCGGGATCGTCGTCCAGGAGCCAGACGTACCCGTGCACCACGCCCCGGTGGCGTACCGGGAGACAGATCCGGCCCCGGTAGACCCCGGCCTCCGGTGTCGGGGGGATACGGACCGGGCCCGTCGCCCGGGTGATGCCGAAGCCCTCGAACCACGCCCGGACCGCCGCGGTCGAGCGGCGGGTGAGGATCGAGCGCGTGCGCACCGGGTCCAGGGCCGACGGATCGAGGTCGCCCTCACTGTCGTACGCCCCGAAGGCGATCAGCTCGAAGTCCCGGTTCTCCAAGGTCGCGGGCGCGCCGAGCAGCTCCGAGATCTCGTCGACCAGCTCCTCGTAGTCGCCCCTGTGTTCCGACGTCACCCGGGCATTGTCGCGCACTTCCCGGACCCCTTCATACATCTGTCTGAGATCTGCGGCACGAATGCGTGACAGCTGTCGATGGCCGACGATCGGAGCAATCCTTAGGTTTCACGGTGGTTCTCCGTGCCGTACCCGACGCGTCATCCGCGAGGGGGCGGCCTACACGTTGCTTGTGCTCTGGAGGTGCCCCGTGCTGGGTCCCGTGATTCTCGCCGCGTCACGCAGCGACCGGATGCGACGCCTGATCTCGGCGGCCCCGGTGACCAAGCAGGTCGTCGACCGCTTCATCCCGGGCGAGGACGTCGACGACATCGTCCCCGTCGTCCGGGACCTCGCGGGCAGCGGCCTCGAACTGACGATGGACGTCGTCGGCGAGGACATCACCAGCCCCGTGCAGGCCGCCGCCGCCCGGGACGCCTACCTGGAGCTCGTCGACCGCCTCAAGCCACTGGAACTCGGCACCCGCGCCGAGATGTCGGTGAAGCTGTCGATGTTCGGGCAGGCGCTGGAGGGCGGCCACGAGCTGGCCCTGAGCAACGTCCGCCCGGTCGTCGAGGCCGCCGCCGAGATCGGCACGACGGTCACGCTCGACGCCGAGGACCACACCACCCTCGACTCGATGTTCGCCATCCACGAGGAGCTGCGGAAGGACTTCCCGCAGACCGGCTGCGTCATCCAGGCCTACCTCTTCCGCACCGAGGCCGACGCCCGCCGCCTCGCCGCGAGCGGCAGCCGGGTCCGTCTGGTCAAGGGCGCGTACAAGGAGCCCGCCTCGGTCGCGTACCAGGGCAAACACGAGATCGACCGGGCATACGTCCGCATTCTGCGCACGTTGATGGAGGGGGAGGGGTACCCGATGATCGGGTCCCACGACCCGCGCCTGATCGCGATCGGCCAGGAACTCGCCCACCAGGCCGGGCGCAAGCTCGACGAGTACGAGTTCCAGATGCTCTACGGCATCCGCACCGACGAGCACCTGCGGCTGGCCGCCGAGGGCCACCGGATGCGCGTCTACACCGCCTACGGCACCGACTGGTACGGCTACTTCATGCGCCGTCTCGCGGAGAAGCCGGCCAACCTGCGCTTCTTCGCGCGAAGCATGATCACCAAGGGCTGACAGCTCTACACGGGCTGAGACCGACACACCGCTCAGTAAGGAGTTACGGAAAACATGGACGCTGTGACCCAGGTCCCCACCCCCGTCAACGAGCCGGTGCACGGCTACGCCCCCGGCTCGCCCGAGCGGGCCCGGCTGGAGGCCAAGCTGAAGGAGCTGGCCGACAACCCCGTCGACCTGCCCTGCACCATCGGCGGCGCGAAGCGGATGGGCGGCGGCGAGGCCTTCCAGGTCGTCCAGCCGCACAACCACAAGGCCGTGCTCGGCACCTACCGCAACGCCACGCAGGCGGACGCCCAGGACGCCATCGACGCGGCCCTGGCCGCCGCTCCCGCCTGGCGTGCGATGTCCTTCGACGACCGCGCGGCGATCATCCTGCGCGCCGCCGAGCTGCTGTCCGGCCCGTGGCGCGAGACGCTCGCCGCCTCGACCATGCTCGGCCAGTCCAAGACCGCGCAGCAGGCCGAGATCGACACGCCCTGCGAGCTGATCGACTTCTGGCGCTTCAACGTCTCCTACGCCCGCAACCTGCTGGCCGAGCAGCCCCCGGCCAACGCCCCGGGCGTGTGGAACCGTCTGGACCACCGCCCCCTGGAGGGCTTCGTCTACGCGGTCACGCCCTTCAACTTCACCGCCATCGCGGGCAACCTGCCGACGGCCCCCGCCCTGATGGGCAACGTCGTCGTCTGGAAGCCGTCCCCGACGCAGACGCACGCCGCCGTGCTGCTGATGCAGCTGCTGGAGGAGGCCGGTCTGCCCAAGGGGGTCATCAACCTCGTCACCGGCGACGGCATCGAGGTCTCCAAGGTCGCGCTGGAGCACCGCGACCTCGCCGGCATCCACTTCACCGGCTCGACCCCCACCTTCCAGTACCTGTGGAAGACGGTCGGCAACAACATCGAGAAGTACCGCACCTACCCGCGCCTCGTCGGTGAGACCGGCGGCAAGGACTTCCTGGTCGCCCACCCCTCGGCCGACCCGGCGATCCTGAAGACGGCGTTCACCCGCGGCGCCTTCGAGTTCCAGGGCCAGAAGTGCAGCGCCACCTCCCGGGCGTACATCCCCGCCTCCATCTGGAACTCCGGTTTCAAGGAGGAGCTGGCCGCCGAGGTCGACGGCATCAAGATGGGTGACGTCACCGACCTGTCGAACTTCATCGGCGCCGTCATCGACGAGCGTGCCTTCGCCAAGAACAAGGCCGCCATCGACCGCGCCAAGGAGGACCCGACCTGCACGATCGTGGCGGGCGGCACCTACGACGACTCCGTGGGCTGGTTCGTCCGCCCGACCGTCATCGAGTGCACCGACCCGGAGAACGAGGTGTTCCGCACCGAGTACTTCGGCCCGATCATCGCCGTGTACGTCTACGAGGACGACCAGTACGACGAGATGCTGACCCAGATGGAGTCCGTCTCCGACTACGCGCTGACCGGCTCGGTCATCGCCAACGACCGCGCGGCGGCCGCCTACACGGCCGACAAGCTGCGCTACGCGGCCGGCAACTTCTACATCAACGACAAGTCGACCGGTGCCGTCGTCGGCCAGCAGCCCTTCGGCGGCGGCCGGGCCTCCGGCACCAACGACAAGGCCGGCGCCCCGCAGAACCTGATGCGCTGGACCCTGACCCGCGCCATCAAGGAGACGCTGGTCCCGCCGACCGACTACACCTACCCGCACATGGGCTGACACACAGCCGCACCGACGGGCCGGGTCACGAAATGACCTGGCCCGTCGGCATGTCCGGGGGAAGACTGGGCCGATGACCACCCGAGCCCGCACCGCCCACACCGCCGACCTCGACCCCGCCGAACTCCGCGCCGTACGCGCGCTCCTGGACGCCGCGTTCGACGGCGACTTCGGCGAGGACGACTGGGACCACGGCCTCGGCGGCATCCACGCCCTCGTGCACGACGGCTCGGGGCTCGCCGCGCACGGCGCGGTGGTGATGCGCCGGGTGCGGCACCGCGGCCGGTGGCTGCGCACCGGGTACGTCGAGAACGTCGCCGTCCGCGCCGACGCGCGCCGCACCGGCCTCGGCGGGCTGGTCATGGCGGAACTGGAACGCGTCGTCGCCCGCGCCTACGACCTCGGCGCCCTCTCCGCGAGCGACGACGGGGCCCGGCTCTACACCTCCCGCGGCTGGGAGCCGTGGCCCGGCCGGGTGCACGCCCTCAGCCCGCGGGACGGCATCGTCCGCCTGCCGGACGAGGAGGGCAGCACCTACGTCCGCACGGCCCTGGCCGGCTCCCTCGACCCCGGGCAGGAGCTGCTCTTCGACTGGCGCGACGGCGATGTGCTCTAGAAATCACCGCAGGTCAGAGCAGTGTGACCCAGTCCACCGTCTCAGATAGTAGGAAGTCCGAGTAATTGTGGAGACAGACGCTCCGCGCTCCCTTAGCTTTGTAGGAGCCGAACGTCTCGCTCGACCAAGCGAATGGCGGTCGTGAGCCGGGCCCCGTGCAGGCAACCCCTGCGGCACCGCTCCCCGCCCCTTCCGGCGTCTCGTAACCCTCCCTGTGCACTCCGTGCTGTCGAAGGAGTCGATTTCCCATGGCCGAGACGACCGTCCGCCGCCGAGTCCGTCACGTTTCCCGTACGACCGAGTCCGACCGCAAGAACGCCGCCGCAGCGCTCCAGCGCGCCCTCGACCGCAGGGACAACGGCGGATCCAGCGGCCACTGAGCAGCACACCGCAACAGGACCGGGAGCCGCCCGACGAGGAGCGGTGCGGGGCCTCACGCCCCGCGCCGCACCTCGAAGTGGTCGATCCGCGCACCGCTCGACGCCAGCGCCGACACCTTCAGTTCCGGCCTGGCGCCGCTGACCGCCTCCACCGAGAGGAACGAGAAGCCGCGGTAGCGCACCCGCGACCACTGCGCCGACTCCGCCTTGGTGTCCCGGGACTTGGTCCACCGGAACGTGGTGACCGGCTCGTGGTCGGCGGTGTTCCCCTCGTAGCTCTCCTTCACGCCGTCGGGGAAGCCGTAGAGCTCCTTGCCGCCGCCGCCCGCGGTCACGTACACGATCCCGTCCCGCCGCGGATCCGTCGTCCCCCCGACCGGCACCGGCCGGCCCACCTCGCCGTTGCGGATGGCGTCCGTCCGCTCGTAGACGTGGTTGTGCCCGTTGATCACCAGGTCCACCTCGTGCCGGGCGAACAACGGCAGCCACTCGGCCCGCACCCCGCCGTCGGAGGCGTGCGTGGACGTCGAGTACGCGCAGTGGTGGAAGAAGACGACGATGAAGTCCACGTCCTTCGCGGACCTCAGCTCGCCGAGCTTGGCGTCCAGCCACTTCGTCTGCCGCCCCTCCGTGTAGCCGAAGTTGGCGGGGATCTCGTACGACACGTCGTTCGCGTCCAGCGCGACCACGCCCACGTTGCCGTACGTGAAGGCGTACACGCCCGGTGCCGTCCGCGCGTCGAAGCCGCTGTCCGGCAGGGAGAACCGGGCGGACTGGCCGCCGTAGCCGTCCGGTGAGTACCAGGCCTCCATGTCGTGGTTGCCGGTCGTCACCATCCACGGCACCGACTTGGCCACCGGCTCGGTCTGCTTGAGGAACCGGTCCCACTGGCTCGCGTCGAAGACGTCCGACTCCTTGCCCTTGCCGGTCGGGTCGGCGTAGCAGATGTCGCCCGCGTGCAGATGGAAGGCGGGTTCCCGGCGCAGCAGCGTACGGTCGTTGAGGGCCGCCTCGTCGCCCACGCCCTGGTCGCCGAACGCCGTGAACACGAACCGCTCCGGCGGGCGCGCGGGTGCCGTGCGGAAGGACGTGACGGTCCGCCGGTGCCGCGGGGAGGCCGGGTCGAAGCCCTCGTGGCCGACGCCGTAGTAGTAGGTGGTGTCCGGGCGCAGGCCGTCCAGCGCGGCGTGCAGGTAGTACTGGTCGACCGCCGCCCGTACGCCCTTCAGCTCCGGGGTGTGCAGGTCGCGCAGCTCCGCCTCGACTCTGCGGCCGAGGTCGTCCGGGCGCAGGCCCACTCGGACGTAGGGCTTCCGTACCGCGAGCGGCACCTGCCAGGAGATCCGCATCTGCGTCTTCGGGTCGGCGCCGAAGGCGAGATGGCGGCCGAAGGGCGTGATGAGGGAACCGGCTGCCTTCGAAGTGCCGGGCGACGGGCTGCCGGCCGTCGTGGCGCCGCCCTGCCCGGACCGGGAGCCGGAACCGGAGCAGCCGGTCAGCAGCCCGCTCGCCACCGCGCCCGCGGTCACCAGGGTGCGCCGCCGCGACAGTCGCGTCCGCAGGTACTCGTGCTGCTCCGCCATGCTCATCCGGCGGGCGAGCTCGGGCGGGATGCCGAAGTGGGGGATCTCCATGTCCAGTGAACTTCCCAGCGGCGGCCAACGTCCCCACCACGTACGGGTGAACGCGAACCGACGGACGCGTGCCGTCCCCCGGACGGGTGCCGTCCCGCTGTCCGCATCACGGACACCCCATGTCATTCCATGGGACGAGGAGTAGGGTGCCCGCATGTCTCGCAGCATCAATCTCGCAGTGATCCCCGGTGACGGCATCGGCCAGGAGGTCGTGGCCGAAGGCCTGAAGGTCCTCTCCGCCGTCCTTCCGCAGGATGTGAAGCTGGAGACCGAGGAGTACGACTTCGGTGCCCGGCGCTACCACGCCACCGGTGAGACCCTCACCGACGCCGACCTCGACGCCCTGAAGCGGCACGACGCCATCCTGCTCGGCGCGATCGGCGACCCGTCCGTGCCCTCCGGCGTCCTGGAGCGCGGTTTCCTGCTCAAGCTCCGCTTCGCCTTCGACCACCACGTCAACCTGCGTCCGTCGAAGCTCCTGCCGGGTGTCGCCACCCCGCTCGCGGGCGAGCCGGAGATCGACTTCGTCGTGGTCCGCGAGGGCACCGAGGGCCCCTACACCGGCAACGGCGGCACGATCCGCAAGGGCACCGAGCACGAGGTCGCCACCGAGGTCTCCGTGAACACGGCCTTCGGTGTCGAGCGCGTGGTGCGGGACGCCTTCGCGCGGGCCCAGGCCCGCCCGCGCAAGAAGCTCGCGCTGATCCACAAGAACAACGTGCTGACCTTCGCCGGTCACCTGTGGACGAACATCTTCAACAAGGTGGCCGAGGAGTTCCCCGAGGTCACCACCGAGTACATGCACGTGGACGCGGCGACGATCTACCTCGTCACGCAGCCCGAGCGCTTCGACGTGATCGTCACGGACAACCTCTTCGGCGACATCGTCACCGACCTCGCCGCGGCCGTCTCCGGCGGCATCGGTGTGGCGGCCTCCGGCAACATCAACCCCTCCGGAGAGTTCCCGTCGATGTTCGAGCCGGTGCACGGCTCGGCCCCGGACATCGCCGGCCAGGGCAAGGCCGACCCGACCGCCACCGTGCTGTCCGTCGCCCTGCTGCTGCGCCACCTCGGCTACGAGGCCGAGGCCGCCCGCATCGACGACGCGGTCGCCGCCGACCTGTCGGAGCGCACCGGCAAGCCCGCCCGCTCCACCTCGGAGATCGGCGACGCGCTCGCCGTACGCGTAGCCGGCTGACCCGCCGCTGCACACCGCAAGCCGCCGGGTCGCAACGCACCCGGCGGCTTCCGCATGTTCCCGCCGGGTGTCACCATCGACCACCGGGCCGCATTCACCCCGTTCCTTCCGCCGCCGCCCCCGGGCGATAATCGAACGCGAGGCCGCGGAATGAGGGAATGCTCGGACGTCCTAGCACTGGTCACCATCAGAGCAGTACCGAGCGCGGCCCGTCACTACAACCGGTGAAGGACATCAACCCATGACGACGCCCACGATCGAGCTCAAGCCCTCCGCCAACCCGCTGTCCGCCGCGGAACGCGAGGGGATCCTGGCCAACCCCGGGTTCGGCCGCCACTTCACCGACCACATGGTGACGATCAAGTGGACGGAAGGCCGCGGCTGGCACGACGGCCAGCTCGTGCCGTACGCGCCGATCTCCCTCGACCCCGCCACCACGGTCCTGCACTACGCCCAGGAGATCTTCGAAGGGCTGAAGGCCTACCGCCAGCCCGACGGCTCCGTCGCCACCTTCCGCCCCGAGAAGAACGCCGAGCGGTTCCAGCGCTCCGCACGCCGGCTCGCGATGCCCGAGCTGCCGGTCGAGACGTTCATCGAGGCGTGCGACGCCCTGGTGCGGCAGGACAAGGCATGGGTGCCGGCGCACGGCGGCGAGGAGTCCCTCTACCTGCGCCCGTTCATGATCGCCACCGAGGTCGGGCTGGGTGTGAAGCCGGCCAACGAGTACCTGTTCCTGGTGATCGCCTCCCCGGCCGGTGCGTACTTCCCCGGTGGTGTGAAGCCGGTCTCCATCTGGGTCTCCGAGGACCGGGTCCGGGCCGTCCCCGGCGGCATGGGCGACGCGAAGACGGGCGGCAACTACGCGGCGTCCCTGCTCGCGCAGGCCGAGGCCGCCACGAAGGGCTGCGACCAGGTCTGCTACCTCGACGCCGTGGAGCACACGTGGGTCGAGGAGCTGGGCGGCATGAACCTGTACTTCGTGTACGGCGACAAGATCGTGACGCCCTCGCTCACCGGCTCGATCCTGGAGGGCGTCACGCGCGACTCCCTGCTCGCCGTCGCCCGTGACCTCGGGTACGAGGCCGAGGAGGGCCGGGTCTCGGTCGACCAGTGGCAGCGGGACTCGGAGAACGGGTCGCTGACGGAGGTCTTCGCGTGCGGTACGGCCGCGGTGATCACCCCGGTCGGTACGGTGAAGAGGGCCGGGGCGGAGTGGAAGCAGAGCGGGGGAGAGCCGGGCGAGGTCACGCTGCGGCTGCGTCAGGCGCTGCTGGACATTCAGCGGGGTACGGCCTCGGACGCCCACGGTTGGATGCACCGGCTGGGCTGAGTGCTCCTGGTCCCCGGGGGGCTCCGCCCCCGGACCCCCGGACCTATGCCCACCCACCACCCGAAGCGGTTGGGCTGGAAGCACGACTTGCCTCATCGGCCCCGGGTTCCTGACGCACGAAACCCGGGGCCGTCAGCATGTACGCCCCCCCTCCCACCACCCCCGACAGCAGGAAACTGCAGTCCACCCCGCCGGTCAGGGACAGCAGCGGTCCCTCGTACGACGGCAGGGACACCGCCAGGACGCCGACGGTCGCGCCGGCCGCCCAGGAGGCGGTCGCCGGGACGTTCCACCCGGCGCGGTACCAGTACTGGCCGCCCCGGGCGCGGCGGTTGAAGACCTGGAGGGCGTCCGCGTCGTAGACCCCGCGGCAGCGGGCGAAGCCGATGAGGGTGATGACGGCCCAGGGCGTGCCGATGGCCGTCAGGAGCAGCACGAAGGACGTCATCGCGTCCTGCGCGGTCGAGTAGTAGTGCCCGGCGAAGACGCAGGCCGTGGCGACGGCCGCGACCACGTACGTCGCCCGGGCCCGGGAGGCGCGCGGCAGGATCGCGTCCAGGTCGAGGCCCATCGAGTAGAGCATCAGCCCCGCGTTGCCGACCGACCCGGCCGAGGCCGCGAGGAGCAGCGGCACGAGGTACCAGGACGGAGCCGCGTCCACCAGCGGGCCCGCGTAGTCCAGGGCCGCCCCGGCCGCGTATGCCGTGAACGTGCCGAACAGCTGCGGCACCAGCAGGCCCAGCATCAGCCCCAGCCAGGTCGCGTGCAGCACCTTGCGGGAGGAGTGGCGGACCGGGGAGATGTAGCGGGTGTAGTCGCCGAGCAGCGTGATGAACGCGACCGGCCCGGACAGCCCGGCGGCCACGGCCGCGAGCAGCCAGGTGGGCCAGAACCCGCCCAGGAGATAGCCGCCGGCCTCCGGCAGCGCGGCGGTGGTGAAGCCGGGGGCGTAGGCGAGCACGCCCAGCGCCAGCAGGGCCGTCATACCGAACGCCAGCACCCGTGACATCGCGAGCAGCACCCGGTATCCGTACACCGCACCGGCGACGGTGGCCGCGGCGAGCAGCCCGTAGACGACGCCGTACGGCACCCCGCCCTGCGGCAGCCCCGCCAAGCGGCCCAGCACGCTCACCATCACGTCGCCGCCGATCCACACGGTCAGCGCGGTGTAGCCGAGGGCCAGCAGCAGCCCGACCACCGAGCCGACCAGCCGCCCGCGGACCCCGAACTGGGCGCCGGAGGAGGTCGACAGGTTGGTGCCGGTGCGCAGCGAGACCAGGGCCAGCGGAGCCGTGAACAGCACGCCCACCACCGTGCCCGCCAGCACCGCGCTGACCGACGACCACCAGTCCAGGCCGAAGGACGGCGGCAGCCAGCCGAAGACGATCACGCCCAGGCAGAGGTTGGAGCCGAGCAGGATCGAGACGAGATCCCGCGGTCCGCTGGTGCGTTCCTCTTCGGGGATGGTGTCGACTCCGCGCTGTTCGATCGGCATGCTGGTCTCCCTCGGTTAGAGCGACGTTCAATGTGGTGTGCCCGGACCACCGTCGTCAACCTTTCGGACATGGGAATTTTATGTTTAGAGTGTTGCTCTAAATGGAGGGAGTGACATGCGGCTGACCCCGACCGAACGCGACCGGCTGCTGCTCTTCGGCGCCGCCGAGCTGGCCCGCGCCCGCAGGGCCAGGGGGCTGAAGCTCAACGTCCCCGAGGCGACCGCGCTCATCGCCGACACGGTGTGCGAGGCCGCCCGGGACGGCAAGCGGCTCGCGGAGGCAGTCGAGGCCGCCCGGTCCGTCCTCGCGCCGGGTGACGTGCTGCCCGGCGTCGCCGACGTCGTCACCGAGGTCCACGTCGAGGCCGTCTTCGACGACGGCTCACGGCTCGCCGTCGTCTCCGACCCCATCGGAGGCGGCTCGGGGCCGGACGCCCCGGGCGCCCTGCTGCCCGGACCGGGGCAGCCCGAACCCGAGCCGGCCGTACGGCTGAGCGTCACCAACACGGCGGCCGTGCCCGTCTCGGTGACCTCCCACTTCCACTTCTTCGAGGCCAACCCCCGGCTCCGCTTCGAGCGCGGGCGGGCCTACGGCATGCGGCTGGCCGTGCCCGCCGGGTCGTCCGTGCGGTTCGGGCCGGGGGAGAGCGCCGAGGTCGGGCTGGTCCCGATCGGGGGCGAGCGGATCGCGATCGGGTTCGCCGGGCTCGTCGACGGGCCGCTGGACGCGCCGGGCGCGAAGGAGGAGGCGCTGCGGCGCGCCGCAGCCTGCGGCTATCTCGGCGTACCGGAAACAGCAGCCGATCAGGAGGTCGAACGATGAGCCGCCCAGGAGGCCACCCCGCCGAGGCCCGCCGCCTCACTCCGTACGAGTACGCCGCCACCCACGGGCCCCGCGCCGGCGACCGCATCCGTCTGGGCGACTCGGGGCTGGTCGTCGAGGTCGAGTCCGACTCCCAGCGCCCCGGCGACGAGTTCCTCGCCGGATTCGGCAAGACCGCCCGGGACGGGATGCACCTGAAGGCCGCCGCGGTCCGGGAGACCTGTGACGTCGTGGTCAGCAACGTCGTCGTGATCGACGCCGTGCAGGGCATCCGGAAGGTGTCCATCGGCATCCGCGAGGGCCGGATCTGCTCGATCGGACGTGCCGGCAACCCCGACACCCTCGACGGGGTCGACGTCGTCGTCGGCACGGGCACCTCGATCGTCTCCGGCGAGGGCCTCATCGCCACCGCCGGGGCCGTCGACACCCACGTCCACCTGCTGTCGCCGCGGGTCATGGAGGCCTCGCTGGCGTCCGGCGTGACCACGATCATCGGGCAGGAGTTCGGGCCCGTGTGGGGCGTCGGCGTCAACTCGCCCTGGGCGCTGCGGCACGCGTTCGGCGCCTTCGACGCCTGGCCGGTCAACATCGGCTTCCTGGGCCGGGGTTCGTCGTCCCGCCCGGCGCCCCTCGTGGAGGCCCTCGCCGAGGGAGGGGCGAGCGGCTTCAAGGTGCACGAGGACATGGGCGCCCACACCCGCGCCCTGGACACCGCGCTGCGCGTCGCCGAGGAGCACGACGTCCAAGTCGCCCTGCACAGCGACGGGCTGAACGAGTGCCTGTCGGTGGAGGACACCCTGCGCGTGCTGGAGGGCCGGACGATCCACGCCTTCCACATCGAGGGCTGCGGCGGCGGGCACGTGCCGAACGTGCTGAAGATGGCGGGTGTGCCGAATGTCATCGGCTCCTCCACCAACCCGACCCTGCCGTTCGGCCGGGACGCCGTCGCCGAGCACTACGGCATGATCGTCTCGGTCCACGACCTGAAGACGGACCTGCCGGGCGACGCGGCCATGGCCCGGGACCGCATCCGGTCCGGCACCATGGGCGCAGAGGACGTCCTGCACGACCTGGGGGCGATCGGCATCACCTCCTCGGACGCGCAGGGCATGGGGCGCGCGGGCGAGACGGTCCGCCGTACGTTCGCCATGGCCGGGAAGATGAAGGCCGAGTTCGGCGCTCCGGACGAGCACGACAACGAGCGCGTCCTGCGCTACATGGCCAAGCTGACCATCAACCCCGCCCTCGCACACGGGCTTTCGCACGAGGTCGGGTCCATCGAGACCGGCAAGCTCGCCGACATCGTGCTGTGGCGGCCCGAGTACTTCGGCGCCAAGCCGCAGCTCGTGCTGAAGGCCGGCTTCCCGGCGTACGGCGTGGTCGGCGACCCCAATGCGGCGACCGACACCTGCGAACCCCTCGTCCTCGGGCCGCAGTTCGGCGCTCACGGGGCGGCGCCGGGCGAGCTATCGGTGGCGTTCGTCGCGCAGGCCGCGCTCGACCAGGGGCACGACACCCTCCCGACCCGGCGCCGCAGGGTCGCCGTGCGCGGCACCCGCGGCATCGGTCCGGCCGACCTGCGCCGCAACTCCCGTACCGGAGCCGTCGACGTCGACCAGCGCACGGGTCTCGTCACCCTCGACGGCGAGCCGCTGCGCTCCGAACCCGCCGAGTCCGTCTCCCTCAACCGTCTCTACTTCCTCTGAGGATCAACGATGTCCGCAGCCGCCGACGGCTTCCGCATGCCCGCCGAATGGGTCCCGCACGAGCGGACCTGGATGGCCTGGCCGGGCCCGAACGAGACCTTCGACGATCCCGGGGAGCTGGCCGCCGCCCGGGTCGCCTGGGCCGCGGTCGCCCGGGCCGTTCGCCGTTTCGAGCCGGTGACGGTGGTGTGCGGGCCGGGGCAGTCGGGCGAGGCGCGTGCGCTGCTGGGCGAGGGCGTCGACACGGTCGAACGGAACCTCGACGACGCCTGGATGCGCGACATCGGACCCACCTTCCTGACCGACGGGAAGGGCGGACTGGGCGCCGTCGACTGGACGTTCAACGGCTGGGGCGCGCAGGAGTGGGCCCGCTGGGAGCACGACGCGAAGGTCGCCGGGCACGTCGCCGGCCTCGCCGGGGCACGGACGTACGCCTCGAAGCTCGTCAACGAGGGCGGGGCGATCCATGTCGACGGCGAGGGCACCGTCCTGCTGACCGAGACCGTCCAGCTCGGCCCCGAACGCAACCCGGGCTGGACCCGCGAGCAGGTCGAGGCCGAGATCCACGCCCAGCTCGGCACCCGCAAGGCGATCTGGCTGCCGCGCGGACTGACCGGCGACTACCCTCCCCACGGCTTCGGCACCCTCGGCCACGTCGACATCGTCGCGGCCTTCGCCCGCCCTGGCGTCGTCGTGGCGCACTCCCAGCCGGACCCGGCCCACCCCGACCACGAGGTGACCCGGGAGGTCATCGGCCTGCTGAAGTCGCAGACGGACGCGCGCGGACGGCGCCTGGAGGTAGTCGAGGTCCCCGCCCCGACCGTCCTGGAGGCCGACGGCCACTGGGCCGACTACTCCTACATCAACCACTACCTGTGCAACGGCGGCGTGGTCCTGTGCGGCTTCGACGACCCGCGTGACGAGATCGCGGCCGGCATCTTCCGCCGCCTCTTCCCCGAGCGGACCGTGACGCTGGTGGACGCCCGTACGATCTTCGCGGGCGGTGGCGGAATCCACTGCATCACCCAGCAGCAGCCGAGGACCTAGGAGCGCAGATGGCCGGTGGGCGCAGGCAGGCCCCGCCCCGCGAGGACGTCCTCGCCGCCGCCATGGAGATGATCGCCGAGCGCGGCCTGGAGAAGCTCACGATGGCGGCGCTCGGCCGCGAGGTCGGCATGAGCAGCGGCCACCTGCTCTACTACTTCGGCTCCAAGGACGAACTGCTGCTGCGCACGCTGGAGTGGAGCGAGGGCCGGCTCGGGGCCGAGCGGGGGCGCCTGCTGACCCGGACCGCGCCCGCCCGCGAGCGCCTCGACGCCTACGTCGACCTGTACGTCCCCGACCGTCACCGCGACCCGCACTGGACGCTGTGGCTGGAGGTCTGGAACCGCTCGCAGAGCGCTGCCGTCGAGGGGGCCGCCCGCGACCGGCAGGCCGCCATCGAGGGCGCCTGGCACCGCGACCTCGTCGCCCTGCTCGCCGAGGGCGTCTCGCGCGGCGAGTTCCGCCGGGTCGACCCGGACCGGTTCGCCACTCGGCTGCGCTCGCTGCTGGACGGCTTCTCCATCCACGTGGCGATCGGCCTGCGCGGCACCGACCGGACCCAAGTCCTCGGTCACGTGCGCGAGTTCCTCGCCGACAGTCTTCTCGCGGACACCTGAACGCCCGCCCGGGTTGTACTCAATACGACGGATTGACCCACCGGGCCGTCGTGATGTTGGCTTCGGGGAGCTCCCGGCGCGGGGCCGGGGGAAGCGCGTCCACGGGGACACGGGGACACGGGGAACACTGGGGGAACAGCACATGACCAGCACCAGGAGGGCTACGTCCGGCGCGCTCGGCGTGGCCCTGGCCGTCACGCTCGGCGCCGCCGCCGCGCTGCCGGCGACCGCCGCGCCCGCACCGGCGCCGCGGACGGAGAAGGCGAGCATCGCCCCGGACGGCAGCGACGGCAACGGCCCCTCCGGCGGCCCGAGCCTGAGCGCCGACGGCCGCCTGCTGGCGTTCGTCTCCAGCGCCGACAACCTCGTCGCCGGGGACACCGACGGTGCCGCCGACGCCTTCGTCCGCGACCTGAGGACCGGGACGACCAGGATGGCCGGCGGTTCGGTGGACGGCTCCGTCGACGGCGTCGCCCTGAGCGGCAACGGCCGGTACCTGGCCTTCAGCGCCACCGGTACCGGCGACGGCCTGAGCCACATCTGGGTCGAAGACCTCAGGACCGGCGCCGTACAACGCGTCAAGGACACCGTCGACACGGGCTACGACACCGCCCGGCAGCCCGCCATCAGCGCCGACGGCCGCTACGTCGCCTTCGTCGCCCAGCAGTCCGCCCCCGGGGAGGGAGCGGACCGCTGGGGCCGGGTCTACCGCGTCGACCGCGCCGGCGGCGAGGCCGTCCGGATCAGCCAGGTGCCCGCCGCCGGCGACCGCAAGACGGCCGCCGCCAACCCGTCCATCAGCGCCGACGGCAAGCGCGTCGGCTACCGGTTCTTCGTCCCGCACCCCGCCTCGGGCGACTGGAGCGACGTCTACGTCCGCGATGTCCCGAGCGGCGGGCTGATCCAGGCCGACCGGGCCCCGGACGGCCGGACCTCCGACGGGCAGAGCGAGTTCCCGCAGGTCAGCGCGGACGGCCGGTACGCGGTCTTCAACTCCCTCGACTCGCGGCTCACCCCGGGCGACACCAACCAGGGGCACAACGTCTTCGTCCGCGACCTGAAGAGGGGCGAACTGCGCCGGATCGACGCCACCGAGCCGGCCGCCTTCACCGCATATCCGGGTCTCAGCGCCGACGGCCGCCGCCTGGCCTTCGTCTCGGCCGACCCGGGCGACACGAACCGCACGATCCGGGCGTACGTACGCGACCTGCGCACCGGGCGCACCGTCCTGGCCAGCCCGGACGCCCAGGGCGGGCCGAACGGCCAGAGTGTGTCCGCTCCGGTGACCGACCGCGACGGCCGCACCGTCGCCTTCGGCAGTTCCTCGGCCGACCTCGTGCCCGGCGACACGTACGACACCTCGCACGTCTACGTCCGTCACATGAGGTGACCGACCGCATCCTGAGACAGCCGTGAGCGGAGCGCGGGGGTTGTGCCAGACTGCCCCCGTGCTCTCGTTCGCCATGATTATTGGCAGCAGGCGCGCCGGTCCGCAGTGACCACCACGTACGACCAGGTACGGGTGGACACCGTCGTCCTCGACCCGCGCGCAGACCTCTCGCACCCGCGAGAGGTTTTTCGCATTTCTGGCCCACCCGCAGCCGGAGGCGAGAGCGCGAGGGAGTATGTGAGGGCGGTGGAGCCGGTCATTCCGGTACGACCGAGATCCCATCCTCAGGAGCCTTGAGACCATGACCGCTACCAGCGACCTCGACGATTCGTTCCACGTCTTCGACACCACCCTGCGCGACGGCGCCCAGCGCGAGGGCATCAACCTCACCGTCGCCGACAAGCTGGCCATCGCACGGCACCTGGACGACTTCGGCGTGGGCTTCATCGAGGGCGGCTGGCCGGGCGCGAACCCCCGGGACACCGAGTTCTTCGCCCGCGCGCAGCAGGAGATCGACTTCCGGCACGCCCAGCTCGTCGCGTTCGGCTCCACCCGCCGCGCCGGCACCACCGCCGACCAGGACCCGCAGGTCAAGGCGCTCCTGGAGTCCGGCGCGCCGGTGATCACGCTGGTCGCCAAGTCGCACGACCGCCATGTCGAACTCGCCCTGCGCACCACCCTGGACGAGAACCTGGCGATGGTCCGCGACACCGTGTCCTTCCTCAAGGAGCAGGGCCGCCGGGTCTTCATCGACTGCGAGCACTTCTTCGACGGCTACCGGGCCAACCCCGAGTACGCCAAGGCGGTCGTCCGCACGGCGTCGGAAGCCGGCGCGGACGTCGTCGTCCTGTGCGACACCAACGGCGGCATGCTCCCGGCGCAGATCCAGGCCGTCGTCTCCACGGTCCTCGCCGACACCGGCGCCCGGCTCGGTATCCACGCCCAGGACGACACGGGCTGCGCGGTCGCCAACACCCTGGCCGCCGTCGACGCGGGCGCGACGCACGTGCAGTGCACGGCCAACGGCTACGGCGAGCGCGTCGGCAACGCCAACCTCTTCCCGGTCGTGGCCGCCCTGGAGCTGAAGTACGGCAAGAAGGTCCTGCCCGACGGGCACCTGCGCGAGATGACCCGCATCTCGCACGCCATCGCCGAGGTCGTCAACCTCACCCCCTCCACGCACCAGCCCTACGTCGGCGTCTCGGCCTTCGCGCACAAGGCGGGCCTGCACGCCTCCGCCATCAAGGTCGACCCGGACCTGTACCAGCACATCGACCCCGAACTCGTCGGCAACACCATGCGGATGCTGGTCTCCGACATGGCCGGGCGTGCGTCCATCGAGCTCAAGGGCAAGGAACTCGGCATCGACCTCGGCGGCGACCGCGAACTGGTCGGCCGGGTGGTCGAGCGCGTGAAGGAACGCGAGCTGAAGGGCTACACGTACGAGGCGGCCGACGCCAGCTTCGAACTCCTGCTGCGCGCCGAGGTCCAGGGCGGGCCGCTGCGCTACTTCGAGGTCGAGTCCTGGCGCGCCATCGTCGAGGACCGGCCCGACGGCTCCCACGCCAACGAGGCCACGGTCAAGCTGTGGGCCAAGGGCGAGCGCATCGTCGCCACCGCCGAGGGCAACGGCCCGGTCAACGCCCTGGACCGGTCCCTGCGCGTGGGCCTGGAGAAGATCTACCCCCAGCTCGCCAAATTGGAGCTGGTGGACTACAAGGTCCGCATCCTGGAGGGCAAGCACGGCACCAACTCCACGACCCGTGTGCTGATCTCCACGTCCGACGGCACGGGCGAGTGGTCGACGGTCGGCGTCGCCGACAACGTCATCGCCGCGAGCTGGCAGGCCCTGGAGGACGCGTACACCTACGGGCTGCTGCGCGCGGGAGTCGCACCGGCGGAGTAGCCGCGGCCCGGCCGGGTGCCCGGGGCGCGTGTCACATCGCCGTGTCCCGGGACCGCGGGACCGGGACCTCGCCACCCCGGTCGCGGCCGGGGGTCCGGTCGAGGCGGAAGAGCCCCGCCGTGTGGGGGCGCTGGCCGGTGGCGTTGGTCGTGGAGCGGGTCAGCTCCTCGACGCCGTCGGCCAGATAGCCGACCCACGCCGTGCCCTCGTCCTCGATGATCCGCTGCGCGTCGGTCCGCAGCCGCTCGATCACCCCGAGCAGGGCGGCCTGCTCCTTGTCGCTGGGGGAGTCGGTGGTCCGCAGGAACGCCTGCGCCCAGTCGGACTGCGCCTTCTTGAGGATCTGCTGCAGCGCCATCTCCGCTCGGATGTAGCGGGTCCAGGACGCCGAGAAACCGAAGATCCGGTCGAAGAGCACGCAGCCCGCGCCGCCGGCCAGGAACACGAAGCCCCACTCGGGCTGCACGGCCGTGGGCGCGGCCGCGTGCACCAGCGGCGTGATCGTGCCGACGATGCCCAGCAGTGTGGCGAGCGCCCGCAGCGAACGCGACCACAGCGACGGCCCCCGGCGCCGCGCCAGGTACCAGCCGATCGCCGACGTCACCTCCGCCTCGGCATGCCGGAACAGTTCCCACAGCAGGTCGGCCCGCGTACGCGAGCGGTCCAGCTCGGTCAGTTCGGACACCGTCATGTCCGCAGCCCTGCGTCTTCCGAACATGCCCCTGATACCGCCCCTCCTGGTTGGCCCGTGGCCAGAGGGCATCCTAGGCCCAGCCGGGGCCACAAATCCCTGTCTCGACGGATAACCCTTTATGGGTGGTTTCGGGTAGCTTCGAACATATGAAGGCCGCACTGGTGCGTACCGTCGTACGTCTGCTGATCGTGCCGGTCGCCGCCGTACTGGCGGTGCTGCTGGCCGGTGCGCCGGGTGCGCACGCGGCCACCGACCTCACGGAGGTCGCCCAGGAACTGCGCGAGAGCCCCGTCTACGTCGATCCGGCCGCCTCCGGGCAGCTGGCGGCATCGGACGCCGAGGCGCTCGCCGACAAGATCAAGGACGCGGACAAGCCCGTCTTCGTGGCGGTCCTCCCGGCCGGCTACCCCACGCAGGACCTCTTCCGGAACCTGCGCACGGAGACCGGCATCACCGGCCTCTACGGCATCCACCTCGGTGACCGGTTCGACGCCCGTGCCGACAGCTCCGTGATGAGCCGGCAGGCGGTGTCCAACCTGGTCACGGCGGTGCAGGACGCGGGTGACACCAAGGCACAGCTGAACGACTTCGTCGACGACGCCCTGCGCAACATGGGCGGTTCGGCGCCGAGCAGCTGGAGCGACGGGGCGGGCACCGACGTGCCGGTCGGCGGCCTGATCACCGTCGGCGCGCTGGTCGCGGCCGGCGGCGCGGGCGCCTATGCCCTGGTCCGCCGCAACAGGCGCCGCCACGAGGAGGAGCAGCGGGCCGCGCTGGAGAAGCTGCGGGTGGTCGTCGACGAGGACATCACCGCCTTCGGCGAGGAACTCGACCGCCTCGACTTCCACCCCGGGGAGCCCCGCGCCGACGACGCGATGCGCACCGACTACGAGCGTGCCCTGGACTCCTACGAACAGGCCAAGTCCCTCATGGCGGCGGCGACGAAACCGGAGGACGTCCGGGCCGTCACCCAGGCCGTGGAGGACGGCCGGTTCTCCCTCGCCCGGCTCGCGGCCCGCCGCGAGGGCGGGGCCCTGCCGGAGCGCCGCCCGCCCTGCTTCTTCGACCCGCGCCACGGCCCCTCCGTCGCCGACGCCACCTGGACGCCCCCGGGCGGCGCAGCCCGCGAGGTCCCGGTCTGCGCGGCCGACGAGCGGCGCCTCGCCGAGGGCCGCGACCCGGCGATCCGCGAGGTCGACACCGACTACGGCCGCCGCCCCTACTGGGAGGCCGGACCGGCGTACGGCCCCTGGGCCGGCGGCTACTTCGGCGGCGGCCTGCTGCCCGGCCTCCTCGTCGGCACCATGCTCGGCAGCATGATGGCCGGCCCCGCCTACGCGGCCGACTACGGCTCCGGCTACGGCGACTTCGGCGGCTACGAGGGCGGCGACGTCTCCGGCGCGGACTTCGACACCGGCGATTTCGGCGGCGGTTTCGGCGGCGGGGACTTCGGTGGAGGGGGAGGCTTCGGCGGGGGAGGGGACTTCGGAGGCGGGTTCTGACGGAGGGGGCCGGGGGTCCGGGGTTCTGCCCGGGCCCGGGCCCGGACATACCGGCACTGGGCTGGGGTGTGGCGCGGGGCTGGGGTTGTCCGGGGTTCGGCCTGGGGCAGGAGGTACCGGCACTGGGCGCGGGTGCGGCCTGCGTCAGGAGGTACCGGCACTGGGCGCGGGTGGTGCGGCGTGGGGCTGGAGGTGTCCGGGGTGCCGCCTGGGTCAGGAGGTACCGGGCGCGGGTGTGGCGCGGGGCCGGGATGCCCGGGGCTCTGCCCGGACCCGGACGTACCGGTACCGGGCGCGGGTCCGGCCGAGTTCCCGGCGTCCGGGGTCCCGGCCCGGGTCTCGGCTCCGCGGCACCCGAGTCGATCGGAGGCGCCCGGGGCGGTTCCGGCCGGGCTCGACCGTCATCGCACCGGGCGCGGGCCCGGCTCTCCCGCGGCACCTTCGCCGAGTACGTTGCCCCGCCCCTGCGCACCCTCGCGCGCAAGCCGTGCAACCTTGGGCTCGCCTTTGCGGACCCGACGGCGGGTTCCCACCAAGAACGCCTACGGCACGCGATCAGCGGCGTAGCGGCTCACGCCCCGCGGATCGCTCCCGCCGCCCGACCGTCACCCCGGCGACCGCGAACGCCAGAGCCACCAGCGCCGCGCTGACCCACAGCGGCGCCCGGTACCCGAACCCCGCGCCGATCGCCGCACCCCCGGCCCAGGGGCCCACCGCCGCGCCCACGTTGAACGCGGCCGTCGCGAAACCCCCGGCCAGGGTCGGTGCCCCCTGCGCCGCGTACAGCGCCCGGGCGATCAACGTGGAGCCGACGCCGAAGGACAGGGCGCCCTGCGCGAAGACGAGCGCGAGTGCCGGGACCGGGTGTGCGGCCCCGAGTGCCAGGGCGCACCAGCCAGCGCCCAGCGCCAGGCCCCCACCGATGAGGACCGGCAGGGGCCGCCGGTCGGCGAAACGCCCCGCGGCGGTGACCCCGGCGAACGCCCCGGCCCCGAACAGGGCCAGGACCCCGGGGACCCGGCTGCTGCCGAGCCCCGTGACCTCGGTGACCAGCGGCGCGAGAAAGGTGAAGGTGCAGAACGTCGCGCCATTCACGAGGGCGCCCAGCAGCAGGGTGACGAGCAGCCGGGGGCTGCGCAGCGACCGCAGTTCACCGCGCAACGCGGGCGGCGCACCCTCCGCCGCACCGCCCGGCACGGACCGCGCCACCGCCACCAGCGCGGGCAGTGACACCAGCGCCACGGCCCAGAACGCAGCACGCCAGCCCCATACTTCGCCGAGCAGGGCACCGGCCGGCACCCCGGCCACACAGGCCAGTGTCACCCCGCCCAGCAGCGTGGAGGCGGCCCGCCCCTTCGCATCGGCCGGGACCATGTCCACGGCGGCGACCAGGGCGACCGCGAGGAACCCGGCGTTGGCGAACGCCCCCACCACCCGTGTGGCGAGCAGGACCGCGAAGCTGCCCGTGAGCGCGCCGACGACATGGGCGGCGAGGAAGACGACGAGGAACGCCAGCAGCGCGCCCCGCCGGGGCCAGCGCCGCGCGAGACCCGCCACGAGGGGCGCCCCCACGACCATCCCGGCGGCGAAGGCGGAGGTCAGGGCCCCGGCCGCGGGAACGGACACTCCCAGATCCCGCGCGATGTCCGGCACCAGCCCGGACAGCATGAATTCGGACGTGCCTTGAGCGAACACGGCAAGGCCCAGCGGAAGAAGAGCGAACGGCATGAAGGAACTCCGCACCGAAGGGTCGACGTCGGACACGACAGGTCGGACGGCAAACCGGCAGCGGAGTGAACGTGCGGGCGGCCTCAGCGGCCCAACATCAGCATCACGGACAGCCACCGGAGAGCCGGTGGCCGCACTCTGGACGCCTCGGGGCCGGACATGCTCGGCAGGCTAGGCGGACCCGGGCGACCGGGTCCACCGGTTTTCCTCCGGCTCCGCCCGGGCGGCGGTCAGGGTCGTGTCCTTCCGGCCCCCGCCCCGATGGACGATGACGACCGCCGCGAGACAGACGGCCAGTCCGAGGGCGGTCTGCGCGCCGAACGGCTCGCCGAACATCAGCGCGCCCCAGACGGCGGTGACCGGGGCCATCAGGAACATCAGCGTGTTGACCTTGGTGACGCCGGAGCGCTGCAGAATGAGCCAGTACAGCCCATACCCGCCGAAGGTGGAGAGCCCCACGAGCCAGGCGACCGCCACCCAGAAGTCCCACCGGCCGGGCGGTGCGGCGGCGCCGGTGGCCAGGGCCAGTACGGAGAAGAGGACCGCGCTGGTCGCGCAGTGGACGGTCAGGGACACCGACGGGGTGACCCGCGAGCGGGACCGGCTCTCCAGGAACGTCGCCGCGACCAGGGACAGCATGCCGAGCAGCGGCACGGCGTACGCCCACCACGCCACGTCGCCGCCCGCGGCCGCGTCGGCCAGCGTGACCACGGCCACGCCGCTCAGCCCCAGGCCCAGACCGGTCCACTGCCGGCCCGAGACGTACTGCCCCAGCAGCGGCCCCGCGAGGGCGCCGGCGACCAGGGGCTGGACCCCGTCGATCAGGGCCGTCGTACCGCTGGAGACACCGAGCTGGATGGCGTAGTAGACGCTGAGCAGATAGCCGCTCTGCGAGAGCACGCCGATCATGGCCTGCCGGGTCAGGTCCCGGGTGGTGAGGCCCCGCCAGGCCGCCCGGGTGAGGACGGCGACGGTGACCAGGACGACGGCCAGCGGCAGGAACCGCCACATCAGGATCGTCGGCGCGGACGCGCTGCCGGCGCCGAGCTTGGCCCCGATGAAGCCGGAACTCCAGCACAGGACGAAGGCGAGGGACAGAAGGATGTTCACGACATCACAACCAGTAGACAGATCGGTTTACCCGTTCCCCTGCCACTATACAGATCGGTATAGTGGCGTGTCATGGGTACCACCGCGCAGCACCCGCGCCGGATCACGATGACGCCCGCCGCCCGCCGTGCCCTGGCGGCCGCCGGCCGGCTGTTCTACGAGCGCGGCATTCACGCCGTGGGCGTCGACCTCATCTCCGCCGAGGCCGGCGTCACGAAGAAGACGCTCTACGACCGGTTCGGCTCCAAGGAACAGATCGTCGTGGAGTACCTGGCGGACCGCGACGAGCGCTGGCGGGCCTTCCTCGCCGAGCGCCTCGACGCGGTGGGCCCGGACCCGCGCGAGAGCGTCCTGGCCGTGTTCGACGCCTCGCGCGCCTGGGCGGAGGAGAACAGCCCCAAGGGGTGCAGCATGGTCAACGCCCACGCGGAGATCAGCGACCCCGCCCATCCGGCCCACCCGATCATCACCGGGCAGAAGCGGTGGATGCTCGCCCTGTTCACCCGCTTCACCGAGGAGATCACGCCCGCGACGGCGGACGCGACGGCCCGGACGCTGATGCTCCTGCACGAGGGCGCCCTGGTCGCCCACGGCCTGGGCGTCTTCCCGGACGCCATCGCCCAGGCCCGCGAGCAGGCACGCCTGCTGCTCGCATAGCGGACGGCGCCTGGCCTGATCCGTCCCTACGGTGATGCCATGACCACCTCCGACGACGCCGGCCCCCTCCCCTTCGCGACCGTGGCCGACCTGGACTCCTGGCTGACGGCACACCCTGCCCCGCACCCCGGCCTCTGGGTCAGGGTCGCGAAGAAGGGCTCGGGGCTCCCCTCCGTCACGGCCGCCGACGTCAACGACGTGGCGCTGTGCCACGGCTGGATCACCGGGCAGCGCAAGGGACTCGACGAGTCGCACTACCTCCAGCGGATCACCCCGCGCCGCCCCGGCAGCCTCTGGTCCATGGTCAACGTCCGGCGCATCGAGGAACTGACCGCCGCCGGTCGGATGCGGCCCGGCGGCCTCGCGGAGGTGGCGTCCGCCCGGGCGGACGGCCGGTGGGATGCGGCGTACGCGTCCCAGAAGGAGGCCGAGGTCCCGGCCGACCTGGCGGCGGCCCTGGCCCGCAGCCCCCGCGCCGCCGCGGCCTTCGAGACCCTGGGCCGCACGGACCGCTACCTGGCGATGCTCGGCGTACTCCGCGCCAGGACGACGAGAAGCCGCGCCGCACAGGTGGCGGCGGCGGTGAAGAAGCTGGAAGCCCGCGCTCAAACGCCCTGACCCCCACGGGGCGGTCGGGGTGCGAACACGATGAGTTCGTGGACACCGCACAGGCCGCGGCACCGGACGGGCCCGACACCGCACGGCGCCGGGCCCGGAAAAGCCGTCGGTCAGAGGGTCGACGCCGCCGAGGCGATGGCGGAGGCGAAGGTGGAGACCTCCGTGTAGACGCCGGGGGCCTCGGGCCGGGCGCAGCCCTCACCCCAGCTCACGATGCCGACCTGGATCCAGGCCCCGGCGTTGTCCTTGCGGAACATCGGGCCGCCGGAGTCGCCCTGGCAGGTGTCGACGCCGCCCGCGTCGAAGCCGGCGCAGATCTCCTCGTTCGCGACGAGGCCGCTGTACAGACCGCCGTAGGCCTTGCACGCGGCGTCGCTGACGAACGGCACGGTCGCCTTCAGGAGGTAGCGCTGCTGGGAGCCGCCCTCGCGGTTCGCGCCCCAGCCGGCGACGGTGAAGTCACCGGTGTTGTACTGCGTGGTCGTGGCGATCTTCAGCGTCGGCAGGTTGATGGGCTGGGCGAGCTTGATGAGCGCCCAGTCCTTGCCGGTGCCGTTGTAGCCGGGGGCGCGCAGCACCTTGGTGGAGCGGACCTGGACCCGGCCGCTGGTGGACTGCAGGTCGACGACCCCCGCGGTGGCCGTGATGCTCGTGTTGTTGCCCGAACTGCCCACGCAGTGCGCGGCCGTGAGCACGATCTGCTGGGTGTAGAGCGCGCCGCCACAGCCCATGGAGAGCCGGACCATGAACGGGAACTCGCCCTGCGCGGCCCGGGTCCCGCCGACGACGGGCGACGGCGCGGCCTGCGCGGCGGAAACGGGCTGGAGACTGGCGATCGCGAGCGCGGCGGCGCCGAGGGCCGCGCATCTCTTGAGGGCCGTGAGGAGTCTCTTCAACGTGATGCCTTTCGTGGGGGGTTGACTGGGGAGGTGCAACCGAAGCATCAGATTGACGAGAACATGACAGCAGCAGGAGCAAAAAGAACGTCCATGTGCTGGCATGGACTGGTCAAAATATCGCTGCTGGATTATGAGAACGCCGACAGTCTTTGCACAAGGGGCGGGAACCGGCCAGACCGGCCCGGGTGATGTCACCGGGCCGGTCCCGCGGGGCTCACGCGTTCCGGATGGCCGAGATGTCGAAGTTGAGCTTGATCTTGTCCGACACCAGGACGCCGCCCGTCTCCAGCGCGGCGTTCCAGGTCAGACCCCACTCGGAACGCAGGATCTCCGCCTTGCCCTCGAAGCCGACGCGCTCGTTGCCGAAGGGGTCCTTCGCGGCGCCGTTGAACTCCAGGTCGATGGAGAGGGGGCGGGTGGTGCCGAGGATCGTCAGCTCGCCGGTGATCCGGTAGTCGTCACCGCCGAGCGCCTCCGCCTTGGTGGAACGGAACGTCATGGCCGGGAACTCGTCCGCCTTGAAGAAGTCCGCGCTCTTGAGGTGGCCGTCGCGGTCGGCGTTGCCCGTGCTGATGCTGTCCATCACGACGTCGATGGAGGCCGTCGACCGCGACGGGTCGCTGCCGTCGAGGTGGAGCGTGCCGGTGAAGTCCTGGAAGCTGCCCTTGACGTTGGTGACCATGGCGTGCCGGGCGACGAAGCCGACCGTCGAGTGCGCGGGGTCGATCGTGTAGTCGCCGGTCAGGGCGGCCGGCTAGGGGTTCACGGCACCGGTGGCGGTGGCGGTCTGGGCGTCGTTGCGGCTGAAGATGCTCATGGGGGTTACGCCTCCTGCGTGTGATGTTGAATCTTTAACTACTCCAACGCGACCCACCGTAGACCTATTCCGTTCAATGTTCAACATCTTCGGCGGGTGTGTCGTTCGGCGGGTGTGTCGAAGGCCGTGCGCGCCTCCCGTACGCCCGCTTGGCCGAATCCCCCGGCCCGCGGGAGTGGTCCTGCCGGACGCGGCGCATCGCGCCCCGCCACGCGGTCCTCCCACGGCCCGGGGCCCGGCGGAGTCCGGGCACCCGGCCCCCGCCGGCACACCCTGCGGTGGCGGCGTCCGGGGAGACGGGGTTCCGTTTTCAGTGACCGTAAGGACACAGACGAGACCACGGCGGACGCACAGAGCAGGGGAGAGCGACTCGTGACACTCACCGGCTCCGGCTCGGCCTACGACCCTCCGGCGGACCCCGCCCCGCGCCGCTCCACGGCCCCCGTCCCCGTCCGGGTGAGCCAGTACGGGCCGCCGCGACGTCTCGACCGGCGCGTCGCCCTGGTCACCGGCGCCTCCTCCGGCATCGGGGCGGCCACGGCCCGGCGGTTCGCGATGGACGGCTGGCAACTGCTCCTCAGCGGCCGCGACCGGCACCGACTGGAGCAGACGGCGTCCGGCACCACGGCCGTCGTCCTGCCCGCCGACCTCGCCGCCCCGGACGGCCCGCGCCTGCTGGCCCAGTCCGCGCTGCACACCACCGGCCGGATCGACGTCCTGGTCGCCGGGGCGGGCATGGGCTGGGCGGGCCCCTTCGCCACCATGCCGCACACCGACATCGACCGGGTGCTGACCCTGGACCTCAACGCCACCCTGCACCTCGTGCGCGAGGTACTGCCCTCCATGATCGCAGCGGGACGCGGCCGCGTGGTGCTGCTCGGCTCGGTCGCCGGCTGCGTGGGCCTGCGGGAGGAGGCGGTGTACTCCGCGGCCAAAGCCGGCCTGGCCGCCTTCGCCGAGGCGCTGCGCCAGGAACTGCGCGGCACGGGCGTGGGCGTCACCCTCGTCGTGCCCGGAGCCGTCGACACGCCCTTCCACACCCGCCGCGGCAGGCCCTACGACGGCACCCGCACCGGCCTCCTCTCGCCGGGCAGCGTCGCCGGCACCATCTGGGAGGCCGTCCGGCAGAACCGCGACGAGGCCTACGTCCCCACCTGGCTGACCGTCCCCGGCCGGGTCCGCGGCCTCGCGCCGGGCCTGTACCGCCGCCTGCTGAACCGCTTCGGCTGAGGCCCGTCGCTCGGAGCAAGCTTGTTGCTCAGAACAAGACTGTCGCTCAGAGCAAGCCTGCCGCTCGGCTCAGGCCGGCCGTTCCCCCGTTCCGGTCACTCCGGCCGGATCCACCGTTCAGGTGACCGCCTCCCCGTGGTAGGGCATGGGCATGACTCCCCAGCGCCGCGTCTTCCCCCGCCGTACGGCCGGGGCCGCCGCCCTGCTCCGCCCCAGCCGCCGCGCCCTGCTGCTGGCCGCCGCGGCCCTGGCGGCGACCGGGAGCGCGGCCCCCGCGGGCCGGGGCACCGACGCGCCGGGCGACCCGTACGACGCCCTGCGCCGCCGCTGGCTCGGCATCGCGCTCGGCACCGGCTACGACCCGGCGGCCGAGCCCTACGCCGCCCGCCTCGCCGAGACCGGCGCACTCGCCCGCGACCTGCGCGCGAGCATGGCCCCTGCGGCGGACTCCCTCTGGCCCGGCCACCCCTTCGACCCGCCGGCCGGCATCACCCTCAGCTACGGGCGGCTCTGGACCATGACCCGGGCCTACGTCCAGCAGGGCACCGGTTCGACCGCCGACCCCGCCCTCCTCGACGGCATCCTGCGCGGCCTCGACCACCTCTCCGCCACCGTCTACCACCCCTCCACCACCCGCTACGGCAACTGGTGGGAGTGGCAGATCGGCAGCCCCCGCCTGCTGATGGACATCACGGCCGCCCTCTACCAGGAGCTGGGGGAGACCCGCGTCCGTGCGGCCTGCGCCGCCGTCGGCCACTTCATCCCCGACTCGGCCCTCGCCGACTACAGCGGCACCTCCACCGGCGCCAACCGCGTCGACCTGTGCCGCTCCGTCGCCCTGCGCGGCATCCTCGGCCGCGACCCCGCCAGGATCGCCCTCGCCCGGGACGCCCTGTCCCCGGTGTTCCCCCACGTCACCCGGGGCGACGGCCTCTATGCCGACGGCTCGTTCGTCCAGCACACCTGGGTCGCCTACTCGGGCACGTACGGCCAGGTCATGCTCGACGGGCTCGGGCGGCTCTTCGCCCTGCTCGCCGGATCCGATTGGGAGGTCACCGACCCCGATCGGCAGACCGTCCTGGACAGCGTCGAGCGCGCCTACGCCCCGCTCATCCACGACGGACTCGTCATGGACAGCGTCAACGGCCGGGCCATCAGCCGCGGTTACCTCAGCACCGACGACCGCAAGATCCTGCGCAGCGACCACTACCACGGCCACCAGCTCATCGCCGCGATCGCCCTGCTCGCGGCCGGCGCCGGCCCCGCGGAACGCGAGCGCTGGCACGCCCGCGTCAAGGGCTGGATCGAACGCGACACCGTGAGCCCGATCCTGACGGCACCCCAGTTCGGCGTCGCCGACCTGGCCCGGCTGCACGCCATCGCCGCCTCACCCGTCCCGGCCGCGCCCGAACCGCCCGGGCACCACCTCTTCGCCGCCATGGACCGTGCCGTCCACCGCGGCCCCGGATTCACCGTGAACATCGCCATGGCGAGCGACCGCATCGCCCACTACGAGTGCGGCAACGGCGAGAACCCCCGCGGCTGGCACACCGGCGCCGGCATGGTCACCTGGTGGGCCGAGGGCACCGGCGACCAGTACACGGACTGGTTCTGGCCGACCGTCGACTGGTACCGCCTGCCCGGCACCACCGTCTCGACCAAACGGCTCGCCGACCGCGAAGGCGGCGAGTGGGGCACGGCCCGCCCGGACGCGCGCTGGGTCGGTGGCACCACCGACGGCACGTACGCGGCCCTCGGCCAGCACCTGAAGGGTCTCGGCTCCACCCTCGAAGCCCGCAAGTCCTGGTTCTGCGTCGAGGACGCGGTGATCTGCCTCGGCGCCGGGATCACCTGCTCCGACGGCGTCCCGGTGGAGACGGTCGTCGACAACCGCAACCTCGGCGCCTCCGGCACCCAGCGCTTCGTCAAGGGCCCGAACTGGGCCCACCTGGAAGACCACGGCGGCTGGATCCTCCTCGGCCGCGAGCCCAAGGCGCTGCGCGAGGACCGCACCGGCGCCTGGTCCGACATCAACACCGGCAGCACGCGGGAGCGGCGCACCCGCCGCTGGCAGACCCTCTGGCTCGATCACGGCACCGACCCCGAGGACGCCACGTACGCCTACGTCCTGATGCCCGGTGCCTCCCGCCGCGCGGTCACGCGCCGGGCCACCGACCGCCGCTGGCTGTCGGTCCTCGCCAACGACGCCGGCCGCCAGGCGGTCAGCGTGCCCTCCCTCGGCTGCACGGCCGCCACCTTCTGGCGGGCGGGGACGGCGGGCCCGCTCTCCGCCTCCGGCGGCGCGAGCGTGCTGGTCGTCCGCCGGGACCGTACCGCTACCCTCTGCGTGAGCGAACCGCCCCGCACGGGCGAACCGCTGGAGGTCGTCTGGGACCACCCGGTCCGCCGGGTCGACCGCGCGGACGAGACCGTCGAGGTGCTCTCCACAGGCCGCCGGCTGCGGGTGCGCGTCACTCCGGGGGAGGCATGTGCCACCCACGTCTGTGAGCTGACTCTCGCCTGACCGCTTTGTACGACCCCTACAAGCGACACGCCCTCTGAGCAGTCGGAAAGGCTCAACCCGGCCACGGTTCTGTTCAGGGGTACCAGGAAAACACGCCGGAGACTGTGAGGAGTCGACGGCCCGCATTCCTCGCTCGGCTTCGTAAGGTCACTACATGACCGTTTTGGATGAGGCGCCGGGTGAGCCGACCGACGCGCGTGGACGCGTGGCCGAACTGCACGAGATCCGTGCGCAGGCGGTGGCCGGACCGAGCGAGAAGGCGACCAGCGCGCAGCACGCCAAGGGCAAGCTGACCGCGCGGGAGCGCATCGAACTCCTCCTCGACCCGGACTCCTTCCGGGAGGTCGAGCAGCTGCGCCGGCACCGGGCCACGGGCTTCGGCCTGGAGGCCAAGAAGCCCTACACCGACGGTGTGATCACCGGCTGGGGCACGGTGGAGGGCCGCACGGTCTTCGTCTACGCGCACGACTTCCGCATCTTCGGCGGCGCCCTGGGCGAGGCCCACGCCACGAAGATCCACAAGATCATGGACATGGCCATCGCGGCCGGTGCCCCGCTGGTGTCGCTGAACGACGGTGCCGGCGCCCGCATCCAGGAGGGCGTCTCGGCGCTCGCCGGCTATGGCGGCATCTTCCAGCGCAACACCAAGGCCTCGGGCGTGATCCCGCAGATCTCGGTGATGCTCGGCCCGTGCGCCGGCGGCGCGGCCTACAGCCCCGCCCTCACCGACTTCGTCTTCATGGTCCGCGAGACCTCGCAGATGTTCATCACCGGCCCCGACGTCGTCAAGGCGGTCACCGGTGAGGAGATCACGCAGAACGGCCTGGGCGGCGCCGACGTCCACGCCGAGACCTCCGGTGTCTGCCACTTCGCCTACGACGACGAAGAGACCTGCATCGCCGAGGTCCGCTACCTCCTCTCGCTGCTCCCGCAGAACAACCGCGAGAACCCGCCCCGCACGGAGCCCTCGGACGCGGCCGACCGCCGCTCGGACGTCCTCCTGGACCTCGTCCCGGCGGACGGCAACCGGCCGTACGACATGGCCAAGGTCATCGAGGAGATCGTCGACGACGGCGACTACCTGGAGGTCCACGAGCGCTGGGCCCGCAACATCATCTGCGCCCTGGGCCGGATGGACGGACAGGTCGTCGGCATCGTCGCCAACCAGCCCCAGGCGCTGGCCGGCGTGCTGGACATCGAGGCCTCCGAGAAGGCGGCCCGCTTCGTCCAGATGTGCGACGCGTTCAACATCCCGATCATCACTCTTCTGGACGTCCCCGGCTTCCTCCCGGGCGTCGACCAGGAGCACGGTGGCATCATCCGCCACGGCGCGAAGCTGCTCTACGCCTACTGCAACGCGACCGTGCCCAGGATCTCCCTGATCCTGCGGAAGGCCTACGGAGGTGCGTACATCGTCATGGACAGCCAGTCCATCGGTGCGGACCTCACCTACGCCTGGCCGACGAACGAGATCGCCGTCATGGGCGCGGAGGGTGCGGCCAACGTCATCTTCCGCCGCCAGATCGCCGACGCCGAGGACCCCGAGGCCATGCGGGCCCGCATGGTCAAGGAGTACAAGTCCGAGCTGATGCACCCCTACTACGCGGCCGAGCGCGGCCTGGTCGACGACGTCATCGACCCCGCCGAGACCCGCGAGGTGCTCATCAAGTCCCTCGCCATGCTCCAGACCAAGCACGCGGACCTGCCGTCCCGCAAGCACGGCAACCCGCCGCAGTAACCCTGCGGACATCTTCCTCACGGAGACTGACACCCATGGAATCTGCTGATATCCGCGTCGAGAAGGGCCACGCCGAGCCCGAGGAAGTCGCCGCCATCACGGCCATCCTCCTGGCCCGCGCCGCCGCCCGCCCCACGGACCCGGCCCCAGCCCACCGTGGCCGCATCAAGGCAGGCTGGCGCCGCCTGGAACGCGAGCCGGGCTTCCGCGCCCCGCACAGCTGGCGCTGATCCACCTTCGCCAAAAGGGGCCCCTCCACATGGAGGGGCCCCTTTCAGCGCTGCCTTGGGGGCGCGCCGTCAGGGGCGCGGGGAACTGCGCGACAAGCCCCCACCAACCCGCACCCGGCAACGCGGCAGCCCCCGGCAGCCCAGAGGCCGCCAGGGGCTGTCCCACAGCAACGGAGAACTACCGCAGTCGAGCCATCAGCGCGTGCTCCACCAGCGTGATCAGCGCCGACTTCGCGTCCGCGCGGCCGATGGCGCCGCGCACCAGGTCGTCCCACATGAACCAGAAGCGGTCCTGGCCCGGCGTACCGAAGAGGTACAGGATCAGGTCCTGGTCCAGGGTGATACGGCCGAAGTCCATGGCGACCGTCGTGGTCGTCTTGTCCCCGGTGTGGGTGAGGTCGTCGATGCCGGCCGAAGCGGACGTCATGACGGCCTCTGTGCGCAGCGGGTTGATCTCCGAGACGGCACCCACGAACGTGGTCTTGCCCACGCCGAAGCCGCCAGCCACCACGATCTTCGCGGACGTGGTGGAGCGGGAAGGCCCTCCGCTAGAGCTTGCGAAGTCCACTGAGCACCCTTTCGAGCAGTGTCACGTCTGGCTGGCCGCCGGCGTTCTCGTCGCCGCCGGGCTGATGGATGGCGACCAGTCCCGCCTCCGCCAAGTCGGCGACGAGGATCCTGGCCACGCCGAGAGGGATCGTGAGGAGCGCCGAGATCTCGGCGACCGACTTGATTTCCCGGCAGAGGTTGCAGATCCGCTGATGCTCGGGCAACTGGCCCTGCATCTGGTGCGGCTGCGCAGTGGTGTGCACCAGCGCCTCGATGGCGAGCTGGTAGCGCGGGCGGGTCCGGCCGCCGGTCATGGCGTACGGACGCACCAGGGGGTTGTTCGACGCCCCGGCGGGCGCCGGCTCGGGGGTGCGGCGCTGCGGCTGCACAGGCTGGATTCGCGGGGCCGGCGGCTGGTCGTACGGCGACGGGCCGGGGCCCTGCGGCGCGTACGGCTGCCGGTGGCTCGGTGCGGAGGGGAAGTTGTAACGGTTCGGGTTCTGACCACCGTCGCCCTGGCCCTGGGCAGGGCCGTACGACCAGTTGCCCGAAGACGAACCGCCTGGGGGTGTTGCCACTTTCTCCTCCTCCGACTGTGCCTGGCACCCATCGCTGTGGAGCCGCGTCCCGAAACCTTACGGCCACGGGACGCCAAAACGCACCGTCCGTCTGTTAGTTGAGCAGGCTCCCCTGGAGCTCTGCACGAAGGTCCGGTGTCAGGACCGTACCGGCTCGGTCGACCAGCAGCGCCATCTCGTACCCGATGAGGCCGATGTCCGCCTCCGGATGTGCGAGAACGGCGAGCGACGAACCGTCGGATACGGACATGATGAAGAGGAATCCCCGCTCCATCTCCACAACGGTCTGGTTCACGGCGCCTCCCTCGAAGATCCGGGAAGCGCCCGCCGTCAGCGACGTCAAACCGGAAGCGACGGCCGCGAGCTGGTCGGCGCGGTCGCGGGGGAAGCCTTCGGACATCGCCAGAAGGAGTCCGTCGGCGGAGACCACCACCGTGTGGGACACCCCCGGGGTGTTGTCCACGAAGTTGGTGATCAACCAGTTCAGGTTCTGTGCCGCCTGGCTCATCGGGCTCACACTAACGCTCCTGGTTGTAGGTGCTGTCAGGACCGAAGCCCTGGCCGTTCGTTTCACTGCCTGCGCTGCGTCCGCGCTGGACGCCCCGACGCAGGTTGCTCAGCCTGCCCCGGACGTCCTCCGGGGCGCGGGAGACCTGTGGGCCTCCCTGGGGGGTGCTCTCGGCGGCTCCCTCGATCAGGTTGGCCTTGGGAACCCGCCTCGGCAGGCCGGAGGAGGTGACCCCGCCCGCCTTGGGCTTCCGGAGCTGCGAAGCCTGCTGCCACCGCTCGTCGTTGGCCGAGCGCCAGTCGTCGCCCTTGCTCTCCGGAGCGGAGGCCGGCGGCTCCTGGCTCACATGCCGTGCGCCACCCGTGCCGTTCGCACCGCTCGCGGTGGCTCCACGGCGGGGAAGACCGGCGTCGGTCATCGTGTGAGCGGCGGAGGGGCTCGATCCCGGACGGTCGAAGCCTACGCGGTCCTGCTCACTTGCGTCAGCGGCCTGCGCAGATTCCGTTTCCTGGGCCTGAGAAGGGTACTGGCTCGGGTAGCCGTTCTGGTAACCGTCCTGCTGCGGCCAGTCGTCCTGGTGGCGCCGCTGCTCGAACGCGGCGAATCCGCCCTGCCCGCCCGCGCCCGGAGCCGAGGGCTCCTCCTGGGCCGGCTCCGCATAGGAGGAGGGCTCAGGGTAGCCGCCGTTCGGCGAGAAGGTGTCGTTCTGCGGCAGACCGCCGTTCGGCGCGTAGTACTGCTCGTCGTACGCAGACCGCTGCGGCTCCTCGTACGACGCCTGCTGCTCCTGGTACGGCGCCTGCTGTTCCTGGTACGGCGCCTGACGGTCGTACGCGGACGGCTGCTGCTCCGGGTAGCCGGACTGGCCGGTGTCGTAGCCCTGCCCGGCGTCGTAGCCCTGCTGCTGCCCGTTGTACTCGTCGCGGTAGCCGGTCGCCTGGGAGGGCTCCTGGCTGCTCTGCCCGGGCAGCGCGGGCTGCTCGTGCGACTGCGACTCCAGGGCCGCCCGGCGCTCCTCACGCATCAGGGAGCGGCCGACGGGGTCCAGCTCGCGTATGTCGTCGGGGACGTCGGAGTAGCGGCTGTCGTCGAAGCCGAGCTCCGCGGCCGTGCGCATGGGCTGGCCGAAGTTCTCGCCGCCGCCGAAGTTCTGCTCCGGGATGATCTGCGAGACGGTGAACTCGTCGCGGTCCACGTGCTGCTCGCCGCCACCGCCGTGGGTGATCGCGTCCGGCAGCATGACCAGCGAGGTGGTGCCGGCCTGCTCGCCCGAGGGGCGCAGCTGGACCCGGATGCCGTGCCGGTCGGACAGCCGGCCGACCACGAACAGGCCCATGCGCTGGGAGATCGCGGCGTCCACGGTCGGCGGGTTGGCCAGCTTGTGGTTGATGTCCGCGAAGTCCTCGGCGGTGAGACCGATGCCCTTGTCGTGGATCTCGATCATCACGCGGCCGTCGGGGAGACGGGTCGCGGTGACGCGGACCTTGGTCTGCGGGGAGGAGAACGTGGTGGCGTTCTCCAGGAGCTCGGCGAGCAGGTGCACGAGGTCGGTCACGGCACGGCCGTGGATCTCGGCCTCCGGGACGCCGGAGAGCTCGATGCGCTCGTACTGCTCCACCTCGGAGGAGGCGGCGCGCAGCACGTCGACCAGCGGGACCGGCTGGTCCCAGCGGCGGCCGGGCTCCTCGCCGGCGAGGACCAGGAGGTTCTCGCCGTTGCGGCGCATACGGGTCGCCAGGTGGTCCAGCTTGAAGAGGTTCTCCAGCTGGTCCGGGTCGGCCTCGTTGTTCTCCAGGTCGGTGATCAGGGTCAGCTGGCCCTCGATCAGCGACTGGTTGCGGCGCGACAGGTTGGTGAAGATCGCGTTGATGTTGCCCCGCAGCAGGGCCTGCTCGGCGGCGAGCCGGACGGCCTCGCGGTGGACCTGGTCGAAGGCGCGGGCGACCTCGCCGATCTCGTCGGTGGTGGAGATCGGGATGGCCTGGACGCGGGTGTCGACGCGGCCGGGGTCGGTGCGGGAGAGCTGGTCGACCAGCATCGGCAGACGCTGCTCGGCGATACCGAAGGCGGCGTTGCGCAGCTGGCGCATCGAGCGGCTCATCTGGCGGGCGACCGCGCCGGCCAGGATGAAGGCGAGCAGCAGGGCGACCACGACGGCGGCACCGGTGATGTAGGCGTCACGCTGGGCGTCGTCGGCGATGTCGGACGCTTCGCTCACGGCCTTGTCGGCCAGGTCCGTCTCGATCTTTTCGTACGCGTTGAACTTGAGCGTGTTGACCGCCCACCAGTTCTCGGCGGTGATGCCCTGCTCGGCGAGTGCGGCGCGCGCGCTCGGGTCCGTGCTCCGCAGCGTGGCCACACGCGAGATCATCGTCGTCAGGCTGGCGGGCGGCGGGACGTAGTCCGGGTTCTTGGCCTTGGCCTCGCGGGCCATCGCGGCACCGTCGGCCTTGACCTTGGCCTCGGCCGCCTCGAGCTTGGCCGCGTCCTGCTCGGTGCCACCGCCGATGTACTCCTGCACGGCGATGCGCTCGAGGTAGGCGTACGAGGAGAGCGCGATGCGCTGGCTGGCCAGGTTGCCGTCGTCCGGACCCGGCTTGACCAGGATGTGCATGCCGATGGAGCGCTGGAGCGACAGCGCCGCCTTGGTGAGCTCGATGGCGTACACGGTCCGGCCGTAGCTGGTGATGTTGCCGGTGCCGAGGCCGAGCTCGTTGGCGAACTCCGTCAGCGGGTGGGCGACCTCGACGTAGCCCTCTTCGGTCTGTACGCCCTTGAGCTTGGAGGTGTACGCGACCTGGCGCAGGGTGGCCAGCTTGGGCTCCGCCTTGCGGAAGAGCTTCAGCCGGCGCTCCAGACCGGGCTTGGCCGGCATGTTCTGCGCCGCGGCGTCGAAGGCGTCCGCCGCCTCGTCGGTGGCCTTGCGGACCTGGGTGACGGTCGCCTTGTCCTGGGCGCTCTGGGCGCTGCCCTTCAGCAGCGGCGCCGCCGACGCGTCACGTTCGATGTAGAGGGCGTTGGCGTAGAGCAGCGAGGCGCGGACGAGGCGGGCGGTGTTCTCCGCGTCCTCGGCCTCCTGCCAGGTGTCGATCGAGCTCTTCACCTGGAAGCCGCCCATGACGAGGCCGACCAGCACGGGTATGAGCAGGATCGCGTTCAGCCTGGTCGCCACGCGCCAGTTGCGCGGAGAGAGACGGCCGCCGCTCTCAGCGGGCGCGGCCGTCGGTTCCGAACCGGGCACGGGGGCGGGCGCCGCTGTGCGCGGCGGCGGGGTGAAGTTGCCCCGGGCCGACGGCTCGGGACTGTTCTTGCTTCGCCTCACTCGACCAACAACCTCTCGGCGGTCGGCACCAACGTTGTGCCGCAGTGTTCAGAGCCCAACACGCCTCGATGGACGAGTGCGTCATTGACTATTGGGCAGTTCAGGCATTCCAGCACGACGACCTGCGCTCTTCCAAACAGTCCGGGGCGGGGATTCGACGTGATGTAAGCCCCAGATAAAACGGTCATAAAGAGCGAGCCCCGCCAAAAGGCGGGGCTGTTGTGCGCGCAGCGAGACCGGATGTGCGCGACGCGTGGCCGTACCACCAGATTCCTCTGCCGAAACGTTATGAACACCTTGGCCGACCGTGTCAAAGGACACAGTCGGCTCCGGTGCATCTACGACAACTGCCGTATGGCGCTTCTGAATTGGGTGCTACCTCAGCCGTGCCATCAGAGCGTGCTCGACCAGCGTGATCAGGGCACTCTTGCCGATGGCGCCGCGCACCAGGTCGTCCCACATGAACCAGAAGCGGTCCTGGCCCGGCGTACCGAAGAGGTACAGGATCAGGTCCTGGTCCAGGGTGATGCGGCCGAAGTCCATGGCCACCGTGGTGGTGGTCTTGTCCCCGGTGTGGGTCAGGTCGTCGATGCCCGCGCTGGCCGAGGTCATCACGGCCTCGGTCCGCAGCGGGTTGATCTCCGAGACGGCGCCCACGAACGTGGTCTTGCCCACGCCGAAGCCGCCCGCCACCACTATTTTCGCGGAGGTGGTGGATCGACCCTGGTCAGAGCTTGCGAAGTCCACTGAGCACCCTTTCGAGCAGTGTCACGTCCGGCGCACCGGTGGCGTCGTCGCCGCCCGGCTGGTGGATCGCGACGAGACCGGCCTCGGCGAGGTCCGCGACCAGGATCCGGGCCACACCCAGCGGCATGTTCAGCAGCGCCGAGACCTCGGCCACCGACTTCACCTCACGGCAGAGGTGGCAGATCCGCTGGTGCTCCGGGAGCAGCCCCATGAGCGCGGCGGGGTCCGCGGTCGTGCTGATCAGTGCCTCGATGGCCAGCTGGTAGCGCGGCCGTGTCCGGCCGCCGGTCATGGCATAGGGCCGAACCAGCGGCTGGTCGCCCTCGTCCTCGTACGGCTCCGCGTACGGATCATGAGAGGCGGTGGGCGGGGTCATGGGTCCTCCGGGCGGGACAGCAAGTCGGTCAGCAAGCCGTCTGACGGGGCCTGTGTGGGGTGTGTGGCAGCCGGACGGTGATGTGGTGAGACGGGTGGTGCCGGGGCCGATCAGTGGAGCAGACTGCCTTGGAGCTCAGCTCGCAGGTCGGGGGTGAGGACCGCGCCCGCGCGGTCGACCAGGAGCGCCATCTCGTAGCCGACGAGGCCGATGTCGCACTCGGGGTGAGCGAGGACCGCGAGGGACGAGCCGTCCGAGACGGACATGAGGAAGAGGAACCCTCGCTCCATCTCCACGACCGTCTGCGCCACGTCACCGCCCTCGAAGATCCGGGAAGCGCCCGCCGTCAGCGACGTCAGGCCCGAGGCGACGGCCGCGAGCTGGTCCGCGCGGTCGCGCGGGAAGCCCTCCGACAGCGCCAGGAGGAGACCGTCGGCGGACACGACGACGGTGTGGGACACCCCGGGGGTGTTGTCCACGAAGTTGGTGATCAACCAGTTGAGATTCTGTGCCGCCTGGCTCATCGGACTCAACTAACGCTCCTGCTGGTGAGTGGGCCGTGGGTGGCTGCCGGTCTGGGTGGACCCGGCCTGACGACCCTGTGCGATTCCCCGACGGAGATTGGTCAGCCGGCCGCGTACGTCATCGGGCGCACGCGAGACCTGCGGACCGCTCTGGTGGGTTTGCTGCTGCGCCGTGCCCGGGACGAGGTTCGCCCGGGGCACCCGGCGCGGCAGGCCGGAGGTGGTGACACCACCCGCGGCGGGCTGGCGGACTCGCTCGGCCTGGCGGACGAGGTCGTCGTTCGGCGAGGTGCGCCAGCCGGCGGGGGCGGCGGACCGCTGCGGACCGGTGGGTCCCTGCGGCTGCTGCGGGGCGGCCGGAGCGGAGCCGTTGTTCTGCGGCTGCGACTGCTGCTCCTGCTGGCCGTGGAACCAGTTGGTCTCCAGCGTGTCGTACAGCGGCGTACGACCGTCGCCCGGACCGGACGCCGGCGGCAGGGCCTCGGGCTCCTGCCGGACCGGACGGGCCTGCGGCGCGGGCGGCCGCGGGGCGCCGAAGTCGGCCGGTCCCCTGCCGCCGTTGACCTGCGGCTGCTCGTACCGGCCCGTGCCCGCGGGGTCGGCCGGCGTGGCCGGACCCGGGAGCGTGGGCCGCCCGGAGCCGTTGTCCTGGCGCGGTGCGGGGTACTGGCCGGTCGAGCCGTTGTCCTGGCGGGGCGCCGGGTACTGGCCCGTGGATCCGTTGTCCTGGCGGGGCGCCGGGTACTGGCCGGTCGCCCCGTTCTCCTGGCGCGGGGCCGGGTACTGGCCGGCCGAGCCGTTGTCGTAGGACTGCGGTGCCGGGTACTGGCCCGACGTGGACGAGTCGTTACGGCCGCCCGGGGCGCCGAAGACGTCCGGGCGCACGAACGAACCCTGGCCCTGCTGTGCGTTCGCGCCAGGACCGAAGGGGTCCTGGGCGGTACCGAAGTCGGCCGGCGAGCCGAAGCCCTGCCTGTTGTCGTCGCGCGGCACGGCCGGGATCTCCGCCGTCGCACCGGGGCCCTGGCGGTCGTCGACGCGCGGCAGGGCGGACGTACGGGAGACGTCCGGCTGCTCCTCGTGGCCGCGCGGGGCGTCCAGCGACGCGCGCGGCACCGGCGGCTGGGCGTTCTCGTCGCTCCAGCTCGGCACACGCTGCTGCGCGTCGCCACCGGGCAGTTCGGCCCGCGGACCACCGCGCGGCGGCAGCTGCGGCCTGCGGCCCTTGTCCTGCTCGGCGTTGCCGCCCTGCTTCTTGCGGCTCCGGCCACCGCCGAAGGCGTCCTGGCCCTGCTGCGGCCCGTTGGTGCCCGCGGCCTGAAGACCCTGCGGGGCGCCCGGGGCCTGCTGACCGAACCCGCCACCGGCACCGGCCGGGGACGGACGGCCCTGCGGGGGACCGCTCTGCTCGAACGACGACGGGCCGGGACCCTGCGGTCCGCGCGTGCCGCCCTGCGCTCCGGGACGGCCACCGTCCCCGTCACGTCCGGGCAGCGCGGCCCGCGGGCCCTGACCGGGAGCGAGCCGGCCACCGCCGGAGGCACCGCCACCGAAGGCACCGCCGGACGCACCGGCGCCGAGGGCACCGGCACCCTGGCCGGCCCCGGCGGCACGCCGGGCAGCGGCCGCACCGGCGGCGGCCTGCGCGGCGGCGGGACCGCCACCGACGGGAGGCTGACCGGGCTGCTTGGGCTGGGGCTTCCTGCCGCCCTGGGCGACGTCGACGGGCAGCATGACCAGCGCGGTCGTACCACCGGAGTCGGACGGGCGCAGCTGGATGCGGATGCCGTGCCGCTGGGACAGACGACCGACCACGAAGAGGCCCATGCGACGGGAGACGGAGACGTCCACCGTCGGGGGAGAGGCGAGCCGCTCGTTGATCGCGGCCAGGTCCTCCGGCGACAGACCGATACCGGTGTCGTGGATCTCGATCAGCACCCGGCCGTCGGGCAGCGCGTGACCGGTGACCTTGACCTTGGTCTGCGGCGAGGAGAAGGAGGTCGCGTTCTCCAGCAGCTCGGCGAGGAGGTGCACGAGGTCGTTGACGACCCGGCCGGCCACTTCGGTGGTCGGCACGGAGGCCAGCTCGATGCGTTCGTACTGCTCCACCTCGGACGCGGCGGCGCGAAGAACGTCGACCAGCGGCACCGGACGGGTCCAGCGGCGGCCGGGCTCCTCACCCGCGAGGACGAGGAGGTTCTCACCGTTACGGCGCATGCGGGTGGCGAGGTGGTCGAGCTTGAACAGCGAGGACAGCTGGTCCGGGTCGGCCTCGCGGGACTCCAGTTCGGAGATGAGCGACAGCTGGCGCTGGATGAGGCCCTGGGAGCGGCGCGAGAGGTTGGTGAACATCGCGTTGACGTTGCCCCGCAGCAGGGCCTGCTCGGCGGCGAGGCGGACCGCCTCGCGGTGCACGTCGTCGAAGGCCGCGGCCACTCGGCCGATCTCGTCCCGGGAGTGCACACCGACCGACTCCACGGACGTGTCGACGTCCTGCGGGTCGGACTCGGACAGCTGCTTGACCAGCTCGGGCAGGCGGTCGGAGGCGACCTTGGTCGCGGTGTCCTCAAGACGGCGCAGCGAGCGGATCATGGAGCGGGCCACGACGAAGGCGCCGACCAGCGACACACCCAGCACGATCAGGATCAGGGCACCGGAGATGATCGCGTCGCGCTCGGTGGCGCTGCGCAGCTCGCGGGCCTTCTGCTCCATCTCTTCGAGCAGCGTGTGCTCGATGTTCTTCATCTGCTGGATCTTGGTGGAGCTGTCGTCCAGCCAGTCGCGGTAGGACCGCTTGTCCTGCTGGGCGAGACCGCTCGCGGAGATCAGGGCGCGGCCGGCGTAGGTGTCGGTCGCCTTGATCGTGGAGTTGCCGCCGTCCTCGATCGGCTTCAGCAGCTCGGCGGCGGCGTCCTCGCCGTAGATGCTCTTGAAGGTGCGGAGCTCGGAGTCCTGGCTCTCCAGGGCCGACTGGGCGTAGAGCCGGTCGTTCGGGGAGAGCTTGCCGGCCGTGGTGTTGCTGGCGGGCAGCGCCGCGGCGAGGGCCGCACGCTGGATCGAGGAGTACTCCTTGGCGGAGGAGAACGCCGCGAGCGCACGCGTGCGCTGGATCATGTCCGGATTGCTGGTCGCCTCGGCCATGTCCTGGGAGAGGTCGATCAGGTTCTCGATCAGACGGTGGTATCCCTCGATCGTCTGCGTCGAGTTGCCCTCGGAGGCGTAGGCGCCCTTACGGATCTGCTCGAGGTTGCCCAGCTCGCCGGCGATCTGGACGAGGTACTCGCGGACGCCCTTGAGGTTGCCGTCCTTGCTCGCGCTGTCGATCTCCTCGGACGAGTCGAGGAAGTTGGTCCTCGCCCGGTCGGTCTTCTCGCGAAGCCCCTTGACCGTGAAGTCGCTCGCCTTGCCGCCGTGGGCGAGCGGGCCGGCCGACTGGTCGCGTTCCTCCTGGAGCGCGGCCGACAGCTCGGTGGCCTGCTTGGTCATGTCCGTCAGCAGCTTCATGTTGTCGAGCTGCTGGATGTCGTCCATGGACTGGTTGATGCGCAGTGCGCCCAGCGAGGTGGCCGCGACCACCGGGAGGGCGAGCAGCGACACCAGTCGCGTGGAGATGCGCCAGTTGCGCAGGGCTATTCGCGGCCCGGGGCCGGTCGGGCCCGTGGGCGGCTTCAGCGCCGGGGACGGGCTCGCGGACCCCGAAGGGGTCGACGTGCCGGGGCGCCCGGAGCGCTCACCGCCGTCACCGGCCGGGCCCTGGTTCTGGGCGTGCTGGGGCGAGGGGCCGCCAGTCATGGGGCCAGTCCCGCCGTGCGGCTGAGGCTCCGCCGAAGCGTTGCCATCCCTCTTGAAACGTCCCTGCACTAGCGTCGCAACCTCTGGACCAGGCACCCCGTCGCCTGAACGGCGGGGCACGGTGTCGGCGTTCTGGGGACGCCCTGAAAAACGCCCCCGTGGTGGTCTTGAGTGACCGGCGCTGGCTCCCCCTTCTCGCCGCCACTCGGCGCGACTGTGCGCCCCCTGTGCGCCGGCTCGATCCTGCGGCGGTCCGTGAGATTCCAGCACAGCACAGGATCTCCAACAAGGCCCGTAGGCCGAGCCGTGATGTAGGTGACACCACGTGAGTGCCGGATCACCGGTCGTGGAAGGCGAGTTCACCCATTTCGGGCGTTAGTCCGCGAGTCGCCGAGCGGTGCCGGGTGTCCCAGTCGCCATGATCAGGAGCGGAATGATGGCTTCAGTGGGCCAATGTCCGTTTCGCTGGCGTGCGACGCGCGCCCGGATTGACCGATTCGCCCTCTGATTCGTGAGGAAACTCACATGCCGATCATGGCCTCCGGACGAATGGGCCGGGGAATCGCATGTTTAGCCTGACGCTTTACAGCGAAGGCACAACCGACAACCCGCGCCCGTGCGGAGGTTTCACACACCCTCCCGGCGCCCGTCACAGGACAGGGTCAAGTAAACAGTGAAGACGACGACGATGTTCCACAAGATCGCCAACCCGCGACGCACGACGCTGGCTCACCTGGACGATGCCGACGAACTGCAGACGCCGGAGCACCCGGAGCACCCCGTCGACCTCCCGGCCCAGACCGCAAACCCCAAGCGCACCGTCCTCATGGAGATCCCCGTCGCGGCCGCCGCAGCCGCGGAATGACACCTGGTAGTACGCGTGCCGGCCGCCGGATGCTCAGGGCGGCAGGACACGGATTTCCGAGGGGCGCCCCGCGTGACGGGGCGCCCCTTCGGAATGCGCGGGGCCGGGGGACCTCCCCGCGTTAGCCTGGAGCGTCAGACTCCAGCCGCTTCAGTCAAGGGGCCAAGCATCCCGTGCGCATCGCCAGGTTCTCCATCGACGGGAACGTCGCCTTCGGCGCCATCGAGGGCGACAAGCAGGACGAACTCGTCCTGGACATCATCAAGGGCATCCCGTTCGCGGACTTCGAGCTCTCCGGTACGAAGGTGCCGGTGAGCAAGGTCAGGCTGCTGCCGCCGGTGCTCCCCAACAAGGTCGTGGCCTTCGGCCGCAACTACGCGGAGCACGCCCGCGAGCTGGGCAACGAGGTCCCCGACGCCCCCTTCGCGTTCTTCAAGCCGTCCACCTCCGTGATCGGCCCGGGCGACGAGATCCAGTACCCCTCCTTCTCCGAGGAGGTGCACCACGAGGCCGAGCTGGCCGTCGTGATCGGCCGGATGTGCCGCGAGGTCCCGCGCGAGCGCGTCAAGGACGTCATCTTCGGCTACACCTGCGCCAACGACATCACCGCCCGCGACGTGCAGAAGCGCGAGAAGCAGTGGGCCCGGGCCAAGGGCTTCGACAGCTCCTGCCCGCTCGGCCCCTGGGTGGAGACGGACCTGGACGCGAGCGACCTCACCATCCAGCTCACGGTCAACGGCCAGCAGCGACAGCTCGGCCGGACCAGCGAGATGATCCACTCGATCGAGGATCTGATCGTCAACATCTCCGAGGCCATGACGCTGCTCCCGGGCGACGTGATCCTCACGGGCACCCCGGCTGGGGTCGGCCCCCTGAACGTCGGCGACGAGGTCGCCGTCACCATCGAAGGCATCGGCACTCTCACCAACAAGGTTGTCAAGCGTGGCTAGCGCACCCGGCTCCCCCGTACGCGTCCGTTTCTGTCCCTCGCCCACCGGTAACCCCCACGTGGGCCTGGTGCGCACCGCCCTGTTCAACTGGGCGTTCGCCAAGCACCACCAGGGCACCCTGGTCTTCCGCATCGAGGACACCGACGCCGCCCGCGACTCCGAGGAGTCGTACACCCAGCTGCTCGACTCGATGCGCTGGCTGGGCTTCGACTGGGACGAGGGCCCCGAGGTCGGCGGCCCGCACGCGCCGTACCGCCAGTCGCAGCGCATGGACCTCTACAAGGACGTCGCGGCCAAGCTGCTCGACGCCGGCCACGCCTACCGCTGCTACTGCTCCCAGGACGAGCTGGACACCCGCCGCGAGGCCGCCCGCGCCGCCGGCAAGCCCTCCGGCTACGACGGTCACTGCCGCGAGCTGACCGCCGCCCAGGTCGAGGAGTACCAGGCCCAGGGCCGGGAGCCGATCGTCCGCTTCCGGATGCCCGACGAGACGATCACCTTCACCGACCTGGTCCGCGGCGAGCTGACCTTCACCCCGGAGAACGTCCCGGACTACGGCATCGTCCGCGCCAACGGCGCCCCGCTGTACACGCTGGTCAACCCGGTCGACGATGCCCTGATGGAGATCACCCACGTCCTGCGCGGCGAGGACCTGCTCTCCTCGACCCCCCGCCAGATCGCCCTGTACAAGGCGCTGATCGAGCTGGGCGTCGCCAAGGAGATCCCGTCCTTCGGCCACCTGCCGTACGTGATGGGCGAGGGCAACAAGAAGCTCTCCAAGCGTGACCCGCAGTCCTCCCTCAACCTCTACCGGGAGCGCGGCTTCCTCCCCGAGGGCCTGCTCAACTACCTCTCCCTGCTCGGCTGGTCCCTCTCGGCCGACCAGGACATCTTCTCGACCGACGAGATGATCGCCGCGTTCGAGATCTCCGACGTGAACCCGAACCCGGCCCGCTTCGACCTCAAGAAGTGCGAGGCCATCAACGGCGACCACATCCGCATGCTGGACGTGAAGGACTTCACGGAGCGCTGCCGCCCGTGGCTCCAGGCGCCGTTCGCCCCCTGGGCCCCGGAGGCCTTCGACGAGGACAAGTGGCAGGCCATCGCGCCGCACGCCCAGACCCGCCTCAAGGTCCTCTCCGAGATCACCGACAACGTCGACTTCCTGTTCCTGCCGGAGCCGGTGGCCGACGAGGCCAGCTGGACCAAGGCCATGAAGGAGGGCTCGGACGCTCTCCTGCGCACGGCCCGGGAGAAGCTGGAGGCGGCCGACTGGACCTCCGCCGAGTCGCTCAAGGAGGCCGTCCTGGCCGCCGGTGAGGCCCACGGGCTGAAGCTCGGCAAGGCCCAGGCCCCCGTCCGCGTCGCCGTCACCGGCCGCACGGTCGGCCTGCCGCTCTTCGAGTCCCTGGAGGTCCTCGGCAAGGAGACCACTCTGGCCCGGATCGACGCGGCGCTGGCCAAGCTCACCGCGTAAGCGCACGGCATCACACCGCGAGGGCGGCGTCCGGTTCGGGCGCCGCCCTCGCCGTGTCCGCCCAGCCGTCACCCGGAGTTCACCCTTCCAGCCAACTCCCGTCCCCGCACGGGACGTTGGATGCCCCCTGTGCGCACGGTGCGCGTGTTGCGCCCAGGTACAGGGGGAGAAGCATGATGCGTTCACGAAGACTCGTCCACGCGGCCGTCGGCGGGGTGGTCGCCCTGTCCTGCACGGTGCTCACCGCACCCGCGCAGGCCGCGCCGGAAGCCGATGAGCCGGCCGGCACGGTGCGGCTCGTCACCGAGAAGCGCGTGACCGTCGACTACCCGTGGGCCGGCGCATCCGGCTTCCAGTACCGGCCCGGGACCACCGCGGTCACCACGGTCGACTACCCCGACGCGGTCCCGCCCGCCCACGCCGGCCCGGACGACCTGGCCACCGGCACCGACGTCGTGAACACCCGCGACGACCGGACCGTCAGCCAGAAACACCGCTCCACGGGCGTCACCGCCACCGTCACGATCCCCACCGGTCAGACCTACCGCGCCGCCGCCGGCTGGAGCGTGCTGACCATGGACAACACCGGCGCCCTGCACGTCCTGCGTACCGTCGACGGCACCCTCACCGTGGACACCCCGGTCACCGGCTTCCCCGCGGGCGCCCGCCCCGTCCTCTACCGCACCGGCGGCTCGGTCACCCGTCTCGCGATCGTCTACGCCTTGGACGGCAAGACGTCGGTGGGCCTGGTCGACCTCTCCGACGGCGCCTTCCGCACGTACGTCACCGGCGACGAGGCGACCCCGCAGCTCGCCTTCAACGACCGCTGGCTCGTCGCCGACTGGAAGGCGATCCGGGTGGACGCCGGACCCGGCACCGAGCCCACCGCCCTCACCAGGACCGACGCCCAGCTGGAAGCCGTCGTCGGCGATCAACTCCTGATCGGCAACCCGGGCTTCGTACTGGGCGGCACCGAGGCCGCGCTGACCGCCCGCTCCCTGGTCACCGGGGCATCGGCCACCGTGCTCCCCTCGTCGTTCGGCGGCATCGGGCCGACCCTGGACGGCGGCGCCCTGGCCACCGCGGGCCCCTCCAGCCTCGACTGGAACATCCACCGCATCACCCCCACCGGCAGCGGCGGCCTCACCACCACCGAAGTGGCCCGGGTCCCCGCCGCCGCGACCGGCGTACAGGGACTGGCCGTCGCCGGCGGCGAGTTGTTCCTCTACGGCGCGACGCCCGGAGCCTCACTGCGCTACAGCAGCTTCCAGCTGGACGCCACCGGCCGGCCCGACGGCCCCCAGACCCGCCGCAGCCCGGGCCTGAGCCCGTCCACCTGCCTCACCGGCGACGCCGCCTGCCCCCAGCTGGAGGCCCTCGGCGACGGCCGGGTCAGCCACCTGTGGACCGGCGATACGGGCGAGGAATCCGTCGTCAACGTCGGCCTCGACACCACCGCCGTCCTCAGCGAGCCCACGGACGGCGACTCGCGCGGCCGCATCGGAGCCGGCACCGGCCGCTACGTGCTCTACAACGGCGGCTCCGGCAAGCAGCGGGTCGTCGACTTCCCGCGCGGGGCGACCGCCGGCGAGACCACCCTCACCCGCGACCGCACCGCCGCCGCGGTCTGGGGGCAGACCCTGTGGGCGCCGGGCAGCACCCAGGGCCAGGTCACCGGCCGCAACCTCAAGACGGGCTCGACCACCACCATCACCACCGGCGCCGCCTGCACCCCCACCGACATCCAGGCCGTCAACACCTGGCTGTACTGGTCCTGCGGCAGCTCGGCGGGCGTCTACGACCGGGCCACAGGGCGCTGCATCCCGGTCCCGGCCGACCTCGGCCCGGCCCGCCTCGCCGACGGCTTCCTGCTCCGGGAGAACCGCACCGCCCACGAGCTGCTGCTCACCGACTTCCACACCGGCACGGCCACCACCCGCACCCTGGTGAAGCTGCCCGCCACGGACCAGAACACCGGCGGCAGCAACGGCCGCTGGGCCGTCGACCGCTTCGGCGGCCACATCGCCTACCTCAACGGCACGTACGGCGAGGTGTCGATCGTCCCCAGCGGAGTCCCCACCTCGCCCCTGGCGCAGATGGAAGCCCAGGTCTACGCCCCGTCCGTGATCGGCAAGGCCTTCCCCTGGGCCCCGGTCTGGCAGCTGAACAAGCCCTCCACCTGGGCCCTGACCCTCACCGACGCCTCCGGCCGGCCCGTCCGCACGCTGACCGGCGCCTCCACCGGGGCCGCCGTGCGCCCCGCCTGGGACGGCACCACCGACAGCGGCGGCGGCGCCACCGGCGGCCCCTATGCCTGGAAGCTCACCGCTCACCCCCGCGACGGCCAGGGCCCCGACCTCACACTCTCCGGGAGCATGAACCCGGGCTGAGAGCGGAACGCGGTGGGTACGGTCGGAGTATGAGCATCCACGCCGTGGTCTGGGACGTAGACGACACCCTCTTCGACTACACCTCCGCCGACCGCCTCGGCATGCGCGCGCACCTCACGGCCGAGGGCCTGCTCGACGACCACGAGACCGTCGAGCAGGCCATCACCCGCTGGCGGGAGATCACCGACTCGCAATGGGCACGCTTCGCGGCCGGCGAGGCCACCTTCGAGGACCAGCGGCGCGACCGCGTGCGGGTGTTCCTCGACCGGGACCTCACCGACGCCGAGGCCGACGCGTGGTTCCAGCGGTACATCGCCCACTACGAGGCGGTCTGGTCCCTCTTCCCGGACGTCCTGCCCGTCCTCGACGCCCTCTCCGCCACCCACCGGCACGCCGTGCTCTCCAACTCCAGCCTCCACGTCCAGGACCGCAAGCTGCGGGCCCTCGGCGTCCACGACCGCTTCGAGACCATCCTGTGCGCGGCCGAGCTCGGCATCTCCAAGCCCGAGGCAGGGGCGTTCCTCGCGGCCTGCGAGTTCCTCGGCCTGCCCCCGCACCAGGTCGCCTACGTCGGCGACCACCCGGAGATCGACGGCCGGGGTGCCGCCGACGCCGGACTGCTGTCGGTGTGGATCGACCGGGGTGGTCTGTACGCCACGATCGACCCGCCCGTCGGGCCGCACCGCATCGCGTCCCTGAGCGAACTGCCGTCCCTGCTCGGCTCGGATAGTCGTTTTGGAGCCCCGTCCACCTTCGGGTAATGTTCTTCCTGCGCCGCGGGGAGCGGGCCGGAAGGCCGGAATCCCAGGCGCACAGCTAGAACACGAACCCTCCGGGGCTTGCGTTCCAGTGGCCTATGGTGTAATTGGCAGCACGACTGATTCTGGTTCAGTTAGTCTTGGTTCGAGTCCAGGTAGGCCAGCTCGCAGAGCTCATCTGCATCGCCCCCGTTGTGTAGCGGCCTAGCACGCTGCCCTCTCAAGGCAGTAGCGCCGGTTCGAATCCGGTCGGGGGTACTGTTCCAAGTGATCGACGATCATCTCGGGACTGCTAGGGCCCCCGTTGTGTAGCGGCCTAGCACGCCGCCCTCTCAAGGCGGTAGCGCCGGTTCGAATCCGGTCGGGGGTACTGACTGGTCTAAACCACATTGGTCTATGGTGTAATTGGCAGCACGACTGATTCTGGTTCAGTTAGTCTTGGTTCGAGTCCAGGTAGACCAGCTCGGACCTGCGGAAACGCAGTGTCCAGGCCCCCGTTGTGTAGCGGCCTAGCACGCCGCCCTCTCAAGGCGGTAGCGCCGGTTCGAATCCGGTCGGGGGTACATCACATAAGGCCCCTCACTTCGGTGAGGGGCCTCTTGCGTGCTCGCCTTCTGTTGGGGGCGCGGGGAATCGCGCGAACAACCCCCATGGACCGCACGCGATGATCAAAGCGTCCGTGCCATGGCGCGTGATCGGTGGCGCGTGATCGGGAAAGGCCTGCCGCGGCGTTGAGGCCGGCCTCCCCGAAACGCTCCGTCGGTTCAGCCGGTGCGCCGCAACGCCTCGGAGAGACGCCCCGCCGCATCGATCACAGCCTGCGCATGCATACGCCCCGGGTGACGCGTCAGCCGCTCGATCGGCCCGGACACCGACACCGCGGCAACCACCCGGTTCGAAGGCCCCCGCACCGGCGCGGACACCGACGCGACGCCCGGCTCCCGCTCACCGATCGACTGCGCCCAGCCCCGCCGCCGCACACCCGACAGGGCCGTCGCCGTGAAGCGCGCCCCCTGCAGGCCGCGGTGCAGCCGCTCCGGCTCCTCCCAGGCCATCAGGATCTGCGCCGAGGAGCCGGCCTTCATCGTGAGCGTCGAACCGACCGGGACCGTGTCCCGCAGACCGGACAGGCGCTCCGCCGCGGCGACGCAGATGCGCATGTCGCCCTGACGGCGATAGAGCTGCGCGCTCTCGCCCGTGATGTCACGAAGGTGCGTGAGCACCGGGCCGGCGGTGGCGAGGAGACGGTCCTCACCCGCGGCCGCGGCGAGCTCTGCCAGACGAGGGCCGAGAATGAATCGGCCCTGCATGTCGCGCGCCACCATGCGGTGGTGTTCCAGGGCCACGGCCAGGCGGTGGGCCGTGGGTCGTGCCAGTCCGGTGGCACCGACCAGACCCGCGAGGGTGGCCGGTCCGGACTCCAGAGCGCTCAGGACGAGGGCCGCCTTGTCCAGAACGCCGACGCCGCTACTGTTGTCCATGAAACGATACTTGCGTCTCACTCTGTGAAACGCAAGTTCAAATTTCCGTGGAACGCGCCACCCTGGAATCACGAAGTCACAACGGCCCGTGACGTAAGGGCCTGGTGGCGTGCGCCTGGGATCAGGGGAACGGGCGCCGCCTCCTCAAGATCTCTAGTTGGGTCGGCGGACCGTAGCCGGCCGGAGGGAACAGCGATGGGTAGGACACTCGCGGAGAAAGTCTGGGACGACCATGTCGTCCGGCGCGCGGAGGGCGAGCCCGACCTTCTCTTCATCGATCTGCACCTGCTGCACGAGGTGACCAGCCCGCAGGCCTTCGACGGCCTCCGCAAGAGCGGCCGCACCGTGCGCCGCCTCGACCTCACCATCGCGACCGAGGACCACAACACCCCCACCCTCGACATCGACAAGCCGATCGCGGACCCGGTCTCGCGGGTGCAGCTGGAGACGCTGCGCAAGAACGCCGCCGAGTTCGGGGTGCGTCTGCACCCGCTGGGCGACGTCGAGCAGGGAGTCGTGCATGTGGTGGGCCCGCAGCTGGGTCTGACCCAGCCGGGCACCACCGTCGTCTGCGGCGACTCCCACACCTCCACGCACGGCGCTTTCGGCGCGCTGGCGTTCGGCATCGGCACCTCCCAGGTGGAGCACGTGCTGGCCACGCAGACGCTGCCGATGTCCCGCCCCAAGACCATGGCGATCACGGTCGACGGTGAACTGCCCGAGGGCGTCACCGCCAAGGACCTGATCCTGGCGATCATCGCGAAGATCGGCACGGGCGGCGGCCAGGGCTACGTCCTGGAGTACCGCGGCGAGGCCATCGAGAAGCTCTCGATGGAAGCCCGGATGACCATCTGCAACATGTCGATCGAGGCCGGCGCCCGCGCGGGCATGATCGCCCCGGACGAGACCACCTTCGCCTACCTCAAGGGACGCCCGCACGCCCCCGAGGGCGAGGACTGGGACGCGGCCGTCGCCTACTGGAAGACGCTGAAGACCGACGAGGACGCCGAGTTCGACGCCGAGGTCGTCATCGACGCCTCCGCGCTGTCGCCGTTCGTCACCTGGGGCACCAACCCCGGGCAGGGCGCACCGCTTTCGGCGTCCGTCCCCGATCCTGCTTCGTACGAAGACGCATCGGAGCGCTACGCCGCCGAAAAGGCCCTGGAGTACATGGGGTTGGAGGCCGGGCAGCCGCTGCGTTCCATCAAGGTGGACACCGTCTTCGTAGGCTCGTGCACCAACGGCCGCATCGAGGACCTGCGTGCCGCGGCCGAACTGCTCAAGGACCGCAAAGTCGCCGACGGCGTACGGATGCTGGTCGTCCCGGGCTCCGCGCGGGTCGGTCTGCAGGCCGTCTCCGAGGGCCTGGACGTGGTCTTCAAGGAGGCCGGCGCCGAGTGGCGGCACGCGGGCTGCTCGATGTGCCTGGGCATGAACCCCGACCAGCTGGCCCCCGGTGAGCGCTCCGCGTCCACCTCCAACCGCAACTTCGAGGGCCGGCAGGGCAAGGGCGGCCGTACGCACCTGGTGTCGCCGCAGGTCGCGGCGGCCACCGCCGTCCTGGGCCACCTGGCCTCCCCGGCCGACCTGGCCGACGCCGACGTCCGTACGCCCGCTGGAGTCTGATCAGTCATGGAAGCATTCACCACCCACACCGGCCGGGCCGTCCCGCTGCGCCGCAGCAACGTCGACACCGACCAGATCATCCCCGCCCACTGGCTCAAGAAGGTGACCCGGGACGGTTTCGAGGACGGGCTGTTCGAGGCCTGGCGCAAGGACGAGACGTTCGTCCTCAACCAGCCCGAGCGCCAGGGCGCGACCGTGCTGGTCGCCGGCCCCGACTTCGGTACCGGATCCTCGCGTGAGCACGCCGTCTGGGCGCTGCAGAACTACGGCTTCAAGGCCGTGATCTCCTCCCGCTTCGCCGACATCTTCCGCGGCAACTCGCTCAAGAACGGCCTGCTCACGGTCGTTCTGGAGCAGAAGACCGTGGACGCGCTGTGGGAGCTGACCGAACAGGACCCGCAGGCCGAGATCACCGTCGACCTGGAGCGCCGCGAGGTGCGCGCCGAGGGCATCACCGCCTCCTTCGAGCTGGACGAGAACTCCCGCTGGCGGCTGCTGAACGGCCTCGACGACATCTCGATCACCCTCCAGAACGAGGCCGACATCGCCGCCTACGAAGCCAAGCGCCCGGCGTTCAAGCCGCAGACCCTCCCGGTCTGACGTCGGGCACGGCCCACCGCCTCCGGACAAGGCGACTTTCGGCCACCGCAACACCCCCTCTGTACCCCCGATCAGCCCGATCGGGGGTACAGCTGTGTCTGCACCCGAACGGCCCTGCCCACCCACTGTTCAGCTGCCAACTTCCCGCGTTATGCCGGTGGTTGCTGGGGTACGCGAGGGGTACAGCCGTGACTTCCACGTGTGCCCGGAAGGCCGTTTGAGGCGTCAGTTGTCCCCTGCGCAGGCGACAACTCGCCCCAGATGGCACAATCTGTGCATGGAACACGACGGCCAACTCGAGCTCTATGCGGCAGTCGCGGACCAACTCAAGGAAGCGCACACAAGGGTGCGCGCACTGCAAGTCCCGGAGGGCGTACGGATGGCGCTGACCCGGAAGCTGCTGGTCATTACGGCCGCGGCCAAGCACGATCTCGCCGACGCGGCAAGGCGGCTGGAGCGGTTCTCCGCGGACCTCGACGAGGGACGAATCCCCGACGAGGAACGCTGAACCCCGCGACACCGTCGAGTTCGTTGCGGCACAAGGGTGATAAGCCCGTTTCGTGTTTGATTTGCGGTATATATCTGCCTAACGTGCGAAAAAGCTTGAACAGTTTCGTTCTGGCGATGTCTCCGAAGGGGAAGACGTGAACAAGGCGCAGCTCGTAGAAGCGATTGCCGACAAGATGGGCGGTCGCCAGCAGGCCGCCGATGCTGTCGACCATGTATTGGACGCCATCGTCCGCGCGGTCGTCTCGGGTGAGCGGGTCTCGGTCACCGGCTTCGGTTCGTTCGAGAAGGTCGACCGCCCGGCCCGGTACGCCCGTAACCCCCAGACGGGCGAGCGGGTTCGGGTCAAGAAGACCTCCGTTCCGCGCTTCCGCGCAGGTCAGGGCTTCAAGGACCTGGTCAGCGGCTCGAAGAAGCTCCCGCGTGGCGGCGAGGTGTCCGTCAAGAAGGCGCCTAAGGGCAGCCTGACCGGCGGTGCCGGCGCGACGGTCAAGAAGGCCGCCGCCAAGAAGGCGACCACGAAGTCGGCCGCCGCGAAGAAGACCACCGCCAAGAAGACGACGGCGAAGAAGGCCACGACCAAGACCGCGGCCGCGAAGAAGACCACGGCGAAGAAGGCGCCCGCCAAGAAGACCACGGCGACGTCCAAGACCACCGCCGCGAAGAAGACCACCGCGAAGAAGGCCCCGGCGAAGAAGGCCACGGCCAAGAAGGCGCCCGCCAAGAAGTCGACGGCGCGCAAGACCACCGCCAAGAAGACCACCGCCCGCAAGAAGTAAGGGCGCTGGAGTACTCACGCGCCGGGCCGGACTCCGCACGGAGTCCGGCCCGCGGCGTGTTCAGCAAGTGATCAGAGGGTCTGCAGGGTCACCAGAGTGATGCGGGGCGCGTCCTTCGCGCCCTCCACCTCGATGCGCACCCGCTGGCCAGGACGCAGCAGCCTCAGGCCCCCCGCGTCGAAGGCGGCCGCGTCGAAGGGCACCGGCGTGCCGTCGTCCAGGAGCACCTGTCCGCTGCGGCTTTCGGGGTCGTACGTGTACGCGGTCGCCTGCATGGCCGCAGCCTACTGCCCGGGTATCAGCAAGCGCGCGGCGGCCGCGGCCGTATGAGGGCCGACTCCCAGGGCCAGCGCGCTGCGCAGGTCCTCGCCGGTGTCCACGTCCTGGCGTACGGAATCCACCGCGGTGAGGGGCAGTTCCACGGCGCCGGACGCTCGGTGCCGGGCCCGGGAATCCGCGCCGAAGGCCGGGCGCAATTCACGGCCCGCAGCGGCGGCCAGCAGGGTCGTGCCGATTGCGGCCGCGTCCGGGAGAAATGCGCGCGGGAATTCAGCGGCGGCTTCCAGTACCCGGGACAATTCCGCTGGGCGCAGGGCCGGCAGATCGGCGTTCAGTGCGGCGACGGAACGGGCCGGCCGGGCCGACCGTACGACCCGGGTCGCGTGTGCGAGCGCGGCGTTGAGGCCGCCGCCCGGCTCGTCGGGGATGATCGCGGCACCCAATGCCGCCAGCTCACGGCCCGCCCGGGCGTCGTCCGTGACGACTGCCACATCCCCTACCGCCGGGCAGGCCAGCGCGGCCGCCACCGTGTCCTGGGCGAAGGCCAGCGCCAGGTCCGGCCGCAGCCCGTCATCCGCGGTGTCCGCAAGCCTGCTCTTGGCCTGGGCCAGGGGCTTCAGGGGTACGACCAGGGTCCACTGCACGGGTGTTCCGTCCTCCTCTTGTCGCGGTCATTGTCACCCGGGGCCTCGGGCGGGCGGCGTGCCGGGGCGTACGGTGTTCTCGACAGACCGGCGGCCTGGGGCGACACTTGTGCGGCCCCCCGTGGCCCCGGCTTCAGGCCCTAGAGGAAGGTGTCCGCGTGCCCCGCCGCAGAATCGGCTTCTGGTACCGCTTCGCCGCGGTGATCTGCAAACCGCCGCTGGTGGTTCTGCTCAGGCGGGACTGGCGTGGAATGGAGCACATTCCGGCTGAGGGTGGATTTATCACCGCGGTGAACCACAATTCGCACATCGATCCTTTCGCTTACGCGCACTTTCAGTACAACACCGGGCGCGTCCCGCGATTCCTCGCGAAGAGCGGGCTTTTCAAGAAGGGATTCGTCGGGGCCGCGATGCGGGGCACCGGGCAGATCCCCGTCTACCGCGAGAGCACGGACGCGCTGAGCGCCTTCCGGGCCGCGATCGAGGCCGTGGACCGCGGGGAATGCGTCGCCTTCTATCCCGAGGGGACCCTCACCCGCGACCCGGACGGCTGGCCCATGACCGCCAAGACGGGGGCGGCGCGGGTCGCGCTGCAGACCAAGTGCCCGGTGATCCCCGTGGCCCAGTGGGGCTGCAACGAGCTGCTCCCGCCGTACGCGAAGAAGCCGCATCTGCTGCCGCGCAAGACGCACCGCGTGCTCGCCGGGCCGCCCGTGGACCTCGCGCGGTTCTACGACCGGGAGATGACCGCGGACCTGCTGAAGGAGGCCACGGAGGCCATCATGGCCGCCGTGACCGCCCAGCTGGAGCAGATCCGGGGGGAGAAGGCGCCCGAGACGCCGTACGACCCGCGCCGGGAGCGGATCGAGCAGCGGCGCCGCACGCAGGCACAGACGCAGACGCACCAGAAGTCCGGGCAGACCGTGCAGGAAGAGGGGCTGGGCAAGTGAGCAAGCCGGTCAAGGCGGCGGTCCTGAGCGCCGGTTCGTGGGGTACGGCCTTCGGCATGGTGCTCGCCGACGCGGGGTGCGAGGTCACCCTGTGGGCGCGCCGCCCGGAGGTCGCGGAGGCGATCAACTCCTCGCGGACCAATCCCGACTACTTCCCGGGCGTCGAGCTCCCGGAGAACGTGCGGGCCACCACCGATCCCGCCGAGGCCGCGGCGGACGCCGACTTCACGGTCCTGTCGGTGCCCTCGCAGACCCTGCGCGGCAACCTCGCCGAGTGGAGCCCCCTGCTGGCCCCCGAGACGGTGCTGGTGTCGCTCATGAAGGGCGTCGAGCTCGGCTCCGCGATGCGGATGAGCGAGGTCATCGACGACGTCGCCAAGGTCGGCCCGGACCGGATCGCCGTGGTCACGGGGCCCAACCTGGCCCGGGAGATCGCCGCGCGGATGCCGGCCGCGGCCGTGGTCGCCTGTACCGACGAGGCCGTCGCCCAGCGGCTCCAGGCCGCCTGCCACACGCCGTACTTCCGGCCGTACACCAATACGGACGTGGTGGGTTGCGAACTGGGCGGAGCCGTGAAGAACGTCATCGGCCTCGCCGTGGGCATCGCGGACGGCATGGGACTCGGCGACAACGCCAAGGGCTCGCTCATCACCCGCGGCCTCGCCGAGACCACCCGGCTCGGCATGGCGCTCGGCGCCGACCCGCTGACCTTCTCCGGACTCGCGGGCCTGGGCGACCTGGTGGCCACCTGCTCCTCCCCGCTGTCGCGCAACCACACCTTCGGCACCAACCTCGGCAAGGGCATGACCCTGCAGGAGACCATCGCGGTCACCAAGCAGACCGCCGAGGGCGTCAAGTCCTGCGAGTCGGTGCTGGATCTGGCCCGCCGGCACGGCGTCGACATGCCGATCACGGAGACGGTCGTCGGCATCGTGCACGAGGGCAAGCCCCCGGTGGTGGCTCTCAAGGAGCTGATGTCGCGCAGCGCGAAGCCCGAACGACGCTGAGCGACGCGAGGCCGGCGGCGCTTACTAGCGGCCCTACCTACGGGTACCCTCAACGCGATATGAGCACCGAGAACCTCCCCCAGAGCCCCGAGCAGCCGCCTCGCAAGCCGCGTGTGGCCGTCGTGTTCGGCGGGCGCAGCTCCGAACACGGGATCTCCGTGGTCACCGCCGGCGCCGTCCTCAAGGCCATCGACCGGACGAAGTACGACGTCCTGCCGATCGGCATCACGCAGGACGGGCGTTGGGCGCTCACGGCGGACGAACCGGAGCGGATGGCGATCGTCGACCGGCGCCCGCCGAGTGTCGACCTGCTCGCCGAGTCCGCCGAGGGCGCGGTGATCCTCCCGGTGGACCCGGCCAGCCGCGAAGTCGTCTACAGCGAGCCGGGATCGGTCCCCAAGGCGCTCGGCGAGGTCGACGTGGTCTTCCCGGTGCTGCACGGCCCCTACGGCGAGGACGGCACCCTCCAGGGCCTCCTGGAGCTTTCCGGAGTGCCGTACGTGGGTTCGGGCGTGCTCGCCTCGGCCGTCGGCCAGGACAAGGAGTACATGAAGCGGGTGTTCACCTCGTTCGGGCTGAAGGTGGGCCCCTACGTGGTGATCCGGCCGCGCGAGTGGGAGCGCGACGAGGCCGCGGCCCGCAAGAAGATCGTCGACTTCGCCGGCGAGCACGGCTGGCCGCTGTTCGTGAAGCCCTCGCGGGCCGGTTCGTCGATCGGCATCACCAAGGTCGACGACCTCTCCGGTCTCGACGAGGCGATCGCCGAGGCCCGGCGGCACGACCCCAAGATCCTCGTGGAGGCCGCGCTGCGCGGCCGCGAGATCGAGTGCGGCGTCCTGGAGTTCGAGGACGGCCCCCGGGCCTCCCTGCCCGCGGAGATCCCGCCGCCCGAGGCGCAGGCGTACTACGACTTCGAGGCCAAGTACATCGACTCCACCCCGGGTCTCGTCCCCGCGCCCCTCACCCCCGAGGAGACGGCCGAGGTCCAGCGCCTGGCGGTCGACGCCTTCGAGGCGGCGTCCTGCGAGGGCCTGGTCCGTGCGGACTTCTTCCTCACCGAGGACGGCGAGTTCGTGATCAACGAGATCAACACCATGCCCGGCTTCACGCCCATCTCGATGTATCCGCAGATGTGGCAGGCGAGCGGGGTGAGCTACCCGGAGCTGATCGACCTGCTGGTGCAGGCGGCACTGCGGCGCTCTACCGGCCTGCGCTGAATCGCCCCTCAAGGGGCGCGGGGAACTGCGCGATCAGTCACGAACGGCCCGCGGACTCAGGACAGGAGCACCGGCGCGGTGCTCAGGAGGCGATCCCTTCGGGGATCGCCTCCTTCACGGCCGCGGCCAGGTCGATCAGCACACCCGAGCTGTCCACGCCCTCCGGCGCCCGGACCTCGACGTAGGCCTCACGGTTGGCCGTGGTGAACCGGTACCCCCCGTCGTCCTGCTTCTGCATCAGCCAGTCGACCCCGTTCACGCCCCCGGCGACCGCGTCCGGATCCCGTCCTTCCGCCACCTTCGGGTCGACCATCTCGGGCGGCTGCGGCACACCGCAGCGAAGTATGATCGCCGGGCTGCCCCAGCTCGCCGTCAGTGCCGATGCGGGCTCGGGATCCTCACGGCGCTCACCGTTCACCTTCGCGGGCAGTACCTTGTCCAGGTTCCGGCACAGTTCCGCGACCTTCGCGTCCGGACTGGGAACCGCCGCCGACGCGCTGTCGTCTGCTGAGGAGCAGCCCGCAACAGTGATCAACAGCGCGACAGCGGGCAGGCGGAACACGCGGAGGACACAACGGTGCCGGTGACGGAAAGAGTTCACCGGCTCAGGGTAGACGGGGGCTACAGATGGACGACCGGGCAGGTCAGGGTGCGGGTGATGCCGTCCACCTGCTGGACCTTGGCGACCACCATGCGGCCGAGATCGTCGACGGTGTCGGCCTGCGCCCGCACGATGACGTCGTAGGGTCCCGTCACGTCCTCGGCCTGGATGACCCCAGGGATCTTGCTGATCGTCTCGGCGACGACCGAGGCCTTCCCGACCTCGGTCTGGATCAGGATGTACGCCTGTACCACGGAACCTCCAGGGCGGCCACGAGGATCATGTGGGGAAAAGGAACGCCACGGTATCGCGTCGCCGCTCGCCGCGGGGAGACCTGCGAGGACCGGGTCTTGCGCGCCGAGGTGCAGGTCCGGCAGAACTTGACGGTCACTTCGACGGTAGCGAGGACGCAGATGCCTCGCGACCGGGCACGGACAGGGACAGAAGGGGAGAAAGGGCAATGAAGGGCACTGTTGGTGAGCTCGGTGAGTTCGGGCTCATCAGGGAGCTCACCTCCCGTCTGACCACCACCCCGGCGGTCCGGGTCGGCCCCGGCGACGACGCCGCCGTGGTGGCCGCACCCGACCGCAGGGTGGTGGCGAGCACGGACATCCTGGTGGAGGGCCGGCACTTCCGGCGTGACTGGTCGACGGCCTACGACGTGGGCCGCAAGGCGGCCGCGCAGAATCTCGCCGACATCGCCGCCATGGGTGCCGTACCGACCGCGCTGCTGCTCGGGCTGGTCGTCCCGGCCGAGCTGCCGGTGACGTGGCCGAGCGAGCTGATGGACGGCTTGCGCGACGAATGCCAGGTGGCGGGCGCCGCCGTGGTCGGCGGTGACGTCGTGCGCGGCGACTCGATCATGGTGTCGATCACCGCGCTCGGCGATCTGCGCAACCAGGAGCCGGTGACACGGGCGGGCGCCCGGCCCGGCGACCGCGTCGCGGTGACCGGCTGGCTGGGCTGGTCGGCCGCCGGGTACGCGGTGCTGTCGCGGGGGTTCCGCTCGCCGCGGGCGTTCGTGGAGGCCCACCGGCGGCCCGAGCCGCCGTACCACGCGGGCCCGGCCGCCGCCGGGCTCGGGGCGACCGCGATGTGCGACGTGAGCGACGGGCTGATCGCCGACCTCGGTCACATCGCCGAGGCGAGCAAGGTGCGGATCGACATCCGCTCCGGGGCGATCGACATCCCGTCCCAGATGAACGACATCGGGCAGGCCGTCGGGGTCGACCCCATGCAGTGGGTGCTGACCGGGGGAGAGGACCACGCGATCGTGGCGACGTTCCCGCCGGACGTGAAACTGCCCGCCCGCTGGAAGGTCATCGGCGAGGTCCTCAACCCCTCGGCTCTGCCCCAGGTGACGGTCGACGGGGCGCCGTGGACCAGCAAGGGCGGCTGGGACCACTTCGGGGACATAGAGTCATGATCCCGGGCGTCCTGACGGTGGCGGGCTCCGACTCCGGCGGAGGCGCGGGCATCCAGGCCGACCTCAAGACGATGCTCGCGCTCGGCGTGCACGGCATGAGCGTCGTCACGGCCGTGACCGCGCAGAACTCCCTCGGTGTGCAGGGGGCTTGGGAACTGCCCGTGGAGGCCGTGCGGGCCCAGTACCGCAGCGTCGTCGACGACATCGGCGTCCAGGCGGTGAAGACCGGGATGCTCGCCTCCGCGGAACTCGTGGAGGCGGTCGCCGAGTTGATCGCGCAGACGGACGCCCCGGCCGTGATCGACCCGGTGGGCGTCTCCAAGCACGGCGACGCCCTGCTCGCCGCCTCCGCGCTGGACTCCGTCCGTACGAAGCTGCTGCCGGTTGCCACCGTCGCCACACCGAACCTCGACGAGGTGGCCCAGATCACGGGCGTACGGGTGGAGTCGGAGGGGGAGATGCGGGAGGCCGCCGCGGCCGTTCTGGCGTACGGGCCGCGCTGGGCGCTGATCAAGGGCGGGCACCTGCCCGGCGACGCCGTCGATCTGCTGACCGACGGATCCGAGGAGCACTGGCTGCGGGCGCCCCGGCATGACAACCGCCACACCCACGGCACCGGCTGCACCCTCGCCTCGGCGATCGCGTCCCAGCTCGCCAAGGGGCAGTCCGTGCCGGAGGCGGTGGCGGCGGCGAAGGAGTACGTCACCGGGGCCGTCGCGGCCGGTTTCGCGCTCGGCGGCGGGATCGGCCCGGTGGACCACGGCTGGCACTTCCGGGCGGGTCCCGAGCGCTGATGCGTCAGACCGGGACGCTGATGCGCGGGCCCGATCACTGACATCCGGGCACGGCAAAGAGCCGGTCCACCAGAGGTGGACCGGCTCTGCAGCAACCAGCAGTGGCCGCGCGCTAGCTGAGCGTCAGCGCGAGACCTTGCCGGCCTTGATGCACGAGGTGCAAGCGTTCACGCGCTTCGGCGTCCCGCCCACCACGGTACGCACTCGCTGGATGTTCGGGTTCCAGCGGCGGGACGTACGGCGGTGCGAGTGCGAGATGTTGTTGCCGAAGCCCGGCCCCTTGCCGCAGACGTCGCAGTTGGCAGCCACGGGTCACTCCAAAGACTTCAGATGCACTTACGGTTGATCCCGGCAGGCCGGGATCAAGATTCTCGGGCTCTGCTGAGCCGGTCGAAATCTGAGTGGCGTTGCCAGGGGGAAGGCCCGATCGGATCGGGCAACCGGAGCAGCATACAACGGCTGCACCCGTGAAACGAAACTACCATGGCAGCTCAGGGGCCCGGCCCCTCCCTCTTCCGGTGAGCACCGCCCCGGGGTCTACGCTGCGAGCCACGTCCAGCAGCTCAGGGAGGCCTAGTGGCGCAGGTGCCGCAGACATTCTTCGATGCTCTCGCGGTGCGCACCTGGTGCGGTCTCGCGCTGGAGACCCTGGGGCGGGCGCGCGAGGAGATCGACGCGATCAACGTCTACCCCGTGGCCGACGGCGACACCGGCACCAACCTGTATCTGACCGTCGAGTCGGCGGTCGCGGCCGTCGAGGCGGTGTTCGCCGGGCACGCGGCGGCCTCCGGGCCCGACGGGCCGACGCTCGCCGACGCCGCCCGGGCCATGGCGCACGGGGCGCTCATCGGCGCCCGCGGGAACTCCGGCACGATCCTCGCCCAGCTGCTGCGCGGCATGGCCCAGGTGCTGGCCGAGGACGACCCCGCCCACGCGGACGGCCAGGGGCTGCGGCTCGCCCTGCGGCAGGCGGCCGACTCCGCCCGCCGGGCCGTCGCCCATCCCGTGGAGGGCACTGTCCTCACGGTTGCCTCGGCCGCCGCCGACGCCGCGGACGGCGCCCGGGGCGACTGCGGGACCGTCGCCCGGGCAGCCTACGACGGAGCCCGCGCGGCCCTCGCCGCGACCCCGGGCCAGCTGCCCGTCCTGGAGCGCGCCGGAGTCGTCGACGCCGGGGGGCGGGGCCTCGTCGCGGTGCTCGGAGCACTGGTGGAGACGTTCACGGGGGAGCGGGCGCGGGGGGTGGCGGGAAGTGCGTACCCCAACCCCTCCGAAGGCCGAGTGGCCCCCGCAGCGGACCGCGCGCCGGGCGACGGCGTCCTGGACGAGTGCGCCGACGGCCCCGCGGCCGTGCCGGGCCAGAAAGGGCCGGCTTTCGAGGTGATCTACCTCCTGGAGGCCGGGGACGAGGCCGTGGAGCGGCTGCGGGAGCGGCTCGACGCCCTCGGGGACTCCCTCGTCGTGGTCGGCGGCGACGGGCTGTGGAACGTGCACGTCCACGTGGACGACGCTGGTGCCGCCGTCGAGGCCGGCATCGAGGCCGGGCGGCCCCACCGGATCCGCATCACCCACTTCGGCGCGGGCGACGTCCACACCACCGGCGCCGAACGGCCGCCCCGGGAACGCGCCCAGCGGGCCGTCGTGGCCGTCGTGCCCGGCGAGGGGCTGGCCGGGCTGTACACCGAGGCCGGCGCGACGACCGTGCTCGCACGCCCCGGGGAGCCGCCCGCGAGCGGAGAGCTCGTCCAGGCCGTACGGCGGGCCCACGCGCGCGAGGTCGTGCTGCTCCCCAACGACGCCGAGCTGCGCCACACCGCCGCGGCGGCCGCCGAGCAGGTCCGCACGGAGGGCATCCGGGTCGCCCTGATCCCGACCCGCTCGGCGGTTCAGGGCATCGCGGCACTGGCCGTGCACGAGCCGGACCGCCGCTTCGACGAGGACGTCGTGTCCATGACCTCCGCCGCCGGGGCCACCCGCTACGCCGAGGTCACCGTCGCCGAACGCCAGTCCTGGACGATGGCCGGCATCTGCCAGGCCGGCGATGTCCTGGGCCTCATCGACGGGGACGTGGCCGTGATCGGTGCGGACGTCGCCGAGACCGCCGAGACCGTTCTCGACCGCATGCTCTCGGCCGGGGGCGAGATGGTCACCCTGGTCCTCGGCGACGACGTCCCCGAGGCCGTCGCCGACCATCTGGAGGGCCGGGTCCGCGAGGGGTACCTCGCCGTCGACACGGTCGTGTACCGGGGCGGCCGGCAGGGGGCCCTGCTCCTCATCGGCGTGGAGTAGGGCCAGGTCCGCCCCGGCGGAACCGGCGGTGTGGGCGACGGGCCGGTGCCCGCCGGCCGCCTCGCCGTCGCCGGCCGGCTCCGGCTCGCGGCCACGCCCGCAGCCGGCACCGTCCTCGTGTCCGCAGCCGTGTCCGTGGAGCCGGCCGCCGCGGGCCGCTGCGGCTTCGACCAGGCCGCGAACCGGCCCCTTGCAGGCCCCTTTCGGCATGCAGGTCGCCGTCGGGCTCAGTCCGGCCGCTCCGCCGACAGCCGCAGCAGCTGCTCCGCCTCCGCCCGGCGGGCCCGGACCACCTCGCCCTCGCCGTCCCCGTCGGCCGCCTCCGCGCCGCCGTGTCCCTCGTACGCCGCCAGCACCGCACGCGCGCGTGCCACCGCGTCCGCGGGGCGGCCCAGGTCGGCCTCCAGCCGGCCCGCGGTGAGTTCCGCGCCGGTGCGGCTGTGCAGGGCGCCGTCCCCGAGAGAGGCGAACACCTCGGCCGCGCGCAGCACTTGGGCCAGAGCCTCCTCGAACACCTCACGGACCGGAGCGCCCTCGGCGTCCTCGGGGGCGGAGCGGGCCAGCAGGTCGCCGAACTGCCGGTGGGTGTGGCCGAGTTCGGCGACGAGCTGCTGCCGGGACTCCTCGTCGGCGGCTGCCTCCCGCGCCGCCTCGCACTCCCGGACGGCGTCGGCCATCAGGCCGCGCGCCTCTCCCAGCCCGCCCTCCGCGCGCAGCGCCAGCCAGGCGCGGGCACGCAGGGAGCGGATCAGGCCATGGCTGTTGCCCAGCTCGCGCCACAGGCCGCCCGCGCGCGCGTAGGCCTGGTCCGCCTCCGCCGCCAGTCCGGCCTGGCCGAGGGACTCCCCGGCCAGGTGGGCGAGGGTCGCGTGGTCGTGCTGCTCGGGCCAGTGCCGGGCGATCTCGGCGGCCTGCAGGCGCCGTTCGGCGGCCGCCCGGTGCTCGCCGAGCTCGCTCAGGCAGTCGCCGAGCCACCACTGCGTCTGCACGACCGCCCCGTCGCCGTGCGTCTCGGCGGTCAGGTCGGGCAGTGCCGACTCCAGCACCTCCGCGGCCTCGGCCCACCGCCCCTGCCGCAGCAGGAAGCCGCCGAGCTGCTGTCGCGCCCACGCCCCCAGCGTCGCCGACTCGCCCGCCTCGTCGGCCCAGTGGGCGGCCTCCAGGGCGTGCCGGGCGGCCTCCACGGCCTCACCCCGGCCGCCGAGCACCTCGGCGAGCTGAAGGTGCAGCTGGGCCCGCCCGGGCGCCTCCAGCTGCGCCCCGCCGTGCTCCAGGGCCGCCCGCAGCGCCCGTTCCGCCTCCGTCATGTCGCCGAGGTGGTGGGCCAGAGAGGCGAGCCGGGCCTCGTACTCCACCGCGAACCACGGCAGTCCTGCCGCCACGAACGCCGCAGCGCCCCGCGCGAACAGCTCCGCGGCCCTCTCCAGATCCCCGGCCAGCCCGGCCAGCTCCCCGAGCATCGCCCAGGCCTCGGCGACCCGTGCGGCCAGCCGTACGTCCTCCCCGGTCCGGCCCTCGACGAGCGCGAGGACCTCCCGGACGGCGGCTTCGGCCCCGGCGAGAGCCGCCGGGTCGCCCTCGACGCCGTGCGCCCGGCGCGTCAGGATCCTCGCCCGGCTCATCACGACGGACGCCGTCTGCCGGATGCCCGTGCCGTCGGCGGCGTACAGCGCGAGGACCTCGTCGTAGGGGCCGGTCACCGCTGCGACGGCGCCGTCCACGTCACCCGCGAGTGCGCGGACGTACGCCCCACGCGCGCGTGCCGCGAGGGCCTCGCCCGGGTCGCCCGCTTCCGCGTAGAGGCCGGCGGCCCGTTCGAAGAGCCCGGTGCCCTCGGGGCCGAGGGACATCGCCTCGTGGTCGGCCATCTCGGCACGGTCGCGCGGGTCCAGTTCGGCGCCCCCGGCGGCCGCGGCGGCAGCCGCCCAGGCCTCCACGGCGCCCGGCCGCAGGGTGTCCGACAGCCGCCGCGCCTCGGCCAGCAGGGCGGGCAGATCCGGCTGCCCGGTGGCGGGAGCCGGAGCCGCGGCGGGAGCGGGCGGGGGAATGGGCCGTACCGACCGCACTCCCAGCGGCAGCCGCTCCACCAGCGGTTGCCGCGCCATACGCGCGCGTGCCCGCTCGCTCACGTGCGCCGTGCCGTTGCGCTCGTCGAAGCGGGCCGCCAGGGCGAGGGCCACCTCGCGCGCGTGCCCGGCGAGTTCGCGGGCGGTCCACTCCCGCCCGGCCGGGCCCGGCACCTGCCGGTCGCCCAGCCCGAGCCCGGTCAGCCGGTCCATGAGCAGGGCGACCACGCTCATGTAGTCCAGCTTGCTCTGCGGCTGCCCGTCGTCCGTGAAGTACGCCGGACGCTCCGCGAGCAGCTCCAGGCCCCGCGCCTCGTTGCCGGTGAGCGCGCAGAACTCCACGTGCTCCGCGTAGGCGCCCCGCATGCTCTCCATCGCCCGGACGAGCCGGAAGCCCCGCAGATGGTTGGCCCGGGCCTCCTCCTCGCGGCCCAGCCGCAGCAGCGGCACCAGGGACGACGCGAGGGCCGTGTGCGGCTCGTGGGCGCAGGTGTACTCGCCCTCCAGCACCGGCCCCCACAGCTCCAGTGCCTCGGCGTCCCGCCCCTGCTCCGCCTGCCACCAGCCCTGGCCGTGCAGCTCGCACGCGTGGCAGTCGGCCATGCTGTCGCGGTCGGCCGCCAGCCACGCGGCGTACGCCCGCTCGGCCCGCGCCAGATCCCCCACGTGCGCGGCCACACTGTGCTCGGCGCTGCGCACGGCCCGTTCGGAGTGCCCGGCGAGCCGGTAGCGGTGCTCCATCTCGCCGAGCCACTTCTCGATCGACGCGAGCGGGACGTGCGGCTGGTCGAGCATGCCGGCCGAGACCCACTTGAAGACCCAGTGCAGCGAGTGGGTCTCGTACTCGTCGAAGTCCTCGGGACGTTCGTCCCACATGCGCAGCAGGCGCGCGAAGGGGACGAACATCTTCCCCTTCTCGGAGCTGTAGTTGTAGACCTTCAGCTGGTGCCCGAGCGCCTCGATCACGGCGAGCGGGACGTTCAGCTTCTCGGCCGCCGCCAGCAGCTCCTCCGCGCGCGCGTTGCGGGCCGGCCCCTCCGGCTGCCCGGAGTTCTCCGCCATCGCCTCGCGCAGGGCGTCGAAGTCCGTGATCTCCGTCATGCCTGACCGTCCTCGCTGTGCGTGGCCCACTCCAGGAGGCCGATGAACGCGCGGTTGAGCAGCGCCGAGTCGGCCGGCCTGAGCGGCCGCTGCGCCATCAGCAGCGCCTGCCCGTAGAGCGACTCCGTGGCCGTGCCGATCAGCTCCGGGTCGGGCAGCGCGCTGATCCTGCGGACCAGCGGGTTGAGGTGGTTGAGCACCAGACGCGCGCGGGGTGCGCTGCCCCGCAGGGAGCCCAGGATCCCCGCCCACAGGTCGTCGGCCCGCTCCTCGGCGTCCGCGCGGGCCTGTTCGTGCCGGGCGTCCCGGTCGTCGAGGTGCAGGGCGGGCACGGACAGCGGGTGGAAGGCCCGCAGGACGACGTCACAGCCCAGCGGGTCGAGCCGGGCCCGGGCCGCCGCCAGGAAACCGGACAGGGCCAGCTCCTCGGCCGGATCGACCGCGTCCAGATGCGCGGTCACCGTCTCCGCGTCCAGCTCGGCGACCTGGGTCCCCGGCCGCACCGACGGCAGCGCCTGGACCAGCTCGCTGTCGTAGGTGTAGCCGCCGTTGATCACGCCGATGCCCTGCGCGGACGCGATCGGCGCGACCTGCCGGTACTCCTCGACGGTCCGCGTGAAGTGCACCACCGGGTGCCGCTGCGCGAACTCCTCCAGGGACAGCCGCCCGTCGGTCGTCTCGAACGGCAGCCACGGCAGCATCGTGCGCAGCATCTCCCGGTCGTGCCGGGCCAGCGACTTCACGCCCAGGTGGTGCATCGACAGGAACGCGCCCAGCCGCTCCGGATCACCGGCCGCCAGCCCCGTCAGCCAGGCCCGGATCCGCCCGCCCAGCGCCTCCCGTACGGCCGCCAGCGTCTCGTCCTCGTACAGCGACTCGCGCGACGCCGTGGGCCGCAGACTGTCCGTGTCCAGCACGCAGCGCACGAAGAACGCCCAGTCGGGCAGCAGCTGTTCGGCCCGCTCGGTCAGCAGCATGCCCTTGAGGTGCACGCGGTGACCGGCGCGCTGGGCCGGGCTGACCGCCGACGGCAGCACGTACGCCACCCCGCGGATGCCGGCCAGCGGCACGGACAGGTCGATCGTGTCCAGCGGTGTGAAGCCGAACAGGCCGTGGCAGTGCCGGGCGAGGGCGACGCGCCGGGCGGCCGGGCCCGGATACGGACGGTCCCAGGGTGCCGGAAGGTCGGTGACCGCCTCGTCACCGACCCGGACGTCGTACGGCAGCAGCGAGCCGAAGTCCCGGGCCAGCGCCTCGACCCGCCCGGGCGAGAGCCACTCCGCGGCACCCGCCCGGGCCACCAGGTGCACGGTCGTGCCCGGTTCGGGCCGCTCGGCGTCCGGCAGCGTCCGCACGGTGTAGGAACCGTCATCGGCCGCCGTCCACTCCACCGGCGGCGCCCCGGGCGTGAGGGCGCTGCGGCTGACGACCCGGATCCGCTCGGCGACGACGAAACAGGCCAGCAGGCCGATGCCGAACTGCCCGAGGAAATCGGACCGCGCCTCCTGAAGCCCCTCGGCCCGCTTGGAGCTGCGCCCGATGGTGGCGAGCAGGCTGTGCACGTCCGCCTCGGTGAGGCCCACGCCGGTGTCCTCGACCCGCAGGGCACCGCCCTCGGCGTACAGCCGGACCCGGGCCGGAGCGTCGGGTTCCGTAGCGCGTCTGGCCGTGACGGCGTCCACGGCGTTCTGCAGCAGCTCCCGCAGGTACACCTTCGGACTGGAGTAGAGGTGGTGGGAGAGCAGGTCCACCAGACCACGCAGGTCGACCTGGAACGTGTGAGGTGACGAGGGCGAATGGGGTGGCTGGGATGCCTGTGAGGTCTGGGAGTCCATCTTCACGGCGCCGGTGGGGGACTCGCGACGGCGCGGGGTAGGGCGGTCCCGGTGGGGCGGTGACCGCGGAAGGGGGCCGGGAGCGCGTCATCCTAAGGCCCGAACCAGCCGCCTGACCAGGGGTTTCCGGGACCTTTACGGCGGTCCCGGCCGCGGCCTGGGCGCCGATGTCAGTGGCGTGGTGTGCAATGGATCTCGTGCCCGCACTGGAAGAACCCCTGCGACAGCCCCTGAAGTCGGTGCTCGGCCCCGCCACCGCGAAGGTGATGGCCGAGCACCTCGGCCTGCTCACCGTCGGCGACCTCCTCCACCACTACCCGCGCAGATACGAGGAGCGCGGCCAGCTCACGCACCTCGCCGACCTCCCCATGGACGAGCACGTCACGGTGGTCGCACAGGTCGCCGACGCCCGCCTGCACACGTTCGCCTCCGCCAAGGCCCCGCGCGGCAAGGGCCAGCGCCTGGAAGTCACGATCACGGACGGCAGCGGCCGGCTCCAACTGGTCTTCTTCGGCGCGGGCGTCCACAAGCCCCACAAGGAACTGCTGCCGGGCACCCGTGCGATGTTCGCGGGCAAGGTCTCCGTCTTCAATCGCCGCCTTCAACTGGCGCACCCGGCGTACGAGTTGCTGCGCGGCGATCCGGAGGAGTCCGTCGAGACCTGGGCAGGCGCGCTGATCCCGATCTACCCCGCCACCGCCAAGCTGGAGTCCTGGAAGATCGGCAAGGCGATCCAGACGGTCCTGCCCACGGCCCGGGAGGCCGTCGAACCGCTCCCGGAGTCCCTGCGCGAGGGCCGCGGCCTGGTGCCCCTGCCCGAGGCCCTGCTCAAGATCCACCGCCCGCAGACCAAGGCCGACATCGAGGACGCCCGCTCCCGCCTCAAGTGGGACGAGGCCTTCGTCCTCCAGGTAGCCCTGGCCCGCCGCCGCCACGCGGACGCCCAACTCCCCGCCGTCCCCCGCAGGCCCGCCCCCGACGGCCTCCTCACGGCCTTCGACGCCCGCCTCCCCTTCACCCTCACCGACGGCCAGCAGCGCGTCTCCCGGGAGATCTTCGACGACCTGGCCACGGACCATCCGATGCACCGGCTGTTGCAGGGGGAAGTGGGTTCCGGGAAGACGATGGTCGCCCTGCGCGCCATGCTCGCCGTGGTCGACGCGGGCGGGCAGGCGGCCATGCTCGCGCCCACCGAAGTGCTCGCGCAGCAGCACCACCGGTCCATCGTCGAGATGATGGGCGAGCTGGCCGAGGGCGGCATGCTGAGCGGGGCCGAGCAGGCCACCAAGGTGGTGCTGCTCACCGGCTCCATGGGTGCGGCCGCCCGGCGGCACGCCCTGCTCGACCTCACCACCGGCGAAGCGGGCATCGTCATCGGCACGCACGCGCTGATCGAGGACAAGGTGCAGTTCCACGACCTGGGCCTGGTCGTGGTCGACGAACAGCACCGCTTCGGCGTCGAGCAGCGCGACGCCCTGCGCGGCAAGGGCAAGCAACCCCCGCATCTGCTGGTCATGACGGCCACGCCCATCCCGCGCACGGTCGCCATGACGGTCTTCGGCGACCTGGAGACATCCGTCCTGGACCAGCTCCCGGCGGGCCGCTCGCCGATCGCCAGCCATGTGGTCCCGGCAGCGGACAAGCCCCACTTCCTGTCCCGCGCGTGGGAAAGGGTCCGCGAGGAGGTGGAGAACGGCCACCAGGCCTACGTGGTCTGCCCCCGCATCGGCGACGAGGAGGACGACCCGAAGAAGTCCGGCAAGAAGAAGCCGCAGTCCCCGGAGGACGCCGCGGAGAAGCGCCCGCCCCTCGCCGTCCTCGACGTGGCCGACCAGCTGGTCAAGGGCCCCCTCAAGGGCCTGCGGATCGAAATCCTGCACGGCAGGATGCACCCCGACGACAAGGACGCCGTGATGCGCCGCTTCGCCGCCGGCGAGACGCACGTCCTGGTCGCCACGACGGTCATCGAGGTCGGCGTCAACGTCCCGAACGCAACGGCCATGGTGATCATGGACGCCGACCGCTTCGGCGTCTCCCAGCTCCACCAGCTGCGCGGCCGGGTGGGCCGTGGCTCCGCCCCCGGCCTCTGTCTCCTGGTCACCGAGATGCCCGAGGCGAGCCCGGCCCGCCAGCGCCTGGGCGCGGTCGCCTCCACGCTCGACGGTTTCGAACTCTCCCGCATCGACCTGGAACAGCGCCGCGAGGGCGACGTCCTCGGCCAGGCCCAGTCGGGCGCCAGGACCTCCCTGAAGGTCCTCGCCGTCATCGAGGACGAGGAGATCATCGCGGAGGCCAGGGAGGAGGCGACGGCGGTAGTGGCCGCCGACCCGGAGCTGTCCCGGCTTCCCGCACTCCGGACGGCTCTGGACGCCCTCTTGGACGAGGAAAGGGAGCAGTACCTGGAAAAGGGCTGAGCGATGCTTGCCCAGGGGCGCGGGGAACTGCGCGACCAGCCACACTGATACCGAAAGCCGCTCACGAGCAAGGACCGAAGATGACCCGCGTGATCGCCGGCACAGCCGGCGGACGCCGCTTGGCAGTCCCACCCGGCACAGGAACCCGCCCCACATCGGACCGCGCCCGGGAGGGCCTCTTCTCCACCTGGCAGTCCCTCCTCGGCGGTCCCCTGGAAGGCGAACGCGTCCTCGACCTCTACGCCGGCTCGGGCGCAGTGGGCCTGGAGGCCCTGTCCCGGGGCGCGGGCCACACCCTCCTCGTCGAGGCCGACGCCAAAGCCGTCCGCACGGTCCGCGACAACGTGAAGAACCTCGGCCTCCCCGGCGCCGAGGTCAGATCCGGCAAAGCGGAACAGATCATCCGTACGCCACCCCCCGGCGCCCCGTACGACCTCGTCTTCCTCGACCCCCCGTACGCCGTCACGGACGACGATCTTCGGGAGATCCTCCTCACACTCCGCTCGGAGGGCTGGCTCGCCGGGGATGCCCTCGTCACCGTGGAGCGCAGCACCAGAGGCGGTGAATTCCGGTGGCCCGAGGGTTTCGAACCCCTCCGGGCCCGTCGCTACGGCGAGGGAACGTTTTGGTACGGTCGCGCCGCCTCTACGTGCGAAGACGCACGATGACCGGACCGGAGAGCGAGGGAACACAAGTGCGCCGCGCCGTCTGTCCCGGGTCGTTCGACCCGATCACCAACGGACACCTCGACATCATTTCCCGCGCCTCCAGGCTGTACGACGAGGTCTATGTCGCGGTGATGATCAACCAGGCCAAGAAGGGCCTGTTCGAGATCGAGGAGCGGATCGACCTGATCCGCCGCGTCACCGCCGAGTACGGCAACGTCCGCGTGGAGGCCTTCCACGGCCTGCTCGTCGACTTCTGCAAGCAGCGCGAGATCCCCGCCATCGTCAAGGGCCTGCGCGCCGTCAGCGACTTCGACTACGAGCTCCAGATGGCCCAGATGAACAACGGCCTCTCGGGCGTGGAAACCCTCTTCATCCCCACCAACCCCACCTACAGCTTCCTGTCGTCCTCCCTGGTCAAGGAGGTCGCGACCTGGGGCGGCGACGTCTCCCACCTGGTGCCCGCGGAGGTCCTCGGCGTCCTCACCGAGCGCCTGCGGAAGGACTGAACCGGCCCCGGACGTCCTCCCGGGGCTTGACTGCCCGTCACCCGGTGTCCCGGGGCGACCCCGTGGCCGTACAGTCGTCCCGTCCGTCTCCAACGCATCTGTAGAGAGTGGCGAGCACACGGTGGACGTGCAGAAGAAGCTCGACGAGATCGTCTCCGCGGTCTCCGGCGCCCGGTCCATGCCCATGTCGGCCTCGTGCGTGGTCAACCGCGCCGACCTGCTCGCGATGCTGGAGGAGGTGCGCGCGGCGCTGCCCGACTCCCTCGCCCAGGCACAGGAGCTGATCGGCGGCCGGGAGCAGATGGTCGAGCAGGCCCGCCAGGAGGCCCAGCGGATCATCGAGGGCGCGCACGCCGAGCGCGGTTCGCTGGTCTCCGGTACCGAGGTCGCCCGCCGTTCCCAGGCCGAGGCCGACCGGATCCTCGCCGAGGCCCGCCAGGAGGCCGAGGAGATCCGCGCCGAGGCCGACGAGTACGTCGACTCCAAGCTCGCCAACTTCGAGGTCGTCCTCACCAAGACCCTGGGCTCCGTCGGCCGCGGCCGCGAGAAGCTCCTGGGCACCGGCCCCGGCACCGACGAGCAGGGCTACGAGGACGAGGACGCCCCCGAGCGCAGCCATGACCCCGAGACCCAGCGCCGCAGCGCCGACGAGTACGTCGACGTCAAGCTGGGCGCCTTCGAGGCGGTCCTCGCCAAGACCCTGGAGGCCGTCGGCCGCGGCCGGCAGAAGCTGCACGGCCGGATCGCCACCGACGACCTCGGAGCCCTCGCCGACGACGCGAGCACCGTCCAGCACTCCAGCGACGCCGACTACCTCGCCGACCTGGCCGCCCTCGCGGACCAGGAGACCCCGGCCGAGCGGCCCGCCCAGCAGCAGGACTACGCGCAGCCGCAGCAGCCTGAGCCGGTGTACGGCTATCAGCAGCAGCCCGACCCCTACGGCGGCTACCCGCAGCAGGCCTACGCCGCCCAGCAGGACCCCTACGGCTACCAGCAGGACCCCTACGGCTACCAGGGCTACGACCCGCAGCAGACCCCCTACGACCCGAACCAGGCCCAGCAGCAGCCGCAGCAGGCCCACCAGCAACAACAGGGCCACCAGGGCTACGCCCTCGACGAGACCAGTCTCTTCGACACCGGCATGATCAGCGCCGAGCAGCTGCGGGCCTACGAGCAGGGCCGGGGCCAGGGCTGAGGACCGGATTGGGCCGACAGCGAAAGGTCCAGTATCCTGGCTCTTCGGTCGCGTGTACGTCCGCGATCAACGCTGCCCGGGAACACCGAAGGGCGGCGTCCCCGAGCTCTCACCGAAAGCAGGAATGGCCCTGAACGCCCGCCTCGACCACCGCAACCCCCTCGTGTTCGACACACACGAGCTGGGTCGGCGGCCTGGTGCGCTGCAGCGCCTGACCCGCACGGTCGACGCTCCCCAGGACCTCGGTATCAAGGGAGTCATCGGAGTGCCGGAAGGCGCCCCGGTGGAGCTCGAACTCCGCCTGGAGTCGGTCATGGAAGGGGTGCTCGTCACAGGCACCGCCCGTGCTGCGGCCGAGGGGGAGTGCGTAAGGTGTCTGGAGCCGCTCGAGCAGGAGCTCGAAGCGGAATTCCAGGAGATGTTCTCGTACCCTGACGCCGACGACCGGGGCCGCGTGATCGCGGAACCGGGCGACGACGCCGAGGACGACGAGGACAGGCTCTTCCTCGAGGACGGCTTGTTCGACCTCGAGCCCGTGCTGCGTGATGCGGTGGTGCTCGCACTGCCGATGCAGCCGGTGTGCCGGGAAGACTGCCCCGGTCTGTGCGCCGAGTGCGGCGCGCGGCTGGCGGACGACCCGGACCACCACCACGACGCCGTCGACATCCGTTGGGCGGCATTGCAGGGACTCGCCGGCACCATGAAGGACGGCGAGAAGGACGAGATGAGCGGCGGCGCGCCTCAGTCAGCACGCGCCGACGAGAAGCAGGAGAAGTAGCCGTGGCTGTTCCGAAGCGGAAGATGTCGCGCAGCAACACGCGCCACCGCCGGTCGCAGTGGAAGGCTGCGGTCCCCACCCTGGTTGCGTGCGAGCGCTGCCACGAGCCCAAGCAGCAGCACATCGCGTGCCCGTCGTGCGGCACCTACAACAAGCGCCAGGTCCTCGAGGTCTGAGCGGCTGGTGAGAGGCACTGTGTCCACGCCTAAGAACAAGTCTTCCCGTGCGAGCGGGAGTGCTCCGGCGGACAACCAGGCCTCGTCCCACACGCTTCTGGAAGGGCGGCTCGGGTACAAGCTCGAGTCCGCCCTTCTGGTGCGCGCACTGACCCACCGGTCGTACGCATACGAGAACGGCGGTCTTCCGACCAACGAGCGCCTGGAGTTCCTCGGGGACTCCGTCCTCGGCCTCGTGGTCACGGACACGCTGTACCGCACCCACCCCGACCTCCCAGAAGGCCAGCTGGCCAAGCTGCGGGCCGCGGTGGTGAACTCGCGTGCGCTCGCCGAGGTGGGCCGCGGGCTCGACCTGGGCTCCTTCATCCGGCTCGGCCGGGGTGAAGAGGGCACGGGCGGCCGGGACAAGGCATCCATCCTCGCCGACACCCTCGAAGCGGTGATCGGCGCCGTCTATCTCGACCAGGGACTGGACTCGGCGGCGGAGCTGGTGCACCGCCTGTTCGACCCGCTGATCGAGAAGTCCTCGAACCTCGGAGCCGGCCTGGACTGGAAGACCAGTCTCCAGGAGCTCACCGCGACCGAGGGGCTCGGTGTCCCCGAGTACCTGGTCACGGAGACCGGCCCCGACCACGAGAAGACCTTCACTGCTGCCGCCCGCGTCGGAGGCGTCTCGTACGGCACCGGCACCGGCCGCAGCAAGAAGGAGGCGGAGCAGCAGGCCGCCGAGTCCGCATGGCGGTCCATCCGGGCCGCGGCGGACGAGCGCGCCAAGGCCGCCAAGGCCGCCGAGGCGACGCAGACGGCGGCGGCTCAGGCCGCCCACACGGCCGTCGACGGCTCCGCCGACGGCTGAACCGCCGCCGCCCGCACCGGGCGGCGAGCACAGCGCACCCGAGCGCCCGCCCCTGCCCGGGGCGGGCGCTCGCGTCATCCACACGTTCTTGTGACGGGGGACCCCATGCCCGAGTTGCCCGAGGTCGAGGTCGTCCGGCGCGGTCTCGAGCGGTGGGTCGCCCACCGGACCGTCGCCGAGACCGAGGTGCGGCACCCGCGTGCCGTGCGCCGCCACCTCGCGGGCGCCGACGACTTCGCCCACCGCCTGAAGGGCCACCGCATCGGCGTCCCCAGCCGCCGCGGCAAGTACCTGTGGCTGCCCCTGGAGGACACGGACCAGTCGATCCTGGCCCACCTCGGCATGAGCGGCCAGCTCCTGGTCCAGCCGCACACGGCCCCGGACGAGAAGCACCTGCGCATCCGCGTCCGCTTCACCGACGCCCTGGACACCGAACTCCGCTTCGTCGACCAGCGCACCTTCGGCGGCCTGTCGCTGCACGAGAACACCCCCGACGGCCTGCCCGACGTCATCGCGCACATCGCCCGCGACCCGCTGGACCCGCTCTTCGACGACGAGGCATTCCACCAGGCGCTGCGCCGCAAGCGGTCCACGATCAAGCGGGCCCTGCTCGACCAGTCGCTGATCAGCGGCGTCGGCAACATCTACGCGGACGAGGCCCTGTGGCGCGCCCGCATCCACTACGAGCGCCCCACCGCCACCTTCACCCGCCCGCGCACCCTGATGCTCCTCGGGCACGTCCGGGACGTGATGAACGCGGCCCTCGCGGTGGGAGGCACCAGCTTCGACAGCCTCTACGTCAACGTCAACGGGGAGTCGGGCTACTTCGACCGGTCGCTCGACGCGTACGGCCGTGAGGGCCTGCCCTGCCGGCGCTGCGGCACGCCCATGCGGCGCCGGCCCTGGATGAACCGGTCGAGCTACTACTGCCCGAAGTGCCAGCGGCCGCCGCGGATCACGCCCTAGCGGAGTCGTACCGCTCGCGCGCTGCCAGGACCTCGTCCATGCTGCCTTCGACGAAGTGGATCAGGGCGAGCAGCCGCTGCGCCACGTCGCGCCCCAGGGGCGTCAGTTCGTAGTCCACCCGGGGCGGATTGGTCGGCTGGGCCTCGCGGTGGACCAGGCCGTCGCGCTCCAGGGCGTGCAGCGTCTGGGACAGCATCTTCTCGCTGACCCCGTCGACGCGGCGGCGCAGCTCGTTGAAGCGCAGCGAGCCCTCGTACAGGGCACCGAGCGCGAGGCCGCCCCAGCGGCCCGTGACGTGCTCCAGCGTGCCGCGCGACGGGCAGGCCTTGGCGAACACGTTGTACGGGAGGTCGTCGAGCCCTTCCGCGAGCTCCTGGGTGGTGGTCATATGCCCCAGCCTACGCCAGCACAGCGCTAACCGACAGAAGGCACTAACCAAGGGTTAGCGCCTTCTGGGGTGCTTCAGGTCGCCTCAGTAGCCGAAGTTCTGGGTCCACCAGGGGCCGCCCGAGCCGAACTCGACACCGACGCCCAGCGTCTTGAAGTCGCAGTTCAGGATGTTTGCGCGGTGGCCGGGGCTGTTCATCCAGGCGTCCATCACGGCCGCGGCGTCGGCCTGGCCGCGGGCGATGTTCTCGCCGCCGAGGTTGGATATCCCGGCCTTCTCGGCCCGGTCCCACGGCGTGCGGCCGTCCGGGTCGGTGTGGTCGAAGAAGCCCCGCGCGGCCATGTCCTCGCTGTAGCTCTGGGCCAGACCGGTCAGGGCGCTGTTGGCGGCGACCGGACTGCAGCCCACCTTCGCCCGCTCCTCGTTCACGAGGCTGAGCACCTGGGCCGCTGCGGCGGACTCGCCGGCCAGGGCGGCGGAGGCGCCGGGAGCCCTCGGGGCCTTGGTGGCCGTACGGGAGGGCGTGGTGTCCGGCTTCTCGCTCGGAGTGGCCGCCGGCTTCTTCGGCTCCGGGGTCTTCTCCTGCGTCTTCTCCGGCTTCTCCGTCTTCTCCGGCGTCTTCGTCGGTGCGGCGGAGGACTTCGAGGCGGAGGGCGACGGGGAGCCGGAGCGCTCGGCGTCCCGGCTGGTGGACGTGTCGTCCCGGCTGTCGGCACTGCCGGAGGTGCCGCCCTGCTCGACCGGGGTGTTCGTCGGGGTGTTGCCGGCCTGGACCTTGTCGGCCCCGCCGCCTCCGCCGAGCTTGTAGTCGTCGAGGCCGGGCACGGCGCCGGTGGCGACCGCGACCGTACCGAGGGCGACGGCGGCGGAGACGCCGAGCAGGCCGGTGCGCATCGGCCGGGCGGCCTTCTTGCGGCGGCGGTGCGAACCCGAGCGGCGGGCGCCCAGGTCGGGCGTGAAGCCGTCGCTCGCGAAGCCGTCGCTGGCGAAGACGGCCGTGTCGTCGTAGCGGTCACCCGCGGCGGACCCCTCCGCCCCGAACAGGTAGGCCTCGCTCTTCGCGTAGCTGCCGGCGTACGCCTCCGGGTTCAGATAGGGCGCGATGCCCATCGTCGGGGCGTCGTCCGCGATGGGGTACAGCAGATCGTGACCCTCCGCGAAGCCGTCGGCGTGGGTGGGTCCCGTGGCGCGGCCCGTGGCGGCGCGGCCGGCGTCGGAGCGTCGGTGGCGTCCCATGTCCTGGCCTTCCTCGTCCTGGCGGTCGACTCGTCCTCGAGATCAACACCAAACTCACTCGATCGTGTGAGTTTCATATGAGATTCGTTGAGGGGGGACGGTACCGCATGGCGCAAGTGGAGGAAGTGCCCGGAGGGAGATTGGGCGGTTAGGTTGCAGGCATGAGTGAGGATGTGCGATTGGTCGCCTGGGTGCGTGGACGCGTCCAAGGTGTGGGTTTCCGCTGGTTCACGCGGGCCAAGGCGCTGGAGATCGGCGGCCTGAGTGGCTTTGCTCTCAATTTGGGCGACGGGCGGGTTCAGGTGGTCGCCGAGGGCGGGCGCGAGGGGTGCGAGGGGCTCCTGGAGTGGCTCCAGAGTGACGACACGCCCGGCCGCGTGGACGGCGTCACCGAGATCTGGGACACACCGCGCGGCGGCTACGACGGCTTCGCCATCCGCTGAGCGCACCCGCCGAGCGGCCCCGGGGGCCGCCCGGCGACGGCTCGCGGTCGACCGCCCCGGTCGGAAACGCGCTGGTGATTGCCGAGAACCGCTTGCCTCGGCACGCTCCACCCGCAAAGATGATCGCCACGCCCCGAGGGCCCCGCAGAAGCCGTAGTACGGCCGTTCCAGGCCGCGCGTGCCCGGGCTGCCCCCAATACGGGGCGTGATCGTGTTGACCGTCAAACTTTTTGGTGAGACGCTGAAAGCCCCGCGCACCTTAGCTGTTTGGCATGGCTGAACGGCAGCACAACTCCAGGCCCTGCCAAGACTGCGGGTGCGAATCCCTCACGACCCACACCGCAGCGGTCGGTCACGCATTGTGGAGGACCATCCATCATGGCAAAGGCGCTTCTCGGTTACGTCGGCGGCTCCGACCCTCGACTCCTCGCCGAGATGCGACGGCTCCAGCAGCGCGTCCAGGACCTGGAATCCGAGCTCGGACGAATCCAGGCGGAGAACGAAGCGCTGACGGCTGCCGCTTCTCACGACAGGATCATGGAGAGCGTTGACGCACACCAGGCGGAGCCTGCGCTCACCTGATCACTGCACCGCTCCACAACAGCACAGCAGTGGTTGGGCCGCCCGTCACAACCGCCTAGTTGTCTGAAGTGCAAGGGACGCCCCGTCGGCGTCCCTTCTTTCTTGCCTTGCTTGCCCCCGCATCCTTCACCGTCTTTAACGTCTGATGTGCCCTGCGCGTTCAGCGGCGAAACCGTGGGTTCATGGAGTGAGACCGACCCGGGCGGTAGAGTCCGGCGGCGTGCACCTCAAGGCCCTGACCCTTCGCGGGTTCAAGTCGTTCGCCTCCGCGACCACCCTCCGGTTCGAGCCGGGTATCACGTGCGTCGTCGGACCGAACGGCTCGGGCAAGTCCAACGTCGTCGACGCGCTCAGCTGGGTCATGGGCGAGCAGGGTGCCAAGTCGCTGCGCGGCGGCAAGATGGAGGACGTCATCTTCGCCGGCACCACCGGCCGCCCCCCGCTGGGCCGCGCCGAGGTGTCCCTGACCATCGACAACTCCGACGGGGCCCTGCCCATCGAGTACGCCGAGGTCACCATCACGCGGATCATGTTCCGCAACGGCGGCAGCGAGTACCAGATCAACGGCGACACCTGCCGCCTCCTGGACATCCAGGAACTCCTCTCCGACTCCGGCATCGGCCGCGAGATGCACGTGATCGTCGGGCAGGGCCAGCTCGACTCCGTACTGCACGCCGATCCCATGGGCCGACGCGCCTTCATCGAGGAGGCCGCCGGCGTCCTCAAGCACCGCAAGCGCAAGGAGAAGGCGCTGCGCAAGCTGGACGCGATGCAGGCCAACCTCGCGCGGGTACAGGACCTCACCGACGAGCTCAGACGGCAGCTCAAGCCCCTCGGCCGCCAGGCCGCCGTCGCCCGCAGGGCCGCCGTCATCCAGGCCGACCTGCGCGACGCCCGCCTGCGCCTCCTTGCCGACGACCTCGTACGGCTCCGGGAGGCCCTCAAGGCCGAGGTCGCCGACGAGGCCGCGCTGAAGGAGCGCAAGGAGTCCGCCGAACAGGAACTGCGCAAGGCGCTCCAGCGCGAGGCCCTCCTGGAGGACGAGGTACGGCAGCTCACCCCGCGGCTCCAGCGCGCCCAGCAGACCTGGTACGAGCTCTCCCAGCTCGCCGAACGCGTACGGGGCACGATCTCGCTGGCCGACGCCCGCGTGAAGAGCGCCACCTCCGCGCCTCCCGAGGAGCGGCGCGGCCGCGACCCAGAGGACATGGAGCGCGAGGCCGCCCGCATCCGCGAGCAGGAGGCCGAGCTGGAGGCGGCCCTGGAGGCGGCCGAACGGGCCCTGGAGGACACGGTCGCCCACCGCGCCGAACTGGAACGCGCGCTCACCCAGGAGGAACGGCGCCTGAAGGACGCCGCCCGGGCCATCGCCGACCGGCGTGAGGGGCTGGCCCGGCTCAGCGGCCAGGTCAACGCCGCCCGCTCCCGGGCCGCCTCCGCCCAGGCAGAGATCGAACGCCTGGCCGCGGCCCGCGACGAGGCGCAGGAACGTGCCGTCGCCGCGCAGGAGGAGTACGAGGCGCTCAAGGCCGAGGTCGACGGCCTCGACGCCGGCGACGTGGAGCTCGCCGAGCAGCATGAGGCGGCCAAGCAGCAGCTCGCCGAGGCCGAGGCCGCCCTCACGGCGGCCCGCGAGGCGGCCACGGCGGCTGAACGCAAGCGCGCCGCGACGCAGGCCCGCCACGAGGCCCTCGCCCTCGGCCTGCGCCGCAAGGACGGCACCGGAATACTGCTCGCGGCCAAGGACCGCCTCTCCGGCCTGCTGGGCCCGGCGGCGGAGCTGCTGACGGTGACCCCGGGCCACGAGGTCGCCATCGCCGCGGCTTTCGGAGCGGCAGCCGACGCGATCGCCGTCACGACCCCGGCCTCCGCTGCGGACGCGATCAGACTCCTCCGCAAACAGGACGGAGGCCGGGCCACTTTGCTCCTGGCAGGAGATGACGCCCTCAGGGGCGCGGGGAACTGCGCGACCAGCCACGACGCATCCGCAGACGCACGACACACCCACGCCGCCGAATTGGTACGCGGCCCCTCCGACCTGATGCCGGCCGTTCGCCGGCTGCTCCACGGCATCGTCGTCGTCGGCACCCTCGAGGACGCCGAAGACCTCGTCTACACCCACCCCGAGCTCACCGCGGTGACCGCCGAAGGTGACCTCCTCGGCTCTCACTTCGCCCACGGCGGCTCCGCCGGCGCCCCCAGCCTCCTCGAAGTGCAGGCCTCCGTCGACGAGGCGGCGGCCGAGCTGGATGAGCTCGCCGTCCGCTGCCAGGAGCTCACCGAGGCCCAGCACGCGGCCGTCGACCGGCGACGGGACGCCGCCGCGCTGGTCGAGGAGCTGGGGGAGCGGCGCCGGGCGGCCGACCGGGAGAAGTCGGCCGTCGCCCAGCAGCTCGGGCGGCTCGCGGGCCAGGCGCGCGGTGCCACCGGCGAGGCGGAACGTGCCACCGCCGCCGCGGCCCGTGCCCAGGACGCCCTCGACCACGCGCTCCAGGAGGTCGAGGAACTCGCCGAGCGGCTCGCCGTCGCCGAGGAGATGCCGATCGAGGAGGAGCCCGACACCTCCGTCCGGGACCGGCTCGCCGCCGACGGCGCCAACGCACGCCAGACCGAGATGGAAGCCCGGCTTCAGGCCCGTACGCACGAAGAACGCGTCAAGGGCCTGGCCGGGCGGGCCGACTCGCTGGACCGGGCCGCCCGCGCGGAACGCGAGGCACGCGCGCGTGCCGAGCAGCGACGGGCCCGGCTCCGGCACGAGGCGGCCGTCGCCGAGGCCGTCGGCGCGGGGGCGAGGCAGCTGCTCGCGCACGTCGAGGTCTCCCTGGCCCGTGCCGATCAGGAGCGCACCGCCGCCGAGACCGCCAAGGCCCTCCGCGAGCAGGAACTCGCCCGCGCCCGCACCGAGGGGCGCGATCTCAAGGCGGAACTCGACAAGTTGACGGATTCGGTCCACCGTGGCGAGGTACTCGGCGCCGAGAAGCGGCTGCGCATCGAGCAGTTGGAGACCAAGGCGCTGGAGGAGCTGGGTGTCGAACCGGCCGGACTGGTGGCGGAGTACGGACCGCACCAGCTCGTGCCGCCCTCGCCCCCCGCCGAGGGCGAGGAGCTGCCGGAGGACCCGGAGCACCCGCGCAACCGGCCGAGGCCGTATCTCCGGGCCGAGCAGGAGAAGCGCCTGAAGTCGGCCGAGCGTGCCTACCAGCAGCTCGGCAAGGTGAACCCGCTCGCCCTGGAGGAGTTCGCGGCGCTGGAGGAACGCCACCAGTTCCTCAGTGAGCAGCTGGAAGACCTGAAGAAGACGCGGGCGGACCTCCTGCAGGTGGTGAAGGAGGTCGACGAGCGCGTCGAGCAGGTCTTCACCGAGGCCTACCGGGACACGGCCCGGGAGTTCGAGGGCGTGTTCTCCCGTCTGTTCCCGGGCGGTGAGGGACGGCTGATCCTGACCGACCCCGACAACATGCTCACCACGGGTGTGGACGTCGAGGCGCGTCCGCCGGGCAAGAAGGTCAAGCGGCTGTCGCTGCTCTCGGGCGGGGAGCGGTCACTGACCGCGGTCGCGCTGCTCGTGTCGATCTTCAAGGCACGGCCCAGCCCCTTCTACGTCATGGACGAGGTCGAGGCCGCGCTCGACGACACCAACCTCCAGCGGCTCATCCGGATCATGCAGGAGCTCCAGGAAGCCTCCCAGCTGATCGTGATCACCCACCAGAAGCGCACGATGGAGGTCGCCGACGCGCTCTACGGCGTCTCCATGCAGGGCGACGGTGTGTCGAAGGTCATCAGCCAGCGCCTCCGCTAGATGTGTGTGCTCTACATCGGTCTCACCTGCGCTTCCCTCTGACTTCAATACTTGAACACATAGCCCCCACACTCCTGCCTCAGATTCACAGCTTCTGATCTATTGACTTCGAAACTTGAAGGCATAGTCTCGGCAACGTTCCTTTTACCTTCAGGTACCTTCAGGTGGACCTCGAAGGGCAGACCCCCTCCGGCAGCGTTGCCGGTGGCCCGAGGAGTACACGTGACCAGCACAGCGCAGGCACCCAAGTCAGGAGCCAGGACGGCTCACCCCGATCATCTCGGGCACGTTGTCTTCATCGCGGCGGCGGCCGCGATGGGCGGTTTCCTCTTCGGCTACGACAGTTCCGTGATCAACGGCGCCGTCGAAGCCATCCGTGACCGCTACGACGTCGGCTCCGCGGCCCTCGCCCAGGTCATCGCCATCGCCCTCATCGGCTGTGCCGTCGGCGCGGCCACCGCCGGGCGCATAGCCGACCGCATCGGCCGCATCCGGTGCATGCAGATCGCCGCGGTCCTCTTCACCGTCAGCGCCGTCGGCTCCGCGCTCCCCTTCGCCCTGTGGGACCTCGCCTTCTGGCGTGTGGTCGGCGGCTTCGCCATCGGCATGGCCTCCGTGATCGGCCCGGCCTACATCGCCGAGGTCGCCCCGCCCGCCTACCGCGGCCGGCTCGGCTCCTTCCAGCAGGCCGCGATCGTCATCGGCATCGCCGTGTCGCAGCTGGTCAACTGGGGCCTGCTGAACGCCGCCGACGGTGACCAGCGCGGCAAGCTGATGGGCCTGGAGGCCTGGCAGGTCATGCTCGGCGTCATGGTCGTCCCGGCCATCCTCTACGGGCTGCTCTCCTTCGCCATCCCCGAGTCGCCGCGCTTCCTCATCTCCGTCGGCAAGCACGAGCGCGCCCGGGAGATCCTCACCGAGGTCGAGGGCAAGGACGTCGACCTGGACGCCCGTGTCGCCGAGATCGAGGGCGCCATGAAGAGCGAGCACAAGTCGAGCTTCAAGGACCTTCTCGGCGGCAGCTTCTTCTTCAAGCCGATCGTCTGGATCGGCATCGGCCTGTCGGTCTTCCAGCAGTTCGTCGGCATCAACGTCGCGTTCTACTACTCCTCGACGCTGTGGCAGTCGGTCGGCGTGGACCCGACGGACTCGTTCTTCTACTCCTTCACCACGTCGATCATCAACATCCTCGGCACCGTCATCGCGATGATCTTCGTCGACCGCATCGGACGCAGGCCGCTCGCGATCATCGGCTCGGTCGGCATGGTCGTCGGCCTCGCCCTGGAGGCCTGGGCGTTCTCGTACCACCTGGTCGACGGCAAGCTGCCGGCCGCGCAGGGCTGGATCGCCCTGATCGCCGCGCACATCTTCGTCCTCTTCTTCGCCCTGTCCTGGGGTGTGGTCGTCTGGGTCATGCTCGGCGAGATGTTCCCCAACCGGATCCGCGCCGCCGCGCTGGGCGTGGCCGCCGCCGCGCAGTGGATCGCCAACTGGGCCATCACCGCGAGCTTCCCGTCCCTGGCCGACTGGAACCTCTCCGTCACGTACGTGATCTACACCGCGTTCGCCGCGCTCTCGATCCCGTTCGTCCTGAAGTTCGTCAAGGAGACGAAGGGCAAGGCCCTGGAAGAGATGGGCTAGGCCCGTCCCGCGACTCGGGGAGAAGGGGCCAAAGTCCCCGCTGCCCCTCTCCCCGTAACCCGCCGCCGCCCCGGTTCGGCCACTGCCCGAGCCGGGACGGCGGTCTGTCGTTCATCGCGCGGGGGGTCAGCCCGCAAGCCCCGGCAGCACCCGCTCGCAGAACAACTGCAGACTCCGCCACCCCTCCTCCACCGGCATCCCGCCCGCCAGCGGATGCAGGACGTAGGAGTCCAGCCCGAGCGCCACGCACGCGTCCGGGGTGAGGATCCGGTACACGCCCTCCGCGCGCAGGTCCTCGACCGTCGTCGCGCCCGATTTCACCGCCGAGCGCACTCCGCCCGACTGCCAGGAGGCGTACGTCCGCGCCTCGTGCAGGAAGTGCCGCCCGTACTGCGCCCAGGCCCGGTCGGGGTCCTCGGCAACGTGCAGCAGGGGCGTCTCGGCCGCGGGCATCATGACCCAGCCCTCGGTGCCGTACTCGGCGAGCCGCTCCTTGTAGTACGCCTCCAGCTCCGGCAGGTGCGCGCTGGGAAAGAAGGGCAGGCCGAGCCGGGCGGCCCGGCGGGCGGCGGCCTCGGAGGAGCCGCCGACCAGGAGCAGCGGGTGCGGGTCGGTGTACGGGCGCGGGGTGACACGGACCGTGCGGCCCCGGTAGGAGAAGGGTTCGCCGGTCCACGCCTGGAGCAGGGTCTCCAGCAGTTCGTCCTGGAGTCGTCCGCGCCGGGCGAAGTCCACGCCGAACAGGTCGTACTCCTCCGGCCGGTACCCGATCCCGGCGACCGTCACCAGCCGGCCGCCGCTCAGCAGGTCCAGCACGGCGATCTCCTCGGCCAGCCGCAGCGGGTCGTGCAGCGGGCCGATGATCGCCGAGACCGTGACCGCGATCCGCCGGGTGGCGCCGAAGACCGCCCCGGCGAAGGCGAACGGAGACGGCAGCCAGTTGTTCTCGGCCCCGTGGTGCTCCTCCGTCTGGACCGTGGTGACGCCCCGGTCGTCGGCGTACGCGGCCATCTCCAGGGCCGCCCGGTACCGGGCGGCGAGCTCGGCGGGAGAGGCCCCGGGAGCGACGAGGTTGAAGCGTGTGACCGTGACGGGCATGGCGGCGTCTCCCTCCACCGGGCGGGTGTCGGGGGGACGTTAGCTGACGATGCGTCAGACAGCCAGGGGTGTGGAGATCCCGCGCCCCGCGGCGCCGCGGGGCGGTGCGAGCAGGGTGCCCCGGGGGCCCATGACTGATACTGGACCCGTTATGGACATCGTCATCCTTGCTGTAGTCATCGCCGTGGTCGTGCTCGGCGCGCTCGGCGGGCTCATCGTCGGCAGCCGGCGCAAGAAGCAGCTGCCCCCGCCCCCGCCCGCAGCGCCCGACATCACCGCCCCACCGGCCGAGCCGCACGTCGGCGACGAGGCCGAGACGCCGCGGGAGGAACCGCGGCGCACGATAGAGGAGGTGGATCTCCCGGACGGCTCGGCTCCGGTCGTAGTCGAGGAGCCGCCCGCCGAAGCTCCCGGGATCGAGATCCCGGAACCCACCGCCGGCCGTCTGGTCCGGTTGCGGACCCGGCTCTCCCGCTCGCAGAACGCCCTCGGCAAGGGGCTGCTCACCCTGCTGTCGCGTGAGCACCTCGACGAGGACACCTGGGAGGAGATCGAGGACACGCTGCTCACGGCCGACGTCGGCGTGCAGCCCACCCAGGAACTGGTCGAGCGGCTGCGCGAGCGTGTGAAGGTGCTCGGCACCCGCACCCCCGAGGAGCTGCGCACCCTGCTGCGCGAAGAGCTCGTCACCCTGGTCGGCCGCGACCTGGACCGCGCGGTCAAGACCGAGCCGGAGGACCGCAAGCCGGGCATCGTCATGGTCGTCGGCGTCAACGGCACCGGCAAGACCACCACCACCGGCAAGCTCGCCCGCGTCCTGGTCGCCGACGGCCAGAGCGTGGTCCTCGGCGCCGCCGACACCTTCCGGGCCGCCGCCGCCGACCAGCTCCAGACCTGGGGCGAGCGGGTCGGCGCCCACACCGTGCGCGGACCGGAGGGCGGCGACCCCGCCTCCGTCGCGTTCGACGCGGTCAAGGAGGGCAAGGAGATGGGTGCGAACGTCGTGCTCATCGACACCGCCGGCCGTCTGCACACCAAGACCGGTCTCATGGACGAGCTCGGCAAGGTCAAGCGGGTCGTGGAGAAGCAGGCCCCGGTCGACGAGGTGCTGCTCGTCCTGGACGCCACCACCGGCCAGAACGGCCTGGTCCAGGCGCGGGTCTTCTCCGAGGTCGTCGACATCACCGGCATCGTGCTGACCAAGCTGGATGGCACGGCCAAGGGCGGCATCGTGGTCGCGGTCCAGCGCGAGCTGGGCGTGCCGGTCAAGCTCGTCGGACTCGGTGAGGGCGCGGACGACCTGGCTCCGTTCGAGCCGGAGGCGTTCGTTGACGCCCTTATCGGGGAGTGAGCTGGGCACCAGCCGCGGCACGACCTGCGAAGAACCGTACCTGCGCGAGAAGCGCCCGCCCCCGAGGTGCAGTCGGGGCCGGGCGCTTCGCTCTGTGTCCTTGCCGCGCCTAAGGGGTCGCTAAGCCCGGGACCGGTGCGCCACGTAGGCCAGCGTGCCCAGCACCAGACGGGCCTCCGGCGGCCGGGAGGCCGAGTCCAGGGCGGGGGAGCGCAGCCAGCGGACCGGGCCGAGGCCGCCGCGGTCGGAGGGCGGGGCCGTGATGTGCGCGCCGGGGCCGAGGCCGCGCAGGTCGAGGGAGTCCGGGTCGTCCCAGCCCATGCGGTAGAGCAGGCCGGGCAGGTCGGCGGCGGCGCCGGGGGCGACGAAGAAGTGGGCGCGGCCGTCCGGGGTGGCCGCGACCGGGCCGACGGGCAGGCCCATGCGCTCCAGCCGGGCCAGCGCACGGCAGCCGGCGGGCTCGGCCACCTCGATGACGTCGAACGCCCGGCCGACCGGGAGCATCACCGAGGCGCCGGGGAACTCGCCCCAGATGTCGGTCACGTCGTCCAGCGTCGCCCCGGCGGCGAGCACCGGCGCGAAGTCCAGCGGGTGCGCGCCCGGCTCCGGGCAGTCGCCGCGGCCGCAGGAGCAGGCGCCCGCCGAGGCCCGGGCGCCCGGCACCACGTCCCAGCCCCACAGGCCGGTGTACTCGGCCACGGCCGTACCGTCCGACGTGCGGCCGCGGCGGCGTGCGCCGGACCGGATGTCGCGCATGCCCCGGCTGATGCCGATCGTGAAGCCCATGCCCCCTCCAACGGGTCCGCCGCACCGGTGGTTACGCTGCGATCGCGATGCGTGACTCTCTGTATTCCGCCTTCCCGGCGGCGGTCGGTTCATTCAGCGCCCGGACGCGCCCCCGGTTGCGTGCCCGACGACGCGCGCCCCCGAGTGCGTCACTGCACCCGCTTCTGCTCATGCTGTGTCAAGTCAATCGCGCGTTGCCGTACGTGAGTTCATTCGAAGGGGTGGCGAATGGTGGCGTTTCCGTGTGAGCCGTGGCTGGACGGGTGATCGTAGGATTACTTTGTGTGCACGAGTCCTGGGGGCACATGCGCTCGTGGGTATGCCGGAGGCAAGTCGTCATTCCGTTCGAAGGGTGACAAGGGCCGGACGGACGGCCGTACGAACCGGCATGCTGATAGGGCTTGGCGCACTCGGCGGCAAGTGGTCTCAGGGATGGGGGCGTTCCAGTGAGCGGCAACGGCGGAAGCGGAACGAACGCTGCGGGCGCGACGCACGCTGACAAGCGCCCGAACGAGCTGCTCACCTCCTGGTTCGTGCGCAGCGGCTGGTCCAAGGGCGAGCTCGCCCGCCAGGTCAACCGCAGGGCACGGCAGTTGGGCGCCAACCACATCTCCACGGACACCTCCCGCGTGCGCCGCTGGCTCGACGGCGAGAACCCCCGCGAGCCGATCCCCAGGATCCTGTCGGAGCTGTTCTCGGAGCGCTTCGGCGTCGTCGTCTCCGTCGAGGACCTGGGGCTGCGCACCGCCCGCCAGTCACCCTCCGCGACCGGCGTCGACCTGCCCTGGACGGGCCCGCAGACGGTGGCCCTGCTCAGCGAGTTCTCGCGCAGCGACCTGATGCTGGCGCGGCGCGGCTTCCTCGGGAGCTCGCTGGTCCTGTCCGCGGGCCCGGCCCTCATCGAGCCCATGCAGCGCTGGCTCGTCCCCTCGCCGCCCGCCCCGCGCTCCGAGCCCGAGCCGGCGGGCGGCTCCGGCCGTGCCCGCGGCCGGCTCTCCCGGCCCGAGCTGGACCTCCTGGAATCCACGACGGTGATGTTCCGGCAGTGGGACGCCCAGTGCGGCGGCGGCCTGCGCCGCAAGGCGGTCGTCGGCCAGCTGCACGAGGTGACCGACCTCCTCCAGGAGCCCCAGCCCGAGTCGACCACCCGCCGGCTGTTCAAGGTCGCCGCCGAACTCGCCGAGCTGGCCGGCTGGATGTCGTACGACATCGGGCTCCAGCCGACCGCGCAGAAGTACTTCGTCCTCGCGCTGCACGCCGCCAAGGAGGCCGGTGACCGGCCCCTCGGCTCGTACGTGCTGTCCAGCATGAGCCGTCAGATGATCCACCTCGGCCGGCCCGACGACGCGCTGGAGCTGATCCACCTCGCGCAGTACGGCAGCCGGGACTGCGCGAGCCCGCGGACCCAGTCGATGCTGTATGCGATGGAGGCCCGCGCCTACGCCAACATGGGGCAGCCCGGCAAGTGCAAGCGGGCGGTCCGGATGGCCGAGGACACCTTCGCCGAGGCCGACGAGTGGGACGAGCCGGACCCCGACTGGATCCGCTTCTTCTCCGAGGCCGAGCTCTACGGCGAGAACTCCCACTCCTACCGCGACCTGGCCTACGTCGCCGGCCGCAGCCCCACCTACGCCTCGCTGGCCGAGCCCCTGATGAACCGGGCCGTACAGCTCTTCGCCGAGGACGACGAGCACCAGCGGTCGTACGCGCTGAACCTCATCGGCATGGCCACGGTGCACCTCCTGCGGCGCGAGCCCGAGCGGAGCACGGTCTTGGCCACCGAGGCCATGCAGGTCGCCAAGAAGGTCCGCTCCGAGCGCGTCAACACCCGCATCCGCAAGACGGTCGACACCGCCGCCCGCGATTTCGGCGACCTGGGTGAGGTCGTCGACCTCACCGAACGGCTCGCCGCCGAACTGCCCGAGACCGCCGAGGCGGTCTGACAAGCCGTACGACCCCCAGAACCCCGGCCGCGGCCGGCCCTCCCGAACTGCCCGACTCGGCTCCCCCATGCCAGGTCATCGGAAGGCCGTCCGCGGCCGGTCTGTGTCCCCACGGCTGTCCGAAAGCCGAAGGTTGCGCCACGATAACGATCGGCTCGCCCGCAATCCGGCAGTTCATCGACGCGTAACACAGAACGCGCCTTCGTCACGGCCGCGAAACAACGAGGGGCTTCCACCGAAACCGCGCTGCGCCAATCTCGTGGCGCATAACCGGCCCACCCCTCATTCCGCTCGAGGCTTCGCCCGCACGGGGCCGTACCAATGACGAGGAGACGCCGATGGCACCAGCCATCACCCTTGCCGCAGAAGCGCCCAAGCTCTCTGCCGCGAACACAGGGTTCATGCTCATCTGTTCCGCCCTGGTGATGCTCATGACGCCGGGTCTGGCCTTCTTCTACGGAGGCATGGTCCGCGTCAAGAGCACCCTGAACATGCTGATGATGAGTTTCATCAGCCTCGGGATCGTCACCATCCTGTGGGTGCTGTACGGCTTCTCCATGGCGTTCGGCACCGACTCCGGCAGCCTCATCGGCTGGAACTCCGACTGGGTCGGCCTCGGCAACATCGGCCTCACCGAGCTGTGGCCCGGCTACACGATCCCGGTCTTCGTGTTCCTGGTCTTCCAGCTGATGTTCGCGATCATCACCCCCGCCCTGATCAGCGGCGCCCTCGCGGACCGCGTGAAGTTCAGCGCCTGGGCGCTGTTCATCGCCCTGTGGGCCACGGTCGTCTACTTCCCGGTCGCGCACTGGGTCTGGGGCACCGGCGGCTGGGCCTTCGAACTGGGCGTCATCGACTTCGCCGGTGGTACGGCGGTGCACATCAACGCGGGTGCCGCAGCGCTCGGCGTGATCCTCGTCATCGGCAAGCGCGTCGGCTTCAAGAAGGACCCGATGCGTCCGCACAGCCTGCCGCTGGTCATGCTCGGCGCCGGTCTGCTGTGGTTCGGCTGGTTCGGCTTCAACGCCGGCTCCTGGCTCGGCAACGACGACGGCGTGGGCGCGCTGATGTTCGTCAACACGCAGGTCGCCACCGCCGCCGCCATGCTGGCCTGGCTCATCTACGAGAAGATCCGCCACGGCGCGTTCACCACGCTGGGCGCCGCCTCCGGCGCGGTCGCCGGTCTGGTCGCCATCACCCCGGCCGGTGGCGCGGTCACCCCGCTCGGCGCGATCGCCGTCGGCGCGATCGCCGGTGTGCTGTGCGCCATGGCCGTCGGCCTGAAGTACAAGTTCGGCTACGACGACTCCCTGGACGTCGTCGGCGTCCACCTGGTCGGCGGTGTCCTCGGCTCCCTGCTGATCGGCTTCTTCGCCAGCGGCAAGGGCCAGTCCGACGTCGAGGGCCTCTTCTACGGCGGCGGCCTGACCCAGTTCTGGAAGCAGTGCGCCGGTGTCTTCGCGGTGCTCGCCTACTCCCTGATCGTCTCCGCGATCCTCGCCTTCATCCTCGACAAGACCATGGGCATGCGGGTCACCGAGGACGACGAGGTCGCCGGCATCGACCAGGCCGAGCACGCCGAGACCGCATACGACTTCAGCGGCGCCGGTGGCGGCGCCGCCAAGACCGCCGCCACGGCCCCGGTCGCCGCGGCCGCGAGCAAGAAGGTGGACGCATGAAGCTCATCACCGCCGTCGTGAAGCCGCACCGGCTCGACGAGATCAAGGAGGCCCTGCAGGCCTTCGGAGTACACGGCCTGACGGTCACCGAGGCCAGCGGCTACGGTCGTCAGAGGGGCCACACCGAGGTCTACCGCGGTGCCGAGTACACCGTCGACCTGGTCCCCAAGATCCGCATCGAGGTCCTGGTCGAGGACGAAGACGCCGAGCAGCTGATCGACGTGGTGGTCAAGGCGGCCCGCACCGGCAAGATCGGTGACGGCAAGGTCTGGTCCATCCCGGTCGACACGGCCGTACGGGTCAGGACCGGCGAGCGCGGTCCCGACGCGCTCTGAAGGCCCGAGCAGAAAAACGAACAGGAGTCGCCGGGTGACGGGTACGGACGTGCAGAAGGAAGCAGAGGACTCGGGACCCAGCGGCTACGCGGCGGCCCGGCTGCGTCTCCTCACCGAGGAGACGCGGTCCGGGCCGCCGCGCCGTGCGGCCCTGGCCGAACTGACCGACGACTGGCTGACCGGCCTGTTCGCGGCGGGCGCCGAGGGACTGCGCGGGGCCTCGCTGGTCGCCGTCGGCGGCTACGGGCGGGGTGAGCTCTCCCCGCGCAGCGACCTCGACCTGCTCCTGCTGCACGACGGCAGTGACAGCAAGGCGGTCGCCGCCCTCGCCGACCGGCTCTGGTACCCCGTGTGGGACCTGGGGCTGGACCTCGACCACTCCGTCCGCACACCCGCCGAGGCCCGCAAGACCGCCGGCGAGGACCTCAAGGTGCAGCTCGGCCTGCTCGACGCCCGGCACATCGCCGGCGACCTCGGCCTCACGGCCTCGCTGCGCACGGCCGTCCTGGCCGACTGGCGCAACCAGGCCCCCAAACGCCTCCCCGAACTCCAGGAACTGTGCGCCGAGCGCGCCGAGCGCCAGGGTGAGCTGCAGTACCTGCTGGAGCCCGACCTGAAGGAGGCCCGGGGCGGGCTGCGGGACGCCACCGCCCTGCGGGCCGTCGCCGCCTCCTGGCTCGCCGACGCCCCGCGCGAGGGACTCGCCGACGCCCGGCGCCGGCTCCTTGACGTCCGCGACGCCCTGCACCTGGCCACCGGGCGGGCCACCGACCGGCTCGCCCTCCAGGAGCAGGACCAGGTAGCAGCCGAGCTGGGCCTGCTCGACGCGGACACCCTGCTGCGGCAGGTGTACGAGGCGGCCCGGCTCGTGTCGTACGCCAGTGATGTCACCTGGCGCGAGGTGGGGCGCGTCCTGCGCTCGCGCGCCGTGCGGCCCCGGCTGCGCGCCATGCTGGGCGGCGGGAAACCGACCGCCGAGCGGTCACCGCTGGCCGAGGGCGTGGTGGAGCAGGACGGCGAGGTGGTGCTCGCCCGCGCCGCGCGCCCCGAGCGCGACCCCGTGCTGCCGCTGCGCGCCGCCGCCGCAGCCGCGCAGGCCGGACTCCCGCTCTCCCTGCACGCCGTACGGCGCCTGGCGTCCACCGTGCGCCCGGTGCCCACGCCCTGGCCCGCCGAGGCACGCGAACAGCTCGTCACCCTGCTCGGCTCCGGCCGTCCCACCATCGAGGTGTGGGAGGCGCTGGAGGCCGAGGGGCTGATCACCCGGCTGCTGCCGGACTGGGAGCGGGTGCGCTGCCGCCCGCAGCGCAACGCCGTGCACCTGTGGACCGTCGACCGGCACCTGATCGAGACCGCCGTGCGCGCCTCCGAGTTCACCCGCCGGGTCAGCCGCCCCGACCTGCTGCTGGTGGCCGCGCTGCTGCACGACATCGGCAAGGGCTGGCCCGGCGACCACTCCGTGGCCGGCGAGATCATCGCCAAGGACGTGGCCGCCCGCATCGGCTTCGACCGCCACGACGTGGCCGTCATCGCCACCCTCGTACGGCACCACCTGCTGCTCATCGACACCGCCACCCGGCGGGACCTGGAGGATCCGGCCACCGTGCGCTCCGTCGCCGAGGCCGTCGGCTCCCAGGGCACCCTGGAGCTCCTGCATGCGCTCACCGAGGCCGACGCGCTCGCTACCGGCCCGGCCGCCTGGTCGTCCTGGCGCGGCTCGCTCGTCGCCGACCTGGTCCAGCGGGTCGCGGCGGTGCTCGCCGGAGACGTCCCGGACGACCCGGAGGAGGCCGCGCCGACCGCCGAGCAGGAGCGGCTCGCCCTGGAGGCGGCCGCCACGGGCAGCCCCGTGCTCGCCCTGCGGGCCCAGACCGAGCCGCCCGCCGGGCAGGAGCCGTCCGGCGACCCCGAACCGCTCGGCGTGGAGCTGCTCATCGCCGTCCCGGACCAGCCCGGGGTGCTGCCCGCGGTGGCCGGTGTCCTCGCCATGCACCGGCTGACCGTCCGCACCGCCGAGCTGCGCTCCCTGCACCTCCCGGACGGCGTCGACGGGTCCGTCCTGCTGCTGGACTGGCGGGTCGCCGCCGAGTACGGCTCGCTGCCGCAGGCCGCCCGGCTGCGCTCGGACCTGGTCCGGGCCCTGGACGGCTCCCTGGACATCGCCGGCCGCCTCGCCGAACGGGACGCGGCCTACCCGCGCCGCCGGGGCGTGGTCGCCCCCGCGGCCCGGGTGTCGGTCCACCCGGCGGCCTCCCGGCTGGCCACGGTGATCGAGGTCCGCTCCCAGGACGCGCCGGGTCTGCTGTTCCGCATCGGCCGCGCCCTGGAGGACGCGAGCGTACGGGTGCGCAGCGCGCACGTCTCGACGCTGGGCGCCAACGCCGTCGACGCCTTCTACGTGACCGGCCCGGAGGGTGCGCCCCTGCCCGGGGACGAGGCGGCTTCGGTGGCGCGGAAGCTGGAGGAGACACTGCGGGGGTGAGGCCGACCCGGCGACTTGTCGCGCCGGGATACCCTGGAGGGCGATTCCCTGTAGCCACCGACCCCGAGGACCGCGAGCGCCGTGTTCGATACTCTTTCCGATCGCCTCTCAGCGACCTTCAAGAACCTGCGCGGCAAGGGACGGCTCTCCGAGGCGGACATCGACGCCACGGCGCGCGAGATCCGGATCGCGCTCCTCGAAGCGGACGTGGCGCTTCCTGTCGTCCGGACGTTCATCAAGAACCTCAAGGAGCGCGCTCTCGGTGCCGAGGTCAGCAAGGCGCTGAACCCCGCCCAGCAGGTCCTCAAGATCGTCAACGAGGAACTGGTCACCATCCTCGGTGGCGAGACCCGGCGTCTGCGCTTCGCCAAGCAGCCGCCCACCGTGATCATGCTGGCGGGTCTGCAGGGTGCCGGTAAGACCACCCTCGCGGGCAAGCTCGGCCGCTGGCTCAAGGAGCAGGGCCACTCGCCGCTGCTGGTCGCCTGTGACCTCCAGCGCCCCAACGCCGTGAACCAGCTCAGCGTGGTCGCCGAGCGCGCCGGTGTCGCGGTCTACGCCCCCGAGCCGGGCAACGGCGTCGGTGACCCGGTCAAGGTCGCCAAGGACTCCGTCGAGCACGCCAAGTCGAAGGTCCACGACATCGTGATCGTGGACACCGCCGGCCGCCTCGGCATCGACCAGGAGATGATGCAGCAGGCGGCGGACATCCGCGACGCCGTCTCCCCGGACGAGATCCTGTTCGTCGTCGACGCGATGATCGGCCAGGACGCCGTCAACACGGCCGAGGCCTTCCGCGACGGCGTCGGCTTCGACGGCGTGGTGCTCTCCAAGCTCGACGGTGACGCCCGCGGTGGTGCGGCCCTGTCGATCCGGCAGATCACCGGCAAGCCGATCATGTTCGCCTCGAACGGCGAGAAGCTCGACGACTTCGACGCCTTCCACCCTGACCGGATGGCCTCCCGCATCCTCGACATGGGTGACCTGCTCACCCTGATCGAGCAGGCGGAGAAGACGTTCAGCCAGGAAGAGGCCGAGAAGATGGCCTCCAAGCTGGCGTCCAAGAAGGGCCAGGACTTCACCCTGGACGACTTCCTGGCCCAGATGGAGCAGGTCCGCAAGATGGGATCCATCTCCAAGCTGCTCGGCATGCTGCCGGGCATGGGCCAGATGAAGGACCAGATTAACAACCTCGACGAGCGGGACGTCGACCGCACGGCCGCCATCATCAAGTCGATGACCCCGGCCGAGCGCCAGGAGCCGACGATCATCAACGGCTCACGCCGCGCCCGTATCGCCAAGGGCTCCGGTGTCGAGGTCAGCGCGGTCAAGAACCTGGTCGAGCGGTTCTTCGAGGCCCGCAAGATGATGTCCCGGATGGCCCAGGGCGGCGGCATGCCCGGGATGCCGGGGATGCCCGGCATGGGCGGCGGCCCCGGCCGGACGAAGAAGAAGCAGAAGCAGGCCAAGGGCAAGCAGCGCTCCGGCAACCCGATGAAGCGCAAGCAGCAGGAGCAGGAGGAGGCCGCCCGCCGGGCCGCCGCGGCCGAGGGCGGCAGCGCCTTCGGGCTGCCGCAGCAGGGCGGCAAGGACTTCGAACTCCCCGACGAGTTCAAGAAGTTCATGGGCTGACGGCCCGACCGAACCGCACTGAGGGCGCCCCCCTGGTTCACAGGGGGGCGCCCTCAGCGGTGTGCCGGCGGCTCGCCGGTCAGCCGTTCGGGAACTTCCAGACGTACGGCTCGCCGTCCTCCTCGGACCAGTGGACCTCGACGCTCTTGGCGTTCGCCGGGACCACGTACGTCTCGCAGAAGACATGGCTCTCGCCCTGCTTCCAGCTCTCGACGTCGTACGGGTCCTCGCAGCCGGCGGCGTCCTCGGACGCGCCGATGAGGACCGAGCCGCGCTGTCCGTCGGCGAAGACCGTCGTGCCGTCGTGCACGTCGGAGCCCTCGGTGAGGGCGGGCCCGCTCTTGTGCGTGTACTTCACGTACGCCACGGCCAGCGCCTTGCCCTTGACCTTGTCCGGCTCGGAGACGGCCTTCGCCGCCTCGGCCTCGGTGCCCACCTGCACCTTCTGCGCCAGGACCTCGTAGGTGACCTCGCCCGGGTCCTCCGCGACCTTGCCCGTGGCGCTCTCGCCGGTCCCCATCTCGCCGCCGGAGGCGGGCTCCGGCGACGGCGAGGCCTTGGCCTGGGCGGTGCCCGTGCTCTTCGCGTCGGCGGCGTCGTCGCCGCCCCCGCAGGCGGTGAGCGTCAGAGCGAGGACGGCGACGGGCGCGACGAGGCGCAGCGCGGTCTGGTGGTGCGGCACAGCAACTCCTGTATGCAGATGTGTAGGTCCCCCGAGCGGTGGATCACATTAGGCGTTCATGATCCACTTGGTGAAACCAAAAGCACCCCATGGTGCTTTCTTCACACCATTCACACCCGCATCGGAATCGCGTTCGTCAAGGTGTCCGGGCGATCAGGTACCGGAACACGTTCGGCATCCACACCGTGCCGTCCTGGCGCCGGTGCGGATGCAGGGCCTCGGTCAGCTCCTTGTCCACCTGCACCTGGTCCGTCGCCGTCATCGCCGCGTCGAACAGTCCCGTCGACTTCAGGCCGCGCACCGCGCTGTCCACATCGGCGTAGCCGAAGGGGCACGCCACCCGCCCCGAACCGTCCGGCCTGAGTCCGGCCCGCTGGGCGACGTCCTCCAGGTCGTCACGGCTGGCGGGACGCCAGCTGCCCGAGGTGCGCAGCGGCTCCGCCAGCTTCGTGGCCACCCGCATAACGGCCGCCGTGGCGCAGCGCTCCGGCGGACCCCAGCCGGCCAGCACCACGGCCGCACCGCGCCGGGTGAGCGGCGTCGCCTCCGCGAGCAGCCCGCCCAGCCCCTCCGAGTCGCCCGCCAGGCAGCCGATCGGCTCGAAGGCGGTCACCAGGGTGTACCCGGGAGCGCCCGGCACCGCGGTGTCCCGGGGCGTGCCGTCGACCAGCCGGGCCTCCGGGCCCGTCCGCGCACCCGGCGTCCCGGGCGACAGCCGCTCCCGCGCCAGGGCCATTCTTTCGGTTGAAGCGTCGACACCGGTGACCGCCGCTCCCCGGGCGGCGGCCATCAGCAGGGAGAGTCCGGAACCGCAGCCGAGGCCGAGCAGCCGCGTGGCAGGACCCACTTCCAGTCGCTCGTAGACGGCCTCGTAGAGCGGTACGAGCATCCGCTCCTGGATCTCGGACCAGTCACGCGCGCGTGCACGCAGGTCCACGCGGGGTGCGGCCCCCGCGTGAGGCAGGTGCTGCCGCACGAGCGTAGGTGTCATAAGTAAGCGCCCCAATCCGCCGAGAGTTGCCTCTTGCCCGATTCCATGGCCCCCGTGACAGTGCGCTCGCACTACCCCCGTATGCCAGGAAACTCCCCCCTCGACCTGTCGTCCAGTGGAATGCGGCAGGGCTTGTGAGTTGTCATGTGCCTATGGCGAGATTTCACATTCCGGCAACCTGAGCCCGTACCGTCCCGCCCTGGCCGAGGCGCCCACACGGTGTCCGTACGGTGTCTGGTCGCCGAGGACGGGTCGGTGCCGGACGCCGATGACGCGCCCGGTAACGTCGCGGTCGTCGTACGCGCTTACTGAGCAGGACTCCACGCGGCCGAAACGCCCCTTGCGTGTCCGCGGACCTCTGCTACCCCGGCGCGCGCGGTTGGCCTACGCGCCGGGGCGTACGCGGGGCTACGCACCACCTTGTGGTGAGCTGTGAGGCTTCTCCACAGATCAGCGCACCCGCCCTCGTCGGGACGCATCAGAGGCAACTGACGGGTACGTGCAAATTATTTGGGATGGCCCGGAATCGGAACACTGAGGCACCCCGGCTCGTTGTCATTACGTGAGCACGACACAGACACCACCTGTTCTCGCCGCAGAGCTGGCACAGGCGTGGGCCGACATTCAGCGGTACCACCCCGAGCTGCCCGACCTTGCCGCGCCAGAGTCCCTGATCGGGGAGTCGTCGTCCGCGTGCGGTCACGAGCTCTCCTTCGAGCGACTGCTCCATGAGGCAGTCCATGGCATCGCCGCCTCGCGCGGCGTCCGCGACACCTCCCGTGCCGGCCGCTACCACAACCGCAGATTCCTCGCGATCGCCGAGGAGCTGGGCCTGGACCACCCCGAGGAACCGCATCCCAGCAGCGGCTTCTCCCTGGTCACGCTCACCCCCGAGGCCAAACGCCGCTACCGCCCGACGATGGAGCGGCTCCAGCGTGCCCTGAAGGCCCACACCGCGGCGACCTCCTCCGACACCTCCCGCACCTTCCGGGGCCCGGCCGCCCGGCACGGCTCCTCCGGCGGCGGCGTCCGCGTCAAGGCGGTCTGCGACTGCGGCCGCAACGTCCGGGTCGTCCCGTCGGTCCTCGCCCAGGCCCCGATCGTCTGCGGCGGCTGCGGCAAGCCGTTCCGGATCCCGGACGTCGTCGGAGCGGTAGCGAGCTGACGCCCCCACCGGCATCTCGTGGCTGCCGGTCGTCGGCGCAGGGCTCGGGCCGTCTCGCGCACCCGTCGTGCCCCACCTCCACGCCGGGTGCGCCCTCGGTGTGCCCGCACACCGGCGCAGGCCCCCGGCCCGGCGCGGCCTCCAGGGTGTGGCACAATGGCTAGCTGTACTCGACAGCCGCACAGGAACCCTCTCGCCTCCGGCTGACGCGTCCATCGGGCACTCGGGTACCGCAACCCCACGCGGCATTTCCGCCGTGCCCAACCACGTCAAAACCAGGAGAACCCACTCCCGTGGCAGTCAAGATCAAGCTGAAGCGTCTGGGCAAGATCCGTTCGCCTCACTACCGCATCGTCGTCGCCGACTCCCGTACCCGCCGTGACGGCCGGGCCATCGAGGAGATCGGCAAGTACCACCCGACGTACAACCCGTCGGTGATCGAGGTCGACGCCGAGCGTGTGGCGTACTGGCTCGGTGTCGGCGCCCAGCCGACCGAGCCCGTGATGGCCATCCTCAAGAAGACCGGCGACTGGCAGAAGTTCAAGGGCGAGCCCGCCCCGGCTCCGCTGCTGACGCAGCCGGAGAAGGCCGCGCGCCCCTCCTTCGAGGCCATCGGCGGCGAGGACGAGGGCAAGGGTGAGGCCATCACCCAGAAGAAGAAGGCTGAGAAGAAGGACGAGGCCGCCGCTGAGTCCGCTTCGACCGAGGCCTGAGCATGCTCGAGGAGGCTCTCGAGCACCTCGTGAAGGGCATCGTCGACAACCCTGACGATGTGCAGGTCGCCTCGCGCAACCTGCGCCGCGGCCGTGTGCTCGAGGTCCGGGTCCACCCGGACGACCTCGGCAAGGTGATCGGCCGCAACGGCCGTACCGCACGCGCGCTGCGTACCGTCGTGGGCGCCATCGGCGGTCGCGGCGTCCGCGTCGACCTCGTCGACGTGGACCACGTCCGCTGACGCTTTCGCAGCAGCACCGGCTCGGGCCGGGGAGGGCCACAGGGCCGTCCCCGGCCCGCAGTCGTATGACAGGAGATTGGACACGTGCAGCTGGTAGTCGCACGGATCGGCCGTGCCCATGGCATCAAGGGTGAGGTCACCGTCGAGGTGCGGACCGACGAGCCGGAGCTGAGGCTCGGCCCCGGCGCCGTACTCACCACCGATCCCGCCTCCGCGGGACCGCTCACCATCGAGACGGGCCGCGTCCACAGCGGCCGCCTCCTGCTGCGCTTCGAGGGCGTCAGCGACCGCAGCGGCGCCGAGGCCCTGCGCAACACCCTCCTGATCGCCGAGGTCGACCCGGAGGAACTGCCCGAGGGCGAGGACGAGTACTACGACCACCAGCTCATCGACCTCGACGTGGTCACCGCCGACGGCACCGAGGTCGGCCGGATCACGGAGATCTCGCACCTGCCCACCCAGGACCTGTTCATCGTGGAGCGCCCCGACGGCAGCGAGGTGATGATCCCCTTCGTCGAGGAGATCGTCGCCGAGATCGACCTCGAGGAGCAGAAGGCCGTCATCACCCCGCCCCCGGGACTGATCGACGACCGCGCGGAGATCGCCTCCAGCCGGGACGAGTCGTAATGCGCCTCGACGTCGTCACGATCTTCCCCGAGTACCTGGAACCGCTGAACGTCTCCCTCGTCGGCAAGGCACGCGCGCGTGGACAGCTCGACGTGCACGTCCACGACCTGCGTTCCTGGACCTACGACCGCCACAACACCGTCGACGACACCCCGTACGGCGGCGGCCCCGGCATGGTCATGAAGACCGGGCCGTGGGGGGACGCGCTGGACTCCGTGCTGGCCGACGGCTACGAGACCGGCTCCCGGGCGCCCGCGCTCATCGTGCCCACGCCCAGCGGCCGGCCCTTCACCCAGGAACTCGCCGTCCACCTCTCCGAGCGCCCCTGGCTGATCTTCACCCCGGCCCGCTACGAGGGCATCGACCGCCGCGTCGTCGACGAGTACGCGACCCGGATGCCGGTCTACGAGGTGTCCATCGGCGACTACGTCCTGGCCGGCGGCGAGGCGGCCGTCCTCGTCGTCACGGAGGCCGTGGCGCGGCTGCTGCCCGGGGTCCTGGGCAACGCCGAGTCCCACCGGGACGACTCCTTCGCGCCCGGCGCGATGGCGAGCCTGCTGGAAGGGCCCGTCTACACCAAGCCGCCCGAGTGGCGCGGCCGGGACATCCCCGACGTGCTGCTCAGCGGCCACCACGGCAAGATCGCGCGCTGGCGCCGCGACGAGGCCCTGAAGCGCACGACCGCTCACCGGCCCGACCTCATCGAGCGGTGCGACCCCAAGGCCTTCGACAAGAAGGACCGCGAGATGCTCTCCATCCTCGGCTGGGCACCCGACCCGGCGGGGGAGCCGTACGGCCGATTTTGGCGCAGGACCGACGGCGTGGAAGAATAGCCAGCTGTTGTGCGTCCGTCCGGCGTGCGCCCCTGCCACAGGGGGAGACGACGTCCGCCCCGACCCGCACACCCCTGATCCGAAACACCTAGTTTCCGTTGATGACCTGTGGCATCAGCGAGGAAAGCAGACTCATGTCTCACCTGCTCGACACCGTCGACTCCGCGTCGCTGCGCAGCGACGTCCCCGCCTTCCGCCCGGGCGACACCGTCAACGTCCACGTCCGCGTCATCGAGGGCAACCGCTCCCGTGTGCAGCAGTTCAAGGGCGTTGTGATCCGCCGCCAGGGCTCCGGCGTGCGCGAGACCTTCACGGTCCGCAAGGTCTCCTTCTCCGTCGGCGTCGAGCGCACCTTCCCGGTGCACACCCCGATCGTGGAGAAGATCGAGCTTGTCACCAAGGGTGACGTCCGTCGCGCCAAGCTGTACTACCTGCGCGAGCTGCGCGGCAAGGCCGCGAAGATCAAGGAGAAGCGCGAGAGCTGAGCGCTCTCCGGGGTTCACGCCGGGGCCGGATAACATCTGGCTCCGATGGACACCGAAGCACAGCCGACGGAGCGCGACCGCTCCTCCCGCCCTTCCGCATCCGAGGGAACGACCTCGGAGGCCGCAGGGTCGGAGGACCGGTCGCGTTTCGCGTTGGTGTCGCGTATCGGCGCCTGGGTTCCGGGCGGCCGGATCACCCTCACCCTGCTCGTCTGCCTGCTGTTCCTGCTGCTGCTCAGTACCTTCGTGCTGCGCCCGTTCCAGATCCCCAGCGGATCCATGGAGCAGGGATTGAGGATCGGGGACCGGGTTCTCGTAAATAAGTTGGCGTACCGTTTCGGTGCCGTGCCGCAGCGGGGAGACATCGTCGTGTTCGACGGGACCGGGTACTTCGGGCACGCGGACTACATCAAGCGCGTTGTCGGTGTCGGGGGAGACCGCGTGGTCTGCTGCGACAGGGAGGGGAGGATCCAGGTGAACGGCCGGCCGGTCGACGAGTCGGGCTTCCTGTATCCCGGCGACAGCCCGTCCACGGTGCCCTTCGACGTCGTCGTGCCCGGCGGCACCCTCTTCGTCCTCGGCGACCACCGCAGCGACTCCAGCGACTCGCGCGACCACCTCGGCTCGCCGGGCGGCGGCATGATCCCCGTCGGCGACGTCGTCGGACGCGCCGACGGGATCATCTGGCCCTTCGGCCATGCCACCCGGCTGCACCGCCCCGACGCCTACGCGCGCGTGCCCGCCGCCGGAAGGGCGGGCGCCCATGGGTAACCGCGGCAAACCGCGCGGCGTCCCCGCCAGCCCAGCGGAGAACCTGCTGCCCACCGGCGCCCGGCGCGCCGCCGGCGCCTCCAGTGGCCGCACGCGCGCCGAGCGGCGCAAGCTCCAGCGCAAGGTCAAGCGGCGCCGCAGGCGCGGTGCCGTCAAGGAGATACCGCTCCTTGTGGGCGTCGCCGTCCTGATCGCGCTCGTACTGAAGACGTTCCTCGTGCAGGCGTTCGTCATCCCGTCCGGCTCCATGGAGCAGACGATCCAGATCGGCGACCGCGTCCTGGTCGACAAGCTCACCCCGTGGTTCGGCTCGAAGCCGCAGCGTGGGGACGTCGTCGTCTTCAAGGACCCCGGAGGCTGGCTCAAGGACGAGCAGCCGGCCACGAAGAAGTCGGACCCCGTCGTCATCAAACAGGTCAAGGAAGGGCTCACCTTCATCGGCCTGCTGCCGTCCGAGAACGAGAAGGACCTCATCAAGCGGGTCGTCGGCGTCGGCGGCGACCGCGTCAAGTGCTGCGACACGCAAGGGCGCGTGACCGTCAACGGGGTCCCGCTGATCGAGGACTACCTGTATCCCGGTATCGCCCCGTCCGACACGCCGTTCGACATCACCGTCCCCCAGGGACGGCTGTGGGTGATGGGCGACCACCGCAACAACTCCGCGGACTCCCGCGCCCACCAGGACACCGACTACGGGGGCACCGTCTCCGAGGACGAGGTGGTGGGCCGCGCCATGGTCATCGCCTGGCCCTTCGGGCACTGGAACATGCTGGAGGAACCGAATACGTACGCCTCCGTGTCCGACTCGGCCACCGGGTCGACCGCCGCTCCCGAACTGTCGCATAGGGTTGCCTCCTACGATCCGAACGGAACGATCCAGCTCCCGACCCCTGCGGAACTCCCGCTCGTTATGGGAGTGGTGGGCCTGCGCCGCGTATGGGGCAGGCGGCGGCAGACAGTGAGGAGTTGGCGTGGGGGATGTGGCGGTTGGCGCACGGTCCGGACACGACGGCGAGGAGCACCGCGGACGCCCCGCGGAATCCGCCGTCCCGGCCGCGGACAGCGCCGTGACCTCCGGGAGTGACTCCGGGGCAGCCGAGGACGGCAGGGTGACGGGCGAACACACGACAGCCGAGGACCAGGGGCCGGGCGGACCGGCCCGGACTCCGAAGAAGCCGCGCTCCTTCTGGAAGGAGCTGCCCATCCTGATCGGTATCGCGCTGGTTCTGGCGCTGCTGATCAAGACCTTCCTGGTGCAGGCGTTCTCCATCCCCTCCGACTCGATGCAGAACACCCTCCAGCAGGGCGACCGTGTCCTGGTCGACAAACTCACCCCCTGGTTCGGCTCCGAGCCCGAGCGCGGCGAGGTCGTCGTCTTCCACGACCCGGACAAGTGGCTTGCGGGCGAGCCGACCACGGACCCGAACGCGCTGCAGACCTTCCTCAGCTGGATCGGCCTCATGCCGTCCGCGGAGGAGAAGGACCTCATCAAGCGCGTCATCGGCGTCGGCGGCGACACCATCGAGTGCAAGGGCACCGGCCCGCTCACGGTCAACGGCAAGGCGCTGGACGAGCGGTCGTACGTCTACGCGGGCAACACGCCGTGCAGCGTCGACGACCAGGGCGGCCAGTTCAAGGTGAAAGTCCCCAAGGGCTTCATCTGGGTCATGGGCGACCACCGGCAGAATTCGCGGGACTCCCGCTACCAGCAGGCCGACAAGCACCACGGCATGGTCCCGGTGAAGGACGTCGTCGGACGCGCCGTCGTCGTCGCCTGGCCGATCACCCGCTGGGACACCCTGCCGGTGCCGGACACCTTCGACCAGTCCGGTCTGAACGCCCAGCCGAACGCGGCGGGCCTGCCGGTCGCACCGCAGGGGATCGCGCTCCTCGGCGTGGTGCCGGTGGTGCTCTGGCGTCGCCGCAAGCAGTGATCCCGGCCATGGGCTGACCCCGGCCGGTACCCCCGGGTAGGGTGCGGACCCATGGGTGGCGAGAGCATGACGCACACGGCCCCGCGCAGCGGCGGCTCAGGGACGGGCCCGGTGGGCAGCCAGACCGGACAGCGACTGTCCGGGCTGGCCGTCGCACTGGGCCTCGTGCTGTTCCTGGGCGGGTTCGCCTGGGGAGCGGTGGTCTACCGGCCGTACACCGTCCCCACCAGTTCGATGACACCGACGATCGACGCCGGCGACCGGATCCTGGCCCAGCGCGTCGACGGCGGCGAGGTGCGGCGCGGTGACGTCGTGGTCTTCAAGGACGCGACCTGGGCCAACGCCCCCATGGTCAAGCGCGTGGTCGCCGTCGGCGGCGACACGGTCTCCTGCTGCCAGGACGGCAGGCTGAAGGTCAACGGCAACGAGATCGACGAAACGTACCTGCCCAAGGGCACTCCGGCCGAGATGAGCAACTTCCCGACCGTGACCGTCCCCAAGGGCCGCCTCTTCCTGCTCGGCGACGAGCGCGGCAATTCCGTGGACTCCACGGCCCACCTGACCGACGCCGCCAGCGGCACGGTGGCGCGTTCCGCCGTGGACGCGCGCGTCGACGCCGTCGTCTGGCCCATGAAGGGCATGCTGGAGCGCCCCACCGGCTTCGAGGCGCTCAGCACCCTCTCCTCGCCCGGTCCGCTGCGGACGATCACCTTCCTGGTGATCGCCGGCGCCGTGCTCGTCCTGGGCGGAGGCGCCTACGGGCCCATCGCCAAGCGCAGCGGAGCCGCCCGCGCCCGTCGGGGGAGTGCGGAGCCCGCAGGTGCCCGCTGAGGCCGTGGGGACGGGCCGGGACACCTACGAGGGCGGGTTGCGCAAGGTGGCCCGGGTCGTGCTGCTCGACCCGCAGGACCGCATCCTGCTGCTGCACGGGCACGAGCCGGACGATCCGGCCGACGACTGGTGGTTCACCCCCGGCGGCGGTGTGGAAGGCGACGAGACCCGTGAACAGGCCGCCCTGCGGGAACTCGCCGAGGAGACGGGCATCACCGAGGTCGAGCTCGGCCCGGTGCTGTGGCGGCGGAGGTGCTCCTTCCCGTTCGCCGGACGCCGCTGGGACCAGGACGAGTGGTACTACCTGGCCCGCACGGACCGCACGGCGGTGGCCGCCACCGGACTGACCGAGCTGGAACGGCGCAGTGTCGCCGGAGCGCGCTGGTGGACGTGTCCGGAACTGAGCCGGGCACATGAGACGGTGTATCCGACCAGACTCGCTGGGCTGCTGCGCACGCTGCTCGACGAAGGTCCCCCGGCCAGGCCTGTGATCCTTGACCCGGAAATCGTCTAGGGGCTCACGGGACTGGCGCACAATGGGGGGATCGCACGGCTGAAGGGGAACATGCCATGAGCGCCGAGGACCTCGAGAAGTACGAGACCGAGATGGAGCTGAAGCTCTACCGGGAGTACCGCGATGTCGTCGGTCTGTTCAAATACGTGATCGAGACCGAGCGGCGCTTCTACCTGACCAATGACTACGAGATGCAGGTGCACTCGGTCCAGGGTGAGGTGTTCTTCGAGGTGTCCATGGCGGATGCCTGGGTGTGGGACATGTACCGGCCGGCCCGCTTCGTGAAGCAGGTGCGCGTCCTCACGTTCAAGGACGTGAACATCGAGGAGCTGAACAAGAGTGACCTGGAGCTGCCGAGCGGGTGACGGGGTTGTCCACAACCGCTGAGTAACCCACCAAGATCAACTTCTTGGACGTGGCGGCGCGATCGTTGGCACCGGAGGTGGTGCCGACATGACCGCACATCTGGCACGCAGTGCCATGGGCAAGTACGGGGAGGGTCTGGCCGCGCGGCGGCTGGCCGAGGCCGGTCTGACGGTCCTGGAGCGCAACTGGCGCTCCGGCCGCACCGGCGAGATCGACATCGTGGCCAGGGACGGGGACGTCCTGGTCGTCTGCGAGGTGAAGACCCGCCGGGAGGGCCCCTTCGAGCATCCGATGGCGGCCGTGACCCCGCAGAAGGCGGAGCGGCTGCGGGACCTGGCCGAGCGGTGGATCCAGACACACGGAGGCGCACCGCCCGGCGGAGTCCGCATCGACGTGGTCGGGGTCCTGCTGCCGGCCCGTGGCGCCGCCGTGGTCGAGCATGCGCGGGGGGTGGCCTGAATGGCATTCGCCCGCACGTGTTCGGTGGCGCTGGTGGGCGTCGAGGGCGTGGTCGTCGAGGTCCAGGCCGACCTGGAACCCGGCGTCGCGGCGTTCACGCTGGTGGGGCTTCCCGACAAGAGCCTCACGGAGAGCCGGGACCGGGTCCGCGCCGCGGTCGTCAACTCGGGCGCGGCCTGGCCGCAGAAGAAGCTCACCGTCGGCCTGAGCCCGGCCTCGGTGCCGAAGTCCGGCAGCGGCTTCGACCTGGCCGTCGCGGCGGCGGTCCTCGGTGCGGCGGAACGTATCGACCCGCGCGTCCTCGCCGACATCGTGATGATCGGCGAACTCGGGCTGGACGGCCGGGTGCGACCGGTGCGGGGGGTGCTGCCTGCGGTCCTGGCCGCGGCCGGTGCGGGGTACGAGCAGGTGGTGGTGCCGGAGTGCGCCGCCGCCGAGGCGTCCCTCGTTCCCGGCGTGTCGGTGCTGGGCGTCCGCAGCCTGCGGCAGCTGATCGCCGTCCTGGCCGACGAACCGGTGCCCGACGAGGAACCGGACGAGCAGGGCCGCCCGGACCCCCTGCTCGCCGGGCTGCGCATTCCGGGGACCGGCGCGGCCACGGGCATGCACAGCGTCGGCGCGGCCCAGCACGACCACGGCCATGACCTGGCGGACGTCGTCGGACAGACCTCGGCGCGCACGGCGGTGGAGGTGGCCGCGGCCGGCGGGCACCACCTCTTCCTCGAAGGGCCGCCCGGCGCCGGCAAGACGATGCTCGCCGAGCGGCTGCCGGCCATCCTGCCCCGGCTCGGCCGGCAGGAGTCGCTGGAGGTCACCGCGGTCCACTCGGTGGCGGGCCTGCTGCCGCCGGGCAAGCCGCTGATCGACATCGCGCCCTACTGCGCCCCGCACCACTCGGCCACCATGCAGGCACTCGTCGGCGGCGGCCCGGGCATCGGGCGGCCCGGCGCGGTGTCCCTGTCCCATCGCGGGGTGCTGTTCTTGGACGAGACGCCGGAATTCAGCAGCCAGGCCCTGGACGCGCTGCGGCAGCCCCTGGAGGCGGGGCACGTCGTGATCGCGCGCAGTGCGGGAGTCGTGCGCTTCCCGGCGAAGTTCCTCATGGTGCTCGCGGCCAACCCCTGCCCGTGCGGCCGGTTCTCACAGCGCGACGACCTGTGTGAATGTCCCCCCTCGGCCGTCCGCCGCTACCAGGCCAGGCTCTCCGGCCCGCTGCTGGACCGGGTCGACCTGCGTGTCGAGGTGGACCGCGTCACCCGCACCCAGCTGACCGCCTCCGGCGCCAGGGGCGAGTCGACCGCGACGGTCGCCGACCGGGTGAGGGCGGCCCGCGAACGGGCCTCGGACCGCCTCGCCGGCACCCCCTGGTGCACGAACAGCGAGGTGCCCGGCCGTGAGCTGCGCAGCCGCTGGTACGCCGTGCCCGGCGCGATGGACGAAGCCGAGCGGAACCTGGAGCGCGGCGTCCTGACCGCCCGAGGCCTCGATCGTGTCCTGCGGGTCGCCTGGACCGTCGCCGACCTGGTCGGCCACGACCGGCCCGACGCCACGGACGTCGCCCTCGCGCTCCAGTTGCGCACCGGAGTCCCGCGAGGCGTCCCCATGGCCATCGGGGCGCTGACATGAGCGTCGACGACGAACCGAACGGCGAACTGCTCGCCCGGGTCCTGCTCACCCGTGCCATCGAGCCCGGCGACGAGACCGGCGGGCGGTGGGTGCGGGAGCTCGGCGTCGCGGAAGTGGCGCGACGGCTCGGGGAGGGCGGGGCCCCTCTGCCGGGCGCGAGCGGGACGCGGTGGTCCGGGCTCGTGGCCAGGGCGCAGGCAGCCCGGCCGCGCCGGGACCTGGAGGCCGCCCGGGACGCCGGAGTGCGGTTCGTGTCCCCGGGGGACGCGGAGTGGCCGGGGCAGCTCGACGATCTCGGGGATGCCCGGCCCCTGGGGCTGTGGGTGCGCGGGCGGCCCAGTCTGCGGATGTGGGCGCTCAGGTCGGTCGCCGTCGTCGGCGCCCGGGCCTGCACCGAGTACGGGGCCCACATGGCCGCGACCCTCGCCGCCGGCCTCGCCGAGCAGGGCTGGGTCGTGGTGTCCGGCGGCGCCTACGGAGTCGACGGCGCCGCACACCGCGGAGCGCTCGGAGCCGGCGGCGCCACCGTCGCCGTCCTCGCCTGCGGCGTCGACCGGCCCTACCCGCGCGGCCACACCCGGCTGATCAGCAGGATCGCCGAACAGGGACTGGTGATCGGCGAGTTGCCGCCCGGCGATCACCCGACACCGAGCCGGTTCATCCTGCGCAACAGAGTGATCGCCGCGCTCACCCGCGGCACGGTCGTCGTCGAGGCCGCCCACCGCAGCGGCTCCCTGGTCACCGCGCGGGCGGCACAACGCCTCGGCCGGCACACGATGGGCGTGCCGGGCCCCGCCACCAGCGGGCTCTCCGCCGGAGTGCACGATCTGCTGCGCGGAGAGGCCGCCCTGGTCACCGATGTCGCGGACGTCGTCGAAATGGTCGGTGACATCGGAGAGCTGGCCCCCGACCGGCGCGGCCCCGTCCTGCCCCGGGACCTGCTGGAACCGGCCACCCGGCAGGTGCTCGCCGCACTGCCCGGGCGCGGGACGGCCCGGCCGGACGAGATCGCCCGCTCCGCCCAGACCGCCCAGGACGACGCGATCGCGAGACTGTACGAACTCCGAGCACTCGGTTACGTCGAACGACACGGCGACGGCTGGAAGTTGACACGCCAGGCGGTGATGTCGGTCCGCGGCGGTCGCGGGCCGGGTTGACCGTGCCTGTTCGGCCGTCCGGGGGAACCCCTACACCCCTTGGGAATGCGCCCAGTTGAGGCCTTCGGGTGATCACACCGGGCCGTCGCGAGGCCTCGCGGGACGTCCTCGGGAACGTTTCCGCGTCCGCCTCGGTCCCCTTCCTTCGCACACCGCGACGCCGCAGTCACGCTACGCTCACGAGGATCCCGACACGGACAGGCAACGCGACATCAGACAGACAGCTCACCTCAGCAGCACCACTCCGCAGCAGAACGGCACAAGGCGACGAATGCCCCAGCACACCTCCGGGTCCGACCGGGCGGCGATCCCCCCAGCCGTCCGCGACGGTGGCAGCGTGCGGCCGCCCGCTCCCTCGACGCTCGACGAGCTGTGGCGGTCGTACAAGGCGACGGGGGACGAGCGGCTGCGGGAGCAGCTGATCCTGCACTACTCGCCCCTCGTGAAGTACGTCGCGGGACGGGTCAGCGTGGGCCTGCCGTCCAACGTCGAGCAGGCGGACTTCGTCTCGTCCGGGGTGTTCGGACTGATCGACGCGATCGAGAAGTTCGACATCGACCGCGAGATCAAGTTCGAAACGTACGCGATCACCCGGATCCGCGGCGCGATGATCGACGAACTCCGGGCGCTGGACTGGATTCCCCGCTCGGTGCGCCAGAAGGCGCGCAACGTGGAGCGGGCGTACGCGACGCTGGAGGCGCGGCTGCGGCGGACCCCGAGCGAGGGCGAGGTCGCCTCTGAGATGGGCATCGCCGTCGAGGAACTCCACGCGGTGTTCAGCCAGTTGTCGCTGGCCAACGTGGTGGCCCTGGAGGAGCTGCTGCACGGGGGCGGTGAGGGCGGCGACGGGCTCAGCGTGATGGACACGCTGGAGGACACCGCCGCCGACAACCCCGTCGAGGTCGCCGAGGACCGGGAGCTGAGGAGGTTCCTGGCCAGGGCGATCAACACGCTGCCCGACCGGGAGAAGACCGTGGTCACGCTGTACTACTACGAGGGCCTCACCCTGGCCGAGATCGGGAACGTGCTGGGTGTGACCGAGAGCAGGGTCAGCCAGATCCACACCAAATCGGTGCTGCAACTGAGAGCGAAGCTGGCGAGCTTTGGCCGCTGACCAGGCCGGATGCCCTCGGGTCGGCAACAGCCACTCCCGTACGGCGGGACGCGTCCGTAGAGTGTTGACGTGCCAAGGATTCGAGCGGCCTCCGTGGCCGAGCACCGGTCGATGCAGCGAGCCGCCCTGCTGGACGCGGCTCGCTCCTTGTTGTCCGAGGGCGGTACGGAGGCGCTGACCTTCCCGGCCCTCGCCGAGCGGACGGGCCTCGCGCGATCGTCCGTCTACGAGTACTTCCGGTCGCGGGCGGCCGTGGTCGAGGAGCTGTGCGAGGTCGACTTCCCGGTCTGGGCGGCGGACGTGTCGGCGGCGATGGAGCGGGCGGAGACGGCCGAGGCCAAGGTCGAGGCGTACGTGCGCCGGCAGCTGGAGCTGGTCGGGGACCGGCGGCACCGGGCCGTGGTCGCGATCTCCGCCAGTGAGCTCGACGCGGGGGCGCGCGAGAAGATCCGGGCGGCGCACGGCGGGCTGGTCGCCATGATCGTCGAGGCACTGGGCGAGCTGGGGCACGCCCAGCCCCGGCTGGCGGCGATGCTGTTGCAGGGGGTCGTGGACGCGGCCGTGCGGAGGATCGAGCTGGGGGCGGCGGAGGAGCCGGCCGCCATCGTCGAAGCGGCGGTCTCCATGGCGCTGCGGGGTGTGCGGGGCTGACGGCGCCGGGGCCGGGGCGGGGTGGCCTCAGGAGGGCGGCCGGGTGTCCGGCACCGGAAGCAGCCGTGACGGGCCCCGGTGCAGGAGCCACGGCGGCAGCAGGGACAGCGGGTCCAGGTACACCTCGCCGCGGCGCAGCCCCCAGTGGAGGCACGGGGCCGCCGAGCAGTGCGAGCCGCTCGCGTCCACCGTGCCGATCACCTCACCCGGTTCCACCTCCTCGCCCTTCTCGACCGTCGCCGTCACCGGTTCGTACGTCGTGCGCAAGGGCGGATCGCCCGTCCCCGTGAGGTCCACCGAGACGACTCCCTTGCCGGCCACCCGGCCCGCGAAGGAGACCTGGCCCGCGGTCACCGCTCGAACAGGTGTGCCGGCGGGCGCCGCCAGGTCCACGCCCCGGTGGCCCGGGCCGTAGGGCGTCGCCGGGGGCTCCCAGCCCCGCAGGACCCGGGGGCGCAGGCCGACGGGCCAGGTGCGGCCCATCGCCGGCACGTCGGCCTCCGCGGGAGGCGCGTCCGCCGCGAACAGCGGTGGCGGTGGTGCCAGCAGGGCCGTCGCCGTGACGATCAGCAGCAGGATCAGGCGGGCGCAGGCGCGCACCCATCGGTTCGCTCGCATGCGGAAAGCGTCCCGGAGTGCCGGTGCCGCCGCTCGCGGCTGTGGGTGGCCGCGCGGCTGTGGACAACGGCGTCACCCGGCACCCCGCGGGTCCCGTACACTTCTGGTGGCGACCCGAGCCATCGGGTCGACTTCGCACGCCCCGACACGAACCCCGGCAACGGGCCCGTGTCAGCGCCCCTCGGTCCCTCGTGGAACGGCGCGCAGTGGGCGTCAGGCGCGGAAGCCGTCCGGCATCCGCGGCACAACCGAGAAAATCAAGGAGATACGGCCATGGCCGTCGTCACGATGCGGGAGCTGCTGGAGAGCGGCGTCCACTTCGGTCACCAGACCCGTCGTTGGAACCCGAAGATGAAGCGCTTCATCTTCACGGAGCGCAACGGCATCTACATCATCGACCTGCTCCAGTCGCTGTCGTACATCGACCGCGCCTACGAGTTCGTCAAGGAGACCGTCGCCCACGGCGGCACGGTCATGTTCGTCGGCACGAAGAAGCAGGCGCAGGAGGCCATCGCCGAGCAGGCCACCCGCGTCGGCATGCCCTACGTCAACCAGCGCTGGCTGGGCGGCATGCTCACCAACTTCTCGACCGTCTACAAGCGTCTGCAGCGCCTCAAGGAGCTCGAGCAGATCGACTTCGAGGACGTCGCCGCGTCCGGTCTGACCAAGAAGGAGCTTCTCGTGCTCTCGCGCGAGAAGGCCAAGCTGGAGAAGACCCTCGGCGGTATCCGCGAGATGCAGAAGGTGCCCAGCGCCGTCTGGATCGTGGACACCAAGAAGGAGCACATCGCCGTTGGTGAGGCCCGGAAGCTGAACATCCCGGTCGTCGCGATCCTCGACACCAACTGCGACCCCGACGAGGTCGACTACAAGATCCCGGGCAACGACGACGCGATCCGCTCCGTCACCCTGCTCACCCGCGTCATCGCCGACGCCGTCGCCGAGGGCCTCATCGCCCGCAGCGGTGTCGCCACCGAGGGCAAGGGCGAGAAGGCCGCCGGCGAGCCGCTCGCCGAGTGGGAGCGCGACCTGCTCGAGGGCGAGAAGAAGGCCGACGAGGCCGCCCCCGCCGCCGAGGCCGCTCCGGCCGCCGAGGCCCCCGCCGCCGAGGCCGAGAAGCCGGCCGAGGCCGAGCAGGCCTGACCCGTCAGTCCGAGTTGACGGCGGGAGCGGTACCGCATCACCAGTGCCTTCGGCGCGGTGTGAAGTCCGCTCCCGCCGTTCACCCGTAGGTCAGCGGCAGGACAGGACTCCCCGGCTCCATGGGGAGCGCACCGCAGATCTTCGATCTTCCAGACTTCGAGAGAGATTCACAGACTCATGGCGAACTACACCGCCGCCGACGTCAAGAAGCTCCGTGAGCTCACGGGCGCCGGCATGATGGACTGCAAGAAGGCGCTGGACGAGGCCGAGGGCAACGTCGAGAAGGCCGTCGAGGCGCTCCGCATCAAGGGCCAGAAGGGCGTCGCCAAGCGCGAGGGCCGTTCCGCCGAGAACGGTGCCGTCGTTTCGATCATCGCCGACGACAACTCCTCCGGTGTCATCGTCGAGCTGAAGTGCGAGACGGACTTCGTCGCCAAGGGCGAGAAGTTCCAGGCCGTGGCCAACACCATCGCCGAGCACGTCGCCAAGACCTCCCCGGCCGACCTGGAGGCCCTGCTCGCCTCCGAGATCGAGGCCGGCAAGACCGTCCAGGCGTTCGTCGACGAGGCCAACGCCAATCTGGGCGAGAAGATCGTCCTGGACCGCTTCGCGCAGTTCGCCGACGGCTACGTGACGGCGTACATGCACCGCACGATGCCCGACCTGCCCCCGCAGATCGGTGTCCTCGTGGAGCTGGACAAGCCGAACGCGGAGATCGCCAAGGGCGTCGCCCAGCACATCGCCGCCTTCGCGCCGAAGTACCTCTCCAAGGAGGACGTGCCGGCCGAGGTCGTCGAGTCCGAGCGCCGTGTCGCCGAGGAGACCACCCGCGCCGAGGGCAAGCCCGAGGCCGCCCTGCCGAAGATCGTCGAGGGTCGCCTCAACGGCTTCTTCAAGGACGCCACGCTGCTCGGCCAGCCGTACGCGCTCGACAACAAGAAGTCCGTCCAGAAGATCCTGGACGAGGCCGGTGTCACCCTGAAGCGCTTCACGCGCATCAAGGTCGGCATCTGAGTCCGTACCGCGCTCGACGCCCGACCCCTATAGGGTCGACAGCAGTCGTCCGCGTACGCCGTCACATGAGTGGCGGACGACAGCAGATCTGACAAGGAGGCCATTGCCGTATGGGATGCGAAACACGCCCCACCGGCAATGGCCTTCTTGGTATGTGCAACACGTGAAAGAGGCGGGATCCCCCATGACCACCAAGGCCCAGAAGAGCGACGACGGCAAAGTGCGCGGCCGGTTTCTGCTGAAGCTGTCCGGAGAGGCCTTCTCCGGTGGCGGCGGCCTGGGCGTCGACCCCGACGTGGTGCACAAGATCGCCCGCGAGATCGCGGCCGTCGTGCGCGACGGTGCGCAGATCGCGGTCGTCATCGGCGGCGGCAACTTTTTCCGCGGCGCCGAACTCCAGCAGCGCGGCATGGACCGGGCCCGCTCCGACTACATGGGCATGCTCGGCACCGTCATGAACTGCCTCGCCCTCCAGGACTTCCTGGAGAAGGTCGGCGTGGACTGCCGTGTGCAGACCGCGATCACCATGGGCCAGGTCGCCGAGCCGTACATCCCGCTGCGCGCCGTACGGCACCTGGAGAAGGGCCGTGTGGTCATCTTCGGCGCAGGGATGGGCATGCCGTACTTCTCCACCGACACCACCGCCGCACAGCGCGCCCTGGAGATCGACGCCGAGGCGCTCCTCATGGGCAAGAACGGCGTGGACGGGGTCTACGACTCCGACCCGAAGACCAACCCGGACGCGGTGAAGTTCGACCACCTCGGCTACGGCGAGGTCATCACGCGCGACCTGAAGGTCGCCGACGCCACGGCCGTGACGCTGTGCCGCGACAACAAGCTCCCGATCGTGGTCTTCGAGCTGCTGGCGGAGGGCAACATCGCGCGCGCCGTCAAGGGTGAGAAGATCGGCACGCTGGTGGGGGACCCCGGCAGCCGGGACTGAGACCCGAGAACCACCCCGTCCGGGGGACGGACGGGACGGAGCCGGGCCGGGGGATGGACAATGTCCCGCCGGTCGGGAACCGTTCAGAAGAAGACGCGACGCAGCCGGCCGCCGCCCCACATGGAACTGCAGCCGGGCCTACTCAAGACACGCAGGAGCAAGTGGTGATCGAAGAGACCCTCCTCGAGGCCGAGGAGAAGATGGAGAAGGCCGTCGTGGTCGCCAAGGAGGACTTCGCCGCGATCCGCACCGGCCGTGCGCACCCGGCGATGTTCAACAAGATCGTGGCCGACTACTACGGCGCGCCGACGCCGATCAACCAGCTGGCCTCGTTCTCCGTGCCCGAGCCGCGTATGGCCGTGGTGACCCCCTTCGACAAGAGCGCGCTGCGCAACATCGAGCAGGCGATCCGCGACTCCGACCTGGGCGTCAACCCGAGCAACGACGGCAACATCATCCGGGTGGTGTTCCCCGAGCTCACCGAGGAGCGCCGCCGTGAGTACATCAAGGTCGCCAAGGGCAAGGGCGAGGACGCGAAGATCTCGATCCGCTCCGTGCGCCGCAAGGCCAAGGAAGCCATCGACAAGCTGATCAAGGACGGCGAGGTCGGCGAGGACGAGGGCCGCCGTGCGGAGAAGGAGCTCGACGACACCACCGCGAAGTACGTCGCGCAGGTGGACGAGCTCCTGAAGCACAAGGAAGCGGAGCTGCTCGAGGTCTGATGAACGACTCTTCCTGGGGGGCGCCGCCACAGGCCGGGTACTGGGGGCCCACCGACCAAGGGCATGGTCACGGGCACGTCCAGGGTCCGGGCCACGGGCACGTCCAAGGGGCCGCTCCGGCGGGTCCCGCATACGATGCGTATGAAGCGCCTCAGACTCGCCCCATGCCCATCGTGCCCGACGTGACCGACTTCGGCGGAAACCAGGATGACGACCGGGGGGCTGCTCGGCTGAGCGGCGCCCCGGTCCGAAACGACACGAATCCGGAGCCCATGCCCGACGCCTCGCAGCCGGCACCCAAGCCGCCGAAGAAGAGCGCGGGTCGCGACCTGAGTGCCGCGATAGGGGTCGGTGTCGGTCTCGGTGCGGTGATCGTCGCCTCGCTGTTCGTCGTCAAGGCCGTGTTCGTCGGTGTCGTCGCCGTGGCCGTGGTGGTGGGCCTGTGGGAGCTGACCAAGCGGCTGGAGGAACGCAAGGGCATCCGGGCACCCCTCGTGCCGCTCGCGCTCGGCGGTGCCGCGATGGTCGTCGCCGGGTACGTCCGGGGTGCCGAGGGCGCGTGGGTCGCGATGGCGCTCACGGCGCTGGCCGTCCTGGTCTGGCGCATGACCGAACCACCCGAGGGCTACCTGCGGGACGTCACCGCCGGCGTCTTCGCGGCGTTCTACGTGCCGTTCCTCGCGACCTTCGTCGCGATGATGCTGACCGCGGACGACGGGGCGCAGCGGGTGCTCACCTTCCTGCTGCTCACGGTCGTCAGCGACACCGGTGCCTACGCCGTCGGCTGGCGGTTCGGCCGGCACAAGCTCGCCCCGCGCATCAGCCCCGGCAAGACCCGCGAGGGCCTGCTGGGCGCGGTCTCCTTCGCCATGGTCGCGGGGGCGCTGTGCATGCAGTTCCTCATCGACGACGGTGCCTGGTGGCAGGGACTGGTGCTGGGCCTCGCGGTCGCGGTCACCGCCACGCTCGGCGACCTCGGCGAGTCCATGATCAAGCGGGACCTCGGCATCAAGGACATGGGCACGCTGCTGCCCGGCCACGGCGGCATCATGGACCGGCTCGACTCGCTGCTGCCCACGGCTCCGGTGGTGTGGCTGCTGCTCGTACTGTTCGTCGGGTCCGGCTGAAACGACCGCTGCCGGTGAGCCCCTGCCCTGATGGGCAGGGGCTCACTGTCGTCCCGGGGAGACGCCCGGGAGTCCGAGGTGGGACGATGCAGGTGTACCTCCCGAAACCTCCCGAAGTCTCCCAAGGAGGCCGTCATGGCCATCATCCGAGAGAGCATCGACGTCGACCGCCGTCCGGAGGAGGTCTACCAGTACGTCATGGACACCCAGCGCATGCCGGAGTGGCAGCTGAGCGCCGTGTCCGCGGAGCGCCTCGACGCGGGGCCCGTCGGCATCGGCACCCAGGTCCGGGTGACCCGGCACATCGGCCGTCGTGTCATGCCGATGACCATGGAGGTCACCGAGTACGACCCGCCGCACAGCTGGGGTATGCGCGGCGTGGACGGCCCCGTCCGGGCACAGGTGCACGGCGAGGTCGAGCCGTACGACGAGGGCCGGCGCTCCCACGTCACGATCGACATCGACTTCGAGGGCCACGGCATGGGCAAGGTCCTGGTCCCCCTCGTCGTACGCCCCCAGGTCCGCAAGGAACTCCCACGCAACGAGCAGCTCCTCAAGGATCGGCTGGAGCAGACGGGGGAGTAGGACGCTCCGCCCCCGGGGGCACGCCTCAGCGTCGCCGGGGGAACTTCCAGCCGTTCTGGCGCAGCTTGAAGAGGATGAACACTCCGCAGAGGGCCCACACCCCGAGGAAGGCCCACTTGAACCACGGGGGGCCTTGCCACTTCTCCGCCAGTTGAACCGGTGCCGCGTAGAAGGACGTCATTGCTCGCGCTTGCCCGGCGTCATGAGCAGGAACACTCGGTTCCGTCGGCCGGGGCCGTAGGTCACCTGAATCGATCTGCGACACTGGTACGGCCATGCCTAAGCCCGGAGAACTGATGTGCTCCGGGCATGAAGAAGCCCCCTACCAGCGGTCTTGTCGCCAGTAGGGGGCTGTCTTGTGCCCGGTGGGCCGTCCCTGGGCCGTCAGGGCTCCTGGGCCGTGCCGAAGACACCGTCCAGAGCCCGGCGGGCGCGCTCGGTGCTGCTGGGCATCAGGTGGGCGTACACCCGCAGCGTCATCGCCGGATCGGAGTGCCCGAGGTATTCGCTCACGGCCTTGATGCTCTCGCCCGCGTCCAGGAGGACCGAGGCGTAGAAGTGGCGCAGGGCGTGCATTCCGTGCTGCCGGGCGGAGGCGTACGGCTTGCCGGGTTCGGGCGTCGGGATGAGGCCGGCGGCGGCGAGGGCGCGCTTCCACTCGTGGACGTTGAAGTTGCTTCGCCAGACGATTCCGTCGGCCGTGTTGGTGAAGATCAGACGTCGTTCGGTGAGTGGGCCGTCCGGCCTCCCCCAGGGCAGCTTGATGCCCACGGGCGGGTGACTCTCCATGTGTCGGCGCAGGGCGGAGGCGACCGAGGACGGCAGCGGTACGTCACGCTCCTTGTTGCCCTTGGGCGGAGCGAAGACCGCGACGCCCCGGATCAGCTTGACCTGAGCGGTGACCCGAAGGGTGTCGCTGTCGAGCTGCAAGGTGTCTTCGGCCAGACCGATGATCTCGCCCTGTCGGAGGCCGCAGCCGCTGCCGACGTCGACCATGGCTTGGTAGCGCTCAGGCAGGGCGGCTCGGACCGCACGTACCTGGGACGGGAGCCAGGGAACGACCCGGGCAGTCGAGACGGCGGGCGGGCGCACTGACGCTGCCGAGCACGGGTTCCTGGCGAGGAAGCCGTCATCCACGGCGGCCGAGAGGACGGCACGGACGTTGGCGTAGATGTTGCGGGCGTAGGTGCCGCCCATCGGCCCGTTCTCCAGGTCGCGCACGAACTCGCGGATGTGGACTGGACGGAAAGACCCCAGCGGACGCGCCCCGAGACGAGGGAAGGCATGCAGCCGAAGACGCGTCTCCACCCCGATTCGTGTGTTCAGGTCGGTCGTCTGACCGGTGATCCAGCGCTCCGCGTACTGCTGAAAGGTTGTCTGGGCTGCCCTGGGGTCCACGTACTGACCACGGGACATGTCGGCAGCCGTCTCGGCCAGCCACTCTTCCGCCCGGCGCTTCTGACGGTCTGGGAAGGACTTGCTCTTCTCGGTGCCGTCCGGGCCTACGTAGCGGGCCCGGTAGCGGAGTCCGTTGCCGTAGCGTTCGGTCTTGACCCTTACCGGCTTGCCGTCGGGGCCCGGCTCGGTCTTGTACCAGCGGTCTTGGACGTGCCCCGCCATTAGGCGGCCTCCTCGAGCTGGGAGTCGACCCAGGCCCGTATGTCGTTCGGGTCGAAGCGGAGATGCCGGCCGACTCGGAAGCCGCGGGGGCCGGTGCGCTTGCGGCGCCACTGGTAGACGGTCTCGACGCTGGGCAGTTCGAACATCTCGACCAGGTCCTCAGGCGTCAGGAACCGGTTCGGCAGCTCTGAGGCCATGGTCACCACTCCTCTTCGATGAGTTGGTCGCGTAGGGCTTCGCGGGCGGTTTCGCGGTTGCGTTGGAGGTCGCGGGCGACGGTGGCGGCGAGGGCGGATTCTCCGGGGGTGTGGCCGTGTCCGGCGTACTGCCAGTCGGCCAGGACGAGGACGGTGTCGGGCTCGCGGTCTTCGAGGCCGAGGGCGGCGTGTTCCTGGGCTGCGCGGTAGTCGGCGCGGGCCTGGCGGAGGGCGCCGAGGGTGGTGGAGTAGCGGCGGGACTTGGAGGAGAAGTGGCCGCGAAAGCCGAGCATGTGAGCCCAGGCCCACAGGCGCCGGTCGGGGTACAGCGGATCGAGCACCTTGCAGGCCTCGATGAGGCCGCGGGTGTGCTCGGGTACGCCGTGGCGGTCGAGCTCGGAGAGTTCGCCGATACGCCGGTCGAGGGTGCCGGTGTTCTCGGCGGCCTTGGTGGCGTACTTGGCCACATAGGAGGCGACCGCCTGCTCGGTGATGGCGGAGCCGTCGCCGAAGGCCTTCACGGGCCGGACGTCGAGCTGGGTGCCCCAGCGGAAGGTGCGGGCGGGCTGGTCCTCGGCGGCCGGGACGGAGACCGAGGTGTAGGAGTGCGCGGCAGCTGCACGGATGGAGTCGGCGAGGAGGTCGACCGTGGCCCAGGCGGGCGGTGGAGTGTCGGGTCCGTCGGGGCCGTCGACGCGGATGACGGCGTGGAAGTGCACGGCGCCGCGCTTCTGGAACTCGGCGACCTTGCCGTAGGAGAGGCGGGCGCACTCCTTCAGCTCGCGTTGGGTGATGCCGGCGCGGGCGGCTATCTCGCGGCGGAGCCGGTTGGTGAAGCGCTGCCAGAGCTGCCCGGCGTGGTTGTTGAACAGCACGGCGCCCGCGTAGTCGTAGGTGGCCGGGTCGAGGGCGGTGCCCAGCTCAGGGGCGTCCGGGGCGTGGCGAACACCGCAGCGGCAGACGCCATGGTCGGGCCGGTTGTGGACCCGGCCGAAGGAGGGTGCGGTGAGGGTGGCGAAGACGCGGGGGTGGTCGCGGACGGTGGATGGGATGTCGCGTCGGCCGGTGCGGCGGATCTGCTCGTGCCAGCGGTGGTAGTCGGGGGCCGAAGCCACCCTCAGCAGGTCGCCGAGGGTGGTCGGGTCGAGCAGGTCAGGCACGCGCACCCTCCCGGACGCGGCGGGCGGGGACGGTGCCCTGGCCGTCGCAAGCCCGGCAGTCGATGGTGAGCGTGGGCAGCTGGCCGTGCCGGTCGCGGCTGCCGGTGGTGATGGCGGCGGTGGCGAAGCCGTCGCAGTTGGGGCAGATGCGGGGCGTCGGTGTGGCGGTGGGGTGCGGCATGCTGGGGGTTCCTTCCGGTTCGTTGGATCGGACAGGGACGGCGCCCGGAGCGGATGAGACTTGGCGGTTGATGCCGCTCCGGGGGCCGGTCAGCGTCGCTTGGTCTCGGAGGCGAGCAGGGAGCGCAGGACGACGGCGCAGACGGCGAGCGAGGCGCCGGTGATGGCGACGGCCAGGAGCATGGAGACCAGGACGGCGCCGACGACCAGGACCACGGCGGTGCCGCCGCCGACGAGGGCGAGCGCGGTGCCGGGGGTGAGCTGCACCGTCGGCCGGGACGGCGCGGGGACCGGGGCCACGGGTGCGGGGGGCGGGGTCTGGGCGGCCGGGACGATGGTGGTCGGCTCGACCACTGCGGGCGTGCTGACGTGGCCGGTCGGCGTGGGCATGGTCGGGATCTTCGGACGGAACATCAGCGGTTCTCCCTTCCGGGGTGGTTACTTGATGAAGGTGTCGATGGCGGGGGCAAGGACGCTGTCGGCGAGGAGGAAGCCGCCGAGCAGCAGGACGGTGATGAGCCAGGCGGGCGGGCGGATGAGCTTGACGCCGAGGTAGCCGACGACGAGCAGGGCGAGCCAGAGCGGTACTTCCATGGCGGAGGGCCTCCTAGCGGACGCGGCAGCGGTGGGTGCGGGCGGCGAGCTGGGCAGCGGACTGGCTGGAGTAGTCGGAGGACCAGCCGCAGCGGTCGGCGGTGCACACGGCGGCGTACTTGGTCTGGCCGTGGCGGTCGCGGTGGGTGCCGATCTGCACCGGGCCGATGCGCATCACAGAGTGGAAGTGGTCGCGGGCGGGCATGTCAGTCGGTCTCCTTGCGGGTCAGGGCCGGGTCGGGGAACGCGGCGCGGATAGCGGCGGCGGTGGCCGGGTCGGCGGTGCGGCGGGCAGCTTCCTCGGCGAGCAGGTGCGCGAGGAGCGGCCGGTTCGCGGCGGCTATCTCGTAGGCGGCGTCGAGGTGGTCGGCGGCGGTCAGGTCGGCCGGGTCACTGGTCATGGCGTGGCTCCCGTCGATGTCAGGCGAGTTGGGCGGCGATGGCGTCGGCGAGTTGGGGCGGGACGCCGAGGCGGGCGCGCAGGGTGTCGGTGTCGATCGGGGTACCGGTGCGGGCGTGGTGGTCGTCGGCGACCTTGCGGGCGTGGTCGACCAGCGCGGCCGGGACCGGCGAGGCCGGAGCGGGCTCGGCTGGGGCAGGCTCAGCCCGGGCGGGCTCACTAGCCGGGAGGGCCGGGGTGTGGTCGACCGCTGGAAGCGGCTCGGGCTCAGGCTCGGGGTCGGTCTCGGTGACCAGTTCAGGCCCCGGCTCGGTGCCCGGGGTTGCGGGTGCCGGCGGTTCCGGCACTGGGTCTGTGGCGGAGTGGGCGAGGAGGGTACCGCCCATGAAGGCCAGGGCGGGCCAGGCGGCCACGAGGATGCGCAGCCAGGCCGGGACATGGTCGAGGTCGAGGAGTCCGGCGGTGGCGACGTTGGCGCCGAGGGAGGCGACCAGGGCGATCACGAACCAGCACCAGGCCAGCCGCGACGGTCCATCGACACGGAGCCGCCGCCAGGCAGCGACCAGGAGCAGGTCGACGCTGATCGGGTAGGCCCAGGCTTTCCAGCCGTCCTGTCCGGCAGCGGCGGCTAGGTCGTGGAGGTGGGCGAAGGACAGCGCCCCTGCGATGACGGCCTGGACCAGGACGGCGTCGACGCGGAGAGCGGGGCGGGCCATCACGGCTCCTTCCTGTCGTGAGGCATGGGAGGGGTAGGGACCTGGCGCGAAGCGGTCGCGCCGACCGGAGATGACAGATGGATCAGGCGGTGGCAGGTGCCGTCTTGGACAGCGGGCCCCGGGCCGAGGGCAGCGCCGCAGCCGCGGGCCGGAACGGCGCCAGGGCAGGCACCTCGGGGGTGCGGTCGGCGTACTTGTTGCAGGTGTTCACGGCCTGGCGCAGCGAGGTGTGCGGAGCGCGGATGCGGTGCCAGCCACCGGTCGAGTCACCGGCGATCGCTATGCCGCGTGTCTCAGCGGGGATCTGGATGGCGGCCAGGACGGCGTCCGGGGAGATGTCACCGAAGGCCATGTTGGCGGAGGTTTCATCGTTGACGCGGTGGGCGGTGCGGCCGGTGAGCTGGGCCCGGAGCATGGTGATGCCCTTGCCGAGTTCGGACCCGAAGCGCTGCCCGCAGATCTCCAGGTAGATACCGGCCGCGCGACCGAGCTGGGCGAGGCGCACGAGGGCGGTGATGATCCGGTCGCGGCGCTTCTCCTCTTCCTTGCTGGCGAACAGGGCGAGTTCGGCGACCTCGTCGACCAGGACCACGACCGGGACTGGGCGGATGTTGTCGGGCAGGTCCCAGATGTCTGCGGCGATCTCCGCATCCGGCACGGCGACGCTGATGCGCTGCTCGGCTCGGATGAGTTGGGAGTCCGGCGACCAGGTTGCGCTGGTAGACGGACTTGCCGGACTCCGTGGCCCCGAGGGTCAGGCCGTGGGGGACGGCGCGGTAGTCGCGGTAGTGCACAGAGCCGTCCTCGCGCAGCGCGACCGGCACCCGCATCGGACGCGTGTCGGTCTTGGCGGGCATCTGGACCTGCTTGAGCACGTCATAGCCGGTCATTCGCACTTCAACCACACCGGAGCGGACCTCTCGGGAGGTGACGCCGTACATTGCGAAGGAGTGGCGCAGCCGGTCGGTAGCCGCCGCCACGTCGAAGGCGTCCTGGCCGGGGCGGAGCTTGAGCCGCAGGACCAGGCCGGTCCGTGTGGGCCGAAGCCGCAGGATGCGCGGCACTCGGGACTCGGGCACCGGACGGTTGGCCACCCGGGCCAAGGCCAGCCGCCAGCGCGAGGGCGGGACCGTCAGTCCGCAGGCGTCCATGACCGAGGCGTAGCGGACCAGGACCCGGACCGAGGCGACGAAGACGCCGAAGGTCAGCCAGTACCAGGCGGGGCGCCGCCACCGCAGGAGACCCGCAGCGGCGACGACCACAACCACGGCGCCCATGAACCAGGTCATGATCAGGCCGCCTCGGATGCCGAGCCGGTGGCGGCCAGCGAGGTGACGGCGACGGCGCGGAAGGCGATGCCGTGGCGCTTCTGGCCGTTGAACTCGTTTTCCCACGGCCTGGCGATCAAGCCCGTCAGGGCGACCGGGGTGCCCATGGCCAGGTCGCTGGAGATACCGGGCTCCGGGACGGTGATGGACAGGATCTCGACTTCGTCGTTGGCCGCGAAGATCACGTCGACGGTCATCAGCTTGACGCCGTCGGCGTCGGTGGCGATCTCACCGGTCCGGCGGTCACGGACCTTGGGCTGCGGGGCCTTGGCGACCATCACGGTCGCGCCGGACGTCTCAACGGGGATCTGACGCATGAGTGCGCTCCTAGCTGTCGTCGAACTTGACGTACTTAGTACGTCGACCTGTCACGAGAGTGCACCTGAAGTACTTAGTACGTCAAGTGGTTCTCGACTGTTGTCGGTTGGATGTGCTGCACTTAGTGCGACAAGCACTGAGAGGGGCTATGGCCGAGTTCACCGGACGCGCGAAGTACCTGGAGATCGCTGACGACTTCAAGCGCCGCATCCGCCAGGGAGAGCTGGCTCCAGGCAAGAAGCTGCCGTCCGAGACCGAGCTGATGGCAACGCACGACGTCTCTCGCACGGTCGCCCGGCAGGCGATCTCACGCCTTCGCGAGGACGGCTACGCGATCTCCCACCAGGGCAAAGGCAGCTTCGTCACTCTTCCCGACGAACCTCGACCGGCGAAGCACAGCCCGGAGTTCGAGGAGATCGCCGGATACCTGTCGGACGTCCGCCAGGAGGTACGTCGGCTCGCCGAGCGGATGGATCAACTTGAGCAACTGGTGCGGAACCAGGCGCAAGACGACTGACCAACGCCTCAGCTCGATTCCCGAGCGCGGCCACCTCCTCGCCAAGCTCTCTGACCTCCCTGATGAGTTCGACCACTTCGGCCGGGGTCAGCGGCATCGCGTGGCTCCTTCGTCGTGGTTCGACCTGACAGTCCCTGGGGTTGTCAGCAACGCTAGGAGCGGGTCGCCGGAGTACCCCGGAAAAACTCTCCGGGGTTCCACATAGAGACGGGGGGACGCTCTTGCCATGCGAGGAATGACGACGAACCTGACGATCGGCGAACGCGTTGCCTGGTACCGCCGCAGGCGTGGCATGTCCCAAGAAGTCCTGGCCGGACTGGTCGGCCGAACCGTCGACTGGCTGAGCAAGGCCGAGAACAACCGGATCGAGCTGGACCGGCTCTCGGTCATCAAGTCGCTTGCCGATGCACTCGACGTGACCCTGGGCGACCTGCTCGCCGAGCCCACCCTGTTGGACTGGACAGCCGACAGCGGCAAGCGCACGGTGCCGGCACTTCGCTCGGCCCTGATGAACTACCGCCAGCTGACCCCTCTTCTCGGAGTCACGACCGAGGGCGAGCCCACCTCACTCGACGAACTCCGCAGCAGCGTCGCCGAGGTATGGGACGCCTACCAGGACTCGCGCTACGCGTTCGCCACCCGCCGTCTCCCGCTGTTGCTGGCCGACGCGCTCATCGCGGCCCAGGCCTACCAGGGCCGGGAGCGCGAGCAAGCGCACGAACTTATGGCGATGACCTACCAGGGCGCGGCCATGGTGCTCACCAAGCTCGGCGAGGCCGATCTGGCGTGGATCGCAGCCGACCGCGGCTTGGCCGCCGCCCAGCAGTCCGGCAATGCCGTGGTGACCGGGTCCCTGTTCCGCTCCGTCGCCCACTGCCTGCTGTCCACCGGCCGGTTCGACACCGCCACGCAGCTCGTCGGCGACGCAGGGGAGTACCTCCGCCCCGGCCTGGACGATGCGAACCCCGAGTTCCTGTCGATCTACGGAACCCTGTTCCTCGCCGGATCCATGGCGGCTGCACGGGCGGAGGACCGCGCCACGACCCAGACCTTCCTCACCGAGGCCGACCAGGCAGCCCGGCGGCTGGGAACCGACGCCAACCACGTGTGGACCGCTTTCGGCCCGACCAATGTGGCCATCCACCGCGTAGCCACCGCCGCAGAGCTGGGAGACATGCAGGTCGCGGTGAATCTGGGCCCGCAGATCGACACCAGCGCGCTGCCGACCGAGCGCCGCACACGCCACAACCTCGAAGTGGCCCGAGCCCTCAGCGCCCACAACCGCATGGACGACGCCTTGGCGAAGATCCTCGAAGCGGAGAGCTGGGCCCCTGAGCAGGTACGGAACCACTACCTCGCGCGCGAACTCGTGCTCACCTGGGTCCGGAACCAGAAAGGCCGGCCGAGCCGCAGCCTGGCGGACCTGGCCAACAGGCTGCATGTCATCTGAGCTGGGTAGTCTCGGCTGCATGGCACTGAACGCACAGGAAGCGAAGATGGCGCATCCGCGCATGGCAGCGGGTGCGCTCTTCTTTGATGCCGCAGGGCGGGTCCTCATGGTGGAACCCACGTACAAGGACTACTGGGAGATCCCCGGCGGGTACGTCGAGACCGGCGAGTCTCCGCTGCACGCGGCCGTCCGAGAGGTCCAGGAAGAGCTGGGGATCAAGCCGCCCATCGGGCGCCTGCTCGCGGTCGACTGGGCCCCGAACGAGGCCGAGGGCGACAAGGTGCTGTACCTGTTCGACGGCGGCCAGCTCAGGCAGGAGCACCTGGCGGCGATCGTTCTGCAGGCCGACGAGCTGAAGAGCTTCGCCTTTCTGTCCTCGGAGCAGATCACGGAGCGCACCATCCCGCGACTGGCCCGACGCATCCTCGCGGCGGCCGAGGCAAAGTCCGAGTCTGCCCCGGTCTACTTGGAGCATGGCCAGAGGCCGGAGAGCCGAGCTGCGTGATCACGCAGGACTGACCGCAGTGCGGTAAGAATTTCCCTACATCCATCAAGAGCCCGCGCACGGCGCGGGCACGCGCCGCCTCTGCGGCGCGGCCTGCCTCCTGTCTGCGCCCCGGCTGGCCGCGCCCGGCGGCGCGCTGGCGAGCTGCGGGCACGAAGCGGTAGACACCCTCTGTGGCTGGGGCGGTCGGCTCCGCGGCTTTAGGCAGCCACTTTGGGGCGAGCCTCTAAGATCATGGCCCCAACGTCGTGCTTTAACGGGCAGGTCCACAGACTGCCCGACTCGCCGGAAGCTTAAGGGGCCATGATCACTCGCCCCAAAGCAGCTCCAGCCCAAAGCCGCTCCGCCGACCTGGCGGGTCAACCTGGCGAGTCGGTACCTTCTGCCAAAGGCCACTCGCGCGTCCCCCACCGAATTTCGTCAAACAGCGATTCAAACTCTTTGTCGCTGGATACTGGGAATGTTGCGAAAATGTCGAGCAATCTCCATGCTGCCCAGGTTACCGAGTCCTGCATGTCTCTCAAAAAATTGCCTTCGCTGAGCTTGCGAACTTCACCGCCGTGGGCGACCGTACTTCTCACCGAATAAAATTCCTCATGTTCTTTCGCGCGTCGTGACCTCATTTTGGGGTCTCGTTCAAGCAAGGCGTACCGCTCTTTCATGGCCCGTCCAGGAAGAGCAGATTTTGATCCCAGGAGAGCGTCCAGTGCCACGCCCGCCGCCAGTGCTGCATCATCCTGGGCTGAAGCCCAATAACTTTCGGCGAACCAGCGAGCGGCGACATGCAGTCGACGCAGGAAGCTATTCTCTTGCGTAAGGCATGTCTCGACGGCGGCACGGAGTGAATCGTCCGCTAGTAGTTCCTTCAAGGGGATTGGATCTTCTCCACGCCACTGGATGCCACCGTTGTTTCCCATAGCGTCTATCACCAGTGGGTTTGAGTACAGTTCCACATGGTCGCCCGACTCTCTGAGGCTGGTCTCGACAGCCTTCCGGTCCAGTGTGATCCCTCTGAGGCCCGGGCGATTCGTGTCGCCCCTGAGGGACCACAGACGACGATCGCTTTTATTCGTGACGAGCATCATCGTCAAGTCCACCAAGGCCTGAAAGTTCCTTGCCGCTTGGCGGCGCGCCTTGCCACGTTGTCCCGGAACGAGTGTGGCAAATCCGATTCGCGGCTCCCTGTGTTTTAGGTCCCCCACGTAGGCCGCAATCCGCTTTCTGTGTGCCGCCCCACGGCCTCCCAGATTTTGCACTGCATCAACAAATGCGTCATCTAGGAGACCGACTACATTCTTTTTTCCCATTCTTATCGGATCCCCGGTCCATGCAATGTTGGAAACCGGGAAAATGACGACGGATGGTTCTGTGTAGAGAATGCGCGCTAGTAGTCGCCTCGCTCTATCTTCCGGTCCTTCTGATCTGTAGACAAAGGCAATGAGTGTCGCTAGGTATCCCCAAAGTTCTTCCAGATTCCATCGGTCGCGCACCTGTGACTGTTTAGAGAGTAATGCGTGAAGCTCTTCCAGTTTCTCAACGCCTGCTTTAGATAGACGAATCGGGCCGTTCGGTGAAGAGATGGCGGCGTTCTCAGAGTGTCGGTACGATTCGCTGCACCAGCCATAGTCCCACGGTTTTGGGTTATCTGAGGATTCGGCGTCGGCGGCAGCATTCAAAACTAGTTCTGTTGCCTTGGTGTGTACTTTGTCCATGGCGGTAGTCTGGCAGTTCCGGATCCCACAATCAGCCGATTTACGGAAAGATGTCGCTACCGGAGAGCGGGCCGCCGCGTCAGCCTCTGGGCCGTCCCTGGGCCGTCCGAGGCCGACCAACGCTGACAGTCGGCACCCACGGGTGACCACCCCCACCCCGCTCTGGCCTGGGCTCCCCGAGTTGATCTGCGACACTGGGAGGGTTATGCCTGCACCCGGAGAACTCACTTTCGTCGCCCCCCGCGGAGCCAAGAAGCCGCCGCGGCATCTTGCCGATCTCACTCCTGCCGAGCGCAAGGAGGCCGTTGCCGCTGTCGGGGAGAAGCCGTTTCGTGCCAAGCAGCTCTCGCAGCACTACTTCGCGCGGTACGCGCATGATCCGGAGCAGTGGACCGACATTCCGGCCGCTGCCCGGGGGCGGCTGCGGGAGGCGTTGCTGCCCGAGCTGATGACCGTCGTGCGGCATCTGTCGACCGACCAGGGCACCACCCGCAAGACGCTGTGGCGGCTGTTCGACGGGACGCTCGTCGAGTCCGTGCTGATGCGCTACCCGGACCGGGTGACCATGTGCATCAGCTCCCAGGCCGGGTGCGGCATGAACTGCCCGTTCTGCGCGACCGGGCAGGCGGGTCTCGACCGGAATCTCTCCACCGCCGAGATCGTCCATCAGATCGTGGACGGGATGCGCGCCCTGCGCGACGGGGAGGTCCCCGGCGGTCCCGCGCGGCTCAGCAACATCGTCTTCATGGGCATGGGCGAGCCGCTCGCCAACTACAACCGGGTCATCGGGTCCATCCGGCGGCTCACCGACCCCGAGCCCGACGGACTGGGGCTCTCGCAGCGCGGGATCACCGTCTCGACGGTCGGTCTCGTCCCGGCCATCCACCGGTTCGCCGACGAGGGCTTCAAGTGCCGCCTCGCCATCTCGCTGCACGCCCCCGACGACGAGCTGCGCGACACCCTCGTGCCGGTGAACACACGCTGGAAGGTCCGGGAGGTGCTGGACGCAGGCTTCGAGTACAGCGCCAAGTCCGGGCGCCGGCTGTCCATCGAGTACGCCCTGATCCGGGACATCAACGACCAGGCCTGGCGGGGTGACCGGCTCGGGCGGCTGCTCAAGGGCAAGCCCGTGCACGTGAACCTGATCCCGCTGAACCCGACGCCCGGGTCGAAGTGGACGGCCTCGCGGCCCGAGGACGAGAAGGCCTTCGTGGAGGCCATCGCCGCCCATGGTGTGCCGGTGACGATCCGGGACACCCGTGGTCAGGAGATCGACGGGGCGTGTGGTCAGCTCGCTGCCACCGAACGGTAGTCTGACCGCCGTAAGAACATCTGCATATTCCGACAGGGGAGCGCCACAGCGCTGAGAGTGCGGCACACGGCCGCAGACCCTCCGAACCTGGCCCAGGTCATTCTGGGTAGGGAGATCGGTCATCACTCGAGCTGTTGCGCCCTGCCCGGGACCCCGGAAGTCCCGGGCGGGGCCGCGTCTTCTCCTGGTCACTCCAGGAGGAATCCAGTGGGCAACACCATCAAGCGGCTGACGGCGGCGGTCGTCGGTCTCGGCATGGCCGGCACGCTCGCCGCGTGCGGGTCGTCCGACGGCGGCCAGGGGTCCGGCGACTCCAAGACCGTGACGCTCGTCAGCCACGATTCGTGGGCCGCGTCCGAGGACGTCATCGCCGCCTTCGAGAAGCAGTCCGGGTACAAGGTCCGGGTCCTCAAGGACGGCGACGCCGGACAGGCCGTGAACAAGGCCATCCTGACCAAGGACAACCCGCAGGGCGACGTCTTCTTCGGCGTCGACAACACCCTGCTCTCCCGCGCCCTCGACAACGGCCTCTTCCAGCCGTACGAGGCGAAGGGGTCCGAGCAGGTCAAGGCCGAGTACCGGGTCGACCAGGACGAGCACCGGGTCACGCCCATCGACACCGGCGACATCTGCGTCAACTACGACAAGAAGTACTTCGCCGACCGCAAGCTGGAGCCGCCGAAGAGCTTCGACGACCTGGTCAAGCCGCAGTACAAGAACCTGCTCGTGACCGAGAACGCCGCATCCTCCTCGCCCGGGCTCGGCTTCGTGCTCGGCACCGCCGCGCAGTACGGCGACACCGGCTGGGAGAGCTACTGGAAGAAGCTCAAGGCCAACGGCGTGAAGGTCGTCGACGGCTGGGAGCAGGCCTACAACCAGGAGTTCTCCGGTTCGGCCAGTGGCAAGAAGGCCAAGGGGGACCGGCCGCTCGTCGTGTCGTACGCCTCCTCGCCGCCCGCCGAGGTGCTCTACGCGAAGCCCAAGCCGACCTCCGCCCCGACCGGCGTCGCCGAGGGCACCTGCTTCCGGCAGGTCGAATACGCGGGGCTGCTCAGCAACGCCCAGAACACCAGGGGTGGCAAGGCCCTCCTCGACTTCCTCATCAGCAAGAGGTTCCAGGAGGACATGCCGCTCAACATGTTCGTGTACCCGGTGACCGAGGGCGCCCAGGTGCCGCCGGAGTTCGTGAAGTACGGGCCGCAGGCGAAGGACCCGGAGACCATGGCCCCGGCGAAGATCGCCGATCACCGTGACCAGTGGGTCAAGTCGTGGACCTCACTCGTACTGAAGTAGCCGTGCGCAAGCGGGGCGCGGCGGCGCGGTTCGGTCTGCTGGCCGCGCCCGTCGCGTTCTTCGCGGTCTTCTTCGCCTACCCCGTCGCCGCGATCGTCGCGCGCGGCCTGAAGACCGACGGGACCTGGCACCTCGCGCGGATCGGAGAGGTGCTGGCGCAGTCCGACGTCCGGCACGTGCTGTGGTTCACCACCTGGCAGGCGCTGGTCTCCACCGCGCTCACGCTGATCGTCGCGCTTCCCGGCGCGTACGTCTTCGCGCGCTTCGACTTCCCGGGCAAGCAGGTCCTGCGGGCGGTCGTGACCGTGCCGTTCGTGCTGCCGACGGTCGTCGTCGGTACGGCGTTCCTGGCACTGGTCGGGCGGGGCGGGCTGCTCGACGAACTGTGGGGCGTACGGCTGGACACCACGGTGTGGGCGATCCTGCTCGCGCACGTCTTCTTCAACTACGCCGTCGTCGTCCGGACCGTGGGCGGGCTCTGGGCGCAGCTCGACCCGCGGCAGGAGGAGGCCGCGCGGATGCTCGGTGCGTCCCCGCTGCGGGCCTGGCGGCAGGTGACGCTCCCCGCCCTCGCCCCGGCCGTGGCCGCCGCGGCGCTCATGGTCTTCCTGTTCACCTTCACCTCCTTCGGTGTCGTGCAGATCCTCGGCGGGCCCACCTTCTCCACCCTGGAGGTGGAGATCTACCGGCAGACGTCCGAGATCTTCGACCTGTCCACGGCGGCCGTGCTGACGCTCATCCAGTTCGTCGCGGTGGGCGCGATCCTCGCCGTGCACGCCTGGACCGTGCGGCGGCGGGAGACCGCGCTGCGGCTGGTGGACCCGTCCGTGACCGCGCGCCGGCCGCGCGGCGCCGGGCAGTGGGCGCTGCTGGGCGGGGTCCTCGCCACGGTCGTCGTCCTGCTCCTGCTGCCGCTCGCCGTGCTGGTGCAGCGGTCCCTCGGCGCGCCGGGCTTCGGCTACTACCGGGCGCTGACCAGCGAGGACGGCGGGGTCTTCCTGGTCCCGCCGATCGAGGCGATAGGCAACTCCCTGTCGTACGCCGTCGCCGCCACGCTCATCGCCGTGGTGATCGGCGGTCTCGCCGCTGCCGCGCTCACCCGCCGGGACGCCGGGCGGTTCGTGCGCGGTTTCGACGCGCTGCTGATGCTGCCGCTCGGGGTGTCCGCGGTCACCGTCGGCTTCGGGTTCCTGATCTCCCTCGACGAGCCGCCGCTGGACCTCAGGTCCTCCTGGATCCTGGTGCCGCTCGCGCAGGCCCTGGTCGGGGTGCCGTTCGTCGTACGGACCATGCTGCCCGTGCTGCGGGCCGTGGACGTCCGGTTGCGGGAGGCGGCCTCTGTGCTGGGGGCCTCGCCCTGGCGGGTGTGGCGGGAGGTGGACCTGCCGATGGTGCGCCGGGCGCTGCTGATCGCCGCCGGGTTCGCCTTCGCCGTGTCCCTGGGTGAGTTCGGCGCGACGGTGTTCATCGCACGGCCCGACAACCCGACGCTGCCGGTGGCCGTGGCCCGGCTGCTGGGGCGGCCCGGTGACCTCAACTACGGGCAGGCGATGGCCCTTTCGACGATTCTGATGGTGGTGTGCGCCGTGGCCCTGCTGGTGCTGGAGAGGCTTCGCACGGACCGGACGGGGGAGTTCTGATGCTGCTGGCTCTGCGGGGCGCGACGGTCCGTTTCGGCGGGCGGGCGGTGCTGGACGCCGTCGATCTGGAGGTCGCCGAGCACGAGATCGTGTGTGTGCTCGGGCCCAGCGGCAGCGGCAAGTCGACCCTGCTGCGGGCGGTGGCCGGGCTGCAGCCCCTGGACTCCGGGCAGGTGGTGCTCGACGGCCGCGACCAGGCGGGTGTGCCCGCGCACAGGCGCGGCGTCGGGCTGATGTTCCAGGACCACCAGCTGTTCCCGCAGCGGGACGTGGCCGGGAACGTCGCCTTCGGGCTGCGGATGCACGGCGAGCCGAAGCGGCAACAGGCGGAGCGGGTGCAGGAGTTGCTGGACCTGGTGGGGCTGCCGGACGCGGGACGCCGGGCCGTCGCGATGCTGTCCGGCGGGGAGCAGCAGCGGGTTGCGCTGGCCCGGGCCCTCGCACCGAGCCCGCGGCTGCTGATGCTGGACGAGCCACTCGGGCAGCTCGACCGGTCGCTGAGGGAGCGGCTGGTCGTCGAACTGAGGGAACTGTTCGGCCGGTTGGGCACGACGGTGCTCGCCGTGACGCACGACCAGGGGGAGGCCTTCGCGCTGGCCGACCGGGTCGTGGTGATGCGGGACGGGCGGATCGCCCAGTCCGGCACGCCTCTTGAGGTGTGGCAGCGGCCCGCCGACGCCTTCGTCGCCCGCTTCCTCGGGTTCGAGAACGTGGTCGAGGCGACGGTCGGGGCGGAGGCCGCGGACACGCCCTGGGGCAAGGTGCCGGTGCCGGAGGGTGCCCCGCAGGGCACCCGGACCCTGCTGGTGCGGCCCGCCGGGGTGCGCCTGGTGCCCGCAGACTCGGGCCTGCGCTGCACGGTGGCCGCGCGTACCTTCCGGGGCACGCATGTCGCCGTGCACCTCCAGCCCGAGGGCGCACCGCGCCTGGAGGCGGCGTGCGCGCTGCGGGCGGCACCGGAGGTCGGGGACGAGGTGGGCGTGGAGTTCGACGCGGCGGAAATCGTGGTGCTCGGCTGAACGCGCCCGCCTAGGGTCCGAGGCATGACGCCACTCGCGCACGACCGCTACTGCGACGAAATCGCCCACCAGATCACCCTGTTGCGGCAGGTGGTGACCTCCGGGGCAGACCTGTCCGGCACCGTGCCCACCTGCCCCGACTGGTCGCTGGAGGAACTCGTCCGGCACACGGGCGGCGCGCTGCGCTGGGCGGAGCTGATGGTGCGGACCCGGGCCGCGGAGGAGGTGCCCGAGGAGCAGGTGCCGGGTGTGGCCGGGCCCGAGGCCGTCGGTGACGCCGCGTCACTGGACGCCTGGCTGGCCGAGTCGGGCGAGCAGATCGTCGCCACGCTCCGGGAGGCCGGACCGGACGCGAAGGTGTGGAGCTGGGCCGGGATACAGAGCTCCGGGTTCTGGGCCCGCAGGATGACGCACGAGATCACCGTGCACCGCGCCGACGCCGCCCTCGCCGCCGGGCTGCCCTACGACGTCGCGCCCGAGGTCGCCGCCGACGCGATCGACGAATGGCTCCAGATCGTGGAGTACGTGCAGCGGACGGAGCCGCAGGACGTGGTGGGGGAACTGGTCGGCCCGGGCAGCAGCATCCACCTGCACGCCACCGACACCGGGCCGGACCTCAACGCCGAGTGGGTCGTCGAGCTCACCGAGGACGGTGTCCGCCGGCGCCGGGGCCACGAGAAGGCCACGGTCGCCCTGCGCGGGCCGCTCACCTTCGTGCTGCTCGCGTTCTACCGCCGGCTGCCGCTCGACGCCAAGGAGCTGGAGGTCCTGGGAGAGCGGGAGTTGCTGGAGTTCTGGCTGGAGCGGGCCACCTTCGGCTGAGACGGGACCTGGCCCGCCCCCCGGTCGGGGACGGGCCACATCACGGAGTGTGCCGCGGGCGTCAGCTGTCGCTGTTCGCCCCGCGACGGCGCATGCCGAAGAACACCGCACCGCCACCGACGACGACCAGGGCCGCCGCGATGCCGGCGATGATGCCGGTGTTGGAGTCGGCACCGGTCTCGGCGAGGTTGGAGTCACCGGCCGGGGCGGGCACGTTGCCCGCCGGGGACGTGCTCTGGCTCTCCGACGGCTCCGGAGCCGGGGACTCACTGTCCTCGGCGGGCTGGGAGGGGGAGGCCGACGGGGTGGTCGGCGTCGCCGGGGGAGTCGAAGCCGGAGGAGTCGAAGGGGGCTGCTCCTCCTTCTTGCAGGCGGTCGCCGGGGTCACGAGGTTCGGCTTGATGTCCTCGTCGACGTAACCGGCGGCCTTGACGTGGATGCGGTACTCGGCGTTGGGCTTCCACTTCTCGGCGAAGGTGATGGTCGTGCCCTCGCGGGAGCCCTTCACCTCCTGCTCGCCGACCTTCTTCACGTCGGCGCCGTTGTTCTCCAGGTACACGGTGACCGTCGCCGGGATGCCGGCGGGGTCGACGTCGGTGACGGTGATGACGCCCTTGTCACCGTCGCACTTCGCCTCGGCGGAGAACTCGCTGATGTCGCAGGCGAGCGCGTTGCCGGCGGTGCCGAGCGCGATCGCGGCCGAGGCGGAGACGACACCGAGGACGCGCACGGCACGTGCGCGGCGGGATACGGACAGAACTGCCACGTTTGTCCTTTACGGGATTGCTCAAGCGGGGGGTTGAGGCAGTGCTGACTGGACATCAGCACCACCGGGAGGCTCTCAGGTCTATAAGCGCCGCATAAGTAGTGTCAACGCATATGCAGGTTGCAAGCACTTGCTTTGCCTTCTTATTAACCGCCGAGACGTTTCAGCGCCTCCGGCGCCTCCTCGATCCGGTCCACCAGCGCGATCCGCGCCTCCATCGAGCGGCCCCGGGCCAGCGAGCGGAGCAGCGGCCACGCGGGCAGCTTCTCCGTCCAGTGCGCGCGGTTCACCAGCACCATCGGCGTCGGCTCGCCGCGCGACTCGTAGTAGTTGGGCGTCGCGTTGTCAAAGATCTCCTGTACGGTCCCGGCGGCGCCCGGCAGGAACACCACGCCCGCGTTGGACCGGGCCAGCAGGCCGTCCTCGCGCGTGGCGTTGGCGAAGTACTTGGCGATGTGCGACGCGAAGGCGTTCGGCGGCTCGTGGCCGTAGAACCAGGTCGGGATGCCCACCGAGCGGCCGCCCTGCGGCCGACGGGCGCGTATCTCGAAGGCGGCCGCGGCCCACTGGGTGATCGACGGGGTGAAGTGCGGTGTCTTGCCGAGGAGTTCGAGCGACTCGGTGAGGATCTCGTCGTCGAAGGGGGCGACGTACGCGCCGAGGTTCGCGGCTTCCATCGCGCCCGGGCCACCACCGGTGGCCACCGTGAAGCCGGCGCGGGCCAGCTCCCGGCCGAGGCGTGCGGCGCCCGCGTACTCCTCGGTGCCGCGGGCCATCGCGTGGCCGCCCATGACACCCACGACCCGAACGCCGGACAGGAGTTCGTCGAGCGCGTCCGAGACGGAGTCGTCGTGAACCGAGCGCAGCATCGACGCGTAGATGTCGCGGTCCGCCTTGGTGCGCTGGAACCAGGCGTAGGCGAGGGCGTCGGGCGTGGCCTCGTAGCCGTCGGCCAGCGACGCGAAGAGTTCGTCCGGGGAGTAGACCAGGCCGCGGTACGGGTCGAACGGCAGGCCCGGGACCGGCGGGAAGACCAGGGCGCCGTCGGCCCGGACCTTCGCGTCCGCGTCCCCGCGCATCGCGCAGCCCAGGAAGACCGCGCCCGCGGTGTCCGTGGTGAGCAGCTCGCGCGTACGGTCCGTCAGATCGACGGCCTGGACGCGGTATCCGGCGAGGGTGCCGCGCGCCGTGACGGTCGCGTCGAACTCCTCGAGGGTCTCTATCTCACGGTCGTCGTGGTGGGCCGCATGGGCGGGCATCGTCTGCACCCGCCCATGCTAGGCCGCACGCCGTCAGCCCTGGACGGCCGCGGGGTCCATCCACACGACCTCGAAGGTGTGGCCGTCCACGTCGTCGAAGGCGCGGCCGTACATGAAGCCGTGGTCCTGCGTCTCGCCCGAGACGGAACCGCCCGCCGCGACCGCCTTCTCGACCAGCTCGTCGACCTTCTCGCGGCTCTCGGCGCTCAGCGCGATCAGCACCTCGCTGGTCTTCGTCGAGTCCACGACGTCCTTCTTCGTGAACTGCGTGTACTTCTCCTTGGTGTGCACCATCACCACGATGGTCTCGCTGATGACGACCGAGGCGGTCGTGTCGTCGCTGAACTGCTCGTTGATCGTGAAGCCAAGCTCCGTGAAGAACTTCTTCGAGGCGCCGAGGTCGCCGGTGCACAGGTTCACGAAGATCATCTGCTGGTACATGCGAGGTCTCTCCCATCAAGTCCGTGTCGTTACGCGGGGATAGACCGGGCGCCGGTCCGGAACTCATCGCCCTACGGAGATTTTTTTCGTACGAGTTTTCCGGCGGGTCTTCCGGCGGTCCTCCGGCGAGCGGTCGCGGGACTCAGCGCGCCAGGGGGAGCGCCGCCAGTTCCGCGACCGTCAGGGTGAGCGGACCGAACACGGCGAGCAGCGCGCCCGCGCGGAGGGCGGCGGCGCTGCGCAATGTCGTGGCGGGGGCGCCGAGCCGCATCAGGGCGGCGGTGGTGCCGGCGCGGGCCTGCCTGGCCTCGACGGCCGCCGTCAGGAGCGTCGCCGTGGTGCACCCGGTCACGAGCAGTACGCCGAGGGTGGTGAGCGGGCCGAGCGAGAGCCCGTCCGGGGCGTGCAGCAGCGCCATGGCCCAGGCGGCGGACAGGACCGCGCAGACGACGCCCAGGGGACGCCCGATGCGGACGGCCTCCGCCATGAGGATGCGGCCGGCCAGGAGCCGCAGGGCGCCGGGGCGGGCCGACTGGAGCAGCCGTCCGCACAGATGGGTCAGGCCCGGACCGGCCAGGGCCAGACCGACGGCGGCCAGGGCCCAGCCCGCCAGCACGCCCGGGGAGGCGCCGGAGAAGGAGAGGTCAGGGGGTGTCGGAGCGGTACGGCTCGTGTAGCTCACCACGGCGAGGCCCGCGGCCAGCACGGTGATGCCCCATGGCAGACCGGAGGGAGCGGCGACGGTGTCCGGCAGGGCTGCCTCGGAGACCTCGTCGGGGACGTCGGGCGTCGCAGGGACGGGGTGCAGGGTCAGGGCCCCGGCGGGGCTGATGGCTCCGGCCGCGTCCGGCGCCGCCGCGTGCGCGCTGAGCCGCTGGGCGGGATCGCCGGCCGGGGCGGCCTCCGCAGCCCGGTGCGGCGCGGCCGGCGAAGCGGCCTCCGCGGCCGGGTCCACGACGCGCTGATCCACGGCGCCCGGATCCACGGCGCCCGCATCAACGGCGCCCGGATTCACCGCGCCCGCGTCCACCGCGGGCGGTCGGGCGGGGTCCGCGACCGCGCTCACCGTCCCGCCGGGGCTCGCGGCCGCCGCAGGGGCCGACCCGCCGGTCCGGGCCGTCGGCGGGCCGCTCTTCGCGGCGGGCTCGGCGGTACGGCCGTCGGTGGGCCGGACGATCTGCCGGCCGAACCGGCCGTACGCCCCGAAGGTCTCGCGATTGCTGGTGCGCCGGTAGGCGCCGAAGCGGCCGTACATCCGGGCCGCCCGGGGCGCGGCGGGCCCCGCCTCGCGCGGTCGCAGGACCATGGCCACCGCCACCGACGCGCCGACGGGCACGAACGCCAGCAGGGTCAGGGCCCCCGGCAGCGGCAGGGGCCGGCCGGCGGCGAGGGAGTCGGCGGCGGCGCCGTCGAAGGGCATGCCCGTCAGGTCGCCCCGCAGGTGCAGGAAGACGAGCAGGGCCAGCATCGAGCCCAGCGTGCAGGACAGGGCCGTCGTCGTCGCCGAGACGGCCATCATGCGGACCGGTCCCAGGCCGATGGCCGAGAGGCCGGAGCGGGGCTTGGTGCCGGGGTCGGTACGGGCCACCGCGACCGCGAAGTACACCGTGGCGGCCAGCGGGGCCGCGCACCAGGCCAGCCTGAGCGCGGCGGAGCCGGGGGAGCCGGGGTGGCCCAGCGCGTAGCCCAGGGCGCAGAGCAGCAGGAAGCCCGTGCCCGCCGAGGCCGCCGTGACCAACAGGCGGCGCAGCTGGACGGCGGGGTGGGCGCCGCGGGTCAGACGGAGAGCGAGCACGCGGCCCGGCCTTCCGGTTCGCTGGTCTCGGCGACCGGCGGCAGGTGGACCGTCTGCACGCGCCGCCCGTCGAGCAGGGACACCGTGCGGTCGGCGAGGGACGCCGTCTCCGCGTCGTGGGTGGCCAGGACGACGGTGATGCGGTGGGAACGGGCCGCCGTGGTGAGGGTGCGCAGCACATGGGCGCGGTCGGCGCGGTGCAGGGGCGCCGTGGGCTCGTCGGCGAACAGCACCGACGGGGCGGGGGCCAGGGCGCGGGCGATGCAGACCCGCTGCCGCTCGGCCTGCACCAGCTGGTGCGGCCGTTTGCGGGCGCTGTCGCCGATGTCCAGGCGCTCCAGCCACTCCAGGGCCGCGGTCTTGGCGCGGCGCCTGCTGGTGCCGCGCAACATCAGCGGCAGGGCGGTGTTCTCCCAGGCGTTGAGCTCCGGCACCAGGGAGGGGGCCGGGTCGATCCAGCCGAACCGGTCGCGGCGCAGCCGCTCGCGGGTGAGGGGGCCCATGGTGTGCACGGGCATGCTGTTGAACCAGACCTCGCCGCGCCGGACGGGCACCAGGCCGGACAGGCACCGCAGCAGGGTCGTCTTACCGCTGCCGCGCGGGCCGCTCAGGGCGAGGATCTCGCCCTCGCGCACGCCGAGCGAGACGCCGCAGAGCGCGGGCGAGCCGTCGTCGTGCTGGAAGTGCAGGGCGCGTGCCCAGAGCACGTCGTTGTCCGGCGGGGCCTCCATGCGCGTACACCTCGGTTCAGATCCGTAGTTCCCGTGCCATCCCCCGTGCGGGGGAACGAAGGCAGGGCCGATCGGTCACTGGGCACGCTAGGCAGAAGGGGGCCGGGACGCCGGACAGCACGCGGCCCCGGGCCGCCGTTTCTCACTCGAACGGGCGGCACCGGGGCCGTTGTTGATCATCCAGGCAGACGATCGGAGCGACGCGGGTCAGAGCTTGGTCCACGCCTCCGAGAGGGTGGCCCTCAGGATCTGCTCGATCTCGTCGAACGTCGACTGGTCGGAGATCAGCGGCGGGGCGAGCTGGACGACCGGGTCGCCGCGGTCGTCGGCCCGGCAGTACAGGCCGTTGTCGTACAGCGCCTTGGAGAGGAAGCCGTACAGGACGCGCTCGGTCTCCTCGTCGTTGAAGGACTCCTTGGTGTTCTTGTCCTTCACGAGCTCGATGCCGTAGAAGAAGCCGTTGCCGCGGACGTCGCCGACGATCGGCAGGTCGTGGAGCTTCTCCAGGGTGGCGCGGAAGTTGCCCTCGTTGTCCAGGACGTGCTGGTTGAGGTTCTCGCGCTCGAACAGGTCGAGGTTGGCCAGGCCCACGGCTGCGGAGACCGGGTGGCCGCCGAAGGTGTAGCCGTGCAGGAAGGTGTTGTCGCCCTTGTAGAACGGCTCGGCCAGGCGGTCGGAGATGATGCACGCGCCGATCGGGGAGTAGCCCGAGGTCATGCCCTTGGCGCAGGTGATCATGTCCGGCACGTAGTCGAACTTGTCGCAGGCGAAGTACGTGCCCAGGCGGCCGAAGGCGCAGATGACCTCGTCCGAGACGAGCAGCACGTCGTACCGGTCGCAGATCTCGCGGACGCGCTGGAAGTAGCCGGGCGGGGGCGGGAAGCAGCCGCCCGCGTTCTGCACCGGCTCCAGGAAGACCGCGGCGACCGTGTCCGGGCCCTCGAAGAGGATCTGCTGCTCGATCTGGTCGGCGGCCCAGCGGCCGAAGGCCTCCGGGTCGTCACCGAAGAGCGGGGCGCGGTAGATGTTGGTGTTCGGGACCTTGTGCGCACCCGGCACCAGCGGCTCGAAGGGGGCCTTCAGACCCGGCAGGCCGGTGATGGACAGGGCGCCCTGCGGGGTGCCGTGGTAGGCCACCGCGCGGGAGATGACCTTGTGCTTGGTGGGCTTGCCGGTCAGCTTGAAGTACTGCTTGGCGAGCTTCCAGGCGGTCTCCACCGCCTCACCGCCGCCGGTGGTGAAGAAGACCTTGTTCAGGTCGCCCGGGGCGTGCCCGGCGAGGCGCTCGGCCAGCTCGACGGCCTTGGGGTGGGCGTAGGACCACACCGGGAAGAACGCGAGCCCCTGCGCCTGCTTGAAGGCGGTCTCGGCGAGCTCGACCCGGCCGTGCCCGGCCTGCACGACGAAGAGGCCGGCGAGGCCGTCCAGGTAGCGCTTGCCCTTGTCGTCGTAGATGTACGTGCCCTCGCCCCGGACGATGGTGGGGACGGGGGCCTTCTCGTACGACGACATGCGCGTGAAGTGCATCCACAGGTGGTCGTACGCGGACTGGGAGAGGTCCTTGCTCACGGCTATCGGGTCCTCACGGTTATCGGGTTCCCCACATGTAGGTCTGCTTCTTGAGCTTGAGGTAGACGAAGCTCTCGGTGGAGCGCACTCCGGGCACCGCCCGTATGCGTTTGTTGATGACGTCCAGGAGGTGGTCGTCGTCCTCGCACACGATCTCCACCATCAGGTCGAAGGAGCCTGCGGTCATCACCACGTACTCGCATTCGGACATCGCCGACAGCGCGTCCGCGACCGCTTCCACGTCGCCCTCGACGTTGACGCCGACCATCGCCTGTCTGCGGAAGCCCACGGTGAGCGGGTCCGTGACGGCGACGATCTGCATCACGCCCTGGTCGAGCAGTTTCTGGACGCGCTGGCGCACGGCCGCCTCCGACAGGCCCACGGCCTTGCCGATGGCGGCGTACGGCCGGCGGCCGTCCTCCTGGAGCTGCTCGATGATGGCGAGGGACACGGCGTCCAGCTGCGGCGAGCTGCCGTTCCTGGACTCGCGGGAGGGCTCGCGGGACTCCCGCGAGCCCTTCTGTTCTGCGCTTCGACTGGCCACGAGGTCACTGTGCACGAGGTCTCGACACTTCCGCAAGCCTGGATCGATGAAATTCGTTGTTTGAGTCCTCTACTCCTGCGAATTCCGCACGATCGAAGGGAGCGGGGGTGTTGAAAACGTGGGTCGGCCGACTAGGGTGGGTGTCTCAAGTACTGGACATCCGAACTGGAGGGCCGGCAGTGAGCACCGAGCTGCGTCGTCTGCGCAACTACATCGGCGGTGAGTTCAAGGACGCCGCCGACGGACGGACCACCGAGGTGGTCAATCCCGCGACGGGCGAGGCGTACGCGACCGCTCCGCTGTCCGGGCAGGCGGACGTGGACGCCGCGATGGCGGCGGCCGCCGAGGCCTTCCCCGGCTGGCGCGACACCACGCCCGCCGAGCGCCAGAAGGCCCTGCTGAAGATCGCGGACGCCTTCGAGGAGCGCGCCGAGGAGCTGATCGCGGCCGAGGTGGAGAACACGGGCAAGCCGGTCGGGCTGACCCGCTCCGAGGAGATCCCGCCGATGGTCGACCAGATCCGCTTCTTCGCGGGCGCGGCGCGGATGCTGGAGGGCCGCTCGGCCGGTGAGTACATGGAGGGCCTGACCTCCATCGTGCGCCGCGAGCCGGTCGGGGTCTGCGCGCAGGTCGCGCCGTGGAACTACCCGATGATGATGGCCGTGTGGAAGTTCGCCCCGGCGATCGCGGCGGGCAACACCGTCGTGCTGAAGCCGTCGGACACCACCCCGGCCTCGACGGTCCTCATGGCCGAGATCATCGGCTCGATCGTCCCCAAGGGCGTCTTCAACGTCATCTGCGGCGACCGCGAGACCGGCCGCATGATGGTCGAGCACGAGACCCCGGCGATGGCCTCCATCACCGGCTCCGTCCGCGCCGGCATCCAGGTCGCCGAGTCCGCCTCCAAGGACGTCAAGCGCGTCCACCTGGAGCTGGGCGGCAAGGCCCCGGTCGTGGTCTTCGAGGACACCGACATCACCAAGGCCGTCGAGGACATCTCGGTCGCCGGTTACTTCAACGCCGGCCAGGACTGCACCGCCGCCACGCGCGTGCTCGTCCACGAGTCCATCCACGACGAGTTCGTCTCCGCGCTGGCCAAGGCCGCGTCCGAGACGAAGACCGGGCAGCCGGACGACGAGGACGTGCTGTTCGGCCCGCTCAACAACCCCAACCAGCTCAAGCAGGTCGAGGGCTTCATCGACCGGCTGCCCGCGCACGCGCGCGTGGAGGCCGGCGGCAAGCGGGTCGGGGACAAGGGCTACTTCTACGCGCCGACCGTCGTCTCGGGCCTGAAGCAGACCGACGAGATCATCCAGAAGGAGGTCTTCGGCCCGGTCATCACCGTGCAGTCCTTCTCCGACGAGGAGCAGGCCGTGGAGTGGGCCAACGGCGTGGAGTACGCGCTGGCCTCCTCCGTGTGGACCAAGGACCACGGCCGTGCCATGCGGATGTCCAAGAAGCTCGACTTCGGCTGCGTGTGGATCAACACCCACATCCCGCTGGTCGCCGAGATGCCGCACGGCGGCTTCAAGAAGTCCGGCTACGGCAAGGACCTCTCGGGCTACGGCTTCGAGGACTACACGCGGATCAAGCACGTGATGACGTCGCTGGACGCGTAGTCACACGGTTCGGTCGTGAACGGCCCCGGGCGCTGCCGCCCGGGGCCGTTCCGTTGCCCCGCCCTCTTTTTTGAACATGTTCAACTTGGGCGTAGAGTGCCTCCATGAACGACAGAGCCGCCCTGCTCAAGGGCATCCGCGCCTGGTTGGCCCTTTTTGTCGTGTGCCTGGTGCTCAGCGGCGCCACGGCCTTTCCCCTGGTGCACGAACTGCGGTGGACCGAGGATCTGTTGCGCGCGTTTTCCGTCGGCGACCACCTGCCCGGGCTGGCGGAGTGGATCGGGCGGGTCCGGGCCGGCCTGGACCAGGCCGACGCGGAATACCCCTTCCTCCTCTACGGCACGGACTGGCTGGCCTTCGCGCACCTGGTGATCGCGGTCGCCTTCTACGGGCCCTACCGTGACCCGGTCCGCAACATCTGGGTCGTCGAGTTCGGCATGATCGCCTGCGCGGGGATCATCCCGCTCGCCCTGATCTGCGGACCGCTCCGGGGGATCCCCTTCTGGTGGTCGGTGATCGACATGGCCTTCGGGGTGTTCGGCGTGATCCCGCTGTACGTCGTCCGGCAGCGGATCAAGCGGCTGGAGGCGCTGACCGCGCCCGTGACCGCCCCGGCGTTCGGCGGCTGAGAAAAACTGTTACCCCGAGAACCTTCACGCCGTCTCCCCGCATGTGATCCCCCACATAGCCAAGACCCCCGTCCTGCCTGAGAGGGTGCGTGCGGAGAAGTACCGATCCCGGCCGGCGAGAGGCTCCCGTGGACAGTGAGCACTGGCGCGCCGTCATCACCGCGGCGCAGGCCGGCGACCGGCGGGCGCTCGACGAGCTGGTCGCGGGCTGGCTGCCGCTGGTCTACAACATCGTGGGCCGGGCCCTGAACGGCCACGCCGACGTCGACGACGTCGTGCAGGAGACCATGCTGCGCGCCGTCGGCAACCTCGGTTCGCTCCGCGACCCCGACAGCTTCCGGTCCTGGCTGGTGGCGATCGCCATGCGGCAGATCCGCGACCGGGCCCGGCGGAGGACCCCGGACCGGCTGGAGGAGGCACCGGCCTCCGACTTCGCCGACCTGACCGTGCTGCGGCTCCAGCTGGAAGGGCAGCGGCGCGAGGTCGCCGAGGCCGTGCGCTGGCTCGACGACGAGGACCGGCAGCTGCTGTCGCTGTGGTGGCTGGAGGTCGCGGGCGAGCTGACCCGGCGCGAACTGGCCGCCGCCGTCGGCATCACCCGGCAGCACGCCGCCGTGCGCGTCCAGCGGATGAAGGAGCGCCTGGAGATTTCACGCGGCATCGTGCGCGCCCTGGACGGTGCCTGCCCCGGCCTGCGCGAGCTGACCGGCCGCTGGGACGGCCGGCCCGACTCGGTGTGGCGCAAGCGGCTGGCCCGGCACATCCGCGGCTGCGGCTACTGCGGCGGCACCCGCGAGAGCGTCGTCCCGGCCGAACGCCTCCTGGTGGGCATCGCCCTCGTCCCGCTGCCCGTCGGGTTCACCCTGTCGCTCGCCTTCGGCGGCAAGACGGCCGTGGCCGCCGCCTCGGCCGCCACCTCCGCCGGCTGGTCGGCCAAGCTGCTCGGCGCGCTCACCAAGCCGGCCGTCGCGGTGACGGCGGGCGCGACGATCGTCGCGGGCGGCGCCTACGTCGTCACGCAGCCGCCGGACGCACCGCCGCCCCGGGCCGCCATCGCGCCCACGGCCACGGCCACTTCCGAACCGCCGCGGTCGTCCGCACCGGCCGCCCCCACCCCCACCCCCAAGCCCTCGCCGTCGGCGACGAAGAAGGCCGACCTGTACGGCACCGTCGTCGACGCCGTCGACCGCGCTCCCGACCCGGACACCCGGCCCGCCGCCCTGCCGCGCCGTCCCGAGTCCGGCATCACCAGCACCGGCGGCCCGAAGGCGGTCATGCAGCACCGCGGCGACCGTGTCACGCTCACCGGCCGGGGCTACGTCCTGGTCCGCTGGCAGATCTCACCCGGGTCGCGGCCCGGCCCGCTGGTCATGCCGTCCTGGACCGGTCTGAAGGGCAGACTGTTCCACGTGGCGTCCGGCGGCTCGCGGCGGATGGACGACCCGCTGCCCGGAGCCCCGAACGGCTACGCCACCGGCATGGGCGGCCCGGACATCGGCTACGCCGTCCTCCCGCCCGGCACCCAGCAGATGTGGCAGAACGAGTACTTCTACCTCGACGGCACCGTCACCCTCACCCAGAACGAACGGGGCTGCGACTACGGCCTCATCGTCTTCCCGTCGGACCGGGACGCCGTGGTCAGGGACATCGACGAGGGCCCCGCCGACGGCGCCCTTCGCTACGGGCTCGTCCGCGACACCGGCACGGACAGCGCGCCGGTGCCGCAGTACGTCACGCGCGAGACGCCGGCCGATCCGGCGACGGTGCCGCAGCGTTCGCGCGTGTAGCGCACAGCACGTCGACGCGGTTCGTCGTGATCGAGTCCACGCCCGCCTCCAGCAGCCGCCGCATGGAGCGGCGGGTGTCGGGGGTCCAGACGGACAGCAGGTAGCCGTCGGCGTGCACCCGCTCGGCGAGCGGGCGGTCCACCAGTGAGAAGCGGTAGTTGAGCCAGCGCGGGCGGACCGCCTCCAGCAGCACCGGCCGGGGCGGGGCCAGGGTCGTCCAGGTGAGGGCGATCTCGGCGGCCGGATCCGCGGCGCGCACGGCGAGCATGGCGTCGGCGCCCGCGCAGTAGTAGACGCGGTCCGCCGCCCCGGCCTCCTCGACGACGCCCATGATCCGGCGCACCGCCCGCACATCGGGCGACCCGGGCAGGTCGATCATCACCCGGTGCCCGTCCGTCGCGGGCAGGGCCTCGGCCAGGGTCGGCACCCCGCCGCCGGTCAGGCCGCGCACCTCCTCGGACGACAGCGCGAGCAGGGGCCGTTCGTGCTCCCACAGCCGCTTCAGCGTCGCGTCGTGCAGTAGCACCGGCACGCCGTCCCGGGTGAGCCGTACGTCGATCTCCACGGCGTCCGCGCCCCGGCGCAGCGCGGAACGCAGCGAGGCGACGGTGTTCTCCCGGACGCGGTAGGGGTCGCCCCGGTGGGCCACGGCGACCGGGGCGGGCGTCACCGGGAGAGCCACTGCGCGGTGTAGGTGTCGATCTCGCCGGTGATCCGGGCCTTGCCCGCCGCGTCCAGGAAGGACGCCTCGACCGCGTTCTTGGCCAGCTCGGCCAGGCCCCGCTCGTCGAGGTCGAGGAGCCGGGCGGCAACCGCGTACTCGTTGTCGAGGTCGGTGCCGAACATCGGCGGGTCGTCGGAGTTGACGGTGACGACCACCCCGGCCCGCACGAACTCCTTGATGGGGTGCTCGTCGAGGGTGCGGACCGCGCGGGTGGCGATGTTCGAGGTCGGGCACACCTCCAGCGGGATCCGGTGCTCGGCGAGGTGCGCGAGCAGCTTCGGGTCCTGCGCGGAGCTGGTGCCGTGGCCGATGCGCTCGGCCCGCAGGTGGGTCAGCGCGTCCCACACCGTCTGCGGGCCGGTCGTCTCGCCGGCGTGCGGGACGGAGTGCAGGCCGGCGGCGATCGCCCGGTCGAAGTACGGCTTGAACTGCGGCCGCTCCACGCCGACCTCGGGCCCGCCGAGACCGAAGGAGACCAGGCCCTCCGGACGCAGCCGGTCGTCGGTGGCGAGCCGGGCCGTCTCCTCGGCGGCCTGCAGCCCCGCCTCGCCGGGGATGTCGAAGCACCAGCGCAGCACGGTCCCGAAGTCGGCCTCGGCGGCCTTGCGGGCGTCCTCGATCGCGTCCATGAAGGCCCGCTCGTCGATGCCGCGCCGGGTGGACGAGAAGGGCGTGATGGTCAGCTCGGCGTAGCGCACCTGCTGCCGGGCCATGTCCCGGGCCACCTCGTACGTCAGCAGCCGGACGTCCTCCGGCGTGCGGATCAGGTCGACGACCGACAGGTACACGTCGATGAAGTGTGCGAAGTCGGTGAACGTGAAGTAGTCGGCCAGGGCCTCGGGGTCGGTCGGCACCTTCGAGTCGGGGTGCCGCGCGGCCAGTTCGGAGACGATCCGGGGGGAGGCGGATCCCACGTGGTGCACATGCAGTTCGGCCTTGGGCAGGCCCGCGACGAAGGCCTTGAGGTCGCGAGGGGCGTGCGGGTCGACGAGGTGCTGGGTCAAGGTTCCTCCCCGGAACGGCGCTCCGGCCGGCGCGGGGCGGGCGGGCGCGGGTGATCGGCTGATCGGTGACTCGGCATCATCGTAGGCCGTGGCGCGGCGCCCCTTCCCGGGGGCGCGGCGCCTTGCGGTCTGCGGCTCCGCCGCGGCGGGGCCGCGCGGGGTCGGCCGGGTGCCGGTGGACGCGGCCACGGGCACCGGGATCCGCGGCGCACCCGCCCTGTGGCCCGCACCGACCGGCCCCGTAGCATGACGGGACGATCGACCCAGGGGGGACGCACGATGACGGACGCGACGCAGCCCGACGGAGGCAGCCACGACCCGTGGGCGCCTCCGGAGAGCAAGCCCTCGCTCGACAAGAACCCGACACCGCAGCCGCCGTCCGTCCACGACCAGGCCACGGTCACCTCCATGCCGGGTTTCACGCCGCCGGCGGGCACGCCGCAGTACGACCCGCCGGGCTCCGGCACCGGTGCCGTGCCGCCCCCGCCCGTGGCCCCCACCGGCCCCGGAGCGCCCGGCGGTTACGGATACCCGGGCGGCTACCCCCAAGGCGGCTACTCCCAGGGCGGCTACGGCTGGCCCGGCATGCCCATGGCACCGCAGAACGGCATGGGCGTCGCCGCGATGGTGCTCGGCATCATCTCCTGCACCCTCTTCTGCCTCTACGGCGTGGTCTCCCTGGTCACCGGGATCCTCGCGGTCGTCTTCGGCATCAAGGGCCGCAAGCGCGCCGAGGCCGGGGTGGCCACCAACCACGGGCAGGCCCAGGCCGGACTGATCATGGGCATCATCGGGATCATCCTCGGCATCACGGTGATCGTCCTGATCGCCGTCGGCATCACGGCCGCGATCAACAGCGACCGCAATGACGACACCTACTACGGCGCCGTCGGCACGGTGGCCACCGCCCCGTTCCACCGCTGAAACTGCCGCCCTCCGCAGCCGACTTGGCCACTACGATGCCCAGGTCTGACAACGAGGGGAGAGCGTCCATGTCCAACACCAACCCGCCCCCGGGTGGTTTCGGCCCGCCGGCCCAGCCGCCCCAGCAGCCGGCCCCGGGGTACGGCTATCCGCAGCAGCCCGGCCCGGGCTACGGCTACCCGCAGGGCGGCCCCGGCTACCCGGCCGCGCCGCCCGTGGGCTACCCGCAGGCCCCCGGCTACGGGATGCCCGCCCAGCCCAGCAACGGCATGGGAACCACGGGCCTGGTGCTGGGCATCATCGGCGTGGTGTGCAGCGTGACCTTCATCATGTGGTTCTTCGGCGTGATCCTGGGCATTCTCGCGATCATCTTCGGCGCCATCGGCCGCGGCAGGGCCACCCGCGGTGAGGCAACGAACAAGGGCGCGGCGACCGCGGGCCTGGTCTGCGGCATCATCGCGACCGTGATCCTTCCGCTGCTGGGCTTCCTGCTGTTCGCCAGCATCATGGGCGGTCTCGGCGCCGCGTCCTGACGGGGGTCAACGGAGCTTCAGCAGGGGCCGGTCCCGGGGACCGGCCCCTGCTCATGCCCCTGCCCGCAGCCGCTCCCGCGCCTCCATCAGCGCGAAGCCCAGCAGGTTCGGCCCCCGCCACCGCTCCGGATCCATCGCCGCCTCGTCGCTCGCGGCCAGCCCGATCCCCCACACCCGGTCCACGGGGCTGGCCTCGACCAGCACCCGGTCACCTGTGCCCAGCAGGTACGCCAGCAGGTCGGGATGGGCGCCGAACTTGTGGACGCTGCCCCCGACGACGATCCGGAACCGCTCCCGTGCCCAGGTCGCCTCGTCGAACCCGCGCACCAGCCGCCCGGCCTTCTTCGCCTCGGCGGGATGCCCCGCGGTCAGCGCGGCACGCTCCGCCGAAGCGTCCTCGAAGAGCCGGGCCTTCTCCGCCATCATCCAGTGCTCGGCCGTCGCGTAGACCACGCCGTCCACCGCGAACGGCGCCGGCCACCACTGGCTCAGGCAGCTCGCCCCGATCCGGCCGTCCGGCCGCGGCCGGTGCCCCCAGAAGTGCAGATACCTCACCCCGGCCCCCGCGCGGACCGCCCTGATCAGGGCCTCCTGCGAGCCGACCGCCCCCGTGATCTTCTCCATGCACGCGAGTCTGGCACGCACCACTGACACAGCGTCCCGCCTTTTCGCGGCGGACTCGACACCTGGTCGACAGATTCCGTCGCGTAACCAAAAATCAACAACGGAATCACTTGTTGGCATGCCATACCTCTGTCAGGATCGGCACTCAAATCGAGCCTGAGCCACGCCGGCCCCGTCAGGGGACACGGAGGAGAGCGACATGCACAACCCGGGCACTGCCACCCCGGACCGATTCCCGGCAAAGGAGCGCTTCGCAGAGGGCGCGCAGTACATCGCGGGCCGTCTGACCAGGGGCACCTCCGGCCGCACGCACGCGGTCGTCGACCCGGCGTCGGGTGAGGAGGTCCTCACCTACGAGCTGGCGGGCACGGCCGACGTCGACCGGGCCGTCGCCGCCGCCCGCGCGGCCTTCCCCGGCTGGGCGGGGACCACCCCCGGCGAGCGGTCCGACGCCCTGCACCGGTTCGCCGCGGTCCTCGCCGACCGGGCGGAGGACTTCGCCCGCGCCGAGTCGCTCCAGTGCGGCAAGCCGCTCAAGCTGACCCGCGAGTTCGACGTCCCCGGGACGATCGACAACGCCGCCTTCTTCGCCGGTGCCGCACGGCATCTCCAGGGGCAGTCGGCCGGTGAGTACTCCGGGGACCACACCTCGTACGTGCGGCGCGAGCCCATCGGGGTCGTCGGGTCGATCGCGCCCTGGAACTACCCCCTCCAGATGGCCGCCTGGAAGATCCTCCCGGCGATCGCGGCGGGCAACACCATCGTCCTGAAGCCCGCCGAGCTCACCCCGCTGACCTCGCTGCTCTTCGCCCAGGCGGCCACCGACGCCGGGATCCCGGACGGCGTGATCAACATCGTCACCGGCACCGGGAGGGAGGCCGGGGAGCACCTCGTCGGCCACCCCGACGTGGCCATGACCTCCTTCACCGGCTCCACCGCCGTCGGCAAGCGCGTCGCCGAGGTCGCCACCGCCACCGTCAAGCGCCTCCACCTGGAGCTCGGCGGCAAGGCGCCCTTCGTGGTGTTCGACGACGCCGACCTGGAGGCCGCCGCCCAGGGCGCGGTCGCCGGCTCGCTCATCAACACCGGGCAGGACTGCACGGCCGCCACGCGCGCGTACGTGCAGCGGCCGCTGTACGAGGCCTTCGTGGAGCGGACCGCTGAGCTCATGGAGACGGTCCGGCTCGGCGACCCCTTCGCTGCCGGCACCGACCTCGGCCCGCTGATCTCCCACGTGCAGCGGGACCGGGTCGCCGGGTTCGTGGACCGGGCGCGGGCCTACGCGCGCGTGGTGACCGGTGGCGAGGCACCCGAGGGCGAGCTCGCCGAGGGCGCCTACTACCGGCCCACCCTGATCGCCGACGCTGCCCAGGACAGCGAGGTCGTCCAGTCGGAGATCTTCGGACCGGTCCTGGTCGTGCTGCCGTTCGACACCGACGACGAGGGCCTCGCGCTCGCCAACGACACCCCGTACGGGCTGGCCGCGTCCGCCTGGAGCCGGGACGTGTACCGCGCGAACCGGGCCACCCGCGAGATCAAGGCCGGCTGTGTCTGGATCAACGACCACATCCCGATCATCAGCGAGATGCCGCACGGCGGCTACAAGTCCTCCGGCTACGGCAAGGACATGTCCGCGTACTCGTTCGAGGAGTACACCCAGATCAAGCACGTCATGTTCGACAACACCGCGGTGGCCGCCAAGGACTGGCACCGCACCGTGTTCGGGGATCGATAGCCGTTCGCAGGCCGCCTGACCACCGGCCGTCCACCCTCCGAAAGGGCACCACGCGCATGGAGCAGTACGAGCCCGACCGCCTGTCCGCGGCCCAAAGGGCCGCCATGAGGCGCAGTCTCACCAACGGCAGGGCCTCCCTCACCCGGCGGTCCCTGCTGCGCGCCTCCGCGGGCGGGGCGCTCGCGGTCGGCGGACTGGGGACGCTGAGCGCCTGCGGCATCCCGGCGGCCGGCAAGTCGCAGGGCGGCGTCTCGGCCGAGGATCACTCGGCCAAGGAGAAGACGGTGAACTTCTCCAACTGGACCGAGTACATGGACGTCGACGACAGCGGCAAGCACCACCCCACGCTGGACCAGTTCGCCCGGCGCACCGGCATCAAGGTCAAGTACACCGAGGACATCAACGACAACAACGAGTTCTTCGGCAAGATCAAGCCGCAGCTCGCGGCGGGCCAGGACACCGGCCGCGACCTGATCGTCCTCACCGACTGGCTGGCTGCCCGCCTCATCCGCCTCGGCTGGGCGCAGAAGCTCGACCCGAGCAATCTGCCGCACGCCTACGCCAACCTGTCGGCCCAGTTCCGCAGCCCCGACTGGGACCCGGGCCGCGCCTACTCGTACGTCTGGCAGGGCATCTCGACCGTCATCGCGTACAACAAGAAGGCCCTCGACGGTGTCGAGGTGACGTCGATATCCGACCTGCTGGACAACCCCAAGCTCAAGGGCCGGGTCGGCTTCCTGTCGGAGATGCGCGACAGCATCGGCATGACCCTGCTCGACATGGGCAAGGACCCGGCCGACTTCACCGCCGACGACTACGACGCGGCCATCGCCCGCCTCCAGAAGGCCGTCGACAAGGGCCAGATCCGCCGCTTCACCGGCAACGACTACACCTCGGACCTGACCAGCGGCGACTTCGCCGCCTGCGTCGCCTGGGCCGGTGACGTCGTCCAGCTCAAGGCGGACAGCCCCGACATCGACTTCCTCATCCCGGACAGCGGCTACGTGACGTCGACCGACAACCTGCTGATTCCCAACAAGGCCCGGCACAAGACCAACGCCGAGCGGCTCATCGACTTCTACTACGAGCCGAAGGCCGCCGCCGAACTCGCCGCGTACATCAACTACGTGTGTCCCGTCGACGGCGTGAAGGCCGAGCTGGAGAAGATCGACGAGGACGCGGCGAACAACCCGCTGATCATTCCCGACAAGGCCATGGCCGCCAAGTCGCACGCCTTCCGCTCGCTGAGCTCGAAGGAAGAGACCGAGTTCGAAGCGAAGTTCGCGAAGCTGACGGGGGCGTGACCACCATGACGAACAAGACGGACCCCAGCGGCGACGTCCGCCTCACGGGCATAGCCAAGTCCTACGGCGCCTTCACCGCCGTGCACCCGCTCGACCTCACCGTGCCGCAGGGCTCCTTCTTCGCCCTGCTCGGCGCCTCCGGCTGCGGCAAGACCACCACCCTGCGCATGATCGCCGGGCTGGAGGAACCCTCCGCCGGCACCGTCTTCCTGGGCGACCAGGACGTGACGGCCCTCCCGCCGTACAAGCGGCCCGTGAACACGGTCTTCCAGTCCTACGCCCTCTTCCCCCACCTCGACATCTTCGAGAACGTCGCCTTCGGTCTGCGCCGGCGCGGCCTGAAGTCGGTGAAGAAGCAGGTCGACGAGATGCTCGACCTCGTCCAGCTCGGCGAGCAGGCCCGCAAGAAGCCGCACCAGCTCTCCGGCGGCCAGCAGCAGCGCGTCGCCGTGGCCCGCGCGCTGATCAACCACCCCAAGGTGCTCCTGCTCGACGAGCCGCTCGGCGCCCTCGACCTCAAGCTGCGCCGCCAGATGCAGCTGGAGCTCAAGCGCATCCAGACCGAGGTCGGCATCACCTTCATCCACGTCACGCACGACCAGGAGGAGGCCATGACCATGGCCGACACGGTCGCCGTGATGAACGGGGGCCGCGTCGAGCAACTGGGCGCGCCCACCGACCTCTACGAGAACCCGCGCACCACGTTCGTCGCGAACTTCCTCGGCACCTCCAACTTCATCGAGGCCGAGGTCGACTCGAAGAGCGGCGAGGACATCGTGCTGAAGGCGGGCGGCGGCAAGCTCGTCCTGCCCGGGGCGCGATGTTCGGCACCCACGTCCACCGGCGGCAGGGTGCTGGTCGGCGTCCGCCCGGAGAAGATCTCCCTCAGCCACGCGGACGACGCCGGCGAGATCCCCGAGGGCCGCAACCGCATCACGGGCCGGATCGCCGACTCCAGCTTCATCGGCGTCTCCACGCAGTACGTCGTCGACAGCCCGGTCTGCTCCGACTTCGAGGTCTACGCCCAGAACATCGACCGCGACCCGCGCCTGGTGCCCGGCGCCGAGGTCGTCCTGCACTGGAACCCGGCCCACACCTTCGGTCTGGACGCCGCTCAGGACGCCGACGCCGGAGTGGAAGAGGCGGTCTGATGAGCACACTCACCGAGGCGCCACCGCCGCTCGCGCCCGAGGCGCCCGAACCGAAACCGCCGAAGCGCACAGGCCGCTTCACGCCGTACTGGCTGCTGCTGCCCGGCATCCTCTGGCTGCTGGTGTTCTTCGCGCTGCCGATGATCTACCAGGCCTCCACGTCCGTGCAGACGGGCTCCCTGGAGGAGGGCTACAAGGTCACCTGGCACTTCGCCACCTACTGGGACGCGCTGTCCGCGTACTGGCCGCAGTTCGTCCGCTCGGTGCTCTACGCGGGCACGGCGACGATTTTGTGCCTGCTGCTCGGCTACCCGCTCGCCTACCTGATCGCCTTCCGGGCGGGCCGCTGGCGGAACCTGATCATGATCCTGGTGATCGCGCCGTTCTTCACCAGCTTCCTGATCCGCACCCTGGCCTGGAAGACGATCCTCGCGGACGGCGGACCGGTCGTCGGCGCGCTCAACACGCTGCACGTCCTGGACGTCACGAACTGGCTCGGCATGACCGCCGGCGACCGCGTCCTCGCCACGCCCCTCGCGGTCGTGTGCGGTCTGACGTACAACTTCCTGCCGTTCATGATCCTTCCGCTCTACACCTCGCTGGAGCGCATCGACGGACGGCTCCACGAAGCCGCCGGGGATCTGTACGCGCGCCCCTCGACGACGTTCCGCAAGGTCACCTTCCCGCTGTCGATGCCGGGTGTCGTCTCCGGCACGCTGCTCACCTTCATCCCGGCGGCCGGTGACTACGTGAACGCCGATCTGCTGGGCTCCACCGACACCCGCATGGTCGGAAACGTCATCCAGACACAGTTCCTGAGAGTCCTCGACTATCCGACGGCCGCGGCGCTCTCCTTCATCCTCATGGCGGCCATCCTGCTCATGGTCACCCTCTACATCCGCAGGTCCGGGACGGAGGATCTGGTCTAAATGCCCTTCGTCAACTGGCTCAAGAGAAATCTCGTCGTCCTGGCGGGACTGCTGACCCTCGGCTATCTGCTCCTGCCGAACGTCGTCGTGACGGTGTTCTCCTTCAACAAACCGAAGGGGCGCTTCAATTACGAATGGCAGCAGTTCTCCCTGGACGCCTGGAAGGACCCGTGCGGGGTCTCCGGGCTGTGCGGGTCGCTGTCCCTCAGCCTCCAGATAGCGTTCTGGGCGACCCTCGGCGCCACGCTGCTGGGCACCCTGATCGCCTTCGCCCTGGTCCGCTACCGGTTCCGCGCCCGCGGCGCCGTGAACTCGCTGATCTTCCTGCCGATGGCGATGCCCGAGGTCGTCATGGCCGCCTCGCTGCTCACCCTGTTCCTCAACATGGGCGCCCAGCTGGGCTTCTGGACGATTCTCATCGCCCACATCATGTTCTGCCTGAGTTTCGTGGTCACGGCCGTCAAGGCGCGTGTGATGTCGATGGACCCGAAACTGGAGGAGGCGGCACGGGACTTGTACGCGGGACCGTTCCAGACCTTCGTCCGCGTCACCCTGCCGATCGCGGCGCCGGGAATCGCGGCGGGCGCACTGCTCGCTTTCGCGCTCTCCTTCGACGACTTCATCATCACGAATTTCAACGCCGGCTCGACCGTCACATTCCCCATGTTCGTCTGGGGCTCGGCGCAGCGCGGAACGCCCGTTCAGATCAATGTCATCGGCACGACCATGTTCGTCGTCGCCGTACTGTTCGTCCTGGTTTCCATGGTCGCCGGAAACCGCCGCAACAGGCACAAGGCATAACCGTAGGGAGTTGACATCATGGCCCCTGGTGCCATGAACCAGTGGACCCGTTCGCTTTCCGACGCCCAGCCGGTCCCGTACTGGCTGGACGACCCCGGCCGGCCCCGGCCCGAACCCGCCCTCACCACCTCCGAGACCTGCGACCTGCTGGTCGTCGGCGGCGGCTACAGCGGACTGTGGACGGCGCTGATCGCCAAGGAGCGCGACCCGCAGCGGGACGTGGTGCTGGTGGAGGGCCGCGAGGTGGGCTGGGCCGCCTCCGGCCGCAACGGCGGGTTCTGCGCCGCCTCCCTCACCCACGGCCTGCCCAACGGCCTCACCCGCTGGCCCGACGAGATCCACAAGCTCCAGGAGCTGGGCGACCGCAACCTCGACGCGATCGAGGCCGCCGTCGCCCGGCACTCCATCGACTGCGACTTCGAGCGCACCGGCGAGATCGACGTCGCCACCGAGCCGTACCAGGCGCGGGAGCTGCGCGCGTGGCACGAGGAGACCGCCCGGCAGGGCCTGGCCGACGGCGTCGAGTTCCTGGACGGCGACGCCGTACGGGAGCAGGTGGACTCACCCACCTTCCAGGCGGGCCTGTGGGACCGCAGGGGCGTCGCCATGCTGAACCCCGCGAAGCTCGCCTGGGGCCTGAAGCGGGCGTGCGTGGAGCTGGGCGTGCGCGTCTACGAGCACACCCCCGCCCTGACCCTGAAGCCGTACGGCCCCGGCATGGCCGTCCGCACCCCCTACGGCCGGATCCGCGCCCGCCGGGTCGCCCTCGGCACGAACATCTTCCCGAACCTGGTCAGACGCGTCCGCTCGTACACCGTCCCGGTCTACGACTACGCCCTGATGACCGAGCCGCTCACGCCCGGGCAGCTCGACGCGATCGGCTGGAAGAACCGCCAGGGCCTCGGTGACAGCGCCAACCAGTTCCACTACTTCCGGCTGTCCGCCGACAACCGGATCCTCTGGGGCGGCTACGACGCGATCTACCCCTACGGCGGCCGCGTCCGCGCCGAGTACGACGACCGCCCCGAGACCTACGCCAAGCTCGCCGGGCACTTCTTCACCTGCTTCCCGCAGCTGGAGGGCGTCCGCTTCAGCCACGCCTGGGGCGGCGCGATCGACACCTGCTCCCGCTTCTCGGCGTTCTTCGGCACCGCCCACCAGAGCAAGGTGGCCTACGCCGCCGGGTACACCGGCCTCGGGGTCGGTGCCACCCGGTTCGGCGCCGAGGTGATGCTGGACCTGCTGGCGGGGGAGCGCACCGAGCTCACCGAGCTGGAGATGGTCCGCAGGAAGCCCCTGCCGTTCCCGCCCGAGCCGTTCGCCTGGACGGGCATCGCCCTCACCAAGTGGTCACTGGCCCGCGCGGACGCCCAGGGCGGCCGCCGCAACCTGTGGCTGCGCACGATGGACCGGCTGGGGCTGGGATTCGACAGCTGACCGACCGGGTGTGATCCGGTTCACTCCAAAGGAGTGCCGGAACCCGCGTAATGGCCGGGGGGAGACCCCCTTCTTCCTCGTGATGCCCTCCGGACGCCCCGCGCGTCCGCGAGGTTCGCGAGAGAGAAGGGGGTCTTTTCGATGACCGGTGCGAAGACGGCGGTCGAGTGGCTCGCATCCGTCGCACCCGATCCCGAGGCCTGCCGCTGGGAGTGGGAACGCAACCCGCTCGGCGTGGCGCTGCTGCCGGCCGGCAGCGCCTGGGACGTGCTCATCCTGCCCGGCGACCTCGGCTACGCCACGCTCGACGTGCTGAGCCGTGTCCTGGACCGGCAGGGGCCCGTGCTCGTCGACTTCGGTGACGCGCGCATGGGTTTCTTCGTGCCCCCGGGCACCGCGGCCCGCTGGCTCGGCACCGGCATTCGCACGGCGGGCGCCGGCACCTGGATCGTCGTGCCGTACCCGGGCCGCTCCTCACCCGGTGGCGTCCGCTGGCTGGTACCGCCCGACGGCTCGGGGCTGCTGACCGACCCGGCCCTGCTGGAACTGGCCATGCACGAGGCGGCGGCGGGGCTGGCGACGCGGAACGACGGTCAGGGCCCCGGTGGTTGAGACCGTCCTGGCGGCGTCACCGCCAGGACGGACAGCCACAGCGACGTCAGCAGCACCGAGCACAGACACCAGCTGCCCACCACGTCCAGGGGCCAGTGGTAGCCGCGGCGGACCAGGCCGTAGCTCGCGCCGAGGACCAGGGCGGCGCACAGGGTGACCAGGGTGCGGCGGGCCAGGGCCGTGCGCAGCCAGGGGAGCAGCAGCAGGGTCGCGCAGCCGTAGGCGACGACGGCGGTGGCGGTGTGGCCCGAGGGGTAGTAGCCGGTGCCGGGCGGGACGACCGGGGTGCCCGGGCGGTCGGTGAGCTCCTTGAGCGGGACGACCAGCGCCGGGACCAGGGCCATGAGCAGCGCCCCCGCGGCGACGGGCAGCCACCACCGGTCCACGCCCGCGCGGCGGTTGCGCCGGGCGACGTACCCGAGCGCGACGGCGAGGACCGGGACCGCGACCTGGACGTTGCCCAGGTCGGCGAGGAGTTCGGAGCAGCGGTCCGGGTTCACCAGGACGCGGCTGAGCCGCTCGTCGAGCCGCACGAGCGGGCCGTCGGCGACGACCTGCCAGGTGATCAGGGCGAAGAGGAGGGCCGGAAGGGCGAGCAGGAGGGCGACGGAGCCCGGGAGCGTGGTGCGTTCCTGGTTCGCGGGGATCGGCATGGGGCACAGCTTGGCACGGTCACCGACGTCCACTCGCGGGCCCTGCGGAGGATCACGGGGCCCCCCCGTGAAGTGGCTGGAGCCTCTTCCTCAAACGGGCGCGGACCTTGACGCGGACCTCACGGAGGAGACGAACGTCGGCACCGGCCGGCGGGCTCCCCTGAACGACTCGTTGCGGTGCTGCCGAGGCGGGCCACGGCCCGCACAGCGTCTTGGCACTCACCGAGACGCTCAGGAAGGGGGCGTAGAGGGAGGTCGGCCGCCCCGGAACAGGGGGGGTGGTTCCGGGGCGGCCGTCCGGACCGGAACGTCGCGCGCCCCGGGGGGTTTGGGGCGGGCGACCGTCCGATCGGTGAGGAGATCCAGAGCTTCAGGCTCCGGTTGTGTGCGCGAGGGCACGACCAGGTCGAAGCTGGGGAGGCCCCGGCCTGATGTCACCCACAGTCCCCTGCGGGCGGGGTGTATCTCTCATCTGGGTAGAACCTACGACAGGGGCGGGGCGCAGGACAGGGCATCGGGCCGCCTGTCATCCACCTCGCACACCTTCTTCACACGCTCTGCCGTTGGGGGGCTTCTGATGGATCTCCGCGGCGTCACGACGCCCGGCACGCACGCTCGCCGCACGCCGTGAACGGACAGGTGGCTCCGCCACATGACCGTTCACGGCGCACGCCGATCGCACGCACCGAACGCCGCTCCTTCTTCCACGCAGATCCATCAGAAGCCCCCTAGCCGCCCCGGTAGCGCAACCGGGGCGGCTCACCTGCCCCGACGGGGGCTCAGATACGTGCGTCGGCGATTCAGATGCGGGAGAACGCCTGCTCGATGATGTCGAGGCCCTCGTTCAGCAGGTCCTCGCCGATCACCAGCGGGGGCAGGAAGCGGAGCACGTTGCCGTAGGTGCCACAGGTCAGGACCAGCAGGCCCTCGGCGTGGCAGGCCTTGGCGAGCGCGCCGGTCGCCTCCGGGTTCGGCTCCTTGGTGGCGCGGTCCTTGACCAGCTCGATGGCGATCATGGCGCCCCGGCCGCGGACGTCGCCGATGATGTCGAACTTCTCGGCCATGGCGCCGAGGCGGGCCTTCATGATCGCCTCGATGTTCTTCGCCCTGGCGTTGAGGTCGAGCTCCTTCATCGTCTCGATCGAGCCGAGCGCGCCCGCGCAGGCGACCGGGTTGCCGCCGTAGGTGCCGCCCAGGCCGCCGGCGTGCGCGGCGTCCATGATCTCGGCACGACCGGTGACGGCCGCGAGCGGCAGACCGCCCGCGATGCCCTTCGCCGTCGTGATCAGGTCCGGGACGATGCCCTCGTCCTCGCAGGCGAACCACTGGCCCGTGCGGCAGAAGCCGGACTGGATCTCGTCGGCGACGAAGACGATGCCGTTGTCCTCGGCGAACTTGCGGATCGCCGGCAGGAAGCCCTTGGCCGGCTCGATGAAGCCGCCCTCGCCGAGCACCGGCTCGATGATGACCGCGGCGACGTTCTCGGCGCCGACCTGCTTGCTGATCTGGTCGATGGCCTGCGCGGCGGCCTCGGGGCCGGCGTTCTCGGGACCGGTCGGCCAGCGGTAGCCGTACGCCACCGGCACGCGGTACACCTCGGGAGCGAACGGGCCGAAGCCGTGCTTGTACGGCATGTTCTTCGCGGTCAGTGCCATGGTGAGGTTGGTGCGGCCGTGGTAGCCGTGGTCGAACACCACGACGGCCTGGCGCTTGGTGTACGCCCGCGCGATCTTGACCGCGTTCTCCACGGCCTCGGCGCCGGAGTTGAACAGGGCGCTCTTCTTGGCGTGGTCACCGGGGGTCAGCTCGGCGAGCGCCTCGGCGACCTCGACGTACCCCTCGTAGGGCGTGACCATGAAACAGGTGTGGGTGAAGTCGGCGAGCTGCGCCGACGCCCGCCGTACGACGGCCTCGGCGGAGGCGCCCACGGACGTCACGGCGATGCCCGACCCGAAGTCGATCAGCCGGTTCCCGTCGACGTCCTCGATGATCCCGCCACCGGCACGCGCCGTGAACACGGGCAGCACGGACCCCACGCCCTGCGCGACCGCGGCGGTACGGCGGGCCTGCAACTCCTGCGACTTCGGACCGGGGATGGCGGTGACGACGCGGCGCTCCTGCGGAAGTGCGGTCATGCGGGGCTCCTGGGGTGGTGCGGATGGTCTCGACGGACGCTTGGCTTCTTTTCTCGCAGGCTAGGGCGGGGGAAGGGGGGTGGGCATGCTCCATGTGGGCGTTGTCGGCGGAGCGCCTTGTCCGGGGTGGACATGGCAGTCTCCTGGACCGGTGCCCACGACCCGGCCGTGTAAGCGGTGAACTCCCCAGGGGAGGGCGTTAGATTGGCTCGCTGATGGTGGACGGAGCGGCTGGTCAGGGGGCAAGGGCGATGGACAGCGACGGGACGCAGGACGCGCGGGGTACGCATGCGAGTCCCGTGCCGCGCCCGGCGGGACCTCCTCAGGTGCCCGCGATGCCTCCCCTGCCACCCCGGGCGCCGGGGATGCCGCCACCGCCGGACGGGTCGGCGTTCCTCACCTGGCTGCGCGCGCCGCGCCCCGACGCCGCGCCGGGCGTGTGGCGGTTCGGGCACCGGCCGCGGCCCGCGGAGGAGCCCGAGGAGATCCCGACCCGGCAACTGCTGAGCGGGGCACTGATCGCCTTCCTCGTGGGATGGCTGATCTGGTCGCTGCTGCAGAACGGGTATCTCGGCACCTGGTGGTGGGTGCCGTTCGACCTGATCGTCCCCGACGCCTGGCGCGGCGGCGACAGCGATCTCGGGGAGACCGGGACGTTCATCGTCTACCAGGGGTACGAGCTGCTCGTCGCCCTGGCGATCATGGTCGGGGCGGCCCGGCTCGGCCGCTGGGGCGAGGTGTGGCGCCGCTTCGTCACCCCCCGCTTCCGCCGGCCTCAGGCCCAGGAGACCCGTACGACGCCCGAGGACGACCCGGCCCAGTGGAACGAGCTGCGCGCCGCCGGGGCCGCCGACGCCGCCGAGCGGCTCGCCGCCGAGGCCCGCTCCGGCCTGATGCGGGACGTCGACCACGCCCGGATCCTCCGTGCCTGGCAGGGGGTGCGCACCGGACGGCACAGCCTCGCCACCTTCAGCGGCGCCGTGCTCAAGGACGGTGCCGCCGCGTGCCTGCACCCCTCCGGGGAGCGCGACCTGCCCGCCCGGCTCGCCCGGCACGACCTCGTCACCGGACAGGTGCGGCTCGGCACCACCGTCGACGACGCCCGCAACCCGTACGCCTACCGTGGCACCGGGCTGGCCCTCGGGCCCGACCTGCTCGGCACCTCGCTCGTCGCCGTCGGCCCCGCCGGATCCGGCAAGACCGGCACCGTCGTCCGCCCCCTCGCCGAGTCGCTCTGCCTGCACGCCCTCGCCGGGCGTGCCGCCGTGGTCGTCGTCGGGGCGGCCGGCGCGGGGCTCGGACCGGCCGACGCGTACGACGTGGTCGTGCGGATCGGGAACCAGGACTCCGAGTACGACCTCGATCTCTACGGCGGCAGCACCGACCCGGACGAGGCCGCCGCCGTGCTCGCCGAAGCGCTCGTAGGCGACCTGGCCGATCCGCACCCCGGCAGTGACAGCCGCCGGTCCACCACCGTACTCGCCCAGCTGCTCGGGCCGTTCCGGGCCGTGCACGGGCGTTTCCCCTCCGTACCGGAGCTGCGGCAGCTGCTGGACGGGGCGCCCGGGCCGTTCGCCGCGCTGCGCCAGGGGCTCCAGGAGGCCGGGCAGGAGTCGCTGCTGCGGGAGCTCGACGCCCGGGAGCGGCAGATGGGGCAGCCCGGGGACGTCGGCGGGGTGCTGGGCGATCGCGTCGCGCTGCTCGACCGGCCCGCCTTCGCCGGGTTCTTCGACACCTCCGGGCAGTCCCGGCCCTTCACGCTCAAGGCCCTCGACCACCCGGTGCGGGTGCGCATCGACCTGCCCCAGCGCGGCCACGCCGACGCCTCCAAGATGCTGGCCCGCCTGGTGCTCGCGCAGTTCACGGCCAGTGTCGCCGTACGCGAGGACCGGTCGCTCTTCGCCTGCCTGCTGCTGGACGACGCGACCGGCGTGGTGACGCCCGAGGCCGTGCGCGGCATCCAGCGGCTGCGGTCCGGCAACGCCGGAGTCGTGCTCACCCTGCGGACCCTGGACGACGTGGCCCGGCCCCTGCGCGGGCCGCTGCTCGGGGCCACCGGATGCCGGATGGCCCTGTCGGGGCTCACGCCGTGGGACGGGCAGGACTTCGCCGAGGTGTGGGGCAAGGAGTGGACGGAGGCCCGCGACGTCACCGACCGGCAGATCATCGCGGAGACCCCGGCCGGCAAGGCCGTGCACATGCTGCGCCGGGTGATCACCGGCAAGGCCCCGACCGCGCGGGCGGTGACCGTGCGGCAGGTCGAGCGGGAGCGCTGGTCCGCCTCCGAGCTGGCACACGGCGTACCGGCGGGGCACGCGGTGCTGTCGCTCACCGACGTCAAGGGCGAGCACGCGCCTCCGCTGCTGGTGGATCTGCGGGGCTGACCCCTTCGCACCCGCGGGGGCACGAAGGGACCGTACGGTGAGGCAGAATCGTCACAGGTCGTTCATACGCGGCGGCCAAAATACACAGTGATCACACCGCCCTGACGCAGAAGGCCTCATGCCCCCGACGCTCGCCTCGCTCGTCCACCACTCCGCGCTCAAGCTGACCGTGCGGGCGGGCGAAGACCGCCTCGACGTGCCGGTCCGTTGGGCGCACCCCAGCGAGCTCGCCGACCCCGTCCCCTACATGGAGGGCGGGGAGCTGCTGCTGATCACCGCGCTCAAGCTGGACGCCGAGGACCCGGAGGCCATGCGCCGCTACGTGCGGCGGCTGGCCGGGGCGGGAGTGGCCGGGCTCGGCTTCGCCGTCGGCGTCAACTACGAGGAGATCCCCGCCGCGCTCGTCGACGCGGCCGAAAGGGAGGGCCTGCCGCTGCTGGAGGTGCCGCGCCGCACCCCGTTCCTCGCCATCAGCAAGGCCGTCTCCGCCGCGATCGCCGCCGACCAGTACCGGGCCGTCACCGCCGGGTTCGCAGCCCAGCGGGAGCTGACCCGGCAGGCCCAGGCCGGCGGGCCGGAGGGGCTGCTGGCCGCGCTGGCATCGCAGGTCGACGGCTGGGCGGCGCTGTACGACGCCTCGGGCGCCGTCGTCGCCACGGCACCGGAGTGGGCGGGGCGGCGCGCCGCGCGGCTCACCGGTGACGTGCAGAAGCTGCGGGACCGTCCCGCGCCCGCCTCCTCCGTGGTCGGCGGCCCGGAGAACGAGGACCGGGTCGAACTGCACACCCTCGGCACCGGCCGCCGCCCCCGGGCGGCCCTCGCCGTCGGCACGGCCGCCGCACCGGGCACCGCCGAGCGCTACGCCGTCCACTCGGCCATCGCGCTGCTGACCCTGACCACGGAACGCTCCCGGTCCCTCCAGGCCGCCGAGCAGCGCGTCGGTGCCGCGGTGCTGCGCATGCTGCTGGCCGGGGAGCCGGACCACGCCCGCGCGGTCGCCGGTGACCTGTACGGCGAGCTGCTGGACGCGCCGTTTCGGATGATGGTCGCGGAGCGGGTGCCGGTGTCGGCGTCCGCCGCGCTGGCCCGCGCCGAGGCGCGCAAGGGCGCTGCTCCCGCAGAGCGGCACTCGGCCGCCGCGCTCGCCGCGGCCGACCCCGGCGGCGACCCCCTGGCGGCCCTCGCGGACGTCGTGGAGTCCGCGGCGGCCCGGGCCGGCGAGGCCGTGCTGGTGGTGCCGGAGGGGGAGCGGCTGGTGGTGCTGGCCGCGGACGGTGGCGCCGCCGCGACGGCCTGCGGGGAGTACGCGGCCGCCTTGGAGACGGCCCGGGCGGGGATACGCGAGAAGGTGCCGGGCGGCGAGGACGACGAACTGGTCGTGGGCCTGTCGGCACCCGCCGGACCCATCGCCGCGTCCGCCGCGTACAAGCAGGCCGAGCAGGCGCTGTCGGTGGCGCGGCGGCGCGGGCGGGTCCTCGTCGAGCACGAGCAGATGGCGGCCGGATCGGTGCTGCCGCTGCTGGCGGACGACGCGGTGCGGGCCTTCGCCGACGGCATGCTGCGGCCGCTGTACGAGCACGACGCCACGGGCCGCGGCGACCTCGTCGCCTCCCTGCGCGCCTGGCTGTCCAAGCACGGCCAGTGGGACGCGGCGGCGGCCGACCTCGGCGTCCACCGGCACACCCTGCGCTACCGCATGCGCCGGGTCGAGGAGATCCTCGGCCGGTCCCTGGACGACCCGGACGTCCGGATGGAGCTGTGGCTCGCCCTGAAGGCGGCCACCACCGAGTAGCCAAACCGGAGTGTCCGCGTCCCCCACTGCTACGGCTCGGACAAACGCCGTTCGGCCCCCTCACCCCTACCGTTGGTCCCGCAGCACAGGATCACCCCCAACGCCGAAGGGCCGGAACCCACATGACCTCCACCCACGCCTTCTGGCTCGCCGGCCGCCAGGCCACCGGCGAGGACACCTTCGACGTCACCTCCCCCTGGGACGGGCGGCTCGTCGGCACGGTGAGCGTGCCGACGGACGCGCAGGTCGAGGAGGCCGTGGCCGCCGCGCACGCCGTTCTGGACGAGTTCGCCGCCACCCCCGCGCACGTCCGGGCCGCCGCGCTCGACCACGTCAGCAAGCGCCTCGCCGAGCGCACCGAGGAGATCGCGCGGCTGATCTCCGCCGAGAACGGCAAGCCGATGAAGTGGGCGCGCGGCGAGGTCGGCCGGGCCGTGTCCGTGTTCCGGTTCGCGGCCGAGGAGGCCCGGCGGTTCAACGGCGGCGAGGCCCAGCGGCTCGACACCGACCTCGGCGGCCAGGGCCGGCTGGCCCTCACCCGCCGCTTCCCCAAAGGCGTCGTGCTCGGCATCGCGCCCTTCAACTTCCCGCTGAACCTCTGCGCCCACAAGGTCGCCCCGGCCATCGCCGCCGGCGCCCCGATCATCCTCAAGCCGGCCCCGGCGACCCCGCTCTCCGGCCTGATCATCGGCGAACTGCTCGCCGAGACCGAGCTGCCCGCTGGCTCCTGGAGCATCCTGCCGGTCGCCAACGACAAGATGCCGGCCCTGGTGCAGGACGAGCGGCTGCCCGTCATCTCCTTCACCGGTTCCGAGAAGGTCGGCTACGCGATCATGGACTCGGTGCCGCGCAAGCACTGCACCCTGGAGCTGGGCGGCAACGGCGCGGCCGTCGTCCTCGCAGACTGGGCGAGTGACGAGGACCTCGACTGGGCGGCGAACCGCATCGCCGCCTTCTCCAACTACCAGGGCGGCCAGTCCTGCATCTCCGTGCAGCGGGTCATCGCCGACGCCTCGGTGTACGACCGGCTGCTGCCGCGCATCGTCGCCGCCGTCGAGGCCCAGGTCACCGGCGACCCGGGCGACGACGCCACCGACGTCGGCCCGCTGGTCAGCGAGGACGCCGCCCGGCGCGTCGAGACGTGGGTCCAGGAGGCCGTGGACGCCGGCGCGCAGCTGCTCACCGGTGGCAAGCGCGACGGCGCCTCCTACGCGCCGACCGTCCTGGCCGAGGTCCCGGCCGGCGTCACGATCTCCTGCGAGGAGGTCTTCGGACCGGTCCTGACCGTGCAGAAGGCGGACGGCGAGGCCGCGGCCTTCGCCGCCGTCAACGACTCCAAGTACGGCCTCCAGGCGGGTGTGTTCACCCACGACCTGCAGACCGCCTTCCGCGCCCACCGGGCCCTGGAGGTCGGCGGTGTCGTCATCGGCGACGTGCCGTCCTACCGCGCCGACCAGATGCCGTACGGCGGCGTCAAGCAGTCCGGCGTGGGCCGTGAGGGCGTGCGGTTCGCCATGGAGGACTACACGTACGAGCGCGTGCTGGTCCTCACCGGCATCAACCTCTAGCTCATGAGAACCATTTTCATGTAAGCTCCAACAAGAGGCCCGGCACCGATGCCTTCCGGTGCCGGGCCCCTTCTCTGTGCCGGCCTGCTCCGGACCCTCAACCGGAGAAGCCGACGTGCGCGAGCCGCAGCGGGCCGCGCAGCCTGAGGTGCACGTCGTGGACGCCCGCCGCTGCGACGGAGGCGTCGAGGGAGACGTAGTCGTACGGGCCCGGGGTGGGGGCCGCGGTCGACAGCACCGCGAGCACCGGGCCGCCGTCGAGGGACAGCTCGACCGAGCCCTCGCCGGCCACCTCCACCGTCACCCCGGAGATGCCCCGCCCGAAGTCGCAGCCGCGATAGACGAGTTCGCCCATCGCCTGGTCCGCCGGTGTCACCGCGTCGCCCGACACCTTCGTGCGGTCCACGATCTCGATGCCGCTGTACTCGTCGAACCCGGCCGCCGGGAGGCCGTTCGCGACGACCGCGCGGGGCAGGGCCGGCTCGCCGTCGAGCGTGACCGTCGCGCGCAGCCGGACGTCCTCGCTGGACGCCCCGGCCAGCAGCTCGTACGCGCCGGGCTCCACGCGCCACCGGTCCTGGGCGACGTCGAAGAACCCGAAGGCGCTCAGCGGGATCTCGAAGGCCAGCTCCGCCGTCGACCCCGGGGCGAGGGTGACGCGTCGGTGGTCCAGCAGCTCGCGGCGCGGACGCGGCACGGACGGGTCGACGGCCCGGGCGTAGAGCTGCGCCACCTCGTCGGCGGTGACGTCACCGGTGTTGGTGACCGAGAAGGAGACGCGCAACGCCCCGTCCCCGGCCCGGGCCGTCAGGCCGCCGTACGTGAACGACGCGTACGACAGGCCGTGCCCGAACGGGAACAGAGGCGTGCCTTCGAAGTAGAGGTACGTCTGGCGGGAGCCGATCACGTCGTAGTCGAGGAGGCCGGGCAGGTCGGCGTCGTCGGCGTACCAGGTCTGCGGGAGGCGGCCGGCGGGGGAGACGTCACCGGCCAGGACGCGGGCCAGGGCGGTGCCGCCCGCCTGGCCGCCGTGCGCGGTCCACAGCACCGCAGGGAGCCCGGCGGGGTCGATGGCGTAGGGGTAGGCGGAGACCAGCGCCAGCACGGTGGCCGGGTTCGCGGCGCGGGCCGCCCGCAGCAGCCGCTCCTGGTGTTCCGGCAGGCGCAGGGTCGTACGGTCCTCGGTCTCGCGGCCGTTGATGTACGGGTCGTTGCCCGCGACCACCACGACCACGTCGGCCGCCGCCGCGGCACGCGCCGCCGCCTCCTCGCCGCGCTCGGCGACGACCAGCTCGAAGACCTCGGGGTCCGCGTCGGCAACCTTCACGCCGTCGGCGGAGACACACACGTGGCGACCCGTCCCCAGGTGCTTGAGGAGGTGCCCGTTCCCGTGCGGCTCCAGGCGGAACGTCTCCTGCACGATCCAGCCGCCCGGCTGGTCGGCGGAGGCGCGCAGGCAGCCGTCGTCGGCGACCGAGAGGTAGCGGCCGTCGGGGGCGCGCAGGGTCAGGACGCCCTCGCCCCAGTCGGCGAGCGCCAGTTCGGTGCCGTCGGCGCCGGTCGTGAGTGCGGGCAGGTCGGTGCGGCCCGTGAGCAGGGCCGGGTCGAGCGCGCCCTCGGCCCCGCGCGCCTCGGTGGCGGCCCCTTCGGCCACCGGCACGTGCAGGAACGCACCCGTGGAGGTCTTCAGCCGGACGCGGTCCACGCCCTCCGCGAACTCCACCCGCTCCGCGCCGAACCGCTCGTACAGGCCCTCCAGCGGGGTCGAGCGGTGGATGAGGGTGCCGCTGTACCAGTCGAGCTTGCACTCGTCGGCGAGCAGGCCCACCACGGCGATCCGGGCGTCCGGGGCGAGCGGCAGCACCCCGTCGTTCTTGAGCAGCACGATCGCCTGCTCGGCGGCCTCCTGGGCGAGGGCGCGGTGCGCCGGGGTGTCGAACTCGCCGGTCGCGTCGTGCGGGTCGTGGCCCGGGTCGAACTCGCCGAGCCGGAAACGGATCGAGAGCTGGCGGCGGACGGCCGTGTCGACATCGGCCTCGGTCAGCAGACCGCGCTCCAGGGCGCCGCGCAGCCGTCCGGTGATCTGCGAGGAGTCCGTGCCGTGGTCGGTGAAGCTGTCGACACCCGCGACGAGGGAGGCGGCGGTGGCCTCCTCGTGGGTGTCGAAGTAGTGCTCCGAGTCGACCAGGTTGCTCGGCGCGCCCGCGTCCGAACAGACCAGCAGCTCCTCCTCGGTCCAGGTCCGCAGGTGCTCGGCCAGGTGCGGCGACACGTGGTTGGGGCGGCCGTTGACCAGGTTGTACGCCGGCATCACCCCGGCCACCGCACCCGCCTCGACGGTCTCGCGGAAGGCCCGCAGGTCGTACTCGTGCAGCACGCGCGGGCGCACCGAGCTCGACGTCGTGGAGCGGTCCGTCTCGTTGTTGTGGGCCAGCCAGTGCTTCAGCACGGGCGCGGTGCGCCAGTAGGTGGGGTGGTCGCCGCGCAGCCCGTGGGTGTAGGCCGTGGCGATCGCCGAGGTGAGCTTCGGATCCTCCGAGTAGCCCTCCTCGTTGCGGCCCCACAGGGGATGGCGCAGCAGGTTGACCGTCGGGGACCAGACGTTGAGGCCGACCCGGTCGTCCTTGGCGCGCATCGCGCGGATCTCCCGGGACACCGCGTCGCCGACACGCCGCACCAGCTCCGGGTTCCAGGTGGCGCCGAGACCGACCGCCTGCGGGAACACCGTCGCCGGGCCCATCCACGCCACCCCGTGCAGGGCCTCCTGGCCGGTGCGGAAGGCGGCGAGGCCGAGCCGCTCGACGGCGGGGGCGAACTGGTGCAGGAAGGACGTCTTCTCGTCGAGGGTAAGCCGCCCCAGCAGATCGTCGACGCGCTTCGCGAACGGCAGCTGCGGATCGCGGAACGGTGCGGTGGGCGGCGGGTGTGCGGTCACGTGGGGATCCCCCTGCGATGGATCGGCGAGGCGCTTTCGAAGCGCTTCGATGCTGGGTCGGGGACGGGTCAGGTGTCAAGAGCCGACGCCGTCACTTCAAGTCGTGCATGAGGAACCGTCCCCTCCCGCACCTGCGAGGAAGTTTGGGGACGACCCTTGTGCACCCTGGGGTGTTGACTTAACCTCACACCAACATCGAAGCGCTTCGACTGCGGAAGCCCCTCTGGTCGAAGTGTCGCTTCTGCTCAGCCAGTTCCACTCGAGACACCGCAGCCGACGGCCCTCCGCCGGGTGTCCTGGTGCGCCATGAAGGGTTGACGCAATGACGCCGAATGCCGCCTCCGCCTCCTCGGGACCGAGCCGGAGAAGCTTCCTCGCCTCCACGGCGGTCGCCACCGCTGCCGTCGCGGGCGGGATGCCGCTGCTCGCCGCGTGCGGCGGGTCGGACAGTGGGTCGAAGGACGGCACGACGGCCGGCAAGAACGCCAAGAAGCTGCTGCCGGCGTACGTGGCGAGCAACGTGGTGACGCCGGACATCCCGTCCAAGAACGGCTCGGCCATGGGCTTCACGGCCAAGCTCGACCTGGCCGGCCTCAAGACCTCGGTGCCGAAGAAGCTCGGCAAGGGCGGCTCCGTCAAGATCATGTCGCCGTTCTGGGGCACGCCGCCGAAGGGCGACAACGCCTACTACAAGGCGATGAACGACCTGATCGGCGTCGACATCGCCTGGCAGAACCAGGACGGCAACACCTACGACGAGAAGCTGGGCGCGGTGCTCGCCTCCAGCGACGTGCCGGACGTCGTGGTCATCCCCAGCTGGAACATGGGCGGCAAGATACCCAGCGCCATCATCAGCAAGTTCGCCGACCTCGGCCCCTACCTGTCCGGGGACGCGATCAAGAAGTACCCGAACCTCGCGGCCATCCCGAGCGGCGCCTGGCAGTACTCCATCTTCGGCGGCAAGCTGCGCGGCCTGCCCCAGCCCGCCCCCTCCGTCGTCGGCATCGTGCCCTTCTACCGCAAGGACGTCTTCGACAAGGAGGGCTACGAACTCCCCACGTCACCGGACGAGTTCCTCTCCCTCGCCAAGGAGATCAGCCGGCCCAAGGACAAGGTGTGGGCCTGCGACGACATGAAGTGGAGCGCCTTCAATTTCTTCGGAGTGCTCTCCGGCAGCGAGAAGCCGCTCGGCTGGAACCTGGTCGACGGCAAGATGATCTACCGGGTGGAGACCGAGGAGTACCTCGAGGCGCTGGAATGGACGCGCAAGCTGTACGCGGCCGGTGTCGTCCACCCCGACGCGAAGGCGGTCCAGGGCACCGCGGGCGACCGGTTCACCGCCGGCCAGGTCCTGATGTACAACGACAACATCTCGTCCTGGTGGGGGAAGATGGCCGAACAGGCGGGCCAGAACAGCGACTTCCGCATCTCCGGCATGGACATCTTCGGCGCCGACGGCGGTGACCCCACGCTCTGGGCCGGCTCGCCCGCGGGCATCTTCGCCTTCGTCAACAAGAAGGCCTCCAAGGCCGTCGTCGAGGACATCCTGGCCGCCGCCAACGTCACCGCCGCCCCGTACGGCACCAAGGAGTACATGCTCACCAACTACGGGGTGGAGGGCACCCACTACACCGTCAAGGACGGGGTACCCACCAAGAACGACAAGGGCAACCAGGAGGTCATCAACGCCTACGTCATGCTCGCCAGCCCCGCTCCGACCATCGCGCACCCGGACTTCCCGGACATCGCCAAGGAGCAGGTGGAGTGGCAGCAGCGGATGGGCGCCTTCACCAAGAAGTCCACCTTCTGGGGCCTGCAGATCACCGAACCGGCGCGCTACACCAACCTCTCCAACGACTTCGAGCAGCTGGAGGACGACACCGTCCGCGGCCGCAAGAAGATCAGCGACGTGCAGCAGGCCGTCTCCGACTGGAAGAAGCAGGGTGGCGACAAGCTGCGCGACTGGTACCAGAAGCTGCACGACGACAACGGTTCCGCGCAGTGACCCGGCGCTGAGGCAAGGAGACATCCGTGTCCAACAGCACGGTGCCCCGCAGCAGGGCCGAGGCGGCCACCACCGAGGCGGACCCCCGGGCGGAAGCCCCCGCCGGGGGGCGGCCGGAGGCGAAACGCTCCGGCAGACTGAGCCTCCGCCTGCGGTTCCGCCGGGACCGCACCCTGATCCTGATGACCCTGCCGGCCGTCCTGCTGGTCCTGGTCTTCAACTACGTACCGATCCTCGGCAATGTCGTCGCCTTCCAGGAGTACGACCCGTACGTCAGCGAAAACGGCTTCGTCGCGATGCTGGAGAGCCCTTGGGTGGGCATCGAGCAGTTCGAGCGGATCTTCGCGGACTCGGCGTTCTGGGACGCCGTGCAGAACACCCTCGTGCTGTTCTCCCTCCAGCTGGTGCTGTTCTTCCCCATCCCGATCGTGCTCGCGCTGCTCATCAACAGCGTGATCAGGCCCCGGATCCGGGCGGTGTCGCAGGCGATCCTCTACCTGCCGCACTTCTTCTCCTGGGTGCTGGTGATCACCGTCTTCCAGCAGATCTTCGGCGGCGCGGGCATCATCGCGCAGACCCTGCGCCGGCACGGTTACGAGGGCTTCGACCTCATGACCGACCCGGGGATCTTCAAGTTCCTGGTGACGGCGGAGGGCGTCTGGAAGGACGCGGGCTGGGGCGTCATCGTCTTCCTCGCCGCACTCGCCTCCGTGAGCCCCGACCTGTACGAGGCGGCGGCCATGGACGGGGCCGGGCGCTGGCGCCGGATGTGGCACGTCACGCTGCCCGCGCTGCGGCCCGTGATCGCCCTGCTGCTGGTGCTGCGCGTCGGTGACGCGCTCACCGTCGGGTTCGAGCAGATCCTGCTGCAACGCGATGCGGTCGGACCAGGGGCGGCGGAGGTCCTCGACACCTATGTGTGGTGGAACGGCGTCCGCAACCAGGACTTCAGCTACGCCGCGGCGGCCGGCCTCATCAAGGGTCTGGTGAGTGTGGCGCTCGTGCTCGCCGCGAACAAGGTGGCCCACTTCATGGGCGAGCAGGGGGTGTACAAGAAATGACCGCCGTCATCGACAAGGCCGCCCTGGACGAGGCGGCGCGCGAACCCCGCTGGTGGCAGGCTCCGCCGAGGCCCGTCTGGGAGGACGAACCCAGCAAGGCCGGGGTCGCGGGCAAGGGCATCGTCCTGGCCGGTGCCTGTCTCGCAGTGCTGTTCCCGCTGTGGATCGTCATCGTCACCAGCCTGTCCTCGAAGAAGACCATCACCGAGGCCGGCGGTCTGGTGCTGATCCCGAAGGACATCACGTTCATCGCCTACCAGGAGCTGCTGAGCGGCGGGCAGGTGACCCGGGCGGCGATCGTCAGCGTGTGCGTCACGCTGGCCGGCACCCTGTTCTCGATGGCGGTGTCGGTCCTCGCGGCGTACGGGCTGTCCAGGAGCGGTTCGCTCGGCCACCGCTGGCTGCTGATGACCCTGCTCGCGACGATGTTCTTCGGGGCCGGGCTCATCCCGACGTACCTGCTGGTGCAGTCTCTCGGGCTGACCGACACGTATCTCGCGCTGATCCTGCCGAGCGCGGTGAGCGTCTTCAACATCCTGGTGCTGCGCGCGTTCTTCATGGGCATCTCGCCGGAACTCGTCGACAGCGCACGGATCGACGGGGCGGGTGACTGGCGCATCCTCTGGCAGATCATCATTCCGCTCTCGCGGGCCGTCATCGCGGTGATCACGCTGTTCTACGCCGTGGGGTACTGGAGTGCCTGGTTCAACGCGTCGATCTACCTCAGCGATCAGAGCATGATGCCGCTGCAGAACGTCATGATCCAGCTCGTGCAGAAGCAGGAGGCGCCGGTCGGCGTGAGCCAGGCGATCAAGACCGGGCAGATCTCCGCGCTGGCGATCCAGATGGCCGTGATGGTGATGGCGCTGCTGCCGGTGGCCGTGATCTCGCCGTTCGTCCAGAAGCACTTCAAGAAGGGCATGCTCACGGGGGCCGTCAAGGGCTGAACGCCCTCCGGCCGGAGGGTCTCTGCGGCGGCGTCGTGGCCGATCGCGCAGTTCCCCGCGCCCCTGAGATATGTCTCCCCGCCCCTTCTCGTAGATCGAGGTATGTGTCATGCACGCGTCCCGCCTCAGCAGAAGAGCCGTCCTGGCCGGGACGGCTGCCGCCGCAGCGGCCGTCTCCCTTCCTCCGGCACAAGCGGTGGCGCAGGCCGCCGCCATCCCCGCGCAGAGCGGATACCGCTGGCGCAACGCCGTCCAGGGCGGCACGGGATTCATCAGCGGGGTGCTGTTCCACCCCTCCGTCAAGGGGCTCGCCTACCTCCGCACCGACATCGGCGGCGCCTACCGCTGGGACGATCGCAGGGACCGCTGGATCCCGCTGACCGACCACATCGGCTGGGACGACTGGAACCTGCTGGGCGTGGAGGCCATGGCCGTCGACCCGGCGCATCCGGACCGGGTCTACCTCGCCCTCGGCACGTACGCGCAGTCCTGGGCCGCCAACGGGGCCGTGCTGCGCTCTGAGGACCGCGGAGCGACCTGGCAGCGCACCGACCTCACCGTGAAGCTCGGGGCCAACGAGGACGGGCGCGGCTGCGGCGAGCGGCTGCTGGTCGATCCCCGGGACAGCGACACCCTGTGGCTCGGCACCCGGCACGACGGGCTGCTCAAGTCCACCGACCGGGGCGCCACCTGGCAGGCCGTGAGCTTCCCGGCCGCGCCGAGCGCCACCGGCCAGGGCATCACGCTCCTGGTCGCCGCCGACCGCAGCGTCTACGCCGGCTGGGGCGACTCCGACGGCACCCCGGGCAAGCCCAACCTGTACCGGACGTCCGACGGCGCCACCTGGGAGGCCGTCCCGGGGCAGCCGTCCGGCGCCGCCGCCCGGGTCCCGGTCCGGGCCGCGTACGACCGGCACACCCGCGAGCTGTACGTGACCTACGCCAACGCCCCCGGTCCGAACGGGCAGTCCGACGGCAGCGTGCACAAGCTGCGCGTCAGCGGCGGGAAGTGGAGCGAGGTCACCCCGGTGAAGCCGGGCGGCACGACGGCCGACGGCTCCGCCGACTCCTTCGGCTACGGCGGTGTCGCCGTCGACGCCCGCCGGCCCGGCACGCTCGTCGTCTCGACGAACAACCGCTGGGCCGACATCGACACCGTCTTCCGCTCCACCGACGCCGGCCGCACCTGGACGTCCCTGAAGGACCGGGCCGTCTTCGACGTGTCCGAGACGCCGTACCTCAACTGGGGCGGGGACAAGCCCAAGTTCGGCTGGTGGATCCAGGCCCTCGCCCTCGACCCGTACGACTCCCGGCACGTCGTCTACGGCACCGGCGCGACCCTCTACGGCACCCGCGACCTCAGGCACTGGGCCCCGCAGATCCGGGGTGTGGAGGAGGCGTCCGTACGGCAGCTGGTCTCGCCCCCGACCGGCAGGGCGCACCTGCTCAGCGGGTCCGGCGACATCGGCGTCATGTACCACGAGCGGCTCACCGCCTCCCCGTCGCGCGGCATGGCGTCGAACCCCGTGTTCGGCACATCGACGGGCCTGTCGCTGGCCGCCGCGAAGCCGTCGTACGTGGTCCGGGCCGGATGGGGCGACCACGGCAACGGCGCCTGGTCGGACGACGGCGGGAAGACCTGGGCGCCCTTCGAGGCCCAGCCGGACGTCGCCAAGTCCGCGCCCGGCCCGATCGCCACCAACGCCGACGGCAGCGTGCTGCTGTGGTCCTTCGGCACGGCCAACCCGGGCTACCGCTCCACGGACAACGGCGCCACCTGGGCGGAGGTCGCCTCCTTCCCGAAGGGTGCCGTGCCCGTCGCGGACCCCGTCGACCCGGCCCGCTGCTACGCCTTCGACACCACCACGGGCACACTCCACGCCAGCACCGACAGCGGCCGGACCTTCACCGCGCGGGCCACCGGCCTGAACGCGGGGGACACCGAGTTCCAGCTGGCCGTCACGCCCGGGCGCTCCGGTCACCTGTGGCTGAGCCTGAAGGGGAACGGGCTGTACCGGTCGACGGACGGCGGCGCGACCTTCTCCAAGGTGAGCAGCTGCTGGGCCTCGTACACCCTCGGTTTCGGCAAGGCCGCCGAGGGCGCTGCGTACCCGGCCGTCTACATGGTCGGCTCCACCGAGACCGTCACCGCCGTGTACCGCTCCGACGACGAGGCGAAGACCTGGACGCGGATCAACGACGACCGGCACCAGTGGGGCTGGATCGGCGCGTGCATCGCCGGCGACCCGCGGGTGTACGGCCGGGTCTACATCGGCACCAACGGCCGCGGCGTGCAGTACGGGGAGCCCGTCTGATGCCGGACCTGAGCGATGTGACCAGGGGCCGGCTGCTCTTCGGCGGCGACTACAACCCCGAGCAGTGGCCCGAGGAGACCTGGCACGAGGACGTCCGGCTGATGAAGGCCGCCCGCGTCAACTCCGTCACGCTCGGTGTCTTCTCCTGGTCGACGCTCGAACCGGAACCCGGTGCACGAGAGTTCGGCCGGCTGGACACGCTGATGGACCTGATGCACGACAACGGCATCGGGGTCGTCCTCGCCACCCCGACCTCCTCGCCCCCGCCCTGGATGGGCCGGCTGCACCCCGACACCCTGCCCGTCACCGAGGACGGCCGCACCGAGTGGTGGGGCGGCCGGCAGCACTTCTCGCACTCCAGCGCCATCTACCGGCGCTACGCCGCCGCCATCACCGAGGACCTGGCCGCCCGCTACGGCGGCCACCCGGCCCTGACGATGTGGCACATCAACAACGAGTACTGCACCTACGACTACGGCGACGAGGCGGCCGCCGCCTTCCGCCGCTGGCTGCGCGGGAAGTACCGCACGCTCGACGCCCTCAACGAGGCCTGGGGCACCGCCTTCTGGAGCCAGGGCTACGACACCTGGGACGGCATCCTGCCGCCCCGCCTGCCGCACTACCTGCGCAACCCCGGCCAGGTCCTGGACTTCCGCCGCTTCACCTCCGACATGCTCCTGGAGTGTTGCACCGCCGAGCGGGACATCGTCCGGCGGCACACCCCGCACCTGCCGGTCACCAGCAACTTCATGCCGCTGTGGTTCGGGCAGGACGCGTGGCGCTGGGCCGAGGAGGAGGACGTCGTCTCCGTCGACCTCTACCCGGACCCGCGTGACCCGCTCGGCGCGCAGAACGGCGCCCTGGTCCAGGACATGACCCGCTCCCAGGCGCGCGGGCCCTGGATGCTGATGGAGCAGGCGGCCGGGCCGGTCAACTGGCGGGGCGTGAACCACCCCAAGCCGCGCGGCCTCAACCGGCTGTGGTCCCTCCAGGCCGTGGCCCGCGGCGCCGACGCCGTCTGCTTCTTCCAGTGGCGCCAGTCCCGGCAGGGCGCGGAGAAGTTCCACTCCGGCATGGTCAGCCACGCGGGGGAGGAGGGCCGGACGTACCAGGAGGTCCAGCGGCTCGGCGCCGACCTGGAGCGGATCGCGCCCGAGGTGACCGGCAGGCACCTCACCGCCGACGTCGCCGTCCTGCACGACTGGCACGCCTGGTGGGCCGGCGCCCAGGACGGCCGCCTGTCCAGCCGGGTGGAGTACCCGGACGTCCTGCGCGCCTGGCACCGGGCCCTGTGGCAGGCGCACCTCACCACCGACTTCGCCCACCCCGAGCACGACCTGACGCCGTACGCGATGGTCGTCGTGCCACAGCTGTACGCCCTCACCGACACCGCGACCGACAACCTCCTCGCCTACGTACGGCAGGGCGGCACCCTCGTCTGCGGGTTCCAGACCGGCGTCGCCGACGAGGACGACCGGGTCCGCCCCGGCGGCATGGACGCCCGGCTGCGCGCACTGTTCGGCATCCGCACGCTGCACGAGTGGTGGCCCCTGGACGAGGGGGAGACCGTGGCCTGCGAGGGCTTCAGCGGCACGCTGTGGTCCGAGGAACTGGAGGGGGACGGCACCGCCGAGGAGACCGTCCGCTACCGGGGCGGTGAACTCGACGGACTGCCCGCCGTCCTGCGCAAGGGCCGTGCCTGGTACGTCTCCACCCTCCCCGAGCCCGGGGCGCTGCGCGGCCTGCTGGCCTCGGTCGCCGCCGGCGTGGGCGTCCGGCCGGTGCTGGACGACCTACCCGAGCAGGTGGAGGCCGTACGCCGGGGCGAGGTGCTGTTCGTGCTCAACCACGGCCGCGAGCCGGTGACCGTCGACGTGCCCGGCACCCACCGCGACCTGCTGACCGGTACCGACGTCACCGACCGGGTCGCCCTCGGCCGCTACGGGGCGGCGGTGCTCCGGCCATGACCGCCTCCGCCCCCGTCCACGGCACCTGGGAGCCGCACCCGGCCGCCCGCTGGGAGGACGCCTTCCTCAGCGGCAACGGCCGGCACGGCGCCCTGGTCTTCGGCGACCCGCACGCGGAGCGGGTCGTCGTCACGCACCACACGCTGGTGCGGCCGAACGGCAGGGACCCGCGGCCCCCGCAGCTCGCCGGCGACCTGCCCGGGCTTCAGGACCGCCTCCTGGCCGGTGACACGCGAGCCGCCGAGGACTTCACGGACGGGCGTCCCCTCCAGTGGGTGCAGCCCTTCCACCCGGCGTTCCAGGTCCGGCTGGCCCGGCCCGGGGACGGCGGCCACGACTACCGGCGGGACGTCGACTTCACCACCGGAGTGGTGAGCACGACCTGCGCCGGGTGGGCCGGCCGCGTCTTCGTCTCCCGCGCCGACGACGTGATCGTCCAGCACGTCACCGGACCCGCCCTCACCCTCGACATCGACCTCGACCCCCGGCTGCCCGGAGCCCCCGCCCGGCTGGGCATCGGCCACGGGGCCGTCCTCACCCCGGAGGGCGCCCTGCTCAGCGTGCGCGTCCGCTACCCGGACGGCGACCGGGCCTGCACCGGCGTCACCCAGGTCACCGTCACCGGCGGCACGACCACCCTGGTGCCCCCGGGCGTGCGCATCGAGGACGCCCGGTCCGTGCTGCTCCTCACCCGGGTGCACCGGCACACCGGGGAGCTCGACGTGGTCGCCGAGGGACGCGCCCTGCGCGACCTGCCCACGGCGTACGACGAGCTCCTCGACCGCCACGTCGCACTGCACCGCACCGCCTACGAGCGCGTCACCCTCGACCTCGCCGCCGACCCCGCCGAACGGGCCCTGCCCGGATCCGAGTTGCTGACGAGGCCCCGCAGCGCGGCTCTGCTGGAGCGACTCTTCGCCGCCGGGCGCTACCACCTGCTGTCCGCCGGCGGCCTCTTCCCGCCCCGGCTGACCGGACTGTGGACCGGCGACTGGAACACGGCCTGGTCGGGCGCGTTCACCAACGACGCCAACCTCAACCTCCAGACCGCCTCGGCCGCTGCCGCCGCCCTTCCCGAGGTCACCGAGGCCCTCGCCAACCTGGTCCACCGCCAGCTCCCCGACTGGCGCGACAACGCCCGCGCGATCTTCGGCACCCGGGGCGCGGTCGCCCCCGCCCACACCGACGGCGAGTCCGGCCACTCCTACCACTACAACCGCGAGTACCCGCTGCACCTGTGGACCGCCGGCGCCGACTGGCTGCTCAAACCACTCGTCGACCACGACGAGACCCACGGCACCCGCGACCCCCGCACCGCCGCCGCCCTCGCCGAAGTCGCCCTGTTCTACGAGGACTTCCTCACCAGGACAGACGAGAACGGCCACCTCGTCGTCGTGCCCTCCTACTCACCGGAGAACCGCCCCGCCAACGCGAGCTGGGGCACGATCAACGCCGCCATGGACCTCTCCGCGGCCCGCCACGCCCTGCGCACGGCCGCCGCGTACCACCCTGGCCCCGACGCCGACCGCTGGAACGCCCTCGCCGACCGGCTCCCGCCGCACCGGGTCAACGAGGACGGGGCCCTGGCCGAATGGGCGTGGCCCGGCCTCACCGACTCCTACGACCACCGCCACCTCAGCCACCTCTACGGCGTCTGGCCGCTCGACGAGATCACCCCCTACGACAGCCCCCGGCTCGCCGCCGCCGCCCACCGCGCCCTCGAACTGCGCGGAGCCGAGAACGACTCCGCGCACGGACACCTCCACCACGCCCTCGTCGCCGCCCGGCTCCGGGACGCGGACCGCGTCGCCCACGCTCTCGGACAGGTCCTGGACGGCGACTTCTTCCACGCCTCCCTGATGAGCGCCCACTACCCGAAGCGCGACGTCTACAACGCCGACGCCGCGCACACCCTGCCCGCCGTGCTGATCGAGATGCTCGTCCAGTCGACCCCCGACCGGCTGGTCCTGCTGCCCGCGCTGCCGGCGGCCTATCCCGAGGGCGCCCTGCGGGGCGTGCGCACCCGGTTCGGGGCCGAGCTCGACCTCACCTGGACGCGGGACGGTGCCACCGCCGTCATCAGACCCGGCCGCACCCACCGCGTCGAACTCCGCACTTCTTCCGGCGCAGCATCCCTCCACCTGGTCGCCGGAGAGGACCACGTCATCACCCTGAGGACGTGGTAGTTCCCCCCACCCCCCCCCACCCATGGAAGGGACACCATGGCATCAAGCACGCTGCGCAGGGTCACCAAGGCCCTGCTGGCCCCCGCCCTGGCACTCGGCGCCACCATCGGCCTCGCCTCCGCCCCCGCCTCCGCCGCCGTCTGGAACTCCTGCGACCAGTGGGGGCAGACCAACCTGAACGGCTACACGCTCTACAACAACATCTGGGGCTCCGGCGCCGGCAGCCAGTGCATCTGGGCCAACTCCGGTACCAACTGGGGCGTCTGGGCCAACCACCCCAACACCGGCGGCATCAAGTCCTACCCGAACCAGACGAAGGCGATCAACAAGTCGATCACCTCGCTGACCTCGCTGTCCAGCAGCTACAACGTCAGCGTCCCGTCGTCCGGCGCGTACAACACGTCGTACGACATCTGGGACACGGACCACGACTACGAGATCATGCTCTGGGTCAACAAGACCGGAGCCGTCGGTCCCCTCGGCACCTCGCAGGGCAGCGTCAGCCTCGGCGGCCACTCCTGGAACGTCTTCAAGGGCACCAACGGAGCCAACGAGGTGTTCTCGTTCATCCGCACCTCCAACTCCAGCTCCGGCACCGTGAACATCCTGCCGATCCTGAAGTGGATCAAGGACACCAAGAAGTGGATGGGCAACGAGACCATCGGTGACGTGCAGTTCGGCTACGAGATCACCTCGTCGTCCGGCGGGCTGAACTTCACCACCAACAACCTGACGGTCAGCAGCAGCTGATCCGTCGCGGGTCCGGGGCCGGCCGCGCCGTCAGACGCGGTCGACCCCGGCCCGCGGCACGCGCAGACAAGGTGAGGGACGGCCGGAACCCGCCCGGCGACTCACGCCCCGGCCGCCCCCACACCCACGGCTACTCCGCTACAGGCAGCCGTGCCCCGTCCCGCAGGAACAGCGGGATGCGGTCCAGCGGGGCGTCGACCGTCACGGCCCGGCCGCCCTCGTACGTCTCACCCGTCCAGGCGTCCGTCCAGGACGCCCCGGCCGGCAGGTACGCCGTACGGGCGGTGGCGCCGGCCGTCAGCACCGGGGCGACCAGCAGGTCGGGGCCGAACAGGTAGGAGTCGTCGACCGACCAGGCCGCCTGGTCGTCGGGGAACTCCAGGAACAGCGGCCGCATCACCGGCAGGCCCTCGTCGTGGGCCGCCCGCATCACGTCCAGCACGTATGGCTTCAGCCGCTCGCGCAGCCGCAGATACCGCTCCAGGATCGCCCCGGCCTCCTCGCCGTACGACCACACCTCGTTCGGGCCGCCCGTCATCTCCGGGCCCAGCGGCATGCCCGGGTCGCGGAAGCCGTGCAGCCGCATCAGCGGGGACAGCGCGCCGAACTGGAACCAGCGGACCATCACCTCCCGGTACGCCGGGTCGTCCGGGTCGCCGCCGTGGAAGCCGCCGATGTCGGTGTTCCACCACGGGATGCCCGACAGGGCCGTGTTGAGGCCGGCCGCGATCTGGCGGCGCAGGGTCGGGAAGTCCGTGCCGATGTCACCCGACCACAGGGCGGCGCCGTAGCGCTGACTGCCCGCCCACGCCGAGCGGTTGAGGGTGACGATCTCCTCCTCGCCGGTGGCGAGCAGGCCCTCGTAGAAGGTCCGGGCGTTCTCGGCCGGATAGGCGTTGCCGACCTCCAGGCCCGGGCCCGCCCAGTACCGCAGGTTCTCCTGGAAGCCGGGCTTCAGCTCCGGCTCGCAGGCGTCCAGCCAGAACGCCGTGATGCCGTACGGGTCGAGGTAGTTCTCCTTCACCTTCGACCACACGAACTCCCGGGCCTGCGGGTTGGTGGCGTCGTAGAAGGCCACCTGGACCGTGGAGGCGACCTCCTTGTCGGGCCAGTCGGCGTGCGCCATCGGCCCGTACTGGGTGCCGATGAAGTACCCGCGCTGCTCCATGACCGGGTGGTTCTCGCTCAGCGGCGACACCGACGGCCAGACGCTCACCACCAGTTTGATGCCGAGCTCCTCCAGCTCCCGCACCATCGCCGCCGGGTCCGGCCACTCCTTCGGGTCGAACTTCCAGTCGCCCAGGTGCGTCCAGTGGAAGAAGTCGCAGACGATCGCCGAGATGGGCAGCCCCCGCCGCTTGTACTCCCGGGCCACAGCCATGAGTTCGTCCTGGGTGCGGTAGCGCAGCTTGCACTGCCAGAACCCCGCGGCCCACTCCGGCAGCATGGGGCTGCGGCCGGTCACCGCGCTGTAGCGGCGCTGGCCGTCGGCCGGGTCGCCCGCGGTGATCCAGTAATCGATCTGCCGGGCCGAGTCGGCCACCCACCGGGTGCCGTTGTGCGCCAGCTCCACCCGGCCGATCGCCGGATTGTTCCACAGCAGGGTGTAGCCGCGGCTGGAGCTGAGCACCGGAATGCCGACCTCGGCATTGCGCTGGACCAGGTCCAGCACCAGGCCCTTCTGGTCGAAGCGCCCGTGCTGGTGCTGGCCGAGGCCGTACAGCTTCTCGTCGTCATAGGCGGCGAAGCGCTGCTCCAGGCGGTGGTGTCCGTTGCCGACGGCCGTGTAGAGGCGGGAGCCGGGCCACCAGAAGTGGGCGCGGTCCTCGGCGAGGATCTCCTCGGAGTCCTCCGTACGCAGGAAGCGGATCAGACCCTCGGCGCTCACCTCGACGGTGAGCGCGCCGACGGTCAGCTGCCCGCGTCCGTCCTCGGTCTTCACCGTGGCCGGTGTCGCCGGAGCCTCGTCGAGCAGGGCGCCCGGGAGCCCGTCGAGGACCGGGCCGCCGAGCCGGGCACGCACCCGGACCGCGTCCGGACCCCACGGCTCGATCCGGAGGGTCTCCTGGCGGCCGCTCCACTCCAGCGCGCCGTCCCGCTCGCGGAAGGTGCCGACGGTCGGGGAGGACTGCGCCAGGCTCACCTGGGGCTGGGCTTCAGCAGGCTGATTCACGTGGCGGGCTCCTGTGCTCCTGGAGGTGTGCAGACAGAGGAGTGCAGACAGAGGTGTGCAGACATGGGGGTGCCCCGGAAGGGGCGTTGTTCAGCGGCTGGGAGGAGCGGGTGGCGGTGATCGACTACGACCGGCTCGGCGCCGGCCCCGTGCTCCCCCGGACCGTCAGCTCGGGCGCGATCAGCACGACCTCGTCGCTGCCGCGCCCGTCGAGCTTGGCCACCAGGTGGTCCACGGCGTGCCGTCCCATCTCCTGCGCGGGAATGGCCACCGACGTGAGCCGCACCGAGGCCTGCATCGCCACCTGGTCCGGGCAGATCGCGACCACCGACACGTCCTCCGGCACGGCCCGGCCCTGCTGCCGCAGCAGCGCGAGCAGCGGCTCCACCGCTGACTCGTTCTGCACGATGAGCCCCGAGGTGCCCGGGCGCTCGTCGAGGATCCGGGCGAGCGTCACGGCCATCGCGTCGTACCCGCCCTCGCACGGCCGGTGCAGCAGCCGCACCCCCAGCTCCCGGGAACGGGACCTGAGTCCGTCCAGAGTGCGTTCGGCGAAGCCGGTGTGCCGCTCGTAGACGGCCGGAGCCTCCCCGATGACGGCGATGTCCTGGTGCCCCTGCTTGGCCAGGTGCTCCACGCACAGCGCGCCCGTCGCCCGGAAGTCCAGATCGACGCAGGTCAGCCCCGAGGTGTCGGCGGGCAGTCCGATCAGCACGGACGGCTGGTCCGTCTCGCGGAGCAGCGGCAGCCGCTCGTCGTCGAGTTCCACGTCCATCAGGATCATCCCGTCGGCGATCCCGCTGCCCGCCACGCGGCGCACGGCGTCGGGGCCCTCCTCGCCGGTGAGCAGCAGCACGTCGTACCCGTGGGCGCGGGCGGAGGTCGCCACGGCGATGGCGATCTCCATCATCACGGGCACGTACATGTCCGTGCGCAGCGGGACCATCAGCGCGATGATGTTCGACTTGCTGCTGGCCAGGGCACGCGCCCCGGCGTTCGGGTGGTACCCGAGCTCGCGGATGCTCCGCTCGACCCGCTGCCGGGTGTTCGCGGAGATGGACCGCTTGCCGCTGAGGACATAGCTCACCGTGCTCGCCGAGACTCCGGCGTGCTGGGCGACCTCGGCAAGGGTGACCATCCAGCTCTCCAAGCTTTTGTGAAGCGCTTCGACAGTGCGCGTAGCTGATAAGGGTGTGTGAGGGTGGTTCGACAGTAGCCCCAGCAGGAGTGGGTGTCCATAGGTTATCGAAGCGCTTCGACGCGGATTTCTCGGAGCGCTCTCAGAGCCCGGAGCGGCCACCGGGACGGCACCTCGATGCAACACCGTCGTCAGACGCGCGACAAGTGCCGGGGCGCTGTGCCCCCCTTCGGCCGAACGGACGCGGGAGGACTGGTGGGAGCGTCCGGATTCGGGTACCAACGATCCAGTAGCACTGGTCGGTAACGAAACGGTCCTCCATCTTCTAGTTGCGGCGAGGTGCCCCTCATGTCCGCTTCCACCACCCCTTCTTCCCGTCCCGCCGTCACCGAGCGGGAGGCCCGTGAGGTGGCGGAGGCCGCCCGGGAACAGCACTGGCGCAAGCCCAGCTTCGCCAAGGAGCTGTTCCTCGGCCGCTTCCGGCTCGACCTCATCCACCCCCACCCCCTCCCGGACGACGAGGCGGCCCAGCGCGGCGAGGAGTTCCTCGCCAAGCTCCGCGACTTCGTCGAGACGAAGGTCGACGGGGCCCTCATCGAGCGCGAGGCCCGGATCCCCGACGAGGTGATCGACGGGCTGAAGGAGCTCGGCGCCTTCGGCATGAAGATCGACACCAAGTACGGCGGGCTCGGCCTCGGGCAGGTGTACTACAACAAGGCACTCACCCTGGCCGGCTCCGCCAGCCCCGCGATCGGCGTGCTGCTCTCCGCGCACCAGTCGATCGGCGTGCCCCAGCCGCTGAAGCTGTTCGGCACCCAGGACCAGCGCGAGCGCTTCCTCCCGCGCTGCGCCCGCACGGACATCAGCGCCTTCCTGCTCACCGAGCCCGACGTCGGCTCCGACCCGGCCCGTCTCGCCACCACGGCGATCCCGGACGGCGACGACTACGTCCTCGACGGCGTGAAGCTGTGGACCACCAACGGCGTCGTCGCCGACCTGCTGGTCGTCATGGCCCGGGTCCCGAAGAGCGAGGGCCACCGCGGCGGCATCACCGCCTTCGTCGTGGAGACGAACGCGCCGGGCGTCACCGTCGAGAACCGCAACGCCTTCATGGGCCTGCGCGGCATCGAGAACGGCGTCACCCGCTTCCACCAGGTCCGCGTGCCCGCCGCCAACCGCGTCGGCGAGGAGGGCCAGGGCCTCAAGATCGCTCTGACCACCCTCAACACCGGGCGGCTCTCGCTGCCGGCCTCCTGTGTCGCCGCCGGCAAGTGGTGCCTGAAGATCGCCCGGGAGTGGTCCGCAGCCCGCGAGCAGTGGGGCAAGCCCGTCGCGCACCACGAGGCGGTCGGCTCCAAGATCTCCTTCATCGCGGCCACCACCTTCGCCCTGGAGGCCGTGACGGACCTGGCCTCGCAGATGGCCGACGAGGACCGCAACGACATCCGCATCGAAGGCGCCCTCGCCAAGCTCTACGCCTCCGAGATGGCCTGGACGATGGCCGACGAGCTCGTCCAGATCCGCGGCGGCCGCGGCTTCGAGACGGCCGAATCCCTCCGCGCCCGCGGTGAGCGCGCCGTCCCCGCCGAGCAGCTCCTGCGCGACCTGCGCATCAACCGCATCTTCGAGGGCTCCACCGAGATCATGCACCTGCTGATCGCGCGCGAGGCCGTCGACGCCCACCTCTCGGTCGCCGGCGACCTCATCGACCCCGAGAAGTCCCTCGGCGACAAGGCCAGGGCCGGCGCGAACGCGGGCGTCTTCTACGCCAAGTGGCTGCCGAAACTGGTCGCCGGCCCCGGCCAGCTCCCGGCCTCCTACGGCGAGTTCAAGCACGAGGTGGACCTCTCCGGGCACCTGCGCTACGTCGAGCGCACCGCCCGCAAGCTCGCCCGCTCCACCTTCTACGCCATGTCCCGCTGGCAGGGCCGCATGGAGTCCAAGCAGGGCTTCCTCGGCCGGATCGTCGACATCGGCGCCGAGCTGTTCGCCATGAGCGCGTCCTGCGTGCGGGCCGAACTGCTGCGCAGCCAGGGCGACCACGGCCGCGAGGCCTACCAGCTCGCCGACGTCTTCTGCCGCCAGGCGAGGATCCGCGTCGAGGAGCTCTTCACCCGCCTGTGGACCAACACCGACGACCTCGACCGCACGGTCGTCAAGGGCGTCCTGTCCGGCACGTACGAGTGGCTGGAGCAGGGCATCGTCGACCCGTCGGGCGACGGCCCCTGGATCGCGGACGCGACACCGGGACCGAGCCAGAAGGAGAACGTCCACCGGCCGATCCGCTAGGCCCGGCCCGCCTGGGGGCGTGCACAGAGATGGCGCGCGCCCCCGGGATGGGGATGCGCTGTCCTCACACACCGGCCTTACGGCAACAATGGAGCAATGAGCGACAGTCCAGCCCCCCTCGCCGATCCCCACCTGGTGTACGACCCCGTAGCGGGCGACGGCCCCAAGGACGTGGTGATCCTCGGCTCCACCGGGTCCATCGGCACCCAGGCCATCGACCTCGTGCTGCGCAACCCCGGCCGGTTCCGGGTCACCGGCCTCTCGGCCAACGGCGGCCGGGTCGCCCTCCTCGCCGAGCAGGCGCACCGGCTGCGGGTGCGGACGGTCGCCGTGGCCCGCGAGGACGTCGTACCGGCCCTGCGCGAGGCGCTCACCGCGCAGTACGGCACGAGCGAGCCGCTCCCGGAGATCCTCGCCGGCCCGGACGCGGCGTCCCAGGTCGCGGCCTCCGACTGCCACACCGTCCTGAACGGCATCACCGGCTCCATCGGACTCGCCCCGACCCTGGCCGCCCTGGAGGCGGGCCGCACCCTCGCGCTCGCCAACAAGGAGTCGCTCATCGTGGGCGGCCCGCTGGTCAAGGCCCTCGCCAAGCCCGGGCAGATCATCCCGGTCGACTCCGAGCACGCCGCCCTCTTCCAGGCCCTGGCCGCCGGCACCCGCGCCGACGTCCGCAAGCTGGTCGTCACCGCCTCCGGCGGCCCGTTCCGCGGCCGTACGAAGGCCGAGCTGGCGAACGTCACCGTCGAGGACGCCCTCGCCCACCCCACGTGGGCCATGGGCCCGGTCATCACGATCAACTCCGCGACCCTCGTCAACAAGGGCCTGGAGGTCATCGAGGCACACCTCCTCTACGACATTCCCTTCGACCGCATTGAGGTCGTCGTGCATCCCCAGTCGTATGTCCACTCGATGGTTGAGTTCACAGATGGATCGACACTGGCCCAGGCGACCCCGCCCGACATGCGCGGGCCCATCGCCATCGGCCTCGGCTGGCCCGAGCGCGTCCCCGACGCGGCGCCCACCTTCGACTGGAGCAAGGCCTCGACCTGGGAGTTCTTCCCGCTCGACAACGAGGCCTTCCCGTCGGTGAACCTCGCCCGGCACGTGGGCGAGCTCGCGGGCACCGCCCCGGCGGTGTTCAATGCGGCCAACGAGGAGTGCGTGGAGGCGTTCCGTCAGGGCGCACTGCCGTTCAACGGGATCATGGACACCGTCACCCGGGTCGTCGAGGAGCACGGCACCCCGCGTACGGGAACCTCACTCACCGTGTCGGACGTCCTCGAAGCGGAGACCTGGGCGCGGACCCGGGCCCGGCAACTGGCGGCACAGACGGCGGAGGCCCGTGCATGACGACCCTGATGTTCATCCTCGGCATACTCCTCTTCGCGGTCGGCCTGCTGTTCTCGATCGCGTGGCACGAGCTGGGGCACCTGTCCACCGCCAAGCTCTTCGGCATCCGCGTGCCGCAGTACATGGTCGGCTTCGGCCCCACTCTCTTCTCGCGCAACAAGGGCGAGACGGAGTACGGCATCAAGGCCATCCCGTTCGGCGGCTACATCCGCATGATCGGCATGTTCCCGCCCGGCCCCGACGGCCGGATGGAAGCCCGCTCCACCTCCCCCTGGCGCGGCATGATCGAGGACGCCCGCACCGCCGCCTACGAGGAGCTCAAGCCGGGCGACGAGAACCGCATGTTCTACACGCGCGCCCCCTGGAAGCGCGTGATCGTGATGTTCGCGGGCCCCTTCATGAACCTGGTCCTGGCGGTGGCGCTGTTCCTCACCGTCCTGATGGGCTTCGGCATCACCCAGCAGACCACCACGGTCAGCTCGGTCTCCCAGTGCGTCATCGCGCAGAACGAGAACCGCGACAAGTGCGAGAAGGGCGACCCGGCCGCCCCCGCGGCCGCTGCGGGCCTCAAGGCGGGCGACAAGATCGTCTCCTTCAACGGGGTGAAGACCGACGACTGGAACAAGCTGTCCGACCTCATCCGCGCCACCCCCGGCAAGGAGGTGCCGATCGTCGTCGAGCGGGACGGCAAGGACGTCACCCTGCACGCGAAGATCGCCACCAACCAGGTCGCCAAGAAGGACGCCTCCGGCCAGATCGTCGAGGGCCAGTACGTCCAGGCCGGCTTCCTCGGCTTCAGCGCCGCCACCGGCGTGGTCAAGCAGGACTTCGGCGACTCGGTGACCTGGATGGGCGACCGCATCGGCGAGGCCGTCGACTCCCTCGCCGCCCTGCCGGGCAAGGTCCCCGCCCTGTGGAACGCGGCCTTCGACGGCGCAGAGCGCGAGGCCGACTCCCCGATGGGCGTGGTCGGCGCGGCCCGCGTCGGCGGCGAGATCTTCACCCTCGACATCCCGCCCACCCAGCAGCTGGCCATGGCCCTCATGCTGGTCGCCGGCTTCAACCTCTCCCTGTTCCTGTTCAACATGCTCCCGCTGCTGCCGCTCGACGGCGGCCACATCGCGGGCGCCCTGTGGGAGTCGCTGCGCCGCAACACGGCCAAGCTGCTGCGCCGGCCGGACCCGGGCCCCTTCGACGTGGCGAAGCTCATGCCGGTCGCCTACGTCGTCGCCGGGATCTTCATCTGCTTCACCATCCTGGTCCTGATCGCCGACGTGGTTAACCCGGTGAGAATCTCCTAGTCATACGGCGTTCGCGGCGGCCCGGCATGCTTTCCGCCGGGCCGCCTCCCATCGGGTGGCACGGTGGGTGGGATGTGCCCGCCCCGAGGCATGTGCCGTAATCTCGAAGCTCGGAGCCCGCTGCTCACGGGACCGGACCTTGATCCACGACTTGGGGTTGCACAGCAGATGACTGCGATTTCTCTCGGCATGCCGTCCGTTCCGACCAAGCTCGCCGAGCGCCGGAAGAGCCCGCCGACGCCCTCGCGACCATCGCCCGCAAGTCGCAGATCCCGGTCATCGCCGACATCCACTTCCAGCCGAAGTACGTGTTCGCGGCCATCGAGGCCGGCTGCGCGGCGGTCCGCGTCAACCCCGGCAACATCAAGCAGTTCGACGACAAGGTCAAGGAGATCGCCAAGGCGGCCCGGGACCACGGCACCCCGATCCGCATCGGCGTCAACGCCGGCTCCCTGGACCGCCGCCTGCTCCAGAAGTACGGCAAGGCGACCCCCGAGGCCCTCGTCGAGTCGGCCCTGTGGGAGGCGTCCCTCTTCGAGGAGCACGACTTCCGCGACATCAAGATCTCCGTCAAGCACAACGACCCGGTCGTCATGATCGAGGCGTACAAGCAGCTCGCCGCCCAGTGCGACTACCCGCTGCACCTCGGCGTCACGGAGGCGGGCCCGGCCTTCCAGGGCACCATCAAGTCGGCCGTCGCCTTCGGCGCGCTCCTCTCCCAGGGCATCGGCGACACGATCCGCGTCTCGCTCTCGGCGCCCCCCGCCGAGGAGGTCAAGGTCGGCATCCAGATCCTGGAGTCGCTGAACCTCAAGGAGCGCGGCCTGGAGATCGTCTCCTGCCCCTCCTGCGGCCGCGCCCAGGTCGACGTCTACAAGCTGGCCGAAGAGGTCACCGCCGGCCTCACCGGCATGGAGGTCCCGCTCCGCGTCGCCGTCATGGGCTGCGTCGTCAACGGCCCCGGCGAGGCCCGCGAGGCCGACCTCGGCGTCGCCTCCGGCAACGGCAAGGGCCAGATCTTCGTCAAGGGCGAGGTCATCAAGACCGTCCCCGAGTCCAAGATCGTGGAAACCCTCATCGAAGAGGCCATGAAGCTGGCCGAGCAGATGGAGAAGGACGGCGTGACCTCGGGCGAGCCGTCGGTGGCGGTCGCGGGCTGACCACTCGACGACGATGGGACCCGCGCCCCGCCTTTCCGGGGGCGCGGGGAACTGCGCGACAAGCCACAGACGTCCCGCACCCGCCCGGCAACCGGAAGCCCCGGGCTCCCAGGCGCCCCGCCCAAGCAGCGCAGCTATAGTGCGGAGACCAGCAACCCCAGTTCGTGAGGCCCGCACGTGTTGACGCAGACCACCTCACGGGTCCTCGAACCGAGCGACCTGGACGCGGCGCTCGCCGTCCTCGACCGCGAGCCGGTCGCGAACGCCTTCGTGACGTCCCGCGTACAGATCGCCGGACTGGACCCGTGGCGGCTCGGCGGCGAGATGTGGGGCTGGTACGAGGACGGCATACTCACCTCGCTCTGCTACGCCGGCGCCAATCTGGTCCCGATCTGCGCCGGCCCGCGCGCCGTCCGCGCCTTCGCCGACCGCGCCCGCCGTGCCGGCCGCCGCTGCTCCTCCATCGTCGGCCCCTCCGGCGCCACCTCCGACCTGTGGCGGCTGCTGGAACCCCAGTGGGGCCCGGCCCGCGAGGTCCGCCGGCACCAGCCGCTCATGATCACCGACCGCCTCCCGGCCGGCGTCACCCCGGACCCCTACGTCCGTCGCGTCCGCAAGGACGAGATGGAGACGATCATGCCGGCCTGCGTCGCGATGTTCACCGAGGAGGTCGGCGTCTCCCCGCTGGCCGGCGACGGCGGCCTGCTCTACCAGGCCCGCGTCGCCGAACTCGTCGGCTCCGGCCGCGCCTTCGCCCGGTTCGACGCCGACGGCAAGGTCGTCTTCAAGGCTGAGATCGGCGCCGCGACGGACCGCGCCTGCCAGATCCAGGGCGTGTGGGTGGCCCCCGAGTACCGGGGCACCGGCCTTGCGGCCCCCGGCATGGCGGCCGTACTGCGCTACGCCCTGGCCGACGTCGCCCCCGTGGTCAGCCTCTACGTCAACGACTTCAACACGGCGGCCAGGAGGGCCTACCAGAGGGTGGGCTTCCAGGAAGTGGGAGCTTTCATGAGCGTCCTGTTCTGAAGGCGCCCTCAAAGGGGCGCGGGGAACTGCGCGATCAGCCACATCCAACCGGCACCCGGCATCGAACGGGAACCCCCCTGTAGGCTCCCCGCCATGGACCTGGTGATCGGCCCACTCGACCTCTCCGCCCACGTAGACGAGGCGCTGGCCGTCCAGGCCGTGGCCTTCGGCCTAGGCCCGGACGAGGTAGCCGTCCGCCGCCAGATCGTCCTGCGCCACATGACGTACCCGGGGGCCCGCGCCCTCGGCGCCACAGCCGACGGCAACCTCGTCGGCTTCGTCTACGGCATGCCCAACGACCGCACCCACTGGTGGTCCACCGTCGTCGAACCCTACCTCCGCGCCCAGGACAACGACCACTGGCTCGACGACAGCTTCGTGATCACCGAACTGCACGTCCACCCCGTGTACCAGAACCGCGGCCTCGGACGCTCCCTGATCACCACCATCACCGACGGCGCCGCAGAACCCCGCTCGATCCTCTCCGCGATCGACACCGAGAGCCCCGCCCGCGCCCTCTACCGCTCCCTCGGCTACCAGGACCTCGCCCGCCGGGTCCTCTTCCCGAGCGCCCCGAAGCCGTACGCGGTGATGGGAGCCCCGCTCCCGCTCCTCCGCCGTTAACCGATTTCCACCGCCCCGCACCCCCCGGCTAACCTCCTGCCATCACCTACACGCAGGAGCAGAGGAACCATGGCGAACGTACCGGTCCAGCGCATGTCCCAGTTGTTGGCGAAGACGTTGCGCGACGACCCGGCGGACGCCGAGGTCCTCAGCCACAAGCTCCTCGTCCGGGCCGGCTACGTGCGCCGCACCGCCGCCGGCATCTGGAGCTGGCTGCCGCTGGGCAAGAAGGTGCTGGCCAACGTCGAGCGGATCGTCCGTGAGGAGATGGACGCCGTCGGCGCCCAGGAGGTCCTGCTCCCCGCCATCCTGCCGCGCGAGCCCTACGAGGCCACCGGCCGCTGGGAGGAGTACGGCCCCGAGCTGTTCCGCCTCCAGGACCGCAAGGGCGGCGACTACCTCCTCGGCCCCACCCACGAGGAGATCTTCACCCTCCTGGTGAAGGACCAGGCGTCCTCCTACAAGGACCTGCCGGTCATCCTCTACCAGATCCAGAACAAGTACCGCGACGAGGCCCGCCCCCGCGCCGGCATCCTGCGCGGCCGCGAGTTCCTGATGAAGGACTCCTACTCCTTCGACACCGAGGACGAGGGCCTCGCCAAGTCCTACGCCCTGCACCGCGAGGCCTACCAGAAGATCTTCGCGCGCCTCGGCCTCGACTACCGCATCTGCGCCGCGACCGCCGGTGCGATGGGCGGCTCCAAGTCCGAGGAGTTCCTGGCCCCGGCCGAGGCCGGCGAGGACACCTTCGCCGACTGCCCCAACTGCGACTTCGCCGCGAACACCGAGGCGATCACGTACGAGTTGAAGCCCGTCGACGGCTCGGACGTGCCGGCCGCCGAGGACATCCCGACCCCCGACACCCCGACCATCGAGACCCTCGCGGCCTCCCTCGGCGTCCCGGCCTCGGCCACGCTGAAGAACCTCCTCGTGAAGGTCGACGGCGAGATCGTCGCCGTGGGCGTCCCCGGGGACCGCGAGGTCGACATGGACAAGGTCGAGGCGCACTTCGCCCCGGCCACCGTCGAACTGGTCACCGAGACGGACTTCGCGGCCCGCCCCGACCTGGTCCGCGGCTACGTCGGACCGCGGGGCCTGGAGAAGGTCACGTACATCGCCGACCCGCGCGTGGCCCCCGGCACGTCCTGGATCACCGGCGCGAACAAGGCCGGCACGCACACGAAGAACGTCGTCGCGGGCCGCGACTTCGAGGTCGGCGAGTACGTGGACGTCGTCGTCGTGCAGGAGGGCGACCCCTGCCCGAAGTGCGGCACCGGCCTCGTCCTCGACCGCGCCATCGAGATCGGCCACATCTTCCAGCTGGGCCGCAAGTACGCCGACGCCCTCAAGCTCGACGTCCTCGGCCAGAACGGCAAGCCGGTCCGCGTCACCATGGGCTCGTACGGCATCGGCGTCTCCCGCGCTGTCGCCGCCCTGGCCGAGCAGAGCGCCGACGACAAGGGCCTGTGCTGGCCCGCCGAGGTTGCCCCGGCCGACGTCCACGTGGTTGCCGCCGGCAAGGCCCTCCAGACCGAACTGGCCCTGGACATCTCCCAGAAGCTGGCCGCCGCCGGTGTCCGCGTCCTGGTCGACGACCGGCCCGGCGTCTCCCCGGGCGTCAAGTTCACGGACTCCGAGCTGATCGGCGTCCCGCAGATCCTGGTGGCCGGCCGGCGCGCGGCCGACGGCGTGGTGGAACTGAAGGACCGCCGCACCGGCGAGCGCGAGGAACTGACGGTCGAGGAAGCCGTCGCCCGCCTCACGGCGTAGCACGGACAGGACCGGGCGGACTGGCCGAAACAGTCCGCCCGGTTACCCGACGACGAGGCCCCGGCCGGGTGCGGCCCGGCGCCCTACAGCCAGCTCGCGAACTCCAGCAGCAGCTCCGCGTCGCGCGGCCGTCCGACCCGCCCCGCCCGCACGCCCGACTCCACGGCCCGGAACAGCGTCCAGCCCCGCAGCCGCTCCTGGTCCACGTCCAGGGACTCGGCGAGCCGCTTTACCCGGCGCCGGGTCGTGGCCGCGCCGGACGGCTGGGCGATCAGGTCCTCCACCCGGTCCCGGACCAGCCGGGCCAGATCGAAGGCGCACTCGCCGACCACCGGGTCGGGTCCTACGGCCAGCCACGGCATCCGCTCCCCGGCGAGCACCTTGCTCTGCCGGAACGTGCCGTGCAGCAGCCGGTGTTCGGGCGGCGCGGCCAGCAGCTCCTCGCGCGCCGCGAGCGCCACGTCGACCAGGGGCGCCACCTCGGGAGCGGCCTGCGCGCGCGCCCGCATCGCCTCCGCCTGCCGCCCGGTCCGCTCGGCCACGGTCTCGAAGGAGAAACCGGCGGGCGGCTCCACCCACAGCCGCCGCAGCGTCCCCGCCGCCTCCAGCAGGGCCTTCGCCTCCGGCAGCGACCGCACCGACACGTCCGGATGCAGCCGCTCCAACAGCAGGACGCCCTCGGTCGAGGTGGTTTCGAGCAGCTGTACGGCACCCCGCCCGGCCCAGTGCGCCAGCGCGGCCCGCTCCGCCTCCGGGCGGGCCCGGCCCGGCGCCAGCTTGAGCACGGCCGGCGTCCCGTCCGCCGCCCGCACCAGCACGACCAGGCTGCTGCGCCCGCCGGGCACCTGCACCCGCTCCACGGTCAACTCGCGTAGCGCGACGGCCCGCTGCGCCGTTCCGGGCAGCTTCTCCAGCCAGTCGTCACCGTCCGGTGCCGTCTCACCGAGCGCCCTTACCAGGCGCTTCGGCGGTTCGAAAACCATGAGCGAGTCGTCCCTTCGTACTGTCCTCGGTGCGTGCCCCGCGCGGGTCACGCCGTCGGCGCCGCCGAGGGCGGGGCCGTGCCGGCCCGCTCCGCGAGCCCAGGGAAGGCTACGCTCTCGCCGCGCCAGCGCACCGCCCGTACCGCCGCTTCCCGCAGTGCCTCCGCGGCCAGGGCCCGCCGACCGCCGCCCGCCGCGCGCACCAGGTCGGCGTACACCCCGGCCACCCGGTCCTCCAGCTCGGCGGCGAGCCGCACGGCGGCCGCCGAGTCCGGCACCTGGAACGGCAGCGCGTAACCGGCGGACGCGGCCACCGGCCGGCCGCCCAGGTCCTTCACCTCACGCACCAGCGCGTCCCGGCGGGCCCGGTGCGCGTCGTACGCCGTGACCGCCTCGGTGCGCCGCCCGTCGGCGATCCTCCCGCCGACGACGCCGTAGCCGTACACCGCCGCGTGCTCGGCCGCCAGCGCGGCCTGAAGAGCCCGCAGCTCCCGGTCCTTCTCCTCGCTCACGCGTCCCCCTCCGTCAGCAGATACACGTGCACCGCTCCGGCCGCCGCCACCGACGCCAGCAGCCGCGCCAGCTCACCCGGCACCCCGCCCAGCGCCTTGGCCCGCCGGTCGGCGAGCTCCTTCTCCGCCGAGGCGAGCCCGGCGAGGGCGTCCTTGTCGTTGTCCGGCACGGCCGCGGACGCCGAGGGCGAGGCCGAAGAGGACACCGATGCCGAAGGGGACGCCGAGGGCGACGCTTTCCGGCCACCACCGAGGGCCCGCGCGTGGCGCACGACTTCCTCGCGCAGCGGCCGCAGCCGACCGGCGAGCCCCGGCCGGGCGGCGATCACCGCGTCGTAGCGCTCCACCAGGGCCTCGCTGTCACGGGCCGCACGCGCGCGTGCCCGGTCGGCGGCGGGCTGGCCGTCCCCGGCCGGGCCACCGGAATCCCCGCCGGTGCAGCCCGTCAGGGCGAGGGCCGCCGGGGCGACGGCGAGCAGGCTCCTTCTGCGCGGCCCCGAGCGGGCACGCGGCGATGGGGGGAACGGCACGTCAGACGTCCTCGGGGCTCGTTTCGAGAAACATTCGAGAAAGAAGGGACTGCACGGGGCTGCACGCCCGTGATCACGGTACCCGGGCCCCCGCCCCACATCACTCAGCGGCACTGTTCGTGACCGGGTGGACGGCAACACTCCCCGCGACCGGATACCCTTTGACCAGACACGCGACCCATCCCACAACAGCACACGCGGCCGAGGAGTCACCCGGATGAGCACCACCCAGAGCGAGAGGCTGCGAGGACTGCTGGAGCCGCTCGTCACCTCTCAGGGCCTGGACCTCGAAGAGATCGAAGTGGACTCCGTCGGACGCAAGCGTGTGCTGCGCGTCGTCGTCGACTCGGACACCGGCGCCGACCTGGACCAGATCGCCGATGTGAGCCGCGTGCTCTCGGCGAAGCTCGACGAGACGGACGCGATGGGCGAGGGCGAGTACACCCTCGAAGTGGGCACCCCGGGCGCGGAGCGCCTCCTCACGGAACACCGGCACTACGTCCGCGCCACCGAGCGGCTGGTGAAGTTCCAGCTGGCCGAGGGCGGCGAACTGGTCGCCAGGATCCTGAAGGTCGACGACGAGGGTGTCGACACGGAGGTGCCCGGCGTGAAGGGCCGCAAGCCCACCGCGCGCAGACTCGCCTTCGACGACATCGTCCGGGCGCGTGTCCAGGTCGAATTCAGCCGCAAGGACAACAAGAAGGAAGAGGAGGCGTAGCCGTGGACATCGACATGAGCGCCCTGCGGGGCTTGGTTCGGGAGAAGGAGATCTCCTTTCCCCTGCTGGTCGAGGCGATCGAGTCGGCCCTCCTCATCGCCTACCACCGCACCGAGGGAAGCCGCCGCCACGCGCGCGTGGAGCTCAACCGGGAGACCGGCCATGTGACCGTGTGGGCGAAGGAGGACCCCGACGACCTCGAGGAGGGGCAGGAGCCCCGCGAGTTCGACGACACCCCGTCCGGTTTCGGCCGTATCGCCGCCACCACGGCCAAGCAGGTCATCCTGCAGCGCCTGCGCGACGCCGAGGACGACGCGACGCTCGGCGAGTACGCCGGCCGCGAGGGCGACATCGTCACCGGCGTGGTCCAGCAGGGCCGCGACCCGAAGAACGTGCTGGTCGACATCGGCAAGCTGGAGGCCATCCTGCCCGTGCAGGAGCAGGTGCCGGGGGAGACCTACCAGCACGGCATGCGGCTGCGCAGCTACGTGGTCAGGGTCGCCAAGGGCGTCCGCGGCCCGTCCGTGACGCTGTCGCGCACGCACCCCAACCTGGTGAAGAAGCTCTTCGCCCTGGAGGTGCCGGAGATCGCCGACGGCTCGGTGGAGATCGCCGCGATCGCCCGTGAGGCCGGTCACCGCACGAAGATCGCCGTACGGTCCACCCGTTCCGGCCTGAATGCCAAGGGCGCCTGCATCGGCCCCATGGGCGGCCGCGTGCGCAACGTCATGGGCGAGCTGAACGGCGAGAAGATCGACATCGTCGACTGGTCGGAGGACCCGGGCGACATGGTGGCGAACGCGCTGTCGCCGGCCCGTGTCTCCAAGGTGGAGATCGTGGACATGGCGACCCGGTCGGCCCGGGTGACCGTGCCCGACTACCAGCTGTCCCTGGCCATCGGCAAGGAGGGGCAGAACGCCCGCCTCGCGGCCCGGCTGACCGGCTGGCGGATCGACATCCGCCCGGACACCGAACCCGCCGCCAACAGCTCCGGGGAATAGATCCAAGCCGCGCGTCGTTCAGAACACGACAGGTTCCCGCGCGGCAACTGTTCGATCCCTGCCCCAAAAGGGGTGAGGGGCGTACGGGGAGGTAGACTTAACAGTGTCTGGCCGGACGCGCGCCCGCGCATGCCCTGAACGCACCTGTGTGGGGTGTCGGGAGCGAGCGGCCAAGGCCGAACTGCTGCGGATCGTGGCGATCAAGGACGAGTGCGTCCCTGATCCACGCGGTACGCTGCCCGGCCGGGGTGCGTACGTTCACCCCGCACCGGTCTGTCTCGACCAGGCGGTACGCCGCCGGGCGTTCCCGCGGGCACTGCGCGTCCCGGGGCCGCTCGACACAAAGGCGTTGCGCCGATACGTCGAGCAGACAACAGTTGCCGAGCAGGCAACACGGTAAGACGTGCCGTACGGAACCCCGTACGGCTAGGTACCTCGCGAGTCGAAAGCAGGTCGAGATTGCGATGAGCACTCGATGAGTACGCGATGAGTACGCCCATGAACTAGCGACGGTCCGGACGCAACCCGGACCTCAAAGGAGCGAAGTGGCTAAGGTCCGGGTCTACGAACTCGCCAAGGAGTTCGGCGTCGAGAGCAAGGTCGTCATGGCCAAGCTCCAGGAACTCGGTGAATTCGTCCGTTCGGCGTCTTCGACGATCGAAGCGCCCGTTGTACGCAAGCTGACGGACGCCCTCCAGCAGGGCAGCGGTGGCGGCAAGCCCGCCCCCGCCCGCAAGGCTGCCCCGGCGAAGCCGGGCGCCCCCTCTCCCGCGCAGGCTGCCCGTCCGGCCGCCCCGCGCCCGCCGGCCCCCAAGCCGGCCGCCGCAGAGAAGCCCGCGGCTCCGGCCGCGCCGGCCACTCCCGGCCCCCGTCCCACCCCGGGCCCGAAGCCCGCGCCGCGGCCCGCCCCGGCGTCCCCGGCTCCGACCACGCCCGAGTTCACGGCACCCCCGACGGCTCCCGCCGCACCGGCCGCCTCTCAGGGCCAGGGCTCCGGCCCGCGTCCGGGCGCCCCGCGTCCGGCCGGCCAGACGCCGCGTCCGGGTGCTCCGCGCCAGGGCGGTCCCGGCCAGGGTGGCCAGGGCCGCGGTGACCGTGGCGACCGTCCCGGCGCCCCGCGTCCGGGTGGCGGCGCTCCGCGTCCCGGTGCCCGTCCGGCGGGTCCCCGTCCGGGCAACAACCCGTTCACCTCTGGTGGCTCCACCGGCATGGCGCGCCCGCAGGCGCCCCGTCCGGGCGGTGCCCCGCGTCCCGGCGGCCCCGGTGCGCCCGGTGGCGCCCCGCGTCCGCAGGGCCAGGGCGGCCCCCGTCCGCAGGGTGCCGGCGGCGGTCCTCGTCCGCAGGCTCCGGGCGGCGCGCGTCCGACCCCGGGCGGCATGCCCCGTCCGCAGGGCGGCGGCCCGCGTCCCGGCGGCGGTCCCGGTGGCCCGCGTCCGAACCCCGGCATGATGCCGCAGCGTCCTGCTGCCGGCCCGCGTCCCGGCGGCGGTGGCCCCGGTGGCCGCGGTCCCGGTGGCGGCGGTCGTCCCGGTGGCGGCGGCGGTCGTCCGGGTGGCGGCGGCTTCGCCGGCCGTCCTGGTGGCGGCGGTGGCGGTTTCGCCGGTCGTCCCGGTGGTCCCGGTGGCGGCGGTTTCGCCGGCCGTCCGGGTGGTCCCGGCGGCGGTGGCCGTCCCGGCTTCGGTGGCCGTCCCGGTGGTCCCGGTGGCCGTGGTGGCACGCAGGGTGCCTTCGGTCGTCCCGGTGGTCCCGCGCGTCGTGGCCGCAAGTCGAAGCGGCAGAGGCGCCAGGAGTACGAGGCCATGCAGGCCCCGTCGGTCGGCGGTGTGATGCTGCCTCGCGGCAACGGCGAGACCGTTCGCCTGTCGCGCGGTGCTTCCCTCACCGACTTCGCGGAGAAGATCAACGCCAACCCGGCGTCGCTCGTCGCGGTCATGATGAACCTCGGCGAGATGGTCACGGCCACGCAGTCCGTCTCCGACGAGACGCTGCAGCTCCTCGCCGACGAGATGAACTACACGGTTCAGATCGTCAGCCCGGAGGAGGAGGACCGCGAGCTCCTCGAGTCCTTCGACATCGAGTTCGGCGAGGACGAGGGCGACGAGGAGGACCTGATGGTCCGCCCGCCCGTCGTCACCGTCATGGGTCACGTCGACCACGGTAAGACCCGGCTCCTCGACGCCATCCGCAAGACGAACGTCATCGCGGGCGAGGCCGGCGGCATCACCCAGCACATCGGTGCCTACCAGGTCGCGACCGAGGTCAACGAAGAAGAGCGCAAGATCACCTTCATCGACACCCCGGGTCACGAGGCGTTCACCGCCATGCGTGCCCGTGGTGCCCGGTCGACGGACATCGCGATCCTCGTCGTCGCGGCCAACGACGGCGTCATGCCGCAGACGGTCGAGGCGCTCAACCACGCCAAGGCGGCCGAGGTCCCGATCGTCGTCGCGGTCAACAAGATCGACGTCGAGGGTGCCGACCCGACCAAGGTGCGCGGTCAGCTGACCGAGTACGGCCTGGTGGCCGAGGAGTACGGCGGCGACACCATGTTCGTCGACATCTCCGCCAAGCAGGGTCTGCACATCGACTCCCTGCTGGAGGCCGTGATCCTCACGGCCGATGCCTCGCTCGACCTGCGGGCCAACCCGAACCAGGACGCGCAGGGCATCTCGATCGAGTCCCGCCTCGACCGCGGCCGCGGTGCCGTGTCGACGGTCCTCGTCCAGCGCGGCACCCTGCGGGTCGGCGACACCATGGTGGTCGGCGACGCGTACGGCCGCGTCCGGGCGATGCACGACGACAACGGCAACAGCGTGGCCGAGGCCGGCCCGTCGACGCCGGTCCAGGTCCTGGGCCTGACCAACGTCCCGGGTGCGGGCGACAACTTCCTGGTGGTCGACGAGGACCGTACGGCCCGTCAGATCGCCGAGAAGCGCGCCGCCCGTGAGCGCAACGCCGCGTTCGCCAAGCGCACGCGCCGCGTCTCGCTGGAGGACCTGGACAAGGTGCTCAAGGCCGGCGAGGTCCAGCAGCTGAACCTGATCATCAAGGGTGACGCTTCCGGATCCGTCGAGGCGCTGGAGTCCTCGCTGCTCCAGCTGGACGTCGGCGAAGAGGTCGACATCCGCGTCCTGCACCGCGGTGTCGGTGCGGTCACGGAGTCCGACATCGACCTGGCCATGGGCTCCGACGCCATCGTCATCGGCTTCAACGTGCGCGCCGCCGGGCGTGCGCAGCAGATGGCCGAGCGCGAGGGTGTCGACGTCCGGTACTACTCGGTCATCTACCAGGCGATCGAGGAGATCGAGGCGGCCCTCAAGGGCATGCTCAAGCCGGAGTACGAGGAGGTCGAGCTCGGCACGGCGGAGATCCGCGAGGTCTTCAAGTCGTCCAAGCTGGGCAACATCGCGGGTGTTCTCATCCGCTCCGGCGAGGTCAAGCGCAACACCAAGGCGCGCCTCATCCGCGACGGCAAGGTGGTCGCGGAGAACCTCAACATCGAGGGCCTGCGTCGCTTCAAGGACGACGTCACCGAGATCCGCGAAGGGTTCGAGGGCGGTATCAACCTCGGCAACTTCAACGACATCAAGGTCGACGACGTCATCGCGACGTACGAGATGCGCGAGAAGCCGCGCGTCTGACCTGAGTCACGATCGGGGCCGGTCGGCGGGACTTATTCCGTCGATCGGCCCCGGCCGTTGCGTGTACGGTTCCCGTATCGGCGTCGAAGCGTGGCGCCCGTACCCCGAACCGGCGGGACATCCGGATACACACATGTATGTGGGGACTCTGTCCTTCGATCTGCTCCTCGGCGACGTCCACTCGCTCAAGGAGAAACGCTCTCTCGTCCGTCCGATCGTGGCCGAACTCCAGCGCAAGTACGGGGTGAGCGCGGCGGAGACGGGGAATCAGGACCTCCACCGCAGGGCCGAGATCGGGCTCGCGGTGGTCTCAGGGGAGACGGGACACCTCACCGACGTCCTGGACCGCTGTGAGCGGCTCGTCGCCGGGCGGCCCGAAGTCGAACTGCTCTCGGTTCGACGCAGGCTCCACAGCGACGAAGACTGAAGCAACAAGTAAGCACTTAAGGAGACGGACCAGTGGCCGACAACGCGCGTGCCAAGAGGCTGGCGGACCTCATCCGAGAGGTGGTGGCCCAGAAGCTGCAGCGCGGGATCAAGGACCCGCGGCTCGGCTCGCACGTCACCATCACGGACACCCGGGTCACCGGCGACCTCAGGGAGGCGACCGTCTTCTACACGGTGTACGGGGACGACGAGGAGCGCGCGGCGGCCGCCGCCGGCCTGGAGAGCGCCAAGGGCATCCTGCGCTCCGAGGTCGGCCGGGCCGCCGGTGTGAAGTTCACGCCGACCCTGGCCTTCGTCATGGACGCCCTCCCGGACAACGCCCGCACCATCGAGGACCTCCTCGACAAGGCGCGCCAGTCCGACGAGAAGGTGCGCGAGGCGTCCGCGGGCGCGAAGTACGCCGGCGACGCCGACCCGTACCGCAAGCCCGACGAGGACGACGAGACGGACACCGGCGCAGAATGACCCAGAAGCACACCACGCCCGACGGCCTCGTCATCGTCGACAAGCCGTCGGGCTTCACTTCGCACGACGTCGTCGCCAAGATGCGCGGCATCGCCAGAACGCGACGCGTCGGGCACGCCGGCACCCTCGACCCGATGGCGACGGGCGTCCTCGTCCTCGGCGTCGAGAAGGCCACCAAGCTCCTCGGCCACCTCGCGCTGACCGAGAAGGAATACCTGGGCACCATCCGGCTCGGGCAGAACACCCTCACGGACGACGCCGAGGGGGAGATCACCTCCTCCACGGACGCCTCCAAGGTCACCCGCGACGCGATCGACGCCGGCATCGCCGCGCTGACCGGCGACATCATGCAGGTGCCGTCCAAGGTCAGCGCCATCAAGATCAACGGCGTGCGGTCGTACAAGCGGGCCCGGGAGGGCGAGGAGTTCGACATCCCGGCCCGGCCCGTGACGGTCTCCTCCTTCGGCGTGTACGACGTCCGGGACGCCGTCGCCGACGACGGCACGGCCGTCCTCGACCTGGTCGTCTCGGTCGTCTGCTCCTCCGGCACCTACATCCGCGCCCTCGCCCGCGACCTGGGCGCCGGACTGGGCGTCGGCGGTCACCTCACCGCCCTGCGCCGCACCCGCGTCGGCCCCTACAAGCTGGACGCGGCCCGCACCCTCGACCAGCTCCAGCAGGAGCTGACCGTGATGCCGATCGCCGACGCCGCCACGGCCGCGTTCCCCCGCTGGGACGTCGACACCCGCCGGGCCAAGCTGCTCACCAACGGCGTGCGGCTGGACATGCCCGAGACGTACGCGGGCTCCGGCCCGGTCGCCGTCTTCGACCCGGAGGGCCGCTTCCTCGCGCTCGTGGAGGAGCACCGGGGCAAGGCCAAGAGCCTGGCCGTCTTCGCCTGACGGGAGGAACCGGGGCCGGGGTCTCCGCCCGTGGAGCGGCGGCCACGGGGTACCTCCACTGCCGCCGCTCCACGGTCCCCCTCGGTTCCCCCACCCCTAGGGTGTATCCAGCCGCCCCCGTTCCTTCACCCGTCCGTGCGGGCGCTCGGAGTGAACCGGGGGAGCGGAAGGGGGCGCTTTCGCAGAGCGATCTGTCCCGCTGATCATCCCGCCCCTACTGTCGAACACGAGGGCACGGGTGTACGGCGGGGAGGCTCGACGATGGCGTCGCGGAACCGGTCCCGGGAGACGGACGACAGCTCACAAGGCTCCCCAGTCCTCCCCGGACCAGCACGGCACGAGGACGGGGCGGTCTCCGGCGACGCCCTCGTCCGCATCCACGACCTGGCCGGCCGCCCCCGCGGCACCGGCTTCCTGGCCGACCACCACGGCACGCTGATCACCAGCCACGAGGCCGTCGACGGCCTGCCCCGGCTCGTCCTCCACGGCGCCGGGGACCGCCGCCGGGTCGTGTCCGCCGACGCGGTCACTCCGCTGCCCGAGCTGGACCTGGCCCTCGTACGGACCGAGGGGCTCGGTGTGCCGCCGCTGCCCGTCACCGTGCGGGAGGGGGCCAGGACCGGCACGTATGTGCGGATCGCCGCCGGAGGCTGGCGCGAGGCACGGCTGCTGGGCTCGGCCTCGGTGACCTACGCCGCCACGGACCGCTTCCACCGCCTCGACGCCGCGCTGGAACTGGCGGTCGGAACGGCGGGGCGGGACGCACTGCGACTGGGTGGCGGGGCGGCCGGCGGCCCGGTGCTCGACGCCGGGACCGGCGCCGTGGTGGGGGTGCTGGGCACCGCCCTCAGCTCCGATCACCGCGACGTCGGATTCGCCGTACCGCTGCGCTCCCGGCTCGCCGGTGCCGCACAGGCGCTGGCCGACGTGCTCGCGGAGAACGCGGCGACGGTTCCCGCGTACGGCGCGGACCTCAATCTGGCCGGGGTGCTGGACCTGACCGCCGCCTCGGTGGCCCTGGAGGGCCCGCCCGGCGGCACCGGCGTCCCGCAACCGGTCGAACGGGCGGCCGTGGTGGCCGGGATCAACGCGTTCGCGGGCGGCCCGGCGGCAGTGCTCGGTCTCGTCGGCCCCCCGGGCAGCGGTCGTACGACGGAACTCGCGGCGCTCGCCGCGCGCCGCCGACGGGACGGGCAGCCCACGCTCTGGCTGCGCGGAAGTGAACTGCGGCACGGCGACGCGTCCCTGGCGGACGCGGCACGCCGGGCGCTGAACCGGGCCGCCTCCGCCGTGGCCGCCTCCGCCCCGGCCGGCCCGGGCGACATCACGCCCGAGCGCCTGGCCCACCTCGCCCGGTCCGCGGGCCGCCCGCTGCTGCTCCTGCTCGACGGCCCCGAGGAGATGCCCCCGGCCCTGGCCCGCCGTCCGGCCGACTGGATGGACGGGACCGTGCGGTGGCTGCGGGAGACGGGAGCCCGGCTGGTGGTGGCGTGCCGGGCGGAGTACTGGGAGACGGCGCCCTTCCCCGCGGAGCCGTGCCTGAGTCTCGGCGACCTCACCGAGAGCGAGGCCCGGGAGGCGTACCGGCGCCATGGCCTGGCCGGCCACGCCCTCGCCCCGGCCGACGCCCGGCACCCCCTCACCCTCGGTCTGCTCGCCGAGGTCCGGGCGGCCCTCACCGAGCCCCCCGAGGCGGCAGCGGTCGACCGGAACGACGTCTTCGCGGCCTACCTCGACCTGATGTCCCTGCGGATCGCCCAGCGCCTGGCAGCCGGCGACGGCCTGCACGGCACCGCCGTACGCCGCCTGGCCGCGAAGGTCGCCGGGCAGGTGCACGAGGCCGCCCGGCGCAGCCTCGGACCGGGGCCGGGGGACCTGGACCCGGAGGCCTTCGCGGCCGTGTTCCCGTGGGGGAGCGCCCCGGAGCGGTTCGGCGACGGCAGCGGCTGGGCGTCGGCCGTGCTCGCCGAGGGCCTGCTCGTGCCCGCCGGCCCCGGCTACCGCTTCGCGCACGAAGGGCTCGCCGACTGGCTCCAGGGCATGCACCTCGACCTCGACGAAGCCCTGCACGCCCTCGTCCACCAACCCGAGGGCGGGGATGCGTACTCCGATCCCGTGCCGCACCACCGCATCGGGCCGGTCGTGCAGGCCCTGCTGTACCTCGGCCGCCGGCACGGCCCCGGTCAACTGGCCTCCCGCCTGGCCGACCTGGTGCACGCCCTGGACGCCGATCCGCGCTCCTGGTGGGCCGCCAGGCTGCTCGCCGGGACGCTGTCGGCCCTGCCCGACGCGGCGCCGTACACGGAGGTGCTGGGGCTGCTCGCCGACCGGATCGTGGCCTGGCGGCGGCAGGAGCGGCCCGTCCCGGAGGGGCTCGGGCCCGCCTTCTGGACCGGCGTACGGCTCCCGGAGGAGGCGCGCTGCGCCCTGCTGCGGCGGCTGGTCCACGCCGACGGGCCGCCGTGCGAGGCCGGCCCCCGCTTCCTGGACGCCGTCGCCGGACTCCTCGCCGCCGACCCCGCAGCCGTCCAACCGCAGCTCGCCCGCTGGTTCGACGACGAGCAGCCGCTGCCCGCCACCCCGCACGCGACCGTGGCCACGGCCGCCCAGGCGCTCCTCCACACCCACCGCCACGGCGCCCTGGACGGTCTGACGGACGTGCTCGTCGACCGTGCGCACCGGCGGGCCGACGAACTGCTCGCCGTGCTGGCCGAGGAGGAGCCGTCAGGGGTGTGCCGGGCCGTCGACCGGTGGGCGCGCGACGAGCGGCCCGCGCGGCGGAGCGCCGCGGTGGCGCACGGACTGCGCGTCGCGCCGCACGTGAGCACCGGAGGCGACCGCGCCCTCCTGCGCTACGCGGCCCTCACCCTGCTCGCCCGGCCCGCCGACCGCGCCCTGCACGGCGGCGCCCTCGCCCTCCTCGTCCAGGACCCCCACACCCGGGCCCGCTACCTCCCGCGGGCGCTGGAGCACTTCGCGGCGGGCGACCCGCGGTTCTCACCGGACGCGCTGGCCGGAGCCCTCCTGACCGACCCCGAGCCGGTCCTCGTGGCCTTCGCGGCCCGGCTGGAGCGGCCGGACGGGGAGGAGGCCCTGCGGGCACTCGCCGACGCCGCCCCACCGGGCCTGGCCCGGCGGGTCGCCGCAGTGGTGTGCCGGGCGGCCTCGCTGCGCCCGGAACTCGCCGGGCACACGGCCGCGTACGCCGACCAGCGGCTCGACCGGGGCCCCGCCGCCCGGCCCGTGCTCCTGCCGCTCATCACGGGCCTGCTGGAGGACGGCCCGGTGCGGCTGCGCTGCGCCCTGGCCGCCGTCCTCACCCCGCCCGGCATCCCCGCCTCGCGTCCGCTGCGCCGTGAACTGCGCGACGCGCTCCTCGCCCGCGAGCACGACACCGACGTCCTGGACGCGCTCCTGCACGCCGCCGCCCGCAACGGCGGGGACGACCTGCGCGACCTCGTCCACCGCATCGGACTGCGCCTCGTGCGCACCCCGGAGGGCGCCACCCGCTTCGACCGCGCCCTGGTCGACCTGGGCCGGCACGTGCCCGGCTTCGCCGCCCGCGCCGCCGCCTGGCTGGCCGAGGCGCCCGAGGAGTGGGCGGCGCTGGTCGGGCCGAGTTCCCACCGGATGATCGGGAACCTGGCGGGCGCGGGCGTCCCCGTGTGACCGGCGTTGGGGCCCCTCAGGGCGCCGGGCCGCAGTACGGTGTCGTGCGCCCTGTCACAGCCCCCATGCCGATGCGGGCAGGAGGGACCCGGCATGGCACCCTTAGACCTGCGCACGAGGCAATCACGGACAACCGACCGGACACGGGTTCGACGAGCTTTCGACAAGGAGCAGGCACAGTGCAGCGCTGGCGTGGCTTGGAGGACATCCCCCAGGACTGGGGGCGCAGCGTCGTCACCATCGGCTCCTACGACGGAGTGCACCGCGGGCACCAGCTGATCATCCGGCATGCCGTGGACCGCGCCCGGGAGCTGGGCGTGCCCGCCGTCGTCGTCACCTTCGATCCGCACCCCAGCGAGGTCGTCCGCCCCGGCAGCCACCCGCCGCTGCTCGCCCCGCACCACCGCCGCGCCGAACTCATGGCCGACCTGGGCGTGGACGCGGTGCTCATCCTCCCCTTCACGGCCGAGTTCTCGAAGCTGTCCCCGGCCGACTTCGTCGTCAAGGTCCTGGTCGACAAGCTGCACGCCAAGGCGGTCGTGGAGGGCCCCAACTTCCGCTTCGGCCACAAGGCCGCCGGGAACGTGGAGTTCCTCGCCACGCAGGGCAAGACCTACGACTTCGAGGTCGAGGTCGTCGACCTGTACGTGACGGGTGAGGCGGGCGGCGGGGAGCCGTTCTCCTCCACGCTGACGCGGCGCCTGGTCGCCGAGGGCGACGTCCAGGGCGCGGCGGAGATCCTCGGCCGGCCGCACCGGGTCGAGGGCGTCGTCGTCCGGGGCGCGCAGCGCGGGCGGGAACTGGGCTTCCCGACGGCCAACGTCGAGACGCTGCCGCACACGGCCATCCCGGCGGACGGTGTGTACGCGGGGTGGCTGCACGCGCAGGGTGAGGCGATGCCGGCGGCGATCTCCGTGGGGACGAATCCGCAGTTCGAGGGGACCGAGCGGACGGTGGAGGCGTATGCCATCGACCGGGTGGGGCTCGATCTGTACGGGTTGCATGTCGCGGTCGACTTCTTGGCGTTCGTGCGGGGGCAGGCGAAGTTCGAGACGCTGGACGCGCTGTTGGTTCAGATGGGGCAGGACGTGGAGAAGTGCAGGGAGTTGGTGGCGGCCGACGGGGCTGCCTAGTCTCCTTGTGGGCCGTCTGCGGGTGCGTGGGGGCTTGTCGCGCCCACGCGGCGGAGCCGCACATCGTTACAGCCCCGCGCCCCTGAGGGGCGCATGCGAAGCTGCCCAGTGGCAGGCCACCTGTGATTGACCGCCCCCGCTCAGCACCGCCAAGTCCTGGCCCCTGCACGCGTCCGCCACTCCCGCTGCCTCCGCCTCTCCGCCCGCCAGGATCTGGCAGCGCACGTGGAAGCGGCACCCGGACGGGATTCGGGACGGGTCCGGGGGCTCGCCCGTGAGGACCACCGGCGTGCCCGGGGCCTCCGGGAGGACCGACAGCAGCGCCTGCGTGTAGGGGTGCCGCGGGGCCGTCAGGACCTGCTCCACCGCGCCCGTTTCCACGATCCGGCCCAGGTACATCACCGCCACCCGGTCGGCGATGTTCCACGCCAGGCCCAGGTCGTGCGTGACCACCAGGGCCGACAGGCCCAGTTCGGCGCGCAGCCGGAGCAGCAGGGCGAGGATCTCACCGCGTACCGAGGCGTCGAGGGAGGCCACCGGCTCGTCGGCGACGAGGAGTTCGGGTTCCAGGACGAGCGCCCCGGCGATGACGACGCGCTGGCGCTGCCCGCCGGACAGTTCGTGCGGGTAGCGCAGGAAGAAGCGCTCCGGGGGGCGCAGGCCGGCCCGGGACAGGGCCTTGGCGACCGCGGTGCGTTCGTCGCCGCCGTAGCCGTGGATGCGCAGGCCCTCGGCGACTGCGTCGTACACCGTGTGACGGGGGTTGAGCGAGCCGCTCGGGTCCTGGAGGACCAGCTGGACGCGTTTGCGGTAGGCCTTGAGGGACCGGCCGGAGTAGTCCAGGGGGCGACCGTCGAAGGTGACCCGGCCCGCCGTCGGCTCGACCAGCCCGAGCAGGCTGCGGGCCAGCGTCGTCTTGCCGCAGCCGGACTCGCCGACCAGGGCGACGATCTCGCCGGGGCGGATGTCGAGGTCGACGCCGTCCACCGCGCGGGCCCGGGGGCCGCCATGCCGTCCGGGGAAGGTGACGTAGAGGCCCTGGGCGCTCAGCAGCGGGGCCGTGGTGACCCCGGGTGCCGTGGGCGATGTGGTCATGGCGTGCCGGGCCTCGCTTCCTCCAGGGGCTCTGGTTCCTCTCGGGCGCCGAGGGGCGCATCGGCCGGTGGCCCGGCCAGCACGCACGCCGCCCGGCGTTCCGGCCCCGCGGTGCGCAGCAGCGGGTCCTCCTCCGGGCACGACTCCAGCGCCACCGGGCAGCGCGGATGGAACGTGCACCCGGACGGCAGCGCGGCCGGGTCCGGCGGGTCGCCCGCCAGCCCCTGCGGCGCGAACCGGGACGCCGGGTCGCCGATGCGGGGGAACGCCGCCGACAGGGCCCGGGCATACGGGTGCCGGGCGTCCGCGTACACCTGGGCGGCCGGGCCCTCCTCGACCACCCGGCCCGCGTACATCACCGCGAGCCGGTCGCAGGTGTCGGCGAGGACCGCCAAGTCATGGCTGATCATGATCAGACCGAGGTCCTGGTCCGTGACGAGCTGCTCGATGAGCCGGAGGATCTGGGCCTGGATCATCACGTCGAGTGCGGTCGTCGGCTCGTCGGCGATGATCAGCCGGGGATCGCAGGCCAGGGCCATGGCGATCATGACGCGCTGGCGCTGGCCGCCGGACAGTTCGTGCGGGAAGGCGCCGGCGCGGGCGGCGGGCAGCCCGACCTGCTCCAGCAGCTCGCCGGTCTTGCTCTTCGCCCCTGCCGGGGTCGCCTTCTTGTGCAGCAGGATCGGCTCGGCGATCTGGTCGCCGATGCGGTGCACCGCGTTGAGGGAGTGCATCGCGCCCTGGAAGACGACGGAGGCCCCGGCCCAGCGGACCGCCCGGACCCGGCCCCACTTCATGGTCAGCACGTCCTCGCCGTCGAGGAGCACCTCCCCGGTGATCCGCGTCCCGGCCGGCAGCAGCCGCAGCAGGGCCAGCGCCAGCGTGGACTTGCCGCAGCCGGACTCCCCGGCGAGGCCGAGCTTGTGCCCCGCCTCCAGGCGCAGATCGACCCCGCGCACGGCGGCCGCCCCACCCGCGTACGTCACAGTCAGGTTCCTGACGTCGAGCAGACTCAACGCGACACCCCCAGCCTGGGGTTGAGGACCGACTCCACGGCCCGCCCGCACAGCGTGAACGCCAGCGCCACCACTGCGATGGCGATGCCCGGCGGCACCAGGTACCACCAGTCCCCGGAACTGACCGCGCCCGCCTCGCGCGCGTCCTGGAGCAGCCCGCCCCACGACACGACCGTGGGGTCGCCCAGGCCGAGGAAGGCGAGGGTCGCCTCCGCGAGGATGGCCGAGGAGATGATCAGGGTCGTCTGGGCCAGGACCAGCGGCATCACGTTGGGCAGCACGTGCCGGGACATGATGTGCCAGTGCCCGCCGCCCAGCGCCTGCGCCCGCTCGATGTACGGCCGGGTCTCCACCGCGAGGGTCTGGGCGCGCACCAGCCGGGCCGTGGTCGGCCAGGTCGTGACGCCGATCGCGACGACGGTCGTGGTCAGGGAGCGGGACATCACGGTCGCCAGGGCGATCGCCAGCACCAGCGTCGGCATGACCAGGAACCAGTCGGTGATCCGCATCATCACCGTCGCGTACCAGCCCTTGAAGTGCCCCGCCGTCACCCCGATCAGGGTGCCGATCGCGACCGACAGCACGGCCGCGAGCAGCCCCACCAGCAGCGACACCCGCGAGCCCCAGATCACCAGGCCCAGCAGGTCCCGCCCGAACTGGTCGGTGCCGAGCGGGAACTCGGTGCTCGGGCTCTGCATCGGACGCCCCGGCGCGTCCGTCACGCTGCTCACGTCGGATCCGACGAACAGTGGTGCGAACAGCGCCAGCAGCGCGCACAGGGAGAGCGCGGTCAGGCCGTACAGCCCCGCCCGTTCGGAGCGGTACTGCCGCCAGAAGCGGGCGACGGAGGCCCGGCGTCGCTGCCGGGCCAGGGCGCGCGGGCTGGGGGCGGTCTCGGTCGTCGTCATCGGGCCACCCGGGGGTCCAGCAGCGGATAGACCAGGTCGGCGAGGGTGTTCATCAGGATCACCGCGGCGGCGAACACGAAGAACAGCCCCTGCACGAGCGGCAGATCGGGCACGCTCAGCGCCTGGTAGAACAGCCCGCCCAGGCCGGGCCAGGAGAACACCGTCTCCACGAGGATCACGCCCGCCACCGTCCGGCCGAGGTTGATGAAGATCAGCGTCACGGTCGGCAGCAGCGCGTTCGGCACGGCGTGCCGACGGCGGACGAGGTCGTCGCGCAGCCCCTTGGCCCGCGCGGTCGTCAGGTAGTCGCTCCCCATCTCGTCCAGCAGCGCCGACCGCGTGACCAGCAGCGTCTGCCCGTACTCCACGGCCACCAGCGTCACCACCGGAAGCACCAGGTGGTGCGCCACGTCGAGCACGTAGGCGAAGCCCTCCTCGCCGCCCGACTCCATGCCGCCGGTCGGGAACATGCCGGGCAGCGGGCCGATGCCCACGGACAGCACGATGATCAGCAGCAGTCCGAGCCAGAAGGACGGGATGGAGTACAGCGTCAGCGCGAGGCCCGTGTTGACGCGGTCGCCCAGCTTCCCGTGCCGCCATGCCGACCGGGTGCCGAGGAAGATGCCCAGCGCGGTGTAGAGGACGAAGGCGGTCCCGGTGAGCAGCAGGGTGTTCGGCAGCGCCTCGGTGATCTTGTCGACGACCGGGGCGCGGAACTGGTACGACGTTCCGAAGTCACCCGTGAGCGCCTTGCCGCAGTAGTCCGTGAACTGCCGCCACAACGGCAGGTCGAGCCCGAACTCCTCGCGGTAGGCGGCCAGCTGCTCCGCCGACACCTGACGGCCGCCCGTCATGGTCTTCACCGGGTCGCCGGGGATCAGCCGGAAGAGGAAGAAGCTGGTCACGAGGACGGCCAGCAGCGACACGGCGGCGCCGGCCACCTTGCCCGCCAGGTACCGCGGGTACGCGGAACCCCTGCGCACCCGTGGCCCGGCCGCCGTCCGCTGCTCGTCCTCGACCAGCGCGGGGGTCGCGTCAGCGGTCATGGGTACCCGCTCGCCGCTTCACTCGCGTTCCTCGGCGGTGGCCCGCCGCCGCATCGCCGCGAAGGCGCCGAGCCCGCCGAGGATCACCACACCCGCGACGATCCCGACCACGACTCCCGTCGACGACGCGTTGTCCGAGGACCCGCCGGAGTCCGCGGGCACCGCCGACCACCAGCTCCAGTAGCCGTCCTGGCCGTAGATGTTGCCCGCCTTCGCCGGCATGGTCGTGATCGACTTGATCTGGTCCGTCCGGAAGGCCTCGACCGCGTTCGGATACGCCATGACGTTCATGTACCCGAGGTCGTACAGCCGCGACTCCATCTGCTTGACGATGTCCGCCCGTTTGGCGGGGTCGTACTCGGTGAGCTGCCGGGCGTAGAGCTCGTCGTACTTCTTGTCGCAGATGAAGTTGTCCGTCGCGCCGGTCTCCTCGGGGGTCGCCGGAAGGGCCCCGCAGGTGTGGATGGACAGCACGAAGTCCGGGTCGGGGTTGACCGACCAGCCGTCGAACGCCAGGTCGTACTTGCCGGCCAGCCAGGGGTCGGTCACGTTGTCCAGGCAGTTGAGCCGGACGCCGATGCCGAGCTTGCCCCACCACTCCTGGAGGTACTTGCCGACCGCCTTGTCGTTCGGGTCGGTGGCGTGGCACAGCACGCGGTAGGTGATGGGCTTGCCGTCCTTGCCGACGCGCTTGCCGTCGCCGTTCTTCTTGTACCCGGCCTGGTCGAGCAGCCGCGCCGCTTCGGCCGGGTCGTAGGCCAGCTTCTGGTTCGCGGACGGCTTCCAGAAGTAGTCCTGGAAGCGCGGCGGGATGTAGCCCGCGCCCTCGACGGCGTGGCCCCGGAAGACCTTGTCGATGATGGCCTCGCGGTCCACGGCCCGGAACAGCGCGTTGCGCACCCGCTGGTCCAGCAGCGAGGGGTGGCCGTCGCCGAACTTCTCGCCGTTCTTCGCCTTCGCTCCCGGGTTGGTGGCCAGGGCGTAGAAGCGGCGGCCGGGGGCGTCGTTGACCTGGATGTTGTCCGCGCCCTTCAGGGACTCCGCCTGAGCGGGCGTCAGGGACGGGGACCCGGCGACGAAGGACACCTCGCCCTTGCGCAGCGCGGAGACCGCGGCGTCCTGGTCCTTGTAGTAGCGGAAGACCAGCTCGTCGAACTTCGGCGACCCGCGCCAGAAGCTCTTGTTGGCCTTGAGCCGGACATAGCTGTCGGCCTTGTAGCCGCTCAGCACGAACGGCCCGTTCCCCACGACGGGGAAGCTCTTGTCATTGTTGAACTCGGAGAAGTCCGAGACCTTCTCCCACACGTGCTTCGGCACGATGGGCACATCCAGTGCGGCCATCGTGGCCTGCGGCTTCTTCAGCTCGATGACCAGCTTGGTGGGGCTCGGGGCCGTCACCTTCCTGAAGTTGCCGACGTAGCTGCCGTTCGCCGTGGCCGCGCCGGTGTCGGTCATCATCTTGTTGAAGGTCCACGCCGCGTCCTCGGCGGTGGCCTGCTGCCCGTCCGACCACGTGGAGTTGTCGCGGATCGTGTACGTCCACTTCAGCTTGTCCTGCGACGGCTCCCACTTGGTGGCCAGGCCCGGGATGGCGTGGTTGTCCTTGGGGTCGTAGTTCGTCAGGTACTCGTACATGAGCCGGTGGATGCTCGTGCTGAGCAGCCGGACCGCCAGGAACGGGCTGAGCGAGTCCACGCTCTGCGCCACGGCGACGGTCAGCACCTTCTTGCCGTCGTCGGCCGCGCGGGCCTGCTGGGGCGCCGGGTCGAGCGGGGTCGCGAGACCGGCGGTGAGGGTGAGCGCGGCGGCCCCGGCCAGGGCGACGAGCCGGAGGCCGTGCGGGAGGCTGCGTTTCTGATCGTTCGTGCCCATGGTCGGACCTCGCGTCATCGCTCGGACGGGAAGGACGGGTTGATCAGCAGTCAGATGCGTGATGTGTGTGTACCAGCGGCCGTCTCCGCCCGTCAACGGCGTGTTCACCCCTTGTGGCCTGCGGAAATAACGAATTGGCGAGCTTTTCGCACTCATTGGTGGAGACCACTGACGCGCTCCTGGCCAGGGCCTGGCAACGGAATTCGCCCCTGAACGCACCGAGGCCCGCGCCGAGTCGGAACGGCGCGGGCCGGGCGGGGATCGGCCCCGGGAAAGGGGCCGATCGGGTGAGGCGATTACTGCGTCGGAGGCGGGGGCGGCGGGGTCTGCCCGTCGGGCTGCGGGTAGCCGTAGCCGGGCTGCGGGGGAGCGGCCGGGGGCTGCCCCGGCTGCGGGTACGGCTGGCCGGGGTGGGCCGCCGGTTGCCCGGGCTGCTGCCCCGGATGGCCCGGCTGCCCGGGCTGCGGGTAGGGCGGCTGACCCGCGGCCTGCGGCGGGTACGGCTGCGGCTGCCCCGGCTGGGCGTAGGGCTGACCGGGCTGGGCGTACGGCTGGCCGGGCTGGGGATGCGGCTGTCCGGGCTGCGGCTGCTGCGGATACGGGCCCGGCTGGCCGGGCGCCGGCTGCTGCTGCCCGGGGTACGGCTGCGGCTGTCCCGGCTGGGCGTAGGGCTGACCGGGCACGGGCTGACCCGGCATGGCCTGGCCGGGCAGCGGCGGGGCCGCGACCGGCGGCGGGTTTCCGTCGGACGTCCACAGGCCGTGCGCCTGCTGGTGGCGGATGAAGTCCTCGGCGACCATCGCCGTGAGGTTGAAGTACGCCTCCCGCACCTTCGGCCGCATCATGTCGAGGTCGACCTCGGCGCCGGCGGCCAGGTGCTCGTCGAAGGGCACGACGACGACGCCCCGGCAGCGCGTCTCGAAGTGCGCCACGATGTCCTCGACCTTGATCATCTTGCCGGTCTCGCGCACCCCGGAGATGACGGTGATGGACCGCGAGACGAGGTCGGCGTACCCGTGCGCGGACAGCCAGTCCAGCGTCGTGCTCGCACTGCTCGCCCCGTCCACGGACGGCGTCGAGATGATGATGAGCTGGTCGGCGAGGTCCAGCACACCGCGCATGGCGCTGTACAGCAGACCGGTACCGGAGTCGGTGAGGATCACCGGGTACTGCTTGCCCAGCACGTCGATCGCGCGCCGGTAGTCCTCGTCGTTGAACGTCGTGGACACGGCCGGGTCGACGTCGTTGGCGATGATCTCCAGACCGGAGGGCGCCTGGGACGTGAACCGCCGGATGTCCATGTACGAGTTGAGGTAGGGGATCGCCTGGACGAGGTCCCGGATGGTCGCCCCGGTCTCGCGCCGCACGCGGCGCCCGAGGGTGCCGGCATCCGGGTTGGCGTCGATCGCGAGGATCTTGTCCTGCCGTTCCGTGGCGAGCGTGGAGCCGAGCGCGGTGGTCGTGGTCGTCTTGCCGACACCGCCCTTGAGGCTGATCACGGCGATCCGGTAGCAGGACAGCACGGGCGTGCGGATCAGGTCCAGCTTCCGCTGCCGCTCGGCCTCCTCCTTCTTTCCGCCGATCTTGAACCGGCCGCCACCGGCCGCCGGACGGCTGCTCTTCGCCTTCTGCTTCTTGCTGTTGAGCAGCCGGTCGGACGACAGCTCCACGGCAGCGGTGTAACCGAGCGGTGCCGCCCCCGGGTTGGTCGGCTGCCGCTGGTCGTGCTGCATGGGCTGCGGCCAGGCGGCACCGGTACGGGGATCCACGGGCTGCTGCGGCGGCTGCTGCCCGGGGTGGGGCTGCCCCGACGGGTCGGGCTGCCCGGCGTGCGGAGGCCGGGCCTCGGGCTGCGGCTGGGCCTGCGGGGGTACGCCGGGCTGCGCCTGGGGCTGTGGCTGCTGGGCCGGCGGCTGGGGGAAGCCGTAGCCGCCCTGGGCGTCGGGGACGCCGGGCTGCGGGAAGCCGTAGCCGTCCTGCGGGGCCGGTGCGGGGGCGGGCGGAGTCGCGGGGTGCTGGGCCGGGGGCTGATGGGCGGCCGGGGCGGGGGCGCCCTGCTGGGGGAAGCCGTAGCCGCCCTGGGCGTTCGGCATGTGCGGGCCGTCCGGCTGCTGGGCCGGGGGCTGTGCGGCCGGGCCGGGGGCACCGGGGTGCGGGAAGCCGTAGCCGCCCTGCGCGTTCGGCGCGGCCGGGGCCGGGGCTCCCGGGTGCGGGAAGCCGTAGCCGGGCTGCGGAACGGGCTGGGCGGGCGGCGTCGGTGCGGGCTGCTGGTTCCACGCGGCCGGCGCGGGCTGCGGCGCCTGGGGCTGGAACGGCGGCTGCTGGGCCGGCACGTAGGGCTGCGGCGGCACCGGAGGCTGCCCCTGGGCGGCCGTCGGCTGCGGCTGAACGGGCGGGTGCGCGTCCGAGGGCTGCGCCGGGGGCTGCTGCGGCGGCGGGGCGGGCCACTCGCTCGCCGGGGCCGGAGCGGCCGGCTGGTACGACGGCGGCAGCGGCGGCATGCCCTGCGGGGGCGGGGGAGTGGAGTCGGACGGCGCGCTCGGCCGGGCATCGGGCGCGGCCGGTACGGCGTCCTCCGGCTCGTCCTGCGCGGGCGCGCTGTCGGCGGGGGGCGCCTCGGCCGGCTCGGCAGCGGGCGCCACCGAGTCCTCGCGCTCCTGCTCGGCCCCGGCCGGCACCGCGTCCGCAGGCTCGTCGGAGGGGGCGTCGGCGTCGAGGAGGGCGTCCTCGGGCTGCGCCTGCTCGGCCTCGGTCTCGTCGGCCGCGGCGTCTTCCGGCCCGGCGTCCTGGGCCTCGCTGCCGTCGGACTCGGTGTCCTCGGGTGCCGCAACCTGCGGCTCAGGGACGTCCTCGGCTTCCGGCCGGGTGTCCTCCGGCCGGGCCTCCTCGGCCGACGGCACGTCGGTGAAGGCGTCCGCGTCCAGCGCGTACTCCGAAACCGCGGAGTCGTCGCCCTCCACACCGGGATCCTCGTCCTCCGGGGCATCGGCACGGGCAGCGCCGTCGGCCCCGTCGGCGTCCTCCGCCCCGGTGGCTTCGGGCTCCTCGGGCTCCTCGGGCGCCTCGGTCGCGGAAGCCGCCTCCGCAGCGGCACGCTCCTCGATATCGCGCTTCAGGGCGACGGCGGAGAAACGCATGGTGGCGCCGCTCTCCAGATCGCCGTTCTCCGGCTCCGCGGCATCGACGGGAGCCGCCGCGGCCTCGGGAGCGCCCGGAGCGTCCTGAGCGGCAGGCGCAGTCTCCGGAGCGGCAGGCGGAGTCGCCGGAGCGGCAGGCGGAGTCGCCGGAGCCTCGGGAGCGGCCGGTGCCTCCGGTGGAGCCGACGGCGTCCACGGCGACTGGTACCCGGCGACCGGGATGTTCGGCACAGCCGTAGGAGAGGCCGCGCCACCCGCGGGCGCCTCGGTCTGCCCCTGAGGCCGGCCTTCCGGCTGCGAGGCCTCCGGCTGCGAGCCCCGCGGCTCGAACCCGCTCCCCATCGGAAGCCTGGGCACGGCCGAGGGACCCCCCGAAGAAGGCGCGGGCGGCGTCGGCGGTGTGAAGGGCGTACCCGGCGCGGGCGCGGGAGGCGTGAACGGAGCGCCCGGCGCGGGCGCCGGCGCGGGCGGGGTGAAGGGCGCCCCGGGAGCCGGCGCCGGAACCGGTGCGGAGGCCTGCCCCGGCAGGGACGTCGGAAGGGACGAAGGCCCACCGGAAGGGTTGGCGTGCGGCGGCGGAGTCAGCCCGGGCAGCGGCGGCACCGGCCCCTTCGGCCTCCCGGGCACACCGGGCGTCCCGGCGGCCCCCGGAGTTCCGGAAGCCCCGGCCCCGGAACCCCCGGGCACACCGGAACCCCCCGGCCCGGAACCGGGCGCCCCCGAAGCACTGGAGTCCTCGGACGCCCCCGCCCCCTGCCCCGAGCTCGCGTTGCCCGAGGCGTTCTGCGTGTACCAGGCGGGCGGCGCGTAGTCGATGGTGAACTCGCCCGTCACCTCCGCTGCGGACTCCGCGTCGGGCTGGTCATCGCCGGGTGTCGCCCAGCCCCCGCGGATCCCGTCCCGATCGCTGCTCACAGTGTTCCTCCTGGTGTGGTCGAGCACCCTCATGCCGTGCTGGGGCGACCCTTGCTTGTCGTCCGACGTCGTGCGAAGTCGTTTGAGGCGTATCGAGGTCGTCCGAGGTCGTCCGCTCCACAGGCTCCCCCGCCTTCCCCCCTGGGACGCCGACGCCTACCACGGGTTCTGACGGCGCGCCCCGTCCCAGCCTAATCACCACAAGCCCCGCCACGGCAGGCCCGTCCACCCCCGAGCAGCCGTCCGCCGCGTCACAACCTGCCCAGAAGGTGCCCGGAAGTGACGTATACGGCACGCACTTTGGTGAAGAAAAGGGACGACATATGTGAAGAGTCGTGAACCGCCTTGCGGAACAGCCGCCTTGAGGCCATGAGGAAGCAGTCGCCTTGCGGCGGAGGAGACATGCGAAGAGGGGCGGCCGTTCACCGGCTCACCCCTCGTCGTCCATCGTGACGCCTACTGCCCGGCGTCAGGCACTCCGTCGCGCGCCCCCGGCTCAAGATCGAACTCCCCGTCCCGGGCCCCCAGCACGAACGCCCGCCACTCCGCCTCCGTGTAGCGCAGCACCGTGTCCGGGTCGAGCGACGACCGCATCGCCACGGCCCCCTCGGGCAGGTAGGCGATCTCGACCCGCTCCTCGTGCCCCTCGGTGCCCGGCGCGCTGTGCCACTCGACACCGGAGATGTCGAGGGCGTAGAGCTCGTCCCGCTCCCGCTCCTTGCGTGCCTTGATCTCCTCAGCCGTCTCCGCCATGCCGCAGCGACCCCTTCCCGACGTACGAACGATCCGAATCTGCTCACCCTAGTGGCCCCCTCCGCTCCGGCTGGGGGGTTCGAAGGACCAGGGCAAAGAGGCCCCCGGCCGCCTGGTACGCTGGTCGACGGCCGTTTGTGTACGCACCCCCGGAGCTCACCGCTCTGGAGGCCGCGCCCAGCGGATCCCCGCCTTCCGAGTCATGGAAGCTCCCCCGAGACACCGACCGGGGGCACTCGGTGGCCATCACAGACTACGAGGAGTACGCGTGCCGCTCGACGCCGCTACGAAGAAGCAGATCATCACCGAGTTCGGCCAGAAGGAGGGCGACACCGGCTCCCCCGAGGTCCAGGTCGCCATGCTCTCGCGCCGCATCTCGGACCTGACCGAGCACCTCAAGACCCACAAGCACGACCACCACTCCCGCCGTGGTCTGCTGATCCTCGTGGGTCAGCGCCGCCGCCTTCTCCAGTACCTGGCGAAGAAGGACATCCAGCGCTTCCGCGCGCTGGTCGACCGCCTCGGCATCCGCCGCGGTGCGGCGGGCGCCAAGTAAGACGCCGTGAGGGGAGCGGTTCCCGGGAAATCGGGGCCGCTCCCTTTGCTGTACGTGCGGAGTGTCACCACTGCTTTGTAGTGTGGTAGCACAACGCAATACGGACGACACAGCACGACAAGAAGAGGAGAGGCGCACCCAGCCGCCGCCGGTCCTCGGTAGTGGCCCCCGGGAGAGTGAACCCCGGGTGCTTCGATCGAAGACCGGCCCGCACAGCACGGCGCGCTTCTCCGCAACCGTCCCCCTGCCACACGGGCAGGGCGACGAGGACGAGGAGAAAACACTAGTGGAGAACGAGACCCACTACGCCGAGGCCGTCATCGACAACGGCGCCTTCGGCACCCGCACCATCCGCTTCGAGACGGGCCGCCTGGCCAAGCAGGCCGCCGGCTCCGCCGTGGCGTACCTGGACGACGACACCATGGTGCTGTCGGCCACCACCGCCTCCAAGAACCCCAAGGACCAGCTCGACTTCTTCCCCCTCACGGTGGACGTCGAGGAGCGGATGTACGCCGCCGGCAAGATCCCCGGCAGCTTCTTCCGCCGTGAGGGCCGTCCCTCCGAGGACGCGATCCTCACCTGCCGCCTGATCGACCGCCCGCTGCGCCCGTCCTTCAAGAAGGGCCTGCGCAACGAGATCCAGGTCGTCGCCACGATCATGGCGCTCAACCCCGACCACCTGTACGACGTCGTCGCGATCAACGCCGCGTCCGCGTCCACGCAGCTGGCCGGCCTGCCCTTCTCCGGCCCGATCGGCGGCGTCCGCGTCGCGCTGATCAGCAACCAGTGGGTGGCCTTCCCGACGCACTCCGAGCTCGAGGACGCCGTCTTCGACATGGTCGTCGCGGGCCGCACCCTGGAGGACGGCGACGTCGCGATCATGATGGTCGAGGCCGAGGCCACCGAGAAGACCATCCAGCTGGTCAAGGGCGGCGCCGAGGCGCCCACCGAGGAGGTCGTCGCCGCCGGTCTGGAGGCCGCGAAGCCCTTCATCAAGGTGCTGTGCAAGGCCCAGGCCGACCTCGCCGCGAAGGCCGCCAAGCCCACCGGCGAGTTCCCGATCTTCCTCGACTACCAGGACGACGTCCTGGAGGCGCTCACCGCCGCCGTCAAGCCGGAGCTCGCCTCCGCGCTGACCATCGCCGGCAAGCAGGAGCGCGAGTCCGAGCTGGACCGCGTCAAGGCGCTCGCCGCCGAGAAGCTCCTGCCGGAGTTCGAAGGCCGCGAGAAGGAGATCTCCGCCGCGTACCGCTCGCTGACCAAGACCCTGGTCCGTGAGCGCGTCATCAAGGAGAAGAAGCGCATCGACGGCCGCGGTGTCACCGACATCCGCACCCTGGCCGCCGAGGTCGAGGCCATCCCGCGGGTCCACGGCTCCGCCGTGTTCGAGCGTGGCGAGACCCAGATCCTGGGCGTCACCACCCTCAACATGCTCCGCATGGAGCAGCAGCTGGACACCCTCTCCCCGGTGACCCGCAAGCGCTACATGCACAACTACAACTTCCCGCCCTACTCCACCGGTGAGACGGGCCGCGTCGGCTCCCCCAAGCGCCGCGAGATCGGCCACGGCGCCCTCGCCGAGCGCGCCCTCGTGCCGGTCCTGCCGACGCGCGAGGAGTTCCCCTACGCGATCCGCCAGGTCTCCGAGGCGCTGAGCTCCAACGGCTCGACGTCCATGGGCTCGGTCTGCGCCTCCACCATGTCGCTGCTGAACGCCGGTGTGCCGCTGAAGGCCCCCGTCGCCGGTATCGCCATGGGCCTGATCTCCCAGGAGATCGAGGGCGAGACGCACTACGTCACCCTCACCGACATCCTCGGTGCGGAGGACGCCTTCGGCGACATGGACTTCAAGGTCGCCGGCACCAAGGAGTTCGTGACCGCCCTCCAGCTCGACACCAAGCTGGACGGCATCCCGGCCTCCGTCCTGGCCGCGGCCCTCAAGCAGGCCCGTGACGCCCGCCTCCACATCCTCGACGTGATGATGGAAGCGATCGACACGCCGGACGAGATGTCCCCGAACGCCCCGCGGATCATCACCGTCAAGATCCCCGTGGACAAGATCGGCGAGGTCATCGGCCCCAAGGGCAAGATGATCAACCAGATCCAGGAGGACACCGGCGCCGACATCACGATCGAGGACGACGGCACGATCTACATCGGCGCGGTCGACGGACCGTCCGCCGAGGCCGCCCGCACCACGATCAACGGCATCGCCAACCCGACCATGCCGGAGGTCGGCGAGCGCTACCTGGGCACGGTCGTGAAGACGACCACCTTCGGCGCGTTCGTGTCGCTGCTCCCGGGCAAGGACGGTCTGCTGCACATCTCGCAGATCCGCAAGCTCGCCGGCGGCAAGCGCGTGGAGAACGTCGAGGACGTCCTCGGTGTGGGCCACAAGGTCCAGGTCGAGATCGCCGAGATCGACTCCCGCGGCAAGCTCTCCCTGATCCCGGTCATCGAGGGCGAAGAAGGCGACGAGAAGAAGGACGACGGCGACAAGTGACGTCCCGCGGCTTCCAGGCGACGGCCCGCACCTCTTCGGAGGCGCGGGCCGTCGCCCGTACCCAAACCCTCATCAAGGGCCAGAACGGCATCGGCACGGTCCGCAAGACCACCCTCCCGGGCGGCCTGCGCATCGTCACCGAAACCCTGCCCTCGGTCCGCTCCGCGACCTTCGGCATCTGGGCGCACGTCGGCTCCCGCGACGAGACCCCAGCCCTGAACGGCGCCACCCACTACCTGGAGCACCTGCTCTTCAAGGGCACCGGCCACAGGTCCGCCCTGGACATCTCCGCCGCGCTCGACGCGGTCGGCGGCGAGATGAACGCGTTCACGGCGAAGGAGTACACGTGCTACTACGCACGCGTGCTCGATACCGACCTGCCGCTCGCCATCGATGTCGTCTGCGACATGCTCACGGGCTCCCTCATCCTCGAAGAGGACGTCAACGTCGAGCGCGGCGCGATCCTCGAAGAGATCGCCATGACCGAGGACGACCCGGGCGACTGCGTGCACGACCTGTTCGCGCACACGATGTTCGGCGACAACCCCCTCGGCCGCCCGGTCCTCGGCACGGTCGACACGGTCAACGCCCTCACCGCCGACCGCATCCGCCGCTTCTACAAGAAGCACTACGACCCCACGCACCTGGTCGTCGCCTGCGCCGGCAACATCGACCACGCCAAGGTCGTACGACAGGTCCGCACCGCCTTCGAGGAGGCCGGTGCCCTCAAGGACCTCGCCGCCGACCCCGTCGCCCCGCGCAGCGGCAAGCGGGCCCTGCGCACCGCGGGCCGCGTCGACCTGATCGACCGCAAGACCGAGCAGGCGCACGTCGTGCTCGGCATGCCCGGCCTGTCCCGCACGGACGAGCGTCGCTGGGCCCTGGGCGTGCTGAACACCGCCCTCGGTGGCGGCATGTCCTCCCGCCTCTTCCAGGAGGTCCGCGAGAAGCGCGGCCTGGCCTACAGCGTGTACTCGTACACCTCCGGCTTCGCCGACTGCGGCCTGTTCGGCGTCTACGCCGGCTGCAGGCCCTCGCAGGTGCACGACGTGCTGAAGATCTGCCGCGACGAACTCGACCACGTCGCCGAGCACGGCCTCTCCGACGACGAGATCGCACGGGCCATCGGCCAGCTCCGGGGCTCCACGGTCCTCGGCCTGGAGGACACCGGCGCGCTGATGAACCGTATCGGCAAGAGCGAGCTGTGCTGGGGCGAGCAGATGTCCGTCGACGACATGCTGGCCCGGATAACGTCGGTCACCCCGGACGACGTCCGCGAGGTCGCCCGCGAGATCCTGGGACGGCGGCCCTCCCTGTCGGTCATCGGCCCGCTGAAGGACAAACAGGCGGCCCGCCTGAACGATGCCGTCGCCTGACCAATCCCTCCTGACCGATCCCTGGGGAAGGAAGCACAAGAGATGAGCAAGCTGCGCGTGGCGGTCCTCGGCGCCAAGGGCCGGATCGGCTCCGAAGCCGTACGAGCCGTCGAAGCCGCCGACGACCTCGAACTGGTCGCCGCCCTCGGCCGGGGCGACAAGCTGGAGACCCTGACCGAATCGGGCGCCCAGGTCGCGGTCGAACTGACCACGCCCGACTCGGTCATGGCCAACCTCGAATTCTGCGTCGGCCACGGCATCCACACGGTCGTCGGCACCACCGGCTGGACCGACGAGCGCCTCGCGCAGCTGAACGGCTGGCTGTCCACCTCCCCGGAGACGGGCGTGCTCATCGCGCCGAACTTCTCCATCGGGGCCGTACTGAACATGAAGTTCGCCCAGATCGCGGCACCGTACTTCGAGTCGGTGGAGGTCATCGAGCTCCACCACCCGAAGAAGGTCGACGCGCCATCGGGCACCGCCACGCGCACGGCCCAGCTCATCGCGTCGGCTCGTGCCGAGGCGGGTGCGGCCCAGGCACCCGACGCCACGGAGACGGCTCTGGACGGCGCGCGGGGCGCGGACGTCGACGGCATTCCCGTGCACTCCGTCCGCCTGCGCGGCCTGCTGGCCCACCAGGAGGTCCTCCTGGGCGGCGAGGGCGAGACGCTCACCATCCGCCACGACTCCCTCCACCACAGCAGCTTCATGCCGGGCATCCTGCTCGGCGTCCGCCGCGTGGTGAGCACCCCGGGCCTGACCTTTGGCCTGGAACACTTCCTGGACCTGAACTGAGTCTCTGACCGTCATGCGCGCGAAGCTCACCTACGCCCTCACGGCCGCCGTCCTGGTCGTCTACTTCGTCCTGGTCGGCAGCCGCGGCGTCCTGCTCATCGAGACCGGCACGCCCCTCACCGTCACCTTCGGTGTCGCGGTGCTGATCCTGCCGGTCATCGGCCTGTGGTTCCTGTGGAAGAACACCCAGTTCGCCCGCAAGGCGAGCCAACTCGCCGCCGAACTCGACGCCGAGGGCGGTCTGCCCGTCGACGAACTGCGGCGCACCCCCAGCGGGCGCATCGACCGCGACTCCGCCGACGAGGTCTTCGCCAAGCGCAAGGCCGAGACGGAGGACGCCCCCGACGACTGGCGCACCTGGTTCCGCCTCGCCGTCGCCTACCATGACGCCCGCGACACCCCCCGTGCCCGCAAGGCGATGCAGCGCGCGATCGCCCTGCACGACGGCAAGCAGCCGGAAGCGGCCTGAACATGACGGCGGGGCCGGACCGTGCAAACGGTCCGGCCCCGCCGCCATGACAGGGAGGAGGTCAGCGCGGGCCGTACTCCTCGGCCCACGCCTCGACCGAGTCCGCCGCCCGGTCGAAAGCCACCGCGCGGCCCAGGAAGTCCGCGTTGTGCGTCGTCATCAGGGGCGGCATGCCGCCTGCTCCCTGACGTCCGAGCAGCAGCGCCTGCCCCTGCACGGTCCGCGGCAGCCCCAGCCAGCGCACCGGCTGCTGCACCGTACGCACGGAGACGACCTGCGCCCAGGGCGCCGTACGTGTCGTGAGGAAACCCACGTTCCGCAGCCCGCGGGCGCTGACCCACACGCCCATGCGCAGCAGCCGCAGCGCCGCGGCGATGACGAGCAGCGCGAGGGCGAACACGATCCCGGCCGACGTCGGTTCGGCCGTCGCGGCGATGATGACCGCGGCGAACAGCACGAACGAGGCGAGCAGCAGCGCCAGCGCCGCGACGGCGACGCGCCACGGCCCGGGCCGGTACGGCCGCCGCCAGCGGTCACGGTCGTCGTGGGGCAGCGGAACGTCGTCCGCCGCCTCGAAAACGCGGTCGGCCGTCAGGAAGGGCAGGGGCACGGCTGGTCCTCACTCGATCCATGCGTGGGCTGTGCCCGGTGAGGCTACCGATCTGTGTCCCCGGTCACCACTGGCGGGGGGCCGGATGGAGTCACCGCCGGTGCGGTGCGGTTCAGCGCCTCTCGGACGCCTGTGACTGCTGAGGCTGATCAGCCGTCTTGTCGGGCGTCAGCGCGGGAGTCCCGATGAGCAGGGACCCCACGAGCCCCGCCACGAGGGTGACCCCCAGCAGCCAGCGGCCGGCCACCTCACCGACGGACGACCGCTCGCGCGGTGGGGGAGTGACATTGCTGCGGAACCTGTCGGCCTCGGCGACGAAGGCAAACGGTACGGGTTCACGCCGACCGAACATCAGGGGTACGTCTCCTTCAAGGGTGGAACGGATCACTTTCGTCTGTAGAGACGAACGAACTCCCTCAGAGGTGCCCTGTTTCACCAACTTCATTGCGGCACGCCACCGATCGCACTGAATTGGCCGGGCCGTAGAGTGGCGTCGCCACACGACGAGATGGGAAGGCCCTGCCAACCGTGACCGACACCCCCGCCGACGACCTCAAGCCCAGCTACCGCAGCGACGTCACCGTCGAGCTGGTCAAGCACACCGCGTCCGACGCGGACGTCCTCTTCGCCGCCCGCGTCTCGACCCTGGGCGAGCAGTCCCTGGACGAGCTGAAGAAGGACCCCGAGCGTTCCAAGGGCCTGATCAACTACCTGATGCGGGACCGGCACGGCAGCCCCTTCGAGCACAACTCGATGACCTTTCTCATCAGCGCCCCGATCTTCGTCTTCCGCGAGTTCATGCGGCACCGCGTCGGCTGGTCGTACAACGAGGAGAGCGGCCGTTACCGCGAGCTCCAGCCCGTCTTCTACGTCCCGGACGAGTCCCGCAAACTGGTCCAGGAGGGCCGCCCGGGCAAGTACGTCTTCGTGGAGGGCACCCAGGCCCAGCAGGAGCTCGTCGGCCGTGTGATGGAGGACTCCTACCGGCAGGCGTACGAGGCCTACCAGGAGATGCTCGCCGCCGGCGTCGCCCGCGAGGTGGCCCGGGCGGTCCTCCCGGTCGGCCTGTACTCGTCGATGTACGCCACCTGCAACGCCCGCTCGCTGATGCACTTCCTCGGCCTGCGCACCCAGCACGAGCTGGCGAAGGTCCCGTCCTTCCCGCAGCGCGAGATCGAGATGGTCGGCGAGAAGATGGAGGCCGAGTGGTCCCGGCTCATGCCGCTCACGTACGCCGCCTTCAACGCGAACGGACGAGTGGCGCCGTAACGGGCCGGGGCCCCAGGCCCCCGGCCAGGTACAGATGTACGGTTCAGCCGCGCGAAGTGTCCGTATTGCGGCATTTGGAGAAGTTCATCTAGCCTGATCAAACGGGTCCGGCACTGCTTGAACCCCCGAGCAGGCAGTGCCGGGCTCCACTTTTGTCGCGACTTGTCACCTGCCCCGCGGGCAGACCCGGTCCTGAGCAACGAGTAGCGTGTAACCCATGGCTCCGACCTCGACTCCGCAGACCCCCTTCGGGCGGGTCCTCACCGCCATGGTCACGCCCTTCACGGCGGACGGCGCACTCGACCTCGACGGCGCGCAGCGGCTCGCCGCCCACCTGGTGGACGCAGGCAACGACGGCCTGATCATCAACGGCACCACCGGCGAGTCCCCGACCACCAGCGACGCGGAGAAAGCGGATCTCGTGCGGGCCGTCCTGGAGGCGGTCGGAGACCGCGCCCACGTGGTGGCCGGAGTCGGCACCAACGACACGCACCACAGCATGGAACTCGCCCGTGCAGCAGAGCGCATCGGCGCGCACGGCCTGCTCGTCGTGACCCCGTATTACAACAAGCCCCCGCAGGAGGGCCTCTACCGGCACTTCACGGCGGTCGCCGACACCACCGGCCTCCCGGTGATGCTCTACGACATCCCCGGCCGCAGCGGCGTCCCGATCAACACCGAGACGCTCGTCCGCCTCTCCGAGCACCCGCGGATCGTCGCCAACAAGGACGCCAAGGGCGACCTCGGCCGCGCCAGCTGGGCCATCGCCCGCTCCGGCCTCGCCTGGTACTCCGGCGACGACATGCTGAACCTGCCCCTGCTCTCGGTCGGCGCGGTCGGCTTCGTCTCCGTCGTCGGCCACGTCGTCACCCCCGAGCTGCGCGCCCTGGTCGAGGCGTACACCTCGGGCGACGTCCAGAAGGCCACCGAGATCCACCAGCAGCTGCTCCCCGTGTACACGGGTATGTTCCGCACCCAGGGCGTGATGACGACCAAGGCGGCACTCGCCCTCCAGGGGCTGCCCGGCGGGCCGCTGCGCGCCCCCATGGTCGAGTGCGCGCCCGAGGAGATCGAACAACTCAAGATCGATCTTGCCGCCGGCGGGGTACAGCTCTGACATCAGACTTCGCGCGGATCCCCGCGCAACTGCTTCACAACTGAATAAGCGGGCCACCGGTGCCCGCACACCCCACACAGACAACTGCTTCTGCACGAACGTCACGCGCGCCACGTGCCCCACCGGTACGTGGCGTGCGTGGTGAGGAGAGTCTTTTGAGTCATCCGCATCCCGAACTCCGTACGCCCCCGCCGCTCCCCGAGGGCGGCCTGCGCGTCACTCCGCTCGGCGGCCTCGGCGAAATCGGCCGGAACATGACGGTCTTCGAATTCGGCGGCCGCCTCCTGATCGTCGACTGCGGAGTGCTCTTCCCCGAGGAGGAGCAGCCCGGCATCGACCTGATCCTGCCGGACTTCTCGTCCATCAGGGACCGCCTCGACGACATCGAGGGCATCGTGCTCACGCACGGCCACGAGGACCACATCGGCGGTGTCCCCTTCCTCCTGCGCGAGAAGCCGGACATCCCGCTGATCGGCTCCAAGCTGACCCTCGCCCTCATCGAGGCCAAGCTCCAGGAGCACCGCATCCGCCCCTACACGCTGGAGGTGGCGGAGGGGCACCGCGAGCGCATCGGCCCCTTCGACTGCGAGTTCATCGCGGTCAACCACTCCATCCCGGACGCGCTGGCCGTGGCCATCCGCACCCCCGCGGGCATGGCGGTCCACACCGGCGACTTCAAGATGGACCAGCTCCCGCTGGACAGCCGGCTCACGGACCTCCACGCATTCGCACGCCTGAGCGAGGAGGGCATCGACCTCCTCCTCTCGGACTCGACGAACGCCGAGGTACCGGGCTTCGTCCCGCCCGAGCGGGAGATCTCCAACGTCCTGCGCCAGGTCTTCGCGGGCGCCCGCAAGCGCATCATCGTCGCGAGCTTCGCCAGCCACGTGCACCGCATCCAGCAGATCCTGGACGCCGCGCACGAGTACGGCCGCCGCGTCGCCTTCGTCGGCCGCTCCATGGTCCGCAACATGGGCATCGCGCGGGACCTGGGCTACCTGAGGGTCCCCCCGGGCCTGGTCGTGGACGTAAAGACGCTCGACGACCTCCCGGACAGCGAGGTCGTCCTGGTCTGCACGGGCTCCCAGGGCGAACCGATGGCGGCCCTGTCCCGCATGGCCAACCGCGACCACCAGATCCGCATCGTCCAGGGCGACACGGTCATCCTGGCGTCGTCCCTGATCCCCGGCAACGAGAACGCGGTCTACCGCGTGATCAACGGCCTGACCCGCTGGGGCGCCAACGTCGTCCACAAGGGCAACGCCAAGGTCCACGTCTCCGGCCACGCCTCCGCGGGCGAGCTGCTGTACTTCTACAACATCTGCCGCCCGAAGAACCTGATGCCGGTGCACGGCGAATGGCGCCACCTCCGGGCCAACGCCGAGCTGGGCGCCCTGACCGGCGTCCCGCACGACCGCATCGTCATCGCCGAGGACGGCGTCGCCGTCGACCTCATCGAGGGCAAGGCCAAGATCTCCGGCAAGGTCCAGGCGGGCTACGTCTACGTCGACGGCCTCTCCGTCGGTGACGTGGGCGAGCCGGCCCTGAAGGACCGCAGGATCCTCGGCGACGAGGGCATCATCTCGGTCTTCCTGGTCATCGACTCCTCCACCGGGAAGATCACCGGCGGCCCGCACATCCAGGCCAGAGGCTCCGGCATCGAGGACTCCGCCTTCGCCGACGTGATCCCCAGGATCACGGAGGTGCTCGAACGCTCCGCCCAGGACGGCGTGGTCGAACCCCACCAGCTCCAGCAGCTCGTACGCCGCACGCTGGGCAAGTGGGTCTCGGACACCTACCGGCGCCGCCCGATGATCCTGCCTGTGGTGGTGGAGGTCTGACGGCCCGTCGGGTCTGAGCCGACGCCAACTGGGAGCGGGGCGCCTCGATTTGCATCGAGGCGCCCCGCTCCAGTAGGTTTACAACTCCTCCCGACGGGGCACCCGGGCCAACTCAGGCACCAGGGACCATGCCCGGCCGGGGCGGGAAATCCGACTCAGAACTTCTGATAAAGTCGGAACCGCCGGAAAGGGAAACGCGAAAGCGGGAACCTGGAAAGCGCCGAGGAAATCGGGTCGGAAAGATCTGATAGAGTCGGAAACGCAACACCGAAGGGAAGCGCCCGGAGGAAAGCCTGAGAGGGTGAGTACAAAGGAAGCGACCGTTCCTTGAGAACTCAACAGATCGGACAACCGATGGTCGAGGTTCCTTTGAAATAACACAGCGAGGACGCTGTGAACGGTCGGGCCTATTCCGCCTGACTGTTCCGCTCTCGTGGTGTTGCACCGGATTACCGGTACACATTCACGGAGAGTTTGATCCTGGCTCAGGACGAACGCTGGCGGCGTGCTTAACACATGCAAGTCGAACGATGAACCACTTCGGTGGGGATTAGTGGC
>NZ_JNXI01000026.1 GCF_000717055.1 Streptomyces iakyrus | reverse complement strand
GACTGGCTGGACTGGTACAACTACCACCGACCCCACACCGGAATCGGCGGCCAAACGCCAGCCAGCCGCGTCACCAACCTGCCCGAACAGCACACCTAGACACGAAGCACACCCTCAGCCCTGGAACCGGCACCGCGTCCACATCCCGGACCGTACGGAAACCGGCTCGCATACCCACCCCCTTCCTCCCATACGCTTGTCCCGTGACCCCCGCCGAGCTCTCCCACACCGTGCTGCACGCCGTGCGCCGCGCTGTCGACGAGGGTGAGCTCAGCGTGACCGTGCCGGAGCGGGCCGTGGTCGCTCCGCCGGGGCCCGGGGGCTGCGGCGACTACGCCACCAACGTCGCCCTCCAGCTGGCCCGCGCGGCAGGGCGGCCGCCGCGTGACGTGGCCGAGATCCTGCGGGCACGGCTCCTCGGCGAGCAGCGGTTCACCGACGTCGTCGTCACCGGGCCCGGCTTCCTCAACCTCAGCCTGCGCGGCACCGCCTCCGCCGACCTCGTCGAGGAGATCCTGCGGCGCGGGCGGCGGTACGGGCACGCGGCGACCGAGTCCAGCGGGACCGCCGTCCGGCTCCGATGCCCGGCCGAGGTGCGTGCCGTCGTCGTCGCGGACACGCTGGCCCGCGTGCTGCGCAGCCAGGGCGACTTCGTCCGTGTCGAGTGCGAGGGCCGGCCCGCCCCGGAGTGGGAGTCCGTCCTCGGGGCGGACGTCACCACCCGCGGGCCGCGCGTCGCCGACCGGGACGTCACCACCCGGGAGCGGCGCGTCGCCGACCGGGACGTCACCACCCGGGGGCCGCGTACCGCCGACCAGGACGTCACCGTCCGCCCCGTACCCGCCCCCGGCGACCCGCTGCCCCTCGGCCGGGACGCCGGCCGCTGGGCGCTGCTGCACCCCGCCGCCCACGACCGGCCCAAGATTCCCGGCGACCACCTCGTCCAGCGGGAGAGTAACCCCCTCTTCCGCGTCCGGTACGCCCACGCCCGCACCCGGGCGCTCCTGCACAACGCCGCCGACCTCGGCTTCCACCCCGAGCCCGGTCCCGTGAGCGAAGCGGAAGCGCTGGTCGCCGCACTCGGCGACCACCCCCGCGTCCTCGCCGCCACCGCCACGCACCACACCCCCGACCGCCTGGCCCGGCACCTCGTCACCGTCGCCGATGCCGCGATGCCCCTGCTCCCCGCCGTGCTGCCCCTCGGTGAGGAGAAACCCTCGGCCGCCCACCGTGCCCGGCTCGCGCTCGCCGAAGCCGCCGGGACGGTGCTGGCCGGCGGCCTGTCCCTGCTCGGCATCGACGCTCCCGACCATCTCTGAGAGACACGAACAGATCATGAGCCGTTCCGCACACCCCGCCGGGCCCCGTCACGCCGATGTCCTCCCCGAGGGCCACTACTCCGCCCCGCCCGCCGACCTCAACGCGCTGGACCCCAAGGTGTGGGCCCAGACCGTCACGCGTGACGAGGACGGGGTCGTGACCGTCGGAGGCATCCCCGTCACCCGGCTCGCCGAGGAGTACGGCACCCCCGCCTACGTCCTGGACGAGGCCGACTTCCGGGCCCGCGCGCGGGCCTGGCGCACCGCCTTCGGGGCCGATGCCGACGTGTTCTACGCCGGCAAGGCGTTCCTGTCCCGCGCCGTCGTGCGCTGGCTCCGCGAGGAGGGGCTGAACGTCGACGTCTGCTCCGGCGGCGAGCTGGCCACCGCCCTGTCCGCCGGCATGCCCGCCGACCGCATCGCCTTCCACGGCAACAACAAGTCGGTCGACGAGATCACCCGGGCCGTCGAGGCCGGGGTCGGGCACATCGTCCTCGACTCCTTCCAGGAGATCGTCCGCGTCGCGCACATCGCGCAGAGCCTCGGCAAGCGGCAGAAGGTCCTCATCCGCATCACCGTCGGCGTCGAGGCCCACACCCACGAGTTCATCGCCACGGCCCACGAGGACCAGAAGTTCGGCATGCCGCTGGCCGGCGGGCAGGCCGCCGAGGCCGTACGCCGGGCCCTGCAGCTCGACGGTCTGGAGCTGGTCGGCATCCACAGCCACATCGGGTCGCAGATCTTCGACATGTCCGGCTTCGAGGTCGCCGCCCACCGGGTGGTCGGGCTGCTGAAGGACATCCGCGACGAGCACGGCGTCGAGCTGCCCGAGATCGACCTCGGGGGCGGGCTCGGCATCGCGTACACGAGCGACGACGACCCGCGCGAGCCGCACGAGATCGCCAAGGCGCTCACCGAGATCGTCACCCGGGAATGCGAGGCCGCCAAGCTGCGCACGCCGCGGATCTCCGTCGAACCGGGGCGGGCCATCGTCGGGCCTACCGCCTTCACGCTCTACGAGGTCGGCACCATCAAGCCCCTCGACGGGCTGCGGACGTACGTCTCCGTCGACGGCGGCATGTCGGACAACATCCGCACCGCGCTGTACGACGCCGAGTACAGCGTCGCGCTGGTGTCGCGCACCTCCGACGCCGAGCCGATGCTCGCCCGCGTCGTCGGCAAGCACTGCGAGAGCGGGGACATCGTGGTCAAGGACGCGTTCCTGCCGTCCGACCTGGCACCCGGTGACCTCATCGCCGTACCGGCCACCGGCGCGTACTGCCGGTCCATGGCCAGCAACTACAACCACGTGCTCCGCCCGCCGGTCGTCGCCGTCGACGGCGGTCAGGCCCGGGTGATCGTCCGCCGGGAGACGGAGGAGGACCTGCTGCGTCTCGACGTCGGCTGAACCCGGCACCACAGGCCGGGGCGGCGGAAGATCTCCTGTCTGCCGCCCCCGTGAAAATGAAATAGACATCTCACGATCCGGACCGGGGGCAGAAACTCCCGTCCGGTGAGTGAGACTGGTTCCACCGTAGACGGTAAAGAGGAAACGAGGTCGGATGATGCGTACGCGTCCGCTGAAGGTGGCGCTGCTGGGCTGCGGAGTGGTCGGCTCAGAGGTGGCGCGCATCATGACGACGCACGCCGACGACCTCACGGCCCGGATCGGGGCCCCGGTGGAGCTCGCGGGCGTGGCCGTGCGGCGGCCCGACCGGGTGCGCGAGGGCATCGCCCCCGAGCTCGTCACCACCGACGCCACCGCCCTCGTGAAACGCGGCGACATCGACGTCGTGGTCGAGGTCATCGGCGGCATCGAGCCCGCGCGCAGCCTCATCACCACCGCCATCGAGCACGGCGCCTCCGTCGTCTCCGCCAACAAAGCGCTGCTCGCCCAGGACGGGGCCGCCCTGCACGCCGTCGCCGAGCAGCATGGCAAGGACCTCTACTACGAGGCCGCCGTCGCCGGTGCCATCCCGCTGATCCGGCCGCTGCGCGAGTCCCTCGCCGGCGACAAGATCAACCGGGTGATGGGCATCGTCAACGGGACCACCAACTTCATCCTCGACAAGATGGACTCGACGGGGGCCGGGTATCAGGAGGCACTCGACGAGGCCACCGCGCTCGGGTACGCGGAGGCCGATCCGACCGCCGACGTCGAGGGCTTCGACGCCGCAGCCAAGGCCGCGATCCTCGCCGGCATCGCCTTCCACACGCGCGTGCGCCTCGACGACGTCTACCGCGAGGGCATGACCGAGGTGACCGCGGCCGACTTCGCCTCCGCCAAGGAGATGGGCTGCACCATCAAGCTGCTCGCCATCTGCGAGCGGGCCGAGGACGGCGCGTTTGTCACCGCGCGCGTGCACCCCGCCATGATCCCGCTGAGCCACCCCCTGGCCTCCGTCCGCGGCGCCTACAACGCCGTGTTCGTCGAGTCCGACGCCGCCGGGCAGCTCATGTTCTACGGCCCCGGAGCGGGTGGTTCCCCGACCGCCTCCGCCGTGCTCGGCGACCTCGTCGCCGTCTGCCGCAACCGGATCGGCGGCGCGACCGGACCGGGCGAGTCCGCCTACGCCGCGCTGCCGGTGTCCCCGATGGGCGACGTCGTCACGCGGTACCACATCAGCCTCGACGTGGCTGACAAACCGGGTGTTCTCGCCCAGGTCGCGACCGTCTTCGCCGAGCACGGAGTCTCGATCGATACGGTTCGCCAGTCGGGGAAGGACGGCGAGGCCTCCCTCGTCGTCGTCACGCACCGTGCGTCCGACGCCGCCCTCACCGGGACCGTCGAGGCGTTGCGCAAGCTCGACACCGTGCGTGGTGTCGCCAGCATCATGCGGGTTGAAGGAGAGTAACCAGCAATGACCCACCAGTGGCGCGGAATCATCGAGGAGTACCGGGACCGGCTGCCCGTCTCCGACAGCACGCCGGTCGTGACCCTCCGCGAGGGCGGCACGCCCCTCGTGCCCGCGCAGGTGCTCTCCGAGCGCACGGGCTGCGAGGTCCACCTCAAGGTCGAGGGTGCGAACCCGACCGGGTCCTTCAAGGACCGCGGCATGACCATGGCCATCACCCGGGCCAAGGAGGAGGGCGCGAAGGCGGTCATCTGCGCCTCCACCGGCAACACGTCGGCCTCCGCCGCCGCCTACGCCGTGCGGGCCGGGATGGTCTGCGCCGTGCTCGTGCCGACGGGCAAGATCGCGCTCGGCAAGATGGGCCAGGCCCTCGTGCACGGCGCGAAGATCCTCCAGGTCGACGGCAACTTCGACGACTGCCTCACGCTCGCGCGCGGCCTGAGCGACAACTACCCCGTCGCCCTGGTCAATTCGGTCAACCCGGTGCGCATCGAGGGTCAGAAGACCGCCGCCTTCGAGATCGTGGACATGCTCGGCGACGCGCCCGACATCCACGTCCTGCCGGTCGGCAACGCGGGCAACATCACGGCCTATTGGAAGGGCTACACGGAGTACGCCGCCGACGGCGTGGCGACCCGGAAGCCGCGGATGTGGGGCTTCCAGGCCTCCGGCAGCGCCCCGATCGTGCGCGGCGAGGTCGTCAAGGACCCCTCGACCATCGCCACGGCCATCCGCATCGGCAACCCGGCCTCCTGGCAGTACGCGCTCGCCGCGCGGGACGAGTCGGGCGGCTTCATCGATGAGGTGACGGACCGTGAGATCCTGCGCGCCTACCGCCTGTTGGCGTCCCAGGAGGGCGTCTTCGTCGAGCCGGCGTCCGCCGCGTCCGTCGCCGGTCTGCTGAAGGCCGCCGAGCAGGGCAAGGTCGACCCGGGGCAGCGGATCGTCTGCACCGTCACCGGCAACGGGCTGAAGGACCCCGACTGGGCCGTCGCCGGTGCCCCGCAGCCGGTCACCGTGCCGGTCGACTCCGCGGCGGCGGCGGAGCGCCTGGGTCTCGCCTGACGGCGCTCGAACGGGGCTGACGTGCGCCGATGCACCGAGCGCCGGTGTTACGCCCGACACGTTCCGGCGTAAGACGGCGTCGGCCCGGGGAGATTCCCTAGTGGGGGTGCACAGGGGGCTTACGACACGCATCGTGCGCCTCCTGTGCGCCCTATGTCGCCACAGAACCTTCCTTCGATAGGCTGTACTGAACCCGCCCGCCGCGTATGCCTCCGCATGGAGCACGGTGCCGCGCCGTCTCCGCGGCCGGGACAGCCGCCGGCCAGCCCGGTCGGCAGCGGCCCCCAGGGTTCTCGTACGCCATCGAATGTCCACTGAACGTCATTCGACAATCACGCAGCTCAAGGAGAGTCATCGAGCGATGGCCGGTCCAGCGTTCCGCGCCGCCGCCGTCCGGGTGCGCGTCCCCGCCACCAGCGCCAACCTCGGCCCGGGCTTCGACGCCCTCGGCCTCGCGCTGGGCTTGTACGACGACGTGGTCGTCCGGGTGGCCGACTCCGGGCTGCACATCGACATCGCGGGTGAGGGCAGCGAGACGCTCCCGCGCGACGAGCAGCACCTTCTCGTACGGTCCCTGCGCACCGCCTTCGACCTGCTCGGCGGACAGCCGCGCGGGCTGGAGATCGTCTGCGCCAACCGCATTCCGCACGGCCGGGGCCTCGGCTCCTCCTCGGCGGCCATCTGCGCGGGCATCGTCGCCGCCCGCGCCGTGACCATAGGGGCCGACGCGAAGCTCGACGACACCGCCCTGCTCGAACTCGCCACGGAGATCGAGGGCCACCCCGACAATGTCGCGGCCTGCCTGCTGGGCGGCTTCACGCTGTCCTGGATGGAGGGCGGCGCCGCCCGCGCGATCAGGATGGAGCCCGCGGATTCCATCGTTCCGGTGGTTTTCGTGCCCGGGAAGCCGGTTCTCACGGAGACCGCGCGCGGTCTGCTGCCGCGCACCGTGCCGCACGTCGACGCGGCCACCAACGCCGGCCGCGCCGCCCTGCTCGTCGAAGCCCTGACACGCCGCCCCGAACTGCTGCTGCCCGCCACCGAGGACCGCCTGCACCAGGAATACCGCGCGCCGGCCATGCCCGAGAGCGCGGCACTGGTGGAGCGGCTGCGGGGCGACGGCATCCCCGCGGTCATCTCCGGGGCCGGACCGACGGTCATGGCGCTGGCCGACGAGGAGACCGCCGACAAGGTCGAGGCCCTGGCGGGCGCGGACTGGGCGGCGAACCGGCTCCGCCTCGATCAGCAGGGCGCGAGCGTGCTGCCGCTCGCCGCCTCCGGTGACATCTGAAACCGCGCGGTTGCCGGATTTCGAGAGGGGGAATGTTTGTTGGATCCGGTAGTGTTAATCTCAAGTCTGCACCCGACCCCACCATGGCGAGGTGCCTCGTGTCCCCGTCCGGGACAGACATTCTTCCGGGAGCCCCCCAAGCCGCACTGTGTTCCGTACGTCGGACCGTACGCCGTACGAGGACACTGAGCGGGGCGCAGGGCACGCTCCGGAACCGGTGCGACCACGCCGCGTGACACTGACACTGGGTGCCACGGCTCAAGGAAGCACCATCACCAGATTCCTCCGCCGCTTAGGCGGACCACCGCCCCGGCACGGTTCACACCACACGGACCGAAGCCGGACAGCACAACCGGTCGCCGAGCCAGACAGGCCGACGTCCGCTCCAGGGAAGGACCCTTCGTGAGCGACACCACCGATCTGATGGGCGCACGTGTCGAGGAGACCGCTGCCGCGCCCGCCACGGACGCCTCTGCGCCTGCCAGCGGTGCCGGCTCCCGGCGGCGCCGCGGTACCGGCCTTGAGGGCATGGTGCTGGCCGAGCTTCAGCAGGTCGCATCCGGCCTCGGCATCAGGGGCACCGCGCGTATGCGCAAGAGCCAGCTGATCGAGGTCATCAAGGAGGCGCAGGCGTCCGGCGGCGCCGCTCCGGCCTCCCCCACGCTCGAATCCGCTCGCGCGGGGGGACCCCCACCGGCCGACGCTCCCGCCGAGACCAAGCCGAAGCGCCGCGCCACCTCGCGGACCCGTACGGGCGACAACGCCGACAACGCCGACAAGGCGGAGAAGAAGGCGGACGCGAAGGAGGCCGCCAAGGCCCCCGCGGACAAGGCCGAGAAGGCCGTGGCCCAGCAGCAGATCGAGATCCCCGGCCAGCCCGCCGGAGGCGCCTCCCGGTCGAGCGAGAACGAGCGCGCGGGAGACGACGCGCCCGAGCGCCGCCGTCGCCGGGCCACCGCCGAGGCCGGAGCCCCCGCTTCCGCCGCGGAGACCATCGTCGCCGAGGCGAAGACCGACACCAAGGCCGAGGCGCAGTCGCAGCAGCAGTCCCAGAACAACGAGGCCAAGTCCGACGCCGGTGACGGCGAGGGCCGTCGCCGTGACCGCCGGGACCGGGACCGGGACCGCGGGCGTGACCGCGGCGACCGCCGCGGCGGCAAGGGCGACGACCAGCAGGGCGGCGGCCGCCAGGACCGCGGCCAGCAGCAGAACCAGCAGGGCGGCGGCCGCCAGGACCGTGGCCAGCAGCAGCAGGACGACGACGACTTCGACGGTGGCCGTCGTGGCCGCCGCGGGCGCTACCGCGACCGCCGGGGCCGTCGCGGCCGCGACGACATCGCCTCCGAGCCGCAGATCAACGAGGACGACGTCCTGATCCCCGTCGCGGGCATCCTGGACATCCTCGACAACTACGCGTTCATCCGCACGTCCGGCTACCTGCCCGGCCCGAACGACGTGTACGTCTCCCTCGCCCAGGTCCGCAAGAACGGCCTGCGCAAGGGCGACCACATCACCGGTGCCGTCCGTCAGCCCAAGGAAGGCGAGCGGCGCGAGAAGTTCAACGCGCTGGTGCGCCTGGACTCCGTCAACGGCATGGCGCCCGAACACGGCCGCGGCCGCCCGGAGTTCAACAAGCTCACCCCGCTGTACCCGCAGGACCGCCTCCGTCTGGAGACGGACCCGGGCGTGCTCACCACCCGCATCATCGACCTCGTGTCGCCGATCGGTAAGGGCCAGCGCGGTCTGATCGTGGCCCCGCCGAAGACCGGCAAGACCATGATCATGCAGGCGATCGCCAACGCGATCACGCACAACAACCCCGAGTGCCACCTGATGGTCGTCCTCGTCGACGAGCGTCCGGAAGAGGTCACCGACATGCAGCGGTCGGTGAAGGGCGAGGTCATCTCCTCGACCTTCGACCGCCCCGCCGAGGACCACACCACCGTCGCCGAGCTCGCCATCGAGCGCGCCAAGCGCCTGGTGGAGCTGGGCCACGACGTGGTCGTGCTGCTCGACTCGATCACCCGTCTGGGCCGCGCGTACAACCTCGCCGCCCCGGCCTCCGGCCGCATCCTGTCCGGTGGTGTCGACTCGACGGCGCTGTACCCGCCGAAGCGCTTCTTCGGTGCGGCCCGCAACATCGAGGACGGCGGCTCGCTGACCATCCTCGCCACCGCCCTGGTGGACACCGGGTCCCGCATGGACGAGGTGATCTTCGAGGAGTTCAAGGGCACCGGCAACGCCGAGCTCAAGCTCGACCGCAAGCTCGCCGACAAGCGCATCTTCCCGGCGGTGGACGTCGACGCGTCCGGCACCCGCAAGGAAGAGATCCTGCTGGCCCCCGACGAGCTCGCCATCGTCTGGAAGCTGCGCCGGGTGCTGCACGCCCTCGACCAGCAGCAGGCGGTCGAGCTGCTCCTCGACAAGATGAAGCAGACGAAGTCGAACGCCGAGTTCCTGATGCAGATCCAGAAGACCACCCCGACGCCGGGCAACGGCGACTGAGGCGGTCGGCTGAGGCAAGGACTGCACAAAGAGGGCCGCTCCCGGGACGGGGGCGGCCCTTTGTGCTGTTCGCGTGCGGGTAGGATCACGCTCTCTTCGAACTTGTGATCCCGAGGGGGGACATACGTGGGTACACCCATGCCCGGGGGCGGTCGGCACAGACGCCGCATACGCATCGCACTGCCGGTCGCCGCGGCCGGTGTCGCCGCCGCCGTGGCCGGCGCGCTGCTGACGACCTCCGCCGACGCGGCCACGCCGCTGCCGCAGCCGACGGTCAAGCCCGCCGTCAGCTCGCCGTCGCTCGCCGAGCTGGAGAAGCGCGTCGAGGGCGCCATGGCCGGTGACGACGTCGCCGGCAAGACGAGCAAGGCCTCGCTCAGCGCGGGCACCGTCACCGGCAGCATCGACCCGAAGATCATCGGTGGCAACGAGACCACCATCAGCACGGCCCCGTGGATGGCGCAGCTCCACTACTACGACGACCGGGGCACCTCCGGCACCAGTGACGACATCGGCTTCTTCTGCGGCGGTGCCGTCGTCGCGCCGACGAAGATCCTCACCGCCGCGCACTGCGTCAAGGGCTACAACTGGAACGCCAACGGCGCCGTCGTCACCGGCACCTCCCAGCTGCCCTCGGCCGACGGCACCGATCTGCACGGCGGCACCGTCACCGGCGTCTGGCGGCAGTGGAACCACCCGTCGTACAACGCGACGACCATCGACAACGACATCGCGGTGCTGACCCTGCCCGTCCCGGTCAAGGCCACCCCGATCCGCATGACGACCTCCGGCGACACCGCGTCGTACGCGGCCGGCACCAGCGCCAAGGTCTACGGCTGGGGCCGCACCAGCTCCACCAGCGACGACATCTCCGAGACGCTGAAGACGGCCACGCTGCCCATGCAGTCCGACACGACGTGCTCCGGCGCGTACGGCGCGGACTTCGTCAAGGGCCACATGGTCTGCGCGGGCAAGCCCGCCACCGGCAGCGACACCGGCACCGTCTCCGCGTGCAACGGCGACTCGGGCGGCCCCCTGGTCGTCAACAACCGGATCGTCGGCGTCGTGTCCTGGGGCGTGACCGACTGCGTAGCGAAGGGCGCCTACAGCGTCTTCGCCAAGGTCAGCTCCTACGTCGGCGCCGCCTACCCGCGCCTGGACGACACCAACATCAGCGGTGACCACAAGGCCGACCTGTGGGTGCGCAACGCATCCACCAAGACCGGCTACTCCAAGGACTCCAACGGCACGTCGTTCGCCGCCCGCGAGTCCTGGGGCAACTGGGACGGCGTGAACGTCGTCCTGCAGACGGACCTCGACCGCGACGGCTACCAGGACCTGGTCTACCGGGTCAGCTCCACCGGCGACGTCTTCTGGACGCACTACGTCATCTCCAGCGGCACCTGGTCCACCAAGCAGATCGCCGACAACTGGAAGACCCGCACCCGGATCATCACCCCCGGTGACGTCACCGGCGACTACCTGCCCGACCTGCTCTCGGTCGACTCGGCGGGCGTGATGTGGATCTACCCGGGCAAGGGCAACGGCACCTTCGCGCCCCGCGTGAAGGTCGGCTCCGGCTGGAACCAGTACAACTCCGTGCGCGGCAAGGGCGACTTCAACGGGGACGGCAAGACCGACCTGATCGCCCGCAGCAAGTCCGGCAGCGCCATCTACCTCTACAAGGGCACCGGCAAGGCCGGCTCGGGCGCCTTCTCGGCCCGGGTCAAGGTGCGCACCTGGGCCGACTACAACGCCTTCGACGCGCCCGGTGACGTCACCGGCGACGGCAAGGCCGACTTCCTCGCCCGCACCCCCGGCGGCACGCTGTACCTGTACGCGGGCACCGGCAAGGGGACAAGCGAGATCTTTGCCACAAGGAAGTCCGTGGGCACCGATTTCAAGCAGTACGACATCTTCGGCTGAAATTGCAGGTGAGCGGGTCCTGATCCGCTGTGCCGAACACGGACTGTGCCCACCGTCCTACGCGGTGGGCACAGTCCGTTGTGCAACCCTTTCCCGAGTTTCTCCGTCTGACCAGGTGGGGCGACGATAGTGCGAGGAAGGGTCTTCTCCGGCCACGCCTGGCACTGACCGCAGGGGGTAACCGACCGTAGAAGAGCTGAGGAGTACATGTCCGCCGAGAGCACACCCGAACCGGGGATACCGGGCGATACCGGTACCAGTGGAGCGCGCCACCGCGGCAAGGGCCGGCGCCGTAAGCCCCCGCGGCGCAACAAGGGCTTGATGATCATGGCCTGGACGGCCGCGGGCATCGTCGTGCTGGGCGGCGCCGGAGCCGGTTACCTGTACTTCAAGCTCAACGGCAACCTCAAGAGCGTCGACATCGACCAGGCCCTCGGCACCGACCGGCCCAAGAAGGCCGACAACGGCTCGGAGAACATCCTCGTCCTCGGCTCCGACACCCGGGCCGGCGGCAACGAGAAGCTCGGCGGCGGCACCGACGACGGCAGCGCCCGCTCGGACACGGCGATGATCGTGCACGTCTACAAGGGGCACAAGAAGGCGAGCGTGGTCTCCATCCCGCGCGACACCCTCATCGACCGTCCCTCGTGCACGGACACCAAGGGCAAGAAGTACCCCGCCGCGCGCAGCGTGATGTTCAACTCCGCGTACTCCACCGGCGGGGCCGCCTGCGCGGTGAAGACCGTCGAGTCGATCACCGACCTGCGCATGGACCACTACGTGGAGGTCGACTTCGCCGGCTTCCAGAAGCTCATCGACGACCTCGGCGGCGTCGAGATCACCACGACCAAGAGCATCGAGGACCCCGACAGCCATCTGAACCTGAAGGCCGGCACCCACACGCTCGACGGCAAGCAGGCCCTCGGCCTGGTCCGCACCAGACACGGCGTCGGTGACGGCTCGGACCTGGGCCGGATCCAGCTCCAGCAGGCCTTCATCAAGGCCCTCGTCCACCAGATCAAGGACGTCGGCGTCTTCTCGAACCCGAAGCGGCTGCTCGACCTCGCGGAGACCGCGACCAACACGGTGACGACCGACTCCGACCTCGGCTCGGTCAACAAGCTCGCGTCCTTCGCGAGCGGCCTGAAGGGCATCAGCCCGTCCAACATGCACATGGTCACGATGCCGGTGGCCTACGACCCGGCCGACCCCAACCGCGTCCTCCTCCAGAAGAAGAAGGCCGATCAGATCTGGAAAGCCCTGGAGAACGACAAGCCGATCCCGAAGAGCGCGACGGAGGGCAACGCCTCGGGCGAGGCCAAGGGTGTGGTCAGCGCCCCGTAAGGGGCGCGGGACGGTGCCGATGTGCGGCTCCGCCGCGTGGGCGCGACCAGCCACACACGGCCCGCAGGGAACAAACAACGGCAACCCCCGGTTTTGGGAGTAGGCCCCAGTCCTGGCAGACTGGTACGTCGGCTCCGGTTCACGCTCCCGCACCCCGCGGCGGCGACCCGGCGCCCTCCCGAACCTAGGAGACACCTTGAAGCGCGACATCCACCCCGAGTACGTCGAGACGCAGGTCAGCTGCACCTGTGGCGCGTCGTTCACCACCCGCAGCACCATCGAGTCCGGCACCATCCGCGCCGATGTCTGCTCCGAGTGCCACCCGTTCTACACGGGCAAGCAGAAGATCCTCGACACCGGTGGCCGTGTGGCCCGCTTCGAGGCCCGCTTCGGCAAGGCCGCCGGCTCCAAGAAGTAGCGAGCTCCGAATCGCCGGTCCGCGGACGCGCCCCCTCACCGGGCGCTCCGGGACCGGCGTTTTTGGTCGTCCGCCCTTCACCCCCGTCCCGCACAGGAGCCCAAGATGTTCGAGGCCGTCGAGGAACTCGTCGCCGAGCACGCCGACCTGGAGAAGAAGCTCGCCGACCCGTCGGTCCACGCCGACCAGGCCAACGCGCGCAAGCTGAACAAGCGTTACGCCGAGCTGACCCCCATCGTCGCCACGTACCGCTCCTGGACGCAGACGGGTGACGACATCGAGACCGCGCGTGAACTGGGCGCCGACGACCCGGAGTTCGCCGCCGAGGTCAAGGAGCTGGAGAAGGCGCGCGAGGAGCTCACGGAGAAGCTGCGCCTGCTGCTCGTCCCGCGCGACCCCAGCGACGACAAGGACGTCATCCTGGAGATCAAGGCGGGCGCGGGCGGCGACGAGTCCGCCCTGTTCGCCGGTGACCTGCTGCGCATGTACCTGCGCTACGCCGAGCGCGTCGGCTGGAAGACCGAGATCATCGACGCCACCGAGTCCGAGCTGGGCGGCTACAAGGACGTCCAGGTCGCCGTGAAGACCAAGGGCGGCCAGGGCGCGACCGAGCCCGGCCAGGGCGTCTGGGCGCGGATGAAGTACGAGGGCGGCGTGCACCGCGTGCAGCGCGTCCCCGCGACCGAGTCCCAGGGGCGGATCCACACCTCAGCGGCCGGTGTGCTCGTCACGCCCGAGGCCGAGGAGGTCGACGTCGAGATCAACCCCAACGACCTCCGCATCGACGTCTACCGGTCCTCCGGGCCCGGTGGACAGTCCGTCAACACCACCGACTCCGCCGTGCGCATCACGCACCTCCCGACCGGAGTCGTCGCCTCCTGCCAGAACGAGAAGAGCCAGCTGCAGAACAAGGAGCAGGCACTGCGTATCCTGCGCTCCAGGCTGCTCGCGGCGGCGCAGGAGGAGGCGGAGAGGGAGGCTGCCGACGCCCGCCGCAGCCAGGTCCGCACCGTCGACCGCTCCGAGAAGATCCGCACCTACAACTTCCCGGAGAACCGCATCTCCGACCACCGCGTCGGCTTCAAGGCGTACAACCTGGACCAGGTCCTGGACGGCGACCTCGACGCGGTGATCCAGGCCTGTGTCGACGCGGACTCGGCGGCGAAGCTGGCGGCTGCGTAAGGCAGGCACGAGCACGTACGAGTGATCACGTACGAGTACAACGGAGGACTTGCGTGCAGCAGTCATTTGGGGGGCGGCCCCCAAGCCCCCGCAGCGTGCTGCTCGCGGAGGTGGCCCAGGCCACCCAGCGGCTCGCCGACGCCGGCGTGCCCTCGCCGCGTACCGACGCGGAGGAACTCGCCGCGTTCGTCCACGGCGTCAAGCGCGGCGAGCTGCACACCGTCAAGGACTCCGACTTCGACGCCCGCTACTGGGAGGTCATCGCCCGCCGCGAGGCCCGCGAACCGCTCCAGCACATCACCGGGCGCGCCTACTTCCGCTACCTGGAACTCCAGGTCGGCCCCGGGGTGTTCGTGCCGCGGCCCGAGACGGAGTCGGTGGTCGGCTGGGCCATAGACGCCGTGCGGGCCATGGACGTCGTCGAGCCGTGCATCGTCGACCTGTGCACCGGCTCCGGCGCCATCGCGCTCGCCCTCGCCCAGGAGGTGCCGCGCTCGCGCGTGCACGCCGTGGAGCTGTCCGAGGACGCCCTCCAGTGGACCCGCAAGAACGTCGAGGGGTCCAGGGTCGACCTGCGGCAGGGCAACGCGCTGACGGCCTTCCCGGACCTCGACGGCCAGGTCGACCTGGTCATCACCAACCCGCCCTACATCCCGCTCACCGAGTGGGAGTACGTCGCCCCCGAGGCGCGGGACTACGACCCCGGCCTGGCCCTCTTCTCCGGCGAGGACGGCCTCGATCTCATCCGCGGCCTGGAGCGCACCGCGCACCGGCTGCTGCGGCCGGGCGGCGTGGTCGTCGTCGAGCATGCCGACACCCAGGGCGGCCAGGTGCCGTGGATCTTCGCCGAGGACCGCGGCTGGACCGACGCGGCCGACCATCCGGACCTCAACAACCGCCCGCGCTTCGCCACAGCCCGCAAGGCACTGCCGTGAGCACACCGGGCACCCCGCGCTCTTCGCGGACTTCATCCCAGCAGCACGTGTACGAGGAGGCCAGCTAAAGATGGCACGGCGATACGACACCAACGACGCGACCGACCGAGTGACCGGTCTGCGCGAGGCAGCGTCCGCCGTCCGCCGTGGCGAGCTCGTGGTGCTGCCGACGGACACGGTGTACGGCATCGGCGCCGACGCGTTCTCCTCGGAGGCGGTCGCCGACCTGCTGGAGGCGAAGGGCCGGGGCCGCAATATGCCCACCCCCGTCCTCATCGGCTCCCCGAACACGCTGCACGGCCTGGTCACGGACTTCTCCGAGCTGGCCTGGGAGCTGGTCGACGCGTTCTGGCCGGGCGCCCTGACGCTCGTCGCCCGGCACCAGCCGTCCCTCCAGTGGGACCTCGGGGACACCCGGGGCACGGTCGCCGTGCGCATGCCGCTGCACCCGGTCGCCATCGAACTGCTGACCGAGGTGGGGCCGATGGCCGTCTCCTCCGCCAACCTCACCGGCCACCCGGCGCCGGAGAACTGCGACGCCGCGCAGGAGATGCTCGGCGACTCCGTCTCCGTCTACCTCGACGGGGGCCCGACCCCCGGCATCGTGCCGTCGTCGATCGTCGACGTGACCCGTGAGGTGCCGCTGCTGCTGCGCGCGGGTGCCATCTCGGCGGACGAGCTGCGAAAGGTCGTACCCGACCTCGAGGTGGCGAATTGACGGCCCCTGGATCGGGGCGTGGCATAGGCAACGGGGAAAGCGCGGCGGAGATCACGACGACCTTCGTGGGACTTCCGCGCGACAGCTTCCGCATCCTCCACGTCAGCACCGGCAACGTGTGCCGCTCGCCCATCACCGAGCGGCTGACCCGCCATGCGGTGCGGGAGCGGCTCGGCATCCTGGGCGGCGGGCTGATCGTGGAGAGCGCCGGCACCTGGGGTCATGAGGGCGCGCCCATGGAGTCCCACGCGGAGACCGTCCTGGCCGACTTCGGCGCGGACGCCTCCGGCTTCACCGGGCGCGAGCTTCTCGACGAGCACGTGATCCGCGCCGACCTGGTGCTGACCGCCACCCGGGACCACCGGGCACAGGTCATCTCCATGGGGCACTCGGCGGGCCTGCGGACCTTCACGCTCAAGGAGTTCACCCGTCTGGTCAAGGCCATCGACCCGGTGACCCTGCCGCCCCTTGAGGAAGGCGTGGTCGTCCGCGCGCGTGCGCTGGTCCGCGCCGCGGCGGCTCTACGCGGGTGGCTGCTGGCACCGAACGCCGAGGCGGACGAGGTCTACGACCCGTACGGGGCGCCCCTGACGTTCTTCCGCTCCATCGGCGACGAGATACACCAGGCACTCGATCCGGTCGTCACGGCACTCACGGGCGTCCCCGCAAAGATGTAACAGCCGAGCGCCCCGCGGGCCCCGGGCCTACATTGGACGTACGTCACCCCGGCGCGTGAGCCGAAGGGGCGCGTCGGTCGTGAGTGGCCGAACGCGCGGAGGCCCGGAGGGCTGCGCACGATCGGCCTCTCAGGACCGACTCAGGCGCCCCGGAGGCGAACCGCCCAGAAATGCGACGCCGCCCGGAGCCCATCATGACGGTCACCCCTGCCATCCAGGCCGACCTCCTGCGCCGCCAGGACCCCGAGCTCGCCGACATCCTGCTCGGCGAGCGGGAGCGGCAGTCGACCACGCTCCAGCTGATCGCCGCCGAGAACTTCAGCTCCCCGGCCGTCCTGGCCGCCCTCGGGTCACCGCTGGCCAACAAGTACGCCGAGGGCTACCCGGGGGCGCGGCACCACGGCGGCTGCGAGATCGCCGACGTCGCCGAGCGCCTCGCCGTGGAGCGGGCGAAGGCCCTGTTCGGCGCCGACCACGCCAACGTCCAGCCCCACTCGGGCTCTTCGGCCGTGCTCGCCGCCTACGCGGCCCTGCTCCGCCCCGGCGACACCGTCCTCGCTCTCGGCCTGCCCTACGGCGGGCACCTCACGCACGGCTCACCCGCCAACTTCTCCGGCCGCTGGTTCGACTTCGTCGGCTACGGGGTGGACGCCGAGTCGGGATTCATCGACCACGAGCAGGTGCGCACCCTGGCCCGCACACGCCGGCCCAAGGCGATCGTGTGCGGCTCCATCGCCTACCCCCGGCACCTCGACTACGCCTTCTTCCGCGAGGTCGCCGACGAGGTGGGCGCCTACCTCATCGCGGACGCCGCGCACCCCCTCGGGCTCGTCGCCGGGGGAGCGGCGCCGAATCCGGTGCCGTACGCGGACATCGTCTGCGGGACCACCCACAAGGTGCTGCGGGGCCCGCGGGGCGGCTTGATCCTGTGCCGGGCGGAGCTGGCCGAGCGGGTCGACCGGGCGGTGTTCCCTTTCACACAGGGCGGTGCGCAGATGCACACCATCGCCGCCAAGGCGGTCGCGTTCGGGGAGGCGGCAACACCGGCGTTCGCCGCGTACGCCCATCAGGTGGTGGCGAATGCGCGCGTTCTGGCGGCCCGGCTGGCCGCGGCCGGCCTGGTCGTCACCACGGGAGGCACGGACACCCACCTGATCACCGCCGACCCGGCGCCGCTCGGCGTCGACGGGCGCACGGCCCGGGGTCGGCTGGCCGCGGCGGGCCTGGTCATGGACTGCTGCGCCCTGCCGCACGGGGACGCCCGGGGGCTGCGGCTCGGCACGGCCGCGGTCACCACGCAGGGCATGGGCGAGGCGGAGATGGCCCGGATCGCCGAGCTGCTCGCCGGGGTGCTCGGGGGAGTGACGGAGACCTCAAGGGCGCGTGAAGATGTGCGGGAGCTGGCCGGTGGATTTCCGCCGTATCCGGCGTGAGCCGGGGTAAGCGCATCAGGGTGCACAGCCACTCGTGCAACCATCGTCGCTACCCGGAAGTCCCCACTCATATGCGCGCATCGCTAGGGTGTGGGGCTGAGATGGCCAGCGAGACCTGTGGGGAAGCCCGTGCGTGAATACCTCCTGACGCTCTGCATCACGGCCGCGGTGACGTATCTGCTGACAGGGCCGGTACGGAAGTTCGCGATCGTGGCCGGAGCGATGCCGGAGATCCGGGCACGTGACGTGCACCGGGAGCCCACTCCGCGCCTCGGCGGTATCGCGATGTTCTTCGGCCTGTGCGCGGGCCTGCTGGTCGCCGACCACCTGACCAACCTCAACCAGGTCTTCGAGACGTCGAACGAACCCCGGGCGCTGCTGTCCGGGGCGGCGCTGATCTGGCTGATCGGTGTCCTGGACGACAAGTTCGAGATCGACGCCCTGATCAAGCTGGGCGGCCAGATGATCGCCGCGGGCGTGATGGTCGTGCAGGGTCTGACGATCCTGTGGCTGCCCATCCCGGGCGTCGGCTCGGTCGCGCTCACCCAGTGGCAGGGCACCCTGCTGACGGTGGCGCTGGTCGTCATCACCATCAACGCGGTCAACTTCGTCGACGGCCTGGACGGCCTCGCGGCCGGCATGGTCTGCATCGCGGCCACGGCGTTCTTCCTGTACGCCTACCGCATCTGGTACTCGTACGGCATCGAGGCCGCCGCCCCCGCCACGCTCTTCTCGGCGATCCTGATGGGCATGTGCCTGGGCTTCCTGCCGCACAACATGCACCCGGCCCGGATCTTCATGGGTGACTCGGGCTCGATGCTGATCGGCCTGGTGCTCGCCGCCGGCGCGATCTCCATCACGGGCCAGGTCGACCCGGACGCGCTCAACCTGTACGTGGGCTCCGAGAAGGAGGCCGTGCACCAGACGGTCCCCGTCTACATCCCGCTGCTGCTGCCGCTGACGATCATCGCGGTGCCGGCCGCCGACCTGATCCTGGCGATCGTGCGCCGCACCTGGCGCGGCCAGTCCCCGTTCGCGGCCGACCGCGGCCACCTGCACCACCGGCTGCTGGAGATCGGGCACTCGCACAGCCGCGCGGTGCTCATCATGTACTTCTGGTCCGCGCTGATCGCCTTCGGCGCCCTCGCCTACTCGGTCAACTCGGCGTCCATGTGGATCGTGCTGGGCGTGGTGTTCCTCAGCGCGATCGGACTCCTGCTGCTTCTGCTGCCGCGCTTCACGCCGCGTGCCCCGCGCTGGATGGAGCGCTTCGTGCCGCCGCGCTACCGGCGCCGCGGCTCGGTGGCGGCCCTCTCACCGGAGGCCTCGACCCCGGCGTCCGCGGCGGACCAGCCCGTCCCCGCCGGGGCCGAGGACCGCACCCCCGTGGTGTCCGGGGTGGCCGGTGTCAACGGGGCCACCGCCATCGGCCCCCGTTCGCGCCTGGCCGACCGGCGCAAGGCGGGGACAAGGTAAGAATCTGACTAGAGCATTGCCAAGTCGTGGGATTGCGATGGGGGTGCGAAGCGCCCCAATACCAGACATCTCGGCGTGCTTCCCGCTCAGACGCGCGGGTTCACTCTCATGTGTGACAGTCCGCACACCTCCAGGTAAAGACTGCATCAAATAGTTTGTGATACGGTTCACGAGAACCCCCCGGATAGAGCCGAAGGACCGCAGTGCGACGGTCCATTGGCGTGAGGACTCCACTCAGCCCGGGACTACGCTCGTCCATGACGACACCCCTGCCCCCTGCGAAAGCGGAGTTGCCGCCATGCCGTCCAATGACGCCCGGAACCTCTTGCAGTGCGCTGTACCCACAGCCGCTGCCGGTGTGGTCGTGGTCGCCGTCAGTGGCGTGGTGGCCGGAGGCACGGGAGCCATCGGAGCGGCCGTCGGCACCGTACTGGCCATCCTCTTCATGGGGGTGGGTCTCTACGTTCTCCAGTGGACGGCAAAAACGCTCCCGCAGTTGTTCCAGGCCATGGGGCTGATGCTCTACGTCGCGCAGCTGCTGCTTCTCCTGATCTTCGTCGCCCTCTTCAAGGACACCTCTCTCTTCAACGCGAAGACGTTCGCCCTCGGGCTCGTCATCGCCACCGTCGTGTGGATGGCCGCGCAGGCTCGTGCGCACATGAAGGCCAAGATCTTCTACATCGACCCGGACTCCGAGAAGAGCGAGAAGCCCGAGAAGACCGGACCGTCGTCGTGACGAGTAGGGGCGCGATAAAGGGCAGTAGGAACTCCTGCTATCGTCCGGTGCCAACTGCGGCATCGCGGGCGCGGGCATCTGAGCTGACGCCTGCTCGAACGCGAGGCTCGATGCCCCCCAGCCGCCCTCACATCCGTAACACCAGTCCGGTGCCGATCCGCGGCTGCGCGCCGCGCCGACACAACGAGGTTGCCGTACCTATGCGTCACGCCGAAGGAGCCCGCGGTGAGTGCTGACCAGACCCAGCTCGCCTTTGACTGGAGCTGTCGGATCATGTCCGACGGGTGTGGTTTTCCGGCACCGGGCCTGCACTCGTTCCTCTTCAAGCCGATTGCCACGGTTGGAGGGTACGAGTTCAACAAGGTGATGCTGCTCGCCATCATCACCACCATCCTCGTCATCGGCTTCTTCTACGCGGCCTTCGGCAAGGCCAAGGTGGTGCCGGGCAAGCTGCAGATGGTCGGTGAAGCCGGATACGACTTCGTCCGCCGCGGCATCGTCTACGAGACCCTCGGAAAGAAGGAGGGCGAGAAGTACGTCCCCCTGATGGTCTCGCTCTTCTTCTTCATCTGGATCATGAACATCTGGTCTGTGATCCCGCTGGCGCAGTTCCCGGTGTCGTCGGTCATCGCCTACCCGGCGGTCCTCGCCGCGGTCGTCTACGTGACCTGGGTCTCGCTGACCTTCAAGCGGCACGGCTTCGTCGGGTTCTTCAAGAACATCACCGGCTACGACAAGTCGCTCGGCCCGGTGCTGCCGCTCGTGATGATCATCGAGTTCTTCTCGAACCTGCTCGTCCGGCCGTTCACCCACGCCGTCCGACTGTTCGCGAACATGTTCGCCGGTCACCTGATGCTGGTCATGTTCACCGTCGCCTCCTGGTACCTGCTCAACAGCTGGATGATCCCGGCGGCCGGTATCTCCTTCGTGATGACGATGGCCATGATCGTCTTCGAGCTTTTCGTGCAGGCCGTCCAGGCGTACGTCTTCGTACTCCTCGCCTGCACGTACATCCAGGGCGCTCTGGCCGAGCACCACTGAGCCCCTCACCCCCGCAAGATCCCAAGAACGTCCGGTGGCCAACCCCCGCCGGTCCGTGAAAGAGAAGGAAGAAACAGCATGGCTGCCACTGAGACCCTCGCCGCTGTCTCCGGTTCGCTCGGCTCCATCGGCTACGGCCTCTCCGCCATCGGCCCCGGCATCGGCGTCGGCATCATCTTCGGTAACGGCACCCAGGCCCTGGCCCGTCAGCCCGAGGCCGCCGGCCTGATCCGCGCCAACCAGATCCTCGGCTTCGCCTTCTGTGAGGCGCTCGCCCTCATCGGCATCGTTATGCCGTTCGTGTTCGGTCAGTAATTACCTGCTCACCGACACGTTTCGACGAAAGGCACTGATGTGATCGCCAACCTGGTGCAGCTGGCGGCCGAGGAAGAGCAGAACCCGCTCGTTCCTCCGGGCCCCGAGCTGCTCGTCGGCACCATCGCCTTCGCCATCGTGTTCTTCTTCTTCTGGAAGAAGCTGCTTCCGAACATCAACAAGGTTCTGGAGGAGCGCCGCGCGGCGATCGAAGGCGGTATCGAAGAGGCCGAGACCATGAAGGTCGAGGCCCAGAGCGTCCTTGAGCAGTACAAGGCACAGCTCGCCGAGGCCCGGCACGAGGCCGCGCGCCTGCGCCAGGAGGCGCAGGAGCAGGGTGCCACGCTCATCGCCGAGATGCGGGCCGAGGGCCAGCGCCAGCGCGAAGAGATCGTCGCCGCCGGTCACGCCCAGATCGAGGCCGACCGCAAGGCCGCCTCGTCCGCGCTCCGCCAGGACGTCGGCAAGCTCGCCACCGACCTGGCCGGCAAGCTCGTCGGGGAGTCCCTCGAGGACCACGCCCGCCAGAGCCGCGTGATCGACCGGTTCCTCGACGAGCTCGAGGAGAAGGCCGAGGCCGGGCGATGAACGGAGCGAGCCGCGAGGCCCTGGCAGCCGCACGTGAGCGTCTCGACGCGCTGACGGACTCGACGTCCGTGAACGCGGGCTCGCTCGCCGACGAGCTGGCCGCCGTCACCGCGCTGCTCGACCGCGAGGTGTCGCTGCGTCGGGTCCTCACCGACCCGGCGCAGGACGCGGAGGCCAAGGCAGGCCTGGCCCAGCGTCTGCTCGGCACCCAGGTCAGCGGCCCGACCGCCGACCTGGTCGCCGGCATGGTGCGCTCCCGCTGGTCGCAGTCGCGCGACCTGGTGGACGCGCTGGAGGTGCTGGCCGACACCGCCGACCTCACCGCCGCGCAGCAGGCCGGCAAGCTCGACGACGTCGAGGACGAGCTGTTCCGGTTCGGCCGGATCGTCTCCGGCAGCACCGAGCTGCGTGCCGCGCTGACCGACCGCAAGGCCACCACCTCGGCCAAGGGCGAGCTGCTGCGCAGCCTGCTCGGCGGCCGGGCCCAGTCGGCCACCGAGCGTCTGGTCGCGCGCCTTGTGACCGCGCCGCGGGGACGTAGCCTGGAGTCGGGACTGGAGTCCCTGTCCAAGCTCGCCGCCGAGCGCCGGGACCGCATGGTGGCCATCGTCACCTCGGCGGTGCCGCTGAGCGACCCGCAGAAGCAGCGCCTGGGCGCCGCCCTCGCGAAGCTCTACGGCCGCAAGATGCACCTGAACCTGGACGTGGACCCCGAGGTCCTCGGCGGAATCCGGGTGCAGGTCGGTGACGAGGTCATCAACGGCTCCCTCGCGGACCGCATCGAGGACGCCAGCCGCCGGCTCGCCGGCTGAGCAGCAACTCAATAGGCAGTACGTACTTACGACGGCCCTGGTTGGGCCGTGCAGAAGAATCCTGGGGGTCGCCCCCAGACCCCCAAAGTGAAACTTCGGGCCCAACAAGGAGAGCAGGGAACCCAGATGGCGGAGCTCACGATCCGGCCGGAGGAGATCCGGGACGCGCTGGAGAACTTCGTCCAGGCGTACAAGCCGGACGCGGCCTCGCGCGAGGAGGTCGGGACCGTCACCTTCGCCGGTGACGGCATCGCGAAGGTCGAGGGCCTGCCCTCGACCATGGCCAACGAGCTGCTGAAGTTCGAGGACGGCACCCTCGGCCTCGCCCTCAACCTCGAGGAGCGCGAGATCGGTGCCATCGTCCTCGGCGAGTTCAGCGGCGTCGAGGAGGGCCAGCCGGTCTCCCGTACCGGTGAGGTTCTCTCCGTTGCGGTGGGCGAGGGCTACCTCGGCCGCGTGGTGGACCCCCTCGGCAACCCGATCGACGGCCTCGGCGAGATCGAGACCGAGGACCGTCGCGCCCTGGAGCTGCAGGCCCCGGGCGTCATGGTCCGCAAGTCGGTGCACGAGCCGATGGAGACGGGCTACAAGGCCGTCGACGCGATGACCCCGATCGGCCGTGGCCAGCGTCAGCTGATCATCGGTGACCGCCAGACCGGCAAGACCGCCCTGGCCGTCGACACCATCATCAACCAGCGCGACAACTGGCGCTCGGGCGACCCGAACAAGCAGGTCCGCTGCATCTACGTCGCCATCGGCCAGAAGGGCTCCACGATCGCCGGTGTGCGCGGCGCTCTGGAGGAGGCCGGCGCGCTGGAGTACACGACCATCGTCGCCGCCCCGGCGTCCGACCCGGCCGGCTTCAAGTACCTGGCGCCGTACACCGGTTCGGCCATCGGCCAGCACTGGATGTACCAGGGCAAGCACGTCCTGATCATCTTCGACGACCTGTCGAAGCAGGCCGACGCCTACCGCGCCGTGTCGCTGCTGCTGCGCCGCCCGCCGGGCCGTGAGGCCTACCCGGGTGACGTCTTCTACCTGCACTCCCGTCTGCTGGAGCGCTGCGCGAAGCTCTCCGACGAGATGGGTGCCGGCTCGATGACCGGTCTGCCGATCGTCGAGACGAAGGCCAACGACGTCTCGGCGTTCATCCCGACCAACGTCATCTCCATCACCGACGGCCAGTGCTTCCTGGAGTCGGACCTGTTCAACGCCGGTCAGCGCCCCGCGCTGAACGTCGGTATCTCCGTCTCCCGAGTCGGTGGTTCCGCGCAGCACAAGGCGATGAAGCAGGTCTCCGGCCGTCTGCGCGTGGACCTCGCCCAGTTCCGTGAGCTGGAGGCCTTCGCCGCCTTCGGTTCCGACCTGGACGCCGCGTCCAAGGCGCAGCTGGAGCGCGGTCAGCGCATGGTCGAGCTGCTGAAGCAGGCGCAGTACCAGCCGATGGCCACCGAGGACCAGGTCGTCTCCGTCTGGGCCGGCACCACCGGCAAGATGGACGACGTCCCCGTCGCCGACATCCGCCGCTTCGAGAAGGAGCTGCTGGAGTACCTGCACCGCAAGGAGCAGGGCCTGATGACCTCCATCCGCGAGGGCGGCAAGATGTCCGACGACACCCTGCAGGCCGTCGCCGAGGCCATCGTCGAGTTCAAGAAGCAGTTCGAGACCTCCGACGGCAAGCTGCTCGGCGAGGACACCCCGGCTGCCGGTAAGTGACGACGGAAGGGACCTGACTCATGGGAGCCCAGCTCCGGGTCTACAAGCGTCGCATCCGATCCGTCACCGCGACCAAGAAGATCACCAAGGCGATGGAGATGATCGCCGCCTCGCGCGTCGTCAAGGCGCAGCGCAAGGTGGCGGCCTCCACCCCGTACGCGACCGAGCTCACCCGGGCGGTCACGGCGGTCGCCGGCGGATCCAACACCAAGCACCCGCTCACGACCGAGCCGGAGAACCCGACCCGTGCCGCGGTCCTGCTCCTCACGAGCGACCGCGGTCTGGCCGGCGCCTTCAACTCCAACGCCATCAAGGCCGCGGAGAAGCTCACGGCGAAGCTTGAGGCCGAGGGCAAGGAGGTCGTCAACTACATCGTCGGCCGCCGCGGTGTCGCCCACTACAACTTCCGTGAGCGCAAGATCGCGGAGTCGTTCACGGGCTTCACCGACGAGCCCTCGTACGCGGACGCCAAGAAGGTCGCGGCCCCGCTGATCGAGGCGATCGAGACGGAGACGGCCGAGGGCGGCGTGGACGAGCTCCACATCGTCTACACCGAGTTCGTGTCGATGATGACGCAGACGGCGATCGAGGCGCGGCTGCTGCCGCTCAGCCTCGACGAGGTGGCGGCGGAGGCCAAGCCCAAGGGCGAGATCCTCCCGCTGTTCGACTTCGAGCCCTCGGCGGAGGACGTCCTGGACGCCCTGCTGCCGCGCTACGTCGAAAGCCGCATCTACAACGCGCTGCTCCAGTCGGCTGCCTCCAAGCACGCCGCCACGCGGCGCGCGATGAAGTCGGCCACCGACAACGCCGGAGAGCTCATCGAGACGCTCACCCGGCTTGCCAACCAGGCCCGCCAGGCCGAAATCACCCAGGAAATCAGCGAGATCGTCGGTGGCGCCAGTGCCCTGGCCGACGCGACCGCGGGGAGTGACTGACAAATGACCACCACTGTTGAGACGGCCACGGCGACGGGCCGCGTCGCGCGGGTCATCGGCCCGGTCGTCGACGTGGAGTTCCCCGTCGACGCGATGCCGGAGATCTACAACGCCCTGCACGTCGAGGTCGCAGACCCGGCGCTGGCGGGCGAGAAGAAGACGCTGACCCTGGAGGTCGCCCAGCACCTGGGTGACGGCCTGGTCCGCGCCATCTCCATGCAGCCCACCGACGGCCTGGTCCGCCAGGCCCCGGTCGTCGACACCGGCGCGGGCATCACCGTTCCGGTCGGCGACTTCACCAAGGGCAAGGTGTTCAACACCCTCGGTGAGGTGCTGAACAGCGACGAGGTCCACGAGGGCGAGCGCTGGTCCATCCACCGCAAGGCCCCCGCGTTCGACCAGCTCGAGTCGAAGACCGAGATGTTCGAGACGGGCCTGAAGGTCGTCGACCTGCTCACCCCGTACGTCAAGGGCGGCAAGATCGGTCTGTTCGGTGGTGCCGGTGTCGGCAAGACCGTGCTGATCCAGGAAATGATCATGCGTGTCGCCAACCTCCACGAGGGCGTCTCCGTCTTCGCGGGCGTCGGTGAGCGCACCCGTGAGGGCAACGACCTCATCGCGGAGATGGAAGAGTCCGGCGTTCTGGACAAGACCGCCCTGGTCTTCGGCCAGATGGACGAGCCCCCGGGCACCCGTCTGCGCGTGGCCCTGGCCGGCCTGACGATGGCGGAGTACTTCCGTGACGTCCAGAAGCAGGACGTGCTGTTCTTCATCGACAACATCTTCCGCTTCACCCAGGCCGGTTCCGAGGTGTCGACCCTGCTCGGCCGTATGCCCTCCGCGGTGGGCTACCAGCCGAACCTGGCCGACGAGATGGGCACCCTCCAGGAGCGCATCACCTCGACCCGTGGTCACTCGATCACCTCGATGCAGGCGATCTACGTCCCCGCGGACGACCTGACCGACCCGGCCCCGGCCACCACCTTCGCCCACCTCGACGCGACGACGGTTCTGTCCCGTCCGATCTCCGAGAAGGGCATCTACCCGGCCGTGGACCCGCTGGACTCGACGTCCCGCATCCTCGACCCGCGGTACATCTCGGCGGAGCACTACAACGCCGCGATGCGCGTGAAGAACATCCTGCAGAAGTACAAGGACCTGCAGGACATCATCGCGATCCTCGGTATCGACGAGCTCGGCGAGGAGGACAAGCTCGTCGTCCACCGTGCCCGTCGCGTGGAGCGCTTCCTGTCCCAGAACACCCACGCCGCCAAGCAGTTCACCGGCGTGGACGGTTCGGACGTGCCGCTGGACGAGTCGATCGCCGCGTTCAACGCGATCTGCGACGGCGAGTACGACCACTTCCCGGAGCAGGCGTTCTTCATGTGCGGTGGTCTTGAGGACCTCAAGAACAACGCCAAGGAGCTCGGCGTCTCCTGAGCCCCGTGCTCGTCGGAGGGGGCGGGGTTCGTCCCGCCCCCTCTGCCACGCCTACTAGACTTGTAACCAACACCCGGCATCCCTGCCGGGTGGTGACCCGAGGAGCCACCCTTGGCTGCTGAGCTGCACGTCGCGCTGGTCGCGGCCGACCGTGAGGTCTGGTCCGGCCAGGCCACCCTGGTCGTCGCGCGCACCACGTCCGGCGACATCGGCGTCATGCCCGGTCACCAGCCGCTGCTCGGTGTGCTGGAGTCGGGCCCGGTGACCATCCGTACGAGTGAGGGCGGGACGGTCGTCGCCGCGGTCCACGGCGGATTCATCTCGTTCGCGGACGACAAGCTCTCGCTGCTGGCGGAAGTCGCGGAGCTGTCGGACGAGATCGATGTCCAGCGCGCGGAGCAGGAGCTCGAGCGCGCGAAGGCGGAGGACGACGCGGAGGCCCAGCGCCGCGCGGACGTCCGTCTGCGGGCTGCCACGGCGGCGCGCTGACCGGAGTCCGCCGTGTGATGACGTCACTCAGCCGCGGCTGGGTACCGGAGAGATCCGGACCCAGCCGCGGCTGAGGCGGATGTGGGTGATTTTTACGTTCCGTTACCTAGGAGACGAGGAGGTCGGTGTCGATGGTCCTCGCTCTGACTGTGTGCGGAATCGTGGTGGCCCTCGTGGTGGTGGGCCTGTTCGTCTTCGGCCTGCGCCGTCGGCTGATCCAGCGCTCGGGCGGCACCTTCGACGCCAGCCTGCGCTGGGACGCCCCCGCCGAGGGTGACACCAACGGCAAGGGCTGGGCGTACGGGGTGGCCCGCTACAACGGCGACCGGGTCGAGTGGTACCGCGTCTTCTCGTACTCACCGCGTCCGCGCCGCACCCTGGAGCGGTCCGCCATCGAGGTGGCCGGCCGCAGGGTGCCGGAGGGCGAGGAGGAGCTGGCGCTCCTCTCCGACCATGTGATCCTGGCCTGTGTGCACCGGGGCACGCGTCTGGAACTCGCGATGAGCGAAGACGCGCTGACCGGTTTCCTCGCGTGGCTTGAGGCAGCCCCGCCCGGTCAGCGGGTGAACGTGGCGTAGCCACGTTCACCCGCTGAGTGGGGGTCCCCCCGGACGAAGTCTGGGGGAGCGTCAATGTCGCTTAGGGTCTACGACCCTTCGAACTTCTCTCTGATCCGGGCCTACTTCAGGCCGCTGTCGATGGCGTTCGCCAGCTCGCCGTTCGCGGTGTCTCCGCTGAACTCCCAGAAGAACGCGCCGCCGAGCCCCTGGTTCTTCGCCCAGGTCATCTTCCCGGCGATCGTGGCCGGAGTGTCGTACGACCACCAGTTGCCGCCGCAGTGCGCGTACGCCGTGCCGGCGATGGTGCCGGTGGCCGGGCAGGAGTTCTTCAGGACCTTGTAGTCCTCGATGCCCGCCTCGTACGTGCCCGGAGCCGCGCCGGTGGCCGATCCGCCCGGGGCGGACTGGGTGACGCCGGTCCAGCCGCGGCCGTAGAAGCCGATGCCGAGCAGGAGCTTCTTGGCCGGGACGCCCTTGGCCTTCAGCTTGGCGATCGCGTCGGCCGAGTTGAAGCCCTCCTGCGGAATGCCCGGGTAGGACGTGAGCGGGGAGTGCGGGGCGGTCGGGCCGTCCTTGTCGAAGGCGCCGAAGTAGTCGTAGGTCATCACGTTGTACCAGTCGAGGTACTGGGCGGCGCCGCCGTAGTCGGCCGCGTCGATCTTGCCGCCGGAGGAGCCGTCGGCGGTGATGGCCGCGGTGACCAGGTAGTTCGGGCCGAACTCGTTGCGCAGGGCCTGGGAGAGGTTCTTGAAGGCCGCCGGTCCGGAGGTGTCGCAGGTCAGGCCGCAGGCGTTCGGGTACTCCCAGTCGATGTCGATGCCGTCGAAGACGTCGGCCCAGCGCGGGTCCTCCACGACGGCCTTGCAGGACTTGGCGAACGCGGCCGCGTTCTGCGCCGCCTGGCCGAAGCCGCCCGAGTAGGTCCAGCCGCCGAAGGAGTACAGCACCTTGATGTGCGGGTACTTGGTCTTCAGCTGGCGCAGCTGGTTGAAGTTGCCGCGCAGCGGCTGGTCCCAGGTGTCGGCGGTGCCGCTGACGGACTGGTCGGCCGTGTAGGCCTTGTCGTAGGCGGCGTAGGTGTCGTCGACGGTGCACTGGCCGTTCTTGACGTTGCCGAAGGCGTAGTTGATGTGGGTGATCTTGGACGCGGTGCCCGAGGTCACCAGGTTCTTGACGTGGTAGTTGCGGCCGTAGACGCCCCACTCGGTGAAGTAGCCGAGCTTGACCTTGTCGCCGGTGGGCGGGGGCTCGGTGGTGCCGCCGGTGGTGCGGACGCGGACGGAGCCGCTGACCGGGCCGGTCTGGTCGGCGGTGTCACGGGCCTGGACGGAGTAGGAGTAGTCGGTGCCGGCGGTGAGGCCGGTGCTGGTGTAGGACGTGCCCGTCACGGTGGCGACCTTGGAGCCGTCGCGCAGGACGTCGTAGTTCTTGACGCCCTTGTCGTCGGTGGCGGCGGACCAGGACAGCTTCACCGAGGTGTTGGTGATGTCCGAGGCGGTCGGGGTGCCGGGGGCGCTCGGCGCGCTGTCGCCGGGTTCCGTGGTGCCGCCGTCGCAGCTGCCGCCGTTGAGCTTGCAGTTGGCGGGGGAGCCGGAGCCGCTGCCGTTGAAGCCGAAGGTGACGGAGGCGCCGGGGGCGAGGGTGCCGTTCCAGGCCTTGTTCTTCGCGGTCCAGTGGGTGCCGGAGGAGGTGACGTCGGCGTCCCAGGAGGAGGTGACGGACGTACCGGAGGGGAAGTCCCACTCGACGGTCCAGGAACTGAGGGCCGTGGTGCCGGTGTTCTTCACCGTCCACTTGCCCTCGAAGCCGGAGCCCCAGTCCTGGGTCTTGGCGTAGGAAGCGGTGGCGGACGTCGCGGCCTGGGCCGGGCTCGCCAGGCCGACGAGGCCGGCCAGCGGGAGCAACAGGGTCGCGAATCCTGCCGCGGCTCTGTGTCTGAAGCGCATGCTGCGCCTCCTTGATGGAGTTGTGGGGGCGTGACTGAGCCTCACGCCCACTCATGGTGCGGTGAGAATAGAAAGGTCTGGACCACCGGTCAATAGGTCTGGACCACCATCCACCGGGATTGGTTCAGATCCCCAACTCCTGAGCCAGCACCGCCGCTTGCACGCGACTGCGCAGCTCCAGCTTCCCCAGCAACCGGCTGACATGGGTCTTCACGGTCGCCTCGGCCATGTCCAGCCGCTGCGCGATGCCCGCGTTGGACAGGCCCTCGCCCAGGCAGGCCAGCACCTCGCGCTCGCGCCGGGTGAGCCGGTCCAGCACGGCCGGATCGGCCGCCGGCTCACGGGCCGGCTTCGCGGCGAACTCCGCGATCAACCGCCGCGTGACCGCCGGGGCGATCAGCCCTTCCCCACGCGCGACCGTCCGCACCGCCTCCAGCAGCTCCCTCGCCTCGGTGTTCTTCAGCAGGAAGCCCGACGCTCCCGCCCGCAGCGCCCCGAAGACGTACTCGTCGAGATCGAAGGTGGTCAGCACCAGCACGTCGGCGAGCCGCTCCGCGACGACCTGCCGGGTCGCCGACACCCCGTCCAGACGTGGCATCTGCACGTCCATCAGCACCAGGTCCGGCCGCAGCTCCCGGGCCAGCGCCACCGCCTGCTCACCGTCCGCGGCCTCGCCGACCACCTCGATGTCGGGCGCGCTGCCCAGGATGAGGACCAGGCCGGCGCGGACGGCGGACTGGTCCTCGGCGACGAGAACCCGGACGGGCGAGCTCATGTGGTGTCTCCTTCGACGGTGTCGTGCACGGGGAGGGTGGCGCGTACGGCCCAGATCTTGCCGTCGGGCGAGTCCTCGGGGCCCGCCTCGAAGGTGCCGTCGAGCAGCGCGGCACGCTCCCGCATGCCGACGAGACCAGCGCCCGAGCCGGGGGCGCTCGGGCCGTCCCGGTCGCCGTAGGGACTGGTGATCCGCACGGTCAGCACGCCGTCAAGGCGGCCCAGGGACACGGCGACACGGCCGGGGCCGGCGTGCTTGAGGGCGTTCGTCAGGGACTCCTGGACGATGCGGTAGGCGGCGAGCTCGACCGGTGCCGGAACCTTGCCCTGTCCGGCTTCGAGGGTCACGTCCAGGCCGTTGGTGCGCGCGCTGTCGACCAGCGCGCCCAGTCCGTCGAGGGTGGGTGCGGCGACGGGCTCGGTGTCGCCGCTGTCGTCCCGGAGGATCCCGATCAGCCGCCGCATCTCCGCGAGCCCCGCCACGCTGTTCTCACGGATGACCACCAGCGCCTGCTGCGAGGTCTTGGGGTCCTCCAGGGAGAGGGCGGCGGTGGAGTGGATGGCGATCGCGGACAGGTGGTTGGCGACCATGTCGTGCAGCTCGCGCGCCATCCGGGCCCGTTCGGCGGTGACGGCCTGGGTGCGGTCCATCTCGGCGAGCAGTGCGGTCTGTTCGGCGCGCAGCCGGGCCGCGTCGGCGGCCTCGCGGTGGTTGCGCACGATCAGTCCGGTCGAGGCGGGACCGAAGGCGACCAGACCGGTGACCACGCCGATCAGCAGCGCCTCGGGCTCGCGCCAGACCGCGAACGGCACGACGGCCCCGGCCACGGTGAGCAGCCCGGTGATCCGCGGGATGCGGTGCGCCGAGGCGGGCGGGCCGTACAGGACGGCCGCGTACATCAGGTCCGTGTACATCAGGATCGTGACCAGGTTGCCCTGGGTGAAGACGTCCAGGACGATCGCGGCGGTGCCGATCAGCAGGGCGGTGCGCGGGGACGTGCGCCGCAGCAGCTCGCAGCCGGCCATGACGAACAGCGGCAGCAGCACCGGCCAGCGGCCGGGCAGCAGCACGTACACCTCGGTGGCCGGACGGGTGGCCAGACCGAGCGCCCACAGCAGCAGCCCGCCGAGCAGACTGCCCAGGGCGACGTACACGTCGAAACGGCGTGGGCGGGGGAGTCGTACGGGCATGTCACCATCCAACACGGCCGCCGCCCGCCTCGCGTGATCCGCGCGAAGGGTCCCCGACTGCATCTTTCGATGTACCGCGGGTTCGTCAGTGGCGACGACGATCCGGGCCGCGCCGACCGGGAGCCTGGAAGGGTGACCGAGAGGAGCGAACCGTGATCGTCGCCTTGATCGCCGCCTGCGAGATCGGCTTCTGGGTGCTGCTGGCCGCCGGACTGGCCACCCGCTACCTGCTGAGGATGCCGCGCACCGGCCTGGCGCTGCTGTTGTGCGAGCCGCTGCTGGAGGTCGTCCTGCTGGTCGCCACCGCGCTGGACCTGAAGAACGGCGCCGACCCGAACTGGACGCACGGCCTGGCCGCGCTGTACATCGGCTACACCGTCGGGCACGGCCACCGCACCGTGAAGTGGCTCGACGGCCACGCGGCCCACCGGCTCGGCGGCGCACCGCCCCCGCCGAAGCCCCCGCGCTACGGCATGGCCCGGGCACGCCACGAGGGCAGGGTGTGGCTGGGCACACTGACCGGCGCCGTCGTCGCGACGGTGCTGCTCCAGCTGGCCATCTGGTACGTCGACGATCCGGGCCGCGTCACCTCCCTGGAGAGCTGGCGCTGGGTGGCCTGGCGCACGGCCGGGATCCACGGCCTGATCGCGCTGAGCTATGCGATCTGGCCGCGGAAGGCTCCCGCCGGGGAAGCCGAGGCAACGCTGGAGAAGGAGAGGGCGCAGCGCTAGGGCCCGAACGTCGACCGGGGGTCTGTGGGGGCTTGTCGCGCCGTTCCCCGCGCCCCTTCGGGAGCGCTTACCGCTCCCCGCCCGGCACCCACAACACGTCTCCGACCCGCTTGTTCGCCGTCCTCGCGAGGATGAACAGCAGGTCGGAGAGGCGGTTGAGGTAGGTCGCCGTCAGCGGGTTCATCACCTCTCCGTGCACCTCCAGCGCCGCCCACGTGGAGCGTTCGGCCCGGCGTACGACCGTGCAGGCCTGGTGGAGCAGGGCCGCGCCCGGGGTGCCGCCGGGGAGGATGAAGGAGCGGAGCTTCTCCAGCTGCTCGTTGAAGCGGTCGCAGTCCGCCTCCAGCTTGTCGATGTAGAACTGCTCGACCCGCAGGGGCGGGAACTCCGGGTTCTCCACCACCGGCGTCGACAGGTCCGCGCCCACGTCGAAGAGGTCGTTCTGGACGCGGGTGAGGACCTTGACGAGCTCCTCGTCCAGACCACCCAGCGCGATCGCCGTGCCGATCACCGCGTTCGCCTCGTTGGCGTCGGCGTACGCGGAGATCCGCAGATCGGTCTTGGCGACCCGGCTCATGTCGCCGAGGGCGGTGGTGCCCTGGTCGCCGGTCCTGGTGTAGATGCGCGTCAGATTGACCATGCGGCCAGCGTAGTTACGGTCAGGCCGTTCGGAACACGCGTGTGCCCACTGTCACGGACAGCGCCGTGAGACCGACGGCCACCAGCGCGCCGTAGAGCATGTGGGGTGTGGCGTAGCTGCCGACGTAGGCGTCCCGCACCGCGTCCACCAGATAGCGGAACGGCATGAGGTGCGAGAGGGCGTCCAGCCAGGCCGGTCCCAGGGTCATCGGCAGCATCAGGCCCGACAGCAGCATGGACGGCATGGTCAGCGCGTTGACCGCCGGGCCGAAGCTCTGCGGGGTGTCCATCCTCATCGCCAGTGCGTACGACAGGGCGGCCAGCGAGAGCGTGAGCAGGGCGACGAAGGCGAAGCCGATCAGCACCCCGGCCACGGGGGCCCGCAGGCCCATCACCACCGCCGCCAGCACCAGCAGCACGGCCTGGAAGACGAACACCGTGGCGTCCCGCAGCACCCGGCCCAGCAGCAGGGCCAGCCGGCTGACCGGCGTGACGCGCATGCGCTCGACCACGCCGTGCCCCTTCTCGATGATGATCGAGAAGCCTGCGAAGGACGCCCCGAACAGGCCGAGTTGGAGCAGCAGGCCCGGGACGAGCACCTGCCAGGAGCTGCCTCCCGCGCCGAGCGGCAGGTCCGTGAGCAGCGGGCCGAAGAACAGCAGGTACAGCAGCGGCATGAGCACTCCGAAGAGCAGCGCGAAGCGCGAGCGCAGTGACTGGCGGAGGTAGCGCCCGTAGACGAGGGCGGTGTCGTGCAGCAGCATCCGGATTCCTCTGCTTCTCATACGGCGACGGGGGTCTGGTCGGCCGGCGCGGCGCTGCGGCCGGTGATGGCGAGGAACGTGTCCTGGAGCGAGGCGTCGAGCGAGCCGCCGTACCGCAGCTTCAGCGCGCTCGGGGTGCCCTCGGCGACGACCACGCCGTGGTCCACGACGACCAGCCGGTCGGAGAGGGCGTCGGCCTCGTCGAGGTAGTGCGTGGTCAGGAAGACCGTCGTGCCGTGCTCGTCGCGCAGCCGGCGCACCAGGTCCCACAGGTCGGCGCGGCTGCCGGGGTCGAGACCGGTCGTCGGCTCGTCCAGGAACAGCACCTTCGGGCGGTGGGTGAGCGCCATCGCGATGTCCAGCCGCCGCCGCTGACCGCCGGACAGTGCGCCGCACTTGCGGTCGAGGAGCCCGGTGAGGTCCAGGTCGCGGGCCAGTTCCCCGGCGCGCTCCACGGCCTGCGTTCTGGTCAGCCGGTACAGCCGCCCCTGGGTGAGCAGTTCCTCCCGCACGCTGATCTGCGGATCGACCCCGCCGGACTGCGCCACGTAGCCGCAGGCCCGCCGCACCCCTGCCGCGTCCGTCGCCAGGTCGCATCCCGCGACGGTCGCGGCGCCGCCGGTCGGCGCCAGCAGGGTCGTCAGCATTCGCAGGGTCGTCGTCTTGCCGGCCCCGTTCGGGCCGAGGAAGCCGAGGATCTCGCCCTCGCGGACGGTCAGGTCGATCGAGCGCACGGCCTCCACGGGGCCGTTCTTGGTCAGGAAGGTACGGGCCAGCCCGGCCGTACTGATGATTGCCATGACCCCAGAAAAACAGAGTCTCTTAAAGTTTGCAATGACCCCAAGTTTTCAGAGCCTCCAGGGAAGCTAGGATTCGGACATGGCTGAGGGGCTCAGGGAACGGAAGAAGCGCGAGACCAGGCAGCGCATCTCGGACATCGCCACCGGGCTCTTCCTGGAGCACGGGTTCGTGACGGTGACGATCGCCGACGTGGCGGAAGCGGCCGACGTCTCCGTGAACACCGTCTACAACTACTTCCCGGCCAAGGAGGACCTCTTCTTCGACCGCTCCCAGGGCGTCGTCGACCGGCTCTCGCGCTGGGTGCGCGGCCGGGACACGGGGGAGTCGGCCGCCCGGGCCGTGCTGCGCGAGCTGCGCGCCGAGATCGAGGCCGTCTCGCCCCGTATGGGCCTCATCGAGGGCTACGACCGTTTCATGCGCTGCATCGAAGAGGCGCCACCGCTGCGCTCCCGGCTGTGGAGCATGCAGCAGGAGCTCCAGGACAACCTGGAGGCGACCCTCCGCGAGGAGACCGGGGCCACAGCCGGCGACCCGCTGCCCGGGCTGATCGCCGGTCAGATCTGCTGGGTCCACGGCACCCTTTTCGTCGCGATCGGCCGCGAGATGGTCAAGGGGCGCAACCCGGACGAAGTGTCACGGGAGATGCTCGTCGTTCTCGACGACATCGAGGAGCTGTTGGGCGACAAGGTGCTCAACTACGCCGTACGAGGCGCCGCGTGACCCCTCCTGGTGTGATGTCCGTCATGTGAGACGTGACGCGCATTACTTACTGGTCACACAGCCCCTCACGAGCGCTAGTGTCCGGCCGAGAAGCAGACATAAGCAGCGCGTCAGGGGAGTCGCACAGTGGCAGGGAAGCTCGCCGTCATCGGGGCCGGCCTCATGGGAGCCGGCATCGCCCAGGTCTCCGCTCAGGCGGGCTGGGAGGTGGTCCTTCGTGACGTCACCGACGAGGCACTGACGCGCGGCACCGACGGCATCAAGGCGTCGTACGACAAGTTCGTCGCCAAGGGCAAGCTGGAGGCGCACGACGCGGACGCCGCCCTGGCCCGCATCACCGCGACCACCGACCTGGACGCCGCGGCCGACGCGGACGTGGTCGTCGAGGCCGTGTTCGAGAAGCTCGAGGTCAAGCACGAGATCTTCCGGGCGCTCGACAAGAACGTGAAGGACGAGGCGATCCTCGCCTCCAACACCTCCGCCATCCCGATCACCAAGATCGCGGCGGCCACGGGGCGCCCGGAGCGGGTCGTCGGCACGCACTTCTTCTCGCCGGTGCCCATGATGCAGCTGTGCGAACTCGTCCGCGGCTACAAGACCAGCGACGAAACCCTCGCCACGGCCCGGCGGTTCGCCGAGTCGGTCGGCAAGACCTGCATCGTCGTCAACCGCGACGTCGCCGGCTTCGTGACGACCCGTCTCATCTGCGCCCTGGTCGTCGAGGCCGCGAAGCTCCAGGAGTCGGGCGTGGCCAGCGCCGAGGACATCGACCTGGCCTGCAAGCTGGGCTTCGGCCACGCCATGGGCCCGCTGGCGACGGCGGACCTGACCGGCGTCGACATCCTGCTGCACGCCACGAACAACATCTACACCGAATCCCAGGACGAGAAGTTCGCGGCCCCCGAGTCGATGCGCCGGATGGTTGACGCCGGTGACATCGGACGCAAGAGCGGGCAGGGCTTCTACAAGCACTGAAACCGCACATGCCCCGGGCTCATCACACGCCCGGGTGAATTCGGTATCGGTTCGCTTACAAGAAGCAACCTCTGACTCCTCCACACAGTCAGAGGTTGCATCACCCACATCCAGAACGCGGAGCACGATTCGCACGCACGGGGAGCGCATATGCACATCAGGGGCGACCACGCCGAGCTGGTCGTCGGGGGCCGCCTCGACGTCCGGAGCGCGGCGGACGCCCGAACGGTCCTGCACTCGGCCGTCGACGACGGAGTCGGCGATCTGGTGCTCGACCTGTCCGAACTGGACTCCTGGGACGCCACCGGTCTGGGCGTGATCATGGGAGCCCACCGGCGGGCCGGCCGCTGCGGCCGGCGCCTGGTGCTGCGCGGCGTACCGCCGCAGATGCAGCGCCTGCTGGTGGCCACCCGCCTGCACCGGATCCTGGCGATCGAGGGAGGCATCGGGGTGGAGACGCTTCCCCGCGTGTGACGCCTCGTACGGGTGTGAGCCGGGCGACCGGGGAGACCCGGACGCACGTCGCCGCATCGTGCGACGCGCACAATCCTCACGAGACCGTGACGTTACGGACGGCGCGGTACCCCGGACTGTCGTAGATACTGTGCGAAGGTTTAGGGTTCGGCTGCCCGCTGCATTGACACCCTTCGGCGGGACCGGACCAGAAGCGACAGCGCGGTGTGCAGCAAGGCCGGGAGGGGCTTTTCCAAGCACACACACGCTTTTGGGGGGCTTGACCTATGGATCCTGACAACCAGGGACCCGAGGAGTACGGCCACGAAGGTGACGGCCCCGCGCCGCGCCAGCGCCCTCCCAGGGAATCCCTCACACCGGACTTCGCGCAGCACGCGCCGGCGCTCGCGCGCACGGTGCAGCTCGTCTCCGGCGACTTCCTGCTGACCGTCAACCCCGTCGACGGCAGCGAGATAGAGGCCTGCCCGCCCGCCGAACGACCCGCCCGGCCCGTGAAGCTCACCGCGGCCGAGCGCGCCGAGGCCGAGCGCGCCGCCCGCCCGCCCGTCCCGCCCGGCCCCGCGCTGCCCGTCCTGCCGCTGCTGGCCCGCCAGGACGAGCGCGAGCGCCTGGTGCGCCTGCTCGCCCGCGGCCGCTCCACGCGCCTCACCGGTGCGGCCGGCTCCGGCCGCACCCGCCTCCTCGACCTCGTCGCGGAGGACTGCTCCGACCTCGCCCCCGACGGCGTCGTCCGCCTCAACGGCTTCGGACGCACCGCCGGCGACCTGCTGTACGACCTGTTCCACGCCGTCTACAGCGCCCCCCTGCACCGCCCGGACCGGGACGAACTGCTCACCTACGTCCGTGACATCGGCGCGGTCGTCGTCCTGGACGACCTGGAGTTCGGCGGCGCCGCGCTCGACGAGCTGCTGGAGGCCACCCCCGAGTGCGCCTTCCTGCTCGGGGCCACCCCGGACGTGCCGGCCCCCTCCGCCGACGCCGGCGTCGAGGAGGTCCTCCTCGGCGGGCTGGAGCGCGCGGCCGGGCTCGACCTGCTGGAGCACGCCGTCGGCCGGACCCTCACCGAGGACGAGTCCAACTGGGCGGGCGACCTCTGGTTCGAGTCCGAGGGACTGCCGCTGCGCTTCGTCCAGGCCGGCGCCCTGCTGCGGCAGCGCGACCGGCTGCGCGCCGGTGCCGGCGCCGTCGACGAGTTCGGCGTCTTCGAGGCCGTACCGCCGGCCGACCCCGCCGACGCCTACGACCTCGGTGACGACGTGCCGCTGCCGGCACTCGGCGAGGCCGCCGCGCCCGCACCGCTGCTCGCCTCCCGGCTCAGCGCCTCCGCCCGCGCCACCCTGCGGTTCGCCGTCGCCCTGGGCGGCGAGGTCCCGCACCAGGCCCATCTGCCCGCCCTGGTCGGCGACACCCACGCGGACGCCGCACTCGGCGAACTGGCCGCCTGCGGCCTGGTCTCCCCGGTCGGCTCCCGCTACCGCCTCGCGGCCGGCGTGCCGGCCCAGCTGGAGGCCGCCGGGTACGGCGACGAGGCCGAGGCCGGAGCCCGCAGCGCCGCCCAGCACTACTCCTGGTGGGCCGGGCACCCGTCGGTCACCCCGGAGCGCGTGTGCGCCGAGGCCGACGCGATCCTCGCCGCCCTGGCCCTCCTCGGACCGGCCACCCGTCCGCCCGCCGAGGACGAGGAGAGCGCGGCCGTCCACCTGGCCCGCACCGCCGCCCCCGCGTTCGCCGCCGGACTGCACTGGAGCGCCTGGGAGCGGGCCCTGCGCTCCGGCGCCGAGGCCGCCCGGCTCGCCGGGGACGTCGGGGAAGAGGCCTACTTCCACCACGAGCTCGGTGTCCTCGCCCTGTGCGGGGGGCAGCTCGACCGGGCCCGTGCCGAACTGGAGGCCTCCATCGGCCTGCGCGGCGCCCTCGCCGACAAGCGCGGGACCGTCGCCGGCCGCCGTGCCCTCGCCCTGGTCGCCGACCGCTCGGGCACGCCGATCGGGCTCGGGCCGACCGCTGGGGAGGAGGTGCCCGACGCCCGTGACGAGGAGTCGGCGTCCCCGCCCGGCGGTGTTCCGGCGGCCTTCCCGACGCTCCAGAAGCCGGCCCCCCCGACCCTGGTCACCCACCGCAGCTCGCCCGCGCCGTCACGCAAGGCGCGCGGCGGCCTCAAGGGCCTGGCCCGGCGCAACCTCGTGGCCGCCGGTGCCGGTGCCCTGCTCGTCGCGATCCTGGGCACGGTGGTGACGCTCGGCGCCACCTCCGACAAGGATCAGAACCCGCCGTCCGACCAGGTCGGCGTCAACCCGTCCGCCAGCCAGGGCGTCAACGACGGCAGCCTCGGCGCCGACCCGGCGGCGAACGACGGCGACGGCGACAACGGCGAGCCGGCCCCGCGCCCGACGGACCCGGGCCCCGACGGCACGCTCGGCACGTCGGACGACCCGACGCCGTCGGACTCCCCGAGCGGTTCGCAGGACCCGAGTGACTCCGCGTCGCCGTCGAAGCCGCCGTCGTCCTCGAAGCCGCCCACGTCCTCCAAGCCGCCGACGACGTCCAAGCCCCCCACGACGTCCAAGCCGCCCACGTCGAAGCCGCCGACGTCCGAGCCGCCGACCTCGCAACCGCCCACCTCCGTGCCACCCACCTCGGAGCCGCCCACGACCAGCCCGTCCACCTCCGACTCGGCCAGCGGCCCGGCGCCGAGCGCTCCCACGAGCACCACCGCGAGCGCGTCGGAGAGCACCACGGGCACGCCGAGCGGCTCGGAAACGGTGATCTGACACCCGGGCACACGACAGGGCCGGGTCCGTTCCGCGGACCCGGCCCTGTTCGTCGTCGTAGGGGCTGTCAGAACAGCCGCAGCTTGTCGTCCTCGATGCCCCGCAGCGCGTCGTAGTCGAGGACCTGGCAGCCGATGCCGCGGTCGGTGGCGAGGACGCGGGCCTGGGGCTTGATCTCCTGGGCCGCGAAGACACCGCGCACCGGGGCGAGATGGGGATCGCGGTTCAGCAGCTCCAGATAGCGCGTGAGCTGCTCCACGCCGTCGATCTCACCGCGCCGCTTGATCTCCACCGCGACGGTCTTGCCGTCGGCGTCCCGGCACAGGATGTCGACCGGCCCGATGGCCGTCGGGTACTCGCGGCGGATCAGCGTGTAGCCCTCGCCGAGTGTCTCGATGCGGTCGGCGAGCAGCTCCTGGAGGTGCGCTTCCACGCCGTCCTTGATCAGGCCGGGATCGACGCCCAGTTCGTGCGAGGAGTCGTGGAGCACTTCCTCCATCGTGATGATGAGCTTCTCGCCCGCCTTGTTGACGACGGTCCAGACGCCCTCTTCCTCGCCGGTGCCCTCCTTCAGGGTGCAGGGCGGCGACATCCAGTTCAGGGGCTTGTAGGCCCGGTCGTCGGCGTGGATCGAGACGCTGCCGTCCGCCTTCACCAGGATCAGGCGCGGGGCCGAGGGAAGGTGGGCGGTGAGCCGCCCGGCGTAGTCCACGGAGCAGCGGGCAATGACGAGACGCATGGTCGGCAACGCTACTCGACGGGCACCTGTCCACGCGATTCGCCCTGGAAAACACGTGTTCGGTAATGGCCGATTGTGTGCATGGTGTGCTCAGCGGGAGTGTCTCATCTGCGCATTTTCCTGGTGCCGTCACCGTACGTTGCTTACCGTATGAACGGGAGGTCGCGAGGCGTGTACGCAGCGTGTCCGGTATCGCGAACTCCCCCTATCTGTCCGGCAACCCCTGCTCACCGGGGGTGCGAGAGGAGAACTCATGTCGCTCGACGTCTCACCGGCCCTACTCGAACAGGCCGAGCGAGGCGAGGTCGACGAAGCGGAATTCGTCGACTGCGTCCGGACCTCCCTGCCTTACGCGTGGGAGATGATCAGCTCACTGGTGGCCCAGCTGAAGGTGGACGGCGGTGCGTTCGCCGACAACCAGACGCCCCCGCCGGACGAGCAGGCACGCGGCCAGCTGCTGCGTGCGCTTGCGAGTGACGCGATACGCGGCGCGCTGCAACGGCACTTCGGTGTGCGGCTGGCTTTCCAGAACTGCCACCGGGTGGCCGTGTTCCCGCTTGACTCCTCGGTCGACGAGAAGCTGGACCGCTTCACCTCGGTCCGCAGTCAGGTGCTGAACCAGTCACCCGAGTTCAGGGACTGCTGACGCGGCGCCGCTTGCTTGCCGCTCCGTACGCGGGAGGTGCAGTTCTGTACCGGAGCGGCAAGCCCCCAGGAACCCACCGCGCTCTCAGACGAGTTGGGGCAGCACCTCGGCGCCCAGCCGCCGCACGTTCTCCTCGGTCGCCGCCAGGTCCCCGGAGCCCTCGACGAGCAGCGCGAAGCGGGAGATGCCCGTCCGCTCGCTGGTAGCGGCGAGCCGGTCCGCGCACAACCGCGGGGTGCCCACCGGGTGCAGTCCGCAGAGCAGTTCGGTGTACGCCAGCGGGTCGCGCATCCGGCGTGTGCGCCCGTCGACCGTGACATGGGCCTCCAGGCCCTGCTTCAGCCAGCCCGGCATCGCCTTCATCAGCGTCTCCGCCGCGTCGACCCGCCGGTCCGCGATCTGGCAGACGCCGGCCGACACATGGGACGCGGCCCGGATCTCCTCCGGCGACCGGCCGCAGGCCCGCGCGTGCTGCCGCCACAGCGCGACCATCTCGGCCTTCTCCTCGTCCCCGACGTGCATCCCGAGCAGCATCGAAAGACCCCGCTCGGCCGCCAGCCGCACACTCGACGGCGAGGTGCAGGCGACGACCAGCTCGGGCCCCACGGCCTCCGTCAGCGCCTCCGACGGCCGCGGCACCACCGGGACTTCACGGAAGCGGAAGCGCTCCCCGTCGGCCGCCACGGACGACTCGCGCAGCCACCGCACCAGCAGCTCCAGGGACTCCGGGAACCCCTTCTCGTACGCCTCCAGGCCCGCGCCGAACACTTCCAGGTCGACCCACGGGCCGCCGCGCCCGACACCGAGCGTGAAACGGCCACCGCTCGTGTGGTGCAGCAGCGCGGCCTGTTCACCGAGGGCCACGGGGTGGACGGTGGGCAGCACACTGACCGCCGTGCCCACCCGGATGCGGCGGGTGCGGCCCAGCAGTAAGGCGGCCAGGGTGATGGCCGACGGGCACGTGCCGTACGGCACGAAGTGGTGCTCGGCCAGCCAGACCGTGTCGAGCCCGGCCTCCTCGGCCACCTCGGCCGAGCGGACCGCGCGGTGCAGCGCCTCTCCCTCGCCCTGACCGGGGAACTGGGCCGCCAACACGAAACTTCCAACGCGCATTGCTTTCCTGCTTCCTTGGCTCCGACACGGAGCTCCCCCACAGCGCATAACCGTCTGACACGTGCCGAGGACACGGCCGGGCGGAGTATTTTGCGGATTGTCTGCAGAATGGGGCGTTCCGCCGGGGGCCGGGGGACGGAACCCGGGGCCGGGTCCGCCGCGCCCGCGAAGGACTTGTGGCGAGTTGGTGCCGTACGCGTACCCCGGTGCGCGCCGCGTAGGCTGGACGCGGCCCGTGCTTCCTGTATAGCCCCGAGAGGTGTCCCGTGTCCCCGCGTCGCAACCGACCCAAGGGCGCCGCTTCGTCCGGCCGGAGCGCCGAGGACGACCGCCCCGGCCGCTACGGCGGCTGGCAGTCCTCGGAGAACTGGCAGGGCGAGAACTGGAGCGTGCGGCACGTGGCCGGTGCGAGCGCGCAGGGCAAGAGCTACCGCTGCCCCGGCTGCGACCAGATGATCCCGGACGGGGTGCCGCACGTGGTGGCCTGGGCCGAGCACACGGGCGTCGACGACCGCAGACACTGGCACAAGGCCTGCTGGAACGCGCGGGACCGCCGCACCCCGGGGGTGCAGCGGTCCCGTAACGCGCCGAAGTTCTGAGCGGACTCAGACGTCCCGCTTCTCCAGCAGCGCGAAGGCGCCGGCGAACGCGACGGCCGTGGCGCCGAGCATGATCCACAGCGGGTCCCAGCCGGACGGGCCGGACTGGCTGAGGGAGTTGGAGTAGAAGACGCTGAGCTGGTTCGGGATCGAGTACTCGAACAGGGCGTCGCGCACGCCCTGCAGCGACTCCGAGAACATGAACAGCGCGATCACCAGCGGGGCCAGCACGGCGCCGATCATGATGGTGATGGCGCCGGCCGAGTGCCGGATCATCGAGCCGACGAGGAGCGAGAGCAGGCCCAGCAGCGCGATGTAGAGCGAGATGCCGACCGTGCCCTTCAGCCACTCGCCGCCGGAGGGCGACTTGGCGCCGTCGCCCTCCAGCATCGCCACGTGCAGGAAGGCGACGAGGGACGCGGACACCAGTGTCACGACGAACGCGGTCAGGAAGAACACCACGGCCTTCGCCGCCAGCACCCTGCCCCGGCTCGGGCACGCGACCATCGTGGTGCGGATCATGCCGGTGCCGTACTCCGAGGCCGTGGTCAGCACGCCCAGCGTGATGATGCACATGCTGCCCAGCAACAGCCCGAAGAAGCCCAGCCCGAGGGGGCTCTCGCCGCCCAGGGCCGGGTCGGAGTTGGCCACCACCACGCCGGTCAGCGTGCCGATGCCGATGACGAGCAGGACGAACACACCGAGCGTCCACAGGGTGGAGCGCACCGACCTGATCTTCGTCCACTCGGAGGCGATGGCGTTGCCGAGGTGCGTGCGCACGATCGGGATCGGCGAGGTGTAGCCGGGGCCCCCGGCGTGCGGGGCGGAACCGGGCGCCGCCTGCCAGGCGGGCGCGGCCTGCGGCATCTGGGACTGGGGGCTGCTCATCGGGCGTCCTCGGGCTTGGTCAGATCGGAGGTCGGGGCGGCGGCGGGTGCCGGCGGCGCCGCCGGGGCGGGCTGCGCGGGGGCCGAGGCGGCCGGCTGGGCGGCGGGAGTCTGCGGTGCGGGCTGGGCGGGAGCCGCGGGAGCCTGCGGTGCGGGCTGTGCGGTGCCCTGGGGCGCGGGCTGGGCGTACGGGTTGGGCGTTCCCGCGCCAGGGGCGCTCGGAGCGGCGATGGGAGCGCCCGGGGCGCCGTACGGGCCCGCAGGAGCCTGGCCCGGTGCGCCCTGCGGGGGAGCCGGGAACGGCTGGCCGCCCTGCTGGGGCGGCGGCGGGGCGTACCACCCCGGCTGGCCCTGACCGGGCACCGGCATCGGCGGTTGCGCGCCGGGCGGCAGCGGCTGCTGGAGCCCTTCCTTCTGGTCGATCGTCGAGCGGTAGTCGACGGCGCCCTGCGTCATCCGCATGTACGCCTCCTCCAGGGAGGCCTGGTGCGGCGACAGTTCCCACAGCCGTACGTCGTGGTCGTGCGCGATGTCGCTGATGCGCGGCAGAGCCAGCCCCGTCACGCGCAGCGCGCCGTCCTGCTCCGGCAGCACGTGGCCGCCCGACTCGGTCAGCGCGGCCGACAGCTTCTCGCGCTGCTGCGGCTCGGTGTCGGGCGTGCGCACCCGGGCGAAGTCCGCGGAGTTCGCCGAGATGAAGTCGGTCACGCTCATGTCGGCGAGCAGCTGACCGCGCCCGATGACGATGAGGTGGTCGGCGGTCAGCGCCATCTCGCTCATCAGGTGGGAGGAGACGAAGACCGTACGGCCCTCCGCCGCCAGCGCCTTCATCAGGTTGCGGACCCAGAGGATGCCCTCGGGGTCGAGGCCGTTGACCGGCTCGTCGAACAGCAGCACCTGCGGGTCGCCGAGCAGCGCGGCGGCGATGCCGAGCCGCTGCCCCATGCCGAGGGAGAAGCCCTTGGACCGCTTCTTGGCGACGTCCTGAAGACCGACGACCCCGAGCACCTCGTCCACCCGCCGGGCCGGAATGCCCGACAGCTGGGCCAGGGAGAGCAGGTGATTGCGGGCGGACCGGCCGCCGTGCACCGCCTTGGCGTCCAGCAGGGCGCCGACCTGGCGGGCGGCGTTGGGCAGCCTGCGGTACGGATAGCCGCCGATCGTCACCTGCCCGGCCGTCGGGTTGTCCAGGCCGAGGATCATCCGCATCGTCGTGGACTTGCCCGAGCCGTTCGGTCCGAGGAAGCCGGTGACGGCCCCGGGCCGCACCTGGAAGGAAAGGTTGTACACAGCGGTCTTGTCGCCGTAGCGCTTCGTCAGGCCGACTGCTTCGATCATGCTCCGCACCCATCGCAAGGTTCAGGACAGCGGGGCACACGCCCCCGTAAGGGTTAGGAGGATATCGAGGCGCTGACGGTTCCGCCCAAGAGGAGGTAAAAGGTCAGGCCAAGCCCGTCCCTCTAGGCATCGCGCTTCTTCAGCAGCACGTAACCGCCGACGAGCGCCGCGAGCACCCACAGCCCCATGATCCCTAGGCCGCCCCACGGCCCGTACGGAGTGTCGTCGTCGATCGGCGTGACCACCTGCATGATCTTGCTGCCGGCCTGGTCGGGAAGGAACCGGCCGACCTTCTTCGTCGCGTCGACGTTGCCCAGGATGTTGGAGATCAGGAAGAAGAACGGCATCAGGATGCCCAACGACAGCATCGGCGAGCGCAGCATCGCGGCGACGCCCATGGAGAACATCGCGATCAGTGCCATGTAGAGGCCGCCGCCGAGCACGGCCCGCAGCACCCCGGGGTCGCCGATCTCCGCCCGGTGCGAGCCCAGCATCGCCTGCCCCAGGAAGAAGGCGGCGAAGCTGGTGACGAGCCCGACCAGCAGCGCGAGCCCACTGGCGACCGCGATCTTGCTGAACAGGAAGGCGCCGCGCTGCGGCACCGCGGCCAGCGAGGTGCGGATCATGCCGGTGCTGTACTCGTTCGACACGACCAGCACCCCGAAGACGATCATCGCGAGCTGCCCCAGGCTCATCCCCGCGAAGCTGATGAACGTGGGGTCGAAGTCGGCCCGGTCCTGCGCGTTCATCGAGTCGAACTCGTTCTTCGACAGCGCCGAGATCAGCATGCCGAGGGCGACCGTCACGACCACCACCAGCGAGAGGGTCCACACCGTGGACGCCACCGACCGGATCTTGGTCCACTCCGACCGTACGACCTGTGTCACCGCCATGCTCAGCCCCTCTTCCAGCCGTCGCCCCACTGCTGCCGCGCGGGCTCAGGGCTCGCCGGGCTCGTTTCACTGTGCGCGTGGTACTCCACCGACTCCGCCGTCAGCTGCATGAACGCCTCCTCCAGCGAGGCCTGTTGCGGGCTCAGCTCGTGCAGCGTGATCCGGTGCTGGGCCGCCAGCTCACCGATCCGCTCGGCCTTGCCGCCGTCCACCTCCAGCACCCCGTCCCCGCTCTCCACCGTCACGATCCCGGCCTGGTGCAGCACATCGAGCAGCCGCTCCCGCTGCGGACTGCGGACCCGGACGTACGAACGTGAGTTGCGGGCGATGAAGTCCGCCATGGAGGTGTCCGCGAGCAGCCGGCCCTGCCCGATGACGACGAGGTGCTCGGCCGTCAGGGCCATCTCGCTCATCAGATGGGAGGAGACGAACACGGTCCGGCCCTGCGCCGCGAGCGACTTCATCAGGGTGCGGATCCAGTGGATGCCCTCGGGGTCGAGGCCGTTGACCGGCTCGTCGAACATCAGGATCCGCGGGTCGCCTAGCAGTGCGGCGGCGATGCCGAGCCGCTGCCCCATGCCCATCGAGAAGCCCTTGGTCTTCTTCTTCGCGACCGCCGTCAGCCCGACCGTCTCCAGCACGTCCCGGACGCGGCCGCTCGGAATGCCGTTGCTCTGCGCGAGGCACAGCAGATGGTTGTAGGCGGTGCGCCCGCCGTGCCAGGCCTTGGCCTCCAGCAGGGCGCCGATGTACGTCAGCGGGTCCTTGAGCTGCTCGTAGTGCTTGCCGTCGATACGGACGTCGCCCGCGGTCGGGTGGTCGAGCCCCAGGATCATCCGCATGGTCGTCGACTTGCCCGCGCCGTTCGGCCCGAGGAAGCCGGTGACGATGCCCGGTCTCACGGTGAACGACAGGTTGTTGACCGCCACCTTCTCGCCGTACCGCTTGGTCAGCCCCTCCAGCTCAATCATGCCCGCCACGCTAGAACGGGACAAAGCCCTCTGCCACCCGAGCGGCAGAGGGCTTTGCGGAGATTCAGCCTCCGTATGCCCGCGTGTTACCGGGACTGCTGCGCCGGGACCCCACGGGAGATCGGCTCGTCCTCGGCCGGCGTGCCGGCGGCGGCCACCGCGGCGCCCGTGAGCGTCGCGAGCATCTCGCGGACGTTCGTCAGCTGGGCGTTGATGCTGTCGCGGCGGTTGGTGAGGGCGGCCAGCTCGCGCTCGGATTCCGAACGGATGCGGTCGGCCTTGGCGTTGGCGTCGGCCACGATGTCCTCGGCCTGGCGCTGGGCCGTCTCCACCGTCTGGCGGGCGCGGCGCTCGGCGTCCGTGCGCAGCTTCTCGGCCTCCAGGCGCAGCTGCTCGGCGCGGTGCTCGATCTCGGCGAGGCGCTTCTCGGCCTTGGCCTGACGGGAGGCCAGGTCGCGCTCGGACTGCTCGCGGCGCTTGGCGAGGTTCGTCTCGAAGTCGGCGGCGGCCTGCGCGGCCTTCGCACGGGTCTCCTCGAAGAGGGCGTCCGCCTCCTCGCGCTTGGACTGCGCGTCCTTCTGCGCCTCGGCACGCAGCTGGGACGCGTCACTCTTGGCCTTCTCGACGATCCGCAGGCCCTCGTCCTCGGCCTTCGCCTTGCGCTCCGCCGAGTACGACTCGGCGTCGTTGCGCACCTGCTGGGCCGCCGACTCGGCGAGCTCGCGGTGCTGCTCGGCCGCGCGCCGGGCCTCCTCGCGCAGGTCCTTCGCCTCTTCCTCGGCGAGGCGGAGGATCTTCTCCACGCGCGCACCGAGACCCGCGTACGACGGCTCGGCGTCGGTGATCTGGGCCTGGGCGTTCTGCGTCTCGAGGTGGAGCTCTTCGATGCGCTTTTCCAGAGCGGTGATGCGGGCGAGAGCGCTGTCACGGTCGGAGACGAGCTTGGAGATACGTTCGTCCACCTGAGCGCGGTCGTACCCACGCCGCACAAGCTCGAAGCCGTAGGGGGAAGTGTCGCTCATGGGGTTCCTGTCGAATGAGACCGGTGAGGTGATAGGTGGAATCCTAGGGGCCGAAACGGTGTGTCATCGAGCGGATGCGCGTTTGATCTGGAAAATGACACCCCTTTTGAGTGGCTAACCCCCGGTCCGCTTGCCAAAGACTTGGTCAAAGGCCCCAGCACACACCGGATTCGCCCCGTTTGGCTAGCTATCCGAGCCCTTGCCACCCGAACGGGGTGCGCCGACCGTCGCGCCCGCCTTGACTCCGTTGTCCTTGCCCGCGGCGGGGGCCTCGAAGGACTCCAACGCCTCCAGGACGTCCTGGACACGGGAGATCTCGGCGTTGATGTCCTCGCGGCGGCGGACCAGGACCTCCAGCTCGCGCTTGCCCTCCTCGACCGTGCGCTTGGCCTCGCGGATCGCCTCGGCCTTGAGCTCCTCGGCCTCCCGGACCAGCGTGGACTTCTTCTGCTCGGCCTCCTTGAGCAGCCCCTCCGCCTTCTTCACCGCGGCGATACGGACCTTGCCCGCCTCGGAGTTGGCCTCCGACACGATCTCCTTTGCCTTCGCCTGCGCCTTCGCCAGCTGCTCCTCGGCCGCCTTGACGAGGGCGTCGCAGCGGTCGCCCGCCGACTTCATCGCCTCGGCCGACTCCCGGCGGGCCCGCTCGTGCAGCTCCTCGATCTCGGAGGTGATGCGGTCGCGCAGCTCCTCGGCACGCTCCCTTATCTGCGTGGCGTCCCGGCGCGCGCCGACGAGCAGCTCGTCGGCGTCCGTACGGGCCTTCTCCACCCGGGAGTTGCCCTCGACCGTCGCCTCGGAGACGAGCCGGTCGGCCTCCTTGCGGGCCGCCCCGACCATGGTGTCGGCCCGCGACTCGGCCTCCGCGGTGGTTTTGTGCGCCTGCTGCTGCGCCTCGGTCAGCAGCTTGTCCGCCTCGGCCGTGGTCTCCGTGATGAGCTTGTCGACCTGCTCGGCCGCCTCGGAGCGCCGCTTGTTGGCGTCCTTGCGGGCCTCGTCCAGCGTGCGGTCGGCCTCCTCGCGCGCGGCGCTGACCAGCCGCTCCGCCTCCGCCTCCGCGTCGGTCTTCACCCGTCCGGCCTCGGCGCGGATCCGCTCCGCGTGCTGCTGCGCCGAACCGACCGTCTCGGCGGCCTCGGCCCGCAGTCGCTCCGCCTCGCTCGTGGCGTCCCCGACGAGCTGCTCGGCCTTGGCGACCGACTCCGAGCGCACCCGCTCGGCCTCGGTGGCCGCCTCGGAGCGGACGCGCTCGGCCTCGGAGAGGGCCTCCGTGCGGACCCGCTCCGCCTCGGCGACCGTGTCCATGCGCAGCCGGTCGGTCTCCTGGACCGTCTCCGTCGTCAGCCGCTCCGCCTCGTTGCGGGCCTCGGTGATGAGGGTGTCCGCCTGCGTCGCCGCGTCCGAGCGGATGCGGTTGGCGTCCTCCCGGGCGTCCGCCCGGGTGCGCGAGGCGCTCTGCTCGGCCTCGGCGATCGCGTCCGACGCCTCCGTGCGCACCCGCTGGGCGTGCTCGGCGACGTCCGCGCGGATCCGCTCCGCCTCCGAGATCGCCTCGGACATCGTCCGCTCGGCGAGCGCCTTGGCGGCCTCGGACTCCTCGTGCGCCTCGCGCCGCAGCCGGCCCGCGTCCTCGCTCGCCCGCTCCCGCTCGGCGTAGGCGTCGGAGCGGACCCGGTCCGCCTCCTCCTGGGCCTCGCGGCGCGTACGGTCCGCCGCGTGCTCGGCGGCGGAACGCAGACCGGTGATCTCCTCCTGGGCCTGCTCGTGCAGTCCCGCGACGGAGTCCCGGACTTGCTGAGCGTGCTGCTCGGCCGCCGACACCATCTCCGTGGCACGGCGGTCGGCCTCCTCGACCAGCCGTACGGCCTCGGTCTGCGCCTCCTCCACGCGCTTGCGCGCCGAGGCCAGCAGCTCCTCGCTCTGCTCGCGGGCCCGCTCGCGCTCCTGGTCGGCCTCCTGCCGGGCGCTCCCGAGCAGCTCCTCGGCCTCGCGGCGGCGCCGGTTGGCCTCCTCCTGGGCGGCGGCCAGCGTCTCCGACGCCTCCGCGGCGAGCCGCTCGGCGGCGGACTGCGCCTCCGCGCGCATCCGGTCGGCGCTCTCCTGCGCCTCCGACTTCAGCCGCTCGGCCTCGCTCGCCGCCTCCGAGCGCAGCCGTACGGCGACGGCCTCGCCCTCGGCACGCGCCGCGGACGCGTCGGACGCGGCCTCGTCGCGCAGCCGCTCGGCCTCCGCCTCGGCCTGCTGCTGGAGCGTCCGGATCCGCTCGGCGGCCTCGGCGCGCAGCCGTTCGTTCTCCTCGGTGGCCTCGCGGCGGATCCGCGCGGCCTCCTCGCGGGCCTCCGACAGCGCCTGCTCGGCGGCCGTCAGCCGCTCCTCCGCCTCCGTCTGGAGCCGTGTCAGCTCCTCGGCGGCCTCCGCCCGGCGGACCTCTATGGCCCGCTCGGTCTCCTCGTGCAGCTCCCGCGCCGCGCGCTCGGCGTCCTCACGGAGCGCCTCGGCCTGCTCGACGACCTCCTCGCGGTGCCGCTCGGCCTCCTGCCGGGTGCGCTGGAGGGTCTCCTCGGCCTGCCGGCGCAGGGTCGTCGCCCGCTCGATGGCCTCGGTGCGGACCCTCTCACTGTCCGTCTGGGCCGTCGTGCGCAGCTCGTCCGCGTCCGCCTTGGCCTTGGCGAGCAGCTCCTCGGCGGACTTCGCCGCCTCCTCGATCTGCGCCACGGCCTCCTTGCGGGCCTCTGCGCGGATCTTCTCGCCCTCGTCGACCGCGTCCGCCCGCAGCTGCTCGGCCTCGCCGCGCAGCCGGCGGGCCTCCTCCTGCAGCTCGACCGTCTTGGCGCGGTACTCCTTGGTGTCGTCCTTCGCGGCGCCCTTGAGCTGCTCGGCGATGTCGTGCGCCTCGGCCCGCAGCCGGTCCGCCTCGGCCTCGGCCTCCGAGCGGATCCGCTCGGCCTCCTCGGCCGCCGCCTTCGTGGTCTTCTTGGCGTCCTCCGACGCCTTGTTGAGGACCTCCTCGGCGGTCCTGGCCGCCTTGGACAGCTGGGTCGCGGTCTCCTCGGCGGTGAGCGTGCGGGCCTTCTCGGAGGCCTCCGCGACGATCTTCTCGGCCTCGGCGCGGGCGTCGGCGACCAGCTGCTCGGCCTCGGACTTGGTGTTCTCGGCCTCCTTCGTGGCCTCCTCGACCAGCCGGGCGACCTGCTCCTTGGCGGTGCGCGTGCGCGTCTCGTTCGCGGACTCGGCACTCGCCAGGGCCTTGGCGGCGGCCTCCTTGGCCTCCGTGACCAGCTTCTCCGACTCGGCCTGCGCCTTGCGCAGCGCCTCCTCGGCCTCGGCCATCCGCTGCTCGGCGGCCTTGCTCAGCTCCTGGGCCTCGCGGCGCGCGGACTCCGACTCGGTGGCGGTCGACGTCCGCAGCTGCTCGGCATGGTCGGTGGCCTCCTGGGCCTGCGTGGAGGCGGCGTTGAGCAGGCGCTCGGCGTCCGTGCGGGCGCGGCGCAGGATCTGCTCGGCCTCGGCCCGGGCCTCCTCGGCCGCGCCCGTCAGGCGCTGCCGGGCCTCGGTCGTCAGCCGCTCGGCCTCCGCCCGGGCGGAGGCGAGGGCCTGCTCGGCCTCGGCTCGGGACTCCTCCAGCAGCCGGCGGGCCTGCTGCTCGGTGCGGGCCCGCAGCTGCTCGGCCCAGGCCACGTTCTCGTTGACGTGCGACTCGACCGTCTGGCGGCGCTCGGCCAGCTCCTGGTCCAGCTGCTGGCGGCGGGTCACCGCCTCCTGGTGCAGCTCGGCCTGGAGCCGGGCGGCCTGCTCGGCGTGCTCCTGGAGGATCCGCTGGGTCTGCGCCCGGGCCTCGCTCAGCTCGCGGTCGGCGTCCGCGCGGATCTGGTCGGCCTGCATCTGAGCGTTGCGCAGCAACTGCTCGGCCTGCCAGCCGATGTCGCCCCCCTCGAAGGAGGGCCGGGACATGATGGTGCGCCGCGCCTCGTGCAGCTTGGCGCGCAGCACCTCGACCTGGTAGCCGAGGTCCTCGGCGTGCTGGATCGCCTTTTCCCGTTCGGTCTTCAGCCGCTTCATCTCGGCTTCGAACCGAGAGAGGTGGTCGACGTCAGCCGCCGGCTCTCGCTCCTGGCTCTCGTAGCCCCGCACTGCGCGGTCCCATCCGTCCCCTGGTCGCAACACTCTCCAAACGAGCTCCGTCCATCCGCCGAACGGGGCCCCCGGGGAATGGTGTCAGATCATCGGCGGAGCAGAGGCTGCTGCCCCGACGCTCGTCCCCCGAAACCCGGACCCCGGTGGTCCTGCCGCAGCACGGCGGGACCGCGGTCACCCTGGACTGAGCGGCGACCGCCCCCAACCCTACCGGCCCCTATGTACGAGGGTCAGTGCTCAGGTGACTCAACAGGCGCCGAAGTGACCAGTTCTGTCAGTACGCCATGACAGTCCTTGGGGTGCAGGAAGGTGATCCGTGACCCCATGGAACCGACTCGCGGCTCTTCGTACAGCACGCGTACGCCCTTGCCCTTGATCTCCTCGGCGTCGCCGTCGACGTCTGCCGTACCGAAAGCGATGTGGTGGACGCCTTCGCCGTTCTTCGCGAGCCACTTGGCGACGGTGGAGTCCTCGCGGGTCGGCTCCAGGAGCTGCAGGTAGGAGGCACCGCCGTCGGACGTCTCGTTGATCTTGAGCATGGCCTCGCGCACACCCTGCTCCTCGTTGACCTCGGAGTGGAACACCTCGAAGCCGTAGGTGGCACGGTAGAACTCGACGGTCCTGTCGAGGTCGAAACAGGCGATTCCGATGTGGTCGATTCGCGTCAGCATGGATTCAGTGCAACGCCCCGGAGGTGGTTACGCAACGTGCGCGCGATCACACCGACAGCCCGATGACGGCACGGAGTGCCACTCAGTACATTCGAAGTAAACCCTCGTTCACTCCTCGGCTGTGCAGCCGGTAAGGGGATCGCAGCTCATGTCTTCTGGAACTTCCGAAGCGAACAGCTCGGTGATCGTCGCGGGAGCGCGTACGCCCATGGGGCGGCTGCTCGGATCGCTGAAGTCCTTCTCCGGAGCCGACCTCGGCGGCTTCGCGATCAAGGCCGCCCTCGACCGTGCGGGGATCGGTGGCGACCAGGTGCAGTACGTGATCATGGGCCAGGTGCTCCAGGCCGGGGCGGGGCAGATCCCGGCCCGCCAGGCCGCCGTCAAGGCCGGCATCCCGATGAACGTGCCGGCGCTGACCATCAACAAGGTGTGTCTGTCCGGCCTCGACGCCATCGCGCTCGCCGACCAGCTCATCCGCGCGGGCGAGTTCGACGTGGTCGTCGCCGGCGGCCAGGAGTCCATGACCAACGCCCCGCACCTGCTGCCGAAGTCCCGCGAGGGCTTCAAGTACGGCGCCGTCGAGATGCTCGACGCCATGGCCTACGACGGTCTGACCGACTCCTTCGACGGCGTCGCCATGGGCGAGTCGACGGAGAAGCACAACACCCGTCTGGGCATCGCCCGGCCGGAGCAGGACGAGATCGCCGCGCTGTCGCACCAGCGGGCCGCCGCGGCGCAGAAGAACGGCCTGTTCGAGGCCGAGATCACGCCCGTCGAGATCCCGCAGCGCAAGGGCGACCCGGTGCTGTTCAGCAAGGACGAGGGCATTCGCGGTGACACGACCGTGGAGTCGCTCGGGAAGCTGCGTCCGGCGTTCTCCAAGGACGGCACGATCACGGCCGGTTCCGCCTCGCAGATCTCCGACGGTGCCGCCGCCGTCGTGGTGATGAGCAAGGCCAAGGCCCAGGAGCTCGGCCTGGAGTGGATCGCCGAGATCGGGGCGCACGGCAATGTGGCCGGGCCGGACAACTCGCTCCAGTCGCAGCCGTCCAACGCGATCGTGCACGCGCTGAAGAAGGAGGGCCTGGAGGTTGCGGACCTCGATCTCATCGAGATCAACGAGGCGTTCGCGGCCGTGGCCGTGCAGTCCATGAAGGACCTCGGGGTGTCCACCGAAAAGGTGAATGTCAACGGTGGGGCGATTGCCCTGGGTCACCCGATCGGGATGTCCGGTGCGCGGCTCGTGCTGCATCTCGCGCTGGAGCTGAAGCGGCGTGGCGGTGGCGTGGGTGCGGCCGCGCTGTGCGGTGGTGGTGGTCAGGGTGACGCGCTGATCGTGCGCGTGCCCAAGGCCTGATTCCCGGTACGTCCCTTATCTGAACGGAGCTGTGATGCAGGACGTCTCCACCCTGGTGGCCCAGGCCAGGGAAGGCCGGCCGCGGGCCGTGGCCCGGCTGATCTCCCTGGTGGAGGGGGCGTCCCCGCAGCTGCGGGAGGTCATGGCGGCGCTCGCGCCGCTGACGGGCGGGGCGTACGTGGTCGGGCTGACCGGGTCGCCCGGGGTCGGCAAGTCGACGTCGACCTCGGCGCTGGTCTCCGCCTACCGCAAGCAGGGCAAGCGGGTCGGCGTGCTCGCCGTCGACCCGTCGTCCCCGTTCTCGGGCGGTGCGCTGCTCGGGGACCGGGTGCGGATGTCGGAGCACGCGTCCGACCCGGGCGTGTACATCCGGTCGATGGCGACGCGCGGGCACCTGGGCGGGCTGGCCTGGGCGGCCCCGCAGGCGATCCGGGTGCTGGACGCCGCCGGCTGTGACGTGATCCTGGTCGAGACGGTGGGCGTGGGGCAGTCCGAGGTGGAGATCGCCTCGCAGGCCGACACGTCCGTGGTGCTCCTCGCGCCGGGGATGGGGGACGGGATCCAGGCGGCCAAGGCCGGGATCCTGGAGATCGGCGACGTGTACGTCGTGAACAAGGCGGACCGGGACGGGGCGGACGCGACGGCTCGCGAGCTGAACCACATGCTGGGGCTGGGGGAGTCCCGGGGGCCGGGCGACTGGCGTCCGCCGATCGTGAAGACGGTCGCGGCGCGGGGCGAGGGCGTCGACGAGGTCGTCGAGGCGCTGGAGAAGCACCGGGCCTGGATGGAGGAGCGGGGCGTACTGGCGGAGCGGCGGGCGGCCCGCGCTTCGCGCGAGGTCGAGACGATCGCGGTGACGGCACTGCGGGAGCGGATCGGAGACCTGCACGGGGACCGGCGCCTCGGGGCGCTGGCGGAGCGGATCGTGGCGGGGGAGCTGGATCCGTACCGTGCGGCTGACGAGTTGGTGGCGGGGTTGACGGAGGGCTGAGGCCACTTACGCCTGACCACCGGGGGTGGGTCGGGGCCGCGCCGGGGGGTGTCCGTCCTCGGAACGGCGCGATGGGGTGTCGTACCGGCTGACTGGCGTTGACGCGCCAACCGCTGCGGGCGGACACCCCCCGACACGTCCCCTGCTCGCGGTGCGCGGGTGCGGACCGTCCCCGCTGCGGGCATGCGTGCCGCTAGGGGCGGCACGGGTGGGCGCAGCACCCCGTTCCGCCGGGCTGCGGACCCACCCGACCTCAGCGCCGACGCAGCGGCACCTTGCGACACAGGGCTGCGGACCCACTCGGCCCCGGCGTCCGTGTGGACGCCGGGGCCGTGAGAGGGACAGCTGCTGATCAGTCCTGGTCGTCGGCGTCGTCCGCGTCGTCGTCCTGCGCGTCGGCGCGGTCCGCCGTGACCTTGCCCGACTTCAGGTCGATCTTCCAGTCCTGCTCGGCTCCGCCGGACGTGCGGGTCTCGGCCTCCCAGGACTTGTCCTTGCCGTCCTCGTCAAGGCCGACGGACGTCACCACGCCCTTGCCGGAGGCGGCCTTCGCGGCCTCCTCGGCGCTCACCGAGGAACCCTTCAGCGCGGCCCGCACCTGCGCCGTGTCGTCCTCGTCGTCGGTCTGCGAGCCCAGGACCTTGCCGTTGGACGGGTCGACGCTCACGCTGTGCCAGGTGTTGTCGCCCGACAGGACGTCGACGTTCCAGACCACCTTGCCGCTGTCGTCCTCGTCGTCCAGCTCGGCGGAGACGACCGTGCCGGACGTGTGCTTCAGCGCGGAGGCGATGGCCTCGGGCGCGGTGACGTCGGAGGAGGAGACCTTGGCGTCGTCGTCGCGGTCGTCGCGGTCGTCCTGATCTTCACGGTTGCCGTCGTCCGACAGCTTCGTGTTCGCCGCCTGCCGCGCCGAGCCCTGGTCGTCTCCCGTGGTCGCGATGGCCGTGGCCGTCCCGCCTCCGATCAGAGCGGCGGCAGTCACAGCGGCGATCACGATGTTGCGCTTCATGCGGATTCCTCCCGAGTCGTTTCGTTTTCGACGTCTTCGACTCTGGCTGACGGAGGCTGAGAGGAACCTGAAGGCCCCTGAAGTGATCTTCAGGTTCCCTTTGCCACTCTTTACGCATGCGCCTGTTGATCGTGGAGGACGAGAAGCGGCTGGCCCTGTCGCTCGCCAGGGGCCTGACGGCCGAGGGGTACGCCGTGGACGTCGTCCACGACGGACGGGAGGGGCTGCACCAGGCATCGGAGGGCACGTACGACCTGGTGATCCTCGACATCATGCTGCCCGGCCTGAACGGCTACCGGGTCTGCGCTGCCCTGCGCGGCGCCGGGCACGACGTTCCGATCCTGATGCTGACCGCCAAGGACGGCGAGTACGACGAGGCCGAGGGCCTCGACACGGGTGCGGACGACTACCTGACCAAGCCGTTCTCGTACGTCGTGCTGGTCGCCCGGGTCAAGGCGCTGCTGCGGCGGCGCGGGCAGGGGGCTGGGGCCTCGCCCGTGCACGTGCACGGTGATCTGAAGGTGGACACGGCGGCCCGGCGGGTGTTCCTGGGCGAGGACGAGATCGCCCTCACCGCCAAGGAGTTCTCCGTACTGGAGCAGCTCGTGCTGCGGGCGGGCGAGGTGGTGTCCAAGTCCGAGATCCTGGAGCACGTCTGGGACTTCGCGTACGACGGTGACCCGAACATCGTCGAGGTGTACGTCAGCACGCTGCGGCGGAAGCTGCGCGCCGGGCTGATCCGGACCGTGCGCGGGGCCGGCTACCGGCTGGAGACGTCGCCGTGAGGCGGCTGTTCGGTTCCGTCCGGGCACGGGCCACGCTGGGAGCCACGCTCGTGGTCGCGGTGGCGCTCGTCGCGGCCGGGGCCGCCGTGCTGCTGTCCCTGCGGTCCAACCTGATCGGCGAGGCCGGCACGCAGGCGGAGCGCTCCGCGAGGGCCGTCGCCTCCGAACTCGCCGCCGGAACGCCGTACGACAAGCTCTCCGGGCTGGACGGCGATGACGGCCCGGTGCAGGTCCTGGACGAGCGGAAGCGACTGGTCGCGGCCAGCGAGGACCTGGAGCGGATCAGCGGGACGGACAGCGGACGGGTGAAGCCGCAGCCGGCCGCGACACCCCCCGGCGACGATGATGACGACCCCGAGGACGCGGGCGAGGCCCTGGAGCCCGGTGAGATCTCCGGGGAGAGCGTCTTCAGCAACGGGTCCGCGACCATCGACGGGGAGGCGCAGGACTACCGGTTCGCCGCCGTCGAGGTCGAGACCCACGACCGGGGGCACCTCACGGTCTACGCCGGTTCCCCGCTGGCCGCCGAGCACGGGGCCGTGCGCACCGCGCTGACGGTGATGCTGATCGGGTTCCCGCTGCTGCTCGGCGTCGTCGCGGCCGTGACCTGGCTGGTGACCCGGCGGGCCCTGCGGCCCGTGGAGGGGATCCGGCGCGAGATGGCCGCGATCACCCAGTCGGAGGATCTCGCGCGGCGCGTTCCCGAGCCGGACACGCACGACGAGATCGCCCGGCTGGCCAGCACCACCAACGAGACGCTCGCGGCGCTGGAGACGTCCGTGGAGCGGCAGCGGCGGTTCGTCGCCGACGCCTCCCACGAGCTGCGCAGTCCGATCGCCTCGCTGCGGACACAGCTGGAGGTGGCCGCCGCGCACCCCGAGCTGCTGGACCTCGACGGGGCCGTGGAGGACACCGTCCGGCTCCAGCGGCTGGCGGCCGATCTGCTGCTGCTCGCCCGGCTGGACGCGGGGGAGCGGCCGGGCGACGCGAAGGTCGACCTCGCCGGGCTCGCCCGGGAGGAGGCCGAGGGCCGGCCGGGTGTGACCGTGGACGCGGAGCGGGTGGAGGTGGCCGGCTCGCGGGGGCAGCTGGGCCGGGTGCTCGCCAATCTGCTCGACAACGCCCAGCGGCACGCCCGGTCGGCCGTGACCGTGGACGTGCGGCGCGAGGGCGACCGGGCCGTGGTCGGGGTGGCCGACGACGGTGACGGCGTGCCCGACGGCGACCGGGAGCGGATCTTCGAACGGTTCGTCCGGCTGGACGCGGCCCGAAGCCGCGACGACGGCGGAGCCGGGTTGGGACTCGCCATCGCCCGGGACGTGGCCGTCCGGCACGGCGGCACACTCACCGCCGGACGAGGGCCCGCAGGCGGAGCCCTGTTCGAACTCCGCCTGCCGCTCGCCTAGGGGGTGTCCGTAAAGTCGCGTCGTTCGCCCGGAGGGCGGGCGCCGCGGCGTTCGGTGCGTGCTCTCGGCGTGCCGGGCGTCGCGGGGCAGGCGGGACTTTGCGGACACCCCCTAGGGGGTGTCCGGCTACGGGCGTCCGCGATGCCCGCGCAGGTGCTCCGCGATGGGCTTGAGGGCCTTGTCGAGCTCGGTCAGGGCCTCGGGGGACAGCAGGTCGATGAAGTGCCTGCGCACGGACGCCACATGGTGGGGCGCGACCTTCTGCATCGTCGCCATGCCGTGGTCGGTGAGGACCGCGTAGAGCCCCCGGCGGTCCGACTCGCAGTTCTCCCGCCGGACCAGGTTGGCGTTCTCCATACGCGTGATCTGGTGCGAGAGGCGGCTCTTGGACTGGAGGGTGGCGGAGGCGAGGTCGCTCATCCGCATCCTCTGGCCCTCGGACTCGGAGAGATTCACCAGGATCTCGTAGTCGTTCATTGTCAGGCCGAACGGCTGCAGGTCCTTCTCGAGCTGGTACGTCAACAGCCTGTTGACCTCCAGGTGGGTGCGCCAGGCGCACTGCTCCGCATCGGTCAGCCAGCGGGTGGCCGTCTCGGTCTCCATGAATGAAGTCTACCTAAAAGGTTGAAAGGCGAACTAGTGAGGGGTGGCGTGTGACGGCGCACGCCTGGCGAACAACAGTGCGCAGGCGTTCGATGTCACACTCCGCAGACTACCGCTCACAGCCCGAAGCGACGCTGGAGGTCCCCCAGCTGTCCGGGAAGACGCGGTACGCCGGACTGCCCAGCCTGGGGGCTGTGCGCCCCGCCGCCGGGCACGCCGACCTGATGCGGAACGGCCCCCGTGGCCTGCTCCGCCATCAGGGTCTCCGACGACTGGAGCAGCACCGTCCCGGCGCCGACGAACTCGAACTGGTGCTCCTCGCCGGAGGCCCCGCCGAGACCCGTCAGTGCACGTAGACCGCCCATGACGCCGGTCATGTACCCGTGGTCGTAGTGGTGGCACGGGGAAGGGCAGTCGGCCCAGCCGACCAGGGCCTGGGGGTCGACCCGGATCGGGGGTTCCATGAACACCACCGGCCCGTTGGACGCGGCCACGAACTTTCCGGTTCCGATGAGGGTCAGAAAACCCGGCACGATTGATTGCTTCAGTGACAGAGTTGGCTGAAAAGCGAGGAGGTTGCCCGAGCGAATGGTCAGGTTGCCCTCTTCGAGGTCGTAAGAATTGACGTCGAAGGCCCGGTCGGCGAGGAGCATCTTGCCCGAGCCCTCCGCCACGACCCAGTCGCTCGCGTGCAGTGGCGAATGGAAGGACGTACGGACGAGACGGTCCAGCCGGCCGTGTCCGACGCCGTTGAAGTCGATCGAGCCGTAGTAGGCGATCATCTTCCCCTTCTGCAGGAACCACTGGCTCCCCTTGAGCTCCACGCAGAAGGTGTACGCGTTGACGTTGTCGTCGGGCGGCAGCGTCGCCGGGTCGAAGACCACGGGGCCGGCGCCGGGGCTTCCGTACGTGCTCACAGCTTCTCCTCCGACGCCTGGACGTACACCGCACCGCTGCCGCTCAGCTCCAGCTGGAACGCCTCGCCCGAGCCGCGCCCCACCATGTCCCGCCAGCCGAGGGCCGTGGACAGCTTGTTGCGGACGTCGCCGTGGTGGGCGACGTAGGCCTGCGGGTCCACGTGGACCGGGCGCTGCGGGGTGATCGGGATCTCGATGACGCCGCCGTGGGCCATGACCGCGACGGCCCCCTGCCCCTTCAGCGTCGTCGTGAACAGGCCCTGGCCGCTGACCTGCCCGCGCACCATGCCCATGACGCCGCCCTGCGAGCCCAGGAACATCGTGCCCTGCTGGAGCGAGCCCTCGAAGGCCAGGAGGCGGTCCGCCTCCACGTACAGCGTGTCGCCGGTCAGCCGGATCACCTGGATGTGGTGCCCGCCGTGCCCGAACAGGACCGTGCCGCTGCCCTCGACGGTCATCAGGGGCGTGTCCTCGTCGGCGACCCGGCGGCCGATCATCGACATGATCCCGCCCTGGCCGCCCGCCGTGTTGGGCGTGAACGACACCTCGCCCCGGTACGCGAGCATCGCGCCGCGCTGGCTGAACAGCCGCTGACCCGGCGCGACCGTCGCCTCGATCATCTTCGCGTTGATCTCGCGGAAGGCCATCTCACACGTCTCCCGCGATCGTGTTCCGCTCGCTCGGCTGCACGTACACCAGCCCGTCCCCCTCGAACCGCATCTGGAAGGCCTCGCCGCCGCCCTCCCCGAGCAACGTGCGGAACGTCACACCGGACTGGAAGGACTGCCGCAGGTTGCCCTGGTGCGCCACATACGCCCCCGGGTCGACGGTCAGCGGGTACTGCGCGCTCACTCGCAGCACCACCGCCGGGCCGTCCGACATGATGGCCGCCTGGCCGTGGCCCTCGATGGTCGTCGTGAACAGCCCGTTGCCCTGCGAGGCGCCCCGCAGGCCCGTGAACTCCGTGCCCGTGCGCAGCCCGCCGTCGGTCGCGAGCAGGTTGCTCGACTCGACGTAGAGCTTGTCGCCCTGGATGCTGACCAGGTTGATCTCGGAGGCGCGGTCCGCGAACCAGCAGGTCCCCCGCCCCTTCACCTCCATCAACGTCATCTGCTCACCGGTCAGCCGCCGGGTCACCATGCCCCGGATTCCCTCGCCGCCGCCGCTGAGCTTCTTGAAGGCCATCTCCCCGTCGTACGCGACCATCGAGCCGTTCTTCGCCTTCACGGCATCCCCGGTCATGTCGACGGCGAGCACCTTGCTGCTCTGAAGTCGGAACATCGCCACGAAAGGGAAAGGTAGCCGCAGGCCGGGCCCCGCGGACAGGGCCCGTGGGTGGAGAACGACCCTGACCGCACCCCTAGGGTCCGCCGGGGGGCGGGAGGCGGACCCCGGGCCGGAGGACCCGCGGTGGTTTGCCACAATGGGCGGGACGCTTGTGCGCGCGTTCACAAACCGTCGGACCCGCGCATGCCGTCCCGGCCGACCCGGCCGCCGCGTTCCTCCTACCGAAGGTGACCCGTGGACCTCAAGACCGCCACCGCCATCCGCCGCCTCCGCCTGGTATCGGCGCCCGAGGCGATCTCCTTCCTCCTCCTGCTGGTCTGCTCCGTGCTGAAGCGGACCACGGACTTCAACGCCGTGCCGGTGATGGGCGCGGTGCACGGTGGGCTCTTCGTCCTGTACGTGATCTTCTGGGCCGACGCGTGGAACCGGGCGAAGTGGTCGCTGAAGACCGCCGCCCTGTACTTCGTGCTGTCGGTGCTGCCGGCCGGCGGGTTCTTCGCGGAGCGCAAGCTGCGGCGTGAGGCCGAGGACGCCGTCATCGCGACGCGGGCCCGCAAGGAAGGCGTGGTGGGCGCGTGATCGTCGCCTTCTCCGTGACGCCGCTCGGGGTCGGCGAGGACGTGGGGGAGTACGTCGCCGACGCCGTGCGGGTGGTGCGCGAGTCGGGGCTGCCGAACCGTACCGACGCGATGTTCACCTCCGTCGAAGGAGAGTGGGACGAGGTCATGGACGTCGTCCGGCGCGCGGTCGCAGCCGTCGAGCAGCGGGCACCCCGGGTCTCCCTCGTCCTCAAGGCGGACATCCGCCCCGGTGTGACGGACGGCCTCACCTCCAAGGTGGAGACCGTGGAGCGGCACCTCGCCGAGTAGCCGCCTGGGCGGGGGCCGGGGTCAGCCCCGTGGCGTCGCGCGCCAGTTCCAGGGCGTACTCCGGCCACCAGCGCCCGGACCGCCCCCGCAGGTTCCGTCCGATTCCCCGGGCCGCTCTTGCCGGGCGACGGCCTCGCCGAGCAGCTCGGCATGCCGCTCATCCCTGCGGGAATCGATGCCGCCCGCCCGAAGGGCGAGACGGGGCTGACCACCATGTGACCGGCCGGTAAGGTCGGGTTCGTGCCGAAGCCGCTCAGTCTCTCCTTCGATCCGATCGCGCGCGCCGACGAACGCTGGAAGCAGCGCTGGGGAAACGTGCCGTCCATGGCCGCGATCACCTCGATCATGCGCGCCCAGCAGATCCTCCTCGCCGAGGTCGACGCGGTGGTCAGGCCGTACGGGCTGACGTTCGCGCGCTACGAGGCGCTGGTGCTGCTCACCTTCTCCAAGTCCGGCGAGCTGCCGATGTCCAAGATCGGCGAGCGCCTCATGGTGCACCCCACGTCCGTGACGAACACCGTGGACCGGCTGGTGAAGTCGGGTCTGGTCGCCAAACGGCCCAACCCGAACGACGGCCGCGGCACCCTCGCCAGCATCACCGACAAGGGCCGCGAGGTCGTCGAGTCGGCCACCCGCGACCTGATGGCGATGGACTTCGGGCTCGGCGCGTACGACGCGGAGGAGTGCGCGGAGATCTTCGCGATGCTGCGGCCGCTGCGCCTGTCGGCGGGCGATTTCCAGGAGGAGTGACCCGGGGCAAGATCTGCCGGAACGAGTGGTTACGCTCGACGTCATGAAAAAGAGCGTGCTGACTCGCTACCGCGTGATGGCCTACGTCACCGGCGTGCTGCTGGTCCTGCTGACCTTCGGCATGATCGGCAAGTATGTGCTCGACCTGAACGGCGCGGCCGACTTCACGCGCGTCGTCAGCATCGCGCACGGCTGGCTGTACGTCGTGTACCTGATCTTCGCCTTCGACCTGGGCTCCAAGGCGAAGTGGCCGGTGGGCAAGCAGCTGTGGGTGCTGCTCGCGGGGACGGTTCCGACGGCCGCCTTCTTCGTGGAGCGCCGGATCAGCCGCGAGCTGGAGGGCCGTATCTCCGAGGACGCGCCCGCGCCCGTCAAGGCGTAGCCCCGCCCAGGCGTCACCGCCGCCGCACGCACGCGTGCGGCGGCCGTTCTCACCCGTTCGCCAGGTCTCTCCCGTCAGCCATCGACATTTACTAGGACGTCCAAGTAAATTCGAGGGTATGGACGCTGACGCCATCGAGGAGGGCCGCCGCCGCTGGCAGGCCCGGTACGACGCCGCGCGCAAGCGCGAGGCCGACTTCACCACGCTCTCCGGAGACCCCGTGGAGCCGGTGTACGGGCCGCGGCCCGGAGACGCCTACGACGGGTTCGAGCGGATCGGCTGGCCGGGTGAGTACCCCTTCACCCGCGGCCTGTACGCGACCGGCTACCGAGGGCGCACGTGGACCATCCGGCAGTTCGCCGGGTTCGGCAACGCCGAGCAGACCAATGAGCGCTACAAGATGATCCTCCGCAACGGCGGAGGCGGGCTCTCGGTCGCCTTCGACATGCCGACGCTCATGGGCCGCGACTCCGACGACCCCCGCTCGCTGGGCGAGGTCGGGCACTGCGGCGTCGCCATCGACTCGGCGGCCGACATGGAGGTCCTGTTCAAGGACATCCCGCTGGGCGACGTCACGACGTCGATGACCATCAGCGGCCCGGCCGTCCCCGTCTTCTGCATGTACCTGGTCGCCGCCGAACGGCAGGGCGTCGACCCGTCCGTCCTCAACGGCACGCTCCAGACGGACATCTTCAAGGAGTACATCGCCCAGAAGGAGTGGCTCTTCCAGCCCGAGCCGCACCTGCGGCTCATCGGCGACCTCATGGAGCACTGCGCGGCCGGCATCCCCGCGTACAAGCCGCTGTCCGTCTCCGGCTACCACATCCGCGAGGCAGGGTCGACGGCCGCGCAGGAGCTGGCCTACACGCTCGCGGACGGCTTCGGATACGTCGAGCTGGGCCTCTCGCGCGGGCTGGACGTGGACGTCTTCGCCCCCGGCCTGTCGTTCTTCTTCGACGCGCACGTCGATTTCTTCGAGGAGATCGCCAAGTTCCGCGCGGCGCGGCGCATCTGGGCCCGCTGGATGCGCGACGTCTACGGCGCCACGTCCGAGAAGGCCCAGTGGCTGCGCTTCCACACGCAGACGGCCGGCGTCTCCCTCACCGCGCAGCAGCCGTACAACAACGTCGTACGCACCGCCGTGGAGGCCCTGGCGGCCGTGCTGGGCGGCACCAACTCGCTGCACACCAACGCGCTCGACGAGACCCTCGCCCTGCCGAGCGAGCAGGCCGCCGAAATCGCGCTGCGCACGCAGCAGGTGCTGATGGAGGAGACCGGCGTCGCCAACGTGGCCGACCCGCTGGGCGGTTCCTGGTACGTCGAGCAGCTGACGGACCGTATCGAGGCGGACGCGGAGAAGATCTTCGAGCAGATCAAGGAACGCGGCCTGCGGGCGCACCCCGACGGGCGGCACCCCATCGGCCCGATCACCTCCGGAATCCTGCGCGGCATAGAGGACGGCTGGTTCACCGGGGAGATCGCCGAGTCGGCGTTCCGGTACCAGCAGGCGCTGGAGAAGGGCGACAAGAGGGTCGTCGGCGTGAACTGTCACGACGGGTCGGTCACCGGGGACCTGGAGATCCTGCGGGTCAGCCACGAGGTGGAGCGCGAGCAGGTCCGGGCGCTGGGCGGCCGCAAGCAGGCCCGTGACGACGCCGCGGTGCGCACCGCGCTCGACGCGATGCTGGCCGCCGCCCGCAGCGGCGCCAACATGATCGAGCCCATGCTGGACGCGGTGCGGGCGGAGGCCACGCTTGGGGAGATCTGCGGGGTGCTGCGGGACGAGTGGGGGGTGTACACCGAGCCCGCGGGGTTCTGAGGTCGTCCTGGCGCGGGGGCCGGTGCCGGTGTCGGCTTCGCCGGGGCGGGCGGCTCCTTGGGCGGCCGGGGCGTCGCCGGGGTGTCGTTTTAGGCGTTCGCGGCGGGGGCGCGCGGCACGGGCTCTTTCCCCGGGCTGGCCGCGACAGCCGGTGCCGGTGCCGGCTTCGCCGGGAGCGGACGGCTCCGCGGGCGACCGGGACGCGGCCGGTGCTGTCCTTGCCGTCCACGGCGAGGGACGCCCAGGACCGGTCGGTCCCCGGACAGCTTGTTCCAGCGCACGCGCGGGGCCGCGGCCGCCCGGACCGGGGCGATGTCGCCGGTCGTCGGCGGGCGGATCCGCCGTGCCGCCGTGAGCGCGGGCCGTCGTGCGGCACGATACGCAGCAGTGCACGATCCGCTGACGACTTGAGGACCTTCGCGGAGCCCATCACGGCAGGACTGCTCGTGGCTCTCGCCTCGGGGACGGCAGGTGCGGCCGGAGGGCAGATCTGGGCGTCCCTGCGCGAGCTCGTCACCCGAAGGGGGGGGCGCGGACCGGCGACGAGGAGCCGGCGGTGCCCGCCGAACCCCCGCGTACCGAGGAGCGGGCCGGGCGGCTCGCCGCGCTGCTCGACGAACGCGCCGGGCGGGACCCCGGCTTCGCCGCGGCACCGGAGCTCTGGCGGCGGCGGGCGGACGCGGAGGTCGTCTCACCTTCCGGTGACGTCCACAACGAGATCTCCGGCGGCACCCGGACCACGGTGATCCAGGGCCGGGGCATCCACGGCGACATCACCATCGGCGGCCGCCCCTCCTGAGCGGGCCGCCCGGGCGGGGCGGGGCGCGGCTCAGCCGTCGGCCGGGTGGGCGGCCTCTCCCGCCAGCCCCCGCAGCAGCACGCCGGTGAAGCGGTGGACCCATTCCTCGTCCGCCGGTTCCGCGCTCACCAGCGTGCGGTGGACCACCGCGCCCGCCACCATGTCGAAGATCAGGTCGACGGTGCGGGCGGACGAGGCGGGATCCGGTTCCGGGGGGAGTTCGCCCCGGGCCTGGGCCCGCGAGCGGCCCTCCAGGACCAGCCGCTTCTGGCGGTCGACGACCGACGCCCGGATGCGCTCCCGCAGGGCCTCGTCCCGGGTGGCCTCCGCCACCACCGCCATCAGACCGCTCCTCGCCTCGGGGAGGGCCAGGATCGAGGCGAACTGCAGGACCACGCCCTCGATGTCGGCGGCCAGGGAGCCCCGGTCAGGGAGTTTCAGCTCGTCGAAGAGTTCCGCGACCGCGTCGACGACCAGTTCGTTCTTGCCCGCCCAGCGCCGGTAGAGGGTGGTCTTCGCAACCCCGGCGCGCGTCGCGACGTCCCCCAGGGTGAGCTTGGACCAGCCGAGGTCCACCAGAGCCTCCCGGGTCGCGGCCAGGATCGCGGCGTCCGCCGCGGCGCTGCGCGGGCGCCCGGTGCGGCTGGCTGGGCTGCGGCTCTGCATCTCACGACCATAGACCCGGCGGTTCCCGTGGGGCCCGTGAGGGAGATCACCGGGGGGCGGTGTCGCGGAGTCCCGGCGGGGCATTACGCTACGACTCGTAGCGAAAGCCCGTGAGGGACGTACACGGGCCTCGCACACCCGGCGCGGGGTGGGGACCCGGCGCCGAAAGGCACCGGACCGGCCTGGCTTTCACACCGTTTTTCACACGCGCGCGCAGGACGGGGGAGGATAGGCGCATGCAGCCACGGAACATGTCCATGAGCGGAGTCGTCGACCTCGCCGCGGTGAAGGCGGCCCAGGAGGCCAAGGCGAAGGCGGAGCAGGCGCGCGCGCAGTCCGCCCGGGAGGGCGGGGCGGGGGCGATCTCCCCGGCCGATCTCGTCATCGACGTCGACGAGGCGGGGTTCGAGAGGGACGTCCTGCAGCGTTCCGCCGAGGTGCCCGTCGTCATCGACTTCTGGGCCGAGTGGTGTGAGCCCTGCAAGCAGCTCAGCCCCGTCCTGGAGCGGCTGGCCGTCGAGTACAACGGCCGCTTCCTGCTCGCCAAGATCGATGTCGACGCCAACCAGATGCTGATGCAGCAGTTCGGCATCCAGGGAATCCCGGCGGTGTTCGCGGTCGTCGCGGGGCAGGCGCTGCCGCTCTTCCAGGGAGCGGCGGGCGAGGCCCAGATCCGGCAGACCCTCGACCAGCTGGTGCAGGTCGGCGAGCAGCGCTTCGGCCTGACCGGTCTCACCGTCGACCCCGAGGCCGAGCCGGGAGGCGCCCCGGAGGCTTCCGAGCGGCCGGCCGGCCCGCACGACGGACTCCTGGAAGCCGCTGTGCAGGCGCTCGACTCGGGCGATCTGTCCGGCGCCGTCCAGGCGTACAAGAACGTACTGAACGAGGACCCGGGCAACGAGGAGGCCAAGCAGGGCCTCGCCCAGGCCGAGTTGCTCCAGCGGGTACAGGGCGTCGACCCGCAGCAGGTGCGCCGGGACGCGGCCGACAAGCCGGCCGATGTGCAGGCGCAGATCGCCGCCGCCGACCTGGATCTGGTGGGCGGTCATGTCGAGGACGCGTTCGGCCGGCTCATCGAGACCGTGCAGCGCACGGTGGGTGACGACCGCGACACGGTACGGATGCGGCTGCTGGAGCTGTTCGAGGTCGTCGGACCCGACGACCCCCGGGTGATCGCGGCGCGCAGGGCCCTGGCGCGCGCCCTGTTCTGACCAGTCGTTAAACGCCCGGGCATGTGGTGCCCGCGTGAAAAGTTTGCCGATAGAGGGTCACTGCGGCCGCGCTTTACCAAATCTTGGTAATCGCGGCCGCTGTTACTACGAGTAAGTCACCGGCGTTGATCTGTCGGATTCTGTCCATCGATCAACAGCTTTGTACCGCCGCCGGGCGCCACCCTGTGTCGTCGGCCGAGACCGATGGGTCGTTGTTCGGTTATCCGGCCGTTACTAGCGAGTAACGAACCCCCTTGTGCGGGCGGCGAGAATGCACCACGATCGGCCACGCTCGGTCCAATCCCGTACCCCGGCAGCCGGTTGGGTCACGGGACGTCCTGGGTCCCCACCGAGCAGAGCCGGCGGCAGTGGCGCCGGCTCTTGGACAGGGGGGTCTTCGCCCTTCCGGCGAAGCCTGTCCAGCAGGGTTGTGCGTGATGCGTGTCAGGCGCGACCAGTGGTTGTCGCTCGGGGGTGATCGCCGGTGATTCGGGCGCAGTTGCGCCGCCGAGTGCAGGCGCTCTCCTTCCCGAGGACGTAGCACTTCTCCCATCCCTGCCCGGCTGAGCCGCCAATCGGGGCGAGCCAGGACAGGAGATGTACGTCCGAGAAGGAGGAAATATGGAGTCCCAGGTGCGTGGCGGGACCAGATGGAAGCGGTTCGCTGTGGTCATGGTGCCCAGCGTCGCCGCCACGGCTGCGATAGGTGTCGCCCTCGCGCAGGGCGCTCTCGCCGCGTCGTTCAGCGTCTCCGGCCAGTCGTTCAAGGTCACGACCGACCAGCTCGTCGGTACGGGCTTCTCGCAGTACGGCGCCCTCGATGAGGGATACACGCTCGACGGCAAGAAGTCGGTGCACCCGGTCGCCGTCTCGTCGTTCAAGCAGGCGACGATCAAGAACCTGTGCCAGTCGGTCGTCACCCCGAACATTCCGGTGCTCGGGAACGTCAGCCTGATCCTGCGTGCGGGTCAGGGTGCGAAGCCGGTGGAGGCCCAGAACCTCTACATCGACGTCGCCGACCTCAGTGCCGACGCGACGTTCGAGAACATCGACATCGGTGTGGCCGCCAAGGACGCCAACAAGGGTCCGGCCATGAGGAAGGGCGAGACGGCGAACCCGTACGGCTTCGCCCAGCAGGCCGACAAGGCGACCCTGACCGACGTGAAGCAGACGGCGTGGGCGACCACCGCCGGAACCTTCAAGCTCAGCGGCCTGAAGATGTCGCTGTCGACGGGTGTCAAGGAGTGCTACTAAGCACTCGATGACGGGCGGGGGAGCCGGTGGCGCCCCCGCCCGTCCACCTTCCGGCCGCGCCTTCACGCGGGGCCCACATCACCACCACAGCAACGCTGTACCAGGGAGCTGTTTTTCCATGAGCGCCGAGACTCCTGCCGCCACCGGCCAGTTCACCCTCCGGAGGCAGCAGTTCCGCGCCTGGCGGGGTGAGCGGCCGTTCTGGGCCGGGCTGTTCGTCCTCCTCAGTGGACTGCCCATCGCCTACTTCCCGTACGCGAACCTCCAGATCGGTCACCTGACGCTGGCGATGGCGACCACCGCGGGTGCCGGATCCCTGATCATCGGCGTGCTGCTCGTCGTACTGGGCGTGAGCCTCTGGTTCCAGAAGCACGTCCGCGTCTTCGCGGGAGTCGCGGCCATCCTGCTGGCGCTGGTGTCCATCCCCGTGTCGAACATCGGCGGCTTCCTCATCGGCTTCCTCCTCGCCCTCGTGGGCGGGGCGATGGCCGTGGCCTGGGCGCCGGGCGCACGTCCGGCGGGACAGCCCGCCGCCATGGCCAGCACCGGCACGGGCGAGGCTCCCGAGGCACCGGACCACGACACCACGGTGCTGCGGCCCGTGGACGGGGTGGACGAGCCGAACGATCTGTCAGGAACGAACCCGGCCAACGGGGCGAACGGGAGGCACAGTGCCGGCTGACGAGGTGACCCACGGGGCTGATGTGGGGGCGTCCCGTGTGAGAACCGGGCCGCGCCACGCGGCACCCAAGAAGCCGCTGTTCACCAGGTTCAGCAGGCCGACCGGCAAGGCGATAGCCATGGCGGCGATGCCGACGGCGGTGCTCATGGGCATGGGCTTCACGTCGACGCTCGCCATCGCGGACAGCGACACTCCGGCCGCGCCGACGTCGAAGAGCCTGACGGCCGACGAGTACAAGGACTGCGTGGCGGCCCTGGAGGACTCCGAGAAGGACTCCAAGGGCGACGAGTCCCCCTCGCCGACGCCGTCCCCCTCGGCGAGCGACGGCGCCACGGACGAGAAGGACGACCAGGGCGACACGGCCCCGAAGCCTTCCCCCTCGGGCGGCCCGGACGCGAACAACGGCGGTTCCTCTTCGTCGGATTCAGGTGCCGACGACGAGGCCGAGCCGAAGCCGAGCCCGTCCACGAGCGCGCCCGCCACGGGCGGCGGCGACGACGCGGCGGCCACGCCGTCCCCCTCGCCGTCCGAGTCCGGCGGCAACGTGCTGGAGGACATCGGCGACGCGATCGGCGGCATCTTCGACGGCGGAAACGGCGAGGACAAGGGCGAGGCGAGCCCGACCCCGACTCCGTCCGCGCCGGCGTCGCAGAGCCCCGAGAAGCCGGCCGAGGAACCCTCCGGTGCCGGGCAGGACACGGCCGACAAGGCCGCCGGCACGGTCGAGGACACCGTCAAGGACACCACCGGCAAGGCGTCCGACGCGGTGAAGGACGCCGGCAAGACGGTGGAGGACACCACCAAGGCCGTCGAGAAGGCCGCCGAGGACGCGGCGGAGAAGGCGAAGGAGGCCACCGCCTCGCCGAGCCCCTCCCCGAGCGCCAGCACGGACCCCGACGACTGCCCGGCCGCCACCGACGCCGAGGGCGGCGTCGACAACAAGGTGCCGCTGCCCGACGACCCGTGGTTCCTCAACGCCAGCTCGCTGACGCTGAAGGGCGCCGACTACAAGGGCGTCGTCGAGGTGCGCACCGCCAACGGCACCGTCAAGAAGGTCCTGAAGTACGTCATATCGGGCGGCACCGACATCGGCGACCTGCACCAGACCGTCAAGGACAAGCAGTCCGGCAAGACCTACCACGTGCAGGCGGCCAAGGGCTCGACGTCCACGATCCGCGACGGCGACACCGTGATGTACACGGAGAGCATCTCCGGCAACCTGCTCGGGCTGATCCCGATCACGTTCGACCCTGAGCACCCGCCGCCGCTGAACATCCCGCTGATCTACTTCACCAACGTGAAGGTGCAGCAGGCCGGCCAGTTCGGCGGCACCCTGCACGTGCCGGGGCTGCACAACTTCATCACCGACTGAGCGCCCCTCAGAGCCCGTTCGGGAGCCGCACACACCGAGGGCGCCCCCTGGATCCCAGGAGGCGCCCTCGGTGGCGTGTACGGGCCCTCACGGGCCTTCACGGATCAGCCCTTGGCCTCGCCCAGGTGGTGGACCCGCACCATGTTGGTGGTGCCGGGCACGCCGGGGGGCGAACCGGCCGTGATGACCACGATGTCGCCGTCGTTGAAGCGGTTCAGCTTCACCAGCTCCTGCTCGACCAGGTCGACCATCTCGTCGGTGCTGTTCACGAAGGGCACCACGTACGGCTCCACGCCCCAGCTCAGCGCCATCTGGTTGCGGGTGCCCTCGTCGGTGGTGAAGGCGATGATCGGCTGGACCGCGCGGTAGCGCGAGAGCCGGCGGGCGGTGTCGCCGGACTGGGTGAAGGCCACCAGACCCCGGCCGCCGAGGAAGTCGGCGATCTCGCACGCGGCCCGGGCCACCGAACCGCCCTGCGTGCGCGGCTTCTTGCCCGGCACCAGCGGCTGGAGGCCCTTGGACATCAGCTCCTGCTCGGCCGCGGCGACGATCTTCGACATCGTCTTCACGGTCTCGATCGGGTAAGCGCCCACGCTCGACTCGGCGGACAGCATGACCGCGTCGGCACCGTCCAGGATCGCGTTGGCCACGTCCGAGGCCTCGGCGCGGGTCGGACGCGAGTTGGTGATCATCGACTCCATCATCTGGGTCGCCACGATCACCGGCTTGGCGTTGCGCCGGCACAGCTCGATGAGGCGCTTCTGCACCATGGGGACCTTTTCGAGCGGGTACTCGACGGCGAGGTCACCACGGGCGACCATTACGCCGTCGAACGCCATCACGACGTCCTCCATGTTCTGCACCGCCTGCGGCTTCTCCACCTTGGCGATGACCGGGACCCGGCGGCCCTCCTCGTCCATCACGCGGTGCACGTCGGCGACGTCCTTGGCGTCGCGGACGAAGGACAGCGCGACCAGGTCGCAGCCCATGCGGAGGGCGAAGCGGAGGTCCTCGATGTCCTTCTCCGACAGCGCGGGCACGTTGACGGCCGCGCCGGGCAGGTTGATGCCCTTGTGGTCGGAGATGACGCCGCCCTCGATGACGATCGTCTTCACCCGGTGGCCCTCGACCCCGGTGACCTTCAGCTCGACGTTGCCGTCGTTGATGAGGATCTGGTCGCCCTTGCTCACGTCGCCGGGCAGGCCCTTGTAGGTCGTCCCGCAGATCGTCTTGTCGCCGGGGACGTCCTCGGTGGTGATGGTGAACTCGTCACCGCGCACCAGCTCCACGGGACCCTCGGCGAAGGTTTCCAGACGGATCTTCGGGCCCTGGAGGTCGGCGAGGACACCGATGGCCCGGCCGGTCTCCTTGGCGGCGGCGCGGACCCGGTCGTAGCGGCCCTGGTGCTCGGCGTGCGAGCCGTGGCTGAAGTTGAAGCGGGCCACGTTCATGCCGGCTTCGATCAACGCGACAAGCTGATCGTGGGAGTCGACCGCGGGGCCGAGAGTACAGACGATTTTCGAACGGCGCATGGGGGCGATCCTATCGGTTTGTTTCCCGGCGGAATATTCCGTCTGGCGGAAAATACAAAAGGGCGGGTTGCCGCTCAGGTGTGATTCCCCGAACCAATTACCAGCGCGTAGGTCTGTGTCGCGATCTCCAATTCCTCGTCGGTGGGCACCACCGCGACGGCCACCCGGGCGCCGTCGGGCGAGATGAGCCGCGCCTCGTCGCCGCGTACGGCGTTGCGCTCGCCGTCCACCGCCAGGCCCAGCTCCTCCAGGCCCGCCAGGGCGGCCGCCCGCACCGGAGCCGCGTTCTCGCCGACACCGGCGGTGAAGGCGACCGCGTCCACCCGCCCGAGCACGGCGTAATAGGCGCCGATGTACTTCTTCAGCCGGTGAATGTAGATGTCGAACGCCAGCTCCGCCTGCTCGTCGCCCTCGTCGACGCGGCGGCGGATCTCCCTCATGTCGTTGTCACCGCACAGACCGATCAGACCGCTCTTCTTGTTGAGAAGAGTGTCGATCTCGTCGGCGGACATTCCACCAACACGCATCAAATGGAAGATGACGGCCGGGTCCATGTCTCCGGAGCGCGTACCCATCACGAGCCCCTCCAAAGGCGTGAGACCCATGGAGGTGTCCACGCAGCGGCCGCCCCGCACGGCCGACGCCGACGCCCCGTTGCCCAGGTGCAGCACGATCACGTTCGTCTCGGCGGGGTCCTTGCCGAGCAGCTCGGCGGTGGCCCGGGAGACATAGGCGTGCGAGGTGCCGTGGAAGCCGTAGCGCCGCACGCGGTGCTCGTCGGCGGTCTTCACGTCGATCGCGTAGCGGGCGGCCGACTCCGGCATGGTCGTGTGGAACGCGGTGTCGAACACGGCGACCTGCGGCAGGTCGGGACGCAGCACCTGAGCCGTGCGGATGCCGGTGAGGTTGGCCGGGTTGTGCAGCGGCGCCACCGGTATGAGCCGCTCGATCTCGGCGAGCACCGCGCCGTCGATCACCGTCGGCTCGGTGAAGGTCTTGCCGCCGTGCACCACCCGGTGCCCGATCGCGGCCAGTTCGGGCGAGTCCAGGCCCAGTCCGTCCTTGGCGAGCTCCTCGGCCACGGCCTTCAGGGCGGCGTCGTGGTCGGCGATCGCACCGCCGCACTCCCTGCTCTCACCGCCCGCCGGGGTGTGCTTCAGCCGGGACGTCTGCTCGCCGATGCGCTCGACCAGGCCCACCGCCAGCCGGCTGCTGTCGCGCATGTCGAGCAACTGGTACTTCACCGACGAGGAGCCGGAGTTGAGGACGAGGACACGGGTCGGGCTGCTCACTGGGCGGTCGCCTTCTCGCTCGGGGAGGGTGCGGGGGTCTGGGCCTGGATCGCCGTGATGGCGACGGTGTTGACGATGTCCGAGACCATGGCGCCCCGGGACAGGTCGTTGACCGGCTTGCGCAGACCCTGGAGCACCGGGCCGACGGCGATGGCGCCGGCCGAGCGCTGCACGGCCTTGTAGGTGTTGTTGCCGGTGTTCAGATCGGGGAAGATCAGTACGCTCGCCTGCCCGGCGACCTCGGAGCCGGGCAGCTTGGTCGCCGCGACCGACGGCTCCACGGCGGCGTCGTACTGGATCGGGCCCTCGATCTTCAGGTCGGGCCGCCGGGAGCGGACCAGCTCGGTGGCCTCACGCACCTTGTCGACGTCGGCGCCGGAGCCGGAGGTGCCGGTGGAGTACGACAGCATCGCGATCCGCGGCTCCACGCCGAACCGCTCGGCCGTGGTCGCCGACTGGATGGCGATGTCGGCGAGCTGCTCGGCGTTCGGGTCCGGGTTGACCGCGCAGTCGCCGTACACCAGGACCTTGTCGGCCAGGCACATGAAGAACACCGACGAGACGATGTCGGCGTCCGGCTTGGTCTTGATGATCTCGAAGGCCGGGCGGATGGTCGCGGCCGTGGAGTGCACCGAGCCCGAGACCATGCCGTCGGCGAGACCCTCCTGGACCATCAGCGTGCCGAAGTAGTTCACGTCCGAGACGACGTCGTAGGCCAGCTCCACGGTGACGCCCCGGTGGGCGCGCAGGGCCGCGTACCGCTCGGCGAAGGTGTCCCGCAGCTCGGAGGTCGCCGGGTCGATCAGCTGGGACTCGCCGAGGTCGATGCCGAGGTCGGCGGCCTTCTTGCGGATCCGGTCGACCGGGCCGAGCAGGGTCAGGTCGCACACGCCCCGGCGCAGCAGCACCTCGGCGGCGTGCAGCACCCGCTCCTCGGTGCCCTCGGGCAGGACGACCCGGCGCAGGTCGGAGCGGGCCTGCTCCAGCAGCTTGTGCTCGAACATCATCGGGGTGACGCGGTCGCTGCTCGGCGCGGAGACCCGGCGCGCCAGGTCGGCGGTGTCGGCGTACCGCTCGAACAGGCCGAGGGCCCGCTCGGCCTTGCGCGGGGTGGCCGCGTTCAGCTTGCCCTCCAGCGAGAACAGCTGCTCGGCGGTGGGGAAGCTGGTACCCGCCACCGACAGTACCGGGGTGCCGGGCGCGAGGCGGTCGGCGAGGGTGAGGATGTCGTCGCCGGGCACCTCGTCCAGGGTGAGCAGCATGCCGGCTATCGGCGGGGTGCCGGCGCTGTGCGCGGCGAGGGAGCCGACGACCAGGTCGGCGCGGTCGCCCGGGGTGACGACGAGGCAGCCGGGGGTCAGGGCGCCCAGGAAGTTCGGCAGCATCGCGCCGCCGAAGACGAAGCCGAGCACGTCGCGGGCGAGCCCCGAGTCGTCGCCGAGCACCACCTTGGCGCCGAGCGCGTGGCCGATCTGCGAGACGGTCGGCGCGGACAGCGCGGGCTCGTCGGGCAGGACGTAACAGGGCACGGGCAGCCGGGAGCCGAGCCGGCCGGCGATCTCGTCGCGGTCCTCGCGGTCCACCCGGTTGGCGACCATGGCCAGGACGTCGCAGCCCAGGGTGTCGTAGGCGCGGTACGCGTTGCGCGTCTCGGCGAGCACGGACTCGACGGTCTGCTTGCGGCCCCCGACGACCGGGATCACGGACGCGCCGAACTCGTTGGCCAGCCGCGCGTTGAGCGCCAGCTCGTCCGGGAGCTGGGTGCCGGCGTAGTCCGTGCCGAGGACCAGGACGACGTCGTAGTCCCGGGCGACCAGGTGGAAGCGGTCGACGAGGGTGGACACCAGCTCGTCGGTTCCGGCCTCGGCCTGGAGGGCGGACGCCTCGTGGTAGTCCATGCCGTACACGGTCGCCGGGTCCTGGGTGAGCCGGTAGCGGGCGCGCAGCAGCTCGAAGAGGCGGTCGGGCCCGTCGTGGACCAGGGGGCGGAAGACGCCCACCCGGTCGACCTGCCGGGTGAGGAGCTCCATGACCCCCAGTTCGACGACCTGGCGCCCGTCGCCTCGGTCGATGCCGGTCACGTACACGCTGCGGGTCACGCGCGCTCTCCGTTTCGTCTCGGATGGGGGTACGCCTCTTGCCCCACTGCTATCCAGCCAGGGGCACAAAAATCGCCCACCGAGGTGAGCAGAACCCTCTTGACAATACCTCTGCCGGTATATAAGGCGCCCATCAGAGTCGGGTGCCGCACCGGGCTGTGGAGCGTGAAACAATCGGCAGTGGCTCACCGGTGTCAACAGCGAGCAGGAGACACAGCACGATGCGTATCGGAGTTCTCACCGCAGGCGGCGACTGCCCCGGCCTGAACGCCGTGATCCGGTCGGTCGTGCACCGGGCGGTCGACAACTACGGCGACGAGGTCATCGGCTTCGAGGACGGCTACGCGGGCCTGCTCGACGGCCGCTACCGCAACCTCGACCTGGAGTCCGTCAGCGGCATCCTCGCCCGCGGCGGCACCATCCTCGGATCGTCCCGCCTGGAGCGCGACCGGCTCCGCGAGGCCTGCGAGAACGCCTCCGACATGATCCACCAGTTCGGCATCGACGCGCTGATCCCGATCGGCGGCGAGGGCACGCTGACGGCCGCGCGCATGCTGAGCGACGCGGGCCTGCCCGTCGTGGGCGTCCCGAAGACGATCGACAACGACATCTCCTCCACGGACCGCACCTTCGGCTTCGACACCGCCGTGGGCGTCGCCACCGAGGCGATGGACCGGCTGAAGACCACCGCCGAGTCCCACCAGCGGGTGATGGTGGTGGAGGTCATGGGCCGGCACGCCGGCTGGATCGCCCTGGAGTCCGGCATGGCGGCCGGTGCGCACGGCATCTGCCTGCCGGAGCGGGCCTTCGACCCCGCCGACCTCGTGAAGATGGTCGAGGAGCGGTTCTCCCGCGGCAAGAAGTTCGCGGTGGTCTGCGTCGCCGAGGGCGCCCACCCCGCCGACGGCACCATGGACTACGGCAAGGGCGCCATAGACAAATTCGGCCACGAGCGCTTCCAGGGCATCGGCGCCGCCCTCGCCCACGAGCTGGAGCGGCGCCTCGGCAAGGAGGCCAAGCCGGTCATCCTCGGCCACATCCAGCGCGGCGGCGTGCCCACCGCCTACGACCGGGTGCTCGCCACGCGGTTCGGCTGGCACGCGGTCGAGGCGGCGCATCAGGGACGGTTCGGCAGGATGACCGCCCTGCGCGGCACGGACATCGTGATGGTCCCGCTGGCGGAGGCCGTGACCGAGCTGAAGACGGTGCCGAAGGACCGGATGGACGAGGCGGAGTCGGTCTTCTAGGACTCGGTCTTCCGGGATCCGGCCTCACAGGACTCGGTCTTCTAGCCGGCCTCCAGGCCGGTGTCGTCCTGGAGCTTCGTCCAGAAGTGCTCCACGATCCGGTCGAGGAAGTCGTGGCCGGCACCGCCCGCGTCACCGCTGCCGCCGCCCCAGCTCAGAGTCGCGGCCATGTGCCCCTGGTAGTCCTCGTGCAGGCCCTGCAGGGCCCCCTCCAGGAACCGCCGGTCCAAGGGTACGAGCCTGGCCACCGGGCGGACGTAGGCCTGCCAGCGGGTGGTGGCGGCGCTGCGCAGCAGGTCGCCGAGCTTGGCGTCCCGACCGGTGACGGTGACGAAGTCGGGCAGGCCGAGCCCGAGCAGATCGGCGAGGGCGGCGGACTGGCGGTCCGTGCCGCGCCAGGTGTCGGTCTCCTCCATGCGCAGGTACGCCTGCACCTCGTGCCCCACGGCCCGGGCCACGTCCTCCGGGGCGAGGCAGCGGGCGATGCGGTGTTCGCGCAGGGTGCGCGGTCTGCCGATGAGTTCGGCGGGCGAGCACCACAGCACGCCCGCGAGTGCGGTGAGTTCGGAACCGGTCGGGGCTGCGGCCCCGCGCTCCCAGGCCATCACGTGGTCCGGGGTGATGTGGGGATGCCCGTACGAGACGCGCATGCCGTAGGCGACGTGCTCGGGTGCCATCCCGAGGGCGGCGCGCAGCCGGCGGGCGGCGGGGGCGTTGAAAGGCGGGGCCGTGGGAGCGGACGGGGCCGGGGGAGGGGGCGGGCTGGGGCGGGCTGAAGGTCGGCGCACGGCCCACAAGCTAGGGCGGCGGGAGTGGGCTGACTACGGTCTGTTCGGCCAGGATCACGGATTGTAGGAAGCTACGGCTACCGGCGGGTTCGACCGGGGCCGAAGATCGTCTTCCGGCCGGGGCGGAAGCGGGACGAGGATGGCGCCGGGCCCGGCGATCGCGGGCCCGGAAAGGCAGCGACGCACATGAACGGCAAGCTCAACGGGCATATGCGCGAGCGCCTTCTCGCGCCGAACTTCTGGCATCTCGCGACGGTGGGAGCGGACGGGGCGCCTCAGGTGTCGCCCATGTGGGCGGACATCGAAGGGGAGTACGTCATGGTCAACACCTCGATGGGGCGGGTGAAGGAGGAGAACCTGCGGCGCAATCCGTACGTTTCGCTGTCGCACCACGACCCCGCGAACCCCTACGACCGCGCCGAGATCCGCGGGAAGGTCGTGCGGTTCGTGGAGGGGGAGGCCGCGGAGCGGTCGATGGACCGGCTGGCGCGGAAGTACCTCGGCGAGGACCGCTACCCGTGGCTGCTGCCGGGTGAGCGCCGGGTGATGCTGCTGATCGAGCCGACGCGCGTGCGGAGGCTGGAGGGGGTCGAGCCGTTCCGGGCGGGCGTACTCCCACAGGGCACGCCGGACTGAACCACGGCCGGCTCCCGTACGGAACGAGTCGAGTGGCCCGTCAGGTCGACCCGGCTGCGGGGACCGGGGCCTGAGGGCCCGTCACTGCCCCGTGACCCAGCGGTACTGCAATTCCGGGCGCCCCACGGTGCCGTACTGCGGACGGCGCGCCGCGCGGCCCGCGTCGACCAGATGCTCCAGGTAACGGCGGGCCGTGATGCGGGAGATGCCCACGGACTCCGCCACTCCGGCTGCCGTGAGGCCCTCGCCGCTGTCGCGCAGGGCCACCGTCACCCGCTCCAGCGTCGGTGCGCTCAAGCCCTTGGGCAGCGCGGCCGGGCCCGGTGCGCGCAGGGCCGCGAGCGCCCGGTCCACCTCGTCCTGGCCGCTCGCCTCGCCGACCGCCGCGTGGAACTCGGCGTAACGCACGAGGCGGTCGCGCAGGGTCGCGAAGGTGAAGGGCTTCAGGACGTACTGCACGACCCCGAGCGAGACGCCCTCGCGGACGACGGCCAGATCGCGCGCCGACGTCACCGCTATCACGTCCGCGTGGTGACCGGCCGCCCGCAGCGACCGGGCCAGGTGCAGCCCGTGCACGTCCGGCAGGTGCAGATCGAGCAGCAGCAGGTCCACCGGCGTGCGGTCCAGGGCCCGGCGGGCCTCCGCGCCCGTGTGCGCCTTGCCCACGGCCACGAAGCCGGGCACCCGGCCGACGTACAGGACGTGGGCGTCGGCGGCGACCGGGTCGTCCTCCACCACCAGGACGCGGATGGCCTTCCCGCTGCTCGTCATGCGTCGCCTCCAGCGCCTCTGGCCGCCGGGGCCCCGGAGGGCACGCCCCCGGCCACCGTTTCCGGCTCCCGCAACGGCAGCCGTACCTCGAACTCCGCCCCGCCCCCGTCGGCCTCCGCCACCGTCAGGGAGCCCCCGTGCCGCTGACTCGTCTGCCGTACCAGCGCCAGTCCGAGGCCCCGGCCCCCCGGTCCTGCCGGCTTCGTCGAGAACCCGCGCCGGAAGACCGCCTCGGCGTGCTCGGGGTCCACGCCCGGGCCCGTGTCCGAGACCCGCAGCACCAGCTCCGGGGTGTCCTCGGAGGTCCTGGTGTACGCCGCCACCGTCACCCGGGCCCGTACGCTGCCCTGCGCCGCGTCCACGGCGTTGTCGATCAGGTTGCCGAGGATCGTCACCAGATCCCGGGCCGGCAGCGACTCGGGCAGCAGGCCGTCGTCCAGGCTGCTCTCCTGCGAGACCATCAGCTCCACGCCCCGCTCGTTCGCCTGGGCCGTCTTGCCGAGCAGCAGCGCCGCCAGCACCGGCTCGCTCACCGCCGCCACGACCTGGTCCGTCAGGGCCTGCGCCAGCTCCAGCTCGGCCGTCGCGAACTCCACCGCTTCCTCCGCCCGGCCCAGCTCGATCAGCGAGACGACCGTGTGCAGCCGGTTGGCCGCCTCGTGCGCCTGTGAGCGCAGCGCCTGTGTGAATCCCCGCTCGGAGTCCAACTCGCCCATCAGCGACTGGAGTTCGGTGACATCACGCAGGGTGACGACCGTACCGCGCCGCTCGCCGCCCGACACCGGCGACGTGTTGATCACCAGAACCCGGGATGCCGTCAGATGCACCTCGTCGACCCGCGGCTCCGAGGCCAGCAGGGCACCGGTCAGCGGGGCCGGCAGGCCCAGCTCCGCCACCGACCTGCCCACCACGTCCCCGGCCACGCCGAGCAATTCGCGTCCTCCGTCGTTGATCAGCGCCACACGGTACTGCCCGTCCAGCATCAGCAGCCCCTCGCGTACGGCGTGCAGGGCGGCCTGGTGGTAGTCGTGCATCCGGCTCAGCTCGGCGGCATTCATGCCGTGGGTGTGGCGGCGCAGCCGGGCGTTGATGACGTACGTGCCGACCGCGCCCAGCACCAGCGCGCCGGCCGCGACGCCGAGCAGGGCCGTCAGCTGGTCCTGCACCCGCTGGGTGATCTCCTCGACCCGGATGCCCGCGCTGACCAGGCCGACCACTCGCGGGCCGTCCTGGATCGGCGTGACCGCGCGCACCGACGGGCCGAGCGTGCCCGTGTAGGTCTCGGTGAACGTCCGGCCGCGCAGCGCCGGCTCCGTGTGGCCCTGGAACGTCTGGCCGATCTGCCGCGGGTCGGGATGCGTCCAGCGGATCCCCCGCGGATCCATGATCGTGATGAAGTCGACCTCGGTGTCCCGCATCACCTTCAGCGCGTACGGCTGGAGCTCGGCCGACGGGTCGGCGGTGCGGGTCGCCGCCAGCACGGACGGGGAGTCCGCCACGGACCGCGCCACTGCCCTGGCCTGGCGCGTCGCTGCCTCCTCGGCCTGGCTGCGGTCGCTGACGTAGGAGAACAGCGCGTATCCGGCCACGACGACCGCTATCAGGACGGCCTGCATGGCGAAGAGCTGGCCCGCCAGACTGCGGGGGCCGGGGACGGAGAGACGCATGCCGTCAGTCTGCCTCGTGGCTGATTGTGAACTAAATGAACGGAAGGGTGACCGCGCTCACAGAGCAGGACATAGTCACGGCATTCCCTATAACGCATCTCCGGGAGCTCCCCGCTCCCTTTTCCCCCGGACGTGAGCCGCACGCCGGTGATGCCGACGACGTCGTCAAGGAGGGCCGCCGTGACCAGCGCAGCCGATACGGCACCTGCCGCACCCAAGGCCAAGCGGGACCGCACGCACTATCTCTACATCGCGGTGATCATCGCGGTCGCCGCCGGTATCGCGGTGGGTCTGGCCGCACCCGACTTCGCTGTCGGGCTGAAGCCCATCGGCACGGGTTTCGTGGCCCTGATCAAGATGATGATCTCGCCGATCATCTTCTGCACGATCGTGCTGGGCATCGGCTCGGTGCGCAAGGCCGCAAAGGTCGGCGCCGTCGGCGGTATCGCGCTCGGCTACTTCACGGTGATGTCGCTGGTCGCGCTGGGCATCGGCCTGGTCGTCGGCAACATCCTGGAGCCGGGCACCGGTCTCGCGGTGACCGATGCGATCAAGGACGCCGGCCACGCGCAGATCGATTCCGAGGCCAAGGACACCACGGAGTTCCTGCTCGGGATCATCCCGACCACGATCGTCTCGGCCTTCACCAACGAGTCGGTCCTCCAGACGCTGCTGATCGCCCTCCTCGCGGGCTTCGCCCTGCAGGGCATGGGCGCGGCCGGCCAGCCCATCCTGCGCGGCATCGAGCACATCCAGCGGCTCGTCTTCCGCATCCTCGCCATGGTGATGTGGGCCGCCCCGATCGGTGCCTTCGGCGCCATCGCCGCCGTCACCGGCTCCGCCGGCCTGGACGCGCTCAAGAGCCTCGCGGTGCTGATGCTCGGCTTCTACGTCACCTGCTTCCTCTTCGTCTTCATCGTGCTCGGCATCCTGCTGCGCGTCGTCTCCGGCCTGAACGTCTTCACGCTCTTCAAGTACCTGGGCCGTGAGTTCCTGCTGATCCTGTCCACCTCCTCGTCCGAGTCCGCGCTGCCGCGGCTCATCGCGAAGATGGAGCACCTGGGCGTCAGCAAGCCGGTGGTCGGCATCACCGTCCCGACCGGCTACTCCTTCAACCTCGACGGCACCATGATCTACATGACCATGGCCTCGCTGTTCATCGCCGACGCCCTGGGCACCCCGATGTCCATCGGCGAGCAGATCCCGCTGCTGCTCTTCCTGCTGGTCGCCTCCAAGGGCGCCGCCGGTGTCACCGGCGCCGGCCTCGCGACCCTGGCCGGTGGTCTGCAGTCGCACAAGCCGGCCCTGGTGGACGGCATCGGTCTCATCGTCGGCATCGACCGCTTCATGAGCGAGGCCCGCGCCCTGACCAACTTCGCCGGCAACGCCGTGGCCACCGTGCTGATCGGCACCTGGACCAAGGAGATCGACAAGGAGCGGGTGAACCAGGTCCTCGCCGGTCAGCTGCCCTTCGACGAGAAGACGCTGCTCGACGAGGCCCACGGCGGCCCGGCCGAGGGCCACGTCGAGATGTCCGAGCAGGGCGGCGAGAAGGAGCTGGCGAAGGCCTGACGGCCGCGCCGCCCCCACAGGATCCGGGCGGCTGGGTGTCCCCCCGTCGCTCAGCCGCCCGGTTCACCCATCGAGAAGTTCACGCGTTCAGCTTCGCCACCAGTCCGGTGGCCTTCGAGGCGGGCACGCCCGCCGCGGTCAGTACGGTGACCGCGGCGCAGCGGCCCGCCTCTTGCGCTGCCAGCAGTCCGTCGTTCACGGCCTCCATCACGGCGAACAGCGTCTGCTCGTGCACATACGCCAGGGCCGGAGCCGGCAGCGGCGAACTGAAGACGTCCTCGTCCAGCCCCTGCTGGAGCAGCCCGATGCTCGCTTCCCGGACCGGGGCGAGCCGTTCCCGGATGCCCTGCATGGTGACCGTGCGCTGGGCGAGGGCGACCAGCAGCCGGTAGCGGTCGGCGATCGCCCACACCGCCAGCACCGAGCGCGCCACCGCCTCCGCCGGTTCGCGCACGCCCTCGCGGCCCGCCGCGTGCGCGGCCGACAGCGCCTGGACCGCCTCGTCGACGAGCGTGCTGATCAGCGCCTCACGGCTCGGGAAGTGCCCGTACACCGTCCGCCGGACGACGCCCGCGGCCCGTGCGATCTGGTCCATGGACGCGTCGGGGTCACGCAGCAGCTCGGCGAGGGCGACGTCGAGGATGCGGCGGCGGTTGGCGTCGGCGCGGCTGGTTCCCGTGGTCATGGTCGTCATTGTGCCCCTTCCCGCAGTGATTTGCACAGTGCTGTGCAACAGAGTAGATTGCACAGCGTTGTGTAAATGCACGCCCATGTGCAAGACAGCGAGGAAGGCAACCCCTGCCATGCGACTCGTCATGAACGAACCGGCCGAGAGGATGGACCGCCCCTACGCACGCCGCTGGTGGGCGCTCCTCGTGCTCTGCCTCAGCCTGCTGATCATCGTGATGGCCAACACGGCCCTCACCGTCGCCGCGCCCGACATGACCGAGGACCTCGGCCTGTCCAGCGCCGACCTGCAGTGGGTGATCGACGGCTACACCGTCCCGTACGCCGCGCTGATGCTGCTGCTCGGCGCGATCGGCGACAAGTACAGCCGCCGGGGCGCGCTCGTCCTCGGGCTGGTCGTGTTCGCGGGCGGCTCCGTCTTCGGCTACCTCGCCGGCAGCTCCACGACGGTCATCGCCGCACGGGCCGTGATGGGCGCCGGCGCCGCGATGATCATGCCCGCCACGCTGTCCCTGCTCGCCGCGACCTTCCCGCGCGCCGAACGCGCCAAGGCCATCACCCTGTGGACCGCCACGGCCGGACTCGCCATCGCGGCCGGACCGCTGGTCGCCGGGGCCCTGCTGGAAGACCACGGCTGGTCGTCGACGTTCCTCATCAACGTCCCCGTCGCGCTCCTGGGCCTCGTCGGAGCCCTCGTCCTCGTACCGCCGTCCAGGGCCGCGGACCGCGGGCGCATCGACTACGGCGGCGGACTGCTCTCGGTGGTGTGGATCGCCGCGCTGGTCTACATGATCATCGAAGGGCCGCACTTCGGCTGGGGCGTCAAGGCCGTCACGGCGGCGGTCGTCGCCGGAGCCGGGCTCGTCGCCTTCGTCCTCTGGGAGCTGCGCCACCCGCGTCCGCTCCTCGACGTCCGCCGCTTCACGAACCGCGGCTTCGCCGGCTCCAACCTCGCCGTCGCCCTGTTCTTCCTGGCGGTCTTCGGCGCCTTCTACTACCTGACGCAGCACCTCCAGTTCGTCCTCGGCTACGACGCCCTGGACACGGGACTGCGCATGCTGCCGCTGGCGGGTGCCGTGTTCGTGGGGGCGGCCCTCACCGGATTCCTCACTCCCCGGGTCGGCATGAAGTGGACCGTCACGGCCGGCATGGTCGGCGGCACGGCGGCCCTGGCGCTGCTCACCCAGGTCGGCTCCGGTTCGTCGTACGGCGACTTCGTCGCGCCCCTGGTCGTCCTCGGCCTCTCGATCGGGCTCGCCCTGTCGCCCTGCACGGACGCGATCATGGGGGCGTTCCCGGAGTCGGAGCTGGGCGTGGGCGGCGCGGTGAACGACACGTCGCTGGAGCTCGGCGGTTCGCTGGGCATCGCCATCCTGGGCTCGCTGCTGGCGACGTCCTACTCCGGTCACCTCTCGGACGCGGCGGCCGGCAGCAAGCTCCCCGCGTCCTCCCTCTCCACGGCCCAGGACTCCGTCGGCGCCGGGTACGCCGTCGCCCGGGGCCTCGGCGACAAGGCCCGGCAGCTGACCGAGCAGGCCGCGCACACCGGCGACCCGCAGCAGGCGGAGCGACTGCGCGCGCAGGCCGGGCAGCTCGGCGACGGCGCCCGGCAGATGGCCGACGCGGTGGGGTCCGCCTTCTCCGACGCGGTCGCGCACACCAGCCTGATCGGGGCCGTGGTCCTGGGCGTCGGCACGGTGGCGGTGGCGCTGCTGCTGCCCGGCAGGGCGAAGCCCGTGGACGAGCCGGCCGGGGAGGACAAGAAGCTGGAGTCGGCCGGGACCCGCTAGGTCCGTGTGCGGGAGTGGCGCCTCCGCCGAAGGGTGGCAGGCGCCACGCGCGCGCCCGGCGCGGGGAGCGCCGGTGCGTGGCATGGCCGATCTGGGAGGGCGTCCGGCCGTGCAGCCGGGCTGTGCCGAGACCCCCTGGGCCGTATCCGCACGTCCCGCCTGCCCAGCGGTGTCGGCACACCCCAGCCGGCCGCGTCACCAACGTCCCAGGCCCGATCCGGCCCGGCGGACTCGTCCAGGCGTACCCGCTCCTCGGCGGTGAGCAGCAGGTCCGCCGCGGCCGCCGAGTCCCTGATCGTCCGCGGTCGGCTCGCTCCCGGGATCGGGAGAATCGCCGGGGACCGGGCCAGCAGCCAGGCGAGTCCCACCTGTTGGGGACTGACCCCGCGCTCCGCCGCCACCGCGTGGAAGGCGGCGAAGCGCTGTTCCCCTTCCGTGCGCGACGGCCCGTCCAGGGAGCTGCGGGCCAGGCCGCCCAGCGGGCTCCACGGCAGGAAAGCGAGCCCCAGTTCCCCGCACAGCCGCAGCTCCGGCTCACTGTCCCGGACGGCCGGGGAGTACCTGTTCTGCACGGACACCAGCCGGTCGCCGAGGATCTCGTGCGCCCGGCGGATCTGGCCCACGTCAGCGTTGGACACACCGGCCAGCCGGATCGTGCCCGCGTCGAGCAGCTCGCGCAGCGCGCCGACCGACTCCTCGAAGGGCACGGCGGGGTCGGGCTTGTGCAGTTGGTAGAGGCCGATCGCCTCCACGCCCAGCCGCTTGCGCGAGGCCTCGGCAGCGGCCCTGAGGTGCCGGGGGTGCCCGTTCACCGTCCAGTCGGCCCCCGCCGGGCGGCCGCGGCCGCCCTTCGTCGCCACCAGGACGGAGGAGGTGTCACCGCCGTAGGAGGCCAGTGCGCGGGCCACCAGACGTTCGTTGTGCCCGGGCTCCGCGCCCGGCAGGTGGTACGAGTCGGCCGTGTCCAGAAGGGTCACGCCCGCGTCGAGCGCGGCGTGCACCGTGGCCACGGCACGCTCCTCGTCCGGCCGTCCCTCGATGGACAGCGGCATCGCGCCCAGCCCGACCGCACTCACCCGCAGCCCGCCAAGAGTCCTGTGGCGCACGTCAGTCGCCCTTCCCGAGCGTCTCCGCGACGGCACACGGCAGCCACTGCCGGGCCTCGCCGAAGGTGAAGCCGAGCCGGGCGGCCCGGGCGTTGTCCATGCCGTAGAAGCGGCGGAAGGAGAACGGCGAGACCTCGCCGACCTCGACCGGCCGGAACTCGGTCCGGCCGCCCGGGACATGAGCGGCCACCGCCGCGCACAGCTCCTCGGTGCTCAGAGTCCCGGAGGAGGCGGCGTTCACCGGCCCGGTGAAGTCCTCGCCCGCCGCCCAGGCCAGGAAGCGGGCGATCTCCTCGACGTACACATAGGTGGCCGGCCGGTTCACCGTCGGCACGGCGATCGGCTCGCCGGTGCGCATCCGCTCCGCGTAGTGGGCCAGCCGGCCCGTGAAGTCGTCGTCCCCGCCCAGCACATGGGCCACCCGCACCACCGCGGACTCGAACCCCGGCCCGGCCGTGAGGACCGCCTCGGCCTGCCGCTTGCCCTCTCCGTAGTGGGCCTCCAGGAACGCGGGATCGTCCCAGGGCAGCCCGGGGTCGACGGTCACGGTGGACGGGTCGACGGCCTCCTCGCGCACCAGGGCGGCGGAGTCCTCGTACTCGTACACCTCGACCGTGGAGGTCATCACATAGCGCCGGGTGCGTCCGGTGAAGACGCGGCGGGCGATCGCGGCCTGACGCGGGGTGTAGCAGACCTGGTCGACGACCACGTCGAAGACCCGCGGGCCGAGCGCGCCGGTCAGCGACTCCTCGTCGTCCCGGTCGGCGCGCAGGTGCTCCACCCCGGCGGGCGGCGGGGAGGATCCGCGGTTCAGCACGGTGACGCGATGGCCTTCGGCGAGGAGCCGTGTGATGAGACGCTTTCCGACGTAACGGTTGCCGCCGATGACCAGTACGTTCAGGGTCTTTTCCATGGCCATAATTCTCCCGGCGTACATCCACGCTCTGAAGGGGGAACCATGGGAGTTCAGGCCGCTGCACCGAAAGAACCACGGCATCTGCGGACCGCCGCCGACGAAACATCGGTGGCCTTCGACGCGCTGGACCGGCAGATCCTGCAACTGCTCCAGACCGACGGCCGGATCAAGCTGAGCGAGCTGGGCCGCCGGGTCCGGCTCAGCCCCGCGGCCGTCACCGAGCGGGTGCGGCGGCTGGAGGCGGCGGGCGTGATCAGCGGCTACGGAGCCCACGTCGTGCCGGCCCGGCTCGGCTACGGCATCCAGGCGTTCATCCGCGTCAATCCGCACGGCGGTTACAACCTGAAGCATCCCAGGACCCTGGAACTGATCGAGCGTCCCGAGATCACCGAGGTGCACCACGTGGTCGGCGAGGACTGCTGGATCCTCAAGGTCGCCGTGCGGGACACCGTGCATCTGGAGGACGTCCTGGAGGCGGTCTCCGCGCTGGGCCGCACCACCACGTCGATCGTGCTGACCTCCCCGGTGGAGCGGAAACCGCTGTTGCCTTGACGCCGGGGTCAACGATTACGTTCGAGCACATGCGAATCGGCGAGCTGGCCGCACGGGCCGGGACCACGACGCGGACGCTGCGGTACTACGAGTCGCGCGGGCTGCTGCCCGCGCGGCGCAGCGGGTGGGGGTCCCCCTCTGCTCGAAGCGAAGCCGAGAGCTTGGGGGAGGATACCGGGCCTATGACGAGAGCGACCTGCGGCTGCTGCGGCAGATCAGGACGCTCCAGGACTTCGGGTTCGGCCTGGAGGAGACGGGGCCCTTCGTGGAGTGCCTGCGCGCCGGGCACCCCGAGGGCGACTCCAACCCGGCGACGACCCACGCCTACAAGGTGCTGTCGATGCCGACGTTCATGGTGTTCCCCGGCGGCGAGCCGGTGAAGGCGATGGTGGGGGCGCGGGCGGCCAGGCGGAAGCTGCTGGGGGAGCTCGCGGACGTGATCTGGGCGCCCCGCCGGGACAACAGGAAATCCCCCGAGCAATTGCGCTCGGGGGATTTCCTTGCGTATATTTGTTTGTTCGTGACTTCAAGTCGATTGAAGCCACAGTGAAGTTCAGTGAGCACAGTATATCCGGGCGGGAGCGGAATTGTCAAACACCGAATTTCCGGACGATGAATTGCGACAGGAACAGGAATTCATCGACGGGTTGTACGCGCGTGTCGACGCGCTGCGCGGCGACGCCGAGACCTCCGTCACGGACGCGCTCGCGCAGGGCAACACCCCCATGCAGGCCAGACTGGAGCGGGACATCCTCGTGGCCGAGCGCTCCGGGCTGCTCGCCGCGCTGAACGCGGTGGACGGCTCCCTGTGCTTCGGCCGGATCGACCTCACCTCGGGCGTCACCCACCGCATCGGCCGCATCGGCCTGCGCACCGACGACGCCGAACGCACCCCGGTCCTCATCGACTGGCGCGCCGATGTCGCCCGCCCCTTCTACCTGGCCACCGGCCACACCCCGATGGGCCTCAGGCGCCGGCGGCACATCGCCACCGACGGCCGCCGGGTCACCCATCTGCACGACGAGATCCTCGACCTCGGCGACGAGACCCGCACCGGCCACGAGGACCCGACGGGCGACGCCGTCCTGCTCGCCGCCCTCAACTCCGCGCGCACCGGCCGCATGGGTGACATCGTGCAGACCATCCAGGCCGACCAGGACCGCATCATCCGCGCTCCGCACCGCGGCGTCATGGTGGTGGAGGGCGGCCCGGGCACCGGCAAGACGGCCGTCGCCCTGCACCGCGCCGCCTACCTGCTCTACGAGCACCGGGAACTGCTCGCCAAGCGGGCCGTGCTGATCGTCGGGCCCAACCCGGCGTTCCTCGGCTACATCGGCGAGGTGCTGCCCTCCCTGGGCGAGACGGGCGTGCTCCTCGCGACCGTCGGAGAGCTGTTCCCCGGTGTGAAGGCGACCGCGGCCGACACGCCCGAGGCCGCCGCCGTGAAGGGCCGGGCCGGCATGGCCGACGTGCTCGCCGAGGTCGTGCGCAGCCGGCAGGCGCTGCCCGACCCGGTGATCGCCATCGAGCACGACCGTGAGGTCCTCATGCTCGACGACGGCCTGGTCAACGTCGCCCGCGAACGCACCCGTGCCGCCAAGCTGCCGCACAACGCCGCCCGCGAGCACTTCGAGGGTCACATCCTCAACGCCCTCACCGACCTGTACGCCGAGCGGATCGGCACCGACCCCTTCGACGGGTCCAGCCTGCTCGACCCCAGCGACATCACCCAGATCCGCGACGACCTCGCCGAGAACCCCGAGGTGTGGTCGGCCGTCGACCGGCTGTGGCCGCTGCTGACCCCGCAGCGGCTCGTCGCGGACTTCCTCGCCGCGCCGGAGGAGTTCCTGCCCGCCGAGGACGCCGACGCCGTACGCCGCCCGGTGACCCGGCGCTGGACGGTCGCGGACGTGCCGCTGCTCGACGAGGCCGCCGAACTCCTCGGCGACGACAACCGGCTCGCCCGCGACCGCGCCGAGCGCGAGCGGCAGCGGCAGATCGCCTACGCCCAGGGCGTGCTCGACGTCTCCTACGCGTCCCGGACCTACGAGTTCGAGGACAAGGAGGAGGACGACCCCGAGAGCTCCGAGGTGCTGTCCGCGCACGACATCATCGACGCCGAGCGGTTCGCCGAGCGGCACGAGGAGGACGACCACCGCAGCGCCGCCGAGCGCGCCGCCGCCGACCGCACCTGGGCGTTCGGGCACATCATCGTCGACGAGGCGCAGGAGCTCTCGCCGATGGCGTGGCGGCTGCTGATGCGGCGCAGCCCGACCCGCTCGATGACCCTGGTCGGCGACCCCGCCCAGACGTCGGAGGCGGCCGGGGTCGGCTCCTGGTCGGGCATCCTCTCCCCGTACGTCGAGGACCGCTGGGAGCACACCCGGCTGGGCGTCAACTACCGCACCCCGGCCGAGATCATGGAGGTGGCGGCGGCCGTGGTGCGCGCCGAGCAGCCGGGGTTCGAACCGCCCAGCTCGGTCCGCTCCACGGGCGTGCGCCCCTGGGCCCGCGCCACCGACGACCTCCCGGGTGCGGTGGCCAAGGCGGTCGGGGAACTCACCCCCGCCGAGGGCCGGCTCGCGGTGATCGCCCCGCGCGACCTCCACCGCTCCCTCGCGGCCCGGCTGGACGGCGTCACGGCGGGAGCCGAGCCCGACCTCACCCAGGCGGTCGTCCTGCTCGACCCGCGCCAGGCCAAGGGCCTGGAGTTCGACTCCGTCCTCGTGGTCGAGCCCGGCCGCTACGGCACCAGCGACCTGTACGTGGCCCTGACCCGGGCCACCCAGCGGCTGGGCGTGCTGCACACGGGGCCGTTGCCCGCGCCCCTGGCACAGGCGCTCGGGTAGCCCGACGCGCCTAGTGCATCTGGGACCTCGGATCCCGCAGCGCATGCCACAGCCCGGCGCCGAGCGGTACGACCGTGAGGACGAAGAGGACCCAGAACAGGAACTCGGCGCCGGGCGTGAGTTCGTAGACGGTGCCGTCCTCCCACCGGCAGTAGGCGCGCGGCGGGAAGGCGGTGGAGACGCCCGCCACCTCGCCGCCGCCGATGACGCCCTCCTGGTACGGCTCCCTGGGGCAGGGAGCCGTTTCCGGGAACAGCACCGGCTCGTCCGCGACCATGATGTACGCCCAGGTGAGGGCGGCGAGCGGGACCGTCCAGAAGACCGAGGTGCGCACCCACAACGGCAGCCGTGGATGGGTCAGCAGGCCGCGCAGTGCGACCACCGCGACCACCAGCCCGGCGAACACCGGCAGCAGCGTCATGATGCGGCGGCCGCCCTGCGGGCCCGCAGTTCGGTCGCGTAGCCCGCGCCGATGGCGAACAGGGCGGCGGACAGGGCGAGGGAGGCGCTCGCCCCGTTCATCCACCCGTAGTCCGGATCACTGGAGTAGACGGAGCCGTCCTCGCGGACGCAGTCGAAGCGCAGCGGCAGGTACGAGGACCGGTGGTGGCTCAGCCCCTGGATCGTGGCCGGGTCGAAACCGTCGCGGCAGGCCGGGGCCGGGACCGAGTTGGCCCCGTCGTCGAAGTCCCACTCCGACACCAGCACGGAGAAGAGCCCCAGGGAGTACACGGCCGCGGCCGCCCACGCGGCCGTCACCGCCGCCCGGCGCAGCAGATGCACCGGCCACGGCTCGGGCCGCCCGGGAAACGCCATCGCGACGACCCCCGCCCCCGCGACGAGGGCACCGACGGCACAGGCGACCGAGACTCCGAAGCCCATCAGCTCGGCAGGCCCTGCGGGGTGACCCTGGTGGCATCCATGAGGCCACCCCACCAGGGCCGGACCGGCCGGGCTGTGGTGGAGGCCACTCCTCCGGTCACAGCCGTGTCACAGGGGGCCCGGGCCCCCTACGCCGGGCGCAGCCACACCGTCGCCAAGGGTGGCAGCGTCAGCCGGATGCTCGCCGGGCGGCCGTGCCAGGCCAGGGGTTCCGGCTTGACCGGGTCGGGCTGGGTGACGTCGCTGCCTCCGTAGCGGGCCGCGTCGGTGTTGACGGCCTCGTGCCAGGCGGGCACGTCCTCGGGCACGCCCAGGCGGTAGTCCTGGCGGGTGACCGGCGCGAAGTTGGACACCGCCAGCAGCGGGACGCCCTCCGGGTCCAGCCGCAGGAACGCGAGGACGTTGTCGTCGGCGGCGTCACCGACGATCCACTCGAAACCGGCCGGGTCGGTGTCCAGCCGCCACAGCGCCGGGGTCGCCCGGTAGACGGTGTTCAGGTCGCGGACCAGGTCCCGCACGCCCCGGTGGTCGGCCTCCGCCCCGTAGCCCGGGTCCAGCAGCCACCAGTCGGGGCCGTGCGCCTCGGACCACTCGGCGCCCTGCGCGAACTCCTGCCCCATGAACAGCAGTTGCTTGCCCGGGTGGGCCCACATGAAGCCGAGGTAGGCCCGCACCCCGGCGCGCTGCTGCCACCAGTCGCCCGGCATCTTCGACACCAGGGACCGCTTGCCGTGCACGACCTCGTCATGGGAGATCGGCAGTACGTAGTTCTCGCTGTAGGCGTACACCATGGAGAAGGTCATCTCCCCGTGGTGGTACTTGCGGTGCACCGGCTCGTGACTCATGTACTGCAACGAGTCGTGCATCCAGCCCATGTTCCACTTCAGCCCGAACCCGAGCCCGCCGAAGCCGCTCGGGCCCTTGTGGTGGGTGGCGCGGGTGACGCCGTCCCAGGCGGTGGACTCCTCGGCGATCGTGACCACGCCGGGCACCCTGCGGTAGACCGTCGCGTTCATCTCCTGGAGGAACGCCACCGCGTCCAGGTTCTCCCGCCCGCCGTGCTCGTTGGGCGTCCACTGGCCCGGCTCGCGCGAGTAGTCCAGGTAGAGCATCGAGGCGACGGCGTCCACGCGCAGGCCGTCGATGTGGAACTCCTCGCACCAGTACACGGCGTTGGCCACGAGGAAGTTGCGCACCTCGTTGCGCCCGAAGTCGAACTCCAGCGTGCCCCAGTCGGGGTGCGCGGCCCGCAGCGGATCCTCGTGCTCGTACAGGGGCCTGCCGTCGAACTCGGCCAGCGCCCAGTCGTCGCGCGGGAAGTGCGCGGGCACCCAGTCCATGAGGACGCCGATGCCCGCCTGGTGCAGCTTGTCGACCAGGTACCGGAAGTCGTCCGGCGTGCCCAGCCGGGCCGTCGGCGCGTAGAAGCCGGTCACCTGGTAGCCCCAGGAGCCGCCGAACGGATGCTCCGCGACCGGCATCAGCTCGACGTGCGTGAACCCCAGGTTCTTCACGTACACCGGGAGCTGCTCCGCCAGTTGACGGTAGTTCAGCCCGGGCCGCCAGGACGCCAGATGCACCTCGTACACCGAGAACGGCGCCTCGTGCGCCGGGGCCTCGGCGCGCCGGGCCAGCCACTCGGCGTCGCCCCACTCGTACGCCGAGGACGTGATGACCGACGAGGTCGCGGGCGGCACCTCGGTGCGGCGGGCGAGCGGGTCGGCGCGCAGCGTCCTCGAACCGTCGGGGCGGGTGATCTCGAACTTGTACAGCTCGCCCTCGCCGACGTCCGGCAGGAACAGCTCCCACACCCCGGACGAGCCCAGCGACCGCATGACGTGCCCGGTGCCGTCCCAGAAGTTGAAGGTGCCGGCCACGCGCACACCGCGCGCGTTCGGCGCCCACACCGCGAACCGGGTGCCGGTCACGCCCTCGTGGGTCATCGGGTGCGCGCCCAGCGCCGTCCACAGCTCCTCGTGCCGGCCCTCGCCGATCAGGTGCAGGTCGAGGTCGCCCAGCGTGGGCAGGAAGCGGTAGGCGTCCTCGGTCTCCAGGACCGTCCCCTCGTACTCCACGACCAGCCGGTACGCGGGGATCTCCCGCAGCGGCAGCAGGCCGGAGAAGAACCCCTCCCCGTCGTCGTGCAGCTCGGCCCGCAGTTCCCCGGCGACGACGGTCACCGCCAGTGCGTACGGCCGGAACGCCCGGAAGGCGATGCCGCCGGGCACCGGGTGCGCGCCGAGCACGGAGTGCGGGTCGTGGTGCGTGCCGCCGAGCAGCCGCTCCCGGTCCGCCGCGTCGACCGCGGGGGAGACGGCGACCTCCATCTCCGGCGGGACGACCTGCGCGGCGGCGGCCTCCACGGCGGGGGCCCGTCCGGCGGGAGCCTTCCGGGCAGGGGCCTTCTTGGCCGCGCTCTTCTTCGCGACGGCCGGGCCGGCGGGCGCCGTGCCGGCGGTGGTCTTCTTCCCGGCGCTCTTGGCGACCGTGCCCGTGGCGGGAGCGGTCTTCTTCGCGGCGGCCTTCCTTGCGGTGGCCTTGGCGGGGGCGGCCTTCTTCGCGACGGCCTCGGCGGGGGTGGCCGTGGCAGCGGCGCTCTCGGCGGTGGGGGCCTTCTTGGCCGGGGCCTTCTTCGCGGTGTTCTTCGCCGCAGGGGACTTCGCGGTCGCCTTGCCGGCGACGGCTTCCCCGGCCGTGGACTTGGAGGCCGCGGCCTTCACGGCAGTGGTCCTGGCCGCCGTCGCCTTGACCGTCGTGGCCTTCTTGGCGGCCGACTTCCTGGCGGCTGTCTTCTTCGCGGCGGTCTTCTTCGCCGCCGCCGTCCCGGCCACCGGCTGCTCGACCGTCGTCTTCTCGGCTGCGGCCTTCTTCGTCGCCGCCTTCTTGGCCACCGTCTTGCCGACGGTGGTCTTCCCGGCGGCGGCCTTCTTGGCGGTCGCCTTCGCGGGGGCCGCCTTCTTCGCCGCTGCCTGTTTGGGCACCGCCGTCTTCTTCGCGGCGCTCTTCTGCTGGGCGGCCGTGGGCTGCTCGGGGATCTTCTCCCCGGCGGTGCCCTTGGGGCGCGAACCGCTGGACTCAGGGCGGGGGGTCACGGGCGGAGCCTCCAGGACGAGGGGTGGTGGGTCAGGTCAGGTGGCCGGTCGAGGCGAGCCGCTCTATGGCGGCCAGGGGCACCGGCAGCCAGTCGGGGCGGTGCCGGGCCTCGTACACCACCTCGTAGATCGCCTTGTCCGTCTCGTAGGCGCGCAGCAGCACCGGGTCGGTGCGCGGATCGCGGCCGGAGGCCTCCGCGTAGCCGGAGCAGTACGCGGCACGGCAGGTCTCGGCCCAGTCCGCCTGGGGCGGGTCGGCCGAGCGGGCCGCGTAGTCGAAGGACCGCAGCATGCCGGCGACGTCCCGTGCCGTCGGCTGCGGCATGCGCCGCTCGGCCAGCGGCCGGGCCGGCTCGCCCTCGAAGTCGATCAGCCACCACTCGCCGGCCGGCGAGCGCAGGCACTGGCCGAGGTGCAGATCGCCGTGCACCCGCTGCGGGGTCCAGGTGTGCCCCTCGGCGGCCAGATCGCCCAGCGCCGTGAACGCCGACCGCAGGCCGCGGGCGTAGGGCCGCAGCGCGGGGACCGCCTGGACGGCGGCGTCCAGCCGCTCGATCATGCCGCCGACCGTGACCTGGAGCTGCCTGTGACCGAGCGTGACGGTGGGCAATGCCCGGGCCAGCGCCGCGTGCACCTCGGCGGTGGCCCGCCCCAGTGCCCGCGCCTCGGCGCCGAAGTCCTCGCCCTTGGCCAGCTCGCGCAGCGCCAGCTCCCACCCGTCGGAGGCGCCCTGCAGGAACGGCTGGAGCACTCCCAGGACATACGGCTGGCCCGCCGGGTCCGAGCCCGCCGAGACGACCGGGTCCGCCGAAGGGGCGATGTCCGCGACCATCCAGGCCGTCGGCGCGGGCACCCGGGGGCAGCCCTCGCGGGCCAGCGCGAGCGGCAGCTCCAGATCGGGGTTGACCCCGGGCACGATCCGGCGAAGCAGCTTGAGGATGAACGTATCTCCATAGACGATCGACGAGTTGGACTGCTCGGCGGTCACCACGCGCGGCACCAGCCCGGAACGGATGTCCTGGCCCGGGTCCCGTTCGAAGCGGAGTTTGCCGACCCGGGCCCGGCTGCGCAGTGCCTCCAGGAGCAGCTCGGCGGGCCTGGTGTCGTGCAGGGCGTCGTAGACCGTCCGGCCGGCCAGCGGTCCCGTCGACACATGTCCGATGAGCGCGGGCGCCAGCCGAGGCGACAGCGCCTCGCGCACGCCTATCAGCAGCTGGTAGCAGTCACCGGGGTGACCGGGCGCCCCGTGGGACGGCACGAAGGGCTGGTGGGCGCGGACGAGCAGGTGGTACAGGCCCAGGCTGGACGTCGCCGGGAGCAGCTCGGTCGCCTCGACCAGCGTGAACCCGGTGACCGGCCGGCCCTTGCCCGCGAACCAGCGCTGCCGCGGCAGCCATTCCCGCAGCAGCGGATCGAGGGAGGCAAGGAGGCCGGGCGGGGTGGTGACGGTGCGTGTGACGGCTTCCGACATGGCGTCGCGTCCTTTCACCCATTCTCGGTGCGCCTCCGGCGCCTGCGGCCGGCTCCGGACGGCGCCCCTCCGGCTCACGCGGGCGGGCGGGGTGTTACTGATGCGTGCCCCCGGCGGGGCGGAGGAAACGCCCCGCCGCGGGGGTTTGCCGCCCGCCCCGCGGATCAGGCCTCAACAGGCCTTTTCAGGCCTCACATGGACTCCTTGCGGAGCCTGAACCAATAGAACCCGTGCCCCCCGAGGGTCAGCAGGTACGGCAGCTCGCCGATGGCGGGGAAGCGGACCCCGCCGAACAGCTCCACCGGGTGCCGCCCCTCGAAGGCGCTCAGATCCAGCTCCGTGGGCTGCGCGAAACGCGAGAAGTTGTTCACGCACAGCACCAGGTCGTCCTCGTACTCGCGCAGGAACGCCAGCACCGCCGGGTTGGAGGAGGGCAGCTCGGTGTACGAGCCGAGTCCGAAGGCCGGGTTCTGCTTGCGGATCTCGATCATGCGGCGGGTCCAGTGCAGCAGCGACGACGGCGACGACATCGACGCCTCGACGCTCGTGACCTGGTAGCCGTAGACCGGGTCCATGATCGTGGGCCGTGCGCACCGCGTCCCGGTCGCCGAGCCAGATGTTGTCGCCCATGCCGATCTCGTCGCCGTAGTACAGGATCGGCGAGCCGGGCAGCGACAGCAGCAGGGCCGTGAACAGCTCGATCTGGTTGCGGTCGTTGTCCAGCAGGGGAGCGGGCGCGCATGCGGGGGTCCTTGGCGTACTCGGCCCACATGTAGTCGCGCTCTTCGTCGGTGACCATTTCGAGCGTGAGCTCGTCGTGGTTGCGCAGGAAGATGCCCCACTGGCAGTCGCCATGTGGCACTCGTCGCCGCCGCTCGGGTAGTCGCCGAAGTAGTCGACGACGTCCTCGGGCCACTGGTTGGCCTCCGCCAGCAGCACCGTGTCCGGATACTGCGCGTCGATCTCCTTGCGCACCCGCTTCAGGAAGTCGTGCGTCTCCGGGAGGTTCTCGCAGTTGGTGCCCTCCTGCTGGTACAGGTACGGCACCGCGTCCAGCCGGAACCCGTCGATGCCCAGGTCCAGCCAGAACTTCAGCGCGGAGATCATCTCCTCCTGCACGGCCGGGTTCTCGTAGTTGAGGTCCGGCTGGTGGGAGAAGAAGCGGTGCCAGTAGTACTGCTTGCGGACCGGGTCGTAGGTCCAGTTGGAGGCCTCGGTGTCGACGAAGATGATCCGCGCGTCCTGGAACTGCTTGTCGTCGTCCGCCCACACGTAGTAGTCGCCGTACGGCCCGTCGGGGTCCTTGCGCGACTCCTGGAACCACGGGTGCTGGTCGCTGGTGTGGTTCATGACGAAGTCGATGATCACGCGCATGCCGCGCTGGTGGCGGGAGTGTCCTCGAAGGTGTCCGGAACGGGTTCGTTGACGATCATGTTGTGGGTGACCCTCCGATCTCCGGGGTGGACGGTCGCAGAACCGTGAAGACGTGCGCGGGCCTGCGGCCCGGTTCGAGGCGCACATAGTTGGCCCTGCCCCAGTGATAGGTCTCGCCGGTGAGCTCATCGCGCACCGGCACCGGCTCGTGCCAGTCCAGGCCGAGTTGCGGCATGTCCAACGAGACCGTGGCCTCCTGGGTGTGGTGGGGGTCGAGGTTCGCGACCACCAGAACCGTGTTCGAACCCTTCCGCTTCGAGTAGGCGATCACCGCTTCCTGGTCGGCGTGGTGGAAGTGGAGGTCACGCAGCTGCTGGAGGGCCGGATTCTCCCGCCGGATGGTGTTGAGCCGGGTGAGCAGCCGGGTGATGGTGCGGCCCTCGCGTTCGGCGGCGTCCCAGTCACGGTGCCTGAGCTGGTACTTCTCCGAGTCCAGGTACTCCTCGCTGCCCTCCTTCAACGGGGTGTTCTCACACAGCTCGTAGCCGGAGTAGATGCCCCAGGTGGGTGAGAGGGTCGCCGCGAGCACGGCCCGGACCTCGAAGGCGGGCCGGCCGCCGTGCTGGAGGTAGGCGTGCAGGATGTCGGGGGTGTTGGCGAAGAAGTTC
>NZ_JNXI01000025.1 GCF_000717055.1 Streptomyces iakyrus | reverse complement strand
GGCTTGGCGGGGGCGGCGGGGGTCGGTGTGGAGGAGGGGTATGGGTTGCGGGTGACGAGGGGGTAGGGGGGTGGGGGCGCTGGTGCCGATGGGGGGCGGCCGCGGCACGCGCGAGGTTGTGGGGACGGTCACCGCCCGGCCCTTGGCCCCAGGCCCTCGCCCTCGGCCACCGGCCCCCGGCCACCCGGCCGCGCTTTCCGGATTACGGTGGGCGTGACCGCGACCGTCGCGGTCGTCGCGGCCGACCGGCTGTCATGGTCGTAGCGGCCGCCGTACCGGAGAACCGATGCCAGCGAAGCCCATGCCCGAGACGATTACTGGTACTGGTACTGGTACCGACGGGAACGTCCCCGCGGAGGCGGTCGCTCCCCTCATCCGGGGCATCGCGGTGCTGCGGGAGCTGACGGAGGCGAACGGCACACTGAGCCTGAGCGGCCTGGAACGCGCCACCGGCCTCGCCCGCTCCACGGTCGACCGCATCACGGCCACCCTCGCCCGCATGGGTTACGTCCGCTTCGACGGCCGGGACGTCCACCTGTCCCCCCGCCTGATGGAACTGGGCAACGCCTACCTGTCGGCCCTGCGCCTCCCCGCTCTGCTCTCGCCGCACGCGGACGCCCTGGCAGACGAACTGGACGAGTCGGTCTCCCTCGCGGTCACCGACCAGGACGGCATCCGCTTCATCCACCAGGCGACCCGCCGCCGCGCGATGTCCCTCAGCTTCCGCATCGGCGACCTGCTCCCGGCCGAACGCACCGCCCCCGGACCGCTGTTCGCGACGGAGTGGACGGCTGCGGACTGGCAGCGCTGGCGTGACCGCAGGGCGGCGGACCCGAGGGACCTGTCCTTCACGGCCGTACCGCCACGGACCCACAGACCGGACGCGCGGGACGATGACGCCTTCGTCCGCCGCACGGAAGAGGCGTCCGCCAACGGCTGGTCCCTCGACGACCAGTTGATCGAGCCGGGTCTGGTGGCGATCTCGGTACCGATCCGCACCCCGGGAGCGGACGGACGGATCGCGAGCGTGGCGAGCGTGGTCAGTCACACGAGCCGCCACACCGCGCACGACCTGCGCACGGCCCTCCTCCCGAGGCTGCGGTCCACGGTCGAGGCGATGGAACGCGAACTGCGCGACACCCCGCCCCCCGAGCCCGGCCCGCCTCCCGCGGACCTGGCGCTCTGGACGGGCGCCTCCAAGCAGCAACTGGGCCGCGAGTTCATCGAATCCCTGGCCCGGGGACTGACCGTCCTCACGGCCTTCGGCGAGGGCAGGGAGGAGCTGACCCTGACGGAGGTGGCCCGGGCGACGGGCCTGGCCCGGGCGACGGCCCGCCGGGCCCTGATCACCTACGAACACCTGGGCCTGGTGGCCCCGGCCGGCCGCACCTTCACCCCGACGCCGCGAGTCCTCTCCCTCGGCTTCCCGCCCCTGTCCCGCACCAACCTGTCCGAGATCGCCCAGCCCCACCTGGCCGACCTGACGTCCCGCATCCACGAGTCGACGTCACTGGCGGTGCTGTCGGACTCCGGCAAGGAGATCCAGTTCACGGCCCGGGTGACCACGGCCCGGGTGATGAGCGTGCACATCACGGTGGGCACGCGCTTGCCGGCCTACGCGACGGCACTGGGCAGGGTCCTGCTGGCGGACACCCGTGACGACGCGGCCCTGGCCTCGGTCCGCTCCCAGGGATACGCCCTGGTGGACGAGGAGCTGGAAGAAGGCCTCCGCTCGATCGCGGTCCCGATCCGCGACCGGTCGGGCCGGGTGGTGGCGGCCCTGAACACAGCACTCCACGCCAGCCGCCGCACCCCGGGGGAGTGCGTGACGGACCTCCTCCCGGAACTGACGGTGACGGCGACGCGCATCCAGACGGACTTCCACACGGCAGCACGCTTCACGCACGTCCCGCCGTCCTGAACCCCCACCGTCCCGGCCCACCCCTCTGACGTGACCCCCACACCCGCCCGACCGGCATCCGGTACGCTGACGCCTGTGGTCCTCCCAGACCACAGGCGTGACGCTGCTTGCGTCCGATGCCACTGCCTTCGTAGCTCAGGGGATAGAGCACCGCTCTCCTAAAGCGGGTGTCGCAGGTTCGAATCCTGCCGGGGGCACAGCCAGAAGGGCCAGCTCAGGAGGGGTTTCCTCCCAGGCTGGCCCCTCGTCATGTCAGGGGTCGTGCCACAAGCGTGCCAGTACGCACCAATGAGTCGGAAGCATCCGCAGCCGACAAGCCGGGCCCAGATGAGCATGATCGCTGCGTGAGTGACCGCCGCTCACGAACACCGCGAAATGCGGAAGATCGTACGACGAGGCGAAGTTGTTCAACCGGTGATGGCAGCCCGGCTCAGCCCCTGGAGCACGTCCTCAGGAGACAACTGTGAGTCTCGCAACGTCTCGTATCCGGCAACGACCTCATCCGGGTTCAAGCCGGCCTCTTGCGCCTTGCTACGCAGGTCAGCAAGGTCAGTGGCATCCCTAAGCGCCTGCTTCGCGGCCTCGGCGTCCTGATGCTGCAGCCGCTTGGCCGCTTCCTGCTGACCACGCCTCCACAGGTACCACCCTCCGCCGGCTCCACCTGCAATTCCGCCTGCAAAGAGGGCACCAGCGGCGGCGAAGAAGAGAATGGGCATCTCCGGTCCTTTCATTGCCGCTCATAGGCTGCCATGTCCGTACCGCCATCGCGGGCGAATCGGAGGAAACAGGCGACCCGTGGCTTCGATGCCACGCAGGTTCGAATCCGGCCGGGACATAGAGAGAAGGACCAGCCCAGGAGGGGTTTCCTCCCGGGCTGGCCCTTCGGCGTTTCAGGGCGGGCCACTACGGGCCTGCAGGGTCCTCGCCGGAGGCGTCGGAGGTCGCTCCCCCACCACCCCGGATCATGGCCCCAAGGCGGTCCGCGATGGCCCTATCCCGGTCGCTGGTCATGTGCTGATAGATCAGCGCGGCTCGGGAGCTACTGTGCCCCATCCGCGTCATCAGCTCCCGCGTGCTGGCCCCGGCCGTGGAGGCGAGCGCGTTGCCCGTGTGCCGTAGGTCGTGAAAGTGCAGTTCGGCCGTGACGCCAGCTGCCTTCCGGGCCTTGACCCAGTCGTCGCGGAAGTTGCTGCGCCTCAACTGCCCACCCTGCGGCCCGACGAAGACGTGCCCGTCACGGCCGGGAGCGGCGAAGTGCTCCAGGTGGTGCGTGACCGCGTCGAGGAGTTCGGCCGGGAAGGGCAACGGAGCGCACCCCGGCCGCGGACTTCGGCGCCTTGTCGAAGAGCCGACCGTCCTGCAACTCGGCCTGGGCACGGCGCACGGTGACGGTCAGCGCCTCCAGGTCGATGTCCCGACGCCGCAGGGCCGCCAGCTCCCCGAACCGCAGAGTGGTGAAGGCCGCCAAGAGCACGAGCAGCCGATAGCGCGGCGCCATCGAGTCGGCCACGGTGAAGACCTCTGCCACCGTGAGAACAGGCCGTTCGGGCACGTCGTAGCGGTCCGCACCTTTCATGCGGCACGGGTTGCGGCGGATCAGCTCATCGTCCACGGCGGTGTTCATCAGAGCGCGCAGCAGTTGGTACGCCTTGACCACCGTCGGCTCCCCGATGCCGGCAGCGAGGAGTTTGCCGCGCCAGCTACGCACCCGGGCCGTTGTCACGTCGGCCACGCTCCCGGCTCCGAAGGTGGGCAGGATGTGCAGCCGCATCACCGACTCGTTCCGCTCACGGGTCCGGTCAGCGAGCTTCCGGTCCCGCAGCCACGCGGTGGCCTACTCCTGGAAGTTCACTGCCCTGGCGTCCGGGTCCGACCACTGCCCCCGCGTGATGTCCGACTCGATGTGTGTCAGCGCGACTTGGGCGTCTGTCTGGTCGGGTAGGTCTTCTCCGCCGGGCGCAGTTGTCCCGTCTCCGGGTCCCGGTAGCGGACCTGCCAACGGCCCGACGGAAGCTGCCGGACCGAGCCGAAGTCCCGTCATCTTCCCTTCTTGTTGGCCATCAGGCAGCCCTCCGCAGGGAGCTACGCCGGTGGTCGATCGGCTGCACCGTATGGGCGTCGATAAAGGCGTTCAGTGCGCTCTCCGGGATACGGACGTGTCGGCCGACCTACGCAGCGACTCCGATGTCTGCCCGGTGTCGGGTGCTATTTTGCTCAAATCCAACGCCGACATCTACGAATAGACGTTGCCTCGCGCATTCACACATCCCATCTAGGGCCTATCGGGCTACCCGAGTGCGGTCAGCCATCGGCGTGAGTTACGCAACGCAGACGGCAACGAGCGCGAACGGCGACAACACCCGACGGCCTGTCACGGAACCCCCTTGAACCCGCTGGTCCCGCCAGCTGCGGTGTGCCCGCATCTTCTAAGCGCATGGTCGGTGACCGCGAGGCCGCACCCGACCGAGGCCCCACCGTGCCAGAACCGTGCCAAATCCTGCGGGGAACCACGGGGAATGGCGGGAGCAGGTCGCCGACCAGTCCCCATAGCCGCTCCGCCGCAGGTCAGTCCGGCAACCAGCCACAGATGATTCAAGCTTCCCAAGCTGATGGCTACCGCCAGCTTCTCAGCGGCCGGTTTCCCTTCGCCGCTTTCCGGATCGATCATGAGGTCATGGTGTCAAGCATCGTCGTTCAGTACACCGGTCTCCTGCGGACCAGCGACTACGACCTGTGGATCCGGTTGCGGGAGCTTCTGAAGGCTCAGCGGCTTGATCCGGACCGCACGATCGTCGTTGACCTCTTGCAGGAGGGCCCCGATCACGAGGACGGCCAGGTGATTTCCGAGGAAGGCAGGGTCTACAGGTTCACTCTCTACTATGACCAAGCAGCAGAACACGGCGCGCGCAGCGCCCGACTCGGCCGCTGGACCGACATAACCGATTCCTGGCAGCGTGGATCGCTGGCTACCCGAACAGCCGACGCCTTCGCCTGGATGTCATCACCCCAAAGCCTCAACTGAGTTACTTCGATCCGAACAGACCGCCGTGCCACAGCCGTGCCAGATGCAGGAGTCAGCAGCGGTCAACATGGGTGACTGGCGGGTGCGTCCGTGCCCGCCAGCTCGGTCCACGAAGCGGCAGGTCACCGACCCATTGCCCCAGCCTCTCTCCTAAAACCGTGCTTGCACCACCCGTAGCCAACTGACGGGACTCTTGAGTGAGAGACGTAGAGATGCCAGTACCCTACGCTTCTACGTGACCTCCAACCCTGCACGGGCAACATCGATAAACCGATGATGCTGGGCTCGGAAAGCCTGGTAGGCGAGGGTGTATTGGTTTCGCTGATCACCACGCGCGTCACCGATTTCTCCGAGCTTCCAAAAAGATGCAACTGCAGCTTGCTGGAGAGCTCGCGCCTCTTTGGCCACTGGTTCGGGTCCTTGAAGGTACACTTCTGTACTCGCTTTGGTAACCCCGCCCAACGCCTTCCTGGATGCAATCTGCATCTCGTTTATGATTTCCGCTTTCCGCGAATTGTCCACAGATCGGTCCACTTCCACCATACGCCAGAACACTTCAGCTAACGCATGGGCGCTCGCGCTCATCTCGCTGTACGCTCGCCGCCTTTCGTCACGCACTTTCGCAACATGGCTAGCGTGCGCGTTGACTTCAGCTTCAATTCGTGCTGAAGACGTGTTTCCCCGGCTGGTGACCCAACTGGCCCCGATGGCAGTAAGCGCAGTGAGCACGCCAACCCACCAACTGTTGTCCCCCATAGAGGCAAGTATGACGGTGGACCAACAGATCACGGTAGGGTCGTCTGTCGGCCTGACATCACCAACTGACATCAACGTCGGCGAACGGTGGCACACAGCGACGGTTGGCGCCGGATCCACAAGCGGTCAGCGGCTCCCTGCCGGCAGGTCGCACTGAGCTGCAATCGAACTCAAAAGCGGGTGTCGCAGGTTTGAATCCTGCCGTGGGCACGGAGAAGAGGGCCAGCTTAGGAGGGGTTCCCTCCCAGGCTGGCCCTTCTTTGTATGTATCCGAGGTCGTGCCACACGCGTGCCACTACGTCCGCTCGGGGTCCTCTCCCGAGGAGCCGGAGACCCCCACCCCACCGCCCCGGATCATGGCCCCGCGCCGATCCGCGACGACGTCTCCATACGGGCGAAGGCCACCAGACGGCCTGCTCTACCGCACAAGGATGCGCGAAAGTGTGCAGCCCATCCCGGTCTCCGAGTACCGAGGAACCGGTAGCGGTTGGCAGGACGGGAAGGAGGCGACACACATAGCGCCCCGCGCCCTCTCTGGGTGTGGGGCCGTTCGCGCGTACGCCCGGGAGTCCGGCTAGCCTCTCCGTCGAAAATTCTCCGATGTCGGGTAGCCCAGTTTCCGCAGGTCACGACGAAAAGCGGAACTCCTGACCCTATGTATAGGAAGAGGGCCTTCCTGGTCAGACCTCGCAGGCTCATGGAGGGTTGTCCTGCAACCGCACGAGCCGGCAGTTCTTCCGACGAGTTCCGGCCGTTTACGACCATCTCAGTTTCAGTTTGCCCGAGTTATCCGATCTGCCGGAAAGGATGCCCTGTTGAATGGGTCGTCGCCTGAACATAGTTTGTCGCTTGCCTACGGGAAACCGTGCAGGTAGCTTGCGCGCGACTTCATACAAAAGTGCTGGCCAAGCAAGTTATAAGAGTCGCCTCGGCCGGAGTCTGGCCCACCTGGTCTGCGCCTCACAGGCCAGCCGGATCTTGCCGTTAACTTCGTGTCTCATACCTACCTGTCCAGTAGGTTCCAGGAAAGCAAACGGCCGGGCTTGAAGCGTCCAGCTTGTCAAGGCTCGGCGGGCAGGAGCGCTGGAGAAGCGATATTGGTGATCGAGAAGCAACCCGGAAGCTTCCCCGCAGGTCGTGGCGCAGGCTGCCGGGGCTGGGGACCCTGGTTTTCCCAACATTCATCTTGGGACATCAGCTGCTTCCGCCAGGTGCCCGTAGTCGGCGAGGGTGACCAGAAGGACGCTTCGCAGACTTCCGGTCAACTTGAAAGGTGATCGACATGCTCTCGAGCATGTATGCACGGGTGCATGTCGGCAGGTCAGATCCTGCCGCGTCGGCGGTAATACCCCTGACCAAGGGTACGAGGTCGGCCGGAGAGAGCTCCCCCTGCACTTCCGGATCTAGCCGCAAATGTTGTGTCTCATTGGCATCGCTCAGTTAGGTTCCAAGCCCTGCGCGCGGTACCGACCCCGCGAATTGCAACCCTGAGGTTTCGTTTGCCGGAAAGTCTGTACCGTCCAGAACGCGCCCGGCCGAGCGGTCATCACCCGCCCGGCCGGTCGACCAGCGAGTCATCACCTCGCTGATCAGTGAAACCCCACCTAGGAAAAGGAGGCTCCATGCGGAGCGTAGCAAACACCGTGGTAAAGATCTTTCTGTCGGAACGGGGTGGTTTAACCCCTGCGGAGGGTCAGCAGCTGCCAGTTGACGAGACTGGACCCCTCCTGACGGGGCATGCCGCCCTGGTCTTTGTGGTCGCTGCGTTGATCGCTTCCGCCGCAGGAGTGCTGACCTACCTCAGCGCTGGCAACGCGGCCGGAGCGGTGTTGGCCGGCCTGACGGCGGGAGTGGCCAGCACTCCAGCGCTTCACAGGCTCATCGGCCACTGACACGGATCACGAGAGCAGATCCGGCGAGGGCCTTGACGCACTCCGACACCTAAAGGTGTGACGAGCCCCGACCGCAGAGCACGGTCGGGGCTTCATCGTGTCTCGGCCGCGGGCTGGTTCGATGGTGGGTTGCTGGTTGCACCTGCCGCGCCGACTTTTGCCTCATTGGACGGATGGCATCTCAGCGGCCTCGTCTGGTTCGCGCTCTGTTCGCGGGCCGGTCGGCTGCGGACGCTGACTGCATGGGGGCTGAGGGTGCGCGAGTTCTGATTGTCGTCGGCTGAGATACAAGGACGACGACGTGCCACAACCGTGCGAGATGCAGGGGTCAGCCCCGGTCAACAAGGGTGACCCGCAGACGAGCCACTGCCGGATGCCTTGGGTATCGAAGCCGCAGGCCACCGGCAGGAGACTCCGCCCTCTCTGCTAAAGCGGGTGTCGCAGGTTCGAACCCTGCCGGGGGCACCAGTTCAGTAAGGGGCCACCTCCAGCAATTCTCGGAGTTGGCCCTGCTGAATCCAGGTCCTGCTCCTAACTGGTTGGCACTGGTGCAACCGGGCGGACCGCGGTGAAGTCTTGGAACTCGTCGCGGGTGGCAGAGAGCAACAGCAGCCACTCGTCGCAGCCCTGCCACGGAGAGAGGTCGCCGCCACCTCCACGCACCACCCGCAGTCCGTCGCCGGTGCGGGGGCGTGCGTCCGTCGGCGCGTCCGTGAAATGCGGGATCCACACATCAGCGCAGATCTCGTTCGCCGAGCCCATGGCCACCAGTCCGAAGGCGTTTTCAGCCGCTGCAGTGCGCTCCTCGTCGGCGAAGTCGTCGAGCACTTGATCCTCGTCCGGCCTCTCGTCCCCGCGGAAGGTCAGAGTGGTCGTGCCTGCCCGGGCCGCGTACTCCCACTCCGCCTCGCTGGGCAGCCGGAAGGGCAACGCCTCAAGCAGGTCGTCCAAGTCGTCCTCGAAGCGGGCGGTGATTGAATCTGATTCGGCGAAGCTGTCCTCGTACTCGGGCAGCCAGTGCCGTGCTTGCGCCACCGTAAGAGGATGTCGGGCGATCAAGAAGGGCTCGACCCGCACTTCTCGTACCGGCCGGGCCTGGACGGCACCGGCGAAGAACGATTCGAGGTCTTCATCGGCGCCGTTGGATCGCTCTATGGCACGAACCGCGTCCAGTTCCGCGTCGGACAGGCCCATCAGGAACGTCCCACCGGGGACGGCCCGGAAGACCACTCCGGAAGGGGTGTGCCGCCAAGCCGGCCGGCCGGTCACGATCTCTTGGGCCCACATGGTGCCGGACGCTAGCAGCCGGGCATCCCGGACGACGCCCAGGAAGGGAGTGTGGGCAGCTGATCACTTCCTGGACGTCGAAGCTCAGCACCACTACCACTCCAGACCGAGCAGGGGATCACGGTGAAAGCCGACGGCACCTGTGAGAGTGCAGGTCAGCCGTCTACGCAGGGCAGCGCCTGATTCAGCCTCGCGTGATCGCAGCCTCCCAAGCCCTTCCCGAGTCGGCCCGTTCGGTGAACCGTTGATCGCGATAGCATCCCGCGTGCCTATCCCTTGGCGGTCAAGCGTCCACACGTTCGCGCGGATCTTGAGGCAGCATGGAGTCGAGCCCGTCGCTGTACGCGATGTCCAAGCTGCATGGGATGCCTTCGGAGAGTTTCTCCAGATCGAGATCGAAGGGATCGAGAGGCCCGAGAACGACGGTGACGGCTTCATCGTCCAGTGGGGAAGGTGGGACTGGAACGACGATCAGCCCGCGCTGTCCTTCGGGCGGCAGCTTGCCGTCACCGAGGTGGGTCAGCGTGACGATCCCTATGGGCAGCCCGAGCACTGGCAGGTAGAGCTACAGCTCATCTTCGGAGAGGACCCGGCCTGGGCTGATCTCGACAGCCTCGGCCATCAAGACACCGGGGTCGACTTCGACGAGATCGGCTCCCCCAGGGCTGTGGCGCTCGGAAGGATCCGCCGCCTCATCGAGTCCTATCCCCAGCTGGCAGCCATATGGCGAGCCAAGCCCATCCGCAGTGACTTGATCCTTGAACGAGCGGGGTAGCTGCTGCGCCCGGTACAGCACGGAAGTACAGCAGCCACAACGGCCGTTGTCCCTAGCCCCGGTATCGGGGCTTCAGGGAAGCGCTCGTCAGGCCACACGCGGCCCCACCACCGATGAAGAGCCCGCGCAGTACGCCGATAATCCGTCGAGCCCGGCCCCGCGGCGGCTCTACCCTTGCCGCATGGCCCATGGAAAGACCTCGTACGTCTGCCTGCCCTGCCGGGCCTCGTACAAGCAGCCCTACCCCGGTTACCACGACCACGACCGGGTCTGTTCACGCTGCGCCGGGCCGCTGATTCACGTCGGCTCCGCCTTCGCGGCACCCAAGAGGCGGGACACCGCCGCCTGGCGCATCCTCTCCGTGCTGCTGCACGCCGGTGTGCGCTTCCACAAGAGCTGCTGCGGCGGCCCCGGTTACCGCCCTCGCACCCTCGGCGAGGTGCGCGAGCGCATGGCCTACGCCCGGGCCAGCGGAGAACCGTTCGCTCAGGCGTTGGTCCGTCGCGACCTGCCCTAGCAGCCCGAAGGTCAGGGGGCAGGCATTGTGCCGCGCCCATGAGCTTCACCCCGGGGCCTGCCGGCATGAGCCGCGGAGTGCAGGGCACCCCGTCGCGCGACTCGCGGCCCGTCCAGCAGGCGTACCGCAAGCCGGGCCAGGGGTGTCGGCGAGGGTGGCGTGCGAGGCGCACAGGGATTCGGTCCAGGCCGGGGACGAAACGCCCTCGTACGGCTCCCGGTTCCGGATGGCGCGCCTCGTGCCGACAACCGAGGCCCGGAGCGAAAAGCCCCCGCCGCCGCGTCGCCAACAGCCGCCGCCGGCATCGGGTCAGCGCAGCCTGTCCTTGGCCTGGTAGTAGGCGCCGCCGAACGGCTCACCGAGACAAGCCTGCGGCCCGGACGCGGCCGCTCAGCGCAGACGCCGGACGGCCTGGGCCTCGGCGCGTTCCACAGCGCTGCGGCCGTGGGTGTGCACCAGGGCCAGGTGGAACAGGGCCGGGGCGACCGGGGCCCAGCGACGGACGCGGTCCGGGCGCAGGAGGTGGCGAACCACGTCCGCCGGGCGGAACGGCACGTACTCGATGCTCTGGTGCTCCCACCGGTCGGCAACGCCGCGTGAGATGCGGGAGCGTAGGACGTCGCCGGTCAGACCGGTGAGGTGCGCGGTGAAGTGGGCGCTCCACTGACGCCGGTCGACATCCAGGACGAAGGCCAGCATCGTGAGCGTGTACTCGTGCGGCTCAAGGGAGAGTTCCTCGCGCATGCCGCGCCGCGCGACGTCGTGGAGGTCGGGCGCGTTGCGGCCCGCCGAGTCGATGTGCCGGGAGAGCCCCTCGTTCACCGAGGAACCCCATAGGCCGGGCCCTGAGCGCACATGGTCGGCTCGTCGGCTGACGACGAGCAGGTGGTCGGCGGTGACCACCGCCACGTTCACGCCGAAGCTGCACTGCAGGAAGGCGGGGGCGTCCAAGGGCCGGTCGGGGTCGAGGTAGCGCTCCCTCGGGGTGGTCCCGTCGGGAAGCCTGCGGTCGAGCTGCTGCGCTGCGAGGAAGGTGAAGTAGTCGGTGGGACGCAGCCGCAGTCGGACGTCGGCGTGCTCCTCGAGCGTGGTGCGGGAGATCTCCAGGCCCTCGACGGCATAGCGGGGGCCGTTCCAGATGCGCACCCGGGTGCCGGAGGTCTCGGCCCGCTGTTCCGCCTCTTCGATCTCCGCCCGCCACGGCGCCATCTCCTCAGGGAGGACCACCTCCCCCTCCAGTACCTGGACCCGGACCGACTCCGGCGCGATGGCCTGCTCGCCGTCGCCCTCGACGACGAGCGCCGACGTGTGGAGCGGCCCGATCGAGAAGGTCGACCACGAGGAGAGCGGGGCGCCGCCCGAGCGATACGTCAGACTGCGCACGGTGGTGGCAGATCGGCGCCGGATCGTGAACCAGGCGTCCTGGAGCGGCTGTTGGAACAGTGTGGCGAAGATGATGCCGAGGACGGCCCCGACTATCCCGTTGGCAAGATCGATTCCGGTCACAGACCCGCAGCGTATAGCGTCACCGCCGACTGGGACTGTCTCCCGACGACCGCGACGAGGCCGCGCCGACGGCTGAAGGTCCGTCGGGGCGAAATGGCGCCCCTCCCCGAACGGTGTCGGTGAAGCCCGTAGGCCGGTTCGGTCGAGGCCGTCAGTCCGCCGTTCCGAGCTTCTTGCGCCGGCTGGCCTGGAAGCGTGCCTTCTTCTGGCGATTCCCGCACGTGTTCATGTCGCACCATCTGCGCGTGCGGCTCTGGCTGGTGTCGAAGAAGGCGGCTCGGCAGGTCGGTGATGCGCAGAGGGCCAGTTTTCCGTCGCGCTCGCCCGCAATGATGCTGACCGCGTCGGCGGCGATCACGCTGAGGGCGTCTTCCACGCTTGAAGCCGAGCCGAGCCGCCATCGCCGCTCGCCCTCGGGGGTCAGGATCGCCGCGGCCCGGCCCTGAACGCTGCAGTCGTTGATGACGTGGACGGCAGGCGCGGGGAGGGCGTTCTGCGTCGCGGCCGCTGTCGCGGCGGCGTGGATCGACTCCCTCAGTTCCCGAGCGCGGTCGAGCTGGGCAGGGGTGCAGGACTCGACGGCGAGGCCGTTCACCGCCAGCCAGTCGATGAGTCGCTGCGGCGTGGGAATGCGCTCCACGGCCTCGCCATGACGCTCCGACAACGTCCCCGTGAAGCTGGTCGCCAGCACCTTGCCGAGGCGGAAGTCAGGAAAGCCGGCACGCATGGAACCACCTTAGCCGGTTGCGTCATGACCGGGAAAGCTGTTAGAACCGGCTTAGACGGTTCGTGAAAGGTCGTAGCCGGTTCCGCGATGGCCAGGAGGTCCTCATGCCCCGCCCGACCAGCGACGTACAAGCGTTTGAAGCCCGCGCAACGGACGCCGATCTCGACGATCTGCGCGCTCGGCTGGCCGCGGCGCGGCTGCCGGAGCCGGAGACGGTTCACGGGGCCGCGCCCGGCGCTCGCCGATGGGCACAGGGCGTTCCGCTCGCCGACCTCGTCGACGTCGTGGACTACTGGCGCACCGGGTACGAATGGCGGTCGTTCGAAGAGCGCCTCGACCGCATCGGCCAGTTCCGCACGACCATCGATGACCTGGGCATACATTTCCTGCACCGCCGGTCCGCACGCGCGGACGCCGTTCCGCTGCTCCTGACGCACGGCTGGCCGGGCAGCATCGCCGAGTTCGTCGACGTGGTGGACGAACTGGCGGATCCGGAAGACGCGGACGCGCCGGCGTTCCACGTCGTGGCCCCGTCGCTGCCGGGCTTCGGTCACAGCGACAAGCCGGCCACCACCGGGTGGGGTACCGAGAAGATCGCGGCCGCCTGGGTGGAACTGATGGGGAGGCTCGGCTACAGCACGTTCGCAGCCCACGGCGGCGACTGGGGCGGGAACATCACGACGGTTCTCGGCGGCAGGTTCCCGGCGCACGTTCTCGGCATTCACACGACGTTCGCGGAAGCTCCGCCCGGGTTGACCACGGAGGGGCTGACCGCGGTCGAGCGCCAGTGGACCGTGCAGACCCGCGACTTCTGGCGCCACCGCGCGGCGTACGCGAAGCAGCAGGCGACCCGGCCGCAGACCATCGGCTACTCGCTCGTGGACTCACCGGTCGGGCTTCTCGCCTGGATCCTCGACAAGTTCGCCGAGTGGTCAGACACCGACGACAGCCCGTTCGAGAAGATTGCGAGAGACCGCATTCTCGACAACGTCACGCTGTACTGGCTGACGCGGACCGGCGCGTCGGCGGCCCGCATCTACTGGGAGAGCCACAACTCGCTGGACCCCCGCCTTCGGGTCGACGTCCCGTCGGCGATCACCATGTATCCCCGCGACATCGAGAAGGTTCCACGCCCCTGGGCACAGGAGCGGTTCCGGAACATCGTCCGCTGGAGGTCGCCCGACATCGGAGGGCACTTCCCGTCGCTGGAGGTTCCCGAGTACTTCGTCGACGATCTCCGAGAGGGCCTCGCGACAGTGCTCGCCGCCGGTCACTGAGCGGCGGACGGGACGGGTTCACCCGGCCAGCACGATGGCCTGAACCGACGGTGTCAGTCGGGCGCGATAGCGGCGTATCCCCCAGCTGCGGTGTTCCAGCTCCGCCGCCATCAGTACCTCCGCCCTGTTCAGGCGGTCGGGCACGAGCTCCACCAGGGCGGCCACCGGGTGGTCGCCGGTCAGCGGATAGTGCTTGACCCGGCGGAACTCCCACTGGGGGTCCGGCTGGGACGAGCCGTGGCCGCGGACGATCCACTCGTCCCTCTGCGACCCCGCACCGGGCGGCTTCTCCACGCCCACCTCCAGCACACCGGCATGGACGGTGAAGCTCATGCCCATGCCGGAGCCGGCGACAGGGCGGGTTCGCTCCCCGGGGTCGATCAGCCGCGCTACCGGCTGTTCCCCGCCGTCGGGTGTGACAGTGCCACTCCCAAGGATGCGTGGCGGAAGGCGCCTTTGCCGGCTGGTGTCTCCGGACGGAACGAGCACACCATCAGCAGCTGCCGGAAAGCGCGGCCGGGCGTCGCCTTGACGTAGGACGCCCACTCCGCCGGCACGCCCTCGTGGTCGGCGGGCAGCACGTCCCAGCCGAACGTGAGCCTGCCGCGCAGCGGTTCGTCGTCGGACGGGCCGCCGAGTGTGCGCTCCGGCAGGAGCTCGACCTCGTGCAACCGGACCTCGGTCATGCCACTCCTTCGCTCCGGCCGTGCAGGTAGGTGAACGCTCCCCAGTCACGGTAGTGGGGATGCCGGGCACGGGTGGCGAGTTGGGCCGTGTGCGCCGTCCGGGCCGATGACGGACAGCACGCCTCCATCATCCTGGGTGACACGCCACCTGTGGTCGACGGGGTGGCCGAAGGGCAGTTCGTTCAGCGAGAGGAGCACCGGGAGGCCCCACCGGCCGTTGGCGCGGGCGAACAGGCTGCCTCCGGACCCGTCGCCGGTGGTGAACGGGCTGATGCCGGACAGTCCCACCGCCAGGCCTGCGTGCCGGACGCCCTCCGCCTCCACGACGAAGGCCCACCCCGTGATGTCCCGCGACAGCCGCACGCCATCCCCCTTCGCGCCAACCGGTCATCGGCGAGACTCACCATGGCACGCCGGTGGGCGGCCCCGCTCGCCGGACTTGACCTCGCCGACGGGCTCTGATCGGCTGAGCCCATGGCCGTGGACCCCCGCGACGACGAGGCGATGCCGATCGTGGCTGCGTGGCTGCCCCACTTCGCCCGGATCGAGCGGGTGGCCGGCCGGGGCGGTCGCGGCGTGAGCGCCCTCGCCGCGCAGGCCATCAGCACCGGGCGGCTGGACCTGCTGCCGCTACGTGTCGAGCACGCCGAGGAGATGGCCGCCGTGCTGTCCGATCCGGCCCTGCACACCTTCATCGGCGGTACTCCGGACACCCCGCAGGCCCTGCGCTCGCGCTACCAGCGCATCACCGCGGGCTCTCCCGATCCGGCCGTCTCCTGGCTGAACTGGGTGATCCGGCTCCGCGACGAGCCCTGCCTGACGGGCACGGTCCAGGCGACGGTCGGCCCCTCCGGCCACGCAACCGTCGCCGAGGTCGCCTGGGTGGTGGGGGTGCCGTGGCAGGGAAGGGGCATCGCCGCCGAAGCGGCCCGGGGAGTCGTCGGCTGGCTCGCTCGGCAGCCGGTGGACGCCGTGGCCGCCCACATCCACCCCGAGCACCGGGCGTCGGCCGCCGTCGCCACCGCCGCCGGGCTCACCCCCACCAACGCATGGCACGACGGTGAACTCCGATGGCACCTGACCGTCGGGCACCGGCTCCGACGTCGTTCGGATGGCGCCGAGTAGCCACGTCAGGAGCGCTACACCATGCGCGGACGCCTCGCATGACATATCCGGAAGAACCTCGACACCTGCCGTGCGAGTGTCACAGTGAGCCGTGACCTCGACAACGTTCCTGCCGTTCATCGGCGTTGTGCTCGGTGGCCTCGTGTCGACCCTGGCCCAGTACTCGCTGGGCCGCGCTTCGGAGCGGGCCGAAGTGCGGCGCAGCTCTCGTGAACGCGCCGAGGCGCGTCGCAACGAACGCGTCGCCCACCTGGTCGACTTCCTGTCCGCGGTGCAGGAAGCCGAGCGGGTCGCCGTGGACCGCTACCACCACCGACTGGCCGACGAGCAGTGGCAGGCCCGGGCGAAACAGTCCATCGACAGGATGTGGGTAGCGCAGAAGACCATCCACATGCTGTGCGCGTCCGAGGTGAACGAGGCGGCACGCCGACTGGCGTACGACGTCCAGGACGTGATCAGAAAGGGCCCCGACGACCCGGAGGAGCCGCAGGACGAGAAGGTCTGGGCCTACATTCGCCCCAGCCGCAGGGCGTTCCTCGATGTCGTGCGCGACCACTTGGACTGACATGCTCCTCGCCCTGAAGGGACGAGGATTCTGGCCATCTCCACCGGTTGCCGTGACCGCTACGCGGCACGGTTTCCGGTCGGGAATCCGTGGCTTCCTGTTTCTTCACGCTGTGCCGGGATCGCTCCGGTCTTACCGGCGCTCCGCAGGCCGATACCGCCAGTCCGGCGGCCGTCTTCACATTGATCGCGGCGTTGTGGTCCCGGTCGTGGACCGTGCCGCAGGCGCTGCAGGTCCATTCCCGCACGTTCAGGGATTTGGGCCCGTCCACGACGCCGCAGGCGTGGCAGGTCCGGGAGGTCGGTTCGAACCGGCCGATCTTCACCAGGGTGCGCCCGTACCGTTCCGCCTTGTACGTCAGCATGCCGATGAACGAGGACCATCCGGCGTCGTGCACGGATTTGGCCAGCCTGGTACGCCCCAGTCCCGCCACCGACAGGTCCTCCACGGCGATCCCTTGGTTCTCGGAGATCAGCCGGGTGGAGAGCTGGTGGTGGAACTCACGGCGCGCGTCGGCGACCTTGGCGTGGGCGCGGGCGACCTTCAGGCGGGCCCTGGCCCGGTTCTTCGATCCCTTCTGCTTGCGGGACAGCTCCCGCTGTGCCTTCCTCAGCTCCTTCTCCGCGCGCCGCAGAAAACGCGGGGAGTCGATCTTCGTGCCGTCGGACAGGACGGCGAAATGCGTGAGGCCGAGATCGATGCCGACGGTGCGGTCGGTTGCGGGCATCCGCATCGTGTCGGCATCCAGGTCGGTGTCGATGACGAAGGAGGCGAAGAACCTGCCCGCCGCGTCCTTGACGACGGTGACCGACGACGGGGTGGCGGGCAGGGTGCGCGACCACTTCACCTTCACCGCCCCGATCTTCGGCAGGTTCAGACGGCCGCTGTCGGTGATGTTCCAGCGGGCGTTGGCGGTGAACCGGATCGACTGCCGGGCATCCTTGCGCGACTTGAAACGGGGCGCTCCCAGTCTCGGGCCCTTGCGGGCGCCCTTGAGTGAGGCGAAGAAGTTGCGGTAGGCGGCCTCGGCGTCCCGCAGGGACTGCTGGAGCACCACCGCGGAGACCTCCCCCAGCCAGGACCGCCCGGCTGTCCGCTTCGCCTCGGTGATCAGCTTCCTCGACAGCTCACCGGCCGTCGGGACCGTATGCGCGAGATGTCACCGTGGCGTGCCCCCCCGGCTCCGCCGGGACGACACCGCGACGCTCCGCGTCGCCACCACGATTCGCTTCCCCCCGGCCTGAAGGCCGGAGCACTGCGAATGAACCCGGTAGCCGCTGATGGAAAGGCCCTGGGCGCTCTAGCCGTGCAACCGGCTGCCGTAAGGTGCGGTCGCCACGAGGTGGTACAAGCCGAAAGCGGCAGCGCCCAGGACGAGCAGGAACAGCCCGGAGCGCAGGAACAGCGGGCCCACCAGGGTCGCTGCCTCGCCCTGCGTCGTGACGGTGCCCCAGTCCCGCAGACGCCGGACGTCTCCCGCACTGGCCCACCAGAAGCCGGCACCGACCACAAGGAAGATCGCACCGAGGAGACCAACAGCACTGAAGACGGCCAGGAATTCCTCTCGATCGCTGTGACGATCGATACTCAAGGTCACCACCATGAGCGGTACCACGCCCAGCGAGCCGAACGTCACCGCTCGCCGCGCGACGCCGACCGGCCGCAGCCGCGGCAGCAGCACGCCGTCCTGATCCAAACCCATGGTCGGCACACTATCTCCGGGCGAGAAACTCGCCCCGTGAGGGATGGCCGCCCACTCCCCACCACGTCGTCATGGTTCGAGAAAACGTATTGTCGAGATCGGGCCGCGCGAGGGGTTCGGCGGGCCTCAGCCGACGATCATCCTGAGCCGCCGGGACGAGCCGGGACCGGGCAAGACCCGGCTGCACATCGACGTCAACCCCACCGACCGCGATCAGGACGCCGAGCTCGAACGCCTCCTGAAGCTCGGGGCGCGTCCGGCCGACATCGGGCAGACCGGCAAGGAGCAGCGGCACGTGCTGGCCGACCCCGAGGGCAATGAGTTCTGCCTGCTCAAGGCCCGTCTCAAGGAGCTGTGACGGCCTCCGCCCTCACGGCCCGTGGGCGACGACTTCACCTGGTACGCACCTCCCGGACGACCCCGCCCAGCGCCGCAGGGACGCGCTGATGGCGGTGCATGAAGCCCTGCGGGACCGCGCGGCGCTCTCCGCGCACCAGGCGGGCCGCAGCGTGGCTGCGGCTTGATCCGTCCGGAAGAGGTCCGAAACATTCGACGAACGGAATCATCTCCTCCGCGAGAGCGAAGGACAGGCAGGGCAACCGCACTCGCGGCCGGTCAGCCCTGAAATCCCGCTTGAACAGGGCGAACTCCCGCCATACGCAGTCTCCCTTCACCCTCGAACATTTCGCAGGAGACGCCGAAACCATTGACAGTTGACAGGGCTCGGCCAACACTCCGGAGGACAGAGCTCCCCCATCGACCACCCCACGAGGACGAGGAGGAAGCACCCCATGAAGGAGTCACCAGGCCGCTTCCGGCTGCTCATCAGCAGCGCCTGCACCATGCTGCTGGTCGCGGTCGCGGCCCTCACCATGCCGGGCACCGCGCACGCCGACACCGTCGTCACCACCAACCAGACGGGCACCAACAACGGCTATTACTACTCGTTCTGGACGGACGCGCCGGGCACGGTCTCCATGACCCTGTCGTCCGGCGGCAGTTACAGCACGTCCTGGCGCAACACCGGGAACTTCGTCGCCGGCAAGGGCTGGAGCACCGGCGCCCGGCGCACGGTGACGTACTCGGGCACGTTCAACCCGTCCGGCAACGCCTACCTGACCCTCTACGGCTGGACGGCCAACCCGCTCGTGGAGTACTACATCGTCGACAACTGGGGCACCTACCGGCCGACGGGCACGTACAAGGGCACCGTCACCAGCGACGGCGGCACGTACGACATCTACAAGACGACGCGGTACAACGCCCCGTCCGTCGAGGGCGTGCGCACCTTCGACCAGTACTGGAGCGTGCGGCAGTCGAAGCGCACCGGCGGCACCATCACGGCCGGCAACCACTTCGACGCGTGGGCCCGGGCCGGGATGCCGCTGGGCAACTTCAAGTACTACATGATCATGGCGACCGAGGGGTACCGGAGCAGCGGCAACTCCAGTATCAGGGTCGGGCCGTGACAGGTCGCCAACCACAGCTACACCCGCACCTGACCCGGCTGGACCAGGCACGGACGGGACACGCGGTCGCCCCGTCCTGACCGTCGGCGCGACGACCCCCGGGCCGTCGCGCCACGAGCGGGGGGTCCTAGCAGGGCGGCCCGCTGCCGGCGGCGCCACCGACACGGTTCGCGTGCCGTTCCGACGCCACCCGGAGCAGCGTCTCGCGCAGGGCCTCCCGGGTGCGCCCCCGGGTCTTCCTGAGTACGCGTGCTCATGACGGCCCCCTGCCGCCCCCTGATCCTGGGCGTATGACTATTCGGGGAATGGTGGCGGCCGGGGCCGCGCTCGTCGGTGGTGTGCCTGTGGCGGCCTGGGGGCTGATGGGGCAGCAGAACTACGACGGGCTGCCGGCCAGTGAGCTCGACTACGCGTTTCAGCCGTGGGACATCGGGGACGGCGTGGCCGCCGTCGCCGGGGGGCTCGCGCTGGTGCTGGCGGTGGCCGGTGCGGCGGTGCTCGTGCGGGGCACGCTGCGCGGGGCGATGGACCGGCGGTGGTGGGGGGTGCTCGGGCCGCTGGTGGTGCTCGGTCTCATGCTCGGGGTGGGGTGGCGGATCCTGACCGCGGGGGGCATCGGGGCCAACATCGGCGCGGGACTGCTGATCATCTTCGGTACCCCGGTCGCCGCCGGGCTGCTGCTGTGGGCCCTCGCCTGGGCGTTCTGGCTGGTCACCCAGCGCCACGGGCACGAGGGCGGCGGCGACCTGGGCGGGATCGCCTCCCGCGGGGTGTAGCAGCGGGCCGGTCATGGCCGAAACCGCGCGGCAGGCGTCCGGGCGGAGAGACAACGCCCGTATCGCATGGGGAAGTTCGCCTAGGTTGGGGGCCGGTCCCCCCTTCCCCGCCCCCCAGGAGGCCCCGCCGTGTCCGACGACAGCCTGCGTGACCGCATCGACACCTCCAAGCCGCACTCGGCCCGCTTCTGGAACTACTTCGTCGGCGGCAAGGACAACTACGAGGTCGACCGCGAGATCGGCGACCAGATCAAGTCGATCTTCCCGGGGCTCGTCGACGTCGCGGTCACGAGCCGCCGCTTCCTGGGGCGGGCCGTCGAGTACCTGGCCGGTGAGCAGGGCGTACGGCAGTTCCTGGACGTCGGCACCGGACTGCCCACCGCCGACAACACGCATGAAGTGGCCCAGCGTGTGGCTCCGGACGCCCGGATCGTCTACGTCGACAACGACCCCATCGTGCTGGCCCACGCCAACGCCCTCCTCACCAGCACGGCCGAGGGCAGGACCGCGTACCTGGACGCCGACCTGTACGACCCGGAGGCCGTTCTGAAGGCCGCCGCCGGCACGCTCGACCTCTCCCGGCCGGTCGGCCTGATGATCCTCAACACCCTGGGCCATGTCGCCGAGTACGAGCGGGCCCGTGAGCTGGTACGGCGGCTCATGGCCGGGCTGCCGGCCGGGAGCCACCTGGTGATCAGCGACAGCACCGCGACCAGTGAGGGCATGATCGCCGCGTCGGAGGCGTACAACGCGAGCGGTGCGGTGCCGTACTACGTCCGGCCGGTCGCCGAGATCGCCGGGTTCTTCGACGGGCTGGAGCTGGTGGAGCCGGGGGTGGTGAGGGTTCCCGAGTGGCGACCCGGGGCTTTGGGTGACGCCGGTACCGGTGCCGTCGACGCGTACTGCGGGGTGGGACGCAAGCCGTAGGCGGGTGTACGTGGTCCGGTGCGGCGCCGTGGGAGCTGGTCGCACAGTTCCCCGCGCCCCTGAGCAGGATCGGCCTCCGTCCGTCACCCGTCCGGGTCGGTCATCCCGGCCCCCGCCCGCCCCCACGCGATAATCAGGACATGCCCGCCCCTCCCCCCGTCCCCGAGCCCGCCGGCCGGCTCCTCGGTGATCTGCTCGCGGTGGGTGAGGCCTACTCCCTCGTCCTCGCCGGCGGCTACGCCGTGCTGGCGCACGGGCTCCTGGAGCGGGTCGGGCCGGACGTGGACGCCGCCACGGAGCACCCGGCCGCGATGGAGACCATCGCCGACACCGTCCGTACCGGGCTGGTCGGGCGGGGCTGGCTCGTGCAGACCCTGGAGGCCGGGCCGCTGTCCGCGCAGTTCCTCGTCACCGACGCGGCGAGCGGCGTGGAGTGCGAGGTCGCCCTGCACAAGGAGGTGCTGTGGCGCCCGCCCGTGGAGACGGAGCTCGGCCCGGTGCTCTCCCTCGACGACCTCCTCGGCACCCGGGTGCGGGACCTGGCCGACCGCGGACTCGCGCGCGACCTGGTCGACGTGCACGCCGCCTCGGCCCGCTGGAGCCACCCCGAACTCGAAGAGCTCGGCCGCCGCCACGCCCCCGACACCTTCGACCTCACCGACCTCCAGGCCCGGCTGACCGGCACGGACTGGCTCGACGACAGGGCGTTCACCGTGGCCGGCCTCGACGCCCCGGCCGTCGCCGGGCTGCGCCGCTGGGCCCAGGAGTGGGCCGACGACATCGCCGAGCGCCTCATCGAGGGCGAGGCCCCGGACGACGAGTGACGCACCCCCCGGCACCGCGACAGACCGGTCGGTACCCTGACCCGATGGGGAACGGGGCAGCCGGACAGGTGGGGGTCGTCGCCGCGCTGGTGCGTGCGGCGTTCCTGGTCGACGGGGTGTACGCGGAGGCCAGCCGGGCGTACGGACTGACGCCGCACCAGGGGCAGTTGCTGTGTGTGCTGATGCCCCGGCCGTACGGCATGAGCGAACTCGGCGAGACGCTCGGGCTGGCGAAGTCGAGTCTGACCGGGCTGGTGGACCGGACCGTGCGGCGAGGGCTGGTACGGCGGGAGGCCGACCCGCGCGACGGACGGGCCGTACGGGTGGGGCTGACGGACCAAGGGGCCGCGCTCGCCGGAAAGTTCTACGCCGAGACCTGTCGGCGTATGGAGGCACTGCCGTCCGGGCTGAGCGGCACCGAGCGGGACCGGCTGGCCGTTCTGCTGTCGAGGGTCGTCGTGGACAACGAGGTCCCCGAGGTGTTCGTGGAGGCCCCGGCCGTCCCCGTTTCCGTCCCCGTTTCCGTCCTCGGCGACGCCCCCTCCTGAGAGCCCCTCAGCGGCTCACCGCCCTCGGCTCCTCCCGCTTCGCCGCGACCGTCAGCAGCAGCGTCACCCCCGCCGACGCCACGGCCATCGCCGCCATCGCCGCGGCCGGGGAGGTCAGTTGGGCCACCGACCCCGCGAGCGCCGCCGCCACCCCCTGCATCGTGAGCATCCCCGCCGAGTGCAGCCCGAGGGCATGCCCCGTGAGCCCGTCGGGGACAGAGGCCACCAGTCGCTCCTGCTGCACGAGTCCCGCGCCGAACCCCACGGAGGCCAGCGTGACCGCGGCCGCCGCGAGCGGAAGCGCCGGTTGCAGCGGGAACACCACGTACGGGACGGCCAGGAGCAGCAGGAGCGGAAAGCCCAGGCGGGAGCGCGGGCCCGGCGGGAGCACGCGGCCCACCAGCACGTCCCCGGCGAGCATGCCCAGCGCGGCGCAGGCGAAGAGGGTGCCGGCGGAGTCGGGGGCGTAGGAGACGAAGAGGGATTCACAGCCGACGACCAGGCCGTTGGGGATCCACAGGGCCAGATAGATCTGGCGGCGGGGCCGGGAGGACCACAGGAGCGCGTTGGCGCGCCAGGTCGCCGCCACCGAGGGGCGGCCCGTCGTACGGGGCGGACGGCGGGTCAGGCCGAGGCGGACGACGACGGCCGCCGTGCCGTACAGCCCGGCGGCGGCCAGCAGGGACAGCCGCGGGGACAGCAGAGTCACGAGGGCACCGCCCGCCGCGTAGCCGGCGATCTGCATGACGCCGCTCATCATGTTGAACACCGAGCGGCCGAGCAGATAGCCGTCCTTGGAGAGGATCTCGTTGAGCAGGCCCCAGCGCACTCCCCCGCCCACCGACTCCACCAGCCCCTTGGCGAGGACGATCGCGAAGAGCCAGCCGACGGGCAGGCCGGGCAGGGCCAGGGCGGCCGTGGCCGCGGCGAAGAGCAGCGGCAGGACCGTCAGCGCCGCGCGCGGGGGCAGCCGGTCGGCGGCGGAGAGCAGGAGGGTCGCGCCCAGCACCTGCACCAGCGACGAGCCGAACATGCTGACCGCCGACTGCAGTGGTGAGCCGGTGGCCCGGTAGACCAGGGTGCCCAGGGCCAGCCCGCCCATGGTCTGGGCGACCGTCTGCGCCGACGCGGCCAGGAAGAACGGGGTGAACTCGGGCGTGCGGAACAGTTCGCGGTAGCTGCGCATACGCGGAGTCTTCGAGGTCCCTGATCGCGTGGTTATTGTTTCGCGCAGACGCGAAACCTCGCGAGCCTCGCGAAGGGGGTGGCTCATGGGCTGGTGGCAGATCAGCGCCGACACCCTGGCCGGGAGCCGGTTCGTGATCTCGCCGTTCGCCGAGGTGTTCGCGAGTCTGCGGCTGCTGCACGCGGCCGACGCGGCGCATCCCGGCGAGCGGCGGTGGCTCGACGCCCATCTGCCGGCCTACCGGCGGCGGCTGGCCCGGGACCCGGTGACCGCGCAGCTGGTCCACGCCGGGATCGGGCAGGAGTGGACGGCGGACTTCCTCTCCCCCGCCCCGCGTGACGGGGAGCCCTTCGAGCAGGGGGTCGCGCGGGTGCGGACGGCCGATCCGGCGGCGGCCCGCGCCGACCTCACCGTCTCCCTGCGCGGCCCGGTCCCGGCGGTGCTGCACCGGGACGACCTCCCAGAGCGTGCCGCGGACCTGCTGACATACGTCTGGACCACGGCGGTGCGGCCGTACTGGCCGCACCGCCGGCACATCCTCGAAGCCGATGTGGTCGCACGGACCGCGCAGGTCAGCCGGGGCGGCTGGGCGAGCGCGCTGGACACGCTGCGGCCGGGGACGCAGTGGCTCGGGGAGAACCGGCTCCAGGTGAACGCGCAGGAGTACCCGCCGCGGGAGCTGTCCGGCGCCGAGCTGGTGTTCGTGCCGATCACCACGCAGCGCATCGGCTGGGTGGCCTGGGAGGGCTCGGACCGGTACGCGCTGGTCTACCCGTGCGCCGGGGCACTCGCCGACCCGGGCGGCAGGCCCGTGCCCGCGAGCCTCGGCGCACTGCTCGGCACGGCCCGGGCCGGTGTGCTGGTCCGGCTCGGCTCGCCGCTGAGCACCAGCCAGCTGGTCGCCGTGACCGGGCAGGGGCTCGGCTCGGTCGGGCGGCACCTGCGGGTGCTGCTGGACGCCGGTCTGGTTGAACGGCGGCGGGCGGGCCGGTCGGTGCTGTACTCGCGGACGGCGGCGGGGCACGTCCTGGTGGAGGCCACCGAGGCCCGGCCCCGGGCCGGCACCGGCCCGGAATCCGCCGGAGCTAGGGTCTGAGGCATGACGACTACCAACGGTTCCTCTCCCCTCGACGTCGAGATCGGTGCGCTGCAGGGCGGCCCGGCCGACCTGTCCCAGTACGCGGGCAAGGCGGTGCTCGTGGTGAACGTCGCCTCCAAGTGCGGCCTGACCCCGCAGTACACGGGCCTCGAGAAGCTCCACGAGCAGTACGCCGCGCGCGGCTTCTCCGTCCTCGGCGTGCCCTGCAACCAGTTCCTCGGGCAGGAGCCCGGCAGCGCCGACGAGATCGCCGAGTTCTGCTCGGCGACGTACGGCGTGACGTTCCCGATGACGGAGAAGGTCGACGTGAACGGCGAGGGCCGGCACCCGCTGTACGACCGCCTGACCGGTTTCGCGGACGCCGAGGGGCACAGCGGTGACATCCGCTGGAACTTCGAGAAGTTCCTCATCGGCCGCGACGGCCGGGTCGTGGCCCGCTTCTCCCCGCAGACCGAGCCGGACTCCGCGGAGGTCGTGGCGGCGATCGAGGCCGAGCTGGCCTGACGCCCTTCCGCTTGACCTTGCCCCTGGGGCAGGCCCGAGCGTCCTCGTCGTCGGGCGGAAGAGCCGCCCGATGACGGAGGATGCCGTGGTGGACGGACCGGAACGGAATCTGGAACTGCTCACCATCGGGGCGTTCGCCGCGCGCGCCCGCCTCTCGGCGAAGGCCCTGCGGCTGTACGACCGGCTCGGTCTGCTCGCGCCGGCGCATGTCGACGAGGCGACCGGCTACCGCTACTACCGTGCCGGCCAGGTGGAACAGGCCCGGCTCGTGGCCATGCTGCGGCAGCTCGACATGCCGCTCGCCCGGATCGCCGAGGTGGTCGCGGCCGGTGACGGGCCGCGGGCCGCCGATCTGCTCGGTACGTACTGGGCGGACGTCGAGGCGCGGGTGGCGGGGCAGCGGACGCTCGCCGAGTACCTCCGTGGACGGCTGTCGGGGAGGAGCTCCGAGATGTACGGGAAGTTCACGGTCGAAACGGTGGAGACACCCGCGCAGGCGGTGATCTGCGAGAAGCGGCACACGCTCGCGGACGAGCTGCCGGCGTGGATCGGGGCGGCGCTGGGCCGGCTGGAGGAGGCGGCCCGCGAGTGCGGAGGCGTGGCCGGGGTGCCCTACGTCGCCTACTACGCGGAGGTGTCGACGGAGAGCGACGGCCCCGCGGAGGCGTGTGTGCCGGTGGCCGACGAGGCGGCGGCCCGGGTCTGGGCCGAGCGGCGGGGGCGGGCGTGGGAGACGGCGGTACGGGTGGAGCCGGCCCGGCGGCTGGCGTACACCAGGATCACCAAGGCGCAGGTGGCGTACCCGCAGATCCTGGCCGCGTTCGAGGCGGTGGAGGAGTGGATGGCGGCGCAGGGGCTGACGCCGACCGGCCCCGGCCGGGAGCTCTACTTCGCGGACTGGGCGGCGACGGGACCGGAGGACCTGGTGTGTGACGTGGCGTTCCCGGTGAGCTGATCCCCCCGGGGCCTGCTCAGGCCCGTGGGCACCATGGAGCCCTCTCGGCTAGGACGGCGATGCTGGTCGAGAGGGCTCTGTCGGTGGTGCTCGTGGTGCGGTCTCGCTGGGTCAGGCCTTGACCGAGTCCACGAAGGCGTTCCACGCGGCGGCGGGAAACGCCAGCTTGGGGCCCTCGGGGATCTTGGTGTCCCCGAGCTCCAGGGCCTCGTCGACGGTCGACCTGACCATCACGCACGCGCCGTTGTTGTTGGTGTAGGAGGACGTCGTCCACGTTTCCGTGGCGCCCAGACGAATTGCCATGTTCGCTCCGTTGCGAGTTGCGTTTACGCCAACCCGTGCTGGTGGTTGGCGTGATCGACGCTACTCGCCAACATCCTCGTTCGGAGCAGTCATTCACTCGACTGGATGGCATATTCCAGGGGAGACTTCCAGTCAGGCGTGTCAGGGGTGTAGCATCCCGCGCTTTGCCCGATGGAAGGTCATCCTCCGGCGGCTGCTCAGCGCGCGTACTCCTTCGCCACGCGCTCGATGAGCTGCCGCGACTGGTCCACGTTCAGCGACTGGGCCCGCAGGTGCTCGTACATCACCGTGTACTTCTGCACGTCGAGCGGCTTCTCCAGGTACAGGTCGCTGGTGACGCCCTCGATGTAGACGACGCTGGAGTCGGCCGCGTCGGCGAACTCCAGGATCGAGTACTGGCCGTTGATGCCCGCGTGCGCCCCGACCTCGAACGGCAGGACCTGCACGGTGATGTGGGGCAGCTGCGACATCTCGATGAGGTGCTCCAGCTGCTCGCGCATCACCGGCCGGCTGCCGACGATCCGGTGCAGGGAGGCCTCGTCCAGGACCACCCACAGCCGCAGCGGTTCCGTCTCGGCGGTGATCCGGCCCTGCCGGCGCAGCCGGACCTCGACGCGCTTGTCGTTGTCCGCCTCCGACGCCTCGGGCGAACCGCCCCGGATGATGGCCTCGGCGTACGCACGGGTCTGCAACAGGCCGGTGATGATCTGGGGTTCGTAGACCCGGAGCGACTCGGCGTCCGTCTCCAGGCCGATGTAGACGCTGTAGGGGATGTCCCCGAAGGCGTGCCACCAGCCCTGCTGCCGGGAGTCCTTGGCCATCTGCATCAGCGAGTCGACGATCCGCTGGTCCTCGACCTCGTAGACCCCGCACAGGTCGCGCACGTCACGCTGGCTGATGCTGCGCCGCCCGTTCTCCAGACGGCTGATCTTCGACTGCGACACCAGCAGCCGCTCGGCCACCTCTTCGGCCGTCATGCCCTTGAGCTCACGGAGCCTGCGGAGCTCCTGGCCCAGCCGGCGCCGCCTGACGGTGGGATTGACATTGGACGCCACGGGACGTGCACCTCCGGCTGCGTGCCTCTACTTTGCGTATCTGCTGTTGTGCAGACTGCCACCAAGGTGCTTACTACCGCTGGGAAACGGTGGATATGCGACGGGTACACGCCAGTTCGGACACGACACGGCACGCCGAGCGGGGCGGAGAGAGTGTGCGCTCTCTCCACCCCGCTCGGACAGCGGCTCCCGTGACCGGGTCGTGGGTCCCGTGGTGCGTGTGCCGGTCGTAGGTCGTGCGGCGCCCGGGTCTTGCGGTGCGGCGCGGCTCAGTGGGCCACGGCGCGGGCCATGCTCCCGTGGCGCGGTTGCATCGGAACGCCGCGGGCGGGTTCCGGTGCGGGCCTGGCCGGGCCGGCCGCCTGACGGCCGGACGGTGCCGGGCTGCGGCGCGGCTGGGCCGCGACGCCGTTCTGGACGTCCATCACCGCGTGCGCGACGAGACCGCCCATGGGGTCGTGCCTGATCAGGTCCCTGAGCCGGGAGCGAGAGGAGCGTCCCTCGTTGCCCGGGTACAGGTGCTTGCCGAGGCCGACCGCGTGAGCGAGGGCCGCGAGGGCCGCGGTCCGCGGGTCCGGCGGTACGCCGGTGCGGATCGCGGAGTCCAGCCGGGCCCTGATCTCCCGGCTGATCTCGGTGTCCGTCGCCTGGTAGCGAGTCGTCGGCAGCACTCCGCACATCTGGCCGGCCACGGCATGCACCATGCCGCACCGCTCCAGATGCGAGAGGTAGGTCTGGCGCAGCCCCAGTCGCGGCCCGCCAATCCAGTTCACTGCCCGCACGGGAGCGCCACGCCTTCGCAGCAGCTCCAACGCGCAGTCCAACGTTGGATCTCCAGTCGGCCGTGGTGCCACCACGGCGATACGATCCCCGTCTGGGGCTATCCGTCCGGCCAGCGCCAGCTCTACTAGCTGTGCTCCGGCCAGACCGAGGTCGAGCGACTGCGGCTGTGCAGTGGTACCCGTGGCCGGGTCCAACGCCAGCAGCAGAAGCTCCTCCGGAAGTGTTCTGCGGCTCCTGCCCATCCATGCCTCCCCGCGTGGATGAAAGACAGGGTGACCCCTCTCACATTGGTCTGTCGAGGGTGCGTGACCGGTTCGTAGTGGAACCAGTAGGTATGTCGTTCTCGTCTACCGGATGGGTTTGGCCCGCACACAGGACACTGGTACATGGTTCGGACAGCGCCGGAGCGGTGTCACGGGCGGCGGTTCACGGTTCGGTACGCGCACGCGGGGCATGCGGCGCGAGGAGGAGGCATCGGTGGCGGGCGAGTCCCCCGACAGGTCGAAGCAGCGCGAGTCGTCGGCACGAGAGACGTCGGGGAGCGCGAGTCCGGTTCCGGAGGCCAGGAGCGAAGTCGCCGACCCGCGGCTCGCGGTGGCCCGGGACCCGGAGAGGTCCGCCGCGCGGGGCGGTTCCGACACGGCGACCCGCGTCCTGTCCACGCGGACGGCGGAGAAGACCGAGGACGAGGCCGAGCGGGCCGACGGCGACGGCGACTCGGACGCCGAGGACACGGCGGCTGACGCCGGGCAGGACGCTTCCGGCTCCCCCGAGGAGGCGAAGGGGTCCGAGGGCTCCGAGGAGTCCGAAGGCAGTGACGGGCGGCTGCGGGATGCCGTCGCCGCGTGGGTCGCGTCGGCGGACGAGGGCGATTCGGCTGCCGCCGAGGGCGCGGGGAAGGGCGAGAAGGCCGAGGAGGCTGAGAAGGCGGAGGAGGCCGACGCCGAGGACGACCGGGCCGACGAGCCCGCTGAGGCCGGCACGGACGCCGAGGACGCCCAGGAAGCCCCAGAGGCGGCGTCCGAGGGCTCCGGGGCGGGCCGGGGTGACGCCGGCGAGCCCGAGGCGGACCGTTCCGCCAACGCCGACGACGACACGGCCGAGGCGGAGGCTGAGGCTGAGGCCGAGGCGGAGGCCGAGGCGGACGAGCGGACCGACGACGAGGACTCCGCGCCCTCGGAGCCCGGTGCCGACAACGACGTCAAGAGCCCGAAGGCCACGGACGCCGCGGCCGCCACCGACGCCGAGGACGACGTCACCGGCGCGTCGGGCGACGACGCCGACGACACCGACGACACCCCCGCCGAACCCCCCGTCGACCAGCCCACCGCCGTCTTCAAGGCCGTACGGCCTCCGGTCGATCAGCCCACCACCATGCTGAAGCTCGGGGGCGCGGCCAGGGACCTCCCGAAGTCGGACCTCCCGAAGACGGACGCGCCGAAGAAGGACGTCCCGGAGAAGGACGCCGAGCGGACCAGCAAGTTCGTCGCGCTCAAGCCCCTGGACGACCCGGCGACGAAGAAGCCCGTCGCCCCGGCCGAAGCCACCGCGCCCGTCCCCACCGTCGGCCCCGAGCGCACCACGCAGCAGCCGCTGCCGCCCAAGCCGCCGCTGGATCTGCTGGCCGAGCTGACGAACACCCCGCCGCCCCCGGAGACCCCGCTGCGGACGGCGGCCCGGCGGGTGAAGATCTGGACGCCGCTGGTGCTGCTGCTGGTGGTCGTCTTCGCGGTCGTGCAGAGCGTGCGCCCGCTGCCCTCACCCACCCTGGAGCTCACCGCCGAGGACCGCTACACCTTCGAGGGCGGCAAGGTCGACATCCCCTGGCCCACCAAGGGCCAGGCCGCGCTGGACGTCCAGGGCATCGGCACGTTCGGCTCCTCAGGCGAGCAGAAGCCCGTCCCGATCGCGAGCGTCGCCAAGGTCATGACCGCCTACGTCATCCTGCGCGATCACCCGCTCAAGAGCGGCGCGGACGGCCCGAAGATCCTGATCGACCAGGCCGCCCAGGACCAGTCCGACGCCGGCCAGGAGTCCACCGTCGACGTCACGAAGGACGACAGGATCACCGAGCGGGAGGCCCTGGAGAGCATCCTGATCGCGTCCGCGAACAACGTGGCGCGCCTGCTCGCCCGCTGGGACGCGGGGTCCGAGAAGGCGTTCGTGCAGAAGATGAACGACGCCGCCGCAGACCTCGGCATGAAGAACACGACGTACACCGACCCGTCGGGCCTGAACAACACGACCGTCTCCACGGCCGTCGACCAGGTGAAGCTCGCCAAGGCCGCCATGCAGCAGCCGGTGTTCCGCGAGGTCGCGGCGATGATGTCGTACGTCGACTACAAGGGGAAGAAGCACGACAACTGGAACCGCCTGGTCGGTTACAACGACGTCACCGGCATCAAGACCGGCACCACCACGTCGGCGCTCGGCAACCTCGTCTTCGCGGCCAAGAAGGACGTGAACGGCGAGACCCGCCGGATCATCGGCGCGGTCGTGCGCCAGCCCGCGGGCGGGCCGGACAACACCATCCTCGGCGCCGCGCTCCACGAGGGCGACAAGCTGATCCGGGCCGCGCAGGGCGCGCTGGAGTCGGCGACGATCCTGAAGAAGGGCGACGTCGTCGGGTACGCCGACGACGGTCTCGGCGGCCGTACACCGGTCGCCGTCACCAAGGACGTCACGGCCGTCGGCTGGGCGGGCCTGTCCGTCAAGCTGACGTTCGCCGCGGACGACCTGCCGCACACGGCGAAGGCCGGTACGAAGGTGGGCACGCTCACCGTCGGTGACGGCACCACCAGCGCCGTGAAGGTCCCGGTGGCCCTCCAGAAGGACCTGGTGGAGCCGGACTTCGCGGCCAAGCTCACACGTCTCGGCTGACCCGGGGCGCCACCCGCACCACCGCACTCCGCCGGTGACGGCCCGTCCGGGCGCCGCCCGGCGGGGTGCGTGCTAGCGTCCCGAACCGGGACAGACCGAGAACAGAAGACGGGACACGGGGAGTGCCTTCGAGTGGCCACTGCGGAGCCGACACGCGCAGACGACACCGAACCGGGCTCGGTATCAGGCCCGCGAATACGCCTGCCCGAAACACCGGAAGACAGCGCGCCCGGGAGCAACGCGCCTGAGGGCGGCGGCCCGCGGTTCGAGTGGCCCGCTCCGGTACTGGCGCTGCGTGAGCGGATGCTGCGGCACCCCGTCCTGTCCGTCACCGGCCTCGCCGCGGCGCTGCACATCCTCTGGTTCTTCACGTTCGCGAACAGCGGCGGCGACCTGGCCGCGCAGGACGCGTGGGCCGAGTTCGTCGGCCGGCACCCGGACTCGGCGTACAACCTCGCCTGGTACGGCGGGATGCACCCGGTGTCGTACAGCATGGTGTCGCCGTATCTGATGTCGCTGCTGGGTGTGCGGACGACGATGATGATCGCGGGCACGGTCTCGGCCGGTCTGCTCACCCTGCTCCTCCTGCGCAGCCGCTCCGTCCTCAACCCGCTGTGGGCGTCGCTGGCCGGTGTGTTCGGGCTGTTCTGCAACGCGGTGTCCGGGCGCGTGACGTTCGGTCTCGGCATGATGTTCGCGCTCGGCGCGGTCGCCGTCGTGTTCTGCTGGCCGTACCGGTGGCGCTACAAGCGCTGGGCGAAGGCCCTGAGCGCGGCGCCGCTGGCCGCGCTGGCCACCATGTCGTCGCCGGTCGCGGGCCTGTTCGTGGGCCTGGTGGCGGTGGCGCTGTTCCTGCAAAAGCGGCGGCCGGGCGCGTGGGCGCTGGGTCTTGCGCCGACCGCGGTGGTGGCGGTGTCGGCGTGGCTGTTCCCGTTCTCGGGCACACAGCCGATGATGATCGGCTCGGTGCTGCTGCCGCTCGCGTTCTCGGTCCTCGCCTACGTGCTGGTCCCGCGGGAGTGGAAGACGGTCCGGCTCACGGCCGCGGTGTACGGCCTGGGGGTCGTGCTGGTGTGGCTGATCAGCTCCCAGATCGGGTCGAACATCACCCGGCTGGCGATGCTGTTCGCCGGGGTCGCGCTGGTCGCCGCGCTGCCCTTCACGGTGCCGCGCAGCCGCAAGTGGTACGCGGCCGTCGTGGCGCTGTGCGGTTTCGGCGTGTGGATCGGCTTCAAGACGGTCGACGACATCGTGCACACGGCCCCGGCGGCGTCCTGGTCGCGTGAGCTCGCGCCGCTCGTCAACGAGCTTCAGGAGGTCGGCGCCGAGAAGGGCCGGGTCGAGGTCGTCCCGGCCCGCTCCCACCGTGAGGCCTCCGCGCTCGCCCCGTACGTCAACCTGGCCCGCGGCTGGAACCGCCAGGCCGACATGGAGCGCAACCCCCTCTTCTACGACGACACCCTCAACTCGGCGAACTACCACGAGTGGCTGAAGCGCTGGGCGGTGCACTACGTCGTGCTGCCGAAGGGCGAGCCGGACGGCGACGGGGGCCAGCGGGAGCGGGCGCTGGTGCGGCGCGGGCTGCCGTACCTGACGCAGATCTGGGGCGACGCCACCTGGCAGCTGTTCAAGGTGAGCGCCCCGACCCCGCTGGCCGAGCCGAACACGGTGGTCGACCGGGCCGAGCAGGGCGAGATGGTCCTCCAGGTGAAGAAGGCGGGGCGCATCCTGGTCCGCATCCCGTACTCGCCGTGGCTGAGCATCGTCGACGCGGAGGGCAAGAGCCTGAAGCCGCCGCAGGAGACGGAGGAGTCCAGGAACCGTCCCGAGGGCGAGCCGAAGACGTACGTGAACGTCAACGGCTGCCTCGCGGAGACGGAGGAGGACGCGCAGGGCGACAAGTGGACGGAGCTGCTGGCCCCGAAGGCCGGCACGTACCGTCTGGCGGCGCCGTACCAGCTCCCGCGGGGGACGCCGTGCCCGGAGGAGCTGCGCTGATCCGGTGGGCCCGGCCCGCATCACCCCTCTGAACACCTTTCCCGTTCGATTACAGTGCTGAGCTGTCGTACGTATGGACGGTGCCCCGGGGAGGTCTAGGTGGGTGCGACTGCCGGCGCCGTCTGGGGCCGTACAGAGCAGCAGGACTTCCGCAGCCGGGTGCGCGGGACCCTGCTCGGCGTGGCCGTGGGAGACGCACTGGGGACGCCGGTCGACGGGCTCACCATCGACGGGATACGGGAGGCGCACGGGGCGGAGGGCCTGGTGGACCTGGCCCCCGCCTTCGGCAGACGCGGCGCCGTCACGCACCTCACCCAGCTCACCCTGTTCTCCGTCGACGGGCTGATACGGGCCCAGGTCAGGCGGGACACCGGCGCCTGGCACCCGCCGACCGACCTGCACCGGGCGTATCTGCGCTGGGCCGCCACCCAGCGTGACTGGGGGCCCGACGAACGCCGCAAGGAGGACGGGTGGCTGGCGCGGGAGGAGTGGCTGTACGCGCGGCGGGAGCCCAGCCGCGCGCTGCTGCTCGGGCTCGGCGACGAGACCATGGGGACGCCGGAGGCGCCCAAGAACCCCGGTGAGGCCGGGCCCGAGGCCGCCGCCCGGTCGGCCCCCTTCGGGCTGCTGGTGGGCTGGGAGCCGCAGCTGGTCGCCCAGCTCGCCGTCGAGTGCGCGGCGCAGACCCACGGCCATCCCACGGCGGCCCTGGCGGCGGGCGCGTACGCCGTGGTCGTGCATGCGCTGGCGCTGGGCGAGAGCCTCGATGCGGCCGTGCAGCGGACCCTCGGGCTGCTGGCCGCCCGGCCGGGGCACCAGCCGGTGTCGGACGCGTTGCAGCATGCGCTGGGTGCCGTGCGGCAGGGCATGCCGGGCCCGGAGCGGGTGGCCGAGCTGAGCGGGGCGGGTACGGCGGAGGGGCTGGTCGCCGCGGCCGTGTACTGCGCGCTGGTCGCGGCCGACGTCCGGCACGGGCTGTGTCTCGCCGTGAACCACGACGGCCCGTCCGCCGCCACCGGCGCGCTGACCGGCGGGCTGCTCGGCGCGCTGCACGGGGAGACCGCACTGCCGCCGGCCTGGCTGGCCGAGCTGGAGGGCCGCCCGACCATCCTGGAACTGGCCGACGACTTCGCCATGGAGATGACCCAGGGCCCGGCCCTGCACGGCCCGGCCGGCTCGTCCCCCGGCTGGCTCGCCCGCTACCCGAGGGCCTGAACCGGCCTCACACGACCCGAGCCGGGCGGCGTCGGCGGGTCACTCCCTGCCGGTCGTCCGGACCACCTCGTCCGCCGGTCCGGCCGGAGCCGGGATCGTGGCCGCCGCCGTGCCGTCGTCGTCCGTGTTGATGCGCTCGATGATCGCCAGCCGTTCCGGGGTGTCCTCCGGGCGGATGTAGCCGACGAGGATGTACAGGACCAGCGAGACCGCCAGCGGGATCGAGACCTGGTACTGGAGCGGCACGCCGCCCTCGACGTTCCAGCTGATCGGGTAGTTCACCAGCCAGAACGCGAGCAGACCCATCGACCAGCTGACGAGGGCCGCCGTCGGGCCGGAGCGGCGGAACGCCCGCAGCAGGCCCAGCATCATCGGGATCGCCATCGGGCCCATCAGACCGGCCACCCACTTGATGACGACCGTGATGATGTCCTTGAAGGCGGGGGAGTTGACCTGCGTCGCCGCCGCCATGGACAGGCCGAGGAAGACGACCGTCGCGATGCGGGCGACCCGCAGGCCCTGGCTCTGGTTCCAGGCCCGGGCCCGTGCCCAGATCACCGGCGCGCAGTCCCGGGTGAAGACGGCGGCGATGGCGTTGGCGTCCGAGGAGCACATGGCCATGGTGTGGGAGAAGAAGCCGACGATGACCAGGCCCAGCAGGCCGTGCGGCAGGAGCTGTTCGGTCATCAGGGCGTAGGAGTCCGAGCCGTCCGGCTTCTGCGACTCGACCAGCAGCGGTGACATCCACATGGGGAAGAACAGCACCAGCGGCCAGATCAGCCAGAGGATCGCCGAGAGGCGGGCCGACCGCTCGGCCTCCTTGGCGTTCGGCGTGGCCATGTAGCGCTGGGCCTGGTTGAGCATGCCGCCGTTGTACTCGAAGAGCTTGATGAAGAGGAACGCCAGCAGGAACACCGTGCCGTACTCGCCGACCAGGGGCTTCTCGTGGCCCTGGAGTTCGGGCGAGTCCCAGACGCCGAAGAAGCCGCCGTGATCGTCGAGGCGTACGAACACCGCCACGAACATCGCGATGCCGGCCAGCAACTGGATGACGAACTGGCCGAGTTCGGTCAGCGCGTCCGCCCAGAGCCCGCCGATGGTGCAGTAGACGGCGGTGATGGTGCCGGTGATGAGGATGCCCTGATTGAGGGAGATGCCCGTGAAGACGGACAGCAGCGTCGCGATCGCCGCCCACTTCGCGCCCACGTCCACGATCTTCAGCAGCATGCCCGACCAGGCCAGCGCCTGCTGCGTCTTGAGGTCGTAGCGGTTCTTCAGGTACTCCAGCGGGGAGGCCACGTGGAGCCGGGAGCGCAGCCGGTTGATGCGCGGGGCGAACAGCTTCGACCCGATGGCGATGCCCAGGGCGATGGGGAAGGACCAGGTGACGAAGGACGTGACGCCGTAGGTGTAGGCGATGCCCGCGTACCCGGTGAACATCACCGCGCTGTAGCCCGACATGTGGTGCGAGATGCCGGACAGCCACCACGGCATCTTGCCGCCGGCGGTGAAGAAGTCGCTGACGTTGTCGACGCGTTTGTGCGACCAGACGCCGATCGCGACCATCACGGCGAAGTAGCCGATGAGCACGGCCCAGTCGAGACCGTTCATGTGCGCCCTCCCAGGGATCAGCCCGGCGCTCATCGTGGGCGCTGCCGCGTGAACACGACAAGTGATCGTCAGGTCAAAGGGAGGTAAAGAAGTTCTGTGTGATGGTCGCCGTTCATCCACATGAACTCAACGCATCAGCTCCCCCGCGTTGACCAGCAACGACTGTCCTGTGATCGCCCGTGCCCTGTCCGACGCCAGGAACGCCACCGCGTCGGCCACATCCGTGTCCGTGGCCAGATCCGGCAGCGCCATCCGCTCAGTCAGCCGCTCCAGGACGACCGCCTCCGGCACCCCCTCCGACTGCGCCGCGAACTGCACGTACGCCTGCACCGGCGGCCCCCACATCCAGCCGGGCAGCACGGTGTTGACCCTGATCCGGTGGGGTCCCAGCTCCCGCGCGAGCGAGTACATCGCACTCGTCAGCGCCCCCTTCGACGCCGCGTACGCCGCCTGCCGCACCTGCGAGGGGGCCGCCACCGCGGACTGCGTCCCGACGAACACCACGGATCCGCCGCCCTGTTTGAGCGACGGCAAACAGGCCCGGGTCATCCGCAGCGTGCCCAGCAGGTTCACGTCGAGCACTGACCGCCAGGACTCGAAGTCGGCGTCCTCCAGCCCGCCGAAGTAACTGTCCAGCGCGGCCACATGCACGACGGCGTCGATCCCGCCGAACCGCTCCCGCGCCAGCCGGGCCAGCGCCTCGCACTGCGCCTCGTCGCGTATGTCCGTGACCCGGTACGCGGTACACACCCCGCCGGGATCGACCTCGGCGGCCGTCTTCGCCAGGCTCGCCTCCGTGCGGGCCCCGAGCACGGCCCGCCCGCCGTCCCGCACGACGGCCGCCGCGACCTGCCGTCCGAGCCCGGCCCCGACCCCCGACACGACGACCGTCTTCCCCGCGAGCAGTGACATGGCAGGACCTCCCCGGAGCGGAACCCTGGCGCTACATCTGACGGAGCGTCAGAGTATGGGTCAGCCACCGACGAAGGGGAAGAGCATGAGCGAGGACACCCGCAGCGAGCTGTACGCCGAACTGGCCGCCGTCGGCCCCTACGGCACCCACCCCGGGCACGCCCTCATCACCATGGTCGAGCCGCATCCCGGCCATGAGTACGCGTACAACCGCTGGTACGAGGACGACCACTACTACGCCGGCGCGATGGCCATGCCCTGGATGCAGGCGGGCCGCCGCTGGGTGGCGACCCGCGACCTCCAACTCCTGCGCTACCCCGAGAAGTCGGCGATCGCCCAGCCCGTCACCGCCGGCTGCTACCTCTCCACGTACTGGATCACCGCCGGCCGCTACGACGACCACATGCGCTGGACCGTCGCCGTCAACAAGCGCCTCAACCGGGACGCCCGCGTCTACCACGACCGCACGCACGTCCTCACGGCGTTCCAGAACCACGAGGCGACGGTGTACCGCGACGGAGCGGCCGGCCCGCGGGACGTCCACGCCCTCGACCACCCCTACGCGGGCCTGGTCCTCCAGGTCGTCGAGGCGGACACCCCCGAGCAGCGCGCCCCGCTCCTGGAGTGGCTGCGCACCCGCCACCTCCCCAAGCGCCTGGCGGGCTCTCCGGCAGCCCTGGTGACGGTCTTCAGCCCGACGCCCCTCCCGGGCGACCGCATGACCTACGTGAAACAGGTCGAGGGCGTCGACACCCGCCTGACGCTCCTGTGGTTCCTCCAGACCGACCCGGGGGAGTGCTGGGAGCCGTACTTCACCGGCCTCGACGCGGCGGTGGCGGAATCGGGGCTGGGCAGGGTGGAGCTGGTGGCGCCGTTCGTCCCGACGGTGCCGGGGACGGACATGTACGTGGACCGGCTGCGCTGAGCGCTTCCGGCGTCTCCGTCACGGGGTGCGGTCCGGCTCCTCGAAGTCGTGGAGCAGGGCGTCGGCGACCTCGGAGGAGGACCGCAACCGCACCCCGGCCTCCCCGGCCACCCCCAGGTCACGCCGCATCGCGTCCCTCATGTCCGCCACGAGGGACCAGATGCCGTGCTGCGCCACCGCCGCTGCGTGCAGGTCCTCACCGGGCCGCGGGTTTCCCTGCTCCAGGCGCTTGACGTGCCCGTAGACCTTGTTCAGGGCCCGGTTCACCTCCTGCGCGGGGGCGATCACGCCGTCGGGCGCGATCATCAGCGCCTCGGACCAGCGGTCGCGGTACGCGCCCTTCGCGGATTCCAGCGCCTGGACGTCCTCGTCACCGGGCGTGCGGTCGCGCATGACGTACAGATGCCGGCTGAGCGCCGTGCAGAACTGCCGTGCGTCGCGGTGCAGCTCCGAGTAGCACCGGCGCCGCAGCTCACGGCTCTCGCGCGCTTCCTGGAGCGCCTGCGCCATCTCCAGCTCACGCCGCTTGGCCTTCTCGGCCCCGCGCTGGGTGAGCAGAGCACCTCCCAGCGTCCCCGCCACACCGGCCACGGCAATCAAGACCGCCCCCACGTCCATCGGATCACCCTAGACCCCGCGGCCGGGCAAGTCCGGTTTCTCCAGAGCCAGTTCCGCCCACACCGTCTTGCCGTGGGCAGCCGCCTCCAGCACGCCCCAGCGGTGGGCGTACGCCAAGACGATCCGCAGCCCGCGGCCGGTCTCCGCGTCGTCCGCGGCCGGTTCCGGGAGCCGTGGGATCCGGTCACCTCGGGCGTCGGTGAGCTCGATACGCAGCGTGCGGTCGGCGCGCAGCCGCAGCGCCAGCCGGAAATCCCTGCCCTGGACGCGTCCGTGCAGCACCGCGTTCGACGCCAGCTCCGCCACCACCTGCGCGGCGGCGTCGTACGCCTCACCCCACTCGTCGAGCTGGCGTTCGGCGAGCAGGCGAGCCAGTCGGGCACCCCTGCGAGTGGCGGACAGCTGGATCGCGAAGTGGTGTACGGGGGTGCTGATTTCAGTGACTCCAAGAACAAGGACGGCGCCCGGCTGGCGTTCACCGGCGGTGCCTGGTCCGAGTTCGTGGAGTTCACGGCAGGACGCTGACGTCCGCGAACCTTTCCAGTGCCTCGGGATCCAGGTCCCGGACGCGTGCCACGTCCGCCCTGGCCTGCTCCGGGCATCCCATGACCGCGTGCAGCACGGCCCGGCGGCACAGGGCCCAGACGTAGCCCGGGCGCATCTCCACCGCCCGGTTCAGGTCCGCCAGAGCCTCCGTGTGGCGGCCCAGTCGGGCCAGGGACTCGCCGCGGCTCGCGTAGGCCGACGTGTACGTGGGGTCCAGGGCCAGCGCGATGTCCAGGTCGGCGACCGCCTCCTCGTCGCGGCCCGCGGCGCGCAGCGCGTCGCCCCGTTCGCAGCGGGCCCAGGGCCAGTCGGGGCTCAGGGCCAGCGCCCGGCCGAGGTCGGCCAGTTGGCGGTGGGAGTCGCCCCGGGCACGCCAGACCCGGGCGCGGCGGGCGAGCGCCCAGGCGTAGTCCGGGTCGAGGTCCAGCGCCCGCTCCAGGTCGGCCAGGGCAGCGTCCGGTTCTCCGGCGCGCTCGTGCGTGGCGCCCCGGGAGGCCCAGGCGAACCCGAGCGCGGGGTCGAGGCGGATCGCCTCGGTGAGGTCCCGGACCGCCTCGGCGTCCCGTCCGGCGATCCGGTGGTGTTCGCCGCGCAGCGCGACGTACCAGGCGTTGTCCGGTTCCAGTGCGACGGCCCGGTCCAGGTCGGCGATCGCCCCGTCGTGGTCGCCCAGGTCACCCCGGATCCCGGACCGGTGCCGGTAGGCGGCGGCCAGTGCGGGATCGAGCTCGACGGCCCGGTCGTACTCGGTGAGGGCCTGCGCGTACGCGCCCTCGCCGCGCAGTTCGTCGCCCCGCACGAGGCGGGCCCGGGCCTGGGCCGGAGCGTCGAGCACGGCACGGCGCAGGAGCAGGCCCAGCTCGGCACCGACGCCCTCCGTGTCGAGGGCCGTCGTCAGCTCGCTGCCCCACCGGGACACCGGCTTCGCGTCCGCGTCCGCTCCGGCGTCCACCAGCATGCGGGCCCACCGCCCGGCCACGCCCGCCTCGCATGCGGACGAAGTCCCGCAACGCCTGCGGCAGCGCGTCCCGGTCCCCCGCGCACAGCGAGTGGTACGTCTCCTCCAGCCGCAGCTCCCGCCACGCCTCGTCCGCCCACAGCTCCCCGATGCCGCGGCCGCCCCGGCCTCTTCGCGCCAGGCTCCGAACGACCCGGCCAGGCGGCACTGCCGCTGTGCCCACTCCCGGGGCGACCTGTGGCGCTCCGCGCGCAGCATCGGCGCCCGTACGACGTCGTGGTAGTGGAGTCGTCCCCCGCCGCGCTCGCCGACGAACGGCATGTCCCGCAACCAGGCGTAGAGGGGCTCCCGTTCCTCCTGCGGGCAGTCGGCCGCCGCCCGGAACACGTCGCCGTCCAGCCATCTCGGCAGCGCGCAGGCCAGGGCGGCGGCCCGTCGGGCCGGGTTCTCCTCCCACTTGAGGAAGCGGTCCACGGCCGTCGCGCTCGGGTCGCCCACGTCGTCCGGGTCGGTGGGGCGGGACTCGGCGAGGGTGGAGACGAGGACGGGGAGGCCGCCGGTGAGGCGCAGCACCTCCGCGACGACCGGTTCGGCGGTCACGCCCCTGGCGGCCAGCAGGGCACGTGCCTCCGTCTCCGTGGAGGGGGCGAGCGGGAGTTCCGTCACGAAGTCCGCCAGCCCGCCCCAGCGGGCCGCGTCCAGGGGCGTCCGGCCGGCCGTGGCCACGACCGTGGTGGCGGGCAGGGGGCCGTGGCGCTCCGTCGTCATCGTCTCGTGCAGCCACGGGTCCAGATACGGGCCCGTCCGCTCGTACGTGTCCAGGAACAGGGCGATCCAGGGAGCGGCCGTGTCCGCGAGCTCGCGCAGGAGGACCGGGGTGAGCACCTGCTCGGGAGCAAGGACCAGCTGGAGGTCCTCGTGGTTGCGGAAGCGGTCGATGAGACTCGCGCGCAACCGGTCGGCTACGTGGGCGAGTTGCTCCGCGTCCAGCATGCCCGCCAGCGGGCCGACCACGGGCACCATCCCGGCGGCGACGACCCCGGCCCGTGCGACGATCCTCCCGCCCGCGGACGGTCCGGCCTCCTCCGGCGGAGTGTCCAGAACGGCCAGCGCGGCCAGTTCGGCCTCGTGCCGGCGTTCGCGGTGGGCGGCGAGCAGCCGGTCCAGTTCCTTCAACCGCCGCCCCTGGGCGGCGAACTGGCGACTGATCTCCGCCATCATTTCCGGCACGCTGCCCGCGCTGTCGTCGATGTACGCCGTCACAGCGCCCTGTTCGCGGGCCATCTGCTCGAACTCCCGCAGCAGGAAGGTCTTTCCGACACCGGCGTTGCCCTCCACATGGAAGCGGAAGCGGTGGCGTTCGTCGTGCAGGGCGGTGTCGAAGTTCGCCCGGAACAGGGCCCGTTCGGCGCCCCTGCCGACGAATCCGGCCCGGGTGCGCTGCCGGATCAGCTCCTGCATCGACGGTCGCGCCTGGGCCATCGTGACGTCCCCTCGTGTCGCACGGTCGGCTTCGGTCTCATTCTGTCGCGTCCGCCCCGGCCACTGGGGAGAATGATCTGCATGGCCACCTCCACACCCTCCACCCCGCGCGGCGCCCTGTCGCTAGCCGCCACCCTGCTCACCGCCACCATCGCCCTCTACATGGCGCTCGTCGCCTTCGGGAACATCACCGACTTCGGGACCAATCAGCAGTTCGTCCGGCACGTGCTGGCCATGGACACCACGTTCAAGGACGAGGACCTGATGTGGCGGGCCGTCACGAGCCGGGGGCTGCAGGACGCCGCCTACGTCGCGATCATCGTCTGGGAGACCGTCGCCGCGCTGGTCCTCATATACGGGAGCTGGCTGTGGGCCAGACGCGATGACGTGCGCGCCCGGCGCATGTCCACGTACGGGCTGCTGATGGTGATGCTGCTGTTCGGGGCCGGGTTCATCGGCATCGGCGGCGAGTGGTTCTCGATGTGGCAGTCGGAGGACTGGAACGGGCTGGACGCCGCGACGCGCGTCTTCCTGTTCAGCGGAGTCGTGCTGATCGTCAACCAGCTGCCGGCCCCGCGTGCGGAGGCGCCCGCCAACTGAGCGCTGCCGCTACGGGAATTCATTCGGCGCTGTTCGCGTGCCGGGCGATGTAGATCCAGTCGAAGCCGTCATATCCCTCCGTGTCGAGATGCCGTGCTCGGCTGAGCCCGGCGCGTACCGCCACGCGTTGAGACGCGACGTTGGCCGGTCGGACGCGGGCGATCAGCGGGAGGCCGGGAAGGTGACGGGATGCCCAGGCGGCAACCGCGCTTGCGGCTTCACCGGCGAAGCCTTGGCCCCAGGCTGAGGTGGCGAAACGGTAGAAGAGGTTCAGGACCGGGGCCCCGTGCAGTTCCATGGGCTTGATCCCGCAGAAACCCAGCTGCCGAGCGGAGCCGTGGTGCCGGACGACCCAGTACCCGTATCCGTACTGCTGCCACTGGTCGTCCCACCGCCGGTAGAGCGCCTCCGCTTCCTCGAGCCGGGCGAGCGCATCGGACGGGTTGTGGGCGCAGGCCTCCGGATCACGGTGGACGGCGAAGATCGCGTCGACATCGGCTGTGGTGGGGCGTCTCAGCACCAGCCGGGCGGTCTTCAGCTCCACGGCTGCCGGACTCCGGTCACTCATGTCCGGACCGCATCACCGGTGCGGAAGATGCGGTTCAGGTGGTGGCTCAGGACGGTGGTCGCGGACTCCGGGCTGCGCTGGCCGACGAGGACGCCGGTGCCGAGTCCCGCAGACATGGCAAGCAAGCCGGCTGCCTCCAGCCGTGCGTCCACACCGGGTTCGAGCAGTGCCGCTTCCTGAGCCTGCCGGAGGAGTTCGGTCAGGGCGTCCTCTGCGGCGTCGGGGTTCTTGATGAAGGGCTGGGCCGCGAGCGCCGGGTCGTTCACGGCCAGAACCGCGTAGGACGTGTAGAGGTGGTGGAAGGTGCGGCTCTCGTCGTCCGTCGGCAGCGCCGCCATCAGCAGCGCCTCGATCATCGCGCGCGGACCCGGAGCGTCCCCGGCGGCCCGGACCCGGGCGGAGACCCGCTCCCCGAATCTCTCCGCCAGCAGCTCGAGCCCGAAGAGCAGCAACTTCTCCTTGGTCTGGAAGTAGTACTGCACCAGCCGCAGCGATACGCCCGCCTCCGCAGCCACCTCGCGCATCCCGACGGCATGCAGTCCGCGTCGGCCGGCGACCCGGACGAGGGCCTCGGCGATCTCGGTGCGCCGTTCTGCGTGGTCCACGCGCTTGGGCATCGGCCGGTTCTCCGCTCGTCGTTCCCGCTACGGCCCTCATGGTGGCCTTGGATGATACAGCTGTACCAACGTCATGGTACGTTCGTATCACAAAACCGAACGCCGGAGGTGTCATGTCCGAGACCGCTGCCCGCACCCGGGCCGATGTCGGCCGTTATGTGAGCGATGCCTGGCGGGAGCGCTACTTGACGGCCTGCGATGCGGTCTACGCACTGGGGGCGTCCCCGCTCTCGGAAGAGGACGTGGAGACGTCCTTCGGTACCACGCACGTCTACCGCTACGGCCCCGCGCACCACGCCGCCCGATCCCGCACCCCCGTCGTCCTGGTGCACGGAGCGGGCTCCTGCTCCGCCATGTGGTACCCGAACACCCCTGCCCTCAGCGCGGACCGCCCGGTCTACGCGATCGACACCCCGGGCGATCCCGGCCGCAGCGTCCAGCGCGAACCCATCCACCGGCCCGAACGGGCTGCGCAGTGGCTGGACGAGACGCTCGCCGGGCTCGGACTCGACCGCGTCCACCTCGTCGGCTCCTCCTACGGTGGCTGGCTCGCCCTGAACCAGGCGCACCGCGGACCCGGCCGCCTCGCCTCGGTCACCCTGCTCGACCCCGGCGGCCTGGAGAAGGTAGGGCTGCGCTTCTTCGTCTGGATCTTCGCCAGCCTCTTCGCGACCTTCGCGCCCAAGGCGCTCCGCCCGCGACTGGCCGCCTGGCTCGAACAGCCGGTCCTCGTCGTGCCGGAACTGCGCGCGATGATCCGAACGGCGGTCCGCGCCTACCGCATACGTCGCCCGGCGCCGCTGCCGCTGTCCGAGGAGGAGCTGTCAACCATCCGGACGCCGCTCTATCTGGTGCTCGGCAAGCGGAGCCTTCTCGTGCACCCGCAGCGGCAGGCGGAGCGCGTGCCGCGCCTGATCCCCGGCGCCCGGGCCGAGATCATCTCCAGCACGGGCCACGGGCCGCAGATCGACCACGCGGAGGAGATCAACCGCAGGATGCTGGACTTCATGGCCTCCGTCGACTGACAACCGCCCGCGCCGAAGGAGGACGGAGCGCCGTGGTCGAGAGCTCGGGGAGGGAGAGCAACGATCGAGAAGGCCGGATTCCTCGGGCCTCAGCCCGAGGTGCACGTCACTTGACCACGGTCACGGTCGTGCCGACCGTGCCGAACGCCCACAGTGCCGTGCCGTCCGCCTTCCGCATCCGGACTCCGCCCGTCTTGGTGCCGGAGGCGGCGGGCGGCGGTGAGGCCCCGTCGACCGCGTTGGAGAAGGCGACGGACACCCCGTCCTTCGCGGCGAAGTACAAGATGTGCTCGATCTGGACGCCGTCCGAGCCGGTCGTACCCGCGTTGCGCGACGACACGGTGTAGGTGCCGGGGTCGGGGCTGACCGAGCCCGGCCAGACGGTGAACGTGCGGCGGGTCGCCTCGCTCGCGTCGACCAGCCACACCCGCTTCTCGCCGAGGGAGTAGACGACACGCCGGCCGGTACCGGAGCCGTCGGGCACCCGCGCCGGGGCCGACGCCGTGGGGGTGGGCTGCGCCGAGGCCGTACTGCTCGGCTTGGCCGAGGCGGCGGTGGGGTGCGAGCCCCGGTCCGCCTGTACGCCCAGGACCGTCACCGCGGCTATCGCTCCCACGGTCAGCCCGGTCACCCAGGCCCACGAAGGAAGTCGGGCAGGCACCGGCACGCATCTCCTCAGTCACGGGACCCCGCGTCGGAACGGGGTTCCGATCATCGTACTGCGCACCCGCGGCCCCTCGGCTCCCTCAGGGGGTGTCCCGGGCGGTCTTGCGGACCGGGACCGGGCCCGTGCCGGCGCCGCGGGCGGCGTAGCGCGGCGGGCGCACCGGGGCCGGGTAGGAGAGGTGCACCAGCCGGGTCTGCTCCTGGCGCATGTGCATGAGCGATTCGAGGATGTAGCCCACGAGCAGCACGAGCGCCGCGATGGTCATGATCGCGGCGGCGAGGATCGCCGTGGGGACCCTCGGCACGGTGCCCGTCTCGACGAAGTCGGCGATGACGGGGATGCCGAGGATGAGGGAGACCAGGGCGAGGACGCCCGCGAGGACGGTGTGGACCAGCGAGGGGCGTTCGCGCCGCGCCAGGTCGAGGATGACCCGCAGGATGCGCCAGCCGTCCCGGTAGGTGCGCAGCTTGCTCTCGCCGCCGGCGGGCCGGACCCGGTAGTCGGTGAGGACCTCCGCGGTGGGCAGCCGCAGGTGCAGCGCGTGGATGGTCATCTCGGTCTCGGTCTCGAACTCGCGGGCGAGCGCGGGGAAGGACTTCACGAAGCGCCGCGAGAAGACCCGGTAGCCGCTGAGCATGTCGGTCACGTCGTTGCCGAACAGGGAGCGCACCGCCCCGGTGAGCAGTTTGTTGCCGACCGCGTGCCCGGCCCGGTAGGCCCCGTCGGCCGTCACCCGCCGGGCGCCGACGACCTGGTCGTACGGCCCCTCGAAGAGCAGGTCCACCAGGTCGCGGGCGCGGGAGGCGTCGTAGGTGTCGTCGCCGTCGATGATGAGCAGCGCGTCGGCGTCGACGTCGGCGAAGGCGCGGCGGATGACGTTGCCCTTGCCCTTGCGGTTCTCCTGCCGGACGATCGCGCCGGCCTCCCGGGCGACCTCCACGGTGCGGTCGGTGGAGGCGTTGTCGTACACGTAGACGACGGCCTCGGGGAGGGCCGCGCGCAGGTCGCGCACCACCTTGCCGACGGCCGCCTCCTCGTTGTGGCAGGGCACGACACACGCGATCGTCGTTTCCACGACCACTCCTCCCTCGACCGGTTCCGCCTACCGTCAGCACCTCATACATCAGCACCTCATACAGTCGGACATAGTGCGATATGAGCGCGCCTGACCGGATGGGGCACGCCCGGTCGTTACGCTCGCCGTGTGCCGGTCCTCGACTCTGTGACGCTGCGTGCGCGCGACGCCATCAAGGGCATCTGGCGCGAGGCCGCCAAGTTCGGCGTCGTCGGGGCCCTGGCCTTCGTCGTCGACAACGGCGGCTACAACCTGCTCGTCTTCGGCCTGCCCGGCGGCGCGGAGGGCGGGGTGATGCGGACGGCTCCCGTGCAGGCGTCCGTCATCGCGACGGCCGCCGCCGCGCTCTTCAGCTGGGTGGGTAACCGCTACTGGACCTACCGCGGCCGGCACCGCGACAAGATGACCCACGAACTCGTGCTGTTCCTCGTGGCGAACGGGGTCGGGCTCGCCATCACCGCGGGCACGGTCTTCGCCTCCCGGCACCTGCTCGGGCTGGACTCTCCGCTCAGCGACAACACGGCCCGCATCCTCGGCTGGGTCCTCTCGACCCTGTTCCGCTTCTACGCCTACCGGCGCTACGTCTTCGTCGCATCCTGAGCCGCTAACATCCGGCATATGGGACAAAAGCCGCTGGTGGCGCCTACGCAGCGCTGGGTCTGGGGTCTGGCTGCCGTCGCCGCGCTCTGCTGCCTGGCCACGGTCCTCGTCTTCGCCCCCGGGTTCCTGAGTCCCGACAGTCTCGACCAGCTCCGGCAGGCCCAGGGCAAGGCCCCCCTGACCGACTGGCATCCACCGGTGCTGAGCCTGGTGTGGCGGGCGCTCATCGCCCTGACCGGGTCGGTCACGTCGATGCTCGTCCTCCAGTCCGCCGTCCTCTGGGGCGCGCTGTGGGTGCTGGCCCGGTGCGTGTGGGAGCTGACGCGGAGCCGCAGTGGGTCACTCGCCGTGCTCGGCGTGGGGCTCGCGCCCTTCGTGCTGAACTTCGCCGGGGTGGTGTGGAAGGACGTACACGCGGCGTTCGCGCTGCTGGCCGCCTGCGCCGTCGCCTTCACCGGCCTGCTGCTGCGGGACGGCGCGCCTCGCCCGGCCCTGCGCTGGGGCCTGCTCTGGCTGGGCGTGCTGTTCCTCGCCTACGCGATCCTGGTGCGCAAGAACGCCGTCGTGGCCGCGGCCCCCGTCTTCGTCATGCTGGTCCTCGCCCTGTGGGGCAGGCCCGGACGCCGTACGTGGGTGGCGTGCACGGCGGCCCTCGTGGCCGGGCTCGCCGTGCCCGCCGCCGCCATCTCCCTGTTCGCCGCGCCGCTCCAGACCAAGCAGGGCGCCCAGATCATGCTCGACGACCTCGTGCACGTGCTGAGCGTGGAGGAGCTGCGGTCGGCGGACGTGCCGCCCGCCCTGCGCGACCGGCTCGTGGCCTCCGCACGGGAGTGCGAGCGGGTCGGCGCCCTCTCGGACGCCTACTGGGCCTGCTACCGGCGCCCGGCCGACGGGCTGCGCGGGGACTCCGGCGCGATCACGTCGCTGTGGCTGCGCGAGATGGGCGGGCACGTGCCGGGCTATCTCCAGTACCGCCTGCTGCTCTTCACGACCCTGCTGTTCGAGACCGACTACGCGTACAAGGCGGGGATCACCCGCAACGACCTGGGCATCGCAGTGGCGCACCCCCGGCTGGAGGACGCGCTCGGCACGTACGTCAAGGGCATGATCGAGGACGTGCCGTGGCTGTTCCGCGGCTGGTTCTGGCTCACGGTCGCGCTGGTGCTGGCGATCCGCCCCGGCCGGGGCCTGTTCGCCCTGCCCGTGCGGGCGCTGGGCATCAGCTCGGCGGCCTACATCCTCGGCTATCTGCCGATCATGCCCGCGACGGACTTCCGCTACGTCTACTGGCCCGCACTCGCCTGCACCCTCGGCCTGCTGCTGCTCTGGCTGGGCCGCGGCAGGACCGCACCGCCCACCGCGGCCCCCGGCGCCACGGCCCGCCGCACCCTGCCGGTGCATCAGCCGGCCGACGCCGGAGGCCAGTAGCCCGTCAGTCCAGCACCGGCAGCAGCTCCGGCAGGTGCCCGTCCGACGCGGCCGCCGCCCGCTGCCGCTCCTCGGCGACGTCCCCGTACAGGGTGGTGCGGGCCCTGGCCGGACGGCCCGCGGCGTCCGCCACCGCGATGAGGTCCTTCACCGACTTGTACGACCCGTACGACGAGCCCGCCATGCGGGAGATGGTCTCCTCCATGAGGGTCCCGCCGAGGTCGTTCGCGCCCGAGCGGAGCATCTCGGCCGCGCCCTCCGTGCCCAGCTTCACCCAACTGGTCTGGATGTTCGGGATGTACGGGTGCAGCAGCAGCCGGGCCATGGCCGTGACCGCCCGGTTGTCGCGCATGGTCGGGCCCGGGCGGGCGATCCCCGCCAGGTACACCGGCGCGTTCGTGTGCACGAACGGCAGCGTCACGAACTCGGTGAAGCCGCCGGTGCGCTGCTGGATGCCGGCCAGGGTGCGCAGATGGCCCAGCCAGTGGCGGGGCTGGTCCACGTGCCCGTACATCATCGTCGAGGACGACCGGATGCCCAGCTCGTGGGCCGTCGTCACGACGTCGATCCAGTCGGCCGCGGGCAGCTTGCCCTTGGTGAGGATCCAGCGGACCTCGTCGTCGAGGATCTCGGCGGCCGTGCCCGGGATGGTGTCCAGGCCCGCCTCCTTGGCCGCCGTGAGCCACTCCCGGACGGACATGCCGGTGCGGGTCGCGCCGTTGACCACCTCCATCGGCGAGAAGGCGTGCACGTGCATGCCCGGGACGCGTTCCTTCACGGCCCGCGCGATGTCGAAGTACGCCGTGCCCGGCAGGTCCGGGTGGATGCCGCCCTGCATGCAGACCTCCACCGCGCCCACCTCCCAGGCCTGCTGGGCCCGGTCGGCGACCTGGTCGAGGGAGAGGGTGTAGGCGTCGGCGTCCGTGCGGCGCTGGGCGAAGGCGCAGAAGCGGCAGCCCGTGTAGCAGACGTTGGTGAAGTTGATGTTCCGCGTGACGATGTAGGTGACGTCGTCGCCGACGGCCGACTTGCGCACGTCGTCGGCGACCCGGGCGAGCGCGTCCAGCGCCGGGCCGTCCGCGTGCAGCAGAGCCAGCGCCTCGTCGTCGGTGAGCCTCGCCGGGTCGTCGGCGGCCGTGCGCAGGGCCTCGCGCACGTCGGTGTCGATGCGCTCGGGGGTCATGCCCGGGGCGGCGGCCTCGCGCAGGGCGCCCCAGTCGCCGTACACCTCGTCGAAGTCGTCCCGGCGGTCGGAGCTGCGGCCGTCCGTGTCGATGGAGGTGTGCAGGTCGGTGCGGCCCGACGCGACGAAGACCTCCTCGGGTTCCTGCCAGGGCAGGCCCTGCGGGAGGGCCTCGGGGCGGGCCAGGCCGGTCTCCGGGTCGGCCAGCGCTGCCACGTGCGGGCGCAGCCGCGGGTCCAGCCAGGGCTCGCCGCGCTTCACGAACTCCGGGTACACGCACAGCCGTTCACGCAGCTCGAACCCGGCGGCCCGGGACTTCTCGGCGAGCTGCTCGATCTGCGGCCAGGGGCGCTCGGGGTTGACGTGGTCGATGGTGAGCGGGGAGACCCCGCCCCAGTCGTCGATGCCGGCGCCGATCAGCCGCTCGTACTCGTCGTCGACGAGGTTGGGCGGGGCCTGGATGTTGCCGCTCGGCCCCATGAGGAGCCGGGCGACGGCGACCGTGGCGACCAGTTCGTCCAGTTCCGCGTCGGGCATGCCGCGCATCGCGGTGTCCGGCTTGGCGCGGAAGTTCTGGATGATCAGTTCCTGGACGCCGTGGTAGGCGCGGGAGACCTTGCGCAGCGCGAACAGCGACTCGGCGCGCTCCTCGTAGGTCTCGCCGATGCCTATGAGGACGCCCGAGGTGAAGGGCACGGAGGACCGCCCGGCGTCCTCCAGCACCCGCAGGCGCACGGCGGGCTCCTTGTCGGGAGAGCCGTGGTGGGGGCCGCCCGGCTCCGACCAGAGGCGGGTCGCGGTGGTCTCCAGCATCATGCCCATGCTGGGCGCGACGGGCTTGAGGCGCTGGAAGTCGGTCCAGCTCATGACGCCCGGGTTCAGGTGCGGGAGCAGGCCCGTCTCCTCCAGGATGCGGACGGAGATGGCCCGGACGTAGGCGAGGGTGTCGTCGTAGCCGTGCGCGTCGAGCCACTCGCGCGCCTCCGGCCAGCGGTCCTCCGGCTTGTCGCCGAGGGTGATGAGGGCTTCCTTGCAGCCGAGGGCGGCGCCCTTGCGGGCGATGTCCAGCACCTCGTCCGGCGACATGAACATCCCGTGCCCGTCCCGGCGCAGCTTGCCCGGGACGGTGACGAACGTGCAGTAGTGGCACTTGTCGCGGCACAGCCGGGTCAGCGGGATGAAGACGGACTTGGAGTACGTGATGACGCCCGGCCGCCCGGCCGCCGCCAGCCCCGCGTCCCGCACCCGGCCGGCCGAGGCCGACAGGTCCTCCAGCTGCTCACCCCGGGCCTGGAGCAGCACCGCCGCCTCGGCGACGTCGAGCGAGACACCGTCCCTGGCCCGTTTCAGGGCGCGCCGCATGGAGTTGTCGGTGGGTCCGGTTCCGGAGGTCGCGGAAGTCGTCATTCTTCGAGCATACGAGTGCGCTGATCAGGCTCGGGGCAGCCCCGTCAGTGGAAGGCCAGCCAGCCGATGCCCAGGGCCGAGACGAAGCAGGCGGCGGCCACGGCGGCCGGTCTGTTCCGGTGCAGGGCGAACCAGACCAGCGCGGCGGTCACCAGCACGGCCGTCGTGCCGATCGCGGCACGCAGCAGCCCCTGGCTGTAGCCGTACTCGGTGAAATGACGCAGGAGCCAGGAAAACCAGGCAAGCCGCATGACGCTCTCTCCCCCCGTGGTGAACTGAACGGTAGTTTAGTAGAGGGGCGCCAACCGGCTTGCCGGGCCGGGAAGTTGTCAGAGGTGGGCGGCCAGGCCGTCCAGGGTCTTCAGCACCTCCGCCTCCCCCGCCGGAGGCAGCTGCGCCACGACCTCCTCGATGCCGAGGTCGGCGTAGTGGGCGAGCTTGCCCGGGGTCGGGTGGACGGCGTAGGGGACCACCTGGAGGGCCTGGGGGTCGCGGCCGGCGTCGGCCCAGGCGGCGCGCAGGACCGGCAGCGACTCGCCGAGGCCCCGGCCGCCGATCGGCAGCCAGCCGTCGGCGTACTCGCTGATGTGGGAGAACAGCTTGGGCCCGGCGGCCCCGCCGACGAGCGTGCGCGGGCCCACGACGGGACCGCGCGGCTTCTGCACGGGCTTCGGATACGCGTGACTGGCCCGGACGCCGCCGAACTCCCCGTCGTATGCGACCGGTTCCTCCGACCACAGGGCGCGCATCAGCGCCATCCGGTCCCGGACCAGCTCGCGCCGGGTGCTCCACCGCACGCCGTGGTCGGCGGCCTCCTCGACGTTCCAGCCGAAGCCGAGGCCGAGCGTGAACCGGCCGCCGGAGAGGTGGTCGAGGGTCGCGACCTGCTTGGCCAGGTCGATCGGGTCGTGCTGGGCGACGAGCGTGATGCCCGTGCCGAGCCCGAGCCGTTCGGTGACGGCGGCGGCCTGGCCGAGGGCCACGAAGGGGTCGAGGGTGCGGCCGTACTCGGGCGGCAGTTCACCGCCCGCCGGGTACGGCGTGGTCCGCTCCACGGGGATGTGGGTGTGCTCGGGCAGGTACAACCCGGCGAATCCGCGGTCCTCCAGCTCCCGGGCCAGCCGGGTCGGAGTGATCGTCTCGTCGGTGAGGAAGATCGTCACGGCGATGCGCATGGCTCATCTGTACCCGAGGGAGAGTCGACTGTCGATACCGACCGGTCGGCATTCGGCGGCCGCCGTTTCGGCGAAAACCGCCGATCCCCTTCCCGTGCGCGGGCGTTCACGGCTGAATACCAGGGTTGCACGCAACCCCTGCACCACCCATGCCTTGTCACCGACGACACCTTGGGAGCAGCAGCATGTGCGAGGACAGCCACGGCGGGCTCGGCCGGCGCGCCCTGTTCGTGACGGGAGCGGCGGCCGCGCTTACGTTGGGAAGCGTGAGCTTCGCTTCAGCGGCCGACGGGGACCAGGAGAGCAGGACCGTGCGCGGCACGCTGCCGCCCGGCTCCCCGGACTTCGTGTACGTGCCCGTCGAGGTCCCGGCCGGGGTCCGGGAGCTGAAGGTCGCCTACACCTACGACCGGCCGTCCGTCCCGGCCGGCACCCTGGGCAACGCCCTCGACATCGGCGTCTTCGACGACCGCGGCACCGAGCTGGGCGGCCGGGGCTTCCGCGGCTGGTCGGGCGGGGCGCGCACGGAGTTCTTCATCCGCGCGGACGACGCGACGCCCGGCTACCTCCCGGGCCCGGTGCGCGAGGGCACCTGGCACATCGCGCTCGGCCCGTACACGGTCGCCCCGCAGGGCCTGTCGTACGAGATCACGGTCACGCTGACGTACGGGGCGCCGGGTGAGGCCGTCGAGCCGGTGTATCCGCCGGAGCGGGCCAAGGGGCGGGGGCGGGCCTGGTACCGGGGCGACTGCCATCTGCACTCCTGGCACTCCGACGGCCGCCGCACCCCCGCCGAGATCGGGGAGCTGGCCCGGGCTGCGGGCCTGGACTTCATCAACTCCTCCGAGCACAACACGCACGCCGCGCACGCGCACTGGGCCGACGTGGCCGGGGACGACCTGCTGGTCATGCTCGGAGAGGAGGTCACGACCAGGAACGGGCACGTGGTCGCGCTCGGCACCGACCCGGGCACCTTCGTCGACTGGCGCTACCGGGCCCGTGACAACCGCTTCGGCCGGTTCGCCCGGCAGATCCGCCGCGCCGGCGGCCTGGTCGTCCCGGCCCACCCGCACGCCACCTGCATCGGCTGCAACTGGAAGTTCGGCTTCGGCGAGGCGGACGCGGTCGAGGTGTGGAACGGCCCCTACACGCCCGACGACGAGGTGGCGCTGGCCGACTGGGACAGCATGCTGGTGGCGTCCGTGCGGGACGGGCGGGACTGGATCCCGGCCATGGGCAGCAGCGACGCGCACCGCTCCCCGGACGCGGTGGGCAGCCCCCAGACGGTCGTCCTCGCCGACGATCTGACCCGGGAGGCCATCCAGGAGGGCATCCGGGCGGGGCGCTCCTACGTCGCCGAGTCCGCGCGGGTCGCGCTGTCGCTGCGGGCCTCCGGCGGACGCGGCGAGCACGCGGGCATCGGCGAGCGGCTCACCGTCGGCCGCGACACCCCGGTCACCGTCCGCCTGGAGGTCACCGGCGCCCCGCGCTGCACGGTCCGCCTCGTCACCGACCAGGGCGTCGTCCACACCGGCGCCCCGCTGCCGGTGGCCGGCTCGGGCGTGGTCGAGTGGCGGACGACACCGTCGTACGCGGCGTACGTCCGGGCCGAACTGCGCCACGAGGCGGCCGCGGGACCGCTCCCCGGGCCGCTGGCGGCGTTCACCAATCCGGTCTTCCTGGGGCGCGACTAGGCGGTGTCGGTCCCCAGGTCGGCGACGACCGCCGCGTGGTCGGAGGGCCACACCCCGTCGACCGGGGCGTCGCAGGCCCGCCGTACGGCGCGGACGTGGCCGAGTCCGCCGGGGCCGGGTGGGCCCACGTGGATGTAGTCGATGCGCACGCTGGGCTCCAGGGTGCGTGCCACGTACGGGTTGGCCGTGTCCCAGGTCGCGGCGGGGGCGGCCGGGGCGGCGTACTCCCACGCGTCGAGGAGGACCTGGCCGGGCACGGCCGGGGCGGTCTTGTAGCCGCCGAGGAGGCGGACCTCGTCGGAGTCGGGCCAGGCGTTGAGATCGCCGGTGACGACGGGCGGGAAGTGGGTGTCGCCGCGGTGCCGGGCGACGAAGGCGGCGAGCGCGGCGGCCTGGTGGCAGCGGACCGCCGAAGCGGCCGGGGCGGAGGTGAAGTGGGCGGCGAAGAAGGGCACTTCGTGACCGGGGGCGGCCAGCCGGGCGTAGAGGGCGAGGCGGCCGTCGTCCGTGTCGGCCGGGGCGGGCAGCGGCAGTACGTCCTGGTCGAGAACCGGCCATCTGCTGAGCACGGCGTTGCCTATGCCGACGGTGGGGTCCCCGATCCGCCGCTGCCAGCGCTCGGGGGCGGGCGAGGCGCCCCAGGCCCAGTGCAGGCCCAGCTCACCGGCCAGCCACTCGGCGAGGTTCTCGCCTCCGGCCGCCCACACCTCCTGCAGTCCGACGATGTCGGGCCGCAGCTCCCGCAGGGCCGTGAGGATCGCCTTCTGCCGCATCTGCCACGGCCCGAAGCGCCACCACAAGTTCCAGGTCACGATCCGCATCCGCAGCCACCCGCTCTCCTCGTTGCCGCGTGGGGGATCATTGAAGCAGGATCCCTTGCAGAAACCGTGAGCGCTTCGTGCGAAGGAGACCCGCAGCCGATGTCCCGCCGCACCGACCTGAGGTTCCGCGCGACCACCGCCGTCCAGCGCCGCCTCAACCCGCTCCTGCGCCGCCTGCCCCTCCAGACGGTCCTGGAGACGACGGGCCGCGTCTCGGGACAGCCCCGCCGGACACCGGTGGGCGGGCGCCGCGTCGGCGGCTCCTTCTGGCTGGTGTCGGAGTTCGGCGAACGGTCGCAGTACGTGCGCAACATCAAGGCGGATCCGCGGGTACGGGTGCGGATCCGCGGGCGCTGGCACGAGGGCACCGCCCATCTGATGCCGCAGGACGATCCGGTGGCGCGGCTGCGGGGGCTGCCCCGGGTCAACAGCCTGGGGGTGCGGGCGCTCGGGACGAACTTGCTGACGGTGCGGGTGGACCTGGACGGCTGAGGAGTTGCGTCAGCCCGGCCAGACGATCGCCTGCACCTCGCTGTAGGCGTGCAGCGCGTAGGAGCCGACGTCCCGGCCGACGCCGCTCTTCTTGAAGCCGCCGAAGGGCGCCTCCATGTTGCGGCCGACGGTGTTCACGCCCACCCCGCCGGCCCGCAGCCGCCGGGCCACCCGGAAGGCCCGGGCCACGTCGCCCGACCAGACGTAGTCGATGAGCCCGTAGTCGGTGTCATTGGCGAGCGCGATGCCCTCCTCCTCGTCGTCGAAGGGGACGACGGCCACCACCGGCCCGAAGATCTCCTCGCGGGACACGCGCATATCGTTGGTGCAGTCCGCCAGGAGGGTCGGCGCGACGTAGAAGCCACGGGGCAGGTCCGGGCGTTCGCCGCCCGCCACCACCACCGCGCCTTCCTTCCGGCCCAGTTCGACGTACGACTCCACCCGCTCCCGGTGGGCCGCCGAGATCACCGGCCCGACGACGGTGTCCGGCTCGCGTGGGTCTCCGACCTTCAACCGGTCCGCGTAGGCGGCCAGTTGTTCCACCAGCCGGTCGTGGATGCCGCGCTGCGCCAGGACGCGCGTCGGTGCCGTGCAGATCTGGCCGCTGTAGAAGGAGAAGGTGGTGCCGATGCCGGCGACGGCCGAGCGGAGGTCGGCGTCGTCGAAGACGACCGCGGCGCCCTTCCCGCCCAGCTCCATCAACTGCCGTTTCATGTCGCGCCCGCACACCTCCGCGATGCTCTGCCCGACCGCCGTGGAGCCGGTGAAGCTGACCATGTCGACGTCCGGCGACGCCACGGCCGCCTCGCCGACCGCGGTCGACCGGCCGGACACGATGTTCACCACGCCCGGCGGCGCACCCGCCTCCTCCAGCGCCTGCGCCATCCGGTAGACCGACAGCGGATCCTGCGGGGCCGGCTTCACCACGACCGTGTTGCCCATGGCCAGGGCGGGCGCGACCTTTCCGGCCGGGTTGGCCCAGGGGTTGTTGTACGAGGTGACGCAGGTGACGACCCCGACGGGCTGCCGGACGGCCAGGGCGCCCACGACACCGGCCTTCCCCATCGGCCCGGCCTCGTTGATCTGGGGCGTGATCGCCCACTCGGCGGGCTCCACGCGCGCGTAGCGCCGGAAGCGGGCGGCGGCGACGCCGACCTGCATGCCGCGCGCGGTGCCGAAGGTCGCTCCGGTCTCCGCCTGAGCCAGTGACGCGTACTCCTCTCGCCGGGCGGCGATGATCCCCGCCGCCCGGCCGAGGACCGCGGCCCGCTCCTCCGGTGCGGTGCGCGACCACGGTCCGAAGGCCTCGCGGGCCGCCGCACAGGCCGCGAGCACCTGGTCCCGCGAGGCCTCCGGCGCCCAGCCGACGGTCTCCTCGGTCGCCGGGTCGGTCACCTCGTAGTGCCCGCCGTCCGGCTCCACCCAGGAGCCGCCGACGAACAGCGGCTGCCGTGCCGTCACCGCGTGCTCACCGTCTCGGTGTCCCGCCCCGAGCGGAGCACCCGGCCCGGAACGGCCCCGGTCACCACGTCGTCCCGGATCGCCTCGACCCCGTTGACCCACACGGCCCGCACCCCCAGCGCCCGGGAGTCCAGGCGCGGGCTGCCGCCCGGCAGGTCGTGTACCAGGGTGGCCGGGCCCGCGTCGATCCGCCCCGGGTCGAGCAGCACCAGGTCGGCGTGCCAGCCCTCGCGCACCTGCCCCCGCTCGCGCAGCCCGAAGAGCCGGGCCGGGTCGTCGGTCAGCATCTTCACGGCCTGCTCCAGACCGACCAGCTTCCGCCCCCGCAGGCAGTCCCCGAGGAACCGGGTCGTGTACGGCGCCCCGCACATCCGGTCCAGGTGGGCGCCCGCGTCGGACCCGCCGAGCAGCACGTCCTCGTGCTGCCAGGTCTGAGCCCGCAGCGCCCAGGACGCCGGGTCGTTGTCGGTCGGCATCGGCCACAGCACCGTGCGCAGCCCGTCGTTGGCGCAGATCTCCACCAGGCAGGCGAAGGGCTCCTGCCCGCGCTCCTCGGCGATGTCCTTCACCACGCGCCCGGTGAGCCCGGCGTTCGCCTCGCTGTAGGTGTCGCCGATGACGTAGCGCCCGAAGTTCGCGAGCCGCCGGAAGACGCCCGCCTCCTTGGAGTCGGCCCGCCGCAGCAGCTCGGCCCGCACGTCCGGGTCGCGCAGCTTCTCGATCCGCTCGGGCACGGGCAGCCCGAGGACCGGCCCCCACCCGGGGATGAGGTTCAGCGCGCAGAACGTCCCCAGCGACATGTTCATGGGCGTGAGGATCGGCATGGTCAGCGCCACGACCCTGCCGCCCGCCTTCCGCGCCTGCTCGCTCGCGAGCAACTGCCGGGGCACGCGCTCGGGAACGGCCGCGTCGATCGTCAGCACGTTCCAGTTCAGCGGCCGCCCCGCCACCGCGCTCATCTCCACGAACAGGTCGATCTCAGCGTCGCTGAACTGGTCAAGACAGCCCGCGACGATCGCCTCGATCTGCGTACCCTCGCACTCCCCCACGGCCCGCGACAGCGCCAGCAGCTCGGCCGGCTGGGCATGCCGTGAGGCGACGGGCTGCCCGTCCCCGTCGGAGTGACTGCTCGACTGGGTCGTGGACAGCCCCCACGCCCCGGCGTCCATGGCCTCCCGCAGCAGCCGCACCATCGCGGCGAGCTGCTCCTGGCTCGGCTGTCCGCCTACCGCGTCCGGCCCCATCACGTACCGCCGCAGCGCACAGTGCCCCACCATGAACCCGGCGTTGACGGCGATCCGCCCTTCCAGTGCGTCCAGGTACTCCCCGAAGGAGTGCCAGTTCCAGGGCGCCCCCTCCTCCAGCGCCACCAGCGCCATGCCCTCGACCCTGGACATCATCCGCCGCGTGTAGTCGGCGTCCTCGGGACGGTCCGGGTGCAGCGGCGCCAGCGTGAACCCGCAGTTCCCGCCCGCGACGGTGGTGACCCCGTGGTTGAGCGAGGGCGTGGCGTACGGGTCCCAGAAGAGCTGGGCGTCGTAGTGGGTGTGCGGGTCGACGAAGCCGGGGGTGAGGACGAGGCCACGGGCGTCCTCGGTGGTTCGGCTTTCCTCGGTGAGCCGACCGATGACAGCGATCCGCCCGTCGCGGATGCCGACGTCGGCGGTGTATGCCGGGGCACCCGTCCCGTCCACGACGGTCGCGCCCTTGATGACGTGATCGAGCATGCCCGCTCAACTCCTTCGGGTTGGTCGCCTTTCAGGGGCGCGGGGAACTGCGCGACAAGCCACAACGAACGCCGCACCCGCCGAGGCGATCAAGCGGCACTCCGGAACCGCGAAGTCCGATGAACGGGATCCGTATCGATCCTGGGAATCACGTACTCCCCGACCAGCCGGATCGTCTGCAGCGTCTCCTCCTTCGGCACCCCCACCGGCAACCCGAAACTCAGCTGATCCGCCCCGGCCTGCTCCCACCGCTTGCACTGCCGCAGCACCTCGTCCGGATCCCCGCAGATCAGCAACTCCTCCTCGATCAGCGCCTCCACGAACTCCTCGGTGTACTCCGGCAGCGTCTGTGGCCACACCGGGAACCCCTCGGGCCGCGGGAAGGTGTCGTGGTACCGGAACACCAGCGAGGGCAGGTAGTGCAGCCCACCGCTCGCGGCGATCCGCACGGCCTCCGCATGGGTCGGCGCGCAGATCGCCGTGGTCGTCACCATCACGTTGTCGTTGACGAACGCCCCGACCGGCTCCGCGTCCACGATCGCCGTCTTGTACTGCTCCAGCACCCACTCCATGTCGGAGACCTTCTGCACGCTGAAGCCGAGCACGCCGAGCCCCTTCTTGGCGGCCATGGCGTACGACGGGGGCGACCCGGCCGCGTACCACATGGCCGGGTGCGAGCCGCCGTACGGCTTGGGCAGGACCTTGCGCGGCGGCAGCGACCAGTGCTTGCCCTGGAAGCCCTGGTACTCGTCCTGGAGCCACATCCTGGGGAACTCGGCGATGGTCTCCTCCCAGAGTTCCTTGGTGTGGTTCATGTCGGTGATCCCGGGCATGAACCCGAGGATCTCGTGCGATCCGGCGCCCCGCCCGCTGCCGAACTCGAAGCGGTTGCCGCTGAGATGGTCGAGCATGGCGACCTTCTCGGCGACCTTCACCGGGTGGTTGACCGGGGCGAGCGGGTTGAAGATCCCCGAGCCGAGATGGATCCGCTCGGTCGCGTGCGCCAGGTACCCGAGGAAGACGTCGTTGGCGGACAGGTGCGAGTACTCGTCCAGGAAGTGGTGCTCGGAAGCCCAGGCGTACTTGAAGCCGGACTTGTCGGCCTGGATGACGTACTCGGTCTCCTCCATCAGCGCCTTGTGCTCGGCGAGCGGGTCGGTCTCGGCCCGTTTGCCGACGTATCCCTGAACGAAGATGCCGAATTCCAAGGAGGTTCACCGCCCCACGGTCAGTTCTGACGAACCGTCAGATTTATGGCTCCGACTGTTCCACCGGCCTCCGGAGCCGTCAATAGCTGACGCTTCGTCAGCTACAGCGTTCAAATGACGCTGACGCCCGCCAGCCACCCGCCGTCGATCACGAACGGCTGGCCCGTGATGTACGACGAGTCCTCCGAGGTCAGGAACAGCGCGAGCCGGGCCACCTCCTCCGGCCGCCCGACCCTGCCCAGTGGCACGAGCCCGCGGTACAGCCGGTCGAGGCCGCGCGCCGTCTCCTCCGGGTCGGCGTCCGGGTCGAGCAGGGCCGGGTTGGACATCGCCGTGTCGATCGCCCCCGGGCAGACGGCGTTGACGCGGATGCCCCGCCCGGCCAGTTCCAGGGCGGCGACCCGGGTCAGACCCACCACGGCGTGCTTGGTCGCCGCATATGCGCCCACCGCGGCCATGCCGGTCAGGCCTGTGTAGGAGGCGGTGTTGACGATCGTGCCCTCGTCGGCCATCTCCGGGGCGACCGTCTTCATGCCGAGAAAGCAGCCCACCTGGTTGACCTGCACGACCTGCATGAACTCGTCGAGGGGTGTGTCGAGGAGGGAGTTGAAGCGCAGGATGCCGGCGTTGTTGACGAGCCCGTCGACGTGGCCGTACGCCTCCTTGGTGGCCGTGACGGCGGCCTGCCAGTCGTCCTCCCGCCCCACGTCCAGATGGACGTACCGCGCGCCGATCTCCTTCGCGAGGGCCTCGCCCTGGTCGTCGAGCACGTCCGTGAGGACCACCCGGGCCCCCTCGGCCGCGAACAGCCGGGCCTCCTGCTCGCCCTGGCCGCGTGCGGCGCCGGTGACGATGACGACCCGTCCGTCGAGCTTGCCCATGGGGTCTCCTCACAGCTCAGGGGCGACCTCGGCGCCGAACGCCGCGATCTGGTCGGTGAGTTCGCTGCGGCTCCGGCTGCGGAACCGCACCTGGATCTGGTGCACACCCATCGCCCGGTAGGCCCGCAGCGACTCGGCGAGCTCCCGCGGCCCGCCGGTGAGGGTGCGGCGCCCCACCTCCCACCGGGGCGTGCCGACGTACAGCGGCTCGGCGATGGCACCCACGGTGAACGCGCCCCGCACCCCGGCCTGCTCACGCAGTTCCCTGATCCGGGCGACCTGCCCGGGCAGCCGGTCCCTCGGATCCCCCTGCGGCAGCCACCCGTCGCCCTTGAGCGCGGCCCGGCGTACGGCGGCGGGGGAACTGCCACCGACCCAGACGGGGACCCGGTCCTGCGCCGGCCGGGGCCGCTGGCCGAGCCCGGCGAAGTCGTACAGCTTGCCGTGGTGCTCGGGGAACTCGTCGGGGCCCAGGGCGGCGCGCAGGGCGTCGAGGCACTCGTCCAGCACGGCCCCGCGGCCGTGGAAGTCGACGCCCAGTGCCTCGAACTCCTCCTGGACGTGCCCGGCGCCGACCCCGAGGACCAGCCGGCCTCCGCTGAGGTGGTCGAGGGTGGCGTACTGCTTGGCGGTGAGCAGGGGGTGGCGCAGCCCGACGATCGCGACGTGGCTGAGCAGCCGGACCCGTTCGGTGGCGGCGGCGAGGAAGGCGAGGGTGGCGACGGGGTCGTACCAGACGGTGCTCATCGCTGCGGCCAGCCGGCGGGGGATGCCGACGTGATCACAACTGGCCAGGTAGTCGAATCCGGCCCAGTCGGCGGCGCGGGCGATCTCCAGCAGGTCGTCCGGTCCGGCCTCCGCCTCCCACGCCTCGGCGTAGAGGGTGCTCTGCGACTGGACGGGGAGCTGCATCCCGTACCGGAGGCTCACCGCGCACCACCGCCGCCGCCCGGCCACAGCCCTTCCTCCGTCAGCCCGAGCAGCTCGATGGCGTTGCCGCGCACGATCCGCTCGACCACGTCTTCCTCCAGGTGCCCCATCTGCGCCTCGCCGACTTCGCGGGACTTGGGCCAGGTGGAGTCGGAGTGCGGGTAGTCGGTCTCGTAGAGGACGTTGCCGACGCCGATGGAGTCGAGGTTGCGCAGGCCGAAGGCGTCGTCGAAGAAGCATCCGTAGACGTGCTCGGCGAAGAGTTCGGACGGTGGCCGGTGCACCTTGTCGGCGACTCCGCCCCAGCCGCGGTTCTCCTCCCACACCACGTCGGCCCGCTCCAGGATGTAGGGGATCCACCCGATCTGCCCCTCGGCGTACATGACTTTGAGGTTCGGGAACTGCTCGAACTTGCCGCTCATCAGCCAGTCGACCATGGAGAAGCAGCAGTTGGCGTAGGTGATGGTGGAGCCGACGGCGGGCGGGGCGTCGGGGGAGGTGGACGGCATGCGGCTGCTGGAGCCGATGTGCATGGCGATGACGGTGCCGGTCTCGTCGCAGGCCTGGAGGAACGGGTCCCAGCCGTCGGTGTGGATGGAGGGCAGTCCGAGGAACGGCGGTATCTCGGAGAAGGCGACGGCACGGACCCCGCGGGCGGCGTTGCGCCGGACCTCGGCGGCCGCCAGCCCGGCGTCCCACAGCGGGACGATGGGCAGGGGGATGAGCCGCCCCTGCGCGTCCGGTCCGCACCACTCCTCCACCATCCAGTCGTTGTAGGCCCGTACGCAGAGCAGGCCCAGCTCGTGGTCCTTCGCCTCGGTGAAGGTCTGGCCGCAAAAGCGCGGGAACGTCGGGAAACACAGGGCGGACTGGACGTGGTTGACGTCCATGTCGGCGAGCCGCTCGGTGACGTCGTAGGACCCGGGCCGCATCTGCTCGTAGGTGATGACCTCCAGCCGGATCTCGTCCCTGCCGTACCCGACGGCCGTGTCGAGCCGGGTCAGGGGCCGCCGCAGCTCCTCGTAGACCCACCAGTCCCCGACGGGCCCGTCGTCCCCGGGCTGCCCCATGACCGGCTTGAAACGGCCCCCGAGGAACGTCATCTCCTTCACCGGGGCCCGGACGATCCGTGGTCCGACACCCCGGTACTTCCCCGGAAGCCGGTCCTGCCAGACGCCCGCGGGCTCCACAGTGTGGTCGTCCACGGAGATGATCAGCGGAAATGTGCTGTCGTGGGTGTCCATGGCGCTCACGGTAGCGCTGATCTGACGGTGCGTCAGCTACGCGGACATGGGCTGCTTCCGGACGTGATGGCGTGATCCACTCGGCCTGGCCTGGTGTGCGCGGAGAGAGTGTGCAGAACTCGTGGACTCCCGTGCGCCGCCCTGTGATCGGTGTCTCCCACGGCTGACGTATCCACCGTCAACAAGGCAAACTGGCGTGGTTGCTCAGGATGTCTAGGGGGACTGCATGGACGGTGTACCGAACGGTGTGCCGCGCGTACCGGAGCAGCGGCGTTTCGACTCCGACTCGACGCCGGCATCGCCGGAGCCGGCCGCGAGGGCGACGGCCGGCCCGGAGGGGCCGGCCGGGTCTGTGAGCCTGCGCTTCACTGTGCTCGGCCCCGTGCGTGCCTGGCGCGGTGACGAGCCGGTCGCCACCGGATCCCCCCAGCAACGCGCCCTGCTCGCCGCCCTGCTGCTGCGCGAGGGCCGGACGGCCACGGCGGCGGAGCTGATCGACGCCCTGTGGGGCGACGAATCGCCCTCGCAGGCACTGGCGGCGGTACGGACGTACGCCTCCCGCCTGCGCAAGGTGCTGAACCAGGGCAGCGATGGGCGCCGGCCGGGCGGCACCACCGCCGTCCTGGTCAGCGAGTCCGGCGGCTACGCGGTCCGCGGTCTCACCGAGGGCGCCCTGGACCTCGCCGTCGCGCAGGACCTGGCTACCGAGGCGGAGAAGGCCCGCTCCGCCGGCGACCTCTGCCGCGCCCGCGAGACCCTGCGCCGCGCCCTCGCGCTGTGGGACGGGGAGACCCTGGCGGGAGTGCCCGGCCCCTACGCGGAGGCCCAGCGGGTGCGACTGGAGGAGTGGCGGCTGCAACTCCTCGAATCCCGCCTGGACATGGACCTGGAGCAGGGCTGCCACGCCGAGGCCGTCTCCGAACTCACGGCCCTCACCGCGGCCCACCCGCTGCGCGAGCGGCTCCGCGAGCTCCTGATGCTGGCGCTCTACCGCAGCGGCCGCCAGGCCGAGGCACTGGCCGTGTACGCCGACACCCGGCGTCTGCTCGCCGACGAACTCGGCGTGGACCCGCGCCCCGGCCTGAGCGAGTTGCAGCAGCGGATCCTCCAGGCGGACCCGTCGCTGGCGGAGCCCTCCTCCCCGGCCCCCGAGCCGGCCGCGGTCCCGGTGCGCCCCGCACAACTGCCCGCCACCGTCCCGGACTTCACCGGCCGCTCGGCGTTCGTCCGCGAACTCGGCGACATCCTCGCCTCCGCCGAGGGCCGGGTCATGGCCGTCTCGGCCCTGGCCGGGATCGGCGGCGTCGGCAAGACGACCCTCGCGGTGCACGTGGCCCACCAGGCACGCACGGCGTTCCCGGACGGGCAGCTCTACGTCGACCTGCAGGGCGCGGGCGCCCGGGCGGCGGAGCCGGAGACGGTCCTGGGCTCCTTCCTGCGCGCCCTCGGCACGGCCGACTCGGCGATCCCCGACTCCCTGGAGGAGCGCGCGGCCCTCTACCGCTCGGTCCTGGCCGGGCGCCGGGTGCTGGTCCTGCTGGACAACGCCCGGGACGCCGCCCAGGTACGCCCCCTGCTGCCCGGCACGGACGGCTGCGCCGCGCTGGTCACCTCCCGCACGCGGATGGTGGATTTGGCGGGCGCCCACCTGATCGACCTGGACGTGATGTCCCCGGACGAGGCGCTGGCGCTGTTCACGAAGATCGTGGGCGAGGAGCGGGTGGCGTCCGAGCGGAAAGCCGCCCTGGACGTCGTGGCGGCCTGCGGCTTCCTGCCGCTGGCCATCCGCATCGCGGCGTCCCGGCTGGCGGCCCGCCGCACCTGGACGGTGTCCGTCCTCGCGGCGAAGCTCGCCGACGAGCGCCGCCGCCTGGACGAACTCCAGGCCGGCGACCTGGCCGTCAAGGCCACCTTCGAGCTCGGCTACGGCCAGCTGGAACCCGCGCAGGCCCGCGCGTTCCGCCTGCTGGGCCTCGCGGACGGCCCGGACATCTCTCTCGCCGCAGCGGCGGCGGTCCTGGACCTGCCGGTCGAGGACACGGAGGACCTGCTGGAGTCCCTCGTGGACACCTCCCTCCTCGAATCGGCCGCCGCCGGCCGCTACCGCTTCCACGACCTGGTCCGGCTCTACGCGCGTGCCTGCGCCGAACGGGACGAACTGCCCCCGAGCGAGCGGGGATCGGCACTGTCCCGGCTGCTGGACTTCTACCTGGCGTCGGCGGCGGGCGTGTACGCGATCGAGCGGCCGGGGGACCGGCTGGTGGATCATCTGGAGCCCACGACGTACCCGGGGCTGCGGTTCGACGACCGGCACGCCGCGCAGGACTGGCTGTACGCGGAGGCCATCTGCCTCCTCGCCTGCGTACGGCAGTCCGCGGGGCGGCCGGAGACCCTCCCCCGGGCGATCGACATGCTGTGGGCCGCGCACGACCTCTCCGAGTCGGGGGCCAACTCCAAGGAGTACGAGGCGACGGCCGAGGCGCTGGTCCGCGCGGCCCGCTCGCACGGCCTCGGGCGGGCGGAGGCACGAGCGCTGATGACGCTCGTCAACGTCCACCACGTGGGCGGCCGTTTCGAACGGGCCGAGGAGGAGGCGGAACGGGCCATCCGCCTCGCGCAGGAGTCCGACGACCTGCTCCCCGTCTGCTGGGCGCGCAACGCCCGCGGCATCATCGCGCTCTACCAGAACCGGCACACGGACGGCGAGGAGCACCTCTCCCGGGCCATCGAGCACTTCCGGGCCCTGGGCGACCGCCCGGGCGAGGCCGCCGCCCTGTGCAACCTCTCCCGGATCCACCTGGCGACCGGGCGGACCCAGAGCGCGGTCGCGCTGGCCCAGGAGGGCATCGACATCTACGACGGCATGGGCAACTCGATGCGCGGGGCGAACGCCCGCTACGCCCTCGGGCTCGCTCTCACCCAGAGCGGCGAACTGGGCAACGCGGCCGCCCGGCTCCAGGAGGCCCTGGAGGTGTTCCGCGACAGCAGGCAGCGCCTCTGGGAGGGCATGAGCCTGTTCCGGCTGGCCGAGGTGGATCTCGCCGCCCGGCGCGCGGCACGGGCGGCCGCCAACGCCGAGATGGCGCTCACCGTGCTGCGCGGGATCGGCGGGGAGTGGCGGCGGGGCAACGTCCTCACGGTCCTGGGGCGCGCGCTCAGCGGCATCGGCCAGACCGGCCGGGCCCAGGTGTGCTGGCAGGAAGCGGCCGGCATCTACGAGGAGCTGGGCTCGCCCGAGGCCGCCGAGGTGCGTGCGCTGCTGTCCCCGGTGCAGGCGGCCTGAGGCTCCGCCGAGGCGTTCATCATTCGTTTATCCCCCCACGCCATGATGGACGCAGTCGATCCGTCGCGTCGGGGGGCAGACGGGTCACCGCACGGGCCTCGCTCCGGTTTCGGGGCGAGCGGCCCGGGCGGGCCTGCCCGGCCACCCTCGGGGGAGTGACCGGGCGGGCCCGCCGACCTCACTGCCTGTTCCACGCCAAGGGGAGTTGACGATCATGGGCGACGAGCTCAAGCCGCAGGACCTGCACGCCACGGACGAGCCGCTGGAGACCAAGGACCCGCACGCCACGGACGAGGGCGCCGTCAAGAAGCAGGACCTGCACGCCACCGGCGAGCCGCTGGAGACGAAGGACCTGCACGCCACGTCGGAGCCGTTCAAGCCGACGAAGTAAGCCACCGTTACACGGGGTTCGGCCGCGACGGCGCGGAGGGGGAGCCGTCGCGGCCGAGGTGTGTCCGCGGGCATCGGCGTCGCATCAGAGCGGAACGACCCGCACGCCCGGCCCGCACAGTTTCCCCATGTCGTCCTCGTCGGACGTGAAGAGCACCGCGCCTGCGGGCTGCCGGCCCGCGATCACGGCCAGGGCCGCGTCGATCGCGTACCTGTGGCCGTGCAGGCCCGTTTCCTGGAGCAGGGAGACAGCGGCGTCGGCGACCTCCCGCGTCACGGGTTCCACCACGACACGCGACATCGCCCAAGCCCAGGCTTCGCGCCTCACCCGGCCGTGGCAGGCCTCGATCAGCGTCATCGAGCTGGTCACGACGCGGATGCCGGAACGGTGCGCGTCCTTGAGCCGGGCGAGCATCACCCGGTCCCCCAGGACGGTCCGGGACAACGCCTCGCAGTCCAGCACGTAGCAGGACGGCACCACTAGCCCGCCCTCCGGTCCCGCTCGCCGGCCACCGTGCCCTGCTCGGTGAAATGACGCTCGAACTCCCTGCGCTCGGCCTCGGCCGACGCGAGCTCGTCGTCGGTGACAGGGCCGTGCTCGTGCTCCAGCCGGGCCACCAGTTCCCCGAGCCTGTCCAGCTCCCGCTGACGCTCTATGGCCCGTGTCACATAGGAGCTGAAGCCACCGGACCCGACCTCCTGCCGGATCTCCTCGGCGAGCTCCTCCGGCAGCGTCACGGTGTACTTCTTCGTTGCCATACCGCTTACCATACCGACCCTGGGTGTGATCGGCCCGGCGTAGTGCGCCGTCGGCCGGCCCGCGCGATAGTGGGTCCGCGCAGATCACCCTCCGAGCCGGAAGGCGGCCCCCATGCCCGGCGAGCAGCCCCACCTCTACGAGACCCTCGACGAGCGGTTCCGGACCGGCAGGTGTCAGGCGGGGGACTCGCGGCTGGAGACGCTGTACGAGGGGTGCCGGTGGGCCGAGGGGCCGGTGTACGTGCCCGCCGGGCGGTACCTCGTGTGGAGCGACATCCCGAACGACCGGCTGCTGCGGTGGGACGAGACCACCGGGGCCGTCGGGGTGTTCCGCTCCCCCGCCGGCTACCCGAACGGCAGCACCCTGGACGGCCAGGGCCGCCTGATCACCTGCGAGCAGGGCAACCGGCGGGTGACCCGGACCGAGCACGACGGCTCGGTCACCGTGCTCGCCGAGCGGTTCCGGGGCAAGCGGCTCAACAGCCCGAACGACGCCGTCGTGAAGTCGGACGGGTCGATCTGGTTCTCCGACCCCGAGTTCGGGATCGCCACCGACTACGAGGGGCATCGCGCCGAGAGCGAGATCGGCGCCCGCAACGTCTACCGCCTCGACCCCACGAGCGGCGAGGTCCGGCTGGCCGCCGACGGGTTCCAGGGGCCCAACGGGCTGGTCTTCTCGCCGGACGAGCGGCAGTTGTACGTGTCGGACAGCGTCGCCAACCACATCCGCGTCTTCGGCGTCGGCGAGGACGGCAGCAGCCTGACCGGCGGAGATGTCTTCGCCACGTGCGGCAACGGCAATTTCGACAACATCCGGTTCGACGACCGGGGGCGGCTCTGGGCCGCGGCGATGGCCGGGGGCGTGCACTGCTACGACCCCGACGGCACGCTGATCGGCCGCATCCTGGTGCCCGGCACGGTCGCCAACGTCCGCTTCGGCGGCGCCCGGCGCAACCGCCTGTTCATCGCGGCCGACACCACCCTGTACTCCCTGATGATGTCCGTCACCGGCACCCCGGCCCTGCCGGTCAGCCGGTGACCGGATCCCGCAGGGCGCCCTTCACGACCTTCCCGCTCGCGTTGCGCGGCAGTTCCGCGACGAACCGGACGCTTCTGGGGACCTTGTAGTTCGCCATCTCCCTGCGGGACCAGGCGATCAGGTCGTCGGCGGTCAGCAGGGCGCCGGGGCGCCGTACGACGTAGGCCCTGCCGACCTCCCCGAGCCGGGCGTCCGGTACGCCGATCACCGCCACGTCCGCCACGTCCGGATGGAGGCCCAGGAGCTGTTCTATCTCGGCGGGGTAGGCGTTGAAGCCGCCGACGATGAACATGTCCTTGAGGCGGTCGGTGATGCGCAGGTTGCCCGCGGCGTCCAGGACGCCGATGTCGCCGGTGCGCAGCCAGCCGTCCTGGGACAGCACCTCGGCGGTGGCCCGCTCGTCCTCGTAGTAGCCGCTCATGACGTGGAAGCCGCGCACCAGGACCTCGCCGGGCAGGCCGGGTGCCAGGGGCCGGCCCTCGGGGTCGACGACCCGTACCTCCGTGCCGGGGATGGCCCGGCCCGACGTGGACGCGATCACCGTCGGGTCGTCGCCGCGCCGGCACATCGTGACGACACCGCTCGCCTCGGAGAGGCCGTAGGCGGTGAGGACCGTGCCGATGCCGAGTTCGGTGCGCAGCCGCTCCACCAGGCGCAGCGGCACGACCGCCGCTCCCGTCACGACCAGGCGCAGGGCCGTCAGGTCGTGGGCGTCCCGCGCGGGGTGGTCCAGGAGGGACTGGAGGAGGGTCGGGGGGCCGGGGAGTACGGAGATCCGCTCGGCGGCGATGTTGGCGAGGACCGTGGTCACATTGAACACGGGCTGGGGGATCATCGTCGCGCCCCGCATGAGGCAGGCGATCACCCCGGCCTTGTAGCCGAAGGTGTGGAAGAAGGGGTTGACGATCAGGTAGCGGTCGCCCCGGGTGAGGCCCGCCAGGTCGCTCCAGATGCCGTACGCCCGCAGTGTCTGCTCGTGGGTGATGACGGCGCCCTTGGGGCGGCCCGTCGTGCCCGAGGTGAAGATGATGTCCGAGGGCCAGGTCCCCCGCACGGCCGCAGACCTGTCGCGGACGTCCGCCGCCCCCGTCCCCTCCCCGCTCGCCAGGAAGTCCTTCCAGGTCGAAAAGCCGGCCGGGGCGTCGTCCGAGAGGACGACCGCGTGCCGCAGCTCCGGCAGGCCGGGCAGGGGGCCGGTGCCCGGGCCGTCTCCCGCCGCCCGGCGCAGGGACGCCACGTACGAGGCGCCGAGGAACGTGCCGGTGACGAACAGCAGCCGGGTGCCGCTGCGGCGCAGTACGTCCGCCGCCTCGGCGCCCTTGAACCGGGTGTTCAACGGCACGAGCACCGCGCCCGCGGAGACCGCTCCCAGGGCTGCGACGATCCAGTCGAGCGTGTTCGGGGCCCAGATGCCGACCCGGTCGCCCGGTTCGACCCCGGTCGCCATGCAGGCCGCCGCCGCGCGCTCGACGCGTGCGCCCAGTTCCGCGTAGGTGACGCGGGTCCGGCCCTCGACGACCGCCTCGATGTCCGCGTACCGCTCGGCCGCCGCCCTGACCAGGTCCGGAACGCTTCCCCCTGCCGTATCCGCTCGCACAGCGCGCCTCCCGGTGACGTAGGAGCTGACTACCCGTCAGATTATCTGTAATCTGACGGCCTGTCAGCGACCGTTCGGGCCCGGAGGTGCGCGCAGCATGGCAGCAGGATCGGGAGCCCTCAAGGACGCCACCGCCATCGTCGGCATAGGCCAGACGCCCTTCGCCAAACGGCTCCCCGAGGACGAACGCAGCCTCGCCTGCCGGGCCGTCCTGGTCGCCCTCGACGACGCGGGGATCGCGCCCGGCGAGGTCGACGCCCTCGCCTCCTACACCATGGAGGAGACCGACGAGGTGGAGCTGGGGAAGGCCTGCGGCTTCGGCGACCTCACCTTCTTCAGCAAGGTCGGCTTCGGGGGCGGGGGTTCGTGCGCCACCGTCGCCCATCTCGCCGCGGCCATCACGGCCGGACAGGCGAGCGTCGGGGTGGCCTGGCGGTCCCGCAAGCGGGGCAGCGGGCCCCGGCCCTGGACGAACACCACCGTCCAGCTCCCGACCCCGGCCCAGTGGACCCGGCCGTTCGGGCTGCTGAGGCCGGCCGACGAGATCGCGATGCTCACCCGCCGCTACCTGCACGAGTACGGCGCCACCCGCGACCACCTGTTCAACGTCGCCCTGGCCTGCCGCAACCGGGCCAACCAGAACCCCGCCGCGATCATGTACGACCGGCCCCTGACCCGCGAGATGTACATGAGCTCCCGCTGGATCAGCGAGCCGCTGTGCCTCTTCGACAACTGCCTGGAGACGGACGGGGCGCTGGCGTGTGTGGTGGTCTCCGCCGAGCGCGCCCGCGACTGCCGGCGCAGGCCCGTCTACGTCCATTCCGCCGCCCAGTCGCTCCCCGCCCAGCACCACGGCATGGTCAACTACTGGAACGACGACCCCCTCACCGGCCCGGCCTGGAGCGCCGCCCGGCACCTGTGGAAACACTCCGACCTGACCCCCGAGGACGTCGACGTCGCCCAGATCTACGACGCCTTCACGCCCCTGGTCCTGCTCTCCCTGGAGGGCTACGGCTTCTGCGGGCGCGGTGAGGGCGGGGCGTTCACCGAGGGCGGGGCGCTGGAGACCGGGGGGCTGCTGCCGGTGAACACCGGCGGGGGCGGGCTGTCCGAGGCCTACGTGCACGGCTTCAACCTCATCAACGAGGGGGTGAAGCAGCTGCGCGGCACCAGTACCGCGCAGGTGCCGGGCGCCTCCGCCTGTCTGGTCACCGCGGGCGAAGGGGTCCCGACCTCCGCCCTGCTGCTGAGGAGTTGAGGAGCACCCCATGCTGCGTCCCGTCCCCGACGCCGACGGCGCCCCGTTCTGGGAGTACGCCGCCCAGGGCGAACTCCGCGTCCAGGCCTGCGGCGACTGCGGAGAACTCCGCTTTCCGCCCCGGCCCTGCTGCCCGCACTGCCAGTCCTTCGCGAGCGAGTGGCGTCCGGTGTCCGGCCGGGGCCGGATCTGGTCGTACGTCGTCGCCCATCCGCCGCTGCTGCCCGACTACGCCGCGCAGGCGCCGTACAACGTGGTCGTCGTCGAGCTGGACGAGGCACCCCGGATCCGGCTGGTGGGGAATCTGGTCACCGGGGCCGGGCAGTCCCTCGGCTCCTTCCCGCCGGAACGCCTGCGCATCGGCGCCCGGGTGCGGGCCGTCTTCCACGACGGCCTCCCCCAGTGGGTCCCGGAGCGGTCATGAGCGGGGTGCTCGTACGGGCCGACCGGAACAGCGGGGTCGCCGTCGTGACGCTCGACCGGCCCGGCCGGCTCAATGCCGTCGACCTCGCCATGGCCGACGAACTGGTTTCCGCCTGGCACGAGTTGCGGTTCGACGACGCCGTGCGGGCGATCGTCCTCACCGGGGCCGGGGAGCGCGCCTTCTGCACCGGCATCGACCGGGACGCCGTCGTGCCGCAGCCGAACTCGCCCTACGCGCAGGACGATCCGCTGCTGGGTATCGGGCCGAAGGCGAACGACCTGTGGAAACCGGTCGTCGCCGCCGTGCACGGCATGGCGTGCGGAGGGGCCTTCTACCTGCTCGGCGAGGCCGAGTTCGTCGTCGCGGACACCACCGCCTCGTTCTTCGACCCGCACACCACGTACGGCATGGTCAGCGCCTACGAGTCCGTCCTCATGGCACAGCGCATGCCCTACGGGGAGGTCGCGCGGATGGCGCTGATGGGGACGGCGGAGCGGATCTCGGCCCGGCGGGCGTACGAGATCGGGCTGGTGTCGGAACTCGTGCCGGAGGGCGGGGCGTTGGCGGCGGCGACCGCGTGCGCCACCGTCCTCGCCGGGTATCCGACCGAGGCCGTGCAGGGGACCGTGCGGGCGCTGTGGGCGGCGTGTGAGGCGGGGCGGGCTCAGGGGTTCGCACAGGCCCCGCATCTCATCGCACTCGGGAACGCGGCGCGTGAGCGGCAGGCCCGGTTGTTCGCCGGGCGGTCGCGGGAGTACCGGTTGCGCGAGTGAAGTCGTTTACCACTACACCCGTATGCTCGGGGCGTGGTTGAGCATCGGATGATCGACGTCAATGGCATACGACTGCACATCGCGGAGCAGGGCGAGGGTCCGCTCGTGGTGCTGCTGCACGGTTTCCCGGAGTCCTGGCACTCCTGGCGGCACCAGTTCGGGCCGCTGGCCGAGGCCGGTTTCCGGGTGGTCGCGCCCGACCAGCGCGGGTACGGCGGCAGCGACCGCCCCGAGGACGTGGCCGCGTACAGCATCCTCCACCTGGTGGGGGACGTGGTCGGGCTGGTCCACGCGCTGGGCGAGGAGCGGGCGTTCGTCGTCGGGCACGACTGGGGCGCGCCGGTGGCCTGGCACACCGCGCTGCTGCGGCCTGACGTGGTGCGCGGGGTGGCCGGGCTGAGCGTGCCGCCGCCGTTCCGCGGTGACCGGCCTCCGCTGCAGACCATGCAGGAGCGGTTCGAGGGCCGCTTCTACTGGAACTACTTCAGCCGGCCGGGGGCCGCGGACGCCGAGTTCGCCGCCGACGCCCGCACGACCCTGCGCAAGCTGCTGTACTCCGCTTCCGGTGACGCGCCGGACGCCGGGCGTCCCGAGCAGGCCCTGGTCGACCTGGAGCGCGGCTGGCTCACGGACGCGCCGGACCCCGAGGTGCTGCCCGCGTGGCTCACCGAGCAGGACCTCGACGTGCTCACCGAGAGCTTCGCGCCGGGGTTCACCGGCGCGCTCAACTGGTATCGCAACCTGGACCGCAACTGGGAGCTGACCGCCCCCTGGCAGGGCGCGGTCGTCACCGCGCCCGCCCTGTACGTGTACGGCGACCGCGACCTGGTCCCGGCCTTCCCGGGGACGCCGGAACTGATCGAGCGGCTGCCGGACTTGATGCCGGACCTGCGCCGCAAACCGCTCGTGCTGCCGGGCTGCGGCCACTGGACGCAGCAGGAGCGGCCCGCCGAGGTGAACGAGGCGCTGATCGACTTCCTGACGGAACTGCGGGGCTGACGCCCCGCCGCCGGGCGTCCCGTGGCGTGGCGACCGGCCCGTACCCGGCGTAGCGTCGTGGAGGGGAGCGGTGCACGGCCGCTCCCCGGCGAGCGGCGGCCGCCGTCCGGAGCACCCCTTCCGTACGCCGTGACGACGGCCGTCCCGGGAGGGTCGGGCGGTGCGCGTCAGGCGGTGCGTGCCGTGCCCGTGCCCTTCTCCGCGTCCAGTGCGTACACGCAGCGGTCCTTGCTGCACGCGTACACCACCCCGTCCCGGACGACCGGGGAGCCGGTGATCTCGCCGCCGGTGGCGAGTTTCCAGCGGAGCCGGCCGTCGTCGGCCTTCAGGGTGTAGAGCAGGTGGTCGGTGGAGCCGAAGTGGATACGGCCCTCGGCGACCGAGGGCGCGCCTACGATGTCGCCGCCCGCCTGGAAGCGCCACTTGGGCGTGCCGGTGACCGCGTCGAGGGTGTAGAGGCCCTTGCCGCTGCCCACGTGGACATGGCCGGCGGCGACCAGCACGGGGTCGACGCAGGAGCGGGACTCGGTGGCGATGCGCCAGCGGTCGCGGCCGTCGGTGGCGTCCAGGGCGTAGACCGTGCCGAGATAGTCGGCGAGGTAGATGCCGCCGCCGGTGACGGCCGGGCCGGGGACGAAGGTGGGCGGGCAGAGGAACACGGCCGGGGCCTCGAAGTGCCACTTCACGTGCCCGGCGGCCACGTCCAGGGCGAGGACGCGGGTGCCGGCGCAGACGTAGACATAGCCGTCGGTGGCCTGGGTGAGCCGGATCGGCACGCCGCCGCAGGAGGCCGCGTCGCCGATCGGGTACGACCAGCGCTCGTCGCCGGTGCGGGCGTCCAGGGCGCGCAGCCGGGCGTCCTGCCACACGTACACCGTGCCGTCGTGCAGGGCCGGTCCCGCCTCGGGGGACTCGAAGTCGGACTGGCAGCCGGTGACCTCCCACAGCTTCTGGCCGCTGGAGGCCTCCCAGCCCTGGACACCGCCGCCGCGGGTGCCGGTGACGACCGTGCCGCGGTCGGCCTTGAGCGTGTACACCCAGGCGTCCGTCTGGAGGCGCCAGAGGTCGGCGCCCTCCCGGGCGTCCAGGGCGAACAGCGTGGGCCCGTCGGAGGCGTGGATACGGCCGTCCGCGACCGCCATGGACCAGGCGACGTCCCGGGTCTTGAAGCGCCGGCGGCCGGTGGCCACGTCCAGCGCGTGCACCTCGAAGGACGTGACGTAGACCAGGTCGCCGGCGACCGAGGGCGTGCCCCAGACGTCGTTGGACATGCGGAAGCGCCAGGGCCGCCAGCCGCCGGCCTGCTCGGGCGGCGCGGCAGGGGCCGGGGGCGCGGCGACCGCGGGGCCCACGGCGGGGTCCGTGCCGTTGACGCCCGGGCGCGGCTTGGACCAGGAGGCGGCGAGGGCGGCCTCCGGTGCCGGCGCCTGCACGGCGGCGGCGCGTACGTCCGCGACACGCGGGCCCGGGCCGATGGGCACCTTGGCGCCGGCCAGCCGGACGGGGCCGGTGTCGGGACCGCTGGGGGCGCCTCCCTGCTGGAACGAAGCCGAGAGCTTGGGGGACGGTGCGGGCGCCGGGGCGGGCGAGGGGACGACCGGGTCGTGCGCGGGCGGGGGCGGGATGGGCGCCGGGCCCGGCGCGGGGCGTCCGCCGCCGCTGCGGCCGGCGCCGGGGGCGGGCTTGCCGGCCGGGCGGCCGTTGCGGCGGGACTCGATCAGGCCCACGGCCCGCTCGGGCAGCCACGCGGAGGCCGTGCCGCTGTCGTCGGAGCCGGAGCCGAAGAGGTGGGGGGCCAGCTGGGCCTGGAGGTCGGCCGGGTTGGGGCGGGCCGTCGGGTCCATCTGCATACAGGACTCGATGAGCGGCCGCAGCTCGTCCGGGAGTCCTTCGAGGTCCGGGCCCTCACGGAGCAGCATGAAGACCGTCTCGACCGGGTTGGCGCCGTGGAAGGGCGGGTGGCCGGTGGCGGCGAAGACCAGCATGGAGCCCAGGGAGAAGACGTCGCTGGCGCCGGTGACGCTGCGGGAGTCCTTGGCCTGCTCGGGGGACATGTAGGCGGGCGTACCGACGGCGACGTTCGTCATCGTCAAACGTGTGTTCGAGACGCCCGACGCGATGCCGAAGTCGATCACCCGGGGCCCGTCCTCCACGACGAGGACGTTCGACGGCTTGAGGTCGCGGTGCACCAGGCCCGCGCCGTGGATGGACTGGAGCGCCTCGGCCACGCCCGCGGCCAGCCAGCGCACCGCCTGGGCCGGCATCGGGCCGCAGTCGTTCACTATCTCTTCGAGCGAGGGCGCGGGGACGTAGGCGGTGGCCAGCCACGGCACGGCGGCGCGCGGGTCGGCGTCCACGACCGCGGCCGTGTAGAAGCCGGAGACGGCGCGGGCCGCCTCCACCTCACGCGTGAAGCGGACCCGGAACAGCTGGTCCTCGGCCAGCTCCGTCCGGACGGTCTTGATCGCCACGCGCCGGCCGGACGCCGAACGCGCGAGATAGACCAGCCCCATGCCGCCGGCACCCAGCCGTCCCAGCACCTCGAACGGCCCGATCCGCCGCGGATCGTGCTGCGTCAGCTGATCCACCACTCTGCCTGCCACCTCCCCGTACGAGCCGCGCCAAAGCCACATGTTCCACGCGACCCCGTGCAGCGTCTCACCACCGCACCGCCATGGCGGCACGCACCCTGATTCTTCCTGGCCGGAGCCCTGGTTGCGAACCCGGTGACAATTGGGATGTCTCGCAGGATAAGTGATCAAAAGATGACCAAACAATGCCTGCTCAGCGGCGCAGCAGCGCGAAGGACGCCCCCTGATCATCCGTGACGACGGCGACCTCGCCGTACGAGGTCTCGAACGGCGGCGCCTGGACCCGGCCGCCGAGCCGCCGCACGTCCTCCAGCGCCGCCGGTACGTCCTCGACGGCGAAGTGCACGAGGAAGTGCGGCGGCATCTGCGCCGGGAAGACGTCGGAGACGGGGGCGCGGCCGAAATCGGGCTCGGCGTCCGGTCCGAACAGGGCCTCCCGGAAGAGATCGCCGTAGAAGGCGTTGGCGGCCTCGGTGTCGCGGGCGTACAGCTCGGCCCAGGCGAAGGTGCCCGGCTCGTGCCGCCTGCCGAAGCCGGGGTGCTCCTCCGGCTGCCACAGGGCGAAGACGGCGCCCTCGGGGTCGGTCACGAGCGCGGTGACGCCCAGTTCTCCCGCGGGTACCGGCGCCGAGACGATCTGCCCGCCCGCGTCCCGGATGCGCCGGGCCAGGGCGGGCGCGTCCGGGGTCGCGAAGTACACCGTCCAGACGGTGGGCAGCCGGCCGTCCACCTTGCGGACGAGCGCGGCCACGGGTTCACCGTCCTTCAGCGCCTGTGCGAAGGAGCCGAACCAGTCCTCGAAGGTCCACCCGAAAAGTTCACCGTAGAACCGCTTGCCCGCCTCGACGTCGGGAAGCTGCGCGTCCACCCAGCAGGGGACGCCCTCTCCGTACACCGATGCCCTGTTTTCGGCCATGCCGCCAACGTAACCGCGACCGCCGCAACCCGCAGACCAGGCACACAACCGTCGCACTCCCCCGCACCCCATTTGCAGTCGGCCGAATCGCGCCCCGATCGCGCCTCGGTAAGCTGACGGCATGACAGGACAAGTGCGTACCGTCGACGGCCGCGTGGCCGGCAGGCGTGGGCAGGCGACCCGGCAGAAGCTGCTCGACTGCCTGAGCGAGATGCTCAGCTCCTCCCCGTACCGGGACGTCAAAGTCATCGATGTCGCCCGGAAGGCGGGCACTTCGCCCGCGACCTTCTACCAGTACTTCCCGGATGTCGAGGGCGCCGTCCTGGAGATCGCCGAGCAAATGGCGACCGAGGGCGCCGCGTTGACGGAGCTCCTGGAGGGCCGCTCCTGGGCCGGCAAGGCCGGCTGGCAGACGGCGCAGGAACTCGTCGACGGCTTCCTGGAGTTCTGGCGCAAGAACGACGCGATCCTCCGGGTCGTCGACCTCGGTGCCGCCGAGGGCGACAAGCGCTTCTACAAACTCCGGATGAAGATCCTCAACTCGGTGAACAACTCCCTCGCGGACGCCGTCGCCGAGCTCCAGGCCAAGGGCAGGGTCGACAAGGACGTGAACCCGGCGGCCGTCGCCGGTTCACTGGTCGCGATGCTCGCGGCGGTCGCCTCCCACCAGAAGGGCTTCTCCTCCTGGGGCGTGAAGCAGGCCGAACTGAAACCGAACCTCGCCCTGTTGGTGCACCTGGGCGTCACCGGCCGGAAGCCGACGAAATAGCGCGGCGCGACGGCCTCTTACGCATCCAAGTCCTGTCTGGCGGGCGGTGGTTCACGCAGGTGGACCGCCGCCCGTCGCGTGTTCGTGCCTCGGCACGAGCCGGAACACCCGGATCTCCCGCTCCACCCGCGCCTGGTACGCCGCGTACGGCGGCCAGAACGCCAGCAGCGCCCGCCACGCCGCCGCCCGCTCCTCCCCCGCCAGCAGCCGGGCCGTGACCGGGACGTCCCGGCCCTTCCAGCTGATCTCCGCGTCGGGGTGCGCGAGCAGGTTGTGGCTCCAGGCGGGGTGCCCGGGCCGCCCGAAGTTGGACCCGACGAGGATCCAGCAGCGCCCGCCGTCCTGAGGCATGCAGGCCAGGGGCGTACGACGGGGCAGTCCGCTCCTCGCCCCGGTGGAGGTCAGCACCACACCGGGGAGCAGTTGCGCGCTGAGCAGCACCTTTCCCCGGGTGAGCCGGTGGACGGCCCGGTCGAGGGCGGGCACCACGTGCGGTGCCATCCGCGCGAAGCCCCTGGTCGACGACACCTTCTGCACCACACGCGCGCCCCTCATGTGCCGGCCTCCTCGAAGACGTGTGCCGCGTCGGCCGCCTGCGCCCGCAGCCGGTGCACCGGCCCGAACAGCAGCTCGTCGCCCGCGGCACGCTTGAAGTACAGGTGAGCCTCGTGCTCCCAGGTGAATCCGATGCCCCCGTGCAGCTGGACGCCCTCGGCGGCGGCGCGGCGCAGCGCTTCGAGCGCCTGGGCGAGGGCGAGAGGGCCGGCCGTCTCCGCCCCGGGGGCCGGGGCCGCGGCGGCCCAGGCCGCGTAGTACGCCGCCGACCGGGCCGCCTGGACCTGGACGTAGGCGTCGGCCAGCCGGTGCTTGACCGCCTGGAAGGAGCCGACCGGCCTGCCGAACTGCTCACGCCGCCCCACGTACTCGACGGTCCGCTCCAGCACCCGTGCGGCCGCCCCCACGGCCTCGGCGGCGAGGCAGGCGGCGGCGGTGTCGCCGAGCCGGGCCAGGGCGGCGAGGGCGTCGGCGGCTTCGTCTCCCAGCAACTCGGCTGGTGTGTCGCGCAGTTGGATCCGGCCCTGCGGGCGGGTGGCGTCCAGGGCGGTCTGCCGTACGCGGGTGAGGCCGGGGGCGTCCCCGCGCACGAGGAAGAGCAGCACGCGCGACCGGGCGAAACCCCCGGTGTGCGCGGCGAGCAGGAGCAGCTCGGCACAGTGCCCGTCGAGCACCTGGTCGACCTGCCCGTACACCTGCCAGCCGCCCTCCGCCCGCCGGGCCTGTACGCCCCCGGCCCGCCCCCCGCCGGCCCACTGTCCGCGCCGGTCGTGGCCGGTGAGCGCGAGGGCGGTGGCCAGGGCGGGCCCCGGTACGGCGAGGGCGGCGGTGAGGTCGCCGGAGGCGATGCGCGGCAGGAGCCCGGCGCGCTGGGCGCCGGTGCCGAGGGCGAGCAGCAGCGGGGCGGCGAGGACGGCCGTGGCCAGCAGGGGGGTGGGGGCGAGGGCCCGGCCCGTCTCCTCGCAGGCCAGGGCCAGTTCGGTGACCGAGCCGCCGACTCCGCCGCAGGTCTCGGGGAGGGCCAGTCCGGGCAGCCCGAGGTGTCCGGCGAGGGCGGTCCACAGGACCCGGTCGTGTCCGGCCGGGGTGTCGACGGCGGCCCGCAGCTCTTGTGGACCGCACCGCTTGCCGAGCAGGTCGCGCAGGGTGCGGCGGATCTCGTCCTGTTCGTCGGTGAAGCGGGCGTCCATGGGGCACCTCTCTCCGCATCTGACGGTGCGTCATATTAGGGCGACAGAACAGGGAAGCCCAGAGCCCTGCCGCGCCCACCCAGATCTGATGTACCGTCAGACACATGGTGGCCCGGAGGAAAGTGGCCGTCGTCGGCGCGGCCCTCTCGGACTGCGGCCGCGTGGACGACGCGACGCCGTACGCCCTGCACGCCCAGGCGGCCCGCCGCGCCCTGGCCGACGCGGGCCTGGACCGCACGCTTATCGACGGCTTCGCCTCGGCGGGCCTCGGCACCCTGGCGCCCGTCGAGGTCGCGGCGTACCTGGGCCTGCGCCCCACCTGGGTCGACTCCACCTCCGTGGGCGGCTCCACCTGGGAGGTCATGGCGGCCCACGCGGCGGACGCGATCGCGGCCGGGCACGCCCGCGCGGTGCTGCTCGTCTACGGCTCGACGGCCCGCGCCGACGTCCGCGCGGGCCGCCGCACCGGAACCCTGTCCTTCGGCACGCGGGGCCCCCTGCAGTTCGAAGTCCCCTACGGCCACACCCTGATCGCCAAGTACGCCATGGCGGCCCGCCGCCACATGATCGAGTACGGCACGACGATCGAGCAGCTGGCGGAGGTGGCGGTGCAGGCCCGGGCCAACGCGGCCCTCAACCCGGAGGCGATGTTCCGCACCCCGGTCACGGTCGACGAGGTCCTGGCCGGCCCCATGATCGCCGACCCCTTCACCAAGCTGCACTGCTGTGTGCGGTCCGACGGCGGGGCGGCGGTACTGCTGGTGGCAGAGGAGTACGTACGGGACTGCCGTACGTCACCGGTGTGGGTGCTCGGGGCCGGGGAGTGCGTCTCGCACGCGGCGCTGTCCGAGTGGCCGGACTTCACGGTGTCGCCTGCGGCGGTGAGCGGGCGGCTGGCGTTCGGCCGGGCGGGGGTGCGGCCGTCGGAGATCGACGTGGCCGAGATCTACGACGCGTTCACCTACATGACCCTGGTGACACTGGAGGACCTCGGCTTCTGCGCGAAGGGCGAGGGCGGGGCGTTCGTGGAGAAGGGGCGGCTGCGGGTCGAGGGCGGTGAGCTGCCGGTGAACACCGACGGAGGCGGGCTGTCGGCGCAGCACCCCGGGATGCGGGGGCTGTTCCTGCTGGTGGAGGCGGTACGGCAACTGCGCGGGGAGTGCGGGGAGCGCCAGGTGCGGAGAGGCGACGGCACGCTGCCGCGCCTGGCCGTGGCGTCGGGGACGGGGGGCTGGTTCTGCTCGTCGGGGACGGTGGTGCTGGGGGCGGGGTGAGGGGCGGGCCGCACGCCCCTGGCGGTGCCGATCTGGTACCGGTACGAGCCCGGCGGCGACATCTGGATCCTGACAGGTCCGAATTCCCGCAAGAACAAGCTGATCAGTGCGGCGGGCCGGTTCTCGCTGACCAGCTGGAACCCACGAGCCGCGTTTCCAGTAGCCGTACGAGCGATTCGGTGATGACGCGGTTCCGGCCCGGGACGGGGGCAGCACCTTCACCGGCGACTCGCCGCGCTTGATCAGCGCGGGCAGGTGAGTCTTGGAGCTGGCCGACTCCGCTACCCATGTGAGTGGATCCAGAGGGAGGTCTCTACTGCCGTAGTCGGTGCCCACCTCGCTATCAGGCCGATAGCATCCCCACCTTGCACAATCCCTGGGGGGAACCATGGGCGCGCCCACACAGCACTTCACACGACCGTCCCAGCCGACCGGGGCCGCCAACTGCCTATTCGCGGCAGCCGCCATCGTCCTCCTCCCAGCAGCCCTGCTCATTTGGGCAGACGGGAACGGCATCGGCGCCCTCTTCCTCGTCCTACCCCTCGTCGGCGGCGGTGTCGCACTCGGCAAACGCCGAGCCCGGCAAGCAGCCGAGCTTCAGCACGTTCGGACGTTGCAGTCCACCGAGGTGGCTCGCTATCACGCGATGAACCCGCGCGACTTCGAGCACGCCATCGCCTTCCTCTGCGAGCGAGACGGCTGCTCGGGCGTCCAAGTGGTGGGAGGCGCTGGGGATCTGGGCGCCGATGTCGTCGCCACGGCCCCGGACGGCCAGCGGATCGTCATCCAGTGCAAGCGGTACGGTCCCACCACCAAGGTCGGCTCGCCAGATCTCCAGCGGTTCGGAGGGACCTGCTACAGCGTCCACGGCGCCCAGATCGCCGCAGTCGTCACCACCTCGGTCTTCACCCGGCCAGCGGCCGAGTATGCAGGGCACCACGGCATCCGGCTCTTCGATGAGAGTGCCCTCGCCGCGTGGGCGACCCGCACCGGACCAGCTCCGTGGATGCCGTAAAGGGCAGTCATCAAGCCTGTCGCAGTGGCTTGTGTTCCGCCCGACGCCGTCTGACGGCTCGGTACCACGGACACACCATGAAACCCCGGCTGGGCTGGGTCCTCCCGGCCGGGGGGCTCGTCGTACTCGTCGTACCGCCTACAGACTGTCGAGGATCTTCGTCCGGCGGTCCCGGTACTCCTCGTCCGTGATCGCACCAGCCGCACGCAGCTGGTCCAGGGTCGCCAGCCGCGAGGCGATGTCCCCGGCCGGCGAAGCGGCAGAAGCGGGCTGAGCCGGGGAGCTCGGTGCGCCGCCCGAGATCCGCTGCCGAAGCTGATCCGCGAGCGTCTTCCCCTGGTCCTTGGGCACCTGCTTGATCTCAGCCTTGTTGCCCGAGGCGAACACCGTAAGCGTCCCCATCAGCATGCCGCCCGACCACTGCACCGAGCTGATGCGGTTGTAGGGGAAGTCCTCGACCTTCTGGGACATCACTCCATGGAAGTAGAAGATCAGCCGATGGTTCGTCATCGCCAGCAGGCCGTTGCCCTTGCCGTACACCCCCGTGGCGAGCATCTCTACGGTCTCGCCCTCCCACAGCACCTCCGGCAGCCGCTGGATCTCACGCTTCGCACCTACAGTGCTGGACAGCTTCTCGGCCGCCGCGTCGATGTCCGGACGCACGTTGAACGTCGCCATGACGTCCCCCCTCCTGAAACTAGTGGACGGATCGTACCGAGCACACTGAGCCCGGAGGAGACGGATGGTTGCGAGCAATCCGTAGCCGACACCCACGGCCAGCAATCTGCCGCAATCCGGGAGCGCCGCCACACAACGACCCCGCATCCTGGGGATCCAACCCACCAGGGCTCGGAGGCGACATGGCACTCAGGTTCCTCGGCACCACCAGCGATGACGGTGACTGCCCCACCCTGTACGAGATCGACGGCACGGACGAGATCCTCGTGCAGGGTGACCGAGAAACCGACCCCCAGCACCTCGTACAGCTACGGGACGTCAAGCCGTCCGAGACGTTCGTCCGCGTCCCCCGCAGCCTCCTGACCCGATACGCGCCCCGCAGCGCTGCGCCCGAGCTCCAGCCGTTCGCCTCGATCTCTCACCTGTTCCGCGAGTTCCGGCACACCGCGTTCCGGCTGGAGACCCGTCGGGGCTACGCCTCCGACCGCCAGGCTCCGCTCTGGCCGAAGTGGCTCGCGGGCGAGGACGTCGCCGCCGAGCCGGCCAACGCGTGGCGGCAGAACGTCCGCGCCCAGGTGGAGAACGGAAAGCGGTTCGAGCGGGTGCGCCTGGTCGACGAGCCCCTGACCCAGGGGCAGCAGTTCCTGCTGGCTCGCGCGCCCAGCAACGTCGACGCCGGGGAGGACATCCGCCACCTCCCGCGCAGCGAGGCCCAAGCCCTGCGGCTGCCGGACCATGACTTCTGGCTGTTCGACTCGAAGATCATGGCCCGGTTCGCGTTCGACGAGGACGACACCACCCTCGGGGTGTACGTCACTGAGGACCCCGCCGAGGTGCTCGCAGCCTGCCAGGCCCGGGACGCCGCCTGGCATCACGCGGTACCTACGGCCGAGTTTGCGAAGCGGGTAGCTTCGACTGTGTGACCACCGACTTTCAGACCGCGCGGGAGGCCCTCGGCGCGCGGCTGCGAGAGTTGCGCACCGAGGCCGGCCTGGACGGAAAGAACATCGCCAGCAGGCTGGGCTGGCAGACGTCGAAGGTCTCCCGCCTGCAGAACGGCAAGCAGACCCCGACTCGTGCCGATCTGACCGCTTGGGCGAACGCAGTCGGCCGCCCGGAAGCCGAGCCTGAGTTGCACGGCCTGCTCGCCGGCTTGGACATGAAGCAGCGGCAGCGCTCGTGGCGGCGGCAGCTCGCGGGCGGCCACCGCGGTCGGCAGGAGATCGCCGTCCGGCAGACCGAGCACACGACGCTGATCCGAGGGCTTGAGGTCTCCCGCATACCGGGCCTGTTCCAGACCCCCGAGTACGCGCGGGTCATCTTCGACAGCAACGCCGAGTTCCGCGGGATCCAGCCCACCACCGAGGCGGCCGTCGAGACGCGTATGCGCCGTCAGGAAGCGTTGTACAACCCAGCGAAGACGTTCCGCTTCCTCGTCTGCGAGGCCGCCCTGTACCACCGCTCGTGCCCGGTCGAGGTGATGGCCGAGCAACTCGACCGGCTGTACAACCTCGTCCGGCAGCGCCGCATCGAACTCGGCATCCTGCCCTTCGGCACCCAGCTGCGCCGCACCGCCCCTCACGCGTTCTGGATCTACGACCGGCGCCTCGTCATCGTCGAGACCATCAGCGAGGAACTGTGGCTCACCGGTGACGATGACGTCCAGCTGTACGAGCGGGCCTGGGACTGGCTCTCCGAGGCCGCCGAGTACGGGGCGCCGGCGCGGCGCCTGATCGGCCGCGCGAGGGCCTCTCTCGACCTCACTTGAGCAATCAGGAAACAAGCCTCCAAGCCGTGTGTGCAATCGCGCGCAATCGCTGCGCGGAGGTGCGATCGACCTCCGTAGCGTCCCGGTCATGGCCCTTCTGAAGTACACCGAGCGGTACCTGGCGGGGGACTCGTGGCTTGCCGGTTGCTCCGAGCACCCCGATCTCGTACGTGAGGCGTGGAGCCTTGAGGCGCTGGCGCCGATCCCGTCCGGAAGGGCGCGCACCAGGCGCAGGCGGGCGTGCCGGTCGCCCTCGAAGCTGGTAGCTGAGGCCCCGCTCATCGCGAGCATGCAGGCACACGACCGGATCCCTTCCGAGCGCCAGAGGCCGGTCGTCGCCGATCCGGCTTCGGACACGACCTGGTGGCTCGTGCCGCTCGATACCGTCGAGGATCTGGCCGACCTGCGGGCCGTGACCGTGCAGCCGGCTGGCTGGCCGCTGCACTGCCCGCCGACGGGCTGGCCTGCGTGCGGCCGCTTCTGGTTCACGCGCCCGGACGGAACGGGCGAACTCACTGACTGCGCCGTACTCGCCGCCGCCTTCGGCCCTGGCGGGTACCGACGCCCGGCGGAGGCATCGGCATGACCATCACCGAGGCGAAGACCGCCGTACGCGACCCTCCTGACCCGGAGGAGGCGTTCCAGCGGCTCGGCGCGCAGCTGCGCCGCACGGCGAAGACTCCACGCGACAAGGCGGCCGTGCAGGCGCTGGTCGAAGAGCGGACCATCCTGGAGCTCCCGGCTGTCCGGCGCGCCCTGATCGTCGACGCCAGACGCGGCGCGAAGGTGAGCTTCGAGGGGTTGTCGGGGCGTCAGTACGGCCTCGGCCTGGACGAGCAGCAGCTATCGTTCCTCGGCCTGGTCCTGTCGATGTTCGGCATCGGCATCACTACCCTCGCCGCCGTGCGGGATCTCGATGACCGCCGCTTGCCGATCATCCTTCGGGCGATCCTACTGCTGGCAGAGAACGAGACGATCGCCGTCGGTACCCGCCTGTAGCCCAGGCCCCGTGGGGGCCGTTGTCCGGCTCCGGCCCCTTACGCTGCACGGTCGTTGGACACCAGCAGCGACCAGCGATCGGAGACCTCATGGCAGGCATTGAGTACGAAGCGAAAGCCCTCGACGTCGACCCGGCGAAGATCGCGCAGCTCATCACCGAGGCCGGCGGCACCTGCACGACCGGCACGCGCCTCATGCGGCGATACGTGTACGACACCATCCCGGCCGTCCCCGGCCGCTGGGTGCGGCTCCGCGACACCGGAACCGACACCACCCTCTGCGTCAAGCAGATCACCACGGACGCCGTCGACGGGACCCACGAGACCGAGGTCACCGTCGACAGCTTCGAGGAAGCCGCCGCACTGCTGCGGCTCACCGGCCTGACGCCGCGCAGCTACCAGGAGAACCGGCGCACCTCGTACACCCTCGGCGCCGTCCGCCTGGAGGTCGACGAATGGCCCCGCATCCCGCCGTATTTGGAGATCGAGGCCGACGACGAAGCCCAGGTGTGGACGGCCGCCACCACGCTGGGCATCGGCCACGGCCGGCTCACTTCGATCAACACCACCAAGGTCTACAGCCTGTACGGAATCGACCTGGACTCCATGGCCGACCTGCGCTTCGAGTAGGCCGGCGCCTGCGACACCGGCCGGGGCACCGCGCCCCGACCGGCCCGGAGAAGGGGGGCACCATGCACGACCTGAACGACGTGCCGGTGGAAGTGAAACCCGACCGCACCGTACGCGTGAAGATCATCGACGCATGCGGCCTGGCCTGCTCGTTCTGCCACAACGAAGGAACACCGGTTGCCGCACCGGGTAGCACCGGACGCGTGTCCATCTACCTCCGCACCAACGGCGCGGACTTCCTGCCCGACCGGATCGCCGCGGACACGGACTTCGCCCTGGCCCTCGCCACCGTGCGCGGCAGCCTCCCGACGAACGAAGTCCACTTCACCGGCGGTGAGCCGACGCTGCACCCCGACTTGCCCGGCCTGATCACCATCGCCCGGCGCCTCGGCCTCACCGTCGGGCTCACTTCGAACGGAGAGAACGGCGCCGCGGTCCTGCCCGCCGCCGCGGCCGCTGGCCTCGACCGCATCAACCTGTCCGTATTCGGCACCACACCGGCGGAACTCACTGCCGTCCAAGCCCCACGTCTCGCCTCGCCGAAGCTCGCCGAGCGCAAGCTGGCCGCCCTCGACGCGACGATCGAGACCGCGACCGCCCACGGCATCAAGGTCTCGGCCAACATCGTGATCCCCGACCGTGGCCACGTCGACCGCGTACTCCGCACCATCGAGCAGCACGGCCGATCCGTCGTGGTCCGGATGCTCGTATCGCTGGAAGACGGAGGCGCCTCCCTGGCTGCCATGCAGGATGTCGTCGACCACCTGGGCGCCGTGCCGGTCCGCCGCATCATCACGGCCGGGGCATCGGACCAGCGGGTGCGTTACCGCCTGCCCGACGGACGCACGCTGTACGCGAAGAGCATCCGGCCCGTGCGCCTACCCGAGACGTGCACCGACTGCCGCTTCAACAACCCCGACGACTGCCAGGAGGGGTACTACGGGGTCCGGCTGTACCGCGCCGTGGACGGCCCGTTCATGGTCGGCGTGTGCATCCAGCGCATGGACCTGTGCGTGCCGCTCGGCGAGTTCGTGATGAGCCAGCGCTGCCGCGAGGTAACGGCCTTCCGCGACGACGAAGCGGCACGGCTGAGCCATCTGCACGCCACGCCGGCGACAACCGGCGACCCACAACCCGGTTGACTACCCGCCGGGCCCGTCCCACAGATGCCCGGCCGTCCTCTGCACCGCAGCCCTCGTGGCGAGAGGGCGGGCGTGTCACACATGTGAGGGGTGGGCACTGGCGTCCACCCCTCATGGCTTTGTTCACGAGAAGGGACAGCGCTTGTACATCGGTTTGGGAGGCGGTTGGCGCTAGCAGCCTGACCGGAATGCTCACGAGTTTCGACAGCACTTGGGCCTGCTGGCGCGGTCCCCGTTGATCAAGGACGCGAGGCCGGTGAGCCCCCAGCCGGACGGGTCGCGCCGGGCTGAGCTACGGGTGCCCCTGCCACCAACGGCCCGCCTCGACGCGGGCCACTTCGGCGTTGTACTGACGCGCATCGAAGTGGAGCTCCGGCGGCGGGTAGGGCGCTGTCATCCCCGTCTCCAACGGAACCTCCCAGTCCGACCACTGCACGATCTCCCCGAACCGCTGCACAACCACAGTCAGGAAGCCGCAGCAGCCGCCGGTGCAGTCCGGTTCCCCCAGCTCCAGGCGGCGCGCGTCGCTGGTCGCCCGGAGAGGGCTGGGAGTGCCGGCCGGCAGCGCATCAGCCGCGTACGGTCCGCGGCCGCCCTCGCCGACCACCGCCTTGACCACGTCCTCGCCGTTGACCCAGAGCCGCAACTGGGCAGCGAACCGGGGTCCCGGCGGCAACACCCTGATCTCCAAACGATCGAACATCAGACCACCCTACGGGGCGCGATGACGTCGGACGTGAGGCCGGCCGACGCTCACCTCGGCCCGGCTGGCAGGCGGGCTCAGGAGGTGACTCCCGTTCTCGTAAACATCGGCCCCAGGGCCCATCCGGATGCCTCCCGAGATGGTGAACAACCGCTGTCGAAAATCGTGAACAGAGCCATACCCGGGCAGGCGTGACACGCGCATACCCCCGGGGTCGCCGCAACCGGTGACAATCGATGCATGGCAACCGATCTTCACGAGCTGCTGAGGTCACTCCGGGTCTGGGACCCGGAGGTCACGGACCTGCCCGCCTTCGAGCCCGCCGCTGCCCCGGCCGCTCCCCTGCCCCTGTTCACCGAGTGGTTCGCGGCGGCGGTGGCGGCCGGCCAGACGGAACCGCACACCATGTCGCTGGCGACCTCGGACGAGTCGGGCCTGCCCGACGTACGGATCGTGATGCTGCACGGCGCGGACGCCGACGGCTGGTCCTTCGCGTCCCACGCCGGGAGCCGCAAGGGCCGGCACCTCGCCGGACGCCCGTACGCCGCGCTCGGCTTCTACTGGCCGGTGCTGGGCCGCCAGGTGCGGGTGCGCGGCCCCGTGACGGCGGCCCCCTCCGAGGACGCCCAGGGCGACCTGCACGCCCGCTCGACCGGGGCGCTGGCGGCGGCGCTGACCGGGCGGCAGAGCGAGGTCCTCCCCTCGCTGGACGACCTGACCCGGGCCTCGGAGTCGGCGTGGGAACGGGCGTCTCGGGAACCGGAGGCGCCGGTGCCGTCCTGGACGCTGTACCGGCTGCGGGCCGATGAGGTGGAGTTCTTCCAGGGCGACGCGCGACGGCGGCACGTCCGGCTCCGCTACCGGCGGGAGGGTGAGCGGGGCGAGGCGTGGTCGCGGGAGCTGCTGTGGCCGTGAGGCATCCGCCAACGGGCGGCGTTCGACGAGGACTTGAGGCCTAGGCCGTTGGTTCCGGCGGGTTGGTCCCGCGGTCCGATTCTCGGGACCGCGGTGCCGGTTAGCGTCGAACCATGCGTATAGGACTTCTCGGCACCGGTAACGTCGCCCGCGCCCTGGCCCACGGCTGGCGCGCGGCAGGACACGACGTCCTCCTCGGTTCGCGCAAGCCCGGAGAACGAACGGACCTGGGGCTGCCCGTGGCAGGCCTGGACGAGACGGCGGCCCATGCGGAGGTACTGGTCAACGCGACCCCGGGGACCGTCTCCCTGGACCTGCTCCGCTCCCTCGGGGCACCGGCACTGGCCGGCACGCTGCTGATCGACGTCGGGGTCGGTCTCTCCGACGACTACACAGAGCTGTCGCACCTCAACAGCAGCCTGGCCGAACAGATCCAGCGGGCCTTCCCGCAGACCCCTGTCGTCAAGACCCTGTGCACCATGGACTCGACGGCGATGACCGCGCCCGACGGCCTGGCCGGCCCGACCACCGTCTTCCTCTCCGGCGACGATCCCGAGGCCAAACGGACCACCGGCCGCCTGCTCACCGACCTCGGCTGGCCCGCCTCGTCCCAGCTGGACATCGGCGGCATCACCACGGCCCGCGGCCAGGAGCACTTCGCCCTGCTCTTCATGGGCATCGCGAACGGCCTGGGCTCCCACACGTTCAACATCCGGGTGGTGCCCCGGGCGGCTGCCTGAAGGGCACCTCCGCCGGCGTCTCCGCCCAGCCGATGCCAGTCGTGACCGCACCCGTCGGCGCAGTACTGCTCCCGGCGCCGCGCGTCCGCCAGGCCCAGGATGTGGACCAGCAGACGGAACGCCTTGATCCGCTCATGCCGCGGCCGCAAGGCGGCGACCTTTCCCAGCTGCTGGTCGATACGCCCGGCCAGGATCAGCACCGACGGGGTGTGGGTCGGCCGGAGGCCCGAGCCCCGGATCGCTTCCGCGGCGTCTTCAGCGGTGGCACGGGCCTGGACGCAGAACTCGCGGAGCAGCATCAGCGCCTCGCTCTGCTCGTCCTCGGCCAGGCCCTCGAACCATGCGAGCCCCAGGGGCTGCGGGCGCAGGCCCTGGGCCAGCTCGTTGAGCAGCACAGCGCGCTCATTCAGCGTCACGTCCCCCCTCCCCCTGCATGAAGTCGTACACCTCGAAGTCCGCCACCGGCCGGTACCCGATGCGCTGGTAGAGGCCGTTGCTGGTCGGGTTGGCCAGGTCCGTGAAGAGGAGGACCTCGTCCGCCCCGGCGGCCAGTGCGGCACGGCTGACCTCGGCCGTCGCCGCGCCCGCATAGCCACGCCCGCGGAAGTGGGGCGGGGTGTAGACCGTGGTGACGCGGACCTGGCCGGCGACCCGGGGGCTCGTGCCGGCCATGGCGACGGGAGTGCCGTCGGGGGTCTCCCAGAAGGTGATGCCGCCGCTGTCGATACGGGCGTCCGCCCACTCGGCGGAGTCGCGGACGGTACCCAGGCCGACGGCCTCACTGAACTCGTCGTGCCAGCGCCCAAGTCGCTCACGGTCGGACTCGACGGCGACCCGGGGGCGGCCGGGCGGCACGGGTCCGGGCACGGTCAGGGTGCCGAGCCGGTAGAGCCGCTGGTGCTGGCGGAGGGCCGCCGTCGCGCCCGTGTGCCGCTGCCAGGCCTCCGTGAAGGCGCCCGCGGTGCCGCACTCCGCGTTCACCCCGGGCAGGTTCCGGCCGAGGGCGGCCAGTCGCGCGGCGAGGGCGTCGGCTTCCCCGGGGGTGAGGGCCGTGACGTTCAGCCAGTGGGGCGGGGTTCGGAAGAAGGCCGCCCGGACCTCTCCGCCCCGTTCCAGCACGCCGAACTCCGGTGGTCCCTCCCCGTACACGCTCCGGCCGCGCGTCCGCAGGTTCTCCGTGACCGTCAACGGCACGGTGTGCAGCGCCGGCCGGGACCGGAGGAAGGCGCCCGCGCGGGTCAGGAAGTCGTCGAGGTCACGGCTGACGTACCAACGGCCCTTATCTGTAGGGGCGTTGCCTTCGGTGTCGGTGTCGGTGTCGGTGTCCATGGTTCATGGTGCCGTCCAGGGCCGCCCGGGCTCTCCCGAATTTTCGGCGGGCCGCTCGGCTCACGCGGATTCGCCCCCGGCGAGCGTGTGCGCCACCAGCGCGTTGGCGTGGCCGTGCCCCAGGCCGTGTTCGGTCTTGAGCCAGTTGACGAGCTCCATGTGCCGGGTCAGCGGCGAGGTGCGGATGAGCTCCTGCCACTCGGCGATCGGACGGCCGTACTTCTTCTCGATCGAGGGGAAGTAACTGGCGGGGCCCTTCACGGGTGCGGTCATGCCGGCCGGTCCCTTCTGCTCTGCGGTGGTGCCGCGGTGATGTTGCGGTCAACAGGTAGACCTGCGGTGCGGGACGGACTGATCGCCCATCGGCGGTGACGCACGTCACATGTTCGCGTCCCGTCCACCCGGTTCTCCCCACGGGTCCGCCGGCTCCGGATCCGTGGCCAGGCGGGCGTGCAGGTGGGCGTCCCGGAACGCGTCGTGCCGCTCCTCCTGGAAGATCGCGCCGCGCAGGGTCCCCTCGTACGGGAACCCGCATCTCTCGGCGATCCGGCACGACGCGTCGTGACCGACCGCGTGGTCCAGCTCCAGCCGGTGCATGCCGAGTTCCGTCAGGGCCCAGCGGGCGGCGAGCAGGAGCGCCCGGGTGGCGACACCCCGGCCGCGGGCCTCGGGGAGGACCCAGTAGCCGACCCGGGCGACCTTCAGGTGGTACTTGATCTCGTTGACGCCGATGTGGCCCAGCGGGGCGTCGTTGCGCGCGTCCGCGACCCGGAACGACACCGATGTCCCCTCCATGGCGGCCTGCGCCCGCGCGAGCAGCGACTCGCGCGCACTCGCCCGGTCCGTGACCGGCCGCAGCGGGGTGTTCCAGCGCCGGAACTCCGGATCCCGCAGCCCGCGCAGCCACGTGTCGACGTCGGCACCGGACCCCGCGTCCCAGGGGCGCAGGAGGAGGCCGTGGCCGCGGAGTTCCGGGTGGGGGCCGGTCATCGAGTGGTCGCGTATGGGGGCCATGGGTCCCATTCAATCCCCTGGGGCGCGATCCGGGATGCCCTGCCGGGAAGAACACGGTTGCCCCTGCGGGCCCGGACTCCTGGGCGCCTGGATCCCCGGACGCCGGCTCTTCAGTCCGTCGGCACCGGCCGGAACACCGGGATCCCCTCCCGGAACACCACCTCCAGCTCTGCTCCGCCCGACAGGTCCGGAGCGTGCCCGGCCCGGTGGACCGCCGCCCCCACGATCTGCGTCATCATCCGCGGGCCCTCGGCGAGTTCGACCACGGCGGCGACGTACGGCACGCGGTCCGCGAACGGCGGCAGGTCGTTGCGGTGGACGACGGACCAGGTGTAGAGCGTGGCGCGGCCGCTCGCCGTCTCCCAGGTCACGTCCTCGCTCCAGCAGTGGGGGCAGAACTCGCGCGGGTAGTGGTGGGCCCGGCCGCAGGCCCCGCAGCGGCGGATCAGCAGTCTGCCCCCGGCGGCCGCGTCCCAGTACGTCCGCGTGAAGGCGTCGGGCTCGGGCAGGTCGAAGCGGCCGGCCATCAGAAGAGCCCCAGTGCGCTGTCCAGCGACCAGGTCTGCCAGGACATCCCGAACAGCGCGACCACCGACATCAGCGCCATCATCGCGTTCTGCCCCTGTTCGGCGACGTCGTGGATCATGAGCGTGAAGTAGAGGGCGTTGAGGAGCAGCCCGCCGGCCAGGGCGACCGGGGTGAGGAAGCCGGTGATCAGGCCCAGGCCGAGCGCCAGTTCCGCGTAGACGACGACGTACGCCATCACGCGCGGGCGCGGCGCGACGACCGCCTCGAAACCGGAACGGACGGCGCTCCAGCGGTGCTCGGCGGCTATGCCGGCCGCCCAGGCGATGCCGGTGCCCCGCTCGAACCAGGCCTTGCGGTCCTTGTGCCGCCAGCTCTCCAGCCACCACAGCCCGAGCCCGATCCGCAGCACGGCCAGCCATTGCGCTCCGGTGAGCCAGATCGTGTCCATACAATCTGACGGTACGTCAGTTTTTGGGGACCGCAAGGCCCGCGGACGCGCTTCCTCCGGTGGATCATCACAGCCGCCCCACCCGCCCCCGCCAGGAACGATCACCACCCCGCCACAACCGGACCCGCTGCGCCACGAGCCCCACCCCGTCCCCCTACAGCCGTGATCAATCCGAAACCAATTCCGGTCTTGACCGAGACCCATCAACCGGTCCCGTGATTACGCTCCCGCTCATGGCCGACTCCACACCCCCCACACACGCCTCCGCGCAGCCCCCACCCGACCGCCCCGTCTACGTCATCGGCGGCGGCCCCGGAGGGCTCGCCGTCGCGTACGCGCTGCGCGCCCGGGGCATACGGGCCGTCGTCCTGGAGAAGTCCGACCGCGTCGGGGCGTCCTGGCGCCGCCACTACGACCGGCTGCACCTGCACACCACCCGACGCCTCTCGGCCCTGCCCGGGCTGCCGATGCCGCGCCGGTTCGGGCGGTGGGTGTCCCGGGACGACGTGGTGCGCTACCTGGAGAAGTACGCCGAGCACCACCGCCTGGAGATCGTCACCGGCGTCGAGGTGTCCCGCGTCGAGCGCACCCCCGACGGCACGGGCTGGCTGCTGCACGCCACCGGCGGCCGGGAGCTGACCGGCGCTGCGGTGGTCGTCGCCACCGGCTACAACCACACCCCGCGCGTGCCGGACTGGCCCGGCCGGTCCGCCTTCACCGGCGAGTTCCTGCACGCCCGCGACTACCGCAGCGGCACGCCCTACGCCGGCCGGGACGTCCTCGTCGTCGGGGTCGGCAACACCGGCGCCGAGATCGCCGTCGACCTGGTGGAGAGCGGCGCCTCGCGGGTCCGGCTCGCGGTGCGCACGGTCCCCCACATCGTGCGCCGTTCCACCGCCGGCTGGGCCGCCCAGTACAGCGGCGTCCTGGTCCGCCGGCTGCCGGTCGGCCTGGTCGACCGGATCTCCCGGGTGCAGGCCAGGGTGGCCCTGCCCGACCTGTCGGCGCACGGGCTGCCGCGTCCGGACACCGGGCTGTACACGCGGGTGAAGGAGGGGGCCGTCCCGGTGCAGGACGTCGGCCTGATCGACGCCGTGCGCAAGGGCAGGGTGGAGATCGTGGCGGCTGTGGACGGTTTCGAGGACGGCGGCAAGATCGCCCTGGCCGACGGCACCCGGATCTCCCCGGACGTGGTGATCGCCGCCACCGGCTACGTCCGTGCCCTGGAGGGCCTGGTCGGTCACCTCGGCGTGCTCGACGACCGCGGCAGGCCCGTCGTCCACGGCGCCCGCACCCCACCCGCCGCCCCCGGTCTGCACTTCACCGGCTTCACCAACCCGATCAGCGGCAACCTCCGTGAGATGGCACTGGACGCGGTGAAGATCGCCAAGGCCGTCGCGAGGTCCGGCCCGGGGAGCGTGTCCCGGCTGCCGGGCTGACAAACCACCCCGCCCGGTGAGGCGGCCGCACAACTTCGCTCGTCCGCCCAGTTCCTGACGTCGCATCAGTTCAGTAATCTGACAGTGCGTCAGTTAGCGGCTGTCTCACAGGAGCGGGCGGAAACGATGCTTGGATCGACCCACGGCACCCTCACCACCGACTCCCGCCGGGCCCGGGCCATCGCCTGTGGCGAGCGGTCCGGGCCCGTCGTGCACGGCAGGCCCGCCCAGGACGGCGACCTGGACGTCAGCGGCCGGCCGCTGCACGCCGGAGTACCCGACCTGGACCGCTTCTTCCACCCCCGGTCCGTCGCCGTGATCGGCGCCTCGGACGCCGAGGGCCGCCCCAGCACCGGCATCACGCGGCAGCTCCTCGACTGGGCGGAGCGGGTCGGTGCCCGGCTCCACCCGGTGCACCCCACTCGGCCGTCCGTCTTCGGCATCCCCTGCTCCCCGTCCGTCGCCGGCCTGCCCGAGCAGGTCGATCTTGCGGTGGTGCTGGTCGGCGACCCCCTCCCGGTGATCGAGGAACTGGCCGAGGCCAAGACGCGGTTCGCGGTGGTCTTCGCCTCCGGGTTCGCCGAGACCGGGCCGGAGGGCGAGGCCGCCCAGCTGCGACTGGCCGCCGCCGTCGAGCGGTCGGGGCTGCGGCTGCTGGGGCCCAACACCAATCTCAACGCCTTCGAGCGGTTCCGTGACGACCTTCAGGGGCCGGCGATCGCGCTGATCACCCAGTCCGGCCACCAGGGCCGCCCGGTCTTCGCCCTCCAGGAGCTGGGCATCCGCGTCTCCCACTGGGCCCCCACCGGCAACGAGGCCGACCTGGACAGCGCCGACTTCCTCTCCTGGTTCGCCGAGCAGCCCGAGGTCGGCGCCATCGCCTGCTACCTGGAAGGGCTGAAGGACGGACGTTCCTTCCTGCTCGCCGCCGACCGCGCCGCCCGGCGTGGAGTCCCGGTCGTGGCCGTCAAGGTGGGCCGTACCGAGACCGGCGCCCGCACGGCCGCCTCCCACACCGGCAGACTCACCGGCGCGGACGCCGTGGTGGACGCGGCGCTGCGCCAGTACGGCGTGATCCGGGTCGACGGGCTGGACGAACTCCAGGACACGGCCGCCCTGCTGGCCCGGGCCCGGCCGCCGCGCGCGGACGGGGTCGTCGTCTACTCGATCTCGGGCGGCACGGGCGCGCACGTCGCCGACCTGGCGACCGCCGCGGGCCTGAGCCTGCCGGTGCTGTCCGAGGCCAGGCAGGCCGAGCTGCACCAGTGGATACCCCAGTACCTGAGCGTCGCCAACCCGGTCGACAACGGCGGGCATCCGGTGGGGGACGAACGCGGCCGGAAGATCATCGACGCGATCCTCGGCGATCCCGAGGTCGGCGTGCTGATCTGCCCGGTCACCGGGCCGTTCCCCCCGCTCAGCGACCGGCTCGTCCGGGACCTGGTGGACGCGGCCGAGCAGACCGACAAGCTGGTCTGCGTGGTGTGGGGCTCGCCGGTCGGCACCGAGGCCGCCTACCGCGAGGTCCTGCTCGGCTCCTCCCGGGTGGCCACGTTCCGCACGGTCGGCAACTGCCTCACCGCCGTCCGCGCCTACCTCGCCCACCACCGCTTCACGTCCCGCTACCGCTCCCCCTTCGACGAGGCCCCGCGCACCCCGTCGCCGTCCTACCGCAAGGCGCAGGCCCTGATGCAGCCCGGCCGGCAGCTCAGCGAGCACGCGGCGAAGCAGCTGCTGCGGGCGTACGGCATCCGCGTCCCGCGCGAGCAGCTGGTGACCAGCGCGGCGGCGGCCGTCCGCGCGGCCGGGCTCGTGGGCTACCCGGTGGTGATGAAGGCCTCCGGGGCCCGGATCGCCCACAAGACCGAACTGGGCCTGGTGAAGGTCGGGCTGACCTCGGCCAGCCAGGTCCGCGACGCCTACCGGGAGCTGACCGACATCGCCCGCTACGAGGACGTCGCCCTGGACGGTGTCCTGGTCTGCCAGATGGTGGAGCAGGGCGTCGAGATGGTCGTCGGTGTCGCCCACGACGACCTGTTCGGGCCGACCGTGACCGTCGGACTCGGCGGCGTGCTCGTCGAGGTGCTGCGCGACACCGCCGTGGGGGTGCCGCCCTTCGGGGAGGATCAGGCCCGGGACATGATCGCCGGGCTGCGCGGGCGGGCCCTGCTCCACGGCGTCCGGGGGCGCCCGGCGGCGGACCTGGACGCACTGGTCGAGGTCGTCCTGCGCGTGCAGCGCATGGCCCTGGAACTGGGCGACCAGCTGGCCGAGCTGGACATCAACCCGCTGATGGTCCTGCCGCAGGGGCAGGGCGCGGTGGCGCTGGACGCGCTGGCGGTGTGCCGCTGATGCCGGCCGTTCTGCACGCGACAGCCGGCCAGGTCCTCCGCCTCACCCTCAACCGGCCCGAGGCGCTCAACGCCCTCACGCCGGACCAGCGGGACGAGATCGTCCGGCTGCTGTCCGAGGCGTCGGCGGACCCTGCGGTACGAGCCGTCGTGATCACGGGGTCGGGCCGTGGCTTCTGCGCCGGAGCGGACCTCCGGGGCACCGGGACGTCCCGAGAACGCCTCGCGGGCGATGTCGCCCGCACCCTCCGCACCGGCGCCCAACAGCTGATCAGCGCCGTGCTCGACTGCGAGAAGCCGGTGATCGCGGCGGTGAACGGCACGGCGGCCGGTCTCGGCGCGCAGCTGGCGTTCGCCTGCGATCTGGTCCTCGCGGCCGAATCCGCCCGCTTCATCGAGGTGTTCGTACGGCGCGGACTGGTCCCCGACGGCGGCGGCGCCTACCTCCTGCCCCGCCTCATCGGCCCGCAGCGCGCGAAGGAGCTGATGTTCTTCGGCGACGCGCTCACCGCACCGGACGCCGAACGCCTCGGGCTCGTCAACCGGGTCGTCCGCGACGAGGAGCTGGAGAAGACGGCACACGCCTGGGCCGAGCGCCTCGCCTCCGGCCCCACCCGGGCCCTCGCCCTGACCAAGCAGCTCGTCAACGCCTCCCTCGACAGCGACCGCGCCGCCGCCTTCGCCGCCGAGGCCGCCGCGCAGGAGATCAACATGACGACGGCGGACGCCCAGGAGGGCGTACGGAGCTTCGTGGAGCGGCGGAGCGCGGAGTTCGAGGGACGCTGACCCTTCCTATCTGACGGGCCGTCAGCTTCAATGACGGATGTGATGGGACAAGCAGGGATGGCGGAAGCCGCCGTCCGCTACCTCAGGTCGAACCGCACACCCGCCCCGGCGCCCGTCGAAGCGCTGCCTCGCCCCGATCTGCGCTGCGTCGCCGAGGACGAGCGCGCACCACTCGACCCGCGTGAGTTCCGACGCGTCCTCGGCACCTTCGCGACGGGCGTGGCGGTCGTCACCGCACCGCCCGACGCCGACGGCGGCTCCCCCGCCGGCTTCGCCTGCCAGTCCTTCACGTCCCTTTCCCTCGCCCCGCCCCTGGTGGCCTTCATGGTCGGCCGTACGTCGTCGACGTGGCCGCGGATCGCGCGGGCGGGGGTGTTCTGCGTGAACGTCCTGGGCGCAGGCCAGAGCGAGTTGTGCCGCGCCTTCGCGGTGAGCGGCGCGGACAAGTTCGCGGGCGTGGCCTACGACGCCGCGCCGGTGTCGGGCTCGCCCCGGCTGGCGGGCGCCGTGGCGTGGATCGACTGCGCGATCCACGCCGTCCACACCGGCGGCGACCACCTCATCGTGGTCGGCCGGGTGAACGCCCTCGGCACGGCGGACGATCCGTCCGAGCCGCTGCTCTTCCACCGGGGGCGCTTCACCCGGCCGGCGCACCCGTAGAGGGCTCACACCGCCGCCAGCCGCCACAGTGACGTGACCTCGGCGGCCCGTACGGCGTGCAGCGGATCGCCGGTGTCCCGCACCCGTGCGTGCCGCGGCCGGGTGTCCATCCGGCCGGCGCCCCGTAACCCGGCCTCCGCCACGGCGGCCATCAGCTCCTCCCGGCCGCGCAGCCCGAGCCGTTCGGCGAGGTCGGACAGGACGAGCCAGCCCTCACCGCCGGGTTCCAGCCGGCCCGCGAGCCCGCCCAGGAAGCCGCGCAGCATGCCGCCGCCCGCGTCGTAGACCCCGAGGTCGAGGTCGGAGGCGGGCCGGGCGGGAACCCAGGGCGGGTTGCAGACGACGAGGCCGGCCCTCCCCTCGGGGTAAAGCCCGGGACCGGTGACGCGGACCGTCTCCGCGAGCCCCAGCCGCCGCAGGTTCGCCCGGGCGCCCTCCCGCGCCCGGGCGCTGACGTCCGTGGCCACCACCTGCCCCACCCCGCGTCGGGTCAGCACGGCGGCGAGCACGCCGGTGCCGGGGCCCAGGTCGAACGCCGTCCGCACGGCACCGCCGCACGGCAGGGGCGCCCGGGCGACGAGATCGACGTACTCGCTCCTGGTCGGCGCGAACACCCCGTAGTGCGGGTGGATCCGCGCCCCCAGGGCCGGGACGTGCACGCCCTTCTCCCGCCACTCCCGGGCGCCGATCACGCCCAGCAGTTCCGTGAGGGCGACGGCGACCGGCCGCCCGGACGGCGCCCCGTATGCCTCGTCGCACGCCCGGCGGACATCCGGGGCGCGGCGCAGCGCCAGGGTGTGGTCGTCCTCCAGCAGGACGAGCAGCTTGCCGAGCACGCGGGCGCGGTGGGCACGGAAGCGGCGTCGCGCGTGAAACACCTCGGCCGGAGGGCCCGCCCCATCGGGCGCGCTCCGCCCGACACGGCGATCCAGGGCACGCAGCAGTTGACGGGCGTTGTGGAAATCTCCGCGCCACAGCAGCGCGGTGCCCTCACAGGCCAGCCGGTGGGCGACGGCGGCCCGCATCCCGTCGTCGGCGACGACGACCCGGCGGGGCAGCGGCAGCCCTGACTCAGAGTGCCAGCGGGCGGAACGGGGTTGTGAACTGCTGGCGGCTGACTGTGCGTAGGCGTGTTCAGGTGCGCATGAGTGAGTGTCCGGGCTGCGGAAGGTGCGGCCTCATGCGTGTGAACGAGAGTTCCTCTGTCGAATGTGTGACCTTTGCGCGTGGGGGTCGTTGAACGCGCTGAGGGATGGGTCGACCGGCGCAGGACGGGGGTGAGGGTTTGAGCGGCCTGCGGAAGATCGGAGCGCCGTTCGTGGTGCCCGGCCCTTCCGGGATCGCGGTCCGTGACCGGCTCAAGTACCT
>NZ_JNXI01000024.1 GCF_000717055.1 Streptomyces iakyrus | reverse complement strand
CCCCCACGCCGCCCCGACGACACCCGGGCGGAACTGGCACCACCCCCACCCTGCCCCACAGGAGCCCGGGCAGACCCCGAACCCGACCGGGACCGCGAACCGGCGACACCACCCCGCCACGCCCCCGAAGCCGCCCCGCCCCCACGCCGCCCCGACGCCACACGAGTGGAACCAGAACCACTCCCGCTCCACCCCGACGCCCCACCGACGGAATCGGAGTCCTGCGCTCGCCGAACCGCCGGGGCGGTGCCGGGCCGGGCGCCGCTTGCACGTCGCCGCACCGGCCCGGCGTCGGACCCGAGCGCGTCCCCGCCCCGCCCCAGCGGGGCGGAGCGATCCGCGGAACGTGGCTTACGCGGCGCCATCGGGGCGGCGGCGGAGCCGGAACCAGACCGTCCCGGCCACGGCGGCCAGGCCGACCGCGGCCGCGCCGGTGACCGGCGTGAAGGCCTCACCGCGGGCGATGCCGCCACCGCCCGCCGGCGGGCCGCCGACCGGCGTCGTCGGCTTGGAGGTCGGGCAGTCGACCTTGAACACCTTGAACTTGCCGGCGCCGTGGGCCTGGTCGGTGAGCCATGTCAGCTTGTACTGCCCGTTGGGCAGGTCGACGGCCTCGGTACGGCCCATGCCGGTCGGGTCGGCGACGAAGCTGCCCGTGCGCGTGGCGCCGCCCGGGACCTCGGGCTGGGTCTGGATGGTCCAGTTGATCTGCTCACCCGCGTCGAAGTTGAACGCGGCGAGGTAGAAGTCGCAGACCTTCGGGTCGTTGCGCTGATTGACCGCGGCCGTCGTGCTGGCGTGGATCTTGACGTCTCCGTTGTCCCCCGGGACGGGGGCGGCGACGGCGGACACCCCGCTCAGGGCGGTCCCTGCGAGGGTGAGGGCGGCGATGACGGCGGTGCGGGTGCCGGCACGACGCGCGAGGGGTACGACGGGCATGAACATGCCTCCAAGTCAGATGATTTACATACAAACACCTCGTCACCTGACTTTCTGTCACCTCAGCGCCGAAGAGGGCGCAGCACCGCCCTACGACGCGTCAGATATCGCTCTTCCGGCGCAGCGGCACCCGGCACCGGAAGCCCCTCCGCGCACCGCGGACCTCACCCTCAGCCTCCGCCAGCGGCTCCGGCTCCCCCGGCCCCCGTCGTGACCGTACGGCGACCCCCGACGACAGCAGCAACAGCACCCCCAGCATCACGAACGGCGCCGCCACCCCCGCGACCCCGGCGATCAGCCCGGCCGCGGCGGGCGCGGCGACCTGGCCGAGCCGGTTGCCGGTCAGGCGCAGGGCCAGGGCCGTGGAACGGGCGTCGTCGGGAGCGGCCTGGACGACCGTCGTCATGGACAGCGGCTGGCCGACCCCGAGGCAGAAGCCCAGCGCGAGCAGCAACAGTCCGAGCGCCCACACCGGCACCGGCAGGGCGATGCCCGCGCAGAGCAGGGCCGCCAGCAGACAGGTGACCGTCAGCAGCAGAGTCCGCCCCAGCAGCCGCAGCAGGGGCGTCAGCACCAGGCGGCAGGCGATCGTGGCCGCCGCGCGCAGGCTGAGCAGGACGCCGATCACGGACGGCGCGATGCCCCGGTGCTCGCCGACCACCGGGAGATAGGCGGTCAGGATGTCGGTCGCGGACAGCACGGCGAGGCTGATGAAGATGCCCGCCGGCACCCCACGGGTGCGCAGGATGCCCCGGACCGGGACCCGGTCGCCCTTCTCCGCGCCGGACGTGGCCGCCGTACGGCGATCCTCGATGCGCCACAGCGAGGTGAACGCCACCGCCGCCGTGGCGCCCGCCACGATCAGGGCGAGCGCGCTGCTCCCTGCCATGTCCTCGCCGCCGATCAGCGCGCCCGCGGCGATGGGGCCGACCAGTTGGCCGAGGGCGGCGCCGATCGTGAAGTGGCCGAAGTTGCGGTCCTGTTCCTGGGGCGCGGACTGGCGGGCGACGAGGGACTGGGCGCCGATGACGAAGCACAGGTGCCCGAGGCCCATCACCCCGCTCCACAGGGCCATCGTCCACAGGGAACCGGCGACCCCGCTGAGGGCGCAGCCGCCGGATATGAGGACCACGCCGGCCGGCAGCAGGGGTGCGCAGCGGCCGTGGTCGGTGCGGCGGCCGAGGGGGACGGCGGCGAAGAGGGGCAGCAGGGCGTACACACCCGCGATCACGCCGATCGCGCGCTCGTCCGCACCCAGCGCGAGGGCCCGGTAGGAGACGGCGGGCCGGGCCATCGACACCGCCCCCTGCGCGAAGCCGAAGGCGATGACGAGGCGGAGCAGCCAGCCGCGGTTCCCACCGGGCCTCACGATGACGTCCTCCATGGAGTGGTTCAGATGATCCCGAACAGCATGCCCGCGCCGAGGATGACCAGGCAGGTGAGGGCGGCCCACTTCACGACGAACCTGGTGTGGTCGCCGAACTCCACCTTGGCCATGCCGACCAGGACGTAGACGGCCGGGACGAGCGGGCTGGACATGTGCAGCGGCTGGCCGACCAGGGAGGCGCGGGCCATCTCCAGCGGGGTGACCCCGTGGGCGGCTCCCGCCTCGGCGAGGACGGGCAGGACGCCGAAGTAGAAGCCGTCGTTCGACATGAAGTAGGTGAGCGGCAGGCTCAGGATGCCGGTGACGAGGGCCATGTGCGGGCCCATGCTGGCGGGGATGACGTCCACCATCCACTTGGCCATGTGGTCGACCATGCCGGTGCCCTGGAGGACGCCGGTGAAGACGGCGGCGGCGAAGACCATGCCGGAGACGTTCAGGACGTTGTCGGCGTGGGCGGCCAGCCGGGCCTTCTGGTCGGGGATGTGCGGGAAGTTCACGGAGAGGACGAGCGCGGCACCGATCAGGAACAGCACCGGGATCGGCAGCCATTCCATGATCATGGCGGTGAGCAGGCCGACCGTGAGGAGCGCGTTGAACCAGTAGAGCTTGGGGCGCAGGGTGGGCCGGTTCGGGTCGAGGCCCTGGAAACCGTCGTCGTCACCGGAGGCGGCGGTGCCCGTGGCGCTCGTGGGGGCGTCCGTGCCGGAGCCTGCTGCGGCCGTGCCGCCCTTGCGTATCGAGACCTTGCCGTCGCCGGTGCCGCCGGAGCCGACGAGGACCGTCTCGGTCTCCTTCTCCTCCTCCAGCACGTCGTCCAGGGTCAGCACGCCCAGCCGCCGGCGCTCGCGCACACCAAGCACGTAGGAGAGGACGAAGACGAAGGCCAGGCCGACCAGGAGCGCCGGGATCATCGGGACGAAGATGTCGCTGGCGTCGAGCTTCAGCGCGGTCGCGGCGCGGGCGGTCGGGCCGCCCCACGGCAGGGTGTTCATCACGCCGTTGGCCATGGCGGCGACACCGGTCATCACGACCAGGCTCATCTTCAGGCGCTTGTACAGCGGGTACATCGCCGAGACGGTGATCATGAAGGTCGTCGAGCCGTCGCCGTCGAGCGACACGATCGCGGCGAGCACGGCGGTGCCCACCACGATCCGCATCGGGTCGGCTTTGCAGAATTTGAGAATGCCGCGGACGATCGGGTCGAAGAGACCGACATCGATCATCACGCCGAAGTAGACGATCGCGAACATGAGCATCGCCGCGGTGGGGGCGAGGTCGGTCACGCCGTCGAGGACGTAGTCGCCGAGCTTGGCGCCCTTGCCGACGAACACGCAGAACAGCGCGGGAATCAGCACGAGCGCCGCGATCGGCGACATCTTCTTCATCATGATCAGGACCAGGAAGGTCGCGATCATGGCGAAGCCGAGGATGGTCAGCATGAGTTGATACCTAACGTTCGCCCTTGAACATCCCACCAGGGCCGGCGGTGTCCGAGACGTTAGGTGCGTTCAAGCAGCGTTAACAAGACGTTGACGTGCGAGCAATAAGCGCAAAACTGCTGGTCACAGCTTTGCTCAGGTCAGGGCGGTGAGCTTTTCGGTCACGGCGGACGCTTCCGGGCCCGCCTCGGGGGCCACCTCGACCGGCACTCCGTTGAGGACCGCGTTGCCCGACAGCGGGTCGAGCAGACGGCCGTCGAGGAGCTGGTTGACGTTGACGCCGGGGTCCGTGGAGGCGTGGCTGAGGCGGGTGCCCGGGCGGTTGTGGCCCCAGCCGTGCGGCAGGCTCACCACGCCCCGGCGGATCGTGTCGGTGACCTCCGCGGGCGCGGTGACCTCTCCCCCGGCGCCCTTCACACGCACGGCGGCCCCGTCCTCGACGCCCAGCCGTTCGGCGTCCTCGGGATGGATGTGCAGGGTGCAGCGGTTGGAGCCGCCGGTGAGGGCGGGCACGTTGTGCATCCAGCTGTTGTTGGACCGCAGGTGGCGGCGGCCGACCAGGACGAGCCCCTCGGGGCGTTCGGCCAGGGCGGCGCGCAGGCGGGGCAGGTCGTCGGCGATCGGGCCGGGCAGCAGCTCCACCCGGCCGCTGCGGGTCTTCAGGGGCTGCGGCAGGCGGGGCTCCAGCGGCCCGAGGTCGATGCCGTGGGGGTGGGCGAGCAGCTTGTCCAGGCAGAGGCCGTCCGGTCGTACGCCGAAGCCGTCGCCGTAGGGGCCGAGGCGCAGCATCATGTCGAGCCGTCGCTCGGGGCCGGTGTCGCCGCTGAGCCGGGCGGCGAGTTCGCGCGGATCACGGCCGTGGACGGGCGAGTGCGGCTCGGTGACCGCCTTGCCGAGGGTCTGGTCGATGACCATCTGGTCGACGGCTGCCGGATCGGCCCCGTGCATGCCGGTGACGGCCAGGATCAGCCGCGCCAGGATCTCCGTCTCCGCCATGCGGCCCGGCTCCAGCGGGACGGCCGGGCGGGTGTAGCGGACCTGGTTGCGGACGGCGAGGGTGTTGAAGGCGAAGTCGTGGTGCGGGCTCTGGGAGGGCGGGGGCGGGGGCAGGACGACGTCGGCGTGGCGCGAGGTCTCGTTGAGGTAGGGGTCGACGCTGACCATGAAGTCGAGCGAGTCGAGCGCCTTGTCGAGCCGGTCGCCGTCGGGGGCGGACAGCACGGGGTTGGCGGCGACGGCGATCAGGGCGCGGACCGGCTCGCCCTCCTCGGTGGCGGTGTCGATCTCCTCCGCGAGGGCGGACAGGGGCAGTTCGCCCTTCGCCTCGGGGTGCCGGCTCACCCGGGAGTGCCAGCGCCCGAGGGCGAAGCCGCGGCCCGGTCCGGCGGGGCGCGGGGTCTTGTCGGTGGCGGCCTGCGGGAAGAGCGCGCCGCCGGGCCGGTCGAGGTTGCCGGTGAGGATGTTGAGGACGTCGACGAGCCAGCTGGCCAGGGTGCCGTGCGGGACGGTGCAGCTGCCGATACGGCCGTAGACGGCGGCGGCCGGGGCGGCGGCCAGGTCGCGGGCGAGAGCGCGGATCTCGCCGGCCTCGACGTCACAGGCCTCCGCGACCGCTTCGGGGGTGAACTCCCGGATGGCGGCAGCCAGTTCCTCGACGCCCTGGACATGCGGGGCCGGCTCCGTCAGCCCCTCCTCGAAGAGCACCTGTGTCATCGCGGCCAGCAGCAGCGCGTCGGTGCCGGGCCGGACGGCGATGTGCCGGTCGGCGAGCTTCGCGGTGCGGGTGCGGCGGGGGTCGATCACGACGAGGGTGCCGCCCCGGGCCTTGAGCGCCTTCAGCTTGCCCGGGAAGTCGGGGGCGGTGCACAGACTGCCGTTGGACTCCAGCGGGTTGGCGCCGATCAGGAGCAGATGGCCGGTGCGGTCGAGGTCGGGCACGGGGATGGCGTTCGCGTCGCCGAAGAGCAGGCCGCTGGAGACGTGCTTGGGCATCTGGTCGACCGTGGAGGCGGTGAAGACGCTGCGGGTGCCGAGTCCGGCAAGCAGGACGGGCGGGTAGAGGGCACCGGCCATGGTGTGCACGTTGGGGTTGCCGAGGACGACTCCGACGGAGTTCGGGCCGTGGCGCTCCACGACGGGCCGGATGCCGGCGGCGACCGCGTCGAAGGCCTCCTCCCAGGTTGCCTCGCGCAGCTCGCCGTCCCGCCGCACGAGCGGCGTGCGCAGCCGGTCGGGGTCGGAGTCGACCGCTCCGAAGGAGGCGCCCTTGGGGCAGATGAATCCCCGGCTGAAGACGTCGTCGCGGTCTCCGCGGGCGTGGGTGACGCGCGTGCCCTCGATGGTGAGGGTCAGGCCGCAGGTGGCCTCGCACAGGGGGCAGATACGCAGGGCGGTGCGGGACACGGGTCCTCCTGGGGCGGCGGCTACGGTGACGCGCTGACCCGCCCGAGCATACCGACCGGTATGCATCTCGGGGAGGGCCTGGCGGGACGTAGGTCAGTCGAGGGCGCGGGCCAGATAGGCGCGCAGCATCTCCCTGGCCTCCTCGATGATCCGCTCGTCCCCCTCCGGTGCGACCCGGAAGGCCAGGTGCACGAGGGTGTCGGCGGTCTCGACGGCGACGAGGAAGACCCGGCGCAGGTCCTCGTCCGGTTCGCGGTCGAGGTAGCCGGAGAGGAGTTCGGTGAGGCGGTCGGCGACGCGGTGGTTGGGTTCGGTGTGGCGGGCGCCGACCGGGATCTGGTTGCCGAAGTCGACGAGCGAGAAGCCGGGCGCGGTGCGCTTCATCTCCAGGTACTCGTCGAGCACGGCGTCCATGGCCGTGCGCCAGCCCCCGTCCTCGCCGGCCTGCCGCAGGCGCTGGGTGACGCGCTCGGAGTACCGCTCCAGGTTGCGCTGCGCCAGCGCGTCGGCCATCTGGCGCTTGTTGCCGAAGAAGCGGTAGACGGAGCCGATGGGGACCGCGGCCCGCTGGGCGACGGCACGGGTGCTCAGGGCGTCGTAGCCGACCTCGTCGAGGAGGTCGGCGCAGGCGTCGAGGATCCTGGTCAGGCGTTCGGCACTGCGCCGCTGCACGGGCGCACGACGGAGCGATGTCGCATGGGGCACGGGTTTCATGATGCCCCTCGGGCGCGGTCCGGTGAACCTCGCCCCCCGCTGTCCGCGCCCCGCGTGCGGGCCTTGCGCCGGGAGGACGCGTCCGGCGTCATCCCCGGTCCCGGCTCCGAGGCGGTGACGTCGGCGGTGCTCTCCACGGGCTTGCCGTCCACGGCCCACACGGTTCCGTCGTCGGCGTAGAGGCGGGCTGTGACGCGGTGCGTGCCGCGCGGGACGAGGCGGGCGTCGAGCCGGTGGGCGGGGGCACGGAGCCGGGCGACGGGTCGGCCGTCGACGTAGAGGCGCGCGAGCCCCCGCCCTGCCACCGCGCGGGCTGCCGCGCCGGCCGGCGAGAAGCGGAAGTTGCGCACGGTCAGCCGTACGTCCCAGCCGCCGGCCCCGTCGGGCTGCACCTCGATGCCGACACCGGGGGCGTCCTCCTGTCCGACCTCACGAAGGGGCCGCCCCTCCGGGTCCCGCTCCTCCAGGATCTTGCCCACCGGGGCGGGCGACGCACCGCCCTCCGGGGCGTCATCGGTGCCACAGCCCGCGGATCCGGCCAGAAGGAGGACACAGACCGCGAGCGCGGCCAGAGGTTTCCGTGTCCACGACATGTCCGCGAGCGTAGAACACACGTGCGGCCCGGCGGATCATTCTCAAGTCGGGTTCAGGTCATCCCTCGAGAGGAGGCGCGCGCCCCTCTTGCGTTGGGGAAATCGCAATCCTACGGTACTGCATAGGAATCAACGGCAAGGGAGCAGCGATCATGGGCGATGGGGGTACCCCCCGCGCGAGCGGGTTCGAGCGCGGGGAAGCGCGGAAGACCGCCGAAGGGCTGACCTACCTCTCCGGCTTCGGCAACGAGCACAGCTCGGAGGCCGTCCCGGGCGCACTGCCCGAGGGCCGCAACTCGCCCCAGCGCGCCCCGCTCGGGCTGTACGCGGAGCAGCTGAGCGGTTCGGCGTTCACCGAGCCGCGGGCGCACAACCGCCGTTCGTGGCTGTACCGGATCCGCCCGTCCGCCGCGCACCCGGCGTTCACCCGGACCCAGAACGGCCCGGTCCGCACCGCCCCCTTCAACCAGACCGTGCCCGACCCCAACCGCCTGCGCTGGAACCCGCTGCCCGACCCGGCGCCGGAGACGGACTTCCTGGCGGGCCTGTGGACCCTGGGCGGCAACGGCGACGCCACCCAGCGCACCGGTATCGCCATCCACCTCTACGCGGCCAACGCCTCGATGGACCGGGTGTTCAGCGACGCCGACGGCGAGCTGCTGATCGTCCCGGAGCGCGGCGGGCTGCTGCTGCGCACGGAGTTCGGTCTGCTGCATGTGGAGCCGGGACATGTGGCCCTGATCCCGCGTGGTGTCCGCTTCCGTGTGGAGCTGCTGGATGGCTCCGCCCGCGGCTATGTGTGCGAGAACTACGGCGCGCCCTTCCGCCTCCCCGACCTGGGCCCGATCGGCGCCAACGGGCTCGCCAATCCCCGGGACTTCCGCGCCCCGGTCGCCGCGTACGAGGACGTCGAGGGACCGGTCGAGGTGGTGAACAAGTTCTGCGGCAACCTGTGGACGGCCACCTACGACCACTCCCCCCTCGACGTGGTGGCCTGGCATGGCAACCATGTGCCGTACGTCTACGACCTGCGCCGTTTCAATGTGCTCGGCACCATCACCTACGACCATCCGGACCCGTCGATCTTCACGGTGCTGACCTCCCCGTCGGACACCCCGGGCCTGGCGGGTGTCGACTTCGTGGTGTTCGCGCCGCGCTGGCTGGTCGGCGAGGACACCTTCCGGCCCCCGTACTTCCACCGGAACGTGATGAGCGAGTACATGGGCCTGATCGAGGGCGCGTACGACGCGAAGGCGGAGGGCTTCGTGCCGGGCGGCGGCTCGCTGCACAACATGATGTCGGCGCACGGTCCCGACCGGGAGACGTTCGACCGGGCGAGCGCCGCCGAGCTGAAACCGCAGAAGATCGACGACGGCCTGGCCTTCATGTTCGAGACGCGCTGGCCGGTGACCCTCACCCCGCACGCGGCCAGGGCCGAGCACCTCCAGCAGCGCTACGACGACGTGTGGCAGGGCCTTCAGCGGCACTTCCGCCCCTAGCGGGCCCCTTGCACTGATCATTTCCTACCGGTACGGATGGCCCGTGACCTCCTTCGCCCCGGACTCCATCGTCCTGAACCGCAAGCTGCCGCTCTGGTACCAGGTCTCGCAGTCGCTGCGCGCCTCGATCCTCGGCCGCTCGCCCCAGGACCCGCTGCGGCTGCCCACAGAGGAGCAGCTGGCGGGGCACTACGGAGTGAGCGTGCTGACGATGCGGCAGGCGCTGAAGGAGCTGGAGGACGAGGGGCTGATCACGCGCCACCGGCGGCGGGGCACGTTCATCGAACCGCATGCGCGCAGGGGCTCCCCGGTCCGGCTGCTCGGCTCGGTGGACGCGATCGTGGCCCAGCAGTCCGGCATGACGACCGAACTGCTGGACCACGGCAGCGCGCCCGTGCCGACGGAACTCGCCGAGTTCTTCCCGGACGTGCGGGAGGTCGCGACGTACCACCGGCTGCGGAGCGACGAGAAGACCGGTGAGCCGACGAATCACGCCCGCAACTACGTGCGGCCCGAACTGGCCGCGCGCATCGATCTGGACGACCTCGTCCGGTGGCCCATGACCAAGGTGCTGCGGGACGTCGTGGGGGCGGACATCAGCCGCATCACGGACACGGTGGAGGCGCGGCTGGCCGACCCGGAGACCTCGAAACTGCTCCAAGTCCCCCTGCTGAGCCCGATTCTGCACTACACGGGCGTGACCTACGACGCCGCGGGCCGGGTCCTCGACGCGGCGGTCATCCACTACCGGGGCGACCGCTTCTCCTTCACGGTGACCCTGGAAGCCACCTGACCCGCGTGCCGTCGCCAGGTCGTACGATGCCCAGCGTGACGCACGACGACGCTCCGCTGCTGGCGGACCTCATGCCGTGGTCCGTCGCACCGCCGCGGCTCGGCCGGGGCTGGCCGGCGGCGCCCGACGCGGCGTCCCTGAAGGCCCGCTGGGACGCCTTGGTGAAGGCCGAGGGGCCCGACCGCGGGGCCCTGTTCGAACCGACCCGCTCGCGCACGCTGCACACGGCGGTCGGACAGCTGCCCGGCCGGACCGGCAGCGGCACGGAGAAGCTGGTGCGCGCCTCCGGGCCCTGCCCGGAGCCGGAACGCGTCCTGCTCGCGCCCTACGACGAGCAGTGGCTGATCCCCGACCAGCGGCTGATCGACGCGGCCCGCCCGGAGCTGTGGCGGGTGGCGGACGAACGGCAGGCCTTCGTGGTGGAGACGCCCGAGGCCACCCCGCCCCTGCTCGTCACCTCACTGCTCCCGCTGCTGCGCGCCGGCCGGATCCGCCCGCTGTTCCGCCGCCCGGGTGGCCACGAGCCGAACCTGGCCCCCGGCCTGCCAGAGCACCTCGGCACCCGCCTGGGCGGCACTCCGGCACCGCTGGACGTACTGGCCTGGATCACGGCCACGGCCCGCCCTGACCTCACCGTGCCGCTCACGGGGGACGCCGACGCGTGGGAGCGGGGCCTGGAGCTGGGCCACCGGATGCTGTGGCTGATGCGCCGCGACGGCGAACGCCCGAAGCTCCCCGGCGGCCGCCGCCCCTACGTCCGCGCCCCGCTGCCCTCCCGGCCCGTGACGCTGCACTACGACCGGGGCGAGGAGGCCCTGTTCCTGGACGAGGGCCGCATCTCCCCGGTGCCGCCGGAGGCCTGGGACTTCGAGGCGGGCGGAGTGCGCGTCCTGGAGCAGTGGTTCGCGGCCCGCGTCGCCGTCGCCGAGCCCGGCACGCTGGCGGCGATCCGCCCCGTGACCTGGCCGCAGACCTGGACGTCGGAGCTGCTGGAGCTGATCACCGTCCTCGCGCTCCTCGCCGAACTGAAACCCCTGGAGGAGCCGGCACTCCCCGACCCGGTCACGGCGGCGGAGCTGCGCACGGCGGGCGTCCTCCCCGTGCCGGGCACGGCCCGCCGGCCCGCGTCCGTACTGGAGGGCCCCGAGGAGGGCCCGGAGGGTCAACTGGCGCTGCTCTAGCGGAGGTCGGGGTCGAAGGCGTCCAGGATGCGTTCGAGGGCCCGTCTGAACACCGCCTCCAGGTCGACGGGTCCGCTCTGCTCCGTGAAGGACGCGGTCAGCCGCGGATACGCGCCGGTGGCGATCTGGCTGCCCAGATAGGCCATGCGGACCGCGTTCTCCTCCTCCGCCGACCACGGCATCGCACGGGTGCGTTCGGCGGTCGCGATCTCGTTGCCCGTGTACGTCGTCACCACCCCGTTGAGCAGCGCGATCAGCTCCGTCTTCGTGCCGGCCGGGACATCGAGCGGTTCGAGGCAGGCCAGGCAGTGCTCCAGGTAGCGCAGGGTGTTGGGGCTGAAGCCGAACACCCCCGGCATGAGGCGCGGCACCCAGGTGTGGCGGTACATGATGGCGCGCGTCTCCTCCGCGTTGCGGAGCATGTCGGCGCGCCAGTCGCCCGAGGGTTCGAACATCTCGTGCTCGGCGCCGATGGCGTCGATCATCAGCTCGTAGAGGTCCTCCTTGCGGGGGACGTAGTTGTACAGCGACATCGTGCCGCAGCCCAGCTCCGCCGCGACCTGCCGCATGGTGACCCCGTCCAGCCCCGACGCGTCGGCGATCCGCACTGCCGCCGCCGCGATGTCGGCGCGGGTGAACGCCGGTTTCGGCCCACGGCCGGTGCGTTCGGGGCGCGCCCAGATCACTTCGGGTACGGCCGCTCGGTCCGCCATCGATCATCACCTCGGCCACCATCGTAGTTACGTACAACGTACGTAGTGCGCTATGGTCAAGCCATGACTTCTACGTACGCCGTACTTAGTGAAGGTCTGGAGAAGCGGTTCGGGCAGGTCCACGCCCTGCGCGGGCTGGACGTCGCGGTCGCCGAGGGGACGGTCTGCGGGGTCCTCGGGCCGAACGGGGCGGGGAAGACGACGGCCGTCGGGCTGTTGACCACGCTGCTGCGGCCGGACGCCGGCTCCGCCCGGGTCGCGGGGCACGACCTCGTCCGCGAGGCCGCCGCCGTCCGCGGCCGGATCTCCGTCACCGGGCAGGCCACCTCGGTCGACGGAGACCTCACCGGGCGCCAGAACCTCCTGCTGTTCGGCCGGCTGCACCGGGTGCGCGGTCCGGCAGGCCGGACCGCGGAACTCCTCGACCGCTTCGGCCTGACCGAGGCCGCCGACCGCCCCGCGTCCACCTACTCCGGTGGCATGCGGCGCCGCCTGGACCTCGCGGCGAGTCTGGTCCGCCGCCCCGAGGTGCTGTTCCTGGACGAGCCGACGACCGGCCTCGACCCGGTCAGCCGCACCCTCATCCGGGACGTGGTGCGCGGCCTGACCGCCGAGGGCACGACCGTGCTGCTCACCACGCAGTACCTGGAGGAGGCCGACCAACTGGCCCACGACATCGCCCTGGTGGACCGCGGCCGGGTCACCCACACCGGATCTCCCGCCCAGCTCAAGTCGCTCGTCGGGGCACACGCCGAGGTCGTGGTGCCGGACGCGGACCTCCTCGCCGGGGCGGCGGCCGTGCTGGACCGGCTGACGGGCGCGCAGCCGTCGTTCGACCGCGAGCGCAACGCCGTCGGCGCGGTGAGCAAGGACCCGACCCTCACCATCCCGCTGCTGGTGCGCGCCCTGGACACGGCGGGTGTGCCGCTGCTCGACGTGAGCCTGCGCCCGCCGACCCTCGACGACGTGTTCCTGCGCCTGACGGAGACCGCGCCCGAGACCACCGACGAGAAGGAGCGTGCCGCATGAGCATGCTGGCGTACGACGGAACCGCGATGCTGGGCCGCCAGCTGCTGCGGCTGCGCAACAACCCGGGGCTGCTGATCCTCACCCAGACGATGCCGATCAGCATGCTGCTGTTCTTCGGCTACGTCTTCGGCAGCGCGCTGGCGGTTCCGGGCGAGGCGTACCGGGCGTTCCTCGTGCCGGGCCTGCTGGTGGCGACCGCCTCAGGCGGGATCATGGCCGGCATGTTCCAGGCGGCCCAGGACACGCACCGGGGCGTGACGAACCGTTTCCGTACGCTGCCGGTGAGCCGGGCGGCCGTACCGCTGGGGCAGGCCGCTGCGGATTTGTTGGCCACGGCCGCCGGGACGGTGCCGTTCCTGCTGGTGGGGCTGGCGGTCGGCTGGCGGGTCGAGGGAAGCCCGTCCGAAGCGGCGGGGGCGTTCGGGCTGCTGATGCTGTTCCGCTTCGCGTGCACCTGGGCCGGGATCTACCTCGGCCTGCTCACCCGCGACGAGGAGGCGGCCGGCCAGCTGGGCGGGGCGACGTTCCTGCTGCCGCTGCTGTCCAGCGCGTACATCCCGACGAGCGGGCTGCCGGGCTGGCTGCGGACGCTCGCCGAGTGGAATCCGATCAGCGCGGTGGCGACGGCCCTGCGGGACCTCTTCGGCAACGCGCCGGTGCCCGAGGGTGCGGCCTGGCCGGTGGCCCACCCCGTCGCGGGGTCGCTCCTGTGGTGCGCCGTGCTGCTCGGGGTGTTCGTGCCGCTGGCCGTGCGCCAGTACGCGCGCGGGGAGCGGTGAACGTGCGGCCGGAACCGCGGACGTGGCCCCCGGTCGCTGCCGGGCGGGGATGAGACACCGACAGGGGCCGTGCCGCGCTCGGGAACACACCTGGCGTCGCTGCGAGCCGCGGGGATGACGGACGACGAGTGTCGCAGCGTTGCGCCAGGGGTGGTGTGACCGCCCGAGCGCGGGACCCTACCTGCTGCCGAAGAGCGAGCGGCGCAGCCGGCGCAGCGGCGCGAAGAGCGAGACGCGACGCACGCGCGCGCCCCTGCCACTGCGGTCGTGCGGCTGACGCGCGGTCAGTTCCCGCATGAGCGAGGTCGCCTCGACCGTCTCCCGCTGAGGGACGGCGGGGCCGCCCAGCACCGAAAGGTGGCGGTCGAGGCGCGAACTGGTCGCGCTGCTCCCGCAGGTGATCGCAGGGACCCTGGCCCTGCTGCGCACTGTTATCTGTTCCATGTCACTCCCCACCCGTACGAGTCCACCCGGCCCGGGCAGGTTAACCCTATCTCCCCGGCCGGGCACGCGTGTATCGCGGTCACAGGATTCACCTTCCCCATAAGGGGGTTGACGATGTATCTCCGATTACTCTCCGAATCCAACAGATTTCAGGGCGAGTTGGACTATCGGCTGGGTAGTGGGCTGTGGCGATCCCCCGGCGGGCTCGACGGTCACGGCCAGTGACGTCGCGGAGGTGCCCAAACCCGTTGCGACCAGGGGCGTGTCGTCCTCGAAGAGGCCGAGGGAGCGTGGTTGCGCGCCCGGGCGCATGAGCCACAGCTGGTGCACGCGGCCGCCTGTCGGGGCGCCGTATCCGCCGAGGGTGACCACCGCACTCCCCTCCGTGGCGGAAGCGATCACTCCGATGGTGCGGCCCCGCCCGTCCCGGCCACTGCCCGCACGGGCGTCCGGAGCCGCCAGAACGTGGGCGATCTCACGTGATCGATCTTGCTCGGCGGTCAGCCGGTCCTGGGCCCGGTTCGCCTGCACGGCGAAGAGCGACGCGACGACGAGGGCCGCGGCGGCGGTGGCCGTCGCGAAGGGCACGAACAGCGGGATCCGGCGCCGCTGCCGCTGCCGCGGCGGCGGCTGCGCGCCCCACACGTGCGGCGGCAGCTGCGAGGCGCGCGCCCGGGCCGGCGCGGGCGGGGCGGCCTGGGGTGCCGGGTCCTGCGGAGTCGTCCGTACGGCGAGCATGACCCGGTCGCGCAGGGCGGCCGGGGGCGGGGCCGCCGTGGACCAGGCGAGCCGGACCGCGTCCTCGGTCAGCTCGCGCACCTCGGCGGCACAGCGGTCGCAGTCCCTGAGGTGCTTCTCGAAGCGGACGCGCTCCGGGGGCTCCAAGGCGTCGAGCGCGTAGGGCGCGGCGAGCGAGTGCGGATCCTCGCGGCGGAAGAGGCTCATGCCACACCTCCCAGGCACTCGCGCATACGGGTCAGCCCGTCCCGCATCCGGGTCTTGACGGTGCCCAGCGGCAAGGAGAGCTGCTCGGCCACCTCACGGTACGTGTAGCCCTCGTAGTAGGCGAGGGTGACCGACTGGCGCTGCAGGACGGTGAGCCGGTCCAGGCAGCGGCGCACCCACTCGCGCTCCAGCCCTGCCTCGACCTCCTCGGTGACCTGGTCGAAGGCGGGCTGGTTCGCGCGGAGCGCCTCGCGCTGCTCACGCTCCCCGGCCGCCCGGGCGCTGCGGACCCGGTCGACGGCGCGGCGGTGGGCGAGGGTCAGGATCCACGACATCGCGCTGCCCCGGCCCGGGTCGAACTTCGCCGCGGAACGCCACAGTTCGAGCAGCACCTCCTGAGCCACCTCCTCCGACTGGGCGGGGTCGCGCACCACACGCCGCACGAGACCGAACACCGGCCCGGACACGAGTCCGTACAACTCTTCGAAGGCCTTCTGGTCCCCACCTGCCACGAGCAGCAGCAGCTCGTCCGCCTCCACTCGGTCCCCCCTTCCGAGGCCACACCGGGCCTGTCCCCTCGCACGAGGCATTCGCAACGCACACACCTCCGGACGGTGTTACGGATCAGCGCGCCGAAAACGCGGGTCCCCAACGGTGAAACAACTTTCCCGACTCCCCGTAAGAACGTTTGAGATTCGACCAATCCGCTTCGCCGACCGCTCCGAATGGCGTGTGTCAGGCAAGTTGGCACGGAGGACGGACGGCATGACACCTACTTCCAGGACCGGTTCGGGACGCACGAGCATCGCGACCGTGATCTGTGGCGCACTGGCCGCCGGCGGGCTCACGGCCGCCGGCGTGACCGTGCTGCAACCCGAGGCGGCCTCCGCCTCCAGCCACCGCGAGGCCCCGCTGATCTCGGGGACCCCGCAGTACGACAACACTGACGTGTACGCGTTCGTCAGCCCGGACAAGCCGGACACGACGACCATCGTCGCGAACTGGATCCCCTTCGAGGAACCGGCCGGAGGGCCGAACTTCTTCACCTTCGCCGAGGACGCCCAGTACGACCTGCGCATCGACAGCAACGGCGACGCGAAGGAAGACCTGCTCTTCCGCTACACGTTCAAGACTCATACGAAGAACGAGAAGACGTTCCTCTACAACACGGGCCCGGTCGAGAGCCTCGACGACCCCGACCTGAACATCACGCAGACGTACGACCTCGAACTGATCAAACTGCGGAACCTGAAGGCCGTGTCGAAGACCAAGGTCGCCGACGACGTGCCGGTGGCGCCGTCGAACGTCGGCAAGGCGTCGATGCCGAACTACGACGCCCTGCGCAAGCAGGCGATCCACAAGCTCGCCGGCGGCGCCCAGACGTTCGCCGGGCAGGCCGACGACCCGTTCTTCCTGGACCTGCGCGTCTTCGACCTGCTCTACGGCGGGAACCTCTCCGAGGTCGGCAACGACACCCTCAAGGGCTACAACGTCAACTCGATCGCCCTGCAGGTCCCCAACAGCTTCATCGCCGAGTCGCACGACCAGCCGGTCGTCGGCATCTGGTCGACGACCCAGCGCAAGAACGCCAAGGGCTACTTCACACAGGTCTCGCGCCTCGGCAACCCGCTGGTCAACGAGGTCGTCAACCCGCTGAAGGACAAGGACAAGTTCAACGCGTCCACGCCGCGGGACGACGGCGCGTTCCTGGAGAACGTCACCAACCCGGAGCTGCCCAAGCTCATCGAGGCGATCTACAAGATCCCGGCGCCGGACGAGCCGCGCAACGACCTGGTCGACGTCTTCCTCAAGGGCGTCAAGGACCTCAACCAGCCCCCGCACGTGACGCCTTCGGAGCAGCTGCGGCTCAACACCTCGATCAAGCCGGCCGCGAAGCCCAAGCGGCTGGGTGTCCTCGACGGTGACAACGCCGGCTTCCCCAACGGCCGTCGCCTCACCGACGACGTGATCGACGCCTCGCTCCAGGTCGTCGAGGGCGAGCTGCTGGGTGCGAAGAACGACCTCGGTGACGCGGTCGACAAGAACGACAAGAAGTTCGAGAAGTCCTTCCCGTACGTCGCCCTGCCGACGGAGGGCTCGCGCGGCCCGCTCGCCAAGGGCGTCGACGGCGGCAACGACGTGCGCAGCCAGCTGGGCGACGCGCTCCAGCCGGCCGGCGCCGAGGGTTCGGACGACATGCGCCTGATCGCCGCGTCCGCGGGGGCCGGGGCGGGCGGCATCGTCCTGATCGGCGCGGCCCTGATGTGGTGGCGCCGCATGCGGAACCGGGCGTACTGACCCGCTCCGCTCCCACCGACCGGCGCGGCCCGTTCCCCCGTCCCCCACGGCGCGGGCCGCGTCGCCGACCCCCGCACCAGCTCATCCGACCGAGGAGAGGTCATGCCTCCGCGTACGACCGACAGCACACCGGCCAGGCGCGACGACGACCGAGCGCCGTCGACGGACCCGGAGCCCGGGACCGCCGGGGAGCGGGAGGACGGCGGCGCCGGAAGCGAGCCCGACGTCGGCCGGCGGGTCGCCGCGCTGCGGCGGGCCGCCGACGGGGGGCGGCGGTGGCGGTCCCTGCACCTCGCCGGGTGTGCCGCGCTGCTGGCGGTCGCGGTGACGGGCGGGGCCGTCGCTCTCGGTGGCGGGCAGGACGGCGGGTCCGGCGTCGACGCCGTGTCGGCGGCCGGGGCGTTGTCGCCCGGCGATCTCGCCCGGGGGGACCTCGACGCGGGGATCGCGTCCCTGCAGAAGCACCTCCGCGCCCAGCCGAGGGACTTCGGCGGCTGGTCCACCCTCGGGGTGGCCTACGTCGAGCAGGCCCGCACGAAGGGCGATCCCTCCCGGTACCCGCAGGCCGAGCGCGCCCTGCGGCGGTCCCTCGACCTGGAACCCGGCAACGACCAGGCCCTGGCCGGGCAGGCCGCCCTCGCCGCGGCCCGGCACGACTTCCCCGGCGCCCTGAACCACGCCGACCGGGCCCTGAAGCAGAACCCCTACAACGAACGCGCCCTGTGCACCCGTATCGACGCCCTCGTCGAACTCGGCCGGTACGGCGACGCCGCGAAGGCCGCCGACACCGCCGACGACCGGCGCCCCGGCGTCCCCGTCTTCACGCGGTACGCGTACGTGCACGAGCTGCGCGGCGACGTCCGTACGGCGCGGTCCGTGCTGGAGCGCGCCCTGGGCTCCGCGAGCGCCCCCGCAGACGTCGCGTACGTGGCCACCGCACTGGGGCAACTCGCCTGGAACCAGGGCGAGTACAAGACGGCCCTCGGCCACTACGCCCGGGCCCTGGCCGCCGACGACGCGTACCTGCCCGCGCTGGAGGGCCGCGCCCGCGCCCAGGCCGCGAGCGGTGACCGGGCCGCCGCCGTGACCGGTCTCGAACAGGTCGTGGCCCGGTTCCCGCTGCCCGGCCCGCTCGTCGCCCTCGGCGAGCTGTACGAGGACCGCGGCGCCGAGGGCGACCGGGCCAAGGCCGGTGACCAGTACGCCCTCGTCGACGCCTGGACGGCCCTCGCCCGCGCCGGCGGTGCCAACACCGACCTGGAGACGGCCCTGGCCGCCGCCGACCACGGCGACAAGAAGGAGGCCCTGCGCTCCGCCCGCGCCGAGTGGGACCGCCGCCACAGCGTGCACACCGCCGACGCCCTCGCCTGGGCCCTGCACGTCAACGGCCGCGACGAGGAAGCCCTGCCGTACGCCCGCCGGGCGACGGCGACCGGCTACCGCAACGCCGTCTTCCTCTATCACCGCGGTGTCATCGAACGCGCCACCGGCGACGAGCGCGAGGCCCGCAAGCACCTGAAGGCCGCGCTGGACCTGAATCCCGGCTTCTCGCCCCTCGGGGCGCGCGAGGCCCGTACCGCACTCAAGGACCTGGAGGGCAACCGGTGACCCTGCGCCGGCTGTTCGCGTCCGGCGCCGCCGTCCTCACGGCCGCCTGCGCGCTCACCCTGCTGCCCGCCGCCACGGCGAGCGCCCACCCGCTGGGCAACTTCACCGTCAACCGCTACGACGGCCTGGTCGCCGCCCCCGGCGAGCTGCGGGTCCACCACGTCGAGGACCTCGCCGAGATCCCGGCGACCCAGGCGGGGCCGGACATCAAGCGGCTGGGCATCGCCCTGTGGGCCCGCCAGCGGTGCGCCACGGCCGCCGAGGACAGCCGCGCGACCGTCGACGGGCGCGAGGTCGCCCTCACCGCCGAGCGCAGCAAGGCGCGCGTGCGGCCCGGGCAGGCGGGGCTCGACACGCTGCGGGTGGAGTGCGAGCTGACCGCTGCTCTGCCGGCGGGCGAGAAGACCGTGTCCCTCGGCTTCCGCGGTGCGGGGGCCTCCGGCGGCCCGGGCTGGCGGGAGATCACGGCACGCGGCGACCGTATGACGCTTGCCGCCTCGGACGTGCCGGAGAAGTCGATATCGGCCGAGCTGACCCGCTACCCGGAGGAGTTGCTGTCCTCCCCGGCCGACACCGCGTCGGCCGCCCTGCGGGTGCGGCCCGGCGGCTCGGCCCTGGCCGAGGAGGAGTCGGACGCCCCCGCGGCCTCGGTGCTCCCGCGCGGCGCGGACCGCTGGACGCGGGCCCTGGACGACCTGGTGGCCCGGCAGGACCTCAGCGCCGGCTTCGCAGCGCTGGCCCTGCTCATCGCCGTCGTCCTGGGTGCGATGCACGCGCTCGCCCCGGGCCACGGCAAGACCATCATGGCCGCCACGGCGGCGGCCCGGGGCGGGCAGGCCCGGATGAAGGACGTTCTGCCCATGGCCGCGTCGGTGACCGTCACGCACACCCTGGGCGTGGTCGCCCTGGGCCTCCTGGTCACGGCCGGCTCGGCGGCGGCGCCGTCGGTGATCGCCTGGCTCGGTGTCGCCAGCGGCATCCTGGTGACCCTGGCGGGCGCGAGCCTGCTCCGCCGCGCCCTGCGCAACCGCGCACACGCCCACCACCCGCAGGGTCATCATCACGGCCACCATCACGGCCACGGAAACCACACCCACACCCATGTCCACGACGGCCACGCCCACGATCACGACCATCACGGCGGCCACGACCACGACCAGAAGCACGACCACGACCACGACCACCCGCACGATCACACCCACACCCACTCCCACCCCCACACGATCGAGCACACGCACGGCGGCTTCACCCACAGCCACCCCGTCGCGCCCACCCTGCGCGGCACGATCCTGATGGGCTTCGCGGGCGGGCTCGTGCCCAGCCCGTCCGCCGTGGTGGTGCTGGTCGGCGCCGCGGCCCTCGGACAGGCCTGGTTCGGGCTGCTGCTGGTCGTCGCCTACGGCGTCGGACTGGCGCTCACCCTGACGGCCGCCGGATACGCCGTCGTGAAGGCGGGCAGCGGGATGACCCGGCTCCTGGACCGGCGCCCCCGCTGGACGGTGGGCCCGATGGCGGCCCTGGTGCGTCGGACCGCTCCGCTCGGTTCGGCCTTCGCCGTGGTGGTTCTCGGGGCCGGACTGGTGTTCAAGGGGGCGGCATCCGCACTCGGCTGAGTTACGTTCGTGATGCGTCGGACGTCAGGAGAAAAGCGGACGTCGTGAGGAAATCCGACCTCGTGGGGAAAACACACCCCAGGAAGATTTCGCCCGGCTGCGAATGGGGGCGCCGTGTTCGAAGAACCGGGCCATGAGCGTGTGATCGCGGGCCGCTACCGGCTGCTGGCACCGCTCGGCGAGGGCGGCATGGGAACGGTGTGGCGCGCCCGCGACGAGGTGCTGCACCGCGAGGTGGCCGTCAAGGAGGTGCGCGCCCCGTCCGGCCTGGCGGGGGACGACGTGCAGCGGATGTACGCCCGGCTGGAGCGTGAGGCGTGGGCCGCGGCCCGGGTCGCCAACCACAACGTGGTGACGGTGTACGACGTGGCGACGGACGACGACCGGCCGTGGATCGTCATGGAACTGGTCCGCGGACTCTCCCTGGCGGAGGTCCTGGACGCCGAGGGCCCGATGGCCCCGCAGCGTGCCGCGCACATCGGCGCCGAGGTGTTGTCGGCGCTGCGGGCGGCGCACGAGGCCGGGGTGCTGCACCGCGACGTGAAGCCGGCCAACGTGCTGATCTCGAACGACGGCCGGATCGTGCTCACCGACTTCGGCATCGCCATGGTCGAGGGCAGCTCGGCGCTGACCATGACCGGGGAGGTCATCGGCTCTCCGGAGTTCCTCGCCCCGGAGCGGGCGCTCGGCCGCACACCGGGCCCGGAGTCGGACCTGTGGTCGCTCGGGGTGCTGCTGTACGCGGCGGTCGAGGGCCACTCCCCCTTCCGTCACGACACCCCGCTGAGCACCCTGCGGGCGATCGTCGACGAGGAGTTGCCGCCGCCGTACCGGGCGGGTCCGCTCGCCCCGGTGATCGAGGGGCTGCTGCGCAAGGACCCCGAGCAGCGGCTGCCGCCGGAGCGGGCCGAGCAGGATCTGCGGGCCGTGGCGGCGGGCGGCTCTCCGGGCCCTGACCTGACACGGGCGGTGGCGTTCCCGCCGACGGTCGCCGGTCACCCCGAGCCCGCTCCCACGCCCCCGATGCCGTTCCCCGGCTCGTCCGCTGCCTCCGGGCCGACCGCCACCACGGCGGCCACCGGCCCGGACCGGGACCGCAGGGCGGGGCGGGTGCTGGTCGCCGGTGTGATCGCGCTGGCGCTCGCGGTCGGCGGTCTGACGTACGCGCTACTCAACAACGGGGACGGTTCCGACGGCAACGACCAGGGGGCCGGGGACGCCACGCCCACGGCGACCAAGAGTCCGCCGGAGGACACCGCGACCGAGAAGTCCAGTCCGTCGCCGACCCCGAGCGAGAGCAAGGAGAGCAGTCCGCCGCCGCAGTCGGTGCGGGTCGCCCTGGAGGGCCGGCGTACGGACTATGCGGGGGCCTGTCCGCCGCCGAACGCCCAAGCGCCGGAGTTCACGGCGACGTTGACGGTGGGGCGGCTGCCGGCCGAGGTGAGCTACCGCTGGGTGACGCAGGACGGCCAGGTGCTGGACGGGGGCTGGAAGACGCTGTCGTTCGCGGAGGGCGGCGGCCGTTCGAAGCGGGACACGGTGCGGGTGACGACCCAGGCGGAGACCGGGACGTTCGAGAACGAGATCAGCGTCGAGGTGCGGGAACCGGTGCGGACGACGTCCGACTCGGTGCCGTTCTCGGTGACCTGCGAGACGGAGACCCCGACGGGCGGGGCCTCCCCTTCTGCTTCCGGCACGGACCCGGGCGCGGACCCGGACTCGGGCTCGGACCCGGAGTCGAACGCGGACTCGGACTCCGGCTGAGCGGTCAGTCGTTGCTGTTGAGCACGGGGAGATAGCCGCCCGACTGGCCCGGTGCCTTCGGGTGGTACGACTCGCCGATGTTGAGCCAGCTGACGCTGTGCAGCCAGGAGTCGCCGGAGCAGATCTCGTGGCCGGTGAAGGTGGTGCGGACGTCGCCGAAGACGAAGCCGTGGTTCGCGGCGCGCTTGGCGATGGCGGTGTTGAGGTGGTCGGAGGCGTCGTTGATGGCCTTGCGCTTGGTCTCGGACAGACCGAGGCAGGTGGTGCCGAGCTGGTAGAAGCGGGGGTAGCCGAGGACGACGACCTTGGCGGCGGAGGCCTTGGTGCGGATCGCCGCGTACACGCCGTCGAGCTTTCCGGGCAGCGTGGAGTCGACGTACGCCCGGGCGGTGTTGATGCGGGAGACGCAGGCGCTGTCGGACTGGGTGACACAGGTCGTCATGACGTCGGCGAATCCGGCGTCGTTGCCGCCGACGGTGATCGAGACGAGGGCGGTGGAGGCGCTGAGCGGAGTGAGCTGATGCGCCAGAACATCACCCGTTCGGGCGCCCGAACAGGCGGTGAAGGCGAAGGTCGAGGGTGAGTTGGCGGCGGCCCAGAGGTAGGGATAGGCCTTGGTGCTGCGCTTGCAGTCGCCGCTGGAGCTGATGTAGCTGCCCGCTCCGACTCCGGAGGAGTAGGAGTCACCGAGCGCCACGTAGCCGCCGGTTGCGGCGAGTGAGGACGCCTGCGCCGTCGCCGCCCCGGTGAGGGCGGTGCCGACGGCGAGGAGGAGCGAGCTCACGAGGACGACAAGTCGGGAACGTCTCATGGAACCTCCCTTTAGCAGGATCTCTGCCATAACCGTGGTAGCAGCTACGCGTGTTGACAGGAAGTGTCCATGCCAAGTCTTTTCGGTTCATCCCCGGACGCTCGGCACGTTCCCCACGCCTTGCGTTACGCGTCGGGCGCCTCTTGTTACGTGCCCATGACAGATTCGTTGACTGATGCTCAACTCTCTTGTTCTACGCCGGTAGTTGGTCGAGGCTTTACTCCGGCCGGGAGCGGAACGCGACGCTCACGGGCCGTGTGTGCGAGCACGCGCACATCCCCCACATGACGCGCGCCCCACCCAGGCGCGCGCCGCCTAGAGGAGGACTCCCTCGTAATGGCACAACTGCGTAGCAAGAGAATCGGGTTCGCCGTACTCACCTCGCTGGCGACCGCCGCCCTCGTCGGCGGGCTCACCGCCCTTCCCGCCCAGGCCGCGCCCGCCGAGGGCCGGGTGCTCGCCGCGGACTCCCCGGCCGCGATCAAGGACAGCTACCTGGTCACGCTCAAGAAGAGCGCCGGCCTGAAAGCCGCCTCGGCCGCGGGCAAGGGGCTGGTGAAGGAGTACGGCGGCTCGGTCGACAGGACGTTCGGCAAGGCGCTGAACGGCTATTCCGCCACCCTCTCCGCCACCGAGGCCCGGCGCCTGGCCGCAGACCCGGCGGTGGCCTCGGTCGAGCAGAACCAGCGCGTCGGCCTCGCCGCCACCCAGACCAACGCCCCCTGGGGCCTGGACCGCATCGACCAGGCCTCGCTCCCGCTGTCCGGCACCTACACCTACCCGGACAGCGCGGGCAGCGGCGTCACGGTGTACGTCATCGACACCGGTGTGCGCATCACCCACCAGCAGATCAGCGGCCGTGCCGCGCACGGCTACGACGCGGTCGACGGCGACAGCAACGCCTCCGACGGCAACGGCCACGGCACCCATGTGGCCACCACCATCGCGGGCTCGACCTACGGCGTCGCCAAGAAGGCGAAGATCGTGGGCGTGCGGGTGCTGAACAACAGCGGCTCCGGCACCACGGCCGGTGTGATCGCCGGCATCGACTGGGTGACGAGGAACCACTCCGGCCCCTCGGTGGCCAACATGTCGCTCGGCGGCGGCGCCTCCGCCACCCTGGACACGGCCGTCCGCAACTCCATAGCCAGCGGCGTCACGTACGCCGTCGCCGCGGGCAACAGCAGCACCACCGCCTCCTCGTCCTCCCCGGCCCGGGTCGCCGAGGCGATCACGGTCGGCGCCACCACCAGCACGGACGCCAAGGCGAGCTACTCCAACTACGGCTCGGCGCTGGACATCTTCGCGCCCGGCTCCTCCATCACGGCCGGGTGGCACACCGGCGACACCGCGACCAACACCATCTCCGGCACCTCGATGGCGACCCCGCACGTCGCGGGCGCGGCGGCGGTCTACCTGGCGGGCCACACCTCGTCCACCCCGGCCCAGGTCGCCGCGGCCCTGGTGAACGGCGCCGTCACCGGCAAGGTCACGAGCGCGGGTTCCGGCTCGCCGAACCGGCTGCTGCAACTCGTGCAGTGACCGCGGACCGCACCGGCACTTGAACATGCGTTCCCCGGAGGCCCTGATCGCCTCCGGGGAACGCATGTTTATGCGAAGGGAACGTGCAACTTGCGTCGCACAAGGCGTCTGCCGCAACGACCAAACCAACAAAAACGTGAGGGGCCGTTCCAGGTCTTGCCATACGGGTTCAATCGTCAATACCGTCATACATCTCACCCGCATCGGTCCGTCAGTACGCGGCTCTAGGGGAGGGCTCAAGGACCGCGACGAACCGGCGCGGGGCGCGGTAGGGGGGTGCCGTGCTCGGTGGTCTCAACTGTCTCCGGGCCGTGCCGCGCGGTCGGCTGCCGTTTTGCCGCCGGCCAGCTTTGCCAGCTCACCCGGCGTGCCGGAGCTTCATCCCGGCATGCCTCGCCATCTCGGCGTGCCTCGGGTGAGAACCCCCCTTTCGAACCGGACTGGATCCGGACTGCCCTGGGGGGGCGGTCCACCGGACGAGAGGGACCAGACTCATGAGTTCAGTTCTGCAGCCGGCCGTGACGGACGAGCATCCGCCGACCGCAGCCAAGTACCGGCCCGTCTCCTCGTATCTGGCGATAGCCCCGCCGGTGAGCGTGGTCATCCCGGCGATGAACGAGGCGGAGAACCTTCCGTACGTCTTCAAGACCCTGCCCGACTGGATCCACGAGGTGGTCCTGGTCGACGGCAACTCGACCGACAACACCGTCGAGGTGGCCCGTGAGCTGTGGCCCGAGGTGAAGGTCGTCGAACAGCGCGGCAAGGGCAAGGGCGACGCCCTGATCACCGGGTTCCAGGCCTGCACCGGCGACATCATCGTGATGGTCGACGCGGACGGCTCGGCGGACGGGGGCGAGATCCTCAGCTACGTCTCCGCCCTGGTCTCCGGCGCGGACTTCGCCAAGGGTTCCCGTTTCGCCAACGGCGGCGGCACCGACGACATGACCTTCATCCGCAAGATGGGCAACTGGGCGCTCTGCACGGTCGTCAACCGCAAGTTCGGCGCTCGGTACACCGACCTGTGCTACGGCTACAACGCGTTCTGGCGGCACTGCCTCGACAAGATCGACCTGGACTGCACCGGCTTCGAGGTCGAGACCCTGATGAACATCCGGGTCGTCAAGGCCGGGCTCAAGGTGCAGGAGATCCCGAGCCACGAGTACCTGCGCATCCACGGCGTCAGCAATCTGCGGGCCGTGCGCGACGGGCTGCGCGTGCTCCGGGTGATCCTTCAGGAGCGCTCCAACCGCCGTTCTCTGCGCCGCCGTTCGCCCCGGTCGTCGATGCCGGCCGCGATGCGGGGAGAGGTGTCTTGAGCGGTCCCGGCATCTCCGTCGTGATCTGCGCGTACACCGAGGACCGCTGGGAGGACATCCTCGCGGCGGTCTCCTCGGTCCGCGCGCAGTCGCGGCCGGCCCTGGAGACGCTGCTGGTCGTCGATCACAACGAGACGCTCCGGGAGCGGCTCGCCAAGGAGTACAAGGAGTCGTCCGAAGGGTCCGTGGTGCGGGTGCTCGCCAACGCGGGCCCCCGTGGCCTGTCGGCCGGCCGCAACACGGGCATCGCCGCGGCCCGCGGTGAGGTCGTGGCCTTCCTCGACGACGACGCCGTGGCCGAGCGCGACTGGCTGCGGCACTTCGCCGAGGCCTACACCGACGAGCGGGTGATGGCGGTCGGCGGACGCACGGTCCCGGTCTGGGCGTCGGGGCGTCGGCCGCACTGGTTCCCGGAGGAGTTCGACTGGGTGGTGGGCTGCACGTACCGGGGCCTGCCGCGCGGCCGGGTCCGGGTGCGCAACGTGCTCGGCGGCAACGCCTCGTTCCGCCGCAGCGCCTTCGACGCGGCGGGCGGCTTCGCCACCGGCATCGGCCGGGACGGCGACAAACGCCCGCTGGGCTGCGAGGAGACGGAACTGTGCATCCGCCTCAGCCGCGCACGGCCCGACGCGGTCCTGCTGATCGACGACCGGGCCGTGATCCACCACCGGGTGCCCGAGATCCGCGAGCACTTCCGCTATTTCCGCACCCGCACCTACGCCGAGGGCCTGTCCAAGGCCCTGGTGGCGCGGAGCGTCGGCGCCGAGAAGGGCCTGGAGTCGGAGCGCCGGTACGCCACGCGGGTCCTGCCGGCCGGGGTGGCGCGGGGGCTGCGGGACGCCCTGCTGGCCCGGCCGGGCGGTGCGGGGCGGGCCGGCGCGATCGTGGCCGGGGTGCTGACGGCGGCGGGCGGTTACGTCGTCGGCAGCCTCCGGGCGCGCCGGGGCGGGACCACGTTCCGGGTGCCCGCGGTGGAGGTGGCGGCCCGTGAGTGACACCCGCGTACCGATTCTGATGTACCACGCGGTCGCGACCGACCCGAACGACGCGACCCGCGCCCTGTCGGTGACTCCGGAGGCCTTCGCCGAGCAGATGGCGGTGCTCGCCGACCGAGGGCTCACGCCGGTCACGACGGCCGCGCTGGCGGCGTGCTGGCGCTCCGGCCGGCCGCTGCCCGACCGGCCGGTCCTCATCACCTTCGACGACGGCTACGAGGGTGTGCACCGGCACGCCCTCCCCGCGCTCGCCAAGCACGGCTTCCCCGCCACCCTGTTCGTCTCGACGGGGTGGCTCAGGGGGCCGTACGACACCGGGGGCGGCCTGGACACCATGCTGGACTGGAACCAGGTGCGCGAACTCGCGGCGGCGGGCGTGGAGATCGGCGGGCACAGCCACAGCCACCCGCAGCTCGACCAGGTCTCCGACGCCACGCTGAGGTTCGAGCTGATCCACTGCAAGGAGATCGTCTCGGACCAGCTGGGCACCGTACCGGCCTCGTTCGCCTACCCCTACGGCTACTCCAGCCGCCGGGTCCGGCAGGCGGTGCGCGAGACGGGCTACGCCCAGGCCCTCGCCGTCGGCAACGGCCTCGCGCGGCGCGCGCAGGGGCCGTACGCGCTGCGGCGGGTGACGGTGCGCCGCAGCACGGGCATCGAGGAGTTCGAGCGGGTCGTCGAGGGCCGCGCAATCGCCCGTACGTTCGCTGCGGACCGCGCCCTGACCAAGGGGTACGCCGTCGTCCGCAGGGTTCGGCAGGCGCGTCGGCTGGTCTACCGCTCCGGGGGCTGACCTGCGCGGGGGCGACATGCCGCGTGCACCGGGAAACCGGGTGCACGCGGCCTCCCCGTGCCGGATCATGGCGGCATGTCTGGAAACCCGCACGAGGCGCTGCCGATCCGGCTCAACGTCGACGACTCCGACTCCCCGTCCGACGTCGTCGACGCGCTGTTCCTCGGCCGCTTCGCGACGGGCGAGCAGCCGTACTCCCACGCGGTGAACATCGACCGCGTGCGGTCCGGTGCGACGCTGATGCCGCCCGGCGCGCGGGTGCTGCGCGTCGCCCGGGACGACGACCGCAGCGCGACCCTCGCCGAGGGCGACGGCTGGACGCTGCTGGTCTCCCGCTGGAACCGCGGCGCCGACGTCACGGTGACGGCGACCGGCGAGGAGCTCGCGAAGAAGGTCCTCGACCAGGCGACGGACGGCGCGGCGGACGAGCCCGAACCGCAGCCGGAGAACGTCACGATGGGCTTCTGGTACGTCTCCCCGCGCCGCGGCCCGCACCGCACCACCCGGCAGATCGCGGCAGGCACCTGGGAGGAGATCCGGCCCAACTACACCGCGCCCGTGGCGGACGCGATGGACCGCCTGATGAAGACGACCCCGGAGGACATCGCGGGCCGTCTCCTGCTGCTGCACGGCCCGCCGGGCACCGGCAAGACGTCGGCGCTGCGGACGCTGGCCCGGTCCTGGCGCGACTGGTGCCAGGTGGACTGCGTCCTGGACCCCGAGCGGCTCTTCTCCGACGTCGGCTACCTCATGGACATCGCCATCGGCGAGGAGGACGCGACGGGCAAGGGCCGCTGGCGGCTGCTGCTCCTGGAGGACTGCGACGAGCTGATCCGCGGCGAGGCCAAGCACACGGCGGGCCAGGCGCTTTCGAGGCTGCTGAACCTGACGGACGGACTGCTCGGCCAGGGCCGCAACGTCCTGGTCGGGGTCACGACCAACGAGGACCTGGAGCGCCTGCATCCCGCCGTGGTCCGCCCCGGCCGCTGCCTCGCCCGGATCGAGGTCGGTCCGCTGACCCGCACCGAGGCGGTGAACTGGCTGGGCCAGGAGGACGGCGTCGGGCGCGAGGGCGCGACGCTGGCGGAGCTGTACGCGCTGCGCCGGGGCACGTCCCCGACGTCCCTGCCGGAGCCGCGCGGAGGCGTCGACGCGGGGCTGTATCTGTAGTGGGACCCCACCCGCCGGGGTCGCTCACAACCGCTTCTCACCTCCCTGTTACCCGGGCGTGCCAAGGTGTGCCGCGGAGCGACGCCGCGCTCCGCATGGACCAGGGAGGCCTCCGATGGCGCACACGGCGCCCACCGTGTTCAGCGAACCCGCCCACCGCGTCGCACGGTGGGTCCTGCCCGTCGTGCTCGGTGTCGTCTACGGCAACTGGGTCGCGGTGAACCGGCGGCACGGCGGCCCGATCACCGGGGCGGACGTGGCGTCGGGCGTGTGGAGCGCGGTCGCCTTCACGGCGCTCTGCATCGCCGTGATCCAGGTCGTCCGACGTCTCAGGCGCGATCTGCACGCCCTGCACGCCCTGCTGCGGGCCGCCTTCGCCGGTGTCGCGCTGGGCTTCCTCTACAGCCAGACCGGTGACGACATCCGGCCCGTGGTCATCACGGCGCTGCTGGTCATGGCGGCCCTCTTCCTGCTGCTGTTCTACCGCTTCCACACGCGCGCCGACGCGTAGCCGCCCCGGCCCTCCCCGGCCGCCCTCCGGAGCCTGCGGTGCTTTGATGGGGATATGACCCTGTTCGTCGGCACGTCCGGGTGGCAGTACAAGGACTGGCGGGACGTCCTGTACCCCTCCGGGCTGCCGATGCGGCTCTGGCTGGAGGAGTACGCGGGGCAGTTCGCCACCGTCGAGATCAACAACGCCTTCTACCGGTTGCCGGCCCGGGAGACCTTCGAGGACTGGCGGGGGCGGGTGCCCGGGGACTTCGTCGTCGCGGTCAAGGCGAGCCGCTACCTGACCCACATCAAGCGGCTCAAGGACCCCGAGGAGCCGGTGCACCGCCTGATGAGCCACGCAGCGGGCCTCGGTGACCGTCTCGGTCCGGTCCTGCTCCAGCTCCCGCCCACCCTGCGCGCCGACCCGGGCCTGCTGGACGCGTGCCTGGCCTGCTTCCCCGCCCCGACCCGGGTCGCGGTCGAGCCGCGCCACGACTCCTGGTGGACCCCGCAGGTCCGCCGCGTCCTGGAGTCCCGGCGCGCCTCCCTGTGCTGGGCCGACATCCTGGCCCGCCCGGCCACGCCGCTGTGGCGCACCACCGACTGGGGCTACGTCCGCTTCCACCAGGGTCGGGCCCGGCCCTGGCCCCGCTACGGCCGCCGCTCGCTGGCCACCTGGCTCGACCGCATCGCCACGGCCTGGCCCGACGGCGAGGACGTCTACGCGTACTTCAACAACGACCCGGGCGGCGCGGCGGTGGAGGACGCGATGGCGTTCGCACGGACGGGGAGGTCGGCGGGGCTGCACATCACACGGACACCGGAGCGCCTGGCGCAGCCGTCCGGTTAGGACTTGGGGCTGCCCTGCTCGCCGTACGCCGCCCGCAGGGCGTCCCGTACCGCGGCGAGCGCGACGTCCTCGCCCAGCCCGAGCCTCCGGGCCCGCTCCACATAGGCCTGCGCCGCCGACGCCAGTTCGCGGTCCGCCGCCGAGCCGGCGGCGGCCACGAACGTGCCGTTGCGGCCCCGCGTCTCGATCACCCCGTCCGCCTCCAGCGCCCGGTACGCCTTGGCGACCGTGTTCGCGGCGAGCCCCAGCGACTCGGCCAGTCCCCGCACGGTCGGCAGCCGGTACCCCACCGGCAGCGCACCCGACCGGGCCTGCTCGGAGATCCGCGCCCGCACCTGCTCGTACGGCGGGGCGCTGTCGTCGATGTCGATCTTCAAGGTCACAGCCCGATTGTCGCGCACCCGACGGAAAATGAGAGGCACCCCGGACGGGTCCACGCGTAGCGTGCGTCCCCATGACCGTGATCGTGCGCGACCTGCGTCCCGACGTCCGAGCCGACGCCGAGGGGTTCTCCGACACCCGTCGCCTCGCCCTTCCGTACCTGCTCTCCACCCCTGAGTCCGTGGTGCACACCCTGACGCACGCGCACCCGGACGCCCACTTCGGGCAGCTCGTCGCCGAGGAGGACGGCGAGATCATCGGCACGGCCCAGATCAGCGTCGCCCACGAGAGCCCGGAGCCCGGCCAGGGCTCCGCCAACATCTATGTGCGCCCCGGCCACACCGGCCGCGGCGCCGGCTCGCTCCTGCTGCGCACCGCGGAGGAGCGCCTGGGACGGCTGGGCGTCACCAAGCTGTTCACCTGGGTGCTGGACGAGCCGGACAACCGCGCCTTCGCCGAGCGGCACGGCTTCCGGGCCAGCCGTTCCGCCTGGTTCCTGCGCCTGGCTCTGGCGGACGGCACCCTGCCGCCCCGCCAGGACCTGTCGGCGGGCGTCGAGCTGCGCACCGCCGCCGACTTCGCGGACGACCCGCGCCCCGTGTTCGAGCTGGACGCGGAGGCCTCGTCGGACGAACCGAGCGACATCGACGTGGACCTGACGGACTACGACGCCTGGATCGAGGAGACCTGGAAGCAACCGCTCCTGGACCACGAGCTGACCACGATCGCGGTCGTCGACGGACGCCTCGCCGCCTTCACCGCCGCGTACACCGACGGCGGCTCCCGCTACGCCACCGCCATGACCGGAACCGCCCGCGCGTTCCGGGGCCGGGGCCTGGCGAAGCTCGCCAAGAACGACTCCCTGCACCGCGCCCGCGCCGCGGGGTACACGGAGGCGTTCACCGGCAACGACACCGGCAACGAGCCGATGATCGCCATCAACAAGTGGTTCGGCTACGAAACCTGCGCGAAGGAAATACGGTATGTCCGCGAACTCGGCTGACCGGCTCCCGCTCCTGGACGTCGTGCTCGTCAAGGCGGGCCGTACGAAGATCCGTTACTCCGGCGAGCTGCTGTCGGACGACGGTACGCGGGTCGCGGTCCGCGCCCCGTGGGCGGGCTCCGGCGTCCGCGACTTCGGCTTCGTCCGCTTCGAGTCCGGGGACGTCTTCACGGAGTACTACTGGCGCGACCGGTGGTACGCGGTCAAGGAGGTCCGCTCCGCCACGGGCGCGCTGAAGGGCTGGTACTGCGACGTCACCCGCCCCGCCGTGCGCTCCGGGCCGGAGCTGGTCGTGGAGGACCTGGACCTGGACCTGTGGCGCTCGGCGGACGGCTCGGACGTGCGGCGGCTGGACGAGGACGAGTTCGCCGAGAGCGGCCTCGCCGAGACGGACCCGGAGGCGGCGCGGGCCGCCCTGGCCGCCCTCGACGAACTGGAGTCACTCGCCCGCGGCGGTGACTTCGCCGCGCTCCTGGCCTGACGTCCGGACTTGGGCGAGCACCGCGTACCGCTCGTCCGTCACCTCCTTGCCCCACAGCGACGGATCGCCCGACAGCCGCTCCAGGCGCACCTGCCGGGCGATCGGGGCGAGGAGGCCGGTGAGCCGCTCCGCCGGTATGCCGACGGGGGCGGTGCTTCCTCACACGCCCTCGACCAGCACCAGCCGTCCGCCCGGCCGCAGCAGCCCGCACCAGTGCCTCAGGGCGCGGCCGGGGTCGGGCAGGGCCCACAGGACGTGCCGGACGAGCACGGCGTCGAAGCGCTGCTCGCCGACCGGCGGTGCCGCGGCGTCACCGACGAGGAACACCGCGTCACGCCCGGTCAGTTTCTCCCTGGCGAGGGTCACCATCGCGGCCGAGAGGTCCACGCCCGTCACCCGGTGTCCCTGCTCGGACGCGAGGAGCGACAGGCTGCCGGTGCCGCACCCGAGGTCGAGGACGTCCCCCGCCCGGGCCGGCAGCCAGGCGCGCAGCCGTCCGGCCCAGGCCCGGCGCACCCCGGGATCGCGCAGGCCGTGGTCCGGCTCCTCGTCGAAAAAGGCGGCCTCGGCGTCCCAGTCCACATTCGTCATGGCCCAAGAGTGACACCCGCCACTGACACTCGAATCGTGACTGCCGCCACTGACAGACCAGGAGCGATGAGTAACTCTCCCCCGAAAGGTCTACCTCCGTGAGAACGCGGAACCCGGTAGACCCTTAAGGAGGCAGCCATGCGCCGTGTGACCGTGCAGAAGCCCCTGAAGAAGACGGATGTCCGCCGGGTCCGCGAAGAGGCCGACGAGCGCCCCGCCGGGCGCCCCGAAGTCCGCAAGGACATCGCCCGCACCTGGTGGCCGGACGCCTGAGCGGCCGGTGCCGGTCATGAGACGCACGCCTCAGAGCAGCCGCTTGCGGTAGTGGACGCGGTCGTAGGGCCCGTCCACACGCCGTTCCACCAGTTCGTAGCCGTATCTCGGATAGATCTTCTGGTTCTCCCACATCAGCGCGTTCGTGTAGAGCCTGACCTCGGGCAGGCCCAGCGCACGCGCGTGTGCGTCCACGAACCGGAGCAGCCGCCGCCCCACTCCCCCGCCGTGCGCGGTGGGGTGGACGGCGATGGTGTCGAGGAAGACGTGGTCCGCGAACGCCTCGACCACGACGAGTCCGGTCACGGGATCGCCCGTCACGAACACCTTGCCCGCGGCCACGTTCGCCGCGTGGTCCTCCTTCATGGGCTGTGGCACCTGCCCGATGCGCTCGATGTAGGGGCGGAAGGCCGCGTCGATGACGTCCGCGACGACCGGTACGTCGGCGGTCCCGGCAAGCCGGATCTCCTCGTCTGCCATGCCGTGACGGTATCTACCTGATGCCAGTCCGAACACTCCCTTAAGCGGGCCATAAGGATCTCCTCCACCCGCCCTCAGCAGGCGATTTCACGGTTCTCACGGGCTAGCTTCGGAGCACCCCACGGGATCCGGCCCACCCGGGCCCGGACCTGTCCCACGCACCGCTTCGAGGAGTTCCCGCATGCCCGCACGCCGCACAGCAGCCACCGTCGCCGCTCTCGGCAGCCTCCCGCTCGCCGTAACGGCGCTGACCGCTGTCCCGGCCGCCGCGCACGGTTCGATGGGCGACCCGGTCAGTCGCGTCTCGCAGTGCTACGCCGAGGGCCCCGAGAGCCCGAAGTCGGCCGCGTGCAAGGCGGCGGTGGCGGCCGGCGGCACCCAGGCCCTCTACGACTGGAACGGCATCCGCATCGGCGACGCGGGCGGCCGGCACCGGCAGCTCATACCGGACGGCAAGCTCTGCAGCGCGAACAACGAGCAGTTCAAGGGCCTCGACCTGGCCCGCGCCGACTGGCCCGCGACCAGCGTGAGCAGCGGCTCGCACACCTTCAAGTACCGCGTGACGGCCCCTCACAAGGGCACGTTCAAGGTCTACATCACCAAGCCCGGCTATGACCCGGCCAAGCCTCTGGCCTGGAAGGACCTGGATCTCGCCAACCCGGTCGCGACGTCCACCGACCCGGCCGCCGGCGGTGGCTTCTACACCTTCTCCGGCAGCCTGCCCCAGCGCTCCGGCAAGCACCTGCTCTACGCGGTCTGGCAGCGGTCGGACAGCCCGGAAGCGTTCTACTCCTGCTCGGACGTCAGCTTCGGCGGTGGTGACGGCGCGGCGGGAGGCGCGGCCGCTCCGGCCCCGTCCGCCTCCGCTCCCAGCGAGAAGCAGATCAAGGACGGCAACGCCAAGTCGACCGTGGAGCACCACGGGCACGGCGACGACGACCCCAGTACCTCGGCGGAGCCGGCCGCGGCCCCGCGGAAAGGCACGGCTGACCGGCCGAAGGCGGCCACGGCCGCGCCCAACCGGCCGAAGGCGGCCGGTGCCACCGAGAACCTCGCCGAGACCGGCGGTGACAGCAGCACCACGTACCTCGCGGTCGGCGGTGCGGCCACGCTGGCGCTCGGCTCGTCGGCTCTGTTCCTGTCGGCCCGGCGCCGGACGGCAAGCGGCGGGCGGCACGGCGGCTGATCCCCACCGCCCCATGATCCGGGGCCTGTCCGGCGGCTCAGGCCGGACAGGCCCCGAAACGTTTCTTTGGCACGTGTCAACGGATGACACGTGTCATTCGAAAGCCGAAGCGCAGGTGGTGGGTCTGGCCCGCGCCGGGTCCAGGGCGTTGGCCACCTCGTGGAAGGCGACCCGGTCGAGCAGCCCGACGGCCACGTGCTCGGACAGGTCGACGGGGCACAGGTCCTGGAGCAGGACGTTGCGCACGTCGGGCCCGGACAGGTACTGGCTGCGCCACGGCGTGACGACCTCGTCGTACCGCGTGGCGATGACGGTGTAGCGCACGCCGGGCACGGTGTCGCCGCCCGCGTTGAGTTTGGTGAGGAAGGCGGAGCCGGTCACCTGGTCGGCGAGGGCGGGGGTGTTCTTCGACAGCAGGTCCGCGGCGCCCGGGAAGTACGGCAGCAGGTGGGTGAAGCCGTTCAGGTCGGTGCCGTGGTTGCTGGGCGCGATACCGACCAGGGCGTTCACCTTGGCGGCTCCGCCGAGGAACTTCAGGTAGTAGCGGGGCATCATGCCGCCCTGTGAGTGTCCGACGACGTCGGTCTTGGCGGCGCCGGTGGCCGTGAGCACCTTGTCGACGAAGGCCTTCAGCTGCCCGGCGGACTTCTCGACGGGTCCGAGGCCGTGGAAGAAGGGGACCCCTTCGAGCTGCCCGTAGTCGAGGGAGAAGACGCAGTAGCCGCGGACCTTCAGGTAGGGAGCGAGGCCCAGCCAGTTGTCGACGGAGTTCCCGAGGGTGCCGTGGACCAGGACGACGGGGCGGGGATGGGCGGCGGACGGCTTGCAGGAGTAGTCGTTCCAGCCGGAGCTCGGGGCGCCGGCGGCCTGGGCGGTGGTGGCGGGGACGGTGACGGCCGCGGCGGTCAGCAGCAGCGCGGCCAGGGGTCTGAGCACTCGTTTCCAGGGCAGCATCGGGTGATCTCCTTGCGGCTCAGGGGGGATGCGACGGCACGAGGCCCTGTGATCCGGATCACGAGGATGCTGTTCACTCGTCAAGTTACGGGCGAGTAGTCAAACTGGGAAGTTACGCGTCAGTAAAAACTTGCAGCGGTAACCGGAGCCCCGGCCCCCACTGAAACCCCCTCACCAGGCGGGCCGGACGGGCCCGTCCGGAGCGATTCGCAGCAACTGCCGCCTCAGCGACCGCACCTCCCGCTCCCCCAGCAGGTCCCCCCATTCCCGGACGGCTTCCGCGGCCGCCTCCTCCGCGGCACGCGTGCACCCCCACCCCCGCTCGGTCAGCACGACCAGGCGCGCCCGCGCGTCCTCGGGGTGCGGCCGCCGCTCGGCGTACCCCTTGCGCACCAGTTCATCGACGAGCTGGCTCGCGGCCTGCTTGGTCACCCCGAGATGGGCAGCGAGGTCGGTGACCGTCGCGCCGTCCGGGGCCAGCCGGGCGAAGGCGAAGCCGTGCGCCGGCCGCACCCCTTCGAAGCCCCGGGCAAGCACGCCCTCGTTGATGCGTTGCGTGAGTCCGCCGGCGACGGCGAGCAGGGCGGCGGACAGGGCCATGGCCTCGGAGTTCTGCACGCATGCATTGAAACACCCTTGACGCACTGGTCAAGCTGCTTGACCATATAGTCAAGTAGCTTAACCAATTGGAGGCCTCATGCCCATCGTCCGATCGTCCGAAGCCGTCACCCACGAGATCCACGGCGCCCGATTCGTCTCGTATGCCACCCCGAACAGCGGCAGCAAGGAGCTGTGCGCCTGGCGCGGCGAGATCCCGGCCGGCCTCAAGGCGCCCGCGCACACGGTCAGCCGGGAGGAGATCTTCCATCTGCTCGACGGTGAACTGCTGATCACCCTCGACGGCCGCACCGAGCGGATCACCGCGGGCGACACGGTGATCATCAACCCCGGTGCCACCCTGACCGTCGAGAACCCGACCGACCGGACGGCGTACTCCTGGGTCACCACGTCGATCGGCCTGGAGGCACGGCTGGCCGACGGCACCCGCATCGCGCCGCCGTGGGCCAACTGACGTCAGGCGGAGGGCTTTACGCCGCCGCCCCGCCCAATCCCCCGGGCATCACCGCCCGTGGCCCGAACTTCGCTCGCGCGCGGTCCGCGACCTCCTCGATGCGGCGGACCTTCTCGTCCACCGGGTCGAAGGTCAGCTGGTGGGAGGCCTGGTCGGCGGGGTCGAGCCCTTCGGCGCGCAGGGCGATGGCCCGCACCCTGGCCCGCTGCAGTCCGAGCGCCTCGTACAGGCCGTACGCGGTCCGGGTCAGCGCCGGGGAGTGGGCGGTCGGCTCGGTCAGGGTGCGGCTGCGGGTGGTGGCGGACCGGTCGGCGTAGCGCACGGTCAGGGTGAGCGTGCGGCAGACCTTCTCCAGGGCCCGCAGCCGGGCGCCGAGCTCCTCGGCGGCCGACAGCAGCGCCCGGCGGTGCCGGTCCGGGTCCAGCTCGTCGCGCCCGAAGGGGCGTTCCGCCGCGAGGGACCGGGAGACGGCGTTCGGCACGACCCGGCCCCGGTCCACGCCGTTCGCCTTCTCGCGCAGCTCGCGGCCGGCCTTCGCGCCGATCAGCCGTTGCAGGGTGGACAGCGGCGCGGCGGCGACCCGGCCGAGGGTGTCGAGGCCGTAGTCGCCCAGCGTGCGGGCGGTCGCGGTGCCGACACCGGGCAGCGCGGCGACGGGCTTGTCCGCGAGGAACTCCGCGATGGCGCCCGGCTCCTCGGGCACCGTACGCGTCACCCCGGGCGGGGCGCCGTCCAGCGCCATCCGGGCCAGCATCGGCCCGGGCCCGGCCCCGATGACACAGTCGACACCGTGGAGCGCGAGCGACCGCACCCGGATCACCGAGGCCAGTTCGACGGCGTCCCGCCCGAAGTACCGCTCGGCGCCGCGCAGATCGGCCAGCGCCCCGTCCGGCGGCAGGGCCTGGACGACGGGGGTGAACTCCTCCAGCATCCCGAGCAGGTGGGGCAGCTCCACCCCGCCCGTCAAAGGCAGCTGGAAACGTACGCAGAGGATGGTCATCCCGCACTCCCCGGACTCTGGTGCCACAACTTCCTTCCGACCGCCGCGGGCCCTTCTCCCGCGGGACGCAGATCGGCCCAGGGGTGCATCTCGTACCCCGTGGCCATGCGGATCTTCCGCTGCTCCATCGGGTCCTGGGCCGCGGAACCCGTCGGCGCGGGCGCCCCTTCCGAGCCGGCGAGCCGCCGGCGCGCCGCCCCGTCACCGTCGTCGCCGGACCCACCGGAATCACCGCCGCCGGCCAGCCGGGCCGCGACTCCCTCCAGCCCTTCCTCCCGGCGTACGTCCAGCAGGTCCGCGAGGTTCCAGGCGGCGGTGCCCACCACGCTGAGGCTGCGCGGGCCGCGGCGCTGCACCACACCGCGCACCAGCAGCAGCCAGGAGTGGAAGACGGTGTGGGCGCAGGCGTCGTGGGAGTCGTCGAAGAAGGCGAGGTCGACCAGGCCCGTGCCGTCGTCCAGGGTGGAGAAGATGACGCGCTTGCCGGACCGGATCGGCGGTGTCTGGGTGGCCGCCTTGGCGCCCGCGACCAGCACCGTCTCCCCGTGCCGGGCCTCGCGCAGCCGCCGCGCCGACACCACGCCGAGCTCGTCGAGGAACGTCCGGTGATCGTCCATCAGGTTCCGCGAGGCGTCCATGGACAGCACGCCCAGCTCGGCGCTGAGCCGCTCCGAGGAGGTGAGGTCGGGCAGTCCGGCCGGTGCGGTCTCGCGCCCCCCGGCCAGCGGGAGCTGGCCGCCGCCCCCGCCCCGGGCGCCCCGGTGCAGCTCGGTCAGATGCAGTTGCAGATCGCGGCGGTTGGCGCCGAACGCATCCAGTGCCCCCACCTGTGCGAGCCGCTGGGCCAGCGGACGGCTGGGCCGGCCCCGCTCCCAGAAGTCGACCAGCGAGGTGTACGGCTGACCCTCGGCGATCCGCGCCGCCTCGGCCTCGCTGATGCCGTGGACATCGGAGAGGGCCAGCCTCAGCCCCCATTTACCGGACACCAGTTCGATACGGTGTGCGACCCCCGACGCGTTCACGTCCAACGGCAGCACCGGCACGCCCCGCCGCCGCGCGTCCGCCAGCAGCAGCCGCTTCGGGTACATGCCGGGGTCGTGCGTGAGCAACCCCGCGTAGAAGGCGGCCGGGTGATGTGTTTTCAGCCACGCCGACTGGTACGTCGGCACGGCGAAGGCGACCGCGTGCGCCTTGCAGAAGCCGTACGACCCGAAGGCCTCGACGATCTCCCAGGTCCGCTGAATCGTTTCCGCGTCATAACCGTTCACCGCCGCGTGCTGCGCGAACCACACCTTGATCCGCGCCTGCGACTCCGGGTCCGACAGCCCGCGCCGCACCCGGTCGGCCTCGCCGCGCCCGCAGCCGGTCATGATGTCGACGATGTCGATGATCTGCTCGTGGAAGACGACGACCCCGTAGGTCTCCTTCAGCGGCCCCTCCAGATCGGGGTGCGGATACCGGATCGGCGCCCGGCCGTGCCGCGCCTCGATGAACGGCCGCACCATGTCGGCGGCGACCGGCCCGGGCCGGAACAGCGAGATGTCGACGACGAGGTCGTGGAACGTGGCCGGCTGGAGCCGTCCGACCAGATCCCGCTGCCCGGGCGACTCGATCTGGAAGCACCCGAGCGTCTCGGTGGACTGGATCAGCCGGTACGTCTCCGGATCCCCCGGCGCCAGGGCGTCCAGATCGACCCTCACCCCCGACACCCGCTCCACTTCCTCCACCGCGTGCGCCATGGCCGACTGCATCCGCACGCCCAGCACGTCGAGCTTCAGCAGCCCGAGGTCCTCGACGTCGTCCTTGTCGAACTGCGACATCGGAAAGCCCTCACCGCTGGTCGGCATGACCGGCGTACGCGCGAGCAGCGAGGCATCCGACAGCAGCACCCCGCACGGGTGCATGGCCACCCCGCGCGGCAGCGCGTCCAGTCCCTCGACCAGCTCCCACAGCTTCCCGTACTTCTCCTTCTCCCCCGCCAGCGCGCGCAGCTCGGGCAGTTCCTCCAGCGCCGCGCGGGCGTCCCGCGCCCGGATGTGGGGAAAGGACTTGGCCACCCGGTCGATCTCGGCCGGGTCCATGGACAAGGCGGCCCCCACGTCCCGGATCGCGTGCCGCACGCGATACGTCTCCGGCATCGCGACCGTCGCGACCCGCTCGGTGCCGAACCGGTCGATGATCGCCCGGTAGACCTCCAGCCGCCGCGCGGACTCCACGTCGATGTCGATGTCGGGCAGCACGACCCGCTCCTTCGACAGGAACCGCTCCATCAGCAGCCGGTGCTCGATCGGATCGGCATGCGCGATACCGAGCAGATGGTTGACGAGCGACCCGGCCCCGGACCCCCGGGCGGCGACCCGGACGCCCATCTCCCGCACATCGTCAACCACTTGGGCCACGGTCAAGAAGTAGGAAGCGAAGCCATGATGGGCGATGATGTCCAGCTCATGGTGCATCCGCTCCCAGTACTCCCGCCGCCGGTCGTACCCGCGCAGCACCATCCCCGCCGCCGCCCGTGAGGCAAGGGCCCGCTGGGCGGTCCGCCGCCCGGCGCCGACCAGATGCGGCTCGGGGAAGTGGACGGTGCCGATCCCGAGATCGTCCTCGGGATCGACCAGGCACGCCGCGGCCGTGGCCTGCGTCTGCTCCACCAGCCGGTGAGCGGTCTCCCGCCGGAACCCCGCGGCCTCCACGATCCGCTCCGCCGCAGCGAGCATGTCCCCGGCGCCCTTGAGCCAGGCCTCACCGGAGTCCAGCCCCCTGGCCGGGTCGATGGGCACCAGCAGCCGGGCGGCGTCCAGCACGTCGGCGACCGGCCCGAGACCCGGGTCGGCATACCGAACCGCGTTGGTGAGCACGGGCCGGATCCGCTGTTCGGCGGCGAACCCGACGGTCCGGGCGGCCAGCCGCAGCGACCCCGGCCCCGTACCCTCCCGGCCGTGCCAGACGGCTTCCAGCCGCAGGGCGTCGCCGTAGACGTCACGCCAGGGCGCGAGCAGTCGCGCCGCACGGTCGGGCCGCCCCGCGGTCAGGGCGCGCCCGACGTCCGATCCGGGCCCGAGCAGCACGGTCAGCCCCTCGGCGTGATTGCGCTCCCAGGGCAGCAGGGGCGTCCCCTCCCCCTCATGGGCAGCCGAGACGAGCCGGCACAGGTCCGCCCACCCCCGGGCGCCGTCCCGGGCGAGAAACGTCACGCGGGGAGCCGACTCGTCGACAAAGGCGCCACCCCGCACCGGGGTCCGGCGCCGCCCCCGCCGCTCGGGCCCGGGCTCCGCACCCGCCACGGCCAGATCGGCCCCGAACAGCGGCCGGACCCCCGCCTTCCCACAGGCTTTCGAGAACCGGACAGCACCGGCGAGCGTGTCGCGATCGGTCAGCGCCAGGGCGTCCATGCCCCGCTCGGAGGCACGCTCGGCCAGCCGCTCCGGGTGCGAGGCTCCATAACGCAACGAGAATCCGGAGACGGTGTGCAGATGCGTGAACCCCGGCACACGCACCTCCCGCACTTGTGAGCCACACCAGCTCTCGAACATCTGTTCCCAGCTACCTCACCCCCACCATACCCTCATCTTCGAATGTATGTGCGACATCCGTTCGGCCCCGTCCCACCTGCGGAAACACCCCAAACCCCCCGACCGTGGAGGCATGCCGCACAGCTCGTTCCGCACGGAGGTGAGAGACGCCGTCACCCCGCGGGCCACCCTGCTCATCGTCGGCGTGATCGCACTCCAGCTGCTGTTCATCGCCTCGTACGTGGGAGCTCTGCACGACCCGAAACCCAAGGACGTCCCCTTCGGCGTGGTCGCCCCCCAGGCCGCCGCCGGCCAGGCGGTCACCCGGCTGGAACGGCTGCCCGGCTCGCCGCTGGACCCCCGTGCCCTGCCCGACGAGGCCACGGCGCGGTCCCAGCTCACCCACCGCGACATCGACGCGGCCCTGATCATCGACCCCAGGGGCGGCGCCGACACGCTCCTGGTCGCCTCCGGGGGCGGCAGAATCCTCTCCACCACGCTGACGGCCCTGGTCACCGACCTGGAGAAGTCCGAGCGGCGCACCATCCGGACGGTCGACGTGATCCCGTCCGCGCCCCACGACCCCAACGGACTCTCGTCCTTCTACCTGGTGATCGGCTGGTGCGTGGGCGGCTACCTGGGCGCCGCGGTCCTGGCCATCAGCGCCGGGGCGAAACCCTCCAACCCCTCCCGCGCCGCGATCCGGCTGGCGGTCATGGCCCTGGTCGCCGTCACCGGCGGTCTCGGCGGAGCCCTTATCGCCGGCCCGGCCCTGGACGCCCTGCCGGGCAGCACCGCGGCCCTCTGGGGCCTGGGCACCCTGATCATCTTCGCCGTGGGCGCTGCCACCCTCGCCTTGCAGGGCCTCTTCGGCACGATCGGCATCGGCCTGGTCATCCTGCTGGTGGTCATCCTCGGCAACCCCAGCGCGGGCGGTGCACTGCCCCCACCCCTCCTCCCGCCCTTCTGGAAGGCGATCGGCCCGGCCCTGCCCCCAGGCGCCGGCACCTGGTCGACCCGCTCCATCGCCTACTTCGACAACAACGCGATGACGACGTCGCTCCTGGTCCTGTCGGCGTGGGCGGTGGCAGGAGCCGCGATCACCATGGCGGCGGCGGCACGAAGACGCGCGACCGCGACGCAGTCGCCGTAACCCCCGCCAGAGCCGGCCCGCACTCGCCGTCGTACGTAAGGGGCCGTGTCGGGGGTTGTCCGCCCGCAGCGGTTGGCACGTCAACGCCAGTCAGTCGGTAGGGGCGTCCATCGCGCCGTTCCGAGGACGGACACCCCCCGGCGCGGCCCCGACCCACACCCGGCGTCAGGCGAAGCCATACGAAAACCACCCACGACAGACGAAAGCCCCGCCCCTCGCACAAGGGGCGGGACTTCACACACGCACCGGTCAGCCGATCTGCGTCCCGGTCGCGGACAGCGCCTCGGTCACCGGCTGGAAGAACGTCTCCCCGCCCGAGGTGCAGTCACCGCTGCCGCCGGACGTGAGCCCGACCGCCTTGTCGCCCGAGAACAGCGACCCGCCGCTGTCACCCGGCTCCGCGCACACGTCGGTCTGGATCAGCCCGTTCACGATGTCGCCGTTGCCGTAGTTCACCGTGGCGTCCAGCCCGGTGACCTTGCCCTCGTGCACCTGCGTGGTCGACCCGCTCCGGGTGACCGCCATGCCGACGGTCGCGTCCGCGGCGCCCGAGATCTTCTGGGTGGAGCCGTTGTAGAGGTTCACCTCACTCGGGTGAGCGACCTCCGCGGTGTACTTGACCAACCCGTAGTCGTTGTCCGGGAAGCTGGAGTCCGCGTTGGTGCCGATCTCCTTGCCGCTGGAGTCCGACCACGTGGAGATGCCCTCGGTGCAGTGACCGGCGGTCAGGAAGAACGGCTCGCCGCCCTTGACCACGTTGAAGCCCAGCGAGCAGCGCCCGCTGCCGCCGGTGATCGCGTCACCACCGGCGATGAAGGGCTTGTACTCCCCCTTGGACCGCTTCAGTTCGGCCTTCGCCCCGAGCCCGTCCACGACCTTCGTCAGCTTCGCCCACTCGGCCTTGGAGACCGTACGGTCGGCGGTCACCACGACCTTGTTGGTGGTGGGGTCGGTCACCCAGGCGGTGCCCGGGATCGTCGCGTCCTGCTTCAGCGTGCTGCGGGCGCTCTTGAGTTCGGCGAGGGAGTTCGCCACGACTCTCGCCTTGGCGCCGGCCTTCTCGACGGCCTGGGCGGCGGCCTCGTCGAGCACGTTCACCACGAGGGCCTTGCTCTTCGTGTCGTAGTACGTCCCGGCCGCGTCGCCGCCGAGATCCTCGGCCAGCGTCGAGGCGAGCTTTCCGGCCGCGGCGACCGACAGGGTCCGGGGCGCGGACGCCTCAGGGGTCTCACTGGCGTTCGCGGTCTGGAACGTCACTCCCGCGGCGACCAGCGCGGCTATGCCCGCGCCTGCCACGGCTGCACGCCGCCTGGGTATGCGTCGGTGCTTCAACTTCTGTCCTCCTGTGGGGGGTCGGCACGAGAGGTTGTGGGGACCTCACGAGCCGGAAGGCTTCGTTGACGAGCGCCCACTATTCCGAGGACAACCAGGGGCACACAAGGTCGAGTTCAGGACGCGCGTAGATTACGGAGCGCACGCCCCCTCATTTTTGACCGTCCACGGTCAAATCGGACCTGCCCAACTCCCGTTCACACTGCAAACATTACGCGTGAGTAACGTGTGCGCACTCTGTGAGGTCTACCCCTGGCTGATTTTCGCCCCTCGTCCACCCGATTCCCCCTGATCCCCATCCGAGGACAAGAAGCATCGATTGCTGAACTACTCGCAAAATCACCACACCCCAATCAACAGGAGGGCAAAGATGGACGAAACCGTACGCATGCGGGACGGGCGGCGGCTGACGGTCGAGGAGTACGGCCGCTCTGACGGCACGCCGGTGCTCCTGTTGCACGGCACCCCCGGCTGCCGCTTCGGAGTCGTGCCCGAGGACGTCATGGCCGCACACCCGGGCCTGCGGTTCATCGCCTACGACCGCCCCGGATACGGCGGTTCGGACCGCCTGCCGGGCCGCCGGGTCGCCGACGCCGCCCAGGACGTGGCGGAACTGGCCGACGCCCTGGGGCTCGGCCGGTTCGCCGTACTCGGCCGCTCGGGCGGCGCACCTCACGCTCTGGCCTGCGCCGCGCTGCTGCCCGACCGGGTACGGCGGGCGGCGGCGCTGGTGTGTCCCGCGCCGCCGGACGCGCCGGGGCTGAGCTGGTTCGACGGGATGGCGGACTCCAACGTCGAGGACTTCACCCGGGCGCTCACCGATCCGCTGGGCTTCGCCGACCGGCTCGCCGCCCGTGCCGCCGACATCCGCAGGGACCCCGCGCACCTGCTCGTCTCCATCCGCGACGGGCTCACCGACTCCGACCGTCGGATCGTCTCCGCACCAGCGGTCGGCGACATGCTGCTGCGCAACTACCGCGAGGCGCTGCGCACGTCGGCGAGCGGCTGGGTCGACGACGACCTCGCCCTGGTGAGCCGCTGGGGTTTCGACCCGGCGGACATCACCCGGCCGGTCCTGCTGTGGCACGGCGCGCTGGACATGTTCTCACCACGGGGCCACTTCACCTGGCTGGCGAGCCGCATCCCCCGGGTCCGCCCGGTCCTGGCCCCGGACACCGGCCACTTCGGGGCCCTGGAGGCCCTTCCAGCCGTACTGGACTGGCTCGCCCCGGCACAGACACCCATTTCGTCATGACCACCCACGAGCGACTCGATCCACCCGTTCCGATCCAGCCACCCGCGCCACCCACCGCTCCAGTCACCGCCCGCCCCCCGACCGGGTCCAGCCACCCATCCACTCACCACCGGCACTCCCGCCGCCCGGGCATCACGGGCCGCCCGCCCCTCCGGTCATCCGGCCCGTTCCCACGGCCCGGCCGCCCCCTGGGGGGCCACCCCCGCGCCCGCGGGCGTTCAGGAATGCGGACGCTCCGGGCGGGTCTCGGGGCGGCACAGGCGGGCGCCGCGCATCAGGTCCATGACGCGTTCGTGACTGTCGCCCACGGCGTCGACGACCCGCAGCCGCATGCGGAGCTGGTCGATGTCGTCGACGAACCGCGGTCCGTACAGGCCCGCCCGCATCCCGCTGTCGCTCAGCGGGAAGCCCGCCCCGCTCAGCCGCTGGTGGTAGTCCTTGCCCTGTACAAGCCCCGCCTCGGCCAGCGCCTCCAGCAGCCCGGCGTGGTCCGTCCACTCCCCGGGCTCCCCGCCGCGCGGCACGAAGCAGTAGTCCACCCGTTCCACCACCGCGTGCTGCGAGCCGCCGTTCACTATCTCCACGCTCCACGCGGGCTCGTCCGGCCCGAGTTCGCCGACCGTCCAGCTGGAGCTCCAGCCCAGCGCGGGCCGTACCGTCCGCGCGTACTGGGCCCGCCCGAACACGGCCGCGAGCGCGACCGCCAGCAGGCTGCCCAGCGGGTTCATGTCCATCAGCCGCAGCCGCCAGGGCCACTCCCGGCTCAGCTCGCCGGTCACGTTCGACCGCACGATCTCCCACAGCAGCACCAGCGCCAGCAGGACCAGCAGGACCAGCGGCGCCAGAAACAGCAACGGGCTGCGCCGCACCCGCCGTTGCCGGTCGTCGAAGTCCATCGCGCGGATCCCTCCCCCATGTGATCACCGACAGCAGACACTAGCGAGCCCCCGTACGCAGGGTCGCGTACGGGGGCCACCTGTCGAGGTGCGAGGTGCTGGTGCCGTGGTGCGGGCCGGCCTAGTAGACGCTGACGCCGTAGGCGCTCAGGGCCTCCGTGACGGGCTGGAAGAACGTCGTGCCGCCGGAGGAGCAGTTGCCGCTGCCGCCGGAGGTCAGGCCGTAGGCGACACCGTTGCTGCCGTAGAGCGAACCGCCGGAGTCACCGGGCTCGGCGCAGACGGTGGTCTGGATGAGGCCGGAGACGATGTCGCCGCCGCCATAGTTGACGGTGGCGTTGAGGGCGGTGACCCGGCCGCTGTGCGTACCGGTCGTGGAGCCGTCGCGGATGACGGTGGTGCCCACGCTCGGGGTGGCCGCACGCGTGATGTCCACGCCGTTGGCGGTGCCGGGACGGCTGACGGACCCGCTGTAGCGCACGAGGCCGTAGTCGTTGCCCGGGAAGCTGGAGCCGGCGGTCGAGCCGATGACCGTGGTGCGGCCGGAGTTGGAGTACCAGGTGCCCGCGCCGTCGGTGCAGTGACCGGCGGTCAGGAAGTACTCGGTGCCGTTGCTGGCACGGACGTTGAAGCCGAGGGAGCAGCGCCAGCTACTCGCATAGATGGCGTCGCCGCCCTGGATGAGCTTGTTGAACTTGCCGGGGGTGCGCTTGATCGTGAGCGCGTCGGCGTTGCCGCCGGCCTGCTGCTTGATCTTCGCTATCTCGGCTTGGGTGACCGTGCTGTCCACGGTCAGCAGTACGCGGTTGGTCTTGCTGTCGACGGCCCAGGCGGTGCCCGGGATGTCGGCCTTCAGCAGCGAGCCGCTGGCGCTCTTGAGCTCGGCGGCGCTGAAGGTGGTGGGGGTGTCGGATGCGTTCGCGCTGGGGATCGCGATCGCTGCGGCGGCAACGAGGCCGGTGGAAACGGCGATCAGCCGGGTCCGTCTCGAAATGCCACTGCGGGGGGTGGTGCGCTTGATCCTCACTTTTCGTTCCTCCACAAAGGAAGTAGGGGGCCCTCGTGGGGTTTCGGGCCCGTGAGGCGCAGCCCTGGACCGGCTGTTCGGATTCCGAACACGCCGTGCCCCTGACAAGCGCTGAGGGGGAGTATTCGGCCGAACGGCCGGTCGGCGCAAGAGTGCCTTTCGGACTTCAACCTTTGAGCGATCTTTACGAGCCGCCCGGCCGGGTCGGTTCAGCCGTCGCAGGGGCAGCAGCAATCGCACCCGTCGCAGTCACAGTCCCGGCAGACGCCCTCGCGCTTCTTACGGGACCACGGTCCCTCGTACTCCTTGGCGCAGCACAGCTTGCAGGTGCAGCACAGGAGCCAGAACATCCCGCAGCCGGCCCAGAACCCACGCCGTCGGGGCGGCGGCTGGGGCACCGGCGCGCCACCGCCGAACCCGCCACCCCCGAATCCGTCACCTCCGAACCCGCCACCGCCGTAGGCACCTCCCCCGCCGGCGTACGGATTCCCGCCACCGCCCGCGTACGGGTGGTGCGGGGAGCCGTAGGACCCCTGCGGCGGCTGTCCGTAGGGCCCCTGCGGCGGCTGCCCGTGGGGCCCCTGCTGTCCGTAGGGCCCGCCGCCCTGGTGGGAGGCGCACACCGGAACCGTGCCGAACGCCCGGTCCACCGAGCGCCGCAGTTCGTGCACGAGCAGCAGATGGACGAGCCGGGCGTCGGTGAACTCGGCGTCGCGCAGCGCCAGCCGCACGCCGTGCGCCGCGTCGTCGGCCAGCCGCCGGACCTCCGCCAGGGAGGTGCCGGTCGCGACGATCGGGTTCCAGGCACCTGACGCGGCGTCAGCGTGCAGGTCCTCCACGGCGTCCAGCAGGTGCGCGAGGCGCCCGAAGAGCCGTCCGGCCTCGGCGAGGGGCACGGCGTTGCGCGGCCGGCCCGCGAGTACAGCGGTGTGCGCGAAGGCCGCGGCGGTCGCGGTCTCGGTCGGTTCGGTGACGGTCAGGAGCGGCGTCCCGGGGCCGGCCAGCGCCTCGATCCCGGCCTGCCGGTCCACGGCGTCGACCAGGAGCGCGGTGTCGAATCCCACAGCCGTGCCGGTCCGGGCGCCCGCCGTGTCCCAGCTCGCGGCGACCCGGCGCGCCGCACGCGCCACCGGCCTGCGGGCCAACAACCCGTCACCGTCCGTGACGTGGTCGCGGACCTTCGCCGAGGCCAGCACGAGAGAAACGGCCGCCGCGAGCCGGGCCCCCTCGCCGTGCGCGACGGAGGCGGTGCGCATGCCGCGCAGCGGGCACGGTCCGGCCGTACGCCGGCCGGTCCCGTCGCTCTCCGACTGAGCCTCCGTCAAAACCGAGACAAGCAGCCCGTCATAATTCGTGACTATTCGGGCGAACTGCCCGTGGTCACCCCTTAGAGCGAGGCAGAGCCCGCACAAATGCGCCATCCACTGGCTGGCGAGCTTCTCCCCGAGCCGGTGTCTACAGGGCCTGACGATTCCGAACACGACGCTCCCCCGAGGTGTGTGACGACGTTGAGCTGCGGCATCGTATCGGCTGCGGCATTCACCCGTACGCCCCGGTGTCACCCGTACGCCGAGAAGAATCATATTTCACTCACAGTCAGCAGCCGTTTGGGAAACGGCCCTTGGGACACACGGACTCTCGACGGATTCGCTGTGCACCAGTACCGTCACAAACCCCCCGTGCGGCGTCTATCCACTTGGCGCGCCATCCGCATCATGGACGACCATAGGGATGCGGAAAGCAGAAAGACCGCTGTGAGAGGAGGCGTCCATGGGATCGGTACGCAAGGCAAGTGCCTGGCTTGGCCTCGTCGACGACAACGAAGACGAGCGTTACTACGACGACGACGACTACTCCGACGGGAACGAGCCCGGGGAGGCCTGGGTCACCGATCCGCGTGTCAAGGTGGCCTCGGACGTCGCCGAGGAGAAGGGCCGCCGCATCGGCACGGTGACCCCGGACAGCTTCCGGGACGCGCGCGCCATCGGCGAGCTGTTCCGCGAGGGCGTGCCGGTCATCATGAACCTCACGGCCATGGAGGCGTCCGACGCCAAGCGCGTGGTCGACTTCGCGGCCGGGCTGATCTTCGGCCTGCGCGGTTCGATCGAAAGAGTGTCGACCCGCGTGTTCCTGCTGACCCCCGCCAACACGGAGATCGTCAACGGCGACCCGGCCGGGCACCGGACGGACGGGTTCTTCAACCAGAGCTGAGGCAGGGCCGCTCACCGGCCCTGCCCCCGCGCAGGGTTACCGGACCGGCCTACCGGAAGGCATCGAGTCCGGTGAGCGCCTTGCCCAGCACGAGCTGGTGCATCTCGACGGTGCCTTCGTAGGTGAGCACCGACTCGAGGTTGGTGGCGTGCCGCATCACGGGGTATTCGAGCGAGATCCCGTTGGCGCCGAGAATCGTCCGGGCCGTGCGGCAGATCTCGATCGCTTCCCGGACGTTGTTGAGCTTGCCGAAGCTGACCTGCTCGGGGCGCAGGCGGCCGGCGTCCATACGCCGCCCCAGGTGATGGGCGAGCAGAATTCCCTTGTGCAGCTCGACCGCCATGTCGGCGAGTTTGGCCTGGGTGAGCTGGAAGCCGCCGATGGGCCGCCCGAACTGCTCCCGTGACTTCGCGTATTCGACGGCGGCCTCGAAACTGCTGCGGGCCGCGCCCATGGCGCCCCAGACGATTCCGTACCGGGCGTGCGACAGACAGCTGAGGGGCCCGCGCAGGCCGGTGCCCTCCGGGAGGACGGCGTCGGCGGGCAGCCGCACGTCGTCGAGCACGAGCTCGCTGGTGACCGAGGCCCTGAGGGACCACTTGTGCTTGATCTCGGGAGCGGAGAACCCGCCGCTGTCGGTGGGCACCACGAAGCCGCGCATTCCGTCCTCGGTCTGCGCCCAGACGACGGCGACACCGGCGACCGACCCGTTGGTGATCCACATCTTGCGGCCGTTGAGGATCCAGTCGGAGCCGTCCCGCTTGGCGTACGTGCGCAGGGAGGCGGGGTCGGAGCCGTGGTCGGGCTCGGTGAGCCCGAAGCAGCCGATCACCTCACCGGCGGCCATCCGCGGCAGCCACTGCTGCTTCTGCTCCTCGCTGCCGAAGCGGTGGATGGCGTACATGGCGAGGGAGCCCTGCACGGAGACGAGGGAACGGATGCCGGAGTCGGCGGCCTCCAGCTCCAGGCAGGCGAGCCCGTACTGCACGGCGGACGCACCGGCACACCCGTACCCGTCGAGCGACATGCCGAGGGCGCCGATGCCGCCGAGCTCCCTGGCCAGCTCCCGGATCCCCGGCAGCTCCCCCTTCTCGTACCACTCGGCGACATGGGGCAGCACCCGGTCCGCGGCCCAGGCCCGCACGGTGTCCCTGATCCCGAGGTCCTCCGGCTCCAGGAGGTCGTCCAGGCCGAGGGGATCGGCGGGATCGAAAGGAGGCAGCTTGGATGAACCGGACATGATCGACACCCTCCGAAGCTCTTTAACTAGCACCGCTAGCCAGACGCTACGGCCTGGGCCCGCCCAAGCACCACCCACAGCCCCGATACAGGCAAGCCGCCAACGGCCAACCACCCCCACGGGCGACCCTCGCCCCTCATCCGACAGCTACGGGCCGTGCGTGGGTGGGCGAAGGGGTGTCACACCGAGACGCGGGACTCCGCAGCGTCCCTGGGAGCGGGCAGGTCCACCGGCTCCGAGGACTCACACTGCATGACCCGCGGCAACCGCAACGCCATCACGGCCCCCAGCAGCAACAACCCCGCACTCACCAGCAACGTGACGTGCAGCCCGTGCACGAACGCGTCCCGGGCCGCACTCCGGAGAGCGGCACCGGCCGACCCGCCCAGCTGCGCGGCGACCTCGTACGCCTCCCCCAGCGAATGTCCGGCGGAAGAGGACGCCGACGCCGGAACCCCGGGCACGCCCGACAGCCCGGGCGCGTACGCCGCGTTCATCACCGTGCCGAGCAGCGCGATCCCGATGCCCGCCCCGAGCTGGTACGACGTCTCCCCGATCGCCGCCGCCCCACCGGCCTGCTCCTGCGGCGCCTCGCTCAGCATCGACTCGTACGCCCCGAACAGCGTCGTCTCCAGCCCGAAGCCGAGCAGCACGAACCCGCTCAGCATCAGCGCACAGTCGTCCGTCCGGCCCAGCGCCGTCAGCAGCACCACCGCGAACGCCGTGAGGCAGAACCCGGCGCACACCATCCGCCGCGGCCCGAACCGCCGCAGCATCCGCGCCCCGGCCAGCCCGGCCGCCATGGCCGCGAACGTCAGCGGCAGCAGCCGCAGCCCCGTCTCCAGCGGCGACAGCCCGAGCACCAACTGGAGGTACTGCGCCGCGATCAGTTCCAGCCCGACCAGCGCGAGCATCGCCAGCACGATGCAGCCGACGGACGTACTGAACGCGGGGCGCGCGAACATCTTCAGGTCCACCAGCGGATACGCCCGCCGCCGCTGCCGCCGCACGAAGGCGACCAGCAGCACGGCGCCCACCACCAGCGACGGCACGGTGAGCAGGCTGCCGAGAGACTCCCCGCTGCCGAGCCGCTTCACGCCCAGCACGAGACCGAACAGCCCGGCCGCCGCCATCAGCGCACCGACCACGTCCCAGGGGCCCTTGCCGTCCCCCTTCGACTCGGGCAGCAGCAGCCGTCCCACCGGGAGGCTGACCAGCATCAACGGAATGTTGACGAGGAACACCGAGCCCCACCAGAAGTGCTCCAGCAGGAAGCCGCCGAGCAGCGGACCGACCGCCGCGCCCACCGCGGCCACGGCGCTCCAGATGCCGATCGCGAGCGCCCGCTCGCGCCGGTCCGGGAAGACCTGCCGCAGGATGGACAGGGTCGCGGGCATGATCATCGCGCCGCCCACGCCGAGCAGCGCCCGCGCCACGATCAGTAGCTGAGCACTGTCGGCCAGGGCCGCGAGGCCGGAGGCGACGCCGAACAGCGTGTAGCCGAGGAGCAGCACTCTCCGGCGGCCGGCGCGGTCGCCCAGCGTGCCGAACAGGATCAGCAGCGAGGCGCAGACCAGTGGGTAGACGTCGACGATCCAGAGCAGCTCCATCCCGCCGGGCTTCAGGTCCTCGGTGACGGCGGGGACCGCCACGTGCAGCACGGTGGCGTCGACGGCGACCAGCAGCAGGCTGACGCAGAGGACGACGAGAACCACCCAGCGGTTGGCACCGGCCCCGGCCGCCCTACGGCGCAGCGCAGCGGCGGCCGTGGTCGTCCCGGACATGTACGTACCTCCCAGATGTTCCCTCGCGATCGGCGGGCTCACGGGGTGGGGGACGCCCCCGCGACTCGGCCGGAGAGGAGCGGTGGTCTCCGGCCCGCGCAAACGAAAAGCGAGTGACACGTCAGAGTACGCGAGTCCCTGACGGAGACCAGTGGCGGACCTCTCACACCTCCTGCGGATGGATGTGGTGTACGCCACTCTCTCTTTCGTGGTTCACGCCCCGGCAGGCCGGACGGTTCCGGCCCGGGTCGATAATCGGGCCCGTGACCGATCTTGAGACGCGCGCGGCCCCGCCCCGCGCCGGGGCGCTGCGCCGGGCGGCTCCGGCGCTCGCCGGGTACGCGGCCGTCCGTGCCCTGGGCCTGCTCGCCCTGTTCCTGTGGAGCGCGACGCGGGACAAGAGCGCGTACACGCTGCTGACCGCCCGCTGGGACGCGCTCTGGTACGTCAGGGTCGCCGAGCTCGGCTACGGCTACGAGGTGCGGCTGGCGAACGGGGACGTGCACTCGAACCTGGCGTTCTTCCCACTGCTGCCGTGGCTGGAGCGGCTGGTGGCGGCGGTGTCGCCGCTGTCGTACGCGGACGGGGGGTTCCTCGTCAGCCTGGTCGCCTCGCTCGCCGCGGCCTGGGGGATCTTCGCGGTGGCGGACCATGTGTACGGCCGCCGGGCCGGGGTGTGCGCGGTGCTGCTGTGGGCGGTTCTTCCGGTCGGGATCGTGCAGTCGATGGCGTACAGCGAATCCCTCTTCACGGCGCTCGCAGCCTGGGCGCTGTACGCGGTGCTGACCGGCCGCTGGGTGGCGGCCGGCGCCCTGGCCCTGTTCGCCGGGCTGACCCGCCCGGTGGGGCTGGCCGTGGTGGCGGCCGTGTGGGTGGCGGCGGTGGCCTCCTTCGTACGGGACCGGAGTGCGCCCGGGCAGGACGCCCCGCACGTCACGGCCGAGCCCGCGACCCGCGTCCGGCGCGTCCTCGGCATGGCCCTGGCCCCTCTCGGCACCGCCGGCTACGTGCTCTGGGTCGGCCACCGCACCGGCAAGGGCCCGCTGGGCTACCTGGACGTCCAGGCCGGATGGCGCAACGGCTTCGACGGCGGCTGGGCCTTCGCCCGGTTCGTCGCCGAGAAGTTCACGTCGTTCCCGGCGGCTCTGGCCGGTGTGGGGCTCATCGCCGGGGTCGCGTCAGTCGTCTGGCTGTACGTGACCGGAGTACGTCAGCGCCAGCCGCTGCCGCTGCTGGTCTACAGCGGGGTCGTGACCGCGCTCGCCCTGTGCGCGTCGAGCTACTTCGGCTCGAAACCGCGCCTGCTGCTGCCCGCCTTCCCGCTGCTGCTGCCGCTCGCGCTGACCCTGGCCAAGGCACGTCTGCGCAGGTCAGCGACCATTGTGGGGGCCGTCGCGGTGGCCTCGGCGGTGTACGGGGCGTTCTGGCTGAACGGCTCCGGTCCGCCCTGACCCGCTGTGAGCGCAGGGGGAATTCCGCACCATGCCCCGGTGAACGAATTCAAAAGCGCAATAAAACCCGCATCCGGAATGATCAAAGGAATTGAAGGCCGCAGCGGCCGACGATTGCAGATTCGCTGGAAATAAACCCCCTCCTGAGAGGAATCCCACATCACATCGTCATCACAAAGCCGTTGATTCGCCCGGGATCAGAGCTCACTCGCTGTAACGTCGATTGGGTGCGTACCGAACCGAAGCTCACCCGTCTGGACCGGGTGTTCGCCCGGCTGGACCGTGAGCCGGAACGACCGGCCCACATCGATGTGCCGAAGATGAGCAGGCACCGCATCGTGCTCTTCGCGGGAACCCTGGCCTTCTACGGCGCGATCGTGTGGGCCGTGGTGATCACGTCCTGGCTGGTCCGGCTCGACTGGCAGGTCATGTTCTTCCGCCCGTACCAGCAGTGGTCGGAGATCCACTGGTTCGTCGACTACTACGTGGTCCTCGGCCAGCGCGGCCCGACCGCCGTGATGGTGGCGGCCTGGCTGGGCTGGCGTTCCTGGCGGCAGCACACCTTGCGGCCGCTGCTCGCGCTCGGCGTCTCCCTGCTGCTGCTGAACATCACGGTCGGCGCCGCCAAGTACGGCATGGGCCGCCTGGGGCCGCACTACGCGACCGTGATCGGCTCGAACGAGATGTGGCGCGGCGGCGATATATTTCCGAGCGGTCACACCGCCAACGCCGTGGTGACCTGGGGAATCCTGGCCTACCTGGCGTCCTCCGCGAGAGCGCAGCGCTGGCTGTCCGCCGTGTCCGCGGTGACCTCGCTCGGCGTCGGAATGGCCACGGTCTACCTCGGTACGCACTGGCTGAGCGATGTGCTCCTCGGCTGGACCGCGGGTCTGCTGATCATGCTCGGGCTGCCGTGGTTCGAGCCGCTGATCGCCCGTGCCGAGGCCGCGATCTTCGACCTGCGCGACCGCCTGCGGGCCCGCGGTCGCCGCACCCCGGCCGGTGCTCCCGTCGTGCTCACGCCCCTGCCCGCCGACCGGGAGGACGTGGCGGCCTGCGCGTCCCGGGCCCCGGCCTACCTGGCGCCGGGCCCGCACACGGCCCGCTCGGAGCGCAGCCCGATCACCCCCGCCGGCAGCCGCCGCCCTCAGCATCCGGAGCGTCACCCACGCGGTTCGGCCTCGTCGGCCCGTCCGCTGACAGGCGGCTGACCACGGCAGGTGCGCACCCCTTCCGGCAGCGCGAAGGCCCCGGTTCCGGAGCGGAACCGGGGCCTTCGCCGGGTCTCAGCCCTTCCAGGCCCGCGCGACGCGGCCGCCCTTGACCTCGAAGTTCAGCCGGCCCACGCGGTACTCCATCGTGATGATCGCGCCCGGCGGCAGCGAGCGCACCGTCGGCCAGCCGCGCTCCCGCGCGAGGCGTTCGGCCCGGCCGGCCTCCAGGCCGACATAGGTGTCCGGGCGGTCGTCGGGTTCAGCGGAAGGTGTCGGAGTCGGTGCCATGCCGCCACGCTATGCGCTGGCCGCAGACCGCGGAAGTCCAGGCCGGGGCCCCGGTCACTGTCCGGCCCGCGTCACGCTTCTGTCACAAGATCACGACAGGCGTTTCGGGAGCTGTCCGTCACACGGACGAGCGATTCCGTACGCCTTCCGCAGGCATTCGATCGGAATTCCCGCGTGTCGCATGAGCTCATGGAAAAGCCCGGCGAAAGTGCCCGGTGAAGTGCCTCCGGGGCTCCATTGCTTTCCCGCGCCGCACCGGCCCGGCGAAGTCGGCGCGGCACGGGAAATGCATGGCTTCGGCATACAGAGGCCGATACGCCCCCTGTCGGAGCGCGCGGTGACGCGAGCATCATGGCGTGAGCTCGCGGGTACATGAGGCGCGGGCTGCGGCGGGCCCGGTGCGCGATCAGCGAAGGGGCGAGCGATGGGGACGCAGACCGTACAGGCGGCGGCGCCGCCCGAGCAGCGGACACGGCACGGCCGGGTGGTGGTCGACTGGCTCACGACCACGGACCACAAGAAGATCGGCCACCTCTACCTGATCACGTCGTTCTTGTTCTTCCTGGTCGCCGGAGCGATGGCGCTGCTGATGCGCGCCGAACTGGCCCGCCCCGGTCTGCAGATCATCGACAACGAGCAGTTCAACCAGGCGTTCACGCTGCACGGCACGATCATGCTGCTGCTGTTCGCGACGCCGACCTTCGCGGGCTTCGCCAACGAGCTGATGCCGTTGCAGATCGGCGCGCCCGACGTGGCCTTCCCGCGGCTGAACATGTTCTCGTACTGGCTGTTCCTGTTCGGCGGGCTGATCGTGCTCGGCTCGCTGCTGGTGCCCTCCGGGCCGGCGGACTTCGGCTGGACCGCCTACGCCCCGCTCAACAGCGAGGTGCGCTCGCCGGGGATCGGGGCCGATCTGTGGATCATGGGGCTGGCGCTGTCGGGCTTCGGCACGATCCTCGGCGCGGTCAACTTCGTCACCACGATCATCGGGATGCGCGCCCCGGGCATGACGATGTTCCGGATGCCGATCTTCGTGTGGAACACCCTGTTCACGTCGATCCTGATCCTGATGGCGTTCCCGGTGCTCGCGGCGGCGCTGCTGGTGCTGGAGGCGGACCGGCGGTTCGGCTCGCAGGTGTTCGACGCGGCCAACGGCGGGGCGATCCTGTGGCAGCACCTGTTCTGGTTCTTCGGCCATCCCGAGGTGTACATCATCGCGCTGCCGTTCTTCGGCATCATCACAGAGATCATCCCGGTCTTCAGCCGCAAGCCGTTGTTCGGCTATCTGACACTGGTCGGGGCGACGATGGCGATCACCGGCCTGTCGATGATCGTGTGGGCGCACCACATGTTCGCCACGGGTGCGGTGCTGCTGCCGTTCTTCTCCTTCATGAGCTTCCTGATCGCGGTGCCGACGGGGGTGAAGTTCTTCAACTGGGCCGGCACCATGCTGAAGGGCTCGCTGTCCTTCGAGACGCCGATGCTGTGGGCGACCGGCTTCCTGGTGACGTTCCTGTTCGGCGGCCTGACCGGGGTGATCCTGGCGTCGCCGCCGATGGACTTCCACGTGACGGACACGTACTTCGTGGTGGCGCACTTCCACTACGTCGTCTTCGGCACCGTCGTCTTCGCGATCTTCGCCGGGTTCTTCTTCTGGTGGCCGAAGTTCACCGGGAAGATGCTCGACGAGCGGCTCGGCAAGATCCAGTTCTGGGTGCTCTTCGTCGGCTTCCACACCACGTTCCTGGTGCAGCACTGGCTGGGCGCCGAGGGCATGCCCCGCCGGTACGCCGACTACCTCGCGGCGGACGGCTTCACCGCGCTCAACACGGTGTCGACGATCGGCGCGTTCCTGCTCGGCATGTCGACGCTGCCGTTCCTCTACAACGTGTGGAAGACCGCCAAGTACGGCGAGAAAGTCCAGGTGGACGACCCCTGGGGCTTCGGCCGTTCCCTGGAGTGGGCGACCTCGTGCCCGCCGCCGCGGCACAACTTCACGACGCTGCCCCGGATCCGCTCCGAGTCGCCGGCGTTCGACCTCCACCATCCGGAGTACGCGGCGGTGACTGCGCAGCCCGAGCCAGAGCGCCATCAAGCCGGTCCCGAGTCGTCCTGATCGCCTCGATGAGCCCGTCGGGCTCCAGCACCTCGAAGTCGAAGCCCAGCATCACCACGTGGATGACCATCACGTCGAGGCTGCCGGCGCCGCAGCGCAGCAGGCAGGTGTTCTCGCTCTCCGCCTCCAGCACTCCGGCGGAGGGCGAGATGTGTCCGGCCGCTTCCTCCAGGGGCACCAGGAGCCGTACGACGGCGTGGGTGGCGTACGCGCGCGTGGAGACGCCCTGGGAGACGTAGGCGGCGAGGTCCTCGGCAGGCGGCTTGCGCGGGGTGAAGCGCGGGCCGTGCGGCGGTCTGGGCGTGACGCGGTCCACGCGGAACGTGCGCCAGTCGTCGCGGTCGAGGTCCCAGGCGACCAGGTACCAGCGGCGCTCGGTGCACACCAGGCGGTGCGGTTCGACCGTGCGGCGGCTGGGGGTGCCGTCGTGGCCGCGGTACTCGAAGCGCAGCCGTTCGGCGTCCCGGCACAGATGGGCGAGCTCGGTGAGCACGGCCGGGTCGACCGAGGAGGGCAGCGTGCTGCGCAGCATCGGCACGGTGAAGGCGTTCAGGGCGCCCACCCGGCGGCGCAGCCGGTTCGGCAGCACCTGCTCCAGCTTGGCGAGGGCCCGTACCGAGGTCTCGCCGATGCCGTCGATGCCCTGCCCGGCGGCGGTGCGCAGCCCGACCGCCACGGCGACGGCCTCGTCGTCGTCCAGGAGCAGCGGCGGGAGTTCGGCGCCCGCGCCCAGCTGGTAGCCGCCACCGGTGCCGGGGCTGGCGTTGACCGGGTAGCCCAGTTCGCGCAGCCGGTCGACGTCCCGGCGCAGGGTGCGGGCGCTGACGCCGAGCCGGCCGGCCAGGTCGGCGCCGGACCACTCGCGGTGGGCCTGGAGCAGGGACAGCAGACGCAGCAGGCGGGCCGAGGTCTCCAACATGGGGCGAGTCTGCCAGGCCTTGCGGACAGCCACTGTCCTCAAGGCGCGTAGGCCAGTTGCGGGACGGTGAAGCAGGTGCGGTTCATGTCGCCCTGCCCCACCCAGCCCTCGCCGTCCTGCCAGCGGGCCACCGACAGGCAGGTCCTGATGCTCTTCGGCGGCTCGGGCAGGCGGTCGAAGCGGACGGGAAGCAGCAGTCCTCCGGCGGTGTAGCCCTGGCTGCGGTTCATGAAGGCGTCGACGCAGGCGCGCGTGATGCCCGTGGTGGCGCAGGACTTCGCCGCGTCCGTGAACCAGCGCGCGGCCGCCCACCCTTCCAGCTGCCACTGGGAGTGCGTCTCGAGGTCCTTCGTCGCCTCGCGGAACTCCTGTACGGCCGCGTTGCCGGTGTCCTCGAAGTTGCGGCTGGCGCCGGTCGCCCACAGGGCGTTGCGGCAGCGCGGGGCGTCCTTGTAGTCCTCGGCGACGGTGGATGTCCAGTTCTGAACGTTGGTCACCTTGGCGGTGACGTCGGCGCCGGCCTCGTCCATGGCCTGGCAGAGCCGGGCGTTGCCGTGCCCGTCGATGGCGTCGAACACCAGGTCGGCGCCCTGCTCCTTGAGGTCGGCGGCGACGGCGCGGAAGTTCGGCAGGGCGAAGTCGACCTGCTCGGTGACGACCTTGTAGCCCTCGGCGCGCAGGCCGCGCTCCACGAGCCGGGCGTAGGCGGCCGAGGCGGACTGGTTGTAGGAGACGACGGCGGCGGTGCGGGCGCCGTGCTCGCGTTTGAAGTAGCGGTAGACCTCGGTGCCGCCGTACAGCTTGCCGTCCCAGCCGGGGGTGCCGTCGCGGGGCGCGAGACTGCCGTAGATGCCGTAGAGGTGCGGGAAGGTGTCGTAGGCGGTGCCGATGGGCTGGCCGCCGATGTCGGGCACGCGCGCGCGGGAGACGCGGGAGGCCCCCGCGTAGTCGAGGGCGGTGGTGGCGACCAGGGCGACGACCTGGTCCTCCTCGACGAGTCGGTGCACGCACTCGTTGTTGCCGACGCCGCTGCCGCCGTCGTCGCAGGTGCGCACCTCGACCCGGCGGCCGTCGATGCCCCCGCGCGCGTTGAGCCGGTCGAAGAAGGCCCGGGCGCCGTCGCGCGGTCCGGTGAAGGCGCCGCCGCCGACCGGGCTGGTGGCGCTGGTGATGATGCCGACCCGCAAAGGCGCGGCGTCGCGGGGCGCGGGGGTGCGGTCGTCGTGCTCGAAGTCGCTCTCCGGGAGCCGGCTGCCGCAGGCCGCGCTCAGGGAGAGCAGCAGGACGGCGACGAGGATCTCAGCAACCCGGGACCGGCGACGCATTGCCGCTCATCTGCACCAGCGAGCACAGCGCCTTGACGGACACCTTCCAGGTGCCCTCCTCCTCGACGGCTGTCCCGGAGGCGTTCGGCAGAACGGTGGCGCCCTTCAGGGTGAGCGTGTACGTCACGTCCGCCTCGGTCGCCGAGGTGAACTCGACCTTGGTGACCTTCGCCTGGACCTGTCCGCCGCGCTCGTCACCGCTGAAGGCCTCCAGGACCGGCCCCATCCGGTCGCCGTTCTGCAGGATGGCCTGCTTCTCCTCGGTCGAGGTCTGCGGATCGAAGAACTTCTCCCAGTTCTGCTTGATCTCCGCCTCCGCCGCGGCCCGGTCCGCCGGCGCGCTGGCCGGCGCGCTCGTAGTCCGCTCCGCGGTCGGGGTGGGAGGCGTGGACTCGCTGCCGCCGCCGCTGTCGTCACTGCACGCCGCGAGGGCCGGGGCGATGGCCAGGACCAGGGCGGCGGCGATCGCCGTACCCCGTCCCGCGGTGCGTGGACCCCCCGTCGCGTTCCCCCGCCTGAGGTCGCTGCCGAGAACCATCTGGCTCACCACCGGGTGTCGGTCCGGGCCATGTGCGCCCGGTGCTTTCAGGGTCAGCTTCCACAGGGCATAGTGCAAGCGATCGGCGGACTTGAACAGGCAGCCCGACGCACGCACAGCCGATTCCGACGTGTGGGAGCCAGCGATGCGGACCAGCCGACTGCGGACCGTGCATCCCGTCCTGTGGGCCGGCTGGGCGGCCCTGGCCGCCGGGGCGGTGCTGTGCGTCGTCGGCTGGTACGGGGTCTCCGGCGAGCGTTACGCCGAACGGCAGCTGCCCTACCTCGCCTCCTGCTCGATCCCCGGGGCCGGGCTGATCGTCGCCGGGGCGGTGCTGCTGGCCCGGGGCCGGGAGTCGATCGCCGCCGCGCGCGTGGAGGAGCTGTACCACCTGCTGGTGGCGGCGGAGCCGGACGAGCCGGAGGAGAGCGGCCGGGCCGCGCTCGCGCCGCTCGCGGTCAGCGGCGACCTGCTGATGGTGCCGGGCGGCACGCTGTGGCACCGCGCGGACTGCCCGCTGGTCGCGGGCAAGGCGGAGGCTGTCCCGGTGGACTCCAAGCTGGTGGCGAGCGGTGAGCTGGACCCCTGCCCGATCTGCGAGCCGGCCGAAGAAACCGACTGATGTCGTCGCTGACGTACGACCTCACCCTCGCCGGGCTCTCGGTGGGCAGCGCGGCGGCGCTGACCGGGATCGGCCTGATCGTGACGTACCGCGCGACGGGTGTGCTGAACTTCGCCCACGGCGCGATCGCGATGGTGTGCGCGTACGTGCTGCGGCAGTGCGTGGTCGAGTGGGGCTGGCCGCTGTGGCTCGGTGCGGTGGTGACGCTGCTGGTGCTGGCCCCGGGGCTGGGGGTGGTCCTGGAGCGGTTCGTGTTCCGGCCCCTGGCTGTCCTGGGCGGTGCCCCGGCGCAGACGCTGGTGGCGTCCATCGGGGTGTTCGTGCTGCTGGTGGGCGGGGCGGCGCTGCTGTGGGGGCAGGGGGCGCGGGACGACGCTCCGGTGCTGGTGCCGGACGAGCCGTGGGGGCAGCTGGCGGTGGTGCTGGTGCTGGCCGCGGGGGTCACGGTGGTAATCCGCCGGACGCGGTTTGGGCGGGAGCTGCGGGCCGTGGTCGACGACCGGCGGCTGGCCGAGCTGGGCGGCATCGACGCGGACCGGGTCGCGGCCACGGGCTGGGCGTTCGGCTCGTTCACGGCCGGTCTGACGGGAGTGCTGCTGGCGCCGTACGTACGGCTCGACCCGTCCGGTCTCTCGCTGCTCGTGATGGAGGTCGTTGCGGTGGCGGTGGCCGCGCGGATGCGGAGCCTGCCGGTCGCGGTGGTGGTGGCACTGGGCATCGGGGTGGCGCAGAGCCAGCTGACGCGGCTGCACCCGTCGGGCTGGGCCGAGCCGCTGCTCCAGGCGGTGGGCACGAACCTGTTCGTCGTCGCGCTGCTGGTCGCGGCGCTGGTCCTGCCGGGCGTCGGGGAACGGGACGCGCTGCCCCGCACGGCCACGGCGCGCGCGGCGACCCCGCCGGGCGCCTGGGTCGTGGTGCTCGTGCTGTTCCTGCTGCCGCTGGGGCTCGCGGGCCAGGATCTGCACACCTCGGTCCAGGTGCCGGCGCTGGCCGTGATCCTGCTGTCCCTGGTGGTCGTCACCGGGCGCGGCGGCCAGATCTCCCTGGGGCAGGCGGCGTACGCGGGCCTGGGCGCCCTGTTCACGGCGCTGCTGGCGGCGGGCCGCTTCCCGGGGCTGCCCGCCCTGCCGGAGCTGGCGGCCCTCGGGGTGTCGGTGGTCCTGGTGGCGCCGCTCGGCCTGCTGACGGGCTGGCCGGCGATCGGCCGCCGGGGCCTGGCGCTGGCGCTGGCGACCTTCGCGGTCGGCGTGGGGGTGAGCCGCTTCGTCTTCGCCCAGCCGTACGCCACCGCGGGCCTGTCCCTGGGCCGCCCCGCCGGCTTCGACGGGGACCGGGCGTACTACGTCCTGGAGCTGCTCCTGCTGGCGGTCGCGCTGCTGGCCACGCACGCGCTGCGCCGGGGGCGGACGGGCCGGGCCCTTGCCGCCATGCGGGATCACGAGCGGGGCGCGCAGGCGGCGGGCGTCCGGGTGCCGTCCCTCAAGCTGCTGGCCTTCGTCGCGGGTGCCGCACTGGCCGCACTGGGCGGCGGCATGCTCGGCATGGGCCTGCGCGCCTTCGACGCCGCCGCCTACGACCCCGTGCGCGGCCTGCTGTGGTTCGCCGCGGTGGTGGTGCTGGGCGCTGACAGCACGCTCGGGGCCCTCGCAGCGGCGGCCCTCCTGGTCGGGCTGGACGCGGGCACCCGGGGCGGCGTCGCGGCGGCCCTGATCGGCGTCCTGGCGATCCTGGCGGGCCGCTTCCCGGGCGGCCCGTACGAGGCCCTGCGCACCGCCAGGGAACGCCTCCGGCTGCGCCGCACCCCGGCCCTGACTCCGGCGGGCGCCCGGGCCCACCGGCTCCTGCGCCCCGCAGAGCCCCAGAAGGCCCCGAGGGCCCCGGCACCGACCGGTGCGACACGCATGGCTCACAGGGCAGGAACACCCGCCCGACACGAGCACCCCGGCAGCGCACCCGTCCGACGCGAGCACCCCGACGGCAACAGCCACCCGCCACCCGGCCCACCGGGCGGGGCCGTCCCCGGCCTGGGAGGCACCCCGCCGCCCCCTCCCCCGGCCGCCGCTCCCCTCCTCACCGCCCGCCGCCTCCACGCCCGCTACGGCGGCTTCACCGCCCTCGACGGGGTGGACCTGGAGCTCTCCCCCGGGCGGATCACCGCGGTCGTCGGGCCCAACGGGGCCGGGAAGAGCACCCTGTTCCACTGTCTGGCGGGGACGCTGCCGCCCGCGAGGGGGGTCGTGCGGCTCGGCGGGCGGGACATCACCGCGCTGCCCGCCCAGGCCCGGGCCCGGCTCGGTGTCGCACGGACGTTCCAGCAGCTGGCCGTCTTCCCGTCGCTGACCGTGGCCGAGAACGTCCGCGTCGGTGCCGAGCAGGGCCGGGTGACCGACCCGGGCGCCGTGGAGCGCGCTCTCAGGCTGCTCGGACTCGACGGGCCCCTGCGCGCACGGCCCGCCGCCGGGCTGCCCACCGGGACGCTGCGCCGGGTCGAACTGGCCCGGGTCCTCGCGGGAAGCCCCCGCGTCCTGCTCCTCGACGAGCCCGCCGCCGGGCTCGACACCGCCGAAGTGACCGCCCTGGCCCGGGTCCTGAGGGCCCTGGCCGCCGACGGCACGGCCCTCCTGGTCGTCGAGCACGACCTGGACCTGGTGGCCGGTCTCGCCGACGTCGTGCACGTGATGACCGCGGGCCGGATCGTCGCCTCCGGCCCGCCCGGACGCGTGCTGGACGCCCTGGAACCGGAGGCCGGCCGATGACGACCGTCTCCCTGCGCCACGCACGCGTGCGCTACGGCCCCCTGGAAGCGCTGCACGGCATCACCCTCGCCGCCCCCGGCCCGGGCCTCACCGTGCTGCTCGGCCGCAACGGGTCCGGCCGCAGCACCGCTCTGCGCGCCCTGGCGGGCACCGTGCCCCTGACGGGCGGCACGGTGGTGTGGGACGGCACGGACATCACCCGCGTCCCGGCGTACGAACGGGCCCGGCGGGGGCTGTGTTTGGTGCCGGAGCGGCAGGCCGTGTTCGGCTCGCTCACCGTGCGCGAGAACCTCGCACTCGCCGCGCGCGACCACACCCCGGCCCTCGACGCCTACCCGCAGCTGCGCCCCCTGCTGGAGCGGCGCGCCGGCACCCTCTCGGGCGGGGAGCAGCGCATGCTCGCCCTCTCCCGGGCCGTGCTCGCCCGCGCGCGCGTGGTGCTCGTCGACGAGCCCGCCCAGGGCATGTCGCCCCCGGTCGCGGCCCGGACGTACGAGCTGCTGGGCGCGCTGGACGCGTGCGTGGTGGTCGCCGAGCAGCGGCTGCCGCCCGCCCTGCGGGACCGGTCCGCGATCGTCTACGAACTGCGCCGCGGGACCGTCGTGTTCGCCGGACAGGCGGGCGAGCTCTCCGGCTGATGCCGGACGCCGAGGCCCCGTCCGGTCGGCCGACCGGACGGGGCCCGTGTCCCGGCGAGGGGGAGCGGCGCCTCAGAACGTGAGGCGCAGGCCGGGGACGATCACGTCGGGATTCCCGCCGATGGCGGCCTTGTTGGCGGCGTAGAGGCGCTGCCAGGTGGTCCCGTGCCGGGCTGCGACACCGCTGAGCGTGTCGCCCCGGCGGACGGTGTAGTCACCGCGGGAGGAGCCGCGGTCCGCGTGTTCCGCGGAACGTGCCGGCGCCTTCGGCGGTTTCGCCGGGGCCGGCGCGGTGGAGGTGACCGGGTCGGCGGCGGGTGCGCCGCCGCTCGCCCCGGCACGTGCCGAGCAGGTCGGCCAGGCGCCCCACCCTTGGGCGCGCTGGACCTTGGTGGCGACGGCGATCTGCTGGGACCTGCTCGCCCGGTCGGCGGTGGGCGCGTAGGCCGTGCCGCCGTAGGCGTTCCAGGTGGAGGCGGCGAACTGGAGGCCGCCGTAGTAGCCGTTGCCGGTGTTGATGTGCCAGTTGCCGCCGCTCTCGCACTGGGCGATGCGGTCCCACACTCCGCTGTCGGCCGCCGCGGCGTTCCCGGTCGCGGCGAGCAGTCCGAGGGGCGCGAGCAGTGCCGCCCCGGCGAGGACCGCCGTCGTACGAACCGGGGTCTTCCGGGCGTCGGGGCGAGAGGAATCGGCACATTCGGACATATAGGTCCCTTTCGAAACACCCGGGATCCCCCAAGGCGGAGCGCCACTCCCGCGCCATGGGACGCGAGGGCCGCGCTCACCCCGTCCACCGGAGCGGTGCCGTGCCCGGTTCCTGGGAACCCGGCGGCCGGTGGACGTACCCGAGCGGTGCTCGTTGCACACGGCGGAGGAATCTAAGGAGGTCTGCGGCCGGCATCAACCAGTCGCCCGTCCGGGCAGGCCAGTTCACCGATACCTGGGGTAACGGCCATTTCCGGACACCCACTTCATTCGCGGATTTCCGGATTTGTTCACCAACTCCCCCGGTGGTGTGTGACCCACTTCACCCTCCTAACGCCCTTTACATGACGGCGAGTTGACAGTGAGTGCGCCATTCCGCGCGAAACGTGACCCTGCGCGCTGGTTGGTTCGATTCCGTTCGCCCTGGGGCGTGACTCCCGCCACAGATCGTCCGTTGTCTTCTTCATGAGCCGGGACCGACCCGGACCACGGGCCGGGAGCCACCCGGCTTTGCCACGCACCGCATCCCCGAGGGAGCCACCCGTGCCGCGCATGCTCGACGTCAGCGACGAGGTACGCGCCGAGATCGGCGACGAAGAAGCCGACCGCCTGCTCGCCGGAGAGACCGCCCCGGGCAGTTACGACTGCACGTCCTGCCGCACACCGGGCGACTCCGAGCAGGAGCGCACCAGCACCGTTCTGTTCATCGGTGACGAGACCGCCGTCCTCGCCTTCGCCCACTCCGGCTGTCTGCCCTCGCAGGTCGTGCAGGTCACCGAGGAGCAGCTGCGGGGCGCCGTGAAGTCCATCGCCGGCGACACCGTCGATCTGGAGCCCGACCGGGTGGTGCCCGACAAGGCGGTGCCCGAGCAGGCCGTGCTGGGTGTGACCAGCGGGCTCGTCCTGATCGGCGGGGAGCTCCACCCGGCCCTGGTGGTGGAGCCGACCGGGCCCATCGCCCGGGCCGGCACGACCGGCACCGGCGACGACTTCCTGCCGCTGCTCATCGAGCAGGGGTTCATGCCGCTGTCGGAGCTGTCGGCGGTACCCCCGGTGCTGCACGGCTGGTCGGTGCTGCTCGCCGTGGGCCAGCTGCACGCGGTGCTCCAGCCGGGCAGCAACGGCGGCCAGCCGGTGGCCTGGTGGCAGGCCCACCAGCCGCTCCAGGTGACCGACGGCTGGCGCGCGGCGGCCAACAAGCACCAGCAGGTGCTGATGTTCGCCGCGCCCGCCGGCTCGATCGGCCGCCAGCCGCGCGAGGACCTGCTGCGGGACGCGCTGGACAAGGCGGCGGCGAACGGAAAGCTGGTCGGCTCGGCGCTGCCGCTGGCCGGCACCTGAGCCTCCCGTCACCCGTGCACGCCGCAGACCGGCGAAAGCCGTACCCGGGCCGCATCCCTTGACCCGCGGGGTCGTTTGGACATACGTGCACGCATACGACGTTCCCCGCCGCCAGTCCCTCTCGCCGATCCCGTCCGCGCGATCGGCTCAGGACTCCCAGGGCGGCCCATCGGCCACGCCGATCTACGACGCTCTCTACGCCGAGTACGTCAAGTCCTTCCGCGCACTGCCCGGCGACCGCAGCGGCGAGGAGAAGCTGGGATTCACCGCCTTCGGGAACACCCCGCACAGTTCGGGCCCGTACGCAGGGGCGTACGGCAGCTCCTACAGTGCCTACAGCGCGGGCGCCCAGAGCGCCCGCCATGCCACCGGGCAGCAGCCGCAGTGGCAGCGCGTCGGGACCGTCGCCGCACACAGCACGGGGATGCACCACGTACCGGCCGCGCTGCCGCCGGGGCGGCGCGGCGGCGTCTGAGCGAGCACCGGACACCGGAAAGGGCGGCCCCGAACGGGGCCGCCCTTTCCGGTGCTGTGCGCTACTTCTTCTTGCCGCGCTTCTCGCGCACCCGCACGGAGATGTGGATCGGCGTCCCGTCGAAGCCGAACTCCTCGCGCAGGCGGCGCTCGATGAAGCGCCGGTAGCCCGCCTCGATGAATCCGGAGGCGAACAGCACGAACCGCGGCGGCTTGGTGCCCGCCTGCGTGCCGAACAGGATGCGCGGCTGCTTGCCGCCCCGGACCGGGTGCGGGTGGGCGGCGACCAGCTCACCGAGGAAGGCGTTCAGCCGGCCCGTCGGGACCCGGGTCTCCCAGCCCGCCAGGGCCGTCTCGATCGCCGGGACCAGCTTCTCCATGTGCCGGCCGGTGCGCGCCGAGACGTTCACCCGCGGCGCCCACGCCACCTGGCCGAGCTCGGTCTCGATCTCCCGCTCCAGGTAGTAGCGGCGCTCCTCGTCGAGGGTGTCCCACTTGTTGTACGCCATGACGATCGCGCGGCCGGCCTCGACGGCCATGGTGACGATCCGCTGGTCCTGCACCGAGATGGACTCGGAGCCGTCGATCAGGATGACCGCGACCTCCGCCTTCTCGACGGCGGCCGCCGTGCGCAGCGAGGCGTAGTAGTCGGCGCCCTGCTGGAGGTGGACCCGCTTGCGGATGCCCGCGGTGTCGACGAACTTCCAGGTGACACCGCCGAGTTCGATCAGCTCGTCGACGGGGTCGCGGGTGGTGCCCGCCAGCTCGTTGACGACGACGCGCTCCTCGCCCGCCACCTTGTTCAGCAGCGAGGACTTGCCGACGTTGGGGCGACCGATCAGGGCGATGCGGCGCGGGCCGCCGATGCCGCCCCCGCCGAACGTCTCGCGCGGCGCCTCGGGCAGCACTTCCAGGACCTGGTCGAGCATGTCGCCGGTGCCGCGGCCGTGCAGCGCGGAGACCGGGTGCGGCTCCCCCAGGCCCAGCGACCACAGGTAGGCCGCGTCGGCCTCGCCGCTCGGGCCGTCCACCTTGTTGGCGCACAGCACGACCGGCTTGCCGGCCTTGCGCAGCAGCCGGACGACGGCCTCGTCGGTGTCGGTGGCGCCGACCTTGGCGTCGACGACGAAGACGACCGCGTCGGCGGCCTCGATGGCGTACTCGGCCTGGGCGGCCACGGAGGCGTCGATGCCGAGGACGTCCTGCTCCCAGCCGCCGGTGTCGACGACCTTGAAGCGGCGGCCCGCCCACTCGGCCTCGTAGGTCACGCGGTCGCGGGTGACGCCGGGCTTGTCCTCGACGACGGCCTCGCGGCGCCCGATGATGCGGTTCACCAGAGTCGACTTGCCGACATTGGGGCGGCCGACGACGGCGAGGACGGGCAGCGGGCCGTGCCCGGCCGCCTCGATGGCACCTTCGACGTCTTCGAGGTCGAAGCCCTCCTCGGCGGCGAGCTCCATGAACTCCGCGTACTCGGCGTCGCCGAGCGCCCCGTGGTCGTGCTCGTACGCGCCGTCGGAGGCGTCCGAGCCGTCGGGCTGGATGTGGTCGTTCATGAAGTCCGTACCTCGTCGTTCATCGTGGTGGTCGGTGGAGTACCCGCTGTTCCGGGCTGATCCACTACTCAAGTGTCGCCTAGCGCCCGGTGAGGCGCCTGGCGTTTTCCAGGTGGGCCGCTAGCTGCTTCTGGATGCGCCCGGTCGCCTCGTCCAGCGCCTTGCGCGTCCGGCGACCGCTGCCGTCGCCCGCCTCGAAGGGCTCGCCGAAGACGACGTCGACCCGGGAGCGCAGCGGAGGCAGCGCCTTTATCAACCGTCCGGGCTTCCCGGAACTTCCCAGCACGGCCACCGGGACGATCGGGGCGCCGCTGCGTACCGCGAAGTACGCGAGGCCGGCGCGCAGCGAGGCGAAGTCGCCCTCGCCCCGGGTGCCTTCCGGGAAGATGCCGAGCACGCCGCCGGCCGCCAGGACGCCCAGCGCGTTGGTGATCGCCGTGCGGTCGGTGGTGTCGCGGTCGACCTTCACCTGCCCGATGCCGAGCAGGAAGGGGTCCAGCGGCCCGATGAACGCTTCCTTCTTGATCAGGAAGTGCGTCGGCCGGGGCGCCACGCCCATGACCATCGGGCCGTCGATGTTGTGGGAGTGGTTGACCGCGAGGATCACCGGCCCGCTCGCGGGCACCCGCCAGGCACCGAGCACGCGCGGCCTCCACAGCCCGTACATCAGGCCGACGCCGATGCGCCGCCCGACCTCGGCACCCCGCGCCGAAGGCAGATCGGTCACTTTCCGGCCCGCTTCTCCTCGACGAGGGTGACGACGCACTCGATGACCTGGGCCAGCGTGAGCTCGGTGGTGTCCACCTCGACGGCGTCGTCCGCCTTGGCGAGCGGGGAGGTCTTGCGGCTGGAGTCGGCGGCGTCCCGCTTGATCAGGGCCTCGCGGGTGGAGTGGACGTCGGAGCCCTTCAGCTCGCCGCTGCGGCGGGCGGCGCGCGCCTCCGGGGAGGCGGTGAGGAAGATCTTGAGGTCGGCGTCGGGCAGCACCGTGGTGCCGATGTCCCGGCCCTCGACGACGATGCCCTGCTCGGCGGAGGCGGCGATCGAGCGCTGCAGCTCGGTGATCCGGGCGCGCACCTCGGGCACCGCGCTGACCGCGCTGACCTTGGAGGAGACCTCCTGGGTGCGGATCGGGGCGGCCACGTCCACGCCGTCGACCGTGATGGCCGGGCCCTCCGGGTCGGTGCCGGAGACGATCTCGGGCTTGCCCGCGGCGGCGGCGATGGCGGACGGGTCGTCTATGTCGATGCCGTTGCTCACCATCCACCAGGTGATCGCCCGGTACTGGGCGCCGGTGTCCAGGTAGCTCAGCCCGAGCTGGGCCGCCACGGCCTTCGAGGTGCTCGACTTGCCGGTGCCGGCGGGGCCGTCGATGGCGACAATCACTGGCGTGGCGCTTTCCACAGTGGGGACCTTCCTGAACCGGGCTCGGCGGGATGAGGGCGCGACTGCCCCGCACAAGGTTACTGGGTGCGCGTCACTCGTCCGGCCGCGCGTCGGCCGGCCCCGCCCGGCACGCCCTACTGCCTCAGCGCCCAGCCCCGTTCCCGCAGCGCGGCGCTCAGCACCGAGGCCGCCTTGGGCTCCACCATCAACTGCACCAGACCGGCCTGCTGCCCCGTGGCGTGCTCGATCCGCACGTCCTCGATGTTGACCCCGGCCAGGCCCGCGTCGGCGAAGATCCGGGCCAGCTGTCCCGGCTGGTCGTCGATGAGCACGGCCACGACCTCGTAGGCCCGTGGCGCGGACCCGTGCTTGCCGGGGACGCGGACCTGCCCGGCGTTGCCGCGCCGCAGCACGTCCTCGATCCCGTCGGCGCCCTCGCGGCGCTTGTGGTCGTCGGAGGACTGCAGGGCGCGCAGGGCCCGCACGGTCTCCTCCAGGTCCGCGGCGACATCCGTGAGCAGGTCGGCGACCGGCGCGGGGTTCGCGGAGAGGATGTCGATCCACATCCGGGGGTCGGAGGCGGCGATCCTCGTCACATCGCGGATGCCCTGCCCGCACAGGCGCACGGCGGACTCCTCGGCGTGCTCCAGCCGCGCGGCGACCAGGCTGGAGACCAGGTGGGGCATGTGGGAGACGAGGGCCACGGCCCGGTCGTGGGCGTCGGCGTCCATGACGACCGGCACGGCCCGGCAGTACGAGACCAGCTCCAGAGCGAGGTTCAGCACCTCGGTGTCGGTGTCCCGGGTCGGGGTCATCACCCAGGGGCGGCCTTCGAAGAGGTCCGCGGTCGCGGCCAGCGGGCCGGACTTCTCCCGGCCCGACATGGGGTGCGAGCCGATGTACGCCGACAGGTCGAGGCCGCGCGCCTCCAGTTCGCGGCGCGGCCCGCCCTTGACGCTGGCGACATCGAGGTAGCCGCGTCCCGCACCGCTGCGGATGGCGTCGGTGAGCACGTCCGCCACGTGCGCGGGCGGGGCGGCGACGATCACGAGGTCGACGGGCCCGTCCGGCGCCTCGTCGGTGCCGGCGCCGAGCGCGGCCGCCGTACGGGCCTGCTCCGGGTCCGGGTCGGCGAGGTGCACGGTGACGCCCCGCTGGGCCAGGGCCAGCGCGGCGGACGTGCCGATGAGGCCGGTTCCGATGACGAGTGCGGTCCTCACTGGGCGATGTCCTTGCGCAGGGCGGCCGCGGCGCCGAGGTAGACATGGGCGATGTCGGCGCGGGGCCGGTCGGACTCGATGTGCGCGAGGACCCGGACGACACGCGGCATGGCGCCTTCGATGTCCAGCTCCTGGGCGCAGATCAGCGGCACGTCGACGATGCCCAGCTTGCGGGCGGCGGCGGCCGGGAAGTCGCTGTGCAGGTCGGGCGTGGCCGTGAACCAGATGCTGATCAGGTCGTCGGCGGCGAGATCGTTGCGCTCGAGGATCTCCGTGAGCAGGGCTCCGACCTGCTCGTCCATGTGCCCGGCCTCGTCCCGTTCGAGTTGGACGGCGCCCCGGACCGCTCGTACCGCCACAGCGATGCTCCTTGTTGACGTGCGTGTCGCTCTACGTCCGACCAGCCTAGTCAGCCAGGGCGGCCCGGGTGCGCGGCGCCCGCCCGGTGAGACGCCGGGATCGTCACCTTTGGGTAAGTTCGGTGCCAAGATGACGCAAATTCCGTTTCACCCCTCTTCGGTACTTTCGGAGTGACGACATGACCTACGAGACCACGCGCCGCACGGTTCTCCTCGCGACGGGCGCGACCGGCGCGGCGGCGCTCGTCGCGGCCTGCGGCGGGGGCGGCGACGACAGCGGTTCCACGTCGACACAGTCCCCCACCGGCGAGGGCGCGACGAGCGGCCCCGCCGGCCAGGTCCTGGCCAACATCGACGAGATCCCGGTGGGCGGCGGCAAGATCTTCAAGGACGAGGAGGTGGTGGTGACCCAGCCGGAGCAGGGCCGGTTCAAGGCCTTCTCGGCGATCTGCACCCATCAGCGCTGCCTGGTGTCCACCGTCTCCGACGGCACGATCAACTGCCCCTGTCACGGCAGCAAGTTCCAGATCGCCGACGGCGCGGTGTCCCAGGGCCCGGCGACGCGGCCGCTGCCCGCCGAGCAGATCACCGTGGAGGGAAACGCGATTCGCATGGCGTGAGGGCCCGCGACCGGCCCGTCGGCGTCACGCGTCCCACAGCGCCCCGAGGGTGACCAGGTCACTCCGGTACTCGACACGGTCGGCCCACTCGGCGGGCCAGGCCTCCGCGCCCCGGTGGGCGCCCGCGAAGGCACCCGTCAGGCAGGCGATCGAGTCCGAGTCGCCGACGGTGCAGGCGGCGCGGCGCAGGGCCGTGACCGGTTCGTCGACGAAGAGCAGGAAGCACAGCAGCCCGGTCGCCAGCGCCTCCTCGGCGATCCAGCCCTCACCGGTGGCCAGACACGGGTCGGTCTCCGGGGAGACGGTGCGCACGGCGTGCCGGAGACGTTCGAGGGCCTCCAGACACTCGTCCCAGCCGCGCGCGATGAACCGCTCGGGGCTCGGGTCCCCGGCCCGCCGCCACAGGTCGCCGAGCCAGCGCTCGTGGTAGCGGCCGCGGTTCTCCAGGGCGTAGGAGCGGAGCAGGCCGATCAGCCCGGTCGGCTCGGCGCCCTGCGCGAGCAGACGTACGGCGTGTGCGGTGAGGTCGGAGGCGGCGAGCGCGGTGGGATGCCCGTGGGTGAGGGCGGACTGCAACTGGGCGGCGCCGGCGCGCTGTTCGTCACTGAGACCGGGCACGAGGCCCAGGGGCGCGACGCGCATGTTGGCACCGCAGCCCTTGGAGTCGATCTGGCCGGCGTCCTGCCAGGGGCGGGATTCGTCCTTCAGCAGGTAGCAGGCCTTCATGCAGGTGCGGCCCGGAGCCCTGTTGTTCTCCGGGGACTGGTACCAGTCCACGAACTCCTCGCGCAGGGGTCGCACCAGCCGCAGTGGGGCGAGCACCCCGCGGTCCATCGCGGTCCGCACCGCGCGGCCCAGCGCCAGCGTCATCTGGGTGTCGTCCGAGACGACGGCGCGCTGCGGCAGCTCCATCTCCCGCCAGGGCCCGCACTTGGCGAGGATCGAGGGGACGTCGTCGAACTCGGTGGGAAAGCCCAGCGCGTCCCCGAGGGCCAGGCCCGTGAGCGCTCCGGTGGCGGCTTGCTTGTGGACGAGCGTGGTCATGCGGGGCGTCCTTCCCGGGTGGGCCGGAGGAGAGGCGGGTGGAGGGCGGTGGCGGTTCCGGCGCGGTACAGCGCGGCGGGTTTGCCGCGTCCGCCGGTCAGTCGCGCGGCGCCCGGGACGGCTTCGACGAATCCCGGCGTGGCGAGCACCTTGCGACGGAAGTTGGGCCGGTCCAGCTCGGTGCCCCACACGGTCTCGTAGACCTGCTGGAGCTCGCCGAGGGTGAACTCGGGCGGGCAGAAGGCGGTGGCGAGGCAGGTGTACTCGAACTTGGCGCCGACGCGGTCGTGGGCGTCGGCCAGGATGCGGTCGTGATCGAAGGCGAGCGGGCCCGCCGTGCCGTACGGCACCCAGTCGGCCCGGGCCGCGTCGCTGCCGCCGTGCACCTCGGGTGCATCGGGCAGCAGGGCGGCGAAGGCGACCGACACGACCCGCATCCGGGGGTCGCGGCCGGGCTCGCTGTACGTCCGCAGCTGCTCCAGGTGCAACCCCGAGACGTCGGACAGGCCGGTCTCCTCGGCGAGTTCACGCCGGGCGGCCGTCTCCGCGGACTCGTCCGGCCGCAGGAATCCGCCGGGCAGGGCCCTGCGTCCGGCGTACGGCTCCTGTCCGCGCTCGACGAGCAGCACGTGCAGCGCGCCCTCCCGGAGTGTGAACACGGCCAGATCGACGGTGACGGCGAAGGGTTCGTGGGCGTACTTGTCGTAGCCGTCCATGCAGCGGCACCCCCTTTTATAGTCAGCACGACTATAAAAGGGGGTGCCGGTCACTCACAAGGCCTGGAGGTCAGGTCTGGTGGTGGTCGGGTCTGGAAGGTCAGGCCTAGAGGTCGACCTCCTGCATCAGCATCCCGACCTCGGTGTTGGACAGCCGCCGCAGCCAGCCCGACTTCTGGTCGCCCAGGGTGATCGGCCCGAAGGCGACCCGGACCAGCTTGTCGACCGGGAAGCCGGCCTCCGCCAGCATCCGGCGCACGATGTGCTTGCGGCCCTCGTGGAGGGTGACCTCGACGAGGTAGTTCTTGCCGGTCTGCTGGACGACCCGGAAGTGGTCCGCGCGGGCGTAGCCGTCCTCCAGCTGGATGCCGTCCTTGAGCTGCTTGCCCAGGTCGCGCGGGATGGGGCCGACGATGTGGGCGAGGTAGGTCTTCTTCACGCCGTACTTCGGGTGGGTCAGCCGGTGGGCCAGCTCGCCGTGGTTGGTGAGCAGGATGACGCCCTCGGTCTCGGTGTCGAGCCGGCCGACGTGGAAGAGCCGGGTCTCGCGGTTGGTGACGTAGTCACCGAGGCACTGCCGGCCCTCCGGGTCCTCCATCGTCGAGACGACACCGGCGGGCTTGTTCAGCGAGAAGAACTGGAAGCTCTGCGTGGCGACGGTCAGCCCGTCGACCTTGATCTCGTCCTTCTCGGGGTCGACGCGCCGCCCCTGCTCCAGGACGATCTCGCCGTTGATCTCGACCCGGGCCTGCTCGATCAGCTCCTCGCAGGAACGCCGGGAGCCGAAGCCCGCGCGGGCGAGGACCTTCTGCAGCCGCTCGCCCTCCTGCTCGGCGCCGGGGAAGGTCTTGGGGAGCTTGACCTCCTTCTTCCCGGCGTACCGGTCGCGGTTGCGCTCCTCGACCTGCGCCTCGTACTCACGCGGGCGGGCCGGGGTCGTACGTCCCTGCTTCTGGGGCTGCTTGGGCCCGCCCTTGGCGCCGCCGCGCGCGGCACCGCCACGCCCGGCCTTGGGGCCGTCCTTCGTCGCCCCCGGGCCCACGTCGTAGCGGCGCTCCTCGGGGCGGGGCTTCTTCGGACGGCCGCTGCCCTGCTTGTCGTCGCGGTTGTTGCCGGCGCCGCGGAAGTTACCGCGACCACCACCACTCCCGCCGCGGCCGCCGCTGTTGCCACCACGGCTCCCGCCGTTGTTTCCGCTGCTGTTCCTGCCGCTGCTGCTTCGCATCAAAGTTCCGTCTGGTCGTCTTCGTCGTCGGTACCCGGGGTGGCCGGGCGGCTGCCCGGCACGTCGTCGTCAGGCGCGTCCGGGTCGAACGACGGTACGCCTTCCTGGGTCTCGGCCTCGATCGCCTCCGCCTCCGGGAGGAAGGGCGCGAGCTCCGGGAGCTCGTCCAGACCGCGCAGGCCCATCCGCTCCAGGAAGTAGTTCGTCGTCCTGTACAGGATCGCACCTGTTTCGGGTTCCGTGCCCGCCTCCTCTATCAGACCGCGCTGGAGGAGGGTGCGCATGACACCGTCGCAGTTGACTCCGCGCACGGCCGAGACCCGGCTGCGGCTGACCGGCTGCCGGTAGGCGACGACGGCCAGGGTCTCCAGGGCGGCCTGGGTGAGGCGGGCCTGCTGGCCGTCCAGGACGAAGCGCTCGACGGCCGGCGCGAAGGCGGCCCGGGTGTAGAAGCGCCAGCCGTTCGCGACGTACCGCAGCTCGAAGCCGCGGCCCTGGACGGTGTACTCGTCGGCCAGCTCGCACAGCGCGTCGGCGATCTGGCGCTTCGGCCGCTCCAGTATCTTCGCGAGGTGCTCCTCGGTCGCGGGCTCGTCCACGACCATGAGGACGGCCTCCAGGGCGGGCTTGAGGTCGAGGCCGGCCACGGTGGGCGTCCCGGCCGGCAGGTCGGTCGTTGGCTCGCTCACGCCTTCTTCTCCTCCTTCGGCGGCTCGGGCGGCCGGTCGAACTCGTCGGTGACGATCGGTGTCTCGTCCCCGTCGCCGCCGGTCCACCGCACGAGCAGCTCTCCGAGCGCGGTCTCCTGCTCCAGCGCTACGGCCTTCTCGCGGTACAGCTCCAGCAGCGCGAGGAACCTCGCCACGACGGTCAGGGTGTCGTCGGTGTCCTCGACGAGCGCACGGAAGCTGGCCTCACCGAGCTCTCTGAGCCGGGCCACGACGATCTGGGCCTGCTCCTGCACGCTGACCAGCGGGGCGTGGATGTGGTCGACGTAGACCTGCGGTTTGGGCTTGGGCTGCATCGCCTTGACGGCGAGCTTGGCGAATCCTTCCGCCCCGATGCTGATGACGACGTCGGGCAACAGCTCGGCGTGGTGCGCTTCGAGGCCGACGGTACGGGGGTAGCGCCGGGCCTCGTCGTCGAGGCGCCCGCTGAAGATGTCGGCGATCTGCTTGTACGCGCGGTACTGCAGCAGCCGGGCGAACAGCAGGTCCCGCGCTTCGAGCAGCGCGAGATCGCCCTCGTCCTCCACCTCGGCGGCGGGCAGCAGCCGTGCGGCCTTGAGGTCGAGCAGGGTCGCGGCGACGACCAGGAACTCGGTCGTCTCGTCCAGGTCCCAGTCCGGTCCCATGGCCCGGATGTGGGCCATGAACTCGTCGGTCACCTTCGACAGCGCGACCTCGGTGACGTCCATCTTGTGCCGCGAGATCAACTGCAACAGCAGATCGAAGGGCCCCTCGAAGTTGGCAAGCCGGACCTTGAAGACCCCGTCGTCCGCAGCCGTCCCGTCGCCACCGGCCGGGGGCGGGGGGCTCGGGGCGGGGACGGAAGCGTTGCCGAACCCGGTCACCGCATCCGCGGACCGCGTCCCGGCAGCCCCTCTCGGTTCGCCCACGCCCACCGGCCCGGCAGCGTCGGCAAGCAGCGCCGCAGGCCCGGCCATGTCTACAGGCGGTGCCGTGGTCCCGGCCGCATCCCTGGGCAGCGCCATAGGTCCGGCCGCCTCCACAGACCGCGCCGTGCTCCCAGCCGCGCCCGCAAGCGGCACCATGGGCCCTGCGGTGTCCACCGGCCCGGGAACCGCGGCTTTCAGGGACCCGGTCGGTGCGGACGCGGGCCCGGCCGGCTCGCCCACCGGGGAAGTGGGGCCCACAGGCGCGACGCCCCCGCTCGCGGGCGCCGGTCCGTTCGGGACCGCCTCCGCCCGCAGCTCGACCGGCGAAGCCGCCCCGTCGCCGTCCACGGAGTGCCCGAGCGACCCGGCCGGGGATCCGGTCGGCGAAGCCGCATGCCCGGAGCTGTGATGCGAGGAGCCCGGCTCGCCCACCGGGGAAGTGGGGCCCACAGGCGCGACGCCCCCGCTCGCGGGCGCCGGTCCGTTCGGGACCGTCTCCGCCCGCAGCTCGACCGCCGTAACCGTCCCGTCGCCGTCCGCCAAGGGCTCGGGCGGCTCGGCCAAGGATCCGGTCGGCGAAGCCGCCTGCCCGGCGTCTTGAGGCGAGGAACTCGGCTCGGCCACCGAGGTGGCGAGTTCCGCAGGCGCGACACCCCCGCCCGCGGGCAACGACCCGTTCGCGACCGTCTCCGCCCGCAGCTCAACCGCCGCAGCCGTCCCGTCGCCGTCCGCGAAGGGCCCAGGCGCCTCCGTCCCCGTCTGCTCGACCGGCAGGGCCCCGGGGTCGGCCTCCTCCAGTGACGTGAGCGGCTCGGCCTCTCTCGGCTCGGCCGGCGGAACCCCCGGGCCCCTCCCCAGCGCACGCCGGCGGCCGGCCGGGCCGCCGGGGGGAGGTGGGGAAGCGTTCGAGGTCATGGCCCCCGCAGGCTACCGCTACCGCCCGCGCAGTCGCCGTACGAGGATGCTGGCGTCTCCGCGGGTCTCCAGGTCGGCGAGGACCACCGCGACCGCCTCGCGGACGATGCGCCCGCGGTCGACGGCCAGACCGTGCTCGCCGCGGAGCACCAGACGGGCGTGCTCCAGGTCCATGAGCTCCTCGGCCGACACGTAGACCGTGATCTTCTCGTCGTGCCGCTCGCGGCCGCTGGGACGGCGCGAGGCGTTCCGCCCGCGCTTACGGGGCGCGGCCCCCGCGCCCCCCGCGGCACCGGCGGCAGAACCTTCCTGCGCCGTCTGGCGACGGGCGGAGCCGGAGCGCTCGGCGGTCGCGGAACGGCTGTGCGCCTCCCCGGCCTCGGCCGGCTCCGCGTCCGCCGCTACGTGCTCGGCGCCCTCGCCGTCACCGCCCTGCGCGGGCACCGACTGCGGCGCGTCCTCCGCGGCCGCTGCCGCCGCCGCGTCGCCCTCCCCCGCCGGAGCGGGCACCCGGGCGTCGCCGTTGGCCTGACGCCTGGGCTGGGACGACTGGAGCCCCATCCCCCCTGTCGTACGGAAGAGTTCGTCGGCCCCCGGCAGACTCACTCGGCGTGACACCGGGCGAGCACCTCCCTGGCGAGCTGGCGATACGCGGCCGCACCGACGGAGTTGGAGGCGTACGTGGTGATCGGCTCACCGGCGACCGTGGTCTCCGGGAAGCGGACCGTGCGCCCGATGACCGTGTGGTAGACGTGGTCGTCGAACGCCTCGACCACACGCGCGAGCACCTCACGGCTGTGCACCGTGCGCGAGTCGTACATCGTGGCGAGGATGCCGTCGAGCTCCAGCTCGGGGTTGAGTCGCTCCTGGACCTTCTCGATGGTCTCCGTCAGCAGGGCCACGCCGCGCAGCGCGAAGAACTCGCACTCCAGAGGCACTATCACCTTGTGCGCGGCCGTCAGGGCGTTCACCGTGAGCAGGCCGAGCGAGGGCTGGCAGTCGATGACGATGAAGTCATAGTCGGGCAGCAGCGGCTTCAGGGCGCGCTGCAGCGTCGACTCGCGGGCGACCTCGGAGACGAGCTGGACCTCGGCCGCCGACAGGTCGATGTTGCTGGGCAGCAGGTCCATGTTGGGGACCGCAGTCTTCAGCAGCACCTCGTCGGCGGCCATCCCCCGCTCCATGAGCAGGTTGTAGACGGTGAGGTCGAGCTCCATCGGGTTGACGCCGAGTCCGACCGACAGCGCGCCCTGCGGGTCGAAGTCCACGAGCAGGACCCGGCGTCCGTACTCCGCGAGCGCGGCACCCAGGTTGATGGTCGACGTGGTCTTGCCGACGCCGCCCTTCTGGTTGCACATCGCGATGATCTTTGCGGGGCCGTGTTCGGGCAGCGGTCCCGGGATCGGGAAGTACGGCAGCGGCCGCCCGGTCGGGCCCACACGCTCCCGGCGCTGTCTGGCCGCGTCGGGTGCGAGAGTGGCCGCGTACTCGGGGTCGGGCTCGTACTCCGCGTCGGGGTCGTAGAAGTGCCCCTCGGGCAGTTCGTCGTAGTCGGCGAAGTGGTTGTGGGGCGCGCCACTTCCGTCGCCGGCCATGGCGTTCACGTGATGGCCATCCATCTTCTGGTGTGCAGTGTGAGTCGCCTGCTGACTCTGGTGGGCTGCGAAGGTGCGCACAGCGACGGAGCCGACAGCCGCGAACCCCGCGGGCTCCTGGTCCCGTGCAGGCATTCCTGGTTGGCCACCCCCGGGAGTAAATGTCGACTCATTCACAAGTCGTCTTACCTCCTTGGTGACCAGGAAACTTCTAGACAGGTCAGCGTGGCACCATGCCGACAGCTGGCGACTCTATGGCGTGTCGGGCGTCCGCAGCAACACAATCCGCCGGACCCGGCCCGATGTGTCGGCAATGAAACATCCCGCTGTCAAGGGCGTACGGCCGTCGCACGGCAGGTTTCACCGGTGTGCGAATCGGTTGAAGGGTTACGTTCGAGGCGAGTTGCCCGAGAACCGCGAAGTGACCATACACACATCCGGCCGGACCTTGTCGGGCAAGGTCCGGCCGGGTACGCGGCGTTGACGACCGGTGTTGACGTATCGCCTTTGCCGGTTGGTTACTTAGCCGACTTACCGGCTGTCGAGGGCTGGTGGGCGGCTCAGCCGAGCAGCGAGGTCAGCTCCACGTGCTCCACGCCGTGCGCCTCGGCGACCTCGCGGTAAACGACCTTGCCGTCGTGGGTGTTGAGGCCCTTGGCCAGCGCCGGGTCGCGGCGCAGCGCGTCCGCCCAGCCGTGGTTGGCCAGCTCGACGATGTACGGCAGCGTCGCGTTGGTCAGCGCGTAGGTGGAGGTGTTGGGCACAGCGCCGGGCATGTTGGCGACGCAGTAGAAGACCGAGTTGTGGACCTGGAAGGCCGGCTCGGCGTGGGTGGTCGGACGGGAGTCCTCGAAGCAGCCGCCCTGGTCGATCGCGATGTCGACAAGGACACTCCCGGGCTTCATGCGCGAGACGAGCTCGTTGGTGACCAGCTTCGGGGCCTTGGCGCCGGGGATCAGGACCGCGCCGATGACGAGGTCGGCCTCCAGGCAGGCCTTCTCCAGTTCGAAGGCGTTCGAGACGACGGTCTGGATCTTCGTGCCGAAGATCTTGTCGGCCTCGCGGAGCTTGTTGATGTCCTTGTCGAGCAGGGTCACGTGGAAGCCCATGCCGATGGCGATCTGCGCGGCGTTCCAGCCGGAGACGCCGCCGCCGATCACGACGGCGCGGCCGGCCAGCACGCCGGGGACGCCGCCGGGCAGCACGCCGCGGCCGCCGTTGGCGCGCATCAGGTGGTAGGCGCCGACCTGCGGGGCGAGCCGGCCCGCGACCTCGGACATCGGGGCGAGCAGCGGCAGCGCGCGGCTGGGCAGCTCGACGGTCTCGTAGGCGATCGCGGTGGTGCCGGACTCCAGCAGGGCGTCCGTGCACTCCTTGGAGGCGGCCAGGTGCAGGTACGTGAAGAGCGTCTGGTCCTTGCGGAGGCGGTGGTACTCCTCGGCGATGGGCTCCTTGACCTTCAGCAGCAGGTCGGCGGTGGCCCACACCTCGTCGGCGGTGTCCAGGATCTGCCCGCCGGCGGCGACGTACTCCTCGTTGGTGATCGAGGAGCCGATGCCGGCGTCGCGCTCGATGACGACCTGGTGGCCGTGGCGCACCAGCTCGTGCACGCCGGCGGGGGTGATGGCCACCCGGAACTCGTTGTTCTTGACCTCGCGGGGGATGCCGACCTTCACGTCGATCACGGTCCTTGGCTCAGAGGGTATGGGGGTACTTCTTAGACATACCCGGGCACGCACGGGCACACCGGGAGAGACCGCAGGAGAACGTGCGGCAGAGCCAGTCTAATGAAGGCGTTCTCGCTGTCTAGCCTTTCATTGCATCAATCTTCGGCTGATGCGGTACGGATTTCGCAGGCGTCAGGCTCATTTTGAAGGTTTGAGTCGCCAAGAATCCGCTCGGCGGCTCCCCGGTGCAGCCCGGCCGACGCGGGATCACCCAGGTGCTCCAGGGTGTCGGCGACCCGCAGATGCAGGGCGGCCTGCAGTCGCGGATCCTCGGCGCGCCGCGCCCACTCCACCGCCTCCCGGCAGGTGCGCAGCGACTCCTCGGGCCGGCCCGCGTACTCCTGCACCCGCGCCAGCTCGCTCAAGGCGCGGGCCTGGGCGGCCACATCGCCGTTCTTGCGGTGCCCGGCGACCGCCGCGCGCCAGTTCCGCAGGGCCTCGCCGTAGCGGCCGGCGAAGGTGTGGGCTGCGGCGATCCGCCCGTAGAGCCGCGCGGCCTCCGCGCGCTCGCCCCGGGCGAGCCGCTCGACCAGGGCGCGGCCGAACCAGTCGGCGGCCCGGTCGAAGTCGTCGAGGTCCTGGTACGCGCCGCCTACGGATTCCATCGCACGGCCGGTGGCGTACGGGTCGTTCACCTCGCGCCCGGCGTCCAGCGCGGCCCGGTAGCGCGTCAGGGCGTCGGCCGTACGGCCGGTGCGGGCGTCGAGGTCGCCGAGGTTCAGCAGGGCCGCGGCACGCTCGCGGGGCAGGTGGCGGCGCTCGGCGATGCCGAGGACGAGGCTGTGGATGTCGTAGAGGTCGGCAGCGGCGGCCTGGGTGCCGATGTGCGCCGCCATCGCCCGGACCAGCTGGGACATCAGCCGTCGGGCCAGGGTGTCCAGCTCCCCGTCGGCGACCGCGAGCCGGACCGACGCCAGCAGCGCGGGCCGGGTCAGGCGCAGCCAGTCGGCGGCCGCCCGCGGGGTGGGGAAGCGCAGGGCGCGCGGCATGTCGAGGAGCTTCTGGCGCGCCTGGGGACTGTCGGTCTCGGTGATCGCCCGGCAGGCCTGGAGCAGCCGTACGGTCCGCTCCAGCATGCGGGCCCGGGCCAGCTGGAGCTCGGCCGGGCGTTCGAGGCGCTCGGCGAGGATCCGCAGCTGGGGGTGCAGGCAGCCCGGCACCTCGTACTGCGGCAGCGGAGAGTCCACCGCGTGCAGGAAGCCCAGGGCGACGAAGTCGTCGAGGGTGCTGCGGGCGCTGTCGACCGAGCAGCCGACGAGTGCGGAGGCGGTCTGCGGGTCGACCAGCCCGGCCGGGGCGAGGGCGAGCAGGCGCAGCATCCGGGCGGCGCCGGCGGGCAGGGCGGCGTGGGCGAGCCGGAACACCCGGGTGAGGGCGGTGCCCTCGGTGTCCTCGGCGCGCAGCTGCTTGGCGAGGTCGGAGACGGCGGCCTTGGGGTGGGCCGCGAGCCAGCCTCCCGCCAGCATCAGCGCGGCGGGCTGCCCCTGGCACTCCTCGGCGAGGCCCTCGGCGGCCCGGGGGTCGACGGTGATGCGGACCGAGCCGGTGTGCCGGGTCAGCAGTTCCACCCCGGACTTGGCGTCCAGGCCGCCCAGGGTGCAGGGGCGGACGTCGGAGATGCCGGTCAGCGGCCCTTCGGAGACCGCGACGACGAGGCAGTCCGGGGTGTCGGGGAGCAGGGCGTCGACCTGCTCGGCGTCGGCCGCGTCGTCCAGCAGGAGCAGGGCTCGGCGGTCGGCCAGGGCGGTGCGCAGGGCATCGGTGAGGTCGTCGTCACCGGCCCCGGCGGGCGCCGGCACGTCCAGGGCGGTGAGGAGGTCGCGGGCGGCACGTCCGACGGGGACCGGGGTGCCGCCCGGCTCGGTCAGGCTCGCCCGCAGCACCCCGTCGGGGTAACCGTCCGCAACCTGCCGGACGAGTTCCTCGGCGAGAGCCGTGCGGCCCGAACCGGGCCGGCCGGCGATGAGCAGCACGCGCGCGCGGGGTGCTTTGCGGCCGGCCAGGGTGTCCAGCCCGGCGCGCTCGATGTCGGCGCGCAGCTCCTTCAACTCCCGTGTGCGGCCCAGGAACTCGATCTCCCCGGCAGCGCGCCCGGCCGACCGCACGTCGCCTGTCTCCACGACCTGATCCGCCACGGGCCACACTCCCGTCCCACCGCACACGCAAGCCCGCCGGGACTCCGGTTCGGGCGTGCCCCAGAGCCTAGTTCACGCTCTGCAACGTTCCCGGAGGAGTACGGCGGGCACGGCGGGCACATCCCCCGATCGGATCAGCAGATCGTAGGACCGACAGCAGAAGGTCGCGCCCCGAAAGGGGCGCGGGGAACTGCGCGACCGGCCACGACGACGCCGCACCCGACAGACGACCGTGGCGGCACCCACCCGTCGCACCGCCCCGAGCGGAGCGCCTACGCCTCGAACGGCCGAGCCGGCCACGGCGCCAGAGCCGGGCGCAGGGCGTCCAGGCCGTCACCGCCCCGGGCGGCCACCAGTGAGAGGACGCCCACGACGAGGCAGTTGTTGTGCAGCTCGCCGGCCAGCACGCCCCGCACGAGGTCCTCGACCGGCACCCGGTCCAGGACCATGTCGGCCTCTTCCTCCTCGACCGCGAACCGCTCACCCTCGGCCTCGGACAGGTCGCGCGCCAGGAAGATCCGCACGGCCTCGTCGCAGCCGCCGGGCGTGGTGTAGACGTCGGTGAGCACCCGCCAGTCCTCGGCCTTGACGTGCGCCTCCTCGTACAGCTCGCGCTGCGCCGCGTGCAGCGGGTTCTCGCCGGGGACGTCGAGCAGTCCGGCCGGGATCTCCCACAGCTTGTGGCGCACGGGGTGGCGGTACTGGCGCAGCACCAGCACGCGGTCGTCCGCGTCGAGGGCGAGGACGGCCACGGAGCCGGGGTGGACCTGGTAGTCACGGCCGACCACGGTGCCGTCGGGCATGACCACGTCGTCGGTGCGGACGGAGGTCTTGTTGCCCACGAAGGGAGTCTGCGTCGCCCGGATCTCCCACTCCTCCGGGGCGTCCTTGATCGTCATGCCTGTCCTTCCACGTGCCGCGCGACCTGCCGAAACGAAACCGGGGTGCACACCCTTTGAAGGGATGCACCCCGGCCACCGTACAACTGGTGTGTTACTTCGAAGTCTTCCGCTCGACCGAGGCCTTGACGAGCCCGGCGAACAGCGGGTGCGGGCGCGTCGGGCGCGAGCGCAGCTCCGGGTGGGCCTGCGTGGCGACCAGGTACGGGTGGACGTCGCGCGGGTACTCGACGTACTCGACGAGCTTGCCGTCCGGCGAGGTGCCGGAGAACTGGATGCCCGTCTGCTTCTCCAGCTCGGCCCGGTAGGCGTTGTTCACCTCGTAGCGGTGCCGGTGGCGCTCCTCGACGTACTCCTTGCCGTCGTACACCTCGCGCACGATCGAGCCCTCGGCGAGCTTGGCCGGGTACATGCCGAGCCGCATGGTGCCGCCCATGTCACCCTCACCGGCGACGATGTCGAGCTGCTCGGCCATGGTGGAGATGACCGGGTGGGAGGTGGCCGGGTCGAACTCGGTGGAGTTGGCGTCGGTGATGTCGGCCAGGTTGCGCGCGGCCTCGATCACGATGCACTGCAGGCCGAGACAGAGGCCGAGCAGCGGGATCTTGTTCTCGCGGGCGTACTTGATCGCGCCGACCTTGCCGAGCACGCCGCGGTCGCCGAAGCCGCCGGGGATGCAGATGCCGTCGACGTCGCCGAGCTGCGCCGCGGCGCCGGCCGGGGTCTTGCAGTCGTCGGAGGTGACCCACTTGATCTTGACGCGGGCCCGGTTGGCGAAGCCGCCGGCGCGCAGCGCCTCGGTGACCGACAGGTAGGCGTCGGGCAGGTCGATGTACTTGCCGACCAGGGCGAGAGTGATCTCGTGGTCGGGGTTGTGGACGCGGTCGAGCAGGTCGTCCCAGGTCGTCCAGTCGACGTCGCGGAACGGCAGGTCCAGCTTGCGGACGACGTAGGCGTCCAGGCCCTCGCCGTGCACGGTCTTCGGGATGTCGTAGATCGAGCGGGCGTCGGGGCAGGCCACGACGGCGGCCTCGTCGACGTCGCACATCAGCGAGATCTTCCGCTTGATCGCGGTGGGCACCTCGCGGTCGCAGCGCAGCACGATCGCGTCAGGCTGGATACCGATGTTGCGCAGGGCCGCAACCGAGTGCTGGGTGGGCTTCGTCTTCAGCTCACCCGAGGGGCCGATGTACGGCAGGAGCGAGATATGGACGACGAAGACGTTGTCACGGCCGACCTCGTGACGGACCTGGCGGACGGTCTCCAGGAACGGCAGCGACTCGATGTCGCCGACCGTGCCGCCGACCTCGGTGATCACGACGTCGACCTCGTCCGTCGCCATGCGGCGGATGCGGTGCTTGATCTCGTTGGTGATGTGCGGGATGACCTGCACGGTGTCGCCCAGGTACTCACCGCGCCGCTCCTTGGCGATCACGGTGTTGTACACCTGGCCGGTGGTGACGTTGGCGGAGCCGTCGAGGTCGCGGTCGAGGAAGCGCTCGTAGTGGCCGATGTCCAGGTCGGTCTCGGCGCCGTCGTTGGTGACGAACACCTCACCGTGCTGGAAGGGGTTCATCGTGCCCGGGTCCACGTTCAGGTACGGGTCGAGCTTCTGCATCACGACGCGCAGACCGCGGGCCTTGAGCAGCATGCCGAGGCTGGAGGCCGTCAGGCCCTTGCCCAGCGAGGAGGCGACACCCCCGGTGACGAAGATGTGCTTGGTCGTCGAATTACGAAAAGCGGCGGGCGGCATGGCCAAGACGGGGCTCCCGTGGTCGCGGTCTGGGGGTGCGGTGCGGCTGCCCGCCGGAAATCTCCGGGGTGCCGTCGCTGCGGTTCGGGGGTTCCCTGTCGGGAAGGGGCCCACCGGTCCACGGGCTACCAGCGTATCAGCGCTGCGGGGCGATGGCTTCCGGCCACGCTCCGCACACATCCCGACACGGAGGCGACCGTGCTCACCGCTTCCTCACCCGTTGCTCACTCGTTCGGCGTACTCCCCTTGTCCGGACGGGCACCCGGATCATCCGCGTGCGTCGTATCCTGCTCGGACACTCGCTGCCGAGCCCGTCCGGCCCAACGGCACCACCCCCCGCCCGTAAGCACCGGAACAACGTGAGCTCGTCAGTTCGTTGAGCAACAATTGGCGCTTTGCATGACGGCTGAGTGACCTGTTTTGCTTCATCGCTCAACGACGCATTGCAAGACTTGCTGAAACCCCCCTTGACCGCACTAGCGACAGCCCCCTCGTGGGGTGACGTGGCCGTTCGACTGGAGTTGCACGTGGCCGGGCGCATCGAAGACTACGCACTCATCGGAGACATGCAGACCGCTGCCCTGGTCTGCCGGGACGGCACAGTCGACTGGCTGTGCCTGCCCCGCTTCGACTCGCACGCCATCTTCGCCGGCCTGCTGGGCACCGAGGAGCACGGCTTCTGGCGGCTCGGCCCCGCGTACGCCTCCGACCAGCAGCCCCCCACCGCGGCGCGGCGCAGCTACCGGGGCGACTCGCTGATCCTGGAGTCCGAGTGGGACACCCAGCGGGGCACGGTCCGGGTGACCGACTTCATGCCGCCGCGTGACGGCGCCCCGCAGCTGATCCGGATTGTGGAGGGCGTCTCGGGCCGCGTGCCGATGCGCTCGGCGCTCAGGATGCGGTTCTCCTACGGACGGGTGGTGCCGTGGGTGCACAAGCACGAGGGGCGCACGGTGGCCGTCGCGGGCCCGGACTCGGTGTGGTTCGACACATCCGCGGAGACCTACGGCAAGTCGCTGACGACGTACGCGGACTTCACGGTCGCGCCGGGTGACCGGATCGCGTTCACGATCTCCTGGCAGCCCTCGCACAAGGAGCCGCCGCCGCTGCCGGAGCCGGAGCAGTCGCTGGAGGCGACGGAGGACTTCTGGCGCGAGTGGGTCGACCACTGTACGTACCACGGCCCCTACCGCGAGGCCGTGGTGCGCTCGCTGATCACGCTGAAGGCCCTGACGTACGCCCCGACCGGCGGCATCGTCGCCGCGCCGACCACCTCCCTGCCGGAGGACATCGGCGGCGTCCGCAACTGGGACTACCGCTACACCTGGCTGCGCGACGCGGCGATCACGCTGTCCTCGCTGCTGCGCACCGGCTACCGCGAGGAGGCCCGTGCCTGGCGCGAGTGGCTGCTGCGGGCGGTCGCCGGCGACCCGGAGAACCTCCAGATCATGTACGGCATCGCCGGTGAGCGCGAGCTCGGCGAGGCGGAGCTGGACTGGCTGCCGGGCTACGAGAACTCCGGCCCGGTCCGGGTCGGCAACGGCGCGGCCCACCAGCTCCAGCTGGACGTGTACGGCGAGGTCACCGAGGCCCTGCACCTCGCCCACATGACGGGCCTCGCCCGCAACGACTACGCCTCGCTGCTCCAGCTGAAGCTGATCCGCTACCTGGAGGACCACTGGCAGGAGCCGGACGAGGGCATCTGGGAGGTGCGCGGCCCGCGCCGCCACTTCGTGCACTCCAAGGTGATGGCCTGGGTCGCGGTCGACCGCACGATCAAGCTGATCGAGTCCGGTGACGCGGACGGCCCGCTGGAGCGCTGGCGGGAGCTGCGCGACGACATCCACCGGGACGTGTGCGAGCGGGGCTACGACAAGGAGCGCAACACGTTCACGCAGTCGTACGGCTCGAAGGAGCTGGACGCCTCGCTGCTGCTGATCCCGCAGATGGGCTTCCTGCCGCCGGACGACAAGCGGGTCATCGGCACGATCGAGGCGATCCAGCGGGAGCTGTCCACGCCGGACGGCTTCATCCTGCGCTACCCGACCACCAGTGGCGACGAGAACGTCGACGGTCTGCCCGGTGACGAGGGCGCGTTCCTGGCCTGCTCGTTCTGGATGGCCGACGACCTGGCGATGATCGGACGCGTCGACGAGGCCCGCAAGCTGTTCGAGAAGCTGTTGTCCCTGCGCAACGACCTCGGCCTGCTGGCCGAGGAGTGGGACCCGCGTCTGCAGCGCCAGGTCGGCAACTTCCCGCAGGCCTTCAGCCACGTGCCGCTCATCGACACGGCACTGCGCCTGACGGCTTCGGGCGCGTACGGCGGCTGAACGGGGGGCGGCATTCGGGGGTGCCGCTCCGGCCCTCCCGTGGGCCTCACTCCGGCCTGAGGGCCGTGAGCGTGCGTTCCCCCGCGGGGTCCGCGGCCGTGGCCGGGACGAGGGCTATCTCGTCCAGTCCGGCCTCGGCGTAGGCGGCGATCCGGGCGCGGACGGTGGCGGTGTCGCCGACGAGGGCGACCGTGCCGGCCGCCTCGGGCGGCAGCGCCCGCAGCAGGGTGTCGGCGTCGGCGCCCTTGGCGGCCAGCTCGACGACCTCGGCGAAGCCCGCGTCGACGAACATGTCGCTGTAGCCCGGCACCGCCAGGTAGCCGACGACGCTGCGCAGGACCTGCGTGAGCGTCTCCGGCTCCGGATCGACGGCGGCGGGCAGCCAGGCGGTCAGTCGCGGCGGGGTACGGCCGGCCTTCTCGGCGGCCGCGAGCATCCGGTCGCGCAGCACGCGGACCTGCTCGGGCGAGACGAGGTCGAGCAGCATCCGGTCGGCGTGCGCGACGGCGGCGGCGACCGCCCGCTCCCCGAACGCGGCGACGGTGACCATGCCTCCAGGCGGTGACAGGCGGCGCGGGAAGCCGCTGCCGGGCACGATCGGCTCACCCGGCACGCTGCCCATCAGCGCCCGTACGGCCGCCGCCGACTCCGCGAGGGCCGCCGCGGGCCGGGTGCGCGGCCGGCCGTGCACTCCCTCGACGACCCGCTTGCTGGAGGTGCCCAGGGCCACGCCGACGGGACGGCCGGTGACGGCCGCGGTGGACGCGGCGCCCCGGACGATGGTGAGCGGATCGCGCACCGACACCGGTACGGGCCCGGCGGTCAGCGCGACCTGCTCGGTGGCGGCGCCGATCGCCGTCGCCAGGACGAACGAGTCCCACGTGGGTCCCTCGCCGGCCCAGACCTCCCGGTACCCGAGCCGGTCGGCGAGCACCGCGACCCGCAACGGCTCCTCGACCGGACTGTCGTCCTCCCGCCCCACCGCCACCACGCTCATGTCCATGACGGCGCCCGTACCCGGTCGATCACGCGCTAATCCGGGGAGAGCGGGCGCCGGATCCGGACGGTGATCGTTTCGGTGCCCCGCCGGAGATGTCCGCGAGGCTTCCGCGCGGGTAGCGTCCGGCACATGGAGAGCGGGACGGACAGCGGTTACGACACCCAGGGCGCCGGGATCACCGTGCAGCGGGCGCTGGAGCTGCCGGGGCTGCGCAGCGGGCTGCCCGAGGTGCTGGCGGGCGCCGAGCGGCTCGGGCGGACCGTGCGCTGGGTGCACGCCGGCGAGGTGCCGCACATCGCCTCCCTGCTCAAGGGCGGCGAACTCCTGCTGACCACGGGCTACGGCCTCGGCACGCGCCCCGCCGAGCAGCGGGCGTTCGTGCGCACCCTGGCGGAGCGCGGCATCGCGGCCCTGGTCGTGGAGCTCGGTCCGCGCTTCACCCGGCTGCCCGCGGCCCTCGTCGACACGGCACGCTCCGCCGGGCTGCCGCTCGTCCAGCTGCACCGCGAGGTGCCCTTCGTCACGGTCACGGAGGAGGTCCACACCGAGATCGTCAACGGTCACTACGCCCTGCTTCAGCGGGCCGAGGAGGTGCACCGGCGGTGCACGCAGGCCCTGCTGGGCGGCGGCGGGGTGCCCCACGTGCTCGGCATCCTCGCCGACTTCGCCGCGAACCCGGTGTTCCTGGAGACGGCGGACGGGCAGTTGCTGTACGCGGCCGGGTCCGGGCCCGAGGGCGCGGACCCGCTCCAGGTGTGGGAGGGGCTGCGCGGCCAGCACAAGGACGAGCCGCCGCTCGCGGGGTCGGTGCTCGTGGACGTGCCGGGCGGCGGGCCGGGCAGCGGGGGCGTACGGGCCCGGCTCGTTCTGCTGCCCGTGCGGACTCCCCTGGCGCCGGTGCACCGGATGGCCGCCGAGCGGGCCGCGGGCATCCTGGCCGTGGTGCTGATGCAGGCCCGCCAGGAGGAGGAACTGGCGGCGCGCGGGCGCGGCGACTTCCTCACCGACCTCGCCGAGGGCCGCGTCGCGGCCGAGGACGCCCCGGCGCAGGCCCGTGTGCTCGGGTTCCGGCCGGGTAGCGGCCCACTGCTGCCGGTGGTCATGCGGCTCGGGGACGCCCTGTCCCCGGACGAGAGCGGGGGTGGCTGGGCCGTGCTGGCCCGGGCGGTCTCGGAGGAGCTGGCGTCGGTGGGCGTGCCGGTGCTGCTCGGGGTGCGGCCGGTGGAGGGCCGGGTGCTGGTGCTGCTCGGGCTGCGCGCGGAGCCGGAGCGGGCGGCGGTTGCGGACCGGGTGGCGGCGGCTCTGCGGGCCGGTGTGGGCCGGGCCGGGCTGCCGCGGCCGGGCGGGCAGCCGCCCGTGATGGTCGTGGGGACAGCCGGCGGCTGGCCCTCGGCCGCCTCGGGCCTGCGGCACGCGGCCGAGACGGCCACGGCGGCCCAGGGCCTGCCGGACCGGCCCTGGTACGACGCCCGCCGCCTCGACATCGACCTGCTGCTGTGGCGGCTGCGCGACCACGAGGACCTGGCGGCCTTTGTCGACCGCGCCCTCGGCCCGCTGCTGGAGCACGACCGCCGCTCCCGGCCGCCGCTGCTGCCCACGCTCACGACCTACCTCGCCCACGCGGGACGCAAGGCGGAGACGGCCCGCGAGCTGCATCTCAACCGGCAGACCCTGTACAACCGCCTGGCCCGCATCGGGGAGCTGCTGGGCACGGACCTCGACGACCCGCAGACGGTTTTGGCCCTGAGCCTGGCCCTGCGGGCCCGCAGGCACGTCTCGTAGGGCTGCCGGGGGCTGCTAGGGGAGGGGCCGGGGCTGGGTCAACTCGTCGTACACGCTGAGCACTTGGGCGACCGTCTCGTCCTCGGTCGGCCAGCCGGCGGCCTGGCGGGCGCCCTTGTCGGCCAGCAGGTCCCGCCGCCCCTGGTCGCCGAGCAGCCGCACGACGGCGTCGGCGAGGGCCTTCGCGTCGCCGTACGGGACGAGTTCGGCCGCGTCGCCGACGAGTTCGGGGATGCCGCCGACCTCCGTCGCGACAAGCGGCACGCGTGCGTACAGGGCCTCCTGGGCGAGGACGGAGCGCGCCTCCCAGCGGCTCGGCAGCAGGGCGAGGTCGGCCGCGGCGAGCAGGTCGGTGATGTCCTCGCGCCGCCCGATGAGCCGGACCGGCAGCTCCTCCTCCTCGATCCGCGCCTGGAGTTCACCGCGTAGCGGGCCCTCTCCGGCGATCACGACCTGCGGCACGGGATCGAGGCGGCGCCAGGCGCGCGCGGCGTCCAGCAGCACGTCGTATCCGCGGTGGCGTTCCAGGGAGCCGACGGCCATCAGCAACGGCCGTCCGATGGCGCCGAGTTCGGCGCGCACCTTGGGCCGCCGCCGGTCGGGGTCGTCGGGCTCGCGGGGCCTGCGCGGGCCGGGCAGCGCGACGGCCGCCAGCCGGGCGTCCCGCGCGCCGGTGAGCCGGGCCCGGTCCACCAGCGCCGAGGTCGTCCCCAGCACGACCGTGGCCGCCTTCACGACCCTTCGCTCCAGCACGCGCAGCATGTGGGCCCGCGCGCCGTCGGCGTGCGCCCGGTCGTGCCACGTCACCACCAGCGGAGTCCGCACGCGTCGCCCGCTGAGGGCGAGCACGGTGCGGAAGGAGGCGTGCAGTCCGTGCGCGTGCACCAGATCGGCGTTGGCGCAGGCCGCCCGCAGCGCGGCCACCGACACCGGGTCGCTGCTGCGCGGCACGTGCACGTGGTCGGCCCCGACACCGCTGAAGTCGTAGGCTTGATCGGCCTCATAGGGGGCGCACACCGTGACCTTCACGCCCCGCGCGACGAGCCCCGCGGCCAGCGAGCGCACATGCGCACTGCTGGCGGCATTGCCGCCGCCCAGCACCTGCACGGTGCGCAGCGGCAACTGGCCATGCTGTGAGTGGCTGCTCACGGGGGTCACGTGGCCGGGCTCCTGGTTCGGGTTGGACGGTCACGACGAGGTTTCGCACGCGTACTCCGCCAAGGATGCCAGGACACAAGGGGGTTCCGGGAACGCCGGAACCCCTGCGCCACGGCAGCGGGGCGCGGCAGCGGGGGAACGCCCCGGGCCGGGTCACCCACACGAGTGAAATCGGGCGACCCGCCCGGCCTTGCCGCACCACCAAAAGTGCGCCGCTCCGTGCTAACCGTCCGCCCGGGCCGCCGCCAGCAGCTCCTCCGCGTGCGCCCGGGCCGTCTCGGAGTCCTCCTGGCCGGCGAGCATGCGGGACAGCTCCCGGACCCGGTCCTCACCTTCGAGGACCTTGACACCGGAGCGGGTCACGGACCCGTCGTTGGTCTTCTCGACCAGCAGCTGCCGGTCGGCGAAGGCGGCCACCTGGGGCAGGTGCGTCACGACCACGACCTGCGCGGTCTTCGCCAGCCGTGCGAGCCGCCGGCCGATCTCGACCGCCGCCTTGCCGCCGACCCCGGCGTCGACCTCGTCGAAGAGGTACGTCGGCACCGGGTCCGTCCCCGCGAACACCACCTCCACGGCCAGCATCACACGCGACAGTTCACCGCCGGACGCACCCTTGGCGATCGGCCGCGGCGGCGCCCCCGGGTGCGGGGCGAGCAGCAGCTCGACCTCGTCGGCGCCCGCGGGACCGTAGGCGACCGGACGCCCGCCGACCTCGACGCCCTCGGGGTCCTCGGTCTGCCGGATGTCGAAGGACACCCGCGCGTGCGGCATGGCGAGCGAGGCCAGCTCGGCGGTCACGGCGGCGGCGAACCGTTCGGCGGCCTCGGTCCGGGCGTCCGTCAGCGCCTGCGCCAGCCCGCCCAGTTCGGACCGCAGCGCGTCCCGCTCGGCGGTCAGCTCCCCGATCCGCTCGTCGTCGCCGTCCAGTTCGGTCAGCCGGGCGGCGCTCTGCTCGGCCCAGGCCAGCACGGTGGCGATGTCCTCGCCGTACTTGCGCGTCAGCCCGGTGAGCGCGGCCCGCCGCTCCTGGACGGCCGCCAGCCGCAGCGGATCGGCGTCCAGATCGTCGGCGTACCCCGCCAGGTCACCGGCCGCGTCGCGCAGCAGGATCCCGATCTCCCCGATGCGGTCGGCGAGCGCGGCCAGCGCCGGATCGTGCGACCGTACGGCGTCCAGGGCCCGCTGCGCGCCCGCGACGAGCGTCCCGGCGTCGACGCCCTCCGGGTCCTCGGGGTTACCCGCGAGGCCGGCGTGCGCGACCGCGGCGGCGGACGCCAGCGCCTCGGCGTGCCCGAGCCGCTCGGCCTCCTCGGCCAGCTCCACGTCCTCGCCCGCGCGGGGCTCGACGGCGGCGATCTCGTCGAGCCCGAAGCGCAGCAGATCGGCCTCCTGGGCCCGCTCGCGGGCCCGGGTGGTGATCTCGTCGAGCTCGGCGGCGACGGCCCGCAGCCGCTTGTACGCCTCGCCGTACTTGGCCAGCGGCCCGGCGACCGCGTCGCCCGCGTACCGGTCGAGCGCCTGCCGCTGCCGGGACAGCTTGAGCAGCCCCTGCTGGTCGGTCTGCCCGTGCACGGCCACCAGCTCGTCGGCGAGCTCGGCCAGCACGCCCACGGGCACGCCGCGCCCGCCCAGGTGCGCCCGTGAGCGCCCCTCGGCGGAGACGGTACGGCTGATCAGCAGGGCCCCGTCGTCGAGCTCGGCCCCGGCCTCCTCGGCGCGTACGGCGACCGCGGCGCCCCGCGGGACGGTGATCCGCCCCTCCACGACGGCCTTACCGGCCCCGATCCGCACGAGCGCCGGGTCGGCCCGCCCGCCCAGCAGCAACCCCAGGCTGGTGACCACCATGGTCTTGCCCGCACCCGTCTCACCGGTGACCGCGGTGAACCCGGGCGACAGCTCGACGACAGCATCGTCGATCACGCCCAGCGACCGTATCCGCATCTCCTCCAACACGGACACGACCTTACGAGGTCCGGGCGGGCGAGTGCGACTGGCCCGCCCCTGTCACCCACGAGAGTGGTGATCGGCTCCTAGGGGCGCGGGGCTGTATCGATGTGCGGCTCCGCCACGTGGGCGCGACAAGCCACAGACCACCCGCACCCTCCCCACGAGCCGCTAGTGAGGTGCGCCCCGCCACCCGGAAACAGGCAGCGCGAACTTGGCCACCAGCCGGTCCGTGAAAGAAGCATGATGCAGCCGCGCCAACCGCACCGGCACGGCCCCCCGCCGCACCTCCACCCGCGCCCCGGGCGGCAACTCGACCGTCCGCCGCCCGTCGCACCACAGAACCCCCGGCGGAATGTGTGGCAGAACCTCCACAGCCAACACAGAATCCGGCGATGTCACGAGCGGCTTCGCGAACAGCGCGTGCGCGGAGATCGGCACCATCAGCAGCGCCTCGACCTCCGGCCACACCACCGGCCCGCCCGCCGAGAAGGCGTACGCCGTCGACCCCGTGGGCGTCGCACACACGATCCCGTCGCAGCCGAACCCCGTGACCGGCCGCCCGTCGATCTCCAGGACGATCTCCAGCATCCGCTCGGCGGACACCTTCTGCACGGCCGCCTCGTTCAGCGCCCAGTCCGTGTGCACGATGTCCCCGTTGCGGTGCACGACGACGTCGACGGTCATCCGCTCCTCGACCTCGTACGCCTTGGTGACCACCCGGTCGACGACCTTGTCGAGGTCGTCCCGCTCGGCCTCCGCGAGGAACCCGACGCGCCCGAGGTTGACGCCGAGCATCGGCACACCCGACGCCCGCGCGAACTCGGCACCGCGCAGCAGCGTGCCGTCACCACCCAGCACGATCAGCAGCTCACAGCCGTCGAGGCACTGCGGAGTGGCCTCCTTGACCAGTTCCACCTCGGCCGGCAGAGGCAGGTCGCGCGCCTCGGCCTCCAGGACGCGCACGCCCAGACCGGAGCGCAGCAGCCCCTTCACGACGAGCTCGGCACTGCGCACGGCCGCGGGCCGGCCCGTGTGGGCGAGCAGGAATACAGTACGAGCTCGGTTCTCGGTCAACGCGGCCCCTCCGCCACTGCACGGTCTGCCTCGGCCGGGTCCAGTTCCGGTGCCCCGGACCGCAGCCACAGAAAGTATTCGACATTCCCCGACGGCCCGGGCAGCGGACTGGCCGTCACGCCCCTCACCCCGAGCCCCAGCCCCCAGGCCTTCTCGGCCACCCCCCGCACCGCCTCGGCCCGCAGCTGGGTGCTGCGTACCACTCCCCCGCTGCCGAGGCGCTCCTTGCCGACCTCGAACTGCGGCTTGACCATCATCACCAGGTCGGCGTCCGGCTTCACGCACCGCGTCAGAGCGGGCAGGACCAGCCCGAGCGGGATGAAGGACAGATCCCCCACGACAAGATCCACTGGCTCCCCATCGATCGCTTCAAGCGTCAACTCGCGTACGTTCGTACGGTCCTTGACGGTGACGCGTTCATCCTTCTGCAGGGACCACGCGAGTTGTCCGTATCCGACGTCCACGGCGACGACGTGCGCGGCGCCCGCCCGCAACAGGACATCGGTGAAACCGCCGGTGGACGCGCCCGCGTCGAGCGCCCTGCGCCCCTCAACGGCCAGCCCCTGCAGAGCGAACACCGCGAGCGCCCCGGCCAGCTTGTGGCCGCCGCGCGAGACGTAGTCGGGGTCGCTGTCGTCCTGGGCCACCACGATCGCGGCCGCGGTCTCCACCTGCGTGGCGGGTTTGGTCGCGACGGTCTTGCCGACGGAGACCCGCCCCGCGGCGATCAGCTGCGCGGCGTGCTCGCGCGAGCGCGCGAGCTTCCGGCGGACCAGCTCCGCGTCCAGACGGCGTCGTGCGACTCCTGCCACGTTCGGTTCAGCTCCTAGGTGCGTGCGGCATCGGGGGCACCGGAGGTCCCGGGCGTACGTCGAGCGCGGTGAGCGCGTCGCGCAGCCCCCGGTGTACATCCTCGTACACCTCGAGATGCCCGTCCGTGGCGAGGTGGTCCGCGTCACCGAGCCGGTCCAGGGCCGCGTCCACACCGGCATCGCCGGTCGGCGTGCGGGGCACGTTCAGGGGGGCCGGGGCGGCGGGGTCGTGCACCGGTTCGTCCTCCGCCGCCGGCGGGGTCCCGGGAACTGCGTCGTCCATGCCACGACGCTACCGCGAACCGCTGCGGTACCGTCGATCGCGATGGCCACGATCGAGGAGTGCCGCAGCGCACTCGACAAGCTCTCGGACAACATGCAGCGCGCCGAAGGGGACGTCCGCGACGCCGCGGCCCTGGACCGTTCGGTGAGCTGCCACATCACGGACCTCGACGTCACCTTCACCGGCCGGATGCGCGGCGGGCGGATCGAGGTGCACGACACCGTGCCGGGGCCGCCGCCGGGCAAGGCCGAGATCAGACTCGCCATGACCGGCGACGACCTGGTGGCCCTGGTGGGCGGCGAGCTGAACTTCGCCAAGGCCTGGGGCTCGGGCCGGGTGAAGCTGCACGCCGGTGTGCGGGACCTGCTCCAGCTCAGGAAGCTTCTGTAGCCGCGGCCTTCCCGCCCGCGGCGTGGGCGCGGGCCTTGCGGGCCGCAGGCACGACCAGCGGCGTGCCCGTCTCCGGGTCGTCGACGACCTGGCAGCGCAGCCCGAAGACCTCCTCGACCAGTCCGGCCGTGACGATGTCCTTCGGCGCGCCCTCGGCGATGACCCGGCCCTCGCGCAGGGCGATGAGGTGGGTGGCGTAACGGGCGGCGTGGTTCAGATCGTGCAGCACGGCGACGAGCGTGCGCCCCTGCTCCTCGTGCAGCTCCGCGCACAGGTCCAGCACGTCGATCTGGTGCTGGATGTCCAGGTACGTCGTCGGCTCGTCGAGGAGGAGCAGCGGTGTCTGCTGGGCGAGCGCCATGGCGATCCACACGCGCTGGCGCTGGCCGCCGGAGAGTTCGTCGACGTAGCGGTCGCCGAGTTCGGCCACGCCGGTCTGCCGCATGGACTCCTGCACGACGCGCTCGTCCTCGGCCGACCACTGGCGCAGGATTCCCTGGTGCGGGTAGCGGCCGCGGCCGACCAGGTCGGCGACCGTGATGCCGTCGGGCGCGATGGACGACTGGGGCAGCAGCCCGAGGGTCCGCGCGACCTTCTTCGCGGGCATCGACTGGATGACCTGCCCGTCGAGCAGCACCCGGCCCTCGCTCGGCTTGAGCATCCGCGACAGCGCCCGCAGCAGTGTCGACTTGCCGCACGCGTTGGGGCCCACGATCACGGTGAAGGAGTTGTCGGGTATCGCCACCGACAACCGCTCCGCGATGACCCGCTGGTCGTAGGCGAGGGTGACGTTCTCGGCGGACAGGCGGTTCACGGTGCTCCCTTGGTTGTTCAGTCCGCTGGTGCTCTTCTCCACCCCGGCGCTCATATCCGGCCCGCCCTGCGCTCGCTGACCAGCAGCCACAGCAGGTAGACCCCGCCGAGCACACCGGTGACCACGCCCACGGGCAGCTGCTCGGCGCCGAACGCCCGCTGCGAGACCCAGTCGGCGACGACCAGCAGCGCCGCGCCCATGCACAGCGAGGGCAGCAGGTTCGGCCCGGGCGAGCGGGTCAGGCGCCGGGCCAGCTGCGGCGCGGTGAGCGCGACGAAGCTGACGGGACCGGCCGCGGCGGTGGCGGACGCGGTGAGCAGCACAGCCGCCGCCATGAGCAGCAGCCGTACGCGCTCGACCCGCACCCCGAGGGCGTACGAGACGTCGTCGCCCATCTCCATCATCCGCAGCCCGCGCGCGTTGACGAGGACGAGCGGCACCAGCACGGCGGTCAGCGCGAGCAGCGGCCACACCTGGTCCCAGTCCCGGCCGTCGAGGGACCCGGTCATCCACACGACCGCACGGGCCGCGTCCACGATGTCGGACTTGGTGAGCAGGTAGCCGTTGACCGCCGTGACGATCGCGGAGACGCCGATACCGACCAGGACGAGCCGGTAGCCGTGCACCCCCCGCTTCCAGGCGAGCACATAGATGGCGAGCCCGGTCACCAGGCCGCCCACCAGCGCCCCGGCCGCGACCTGGTTGGCGCTCCCGGAGCCCAGCACGATCACCGCGAGTGCGCCGGCCGTCGCCCCCTGCCCGAGACCCAGCACGTCCGGACTGCCCAGCGGATTGCGGGAGATGGCCTGGAACAGGGCCCCGCCCAGTCCCAGCGAGGCGCCGACCAGCAGCCCGACGAGGACCCGCGGCAGCCGCAGCTCGGTGACGATGAACTCCTGGCCCGGGTTGCCCTCACCGACCAGCGTCCGCAGCACGTCGGCGGCCGGGATGGGGAAGTCGCCGGTACCGATGAGCACGACACTCGCCACGAGCGCCGCGACGATCAGCAGGAGCACGACGGTGACAGCCCGCGCGTCCAGGCGTACCGAGAGGCCGCCCGGCGTCCGCACGGCACGGTTGGTGGTCTTCACAGCTGCGCCGTCCTCCGCCGTCGTACGAGAAAGATGAACACCGGGCCGCCGAGGATCGCGGTGACGATGCCCACCTGGAGCTCCGAGGGCCGGGCCACGATCCGGCCGATGACATCGGCTCCGAGCAGCAGCACGGGCGACAGGATCGCCGCGTACGGCAGGATCCAGCGCAGGTCGGGTCCGGTGAAGGAGCGCACGACGTGCGGCACCATCAGCCCGACGAACACGATCGGCCCGCACGCGGCGGTCGCGGCCCCGCACAGGACGGTCGCGGCCAGCATGGACAGCGCCCGCGTGCGGTTGAGGTCGGCGCCGAGGGCCTTGGCGGTGTCGTCCCCCATGGCCATCGCGTTGAGCGGCCGGGCGAGCGCCAGCGCCAGGACCGTACCGGTCAGCAGGAACGGCAGGACCTGCGTGATGGTCGAATCGGTCGCCGAGGCCAGCGAACCCACCGTCCAGAAGCGCATCTTGCCGAGCGCGGCCTCGTCCATGATCATCACGGCCTGGAGGTAGCCGTACAGCGCGGCGCTGATGGCCGTGCCGGCGAGCGCGAGCCGCACCGGTGTCGCACCCCGGCTGCCGCCGAGGAACCACACCAGCGCCCCGACCGCGGCAGCGCCGAAGAACGCGAACCATACGTAGCCGCTGAGCGAGGTCACCCCGAAGTACGTGATGGCCGTGACGACCGCGGCGGAGGCACCCGCGTTGATGCCGAGCAGACCGGGGTCGGCCAGCGGGTTGCGTGTGAGGGCTTGCAGGACCGCCCCGGCCAGGCCGAGCGCGGCGCCCGCGAGCAGGCCGAGCACGGTCCGCGACAGCCGCTCCGCCACCACGACGTCCCCATAGGTCCCCGAGTCCTCGAACAGGCCGTGCCAGACCTGACCGAGGGACAGCTCTTTCGCACCGATCGCGATGCTCGCCAGTGCGACGAGCACCAGGATCGCGACGGCCAGGAGCAGCCCGAAGGCTCGCATCGCCCGTCGGGCCGGGGGCGCGGGGGCGGTCTCCGCGCGCTGTTCAGGGGGACTCTCGACCAACACGCAGGTTAGGTTAGCCTACCCTCGCATTCGAGCAAGATTCTGCCCGGCCTCGCCCCGGTTACCCGGCCCGGGCGCTGACAGACGCTCAGGCCCAGCGCTGACAGGCGCTCAGAGACCCAGCCGTGCAAGCGCCTTGCCCCCGTCCAACTCGCACGTACCCTCACCGGCTGCCGTCCACGCCGCGGCGCACAACGCGCGCAGCCCGTCCAGCGCCTCGCCCTCTCCGTCGAGCTCCAGCCGGTCCGTACCGGCTGTCGCCGTCAAGCCACCGCACCGGAATGCGCCCTCGCCCGCTTCGGCGACCTCCGGCTGACGGCCGAGCATTCCGCGCAGATCCGCGTCCACATACGTCGGCCGGTGCTGCGGAGGCGCGGCCAGCAGCTGCGCGCCGTCGGTGACACCGGTCAGGACCAGCAGCGAGTCGACGTCGCCGTTGAACGCACCCTCGATGTCGGTGTCCAGCCGGTCCCCCACCACCAGCGGCCGCTGCGCGCCGGTCCGCAGGATCGTCTCCCGGTGCATCGGGGGCAGCGGCTTGCCCGCGACCTGCGGCTCGGCACCCGTGGCGATCCGGACGACCTCCACCGCGGCGCCGTTGCCCGGCGCGATCCCCCGACCGCTCGGAATGGTCAGGTCGGTGTTGGACGCGAACCACGGCACGCCCCGGGCCACCGCGTAGGACGCCTCGGCGAACCGGCCCCACGGCAGATCGGCCCCGCCGAACCCCTGCACCACCGCCGCCGGATCGTCGTCCGCGGACTCCACCGGCACCAGCCCGCGCTCGTGCAGCGCGACCCGCAGCCCCTCACCGCCGATCACCAGCACCCGGGCGCCCTGCGGCACCTGCTCACTGATCAGCCGCGCGACCGCCTGCGCCGAGGTGATGACGTCCTCCGCGCCCGTCGGTATCCCCAGCTCCGTCAGATGCCCGGCCACGGTGTCCGGCGTCCGCAGCGCGTTGTTCGTGACGTACGCGAGCCGCATACCGCCCTCCCGGGCCCGGGCCAGCGACTCGACCGCGTGCACGATCGCGCTCCCGCCCGCGTACACGACGCCGTCCAGATCGAGCAGCGCCGTGTCGTACGCCTCGCTCAGGGCCTGCCCACTGCCCTCGGGCCTCGTCCTGACGCTCCGGCTCATCCCGCATCGCTCCTCGTTCGACGGCTTTCCCCCGATCATCCCCCATGCCACCGACAGCCGTACGATGCCGGGATGAATACAGCAGGTCACTCGGAGGCGACGGCGCACCGAGGCCTGGAACTCACCCCGTTCCGAGGCCTTCGTTACGACCCCGACCGGGTCGGCAGCCTAGCCGCCGTCACATCTCCGCCGTACGACGTCGTGGTACGCCCCGACGGCCTGCACCACCTCGAGGCCGCCGACCCGCACAACATCGTCCGACTGATCCTCCCGCAGGCCGCCACGCCCAGCGCCCGCAACGAACAGGCCGCCGACACCCTGCGCCGCTGGCTGTCCGAGGGCGTCCTGACCACCGACCCGGAACCGGGACTCTACCTCTACGAGCAGCAGGACGGCGACGGCATGCTGCAGCGCGGCGTCATCGGCGCCCTGCGCGTGTCCGACCCCGCCGAGCAGGTGGTGCTGCCGCACGAGGACGTCATGCCGCACATCGTGGCCGACCGCGCCGCCCTCATGCGCGCCACTTCGGCCAACCTCGAACCCCTCCTGCTCACCTACCGGGGCGATGACGCGACGGCTGCCACGGCCGAGCTGATCGAGCGCACCGCAGAACAGCCTCCGCTCCTCGCCACCACCACGGAGGACGGCTTCCACCACCGCCTGTGGTCGGTCACCTCTCCCGAGGACCTGGCCGCGATCCAGACCGGCCTCGGCCGGCACCAGGCCCTCATCGCCGACGGCCACCACCGCTGGGCGACCTACCGCCGCCTCCGCACGGAACACCCCTCGCCCAGCCCGTGGGACCACGGCCTCGTCCTTCTCATCGACACGGCCCGGTACCCGCTCCGGGTCCGCGCCATCCACCGCCTGCTGCACGACCTGCCGGTCGGCGAGGCCGTGGCAGCCCTGGAGGGCCGTTTCCGCGTACGCCGGCTCGAAGTCAGCCTCCCCGAGGCCCTCGACGCCCTGGCCGACGCGACCGGCACCGGCAACGCGTTCCTGCTGGCCGGCGACGGCGTCTTCCACCTCGTCGACCATCCGGACCCCGGCCTGCTGGCCCGCACGATCCCCGCCGACCGCCCCGAGGCCTGGCGCACCCTGGACGCGACGGTCCTGCACGCCACGCTCCTGGAGCACGTCTGGCGCATCCCCGAGGACTCCCCCGCCCACATCGCCTACATCCACGACACGGCGGCCACGGTGGAGAAGGCGGAACGCGACGGCGGAACGGCCGTGTTGATGCACCCGGTCCGCGAGGAGGTCGTCCGCGACCTGGCCCGCCAGGGCGTGACGATGCCCCGCAAGTCGACGTCGTTCGGCCCGAAGCCGGCCACGGGCCTGGTGCTGCGGGCGCTGGACCTGTGACAGGGCGAAGCCGCTGACGGCATGACGAAGGGGCGGGCCCCCGGACCACGGCCGGGACCCGCCCCTCCTTCGACGGACGTCAGTCCTTGTCGTCCTGGTCGCCGTCCTGGTCGTCGTCCTTGTCGTCGTCCTTGTCGTCCTCGTCCTTGTCCACGCTCGCCTCGGACTCGGCCGGAGCCTGCACCTCGCCGTCCTCGTCCTCGTCCTCGGCCATGGCGTCGACGAACTCCACGCCGTCCAGCTCGGCAAGCCGGTCCGAGGCGTCGGTGCTGCCGTCGCGGTCGGCCTCGACGGCCTTCGCGAACCACTCCCGCGCCTCGCTCTCCCGACCGGCGGCAAGCAGCGCGTCGGCGTAGGCGTACCGCAGTCGCGCGGTCCACGGCTGCACGGAGTTCGCGGCCAGCTCCGGGCTCTGGAGCGTCACGATGGCCGCGTCCAGCTGCCCCATGTCCCGCCGCGCGCCGGCCGCGACGAGCCGCATCTCGACCTGCCCGGCCTTGTCGAGCTTGTGCACCTCGGGCGCCCCGGCCATGTCCAGCGCCTTCTCCGGCCGCCCGAGCCCGCGCTCGCAGTCGGCCATGACGGGCCACAGGTCGATGTTCCCGGTCATCCGCTTGGCGGCCCGGAACTCGGCCAGCGCCTCGCCGTACTTCTGGTTGGCGTAGGCGGCGAACCCGGCCGCCTCCCGCACGGCGGCGACACGCGAAGCCAGCCGCAGCGCGACCCTGGAGTAGCCGTACGCACCCTCGGGGTCCTCGTCGAGGAGCCGCGCGACCATCACCAGGTTCCTGGCGACGTCCTCCGCGAGCGTCTTGGGCAGGCTCTGCAGCTCCTGCCGTACGTCCTTGTCGATCTCGTCGCCGGTGACGTCTTCGGGGATCGGCAGCCGCTTGATGGGCTCCCGGTCCCGGTCCCGCTCCTCACGGAACCGGCCAGGGCCACGCCGGTCGTCACGGCCGCGGAAGCCACCCCGGTCACCGTCGCGCCGGTCGCCGTCACGCCGGAAGGACGGACGGTCACCACGGTCGTCCCGACGGGGCCCGCGCCCGCCGCGGTCGTCACGGCCGCGGAAGCCACCGCGGTCGTCCCCACGGCGGTCGTCGCGACGGTCGTCGCGGCGGAACTCGCCGCGGTCGCTGCGGGGACCGTCCTCTCGACGGAACCCGGGACGCCCGCCCCGGCCTGCGTCGTCGCGCCGGAAGCCGCCACGCTCCCCGCGGTCGTCCCCGCGACGTTCGTCACGGCGCTCGTCACGGCCACGGAAACCACCACGGTCGTCACGACCACGGTCGTCACGCCGGAAGCCACGGTCACCGTCCCTGGGGCGGTCCCGGTCGCCACCGCGGAAGCCACGGTCGCGGCTGTCATCGCGACGGAAACCGCCGCGGTCCCGGTCGTCGCGACGGGGGAAGCCCCCACGGTCGCCCTCGCGCCGCTCGCCACACCACGGTCGCGGTCGTCCCTGCGCGGTCCGCGGTCACGGTCGTCACGCCGGCCGTACCCACCGCCACGGTTGTCGTCACGCCGGAAACCGCCACGGTCCCGATCGTCGCGGCGCTCACCACGGTCGCGGTCGTCCCTGCGCGGTCCGCGGTCACGGTCGTCACGCCGGCCGTACCCACCGCCACGGTTGTCGTCACGCCGGAAACCGCCACGGTCTCCACGATCGGGGCGGTCACCGCGGTCGTCCCGACGGAACCCGCCACGGTCGTTGCCGCTTCGGTCGTTGTCGCGGCGGAAGCCCCCACGGTCTCCGCCGCGGCTCCCGCGCTGACCGCCGCGGTCGTTCCGGTCGCTCCGGTCCCCCTC
>NZ_JNXI01000023.1 GCF_000717055.1 Streptomyces iakyrus | reverse complement strand
TGCTGGACGAGCGTCTCGGCAAGATCACCTTCTGGACGCTGTTCATCGGCTTCCACGGCACGTTCCTCGTCCAGCACTGGCTGGGCGCCGAGGGCATGCCGCGCCGGTACGCCGACTACCTGGCGGCCGACGGCTTCACCACGCTGAACACGGTCTCGACGATCAGCTCGTTCCTGCTCGGCATGTCGATCCTGCCGTTCTTCTACAACGTGTGGAAGACGGCCAAGTACGGCAAGCCGGTCGGCGTCGACGACCCGTGGGGCTACGGCCGCTCCCTGGAGTGGGCGACCTCCTGCCCGCCGCCGCGGCACAACTTCGTCGTCATGCCGCGGGTCCGCAGTGAATCCCCGGCGTTCGACCTGCACCACCCGGAGATCGCCGCCCTCGACCAGCTCGAGAACGTCGGTCACGGCGAGAAGGCCATCGCTGGTGGCAAGGAGGCCGGCAAGTGAAGATCCAGGGTCAGATGTTCATGTGGCTGAGCGTCTTCGTCCTCGCCATGGCCGTGGTCTATGGCGTGTGGTCGAAGGAGCCGGCCGGTACCACGGCCCTCTTCCTGGCCTTCGGCCTGTGCATCATGATCGGCTTCTACCTCGGCTTCACGGCCAAGCGGGTGGACGTCGGCGCACAGGACAACAAGGAGGCGGACGTCGCGGACGACGCCGGCGAGGTCGGGTTCTTCAGCCCGCACAGCTGGCAGCCGCTCTCCCTGGCCATCGGCGGTGCCCTCGCCTTCCTGTCGATCGCGATCGGCTGGTGGCTGATGTACTTCTCGCTGCCGATCATCCTGATCGGCGTCTGGGGCTGGGTGTTCGAGTACTACCGCGGTGAGAACCGCACCCAGTAACACGCGCCGAGCGCCTCAGGGGCCCGGACACTCCGCAAGGAGCGTCCGGGCCCCTGCTTTTGCCGTAATGCGTGTCACTCGTACGGTTCGCTCGGCGTGCCGCTGTTGACGCTGCTTCCTAGCGTGAGCTCATGAGCCACACAGTGATATCCCGCCCCCGCACCGTCGTCGGCTGCACGCTGCTGGTGATCGCCCTCTGCGCGGGCGTCACCGCCTGCGGCTCGGACGGCAACCCGCTGGCCGCCCGCCCCTACGACGCGGCGGACCAGGTCTCCTTCAACGCCCCCTCGGAGGGCCGCCAGAAGGCCGACCCGGACAAGCCACTGGAAGTCGTCGAGGACTCCGACGGGCGCATCACGGACGTCACCGCCCACGACGCCTCAGGACGCTACGTGGCGGGCGAACTCGCCGCCGACGGCAGCCGCTGGCACAGCACCTCCCCGCTCGCCGCGAACGCCAGCTACACGGTCCGGGTGAGCACCGAGGATGAGGACGGGGCACCCGGCCGCAAGGTCGTCACCTTCGACACCGGCAAGCCCACCACCAAGAAGAGCCTGGACGTCACCTTCGGACCCAAGACGGGCACCTACGGCGTCGGCCAGCCCGTCACGGCCGAGCTGAGCCAGCCGGTCAAGGACACAGCCCAGCGGGCCGTCGTGGAACGCGCCCTGAAGGTCTCCTCGTCGCCCTCCACGGACGGCGCCTGGCACTGGGTGGACGACAAGAAGCTCCACTACCGCCCGAAGGACTACTGGCCCGCCCACGCCACCGTCCAGGTCCGCAGCAACCTCCAGGGCATCAAGATCGGCGACCGGATGTGGGGCGGCAAGGCCAAGCCGCTGACCTTCACCACCGCGGACAAGCTCGTGGCCGTCACGGACGCCGCCGCCCACCAGATGACCGTCTACAAGAACGACGAGATCGTCCGGCAGATACCGGTCACCACAGGCATGCCGGGCTACGACACCCGCAACGGCGTCAAGGTCGTGCTGGCGAAGGAGGGCACCGTCCGCATGACCAGCGCCAGCATCGGCGCCGCGGACTTCTACGACCTGATCGTGCACCACTCGGTCCGGGTCACCAACAGCGGCGAGTACGTCCACGCCGCCCCCTGGTCCGTCGGCTCCCAGGGCTACGCCAACGTCAGCCACGGCTGCACCGGCATGAGCACCGAGAACGCCGCCTGGTTCTACGACACCGTCCGCGAGGGCGACATCGTCAAGGTCATCAACTCCGGCGGCGACATGATGGCCCCCTTCGGCAACGGCTTCGGCGACTGGAACCTCGACTGGGCGAAGTGGCGCACCGGCAGCGCCCTGGTCGGCGGCACCCCGGACGGCCCGACGGAGGCCGACAGGGCCCGGCTGAGGCCGCAGAGCGTCTGAACGCCCTCAGGGGCGCGGGGAACTGCGCGAACAGCCCCCACGCGCCCGCACACGCCGAACTACGGGCGAACCCGACCCCTCAGGCGTTCAAAGCCGCCTTCTCCCGCAACAGAGAGGCCAATGCGGAGGCGAACTCCACCGGCTCCACCGGCAAGGTCACCGCGGACTCGGCCCGGCTCCAGGTCGCCAGCCACGCGTCCTGGGGCCGCCCGATCAGCAACAGCACCGGCGGACAGTCGAACACCTCGTCCTTGATCTGCCGGCAGACCCCCATGCCCCCCATCGGCACGGCCTCGCCGTCCAGCACACAGACGTCGATCCCACCCCGGTCCAGCTCCTTGAGCACCGCGGCCGGAGTCGCGCACTCCAGGAACTCCACCACGGGAACGTCCGGAGCCGGCCTCCGTCCCGTGGCGAGCCGCACCTGCTCGCGGGTGTTGGAGTCGTCGCTGTAGACCAGCACCGTGGCGGTCGGCTGCATTGTTCCTCCGTGACGTCAGCGTCGTAAGGACAGGCCCGTTGGGCCGGATGCTACTCCCTTGAACACCACGTCAACACCGGTACGACCGGCTTAGACACTCCGAACGGCACCCCCCGGAGTGAGGGCGGGATAAGCGACCGACATAATGTCGGTCGTGGCGACAGCAACGACAGTAGAAACCGGGCACGCGCACCCGTCGGTCAACCGGCCGAACCTCACCAGCGTCGGAACCATCATCTGGCTGAGTTCCGAGCTGATGTTCTTCGCGGCCCTCTTCGCGATGTACTTCACCCTGCGATCGGTGACGGGTCCCGATCACTGGAAGGAGATGGCTGCCCATCTCAACTTCCCGTTCTCGGCGACGAACACCACCATCCTGGTGCTCTCCTCACTCACCTGCCAGCTCGGCGTCTTCGCCGCCGAGCGCGGTGACGTGAAGAAGCTCCGGATGTGGTTCATCGTCACGTTCGTGATGGGTGCGATCTTCATCGGCGGTCAGGTCTTCGAGTACACGGAGCTGGTCAAGGAGGCGGGCCTGTCCCTCTCCTCCGACCCGTACGGCTCGGTGTTCTACCTGACCACCGGCTTCCACGGCCTGCACGTGACGGGCGGACTCATCGCCTTCCTGCTGGTCCTGGGCCGGACCTACGCGGCCCGGAGGTTCACCCACGAGCAGGCGACGGCCGCGATCGTCGTGTCCTACTACTGGCACTTCGTCGATGTCGTCTGGATCGGTCTCTTCGCCACGATCTACATGATCAAGTAGCAGGGCCCGCATCCGCGCGTGCTCGACGAAGCGCGCATCCCAGAAGCATCGACGCAGAAGATCCTGACACCGGGGTAATCCGTGAAAAAGCTCTCCGCACGACGACGCCACCCGCTGGCGGCGCTCGTCGTCCTACTCCTCGCGCTGGCATGCACCGGGGGGCTGTACGCCGTGTTCGCACCCGCGGACAAGGCGCAGGCCGACGAAACCGCCCAGTCCCTCACCATCGAGGAGGGCAAGAAGCTCTACGCCGTCGGCTGCGCCAGTTGCCACGGCACCGGCGGTCAGGGCACCTCCGACGGGCCGAGCCTGGTGGGTGTGGGCGCCGCGGCCGTCGACTTCCAGGTGGCCACCGGCCGTATGCCGGCCGCCACCTCCCAGGGCCCCCAGGTCCCGGAGAAGAAGAACATCTACTCGCAGGCCGAGATCGACCAGCTCGCGGCGTACATCGCCTCGCTGGGCGCCGGCCCGTCGATCCCGACGGAGGAGCAGTACGGCCCCGAGGGTGCCGACATCGCCAAGGGCGGTGAGCTGTTCCGCACCAACTGCGCGCAGTGCCACAACTTCACCGGCAAGGGCGGCGCGCTGACGCACGGCAAGTACGCGCCGACCCTCGAGGGCGTCTCCCCGAAGCACATCTACGAGGCCATGCAGACCGGCCCGCAGAACATGCCGTCCTTCCCCGACACCACGCTGTCGGAGAAGAACAAGAAGGACATCATCGCGTACCTCGACGCGGTCAACAGCGAAAAGACCGAGAGCCCCGGCGGCCTCGAACTGGGTGGCCTCGGGCCGGTCAGCGAGGGCCTGTTCGGCTGGATCTTCGGTCTCGGCGGTCTGATCGCCGTCGCCGTGTGGGTCGCCGCCCGGACCGCAAAGGCCAAGAAGTCATGAGTAGCCAAGACATTCCAGAAGAGAACCTGCCTGCCGCGCAGTCCGCAGGCCATGACGAGCACGGGCACGGCGCGGTGAGCGTCGCGGACGACAAGCACCCGTTCGCCGACCCGGGCCTGCCGCCCCACGAGCACCGGATCCAGGACGTCGACGAGCGGGCCGCCAAGCGCTCGGAGCGCTCGGTCGCCCTGATGTTCACGACGTCGATGCTGGCCACGGTCGCCTTCATCGCCGCGTTCGTGGCGATCCCGGTCGACAAGTCGGTCTACATCTGGCCGCTCGGCCACATCAGCGCCCTGAACTTCGCGCTGGGCATGACGCTCGGCATCGCGCTGTTCTGCATCGGCGCGGGCGCCGTCCACTGGGCCCGCACCCTGATGTCGGACGTGGAGGTCGCCGACGAGCGGCACCCGATCGAGGCGACGCCCGAGGTCCGCGAGAAGGTCTTCGCCGACTTCAAGCAGGGCGCCAAGGAGTCCGCGCTCGGCCGCCGCAAGCTGATCCGCAACACGATGCTCGGCGCGCTCACGCTGGTGCCGCTCTCCGGCGTCGTGCTGCTGCGCGACCTCGGCCCGCTGCCCGGCACGAAGCTCCGCCACACGCTGTGGTCCAAGGGCAAGCTGCTCGTCAACATGAACACGAACGAGCCGCTGCGCCCGTCCGATGTCGCGGTCGGTTCGCTGACCTTCGCCAAGCCCGAGGGCCTGGAGGAGCACGACCACTCGTTCCAGAACGAGATCGCCAAGGCCGCCCTGATGATCGTCCGGATCCAGCCGGAGGACATCAAGGACAAGCGCGAGCTCGAGTGGTCGCACGAGGGCATCGTCGCGTACTCGAAGATCTGCACCCACGTCGGTTGCCCGATCTCCCTGTACGAGCAGCAGACGCACCACGTGCTCTGCCCCTGCCACCAGTCCACCTTCGACCTCTCCGACGGTGCCCGAGTGATCTTCGGTCCCGCCGGTCACGCCCTGCCGCAGCTCCGCATCGGCGTGAACGACGAGGGCTATCTTGAGGCGCTCGGCGACTTCGACGAGCCCGTCGGCCCTGCATTCTGGGAGCGCGGATGAGCACTGCACAGACACGCCGCAAGGCCCCCGCGGGTGAGCGGGTCGCCGACTGGGCCGACGGCCGCCTCGGGATCTACTCCCTGGCCAAGGCCAACATGCGCAAGATCTTCCCGGACCACTGGTCCTTCATGCTGGGTGAGATCTGCCTCTACAGCTTCATCATCATCATCCTCACGGGTGTGTACCTGACGCTGTTCTTCCACCCGTCGATGAACGAGGTGGAGTACCACGGCAGTTACGTCCCGCTCCAGGGGCAGCTGATGTCGGAGGCGTTCGCCTCCACGCTGGACATCAGCTTCGACGTCCGCGGCGGTCTGCTCATCCGGCAGATCCACCACTGGGCGGCGATCATCTTCCTCGCCGGCATGTTCGTGCACATGATGCGCGTCTTCTTCACCGGCGCGTTCCGCAAGCCGCGCGAGATCAACTGGCTGTTCGGCTTCCTGCTGTTCGTCCTGGGCATGTTCACCGGCTTCACCGGCTACTCGCTCCCGGACGACCTGCTCTCCGGCACCGGTGTCCGCTTCACGCAGGGCGCGATCCTGTCCGTGCCGATCGTGGGCACGTACATCTCGATGTTCCTGTTCGGCGGGGAGTTCCCGGGCACCGACTTCGTCGCCCGGTTCTACTCGATCCACATCCTGCTGCTGCCGGGCATCATGCTCGGGCTCGTGGTCGGCCACCTGATCCTGGTCTTCTACCACAAGCACACCCAGTTCGCGGGTCCCGGCCGCACGAACAAGAACGTCGTCGGCATGCCGCTGCTGCCGGTCTACATGGCCAAGGCCGGAGGCTTCTTCTTCCTGGTCTTCGGTCTCATCGCGGCCCTCTCCGCGATCGCGACGATCAACCCGATCTGGGTCCTCGGCCCGTACCGGCCCGACCAGGTGTCGACCGGTGCCCAGCCCGACTGGTACATGGGCTTCGCCGAAGGCCTGATCCGTGCGATGCCGGGCTGGGAGATCAACCTCTGGGGCCACACCCTCGTCCTGGGCGTGTTCATCCCGCTGCTGCTCTTCGGTGTGTTCCTCGCGATCATCGCCCTCTACCCGTTCATCGAGTCGTGGGTCACCGGGGACAAGCGCGAGCACCACATCCTGGACCGGCCGCGCAACGCCCCGACCCGCACCGGTGTCGGTGTCGCGTGGGTCACCGGCTACATCATCATGCTGATCGGCGGTGGCAACGACATCGTCGCGACGCACTTCCATCTGTCGATCAACGCGGTGACCTGGTTCGTCCGGATCGGGTTCTTCGTCGGACCGGTCATCGCCTTCATCGTCACCAAGCGGATCTGCCTCGGCCTGCAGCGCCGGGACAAGGAGAAGGTGCTGCACGGCCGCGAGTCGGGCATCATCAAGCGCCTGCCGCACGGTGAGTTCATCGAGGTGCACGAGCCGCTCAGCCAGGAGCAGATGTACACGCTCACGGCGCACGAGCAGTACCAGCCGGCCGAGATCGGCCCGACGGTCGACGAGAACGGTGTCGAGCGCAAGGTGAAGGGCTCCGAGAAGCTGCGCGCCAAGCTCAGCGACGCCTACTACGGCGAGGGCGCCCAGATTCCGAAGCCCACCGCCGAGGAGTACCGGGAGATCACGAGCGGCCACGGCCACCACTGATCACTGCTTCGCCACGCCACAGAAGGGCCTCGTCCGAACACCGGACGAGGCCCTTCGTGGTGCTCGGGGCTGGATAGGGTGGGACCACTGCTTTTACGTGACGTACGACGACCCTGGAGCGGCTGATGAGCGCTGTGACCCCCGCTGGAGGCGACACCGCGGCGGGCCGCTCCTGGCCCCTGCTGCTGAACGGCCTGCTGGACGGCATGCACCTGGGCGCGGACGACACCGCCTGGGCGATGGACCGGATCATGCGCGGCGAGGCGACCGAGGCGCAGATCGCCGGGTTCGTCGTGGCGCTGCGCGCCAAGGGCGAGACCGTCGAGGAGATCAACGGCCTGGTCCGCACGATGTACGAGCACGCCAACGTGATCGAGGTGCCCGGGGCGACGGTCGACATCGTCGGCACCGGCGGTGACGGCGCGAAGACGGTCAACATCTCCACGATGTCCTCGATCGTCGTCGCCGGCACCGGCGCGAAGGTCGTCAAGCACGGCAACCGGGCCGCGTCCTCGGCGTCCGGGGCCTCCGACGTGCTGGAGAAGCTCGGCGTCAACCTGGAGCTGCCGCTGCACCGCGTCGCGGAGGTCGCCGACGAGGCCGGGATCACCTTCTGCTTCGCGGTGAAGTTCCACCCGGCGCTGCGGCACGCGGGCGCCGCCCGCGGCCAGTTGGGCATCCGCACGGTGTTCAACGCCCTCGGCCCGCTCACCAACCCGGCCCGGGTCCGCGCCCAGGCGGTCGGCGTGGCGGACCCGCGCATGGCGCCGATCGTCGCGGGAGTCTTCGCCGAGCGCGGCAACTCGTCCCTGGTCTTCCGGGGCGACGACGGCCTCGACGAGCTCACGACCACGGCCACCTCCCGGGTGTGGATCGTCCGGGACGGCCAGGTCACCGAGGAAACTTTCGACCCGCGGGACGTGGGCCTCGAACTGGTCCCGGTGGAGGCGCTGCGCGGCGCCGACGCCTCCTACAACGCCGAGGTCGCCCGCCGCCTGCTGGACGGCGAGACCGGCCCGGTCCGCGAGGCGGTCCTGCTGAACTCGGCTGCGGCGCTGGTGGCCCTGGAGCCCACCGCCGCGCCCCTGGCCGAGCAGATCGGCGCCGGGATGGCGAAGGCGGCCGAGTCGATCGACTCGGGGGCGGCCAAGCGCACGCTGGAGCGCTGGGTGGCCGCCAGCAACAGGTAGGACACCACGGACGGCGTCCCGCGATCCGGACTCGGGTTGCGGGACGCCGATCTCTTCGCGTACGTTCCTGATCAGGTCATGAGTGACAGTCATGAGGCCCCGGCCGACTGTCCGGCAACCCTCCGTCCGTGGCGGGGTGCCCCGGGTGAAGACCGGGTCGTAGGCAGCGAGGTCTACGGCAAGCGCGTGACGAGGAGTCTTCCGTGAACCAGCGAATGCGATAGGGCCGCAGAGCCCCGCCTCCGCATCCCCCTTTTCCTTTCCCCCGCTTGAGCCGACGCGCTCGCGGGCGGATTCCACCTGCCTTCACGGGAGTTCCGCCATGTCCGTCTCCACCCTTGCCTCCGCTCCGTCCGTTTGTGCCCCGCTGCCCGTTCTGGGGCGGGATGTCACCGTGCCGCTCGTGACCGGCGGCGAGGTCGCCTACGCCGCCCTCGACTACGCCGCCAGCGCCCCGGCCCTCCAGCGGGTCTGGGACGACGTAGCCGCCTACGCGCCCTACTACGGCAGCGTCCACCGCGGTGCCGGGTACCTCTCCCAGCTCTCCACCGACCTGTTCGAGAACGCCCGCCGGACCGTCGCCGGGTTCCTCGGCTGCCGCGAGGACGACCAGGTCGTGTTCACCCGGTCGACCACCGACTCACTCAACCTCCTCGCCGCCGCCCTCCCCGCCGACTGCCAGGTCTTCGTCTTCGAGACCGAGCACCACGCCTCCCTGCTGCCCTGGCGCGACGCCCGCGTCACGTACCTCGACGCCCCGCGCAGCCCCCGCGAGGCCGTCGAGACCCTGGAGCGCGCCCTCGCCGACCGCGACCCCTACGGGCCGGCCCTGGTGTGCGTCACCGGCGCCTCGAACGTCACCGGCGAGCTGTGGCCCGTACGGGAACTCGCGGCGGCCGCGCACGCCCACGGTGCGCGGATCGTGCTGGACGCCGCCCAGCTGGCCCCGCACCACCCGGTGTCCGTCGCGGACCTCGACGTCGACTGGGTCGCCTTGTCCGGGCACAAGCTGTACGCGCCGTTCGGCTCGGGCGTCCTGGCCGGTCGGGCGGACTGGCTGCGCGCGGCCGAGCCGTACCTCGCGGGCGGCGGCGCCAGCCGCAAGGTCAGCCGGCGCCAGGACGGGGGAGTGGACGTGGCGTGGCACGACAGCGCCGCCCGCCACGAGGCCGGGTCGCCCAACGTCATCGGCGCCTACGCGGTCGCCTCGGCCTGCAAGGCGCTGACCGAGGCCGGTTTCGACCGCCTCGTCGCCCGGGAGCAGCACCTGGTCCGCGCCGTGCGCGACGGTCTCGCCGATGTCCCCGAGGTGCGGTTCCTGTCCCTCTTCGGGGACGACGCGCCGCGTGTCGGCGTGCTCTCCTTCGTCGTCGAGGGCTGGAACAGCTCTCACTTCGCAGCCGCCCTGTCCGCCGAGTACGGCATCGGCGTACGGGACGGGCTGTTCTGCGCCCACCCGCTGCTGCGCACCCTGCTCGGCAGCGACCCGCAGGCGCAGGGCGAGTGCGGGTCGCCCGAGTCCGAGCCCGGGGAGAAGTCGCTCAACGCCATCCGGGTCAGCTTCGGCGCGGGCACGCCGGACGAGCACGTCGAGCGGTTCGTACGGGCCGTGAAGGAGCTCGTGACGGACGGGGCGCGGTGGAACTACCGCACGGAGGACGGGCGCTGCGTGCCCGACACCTCCGCCTGAACCGGCAGCCGGGTGCCCAGGACGATCATCCGCAGGGCGCGTTCGGTGGCGTCCGTGAGGAGTTCGCTCGCGCGCAGCAGGGCCTCGGCCAACTCCATCGGGGCGGGCAGGATGCCGTGACAGGCGTCCACGCCCGGCACCTCGCCCGCCCCCTCGCCGAGCGTGCCGGCCAGGGCCAGGACGGGCCGGCCGTGGAGCTTCGCGCGCCGGGCCACCTCGGCGGGGACCTTGCCGCGCGGCGTCTGGTGGTCCAGGGCGCCCTCGGCGGTGACGACCAGGTCGGCGCGGGCCAGCCGGGCGTCCAGGTCGAGGTGGTCCAGCAGCACGTCGAAGCGGGGGAGCAGCCGGGCGCCCAGGGCGGCAAGGCCCGCCCCCAGGCCGCCGGAGGCGCCCGTGCCGGGCCCGGAGCGCAGGTCGCTGTCCGGTACGGCGGCATCGCGGGTGAGGACGAACGCCCAGTTCTCCAGGGCCGCCGACAGTTCCTCCACCTGCGCGGGCGTCGCGCCCTTCTGCGGACCGAAGACCCGGGCCACGCCCCGATCGCCGCACAGCACGTTGTACGGGTTGCAGGCGACGAGCAGTTCCACCTCCGTGAGCCGGGGGTCCAAGCCGGTGGGGTCGATACGGTGCAGGCGCGTCAGCTCACGGCCGCCGTGGGGGAGTTCGCGCCCCTCGGCGTCCAGCAGCCGCGCCCCGAGCGCCTGGAGGGCGCCCGCGCCCCCGTCCGAGGTGCCCGAGTCGCCGCAGCCGACGAGGATCCGGTGGACGCCTGTGTCCAGGGCGGCGCGGATCAGCTCGCCGACGCCGTACGTGGTCGTGGCGCCCGGGTCGCGCAGGCCGCGCGGGACGAGCGAGAGGCCCGCGACCGCCGCCATCTCCACGACCGCGGTGTTCCCGCCGCCGAGGAGGGCGAAGTGCGCGGCGATGGTCTCCCCGACCGGGCCGGTCGCCGCGGTGGTGACGATCCGGCCCTCGGTCGCGGCGGCCAGGGCGAGAGCCGTGCCCTCGCCGCCGTCCACCAGGGGCACGAGGTCGAGGTCGGCGCCGGGCAGGACCCGGCGTACGCCGGCCGCGATGGCGTCGGCGGCGGCCTCGGCCGACAGGGACTCCTTGAAGCCGCTGGGGGCTACGACGACACGGTTCAGCACGGAAGGCTCCTCAACGGGTGACGGACACGCCGAGCAGCGGCCACACCGCGACGGCGAAGAACAGGACGAGCGCGGCGGTCAGCGGCGCCAGGACGGCGGACAGCCGCAGCAGGTCGCGCGGGGTGTAGGTCGGGGTGCCGGGGAGCTGCGCGAAGAGCGTGACCGGCTTGGCCGAGGCGGGCAGGGTGTGGCAGAAGCCCGCGGCGGCGGTCGAGGCGAGGGCGGCGGCGACCGGGTTGACCCCGACGCCGACGGAGGCGGCCACGACCAGCGGCACCAGCACCGACGAGCGGGCCGAACGGGACTGCAGAACGAGGTGGGCCACCGTGCTGACGGTGATCACGATGGCCAGGAACACCATCGGGGACGCGCCGGCCGGCAGCCCGGATACCAGCCATGTCGCCGCACCCGAGTCGGCTAGCGCGACCCCCATCGCCATCGTCGCGGCCATGAACAGCAGCAGCGACCAGGGGACGGTCTTCAGCGCGTCCTTCAGGCGCACGGTGCCGAGGGCGGGCGAGGCGGCGATGACCGCGCCGATCAGCGCCACCAGGGCCGGCGGCACACGGTGCAGCGGCTCACTGCACCACAGGACGATCACGGTGGCCAGCAGCAGGACACAGCGCTTCTCGGCCTGGCTCCAGGGGCCGGTGACCGGCTGTTCGCTGTGCCGCTGGATCTGCTCGGGGGTGATGTGGACGGGGCCGGTGCGGTCCGCGCGCCGGGTCGTCGTCAGCAGCACCAGCTCCGCGGCCAGGTGGGAGGAGGCCACGGCCAGCGGCAGGCCCAGCAGCAGCCACTGCGTGAAGCCGACCTGCTGTCCGGTCGTCTCCCAGAGCACCGACACGGTGATCAGATGGGCTCCCGCGCCGATCAGCGTCGCCACCGCCGACAGCAGGATCACCGTGGGGAACAGCAGCGCCAGCATCACGACCAGTCGCTTCCGGTCGGCCAGGACCTTGGCCAGGGCGAGGAACACCGGCAGCGCGAGCGCGGCCCGGCCGGAGGTGGCGGGCACCGCGAACGCCGTGACGACCAGGGCGGCCGTCGTCAGGTGCACCAGCTGCCGGACGGTGCGCGCCCCGCTCACCAGGAACACCGCAGCCCGCCCCGCGAGCCCGGTCCGGCTCACCGCGGCCGCGAGCACGAACGCGCAGATCAGCAGCCACACCGTGTCATCACCGAGCGTGCCGAACAGGGTGTCGCTGCTGATCACCCCGGTCACCGTGAGCGCGAGCCCGGCGCCGAGCGCGATGTACGTGTCGTCGATCGACGTCCCGATCCAGGCACAGGTCGCGAGCACGAACACGACGAGAGTGACCCGCGCGTCGCCACCGAGCCCCGGGAAGTTCGTAGGGACGGCGAGCAGCGCACACATCGACAGGGCGAAGCACAGGGCGGTGGCGGTCCGGAGGTTCAACGTCACACCATCGAGGATCTTCACGGGCGGTGAGCCGTCGATGAGTTCCACATGAAGGAACTTTCAGGTGCGGGACCTCAGGGGCGCGGGGAACTGCGCGAGCAGCCACATACGGCCCGCAGCTCACGGCAGCCGGTACCCCATCCCCCGCACCGTCTCCACCCGCTCCGCCCCCAGCTTCTTCCGCAGCGTCCGCACGTACACGTCCACGATGTTGGACCCCGGATCGAAGTCGTACCCCCACACATGGGACAGGATCTGCTCCCGGGAGAGCACCTGCCCGGGATGCCGCAGGAACAGTTCCAGCAGCACGAACTCACGAGCTGTCAGATCGACCGTCCGCTCCCCGGCCCGCGCACGCCTGGTGCGGAGATCGAGGCTCAGCGAGCCCGACCTGAGCACCGTCACCTCCGGCGCCCGCGCCGCCGTCCGCAGCCGCAGCCGCACCCGCGCGAGCAGCTCCTCGAACCGGAACGGCTTGGTCATCCAGTCGTCGGCGCCGCCCTCCAGGCCCGCCACCGTGTCCCGTACGGAGTCCCGTGCGGTCAGCACGATCACCGGCACCGACACCCGCGCCTCGCGCAGCTCCCGCAGGATCGTGAAGCCGTCCCGGCCGGGCAGCCCGATGTCCAGGACGACGAGGTCGAAGCCGCCGGTCAGGGCGTACTCGTAGCCCGCGTCGCCGTCGGTGACGACGGTCGTGGTGAAGCCGTTGGAGCGCAGGCCCTTCTCCACGAAGGAGGCGATGCGCTCCTCGTCCTCGACGATGAGGATGCGGTTCACGAGGGGTCCCCTTCCGGTGGCCGGGGGGTGTTCAGGACGAGGGCGAAGGTGGCGCCGCCCCCGGGTGTGCCGTGCAGCTGCACCCGGCCCCGGTGCCCCTCGGCGATCGCCTTGACGATGGACAGCCCGAGTCCGGCACCGGAGCCCCGGGCGCCCCGGCGGGCCGTGCCGCGCCGGAAGCGTTCGAAGATCACCTCGGCGTCCTGCGGCTGCACACCGGGCCCCGAATCCGCCACGTACAGCTCCAGGTCCGGGCCGACGGTGCGGGAGCCGATGCGGATGGTCTGCCCCGGCATCGTGTGCTGCACGGCGTTCTGCGCGAGCTGCACCATGGCCTGGGTGATCCGCTGCGGATCCAGTTCGGCCTCCAGGTCGGCGACCCCGTCGAGCCGCCAGTCGCGGTCGCCCAGGGTGCGGGCCTTGACGTAGACGTCGGCGGTGAGTTCGGCGACCTGGATCGGCTCGGGGGAGACGAAGTCGGGGCGTTCGGCCTTGGCGAGCAGGAGCAGGTCCTCGACGATGCGGCTCATCCGGTCCAGCTCGTCGGTGACCAGCCGGACGGTCTCCTCGCGTTCGGCCGGGTCGTCGCCCATGACCTCCAGGTGCCCGCGCACGATGGTGATGGGGGTGCGCAGCTCGTGGCCGGCGTCGTCGACGAACTCGCGCTGGGCGGCGAAGGCCCGCTCCAGCCGGTCGAGCATGCCGTTGAACGTCTCGGCGAGCGCCGCTATGTCGTCGTGGCCGTGCACCGGGATCCGGCGGGTGAGGTCCTGCTCGGTCAGCTGCGCCGCCGCCGCGCGCACCACCCGCACCGGTTTGAGGATCCGCCCGGCGACCGCCCAGGCGATGCCGACGGTCAGCAGCAGGGCCACCCCGGAGATGACGAGCAGCGTGCGGAACACGCTGGTGACCCGGGCCTGCTCGCGCTCCGGGTGGAACGCCACGACGAACGCGGCGTCCGGCGCCCGGCCCGGCTGGGCCACGGTGACCTTCGCCCACCGGATCTCGCCCTGCGGCCGGTCGAGCACGCCGGAGGAGTCGGGCGAGCCGAAGAGGCGGGCCCGGGCGGCGGGGTCCTCGTGCAGGGGCAGGGCGACGGGCAGGTCGTGCGGCTGGCGGATCTGCCGGGGGCCGGTGCCCGCCCGGCCGACCAGGCCGATCAGCTCCTCGTCCGCGTCGGGGTACTGCCGTTCCAGGAACACCGTCAGCAGCCGGTCCGCGTCGGTGAACGGGCGGCCGGTGCGCGGATCCCCGCCGCGCTCCTCGAAGTTCGCGAACTCGCCGGTCTCCTGGGTGAGCAGCCGGTTGATGCGGTGGTCGACGTCCCGCAGCAGGAAGGAGCGGGTGGTCATGGCCACCGCGGCGAGCGCGAGCGCCATCACGAGCAGCAGCCAGAGCAGGATCCGGACCCGGGCGGAGACCCGCCGGGGGCCGGTGTCAGCCGTCGGAGCCGGGGCCGTCGTCGTCGCCCGGTCCGTCGTCTCCGGTGCCCCGGCCGTGGTCGTCGTCGTCATCGTCACCCGCTGAGCTGTCGGTCACCGGAGGCCGCGAGACGACCTCGTCACCCGGTGTGGCGCCGGGCGGTGTGGCCTTCGGAGAGGGCCGGAGGGTGGAGGTGGGCGTGGGCGAGCCGTGGTCCAGCTCCACCTGCTGGGAGGGCACCCTGGGCGACTCGGGGCTGTCGGCGAGCGCGTAGCTGGTCGCGGCGATGCCCAGCGGGATCAGCACGACGGCGGACAGGGCCGCCATCCGGCGAGAGAAAACCATGCGCCCGATCCTGCGGAGGGAACCAGGGGAGCGGGATGAAGCCCGGATGAAGAACTTCTCATCCGGGGCCCGGCGGGCAGCACGCCGTCGCTAGTTGTCCAGCCCGATCGAGAAGGCCGCCTCCAGGTCGTGCTGGGAGTACGTGCGGAACGCCACGTGCGTGTCGGTGCCCTCCACCCCGGGGATCTTGCTGATCCGGCCCGGGATGACCTCCGCCAGGTCCTCGTGCTCCTTGACCCGGACCATCGCGATCAGGTCGTAGGTGCCCGTGACGGAGAAGACCTCGCTGACGCTGTCCAGCGCCGCGATCGACTCGGCGATCTCGGGGATCCGGTCCACGCTGGTCTTGATGAGGACGATCGCGGTGATCACGGCTGGTTCTCTCCCTCGGGGGCCGGAGCAGGGGCGGCCTTCACTCTAGTAGGGCTGGTGGGACGGCCGTAGCGGACCGACGCATAGCCGAAGCCCAGCCCGAATCCGATCAGGTGGGCGAGGTAGGCCACCCCCGGCCCGTCCGAGGCCCGCCCCGCCGCCAGCCACTGCAGTGCCGCCCAGAACGGCAGCACCACCCACGCCGGGAAACGCACCGGCAGGAAGAAGAGGAACGGCAGGAGACTGGTCACCCTGGCCCGGGGGAACAGGTAGAGGAACGCACCGAGGACCGCGGAGATCGCCCCCGAGGCACCGACCAGGGACTGCTCGGAGTCCGCGTTGGCGACGGCGTAGCCCAGCAGGGCCAGGTAGCCGCAGCCGACGTAGAACAGGGTGAACTGCACTCGCCCCATCCGCTCCTCGGTCATCGCCCCGAAGACGTAGAGGAAGAGCATGTTGCCGAGCAGGTGCACCCAGCTGCCGTGGACGAAGAGCGCGGTGGCGGGGGTGAGGGCCGACCCCGCGGACCCTTCGAACAGTTCTGCGGGAATGACGCCCCAGCGCCGGAAGTAGGCCCGCTGCACGGCGAGCAGTTCGTCGCCCGTGCCGTAGGCCGGATTCAGGCCCGAGGCGGGCCCGGCCAGGAAGGCCAGGCAGCACAGGGCGATCAGTGAGTACGTCACGGGCGCCGACGACCCCCGGGCCGCTCTGCCGGCCCGGACGAGCGACGCACTCCACTTGCGGATCATGAATACAGAGCATGACGTAACCGGACGCAACCACCCAGACCGCCTCGCCGCCGTGGACGCGCGGGCGGCGGGTACCCGCCAGGCCGTAGGGTTACGAGCCACACGCACCGGGGATGCCGGTCGCGTCGCGGACACTAGAAGGAAAGAGAACAGGTCACGATGACGGTTCCCCTGCCGACCGCCGAGACGCGGTGGCGCTGCACCCTCTGCGGCAACCTCACGAGGTTCGACGTGACCCGCTCGGCGAAGGTCGTCGAGTACGTCCACCTCGACCTGGCCGGAGAGCCGAAGGTCGAGGAGCGCGAGGTGCTCAGTGAGACCATCGAGTCGGTGCGCTGCCGCTGGTGCAACGCGGTGGACCAGGTGGAACTCGTGGACAGGCCGGGCGCCGGCTCCTGACAGGAGCCGGCCCCGCTCAGGCATTGGGGTGTGACGGATGGTGGAGACCACGGGCGGGGGGCCGGACGACGGCGCCGCCGAGGTGCTCGACCGTCCGCTGCCCGACGGCGTGCGCCGCAGGGTCGTGCAGATCGTCTCCGACGGCTTCGGCGCGCTGACGGTCGGGGAGCTGCCCGCGCAACTGAGGCAGTACGCCCGGTTCGCACCGAACCGCCGGGCGAAGTTCGCCGGCAACGCGATGGCGGCCGCCCTGGAGACCGACCCGCTGTTCCGGCAGCGCATCGGCGAGAAGCTCAGAGAGGCCCAGCCGGAACTGACCGGCGCCCTGGACTCCGGCTCCCCGCCCCCGGCCGCGGACCCGCTCGACGTGGCGGCCGCGGCCTACGTACTGCGGCCCCCCGGCTGGGTGAAGCAGGTGACGGCCGCCGGCGAGGAGGCCCAGCGGGCCGACGCCGAGCGCGCCGACGAGGAGGGCCGGGCCGAGCTGGAGCGGCTGCGCGCCGAACTGGACCGGGCCCGCGACCACACCCGGGCCGAGACCGAGCGGCTGCGCACGGAGCTGGAATCGGCCAAGAAGGAAACCGAGTCGCTGCACCGCAAGCTGCGCGCCGCCCTCAGCGACGTCAAGCGCGGTGAGGCCGCCCTGCGCAAGGCGCAGGGCGAGATCGAGGCCGTCCGCGCCGAGGGGCACGCCCAGGTGTCCGCCGCCGAGAGCGAGACCCGGCGCCTCAAGTCCCGGCTGGGCGAGACCGAGGCCGCCCTGGAGGCCGCGCGCCGGGCCGCCCGCGAGGGCCGCAGCGTCGAGGACATGCGGGTCCGGCTGCTGCTGGACACCCTGCTGGACGCCGCCCAGGGGCTCCGCCGCGAACTGGCCCTGCCGCCGGTGTCGGTGCGCCCCGCCGAGACCGTCGACGCCGTCGAGCCGGGCCGGATGTCCCCGAAGGACATCGCCGCCCGTGCCCTGTCCGAGCACGACCCGCAGGTCCTGGACCAGCTGCTGGCGCTCCCGCAGGCCCATCTCGTCGTCGACGGCTACAACGTCACCAAGACCGGCTATCCGCAGATGCCGCTGGAGAAGCAGCGCCTCAGGCTGCTCGGGCAGCTCTCCCAACTCGCCGCGCAGAGCGGCGCCGAGGTGACCTGCGTCTTCGACGGCGCCGAGCTCGCCGCGCCGGTGCTGCTCGCGCCGCCGCGCGGCGTCCGGGTGCTCTTCTCGAAGCCCGGCGTCACCGCCGACGAGCTGATCCGGCAGCTGGTGCGTGCCGAGCCCCCGGGTCGCCCGGTCATCGTGGCCTCCACCGACCGGGAGGTCGCCGACGGCGTGGCCCGCGCCGGCGCCCGCCCGGTGGCCTCGGCGATGCTCCTCAAGCGCCTTTCGCGGCCCTAGGAGACGTACGCCCCATGCGTAACGTCCGGGCCTGATGCCCGAATTGACGGGACCTGTGAGCCACCGTGCGTCAAGTGGGTCTCACCACCCGTGAGTCCAGAGGAAAAGTTGGCCTACCGTGACGCAATTTTTCATCTGAGGATTTGAACTGATCACAGGAAGGTCACTAGGGTCGGGCCGAAACCTCCGCTCGGGTGATCACTCATCGGGAGAGACGGCGGAGGGGCTGAGAAGGAGCTTTTCACCCGTGGCGTCCCACCGTCGTCCCAAGCAGCCGAGCCGCGCACGTGTGACCGTGCTGACCACCGCCGCCGCCGCTGCCGTCGCCTTCAGCTCGCAGGCCGCCAACGCCGCCCCCAGCGAGAAGCCGAGCAAGGACGAGGTCAAGGCCAAGGTCGACAAGCTCTACGAAGAGGCGGAGCAGGCCACCGAGAAGTACAACGGGGCCAAGGAGAAGCAGGAGAAGCTCCAGAAGGAGATCTCCACCATCCAGGACAACGTGGCCCGCGGCCAGGAGGAGCTCAACGAGCTCCGCGACAGCCTGGGCCTCGCCGCCGCGTCGCAGTACCGCACCGGCTCCATCGACCCCTCCGTCCAGCTGTTCCTCTCCGCGAACCCGGAGGACTACCTGGACAAGGCCTCCACCCTCGACCAGTTGAGCAGCCAGCAGGTCGAGGCGCTGAAGAAGGTCCAGGAGAAGCAGCGCGAACTGGCCCAGGAGCGCGCCGAGGCCTCCGAGAAGCTCAAGGACCTCGCCTCCACCCGGACCGAACTCGGCAAGAAGAAGAAGGAAGTCCAGGGCAAGCTCTCCTCCGCGCAGAAGCTGCTCAACAGCCTCACCGCGGCCCAGAAGGCCGAACTGGCCGCAGAGCAGAACCGCGCCAGCCGCACCGCCGAGCGCGACGCCCTCACCGCCGACGTCCCGCCCGGCTCCGGCCGTGCCGCCGCCGCCTTCGCCTTCGCCCAGAGCCAGCTCGGCAAGCCCTACGTCTACGGCGCCACCGGCATGAGCTCCTACGACTGCTCCGGCCTCACCTCCCGGGCGTACGCCGCCGCCGGCGTCCAGATCCCGCGCACCTCCGAGGCCCAGACCGGGGCCGGCACCAAGATCTACTCGGTCAGCCAGCTCAAGGTCGGCGACCTGGTCTTCTTCTTCAACGACCTGCACCACGTGGGCCTCTACGCCGGCAACGGGCAGATCATCCACGCCCCGCGCACCGGCACGGTCGTCCGCTACGAGTCGATGAACACCATCGGCGGCCCGTTCATGTTCGGCGTCCGGGTCTGATCCCGGCCCCCGCCGCCGCCCCTCAAAGACTCCCGGCGTCCTCAAGATCAGGACACCGTGTCCGCCGTTCGGGCGAATCGCAACAGCCCGAGTGAGCCCACGCCCCGCCATTGACCTGCGTCAGCGGCGGGGCGCCGTGCCGGATACCCACGGATGGTCGTTGGCGGCCCCCTGCCGCGGGGCTACTGTCTGCCGCGTTCCAAGTCCGCCAGCGGAAGGAGAGCGGCTTCCCGTGGGGTCTCATCGCCGCCTTGCACCGTCCGGGTTCGACCGGGGCGCCGGTGCCGCGGTCGGCTTCCTGTCCGTCGCGGCCGCCGCCGTGGGCGCCGTGCCGGCCACCGCCACACCGTACGACGACACCCGGGCCTCGGTGGACCGGCTCTACGAGCAGGCCGAGAAGGCGACCGAGGCGTACAACGCGGCCGACGAGCGCGCCGACGAGCTGCGCGACGAGGCCGGCATCGCCCGGGACCGCATCGCCCGGCGCCAGCACCGCGTCAACACCCTGCGGGAGTCCCTCGGTTCGCTGGCCGGCGCCCAGTACCGCGAGGGCGGCATCGACCCGTCCCTCGCCCTGCTGTTCTCCGACGACCCGGACGACTACCTCGACCACGCGTCCCGGCTCGACCGTCTCACCGCCCACCAGGCCGGTGAGCTGAAGCAACTCCGGCACGCCCTGCGCGAACTCGCCCAGGACCGCGAGGAGGCCGCCGGGAAGCTCCGCGAACTGGACCGGAGCCGTAAGGCCGTCGCCGCGCACAAGAAGACCGTCGAGCGCAAACTCGCCACGGCCCGGCGGCTGCTCAACTCCCTGCCGGAGTCCGAGCGCGACGCCTACGGCCGGGCCTCCCGCTCCGGCCGCGGCGACCTGCCCGGCCTCGATGGCGCCACCGCCGCCTCGGGACGCGGGTCGGCCGCCGTCGCAGCCGCCCGCAGCGCGCTCGGCAAGCCCTACGTCTGGGGTGCCAACGGGCCCACCGGCTTCGACTGCTCGGGCCTGATGCAGTGGTCGTACGCGCAGGCCGGGGTCTCCCTGCCGCGCACCTCGCAGGCCCAGCGGTACGCCGGCCGGCAGGTCCCGCTGTCCGAGGCACGCCCCGGTGACCTGGTCGTCTACCGGGGCGACGCCAGCCACGTCGGGATGTACATGGGCAACGGCCAGGTCATCCACGCGCCCTACCCCGGCGCGCCCGTGCGCTACGACCCGGTCGGGATGATGCCCGTCTCGTCGGTCACCAGGGTCTGACCGGGGCGGCCCGGCGCCCGTACGATCGGGAACGTGGCTGGTCGAAGGTCGGGGTCCGTGCTCGTGGCGCTCGTCGTGCTGCTCGTCGCCCTGACCGGGTGCGGCGGGCGGCCCGCGGCCGACCGTGCCACGGCCGACGTCCAGCGGCTTCTGGACCGGCGGGCCGCAGCCGTCCTCGACCGCGACGAGCGGGCCTACGAACGCACGGGCAGGGGGACGGATTTCGCCAGACTGCGCGAGGTGCCGGTGGCCGCCTGGTCGTACCGGGTGACCGGACTGCGCCGCACCGGCGACACAGCCACCGCCGACGCCGAACTGCGCTACCGCGTCGCGGGGTACGACCGGGCGCCGGTGACCGCCGGGCGCACCCTGCGGCTGAGCCGGGACGCGGACGGGAAGTGGTCCGTCGACACCGACCGGCCCGCGAAGAAGTCCGCGCAACAGCTCTGGGACCAGGGGGCGGTGCACCTCGTCCGGGGCCGGTACAGTCTCGTGCTCGGCGTCGGGCAGTCCGGGCGGGCGCTGCGGGACTTCGCCGACCTGGCCGACCGTGCCGTGCCCGCCGTGTCGGACGCCTGGGGCACGCAATGGAGCCGGCGGGTCGTCGTACTCGTACCGAGGTCGCTGGAGGGGATGGCGGGGCTGCTCGGCTCGCCCGCCTCCTCCTACCGCGGGATCGCGGCGGTCACCACCGGCGAGACGGGTGTGCGGGACCGGGCGTCGGCGGACCGGATCATCGTCAACCCGGACGCGTTCGCGCTCCTCGGGGGTCCCGGCGAGCAGGTCGTCGTCACCCACGAGACCACCCATGTCGCCACCCGTTCCCGCACCACGGCCGCCACGCCCCTGTGGCTGTCCGAGGGGTACGCCGACTGGGTCGGCTACCGCACCACCGGCCGCACCCCTGCCGAGGCCGCGCCCGAACTGTCCCGGGCGGTCGGTGCGGGCCGGGTCCCCACCGCGCTCCCGGACGACGAGGACTTCGGCTTCACCGGCGACGCGAGCCGCCTGGCCCGCTCCTACGAGAGCGGCTGGACGGCCTGCCGGCTGATCGCCGACCACTGGGGCGAGGCCCGGCTGCGCGACTTCTACCGGGCCGTCGGGGAGCACCGGGAGCGGCCCGGGGCGGTGGAGGACGCGATGCGGAAGGTTCTGGGGACGACGCCGGAGGCCTTCACGGAGCAGTGGCGGGCCTATCTGCGGGAGCAGCTGGGCTGACCCGGGGCCGGGCCGTCCGCGGTCTCACTCCGGCCGGTCGAGCAGCTCGATGGCCTCGCGCAGCCAGGCCCGTTCGGCCTCGCCCGTCGCCCGGGCCACGCGCAGCATGCCCTGGCGGAACAGGTCGTCCGACTCCTCGGCGCGGACCGGCTTGCCGGAGTCGTAGAAGAAGCTCGACGGCGTCTGGAGGAAGTCCAGCCGGCGGCGCAGCACCGCGGCCTGCTCGTGCCGGTCGGGCAGGTGGCGCAGGAACGCGAGGACCGTATTGAAGCGGACGTGGTCGGTGATCTCCGTCTGCTTCGGGTCGCGCAGGCGCGCCAGCAGTTCCTCCCGGCCCTCGGCGGTGAGGGCGAGGATCCGGCGCGGGGCCGCGCTCGCGCCCGGCTCGGTGTGCTGGTCGAGCAGGCCTTTCGCGGTGAGCCGGGTGATCGCCGGGTAGAGCGCGCCGTCGCTGACCGGCCGGACATGCCCGGTCAGCGCCGTGATGCGGTCCTTCAACTCATAGCCGTGCAGGGGCTCCTCGGCCAGGAAGCCCAGGATCGACAGCTCCAGCATGGTCCTCCTTGCGGGCGGGTCAGGGCGCATGCTACCTCTTAGCGAGATACCTCGAAACGTGATAGCTCGAATCGAGGTAGGCCGCATCGCGGTTCATCAGGACTCAGGGGGACCCTCACCGTGAACGCCCACCGCGAACAGCTCGTGCTGCTCGCCCGGCCCGTCTACTTCTCGCTGCTCGCCTCCGTCGCCGCCGGGATCATCAACACCGTCTGGGTCGCCCGGCTGGGCGGACCGGCCGTGGCCGCCGTCGCCGTGGCGACCACCACGGAGAACGTGCTGCTCGGCATCGCCCTGGTCTTCGGCTCCGGCACGACCGTGCTGGTCGCCCACGCCCGGGGCGCCCGCGACCCCGCCGCCGTACGGGCCGCGGTGCGCGGCGGGTGGGCGCTGTGGGCGCTGGTGACGCCGGTGGTCGTGGCCTGCGGTCTGCTGGGGCGCGAACCGCTTGCCCGGCTGGTGCTGGGCGGGGCCGACAGTGCCGCACTCCCGCTCGCCGTCGCCTACTTCACGCTCTCCATGCCGGGCCTGGCCGTCTTCTTCGCCCAGCAGCTCGTCGACGGCATCCTCAAGGGCACCGGCGACACCCGCACCCCGATGCGCCTCGCCCTGCTGGCAGGCGGCCTGATCCTGGCCCTCGACCCGCTCTTCATCCACCTCTACGGCGTCCGGGGCGCCGCCGCCGCGACGGTGCTGTCCCGGTGCGTGGCGCTCGGGGCCGGACTGGTGGCGCTGCGGCGCTCCCCCCTGCTGCGCACGGCCCGCAGGGCCGAACCGGGCGAGCCCCTGGAGGCCTCCCTGCGGCGCACGCTGAGGACCGGCCTGCCCATGTCAGCGGACTTCACCGTGCGGCAGACCGGCGCCCTGGTCCTGGTCGCGGTCGTGGCGCGGCTCGGGGTGACGGCGGTGGCGGCGTACGCGATCGCCTACAAGGTCATGTACGTGGCGACCATGGCCTTCTACGCCGTCCGGCAGGCCGCCTCCATCCATACCGCGCACGCGCGGGGCGCCGGACAGGACGCCCGGCGGGCGATCGGGCGGCAGGCCGTGCTCCTCTCCGGCGCCGTCGGGCTCGCCGCCGCCGTGCTCCTGGCCGTCACCGCCCCGTGGATCATGGCCGCCTTCGGCGCCGGGCCCCGGGTCGCGGGCGAGGGCGTGCTGTTCTTGCGCTGCGTCGGGCCCTACCTGGTGCTGCTGGGCTGCCTCATCGCGCTCGGCGGGGTCTTCGAGGGCAGCGGGCGGGCCCCCGTGCTGCTGCGGGTGACCGTGCTCGGGACGGCCGTCCAGCTGGGACTGGCGTACGCCCTCACGGAGTTCGGGCTCCCCGGGGTGTGTCTCGCGATGGCGCTCGCGGCGGCCGTGCAGTGCGCGGCGGCGGGGCTGCTGTTCCGGCGGGACCCGGTTCAGGAGGAGACGGGGGTCTCGTCGGTCCGGACGGGCTGAGCGGGCACGGCGGCGGGGAGGGTACGCGGCACCGCCGCACGCCACAGGGCACGGGCCGCGATCAGCGCGGCGGCCACCAGGAGGCCGTTGCGCAGGAACAGCAGGGTGAGGCCGAGGCCGTCGCTGGCGACGACGTTGGCGAAGTAGAACGGGAACTCCAGCACCGTCACGAAGCACGCCACCAGCACCAGGACGACCGGCAGCCGCATCCGGCTCCCGGGGTAGTACAGGCACACCGCCGCCAGCCCGACCAGCCACACCATGTACTGCGGGCTGATCACCCGGCTGGTGGTGGTGAACATCAGCACCGCCACGAAGGCCGCGTCGGCGAGCGTGTGCTCCTCGAAGCGCTTGGCCAGCAGCCGCCACAGCACCAGCCAGCCGAAGGCCGCCCCGGTCAGGAACAGGGCGCCCGTGCTCACCTCGCTCACATACGGCCCGAGGAACTCGATCGAGCCGTAGTTCAGCTTCACCTCGCCCTGCCAGCCGAAGTGCCGCGCGACATGGAAGACCAGCGCGCCGAGCGACTCCACCTCTGTGCCCCGGTCGCGCTGGAAGGTCAGGAACGCGAACGCGCCCGGCATGGCCAGCGCGAACGCACCCGTCACCACGATGCCCGTCACCAGGGCCGACACCCAGGCGCTGCGGCGGCGGGCGGCCAGCAGCAGCATCGCCGGCCAGACCTTCAGCAGGGCGCCGAACGCGGCCAGGGCCCCCAGCGCCTTCGGGTGCCGGGCGCCCGCGAGGAGGGCGGCCATGGCCACCGCCGCGACCATCACGTCGTAGCGGGCGTAGACCGTCGGGCCGAGCAGCGGCACGCCGATCACCCACACCCAGGCGCCGCGCAGCGAGCGGCCCGGGCGGCGTCCGGCGCAGGTCATCAGGACCAGCACGGCCAGGTCGGTGACGCAGACCAGTACGAAGAACGCGGTGCCGTAGTCCAGGAAGGGCAGCAGGCCGGGGGAGAGGATCGCCAGCGCGGCGGCGGGCGGGTACTGCCAGGTGACGTCGCGCAGCGGGAACGTTCCGGTGCTGAGGACCTCGTACCAGCCCCGGTAGATCACGTGCACGTCGCTCGTGACGTCCGGGCCTGGGAAGACGTACACCTTCAGGACGAAAAGCAGCAGCAACAGCCTCGTGAGACACCAGACCACCGGCAGCCATGCCAGGGACCGCCTCGTGCCCGTCGTCTTCACGTGATCCCTGCCCGTTCGTGCGCCGTGTTGAGGGGGCCATGATGGGCCCGTCAGCTGTGAGCGTGCCATACCTGCCGGCGCGTACGGCGGCAAGGGCCGTTGGGTAGGGTCGGCGGCGTGCGCAAGACCCTGATCGTGACCAACGACTTCCCGCCGCGGCCCGGGGGCATCCAGGCGTTCCTGCACAACATGGCGCTGCGGCTGGACCCGCAGCGGCTGGTCGTCTACGCCTCGACCTGGAAGCGGACCCGGGAGGGCGTCGAGGCGACCCGCGCCTTCGACGCCGAGCAGCCCTTCACCGTCGTACGGGACCGCACGACCATGCTGCTTCCCACGCCGGGTCCCACCCGGCGGGCCGTCGGTCTGCTGCGGGAGCACGGCTGCACCTCGGTGTGGTTCGGGGCGGCGGCCCCGCTCGGCCTGATGGCACCGGCCCTGCGCGCGGCGGGCGCCGAGCGGCTGGTCGCCACCACGCACGGCCACGAGGCCGGCTGGGCGCAGCTGCCCGCGGCCCGGCAGCTGCTGCGGCGGATCGGGGACTCCACCGACACCATCACCTACCTCGGCGAGTACACCCGCTCACGCATCGCCTCCGCCCTGACGCCCGGCGCGGCAGCGCGGATGGCGCAGTTGCCGCCCGGGGTCGACGAGAAGACCTTCCACCCCGGCTCCGGCGGCGAGGAGGTGCGGGCCCGGCTGGGCCTGACGGACCGCCCGGTCGTGGTCTGCGTCTCCCGGCTCGTGCGCCGCAAGGGCCAGGACACACTGATCCGGGCCCTGCCGCGCATCCTGGCGGCCGAGCCGGACACCGTCCTGCTGATCGTCGGCGGCGGCCCGTACGAGCAGGACCTGCGGCGGCTCGCGCACGAGACCGGCGTCGCCTCGGCCGTACGCTTCACCGGCGCCGTGCCCTGGTCCGAGCTGCCCGCCCACTACGGCGTCGGCGACGTCTTCGCGATGCCCTGCCGCACCCGCCGCGGCGGCCTGGACGTCGAGGGCCTCGGCATCGTCTACCTGGAGGCCTCCGCGACGGGCCTCCCGGTCGTGGCCGGCGACTCCGGCGGCGCCCCGGACGCGGTCCTGGACGGCGAGACGGGCTGGGTGGTGAGGGGCGGCTCCCCGGAGGAGACGGCCGACCGCATCACCGTCCTCCTCGGCGACCCCTGGCTGCGCCGCAGGATGGGGGAGCGGGGCAGGGAGTGGGTCGAGGAGAAGTGGCGCTGGGATTTGCTCGCGGAGAACCTCAAAAGCTTGCTTTAGGGCCATAGGGGCGCGGGGCTGTACCGATATGCGGCTCCGCCGCGTGGGCGCGAGAAACCACAGACAGCCCGCGCCCGCCCACAAGGATCAAGCTGCACCCCACTAGGCGGAACCCAAAAATCCGCCGATGCTGCGCCCATGACATCTAACCTGACGCATCGTCACCTGACAAGACGTCAAATCCTGGGCATGGCAGCCCTGCAGACCGCAGCCACCCTCGGCTTCACCCGCATCGGCCTCGAAAGCGCCCGAGCCGCCCAGCCCGACGCGGTCGACACCGCCCCCGCGATCGTCATCGGCTCCGGCTACGGCGGCGCCGTGGCCGCGCTCCGTCTCGGCCAGGCCGGCATCCGCACGATCGTCCTGGAGATGGGCCGCCTCTGGAACACCGCCGGCCCCGACGGCAAGGTCTTCTGCACCACCAGCGCACCCGACCACCGCTCCATGTGGTTCCGCGACCGCACCGAGGCCCCCCTCGGCACCTTCCTCTGGCTGGACGTCGTCAACCGGGACATCGGCCGCTACCCGGGCGTCCTGGACCGCGTGCACTTCGACCACATGTCCGTGTACGTCGGCCGGGGCGTCGGCGGCGGCTCCCTGGTCAACGGCAGCATGGCGGTCACCCCGCCCCGGCCGTACTTCGCCGAACAGTTCCCCACCGTCGACGCCGACGAGATGTACGGCACGTACTTCCCGCGCGCCCGGGCCGCTCTGGGCGTGAACACCGTCGATCCGGCCTGGTTCGAGTCGACGGAGTGGTACCGCTTCAGCCGGGTCTCCCGCAAGCACGCCGAGAAGACCGGCCTGCGGACCACCTTCGTCCCCAGCGTCTACGACTTCGGCCACATGCAGCGTGAGGCGGCCGGCACCGCCCCGAAGTCGGCGCTCGGCGGCGAGGTCATCTACGGCAACAACCACGGCAAGCGCAGCCTCGACAAGACGTACCTCGCCGGCGCGCTCGGCACCGGCAAGGTCACCGTCCACACCCTGGAGAAGGTGCGCGCGATCAGCCGCGCGCCGGACGGCACCTACGTCCTGACCGCCGACCGCATCGACCACACCGGCCGCGTCGTCGAGACCAAGGAGTACGGCTGCACGTACCTCTTCCTCGGCGGCGGCAGCCTCGGCACGACCGAACTGCTGCTGCGCGCCCGGGAGACGGGCACCCTGCCCGAACTCGACGCAAGCGTCGGAGCCGGCTGGGGCGCCAACGGCAACGTGATGCTCGGCCGGGCCAACCACCTGTGGGACACCGTGGGCGCGAACCAGTCGACCATGCCGGTCATGGGCATCGACGACTGGGCGAACACCGCCAACCCGGTGTTCGCCGAGATCGCCCCGCTGCCGACGGGTCTGGAGCACTGGGTGAGCCTCTACCTGGCGATCACCAGGAACCGGGAACGGGCGTCCTTCTCCTACGACACCGGCTCGGACCGGCTCCGGCTCGGCTGGACGGCCGCCCACTCGGCGGTCTCCGTCGCCATGGCCAAGAAGCTCTTCGACCGCATCAACGCGGCCAACGCGACGATCTACCGGTACGACCTGTTCGGTTCCGGCAGCAAGGTCTTCGCCGACGACTTCACCTACCACCCGCTGGGCGGCTGCGTGCTGGGCCGGGCGACGGACGCCTACGGGCGGGTCAAGGGGTACTCCCGCCTGTACGTCACCGACGGCTCGCTCGTGCCCGGGTCGCTCGGGGTCAATCCCTTCGTGACCATCACCGCCCTCGCCGAACGCACGATGGCGCGGGTCCTCGCCGAGGACACCGCGCCATAGCCGGCCCGGCCGAGGTCACTTCGCGTAGATCGCCTCGACCTCGTGCGCGTAGTCCTTCGCCACCACGTTCCGCTTCAGCTTCAGCGAGGGCGTCAGGTGACCCGACTCCTCCGTGAACTGGGAGGACAGAATGCGGAACTTCCGCACCGATTCCGCCTTCGACACCGCGGCGTTGCCGTCGTCGATCGCCGCCTGGATCGCGGCCAGCAGGTCCGGGTCCTCGCTCAGCGACGCCGCGGTGGAACCCGCCGGCTTGCCGTGGTCGGAGCACCAGCGGCCCAGGAACTCCTCGTCGATGGTGACCAGCGCGCCCACGAACGGCCGCCCGTCGCCCACCACCATGCACTCCGCGACCAGCGCGTGCGCCCGGATGCGGTCCTCGATCACGGCCGGGGCGACGTTCTTGCCGCCCGCGGTGACGATGATCTCCTTCTTGCGGCCGGTGATCCGGAGGTAGCCGTCCTCGTCGAGGGTGCCGATGTCACCGGTGTGGAACCAGCCGTCTGCCAGCGCCTCGGCGGTCGCGCCGGGGTTGTTCCAGTACTCCTTGAACAGGTGCTCGCCGTGCAGCAGCACCTCACCGTCGTCGGCGATGCGCACCACCGAGCCGGGCAGCGGCTGCCCGACCGTGCCGATCTTCTGCCGGTCCCAGGGGTTGAACGCGGTGGCCGCACAGGACTCGGTCAGGCCGTAGCCCTCCAGGACCGTGAAGCCGATGCCGCGGAAGAAGTGCCCGAGGCGCTCGCCCAGCGGGGCGCCGCCGGAGATGGCGTACTCGCCCCGGCCGCCGAGGACCGCCCGGAGCTTGCTGTAGACGAGCTTGTCGAACGTCTTGTGCTTGATCTTCAGGCCGAACGACGGGCCCGAGGGGGTGTCCAGCGCCTTGCTGTAGGCGATCGCGGTGTCGGCGGCCTTGTCGAAGATCTTGCCCTTGCCGTCGGCCTGGGCCTTGGCGCGCGCCGAGTTGTAGACCTTCTCGAAGACGCGCGGCACACCGAGGATCAGCGTCGGGCGGAACGCGGCCAGCTCGTCGGTGAGGTCCTTGATGTCCGGGACCGTGCCCAGTTTGATCGGCGCCATCATGGGCGCGATCTGCACCAGCCGGCCGAAGACGTGCGCGAGCGGCAGGAACAGCAGCACCGAGCACTCGCCGGTGCGGAACAGCGGACGCAGCCGTTCCACGATGTTGCCGCACTCGGCGAAGAAGCTGCGGTGGGTGAGCACGCAGCCCTTGGGGCGGCCGGTGGTGCCGGAGGTGTAGACGATCGTCGCCGGGTCGTCGGCCTTGGCGAACGAGCCCCGCTCCTCGACCGTCTCGTCGGTGACGTCCTGGCCGAGCCGGCCCAGCTCGTCGACGCCGCCGCCGTCGATCTGCCACACGTGCTTGAGCGCCGGCAGCCCGTCGCGCACCGACTCGATCGCGGCCGCGTGGGCCTGCGACTCCACCACGCAGGCGGTCGCGCCCGAGTCGCCGAGGATCCACTGCACCTGCTCCGGTGAACTGGTCTCGTACACCGGCACGGTCACCGCGCCCGCGCTCCAGATCGCGAAGTCCAGCAGCGTCCACTCGTACCGCGTGCGGGACATCAGGCCCACCCGGTCGCCCGGCTGGACCCCGGCGGCGATCAGTCCCTTGGCCGCCGTGTGCACCTCGGCGAGGAAGGTGGTGGCGGTGACGTCCTGCCAGCTGCCGCCGACCTTGCGGGCGATGACGGCGACGTCCGGGTGCTGCGCGGCGTTTCTGCGGACGATGTCGGTCAGATTTCCGTCCGCAGGGACCTCGTACAAAGCCGGAAGGCTGAACTCGCGCAAGACTGCTGCTCCTCATAGGGCGCCGGCGCCACGACGGTGTGTGCTGCGACGGTGCGGTCCAAGGCTCGGGGAGGTGCTCGCGCATTCACTTGTTGAAATGCAGAGCACGACTGGACTGCCCGGACGTTACCCGCCGGTATGGCTTCTACGACAGGGGGTCCCATCGAGATGTTCGCTGCGTCACACAGTTGGGTATTCCTTCGCGCACAGTAGTCCACGGGCTAACTGACTGGCCAGTAACCGCAGGTAGGGCCGCCACTGTTCACAAGGGCAGCGCGCGACCTACGCTTGATCGTCATGGCACCCACACCAGCCGGAAACCAGCGGACGCGCGTCCACGTGGTCAGCGACGTGCACGGCAACGCCCGCGACCTGGCCAGGGCTGGCGAGGGCGCCGACGCCCTGATCTGCCTGGGCGATCTCGTCCTCTTCCTCGACTACGCGGACCACTCGCGCGGCATCTTCCCCGACTTGTTCGGCGTCGAGAACGCCGACCGCATCGTCGCGCTGCGCACCGCCCGCCGTTTCGAGGAGGCCAGGGTGCTCGGGGCCTCGCTGTGGGCCGGCCTCCAGGAGAACCGCGCCACGGTGATCGAGGAGGCGGTCCGCAAGCAGTACGCCGAGCTGTTCGCCGCATTCCCCTCTCCTACGTACGCGACCTACGGCAACGTCGACATGCCGCCCCTGTGGCGGGAGTACGCGGGCCCCGGCACGACCGTCCTCGACGGCGAGCGCGTCGAGATCGGCGGCCGGGTCTTCGGCTTCGTCGGCGGCGGCCTGCGCACACCGATGCGCACGCCGTACGAGATCAGCGACGAGGAGTACGCGGCGAAGATCGAGGCGGTCGGCGAGGTCGACGTGCTCTGCACGCACATCCCGCCCGAGGTCCCCGAGCTGGTCTACGACACCGTCGCCCGCCGCTTCGAACGCGGCAGCCGGGCCCTGCTGGACGCCATCCGCCGCACCCGGCCCCGCTACTCCCTCTTCGGGCACGTCCACCAGCCGCTGGTGAAGAGGATGCGGATCGGGGCGACCGAGTGTGTGAACGTGGGGCACTTCGCGTCGACCGGGACCCCGTGGGCGCTGGAGTGGTGAGGGCGGCCCAGGTCGGGTGAGATCCGCGGGCCCCGTGCGCGGTAGCCTTCACGCTGCACACACGTGCGCAGGACGACGTCTTACCGGCCCGCATCTGGAGGAGCCACGGCGATGGCGGAACACACCAGCTCGAGCATCACCATCGAGGCCGCCCCGGCCGACGTCATGGCGGTCATCTCCGACTTCGCCCGCTACCCGGACTGGACCGGTGAGGTGAAGGAGGCGGAGGTCCTCAAGACCGACGCCCAGGGCCGCGCCGAGCAGGTCCGCCTCGTCATGGACGCGGGCGCGATCAAGGACGACCAGGTCCTCGGGTACACCTGGACCGGCGAGAACGAGGTGTCCTGGACGCTGGTGAAGTCCCAGATGCTGCGCTCCCTCGACGGCTCGTACATCCTCAAGCCGTCCGGCGCGGGCGGCACGGAGGTGACGTACCTCCTGACCGTGGACGTCAAGATCCCCATGCTCGGCATGATCAAGCGCAAGGCGGAGAAGGTCATCATCGACCGGGCGCTGGCGGGTCTGAAGAAGCGGGTGGAGTCGGGCAAGTAGGGGCCCCGCCGCAGGGTGCGCGTGCGCGGCCCGGCCGGGCGAGCCGCTCAGCCGGTTCGCCCGTGTGCCGGCGCGGGCCCGCCGTGGCCGGTCGCGCAAGTTCCCCGCGCCCCTGGGCCGGCTCGGCTGCGGGCAGTCGTGCCGCTGAGGCGATGGGGGCCCGTGCCCGAGCAAGGCCGAGAGCTCGGGGGAGAGCGGGCGCAGCGGCACCCGCACCGCCGGGTTGCGCAACGGCCCCGCCCAACAGCATCACACCAGGCACCTGGTCAACGCCGGTACCGTTCAGCCCCATGCGCACCATCCTGATCACCGGCCCCGGCGGCAGCGGTCGTACCACCCTCGCGGCCGCGACCGCCCTGGCCGCGGCGGCCGAGGGCACCCGCACCCTCGTCCTCGGCACCGACCGCACGGACACCCTCGGTGCCGCCCTGGGGGTGCCGACCGGCCCGGCCCCGGTCCAGGCCGCCCCCGGGCTCACCGCCTGGCGCCCCGACGCCGCCCAGGACTTCTGCAAAGACCTCACGGCACTCCAGGACCGCGCCTCCACCGCCCTGGACCTCCTCGGCGCCCCCCGCCTCGACCCCGAGGAACTCACCCCCCTGCCCGGCGCCGAGGAACTCGCCCTGCTGCGCGCCCTGCGCGACGCCGCGCTGTCGGAGGAGTACGACACCCTCGTCGTGGACCTCCCCCCGGCCCCGCAGGCCCTCGCCCTCCTCGCCCTGCCCGAGGAACTCCGCCGCTACCTGCGCCGCCTCCTCCCGGCCGAACGGCAGGCAGCCCGCGCCCTGCGCCCCGTCCTCGGCCGCCTCGCCGGCGTCCCCATGCCCGCCGAGTGGCTCTACGAGACGGCCGGCCGCTGGGACCTGGAACTGGCCGCCGTCCAAGCGGTCGTCGCCGACCGCGACACCGTCGTACGCCTGGTCGCCGAGCCCGGCCCGGCCGGTGCCGAAGCGCTGCGCACCGCCGGCCTCGGCCTCGCCCTGCGCGGTCTGCGCACCGACCTCGTGATCGCCAACCGGGTCCTGCCCGAGGCCTCCCCGGACACCTGGCTCGCCGGACCCGTCGCCCAGCAGCGCAAGACGCTGGAGGAGTGGCGGGAGTCGTACGACGTCCGGACCGTGGCCCACCTCGGACACGACCCGCGCGGCACCGACGACCTCACCGCGCTCGCCGTGCCCGGCGGCCGGCCGGCGCCCCCCGCGGCCGACTGGCCCGTGACCGACCGGCTCGGCGAGGACGGCGTCCTCGTCTGGCGGATCCCGCTGCCCGGCGCCATACGCGAGGAACTGGACCTCGTCCGGCGCGGCGACGAACTCGTCGTCACGGCGGGGCGGTTCCGCCGGATCGTCCCGCTGCCCTCCGCGCTGCGCCGCTGCACCGTCGACGGGGCCGCCCTGCGCGAGGGCGAGCTGCGGATCCGCTTCGTACCCGACCCCGGGCTGTGGCCGCAGAGCCGGTGACCCAGCGGGCGACGGACCGGGCCGGATCGGCCGGCCCCGGCCCGTGAACGCGGTACGCCCGTTCGGGTAACGTCGTAGGGACGAACCGTAGTCAGGAGTCCGTCATGAGCGAAGAGCCCTCCCCGTCCGGCGCCGCCCGCGAAGAGGCCGCGGACGAGGTGCGGGCGAGCGACGCCGACGCCTGGGCGACCGCGTGCGCCGAGGACCTCCAGGCGGAGAAGGCCCGCCGCCGCACCCAGTACGGCACGCCCCCGGGTTCCGCGGCCGACGAGCTGAAGAAGCTCGTCGACGCCGTCGCGGAGAAGCTGTCCGGCGTCCAGTCGCCGCTGCTCGGCGCGGTCGCAGGGCCCGCAGCCCAGCAGGTCGTCCGGCAGGTCGTGCAACAGGCCAAGGACGCCGTGGAACCCGTCATCGAGCGCAATCCGGACGTCTTCGACCACCTGGCGGCGGCCGGGAACGAACTGCTCGCCGCCTACCGCTCCGCCGTCCAGGCCCAAGAGCGCCGCTGGACCGGCCGCGACGACCAGGGCGACCCCCGTGACCAGGGCGGACGCCGGGACCGGGGCGGACGCCGGGACCGGGGCGACGACGCCGGTCCCGGGGAGCGCATCGACCTGGACTGAGTCCCCGGTCCCGGCCGAGCGGCACTTCCGGTGCGGCCGCCCGGGGGTGCCCACCGTGCGGACGACCGCCGACCGACGGCAGGGCCTCGGGTACCGTTATCCGTAGCGGGGCTCGACCGAAACTGAGGGATTCATGGGACTCACCATCGGCGTCGACATCGGCGGCACGAAGATCGCGGCCGGCGTGGTCGATGAGGAAGGCAACATCCTCTCGACCCACAAGGTGCCGACCCCGGGCACGGCTGAGGGCATCGTGGACGCCATCGCTTCGGCGGTGGACGGCGCACGCGTCGGGCACGACATCGTCGGCGTGGGCATCGGCGCCGCCGGCTACGTCAACCGGCAGCGCTCCGAGGTCTACTTCGCGCCCAACATCCACTGGCGCAACGAGCCGCTCAAGGAGAAGGTCGAGGCCCGCGTGGGCCTCCCGGTCGTCGTGGAGAACGACGCCAACGCGGCGGCGTGGGGCGAGTACAAGTTCGGTGCCGGCAAGGGCCACCGCAACGTCATCTGCATCACGCTGGGCACCGGCCTCGGCGGCGGCATCATCATCGGCAACAAGCTGCGCCGCGGACACTTCGGCGTGGCCGCCGAGTTCGGCCACATCCGGATGGTGCCGGACGGCCTGCTGTGCGGATGCGGTTCACAGGGCTGCTGGGAGCAGTACGCCTCGGGCCGGGCCCTGGTGAGGTACGCCAAGCAGCGCGCCAACGCCACCCCCGAGAACGCCGAGACGCTGCTCGGCCTCGGCAACGGCACGCCCGACGGCATCGAGGGCAAGCACATCTCCATGGCCGCCCGCCAGGGCGACCGGGTCGCCGTCGACTCCTACCGTGAACTGGCCCGCTGGGTCGGCGCGGGCCTCGCCGACCTCGCCTCCCTCTTCGACCCCTCCGCGTTCATCGTCGGCGGCGGTCTCTCCGACGAGGGCGAGCTGGTCCTGGGCCCGATCCGCAAGTCGTACAAGCGCTGGCTGGTCGGCGGCAACTGGCGCCCGGTGGCCGAGGTCCGCGCGGCGGAACTGGGCAACAAAGCCGGCCTGGTGGGCGCGGCGGACCTGGCCCGCGAGCCCGACCCGATCATGTAGACGCCCTCAGGGGACGCGCGCTTCAGGGGCGCGGGGAACTGCGCGATCAGCCACACACGACCGGCACTCGCGCACCATCCCCGCGCCCCGCCCCTTTGGGCGTAAATTGATCACATGTCGCTGCTCCCCAACTCGCGTACCGAACGCGACGGTTCCGCAGTCATCAGGGTCCTCAGCTACAACATCCGCTCCATGCGCGACGACACCGAAGCCCTGGCCCGCGTCATCAAGGCCTGTGAGCCCGACCTCGTCCTCATCCAAGAAGCCCCCCGTTTCTTCCGCTGGCGCAAGAAACTCGCCCGCCTCGCCCTCGCCTCCGACCTCGTGATCGTCACCGGCGGCGCCACCACCACGGGCCCGGCCATCCTCAGCTCGCTCCGCGCGACCGTCGAACGCACGGAGGACATCCTCCTGCCCCCCACCCCCGGCCTGCACCGCCGCGGCTTCGCCACCGCGGTCGTCCGCATCGCCGGCGCCCGCCTCGGCGTGCTCAGCTGCCACCTGTCCCTCCAGAAGGGCGAGCGCTACGAGCAGTCCGGCATGCTGCTGGACCGGCTCTCCGGCATGGGCGTGGAGCACCTGATCGCCGGCGGCGACCTCAACGAACGCCCCGGCGGCCCGGCCTTCCGCCGCCTGGCCGACCGCCTCACCGACTGCCGGGCCGCGGCCCCCTGGGGCGGCGAGCACACCTGGACGCCCGCCGACCCCTACCAGCGCATCGACGCGATCTTCGTGACGCAGGGCATCGAGGTCCTGGGCTGCGGCGTGCCGTCCCACGGCCTGCCGGGGGTGTCCGACGCGGACCTGAGGGCGGCCACGGACCACCTTCCGGTCCTGGCCGCCCTCAGAGTCCCCGCTTCCCAGTCTTCCCAGGCTTCCTAGACGACCGCGCCCCGCCCGGGGTCGTCGTCGTCCTCGTCGTCCGTGCGCATGCGCATCACCAGCGTCGCGAACCCGCCCAGGAATCCGCCGATCCCCAGCGTGGCCAGCCACCACGTCATGTCCCAGCCGAGCAGCACGGCCAGCAGGAGCAGCACCGGCCCGCCGAGCACGCCGAGCCAGGCGAACTTGGAGGTCGGGTCGGCGGTGGGCAGCGGGGGCGGCTCCGGGGGCACGAAGTGGCCCTCGTCGTCCTCATCGAAGTCGTCCTCGGCGGGCTCGGGCGTGGTGTAGTCGCGTGGGCCGACGCCGGGCGCGAACGAGATCGAGCCTCCCAGGGGCTGCACGGCCTTGTCCCCGGGCTCCTCGGCCTCCCGCGGCTCCGCCGGCTTGACGGTGTCCCCGGACTTCACGGCCGTGTCGCCCCGGTCGCCGTCGATCCCGGCTTCGTTGGGCCCGGTCGCCGGCAGGGCCAGGTCCTCGATGGACTTGAACGGCTTGGCGCCCGGCGGGTCCGGCGGCTCCTCGCCGTACCCGGCGACGATCGCCGCCCAGGCGGCCTCCTCGTCGATGGGGACGCCCCTCTCCTCCGGCTCCCGGCCCTCGCGGTCGGAGTCGTGCTCAGCCACCTGCGGTCGTCCCTTCCTTGCCGAGCCCGGGCTCCTTGCCGAGGGCGGACGCGATGCGGCCGATGAACGCGAGGCTCTCCTCGTGGATCCGGTCCGCGTCATGGTCCAACGTGGCGACGTGGTAGCTCTGTTCCAGGATGACCTCTTTCACGTCCGTCGAGGAGATGCGACTGAGGATCCGGGCCGAGTCGGCGGGCGGCACCACGTGGTCCTGCGGGCTGCGCATCAGCAGCACCGGCTGCGTGACCTGCGGCAACTCGCGGTCGGTGGCCTGGAAGAACTGCCGCAGCGAGTGCGCCGCGTGCAGCGGAACCCGGTCGTAGCCGAGCTCCGCGCAGTCCGGCTTGGCGATGTCGCTGGCGATGCCCTTCGTCGCGGGGACGAGGTGGCGCACCACCGGGAGGGCGTGGGCGGCCAGGCCGTGCACCTTGTTCGCGGGGTTGACGACCATGACACCGCGGACGGCGTCGCCGTGCTTGGCGGCCAGCCGCAGGGCGAGCGCGCCGCCCATGGACAGACCGGCCACGAAGACCGTCTCGCGGCGCTCGCACAGCACACGCAGCGCGCGGTCCACCTCCGCGTACCAGTCCTGCCAGCCGGTGATCCGCAGGTCCTCCCAGCGCGTGCCGTGCCCGGGCAGCAGCGGCAGGGAGACGGTCAGGCCGTGCTCGGCGAGGTGCTCCGCCCAGGGGCGCAGCGACTGCGGTGATCCGGTGAAGCCGTGGCAGAGGAGGACGGCGACCTCTCCGCCCTCGTGGTGAAACGGCTCGGCTCCGGCAAGGACCGGCACCTTCGGCCTCCTGGTCGTGAGAAGGGACTGGCACGATCACGGAATGTCACGGAACGTCATGGAAAGGGGTCGCACGTCGTTCGCGGGACCTTCACCGTACGCGACCGCACTGACACCGACCAGGGCCGTCGGAGCCTTTGACGGCGCTCCGGGTTAAGGTCTGATCGACACATACAGGAGGCACTCGGTTGTTGTACGGCGCGATGAAGGTCACCATCGGGGGTCCGCTGAAGCTCGCCTTCAGACCCTGGGTGGAGGGCCTGGAGAACGTACCCGCCGAGGGCGCTGCGATCCTGGCGAGCAATCACCTGTCGTTCTCCGACTCCTTCTTCCTGCCCGCCGTCCTCGACCGCAAGGTCACCTTCATCGCGAAGGCCGAGTACTTCACGACGCCCGGTGTGAAGGGCCGGCTGACGGCCGCCTTCTTCAAGGGGGTCGGGCAGCTTCCCGTGGACCGCTCCGGTGCGCGCGGCGCGGGCGAGGCCGCCATCAAGAGCGGCATCGACGTGCTGGAGCGCGGTGAGCTGTTCGGGATCTACCCGGAGGGCACGCGCTCGCCCGACGGACGGCTCTACCGGGGCAAGCCGGGCGGCCTCGCGCGCGTGGCGCTCGCCACGGGCGCGCCGGTCATCCCCGTCGCCATGATCGACACGGAGAAGATCCAGCCGCCCGGGAAGGTCGTGCCGAAGCTGATGCGGCCCGGCATCCGGATCGGCAAGCCCCTGGACTTCAGCCGCTACCAGGGCATGGAGCACGACCGGTTCGTGCTGCGCGCGGTGACCGACGAGGTCATGTACGAGATCATGAACCTCTCCGGCCAGGAGTACGTCGACATGTACGCCACGGCCATGAAGCGGCAGCTCACCGAAGCGGCGAAGGCGGAGAAGGAAGCCGAGAAGGCGGCCAAGGCCGCTCTCGCACGGGCCGAGAAGGAACAGGCCGAGAAGGAAAAGCGGGAGAAGGAAAAGCAGCAGCCGGAGCAGCAGGAGCGGCGGACCGGGCCCTAGCCGGGGCTTCGGTCGGGGGCGGGGGAGATGGCCAAGCGCGAGCGAGTCATGAGGATGTCGGTCGAGCAGCCCCTGTGGCGTGCCCTCACCGGGTACCGGGTGCTCACGATGCTGTACGCGGTCGGCCTGTTCGCCACCGCCTACGACGAGTTCACCCGCCCCTGGGTCGCCGTCGTCTACTACGCCGTGCTGTGCGCCTGGACCCTGGCCACGCTGCCCCGCGTCGCGAACGCCGCCCGCTGCACCAAGCGGTTCCTCGCCGCCGACCTCACCATCGCCGTCACCGGCATCCTGCTCACGCCGGTCGCCGACGCCCATGAGCGGGTCCAGGCGGGCGGCCCGACGCTGCCGTCGATATGGACCGCCGGTGCCGTCCTCGCCTTCGCCATCAAGGGCGGCTGGCGCTGGGCCGGGCTCGCCTCCGGCCTCGTGGCCGTCGCCAACCTGGTCGAGCGCGGCAGCCCGGCCCGCGACACCGTCCACAACGTCATCCTGGTCTGCATCGCCTCCATCGCCATCGGCTACGTCGTCGAGGTCGCCCGCGCCTCCGAGCGCACCCTCGCCCGCGCCCTGGAGATCGAGGCCGCGACGCGCGAGCGGGAGCGCCTCGCCCGGGACATCCACGACAGCGTGCTCCAGGTGCTGGCGATGGTGCAGCGCCGCGGGGCCGTGCTCGGGGGAGAGGCGGCCGAGCTGGGCCGGATGGCCGGTGAGCAGGAGGTCGCGCTGCGCACCCTCGTCTCCGGCGGCCTCGTGCCCGTCTCCCGGGTCTCGGAGGACGCCGCCGAGGGCGCGCTCGTCCGGGCCGTCGACGAGGAGCCGGAGCCGAGCGGCCCCGTCGACCTGCGCACCCTGCTCGCGCCGTACGCCGGGGCCAGGGTCAGCCTGGCGGAGCCCGGCGCGCCCGTGCCGCTCGCGCCGGCCGCCGCCCGGGAGGTCGCCGCAGCCGTCGGGGCCGCCCTGGACAACGTCCGCCGGCATGCCGGTCAGGACGCGCGCGCCTGGATCCTCGTCGAGGACGAGCCGGACGAGGTGATCGTCACCGTCCGGGACGACGGCCCCGGCATCCCGGTGGGGCGGCTCGACCAGGCCGAGGGCGAGGGGCGGCTCGGCGTCGCCCTGTCCATCCGCGGCAGGCTGCGCGACCTGGGCGGCAGCGCGGAGCTGATCTCGGTGCCGGGCCAGGGCACGGAGGTCGAGTTGAAGGTACCGAAGGACGTGACGGACACACGGGGGAAGGCGGAGCAGCGATGACGGACACCAGCGGGGACCGGCAGGACCCGATCAAGGTCATGGTCGTCGACGACCACCCCATGTGGCGCGACGCCGTCGCCCGCGACCTCGCCGAGTCGGGCTTCGAGGTGGTCGCCACGGCGGGCGACGGCGACCAGGCCGTACGCCGCGCCAAGGCCGCCGCCCCCGACGTCCTCGTGCTCGACCTGAACCTGCCCGGCAAGCCCGGCGTCCAGGTCTGCAAGGAGGTCGTCGGCGAGAACCCCGCGCTGCGCGTCCTCGTGCTGTCCGCGAGCGGCGAGCACGCCGACGTCCTGGAGGCCGTGAAGTCCGGCGCGACCGGCTATCTGCTGAAGTCGGCCTCCACCGCCGAACTCCAGGACGCGGTCCGCCGCACGGCCGCCGGCGACCCGGTCTTCACTCCGGGCCTCGCCGGGCTGGTCCTCGGCGAGTACCGCCGCCTGGCCTCCGAGCCCGCCCCCGCCGCCGACGCCGACGAACCCAAGGCGCCCCGCCTCACCGACCGCGAGACCGAGGTGCTGCGGCTGGTCGCCAAGGGCCTGAGCTACAAGCAGATCGCCGAACGCCTGGTCATCTCCCACCGCACGGTGCAGAACCACGTCCAGAACACCCTCGGCAAGCTCCAGCTGCACAACCGCGTCGAACTCGTCAGGTACGCGATAGAGCGCGGCCTCGACGACGAGTGAGACGCCCGTCACACTGACCCTTCGTCAGGCACCTGCGGCGAAGGGACTGTTCCATGCGCGTCGGAGTACTGACCGGAGGCGGCGACTGCCCCGGGCTCAACGCCGTCATCCGGGCCATCGTCCGCAAGGGCGTGCAGGAGTACGGCTATGACTTCACCGGCTTCCGGGACGGCTGGCGAGGACCCATGGAGAACGCCACCGTCCGTCTCGACATCCCGGCCGTGCGCGGCATCCTGCCCCGCGGCGGCACGATTCTCGGCTCCTCACGGACCAATCCGCTGAAGGCGGGGGACGGCATCCGCCGGATCAAGCAGACCCTCGCCGAGCTGGAGGTCGATGCGCTGATCACCATCGGCGGCGAGGACACCCTCGGCGTGGCCGCCCGCCTCTCCGACGAACACGGCGTGCCCTGCGTGGGCGTGCCGAAGACGATCGACAACGACCTGTCCGCCACCGACTACACCTTCGGCTTCGACACCGCCGTCGGCATCGCGACCGAGGCCATCGACCGGCTGCACACCACCGCCGAGTCCCACATGCGCGTCCTGGTCGTCGAGGTGATGGGCCGCCACGCCGGCTGGATCGCCCTGCACTCGGGCCTCGCCGGCGGCGCCAACGTCATCCTCATCCCCGAGCAGCGCTTCGACGTCGAGCAGGTGTGCGCCTGGGTGACCTCCCGCTTCCGGGCGTCGTACGCGCCGATCGTCGTCGTCGCCGAGGGGGCCGTGCCCAAGGACGGCGACATGGTCCTCAAGGACCAGTCGCTGGACTCCTTCGGGCACGTCCGGCTGTCCGGGGTCGGCGAGTGGCTCGCCAAGGAGATCGAGAAGCGCACGGGCAACGAGGCCCGCACCACGGTCCTCGGCCACGTCCAGCGTGGCGGCACCCCCAGCGCCTTCGACCGCTGGCTCGCCACCCGCTTCGGGCTGCACGCCATCGACTGCGTCCGCGACCGCGACTTCGGCCGGATGGTCGCCCTGCGCGGCACCGACATCGTCCGCGTCCCCATCGCGGACGCCACGGCCCGCCTGAAAACGGTGGATCCGGCGCTGTACGAGGAGGTCGGGGTGTTCTTCGGCTGACCGGCCGACGCCCGGTGCCGGCCGGGGCCGAGCGGGCCCCGGCCGGCACCGGGTCGGACCGAGTCGGCCGGATCCGGGTCAGACCGAGGGCGCGCCCGTGCCCCGCACCTGTGCCACCAGCTCGCGCACCACCGCCGCGCCGTTCAGCGTCAGCACCGACTCGGGATGGAACTGCACGCCCGCGAAGCCGCGGGCGCGCAGCGCGTGCACCTCCCCGTCGGCGGCGCGCGCGACCTCGACCCCGTGCGCCGACAGCCCGGCCGCCGCCTCGTCGTCGCAGCGCGCCACGAAGCTGTTGTAGAAGCCGACGGTCTCCCGCCGCCCGAACAGCTCGATCTCCGTCTGCGCCCCCTGGTACGGCACTTCCTTCCGGACGATGTCCAGCCCCAGCTCGGCCGCGATCAGCTCGTGCCCGAGGCACACCCCGAGCACGCCCTGCCGTTCGCCGCGGATCACCTCGGCGGTGAGGCCGCGCAGGAAGCGCATTTTGGGATCGGCGAGGTCGGACGGGTCGCCCGGACCGGGCCCGAGCACGACGGGCCCCTGGTGCGCGAGCACCGCCTCGCGCAGCCCCGGCTCGTCGTACCGCCGCACGCTCACCTCCAGGCCGGCGCTGCGCAGCACGTGCGCGAGCATCGCCGTGAAGGTGTCCTCGCCGTCGACGACCAGGGCGCGGCCGGTGAGTTCCGCGGAGCGCTCCTGCATCCGCAGCCAGAAGGGGGCGAGCGAGGAGCGGCGTCCGTCGAGTGCGGCACGCACCCGGGGGTCGTCGGCCAGCCGCGGCCGCACGGACTCCTCGCGCGGCCGTCCCGGCCGTACGCCCAGGGCCGCCAGGACACCTGCCGCCTTCGCATGGGTCTCGGCGACCTCGCTCCGAGGGTCGGAACCGCGTACGAGTGTGGCGCCGACCGGAACGCGCAGCCGCCCGCTTGCGGAGATGTCGGCGGTGCGGATCAGGATCGGGGAGTCGAGGGTCTGGGCGCCGCCGGAGTCCCGGCCGATCAGGGCCAGCGCGCCCGCGTAATACCCCCGCCCGCCGGTCTCGTGCCGTTCGATGACCCGGCACGCGTTCTGCACGGGCGAGCCGGTGACGGTCGCCGCGAACATCGTCTCCCTCAGCACGTCCCGCACGTCCAGCGAGGACTTCCCGCGCAGCTCGTACTCGGTGTGCGCGAGGTGCGCCATCTCCTTCAGCCGGGGCCCGATCACGACCCCGCCCATGTCGCCGACGGTGCACATCATCTTGAGCTCCTCGTCGACGACCATCGACAGCTCCTCGATCTCCTTGCCGTCGGCGAGGAAGCCGAGCAGGTGCTCGGGCGTGGGCCCCTCGGCGGGGTAGCGGTAGGTGCCGCTGATCGGGTTCATGACGACCGTGCCGCCGGACATCCGCACGTGCACCTCGGGGCTGGCCCCGACCAGGGTGCGGTCCCCGGTGTGCACCACGAACGTCCAGTACGCCCCCCGCTCGCCCTCCAGCAGCCGACGGAACAGGGCCAGCGCGTCGGCCCGCCCGAACCCGGGGATCTCTCCCTCGTAGGTCCGCCGGATCACGAAGTTCGCGCCCTCGCCCCGCCCGATCTCCTCGCGCAGCACGCGCCCGACGATCTCGCCGTACTCCTCGTCGGCGACATCGAAACCGCCGCCCTCGACACGGACGTCGTGTGCCGGGAGCTGCTCCAGGGCTTCGGCCAGCGGGACGTCGTACGACTCCTCGGGCGTGAGGGCCAGCAGGGGCGTGCCGTCGTCGCGGACGTCGAAGCCGCGCTCGCGGATCTGCCGGAAGGGCACCAGTGCGAGGCTGCGGTCGGGGAGGTCGGCGAGGCGGTCGTGCGGGGCGACCGGGCCGATCAGGACCTCGACCTGTTCCTGGTCGTGGCCCGGGGTGCGGCGGCGCAGCAGGGCGAACGGACGGGGGTCGTCCGGCAAGCCGAGCAGGTTCATGGGTCCGTGCTCCATCTCGGTGAGATCGGTGCGAGAGGAACGGACCCCGGAAACACCGAAGGCCGCCCCTCGGGCGGCCTTCGCGAAGTCGTGGGTACGCGCAGTCAGCGGGCCGCCGGATGAGCGGTCCACCACCAGGTCTGGGTCGAATGCGCGAACATGCGACGCACCCTACCCCATGTCCGGGGAGTGTTCGGGGTGTCTCAATTGCTGGTCATGGGTCAGGACGCCCGACACGACCCCGTAGTGTTGAGGTTGTGACCGTGAACGCTAAGACCAGCGCCTCCGCTGGCAACACCTGGCGAGACCTGCCCGCGGCGCAGCAGCCCGAGTACCCCGACACCGAGGCTCTGCGCGCAGTCGTTGCGGACCTCGAGTCGTATCCGCCGCTCGTCTTCGCGGGCGAGTGCGACCAGCTGCGCGCCCGGATGGCGGCCGTCGCCAAGGGAGAGGCGTTCCTCCTCCAGGGCGGCGACTGCGCCGAGGCCTTCGACGCGGTGTCCGCCGACCACATCCGCAACAAGCTGAAGACGCTGCTCCAGATGGGCGCCGTGCTCACGTACGCCGCGTCCGTGCCGGTCGTGAAGGTCGGCCGCATCGCCGGCCAGTACTCCAAGCCGCGCTCCAAGCCGACCGAGACCCGCGACGGCGTGACGCTGCCGACCTACCGCGGCGACTCCGTCAACGGCTTCGACTTCACCGAAGAGGCCCGGATCCCGGACCCCGAGCGGCTGAAGCGGATGTACCACGCGTCCGCCTCCACGCTGAACCTGGTGCGCGCCTTCACCACCGGCGGCTACGCCGACCTGCGCCAGGTGCACGCCTGGAACCAGGACTTCGTGAAGTCGTCCCCGTCGGGCCAGCGCTACGAGCAGCTGGCCCGCGAGATCGACCAGGCGCTCAACTTCATGCACGCCTGCGGGGCCGACCCGGAGGAGTTCAAGACGGTCGAGTTCTACGCCTCGCACGAGGCGCTGCTGCTCGACTACGAGTCCGCGCTGACCAGGGTCGACTCGCGCACGGGGCAGTTGTACGACGTCTCCGGGCACATGGTGTGGATCGGTGAGCGCACCCGCCAGCTGGACCACGCGCACATCGAGTTCGCCTCGAAGATCCGCAACCCCATCGGCATCAAGCTGGGTCCGACGACCACCGCCGAGGACGCGCTGCAGTACATCGAGCGCCTCGACCCCGAGCGTGAGCCGGGCCGGCTGACGTTCATCGTCCGCATGGGCGCCGACAAGGTCCGCGACAAGCTCCCCGAGCTGGTCGAGAAGGTCACCGCCTCCGGCGCGACCGTGGCCTGGGTGACCGACCCGATGCACGGCAACACCTTCGAGGCGGCCTCCGGGCACAAGACGCGCCGCTTCGACGACGTGCTCGACGAGGTCAAGGGCTTCTTCGAGGTCCACAAGGCCCTCGGCACCCACCCGGGCGGCATCCACGTGGAGCTCACCGGCGACGACGTCACCGAGTGCGTGGGCGGCGGCGACGAGATCTTCGTCGACGACCTGCACCAGCGCTACGAGACGGCCTGCGACCCGCGGCTCAACCGCAGCCAGTCGCTCGACCTGGCGTTCCTCGTGGCCGAGATGTACCGGGACCAGTGATGTACAGGGGCCAGTGACGGGTCCGCCTCTTACCGGGGCAAGGACTGGGGCGCGGATCACACGATCCGCGCCCCTCTCCACTTTTGCGCTCCGGACCCGACGGGTAAGGTTAGGTTAGCCTCACCGATCAACGGGGACGGCACATCGAGAACGACCCGTCGGAGGTGAACCGCGTGTACGTCTGCAGTTGCTTCGGGATCACCGAGCAGCAGGTCAAGCAGCACGCGGACGGCGGCGCCTGCACCCCCCGCCAGATAGCCTCCGCCTGCAAGGCGGGCACGGACTGCGGGTCCTGTGTACGCCGCATCCAGGCGATTCTGGGCAGGGGATCCTGCCGCGATCTGGCCGACCGGGGCGAGCCGGTGCTCACGGAGCTGGAAGACGCCGCCTGACGGCAGGCCTCAGCTCGGCTGCTCGATCTGTTGCGCGATGTACAGCGCCTCACCGAGCTTCTCGATCAGCTCCAGCTGCGTGTCCAGGTAGTCGATGTGGTGCTCCTCGTCCTCCAGGATCGACTCGAAGAGGTTCGCGGACGTGATGTCGCCCTTGCTGCGCATCACCTCGATGCCGCGCCTGAGCCGGTCGATCGCCTCGACCTCGACCTGCCGGTCCGCCTGGAACATCTCGGTGACCGTCTGGCCGACCCGTACATGGAAGAGCCGCTGGTAGTTGGGCAGGCCGTCCAGCATGAGAATGCGTTCGGTGATCTTGTCCGCATGCTTCATCTCATCGATGGACTCTTCACGCGTGTACTTGGCGAGCTTGGTCCAGCCCTTGTTGTCCTGGATCCGGTAATGCAGCCAGTACTGGTTGATCGCCGTCAGCTCGCCGGTCAGCTGCTCGTTGAGGAATTCGAGGACCTCGGGGTCGCCCTGCATCGCAGAGGCTCCTTCCACGCGGGGGAACTGGCAGGTTGCGCCGCATGATTCCACTGGTGAAGAAGATCGTCCAGTAAGTCTGCACTTAGTAAGTAAGGGCATGCTTAGTTGAGTTTGTCCCTTTTCGGAGTGGGCCCGGTCAGGGGCATCACCCGGGGTCTGTCAGGATGGAGACATGGGTCAGCCGCTGGAACACGAATCGGGAGAAGGGCGCGATCCAGCAGGAGCGACGCAGCCGGAGCTGCCCCCGGGACAGCGGCTGCAACGCGGCTGGCCGGTCACGCACTACGGGCCCGTCCCCAAGTTCCGGCCCGAGCGCTGGGAGTTCCGGGTCTTCGGCGCCACCGCGGGCGGCGGCAAGCACTGCTGGTCCCACGAGGAGTTCACGGCCCTGCCCCACACCACCGTGGTGGCCGATCTGCACTGCGTGACGAAGTTCAGCATGCTGGGCGCCGAGTGGGGCGGCATCCCCGCGCGCACGCTCCTCGACCTCGCCCCGCCCGCCGACGACGTCACCCATGTGATGGTGTGGGCCGAGTACGGATTCAGCTCCAACCTGAGACTGTCCGACTTCGCCGACGAGCAGGTCCTCTTCGCCACCCACAAGGACGGCGAACTGCTCACCGCCGAGCACGGCTTCCCACTGCGCCTGATCGTCCCCCACCTCTACGCCTGGAAGGGTCCCAAGTGGGTGCGCGGCGTGGAGTACATGACCGCCGACCGGCGGGGCTTCTGGGAGGAGCGCGGCTACCACAACATCGGCGACCCCTGGCGAGAGCAGCGCTACTCGTACCAGGAGCTGCCGGGGGACGGCCCCGACCTCTGACGCCTCAGCCCTCGCGCAGCTTCTTCAGCCGCTCCACATCCGCCGCGTGCCCCTGCTTGCCGCCCGGCGTCTCGATGATCAGCGGCACGCCCGCGGTCGCGGGGTGCGTCATCAGGGCCCGGAACGGATCCTCGCCGATGTGGCCGACGCCGATGTTCTCGTGCCGGTCCTTGTGGGCGCCCACCACGTCCTTGGAGTCGTTGGCGTGGATCAGCTTCAGCCGGCCCTCGCCGACGGTGTCCACCAGCAGGTCCAGCGTCCGGTGCATGCCGCTCGGGCCGGTCAGGTCGTGCCCCGCGGCATAGATGTGGCAGGTGTCCAGGCACACGCCGAGCATCGGATGGGCGTCCAGCGCCTCGAAGTACGGGCCGAAGTCCCACGTCCGCGAGCACAGCGAGGCGCCCTGTCCGGCCGTCGACTCCAGCAGCAGGTACGGGTCGTCGTCGTGGGTCAGCTCGTCCAGCAGCGGCAGCAGGTGCTCCCGTACCTGCTTCAGCGCCACCGACCGCTCCCGGCCGCCGGTCGCGCTGCCCGTGTGGACGACCACGCCGAGCGCCCCGATCTCCCGGCCGCGCCGCAGTGAATGCCGCAGCGACTCCACCGACCGCTCCACGGTCGCCTCGGTGTGCGATCCGAAGTTGATCAGGTAGGGGGCGTGCACATAGGCCGGGATCGACCCGTCCGCGCACGCCGCGCGGAACGCCTCGTCCTGTTTCGGGTTGCCGGCGGGCGTGGCCCAGCCGCGCGGGTTGGCGACGAAGACCTGGACGGCCTCCGCCTCCAGGTCACGGGCGTACGACAGGCCTACGGAATGGAGCCCGCCCGCCACCGGGACGTGGCCGCCCACGGGGTTGCGGGAGGGGCCGGACAGCTGACTGTTCACCCGTTCAGGGTGTCATGCGTCCGGCCCTGCTCCGTTCACGGGTTCCGCCCGCCGTCGTCACCTGATCTTGATGGTGATGGTCGAACCCTTGGGCGCGGTCGCGCCGCCGTCGACGGACTGGCTCTTGACCTCGTCGCCGAACAGGCCGAGTAGACCGCGGTCCTCGTCGACCTGGAATCCGGCTCCTTCCAGCGCCCGCGTGGCGTCGTCGACGCTGTCGCCGACCACGTCCGGGACCTCGATCATCTCGGGGCCCTTCGACAGCGTCAGCGTCACGGTGTCGCCCTCGGCCGCCGTACCGCCGGACGCCGGCGTCTGCCGGACGACCTGGCCCTTGTCGTACTCGGAGGAGTTGACCCGCTCGGTGGCGATCTTCACCCTGAGGCCGGCCTCGGCCAGCTCGGACCTGGCGTCGGCCTCGTCCGAGCCGGTGACGTCGGGGATGTCGATCGGGCTGCCCTTGCTGACGACCAGCGCGACGGCCGTGCCCGAGCGCACCTTCGTGCCGTCGGCCGGCCGCGCGGAGACCACCGAGCCGCGCGGTACGTCCTCACTGAACTCCCGCGTGACCATGCCCGGCTCCAGCCCGCCCTCCTTCAGCCGGGCCCGCGCCCGGTCCAGCTTCTGGCCCGCCAGCGCGGGCACCCGCACGGTCTCGGGGCCGTCGGAGACGGTGATGCTCACCGAGTCGTTGCCGCGGATGCGCTCCCCGGCCTCCGGTTCGCTGCTGATGATCTGGCCGCGCTCCACGGTGTCGCTGTAGGCGTGCTCGACCTTGCCGAGTTCCAGCCCGGCGTCCTGCAGCCGGTCCTCGGCCTGCTCCTGCGTCTTCGCCAGCAGCGGCGGGACCTCGGTGAACTGGCCGGAGTTGATGTACCAGACGCCCGCGCCGATGCCCAGCACGAGCAGCACGGCGACGACGATCGCCGCCGGTCCGCGCCGCGATCCCGGGCGGCGCCGGGACGGCGGGGGCGGCGGCGGGGAGGCGAACCGGCTGGTGCGGTCCAGGCCGGCTCCGGAGGCCTCGTCGTCCTCGTTCACCGGCAGCGGGCGCGGGGTGGTCAGGGCACGAGGGATCACGGTCGTCCGGTCGTCGCCGTTGTCGTGATCCACCGCGAGCGCCTGCGGCGGCACGGCGTCCAGCTGCTCCTCGCTCAGCCGACCGCGTCCGTCGCGGACCTGCGCGAGCAGCGCCACCGCGTCGTGCGGCCGGATCTGCGGGGTGCGGGCCGTCGCCGAGGCCACCATCTCGTCCAGCTCGTACGCCATGCCGGGCACGACGGCCGAGGGCGGGGGCACGTCCTCGTGCAGGTGCTTGTAGAGGATCACGGCGGGGGAGTCCCCGTCGTGCGGCTTGTCGCCGGTCAGCATCTCGTACAGCATCACGCCGCACGCGTACACGTCGACGCGGGGATCGGCGGTGCCGTCCTCTATCTGTTCCGGGGCGAGGTACGAGACCGTGCCGAGGACGGTGCCGGTGGTGTTCGTCACCGTGTTCACGGCCCGGACGAGCCCGAAGTCGGCGACCTTGACCCGGCCGTCGTCCCCGATGAGGACGTTTTCGGGCTTCATGTCGCGGTGCACGAACCCGGCGCGGTGGGCGGCGCCCAGCGCGGCCAGCACCGGCTCCAGGATGTCCAGGGCGGCGCGCGGCTGCAGGGCCCCGCGCTCGCGCAGCACGTCGCGCAGGGTGCAGCCCGCCACGTACTCCATCGCCAGGTACACGTACGAGCCGTCGGTGCCCTGGTCGAAGACCTGCACCACGTTCGGATGGGCCAGCCGGGCCACCGACTTCGCCTCGCGGATGAACCGCTCGACGAACGAGGCGTCGACCGCGAGCGCGGGGTGCATCACCTTGAGCGCGAGGACCCGGTCGAGCCGGGTGTCCACGGCCCGGTAGACCGTGGCCATCCCGCCGACCGCGATCCGCGCGTCGATGCGATACCGGCCGTCGAGCACCTGCCCGACCAAGGGGTCCTGAAGGGTCGTGTCCACGCAGGCGAGTGTACGAGCCGACACCGACAGCTCTCCCGCCCCGCCCGATTTCGGGGCGCGACTGCAGCCGACCTGTGACGTGTGGACAAGCCCCTACTGGAAGGCGGGCCGTTCGGGGTCCAGGGCGGCCATTCCGTCCGTCGGCGACGACGCCTCCGCGAAATGCCGCCGGGGGATCCGCCCGGCCCGGTACGCCAGCCGCCCCGCCTCCACCGCGTGCCGCATGGCGTCGGCCATCAGGACGGGCTCCTGCGCCCGCGTCACCGCCGAGGCGAGCATCACACCCGCGCACCCCAGCTCCATCGCCAGTGCCGCGTCCGAGGCCGTACCGGCACCCGCGTCCAGGATCACCGGCACGCGCGCGTGCTCGACGATCAGCTGGAAGTTGTGCGGGTTGCGGATCCCGAGACCGGAGCCGATCGGCGAGCCGAGCGGCATGATCGCCGCACAGCCCGCGTCCTCCAGCTTCCGCGCCAGCACGGGGTCGTCGTTGGTGTACGGCAGCACCGTGAACCCGTCGTCGACCAGGGTCTCGGCCGCCTCCAGCGTCTCGATCGGGTCCGGCAGCAGTGTGCGCTCGTCGGCGATGACCTCCAGTTTGACCAGGTCGGTGCCGAGGGCCTCGCGCGCGAGACGGGCCGTGAGGACGGCCTCGCCGGCGGTGAAGCAGCCCGCCGTGTTGGGCAGCACCCGGATGCCGAGCCGGTCCAGGACGGACAGCACCGAGCCGTGCACCGAGGCGTTCACCCGGCGCATCGCGACGGTCGTCAGCTCCGTCCCCGAGGCGACGAGCGACCGCTCCAGCACCTCCAGGCTGGGCGCCCCGCCCGTGCCCATGATCAGACGGGACGTGAACGACGTACCACCGAGGACGAACGGATCGTCGGCCATGGTCAGCCTCCTTGGACGGCCGTGAGGACTTCCACCCGGTCTCCCTCGGAGAGCGGCGTGGCGGGCCACTGCGTGCGCGGGACGACGGTTTCGTTGAGGGCGGCGGCCACGCCCGAGGGCGAGGCGGTGAGCGACCTCACGACGGTGTCGAGAGCGGTACCGGGCCGGACGTCCCGGGGCTCGCCGTTGACGGAGATGTTCATGCGGGCTGCTCCGTGAGTGCGGTGGCGGTACTGAAGCGCTTCGGGGTGAAGGGCCGGGCCTCTTCCGGGAGTTCACCGGTGGCCAGGGCGTGCGCCAGGGCGTCGCCGGTCACCGGCGTGAGCAGGACGCCGTTGCGGTAGTGCCCGGTGGCCAGCAGCAGGCCCTCCAGACCCGTCGGGCCGAGCAGGGGCGCGTTGTCGGGGGAGCCGGGCCGCAGCCCGGCCCGGGTCTCCGTGAGCGGCAGCTCGGTGATGCCCGGGACCAGCTCGTGCGCGTCCCGCAGCAGCTCGTACACGCCGCCCGCGGTCACGGTGGTGTCCCAGCCCAGCTCCTCGCTGGTCGCCCCGACGACCAGTTCGCCGCTCTCGCGCGGCACCAGGTACACGTGGCTGCCGCGCACCACCGCGCGCACGGTCCGGCTCAGGAACGGCCCGTGCCGCAGCGGCATCGTCAGCCGCAGGACCTGCCCCTTCACCGGCCGCACCGGAGGCAGCACGTCGTCCGGGACACCGGCGAGCCGCCCGCTGAGGCTGCCCCCGGCGAGCACCACCTGCCCGGCGGCCGCCTCGGTCCCGTCGGCCAGGACGGCCCCCGCGGCCCGGTCCCGTACGACGGTCAGCCGCTCCGCCCACGTCCGGTGGAAGACCACGCCCGCCCGCTCACAGGCGGCGACCAGGGCGCCGGCCAGCCGCCGGGGGTCGATCTGGTGGTCGCCGTCGACCCGCAGCCCGCCGCGCACGCCCGGCGCGAGCATCGGCTCCAGACGCCGGCACTCGCGCCCGGACAGCCACTGCGACTCCAGGCCCGACTGCTGCTGCAGGGCGTGCAGTTCGCGCAGGTGGGCCCGGTCGTCGGCGTCCAGGGCCACGGCGAGCGTGCCGCAGCGGCGGTAGCCGAGGTCCCGGCCCGTCAGCTCGGTGAGCTCGGCGGCGAAGTCCGGGTAGCGCCGGGCCGAGGCGAGGTTCAGGCCGAGCAGGGTCTGCTCGCCGTAGTGCAGTTCCGTGACGGCGGCCAGCATGCCGGCCGCGACCTGCGCGGCCCCGCCGCCCGGCTCGGGGTCGACGACGGCCGTGGCGAACCCGCGCTGCGCGGCCCGCCAGGCCGTGACCAGGCCGATGATCCCGCCCCCGATGACGAGGACGTCTGACGATGTGGACGTAGGCGACATGGGCGTCCAGCCCCTCCCTTCGCCGGCATGACCCGGATCAGGTTCGTACGGTCGGAGGCCGCCAGCCTCCCTCTCAGCCCGGTGCGTCCGGGCTCCCGCGAGTGCTTTACGTTGGCCACCCTAGCCCGATGCCGTATCCCCCAGTAAGGGAGCCTCTCCCATGGCCCGGTCCCTCGACGGTCTCGTCCTCGCCCCGGTCGCCGACCAGGCACCGGGCCAGGTGGGCGCCCGCACCCGGTTCACGTACCACGAGCGACAGGGCGAGATCTGGGCCGAGTACGCGGGCGGCGACGTCGTACGCGGCCGTCTCGTGGGTACCCGGGAAGGTGACCGGCTGGACTTCCGGTACGTCCAGCTCACGCGGGACGGGACCACGTCCTCGGGGCACTGCGTGTCGGCGGTCGTGGAGCTGCCCGACGGGCGGGTGCGGCTGGAGGAGACCTGGGAGTGGGAGTCCCGGCAGGGCGACGGCACGAGCGTTGTGGAGCAGGTCACGGCGCATGAGCACTGACTGACAATGTGTCAGGTGTCTATGGTGATCAGGTGAGCGAGCAGACGCAGGAACCAGATTCGTCCGCGCCGCGGCGCGTCGTCGTGGCGGGTGCGGGGATGGCCGGCGTGCAGACCGCCGTCGCCCTGCGCGAGCGGGGCTTCACCGGTGACGTGATCCTGCTCGGCGCCGAGCCCCACCAGCCCTACGACCGGCCCCCGTTGTCCAAGGCCGTCCTGCTCGGCAAGGCCGAGGGCTCCGCCTTCGACGTCGACTTCGAAGCCCTCGGCGTCGAACTGCGGCTCGGCTGCGAGGTGCTGGGCCTGCGCCCCGCCGACCACGAACTGGACACCGAGGACGGGCCCGTGCCCTACGACGTCCTGGTCGTCGCGACCGGCGCCGAACCGGTCCGGCTGCCCGGCGCGCAGGGCGTGCCCGGCGTGCATCTGCTGCGCACCCTGGACGACGCCGAGCGGCTGCGGCCGGTGCTGGCCCGGCGGCACGACATCGTGGTCGTCGGCGCGGGCTGGATCGGCGCCGAGTTCGCCACGGCCGCCCGCGAGGCGGGCTGCGCCGTGACCGTCGTGGAGGCCGCGGAACGGCCGCTCGCCGGAGCACTGCCCGCCGAGGTGGCCGCCCCGATGACCGGCTGGTACGCCGACGCCGGCGTGACCCTGCGGACGCACGCGCGCGTGGAGCGCGTCGAACCGGGCGCGGTCCTCCTCGACGACGGCGCGCGGCTGCCCGCGGGCGCGGTCGTCGTCGGCATCGGCGCCCAGCCCGCGACGGCCTGGCTGGCCGGCTCCGGGATCGAGCTCGGCTCGTACGGCGAGATCGTGGCCGACGAGCATCTGCGCACGTCCGTGCCGGACGTGTACGCCGTCGGCGACTGCGCCTCCTTCCCCTCGGGGCGCTACGGCGAGCGCCTGCTGGTCCACCACTGGGACAACGCCCTCCAGGGGCCCCGCACGGTCGCCGTGAACATCGTCGGCCGGGCCACGGGGGAGACACCGGCGGTGTACGACCCGGTGCCGTACTTCTGGTCCGAGCAGTTCGGGCGGTTCGTCCAGTACGCCGGGCACCACGCGGCGGCGGACACGATCCTGTGGCGGGGCGATCCCGCCGGACCGGCCTGGACGGTCTGCTGGCTGCGCGGTGAGCGGCTGGTGGCGCTGCTGGCGGTGGGCCGGCCCCGGGACCTCGCGCAGGGCCGCCGCCTGATCGAGTCGGGCACCGCGATGAATCCTGCGCTGCTGGCGGATCCGGCCAGGCCCATGAAGGCCGCGACGACTTGAGCTCCGGCCCCCTCGTGGGGCAGCCCGGGCGGCCCTGCCGGGCCCGGGGCGCCTGCCCGTGTGGACCGGGCCGACTTCCGACTGTCAGTGGCAGATGGCAGGCTGGTTTCCGTGACCGAGATTGACGCAAAGATCGATGCTCTCGTCCCCGCCTGGCTCACCCTCCCCGACATCGCCGAACAGTTCGGCGTCGAGGTGACGCGTGTGCGGCAGCTGGTCAAGGACGGCCAGCTCATCGCCGTACGCCGCGGTGAGAACCGCGCGCTGCACGTCCCCGCCGCCTTCATCGACGGGGACAAGGTCGTCAAGGGCCTGTCCGGGACCTTGACGCTCCTGCGGGACGACGGCTTCACGGACGAAGAGATGCTGGAGTGGCTCTTCACCCCGGACCCCAGCCTGCCCGGCACCCCCGCGCAGGCGCTCAGTGAGAATCGCGGCACGGAGGTGAAGCGCCGCGCCCAGGCGCTCGCGGTCTGACCCGCCCCCGACCGGACAACCGTCCGGTGCCGCGCGAGCGGGGCCGGACCTGAACAGCCACCCGAAGAGGGGCCGTGACCCGAGGGGCCACGGCCCGGGGTGGACCGCGCTTCCCCGGGCCCCGGTGGATGTCCCGTGCAGGAGTCGCGCGCGGACACCGGGGAAGCGGCGCGACCCGCGGGCAGGCGTAGGGTGCCCGAGGCGTGCACAGCGGGACGGAGCGCTCCCGCGCCGCACGCCGCCGGTACTCGCGCGGCCGTCCGGCACGGGTGCGCCGACGCATGGACGGGCCCACCGGCCCGCCCACCACGACACCCAGGGGGACACGCATGACCGGCACCGCCGCCGCCCGGGCCCAGCTCGCCGACGCCCGGGTCTACCTCTGCACCGACGCGCGCAAGCGGCAGGGCGACCTCGGGGCGTTCCTCGACGCCGTGCTGACCGGCGGTGTCGACATCGTGCAGTTGCGGGACAAGGGCATGGAGGCCGGTGAGGAGCTGGAGCACCTGGCCGTCTTCGCCGACGCCTGCGCCCGGCACGGCAAGCTGCTCGCGGTCAACGACCGGGCGGACGTCGCGCACGCCGCCGGCTCCGACGTGCTGCACCTCGGCCAGGGCGACCTCCCGGTCCCCGCGGCCCGCGCGCTCCTCGGCGACGACGTCCTGATCGGCCGCTCCACCCACGCCGAGTCCGAGGCCGCCGCGGCCGCCGTCCAGCCGGGTGTGGACTACTTCTGCACCGGCCCGTGCTGGCCGACCCCCACCAAGCCCGGCCGTCACGCGCCCGGCCTGGACCTCGTCCGGTACACCGCCGCTCTTCGCACCGACCGCCCCTGGTTCGCCATCGGCGGCATCGACCTCGGCAACCTCGACCAGGTCCTGGAAGCGGGCGCCCGGCGCGTCGTGGTCGTACGGGCGATCACCGAGGCCGACGACCCGGGGGCCGCGGCGGCCGAGTTCGCCAAGCGGCTGCGGGAGGTCTAGGGCCGGTCCGAACGACAGGCCGGGGCGAGACGGTTGTCCAAGGGATGGACAACAAGTGGACAATCCGGGCAAATCCCGGCTCGTGGTTGGGGGACCGACCTGCCCTGGCTAACCTGCCCGTATGGCCCTCGGCACCGCATCCATCAGGTCGGACCACGCTCGCACCGTCCGCGACATGCTCGCGGCCGGCAAGACGACGTACTCGTTCGAGTTCTACGCCCCCAAGACCCCGAAGGGCGAACGGAACCTGTGGAACGCCCTGCGCCGGGTCGAGGCGGTGGCGCCCGACTTCGTCTCCGTGACCTACGGCGCGGGCGGTTCCACCCGCGCGGGCACGGTCAAGGCGACCGAGGCGATCGCCTCCGACACCACGCTCACCCCGATCGCCCACCTCACCGCGGTCGACCACTCGGTGGCCGACCTGCGCAACATCATCGGCCAGTACGCCGACGCCGGGATCCGCAACATGCTCGCCCTGCGCGGCGACCCGCCCGGCGACCCCATGGGCGACTGGGTGCCGCACCCGCGCGGCCTCGCCTACGCCGCCGAACTCGTCGAGCTGATCAAGGCGTCCGGCGACTTCTGCGTGGGCGTCGCCGCTTTCCCGGCGATGCACCCGCGCTCCCTCGACTGGGACACCGACGTCCGCCACTTCGTCGACAAGTGCCGGGCGGGCGCGGACTACGCCATCACGCAGATGTTCTTCCAGCCGGAGGACTACCTCCGGCTGCGGGACCGGGTCTCGGCCGCCGGCTGCGACACCCCGATCATCCCCGAGGTCATGCCGATCGCGAGCGTGAAGACGCTGGAGCGGATCGGGTCGCTCACCAACGCCGCGTTCCCGGCCGCCCTGAAAGAGCGGATCCTCACAGCAGAAGACGATCCGGCCGCTGTACGCTCCATTGGTATCGAATTCGCCACGGAGTTCTGTGCGCAGCTGCTCGCCGAGGGGGTGCCCGGCTTGCACTTCATCACGCTCAACAACTCCACCGCGACACTGGAAATCTACGAGAACCTTGGCCTGCACCATTCACCGCAGGCCTAGACCGTTCGCACCGGTATACGACACACTGCGTAGCGGCCACTGGGAGAGGGGCGTACATGGGCTGGGCGGTCCTCTACATCGCGTTCGGCATCGTCGCGCTGTGGCTGCTGGGCGAGGTGCTGCTGCAGTACAAGGCGCGGCTGCGCTGGCGGCTGCTGGCCTTCGTCGGGTTCCTCGGTGTCGTCGTCGGTGTTCTGATCCCGTCGGTCGTCGTGATCGGCCTCGGCGCGGCCGCCTTCGCGGTCGGCCAGACCTACGTCACCCTGTCCTTCCGCAGCGGCTTCGCGTCCGGCTGGGCGATGAACGCGCCCGCGCTGGGCGGCAGCAAGCGCCGCCGGGGTGAGCGCGGCCGCCAGGAACCGACGCTGGAGGTCTCCGGTCTGGAGGCCGAGGGCGGCTACGACGACGGGTCCGGCGCCTACCGCCGCGACACCGCCGCCTACGGCCAGGACGACGACTACGACCGCGACGACGTCTTCACCCCCGCCCGCCCCGCCCACCAGCCGGCGGCCGCCGAGACCACGGCCGTCTACGAGCCGCAGCCCATGCCGGAGGACACCGGCTCCTACGGCACCTACGACAGCGGGTACCAGGCCGCGGGACAGCAGGGCCAGGACCAGTACGCCGCCCAGGCCGCCGACCAGGCCTACGCCTACGACTACTCCGGCTACGGCCAGCAGCAGGGCTACGACGCCACCGGCCAGCAGCAGTACGCCGCCTACTCCGACCCGTACATCGGCTCGTCGAACTACGGCCAGGGCACCTACGACGGCACCTACGGCGACCAGCAGTACTACGGCCAGCAGCAGGGCTACGACGCCACCGGCCAGCAGCAGTACACCGGCAGCTACGGCGGCGAGACCCCGCCCGGCGGGGTGTGGGTCCCGCAGCAGCGCAACACCGACGAGTACGGGCAGGAGCTGCCGCCGGAGCAGCCGTACCCCTACCAGGGCGGCGGGCAGCAGCCGCAGGGCAACGGCTTCGACGAGCAGTACCGTTTCTGAGGCTTCGGTCCCGCCGGGGCGTGGCTTCACTGCGAGCCGCGGAACTCCGGCCCCTCCACGATCAGTCCCGCGACCAGCGCGCCCGACATGCCCGCGTGCGGCAGTCCGCCGCCGGGGTGGGCCCAGCCGCCCACGGTGAACAGGCCGGGCACCCGCGTGCCGTTGGACGGGTGCAGCAGCCGTCCGCCGGCCGCCGCCAGGGCCGGCACCGGCACCGCCCCTCCCTCCGCGCCCGTCTCTTCCGCGGTGTCGGCCGGGGTGCGCGCCTTGTGCCAGAGGAGGCGGTCGCGCAGGCCGGGCGCGGCGCGTTCGGCGGCGGTGATCATGTGGTCCACGAGGTCGCCGTGCGGCTCGCCGGGCCGCGCGGGCACCGCCGTCGTGACGGTGACCGCCTCGTGGTCCGCCGGGGCCAGGCCGGGGTCGTCGGGCCGTAGCACCGTGACCGTCGGACGGCGATGCCCGGCGCCCGTGCCGAACAGCGCCTCCAGCTCGGCCTCGCGGTCCGGGGTGTGCACCACCGTGCGGTGTGCCGTGCCCGCGGGGCGGGGGCCGCGCAGGGCGAGCAGGAGCGTCAGCCGGCCGGCTGACGCAGGCTGGGGCGGAACCTCACTCCCGCCCCGCAGGGCGGTGCCCGGAGTCAGGCGGTCCAGGATGCCGGGTGCGACACCGGCGACCACGAAGTCCGCCTCCGCGACCGACCCGTCGGCGAGTTCCACTCCGGACGCCCGGCCGTCCTTCTCCAGCACCCCGGTGACCTCGGCGCCGAAGTGGAACTCGACCCTGCGGGCCCGGCACCGCTCGTACACCGCCCGCGCCAGCTCGCGCAGGCCGCCGCGCACGTACCAGGTGCCGAAGGCGTGCTCCAGGTACGGCAGGACGGCCGCGCTCGCCGGGGCGACCCGTGGGTCCAGGCCGTACCCGAGGGCGTGGCTCTCCAGGAGTGCCGCGAGCCGGGGGTCGCGCAGCTCCCAGGCGCCGACCTCGGCGAGGGTGCCGGCCCGGCGGGTGCGCAGCAGCCGTTTGTGCGGCACCGACGGGTAGGGCTCGCGCTCGGCCAGCACCTGCCAGTTCGGCCAGAGCGGCTCCTCCAGCAGCGGCCGGCGGGTCCGGTCCCAGGCCTCGCGGGCCCGGACCAGGAAGTCGCCCCAGCGCTTCCCGGCGCCCGCGCCGAGCCCCTCGTCCAGGGCGGCGACGACGCCCGCGCGCGAAGCGTTCGGCAGTGACACCCCGGTGCCGTCCGCGAACACGTGCCGGGACGACGGATCGACCTGGACCAGCTCGACGCAGGACTCCAGCGGCTCCTTGCCGGTCTTCACGAACAGGTCGCGGTAGACGGCCGGCAGCGGCAGCAGGGCGGGGCCGGTGTCGAAGGAGAAGCCGTCGCGCTCGAAGCGGCGCAGCGCTCCGCCGTACGTGTCCGTCCGCTCGTACACCGCCACCCGGTGGCCCGCGACGGCCAGCCGGGCGGCAGCCGCCAGCGCGCCCATCCCGGCGCCGATCACCGCAATCCGTGCCATGCGGCGACCTTATCGGCCCCCACCGACAGCCCCGGCCGACGGCCTCCGAGTACGGGCGCGGAGGCGATCGTGACCAGGCGGCGGTACAGCGCTGTGGGGCCCCGTGCGCAGGTCTGAGTATGCCTACCTAGCCGGGGAGTTGAGTACGCGCGCGGATGGGGGACGACCTGCGCGGACGGGAGAGTGGAGACACGGAGAGGGGCACGGCTCCGGCACCGGCGACACGGGGCGCCGGAACGGAGCCGGCCCACGATCCGCTCCTTCCGCCGGCGGTGTCGGCGGGAGCGAGGCACGGGGGAGAACCGGGGGACGACCGCAACGGGGGTCCTGCGGGGGGAACGTACGGGGGAGCAGGGAAACGGGGGAGCACGGAAGGCGCCGGTTCGAGGTGGCCCGCGGGGGACGCGGCCACAGCGGACCGGCGCTTTCGCGCGGTGGCCGCAGCCGCGGTCAGCGGCAGCCGCTCACCCTCCCCTGCAGCAGCCGCGACAGGGCCGCGTGGACGTCGTCCAGGGAACGCTCCGGCTGGAACGACTGCCAGTCGAGCGCGGCGACCAGGACCATGCCGACCAGTGCCGCCGCCGTCAGCGGCACGTCGATCTCCTCGCTGAACTCGCCGTTGCCGACGCCCTCGCGCAGGACGTCCTCCACGACCGCGACGGCCTGCTGCCGGACCACCATGAGCGTGGACTGCCAGGCCCGGTTGGTGCGCCACAGTTCGGCCACGTACAGCTGGGTGAAGGCCGGGTAGCGGTCGATGAAGACCAGCCCAGCGCGGATCATCGCGTCCAGGGCGTCGACCTTGCTGCCGCCCTCCCGCGCGGTCCGCTCGGCCGCTTCCCGCAGGGAGGCGGTCAGCAGACCCACTCCGTGCCGCAGCAGTTCCTCGAAGAGGACGGACTTGCTCGCGAAGTTGTAGTAGACCGTGCCCTTCGCGACCCCGGCACGCTCGGCGATCTCGTCCACGGTCGTGGCGGAGAACCCCTGCTCGGCGATGAGCGTGACGGCCGCCTCGTAGAGCTTCTGCCGGGTGGCCTCGCGGCGCGTGCTGCCGCCCGACGCGGCACTGCTGCTTTCCATGGCCCTGATTGTCACAGGAACCTTTCCGGGGGACGTGACGGTGGGGAGGCCGACGGGCACGGCGGCGGGGCTCACAGGCTCAGCTCCGGGTGCAGCCGGTCCAGCGTCCACACCTGGCGCCGCCGGGCCGCCACGGCGGTCAGCGCAAGGGCGCCCGCGGTGAACGCCGTCAGCACCACGCACGCGTGCCACACCGGTTCGAGACCACCGCCCGTGATGAGCCGCCTCAGGGCCTCGACGACGTAGCTCATCGGCAGGAACGGGTGGAGCGCGTTGAAGAAACCGGGGCTGGTCTGCACGGGGTACGTGCCGCCCGCCGACGTCAGCTGGAGCATCAGCAGCGCGAGGACGAGGATCCGGCCCGCCGCCCCGAAGCGCGCGTTCAGCCACTGCACGATCGCCGCGAAGCACGCCGTCACCAGGAACAGGAAGCCCACCGTCCCGGCCGCCCGGGCCATCTCCAGGCCGACGGCCCAGTGCAGCACCGACATCAGCGCCACCGTCTGGAGCACCCCGATCGCCACCACCGGCAGCCAGCCCGCCAGCGCGATCCGCCACGCCGGAGCGCCCGCCGCCAGCGCACGCCGGTTCATGGGCGCGATCAGCATGTACGCCACCATCGCACCCACCCACAGGGACAGCGGGATGAAGTACGGCGCGAACCCGGTGCCGTAGTTGGGCGCCTTGTGCAGGTCCTGGGAGGCGAGCCGGACGGGGTCGGCCATGACCTCGGTGCGCCGGTCGCGGTCCCGTTCGTCGTAGTCGGGGATCTTCTCCGCCCCGTCGTGCAGACCGCCGGCGAGCTTCCCGGAACCGCCGACGAGCTTGTAGATGCCGCCGTTGAGGTCGTCGGCGCCCGTCTTCAGCTTGCCGACGCCCTTGTCCAGGTCGACGGCACCGGTCTTGGCCGTGCCGATGCCCTTGTGCAGCTTCTTCGCCCCCGCGGCGACCTCGGCCGCCCCGTCGTTGAGCTTGTTGATCTTCTTGACGGCGTCGGTGAGGTCCTCGGAGAGGTGCGGGGCGCGGTTGGCGAGGGCCTGCGACTGCTTCTGGAGGGTGGCGAGGTTCTTGTCGAGCTTGTCCAGGTCGCCGTCCTGGTCCGCGATCACCGTGTTGACGTCGTCGGCGATGGTGGTGACGTCGGCGGCTGCGTCCTTGGCCTTCTTCAGGTCGGAGCAGGCCGCGTCGGGCAGGACGGGGTCGTCGCAGCGCCGGGCGTAGACGTCGTTCAGTGTGCCGGATGCCGCGCGGGCGCCCTTGGCGGCGGTCGGAGCCGTCTTCACCAGGGTGTCCAGGTGCTTGCGGGTCACCCCGGAGGTGTCGGCGATCATCTGCGCGGTGTCGCCGATGGTCTTCTCGTTGCCCTTCAGGAAGGGGCCGACCTTGTCGGCGGTGCCGTTGACCCGGTCGGCGAGCTTCTGCGTGCCCGCGGCGACCTGCTTCGCGCCGTCCGCCACGTCGCCCGCGCCGGTGTGGAGCTTCTTCAGGCCGGTGGAGAGCTTGCCGCTGCCGGTCTTGGCCTTCCGCAGGCCGTCGGCGAGGTCCTTGGAACCCTTCTCGGCCTTGCCGATCCCGCCCTTGAGCCGGTCGGCGCCCTGAGCCGCCTTCACGGTCTTGCCGTGGATGTCGGAGAACGACACGAAGATCTTGTCCAGGAACGACCGGGACGTCTTCGTGGACGCCGCCTGCCGGACCTCGCCGAAGACCGTGCGGGAGATCTGCCCGACGATGTAGTTGTTCGCGTCGTTGGTGTGCACCTGGAGGGCGCCGGTCTCGGGGCTGTCCCCGGAGCTGGAGGCGATCCGCTCGCTGAAGTCGGCGGGCAGGGTGAGCGACAGGTAGTAGCTGCCGTCCTCGACGCCCCTGCGGGCCTCGGCGGCGCTGACCTCCTGCCAGTCGAAGGTCTTGCTGTCGTGCAGGCCCTTCGTGATGTCGTCGCCCGCCGTGATCCTCTTCCCGTCGGCGGTCACCCCCTTGTCGTCGTTCACGAGCGCCACCGGGATCTTGTCCAGACGGCCGTACGGGTCCCAGAAAGACCACAGGTACAGCGCGCCGTACAGCAGCGGCAGCACCAGCAGCGCGACCAGAGCGGCGCGCGGCAGCTTCCCCCGCCCGAAGCGGCGCAGCTCAAGCGCGGCCAGTCTCGGCGAGCGCATCGGCCTTCTCCTCTCCCTGGCCGGGCCGGTCGGCCTGGTCGGTCTCGTCCTCGGTGGGCGGCTCTTCGCTTCTCTCCGCGGTGGTGACCTTGACGGCGCCCTCGGGGGCCTCGCTGCACACCGCCACGACCGTCGTCCCGGCATCGGCCAGGGACTTCAGCAGCGCCCAGACCTCCTCCCGCTCACCGTCCGCGAGCTTGAGGTCGGTGTCGTCGATGCCGAGCAGCCGCGGCCCGCCGACCAGGGCGAGCGCCACCGACAGCCGCAGCGCCTCCAGGCGCTCCAGGTCTCGTACGGCCGTGCGCGGCCCCTTGGGCAGGGCCTCCAGATCGAGCCCGGCGGCTTCGAGGGCGGCGTCGACGCGCTGCCCGGCCTCGGCCGCCCGCTCGCTGCGGGGCCGCAGCAGACCGCGCAGGGACGCGCCGAACCGCTGCTGGAGCAGGACCCGCTCCCGCAGGTGCTCGCCGACGGTCAGCGCCGGATCGAGGTCGGTGACCCCCGGGACGTGCGCCAGCGCGCTGATGCCCCGCACCGCCGCCATCTGCTTCGGCAGCTTCGCGTCCCCCACCGAAGCCGTGCCCTCCGAGACCTTCATCCGCCCCGTCAGCGCGAGCAGCAGGCACGTGCGGCCGGACCCGGACGGTCCCTCGACCGCGACGAGCGCCCCCGGCCCGGCGTCGACGGAGATCCCGCGGACCGCCCACCCCCGTGGCCCCTTGATCCCGAGGCCCTCGGCGACGATCCGCACCCCTCCCGCCCGTTCCCCCACGAGTCTCCCCTGAAATTTGAACTGACTGGTCAGTGCAAAAACTACTCCGAACCTACGAGCGAAGCAAAACAGCAGGTCAGAACGGATTGTCAGTGCCATACCTCACGATGGGTCACATACGGCACTCCGTGACCGGACGTGCCGTCACACAGACGACAGGAGGTTCGTCATGGCCAGCTATCACGCAGCAGCCGCCCGTCGGCGCCGCGCCACCGGCCCTGCCCCCTCACTGACCGGCCCGGCGAGCGACGTGCACCCCGTGCTGCGCCGGGCCACGGCCCCGCCCGCCGCCCTCGACCTGCTCGCCCAGGCCCGCGCGAGCCTCGACGAGGCCACCGCCCTGGAAACACCGAACGAGCGCTACGCGACGGCCCACCTCGCCGCCCTGCGCACCGCCGCCGCGGTACTCGCCGCCCGGGGGCGCCCGGAGACCTCGCCCCGGGCCCGGGCCAAGATCCGGAGCGCCTGGGAAGTGCTCCCCGAGATCGCGCCCGAACTGACCGAGTGGAGCGCGCTGTTCGCCGCCGGCGCCCGGCGCCGGGCCCGGGCCGAGGCCGGCATCCAGGGCGCCGCCACCGGCCGGGACGCTGACGACCTGATACGGGACGTGGCGATGTTCCTGCGCCTCGTCGAGCGGATGCTGGTCCTCCAGCCGGTCCTCCCGCAGCCCCGCCCTGACCAGGACCGGCCCGAGGGCCCCGGCCCGGGGAGGGACATGCCGGACGCGGGCTGACGGGGCGGGGGCCTGGGTCCGGTCGGGGGCCCGGGCCGGGAGCCCCCCGGCCCGAGGACCGTCTGGCACCGGGTCATACGGGTGCCGCGGCGTAGGCAATAGGGTGGGGGACGCCTGAAGTCTTCCCCCCCGCTGGCCGGGGCAGGGGAAGACGCCCCGTTCACGCCGCCGCGCAGAGGCGGTGCCGCGCCGAGGAGTCAACTGCCGTGTCGGACCCGATGCGCCCCCGCGCCTCACTCCGTACCGCCGTGGTCTGGGAGGTCCTCCAGGACGCCCTGGACCGCCGGGCCAAGGCCACGGGCCGGGAGGCGCTGGACGTCCTCGACACCGGAGGCGGCAGCGGCAACTTCGCGGTGCCCGTCGCCCGCCTCGGTCACCGCGTCACCGTCGTCGACCCCAGCCCCAACGCGCTGTTCGCCCTGGAGCGCCGCGCCGCCGAGGCCGGTGTCGCCGACCGCGTCGAGGGCGTCCAGGGCGACGCCCACGGCCTCTTCGACGTGGCCGAGCGCGGTGGTTACGACGTCGTGCTGTGCCACGGCGTCCTGGAGTACGTGGACGACCCGGCTGAAGGCGTCCGCAACGCGGTGGCGGCCCTGCGCGCGGAGGGCGTCCTCAGCCTGCTCGCCGCCGGGCTCGGCGGTGCCGTGCTGGCCCGCGCCCTCGCCGGGCACTTCAAGGAGGCCCGGCAGGCACTCGACGACCCGAACGGACGATGGGGCACGGGTGACCCGGTCCCGCGCCGCTTCACCGCCGAGCAGCTCACGGGCCTGGTCGAGGCCGCGGGACTGCGCGTCGGTGCGGTGCACGGGGTACGGGTCTTCGCCGACCTCGTGCCCGGCGTCCTCGTCGACACCGAGCCCGGGGCGCTGGAAGCGCTGCTGAAGCTGGAGGAGGCCGCGGCCGAGCTTCCCGCCTTCCACTCCGTGGCCACGCAATTGCACGTGCTCGGTGAGACCGGCGGGTCCGCTGCAACAGGTGGGGCCCGCGATACCGATGGGGCTGCCGAGGCCTGAACCGCCTCGTGAGGTACCGCCGCTGATCAGCGCCTTGGCTGCGCATGGAGTACGCCACAGGCCCCCCGAATGGACGCGGCGCGCCGTATGATCGAGGGAGACCGTTCCGGCATGACGGGTCGGCCGCCGGGGAATGGAAGCCTCAGCGAGCCGGGACGCCCATGGCGGGGTCCGGTTGGTCAATTGGCGCAGAGGGGCGGGTTTCACGGGGGCGATTCCCTGCCTATCCTGAAGGGACCCCCCGGGTCGCCCCGGCGACTGCACGATGAGGAGGACTCCGTGCCGCTCTCGGAGCACGAGCAGCGCATGCTCGAGCAGATGGAGCGAGCGCTGTACGCCGAAGATCCCAAGTTCGCGACAGCGCTTGAGGGAAGCGGGCTGCGCACGTACACCCGGCGACGGGTCTACCAGGCGGTCGCCGGCTTCCTCGTAGGTATCGCGCTCCTCATGGCTGGAATGGTCGCCAAGCAGGTCTGGCTCAGCGTCGTGGGCTTCCTCGTCATGCTGGGCTGTGCGGTGCTCGCCGTCACCGGCTGGCGCAAGGCTCCCAAGCCGGGCGAGCAGGCCGGCGGTGGCGCCGGGCCCCAGGCCCGCCGACAAAGTCGGCAGCGCCGCTCCGTGATGGACCGCATCGAGCAGCGCTGGCAGAAGCGCCGCGACGAGCAGGGCGGCCACTAGCCCTCGCCCTCCGCGCAGCCTCTCCAGGCCTACGTCCGCATACGTACGTCAGGGGGTGACCACCGAGCCGGTGGTCACCCCCTGACGCATGCCTCGGCAGCTACGCGAAGACCGTCCCGGCCCAGTAGGCGGAAACCCGCCCTGGCCCCGGTACGCGAAGGCCGGCCGGCGCACGCGCGCCGACCGGCCTGATCCGCTCGTATCCCTCAGCCCTGCTGGCCCGACCCCTTCCGCCAGGTCGGCCGCATCGCCACGGCGCGCTCCCGGACCCCCGTCCACCAGGCCGACGCCGCCCACACCACCCGCACGGTGGAGCGGGGAGCCACGAGCGCCCGGAGCCGGGCCGGGCGGCCGGCCGCCGCGCTGAGGCCCGCCGTCGCACGGCGGACATCCTCCGTGAGGCCTGCCACGGGGCGGGGATGCGGTGCGTACAGGACCTGCTCCACCGCGTTCGCCACCCGGTGCACCGAGGCCGCGGCCGTCGCGTCGAGGTCGCCCAGACGGACGATACGGGCGGCCGCCTTGCGCGGTGTCTGCGACTCGTCCGGCGTGATGCCGAAGTCCCACGCCGTGTCGGTCAGCTCCTGCCAGACGGCCAGCGTGTGCCGCGCCGCGTCCGTCTCGCTGCGGCCGTGCGCCCCGAGCCGTACCGTGCGCGTCCGCAGCCGCCACAGCATCGGTGCCAGGGGGAGTGCGAGGACGGCGAGACCGGCGAGGGCCCACACCAGGAACGCGTACCACTTCGGGCCGTCGTCGTCCGTGGGCAGCGCCGCCTGCGGCGACTCACTCGCGCAGCCGCCGTCCAGCTTCTTCTGCTCCGGGGTGCAGGACTCGCTCGCCGACGGTGCCGAGGAGGGAGCGGTGGACGTCGTCTCGGACGGCCGCACCGGGTCGGGCACCGAACTGTCGGGGCTGTCCGGCAGGGTGTACGACGGCATCGAGCCGCGGTTCGGGGTGGGCTCGAAGCGGGTCCAGCCCACGCCCTCGAAGTACAGCTCGGGCCAGGCGTGCGCGTCGCGCAGGCCCACCGACACCGAGCCGTCCGCCTGCGGGGAACCGGGCGCGAAGCCCACCGCGACCCGGGCCGGGATGCCCAGGGAGCGGGCCATCGCCGCCATCGCGAAGGAGAAGTGCACGCAGAAGCCCTGCTTGTCCTTCAGGAAGCGGGCGATGGCCTGCGAGCCGCTGCCCACCTGCACCTGCGTGTCGTACTCGAAGCCGCCGGTCACGGCGAACCAGTCCTGGAGCTTGACCGCCTGGTCGTACGGGTTGGCGGCGCCCTCGGTGACCTGGCGGGCGGTGCGGCCCACCACCGACGGCAGCGAGTCGGGCAGTTCGGTGAAGTCGTCCTCGACGTCCGCGGGCGGCGGCCCCGCCGCGGCGAGCTGCCGCGCCGTCGGCTGCATCTCCAGGCTCTTCACCTGGTACGTCAGGCCCCGCGTGTTCTGTCCGTGGTCGCCGACCAGGGTCATGCCCACCGGCTCGTAGCGCCAGTTGCCGCTGATGCGCACCCCGCTCGGCGGGTACGGCATGGGCAGCCAGTCCTGGGCGTACCAGTCGGCCGCCGTGATCGTGGTGTCGACCTCCCTGCGCTTGACGTCCGGGCTGAGGCCGACCGGGGCCGGGAAGGTGCCGTCGGGAACGGCCGTGATGGACCGCCGGGACGGCTTCCACGTGGTGCCGTCGAAGTCGTCCAGGGACACGATCCGCAGATACAGGTCCGAGACGTCTTCCATCTTCGTCCGCACGGACAGGACTTGCTGGTCCTCGTCCGCGTTCAGGCTGTCCCGCAGCGACACCAGCGGGTTCACGGCGGAGATCGTGCCCCCGCCGCCGGGGCCGCCGCCCGCGCCGGCGCCCACCGAGTCCAGCAGGCCGCCGTTCATCGCGGGCAGGCCGAGCGGGACCACCAGGGCGATGCCCAGCGCGACCACGCCGATGCGCCGGCCGGTGCGGACCGGGGCGACCGCGCCGCCCGGTTCCCCGCCGGACGTGCGCGGAGCACCGCCGAAGACCCGGCCCCACTGCGAGAGCCGGTCCCGCCCCTCGGCCAGGAGCAGCATCAGATAGCCGGCCGCGGCCACCAGGAACCACAGCCAGTCCGTGCCCCCGTCGGACAGCCCGGCGGCCACGGAGTACAGCGCGAGCAGGGGCAGCCCGGCCGGGGCGGCACTGCGGAACGTCACCGCGAGGGTGTCCACCAGCAGCCCGATGACCAGGACCCCGCCTATGAGCATCAGCCGGATGCCGTCGGACTCCAGGGGCGCCGGGATCGCGTACCGCGCGATGTCGTCCCCGCCCTGCTGGAGCAGGACCGCGAAGCGGTCGAAGGCCTGCGGCCCGGGGATCAGTCCGACCAGGGCCTGCTCACGGGCGAACACGAAGGTCAGCAGCGCGACGGTGACCACGGCCTGCGCGGCGACGGTCAGCGGCCGGGCCAGCGGCACCCTGCGGGCAGCGGCACCCACGCCCGACTGCAGGGCCAGCAGGAAGGCCGCCTGCACGATCCATGTGGCCGGCTTGACCAGGGGCAGCAGGGCGCACGCGGCCATCAGCGTGGCCGCCCAGGCGCCCAGCGTCAGTCGTACCCGCCCGCTCATCCCCGCCCCTCCCCGCCGCTCGCGGCGGCCACACCCCTGCGCTCCCGGTCGGCCTGCCGCCACACCTCGTCGACCGAGGCGCCCCGCGGCACCCGCAGGGCCGTCCAGCCGGCCTCCCGCAACATGCGCAACCGGTCTTCGCTCCTGTCCAGCGGACCCGGGACGTCGCTCGGTTCCCGCACCCAGCTCTCGCTGTCCAGCACGAAGGCGACCGCGCCCGGGCTGCGCTGCCGCATCCGGCCCAGCACCGCCGCCTGGTCCTCGTCCAGGTCGCCGAGGAAGGCCACCAGCAGACCCTCGTTCCCGCCGCGCAGCACGTCGTAGGCCCGGGACAGGCCCGCGCCGTCGGAGTGGTCGATCACCGCGAGGGTGTCCATCATCAGCCCGGCGGCGTCCGCCGACTCCTGGCTCGCGCCCGCGAAGCCGTCACCGCCCTCGCCGGGCACCGCGTTGCCGGTGTCGGTCAGCAGCCGCACCGAGTAGCCCCGTTCGAGCATGTGCACCAGCACCGACGCGGCGCCCGACACGGCCCACTCGAAGGCCGAGTCCGGTCCCGCGCCCTGGTAGGCGATGCCCCGGGTGTCCAGCAGCACCGTGCAGCGAGCGCGCTGCGGCTGCTCCTCGCGGCGGACCATCAGCTCGCCGTAGCGGGCGGTGGAGCGCCAGTGCACGCGGCGCAGGTCGTCGCCGTAGCGGTAGCCGCGCGGGATCACGTCGTCCTCGCCGGCCAGCGCGAGCGAACGCTGTCGGCCGTCGCCGTACCCCTTGGCCTCACCGCTGAGGCGCACCGGCGCCAGCGGCTCCACGCGCGGGATCACGGTCAGGGTGTCGTACGTCGAGAAGGACCGGGTCAGCTCGCACATGCCGAACGGGTCGGTCAGGCGCAGCTGGAGCGGGCCCAGCGGGTAGCGGCCGCGCAGGTCGGAGCGCACCCGGTAGGAGACCTCGCGCCGGCCGCCCGCCTCGACCCGGTCCAGCACGAAGCGGGGCCGGGGGCCGAGCACGTACGGGACCCGGTCCTGGAGCATCAGCAGGCCCGTGGGCAGCCGCGAGACGTTGTCCATCCGCAGGTGGACCCGGGCCTCGCTGCCCGCGGGCACGCGCGCGGGGGAGAGCCGGCGGCTGCCCGCCACCCGGTAGCGCGTGCGGTACAGCACCGCCGCGCACACCAGCGGCAGCACGGCCAGCAGCAGCCCCACCCGCAGCAGATCCGCCTGCCCGAGCACGTACGAGCAGACCGCCGCCGCGACACCGGCGGCCAGGAAGGAGCGTCCGCGGGTGGTCAGACCGGCCAGAGCGGTGCGGATGCCGCCCTTCTCGCCCCGGTCGGCTTCCGCGTGCCCCGTCCCCGCGGTGGTCATCACAGCCTCCGCGGCGGCTGCTGGGGGTAGGCCGGGGCCGCACGGTCGAGGCCGCCGAAGCCGCTCTGCTGCTGCGGCGCCGCGGTCGGCACCGGGGTGCGCTGCAGGATCTCCTCGACGACCTGCTCGGAGGTGCGCCGGTTGAGCTGGGCCTGGGCGGTGGGCAGCAGCCGGTGGGCCAGGACGGCGACGGCGAGGGCCTGGACATCGTCCGGCAGCGCGTACTCCCGGCCGCTGAGGGCCGCGGACGCCTTCGCCGCGCGCAGCAGGTGCAGCGTCGCGCGCGGGGAGGCGCCGAGTCTCAGGTCGGGGTGCGTGCGCGTGGCGCCGACCAGGTCGACCGCGTAGCGCCGGACCGGCTCGGCGACGTGCACGCCGCGCACCGCCTCGATCAGCTTGAGGATCTCGTGCGCGTGGGCCACGGGCTGGAGGTCCTCCAGCGGCGAGACGCCGCCGTGCACGTCCAGCATCTGCAGTTCGGCCTCCGCGCTCGGGTAGCCGACCGACACCCGGGCCATGAAGCGGTCGCGCTGGGCCTCCGGCAGCGGGTAGGTGCCCTCCATCTCGACCGGGTTCTGCGTCGCCACCACCATGAAGGGACTGGGCAGCTCGTAGGTCTTGCCGTCGATGGTGACCTGGCGCTCCTCCATCGACTCCAGGAGCGCGGACTGCGTCTTGGGCGAGGCGCGGTTGATCTCGTCGCCGATCACCACCTGCGCGAAGATCGCCCCCGGCTTGAACTCGAAGTCACGGCGCTGCTGGTCCCAGATGGACACACCCGTGATGTCCGACGGCAGCAGGTCCGGCGTGAACTGGATGCGCCGCACCGAGCAGTCGATGGACCGCGCCAGCGCCTTGGCCAGCATCGTCTTGCCGACACCCGGGACGTCCTCGATCAGCAGATGTCCCTCGGCGAGCAGTACGGTCAGCGAGAGCCGTACGACCTCGGGCTTGCCCTCGATCACGCCTTCCACCGACTCCCGCACGCGCTCCACGACGGCGGTCAGATCAGTGAGGCTCGCTCGATCGTCATAGGTCGTCACCCGGCCCTCCTCGGCCTTTCCCGCGCTCCCAAGGAGCACGGGATACCCCATTTTCCCGGGCCGACGCCGCATGACGCAGGCCGGCCCACCCCGAACCACGGACACCACGCGTGAAAAGTTCCGCGTGACGCCACTCCCGCATTCTTGCTGCCGTTACCGTTTCGTGTCACTCGACTGTGGACAACTGGCCGCGATATGTCGGTCTTACGACCATTCGAACGCGTGACTGACAGGCTTTCGACAGCTACAGCAGGTGGTCTTCCGGGGCGGGGGCCCACGGCGCCCAGGCCTGCGGGCCGGGTCAGGAGGCCGGGTCGACCTCGCGCAGCAGGCCGGTCTTCACGTCGAACACGAATCCGCGCACGTCGTCGGTGTGCGGCACGAACGGCGAGGTCCGCACGCGCTGCATCGACTGCCGCACGTCCTGGTCGACGTCCCGGAAGGACTCCACCGCCCACGCCGGGCGCTGGCCGACCTCCGCCTCCAGCTCGTTGCGGAAGTCCTCCGTGAGGCTCTCCAGGCCGCAGCCGGTGTGGTGGATGAGCACCACGCTGCGGGTCCCCAGCTTGCGCTGGCTGATGGTGAGCGAGCGGATCACGTCGTCGGTCACGACGCCGCCCGCGTTGCGGATCGTGTGGCAGTCGCCCAGCTCCAGACCGAGCGCGGCGTGCAGGTCGAGACGGGCGTCCATGCAGGCCACGACGGCGACCTGCAGGACGGGACGGGCGTCCATGCCGGGATCGGTGAAGGCCTCGGCGTAGCGCTCGTTGGCTTCGACGAGCCGGTCGGTGACGGTGCCGCCGGTGGTCGCGGCGTGGGGGCCAGTGGGAACCGATGCAGAAGTCGTCATAACCATGACGTTACTGGTCACCAGTGTTCTCGTCCCGCTGTGAGGGGGGACAAAGAACGCCATCAGACCTTGTAGTGAGGTAACCCACAGGGCCGATGTGTCGTGGGCTGCGACGCGCAGGCCGGTTGATTGACCGCGAGACAGGGTGGACTAAAGTGACGCGAAGCGGGAGGCGAGAGTCTGCCCGCTGGACTGATTCTTCGGAGATCCCGGCGACGACCGGGAATCTCCCCGCGTGCGCGGCGCGTACGTACGGGCCCGCCGGATCTGAGAGGGCCCCTTGAGCGAGAGTCGACACGTCCCGGTGATGCTCCAGCGGTGCCTTGATCTGCTGGCACCCGCCCTGGAGGGCCCGGACGCCGTGGTCGTCGACTGCACCCTCGGCCTCGGCGGGCACAGCGAGGCACTCCTGGAGAGGTTCCCCGCCGCCCGGCTCGTCGCCCTCGACCGCGACAAGGAGGCCCTGCGCCTGTCCGGCGAGCGCCTCGCCCCCTACGGCGAGCGCGCCACCCTCGTGCACGCCGTCTACGACGAGCTCCCCGAGGTGCTGCACAGGCTCGGCATCGCGCGCGTGCAGGGTGTCCTGTTCGACCTGGGCGTCTCCTCCATGCAGCTCGACGAGGCCGACCGCGGCTTCGCCTACGCCCAGGACGCCCCGCTCGACATGCGCATGGACCAGACGACCGGCGTCAGCGCGGCCGAGGTGCTCAACACCTACCCGCCGGGCGAACTGGTGCGCATTCTGCGGGCCTACGGTGAGGAGAAGCAGGCCAAGCGGATCGTCAGCGCGATCGTGCGGGAGCGGGAGAAGGAGCCGTTCAGCAACAGTGCGCGGCTCGTCGAACTGATCCGCGACGCCCTGCCGCAGGCCGCCAAGCGGACCGGCGGCAACCCGGCCAAGCGCACCTTCCAGGCCCTGCGCATCGAGGTCAACGGCGAGCTCTCCGTCCTGGAGCGGGCGATCCCGGCCGCCGTGAAGGCGCTCGACGTGGGCGGGCGGATCGCCGTGCTGTCGTACCACTCGCTGGAGGACCGGTTGGTCAAGCAGGTCTTCGCGGCGGGCGCGGCCACCACCGCGCCGCCCGGACTGCCCGTCGTCCCCGAGCGCTACCAGCCGCGGCTCAAGCTGCTCACCCGCGGTGCCGAACTCCCCACCGAAGAGGAGATCGCCGAGAACCGGCGGGCGGCACCGGCGCGGCTGCGCGGGGCCCAGCGCATCAGGGAGGACGTCGAGTGAGGCGTGTGCAGGCCGGACCGAGGGAGCGTGCGTGAGCGGCAAACCCGAACTGAAGGGGAGGGCGGCCCGACTCGCCCGGCTCCTCCCGACCGGCCCCGGGCAGGCGGCCCGGACGCCCTTCGTCCTCCTGGTCATCCTCCTCCTCGGCGGCGGTCTCATCTGTCTCCTGGTGCTGAACTCGGCGCTCAGCGAAGGCGCGTTCAAGCTCGACGACCTCCAGCGCGGGACCAAGAACCTCACCGACGAGGAGCAGGCCCTCCAGCGGGACATCGACGCCTACTCCGCCCCCGGCGCCCTGCAGCGCCGCGCCCGCGAGCTCGGCATGGTGCCCGGCGGCGACCCCGCCTTCCTCGCCCCTGACGGCACCGTCAAGGGCGTCCCCAGCGCCGCCCCCGGCGTCCGGCAGTCCTCCGTGCACACCCCCCTGGTCCTCGCCCCCGAGGCCATGACCGACGGCCCTCCTCCGACCCCCGGCAGGTGACGGAAGTGTCCGACAGGGAACCGCCACGCCGCCGCGTGCCCGGCCCCGCCAGGCCCGCCCGCCCCGACGCCCGGCGCCGTCCCGGCCCCGGTGCCCGTCCGGCCCGGCGGCCGGGGCAGGGCCGCCCGCCGGCGCCCAGGCCGCTGCGGCTCGGCAGCCCCCGCCCCCGCCTGCGCCTGGTCGGACTCGCACTGACCCTGGTGTTGAGCGCCTTCGTCGTGCGGCTCTTCCAGGTGCAGGCCGTCGACGCGAGCACGTACGCCGCCAAGGCCGAGCAGAACCGCTACGTCGGGCAGGTGCTGGCCGCGGACCGGGGCGAGATCACCGACCGGTCCGGGGTCGCCCTCGCGACCAGCGAGGACGCCTACGACATCACCGCCGACCCCACGATGTTCGCCCCGAAGATGCTGAAGATCGGGGACGGCCCCGAACAGGCTGCGGCCCTCCTCGCGCCGATCCTCGGCCAGGAGCAGGAAGCCCTGGTCGAGAAGCTGCGCCCGAAGAACAAGGCCCTGCGCTACGTCAAACTGGCCTCCCGCCAGACCCCGCAGGTCTGGAAGCAGATCAAGGACCTCAAGTCGGCGCTCGCCAAGAAGGCGGAGACGGACAAGTCCACGCCCAACGTCCTCTCGGGCGTGTTCTCCGTCGCCACCAGCAAGCGCGTGTACCCCGGCGGCGACCTCGCCGCCGGCGTCCTGGGCTGGGTCAACGGCGAGGGCAAGCCCGGCGGCGGCATCGAGCTGCAGCTGAACAAGCAGCTCGCCGGCAAGGACGGCAAGATCCGCTACGCCCAGTCCGGCGGCCGTCTCGTGCCCACCGCGGGCTCCACCGAGACACCCGCCGTGTCCGGCAGCGACGTCGAGCTCACCATCGACCGCGACATCCAGTGGGCCGCCCAGAACGCCATCAGCGACCAGGTGAAGGAGTCCGCGGCCGACCGCGGCTACGTCATCGTCCAGGACACCCGCACCGGGCAGATCCTGGCCATGGCCAACTCACCGGGCTTCGACCCGAACGACCTGTCGGACGCGGACCCGGCCGCCCTCGGCAACGCCGCCCTCCAGGACGCCTTCGAGCCCGGTTCCACCGCCAAGGTCATGTCGATGGCGGCCGTCCTCCAGGAGGACGCCGCCACACCGGGGACCCATGTGGTGGTGCCCAACCGGCTGCATCGCGGCGACCGGCTCTTCAAGGACGACATCGACCACCCGACCTGGTACCTGACGCTCAACGGCGTCCTGGCCAAGTCCAGCAACATCGGCACCATCCTCGCCACCGGACAGCTCGGCAAGACCCAGGCCCAGGCCAACAAGGTCCTCTACGACTACCTGCGCAAGTTCGGCCTCGGCAGCTACACCGGCCTCGGCTTCCCCGGCGAGACCAAGGGCATCCTCGCCCCGCCCGACAAGTGGTCCACCTCGCAGCAGTACACGATCCCTTTCGGCCAGGGCGTCTCCATCAACGCCATGCAGGCGGCCTCGGTGTACTCGACCATCGCCAACGGCGGGGTCCGTATCGAGCCCACCCTCGTGCGCGGCACCAAGGGACCCGACGGGCGCTTCACACCCGCCCCGAAACCCGCGGAGAACCGGGTCGTCAGCGCCAAGACGGCGAAGACCCTCGCCCAGATGCTGGAGTCCGTCGTGGACGACGAGGAGGGCACCGGCACCAAGGCGCGCATCCCCGGCTACCGCGTCGCGGGCAAGACGGGTACCGCCAACCGAGTGGATCCGGCCACCGGCAAGTATCACGGCTACACCTCGTCGTTCGCCGGGTTCGCTCCCGCCGACAAGCCCCGCATCACCGTCTACTGCGCCATCCAGAACGCCACCCAGGGCAGCTACTTCGGCGGTCAGATCTGCGGGCCCGTCTACAAGAAGGTCATGGAGTTCGCACTGAAGTCCCTCCAGGTCCCGCCGACCGGCGCCAAGCCCGCGAAGCTGCCCGTCTCCTTCAAGCAGTGATCAGGGCCAACACGCCCTGCCCGTACTCAGCCCCACCGAGCCACCAGGACCGCCTCCGTGACAACGATCACCCCGCAGCCCGGGAACCAGAGCAGCCCCAGCCCCTCACTTCGCCCGGAGGCGGGTACGCCCGGTACGCTCACCGCCGTGCCACACGCTGATCAGTCCCAAACCACCCAGAAGGGCCATCCCGTGACATACCCCGGGCCGCCCAGGCCGGTGCAGGTCTCCGCCACACCCCTCGCGGAACTGGCCGCTCAGCTGGGTGCCTCCACGCCGGAGAGCGCCGCCGAGGTCACGGGCATCACCCATGACTCGCGCGCCGTCCGCCCCGGCGACCTGTACGCCGCTCTCCCGGGAGCCCGGCTGCACGGCGCCGACTTCGTCAACCAGGCCGCGGGCCTCGGTGCCGCCGCCGTGCTGACCGATCCGACGGGCGCCGAGCGCGCCGCCGCGTCCGGGCTGCCCGTGCTGGTCGTCGACGACCCGCGCGGACGGATGGGCGAACTGGCCGCCACGATCTACGGCCACCCCGGCCGGGACCTGCTCCAGATCGGCATCACCGGCACCTCCGGCAAGACCACCACCGCCTACCTGGTCGAGGGCGGCCTGAAGACGGTTCGGTCCACCGGCCTGATCGGCACGGTCGAGATGCGCATCGGCGACGAGCGCATCAAGTCCGAGCGCACCACCCCCGAAGCCACCGACCTCCAGGCCCTGTTCGCCGTCATGCGCGAACGCGGTGTCGACGCGGTGGCCATGGAGGTCTCCAGCCACGCCCTGGTGCTGGGCCGCGTCGACGGCTGCGTCTTCGACATCGGCGTCTTCACCAACCTCAGCCCGGAGCACATGGAGTTCCACTCCGACATGGAGGACTACTTCCAGGCGAAGGCGCAGCTGTTCACCCCGAAGCGGGGCAAACTCGGCGTGGTCAACGTCGATGACGAGTACGGCCGCAGGCTGGCGAAGGAAGCCACCGTCCCGGTCGTCACCTACTCCGCCGAAGGGCACCCCGACGCCGACTGGCGCGCCGAGGACGTCGAGGTCGGCCGGCTCGACTCGACCTTCACCGTCATCGGCCCCAAGGGCGAGCGGCTCGCCGCCAAGTCGCCGCTGCCGGGCCCGTTCAACGTGGCCAACACCCTCGCCGCGATCGTCGCCCTCGCCGTCGCCGGCCTCGACCCGCAGGCCGCCGCCGACGGTGTCGCCGCCGTCCCCGGCGTCCCGGGCCGTCTGGAGCGCGTGGACGCGGGCCAGCCCTACCTCGCGGTCGTCGACTACGCCCACAAGACCGACGCCGTCGAGTCCGTGCTGCGCGCCCTGCGCAAGGTGACCGAGGGCAAGCTGCACATCGTCCTCGGCTGCGGCGGCGACCGGGACAAGACCAAGCGCGAGCCCATGGGCGCCGCCGCGGCGCGGCTCGCCGACACCGCCGTACTGACCTCCGACAACCCCCGTGGCGAGGACCCCCTCGCGATCCTCGCCACGATGCTCCAGGGCGCGGCGTCCGTGCCCGCGCACGAGCGCGGCGAGGTGCAGGTCTTCGAGGACCGGGCCGCCGCGATCGCCGCCGCCGTGGCGCGTGCCGAACCCGGCGACACCGTGCTGGTCGCCGGCAAGGGCCACGAGCAGGGCCAGGACATCGCCGGGGTGGTCCGTCCCTTCGACGACCGCCAGGTGCTGCGCGAAGCCATCCGGAAGACCCAGGGATGAAAATCCAGAAGACCCAGGGGATGAACTTGTGATCGCCCTCTCCCTCGCCGAGATCGCAGAAGTCGTCGGCGGGCAGACGCACGACATACCGGATCCGTCCGTCCAGGTCACCGGCCCGGTCGTCCGGGACTCCCGCGAGGCGGGGCCGGGCAGCCTGTTCGTGGCCTTCGCCGGGGAGCGCGTGGACGGCCACGACTTCGCGGCGGCGGTCGTCGAGGCGGGAGCGGTGGCCGTGCTCGGCACCCGCCCCGTCGGCGTACCCGCGATCGTCGTGGACGACGTCCAGGCCGCCCTCGGCGCCCTCGCCCGGCACGTCGTACGCCGCCTCGGTGCCACCCTCGTCGCCCTCACCGGCTCGGCGGGCAAGACCAGCACCAAGGACCTCATCGCGCAGGTGCTCCAGCGCAAGGCGCCGACCGTGTTCACGCCCGGCTCGCTCAACAACGAGATCGGACTGCCGCTGACCGCGCTGAGCGCCACCGAGGAGACCAGGTTCCTGGTCCTGGAGATGGGCGCCCGCGGCATCGGGCACATCAGCTACCTCGCCGGCCTGACACCCCCCAAGGTCGGCCTGGTCCTCAACGTGGGCAGCGCCCACATCGGAGAGTTCGGCGGCCGCGAGCAGATCGCACAGGCCAAGGGTGAACTGGTGGAGGCGCTGCCGCCCGAGGCCGAGGGCGGCACCGCGATTCTCAATGCGGACGACCCCTACGTACGGGCCATGGCCTCCCGTACGAAGGCGAAGGTGATCTTTTTCGGAGAGTCCGGCGAAGCGGACGTTCGAGCCGAGAACGTGCGACTCACGGACACCGGACAGCCCTCGTTCAGGCTTCACACACCCTCCGGTGCAAGCGATGTGACCATGCGCCTGTACGGTGAGCACCACGTGTCGAACGCGCTCGCCGCGGCCGCCGTCGCCCACGAGTTGGGCATGTCCGCTGACGAGATCGCCGTGGCGCTCTCCGAGGCGGGCTCCCTCTCCCGCTGGCGGATGGAGGTCACCGAGCGCCCGGACGGCGTGACGGTCGTCAACGACGCCTACAACGCGAACCCCGAGTCCATGCGAGCCGCTCTGCGCGCGCTCGCGGCGATGGGCAAGGGGCGTCGTACGTGGGCGGTGCTCGGCAAGATGGCCGAGCTCGGGGACGAGGCTCTCGCCGAGCACGACGCGGTCGGGCGGCTCGCCGTCCGGCTCAACGTCAGCAAGCTCGTCGCGGTCGGTGGCAGGGAAGCCGCCTGGCTGCAACTGGGCGCATATAACGAGGGTTCGTGGGGTGAGGAGTCGGTGCACGTGTCCGACGCACAGGCGGCGGTCGACCTGTTGCGCAGCGAGTTGCGCCCAGGGGACGTCGTACTCGTGAAGGCGTCCCGTTCGGTCGGTCTGGAGAGCGTGGCGCAGGCGCTCGTCGAGACCGGTGCCGAGGGTGAGGTTTCCGCCCGATGATGAAGCAGATCCTGTTCGCAGGAGTCATTGGTCTCTTTCTCACGCTGGTCGGCACCCCGCTGCTGATCAAGCTGCTCGCGCGCAAGGGCTACGGCCAGTACATCCGCGACGACGGCCCGCGCGAGCACGCCAGCAAGCGCGGTACGCCCACCATGGGCGGTATCGCCTTCATCTTCGCGACGGTCGCGGCGTACTTCCTGGCCAAGGTGATCACGGGCTATCTTGACCCGGACGTCGACGCGGCGCCGACCTTCTCGGGCCTGCTGGTGCTGGGCCTGATGGTCGGCATGGGCCTGGTCGGCTTCCTCGACGACTACATCAAGATCGTCAAGCGGCGTTCGCTCGGCCTGCGCGCCAAGGCGAAGATGGCCGGCCAGCTGATCGTCGGCATCGCTTTCGCGGTGCTGTCGCTGCAGTTCGCGGACGCCCAGGGCCAGACCCCGGCGTCCACCAAGCTCTCCTTCGTCCATGACTTCGGCTGGTCCATCGGGCCGGTGCTGTTCGTCGTCTGGGCGCTGTTCATGATCCTCGCGATGTCGAACGGCGTGAACCTGACGGACGGTCTGGACGGCCTCGCCACCGGCGCGTCCGTGCTGGTGTTCAGTGCCTACACCTTCATCGGCGTCTGGCAGTTCCAGGAGTCCTGCGTGAACGCGGAGACCCTGACGAACCCGACGGCCTGTTACGAGGTGCGCGACCCGCTCGACCTCGCGGTCGTCTCCTCCGCCCTGATGGGCGCCTGCCTGGGCTTCCTGTGGTGGAACACCTCGCCCGCCAAGATCTTCATGGGTGACACCGGTTCGCTCGCCCTCGGCGGTGTGCTCGCCGGCCTCGCGATCTGCTCCCGCACCGAGCTGCTGCTCGCCATCCTCGGCGGCCTGTTCGTCCTCATCACGATGTCCGTGGTGATCCAGGTCGGCTCCTTCCGCCTCACCGGAAAGCGCGTCTTCCGGATGGCGCCACTCCAGCATCACTTCGAACTCAAAGGCTGGTCCGAAGTGCTCGTGGTGGTTCGCTTCTGGATCATCCAGGGCATTTGCGTGGTAGTCGGACTGGGTCTCTTCTACGCGGGATGGGTAGCGGACAAGTGATCTCCTCGGAGCCCTTCGACTTCCAGGGCAAGCACGTCACCGTCGCCGGGCTCGGCGTCTCCGGCGTCCCGGCGGCCAAGGTGCTGCACGGCCTCGGCGCGACCGTCACGGTCGTCAACGACGGCGCCGACGAGCGCGCCCGGGCACAGGCGGCCGACCTGGAGGCGCTCGGCGTCACCGTGCGCCTCGGCGACGGCGGCACTCTGCCGGAGGGCACCGAGCTGATCGTCACCGCGCCCGGCTGGAAGCCGGACAAGCCGCTGTTCACGGCGGCGGAACAGGCGGGCGTGCCCGTCTGGGGCGACGTCGAACTGGCCTGGCGCCTGCGCGGCCCCGACGCCGCCGACTGGCTCGCCGTGACCGGCACCAACGGCAAGACCACCACCGTCCAGATGCTGGCGTCGATCCTGAAGGCGGCGGGCCTGCGCACGGCCGCCGTCGGCAACATCGGTGTCTCGCTGCTGGACGCGGTGCTCGGCGAGGAGCAGTACGACGTCCTCGCCGTGGAACTCTCCAGCTACCAGCTGCACTGGGCGCCCTCCCTGCGCGCCCACTCGGCGGCCGTGCTGAACCTCGCCCCCGACCACCTCGACTGGCACGGCTCCATGGAGGCGTACGCCGCCGACAAGGGCCGTATCTACGAGGGCAATCGCGTCGCCTGCGTCTACAACGCGGACGCCACCGACAAGCCGTCCACCGAGGACCTGGTCCGCGCGGCCGACGTCGAGGAGGGCTGCCGGGCCGTCGGCTTCACCCTCGGCACTCCGGCGCCGTCCCAACTCGGCGTCGTGGAGGGCATCCTGGTCGACCGCGCCTTCGTCGAGAACCGGCAGAAGAACGCCCAGGAGCTCGCCGAGGTCGCCGACGTGAACCCGCCGGCCCCGCACAACATCGCCAACGCCCTCGCGGCGGCGGCCCTCGCCCGCGCCTACGGCGTGCCCGCCAAGGCCGTACGGGACGGCCTGCGGGCCTTCACCCCGGACGCCCACCGCATCGCGCACGTGGCGGATGTGGACGGGGTCGCCTACGTCGACGACTCCAAGGCCACCAACACGCATGCCGCGGAAGCCTCGTTGGCGGCCTACGAGCCGATCGTGTGGATCGCGGGCGGGCTCGCGAAGGGCGCGACCTTCGACGAACTGGTCGCCAAGTCGGCGAAGCGGCTGCGGGGCGCCGTGCTGATCGGCGCGGACCGCGCGCTCATCCGGGAAGCCCTGGCGCGACACGCCCCGGAGGTACCCGTCGTCGACCTCGACCGGACCGACACTGGGGCGATGCGCGCGGCGGTCCGGGAGGCGCAAAAACTCGCTCACGCGGGCGACACGGTGCTGCTGGCTCCGGCCTGTGCCTCCATGGACATGTTCGCCAACTACAACAAGCGCGGGGACGCTTTCGCGGACGCCGTCCGTGAGCTCGGCTCCGCCGACGGCTGACCCGGGTCCGCCTCGCCCGGCGGCGGTGCCGGGCGTACCTGGGAGGGACGCGTGACACGGATGTGGCTGGTGCCCGAGCGGCCAGGGGGCGTGCAACGAGCGATGCTCCCCTCCGGCATGGCAGGGTGAGCCGCTATGCCCACCAGCCGCACCGGACGGCCTCCGATCCCGCGCGCCCCCAAGCGACCCGCCGCGCCCCGGCTCGCGCGGGAGAACCGCGTCCTGAGCCTCTACATCCGCGCACGCAGGGGCTGGGACCGGCCGCTGACCGCCTACTACCTGATCCTGGGCGGCAGTCTGCTGATCACCGTGCTGGGCCTGGTGATGGTCTACTCGGCCTCCCAGATCACCGCGCTGCAGATGTCGCTGCCCGGTTCGTACTTCTTCCGCAAGCAGTTGCTCGCGGCGGGGATCGGCACCGGTCTGCTGCTCGCGGCCTCGCGGATGCCGGTGAGACTGCACCGGGCCCTCGCCTACCCGATCCTCGCGGGCGCCGTCTTCCTCATGGTCCTGGTGCAGATCCCGGGGATAGGGGTGTCGGTCAACGGCAACCAGAACTGGATCTCCCTCGGCGGCTCCTTCCAGATCCAGCCCAGCGAGTTCGGCAAGCTCGCCCTCGTGCTGTGGGGCGCCGACCTGCTCGCCCGCAAGCAGGACAGGAAGCTGCTGACCCAGTGGAAGCACATGCTCGTGCCGCTGGTCCCGGCCGCGTTCATGCTGCTCGGCCTGATCATGATCGGCGGCGACATGGGCACCGCGATCATCCTCACGGCCATCCTGTTCGGCCTGCTCTGGCTGGCCGGCGCCCCCACGCGGCTGTTCGCCGGGGTGCTGTCGATCGCCGCCGTCCTCGGCCTGATCCTCATCAAGACCAGCCCCAACCGGATGGCCCGCCTGCAGTGCCTGGGCGCCACCGAGCCGCAGTCGGGACCCGTCGACTGCTGGCAGGCCGTACACGGGATCTATGCCCTCGCCTCGGGCGGAATCTTCGGTTCCGGGCTGGGTGCGAGTGTGGAGAAATGGGGCCAACTCCCCGAAGCCCACACCGACTTCATCTTCGCCGTCACCGGTGAGGAACTGGGCCTGGCGGGGACGCTGTCGGTACTCGCCCTCTTCGCGGCTCTAGGCTATGCGGGTATCCGCGTGGCCGGACGCACGGAGGACCCCTTCGTGAGGTATGCCGCGGGAGGCGTGACCACCTGGATCACGGCGCAGGCCGTGATCAACATCGGTGCGGTGCTCGGTCTGCTGCCGATCGCCGGCGTCCCTCTCCCGCTGTTCTCCTACGGAGGATCCGCCCTGCTGCCGACCATGTTCGCCATCGGGTTGCTGATCGCCTTCGCGCGTCAGGACCCCGCTGCGCGGATGGCGCTTGCGATGCGGCAACCCCGCTTTGGTAGAAAGCGGGGGGCGGGGGGCACCGGTTCCGGTCGGAGTCCCCGGAGATGGAACACGATGCGACGGCGCGCCTCGGCGGCGCGCTCGTCCGGAGAGCGGTGAATTTCGGTGCATGTCGTACTCGCCGGCGGAGGAACCGCGGGCCACATCGAGCCCGCGCTCGCCCTCGCGGACGCCCTGCGCAGGCAGGACCCGAGCGTGGGCATCACGGCCCTGGGCACGGAGCGCGGCCTCGAGACCCGTCTCGTACCCGAGCGCGGGTACGAACTCGCGCTGATCCCCGCCGTGCCGCTGCCGCGCAAGCCCACCCCCGAACTGATCACCGTCCCGGGCCGGCTGCGCGGCACCATCAAGGCGACCGAGCAGATCCTGGAGCGCACCAGGGCGGACGCCGTGGTCGGCTTCGGCGGCTACGTCGCCCTGCCCGGCTACCTCGCGGCCAAGCGCCTGGGCGTGCCGATCGTGATCCACGAGGCCAACGCCCGCCCGGGCCTGGCCAACAAGATCGGCTCGCGGTACGCCAGCCAGGTCGCCGTCTCCACGCCCGACAGCAAGCTGCGGGGCGCCCGCTACATCGGCATCCCGCTGCGCCGCTCCATCGCCACGCTCGACCGGGCCGCCGTACGCCCCGAGGCCCGGGCCGCGTTCGGCCTCGACCCGAACCTGCCCACCCTGCTGGTCACCGGCGGCTCCCAGGGCGCCCGCCGTCTGAACGAGGTCGTCCAGCAGGTCGCGCCCTGGCTCCAGCAGGCCGGGATCCAGATCCTGCACGCGGTCGGCCCGAAGAACGAACTGCCGCAGGTCCACCAGATGCCGGGAATGCCCCCCTACATCCCGGTAAGTTACCTGGACCGGATGGACCTCGCGTACGCCGCGGCCGACATGATGCTCTGCCGCGCGGGCGCGATGACCGTGGCCGAACTCTCCGCCGTCGGGCTCCCGGCCGCCTACGTCCCGCTGCCCATCGGCAACGGCGAACAGCGGCTCAACGCCCAGCCGGTGGTCAAGGCCGGCGGCGGACTGCTGGTCGACGACGCGGAGCTGACCCCCGAGTGGGTCCAGCGACACGTCCTGCCTGTGCTCGCCGACCCGCACCGGCTGTACCAGATGTCCCGCGCCGCCGCCGAGTTCGGCCGCCGGGACGCCGACGAGCTGCTCGTCGGCATGGTGTACGAGGCGATCGCCGCCAGTCGTGCACACCGATAGGACTGTATGACGGAAGGCAGGGGAGCGTGGCCGGATCGACCACCGCCGAACGCGGTGAACGCCAGCAGAAGTCGTCCGGCCCGCCGCCCCGCCTGCGGTCGAGGCGGGCCAGGCTCCGCGCGCTCGTCCTCCTGGGCCTCGCCCTGGTCTTCCTCGGCATCCCGACGGTCTGGCTCTTCTACGGCTCCGACTGGCTGCGAGCCGAGCACGTCTCTGTGTCCGGCACCCGGGTTCTGACGCCCGATCAGGTCGAGTCCGCCGCTGAGGTTCCGCTCGGGAAGCCGCTGATTTCCGTCGACACCAGTGCGATCGAGACACGATTGCGCCGGAAATTGCCCCGAATTGACGCGGTTGACGTGGTCCGTTCCTGGCCCCATGGAATCGACCTGAAAGTGGTGGAGCGGACTCCGGTTCTGATTGTCCACAAGGGCGAAAAGTTCGTCGAAGTGGACGATGAAGGTGTCCGCTTCGCCACGGTTTCTGAAGCCCCGAAAGGCGTCCCGGCACTGGAATTGACGCTCTCCCGGACCGGCTCCGCCGCCGCCGGCCTGCGCCGCTTCGGGGAGTCCCGGCTGGTGCGCGAGGCGGTCGGTGTCGCACGCGCGGTTCCGGCCGCCGTCGCGCGCGAGACACGGACCGTCAAGGTCCGTTCCTACGACGACATCTCGCTGGAGTTGAGGGACGGCCGCACGGTCGTCTGGGGGAGCAGCGAGAAGGGTGCCGCGAAGGCCCGTACCCTCACCGCCCTGATGAAAGCAACGCCCGATGCGGGGTACTTCGACGTAAGTGTGCCCACCGCCCCGGCGTCAGCCGGGAGTTGACGCACATCAGCGCAGGCCAGCACCCTGGTTGGGCAGTGCTACGGCTGATCACATAGGGTGAAAAGAAAAACGGGAGGTTCGGCGTGTTCGTTGAACGTGCGCCACTTGTCGACTTAGTGTCCTGTTCAGAAGACTCCAAGGAACAGACACACTGGTAACCCTAAACTTCAGGGTTAGGGTTCGGGTCGGCGATACGGACCGTCCCATTCGGCATCAGTCGTCGGGTCGCGGGGCGCAGGGCGTCACGCTGATCCGTCGACACGTAACTCGAGGCGAGAGGCCTTCGACGTGGCAGCACCGCAGAACTACCTCGCAGTCATCAAAGTCATCGGTGTCGGCGGCGGTGGTGTCAATGCCATCAACCGGATGATCGAGGTCGGTCTCAAGGGCGTCGAGTTCATCGCCATCAACACCGACGCGCAAGCTCTGTTGATGAGCGACGCCGACGTCAAGCTGGACGTCGGCCGCGAACTCACCCGCGGACTCGGCGCCGGAGCCAACCCGGCCGTCGGCCGCAAGGCCGCCGAGGACCACCGCGAGGAGATCGAGGAGGTCCTCAAGGGGGCCGACATGGTCTTCGTGACAGCCGGTGAAGGCGGCGGCACCGGCACCGGCGGCGCGCCCGTCGTGGCCAACATCGCCCGCTCGCTCGGTGCCCTCACCATCGGCGTGGTCACGCGCCCGTTCACCTTCGAGGGACGGCGCCGCGCGAACCAGGCCGAGGACGGCATCGCCGAACTCCGCGAAGAGGTCGACACCCTCATCGTCATCCCGAACGACCGGCTGCTGTCCATCTCGGACCGCCAGGTCTCGGTGCTGGACGCCTTCAAGTCGGCCGACCAGGTCCTGCTCTCCGGTGTCCAGGGCATCACCGACCTCATCACCACCCCGGGCCTCATCAACCTCGACTTCGCCGACGTCAAGTCGGTCATGTCCGAGGCCGGCTCGGCCCTGATGGGCATCGGCTCGGCCCGCGGCGACGACCGCGCGGTGGCCGCAGCCGAGATGGCGATCTCCTCGCCGCTGCTGGAGGCGTCCATCGACGGCGCCCGCGGTGTCCTGCTCTCCATCTCCGGTGGCTCCGACCTCGGTCTGTTCGAGATCAACGAGGCCGCCCAGCTGGTGAGCGAGGCCGCCCACCCCGAGGCCAACATCATCTTCGGCGCGGTGATCGACGACGCTCTCGGCGACGAGGTCCGGGTCACCGTGATCGCGGCCGGCTTCGACGGCGGCCAGCCGCCCGCCAAGCGGGACAACGTCCTCGGCTCCTCCTCGGCCAAGCGCGAGGAGCCGGCCCCGGCGCGGCAGACCGAGAGCCGCCCGTCCTTCGGATCACTCGGCAGCGTGACCCCGAAGGAGGACCCGGAGCCCGCTCCGGAGCCGGTCAAGGACATCCCGGTCGCCCCGCCGGTCACGCCGGCGCCGCGGACCTACTCGGACAGCGCGGCCGAGGAACTGGACGTACCGGACTTCCTCAAGTGATCCTTCAGTCGTGATAGGACAGCGCGAAAGCGCGAGCGGCGCGCACTTCGGCTTCACCGACCGGTGGGGCGGGGTGAGCGCCGCTCCGTATGAGGAGCTCAACCTCGGCGGAGCGGTCGGCGACGCCCCCGACGCCGTACGCACCAACCGGGACCTGGCCGCCAAGTCCCTGGGCATCGAGCCGGACCGGGTCGTCTGGATGAACCAGGTGCACGGGGCCGACGTGGCCGTGGTGGACGGGCCTTGGGGATCTTCGGCCGCGATTCCGTCGGTCGACGCGATCGTCACCACGCGCCGGGGGCTCGCCCTCGCCGTGCTCACCGCCGACTGCGTGCCGGTGCTGCTCGCCGATCCCGTCGCCGGGGTCGCCGCCGCGGCCCACGCGGGCCGGCCCGGCATGATCGCCGGAGTCGTCCCGGCCGCGCTGCGCGCGATGACGGACCTGGGCGCCGAACCCTCCCGGATCGTCGCCCGCACCGGGCCCACCGTCTGCGGCCGGTGTTACGAAGTGCCCGAGGCGATGCGCGCCGAGGTGTCCGCCGTCGAGCCGGCGGCGTACGCCGAGACGAGTTGGGGCACACCGGCGGTGGACGTGAGCGCCGGAGTGCACGCCCAGCTGGAGCGGCTCGGGGTGCACGACCGGGAGCAGTCGCCGGTGTGCACGCTGGAGTCGCGCGATCACTTCTCGTACCGCCGCGACCGCACCACCGGTCGGCTCGCGGGTTATGTGTGGCTGGACTGACAGGACATGACGGACCGTAAGGACGAACTCGCCGCGAATCTGGCGAAAGTGGAACGGCGCATCGCCGACGCGTGCGCCGCGGCGGGGCGGGCGCGCGACGAGGTGACCCTCATCGTGGTCACCAAGACCTACCCCGCGAGTGATGTGCGGATCCTCGCCGAACTCGGCGTGCGGCACGTCGCCGAGAACCGCGACCAGGACGCGGCCCCCAAGGCCGAGGCCTGCTCGGATCTGCCCCTCACATGGCACTTCGTGGGTCAACTCCAGACCAACAAGGTGCGATCGGTGGTCGGTTACGCGGATTACGTGCAGTCGGTCGACCGTTCCAAGCTCGTCACGGCTCTGTCGAAGGAGGCCGTCCGGGCCGGGCGCGAGCTGGGATGTCTCCTCCAGGTCGCACTCGACGCCGGTGAGAGCGGCCGGGGCGAGCGGGGCGGGACCGGACCCGGCGGAATCGGGGAGTTGGCCGATCTCGTGGCCGGGGCCCCGGGACTCCGGCTCGACGGACTGATGACCGTCGCGCCGCTCACCGGGGAGTACGCGGGCCGCGAACAGGCGGCCTTCGAGCGGCTGATGGTTTTGTCGACCGACCTGCGCCGGAGTCATCCGGCTGCCACCATGGTCTCGGCAGGGATGAGTACGGACCTCGAACAGGCCGTGACGGCCGGAGCGACACATGTGCGCGTCGGCAGCGCGGTACTCGGAGTCCGCCCCAGGCTCGGGTAACGTCGCCAAGAAGTCGGACCACAGCAGAAAATATGGTCATTGCCGCCGAAAGGCGGATTCAAGGACCTCGTGGATCGCGGGCACTTGGCAGTCGTCAGCCGATCCACCACAGAGCGGAGGACTCAGAGCATGGCCGGCGCGATGCGCAAGATGGCGGTCTACCTCGGCCTCGTGGAGGACGATGGGTACGACGGCCGCGGATTCGACCCCGACGACGACTTCGAACCCGAACTGGACCCGGAGCCCGAGCGGGACCACCGACGGCACGAGCCGTCCCACCAGCCGCACGTCTCACATCAGCCCCAAAGGGACGAAGAGGTACGAGTCGTACAGCCGCCCGCGCCCCGCGAACCGGCCCCCCGCTCCGCTTCGCTCCCCGCGGAATCCAACCGCCCGGCGCGCATCGCGCCCGTGGCATCCATCACACAAGAACGCGCAAGTCTGGAGAAGAACGCACCGGTGATCATGCCCAAGGTCGTGTCCGAACGAGAGCCTTACCGGATCACCACGCTTCACCCACGGACCTACAACGAGGCCCGTACCATCGGGGAACACTTCCGTGAAGGCACCCCGGTGATCATGAATCTGACTGAGATGGATGACACAGATGCGAAGCGACTTGTCGACTTTGCGGCCGGTCTGGTGTTTGGTCTTCACGGCAGTATCGAGCGGGTGACGCAGAAGGTGTTCCTGTTGTCGCCTGCTAACGTCGATGTCACGGCGGAGGACAAGGCCCGCATCGCAGAGGGCGGGTTCTTCAACCAGAGCTGAGACGCACCACCGGAAGCAGCAGTACTGATCAGGGAACAGGGGAGAGGGAAGCACCAGTCATGAGCGTGGTCTTGCAGGTTCTCTACATCGCGCTGATGGTCTTCCTCATCGTGCTCATCTTCCGGTTGGTCATGGACTACGTCTTCCAGTTCGCCCGCTCGTGGCAACCCGGCAAGGCGATGGTGGTCGTTCTGGAGGCCACCTACACTGTCACTGATCCACCGCTCAAGCTTCTGCGGCGGGTCATCCCGCCGCTGCGTCTCGGGGGCGTGGCGCTCGACCTGTCCTTCTTCGTACTGATGATCATCGTCTACATCCTGATCACGCTCGTGCGGAACGCGATGTGAGCGATGTGACAGATACGGTCTTGCCGACTGCCGACGACAACGTTGAGGTGAAGAAATGCCGTTGACCCCCGAGGACGTGCGGAACAAGCAGTTCACGACCGTCCGCCTCCGAGAAGGCTATGACGAGGACGAGGTCGATGCCTTCCTCGATGAGGTCGAAGCCGAACTGACCCGCCTGCTCCGTGAGAACGAGGACCTGCGCGCCAAACTGGCCGCGGCCACGCGCGCTGCTGCGCAGAACCAGCAGAACATGCGCAAGCCTCCGGAGCAGCAGGATCAGCAGCAACAGCAGCAGGGTATGCGCGGTCCGGGTGGTCCTGTCCCCGCCGGCATATCGGGCCCGCCGCAGCAGCAGATGGGTGGCCCCATGGGTGGTCCGCCCCAGCTGCCGAGCGGTGCCCCGCAGCTGCCCGCCGGTCCCGGCGGTCAGGGTGGACCCCAGGGTCCCGGTCCGATGGGCCAGGGTCCGGGTCCGATGGGCCAGCCCCCGATGCAGCAGCAGATGGGCGGCCCCATGGGCGGCCCCGGCCCGATGGGCGGTCCGATGGGCGGCCCCGGTCAGGGAGGCCCCGGTGGCGACAGCGCCGCCCGTGTCCTCTCGCTGGCCCAGCAGACCGCCGACCAGGCGATCGCCGAGGCCCGTTCCGAGGCCAACAAGATCGTCGGCGAGGCGCGTTCGCGTGCCGAGGGTCTGGAGCGTGACGCCCGTGCCAAGGCCGACGCCCTGGAGCGGGACGCGCAGGAGAAGCACCGTGTCGCGATGGGCTCCCTGGAGTCCGCCCGCGCCACGCTGGAGCGCAAGGTCGAGGACCTGCGCGGCTTCGAACGCGAGTACCGCACGCGCCTGAAGTCGTACCTGGAGTCGCAGCTGCGCCAGCTGGAGACCCAGGCCGACGACTCGCTGGCCCCGCCGCGCACTCCGGCGACCGCGTCCCTCCCGCCGTCCCCGGCGCCCTCCATGGCTCCGGCCGGCGCGAGCGCCCCGTCCTACGGCGGCGGCAACCCGACGATGGGCGGCGCTCCCGCCCCGGCTGCTCCGTCCTACGGTGGCCAGCAGCAGATGTCGCCGGCGATGACCCAGCCGATGGCGCCGGTACGCCCGCAGGGCCCCTCGCCGATGGGCCAGGCGCCCTCGCCCATGCGGGGCTTCCTGATCGACGAGGATGACAACTGACGGCCTGATGGCCAGTAGTACGGCATAGACGTCGGCAGCGTTCAGGGCGGGGCCCCGGGTTCACACCCGGGGCCCCGCCCTTTTGCCACGCGCGTTCGTGCGTACGCAACGCCGAAGGCCCGGTCCCGCCAAGATCTTTGGCGGGACCGGGCCTTCGGCCTGTGGGCTACGCCTTGCGCAGGCGGAACGTGAGGGTGAGGCCCTCGTCCGTGAACGGGGTGCCGTAGCCGTCCTCCGCCTCGCCCTGGCCGAAGTCGGTCGCCAGCACCTCGTCGGCGATCAGGCCGGCGTGGTCGGTCAGGGCCGCCACCGTGGCCTGGTCCGTGGCCGTCCAGCGCAGTGCGATGCGGTCGGCCACGTCGAGGCCGCTGTTCTTGCGGGCTTCCTGGATCAGGCGGATCGCGTCACGGGCGAGGCCCGCACGGCGGAGCTCCTCGGTGATCTCCAGGTCCAGGGCGACCGTCGCGCCCGAGTCGGAGGCCACCGACCAGCCCTCGCGGGGGGTCTCCGTGATGATGACCTCGTCCGGGGCCAGTGTGATGGTTTCACCGTCGACCTCGACCGACGCCGTGCCCTCGCGCAGGGCCAGCGACAGGGCGGCCGCGTCCGCGTGCGCGACAGCCTTCGCCACGTCCTGGACGCGCTTGCCGAACCGCTTGCCCAACGCGCGGAAGTTGGCCTTGGCCGTGGTGTCGACCAGGCTGCCGCCGACCTCGCTCAAGGTCGCCAGCGACTCGACGTTCAGCTCCTCCGTGATCTGCGCGCGCAGTTCGGAGTCCAGCGTCTCGAAGCCCGTCGCCGCGATCAGCGCGCGGGACAGCGGCTGGCGCGTCTTGACGCCCGACTCCGCGCGCGTGGCACGGCCCAGCTCCACCAGGCGGCGCACCAGCACCATCTGCTTCGACAGCTCCGGGTCGATGGCGGCGAGGTCCGCCTCCGGCCAGGACGACAGGTGGACCGACTCCGGAGCGCCCGGGGTGACCGGGACGATCAGGTCCTGCCAGACCCGCTCGGTGATGAACGGGGTCAGCGGGGACATCAGCTGCGTGACCGTCTCGACGACCTCGTGCAGCGTGCGCAGCGCCGCCTTGTCGCCCTGCCAGAAGCGGCGGCGCGAGCGGCGCACGTACCAGTTCGACAGGTCGTCGACGAACGCGGACAGCAGCTTGCCGGCGCGCTGGGTGTCGTAGGCGTCCAGCGCCTGGGTGACCTGGTCGGTGAGGGCGTGCAGTTCGGACAGCAGCCAGCGGTCCAGGACCGGGCGGTCGGCCGGGGCCGGGTCGGCCTCGGACGGGGCCCAGCCGGACGTACGGGCGTACAGGGCCTGGAAGGCGACCGTGTTCCAGTACGTCAGGAGCGTCTTGCGGACGACCTCCTGGATCGTGCCGTGGCCCACGCGACGGGCCGCCCACGGGGAGCCGCCGGCCGCCATGAACCAGCGGACCGCGTCGGCGCCGTGCCGGTCCATGAGCGGGATCGGGTCCAGGGTGTTGCCCAGGTGCTTGGACATCTTGCGGCCGTCCTCGGCGAGGATGTGGCCGAGACAGACGACGTTCTCGTAGGACGACTTGTCGAAGACCAGCGTGCCGACCGCCATCAGCGTGTAGAACCAGCCGCGGGTCTGGTCGATGGCCTCGCAGATGAACTGCGCCGGGTAGCGGGTCTCGAACAGTTCCTTGTTCTTGTACGGGTAGCCCCACTGCGCGAACGGCATCGAACCCGAGTCGTACCAGGCGTCGATCACCTCGGGCACGCGCGTGGCCGTCTTCCCGCAGCCGCCCTGCGGGCAGGCGAAGGTGACGTCGTCGATGAACGGGCGGTGCGGGTCCAGGCCCGACTGGTCCGTGCCGGTCAGCTCGGACAGTTCCGCGAGGGATCCGGCACAGGTGAGGTGGTCGTCCTCGCAGCGCCAGATCGGCAGCGGGGTGCCCCAGTAGCGGTTGCGGGACAGGGCCCAGTCGATGTTGTTGTTCAGCCAGTCGCCGTACCGGCCGTTCTTGACCGTGTCCGGGAACCAGTTGGTGCCCTCGTTCTCCGCAAGGAGGCGGTCCTTGATCTCCGTGGTGCGGATGTACCAGGAGGGCTGCGCGTAGTAGAGCAGCGCGGTGTGGCAGCGCCAGCAGTGCGGGTAGCTGTGCTCGTACGGGATGTGCTTGAAGAGCAGGCCGCGCTCGTCGAGGTCGGCGGTGAGCTTCTCGTCGGCCTTCTTGAAGAAGACGCCGCCGACCAGCGGGACGTCCGCCTCGAAGGTGCCGTCCGGGCGGACCGGGTTCACGACCGGCAGGCCGTAGGCGCGGCAGACCTTGAGGTCGTCCTCACCGAAGGCGGGGGACTGGTGGACCAGACCCGTGCCGTCCTCGGTGGTGACGTACTCGGCGTTGACGACGAAGTGGGCCTCGGCCGGGCTGTGCCCATTGCTTCCCTTGCTTGCGCTCGGGAACTCGACCAGCTCGAAGGGGCGCTGGTAGGTCCAGCGCTCCATCTCGGCGCCCGTGAAGGTCTCGCCGGTGGTCTCCCAGCCCTCGCCGAGGGCCTTGGTCACGAGCGGTTCGGCGACGACGAGCTTCTCCTCGCCGTTCGTCGCCACCACGTAGGTGACCTCGGGGTGGGCGGCGACGGCGGTGTTGGAGACCAGGGTCCAGGGGGTCGTCGTCCACACCAGGAGCGCGGCTTCGCCGGCCAGAGGGCCGGAAGTGAGCGGGAAGCGGACGAAGACCGACGGGTCGACGACCGTCTCGTAGCCCTGCGCCAGCTCGTGGTCGGACAGGCCCGTGCCGCAGCGGGGGCACCAGGGGGCGACGCGGTGGTCCTGGACGAGCAGGCCCTTGTTGAAGATCTCCTTCAGCGACCACCAGACCGACTCGATGTACTCGGGGTCCATCGTGCGGTACGGGTCCTGGAGGTCGGTCCAGTAACCCATGCGGGTCGTGAGCGCCTCGAAGGCGTCCGTGTGCCGGGTCACCGACTCGCGGCACTTCTCGTTGAACTCCGCGATGCCGTACGCCTCGATGTCCTGCTTGCCGGAGAAGCCGAGCTCCTTCTCGACGGCGAGCTCCACCGGGAGGCCGTGGCAGTCCCAGCCGGCCTTGCGGGCGACGTGGTAGCCGCGCATGGTGCGGAAGCGGGGGAAGACGTCCTTGAAGACGCGTGCCTCGATGTGGTGGGCACCCGGCATGCCGTTGGCGGTGGGCGGGCCCTCGTAGAACACCCATTCGGGGCGACCCTCGGACTGCTCCAGGGTCTTGGCGAAGATCTTCTGCTCGCGCCAGAAGTCGAGCACGGCGTGCTCGAGGGCGGGCAGGTCGACCTGGGCGGGCACCTGGCGGTACGTCGGCGATGTCATCAGCGGGCTTCCTCCGGCGGACTTGCTGCCTTCCGTCCGGAGGGACGAGAGCTACGTCTGCCTGCGCCGCCTTCGGCGCGCTCCCGCGGTACCACCCTCCTTGGCCCTCCGGCACGGGATGTGCGCCGGTGAGCCCCCTCATTGGGGTCGCGATGCCGGGTCTACCGGCCGCTGCGCTCGGCTGCGGCGTTCTTCCGGCGGCTCCGGGGTGATCTTCACGTCGCGCTCGCCCCCGGGCTCACACCGTCCCCGGGTCGCTCTGGGCTGCGTACGCCGCTACTCGTCCCCATCCACGCTTTTCGCTCCGCCCAGTGTACGGCGCCGCGCGGACGGCGGCCGACCGGATTTCCGGGCCGCCGGCCGTGCACGTACGGGGCGGGGTGCGAAATGGGTTTGATGACCCTAATGGAGTGGTATAGGTGTTCGGATCCTGGGACGTCCGGCTCGGCGGATTACCGGGCGGGGAGCTGGGCACAACGGATGCAGGTTCGCCGCGGCGTGCGCGAGGCGGGCGAATCAGGCGGTGTGCCCCGTTGCCGCGGGACTCGAGTCGATTTATCGTCCCAGCACGATTCGCGAGCAAGATCACAATATGTGAAGGGGCCGCGGCCATGGTGGCGAAGAAGACCGCCGTACAGCAGCCGGCGTCCGGCAGGTCCGCGGAGGCCTCCGGCGGCGCGGCCAAGGACGTGGGCGGTAAGAAGTCCACGCAGGGGGGCTCGGTGGGGCGGGCGGCGAAGGAGGGCCGCGGGAAGACGGCCGGGGGCACATCATCCGGGGCCAGATCGTCCGGGGCCAGGTCGTCAGGGCCTGAGCCGCCAGGGACCGGGCAGCCCGGGGCTGAGGTGGCCAGGACCGAGCAGAGCGCGACCAAGGCGGCATCGGCCAGGGCGTCAGCGGCGAAGGCACCGGCCGAGAGGGCGGCGGGGAAGAAGGCGGCGGGGAAGAAGGCGGCGGGGAAGAAGGCGGCGGGGAAGAAGGCGGCCGCCAGGAAGACCGCCTCGGCTGAGAAGACCGCCTCGGCTGACAAGACCGCCCCGGCCGGGAAGGCCGCCGTCAGGAAGGCCGCCCCGGCCCGGAAGGTCAGCGCCGGGGAGACCACCCCGGCCGAGAAGGCCGCCGCCGGGAAGGCGGCGGGCAGGGCGGGAGGCAAGGCGGCGGGCGTCGGGAAGGCCGCCGCCGGGAAGACCCCGGCCCGGAAGGCCGCCGGAGGCAAGAGCACCACCAGGGGCGCGGCCGGGAAGGGCGCTGCCCGGACCGGCGCGGTCACACAGGACACGGCCGCGAGCAGGACGGCCAAGAAGGCGGGTGCGGCACAGGCCGCGCAGCAGACGGGAGCGACGACGGTGGTTGCGAAGAAGACTCCTGGCACGGCCACGGCGGCGAAGACGGCCGTCCCCAAGGCGCGGGTCGCCGCGGCGGAGCCCGGTGAGCTCGCGGTACGCCCGGGCGAGGACCCCTGGACGGCGGAGGAGGTCGAGGAGGCGCGGTCCGAACTGACGTCCGAGGAGACCCGGCTGCGCGAGGAGATCACGTCGTCGGAGCGGTCGCTGGCCGGTCTGATGCGGGACTCCGGGGACGGCGCGGGCGACGACCAGGCGGACACCGGCACCAAGAACATCACCCGTGAGCACGAGCTGGCCCTTGCCGCCAACGCGCGGGAGATGCTCCTCCAGACCGAGCGTGCCCTGGAACGCCTGCACGCCGGCACCTACGGCCTGTGCGAGAACTGCGGCAACGCCATCGGCAAGGCCCGCATGCAGGCCTTCCCCCGGGCCACCCTCTGCGTGGAGTGCAAGCAGAAGCAGGAGCGCCGGTACTGACCGGCCGCCGAATGCCTCCTGAGCACGTGCGGCGTACGGGGTGTGCCGTACCCTCGTCCTCAGTCAGGCACCTAGGTTGAGGGACTCACGTGGCAGAGGCGGAGCGCATCATCGGTACGCCGGACACACCGGACGCGGCCGGGGGCGGCGATGAACGGCCCGACTCCGAGGGCACCCCGCCCGACGAGTCCGGCGCCGGGCGGCCCCGGGGCAGGCGTCGGATCGCGGTGCTGTTCGCCGTCGCCTCGCTCGCGTACGCCCTCGACCTGATCAGCAAGTTGATCGTGGTGGCCAAGCTGGAGCACCACCCGCCCATCGAGATCATCGGGGACTGGCTGAAGTTCGAGGCGATCCGCAACGCGGGCGCGGCCTTCGGCTTCGGCGAGGCCTTCACCGTGATCTTCACGATGATCGCGGCGGCGGTGATCGTGGTGATCGCCCGCCTCGCCCGCAAGCTCTACAGCCTGCCCTGGGCGATCGCGCTCGGCCTGCTGCTCGGCGGTGCGCTGGGCAACCTCACCGACCGGATCTTCCGGGCGCCGGGCGTCTTCGAGGGCGCGGTCGTGGACTTCATCGCGCCCAAGCACTTCGCAGTCTTCAACCTGGCCGACTCGGCGATCGTGTGCGGCGGCATCCTGATCGTGCTGCTGTCGTTCAAGGGCCTCGACCCGGACGGGACCGTCCACAAGGACTGAGCGCGCGTACGGCGCTGTCGCAGCCGTCCGGCATACTCGACGGGTGAGCACGCTTCCCGAGATCCGTACCCTGCCCGTGCCCGACGGCCTGGAGGGCGAGCGCGTCGACGCCGCCATCTCCCGCATGTTCGGCTTCTCCCGTACCAAGGCGGCCGAGCTCGCCGCCGCGGGGAAGGTCACGGTCGACGGGTCGGTGGTCGGCAAGTCGGAGCGCGTGCACGGCGGCGCCTGGCTGGAGGTCGAGATGCCGCAGGCGCCCGCGCCGGTGCAGGTCGTCGCCGAGCCGGTCGAGGGCATGGAGATCGTGCACGACGACGATGACGTGGTCGTGATCGTCAAGCCCGTCGGCGTCGCCGCGCACCCCTCGCCGGGCTGGACCGGGCCGACTGTCATCGGAGGCCTGGCCGCTGCCGGGTACCGGATCTCCACCTCCGGCGCCGCCGAGCGCCAGGGCATCGTCCACCGGCTCGACGTGGGCACCTCGGGGCTGATGGTCGTGGCCAAGTCGGAGCGGGCGTACACCTCGCTCAAGCGCCAGTTCAAGGAGCGCACGGTCGACAAGCGGTACCACACGCTCGTCCAGGGCCACCCCGACCCGACCAGCGGCACCATCGACGCGCCCATCGGCCGGCACCCCCAGCACGACTACAAGTGGGCCGTGACCGCCGAGGGCAAGCCGTCCGTCACGCACTACGACCTCATCGAGGCCTTTCGCGCGGCCTCGCTGCTCGACGTGAAGCTGGAGACCGGCCGCACGCACCAGATCCGCGTCCACATGGCCGCCCACCGGCACCCCTGCGTCGGCGACCTCACCTATGGCGCCGACCCGACGCTCGCCAAGCGCCTCGGCCTGACCCGTCAGTGGCTGCACGCGGTGCGGCTCGGCTTCGAGCACCCCGGGGACGGGCAGTGGGCCGAGTTCTCCTGCGACTACCCGGAGGACCTCCAGAAGGCCTTGGAGCAGGTCCGCGAGGAGACCTACGCGTGAGCACCCCGTACGTGGTGCGGGTCGCCGAGGACCCTGCCGACCGTGAGGCGTGCTTCGCGGTGCGCAAGGAGGTCTTCGTCGGCGAGCAGGGCGTACCGGAGGACCTGGAGTACGACGCCTACGACGCCGGCGCGGTCCACGTCCTGGCGGTCCGTCAGGACGGCGTCCCGCTCGGGACGGGGCGGCTGCTGCACGGCGAGGCGGCCGTGGCGCAGACCGGCGCCGGCCCGTCCGTGGGCTCCCTCGGCCGGCTCGCCGTGACGGGATCCGCTCGCGGGCACGGCGTCGGTGCCGCCCTGGTGCGGGCCATCGAGGACGCCGCCCGAGCGCGAGGGCTCGCGGCCGTGGACCTGCACGCGCAGACGCACGCGCTCGGCTTCTACGCGCGGCTCGGTTATGAGCCGTACGGGCCCGAGTACGTGGAGGCGGGCATTCCGCACCAGGGGATGCGGCGTTCGCTTTAGCCCTTCATGCCGGGTGCCGAAACGGTTTGTCCCGGAAGTTGCGTGGCAGGCTTGAGGTCAGTCGTGTGAACATTTGACCGTTGTGGAGCGCTGACCGTGGATCAGTTGGCCCTGCTGTTCGTGCTGCTGCTCGGGGCCGTGATCAGTGTCCCCATGGGGGACCGGTTCAAGGTGCCCGCCCCGGTGCTGATGACGCTCCTCGGGATAGTCCTCGCGCTGCTGCCGTTCGTGCCGAACGTCGAGATCGCGCCGGACCTGATCCTGCCGCTGCTGCTGCCGCCCCTGCTGTACGCCGCCGTGCGGCGCACGTCCTGGCGGCAGTTCGCGGCGAACAGGAGGCCGATCTTCCTGCTGGCCGTGGCGCTGGTGTTCGTCACGATGGCCTGCGTGGCCGCCGTCGCCGACGCGATCGTGCCGGGGCTGCCGCTCGCCGCGGCCTTCGCGCTGGGCGCGCTGGTGGCGCCGCCGGACCCGGTCGCGGCGACCGCCGTGGCCGGGCAGCTGGGACTGCCGCGCCGGCTGGTGTCGATCCTGGAGGGCGAGGGCCTGTTCAACGACGTGACGGCCATCGTCCTCTACCACGTGGCGATCGCGGCCGCCGTCAGCGGGACGTTCTCGCCCTGGAAGGCCGGGCTCGATCTGGTGCTGTCGGCCGTGGTGGCGGTGGCCGTGGGCCTCGCGCTGGGCTGGGGCGCGAACAAGCTGATGGAGGTGCTCGGCGACGCCACCCTGCAGGTCGGGCTGACCCTGCTGGTGCCGTACGCCTCGTACGTCATGGCCGAGGAGCTGCACGGGTCCGGCGTGCTCGCCGTGCTCACCACCGCACTGTTCCTCGCGGAGTACGGCTCCGACGCCGACGACGTCATGACGCGGCTGGCCGGGCACACGTTCTGGAACATCGTCGACACGCTCGTCACCGGCGTCGCGTTCGGGCTGGTCGGTCTCGAGCTGCACAACGCGATCCGCACGGCCTCCGGGCGGTGGGGCGAGCTGCTGGGCTGGGCGGCGGTGGTGGTGGTCGTCGTCGTGTTCGCCCGGCTGCTGTGGCTGCTGCCGGCGACCTGGCTGACCAAACGGCTGCACGCGCGGCGGGACTACGACGAGGACATTCCGGTGAGCTGGCGCGAGACCGTGGTGATGTGGTGGTCGGGGATGCGCGGGGTGGCCTCGGTCGCGCTGGTGCTGGCCATTCCGCTGGAGACCGATGCCGGCGCGCCGTTCCCCAGCCGGGACGAGATCATCTTCATCGCGTTCGGGGTGATCATGGCGACGCTGGTGCTGCAAGGGCTGACCCTGCCGTGGCTGGTGCGCCTGCTCGGGGTGAAGGCCGACACGGACCGGGAGAAGGAGTTCGCGAAGGAACTGGCGATCCGGGCGGCCAAGGCGGCGAAGCAGCGGCTGCGGGAGATCGAGGGGACCGAGGACCTGCCGGAGGACCTGTCCGAGCAGATGCTGCGGCGGGCCTACGACATCGGGGTGCGGATCAGCCCCGAGCTGGCCGAGGACGAGCGGCGGGAGGCGTACCGGGAGGGGGCCCGGCGGGTGAAGCGGGTGCGGCGGATCCAGCAGGAGATGCTGAGCGCGGCGCGGCACGAGGTACTGGCGGCGCGCAGCGAGCCCGGGGCGGATCCCGAGGTGGTCGACCGGGTTCTGCGGCACCTGGACGTGCGCAGCCTGCGGTGAGGGCGGCGGCAGCGGCCGCCGGTTTGACCTCGGGCGGCCGGGGCGTCGTAGGGTCGTTGGTATGGTACGGAATGTAGTAATCAGTGGTGGAGGAACGGGAATTGGGCTCGCGGCGGCCCGGGTGTTCGCCGCGGACGGTGATCGGGTGCTGCTGCTCGGGCGGCGCGCCGACGTGCTGGAGAAGGCCGAGGTGCCCGGCGCGCTGACATACGCGGCCGATCTCGCCGACCCGGAGGACGTGCGCGGTGTCGCCGCCTTCGTGGAACGGGAGTTGGGGGCCGTGGACGTGCTCGTGCACAGCGCCGGGGGCAACGGGCTGCTCGAACCGGACGCCCCGGGGGACGATCCGCTCGCGGCCGTCGCGCACACCTGGAGCGTGAACTTCCGGCTCAACACCCTGACGGCCGTCCTGCTCACCGAGGCGCTGAAGCCGCGGCTCGCCGAGCCCGGCGGTCGGGTGCTGTTCCTCGGGTCCATCGCCGCCTACCGGGGATCCGGGAGCGGGGCGTACGCGGCGGCCAAGGCGGGGCTGCACCCTTACGCCCACGACCTGGCCCGGGAGCTGGGACCGCGCGGCATCACCGTGAACGTGGTGGCGCCCGGGTACGTCGAGGACACCGAGTTCTTCGGGGACGCGATGGCGGAGGAGCGGCGGGCGCGCCTCATCGGTGAGACCTCGAACGGCCGGGCCGGCACCCCGGGGGACGTCGCCGAGACCCTGCACTGGCTGGCCTCCCCGGGCGCCGGGCACATCACCTCGCAGATCATCCAGGTCAACGGGGGCGCCGAGCGCGGCCACTGACCGGCGGAAGGCAGGAGGGGCTCCCCGCGCCGCGGGGAGCCCCTCCTGCCTTCCGTGTGCGGGGTCAGCGCTCCGGCCGCCCCGAGTTGTGGTTGCCGTGGTAGCGGCGCTGCTGGGCCGGGACGCCGTCCGGGGACGAGCGGTGGCCGTTGCCGTTGGAGGACGGCGGCAGGACCGCGTCGGCCGTGTTGACCCGGGGCAGGGCGTACGGGTGCTCGTCGGCCAGCCAGCCCATCATCTGCTCGCGGACCGTGACCCGCACCGTCCAGATGTCGTCCGCGTCCTTGGCCGTCACCAGGGCCCGCACCTGCATGGTGCTCGGGGTGGTGTCCGTGACCGACAGGTTGTAGGCGCGGCCGTCCCAGGCCGGGCACTCGCGCAGGATGTCGCGGAGCTTGTCGCGCATCGCCTCCACGGGGGCGGAGTGGTCGACGTGCCAGAAGACGATGCCCGTCATCTGGGGGCTGCCGCGCGACCAGTTCTCGAACGGCTTGGACGTGAAGTACGACACCGGCATGGTGATGCGCCGCTCGTCCCAGGTGTGGACGGTCAGGAAGGTCAGGGTGATCTCCTCGACCGTGCCCCACTCGCCGTCCACCACCACCGTGTCCCCGATGCGCACCATGTCGCCGAAGGCGATCTGGAAGCCCGCGAACATGTTGCTCAGCGTGGACTGCGCGGCGACACCGGCGACGATGCCGAGGATGCCGGCCGAGGCCAGCAGCGAGGCGCCCGCCGCCTTGAACGCCGGGAAGGTCAGCAGCATCGTCGCCGCGGCCACCACACCGACGATCGCGGACACCACCCGCATGATCAGCGTCACCTGGGTGCGCACCCGGCGGACCCTGGCAGGGTCACGATGGGCCCGGGCACTGGCGTACCGGCTGTACGACGTCTCGACGATCGCCGCCGCGATACGGATGACCAGCCAGGCGGCCGACCCGATCAGTATCAGGGTCAGCGCCCGGCCGACTCCGTCGGCGCGGCTCTCCAGCAGGTCCGCCTCGTCGTACGACCCTCTCAGCAGGGCCGCGAAGAGGACGAGCATGTAGGGGATGCGGCCACGGCGGAGCAGACCCCACAGCGGGGTCTCGTGGTGCCGTTCGTCGGCCTTGCGCAGCAGGAAGTCGGTGGCCCAGCCGATCACCAGCGTGAGCACGACCGAGCCACCGACCACGATCAGCGGTCGTAGCAGGTTCTCCATGCCACCGAACCTAACCGGCCACCGGGGTGCATGAACATGTGACTTCCGCTGCGTCGTGGGTAGTGCCGGGATCCCGGCTTGTCACACCCGGCTGGCACCATGGCCTCATGAACATCATGCTGTTCCACTCGACCCAGGGTCTGCGGCCCGCGGTGCTCCAGGCCGCTGACAGACTGCGCGCGGCCGGACACGAGGTGTGGACGCCCGACCTCTTCGAGGGGCATACCTTCGACACGGTCGAGGAGGGCATGGAGCAGCAGGAGAAGATCGGCAAGGAGGCCCTGCTGAAGCGGGCGGTGCTGGCCGCCGCTCCCTACTCCGAGCGCGGGCTGGTGTACGCCGGGTTCTCGCTCGGCGCCTCCATCGCTCAGACCCTCGCCCTCGGCGACGACAAGGCGCGTGGCCTGCTGCTCCTGCACGGCACGTCGGACATCGCGCCGGACGTCACGGCCGAGGACCTGCCGGTCCAGCTGCACGTGGCCGAGCCGGACCCCTTCGAGACGGACGACTGGCTCAGCGCCTGGTACCTCCAGATGCGCCGCACCGGCGCCGACGTCGAGGTGTACCGGTACGCCGGGGCCGGCCACCTCTACACCGACCCCGACCTGCCGGACTACGACGAGGAGGCCGCCGAGGCCACCTGGCGGGTGGCGCTCGGTTTCCTCGAAACCCTGTAGCGGCGGTTACACCGGGTCGTAGGTGCGCTCGACCTTCTGCGTGCCGCTGCGGGTGCGGTACGAGCGGGACCACTTGGCCGTCGCGTCGCGCTTCGCGCGGTCGGAGACGACGTAGAAGTCCATCTGCGCACGCTCGGCCGTGATGTCCAGGACGCCGAAGCCGTGCCGGTCGGTGTCGACCCAGTGGACATGGCGGTTGGCGGCGCGGATGACCGGCGCGGCGACCGCGGAGACAGTGCCCTCCGGGACCTTGACGATGTCGTCGAGGTTGTCGGAGGTGACCGACGTGACGACGAATTCTGTGGCGGCCGACGGGGACAGCGGATACGTCCCGGCGTCCACCGGCACGTCGTTGGCCCAGGCCATGTGGATGTCGCCGGTGAGGAAGACGGTGTTGCGGATCGCGTTCGTCCGCAGGTGCGCCAGGATCTCGCGGCGGTCGTCGGTGTAGCCGTCCCACTGGTCGGTGTTGAGGGCGAGGCCCTCCTGGGGCAGGCCCAGTAGCTTGGCCAGCGGCTTCAGCAGGTCGGCGGAGAGCGAGCCGATGGCGAACGGCGAGATCATCACCGAGTTGCCGACCAGCCGCCAGGTGGTGTCGGAGGACGCCAGTCCCGTCTTGAGCCAGTCCAGCTGGGCGCGGCCGGTGAGCGTGCGGTCCGGGTCGTCGACCTCGCCGTTGCCGACCTTGACCTGCTGCGAGCGGAAGGACCGCAGGTCCAGCAGCGAGAGGTCGGCGAGCTTGCCGAAGCGCAGCCGGCGGTAGGTGGTGCCCGCGATCGCCGGGCGCACCGGCATCCACTCGAAGTAGGCCTGCTTGGCGGCGGCCTGACGGGCGGACCAGGTGCCCTCGGCGCCCTCCGTGTGGTTCTCCGCGCCGCCCTCGAAGGCGTCGTTGGCGAACTCGTGGTCGTCCCAGATCGCGACGACCGGGGCCGTGGCGTGCAGCGCCTGGAGGTCCGGGTCGGTCTTGTAGCGGGCGTGCCGGGTGCGGTAGTCGGCGAGCGTGACGATCTCGTGGGCCGGGGCGTGCGGGCGGACGACCTTGCCGCGGGTGCCGTACTCGCCGGTGCCGTACTCGTAGATGTAGTCGCCCAGGTGCAGCCAGGCGTCCAGGTCGCCGCGGGCCGCGAGGTGCCGGTAGGGGGAGAAGTAGCCGGCCTCCCAGTTGGCGCAGGAGACGACGCCGAAGCGCAGGCCCGTGACGGCCGCGTCGTGCGCGGGGGCGGTGCGGGTGCGTGCGGTGGGGGAGTCGGTGCCGCCGGCGGAGAAGCGGAACCAGTAGTCGGTGCCCGGCTTGAGGCCGCGGATGTCGGCCTTCACGGTGTGGTCGGAGGCGGCCGTGGCGGTGGTCGAGCCCTTGGCGACGACGGTGGTGAACGCCTTGTCCTCGGCGACGGTCCAGCTCACCTCGGTGTCCGGGCCGGCTCCGGAGCCGGGTATCGCCTCCGGCACCGGTGTGACGCGGGTCCACAGCAGGACGCCGTCCGGCAGCGGGTCCCCGGAGGCGACGCCGTGCAGGAAGGCGGGAGCCTGGTCGACGGCGCGCGCGGGCAGGGTCGCCGCCAGCGGGCCGGCCAGGACAGCGGTCGCCGCCGCGGCCTTGACGACCGTACGGCGGCGAGGGGTGAGGGAGTTGATGCCCTCCGACGTATTCGATGATCTGTATCGACTGGTCACGACCGATCAGGTTACTGGTCGGTATGGGCCGGAGCGGGCGAACTCCGGAAGTTCGCCCGCCCTTCACCTGCCGACCGGTATTTGACCAGCCGTCACTTCTTGAGGGCCTCGCCCACGACCCGGTTGAAGTCGGCCACCGTCATCAGCGGTGTGCCCTGGCTGTCGGCGGTGAGCTGCTTGCCGTCCATGGCGAAGCCCGGAGTGCCCTTCACGCCCTCCTTGTTGTCGTCGAAGGTCTTCGACATGGCCATCGCCCAGGCGTCGTAGGTGCCCTTCTCGACCGCGTCCTGGAACTTCTTGTTGTCCTTCAGTTCGGGGACGGTGTTCGCGACCTTGATGAGGTAGCTGTCGTCCTTGAACTTGTCGGTCGTCTCCTCGGGGTGGTACTTCGCCGAGTACAGCGCGGCCTTGTAGTCGAGGAACGCCGTGTCGCTCACGTTCAGCGCGGCGCCCAGGGCGCTCAGCGCGTTCTTGGAGCCCTCGCCGTTGTCCTTGTTGTCGATGAAGGTGGCGCCGACGAACTGCATCTTGTACTTGCCGTCGTCGATGTCCTTCTTCACGGTCGGACCGACGGTCTGCTCGAACTGGGCGCACACGGGACAGCGCGGGTCCTCGTAGATCTTCAGCGTCTTCTTCGCCGAGTCCTTGCCGATGACGACCGTGGTGCCGTCGGTGCCGGTGGTGTTGGCCGGCGTGACGACCTTCTCGTCCTTGACCGCCTCCCAGTGGGTGGGCTTGTTGGCCTGGACGACGGCGTAGCCGATGCCGCCGGCTATCGCCAGGACGCCGACGATCGAGCAGGCGACGATGACCTGCCGCTTCGTCTTCGCCCGCTTGGCCTCGCGCTCACGCTCGACGCGCAGCCGCTCGCGTGCCGCCGTCTTCGCCGCCTGGCTGTTCCGCTTGCTCATGGTGATGTTCTCCGTGGGGGACGCGCACACCTGTGTGTGCGGGATACGTAGGGGGACTGCCGGTGCTCGAAAGGGCCGCGAGGAAGGCGCAGGAGCCTCCGGCGACGGTGAGTGCCTTACGCGAAGGCGGGTGAGCACGGCGGTCCACGCCGCCCCAGGGAGTACGCGAGGATCCGGTCGCGGGCGGTGGGGGTGCGGTCCGCGGCACGCGCCGGCAGGCGCCGCCCGGCCGGGGCCCGCTCCACCGCGACCGCGGCGACCGCCAGCAGCAGCGGCCGGAACGTCGTCGCCGTCACCGCCCGCAGCAGCTGGGCCAGGGCCCGCTCGCCGCGGCGCAGCCAGACGGCGGCGAGGAGCCCGACGCCGACGTGCGCGCCGAGCAGCAGCCAGGCGGTGGCCGGTTCGGCATGGGCGACCGCGGCCGCCAGGCGCTCGGTGCCGGTGGCCCCGGCCATCCGGGCCAGGGGCGTGCCGACCTCTCCGCCGCCGCAGAGCACATCCAGGCCGACCGAGCGCAGGGGCCCGGCGACCGGGCCGCCCGCCCGGCCGTAACAGGCGTGCTGGCCGGTGGTGAACACCGTGTCGGCGGCCAGTTCCAGCGGGATCAGCAGGGCCGCGATCCGCCCGAAGGAGCGCTCCCGGCCCGCCAGGGCGAACGCGATCACGAACACGGCGGCGGCGACCGCGGCCACCGTGCCCACCGGTAGCGGGGCCCGGGACAGCAGCACGTGCGACGCGGTGCTGAGCGTCACGACGACGGCCGTGAACAGCGCCGCGCGTACGGCTCTGAGGCGGATCCCGGATATGTCCATAGCGAAAGGAGAGTCTGTCATGGGGGCCGGTAAGGGACCCCTAAAGGATGCCTGTGAGAGGCCTGACCGTCACAGCCCCGGAATCCGTCCGTTGCGGAACAGGTCCACGAAGGTCTGGTGGTCGGCCCGCGCGCGTGCGCCGTAGGTGTGCGCGAAGTCGACCAGCAGGGGGGAGAAGCCCTCCTCATCGGCCGCGATCGCCGCGTCGATGGCCCGCTCCGTGGAGAACGGCACCAGGGACTCGCCGGACTGGTCGTCCGCCGCCGAGTGCATCGTGGCCGTCGCCCGGCCGAGGTCGGCCACCACCTGGGCGATCTCCTCCGGGTCGTCGATGTCGCCCCAGTCGAGGTCCACCGCGTACGGCGAGACCTCGGCCACCAGCTGGCCCGCGCCGTCCAGCTCCGTCCAGCCCAGCCACGGGTCGGCGTGCGCCTGGAGGGCGCGCTGGGAGATGACCGTGCGGTGCCCCTCGTGCTGGAAGTAGCCGCGGATCTCCCGGTCCGTGATGTGCCGGGAGACGGCCGGGGTCTGGGCCTGCTTGATGTAGATCACGACATCGTTCTCCAGGGCGTCGCTGTGCCCCTCCAGCAGGATGTTGTACGACGGCAGCCCCGCCGAGCCGATGCCGATGCCGCGCCGGCCGACCACGTCCTTCACGCGGTAGGAGTCCGGGCGGGCCAGCGAGCTGTCCGGGAGCGTCTCCAGATAGCCGTCGAAGGCGGCGAGGACCTTGTAGCGCGTGGCCGCGTCCAGCTCGACCGAGCCGCCTCCGGAGGCGAAGCGGCGCTCGAAGTCCCGGATCTCCGTCATCGAGTCCAGCAGGCCGAAGCGGGTCAGCGAGCGGGCGTCACGCAGCGCGTCCAGCAGCGGGCCCTGCGCGGTGTCCAGTGTGAACGGCGGCACCTCGTCGCTCTTGGCGCCCGTCGCCAGGGCGTGGATCCGCTCGCGGTAGGCGACCGCGTAGATCGTCACCAGCTCGGAGATCTGCTCGTCGCTGAGCGCCTTCGCGTAGCCGATCAGCGCGATGGAGGCGGCGAGGCGCTTGAGGTCCCAGGTGAAGGGGCCGACGTAGGCCTCGTCGAAGTCGTTGACGTTGAAGATCAGGCGGCCGTTGGCGTCCATGTACGTGCCGAAGTTCTCCGCGTGCAGGTCGCCGTGGATCCACACGCGCGAGGTGCGCTCGTCCAGGTACGGGCCGCCCCGCTTCGCCCCGAACTGATCAGACTCGGTGAGGTCGTGGTAGAACAGGCCGGCCGTGCCCCGGTAGAAGGCGAAGGCCGAGGCCGCCATCTTGCGGAACTTGACGCGGAACGCGGCCGGGTCGGCGGCCAGGAGCTCGCCGAAGGCGGTGTCGAAGACGGCGAGGATCTCCTCACCGCGGTGCTCGCCGTCGAGCTGCGGGAACGACATCGCTGGGTGCCTCCTGGTGCATGCGTGTCAGGGCGGCAGGTCCGCCCTGAAGCCTAACGTGCGGCGGCTCGCGGGAGTGCCCGCGAACCCTCGCACGGAGGTACGCGGGTCAGCCCTCCGGGTGTCAGTGCCGAGGCATAGACTTCGACGCTGTCCCCCAGACTGTCCGCAGCCTGCCGGGCCCCATTTGTCATATGTTTCCTCTGGAGGCCGCAGCCGTGTCAAAGCCGCCGTTCACGCACCTGCACGTCCACACCCAGTACTCGCTGCTGGACGGTGCCGCGCGGCTGAAGGACATGTTCAACGCGTGCAACGAGATGGGCATGACGCACATCGCCATGTCCGACCACGGCAACCTGCACGGCGCGTACGACTTCTTCCATTCCGCGCAGAAGGCCGGAGTCACCCCGATCATCGGGATCGAGGCGTACGTCGCGCCCGAGTCCCGGCGCAACAAGCGCAAGATCCAGTGGGGCCAGCCGCACCAGAAGCGGGACGACGTCTCCGGTTCCGGTGGTTACACCCACAAGACGATGTGGGCGGTGAACTCGACCGGCCTGCACAACCTCTTCCGGCTCTCCTCCGACGCGTACGCCGAGGGCTGGCTGCAGAAGTGGCCCCGGATGGACAAGGAGACCATCGCCCAGTGGTCCGAGGGGATCGTCGCCTCCACCGGCTGCCCCTCCGGCGAGGTCCAGACCCGGCTGCGCCTCGGCCACTTCGACGAGGCCCTGAAGGCCGCCGCCGACTACCAGGACATCTTCGGCAAGGACCGCTACTTCCTGGAGCTGATGGACCACGGCATCGAGATCGAGCACCGGGTCCGCGACGGCCTCCTGGAGATCGCCAAGAAGCTCGGCATCCCCCCGCTGGTCACCAACGACTCGCACTACACGTACTCACACGAGGCGAGCGCCCACGACGCCCTGCTGTGCATCCAGACCGGCAAGAACCTCTCCGACCCCGACCGCTTCCGGTTCGACGGCACCGGCTACTACCTGAAGTCCACGGACGAGATGTACGCCATCGACTCCTCGGACGCCTGGCAGCAGGGCTGCGCCAACACCCGCCTGATCGCCGAGATGGTCGACACCACGGGCATGTTCCAGAAGCGCGACCTCATGCCCAAGTTCGACATCCCGGAGGGGTACACGGAGGTCAGCTGGTTCCGCGAGGAGACCCTGCGCGGCATGCACCGCCGCTTCCCGGACGGCATCCCGGACGACCGCATGAAGCAGGTCGAGTACGAGATGGACACCATCATCTCGATGGGCTTCCCGGGCTACTTCCTCGTGGTCGCCGACTTCATCATGTGGGCCAAGAAGCAGGGCATCGCGGTCGGCCCCGGCCGCGGCTCAGCGGCCGGCTCGATCGTCGCCTACGCCCTGGGCATCACCGACCTCGACCCCATCCCGCACGGCCTGATCTTCGAGCGGTTCCTCAACCCCGAGCGCATCTCCATGCCCGATGTCGACATCGACTTCGACGAGCGCCGGCGCGTCGAGGTGATCCGGTACGTGACGGAGAAGTACGGGGCCGACAAGGTCGCCATGATCGGCACGTACGGCACCATCAAGGCCAAGAACGCGATCAAGGACTCCGCACGCGTGCTGGGCTACCCGTACGCGATGGGCGACCGCCTCACGAAGGCCATGCCCGCCGACGTCCTGGGCAAGGGCATCAACCTCGACGGCATCACCAACCCCGAGCACCCCCGCTACTCGGAGGCGGGCGAGATCCGGGCGATGTACGAGAACGAGCCGGACGTGAAGAAGGTCATCGACACCGCCAAGGGCGTCGAGGGCCTGGTCCGGCAGATGGGCGTGCACGCCGCCGGCGTGATCATGTCCAGTGAGACCATCACCGACCACGTGCCCGTCTGGGTCAGGCACACGGACAAGGTCACCATCACCCAGTGGGACTACCCGAGCTGCGAGTCGCTCGGCCTGCTGAAGATGGACTTCCTCGGCCTGCGCAACCTGACGATCATGGACGACGCCGTCAAGATGGTGAAGTCCAACAAGGGGGTCGACATCGACCTCCTGAGCCTCCCGCTCGACGACCCCACGACCTTCGAACTGCTCCAGCGCGGCGACACCCTCGGCGTCTTCCAGTTCGACGGCGGCCCCATGCGCTCCCTACTCCGGCTGATGAAGCCGGACAACTTCGAAGACATCTCCGCCGTGTCGGCCCTGTATCGCCCGGGCCCGATGGGCATGAACTCCCACACGAACTACGCGCTGCGCAAGAACGGGCAGCAGGAGATCACGCCCATCCACCCCGAGCTGGAGGAGCCGCTCAAGGAGGTCCTGGACGTCACCTACGGCCTGATCGTCTACCAGGAGCAGGTGCAGAAGGCCGCCCAGATCATCGCCGGCTACTCGCTCGGCGAGGCCGACATCCTCCGCCGCGTGATGGGCAAGAAGAAGCCCGAGGAACTGGCGAAGAACTTCGTCCTCTTCCAGGAGGGCGCCCGCAAGAAGGGCTTCAGCGACGAGGCCATCCAGGCCCTGTGGGACGTGCTGGTCCCCTTCGCCGGATACGCGTTCAACAAGGCGCACTCCGCCGCGTACGGACTCGTCTCGTACTGGACGGCGTACCTCAAGGCGAACCACCCCGCCGAGTACATGGCCGCGCTGCTCACGTCCGTGAAGGACGACAAGGACAAGTCGGCCGTCTACCTCAACGAGTGCCGCCGCATGGGCATCAAGGTGCTCCCGCCGGACGTCAACGAGTCGATGTCCAACTTCGCGGCCCAGGGCGACGACGTGATCCTCTTCGGCCTCTCCGCCGTCCGCAACGTCGGTACGAACGTGGTCGAGTCGATCATCAGGTGCCGCAAGGCCAAGGGGAAGTACGTCTCCTTCCCGGACTACCTCGACAAGGTGGAGGCGGTGGTCTGCAACAAGCGCACCACCGAGTCGCTGATCAAGGCCGGCGCCTTCGACGCGATGGGCCACACCCGCAAGGGCCTCACGGCGCACTACGAGCCGATGATCGACAACGTGGTCGCGGTCAAGCGCAAGGAGGCCGAGGGGCAGTTCGACCTCTTCGGCGGCATGGGCGAGGCCGAGACCAGCGAGCCGGGCTTCGGGCTCGACGTGGAGTTCTCGCCCGACGAGTGGGACAAGACCTATCTCCTCGCCCAGGAGCGGGAGATGCTCGGTCTGTACGTCTCCGACCACCCGCTGTTCGGCCTGGAGCACATCCTGTCCGACAAGGCCGACGCGGGCATCTCCCAGCTGACCGGAGGTGAGCACTCCGACGGCGCGGTCGTCACCATCGGCGGCATCATCTCGGGTCTGCAGCGGAAGATGACCAAGCAGGGCAACGCCTGGGCCATCGCCACCGTCGAGGACCTCGCCGGCTCGATCGAGTGCATGTTCTTCCCCGCGACCTACCAGCTCGTCTCGACCCAACTCGTCGAGGACGCCGTGGTGTTCGTCAAGGGCCGCCTCGACAAGCGCGAGGACATCCCGCGGCTCGTCGCGATGGAGCTGATGGTCCCGGACCTGTCGAACGCGGGCACCAACGCCCCCGTGGTCCTCACCATCCCGGCCACCCGGGTCACCCCGCCGCTGGTCAGCCGCCTCGGCGAGGTCCTCAGCCACCACAAGGGCGACAGCGAGGTCCGGATCAAGCTCCAGGGACCCACCAAGACGACCGTGCTGCGGCTGGACCGGCACCGGGTGAAGCCGGACCCGGCGCTCTTCGGAGACCTGAAGGTGCTGCTCGGGCCGTCCTGCCTGGCCGGGTGACGCACGGATCTCGACGCGCTTGAGGGGCGTACCCGCAACCGGGTACGCCCCTCGTGCGTATGCGTGGGCTCAACACCCGTCACGCAGACGTCAGTTGTGGCCGAAGCTGCGCTTTCGCTTGCCGGACGGCGCCATCTCGCCCGGAGTCGCCTCGACCTCGGTCTGGGGCTCCGTCTGCGAGGCGGGGCTGCGGTCGGCCCGCTGGCCACGCTCGGTCGGACGCTGCTGCTTACGGTCACGGTTCTTGTTCTTGGCCATGGTGATGCCTCCTGTGGGGGACTAGGGGCCAGGGCCGGGACCAGATTCACACAGGCCGACAACGATCGCATGTCGGACAATTACCGTGTGTGACAGGGGTGGTCGGAGCTGCGCGTCCCGAAACGCCACGCCGAAGATCGAGTTCCGGCCGTTAACCTCCGCGCCGTCGGGCAGACTCGAAGCAAGCCCGAAGCAAACCTCCTGGGAAGAGGGTGAGTCGCGTGGACCGCTGCATCGTCCTGGTGGACGCTGGGTATCTGCTGGGAGCCGCGGCGAGTCTCCTCGCCGGAGAGCCCTCGCGGTCCCGGATCACCGTCGACCACACCGCCCTCATCCAGGGGCTGCGTGAACGCGCCGAGTCCGACACGCAGCAGCCGCTGCTGCGCATCTACTGGTTCGACGGCGCCCCCGACCGCGTCCCGCAGCCCGAGCACCGCAGGCTGCGCGTGATGCCCCGGGTCACCGTCCGGCTCGGCGCCCTGACCCGCAGCGACGGCCGCTGGGCGCAGAAGGGCGTGGACGCCGCGATGCACGCCGAGCTGACCGAACTGGCCCGCAACCGCGCCTGCTCCGACATCGTCCTCGTCACCGGCGACGGCGATCTGCTGCCCGGCATGATGGCCGCCAAGGAGCACGGCGTCGCCGTCCATCTGTGGGCCGTCCAGGCCGCCGACGGCGACTACAACCAGTCCGAGGACCTGGTCGCCGAGGCCGACGAGCGGCGCGTCCTGGACCGCACGTGGATCACCAAGGCCGTCCGCGCCAAGGACTACACCGGGGCGTGCGCGCCGCAGCCCGCGCCCCGCCCCGAGATCGCCGCGATCCTCTCCGCGCCGCTGCCCGAGTCCGCGCTCGGCGCCGCGACCGACCGGCCCGCCCCGCAGCCCCGCCACCCGGTGGCCGGCCCCGGGCAGAACGGCACCGAGGAGCGGATGCCCGCCGCCAAAGGGGTCCCCACGCCCAAGGACCTGGCCGCCCTGCGGGCCCCCGGCACCCAGCCCGCCCAGCACCCCGCCTCCGCAACCCTCCGGTGGTCCTCCGACAAAGGCTGGGTCGACCGGCCCACGGCCGAGCCCCCCGAGGCCGCCTCGATGCCGACGCTCGCCCAGCTGACCACGGCGGAGCAGCGGTGGGCCGACCGCGAGGAGGACATCACCACCGTCGGCGGTGACCCCTTCGAGGTGGGGCAGGTCTTCGCGCGGCGCTGGGTGGAGCGCCTCGGCGACCAGAACCACCTGCAGAAACTGTCCGGGATGTACCCGCGCATCCCGCATCGTGTCGACGGGGAGCTGCTGCGCTACGCCGCCCGGTTCGGCCTGCTCGCCCACAAGGACGACCAGATCGACGAGCGGGACCGCTACGCCATCCGGGCCGGCTTCTGGCGGGAGATCAGCGTGCGCACGGGTGTGGAGCACCCACCCCTCGACGACTGAGGGACCCTGAGTCCTTTGCCGGAGGATTTCCCGGAATGAACCGACCCGGGAGCGGACCGGGGTCGCCGACCCCGTAGTCTCGTCCCTTGTGAGTAAGCGTGCGGCACAGGCATTTCGGCACGATGGTGACGTCGTCGTGTGCGCGGTGCGCGGGCTGACCAAGACCTATCCGGCGGTCCGGGGCCGGCGCGGGGCCCCGGGAACACCCGAGGTCCGGGCCACGGACGACGTGACGCTCGACATCCGCCGCGGTGAGATCTTCGGCCTGCTCGGGCCGAACGGCGCCGGCAAGTCCACCCTCGTGCGCCAGCTCACCGGGCTGATGCGGCCCGACCACGGCGGTGTGGAGATCCTCGGCCACGACATCGTGCGCCACCCCGAGCGGGCCTCGCGGATCCTCGCCTACCTCGGGCAGGAGTCGACCGCCCTCGACGAGCTGACCGTGTCGCTCGCCGCCGAGACCACCGGGCGGCTGCGCGGCCTGGACGTACGGCAGGCGCGGGCCGAGCGGGACGCCGTCCTCGACGAGCTGGGGCTCGCCCCGCTGGCCGGGCGGCCGCTGAAGAAGCTCTCCGGGGGCCAGCGGCGCCTGGCCTGCTTCGCCGCGGCCCTGGTGGGGGAGCGGCCGCTTCTCGTGCTCGACGAGCCGACCACCGGCATGGACCCGGTGGCGCGGCGGGCCGTGTGGTCCGCCGTCGACCGGCGCCGGGCCGAGCGCGGGACGACCGTGCTGCTCGTCACCCACAACGTCATCGAGGCCGAGACGGTGCTGGACCGGGTGGCCGTCCTCGACCGGGGGCGGGTGATCGCCTGCGACACCCCCGGCGGGCTGAAGGAGCAGGTCGCCGGTGAGGTGCGCGTCGACCTGGTGTGGCGGGAGGCGGCTCCGCTGCACGTGCCTGAGGTGGCCGCCCTGAAGGACCGCGTCGTGGAGTCGGGCCGCCGCTGGACGCTGCGGCTCGGGCCCGAGGAGGCCCGGACGGTCGTCGCGACGGTCACCGGCGGGGCCGCCTTCGCCGCCCTGGACGACTTCACCCTGGCCACGCCGAGCCTGGAGGACGTGTACCTCGCCCTCGGCGGGGCCGTGCAGCAGGGGCTGGTGAAGGTGTGAGCGCGAGGACACCGGGCGCGCGGGCCGTGAGCAGACCGGCCGCCGTATCCGTACCGAACAGGCGACTGCCCCAGTGGACCCGAGCGAAGGGAAGCAGCGCGACGTGAGTGTCGTACCCGCCGATGTCCTGCCGGGCAGTGCCCTGGCCGTGGAGGAGCCCGCCGCGTGCGCGGCCGAGCTCGGACCTCGGGCGCGGCTGTGGCCTTCGCTGGCGGCCGTGTACCGGGCCCAGCTGTCCCGGGCGCGGGTGGCGCGGATCCCGCTGCTGTTCGTGGCGACCTTCCAGTCGGTCGGGATCATGATCCTGATGCGCGGGGTCGTGGACGACGGGGCGGAGGCGCAGGCCGTCGTCGCCGGGTCGTCGGTCCTGGTGGTCGCCTTCGTCGCGCTGAACCTGCTCGCGCAGTACTTCGGGCAGCTGCGGGCCAGCGGGGGCCTCGACCACTACGCGACGCTGCCGGTGCCGCCGGCGGCCGTGGTGCTGGGCGCGGCGGGCGCGTACGCCTCGTTCACGGTGCCCGGGACCGTCGTGACCGCGGTGTTCGGCTGTGTGCTGTTCGGGCTGCCGATGGCCCATCTGTGGATCCTCATGGCGGTGATCCCGCTCGCGGGCGCCGCGCTGGCCGGGCTCGGGGCGGCACTGGGACTGCTCGCGCCCCGGCCGGAACTGGCCACGCTGCTCGGGCAGCTGGGCATGTCGGCGGCGCTGCTGCTGGGCGTGCTGCCGGCGGACCGGATGCCGGAGGTCGTGCGCTTCACGCGGGACCTGCTGCCGTCGACGTACGGCGTGGAGGCCTTCGCGCGGACCTTCGGACCGCATCCCGACTGGGCCTTCGTGCTCGGTGACCTCGCCGTGTGCGGGGTCGTGGGCGTCGTCTCGCTGGCCGTGGCAACCTGGGCCTACCGCCGGGCGGCCGTCCGGTGAGCGAGGAGGGGTCGTCCGGTGCCGCGGCACACAAGCGGGCCTGGCACGATGGCAGGGTGACCGCACCGCTGACTCCGCCACCGCCGCCGCACGAACACTCCGCACAGGGTCCGTGGCAGCCGCCGGCCGCCGGGCCTCAGGCTCCCGGGTCGCAGCACGCCGAGTACGCCGGGCACGGCTGGTACGGACAGGACGGCCCCGGGATGAGGACGGAACTGCGGGAGTCCGCGGTGATCGCGGTGGCGGTGGCGCTCGGCGGGGTGCTGCTCGGAGTGCTGTGGTGGTGGCTCGCGCCGCACGTGCCGCTCGTCGGCGACGTGGTGGAGAAGAGCTGGGTCGTCTACCTCAAGGACACCGAGGGGGAGCAGGCCATCGGGGTCGACGGCACGTTCACGCTCCTCGGGCTGGGCTTCGGCGCCGTCAGCGCGCTGGTCGTCTTCCTGCTGCGCCGGCGCGGAGGCGTGCCGCTGGTGGTGGGGCTGGCCCTCGGAGGGCTGCTCGGCTCGCTGCTCGCCTGGCGGGTGGGGGTGTGGCTCGGGCCCGCCGAGGACGTGATCGCGCACGCTCAGGCCGTCGGGCGGGGCGTGACGTTCGACGCGCCCCTGAAACTGGGCGCGAAGGGGGCGTTGCTGGCCTGGCCGCTCGCCGCTCTGGTGCTGCACCTCGGGCTCATGGCCCTGTTCGGCCCCCGGGATCCGGAGCCGGAGTTCGCGCCGGGGCCGTACCGGGAGTCCCCCCGCGGCTAGGTGTGCTGTTCGGGCAGGTTGGTGACGCGGCTGGCTGGCGTTTGGCCGCCGATTCCGGTGTGGGGTCGGTGGTAGTTGTACCAGTCCAGCCAGTC
>NZ_JNXI01000022.1 GCF_000717055.1 Streptomyces iakyrus | reverse complement strand
CTGGTTGAACTGCTCGTTCGACATGATCTGCAGACCGGGCCGGGCGAGCTCGGCGCGCATGAGCAGCGCCATCACGCCGCCGATGACGAAGAACGCGAATGACGTGACCAGGTACAGCGTCCCGATCGTCTTGTGGTCCGTCGTCGTCAGCCACTTGACCACGACACTGCCGCGGTTCTGGCGCCTGACCGGCAGCTCGTCCTGGTAGTGGGACCCTGCTGCCGCGGCACCCTGGGGTTCGTTGAGGATGCTCACAGGTTGTTCGTCTCCCGGTTCTTCTCGTGGCTCGTCTGCGCGATGCCGGCAGGAACGTAACCGTTCTGCTGCTTGTCCACGAGGTCCTTGAGGTGCTGCTCGTAGCGCTCGGGGGAGACGACCTTCACGTTGAACAGCATCCGAGAGTGGTCGACGCCGCAGAGCTCGGCGCACTTGCCGAGGAAGGTGCCCTCCTTGTTGGGGGTCACCTCGAAGGCGTTGGTGTGGCCCGGGATGACGTCCTGCTTCATCAGGAACGGCACCACCCAGAAGGAGTGGATGACGTCACGCGAGGTGAGGACGAAGCGGACCGTCTTGCCCTTGGGCAGCCACAGCGTCGGGCCCGGGTTGTTGGTCTGCGGGTTCCGCGTGCCGGGGGTGCCGCAGTCGTAGACGCCGCCGGCGTTGGCCGGGAAGTCCTCCTTGAAGCGGTCCGGGATCGCGTCCAGGTCCTTGGAGGTCTTGGCGTCCCCGGTGGAACCGGCGACCGGCTCGATGTAGTTGAAGCACCAGCTCCACTGGAAACCGACCACGTTGACCGTGACGTCGGGCTTCTTCTTGAGGCTGAGCAGCTCGGACTCGTCACGGGCGGTGAAGTAGAACAGCACCGAGACGATGACGAGCGGGACCACCGTGTACAGCGCCTCGATGGGCATGTTGTACCGGGTCTGTGGGGGAACTTCGACCTTGGTGCGGCTGCGCCGGTGGAAGAAAGCACTCCACAGGATCAGACCCCACACCAGCACGCCGACGGCGAGCGCAGCCGCCCAGGACCCCTGCCACAGGGAGAGGATCCGCGGAGCCTCTTCCGTGGTCGGGGTGGGCATACCAAGGCGGGGGAAGTCTTCCCAGTTGTACGAGCAACCGGTGGCTGTCGCCAAGACCAGGCCCGCGGTCAGTGCCTGCAGCAGCTTCCGCCGCATCGGGCGCCGCGGCGAGCGGTCGGAGCCGTTGGGACTCACGTAGCGCCTTCCCGAGAGTCTCGCCCGCGCGGATCGGCTGCGGCCTGGCCTTCTCGCTGGTCGGTCGCGGCCCTGCGTCGGGCAGGGGTTTGGATGTTTATGCGGACCAAACCCTAGCCGACGCCCTCCGGGGGTTCTCGGGGAGGGGTGCCTAGTGGGGTGGGGTGTTCGCTTGATTGGCGGGTGCGGCAGTCGTCGTGGCTTGTCGCGCAGTTCCCCGCGCCCCTGAGGGACGTCTGTGCACTGGGCGTTTTAGCGTTGCTGTGTGGGTTACTTCGATGCTGCTTCCAGTGCTCCGCTTCATCCCGTCGCCCGGCAGGCGCTGCTGGCCTCGTTCGACGAGGGGTGGGCGGATCCTGCGCGGTTGTACAGGGAAGGGCGCCGGGCCCGGATGCTGTTGGACGCCGCCCGGGAGGCCACCGCCGAGGCCGTGGGGTGCCGGGCGGACGAGCTGGTGTTCACCTCGTCCGGAAGCCGTGCCGTGCACACCGGCGTTGCGGGGGCGCTGGCCGGGCGGCGGCGGGTCGGACGCCACCTGATCGTGTCAGCCGTCGAACACTCCTCCGTACTCCATTCGGCCGAGGCGCACGAGACGGGCGGCGGGTCCGTCACCCAGGTGCCCGTCGGCCGGGGTGGGGCGGTGGATCCGGTCGCCTACGGCGCTGCCCTGCGCGCGGACACCGCGCTGGCGTGCCTGCAGTCCGCCAATCACGAGGTGGGGACCGAGCAGCCGGTCGGGGCGGTGGCGGAGGTGTGCCGGGAGGCCGGGGTGCCGTTGCTGGTGGACGCGGCGCAGTCACTCGGCTGGGGGCCGGTGGACGGGGGCTGGTCGCTGCTGACGGCCAGTGCGCACAAGTGGGGCGGGCCGTCCGGTGTCGGACTGCTCGTGGTCCGCAAGGGTGTGCGGTTCGCGGCACAAGAGCCGGTGGACGAGCGGGAGTCGGGGCGGGCGCCCGGTTTCGAGAACATCCCGGCGATCGTGGCGGCGGCCGCGTCGCTGCGGGCCGTGCGGGCCGAGGCGGCCGAGGAGGCCGTGCGCCTGCGGGAGCTGACGGACCGGATCCGGGCCCGGGTGCCACGGCTGGTGTCCGACGTCGAGGTCGTCGGCGACCCGGTGCGCCGGCTGCCCGGGGTCGTCACCTTCTCCTGTCTCTACGTCGACGGGGAGGCGCTGCTGCACGAGCTGGACCGGGAGGGCTTCTCGGTCTCGTCCGGATCGTCCTGCACGAGCAGCACGCTGACGCCGAGCCATGTGCTGCGGGCGATGGGCGTGCTGAGTGAGGGAAATGTGCGGGTTTCGCTGCCGCTCGGGACGGCGAAGGAGGACGTGGAGAGGTTCCTGGCCGTCCTTCCCCAGGCGGTGTCGGCCGTGCGGGAGAAGCTGGGAGCGCCGGTCGCCTCGGAGGTGGTCCGTGAGGAAGACGTCCTGGTCGTCGACTCCCTCGGCAAGCGGTGCCCGATCCCGGTGATCGAGCTGGCCAAGGTCATCGGTGACGTCCCCATGGGGGGCCTGGTCCGGGTGCTGTCGGACGACGAGGCGGCCCGCTTGGACATCCCGGCGTGGTGCGAGATGCGGGGCCAGGAGTACGTCGGGGAGGAGCCGGCGGACCGAGGAACGGCCTACTCGATCCGCCGAGCGAGCTGAACGCCTCAGGGGCGCGGGGAACTGCGCGACCAGTCCCCCACGCACCCGCAGCCGAAAGCGGTCGATCAGGCCAGGTGCGCCCGGACCTCCTGGGCAGCCTCGTCCCCGTACGCCTTGGTGAACCGCTCCATGAAGTGCCCGCGCCGCAGCTGGTACTCCTGCGTTCCCACCGTCTCGATGACGAGGGTCGCCAGCATGCAGCCGATCTGCGCGGCCCGCTCCAGGGAGACGCCCCAAGCCAGGCCCGACATGAAGCCCGCGCGGAAGGCGTCGCCGACGCCCGTCGGGTCGGCCTTGCGCTCCTCGTCCGGCGTGCCGACCTCGATCGGGTCCTCGCCGGCCCGCTCGATGCGTACGCCGCGTGCGCCCAGGGTGGTGACGCGGTGGCCCACGCGGGACAGGATCTCCTCGTCGCTCCAGCCGGTCTTGGTCTCGATGAGGCCCTTCTCGTACTCGTTGGAGAAGAGGTACGTGGCCCCGTCCAGCAGGATGCGGATCTCCTCGCCGTCCATCCGGGCGATCTGCTGGGAGAAGTCGGCGGCGAACGGGATGGACCGGGAGCGGCACTCCTCGGTGTGGCGGAGCATGGCCTCGGGGTCGTCGGCGCCGATGGAGACCAGGTCGAGGCCGCCGACGCGGTCGGCGACGGTCTTCAGCTCGATGAGGCGGGCCTCGCTCATGGCGCCGGTGTAGAAGGAGCCGATCTGGTTGTGGTCGGCGTCCGTCGTGCACACGAAGCGGGCCGTGTGCAGCGTGTCGGAGATGCGGACGGAGTCGGTGTCGACGCCGTGCCGCTCCAGCCAGGCGCGGTACTCGTCGAAGTCCGCGCCCGCGGCGCCGACCAGGATCGGGCGGGTGCCGAGCTGCCCCATGCCGAAGGCGATGTTCGCGGCGACGCCGCCGCGGCGGACGTCGAGCTTGTCGACCAGGAACGACAGCGAGACCGTGTGCAGCTGGTCCGCTACGAGCTGGTCGGCGAAGCGGCCGGGGAAGGTCATGAGGTGGTCGGTGGCGATGGAGCCGGTGACTGCGATGCGCACGGCGTGGATTCTCCTGAGGGAGGCGGACCTTGACAGTTCACGCTATCGGGTGGGCGGGGCGGCTCTGAAGGCATCGAAACTACCCGATAGTAGATCTTTCTCCGTGAGCTCGACCGTGCATACGGTGCCGGTATGACGAACCTCAAGGTCCATGCACCCGTTCCGGTCGATCTCGAAGGCGATCTGGCGTCGCTGCCCGGGGACGGGGCACGCATGGCTCCGCACTGGGCGGTCCCCGCCCGGGCCGCATCGCGGCCGGTCTCCCCGGCCCTGATCCACGGCGTGTCCGTACCCCCCGCGTCGGCCCGGCTGCTCGACGCCATGGAGGACTACGGGGACTGAACGGCGCACACGCGGGAACCGTGTGCTCCCCCGCTGCGTCCCATCGCTGTCCCCCGTAAAGGGGAGGCGGGATACGACCCACCAGCGGGCCCGTAGGTGACGGGCCGGGTCCCATGGGACAGCTGTGCAGCCGAAGGAGCGATGCGGTGAACACCGAGCGACCCGACAACGACGACGACGCCAGGGCGGCGGACGGCGCCACCGCTGACGCCCCGGAGGCCGAGGTACCTGCCGAGGCCGACGTGTCGCCGGGTGCCGCTGACTCCGACGAGACCCCCGAGTCCGCCGAGGCTCCTGCCGCGCCGGATGAGGACGCCCGGGCCGATGACAGGGGCAGCGAGGGCGAGGCGGCCCCGGCAGCCGACGAGCCGGATACGCCGGAAACCGGGACCACCGGTACGCCCGGAGACTCGCAGGACGACGCCGAGCCGGTCCCCGCCCCGGCCCCGGTCGGCGAAGCAGCCGCGGACGCCGGGGGCGCCGCGGAAGAAGCCCGTGCCGGTGCCGCCCCGGCGCCGGTGGGAGATGTCCCCCGCGACGAAGAGGACCTGGTCCGTCACGGTGGTGGCCGTCCCCGTACGCCCGCGATCATCGCCTCCGTCGCCGCGGCCGTGCTGCTGATCGGCGGTGGCGGAGCCTGGCTCGCCTCCAACGCGTCCAACGGGTCGGGCGGCGGTACGTCGTCCGGCGCGCCCGGCGGGGACGACACTCCCCCGCCGCTCGCACTCGACGGCTACTCGGAGTCCACGGCGGGCGGCGGCAACGGCATCGCGCCCGGCGAGCCCAACCCCTACGGCGCCACCTACCGGGTCGACGGCACGCTCCCCGACGGTCCCGGCAAAGCGCCGGTGTACCGGGCGCAGGGCGAGGTCACGAAGGCGGAGGTGACCCGGCTGGCGAAGGCCCTCGGGGTCGAGGGGTCGCCGGTGGCGCAGGGCGAGGCCTGGAAGATCGGGGGCCAGGACGGGTCGGGGCCCAGCCTCCAGGTGAACCGGCAGGCGCCGGGCGCCTGGACGTTCAGCCGGTACGCCCCGGGCACCGACGACTGCAAGGGCACCGACACCTGCACCGCCCCGCAGCCCGGCGGCACCCCGGTGGGAGAGGACGTGGCGGAGAAGGCCGCGGCGCCGGTGCTGAAGGCCTTGGGTCAGGACGACGCGAAGGTCGACGCGAGCCAGGTCATGGGCGCCCAGCGGGTGGTGAACGCCTCCCCCGAGGTCGGCGGACTGCCCACGCACGGCTGGACGACCGGGATCACGGTCGGCTCCGACGGCGAGGTCGTCGGCGGCAGCGGTCAGCTGAAGGCGCCGGTGAAGGGCGACACGTACCCCGTGGTCGGCGCACAGAAGGCGCTGGAGCTGATGGAGGGGCAGCCGAAGAGCGACCACCGGATGGGCATCGGCGGCTGTGCGAGCCCCGTGCCGCTGAAGGACCGGCTGGAGCAGCCCTGCGAGCAGCCGTCGAGCGGCGCTCCTCAGCAGGACACTGTCACGGTCGAGAACGCGGTGTTCGGGCTGGCCGCGCACGTCGTCGACGGGCGGCAGGCGCTGGTGCCGTCCTGGCTGTTCGAGGTGACGGCGCCGGGCGCCAAGGACCCGTTCACGGTGACGTATCCGGCGGTGGAGCCGAAGTTCCTGGCCTCCCCCGAGCCGAGCGAGCCGAGTGACCGGCCGACGGCGGATCCGGGCCCGCGCGAGGTGAAGGTGGACGGTTACCGGGCCGAGGGCGCGGAGCTGACGGTGACCTTCACGGGCGGGGTCTGCGCGGACTACGACGTGAAGGCGAGCGAGAAAGGCGGCGAGGTGACGGTCACCGTGACGTCGACCCCGTGGCCGGACGCGATCTGCGTCATGATCGCCAAGCAGTTCCAGGAGACCGTCCGGCTGGACGAGCCGCTCGGTGACCGGGCGGTGGTGAACTCGGACGGCAAGGCGGTGCCGCTGGCCAAGGAGGGTGCGAGGCTGCCGGCTCCCCCCACCCAGGAGCGGTAGGAGCGGCCGTAACGGCACGAAGGCGGCGGCCCCGTCGGAGGGGGCCGCCGCCTTCGTCGTGTCCGCGGCCGCCGGTGGCGGCTCGGCAGGCTCAGCTGAAGGAGTCGCCGCAGGCGCAGGAGCCCGTCGCGTTCGGGTTGTCGATCGTGAAGCCCTGCTTCTCGATGGTGTCCACGAAGTCGATCGTGGCACCGCCCAGGTACGGGGCGCTCATACGGTCGGTGACGACCTTCACACCGCCGAAGTCCTTCTCGACGTCGCCGTCGAGGGCGCGCTCGTCGAAGAAGAGCTGGTAGCGCAGGCCCGAGCAGCCGCCGGGCTGGACGGCGACGCGCAGCGCGAGGTCCTCGCGGCCTTCCTGGTCGAGCAGCGCCTTGACCTTGGACGCGGCGGCGTCGGTCAGGATGATGCCGTCGGTGACGGTGCTGGTCTCGTCCGATACGGACATCTACATCTCTCCCGGGTTGTACGGAGACTGCTTGCCGACGGTTGCAACCGGCGGGGCCGCGGATTCATTCCGGGGCCGGGCGCTCGATCTCGGCTCCTTTTCATGCTCGCACACGCATCGGGAACCGGAAAACGGCTCTTTCCGGGTGTTCCCGGGAATGAACGGCGGCCCACCGGGATTCACGTCACACAGACGCTATGGCCATCGTCAAAGTGACGTGAAGCGGTTATGATAGATAGCGTCAAATCGACGAAAAGTCGCAGAAACAGAAAGGGTGCGTGTCGTGACCACCGCCCAGACCCAGGAGCTCGACGTACAGCCGACGCCCCTCGCCCTGCTGCTCCTCGGCCGTGAGGCCGACCCGAAGAGCGAGCGCGGTGTGGAGTGTCCCGGCGACCTGCCCTCGCCGTCCGACCCGGACCTGGTGGAGCGCGCCCGCAAGGCGAAGGAGAAGCTCGGGGACAAGGTCTTCGTGCTCGGCCACCACTACCAGCGCGACGAGGTCATCCAGTTCGCCGACGTGACGGGTGACTCGTTCAAACTGGCCCGCGACGCGGCCGCCCGCCCGGAGGCCGAGTACATCGTGTTCTGCGGCGTGCACTTCATGGCGGAGTCCGCGGACATCCTGACCTCCGACGACCAGAAGGTCGTCCTGCCCGACCTCGCCGCCGGCTGCTCGATGGCCGACATGGCGACGGCCGAGCAGGTCGCCGAGTGCTGGGACGTGCTGACCGAGGCCGGCATAGCCGAGCAGGTCGTGCCCGTCTCGTACATGAACTCCTCCGCCGACATCAAGGCGTTCACCGGCAAGCACGGGGGCACGATCTGCACCTCGTCCAACGCCAAGCGGGCCCTGGACTGGGCGTTCGAGCAGGGCGAGAAGGTGCTCTTCCTGCCCGACCAGCACCTGGGCCGCAACACCGCCGTGCGCGACATGGGCATGTCTTTGGAGGACTGCGTCGTCTACAACCCGCACCGGCCGAACGGCGGCCTGACCGCCGACGAGCTGCGTGCGGCGAAGATGATCCTGTGGCGCGGCCACTGCTCGGTGCACGGCCGCTTCAGCCTGGACTCGGTGAACGACGTGCGCGAGCGCATCCCCGGCGTGAACGTCCTGGTGCACCCCGAGTGCAAGCACGAGGTCGTGGCCGCGGCGGACTACGTCGGCTCGACGGAGTACATCATCAAGGCCCTGGAGGCCGCGCCGGCCGGTTCCAAGTGGGCCATCGGCACGGAGCTGAACCTGGTCCGCCGCCTGGCGAACCGTTTCGCGCCGGAGGGCAAGGAGATCGTCTTCCTCGACAAGACGGTCTGCTTCTGCTCGACCATGAACCGCATCGACCTCCCCCACCTGGTCTGGGCCCTGGAGTCGCTGGCCGAGGGCAACCTCGTCAACCGCATCGAGGTGGACAAGGAGACCGAGGCGTTCGCGAAGCTGGCCCTGGAGCGGATGCTGGCACTGCCGTAGCCCGCGCCTTCCCGGGCCGGCCCGTAGCGGCCGGCCCGGGGAGCGTCACGGATGTCCGCAGAAGGGCGCCGAGATGCTCAGACCTCCGTCGACGACCAGGTTCTGGCCCGTGATGTACTCCGCGGCGGCCGAGAGCAGGAAGTCCACGGCGTCGGCCACCTCGCGGGGCGAACCGGGCCGGCCCTTGGGGATGTGGGGCACGATGTCCCCGGCCGTGAGACCAGTGGCCCGCAGATAGTGGTCCAGGGAGTCCGTGGTGATCATGCCCCCGGTCACCGCGTTCACGTTGACGCCCCGGGGAGCCAGCTCGGCGGCAAAGTAGCGGACCCACGCCTCCAGAGCCGCCTTCTGCGCGCCGATGGCGGCGTACCCGGGCATGGCACGCCCGGCGGCGAGCGACGAGATCGCCACGATCCGGCCGCCGCGGTCCATCAGGCGTACGGCGTGCTGGGCGGCGATCACGAACGACTGCGCGTTCATGGCGTGGCTGCGCGCGAGGTGCCGGGGTTCCACCTGATCGACGGTCTTCGCGGGACCCGCCGCGGCGTTGGCCACCAGATGGTCGAGCCTGCCGTAGTGCCGCTCCACGAAGGCGAACAGCTCGGCCGTCTGATCCGGGTCCTCCACGTCGGCGCGGCACAGACTGCCCCGGCCGCCGCTCTCCTCCACCGCCCGCAGGGCGCTCTGCGCCGCCTCCTCGTTCTGCTTGTAGTTGATGACGACATGGCCGCGGCGCCGGGCGAGCACGCACGCCACTGCCCGTCCGATGCCCCGCGAGGCACCGGTGACGAGGCTGACCTCGTGCCGCGCGTCCTTCTCGGGCCCGGTCACGCGGCCTCCGTCCGCTCGACGCGGAAGTCCTCCGGCGCACACCAGCGCAGCACGGTGCCGCCGTAACTCATGCCGGAGCCGAAGGACACCAGGAGGACGTCATCCCCCGGCCGGAGCCGGCCGGAATCCACGGCGTCCACGAGGGCCAGGATCACGCTCGATCCGCTGGTGTTGCCGAGCCGGTCCGCCACGATGACGGTCTTCGACTCCGGCTGCCCCAGCTCGCGCATCAGCGTGCGCAGCAGCGTGGGGTTGGCCTGGTGCGTGACGATCAGGTTGACGGCGTCCAGCGTGGTCCCGGCGGCCTTGACCACCTGCTCGGCGAAGTCGGGGACGACTTCCAGGGCGAAGTCGCGCACTCCCCTGCCGTCCATGCGCATGTAGTTGGGCCCGCTGAAGCGGTTGGGCAGGCCTTCCGGCGGGAGCTGACGCTCCGTGAAGGCCGTGTAGTACAGCTCCGGTTTGGTGCGCATCAGGGTGGGGCCGATGCCGCGCCCGTCCTGGCACGCCTCCAGCAGGTAGCAGCCGGCGCCGTCGCCGAAGATGGCGTGTGCCGTGCGGTCCTGCGGGTCCAGGCACTGGGCGACGGTGTCGGCGATGACGACGGCCACCCGGTGGTACTCCCCCGACCGGATGTACTTCGCGCCGACATCGAGGGCGAAGACGCCGCCCGCGCAGCCCCCCGCGTTGACGTCGAACCCTACGATGCCGAAGAGGCCGGCCTTGCGCAGCACGGCCGCCGCCATGGCGGGCAGCATGTGGTCCGGCGTCCCCGTGCAGCAGATCACCAGATCGAGGGTCTCGGGGGCCACGCCTGCGCGTCGGCAGGCGTCCTGGAGCGCGCCGACCGCCAGGTCGGAGGTCAGCTGCCCCGGCCGGGCCACCCGGCGCGTGTGGATTCCCAACTTCTCGCTGATCCACTCATCAGTCGTGTCGAAGCGGCTGACGATTTCCTCGTTCGATATCTCGAGATCGGGCACGAATCGCCCTACCGACCGAATCCCCACGGACATCTCAGGTGAATTCCACACCGTCTGCACACTCCTTTACTGCTGCCCGTGCGGAGCGGTTGGGAACGCCCGGCAGGGAAAGAGAACACATTCTGGAAAGGATCGGAAAATATCCAGATGAAGCTTGCGGCGGATTGCCCGCTCAATCATGATTGACAGTCACGCCCGTTGTTCCCCGCTTCCTGAACAGGAAAGGACTTCATGTCTCGTCCCGTTGCTCTCATCACCGGTGGAACGTCGGGCCTCGGTCTCGCGACCGCCGAACGGCTGCTCGCCGACGGCACCCGCCCGGTCCTGCTCGGCCGCTCCCGGGCCCGGGGCGAGCAGGCGGTGGCGCGCCTGGGTTCCGCGGCCGTCTTCGTGCCCGGTGACGTCGCCGTGGAGCAGGACGTGGCGCACGCCGTCGAGGTCGCCGCCGGGTGCGGAACCCTGCGGGCCGTGGTGAACTGCGCCGGCCGGGCTCACGCGGCGCGGGTGGTGGGCCGCTCCGGCCTGCACTCCCTCAAGGAGTTCGCCGACGTCGTGGAGTCGAACCTCGTCGGCACCTTCAACGTGGTCCGTCTGGCCGCCGAGCTGATGGCACGCAACGAGCCGGTCGCCGGGGAGCGGGGAGTCATCGTCAACACCGCCTCCATCGCGGCCTTCGACGGGCAGACCGGGCAGGCCGCCTACGCCGCTTCCAAGGCCGGCGTGGTCGGCATGACACTCCCGCTCGCCAGGGACCTCGGCGCAGTGCTGATACGGGTGGTCACCGTGGCGCCGGGGCTGTTCGACACGCCCGCGGCCGAGGTCCTGCCCGAGGCCAAGAGGGCCGCACTGGCCCAGTCCGTGCCGCATCCGCGCAGGTGGGGGCGGGCGGAGGAGTTCGCGGAGCTGGTGGTCCACATCCTCGGCAACCCCATGATCAACGGCGAGACCATCCGGCTGGACGGCGGTCTTCGCCTGCCCGCCTCCTGAGCCCGGCCGGACGCGGCCGGCCCGCGCGGTTCCGGGCCGGCCCCGTGCCCCGGCCGCTACCACGTCACCGGCAGTTCCTGGCACCCGTACACGATGGCCCCGTCGCGCATCCGCACCTCCTCGGCCGGTACGGCCAGGCGCAGCTCCGGGAACCTCTCCAGCAGCACCTGGAAGCCGATCCGCAGCTCCGCCCGGGCCAGCTGCTGGGCCACGCACTGGTGCACACCGAAGCCGAAGGCCACGTTGCCGGAGGGCACCCTGGTGATCTCGAAGCGGTCCGGGTCCTCGAAGCGGTCGGGGTCCCGGTTGGCCGCGGGCAGCGACACCGTGACGGTCTGCCCGGCCCTGACGGTGCGCCCGCCGAGCTCCACGTCGGTCTTCGCTCCGCGCGAGATACCGAACTGAATGACCGTCAGGTAGCGCAGGAGTTCCTCGACGGCGCCGCCCATCAGCTGGGGGTCGGCGCGCAGGGCGGCGAGCTGTTCCGGGTGGGTGAGCAGCGTGTAGGTGCCCAGGGAGAACATGTTCGCGGTGGTCTCGTGGCCCGCGGTGAAAAGCTGGAAAGCCACACTCGTCAGTTCCACGTCACTGAGCTCCGCCGACTGCGCGAGCCCGCTCAGCAAATCGTCCTCGGGTTCTTTCCGCTTCAGCTCCACGACCTTCGCGAGGAACTCGAAGATGATGCGGTAGCACTCCTTCACCTCGGCCGCCGACGAGTCGATGCGCAGCATCTTCTCGGAGACCGGTTGAATTTCCTGCCATTCGTTGTAGGGAATTCCCAGGAGATCGCAGATGACACGGGACGGCAGCGGCATGGCGAAAGCGGAGACGAGGTCCGCGCGGGCCACGCCGTCCGCCTCCATCCGGTCGACCAGCTCGTGCGCGACCGCCGCGATCTTCGGCTCCATCTCCCGCATGCGCCGCGTGCTCAGCTCGCCCGTGAGCAGCCGCCGGTACTTGGTGTGTTCCGGCGGGTCCATGCCCACGAACATGCCCGGCACGTCCTCCTCGGGCGGTTGCCCGTCCCCGAGGACGTCGTGCACCGCCGAGTGCCGGATACGCGGGTCGGAACTGAACCGGGCGTCGGACAGCACCTGCCGGGCCAGCTCATGACTCGTCACGATCCAGCCCTCGTGGCCGTCCGCGTAGGTCAGCGGTGCCACCGGGCAGCGCCCGCGCATCTCTGACAGCTCCGGAGGGGGGTCCAGGGGGTGGACTCGTGCCGTGGGGATCCGCTGTGCCTGGGCATCCTGCTGGGTCATGCGCGCTCCTGGTTCATGGTGCGGGCGCGGATCAGTTCCGCGGTGCGCTCCTCGAGAGCCGTGCGCTGCTCCGGGGAGAGCAGGCCCTCGGGCGAGGTGATCTCGATACTGAGCCGGCTGTCGTACGAGGTGACGACGAACAGCAGCAGGCCGTGCATGGTGGTCGTGGTGTAGCCGCGGAAGTCCGTGACACGCAGTCCCTCCGGAGCCGTGAACTCGGGAATCGGCCCGAGGTTGGTCACGACGAGGTCGACGGAGACCGGTTCGGCGGCGGTGAACTGGCCGGCCTGGAGAATGGCGCGCTCCGCCTCGCCGCTGTCGACGGCCTTGTCGAGCCGCTCCTTGATCACGCGGCCCACGTCCACCGGGTCGGCGTCGCGCGCCACGGGCACCGACGTCTCCACGCCGCTGACGAAGTTGGTGGACTCCTCGACGGTGACCGGCGGGTCCGTCCTGTTGCGCAGGTCCACCGGGCAGCCGCAGACCAGGTCCAGAGGTTCCGTCCCGGGCCGCCCGTCCCGTACGGCCACGGTTGCCGCGCCGGCCACGAAACCGTGCACCGAGAAGGCGTCGGCACGCAGCGCGTCGCGGAGCGATGTGGTCTCCCCCGCGTCGAGCCGCAGTCGCCCGGGCACCACCCGCAGCCGGTCCGGCTGCGGTGCGGCGGCCAGTGCCGCGCGCAGCGCCTCGCGGTCGACGGAGGTCTCGACGACGCCGGCCGCGCGCGTCTTCAGGAGCGTCTCGGCGGACAGCTGGGCGGGAACCCCGGGAGCGTTGTAGGGCGGCGTGCGGCCCTCGCTGAGCGCGGTGTAGTTGCGGCACAGCTTCTCCAGCAAGGTGACGCCGCCACGTCCGTCGATCATGCTGTGGTGCAGGACGAGGATGATGCGCGCCCTGCGCTCACCGCGCACGAGGACGAGTCGGCACAGTTCCCGGCCGGAGTCCAGCGGGCGGGCCATCTCGGCCAGGTAGACGGCCTCTTCGTGCTCCGGCGTCCCGTCCGTCTCCCGGACGGTGGCTTCCGGTCGCCGTCCGGCCGGGATCCGGAAGCAGAAACCCTCCGGATCCCGGCCGAGACATCCGTTCAGCAGGGGAACGGCGTCACAGAGCGCTTCGAACGCCCTGATCAGCAGGTCCGGCTGAACCTCACCGTCCGCCGCTATCGAATAGGATCCGGACCAGTCCACAAATGCGTGATAGGCCTCGCTGGGATCCAGATATCGCAGCCGTGACATCAAGCACTCATTCCCATCGGATCCGTCCGCGCCAAATACCGGGCACCAGCACGTTCCGAAAGGAATCTGCAGGAATCTTCACGGAACGCGTGAACCAGTATTTCCGGCCTTGCCCGAAGGTGTCTTCGGCCCAAGAACCAGGTCCGCGAACTGGTCTCTCGGCGGGCCGGCCCGCCGAAACCTGGACCATCGACCAGGAGAGGACCCGTGACGGTTCAGGCGGTGCGACGCCGAAGGGCGTCATCCTGCGGCGAGGAGAAGGAGCCCATGGCCGCGATCAGCTGGGTTCTGGTGCTGACACCGGATTTGGCCAGCACGTTGGAGACGTGGAACTTGACGGTCTTCTCGCTGACGGACAGGGCGGCGGCGATGGCCTTGTTCGACAGTCCCTGGCAGAGCAGGCTCAGGACGCTGTTCTCCCGCCCCGTGAGCCGGTCGCGGAACCGGTGGTCCACACCCGGCTTGGCCCCTCCGCACCTGATGGCCTGCAGCAGGCAGCCGGTGAGTTCGGGCGAGGCGAACCCGTCGTCGTCCGCGACCGCGTGGACCGCGTGGATGAGTTCGTCGTTCGCCGCGTCGCGGTGCACCATGCCGCGCACATTGCCCCGGACGAGGGCCGCGAGCCGCTCGGGCGCCATCGCGTCGATGCCGTAGACCAGGGCGGACGGAGGATCGGGTACGACCCTGCTCAGCTCCTGGACGACCTGGACCAGCCGCGCCTCCAGGAGGACCACGTCGGGCTGGCATTCGACGACACGTTTCAATACCTGTGCTTCGTCCTCGGCCTCCGCGACCACGGAAATGCCCGGATCCTGGGACAGCAGCATCTTCAGACCGAATCGAGCGTGCGGGTGGTTGTCACAGACAAGGACCTCCACAATGTTTCCGCGAAAATCGAACGAATTACTTCCAGTGAGACTGACCGGCACTGGGCTCCCCCAACCTCGATACCGTGACTCTTCGGTAGCGTCGCAGGGAGAACTTGACTGCCTCTGAACTGGATGCACACCAAGACCTGCTCTAGCGACCCCGTAACCCGGAGCAGGCTAATCGAACACCGGCTGCCACACAAGCGTTTAGCTGTCCCGGCAGGGCCGCCGGAGCGGGCACCTGCGCGTTCTACCTCATTCTTTTGGACCCCCATACTCTGCTTTTGCCGAGTCTTCCAAAGATATCGCCCCGCACGGACAGTTCTCGGACGCAGTTATGACCGAAAGTTCTCCCCCGGGTGGCGCAAATTGTTCGATGAGCATCACCTGTCCGTCGGTGTTGCGCTGGTCGAAGACGTCCGGTGCGCTCAGGGCGCACATCCCCGAGCCGCAGCAGCGGTCGAGGTCGACGATGATGCGCAGGGTCATGGACTCGGCACCGGCTTCCGGCTCTGGACCGGCGTGGCCGTCATGGGCATGTGGTTGGGGTTGACCGTCGCCCACGGCATCTCCTTGACCGTGACTCCGTCGGCGAGCGTCAGCCGCCAGCGGCGGATCACCGTGCCCAGCACCACGTGCATCATCGCCCAGGCGAACTGCTCGCCGATACAGTGGCGGGGGCCCGCGCCGAAGGGTGTGTACGCCCCCTTCGGCAGACCGGTTGCCGGCCGGTCCAGCCAGCGGTCCGGGTCGAAACGCAGCGGATCGGGGAAGAGCTCCGGGTCCCGGTGCGTGGCGTACGGGCTGTAGAACAGCTCCGTGCCGGCCTTCACATGGCCGCCGCCCAGCGGGAAGTCCCGCACGGCGCGCCGCGAGATGACCAGGATCGGCTGCCGCACCCGCATCAGTTCCTGCAGCACCCTGCGGTTGTAGGGCAGTTGCCCGACGTCGGCCATCGCGAAGTCCCGCTCGCCGACGACCTCGAGGACCTCCTCGCGCACCCGCTCCTCGATCTCCGGGTGGCGTGCCAGCTCGTAGAACAACCAGGCCATGGCGGTGGCGGCGGTTTCCGATCCGGCCATGGTCACCGAGACGATCTGGTTGCAGAGCTCCTCGTCGGTCATCCCCTCGCCGGATGTCTCGTCACGGGCCGAGAGGAGCATGGCGAGCATGCCGGCCCTGCCGGGTTCGGCCGCTGCTCCCTCACGGTAGGCCAGCATGACGCGGCTGATCGCCTCGCGCAGTTCGGCGAAGGCCCGGTCAAAGCGGCGGTTCATGGGAAGCGGCAGCTTCTCCAGCGTGTCCCCCGGCGACACCGTGCGCCACATGATGGCCTCGAGCACGGTGGGCAGGATCCCGGCCAGCTCCTCGTGCGCCCGCCGGTCGACGACCGAGCCGAACATGGTGCGGGCCAGGATGTTGAACGTGATGTCCCGCATGGCCTTGTCCACCGGGATCCGCGCGCCGGCCCGCCAGCCCGCCGTCTTCTCCTCCGTGACCTCGCGCATCACCTCGATGTAGCGGGTGATCTCGTCACGGTGGAACGCGGGCTTGATCATGGCCTGCTGGCGCCGGTGCTCGTCACCGTAGGCGTGGATCACCCCGTTCCCGGTGAGCGGCCGGACCTTGTCGTAGAACCGCCCCTTGTCGAGCAGGTCCTTGCGGTCCGTCAGAACCGCGTGGATGAGGGGCGGGGACGTGACGAACAGGGAGGGCATGGGGCCCAGGTCGACGCGGACCAGGTCGCCGTGTGCGCGCAGGGAGGTCAGGAACCGCAGCGGGCTGCGCATCAACGCCAACGCGTGCCCCACGCCGGGTACCCGCCCGGGGGCGGTCGTGTACGTGGCGCTCACGCGGGCACCTCCGTGCCCGGTGAGGACAGCCGGCAGTAGGCGCGGTCGCTGAACACGGTGCGGTCCCGGTTCAGCGTCAGCACCCCGGAGCGCACCCCGTTCCACTTGTGTCCCGGGCCGTTGTAACGGGACGTCAGGTACGACCACTGCAGGTTGCCCGCCATCATGTGCCACAGCGCGTCCAGGTAGGCGCGGATGTCCTCGCGCCGGCCCAGTTCGCTCGCCTCGATGGCCGCCCGCGCCGCCATGAACTCGGCCCGCTTGCCGTCGACCAGGGCGAACAGACGGTCCACCGCCTCCTGCAGACCCAGTCCCTCGCTGAGCCGCAGCACCGACAGCGCGTTGACGTAGTCGTCCATCATCGCCTCGGCCCGGAACGAGAACATGTCGTTCGTCAGCATGATGTGCACCAGGGCCGTGTCGATGATCCCGCGCAGCTCCGGATGGCGCCGAAGGTCCTCGGTCAGGTCGATGCCCAGCCCGTACTCGCCGAGCACGAAGTACATGCCCATGCCGACGCTGTCCTTGCGGACCTCGATATAGGTCTCGTAGTCGAAGACCCGGTCCTCGGCCCGGGAGGTGATCTCATGGACGCAGCCGGCGAGGAAGCGCCGGACCTCCGCGAGGAACCGGTCCCACACCGCGGGCGGCATGCCCGCCCGCATCTCCTTCCACAGCCCGTGCAGCACCGAGCCCCACTCGAAGTCGGCGCCGTCGGCCTGGTCGTCGAGGATGCCCGCCACCCGGCGGAACAGGTCCTGCGCCGCCTCGGGGTCCTTGCCGATCTTCGAACGGTCCACCATCGCGTTGTCGAAGACCGAGAGGTACTCGGTGTACTTGCACAGGTGGCGCAGCCTGTCCTCGCGGGCCGTCGGCAGCACCAGACAGGTCCACAGGGAAGCGGTCTCCTCCAGGAGCAGTTCCATCTCCCGCGGGTCGGCCATGGCGAAGGCCATGGCCTCCCTGAGCCAGGCATCCGACTCCGCACGGATGTCGTCGGTGCGCGGGTGGCTGCACGCCGGCAACAGATAGGGAAACTCGGGGAGGTAGATTTCCGTTCCGTCGGAGAACGGCTTCGGGATGGTCGTCATCCGGTCACTCACCTTTCACGATGCACGGAGGCGGCTGCCAGGGACTCCAGTTCGGTCACCGCGGAGGCCTGGAGTCCGGCCTCGCGCAGGGCCCGGACCGCGCCGGCGTGGCGATCGCGGATTATCTCCTCGATGACGGCGGGGGCTCCGGTCGCCCGGACCACGTCCCGCAGTTCGGCGAGGTCGTCCGGGCCGAGCTGCTCGACTCCGTAGAGCTGGTCCAGACGTGCGTGCTGCTCGGGGTCGGCCAGTTTCCGGGCGACGGCGATGAGCGCCGTGGGCTTGCCCTTCCGGGCGTCGTCCGAGGCGTCCTTGCCGGTCAGCTCGGACGTACCGAACAGGCCCATCAGGTCGTCGCGCAGCTGGAAGGCCTCGCCCACCAGCAGCCCGAACGTGTCGTACGCCGCCAGCACCGCGTCGTCCGCGCCGGCGAGGGCACCGCCGATCTGCAGGGGGTAGCGGACGGTATAGCTCGCCGTCTTGTGCCGGATGATCTTCAGAGCGTCGCTGAGGAGCCCGCCGCGCGTCTCGCCGACGACATCGAGGAACTCCCCGTACACCGCCGACGTGCGCAGCCGGGCGAACAGCTGTCGGGCACGCTCCCGCCTCGTCACCAGCGGGCTGCCGTGGAACATCTCCTCCGACCAGACCAGGCAGGCGTTCCCGGTGAGGAGCGCGCCGCTCTGTCCGAACGCCCGGCTCTCACCCCGCCAGCCCTGCGCGGCGTGCCACTTGTCGAGAGCCAGGTGGATGGTCGGCCGGCCGCGCCGCAGGTCGCTGTTGTCGATGATGTCGTCGTGGATCAGAGCCGCTGTGTGGAAGAGTTCCAGCGCCGCCGCGACGGTGATGACGTCGGGGTCGTCCGGGGATCCGCCCGCCCCGCGCCACCCCCAGTAGCAGAAGAGCGGCCGGATCCGCTTTCCGCCGTTCATGGTGAAGTCCCGCAGCGTCGTCAGCACTTCGCGGGCAGCCGGATCGTTCTCCCCGGCTATCCGTTCCCGGAGGAAGGCGTCGAGGCTGCCGTTGACCCGCGAGGTGACCGCCGCGCTTTCGGTCCGCTGGTCCGTGAGGGTCACTTGCCGCGCCTGACGACCTTCATCGGGAGCTCCCCGGGGACCAGGGCTCCCATGGCTATCGGTTTCACGGGCTCACCCGTGATGGGCTGCACGGACCACCGCTGCAGCAGTGTGGCGAGGACGGTCTGGGTCTCGAACCAGGAGAAGGACTCGCCGATGCAGTTGCGGACACCGGCGCCGAACGGCATGAAGGCGCTGCGCGGCACCTGCTTGGCCCGCTCGGGCAGCCAGCGGTCGGGGTCGAACGCCTCCGGGTTGTCGTACACCTTCGGGTCGTGGTGCACCGCGTAGATGGAGTAGAGGACCTCGCTGCCCGCCGGGATGCGGTGACCGCCGAGTTCGGTGTCCTGGACGCACTTGCGGCCGAGCGCCCACACCGGTGGGTACAGGCGCAGCGACTCCTGGATGACCCGCCGGGTATAGTCCAGGGAGCGCAGGTCGGCGGCCTGGACAGGGCGGTCGCCGACCACCGTGTCAACCTCCTCCTGCATCCGGCGCTGCACCTCGGGGTGGCGGCCCAGCAGCATGCAGGCCCAGCTCATGGCACTCGGCGTGGTCTCGGACCCCGCGGTCAGGAGCGTCATGAACTCGTCCTGGATCTGCTTGTCGGTCATCGACTTGTTGCCCTCGTCACGCGCGGTGAACAGAAGGTTCATCAGGTCGTCGGTGCCGTCGCCGGTGCCCTTGGCCCGGTGGTCGGCGATGATGCGGCGCCCCATCGAGTAGAGCCGGCCTATCGCGCTGTGGAACTCGCGGCTGGACCGGGTGGGAATGCGGTCCAGGAGGGCGGGGGGAATGGCCGCGCGCTTCTCGACCCCGGAGATCACGACGGGCATGGACCGGTAGACCTCGGCCACGTCCTGTTCCACCATGTCCGTGGAGAACAGCGCCTTGATGACGATGCGCACGGCGAGTTCGTAGAACATGTTGTACATGCCGACGCGCTGACCGTCCCGCCAGGTGTCGAACTCGTCGGTCGCCGACTCGCGCATGATGTCGACGTAGGTGGCGATCTTCTCGTGGTGGAAGGCCGGCTGCATCAGCAGGCGCTGCCTGCGGTGGAAGTCGCCTTCCGACAGCAGGATCCCGTTGCCGAGCAGCGGACGCGCCTGGTCGAACTGCATGCCCTTTTCGAAGGACTTGGCCTTGCGGACGAGGATGTCGTAGAGCATGTCGTGGTCGCTGACCACGTAGGCCTGCTTGGTGCCGAGCCGGATCCGCACCAGGCCGCCCTGCTCGCTCACGCTCTGGAAGAACCGCAACGGGTTACGGAACATCTGAACGGCGTGACCCGCGAGGGGAATGCGCCCCGGCATGGCGGGAACGTGCGGTGCGGCGGTCGCGAGAGCCATGGTTCTTGCCTCCGTGGAATGGGAACGGCGGGTGGTGGGGCGCCGCGCGCCTCAGGACCAGGTGACCGGCAGTTCTGCGAGGCCCCGGAAGACGAAGCCGCCCGGCAGATGGCGTGGTTCGAAGCCGTCCGCGAGGCGCAGCCCCGGGAGCTTGTCCGCCAGCGTCTCCAGGGCGATCCGGCTCTCCAGCCGGGCGAGCGCGGCCCCCACGCAGAAGTGGATGCCGAGGCCGAACCCGAGGTGGCGCGGCGGGCCCTGCCGGTCGAGCCGGAAGGTGTCGGGGTCCTCGACCCACTCCGGGTCGCGTCCCGCGGCCGCGAACATCACGCGGAGCCGGGCCCCTTCGGGGACTTCGGTGTCGCCGACCCGCAACGCCCCGGTGGCCACACGGGGAGCGCCCTGGACCGAGGAGTCAAAACGCAGTGTCTCCTCCACGGCCGCGGCGGCGAGGTCCCGGTTCTTGACGACGGCTTCCCACAGGTCACGGTCGCGCAGCAGCTGGTGGACCGCGTTGGAGATCAGGTTGGTGGTCGTCTCGTGGCCCGCCGCGATCATCACGCGGAGGGCCACCACGGCGTCCTCCACGGTGCAGACCGGATCGTCGGCGTCGGCGGCCCGCACCAGCTCGGTGAGCAGGTCGTCGGCCGGTTCCAGGCGACGGCGTTCCAGCAGGTCGAGGACGTACTTCTCGTAGGTGACCACGTTGCCGGCGCAGTGCACCTGCTGTTCCGGCGGGAGCGGGACGACCTGGAGGGCGAGCCAGTCGTTGTTCCAGGCCTTGACGGTGGCCCGGTCCTCCTCCGGGATGCCGATGATGTCGCAGATCACCGTCATCGGCAGCGGGTAGGCGAACTCCTGGAGGAGGTCGCCTCCGCCCTTCGCCACGAGGTCCTCGACGAGCCGCGCGGCGATCTCCTGGATCGACGCCTGCCGGCGTCGCAGCGCCCGGGGGGAGAAGTACTCACTGATGAGGTTCCGGAACCGGGTGTGAGCCGGCGGGTCCACGTTGTAGAGAGCGACCCGGAAGAACAGGGAGCCGTCCAGGATCTTCTTGGCCTCGGGGCAGAAGGGATACGAGCCGTCGAGGTTGTAGCGGCTCGTGAACCGCTCATGGTCCCGTTGCACGGCCTCGATCTCGGCGCGGCCCGTGACGATCCATTCGTCGAGCCCGGTCTGGTGAGCGACCGGCTGTTCCTTTCGACCACGGGCGAAGGCCGCGTACGGGCACTCGGTGTACTCCACGGAGAGCGGGTCGAAGAGTTCCGCCGCGGCATTGTCGGATGACATCGGGAGCGCTGGCCTCCTACTTTCGGGCGGTCACCGGCCGCCGGAGGGCGGCGGGCCGCACCCGCACGATCGGGCTCAAGGATCACCGACGCGCTCACCGGGTGTCTTCGGCCAAGAGGCCAGATCGGGACACCCGGCCAAAGGCGAGGTAGGACGGTTTCCTGGCCCCCGGACCAGGAAACGCCGCCGGGCGCCGTCCCCGGTGGGGGACGGCGCCCGGCGCGGGCCGGCTGACCCGGCCCAGGAGGTTGCCGCTCTTCGGCGGACTACACCCCCGCGGGTTCCGGCTGCTCCGAGTCCGCGGGCCGGGAGGCGTCCCCGGCCTTCGCCGCGCGCTTCTTCGCCCGGCGCTCCTTGCGGAGTTCGAACATCGCGTACAGCGTCGGGACCAGCAGCAGCGTCAGCAGGGTCGACGTGACCAGGCCGCCGATCACGACCACGGCCAGCGGCTGGGCGATGAAGCCGCCCTCGCCGGTGATGCCGAGGGCCATGGGCAGCAGGGCGAAGATCGTCGCCAGGGCGGTCATGAGGATCGGGCGCAGCCGGTGCCGGCCGCCCTCGATCACGGCCTCGACGACGCCGTATCCCTGCTTGCGGTACTGGTTGATCAGGTCGATCAGCACGATCGCGTTCGTCACCACGATGCCGATCAGCATCAGCATGCCGATCATGGCCGGGACGCCCATCGGGGTGCCGGTGGCGATCAGCAGGCCGATCGCGCCGGTCGCCGCGAACGGGATGGAGACGAGCAGGATCAGCGGCTGGACCAGGGACTTGAAGGTGCCGACCAGCAGCATGAACACGATCGCGATGGCCGCCAGCATCGCCAGGCCCAGGTTGGCGAACGCCTCGTCCTGGTCCTCGGAGACCCCGCCGATCGACGCGGTGGCGCCGTCCGGAAGCTTCAGCGCCTCGATCTTGGACTGGAGCTGGGTGCTGACCGCGCCGGTGTTGTCGCCGGTCGGCTTCGCCGTGATGGTGGCGGCGCGCTGGCCGTCGATGCGGGTCATCGAGACCGGGCCGTCGACCAGCTTCACCGTGGCGATGTCGCCGAGCTTCACCTTGCCGCCCAGACGCAGGTCCTGGAGCTGCTTCAGGGTCGTGGCGGGCTTCGCCGAGCGGATGACGACGTCGCGCTCGGTGTCGTCCAGGATCGCCTTGGCCGCGGTGGTGCCGCGAACGGCCTGGGCGACGGCGGCGCCGAGCGTCTGGTCGTCGAAACCGGCCGCGGCCGCCTTGTCGGTGGCCTTGACCGAGATGCGCGGCACGCTGGTCGCCAGGTCGCTGGTGACGTCCGTGACGTCGTCGAGGGAGGCGACCGTCTTGCGGACCTCCTCGGACGCCGTGCGCAGCACGCCCGCGTCGGCGGCCTTCACGACCACGCTGAGGTCCTGGCTGGCGAAGCCGTCACCGGCGGCGACGGTGGTCGTGCCGATGCCCTTCAGTCCGGCCAGGCCCTTCTCGATGCTGTCCTGCACGTCCGCGTGGGACGCCGAGTCGTCCAGCATCACCTGGTACGAGGCCTGGTTGCTGTCCGTGCCGCCGCCGAAAGCCGCCATGAAGCCGGACGAGCCGATCGTGACCTGGTAGTCCTTCACGCCCTCGGTGCCGGCGAGCAGCCGCTCGACCTTCTTCGCCTGGGCGTCGGTGGCGGCCAGGCTGGTGCCGGGCTTCAGCTCCTGCTTGACGGTGAGGACTTCCTGCTCGCCCTGGTCGAAGAAGTTGGTCTTCAGCAGCGGCGCCATGCCGAACGTGCCGACCAGGACGACGATCGCGATGGCCACGCTGGTGAGGCGGCGGCGGGTCGCGAAGCGCAGGACCGGGACGTAGACGCGCTGGAGGCGACTCTTGGCCTCCTTCTCCTCGGCGAGGCGGCGCGCCTCGTCCGCGTCCTCGGGGGTGCCCTTCGGTGGCCGCAGGAACCAGTACGACAGCACCGGTACGACCGTCAGGGAGACGAGGAGGGACGCCAGCAGCGCGGCCGTCACGGTCAGGCTGAACGAGCCGAACAGCTCGCCCACCATGCCGCCGACCAGACCGATCGGCAGGAACACCGCGACCGTGGTGAGCGTCGAGGACGTCACCGCGCCGGCGACCTCGCGCACGGCCTGGAGGATCGCCGAGTGGCGCTCCTCGCCGTAGCCGAGGTGGCGCTTGATGTTCTCCAGGACCACGATCGAGTCGTCGACGACCCGGCCGATGGCGATGGTCAGGGCGCCCAGTGTGAGGACGTTCAGCGACAGGTCGCGCGTCCACAGCACGATCAGGGCGAGGACGACGGACAGCGGGATGGACACCGCGGTCACGAGGGTCGAGCGGATCGAGGCCAGGAAGACCAGGATCACCAGGACCGCGAAGAGCAGACCGAGCGCGCCCTCGGTGGTCAGGCCCTTGATGGACTTGGACACGGCCGGGCCCTGGTCGCTGACGACCGTGAGGGTCGCGCCGGAGCCGAGGTCCTGACGCAGGTCCGGGAGCTTGTCCTGGACGGCGTCGGAGATGGCGACCGCGCTGCCGTCGCGGTCCATCGTCACGGCGACGGAGAGGCTGGGCTTGCCGTCGGTGCGGGTGATGGAGTCGGCCGGGGCCTCCTGCTGCTTCACCGTGGCGACGTCGCCGAGGCGCACCGGCTTGCCCTTGCCCGGCTCGCCCGTGACCATCAGGTCCTTGATCTGCTCGACCGAGGTGAAGCCGCCGCCGACCTGCACGGTGCGGTTGGCGCCGTCCTCGTCGAAGGAGCCGGCCGGGACGGTCGCGCCGCCCGCCTGGAGCGCCTGGGAGAGGGACTGCGAGGTCAGACCGGCCTTCGCGAGCTCGGCGTCGTCGGGCGTGACGGTGACCTGGACGTCGCGCACACCGTCGACGGTGACCTGGCCCACGCCGTCGATGCTCTTCAAATCCGGCACGACGGTCTTGTCCAGCTGGTCGGCCAGGGCCTGCTGGTCGCGGCCGGAGGTGACGGCGAGGACGACGGTCGGGATGTCGTCCGTGGAACCGGCGACGACCTGCGGGTCGACGTCGTCGGGGAGCTGGACGCGGGCCCGGTTGACGGCCTGCTGGACGTCGGCGACCAGTTGCTCGGTGCCGTTGCCGTAGTCGAAGGACGCCATGATCACGGCGTTGCCCTCGCTGGCGGTGGAGGTGACGCCGCTGATGCCGTCGACAGCTTCGAGGGCGTCCTCGATGGGCTCGACGACCTGCTTCTCGACCACGTCCGGGGACGCGCCCTGGTAGGGCGCCAGCACGGACACCATGGGCAGTTCGATGGTGGGCAGCAGCTGCTGCTTGAGCTGGGGTATCGCGATCGCCCCGAAGACGAGCGCGATGATCGACATCAGCCCTATCAGGGCCCGTTGCGCGAGGCTGAATCTCGACAGCCAGGACATGGGTGAGGATCTCTCTTCTGTTTAGCGGCAGAAGCGGCAGCGGGCGCGCAGATGAGCGCCCGCCCCTACACCCTGGGCCATGGGGGAACCGGGTTTCGTAGGCCCCAGGTCCATTTCCTTATGCGGCGCATACTCCGGCCGCAGTACGCCCGAGGAGGGCTCACTCCACCCTCGGGCGGACCAGACCCGACTCGTACGCGGTCACCACGAGCTGGGCCCGGTCCCGGGCGCCCAGCTTGGCCATGGCCCGGTTGACGTGCGTCTTCACGGTCAGCGGGCTGACTTCGAGGCGCTCGGCGATCTCGTCGTTGGAGTGCCCGCCGGCGACCTGGACGAGCACCTCGCGCTCCCGGACGGTGAGCGAGTCGAGCCGTTCGCCGCGCGCCGGGTCGCGGTCGCCGTCGGCCGGGTCGTCCGTGGCGAGGAACCGGGCGATCAGACCCGTGGTGGCCGCCGGGGAGAGCAGGGCCTGGCCGCCGGCCGCGGTACGGATGGCGGTCAGCAGTTCCTCGGGTTCGGAGCCCTTGCCGAGGAAGCCGGAGGCGCCGGCGCGCAGCGACTGCACGACGTAGTCGTCCACCTCGAACGTCGTCAGGATGACCACCCGGACGTCGGCGAGATCCGGGTCGGCGCTGATCATGCGGGTCGCGGCGAGGCCGTCGGTGCCGGGCATGCGGATGTCCATGAGGACGACGTCGGCCTGCTGCTCCTTCGCCAGCCGGACCGCTTCCGCGCCGTCGGAGGCCTCGCCCACCACCTCCATGTCGGGCTCGGAGTCGACGAGCACGCGAAAGGCGCTGCGCAGGAGCGCCTGGTCGTCGGCGAGCAGGACACGGATGGTCATGCGGGGTCCTCCCCGGTGGATGTGCGGTTCTTGACCGGCAGGATGGCATGGACGCGAAAGCCGCCGCCGTAGCGGGGACCGGTGGTGAGCGTGCCGCGCAGGGCGGTGACGCGCTCGCGCATACCGAGCAGTCCGTGGCCGCCGCCGTCCTGGGTCTCGTGCTCGCCGCTGCCGTCGTCGAGCACGGTGATCTCGATGTTCGGTCCGACGCGTACGACGCTGACCTCCGCCTTGGCCTGGGGCCCGGCGTGCTTCTGCACGTTGGTGAGGGCCTCCTGGATGATCCGGTAGGCGGCCAGGTCGACCGCCGCCGGGAGGCTGGTGCCCTGGTCGGCGCGGGCGACCTCGATGTGCAGGCCGGCGCTGCGGAAAGTACCGGTGAGTTCGTCGAGGCGGTCGAGGCCCGGGGCCGGTTCGGTCGGGGCCTCCGGGTCGCCGGACTGCCGGAGCAGGCCGACGGTGGCGCGCAGTTCGTTGAGCGCGGAGCGGCTGGCCTCACGGACGTGCGCGAGGGCCTCCTTGGCCTGGTCGGGGCGCTTGTCCATGACATGGGCGGCGACCCCGGCCTGCACGTTGACCAGGGCGATGTGGTGGGCGACGACGTCGTGCAGGTCCCGGGCGATGCGGAGGCGTTCCTCGGCGACCCGGCGGCGGGCCTCCTCCTCGCGGGTGCGTTCCGCCTTCTCGGCGCGTTCCCTGATCGCCTGGACGAATGCGCGGCGGCTGCGGACGGCGTCTCCGGCGGTGGCGCCGATGCCGGTCCAGGCGAAGATGCCGAGGTTCTCCTGGGCGTACCAGGGCAGGGGGCCCGCCGCCATGGCGGCGCCGGTCAGCACGGTCATGGTGAGCAGGCCGACGCGCCAGGTGGTGGGGCGGTCGGTGGTGGAGGCGACGGTGTAGAGGGCGATGACGGCGGACATCGCGACGGGGGCGCGGGGGTCGCCGGTGACGGACTCGATGACGGAGAGGGCGCCGGTGACGGCGAGGACCGTCATGGGGGCCCGGCGGCGGAAGACCAGGGCCGCGGCGCCGAGGGTCATGAGGAGGAGGCTGAGCGGGTCAGGGGTGCGCAGGGCCCAGCTGACACTGTCCCGGTGCCGGGGTTCCACGAACGAACCGGCGACCATGCAGACCAGGACGGCGGTGGCCAGGACGGCGTCCATCGCCAGGGGATGCGCTTTGGCCTGGCATCGGGCCCGCGCGAGGGTGCTCACGGGTGTTCACGGTAGCCGGACCGGCTGTGGCTGTGTGGTGTGAGGTGCCCGGCGGCAGGCCCGAGGTCGGGTGGGCCCCATGCCCGCAGCCGGTTCACCCCGGAATCAGGCCGTCGTCGCTGAGGAGCTCCCGGACTTCCTCCAAGGTCGCGTCGGGAGACGGGAGGATCAGTTCCGACGGCTCCAGGGAGTCGTCCGGGAGACGTTCGCCGAGGTCGCGGACCCTCGTGAGGAGGGCCTGGAGGGTGCGGCGGAAGCCGGGGCCGTCGCCGTTCTCCATTTCCGCCAGGAGTTCGTCGTCGAGCTTGTTCAGCTCGGCGAGGTGGCCGTCGGCCAGGATCACCTGGCCCTCCCCCATGATCCGTACGATCATGTCGCCCTCCTAGGCGTGGACCCCTACTGCTTGTCGAAGCGCGGGGTGTCCTGCGGCTGCTGCTGAGACTGCTGCCCGTTCGAGCCGCCTTCGATGGCCTGCTGCCCGCTGCTGGAGCCTCCGGCCAGCTCGGCCTTCATGCGCTGCAGTTCCAGCTCTACATCCGTACCACCGGAGAGCCGGTCCAGCTCGGCCTGGATGTCGTCCTTGTGCATGCCGGAGGGGTCGTCGAGGGCACCGGAGGCGAGCAGCTCGTCGATGGCGCCGGCGCGGGCCTGGAGCTGGGCCGTCTTGTCCTCGGCGCGCTGGATCGCCAGGCCGACGTCGCCCATCTCCTCGGAGATGCCGGAGAAGGCCTCGCCGATCCGGGTCTGCGCCTGGGCCGCCGTGTACGTGGCCTTGATCGTCTCCTTCTTGGTGCGGAAGGCGTCGACCTTGGCCTGGAGCCGCTGGGCCGCGAGGGTGAGCTTCTCCTCCTCGCCCTGGAGCGTCGCGTGCTGGGTCTCCAGGTCGGTCACCTGCTGCTGGAGCGCGGCCCGGCGGGAGAGCGCTTCGCGGGCCAGGTCCTCACGGCCCAGCGCGAGCGCCTTGCGGCCCTGGTCCTCCAGCTTGCCGGACTGCGACTGCAGCTGGTTCAGCTGGAGTTCCAGGCGCTTGCGGCTGGTCGCCACGTCGGCGACGCCGCGGCGGACCTTCTGGAGCAGCTCCAGCTGCTTCTGGTACGAGTAATCGAGGGTCTCGCGCGGGTCCTCGGCCCGGTCAAGGGCCTTGTTCGCCTTCGCGCGGAAGATCATCCCCATACGCTTCATGACACCGCTCATGGGCTTCGCGCGCCCCCTTCTGACCGACTCCGGTTCCAGCTCCAGCGACAGAACCCACAGTACGGGCCCTGCATCCATTACCGCACTGTTCGGGGACGGATGCGCTCATCCCCAAGGACGACTGCGTGCGCTCCCGCTCCGGCGTAGGGAGTAGGTGGTCCCCGGGGTTACCGGAGCCGTACGCCCCGGGAAACATCCGGAGGCGTACGCAACGTCCCCTCTGTCCCCTTACTGACGACTGGTGTTGCCGGATCGTTCCCCACCGGGCTGGGGTCCATGCCCGGAAGCCCTTACCCTTGGGTTTTGTGTTCCGTAGCCGTGCGAAGGATGAGAAGGCCCAGGACGCCGACAAGGCGCCGGTGAACTTCTCCAAGCAGCCCCGCGACCCCCAGGCCCCCAAGGGCCGCCCCACGCCGAAGCGCAGCCAGGCCCAGAGCCAGCGCCGCAGCGTGGCCAACACGTCGATGACGCGCAAGGAGGCCGCCAAGCGGCAGCGTGAGGAGCGCCGCAGCGCGCTGGAGCGGCAGCGCCAGGCGCTGGCCAGCGGCGACGAGCGCTACCTGCCCGCCCGTGACAAGGGGCCGGTCCGCCGGTTCGCGCGTGACTTCATCGACTCGCGGTTCAACATCGCGGAGTTCTTCCTGCCGATGGCCGTGGTCATCCTCGTGCTGAGCATGGTGCGGGTGGCGGCGCTGCAGAACATCGCGCTGCTGCTGTGGCTCGTGGTGATCGTGCTGATCGTGCTCGACTCGTTCGTCACGGGCTTCCGTCTGAAGAAGCAGCTGGCCGAGCGCTTCGCGGGTGAGAACAAGCGCGGCGCCGTCGCCTACGCCCTGATGCGCTCTCTCCAGATGCGCCGGCTCCGGCTGCCGAAGCCGCAGGTCAAGCGTGGAGAACGGCCCTGACCACGACGCCGTTCTCCGGGGGTGCGGCGGATGCCTGGCTGGACAAGCTGGGCGGGCTGCGCGATGTCGTCCGGCAGGAGCTGGTGGCCCGCCAGCTGGACGAGCAGATAGTGGCCAGGTTCCCGGTCGGGCAGCGGCTGCGGGTGCTCGACGTGGGGATGGGCCAGGGCACGCAGGCGCTGCGGCTGGCCCGGGCCGGGCACCAGGTGACCGGCCTGGAGCAGGACGCGACGATGGTCGCCGCGGCCCGGAAGTCCCTCGCCGGGGAGCCGGAGGGCATCCGGGAGCGGATGCGGATCATCGAGGGCGACGGCCGGGACACCGGTGTGCACTTCCTGCCGGGCAGTTTCGACGTGGTGCTGTGCCACGGCGTCCTGATGTACGTGGAGGAGCCCGACCCGCTGCTGGCAGGCCTCGCCCGGATGCTGGCGCACGGCGGGCTGCTGTCGCTGCTCGTGCGCAACGGCGACGCGCTCGCGATCCGGCCGGGTCTGTCCGGCGACTGGTCCGGGGCGCTGGCGGCCTTCGACACGGTCTCCTACCGGAACCGGCTGGGGATGGACGTACGCGCCGACCGGCTGAAGGACCTGACGTCGACGCTCGCCGGGATCGGGGCGCCGCTGCACGCCTGGTACGGGGTGCGGGTGTTCACCGACACGGCGGCGGACGGCGCGGAGGTCCCGGCCGACGTGGAGACGCTGCTCGCGGTGGAGGAGAAGGCCGGGCGGACGGATCCGTACCGCGGGGTGGCGGCGCTGCTGCATCTGTGCGGCGTGCGCGGCTGACCCGCGGAGGAGGGGCGGGGACCGTCGGCCCCCGCCCCGCCGGGCTCACGCCTCGGCGGCGTGCAGACTCATCGGCCCGTAGATCTCCGTGGCGTCCTCGAACAGCCGCACCTGATCGGCGCCGCCCACCTGGAGGGCCTTCCAGTGCTCCCCGATCCAGGACTCGGCGTCCCCCTGGGTGGGGAACTCCTCCGGCGGCACCGCGGGCTGGACCTCCGTCCCGTCGGTCTTCTCGAACCGCCACGTCCATGCCGCCATGTACGCCTCCCATGTGTGTGAGCACACTGCACAGCGAAAAGCCGGATCTTGGTCCGGCTCCCTCTCAGAGCGTAAGCGCTCCGCCGGGTGGGGCGTTACAGGGCTTGCGGGGGTGCGGGTCATCGGCCGGGTGCCGGCTCGCGGGGGTTGCTCGCGCAGTTCCCCCGCGCCCCTCCAGGGGCGTCTCCATCACGCATGTTCCATGCTCGCGGGTGAGAATCGGGGCGTGGAACTCACTCTGCTCGGCACCGGCGCCCCCGCGGGGCTCCCCCGCCCCGACTGTCCCTGCGCGGCCTGTGCGGCCGCCCTCGGCCCCGACGCGCGGGCGGCCACCGCGCTGCTCCTGGACGGGACGCTGCTGCTCGACCTGACGCCGGGCGCGGCGTTCGCGGCGGCGCGGGCGGGCCGTTCCCTGACCGGTGTCCGGCAGGTGCTGCTGTCGCATCCGCACGACGGGCCGGCGGTGGAGGTGCCCGCGGGGCTTCCGCAGCCCGGACGGGTGCCGGACGGGCGGGAGTTGACGCTGCTGACAGGGCACCGGGTGCGGGCGGTGGCGCTGGACGCGCCGGGCACGGGGTACGCGGTGACCGGTCCGGAGGGGCAGCGGCTGCTGTATCTGCCGCCGGGCGGGGCGCCGGCGGGCCTGGAGGGGCCGGCCGAGTCGTACGACATGGTCCTGGCGGACGTCGTGGGGCGGCCGGACGCGCTGGCGAAGCTGCGGGCGGTGGGGGCGGTCGGGCCGACGACCGACGTGGTCGCCGTCCATCTGGACCACGACGCGCCGCCCGGACCGGAGCTGGGGCGGCGGCTCGCGGCGGCCGGGGCCCGGGCCGTGCCGGACGGGGTGACGCTGGTGGTGGGGGCGTACGAGGAGGTGCCTGACGTGCCGCGGCGGACGCTGGTGCTGGGCGGGGCGCGGTCGGGCAAGTCGGTGGAGGCCGAGCGGAGGCTGGAGGCCTTCCCCGACGTGCTGTACGTGGCCACGGGCGGGTCGCGCAACGGCGACACGGAGTGGTCCTCGCGGGTCTCGGCCCACCGGGAGCGGCGGCCGGGGTCGTGGCAGACGGTCGAGACCTGCGACCTGGTGCCGTTGCTGGAGGCGGAGGGGCCGCCCCTGCTCATCGACTGTCTGTCGCTGTGGCTGACGGACGCGATGGACGCCGCCGGGGCGTGGGACGACGCGGTGTGGGCGGAGCGGGGCGAGAAGGTGCTGCGGGAGCGCGTGCGGGAGCTCACGGCGGCGGTGCGGGTCACCCGGCGGACCGTGGTCGCCGTGTCGAACGAGGTGGGGTCGGGGATCGTGCCGTCGACGGCGTCGGGGCGGCGCTACCGGGACGAACTCGGCCGGCTGAACGCAGGGTTCGCGGACGAGTGCGAGCACGTGCTGCTGGTGGTGGCGGGGCAGGCCGTGGTGCTGCGGGGCTGACAGGGCCCCTCGGCCGCCCGTGCGCCGGGTTACGGGGCTTTGCGGGCGATGACCCGGTACGTGTTGGCGAAGCGCGTGCGGCGGGCGACCGGGGCGATGAGGTGGTCGGCCAGCGCGGCCACGGCCACCAGGGGCAGGCCGTGGTGCTGCGGGGCTGACAGGGCCCCTCGGCCGCCCGTGCGCCGGGTTACGGAGCTTTGCGGGCGATGACCCGGTACGTGTTGGCGAAGCGCGTGCGGCGAGCGACCGGGGCGATGAGGTGGTCGGCCAGCGCCGCCACGGCCACCAGGGGCAGGCCGGCGCGGAGCAACGCGGTACGGGCGTGCCGCTGGACGGGGGGCGGCGGGATGGCCCGCCAGGGGGTGTCCGGGGCCGGCAGGGCGTGCGAGAGGGCCAGGGACGTGGCACCCGCGAGGTCGTGGGGGACGTGGACCGGGCGGTGGTCGAGCGTCAGGATCTCGCAGCCGGCCGACTCCAGATCCGCGCGGACGTTCTGCGGGGGCAGGAGGTGGAGGTGACGCGGCTGGTCGTAGGGGAGCCACCAGCGGCCCAGCAGGGCCGCGAAGACGCTGCGGGGGCTGAGGGTCTCGATGAGCAGGTGGCCGCCCGGGCGCAGGACGGCGAGGGCGGCCCGGAGTTCCGCCCGGGGGTCCGGCGTGCCCTCCAGGTGGTGGAGCATGCTGACCACGTCGTAGCGGGCGCGCAAGGGGCCGGCGATGCCGGGGTCCGTCAGGCGGCCGACGTGGGCCTCCTCGACGCGCTCGGCCGACCGGGCGCGGACCACGCGCGGGGTGGGGTCCAGGCCGTCGAAAGCCGTGTACGGGAAGAACTGCCGGGCCGTGGAGGGGAAGCGGGCGTGGCCCGTCCCGACGTCGAGCCAGCTCTCCGGTTCGCCGCAGCGGATCATGGCGCGGGCAGCCGAGCGGTGGCGGCGCGGGCTGCTCCGCAGGGCGAGCAGGCCGTCGCTCGCCGGGTCCCTGGGCGCTTCGCGTGCGGTGCGGTGGTAGAGGGCCAGGCCTTCCAGGGTGAGGCGGGGGTTCTGGAAGGTGTGGCCGCAGTCCCGGCAGGCGTCGACGGTGAAGCCGCCCGGCTTGTACTGCCGCAGGTCACCGGTGCGCAGCCGGTTGCGCAGCCGGCCGGAGCCGCACCAGGGGCAGTCCTCGCGGCGCGGTTCGTGGACCCGTGCGGTCGTCTGGAGGGCGGGGGGTGCGGAGGAGGCGGGATGTGCGGGCATGGGCGGCTCCCGGGGGCGACGGCGTACGGCGGGGACGTACGGCGGGGACGTCGCACCTACCACGTACGACAATCCGCTGCAAAACGGAACGTATGGGATGCCGATCTTCGGTGCAACGACGTCCCCCCGACCGAGTGGTGATGTGGCGCCGTGCTGTTCGACCGGGGCCGGTACTGTTCGGCGAATGAGCTCGCTTAATCTCGACGACTTCACCGATCTGATCGAGCGTCCGGACGGCGGGATCCGCCGTGACGCCGAGGCGCGCCGGGAGCGACAGATCGTGCCGCCCGGGTCGCTGGGCCGCCTCGACGAACTGGGTGAGTGGCTGGCGGCGGCGCAGTCGGCCGTGCCGGTGCGGCCGGTCGAACGGCCGCGGGTGGTGCTCTTCGCCGGTGACCACGGCATCGCCGAGCTGGGCGTCTCGGCCCGCGCGGCGGGCAGCGCCGGGGAGTTGGTGCGCGAGGTGCTGGAGGGCGGCCGGCCCGTGTCGGTGCTGGCCCGGCGGCTGGGCGTGCCGGTGCGGGTCGTCGACATGGCCCTGGACTGCGACCCCGAGACGCTGCCCGAGGACGTCGTACGGCACCGGGTGCGGCGCGGCAGCGGGCGGATCGACATCGAGGACGCGCTGACCCTTGAACACGCCGAGGCCGCGTTCCGGGCGGGGATCGCGGTGGCCGACGAGGAGGCCGACTCGGGCACGGACCTGGTGGTGCTCGGCGATGTGAGCGTCGGCGGGACCACGGCGGCGAGCGTGCTGGTCGCGGCGTTGTGCGGCGTTGACGCGTCGGTCGTCACCGGGCGCGGCGGGCTGGCGATCGACGACCTGGCGTGGATGCGCAAGTGCGCGGCGATCCGCGACGCGCTGCGCAGGGCCCGGCCGGTGCTAGGGGACCAGTTGCAGCTGCTGGCGACGGTGGGCGGCGCCGACCTCGCCGCGATGACGGGCTTCCTGCTGCAGAGCGCGGTACGCAAGCTGCCGGTGGTGCTCGACGGGGTCGTGACGGCCGCGTGCGCGCTGGTCGGGCAGCGGATCGCGTTCCGGGCGCCGGACTGGTGGCTGGCCGCGCACGACAGCGGGGAGCCGGGGCAGGCGAAGGCGCTGGACCGGATGGCCCTGGAGCCGCTGCTGGCCCACGGGGTGACCGTCGGCGAGGGTGCGGGCGGTCTGCTGGCACTGCCACTCGTGCAGGCCTCGGCCGCGCTGGCGGCGGAGCTGCCCGAGAAGCCCAAGGAGTCCGAGGCGCCGGCCGAGCCGGAGGCGTCGGAGGCGCCCGCCGAGCAGTAGCACTCCCGAGATCCAGGTCACTCACGCCTGGCTCAACTTCGTCCCGTTCCGGTCGGTCCTGGAACGTGGTGTCGGTTTGACTGAGTCGCAGACACCCTCAGACACCGCCGCGTACGGACGAGGACGACCGCCGGATGACCACGCTCGCCCGCTGGGCCCGCGCCGAATGGGGACGGCTGTACGCCGCGGTGCGCGGGCCGCTGGCCGAGCGGCGGTGGCGGGCCGTGCCGCTGGCGGTCGGGGCCGTGTGCCTCACGGCCGTACTGCACCTCGTGCACGGCCAGGCGTGGGGCTACCGGTTCGTGCAGAACGCCGGCGGGGTGCGGGCCGCGGACCCGTTGTGGCCGACGCTGCTGCGGACCCCGCTGTCGCTGTTCGTGCCCGCTCTGGACCTGCCGGTCTGGGGCGCGCTCGTGCAGATCCTGCTGGTGTTCGGCATCGCCGAGCTGTGCCTGGGCCGGTGGCGGACGCTGGCCCTCGCCTACGTGGCGACGCTTGCGGGCACGCTGTACGCACGCCTGGGCATCCGGCTGGGCCCGCACTCCCCGCTCGGCCTGCCCGCCTCGGACGCCTGGGTCGTGGACACCGGGCCGTCGGCGGCGGTGGTGGGGCTGGCCGTCTTCCTCGGGTGGCGCTACCGGGCGTACGTCACGGCCTCGGTGGTGATCGTGGCAATGGTGGCCGAGGTGGTGCTGAAGGAGAACCTCGCCGGCAAGGAGCACCTCGCCGCGATCATGGCGGTGCTGGTGCTGTGCGGGGTGGGCGAGGTGCGTCAGCGGCGTTCGAGGGACCGGGCCGGTTCGGGGTCGGGCGCGCCGCCGAGCCAGTCGTGAAAAGCCCGCGAGGGGGTCACCCAGCGCCGGTCGTGGCGGTAGGAGCGCAGGGCGGACCTGGCCCGGGCGCGGGGGCGGTTCCGGTAGAACCGTTTGGCCCACGGGGAGGTGGGCCGGGCCAGCCGCAGGGCTGCGACCAGGGCGACGAGCGGGATGATCGCACCGAGGACGGCCAGCCGGACCTTGCCCTTGAACAGGGCGATGAGGGCGAACAGGAAGTTCGCCAGGACGGTCACGAGGGCGACGGCGCGATTCTGCTGCTGGTCCTCATTGAGGTCGTTGACGCCCAGCGGCGAGAAGCCGATCAGGAGCAGGCCGACGAGGGACGCGGTGAGGACGACCATCTCCACGCTCTTGCGGCCGTCCGGCGTCCAGTAGACGTCGGCGAGGTGCAGGACCAGGGCGAACTCGTCCAGGACGAGGCCCGCGCCGATGCCGAAGATGACGGCGGCCAGCGCCGAGCCGAAACCGTACTGGCCGCCGGCGACCGCGCCGAAGCCGCCGACGATCGTCAGGATGACGCCGGGGACCACGTGGTGGACGTGGACGCCTCCGCTGCTGACGTTGCCGAAGGGGCCCTTGCCCGCCCGGATGAGGCGGGTGATCACCCGGGTGATCAGGAAGGTCAGGACGAAGGAGATGAGAGCGAGGAGCAGCGGCAGCTTGCCAGGTTCCATGATGTTCCGCTCGAACCATCCCATATGCGCACTTTATCCTCGGGCGCCGTGCTCGCTCTCCTGACCGGCCGGTAGCCTGCGCCGGTGCCCGCAACCTCGCCCCTCGACGGCCTCCGCTTCGCCTTCGGCACCCTCACGGTGATCCCGGTCCGGGTGACGCGGTGGGACCGGGAGGCCGCCCGCGGCGGCATGCTGTGCGCTCCGCTGGCGGGGCTTGCGGTCGGCGCCGCCGCCGCCGGGCTCGGGCTGGTGCTGCTGTTCCTCGGCGTGGGTGCGCCGCTGGCCGCCGTGGCGACCGTCGCCGTCCCGGCCGTCCTCACCCGGGGGCTGCATCTCGACGGGCTCGCGGACACCGCCGACGGGCTGGGCAGCGGGAAGCCCGCCGAGGACGCGCTGCGGATCATGAAGCAGTCGGACATCGGGCCCTTCGGGGTGATCACCCTCGTCCTCACTCTGCTCGCGCAGGTCGCCGCGCTCACCCAGGCGTACGACGCCTCCTGGGCCCGGGGCGCGTGCGCCGCCGTCGTCTCCGCGACCCTCGCCCGGCTGGCCCTGACCCTGGCGGCCCGGGCCGGCGTGCCGGCGGCGCGGCCGGAGGGGCTGGGGGCGGCCGTCGCGGGGGTGGTGCCGCTGCGGGGGGCGGTGCTCGCCGCCCTGGCCGTCGCGGGGGCCGCTGCGGCGGCCGGTGCTCTCTTCGGGCCGTACGGACCGGTCCGCGCCGTACTCGCGGTCGTCCTCGCCCTGGCCGCCGCCGAGGCGCTGCTCCGCCACTGCACGCGCCGCTTCGGCGGGGTCACGGGGGACGTCTTCGGCGGTCTGGCGGAGACGGCGGCGACCACGGCGCTCATCGTTCTGTCACCGGGCTGAAACGATCTTCCCGTCCCCCTCCTGCACGGGCCGCCCAGCCGCTAGCTTCCTGCCCGACACACAAGTGATCGGGGGACGTTCATGCCGAAGCTGCGCCGTGCCACGGCCTGGCTGGTCGATTTCGCGTTGATGGTGGCGCTGGCCTCGGCGCTCGCCGTACTCACCTTCCACCGGGTCTCCGCACTCGTCACCGACGTGCCCGAACTGGCCACCCGGGGCGGTTTCGACCTGCTGACCTCGCGCGGCGACGTGCTCGACGCCTCCCAGGACCTGGGGCTCTCGCTGTGGAACAAGTCGGTGCTGTACGTCGAGCAGGCCTTCGGGCTGCTGGTGCTGACGGTGTTCCTCTACCAGTGGGCGTGCCTGGCCCTGGCCGGGCGCACCGTCGGCAAGGCCCTGACCGGGCTCAAGGTCACCCCGAACCTCCCGCCCCGGGTCCGGGCGGCGCGGCGGGCCGCGGTCACCACCGCCGCGGACGTCGCCGTGTACGCCGTGGCCTGCGTGCTGCTCGTCGAGGGGCAGATCGTGCTGTCCGTCCTGGTGTGGGCGGTCGCGGTGGTGCTGTTCCTGGTGAACGCGCTGCCGGTCCTCTCCCCCGGCCGCCGGTCCCTCGCCGACCGGGTCGCGGGCACGGCGGTCACCGGCATCGGGTTCAGCAGGCCCGTCGCCACGCCCCCAGTTCGTACTTTTTGAGCAGCGAACTGAGCTTCAGGCGGCGGGAGTCGGCGCAGAAGCGGCCGGTGGGGACCTCGTACTCGACATGGAAGACGGCCTTGCCGGACTCGACGAACGGCTTGAGGGCCGCGCACTCGCGGTACTGGGCGCACTGCTCGTTGACCGCGAAGTCGAAGTCCCCGACCAGTTCCGGGATCTGGTCCAGGTCGTTCTTCAGACCGACGGCCAGGCCCCGGTCGTGGGCCAGGCGGGCGATGAGGCGGTTGTAGCGGAGCTGGTCGGTGGCCGTGAGCGGGAAACCGGTGTCGTTGCGGTAGCCGTCCATGTTGTCCGGCTCCACCGCGTCGAAGCCCTTGGCGCGGCACATGTCGATCCGGGCCGCCATGAGTGGTTCCAGGACGTCGGTGCGGCGGATGTCGAGCCAGCGCTCGCCCTTCCAGCCGTTGCCGCGCCCGAGCACGGCCTTCGGGAACTTCCCGGCGTCCGGGCGGAACTCCTCCCAGGCGCCGGTGGAGAGGTAGCAGATGACCTTGCGGTCCTCGCGGTGCAGCCGGGCGACCGTTTCCTCGGAGTGGTCGAAGCCGTCGATGTCGTAGACCGGCACGTCGACGGAGGTGTCCAGGCGTCCGCTGAGCTGCCACTGCCAGGCGGTGCCGGGGCGGGGCTGCCAGCGGGGGCCGGGCTTGTCGTCGGGGGGCGGGGTGCAGCCCGCGAGCAGCAGGACGAGCAGGGCGGTGAGCAACAGCGGGCGTCTCACGGAAGGTTCTCCAAGGTATGCGGCAGAGTGCCCCAAGGATGATCTCCGGTGCCGGGCACCGCGCAGTGCACCGCCGCGCCCCGCGCCCGGGCCAGACCCTCCGGGTCGGCTCCGGGCGGCACGCCGTGGACGAGGTGGCACAGCCGTACGTCCGTGCCGCCGGGCCGGGGTTGCGGGGGCAGGGCGCGGTACGCGGCCCAGGGGCCCTCGAAGGTGACGAGCACGTCGGCGATGCGGGCGTAGCAGGGGTGCGGTGCCGTGCCGTGGTTGAGGACGAGGGTGGCGCAGCCGACGCCCCAGGCCGCGACCGCCAGCTTCTGGTAGTGCTCGAACTCCTCCGGCCCGGACGGCACCTGGTCGAGGAAGGCGCCGTCGGTGCCGTACCAGTCGCGGTGCCGGGTGAGGTCGCGGACGACCTCGGTGGCGGCGCGGCGGCCGTAGCCGGTGTCGGCGTACCCGAGGACCCGCACGCCCGCGGCCCGCAGCCGGGCGGCGACCTCGGCGAAGGCCGTGTCGGGGCGGTCGCCGGGGCCGCTGGCCGGGTTGAGGACGACCCCGTACAGGCGGGGCGCCGCCGCGACGATCGCGTCCCATTCGGCGGGGCGGACGGACGGGTGCTCGTAGTACGGGACCAGGAGAGTGCTCATCGGTGGGCGGTTGCCCTTCCCAGCAGATGGCACACCAGGGCCGCCTGGACGGCGGCCGCCGTGCCGTACACGACCGCTGCTCCCACGTGCGGATCGCCGGTGCGGGTGACGAGGAGCAGGGTCTGCACCAGGGCCGCGGCGCAGCACACCGCCGTGGCGCCGGTCACCGCGCCGAACGACTGGAGCAGCAGGCCCGTCCACAGGACCACGCCCAGCAGGAGCAGCCCGGCCGCCCTGACGCCGCCCGGCAGCGGGGCGTGCGGCCACAGGGCGGAGGCCGTGAGGCTCAGCGCGAGCAGCACGGCGAGGTAAGCGGCCAGGCACCGCACGACCGTCCGGACCGTGGTCCGCCGGAAGTCGCGGGGGGTGCTGCTGGAGCGCAGGCCGGCGAGGCTGCCGCTGCGGAAGCGGTACAGCAGCCACTCGGCGGGCCCCATGCTGAGGGTGAGCGCCACAGCGGCGGGCGCGGCGACCGCACCGGCCGACGCGCCGGCCAGGACGTCGCCGAGCGCCGCGTACAGCACGAGCACACCGGTGGCGAGCCCGAACAGGGCGTACGGCAGGGAGCCCGTGAGCCGGGGTGCGGCGGGGCGCCGGTGGGCGGGGAGGGTGCCGAACGCGCCGAACGGGAGCAGGGCGACGAGGCCTGACGTCCAGCCCTGCCCGCCCTTGAGGGCGGGTGCCACCTCGCGCAGCCCGAGCACGGCGACCGCCGCCAGCGAGCCCAGCAGCAGGGCCGGACCCGCGGTCTCGGGCAGCGGGTCGGCGAGTGACCAGACCGCGCCCGCCGCCATCGGTGCGAGGGCGAGCAGCAGGAGCCGCTCACGGCCCATCACCAGCAGGACGGTCGCCGCGGCCAGGTAGCAGGACTGCCCGGCGGCGAAGGCGACCACCGCCGGGGCGGAGCCGCCCGCGAACGACACGGCGACCAGGGAGCCGAGCAGCGCGCCCGCCGGGGCGCCGAGCAGCAGGGCGCGCCGGGCGGCGGGCCGGTCGCCGAGCCCCAGCCACGCGTACGCGCGGTGGGCGAGGCCCTGGTTCCAGGTCCAGCCGCACAGGGCCCCCGCCAGCAGCGGGACCGTGCCCGCGGGCAGGCCGTGGTCGCCCGGGCCGGTGAACAGGGGCGCGCCGAGGACGTAGGCGAGTCCGGGCAGGGCGAAGACGACGCCGCGCAGCAGGCAGCCGAGGAGGCCGGTCTGCCAGGGGTCGGGGGCGGGGCCGTCGGGCTCGGGGTAGCGGCGTTCGACGCGTTCGTAGAGGGTCTCGGCGAGCGCGAAGGAGTTCTTCAGGCCGTACCGCTCGCGTATCTGGTCGTCGGAGAGGCCGTCGGACTCCAGGAGCGCCGCGATCTCGTCGGGGTGGACCGCCGCGGCTATGAAGTCGTCGAGGCGCTCGGTGAGTTCGTCGACGGGATCGGGCTGGGCCCAGCTGGGGGTGCGCTGCCGCTGCCGGGGGATGCCGGGCAGGGCGTCCGGGCGGGAGCCCGGGGGCAGCCAGACGCTTCCGCTCACCAGCCGGCCCCTCCCCCGGACTCCGTCCGGGGGGACCCCCAGACCGCCGTGGACGCGTACCAGGGGTCGCGCAGCTCCAGGGTCCAGTCGGCGACGGTCTCCAGCGTCGGCTCGTACACCTCGTCCTCGCCCGCGAGTTCCTTGTAGATCGTGCGGAAGGCGTCCACCGAGCGGCGCAGCGTGAACCGGTCGATGACGCGCTGACGTGACAACTCGCCCAGTTCGAGGCGTCGTCGATCGTCCTTGAGCAGGGTCAGCGCGGCGGCGGCCATCTTCTCCGGCTCGCGCGGCGGGACGACCAGGCCCGTGTCGCCGACGGCCTCGCGCACCCCGCCGACGTCCGTCGACACCGTCGTACGGCCGCAGGACATGGCCTCGATGATGGAGAACGGGAAGCCCTCGGAGATCGACGACAGCATGACGAGGTGCCCGGCCGCGTAGGCGCGCCAGACCTCGGTGATGCGGCCCTCGAAGGTGAGGCCGTCGGTGACGCCCAGTTCGGCGGCGAGCTTCTCCAGCCGGGTGCGGTAGGCCTCGCCGCCGGGCGGGACCGGGCCGAAGAGGCGGAGCCGGGCCGCCGGGATCTCGGCGCGCACCATGGCGTAGGCGCGGATCAGGGTCTCCAGGTCCTTGATGGGGTCGATCCGGCCGCACCAGGACAGGGTCGGGACCTCGGGCTCGGGGCCCGCGTGCGGGAAGGCGGCCGGGTCGACGCCGTTGTAGACCGTGCGGATCTTGCCCGCGTCGGCGCCGCCGCGCTCTTCCCAGCGGCGGTTGTACTGGTTGCAGGGGGTGATCAGGTCGGCGGCACGGTAGCCGTAGGAGTTCAGCTCGCGGTAGAAGCCCAGCATGAAGGCCTTCACGGGCCAGCGCTGGGCGTCGCGCCGGTAGCCGAGGTAGCGCTCGCGCAGGTAGATGCCGTGCTCGGTGAGCAGGAACGGCACACCGTCCAGGTGGCGGGCGGCGAGCGCGGGCAAGGTGGCGAGGCCGCTGCTGACGGCGTGCGCGACGGAGTCCTCGGGGATGCGGACACCGAGCGGGCGCAGCGCGTGTTCCAGCAGGTCGGTCGCGGTCAGCGCGTCGTGCACGGTGGGGCGGGCGGCGGCCGTCGGCAGATGCGGCATCGTCCATATCCACATCAGGGACCGCAGCGCCGACTCGGTGCGCAGCGCCGCCGGCAGCAGTCCGTCCCGGGCGAGTCCGGCCAGTTCGTCCAGGGATTCGCCGAAGTCGGCGTGCGAGCCGGGGTCCAGGAAGGAGAGCAGGAAGCGCTCGTAGCTCTCGGTGAAGCGGCGGCGGGCCCTGCCGTACGGGGGTCTCGCGCGGCCGGGGCGCTGGCCCCAGGTCGGGACCGAGGTGTGCGCGTAGACGTTGGGCGGCAGTTCCCAGGTGACGGGTTCCCTGCCGTTGCCGGTGAGCGAGACGATGTGGAAGTCGACCTCGGGCATGCCCTTGACGAGTTGGTCGCACCAGGTGCTGACGCCGCCGTGGACGTGCGGGTAGGTGCCTTCCGTGAGCATGGTGACATGACGGCCTGTTCGCCTCATGCGGTGTCTTCCCCCTGTGGTGCGGATGGTGTGCGGGGAACTGCTGCCCGGATCCCGAGTGCGGGCTCGTGGTGGGCTGGTCGCGCAGTTCCCCGCGCCCCTGAAGGCTCTAGGGCAATTTCAAGGTCAGAGCCGACTGGAGTGCTGCCGGGGTCGTCCAGGCCGAGCGGGCTCCCGCGTACGGGGTGCCGAAGGCGGTGGTGCCCAGGACGAGTTGCTTCTTCGTGCCCTCCGGGGCGGTCACCGGGATCTGGGTGCCCGACGGGGCGGTGACCGTGACCGTGTTCCCGATGCGGTAGGCCGTCACGCGGTTGTTCACCAGGGCCGTCTGCCAGGCGGCGCGGCGCTGCACCTCGGTGCCGATCGCGCTGTGCCGGGGGTTTTCCAGCGGGGTGTTGTCGGCGAACAGGGCCCGGTAGTCGGCGAGCACCTTCTCCATGACCGGGTAGAGCAACCGGTCCTCGGCCAGGTTGGACTGGTGCGCGTAGTGCGGCCGGGGGTCGCCCGCGAGGGCGTGTCCGAGGGCGGTGCGGGCCTCTTGCGGGACGATGTGCTCGGCGTAACCCGTGGCGGGGTCGAGCGGCTCGTCCAGACACGTCGAGGTGGGGTTGTCCTCGCAGACGCCGCTGCCGCCGTCGGCGCGCGAGGTGTAGACCCAGTTGTACTCGTCGGCCATCTCGGCCGCCGTGCCCACGTTGTAGTACACGTTCATCGGGTGGCGCGGGACGGTCAGGGCGTTGCCGACCTTCCGCTGCTCCGGCTCGCGCGAGTTGTCCGAGGCGATCCACTTGACGCCGGTGTCGGCGAGGGCACCGGCCAGGTTGGGATTGTCGTCCGGCTGCTGCGGCAGGGTCTTCAGGCCCGAGTGCTCACCGGTGACCAGCTCGGTGCGGTCGACGGGCAGGCCCTTGTTCACGGCCCAGTTGTGGTTGTCCCGGATCTGCGCGGCGATCTCGGCGCGGCTCATGTACTTCGTCGAGCCGTCGGCGTTCTTCGCGCAGCTCCACGGCACGCTGGACGTGTCCTGCACGCAGCCGAGGAAGGGGTGCGTGTAGGTGTGGTTGACCCAGCGGTACTGCGCCTTGTCGGTGAGCAGCCGGGTGGTGAGGGCGTCGGTGCCGCCGTGCTCGGCCTTCCACTCCTCGCCGGAGCCGGCGTTGAAGACCATGTCCATGGTGAAGCCGTGCTCGCGCTGCCACTGGGCGGCGTAGGCGGCGTCGTCCGCGGTCATACGGATCGGTGCGGTGCCCTCGCCGTCGCCGCCCGCGCAGTCGAAGTCGCCCGGGGTGCAGTTGCGTTCGGTGTTCCAGCGGCTGTCCGGGGCGAACACGTCGTCGACGTGCACCGCGAAGGAGTTGCGGGTCTGCCCCAGGTGCACGCCCTGGGTGAGCCACTCGACGATGCCGCGGGCCAGCAACCGGAACTGCTGCTGGTTGTTGTTGTAGGCGAAGGTCACCACCAGTTCGCGGCGGCCGTCGTGGGCGTACTCGCCGACGAGGCTGCCGCGGCCGGTGCCGCCGGGCACGGGGATGTCGACGTAGCTGGTGAAGCCGGTGCGGGGCCGGGCGACGTAGCCGTAGCTCTCCTGCACGGCCGGGGCGCCGTCCTCGAAGCGGAACGCGCCGTCGAGGTAGCCGAACGAGCCGGCCTTCCCGGCCGCGGTGACGGATGCCTCGCGGCCGTCAAGAGTGCCTGCCCAGCCACCCTCGCTGGTGTAGTCGAGGCCGACTCCCGGGTGCGCCCAGGTGTAGGCGTCGACCTGCGGGATGCCGTACGTCCGTTCGTAGGTCTCCAGCGCGGTCTGCTCGGCGGAGTCCGTGCCGAACGGGGCCTCGTTGGGCAGGACGACGCCCTGGTACTTGGCGCGGGGCCGGCCGTTCACGGTGTCGCTCAGGAACGCGGCCGTGATCCTCGGCCGGCCGGAGTCGTTCAGGTCGATGGTCGTGTACGGGATGCCCGTGCTCCTGAGCTGGGCGGTGACGGCCTTCACGGGGCTGTCGCCGTTGTCCACCACCAGCACCTTCAGATCGATGCGCGGTGCCTCCGCGGCCGCCGCCCCGGGTGCTGTCGCCCCCGCCGTGATCATGCCTGCCGCCGCCATCGCGGCGGCCGTCCTTCTCCACCCGCGCGCACGCTGCGCCATGGTTCCTCCCCCAGAAGATCCCAGGAATCCTCTTGCGTTCGAACAGAGGAGGACCCGTGGAAATCATGCAAAGCGGCGAGCAGGGCGCTCACCGGATCGGGACGAGTGTGACTCAGTTCACCGACATGGAGGATCAAGAAATGGCCACTACGCCACCGACAGGTGAACGCCCGTAGGAATGAGCGAACGGGGCCACGCGCGTAGTCTCGTCGTCGAGTGTTCGCCGCACCGGGGAAGGCCCCGTGAACCACAGACCCTGAGGTCGGAATAGGGTCGGTCGGCGATCTCCCGTCGTCCGCCCGGAGGGCGGGCCCGGCGGGGTCTGGTGCGTGCAGCTGCAAGGCGGAGGAGGGAGGCGACGCGATGGGGGTCCCTCCCGCGCGAGCGCAGCCGAGCGTGGGGGAGTCGGTGACCGACGACAACGCCGCAGATGCGCGTGCCAGACCCCGCCGGGCAGGCGGGAGATCACCGACCGACCCTTAGGGTCGGCTGTCGGGCCCGGTCGACCCACACCGTTCGACCACAGCAACTTCACATCGGAAGCGAGATTTCACCACCGTGACTGCTCTCACTCTCAGCACCGCCGCGGCGCCCGGCCTGCGGGCCGACGCGATCGTGATCGGTGTCGCCAAGGGTGCCAAGGGGCCGGTCGTCGCACCGGGCGCCGAGGCCGTGGACAAGGCGTACGACGGCAGGCTGGCCGGCGTTCTGGAGACGCTCGGCGCCTCCGGCGGCGAGGGCGAGGTGACGAAGCTGCCGGCGCCGTCCGGCTTCAAGGCACCGCTCGTCCTGGCGGTCGGTCTGGGCCCGGTCCCGGACAAGGACGCCGAGTACGGCACCGAGGCCCTGCGCAGGGCCGCCGGTGTCGCCGCCCGCGCCCTGGCCGGCTCCAAGAAGGCCGCCTTCGCACTGCCGCTGGGTGACGCCGCCGACGCCGGCGCGATCGGAGAGGGCGCGCTGCTCGGCGCGTACTCCTTCGACGCCTACAAGGACAACGGCAAGGACCCCAAGGCGAAGAACGGCAAGGCTCCCCTCGCCGAGGTCGCCCTGCTCGGCGGCAAGCCCCGCGACAAGGCGTACAAGGCCGCGCTCGAACGTGCCGTCGCCGTGTCCGAGGAGCTCAACCGCGCCCGCGACCTGGTCAACACCCCGCCGAACGACCTGAACCCCGAGTCGTTCGCCGCGATCGCCCAGGCCGCGGCCAAGGAGCACGGCATCAAGGTGCAGGTGCTCGACGAGAAGGCCCTGGTCAAGGGCGGCTACGGCGGCATCCTCGGCGTCGGGGCCGGTTCGGCGGCGGGACCGCGCCTGGTGAAGCTGTCCTACACCTCCTCGAAGGCGAAGAAGCACCTCGCCCTCGTCGGCAAGGGCATCACTTACGACTCGGGCGGCATCTCGCTGAAGCCGGCCGGTCACAACGAGACGATGAAGTGCGACATGAGCGGCGCGGCCTCGGTGTTCGCCGCGGTCGTCGCCGCCGCGCGTCTCGGCCTGGAGGTCAACGTCACCGGCTGGCTCGCCCTGGCCGAGAACATGCCCTCCGGCTCCGCCACCCGTCCGGGTGACGTGCTGCGGATGTACAGCGGCAAGACGGTGGAGGTGCTCAACACCGACGCCGAGGGCCGGCTGGTGCTCGCGGACGCCCTGTGGGCGGCGTCGCAGGAGAAGCCGGACGCGATCGTGGACGTGGCGACGCTGACCGGGGCGATGGTGCTGGCGCTCGGCAACCGCACGTTCGGGATCATGGGCAACGACGACGCGTTCCGCGCCGCGCTGTGCGAGGCCGCCGAGGAGGTCGGGGAGCCGGCGTGGCCGATGCCGCTGCCGGAGCACCTGCGCAAGGGCATGGACTCACCCACGGCCGACATCGCGAACATGGGTGAGCGGATGGGCGGCGGCCTGGTCGCCGGTCTCTTCCTGCGCGAGTTCGTGGGCGAGGGCATCACCTGGGCGCACCTGGACATCGCCGGGCCGGCCTTCAACGAGGGCGGGCCGTTCGGGTACACGCCGAAGGGCGGCACGGGCACGGCTGTGCGGACGCTGGTGCGGCTGGCCGAGCTGACGGCCGCGGGTGACCTCGGCTGAGTTCGCCTCTCGGCTCGGTCTCGCCCGTTGTGTGGCGGGTGCGGGGGCGTGGGGGCTGTTCGCGCAGTTCCCCGCGCCCCCTCCCCTTCCGGGGGCGTGGCTCATCTGAACGTGGGGCGTCTCACACAGCAGCCCGGCGTCTCTTTGTGTGTCGACAAGTGCGAAGATGGGGCTCGGCAGGACAGGGCCCCACCGAAGGGCCGAAGAACGAGCGGCCGGACACCAGCCGCCTGCCGGTCACCGAAGACCGGCTCACGGCGCACATGCATGGAGGACGTGACGTGGCGAACGACGCCAGCACCGTTTTCGACCTAGTGATCCTCGGCGGTGGCAGCGGTGGTTACGCCGCGGCCCTGCGCGGGGCGCAGCTGGGCCTGGACGTCGCCCTGATCGAGAAGGACAAGGTCGGCGGCACCTGCCTGCACCGGGGATGCATCCCCACCAAGGCCCTGCTGCACGCGGGCGAGATCGCCGACCAGGCCCGCGAGAGCGAGCAGTTCGGTGTGAAGGCCTCCTTCGAGGGCATCGACATCGCCGGGGTCCACAAGTACAAGGACGGCGTGATCGCGGGCCTGTACAAGGGCCTGCAGGGGCTCGTGGCCTCCCGGAAGGTGACGTACATCGAGGGTGAGGGCCGGCTGTCCTCCCCCACGTCCGTCGACGTGAACGGCCGCCGCGTCGAGGGCCGCCACATCCTGCTCGCGACCGGCTCCGTGCCGAAGTCGCTGCCCGGCCTGGACATCGACGGCAACCGGATCATCTCCTCCGACCACGCCCTCGTCCTGGACCGCGTGCCGAAGTCCGCGATCATCCTGGGCGGCGGTGTCATCGGCGTCGAGTTCGCCTCGGCCTGGAAGTCCTTCGGCACCGAGGTCACGATCGTCGAGGGCCTGAAGCACCTCGTCCCGGTCGAGGACGAGAACTCCTCCAAGCTCCTGGAGCGCGCGTTCCGCAAGCGCGGCATCAAGTTCAACCTGGGCACCTTCTTCCAGAAGGCCGAGTACACCCAGGACGGCGTCAAGGTCACCCTCGCCGACGGCAAGGAGTTCGAGGCCGAGGTCCTGCTGGTCGCCATCGGCCGCGGCCCGGTCTCCCAGGGCCTGGGCTACGAGGAGCAGGGCGTCGCGATGGACCGCGGCTACGTCCTGGTCGACGAGTACATGCGCACGAACGTGCCGACCATCTCCGCCGTCGGTGACCTCGTCCCGACCCTCCAGCTCGCGCACGTCGGCTTCGCCGAGGGCATCCTGGTGGCGGAGCGCCTGGCCGGTCTGAAGACCGTTCCGATCGACTACGACGGTGTCCCGCGGGTGACGTACTGCCACCCGGAGGTCGCCTCCGTCGGTATCACCGAGGCCAAGGCCAAGGAGATCTACGGCGCGGACAAGGTCGTCGCTCTCAAGTACAACCTCGCGGGCAACGGCAGGAGCAAGATCCTGAACACCGCGGGCGAGATCAAGCTCGTCCAGGTCAAGGACGGTGCCGTCGTCGGCGTCCACATGGTCGGCGACCGCATGGGCGAGCAGGTCGGCGAAGCCCAGCTGATCTACAACTGGGAGGCGCTGCCCGCCGAGGTCGCGCAGCTCATCCACGCCCACCCGACCCAGAGCGAGGCGCTCGGCGAGGCCCACCTGGCCCTGGCCGGCAAGCCCCTCCACGCGCACGACTGACCCCTCGGTCGACACACGCGACGACACAGACTTCCGCACTTTCCGTAAGGAGCAACCGAAACCATGGCGGTTTCCGTAACCCTTCCGGCGCTCGGCGAGAGCGTCACCGAGGGCACTGTCACCCGCTGGCTGAAGGCCGAGGGCGAGCGCGTCGAGGCCGACGAGCCGCTGCTCGAGGTGTCGACCGACAAGGTCGACACCGAGATTCCTTCGCCCGCAGCCGGTGTCCTGGCCTCCATCAAGGTCGCCGAGGACGAGACGGTCGAGGTCGGCGCCGAGCTGGCCCTGATCGACGACGGCAGCGGCGCGCCCGCCGCCGCCCCGGCCCCCGCCGCGGAGCAGGTCGCCGAGCCGGCCCCCGAGCCGGCTCCGGCCGCCCCGTCCACCGAGCAGGCCGCCCCGGCGCCCGCTCCCACCGCCGACGCCGCCACCGGCGGCGGCTCCGCCGAGGGCACGGACGTCGTCCTGCCCGCGCTCGGCGAGTCCGTCACCGAGGGCACCGTCACCCGCTGGCTGAAGTCGGTCGGTGACACCGTCGAGGCCGACGAGCCGCTGCTGGAGGTGTCGACGGACAAGGTCGACACCGAGATCCCCGCCCCCACCTCCGGCACGCTGCTGGAGATCGTGGTCGGCGAGGACGAGACCGCCGAGGTCGGCGCCAAGCTCGCCGTCATCGGCGAGGCGGGTGCGGCTCCGGCCGCCGCCCCGGCTCAGGAGGCCCCGGCGCAGGAGGCCCCGGCCGCCCCGGCCCAGCCCGAGCCCACGGCTCCGGCCCCGGCGCAGCCCGCCCCGGCCCCGCAGGCCCCGTCGGCCCCGGCCCCGCAGCAGCAGGTCACCCCGGCTCCCGAGCCGGCCCCGGCCGCTCCTGCTCCCGCCCCGGCTCCGGCCCAGGCCCCGGCCGCTCCGGCCGCCGCCAAGCCGGCCGACGACGGCGCCTACGTCACCCCGCTGGTGCGCAAGCTCGCCGCCGAGCAGGGCGTCGACCTGGCGACCGTCAAGGGCACCGGCGTCGGCGGCCGTATCCGCAAGCAGGACGTCGTCGCCGCCGCCGAGGCCGCGAAGGCCGCCACCGCCGCCCCGGCTCCGGCCGCGGCCGCTCCGGCTGCCTCGAAGAAGGCCCCGGTGCTGGAGGCGTCCCCGCTGCGCGGCCAGACCGTCAAGATGCCGCGGATCCGCAAGGTCATCGGCGACAACATGGTCAAGGCCCTGCACGAGCAGGCCCAGCTGTCCTCGGTCGTCGAGGTCGACGTCACGCGTCTCATGAAGCTGCGTGCCCGTGCCAAGGACGCGTTCGCGTCGCGTGAGGGCGTCAAGCTCTCCCCGATGCCGTTCTTCGTCAAGGCCGCGGCCCAGGCGCTGAAGGCGCACGCGCCGATCAACGCCAAGATCAACGAGGCCGAGGGGACCATCACCTACTTCGACACCGAGAACATCGGTATCGCGGTGGACTCCGAGAAGGGCCTGATGACCCCGGTCATCAAGAACGCCGGTGACCTCAACCTCGCCGGTATCGCCAAGGCCACGGCCGACCTGGCGGGCAAGGTCCGCGCCAACAAGATCACCCCGGACGAGCTGTCCGGCGCGACCTTCACCATTTCCAACACCGGGTCGCGCGGCGCGCTCTTCGACACGATCATCGTGCCGCCGGGCCAGGTCGCGATCCTCGGGATCGGCGCGACGGTCAAGCGCCCCGCCGTCATCGAGACGGAGGAGGGTACGGTCATCGGCGTCCGCGACATGACGTACCTGACCCTGTCCTACGACCACCGTCTGGTGGACGGCGCCGACGCCGCCCGTTACCTGACGGCGGTCAAGGCCATCCTGGAGGCAGGCGAGTTCGAGGTCGAGCTCGGCCTGTAGGCAACACCAGGGTTTTGAGCCCGCGGCCGTGGCCCCGTCCGGAACTTCTCCGGACGGGGCCACGGCTTTTTGGGGCGCTTGAGAGCTCGGTCGGATCTGTCGTCGGGCGGGTGCGGGTGGCCGTGTGCTGATCGCGCAGTTCCCCGCGCCCCCGAGGTGGGCCTGCTGCACGTACCTCAGGGGCGCGGGGAACTGCGCGAAGAGCCCCTCACAACCCGCACCCGCCCGACAACCCCACGCACCGAGCTCTTTGGGCACCTCAGACCCCACCCCGTGTAAGCCTGATCTCACCTGCGCAAAAGCACCCCCGTCGGCTCACCCGGCGACGCGTCCTGGCCGTATTGTCTAAACGTCAATCCCGACTGAGGAGCCCTCATGACCGCGCCCGTCATCCACTCGCTCCGCGAGCAGATCCGCGAGCACATCCTGGAGGGGATCATCAGCGGACGCTGGCAGCCGGGCGAGCGGATCGTCGAGCGCCGGATCGCCACCGAGCTGGAGGTCAGCCAGACCCCGGTCCGTGAGGCCCTGCGCGAGCTGGAGTCGCTGCGCCTGATCGAGTCCGCTCCGAACAAGGGCGTGCGCGTGCGGAATCTGACGGCCGCCGACCTGGAGGAGAGCTACCCGGTCCGGGCCGGTCTGGAGGCCATCGCCGCCGAGCTGGCCGCGCAGGGCCTCGCGGAGGACTGCTCGGCTCTGGAGCCCCACGTCAGCGCTCTGTACGAGGCCGACCGCGTCTCCGACGGCACGGCCCAGGTCCGCCACACCGTCGCCTTCCACCGCGAACTCGTGCGCGCCGCGGGCAATTCCGTCCTGCTGCACACCTGGGAAGGCCTCGGCATCGAGGTGTTCACGGCCCTGTCGATCCGCTGGCTGGGCACCCAGCAGCAGTCGTACGCGGAGGAGCACGAGGAGCTCGTCGCCGCGTTCAAGCGCCGCGACCCGCGCATCGCCGAGCTCGTGAAGGCCCATGTGCTGGGCTGCGCGCCCCGGGCGTGACACCCGAGCGCACCCTCGCTCATACGCCTCCGACCTGCGAAAACCGCTCACCAACCCGTCACCGCGTGCCACCGCCCAAGGCACCCCGTGCCTACTTTCTCGTGATCAAGAGGTTTTGCCCCTCAACCCTTTGATCGATCATCGATCAGCGGGTTACAGTCGCCGACGGGCTTCCACCAGAGCCTCACGCCCTGTCCTGCCAAAGACAAAGGGCACCCCCGATCCCCTTACGTGAGGGAACCCCCTTCGACTGAGGAAGGCGGCGACATGACCGACCCCAACGCCATCCAGCCGAGCGAGCTCGACCAGCTCCCCGACCGGGACCCGGAGGAGACCGCCGAATGGCAGGCCTCCCTGGACGCGGTCACCAAGGCTGCCGGGCCGCACCGTGCCGCATACCTGATGCGCCGCACGCTGGAGCGCGCCGAGGGCGCCGGCATCGCGCTGCCGAAGCTCCTCGAAACCGACTACGTCAACTCCATCCCGACCTCCGCCGAGCCGGCCGTGCCCGGTGACGAGGCGTTGGAGCAGCGGATCACCGCGTGGAACCGCTGGAACGCGGCCGCGATGGTGACCCGGGGCAGCAAGTACGGCGTGGGCGGCCACATCGCCACCTTCGCCTCCGCCGCCTGGCTGTACGAGACGGGCTTCAACCACTTCTTCAAGGGCAAAGAGCAGGACGGCTCCGGCGACCAGCTCTACATCCAGGGCCACGCCTCCCCCGGCATCTACGCCCGCGCGTTCCTCGACGGCCGGCTGAACGAGGAGCAGCTCGACAACTTCCGCCGGGAGGCGGGCGGCAACGGCCTGCCCTCCTACCCGCACCCGCGCCGGCTGCCCTGGCTGTGGGAGTTCCCGACGGTCTCCATGGGCCTCGGCCCGCTGTCGGCGATCTACCAGGCCCGCTTCAACCGCTACCTGGCCAACCGCGGCATCAAGGACACCTCCGCCTCGCACGTGTGGGCGTTCCTCGGCGACGGCGAGATGGACGAGCCCGAGTCGACGGCGGCCCTCGCGCTGGCGGCCCGTGAGGAGCTCGACAACCTCACGTTCGTCATCAACTGCAACCTCCAGCGCCTCGACGGCCCGGTCCGCGCCAACTTCAAGATCGTGCAGGAGCTGGAGGCCCAGTTCCGCGGTGCCGGCTGGAACGTCGTCAAGACGCTCTGGGGCACGGCCTGGGACGAGCTGTTCCGGCTCGACACCACGGGCGCGCTCGTACGCCGCCTGCGCCAGGTGCCCGACGCGCAGATCCAGACGTACCAGACCCGCGACGCGGCCTACATCCGCCAGGACTTCTTCGGCGGCGACCCGGCGCTCGTGGAGATGGCGAAGCTGCTGAGCGACGACAAGATCCTGGAGTGCTTCCACCTCTCGCGCGGTGGTCACGAGGCCCGCAAGGTCTTCGCCGCGTACCAGGCGGCCGTCGAGCACAAGGGCGCGCCGACCGTGATCCTGGCCCAGACGGTCAAGGGCCACACCCTCGGCGAGGGCTTCGCGTCGAAGAACGCCAACCACCAGATGAAGAAGCTCTCGGTGGACGAGTTCAAGAACATGCGCGACCTGCTGGAGCTGCCCATCAAGGACAGCGACTTCGTCGACGGCGTGGTTCCCTACGGCCACCCCGGCGCCGACTCCCCCGAGGTCCGCTACCTCCAGGAGCGGCGTGCCGCCCTCGGCGGTCCGGCCCCGGCCCGCCGCGTCCACCCGGTCGCGCCGCTGCCCGCCCCGGCGGACAAGGCGTTCGCGTCCTTCGACAAGGGCTCCGGCTCGCAGAACGTGGCCACCACCATGGCGTTCGTCCGCCTGGTGAAGGACCTGGTCCGCGACAAGGAGACGGGCAAGCGCTGGGTGCCGATCGTCCCGGACGAGGCGCGCACCTTCGGCATGGAGTCGCTGTTCCCGTCGCTCGGCATCTACTCGCCCAAGGGCCAGACGTACGAGCCGGTCGACCGCGACCAGCTGATGTACTACAAGGAGGCCCAGAACGGCCAGATCCTCAACGAGGGGATCACCGAGGCCGGTTCGATGGCCGACTTCATCGCCGCTTCGACGTCGTACGCGACGCACGGCGAGGCGATGATCCCGTTCTACATCTTCTACTCGATGTTCGGCTGGCAGCGCACGGCCGACCAGATGTGGCAGCTCGGCGACCAGCTCGGCCGCGGCTTCCTCGTCGGCGCCACGGCCGGCCGCACGACGCTGACGGGCGAGGGCCTGCAGCACGCCGACGGCCACTCCCCCGTGATCGCGGCGACGAACCCGGCGGCACTGTCGTACGACCCGGCGTTCGCCTACGAGGTCGCGACGATCGTCAAGGAAGGTCTGCGCCGGATGTACGGCGAGGCCGCCCCGGGTGAGGACCAGAACGTCTTCTACTACCTGACGGTCTACAACGAGCCGCTGCCGCAGCCCGCGAAGCCGTCCGTCGACGGCATCGACGAGGGCATCGTCAAGGGCCTCTACCGCTTCAACACGGCGGAGTCGGCGGGTATCACGCCCCCGGCGAACGCCCCGCGCATCCAGCTGCTCGGCTCCGGCACGGCCATCCACTGGGCGCTCAAGGCGCAGCGGCTGCTCGCCGAGGAGTGGGGCGTGGCGGCCGACGTGTGGTCGGCGACGTCCTGGAGCGAGCTGCGCCGGGACGCCCTGGAGGCGGACGAGGCGCTGCTGCGCGGCGAGGAGCGGGTGCCGTTCGTCCGGCAGGCGCTCCAGGGTGCCGAGGGCCCGGTGCTGGCGGTCTCCGACTACATGCGCCAGGTCCCGGACCAGATCGCGCAGTGGGTCGAGCAGGACTGGTCCTCGCTGGGCGCCGACGGCTTCGGCCTGTCGGACACCCGTGAGGCGGCCCGCCGCCACTTCGGTGTCGACGCCGAGTCGATCGTCGTCGCGGCCCTGGCCCAGCTCGCCGGGCGCGGCGAGGTCAAGGCGGCGTCCGTGAAGGAAGCGCGCGAGAAGTACGGTCTGTAAGGACCCTGACCAGCAGGCCCCCGCTCCGGCGGGGGCCTGCTGCATGATGTGGCCATGCGTGCTGCCCGGCTGATCAAGATGGTGCTGCTCCTCCAGTCCCGCCCCTCCATGACCGCCGCCGAACTCGCCCGGGAGCTGGAAGTGTCGGAGCGGACGGTCACCCGGGACGCCCAGGCGCTGTCGGAGGCGGGCGTGCCGGTGTACGCGGACCGGGGGCGGGCCGGCGGGTACCGGCTGGTCGGCGGGTACCGGACGCGGCTGACCGGGCTGCACCGCGGTGAGGCCGAGGCGCTGTTCCTGTCCGGGGTGCCGGGGGCGCTGCGGGAGATGGGCCTGGAGGACGCGGCCTCGGCGGCCCGGCTGAAGGTGTCGGCGGCGCTGCTGCCGTCCCTCAGGGACGCTTCCAGGACGGCCGCCCAGCGGTTCCATCTGGACGCGCCGAACTGGTTCAAGGAGCCGAAGACGCCGGCCCTGCTGCCCGCCGTCGCCGACGCGGTGTGGGACGACCGGCGGATCGGCGCCCGCTACCGGCGCGGGGAGGACGAGGTCGTCCGGGAGCTGGAGCCGTACGGGCTCGTGCTGAAGGCGGGTGTCTGGTACCTGTGTGCGCGGGTGGCCGGGGGCGGGTCCTTCCGGGTGTACCGCATCGACCGGTTCACGGCGGTGGACGCGGACGGTGAGCGCTTCGAGCGGGAACCGGACTTCGACCTGCCCGCCTTCTGGGAGGAGCGGTCGGAGCAGTTCGCCCGGTCCATCCTGAAGACCCGGGTCGTGGTGCGGCTGTCCCCCGGCGGCGTGCGAGCACTGCCGTACGCCCTGGACGCGCTGACCGCCCGGGAGGCCCTGGCGGAGGCGGGCGCCCCGGATGAGGGCGGCTGGGTGACGGTGGACCTGCCGGTGGAGTCCGAGGAGGTCGCGCACACCCAGCTGGCGGCGCTGGGCCCGGAGGCGGAGGTGCTGGAGCCGGCGGGTCTGCGCGAGCGGTTCGCCGCCGACGCGGAGCGGCTGGCCCGGCTCTACCGGCCCGGGCGCGGCGCATAACGATCCCGCGCACTCCGGGTGCGCCGCTGTGCGCCAGGGCCGATGCTTGACCCGTGATGGACGAGACGGAGTTCTGGGAGCTGGTGGACGAGGCCCGGGAGGCCGCCGAAGGCGACCCGGAGGAGCAGGCCGACCTGCTGGTGGACCGGCTCGCCCAGCTGGACCCGGACTCGGTCCTGGACTTCGCCCGGCACTTCGAGTCCCGCTACAACCGCGCCTACCGCTGGGACCTGTGGGGCGCCGCCTGGGTGCTGCTCGACGGGGCGAGCGACGACGCCTTCGACTTCTTCCGGTGCTGGCTGATCGGCCAGGGGCGCGAGGTGTTCGAGGGCGCCGTGCACGACCCGGACGCGCTCGCCGGTCTGCTGGACGACTTCGACCAGGAGATCGACGGCGACGGCGAAGAGCTCGGCTACGCGGCGGACGAGGCCTACGAGCAGCTCACCGGGGTGGTCGCGCCCGATCTGGAGATCGCGCCGGCGCCCCCGGAGCCGGAGGGCACGCCGCTCGACTTCGAGAACGAGGCGCTGCTCGCCGAGCGCTACCCCCGGCTGTGGGAGCGTTTCAGGGGCTGATCAGGCGGTCCCAGATTTCAGGACGCTGCGCGTTCGCTGTGGCCTCGCTGTGGACCGTCCGGCCGGCCCTGGAGACGGGCCGCGAGCTGTCTGATCTCGGGCAGGCGGGCGTGCAGGGCGGCGCCCGGGCAGCTGGTCATGTAGCCGTCGTTGTGGCCGGCGAGGGCGGGCAGCCGGGCGGTGGAGCCGGCCGCGTACCGGCTCAGGCCGTTGCTGGAGACGAGGCGGACGTCCGCGCGCGGGTCGGTGCCGGTCAGGCCCAGCTTCCAGGCGGACAGCGCGGCGATCGCACGGAGCATGGGCCGGGGGACGGGCATGCCCTCGGTGAAGGTGCCGAGGGCGGCGATGCCCGAGGTGCGGTGGTTGAAGCCCTGGGTGTGGGCGCCGGTGACGGCGCGCTCCACGCCCCCGGCGCGGCCCTCGTAGATGGTGCCGCAGCGGTCGACGACGAAGTTGTAGCCGATGTCGTCCCAGTCGCGGGTGCCGGTCTGGCCGGTGTAGAGGTCCCGGATGATGCGGGGCGCGTCGGCGCAGTCGTAGCCGTTGGGCGAGTCGGTGTGGTGGACGAAGACGGCGAGGACCCGGTCGTCGTAGCGCGGGCGGGGCTGCGCGCGGGCGGCGTCGCCCAGCCACTGCGCCCTCGGCACGACGGGCGGACGCGGGGCGCTGAAGGGCGTGGCTTCGGAGCGGGGCGGGGCGGCGCGGGAGCCGGTCTCGGCGGCGTTCTCGACGCCGTGGGCGCACAGGACCAGCGCCACGACGGCGGCGACGCCCGGCAGGCAGCCGAGGAGGACCCGGGCCGTGCGCGGCAGACCGGCTGAGCCGGGTGTCCCGTCGGCGGAGTGCCTGCGTGTGCCCCGCCGTCTTCGGAAGACACGCATGGTCCCACTGTCGGCCCGATCCCGTCCGTCCGCGATGTGTGATGTGCCACCCGGTGGAACCATCGTCACGGTCCGCGACGTTTTTCCGGATGCACGCCCGCGTGGCCGGTTCCGATCATCGCGTGCGCGTGTGACTGATCACCGGGCCCTCCCCCCGCGTATTAAGGGGTTCCGAGAGAAAGGCGGCGTGCGTGGACCTGCTCGACATCCTGCTGTTGCTGGTCGTTCTGGCCTACGCGGCGTCCGGGTACCGGCGCGGGCTGGTGGCCGGCTGTGTGTCGCTGGCGGGCTTCGTGGGCGGTGCGGTCGTCGGCGTGTGGGTCCTGCCGTGGGTGATGGACCTGGTGGAGCCGGGGACGACGCGGGCGACGCTGGCGGCGGTGTTCACGGTGCTGCTCCCGGCGGTCGTGGGGCACGAGCTGGCGGGGCGCCTCGCGCTGCGGCTGCGGCGGGAGCTGGACCGGGGGCCGCTCAGAGTTGCGGACGGGATCGGCGGGGCGGTGGCCAACGCGGTGGCGGTGCTGATCGTGGCGTGGGTGGCCGCGAGCGTCCTGGGCGCGTCCTCGTCGCCGCTGGTCACCTCGGCCATCCGGGACTCACGCCTGCTCGGCGCCGTGCAGCGGACGATGCCGGACACGACACCGGCCTGGTTCTCGGGGGCCACGTCCGCCTTGACGCAGGCGGGCTTCCCGCAGGTCTTCAACCCCTTCGAGAACGAGTCGACGGCCGAGGTCGCCGAGCCCACCGGCGACAGTGTCACGGCCGCCGCGACCGACGCCGCCAAGCGGAGCACGGTGAAGGTCGAGGGCGTGGCGGGCACGCAGGGCCGTGAGGGCAGCGGGTTCGTCTACGCGCGCGAGCGCGTGATGACCAACGCCCACGTGGTGGCGGGCATCGACGAGCCGACCGTGCAGATCGGCGGGGTCGGGCGGACGTACGAGGCGCGGGTGGTGCTCTTCGACCCGCAGAAGGACGTGGCCGTGCTGTACGTGCCGGGTCTGAAGGCGCCCGTGCTGCGCTTCGACGACGACGCCGGGCGGGGCGACTCGGCGGTGGTCGCGGGCTATCCGGAGGACGGCGACCTGAACCTCCAGGCGGCCACGGTCGCGAACCGGGTGCGGGCGACGGGCCAGAACATCTACAACGACGGGACGGCCACCCGGGAGATCTACTCGATCCGCTCCACCGTCCGCCCGGGCAACTCCGGCGGCCCGCTGCTCACCACGGACGGCCGGGTGTTCGGCGTGGTCTTCGCCCGCTCCACCACGGACGCCGAGACGGGCTACGTCCTGACGGCGGACGAGGTCGCCTCCGACGCGCGCGAGGCCGCGGGCGCGACGGCCCCGGTGGACACGGGCGAGCCGGCCGCGTCGTAGCTCCGGCTCACAGGAAGCGCCCCATGAACACGTCGTCGACGTACGCCCCGTCCAGCAGGAACTCCTCGGGCAGGACGCCCTCGACCACGAACCCCTCGGCCTCGTAGAGCGCCCGGGCCGCGGTGTTGTGCCCGAGGACCCGCAGGGTGATGCGGCGGGCGCCGCGCCGGCGGGACGCGTCGACGGCGGCCCGGACCAGCGCCCGGCCGACCCCGCGGCCGCGCGCCTCCTCGGCGACAGCGAGGCCCTGGATCTGGTGGACGTGCCGGTTCGAGTCGAGCGGGGTGGGGAAACCGAGGTGGACATAGCCCGCGAGACGGCCGTCGAGTTCGGCGACGAGGCAGTTCTCGGGGGTGTGCCGCTCACTGAAGAAGGGAGCGTAGGGCGGCTGGGGCTCGGGCGTCACCGCGTGCAGGTGCGACCAGGCGAGCCGGTCGAGCAGGGCCAGCTCGCCGTCGTCGTCGGGCCGGGCGGTGCGGATGTGCGGTGCTGGGAGCTCGGGCATGGGCGTCACCCTACGGCGAGCGGATCAAGGCCTTGCAAGGGTTTTACGGAGCCGCGCGGCAGGATGGTTTCATGGAGCGTTCAAGAATCGCGGTGGCCGGTGCGTCCGGTCTCATCGGCGGTGCCCTGGCACGGTCCCTGGCCGCCGACGGGCACGAGGTGCGCCGTCTGGTGCGCGGCACGCCCCGGGCGGCCGGGGAGGTCCGCTGGGACCCCGAGGGCGGGCGGGTGGACGCGGCCGGGCTCGCCGGGTGCCACGCGGTGGTCAATCTGGCGGGGGCCGGCGTCGGCGACCGGCGCTGGACGGACGCCTACAAGCAGCGGATCCGCGACAGCCGCGTGAAGGGCACGGCGGCCCTCGCCGGGGCGGTGGCCTCGCTGGACGCGGAGGAGCGGCCGCGGGTCTTCGTCAACGGCAGCGCCATCGGCTACTACGGCGAAACCGGCGAGCACCCGGCCGACGAGAGCACACCCCCGGGAGAGGGTTTCCTGCCCGAGCTGTGCGTGGAGTGGGAGGGGGCCACGGCGCCGGCCCAGGAGGCCGGTGTGCGCACGGTGTTCACCCGGACCGGTCTGGTCGTGTCCCGCGAGGGCGGCGCCTGGGCCCGGCTGTTCCCGCTGTTCCGGGCGGGGGCGGGCGGGCGGATGGGCGACGGGAGCCAGTACTGGTCGTTCATCGCGCTGCACGACGAAGTCGCCGCGATCCGGCACCTGATCGACACCGACGGTCTGTCCGGGCCGTTCAACGTCACCGCCCCGAATCCGGTGACGAACCGTGAGATCACGGCGGCGATGGGGCGGGTGCTGCACCGCCCGACGCTGTTCCCGGTGCCCGCGGCCGTCCTGCGGACGGTGCTCGGCGAGATGGCCGGGGACGTCCTCGGCAGCGCCCGGGTGCTGCCGACGCGGCTGCTGGAGTCGGGCTTCCGGTTCGCCTTCCCGGAGATCGAGGGAGCGATCCGGGCGGCGTTGTGACGGCTCCCCGGGCCGCGGGTCCGGCCCCGGCGGCGTCCGGACGTGCGGGCCGACGGCGGCAGCGGCACGGACCGGCCGTGTGTCCGGGATCCGACCGGCCTTTCCGAGACAGCTCGTTCGCGCCGCACACCAGCCTCCTGCGACCACTTCATGCCCACGAGGCGTCCGTATGCGACCGCCGTGCGACCGTGCCCTGCCGATGCGCGACTCCCGCTGACCGATCACGGTCCTACCCTCGACCAGAACTCGCGTATTCCTGCGGCCTGTTGAGGGCATGACGTCTCCAGCGCCCGCGCAACCTCGAGGAGGGGCACGTGCTTGAGCCCGCGTACCAGGCGGACGTGGTCGTCGTGGGGGCCGGGGTCGCCGGACTCTCGGCCGCGCACCGGCTGACCAGCGCAGGAGTGACCACCATGGTCCTGGAGGCCGCCCACGGGGTCGGCGGCCGCATGGCGACGGAAAAGGTCGACGGCTTCCGGCTCGACCGGATCGGCCAGTTGCTGTCCACGGCGTATCCGGAACTACGGCTGACACCCGGTCTGGACGGGCTGGTGCTGCGGCCCTTCACGCCCGGCGTCCTGCTGCACGGCGACGGACGCCATCACCGCGCCGGCGTCCAGCCGGGCGCAGGGGGCGCACGGGGCGCATTGCACGCCGTACGAGCGCTGGCGAGTGCTCCCCGGCCGCCGTCCGCGCCGAGGCCGCCGAGGAGGCCGGTGGCCGTGCCCGGCCGGCAGGTCTCCGCCCCCCGGAGCCGCTCCGGCGCCCCGCTCGGTACGGCCGTCGACCAGGCCCGGCTGGGTGCCGCCCTCTCCCGCCTGGCGGGAACCCCGGCCGAACGGCTGCTGTCCCGCCCGGAGTTGCCCGCCGGTGAGGCCCTGGCGGCGCGTGGGCTGCCCGCCCGTACGATCGACGGTTTCCTGCGTCCGCTGCTCGCCGCGCTGCTGTGCGACCCGGGTCTGACGACGTCCAGCCGGTGCGCCGACCTCGCGCTGCGCGCCTTCGCCCGGGGCCGGCTGTGTCTGCCGGAGGGCGGTGCCGACGCCCTGCCGGACCTGCTGGCGCGCACGCTGCCGCCGGGCACGGTGCACACCGGCGTCCGCGTCACCTCCGTGGCGACGACCTCGGTGACCACCGCCGAGCACGGTGAGATCCGGTGCCGGGCGGTCCTGGTGGCGACGGGCGCGCGGGCCGCGGCCGAGCTGCTGCCCGGCTTGCGGGTGCCGGAGTTCCATCCGGTGACGGTGGTGCACCACACAACCGACGAGCCGCCGGCGACGGGGGCGTCGCTGCTGCTCGACGCGGATCTGGGCGGGCCGGTCGCGCACACGGCGGTGGTCAGTCTCGTCGATCCGACCCGGGCTCCGGCCGGACGGGCGCTGGTGTCGTCGACGGTCCTGGGACGGCCGCCGGGCGATGTCGACACGGCGGTGCGAATGCACCTGGCGCGGTTGTACGGGGTGTCGACGGCGCGGTGGGAGACGCTGGCCGTGCACACGACACCGGAGGCGGTGCCCGCGATGCGGCCGCCGCATGATCTGCGGCGGCCGGTGCGGTTGATCGCGGGGCTGTATGTGTGCGGGGATCACCGGGACACCAGTACGGTCCAGGGTGCTCTGCACTCGGGGCATCGGGCGTCGGCGGCGATTCTGACGGACTTGGGGGCGGGGCGGTCGATGCATGTTGCCGATCCGCTGCCGACTGTGCCTCGGGCTGCGTAGGTGATCTCTCGGGTGCGGGTGCGCTGTGGCTTGTCGCGCCCACGCGGCGGAGCCGCACATCGACACAGCCCCGCGCCCCTGAGGAACGTCACCCAAGGGCCGCTACCTTGTCGCGGTAAGTACGCACCGGCGCCGCGTCCTTGTAGGGCTCCAGGCGGCGCTCGAAGTCCCTCACGTACTCCACCGCCCGCACCGAGCGCATCTCCGCTGCCTGGCCGGCGGCCTCCGCGGCGAGCTGGCAGGCCTGGTCGAGTTCACCGAGGCCCAGGCGGGCGGTGGCGAGGACCACGCGGCAGAAGAGGCGGCTGCGGGCGAAGGAGGGGGCCCGCAGCTGGAGTGAGCGTTCCGCGTGCTGGGCGGCGGCGCGGAACTGCTGAAGGTCGCGGTGGCAGTGGCCGAACTCGTCGGCGAGCTGGGCCTCGTCGAAGAACTTCGCCCAGTGCGGGACGTCGTCCCCGGGCCGGGCCGTCTCCAGGGCGCGTTCGGCGCGGACCAGGGCGGCGGTGCAGGCCCGGACCTCGCCGAGCACCCCGTGCCCGCGCGCCTCCGAGGCGTGCAGCAGGGCCTGGACGACGGGCGGCCCGGAGGTGCCGACGCCCTGCTGAGCCACCCGGGCGAGCTGGACGGCCTCCCGCCCGTGCCCGAGGTAGACGGCCTGGCGGCTCATGGTGACCAGCACGTAGGACCCGTACGTCCGGTCCCCGGCCGCCTGGGCGAGCCGCAGCGCCTGCACGAAGTAGCGCTGGGCGAGTCCGTGCGCGGCGATGTCGTACGACGTCCAGCCCGCGAGCCGGGTCAGGTCCGCGGCGGCCGCGAACAGCCGGCGGCCGGTCTGCTCGCCGTACGTGCCGCGCAGCATGGGCTCGCACTCGTGCTCCAGGTAGCGCACGAGGGCCTGGCGGGCGTGACCGCCGCCGTAGGCGTCGTCGAGGGTGCGGAACAGCTCGCCGACCGAGCGCAGGGCGGCGATGTCGCCGGCGGTGACCTTCTGGCCGGGTCCGCGTTCGGCCTGGCCGCGCTGGCGGGGCAGGGGGGACACGCCCTGCTCGGGCGTGGCCGTGGGGCGCAGGGCCGGGCGGCCCTGGACCGGGATGCGGGCGGCGGCCGGCTCGCCCCGGGCCACCTTCTCGTCGGCCCGGCCGATCAGCCAGTCGCGGCTGGGCACGACGAGCCCCGCCGGGGTGAAGGCGATCTTGCGGAGCTCGGCGTGGCTGCCGGAGTCCTTGCGCCACAGCCCGCTGACGATGTCGACGGCCTCCTCGGGGGTGGCCGCGAACTCCAGCCCCGCGTAGACCGGGGCGCAGGCGTCCAGGCCGAGGTCCTGGGCGGTGAGGCGGCGGCCGAGGCGCCGGGTGAAGACCTCGGCGATGAGGGCGGGCGTGGTGCCCCTGGGCTGCTGACCGCGCAGCCACCGGGTGACGGAGGTCTTGTCGTATCTCAGATCAAGCCCGTGTTCGAGACCGAGCTGGTCCACGCGACGGGCGAGTCCCGCGTTGGAGAACCCCGCTTCTGCGATGAGCGCGGCGAGCTGTCGGTTGGGGGTGCGCTGCGCGGGTCGTTCCGTCATGGTGCGGTGCGGTCTCCTGCCTTCCGGTGTCGGTGACGTGCCGGATTGCCTGTGAGCAGGCCTTTTGGCTTGCTGAACGGCGCGAATGTAGCGGAGAGTAAGCACCCCATCACACATTTTCCCGGACATTCATCCGATCGTGTGAGGATTGACCCCGGGACTGACGTGTCCGGGCCGGACGTACAGTGGCTTGGGCGCGCTACGTGCCTGATACACCCGTCCGAGGGAGGCGCTTGCCGTGAGTGAGTTGCGGTTCGTCCGCATGGGGTTCGGTGACGAGGCCGTCGAGTACCAGGAGGCGTGGGACGAGCAGCGCCGGGTGCACGCGGCGCGCTTCGCCGACGAGATCCCCGACACCGTGCTGCTCCTGGAGCACCCCCCGGTCTACACGGCCGGACGGCGCACGGCGGACAACGAGCGGCCCCTCGACGGCACGCCCGTCATCGACGTCGACCGCGGCGGCAAGATCACCTGGCACGGTCCCGGCCAGCTGGTGGGCTACCCCATCCAGAAGCTCCCGCGCCCGGTGGACGTCGTGGCGCACGTGCGCCGCCTCGAAGAGGCCCTGATCCGTACCTGCGCGGACTTCGGCCTGGAGACCAGCCGGGTCGAGGGCCGCAGCGGCGTGTGGATCCTGGGCGACCCGGTCGAGCAGCGCCCCGCGCCGGGCGGCCTCGCGCTGGACTTCGACCCCCGGCTGCACGACGAGGAGTTCGACCCGCGGATGAACGGCCCGGAGTACGCGCCGTCCAACGCGGGCCAGCGCCGGGAGGACCGCAAGATCGCCGCGATCGGCATCCGCGTGGCCAAGGGCGTCACCATGCACGGCTTCGCGCTCAACGTGAACCCCGACAACAAGTGGTTCGACCGGATCATCCCGTGCGGCATCCGCGACGCGGGCGTCGCCTCGCTGGCCGGCGAGCTGGGCCGGGACGTGACGATCGAGGAGGTCCTGCCGGTCGTCGAGCGGCATCTGCGGGACGTCCTGGAGAACGCGGAGCTGAAGCCGCGGGAGGTCGAGAAGACGCCGGCGGCATAAATCGGCCCGTGGCGGAGCTGGAGGGGTAGCACCACACAGGCATTCAAATCAACGGGCGTACCCTTGAGGACGCCGAAGAATCAATCGCTAGGGAGCCGGTCGTGTCCGCAGTCGCACCCGACGGACGCAAGATGCTGCGCCTGGAGGTCCGCAACAGCCAGACCCCCATCGAGCGCAAGCCCGAGTGGATCAAGACCCGGGCGAAAATGGGTCCCGAGTACACCGCGATGCAGAAGCTCGTGAAGAGCGAGGGGCTGCACACGGTCTGCCAGGAAGCCGGCTGCCCGAACATCTACGAGTGCTGGGAGGACCGCGAGGCGACCTTCCTGATCGGCGGCGACCAGTGCACCCGGCGCTGTGACTTCTGCCAGATCGACACCGGCAAGCCCGAGGCGCTCGACCGTGACGAGCCCCGCCGGGTCGGTGAGTCCGTCGTCACGATGGACCTGAACTACGCCACGATCACCGGCGTCGCCCGCGACGACCTGGAGGACGGCGGCGCCTGGCTGTACGCCGAGACCGTGCGCCAGATCCACCAGCAGACCGAGGGGCGTGAGGCCGGACGTACGAAGGTCGAGCTGCTGGCCCCCGACTTCAACGCGGTCCCCGAGCAGCTGGCGGAGGTCTTCTCCTCCCGGCCCGAGGTCTTCGCGCACAACGTCGAGACGGTCCCGCGGATCTTCAAGCGCATCCGCCCCGGCTTCCGCTACGAGCGCTCCCTGAAGGTCATCACCGAGGCGCGCGACTACGGCCTGGTCACCAAGTCGAACCTCATCCTCGGCATGGGCGAGACCCGCGAGGAGGTCAGCGACGCGCTGAAGCAGCTGCACGACGCGGGCTGCGAGCTGGTCACCATCACGCAGTACCTGCGGCCCTCGGTGCGCCACCACCCCGTCGAGCGCTGGGTGAAGCCGCACGAGTTCGTAGAGCTGAAGGAGGAGGCCGAGCAGATCGGCTTCTCCGGCGTGATGTCCGGGCCGCTGGTGCGCTCCTCGTACCGCGCCGGACGGCTCTACCAGATGGCCATGGAGCAGCGTGATTCGGCCGCTCCGCGGCAGGGCGACGGGTACGTCGCGGCACAGGCCGTCTGACACACCGTCACCACCTCTGCCCACCACAGGGCGGGACAAGCGTGTGAATTCGCGCACAAGAGATTACTCGCCGGTAGTGACCGATTTGACGCGGTCCTGACCGTCCTCGCAGATGAGGGCGCATGTCAGGACCGCGTCGGCGTTCCACCGCTTCCCGCCGGGGCTTCATGGGTGTTTGACCGGCCGGTCACGCCCTGGTAACACCAATCAGTGACGCTGAACTCACAGCACGTACACCCGTCACCCGAGGGGGACCTCACCCATGCAGGCCGCGCCGCCCGTCCGCGCCACCGCGATCCCGTCCTTCACGACCGCACTGCGTGCCGTCGAGTCGCTGCTGATGAGCAGCGGTCAGCGCACCGCCCGCCGCAACGCGTGGACCTCCGTGCTGGAGGACCGCCGTCGCGCCAAGGACCGCGTCGAGACGCAGCGCGTCATCGAGCAGTCCCTGTCCGTCCGCCCCTGACTCCCGGCCCTCCCCCAGGAGCCCCCGCGGGCACTGCCGTCGTCGGCGCTTGTGGGGCCACGTAGACTTCGTGGCATGGCGAGGAAGGAACCTGCAGCGGACGCTGCGAACCCCGGGCGACTGAAGCAGATCGCCCTGACCTACAAGATGACCCGCAGGGCCGACAAGAAGATCGGTCTTGTACTCGCGGCAGTCGGAATCGTCACCTTCGGTGTCTTCCTCGCGATCGGTTTCTTGATCGGTCACCCCATCTATCTCGGCATCCTGGGCCTCCTGCTCGCCTTCCTCGCGTCGGCGATCGTGTTCGGGCGCCGGGCCGAGCGGGCCGCCTTCGGGCAGATGGAGGGACAGCCCGGCGCCGCGGCGGCGGTGCTCGACAACATCGGCCGGGGCTGGACGACGACCCCCGCGGTGGCGATGAACCGCAACCAGGACGTGGTGCACCGCGCGGTCGGCAAGGCCGGCATCGTGCTGGTCGCCGAGGGCAACCCGAACCGGGTGAAGACCCTGCTGGCCGCCGAGAAGCGGAAGATGAACCGCATCGTCGCGGACGTCCCCGTGCACGACCTGGTCGTGGGCACGGGCGAGGGCCAGGTCGAGCTGAAGAAGCTGCGGACGACCATGCTGAAGCTCCCGCGCGTCCTGACCGGCCCGCAGGTCACGGCCACCAACGACCGGCTGCGCGCCCTCGGTGACCTGATGAGCAACATGCCGCTGCCGAAGGGGCCGATGCCGAAGGGCATGCGGCTGCCGAAGGGCGGGCCGAAGGCTCGCTGACACCCCGCACACGACATGAGCGAGGGGCGCCCGGTGTGACCGGGCGCCCCTCGCTCATGTCGGTCGGTTCGTTCCCGGGTCAGATGCGGACCTCGACCGTGCCGGCGAGGCGGTCGTGCAGGCCGCGGCCGTCGCGGTCCCAGATCAGGGCGGGGATCGCGAGGAAGAGCAGGACCGTGCGCAGTGCGGCGCGCCACGGGCTGACCCGGCCGGTGTCCAGGGCGAGCACCCGCAGGCCGAGCAGGCGCTTGCCCGGAGTGAAGCCGACCGAACCGACCGTGAGGACCATCAGCGCGAACATGATGAGCGGCGCCCAGATCTGGGCCGCCTCGTTGTAGCTCTGGGTGATGAGACCGTATGCGATCAGGAGGCACAGACCCCAGTCGACCGCGAGGGCGACGAGCCGGCGGCCGGGGCGGGCGATCGAGCCGGGCCCCTCCTCGGGCAGACCAAGCTGCTCACCCCGGTATCCGAAGTCGACACCGGCCTCTTCCGCGGCCGCGCGGGGCCCGGAAAGCCACGATCCGAGTGCTTGCCTGTTGTCCACCCGTCCACGGTACTGCGCCCCTGAATGACCAGCGCACGGCGGGGTGTGTCCGGGCTACGGTGGAGGGTGAGCCGGTTAACTTGTGCGAAACAAATGAGTCACGCCCGAGAAACCACCCGTCCCTAGGGTCGAGGTCAGCGTGTGCCACCCGCACTGGCCGCACGAACGAACTACCACCCCGGCGGGACGGTCGGGAGTAGGAGGAGCTGGATGTTCCAGAACGCCGACGAGGCCAAGAAGTTCATCGCGGACGAGGACGTCAAGTTCATCGACGTCCGCTTCTGCGACCTGCCGGGCGTGATGCAGCACTTCACGATCCCCGCCGAGGCCTTCGACCCGGCCGAGGAGCTCGCCTTCGACGGCTCCTCGATCCGCGGCTTCCAGGCCATCCACGAGTCCGACATGGCGCTCCGCGCGGACCTGTCGACCGCCCGGGTCGACCCGTTCCGCCGCGACAAGACCGTCAACATCAACTTCTTCATCCACGACCCGATCACGGGCGAGCAGTACTCCCGTGACCCGCGCAACGTGGCGAAGAAGGCCGAGGCCTACCTGGCGTCGACCGGTATCGCGGACACCGCGTACTTCGGCCCCGAGGCCGAGTTCTACGTCTTCGACTCGGTCCGCTTCTCCACCTCGGCGAACGAGAGCTTCTACCACATCGACTCCGAGGCCGGCGCCTGGAACACCGGTGCGGTCGAGAACAACCGCGGTTACAAGGTCCGCTACAAGGGCGGCTACTTCCCGACCCCGCCGGTCGACCACTTCGCCGACCTGCGTGCCGAGATCTCCCTCCAGCTGGCCGCCTCCGGCCTCCAGGTCGAGCGCCAGCACCACGAGGTGGGCACCGCCGGCCAGGCGGAGATCAACTACAAGTTCAACACGCTGCTCGCCGCGGCCGACGACCTCCAGCTCTTCAAGTACATCGTGAAGAACGTGGCCTGGCAGAACGGCAAGACCGCGACCTTCATGCCGAAGCCGATCTTCGGTGACAACGGCTCGGGCATGCACGTCCACCAGTCGCTGTGGACCGGCGGCCAGCCGCTCTTCTACGACGAGGCCGGCTACGCGGGCCTGTCCGACACCGCCCGCTACTACATCGGCGGCATCCTCAAGCACGCCCCGTCGCTGCTGGCCTTCACCAACCCGACGGTGAACTCCTACCACCGTCTGGTCCCGGGCTTCGAGGCGCCGATCAACCTGGTGTACTCGCAGCGCAACCGCTCCGCGGCCATGCGTATCCCGATCACGGGCTCCAACCCGAAGGCCAAGCGCGTCGAGTTCCGTGCGCCCGACTCCTCCGGCAACCCGTACCTCGCCTTCTCGGCCCTCCTCCTCGCGGGCCTCGACGGCATCAAGAACAAGATCGAGCCGGCCGAGCCGATCGACAAGGACCTCTACGAGCTGGCTCCCGAGGAGCACGCCAGCGTCGCGCAGGTGCCGACCTCCCTCCCGGCCGTCCTCGACCGCCTGGAGGCCGACCACGAGTTCCTGCTCCAGGGTGACGTGTTCACCCCGGACCTGATCGAGACGTGGATCGACTACAAGCGCACGAACGAGATCGCGCCGCTGCAGCTGCGTCCGCACCCGCACGAGTTCGAGCTGTACTTCGACGTGTGATCGTCGCCTGATCAAGGCTCGCGCCCGCGCCCCCGCTGTCGTTTCCGACGGTGGGGGCGCGGGCGTTTGTTCTATTCTTGGGTCAAGGACCACACGGGGGTGGAGCGGGAATGCCCGAGCACGAACAGGACGACGAGCAGCGCGAGTTCGACCTCAGATGGGCGGACGGAGCCGAGCACAAGGAGCCCTCGGCCCGGGCCCGCATGCTCGCCGCGCGCTGGAAGCACAACCCGCCCGGGCCCGTGCCCTTCCGCCCCGAGCCGGAGCACCTGTCCCGGCGTCGCTCCTCCTGGATCTCGACCGCGCTGGTGCTGGGCTGCGTGGCGGCGGTGATCGTGCTGCTGGGGTACATCGACTTCAGGGCGCCGTACTAGGGCCTGTCCGCGCGAGCGGCTGATGCTAGCGTCCGGCCCCGTGAGCGACAGCGTGTATGTGGGCAACGCCGGCCGGGACGCGGCGCTGGACCGGGGGTGGCTGCTCGGGCACTTCAAGGACGCCGGGGATCCACGGCACAGCGAGGCCGTGGAGATCAAGTGGGGTGTGCACCCGCCCGGCGACGAGCGCCCGCAGTGGGTGAGGGGTGAGAAGCGGACGGCGCTCCTGGTCCTGGTCAGCGGGCGGTTCCGGGTCGAACTGCCCGGGCGGAGCGTGCTGCTGGAGCGGCAGGGGGACTACGTGGTGTGGGGGGCTGGTGTCGATCACTCGTGGCGTGCCGAGGAGGAGTCGGTCGTGCTGACGGTGCGGTGGCCGTCCGTGGCCGGCTACGCGGTGACCGCCGGCGGCTGACGGCTTTGCCGGTCCTGGGGGTGATCACGACCCCTTCATGGCAGGGCCCGGGTGCAGACTGGCGGTGGGACGAGTCCGTGACTGCGGGGTGAGGCAGATGCACAGCCGCTTCCGGAGCGACCGGCGGTTGACCACCCGGATGGGGATCACGCTGTTCCTGCTCGGATTGTTGTACGTGGGGTTCGTCGCCGCGTTGATCGTGCTGCTGAGATCGTGGGTGCTGGTCGTGGTGGTCGCGGCGGCGCTGCTCGGCGCCCAGTACTGGTTCTCCGACCGGATCGCCCTGTACGCCATGCGCGGGCGGGTCGTGCAGCGGGAGGAGTATCCCGAGCTCTACGCGGTGATCGACCGGCTGTGCGCCCTGGCCGACATGCCGGCGCCGGTGGTCGCCGTGTCCGCGATGGACATGCCGAACGCGTTCGCGACGGGGCGCAATCCGGATCACGCGGTGGTGTGTGTGACGACCGGGCTGCTGCGGCGGCTGGAGCCGGCCGAGCTGGAGGGTGTGCTCGCGCACGAGCTGTCGCACGTGGCGCACAAGGACGTCGCCGTGATCACCGTCGCGTCGTTCCTCGGGGTGATCGCGGGGCTGATCGTGCGGTTCGCCTTCTACTCGCAGCTGTTCGGCGGGGGCCGCAGGGACCAGAACACGGCCGCCGTCTTCGCCGCCGTGATGGGTGTGTCGGCGGCCGTCTACGCGATCAGCTTCCTGCTGATCCGGGCCCTGTCCCGGTACCGCGAACTGGCCGCGGACCGGGCGGCCGCGCTGCTCACCGGCCGGCCCTCGGCACTGGCCTCCGCGCTCACCAAGGTCTCCGGCGACATCGCCCGCATCCCCGCCAAGGACCTGCGCACGGCCCAGGCCTTCAACGCCTTCTACTTCACGCCGGCGCTGGGCCGTGAGCCCGGGATCGCGCGGCTCTTCTCGACCCACCCGAGCCTGGAGCAGCGGCTCGACCAGCTGGGCCGGATCTCCGCCGAGCTGGGCGAGGCGGCGGCCCCCGGAGGGATGTGACCGACTCATGGGACTGCTGGACATCCTGCTCGGCCGGACGAAACCGGTCGGGGCGGATCTCGACCGGCTCTTCGCGCTGCCCTCGGCGGCCGTGACGCTGGAGGCCGCTGCGGGCTTCACGCCGACCGGGCGGGGCGCGGTGTGCTTCGCCACCGTCGAGGGCGCGGCCTTCGAGCAGTCCCACCGCGAGGTACAGGCCCTGCTGGACGCCGACACCGACCGCGAGGGCCCGCCGGTGGAACTGCGGCAGGACGACTACGGCTATTCGTGGCTGGTCTCGCGCCGCTCCCCCGACCGGCTCTCCGCACTCGTGAACGACCTGCACGCCGTGAACAGCCAGCTGGAGGTCAACGGGTTCGGTCCCCAACTGCTGTGCTCCCTGGCCGGGTTCGAGGATCACTCCGGCCGGCGGCTCGCGCTGGTCTACCTCTACAAACGCGGCACGTTCTACCCCTTCGCGCCCCTGCCGGACGGCACGGAGCGGCGCGACAACCCACTCGAACTCCAGGTGCGGGCCGCGCTCTCCGGTGATCTGCCCCTGGAGCCGGACCTGGGCCGCTGGTTCCCGGTGTGGGGGGCTCCCGGGCTGTGAACGCCCCTCATGGGCCGGGGCCGCGTGAGTGAATGGCCGCGTGAGTGAATGGCCGTATGAGTGAGCTGATCCCTTTCCATCACGCCGTCGGCGGCGAACGGCTCAGCGGACTGGCCACCGGTGGTGGCGGGCCGGCCCGGGCCACGGTCGTCCTGCTGCACGGCGCCGGCACCGGGAGCAAGGAACGGCTGATGCCGCTGCTGACGGAGTTCGCCGCGCACGGCTGTCACGCCCTCGCCTTCGACTTCTCGGGGCACGGGGAGAGCACCGGCCTGCTGCGGGAGCTGAGCCTGCGCCGCCGCTTCGAACAGGCCGTCTCCGTCATCGACGCACACGTGCGCGGGGACGCGCCGCTGGTCCTGGTCGGGTTCAGCATGAGCGGCCAGACGGTGGCGGACCTCGTGGGGCATTACGGGGACCGGGTGGCGGCCCTGGGGCTGTGCGCTCCGGCGGTGTACGGGGCCGAGGCGTGGGACGTGCCGTTCGGCGCCGGTGACGGGCGGTTCAGCGAGATCATCCGCAGGCCCGGGAGCTGGCGCGCGGCCCCGGCGCTCGACGTCCTGCGGGCGTTCGAGGGGCGGGCGGTGCTCGTGGTGCCGGGCACGGACGAGGTGATCCCGCCCGCCGTGACGGAGGCGTTCTCCGAGGCGCTGGCCCGGCGGGCCCAGTTCACCCACTGGGAACTCCCGGACGCCGAGCATCGGTTGGGCCTGTGGTTCCGCGACCACCCCGGCGACCGGCGGGAGTTCGTCACCGCCGTGCTGACCGGGCTCGGCGAGCAGGGCTGGACGGCGACCCGCGCGTGGGTGGCCAAGCAGCTCCCCGAGGACCGTACGGTCGACAAGTCGGCCTTTCTGACCGGCGGCTGGAGCGCCCAGATGCGGCGGCTCACCCTCGACGACGGCACCGAGCTGGCGCTGCGGACCTTCGTGAAGCCCTTCTTCCGGCGGCACGCGCCCGGGCTGCTGGCCCGCGAGGCGGAGATCCTCACGCTGCTGGCGGAGCAGGAGGGCGTGCCGGCCGCCGAGCTGATCGGTGTCGACGCGACCGGCGAGCACTGCGACCATCCGTCCCTGCTGATGTCGGTGCTGCCGGGGCGGGTCCGGGTCGACGAGGAGGATGCCGGCCCGCGGGTGGACCTGCTGGCGGGTCAGCTGGCCCGGATCCACCGGATCGTCCCCCGGAAGCGTCCGCGTGCCTACCAGGCGTGGACGTCTCCGGCGACGGTCCCGGCCGGGTGGGAGCGGGCCGTGGACGTCATCCGCCGCGATCCCCCGCCGTACGAGGGCTGCTTCCTGCACCGGGACTTCCACCCCGGGAACGTCCTGTTCACGGGGTCGGGGGCCGGTCTGCGGATCAGCGGTGTCGTCGACTGGGTGGAGACGTCGTGGGGGCCCGCCGACCTGGACGTCGCCCACTGCTCGACGGCCCTGGCGCTGCTGTCCGGCCCCGAGTACGGCCTCGGTTTCCGGGAGCGCTACGAGGCCCTGGGCGGGCGGCGCCTGGCCGACGGCCCCGAGCATCTCTACTGGCGGCTGCTCGACGCTCTGGCCTACGTCCCCGACGCGGCGAAGCTGGCGGGGCCGTGGCGGGAGCTGGGCCGGACCGATCTGACGCCGCGGGTGCTGAGCGAGCGGCTGGAGGCGTATGTGGAGGGGCTGATGGAGCGGTACGCCTGAGGGGGCGGGCCGGTCAGGATCACGCCGCGCTTCCGCACACCGCTGGAGAAGGAGCTGACGACGGGCTGAGGCAGGCTCTGCTGCCGCGCCTCACCACCCGTCACGCGCGCGCTTTCCGTCACCCGCCGGTGATCGGGCTGAGGCAGGGCTCGCTGCCGCGCCCACCCGCCCGTCACGCGTGCTCTCTGATCCCGCCGGTGATCCCCGCACCAGGCCGGGCGGCATGAACGAGCGCCGGGCGCCCCGCGATTCGGGGCGCCCGGCGCTCGGAGCGGAGCGGGTCAGCGGGCGTAGCGCATGAAGGCCCGCACCATGTGGCACGTCGTGTCCGACGGCGGGTGGACGCCGATCTGCTCCGCCGTGTCGCGGATCGTCTCGTTGCGGGCCTGGTTCGGCATGTAGACGCCCGAGTCGAGCAGGGCGATGGCCAGGCGCATCGCCTTGAGCCGGCGGTTGTGCGTCACGTACCACTGGCGGGGCCGGCCCGGCGGCAGCGGCCGCTTCTCCACGGGCGCGTACGGCAGGTCGAGCAGGACGGGACGCTTCGCGGTGGACTGGGTGGGCAACGGCTTGGACTTCAGGGCGGCAGCGGGCACGGGCATCCTCCTGTCGCGTCGGGCGGCTCACCGAAGACGTCGGCATCCCCGGCGCCACCCTCGAACACTGCTCACAGTTTACCGCCCGGCACTGACAACGGGGAGTCCGCAAGGAGCCGCAAAACACCAGGTGGGAAAGGGAATTGGCGTCACGTCACGGCAGATCCGCGAGGTGCGGGTGAGGCGCCAGAAATTCGAACAAGACGGTCGGCGCGTACCGTGTGCGCATGGAAATCTGGATCAACCCCGCGTGTTCGAAGTGCCGCAGCGCCCTGACGCTGCTCGACGCCGAGGGCGCCGACTACACCGTCCGCCGCTACCTGGAGGACGTGCCGAGCGAGGACGAGATCCGGGGCGTGCTCGACCGCCTCGGTCTCGAACCCTGGGACATCACCCGCACCCAGGAGGCCGACGCCAAGGATCTCGGGCTCAAGGAGTGGCCGCGGGACGCCGGTTCGCGCGACCGCTGGATCACGGCGCTCGCCGAGCATCCGAAGCTGATCCAGCGGCCCATCATCACCGCGGACGACGGAACGGCGGTGGTCGGCCGCACCGACGAGGCCGTACGGGACGCCCTGTCGCGTTGACCAGCCACTCTTGCCCGTGTGGCGCAGGTCACTTGAGTGACTCCTGTAACCGCTGAGTAACCTCGTTCGGTATCTCGTACATAGCGGCGTACGCTCCCCTACCTCTCAGGAGGCGCGCATGTCGCGCAGGAGAACTCTCGGTACGAAGAAGAAGATCGCGCTGCTGGTGAGCGCGGCGACGGTGGCGGGAGGCGGGGCCTTCGTCATGGCGAGCACGTCGAACGCCGCGCCGACCCCCAAGTCGGCGTCGGAGTCGACGGTCTGCCTGGGTCTCGCCACCGCCCTCGGCAACAACCAGAAGTTCATCGCGGACCAGCGGGCCAACCTGGACGCCCAGTCCGAGGCGCGGATCGCCAACCGCGAGGCGGTCGTCGCGGAGATCAAGCGGAAGCAGGAGGCGTCGGGGTGCGCCGTCGGGGAGTCGGCTCAGGACTCCCAGACCGCACAGCCGTCGCAGCCCGCCCAGTCGGCACAGCCGCCCGCGGCATCGGCGCAGCCGTCGCAACCCGCCGCGTCGGCCCCGGCCGGAAACACCGGCGGCGGTGCCGCCGCCTCCGGGCAGCAGGTATGCAACGGCTCCACGGTCACGCTCTCCGGCGAGGGCGGTGCGCCTGCCGCGTCCAGCAACCAGTTCCCGGCCGGCACGAAGCTGAAGGTCACCAACCTGGACAACAACAAGTCCACGACGGTGGAGGTCACTTCGGTCTCCGGCAGCTGTGCGCTGCTCAACAACGCGGCCTTCGAACAGGTCCGTGAGCCCGGCAAGTTCCTGATCCGCCGGGCCCTGATCGAGAAGGTGGGGTGACGCCGTACGACCCAGTGAACCGATGAGGCGGCGGCCACCCCCTCGGCCGCCCACCTCGTACGTGTCACCGGTCCTGCCGCCCCCGGCCAGGGGCGGCAGGACCGGCGTATGCGGGCCCGCGCGGCGCGGCCTCTCGGCGTGACGGGCGGCACAGCGTCACCCGGTAACACGGGGTTCACATGCGAGCAATGGCCGGGAAATCGCCTGTTGCCAGGCTGCCGGGCAGCAGACGCGGCGCCCCGGTGCCGCAGCGCCGCACAGCACCCGCGATACGCGCCCGGACACACCCGAGGATGAGGCCCGTGACCTTCAAGGCTGAGTACATCTGGATCGACGGCACCGAGCCGACGGCCAAGCTGCGTTCCAAGACCAAGATCATCACGGGCGCCCCCGCCGGTCTGGACGCGCTGCCGATCTGGGGCTTCGACGGGTCCTCCACCAACCAGGCCGAGGGCCACTCCTCGGACTGCGTCCTCAAGCCGGTCTTCTCCTGCCCGGACCCGATCCGCGGCGGCGACGACATCCTGGTGCTGTGCGAGGTCCTGAACATCGACCTCACCCCGCACGCCAGCAACACCCGCGCGGCGCTGGCCGAGGTCGCGGAGAAGTTCGCGGCGCAGGAGCCGATCTTCGGCATCGAGCAGGAGTACACGTTCTTCAAGGACGGCTACCCGCTCGGCTTCCCCAAGGGCGGCTTCCCGGCCCCGCAGGGCGGCTACTACTGCGGTGTCGGCGCGGACGAGATCTTCGGCCGTGACGTCGTCGAGGCGCACCTGGACAACTGCCTGAAGGCCGGTCTCGCCATCTCCGGCATCAACGCCGAGGTCATGCCCGGCCAGTGGGAGTTCCAGGTCGGTCCGGTCTCCCCGCTGGAGGTCTCCGACCACCTGTGGGTGGCCCGCTGGCTGCTCTACCGCACCGCCGAGGACTTCGACATCGCCGCCACCCTCGACCCCAAGCCGGTCAAGGGCGACTGGAACGGCGCCGGTGCGCACACCAACTTCTCCACCAAGGCGATGCGCGAGAGCTACGACGCGATCATCACCGCGGCCGAGTCGCTCGGCGAGGGCTCCAAGCCGCTCGACCACGTCAAGAACTACGGCGCCGGCATCGACGACCGCCTCACCGGCCTGCACGAGACCGCCCCGTGGGACAAGTACTCCTACGGCGTCTCCGACCGCGGCGCCTCGGTCCGCATCCCGTGGCAGGTCGAGAAGGACGGCAAGGGCTACATCGAGGACCGCCGTCCCAACGCCAACGTCGACCCGTACGTGGTGACGCGGCTGCTCGTCGACACCTGCTGCTCGGCGCTGGAGAAGGCCGGCCAGGTCTGACCTGTCCCGCAAGCTCCCCGAGGCGCTCACCGTTCGTGGTGGGCGCCTCGGTTCGTCTGGCCGCGGCGTCGTGACCTGTCGCGCGGTTCCCCGCGCCCCTGACGGGCGCGGTTGTCCAAGCAGTGAGAGGAGGGTCCCCGTGACGGATCAGCTCTGCTTCAATGGAGTCATGGCCAGCCACCAGAAGTGCATCGCGACGGGTCGTCACGACCTTGAGCCCTTCTGGCCGTCCCGTCAGCACGACGACTTCGACCGGGTGTGTTGCCGCGCGATGAACGCGCCGGCCCTCTAAAGCCGTACACCCCGGCCTTCGGCCAGCGCGAACCGCGTACGTCCCTCGGCGAGCCCGACCACGAATCGCGGCCGTCGACCTCCCCGACGAACTCCTCGCGCGAAAGAGCTGACCTCTCATGGCGACCACTCGTTCTCTGTCCACCGCCGCCCCTCTCAACGCCCCCGCGCCGCACGGCCCCCGGCACCGGCTGCGTGCCGTCGACCGGGACGAGGTGGTAACGGTCGCGGACCTGCTGCCGGGTGCCACCTGGCTGCCGGCGCCGCCGCACACCCTGCCCACGCTGCCGGGGCAGCCGCCGATGGTCGGCTACCTGGTGCTCGTCCCTGCCGACCAGCAGCCGCCGTTCCCGGTGGCGGTGCCCGACCTGCCGCGGGCCGCCGGGCCGGAGCCCGCTGCCGAGCCCGCTGCCGAGCCGGGCGGGGAGCCGCTGATCCGCGTCGACACCGTGCAGCGCACCGCCCAGGTGGCCGGGCGGCCCCTGGACCTCACGTATCTGGAGTTCGAGCTGCTGGCGCACCTGGTGGCGCACCCGGGCCGGGTGCACACCCGCGACCAGCTGGTCGGCACGGTGTGGGGTTACGGGCACGTGGGTGACGGCCGCACGGTCGACGTCCACGTCGCCCGGCTGCGCCGCAAGCTGGGTGCGGAGCACCGCGACACGATCCGGACGGTGCGCCGCGTCGGCTACAAGTACGTGCCCCCGACGGGACACTGACGTCCCGGGCGACCGGGCGTGCTCCGTCTGCTGACAGCAGATCCCTGTTCCGCCCCCTCGCCCGGCCGGGCAGAGTCACCGGCATGAGGCTTCTGATGCTGGGCGGTACGGAGTTCGTGGGGCGGGCCGTCGTGGAGGCGGCGCTGGGACGGGGCTGGGACGTGACCGTCTTCCACCGGGGGCGGCACGAGGCCCCGCCGGGCGCACGGTCGCTGCTCGGCGACCGCACCGCGCCCGGCGGGCTGTCCGCCCTGGCCGAACACCCGGGCGAGTGGGACGTCGTCGTCGACACCTGGTCGGCTGCGCCGAGCGCGGTGCGGGACACGGCGCGGCTGCTGCGGGGCCGCGCCGGCCGGTACGTGTACGTGTCGAGCTGCTCGGTGTACGCGTGGGCCCCGCCCGCCGGGTACGGCGAGGACGCGCCCGTGGTGGAGGGGGCGTCGGCCGACGCGGAGCAGACCGCGTACCCGCAGGACAAGCGGGGCGGTGAACTGGCCGTGCTGGACGCCTTCGGCGCGGACCGGTCGGTGCTCGTACGATCCGGGCTGATCCTCGGCCCGTACGAGAACATCGGCCGGCTGCCCTGGTGGCTGGGCCGCACGGCGCGCGGCGGCCCGGTGCTGGCGCCCGGCCCGCGTGAACTGCCCCTCCAGTACGTGGACGTCCGCGACCTCGCCGGGTGGATCCTGCACGCGGCCGAGCAGGAGCTGAGCGGGCCGTACAACCTGGTCAGTCCGCAAGGGCACGCCACCATGGGCGCGCTGCTCGACGCCTGCGCGCGAGTCACCGGCGGCACCGCCGAGCTCCGCTGGACCGAACCCGGGGTGATCCTGGAGGCGGGCATCGAGCCGTGGACCGAGCTGCCGGTGTGGGTGCCGCCGGGCAGCGACCTGCACGACGCCCTGCACAGCGCGGACGTCTCCCGGGCGGTCGGGGCCGGGCTGGTCTGCCGGCCCGTCGAGGAGACCGTGGCGGACACCTGGCAGTGGCTCCAGGACCTCGGGGGCGTGGCGCCCCAGCGCCCGGACCGGCCGCGCTCGGGCCTCGACGCGGAGGTGGAGGCGAAGGTTCTCGCGTCCGGCGCCGGTGCCTGAACAACCCGGCCGGGGTGTACGTAGCACCACCCCCGGGCCGGGTGTCCCGGCCCCGTGACCAGGCGCGCGCGCTCGACGAGACTGACGCCATGACCACGGACACGATGAACGGCGACGGGCGGACGACAGGGCGGGGCATCGGGCTCGCCGCGGTGCGGGGGCTGGCGCTGGCCCTCGTCTCCCTGCCGGGGGCGGTGCTGTGCTTCTGCCTGTCCCTGGTCTCGATCGCGCTCATCCCGATCGGGGTCGGGCTCGTCACCACGCCGTACGTGCTGACGGGGGTGCGGGCGTTCGCCGACTGGCGGCGGGTGCTCGCGGCGGAGTGGGGCGGGGTGCGGATCCCTCCGGCGTACCGGCCGCTGCCGAAGGACGCCAACCCCTGGTCGCGCACCTTCGGGATGCTGCGCGACCCGGCGACCTGGCGGGACCTGCGGTGGCTGCCGGTCGACATGACCGCCGGATTCGTCACGGCGCTGCTGCCGGCGGCTCTGCTCCTCTATCCGCTGGAGGGGTTCGCGCTCGCGATCGGGCTGTGGCGGGTCTTCCCCGACGGGTACTGGTACGGGTTCGTGCCGGTCACCGGGCAGGCCTCCGCGTTCGGTGCGGCGGCCCTGGGCCTCGTGCTGCTGTTCCTCGCGCACTTCCTCACCCCGCGCCTGCTGGCCGTCCACTTCCGGCTCACCCGGGCCGTGCTCGGCGGTAACCAGCGGGAACTGGCCGAGCGGGTACGGGTCCTGACCGAGACCCGGCGGGACGCGGTCGACGCCTCCGCGGCCGAACTGCGGCGCATCGAGCGGGACCTGCACGACGGGGCCCAGGCGCGGCTGGTCGCGGTCGGCATGGACCTGGGCACCATCGAGGCGCTCCTCGACAAAGACCCCGCCCAGGCCAAGGAGTTGATCGCGCAGGCGCGGAAGTCCTCGGTGGAGGCGCTGGCCGAGCTGCGCGAGCTGGTGCGCGGCATTCACCCGCCGGTCCTCGCCGAGCGGGGCCTGGGCGACGCGGTACGGGCGCTGGCGCTGCGGCTGCCGGTGGCCACCGAGGTGAGCGTGGACCTGCCCGGGCGGGCCCAGGCGCCGGTGGAGTCGGCCGCGTACTTCGCCGTGAGCGAGCTGCTCGCCAACGCCGTGAAGCACTCGGGCGCCGACCGGATCTGGATCGACCTGCACCGGGCGGACGGCATGCTGCGGGCGACCGTCACCGACAACGGCAAGGGCGGCGCGGTGATCGGGGCCGGTTCGGGGCTGGCCGGGATCGAGCGGCGACTGGGTACATTCGACGGCGTCCTGGCCGTCAGCAGTCCCGCGGGCGGCCCCACCATGGTCACCATGGAGATCCCTTGCGCGTAGTCCTGGCCGAAGACCTCTTCCTGCTGCGCGACGGACTCGTCCGGCTGCTCCAGGCGCACGGCTTCGAGATCGCTGCGGCCGTCGAGTCCGGTCCCGAACTGGCCGCCGCGCTGGCCGAACTGGACCCGGACGTCGCCGTCGTCGACGTACGCCTGCCGCCCACGCACACCGACGAGGGCCTGCAGTGCGCGCTCGACGCCCGCCGGCAGCGGCCCGGGCTGCCGGTGCTGGTGCTCTCCCAGCACGTGGAGCAGCTGTACGCGCGTGAGCTGCTCGCCGACGGCACCGGCGGGGTCGGCTATCTGCTGAAGGACCGGGTGTTCGACGCCGAGCAGTTCGTGGACGCCGTACGGCGGGTCGCCGCCGGGGGCACGGCGATGGACCCGCAGGTCATCCAGCAACTGCTGGCCCGCCGTTCGGGCGACGACCGGCCGCTGGCGCGGCTGACGCCCCGGGAGCTGGAGGTGCTGGAGCTGATGGCGCAGGGCCGGTCCAACGCGGCGATCGCCGGGAAGCTGGTCGTGACGGAACGGGCGATCGCCAAGCACACCGCCAACATCTTCGCCAAACTGGGGCTTGAGGTCTCGGACGACGACAACCGGCGCGTGCTGGCGGTTCTCGCGTATCTCGACCACGGGCGATGAAACCGGACGGGCCGCCTCACCCACCGTGGATGATTCACAACTCCCGGTGCCAAAGGGGCTGTTGAGGGCACAGAGTCCTCACGAATCTCGCATCAATTTCCGAGACCTCTGAACACCTCTGGGACGCCCTCCGTATGGAAGGGAGCCGCTTCACTCCTGTCGGGCGCCTCGATGCCCCCGAAAAAGGAAGTCAGAGGAGTTCCATGGGACGCAACACAAGAAAACGCCGTACGCCGCTGGCCACCAAGGCCATTGCCGCATCGGCGGCCCTAGCGCTCGGTGGGGGCGGGCTGATCTGGGCAAACTTCTACGCCTCGGCGCACGAGGAGAACTCGGCGAACCAGACGAAGTCCGCGGGCGCACAGATCGCCACGATCCAGTGCCCGGACGTCGGACAGAAGCTGACCGATGTGCCGGACGGTGCCCGCCAGGGGGTGGACAAGGAGCTGGCCAACCTCGACAAGCAGATCAGCGAGGCCTACACCCGGCTCGCCTCCACGCGTCAGGCCCAGGCCGGTGACGCTGGCTTCGTCGACAACGCCATCCTCGGCCCGCTGAAGTCGAAGCGCGTCGCGGTCATCGACCGGATCGGCATCAACATCCGGCGGGTGGGCGGACAGGCCCCGGGCAACCTCGAGCAGCTGGCCGCCTGCAAGGGCATGGCCGCCGAGGCCAACACCAACGACGGCCAGGCCGGCGGTGACCAGAACAACGACGGCCAGAACAATGACGGCCAGGACCAGGGCGGTCAGGACCAGGGCGGTCAGGACCAGGGTCAGGACAACGGCGGCCAGGACAACGGGCAGGACCAGGGCGGCAACGGCGGCCAGGCCGACAACGGCCCCGTGGCGGACGACTTCATCAACATCCAGGACGTCCAGCCCAACTCCCGCAACCTGCCGAACGGCCTCGCCGCGAACGGCGACGGCGGTTCCACGGGCACGTTCACCACGAACTGCGGCACCAACGAGAACGAGAACCGCAACTCGGACAACGTGATCGTGGCGCCGGGTGTCTCCAACGGCGCGCAGCACCAGCACGACTACGTCGGCAACCAGAGCAACAACGCCTTCGCGAGCGACGAGGACCTGGCGAACGCCCAGACCACCTGCCAGAACCAGGGCGACAAGTCCTCGTACTTCTGGCCGGTCCTGCGGATCCAGGACGGTTCGGACGACATCGACGCCGGTCAGCCCGGCGGTGGCCAGGACGGCAACGTCGGCAAGATCGTCGAGCCGGCCGAGGCGCAGCTGAAGTTCGTCGGCAACCGCACCAGCGACGTCGTGGCGATGCCGAAGGCCCTGCGCATCATCACCGGTGACGCCAAGTCCTTCACCAACGGCCTGAACAACGCCAACACCTCCTGGAGCTGCACCGGCTTCGAGGACCGCCAGGTCACGGACAAGTACCCGCTCTGCCCCGAGGGCAGCTCCGTGGTCCGGACGTCCAACTTCCAGAGCTGCTGGGACGGCCAGAACATCGACAGCGCCAACCACCGCACCCACGTGGACTTCGTGGAGGCGGACGGCAGCTGCTCGAACGGCTTCAAGGCCATCCCCCAGCTCCAGGTCCGCCTGGTCTACGACGTACAGGCGCCGCAGATCAACAACGGACAGGTGCAGAACGCCTTCGCGGTCGACTCCTTCCCGGAGCAGCTGCACAAGGCGATCACCGACCACAACGACTTCATCAACTTCTTCGACGAGAACGTGATGAACGAGATGGTCCAGTGCATCAACAACGGCGAGGACTGCCAGTAGTCCTGGTCCGACAAAGCCGAAAGCCGGCGGTGGGAATTCCCACCGCCGGCTTTCGGCTTTTCCGCCCCGGGGCGATCAGCCGTGGTGGCTGCTGCCGCCGCCGTGACCGCCGCCCTTGTTGTGGCTGCCGCCGGGGTTCATGTGCTCGGAACCCTCCTCCATCGTGCCGCCGAGGGTGCCCTGGAGCGCGGTGACCGTCTTCTGCTGGCCGACGGCGACCCACTTGCGTCCGACGAGGTAGTAGCCGCCGTAGTCCTTGGCGCTGTTGAGCCACTCGCGCTGGCCGCGGTCGGTGGCGAAGGTGGCGAGGACGTACTTGTCCTTGCCCTTCTTGCACAGGGCCTGGCGGATGGTGTCGGCGTCGGTCTGCATGTCCGGCTCGCAGTCGGCCTCGGCCGCGATGTGCTCCAGGCTGCCGCTCACCTCTTTGGGAACGGCAGCCTCGTCCTTGCCGCCGGATCCGCCGCAGCCGGTCAGCGCCAGTATCGCCACCGCGCCGCTCAGCGCGAGCATCGGTCGGGTCACCCTCATCTGTTCCTCCGGTCCTCATCGGCACGGTCCTGCCACGGCACGATCCGGACGCATGCCGCACGGAGCCCCGGCAAGAGGCTCTCGCTTTCGATACGGCTGCGGCGCCCGCCGTGCTCAAAATCCCGCTGCCCCGGTGTGCACGCGTGTGCGAGGGTGTCCCGGTGGATCAGGACTGGGAAGACCGTGTGGCCGCCCTCTGGGACCGTTTCGACGACTACGCCGAGACGGAGGAGGACGAGGCCCGCTTCCGCGCCGACGTCGACGCCCTCGTCGCCGAGCTGCCCGAAGGCAGTCCGCACGCCCCGTTCGAGCAGGCCTGCGCCTGGGACTCCACGGGCCGCTCCGACAAGGCGGTCCCTCTGTACCGGGAGGCGCTGGAGCTCGGCCTCGCCGACGTGAGCCCCTACAAGGCCCGCCGGACGAAGATCCAGCTGGCCAGCTCCCTGCGGAACATCGGCCGGGCCGAGGAGGGCGTCGCCCTGCTGACGCCCGAACTGGTCGCGCCGTCCGACGAGCTGGACGACGCCGTACGCGCCTGTCTCGCCCTGTGCCTGTCGAACCTCGGCCGCGACCGGGAGGCCCTGGCGCTGGCCCTGGGCGCCCTGGCCCCGCATCTGCCGCGCTACCGGCGGTCGATGGCGAACTACGCCCGGCTGCTCGTGGAGCCCGGGCAGCACCCGGGGGCGTGACGCTCCGCTTCCAGGTGACCATCCCCCGATTCGCTCGTTCTGCTGAACGTGCAGTCACAGGATGTCGCCCAGCGCCCCGCTCCTCCCTCCCCCACCGGTCTGGTCGTGGACGTCGAGCAGGCCGAGGCCGCGCTCGTCGAGCACTACCCGCGGCTCGTCCGGCTGGCCTACCTGGTGCTGCCGCCCCGGCTTGGCCGCAGTCGCCGCGTCCTGACCGCACACGCCCTCACCCAGCGGGCCCTCCCCCGCAACCGCACACCGGCCCCGGTGATCCCCGCCCAGTCCACCGGCCGGGACGGTGACCCCTGCTACGCCCTGATCCGTCTCCAGGTGCTGCGCGCGGCACTGGAGGCGGGGCTGCCACTGACGGCGAAGGCGTGGCCCAAGCGGTCCCAGCTGCCGCCGCTGCTGCCGCACGTGTGGGGCCTGAAGCTGTTCCCGCGCTCCGGCGGCGCCGACGAACTCGCCCTGGACCAACGGTTGTCCACCCTGTCGGGACCGGCCCGGGCCGTCTACGCGCTGCGCGGTCTGGAGCGGCTCACGGACGACGGGGTGTGCAAGGTCCTCGCCGAGGTGGGGGTCGCCGACCCGGAGGGCGCGGTGCTGGAGGCCGACGGGATCCCCGCCCAGTACGGGCTGCTGGACTCACCCGAGTTCGACCCGTGCTCGCTCCAGGCCCGCCCCACCGACCTGATGCGCCGCCGCCAGCACCTGAAGGCCGCGCTGGCCGCCGGTGCCGCCCTGCTGGTGTGCGGGGCGCTGCTCGGCCTGCCCGGTGACGGCTGGGGCCCCGAGGGCGCCGCGGCACCGCCGTACGCGCGCAACCCGGCCGCGCAGGCCGCCCTGGACCCCTCGAAGCTGACCCGGATGCCCCCGGCCGCCTGGCGCAGCTCGGCGCGCACCGACTTCTCCGTGTGGCCGGCCCGCGGCGACCTGACCGGCGACGAGGCCCTGCTACGGCGCGCCCTGGCCGTGTGGGCCCGCCCGGGTGAGACGGTCCAGGTGTCGGTGACCCCCGGCACCCTCTCCGGCGGCCCGGCCGGACCGCCCCAGCTGCTGTACGCGGGGACGGTCGACGCGGCGCGCGTGGTGATCCTCTACGACGGTCTGCGCATCGCCCGGTACGCCGAGCCGAAGGACGGCACGCAGGGCGCCGCCCTCGACTTCGCCCGGGTCGACGGGGCCGGCCGGGCCGAGGCGGGCGCGGTGGTCCTGGGCCGCTCCGACGGCAACGTCCGCTATCTGACGGCCCCTTGGGTGAAGAAGGCCGCCGAGCGGGACCTGATGAAGCCGCGCTCCGGCGCGATGGACCTCACGCTCACCGACGGTGTGACCACGCCCCTGGCCGGCCCGGCCCTGCGGTCCGGCCCCTGCACCTCGTGGAACGTGCTGCAGGTGACCGACGGCGCCAGGACGCGGCTGCTGACCGACCTCGGCGAACTCGTCCCGGCGCGGCTCACCACCGGGCGGCCGGGCTCACCGCGCGAGGTTTCCGGCGCCGCGGCGCTGCGCACCTGGCAGCCGTTCGCCTGCTCGCTGGGCACGGTGCGCTCGGCGGGGGTGCGGAGCGTCAACGCCTGGGCGTTCAACGAGCAGCCGCTGCCCGACGCGAGCGGCTCGGCGGCGTGGGTGTGCACCCGGGCCGAGACCTGGCGGGGCGGCGGGGCGCGGGTGCTGGCGCAGTTCCACACACCGGGCGCGGCGTACGGGGCCGCGGCGGCGAAGGCCGAGAACGTCCCGGCGTGCGGGGAGCGTGACCCGCACGTGCTGGCCGGGGTGCTGTGGAAGTCGAAGGCCGGCGACTGGTACCTGCTGGCGGCGGGAGGGCGGGAGACCGCGTCGATCCGGGCGACGGGCGGCGTGAACGGAGTACAGCAGGGCAGTCTGCTGACCGTGCCGGCCGAGCAGGGAGCGCAGGCTCAGCTCAAGGGCACCCTGAAGGACGGGCGTTCGCTGCGCGGGCTGCGCTGACACCGGCGGTTTCCGGGCCCGTGCGGTGAGGCCGGGGAAGCCCCGTGATCGATCCGGCCCGTTCGAGGCCGGAATCGATCGGTAAGGTGTTCGCATGACTATCGGGGTTCGCCGCAGAATGGGAGTCGAGGAGCGGCGGCAGCAGTTGATCGGCGTCGCCCTCGAACTGTTCAGCCGCCGCTCGCCCGACGAGGTCTCCATCGACGAGATAGCGTCGGCCGCGGGCATTTCACGCCCGTTGGTCTACCACTACTTCCCCGGCAAACTCAGCCTGTACGAGGCCGCGTTGCAGCGGGCCTCGGACGATCTGGCGGCCCGTTTCGTGGAGCCGCACGAGGGTCCGCTGGGGGCGCGACTGCTGCGCGTGATGCACCGCTACTTCGACTTCGTGGACGAGCACGGGCCCGGTTTCTCCGCCCTGATGCGCGGCGGTCCGGCGGTCGGCTCCTCGACGACCAACGCGCTCGTCGACTCCGTACGGCAGGCCGCGTATGTCCAGATCCTTTCGCACCTGGGCGTGACCGATCCGCCCGCGCGCCTCGAACTGGTCGTCCGTTCCTGGATCTCGCTCGCCGAGTCGACGGCGCTGCTCTGGCTGGACGGCCGGCGCATCCCGCGCGAGGAGCTGGAGCCCCAGCTCGTCAACGACTTCGCGGCGCTCGCCGCGGTCAGCGCCGCCTACGACGAGGAGATGGCCGCGCTGCTGCGCGACATCGTCAAGGACGAGCCGGCCGACGGCCCGTTCGCGCACCTGGCCGGCCGGCTCATCGCCCTGGCGAGCTGAGCCGGCTCAGCTCTCGAACTTCGCGTATGACGGGTCCAGGTCGCGGACCTCGGCGGAGGCGTGCAGCGCGCGCCCCCCGGCGGGCTTGAGGTGGGTCCGCAGCAGTTCCAGCGCGGCCTGGGTGAGCCGCTCCTTGGTCTCGTCGGTGCGGCCGGCGAGGAGCGCGATGTGGACGTGCACATGGGCGTGCCCCTCGGCCTCGGGGCCGACCACGATGTCCTCGGTCGGACGGAACCGGCTCTTGCACGCCGCCGGCTTGGCGGCCGCGATCTCGACCGTCGCCTCGTGCAGCGCCTTCGCGAAACCGGGCCGGTCGAAGTCGTCGGCGAGGTCGGCGGAATAGTCGACGGTGATCTGCGGCATCAGTACTCCTGTTCTGGGCGGCCAACGGGCTCACCCTAGCCGCAGGGCCAGCATCGCGATGTCGTCCTCGGGGTCGCGGCCGAAGCAGCCCAGCAGCACGTCGCAGAGGGTGTCGAGGCCGGGCGGGGCGTCGGCGGCGGCCGTGCGGAGCTGGTCCATGGAGGTCGTGACGGGGATGCCGCGGGTCTCGATGAGGCCGTCGGTGACCATGAGCAGGCGGTCGGTCCGGTGCAGACGGCACTCCGTCGCCGGGGGCCGCTCCAGGCCCAGTCCGAGCAGCGGACCGCAGGCGTCGGCGTACCGGGCGTCGCCTCCCGCGCGCAGGATCAGCGGCGGGATGTGGCCGGCGTTGGCGATGCGTACCCGCCCGCTGCCGGGGTCGACCAGGGCCAGGCACACGGTGGCCGTGACGTCGGGGTGGTACTCCTGGAGCATCCGGTCGAGCCGCGTGGCCAGCACGACCGGGTTGCTCTCGTCGACGCAGTAGGCGCGCAGGGCGTGGCGGATCTCGACCATGACGGTGGCCGCGTCCAGCGAGTGCCCGACGACGTCCCCGACGGCGGTGAGGATCCCCTCGCGGGTGCGCAGGGCGGCGTAGAAGTCGCCGCCGATCTCGGTCTGCTCGGAGGCGGGCACGTACCGGACGACGATGTCGACGCCGGGCAGGTGCGGCAGCTTGTGCGGCCGGGGCAGGAAGCTGCGCTGGAGGGTGAGGGCGACGTGCCGCTCCACCCGGTACATCAGCAGCGGTTCGGCGGCGAGCGCGGTGGCCTGGGCGAGGCGGGCGCGCAGCCCGTCGTCGGCGGGGTCGCCGACCGCCGTGCGCCGCACGGGCGTGGCGAGGCACACCGTCGTCCGGCCGTCCTGGGCCGTCGCCACGGTCACGCGGGCGTCCTCCTCGACGCCCGGCCGGAAGACCCCGGCCGGCCACAGCGGCGCGGGCACGACGGTGGTGTGCACGCCCGTGCGGCCCTCCGCGAGCCGGGTGACCAGCCGTGCCGCCGCCTGGTGGGCGTCGCCGTCCGCGTCCGCGGGGCGGCCCCGGGCCGTGCCGCGGTACGGCTCCCCGTCCGGGCCGACGACGAACACCACGGTGGGTGAGGCGGTGAGGCGTGCGGTGCCCTCGGCGGCCGCGGTGGCCAGTTCCCGCGGGCAGCGGGCCGCCTGCACGGTGATGACGGCCTCGGCCAGCAGCGTCAGCCGGTGCACGGCGGACTCGGCGCCCGTGGCGCGCCGGGCCCCGCGTACGGCGGCCCGGACGACGGCCTGGATCTCCCGTGGTTCGGCGGGCACGGTCAGGTAGGCGTCCCCGCCGGCGTCGAGCCCCCGGCACCGGTCGCCGGGTGCGGTCGCGGCGGCCGAGAAGTGCACGACGGGCAGTGCGGCCATGGGCGGCTGGGCCCGGACCCGGCGGCACAGTTCGAAGCCGCTCATGTCGGGCAGGCCCACGTCGACGAGGGCCACGTCGGGCAGGGTGCCGTCCCGCAGCCGTACGTCGAGTTCGACGAGTGCCTCGCTGCCGCTGGCGACGGGCACGACCCGGTGGCCGGCCCGTTGCAGCACCGCGCCCATGGCGTAGCGGCTGGCCGCGACGTCGTCCACGACCAGCACGGTGGTGCCGGAGCTGTGCTGCATGCCGCTGGCGTGCCTCTCGGGGCGCGTACGGGGGTGGGGCGGGCCGTGGATCACGGTCCGCCCCACCCAACGTAGTGCGCTATCCGGCGGCCCGGGTGAAGACGGCGACCGTGCGCCCCGGAACGGCGAAGGTTCCCGATCCGGCAGCGTAGGAGGCGGACTTGACGGTAGAGTCCGCCCCCGCCGCCTGGACCGGATGCAGCCGGTACCCCGCCTCGGCCAGTGCGGGCACGCGCTGCTCCTGCTTCTCCGGCGTGGCGTTGAAGACGACGACGAGGTCACCGAGCCGCATGGTGATCACGCCCGGCGTCTCGTCCGTGCCGGACAGCGGGAAGGACAGCCGGGACTGCACCTGTGCGGCCGTGCCGAGGGAGAAGTCCTTCTCGGTGCTCCGGATCCGCAGCAGGTCACGGTAGGCGGCCGAGGTGCCCTCGATCTGCTCGCAGCCCACCGTGACCTTGGTCAGCAAGGGCTTGGCGTACGGCCACTTGTCGGTGTTGTCCGCCGCCATGGGCAGGCCGCGGCCGAAGCCGTTGCCGTCCTCGCACCTCCAGTGGACGGCGTTGAACCAGTCGCCGCTGTCGTAGGAGTTGCGGTCCAGGGACTTGGAGCGCAGCAGGTCGGTGCCCGCCTGCGAGAGGGCCGGGCCCTGCGAGAGGGTGGCCGTCGCCATGGCCAGGACCTGCATCCGGGCCCGGTCGGCCGCGCTCGTCGAAGCGGGCAGCTTGAAGGCGAGCGCGTCGAACAGGGACTCGTTGTCGTGGGCGTCGGCGTAGGCGAGGGCGTCTCCGGGGGCGTCGGCGTACCCGGCGGGGGCGCCGTTGTAGTCGACCTCGGAGCCCTTGACCTCCTTGCCCGCGGTGTCGGTGAAGCGGTAGCCGGCGAGGTTGCCGGACAGGCCGACCTTGATGAGGTCCTGGTAGTGCAGCAGGCGGGCCTTCTGCTCGGCCTCGGTGCCGTTGTTCTTCGAGGAGTTCGGGTCGGTGTACAGACCGGACGCGAAGCCCTGGACGCCGGGGTCCTCGTCGAAGGGGCCGCCGCCGCGGACGGCGTCACGGGCCCGGTCGGAGAAGGTGGCGATGCCGGTGCCGGCCATGTTCTTCTGTGTGGCCTGGGTGAACCGGGCGTCGTCGGCGATCTCGCCGAAGTTCCAGCCCTCCCCGTAGAGGATGATCTTCTTGCCGTCGACGCCGTCCTTCGCGAGGGTCAGCGCGTCGAGGGCCCTCCGGACCGCGAGGATGTTGGCCTTCGGGTGGTGGCCCATGAGGTCGAAGCGGAAGCCGTCGACCTTGTACTCCTTGGCCCAGGTGACGACCGAGTCGACGACGAGTTTGCCCATCATGGCGTTCTCGGTGGCGGTGTTGGCGCAGCAGGTGCTGTTCGCGACCGAGCCGTCGGCGAGGAGCCGCTGGTAGTAGCCGGGCACGATGCGGTCCAGGACGGAGGTGTCCGCCTGGCCGCTCGCCGCGGTGTGGTTGTAGACGACGTCCATGACGACCCGCAGCCCGTCGTCGTTGAGGGCCCTCACCATCTTGCGGAACTCGACCGTGCGGGCGGTGCCGTCCGGGTCGGTGGCGTAGGAGCCTTCGGGGACCGTGTAGTGGAACGGGTCGTAGCCCCAGTTGTAGGCGTCCTTCGCGGCGATCTTCCCGACGCACTCCTGCTGCTGGTCGGAGTCGGCGGGGAAGGAGGCCAGGTCGCAGTCGGTCTTCGCCTGGTCGGCCTTCCTCTCCGGGATGGTGGCGATGTCGAACGCGGGCAGCAGGTGGACGTACGAGGTGCCCGCCTTCGCCAGTTCGCGCAGGTGCTTGCTGCCGTCACTGGCCTTGTCGGTGAAGGCCAGATAGGTGCCGGGGTGCTTCGCCGTGCGGTCCTCGACGGAGAAGTCGCGGATGTGCAGTTCCTGGATCTGCGCGTCCCGCAGCGGCACGGCCTTCGGCTTGGTGTACGCCGACCAGCCGGAGGGCTTGAGCGCCTTGTCGTCCAGGTCGACGACGAGGCTGCGCTTCGAGTCGGCGGTGAGAGCCAGGGCGTAGGGGTCGGTGACCTTGTTGGTGACGACCTTGCGGACGCTGGGGGCCCAGACCTTCACGACGTAGCGGTAGGGCTTGCCCTTCCAGGACTTCGGGCCGGTGACGGACCAGACGCCGGTGCCGGCGTCGCGCCGCATCGCGGTGGTGGAGTCACCGATCTCCAGGGACACCTGCTGGGCGGTCGGCGCCCACACGGACAGCGTGGGGCGGCCCTTGTCGAACGTGGGCCCGAGGTCGGCCTCGGTCGCACCGGAGTACAGGTCGTCGAGGACACCGGCGAGCTGGACGCCGGTCGCCGCGAGCACCGCTCCGTTCACCGCGTGCCGGGTGGCGACGACCTGCCCGCGCAGGGCCTCACGGACCCGGTCGCGGTCGCGCGGGTCGACGGTCCAGGCGTCGTACTCCTTCAGGTGCGGGAACTTCGCCTTCTGGGCGTCGGTCAGCTCGCTCTTCGACAGGCGCAGCCACTTGGCGTCACCGGTCAGGGCGCCGTCCTTCACCGCGATCGAGCCGTCGCGGGAGTACAGCAGCTGGGTGGAGGCGGCGGCGTCGGAGCCGTTCCAGGCGAGGGTGTCGCGGTCGATCCAGACGGCCTTGGAGGTGGTCAGGTCGAGGGCGGCCGCACTGCCCGCGGGCTGCGGGAGCAGGTACTTCTCCTGGCCGCTCACCAGCCACACCTCGTGGCCACCCGCCTTGAGGTCGAGGGACTGGTCGCTGGGCAGGTCCTTCTCGTCGCCCTTGTGCAGGATGTAGCTGAGGCTGGTGGCTCCGTCGGTGAGCGGTACCTCGAAGACTGCGCCATAGGAATCAGTCTTGACCGGTTGGAGGGGTTTCGACCACTCGGTGGGGTTGGCGGCGCCGGTCCAGACGTGCAGGCCCCAGCCGTCGTAGTTCCCGTCGGCCCGGTGGTAGTGCAGGACGGCCTTGCCCTTGTCGGGTGCCGGGTACTCCGGCCGTTCGGTGGTGACGGTGTCCTTGCCCTGCTCGATCCAGATCTCACCGGTCTTGGTGACGTCGATCGTGCGGTCGGTGGAGACGTCCTTGGTGCCGTCCTTGTCGATGACGAGGAAGCCGACGTTCGAGGCGCCGGGCTTGAGCTTGACCCAGGCGAAGGCGCCGTAGGCGTCCCGGCCGGTGAAGGGGTGGCTCTTCGGCCATTCGGTGGCCTCGCCCTCGGCGAGGTCGCCCCAGGCGTACAGGCCCCAGTCGGCGTAGTCGCCGTCCGCGCGCTTGTAGTGGACGATCGCGTAGTCGCGGGAGGAGGCGGTGGGCGGCTCGGGCGCCGGCGGGGTGCCGGTGGTGGAGGCGGCCAGGGCGCTCGCGGTGCGGCCGGCCGAGTCCACCACGACGGCCTTGTAGCGCAGGGCCGTGCCCGGTGCCACGTTCTTGCCGATGGTGTGGGTGACCTTGTAGGGGGCGTGGTCGGCGGAGCCGAGGACCCGCCACTTGCCGGTGCCGGTCTGGGCGGCGAAGACGACGCGGTTCAGCTGTCCGCCGTCCACGTCGGCCGTGACCTCGACGGTGCCCGTGGCACCCGCGGCCGGGGCCTTGAGGGTGATGGCGGGCGCGGTGGCGGGCTTGGCGAGCTTTCCGGCCGCCTTGAGGACGATCGCCGAGCCGGCCGGGACGGTGACCGTGAGCTTCTTGTCGCCGTCGCTCTTCGGGGAGGCGCTGGTGCCGTGGATGCCCTTGAAGGTCATGCCGGCCGAGCCGGCCGGGAAGGTCACGGTCTTCTTCTCGCCGGCGTTGTTGAAGGCGACGACGTACTCGGTGCCGGTCTTCGCGTCGGTGCGGGAGAAGGCGTAGACGCCCGGCCCGTCGGCCGCGTACCGCTGCTGCTGGACGCCGTCGGTGAGCGCGGGGTTTGCCTTGCGGAGCGCCGCGAGGGCGCTGATCTGCCGGTAGAGCGGCGCCTTGGTGTCGTAGGCGTCCTCGGCGTGGGTGCGGTCGGTGCCGATGCGGTCGTCGTCGAGGTAGTCGGCGGTGCGCGAGGCGAACATGGTCTGCCGGGCGTCCTTGTCGCCGCCCGGGCCGGTGAAGCCCTGCTCGTCGCCGTAGTAGACGACGGGGTTGCCGCGACTGAGGAACATCAGCTCGTTGGCGAGCTTGTCCTTGGCGAGGAGCTCGGCGTCGGTGGCCTTCGGGTCGTCCTGCTTCAGGAAGGACCCGATCCGGCCCATGTCGTGGTTGCCGAGGAAGGTGACCTGCTCGTACGCGTTGGCCTTGCCGGTCGTGTACTTGTAGTCGTCGCCGAAGACACCGGCGAGCTTCTGCGCGCTCGCGCCCTGCGAGGCGTACTGGCGGGCGGCCTCCTGGAAGGGGAAGTCGAGCGTGGCGTCGAGGCGGCCCTGGGTGACGTACGGGGAGGTGACGTTCGTGTCGGCCGAGTACACCTCGCCGAACATGAAGAAGTCGTCCCGGCCCTGCTTGGCCGCGTAGGCGTCGAGGGCCGTGGCCCACTGGGTCCAGAACTCCATGTTGACGTGCTTCACGGTGTCGATCCGGAAGCCGTCGACGTCGAAGTCCCGTACCCAGCGCTGGTAGATCTTCTCCATGCCGCGCACGACCTCGGGCCGCTCGGTCCACAGGTCGTCGAGCCCGGAGAAGTCACCGTGGGCGGAGCTCTCACCGGCGAAGGTGGAGTCGCCGCGGTTGTGGTACATGGTCGGGTCGTTGAGCCACGAGGGGACCTTGTCGTTCCTGGTGACCTTCGGCGTGCGCGGGAACGAGTCGTCGTCGACCTCCGGGAAGTCCCGCTTCCCGTCCGCGTAGTCCGCGTCGTCGAAGGGCCTGCCGTCCTTCGTCAGGTACGGGAACGCGCTCTTGGACAGGTAGTCGTAGGACTTCTCCTCGTAGTCGACGACGTCCGCGGTGTGGTTGGTGATGACGTCGAAGAAGACCTTCATGCCCTTGGCGTGGGCCTTGTCGATGAGGGTTTCCAGGTCCTTGTTGGTGCCGAAGTGCGGGTCGACCTGGGTGAAGTCCGTGATCCAGTAACCGTGGTAGCCGGCCGAGGCGTTGGCCCCGGTGCCCTGCACGGGCCGGTTCTTGAAGATCGGGGCCATCCACAGGGCTGTGGTGCCGAGGCCCTTGATGTAGTCGAGCTTCTTCGTCAGGCCCTTGAGGTCGCCGCCCTGGTAGAAGCCCTTGTCGGTGGGGTCGTAGCCGGTGGCGAGGCGGGAGCCGGTCAGGCCGCCCTTGTCGTTGCGCGGGTCGCCGTTGGCGAAACGGTCCGGCAGGACGAAGTAGAACTGCTCACGGGTGGCGTCGTGCCGGGCGGGCTCGGCGGCGAGCTTGGCGTCGGACGGGGGCGCCGGTGGGGTGGCCGCCCCGGCGGCGAGCGGCTGGACGAGCGCTGCGGCCAGCGCGGTGGCGGTGACCGCGGCGACCCGTCCGGTACGGGCAGTTCGGCGCCTTGCGGGCGCACGCCATCTCGGTATCACTGACGTGGACTCCTTGCATCGCGGCTCTCTCGGGTCCGACCCCGCGCGACCGTATCGCCGCCGAAACGCTTACAGCAAGAGTCTTGAAACCATTGGAAAGAACTTTCAACCACCGGACTTGAGCCGGAGGAGCGGCCCCGGTCGGCACAGGACGGCCGGGGCCGCGTACGGCGCCCGACTTCAGCAGCCGGACTTGCCCGCGTAGATCGCCAGAGCCGTGTTCGAACCGAGGGTCGCCGTGAACTGGCCGCTCGAATTCACCGTCACCGCCGTGTTGTTCTGCACGTTGCAGTACGTGCCCGCGGGCAGTGAGGTCTGGTAGGTCCGGCTCAGCGAACCCGGCTCGTGGTTGATCGCCACGAAGCCCTTGCTACCGCGCCCGAACGCGATCGCATCGCCGCCGTTGTCCCACCAGTTGGTGACGGCCTGGCCCCGGGTGGCGTTGCGGAAGCCGACCATGGACTTGATCTCCGGCCAGTTGTGCTGGCACTTCCAGCCGTCCTGCCAGCAGGCCTTCACCTGGCCGCCGTTCGGCGGGCCGGCGTCGTGGTCGGAGAACTCGTAGCCGGAGTTGATGTCCGGGGCGCCGTAGGGCCAGGCCAGCATGAAGACGTTGGCCAGGGTGTAGTTGGCGTTGTCCTTGTAGCTGAGGGTCGAGCCGTTGCGCTCGGTGTCGTGGTTGTCGACGAAGACGCCGGAGACACCGCTGCTCATGTAGCCCCAGCCCTCGCCGTAGTTCTTCAGGTAGGCGAGGTTCTCGTTGTTGAAGACGCGCTTGAGGTCGTAGGCGTAGCGGAACTCCTGGACGTCGCCGTTACTCGTGTATTCGGTGGGCTGGACCGCCTCGCCGGAGCCGTGGATGACCTCCTGCTTCCAGTACACCGACGGGCTGCTCAGCCGGGACTTGATGTTCGCCAGGTCGGCGGCGTCCATGTGCTTGGCCGCGTCGACGCGGAAGCCGTCGACGCCGAGGGAGAGCAGGTCGTTCATGTAGCCGGCGATCGCGCCGCGGACGTAGTTCTCGCCCGTGTCGAGGTCGGAGAGGCCGACCAGTTCGCAGTGCTGGACGTTCCAGCGGTCTCGGTAGTCGGTGATCTGGCCCGTGCAGTCGTCGAAGTCGGGCGCCGAGTACAGGCCGGGGTAGGTGTACTTCGAGTACGACGAGCCACCGGTGCCGGTGCCGCCGCCGGCCGCCATGTGGTTGATGACGGTGTCCACGACGACCTTCACACCGGCCGCGTGACACGTGTTCACCATGTTCTGGAAGGCCGTGCGGTCGCCGAGCCGGCCGGCGATCTTGTAGCTGACCGGCTGGTACGAGGTCCACCACTGCGGGCCCTGTATGTGCTCGGCGGGCGGGGAGACCTGGACGTAGCCGTATCCGGCGGGCCCGAGGGTGGTGGTGCACTCGCGGGCCACCGAGGCGAAGTTCCACTCGAAGAGGACGGCGGTGACGTCCTTGGTGCCAGGTGGGGAGGCCTGTGCAGCAGTCGGGGTCATGACAACCGCAGCCGCGGCGAGCGCGACGGCGGAAGCGAGGTATCTGCGTGCCATGTGGGGTTTCCTTCTTCGTTGAAGGTTCTTGCAGCAAGGTTCAGAAACCTTGCGGTGACGCAGATAGTAAGGGCCCGCCGCCCGAAAGGGCAGCGGGCCGTACGAAATTCAAAGGAAAATCAGGCGCGGTCCCCCGCGGTCGCGGTGGTCCACCACACCGTGGTGTCGGCCGGCACCTTCGCCTCGTCGTCGACCTCGACGATCTCTCCGCTCGCCACCAGCACCCGGCCGTACGCCGGCATCGCCACCGACTCGCCGGTGGTGTTGGCGACGCACACGAACTCCCCGCGCCGGAAGGCCAGCACGCCCTCGGGCGCCCGCAGCCACTCCACGGACGTGCCGGCGCCGAGGTCGGGCTGCTCGCGCCGCACACGGAGCGCGGCCCGGTACAGCTCCAGCGTCGAACCGGGCACGCCGGTCTGCGCCTCGACGCTCAGCTCACCCCACCCGTCGGGCTGCGGCAGCCAGCTGCCGCCGTCGCCGAAGCCGTACGAGGATCCCGTCCGGGTCCACGGGATCGGAACCCGGCAGCCGTCGCGGAAGCCGTCCTGGCCCGCGCCCCGGAAGTACGCCGGGTCCTGGCGCACCTCGTCCGGCAGGTCGACGACGTCGGGCAGCCCGAGCTCCTCGCCCTGGTAGACGTAGGCCGAGCCGGGCAGCGCCAGCATCAGCAGGCTCGCGGCCCGGGCCCTGCGCAGCCCGAGTGCGCGGTCGCCGGCCAGGCGGATCTGGGTGCCGAGCCCTGCCGGGTTGGCGAAGCGGGTGGCGTGCCGGGTGACGTCGTGGTTGGACAGCACCCAGGTGGCTGGGGCGCCGACCGGGCGCATGGCCTCCAGGGTGCGGTCGATGACCTCGCGCATCTCCTCGGCGTTCCAGTGGGTGCTGAGGTACTGGAAGTTGAAGGCCTGGTGCAGCTCGTCGGGGCGGACGTAGTGGGCGGTGCGCTCGATCGTCGGCGTCCAGGCCTCGGCGACGAAGATGCGCTCCCCCGCGTACTCGTCGAGGATGAGCCGCCACTGGCGGTAGATCTCGTGCACGCCCTCCTGGTCGAAGAACGGCATGACATCGTTGCCCAGCAGTTTCACCTGGTCGTGGGATCCAAGGTCGGGCAGCCCCTCGGCCTTCACCAGGCCGTGGGCGACGTCGATGCGGAAGCCGTCGACGCCCATGTCCAGCCAGAAGCGCAGGATGGAGCGGAACTCGTCGCCGACCGCCGGGTGCTCCCAGTTGAAGTCCGGCTGCTCGGGGGCGAAGAGGTGCAGGTACCACTCGCCGGGCGTGCCGTCGGGTTCGGTGACGCGGGTCCAGGCCGGGCCGCCGAAGATCGACTCCCAGTCGTTGGGCGGCAGTTCGCCGTTCTCGCCCTTGCCGGGGCGGAAGTGGTAACGGTCCCGCAGCGAGGAGCCCGGGCCCTCGGCGACGGCCCGCTTGAACCACTCGTGCTGGTCGGAGGAGTGGTTGGGCACCAGGTCGACGATGATGCGCAGGCCCAGCGTGTGGGCGTCGCGGATCAGCGCGTCGGCGTCCAGGAGGTTGCCGAACATGGGGTCGACGGCGCGGTAGTCGGCGACGTCGTAGCCGGCGTCGGCCTGCGGCGAGGCGTAGAAGGGGCTGAGCCACACGGCGTCCACGCCGAGGTCGCGCAGGTACGGCAGCCGGGTGCGGACACCCTCCAGGTCGCCCATGCCGTCGCCGTTGCTGTCGGCGAAGCTGCGCGGGTACACCTGGTAGATCACCGCGTCCCGCCACCAGTCGCGGCGCTTGGCGACGGCCGTGGCGGACGTGGGGGTGGGGGCAGGTGCAGCTGAGTGCTGGCTCATGTCGTCCTTGATGCGTAACAGAGGTGTGGTCATGTCGGTTCTGGGTGGGATGACGAGGTGGCCGCGGCACAGCGGGGTCGGATGGGCACCGCGGCCACCTCGGGCTTCTTGAGGGCGGATCGGCAGCATCCCGAGGGGCACGGAGAACTGCGCGACCAGCCACGATGGCGCCGTAGCCCGGCGACGGCCCGTCTCGGCTCCACCAGCGGAGCGTGCGTCACCCCTTCGTGCCGCCGGCGGTCAGCCCGGTCACCAGGTTCTTCTGCACGAGGTAGAAGAAGACGGCGGCCGGTATCGCGATCAGCACGGCCGTCGCGGCCATCAGGTTGCGCTGCGCGTCGTGTTCGCTGACGAACGTCTGCAGACCGACGGCGAACGTGTACTTGTCGTCGCTCAGCATGAACGTCGAGGCGAACGCGACCTCACCGAAGGCCGTGAGGAAGCTGTAGAAGGCCGCGACCGCGAGCCCGGGCTTGGCGAGCGGCAGGATGAGCCGCGCGAACGTGCCGAAGGGGGTCAGCCCGTCGACGCGCCCCGCCTCGTCGATCTCGAACGGGATGGTGTCGAAATAGCCCTTCATCAGCCAGGCGCAGTACGGCACGATCGTGGTGCAGTTGACAAGGATGAGACCAAGGTAGCTGTCGATGAGCTGCAGATCCGAGAGGATCTGGTACATCGGCACGATCAGTACCGCAATGGGGAACATCTGGGTGACCAGCAGCACCCACATCAGCTTGCGGTAGCCCGGGAAGCGCATGCGGGAGACCGCGTAGCCGGTGGAGGCGGCGACGACGACACCGATCAGCGTCGTGCCCAGCACGACGATCAGCGTGCTCTTCAGCCAGTCGAAGAAGCCGGTGTCCTGCAGGACGAACGCGTAGTTGTCGAGCGTGATCTTGCCCCAGATGCGCCCGGGGTGGAGGTAGTCGTCCTTGTCCGGTCCGAGGGACAGGAAGAACAGCCAGGCGACCGGGAAGAGCGCGGTCAGGCTCGCCACGATCAGCACGGCGTGCGAGGCGAGGGAGGCCGCGCGGCTCTGCTCTCCGCGCCGGCGGGTCCTGCCGGGGGCGCCCGCGGGGCGCCGCTCGCCCGCGGGGGCGGGGGTCTCGACGGTGGTCGTACTCATTTCGGACTCCTGCCTCAGATCGCGAGCTGCTGCTCGTTGCGGTTCAGCCAGCGGCGGTAGAAGGAGGTGAAGACGATCAGGATGGACAGCAGCAGGATCCCGTAGGCGGCGGACTGGGCGTAGTCGCGCGGCTGCTGCCCGAAGCCCAGCTGGTAGGCCCAGGTCACGAGGATCTGGGCGTCCGGGGCGGTGTTGCCGAACAGCAGGAAGATGATGGCGAACTGGTTGAACGTCCAGATCACACCGAGCAGGACGACCGTGGTGCTGACGGACCGGAGGCCGGGCAGGGTGACGTAGCGGAAGCGCTGCCAGGCGTTCGCACCGTCCATCTCCGAGGCCTCGTACAGGCTCGCGTCGATCGACTGCAGGCCGCCGAGGAGCGAGACCATCATGAACGGCACACCGCACCAGGTGTTGACCATGATCGCCGAGAAGCGCTGCCAGAAGGTGTCCTCCAGCCACGACGGCGTCGGCAGGTGCAGCAGTTCCAGGCCGGAGTTGATGATGCCGCCGTCGGCGAGCATGAACCGCCAGCCGAACACGGTGACGAAGGTCGGCACGGCCCAGGGCAGCACCAGGATCATCCGGTAGAGGGTGCGTCCCCGCAGCTTCTGGTTGAGCAGCAGGGCGAGGCCGAGGCCGATGCCGTAGTGCAGGGCGACACAGGCCGCTGTCCAGAAGATCGTCCACAGGAAGTGCGACCAGAAGCGGTCGTACGCCGTCGGGCCCCACAGGATGTCGGCGTAGTTGTCCAGGCCGATGAACTTGTAGGTGGCGTCGATCTCGTTGACGCCGATCGTGCGGGCGGTGTTCAGGCTGGTGGCGTCGGTGAGGGTCAGGTACAGGCCGTAGCCCAGCGGGTACAGCACGAGCACGGCGAGGACGATCGCCACCGGGGCGATCATCGCGTAGGCGTACCAGTGCTTGTGGAGGCCGTTCTTCAGCCGCTGCACCGGTCCGGGCCGTGGTTCCCGCTCACCGCGCCGCTTGCCGGTCGCTCGGTCGATGGCGACTGTCATGGTTCGACACCTTCTGGAAGTTCAAGGAGTTCGGAGGGGAGCTGCCCGGGTCGAGGCGCAGGCGCGGGCCGGTGGCCGCCGGATCCCCTCCCCCATGACAGGGGGATCCGGCGGCCACCCGGCACTCACTTGGTGAAGTCCGGCACCAGCTTGGCGATGGCCGTCTCGGCGTTGCCGAGGCCCTTGTCCAGGGACACCTTGCCGCCCGCGATCTTGATCAGCTCGTCGTCGAGGGGGCCCCACAGGGAGCTGTACTCGGGCAGGGCCGGGCGCGGCTGGGCGGCGGAGAGCACGCTCTGGTAGCCGGCGATGCCCGGGTCGGCCTTGACCTCGGCGGTGTAGGCGTCCTCGCGCGTGGGGAGCGTGTTGTTCTTCAGCGCGATGGTCTCCTGGGCCTTGGCCGAGGTCATGAACTTCACGAACTTCAGCGAGGCCTCCTGGTGGGCCTTGTCCGAGCCCGCGTACACGGAGAGGTTGTGGCCGCCGGTCGGGGCGCCCGCCTTGCCGGTGGAGCCGGCCGGGACGGTGGCGATGCCGAGGTTGTTCTTGTCCTTGAAGGCCGAGCCCTTGTAGAAGTTCGTGATCTCCCACGGGCCCTGGACGATCGAGGCGACCTTGCCGCTGACGAACGCCTCCTGGATGTGGGCGTAGGCGTCGGCGGTGGTGTCGGCCTTGTGCAGGCCCTTGCCCTTGAACAGGCCCTGCCAGGTGCCGTAGGCCTTCTTCGCCTCGGGCGAGGTGACGGTGATCTTCTTGGCGTCGGCGTCGACGGTGTCGGTGCCCTCGCCGTAGAGGAAGGACTGGGCGTAGTAGGCCTGGGTGGAGCCCCAGTAGCCGTCGACGCCGGTCTTGTCCTTGATGGTGGCGGCGGCCTTCTTCAGGTCGTCCCAGGTCTTGGGCGCCTCGATGCCGGCCTTCTTGAACAGGGCCTTGTTGTAGACGAGGGCGAGGGTGTCCGTGGTGAAGGGGACACCGTAGGTCTTGCCCTCGTACTTGGCCTGCTCGATCAGGCTGGGCTGGAACTTGTCCTGCTCGGCGAGGGCCTCGGTGCCGTCCAGCGGCGCGAAGAAGCCCTTCTTGGCGAAGGCGGGGGTCCAGCCGACCTCGGAACGCAGCACGTCGGGGGCGCCCTTGGAACCGGCGGCGGTGTCGAACTTGTTCTGCGCCTGGTCGAAGGGGACGTTGACGTACTTGACCTTGATGTCCTTGTTGGCGGCCTCGAACTCCTTGACCAGGGCCTGGTACGTCGGCGCCTCATTGGTCGCGTTGGAGGTGTCCCACCAGGTGATGGTGACCGGGCCGCCGGCCTCGTCGCCGCTGTCGCTTCCGCCGCAGGCCGTCGCCGCCAGGGCGAGGGACGCCACCAGCGCGGTGGCCGCTATGCCACGCCGCATGAGTTCTCCTTGAGGGTGAAGCCCGTTCGTGCTGCCGACTGCGCCGTTGGCGGCCGGGCGTCGGTGAGATTAGCCGCGCTGGAAGGACTTGCGAAAGACCTTGCAGCAAAAACTTGCAAGCGGTGCGGATGGTTATCCCGCCGTGACCTCACCTCGATCGCCCTGAAGCCCGGAGTTAGCGCTGATCGACGGGGAGTCGGACAGCTGTGCAAGACTCTGCAAGCACTTGCCATCCGTCTCCGCCGGGGGAATCATCCGTTGCGGATCGGACGCCGACCACGAGTTTCGAGGACCGCGATGACCAAGCCACCCGCAGCGGGCCGTGCGACGGCGCGCACCAGGCGTCCCGTCGGTGTGCAAGGAGAACCCCGGCCGCTACAGTCCAGTGCTGTGACCACACGGCTTGCCGACATCGCTGTGCAGGCGGGGGTGAGCGAAGCGACCGTCAGCCGCGTCCTCAACGGGAAGCCGGGCGTCGCCGCCACCACCCGCCAGTCCGTGCTGGCCGCTCTCGACGTGCTCGGCTACGAACGCCCGGTGCGCCTGCGCCAGCGCAGCGAGGGGCTGGTGGGGCTGATCACCCCGGAGCTGGAGAACCCGATCTTCCCGGCCCTGGCGCAGGTCATCGGCCAGGCGCTGACACGGCAGGGCTACACCCCGGTGCTGGCCACCCAGACTCCGGGCGGCTCGACGGAGGACGAGCTCACGGAGATGCTCGTGGACCGCGGGGTCGCCGGCATCATCTACGTCTCCGGACTGCACGCGGACACCACCGCCGACATGCAGCGCTACGACCGGCTGCGCGCCCAGGGCGTACCCTACGTGCTGGTCGACGGCTTCTCGCCGAAGGTGCAGGCGCCGTTCATCTCCCCCGACGACCGGGCGGCGATGAGCCTCGCGGTCACGCACCTGGTGTCCCTGGGGCACACCCGGATCGGCCTGGCCCTCGGACCGAAGCGGTTCGTGCCGGTGCAGCGCAAGATCGAGGGGTTCGTGCGCACGGTGCAGGACCAGTTGGGGCTGGGCGCCGAGACCGTCGAGTCGGAGCTGGTGCAGCACTCCCTGTACACCCTGGAGGGTGGTCAGGCGGCGGCCACGGCGTTGATCGGGCGGAACTGCACGGCCGTGGTGTGCGCCAGCGACATGATGGCGCTGGGCGCGATCCGGGCGGCCCGGCAGCTCGGCCTGGACGTGCCGAAGGACATCTCCGTGGTCGGCTTCGACGACTCCCCGCTGATCGCCTTCACCGACCCGCCCCTGACCACGGTCCGCAAGCCGGTCCCGGCGATGGGGCAGGCCGCCGTGCGCACGCTGCTGGAGGAGATCGGCGGGACGCCCGCGCCGCACAGCGAATTCGTGTTCATGCCGGAGCTGGTGGTGCGCGGTTCGACCGCTTCGGCCCCGGGGGAACGCGGTCGCTCCTGAGGCCTTCGGCCTGATTTCGCTGTAGAACATGCGGCTCGTACGAGGCCGCGGGATGATCGGTGGGGAAGTCCTTTTCTGGCAGACTTTGCGCCTATGGGTGAAACGACCGTAACGAAGCCGGAGAGCCTGGAAGCGGCTCTCCCGGACCCTGTTGCGGCCGATCCGGGGCCTGGTCCGCTGCGCCGGCTGCGCACCCCCCAGCGGCCCCGGTTCTGGTTCGAGATCCTGCTCATCGCGGTGAGTTACTGGACGTACTCGCTCGTCCGCAACGCCGTGCCGGAGCAGAAGGCCGAGGCGCTGCGCAACGCCGACTGGATCTGGCGCGCCGAGCACCACGTGGGCATCGCCGTCGAGGAGTCGGTCAACCACGCCGTGAACTCGGTGCATTGGCTCATCGTCGGGATGAACTACTACTACGCGACGCTGCACTTCATCGTCACGCTGGGTGTCCTGGTGTGGCTCTACCGTCGCCATCCCGGCCGTTACGCGGCAACCCGGCTGGTGCTGTTCGCGACCACGGCCGTCGCCCTGGTCGGTTACTACCTGTATCCGCTGGCGCCCCCGCGACTGATGAGGGGCGGCGGCTTCATCGACACGGTCATGGTCCACCAGACCTGGGGTTCGATGGCGTCCGGCGACCTGAAACACATGTCCAACCAGTACGCCGCGATGCCGTCGATGCACATCGGCTGGTCTGTGTGGTGCGGCCTGACGATCTTCGCCCTGGCGAGTGTCCCCTGGGCGCGGGTGCTGGGCCTGCTGTACCCGGCGCTGACACTGGTGGTCATCGTCGCCACGGCCAACCACTTCTGGCTGGATGCGGTCGGTGGCGTGCTGTGCCTGGCCTTCGGGTTCACGGTGGCCCGGCTCTGGTACGGAAGGCAGCCGTACGCACTGCCCCGGACGGTCCCGGCCCGCAGGCGGGGCGCCGCCCGGGCCGATGACGGGCCCGGGGCGCGCACCGGCAGGCCTCAGCGCTCGGCGGCCCCGTAGAAGAGTTCCTCCATCACGCCCCGCGCCCGGCGCGCGGTCCGCCGGTAGCCGTCGAGCATGTCGCCGACGTGGCCGGGGCCGTAGCCCAAATAGCGTCCCACGGCCGCCAGTTCCCGGGGGTCGGAGGGGAAGGTGTCGCCGGCCCGGCCGCGGACCAGCATCACCGCGTTGCGGACACGGGTCGCGAGGACCCAGGCCTCGTCGAGGGTCGCCGCGTCCTCGTCGGTGATCAGCCCGGCGGCGCAGGCCGCGGCCAGGGCCTCACGGGTGCGGGTGGTGCGCAGGCCCGGCACCGCCGAGCCGTGCCGCAGCTGCATGAGCTGCACGGTCCACTCCACGTCGGACAGGCCGCCCGGACCGAGCTTGGCGTGCAGCTTGGGGTCGGCGCCACGCGGCAGCCGCTCGGACTCCATACGGGCCTTCAGCCGCCGGATCTCGCGCACGGCCTCGTCGGCGAGCCCGTCCGCCGGGTAGCGCAGCGGGTCGATCAGCTCGATGAAGCGTCGGCCCAGATCGGCGTCGCCCGCGACGGGCTCGGCCCGCAGCAGCGCGTGCGACTCCCAGGTCAGGGACCAGCGGCGGTAATACGCGGCGTACGACGTGAGGGTGCGCACCAGCGGCCCGGACTTGCCCTCCGGGCGCAGGTCGGCGTCGATGAGCAGGGGCGGGTCGGCGCTCGGGATCTGGAGCAGGCGGCGCATCTCGGAGACCACCTTGTTGGCCGCCTGGGCCGCTGTTCGCTCGTCGACGCCGTCGCGCGGCTCGTGCACGAACACCACGTCCGCGTCGGAGCCGTAGCCCAGTTCGTGGCCGCCGAACCGGCCCATGCCGATGATCGCGAACCGGGTGGGCAGGTCGTCCCCCCAGTTGTCCCGCACGACCGCGCGGAGCGTGCCGGCCAGGGTCGCGGCGGTCAGGTCCGACACGGCGCCGCCGACCAGGTCCACCAGGGCGCCCTGATCGGCCTCGGCGGGCTGCTCCTCGGTGCCGTAGGAGCCGACGATGTCGGCGGCGGCCGTGCGGAACAGCTCCCGGCGGCGCACCCCGCGAGCCGCCGTGACCGCCTGGGCGGCGCCGTCGGCCCGTTTCACGGCGGCGAGTATCTCCTGCTCCAGGTGAGCCCGCGGCCGGGGTTCCAGGCCGCCGCCGTCCCCGTCGCCGAGCAGCGCGACCGCCTCCGGGGCGCGCATCAGCAGATCGGGCGCGAGGCGGCCGGCGGACAGCACCCGGGCGAGGTTCTGTGCGGCGGCGCCCTCGTCCCGCAGCAGCCGCAGGTACCAGGGGGTCTTGCCGAGCGCGTCGGACACTTTGCGGAAGTTGAGCAGCCCCGCGTCCGGGTCGGCCGAGTCGGCGAACCAGCCCAGCAGCACGGGCAGCAGGGTGCGCTGGATGGCGGCCTTGCGGGTGACGCCGGAGGCCAGCGCCTCCAGGTGGCGCAGGGCGGCGGCCGGGTCGGCGTAGCCGAGGGCGACCATGCGTTCGCGGGCCGCCTCGGTGCTGAGCCGGGCCTCGCCGGTGGCGAGCTGGGCGACCGCGTCGAGCAGCGGCCGGTAGAAGAGCTTCTCGTGCAGCCGGCGTACGACGCCCGCGTGCCGCCGCCACTCGCGGTGCAGGTCGGCGACCGGGTCCGTGCGCAGGCCGAGGGAGCGGCCGATGCGGCGCAGCTCGGCCTCGTCCTCGGGGACGAGGTGGGTGCGCCGCAGCCGGAACAGCTGGATGCGGTGCTCCATGGAGCGCAGGAAGCGGTAGGCGTCGTCGAGCTGGGCCGCGTCGGACCGGCCGACGTAGCCGCCGGCGGCGAGGGCCCCCAGCGCGTCCAGGGTCGTACCGCTGCGCAGGGAGGTGTCGGCCCGGCCGTGCACCAGCTGGAGCAGCTGCACGGCGAACTCGACGTCCCTCAGGCCGCCCGGGCCGAGCTTCAGCTGGCGCTCGACCTCGGCGACGGGGATGTTCTCCACGACCCGGCGGCGCATCTTCTGCACGTCGGGGACGAAGTTCTCGCGCTCGGCGGCCTTCCACACCAGGGGCTGGACGGCGGCCACGTACTCCTCGCCGAGATCGAGGTCGCCGGCCACCGGGCGGGCCTTCAGCAGGGCCTGGAACTCCCAGGTCTTGGCCCAGCGCTGGTAGTAGGCGAGGTGGCTGGAGAGGGTCCGCACGAGGGGGCCGTTCCTGCCCTCGGGCCGCAGGTTGGCGTCGACGGGCCAGATGGAGCCCTCGACGGTCGTCTCCGAGCAGATCCGCATCATGTGCGAGGCGAGCCGGGTCGCGGCGCGCACGGCCTTGGTCTCGTCGGTGCCCTCGGCGGCCTCCCCGACGAAGACGACGTCCACGTCGGAGACGTAGTTCAGCTCGTGGCCGCCGCACTTGCCCATCGCGATGACCGCGAGCCGGCACTGCTCGGCGTCCTCGGGCGCGGCCGCCTCGGCGATGGCGAGGGCGGCGCGCAGGGTGGCGGTGGCGAGGTCGGCGAGCTCGGCGGCGGACTCGGCGACGCCGGTGGTGCCGCAGACGTCGCGGGCGGCGATGGACAGCAGACAGCGCCGGTAGGCGACCCGCAGGGAGACCGGGTCGGTGGCCTCCGCGAGTCCGGCCTCGAACTCCTCCACCCCCGGGTGCAGGTCGTACGCCTCGTACATGACGAGCGCCTGCCAGTCGCCCGGGTGCCGGGTGAGGTGGTCGGCCAGGGCGGTGGAGGCGCCGAGGACGCCGAGGAGGCGGTCGCGCAGGGGCTTGGCCGCGATCAGCGTGTCGAGCAGTTCCCGGCGGCCGCCGGGGCTCGGCTGGGCCTCCAGCAGCCGGACGAGGCCGAGCAGCGCGAGATCGGGGTCGGCGGTGGCGCCCAGCGCCTCCAGCAGCACGGGGTCGTCGCGCAGGGGCGCGAGCTCCGGGCTGTCCAGGAGCCGCTCGGCGGCGGAGGCGTCGGTGAATCCGTGCCGCAGCAGCCGCGTGAAGGTACTGCTCCTGCGCCCCGGCGCCGCCGTCATCCGGGCCTCCCTCGCACTGTTCCTCGGACATGCATCGGATCAAGGTCGTACGGCTCGAGCCTAATAGCACGGGCCGGGGGAAGCGCCGGGGAGTTCGGCAGGCGGACGGAGTGCGCGCGTGGCCAGGTGGACTGGCCGTGCGGGGGCATGCGCGGTACGGCGGCTGATGGCGTTCCGGGAGACGGGAGGGCCATTTGCGCCCCCGCACGCGTCCGGTGGCCGTCCCCTCGGTGGCGCCGCCCCGCGTTTTCGGCTTCGGTGAGGAAGAGCCGTTCAGCCGGCTTCAGCCGGACCCGGTGATCGGTTCCCGTAAGGCCGGACGAAGGAGTCATGCCCGTGGACATCACCCTGGAAGTCATTCCGCTGCCCGTGTTCGACATCGACCGCGCCCGGGACTTCTACCGGGACAAGGTCGGCTTCCACGTGGACATCGACCAGGAGGTCATGCCCGGGATGCGGATCGTCCAGCTGACCCCTCCGGGTTCCGGCTGTTCGATCGCCCTGGGCGAGTCCATCTGGGAGATGACGCCCGGCCCGACCCCGGCCCCGGGCTCCTACCAGGGCCTTCAGCTGTGCGTCGCCGACATCAAGGCGGCCCACGCGGAGCTGGTCGCCCGCGGCCTCGACGTCTCCGAACCGGTCCAGTACTCCCCGGACGACGGCGCCACGTTCATGCACTTCCAGGACCCGGACGGCAACGGGTGGGCGGTCCAGGAGTACCGGCGCCGGGCCACCGAGCCGCTGCACCAGCTGCTGGCGGACCTGAAGCGGAAGCAGGCCTGAAGCCCCCGGAGGAACCGGTCAGGAATCGAGAAGCACGGGTGCCGGAGCGCGATTAGCGTCGTTGTCATGACTTCCATCGCATCCGTCACCCTCGAGGTGGCCGACCCCGCCGCCGCCGAACGCTTCTACGCCACCGCCTTCGGTCTGGGCGACCGGCTGCGCCTGCGGGCGTCGGAGGCACCGACCTCCGGCTTCCGCGGGTTCACACTGTCGCTCGTGGTCGCCCAGCCGGCCGATGTGGACGCCCTCCTCGACGCGGCCGTGCAGGCCGGTGCGACGACGCTGAAGCCCGCGGCCAAGTCGCTCTGGGGCTACGGAGGCGTCGTCCAGGCCCCCGACGGGACGATCTGGCAGCTCGCGTCCTCGTCGAAGAAGAACACCGGCCCGGCGACCCGGCAGGTCGACGAGTTCGTCCTGCTGCTCGGCGTCGAGGACGTGAAGGCCAGCAAGCAGTTCTACGTCGAGCACGGTCTGGCCGTGGGGAAGAGCTTCGGCGGCAAGTACGTCGAGTTCGCCACCGGAGGCCCCGTGAAGCTGGCCCTGTACAAGCGCAGCGGCCTCGCCAAGGTCGCCGGCGTCTCCCCCGACGGCACGGGCTCCCACCGCCTGACCATCACCGGCGACGCCGGGCCGTTCACCGACCCGGACGGATTCGCGTGGACGACGGCGTCGGAGAACGCGTCGGTGTGAGCGCGCGGGAGGTCCGCCGAGCCCGGCGGACCTGACCTGCAGTGTCTTCGACAGGTGTCGACGGGCTCCTTCGCGGGCCAGGCCCATACAGCCCCCGCGATGGATGTCGGGCCGCGCTGGCCTTGTCGTTCGGCTGGTGGGTGATTCAGCTGGGCGTCGTGCGGACGAGCACGAGTTCAGCAGTCGGTTCGTGCCGGCCGGCCATCGATCGTGTTCTGCCTGCGCTTGCCAGAGACGAAGGCCCGGCGCCCGGGGCGGTGCGCCTGCGGGCCGCGGATCGTAGCCGGAGGCCCGGCCGGTCCGGTACCGCGGATCCACGCGCGGCCGGCAGCGGACGGATCTTGCTGATCGCCCGCCCGACGGTGGAAGGATCCACCTCGTAGATCACTCCGAGTGGTCGGCGAGCAGCTCTCCCGACTGACGAGCCGAGATGCCGCAGAGCGCACGGTGCGATACGGCGGCACGAGCCTGCTTGATCTTCACGCCTCAAGAACCGAGCGGGACGCATCCGTCTCCCGGCAGGGTGGTGATGGATTGCTCGCGTCTACCCTCACCGCTATGACGACCGATTGGATGGCCGAATACGAACGCGTGGCGCGGGGGCGGCGTGTGGATGAGCTCAGCCGTCCACCTGCGAGGCAGGTCGCCTCCCCGCCGCCGCTGTCCGAAGCGGAGATCTGCAAGGCAGAAGCGGAGTTGGGCATCGCGTTCCCGGACCAGTACCGGGAGTACTTGCTCCGGCAGAGCGCCGGCGGCGCGGTGAACCGCCTGTACCGATCCGCGGCAGGCTGGGGCTGGTATGGGGACTCGAGCACCAACTACGACTTGCTCACCACCGACTTCCCGCACCCCGACTCCTACCGTGCTTACGAGGATGAGCTGGACGCGCGTGAGCCGCTGGCGCAGGACTTCCCGGACCCCAACGCCTACCGGGCGGCATGGGAGCAGTGGGACGCCGAGTACGGGGTGCTCCAGGAGCGCAAGACGTCCGGCGCTGTATTCATCCAGGAGAACGGCTGTGGCTTCTCGACCCTGCTCGTTGTCACCGGTCCGCACCGGGGCTCACTGTGGTTCGACGGCCGGGCCACCTGCGACCAGATCCTTCCTCTGAACCTGGGCGGTCAGCCCGTGTCGTTCATGGACTGGCTCGCTCGAGGGTCCATGAATCTGGTCACCTGGTGAACGCGGCCGGGCCGACACCGGGCGGAGCCGATCCGGCGGCCCGGTCGCAAAATCCTCGGCTCAACCTTCCGGCCGTGCGACGCACTCATGAGCCTGCGCCGGCCCCCGAGGCGGAGGTGCGGCCCTTCACGCCGGCGCCCACGGCCGTGCGTGCCGAGCAGGCAAGCCCCCCGGTGCTGGGCGATGAGGCCAGCTGACCTCACAGATCGCAGCATCCGTGGATCGACGCCAAGGCGTGGGCCTCGATGCGGTCTCCCAGGGGCCAATGGGGTAACGGCCACGTTTCGTCATTGGAACCTCGTGACAAACTTGTTGGCCGGACTTGGTGTCTGTCCACATGCCCCGACCGACTGCGCGCAGCCCGAGGATTGAGGAACCTCCTTATAGAAGGGAGGTGTTGCTCATGGGCGGCGAATTTTGGCGAACGGTCCAGAAGGCCATTGACGAAGACAACCGGACCGTCCGCCTTATCGTGATTCTCTTCACGATGGGGGCTATGGCCCTGATCGCCTACCTGCTGATCAGCAGGTAACCAGAGCACACCCTAGGTGGCGGCCTGTTGGCCCAGTCCGCCACCTAGTCCAACAGTAGGCGGGGACTCTCCCGTGCGCCCTTGTTCCGCCACCACAAGCCACAAGATCAAAATGCAGCAGATCCCACAAGGCATATACGACATGGGATGCAAAAAGGGGCGATGATCAAGGACATATTTTTCATGTCCATGACATGAGGGTCGACAGCGTCAATGGGGGGCACCCCAACGTGCCCGGGGGTGGCGATCGGGGCGAACCGAAGAATTGGCGGCCCGCACACAGCCCAGAGCTTGCACAAGCCCCTTCGGGGTCGACGCTTCAGCGACGTCGACCCCACACGCCGTACGGGCCAGAAGGCCACGTGGCCTGCCCCTACAGCGCCGGCAGGTTCTTCCGCAGCTCGAACGCCGTGACCTCGCTCCGGTACTCCTCCCACTCCTGCCGCTTGTTGCGCAGGAAGAAGTCGAAGACGTGCTCGCCGAGGGTCTCGGCGACGAGGTCGCTGCGTTCCATCAGGGTCAGGGCCTCGCCCAGGTTCTGGGGCAGCGGCTCGATGCCCATCGCGCGGCGCTCCGCGTCGGAGAGGGCCCAGACGTCGTCCTCGGCGCCCGGCGGGAGTTCGTAGCCCTCCTCGATGCCCTTGAGGCCGGCGGCCAGCAGCAGCGCGTACGCCAGGTACGGGTTCGCGCCGGAGTCGAGGGAGCGGACCTCCACCCGGGCCGAGCCCGTCTTGCCGGGCTTGTACATCGGGACCCGGACCAGCGCCGAGCGGTTGTTGTGGCCCCAGCAGATGTACGAGGGAGCCTCGCCGCCCGCGCCGGCCGTGCGCTCCGCGCCGCCCCAGATGCGCTTGTAGGAGTTCACCCACTGGTTGGTGACCGCGGAGATCTCCGCCGCGTGCCGCAGCAGGCCCGCGATGAAGGAGCGGCCGACCTTGGAGAGCTGGTACTCCGAGCCCGACTCGTAGAACGCGTTGCGGTCGCCCTCGAAGAGGGAGAGGTGGGTGTGCATGCCGGAGCCCGGGTGCTCCGAGAACGGCTTCGGCATGAACGTCGCGTGCACGCCCTGCTCCAGGGCCACCTGCTTCATGACCAGGCGGAAGGTCATGACGTTGTCGGCCGTGGACAGCGCGTCGGCGTAGCGGAGGTCGATCTCCTGCTGGCCCGGCGCGCCCTCGTGGTGGGAGAACTCCACCGAGATGCCCATGGACTCCAGCATCGTGATCGCCTGACGGCGGAAGTCCATGCCGACGTTGGTGGGGGTGTGGTCGAAGTAGCCGGAGTTGTCGGCCGGGGTGGGGCGGGAGCCGTCCAGCGGGCGGTCCTTCAGCAGGAAGAACTCGATCTCCGGGTGGGTGTAGAAGGTGAAGCCCAGGTCGGAGGTGCGGGCCAGGGCGCGCTTGAGCACGTACCGCGGGTCCGCGAAGGACGGGGAGCCGTCCGGCATGAGGATGTCGCAGAACATGCGGGCCGTGCCCGGGGCCTCCGCACGCCACGGCAGGATCTGGAAGGTCGACGGGTCCGGCTTGGCGATCATGTCGGACTCGTAGACCCGGGCGAAGCCCTCGATCGCGGAGCCGTCGAAGCCGATGCCCTCGTCGAAGGCCTGCTCCAGTTCGGCCGGGGCCACGGCGACGGACTTGAGGAAGCCCAGCACGTCCGTGAACCACAGGCGTACGAACCGGATGTCGCGCTCCTCCAACGTCCGGAGCACGAACTCCTGCTGCTTGTCCATCTTCCGCTTCCCCATCCTTGCTGGTCAGGCCGCCTTCTGTTCCGTACCACGGGAGGCGGTCGGGCACCTGAGCATCCCACCACACCTCCATTTCGTACGCGTTGCGGACCATGATCGCCCGGCCGGCCCGGGGTCGAACGCCTCACGTACGGCAGGTGGACTGCTCTGACGCCCATAGTGCCTGCTCGCACCGGCATCCGTAACGGCCGGTTCCCTGCGCTGCGCCACGCGCTTAACTTGCATCTCATATGCAACTTTAAATAGCGTGCGTACAGTCGAGCCCCGAGGAGCCCCCGATGCTGTCCGAGCAGTCCGCCGCCACCGTCCGCGCCACACTCCCCGCCGTCGGCGCGGCACTCGGCACGATCACCGAGCGCTTCTACGCCGGGCTGTTCGCGGCCCACCCGGAGCTGTTGCGTGACCTGTTCAACCGGGGCAACCAGGCCTCCGGCACCCAGCGGCAGGCGCTGGCCGGTTCCGTCGCCGCCTTCGCCACGCACCTGCTGGACCACCCCGAGCAGCGGCCGGACGCGATCCTGCACCGCATCGCCCACAAGCACGCCTCGCTCGGCGTCACGCCGGAGCAGTACGGCATCGTCCACGAGCACCTGTTCGCCGCCATCGCCGAGGTGCTGGGCGACGCGGTCACGCCCGATGTCGCCGCCGCGTGGGACGAGGTCTACTGGCTGATGGCGAACGCGCTGATCGCCGTGGAGCGGCGGCTGCGCGAGGAGCGCGGCGGCCACACCTGGCGGACCTGGGAGGTCGTCGAGCGCGTCGCCGAGACCGCGGACGTCGCCACGTTCCGGCTGCGGCCGGCCGACGGCGGCCCGGTGCGGGACTTCCTGGCCGGCCAGTACGTCTCCGTCCGCGTCGCCCTCGCCGACGGCGCCCGGCAGATACGGCAGTACAGCCTCTCCGGGGCGCCCGGCCCGGACCTGCGGCAGATCAGCGTGAAACGCGTGCGCGAGACCGGTGCCCCCGACGGCGAGGTCTCCGGCCACCTGCACGCGCGCGTGCGGGCGGGCGACGTCCTGGAGCTGTCCGAGCCGTACGGCGACCTGGTCCTGGACGCCGGCCCCGACACGCCCCTGCTGCTGGCCTCGGCGGGCATCGGCGTGACCCCGATGACCGCGATGCTGGCGCACCTCGCCGGCTCGGGGCACCGCGCCCCGGTCACCGTCGTGCACGCCGACCGCTCCCCCGGGACCCACGCCCTGCGCGCCGAGCACGAGGCCTGGGCGGCCAAGCTCCCGGACGCGGCCGTCCACCTCTGGTACGAGCAGGACGCCCCCGCAGGCGCCCGCACCGGCCTGGCCGACCTCACCGGCGTCGCACTCGCCCCGGGCACGCGCGCGTACCTGTGCGGCCCGCTCCCGTTCATGCGGGCGGTGCGGACCCAGCTGATCGCCAAGGGCGTGGCCCCGGCCGACATCCACTACGAGGTGTTCGGCCCGGATCTGTGGCTGGCCGGGCAGGCCTAGACGTCACCCGGGTCGGGTCCGGGGCCGGGGCCGGGGCCCCGCGAGATGCCCAGCAGCAGCGCGCCCGTCGGCTCCGCCACGATGTCCTCCACCGTGACCGGGTCCAGGGAGGTGAAGAACGCCTCCTGGGCCCGGCGCAGGGCGCCGCGCAGACGGCAGGCGGAGTTGAGGGGGCACGGGGTGGGGCCCTCGCAGTCGACGACGTCGCCCCCGCCCTCGAAGGCGCGGACCACGGCACCGACCGAGGCCGTACGGCCCTGCTCGGTGAGGGTGAGGCCGCCGCCCCGGCCGCGGCGGGCCTGGAGCAGGCCCATGTGCTGGAGCTCGGCGACGACCTTCGCCAGGTGGGTGTACGGCACCTCCATGCCGTCCGCGACGTCCCGGGTCGTCGGACTCGACCCGCCCGCGACGGCGAGGCGCATCAGGACCCGCAGGGCGAGGTCGGTGGAGCGCAGCAGCCGCATGCGGGCAGCGTAGGTAATGGGAATCCGCGGTTCAAATTTTCCGGCGGGGAAGGCGGCGCCGGGAGCGGTGAAGCTGTCGTCCTGCTGTCGGTGCCGTATCGATTCGGCCCATTCCCGCGGCCGCTCTACGAGGCGCCCCGCCTCCCCCATTACGATCAGCGGACCCGACCGTCACTTTTCCCACGAAGGACACCCCATGGGCGCCGCCAAGAAGGCCAGCACGTCACGCAAGGCTCGAATAGAGGAGATGCGGCGCGCCGAGCAGGCCCGTGAGCGCCGCAACCGGATCCTCACCATCGCGGCCAGCCTCGTGATCGTGACCGGACTGGTCGTCGGCGGCGTCGTGCTCGTGCGGTCCCAGGACGACGGGGCCAGTGACACCGCGGCGGCGAGCGACTCCTCCGGCAAGGGCAAGTTCGTGACGGGCAAGGACGGCGTGAAGACGTGGGAGGGGAAGCTGGCCCGCAACCACGTCACCAAGGCCGTGAAGTACGCCTCCGAACCGCCGGTCGGCGGCGACCACAACCCGGTCTGGATGAACTGCAACGGCGACGTCTACACCGAGCCGGTGAAGAACACCAACGCCGTGCACTCGCTGGAGCACGGCGCGGTGTGGGTGACGTACAACGCCGCCGCGAAGAAGTCCGACGTCGACGCGCTCGCGGCGAAGGTGAAGAAGACGCCGTACACGCTGATGAGCCCGATGGACGACCAGAAGGACCCGATCATGCTCTCGGCGTGGGGTCACCAGCGCACGGTGACGGGCGCGAGCGACCCGAACGTGGACAAGTTCTTCGAGAAGTTCGTCCAGGGCGAGCAGACCCCCGAGCCGGGTGCCGCCTGCACGAACGGGCTGTCCAAGTGAGGCATGCCGGACTGATCGCCGGGGCCGCGGCGACGGCGCTCGTCGCGGCCGGTGCGATCACCTACGCCGTCGCGGGGGACGACGGCAGCGGCAGGACGCCCTCGGCCGACTCCGCGGACGCCGGGTTCGCGCGGGACATGGCGGTGCACCACCAGCAGGCCGTGGAGATGTCGTACGTCGTGCGCGACCGCACCGAGGACGAGGAGGTCCGGCGGCTGGCCTACGACATCGCGCAGACGCAGGCCAACCAACGCGGCATGCTGCTCGGCTGGCTCGACCTGTGGGGCCTGCCCAAGGTGTCGTCCAAACCGCCGATGACCTGGATGGACATGGGCGGCATGGCCTCCGCCAAGGACGGCGCGCTGATGCCCGGCATGGCGACCAACTCCGAGATGAAGAAGCTCGGAGAGCTCAGCGGGAAGCAGGCGGAGGTCTTCTACCTCCAGCTGATGACGGACCATCACCAGGGCGGCGTGCACATGGCCGAGGGCTGCGTGGACCGGTGCGTGGTCGGTGTCGAGAAGCGGCTCGCGCAAGGCATGGTGGACGCGCAGCAGTCGGAGATCCGGCTGATGGCGGACATGCTCAAGGAGCGCGGCGCCGCACCGCGGTCCTAGCAGCGCTGGGCACGTAAGCCTCAAATCGCCCCGCCTGGCGGCCTCTTGGGCTCTTCTTGGTCTGCGTAGGGCGCTTCTTGGGCTGCGCAATTCCCTTGCATGAACGGTTCATCGCGAGAGTGGCGACCGTCGAGTGATCCACTCGCGACGAACCGCACAGGGGGTTCCATGAGATCCAACCGCGCCTCGGTGCGCGCCGGGGTGAGCATGGCAGCGACACTGCCGATGCTCGCCGGTGCGCTGGCGCTCGGCATACCCGCGGCGCACGCCGCCGACCACCCGCTCCGTGACCTGCTGTCCGGGACCCGCCCCCCGTGGGCCACGGCCCGCGCGGACAGGGGCGCCACCTCCGACGGCGCCCAGGTGTCGGCCCGGGTCTACCTCGCCGGCAAGGACGCCGCCGGGCTCGCCGCCTACGCCAAGGCCGTCTCCGACCCGAGCTCGGCCTCCTACGGCAAGTACCTGACGGCCAAGCAGGCGCAGGCCCGCTACGGTGCCACCAGGGCCCAGGTGGCGGCCGTGAAGTCCTGGCTGACGGCGTCGGGCCTGAAGGTCACCGGCGTCACCCGGCACTACGTCTCCGTCAGCGGTGACGTGGCCGCCGCCGAGAAGGCGTTCGGCACGCAGCTGCACAACTTCGCCAAGGGCTTGAAGACGTACCGCGCCCCGGCGAGCACCGCCTCCGTACCGGAGAGCCTGGCCGACGCCGTCCTGACCGTGACCGGGCTGGACAACGCGCCGCACATGGCCACGCACGACGATCAACTGCCGCCGCCGGACACCGTGTTCCGCAACGCCGGGCCGTTCTCCTCGTACTACGGCTCGAACACCGCGAGCACGCTCCCGGAGGCGTACGGCAAGAAGATCCCGTACGCCGTGAAGGGCTACACGGGCAAGCAGCTGCGGGCCGCCTACGGCGCGGGCACGCGCACCGGCAAGGGTGTCCGGGTCGCCATCACGGACGCGTACGCCTCCCCGACGATCGCCTACGACGCCGGCACCTACGCCAAGCGCAACGGCGACGCGGCGTGGAAGACCGGCCAGCTGCACCAGGTGCTGCCGAAGAAGTACACGAACACCAAGGACTGCTCGGCCTCCGGCTGGTACGGCGAGGAGACCCTGGACGTCGAGGCGGTGCACGCGGTCGCCCCGGCCGCGGACGTCACGTACGTCGGCGCCGCCTCCTGCACGGACGGCGATCTGCTCGACGCGCTGGGCAAGGTCGTCGACAGCCACCTGGCCGACATCGTCTCCAACTCCTGGGGCGAGGTGGAGGCCGCGCAGACCCCGGACCTCGCGGCCGCCTACGACCAGGTCTTCCAGCTGGGCGCGGTCGAGGGCATCGGCTTCTACTTCTCCTCCGGCGACGACGGCGACGAGGTCGCGAGCTCCGGGACGAAGCAGGTCGACTCCCCGGCCAACTCGGCGTGGGTCACCGCCGTCGGCGGCACCTCGCTGGCCGTCGGCAAGGACAACACGCACCTGTGGGAGACCGGCTGGGGCACCGAGAAGGCGAACCTGTCGGCCGACGGCAAGAGCTGGACGGACTTCCCGGGCGCCTTCACCTCCGGCGCGGGCGGCGGCACCAGCAAGACCGTCGCCGAGCCCTCCTACCAGCGGGGCGTGGTACCGGACGCGCTGGCCAAGGCCAACAGCGCGGACGGCAACCGGGTCGTCCCGGACATCGCGGCGATCGCCGACCCGAACACCGGCTTCCTGGTCGGGCAGACGCAGACCTCACCGGACGGCAAGACCCAGGCGTACAGCGAGTACCGCATCGGCGGCACCTCGCTCGCGGCTCCGACGATCGCGGCCATCCAGGCGCTGGCGCAGGAGGCCCGCGGCGGCAAGGCGATCGGCTTCGCCAACCCCGCGATCTACGCCAAGGCCGGCTCGAAGGTCTACCACGACGTCACCGACGACCCGACGGGCTCCGGCCTCGCCGTGGCCCGGGTCGACTTCGTGAACGGCTACGACGCCACCGGTGGTCTGTCCACGTCCGTGCGCAGCCTCGGCAAGGACAGCTCGCTCGCGGCCGTGAAGGGCTACGACGACGTCACCGGCGTGGGCTCACCCGCGAAGGGCTACGTCGAGTCGTACCGGCGCGGCTGACCTCCGCAAGGGCACATGGGGTGGTGTGGGGTGACTCACACCACCCCATTGTGTCGCACTGACGATTACACTGGGCGGCGTGCCTCAACTACGTCTCGCCCTGAACCAGATCGACGCCGGCGTCGGCGACCTCGCCGGGAACACCGAGTCGATCGTCCGCTGGACCCGGCACTCCGCCGAACAGGGAGCGCATCTCGTGGCGTTCCCCGAGATGGTGCTGACCGGGTATCCCGTCGAGGACCTGGCGCTCAGGTCGTCCTTCGTGGAGGCCTCCCGCGCGGCGCTGCGTTCCCTCGCCGCGCGCCTGGCCGAGGAGGGCCTCGGAGAGCTGCCGGTGATCGTCGGCTACCTCGACCGCAGTGCGACCGCCCAGCCGAAGTACGGCCAGCCGGCCGGCGCGCCGCAGAACGCGGGTGCGGTGCTGCACCGCGGCGAGGTGGTCCTGAACTTCGCCAAGCACCACCTGCCGAACTACGGCGTGTTCGACGAGTTCCGCTACTTCGTGCCCGGCGACAGCATGCCGGTGCTGCGGGTGCACGGCGTGGATGTCGCCCTGGCCATCTGTGAGGACCTCTGGCAGGACGGCGGCCGCGTGCCCGCCGCCCGTTCGGCCAAGGCGGGCCTGCTGGTCTCGATCAACGCCTCCCCCTATGAGCGCAACAAGGACGACACGCGCCTGGAGCTGGTCCGCAAGCGGGCCCAGGAAGCCGGCTGCACCACGGCGTACCTGGCGATGATCGGCGGCCAGGACGAGCTGGTGTTCGACGGCGACTCGATCGTCGTCGACAAGGACGGCGAGGTCGTGGCGCGGGCGCCGCAGTTCTCCGAGGGCTGCGTGGTCCTCGACCTGGACCTGCCGGCGGCGTCGGCGGACGCGCCGACGGGCGTGGTCGACGACGGTCTGCGCATCGACCGCGTGGTGCTCTCCGAGGAGCCGCTGCCCGCGTACGAGCCCGAGCTCACGGGGGGCTACGCGGACCGTCTGGAGGACGACGAGGAGGTCTACTCCGCGCTGGTCGTCGGCCTGCGGGCGTACGTCGCGAAGAACGGCTTCACCTCGGTCCTGATCGGCCTGTCGGGCGGTATCGACTCGGCGCTGGTCGCGGCGATCGCGTGCGACGCGGTGGGCGCGCAGAACGTGTACGGCGTGTCGATGCCGTCGAAGTACTCCTCGGAGCACTCCAAGGGCGACGCGGCCGAACTGGCCCGCCGCACGGGTCTGAACTACCGCACGGTCGCGATCGAGCCGATGTTCGACGCCTACATGGGCTCGCTGGGGCTCACGGGCCTGGCCGAGGAGAACCTCCAGTCGCGCCTGCGCGGCACGCTGCTCATGGCGATCTCCAACCAGGAGGGCCACATCGTCCTGGCCCCCGGCAACAAGTCGGAGCTGGCGGTCGGCTACTCGACGCTCTACGGCGACTCGGTCGGGGCGTACGGCCCGATCAAGGACGTCTACAAGACGTCGGTCTTCCGCCTCGCCGAGTGGCGCAACCGGGCCGCCCGGGAACGCGGCCAGACCCCGCCCATCCCCGAGAACTCCATCAGCAAGCCCCCGAGCGCGGAACTGCGCCCGGGCCAGGTGGACACGGACTCGCTGCCCGACTACCCGGTGCTCGACGCGATCCTGGAGCTGTACGTCGACCGGGACCGGGGAGCCGACGAGATCGTGGCGGCCGGGTTCGACGCGGCGCTGGTCGCGAAGACGCTGCGCATGGTCGACACGGCCGAGTACAAGCGGCGCCAGTACCCGCCGGGCACGAAGATCTCCCCGAAGGGCTTCGGGAAGGACCGGCGGCTGCCGATCACGAACGGGTGGCGGGAGTCGCTCTGACGGTCGGGGTCCGGAGGGCTTGATAGGCAAGCGGACACTTGCCTATCCTGAGGTCGTGGCCGACGACCTCTTCAAAGCCTTGGCCGACCCCACCCGTCGCACCATCCTCGACGAGCTCGCGGAGCAGTCCGGGCAGACACTGTTCGAGATCTGCTCGCGGCTGAGCATGAAGCACCGGCTCGGCATCTCACGCCAGGGGGTCTCCCAGCACCTCGCGGTGCTGGAGGCCGCCGGGCTCGTGGAGACGAGGCGGGAGGGCCGCTACAAGTTCCACGACCTGAACACGGCCCCACTCCGGCAGATCACCGAGCGGTGGCCGGCGCCCGCCCCCTCCGGACCGGAAGAGAGCCCGTCATGAGGATCCATCTGACCAGCGTCTTCGTCGACGACCAGGCCAAAGCCCTGCGCTTCTACACCGAGGTCCTCGGCTTCGTGAAGAAGTACGACGTCCCCGTCGGCGAGACGGACCGGTGGCTGACCGTCGTCTCCCCCGAGGAGCCCGGCGGCACGGAACTGCTCCTGGAGCCCGCCGGCCACCCGGCCGTCAAGCCCTACCGCGACGCGCTCGCCGCCGACGGCATTCCGCTCGCCCAGTTCGCCGTCAGCGACGTCCGGGCCGAGTACGAGCGCCTGAGCGGCCTCGGCGTCCGCTTCACCCAGGAGCCCCTGGAGATGGGCCCCGTCACCACGGCCGTCTTCGACGACACCTGCGGCAACCTGATCCAGATCGCGACCCAGCCGGAGGAGATGTCGTCACCATCTTGACCGGTGACGACTCCCGATGCCACCATCGTCACCTGCTCACGTGGTGACACATCTGGCCGGCACGGGAGAACACATGGCGGCGATCCGCGACATCGAGGTCGTCGTCTTCGACGTCCTGGGCACCATGGTCGACGAACCCGGCGGACTTCGATCGGCGGTACGGGAAGCGACCGGCCCGTCCGGCCCGACGGCCACCGACGAGCTCGTCGCCCTGTGGCGGCGGCACTGCGAGCGGGAGCAGGAACGCGTCCAGCAGGGGCAACGCCCCTACGCGAGCACGGAGGTGCTCGACGCCGAGGCCGCCCGGCTGGTGGCCCGGCACGCGGGGGTGACCGACCCGGGGGCCGTCGCGCGTCTCGCCACGGCGGGGCGGCGGCTGCCCGCGTGGGGCGACTCCGTCGCCGGGCTGGAGCGGCTCTCGCGGCGGTACCCCGTGATGGGGCTGTCCAACGCCGGCCGGACGGCCCTGCTGCACCTCAACGCGCATGCCGGGCTGCGCTGGCACCGGGCGCTGTCGGCAGAGGCCGTCGCGGCCTACAAGCCGGCGCCCGAGGTCTACCGGCTCGCCCTCGACAGCGCCGGCCCATCGCGGTGCCCCCTTGGGTTCCTGCTTCATCGGCCTCTGCCGCCCGGTGAGGGGTGGTCTTACGTGGTCTCCACAGGCTTGACGTCCCGCCAGTCGGGCGGTAGGTCCGACAACTACGTTGCCGGACAAGGCGATCGTGCCATGGATCTGAGGCCCTCCGGGCCTCTGGAGCGAGGATGCCCTACACCCCCACCCTGAAGGGTGGAGCACTGGGCAAGGGTTCGGGTAGCGCGCCCGCCTCGCGCCCCGGTCAAAACGAACGGCGGCCCGCGGGACCGGGTCCCGCGGGCCGCCGTGTGCCGGGAGCCGTCAGAGGTGCACCGCTTCGGCCTCCTGCGGGACGTGGCTCGCCACGATCCGCTCGCGCCCGGCGACCGGAGCCCGGCGCCGGTCCACCGCGTAGGCCAGCGACGCCACGGCCAGGCCGAGGACGGCCAGGGCCACACCGGCCAGGGCCGGGGAGGTGACGCCGAAGCCCGCGGCCAGCGCGAGGCCGCCGATCCAGGCGCCGCCGGCGTTGGCCAGGTTGAAGGCGGCCTGGTTGGCCGAGGAGGCCAGGGAGGGGGCCGAGGAGGCCTTCTCCATGACCATCAGCTGGAGCGGGGAGCCGGTGGCGAAGGCCGCCATGCCGAGCAGGGTCACGGCCACGGCGGCCGTGAGCTCCGTGCGCATCAGCAGCGGGAACAGCGCCAGGACCGCAACCAGCGCGGTGAGGCCGCCGAACAGCGTGCCGCGCAGGGAGTGGTCGGCCAGGCGGCCGCCCAGCAGGTTGCCGGCGGTCGCGCCGACGCCGAACAGCGCCAGCAGCAGGGTGACGCTGGCGTCGGCGTAGCCGGCGGCGTCCGTGAGCATCGGCGTGATGTAGCTGTAGGCGGCGAAGAGCGCACCGAAACCCGCGACGGTCGTGCCGAGCGACAGCCAGACCGGCAGGGAGCGCAGGGCGGCGAGTTCACCGCGCAGGCCCTTGGCGGTGGTGTGCTCGTGGTCGTGCGGGATGAGGAACGCGAGCGCGGCGATCGCCGCCAGGCCGATGGCGCTGACGCCGAGGAAGGTCGCCCTCCAGCCGAGGTGCTGGCCCATCAGGGTCGCGACCGGCACGCCCGCGACGTTCGCGACCGTCAGGCCGAGGAACATCAGGGAGACCGAACGCGCCTTGCGTTCGGGGGCGACCATGTTCGTCGCGACGACGGCGCCCACGCCGAAGAAGGCGCCGTGCGGCAGACCGCTCAGGAAACGGGCGGCCAGCAGCCAGCCGTTGTCGGGCGCGAGGGCCGACAGGGCGTTGCCCACGACGAACAGTCCCATCAGGCCGATCAGGACCGTGCGCCGGGACATCCTGGCGGTGACCGCGGCCAGCAGCGGGGCGCCGATGACGACGCCCAGCGCGTACGCCGACACCAGGTGGCCGGCGCTGGGTATCGAGATGTTCAGGTCGTCCGCGACGTCGGGCAGCAGACCCATCATCACGAACTCGGTCGTACCGATGCCGAAGGCGCCCACGGCAAGGGCGAGCAGGGCCAGGGGCATGAAGGAGCCTTTCGAGACTTGCTTGGAGATCCGTACGCGTATGTTCAAGTATGGAACAAAGTCTCGCAGGCGCACTATTCCGCGCGGTGACGCCGAGGTTGCGGATTTCTGACGGAACTGTCCTGACCAGCGGGTTTCAGGAACCGCTTGTGGTGACCCTCACACGAGCCGCGACCGGGAGATGGTCGCTGCCCGTCTGCGGGAGGGTCCACGAGCTCTCCGGCTTCAGGCCCCGCACCATGATCTGGTCGATGCGCGCCATCGGGAACGACGCCGGCCAGCTGAAGCCGAACCCGTTGCCGGCCGCGCCCTGCGTGGAACGCATCTGGGAGGTGACGGCGTTGAGCGCTCGGTCGTTCATCGTGCCGTTCAGGTCACCGAGCAGGACGACGTTCTTCAGCGGTTCGTGGGCGATGGCCTCGCCGAGGTAGTCGGCGCTCCGGTCGCGCTGGCGGGCCGTGAAGCCGGCCTCCATCTTCACGCGCACCGACGGCAGATGGGCGACGTAGACCGCGACCTGCCCGGACGGTGCGGTCACGGTGGCGCGCATCGCGCGTGTCCAGCCCATGTCGAGGTCGACGTCCCGCACGCCGCTCAGCGGGTACTTGCTCCACACGCCGACCGTGCCCTGCACGGAGTGGTAGCGGTACGTCGGCGCCAGCGCCTTCTCGTACGTCGGGACGGCGGTGGGCGTCAGCTCCTCCAGGGCCAGCACGTCCGCGCCGGAGGCGGCCACGTCACGGGCGGTGCCGGCCGGGTCGGGGTTGTCGGCGTTGACGTTGTGCGTGACCACCGTGAGGTCGCCGCCGGTCGCGGTCTTGTCGCTGAGCTGGCCGCCGAAGAGGTTCAGCCAGACCACGGACGGCAGCACCACCGCGATCAGCGCGGTCGCGGACTTGCGGACCAGGGCGAGGACGAGCAGCACCGGGACGAGGAGCCCCAGCCAGGGCAGGAACGTCTCGGTGAGACTGCCCAGGTTGCCGATGGTGTTCGGGATGCGCGAGTGCAGCACCATGACCAGGGCCAGCAGGACCGCGCACGCCGCGACCACCAGTCCGCGCCGCCAGATCCGCGGGTCGCCCCGCCAGGGGCCCGCCAGCCGGTCGAACAGGCGCCGAAGCCGGGTTCCCCGGTGCTCGGGCCCCGAGCCGCCGTTGTCCGTCTCCGTCATGTACGCCTGCTGCGCCATACCGTCGCCTCACTGCCTGCCGTGCACACCATCGCCCCCGTGTCCTTACGACCCTAGGGGATGATCCGTTCCGTTCCCGCCGTCCTGCGACGGCCGTACGGGGGCGATGACGTCCGAGCCCCCGAGGAGAGTTCCGGTCCCGCCCGCCGAAAGCGCCGTCTGTGACGAAACGCGCACACTCACCCGGGCCGCTGGGACTGGGAACTGACGGGGCGTAGGCCTTCGAGGAGGGTGTCGACGACCTGGTCGGCGAGGTCGTCGGGGAGGTCGGCGTCGGTGTGCAGCACGGCGCGCAGGAGCATCGGGCCGACGAATATGTCGTTCAGCAGTTCGAGGTCGAGGTCCGTGCGCAGTTCGCCGTTCTCCTGGCCGCGGCGCAGGACTTCCAGGCCGAGCCGGCGGCGCGGGGCGACGACGGTGGCGTGGTATGCCGCCCAGAGTTTCGGGCTGCTCTTCATCTGGGCCTGCACGCTGTGCAGGATCGCCGAGGAGCGGTTGGCCAGGCCGCGCCGGCGCACCTGTTCCAGCAGGACGACGAGGTCGTCGCGCATGGAGGTGCCGGGGAGCGGCGGGTCGGGGGGTTCGGCGGCGCGTACGACGTCGACGAAGAGTTCCTCCTTGCCGCTCCAGCGGCGGTAGATGGTGGCCTTGCCGACGCCCGCGGTACGGGCGATGCGCTCGATGGACAGCTCCGCGAGGGGCACGCCCTCCTCCAGGAGCCTCATCACGCCCTCGATGATGGCGCGCTCGACGGCCTCGCTTCTGGGGCGGCCCCTCGCGGGACCGTCGGGCGGGGTGTGCCGTTCGGCGAGGCTCACGTCGCTGCGTCCTTCCTGACGGGGGTGGAGACCGTTCCCGGCTGCGCGGGGAGTGAATTCTCCCGCAGGTCTACGAACCCGTGTGCGACAACTCCTTGTCCCCCTGCGCCCGCTGGGGCGACGGCGGCCTGCCCGGCAGGAACAGCGCCACGACGACCGCGCCGATCAGGGCGACCCCCGCGCCCCACAGGGCGGTGACGTGCATCGCGTGCAGGAACGCGTCGTAGGCCGGGGCGACGAGGGACTCGCCCCGCGGGCCCAGCTTGCCCGCGACGCCGAGGGTGGCCTCGATGGACTCCCCGGCGGTGTGCCGCAGCCCCGGGGGCAGGACGCCGAGCTTGTCCTCGATGCCCGTGCGGTACGCCGTGGACAGCACCGAACCGAGGACGGCGATGCCGAGGGCGCCGCCGACCTGCCGGAAGGTGTTGCTGAGCGCGGAGGCGGAGCCGGCCTTCTCGCGGGGCAGGGCCTGCATGATGACGACGCTGACCGGCGTCATGATGTGCGCCATGCCGGCACCCATGAGGAAGAAGATCACTTCCAGGATCCAGATGGGCGTGTCCCCGTCCAGGGTGGCGAAGGCGGCCAGCATGGCGGCGATGACGGCCATGCCGGCCGTGGTCGTCACCCGGTTGCCGAAGCGGTCGACGACCAGCCGGGCGCGCGGCGCAAAGATCAACTGGGCGGCGGCCAGCGGCAGCATCAGCAGACCGGTCTGCAGCGGCGAGTAGCCGCGCACGCTCTGCGTGTAGAAGACGGAGAAGAAGGTCACGCCCATCAGAGCGAAGAAGACCAGCGCGACGGCGGCGATGGCGGCCGAGAAGACCTTGCTCTTGAAGTACGTGACGTCTATCGACGGATGGTCGCTGCGCTTCTCGAACACGACGAAGGCGACGAGCACGGCGAGGCCGGCGCCGATGGTCGCGAGGACGGTCGCGTCGGTGAAGTCGGCGAGCTGGCCGCCCTTGATGATGCCGTAGACGAGCAGGACCAGGCCGACGACGGACAGCACGACACCGACGGGGTCCACCCGGCCCGGGTTCGGATCGCGCGAGTCGGGCACCAGCCAGAGCATCAGCGCAAGCCCGAGCAGCACGATCGGCACGTTGACGAGGAAGACCGAGCCCCACCAGAAGTGGTCCAGCAGGACACCGCCGGTGATCGGGCCGATGGCGACGGCGAGGCCGACGCCGCCCGCCCAGATGCCGATGGCCTTGGGCTGCTCCTCACGCTCGAAGACGTTCATGAGGACGGCCAGGGTGGCGGGCATCACGAACGCGGCGCCCAGGCCCATCACGGCCCGGAAGGTGATCAGCTGGCCCGGCGAGCCGGAGAACGCGGCGAGCGCCGAGCCGATGCCGAACACGGCGAGACCGCCGAGCAGCACCTTCTTGCGGCCCAGCCGGTCGCCGAGCAGTCCGGCGGTGAACAGCAGGCCGGCGAAGACGAGGGTGTAGGCGTTGATCGCCCACTCCAGTTGGCTCTGCGTGGCGCCGAGGCCGGTGGGGGCCGGGGTGGAGATCGTCTTGATGGCGACGTTCAGGATCGAGTTGTCGAGCACGACGATCAGCAGGCTCAGCATCAGCACGCCGAGGATCGCCCAGCGGCGCCGGTGCACCGCTTCGGGCACGCGCGGGCCGGTGGGGGCGGCCGGTTCGGCAGGAGTAGTCATGGCACCGAGCCTAGAAGCATTTCGATACGAGACCGTCTCGTATTGGAATTCTCTTACCGGGATCTTACGCGGCATCCGCCTCCGGGCCCTCGCGGACGCGCGGACGGAACTCACAGGGGCTCCCCTAGCCCTCGATGGCACGAGGTGCCACCATGGACGTGGTCCGGGGACGCCGTCAGGGCGCCTCGAGATGACGTGTTAGGAGCCGTGCCATGACGCAGCTTCCGGCTGCCCAGACTGCTCAGATGAAGCCCTCCGGCAGCGGCAGGGCGCTGTACGGGGGCAAGGGCACCCGCCGTATCACCGTGCGGGACATCGCCGCCGCCAAGGAGCGCGGCGAGAAGTGGCCGATGCTCACCGCCTACGACGCGATGACCGCGTCCGTCTTCGACGAGGCCGGCATCCCGGTGATGCTCGTCGGCGACTCGGCGGGCAACTGCCACCTCGGGTACGAGACGACCGTGCCCGTCACCCTCGACGAGATGACGATGCTGTCGGCGGCGGTCGTACGGGGCACCTCGCGCGCCCTGATCGTCGGCGACCTGCCCTTCGGCTCCTACCAGGAGGGTCCGGTGCAGGCGCTGCGCTCGGCGACCCGGCTGGTGAAGGAGGCGGGCGTGCAGGCCGTGAAGCTGGAGGGGGGCGAGCGGTCGCACGACCAGATCCGGCTGCTCGTCGAGTCCGGCATCCCGGTGATGGCGCACATCGGCCTGACCCCGCAGTCGGTCAACGCCATGGGCTACCGCGTGCAGGGCCGCGGCGAGGAGGCGGCCCAGCAGCTGCTGCGGGACGCGAAGGCCGTGCAGGACGCGGGCGCGTTCGCGGTGGTGCTGGAGCTGGTCCCCGCGGAGCTGGCCGCCGAGGTGACGCGGGTGCTGCACATCCCGACCGTCGGGATCGGGGCGGGCCCCGAGACCGACGCGCAGGTGCTGGTGTGGACGGACATGCTGGGTCTGACCGGCGGGCGGGTGCCGAAGTTCGTGAAGCAGTACGCGAACCTGCGTGAGGTCATGGGCGACGCGGTGAAGGCGTTCGCCGAGGACGTGGTCGGCGGAACGTTCCCGCAGGAGGAGAACTCCGTCCACTAGGACATCACAGAGAGCCACAGCGGTACCACGGACAGCCCGTCGATCTCCCCCAGTCGACGGGCTGTCCCCTTTCGCCGGGACCACCGACAGCCGGTGTCGGCGGCCTGTCGGTGGTTTGTCGGTGGGTCCTGGAACCGTCTGTCCCATGACGCGAATCGACACACAGACCAGCGGCGCCGCTGTCACCGTGCGGGGGCTGGTGAAGCACTACGGGGAGACCAAGGCACTGGACGGGGTCGACCTGGAGGTGCGGGAGGGCACCGTGATGGGGGTCCTCGGACCGAACGGGGCCGGGAAGACCACCCTGGTGCGGATCCTGTCCACCCTGCTGCAGGCCGACTCGGGGCAGGCCACCGTGGCCGGGTACGACGTCGTACGGCAGCCCCGGCAGCTGCGGCGGGTGATCGGGCTCACGGGCCAGTACGCGTCCGTGGACGAGAAGCTCTCGGGCTGGGAGAACCTGTACATGATCGGGCGGCTGCTCGATCTGCCCCGCAAGGAGGCCCGGGCCCGTGCCGACGGGCTGCTGGAGCGCTTCTCGCTGACCGAGGCGGCCAAGCGGCCGGCGGCGACGTACTCCGGGGGCATGCGGCGCCGGCTGGACCTGGCCGCGTCGATGATCGGCCGGCCGGCCGTGCTCTTCCTCGACGAGCCGACCACCGGCCTCGACCCCCGCACCCGCAACGAGGTGTGGGACGAGGTCAAGCGCATGGTCGGCGACGGGGTCACCGTGCTGCTCACCACCCAGTACATGGAGGAGGCCGAGCAGCTCGCCTCCGAGCTGACGGTCGTCGACCGCGGCCAGGTCATCGCCGGGGGCGCGATCGAGGCGCTGAAGGCGAAGGTCGGCGGCCGTGCGCTGCGGATCCGCCCGGCCGATCCCACCCAGCTGCGGCCCCTCGCCGGCACGCTGGACGAGCTGGGGATCACCGGGCTCGCCACCACCACCGTCGACAGCGACCGGGGCGACGTCCTCGTGCCGATCCTCAGCGACGAGCAGCTGACGGCGGTGGTCGGCGCGGTCACCGCGCGCGGCATCACGCTCTCCTCCATCACCACCGAACTGCCCAGCCTGGACGAGGTGTTCCTGTCCCTCACCGGCCACCGTGCCAGTGCCCCGCAGGACGCCATGCCCGCCGAAGACCTTCAGGAGGCCGCCGTATGAGCGCCGTCACCGTCAACGACGCCGCCACGGACGCCCGTATCCCGCTGCGCGGCCATCTGCGCCACACCGGGGCCCTGATCCGCCGCAACCTGCTGTGGATCCGCAAGGACCCGGAGTCGATGGCCGACGCGCTGCTGATGCCGGTCATCTTCACCCTGCTGTTCGTGTTCGTCTTCGGCGGCTCGATCGGGCAGGCGCTGGGCGGCGGGCAGGACCGGTACGTGCAGTACGTGATCCCGGGCATGATCGCGATGATGAGCATGACGCTGTCCCAGGGCGTGGGCACCGGCTTCAGCCAGGACTTCAACTCCGGCGTCATGGACCGTTTCCGGTCCCTGCCGATCGGGCGCGGCTCGGTGCTGTTCGCGAAGATCTCGGTGGAACTGCTGCGGATGCTGTTCGCGACCGCCGTGCTGATGATCGTCGCCGTGGCCGTCGGGTTCGAGATCACGAACTGGCCGGGACTGTTCGCGACCGTGGCCCTGTCCACGGCGTTCGCCTCGTCGATCATGTGGGTGTTCCTCACCCTCGGCGTGATCCTGAAGAACGCGCAGTCCGTGCAGGCGATGGGCTTCCTGGTGCTGTTCCCGCTGCAGTTCGGCTCGTCGATCTTCGCGCCGACCACGTCGATGCCGGGCTGGCTCCAGGCGTTCACCGACTACAACCCGCTGTCGACCCTCGCGGACGCCGCACGCGGGCTGATGGTGGGCGGGCCGGTCGCGCACGACCTGTGGGTGACGCTCGGCTGGTCGGTGGCGATCACGGCCGTGATGGCGCCCGTCGCGATCCACAAGTTCCGCACGAAGAACTGACCGGGCGGGCGGATCTCGCCTCACGGGTCCTTTCAGAGCAGGGCGGTGGCCTCGTCGAGGGAGAGGCCACCGCCCGCCGCGTACGCGGCCTCGTAGGCCGGGTCGCCGAGCAGCGCCCGGGCCTGCCGCTCGGTGCGCTCGCGGGTCTCGCGCTCCTGCCGCTGGGGGGTGTGCCCGGGCGGCAGCAGGGCGTCGAAAGCGCCCAGACAGCGGGCCGCGTCCTCGGCGCGCCCTCCGCCGTCGAGACCGGCCAGGGCCCAGGCGCCGATGATCAGGTACCCCGAGCGCATGTACGGCGCGATGGCCGTGGACAGCGGATCGGCGGCCCGCTCCAGTGCCTTGCGGATCAGGTGCAGGCACTCCTCGTACCGGCCGTCGGCGGCGTCCAGCCAGGCCTCCGCACCGAGGATGAAGGCGTCGAAGACGATGAAGTGGGCGATACGGAAGTCCTGCCGCAGCCGGCTCAGTTGCTCGCGTGCCTCCGCGGTACGGCCCGTCAGGCCGAGCCAGCCGGCGAGGAACAGACGGGCGGCGGGCATGGCCTCGCTGTGCGAGTCCTCGCGCTGGGCGATCACCTCGCGCAGCAGCCGCTCGCCGCGTTCGCCGTCGCCCGCCTCCAGCAGCGCGCTGCCCAGCCGGGCGCTGAGCACCGCCGCCTGGGCGCGGGCGCCGAGGTGTTCGGCGTGGGCGATGGCCGCCTCGTAGTCGGCGGCCGCCAGGGCGTAGTGGCCCTTGCGCTCGTGGGCCTCGGCGCGGGCGGAGAGGGCCTCGGCGGTGCCCCAGGCGTCACCGAGGCGCCGGTAGATCTCCAGCGACTCGTCGGCGTCGTGGGCGGCGTCACCGGCCCAGTCGGTGCGGTTGGCGAGGAAGTTGGCCCGCATCTGCAGGCCGGAGGCGAGCTCCCAGTCGAAACCCGGGGTCTGGCGGCAGGTGCGGATGGACGCGTCGATGATGACGCGCAGCCGGTCCATGTCGCCGGTCAGCATCACGGCGAAGAACCAGAGCAGGCCGGGGAGCCGGCAGTTCTGCGGCAGACCGGGCTCGTACGTCGCGGCGATGGCCCGCAGCTTCCGCTGGGAGTCCGGGTTCTGCCAGGCGTCCAGCTCGGTGTCCATGCAGGCGAGATGGGCGAGGTGGATACCGCGCCGGGCCTCCCACAGAACCTCGCCGGTCATCGGGGGCGGGGCGTCGGTGCAGCGCTGCCACACCGCGGTGGCGGGGCGGACGGGCTCGCTGAAGGGGTCCGGGCCGAGCACCATCACCTCACGGCACCAGTTGCGCGCCTCGATGCGCAGGTCGCGCATCTGCCAGTACCAGACGAGGGACAGGGCCAGGCACAGCGCCTCCTGCTCGTCGCGCAGGGCGACGGCGTGCCGCAGCGCGGTGCGCACATTCTCGTACTCGCGCTCCAGCCGGTGGATGGCGGCGAGCTGGCCGGGCCCGCGCAGCAACGGGTCGGTGACGCGGGCCAGTTCACGAAAGTACGTCAGATGGGCCCGCTCGGTCTCGGCGCGCCTCCCGGACTCGTCCAGCCGCTCGGCGGCGTACTCGGCGACGGTCTCCAGCAGCCGGTAGCGCATCTCCCCGTCGGCGGACCCGTCCGGCGGGGCGGCCACGACCAGGGAGCGGTCGACGAGGGAGCCGAGGGCCTCCAGGGCGGCCGGTCCGCACACGGCCTCGGCGGCGGGCAGGTCGCAGCCGCCGGCGAACACCGACAGCCGCCGCAGGACGTCGCGTTCCTCCTCGTCGAGCAGGTCCCAGGACCAGTCGACGACCGCTCTGAGGGTCTGCTGGCGGGGCAGGACGGTGCGGCTGCCGGAGGTGAGGAGACGGAAGCGGTCGTCCAGCCGGTCGGCGATCTGGCGGGGGGTGAGCATCCGCAGCCGGGCGGCGGCCAGTTCGATGGCCAGCGGCAGGCCGTCGAGGCGCCGGCAGATCTCGGCGCACGCCCTTGGGTCGTCCTCGATCCGGAAGCCGGGCCGGGCCGCCGCGCCCCGGTCGGCCAGCAGCCGCAGCGCCACCGGCTCGGGCAGCGGCTCCACCGGCCGCAGCAACTCGCCCGGGACGCCGAGGGGTTCACGGCTGGTGGCCAGGACGGTGAGGTCCGGGCAGCGCGCCAGCAGCTCCTCGGTGAGCCGGGCGGCGGCGTCGACGACGTGCTCGCAGTTGTCGAGGATCAGCAGCATGCGGGGCCGGGAGCAGTGCTCGGCGAGCCGCTCGACCGGGTCGTCGAGCCGGTCGGCGACGGCGGCTCGGATGCCCTCGGCGCCGGCGCCGTACAGCACGGTCTCCCGGGCGCCGACGGCGGTGAGCACGGCCTCCGGTACGGCGTCCGGGTCGTCGACGGGGGCGAGTTCGGCCAGCCACACGCCGCCGGGCATGGCCTCGCGCACGGTCTCCGCGGTCTCCTGCGACAGCCTGGTCTTCCCGGCGCCGCCGGGGCCGAGCAGGGTGACCAGCCGGGCCTCCGCGAGATCCCCGCGAATGGTCTCGATGTCGGTCTCCCGGCCGATGAAGGAGGTGAGGCGGGCCCGGAGGTTGCCGGCGAGCCGGGCCGGCACGGGCACGGGCGTGTCGTCCAGTCGCAGCAACTCCGCGTGCAGGGACCGAAGTTCCGGCCCCGGGTCGGCGCCGAGGCGGTCGGCGAGCAGGCGCCGGACCTCCTCGAAGGCGTCCAGCGCCTCCGCCGCACGGCCGGCGTCCCGCAGGGCGCGCAGACGCAGGGCCTGGAGGGGCTCGTCCAGGGGGTGGCCGTCGCACAGGGCGGTCAGCTCCGGCAGGGACTGCTCGGCCTGGCCCAGGGCGAGGGCGGCCGCGTGCCGGGCCCGGAGCACGTCCAGGCGGCGGGTGTCCAGGCGGGCCGCCTCGGCGACGCGGTCGGGCAGGTCGGCGAGAGCGGGGCCGCGCCACAGGGCGAGGGCGTCGTCGAGGACCACGGCGGCCTTGGCGGGATCGCCGTCGGCCAGCGCCCGCAGCCCTTCGCCCGCCAGCCGCTCGAACCGGTGCAGGTCAACGTCGTCGGGCGTGGCCGCGAGCCGGTACCCGCCCTCGACGGAGGCGACAGCGCCCGCCCCGAGCGCCCGCCGCAACCGCCCGACCAGCGCCTGCAACGCCCCCGGCGCGTCGGCGGGCGGCTGCCCGCACCACACCTCGTCGACGAGCAGCCCCACGGGCACGGTCCGCCCGGCCCGCAGCGCGAGCACGGTCAGCAACGCACGCAACCGCGCCCCACCGACCGGAACGACCGACCCGTCACTGCGGAGCGCCTGCGTGGTGCCGAGGATGCGGTAGTGCACGGGCTCATTGTCTCCGGTGTCACGGGGGCGGGTCACGGCGGTTGACGGCGCGGCGGGGCGTCGGGGGGCCGGCGCGGGGCCGCCGGGGTCACGGGCGGCGTGACACGGCGGGCTGGGACGTCCGAGGACCGGACATCCGGGGACCGGCACGGACGCGCCGCACGCGGACCAGGGCACGCAGAGCCCGCCACGGGGGCACCGGGGCGTCTGCCGCGCCGCACGGCCGACCAGGCCGCCCCGAGCCCGCCACAGAGGCGCAGGGATCGGGCGGCACCGGGCGGACAGCCGGCCGGGGGCCTCCGGCGTCCGGCACGAGGACGCCGGGCCGCACCGGACACGACCGGCCGGGACGCCCAGGGGCCGGCACGAAGACGCCGGGGCCGTCGAGCGGCACCAGGCGCACGACCGACCAGGGGCGTCCGGCGTCCGGCGCGTGGACGCCAGGCCGTACAGGACATGACTGACCAGCGCGCCCGGAGAACGGCACGAGGACGCCGGGGCCATCAGGCCACACCCGGCACGACCGACCAAGACGCCCGGGAACCTGCACAGAGCCGCCGAGGCCATCAAGCCGCACCCGCCACGACCGACCAGGACACCCAGAACCCGGCACAGAACCGCCCGGCCCACCAACCCCCACCCGACACGGCCCCCCGGAACCCGGCACAAGGGCGCCGGGCCCATCGGCGGTACCCCGCACCGTCGGCCGGGATGGCAGACGGAGACGGACCCGGTCGGAGCGGCGGGCTCCGGGCCGGGCGACGGGTGTGGAACAGCGGCGCGTCACCGGTCCTCGTCCGGTCCGGCTCGTGTGACGGGGTTCGGGGCCTTCGGCCGGCCGGCGGCAGAGCGGGTTCGTTTCCGGGGGGTGCTCAGGCTCTCCAGCAGGACCGTCAGATCCGCCGCCGGGATGCCCCGGGTCTCCGCGCCCGGCTCGGCCCCCTGCCGGGGCAGGCCCCGGGCCTCGCGGACGGCGTGGGAGAGGCGGGAGTCCGTGCCCGGCACGTCCAGGGTCACCAGCACCCCCGACTCGCGCGAGCGCCGTCCCCGCCCGTCGGCCGCCCGCTCCGCCTCGGTCTCCCTGAACCGCTTCGGGCACCGGTCGACCAGTCGTAGCCGGCGCTCTCCCGCCACGGGCTCGTAGGAGCGCGACCCGGGCGCGGTCTCCGTCCAGGTCTGGGTGAGCACCTGCACGGCCCGTACCGTCCCGCCGGCCTCGGGCCACCGCGCGCCGTGCCGCTCGACGGAGAGCAGCCCGGCCGACCGGGTCCGGCCCCCCGGCTCCGGGCGCCGGTCCTGCCCGGTGTCGAGATCCGTCCCCGGGGCAGCCGGGAGGCCCGCCCCCTCCCGCAGCACCCGCACGCCGCCCACGTCCTCCACGGGCCCGGCGACCTCGGTGAGCTGGTCGTGCCAGCCGCCGCCCAGCACGGTGTCCGCATCCAGGAGCAGCAGCGGCCAGCTCACCTCGTCCCCGACCGAGAACGGCGTGCCGCAGCACTCCATCTGCCAGTCCTCGTAGACCACGTGCCACAGCCCCATGCCCCCACCCTCCCCGGAACCGACCGCCCCGCGCGAGACGTTTTTCACCTGTGCCCGGTACCGTCGGGCCGTCCCACCCGGTGTCGACGAGTGCAGGGAGCCCCATGACCACCGCCACTACCCGCCACAGCGAGCGGCGGACCAGTCCCGTGTTCGTCGGGATCGTCGCCGTGACGGCGGTCACGGGATGGGCGACCTGGACCGGGTTCGCCGAGCAGCCCGGCGTCGCCGTGTTCCTGTTCGTGACGGCGGCGTGGATCGTCTCGCTGTGCCTGCACGAGTACGCGCACGCCCGCACCGCCCTGCACAGCGGCGACATCTCCATCGGCGAGAAGGGCTATCTGACCCTCAACCCGCTGAAGTACACGCACGCCCTGCTCAGCATCGTGCTCCCGGTGATCTTCGTGATCATGGGCGGCATCGGCCTGCCGGGCGGCGCCGTGTTCATCGAGCGGGGTCGGATCCAGGGGCGCTGGAAGCACAGTCTGATCTCGGCGGCGGGCCCGCTGACGAACGTGCTGTTCGCCGTCGTCTGCACCGCCCCGTTCTGGCTGGACGCCCTGGACGGCGTGCCGAGCGACTTCCGGTTCGCCCTCGCCTTCCTCGCGCTGCTCCAGGTGACGGCGGCGCTGCTGAACTTCCTTCCGGTGCCGGGCCTGGACGGCTACGGCGTCATCGAGCCCTGGCTGTCGTACGGCATCCGGCGCCAGGTGGAGCCGTTCGCGCCGTTCGGCCTGCTGTTCGTGTTCGCGCTGCTGTGGCTCCCGGCGGTGAACGGCGTCTTCTTCGACGTGATCGACACGATCCTGAAGTCCCTCGGCATCAGCGACTTCGAGACGTACTGCGGTCAGTACCTATACAACTATGTATTCAGCTTCCTGCGCGATGGCGGCCCTAACATCGGCTGCACACCCTGACCTGACCTGCGAAAACGAAGAAGCCCCGCTCTCCTCCACGGGGGCCGGGAGGTGAGCGGGGCTGTTCCCCCATCCGGCGCGGGGACACCGAAGGATGGGGAGTGCCGCCCGCACTTCCGGCGAATGGAAGTGACGAGTCGGGCGGCGCCTCGTCCCCGTCTCTGCGACGGTCCGGGGACGAGGAGTTCCGGACGCTAGCGGGGGCTGAGCTCGGCCGACCTCACCGGCACACCCAACCCCCGCCGCGCCCTCCGCGAGCCGCGCGCACGGGCGCCCGGTCCGCGGGTCTATGGGGGTATCACCAGCAGTACACGCCAACCGGCGACCCGTTGTTGGCGACGAGTCCTACGTGCTCGTCCTCGTCGCCGTGGGGCTCCTCAAAACACGTCACGACGGTGCCGGATCGGTCGGCACCCGACCCTGGGCACCTGGGTCCCGCCGGTAACTTCGTGGTGATGCCGCACATACCGACTTGTTCGTCGAGCTCGTCACTCATGAGCGCGCCCGCCTAAGGGCTGTCCCGGAATCAGTGCTGGGCTGGGGCGCCACTACCCCAGGGCGGGAAGTGGCGGCTACTGGCCTGGTACTTGCGTTCGGCGCCCGCCCCGGGAACAGTTTCGCGGACGCCGTTCGGGGCGAAGTCGTGGGAGCAGGGCAGAGAGATGTGTGTGATGGACGCGGCAGTCAAGGAGGCTGCCGTTGCCCGGTTCCTCCGCGAATATCCACAGATGGAGCGATCTGCATGCGGCCACCCCGCGCTGCTGGGCTGCACGGATGTCGACTGGTAGCGGATTCCCGGGTGCCCTGCCGGGATCCCGGTCATGCTCCGTGGTCTTCTGGATGAGGTAGCCGGCCCCGTGGCTCTGCCCGTACTGGAGAACGTCCTGATGAACAGCGTCTTCCACGTCAGCGCCGTGATGCCGACCGTCCCGCCCTTCCTGATCCGCCTGGCAGCTATCCCTGACATCGCGGTGCGGTCCGATAGCACTCTTGGTCCTCGCCGCGGATCTGTCTCTGCCCGTCGAGGCCGACGATGAACGCCAGGTGCTGCTGTTCGGGAAAGACTGCGATCACCCGGAACGCGAGTGGTGCAGGGCCGCCTTCGCCGCACACGCTTTCGACCTGCGCGCGTTGCTGGAGGAGGGAACCCTTCCGGACGGACTGATCAGCGTGGACGACCGCGAGTCCCTGCTCAGGGCTGTGGAACCGCGACGATATCCATCCCGACTGCCCGCAGGCCGCGCTGCGGCCCGTGAAAAGATCTTGCGGTGTCTGGTGTGATTACGGCGTCGGAGCCTTCCTGGATAGCCCCGTTCACTGGCCTGAGCCCCCGCTGTTTTGGCACGTTGGTGACACAGTTGCGGCGTGAAGGAGCTGATGCGGTCCGCAGGGGCCGGCCGTGGAGCCTGCCGCTGGAGGACCGGGTGCTGCTGGTCACGGCATACTGGCGCACCAACTTGACGCTACGGCAGCTCGCACCACTGTTCGGCGTCTCGAAGTCGGCGGCCGACCGCATCATCAGCCATCTCGGCCCTCTGCTCGCGCTCAAGCCCCGCAGACGGTTCCGCAGGGACACCGTGCTCATCGTGGACGGAACCCTGGTCCCCACCCGCGACCACACGGTCGCCGAGCGGTCGAAGAACTACCGATACTCCACCAACCACCAGGTCGTCATCGACGCCGACACCCGACGCGTCGTCATGGTCGGGCGACCGTTGCCCGGCAACCGCAACGACTGCAAGGCGTGGGCACTGTCCGGAGCCAAGGACGCCGTCGGCCGGACCACCGTGATCGCCGACGGCGGCTACCGGGACACCGGCCTGGTCATCCCGCACCGCCGCGAACTCGGGCACCGCGAACTGCCGGCATGGAAGGAAGAGGACAACACTCCCCACCGCCAGGTCCGCGCCCGTGTCGAGCACACCTTGGCCGGCATGAAGACCTGGAAGATCCTCCGTGACTGCCGATTGAAGGGCGACGGCGTTCATCACGCCATGAGCGGGATCGCCCACCTGCACAACCTCGTACTCGGCCGATAGGCAAGGAGAACGGACAGCAGCTGATCACGAAGGCCGGCTTCGTCGTCGAAGACGACCTTGGCGAGCGCCGCCGGCGTAGAACTCACCGACCGTAAAACCCGCGGCCCGGCCTTGTCTCAAGCCCGGCACCAGCCCGGCCTGATCGGCGACTTTTGGCGCGATGGGGGAAGTGTCGCGCTGCCAGGATCACAAGGGCATCAGAGGCCATTGGAAGGTTTGCAGCAGAACATCGCCGTTGTTGATCCAGAACAGGCTGTCACCTTCCAACTGTACGTGGAAGAGGACTTCAAGTTCCGCCCAGATGCTGTAACCCAGGAACAGTTGGCTCTTGTAGAACTCGAGGGAAGGCATGTACAGCGTTCCCGGGAGTGTTTTGGTGTAGAGGTATCCGGGATCGGCGAGAGATCGTTCAATGAAGATCAGATTCTGAACGTCCTTCCTCTCGACGATGATACGACGGTCGTTCACTTGCGGCCCGAACGGGAAGTGGAAGAGAGTCTGCCGTGTGTGCAACCAGCACTTCGACCAGCGGTCTCCCGAGAAGATGGTTCCGTTTCCCACGTATCCCAGCAGGTTTCCGTGGAGTCCTACATAGGGGCTGGACCTCCATTTCCCGATCGAGGACGCCGGGATCCTGTTGGAGTGGAGTTCCAGAAGCCACCTCGCCCCGTACCAGCGGTTGACCATTGAGGCGCCGTCATATGTGTACTTACCACGGAAGTGCCCCCCATTTGCTTGCCATTCGCCGCCGAACGGAGGGTTTGCCCACAACCATCCGGTGGCCTCCCAGAAGTAATGATCCGCGGCATGCGGCTGAGGGCTCGCGAACACGACACCGGGATGCCAAGGACCAAACTCCGGCGACTCCTCCGATGCGAAGTGTTCCTCCAGGGCATTGCGCCGCCTGGCGTTCCACTCCTCGGTTTTCTCTTGATGGTCCCTCGGGTCAATCCCGAGGGCTTGGAGTGCAGCGGCGGTAACGCTTGCGCTGTACTCCATCTCATCCTTCTGAGGGCGGGCCAGTTCGACAAGTTCCTGCTGCTGCCGATCTTCCAGTTCCCGCTGCTCGTGGTAGCGGTCCATCCCTTCGATGACCTCTGCAGGGATGGGGTGGTGCGCGTTGGTGATCCGGCTAACGTGCGTGTCCATGGCACGTACTTCCTTAAACTGAGGCGTTGAATGCCCCCCCCCGATGCGAGTGCGCCTCTTGATGCGGCAACCGTAGATACGGAGGTCGTAAGGCGAGGATTCCTGAAGGCGTCGCAATTCCAAGTCTAGGCAGTTCCGTTGCCTTCCGCATGTGCTGAGGGTCTGTTACTCGGCAGGTCACTCGCGGGCGGTGCAGATGCTGGGTATGTTGAACAAGACATTGTTGTACGTTCTATTGTTGGGTTGGCTACGACGAGGGCACGCCGTCGCCCGTGCATGTCCTCGATAGCAGGGAATGAAGCTGAGGAGCCTTCCTGGCCGCTTCGTCTCCACGGGGACTACTACCGGGAGCGGATGCAAGAGATGTACGACGGGTGGAGGAGACATCACAGAACGCGCCCAGCCGACCTGAAGATCAGTTACTGGACATGCCTTAGATGCAGTCCCCTTCGGGGGGAAGCGTCGGTAGGGCGCGCTACGGAATTCGACCCCTGGTTTCCGGGTGATCCACTTGCTCTGAAGCCCACGACTTCCCCACGCAAGCATGATGGTTGCTTTAGTAGACATTCCTAGGTGCGAGTCCAAGTTTTGCAGGCCGTTAAGGCCGAGCGTAGGATGAAAGAGTTCTCTCGGACGCGACACAATATTTGCCGCGTCAACCATCCGATATACGCATCAACTTCCGGATGCATGCCTCCGTGCCCGACACCGAGGGCAGCTCAACTGCTGTCGTGTGAACGAGAACTGCCGACGTGACCAGGAAGTTGACGGCCTTCGAGAATGCGGGGAATGACATTCCAACGCAAGCAACCGAAGAGTTCGTGATGAACCCTGAACCGGCGGATTCCGGCGGACCTGAGGCAGGGGCCATTTCCCTCCAAGGGGCCAGTGTGGGATTCTTCTCAGCTCATGGCATCTATGTGCGCACCATCCAGGGCGACGCTTCCCTCAACCCGGGCAGCAGGTGCTTTGCATCGATCACCCAGGTCAATGCAGCCGGAACCCCGACATGGGGTGGTCCGACTATGCACGTATCGAACGTCGTTCCACGCAACGGTGAAGCGATCGTAGTCGGCCACATTCAGTGGAATACCCCCCTCCCCGTGAGGGTCAGTCTGTTCTGGATATAGCCGCGCGCTGAGGTGCCTGACTCACCTGCGACTGTGCGGTGGGGGCATCAGTTCGCGGGCTGACCTGCTCCGTAAATGCTGTCGATGAGCAGAGGATCGGGTGGGTCATGACCGTCATCGCCGGCGGCATCGAGCGCCCGGAGCGTGGCGACGTCCTTCTCCATGCTGGTCATCGCACTGGTGCTGGGACGGTGCTAATCGCTCCGGGCGGGCTATCGGTCCCATTTAGAGGTCGTCTCAACTGGCTTGATCACTAGGCTGTCTGCCGTGATGGAGTGGGTGGGACGTCTGGTTCCGGACGGGCTGTGGGAACTGTTTCAGCGG
>NZ_JNXI01000021.1 GCF_000717055.1 Streptomyces iakyrus | reverse complement strand
GGACCAGGGGGGCCACGGGGGTGACCAGCCCGGCGGCGGCGAGGCGGCGGAGCTCGACGAGGGTGTGGAAGGTGCGGCAGGCGAGGGCGGTGGCGATCTGGTGGGCGGTGCGGATGCCGTCGACCTCGGCGAGGGTCCGGCCGCGGCGGGCGGGCAGGTCGGCGGCGTCCGGTCCGGGCACCCGGGCGAGCGGCGCGCGGTCGACGGCGGGCTCGGGCCATATGCGGTGCAGCAGTTCGCGGCGGCGTCTGGACTCGCGCAGGACGGTGTCCACCGGTACGGAACGGACCGCGCCGAGCCAGTGAGCGGCTCCGGGCCGGAAGCGGAGCGCCGGTCCGTCGTGGGCGAGGACGAAGTACGCCGCGTCGAAGAGGGCGCCCAGGTGGCACAGTTCCAGCGCGCCGGCGGCGAGGTGGCCGCTGTCGACCAGTTGCCGACCGACACGGCAGCGGCGGCCGGCCTGGTCGATCGCCTCCCACCAGCCGTCCGGGGCGAGTGCGCCGCTGTGGGTGAGCAGGTCGCCGAGGTCGGGGGTGACGGCGGATTCGACGTGGACGACTTGTCCCGCCGCGAGGTAGACGATCCCCGTCTCGGTGGACAGGGCGCCGGTCGCGCCCTGCTCGGCGAGGGTGCCGAGCCGGGCCGAGGCGGGTTCGCCGGTGTGCAGGGTCCCGGTCGGCGGGGTCATCCGAGCACCAGCCGGTCCGCCATCTCGGCCAGCCGGATGCGGGCCAGGGCCAGGTTTCCTTCGTCACGGTCCAGCCACAGGTGCACGAACACCGTGCTGTCGAAGGTCGTGGTGACGAACCTGAGCAGGTGGTACGAGTCGGCGTTCGTGATGATCAGGTCCTGTACGGGGGGCTCCTTGCCGGACGGCCCGCCCGAGTCGTCGTCGGGCGGCCCGCCCGGGCCCTTGCCGGTCAGGGCGAGGGCTCCGCTCTCCGTGGCGAGACGGGCGAGTTCGGCGGTTTCCGCGGCCGTCGCCTCCACGTCGCCACCGGGTGCGTCACCCACTGCTCCCAGCGCAAGACCACTGATCCAATCGACCACCGACGCCCCTCGAGCACCTTGCAGTCGCATGGCGTCCAGCAGACTCTCGTCGATTCCGGGCACGCCGAATCCCCTCCCCCTGCACGGCCGTTCCCGCGAACGTGAGCACGACACTACGCACCGTGCTTGGCCCAGGTGAACGCTTTGGCATTTTCCAAAGGAATGTGCAGGGAAGCGGGCTGGGGGCGAACGGGGTTGATCGGAAGCGCGCAGGATGCATCGCGGGGATCCGCAGGACAGTCGGCCGTCCGTCATGACCACCGCCGAGGACGCCCTCCGCACTGTGGGCGAACCGGCATCGGCCGCATCCCCTGGAACCGCGTTTGAGAAGCGCGCCCTACTCGATGGTGACGTGGAGGCCGAAGACGCGCTCCACGCAGGTGTCGAGCCAGTCTTCGAAGACCTGGGCGGAAGTCATGGCCGGGCCGGGGCAGGGATCACGCCTGCGTCGTCGATGCCCGCGATGTAGTCGAGTTCGGCCTCGGCGCCGCGCGCAGCCTGCAATGGCCGCACGTCGGTCGGCCAGGTGGGCGGCGGCATGATCACTCGCAGAGCGGGCTCCGGTCAGTGGCCGGTCCAGCCCGCGACGTCCTTCCAGACACTGCTGCGGACCGAGCTGATCGGTATCTGCTCCGGTACACAGTGGTCACATCGCGGATTGTGGCAGGGGCCTGCGGTCCAGTGCGGGACGTAGACGCCCATGCTCTTGTGTCGTTCCACCACGGCATCCACCGGCTGCTTGCACGAGCGGCAGACGTAGGTGGACGGCGTGGTCGCCGGTGGTTTCTGCTCAGTGCTCATAGCTGATACTTTACGGCTGCTTTGTGTAGATTTGGAGTGGCTTTGGCAAGGCGTTCCGGGGCTGAACCAGTCGCTGCGGTCCGCTTGTCGTCCCGTGGGTGGGTCACCTGACGTCGGGCGGTTCATCGAGGTCCTGGCGGGCCGGCATCTTGGTGGTGCCACCCCGGGGCGAGCTCTCGTGCTCGGCGGGCTGAGCGGACTGCGTGCCGTCTGCATCGCCGAGCGGTGGTCGCAGCATGCTGAGCGCGACGGAGACGGCCAGGACGGTGGCGATGACGGCGAGGCTGATGGGCGAGGGTATTTCGGGAACGGCGGTGCTGATCGTCTCGTGGGTGGCCTGGAGGATGAGCTTGACGCCGATGAAGGCGAGGATGACCGCCAGGCCCGTGCTGAGGTAGTGGAACCGGTCGAGCAGCCCCGCCAGCATGAAGTACAGGGCGCGGAGGCCGAGGATGGCGAAGGCGTTGCTGGTGTAGACGATGAAGGCGTCGCTGCTGACGGCCAGCACGGCCGGCACGCTGTCGACGGCGAAGACGAGGTCGGCGGCCTCGATCGCGGCTACGACGGCCAGGAGCGGGGTGGCGACCCGCCGCCCGGCCTCCTTGACGAAGAAGTGCGGCCCGGCGTACTCGTCCCGCACCGGTACGACCTTGCGGAGCAGTCGCACGGCCAGGCTCTTGCCGGGGTCGAAGCTCTCCTCCTCGCCCTTGAGGATCTTGTAGGTGCTCCAGAAGAGGATGGCGGCGAAGACGAACAGCACGGCCGTGAAGCGGCTGACCACCGCCACGCCCGCGGCCAGGAAGACGCCGCGGAAGACGAGGGCGCCCAGGACGCCGAGAAACAGCACGCGGTGCTGGTAGGCGCGCGGCACCTGGAAGTAGCCGAAGATCAGCGCGAAGACGAAGAGGTTGTCGACGGACAGGCTCTTTTCCAGCAGCCAGGCGGTCGTGTACTCGACCCCGGCCGTGGTGCCGACCACGAGATACACCACGACACCGAAGACGATCGCCAGTCCCACCCACACCCCGCTCCACGCGGCGGCCTCACGGAAGCCGATCACATGAGCCTGCCGGTGTGCCAGCAGATCGACCGCAAGCGACACCAGCACGGTGACGGCGAACACCGCCCACAACCAGAACGGAACGTCATACATGGGCCCGGCCCCTCGGACGCGCTCGGGCAGTCTCCCTTCGAGTCTGGGCCACACCTCGCCGGTTGTCGCCCAGTGCGGATGCGCGGCCGGGGCCCTGGCCGGGTGGCTCGACGGGCCTGCGCCACCGAGGGTGCCGTCGCCCGAGTGGCAGCTGACCTGCTGCGTTGCGGGTTCACGGCATGTTCGGGCCGCCTACGCCGGGTTCTGTCCGGACTCGTGCCGACCACTTGCCCGGTCTGCGGCATGCAGGGCCCGCGCCAGCCACTCCAGGTCCTCGGTCGCGTCGGGCGACGACTCCTGCCCGCGCACGCGGGCGACCAGCCTGCGATAGTGCTCGACCCCTGCCTCGATCCCCGCCTCCAGGCTTCGCAGCGCGCCGGTCCGTTCGGCGTCGCCGAAGAGTTCGCACACCGCCTCGGCCGCCTCCGGTCCCTCGGGGGCGACCCCACGTTCTCTGATCTCCGCGACGGTCTGCACGATCTGCCGGGCCCACCAGATGGACGCCCCGGAGGGACGATGCCGGCCCGGTGCGGGCGTGTTGAGCTGCATCCAGGTGCGAAAGCGGACGCGAAAGCCGGGGTCCAGCACCAGCTCGGCCAGTTCGATCCAGGCGTCGACCTGATCGGGAGTGGGATCGTCCGGCAGTTCGACGCTGAGGGTGTGCAGGCGGTCGCGCAGGCACGGCTCGATGTCGAGATCGCCGAAGACCTCCTCCTTGAACTCGTCGACGATCTGCTTGCGTTCGGCGGCGGAAAGCCGCGCCAGTCGGTTCATCAGTGCTGTCTCCTCAGCAGTGGAGCCACGGGTCGCCACAGTGGACAGGACGGCCCTGCTCACCTTGAGCGAGCGGATCTGCGCGTCGAGCGCGGCCACGTGCGCGTCGGCGACCTCGGCGACCGTGGTCCGGCCACTCAGTACCCGGCACACGTCGTCGAGCCCGAAGCCCAGCTCCCGCAGGGTGCGGACCAGCTCGACGCGGGCCACGGACCCGGCGTCGTACAGCCGGTAACCGCTCGCGGAGCGGGCCACGGGCGGTACCGCTCCCTCGTCCGACCAGAAGCGCAGGGTCCGCACCGGAAGTCCGGTGCGATGCGCGAGCCGGCCGATGGTGAGCAGGTCGGGGCTTTCGTGGTCCATGGACGAGATCCTGGACCTTCCAGCGGCTGGAGACTCAAGCAACCGACACGGAGTCCCTGGGCGGACCGCGTCGGACTGACTCGCCGGAGGGCATCGACGCCGCTGGCCCGGACCGTCTCCGATGGAACAATCGGCCGTACGAGCCCGAGCCGAGGAAGTCGGTCATCACGTCGTGGGACAACCAGCCGTGCCCTTTCCTCCGTCGCCGTGGCACCTCACCGGCGACATGGTCGTCTCGCTGTGGCGCGTCCCGGCGGACGATCTGCCGCCCTGGCCCCTGCCGGGAGGGGTCCGTCCCTGGGTGGTGCGGCGCCGTGCCACCGTGCTGACCTTCTGGGTGGACTACCGGCCCGGCGGCGTCCTCGCCTACCGCGAGTTCCTGATCGCCCTGGCCGTTCGCCACGGCCGGGGCCTCGCCGGCAGCACCGTGGCCGCCTGGGTCGACGACGAGCGCTCCCTGGCCGGGGGACGCGCCCTGTGGGGCATCCCGAAGGAGCAGGGCGTGATCGCGCTCGGCGCGGACGGCCGGGGCGGCCGGGGCGAGCTGACCGCCGACGGCATTCCGCCGGTCCGCGTCACCTACCGGGACATGCTGCGGCTGCCCTTCCGGCTGCCTGCCCGCGCCCACCTGGTCCAGCGACTGCCCGACGGTACGGAGTGCCGCGTGCCCATGCGGATCAGCGGACGGCCGGCCCTCGGCCGCAGCCGCGTGACGACCGGGGCCGGCGTCCGGGGGCAGTTGCGCGACGGCTCGGCGGGCCGGCAGTCCGGAATTGCCCCCGGTGCGAGCGCCGCGCTGTCCGTCCTCGCCCGGCACCGGCCGCTCCTCACCTTCGCCGTCCGCGACTTCCGCGGCACCGTGGGCAGGTGAGCGCGCGCGGTGCCGCGGGTGCCGCTCAGCAGCAGCGGCTGTGGGTGCGGGCCTCCTGATGCCGGGTGCGCAGCACCTGGTACTCCCGGCGGGTGGGCACCGGGGCCAGCGGGTGGTGGCGTCGGTGCCGCTCGCAGTGGCGGTCGTACGCGGCCTCGCCGGTCAGCTCGCGCAGATACCAGCGCACCGCCCGCGCCCAGTGCCGGATCCTCACGAGCGGGCTCCGGCCAGGGGCTCGACGGGGTCGCCGGGCGCCTCGATGCGGGACTCGACGTACGCGGCCTCGGTGGTCGGCAGCGGCGTCTCGGACCGTATCGCCCGCACGCAGACCACCGCCGCGTTGCCGATCACCACGGCGACCAGGAGCAGGAAGAGGGCGATGAGGACACCGTCGACTGTGGAGTTGGTGACCACGGTGTGCATGTCGGCGGTCGTCTTGGCGGGGGCGAGAATCTGCCCGGCGTCCAGGGCGTCGGCGTAGTGGGCCCGTTGGGCGAAGAAGCCGATCTTCGGGTCGGTGGAGAACACCTTCTGCCAGCCGGCGGTGAAGGTGACCGCCGTGACCCAGGCGAGAGGAACGCCGGTCACCCAGGCCCAGCGCAGCCGCCCGGACTTGACGAGGACGGTGGTGCAGACGGCGAGGGCGATGGCGGCGAGCAGCTGGTTGGCGATGCCGAAGAGCGGGAAGAGCTGGTTGATTCCGCCGAGCGGGTCGGTGGCGCCGGTGTAGAGGAAGTAGCCCCAGGCGGCGACGACCAGGCCGCTGCACAGCCAGATGCCGGGCTTCCAGTTGACCCGGCCGATGGGCTTCCAGACGTTGCCGAGCATGTCCTGGAGCATGAAGCGGCCGACGCGGGTGCCGGCGTCCACCGTGGTCAGGATGAACAGCGCCTCGAACATGATCGCAAAGTGGTACCAGAAGGCCTTCATGGCGGACCCGCCGAAGACCTCGGAGAAGATCTCCGACATGCCGACCGCGAGGGTCGGGGCGCCGCCGGAGCGGGCGATCAGGGTGTGTTCCTCGACCGCCTTCGCCGCCTGGGTGAGCTGATCGGGGGTGATGGTGAAGCCGAGGCCCGCCACCGCGTGGGACGCGGACTCGGCGGTCGCGCCCAGGAGACCGGCCGGTGCGTTCATCGCGTAGTACAGACCCGGTTCCAGCGTCGCCGCGGCGATCAGCGCCATGATCGCGACGAACGACTCCATCAGCATCGCGCCGTAGCCGATCAGCCGGACCTGGGACTCCTTCTGGATCAGCTTCGGGGTCGTTCCGGAGGAGACCAGGGCGTGGAAGCCGGACAGCGCGCCGCAGGCGATGGTGATGAAGAGGAAGGGGAACAGCGCCCCGGCGAAGACCGGGCCCGTTCCCGAAGTCGCGAAGTCGCTCACCGCGTCGGCCCGGAGCACGGGCGCGGCCACGATCACGCCCACCGCGAGCAGGGCGATGGTGCCGATCTTCATGAAGGTGGAGAGGTAGTCGCGCGGCGCGAGCAGCATCCACACCGGCAGCACGGAGGCGACGAAGCCGTAGCCGATCAGGCAGAAGACCAGGGTGGTGGGGCTGAGGGTGAACGTGCCGGCGAGGGAGGAGTTCTGCACCCAGCCGCCGCCGACGATCGCCAGGAGCAGCAGCGCCACGCCGATGAGGCTGGTCTCGACGACCCGGCCCGGACGGACGCGGTGCATCCAGAAGCCCATGAAGAGGGCGATGGGGATGGTCATCGCGACGGAGAACGTGCCCCACGGGGAGTGGGCCAGGGCGTTCACGACCACCAGGGCCAGCACACCGAGCAGGATGATCATGATGGCGAACACCGCGACCAGGGCGGCCACCCCGCCCGCCCGGCCGATCTCGTCACGGGCCATCTGGCCCAGTGACGTGCCGTCCCGGCGCATCGACAGGAACAGCACCACCATGTCCTGCACCGCTCCGGCGAAGATCACCCCGGCGACGATCCACAGCGTGCCCGGGAGATAGCCCATCTGGGCCGCGAGAACCGGTCCCACCAGGGGCCCGGCGCCGGCGATCGCGGCGAAGTGGTGGCCGAGCAGCACCCGGCGATCGGTCGGCTGGAAGTCGACGCCGTCCTCAAGGCGCTCGGCGGGCGTGGCCCGGCGGTCGTCCGGCCGGAGCACCCGGCGGGCGATGAAGCGGGCGTAGAAGCGGTAGGCGATGGCGTAGGAGCCGAGCGCGGCGACCACCAGCCAGACCGCGGAGATCTTCTCGCCCCGGGCGAGCGCGAGGACGCCCCAGGCGACGGCTCCGAGCAGGGCGACGCCGGTCCACAGCAGGGCGGATCGGAGTGATATACGCGACTTTTCGGGCGCGGGCAGGCCGGATTCGGGCAGGGTGGACGCAGGCATGGCGGCTCCTCACCAGGGCGGTGCGGGGCACCTCGTGACCCGAGGTGCCCGGGGATCAGCGAAGCGGCGGCTCTCCCGCTCGCTGGGGGTCTGTGCAAGAGTTGCCCACCCCCCGGAACCGGTTGACAGCGAATTTCCAGAGGATTTTCCGCCGGTTCCGTGTCCTCCGATCCGGGCCGCCGCGCAACTCTTGCGCGAGGGATCAGGCACACCAAGGACGGTGACCCATGGCCGACGGCACCATGACCGCGACGTTCCTCGCCGTGATCGGCGGTGCGTCGCTGCTCGCCGTCACCGCGCGGCGCCTACGGCCCAGCGGCCGGCTGCCGTCCCTGGAGGGGTGGGCGCTGGCGGACCGCAGCCTGGGCCCGCTGTGGACCTGGTTCCTGCTGGGCGGCACGATCTTCACCGCGTACACCTTCACCGCCGTGCCGGGGCTGGCGTACGGCAACGGCGCCGCGGCGTTCTTCGCCGTGCCGTACACGGTGATCGTCTGCCCGCTCGCTTTCGTGCTGCTCGGCCGGCTGTGGACCGTGGCCCGGGCCCATGGATACATCACCGTCGCCGATTTCGTCCGCGGACGGTACGGGTCACCGCCGCTCGCCCTGGTGGTCGCGTTGACCGGGATCCTCGCGACCATGCCCTATCTGGCGCTCCAGCTGCTCGGTATACGCGCCGTGCTGACGGCCGGCGGGGTGTATCCGCGCGGTGCCGCCGGGGATCTGGTGATGGTGGCGCTGTTCGCGGGACTCGCCGTGGCGACGTACCGGCACGGGCTGCGGGCACCCACCGTGATCGCGGCGCTGAAGGCGGTGGCCGTCTTCGTGTCGCTCACCGCGGTCACCTGGCTGGTCCTGGAGCGGCTCGGCGGTCCGGGTGCCGTCTTCGACGGAGCGGCCCGGCGGCTCGGCGGCGACGCGCTGGCGCTGACCCCGGCCCAGCAGCCCGCCTATGCCACCCTCGCGCTCGGTTCGGCGCTCGCCCTGCTGATGTACCCGCATGTGCTGACGGCGGGGTTCGCCGCCGACGGGCCGCGCACCCTGCGCAAGGTCGCGGTGGCGCTGCCCGCCTGGACGGGACTGCTCGCGCTCTTCGGCGTCCTCGGCTTCGCGGCGCTCGCGGCCGGGGTACGGGCACCGGAGGGCGGGGCGGAGGCGGCGGTGCCGATGCTGGTCGACCGGCTGATGCCGGGGCCGCTGGCCGGGCTGGTGTTCGGCGCGATCACCGTCGGGGCGCTGGTCCCGGCGGCGGTGATGTCGATCGCGGCCGCCACCAGCTTCGTGCGCAACGTGTACGTCGAGTACGTGCATCCGACGGCCACCCCCAAACGGCAGGTCCGCATCGCCAAGGCCGTCTCGCTCATCGCGAAGGCCGGGGCGGTCGCGTTCGTCTTCGGGCTGCGCGACCAGGACGCCATCAACCTCCAGCTGCTCGGCGGGGTCTGGATCCTGCAGATCTTCCCCGCCGTCGCCGTCGGCCTGTACACCGGCCGGCTGCATCCCCGGGCGCTGCTCGCCGGGTGGGCGGCGGGCATGGTGGCCGGGACGTACCTGGTCGTCCGCGAGGGCTTCTCGTCCATCGTGGGCTTCGGTTCCGGGCCGCCGGCGATCTACGCCGGACTCGCCGCCCTGCTGCTCAACCTGATCGTCGCGGTGGCCGGCACGGCCGTACTCGAACGTCTCGGCGTCCCGCGCGGCGCCGACCTGACCGACCTGCCGTCCCGCCTGACCGTCAGGCGGCGTCCGGAGACGGGAGCGAACCAGCAGTGAGACACAGACACCCGATACCGGTGCCGGAGCCCGACGTCGAGGCGCTGTCGCCCGCGCCGGCCGACCCGGCGGAACGGGAGCGCGAGGCCGGACTCGCTGGGCTCTTCGAGCTGCACTACGCGTCGATGCTGCGCCTGGCTGTGCTGCTGGGCGCTGACGACCCGGAGAACGTGGTGGCCGAGGCGTACTACCAGATCTACCGGAAGTGGCGGCGCCTGAGGGACACCGAGGCGGCGGAGGCGTATCTGCGCTCCACGGTGTGCAATCTGACCCGCATGCGGATCCGGCACCTCCAGGTCGCCCGCAAACACGTGGAGAGTCCGCCGGAGGAGACCGTCGTGTCCGCCGAGAGCGCGGCGCTGCTCCGCGACGACCAGCGCGTCCTGATCGACGCGTTGCAGCAGTTGCCCGCCCGGCAGCGCGAGGCGCTGGTGCTGCGGCACTGGCTCGGGCTGAAGGAGGGCGAGATCGCCGCCGCGATGGGCATCTCCTCCGGTTCGGTGAAGACACACACGGCGCGCGGTCTGGCCGCGCTGACCCAGGCGATGGAGGCCCGGCGATGAACCACACCGATCCGGACCGCACGGAGCGGGAGCTGACCGAGGCCCTGGCCGCCCTGGCCGGCGGGGTGCGCGCCGCCCCTGACGCCTACCGCACGGCACGCGGCGAGTGGCTGCGCCGCGAACGCCGTCGCCGGCTCGTCCTCGCGGTGCTCGTCACCGTCGTGTTCGCGCTTGCCACACTGATCGGTTTGTGGGTGCTGAACGAGGCTTCGTCCGACCCGGGAGTGATTTTCTCGGGTCTTCCGAACGCAGGCCTCCCGGACGTTCAGGCCGGCACGCGGTAGGTCAGGTGCGTGATCCCGCTCGCCGCCCGCGAGGTCACCTGCTCCAGTCTCAGCGGAGGGACGCCCTCGAACAGCCGCGTGCCGGCGCCGAGCGTGAGGGGCGCGATGTGCAGCCGCAGCTCCTCGATCAGGCCGGCGGCGAGATACTGGTTGACGGTGGTCGCGCCGCCGAGCACGGTGACGCCGCCGTCCCCGGCCGCCTCGCGTGCCCGGGCCAGCGCTGTGCCGATGCCGTCGGTGACAAAGTGGTACGTGGTGCCGCCCGCCATCGGCTGCGGCTCGCGCGGGTGGTGGGTGAGTACGAACACCGGCGCGTGGAACGGCGGATCGCCACCCCACCAGCCGTTCCACGGCCGGTCCCACGCGCCGCGCACCGGCCCGAACATGTTGCGTCCCATGATGAACGCCCCGGCTGTGTTCAGCCGGTCGATCTCGGCCCGGTTCTCGTCGGGTGTGCGGAACATCCAGGCGTGCAGCTGTTCACCCGAGCCGTCACCGCCGTCGTCCCCGAACGGTCGCTCCTCCGTCTGGCCGAGCCCGGCCGAGTAGCCGTCGGCCGAGATCGTGATGTCGCACACCACCCTGCCCGTCGATGTGGTCATGACCGTCCTCCTCGTGGCGTTCCGGTGTCAGAACCTACGCGCACGAACTCCCGTCCCTGGGAACCCCGCACGCGCCGCGCGGATGCGAAAGTGTGATCGCCCGTACGACGCATCGGAAGGGAACCCTCGGCATGGCCGTCATCCACCACACCACCCTGAAGCCGACCAAACTGGAACTGCTCACCGCCTGGCTGCCGTCCCGTCCGTGGTATCGCGGCACGGGGGAACCTCAGCTGGCCAAGGCGGGCGGCTTCCGGCTCGACGATCCGCAGGGCGAGGTGGGGATCGAGTTCATGGTGGTCACCGACGCCTTCGGCCCTGAGCCGGTCGCGTACCTGGTGCCTCTGGCCTATCGCGGTGCCCCGCTCGAAGGGGCGGAGCACGCCCTCGTCGGCACGATGGAGCACGGGGTGCTGGGGCAGCGCTGGGCCTACGACGGCTGTCATGATCCCGTGCTGGTCGCCCGGTTGACGGCCCTGATCGAGGGGCGGGCGCAGGCCCAGGACCAGGACGTCAGCGACACCCCCGCTCAGGAGGTCGTCGTCTCCCGCACCGAAGAAGGTCTCCTCACGGACCTCACCGTCACCGACGACCGGGAAGGCACCGCGCTGACCACGCCGCAGGGCCCGGTCCTCCGCTTGCGCCGGGCCCTTGAGCCCGTTGCGGACGGCCTGTTCGTGCCTCCGCAGGGGGCGATCGGCCACGTCACCGGCTCCTGGGCGGCGCCGGACGGCACCCGTGCGCAAGGGGCGTTCGCCGTCCTGCACGGCGGCGGCCGGGCGTAGCTCCCGGGATCAGCGGGTCCGCGAGCGGAACGTCCTGCGGTACGTGTCCGGGGGCACGCCGACCGTGCGGTTGAAGTGGCGCCGCAGCGTCGTGGCGGTCCCCATGCCGGTGGCCGCCGCGATGGTGTCGACGCTGTCGTCGGTCTTCTCCAGCAGTTCCTGGGCGTGCCGGATGCGCTGGGTCAGCAGCCACTGCAGAGGGGTCGTGCCGGTCACCGCCCTGAAGTGCCGGCCCAGGTGACGGGAGCTCATTCCGGCCCGGCGGGCCAGGTCCTCCACGGTCAGCGGCTGGTCGAGCCGCTCGATGATCCAGGGGAACAGGGCGGCGAGCGGATGGTCGTCCCGCTCGGGCACCGGGGCGGCGACGAACTGGGCCTGGCCGCCTGCCCGGTGCGGGGGTACGACCAGGCGGCGGGCGACGGCGTTGGCGACCGACGAGCCCAGGTCGAGACGGACGAGGTGCAGGCACAGGTCCAGCGCGGCGGCCTTGCCGGCGGAGGTGAGCACCCTGCCGTTGTCCACGTACAGCACGTCCGGGTCGACCTCCACCAGGGGGTGACGGGCGGCCAGTTCATCGGTGTGCGCCCAGTGCGTGGTGGCGCGCAGCCCGTCGAGAAGCCCTGCCGCGGCCAGTACGAACGCGCCCGTGCACAGGGAGACGACCCGGGCGCCCGCCTCGTGGGCCTCGCGCACCGCGTCGACCAGGTCGGCGGGCGGGTCCTCGTCGACGTCAGCCCAGCCGGGGACGATCACGGTGCCGGCGTGGCAAAGCCGTTCGAGGCCGGCGTCGGGTTCCAGCCGGAAGCGGCCGATGTGCACGGCGGCCGGACCGCAGACGGTGAGGTCGTACCAGGGGCCTGTCACCCCGGCCGGGGCTGCGGCGAACACCTCGTGTGCCAGGGCCAGTTCGAAGTGCAGCATCCCGTCGGTGGCGGCCAGCGCGACAGTGGTCATGTCCGTAATTGTACGGGGCATGTCGTTCCGGACACTCACGGTCGGATGCTCACCGCCGTCAGGATGGCGGCAGTTGATCAGTCGAGCACAGGGGAGAGCTCATGGGACCGGGTCAGACGGTGACGGTGTTCGGCGCGTACGGGCACACCGGGCGGTTCGTGGTGGCGGAACTGGTGGAGCGCGGGTTCGTCCCGGTCCTCTCGGGCCGCGACGAGGTGAAGCTGAAGGCGCTGGCGGCGTCGTACCCCGGGCTGGAGATCAGACCGGCGGCGGTCGACGATCCGGACGCGCTCGACCGCGCGCTGGCCGGGGCGGCGGCGGTGGTCAACTGCGCCGGGCCGTTCGCCACGACGGCCGCCCCGGTGATCGAGGCGGCGCTGCGCGCCGGCGTCCCGTACGTCGACGTGGCGGCCGAGATCGAGGCGAACGCGGACACGTTCGCACACTTCGCGGACCGCGCCCGCGCCGCGGGAGCGGTGGTCGTCCCGGCGATGGCCTTCTTCGGCGGACTCGGTGACCTGCTGGCCACCGCGGCGATGGGCGACTGGACGGGGGCCGACGAGGCGCACGTGGCGTACGCGCTGAGCGGTTGGCAGCCCACGGACGGGACACGCGCCGCCGGCGCGGTCTCCCGGGAGCGGCGGGGCGGTGCACGCGTGGTGTACCGGAACGGGCGGCTGGACTACCGCCGGGACGAGACGACGACCCTCCAGTGGCCGTTCCCCGAGCCCGTGGGCTCCCGGGAGGTCATCGGGGAGTTCACGATGGCCGACGTCGTCACCATCCCCAGCCACCTGGCCGTCCCCGACGTGCGCACCTACATGACGGCCGAGGCCGCCCGGGACGTGTCGGCGCCCGGCACTCCGACGCCGACCGCGGTCGACGGGCACGGGCGGTCCGCGCAGACCTTCCTCGTCGACGTCGTCGTGCGCTCCGGCGGCGCCGAACGGCGCGCCGTGGCGCGAGGGCGGGACATCTACGCGGTCACGGCGCCGCTCGCGGTGGAGGCGGTGGCCCGCATCCTCTCCGGGCGCACCCGGGCGGTCGGTGTCGTCTCCGCCGGCGAGATCTTCGACGCGGCCGGCTTCCTCCGCTCCCTGTCCTCGCACCTCTTGGTGGAGCTGCGCCGGTGAGGAGGCCTTCGGGGGTGCGGCGGCCGTGCGGGTTCGGATGATCGCCCGGGCTCCCGCCCTCAGACTCTGTGAGGAAGGTACTTTTCCTGGTAAACACTGACCAAAGATGCACGAGGCAGCAGGCCGACCAGGAGACACCCTCCGTCACGGATCACCCCTAGGGCAGGAGGCAGCCGGTGGGAGACGTCGCACCGAGCCGCAGAGCCTTCCTGACCGGAGTCGGAGGGCTCGCCGCCGGTGCGGCCGCGGCCTCGGTCACGGGCTGTGAGACCCGTACCGAGCGGAGTGCCGCCGCGAGCAGCAGGGTGCTCGTCGTGCGGAACTTCGGCGGTTCCTACGGCGAGGCGAACCGGAAGGCCGTCTACGACCCGTTCACCCGGGAGACCGGCATCCGGATCCGGGTGGTGGACTTCGGGCACGAGCAGATGCTCGCCCAGATCAAGGAAGGCCGTCCACGGTTCGACGTCATGGACATCGACATGTCCAATCTGGTGCTCTTCGAGCACGAGGGCGCGTCCGAGCCACTGGACTACGGTCGGTTGAAGAACACCCGGAACGCCGGCATCGCCCAGTCGCTGCTCACCCCCAATGGCGTGGGCAAGAGCTACTGGGCCAGCGTCCTCGCCTACCGCACCGACATGTTCGGCGGGAGGAGGCCTCAGTCGTGGGCGGACTTCTGGAGCCTCCGGAGCTTCCCGGGCAGCCGCGCGCTGCAGGGCGAGGTGGACTATCCGGAACTGGAGTTCGCGCTGCTCGCGGACGGTGTGCCGCTCGACCGGCTCTACCCCCTCGACGTGGACCGCGCCTTCAAGGTCATGGACGAGATCCGGGGTTCCGTGCGGACGTTCTGGGAGTATGGCGCGGAGCCCGGTGAGCTGCTGTCCCGCGGCAGTGCCGTGGCCTCCAGCACCTGGGCGGGCCGGCTCCAGAGCCTGCTCGGGCGCGGGGTGCCCCTCGCCTACGAGTGGAACGGCGCCCGCAGGCAGAGCAACGGCTTCGGCATCCCCCAGGGCTCCGCGAACCCGGACGCCGCCTACCGGCTGATCGATTTCGCGCTGCGGCCCGAGGTGCAGGCCCACATGGCCCGGCTCTATCCCGACGGTCCCGTGGTGCCCGCCGCCTATGGGCACCTCACCGAGTCCACCGCCGTGCATCTGGCGAGCACTCCCGGCCATTTGCTGTCGGGCTTCGATCTGGACATCGACTGGTGGCTCGAGAACCGGGACTCCGTGACCAGGCGCTGGCAGGGGTGGGCTCGCACCTGACCGACTGAATGCAGCCATATGGCTGAATATGAACGTGCATGGTAGAGAGTCCGTATGCTCCGGCACCTCGGTCGACTCCTGGCCTTCCGCTCCTCCCCGGACAGCGGCGGGCGCTTCCGGTCGGCCTCACGACGGAGAGGGCGCCACGGCGGGCAGCAGGAGCCCGGCGTCCGGCCGCCGGGAGCGCGATGGCGGGCCCTGCCGAGGGTGCGCAGCGTCGCCGGGCAGGTGTTCCTGCTGCAATCGGTGATCATGGTGCTGTTCGCCGCCGCCGCGGGAGGAGCCCTCGTCGTGCAGGCGCGGGAGTCGAGCACGCAGGAGGCGCGTCAGCTCTCGAAGGGCGTCGCCCAGTCCTTCGCGCGGGCCCCGGGAACGCTGGCCGCCATGAAGTCCGGCGACCCCACCGAGCTGCTCCAGCCGCGCGCGGAGGACGCCCGGAAGAACACCGGCGTCGACTACGTGGTGACCTTCGATCCCCAGGGGTTTCGCTGGACCCACCCCGACCCGAAGCTGATCGGCAAGCACATCTACGCCGTGCGCGAGGGCGGCGCCGCCGACCGGCCGTTCACCAAGACCTTCGAGGGCAGCCTCGGTCTGGCCGTGGACACGACGGTTCCGGTCTACGACACCAACGGGATCACCATCGTCGGCTTCGTGTCCGTCGGGGTCACGGTGGCCAGCGTGGACGACGTGGTGATGGATCAGCTGCCCCAGCTACTGGGCTTCGCCGGTGGCGCGCTCGCGGTGGCCGCGGGCGGGACGGCCCTGGTCTCGTGGCGGCTGCGGCGCCAGACCCGTGGCCTGGATCCGTCCGAGATGACGCGCATGTACGAGCATCACGACGCGGTGCTGCACGCGGTGCGGGAGGGCGTGCTGATCATCGGGAGCGACGGCCGGCTGCTGCTCGCGAACGACGAGGCGCGGCGGCTGCTGGACCTGCCCGCGGATGCCGAGGAGCGCCGGGTGACAGATCTCGGCCTGGAGGCGGGCACCGCCGAGCTGCTGGGTTCGGGCCGGCCGGCCACCGACGTGGTGCACCTGGCCGGTGACCGGCTGCTGGCAGTCAACGTGCGGCCGGTCGACCCGGACGACCGCACGGCGGGCAGCGTGGCGACCCTGCGCGACACGACGGAGCTGCGCGCGCTGGCGGGCCGGGCGGAGGTGGCCCGGGAGCGGCTGGGGCTGCTGTACGAGGCGGGCGTGCGGATCGGAACGACGCTGGACGTGGTGCGTACCGCGCAGGAACTGGCCGAGGTGGCGGTTCCCCGGTTCGCCGACACCGCCACGGTCGACCTGCTGGATCCGATCCTGCGCGGCGCGGTGTCGGCCGGGCCCGGTCCGCAGATGCGCCGGGTGGCGGTGCACGGCGTCGACGGTGTCCGGTCCCTCTATCCGGTGGGTGAGCTGATCCGCTTCGTCCCCTCGTCGCCGGCGGCCGTCGGTGCCGAGCGCGGCCGTGCGGTCCTGGACGTCGACCTGACCGATCCGGGCGGCTGGATGAGCGCGCAGGACCCCGTTCGCGCGCGGCGCGTGCTGGACCTCGGTTTCCACTCCCTGATCACGGTGCCGCTCCAGGCCCGCGGTGTCGTGCTGGGCATGGCGAGCTTCTGGCGCTCCGCCGGCGCTCCCTTCGGCAGGGAGGACCTGGCCTTCGCCGAGGAACTGGCCGCCCGGGCCGCGGTCGCCGTCGACAACGCCCGCCGCTACACCCGCGAGCACACCCTGGCCGAGTCACTGCAGCGCAGCCTGCTGCCGGGCTCCCTGCCCGACCACTCGGCCGTCGAGGTCGCCCACCGCTATCTGCCCGCCCTGGAGGGCGTGGGCGGCGACTGGTTCGATGTGATCCCCCTGCCCGGTGCCCGGGTCGCCCTGGTCGTCGGCGACGTCGTGGGGCACGGCCTGCACGCCGCGGCCACGATGGGCCGGCTGCGTACCGCGGTGCACAACTTCTCCGCCCTCGACCTGCCCCCGGACGAGCTCCTCGGGCACCTGGACGAGCTGGTCGCGCGGATCGACAGCGACGAGACCGGGGAGCGGGACCACGAGGGCGTCGCTGGCGCCACCTGCCTCTACGCCGTCTACGATCCGGCGTCCGGGATGTGCTGCCTGTCCCGGTCCGGGCATCCGGAGCCGGCCCTGGTGCACCCCGACGGCACCGTGGAGTACCTGCGGGTCCCCGGTGCACCGCCGCTCGGCCTGGGCGGCGCCGAACCCTTCGAGACCGCCGAGGTCAGTCTCCCCGAGGGCTCGCGGCTGGTCTTCTACACGGACGGTCTGGTCGAGGACCGGGAGCGGGGCATCGACACCGGCCTGGAGGCGTTGCGCCACGCTCTGGCCGGCGCTCGCCGCTCTCCGGAGGAGACCTGCCAGGACGTCCTCGACGCGCTGCTTCCCGCCCGGTCGAGCGACGACATCGCCCTCCTCGTCGCCCGCACCCGGCTGCTGGACCCCTCCCGGGTGGCCGAGTGGGACGTGCCCGGCGATCCGGCGGTCGTGGCGGGCATCAGGGCGGAGGTCACCGGGCGGCTCAGGACCTGGGGACTGGAGGAGCTGGCTTTCACGACCGAGCTGATCGTCAGCGAGCTGGTCACCAACGCCATCCGCTACGGCATCGGACCGATCCGGCTGCGGGTGCTGCGCGACGGCGACAGCCTGATCTGCGAAGTCGCCGACGGCAGCAGCACCTCACCCCACCTGCGCAGGGCCGCGATCACCGACGAGGGCGGGCGGGGACTGTTCCTCGTCGCCAGGTTCGCCCGGCGGTGGGGTACCCGCTACATGGCCCGCGGCAAGGTGATCTGGACCGAGCAGTCCACCCGGAGTCCGGCGGTCGAACCCGAGGAGATGTCGGCCGACGCCCTGCTGGACCAGTGGGAGGACGCGGCCTGGTGAGGCAGGTCGTCACCTGCCGGTGCTGTACCCGCCCCTCCCCATGACGGAGGGCGGCGCCTGCCGGTCCGGTGCCTCAGGGCGTGCGGAAACCGCGGAACGTCACGTGCTTGCGCGTCTCGAAGCCGAGCCGTTCATAGAGCGCGAGCGCGCCGCTGTTCTCCTCGGCCACGTGCAGGAAGGGACGTTCTCCGCGCGCCAGGACGCGTGCGGCGATGGCGCGCAGCAAGCGGACGGCGTGCCCCCGGCCGCGTGCCTCGGGGGCGGTGCAGACGGCGCTGATCTCGGTCCATCCGGGAGGCCTCAGCCGCTCCCCCACCATCGCCACCAGCGTGCCGCCGTCGCGGATGCCGAGGTACGTGCCGAGTTCGTGCGTGCGGGGCCAGAACGGCCCCGGCCGGGTCCGCTCGATGAGGTCCAGCATCTCGGGCACGTTCTCCGCGCCGAGTTCGACGATGCCGGAGTCGGTCTCTGCCCCGGACGGATCCGGGCCGTCGTGGCCGGCCCAGATCATCTGCCGGCCTTCCAGGACGAAGACCGGCTCCCAGTCCGGCGGGGGAACGGCCGGGCAGCTGAACATGTCGGCGAACTCGCCCGGCCCCAGCAGCTTGGCCAGGTCGGCCCAAGCCTCCGCGTCCGGCTGGGCGGGCACCGCGGAGAAGGTCGCGACCCCGGGCGCGTAGGTGGCGGCGGCGCCGAGCCGGCGGGCGAGATGGGCGTGGTGGCCGCGGAGGGACGCGCCCACCGGGTCGTCGAGTGCGTCGGCGTCGCTGAGCCCCGTCATCGTGCTGCGCCTTCCCTGCCCTCGGTCGATGCCGGCCGGACAGGCGGCCGGCGGCGTCTTCGGATGCCGCCGGCCATGCTAGTGCGGTGACCACCGGGGCCGGCGGGCGGGGCGGGCCCGGTGCAGGGCCCGGTCCCGGCTCACAGGCCGATCGCTCCGTCGATGCGCTCGCGGAGCAGGTCGGCGTGGCCGTTGTGACGGGCGTACTCCTCGATCATGTGGAGGAGGACCCAGCGCAGCGACACCGTTCCGCGCCAGGAATCTTCGCCCTCGACGTCGAGACCGGGGGCCTCGCTGACGAACCGTTCGGCGAAGGCCACCTCGGCCCGCCACGCCTCCCATGCCGCCGCGACGCCCGTGGGGTCGTCCGCCGCTCCGTGGAAGTCCTCGTCGGGGTCGGCCGTCGAGGAGAAGAGGGCCGGCGCGTCCTGTCCGGCCAGGACCCGCCGGAACCAGCGGCGTTCCACATCGGCGAGGTGACGGACCAGGCCGAGCAGGGAGAGTGTGGACGGCGCGACGGACCGCAGGGCCAACTCCGGCCCCAGGTTGGAGCACTTGAGCAACAGCGTGGCCCGCTGGGCATGCAGGACGTCGACGAGCATCCGCCGTTCGTCACCGGTCGTCGGACCGGTGAACCGGGGACCGCTGTCGGTGCCGCCGAACAGTTCGGCCCTTCTGGTGGTTTCGGTCATGTCCGCCCTTCCGTCGCTTCGAACGCGCTGCACGTGGCCGTGCAGGGTCTGGACCACCTTGCCTCCCGGGGATGGACGCCGTCGACGCGCGACGGCGTCCATCCCCGGTCGCCCGGGAAAGCCACGGACCCCAACAGGCCCGAACAACAGACCGGACAGAATCCTTGACGAGGCATCAGCTCGTTCTTACGCTCCCACCTCATGGGAGCGTTCCCATACCCCCCACGCCCCGGAGGCCACCGTGACCCTTCCGTACCGGCGTCCCCGCACCGCGCCAGGCTCCTGGCGATCGCCCTTCCGGCCGGGCGGCCGCTTCGTCGGCTGCGTCTCAGCCGCCGCACTGGCCGTCTCCGCGCTCGTCGCACTGCCGCAGACCGCGAACGCGGCGACCGCCCGGCAGGTCGAGAAGCTCGACCGCGGGCTGACCAGCGTGCACACCGGCAGCGGAAACCTGGTGTCCTGGCGGTGGCTGGCGACCGACCCCGAGAACGTGTCGTTCAACGTCTACCGCGGCTCCACCAGACTCAATTCCTCCCCCGTCACCGCCTCGACGAACTACTTCGACGCGGGCGGCGCGGCCTCGGCCGACTACACGGTGCGCGCCGTGGTCAACGGCACCGAGCAGGCCGCGTCCGCGCCCGCGGTCCAGTTCCGCACGGGCTACAAGGACGTGCCGGTCTCCCCGCCCGCGGGCGGTACCGCTCCGGGCAACTCGGCCTACACCTACGAGGCCAACGACGCCTCCGTCGGCGACCTCGACGGTGACGGCGTCCTGGACCTGGTCCTCAAGTGGCAGCCCTCCAACGCCAAGGACAACTCCCAGTCCGGCTACACCGGCAACACCGTCGTCGACGGCATCAAGCTCGACGGCACCCGGCTGTGGCGCATCGACCTGGGCCGCAACATCCGTTCCGGAGCCCACTACACGCAGTTCCAGGTGTACGACTACGACGGCGACGGCAGGGCCGAGGTCGCCATGAAGACCGCCGACGGCACCCGCGACGGCACCGGCGCGGTCATCGGCAGCTCCTCCGCCGACCACCGCAACTCCAGCGGCTACGTCCTGTCCGGGCCCGAGTACCTGACGATGTTCAACGGCCAGACGGGCAAGGCGATGCAGAGCGTCGACTACGCCCCGGGCCGCGGCACCGTCTCCTCCTGGGGCGACACCTACGGCAACCGCGTCGACCGCTTCCTCGCCGGCACCGCCTACCTGGACGGGGCCCGGCCCTCCCTGATCATGGCGCGCGGCTACTACACCCGCACGGTGATAGCCGCCTGGGACTGGCGGGGCGGCGCCTTCCCCCGCCGCTGGACCTTCGACACCACCTCCTCCACCAACACCGGCAAGGGCTACGACGGCCAGGGCAACCACAGCCTGTCCGTCGCCGACGTCGACGCCGACGGCAGGGACGAGATCGTCTACGGCGCGATGACCGTGGACGACAACGGCAGCGGGCTGTGGACCACCCGGCTCGGCCACGGCGACGCCGGCCACGTCGGCGACCTCAACCCGGGCCGCGCGGGCCTGGAGTACTTCAAGGTCTCGGAGGACTCCAGCAAGCCCGGTTCCTGGATGGCCGACGCCCGGACCGGCCAGATCCTGTGGCAGACCGCGTCGGGCTCCGACAACGGCCGTGGCGTCGCCGCCGACGTCTACGCCGGCAGCGCGGGCGCGGAGGCGTGGTCCGCCGCCGACACCACCCTGCGCTCGGCCACCGGCGCCTCCCTGGGCCGGGAGCCCTCCAGCGTCAACTTCCTGTCCTGGTGGGACGGCGACCCCGTCCGCGAGCTCCTCGACGGCACCCGCATCGACAAGTACGGCACCTCCGGCGACACCCGGCTGCTGACCGGTTCCGGCGTCGCCTCCAACAACGGCACCAAGGCCACGCCGGTCCTGTCCGGCGACATCCTCGGCGACTGGCGCGAAGAGGTGATCTGGCGCACGAGTGACAACAAGGCGCTGCGCATCTACTCCACGCCGAACCAGACCGGCACGAAGATCACCACCCTGCTCCACGACACCCAGTACCGCACGGCGCTCGCCTGGCAGAACACCGCCTACAACCAGCCCCCGCACCCGGGCTTCTTCATCGGCGCCAACATGCCGACGGCGCCCCGTCCCACGGTCCACACGCCCTGACCCAGGGGCCCGTCCGCGCTGTCAGGTGTCGCGCAGCGCCTTGTCGATCTCCCCCAGCGCGTGGGTCAGTCGTGCGTAGTCGGCGCGGGCCACCGGCGCCACGAAGTACCGCTCGACGACCTGCGCGTGGACGGCGGCAGCCCGCAGGAACACCGCCCGACCGTGCTCGGTGGCCTCGACCAGGACGCTTCGGCGGTCTCCGGGAGCCGGCCCGCGCCGCACCAGGCCGGCTCCCTCCATGCGGTCGATCAGGCGGGTGATGCCGCTGCTGGTGAGGGTGAGGTCGTCGGCGAGCCGGCGCTGCGAGATCTCCTCGCCCGGGCGGCGGCACAGCCGGATGAGGACCTCGAACATCGTGTGGCTGACCTCGCACTCCCTGCGCAGGGCCGTGTCGATCCGCTGTTCCAGGCGGGTGGCGGCCTTGATCAGCAGCCCGAAGTCCTGCACGAGGCTGCTGCCGGCGGCGCGGGCCGCATCGTCGTTCTCTCGGTTCGCGGGGTTCACCCCGCCGACTTTACTGCCTCCTCACCTACTGCCTGTTCACCTATTACCTCTTCACCTACTGCCGTCTCAATTGCTGATCAATCAATTGCTGAGCAGTCAACGATTATCTAAGGTGGACACCCAGAGACCCATCACCCACCCCGTCGGCAGAGAGGGAGATCAGTGGACCTGCAGCACTGGCTCGGCCGGGCCAACGACGCGATACAGCAGTGGGCCGACACCTTCGGTCCCTACGAGCAGCACCCGTCCCTCCTCGTCGACGACGACCGCTTCGCCGTCGCCTTCGGAGAGCTCACCGGAAGGCTGAAGGAGAACTACCCCTTCTTCCATCCGCGCTACGCGGGGCAGATGCTCAAGCCCCCGCACCCGGCGGCGGTCGTCGGCTACCTCGCCACGATGCTGATCAACCCCAACAACCACGCCCTGGACGGCGGTCCGGCCACCGCCCGCATGGAGCGCGAGGCCGTCGCCCAGCTGGCCGCGATGTTCGGCTACGACACCCACCTCGGCCACCTCACCACCAGCGGCACGATCGCCAATCTCGAAGCCCTCTTCGTCGCCCGCGGGCTCCACCCCGGCCGCGGCGTCGCCTACAGCGCCGACGCGCACTACACCCATGGCCGCATGTGCCACGTCCTGGGCATGAAGGGGTACCCCATCCCGACCGACGACCGCGGCCGGATCAGCATCGACGCACTTGAGGACATCCTGCGGACGGGAGAGGTGGGCACGGTCGTGCTCACCACGGGCACCACCGGCCTTGGAGCCGTCGACCCGGTCCACTCCGCCCTCGCCCTCCGGGACCGTTACGGGGTCCGGCTCCATGTCGACGCGGCCTACGGCGGGTTCTTCACCCTGCTCGCCGGCGCCGACGGCCCGGAAGGACTCCCCGCGGAGCCCTGGCGGGCGATCGCCCGGTGCGACTCGATCGTCGTGGATCCGCACAAGCACGGACTCCAGCCCTACGGCTGCGGTGCCGTCCTCTTCCGCGACCCCGAGGTGGGCCGCTTCTACCTCCACGACTCGCCCTACACCTACTTCACCTCCAGCGAACTGCACCTCGGCGAGATCAGCCTGGAATGCTCCCGCGCCGGCGCCTCGGCCGCCGCCCTGTGGCTCACCTTCCAGGTCCTCCCACCCACCCCCGACGGGCTCGGCCGCGTCCTCGGCGCCGGCCGCCGGGCCGCCCTGCGCTGGGCCGACCTGATCACCGCCTCGGACGCCCTGGAGCTGTACCAGCGGCCCGAGTTGGACATCGTCGGCTACTTCCCCTCGGTGCAGCCCGCGACCCTCAGCGGTGTCGACGCGGCGTCAGCGCGCGTCCTGGCCGACGGCATGGCGGTAACCGATCCCGTGTTCCTGAGCACCCTCAAGGCCGACCGCGACGCCTTCACCGCACGCCACCCGGAGGTCACCGCCGACGCCGACGGCGCCCGCATCCTGCGCAGCGTCCTGATGAAGCCGGAGTCCGAGGACCACGTGCAGCGCCTGCACGACCGGGTCACGCGGCTCGCCCGGCCGTGATCCCCGGCCACGGCGGGCCCGGGCGCGGCTCCTCCGTCAGGAGGTCACACGCGTCAGGGCGAGGAACTCGCTGCGGGAGCGGGCGTCGGAGCGAAGGAGGCCGAGCAGGGTGGAGGTCAGGGTGTCGGAGCCGGTGGCCTGCACGCCGCGCAGCGTCATGCAGGAGTGCTCCGCCTCGATGACCACGCCGACACCCTTGGGTTCCAGATGCGCCTGAAGCCAGTCGGCGACCTGCTTGGTCAGGCGTTCCTGTACCTGCGGGCGGCAGGCGAAGTACTCGACGACGCGCGCCAGCTTGGACAGGCCCAGGATGCGGGCCCCGGGCAGGTAGCCGACGTGCGCGACACCGACCACCGGCAGCAGATGGTGCTCGCAGACGGTCCGGACGGGGATGCGCCGGGCGAGGACGAGTTCGTCGTAGCCCTCGTCGTTGGGGAAGGTGGTCAGGTCGAAGGGGCGCGGGCTGAAGAGCTCGGCGTAGGCGCGGGCCATCCGGCCGGGCGTGCCGCGCAGGCTCTCCGAGGCGGTGTCGATGCCGAGGGCGTCGAGGAAGCTGGCCGCCGCGGCCTCCGCGGCGGCCAGGTCGATCCCGTCGGATTCGTGGACCACCCGCAGGGCGGGCCGTGCGGGCGCTGTCGTCTCCTGGTCGAGGAGGTCGCTCCCGAGCGAGGTCTGGGCGGGGAATTCGGTCATGTCGGCAATCTCCGATGGCGAGGGCGGTGAGGAGGAGGACCGGGGCGCCCGCCCGGCCGGGCGGGTGCGCCGTACGGGGTCACACGGAGGGGCGGGAGCGGCTTGCGCCGCGACCGGGCCGGTATCCCTCGGCCTGGGTGTTCTCGTCGGCGACGCGGACGCCGTAGCGGTACGCGAGCTTGCCGCCCAGGTAGCCCGAGAGGCCCAGGACCGCCACGCTCACGGCGGACAGGACGAGTTGGCCGACGCCGACCCTGACGCCGTCGGTGTGGTGGCCGTAGCGCCACAGGAAGTTCACCACGTAGGCGCCGGTGACCAGGAGGTTCAGCGTCATGTGGACCAGGGCGGTGCGGAAGGCCGGGGTCACTCGGGGAAGGACGAGCAGGTCGAGGAATCCGGTGAGGGCCGCCAGCAGGGCACCGATCACCCCGACCGCGATCAGCCACTCCGAGGCCTGGGTCAGGAAGCCCGGGCTGCCGACGATGCGGGAGGCGATGTCGAACACCAGGCTGGTGACCCAGGCCCCGATCGGCACGGTCACCAGGATCGGGTGGAACGGATGACCGTACGGCCCGGCGAGCGGGGCGCTGACGGGGCGCTTCGCCTGAAGCTGTGGCTCTGTGACCATGAGAACCTCCAGGAGTTTCACCAATGAGTGTTTCCTTTATTCCACGCGGACGTCAAGTGGTGCAGAACGGAGCGCCGGAAGAGCTCTCGCTCCCATGGGGGTAGGAGTTACGGTTGTCCCGTGGCTTCCGACCCGCCCGCGCAGGCCGACCCGGCCGGCAGCGCCATCGACTCCGTCAGCGTCCTGAGCGAGGACTCACGCCGGCGCATGTTCACCTTCATCCGGCGGGCCCGGCGCGCCGTCACCCGCGACGAGGCCGCCGCCAGCGTCGGCATCTCCCGCAAACTCGCGGCCTTCCACCTCGACAAGCTGGTCGACGCGGGCCTGCTGCGCGCCCGCTACGAGACACCGGGCGGCACCCGCAAGGTCGGCAGGCAGCCGAAGGTGTACGAGCCCACCGACGCCCAGATCACGCTGAACATCCCCGACCGGCGCCACGAGCTCCTGGCGGAGTTGCTCCTGGACGCGGTGCTCACCGAGCGCGCCGGCGAGAACGCCACGCAGGCGGCGATGCGTGCCGCGCAGGAGCACGGCCGGCAGGTGGGCGAGGCCGCACGGCAGGAGACCCGCCCGGGCCGGCTGGGCCCCGAGCGCGGCCTGACCACCTGCGAGCGCCTGCTGGACCAGTACGGCTACGAGCCCGTGCGGGAGACCCCGACCCGGCTCCGGCTGCGCAACTGCCCCTTCCACCCACTGGCCGCGAAGGCTCCGGACCTGGTGTGCGGCATGAACCACGCGTTCCTCAGCGGCTACCTCGGCGGCCTCGAAGTCAACGGCGTCCGCGCGGTGCTGGCGCCGGAACCGGGGGAATGCTGCGTCCGGCTGGGCACGGGCGAGACCGAGGCCGCAGCGGACGAGACGCCCGGGGGCCAGTGAGGATCGCAGTCGTAGCGCTCGATCCCGATCGTCGGGCCCCTCGTGGGTGGTGTGATCGGCGTGCCGGTGTACGACCTGTTCATCGGGGACGTGCTGCACGCCCGCGCGCAGCAGGGCGAGGCACCGGAGCCCGGGCGGACGCGCCCCACCACGTCCGACGAGGAGTGACCGGGCACCGGCCGGAGCGAGGGCCGGTGCTAGATTCCTCGGGGCATCCGCCCGTGAGCGGTGCGGATCGCCTGCCGGACAGGTGAACCGGCCCAGGGCAGGCCCGAATCGGACGGTGGCAGGATCATGACGGACACGGAGGGGTTCCCCGGCGCGGGCGACGCTCCCGTTCCGCGGATCCTGGGCAACACCGAGTCGCTCGCGGCGACCGCCCCGGGATCGGCCGGCGCCCTGTGGCGCCTTGCCGAGCCCGGCCGCCAACTGGACGCCAACCTCATCCGCGTCCCGCCCCGCGGCTCCATCGGCACCCACGCCGAACCCGACCTCGACGTCCTTCTGCTCGTCGTCACCGGCGACGGCACGCTCGGCGCCGCGGACGGCCCGCACCCGGTGGAGCCCGGCAGCCTCGTCTGGCTGCCGCACGGCAGCGTCCGCAACGTGACCGCCGGCGAGAGCGGCCTGACGTACGTGACGGTCCACCGTCGCCGACCCGGGATGCAGATCCAGGGGCGCCCCCGCCCGTAACAGCCGTACAGGCAAGGGCACGAAGCGAGCGGTCGCCGGCCCTGCGTTCGCGGCAGGGCGAGCACGAGTATTGACGGTGGTGCTGCGGCGGCCCTACGGTCCCATCCGGCAACACGAACGTTGTTCGAAATTTCGATCAAGTGCGGTGAAGCGCAGCCCCCTCCCGGAGCCGGACAGGGGACCGGCCCTCCCCGACTCCGCCCGGCAGAGCGGCCGTCCGGCACCCTCGCCTCCTTGGAGACCACGATGAGCGCAAACCCCCACCTCTCCCGCCGCGGTTTCCTCGGCATGAGCGCCGCCGTGCCGCTCGCCCTGGCCCTCGGCAGCGGTACCGCGCACGCCGCCGACTCGGCGTACGCCATGGTCTACTTCACCGAGTCGACCAGACTCGGCGACGGCACCGACTACGGCCTGCACCTCGCCGTCAGCCCCGACGGGCTCAACTGGACGCCGCTCAACCAGAACAACCCCCTGGTCACCCCAACGGCGGGGGCGCTCGGGCTGCGGGACCCGTTCCTGATGCGCAAGCAGGACGGCACGTTCGTCGTGCTCGCCACCGACCTCAAGGGCACCGACTGGAACTACAACAGCCAGTACATCCACGTCTGGGACTCGGCCGACCTGCGCACCTTCACCGGCTACCGGCGACTGAAGCTGCACGACATGGCCACCCACAGCTGGGCGCCCGAGGCGTTCTGGGACGCGGGCCGGCGGCAGTACGCCGTGATCTACTCCTCGGTCAACTCCAGCGGCCACAACGTGATCATGGTCAACTACACGACCGACTTCGTAACCGCCTCCGCCCCGCAGGTGTTCTTCGACCCCGGCTACGACGTCATCGACGGTGACATGGCCGTCGGCGTGAACGGCTACAACTACCTCTACTTCAAGAAGAATCAGACGCTGGTGGCCGCCAGATCCACCACCCTGAACCCGGGCAGCTTCACCGAGTTCGGCACCGGCGTGGCGCACGGCGGCACCGAGGCGCCGACCGTGGTGAAGTCGCTGACCTCCGGCACCTGGTGGCTGTGGGGCGACACCTATACGCCCAACGGCGTGTTCTACGCCTGGCAGTCCACGAACCTCGCCTCCGGCACCTGGACGGCCCTCGACCAGCGGACGTACACGCAGCCGGTCAACTCCAAGCACTGCGGCATCGCGACGATCACCACGGCCGAGTACGACAACCTGCTCGCGAAGTGGGGCGCGCCGGCCTGGAACCGGCTCAAGTCGTACAACTACCCGTCCCGCTACGTCCGCCACGCCGACTACCTGGGCCGGATCGACGAGTACCCGATCGAGCCGTACAAGGACTCGCTGTGGACCCTGGTCCCGGGGCTCGCCGACAGCTCCGGGGTTTCCTTCCGGTCCGTCAGCCACCCCACCCGTTACCTTCGGCACTACAACTACGCCCTGCGCCTCGACGTCGACGACAACACGCCGACGTTCGCCGCGGACGCGACCTTCCACCGCACGGCGGGCCTGGCGGACGCCACCTGGTCCTCGTTCCGGTCGCACAACAACCCGACCCGCTACCTCCGCCACGCCGACTACGCTCTGCGCATCGACCCGGTCTCCACGACGACCGGCCGGCAGGACGCGACGTTCCGCGTCGGCTACTGAGAGCCGGCGGTCGGCGGCCACGTCGGGTGCCCGGGCCCAACAGCCGTGTGATCCGGTGCGTGTCTCCTCGCGGGGCATGCATCCGGCCGAAGGAGGCAGTCTCATGCGAGGAGCACGGAGCCGGATCCTGGTGACCGGGTCCGCGGACGGGCTGGGGCGGGCCGCGGCCCGGGCGCTGCTGGTCGCGGGCCACGACGTGGTGGTGCACGCCCGGAACCAGGAACGGGCGGCGGCGCTCGGCCGGTTCGCCGACCGCGGAGCCCAGATCGTGGTGGGCGACTTCGCCGAGCGTGACGCCGTGCTGCGCATCGCCGAGGAACTGAACGCATCGCCGCCGCTCGACGCCGTCATCCACAATGCCGGGGTGTGGAGCGGACGGGCCGTCATGCCCGTCAACATCATCGCGCCCTATCTGCTGACCGCCCTGCTGCGCGGGCCGCGCCGGCTGGTGTACCTGAGCAGCAACTCGCACCTCGGCGGGGACCCGTCGTCGCTGGACAGGGCCGACTGGCGGGGCGGGAGCCCCGGGTCGTACGCCGACAGCAAGCTCTTCGTGACGACCCTGGCGACCGCGGTCGCCCGGCTGCGCCCCGGAGTGCTGAGCAACGCCGTGGACCCCGGCTGGGTGCCGACGAGGATGGGCGGGCCGAACGCGCCGGACGACCTGGAGCTCGGCCACCAGACGCAGGAGTGGCTGGCGTCGAGCGACGCCCCGGAGGCCCTGACCGCCGGCGGGTACTGGTACCACGGCCGGCGGTTGCAGCCGCATCGCGCCGTTCACGACGAGGCGTTCCAGGACCGCCTCGTGCGGGCCCTGGCCGAGGAGACGGGCACCGCCCTCTGAGCGGCCGGGCCCGTCCTCAGTCCGCGGAGCCCGTCCGGTCCGGCTCGTCGGGGCCGGCCGGCTCGTAGTCGAACCAGTCGAAGTGGACGGTGCCCGCGGCGGCGTACACGCCGATGACGCGGCCGGTGAAGCCGCCGGCGACCTCGGTGGACAGGTACCGGCCGTCGAGCGCGGCGAGTGCGGTGAAGGCGCCCTGCGGGTCCTCGATGCCGAGGGAGACGGTGTCCGGCCCCTGGCGCGCGTCACTGACCTGGCCGGTGACCGCCGTCTCGATCCTCAGCACCACCGGGCCGGCACCCGTCGCACGGGACGCCACCTGCGAGCGGAACGGGCCGACGCGCGTCAGGACGCGCACCTCGCCCGGCGTCACCTCGATCTCGTAGTGGTGCTCCTCGTCGAAACGGACGGCCAGGCCTCCGCGTCCCTCCGCCGGGTCCACCAGAACCCGCGCGCGGCACGACACGTGCTGCTGGCGGCGGCCCACGAAGGTGACCTCGGGGTCGTCGAGCGACCCGCCCGCCGCGCGGAGGCTCAGCCAGCCGGCCCGTTCCTTCGTGGTGCAGTTCTCCGCGGGCCGGGAGCGCAACGAGACCCAGGCCGGGGCGAGTTCACCGGAGTCGAAGTCGTCGCGGACCGGCGGGGCCGCGGGCTCCCGCAGCGGCCAGGGGGGCGGGGCCAGGACGGTGGAGAGCTCGCCGACGACCGGCCAGTCCTCGGACCAGGTCACCGGCACCAGGAAGGTCTCGCGGCCCAGTACATGCCAGCCGGGCGTGCCGCCGTGCGGCCGGACGCCGAGCAGGACCATCCACCAGGAGCCGTCCGGTCCCTCCACCAGGTCGGCGTGGCCGGTGTTCTGGATCGGGTGGTCGGTGCCCCGGTGGGTGAGGACCGGGTTGGCGGGGCAGGGCTCGAAGGGGCCCTGCGGGGTGCGGCCGCGGGCGATCGAGACGCCGTGGCACCGCTCGGTGCCGCCCTCGGCGATGAGCAGGTACCAGTAGTCGCCGATGTGGTACAGGTGCGGTGCTTCGGGTGCCTTGGCGCCGGGGGCCCCGGACCAGAGGGGCTGCCGTTCGCCGAACGTCTCCCCGGTGTGGGGATCGATGCGGATCTGCCCGACTCCGGCGGTGGTGCACCAGCAGGTGCCGTCGTCGTCCCAGGCGAGGTCGGGGTCGATGCCGTGCACGCCGGGCAGCGGGATCGGGTCGGACCAGGGCCCGGCCGGGTCGGTGGTCGTGAACAGCAGGTTCCCGTCGCCGCTCACGTTCGTGACGATCAGCCAGAAGCGCCCGTCGTGGTGGCGCAGGGTCGGGGCGTAAATGCCCCCGGAGGAGGGTGTGGCGGGCGGCAGGCGCAGCTGGCCCGGCCGGTCGAGCGCGTTGCCGATCTGGGTCCAGTGCACCAGGTCCCGGCTGTGGAATATCGGTACGCCGGGGAAGTACTCGAAGCTGGAGCACGCTAGGTAGTAGTCCTCGCCGGCCCGGCAGATGCTCGGATCCGGATGGAAGCCGGGGATCACGGGGTTGGTGACGGGGGAGCTGGTGCGGGGCATGCTCGACACCCTCATCGGGTCCTTTCGCCGGAAACTGGTCTTCCTCAAGGGCCGTGCGTCAGCGCAGTCGGGTCGTCACGCGTACGAGCGGGACGGCGACCGGTAGGAGGCTACGCCGTCCACGACGGCGCGGCACCGGCGTCCGGCCCCGAGCTCACATGGGACCGGCCAGGCGGGGCACACGTGAGACCGTTGACCTGCGGGTGCGAGCCGAACGGGGAGTCGAGTGATGAGCGCCGAAGACGCGGACAAGCTGCTGGACGGGCTGACCGTCGACGCCAGCAGAAGAGAGCAGCCGATCGTCCTGGACGGGGACGGGCGCCCCATCCGGACGTGGCGGGAGAACTACCCCTACGACCGCAAGGTGAGCCGCAAGGAGTACGAGCGGACCAAGCGCATCCTGCAGATAGAGCTGCTCAAGCTCCAGCGGTGGGTCAAGGACACCGGTGCCCGCGTGGTCGTCGTGTGCGAGGGGCGTGACGCGGCGGGCAAGGGCGGCACGATCCAGCGGCTCACCGAACGGCTCAACCCGCGCGGCGCCCGCGTGGTCGCCCTGGACAAGCCCACCGAGCGCGAGCTGGGCCAGTGGTACTTCCAGCGGTACATCGCGCATCTGCCGACGGCCGGGGAGATCGTCTTCTTCGACCGCTCCTGGTACAACCGGGCCGGCGTGGAACGGGTGATGGGCTACTGCTCCAAGGACGAGTACGAGCGGTTCCTCGGCCAGTGCCCGGACTTCGAAAGGATGCTGGTGGACGACGGCGTCCTGCTGGTGAAGTTCTGGTTCTCCGTGTCGCGCTCCGAGCAGCGCACGCGCTTCGCGATCCGGCAGGTCGACCCGGTGCGCCAGTGGAAGCTCTCCCCCACCGATCTGGCCTCCCTGGACCTCTGGGACGACTACACCGAGGCGAAGGTGGACATGTTCCGGGCCACCGACACCGCCCACGCCCCCTGGACCGTCGTCAAGAGCAACGACAAGCGGCGCGCCCGGCTGGAGACCATGCGCAGTCTGCTGTCGCGCGTGGACTACGCCAGCAAGGACCGGCAGGCGGTCGGCACACCCGATCCCCTCATCGTCGGCGCCGCGGACACCCTGCTGGAACCGGGCGAGGAGGACACGGCGCTGTCGCCGACGCCGCTGTCCCCCGGCGTCCACGGGCCCGGCACGCACCCCGAGAACGACTGACCCTCCCGGGCCCCCTGCCGCAGGTGCGAGGGGGCCCGGGCCGGTGTCATCTCCGGGCTGCCGCGCGGGTTTCCGTGCGGTGGTCGTAGTACGCCCAGACGCTCACCGCGGCCACGGCGGTGAGCGCGACCGTCAGGACCCGCACGGCGCCACCGGTCAGGTAGGCGACGAGGCCGGTGAGCCCCGCTCCGGACAGCATGATCAGTCGGCTGACGAAGCGGTTCTCGGGCGGCTGGGGGTCCTCCCGGTCCTTGAGGTCGTGCAGGGCGTCATGGGCCGGGTGCGCGGAGCCGCGCCGGGCACGGGCGCGGTACGCCAGTGCGTAGCTGATCAGTGCGTACAGCGCGACAGCGCCCAAGACCCAGAGCCAGAGGAAGGGGTCGTCACTCGACCCTCGTGCCAGGTACACGACGCTTCTCCTTCAGGAGCGGGGCTCACCGGCAACGGGGTCGGGGTCGGGGTCGGCGGGACGGAAGCATGCCGTCACCGTCTTGCCGTGCCGCTGGCACCTCATCCCCCACTCGTCGGCGAGCTTGCGCACGATCGCCACCCCGCGGCCGGAGACCTCGCCCGGCTCCGGCTCGCGCGGGCGCGGCAGCGTCGGGTCCTCGTCGTGGACGCTGACATGAAGGCAGTCGCCGTCCCACGTCAGAACGAGGTGCGCGTCGCTGTGCGCGTGGATGTGCGCGTTGGTGATCAGTTCCGACACCGCCAGCACGATGGCGTCCACCGTGTCCGGCTCGGCAGCGGCCCAGGGCAGGGATTCAAGACGCCTGCGTGTCCACTCCCGTCCTGCGCGTACGCCTTCGGACATCCGGAACGAATGCGCCCAGCCCATAGCCTTCACCGACACTCCCCCGGTCCCCTCTCCTCCGTCCACACCATCCCGTGCACGGGCCGTGTACCCGGCCCCCGCCTGGTCAGGCCTGAGGAGCACCGCACGGCTGAACCGACCGAGCAGGACCCGCCCCGATGCGGATGGTGGGCAGGCCCTGCTCGTGCGCACCATTGTCGGGACCGGGCGGCGGACGGGCCACGCGTGAGGCCGCCCGGTGCGCGCGCGGCGCGCACACCCCGCGCGCATGGCGCACATCCCGTGCACCCGGCACCACTCCGGAGCGCCGCCGGGTGCCGGATCGCGCTGCCCGGGGCCGGACCGCGCTGCGCGGTGCCCCATCGCGCCGGACGGTCGCCCCACCCGGCCGCCCTCGCGTCACATGGCCCGGGCCGGCACGGGTAGGCGGTGGGCACGACGGCACACGCCGCGGCCGGCCCGGGAGGTGAAGGCTCGTGGACACGTACCCCACCGGCGCCCGGACCCGGGTGCGACCCCGGGTAGCACCCGGCGGCCTGCGGCGACGATACTGGCAGACGCACGTACCCCCGCTCACAGATGGACCCATGCAGACCTCCCTCACCGTCCGCTCCATGACCCCCGCCACGGTGTGGCCGGCCCGCGGCCGCCACGCCCCGGGTGACGCGGAAGACGTTCTCCGGCGCTCGCTGCAACAGCGCAAGGACAGTCAGGCCATCGACGACTTTCTGGAGTTGCCCGAAGACGAGACCGGGCCGGCGGAGCGGGTCTTCGAGGCCCGCTGGCGGGTCGGCGACGACGTGACCGTGCGCGCCCGGCTGAGCCTGAAACCCGGCGCGGGCGAAGGCGCCGGGCAGGAGTGGATGCTGGTCGCCGAGGCCGAGCAGCCGTGGGACCACGCGTGGCCCTCCCCCACCGGCCTGTTCTGGCCGCAGGAGCCGGACACCGCATGGGACGAGGACGCCGCCACGCGCCTGGTCCCGGGTGAGATCAACCAGCTGCCGAAGGACGACAAGGAGATCCGCCGCCTGCTGAGGAACGCGGTGCGCGGCGGATGGCACATCCACGTCGTCGTCCACGAGGCGATGAGCACCGACGACCGCGGGCGCAGGCCGCTCGCGCAGTGGCTGCCGCCGGGCCTGCGGCACCGTGTGGTGGAGCATCACGCCGCCCCGCAGCAGCTGCGCGGCCTGAACTGGGCGCTGCGGGACTCCGGCGTACAGGTGCCGCGCGGCGGTGCGGTGGTGCTGCCGGGCGTCCCCGCGCCGGAGGGCTACGAGGCCCAGGACTTCTCCGTGCGCGCGGTGTTCCTCGACGGTTCGGAGCCGGCCGACCTCGTCGACGCGGTGACACGGTTCGCCGCGCTCCCCAGGCCCCTGCCCGACGGCGCCGAGGACGCCCTCACCGCGCTGCGCGAGAACTGGCACCTGCTGACGCTCCAGGAGGAGCTGGAGCGCCAGCGCGGTCTGGTGGCCATGTACGCCGAGGCGCTGGAGGCCATGACGAAGTCCCGTGACCTGTACCGGGAGGCGGCCGAAAGCGCCCACGAGGCCCTGGCGGCCTACCAGGAGTCCGCCGAGACCGCTCCCGCCAGACCCCGGCCGGCCGATCCGCCGGCCGTCTCCCCGCTCCAGCAGCTCACACGCACGTTCGAACGCTTCAAGGTCAAGCGTCCCGCGACCGCGCCCACCGAAGAAGGGACCACCGCCCAGCGCGTGACGTCGGAGCAGTAGGGGCGCGGGGCAGGAGAAGCATCCTCCTCGTGGGGCGCACGTGTCAGTCGCGCCCTCCTGGATACGCGGTCCGTACGGCATCACGGCCCGCCCGGGAAGGTCCTCCACGACATGGGCAACCTCCAGCACCGCTCGCAGACCACACTCCGCGTCAACGGCAAACCCCACACACTCACCGTCGACCACCGCCGGGTCCTGCTGGACCTCCTGCGGGAGGATCTCGACCTCACGGGCGCCAAGAAGGGCTGTGACCACGGCCAGTGCGGAGCCTGCACGGTCCTGGTCGACGGGCGGCGCGTCAACAGCTGTCTGCTGTTCGCGGTCGCCCTCGACGGCTGCGAGGTCACCACCGTCGAGGGCCTCTCCGGCGACGGCGGCGGGGAGGAACCGCATCCCCTGCAACGGGCCTTCCTGGAACGCGACGCGTTCCAGTGCGGCTACTGCACCCCTGGCCAGATCTGCTCCGCGGCCGGTGTGCTCGCCGAGGCGGCGGCCGGTCACCCCTCGCACGTCACCGACCCGGCGGCGCCCTCGGGCGAGCCGGTGCCGCTGGACCGGGAGGAGATCCGGGAACGGCTGAGCGGCAACCTGTGCCGGTGCGGCGCGTATCCGCGGATCGCCGAGGCCGTCGAGGACGTGATCCCGTGAGGGAGTTCGCCTACGTCCGCGCCGGCAGCGTCGAGGAGGCGACCTCCGCGTACGCCTCCCACACCGGAGCGCGTTACCTCGGGGGCGGCACCAACCTCGTCGACCTGATGAAGCTCGGCGTCGAAGCCCCGGCCGCGCTGATCGACGTCACCCGGCTCCCCCTGGACACGGTCGAGGAACTGCCCGGCGGCGCGCTGCGCGTCGGGGCGATGGTCCGCAACAGCGACCTCGCCGCCCACCCTCTGGTCCGCGACCGGTATCCGGCGCTGTCGCAGGCGGTGCTCGCCGGTGCCTCCGGGCAGTTGCGCAACGCGGCGACGACCGGCGGCAACCTGCTCCAGCGCACCCGGTGCCCGTACTTCCAGGACGTGTCGAAGCCGTGCAACAAACGCGAGCCGGGCAGCGGCTGCGGAGCGCGGGACGGCGTCCACCGCGACCACGCGGTGCTCGGGCACTCCGCGCACTGCATCGCCACCCATCCGTCGGACATGGCCGTGGCACTCTCCGCTCTCGGCGGTCGGGTCGAACTGGCCGGACCCGAGGGGGCCCGGAGTGTCGCGGCGGCGGACTTCCACCGGCTGCCCGGGGACCGGCCCGAGCAGGACACCGAGATCCGTCCCGGCGAACTGGTCACCGGCGTGGTCCTCCCGGCTGCCACGGCCGGGCTGCCGTCGGCGTACCGCAAGGCCCGCGACCGGGCCTCGTACGCCTTCGCCCTCGCGTCCGTCGCGGTCGTGCTGCGCCTGGAGGACGGTGTGGTCGGGCACGCGGGGCTCGCCTTCGGGGCGCTGGCGCACCGGCCCTGGCGCGCACAGCGGGCGGAGGAGGCGCTGCTGGGCGCGGCTCCCACCCGGGCCGCGTTCGAGCACGCCGTCGATCTCGAGCTGGCCGCCGCGCAGCCGCTGCGGGACAACGCCTACAAGGTCCCGCTCGCCCGCAACCTCGCCGTGGACGTGCTGTCCCGGCTCACGGACACCGCGTTCACCGGGAGGGCCTCATGACCGGCAGTGTGGGCGCCCCCGCCGAGCGCCGGGAGGGACGCGAGAAGGTCAGCGGCACCGCCCGCTACGCCGGCGAGTTCCCCTCCCCCGGCCGGGCCCAGGCATGGCCCGTCCCGGCGGGGGTGGCCCGGGGCCGGGTGACCGCTGTCGACACGGCGGCCGCCCTGGCCGTGCCCGGAGTCCTCGCCGTCCTCACCCACGAGAACGCACCGCGGCTCGCGGAGCCGGACGATCCCACGCTCGCCCTGCTGCAGGACGCGCGCGTTCCGCACCGCGGCTGGTTCGTGGCCCTGGTGGTGGCCGAGACCCTGGAGGCGGCCCGCGCCGGTGCCGCCGCCGTCCGCGTCGCCTACGCCACCGAAGAGCACGACGTGACCCTCACGGGCTCGCATCCGGGTGTGTACGTGCCCGAGGAGGCCAACGGCGGTCATCCGGCCGTCCGTGAACAGGGCGACCCCGATGGGGCGTTCGATGCCTCGGCGGCCCGGGTGGACGTCGCGTACCGGGTGCCGCCGCTGCACAACCACCCCATGGAGCCGCACACCAGCACCGCACGGTGGGAGGACGGCCGGCTCAGCGTGCACACCTCCAGCCAGGGCACCGGTGCCGTGCGGGCGGTGCTCGCCGGGCTGTTCGGTCTGCCCGAGGAGCGGATCGTCGTCACCGCCGAGCACGTCGGCGGCGGCTTCGGGTCCAAGGGCACGCCGCGCCCGGACGTCGTGCTCGCGGCCATGGCGGCACGCGAGACGGGGCGGCCGGTGACGGTCGCCCTGCCGCGCCGCTACCTGCCCGCCGTCGTCGGGCACCGCGCGCCGACCCTGCACCGGCTGCGGCTCGGGGCCGGTGCGGACGGGCGTCTCGCGTCCCTGACGCACGAGGTCACCACGCACACCTCCCGCATCAAGGAGTTCGTGGAGCAGGCCGCGGTGCCCGCACGGGTGATGTACGCCGCGCCCCACAACCGTACGGTGCACCGGGTCGCCGCACTGGACGTGCCGTCCCCGTCGTGGATGAGGGCGCCGGGCGAGGCGCCGGGCATGTACGCGCTGGAGTCCGCCCTGGACGAACTCGCCACCGAACTCGGCATGGACCCGGTCGAGTTGCGCGTCCGCAACGAACCGGACGTCGAGCCCGACAGCGGCAGGCCGTTCAGCAGCAGGCATCTCGTCGAGTGTCTGCGCGAGGGCGCCCGGCGCTTCGGCTGGGCCGGGCGCGATCCCCGCCCGGGCGTCCGCCGGGAAGGCCCCCTGCTGCTGGGGACGGGTGTGGCGGCGGCGACGTATCCCGTCATGGTGGGGCCCTCCACGGCGACGGCGCGCGCCCTGCCGGACGGTTCGTTCCTGGTGCGGATCAACGCCACCGACATCGGGACGGGCGCCCGGACGGTGCTCGCGCAGGTCGGTGCCGACGCCCTCGGGGTGCCGCTGGAGCGGGTGCGGATCGAGGTCGGCAGCACGGAGCTGCCGTCGGCGCCGCTGGCCGGCGGCTCGTCCGGGACCGCTTCCTGGGGCTGGGCGGTGCACGACGCCTGTGCCGGACTGGCCCGGCGGCTGGCCGGGCACGCGGGGCCGCTGCCCGGGCAGGGTCTCGACCACCGCGCCGACACGACGGGAGCGGCGGACGCCGAGAGCGACTTCGCGCGGCACGCCTTCGGGGCGCATTTCGCCGAGGTCGCCGTGGACACGGTCACCGGAGAGGTCCGCGTCGGCCGGCTCCTCGGGGTGTACGCGGCCGGCCGCATCCTCAACGCCCGTACGGCGCGCTCGCAGTTCGTCGGCGGCATGACGATGGGGCTGGGCATGGCCCTGACCGAGGGCAGCACCATGGACGCCGCGTTCGGCGACTTCACCGAGTCGGATCTGGCGTCGTACCACGTGCCCGTGCACGCCGATGTCGCCGGGATCGAAGCGCACTGGCTGGACGAGGAGGATTCCCGTCTCAACCCCATGGGCAGCAAGGGGATCGGGGAGATCGGCATCGTCGGGACGGCAGCGGCGATCGGCAACGCGGTGCACCACGCCACGGGCGTCCGACTCCGTGAACTCCCGCTCACTCCGGACCGGGTGCTGACCGGGCTGCTCGACCGACGGACCTGAACAGGGCCGCCGGCCGGAGCCCGGCCGAGGTCTCACTCCGTCATGCCGCCCGCCCCGGACGCGGGCGCCGCGGCCCACTGCCGGGCGGCGATGGGCGCCAGCACCCGGAAGACCAGCGCGACGAGGGACAGCAGTGCCGCGCATCCGGCGACCGAGGCGGCCAGCCACGGCGGGGCGAGCGCCAGGTCGACGGCCCGGGACAGGGACGCCGACGGGAAGGAACTCCCGTACGCCTGGGCGCCGGCCAGCACCGTGGGCACCAGGACCGCCCCGGCCATCACCAGCGCCACCGGGCGCAGCGCCAGCAGCAGGGCCAGCACCGTGCACAGCACCGACAGGCCGAGGGCGAACGCGTGCAGCCGCAGGGACGCGTCGCCGCGTTGCAGCGGGAAGTGGACCACCGCGCACACCGCGAGGGCCAGGGCGGCGAGCCAGCCCGACCAGGACACGGACCGGGCCAACCGGTCCGCGGCACGCTCCCGGTCCGGCGGTGCGTCGTCCACGGGGCGGTGCGTCTCGCGGTCCGTGTCGGGGCGTGCCGTGCGGCGCTTGCCCGGGCTGCGGGGCGCCCCGGGCTCACCGGTCTGCCCCTCGGGGCGCGACGTCCCGTTCGGGCGGCGGCCGTTGCGGTCCAGCCGTTCCAGGCCCAGGCGGTCGATCAGCTCGACCAGTTCCCCGACGGAACGGCCGGTGGCGGCCGCTCGGAGTGCCTCCTCGCGGACGTGGGGCTCCTGCGGCTCCTTGTGCAGCAGGGTCACCAGCCGGGTCACCTCCTCCACCGGCCGGTGGGCGGCCGCGGCCCGGATCGCCTCGTCGGCGCAGTCGGCTTCGCGCGGGCGCTTCGTCAGCAAGGCGATCAGCCGGGACACGTCCTCCACGGACCGGCTCACCCCGGCGGTGCGGAGCGCGTCGACCCTGGCCTGCGTGTGGTCGGGCGACTCCTCCAGCGAGACGATGAGGTCGACGACCTCCTCCAGCGGCCGGTCGGCCACGGCCGCGTGCACCAGGTCGCTGACGGCGTCGCCGTACGGCGCGCCGGAGGCCGGTCCTGTGCCGGGCCGGAGCTCCACCGGGTTGTCGTCGAGCGACCGGATGACGAACGGCCGCGCCGGCTGGTCGGTGTCGCCCACGCCGTCACCCGGCCCGGCGGGGGGACCGGTCTCGTCCGGGCCGGCGGTGTCCGCCTGGACGGGCGGGACGTGCTCCTCCGGCTCCGTCCGGTCCGTCACGGGCGGAGCAGGCCGCGCCTCCGCGGGGTCCCGCCAGTCGTCGGCGGGCGGCGGGGGCGGCGCCGCGGGCCGGTCCGGGACGGGGACGGCGGCCGGGTCCGCGTCACCCGCCACGGGGACGGCGGGCGGCGCGGGCGCCCGGTCCTGGCCGACGTCCGGGGACCGGGCGGCCGACGGGTCCGTCTCGTCCGGGCCAGGGACGACGGGCGGGGCGGCGGTCCGGTCCGGCTCGGGGGCCGGCTGCCGTGTTCCCGCCCCGGCCGCCGGGTGGGAGCCGAGGGCGACGGGCTCGGCGGCCGCCGGGCCGGCCTGGTGGGATGCGGCGGCGGGCTGCGGGTACCCCGTCCGGTAGGTGTCGTACGGGCCGGCGGCGGGCTGCGCGCTCGTCTGCTCCACCTGGTGCGTGCCGGTGGCGACGGTCGTCTCGGCGGACGGCTGGGCGGACCCGTTCGGCTCGTTGGGTATGGCAGGTTCGTTCGAGCGGGGTGATGAAGAGCAGGTGGTCATACTCGCCTCCGTGGGAAGAGTGCGGCCGCTCCTGCGCCCCCCGTCGTGTGACGAGCGACGTTACGCAGACCATTACTAGGGGCCACCGTCACCCCGTGCCACTCGGGTGAGCCGCCGGGATGACCACCGCACGGGAAAATCCGCCGACTCGCCGACATGTCGGGCCCCGGCCGCAATACAGCCGCCGGAAACGGGAATCCACATAGGGGGTCTTCGGGAGGTCCCGTGTCACGGCATGCCAGGAGGAGGGCAACCCGTGGATACGACCACAAAGGTGATCGTTCTGGCCGCGGCTCTCGCGGCCGTCGTCCTCGTCTTCGCCGTCGTCGTCCTCGTGCGGCTGGTACGGACCCGGCGCGAGTTGAAGCGCGCGGGGCTCCCCACGGGCCCGCGCTGGGTCTTCTGGGGCGCGGTGCTCTATCTGGTGCTGCCCACCGACCTGGTGCCCGATCCGGTGTACCTGGACGACATCGGTGTCCTGCTGCTCGCTCTGCGCACTGTCCGCGGCTCCCTCGGCGAACGGGAGCGCAGTACGGCACCCCGGCCGGACCGGCAACCGGCAAATAACTACGGAAAGTAAGGAAACCAACCACCCGTTCGATTCGTATAAGTCTCTGGAAGCCGAAACAGGCCGGCGGACCGGGCGGCCACGCCCCGGGGCACCGCCTGCTCGGCGCAGTACCGACGAGGGAGAGACGATGCAACCGTTCGCGCTCAACTACGCGCGCCCGGCAGTGGAGTTGGAAGCTGCCATTCCGTACGTGTACGACGCCGGACTGCAGTTGAACGTGCTCCGTGACGGACGGGTCGCGGCCTCCGACTTCGCCCTGTTGAGAGAGTTCGGCACCACGACGTCCACCGCCGGCTCCAAGACGCATTTCGACGACTGACCACGGGCCGCCGAAGATGACCGTACTGATCCTCACCTGTGAGGAGGACGTCACCGCGGACATGGTCGTCGTGCATCTCAACGCGACGGGGGTTCCGGTGGTCCGGGTCGATCCCGCGGACCTGACCGGTGGTGTCGCGTTGTCGGGGGAATTCGTGCACGGCCGGTTCCGCGGCCATCTGTCCGCCGGGGGGCGGCTGGTGAGCATCGGGGGGCTCCGGTCCGTGTGGGTACGCCGGCCCGGCGTCCCGGCCGCGCGGGCGGCCCAGCCGTCCGCATGGCTGACCGAGGAGGCCGCGCAGGCGCTCTACGGCATGCTGCGAGGCTCGGACGCGCGCTGGATGAACCATCCCGACGCGGCGCGCCGGGCCCGGCACAAGCCGTGGCAGCTGCGCCTGGCCCAGAGATGCGGCCTGCCGGTGCCCGCGACGCTGATCACAACCTTCCCGCGCGCCGCCCGCGAGTTCGCCGAGCGTTACCCGGAGCTGGTGGTCAAACCGGTGTCGGGCGCGCATCCGCAGGACCCGCCCCGGGCGGTGCCGACCAGCCGGGTCGCGCCGGAGACGGACTTCTCCGCCGTCGCGTTCGGGCCGACGCTGCTGCAGCGGCGGATCACCAAGCGGGCCGACATCCGGCTCACCGTCGTGGGTGAGCGGATGCTGGCTGCCCGCAAGGCGGCCGCCGAGGACGCGGACCCGGACGAGGTGGACGTGCGGTTCGCCGCGCCCGGCTCGCCGTGGCGTCCCGTCGATGTGCCGTCCTGCATCGCGCCGGGGGTCCTGTCCTATCTGCGTGAGGCGGAACTGGCCTACGGGGCTTTCGACTTCGTGGAGGACTCCGACGGGACCTGGTGGTTCCTGGAGTGCAACCAGTCGGGGCAGTTCGGGTTCGTCGAGGTGGAGACGGCTCAGCCGATCGCCCGGACCATCGCCGAGTGGCTGGCCCGGCCCGTTCCGGTCCAGCCGTTGCACGTCAACGGAGCGAACACGACGCTGCGTTGAGCACCGGGCCCGGCGCAGACCGGGCCCGGGCCCGCAGCCCGGATCACTGCGGTCGCGGGCCGGGGAGCATGCCGGAGCGCTGCCAGCCGGCTCCCGGGGAGTGCGGACGGTCGTAGCCGAGGGACTGTGAGGGCCGCATGACCAGCTCCAGTTCCCTGCTCACCCGTTCGGCCTCGCGGCGCACCTGTGCGGGTACGTCACCGCGCTCCGCGATGAGTCGGTCGTAGATGGGGGAATCCTGGAACACCCGTCAACGTGCCTTTCTGCTCGTCGGCCCCGTGCGGGGGCGAGACTGCGAGTGTAGGCGGCACGGTGTCCCGGAGTGTGAATTCCTTGGGATGACTTGACGCAGACCGGACATCCGTGACAGGCGATCGCGGGACTTTTTCAGGCTCCCGTGGTGGACCCCGGCCGGACGATCATCAGGACGGTGACCGTGGCCCACAGCAGGTTGAACACACCGGTGAACATGGCCAGTCGGGCGGTGCTCCGCCGGTCGACGCCCTGTTCGTCCCTCAGTTGGCCGAGGAGTTCCTCCTGGCGGGGCAGGACGAAGGCGATCAGGATTCCGGCGGCCGCGGCGGTGAGGGCGATGGAGGTGACGAGCCATCCGCTGCCGAGGACACCCATCGCGGCCGCGGTGGCGAACCCGAGGAGGGGGACCGTGAGTCCGACCTTGGCGTAGACGCGGCAGATGCGGTGCAGGAGCGCCGCCGTTCCGGCACCGGCGGGAGCCGCCTGCCGCACGGCGGGCGGGAACATGCTGGCCGCGACGGTCACGGGACCGACGGCGACGATGGCGGCCAGGACATGGAGGGACAGCAGGATCTTGGTCACCGGGGCTCTTTCCGTGAATGCGGTCGACGCGCCCACGCTAGGACGCCTCCGGGTGATCCCCCACGGGCTGGAACGACAGCTTCCAACGGATTCTCGCCAACTCGTCCGACCTGCGCTTGCGCTTGCGGAGCTGCCGCGAACCCCACGTCACAGGACCGGCGGGAAGCCGCCTAGGGTGACGGTCATGCACTCGGTGGCGATCCTGGTCCTCGACGGAGTCGTGCCCTTCGACATGGCGGCTCCCCAGCAGACGTTCGCCTGGACCCACCTGCCGGACGGGCGGCCGGCCTACCGGGTCCGGCTGTGCGCCGAGACGCCCGAGGTGCGCGCGGACGGCGGCTTCACCCTGCGGATCGAGCGGGGTCTTGAGGCGCTGGCGGAGGCGGACACCGTCATCGTGCCCGGCTGCTCCCCCGACGCGGCGCCGCCGTCCGCCCGGGTGCTGGCGGCCCTGCGGGAGGCGGCCGAGGCGGGGACCCGGATCGCGTCGGTGTGCGTGGGAGCCTTCGTGCTGGCGGAGGCCGGGCTGCTGGACGGGCTGCGCGCCACCACGCACTGGGTGGCCGCCGGGGAACTGGCCCGGCGCTTCCCGCGGGTCGAGGTGGAGCCGGACGTGCTGTACGTCGACAACGGGCAGATCCTCACCTCGGCCGGTGCGGCCGCCGCGCTGGACCTGTGCCTGCACATGATCCGGCGGGATCTGGGGTCGGCCGTCGCCGCGAACATCGCCCGCATGTCGGTCATGCCGCTGGAACGGGAGGGCGGACAGGCCCAGTTCATCGTGCACGAGCATCCGCCCGTGCCCCGGGGGTCCGCGCTCGAACCGGTGCTGGAGTGGATCGAGGACCATCTCGCGCACGAGGTGACGCTGGGCATGCTGGCGGCGCGGGCGGGGATGAGCGAGCGGACCTTCAGCCGCCGCTTCCGCGAGCAGACCGGCACCACACCGCTGCAGTGGCTGCTGCGGGCGCGGGTGCGGCGCGCCCAGTACCTGCTGGAGAACTCCGACCACCCCGTCGAGCGGATCGCACGCCAGGCGGGCTTCGGCTCGCCGACCGCGTTCCGGGAGCGGTTCCGCAAGGTGGTGGGCACCACGCCGTACGCCTACCGCACGGCGTTCCACGGGCGCACGAACGCCTCGGCGGCCCCTTCCTAGGAGCCGCCGAGGCGTGCCGCCCGGTCCGCGCCGGGCCTTTCGTCAGCGGTCAGCCGACCAGCGTCAGGCCGTTCTCCCCGTCCGCGTCGGCGGCGTGCTGCCGGCCCTCGGTGAGCAGCAGGACATCCGCCTTGGCGATGGCGTCACTGATGTCGGACGTCCCCATCATCACGCACAGCGTGTAGCTGACGTCCTCCAGCTCGCGTGCCGCCTTCGGCACGTGCCTCTCCGACTGAGCGATCCTCAGCGACGCGTAGCGCGTCAGCAACTCCCTGACGATCTTCCGGTCCGGTACAAGCACGTAGCGCCCCTCTCTGTGTTTTCGCTGCGTATGCCCGAACCACGCGGAAACATTCACACGATTTTCTCACCTGTAGCGGATTTGACGAGAACTGATCGGTTGCGACCGGTATTAGGTGAGCTGGCCCCTGTGCAGAGCGGTGTATGCCCCGCCCTTGCGCAGCAGCTCCTCGTGCGTGCCGATCTCCTCGATGCGGCCGTCGCCCATCACCACGATCCGGTCGGCGCCCTGGACGGTGGACAGCCGGTGCGCGACGACGAACGTGGTGCGCCCGTGCAGCAGCCGGGCCAGCGCCTGCTGGACGAGGGCCTCCGAACGGGTGTCGAGCGCCGAGGTCGCCTCGTCCAGGACCAGCACCCGGGGGTCGCGGATCAGGGCCCGGGCGATGGCGAGGCGCTGCCGCTGCCCGCCGGACAGCCGGGCGCCGTGCTCGCCGACCAGGGTGTCGAGGCCCCGTGGCAGGCGGTCGACGAACTCCAGGGCGTTGGCGTCGCGCAGGGCCGCCCGGACCGTCTCCTCGTCAGCGTCGTCCATGCCGTAGGCGACGTTCTCGCGGATCGTGCCGTCGAAGAGGACCGACTCCTGCGGCACCACCGACAGGAAGCGGCGGTAGGTGCGCAGGTCGAGGGTGTTCATGTCGGTGCCGTCGAGCAGCAGCCGTCCCGAGGTGGGGCGGATGAAGCCGATGACGAGGTTCAGGACGGTGGACTTGCCGGCGCCGGACGCGCCGACGAGGGCGACGGTCTCGCCCGCGGCGACGTCGAGGGTGAAGTCCCGTACCGCCGGGCGCCCGCCGGTCTCGTAGACGTGGTCGACCTGCTCGAAGGTGACGGCCCCGCGCAGGGCCGTGAGCTCGGACTTGCCTTCGTTGTCCTCCAGTTCCGGGACCTGGAGGACCTCGCCCACCGAGCGGACGGACTCCAGACCCTTGGTGATGACCGGGGCGAGCCCTGCCAACGTTGTCGTGGAGTTGGTGAGGGTGGTCAGGAAGGCGCTGAGCATCACGACGTCTCCGGCGGTGACGCCCCAGACGCCGTGGTAGGAGAGCAGGGCCGCGCCGGCCAGGACCAGGACGCCGACGACGTTGAGCACCACCCAGGCCAGCGAGCCGAACCGGCCGTTGACCAGGTCGAGGCGGAGTCCGGAGTGGAGCAGCCGGTCCAGGGTGCCGTTCATGCGGCGCAGCGCTTTGCCCTCCAGGCCGTGGGCACGGGTGACCGGGATGAGCCGGGTCATCTCCGTCACGCGGGACGACAGCGTCTCCACCTCGTGGCGGAAGTGCTCGTTGTGCGTGCGCAGGCGCGCCCGCAGCCGGGCGATGAGGAGCGCCGCGGCGGGCACGACGACCAGGAAGACGGGGAGGAACTCGGGGGTGCGGACGGCGATGATGACCAGTCCGCCGATGAGTACGGTGGTCGCGCCCAGTCCGATCTCGGCGGTCTGCTGGACCATCTGCTCGACCGTCTCCACGTCGCGCACGACCTTGGCCTGGAGGACACCGGCGCTGACGCGGGAGTGGTAGCCGATGGACAGCTGCTGCATGCGGGTGCACAGGTCCGAGCGCAGGGCGGTCCCCATGCGGCGGACGCTGCCGTAGAGGAGGCGGACGTACAGCACGTGCAGCGGGTAGTTGATCAGCAGGATGAACAGGATGAGGCCGGTGCTGGCCCACAGGCGGCTGATCGGCTGGTGCTGGACGACGGTGTCGATGATGGACGCGGTGATCAGCGGCAGCAGCCAGATGGGGCTGTGCTTGACGGTGAAGACGGCCGCGGCCGCGAGCAGCCGCCGCCGGTCCGCGCGGAAGAGGTAGGCGAGGGTGCGGATCGGGTGCTCGCCCCGGTAGCAGTGGTCGAGCGGTCTTTCCCACGACGATGCCATCGGCGGTGGTCCTCCCCGGTTGCCGGTGCGTGTGGTGCGCGTACGTGCTCGTCGGCAGCAGGAGACCCGGGGACGGCACGCGGCCGTCCCCGGGTCTCCTGGGCTGGTCAGGCGGCGTCCAGCTCCGCCAGCTCCTCGGCGGTCAGGGTCAGGTCGCCGGCGGCGAGCGAGTCGCGGATGGTCTCGGGCCGGCTCGCACCGGGGATCGGGACGACCACCGGCGACTTGGCGAGCATCCAGGCCAGGCACACGCGCTGCGGGCTCACGCCGCGTGCCTCGGCGATCCGGGCGAAGGGGGCGTGGCCCGAACCCAGTTCACCGGCCTTCGAAATCCCGCCGAGGGGACTCCAGGGCAGGAACGCGATGCCGAGTTCGTCGCACAGGCGCAGTTCCGGCTCGCTGGAGCGGAAGGTCGGCGAGAACTGGTTCTGCACGGAGACCAGGCGCCCGCCGAGGATCTCCTGGGCCTGCCGGATCTGCTCCGGGTTCGCGTTGGAGATGCCGGCCATGCGGATCTTGCCCTCGTCGAGCAGGTCCCGGATCGCGCCGACGGACTCGGCGTAGGGGACGCGCGGGTCGGGGCGGTGGAACTGGTAGAGGCCGATGGCCTCGACGCCCAGCCGGCGCAGGGACTCCTCGCAGGCCGCCTTGAGGTGGCGGGGGCTGCCGTCGAGCGTCCAGCTGCCGTCGCCGGGGCGCAGGTGGCCGCCCTTGGTGGCGACCAGGACGTCACCACCGCGGCCGTGGGAGGCGAGGGCCTTGGCGATCAGGGTTTCGTTGTGACCGACCTCGTCGGCGTCGCGGTGGTAGGCGTCCGCGGTGTCGATCAGGGTCACACCGGCGTCGAGCGCGGCGTGGATGGTGGCGAGGGAGCGTTCCTCGTCCGGTCGTCCTTCGATGGACATGGGCATCGCGCCCAGGCCGATCGCGCTGACCTCGACGTCACCGATGCGGCGGCTGTGCATGGGTTCGTGACCTCTTCCGGCTGTCGGGCGATGGTGCACTCCAGCCTGGACGCCGCGCGGCCGGGGGTCCAATAGAAGAAGGAGAACGCATTCAGCACCCGGGCCGCTGAATCGCGGCCCCGGCCCCCCGAAGCACCCTTGTCACACCTGGATGAAAGCCGGCGCCGGAAGACTCAACTCCCCCAAACAGAACGGCGATCCGCCCGGCACTCCCCCGCCTCGCTGCCATATTCGAGAGCCACTTCGGAGGTGGTTGTGAGCACAGAGGTGACAGCATCCGGTCCGGGGGAGACGGCGCCGCACGCGCCCGGGGGCACCGCGGAGCGCGTCGCCGGCCTGGAGCACCGCCGGGAGCGGGCGGTGGCCCCGGGCGGGCCGCGCAGACGCGGGGAGTTCTCGGCCCGGGAGCGGATCGAGCGGCTCGTGGACAAGGACTCCTTCACCGAGACCGGTCTGTTCGTCCGGGCCCGGCCCGCGGGGCACGACCCCCGGCGCCCGTACGGCGACGGCGTGGTCACCGGGTACGGCACGGTCGACGGGCGCCCGGTCTGCGTGTTCGCGCAGGACTCCACCGTGTTCGGCGGCAGCATGGGCGAGGCCTTCGGCGAGAAGACCGTCGCCCTGATGGAGCTGGCCCTGAAGACGGGCTGCCCGGTGATCGGCCTGAACGACTCCGGCGGGGCCCGCATCCAGGAGGGTGTCGCCGCGCTCGCCCTCTACGCCGAGCTGGTCCGGCGCAACGTCAAGGCGTCCGGGGTGATCCCGCAGATCTCGGTCGTCCTCGGCCCGTGCGCGGGCGGTGCGGCGTACTCGCCGGCGATCACCGACTTCACGGTGATGGTGGACGGCGCCTCGCACATGTTCGTCACCGGTCCCGACGTCATCGAGACGGTCACGGGTGAGCGCACCACCGCCGAGGAGCTGGGCGGCGCCCGCACCAGCAACACCGTCAACGGCAATGCCCACTTCCTGGCCGCCGACGAGGAGGACGCCCTCGACACCGTGCGCGACCTCCTCTCCTACCTGCCGGCCAACAACCTGGAACGGCCACCGGAGTACGCCCCGGGGAGCGCCGCGCCCGGTGCCGGGCTCGACGCGGTCGTCCCGGACCGGCTCGGCGAGGCCTACGACATGCGGGAGATCCTGCGCGCGGTCGTCGATGACGGTGAACTGCTGCCGGTGCAGGAGCTGTTCGCGCCGAACATCATCTGCGCCCTGGCCCGGATCGAGGGCCGTTCGGTGGGCGTCGTCGCCAACCAGCCGCTGCACGCCGCCGGGGTCCTCGACATCGACGCGTCCGAGAAGGCCGCGCGGTTCGTGCGGTTCTGCGACGCGTTCGGCATCCCGCTGCTGACCTTCGCCGACGTGCCCGGTTATCTGTCCGGGGTACGGCAGGAGCAGGCCGGGATCATCCGGCGGGGCGCGAAACTGCTGTACGCCTACGCCGAGGCCACCGTCCCCAAGGTCACGGTCGTGGTGCGCAAGGCGTACGGCGGCGGATACGCGGTGATGGGCTCCAAGCACCTCGGCGCGGACGTCAACCTCGCCTGGCCCACCGCCCGGATCGCCGTCATGGGCGCCGAGGGGGCCGTGGGCGTCCTGCACCGGCGCGAACTCGCCGCGTCCGACGACCCGGAGGCCCTGCGCGCCGACCTCCTCGCCGCGTACGAGCGCATCCACGGCACCCCGTATCTCGCCGCCGAGCGCGGCTGTGTCGACGCCGTCATCGCGCCGCGCGAGACACGAGAGCAGGTCTGCCGCGCCCTGCGCGCACTGCGCGGCAAACGCGCCCCGATGCCGGAACGCCGGCACGGCAACATCCCCCTCTGACCATCCCCTCCCCCTGCCTTCGTGACCCCCAGGCCGATCCGCGCCGTGAGGAGCCCCGCCTGATGGACAGCGGCCGCCCCCCGCTCGTGCCCGCGTGCCCCACCCTGCCGGAGTACGTACGGCACTGGGCCGAGACCACCCCCGATCGCCGGGCGTTCACCTTCGTCGAGCACCCGGCACAGCACTCGCGGGGCGTCCACCGCACCCTGACCTGGCGCCGTCTGGACGTGCGGGTGCGGGCGCTCGCCGCACGCCTCGCGGACGAGACGGACCCCGGGGACCGGGTCGCGCTGCTGTGCCCGCAGGGCACGGAGTACGTGACCGCCTTCCTCGCGGCCCTGGCCGCCGGGCTGGTCGCCGTGCCCCTGTACACCCCGGGCCTGTCCGGGCACGCCGACCGGCTCGCGGGCGTCCTGGCCGACGCGCGTCCGTCGGTGGTGGTGACCACGAGCCGGACGCGGGACGAGGTGCGGGACTTCCTCGGGACCGGCGGGCCGCGGATCGTCGTCGCGGACGAGGTGCCCGACGACGAGGGCCGGGGCCGCGAGCCGGTCGCCCCGGACCCCGGGACGACCGCCTACCTCCAGTACACGTCCGGTTCGACCCGCGCCCCGGCGGGTGTGGAGATCAGCCACGGCAATGTCGTCGCCAACGCCCTCCAGGCCCTGTCCGCCTACGGCCTCCACACGCGCCCGATGACCAGTGTGGGCTGGCTGCCGCTCTACCACGACATGGGACTGGTGCTCAGCGTCGCGGCCCCGGTGGCACGCGGGGCGCTGTCGGTGCTGATGGACCCGGCGGCGTTCCTGCACGAGCCGGTGCGCTGGCTGCGGCTGCTCGCCGCGCATCCCGACGCCGTGAGCGCCGCCCCCAACTTCGCCTACGACTATAGCTTTTCGAGCTACAAGGTGAACTACCCCGCCGGCCTCTCCCCCACGTCCGCGGCCCGGGGAAATCTGGATCTGGTGAACCATGTGAAGAGCCAGGCCGCCGCCTGTCCAGGGCAGAAGTTCGTTCTCGTCGGCTATTCGCAGGGCGCGAACGTCGTCGACAACTCGATCGGCATCAGCAGCGCCGGGGCGGTCGTCGGCAGTCCCATCGTGGCCACGCTGCCGGCGGCGGTGGAGCCGAAGGTCGCCGCGGTGCTGCTGTTCGGCAACCCGATCCGGGCGCTCGGCAAGAGCGTCACCGGCACGTACCAGAGCCGCACGCTCGACCTCTGCGCCCAGGGCGACCCCGTCTGCGAGAACGGCGGCGGTGACGTCGGCGCGCACCTGAGCTACCGGGACGACGCGGAGGAGGCGGCCACGTTCGCCGCCGGCAGGCTCTGAGCCCGCGTCACACGAAGGGGCCCGGGAGGAGAACCTCCCGGGCCCCGGGCGTGCGTGCGTCCGGTCCAGGGCTGACGTGGTGACCGTGCGAAGTCGGCGAGGGCGGTGGAGACGGGCTCCGGCCGGCCGTTCTTCTGCACCGGCGCGGCGGTCAGGACGTCGAGGTGCTGGTAGCCGTCGGCGACCACGGGGTGCAGCTCGGCCGGGACCCGGCCGGCCAGCAGGCCCTCCCCGGCGAGCACGGTGAGCACCGGGTTGGCCTTGAGCCCCTCGGGGTGCACGACGAGCTTCTTCACCTGCGGGGACGTGGCCAGCTGGATGTCCGTGACCAGCTTCGTGGGGAAGTACTGCTCGGTGAAGTCCAACGGCTGCTCGGCCAGACTGCGGGCCAACTGCCGTATGTCGGTGACTTCTTCGCCGGCGCGGGTGAACGGGGTGCCGTCGGCAGAGCGGTAGCCGGGGTCGTCCGGGTCGCCGACGCGGTCGTAGGTGCGCCAGGTGTAGAGCGGGCCCCGCGGCCGGTCGGGGATGGCCTTGTACGCCGTACCGTACGGGCCGGCCTGCTCATCACCGCCGTTGGCGACGGGGAAGCTCTTGTCGGCGATCGGTCCGCCGTCGAAGAAGCCCACGCTGGTCTGCAGGAACGCCAGCGGCACGGAGTTGTCGTCCAGCAGGGCCCCGAGCACGGCCCCGTTGGTGAGCCGGAAGTCCCTCACCGAGGGCTTGCCGCTGAGGAAGGCGGCGGTGTCCTTGGCGAACAGGAAACGGTTGGTGGCCTCGATGTTGAGGTTGGAGGGCAGGTAGCGGGGCAGGTCGGCCTCGCCCTCCAGGTCGTCGAGGGCACCGAGTCCGGCGATGCCGAGCAGGGTCATGGTCTCGGGGTTGAGCAGCACCGGCGCGGACAGGGTGCGCGGCAGCACCCCGCTGTCCAGCCCGGCCTGCACGACGCCGTAACCCAGGCCGATGTCGGGCAGGTTGGTGTCGCCCGGGATGCTGCCGCTGAGGTCCGCCAGGGAGGTGGAGACGGTCGTGTCGAGGGCGAGGTAGCCGGCGCACTGGTTGTAGCCGGCGTCCTGCGTCGTGGCGCGGTTGCCGTCGAAGTCGGCCGCGGCGAAGTACCCGGTGATCACACCGCCCAGCGAGTGCCCGCCGCACAGCACCTTCTGCTTGCGCTGCGCCGGGGAGGGCAACTCGGCGGTCAGCAGGTCGTACTGGTCGCGTACGGTCTGCTCGATCCCGAGCTTCGCCATCCAGCCCAGCTGCGCGTTGCCGGTGTAGCCGGCGAAGGTGCGGCCGGCGACCTGCTTGCCGCGGTAGTAGTAGTAGTAGTAGTCGACCGCGGTGTGCTGGTCGCCGGAGGCGATGCCGGTGCGGTCCTCCAGGCAGTTGGAGCGCCGGTCCAGCGCCCAGAACTCGATGTGATGCCCCTGCTCGGCGGCGCGCGTGACGGTGTTGCGGGCGACGCTGTCGAACGCCCCGGCGCCTTCCAGGATCCCGGGCTGGGCGATGAGGATCCGGACGGCGTCGGCCGACGCGGCCGGCCCCGGCGGCGGAGCGGTAGCGCAGGTACGACAGCCAGTCGCAGGGGGCCGGGCGGGGCCCCGCCGATTCCGGCAGCGGCACCTTCACCCGCACCATCGTCTCCGTCACTCCGGTCACCGGCGACGTCGACCTCACCGGCGTCTCGGTGCGCGCCCCGTCGGCGTGAGCGCCCGGGGCGGCGGCCGTGAGCGTTCCGGCGCTCAGCAGCACCGCCAGCACGGCACCGCGCCACTTCCCTCTGTGCGTACGGTTCATGTCCATGCCACGGACGCTAGGGTGCTGGTGCGGCCGCTCTCAGGGAGTGCTGATGAGAACTCAGCTTCCGGATCGCGCGTTGTCACCGGGGCACAGCGCGCCCGGCGCCGGCACGGGGAGAACGGGTCCGTACCGCTTCTGGACGCCACCGAGCTGCGAACCGGCCGTTTCGGGAGCATGGTGGGGCTATGGACGGTCAACCCCCTGTGGTCGTGCAGCCGCCCGCGACGGACGGCGGACGGCTGGTGACCATCCACGGCGAGCGCATGGGCGTCGCCTACAGCCTCTTCGACGTGCTGGACCTGCTGCACCGCGAGGGCCTGCCCACCACGGACACGGCCGTCGACGACACCGAGCTGATCGAGTGGCAGGGCGGCGGCCCGTACGACTGGAACAACTAGGGGCTGTCCGCACCGACGGCACGAGTCCGGCTCCGGACCTGTTCGACGCCAAGCAGCTCACAGACGACTCTCGGCCAGCCGCTGGTGCCCACATGGCGCAGGGCCGCCTTGACCCCGGCGTTCCCGGCTGATGCGACCATCACGCAACGAGCGGGGCCCACCTGCTGCCCTGCTCCGGTGTCAGCTCGGAGCTGAGGGGTGGGCATGGGAACGATCATTGCGCTGTTGAGGGCCCTACTCATGCCCTTGCGGAGCCAGTGACCGGCCGGACACTGCCCCTTCAGCCTGTCGCGGCCCGTGCGGCCCCGGCGAGCCGGTCGAGGCGGGTCCGCTGGGCCGACGTCAGCTCCAGGCCTGCCGCTGCGACGTTCTCCTCCAGATGCTCGGTCCGGGCCGTACCCGGGATCGGGATGACGACCGGTGCACGGTCGAGGAGCCAGGCGAGGGAGACCTGCGTGGGCGTGGCCCCGAGCTCGGCCGCCACGGCGGCGATCTCTTCCTCGGTGCCCGTCTTCCCCCAGGCGACGGGCCGCCACGGCAGGAAGGCGATACCGGCCGCCGCACAGGCGTCGAGCACCGGCTCGTGCTCCCGGTCGAGCAGGTTGTAGCGGTTCTGCACGCTCACGACGTCGACCAGCCCCTTGGCCTGCTCCAGCTCCTCGACGGTGACCTCCGACAGCCCGATCCGGCCGACCAGGCCCTCGGTCTGGAGCTCGCGCAGAGTGCCGAGCTGGTCGGCGAGTGGCGTGTCGGGGTCGATGCGGTGCAGCTGGAGCAGTTCGATGCGCTCGGTCCGCAGCCGGCGCAGGGCCTGCCGGACCTGGTCGCGCAGGATCTCCGGCCGTCCGTCGAGCTTCCAGTCGCCACCGGGGCCGGTGCGCGCGACACCGACCTTGGTGGTGATCAGCAAGCCCTCCGGGTAGGGGTGCAGGGCCTCGGCCAGGAGCTCCTCATTGGCACCGCCGCCGTACAGATGCGCCGTGTCGATCAGGGTCACGCCCAGCTCCACGGCGCGCCGGGCCACCGCGAGGGCGTTCTCCCGGCCGGGGCCGGGCTCGGTGGGCAGATGCATGGCTCCGAAGCCGAGCCGGTGTACGTCCAGATCCCCGCCGATGCGGAATGTCGATGACATGGGCCGCCGTCTCCCCCTCTGCTCAAAAGGCCACGTTAACAGCGCAGTTGAGCGACGGTCCCGATGTTGGCGGACCCTCGTCCCGCACAGAGCGGGGGCCACTCGACGAGCCGACACCAGGCCCTGGCGATACGCTGCGCGAAAATGACTTTTATCCCCTTCTGGGAGGTTCTCATGGCCTCGCGCCTCAACCCGTACCTCACCTTCAACGGCGACGCCCGGCAGGCGATGGAGTTCTACAAGGAGGTCTTCGGCGGCACCCTCGACCTCAACAGCTACGGAGAGTTCGGGCAGGCGGACGCCCCGAACGCCGACAAGATCATGCACGGCATGCTGGAGACCACCGGCGGCTTCACCCTGATGGGCGCCGACAACCCGCCGGGCATGGAGTCCGAGCAGGGCGGCTCCTACTCCGTGAGCCTCAGCGGCGACGACGACGCCGAGCTGCGCGGCTACTGGGAGAAGCTGTCCGAGGGCGGCTCGGTGTCCGTGCCGCTGGAGAAGCAGATGTGGGGTGACGTGTTCGGCATGTGCACGGACCGCTTCGGCGTCCCGTGGATGGTCAACATCAGCACGGAGACCTGAGCAGCCGGGCAGGACGGCCCGGCCGTCCGCCCGAGGCCGCCCGTACGCACCGCCTTGGCCGGTGTGTACGGGCGGCCGCCTTTTGTTGGTACGTCCTGACAAAGCTGTTGACATCCCCCCGCGGCGCCCGCATAGTACCTGCCACTAGAGCGCGCTAGTGGCGCGCTCCAGTCACCGAGAACGCAGGGGTCCGCACTCCGGACCACCGCATCACCCATGACCGCCGCCGCCCCGGGCGCCCACCCACCGCCCGTCTCCCGGACCGGGCGCGGCCCCCTCGTCCCAGCACAGTGAGGTGCACCCGACATGCGCAGACACCACAGAGCCGCCGCCCTGACCACCGCCGCCGCCGTCGGCGCCCTGCTCGCCGCGGGCTGCTCCAGCGGCTCCGGCGGGAAGAAGTCCGAGGCCGGCGGCACCGACGCCGCGGCGGGCAAGGCCACCACCCCGCGGATGACCGTCGCCCTGGTCACCCACGCGGCGCCGGGCGACACCTTCTGGGACCTGATCCGCAAGGGCGCCCAGGCCGCCGCCGCGAAGGACAACATCAAGCTCGTCTACTCCAGTGACCCCGTCGCCGGGAACCAGGCCAACCTCGTGCAGAACGCCATCGACCAGAAGGTCAACGGCATCGCCCTCACCGCCGCCAAGCCCGACGCGATGAAGGGCGTGGTGGCGAAGGCCAAGGCGGCCGGCATCCCCGTCGTCGGCTTCAACTCCGGCCTGGACGACTGGAAGGAGCTCGGCATGCTCGAGTACTTCGGCCAGGACGAGAACATCGCGGGGCAGGCGTTCGGCGAGCGGCTCAACCAAGCCGGCGCCAAGCACGCCGTCTGCGTCATCCAGGAGCAGGGCCAGGTCGCTCTGGAGGCCCGCTGCGCCGGACTGAAGAAGGGCTTCAAGGGCACGACGGAGAATCTGTACGTCAACGGCACGGACATGCCGTCGGTGAAATCGACGCTGACCGCCAAACTCCAGAAGGACTCCTCCATCGACCAGGTCGTCACGCTCGGCGCCCCGATCGCCCTCACCGCCGTGCAGTCGGTGAAGGACGCGGGCAGCGAGGCGAAGGTCGCGACGTTCGACCTCAACAAGGACCTCGTCGGGGCCATTCAGGGCGGCAGCATCGAGTTCGCCGTCGACCAGCAGCCCTACCTCCAGGGTTACCTGGCGGTGGACGCACTGTGGCTGTACAAGACCAACGGCAACGTCAGCGGCGGCGGCACGGCTCCCGTGCTCACCGGACCGGCCTTCGTCACGAAGGACAACGTCGACAGCGTCGCGAAGTTCGCCGCGAAGGGCACGCGCTGACGGAACCGGGCGGCGGGGCCACCCGCGTCAGGCCGGACCCGGGCCTTCCGGGACCGGCCCGGTCGTCCCCCGCACCACCAGCTTGGGGTCCAGCACCGCCTCCCGCGGCTCCCGCTCCCGCTCCTCCAGCCGCTCCACGGCGAAACGGACGGCGTGCTCGGCCATCAGGAGGGCGTCCTGGCGGACGGTCGTCAGGCCGATGGGCATCAGGTGGGAGAGGTGGCTGTCGTCGTAGCCCACGACGGACAGATCGCGCGGGACCTCCACGCCCGCCCGGGTCAGCGCCATCAGCAGACCCATCGCACAGCGGTCGTTGCCGGCGAGGACGGCCGTCGGCAGCAACCGTCCGCCGTCCCGCTCGGCCAGGAGCAGGCGGCCGGTCTCGATACCGGACTCCTCGGTGTGGTGGCCGGGGATCACCCGCGCCTGGGCCTGAAGCCCGTGGCGGCGCATGGCGGCCCGGTAGGCGCGCCGGCGCTCCGCCGAGCCGGGGCCGCGTCCGCCGTCGATGTGCACGATCCGGCGGTGCCCCAGCTCCACCAGGTGGTCCATGGCCTGGCGGACGCCCTTGCCCTCGGCCGAGTGCACGAAGTCGACCCGGGCCCGGGGCACCCGGCGGCTGACCGAGACGGCGACGGTGCGCCGGCCGAGTTCGTCCAGGAAGGCGGGTTCGGCGTCCGGGCCGAGCAGGATCACCGCCTCGCAGCGGTGACTGAGCAGCGCCTCGACCGCCTTGGCCTCGCTGCGGCCGTGGGTCGCCCCGGAGAGCAGCACGTCGTAGCCGAGGCGTTCGGCCTCGGGGTAGATGCCGGTGATGAGGTCCGTGTGGAAGGTCTGCTGCACGGTGAACATGACGCCGAGCGTGCGGCTGCGGCCACGGGCCAGCAGCCGGGCCGCGCTGTCGGGCCGGTAGCCGATCTCGTCGGCCACGCGCAGGACCCGCTCCCGGGTCTCCTGGCTGGCTCCGGCCTGGTTGCGGAAGATGATCGAGACGAGCGCGCGGGAGACGCCCGCCTTCTCGGCGACGTCCGCCATCGTGGGCCGCTGCCTGCCCGATGCATCCACCTGTGAACCCACCCTCCGACGCCGCACACCATACGGGGTGTCCCGCACGCGTACGGGATCCTGCCATCTCCCGGCGACCAGCTATTGACATGACATTTGCACAGGGGTCATCGTACTCGAACTAGAGCGCGCTAGTAGCGCGCGACAGCGAGCGGAAACGCAGCGCGAAGGACACCACCATGGCAACGGCGCCTCCCTCTCTCCGTACCACCGTCGGCAACCTGTGCCTCGGGTCCGCCCCCGACTCCTGGGGCGTCTGGTTCCCCGAGGACGAACAGCAGGTGCCGTACACCCGCTTCCTCGACGAACTGGTCCTGGCCGGCTACGAGTGGCTGGAGCTCGGCCCGTACGGCTATCTGCCCACCGACCCGCAGCGCCTCAAGGGCGAGTTGGACGCCCGGGGACTCAAGGTCTCCGGCGGCACCGCCTTCGGCGCGCTGCACCGGCCCGAGGCATGGGACGAGATGCTCGCCCACGTCCGGCGGGTCGCGGCGCTGACCGCCGCCGCGGGGGCGCACCACCTGGTCTTCATCCCACCGATGTACCGGGACGAGAAGACGGGCGCGTTCACCGAGTCGCCCGAGCTGACGGCCGGGCAGTGGGCCGGGTTCGGCCGGGCCGCCGACCGGCTGGGCAGGCTGCTGCTGGAGGAGTACGACGTCCGGCTGGTCGTCCATCCGCACGCCGACAGCCACATCCGGACGCAAGCGGAGATCGAGCGGCTGCTGAACGAGTCCGACGGCCGCTACACCAACCTGTGCCTGGACACCGGGCACGTGGCGTACGGCGGCGGGGACAACCTCGATCTGATCCGCCGGTTCGGTGAGCGGGTCGGCTACGTCCACATCAAGCAGATGGACCCGGAGATCCTCGCTCAGGTCGCCGCCGAGGACCTGTCGTTCGGTGAGGCCGTGCGGCGCGGGGTGTGCGTGTCACCGCCCGCCGGGGTTCCGAAGCCGGCCGACGTGGTCGTGGAACTCGCCCGGCTGGACGCCGAGTTGTTCGTGATCGTCGAGCAGGACCTGTACCCGTGCGCTCCCGGGGTGCCGCTGCCCATCGCGGTCAGCACCCGTGAACACCTGGCCGGCTGCGGTCTGTCGGGTACCCGGCGCCCGAACATCGACAGGTAAGGAGCTGCGCATGGACGTCAGGGACGACGCGACACCGGCCCCCACCCCCGCCTCCGCCACCGGCGCCACGGACGGGACGCCGCCGGAGGTCTCCCGGCGGCTGCGGATCATCACGATCATCGCCACCTTCGGCGGTCTGCTCTTCGGCTACGACACGGGCGTCATCAACGGTGCCCTGCCCTACATGACCGAGGACCTCGGCCTGACCCCGGTCACCGAGGGCATGGTCACCAGCTCGCTGCTGCTGGGTGCCGCGCTGGGCGCGGTGACCGGCGGCCGGCTGTCGGACGCGCGCGGCAGGCGGCGCGCCATCCTGCTGCTGGCCGTGCTGTTCTTCGCCGGCGCGCTCGGCTGCACGCTCGCGCCGACGACCGAGGTGATGATCGCGGCGCGGTTCGTGCTCGGTCTCGCGGTCGGCGGCGCCTCGGTGACGGTGCCGGTGTACCTCGCGGAGGTGTCCCCCGCCGAGCGGCGCGGTGCCCTGGTCACCCGCAACGAACTGATGATCGTCAGCGGTCAGCTGCTGGCGTTCACGTCCAACGCGATCATCGCGCAGGTCGGCGGCGAGTCCGGCGGTGTGTGGCGGTGGATGCTGGTCATCGCGACGCTGCCCGCCGTGGTGCTGTGGTTCGGCATGCTGGTGATGCCCGAGAGCCCGCGCTGGCTGGCGTCGCAGAGCCGTTTCGGCGAGGCCCTCGACGTCCTCCGGCAGGTGCGCTCCCGTGCCCGGGCCGAGGCCGAGCTGAAGGAGGTCTCCGCGCTCGCCGTGCAGGACGAGCAGGCGAAGCTCGGCGGCTGGCAGGACATCAGGAGCACACCCTGGTTGCGCAAGCTGATGTTCGTCGGCTTCGGTATCGCGATCGTGCAGCAGATCACCGGCGTCAACACGATCATGTACTACGGCACGCAGATCCTGACCGACGCCGGTTTCGCCGCCGACAGCGCGCTCACCGCGAACATCGCCAACGGTGTGATCTCGGTGCTGGCCACCTTCGTCGGCATCTGGCTGCTGGGACGGGTCCCACGCCGCCCGATGCTGATGACGGGTCAGGTCGGCACGACGGCCGCCCTGTTGCTGATCGGGGTCTTCTCGCTGGTACTGCCCTCCGGTGACCCGCGGGCGTTCGCGGTGCTCGCGATGACGGTCACGTTCCTCGCCTTCCAGCAGGGCGCGATCTCGCCGGTGACGTGGCTGATGCTGTCGGAGATCTTCCCGATGCGGATGCGCGGCTTCGGCATGGGCGTGGCGGCGGTGGTGCTGTGGCTGACCAACTTCGTCATCGGTCTCGTCTTCCCCTCCCTGGTCTCCGGGATCGGGATCTCCAACACGTTCTTCCTGTTCGTGGCGGCGGGCGTGCTGTCCCTCGCCTTCGTGAAGCGGTACGTCCCCGAGACCAAGGGCCGCACGCTCGAAAGCCTCGAGGCGGAGCTCCGGGCGCGCTTTTCCTGACCACCTTCCAAGGAGTTCAGCATGACCGTAGGTGTAGGCGTCATCGGCGCCGGAATGATCGGCCAGGACCACATCCGGCGGCTCACCGGGGTCGTCACCGGTGCCGCTGTCACGGCCGTGGCCGACGTGGACGCCGAGCGCGCCGCGGAAGCGGCGGCCCGGGCCGGTGCCGTCGCGCTGCCCACCGGCGCGGACCTGGTCGCCTCCCCCGACGTGGACGCCGTCCTCGTCACCTCCTGGGGACCCACCCACGCCGAGCACGTCCTGAACGCGATATCCGCCGGCAAGCCGGTGTTCTGCGAAAAGCCGCTGGCCACGACCGCCGAGGACTGCCTGCGGATCGTCGAGGCGGAACGGGCACACGGCCGCCGGCTGGTGCAGGTCGGCTTCATGCGCCGCTTCGACGCCGGCTACCGGCAGATGAAGGAGGTGCTGTCGACCGGTTCGCTCGGGGCTCCGCTGATCGTGCACTGCGCGCACCGCAACCCCACCGTGCCGGAGTCGTACCACTCCGCCATGGCCGCCCAGGACACGGCCGTGCACGAGATCGACGTGCTGCGCTGGCTGCTCGACGACGAGATCGTCTCCGCCCAGGTGGTCACCCCGCGCGCCACGAGCAGGCGGTTCGCGCATGTGAAGGACCCCCAGATCATGATCTTCGAGACGGCCTCGGGCGTCCGGATCGACCTGGAGGTCTTCGTCAACTGCCAGTACGGCTACGACATCCAGTGCGAGGTCGTCGGCGAGGACGGCCTGGTCCGGCTGCCCGACCCGGCCGCGGTCGGGATCCGCACGGCCGCCCGGCACGGCACGAGTGTGCTCCAGGACTGGAAGGAGCGGTTCGCGGAGGCCTTCGACACCGAGTTCCGCGAGTGGGTCGCCTCCGTGGCGGCCGGCACCGAGCCCACCGGCCCGTCCTCCTGGGACGGTTACGCCGCCACCGTCATCACCGATGCAGCCGTCCGGTCCCTGGAGGCCGGCGGCGAGACCGTCACCACCGACATGAAGCCCCGCCCCGCGTTCTACGGAGACACCGCGTGAAGATCGCCCTCGACCCGTACATGTTCCGCTCCCTGCCGATCGACGAGATGGTGCGCACGGTCGCCGAACTCGGCTACGAGTACATCGAGTTGTCGCCGCGCGCGGACTTCATGCCGTTCTTCCTGCACCCGCGTGCGGACGACGCGCGGGTGCGGGAACTGAAGCAGTCGCTGCGGACGCACGGCGTGCGCCTGTCCTCGGTGCTGCCGCTGTACAACTGGTCCTCGCCGGACGAGACCGAGCGGCAGGCGGCCGTCCGCTACTGGAAGCGGATGATCGAGATCACCGCGGACCTCGAATGCCCGCTGATGAACTCGGAGTTCAACGGCCGCCCGGAGCGCGCCGCCGAGAGCGAGGCCGCGTTCTGGCGTTCGCTGGAGGAGTTGCTGCCGCTGTTCGAACGCGAAGGCATCGCTCTGAACCTGGAGGCCCACCCGGACGACTTCTGCGAGGAGAACACCCCGGCCGTCGATCTCGTCCGCGCGATCGACAAGCCGTGGGTGAACTACCTGTACTGCGCGCCGCACACCTTCCACCTCTCGGGCCCCTCGGAGACCGGCGCGGACATCGCGCGGATGATGCGCTACGCCGGTGACAAGCTCCGGCACGTGCACATCGCGGACTCCTTCAACCACAAGGGCTCCAGCGGCCTGCGCTACATCCTCAACCCGCCGGGCACCCCGGCCCGGATCCACCAGCACCTGGACATCGGCCAGGGCGAGGTCGACTGGGACGCCTTCTTCGGCACCCTGCGCGAGCTGGGCTTCGACGGGGTCGCCACGGCCTGTGTGTTCGCCTGGGAGGAGCGGGCCCGGGAGTCGTCGGCGTTCATGCTGGACCGCATCCGCAAGGAGCTGGTCGCCTAGCTGGCCCCGGTCCGGCGCGTCAGGAGCTCGTGAGGATCACGAGCTCCTGCGTGGCCCGGGTCATCGCCACGTAGTGGTCGACGGCGCCCTCGACGCCCTCGCCGAAGTTCTCCGGGTCGACGAGCACCACCAGGTCGAACTCCAGCCCCTTCGACAGCTCCGGGGTCAGCGACCGGACGCGGGGCGAGGCGGGCCGGAACGCGGGATCGCCGATCACACACGCGATCCCGTCGGCGTGTCCGGCCAGCCAGGTATCGAGGACCGAGGTGAGCTCCGCGGCGGACCCGTGGCGGACGGGGACGCCGCTGCTGCGGATCGACGTCGGCACGTTGGCGTCCGGCAGAGCGGCCCGGATGACCGGCTCGGCCTCCGCCATGATCTCGGCGGGCGTGCGGTAGTTGATGCTCAGCGAGGCCATCTCGACCCGGTCCAGACCGACCCGCTCCAGGCGTTCCCGCCACGACTCGGTGAACCCGTGCCGGGCCTGGGCGCGGTCCCCGACGATGGTGAAGCTCCGGGACGGGCAGCGCAGCAGCAGCATCTGCCATTCCGCGTCGGTCAGTTCCTGCGCCTCGTCCACGACGATGTGCACGAACGGCCCGGCGAGCCGGTCCGGGCCGGCGGTGGGCAGGGCGCTCTCGTCGACGAGGGAGTTGCGCATGTCCTGCCCGTGCAGCATGACCAGCACGCCCTCACCGTCGTCGTAGGTGTGGGCCGCCAGCAGGTCGTCGATGACGTCGGCCATGCGGTCCTGCTGTGCGGCGACGGCGGCCTCCTGCCTGCGCCTGCGCCGTGAGGCCTCCGGGTCGCCGAGCCGCTGGCGGGCCGCGTCCAGCAGCGGCAGGTCGGACACGGTCCAGGCCTGGGCCTCCTCGCGTTGCAGGGTGCGCACCTCGTCGCGGCTGAGCCAGGGCGCACACATCCTCAGGTAAGCGGGGACGGACCAGAGATCCCCGACGAGGTCGGTCGCCTCCAGCAGCGGCCAGGCGCGGTTGAAGGCCGTGAGCAGCTCCCGGTCCCGTGCCAGCGCCTTGCGGAGCAGCTCGTCCGGGGCATCGCCGTCGTGCTTGTCCACAAGGATCGCGAGCAGTTCCTCCCAGACCTGGTCGCGTGCCTCGTTGTGCGGCGTACCGGGTTCCGCCGCCTCGAACGCCACGGCCCAGTCCCCGGCGCTCAGCCGGATGTCGGACCAGTGGGTCGTGACCGTCATCGCCTCGGCGGGCGGCTCCTCGTAGAAGCGGACGGCCTTCTCGACCGCCCGCACCATGTCCGCCGACGACTTCAGACGGGCCGCCTCCGGGTCGGTCTCCTCCCCCGCCCTGACCCCCTCGTCGACGAGATCCCGCAGGATGCAGGTCTGCACGCCCTCCTCGCCGAGGCTGGGCAGGACGTCGGAGACGTAGGACAGGTAGGGCCGGTGCGGGCCGACGAAGAGCACGCCGCCGCTGCGGTGCTGCCCGAGGCGCGGGTCGGAGTAGAGGAGGTAGGCGGAGCGGTGCAGGGCGACGACGGTCTTGCCGGTGCCCGGGCCGCCGTCGACGACCAGGGCGCCTCGGGACCCGGCGCGGATGATGGCGTCCTGGTCCGCCTGGATGGTGCCGAGCACGTCCCGCATGCGGGGCGAGCGGTTGGTGCCGAGGCTGGCGATGAAGGCGGACTGGTCGTCGAGCGCGGCGTGCCCGTCGAATCCGTCGGGGGTGAACACCTCGTCCCAGTAGTCTACGATCCGGCCGTCGGTCCAGCGGTACCTGCGGCGGCTCGCCAGGCCCATCGGGTTGGCGTGGGTGGCTCCGAAGAACGGCTCGGCGGCGGGGGAACGCCAGTCGACCAGCAGCCGGTGCCCCTCGCTGTCCGTCAGGCCGAGCCGTCCGACGTACACGGGGTCGGAGCCGTCGGCGGCGACCATGTGCCCGAGGCACAGGTCCAGTCCGAAGCGGCGCAGGGCGCGCAGCCGTGCGGTGAGCCGGTGGATCTCGGCGTCCCGGTCCATCGCCTGCCTGCCCTTGCCGCCGGGTGCCCTGCGCTCGGCGGCAAGGCGGTCGGAGAGTTCGGCGATGTTCTGCGCGAGGCAGTCGGCGATGGCGGCGAAGTGCTGTTCGTCCCCGGCGATCGACGCCGGGGCGGCCTTGTGCGCGAGGCGGTCGGGAAGATCGAACGCGCTCGTGGTCGCAGGGGTCACGTCATGCTCCCGTTTCCGCAGGTCCTGGGCTTAGGCCGGACAGTTTGCGGGAAGCGGGGGGCCTTGCCGCAAGTCCCCCCGTGGGCTATAACTTGAGACAGGCGAGGAGAACACTCCTCGCCTTTGTCGTTGCCCGCAGCCCGTTTCCGTGTGGCACGCTCTTCGTCCTGGCAGCGTGGAGAGGCGGCGGCATGCGCATAGGACTGCTCGGCACCGGACCCTGGGCACAGATGGCCCACGCACCCGCGTTGAGCGGGCACGAGAAGCTCGACTTCGCCGGGGTGTGGGGCCGCCGCCCGGAAGCCGCGAAGGAACTGGCGGAGCGGCACGGCGTCCGCGCCTACGACGATGTCGACGAACTGTTCGCGGACGTGGACGCCGTGGCCGTGGCGCTGCCGCCCGAGGTGCAGGCCTCCCTCGCGGTCCGGGCGGCGCGGGCCGGGTGCCATCTGCTGCTCGACAAGCCGCTCGCGCCGACGGTGGAGCAGGCGCGGGCCGTGGTCGCGGCCGCCGGGGAGGCCGGGGTCGCCTCGGTGGTGTTCTTCACGACCCGCTTCCAGCCCGGCCCGGCGGCGTGGATCGCCGAGCAGGCCGCGGTGCCGGGCTGGTTCACGGGGCGCGCCGAATGGCTCGGGGCGGTGTTCACGAGCGAGAGCCCGTTCGCGACGCCGTGGCGGCGGGAGAAGGGCGCCCTGTGGGACGTCGGCCCGCACGCACTGTCCGTGCTGCTGCCGGTCCTCGGCGACGTGCGGCGCGTGACGGCGGCGGTGTACGGGCCGGGCGACACGACGCATGTCGTCCTCGACCACGTGGATGGGGCGTCCAGCACCCTCACCCTGAGCCTGACGGCGCCGCCCGCCGCGGCCGGCGCCGGCGTGGAGCTGCGCGGGGAGGCGGGGGTCGCGGCGCTGCCGGACGGATCCGACGGGGCGGTGCCCGCGTTGGCGCGGGCCGCGGACGCGCTGCTCGACGCCGCCCGGACCGGCCGCCCGCACGCCTGTGACGCGGCGTTCGGCCTGCGGGTGACGGAGATCCTCGCGGCGGCCCAGGACCTGCTCGACGGCAAATCCTGAGCCGCCCGCCCGGGGCGGTTCGCCGGCGGGCCGGTTACCGCTCCGGGTCGAAGTTGAGCCGCTCCTTCACCACCGGGAAGCCGGCCTTGGCGAAGTTCGCCGCCATCGGGAAGTTGCCCCGGTCCGTGGCCGCGGCGACGAACTCCGCCCCCTGCTCGACCAGGAAGTGCGTGCACTCGGCCACGAGGTCGTAGGCGTAGCCGTGGCCCCGCTGGTCGGGCAGGACGCCGATGAAGCCGATGCAGGGACCCGACGGATTGTGGGCCGGGATGTGGATGCCGGCCAGGTCGCCCTGCGGGGTGTACGCCACCTGCCACCACTCGCGCGGCGACGGGCACCAGTGGAAGAAGTCGAGTTCCTCCTGGGCCGCCCGGTCGAGTCCGCCCTGCTCGATGGCCTTGAGCGCGTGGGCGTCCAGGGTGACGGAGTGGATGCGGCGCAGGGCGTCGAAGAACACCGCGTCGTCCGGCTCTGCGCGGAACTCAAGACGCCCGGGCCGCTCGGGCAGGCCGCCGCCGGGGGTCCAGCGGTACAGGAGGCGTTCGACGAGGAGCTCGTAGCCGGCCTTGCGGGCGGCGGTGACGCGGGTGTCGGCGGCGGTGCGCAGGGCCGGGTCGTCGCGCCAGCCGGCCGGCAGGTTCAGTTCCAGTTCGACCTGCCAGGGGGCGGAGCGCAGGAGTGCGGCGCCCGCTTCCTCCTCGCCTTCGGCCACGTCGAACCAGTTGACGTTGATGGGCTCGGAGTCGTCGGGGCCGCCCCACCAGGCGCCGCGGGCGACGACACGGCCGTCGCGCAGGGCCACCCGCTTCCAGTCGGGGCGGTGGCGGGTCAGCCGGTGGCCCTCACGGGCACCGAGCGGGTCGGGCAGGGTGTCGAAGAGTTCGGCGTCGCTCGTGTCGAGCGCGCGGATGACCACATCGGTCATGGGGTGTCCTCCGGGACGCATGCTGCTGAGAGCGCTCCCGGTCGGTCAGTAGAGGCACGCCTGCTGGGCGGGGAGGGAGCGCGGAAACGGTGTGAACTGCACGGCTCGTCCTCCTTCCGCTGGTCTCGGGGCGTGGCGCGCCACACGCTACGTGATCTCCGGCGGGCCGTCCATCGGTTTTCCGGAGCGGTCAACAGCCCCTTGGAAACGGCGCGTTCGGGGGCCCGGCCGAGGCCGACGTCCTTCCGGCCGGGGCCCGCGGCCGCCCCCGGCGCGCGGGGCCCGGCGTGCGGCTGCCGGTCGGGCGTAGCAGCGTGGTGGTGTGAGCAGTGTGCGCGGCCGGCTGGCGCGGCGGGACCCGGACCGGCGGGGCTGGCTGCGCGGCGCACCGCCGCCCGGCTGGGCCCGGGTGCTGCCGTCGGCGCTGCTGGCGGGGGTGTGCGCGGCGGAGCTGATCAGCCCGGAGCCGCTCGACATCGGCTTCCTGCTGGGCGCCATCCCGCCGCTGGCCGTGCTGGCGCACGGCCCGGTGGCGACGGCGGTGCTCGGTGCGCTGGTGGTGGTCGTGCTGACCGTGCCCGTCTTCAACCTCGATGACCCCGGCAGTACGGATCTTCTGACCGTGTGCTTCGTGTCGGTGCTGAGCGTGCTGTTGTCCTATGTCCGCAGCAGGCGGGACGCCCAGCTGGTCACCGAGCGGACCGTGGCGGAGGCGGCGCAGCGGGCCGTCGTGCCGCCGCTGCCTCAGCGGGTGGGGGCGGTGCGGTGCGCGGGGCTGTACCGGGCCGCGCAGCGCGGGACGCTGGTCGGCGGCGACTTCTTCGACGTACGGGCGGGCCCCTACGGCGTACGGGCCGTGATGGGTGATGTGCAGGGGCACGGGCTGTCGGCCGTGGCCACGGTCGCGGCGCTGCTGGGGGCGTTCCGGGAGGCGGTGCTGGACCAGCCGGACCCGGAGGCGGTGGCCGCCCGGCTCGACCGGAGGCTGGCGGTGGACTCGGCGGGCGACCCGCACGCCGAGCTGTTCGCGACGGCGGTCCTGCTCGACTTCTCCGCCGACGCCCGGGTCGTGCGGATCGTGGCGTGCGGGCAGGCCGGGCCGCTGCTGCTGCGGGACGGGCGGGCCGTCGAGCTGGACGTCGAGCCGTGCACACCGCTCGGTCTCGGTCTCGCCGAGGCCGCTCCGCCCCGGGTCGTCTCGGTGCCGCTGCGGGCCGGGGACCGGCTCTTCCTCGCCTCCGACGGGGTGACCGAGGCCAGGGACGCGAGCGGGGCCTTCTACCCTCTGGTGGAACGGCTGCCCGGCCTGGCCGCCGATGACCCGGTCGTGCTGGCCGAGCGGGTCTGGGCCGACCTCGTGCGGCACTGCCCGGACGTCCAGGACGACGTCACGATGCTGGTGCTCGCACCGCGTCCGCGGGAAGGGACCGACGGGGCGTGCGGGGCCTGACAACGGCGGCCGGCGGCGGGGCCGCGATGCGGCGCGGGCCGCCGCCGGCGGAGCCGTCACGACCGGTACGTCAGTCCTTGATCGTGCACTTGTTGCCGATCGCCGGGTTGAACGCCCCGATCACGTTGACCGAATTGCCGCAGATGTTGGCGTTGATGTCGATCGGGATCTGGACGACGTTGCCGGAGAGGACGCCGGGGCTGCCGGTGGCTATACCGACGGGGCCGTCGTTCGCACTCGCCGTACCGGCGAAGGCGAGCAGGGCGGCGCATGCCAGACCGGCTGCGGCAGTCACACGCGTACGCATGGAAAAGCTCCTGTCAGTCGCAGGGACACGTGATTCCACCGTCACCCGGGGGGAGACCCCGCGACATCCATGGTCGTCCGAACGGGGTGCCCAGGCCGGGACCGCGCTCTCCGGATGCAGGCCGCGCTCCCGGGGGGAATGGTGATATCGGACCCGTTTTTCAGCACCGGGGCCGCCCCGGCGATCCGGACCCTAGGAGCAGAGAACATGTCGACGTCAGAGCCCGCCGCATCCCGGCCGTCCGAGGACCGCGCCACCCCGGACCGCCTGCTCCACGCCCGCACCGGCACCGAGGTGTCACCGGAGGACCTCGTCCTCGCCTCGGGCAAGGACATCACCCCGCGCAACATCGAGTGGGCCAAGCGCAAGCTGGCGGCCGAGGGCCCGGCCGCACTGGAGAAGCTCCTGCCCTAGCCGCACCTTCGGCAGGCACACGGAAGGCCACCGGCCCGGCGCGGCTGCGCTCGGGTCCGGTGGCCTTCCGTGTGCCTGCGTGGGCTCACGCCGGCGGGCGGGTCACACCCTGCCGTCGTCCTCGGGAAGGGCGCTGTCGTCCTCGACGACGTGCATGGCGGCCTCTTCCGCGCCCGCCGCTCCGCCGTCGATGCCGACGTCCGTCGCGACGGTCTCCTTCGTGGTGTCGGCGTGGGTGCCCTCATCCGGGGCGACCAGCCGGCCGGCGCGGGCGGTGCCCGCCTCGGGGTCGACCGGTTCGCCGTCGCTGTCCGGGGTGTCGCCGACCCCGTCCCCGGCGGGCTCGGCGGACACGTCGGGGACCTCCTGGGCCAGTCGTTCGTCGAGGGTCTCGCCCTCGTGCTGCTCAGCGGCGGTGGTGCCGCGCTTGGTGACGCCGAGGGGCTTCTCCGGCGGGGAGTAGCCCTCGTCGAGGGTGTCGTCGTACGTCCGCTCGTCGACGGCGTCCTGCAGGTCCAGCGGCGCGGCGTCCTCCTGCTCCTCGTTGGTCCCGGTGGGCTGGTACGCGTCGTCCGCCATCGGTTCGGAGCGCATCGGTTCCGTGCCCATCACTCCTGCCTTCCTGTCGCGCTGCTCGACTCGTTCGTCTCTCCTGTCCGTTCCGCGTTTCCCGTTACGCGGGCTTCAACCTCGGCGGATGCGCCCCGGCCGGAGGGGAGAGCGAACGTCCCGCCGGCCAACAGGAGTTAAAACCCCGGGCTGAACCGGACATTACCCACGAGTCAATCTTGAAAGATCAAGGAGCGGGACTATCATCACTCGCACACACACTGTGACCGGCTGCCGACGCGGCGGCAGCACGGTATCCACGACTTCTTCATCGCTCCCGGGCCCGAGGTCATCCTCCTCCGTCCGGCGGCGAGCTCCACCCCACCCCCCAACTCCCCGGGACGGCCTGCCCGCCTCCGGTCGTGCACAAGTGAAAGCAGCGCATCCATGAGCTACAGCAGGGGCAGAGGGCTGCAGGCCAATGTCCTCAGCACGTTCGACACCGTGGTGATGGCGGTCGCCGGCAGCGCCCCGGCGTATTCGCTGGCCGCGACCACCGCCGTCCTGGTCGGCGCGGTGGGGCTGGCCAGTCCGGCCGCCCTGCTGTACTGCGCGATACCCATGCTGGGCATCGCGCTGGCGTTCAGCTACCTCGGCCGGATCGACGTCAACGCGGGTGCCAGCTACTCGTGGGTGGGGCGCACCCTCCATCCCTTCCTGGGCTTCATCAGCGGCTGGGCGCTGGTGATCTCGGCGACGATCTTCATGGTGGCCGGTTCGCTGCCCGCCGGGTCGATGACGCTCGCGCTCTTCGACGAGAAGCTGGCCGAGAACACCGCGCTGTCCACGGTGGTCGGCGCGGTCTGGTTCCTCATCATGCTGCTGGTGGTGCTGGGCGGCGCCCGGCTCACGGTCCGGGCGCAGCTGATCATGTCGGGTGTCGAGCTGGCCATTCTGGCGCTGTTCGCGGTGCTCGCCTTCTTCCACACCGGCAACGCCCGTGCCTTCGACTGGTCCTGGCTCGGCTTCTCCCACTTCGACGGCATGGCGGGCTTCGCGTCGGGCGCGCTCATCGCCGCGTTCTACTACTGGGGCTGGGACGTCACCAGCAACCTCAGCGAGGAGACCCGCAACAGCCGCCGTACGACGGGGCTCGCGGGCCTGATCGGGGTGGGCATCGTCTTCCTGCTGTTCGAGGTGTTCACCATCGCGGTGAACGTGATCCTGTCCTCGAAGCAGATCGAGGAGAACGACGCGAACGTGCTGGCGGTGCTCGGCGAGGAGATCTGGCCGGGCTGGGGCGGCAAGCTGCTGATCGTGGCCGTGATGCTGTCCACCATCGCCACGCTGGAGACGACGCTGATCCAGGTCACGCGCTCGCTGTTCGCGATGGGCCGGGACCGTACGATGCCGGCGGCGCTGGGCCGGGTGCACCGCCGGTGGAACACCCCCTGGGTGGCGATCGTGGTGGTCGGGGCGGTGGCGCTGGCGATGTTCATCGCCTCCAACGCCCTGGGCTCGGTGGGTGACATCCTCTCCGACGCCATCTCGGCGATCGGCCTGCAGATCGCGGTCTACTACGGGCTCGCCGGCCTCGCGGTGGTCGTGGCCTACCGGAAGATGCTGCTGAAGTCCCCGGCCAACTTCCTCTTCGGCGGCCTGTGGCCGCTGTGCGGCGCCCTGTTCATGTTCTGGGTGTTCGTGGAGTCGCTGGGCGAGCTGAGCAGCGCCGCGATCACGATCGGCATCGGCGGCCTCGCGGTCGGGCTGGTCCCCATGCTCTGGTACTGGCGGCAGGGCAGCGACTACTACCGGCCCGCGAAGCTGGACGCCTCGCGGGCGGTCGAGACGGACTACGTCCCCGACGAACAGGACGCGCACGCCCGCGTCCACGAGGGTCTCTCCACCGACTTCTGAGGGAGACTCCGATGGTGCTGGGCAGTCTCAGACGTGGTTTCACTCCCGACTTCGACCCCGACTGCGGGGACGCCGACCTCACCTCCGCCCGCCAGGACGTCGTGATCGGCCGCTGGCAGGGGCTGCGTGACCTACTGGGCGCGACCGGCCGCGACTGGGCGGCGCGGGGGCACCGGATCCGGCGGCTCGCGCAGGTGTGCGCGGGCAGTTCGACGGTGGAGTCCTGGCTCTCGGCGGACGCCCACAGCGCCGACGCGCTGGTGCTGCGGGCGGCGACGGAGACGGCCCGCACCTTCAACGTGGCCATCGCGGCGGGGCGGGGCGTGCCGATCGACCAGCACCGTGTGGACGCCGCGGTGCTGGCCTGCCTGACGGCCGCGGAGGCGTACCCGGAGGATCCGACGCCGTGGGTGTCGCTGATCTCGGTGGCCCGCCTGTACCCGTCGGGGGTGCGCCGGCAGGAACTGGGGCGCTGGTGGGACGAGTTGCACGGGCGCGATCCGTACAGCGTCGAGGGGCACCTGCAGGTGCTGCACTACTACTCGGCGCGCTGGCACGGCACGCACGGCCTGATGTACGACTTCGCCCGGGACGCGGCGGGGGTGGCGCCGCCCGGCTGTCCGCTGCCGGTGCTGGTGCAGTACGCCCGGGTCGAGGAGTACCGCTTCGCCCTGGACGCGGCACAGGGCAGGCACTCCGCCGTGGGGCTCTCGCAGCACTGGAGCCACGACGGTGCCGCGAGCGACCTGCGGCGGACCTGGCAGCGCTGGGTCATGAGCCGGACGGAGGTCGGGATCGCGCCCGCCGAGCTCCGCGACTTCAGCTACCTGGCCCACGCGGCCTGTTCCGCCGGCGCCAAGGACATCGCGGGCGTCCTGCTGGGCATGCTGGGGCCCCGCGCGACCCGCACCCCGTGGTCGTACACGGGCGATGCGGAGAAGCAGATCGTCAAGTGGCGCAAGGAGCTGCGGCTGGGGGCGTAAGCGGCGGGGAAGGCTGCGTCGGCCCGCGGGTACGCGGGCACCGGTGGCTGCCGATCAGGGAGACGGCCGGCTGTAGTCTCCCCGCCGGGAGGGTGTGATGGCTGAAGACGGCTGGTACGAGCACGGCGACGTGGCCCGGGAGGCAGCGCGCGGGCGTCGGGTCGCCCGGCTCGGGCTGTCCGTGGTGACGGGGCTGTTCGGGACGGTCGTGATCGCGGGTGCCGTCCTCGTCCTCGTCCTCGCTTCCGTGGCGGCCCTCGCCCTCGCCTGCGCCATGGCGGTCATGGACTGACGCCGCGCTCCGGCCCGGCCAGGCCCCCCGACCACTTCTCCTCGATGCGCCCGACCCTCCACACCACCAGCGCCACCACCCAGGTGGCGAAGAACAGGGCGACGACGACATAGCCGAGGACGTTGAGGTCGAGGCCGGAGATCCCGTCCCAGAAGGGACCGTGCAGGCCGAGTCGTTCGGCGATGAGGCCGAGGAGTTCGACCGTTCCGATGAGGAGGGCCACGGCGACGGACAGGCCGGTGATGGTGAGGTTGTAGTAGACCTTGCGGACCGGCTTGGAGAAGGCCCAGCCGTAGGCGAAGTTCATGAACGAGCCGTCGACCGTGTCGAGGAGACACATGCCCGCGGCGAACAGGACGGGCAGGCACAGGATCGCGTACCAGGGCAACCCGGAGGCGGCGCCGGAGCCGGCCAGGACGAGCAGGGCGATCTCGGTGGCGGTGTCGAAGCCGAGGCCGAACAGCAGGCCCAGCGGGTACATGTGCCAGGGCTTGGAGACGGACTTCGTGACCCGGCCCAGGAGGCGGTTCATGAAGCCGCGGTTGTCCAGCTGTTCCTCCAGGGCGGCCTCGTCGTAGCGGCCCGAGCGCATGGCGCGGAACACCTTCCAGATGCCGGCCAGGATGACGAGGTTGACGCCCGCGATGAGGTAGAGGAACGTCCCGGAGACGGCCGTCCCGATCAGGCCGGTGACGTCGTGCAGCGCGGAGCCGTCGTCGCGGACGGGCCCGGCCAGGGTCTTCACGCCGAGGGTGAGCAGGAAGGCCAGGGCGAAGACGACGCTGGAGTGGCCGAGGGAGAACCAGAAGCCGACCGACAGCGGCCGCTGCCCCTGCCCCTGCCCCATCAGCTTGCGCGTGGTGTTGTCGATGGCGGCGATGTGGTCGGCGTCGAAGGCGTGCCGCATGCCGAGGGTGTACGCGGTGACGCCGATGCCGACGCCGAAGGTCTGTGCGCCGATGGCGTGGTGCTCCGGGGCGACGATCGCGACGAGGGTGAACCAGCCGATCACGTGCAGGGCCAGGATGAAGGCCGCCATCCCCCCGGCCCCGGTCCACTCCTGCCGCGTCATGGAACTGCGGACGCGGTGCCAGGCCGTGCGCTGGGCGGGGGCCGGGGCGGGGAGGGGCGGAGTGGACTCGGGGGCGGCCGTCATCGGGGGAAGGTCTCTCTGTCGGATGAACGGCTGCGGCGGACAGCCTTGCGCCATCCTCCAGTACCTGCAAGTCATGTGCAGTAAAGCCGGCGACAGGTCTTGTCCATGGAACCGAAAACTCCGCCTGCGGGCCGTCCTACCCGCCGGGTGTCACACCCCGGCGTTCGGTCCGTCCGGCCGGGTGTGCCGCTGCTCGACCATCTCACGGCTGAGCTCCGCCGTCTCCTCCTCGGCCAGCCGCTCGAAACCGTCCTCGGTGATGACGGAGACGATCGGGTAGATGCGGCGGGTGAGGTCGGGGCCGCCCGTCGCGGAATCGTCGTCCGCCGCGTCGTACAGCGCATGCAGGGCGGCCAGGGCCGCCTCGCGGCGCGACATGCCCGGCCGGTACAGCTTCTTCAACGCGCCCCGCGCGTACGGCGATCCGGAGCCCTCGGCGTGGAAGCCGGACTTCTCGTAGCGGCCGCCGACGACGTCGAAGGAGAAGATGCGGCCCCGTGCGCCCTCGGGAGCCGCGGGGTCGTAGCCGGCCAGCAGCGGGACGACGGCGAGGCCCTGCATGGCCTGGCCCAGGTTGTTCCGGATCATCGTGGCCAGCCGGGTGGCCTTCGCGGCGAGGGTCATGGGGATGCCCTCGATCTTCTCGAAGTGCGCCAGCTCGACCTGGTACAGCTTCACCATGTCCACCGCGAGCCCGACGGTGCCCGCGAAGGCGACCGCGCAGTGGTCGTCGGCGGGGTGCACCTTCTCCAGGTCGCGCTGGGCGATCAGGTTGCCCATCGTCGCCCGCCGGTCGCCCGCGATCAGCACGCCGTCCCGGTAGGTGAGGGCCAGCACGGTCGTGCCGTGCGGGACGCCCTCGGCCCGGACGCCGTCCGGCAGGACGCGCCGGGTGCTCAGCAGCTCGGGGCGGTGGGCCGCCAGGAAGTCCGTGAACGACGAGGACCCCGGAGTGAAGAACTCCTCCCCCAGCCTGCCCTCGTGGTCGCTCGCCGTCATGCCGTTCCCCCCTCGATCGTGACCGTCAACCGACTCCTACCTGAGCCGGACGGGCGGGAAACGTCACCTGAGGCGTCAGGGGCCCGGTGCGACACGGACGTCCAGGCCAGAGATCCGGTGGACGGGCCAGGAGCGGGCGTAGCGGGGCGGGGTGCCGCCGGCCGGGGCGAGGTGGGCGACCGGGAGGCGGTCCGCGGTGCGCAGGATGCCGGCCACGGTGATGTTCTCGTTGTTCCCGGACGTCGCCCCCGAGGAGCAGCCGGCGTAGTAGCCGACGGGGATGGCCTCGTGACCGGTGAGCAGACAGGGCGGGCGGACGCCGAGGCGGTGCAGGGCGTCGGCGGTGCGGTCCCAGTCGCGGCGGCTGTCGATGTTGCGGGACACGGCGCCGTGCAGCACGGCGAGTTGCGCCGCGAGGTGCCCGGCCAGGCAGAGCGCGACGACCGCGGCGGCCACCGGGCGCCAGGTCCCGCGCCGGGTTTTGACCAGGTGCCACAGGGCGTCGGCGACCGGGATCGCGAGCAGCGCGTAGGCCGGCTGGAGGAAGCGCGGCGCCGCGTAGCCGATCATGAAGAGGTAGGGCAGCGCGGCCGTGGCGGCGCAGGCCAGCGGGACCAGGGTCCGTCCCGCGCGCCCGGCCCGGACCGCGACGGCCAGCCCGAGGCCGGCCAGGACGGGCAGGGCGAACCACCAGAGGGTGACCAGGGGGGTGGGCATCGGTCCGGTGCACGGGCGGCACAGGGCGCGTCCGCCCAGACTGCGCAACTGGTCGTCGACGGCGATCTGCCAGCCCAGGCCGCCCTGGATCCGGGAGGCCTCCGCCAGCCGCTCCCCCAGCCCGCCGAAGCCGGCGTAGGCCTCGATGACCCACGGCACGGCACCGGCCGCGAGGCCTGCCACGAGCACGAGCAGGAGTCGCGCGTGGCGGCGCACCAGGGCGAGGACCAGCAGCGGCACGGCCACGTAGGCGGCGTCGGTGGGACGCATCCACGCCATGAGCGCGGCACCCGCCGCGAGGCCCGACAGGACCCGTGGGGAGGAACGCTCCGCCCGGGCCCGCAGGAAGCAGCCGACGCTGATCAGGGCTCCGATCGCGACCCAGTAGTTGGGCATGGCCTGCGGGCCGTAGAAGAGGGTCACCCACAGAGACGCGAAGAGGGCCCCGCCGACGACCAGGACGCGGGTCGGGAACAGGCCCCGCCAGCAGCGCAGGGCCAGGTAGAGCGCGATGCCGGACAGCAGGGCGAGGTAGACGCGCAGCAGCGGGACGGACGACGACCAGGACGCGACGGGTGCGACCAGCAGCGGGACGCCGCGGGAGCGGGGGGCGCTGAAGAAGGCCGCCGGGTGGTGCGAGGTGACCTGGCTGACGTAGACGATCTCGTCCCAGCCGAGGCCCAGGACGGGCCGCACGAGGGCGAGCTGCGCCAGGGTGAAGACGACGGCGAGCGCGGCGAGCGGCCGGCTGCCGCGCGCCCCCGAAGCGGCGCGCGGCCCGGTGGGCTGTTCGCGTCTTCGCCTCCCGACGAGGATGGCGTTGGCGCCCACAGGCATGTTCCGCCCCTAACCCTGATGATCGGAAAACACGATCAAGCTAACCCGCAGGGCGGTGGAATGCAGGGCGGTACTCGGCCAACCGCCTGACGGGGAGTGGCGGTCAGCGGGCGTTGGGGGCGCGGTGCGGGGGCTGGCTCGGGGCGGGGCGGTGGGTCAGCTCGGGGATGGGCAGGGAGACGGGGGCGTCCTCGCCGACCGTCAGTTCGATGCCGTGGTGCCGGATGGTCAGTGGCGTGCCGGAGGTCAGGGTGTACGTGGCCCGGTCGGCGGTCAGTTCCACGCGCAGGCACCGGCCGAGGAAGCCCATCCTGAAGGCGAGCCGGCTGTACCGCTCGGGCAGGCGGGGCGCGAACCGCAGGGCGCCGTCGCTGCACCGCATGCCGCCGAACCCGGCGACCAGCGCCATCCAGGTGCCGGCCAGCGAGGCGATGTGCAGTCCGTCGCGGGTGTTGTGCTCCAGGTCCCCGAGGTCCATCAGCGCCGCCTCGGCCGTGTAGTCGGCGGCCAGGTCGAGATGGCCGGACCGGGCGGCCATGACGGCCTGGACGCAGGCGGACAGGGAGGAGTCGCGGACGGTCAGCGGCTCGTAGTAGGCGAAGTTGCGGGCGATCTGCTCCTCGTCGAAGAACTCCTCGAAGAACGCCCCGCAGGTGTACATGGCCAGCACCAGGTCCGCCTGCTTGATGACCTGCTTGCGGTACAGGTCGAAGTAGGGGAAGTGGAGCATCAGCGGGTACTGGTCCGGGCCGGTGCGGGCGAAGTCCCAGCGCTGGTAGCGGGTGAAGCCGGCGTGCTGCTCGTGCACGCCGAGTTCCTCGTTGTAGGGGACGTTCATGGCCTCGGCCGCGTCCCGCCAGGCGGCCATCTCCTCCTCGTCGGCACCCAGCCGCGCCGCCTCGTCGGGGTGGCGTTTGCAGGCGTCGGCGGCGGCCAGCAGGTTCGCCCGGGCCATCAGGTTGGTGTACGTGTTGTCGTCGGCGATGGCGCTGTACTCGTCCGGTCCGGTGACGCCGTCGATGTGGAAGGTGCCGCGGTCGTCGTGGTGGCCGAGGGAGCGCCACAGGCGGGCGGTCTCCACCAGCAGCTCCACGCCGACCTCGCGTTCGAAGGTCTCGTCGCCGGTGACGGCCACGTACCGCACGACGGCGTCGGCGATGTCGGCGCCCACGTGGAACGCCGCCGTCCCGGCGGGCCAGTAGGCCGAGCCCTCCGAGCCCTCGATGGTGCGCCAGGGGAACGCGGCGCCGCGCAGGCCGAGTTGGGCGGCGCGCTCGCGGGCGGCGGGCAGGGTGTCGAGGCGCCAGCGCAGGGCCTCGGCGGCGGACTTCGGCGCGGTGTAGGTGAGCAGGGGCAGCACGAACGCCTCGGTGTCCCAGAAGGCGTGGCCGTCGTAGCCGGAGCCGGTGAGTCCCTTGGCGGGGATGGCGCGCTGTTCGGCGCGAGCGCCGGCCTGGAGGACGTGGAAGAGGGCGAAGCGGACGGCCTGCTGGATCTCTTCGTCGCCGTCGATCTCGACGTCGGCCCGCGCCCAGAAGTCGTCGAGGTAGGCCCGCTGGTCCTCCAGGAGCCCCTGCCAGCCGCTGTGTCCGGCCGCCGCCAGGGCCGCCTCGACCTGGTCGCTCATCGCGGGCCGGGAGCGGACGCCGGACCAGCCGTGCGCGACCAGCTTCTCCACGCGCAGCCGCTCGCCCGGTTCCAGGACGGAGGTGATGGTCAGCCGGGCCACGTCCACGTTGGACTCGCTGCTCGTGGTGGTCCGTTCGGGGCCGGTGACGGTGTGGTCGGCGGCCACGGCGACCCGCAGGCCGCTGCGGCGGGTGCGGTGGACCAGGCGCAGCCGGCTGCCCTCGGCGAGGTCCTCCTCCGGCTCCAGCGGCGACTTCAGCGCCTTGGCGGCGCGCGGGTCGCCGTCCGGCTCGGGCAGGCTCTCGTTGGCGACGAGTTCGGACTGGACGACCACCCGGGTGCGGCTGTCGACGGGCTCCACCTCGTACGCCACGGCGGCTATCGCGCGCTGGGTGAGGGACACCAGCCGCGTGGAGCGCACCCGGACGGTCGAGCCGGCCGGGGAGGTCCATTCGCAGACCCGTTCCAGGACGCCCCGCCGCAGGTCGAGGATCCGCTCATGGGTGACGAGCCGCCCATAACGCAGGTCGAACGGCTCGTCGTCGACGAGCAGCCGCAGGACCTTGCCGTTGGTGACGTTGATGGAGGTCTGGCCGGACTCCGGGTAGCCGTAGCCGGCCTCGGCGTAGGGCAGCGGGTGCAGTTCGTGGACGCCGTTGAGGTAGGAGCCGGGCAGGCCGTGCGGCTCGCCCTCGTCGAGGTTGCCGCGCCAGCCGACATGGCCGTTGGACAGGGCGAAGACGGACTCGCTCTGCGCCAGGACGTCGAGGTTGAGTTCCGTCTCGCGCACGGTCCAGGGCTCGACGTTGAACGCTCGCTGGGTGATCACTCGGTCTCCCCCAGTTCGGCGAGGTCCTTCACCACGATGTCGGCGCCGTGCCGGTACAGCGCGTCGGTCTGCCCGACCCGGTCGACCCCCACGACGTAGCCGAAACGGCCCGCGCGGCCCGCGTCCATACCGGCCAGGGCGTCCTCGAAGACGGCCGCTTCGGCCGGCTCGACGCCGAGGTCCTCGGCGGCGGCGAGGAACGTGTCGGGGTGCGGCTTGCCGGGCAGCTTGCGCTCGGCGGCGACCACGCCGTCGATGCGGACGTCGAAGAAGTGCTCGGCGCCGATCGAGCGGAGCACGTCACGGCAGTTGGCGCTGGAGGAGACGATCGCGGTGCTGAGTCCGTGGGCCCGGACCGCCTCCAGATAGCGCAGTGTTCCGTCGTAGGCCTCGACGCCGTCGGTGCGGATCTTCTCCAGGACCAGCTCGTTCTTGCGGTTGCCCAGTCCGTGCACGGTCTCGGCGCCGGGCGGGTCGTCCGGGGCGCCGTCGGGCAGGTCGACGCCGCGGGAGGCGAGGAAGGTGCGCACTCCGTCGGCGCGTGGTCGCCCGTCGACGTACTCGTCGTAGTCCGCCGCCTCGAACGGCCGGAAGTCCGCGCCGTCGCGCTCGCGCAGGAAGGCGTCGAACATCTCCTTCCAGGCGGCCGCGTGCACGACGGCCGTCTTGGTGACGACGCCGTCGAGGTCGAAGAGACAGGCGTGGATGTGTGCGGGAAGACCGAGCTGCGTCATAGGGGACCCGTTCCCCGCCCGGCGACCTTCCAGTGAGTGGCGCACGCCACACGCAGGGGGGTGCGCGGGGGTGCGGAGCTCACGGCGCCCCGGCCCCCACCGGGTGACAGACTTTCCCTGTGCCGCTCACCTTCGACGACCTCCTCCACCGTGCCCGGGCCCTTCCTCAGGGCGGCCGGCGCGCGATCCTCGGTATCGCGGGCAGTCCCGGCGCCGGCAAGTCGACGCTCGCCGAGCGCCTGGTGCGGGAGTTGAACGACGCCGGTGACCCCTGGGTCGCCCACGTCCCCATGGACGGCTTCCATCTCGCCGACGCCGAACTGGAGCGCCTCGGCCTGCGGAGCCGCAAGGGCGCGCCCGAGACGTTCGACGCGGCCGGGTACGCGGCCCTGCTGCGGCGGCTGCGCGACGAGCCGGGGGACGTCGTGTACGCCCCGGGCTTCGAGCGCGTCCTGGAGCAGCCGGTCGCGGGCGCGATCCCGGTGCACCCGACGGCCCGTCTGGTCGTCACCGAGGGCAACTACCTCCTCCTGACCACCGGAGCCTGGCCCCGCGTCCGCCCCCTCCTCGACGAGGTGTGGTTCTGCGACCTGCCCGAGCGGGAGCGTGTCCGCCGGCTGGTCGCCCGTCACGAGCGGTTCGGCAAGACGCACGAGGAGGCGGTGGCCTGGGTCGCCCGCTCGGACGAGCGCAACGCCGAGCTGGTCGCGGCGACCCGGGGACGGGCGGACCTGGTGGTGCCGGGCGGGGTATGACCGGCCGACCCCGGGTCAGGTCCGCTTCCCTCAGGACCGGCGGGCGCGCAGTGCGACGGTGAGTGTCTGCGGGCCGTGTCCCCCGATGTAGACGCGGTTCCCGGTCGTCGCGTCGGTGCCGCCCACCACGGTGTAGTCCTGCCCCGGGTCGTACCGCAGCACATCGCTCCGGTCCGGCCCGGCCAGGGGTTCGCCCGCCTCGACGACGGCCTCGACGCGGATCTCGTCGCCCCCGGCCCGGTAGGTCATCGGCCCGGCCGCCAGGCACCAGCGTCCGTCGCCGACGGGGACGGCGCCCTCCGGCTCGCCCCCCGGGCGGAAGGTCAGTTCGAGGGCCCAGGGCACCCGTGGTCCGCTGATGTCGATGCGCAGGTCGGCACCGTCCTCCCGCAGGTCCACCTCGATACGGGTGGTGTGGGAGACCTCGTCCCGAGGCCGGTCCGAGAAGGCCATCGCGGCCGAGAAGCGCCCCTCGTCCGCGAGCCGGTAGACGCCGTCGTCCCGCCGCCGGTCCGTCGGCAGCGGCTGGTAGTAGGCGGCCGTGAGGGTTTCGGTGAGCCGGTACCGGTGGGCGGCGGACCGCTGCATCTCGGCGGCACGGAACGGGCCCAGGTCGAAGAATCCCCGGGAGAGCCGGACCGCGTCGAGGACCGCGTCACCGGCGAACAGACGCAGGAAGGTGGGATTGCACGCGAGGCCCGAGCGGATGCGCCGGTGCTCGGGCACGTCGGAGCCGCCGTACACCACCGTGTGCGCGGTGGCCGAGGCGCGGGCGGCCAGACGCGCGGTGGTGAGGTACCGGTCACGCGGAAGGGGCTCCGCGTCCGGTGCCGGCAGGACGCGGGTCAGGTCCGGGGCGAGGAGGGCCTCGGCGAGCAGGTCGGGGTCGTCGATGCCGCCGGCGGCCGCCAGCCGCGCCGCCCGGCTGAAGTCGCCCCGGCCGGTGCGGATCGCGAGCAGCCGGTAGTGCGGCAGGTAGGGCGCCAGCGGGAACGGGCGGTTCTGGTCCTGCCGGCGCGAGTGGACGGTCTCCACCGTGCCGTCCGGCCGGATGAGGTCCAGGGTCGTGGCGAGATTGCGTTCGACGGCGTCCAGCAGGTCGGCGCGGCCGAGGACGTCGGCCAGCAGCAGCAGCGAAGGGTTGGACACGTGGGCCGCGTAGTTGGCGCTGCGTTCCGAGTACAGGCCCTCCGCGTCGATGTCGACGCCCTCGGCGAGCCACTCCTCGATGCGGTCGAGCAGCCGGTCGTCGGGGAACGACCGGTGCAGCCGGGCCAGCGCGGCGCACAGCTCCCAGCGGTGGTTCGGGGTGTGCACCCCGCCGGTCAGGAGACTGCCGGAGGCGGCACGGGCGATCTCGGCGAGCGTGGCCGTGACGTCGCGCAGTTCCGGCCCCGCGCCGGCGGCGAGGACGTGCGCGTCGCACACGTCGTTGACGGTGAATCCGGAGTCCGGCGGTGACTGCACGTTGTCGCCGCCGGCGAACAGGCCGGTGTCCGTCTGCGCGGCGCGCAGGGCGCGGAGCTGGGTCGTCGCGGCGGCGAGAGCCTGCCCGCTGCCGTGCAGGGCCGAGTCCGGGGACCGGTACGCGGCGATCAGGGTCTTCACCCGGCGTGCCAGCGCGCGGTGGGGCACACCGGCGGGTTCCTCGTCGGGGGCGGCCGCCAGCGGGGCGGCCGGCCGGTCGGCGGCGCGGGCCGCCGCGCGGACGAACTCGTGGTCGAGCGGGGTGCTCACGGTCAGTCCTTCAGTCCGGCGTTGATGTCGGCGTTCATGACGTACCGCTGGAAGACCAGGAAGACCACGATCAGCGGGACCATGGAGATGACCGAACCGCCCAGCAGCACCGACCAGTTGATGTTCTGCGCCCCGACGAGGCTCTGGATGCCGATCTGCACGGTGAACTTCTCGGGGTCGTTGAGCATCAGCAGCGGCCAGATGTAGTCGTTCCACCGCCACTGGAAGGAGAGGATGGCGAGCGTCAGCATGATGGGCCGGGAGATCGGCACCATGATCCTCAGGAAGATCGACAGCTCGCGCGCGCCGTCGATGCGGGCGGCCTCGATGAGCTCGTCGGGGACCGTCAGGAAGAACTGGCGGAACATGAAGCATCCGGTGGCGGTGAGCAAAGCCGGGAGGATGATGCCGGCGAGCGAGTTGTAGAGGCCGAGGTCGCGGACCACCAGGAAGAGCGGGGCGAGCATGACCTCGCCGGGCAGCATCGTGGTGGCCAGGATGCCGACGAAGAAGGCCTTGAGCCACTTGTTGTCGTACTTGGCCAGCGCGTAGCCGGTACAGCAGCTGACTCCCACTGTGAGGATCGTCGCGATCACACACACGATGGCGGTGTTGATGAAGTACTGGGAGAAGTTGGCGCTGTCCCACGCCGCCTCGTAACCCGACACGGTGGGGTTCGTCGGGAACAGCGTCAGCGGGAGGGAGAACAGGTCTCCGGCCGGCTTGAAGGAGCTGAGGACGAACCACAGCACCGGCACGCCGTAGAGGGCCGCCAGGACCCACAGGAGTGTCGTCGCGGGGATCGCGCGCCGGAGCCCGCCACTGGCCGCGCTGCCGGACCGCTTCCTGGGCACAGCCCGTCCGGGCGTGGAGTCGGCCTTGCGCGGCGTGTCTGTGGTTGTCATCGGTTCTCCACCCGCCGGTTGACGATCAGCTGGACGATCGCGACGGCCATCAGGATGAGCATGAGCACGAACGACGCGGCGCTCGCGTAGCCGATCTGGCCCGATTTGAAGCCGGTCTGGTAGATGTACTGGACCAGCAGGTTGTTCGATGTTCCGGGTCCGCCGTTGTTGAGGGAGGCGAACAGCGGGTATTCCTTCATCGCGTGGATCGTGTTGAGCAGGATGACGATGAAGGACGTCGGCGCGATGCTCGGCAGCGTGATGCTCATGAACTGGCGCCATGGTCCGGCGCCGTCGAGCGCGGCCGCCTCGTAGTACGACGTCGGTACGTTCTTGATCGCCGCGATGAACAGCAGCATGGAGAAGCCCGTCCAGGCCCAGGATGCCGCCACCACCACGACCAGCAGCGACAGGTCCGCGTTCGACTGCCACGGAACGGCGCTTCCGCCGGCCTTCTCGATGAGGTAGTTGACCAGTCCGAAGTTCTCCCCGAACAGCCACCGCCACAGGACACCCACGACGATGGGCGACAGAAGCCACGGGATGAAGAAGAAGATGCGGGCGACCGACACACCCTTGGCGTGCTTGCTCACCAGCACGTTGGCGATGAGCAGCGAGAACACGAAGTTCAGCGGCACGAAGAGGACGGTGTACAGCAGCGTCCGGGTCGTCGCGTCGTAGAAGGTGGAGTCCCCGAACAGTTTGCTGTAGTTGTCCAGTCCGACGAACTGGAACGCGCCTACGCCCGTGTAGTTCGTGAAGGAGTAGACGAGCCCGATCACCGCCGGCCACATGAAGAACAGCGCGAACAGCACGACGTTGGCCGCGATGAGGACGAGCGGCGCGACGGTGTACTTGCTGCGTCTCCTGGGCGGGCTCACGGTCACGTCCGAGGCGCGTTTTGTCATCTTCCTGACTCCGTGCTGGTGGAATGGATTGCTGTGGGCTCACGCCGTGAACCCGGCATCACGTGGGCGCCCGGGGCCGGGCGGCGGGGCCGGGACACCGCCGCCCGGGCCCGTCGGCCTACGATCCCCCGCCGACCTGCTGGTTGTAGCCGGCCACGATGTTGTCCAGCGCCTTGTCGGGCGACTGCTGGCCGTTGATCGCCTTGCCGAGTTCCGTCTTGGTCGGGTCCTCGGTGAGGCTCTTGCCCTTCAGCACCCACTTCGTCTGCGCGCCGTTGAAGTAGCCGGAGATCGGGGCGTAGAGCGGGATCGACTCGTTGTACAGCTTGAACGCCGCCTGCGCCGCCTCGGACTTGAAGGGGTACTTCGGGTTCAGGCCGGTCTCGACCGGCAGGAAGCCCGAGGCCTCGCACAGCACGCGGTAGTTGTCCGGCTCGTAGATCCAGGACAGGAACTTCTGCGCGGCGGTGGCGGCGTCACCGTTGTTGTTGAAGCCGACCATCATGCCGCCGCTGTTGACGTCGCTGGCCTGCACCGGCTGGGCGGGAGTCGGGACGCTGGCCCAGTCGAACTTCTTGATGCTCTCGGAGAAGGCGGCGACCTGCCACACGCCGGACCAGTAGGCGACCACGTCACCGCTCTGGAACATGGCGGACGGGTCGGCACCGCTGGTCCACACCGACTTCGGCATGGTCTTGTTGTCGTTCCATCCGACGAAGGTGTTCACGGCCTTCTTGGTGGCCGCGTCCACGGAGAACTTGCCGGAGGAGTCCGCGTGGACGTACTTGCCGCCCATCTCGTACACCATGGCCCGCAGCCGGGACGGCGACTGGTCGAAGGTCAGGGAGTACTTGGCGCCGGTCTTCTCGCGGACCTTGTTCGCCGCCTTGATGAACTCGGTCCAGGTCCAGGTCTTCTCCGGCGAGGTGGGGAAGGAGACACCGGCCTTCTTGAACAGGGTCTTGTTGATGAACATGCCGGACGCGGTGACGTCCGAGGGGATGGACAGCACCTTCCCGGACGAGTCCTTCGCGACGAAGTTGGCGTTGATCTTGTTGCTCTTCTTGTTGGCGATGGAGCTCAGGTCGATCAGCTTGTTCGCCCAGATCGGGTCCAGTGCCGGCACGGCCGCCACGTCGGGCAGCGAGTTCGCCTGCGCGGCGTTGTGCAGCTTCGTCGGGTAACCGTCGTAGGGGATGTTGACGAGCTTGACGGTGACGCCGGCTTCCTTCTTGTACTGCGCCACCATCTTCTTCCAGCCCGCGTCCTGCCCGGGAACCGTGGAGATCCAGAACGTCAGCGACTTGGACGTCCCGCCCGAGTCCCCACCCGAGCCGCAGGCGGAGAGCAGAAGGGCACCTGCCGTGGCCACGGCAGCGAGGGGAACCACGCGGCGTATGCCGCCGCGGCCGAGTCGGCGGGAGCGCCGCACACCCACACTGATCATCTTCGATCCCTTTTCGTCGTAGCGGAGGAAGCACGGGGCCGGCCGAGGCGGCACTGGTGCATTGTGAAGGAGATGTCGCTTTCCGGGGGCACGGCCTCGCCCGGCCGCGTCGCCTTGACGGGTGGTGTCCCCGGCCATGACGGCCGGCGTCGCACAAGCTCGCCCTCGTGCGGCTGCCGTACTTCGCGTACGGGCGGGAGGCTCACCCGGAGTCGGCGTCCCGGCCGACTTAGAAAGCGCTTGTCCGGACATTGGCAGATCGAGTCGGAGGCCGTCAATCCTTCGCCCTCGCGGACTCGGTCACGGTTTGGACTCCTCGGGAGACCGCCAGCCGGGCGGCGCCCACGACGGTGCCGAGATCGCCGACCGTGCTGCTGACGACTTCGGTGGGCCAGCTCAGCCGGGCGAGCTCGGCCCTCACACCCCGCAGGAGCTGCGGGTACGCGCCGGTGCTGCCCCCCAGCACGACCAGCCCCGGGTCCAGGACCGCGGTCACGGCGGCGGCGAGCCGGCCCACGTCCACGGCGTGGCGGTCGACGACGGCGCGGGCGGCGGTACGGCCCTGTGCGGCGAGGGCGAAGAGCTGCTCGGCGGTGTCGGGGCACGGCCCGTCGGTGTCCGGCCAGGCCTCGGCCGCGCGCCGCAGCAGGGAGCGCGCGCCGATGTACTCCTCCAGGGCCTCGTGGCGGGGCTCACGGCCGTCGTCCCACGGGTAGGGCAGCCGGGCCAGCTCACCGGCCGCGCCGTTCGCTCCGCTGAGCACCTGGCCGCCGACGACGATGCCGAGGCCGATACCGACGCCGATGCGCAGGTAGCCGAAGGTGTTCCGGCCCCGGGCGGCACCCTCGTGCAGCTCGGCCAGGGCGGCGCAGTTGACGTTGTTCTCCAGGTGGACGGGGACGCCCGGTGGCAGCGCGACGGCCACGGCGTCGAAGACGGGGCCCGCCTTGGCGGTCGCCGGACGCATGCCGGCGCCCTCCTTGCGCGGCGCGGTGACGTCACCGACGGCGACGACGATGGTCCGCAGCGGGGCGTCGGCGGGCAGCGCGTCGAGCGCCTCGCGCACGACGTCGGCGGCGCCCGCCCGGGAGCCGGTGGCCTCGGCGAGCAGCGTGCCGTCCAGGGCGCAGCCGCGGACCCGGGTGAGGGCGGGGCCGAGGTCGACGGCGAGCACGGCCCCCGCGGCCGGCCCGAGACGGTAGACCGCGGCGTTGCGTCCGGTGCCGCTGGAGGCCGTGCCGGAGTGGGCGGCAAGCCGGACGCCCTCCAGTTCGGCGACGGCGGCGGACACCGTCGGCTTCGACAGGCCCGCGAGACTCGCGAGCTGCGGCCGGGTCGCGCGGCCGGCCCCGGCCAGTACGGCGAACACCGCGCCCGCGCTCTCGGTCAGGCGGGGGGCTCTTGCCACGTCAGGTTCCAACAGTTCCCCCACACGGGTAACGGGCCGCGCTCCCGGGCCGACCGTCCCGGATCGTCTCGGGTCGTCTCGGATGGTCTCGGGTCGTCTCCACGGGACGCGGCGAAGGCATTCCTCTTGACGCACTGTACTTCGTTAGTTAACTTCCTAACGAAGTTCACGGTACTCGCCTGCCGTGCTCCGCCAGAAGCCCGTCCCGGGGCTTCCCTAGTCCTTCAACTGCCCGCCCCTCAGGCACGGTTCGCCCACCGTCGCAGCACAGCGCAACGACGAAAGGGGTTCCGTGCAGGACATCGCGACGCTCGTGGTCGGTATCGACGTGGGCGGCACCAAGACGCATCTCCGCGCGCTCGCGGGCGAGGCCCTCGTGGCCGACCACATCCGTGCGAGCGGCGGCTGGCGGCCGCACGACCCGGTGGCAGCCGCCGGGTGGCTGGCCGCGCTGGTCGCCGACGCGCTTCCGGCAGGTGCCCGTCCGTCCGCGGTGGCCGTCGGCGGGCACGCCTGCGAGACCCCCCGCCAGTGCGCCCAGATCCGCGCCGCGCTCCAGCTGCACTTCGACGCGCCCGCGCTGGTGGTGGGCGACGCCCAGCTCCTCGTCCCCGCGGCCGGTCTGGACAAGGGTGTCGGCCTGGTCGCCGGCACCGGTTCGGTGGCCGTGGGGCGGCTGCCCGACGGCACCGCCGTCCAGGTGGGCGGCTGGGGCGCGGTCCTCGGCGACGAGGGCGGCGCCGCCGGGCTCGTCCGGGAGGCGGCCCGGGCCGCGTGGGCCGCCCACGACCGCGGGGAGCGGCCCGACGCGCTCGCGCTCGGGCTCATCGCCGCGCTCGACGTGCCCGAGGTCCCCGCGCTGGGCGCGGCTTTGGAAAGGGCGACGGACGTTTCCGCCGAGTGGGGCCGGCACGCCCCCGTCGTCTTCGCGGCGGCCGCCGACGGCTCCGCGCTCGCCCGGACCGTGATCGACGAGGCGGGCTGGGCGCTTGCCGCGCTGGTCACCCGGCTCGCCGACCGCGGGGTGGCGGTCGACGACGTGGTCGTGGCGGGCGGCACCGTGCTGTCCCAGCCGGAGCTGTTCGACGCGTTCACCGTCGCCCTGGCCGAGACGCTGCCCACGGCCCGCGCCAGACCCCTTCGCGTACCACCGGTCGAGGGCGCGGTGGCGCTGGCGCGGTCGCTGCGGTGAGCCGGGCCGTGCGTTCATCCGTGGGACACCTCCCGGCCGCCGAACCCTCTTCGACGGGACACGGCTCGGCCTTCGAATCAGGCAAGATCGCACGACTTTCCCCGGTCACATCTCCGAAGAACTGAAGAGAGGCACACCCATGCCGTCATCCGCCGGGCACCACTCCCCCACCCTGAACCGGAGGGGCTTCCTCAGAACTTCCCTGGGCGGCTCGGCCGCGCTGGTCGCCGCGCCGACCCTCGTCGGGTGGCTGGGTGCCGCGGACGCCAAGGCCGCCACCGCTCCCGCCGCGTTCGTCGACGACTACAAGACGAACGTCCTGGCGAACCAGACCCCCGAGACCAACGCGGTCGTCCGGGCTCTCGGGGGCTTCGCCCAGGTGTGGAAGACCGGCACCTGGAACACCGGCATCCCGCTCATGCCGGACGTGCTGCGCTCCAACGTGCGTTACTGCGAGCGGATCACCGCCGACCGCACCGAGGCGGAGGCCAAGGAAGCCTTCGTCATTGACCGCCAGCACCAGAGCTACTCCATGATCGGCGGCCTCGGCCCGCTCGCCGCGCTCTACAAGACGGGCGCCAAGGCGGTCACTTCGATCACCAGCGCCCCGGACGGCACCCCATCGGCCAAGATCAGCGATGCCGTGCCCGCCGACGCCCCGGCCGGCTCCGCACTGGGCGCGGGCTCGTACGACTCCGAACTCGGCCTCGTGGCCCGGCTGGTGGACACCTTGCGCGGCAACTGGGCCTCCAGCAACCCGGCCAAGTTCGCCTACCAGTACCCGCGCCCGTGGCGGATGAACGAGGAAAGCGAGGTCGTCGACACCGGCGAGACGGACGAGTTCGGCTTCCCGGTGTACGAGTCGAAGGTCGTCGTCGCCCCGCAGCTGCTGCGCCAGCGTGGCGACAAGCCCGCCGAGGACGGCGGTTTCCCCAGTGGCCACACCAATGCCCTGCACCTGGCGTCGCTGGCGTACGCGTACGCGGTTCCCGAGCGTTTCCAGGAGCTGGTGACGCGTGCCCTGGAGCTGGCCCACACCCGCATCGTGGCGGGCATGCACTCCCCCGTCGACGTGATCGGCGGACGGATCATGGCCACCGCGCTGGCCGCTGCCACCCTGGCCGACCCGGCGAACGCGGAGCTCAAGGCGGCGGCCCGCGCCCAGGCCCTCGCCTACTTCACGCAGCGCACCGGCACCACGGCGGACACGCTGTACGACTACGCCCACCCGGGCGCCGGGGACGCCTACGCCGACCGTGCCGCCAACGCCCGCTCGGTCGCCCACCGGTTGACGTACGTCCTGCCGCGCCGGGGCCGCAAGGACCCGCTCACCGTGCCGAAGGGCGCGGAGGTACTGCTGGAGACGCGCCTTCCGTACCTGAGCGCGGCCCAGCGGCGCGAGGTGCTGCGGACGACGGCGCTGCCCTCCGGCTATGTCCTGCTGGACGGCTTCGAGCAGTGGGGCCGGCTGAACCTGTTCGCCGCGGCGGACGGTTACGGCGCGTTCGACCGGGACGTCACCGTGACGCTGGACGCGGCGGCCGGCGGCTTCCACGCGGCCGACAGCTGGCGCAACGACATCGAGGGCGACGGCGGTCTGACCAAGCGTGGCTCGGGCACGCTCACCCTGACGGGCCACAACCGCTATCACGGCGGGACCGTCGTCGAGGACGGCGTGCTGGTCGCCGGGGCGCCGAACGCGCTGGGCGAGGGCGACGTCCGGGTCACCGGCGGCACGCTGCGCGCGGACAAGGTGCTGCGGGTGCGCGGCTCGTACGTCCAGGACGGCGAGTCGGCGCTGGAGCTGCTGCTCCGCAGGAACCACGGCCCCGCCCTCACGGTGAGCCGGCGGGTCCTGCTCGGCCGGGGCAGCGTGCTGTCGCTGCGGCTCGACTCGGAGCGGCCGCCGGTCGCCGGGACGACCCTTCCCGTCCTGTCCGCCGCACAGCTGCGCGGCCGGTTCGACCGGGTCGAGCTGGACTCCGAGACGCTGCTGGCCGTCCCCGTCCACACGGCCGGCGGTCTGTCGGTGCGACTCGTGCGGAGGTAGCGCTTTCCACGGCGGGGGCTGATGCACAGTTGGGTCCATGAGGGCCCTCCGGATCGCTCCCGCCGTTCCCCGGCCGGTGCCGCTCCCGCCCCCGGTACCGGCGGAGGGCGCGCACCGGCCCGGCAGGCGGTGGCCGGTGCCGCTGATCGTGGCCGTACTGCTCGCGCAGATGGCCTTCGCGATGCTCACGACCGCCGTGCGGCAGACCCCGACGATCGACGAACCGGTGTACGTGGGCGCGGCCGCCCAGTACGTGCACGAGCACCGGTTGCGGCACAACCCCGAGCATCCGCCGCTCGGCAAACTGCTCATCGGCGTGGGGGTCGCCCTGGCGGATCCGCACCTCGACCCGGCCTTCGCCGGGGACCAGGGGCGGTCGGGCCGGCATCTGCTGTACGAGGCGGGCAACGATCCCTGGCGGCTGATGATCCTGGCCCGCCTGCCGGTGATCGCGCTGACCCTGTCGTTCGGGCTGGTGGTGTTCGCCTTCGCCCGTGAACTGGCCGGGCCGCTCGCGGGGTTGGCCGCCCTCGCGCTGTACTGCTTCTCCCCCGACGTCATCGCCCACGGCTCGCTCGCCACGCTCGACGTACCGGCCGCCGGGTTCGTGCTGACCTCGGCGTGGCTGGTGTGGCGGGCCCGCCGGAGACCGCGGCTGTACGCGCCGCTCGCGGGAGTGGCGCTGGGCGCCGCGCTGGCCACGAAGATGAGCATGCTGCCCGCTGTGCCGGTGCTGGTGGCGCTGACCGCGGTGTCCGTGCGGCGGTCGTCCGGCGGCAGTCGGCTCCGGGCCGTTGCGGCGGCCGGTGGGATGGCCCTGGTCGCCGTCGCCGTCGTGTGGGTCACGTATCTGATGGTCGATCCGCGGCTGCGCTGGGCTCCGGAGCAGCAGGTACCGGTGGTGCGCGGACTGCGGGGGCTGCTGGTGGAACTGATGCCGTTCCCGGAGGCCTACCGGGACGGGATGCGGGTGCAGTTCGGGCTGGAGAACCGGCCCTGGCAGGGGTTTTTGTTCGGGCGGCTGTACGACGGCTCGCTCTGGTACTACCTGCCGGCCGCGCTGCTGGTGAAGACCCCGCTGGGGATGCTCGTGCTGTGGGTCGCGGGTGCCGCGGCCCTCGTCGCGGTCCGGCGGCTGCGGCCTGCCGCGCCCTGGGTGCTGGCCGTTCCCCTGGTGCTGCTGGCTGCGGTCATGCAGGGGGCGCGGGACTTGGGGACGCGCTACGCCGTGTTCCTGCCGCTGTTCCTCGCGGTGGCGGCGGGGTGCGTGCTCGCGGTGCGGCGGCGGTGGGTCCGCGTGGGGCTGGCCGTACTGGTGGCGTTCGCCGCCGTCAGTTCGGTGCGGGCGTATCCCTACTATCTGCCGTACTCCAATGAGGCGTTCGGGGGGCCGGGCAGGACCCGGGAGTGGCTGCACGACTCGAACGTCGACTGGGGGCAGGACCTCGGGCGGCTCGCGGACCGGCTCCGCGAGCGGTATCCGGGCGAGCGGGTGTGGCTCGTGTACAAGGGCAGTGGTGTGCCGTCCTTCTACGGCATCCAGGCCCAAGATCCCCGGCGGGTGCCGGTCCGTGAGGTGCGGGGACTGCTGGCCGTGTCGGACTCGGCGGCTGCGAAGGCCACGGGGCGGCTGGCCGAACTGATCGGCGGCAGCCGCCCCGTGGACGACGTCGGGCACTCGATCACGCTGTACCGCCGTTGAGTGCGGTCGCGCGTGAGTGCGGTCGCGCGCGTACGTCAGTGCATCGCGTGAGTGCGTCGCGTGTCAGTGGGTCGCGTAGAAGAACCCGTCCGCGCTCACGTGCTCCATGACCCGGCCGGCCACCCGGTAGCGGCCGTTGGGCACGTCGGGAGCCCTCGCCACATGGACCGCAAGCGGGCCGGCGAACTCGTAGCCGCGGCGTTCCGCGTGGCGGCACAGGCTGTCGGTGAGGGCCTGGCCCACGTCGGTGCCGGTGCGGGTCAGATGGTCGTGCACGTCGTCGGACAGTTCCACGTCGTAGGCGTTGGGGACCATGATGCGGCCCTCACGGCACACGACGGCGTTGTCGTCGCATGCGCGCCGCAGGGCGTCGAGGACCTCGACGGGCTCCCTGTCGAGGAGCCGCGCCCACAGCGCGTCCAGGCGGTTCTCCAGTGTCTGTTCCAGCGCACTCAGCGCGCCCATGCCGTCTCACCTGCCGGAAGCGTCGTCGATTCGATCGGGGTGCCGTGGGTCTCCTGGAAGGACACCGCCTATCGGTCGTCGTAGTCGTCGGGGCGCACCTCGGCCTCTTCCAGGGCCTCGCGCATCGTGCGGCCGGTCGCGCCGGGCGGCCGGGAGCTGTGGTCGTCCTGGTGTTCCAGCAGTTCGTCCGTGGTCTCCGTCTTGGGACGGTTCTCCTCGGGGACGGTCATGTCGGCGGCTCCTCTCGGGGGTCGTGTGCGGCGGCGGGTTCCCGCCCGGCGTACGGGTAACCCCCGGCCGGGCAGCTCATGCTGCCCGAAGAAGCCCTGGTCACCATGTGCGTGAGCTATGTTGAACGTCCTGGGAGACGAAGGAGGCGCACCGGTGCCATCGCCGCAGCAGGCACGCGCACAGGCATCCGCGATCACCTCGGGGAAGGCCGCCCCCGAAGCGGAGGTCTCCCCGTCCGCCCAGCTCAGGGCGCTCTTCGACCGTCCCCGGCTGTCCCCGGGGCAGCGGCGCATCGCGCAGTACCTGATCGAGCACATCACCGAGGCGGCGTTCCTCTCGATCACTGATCTGGCGGACCGGGCCGGGGTCAGCCAGCCCTCGGTGACGCGGTTCGCCTCGGCGGTCGGCTTCAGCGGTTACCCGGCGCTGCGGGAGAAGCTCCAGTCGATCGCGCTGGGCACCCTCGCCGTCGGCCCGGCCGAGGAGGTGCGGGGCAACGAACTGCAGGCGGCGGTCGACGCCGAGATCGAGAACCTGGAGAACCTGCGGCGCGACCTGGCCGACCCGGGCGTGGTCATCGACGTCGGCCGCAAGCTCTCCTCCTCCACCCCCCTGACCGTCCTCGGGCTGCGCATCTCCGTCTCCCTCGCCGAGTACTTCGCCTACGCCGCCCGCCGGATCCATCCGGACGTACGGCTCGTGACGCGGGGCGGCAGCGTCGCCTACGACGCGCTGCTGCAGTCGCGTGAGGCGGGTGGTACGTGGGTGCTGGCGTTCTCCCTGCCCCGGCACGCCCAGGAGACGCTGACCGCCGTGCGGGTCGCGCGGGGCGCCGGGCTCAAGGTCGCGCTGATCACCGATCTGGCGCTCGGGCCGCTGGCGGACGAGGCGGACGTCGTCTTCGCCCTCGGGACCGGGTCGCGGCTGGTCTTCGACTCCTACGCGGCGCCGGGCGTGATGTGCTCGGCGCTGCTCCAGGCCATGACGGACGCGGACCCGGAGCGGACGCAGGCGCGCCTTGAGGAGTACGAGCAGCTCGCCGACCAGCACCAGTTCTTCCTCAGGGACTGAGCGGCACGCGGTGGACACCACATGGGGACCATCCACAACAAAGCACGCATGAATGTTTTCATGCTTCTTGCAAACCGGATGGCATATATAAATACTGCTCACGGATCGCGACCCGGCAGTTCCGGATCCGTTCCGCACCCGTGGAGCCGGGTCCTACCCACTCCGGCGTCCCGGGTGTTCGTGGCGGCCCCGGTCATCCCCTAGGCCGGGGCCGCCCCGACCCGTCGTCCACCCTCACGACGCCGCACACCCGGAAGCGATGATCATGCACCTGACCACCACGCGCATCAGCCCCGACTGGCCCTGCCAGGTCAAGACCCCCGGGAGCTACGACTGGGAGCGTTCGGCGGCCAAGTGGCTGCGCGAACTGGTGCCCTCGCGCTACGCCGGATACCCCGTGTTCGTCCGCCACCCCGTCCTCCTGGCCCGGCACGCCCAGATCCAGGTCCAGAACGAGATCCGGGTCGCCCGCACCGCCCTGCAGACCGCCCGCGCCGACCTGCCCGGGCTCGGCCTGCACGAGGGGGTCATCGAGCACACCATCAAGCTGTACGCGGCCGAGGTCATGCAGCTCCAGCACATCGCGCGCAGCGTCCGGGCGGTGACCCAGGCCCTGGTGGAGGCGAACCGCCAGCCGTGAGCCACCGGGCATGACCGGCGCCGCGCGTGGCACCCGTGGGGGAATGAGCACCACCACAGCCCGGCGCGGCGAGCCGGTGACCACTGTTCTGACCTGGCAGGTGCGCCCCGGCCGGGAGCAGCGGTTCGAGGAGTGGACGCACGGCATCACCCGCTGCGCCAGACAGTTCCCCGGCAACGAGGGCGTCTCCTGGCTGACGCCCGAGGACGGCCACCGCTACCACGCGGTCCTGCGCTGGTCCGATCAGCACCGGCTCGCCGCCTGGCTGGAGTCCGAGGAGCGCGCGCGCTGGCACCGGCGCATCGAGGACATCGCCACCGAGGTCAGCAGCGAGCGCCAGTCGACGACCGGGATGGAGACCTGGTTCAGCCTCCCGGGCACCACGGTCCAGGCCCCGCCCCGGTGGAAGATGGTCCTCACCACCTTCCTCGGCGCCTACCCCTTCACCCTGCTCGTCCAGTGGCTGGTGACGCCCCACACCGCCGCCTGGCCGCTGCCCCTGCGGGCGGCCGTCTTCCCGCTGGTGCTGCTGCCCGTGCTGACGTACCTGGTGATGCCGCGGCTGAGCCGGCTCCTGCGGTTGTGGCTGTACCCGCGCGACGGCCGCTGACCACTGCCCGGCGAGGCCCGAGTGACGGATGGGGCGCCGGGGCCGGGCGATCAGTCCGTGCGCACAAGCCGCTCTTCGAATCGGGCCGGGTGTGCCATGCTCAACGCGTGACGAGCGAGCCCGTGACGCCGGCGCAGTCCGGTGCCGCACCGGATCTGGTCGAACTGACCAAGATCGTCGCCCGGCAGCGCGCCGAGCTGGACCGGCTGCGCGACCAGGCGGCCACGGCTGCTGTCGTGGAACGGGCCAAGGGCGCGGTCATGTCACTGACCGGTTGCCCCGCGGACGCCGCGGGCGAACTGCTGCTCCAGCGGGCCAAGGCCGCCCGTCACACCCTGCTGGAGGAGTGCTGGATCACCCTGGGCACCCTCGCGCCCGCCCCGCCCGCCCCGGGCAGGGCGGGCGAATCCCCCGGCGCCGGGGCACACCCTTCCGGGGAGGCGGCCCTGGAGCAGTCGGACGCGCCGGACGACGTCACCGCCGCCCTGGCCCGCCTCGGCCAGGCCCTCGTTCGGGTGATGACACCGCACGACCTCGCCCGGTGCCTGCTGGAGCATCTCGGCCCCGACATGGGAGCCGAAGCGGTCCTGATCTACGCACGCAGGCCCGACGGCGGGCTCGGTCTGATCGGGCACGCCGGCATCGAGGACCGGCTGGCGGCCCAGTGGGGCCAGGTGCCGCCGCTGAGCGGCATGGCGGCGCTGGACGCACTGCGGGCGGGTGAGCCGCGCTGGCTGGAGGACTTCGCAGCGGACGAACGGCGGTACCTGCTCATCGGCGACCCTCCCCACCTGTGGCGCTCACGTGCCTGGCTGCCCGTGGTCGCCGCGGGCCCGGCCGAGGTCTGCATCGGCGTGCTGCGCGGCCGGGCAGGCGTGTTCACCCCGCGCGACCGGGCCCACCTGCGGGGCGCCACCAGCCTGTGCGCCGGCCGGCTGCGCACCTTCGACCCCCCGCCCGAGCGCGACGCCGACGCCACCACCGACGCGGTGCAGGCGCTGTTCGAGGCGCTGCCTGTCGCGGCGATGCTGCTCACCCCGCTGCGGGCCGCGACGGGCGAGACCGAGGACTTCCGGGTGGAGGCCGCGACCGCGCAGGTGGGTGATCTGCTGGGCCGGACCGGTGAGGAACCGGCCGGGCGGCGGCTGCTGGAACTGCGGCCGGCCCTGGCGGCCGAGCCGCTGTGGCAGGGCTGTCTGCAGGTGCTGGCCACCGGGAAGGCCTACCAGGGCGAGCCGTTCGCGCACGAGGAGGTCCTGGCGGGCGTCGCCGAACTGTCCGTGTACACGGCGCGGGTGGCCCCGCTGGGCGACGCCCTCGTCGTCTCCTGGATCAGGCACGGCTCCTCCGACCGGCAGGAGCAGCGGCTGGCGGACCTCCAGCGGCTGGGCAATCTCGGCTGGGCGAACTGGAACCTGGCCACCCGGGAGGCGTCCTGGTCGACCCAGGTGTTCTCCCTCGTCGGCCGGGACCCGGCACACGGCCCGGTGCCTCTGCCCGAGGTGCCGGAGCTCGCGCTGCCCGAGGACACGCCCGCGCTGACGCGTGCCATCGGTGAACTCGTCCACGGCGGGCGGCCGTTCGACGTACCGTTCCGGATCCGGACGAGCGGCGGCATCCGGCACCTGCGGCTGGTGGCCGAGGCGGTGGCCGACCGGCACGGGACGCCCGTCGAGGTGCACGGCTTCGTGCAGGACATGACCGCCCGGCGGCGGGCCGAGCTGGCCCTGGTCGAGAGCGAGCGGGCGATCCTGACCCAGCACGACGTGCTGCAGGCCGAGCGGACCCTGGCCTCCCGGCTCCAGCACGCTCTGCTGCCGATGTCCAACCGGCCCGTGCACCTGGCCGGGCTGCGCGTCGAGGTCGCCTACCTTCCGGCCCAGTCGGGTGTGCACGTCGGCGGTGACTGGTTCAGTGCCATCGAACTGCCCGAGGGGGACGCGCTGCTGGTGGTCGGCGATGTCGCCGGGCACGGCGTCGACGCGGTGGCCACGATGGCCCAGCTCAGGTTCACCGCGAAGGGCATGGTCATCACGGGCTCGTCGCTGACCGGCGCGCTCGCCCGGCTGAACACCCTGCTGCTGCACTCACGCGACTCCCACGCGACCGCCACGATGGTGCTGGCCCGCTACGAGCCGCGCCGCCGGCGCCTGGTGTGGGCCCAGGCGGGACACCCCCCGCCGCTGCTGCTGCGGGACGGCGAGGCGCGGTATCTGTTCAGGCCGCACGGCATGCTGCTCGGGGCGACCGCCACGCCGGTCTACCAGGAGGCGGAGTGCCGACTCGACCCGGGCGACCGGCTCATCCTGTACACCGACGGCCTCGTGGAGCACCCCCCGGACAGCATCGACCGGGGTCTGGAGCAGCTCGCCGAGGCGGTGGCGGCTCCGCACGGTGACGGGCCCGCCTCGCTGGGGCCGTTGCTCGCGCGGATGCTGCCGGACGAGCGGCGGGACGACGTGTGCGTGGTGGACGTCCGGGTGCCCGGGGTTCGGGACGGGTAGGGGTCGCCGCTCTCACGAGTCGCCGCGGTGACGCCAGTACCACCACAGGCCCACGAGCAGGGCCAGCAGGAACAGGGTGGGCAGCACCAGGCCGGGAATGCGGGAGCCGTTCATGGGCGTGGCCTTCGGTTCGCAGCGGTTCGGGCGCCTCGTGCGTCGCCCCTGCCCAGGATGACGCCGGTTTGCCCCGCCGTTGTGCCGCTTTCCCCAGCCCTTGCCCGGCGTTCGACTGGAGAGGGTGACGTCAGTCGACCGGGTGGCCCGGGTCGATGGTGAGGGCGTCGGAAAGCCGCAGCAGCGGCCCGTCGTGCGCCTCGTGTCCGCCCCACTCGACCGGGTCGAGGACGAAGCCGATGTGGTCGCCGCCGCCCGCACGGGTCAGGATCCGGCCGACGAACCAGGCGGGCGCGTCCTCCAGGACGAGGGCGCCGCCGTACGCCTCCCGCAGACGGACGTCCTGGAACTTGTCCGTGGTGTCACCGGTGTGCCCGCCGAACAGCTCGGCGAGGCCGTACTGTTCGCGGCCGAGCAGGTGCACGGCGAGGACGTCCGCGTTCCGGGCCACCCGGAAGGTGTGGTTGAGCTCGGACAGCCACACCACGAACCGCACGGGCCGCAGCGAGCACTGCGAGGCGAACCCGACCAGGCATCCCGCCCGTTCACCGCCCGCGGCGGCGGTGACCACGTACATCTCGGGGTTCAGCCGGTCGACGAACTCGTCCATGCCGGCCATCGTCACACATCAGCTCACCCCCGCCGGGGTGCGGGACTCCAGTGCGGCCCGGGTGTCGTTGCCGTACACGCCGGTCTCGTCGCCGCGGATGCCGTACCAGAGCTGGAAGCGGGCGACCGCCGCGGTGAGGGTGGGGTCGTAGCGGCCGCTGGTGGAGCCGTCCCGGTAGACGTCCGGGATGCGCAGGAGGCGTTGCTGGAGTTCGGTCACCTCGGGGCCGCTGGCTCCCTCGCGCAGCGTGCCGGCGCCGTCGGGGTCCACGGGTGCGGGGGCGGCCGGGCCGGACGGGGTGGGCGTGGGGTCGGAGGTGGAGGGGGCGGCCCGGGGCGGGCCCGGCGCGGGCGCGGCGGTGTCGTCCTTGTGCTCGCCGCGCAGCAGGAGCGCACCGCCGAAGCCGATCACCGCGGCGGCCAGGAGGGCCACCGCGACGGCGGCGCGGCGCAGCCGGGCCCCAGGGGGGACGGCGCGGGTGGAGCGGCGGGTGGTCGCGCGGGACACGGGAGGGAGCTCCTGCGTCAGGGCCTCGGAGCCGGTCGGCGGCCCGGGCAGTGCGACGGACTCGTAGCCGCCGGGGTCGCGGCCGGAATCCTGCCGGCCCGGGTCGCGGCCGGTCTCCCGCTGGAACTCCCGCATCAGTTCCGCGAGCGCGTCGGTGCGGCGGGGCCGCAGGACGCGGATGGGTTCGAGGGCCGGGCCGTCGTGCGGCGGCCGGGGCTCGGACGGTGTCGACACGCTGTACTCCTTCGTCCGGGCCGGGGGCGCCCGTCTTCGGGGATCGTCCTGCCGCTAGATACGCGGCCTGCGCGTCCGGGGTTCAGCGACCGGCCGGGCCCGGTCGGCAGAGCACTCAGTACCTCGGGTGGTGTGCACTGAGTGCCACGCCTGATCTTCCGGGTGCTACGTTCGCGCCCATGAGCTCCGAGAAGGACGAGGCCGGTACCGGAAAACCACCCATGCGGGACGCCCTGGTGGCTGCGGCCTTCCGGCTGTTCCTGGAGCGGGGGTACGAGCAGACCACCGTCGACGACATCGTGGCGCTCGCCGGTGTCGGACGGCGCTCGTTCTTCCGGTACTTCCCTTCCAAGGAGGACGTGGTCTTCCCGGACCACGAGCGGTGTCTGGCCGACATGACGGCCTTCCTGGCGGACGGCTCCGACGACGACGAACCCGTGGGGCGGGTCTGCGACGCGGCACGGCTCGTGCTGCGCATGTACGCCGAGAACCCGACGTTCTCGGTGCAGCGCTACCGTCTCACCAGGCAGGTGCCGGGGCTGCGCGCCTACGAGCTGTCGGTCGTGTGGCGCTACGAGCGGGCCCTCGCCGAGTACCTGCGACGGCGCTTCGCCGCCCGCCGGGAGGGCATCCTGCAGGCCGACGTGATCGCGGCGGCGGTGGTGGCGGCGCACAACAACGCGCTGCGGTCCTGGCTGCGTTCGGACGGGCGGGGCGAGGCGAGCACCGCGGTCGACCACGCGCTGGCCTACGTGCAGTCGGCGTTCGGGGCCGTGCCGGTGCCGCCGGTGGCGGAGCGGCCGGAGGACGTGGTGGTCGTCGTGGCGCGGCGCGGGGCGCCGCTGTGGCGGGTGGTGCAGGAGATCGAGGCGACGCTGGGGCGGGGCTGAGCGCCCTCATATTGAGGGTACGGAGTGCCTTTACGAGTGGCACTGAGTGCCATACTCTGTGCTGCGTGCACGGTGGCACGGCGAACCGCGCACACGTGTGCGCGGGTGATCGCGTGCGCGGATTCCGGCCGAGTGCAGGGAGTTGACCAGCGTGTACCACTCAGGGAGCGTCGCTCAGCAGGCAGCCGGCTCCGCGACGGGTCTGCTCGACCCGAGGGGCCAGAACCAAGAGGCCATCCTCTTCCAGCGCTGCACCTGGTGCGGCACCGCCATGTATCACCGGCTGCTGTGTCCGGTCTGCCGGGGCAGCGAACTGCGCACCGAGCGCGCCGAGGGCACGGGCACCGTCCGCCATTCCACGGTGGTGCACCGCAACACCCCCGCGGCGCGCAACGTGTCGCAGATAGAGATGTCCGAGGGGTTCGTGGTGCGCGGCCGGGTGATGGGTCCGCCGATCGGCATCCACAGCGGGGACCGGGTGCGGCTGTCCACGGCCAAGGACCCGGTACGGGGCGAGCCGGTCTTCCAGCTCCTGGACGAGCCGTACCGGGCCTGGAGCTGACGCCCCCTCAGCCCGCGATCAGCTCGTCGGTGCGCACGGGCCGTCCCGTCTCGAAGCTCCGGTTCGCCGCCAGTCCCACCAGGAGGGCGAGCGCCCCGTCGCGTTCGGTGGCCGTGGCACGGGCCGCGGCACCGGTGTCCGCCGGGCGGGCGGGGCCGACGGGCCCGAACAGCGCGTCGAGCATGCGCGGATCACCGCCGCCGTGGGCCTCGTGGGCGACCGCGAGCGACACGTCCTGCGGTGGCTGCCACAGCGGGCGCAGGGTGAGACGGGCGCCGCCCGCGTGCTCGGGCGCCGTGTCGCCGTGCACCGCGCCCACCGCCGAGGTGATCCGGCTCAGCGGCGGCTGCCAGCGGCTCTCCTCCACCTCCAGCTCCAGCCGGCCCGCGCTGCCGTTGAACATCACCCGGTAGCCCTCCCAAGGGGAGTAGGCGGTCAGGTGGTACGTCATCGTCGCGCCGCGCGCGTAGCGCACCAGGACGGACATGTCGTCCTCGATGGTGACCGGCCCGTCGAAGACGTTGCGGTCGCGCAGGTAGCCGTCGTCGCGTTCGGCGTCCAGGTAGAGGGCGCGCAGGGTGTCGTCGGCCGCGAGGTCCAGGGCGAAGGGGTCGCCGGCGGCCGGCTCGGCGCCGTGGGCGCGGTCGTAGTCCCGGCGCAGTCCGTGCCGCTCCCCCGCCTCGCGGCCGTAGAAGCCGAGCCGCCCGTAGCCGAAGGCTTCCCGGGGCTCGTCGGCGAGCCACCAGTTCACCAGGTCGAAGTGGTGCGAGGACTTGTGCACCATCAGGCCGCCGCTGTGCCGCTTCTCGCGGTGCCAGCGGCGGAAGTAGTCGGCGCCGTGCCGTACGTCGAGCAGCCACTCGAAGTGGACCGACAGCACCTCGCCGATCGCGCCGTCGGCGAGCAGTTCGCGGACTGTCTCGTGCACGGGGTTGAAGCGGTAGTTGAAGGCGACCGTCAGGGAGTTGCCGGTGGCGCGGACGGTGTCGAGGATGCGGGCGCAGCGCCCGGCGTCGACGGTCATCGGCTTCTCGGTGACGACCCGGCAGCCCGCCTTCAGAGCGGGGACGATGTAGCGGTCGTGCTCGGCGTCGACGGTGGTGACGACGACCTCGTCGATGCCCTCCTCGGCGAGCAGGTCGGTGAACCGGCCGGGCTCCCACGCGGTGGCGGCCGGTGCGCCGGTCTCGGCCAGCAGCCGGTTGTGGAAGGCCATCCGGGTCGGGCTGGGGTCGCACAGCGCGGCCACGACATGGCCGGGGCGTTCGGCGAGACCGCGGGTGAACAGCTGGGCCCGGTGGCCGGTGCCGACGACGGCTGCGCGCAGGACGGGAGTTCGGCTCATGGCAGGTGCCCTTTCCCGCGGACGGGGCCCCCACTCCCCCACGGCCGAAAGCGCTTGCCCGACCTCAGAGGGTGATGCGGATGCCCACCGTGCCGTCCACGCCCCGGCGCAGCCGGCTGCCCAGCAGGGTCAGCCGGCCCGTCAAGCCGTACTTGCGGCCGACCAGCTGCCGGTAGCGGTCGGTGGTGGCCGCGTCGCAGACCTCCGCCGTCGCGGGCACCTGCTCGCCGGTGGGGTTGCCGCGCAGGTCGCAGGGGCCGACCAGCACGTCGGCGCGGTTGCGGATCCGCTTCACCTTCCAGGAGTCGGCGGCCGTCCACACACCGAGCGCCTCCCCGTCGCGTACCACCCAGACCGGGGTGGCGACCGGCGTGCCGTTCCTGCGGTAGCTGGTGACCAGCAGGTATTTGCCCGCGCCGAGTGCGTCCAGCGTCCTGTCGTGCATGGCGGGAAGTGTATGAGCGTGCCCGCGGGTTCAGCGCAGCGCCGTCGCCATCCTGCGCACCGCCTCCGTGAGCACCTCCTGTGAGGCCGCCAGATTGAGACGGGCATGGCCGGTGCCGCCGGTGCCGAAGGGAAGGCCGGAGCTGAGGGCGACGCGGCCGCGGTGCAGGAAGACGTCGGCCGGGTCGTCGCCGAGCCCGAGGGCGCGGCAGTCGAGCCAGGCCAGGTAGGTGGCGTCGCCGGGCCGGAAGCGGATCGCGGGCAGGTGTTCGGCCAGCAGGTCCGCGAGCAGCCGCCGGTTGTCGTCGAGGCCCGTCAGCAGGGCGTCCAGCCAGGTGACGCCGTCGCGCAGGGCGGCGGTGTGGGCGATGACGGCGACGTGGCTGGGGCCGTGCCCCACCTCTTCCGGCATGCGGTCCAGGTCGGCGGCGGCCCCGGGCCCGGCGACCGCGAGGGCGGCCTTGAGCCCGGGCAGGTTCCAGCCCTTGGAGGCCGACATCAGGGACAGGCCGCGCTCGGCGCCCGGCACGCTCAGATACGGCACGAAGCCGGCGCCGCCGAGCACGAGCGGGGCGTGGATCTCGTCGGCGACGACGCGCACGCCGTACCGCTCGGCGAGGCGGGCGACGGCGGACAGTTCCTCTTCCGTGTGCACGGTGCCGGTCGGATTGTGGGGGTTGCACAGCAGATAGGCGGCTCGCCTCCCGCCCGCCACAGCCTGCCGGAAGGACGACTCCAGGACGTCCGGGTCGATGCGCCCGTCCGCCCCGAGCGGGGCTTCGGCCACCCGCCGGTCCATGTGCTCCACGAACATGTAGAACGGCGGGTACACGGGCGGGTTCACTACCACCGTGTCACCGGGTCCTGTGACCAGTTTGAGCATCTCGACGACACCCAGCATGACGTCGGGCACGATCGCGGTGCGCTCCACGGCGAGCCCCTCCCAGCCCCAGCGCTTCCCGGCGAAGGCGGCCAGGGCCTCCGCGTAGGCGGTGCCGGCCGGGTAGCCCGTGTCGCCGAGGTGGAGCGCGTCGGTGACGGCGCGCACCACGGGCTCGGCGAGCGGCACGTCCATCTCGGCCACCCACAGCGGCAGCACGTCTTCCGGGTAGGTGCGCCACTTCATGCTGGTGCGCTGCCGCAGGCGGTCGAGAGGGAGGGCTTGCAGGGGATTCGGTTCACCGGACGACTCGTGCGGGATCCTGGTCATGGACACACGATAGGGGGCTGTGCGGTGAGCGGGAATCGTGCGGACGGCGAGCGCGGCGGGGCGGTGGGCGCGTCGCTGGAGATCGCCTGCGACGAGTCGGGGTCGGACGGTGAGAACCTCACCGGCGGCAACACGGACGTGTTCGCGCACGCCGGGGTGTCGCTGTCCATGGCGTCGGCCGAGGCGGCAGTGCGGGAGATCCGGGACCGGATCCGGTCGCCGGCCGAGGAGTACAAGGCGAACCACCTGCTGCGGGAGAAGCACCGCGCGGTGCTGGAGTGGCTCCTCGCGCCGGAAGGCCCGATCCACGGGCGGGCGCGGGTGCACCTCATGGAGAAGACGTACTTCGTGGTGGACCGGACCCTCGGCCTGCTGCTGGACGACGCGGCCGAGGCGGCCGTCCTGTTCCGCGCGGGGCACCCGGTCTTCGGGCAGGACGGCTGGCGGGCGTTCCTGGAGGCGGCCAACCAGTTGCTGCGGGTCCGCCACGACGGAGATCCGGTCGACGCCTTCTACGGCACCGTCGACACCCTGCGCCGGGCGCATCCGGGTACGGACGCGGCACGGATCCTGGAGCGGCTCGCCGTGACCCGGCCCCGCGCGGTGGCCTACCGGGACGGGTTCCTGGCCGGGCCGCCCCTGGTACCGCTGCTCAACCCGCTGCTGCCGGCGATCGTGCGGACGGCCGTGCTCTGGAGCGGGAGCGGGCGGCCGGTCCGCCTGGTGCACGACCGGCAGAACATGCTGACGCCGGAGCGGATCGCGTGGATCGAGGACACGGCCCGGCGGGCCGGGATCGGCCTGGCGGGGCTGCGGCTCGTCGTGGCGCGTGACGACGCGCGGGTGCAGGTGGCGGACTTCCTCGCCGGGATCGCCCGCAAGATCGCGTCCGACGAGCTGAACGGCCGCGGGGACCCGGCGCTCACCGCCCTGCTCAGGCCCTACGTCGATCCGGACTCGGTGTGGGGCGACGCGCGCAGCGGGGCCCTGCTCGCGGCCCCGGTCACGGGCTGACGCCGAAGAGATCACCGGTGCGCTGAACACGGCACGGCTCCGCCCCGTATGGATGAAGGGCACTCAACTCAAGGAGGGCCCTGCGGTGTTCGCATCGTGATGTTCTGGTTCGGGAGCCATGCATGAGGCACGCACGACGACGGGTCGTCCGGCGAGTGACACGGCTGGCGGCCGTCGGCGGACTCCTCCTCGGAGGAGCGATGGTCACCACCGCAGTGGCGAGCGAGCCGTCGGCCCCGGTCATCGGCGTCCCGTTCACCGCGCCGCCGGCGACGGGCGAGGGCACCGACCTCGTGACGCAACTCGGGAACGCGCGCACGGCGGGCAGCTGGATCGACTCCGCCGGGCGGCCGGTCGTCGCCGTGACGGACGAGAAGGCGGCCGCCGAGGTGAAGCGCGCCGGCGCGCAGGCCAAGATGGTCCGCCACAGCATGAGCGACCTCAAGTCCGCCGCGGCAACGCTGCGTTCGGCCCCCCGGGTGGCCGGCACGTCGTGGGCCCTGGACTACAAGAGCAACCAGGTCGTGGTGCGCGGTGACAGCACCGTCTCCGCCTCCGACTGGTCCCGGATGACCGAGGTCGCCGAGGGCATCGGCTCCCTCGTGCGGATGGAGCGCACGGAGGGCACGTTCACGACCCGGCTCAACGGCGCGCAGCCCATCCTGTCGACCGCCGGGCGCTGTTCGGCGGGGTTCAACGTGACCGACGGGAAGAGCGACTTCATCCTCACGGCGGGGCACTGCGGGCCCGACGGCTCGGTCTGGTTCGCCGACGACCGGGGCCGGCAGCAGGTCGGCACGTCACTCCGGGGGAGCTTCCCCGGCGACGACTACTCCCTGGTGAAGTACGACGGCGGCCGTGCGGGCAAGGGCGCGGACGTGGTGGCGGTCGGCGACGGCAAGGGCGTGCGGATCACGGGCGTCGCCGACGCGGAGGTCGGGCAGAAGATCTTCCGCAGCGGCAGCACCAGCGGACTGCGCCAGGGAGAGGTGACGGCGCTCAACGCGACGGTCAACTACCCCGAGGGCACGGTCACCGGCCTCATCGAGACGAACGTGTGCGCCGAACCCGGCGACAGCGGAGGCCCGATGTTCGCCGACGGCATCGCGATCGGCCTGACCTCGGGCGGCAGCGGGGACTGCAAGGCGGGCGGCACGACGTTCTTCCAGCCGGTGACGAAGGCGCTGACCGAGCTCGGCGTCAAGCTCATCGTCGCGAAGTCGTCCGGTGGCACGGGCGCCGCACCCGCGCCGTCGGCCTCGCCGGGTGCTGCCTCGCCCGGTTCGTCGGCGCCGATCACGGGCACGGACGTGTCGACGCTGCTGAGCCGTCTCACCGACCCGCGCAATGTGGGCCCCGGCATGCTCGTCATCGCGGGCAGCCTCGTGGCACTGGTGGCGACCCGGTGGATCCGCGCGGAGCAGGACCGCAAGGCGTACCGGCAGTACTACTCGGCCACTTGGGGATGACAGGGGTGGCCGGCGGTCGCGGGACGGGCCGGTCAGCCCAGAGTGAGGAGCACGGTCGCGATGCCCGCTCCCAGCAGCCCCAGCGCCTGACGGCGGCTGATCCGCTCGTGCAGCAGGGCGAGGCCCAGCACCACGGGGAGGGCCGGGTACAGGGAGGCCAGGACCACGGCGACGGCCAGCAACTGCCGCTGGGCGGCGAGCAGATACAGCACGAGGCCGAGGGCCGCACCGGCCCCGATGAGAACGGCCTGGACGCAGCGGACCGGCGGCAGCGTCAGCCGGCGGGCGTGCCGCGCGGCGTCGGGCACCAGGACGAGGACCGCGGCGACCCGGCCCGCGGCGACGGGCCACAGCCCGCTTCCGGGCCCGGCCTGGCCGAGGGCGAGGTACTGCACGGTGACGCCGAGACTTGCGACCAGTCCGTCCGCCGTACCCTTCCCGGCACCGGCCCTGCCGCCGGCGACGAACCACAGCGCGGGCACCGTGACGGCGATACCCAGCCAGGCGACCGCGCCCGGACGGTCGCCGAGGACGAGCACCCCGCACAGCACCGACAGCGCGACACCGGTGACGGCGCTCACCGGCACCACGACGCTCTCCCCCAAGCTCTCGGCTTCGCTCGAGCAGGGAGGTGCCCCCATCCCCTCTGCTCAGCCCGCGGTTGAGGAACCACATGGCCGTGCCGCTCCCGACGCCGGACAGCGCTCTCCAGAGCAGGTCGGCGGAGTGGACGGCGCCGGCGGGCAGAGGAGTGCGGCGGCGCAGGCGAGCAGCAGCCCGCCCAGCTGTCCGAGGAAGGTGACGGCGCTGTGATGCACGCGCCGGGACAGCAGACCGCCGGCGATGGGGGCACACCCTGCTCGAGCGAAGCCGAGAGCTTGGGGGACGACGATGCCGTAGACGACGGCCGAGGAAAGTGCGAGAAGGGCACCCATTGGATCAGGGGTGCCCTTCGACGAGGGTCCGATGCGCGGCGGGCCGGGACGGAGGTCAGGCCGCGGGCGCCGACTGCGGGGCCGCGGAGGCCCACTCCAGGACGAGCCGCTGGTACTCCTCGCGCTGCTCGACGCTCAGTGTCCCGCCCGACCGGCGCCACAGCGCGCGGATCTCCTCGTTGACTTCGTCAGCCGATCGCTCGGATGATGTTTCAACGGTGGTGGACATGCTGTGAAGCATACGTCGCCGGACGTGAAGGCGATGTGAGTAATCACGAGCTAAACGGTCATTTCGGACAGTGTTACTGATCACGTCCATCTCCCGGTAAACGTGAGGCTGTTCACATCAGCCGCCTGTGAGTACCTTTCGGCACCGCGAAGTTCGCCGTCGTTCAGGCTTCGGCCGACCCCAGCACCAGCACCTTGATGGCCAACACGGCCGCGCCGCGGGCCCAGTCGTGGAAGTCGGACACCTTCGTCTCCAGACCGACCGGGGCGGCCAGCGGGTGCCGGTGCTCACGGATCGTCTCCTCGACCGTCTTCCCGGCCACGTCCATCAGCCCGACCCCCTCCCCCGCGAGCAGGATCTTCTGCGGCATCACGAAGTTGGAGATCTGCGCGACGAGCGTCCCCAGGGCGCGGGCGGCCTCGTCGACGACCCGGGCGGGCATCGGCTCCCCCGCGGCGGCCAGGGCGAGGATCTCGTCGTAGGTGGGGTCGCCGCCGGTGGCGGCCCGGACCTGGTAGCGGATGCTGGGGATGGTCAGCAGCGAAACGGCGCTGCCGCGCCTGCCGTCCGGGGTGAGCGGCCCATGGGAGTCGACGATCCAGTGCCGGCCGAAGCCGCGGTCCTCCTCCGCGAAAGGTACCCGCCTGCCGCCCAGTACGAGCCCGTAGCCGAGGCCGGCGCCGATGGTGAGGACGACGAAGCGCTCCAGGCCGCGTCCGGCACCGAACCAGGTCTCGGCCTCGACGAGGGCGGCGACGTCGTTCTCGACGACCACCGGCAGCCCGGTGCGCTGCTCGACCAGGTCGGCCAGGGGGACGTCCCGCCACAGCAGGAAGGGGGATTCGCCGACCACGGCACGGTCCTGGACGAATCCGCCGACCCCGATGCCGATCCCGGCGAGGCGGGGATGGCCCGCGCCCAGTTCGGCGGCCATCTCGGCCAGCACATCGGCCACTTCGGCGGGGTCGTGGGTGGTGAGCGGACGGTCGTGGCGGGCGACGATGTGGCTGCGCAGAGTGGTGACGACCCCGTAGACCATGTCCTCGGTGATCTTGAATCCGAGGAAGAAGCCCGAGTCGGCGACGACGTCCAGCGGCTGCGAGGGGCGGCCCTGGCGCGACTCCGCGGGCGCATCGGCTTCGGGCACCTCGACGAGCAGCCCCGACTCGATCAGCGGCTTGGTGAGCCGGGTGAGGCTGCCGGCCGACAGACCCAGCCTGCGGGCGAGTTCGGTGCGCGAGAGCGGGCCGTGGACGAGCACTTCGATGGCCACGGAGCGCTCCCCCGCGCTCAGCGGCAGCCAGCCGGCGGTGCCTTCGGTCATGAAGGTCCGACTCCCCTCTCTCATTTTTTTTACACCGAAACCAACATGACCACTCTACGTGGATGTCGGTTCCTGCGAAACGATGTTTGCAGGCCCCTTGACGCCGTAATTGTTTCGCATCAAAAGTAAGTCCCGCCAGAGGACGAGCCGCCGCAGCGAGGGAGTCTCCGATGACCATCGCCTCCAGCAGTCCTCCTTCACGTCTGCCCACGGGCGGCGCGGCGGAGGCCAGCAGTACGACCGGGACGCGACAGGGGGTGTCCGGCGAGGACCGGGGGGACGGCCGGCTGGCCGCGCTCTTCATCGCGCCGGCCCTGCTCGGCTTCCTGGTCTTCCTGCTCTGGCCGACACTGCGGGGCATCTACCTGAGCTTCACCCGCTTCAACCTGCTGACGCCGGCGGAGTGGGTGGGCCTGGACAACTACGTCCGCATGGTCAACGACCCCATCTTCTGGGACTCCCTGTGGGTCACCGTCGAGTACGTCGTCATCAACATCGGCGTCCAGACGGTCGCGGCGCTGACCATCGCCGTCCTGCTCCAGCGGCTGACGCAGTCGGCGATGCTGCGCGGCATCGTGCTCACGCCGTACCTGATGTCGAACGTCGTGGCCGGTCTGGTCTGGCTGTGGCTCCTCGACACCCAGCTCGGCATCGGCAACGAGATCATCAGCGGCCTCGGCGTGGACCGCATCCCGTTCCTCGCCGACGAGACCTGGGCGATCCCGACGATCGCGCTCATCAACGTGTGGCGGCACGTGGGCTACACCGCCCTGCTGCTGTTCGCCGGCCTCCAGGCCATCCCGAACGACATGTACGAGGCGGCCCGGGTGGACGGCGCGAGCGAGTGGCGGATGTTCTGGCGGATCACCATGCCGCTGCTGCGGCCGGTGCTCGCGGTCGTGCTGATCATGACGGTGATCGGGTCCTTCCAGGTGTTCGACACCGTCGCCGTGACGACCGCGGGCGGTCCGGCCAACGCGACCAACGTCCTGCAGTACTACATCTACGGCTCGGCGTTCGGCCGCTTCCAGTTCGGCTACGCCTCGGCCATGTCGGTCGCCCTGCTGATCGTGCTGAGCGCGATCACCGTCCTCCAGTACCGGCTCACCCGGGCCGGCCGGACCGACCTCGGCTGACGGAAGGGAGACACCGCCATGGCTGCCGTGACGACAACGACACCGACGACCCTGCGACAGCGCAGGTTCCCCTTCGGGCGGGCCGCCGCCTGGACCGTGATGGGGCTGATCGTCCTCATCACCCTGCTGCCGTTCTACTGGATCCTGCGCACCGCGCTCTCCACCAACGCGGGCCTGAGCGCCGACCCCACCAACCCCCTGCCCGTGGACCTCACCACCAGCGGCTTCGAACGGGCGCTGGGCCTGCAGTCGGCCGAGGAGGCCGTCGCACAGGGCGGCGCGGGCGGCGGGCTGGACTTCTGGCGCTACCTGCTCAACTCGGTGCTGGTCTCGACCCTGATCACCGGGTGCCAGATCTTCTTCTCGGCGATGGCCGCGTACGCCTTCTCGCGGCTGCGCTGGCGGGGCCGGGACAAGGTCTTCGGGCTGTTCCTCGCCGGGATGATGGTGCCCGCCATCTTCACGCTGCTGCCGAATTTCGTGCTGATCAAGCAGCTGCACCTGATCGACACGCTCCTCGGCATCGCGCTGCCCACCATGTTCATGACGCCGTTCGCGGTGTTCTTCCTGCGGCAGTTCTTCATGAACATCCCCAAGGAGGTCGAGGAGGCCGCGCTGCTCGACGGCGCCGGAAAGATCAAGATCTTCTTCCGGGTGGTCCTGCCGATGGCGTCCACGCCGATCATCACGCTGGCCGTGCTGACGTACATCACCTCCTGGAACGACTACTTCTGGCCGCTGATGGTCTCCTACAGCGACAGCTCGCGCGTGCTGACCGTGGCGCTGGCGGTCTTCCGGGCGCAGACCCCGCAGACCGGCGTCGACTGGTCCGGGCTCATGGCCGCGACGCTGATCGCCGCGCTGCCGATGCTGGTGCTGTTCGCCTGCTTCGCCCGCCGCATCGTCAGCTCCATCGGCTTCACCGGGATCAAGTAAGGGGACTGTGATGCGAATTCGACTTCGTCCGCTCGTCGCGGTGACCGGAGCGCTGGCGCTGTCCCTGGTCGGCGGATGCGCGCAGGGAGGTGCCGCAGGCTCGTCCGCGAACACCGTCACGTACTGGCTGTGGGACGCCAACCAGCTGCCCGCCTACCAGGCCTGCGCCAAGGGGTTCGAGAAGGAGAACCCCGGACTGAAGGTGAAGATCACGCAGTTGGGGTGGAGCGACTACTGGACCAAGCTCACCGCCGGGTTCATCGCGGGCACCCAGCCGGACGTGTTCACCGACCACATCCAGAACTTCGGCCAGTTCGCCGACCTGAAGGTCCTCGAACCGCTCGACGACCTCGGCATCGAGGACTCCGACTACCAACCGGGCCTCGCCGCCAACTGGATCGGCCAGGACGGCCACCGCTACGGCGCCCCGAAGGACTGGGACACGGTCGCGCTGTTCTACAACTCCAAGATGACCCGGGCGGCCGGGCTCACTCCCGAGCAGCTGAACGACCTCTCCTGGAACCCGCGGGACGGCGGCACCTTCGAGAAGGCCATCGCCCACCTCACCGTCGACAGGAACGGCAATCGGGGCGACGAGCCGGGCTTCGACAAGAACAACGTCAAGGTCTACGGCATGGCTTCGGGCGGCGGCGGCTTCGGCGACGGCCAGACCCAGTGGAGCAACTTCGCCGCCTCCGCCGGCTGGAGCTACCTCGACAAGCCGCGCTGGGGCACGAAGTACCAGTACGACAGCAAGACCTTCCAGTCCGTCATCCAGTGGTACTTCGGGCTGGCGAAGAAGGGCTACATGCCGCCCCTGTCCGACTACAACGTCCAGTCCAACCAGGCGAACACCCAGGTGGCGGCGGGCAAGGCGGCCACCGCGTTCGACGGGGCCTGGATGATCTCCACCTACGCCGGCTTCAAGGGCAAGGACATCAAGACCGCCCTGACGCCGGTCGGCCCGACCGGCAAGCGTGCCACGATGATGAACGGCCTCGCCGACTCGATCACCCAGGCCTCCAAGAACAAGGCGGGCGCCCGCAAGTGGGTGGCCTATCTGGCCTCGGACCGGTGCCAGACCGTCGTCGGCAGGTCCGGCGTGGTCTTCCCCGCCACCCCGGCCGGGACGGAGGCGGCCGTCGCCGCGTACCGGGAGAAGGGCATCGACGTCTCGGCGTTCACCGAACCCGTGGCCGACAAGAAGCACTCCCGGACCTTCTCGTACCCGATCGCCAGCTACTCGGCGGACATGACGGCGCTCATGGCCCCTGCAATGGAGGACATCTACGGCAACGGCAAACCCGTGAGCAGCCTCGATCAGACCAACGACCAGATCAACCTCATCCTCTCCCAGTGAAGGGCACGCGCTCCATGACGTTCTCCATCGGCATCGTCGGCGCCGGGCAGTTCTCGGGCCAGTTCGCCACCCTGTTCCAGGCCCACCCCGGCGTCGGCGACGTCTACGTCACCGACCTGCTGCCCGAGAGGGCCGCCCGACTCGCCTCCGCCCAGGGGCTGGCCGGCACCTTCCCGTCCTACCAGGCCATGCTGGAGTCGGAGGACGTCGACGCCGTCGCGATCTTCACCCAGCGCTGGACCCACGGGCCGCTGGTGCTCCAGGGCCTGAACGCGGGCAAGCACGTGTACTCCGCCGTCCCCATGGCGATCAGCACGGAGGAGATCGCGGCGATCATCGACGCGGTCAAGGCCACCGGGCTGACCTACATGATGGGCGAGACCAGCGAGTACAACCCGGCCACGGTCCACGCCCGCAACCAGATCGCCGAGGGCGCCTTCGGGCGGCTCTTCTACGCCGAGGGCGACTACGTCCACGACATGGACCTGGGGTTCTACGAGGCCTATCAGTACAGCGGCGGCGAGAACTGGAAGGCGACCGCGAGCTACCCCCCGCTGCTGTACCCGACGCACGCGGTCGGCGGGGTGCTGGGCGCCTGGAAGACGCACGCGGTGAGCGTGTCGGCGATCGGTGTCGTGGACGACCGGGGCGACGGCGTCTTCGACAAGGACGTCAGCCAGTTCGGCAACGACGTCTCCAACGCCACCGCGCTGTTCGAGGTGGCGGGCGGCGGCTCGTTCCGTACGAACGAGTTCCGGCGGGTCGGCTACCCCTCGCACATACGGGAGTCGCGCTTCCGCTTCTTCGGTACCGAGGCGAGCATGGAGCAGCTCGCCACGGTCGCCCTGTGGCAGGACAAGCAAGGGGTGAAGGACATCAGCGAAATGCTGGAGCCCAAGCCCACCATGGCGCCCGACGACCCCTCGCTCCAGCACATCGCGCCGGAGCTGCGGGCCGCCTTCACCTCGGGGTCGGCGCCCGTGCACGACCGGGCGCGACTGCCGCGGGAGTTCGACAGTCTGCACAACGGCCACGAGGGCAGCCACCACTTCCTGGTGGACGACTTCGTGACCGCCGTCAACGAACGCACCCTGCCGTCCGTGAACGCCTGGGTGGCCGCGCGCTACACCCTGCCGGGCATCATCGCGCACGAGTCGGCACGGCAGGGCGGGGTCAGGCTGGAGATCCCGGACTTCGGGGACGCGCCCCAGTAGGGGACACCGCCGGACGCGAGCCGGGTGCCCTGGAATCAGGTGCCCGGCTTGCGGCCGTAGACGAAGACGTCGTCGCCCTTCTTCAGCAGCGACCAGTACTTCTTGGCGTCGGTCTTGGTCATGTTGACGCAGCCGCGCGAGCCCGGCGGGTTCCACATGCTGACGTTCGCCTGGTGGAAGGCCTGGCCGCCGTCGAAGAACTGGGCGTAGGGCATCGGCACGTCGTAGATGGACGAGACGTGGTCGATGTTGCGCCAGTAGATCTTCTTCAGGCCGGTGCGGGTCTCGTCGCCGTTACGGCCGGTGCGGACCGGGACGGGTCCGTAGACGAGCTCCTTGCCGTCCTGGATCCAGCTCAACTGGAGCGTCAGGTTCACACAGGCGATGCGGCCCTTGTTCACCGGACACTTGCCGTCCTTGTTGGGGTTCGACCCGACGGCCTTCTGCTTCTGCATCAGGTCCATCACACCCCAGGTGACGGAGCCGGCGTAGCCGATGTTCGGCGAGATGCCGTGTTTGGTCTGGAAGGCCTGGATGGCCTTGCAGTCGGCGGCGGACTGCTTGCCGTCGACCGGACGGCCGAGGAACTTCTCGACCTTCTTCTGGTACGGGCCGGCCTGCGTGGTGCAGCTCGCGGCCTGCGCCGGTGCGGCGCCGAGTGCGAGCGTGAGCGGTGCCACCAGACCGGTGATCCCCAGTGCGACGGCGCTCCGTCTGCGTACGTCCCCCATGGCTGGTCATGCCCTTTCGCGAAAGCGGGTCTGCGATGTCTGCCAGCTAGACGGACGGAGAACGGTTCCGGTTGTGCGGTCGGGCGCGCTGGGACCGAACAGTGACATACCCCACCGGCACGGAGTGGACATATCCATGCACGGTGGGGGATAACGGAGACCAGGTTTACGGCTCGTCCGTGTGTCAGCGGTAGCCGGTCGTGTCCGCCGGCTTGCCTGCGTCCTGGACCTCCACCAGGTAACGCCAGGCGTCCGGGCGGCTGCCGTCGAGGTCGGTGAAGCCGTACACCCGGGCGAGTCCGCCGCTGGACAGCGACTGCCCGTTCCAGCGCGCCACGTCCGCGTCGGCGGCCAGTGCGGCCACGGCCCGGCCCACGTAGTGCGGGGTTTCCGAGATGGCGAAGTGCGGGACGCGTTCCAGGGCGTCGCGCCAGTTCTCCTCGCTCACCCCGAAGCCGTCCAGCATGATCTCCGAGCGCAGCCAGCCCGGGGTGAGGGCGACGGCGGTGGCGCCACGCGGGCCGAGTTCGTGACCGAGGGCGAAGGCCATGCGCAGCACGGAGGCCTTGGCGAGGTCGTAGAAGAAGCTGTTGCGGTAGTTCTCGGCGTTGTAGTCGGCGGTGCCGTCGGTGACCTCGACGACCAGGCCGCCGGGGTTGCGCAGCAGCAGGGTCAAGGCGTGGTGGCTGGTGACGGCGTGCGTCTCGACGGCGAGCCTCAGCAGGCGCAGGCCGTTGTCGAGGTCGTGCTCCCAGAGGGGAGCGTCCCACTCGAAGAGCTTCTCGCCGCCCCAGATGTCGTTGACGAGGACGTCGAGACGGCCCTGTTCGTCCGCGATCCGGTCCACGAGTGCCTTGACCTGCGCCCGGTCGAGGTGGTCGGTGGGGACGGCGATGCCCCGGCCTCCGGCGGCGGTGACCAGGTCGGCGGTGTCCTCGATGGTCTCGGGCCGGTCGTACTCCGAGCGGCGGGCGCGGGTGGTGCGGCCGGTGACGTAGACCGTGGCGCCGGCCGCGCCGAGTTCGACGGCGATCCCCCGTCCGGCGCCCCGGGTCGCACCGGCGACCAGTGCGACCTTGCCCTGCAACGGAGCTGACATGTCCGACCTCCAGTGACGTGGCTGCTTGTCGCCCTCAGGGTCCCGGGTAAGCCGGACATCTTCTGTCGCCTTTTACCGGCGAGTCGCGATCAATGACCCCGGGCGATCCATTCCTCCAGGTGCGGCGCCTCCGCGCCGATGGTCGTGGAGTCTCCGTGGCCGGTGCGGACCGTCGTCCCGGACGGCAGGGTGAGCAGCCGGTCGCGGATCGAGTCGATGATCGTCGGGAAGTGCGAGAAGGAGCGGCCGGTGGCCCCGGGGCCGCCCTGGAAGAGGGTGTCGCCGGTGAAGACGGTGCCGAGGCCCGGGTCGTAGAGGCAGACCGCGCCGGGCGCGTGCCCGGGGGTGTGCAGGACGCGCAGGTCGGCGCCGCCGGCCTCGATCGTCTGGCCGTCGACCAGCCAGGCGTCCGGCTCGCGGTCCGGGTGGGTCTGCTTCCACAGCGGCAGGTCGTCGTGGTGCAGCCAGATGGTGGCGCCGGTGCGCTCGGCGAGGGCGGGGGCGGCGTCGATGTGGTCGTTGTGGGCGTGCGTGCACACGATGGCAGTGAGCCGGCGGTCCCCTACGGCTGCGGCGATGGCGTCGGCGTCGTGGGCGGCGTCGATGACGATCGCCTCGTGGTCGTCGCCGACGATCCACACGTTGTTGTCGACGTCCCAGGTGCCGCCGTCGAGGCTGAACTGCCCGGAGGTGACGAGGTGTTCGATGCGGGTCGTCATCACAGCACCACCACCGAGCGCAGCACGTCGCCGTGGTGCATCCGCTCGAACGCCTTCTCCACCTCGTCGAGCTGGATCGTCTCCGTGACGAACGCGCCGAGGTCCAGACGACCTTGCAGATGCAGGTCGATCAGCATGGGGAAGTCACGGGAGGGCAGGCAGTCGCCGTACCAGCTCGACTTCAGCGCTCCGCCGCGGCCGAAGACGTCGAGCAGCGGCAGGTCGAGCTTCATCTCGGGGGTGGGAACGCCGACGAGGACGACCGTGCCGGCGAGGTCGCGGGCGTAGAAGGCCTGCTTGTACGTCTCGGGGCGGCCGACGGCCTCGATGACGACGTCGGCGCCGAAGCCGCCGGTCAGCTCACGGATCGTCTCGACCGGGTCGCTCGCGCGCGAGTTGACGGTGTGGGTGGCGCCCATGGAGCGGGCGGTCTCCAGCTTGCGGTCGTCGATGTCGACGGCGATGATCGTCGCCGCTCCGGCCAGCTGCGATCCGGCGATGGCCGCGTCGCCGACCCCGCCGCAGCCGATGACGGCGACCGAGTCGCCCCGGCCGACGTTCCCGGTGTTGATCGCGGCGCCGATGCCGGCCATCACACCGCAGCCCAGCAGCCCGGCCACCTGCGGGGCCACCCGCGGGTCGACCTTGGTGCACTGGCCGGCCGCGACCAGCGTCTTCTCGGCGAAGGCGCCGATGCCGAGGGCCGGGGAGAGCTCCTGGCCGGTCGAGGCGAGGGTCATCTTCTGCTGCGCGTTGTGGGTGTCGAAGCAGTACCAGGGCCGCCCGCGCAGACAGGCCCGGCATTTCCCGCACACCGCACGCCAGTTGAGGATCACGAAGTCACCGGGCTCGACGTCGGTGACGCCGGCGCCGACCGCCTCGACCACGCCGGCGGCCTCGTGGCCGAGCAGGAACGGGAACTCGTCGTTGATGCCGCCCTGCTTGTAGTGCAGGTCGGTGTGGCACACCCCGCAGGCCTGCACCCGCACCACCGCCTCGCCCGGGCCGGGGTCGGGCACCAGGACCGTCTCGATCCGCACCGGCTCGTCCTTGCCGGGGGCGATCACGCCGCGTACTTCCTGGGCCATGGTGCTGACTCCTTCGTCGGCCGGGGTCCGTTCTCCTCCGACCCTACGCGCGACTGATCGGCAGGGGACGCGGATCGGCCACCCTCCTCGGCCGGGAAAGGGCGGAAAGGGCAGGCCGGGCGGGCCGGCGGCGACGTAGCCTGAACGCTCCGCCGACGCCGAGGGAGCGCCGTGAGCATCGCAGAGACAGATACCGTCATACCCGCGTGGCGGCAGCTCCTCGGATACGTACGGCCCCACCGCTGGTCCCTGCTGGCCGGCGCGCTGCTGTCGCTGGTCACCGGGGCGACCGGGCTGCTGCTGCCGCTGGTGGCGCGGGAGCTGATCGACGACCTCTCGCACGATCGGGCCATCACTGGCGCCCTGTTGGCGATGTCGGCCCTGGTCGTGGCCAACGCGGCGGTGGGTGCGCTGGGTTCGTACGTGCTGACCCGCACCGCCGAGTCGGTGGTGCTCGGCGCGCGGCGGTCCCTGTCCTCGTATCTGCTGCGGCTGCGGATCCCGGCCGTGGACCGCAGCGAACCCGGCGACCTGATGGCCCGCATCACCTCCGACACGACCCTGCTGCGCGCGGTCACCACCGACTCGCTGGTCGGCCTGGGCACGGGCGGGCTGACGCTCGTCGCCACGGTGGTGATGATGGGCGTGGTGGACTCCGTGCTGCTGGGCGTCACCCTGGCCGTGATCCTGGGCGCCGGCGTGGTTCTCGGGGTGATCGTGCCGCGCATCAACAAGGCGAGCCGGCAGGCGCAGGACGCGGTGGGTGTCATGGGTGCCTCGCTGGAGCGGATCCTCGGCGCCCTGCGTACGGTGAAGGCGTCCGGCGCGGAGCACCGTGAGGAGCGGACGCTGCACGAGGCGGCGCAGGAGTCGTGGCGGCAGAGCGTGCGGGCCGCCAAGTGGTCGGCGGCCGCGGGCAACACCGCGGGGCTGTCCATGCAGGTCGCCTTCATCACGGTGCTCGCCGTGGGCGGCGCACGGGTCGCGACCGGCGCGATCGACGTGGGCACGCTGGTCGCATTCCTGCTGTTCGTCTTCTACCTGATGTCGCCGATACAGCAGGTCGTCGGCGCCGTCACCCAGTACCAGACGGGCGCCGCGGCCCTCACCCGCATCGAGGAGGCCCTGCGCCTGCCCGCCGAACCGGCCGCCGAGGCCGCCCCGCTGCCCTCCCCCGGCGCCGAGCCCGCCGCCCTCGCCTTCGACGACGTCCGCTTCCGCTACGCCGACGACCTGCCCCATGTCCACCACGGAGTGACCTTCACCGTGCCTGCGCAGGGCATGACGGCGTTCGTCGGCCCGTCCGGCGCGGGCAAGACCACCGTCTTCTCCTTGATCGAGCGGTTCTACGACCCGGAGTCCGGGGTGATCACGCTGGACGGGCGGGACCTGAACGACTGGGAGCTGCCCCGGCTGCGCGCCGCGATCGGCTACGTGGAGCAGGACGCGCCGGTCCTGTCGGGCTCCCTGCGGGACAACCTGCTGCTGGGCAACCCGGAGGCGGACGAGGAGGCTCTCGCGCGGGTGCTCAAGACGACCCGCCTCGACGGTCTGGTGGCCCGGCTGCCCGGCGGACTCGACACGCTGGTCGGGCACCGCGGCACCAAGCTGTCCGGCGGTGAGCGCCAGCGCGTCGCCATCGCCCGCGCGCTGCTGCGCCGGCCCCGGCTGCTGCTGCTCGACGAGGCGACCTCGCAGCTGGACGCGGTGAACGAGGCGGCGCTGCGCGACACCGTCGCGGACGTGGCCCGTACGACCACGGTCCTCGTCGTGGCGCACCGGCTGTCGACGGTGACGACGGCCGACCGGATCGTGGTGATGGACGCGGGCCGGGTGCGGGCCGTCGGCACGCACCGCGAACTCGTGACGGCCGATCCGCTCTACGCGGAGCTGGCGGCGACGCAGTTCCTGGCCGCCGCGGACTGAGCCGGGCATGCGTGAGGACCGCCCGGTTCCGGGCGGCCCTCGGCGTGCGCCGCGGTCAGCGGACGTTCTGCTCGCTACCGCGTGGGCCGCGTTCGCCATCGGTGCGGCGAGGCCGGTGACACCGGCGGCGAGTCCAACGGCGGCGACGAAACGTCGTGTTGAGATCATGCCTGTCGTAAGGCGCACGGGTCCCCGGCGGACCCGGGCGGGCGGCATCGCTCACCCGTCAGGCCCAGTGTTCCGGTTGCGCTTGCCGAGCCCGCCAGGCGGGAGGACGCTCGACAGGAGAGGCCTTTCGCGGCCCGCGTCCGGCGGGTCGCGGCCCTTCGAAGGAGGTCATCATGGGAACCGCGGCAGACCCCGCCTTCGACCGGGACACCCTGCGCCAAGGCGTGGAAGGGGATCCGGACATCCTGCTCTCCCTGTACGCCGACGACGCGGAGCTGCGCATCGTGGACCGCACGACCCAGCCCAGCCACCCCAAGGTTCTGCACGGCCGGGAGGAGATCGGCCGGATGCTGGAGGACGTCTACAGCCGCGACATGTCGCACAAGCTGGAGCGGTGCGTCATCCAGGGTGACGAGGCCGCCTACAGCGAGAGCTGCCAGTACGCGGACGGGGTGCGCGTCCTGTCCGAGTCCATGATCGGGCTGCGCGACGGCAAGATCGCCGAGCAGACGCTGGTCCAGGCCTGGGACGAGTAGCAGGAGCGTCACCGGGCTCCGTTAGGGTGAGGCCGGGCCGTGACCGGCGCTGAGGTGGAGCACCTCCGCCGATCCGGGGGTGCACGGCATCCTGCTCCAGCACCCGGTGGGCGACCACGTCGACGAACGGGCCGCGTTCGAGGCGATAGCGCCGGGGAAGGACGTCGACGGCGTCACCTTCGCCTCCTTCGCGACCATGAGCTTCGGGCTGCCCGGTTTCGTGTCGTGCACGCCCGGCGGGATCATGCGGCTGCTCGACGCGTACGGCGTCGACCCGGCGGGCAAGCGGGCCGTGGTCGTGGGCCGCAGCGCGATCCTCGCATGCTGCTGCTCGCCCGGGACGCGACGGTCACTTACTGCCACTCGCGTACGCAGGACCTGTCGGCGGCCGTGCGCGAGGCCGACATCGTGGTGGCCGCGGTGGGCCGGCCCCGCATCGTCCGCGGCCAGGACATCAAGCCCGGTGCCGTGGTGATCGACGCCGGGTACAACCTTGGGAACGTCGGTGACGTCGACTTCGGCTCCGCCGTGGAGCGGGCCTCGCTGATCACACCGGTGCCGGGCGGGGTCGGGCCGATGACCATCGCCACGCTGCTGGAGCAGACCGTGGAGGCCGCCGCACGGCAACTCGGTGTCGCCGGGGTGTGATCAGCGCATCCAGGCGCTGTACGACATGACGTCGCCCTCCTCGACGCCGAACGCGGGCTCCGGTGCGGTGAGGGTGCTCTCCAGTCCGAGGACGGCGCCGGTGGCCGGGTCCATGATCAGCATGCGGCGGACACCGCCGGTGTCGTTCACGTAGGCCTGGCCGCGCCGCCCCAGCCGGTCGGTCACCCGGCCGACCGGCCGCAGTCCCTCGGCGCCGGCCAGGAGCCGGGCGAGCGCCGCGCTCTCCCGTGCGCCGAGGGTCCAGTGGTCGAGCAGCGTGGCCATGGCGTCGAGCAGCTCGGGCGTGGTCAGCGGGGTGTCGGTGTACTGAGCCTCCATCAGGTAGACGCGCAGCCGGGCCGGGTCCCGGGGCGGGGGCGACTTGGGCGGGGCGTCGCTCCAGCTCGGCGGGTAGGTCCGGTCGAGGAGGACGTGGCCGTCGTCGACGAGGTGCGGTTCGCCGCCCGCGTCCGAGAGGACCGGGCGGCCCGGGTGCCTGGGGTCCGTGGCCACGACGAGTTCGGTGTGGCTGTCGTCGGCCCGCCAGCGCACGATGCGCTCTTCGGGCAGGGTGATCGGGGGCTTGTCGTCGGACATGCCCAGACTCCAGGACTGCACGTGCGTGCCTTTGCGCAGGCGGGGCGCGTCAGAGGTCTCAGCCACGGCTGCCGCCCGCTCGGCCATGTGGCGCAGGGACACGGGCGTGGAGCCGGTCTCGACCACCAGCGGTCGGGGCGCGGCGACCGCGGGCGGGGTGCTCGGGCCGCTCAGCACAAGGGTGAGGGTCAGGGCGGCGACGACGCCGGTGGCGACCACACCCCAGGCCAGGCGGAGCCGGCGGGGCCCCGGGAGCAGCAGGTCCCGCAGGCGGCCGGGGAGCAGACCTGGTCGGCCTCCCGGGCGAGCGGGGAGCCCGTTCCCCGGGTCGCGCAGCAGTTGTTCGAGCCGGCGTTCGGCGTTGTGGTCCAGGGGGCCGTCGCCGAAGTGGGGGCCGTCGGGCGGCGCGGGGTCGGCGCCGCGCAGCAGTTCGAGTTCGTCAGCCATGGCCGTGTTCCTTCGGGGCGGTCATGCAGGAGTGCTCGGCGATCGGGGGTCCGGGACGCATTCGGTCGATCTCGGCTCTGAGGCGGCGCCGGGCCCGGTGCAGCCGCATGGACGCGGCTCGGTTGCCGCAGCCGAGGACGACGGCGACCTCGTCGATACCGAGCTGCTCCCAGGCCGTCAGCCGCAGCACCTCCTGGTCGGCGGCGGAGAGCCGGGCGAGTGCCTCGTGCACCCAGCCGCCGGGCGTGTCGGCGTCGGGGCCCGCCGCGATGTGCCGGCCGTGCGCGGTGTCGTCGTTGCCGAGCCGGTCGACGAGCCGGCGGCGGCGTCCGTGGCCGCGTACCGCGTTGGCCAGGCAGTTGCGTGCCACGCCGTACAGCCAGGGCAGCGCGGCGGCCGGGAGGTCGGCCCGGCGCCGCCAGGCCACCGTGAACACCTCCGCCACCACTTCCTCCACGTCGCCGGCCCGCCCGTCCAGCCGCCGGGCGACATAACGGGTGACCGCCCAGTAGTGCTCGCGGTAGGCAGCGGCGAAGATCTCGTCGTTGCTCATGTCCCGTTCCTGTCCGGCACTTTCTGGATCGTCACACCCGGTTTGGTGATGCTCGTCGCGTCGGTGCAGTGTGACTCGCGGGCGGGGCGCGGACACAGGCGGGGCATGAGGCACCTCAAGTGGCTGACGACCACTGATCACAAGACGATCGGGACGCTGTACCTGGTCACGTCGTTCGCGTTCTTCGTCATCGGCGGCGTGATGGCGCTGCTCATGCGCGCCGAGCTCGCCCGGCCCGGTCTGCAGATCATGTCGAACGAGCAGTTCAACCAG
>NZ_JNXI01000020.1 GCF_000717055.1 Streptomyces iakyrus | reverse complement strand
CGATGGTACTGCAGGGGGGACCCTGTGGGAGAGTAGGACGCCGCCGAACAATTTTTGGGAAAACCCCCGCATCTTCGGATGCGGGGGTTTTCTGCGTTTCAGGACGTCTGAACGAGCTTGGTGTCGTACGCCAGGATGACCGCCTGAATGCGGTCGCGGGAGCCGGTCTTGGCGAGAATACGTCCCACGTGTGTTTTCACCGTCGACTCGGTCAGGTGGAGACGCGTGGCTATCTCCGTGTTGGTCCAGCCCTTGCCGATGACCGTGAGGATTTCGCGTTCCCGGTCCGTCAGGGAAGCGAGACGCGGGTCCTCCTGAGGTAGGGCTTCCGACGAGGGACCGGCCGGCAGGTGGTGGACGTAGGCGTCCAGGAGGCGGCGGGTCAGGCTGGGGGCGACCACCGCGTCTCCCGTGGCCACGGCTCGGATGCCGGCGAGGAGTTCCTCGGGCTGGGCGTCCTTGACGAGGAAGCCGGAGGCGCCCGCGCGGAGTCCGGCGTAGGCGTACTCGTCCAGGTCGAAGGTGGTGACGATCAGGATGCGGGTGCGGTCGCCGGCGGCGGTGATGCGGCGGGTCGCCTCGATCCCGTCGAGGCCGGGCATGCGGATGTCCATGAGGACGACATCGGGGTGGAGCTCGGCCGTCAGGCGGACCGCTTCGCTGCCGTTCGCCGCCTCGCCCACGACCGTCATGTCGTCCTGGCTCTCCAGCAGCATGCGGGAGCCGAAGCGCTGAAGGGGCTGGTCGTCGGCGATGAGGACCGTGGTCACTGCGGGGACTCCTCCGGGAGAGACAGGCGGACACGCCAGCCCCGCTCCGGGTGGGGGCGGGGGCCGGCCTCAAGTGTGCCGCCGTACAGGGCCGTTCGCTCGCGCATTCCGGGGAGGCCGCGGCCGTCCCGGGAGGTCCCGTCGGGCCTGCTGCCGTGGCCGGTGTCCGTGATCGTGACGGTCACGGCGGACTTCTCCTCGTAGGAGAGCTCTATCTCCGCGGTGGCGTGGGGGCCGCCGTGTTTGAGGGTGTTGGTGAGGGCTTCCTGGATGACGCGGTAGACGGTGAGCTGGCGGCCCGGGGGGAGGGTGGGGTCGCCGTGGGTGGTGGTGCTGACGGGGAGGCCGGCGGAGCGTACGCCGTCGAGGAGCCGGTCGAGGTCGGTGAGGCCCGGCTGGGGGGTCAGGTCGGCCTGGTGCCGCTCTTCCTCGCGCAGAACGTCGAGGAGGCGGCGGAGTTCGGTGAGGGCCTGGCGGCTGGTGGTGGCGATGGCGTCGAGGGCCTGGGCCGCGCGCTCGGGGGACTTGGCGGCCGCGTACCGGCCGCCGTCGGCGAGGCCGGTGATGACGGAGAGGTTGTGGCCGATGATGTCGTGCATCTCGCGTGCGATGCGGGCGCGTTCGGCGGCGGCGGCGAGCTGGGCCTGCTGGTCGCGTTCGGTCTCCAGGCGGCGGGCGCGGTCCTCCAGGGCCTCGGTGTAGTCGCGGCGGGTGCGGACCGTGGCGCCGATGAGGGCGGCCACGGTGATGGACATCAGGTGCGAGCCGATCTGCTGGTCCCAGGTGCCCTCGCCGTGGCGGACGGCCGACACCAGGACCGGGGCGATCACCAGGGCCGTCGCCCACCACAGGTTGCGCAGCGGGCGGCGCAGGGCCAGGTGGTAGACGAGGACCAGTTGGAGCAGGGCCGCCTGGAGGGCGGCGCCGGTCCAGGCGTTGACGAGGGCGAAGGGGGCCATGGCGGCCAGGACCGTGCCGGTGTGGGTGCGGCGCCACAGGAGCGGGGCCGACAGGCCGAGGCTCAGGGTCAGGAGGAGCCAGCCGGGGACGTCGAGGTGATGGGCGTTGTTGCGCCAGCCGCCGCCCGCGTAGTCGATCAGGGCGGCGGTGACCCAGAAGCCGGTGAAGTGGAGGTCCCACAGCAGCGGGTGGCGCCGGTCGAAGGCGCGCACCTTGTGGGTCAGGCGCTGGGCGTATGCGGTGAGGGGCTCCGGCGCCCGGTTTTCCGTCACGGGGTCCATCGTGAGGGGTCCGGTGCCGGGCGTCATACGTCTTTGCGGCGCAGGACCACCGCGGCCACCGCGAGGACGGCCGTCGTCCACAGGAGCATCGCCAGCAGGGAGGCGCCCGGGGAGGCGGCTCCGGGCTGGGGCTGGGCCGTGGTGAGGGCTTCGAGGGCCTTGCCGGGGAAGGAGCGGACGGCGTCGTCGACGAAGGCGTACGGGAGCATGGCCAGGATCTCCGGGAGGACCATGACGAGGCCGATGAAGGCGCCGATGGCCATGGGGAACGAGCGGAGCAGGGCGCCGATGCCGAGGGCGAGGACGGCGAGGAGGGTGAGGCCGGCCGCGTTGCCCGCGAGGGCGCGCAGGACGCCCGGGTCGCCGAGGGAGGCGGAGAGGTCGGTGCCGGTGAGGAAGGACTGGGCCAGCGGGAAGGTGAGGAGGTTCGTCGCCAGGGTGAGGGGGAGGACGACCGCGGCCAGGACGGCGGCCTTGGACCACAGGACGGGCAGGCGGCGGGGGACCGCGGTCATCGTGGCGCGTATCTGGCCGGTGGAGTACTCGCCGGCGGTGGCCAGGATGCCCAGCACGCCGAGGTTGATCGTGGCGAACTGGGTGCCGAGCAGGGCGAACATGACGGGGTCCATGCCGCCTTCGCCGGACCCGTCGTAGGCGGCGCCGAGGCCCGCGCCCATCGCGGCGGTCAGGAGGCTCGTGACGGCGAGGGTGATCCAGGTGGAGCGCAGGGTCCAGAGCTTGTGCCACTCGGAGCGCAGGACGCGGGCCGGGGTCACGCGGTAGGGGAGGGTCGCCGTGGTCATGCCGCTGCTCCTTCCAGGGTCGCCGGGTACTCCAGCGCGTCGCGGGTGAGGTCCATGAAGGCCTCCTCCAGGGAGGCGACGCCCGGGGTCAGTTCGTAGAGGGGGATGCCGTGGGCGGCTGCGGTGCGGCCGACGTGCCGGGCGTCCGTGCCGCGGATGTGGAGGGTGCCGGGGGTGTCGGTGGTGATGTCGACGCCGGGTGCGGCCAGGTGGCCTGCGAGGGCGGTGGCGTCCGGGGTGACGACCTTGGTGGTGGCGGCGCCGGAGTCGCGGACGAAGTCGGTGACCGTGGTGTCGGCGAGGAGGCGGCCGCGGCCGATGATGACGAGGTGGTCGGCGGTGAGGGCCGTCTCGCTCATCAGGTGGGAGGAGACGAGGACCGTGCGGCCCTCCGCGGCGAGGGACTTGAGCAGGTTGCGGATCCACAGGACGCCCTCCGGGTCGAGGCCGTTGACCGGCTCGTCGAGGATGAGCGTGGCCGGGTCGCCGAGGAGGGCGGCGGCGATGCCGAGGCGCTGCCCCATGCCGAGGGAGAAGCCCTTGACGCGGCGGTGGGCGACGTCGGTCAGGCCGGTGAGGCCGAGGACGTGGTCGACCCGGGCGCGGGGGATGCCGTGCGTGTGGGCGAGGGCGCGCAGGTGGTGGAAGGCGGTGCGGCCGGGGTGGACCGAGCGGGCTTCCAGCAGGGCGCCGACCTCGGTGAGGGGTGCGGGGTGGGCGGCGTAGGAGCGTCCGCCCACGGTGGCGTGGCCGCGGGTGGGGGCGTCGAGGCCGAGGAGCATCCGCATGGTCGTGGACTTGCCGGCGCCGTTCGGGCCGAGGAAGCCGGTGACGGTGCCGGGGCGGACGCTGAAGGACAGGTCCGTGACGACCGTCCGGTCGCCGTAGCGTTTGGTGAGTTCGTGTGCCGTCAGCATGGTTCGATGCTCGTGCGTGCGGGGGCTGTGGGCGTCGGACCGGCGGGGTAATCGGGGTGAGGGGCGTCGTACCCGGGTACTACCGTGGCCGTATGAGCTATGTGATCCGGTCCGTCCGTGCTGATGAGTGGCCTGCGGCGAAGGAGCTGCGGCTCGCGGCGCTGCGCGACCCGGTGGCGCACCTGGCCTTCCTGGAGACGTACGAGGAGGCGGCGGCCCGGCCGGACGCCTTCTGGCAGGAGCGGACCGCGGGGGCCGCCGAAGGGGCGGACAGGGCGCAGCAGATCATCGCCGAGGGGCCGGACGGGCGGTGGGTGGCGACGCTGACCGTGCTCGTGGAGGAACCCGGGACGACGGACTGGGCCGGGTTTCCGGTGGAGCGGAAGCAGGGGCATGTGGTCGGCGTGTTCGTACGGCCCGAGGAGCGCGGCAGCGGGCTGACCGAGGTGCTGTTCGACGCGGCCCTGGAGTGGTCGTGGGGGCGGGGTCTTGAGCGCGTGCGGCTCATCGTGCACGAGGAGAACGGGCGGGCGCAGCGGTTCTACCGGCGGGTGGGGTTCCTGCCGAGCGGGGTGACGGTGCCGCTGGGGGATGCCGGTGAGCTGGAGCTGGAGTTCGTGCTCGAACGGGAGTGACGGGCCCTAGACGGGAAGTTCGTCGTGCGGCCAGCGGGCGCGGCCCTGTTCGCGGGACCGGAGCAGGGCCAGGGTCGGCATGCCCCGGTCCGCTCCGGTGGCCAGCAGCTCCGGAAGCTGGGGAAGCGGGGCCACGGCCGCGACGTCGTCCAGGACGAGCGTCATTGGTGGGTCGAGGCGACCGGCCGATGACCGTTCGGCCATGTGCCGGCCGCGCTCGACCACGCTGGAGACGAGGGCCGTCAGGAGGGGCATCGCGCCCGGATTCGTCCTGGGGTCCTCGATGGATTCCCCCACCACATAAAGCGTGCCCCCTTCGTGGACGAAGGAATCCAAGGCAAGGGCATCAGTTCGGTTGGGAGTGCAGGCCTCGCGGATATTGACCGTGGTGAGGGCGGCCAGCGCACGGGTCGTCAGCTGCTGGGCCATGTCGCGGCGTTCGGGGTGGGCCGTGAGAGCGCCTTCGAGTTCGCCCGCGGAGCCGGGGGCGGCCTTGGGGCTGGTGCGCAGGATGCGTACGGCGTCCTGGATCTGGGTGCCCTGGGACCAGCGGTGGACATGGCGGATGGTGCGGCCGTCGATCGCCGCGGCGTGCAGGTAGCTGCGCAGGAGTATCTCGGCTGTGTCGCTGAGGGCCTGATCGAGTTTGGCGGTGGGGCGGACAGGAGTGAGGAGGGCGGTGGCCCTCGTGGTTGCCGTCGCCTTGTCCTCGCAGCCGGCTGTGGGGGACCAGTGGAGCCGGGACGGGGTGTCGCAGAGGTGGGTGGGGTCGTAGAGGTGGGTGGGGCCCAGTTTGGCTCTGGCGTCCTTGGTTTCCTGCCAGAGGATGGGGTTCGAGGTGACGACGAGGGCGGGGCCTTCCGCGTCGCGTACGGCCTGGGTGGCGGTGGTTCGGCGGGTTTCCCTGGGGGCCACGAAGATCTTTTCCCACCCGCCCAGGCGTTCCTGCCCGAACAGAGATGCCGGGGTCGCGGGGACGGCAGCCGGGGGTGGGGTGGCGGTCGCCGTCGGGTGGGGGCGGTCGGCAGGGCTTGCCGGCGGACCCGGAGGGCTCGCGGGATCGGATGCCGAGCGGCGAGGTGTCGGGACCTCGTGCTGCACTGCTGTGGATGTGTGCTCCTGAGCCGCCGCCGGTACCTCGTGCGGCGTCGGTGCCGGCCGTTCCTCCGCCGCCCGGATCCTGTTCTCCCGGTTCCTCGCCCGCACCGCCCGCCACCGGGCCAGCGTGCCCATCACGAACACCGTCAGGACGACCAGGATCATCAGCTGGCCGATGAACAGGCCCCAGAACAGGCCGTAGCCGGAGAGTTCGCCCGGGGGTGTCTCGGGCCAGGCGCCGGGGATGTCGTGGGGCTGGGCGATGAGGCCGCGCATGGCCAGGGGCGTGCGGGCGAAGGTGACGCCGGACGGCCAGGAGCCGTGGGCGAACAGGGCGGCGAGGCCGGTGGCCGTCCACACCAGCACGGTCATGCCGAGGAGGAACGCCAGTATGCCGACCAGCAGGCCGTCGGGGATGCCTCCCTGGCCGTCCCGCTGGGTGTGGCGGTCGTCCGGTCTCACGCGTCCTCCCCTTGCGCCTACGCCACCGTCGATTCGGAGTCGCCCAGGTGGTGCTCCACGAAGGCCGCGGCCCGTTCCTCCGCCTCCAGTTCGGCGGCGTGCAGGGCGTCGTCCGCCAGTTCCGCGGAGGACTCGGTCATCGCGCGGTCGGTGAAGACCAGAGGGCGTTCGGTCTCCGTGACGAGGTGTTTGACGACCTGGACGTTGCCGTTGACGTCCCAGACGGCGATGCCGGGGGTGAGGGTCGGGATGATCTCCACCGCCCAGCGGGGCAGGCCCAGGACCCGGCCCGTGGCTCTCGCCTCGTCGGCCTTCTGGGCGTAGATCGTCCTGGTCGAGGCCATCTTGAGGATCGCCGCCGCTTCCTTGGCGGCCGCCCCGTCCACGACGTCCGACAGGTGGTGGACCACCGCCACGAAGGACAGGCCCAGGCGTCGGCCGAATTTCAGCAGGCGCTGGAACAGCTGGGCGACGAAGGGGCTGTTGATGATGTGCCAGGCCTCCTCGACGAGGAAGATGCGCTTCTTCCGGTCGGGGCGGATCCAGGTGTGCTCCAGCCACACGCCGACGATCGCCATGAGGATGGGCATGGCGATGGAGTTGCGGTCGATGTGGGACAGGTCGAAGACGATGAGCGGGGCGTCCAGGTCGATGCCGACCGTCGTCGGGCCGTCGAACATGCCGCGCAGGTCACCGTCGACCAGGCGGTCCAGGACCAGGGCGACGTCGAGGCCCCAGGCCCGTACGTCGTCTATGGCGACGTTCATCGACTCGGCCGACTCGGGCTCGGGGTGACGCAGCTGCTCGACGATGTCGGTGAGGACCGGCTGGCGGTCGACGATGGTCTCGTTGACGTAGGCGTGGGCGACCTTGAGGGCGAAGCCGGAGCGTTCGTCCAGGCCGTGGCCCATGGCGACCTCGATGATCGTCCGGAGCAGGGCCAGCTGGCCCGTCGTCGTGATCGCGGGGTCGAGCGGGTTGAGGCGGATGCCCATGTCCAGGGCCGCCATCGGGTCCAGGCGGATGGGAGTTATGCCCAGCTCCTGCGCGATGAGGTTCCACTCGCCGACGCCGTCCTCGCCCTGGGCGTCCAGGACGACGACCTGGCGGTCGCGGAAGCGGAGCTGACGCAGCACGTACGTCTTCTCCAGCGCCGACTTGCCGTTGCCGGACTCGCCGAGGACCAGCCAGTGGGGGGCGGGGAGCTGCTGGCCGTAGAGCTGGAAGGGGTCGTAGATGTAGCCCTTTCCGGAGTACACCTCGCGGCCGATGATGACGCCGGAGTCGCCGAGGCCGGGGGCGGCGGTCGGGAGGTAGACCGCTTGGGCCTGGCCCGTGGACGTGCGCACCGGGAGCCTGGTCGTCTCGACCTTCCCGAAGAGGAAGGAGGTGAAGGCGTCGGTGAGGACGGACAGCGGGTCCCGCATCAGGTCCTACCTCCGAATGCCGGTGGCGAAGGGAAGGGTGTTCACGAAGGCGCGGTGGTGCTCGCGGTCGCACCATTCCAGCTTGAGGTACGACTTGCCCGCGGAGGCCCTTATCGTGCGCTTGTCGCGGGCGAGCGCGTCGGGGTTGCGGGAGGAGACGGTGATGTAGCCGACGAGGTTGACGCCGGCCGCGCCGCTGGCGAGGTCCTCGCCGCGCTGGTCGAGCCGGGAGTGGGCGGCGATGTCGCGCGGGTCGACCGTGCGGTTCATCTTGGCGGCGCGGGAGGCCTCGGCCTCGTCGTTGGTCTTCTCCGTCAGCATGCGCTCGATGGCGACCTCGGTGGGTTCGAGGTCCATCGTGACGGCGACCGTGCGGATGACGTCCGGGGTGTGGACGAGCAGCGGGGCGAGGAAGTTGACGCCGACGGGGGTCATCGGCCACTCCTTCACCCAGGCCGTGGCATGGCACCAGGGGGCGCGGGTGGAGGACTCGCGGGTCTTGGCCTGGAGGTAGGTGGGCTCCATGGCGTCGAGCTCGGCCGGCCAGGCGTTGCGCTTGGTCATCGCCTGGATGTGGTCGATGGGGTGGTCCGGGTCGTACATGGAGTGGATCAGCGAGGCCAGCCGTCCCTGACCGAGGGGCTGCCGGACGCGGATGTCGGCCTCCTGGAGCCGCGAGCAGATGTCGGTGAGCTCGCGGGCCATGACGACGGCGAGTCCGGCGTCGCGGTCGACCTTGCCGCCGTGGGCACGGGCCGCCCGGGCCATGGCGCCCGCCTCGGCGGCGAGGTCGCGCGTGTAGTGCATGCAGGCGACGAGGTAGGCGCGGTGCTGCTCGCTGCTGGTGGACACCATCGACTGGAGCTGGTCGTAGGACTCCTGGAGCCATGGCAGGGCCTTGTCGTCGCCGCGGACGGCGACGTCCTTGGCGTGGGCGTCCGGGTCGGCCGGGAGGGTGCGGGCCAGCATCTGGAGGCGGGTGACGAAGCCGTCGCCGTTGGCCACGTGCTTGAGCAGGGTGCCGAAGCGGTCGACGAGGGCTTCCTGGTCCTCGCTGTCGCGCAGGCCGACGCCGGGGCCCTCGATCTCGATGGCGGCGGTGACGGTCTTGCGGTCGGCGTGCAGGAGCACGGCGATCTCGTCGGGGCCGAAGGGGGCGGCCAGCCAGGTGATGCGGCCGATGCCCGGGGGCGGGCCGACCTCGATCTCCTTGCCGTCCAGCCGGGTGCCGGCCTCGATCGCGGTGGAGCGGTAGGTGGTGCCTTGCTTGAGGGTCCGCTTGTAGCTGCGGTTGATCTCGAACCACCTGTAGAACGTGCGGTGCTTGTACGGCACGTACACCGCGGCCAGCGCCAGCATCGGGAACCCGGCGAGCAGCACGATGCGCAGGGACAGCACCGGGACGAGGAGCCCGCACATCATGCCGAGGAACGCGCCCACGACGATCAGGGCGATCTCGCCGGTCTCGCGGTTGCGGCCGATGATCGCGTTCGGCCGGGCGCGGCCGATCAGGTATGTCCGGCGGGGCGTGACCGGATGGGACACGTGGGACTCGGTCGTCAACGCCCTTCACCTCCCGTGCGGTTGGTACTGCTGTTGCGGGTGTTGCTGGCGTGGGGAGTGTTGACGGGGCTGCTCGAACGGGGGGCGGGTGCGGCGGAGGGGACAGATCCGCCGCCGCCGTTCGAGGTGCGCCCACTGTGCGCGGCGACTCCGCCGGAGGCGGGGTTGCTGGGGCGGGGGGCGGCGGACTGGCCGCCTCCGCCGTTGTTGTCGGCGCGGGAGCTGTGGGTCTTGATGCCCTGCGCGACGAGGGTGGCCGGGGAGCTGATGACCGCGGCGGCCTTGCTCTCGGCGCCCTGCATGAGGCGGTTGTTGCGGGAGCCGGCGATCTCGTCGCCGAAGCCGGGGACGAAGCGGTAGATCATCGCGCTGGCGAAGATGGCGAGCAGGATGATGGCGAGGCCGGAGACGACGGCGGAGAAGGCGTTCGGGCCGTCGTCGGCGGAGAGTGCGCCGGCGAGGCCGAGGACGATGACGATGACCGGCTTGATGAGGATGACCGCGATCATGATGCCGGCCCAGCGGCGGACGTGGCCCCACAGGTTCTTGTCGACGAGGCCTGCGTAGACGACGGTGCCGAGGAGGGCGCCGACGTAGAGCAGGGCGGCCCGGATGACGAGCTCCAGCCAGAGGACGCCGGCGGCGAGGATGCTGACCAGGGAGACGACGATCAGCATGATCGGGCCGCCGCCGATGTCCTCGCCCTTCTTGAGGGCCTCGGAGAACGTGCCGAAGAACGCGTCGGTCTGGTCGCCGGTGGCTTTCGCGAGGACCTCGGTGATGCCGTCGGTGGCCGATACGACGGTGTAGAGGATCAGCGGGGTGAAGGCGGAGGCCAGCACCGTGAGCCACAGGAAGCCGATGGCTTCGGAGAGGGCGGTGGTCAGGGGCACGCCGCGGACGGCTCGCTTGGCGACGGCCAGGAGCCAGAGCAGGAGCGTGAGGATCGTCGACGCGGCGAAGACGACGGCGTACTGCTGGAGGAACTTGGGGTTGGTGAAGTCGACGTTGGCGGTCTCCTTCACGGCCTCGCTGAGCTTGTCGACGGTCCAGGAGGCGGCGTCGGCGCAGCCTTTGGCGAGGGAGGAGAGGGGGTCGAGGGTGGAGGTGGGGTCGAGGCGGGAGGTTCCGCTGCCGGATCCGCTGCCGGTGTCGCCCTCGCAGATTTCCCGGGCCCGGCCGGAGAGCAGGGAGCAGTTGTCGTTGCTGGGGCTGGGCGAGGGGGTGGGAGCGGCTGCCGCCCGGGTGGCGAACAGGACCAGGGCGGTCTGCACGGCGGTGAGGGTTGCGGCGACCTTGACCGCGCGGCGCGGGCTACCGGGCATACGTGAACCCTCCGAACTCCTCGACGGCCTTGGAGATGGCCTCCGACGTCGACACCCTGTTGTCGCCGTTGACCGGCGCGGGGCCTTCCTTCTGGGAGAAGCTGTCGACCTTCCAGTCGCCGTCGGCCCAGCGCAGTTGGAGGGTCATGGTGAACCAGTCGTTGGTGACCGGGTTCTGCGAGCTCTCTCCCGTCATCCCGAACACGCCTGTGCACCAGACCTCGACGGTGGCGGTGCTGCCCGAGAAGTCGGTGACCTTGGTGCCGACCGGCATCGTGCGGGAGACGTAGGTGCTGCCCTTGGGCGCGTCGCCGTTCGCGTCCAGGCCGACCTTCTCCAGGAACGCCTTGCTGTAGACCCGGTCGAGGTTCTTCTCCAGCTCGGGGACCTTGCCGGCGTCGAACACCTGGCGGACGATCTCGGGTCGCCGGGCGGGCTTGAGGATGTCGGCTGACACGAGGACGACGGCGTAGTTCGCCGCGGCGCTCTCCGCACCCTCCTGGTCCTGGGCGAAGCCCGACGGGATGCCTGCGGCCGACTTGGCCGTGACGGGGCGTTTACCGGAGGGCGCCGTCGCCGACGTCTCCGGCTTGCCCGCGGAACCCTCCGTCGAGGAGGACGCATCGCCGTCCCCCCGGTTCGCGAAGGCGATCGCCGCGATCAGGAGGACCACCACGCCGACCACCGTGACCAGGCTGCGCGAGGAGGAGCGGCGGCGGGGGTCGCCGAAGGCGTCGCCGGAGTCGGGCAGGCGGGTGCGGGTGTGGCCCGTGCCGCCGTAACCGCCGGAGGACTCGTGGTCGTCACCGAGACTCATGCCGCGTGCGCCCCCTCCACGTCGTGCGGAAACACTTCGTACCGGTCGTACTTCTCATACTCCTCGTACGACGGTAGCCGTGCTGGTTCCCGCGCGGGCGCGGTGTGGTGACTCGACATCAGGGAAACGCAACCTCAGCCGGTGGGCACGACGGGCGGGTGGGATGGAGAGGGAGCCGGGCGTGCCCGGCCGGGCGGTCGGTGCCCGGGCTACACGGCCATGCCGTACACGATGGTGAACAGCGTGCCGAGTGAGCCGATGATGAAGACTCCCGTCAGACCCGCGATGATGAGGCCCTTGCCCTGCTCCGCGCTGAAGGTGTCGCGCAGGGCGGTCGCTCCGATGCGCTGCTTGGCGGCGCCCCAGATGGCGATGCCGAGGCAGAGCAGGATGGCCACCGCCATCACGACCTCGATCATCACCTTCGCCTCGTTGCCCAGGCTGCCGAAGGGGCCCCAGTCCGGAGCGATCCCGCCGATGATGGTGTTGATGTCTCCCTTGTCGGCCGCAAAGAGCATGTAAGTCACCGCCCCTGTTGGGTAGTTCCGCATCCTCTGCGGTCGTGCAGAGGTCAGGCCTCATTCTCGCCGACAATGATGCTGTCGGATGTCGACTTGGCGTCATTGATTGGCGGGTTTCGTACGAATACCTTGCCACCCTTCCGCTCCCGCCCCTAGGGGAGGCGACGGGTGGTGTGCGAAGGATCGTATGGTCACTCTGTGTATCACGGCAGGTCACGCCGGGCAATGAGGTCGGAGCGGAACCTGGTGTGTGGTTCCGTCGTTGTGCCCTCTTGCGGTCTTTCTCACCCTTGTGGGCTGTTTCTGACGGCTGATCGGGTGAGTGGTCGCGCCGGTGTTCCCGGGGTGAAGGCTACCCGGCACGGCGAAGGGGCCGCGGCTGGGTTGCCGCGGCCCCTTCGTCTTCGGCCGACCCCGGGCCCCCACGGCCCCGGTGGCGTTCTTCGGTGACGGTCTGTCACCGTCCGGGAGGCGTCAGCCGGTGAAGGCGCCGAGTCCCTCCGGGGTGCCCAGGCCGGTCGGACCGTCGTAGCCCGTCCGGGCGGTGCAGAAGTAGCTGGTCGTGCAGCTGCCGTTGCTGCCGCTGGTGACGTCGTTCAGGGCGGAGGTGTTCGCGTAGGGGAACTCGGCGGGGTAGGAGCCGGTGGACGGGGTGCCCGCGAGGGCGTAGACGCTTGCGATGATCGGGGCGGAGGCGCTGGTGCCGCCGTAGGTGGCCCAGCCCTGGCCGTCGGCGCCGTAGGTGTCGTAGACGGAGACGCCGGTCGCCGGGTCGGCGACGGCCGAGATGTCGGCGATCATGCGCCGGGTGCAGCCGGTGTCGGTCTGCCAGGCGGGCTTGGTGTCGTAGGCGGAGCACCCGGAGCCGGTGCCCTCGGTGCTGCTGGTCCGCCAGACGCTCTCGGTCCAGCCGCGGGCGGTGGAGGAGGCGGTGAGGCTGGTGCCGCCGACGGCCGTCACGTACTTCGACGCGGCCGGGTACTCGGCGCCGTAGCCGGCGTCGCCCGCGCTGACGGTGATGGCGACGCCCGGGTGGTTGAAGTAGGCGGAGTCGTAGGAGGCGTCGGAGGAGGACTCGCCGCCGCCGTAGCTGTTGGAGACGTACTTGGCGCCCAGGGCGACGGCCTCGTTGACGGCGGTGCCGAGGTTGGCCATGGTCGCCGACTTCGCCTCGACGAGGGTGATGTGGCAGTTGGGGCAGACCGCGCTCGCCATGTCGAGGTCGAGGGAGATCTCGCCGGCCCAGCCGCTGTCGGCGGTGGGGAGGGCGGTGGTGGAGCCGGTCTGGCTCACCTTCTTGAAGCAGCCGTTCGCGGTGGTGCAGGCGGGCAGGCCGTAGTGCGAGCGGTAGGCGGCGAGGTCGGACTCGGCGTTCGGGTCGTCGTAGGCGTCGACGATGGCGATGGTCCGGCCGGAGCCGTTGCTCGTGGCGGCGGAGGCCAGGCCGTAGGCGCTGCGCAGGTCGGTGGGGCCGTAGCCGGAGGGGGAGGTGGCTTCGGCGGTCTTCGCCGACATGCCGTGCTGCTTCTGGAAGGCGGTGACGCCTCCCGTGACGCGCAGGGCGTTGCAGGCCATCTCGTCCTGGTGGCGGGGCAGGGCGCAGGAACGGGTCCAGGTGACCTTGGAGGTGCTCGTGTCCGCGGCGGCCTGGGCCTGGGCGGCGGTGGCGAGGCCGGTGAGGAGGAGCGCGGCGGTTGCGGTGACGGCGGAGAGCGTGCGGCGCCATCTGCGGTGTGTGGAGAGGGTGTTGTGCGGTGTCGTGCGCAAGGTACAGCCTCCTGGCAGTGGTGGGCAGAGGCCTGCGGGTGGGGGAACCGCCGGTGCGTTTCCCGGCGGGGGCGGCGACCCGCGACGACGATCGCTTGTTGGGTACGTGACAACAAGACGAGTTTCGGAATCCTGACCTCCGCATTGCTGAAGGAGGTTGAGGGCTTACTGATCGCTGACGGGCCGATGGCCGGGCGATGGGTGCGGCTTGACCCCGGAGGCCGGGATCAGCGGGGCTTGAGGCCGTGCAGGAGGAGGTGGACGAACTCCTCGATGCCGTCGAGGGCCGCCTCGGGCGCGAGCATGCCGCCCGCCGCGAAGGAGGCGATGCCCTGGAGGGTGGCGCCGGTCAGCAGGGTCAGGTGCTGGGGGTCGCCCGCGACGATCTCGCCGCGTTCCTGGGCGTCGGCGATGACCCGCTCCAGGGAGCCCACCGTCCGGTCGACGGCGGCGGCCATCTGCTCGGAGGCGTCCGGCTCGTGCTTGCGGGCGTACATGAGCTCCAGCAGCTCGGCGTTGTCGATCGAGAACGCGAGGTAGGCCCGGGCCAGCACGGTGAGCCGCCGCTCCAGGGGGAGGGCGGGGTCGTCGGCGGCCGACAGGGCCTGGCCCAGCCGGTCGTAGCCGACGAGTGCCAGGGCGTCGAGCAGGGCCTGCTTGTCCTTGAAGTGGCGGCCGGGCGCGGCGTGGCTGACGCCCGCCTCCCGGGCCAGCTCGCGCAGCGACAGCGCGCCGGTCCCCTTCTCCCGCAGGGTGCGTTCCGCGCCGGCGAGCAGGGTGGAGCGCAGGTCTCCGTGGTGGTAGGGGCGGCTCTCCGCCGGGCGGCTGGCTGGCATGCGCACCATCGTATCCCGATGTTGGCGATGCCATCATTGTTGTCATTGACAGCATTGTTGACGGCGCCTACATTCGGGTCATGGCTGAGAAGACGAACACCCAGAGCGGCGGGACATGGAGCGCGGACCGCCTGCCCGACCTCGGCGGGCGGACCGTCGTCGTCACCGGCGCCAACAGCGGCATCGGCCTCACCGCGGCCGACGCGCTCGCCCGGGCGGGGGCGCACGTCGTCCTCGCCGTACGGGACACCGAGCGCGGGCGGGCCGCGGCGGCGGCCGTCCACGGCAGCACCGAGGTGCGCCGGCTGGACCTGGCGGACCTGGCCTCCGTGCGGGCCTTCGCCGAGGCCTGGCAGGGGCCGCTGCACCTCCTCGTCAACAACGCCGGCGTGATGATGCTGCCCAGACAGCGCACCAAGGACGGCTTCGAGATGCAGTTCGGCACGAACCATCTCGGGCACTTCGCCCTGACGAACCTGCTGCTGCCGCACATCACCGACCGCGTCGTCACGGTCTCCTCGGGCGCCCACCGCTGGGGCGGCGCGAGGATCGACTTCGACGACCTGGACCTGGCGGCGAACTACACCCCGCAGCGCGCCTACGCCCGGTCCAAGCTCGCCAACCTGCTGTTCACCCTGGAACTCCAGCGCCGCCTCACGGAGTCGGGCTCCCCGGTCCGCGCCCTGGCCGCACACCCCGGGTACGCGGCGACCAACCTCCAGAGCCACGCGGCCAGCCCGGTGCTGCGCGCCTTCATGCGCCTCGGCAACAGGTTCTTCGCGCAGGACGACCGCGCGGGCGCCCTCCCCACCCTCTACGCCGCCACCGAGGACCTCCCCGGCGCGAGCTACGTGGGTCCCGACGGCCTGGGCGAGATGCGCGGGGCCCCGACCCTGGTGGGGCGCTCCCGCGCCGCCGGCGATCCGCTGACGGCCCGGCGGCTGTGGCGGGTCTCGGAGGAACTGACGGGCACCCACTTCCCGCTCGCCCAGGACGAGCAGGCAGGCATCTGACGTTCCTCTCACCTTCGTCCGGCACAGTCCCCCCGGTGAAGCGCGTCCTGGCCGTCGTCGTCATGCTCGTCGCCCTCCTCACCGTGTCCGTCGCCACCGCCGACGACGGTGGCGGGCCCCTCGGGGTGACCGTCACCGCGCGGGACGCCCGGGTCGGGGTGCTCGTGCCCGCCGCGGGGGGACGGCACTTCTGTACGGCGTCCGTGGTGGACGCCCCGCACCGGAATCTGATCGTGACCGCGGCGCACTGCCTGGGCGGTGGCGGAGGGCTGGTCTTCGTGCCGGGGTACCGGGACGGACGTGCGCCCTACGGGCAGTGGACGGTACGGCGGCGGTTCCTGGCCCGCGGGTGGGCCGCCGGGCGGGACGAGGACAGCGACGTGGGATTCGCCGCGGTCGCGCCCCGGGGCGGGGAGGAGGTCCAGGACGCCGTCGGCGGGAACCGGTTCGTCACGGGCACGGCGACCGGGGCCACCGCGGTGACCGTCACCGGGTATCCCGACGCGCGCGAGACGGCCGTCAGCTGCACCGCCGAGCCGCACGCGCTCAGCCGCACCCAGCAGCGCATCGCGTGCCCCGGGTTCAGCGGTGGCACCAGCGGCAGCCCCTGGGTGAACGGGGACGGGCAGGTCGTCGGGGTCCTCGGCGGGCACGACCAGGGCGGGACCACCTCCGGCGTCTCCTACAGCGTGGTCCTCGGCGCGCAGGCGCGGCGGCTGTACGAGCAGGCGGCGGCGTATCCGTGACCGGGAGTGAAGCAGGCGGCGTATCCGTGACGGGACGTGAAGCAGGCGGCAAATCCGTGACGGGCCGTGAACCCGTGCGCCCGGCCGGAACCACCGTGCTCTCGCCGTGCTGCCCGTGCTGTGGCCCGTTCCTCCGTCCGCCCCGACTCCCCTCCCCGTGATCATTCCCGGGTGAGCCGGCCGCCTCTACACTGACCAACGGACTCCTGGGCAGCGAGGGGCGGTTGACGGTGCGTAAGGCATGGATCGTGGCGAGTGTCGCCATCAGCTCCGCCCTGGCCTTCGTGATGCTGCTCGTCGTCGGGGTCTACCTCGTCGCCGGAAACCTGGTCAACGGCGTGGGCGGCGGGGCGAAATCGCTCGCCAAAGGATCGGTGCCCGCCGCGTACGCGGCCCTCGTGCAGAAGTGGGGCAATCTCTGCCCCGCCATCAGCCCGGCCCTGCTCGCCGCGCAGCTCTACCAGGAGAGCGGCTTCAACCCCAGGGCCCAGAGCCACGCCGCCGCGCAGGGCATAGCGCAGTTCATCCCCGGAACGTGGGCCAGTCACGGCATCGACGGCGACGGCGACGGCGACCGTGACGTGTGGGATCCGAAGGACGCGATCCCCTCCGCCGCCTCCTACGACTGCGAACTCGCGTCGTACGTGAAGAAGGTTGGCGGGAATCCGACCGAAAACATGCTGGCCGCCTACAACGCGGGGGCGTACGCGGTGATCAAGTACGGGGGCGTGCCGCCGTACAGCGAGACCCGGAACTACGTGAAGCGGATCACGACGCTCTCGGAGAGCTTCGCGGCGCCGGTCGGGCGGGTCGACCCCTCCGAGCAGGCCGCAGGCGCGATCGAGTACGCGCAGAAGAAGCTCGGCACGCTCTACCTCTGGGGCGGTACCGGCACCGCTGAGCAGGGCGGACGCTTCGACTGCTCGGGACTGACCCAGGCCGCCTACGCGAGCGTGGGCATCAAGCTGCCGCGCGTCGCCAACGACCAGTACAACGCCGGTCCGCACCCCTCGCGGGACGAACTGCTCCCCGGCGACCTCGTGTTCTTCTCGGACGACCTCACCAATTCCCGTGCCATCCGGCATGTCGGCATTTATGTCGGAGGCGGGTACATGATCGACGCGCCCCGGACCGGTGCCGTCATCCGGTTCGACCCGATCGACACCCCCGACTACTTCGGAGCCACCCGCGTCACCGAAGATGGCGCGAAAGCACTGCCCACGACGGTGTGAACCGTGTGTGAACCCACCCCCTGAGCTGCGACGACGTATCTCTCTTCGATAACGTCTGCGTGATCATTCGGTGGAGTGTGGAACGGATCGACGGGGACCATGCGTTCCTGGTGACGTAGCCGAGCAGACGTTCATTCGGCGCGCGTCACGCACGCGTGCAGCGGAAGCGGATCTACAACCACGGGGGTGGCAGGAGCGGCGCACGCACAAGTGCGCCGGGAGAGACGACGAAGGGGCCGCAGCGCCATGGCTGGACTCGCCGATTCCGGGTCGAACCCTGACGTCGACCTGCTGTACGACATCAATGGCCTGGCCAAGGACGCGCCGGCCTGGTTCGACCGCGTCATGGAGTACGTCGGTGAGTACGGGCTGCTGCTCGCCATCGTCCTGCTCGTGGTGTGGTGCTGGTGGACCGTGCGGCGGCGGGGCGACGAGGACGCGGCCTCCACCGTGGCCGCACTGGTCTGGGCGCCGCTGGCCGCCGGGGTCGCCGTGCTGGTGAACGTGCCCATCCGGGGGTTCGTGGAACGGCCCCGGCCGTTCCTGGACCACCAGGGGCTCGACGTGCTCGTCCAGGGCAAGACCGACTACTCGTTCGTCAGCGACCACGCGACGATCGTCATGGCACTGGCGGTCGGCCTGTTCGTCGCCAACCGGAAGTTCGGGCTCATCGGGCTCGTGCTGGCGCTGTTCGGCGGGTTCATCCGCGTGTACATGGGCGTGCACTATCCGACGGACGTCGTGGGCGGGTTCGCGCTGGGCACGGCCGTGGCGCTGCTGCTGTCGCCGCTCGCCATGGCCCTGCTGACCCCGGTGGTCAAGGCCGTCGAGCGCTCGCCCCGGGTGGGGTGGCTGGTGCGCAGCAGAGGGCGGGCGTCAGGAGAGGACACGGTGATCCCCGAGGCGCGCAGCGAGCGGGCCTCGGAGCGGGACCTCGCCGCGTAACAGCCCTACAGCGCCTGGGGATACGTGAAGAAGCGGTCGGGGTCGTACTGCTTCTTCAGCTTCGTCAGGCGCGTGGCCGCATCGCCGTAGTACGCCTTGCGCCAGTCGGTCAGCGTCGGGTCGGTGTAGTTCTGGTAAGCCGCCCCCGAGGCGTACGGGCGCATCGACCTGTGGGCGGAGGCCAGCCAGTCGCGGGCCGTCCCACCGCTCGTGCCGGCCCGCCACGCGGCGATGTACTGGGCCAGCATGCGGGAGCGGCGGTGGACGAACGCCGTGGACGTGGGGGAGACGCGGTTGACCGCTCCGCCGAGGGCGGTCAGCGCGATGCTGCCCGTGCCGCCGCGCACCGACCCGATCTGCGCCAGCAGCGTGCGGATGCCGGCCGTGGACAGGGAGCGGTCGAAGAAGTCCGACGCCGCCGCGTACGTCTCGCGGCCCAGCGCGCCCTTCGGGGAACGCCCCGGGGTCGAGCCCGGCAGATGGCACTGCGCGTCCGTCGGGAACGAGGAGCAGCCCGCGTACACCTCCATCGACTCCTCGTACGAGCGGCGCTTGAGGGAGACGCTGCGGGCCGGGGCGCCGACGCGGTCGGCCAGGCGGTCGACGGCGTTCTTCAGCTCGCCGTACGTGCCGAGGGAGAACGCCGCGACCGAGACGGTCGGGGTGCCGCCCGCGGCGTTCGCCAGGTGCAGGGACGACCAGATCTCGTCGGGCTGCGACGGCCCCCACTCCTGCCAGGCCTTCACCACCGCGGCCGCCCTGGACCAGGGCCAGGACAGGTACGCCGAGACGCCCTGCGGGGCCGGGTGGGTCCTGAAGTGCAGCTCCGTGACCACGCCGAAGTTGCCGTTGCCGGCGCCGCGCAGGGCCCAGAAGAGGTCCTTGTTCTCCCGGGCGTCGGCGGTGAGCTGCTTGCCGTCGGCGGTGATCAGGGTGGCCCGGGTGAGGCTGTCGCAGGTCAGGCCGTAGGCGCGGGAGACCACGCCGTGGCCGCCGCCGAGGGTGAGGCCCGAGACACCGACGGTCGGGCACGAACCGGCGGGGATCGTGACGCCCTTGGCGGCCAGGGCGCGGTAGACGTCGATGAGTTTGGCGCCGGCGCCGACCACCGCGGTGGTGCCGGAGGCCCGGACGCGGCCGAGCTTGGAGACGTCGATGATCAGCCGGCCGTCGCCGGAGGACCAGCCGGCGTAGGAGTGGCCGCCGTTGCGGATCGCCACGCGCAGGGCGTGGGTGCGGGCGTAGGCCAGGGTCGTGCGGATGTCCTCCGGGTGGGACACGTACGCGACCGCGGCGGGCTTCAGGCTGTCGAAGCGGGTGTTGTAGAGCTGCCGGGCCGCGGGCCAGTCGGCGTCGCCCGGGCGGACCAGGGGGCCGTCGAGGTCGCGGGCCAGGGCGGACCAGCCGGCGGCGGTGGCTCTCGACGTGGTCGTGGTGCGCGAGGCGTTGGCGGCCGTGGCCGCGGAGCGGTCGCCCGACGGGGTGCAGGCGGTGGTGAAGGGGCTCGCGGCCGCGGCGATCGCCGCCGTGCCGGCTGTGAGGATCGTGCGCCGTTCCATGGGGCCTCCCGGTGGTTCCGTCCTGGGAGACGGGGTGGTGGGAGCGAGGGTTCCACGGTCCGGCCCCGGGCGGAACACCGTCCGCCACTGGCGTCAACGCAGCGCGTGCTGCTCCGCGTCCGTGCGGGCCTGGCTTCTGGCTCTTCGCGCCGGGCCGCGCCAGCCGCAACTGCAGTGGGCCATGCAGAACCGGCCCTTCTCCATGGTCGTCGTGCGGTGTTCCGGGAGGTTGGGGGGAGGCTCCGGCCCGTCCTGCTGCGCCACGCCGACAACGTTACCCACCCCGGGTGGACAGTCGGCACGGCGGTCGGCACGGGCCCGCGTGACGGCGGCACATACCCGTCGTTAACCGGAACAACAGGGGGCCCGTGACGGACGTACCGGCTGGGGGTAGGCAGGCGATGACTGGGCGGCAGCGCGAACGGCGGCGCGGGCGGGCGGGTATGGCGGTCGTCGCGGCCGCGGTCCTGGCCGGGGCGGGGCTCGGGACCACGGGGTGCTCCGGGGGCGACGCGGTCGCCGGGGACTCCCGCGGCGGGGACGCGGTCGTGGTGCTGCGCCAGGCCGCCGGCAGGCTGGTGGACGCGGGGAGTTCCAAGGCCCGTACGTCGATGGAGATGGCCGCCGGCGGCACCCGGGTGACCATCCGGGGTGCCGGGGTGTACGACTACCGGAAGCGGATGGGGCAGCTGAAGGTGCTGCTGCCGCAGGATCCCGCGGGAGTCGCCAAGCGCCGGCCGATCACCGAACTGCTCGCTCCGGGTGCGCTGTTCATGAAGAACCGGGGTGCCGGTGTGCCCCCGGACAAGTGGGTGCGGGTGGACACGCGGACCCTGTCCGACGGAAACCTCGTCACCGGCGGCGCCACCGATCCGTTCGCGGCGGCCGAGGTGCTGCTCGGGACGCGGACGGCGGCGTACGTGGGCAGGACGGAGGTCGCGGGCACCGGAGTGCGGCACTACCGGGGGACGGCGGACCTCGGGGACGCGGCCCGGCGCGCCTCGGACGGGAACGAGGACTCCCTGAGGGCGGCGGCCGACGGGTTCGCCACCGCCGCGGTGCCGTTCGACGCCTACCTCGACGACGAGGGGCGCATCCGCAAGGTCAGGCACCGCTTCAGCTTCCTGAACGGGCAGCAGAAGAGCCCGGTGGCCGTCGCCTCGACCACGCTGCTCTACGATTTCGGGGCCCCGGCGCGCGTACGGCTGCCCGCGGCCGACGACATCTACGCGGGCAAGATCGCCGAGGAGTGACCGGCGTGAACTAGCCCGTCCGTGCCATGCGCGGTGTGTAGGCCGCTCCCTACTCTAGGAAGCCGGTGACGGCAGAGACGAGGTGATGCACGTGGCTCCGGTCGGCGGTACGGCAGTTCAGGACCACGTGGCCCTCGCCGAGATCGAGCTGTGCGGAGAGCTGATCATCGCGGCCTCGGCCGCCCAGGAGCGGCTCAGCCTGGAAAGCATCGACGAGGTGCTGAAAGTCGCCGAGGAGCGGGACTCCTCCAGGCGCTGATCACCGGCTCGGGGGACCGGTTCACGTCCGCAGCATGCGGGCGATCGCCTGGGTGGCCTCCTTCACCTTCGCGTCGATCTCGTCACCGCCCTTGAGGGCCGCGTCGGCGACGCAGTGCCGCAGGTGCTCCTCCAGGAGCTGGAGCGCGAAGGACTGCAGGGCCTTGGTGGAGGCGGAGACCTGCGTGAGTATGTCGATGCAGTAGACGTCCTCGTCGACCATGCGCTGCAGGCCGCGGATCTGGCCCTCGATGCGGCGCAGGCGCTTGCGGTGTTCGTCTTTCTGCTGGTGGTACCCGTGCACGCCGTGGTCGTGATCGGCCGCCACGTCCGCCCCGGCGGTGTCGGCGGTGCCGGGGGTGACATGTGCGACATCTGTCGTGTCGGTCACGTCCGTCATCGCTTCCTCCTGGTGGACAGTGGGTGAACTGATACCCCTGGTGGGTATATGGTACCGAACTTTGCCGGGTATACGGCCCTGGGAACCGCCCCCGTGCTCATCACTGTGCCCGATGGGCGACACTGGTGGGCGGCCCGATAGCCGTGGCCGGATGATGCGCCTAGCATCAGCCTGACCGAAGCCGAAACACCCCGAGGACCCCACGTGCGCTTTCGTCTGACCCCCAGGGAGACGAGCTTCTACGACATGTTCGCCGCCTCCGCGGACAACATCGTCACGGGCTCGAAGCTCCTGATGGAACTGCTCGGGGCGGACACCGCCGGCCGGGCCGAGATCGCAGAGCGTATGCGGGCAGCGGAACACGCAGGTGACGACGCCACGCACGCGATCTTCCACCAGCTGAACTCCTCCTTCATCACGCCGTTCGACCGCGAGGACATCTACTCCCTCGCCTCGTCCCTTGACGACATCATGGACTTCATGGAGGAGGCCGTCGACCTGGTCGTCCTCTACAACGTCGAGGAACTGCCCAAGGGCGTCGACCAGCAGATCGAGGTGCTGGCGCGCGCGGCCGAGCTCACGGCCGAGGCCATGCCGCACCTGCGGACGATGGAGAACCTCACCGAGTACTGGATCGAGGTCAACCGGCTGGAGAACCAGGCCGACCAGATCCACCGCAAGCTGCTCGCGCACCTCTTCAACGGCAAGTACGACGCCATGGACGTCCTGAAGCTGAAGCAGATCGTGGACGTGCTGGAGGAAGCGGCGGACGCGTTCGAGCACGTGGCGAACACGGTGGAGACCATCGCCGTCAAGGAGTCCTGAGCCCTTCATGGACACCTTTGCTCTGGTCGTGACCATCGCGGTCGCGCTCTTCTTCACGTACACCAACGGTTTTCACGACTCGGCGAACGCGATCGCCACGTCCGTCTCGACGCGGGCGCTGACGCCGAAGGCCGCGCTGGCCATGGCGGCGGTGATGAACCTCGCCGGTGCCTTCATGGGCTCCGGGGTCGCCAAGACCGTCAGTGAGGGGCTGATCCAGACGCCGACCGGGTCGAAGGGGATGGGCATCCTCTTCGCCGCGCTGGTGGGCGCGATCGTCTGGAACCTCATCACCTGGTACTTCGGGCTGCCGTCCTCCTCCTCGCACGCGCTGTTCGGCGGCATGGTCGGGGCGGCGCTGGCCGGGGGGACGACGGTCTACTGGCACGGCGTGCTGGAGAAGGTCGTCATCCCGATGTTCGTGTCTCCGGTGGTCGGGATGCTGGCCGGCTACCTCGTGATGACCGCGATCCTGTGGATATTCAGGAAGGCGAACCCGCACAAGGCCAAGCGCGGGTTCCGCATCGCGCAGACCGTCTCGGCGGCCGGCATGGCGCTGGGGCACGGTCTGCAGGACGCGCAGAAGACCATGGGCATCGTGGTGATGGCGCTCGTCATCGCCGATGTCGAGGACTACGGCGATCCGATTCCGATCTGGGTCAAGGTCGCCTGTGCGGTGATGCTGTCGCTGGGGACGTACGCCGGCGGCTGGCGGATCATGCGCACGCTGGGGCGGAAGATCATCGAGCTGGACCCGCCGCAGGGATTCGCGGCGGAGACGACGGGTGCGTCGATCATGTTCACCACGGCGTTCCTGTTCAAGGCGCCGATCTCCACGACGCATGTGATCACCTCGGCGATCATGGGCGTGGGGGCGACCAAGCGCGTGAACGCGGTGCGCTGGGGTGTCGCCAAGAACATCATCCTGGGGTGGTTCATCACGATGCCGGCCGCGGCGCTGGTGGCTGCGGCTTCGTTCGGGATCGTGAATCTGGCGTTTCTGTAGACCGGCAAGAACCGCCGCACGCGAAAAGGCCCGCCCCTGGGAGAGGGGCGGGCCCTTTTTCGGCCTCGCGGTGGCACCGCCATGCAGCACCGCGAGGAGTCGGCGGGGTCCGGCTCAGCCGAAGCGGCCGGAGATGTAGTCCTCCGTGGCCTGGACCGACGGGTTGGAGAAGATCCGCTCCGTGTCGTCGATCTCGATGAGCTTGCCGGGCTGGCCGACCGCCGCGAGGTTGAAGAACGCCGTGCGGTCGGAGACGCGGGCCGCCTGCTGCATGTTGTGCGTCACGATGACGATCGTGAAGCGCTCCTTGAGCTCGCCGATCAGGTCCTCGATCGCGAGCGTGGAGATCGGGTCGAGCGCCGAGCAGGGCTCGTCCATGAGCAGGACGTTCGGCTCCACCGCGATCGCCCGCGCGATGCACAGACGCTGCTGCTGGCCGCCGGAGAGGCCCGAGCCGGGCTTGTTCAGCCGGTCCTTGACCTCGTTCCAGAGGTTCGCGCCCTTGAGGGAGCGCTCGACGATGTCCGCCAGCTCGCTCTTCTTGTAGTCGCCGTTCAGCCGCAGGCCCGCCGCCACGTTGTCGAAGATCGACATCGTGGGGAAGGGGTTCGGCCGCTGGAACACCATGCCGACCTCACGGCGGACCGACACCGGGTCGATGCCCGTGCCGTAGAGGTCCTCGTCGTCGAGGAGCACCTTGCCCTCGACCCGGCCGCCCGAGGTCACCTCGTGCATCCGGTTCAGCGTGCGCAGGAACGTCGACTTGCCGCAGCCGGACGGACCGATGAACGCCGTCACCGAGCGCGGCTCGACGGTCATCGAGATGTCCTCGATCGCCTTGTGGGAGCCGTAGTAGGCGGTCAGTCCGCTTACGTCGATTCGCTTGGCCATGATTACTTCACTTCCAGACAGTCAGATCAGTCGCTGTGGCCGCGTCAGCGACCGGTCTTCGGGGCCTTCCAGCGGGCGATGCCGCGGGCCACCAGGTTCAGGAGCATCACGAAGGCGATCAGCGTCAGGGACGCCGCCCACGCACGGTCGTACGCTGTGACCTCGCCCGATCCGTACTGCTGGTAGATGTACAGCGGGAGCGACGCCTGCGCACCCTCGAAGGGGTTGGCGTTGATGAACTTGCTGCCGAACACCAGCAGCAGCACGGGCGCGGTCTCACCGGCGATACGGGCGATGGACAGCATGATGCCGGTCGTGATGCCGCCGATGGAGGTCGGCAGGACCACCTTCAGGATGGTGCGCCACTTCGGGACGCCCAGTGCCAGCGAGGCCTCGCGCAGCTCGTTCGGGACGAGCTTGAGCATCTCCTCCGTGGAGCGGACGACGACCGGCATCATCAGGATCGCGAGGGCGAGCGAGCCGGCGAAACCGAACGGCTCCATCTCGAACATCAGCATGAGGCTGAGGATGAACAGGCCGGCGACGATCGACGGGATGCCGGTCATGACGTCGACGAAGAAGGTGACGGCCCTGGCGAGGTTGCCGCGCCCGTACTCCACCAGGTAGATCGCGGTGAGCACGCCGACCGGCGCTGCGATCAGCGTGGCGAGGCCGACCTGCTCCAGCGTGCCGAGGATGGCGTGGTAGATGCCACCGCCCGTCTCCGAGTCGGCGACCACTCCCATCGAGTGGGTCAGGAAGTAGACGTCGAGGACCTTCACGCCGCGTTGGACGGTCGACCAGACCAGCGAGGCCAGTGGCACCACGGCGAGCAGGAACGCGACCCACACCAGCGAGGTGACCACGCGGTCCTTGGCCTGGCGGCGGTTCTCGACCTTGGCTGCGATGACATACGTGCCGAGGACGTGCAGGATCGCGGCGATCAGGGCCCACTGGATGCTGCTGTGCAGGCCGGCGGCGGCGCTGATGCCGATGCCGAGGGCGACGGATCCGGCGGCGATGGCCCACGGGGCCCACTTGGGCAACTGGCCGCCGCGCAGGGTGCTGGGGCGCTTCGGGGTGACGGTTGCGGTGCTCATGCGTTGGCCCCCGAGTACTCCTTGCGGCGGGCGATGATCGCGCGGGCCGCTCCGTTGACCAGCAGGGTGATGACGAACAGGACCAGACCGGAGGCGATCAGCGCGTCACGGCCGAATTCGGTGGCCTCGCTGAACTTGCTGGCGATGTTCTGGGCGAAGGTACCGCCGCCCGGGTCGAGCAGGCTGCTGTGGATCAGGAAGTCGGGGGAGAGCACGGTGGCGACGGCCATCGTCTCGCCGAGGGCGCGGCCGAGGCCGAGCATCGAGGCGGAGATGACGCCGGAGCGGCCGAAGGGGATGACCGCCATGCGGATCACTTCCCAGCGGGTGGCGCCGAGCGCCAGGGCCGCCTCCTCGTGCATCTGCGGGACCTGGCGGAAGACCTCGCGGCTCACGTTGGTGATGATCGGCAGGATCATGATCGCGAGCAGGATGCCCACGGTGAGCATGGAGCGGGCGGCGCCGCCCTGCCAGGAGAAGATGCCGGTCCAGCCGAGGTAGTCGTTGAGCCAGCCGAAGAGGCCGTTCATGTGCGGCACGAGGACCAGGGCGCCCCACAGGCCGTACACGATGGACGGCACGGCGGCGAGCAGGTCGATCACATAGGCGATCGGGCCGCGCAGCCGGCGGGGGGCGTAGTGGGTGAGGAACAGCGCGATGGCGACCGATACCGGGACCGCGATGATCATGGCGATGATCGAGGAGACGATCGTGCCGTAGGCCAGGACCGCGATGCCGAAGACCGGCGGGGTGACGCCGGTGTTCCATTCGAAGGTGGTGAGGAAGTTGCCCTCGTCCTCACTGATGGCGAGGACCGCGCGGTAGGTGAGGAAGCCCGCGATCGCGGCCATGATCACCAGCAGCAGGATGCCCGAACCACGGGAGAGACCGAGGAAGATCCGGTCTCCGGGCCGGGTGGCCCCGCGCGCGGCGCGCTTGTCGATGGCCGGCTGCGGAGCGGGTGGTGGTGTGTCGGTTATCTGTGTGGGTGTGCCCATCAGGTTCTCCGGTCTGCGGAGCCGTACGTGAGGTACGGCCACTGGCGGCGGTGCACCGGACGGTGCGGTCCGGTCTCCCTGGGGAGGCCGGACCGCACTCGGGTCAGCTCAGGCTCTCGACGGTCGTGCGGACCTTGGCGATGATGTCCTCGGGCATGGGCGCGTAGTCGTTCTCGGCGAGGATCTTCTGACCGTCCTCCGAGGCCGCGTAGCGCAGGAACGCCTTGACCGCGGGCAGGGTCTCGGCCTTGTTGCCCTTGTCGCAGACGATCTCGTACGTCACCAGGACCATCGGGTAGGCGCCGTCGGCCTTGGTCTCGTAGTTCAGCTTCAGCGCGAGGTCCTTGCCGGTGCCGACGACCTTGGCGTCCGCGATGGCCTTGGTGGCGTTCTCGACAGTCGCCTCGACGGGCTCGGCGGCACCGGTGTCGATGGCGACGGTCTTGATGCCGTCCTTGGCGTACGACAGCTCGAAGTAGCCGATCGCGCCGGCGGTCTGCTTGACCTGCGCGGCGACGCCCGAGGACTGCGGAGCGGACTGGCCGCCCTTGGCCTGCCAGGCCTTGCCGCCCTCGTACGGGAAGTCCTTCTTCGCGGTGGCGATCAGGTACTTGGTGAAGTTGTCCGTGGTGCCGGACTCGTCCGAGCGGTGGAACGCCTGGATCTTGAGGTTGGGCAGCTTCGCGTCGGGGTTCAGCTTCGCGATCGCGGGGTCGTTCCAGTTGGTGATCTTGCTGTCGAAGATCTTGGCGATCGTCGCGGAGTCCAGGACGAGCTTGTCGACCCCCGGCACGTTGTAGCCGACGGCGATCGGGCCGCCGACCATCGGCAGGTCGATGCCCTGGCCGCCGGAGCAGACCTTCTTGGAAGCCTCGACCTCTTCGGGCTTCAGGGCCGAGTCGGAACCGGCCCAGGGGACCTGGCCCTGCGTGAACGCGGTGACACCGGCGCCGGAACCGCCGGCCTTGTAGTTGATCTCCACCTTGCAGGCGGCGGAGAACTGCTTGACCCAGGCGTCGACCGCGTTCTTCTGAGCGGAGGAGCCGTCGGCGAGTACCTGGCCCGAAGCGTCGTCGCACTTGACGTTGCTCGGCGCGGCGGCGTTGGAGGAACCGCCGTTGGCGCCGCCGCCGGTGTCGTCGGAGCCGCACGCCGTGAGGGCCAGGGCGCCGGAGACGGCGAGAGCACCGAGAGCGAGGGCCCGCCGGTTCATGCGCTGAAGCTTCACTTGAGTTCCTTCCAGGAGCCGCCGTCCTGATCGGCGGCGTGCGAAGTCTGAGTGATGCGGACGCGGTCGCCCTCAGTGGGCGCGGCTCGCGTCGGTAAGGCCGAAATTAGGCAGATCAGGTGAAGCCGCCGATGGCCGCAAATGAACGCGGGGTGAACCCCTGCCTAAGGCCTGGTTAGGTCACGGAATGCTCACGGGGAGAGCACGTCGGCATTCCGCTTTTGCTGACGAAAGGGGATCTTCCGGTCAGCCGGCCGTCCGGGGCAGGCGCAGGACGGCGAGCAGCTCGTCCACCAGGGGCCGGTCGTGGGCCTGGGTGAGGCGCTCCCGGGCGGCGGCGGGAGTCAGCCACAGGACCCGGTCCACCTCGGATGTCGGGGAGAACGCGCAGGACACGGCCTCGGCCGCCCAGTAGCGGACCTTCTTGGGTCGGCCGTTGGCCCGATAGCGCTGGGTGGACAGCTCGGGGCCGGGAACCGCCCGGCAGCCCGTCTCCTCCGCCACCTCGCGCAGCGCGCCCGCGAGTGCCTCCTCGCCGCGCTTCAGTTTCCCCTTCGGCCACGACCAGTCGTCGTATTTCGGCCGATGGATGAGGCAGAGCTCCGGCTCGCCGGTGGCGCGGGGGCGGCGCCACAGCACGCAGCCCGCCGCCTGAACCGTGGTGTCCTTGGGGGTGCTCACCGGTTTCACCGCCTCCTGGTGCCGGGCCCGGTCATGACGCGCCGACGGTCTCCTTCTGCCAGGCCTGCTGGAACGCGAAACGCGCCGCCTCCACCTCGTGCCGCTGGTCGGCGTGGAGCACGCCGAGGGCGTAGGCCGTGGCCGGGGCGATGCGCGGGGTGCGGGCGGCCTGGGCCGCCGACGCCGACGCCTCCGAGGCGTCGCGGTGCCGGTTCAGGGCCTGGCCGGCGGCGAGCAGCCGCAGGTCGACCACGGTGTTGCCCTGGGGGCCGCTGACCGCCTCGCGGGCGTAGCGGTGCAGGCGCAGCAGCAGGCGGACCTGGTGCCACGGGGCGTCCTGCGGGTGCGGGACGGTGTCCGGGGACAGGCCGTGGACCAGGGCCGCGGCGTTGTACGGGTGCCCCGCGACGACGAGGGGCAGCGCGGTCACGGCGTCGGCGAGACGGTCCTGGGCCGCGATGGAGAGGGGGCGCAGGTCGGTGGTGCCGGCGGTCTTGGCGAGCGGGACCTCGCTGGCCAGCACCGCGACCTTGTCCGCGACGGCGTGGAAGCGGCTGCTCCCGAGGGCCTGCAGGGCCGTGGAGTGGGCCCGGGTGCGGGCGAGTGTCAGCTGCCGGTCGAGCAGGGCACCCGCCTTGGCCGCTCCCACCGTCAGGTTGCCGCGTTCCTGGGCGGGCGCGCCGGCCTTGGGAGACGGTGCCGCCGTCGCCCGGGCACCGCTCTGGGGCGGGAACGCCGCCGAGCCCGACAGCCGGTGCAGGGCGGCCAGCAGGCGTTCCAGGCGTGCCGTGTACGCGTGCTCCATCGCCAGCGTCCCCGACACCCACGCCAGTTCGGGGCGCATCGCCTCGCACCAGTCCGAGTCCAGGAGGGGCTGGAAGGTGTGCAGGCTGGCGCTGATGCGGCGGGCCGAGCGGCGCAGGGCGCGGGCCGCCTCGGCGGAGCTCTCCGAGCCGTTCGCCCCGGACCCCGTCTCCCGGTGCAGGCGCAGTGCCCGGAGGAACTCCGTGGCCTGGGCCCGCAGATAGCCCGCGAGGGCGTCACCGGTGGGGACGGGCCCGGCGTGCCTGGACCGGGGATCGGTCGGGTCAAGGTGTTGCTGTGCCACGCCGGCGCCTCCGGGCGTCTATGAGCATCTCCTGGACGTTGCGCAGGGGCTGTCCGTCCGCGTCGGTCGCATGCCGGGTCCAGTCGCCGTCCGGGCCGAGGTGCCAGGAGGCGGTGGAGTCGGACATGCCGGTCTCCAGCAGCCGGTTCAGGGCCGCCCGGTGGGCCGGGTCGGTGACCCGGACGAGGGCCTCTATCCGGCGGTCGAGGTTGCGGTGCATCATGTCGGCGCTGCCGAACCACACCTCGGGCTCGCCGCCGTTGCCGAAGGCGAACACCCGGGAGTGCTCCAGGAAACGGCCGAGGATCGAGCGGACCCGGATGTTCTCCGACAGGCCGGCCACGCCCGGGCGCACCGCGCAGATGCCGCGCACCCAGATGTCCACCGGCACGCCCGCCTGGGCCGCGCGGTAGCAGGCGTCGATGACGGCCTCGTCGACCATCGAGTTGACCTTGATGCGGACGTAGGCGGGCCGCCCCGCGCGGTGGTGCTGGATCTCCTTGGTGATCCGCGAGACCAGGCCGTCGCGCAGCGACTTGGGCGCCACGAGCAGCCGGCGGTAGGTCTCCCGGCGCGAGTAGCCGGACAGGCGGTTGAAGAGGTCCGAGAGGTCCGCGCCGACCTGCGGGTCGGCCGTGAGCAGGCCGAGGTCCTCGTAGAGGCGGGCCGTCTTCGGGTGGTAGTTGCCGGTGCCGACGTGGCTGTAGCGGCGGAGCGTCTCGCCCTCCTGGCGGACCACCAGCGACAGCTTGCAGTGGGTCTTCAGCCCGACCAGGCCGTAGACCACGTGGCAGCCGGCCTCCTCCAGCTTGCGCGCCCACTTGATGTTGGCGTGCTCGTCGAAGCGGGCCTTGATCTCGACCAGGACCAGGACCTGCTTGCCGGTCTCGGCGGCCTCGATGAGCGCGTCGACTATCGGGGAGTCGCCCGAAGTGCGGTACAGGGTCTGCTTGATGGCGAGGACGGCCGGGTCGCCGGCCGCCTGCTCCAGGAAGGCCTGGACGGAGGTGGAGAACGAGTCGTACGGGTGGTGCAGCAGGACGTCCCGCTCGCGCAGCGCGGCGAAGATGTCCGGCGGGGACGCCGACTCGACCTCGGCGAGGTCGCGGTGGGTACCGGCGACGAATTTGCGGTACTTGAGCTCCGGCCGGTCCAGGGAGGCGATCCGGAACAGGCCCGTCAGGTCCAGCGGCCCGGGCAGCGGGTAGACCTCGGCCTCGCTGATCTTCAGCTCGCGCACCAGCAGGTCCAGGACCTCGCGGTCGATGGACTCCTCGACCTCCAGGCGCACCGGCGGCCCGAAGCGGCGCCGCATGAGCTCCTTCTCCAGGGCCTGGAGGAGGTTCTCCGCGTCGTCCTCCTCGACCTCCAGGTCCTCGTTGCGGGTGAGGCGGAAGGCGTGGTGCTCCAGCACCTCCATGCCCGGGAACAGCTCCTCCAGGTGGGCGGCGATGACGTCCTCGATGGGGACGTAGCGGCCCGGGGAGCTCTCCAGGAAGCGGGACAGCAGCGGCGGCACCTTGACCCGGGCGAAGTGCTTGTGGCCGGTGACCGGGTTGCGCACGACGACGGCCAGGTTCAGCGACAGGCCGGAGATGTACGGGAAGGGGTGCGCCGGGTCGACCGCCAGCGGGGTCAGCACGGGGAAGATCTGGTGCCGGAACAGGGTGAACAGGCGGGCCTGCTCCTTCTCCTGGAGCTCGTTCCAGCGGACCAGGTGGATGCCCTCCTCCGCGAGGGCGGGGGCGACGTCCTCGTGGTAGCAGGCGGCGTGCCGGGCCATCAGCTCACGGGAGCGGGCCCAGATCATCTCCAGCACCTCGCGGGGCTGGAGGCCGGAGGCGGAGCGGGTGGCCACGCCGGTGGCGATGCGGCGCTTCAGACCGGCCACCCGGACCATGAAGAACTCGTCCAGGTTGCTGGCGAAGATCGCGAGGAAGTTGGCCCGCTCCAGCAGGGGCGTGTTCGGGTCCTCGGCGAGTTCGAGCACGCGCTCGTTGAACGCGAGCCAACTGCGCTCCCGGTCGAGGAAACGGCCCTGCGGCAGCTCGGGCCCGTCGTACGGCGACTCCTCGTACGCGTCGAGGTCGGCGTCGATGTCCGGTTCCAGATCGGAGACCACCGCCGCCACCGTGTGGGGGCGGTGGGCTGCGATGGAGCCCACGGAGGGCTGCGCGTGCTGGACCTGTGCCTGGGTGTTCGGCTGGCTCATGGACCCATTCTTCCGCGCCGCGAGCATCACGGGCGCGTCGGACAGCGCGGGCGGGAGCTGAGGTGTCACATGAGTGCTCCCGTTTCCCTCGGGACCCTCACGGGGCGGGGAAGGCTCTGGCACGGCGGGATTCATTGGCCGAGCTTCGCAAGCTCGTCTGAATCAATGGTTACGGCGACATGACGTGCGGGACACCGGGGGGCGGCTCGCGAGGGGTCCGGGGGAGGGTCCGCGCGTCCATCCCCCCGTGGAAGGACGCACGGACCGGGTTCAGGGGAGGCGGCGGGCCAGCAGGACGAAGGCGGCGGCCGTCGCGGTGGCGGCCACGGCCAGGAGCAGCCCGGTCTCCACGTATTGCAGGGGCCAGAAGTGGGACTCGGGGTGGAAGGTCGCGCGAGTGACCGGGACGCCGTTCACGGGGGAGTCGGCCCAGGCGACCTGGAGGGCCGAGCGCGGCAGTTCGAAGCTGCCGGCCTCGGTGCGGGTGACGGACGGCCAGAGGTCCTCGCGGTGGCGTTCCAGGAGGCTGTGCAGGAGCAGGGAGGCCGCGAGGGCCACTCCTGCGGCGGGCAGGGCCCGGCGCCACACCAGTCCGGCCAGGGCTCCGAGGGCAAGACCCGCCAGGGCGTAGGCCACGGCCACCGGGCCGGTCGACACGAACACGTCCGGGTAGTACCAGTCGCCGGCCAGGTTGGGATTGCTGTCCCCGCGCGCCCAGACGTTCACCAGGACCAGCCCGCCCGTGCCGGCGGTGAGCAGCGCGGCGGGGGCGGCCAGCTTGGCGGCCAGCCAGCGCAGTGGGCCGACCGACTGCGTCCAGGCGAGCTGGGCGGTGCCGCTCTCCAGCTCGCGGCCGACCAGGGCGCCGCCCGCCCAGGCCGCCACCGGGAACATCACCCAGGACAGCACCGTGGCGATCACCGCGAGGCCGCTCGCGTACGTCTCGTCGACGGTGATCGCCTCAACGGCCGCGCAGGACGGCAGCCCGTCGGTCGGGGGCGTGGCGCAGGCGCGGTTTCCTGCCCGGGCCTCGTCCCCGAGGGAGTGCAGCCAGGCCAGCGCCGCCGTCGCGGTGGCCAGGACCAGGAGGGTCAGCACGAGGGCCGTGCGGTGCGTCCGCGCGACCGTACGGACCAGGCCGCCCGGAGGGACCGCGGGTGCCGTCGCCGTGCCGAGGGCGGTCATACGGCCGCTCCCGTCCGGCGGCGCAGCAGGACGAAGGCGGTCGCGGCGGCCAGGGCGGCGACGGCGAGGAGGAGGCCGGTCTCCATGAGCTGGAGGGGCCAGAAGTGGGAGGCCGGGTGGTAGTCGGCGTAGTAGTGGGTGATGCCGGTCCTGGCGTCGCAGCCGGGCTCACCCGAGCACGACGGGATCGGGACGCGGGCACCGGAAGCGGTCATGGCGCCGGTCTCGACGATCATGCTGTCGATGCCGGGGGTGCCGTCGTCCAGGCTCGTCACGACCGTCTTCACCGGCCACAGGTACGGGCGCAGGGCGTCGAGGACGTAGACGAGTGACATGACGGTCAGGACCGCGACGCCGAGGGCGGGCAGCGTCCGGCGCAGCAGCATCCCCGCCAGGACGCCGAGGGCCAGGGCGGCGAGGGCCTCGGCGGCGGCGATGGTGCCGTTGACCTCGAAGACGCCGGTGTCGTGCCACGCGCGCCAGCCCATGACATTGATCGCGGCCCCCCGGTCCGCCGACCACAGCATGCGGTGCAGCAGCGTCAGTGTGAGCGTGCCCGTCACGAGCAGCAGGGCCGGGACCGCGAGCTTGGCGGCCAGCCAGCGGGCCGGGCCGACCGACTGGGTCCAGGCGAGCTGGGCGGTGCCGTTCTCCAGCTCGCGACCGATGAGGGCGCCGCCCGCCCAGGCCCCGGTGAGCAGCGGCAGGAGCCTGACGAGGCCGATGGCGACCGTCACGGCCGTCTGGTACCGGCTGTTCGCGGGGCCGGGGGAGTCGCAGCCCAGGTTCGGGGCGGCCTGGTCGCAGCCCAGGTCCGTGTACTCGGCCCAGGCGGCGTCCGCGCCCGGGCCCATCGCCCACAGGAGCGCCCCAGCGGCCACCACCACCAGCCCCAGCCAGAACAGCAGCGCCGTGCGGTGCAGCCGGAGCATGGCCAGGACCAGGCCGCGCGACGGCGAGGTGTGCCGGGTGACGGCCGGTGCCGTCACGGTGTCGAGGGCGGTCATACGGCGGCCCCCCGCCGGTCGAGCAGGAGCGGCGGGGCGTCGGGGGAGCGCAGGTGGGCCAGGACGACTTCTTCCAGGGACGGGCGGTCGCTCTGGAATCCGTCGCCGAGGGGACCCGCGGGCCGGACCAGGGCGGTCAGCTGGCGGCCGGTGGCGCGCGACTCGACCACCGTGTGCGGGTCGAGGGCCTTGCCCGCCCGGCCGGTGACCAGGGTGTGCGCGGCGAGCAGGTCGTCGAGCGGCCCGGCGAGCCGGACGCGGCCCGAGCCGAGGAGCAGCAGGTGGTCGCAGGAGCCCTCCAGCTCCGCGACGACGTGCGAGGACATGACAACCGTGGTGCCGTGGTCGGCGGCGTCGGCCATGAGCGTGGCCGTCAGCTGGTGCCGGGCGAGCGGGTCGAGGTCGGCCATCGGCTCGTCCAGCAGCAGCAGTTCGGGGCGCTTGCCGAGGGCGAGGGCGAGCGCGACGCGGGTGCGCTGGCCGCCGGAGAGCGCCCGGATTTTCGTGTCGGGGTCGAGGCCGCCCTCCGCGACGATCCGCTCGGCGACCCGGGCGTCCCAGCGCCGGGGGTTGAGGTCACGGCCCAGCCGCAGGGTCCCGGCGATGGTCAGCTGCGGGTGCAGGGGCTTGTGCTGGGCGACGTAGGCGAGGCGCTCACGGGCCGCGGCCGGGGTCGTGCCGAGCACCGTGATGCCGCCCTCGGTGGGGCGGAGCAGCCCGGCCGCCAGGGCGAGCAGGGTGGACTTGCCGGCGCCGTTGGGGCCGGTGAGCGCGCAGACGCGGCCCGCGGGGAGCCGGAAGGTACAGCCGTCCAGGGCCGGAGCGCGGCGTCGCCCGAACCTCCTGCCCAGTCCGGCCGCCTCGATGGCGGTGTCGGTCATGCGTCCCCCTTGAAGTCAGCGAAATGCGCGTCGAGTACGGAAGTGAAGAGGGCGGCCACGTCCTCGCGTTCCAACCCGGCCTCGCGGGCCCGGGCCGCCCAGGCGTCCAGGTCGGCGCGCAGCGGGGAGTCGGCGGGGGCGGTGCTCAGGGCTTTGCGGACGAACGTGCCCAGTCCGCGGCGGGCCTCGACCAGGCCCTCGCGCTCCAGCTCCCGGTAGGCCTTGAGGACCGTGTTGGGGTTGATGGCGGTGGCCTCCACCACCTCACGGGCCGTCGGGAGCTTGTCGCCCGGCTCCAGCAGGCCCAGGCGCAGGGCCTGCTTGGTCTGCTGGACGATCTGGACGTAGGTGGCCACGCCGCTGCGCCGGTCGATGCGGTACTCGACCATTGCTTGAACCACCCTTTCACTAATTGAGTAGTGAAAGGGTGGTGGAACGGGCCGGCAAAGTCAAGCGTGCTTTCGTGAACCGTTCGGGCCGGGCCGTCCGATGAGGAGACGTGAGCGATACGAGAAGCGACGGGGAGCTGCTGCGGGCCATAGCCGCGGACGCCGACCGGCATGCCTTCGAGGAGCTGTACCGGCGCTACGCGCCCTGGCTCCGGGCCCGGTTGCGGGGACGGTGCGCCGACCTCGGGGTCGTCGACGACGTCGTGCAGGAGACGTTCCTCGCGGTGTGGCGGGGCAAGGCCCGCCACCGGGAGGAGGCCGGTTCCGCGGACGCGGCCGGGTGGCTGTGGCGCATCGCGTCGCGGCGGCTGGTGGACGCGCTGCGCGGCGACGGGGCGCGGGGGCGGCTGCGGCAGGCCCTGGCGCGGCTGCGGCACCGGGACGAGGCGTCGGCGGAGGAACGCGTGCTCGCGGGGGTGGAGCACGGGGACCTCGCCGGAGCGCTGGTCCGGCTGTCGCCGGAGCTGCGGGCGGTGCTCCAGGCGACCGTCATCGACGGGCTGACCACGCGTGAGGCGGCGGTGCTGCTCGGGATACCGCCCGGGACGGTCAAGACACGGGCGATGCGGGCCCGCAAGCAGTTGAGGGAGGCGTTGGCATGAGCTGGCACGTGCCGGAAGAGGACCTGCGGGCCTACGTCCGAGGGGAGCTGGCGGCTCCCGCGCTCTGGTCCGCCGACGCGCATCTGACCTCCTGCGCCCGGTGCCGCGGGGCACTGGCCGAGGTCGGCGACCCGGTCGCTCTCGACGCCGGGTGGGAACGGCTCGACGCAGAGCTGGACGCGCCCCGGACGGGGCTTCTGGAGAAGCTGCTCGTGCGGATGGGCGTGGCCGGGCACACCGCGCGGCTGCTGGCGGCGACGCCGGTGCTGCGGCGGTCCTGGCTGGGGGCCGTCGTCGCCGTGCTGCTCCTGAGCGTGGCGGCCGGGCACTCGGTGCGCACCGGGGAGTTCCCGACGCTGTTCCTGGCCCTGGCGCCGCTGCTGCCGCTGGCGGGCGTGGCGCTGTCGTACGGGCCCGCGCTGGACCCGACGTACGAGATGGCCGTCGTTGCGCCGATGCACGGGTTCCGGCTGCTGATGATCCGGACGGTGGCCGTGCTCGCCGTCGTGCTCGCGCTGAACGGTCTTGCGACCCTCGCCCTGCCCGCCTACGGGCTGCGGGCGCTGGCCTGGCTGCTGCCCGGGCTGGCGCTGACGGCGACCGGGCTCGCGCTGATGCCCCGGCTGGGGCCGGTGCTCGCGCCGTCCCTGGTGGGCGGGGCGTGGGCCGGGCTGCTGCTGGCGGCCGATGTGCTGCGGGCGGGGGCGGACGTGCCGCTCGCGCCGTTCACCGTGGCCGGGCAGGGCGTGGCGGCGGTGGTCGCCGCGCTCGCCGCCGGGCTGCTCTTCCTGCTCCGTGACCGATTCGACCTCTTCCAGGGACGTGCCGTATGACCCCGACCGTGTCCGCCTCCGGGCTGAGCCTCCGCTACGGCGGCACCCGGGCCCTCGACGAGGTGTCGCTGCGGCTGACCGCCGGCGTGACCGGGCTGCTCGGGCCCAACGGCGCCGGCAAGACCACGCTGCTGCGGGTGCTCGCCACGGCCCTGCCCGCCGACCAGGGCGCCTTCACCGTGCTCGGGCACGACCCCGCCACCGCCCGCGGCCGGCAGGAGGTGCGGCGGCGGCTGGGCTATCTGCCGCAGACGCCGGGCTTCCACCCGGACTTCACCGCCTTCGAGTTCGTCGACTACGTGGCGATCCTCAAGGAGATCACCGACCGGGGCGCCCGGCACCGGGAGGTGCGGCGGGTGCTCGACGAGGTAGGCCTGGCGGACGTGCGGGGCAAGCGCATCCGCAAGCTGTCCGGCGGCATGCGGCAGCGCGTGGCCCTGGCGGCCGCCCTGGCCGGGGACCCCGGATTCCTGGTCCTCGACGAGCCGACCGTGGGCCTGGACCCCGAACAGCGCATGCGGTTCCGGGAGATGATCGCAGGGGCGGGGGAGGGGCGGACGGTCCTGCTGTCCACCCACCAGACGGAGGACGTGGCGATGCTCTGCCACCGCGTGATCGTCATGGCCGGTGGCCGGGTGCGCTTCGAGGGCACTCCGGCCGAGCTGACCGCGCGGGCCGCGGGGCGGGTGTGGAGCAGTACCGAGCGGGACTCCGGCGCGAGGGCGGGGTGGCGCACGGGCACCGGCTCCTTCCGGAACGTCGGCGATCCGCCGGCCGGGGCCGATCTCCTCGAACCCACCCTGGAGGACGGCTACCTGCTCACGCTCGACGACGCCGGAGCGGAGGTGACGGCATGACCACGCTCGTGGAGAAGCCGGCCGTGTCCGGGACACGGAACGAGCCCGGCGGGGCCTTCAAGGCCGTGCTCGCCCTGACCCTGTTCGAGTCCCGCCGCCTGCTGACCCGGATCCCGGTGCTCCTCGCCTTCACCGTGTACATCGGCTGGACCGTGTGGCGCGCCGGCAGGGCCTGGGGCGACTACCCGGCCCTCCAGGACGCCGACCGGGCCACCCAGGGCGCGCCGATGCTCGTCGGCCTCGCGGTCCTGCTGTCCGTCAACCAGGCCGCGCTGCGCTCCCGACGGCACGGCACCGAGCGGCACTTCGCGGTGCTGGTGCTCCCGCACTGGTGCCGTACGGTCGCCCACGCCCTGTCGGTCGCGGCCGCGGCCCTGGTCACCGCCGTGTGCGTGGCCGGGCAGTTCGGCCGGGAAGCGATGCGCCCCGGGGCGATCGGGCAGGGCTCGGTGGCCGAACTGCTCGTCGGCCCGCTGACGGTGCTGCTGTTCGGCCTGGCCGGACTGCTCGTGGCGGGGCTGGTGCGGTCCGCTCTCGTGGCGCCGCTGCTGGTGGTGCTCTTCCTGTTCCTGTTCCTGTTCTTCTCGGGCCTGGACTACGGGGGGAGGTGGCTGCTGCCGGCGGTCGAGGAGGCGACCTCCAACACCCTGCCGTCGGACCTGATGGGCCGGCCGGCCGCCTGGCACGCCCTGTACCTCGCCGGACTGGCCCTGCTCCTGGGCCTGGTGGCGGTCCTGGTCGCCGGTGGCCGCAAGCCGGCCGTCTTCGCCGGTGCCGCCGGGGCGCTGGCCCTGACGCTGGTGGGCGGAGTGGCCCAGTCGGCGGGCGACTCCCCCGAGCTGGTCAAGGCGCGCGAGCGCGCCACCGTGCACCCCGAGCAGGTGCAGTCCTGTGTGCGCCGGGACGGCTCCACCTACTGCGCGTTCCCCGAGTGGGGGCCGCGGGTCGGGGACTGGGCCGCGGTGGTGGACCGGGTCCGCTCCTTGGCCGGCGGTAGCGCCCATGAGCAGGACGTCGTCGTACGGCAGCGGGTCGACGCGCGCTACGGCCTCTCCGGTGACGCCGCTCTGGACCCCCTGAAACGCCCGCACGAAGTGACGGTGGGCACCCAGTGGGGCGGCAACCGCGTCCCCGAGTTCTCGGCCGCCGTGGCCGGTGTGCTCATCGCGGGCGACGAGAAGGCCGCCACCTCGATCTGCGACGGCCGCATCGTGCCTCTCATGTGGCTGGCCGTGGGCTGGGAGTCCGACCCGCTCGACGCGCTGCGCAGGGTCCGCCTCAACGACACCGTCACCGGCTCCGACTCCGTGCTCCAGCCCACGAACGGGCTGTACATGACCGAGGCCCAGACCGAGGTGCTGCGCGCGTTGCTCGACCTGCCCCGCGCCGAGGCCGGCGCACGGGTCGAGGACCGGTGGGACGAACTCACCGCACCGAAGATCACCGCGGCCCGGGCGGCCGGGCTGCTGGGCCTGCCCGCGCCCGAGGGGGAGGACAAGTGCCTCTCATGACCCGGCAGCTGGTGCTCCCCGTCCACCGGACGGTGCCGTGGGGCACGGTCGGCGCGGCCGGGGCGGCGGGACTGCTGCTCGCCGCGCTGACCCGGGCCGGCGAGACGGCGGAAGGACTCTCCCTGTACCTGCTGCGGGCCGCGGTCCTCGCCTTCGCGGTGGGCCTGGCCTTCCTCCTGGACGACCCCGCCCGGCACACCACGGCCGCCGTGCCGACCCCGCGCCCGGTGCGTATCGGCCTGCGCGTCGCGCTGGCAGTCCCGGCCGCGGCGGCCTGGTGGACGGTGGCCCTGCTGCTCGTGCCGCCGGGCGTGCGGCCCCCGGTCGGCGACATCACGCTGGAGGCCGCGGCCGCCGTCGTCCTGGCGGTGACCGGCGCGGCGGCCGCGGTGCGCTTCAGCGAGGTCACCCGGCCCGGACTGCCGGTCGCGGTCGGCCTGTTGGCCACGGCCGTCCTGGCCCTGCTGTTCTGGCCCGGCCGCTGGGCCCTGTTCGTGCCGGTGGAGGACGAGCGGTGGGCCGCGGCACACGACCGGTGGGCCGTGCTGCTGGCCGGGGCGGTGGTCCTCGGCGTGGTGTGCGCGGTGGAACCGGTGCGGCGGCGGATCCGGCTCTAGTACTCCGAGTGGTTGTGCAAGGAGGGTGGATTAAGCTTCCTCATGGGATTAGCCGGTCCCTCCGACAGCCACCCGTTGTGGCTACGCTGCCCCTCGTGGACCTCAAAGCCGTACGGGCCTTCGTCGCGATCGCCGACTCCGGGCAGTTCCAGAAGGCCGCCGTGGATCTGGGCCTCACTCAGCAGGCCGTGTCCAAGCGGATCGCCGCGCTGGAGAAGGACCTCGGGGTGCGGCTGCTGCTCCGGACGCCGCGCGGGGCGGAACTCACCATCGACGGGCAGGCCCTGCTGCCGCACGCCCGGGTCCTGCTCCGGGCCGAGGAGCGGGCGACGGCCGCCGTCCGGCCCGGGGACCGGGCGCTGCGGGTGGACGTCGTGGGACGCCGGGCCGCCACCGGCGGACTGGTGCAGCACTTCCACCGGGCCCACCCGGAGACCGCGCTGGACGTCGTCACGCTGTTCGACGTCGAGACGGCCGTGGTGGCCGTGCGGGACGGGGCCGTCGACGCCACCTTCCGGGCCGTCACCATGCCCGGGCAGCGGCTCCCCGAAGGCATCACGGCCACCCCGGTCCTCGACGAGCCGCTGCGGCTGTGCGTCGGCCCCGGCCATCCGTTCGCCCGGGCCGACAAGGTGACGACCGCGCAGCTCGCCGGACACCGGATCTGGATGCCGGGCAACGTGCCGGGGACCGAGTGGCACGCCTACTACGAGGAACTGGCCGCCGTCTTCGGGCCGGCCATCGACACCATCGGGCCCAACTTCGGTCTGGAGGCGCTCCTCGACACGATCGCCGGTTCCCCGACCGTGGCGACCTTCCTCAGCGAACGCACCCCGCACGTCTGGCCGGTCGGCCACGACCTGCGGCTCGTCCCGCTCGTGGATCCGGTCCCGGTCTACCCGCACTCGCTGCTGTGGCGGACGGACAACCCGCATCCCGGCCTGGCGGCCCTGCGCGACCACCTGGTGGCGACCCGGCCGCGACCGCCGGAGGGCGAGCTCTGGCGGCCGTCTTGGGCGCAACTCCCACCTAGCGGAGCCGCTTCTCCATCAGCGTGAAGGACTTGGGCGGCCCGCCCGGCTGCGGCTTGCCCGCCTTGTGTCCCACGACGCGGTAACCGGCGTCGGCGTAGTAGGCGTTGAGCTGCGCGTTGCCCGCGAGGCAGTCCAGGCGCACCCGGGTGCGCCCCGCCCCGGCCACCCGGCGCTCGGCGGCGTCCAGCAGCAGCCGGCCCGTACCGGGTGCGGTGACGGTCCGGTCCACCATCAGGCGGTGCACGTACCCGGCCACGGGCGGCTGCGGGCCCCAGGCGTCCTCGTCCTCCCACCACAGCTCCCAGGCACCCGCGAGGCGCCCGCCGGCCTCCGCGAGCCAGACCTCGCCGTGCGCCATGACCCGGCGGAAGTGGTCCTCGTCCAGCTCACCCGGCCGCCACTGCCCGGTGACACCACGGGCCAGCATCCACCGGGCGGCGTCGTCGCGCAGGCGCACGAGGTCGGTCAGGTCGGTCTCGGCGGCGGGGCGGACGCGCAGGTCACGGACCGGGAGCAAGCCTCAGGTCTCCGTCCGGTACATGAGGTCCACCTCGTGCGTGGTGAATCCCAGCCGCTCGTACACCGACACCGCCGCCTTGTTGTCGGCGTCGACGTACAGCATCGCCGTCGGCAGTCCCTGCCGCGCCAGGTGCCGCAGCCCGATCGTGGTCAGGGTCTTGCCGAGGCCGCCGCCCTGCGCGCCCGGCCCCACACCGAGGACGTACACCTCGCCCAGGCCCTCCTCGGCGTGCACCTTGGTCCAGTGGAAGCCCACGAGTTCGTCGCCGCGGAAGGCCAGGAAGAACCCCGCCGGGTCGAACCACGGCTCGGCCTTGCGGTCGTCGAGGTCGCGCTGGGTGAGGGAGCCCTGCTCGGGGTGGTGGGCGAAGGCGGCGGCGTTCACCGCGAGCCAGGCCGCGTCGTCGCGGCCCGGCTCGAAGGTCCGCACGGTGACACCCTCGGGAAGCACCGGCTCGGGTGCGTCGAAGTCGGTCAACGGCCGTCGCATCTGACGCAGTTCACGGAACAGCGTCAGGCCCAGGACCTGCGCGAGATGCCGGGCGGCGGAGTGCCCGCCGTGCGCCCACACCCGCAGCCGCTTGCCCGACGCGGCCAGCAGGGCCGAGCCGAGCGCGCGTCCGTGCCCGTGCCCGCGATGCCCGGGATGCACCACCAGCTCGGCGGCCGGCGGCTCCACCGGGTCCGTGTCCTCCAACTGGGCATAACCGACAAGTTCCCCGCCGGCGGTGAGCAGCAGATGGGACACGCCCTCGCGCTCGCCGCCCCGCAGCTGCAACCGGCCCTGTTCGGACACCGCCTGCTGCCCGTCGGTCCGGGCCGCCTCGTCGAGCAGCCCGAGAACGGCCTCGGTCTGCTCCGCGGAGAGCGCGGCAAGGGTCTCGATCGAGCGGGGGTGGCCTGGCCGTACGGTGTCGTCGCTGGTCATGCGTACGAGGGTACGGGGCGCCACCGGCAAAACGGCGGCAAAGAAGCAACCAGGTCGTAACCCGGAAAGGCCTGTCGCGCTACGCGCGTTGACTCTAGGCTGCGCCGGACGACATCACTGTCCCAGCAGACCCACAGGGGGGCGTATGCCAGCCACTTCACCGGCGCATCCGGAGCGCCGGAGACGTCGTACGAACCGTTTCGCCGCTCTCGCCGCCGGTGTCGTCACCGTCGGCGCGCTGGCCGCCGCCGGGCTGCCGGGTTCGGCGACGGCCGGCGAGGACCACCGTGAGGGCGGGCACTGGCCCGGCCGCTACCAGGACGTGCAGCTGCTGTCCTTCAATGACCTGCACGGCAACCTGGAGCCGCCGGCGGGCTCGTCCGGCCGGGTCACCGAGCACCAGCACGACGGCACGACGAAGACCATCGACGCCGGTGGTGTCGAGTACCTCGCCACGCACCTGCGCCAGGCCCGCAAGGGCGAGAAGTACTCCATCACGGCCGCCGGCGGCGACATGGTCGGGGCGTCCCCGCTGATCTCCGGGCTGTTCCACGACGAGCCGACCATCGAGGCGCTGAACAAGCTCGACCTCGACGTCACCTCGGTCGGCAACCACGAGTTCGACGAGGGCGCCAAGGAGCTGGCCCGCCTCCAGAACGGCGGTTGCCACCCGAAGGACGGCTGCTACACGGACCAGAAGTTCCAGGGCGCGGACTTCCCCTACCTCGCGGCCAACGTCCTCGACGAGAAGACGAGGAAGCCGATCCTCAAGCCCTACTGGGTGTGGAAGAAGAACGGCGTCAAGGTCGGCTTCATCGGCGTGACCCTGGAGGGCACCCCGGACATCGTCTCGGCCGAGGGCGTCAAGGGCCTGTCCTTCAAGGACGAGACCGAGACGATCAACAAGTACGCCAAGGTGCTCCAGAAGCAGGGCGTGAAGTCGATCGTCGCGCTCATCCACGAGGGCGGTTTCCCGGCGTCGACGTCGTACAACTACGACTGTGACGCGCCGGGTGCGGGGGACGGCATCTCCGGCCCGATCGTCGACATCGCCAAGAACGTCACGCCTCAGGTGGACGCGCTCGTCACCGGCCACACCCACAACGCGTACGTGTGCAGCATCGCCGACCCGGCGGGCAAGCCCCGCATGGTCACCTCGGCCGCGTCCTTCGGCCGCCTCTACACCGACACCACGCTGACCTACGACCGCAGGACCGGCGACATCGCCCGTACGGCGGTGAAGTCCGCGAACCGCGTGGTCACCCGGGACGTCCCCAAGGCGCCCGACATGACCGAGCTGATCAGCAAGTGGAACACGCTGGCCGCGCCCATCGGCAACAAGCCGATCGGCTACATCTCCGGCGACATCGGCAACACCGGCACCGAGTCGCCGCTCGGCGACCTCATCGCCGACGCCCAGCTCGCCCACGGCAAGAAGCTCGACCCGGAGACCGACCTGGCGCTGATGAACCCGGGTGGTATCCGGGCGCCCCTGACCTACGCGGCCAAGGCCGCCGAGGGCGACGGCGTCGTCACCTACGCCGAGGGCTTCACCGTCCAGCCGTTCGCGAACACCGTGAACCTCCAGGACTTCACGGGCGCGCAGCTGATCCAGGTGCTCAAGGAGCAGGTGACCGGCCCCAACGCGGCGGCCCCGAAGGTCCTCCAGGTCTCGTCCGGCCTGACCTACACGCTGGACCTCACCAAGTCCGGTGCCGACCGGGTGGTCACGGACAGCATCAGGCTGAACGGCTCGGCCATCGACCCGGCGGCCACCTACCGCGTCGCGACGAACAGCTTCCTCGCGGGCGGCGGCGACGGCTTCCCGACCCTCGGCCAGGGCACGAACGACGTCGTCGGCTCCGACGACCTGACCGCGCTGGAGCAGTACCTGACGGCCAACTCCTCGGCCGCGAACCCGATCGCACCGCCGAAGGCGGACCGCATCACGATCGTGAAGTAAGTCGCATACCGCGGGTTCGAGTTGCGGGACGGGGCGGTGCGCATGGTCGGATGAGACGATGCGCACCCCCCACCGCATGGACACGCATCATCCCGACGACCGCTCCGAGCAGCCCCGCAACCCCTACGAGGAACTCGGCGCACTCGACGACGGGCCTCTGGAGGCGACCCCTCTGGAGGACTTTCTCGGCGATGACGCCGAGCAGCGGCACGAGCCGGAGCCGGAGTGGTCGCCGCCCGACCACCGCCGCGGCGGCCGACGTCGAAAGAATCGTTTCGCCGGGCTGCCGCTCGCCGTGAAGGCGGTGGTCGGCCTGGTCGTCCTCGCCTCGTTCGCCGCCCTCGGCGACCGCTGGGCCGTGCTGTACGCCGAGCACCGGGCCGCGGACACCCTCAAGGACCGCCTGGACCTGGCCGCCGCGCCCGAGGTGGAGATCGGCGGCTTCCCCTTCCTCACCCAGCTCGCCGACAAGCGGCTGGAGTCGGTGAAGGTGACCGTCCCGGACGTCGCGGCCGACCGGGTCTCGCTGGCCAAGGTGTCGGCCACGGCCCACGACGTGACGCTCAACGCCGACGGCCTGACCTCCGTGCGCGGCGCCGACGTCCCGCGCTTCGACGGGGACGTCATGCTGTCCTTCGCGGACCTCAACCGCGAACTCGGCGCGTCCCAGGTGACGTTCAGCGGTGAGGGCCGGGACCGGGTGCGGGCGCGCGGCACCCTGCCGGTCGCCGGGCACAACCTGAAGCTGCGGGCCGAGGCCCGGATCCAGCGGCAGGGGGAGCGGGGCATCGCCACGGAGATCGGCGGCATGCGCCTGGACATCGGGAACCTGGCCACCTACCGCCCCGGCAAGCGCGCCTCGGAAGGCCTGCACCTGACGCCCGAGGCCTCCGCCGGCCTGGCCCGGGAGACCCGCAAGGCCAAGGCGCTGCTGTCGGTCCCGGCCATCGTGCAGCGCATGGGCGTGCCCGAGGCGACCGTGGACCAGGCTCTGGCCGACGACGGCAAGCTCGCCGAGCTGACCGGCTCCCCGCGCTTCGCCCGCCAGGCCCAGCGCCTGAACCTCATCGACCTCGCCCTGGACAACCCCGAGGTGCTCAGGCGCCTGGGACTCGACCCCGACCTCCTCGGCGAGCTCTCGGGCCTGACCCGCCCGGTCCTGGCCGACCGGCTGGCCCTGGCGTTCGAACTGCCGAAGCCGGAGCAGGGGGACGTGAAGCTGGAGGACGTACGGGTGGAGGAGGACGGCATCCGGGTGCGGCTGTCGGGCTCGGGGCTGACGGTGGGCGGCTGAGGAACGGCCCGGCCGGGAGCCCTGGGTGAAACTTTGTGTGCTGATGTGTTGACCTCTGTTCGAGTCTCCTTCTAGTTTCGTGCTCCACTGGGCGGTCCGTCTGTGGGCTGCTCACCTTCGCACATGCTCAGAAGGGGATGTCGTGTCTCACAAGACCCATCGCGGAACAGCGTGCGTGGGGGCGCTGCTGGCCTGCGTCACGGCATTCGGTGGAGCGCTCGCCTCCCCCGCCGCCGCCTCTCCCGCCCACCGCCCCGCCACTCCGCCGCCCGTCAGCGACTTCAAGGGCGTCAACTGGGCCGACCCGCGCGACAACTACGCCGACGACGCGGTCGTGCCCTCGGGCCTGTCCACCTCCGACAGCTACGCCACCACCTACGCCAAGTCCAAGGCGATCATCGGCGGGTTCTCCAAGCTCGGCGCCAACACCGTCCGCCTCCCGGTCAACCCGACCTCGGTCAACGGCCCGTTCTGGAAGTCGTACCGGGGCGCGATCGACGCCGCCACCGCCAAGGGCTTCAAGGTCATCCTGGGGTACTGGGAGGCCGACAACGCCAAGGACGGCAAGATCGACGACCAGGCGTCCTGGGACCGGATGTGGGCGCGGATCACCTCCGCCTACGCCGGCAACTCCAAGGTGTACTTCGAGCCGATGAACGAACCGTTCGGCTACACCGCGCAGGAGTGGACGGACATCGCGGCGAAGTGGGTGAGCACGCACCGCTTCATACCCCGCGACCGCATCCTGATCGGCGGCTACAAGTACAGCGAGGACGTCAAGCCGGTCTGCGCCGACCCGCGCCTGAAGGGCACGCGCCTGGCCCTGCACAACTACGGCTTCTGGCACACCGACTGGACCAGCGTCGACCAGTGGAAGGCCGACTTCAAGAGCCGCATCGGCGACTGCGCCTCCCGCACGATCCTCGACGAGTTCGGCGCCTCGATGACCACCGGCCTGGACTACAACGGCCCGGTGGGCACCTCCAACGAGATCGCCTACATCCAGGCCGCGACCGACACCATCCGGGAACTGGGCCTCGGCTCAGTCTACTGGCCGGGCCTGCGCAACGGTGACACCTACTCCCTCACCACGCTCCAGGGCACGGGCACGAACCTCAGCCTGACGGTGAACAACCAGAGCGGCCTGGACCGGCTGCACTACGCCTGGAAGCGGTAAGCACCCCTCAGGTGGTGGCCCTTCCGGGTCCGGCGCCGCTCGTCAGCCGGACCCGGAAGGGAGCCGTTCAGGACGCCGAAGGCGTCCAGCCCGCGAGCCAGTCCGCGACTTCCTGGTTCGCGGCCTGCGCGTCGCTCAGGTGGGGGCGGTCGGTGCTCGCCGACCCCGCACCCGCGCCGGAGTTCTTGTACTCGGCGAACCGGTCGTCCTTCCAGGAGAACCCGCTCATGTCGGTCCACGGGGTGGACTTGATCGCGTTGCTCAGGTTGGTGTTGCGGACGGTGGTCTGCGGATCGAGGGACGCGTCCCCGCCCGCATGCCAGGGCCGGCCGAGGTGGAAGCTCCCGGCCGAGACGTCGCCGTTCACGGTGGAGTTGGCGATCAGGATGCCCTTGCGGTTCGCCGCGGTGCTCGGTGCGGTGATGTACCCGGCCGAGGTGCCGTTCCAGCGCTTCTTCAGCGTGATGACGGACTTGTCGACCACGGCCGTGGCCCGGCCGAAGATGAAGTCGACGTTGCCGATCACGTAGGAGTTGCTGACGTAGACCCGGCCGAGGCGGTCCTTCGAGGCGGTGTCGAGCAGCAGCGTGTCCTGGTCCCCGCTGACGATGATCCCGTCCAGCAACACCTTGTCGGCGGCGGTCCGCAGGGCGACGGCCTGCTGGTCCTTGATGTTCTGGTTGGCCTTCTCGTCGAAGTCGTTGGAGATGGTCAGGTTGCGCGCCTGGAAGTCGTCGGCCTCGACGGCGACGGTCGCGCTGCCGCCGGTGCCGTACGTCCCGCCGCCGGGCTTCGGCGTGCCCGAGGCGTTGTTGTAGACGATCGTCGTGTCCTTGCGGCTGCCACCGGTCCCCTGGATGGTGACGTGCGGTTTGTTGGCGGCCACCTTCACCAGTTCCCGGTACGTCCCCGGCTTCACGGCGATCACGACGCGCGCGGGGTTGTTCGCCGGTACGGCGTTCACGGCGGCCTGCACGGTGCGGTACTGGCCGCTGCCGTCCTGGGCGACGGTGAGGGTGGTGGCGGCCGCGGCCTTGGTGGCGGCGGCGGTCGTCCCGATGGAGGCGCGGGGACCGGCACCGGCCTTGAGGACCGCCGGGAGGTCGGCGGCCTTGTCCAGGGTGTAGGGGTAGTACGACTTCGGGTCGAAGGCGGTCCCGCCGCTCTCGTTGCGACCGCTGGTGCCGGAGAAGGAGTTGCCGCGCTGGACGACGGCGGCCCCGCTGTCCTTGATGACGGGGTTCTTGACGCCCCGGAAGAGGGAGTTCTCCAGCACCATCCTCGTACCGCCGCGCGAGTAGTTCCCGTACGCGGACGTGATGGCGGTGCCCGGGGCGTCCTCCAGGAAGTTGTTGTAGAGGTGCGCGTGGGCGGCGTTGTCGGTGGACGGGTTGCGCTGCTCGGTCTCGCGGATCCAGTTGTGGTGGATCGTGATGTCGGTCTTGACGTTCTCGGTCCAGCCGATGCCGAAGGTCTTGTTGTTGTCGCTCAGCTTGTTCCAGGAGACGGTGACGTTCGTCGAGTCCTTGCGGACGTCGATGAGCCCGTCGGCCATGTGCCGCAGATCGTTGTGGTCGATCCACACGTGATGGGCGCCGTCCAGCTGGATCGCGTCGAAGTCGTGGTCCTTGTCGTTCCAGATCCCCTGGTACGCGTCCCGGATGGTCAGGTTCCGGATGATCACGTTGTGCACGCCCTGGCCGAGGAAGAACCCGCCGCCGACGATGTGCCCGGCGGTCCCCTGCCCCACGATGGTCTTGTCGGACTTGACCTTGATCTCTTTGCCGACGGGGTTCATCGTGATGGTGCCGGCGACGACGATGACGTAGGGCTCGGCCGCGGTCGCGTACTTCTCCAGATCGGCGAGCGTCTTGACGGTGACGGTCTTCCCGCCCCGCCCGCCGTACGTCCCGTTCTGCCCGAGGGAGTTGACGGAGGCGAAACCGTCGGCGGTGTCGGCCGCCCAGGCGGGTGCGGCGGCGGAGGCCTCCTGGACACTGCTGCCGAGGACACCGAGGTCGGCGCCGTAGGTGAAGGTGCCGGCGGCGGCCAGGGCCAGGGGGACCCCGACCGCCAGGGCGGTGCGGCTTCTGCGGCGACGGTGCTGGGCCTTGCTGCGCGGCTCACTCATACGGCGATCCGTTCCGTGTGGGGGAATGACCGCTGATCAGTCGCCGCCCCACACGGAAAGGTTGCCGCTCCAGGCGCCCTACTGGATGCAGGACTTGGGGTCGAGCTTCTCCTCGATCTTGTCCTCACGGCCGTCGGGCTGACCGCTGGGCAGGAGCTTGTCGGAGATGCCGTCGATGTAGTACCCGTGCGAGTAGATCGTCTCGTACCCGCGGTCACGCCAACTGTGCACGGTCCGCTCCCCGTCGCCCTTGTCCCACTGGTAGTCCTCGACGTGGAAGACGGGGTTCACGCGCACCACGCGCTGGTACGGCGTCCAGGTCACGGCGACCTGCCGGCACGGCGGAATCGTCTTCTCGCTCCGGGTCTCGAACCGGGACTCCTTCTCCCAGCCCCACTCGTAGCCGGCGCTGCCTCCCACGGTTCCGCTGAAGATGCTCTTGGCGAGGGAGAGACTGATCTCGCCGCCGACGCTCTTCTTCGCGAACGTCTTGGTGCTGTAGCTGCTGACGAAGGTCTCCTTGTCGTCGGCGGACCCCTTGTTCCCGATCCAGCGGGATGTGCGGACGGTCTCGCCCTTGACCGACCAGGTCGAGGCCTCGGCGTACCCGCACCAGCCGCGGAACAGCTCCCACGGCCCGGCCGGCTTCCACAGCCCGAAGACGTCCCGCAGGTACTCGTCCCGGGTCTTGAACTCACCGGTGTCGACGTTCAGGGCGCCGTACACGCCCGTGAGGCTCGTCTCCTGGCTACAGAGCCGCTCGATCATCCGGTCGGTGTCCCCGGGGTCGACACCCCGGATGTTCGTCGCCCCGGCGGGGCCGGCCGAGGCGGTCCCCGCGCCGGCCAGCAGACCGGTCACGGCGAGGGCGGCGGAGGCGGCAACGGCGCCGATTTTCCTGACAGTTGACGTGCGAATGAGACGCATGTGGGGGGCTCACTCCTGCTTGTCGTTCTGTGACGGCGATGAAGATGTCAGAACAGCGGCAGGAGTGTGCGCTACTGATGGGTATGACAGGACATCGACAGGTGCGCGGGGTGTATGTCCTGCCTTATCGGGTGCCGGCGCCGCGACCGACAGCGATCCGCAGCACGTCGCCCAGGGACTCCACGGCCCGCGCCAACGCGCAACGCACAGCGTGCTCACCGGCCTTGGGGTCGTGCAGTACGGCTCTGGCACCGGCGAGCACGGCCTCGGCGGACGCGAGCTGAGCGGCCTCGACGTCGTCGGCGAGTCGGGAGAGGGGGCTGTCGGGGTCGTCGGTGGAGAGGTAACAGGGTTTGCCGTCGGCCCCGGTCCAGGGGAGCAGCCTCATGCGTAGACCTCCAGGGCGCGGAGGTAGGGCCGGACGAGAGGGGTGTCGAGTTCCAGCGGCTCCGGCTGGAGGGGGCGCAGGAGCATCGGCGGGGGCAACGGCCGCGGCAGGGCGGGCTCGACGGCTCGATGCCGCCCTCGGGCGGGCAGCAGGAGCCGTACGCGGGTGAGGAGCAGTGACTCGCAGAGCTCGGCGGCGCGCAGGCGCAGGCGCATGGGTGTCCCTTCCGGGAGGCAGGCAGGGGTTTGACGAGCGGTGATTACCGTTCGTGCCTTCATCGTTACGGCTCGCACGTACGCTGCGGAAGAGGCCAGGTGTTGCCTGGCGCTCCAGGCAACGGTGAGGGGTGACGTGAGCGAAGTGGTTGACGGAGGACGGGCCGTGCTGGGGCGGACGCTGAGGTTTCTGCGGGAGAAGGAGGGCAAGTCGCTCGGGCAGTTGGCCGAGGACACCGGCTACGACAAGAGCTACTTGAGCCGCCTGGAGTCGGGCGAGCGACTGTCCAAGCTGGCGGTCATGGAGGACCTGGACAGCTATTACGGGTGCGGTGACCTGCTGGTTCACCACTGGAAGATCGCCCGGTACGACGCCTTCAAGGACAAGTACAAGAGGTACATGGCGCTGGAGGCGACGGCGCGTCTCCTGCGGGTGTACACACCGAACGTGCCTGGACTGCTGCAGACGGAGGAGTTCGCCCGGGAGGTGTTGTCTGGCCCTCAGACAACACCTGGCAGCACTGAGGAAGTCGAGGAACAGGTGGCCGCGCGCATGGGGCGGCAGCTTCTGTTGAGCAAGGACCCGGCACCCCATGCGCGCTTCGTCATCGACGAGTCGGCGTTGCGCCGCCCCTCGGCCAGCGCGGAGACGTGGAAGGGCCAGCTGTTGCGCATCGAAGCAGTCGCGCAGCGACCGAACGTCGTCGTCCAGGTGCTCCCCTTCTCCGCCGGGGTCCACCACCTCATGGGCAAGGGATCTCTGACCCTGCTGTGGCAGAAGGACACCAGCGCGGTGGCCTATACGGAGGGCCATAGCTTTGGCCTGTTGATGGACGATCCGGAGGAAGTCCTGGACCACTGCTTGTCCTACGATCGGTTGCGGGATCTGGCGTTGTCCCCGTCGGACTCGCTGGCGTTCATCAGGGACGTACTGGAGGAGCACGGATCATGATGCCCACCCTCGATCTCACCACTGCCGTCTGGCGCAAGTCGACCTACAGTGACGGCGGGGCCAACAACTGCCTTGAGGTCGCCGACAACTGCCCCGACGTAGTCCCGGTCCGAGACAGCAAGCTCCCGCACAGCCCGATACTCGTGTTCGGCGCGAGCCCCTGGGCGTCGTTCCTCACCCACGTCAAGAAGTAGGAGGATCCTCCGGCGGTGGAACTGCCGCCCCCGGCAGTCGTACCGTCGCCACCGTGCCTCCCCCGTCCGCCCGGGACAGCGACACCTCGCCCCCCGCCTGCTGGACCGTCCGGGCCACGATCGACAGGCCCAGGCCCGAGCCCGGCAGGGACCGCGCGCCGGGGGAGCGCCAGAAGCGGTCGAAGACGTAGGGGAGTTCGTCGGCGGGGATGCCCGGGCCGTGGTCGCGGACCGTGAGGACGCCCTCGGTCAGGCGGACTTCGATCAGGCCGCCCTCCGGGCTGAACTTCACCGCGTTGTCCAGGATGTTGACCACCGCCCGTTCCAGGGCGGAGGGTTCCGCGCGGACGAACCAGGGCTCGACGTCCGCCGTGATCGTCAGTTCCGGTCCGCGCAGCCGCGCTCGCCGCAGCGCCGACTCCACCGTGTCCTGCCAGGCCACGATCTGAGTCCGCTCCGAGTGCTGGCCGGGGTCCGGGCGGGACAGTTCCTGAAGATCGCCGATGAGCGTGGCCAGTTCCGTCATCTGTGCCTTCACCGACGCGAGCAGCGCCTTGCGGTCCGCCTCGGGGATGGGGCGGCCCGTTTCCTCGCTGCGGGTGAGGAGTTCGATGTTGGTGCGGAGGGAGGTGAGCGGAGTGCGGAGTTCATGGCCGGCGTCCGCGATCAGTTGCTGCTGGAGGTCACGGGAGCTGGCCAGGGCCGAGGTCATGGAGTTGAAGGAGTGGGACAGGCGGGCGATCTCGTCCTCGCTGTCGTCCTCCACGGGGATGCGGATGTTCAGATCCTCCGTGCGGGCCACGTGCTCGACGGCCTCGGTCAGCTTGTCGACGGGGCGCAGCCCGGCCCGGGCCACGGCCAGGCCGGCGGCTCCGGCGCCGAGCACTCCCACGCCGGAGACCAGCACGAGGATCAGCGCCAGTTCGTTGAGCGTGGACTGGGTTCCCTTGAGCGGCAGGGCGATGACGAGGGAGTAGTCCGCGGCCACCCCCTGCGTCAGGGGTCCGTCCTTGATGACGACCGCGGTGGTCAGGACGCGCAGCTTGTTGCCCTCGTTGTCGGTGCCGTCACGGATATGGCCCTGGTTCGGGTCGGGATCCTTGGCCACCGCCTTGTCATCGCCGCTGACCTGCACTTGTGCCGTGGAGCTCGGGAAAAGGCACACGTTGCCGTCGACCTCGACCAACTGCCCATAGCTCTTGGGCCGCGACCCCATGCCCAGCTCGTCGGTAGGCGTCTGACGGCAGTCTTGCGTGAGGCGCTGGAAGTCGTCCGAACGCAGCGGCCCGACCGACGACCTCAGGTCGTTGTCGATCTCGTCGTACAACTTCCCCTGCACGATGAACCAGCAGGTCACCGACACCGCCGCCACCGCGAACGCCACCGCCGCCGCCACCAGCAGGGCCAGTCGGGAGCGGATCGGCAGGGAGCGGAAACGCCGTACGGCCCTGCGCGTCCGGGAACTCACTCCGCGCCGCCCTGCCGCAGCACGTAACCGACGCCCCGGACCGTGTGGACCAGGCGCGGCTCCCCGCCCGCCTCGGTCTTGCGCCGCAGGTACATCACGTACACGTCGAGGGAGTTCGACGACGGCTCGAAGTCGAAGCCCCAGACGGCCTTGAGGATCTGCTCACGGGTGAGGACCTGGCGCGGGTGCGCCATGAACATCTCCAGGAGCGTGAACTCCGTCCGGGTCAGCTCCACTTGCCGACCGCCCCGCGTGACCTCACGCGTGGACAGGTCCATGCGCAGGTCGGCGAAGGTGAGCGCGTCCTCGTCGGCCGCGGCGGCCGCGCCCACGGCCGTCGCGTAGGTGCTGCGGCGCAGCAGCGCGCGGATGCGGGCGAAGAGTTCGTCGAGTTCGAACGGCTTGACCAGGTAGTCGTCAGCACCCGCGTCGAGGCCGGTGACCCGGTCGCCGACCGTGTCGCGGGCCGTGAGCATCAGGATCGGCGTGGTGTCGCCGGTGGCGCGGATGCGGCGCGCGGCTGTCAGACCGTCCATGCGCGGCATCTGGATGTCGAGGACGACCAGGTCGGGCCGGTAGGCCGCCGCCTTCTCCAGGGCATCCGCGCCGTCGACGGCGACCTCGGTCCCGTACCCCTCGAACGCGAGGCTGCGCTGGAGTGCTTCGCGTACGGCCGGTTCGTCGTCGACGATCAGGATGCGCTGCGGGTCGCGGTCGCCGTCTGCGGGGCTCATGGGTCGGGGTCCTCGGGTGTGAAGGGGGACGGGGGTGCTCTGACGGTCTCAGCGTCGCACGTCGGCGGGTGGTGCCGGGAGGAGCGTCAGCCCCGTACCGCGCGGCGCCGGGCCGGCGCGGCCCGGCCGCCGCGCCGGGGTGCCTTGGCCGGCACCTCCGGTGCCCGGCCGGCGGGCGCATGCAGGGCGTACGCCACCGCCAGGGCCAGCCCGACTGCCGCCGGGTCGGCGCCCGGCTCCGTGTGGACCATCTGCTGGATCATCGCCGTACTCCTCACGGTCAGGTGCTCGGACTCAGTCGGTCGAACCCGCCCGCAGCTTCGCCAGGTCGGCCTTGACGGTGTTGATCGGGATGGCGAAGCCCAGGCCGACGCTGCCCGCGTCGGAGGACGAGGAGGCCTGGCTCGTCGGCGAGTACATCGCGGAGTTGATCCCGATGATGTTGCCGTTCATGTCGATCAGCGCGCCGCCGGAGTTGCCAGGGTTGAGGGACGCGTCGGTCTGGAGCGCCTTGTACGTCGTGGTGTCGGAGCCGGTGTCGCCGTTGAACTGGCGTCCGCCGAACTCGAACGGCCACTGGTCGCCGTCCTGCCCCTGGCCCTGCCCCCACTGCTGCTGGCCCTGGTCCTGGCCCTCCTCGGTCGGGACGGTGACGTCACGGTCGAGGGCCGAGATGATGCCGCTGGTGACGGTGCCGGACAGCCCCTCGGGGGAGCCGATCGCCACGACCTGGTCGCCGACCTGGAGCCCTGCCGAGTCGCCGAGCGTGGCCGCCTTCAGGCCGGAGGCGTTCTCCAGCCTGATCAGCGCCAGGTCCTTCTTGCTGTCGGTGCCGACGACCTTCGCGGTGTACGACTTGCCGTCGCTGGTGGTCGCCTTGATCTGCGAGGCGCCGGCGACGACGTGGTTGTTGGTGACGATCTCGCCGTTGCTCGTGATGATCACGCCGGAGCCGGTGGAGGAGCCGGCGTTGGAGTCGGCGCTGATCTCGACGATGCTCGGGCTGACCGCCTTCGCGACCCCGGCGACCGTGCCCTTCTGGCTGGAAGGCACCACGGTGGTGCTGGTGGAGCTGGAGGCGACGGTGTCGTTGCCGGTCAGTTCCTGGATGCCGTAGGCGGTGCCGCCGCCTATCGCCGCCGCGACGATCGCCACGGCGGCGATCAGGGCGAGGGGGCCACGGCCGCGCTTCTTCGGATGCGGAGCATGTGCCGGGGCGTACGCCGGCGGGGGCGGCCACTCGGGGTTCACCGGGGCCTGCTGCTGACCCTCGTAAGGGTTCTCGTACTCGCCACTGCGGTGGAAGCTCTCGGTCATGGAACAGAGCTTGTCGCCCGACCATGAGAGCTTCCTGAGTGCTTGCTGAGAAGCCCGACAGAACCTCGTATGCCCGATATAAAGACGCCCGCCGCCTGAACCGCCGGAGGCTACGCGCAACCGCAGGAGTGCCGGGTCACCAGCCGCGACGGGAACACCTTCAGCCGCTCCCGCCGGGCCCCCGCGACCCGCAGCCCGTCGTCGAGGACGAGGTCGACGGCCGCCCGGGCCATCGCCGGACGGTCGGAGGCGACCGTCGTCAGGGGCGGGTCGGTGAGCGCCGCCTCCTTGATGTCGTCGAAGCCGGCCACCGCCAGCTCGCCCGGGACGTCGATGCGCAGCTCGCGCGCCGCCCGCAGCAGGCCGATCGCCTGGTCGTCGGTGGAGCAGAAGATCGCCGGCGGGCGCTCGGGGCCGGACAGGATCTTCAGGGCGGCCTGGTAGGCGTCGTAGCGGTTGTAGAGGGCCTCGAAGAGGCGGCCCTCGGTGGAGATCCCGGCCTCGTCCATCGCGCGGCGCCAGCCCTCGACGTGGTCGGAGACCGGGTCGCCGACCGCGGGCGTCTCGGCTATGCCGCCCATACAGGCGACGTACTCGTATCCGTGCTCCAGCAGGTGCCGGACGGCGAGCTCGGCGCCGCCCAGGTCGTCCGTGGTGACGGCGACGTCGTCGATGGCCTCGGGGCGTTCGTGCAGCAGCACCACGCGGGCGTCCCAGGCCTCGATCTCGGCGGCGGCCAGGTCGTTGAGCGCGTGGCTGACGAGGATCAGGCCGGAGACCCGCATGCCCAGGAAGGCACGCAGGTAGTGGACCTCGCGCTCGCCCACGTAGTCGGTGTTGCCGACGAGCACCATCTTCCCGCGCTCGGAGGCGGCCTGCTCGACCGCGTGCGCCATCTCCCCGAAGAAGGGCTGGCGGGCGTCCGGGATGATCAGGCCTATGAGGTCCGTGCGCCGGGAGGCCATCGCCTGGGCGACCCGGTCGGGCCGGTACCCCAGTTCCTTGATCGCGGCGAGGACACGCTCGCGCGTGGCCGGGGCGACCGGCCGGGGTCCGTTGTTGATGACATAGCTGACCACGGCAGTGGAAGTCCCTGCCAGCCGCGCCACATCATCCCGAGTCACCTTGGCCACGCGCGGAGTCTACGCGGATATACCGGCCGTGGGCAGGGCGTAAAGGAGGTTCTGTACGATATCCCGACCGCCGTCCGGGGCGCCCTGTGCGGGAAGCGATGCCCAGGTCGGCGCCCCAGTACGCCTGTCACGCCCTGGCGCGGGCCTCAGCGGCGTCCAGGGCGGCTGACTCGTCCGCCTTGTCCGTCTTTGCCTTGGCCTTCGCCTCCTCGGCGACCCGCTCCATCTTCTCCGGCTTCTCCGGCGTAACGAATCGATAACCGACGTTCCGGACGGTGCCGATCAGCGACTCGTGCTCGGGGCCCAGCTTGGCGCGCAGCCGTCGTACGTGCACGTCGACCGTGCGCGTACCGCCGAAGTAGTCGTAGCCCCAGACCTCCTGGAGCAGCTGGGCCCGGGTGAAGACGCGGCCGGGGTGCTGGGCGAGGTACTTCAGGAGCTCGAACTCCTTGAAGGTGAGGTCGAGGACGCGGCCCTTGAGCTTGGCGGAGTACGTCGCCTCGTCGACCGACAGGTCGCCGTTGCGGATCTCCATGGGGGAGTCGTCGCTGACGATCTGCTGCCGTCCCATGGCGAGGCGCAGCCGCGCCTCGACCTCCGCCGGGCCGGCGGTGTCCAGCAGGACGTCGTCGATGCCCCAGTCGGCGGTGACGGCGGCGAGACCGCCCTCGGTGACGACGAGGACGAGCGGGCAGCCCGGGCCGGTGGAGCGCAGCAGCTGGCAGAGGCTGCGGACCTGCGGCAGATCACGGCGGCCGTCGACGAGGATGACGTCGGCGCCGGGGGTGTCCACGAGGGCCGGGCCCTCGGCGGGGGCCACTCGCACGTTGTGCAGGAGCAGGCCGAGGGCGGGGAGCACCTCCGTCGACGGCTGGAGGGCATTGGTCAGGAGCAGCAGAGAACTCATACGTCTGGTTCCTCCTCGGTCCCTGCGAGGACGTTTGTTGGCACAGCACCGCTCTGCGATCCCGAAGGCCCCGTACACCTGCGGTTTCCCGCTTCGTATACAACGCTTCCGAAAGCACAAAAGGACCCGGGGGCTTCGCTGCCCGAGTCCTCTGCCCAGCAGAATAGCCCACATGAGCTCTGGTCGGGCAGGTGATGTGGCGCGTTCCACCGATCGTCCGCATTCCGAGACGGGCGGGGGAAGCCGTGTGCGGATGTCGTCGCGGGCGTTTTTGCGCACGTCCGACGGCGTCGCGATCGACGCCGTGTACGAGCCGGGAGCCGCTGGGCACGACATCTCCGGGACGCCTTCCGCTCATCCCGTGTTCGTCGTCGCCCACGGGTTCACCGGCGCGGTGGACCGCCCGCACGTGCGTCGGATCGCGGCGGCGTTCGCCCGGTACGGGGGTGTGGTCACCTTCTCCTTCCGTGGGCACGGGAGGTCCGGCGGGCACTCCACGGTCGGTGACCGCGAGGTGCTCGACCTGACGGCGGCGGTGGCCTGGGCGCGGAGCCACGGGCACGCGCGGGTGGTGACCGTGGGCTTCTCCATGGGCGGCTCGGTGGTGCTCCGGCACGCGGCGCTGCACCCGCGGCAGACCGACGCGGTGGTGTCGGTCAGCTCCCCGGCCCGCTGGTACTACCGGGGCACCGCGCCCATGCGGCGGCTGCACTGGCTGGTGACCCGGCCCGAGGGGCGGGTCGTGGGCCGTTACGGATTCCGTACGCGCATCCACCACCGGGACTGGGACCCGGTGCCCCTCTCCCCGGTGGAGGCGGTGCGCAGGATCGCCCCGACCCCCCTGCTGATCGTGCACGGCGATGCCGACGGCTACTTCCCCGTCGACCATCCGCGGATGCTGGCCGCGGCCGCCGGTGACCAGGGCGAACTGTGGCTGGAGCCGGGCATGGGGCACGCCGAGCACGCGGCGGGCGACGCGTTGCTGGCCCGGATCGGGGAGTGGGGCGTCGGCCGGGCGGGCTAGCCTGACGGGGTTGACCGCCGAATTCATTGAGGAAGCAGATGCCAAAGGTCACGGTGCGCTACTGGGCCGCCGCCAAGGCCGCGGCCGGGGTGGCCGAGGAGCCGTACGAGGCGGCCACGCTCGCCGAGGCGCTCGACGGGGTGCGTGAGCGGCACCCCGGAGAGCTGGAGCGTGTCCTGCTCCGGTGCTCGTTCCTCGTGGACGGCGACCCCGTGGGCACCCGCGGACATGAGACGGTACGGCTGGCCGACGGCGGCACGGTCGAGGTGCTCCCGCCGTTCGCAGGAGGATGACGATGAACGACCAGCCGAACCGGCCCCACCAGCCGTACGACCCCTACGGACAGCAGCCGCAGGCGCCACAGGCGTGGCCCGGGCAGGGGCACCAGGGCCACCAGGGGTACGAGGACCCGCAGGCCGCTCAGCAGTACACGCAGCAGTGGCAGGGGCAGACCTGGGAGACGCAGAACCACCAGGCGGTGCCGTCCGCGCAGGCGCAGGCGCAGGCGGCTGATCCGGAGACGGCGATCCTGACCCCCCAGTCCCCGCCGCGGCGATCCGCGGCCCCGGCCGGAGCCGACTCCCCGGCTCCCGGTTACGGCCCCGCCACCGTCGGCGGGAACACCCGCGTCACCGACGCGCAGCGGGCCCGGGCGGAGGGGCGGTCCCCGATCATCGAGCCCGGCATCCAGCCGGCCGCGCTGACGGCGCTGCTCGGACTGCTGCTGGCCGGTGCGGCGGCGGTCGGGACGTACGCGCTGCTCGTGCCGCTGGTGGTGCTCCAGGCCGTCACGGCGGCGGGCTGGTTCCGGCTGAACGGCATGTGGCCGGCCCGGCAGGGCATCGCGCTGGGCTTCGCGGGCGCCCTGGCCGCGGACGCGGCACTGCTGGCCTCGGACCGCTCCCCGGCGGCCATCCTCGGCACGCTCGGTGTATGGGTGCTGCTCGCGCTGGTCCTCCAGCTGCGGTCGCACGCCGACCCCGACGAGCGGATGTACGGCCTGATGGCGACGGTCGCGACCTCGGCGCTGGCGATCGTGGCCGGCGGGTACCTCGCGGCCGCCGCGGACGCGGTGACGGTGGGCGCGGTGGCCGTGGCGGTGGCCGTCCTGGCCCGCGCGCTGCCGCTGCCGACCCCGGCTTCGGTGGTGGTGTCCCTCCTCGCCGCGGCGGGCGGGGGCATCGCGGCCGGGCAGGTCACGGACCTCGGCACCTCCGGGGCGCTCCTCGGTGCGGGCGCCGCCGCCTGCGCCCTGATCGGCCACCGGGTCGCGAGCTACGACTACCCGTCCCGCTTCGTCCACTTCACGGCGGGCGTGGCCCTGCCGCTGGCCGCCGCGGCCCCTGCGGTGTACGTCCTGGGCAGGGCGCTGGCGTAGCGCCTGCGCCGAAGCCGCAAGGGGTCCTGTCACAAATGATCAACAATCCTCCGGTTCCTCTTCTCCGGAGGGTTACTCTCGCGCCAGGGACGGCCACCCGGTCGTCAGGGACCGCCGTCTAACCGACTGGGTGGGGGACACAACCGCATGCGCGCACTGCGAATACTGCTGATCTTCGTCGTGATCCTGGGCGGGCTCTTCGTGATCGCCGACCGCGTCGCGGTCAACTTCGCCGAGGACGAGGCCGCCGACCGGCTGAGGACCACCGAGAACCTGTCGGCGACGCCCGACGTGTCGATCAAGGGCTTCCCGTTCCTCACCCAGGTCGCGGGCGGTTCCCTGGACGACATCGAGGTCGGCATCAAGGACTACGAGGCCACCGCGGGCAACGGCGGCCAGAAGATCCGCATCGACGACCTCCAGGCCGACATGAAGGGCGTCGAGTTCTCCGGCGACTACAGCTCCGCCACCGCCTCCACCGCCACCGGCACCGCGACCATCGCCTACGACGAGCTGCTGAAGACGGCGAAGTCCGAGCCCACCCAGGTCGCCCCGGGCGTCACGGCCAACGTCGTCGGCCTCTCCGACGGCGGCAACGGCAAGATCAAGGTCACCGTCGAGGCCACGGTTCTCGGCACCAAGCTCCCGGAGCCGGTCTCCGTGCTCAGCTCGGTGAAGGTGGAGAACGGCACCGTCCGCGTGCACGCCGACGGCCTGCCCAAGTTCGGCGGTGTCGACATCGCCGAGGACCGCGTCCGGGCGATCACCGACTTCCAGCAGAAGATCGACGGCCTGCCCGGCGGCATCAAGCTCGACACCGTCCAGGCCGCCCCGGCCGGCGTCGAGATCACGGTGAAGGGTTCCGACGTCCGGCTGGCCGGGTAGGCAGGGCGCGCGGCGGCGGACCAGAGGTGTCCGGTGGGCGAGACGGTGACGTCCGTGGCTCAGCTGTGACGGCCGATACATCCGGTCACGGTCCGTATCCCGAGGTCTCTCGCAGCCCTGTGGTCCCACATCGCGGATCATCTCGTCTCAGTATGCGACACGCCGGTGACATGCCCGCCTGACCGTCCCTACGATCGACGCTATGAAGCGACAGGCGGACCTCACGAAGCGGCGGGCAGTAGACCTGTGCCGCGTCGCCGCCATGCTCTGTCGCACCTTCTGAGCGATCGCGTCGGCAGTCGCGCCGGCGCGCGCATCCCCGCAGCCCCGCATCACGGGCACCCGTGCGCCGCCCTGCCTCAAGGGCGCGCCCTGCAGACCTCGCACGCCCCGCCGTAACTGCCCCGGAGGAGAAGAAGCATGAGCCGCAGCGACGTCCTGGTCGACGCCGATTGGCTCCAGGAGCACCTGGACGACCCGACCATCGCCATCGTCGAGGTGGACGAGGACACGTCCGCCTACGAGAAGAACCACATCCGCAACGCCATCCGGATCGACTGGACCCAGGACCTCCAGGACCCGGTCCGGCGTGACTTCGTCGACCAGGAGGGCTTCGAGAAGCTCCTGTCCGACAAGGGCATCGGCAACGACCACACCGTGGTCCTCTACGGCGGCAACAACAACTGGTTCGCCTCGTACGCCTACTGGTACTTCAAGCTGTACGGCCACGAGAGCGTCAAGCTCCTCGACGGCGGCCGCAAGAAGTGGGAGCTCGACGCCCGCGAGCTGGTACCCGGCGACGAGGTGCCCGAGCGTGCGAAGACGGACTACAAGGCCAAGGCCCAGGACACGTCCATCCGCGCCTTCCGCGACGACGTCGTGGCCGCCATCGGTTCGCAGAACCTCGTCGACGTGCGTTCGCCCGACGAGTTCTCCGGCAAGCTCCTCGCCCCGGCCCACCTGCCGCAGGAGCAGTCGCAGCGCCCCGGCCACGTGCCCAGCGCCCGCAACATCCCGTGGTCCAAGAACGCCAACGACGACGGCACCTTCAAGTCGGACGACGAGCTCAAGGAGCTCTATGCCGAGGAGAGCGTCGACCTGGCCAAGGACACCATCGCCTACTGCCGCATCGGTGAGCGCTCCGCGCTGACCTGGTTCGTGCTGCACGAGCTCCTCGGTGTGGAGAACGTCAAGAACTACGACGGCTCCTGGACCGAGTACGGCTCCCTCGTGGGCGTGCCGATCGAGCTCGGCGCCAACAAGTAACCCTCCCCGACCGACCTTTCCAGACTTCAGGAGTACGACATGTGCGGTGCGAAGGCCGGCGGCCCCGACGCCTCGACGATCAAGCCCGGTGAGACCACCATCCAGGGTCAGGTGACCAAGGACGGCGAGCCCGTGGTGGGCTACGTGCGTCTGCTGGACTCGACCGGCGAGTTCACGGCCGAGGTGCCGACCTCGGCGACCGGACAGTTCCGCTTCTACGCGGCCGAGGGCACCTGGACCGTCCGTGCCCTCGTGCCCGGTGCCACCGCCGACCGCACGGTCGTCGCCCAGCAGGGCGGACTGGCGGAGGTCGCGATCGCCGTCTGACGGCGACCGGATCGCGAAGGGCCGCACCCCCCGGGTTGGACGCCTGGGGTGCGGCCCTTCGGCCTGCCCGGACCTACCCTGGACACATGTACGCACGCCGGCGTCACACGTACTTCGCGATGATGGGCCTCTGCATCGGCCTCTTCGTGCTGGCCTGGGGTGTCGTGCGGCTGTGGTCGATCCCCGTGGCCGTGGGTATGTGTGTGGTGGCCATGGTCATCCCGCCCGTCGCGGCCATGGTCGCCAACCGGCGCGGGCCGGAGGACCGGTGGTGGGACGACCCCTCCGGGGATCCCCAGTCCGACGCGTGGTGGGACGAACTGGACGGCAAGAAGCGCCGGCAGTGAAACCGGCCGGGGGGAGGAACCATGCGCTTGGCGGCGGCGACGCTGGACGCGCCGGACGCGCGTGAGCTGGCGGAGTTCTATCTGCGGCTGCTGCCGGGCTGGTGCGTGTGGCGGGGGGAGGAAGGGCCGGACTGGGTGCACATCAGGCCGCCCGACGGCGGTACGGGACTGTCCTTCCAGACCGAACCCGCCTACCGCCCGCCCACCTGGCCGGGCGCCGCGGACCGGCAGCAGATGATGATCCACCTCGACATCGAGGTCGACGACCTGGAGCGGGAGACCGCGCGGGCCGTCGCGGAGGGCGCGCGGCCCGCGGAGTTCCAGCCGCAGGACGACGTACGGGTGCTCCTGGACCCGGCGGGCCACCCGTTCTGCCTCTACACGGAAACGCCTCAGTAGACGAGCGCCTGCGTCCCGTCCGCCAGCGACTCCTGGACGAAGACCTGCGCGCCCGCGATCCGGACACCCTTGATGACATCCTGCTCCGTGATCTCGCGGCGGGCCGCGCACTGCGTGCACAGGGTGACGCGGCCGCCCGCGAGGAGGGAGTCCAGCAGGTCGGGCAGGGGAGCCGCGTGCGGCAGCTCGAACTCGGCGGCCCGGCCGGGCAGGGCGAACCAGGCGGACTCGCCGGTCAGCCACAGGGAGACGTCGACGCCGCTGGCCACGGCCACCGCCGCCACCGTGAACGCCTGGGAGCACCGCTCGGGGGCGTCGGCCCCCGCCGTCACCTTGATCACCAGCTTCTTCGCCATAGCCGGAATCGTAGTGCCGAAAGGGCCCGCGTAAGCTGGGCTCGGCCCTGTGCACCCATTCGCACCCCGCTCAAGGAGCACCCCGTGGAGATCTTCTTCGAAATCCTGTTGGTCCTGGTCGCCGTCGGCGTCCTCGCCTTCGCCGGACTGACCGTGAAGAAGCTGTACCAGGGCCAGCGCTGACCCACGTCTAGGAAGTTCCCATGATCGAGATCCCGTCCGACCTCCACAAGGACCTCGTCCCGCTCGCCTTCCTGCTCGGCGACTGGGCGGGCGCCGGCGTGCACGACTTCCCCGGCTCCGAGAAGTGCAACTTCGGGCAGGAGGTCTCCTTCACCCACGACGGCCGGGACTTCCTGGAGTACCGGTCCCACAGCTGGGTGCTGGACCAGGACGGCAACAAGGTCCGTCCCCTGGAGTCCGAGCACGGCTTCTGGCGGATCGACGCCGCCCGCAAGGTCGAGGTGACGATGACCCGCGACGACGGCGTCATCGAGATCTGGTACGGCGAGCTGGCCGACAAGAAGCCGCAGATCGACCTCGTGACGGACGCGGTGGCCCGCACGGCCGCCTCCCAGCCCTACACCGGCGGCAAGCGCCTGTACGGCTACGTCAAGAGCGATCTGATGTGGGTCGGCGAGAAGCAGACCCCCGAGGTCGAGCTGCGCCCGTACATGTCCGCCCACCTCAAGAAGGTCGTCACCCCGGAGGAGGTCGAGCGCTGGGCCAAGGCCCTGCCCGACGACATGCCGGACGACGGGATCGCTTTCTTCAAGTAGTCCTAGACTGGCCGGTGTGGTGAGCACCGACTGGAAGAGCGATCTGCGGCAGCGCGGCTACCGGCTGACCCCGCAGCGGCAACTCGTGCTCGAAGCCGTGGACACCCTGGAGCACGCGACCCCCGACGACATCCTCGTGGAAGTGAGGAAGACGGCGTCGGGGGTCAACATTTCCACGGTGTACCGGACGCTGGAGCTCCTGGAGGAGCTCGGTCTGGTCAGTCACGCGCATCTGGGGCACGGGGCGCCGACGTACCACCTCGCGGACCGGCACCACCACATCCACCTGGTCTGCCGCGACTGCCAGAACGTGATCGAGGCGGACGTCTCCGTGGCCGCCGAGTTCACGGCCAAGCTGCGGGAGACGTTCGGCTTCGACACCGACCTGAAGCACTTCGCGATCTTCGGCCGGTGCGAGGACTGCACTCTCAAGGCTTCAACTACCGAGTCGTAGGCTTAGGCATATGAAGAGCCCCCTGCTGACCCTGCCCGGCGCCGTCCCCGCCGAGGGCGTGGACGAAGGCGTCGCCGCCCACTACGGCGACCTGTTCCGTGAGCAGCGTGCCCTCGCCGACGGCACCGGATTCGTGGACCTCTCGCACCGGGGAGTCGTCGCCGTCACCGGCGAGGACCGGCTGGCCTGGCTGCACCTGCTGCTCACCCAGCACGTCAGCGACCTCCCGGCGGGCCGGGCCACCGAGGCCCTGATCCTCTCCGCCAACGGCCACATCGAGCACGCGCTGTACCTCGTCGACGACGGCGGAACGGTCTGGGCCCATGTGGAGCCGGGCACCCAGGAGGCGCTGATCGCCTACCTGGAGTCGATGAAGTTCTTCTACAAGGTCGAGGTCGCCGACCGCACGGCGGACACCGCGGTCGTGCACCTCCCGGCCGGCTCCATCGCCGAGGTCCCCGAGGGCGTCGTCGTACGGGAGACGCCGCACGGACGGGACCTGTTCCTGCCGCGCGCCGACCTGGAGGCCTACGCCGCGCAGGCCGGGCCGCCCGCCGGGATCCTCGCCCACGAGGCGCTGCGCGTGGAGCAGCACCGGCCCCGGCTCGGCTTCGAGACCGACCACCGCACCATCCCGCACGAGCTGGGCTGGATCGGCTCGGCGGTGCACCTGCAGAAGGGCTGCTACCGGGGGCAGGAGACGGTCGCCCGGGTGCAGAACCTGGGCAAGCCGCCGCGCCGGCTGGTCTTCCTGCATCTGGACGGCAGCGAGGTCCACCTGCCGGCGGCCGGCACCGAGCTCCGCCTCGCGGAGGACTCGCCCGACGGCCGGAAGATCGGCTTCATCACGACCTCCGCACGCCACCACGAGCTCGGGCCGGTCGCCCTCGCCCTGGTGAAGCGGAACGTGGCCGTGGACGCGCCGCTGGTGGCCGGGGACACCGCCGCCGCCCAGGAAGTCGTCGTCGCGCCGTAGGACTTGTAGACCTTTCGGGTCAGATTTCGATCTGCACGGTGAACGGGCCGTCGTTCGTCAGCGATACCCTCATCGCCGCTCCGAAACGGCCCGTGGCCACCGTCGCGCCCAGCGAGCGCAGCTGGGCGACGACCTCGTCGACCAGCGGCTCGGCGACGTCCCCGGGGGCGGCGGCGTTCCAGGTGGGGCGGCGGCCCTTGCGGGCGTCGCCGTAGAGCGTGAACTGGCTGATCACCAGGAGCGGGGCGTCGACGTCGCTGCACGACTTCTCGTCGTGCAGCATGCGGATCGACCAGAGCTTGCGGGCCAGCTGGGCCGCCTTCTCCTTGGTGTCCTCGTGGGTGACGCCGACGAGGACGCACAGCCCCTCGCCCTCGATCGCGCCCACCGTCTCGCCGTCCACGACGACGCTCGCGCCGTCCACCCTCTGCACCACAGCTCGCATGCGTCCATCATGCAGGGCGGTGACATCGGCGCCGCGGGCGGTCGGCGCATGGCCCGAAAGGGTGGTTTGCACGGGCACCAACAGCCCCTGCACGGCCGTATTTTGCTGCTATACCGCCCATCTGGGGTCTATCGGGGGCACTCGTTCCCATAGCGGCCACTTGGGGTGGCACGATGCTTGCACACACCGGTCGAGGGGACGGTTGAGGCACATGAGCACATCAAGCACCGGACAGCAGCAGGCGGCTTTCCGGTCGACGTACACGGGGATCGGCGCGTCGGAGTACCACCGGCCGCCCACACAGCGCACGGACAGCCCGCGGCTGCCCTCGGACACCTCCGAGCCCGGGCTCACCGCGCTGAGCCTGCCCGACCTGCGCACGCTGCGCCGCAAGGCCCAGCGCGACGAGGCCGACCTCAGCTATCTGCGGCGGCTGCTCCAGGGACGGATCGACATCCTGCGCGCCGAGGTCGCCCGGCGCACGCCGGGGGGCGGGGCCTCCGTGGCCGGGCCCGACGAGGGCTCGGTGGTGGAGCGGCTGGCGGAGATCCTGCGGGACGGCCCGGCCCGGCACCGCTCCTCGGCCCGCCACCTGACCCTGGGCACCCCGCAGGGCGAGGAGTACCGGCGGCTGGCCGCGGAGATGCTTGCCGAGGTCGAGCTGTCCGACCTGGACGCGCGCACGGCCCAGGAGCTGACCGCGGCGATGGGACGGCTCGAACGCCACGAGCAGCAGGTCTCCCGCCGCCGCCGGCGGCTCCAGCGCACGGCCGACGAGTGCAGCGCGGAGATCGCGCGCCGGTACCGCGAGGGGGAGGCGCAGGTCGACGACCTGCTGGTGTGAGCCGTCCCGGGGCGGGCCCGGGGGAGGGCCGGCGGTCGGTTATTCACGCGACACCGACCGGCCCTCCGCCTAGCGTGAGTTCATGACCTCCGTGTCCCGTGCCGACGACATCGACGTACGCCCGATCACCGCGTCCGAGTTCACCGACTGGCTGCGTGCCGTGAACACCGGCTTCCTGCGGGTGCCGGCGCTCACGGAGGAGGAGATCGAGGGCCGGCGCGCGAAGTTCGTCGAGGGCCGCTACCTCGGAGCCTTCGACCACGGCAGGTGTGTTGCGACCTTCCGGTCGTTCGGCCAGGAGCTGACGGCCGTGGGCGGCGCGAGTGTCCCGGCGGACGCGATCTCGGGCGTCACCGTCACCGCCACCCACCGCCGCCGCGGGCTGCTCAGCCGGATGATGGCGCGGGACCTGGCGGCCGCGAAGGAGCGCGGGGACGTCGTCGCGACGCTGATCGCCGCCGAGTACCCGATCTACGGCCGCTACGGCTTCGGGCCGGCGACGTGGATGGCGGAGTGGACGGTCGACGTGCCGCGCGCCGGCCTCGACGCCCGCCGCGCGGGCCCGGCGGACGGCGGGCGGATCGACCTGGTGGAGGGCGAGGACGTCCGCAAGCTCGGCCCCGAGCTGCACGAGCGGCTCTGCCGCCGCCAGCCCGGCGCCATCGACCGCGACGAGCTGTGGTGGAAGTGGAACACCGGCGCCGTACGGATCGACCCGTCCTGGAAGGACCCCTTCTACGCGGTGTACCGCTCCGCGTCCGGCGATGTCGAGGGCATGGCCGCCTACGACGTGGACGACACCTGGGGTGACGCCAAGCAGCCGTTGAACACGGCGACCGTGCGGTGGCTGTTCGGCGTGACACCGGCCGCGGAACGCGCGCTGTGGGAGTACCTGTGCTCCATCGACTGGATCGTGAAGGTGAAGAGCGGCTGGCGGGCGCCCGACGACCTGCTCCCGCACGTCCTGCCCGACCCGCGGGCGGCCCGGATCACCACGCTGGCGGACTGGCTGTGGGTCCGGATCCTGGACGTCGTACGGGCGCTGGAGGCGCGGACGTACGAGGGGAGCGGGGAACTGGTGCTGGAGATCGCCGGGGTGGACGGGCTGACCGGCGGGCGCTACCGGCTGGAGGCCTCACCCGAGGGGGCGTCCTGCACGCCGACCACCGAGAGCGCGGAACTCGCACTGGGACTGGGCGAGTTGGGTGCGCTGTGGCTCGGGGACGAGTCGGCGGTGCGGCTGGCGGCGCTGGGGCGGGTGCGCGAAGAACGAGCGGGCGCCGCCCGGAAGGCCGACGCCCTGCTGCGTACGCCCAGGCGGCCGTGGTGCCCGGACATGTTCTGAGCCGCTCCCTCCTGCCGGTGTGCTGGGACCCGCATCCGTAGCGAGCTGTTCAGTTGTGGTTGTCGTGCGGCCGGGCCGGCCGGGCGGGACTCCCGGCTCCCCTCCGGAAGGGAGTCCCTGAGCGGGTGGCCAACCCCCTGGAGGTCTGACCATGTTCCCCAAGTTGGTTACCAACTTCACTGTTCTTATCTCCGCTTGGAAGCGGCTCATAACCACCTTTCCGTGAACTGCCGCAAGATGGCGAGAAGTTGTACTGTGCAGTTGTGGACCCGGAACACGACTCCGTCACTGGGCGGAAGAGGTCGCAGCGGCCACAGAGAACACATCACGAGGTGGCCGACGCGCTGCGCGCCCGGATCAGGTCAGGGGCGCTGCGCCCGGGTGAGCGCATGCCCACCCAGGCTCAGCTGGCCCACGAGTTCGGTGTCGAGCGCGGGGCGGTGCGGCAGGCGCTGCGCCTGCTCCAGTCCGAGCGGTTGCTCACCAACGTGTCCAAGGGCAGCCCGGCGACCGTCGCCCCCGATCCCGTCGGCGCGCTGACCGGCCCGCAGGCCCCGCCGCTGCCCACCACGGTGGCTCTCGCGCCCCGGATAGCGACGGCGTTCGCGGCGGAGCACGTGGAGATCGACGCCGTGTGCCTGACGTCCATCTCCCTCACGCTCGCGATCGGCGAGCCGCTGCGGCAGATCCACGCCGGACGGCTGAAACCGGCCAAGGTCGACGTGCGGGTGCTGCTGCCGAGCCGGGACATCGACCTGGCCTTCCCGGTGCCGGTCGAGGGGGGCGGCGACGACTGGGTGCACGAGCGGTGGCTGGCGATGCGCAACGCCCAGGGGCAGGTCCTCCAGCACAATCTGCTGGCCCTGCGCGCCACCCATGGCATCGATGTGCAGGTCACGTTCCGGGCGCTGCCCTTCACCCCGCCGGTGAAGCTGTACCTGCTCAACGGCACGGAGGCGCTGTTCGCGTACTACACGCTGACGCGCCGGGAGGCCGAGGCCGATCACGAGCAGCCGGCGCTGTACGACGCCCAGGGCACCCGGTCCATGCTGTTCGCCTTCCGGCAGGGCGCCGGGCTGCGGGACACGACGTTCGTGGAGCAGTCGCACCTGTGGTTCAACGCATTGTGGGAGACGATCAGTTCGGAGCTGGTGCTCACGAGCTGACGTCTCCCACGGGTCGTTCCGGGGTGGCGCGGTGACTCATCGGGCGGGCCCCGTCATCAGCAGCGCGAGCACGACCGCTCCCGCGGAGCTGACGGCCGGGCTCTTGGCCTTGACGCCCACGGTGAGAAGGATCAGGCCCACGATGCCGGCCGGACCGTACTTCCACTGGACGAGCTGCTCGAAGGCGACGACGAAGGCGGCGGAGAGGAGAGCGAGGGCGGGCATCGGTGTTCCCCCTTCGGAAGTCCGGAAGCAAAACTTCCGCCAACTCCGAGAAGTTGGCAACCAACTCTGATTGAGTTGTCCCCACTTGGCCCCTAGTTATAAACAACCTTCAAACAACTCCCGCCAGATGGATCAGAGTTGTAGCGTTTTGGTCGTGACCCAGGAGAGCGTGGCGGAGAACGTGGCAGTGAACGGCAGCAGAAGGTCATCGCCCCAGGAGATCGCCGACAGCCTGCGGGAACGCATCCGGGCCGGCGAGCTCAAGCCCGGGGACCGCCTGCCCACCCAGGCGGAACTGGCCGAGGAGTTCGGCGTGGAGCGCGGCGCGGTCCGCCAGGCCCTGCGGGTGCTCCAGGAGGACGGTCTGCTCACCAACGTCAGCAAGGGCAGCCCGCCACGGATCGCCGCCCCGGCCCCGGCCCGGGGGGAGCCCCAGCCGACGATGGTGGGCCTGGCGCCGCGCCTGGTGGAGGCGTTCTCGGCGCGACAGGTGCGCGCCGATGTCGTCTGCCACACCGCGGAGACACTGATGGTCGCCCTCGGCGAGCCGCTCCGTCTGATCCACGAGGGGCGCATCCGCCCCGAGTCGATCGACGTCCGCATCCTGGTCCCGTCCCGGGACATCGAACTGGCCTTCCCGGTCCCGGTCGAGGCCCACGGCGAGGACGACTCCGTCCACCAGCGCTGGCTGGCCATGCGCAACGCCCAGGGCCAGGTCCTGCAGCACAACCTGCTCGCCCTGCGCTCCACCCACGGCATGGACGTCCGGGTCCGTTTCCGGGCGCTGCCGTTCACCCCGCCGGTGAAGCTGTACCTGCTCAACGAGGAAGAGGCCCTGATGGGCTACTACATGCTGACCAGGCGGGAGGAGGAGTGGGGGAGCCGGACGCTGGACATGTACGACGTCCTGGGCTCGAAGTCCCTGCTGTTCTCCTTCGCCCGGAGGTCCGGCCGGCGGGACGCGGCGTTCGTGGAGGAATCCCAGAAGTGGTTCAACGCCCTCTGGGAAACCATCACGACGGACCTGACACTCTCCTCGTGACTCCTGATACGGCGCAGACTGGTGCGGTGACAATCGAGACCGAGAACGATCCGTACGAACTCCGCGATCTGACCAGACGCGCGCGTGTCGTGCTCTGGGACTTCGACGGGCCCATCTGCCGCCTGTTCGCCGGACACTCGGCGGAGCAGGTGGCGAGCGACCTGGTCTCCTGGCTCGAGGGCCGGGGCCTGCACGGCCTGCTCACCGAGGCCGAGCGGGAATCCCTCGACCCGCACGTGGTGCTGCGTGCCGTGGACCGCCGGCACCCCGGCAGCGACCTCGTCGCCGAGCTGGAGGAGCGTCTCACCCAGGAGGAACTGCGGGCGGCGTCCTCGGCTTGGCCGACCGCTTACGCCGACCCGCTGATCCGCACCTGGACCGCCGTGGGCGCGCGCCTGGCCATCACCACGAACAACTCGCCACGGGTGGTCCGCAAGTACCTCGCGGGGCGCGGCCTCGCCGACTGCTTCGCCCCGCACATCTACGGCCGCACCCAGGAACTGCACCACCTGAAGCCGGATCCGCACTGTCTGAACCGGGCGCTGAGCGCGATGGGGGCGGCGCCGGGCGATGCCCTGATGATCGGCGACACGCCGTCCGACCACGAGGCGGCCGGGCGGGCAGGGGTGCCCTTCCTCGGTTATGCGCGCAACGGAAGGAAGGCCAAGCTCCTGAGGGTGGCCGGGGCCGACGTGGTGCTGGAGTCCCTGGAGCCGTTGCTGAGGCTGCTGCGCGCTTAGGTGCCGGCCCTAGTGCTGGGCGAGTAACAGGCCGAGGAGGACGGCGGCTATGGTCAGACAGGTCGGGTTCCGGGTGCGCAGGCCGACTCCGATGAGGAACAGGCAGAGCATCCCGGACGTACCGTAGCGGGTCTCGATCACGCGCTCGAAGGTCAGACCGAGGAGTGCGGACAGCAGTTGTACGAGTTTCATGGCGCCCCCAGCTACCACTTCCCGTGAAGCGATCAACTTGCAGTCCAATTGGACTGGTTGTCGCAGTGTGGTTCTGCCCTGGGCTGCTGATCCCTTAACTCGTCGCCAAGTTGACTGCCCGAGTTGACTGAAGGCGGTTTGACCGTCTGGGTGAAGAGGTACGGTCGCGGTGTGAGTGAGGGGCACACCGGCGAGGGCGGCGGCAGATCATTCGAGCGCGTCGCGGGCGAGTTGCGGGAGCGCATGGCCAGCGGCCGCTACCCGCTGAACTCCCTCCTGCCGCCGCAGCGCGAGCTGGCCGACGAGTTCGGCGTCTCCCGTGACACCGTTCAGCGCGTCCTCAAGGAGCTGAAGAGCGAGGGCTGGATCGAGTCCCGGCAGGGGAGCGGGTCCAAGGTGATCAAGTCCCAGCGGATCCACTCGCCGACGAGCAGTCAACGGCCCGACCGCGTGATCACGCTCGGCCCCCTCATCAGCGCCGCGTTCGAACGGCCGGAAGTCACCCTGGACGCCTACACGTTGACGTCCGAGTCGCTGGACGTCCACATCCGGCTGCAAGCCGAGCGGATCCGTTCCGGTGTCATCGCGCCCGAGCGCATCGCCCTGCGCATACTGCTGCCGTCGGCGTCGATGGAGCTGCCCTACCCGCGCGCTGTGAGCGGCGGGGACGCTCCCCGCCTGAGGGACCGCTTCCGCACCATCACCCGGCGGAGCACCGAGTCCCTGAACCATGTGCTGAGGGACCTGGAGGCGGCGAAGCTGGTCCCGTCCGTGGAGCTGGAGATCCGGCACGCGCCTCTGACCCCGGCGTTCAAGCTGTACGTGATCAACGGGGTCGAGGTGCTGCACGGCCCGTACCTGGTCGAAGAGCGGGAGCTGGTCCTGGACAGCGGGGAGCAGGTGCGTGCACTCGACGTCCTGGGCCTCGGCGCCACGCTGACGCACCACGTGGAGGACGACGACCCGGACTCGGCCGGAAGCGTCTTCGTGGACAGCATGCGCAAGTGGTACGAGTCCGTCTGGGACCTGTTGTCCGAGCGCCCTGAGTAGCGAAAAGGCGCTCAGGGAAGCAGGAGAGGGCCGAGGGGCGGGTGGGTGTAGCATTCCCGCACCGTGCACCGACTGAGTCGATCGCCCGCCCTCGTTCGTATGTGAAGGCCGACCGGCCGATCGAACAAGCTCGCGCAGGCTCATACAGATGAGTGGCAAACCACCCGTATCGGCTCACTCCGCCATGCGCGGCCCCCGCCGCGAACCTACGGTTTGCCTTACCGTCCCCCTTCTCGTACTTCCGGAGCGGCCAGTGGGCGCACCCCCTCTTCCCCGTCCTCTTCTCGGGGAGCGCGCCTCGCACGACGCCACCTGCCGGGCTTTCGTGAAACGGGCCGCCGAGCTGGGGCAGGCGACCAGCGGCCACCACAACTGGAACTACGTCCTCCCGCTCACGGAGGGGATGGCCCGCCTGGTCGGACGGGAGCCAGGGACGTCGGTGACCGTCCGGGGGCGGCGTCCGGACGCGCTGCCCGTGGTCATCCGGACGTGGCAGAACGAGGCGGAGATCCTCGACGCCGTCCGGGGCGTCCTGCCGCACGCGCCGGAATGCCTGCTCAAGCACGACGGGTTCGCCGTCCACAGCTTCGTGGAAGGCGTTCCGCTCTCCAGCGTCTGCGGCAACGGCAAGCCCGTCGACCACCTGCTCGTCCAGGCCCTGGCGGGGCTGCTCGCCCAGATGACGCACGTACGGCGTGGAGCGCTGCCGGCCCTCCCTCCCGTCTGGCCCCGCAACCACACGGACAGTCAGGGCTTCCTCCAGACGTTGGTACACCTGGCCGACCGGCAGATCCGGCGGCCCAACTGGACATCGTTCGGCGGGTTGTTCGCGGCGCTCGGCATCCCCGAGGACGCGCTCGCCGAGCTGGCCGGGCGGGTTCCGGCGATGGCGCGGCGGCCGTACAGCCTGCTCCACGCCGACCTGCACCGCGACAACGTGATCGTGTCGTACGCGGGTGACCCGCCCCTCATCTGCGTCGACTGGGAGCTCGCCACCTACGGCGACCCGCTGCACGACCTCGCGACCCACCTCGTGCGCATGCGGTACCCGGCCGACCAGTGGGCCGACGTGGTCGACGCATGGGCCGGGGCCATGCAGGAGATCCGTCCGGCCGCCGTCAACGGCCTGGCCAGGGACCTCCGGCACTACCTGGCCTTCGAGCGGGCCCAGTCCGTCTTCCCGGACGTGATGCGGGCCGCCCGGTCCTTGGGGGAATCGTTCACGCAGACGAGCCTGGACGAGGCGACCGCGGAGGTGTGGCGGGCCCTGGAGGCGGCGGCGGAGCCGCTGCGCCTCACGAGGGTGCCGCGTGAGGGCGAGATCAGGCGGGTCCTGTTCCGATGGCTGGTGTCGCGCATGAACGGGACCTTCAGCGGCCGGGCCTGGATCGCGAAGGCGTTCGAGTGGAGGCCCGACCGGCGGGTGCCGGAGCGCCCCGACTTCCCGCCGGCCGCGGTGCGGGAGGCGCTGCTGGCGGAGGGAGCCGCTCCCGCGGGGAGGGTGTTCAAGGGGACCGCCCACCTGAACACCGTGGTGACCGTGCCGGGCGTCGACTCGCCCGTCGTCGTCCGGCGGAAGCTGCCCGACGTGTGCCGGCGGGAGCGGGGATTTCTCAGCGAGCACGCGGTGCTGAGGGCGATCGAGGAATCGTCCATCGACGTGGCGGCGCCGAGGGTGCTCGCACTGGGCGAGACGTTGCAGAGCGACACCTTCGCCTTGCACACCTACGTCGGGCCCCGAGACGTCGGCCGGCCCCCCGACCACCCCGTCCACGGCCTGTTGCCGCACGAAGCCGACAGTCTGGTGGACCAGCTCTGCGCCCTGACGCGCGTGCGGTATGGACAGGTCGATCCGACGGCCGGTGAGGGCCGGTTCCACCGCTGGTTGCAGGAGCAGCTCATCGCCCTGGTGCGGGGCCTGCCGAAAGAGTCCCGGCAACTGGCCCGGCATCTCGGACTGCCCGACGCGGACCGCTTGCGGCTGATCCTCTCCCGTCACGAGCTGAGCGAGCGTCAGCCCGCCCTGCTGCACGGGGACCTCAACCCCTGGAACCTCGTACGCCGCGACGACCACCTCGCGCTGACGATCATCGACTGGGAGATGGCCGTGGTCGGCGACCCCCTGTACGACCTCGTCCGGCACATGCACCTCACGCCGACCCGGCCGGAGATCAGGGACCGGATGTTCCGCCGCTGGGAGCGTCGGCTGCCGGCCGAGTACACCCACGACTGGCGCAAGGACTGGCAGGTGTACCGCTGGCTGGAGATCGTGCGCTCCGCCTACGTCGACCTGGACCGCATCGTCACCGGAGCGAGCCTGGACGCCCCGAACGTCCGCAGGGCGGTGGACTCCTACGCGGTGACCCTCGCCGCCGCCACCGCCTCCCTCGGCCTCCCCACGCGTTCCACGGCGAACCCGTACCTCGCCCGCGCCTTCGCTTAGATCTCAGGGGTTTTCGGCACTGCGTAGGCTCCCTCTCATGAGCGACCCCGGCCTGCGTGAGCGCAAGAAGCAGCGGATGTACGAGACCGTGTCGGACATCGCCGTGCGGCTCTTCATGGAGAAGGGGTTCGACGCGGTGTCCGTCGCGGAGGTGGCGGCGGCGGCCGAGATCTCGAAGCCGACGCTGTTCCGGTACTTCCCGGCCAAGGAGGACCTGGTGCTGTACCGGATCGCCGATCACGAGGGCGAGGCCGCCCGGGTGGTCGCGCAGGGCGAGGGGGCGGCCGTGGAGGCGCTGCGGCGGCATTTCCTGGCGGGGCTGGAGCGCGGCGACCCCGTGACCGGGCTCAGCGACCATCCCGACGTGCTCGCCTTCCACTCCCTGCTCTACGGGACGCCCTCCCTGGTGGCCCGGGCGTACACGCACCAGGAGCGGTCGGAGGCCGCGCTCGCCGAGGTGCTCGGGGGTGATCTGGACGCGCGGCTCGCGGCCGGGCAGATCATGGCCGTGCTGCGGGTGCTGGCGCTGGAGAACTGGCGGCGGATCGCGGCGGGGGAGCGGGTGGCGGACGTGCGGCCGGACGCGGTGGCGGCGGCGGAGCGGGCGTTCGGCCGGCTCGCGGCCGGGCTGCCGCCGCACCTCTCTGGTGATACTCGGTAATTTATTTAACTCGGTCACTTTTTCGCGTACGCTCGGGGGAATGACCTCGACCGAACCCGCCCTTCAGCACGTCCTCGACCGGGAACGCGCCCACCACGAGCGCTGCCGGACCGCCCTCGCCGCAATGGTCGAGGGCGCCGGTGAACAGGTCGTCATCGGGGAGGACGTGTCCGCGTCCGGGGCGGATGCCGAAGTCCTCGGACACCAGCTGCGCAGCCGGGCGAAGGCGCTGCGGGAACTGCCCGAGGGGCCGCTGTTCTTCGGGGCCCTGCGGGGCGGCGAGGGGCAGTTGCACATCGGGCGGCTGCGGATCTCCGAGCACCCGGCCGAACCGCCCCTGGTCGTCGACTGGCGTGCGCCCGTCTCCCGCGCCTTCTACCAGGCGTCGGCCCGTGACCCGCAGGGCGTGGTGGTGCGCAGGCGCTTCGGGTGGGCGCCCGGGAGCCGGGGCGACTCCGGGGATCTCACCGGCCTGGAGGACGAACACCTGGAGCAGGGGGAGACGCGCGACAGCGAGATCGTCGCCCGGGAGATCGAACGGCCCAGGGTCGGACCCATGCGGGACATCGCCGCGACGATCCAGCCCGAGCAGGACGACCTCGTCCGGGGGGATCTGGCGCTGTCGGTGTGCGTGCAGGGCGCGCCGGGCACCGGCAAGACCGCCGTCGGGCTGCACCGGGCCGCATATCTGCTCTATACCTACCCGCAGCGCATCCGGCGCGGCGGTCTGCTGATCCTCGGGCCCAACCGCACCTTCCTGTCGTACATCGCCGAGGTGCTGCCCGCCCTCGGCGAGACCGGGGTGCGGCAGTCGACCCTGGTGGAGGAGATCGCGCGCGGTCCGGTCCGGGGCGTGGACGACGAGCGGGCCGCCGTCGTGAAGCACGACGCCCGGATGGCCGGGGTGCTGCGGCGTGCGCTGTACGCGAGGGTGCGCGCCGACGGGAATGGCGCGGAGATCGCCCTGCCGGACGGGGCCTACCGGTGGCGGGTGCCGGCGGGGCGGCTCGCGCGGATCGTGGCCGAGGTGCGGGAGGAGGAACCGCCGTACGAGGTCGGACGGGAGCGGGTCCGGGCGCGGATCGTGCGCTGCCTGCGCGAGCAGGCCGAGCGGCGGGCCGGACCGCCGCCGAACGCCTGGGTGCGGCGGGTCGAGCGGGCGCGGCCGGTGTCGGCGTACATCGACGCCGTGTGGCCGCGGGTGCGGCCCGAGGAGGTCGTGGCCGGACTGCTCGGCGACGCGGGGGCGTTGGCGGCGGCCGCCGAAGGGTTCCTCGACGCCGGTGAGCAGCGGGCCCTGCTGTGGGAGCGGCCGCCCCGGTCGTGGAAGTCGGCGCGCTGGTCGGCCGCCGACCTGGTGCTGCTCGACGAGGTCGCCGGGCTGATCGCACATCCGGCAGGGTACGGGCACGTCGTCGTCGACGAGGCGCAGGATCTGTCCCCGATGGAGTGCCGGGCCATCGCCCGCAGGGCCCGCTTCGGGTCGCTGACGGTGCTGGGCGATCTGGCGCAGGGGACGACGCCGTGGGCGGCGCGGGCCTGGCCCGCGGTCCTCGCGCACCTGGGGAAACCGGACGCGGCCGTGGTCGCCCTGACCACCGGGTTCCGGGTGCCGCAGGCCGTCGTCGGCCTCGCCAACCGGCTGCTGGAGCGCCTCGACGTGCAGGTGCCGGCGGCCCGTTCGCTGCGCGGTGACGGGGAGTTGCGGATGCGGGAGACGACCGTGGAGGGCGTGCCCGGGGCGGTCGTGACGGCCGTCCGGGACGCGCTGGGGCGGGAGGGCTCGGTCGGGATCGTCGCGGCGGACGCGGACGTTCCCCGGGTGCGGGCGGCACTGGACGCGGCCGGCATCGAAGCCGCGGGCCCGGACGAACTCGGCGCGCGGGTCGCCCTGGTGCCGGCGAGTGTGGTCAAGGGCCTGGAGTACGACCACGTCCTGGCCGTCGAACCGGCGGCGATCGCCGAGGCGGAGGAACGGGGACTGCACCGGCTGTACGTGGTGCTGACGCGAGCGGTGTCGCGGCTGGAGGTGGTGCGGGCGAGGGAACTGCCGTTCTAGGGCGGCTGTTCGACGACTAGGGTCCCTGCCATGGCTGACGTCGACGCGTTCACGGACATACCCACGACCACACTGGCCGACCTGCTGGGCCGCGCGCAGGTCATGGACTTCGGGATCCGGCCGCTGTGGGGGCCGGTGCCCCGAGTGGCCGGACCCGCCTTCACCGTGCGGTGCCCTCCCGGCGACAACCTGATGCTGCACGCCGCGATCCACCGGGCCGCCCCCGGCTCGGTCGTCGTCGTGGAGTCGGGCGACCTGGACTACGCCCTGGCCGGCGGCAACGTCTGCGCCGTCGCCCGGCGCCGGGGCATCACCGCGTTCGTCGCCGACGGGCTGATCCGCGACCTCGCCGAGGTCCGGGACATGCGCTTCCCGGTCTTCGCGCGCGGCGTCATCCCCATCCCGGGCACCAAGTCGGCCGCCCGTCCGCTGAACGAGCGGGTGCGCTGCGGCGGGGTGGACGTGGACGCGGGTGACGTGGCCGTCGCCGACGAGGAGGGCGTCGTGGTGGTCCCCGGCGCCCGCCGCGAGGAGATCCTGACCGCGGCCCGGACCAAACTGGCCGAGGAGGCCGCACAGTCCCTGGACACCTGGGAGTCGGCACACCGGGCCCGCGTCAACGGGATCCTGGCGGACCAGGGATTCGAGAGCTGACCGGCGCTTCGAGGGCTGACCCGCCGGCCTGTCGCTACGCCGCGGCGAAGGGGCCTCCCTTGGTGAACGCCAGTTCGTGGAAGCGGTCGCCGATGTGCTGGTGGGTGGCTGCGTCCGGGTGGACGTGGTCGGGCAGGGGGAGGGCGGCGGCGTCCTGTGGGCCGTAGAGGTCGAGGCCGTCGAGGTAGTGGAGGTTCGGGTCGTCGGCGGCGCGCTGTTCGACGATGCGGGCCAGTTCCTCGCGGATGACGGTCAGGGTGAGTTTGCCCATGGGCGTCTCCGCCGGGTCGCCCATGGGGGCGAAGACCAGGCGGCCCTTGCCGATCTCGTCGATGTCGGGGGCGGTGGGGCCGGGTGTGTCCTCGTGGATGGCGCAGTGGATGGGGGAGACGAGCAGCAGCGGGGTGTCCGGGTGCCCGTCGCGGATCGTGTCGAGGAACCCGTGCACGGCGGGGCCGAAGACGCGCAGCCGCATCGCGTCCTGGTTGACGAGGTTGATGCCCATCTTGACGCTGATCAGGTCGGCCGGGGTGTCCCGCATGGCGCGCGCGGTGAACGGGTCGAGCATCGCGCTGCCGCCGAAGCCGAGGTTGACCAGCTCCACACCGCCGCGCAGCGCGGCGATCGCCGGCCAGATGGCCGTGGGGCTCGCCGCGTCCGAGCCGTGGCTGATCGAGCTGCCGTGGTGCAGCCACACCCGGCGGTCCCGGTCCGCCGCGGGAGCGACGGGCGCGTCCGTGCGCAGGGCGACCAGCTCGGTGGTCTCGTTGTGCGGCAGCCAGATCTCGACGTCCTTGTCCCGCGCGGGCAGACCCGTGAAGCGGACGGTGCCGACCGGGCCGGTCGTGACCTCGCCCGCCCAGGTGGCAAGGTCGACGGTGAGGCGGTTGCCGCCGGTCCCCGAGGCCTGGCCGGCCGGGACGCCGTCGACGAGCAGGTCGTACAGCCCGTCCGGGCGCGGCGGGAAGCCGGTGTAGTCGCGCTTGGTGCGCAGCGTGTCCAGCTCGACGGCGGTCGCGGCGGTACGGAACACCAGGCGTACGCCGGAGGGCTGCGCCTCGGCCATCGCCAGCTGCGCGTTGGTGTTCTGCGCCCGGGCCCGGGCCGGGAGCCGGTGGGGCAGCAGGCCGTGCTCGGTGCGCTCCACGTCGAGGGCGCCGCGCAGCAGGTCCGCCGTGAGGGGGGTGGTGATCCAGTCGTGCTCGGTGTGCATGGGTGTCAGCCTCGGGGGTCGGTGGGGGCCGCGGGCCAGTTCCGCAGCAGCGTGTCGAGGGCGTCGAGGATCCGGGCCCAGGTCTCCTCGGTGTCCGGGGCGCTGTGGCTGAAACCGCCGCCGAGCTCCAGGCTGACGTAGCCGTGGAAGACGCTGCCGAGCAGCCGGACGGCGTGGGTCTGGTCCGGTTCCGTCAGGTCGTAGCCGCGCAGCAGCGCCCGGGTCATCTGCGCGTGCCGGACACCGGCGCTCGCGGCCGCGGTCTGCGGGTCGAGCCGTAGCTGGGCCGCGGCGTAGCGGCCCGGGTGTTCCCGGGCGTAGTCGCGGTACACGTTGGCGAGGGCGGCCAGGGCGTCCTTGCCGGCCCGTCCGGCCAGGGCCTCGGCGGCCCGGTCGGCGAGTTCCGCGAGGGCGAGCAGGGCGATCCTCGTCTTCAGGTCGTGGGAGTTGCGCACGTGCGAGTAGAGGCTCGCGACCTTGACGTCGAACCGCCGGGCGAGTGCCGAGACGGTGACCTGCTCGAAGCCGACCTCGTCGGCGAGCTCGGCGCCGGCCTCGGTCAGACGCTCGGGCGTCAGTCCTACGCGTGCCATGAGGCTTCTCCCTTCTGCCTGAAAAGAGTGTGCCCCTGCCTAAAAGATTTAGGCAAATGCCTGTGGCTTTCTGCGGCCGCGGCGGGTCTTCCCCCAGGGCTTCAGGACGGAGATCACCGTCATGAAGACGTACGCGGACAGCGACACGACCGGCCCGAACAGCACGTCACCGGCGTCCGGCAGCGGCCCGCCCGCGGCGACGGCGGTGACCGCGGAGTTCACCCCGGGACGCAGCGCGAACACCGTGGCGGTCGTCGTGGCGAGGGTCAGCCAGAACTTCGTGTACACCCAGCGGTACCGGGCCAGACCCCACACCGTGCCCAGCGACAGCAGCAGGCCGCTGAGGAGCGTGAGGAACGCGACGGGCAGCAGGAGCCAGTCGGCGAAGAGTTTCATGGCCCGGACCGAGGCCTCCACGGTCCCGGCGGAGCCGTCGGTGGCGGCCGTGATCCCGAGTGCGAGCAGCCCGAGCGTGAGCCCGAGCCAGCCGGCGGAGGCGATGACGTGCACGACGAGGGCGGCCCGGCGGGCCGGGCGGCCGAGCCTCGGCGGCGGACCTGGGTGCGGCTTGGCCGGCTCCTGTTCGGTATGCGTGTCCACGTCGACCACGCTGCCGGAAGGGGGCCTCGGGGTCGTCTCACGGCGGGAGTAGACCGGCGTACTGGCGTCGGAGTACGGACGTGTCACTCCCGTCGCCTAGGTTCGCGGCATGACCGAGCCGTCCCACCTCACCGCGGTCCGCGAGTCCTACGACGCCGTCGCCGCCGACTACGCCCGGCGCGTCAAGGAACCGGCCGAGCTGGACCCGGTGTCCCGCGCGATGCTGGCCGCGTTCGCCGACCTCGTCCGGCCCCCGCACCCCGGGCCGGTCGCCGACCTGGGCTGCGGCCCCGGCAAGGTGACGGCACATCTGGCCGCCCTCGGGGTCCCGGCGTTCGGCGTGGACGTGTCGCCGAGGATGATCGAGCTAGCCCGGGCGGCGTACCCGGAACTCCGTTTCACCGTCGGCTCGATGACCGCGCTGGACATCGCCGACGGCGAGCTCGGCGGCATCCTCGCGTACTACGCCACCCACCACACCCCGCCGCAGTGGCTGCCGACGGTGTTCTCCGAGTTCCACCGCACCCTCGCGCCCGGCGGCCGGCTGATGCTGGCCGGCCACGTCGGAGGCGGCGAGCACCTCCACCCGACCCACGCCTACGGCGACCACCCGGTGTCCTACGCGTCGTACCTGCTCCCCCCGGACCGCATCGCCGAGCTCCTCCAGCGGGCGGGTCTGGTGGTCACGACGCGGGTGGTGCAGGAACCGGAGGGAGGGTCGAAGAGGCAGGTGGGCACGTTCCTGGCGTACAAGCCGCACTAGCGGCCGGCTACCCGGCGTGTGTCCACACCCGGAGCGGCCCGACGGCCTCGAAACCGTACCGGAGGGCGGCCGTCAGGTCGTCGCCCTGCTCGTAACCCACGACGGGCAGACCGGGGAACAGCCGGCCGACCGCGTGCAGGACGAGGGGCCAGGCCACGTGGGGCGGGCCGAAGACGTTGGACACACCGACCACGTCACCGCTCCGGCCGCCACCGCTCCGACGGCCACCCGCCCGTCGGCGGACCGCCCGGCGAGGACGACCGTCTCCGGATCGTCGAGCAGCGCCGGCCGGAACAGGCCGGCGTTCCCGCCCCCGTCGTCCCAGGCCCGGGCCCAGTCCCGCAGCGCGTCCGGATCCCGCACGGCGTCCCACGCGAGATCCGGCGCCGTGACGGGAACACCCGCCGGACGATGGATCCACTCCGCCTCGAACAGCACCCGGAACCCCGCCCCGGTCAGATCGAGGTCGGCGAAACTGTCCTTCACCGACGCCCCGGGCGAGACCGTGTCGATCCGCGCCACGAGCGCCGCCGGGTCGGCGCCCGGCTCCAGGGTCACGGCGTCCGGGGAGTACACCGGCGTACGCCGGGCGGCGGCCCACGCCTCGCCCCCGAACGCGCTCGCCACCCCGTGCGCCCGGCCCATCACCGCACACCACTCGGCGTTGTTGCGGGCGGCGGCCCGGACGAGGTGTCGCTGGGGAGGAGTCGTCACGAGGACGGATCATGGCGTGTCCGGCCGCGGCCGTCGATCGATTTCGCGTGCCGGGGGCGGCGCCGTCCCGCTGTTCGCGTCCCGCTGCCGGCAACTGCCGGCCACCGTCTCGGCGAAGGACCGGGCGAGTGGAGAGAGGGCGTCCCAGCGGCGGACGGCCCAGCCGACGGCGAGCGGCGGCAGGTCGGGCACCGGGACGAGGCGCAGCGGCCCGTCGCCGGGGACCGGCCGGCCGGGCACAGCGGGCACGACGGCATGGCCGAGGCCGAGTTCGGCCAGCAGCAGAGCGGTGTCCCAGTCGGCCACACCGGTGTCGGAGCGGCTCCGGATGCCCGCGTCGGCGAAGGCGGCGTCGAGCCGGGCGCCCGAGGTGGAGTTGTGGGGGAGACGGATGAGGCGCACGTCGGCGAGATCAGCCGCGTCGAGGCGGGAGCGGCCGGCGAGCGGATCGTCGGCGCGGACGGCCAGCACCCAGGGCAGATCCACGACGGGACGCTGTTCGATGCCCCGGACCGGGCCGTCCATGGTGACCCAGGCGAGGTCGAGGTGCCCGTCGGCCAGAGCCTCGAAGCACCTGCGGCTGGACGTCTCCGTCTGGAACTCCAGGCTCACCTTCGGGTAGCGCTGCCGGAACGCGACGACGGCCTCGGCCATGAAGTGCCGTACGGTCGTCCCACCCGTGGTGACGCGCACGGCGCCGCTGTCGCCGTTGACCAGGTCGCCGACGCGGCGCAGGGCCGCGTCCAGGCCGGCGATGCTGTCGGCGGCGGCATCCCACAGCACACGCCCCGCGTGGGTCGGTACGACGCCCCGCGGCCGGCGTTCCAGGAGGCTGACGCCCGCTTCCCGCTCCAGCCGCTTCACGTGCTGGCTCACCGCGGACTGGGTGCAGCCCAGTTCCCGGGCGACGGCACTGAGGCTGCCCGCCCTGCACACGCTCACGAAGACGCGCAGATCGTCCAGAGTCACGTGACCCAAGCTACAGCTTGGGTCGGTGCAGCAATTCATAGGATTGACTGGGGTGTTGCGCTTCGAGCATGCTCGGTACCGGGCCCAGGCGGCAACCCGTCCGGCGCTTTCGCAGGGTCCGGACCCGCAGCCGAAGGCACGGACGGGTGCCGACCGCGTGCCGACCGAGTCCCGGAAGGACATGCCCGTGCCCGCATCTCCCGTCGCCGCCGACCGGGCCGTCGTGCTGCTGAGGGGCCTCGGTGCCGCTGCCGTCGCCCATCCGGGCGGCACCCTCCTCGCGCACCTCACCCGGGTCCAGGGACAGCTCGCCGCGTGGGGCGCCCGTCCGGCCCTCCAACGGGCGGGCCTGTGCCACGCGTTCTACGGCACCGACGGCTTTCCCGAGGCCCTGCTGCCGACGGACCGCCGGGCGGAGCTGACTGCGGCGATCGGTGCGGAGGCCGAGGCGCTCGTCTACCTGCACGCGTCCTGCGATCGCCGGGCCACCTATCCTCGGCTCGCGGATGCCGACGGGCCCTTCCACGACCGGTTCACCGGCCTGAGTCACGTCCCGGGCCCGCAGGCACGGCGTGACTTCGCCGAGTTGTCCGCCGCCAACGAAGTCGACCTCGCCCGCACCGACCCCGCCTTCCGCGCCGCGTGGGGCCCCGGGCTCCTGAGCCTCTTCACCCGCATCCACCCCCTGCTGAGCGGGCCTGCCTGGACGTCCTGCCAGGAGGCCTTCGGCCGATGAGGAGCCATGCCCCTACAGATGACGTTGAGCGCGATCACCCTGGACTGCGCGGACCCGCTCGCCCTCGCGGCGTTCTACCAGCAGGCCACCGGCCTGGAACCGCACCCGAAGTCGAACGCCGACTTCGCCGCGCTGGGCGGTGAGGGCGGACTCATCCTCGGCTTCCAGCGGGTCGACGGCTACCGGGCACCGAGCTGGCCCGACCAGGACGTACCCCAGCAACTGCACTGCTGCTTCGACGTTCCGGACCTCGACGAGGCGGAGGCACGTCTCGTAAAACTGGGCGCGGTCAGGCCGGAGCACCAGCCGAACCCCGACAGGTGGCGGGTACTCACGGACCCGGCGGGGCATCCGTTCTGCATCGTGCGGGGCTGACCTGTCCTGTCTCAGATAAGTCCGGACAGTACGGGGCATTGACCTGCGGTGCCCGGAGACCGGTGAGACGAGTCGGAGCGGATCGTCTCGGGTAAGTCCACTTGGCGTGAATATTGAGGCGCACGCGACCACCGGCTATGACATGGTCAGATCATGAAAAGGATCGCAACGGGGGCGGCGACGACACTTGCCGCAACGGCCCTTCTCACTGGCAGCATCACTACGCCCACCCATGCCGCACCGGCCTGGGACAAGACCGTCAAGTGCAAGCAGAAGGACTGGGACGACCGGGTGATTCCCACCCGTGTCGGCAACAGCAAGCTCGGCTGGAAGCACTTCTCCGGTCCGCACAACATCAAGAAGTGCAAGATCGTCAATGCCGCTATCAACGGCAAGCCCGACAAGAAGAACGGCGCCCGCCTTGAGTACTGGGCCTATGCGTGGAACGGCAACCGCCGTGTGCAGGTCATCGTGATTGTCCAGTACGCCCGCAAGACCGCAGATGGAGACTACGACGCCGGTGCCGGCCAGAAGATCGGTGTCATCACTGCCTACTGCAAGGGCATGAACAGGTGCCCGAACTGGCTCAACCAGTGACATCGTTTGACGCGTGACTCTCACGTACGACGACATCGCGGAGCAGCAGGCGGACATCGTCCGTCTGCTGCTCCACCACATCCACGCCCCCCTGCCCGATGGCCGTTTCATCCGAGGCGTCCTGCCCTCGCCGTCTCCCGCCGCAGGGGTCCGGATTGTCACTGGCCCTCAGCATGCGAGTGCTCCAGGCGACTTGATGGTCTGGGAGATCCCTCTGCGCGCCATCGACGACCCGGAGGAGCTAGCGGGCGCGAATGACGTCCTCGGTCTCGTGCGTGCCTTGAGCACCGGCACGCAGATCGTCTCCAGCAGCCGTGTCGACTCGGTGATGGGCATGACCCTCGTCCATGTGGATCCGGCGCAGGTCGCTCCCGCCGGCCTGGAAGAGCGCGACAACGCCTTCACCATCCTGCGCACCCTTACCTATCCCTGGACCGAGGAACAGCCCGACCCGCGGCTGCGAGGATTTCTCCTCCAGGGCCCCGATCGGATGCGCCTGTATATCGACCACGAAGAAGACACCGACGTGGTCGCCGCCGACGTGAGACTGTCCGGTGCTCTGACCGCCCTGCTGGCGGCTCTTCCCTCCCTGATCGAGGAGGTGGAACGGACCGTGCCGGGCGACATCGGCGACCCGCACTGTTCCCGCTTGATCAATCTCGTCGACTGGTGACCCGGCAGGGCTGAGACCTGGAATCCTCTCCGATCGCTTCGGTCTGAAGTCCGGGCATGGTGTTCACCTGCTCTGATGTCAGGGCGTCGGCCGGGTCGAAGCCGGCCTCGGTCAGGACGTCGGCGGCGACTCCGCGGCCGACCTGGGCGAGGCCGTTCGGCCCGGGCGATCTCCTGCTCGGTGACCGGATCGGTGCCGCGCTCGGCGAGGACGCGGCGGGTGTGGTCCCAGGCCAGCTCGCCCATCGGGGTCGGTGCGGTGCGAAGGTGCCGCCAGAGCGCGGTGATCCAGCCGCCTTCGCGGTGATTGCGTACCCAGAGGCGGGAGATGTCGTAGGGGTCGTAGCGGACTTCCCACCGCCTGCCACCCGGTCCGGTGCCCGACGGCTGCCGTCGAAACGGCGTCAGCTCAGGACTGTCGTAGGTGCGATGCCGGATGCGGACGCCGTAGGAGTTGATCGTTCTGAACTCCCGGGGCAGCAGACCGATGTATTCCTGCGGGCCGAGCGGGACCGGGACGTAGCCGGCGGCGGCGACCAGGGCGGCGTACTTCTCGTTCGGGCTCATCGACCGCCCGGGTATGAACGGGTCCCGCAGCCCGTCGTGCGGGCGGTTCTGCCAGGTGACGATCCGAGACGTCAACTCAGATGCCCGGAGATCTCCGAGACTGCCCGGACATCACAGAGACAGGACATGACCGGTCCGGCCCGCCGGGTGGCGTGGCGCACTTTTGCAAGCGGGTGCTTGCAATAGTTAGCGAGGTGCTGCACTGTGGAGGCATGGCATCGCTCAACGTCGGCAATCTCGGTGACTATCTGCGCGAACAGCGGCGCACCGCGCAGCTGTCGCTGCGGCAGCTCGCCGATGCCGCCGGGGTGTCCAATCCGTATCTGAGCCAGATCGAGCGCGGGCTGCGCAAGCCGAGCGCGGAGGTGCTCCAGCAGGTCGCCAAGGCCCTGCGGATCTCCGCCGAGACGCTGTACGTCCGGGCCGGCATCCTCGACGCCGAGCGGGACCGGGACGAGGTGGAGACGCGCGCCGTCATCCTCGCCGACCCGGCGCTGAACGAGCGCCAGAAGCAGGTGCTGCTGCAGATCTACGAGTCCTTCCGCAAGGAGAACGGGTTCGGGAGCGGCGACGGCTCGGATGTCCCGGGTGCTGTGGACGGCTCGGGCGGTGCGGGCGTCGTCGGTGTCGTCCCCGGGGGCGGCGCGGTGAGCGTGGACGGGGACGCTCCCGGCGCCGGAGCCGAGATACCGGCGCCCGGCCCGGCCACGGGCGCTCAGCCCGCCCGGCGGCGCAGCCGCAAGAGCGCCGGCAAGAGCATCGAGAAGAACGACGGCAGCGACATCGACCCGCAGCAGAGCGCCGGCTGAGCCGGACCAGGGCACCGGCCGCTCTGCCGCGGATCACACAACCCTCAGCCGAACCCTCAAGCGATACAGAATCCGGGAGGACCATCACCATGGCCATCACCGACGACCTGCGCAAGACCTTCAGCGACCCGACCCCGCTCTACTTCGCCGCAGGCACCGCCGACCTGGCCCTTCAGCAGGCCAAGAAGGTGCCGGCCCTGGTCGGGCAGCTGCGCTCCGAGGCCCCCGCGCGGATCGACGCCGTACGCAACACCGACACCAAGGCCGTCCAGGAGAGGGCGTCCGCCCGGGCCAAGGAGGCGTCCGCCCGCGTCAAGGAGACGCAGGAGACCCTGCAGACCAAGGTCACGGAGTTCATCGGCTCCATCGACGTCGACATCAAGAAGCTCGGCAGCACGATCGACGCGGACCTGAAGAAGTTCGGCGAGAGCGCCCAGGACTTCGCGCTGCGCGGCGTCGGCGTGGCCGCCGAGTACGCCGTCAAGGCCCGTGAGACCTACGAGAAGGTCGCCGAGCACGGCGAGCAGGCCGTGCGGACCTGGCGCGGCGAGGCCGCCGACAGCATCGAGGACGTCGCCGAGGGCGTCGAGGAGCTGGCCGTGGCCGTCGAGCCGAAGCCGAAGCCGCAGCCGGTCGAGGTCAAGGAGGAGCCGGCGAAGCCGGCGGCCGCCGCCCCGGCGACGAAGGCCCCCGCCAAGAAGGCCCCGGCGCGCAAGACCGCCACCGCGAAGAAGACCACCCCGCCCGCGAAGTAGGACAGGCGGAGCAGGACGACGGAGCGGTCACACGGGCCGGGCACCCTGGGGGTGCCCGGCCCGTTGTACGGGTACGGTGACGCGTAGGACGAGCCGAGTCAGGTGGTGGACGTTGTGCTGATGCAGGGCTTCGCAGGGTTTATGTGGCTTCTGAGCATGGCCCTGATCGTTTTCAGCGGCTTCGCGTTGTTCGACGCGGCTGTGCGCCGGGAGGACGCCTACCGCGCGGCCGACAAGAAGACCAAGCCCTTCTGGCTGATCATCCTGGGCATCGCCTTCGTGGTGAACCTGCTCTTCCCGATCCTGTCGTTCCTGCCGATCATCGGCCTCATCGCGACGATCGTGTACATGGTCGACGTACGGCCCGCGATCCGGGCGCTCCCGGGCGGTGGCCGCAGCCAGCGCGGCTCCAGCAGTGACGGCCCCTACGGCCCGTGGAACGGCGGCCGGTAAGGGCTCCCTCCCGAGCAAGCGCCGGGGCTACGGCACGCGGTCCAGCAGCAGGACCGCCACGTCGTCCGTCAGCTCGCCACCGTTGAGGTCGCGCACCTCGTTCACGGCCGCCCGCAGCAGCTGCTCGCCCCGCAGGCCCTCGGCGAACTGGCGGCGGACCATCTCCGTCATGCCGTCCTGGCCGAGCCGCTCCCGGCCCTGGCCGATGTGGCCCTCGATCAGGCCGTCGGTGTAGAGCATCAGGCTCCACTCGGCGCCCAGCTCCACCTGCATCCGCGGCCAGCGGGCGCCGGGCAGCAGCCCGAGGGCCGGGCCGTTGTTGTCGTACGGCAGCAGGCGGGCCGGCTTGCCCGGGCTGGCCAGCAGCGGCGACGGGTGGCCCGCCAGGCACAGGCCGGCGCGGCGGCCGTCCGGCGCGATGTCCACCGTGCACAGCGTCGCGAAGATCTCGTCGTCGGCCCGCTCGTGCTCCAGCACCTGCTGGAGCGTGCCCAGCAGCTGGTCGCCGCACAGGCCCGCCAGGGTCAGCGCGCGCCAGGCGATCCGCAGCTCCACGCCGAGGGCGGCCTCGTCCGGGCCGTGGCCGCAGACGTCGCCGATCATGGCGTGCACGGTGCCGTCCGGCGTGCGCACGACGTCGTAGAAGTCGCCGCCGAGCAGCGCGCGCGAGCGGCCGGGGCGGTAGCGGGCGGCGAACCGCAGCGTGGAGCCCTCCAGCAGCGGCGTCGGCAGCAGACCGCGCTCCAGGCGGCGGTTCTCCTGCGCGCGCAGCCGGCCCTCGGCGAGGCGGCGCTCAGCCGACTCGGAACGCTTGCGCTCCACCGCGTAGCGGATCGCGCGGCTCAGCAGCCTGCCGTCCAGCTCGTCGCGGAAGAGGTAGTCCTGGGCGCCGACGCGCACCGCCTCGGCGCCGCGCTCGGCGTCGCCGGATGCGGTCAGCGCCAGGACGGCATGCCGGGGCGCGAGCTCCAGCACGTGCCGGAGCACGGCGAGCTCGTCCTCGGAGTCGCTGTGGCCGGGCGCGGGCAGCGCCAGGTCCAGCAGGATGCAGTGGACGTCGTCGGTCAGCAGCCGCCCGGCCTCCGTCAGGTTGCGGGCCGTGCGGACGCGGATCGGCTTGCCCGCCTGGTCGAGCATGTCGGGCACGATCGGCGAACCGGCCGGATCGTCCTCGATCAGCAGCAGCGTCAGGTTGGTGTGGGCGGTGTTGTTCTCCACCTTGTCCGTGGTGTTGCCGGCGGTGTCCGGCGTGCGGCCCGTGGGCGAGACGTCCTTCGCGGACTCCTCGGCCGAGCCGCCGTGCGGGGACGCGGCCTGCGCCTGACCACTCTCCACGGCCGGGATCGCTCTCTGCCGCGGTATGGGTACGGGCATCGTCTTGGGTTCCTTCCCTCCCCCCGAGGGCACGGTGGGGCGAGGGACCTCGACCCACCGACGGGGACCATAGCGGGTGTCGGCGCCGCATTGGAATGGTGTGAGCCACGCCGCTGTGCCATCGGTCAGTGTCATATGCCGCGATATGTACCGCAGTTGGACAGCTCGGAGATGCTGCGGGGATGACGAACGTCACGTCAGCGCACGGTTTGCCCGCGGTGGGGCGTGCGGTGGGTCACGTGGGCCAGGTCACCGCGGGTGTCCGATATCCGGTGCGCTGCCTTCAGACCGCCCTCCTCAGGCCGTCGTGTCCGGGTCGTCGCGTTCGGGCCGTCGCCTTCAGGCCGTGACCGGTGATCAGTTGGCGCCGGTGTCCGGGTCCGGCCGGACCACCCCGAGGATGGGCATGGATCCGGCCCCCGCGATGGTCACGGTACGTCCGGGCCGCGGCGCGTGCACCATCGCCCCGTCGCCGATGTACATCGCGACATGGCTGGCGTCGCCGAAGTAGATGATGAGGTCGCCGGGCCGCATGTCCTGGACGGCGATGTGCTTCAGCCGCTTCCACTGCTCCTGCGAGGTGCGGGGGACGCCGCGCCCGGCGGAAATCCAGGCCTGTGACGTGAGCCCCGAGCAGTCGTACGTCTTCGGGCCCTCGGCGCCCCACTGGTACGGCTTGCCGATCTGGGCCGTGGCGTACTGAACGGCCTTCTTGCCCTGCTCGGAGGCCTTTCCGTCGATCTCGTCGAGGATGCCGGAGTCGAGCCAGGCGGTCTGCGCCTTGTTCGCGGCCTCCTTCTCCAGTTCGGCGAGGCGCTCCTGCTCCTCCTTCTGCAGCGCGGATTCGAGCTTCTCCGCCTGCGCGATCTGCTTCTCGATCTTCTTCTGTGCGGCGGCCTTGGCCTTGCGGCCCGCCTCCAGCTTCTTCCACTGCGCGGAGGCGTCCTTCGCGTACTGCTCCAAGTCCTCCTGGGTGCGGGTCAGTTCGCCGAGCAGGCCCTTCGTCGCGTGGTGGCCCTCGCGGACGCGGCCGGCGCCGTCGAGGAAGTCCTGCGGGTCGTCGCTCAGGACCAGGTGGGCCTCGGGGGGCAGCCCGCCCCCGCGGTACTGGGCGGCGGCCGCGGCGCCCGCGCGGGCCTTCAGCTTCCGGAGCTTCTCCTTGCCCTTGACGATCTTCTTGGCCAGTTCGACGACCTCGGCGGACTGCTTGTCCGCCTTCTCCTCGGCGGCGTTGTACTCGTCGGTGGCGCGGCCCGCGGCGCGGTAGAGCTTGTCGAGCTTCTTGCGGACGGCTTCGAGGTCCTGGCCGGTTGCGAGGGCCGGGCCCGCGCTCGGGGTGGGGGAGGGGGTGGGATTCGCGAACGCCGTGCCCGGTGCGGCCAGCACCGTGACCGCGCAGACCACGGCCACCGCCGTCGCGATCAGGCCACGCTTGCCCGTTCCCATACCTCAGCCCCCAAACTGATTAACCGTCAGTAACGTGCGGTTCGTCCGGGGATGCTGCCATGTCCGTCCGGAAAGCGACAGGGGTAGTACTTCCCGCCGCCCCCTCGCCGTTATGCCCCCGGCCCGCGATCTCTCCGGTCTGTGTGACGAACGACTCAAAGAGATCGTTCCATCGAAGCGTGTCCTGACCGCGGCAACCCCCGCGAGGGTCAGGAGCGGACACCCGGGGCCAACGCTCCCCAGCGCACCGTCACTTCGCCCTGCCGCCACCGCGCCGGGCCGTCCGTCACCGGCCAGTCGGTCGTCAGGTCGCGCACCGCGCGGATCCAGCGCTGCCGGGCGCCGTAGGAGGCGTAGGGCGCGGCGGCCGCCCAGGCGCGGTCGAAGTCCCGCAGGAAGGCGTGCACCGGCTCGCCCGGGACATTGCGGTGGATGAGTGCCTTCGGCAGCCGTTCCGCCAGGTCCGAAGGGCGCTCCAGGGAGCCCAGCCGGGTCGCGAAGGTGACCGTGCGCGGTCCCTCCGGCCCGAGCGCGACCCAGACGTGCCGGCGCCCGATCTCGTCGCAGGTCCCCTCCACCAGCAGCCCGCCGCGCGACCCGGTCGCCGGGTCGGCCGGGGCGAGCCGCGCGCACAGCCGCTGCCACACGGCCGCGACCTCGCCCTCCTCGTACTGCCGCAGCACGTTCGCCGCGCGGACGAGCAGGGGCCGCTGCGGGATCGGGATCTCGAAGCCGCCGTGCCGGAAGACGAGCCCCGGCCGTTCGTAGGGCAGCGCCGCCGCGACCCGTGCCGGTTCGATCTCGATGCCCACCACGCGCGCGCGTGGCGCGACCGTCCGCAGGCGCTGGAGCAGCTCGACGGCCGTCCAGGGGGCGGCGCCGTATCCGAGGTCGACCGCCACGGGATCCGTGGCGCGGCGCAGCTCGGCGCCGTGCGTGGCCGCGATCCAGCGGTCCATGCGGCGCAGCCGGTTGGGGTTGGTCGTCCCGCGCGTCACCGTGCCGAAGGGGCGGGTGGCTGCGCGGGGTGTCATGCCTACGAGGTTAAGCGGCCGTCGGCGCTGTCAGGCGCGAGGTGCAGGCGCCAGTAGGTGGGGCGCCAGTAGTAGAGGGTGGTGAGGTCGCCGGGCATCGGGTCGTGGGCCGGACCCTGCTCGAACGGGTCCCGGTCCGGGTCGGCGGGCCGGAAGCCCGGGTCGACCGGCTCGTCGGCCCGTGGTGGCCGTACGTGGCGCCGCATCTCCTCGGTGACCGCGCCGATCCGCCGGAAGTTGGCCTGCGCCTCGATCAGGCTGAGTCCGTGGTTGGGGCCGCCGCCGGACGTGGGGTGGCGGAGCTGGGAGGGATCCTCCTCCCAATAGCAGACCGGGCAGATCTCGTAGGCCCACAGCTCGCCGAGGGTCTGGTGGCCGCAGCACGGGCAGGGGAGGAACTCATCGGGCGGCGGCGGTCCCGGGCTGTGCCGTGTGTCCGTCATGCCGGTGAGGGTAGGGGGCGCGGGCGCCCGCGCCCCGCTCTTTCCGGCGCACGGGCCGGGCGACGGCCACCCCCGGGCGCGCCGGTGGTTCCCGGGTCGCCCGATGGCTCCCGGGCCGGGCGACGGCCACCCCCGGCTCGGCCGGTGGCTCGCGGGCCGGGCGAGGGCCACCCCCGGCTCGGCCGGTGGCTCGCGGGTCGCCCGGCGGCTGCTCCCGGCCCGTACGTCCGAGGCCCGGCGGGCGGGGAACCTCCACGTCCTCGAACGGTTGAGCGACAAGCGGTAATGATTCGGTAAAACTGCCGAATCGGGAAATGGAGCACCTGCTTCCAGTGTTGGACTCCGTCGGAGGGCAGCGGGCGCCCTGCGGTAGGCATGCCCCGAGCGAGGAGGAACGCCACGTGAGCCAGTACATCGGCAGGCTCGGCCGGCGCTCCGCGTCGTCGTCCCCGCGCCTCCGGCTGCACCGCAAGCCCCGCCGCGTCGCCATGCTCTCCGTGCACACCTCCCCGCTCCACCAGCCGGGCACCGGCGACGCCGGCGGCATGAACGTCTACATCGTGGAGCTGGCCCAGCGCCTCGCCGCGCACGGCGTCGAGGTCGAGATCTTCACGCGCGCGACCGCCGCGGCCCTCCCCCCGACCGTCGAGCTGGCCCCCGGCGTCCTCGTCCGGCACGTCGACGCCGGCCCCTACGAGGGCCTCAACAAGGAGGACCTCCCCGCCCAGCTGTGCGCCTTCACCCACGGCGTCATGCAGGCCTGGGCCCACCACCGCCCCGGCCACTACGACCTGGTCCACTCCCACTACTGGCTCTCCGGCCACGTCGGCTGGCTCGCCGCCCAGCGCTGGGGCGTCCCCCTCGTGCACGCCATGCACACCATGGCCAAGGTCAAGAACGCCAACCTGGCCGACGGCGACACCCCCGAGCCCGCCGCCCGCGTCATCGGCGAGACCCAGATCGTCGCCGCCGCCGACCGGCTCATCGCCAACACCACCGAAGAGGCCGACGAACTGGTCCGGCACTACGCGGCCGACACCGACAAGGTCGCCGTGGTCCACCCCGGCGTGAACCTCAGCCGCTTCTCGCCCGCCGACGGCCGCGCCGCCGCCCGGGCCCGCCTCGGCCTGCCCCAGGACGCGCTGATCCCGCTCTTCGCGGGCCGCATCCAGCCCCTGAAGGCCCCGGACGTGCTGCTGCGCGCCGTCGCCGTCCTCCTCGACCGGCGTCCCGAACTGCGCTCGCGCATCCTCGTGCCCGTCGTCGGCGGCCCCTCCGGCAGCGGCCTCGCCAAGCCGGAGGGCCTGCAGAAGCTCGCCGCCCGCCTGGGCATCGCCGACGTCGTACGGTTCCGCCCGCCGGTCGGCCAGGAGCAGCTGGCGGACTGGTTCCGCGCCGCCTCCGTGCTGGTCATGCCCTCCTACAGCGAGTCCTTCGGCCTGGTGGCCATAGAGGCGCAGGCGGCCGGCACCCCGGTGCTCGCGGCGTCGGTGGGCGGCCTGCCGGTCGCCGTGCGCGACGGGCACACCGGCTTCCTCGTCCAGGGCCACGACCCGGCCGAGTACGCGCGCGTGCTGGGCGACTTCGCCGACGACCCGCAGCTGGTGCCCCGGCTCGGCGGGCAGGCCGCCCGGCACGCCCAGTCCTTCGGCTGGGACACGGCGGCCGCCGCCACGGCGGACGTCTACACGGCCGCGATGCAGGCCCACCGCCGTCGCGTACGCTCGCTGCATGGGTGAAACCGATCAGGAACAGCGCGCGGCCCAGGTCATCGAGGGAGCGCTGAAGGACGCCGACCTGGAGTGGGAGAGCCCCCGGCCCGGCACCTACGTCGCCCAGCTCCCCGGCACCCGCAAGCTCAAGACGACCGTCTCCCTGATCGTCGGCCGCCACTCCCTGTCGCTGAACGCCTTCGTCATCCGCCACCCCGACGAGAACGAACAGGGCGTCCACCGCTGGCTCCTGGAACGCAACCTCAAGCTCTACGGCGTGAGTTACGCCGTCGACCAGCACGGCGACGTCTACGTCACCGGCCGGCTCTCCCTGCCGGCCGTCACCGCCGACGAGCTCGACCGGCTGCTCGGCCAGGTCCTGGAGGCGTCCGACGGCGCCTTCAACACCCTGCTGGAGCTGGGCTTCGCCTCGGCGATCCGCAAGGAGTACGAGTGGCGGGTGTCGCGGGGGGAGTCCACGCGCAACCTGGACGCCTTCGCGCACCTCACCCAGCGCCCCGAGCGCTAACCCCCCGGCCCGCCCGGTAACGCCCCGGCGGCACCCCCACCAACTTCCGGAAGTGCCGGGTGAGGTGCGACTGGTCGTAGAAGCCGGCCGCCACCGCCGCGTCGCCCGGTGAGCGCCCCTCCAGGAGCAGCCGCCGGGCGCGCCCCACGCGCAGGGACGTCAGGTACTGGTGCGGGGCGATGCCGTAGGCCGCGCTGAACGCCCGTACGAGATGGGCGGGATGGGCGCCGAGCAGCCCGGCGGCCTCCCGCAGGGCGACGCCCTCGACGATCCGCTCGTCCAGCAACTCCCGCAGCCGCCGTGCCAGAACGGGATCGGCCGGCCGCGGGGCAGCGGGGTCGCAGCGCAGGTGCCCGCGCAACCGCTCCCCGACGAACAACAGCCTGCTCTCGGCCTCCAGTTCCTCACCGGGCCGCCCCAGCGCGCCGTGCAACTGCCCCACGCGGCGCCGCAGCAGCGGATCGCGCAGATCGGGCCGGTCGACGGCGGCCCCGATGAACTCGTTGCCGAGATGCGTCGCGTCGAGGTACAGCACCCGCTTGCGGAAGCCCTCCGGGGTGACGGGGGAGCCGTTGTGCGGCACGTGCGGCGGCAGCAGCGACACGGTGTCGTGCGGGGTGCCGTGCTCGTGCCGGTCGAGGTCGTACCGCACGGCGCCGGTGTCGACGATCAGCAGCGTCCAGGCGTCATGGACGTGCATCGGATACGCGTACTCGGTGAACCGCGCGTGGAAGACCTCGACGACACCCGGGACGGCGGGCCGCCAGGCGGAGACGATCCGGGCGGGCTGGGAGGCCATGCAAAGAACGTACAAGACCTCGACGGGGACCGCCCGGCACGCTCGGATCATGAACACGAGCACCGAACCCCCGCGCCCGGAGCCGGTCCGCTTCGACACGAAGATCGCCGTGCTGCTGCGCGCGGACCTGGAGCCCTGGCAGCGCCTCAACGTGACGTCGTTCCTGGTCAGCGGCCTGGGCACGCAGCTTCCCGAGGTGATCGGCGAACCGTACGAGGACGCGGACGGCGTGCCCTACCTGCCCATGTTCCGCCAGCCGGTCATGGTCTTCGAGGCCACCAAGGAAACCCTGGCCACCGCCCACGCCCGGGCCCTGACCCGCGCCCTGCCCCGCGCGGTCTTCACCTCCGACCTCTTCGCCACGGGCAACGACCGCGACAACCGCGCGGCCGTACGGGCGGTGCCGACGGCGGCTCTGGACCTGGTCGGCCTCGCGGTCCACGGCCCGAGGAACGCGGTGGACAAGGTGGTCAAGGGAGCGCGGATGCACCCCTGAAACCAAAGTCGGCCCCCCGTAGACCAACGGCTGATGACAGGGCGGACGGCTCCTCAGGAGACTGGCCGCATGGAGGAAGCCAGGAACGTTTCCATGGGCAAGAAGAGCCCCCGGACGCGGGCGGAGGGGGCGACGGAACTCGCCGAATCGGCCTGGGCCATCGTGCTCTTCTGCGTCGCCTGCGGTGCCGTGGCCGGCGCGCTGCTCCCGCTCCTCGCCCGCTGGCTGCTCACCCTGCCGTGGGCGCCGCTCGAAGGCCCGGCCGAACTGCTGACCTCGGTCCCGGAACCCGCCCTCACCCTCGGCACGATCGCGGTGGGCGTCCTCGGTGGCCTGCTGCTCGGCTTCACGGCGGTGCACGAGTCGCTGTCGGTCGGCATCTCCGGCACCCGGGTGACCCTGACCATCAGGGACGGCTCCCGGGCGTTCACCCGCGAGGAGATCTCCGTACTCTTCCGGGACGGCAAGCAACTCGTCCTGCTCGGCCCGGACGGCATGGAACTGGCCAGGGAGCACTGCGGCCTGCCCTGGCGGCGCCTCGCGGACGCCCTGAGGGAACACGGATACGCGTGGGCGGAGGAGGACCCCTACCGCGCCGAGTTCCGCCGCTGGGTCCCCGGCACCCCCGGCCTGCCCCCGGGCGCGGACGCCCTGCTGCGGGCCCGCGCGCAGGCCCGCAAGCACGAGGACGACGCCAAGGATGCCCGGGAGTTGCGTGACGAGCTGCTGCGCCTGGGGGTGGTCGTACGGGACGAGGAGAAGCGGCAGTACTGGCGGCTGGTACGCCGGGACTGAGGTTCACGGCGCCGGCCCGCGCCGCCGGCACCGGCGGCTAGAATCCGCGCGGAGGTCCCGTGACAGTGACCCGCGTACCTGGCCCGGCCACAGCGCTCGCGGTGCTCGTCGCCATGGTGTCGGTCGCAGGATGTGCCGACCGGGCCCCCGACGCGTCGTCGGACCGGAGCCCGGCAGGATCGGCACTCCGAGCGGCCCTTCACCTCGACGAGGACGACGGCCGCGTGGTGGTCCCCGGCGGCCCGCCGGTCCCCTTCCGTGTCTCCCTGGAGGGCCGCCTCACCGACACCCAGGCGGCACAGCGCGTACTGGGGCTCTACGTCGGCGTGATCCCCGACCGGCTCCAGGTCCGGGAAGACGGCGGGTGGCACGACGTCCCGCTCCAGTGGACCAACGAGCAGGACGACAACGGCGAGTTCGCCGCCGTACTGCCGCTCGCGCACCGCGGCAGAGCCCGAACGCAGTTCGCGTTCCGGCTGTTCACCGCGGACAGGGAGCGCGACTCCACGGCGGCCGGACTCTCCGCCGTACGCATCGCCGCGCAGCCGGCCCGGAAGGGCTGGACACCCGGCGCTCACCCGGAGGCGTCGGCGCCGCGGGTCCGCCTGCCGGTCGACCCCACGCACCTCACCATCGAAGCCCCGAACCTGCCCAGGGCGGCCAAGGGGGGCCCACCCGTGGAGTGGAAGGTGCGCGTGCGCAACGCGGCTGGCACCCGCACCCGCTCCGGCCTGCGCATCGCCGTCACTCTGAGCCCCGGAGACGCCCACCGGCCCGTCAGCCGCTTTCCCTGGTCGATCGGCGTGGACGGCCGGTGGACCGATCTGACGGGCCGGACGCACGCCGTGACGGACGAGTTCACGCTCCCGCCCGGCCGGTCCCGCACCGTCCGCGTCCGCATCGCGCTGCCGCCCGGGGCAGCAACGAACAGCCTCGAAGCCGGCGCGGTCCTGTCCGCGGCGGTCACGGCCCCCTGGTGGCCGTCCGACCCTGACGAACCCTCGGGCATCTCCGGCGACCCGGCGTCCACGAACGTCCTGGCCCAGCGGTAGGGCGGCGCTGTCACGGGGTGCAGGCCTCGGCGATCGACAGGCTGTTCTCGTAGAGGTGGTGCCGGGTGATGCGCCCGTCCTCGACGGTGAGCCGCAGCGCGAAGGGCCCCTCGAAGGACTTGCCCGTCGCGCGTACGGTCCCCGAGAGGTGTCCCATCAGCACGGCGTCGGCGCCGTCGACGAGAAAGGCGTCGACGGACGCACGGGCGTCCTCCGGCACCGTGTACTCCATCAACTCGGCGCCCTGCGCGGCACATTCGGCGCCCGTGGACCGCGGCCGGATCCATGGCACGGCCGGATTCTCGGCGAGCACCCAGTCGACCTCGTCGGCGAAGAGCGCGGTGAGCCCCTCGGTGTCGCCGGCGAGCCGGAGTGCGAGGAATCTCTGGACGGTGAGACGGGTGGCTTCCGCGATGTCGGTGGATGTCATGGGCCCAGCCTGCCGGGGCGTCGGCGGTGCGTCGATGACCTCGGAGGTAAGGGGTGCCGCCGCGGGTGGTGGTCCGGGGTGGGGGTGGGCCGGAGGCGGCGTCGAACTTAGAATCGAACGCATGAACGATCCAGAGTCGCGGCTCGCGCTGCTCCGCTTCCTGGAGCGCGTGCAGGAACGCGACCTGGCCCGCACCCGGCGGTGGATCGCTGACGAGGAACGCCGCCAGGCCGAACGCCGGCACGGTCTCCTCGCCCGGCCGCCCACGCCGGACTGGCTGATCGAGCGCGGCCTGTCCGGACAGGAATCCGTGTACGTGCACGTCGGCGGCTGCTGGAACGCGGGCCGGCGCAGCAAGGGCGTCGACCGTGACCACGCCCGGCGGGCCCTGGCCGAAGGGATCAAGGCCTGCCCGCAGTGCAGGCCGGACACGGAGCTCGGCTTCGTGGACGGGTAGAACGGCCGTGCTCGCGCGGGGGCGGCGCCGGAGCACCTGCTCCGTTGTCGGTGCCCGGGGCTAGGGTCGCAAGCGCGCGGCCGGCTTCCGGGGGTTCCAGCTCTGCAGGGAATGGTTGCTATCCCCGATCTGTCCGGGGGCGGCCCGGAGAAGTCGTCCGGGACCCAACCGACGGTCGGGCTTCGTCGATGGCCAGGAGGAGACCTGCCAGCGCCGGCCGCGCAGCACACCGCTGCGGGCGCGAGGGGTGAAGCGGGAGGTCAGGAGGGTGCCGCCGTCATGGCGAGGAGTGGTACTCCTCCCGCGTGAGGGTCATGACCCGGACCGGCTGCCCATGGGCGGGGACCCGCGTGGTGCGGTCGTACGTCATCCCGAGCTTGGTCATGACGCGGAGCGAGGCGTGGTTGTCGACGTGGCAGATGCTGACGACACGTTCCAGGCGGGGCTCACTCTCCGCCTCACCGAAGGCGAACGCCAGGACCTCGCGTGCGGCTTCCGTGGCGTAGCCGCGGCCCCAGGACCGGCGCCGCAGCCGCCATCCGATCTCCACCGCCGGCATGACCTCGGGGAGGAAGGCCGGAACGGCCAGCCCCACCCAGCCCACCAGTTCGCCGGTCGCGGTCTCCTCGGCGGCGAAGAGGCCGTAGCCGTGCTCGTCCCAGGTTGCGCGCACCCGGCCCACCCGGCCCAGCACCGCGGCGGTCCGCTCACGGGTACCGGTCGAGCCGTCACCGATGTACCGCATGACGTCCGGGTCCGCGTCCATCTCCGCGAGCGCGTCCAGGTCCGCCTCGGTCCACTGACGCAGCCGCAGGCGTTCGGTGCGACGCTCGGGGTGCCGTGCGGTCACGGTGTCCCGCTCCTTCGTGTGTCCCCGCCGGGCCCGGCCGGCAGCGCCCGGAGCCCGTCCGCCGCCTCCGCTCCCGCTCCCGCCTCCGCCACTGCCTTCTCCCCGTCCTCGGCGACCCGCCGCATCAGCACGGCGTACCCCGCCCCGGCCACCGTCCCGAGCACCGCGCAGGACCCCCACAGCCACTCCGCCCCGAACCGGTCGATGACGAACCCGGACAGCAGCGGGGCGACGAGGGCGGCCACGGACCAGGACATCGTGTACATGCCCTGGTAGCGGCCGCGTCCGTGCACCGGGGACAGCCGCACGACGAGGCCCGTCTGCGTGGGCGCGTTGACGATCTCCGCAAGGGTCCACACGCACACGGTGAGCGCGATGACCCCCACCGAGCCCGCGAACGCGGTGAGGGCGAAGCCGTACCCCGCGAGGACGGACGAGACGACCAGCAGCCGACCGGGATCCCGGTGCTCGATGAAGCGGGTGACGGGGATCTGGAGGACGACGATCAGCACGCCGTTCACGGCGATCGCCATGCCGTACTCGGCCGGAGTGAAACCGGCCTCGCCCATCGCCACCGGCAGCCCGACCGACCCCTGCTGGAATATCAGCGCGATCAGGAAGGACAGCCCGACGACGCTCATGAACCGCCCGTCACGCAGGACGGTGCCCAGGCTCACGGACTCCTCCAGAGCGGCGGTCCGCACCGTCGGCTCGGCGGGCTTGGACTCCGGCAGCCGCAGGAAGACGAGGATCGCGCAGGCCATCGTCATCCCCGCCTCGATCAGGAACCCGGCGCGGTAGCTGACCTCGGCGATGAACCCGGCCGCCATGGAGGAGACGGCGAAGCCGAGGTTGATGGCCCAGTAGTTGAGGGAGAAGGCACGGATCCGGTCCTCGGGCCGGACGATGTCCGCCATCATCGCCTGCACGGCGGGCCGCGAGGCGTTGCTCGCCATGCCCACCAGGAAGGCGACACCGGCGATCGCGACCGGGTCGTGCACGAACCCCAGCAGCGCCACCGACACGGCGGTCGAGGCCTGCGCGATCAGCAGCGTCGGCCGCCGGCCCAGCCGGTCCGCCATCACCCCGCCGCCCAGCGAGGAGAGCACCCCGCCGAGCCCGTGCAGGGCGGCGACCAGACCGGCGTACGTGGCGGAGTAGCCGCGGTCGAGGGTCAGGTACAGCGCCATGAAGGTGGCGACGAAGGCACCGAGCCGGTTGACCAGCGTGCTGGTCCACAGCCACCAGAACTCGCGGGGCAGACCCGAGACCGTCTCCCGGACGGCACGTCGGGCACGCAGGACGTACGGCATGGATCCCCCCGGAGACGACAAGGTGTAAGCAGCGCTGGTGGTACGCGCAAATTACAAGCGGCCGGTTGACGGGGGCCACTCAATTAACAGATCCAGTCAAACGTCCGCCTGCCGGGCAGCCACGCGAACGGGCGAAAGCGTGGATTACGCTCTGAGGCATGGCCGACGCACCGTACAAGCTGATCCTCCTCCGCCACGGCGAGAGCGAGTGGAACGCGAAGAACCTGTTCACCGGCTGGGTGGACGTCAATCTCAACGAGAAGGGCGAGAAGGAGGCAGTCCGCGGTGGCGAGCTCCTGAAGGACGCCGATCTCCTCCCCGACGTGGTCCACACGTCCCTCCAGAAGCGCGCGATCCGCACGGCCCAGCTCGCGCTGGAGTCCGCGGACCGCCACTGGATCCCGGTCCACCGCTCGTGGCGCCTGAACGAGCGCCACTACGGCGCCCTCCAGGGCAAGGACAAGGCCCAGACGCTCGCCGAGTTCGGCGAGGAGCAGTTCATGCTGTGGCGCCGGTCCTACGACACCCCGCCCCCGCCGCTCGACGTCGACGCCGAGTACTCCCAGTTCTCCGACGCGCGCTACGCGACCCTCCCGCCGGAGCTGCGCCCCCGCACGGAGTGCCTGAAGGACGTCGTCGTCCGCATGCTCCCGTACTGGTTCGACGCGATCGTCCCCGACCTGCTGACCGGCCGCACGGTCCTGGTCGCGGCCCACGGCAACTCGCTCCGCGCCCTGGTCAAGCACCTGGACGGCATCTCCGACGCGGACATCGCCGGCCTCAACATCCCCACGGGCATCCCGCTCTCCTACGAGCTCGACGCCGACTTCAAGCCCCTGAACCCGGGCGGCACCTACCTGGACCCCGAGGCGGCGGCAGCGGCCATCGAGGCGGTCAAGAACCAGGGCAAGAAGAAGTAAGCAGAGCTGATCAAGGCCCCTACCTGCGGTTTCTCCGCTGGCAGGGGCCTTGTTGCTGCGGTGGGGCCGTCTGTGGGCCGTCAGCTGCTTGGTCGGGCCGTGCTCAGTGCCTGGGGAAGCCCGGCTCCGGCTGTTCCCTCGCTTCTGCTCGTGCTCCCACGTCATGCAGGGCCGTGACGGCTTCCTCAGCGTCTTCCTGAGGCACGCCGACGAGGATCACGGCTGGGATCTGTGTTGCAAGGACCTTGCTGCGCCAGAGGCTCAGTCCCGTAAGTCGACGAACGACCTGAACGACGTCCAGCACACGGACGCCGGTGTCAGTGAGCACTACGTCATGGGGCACGTCGTCGCACACCAGCGAGACGTACTCGTCTGCCATCGCCACTCCCGCCCCTCTCCGTATCGGAGCGTACGAGCCCTCAACCGCCATGTCGCGTCGGTTTGGCTGCTTCGAAGATGGAGGCCACGGCCTTACGAGTGCGCTCCTGGCTCGACGGCATGAGGTGCGCGTATACGCGGAGTGTCAGGCCGGGGTCCGAGTGGCCGAGGTACTCGGCGAGGGCCTTGATGTTCTCCCCAGCGTCCAGAAGCACCGAGGCGTAGAAGTGGCGGAGCGCGTGCATGCCGTTCTCGCGGGACTCGGCGTAGGACTCTCCCGGCTTCCGCTCGGGGATCACCCCGGCCGACGCCAGCGCCCGCTTCCACACTTCCTCGTTGAGCGACGTCCGCCAGACATGACCGCCACGCGGACCGGTGAAGATCAGCTGCTTGGTCACCGGAGGCCCGTCCGCCACCTTCCACGGCAAGGTGATCTCCACCGGCGGGAACCGCTTCATGTGGTCCCGGAGGGCATCAGCGACCGGACCGGGCAGCGGCACGTCCCGCAGCTTGCCACCCTTGGGCGGGGCGAACACGGGCTTGCTGCGGCTCAGCTTGAGCTGCCGGACCACGTGGAGCGTGCCCGACGCGAAGTCGATCGCGTCGACGGCGATGCCAAGGATCTCCCCCTGGCGGAGACCGCAGCCGCCGCCCAGGTCGACCATGGCTTGGTACCGCTCATTCAAGTGCGGCTCGCTCCGCTCCCCGCTCGCGGCCCGGCCCCCGGCCGGGCCTGCGCTCCAGTCTCCGCCCCGCTCCAGCCCGGCCGGCGCCCGTGCCGCGCGATGGCAAACGGCCGCTTGCTGTCAGAGAAGGGGCACGTCGTGGTTGGGGAGGCCGGCTCCACGGCTTACGCAGCCGCTTTTGCGCGAGTTTCGAAGATCGTGGCCCCAACATCGTGCTTTACCAGGCAGATCCTGCCCGAGGCGCCGAGAACTTACGGGACCATGATCACTCGCGCAAAAGCGGCTCCACCCAAAGCCGCTCCGCCAACCTTGCTGTAGCCGCCCTTGGTGCGACCGGCCGTAGTTCAATAGAGTGATCAGCCGACAAATGCGCATACTGCAGTCCTATGCGACGGAACAGTTATAATATGCGGCGCGTATTCACCCAAACGGGCTCTACACCCAATCGTCTAAATCGAATGGCGTTTCTGTTCCTAGCCGTGGTCTCGTCGTGCCTACTAACCAGCGCCTGGGACACGTTCCCAAGAGGGTACGCACCGAGATCGACCATCGAATCACATGCGCGCACGCCTCAGCAAACACCCAATGTCACTGTGACCCTCTTGGGTGCTCAAGGAATGACGGACCGCTCACCATGCGAACTCACAGCTGTAGCAAAAAATCTGTCAGCGCAAACTGTCAATATGCAACTCTCCGTTTACGCCGGGCATCACGAGGCATGGATCGCAGCGAAGCCCAGTGCACTAGAGAAGAAGCCCAGGAAAAAGGCATTGAGATTGGAAATCGCCCCGGGGAGTGTAACTCTCTCTTACATTAACGTGCAGGCTAAGTACCCTGTACGGCGGGGAAAATCCGCCGTGGTGGTGAGCGCCACCCCCGTCGATGCCAAGTCGAACAAAACCATCGGAGCCCCTACTGCAGTTGCAACCCGTGAGATTAATGTAGATCTAGCAGGAAACAATCTGCTGACTGGAACGCTAGCCGGCGTCGGTGCAGCTGCGGCTATTGTGATTCCGGGGATCTTCGCATTGGCAGCCTGGCTCCAGATTTGGGTTTACGACCGACGTCGGCTGGGGCTAGAGGGCAAGAACGCCGCCGAGACAATTTGGGAAGACAAGTGGATGCTTCTATTTGCGGTGATTATTTCCTTTCTTGCCGCCTGGATCTACGATCTCACATCCGGTCGCGACCTGCTAGACGCCTACACCCTGCTTGATTTGCTTTGGGTTACCCTGATGGCTTCCCTGGGTGGCGGCGCACTGTCTTGGTTGTCTCTCGTCGCGTATCGATGGAAGAGGCCGCGGATCGTAAGAAGTAGTGAAATCCGTGAAGTTCTACGCGCCGCCGAAAAGTACAATACGAGGGTCGAACGGGATGTGTATGCCGCGCCCAACGACGAGAAAGGCGTTCTCTTGCATCGAGAACGGGGGAACATCGCGATCCTGATTCCGCCGATTGAATTCACTGGCCCGGATGCCTTGTGGGAAGCATCCAAGGCAAGTGATTTCAACATGAAGAATGCGATTGATGCTGTAGGCAAAGAAACCAGCAGCGATCCCTTCAATGGCACATACGCTGTTGATCAAGAGGTGAATTGGGTACGGGCACCTGTCGCGGTTGTGGACCCGCAGCCGGCTTCGGAGCCAGCCTCACAAAAGATCATTTACTACGGGAGTCGACCTGAGGGAGACGAAGAATGATCGACTGCAAGAAGAACCGGCACCGCGCCGATTGCGCGGTGCCGGTCGGGCTCTCCGACCTCGTAGCCGGGCAGAGCGGTGATGCCAGGTAGAACCATAGGCCCGGTGAAAGAGCACATAAGTCCGTATACCGCACGTCGCGCTACTCCCGCGAACGTGCACCCAGCTGATGTCACCACCACAATTATACGACGGAGTCTTCGAGAGAGGAGCCTGCGATGGCCGATGCGCAGAGGGAGGCGGCGGTCTCGGTCCGTCACCTCAGGGTCTCCTACGTGACGGCTCGCATCCACGACAAAGTGGATCTTGAACTCAGACGCCCGGCGGCTTTCGTCAGCCGCCTGTGCGATCTTCAGCCAATCAGTGGTCTTCAAGTTGGGCTTCCTTTCCGCGTGCCCGTTGAGAAGCGAGATCCGGCTTGGCAGTTTTGGTCCCACGTGGCAGAGAAACCGAAATTGCGCCCCCCTGCCGATTTTCACGACACTGCGACTAGTCGTGCCCAGGCGGAGCAGCTCCGCAAACACCTGGTGCCGCTGCGCCATGAGGCAGGGCTTGAGATCAATGTCGGGGATGACGTACCAGAGATCGTGAAGTCCGGTTTGGAGGTGTTTCTCCATCCCTTTGGTTGGACACCCCTTGCTACGGTCAGTTTGAAATGGCCGCAACCCATCCCGGTTATGGACGCTATTCAGGCTCTTAATGCGCTCGAGAGCCATGAATCCGCCATAGTCTCTTTGGGCGGGGCGAGACGGCGGGTGTCTCTAGCAGCTGCGGTCGACGTTGCAGCTGATTTGTTGTCTGATCGACTCGTTACCGACGAGGACGACACGGGCTGGTCCATGGATACAGCTTACCGACTAGCCACGGTCATTGAGGGTAGTCCGAACAGCAACCCCGCAATGCCGGAGGCAGGAGAAGCTCTTCATTTGGCGCTGAATTCCCTGGCGTGTGGTGAGGAGCCGCCGCTTCCGCCGCAGGAGGCTCTCCTGCCTCAGTACCGGAAAGACTCAAATCGATTTGCATGGAGCCCCACCAACCTCGTCTTCATGCTCGGATGTGGCACTTCTGTGGTGCTCCCCGAAGCTCTTTCCAAGCACCCCCACGGCCTCGCAGAAAGTGCCGCTGAAAGACACCGCCGTCTTGCCCTCCATCTCTCGTACCTCGCTGCCGCTACTGGGCTCATCCGGTCAATCCCTGCCACCGGTGGAGCGGACGACCTGCGGGACTGGGCTAGGCATGCAAGTTTCTCCCTGGGGCGTCACTTTGCTCCAAAGCCAGCAGACACACGCTTTTGGGGCCTTGAGACTCGCGCCTTCCTGGATAAGACAGATGCTCAAGGTGATGTTCAGCGGCTACGGAAGAAGCCGCTGAATCCGCTGCACGGGCTACCAAGCGAGTATCCTTAGACGTCCCAAGCCGCTTTTCTGTTTTTCGGCGGGTGTGCGCTCTCACTGTGCTTCTCCCCACTGGGCTTCACCTTGGCGGCCTCCAGCAGAGAAGTACAGCAACCACCCCGTCCGCAGCCAACCATCAAGAGCCTTCGGCGGACGACTGACGCTCCCAGGTGATCTCAGTGGCTGGCAGGCGAGATTTCGGGACGAAGAGGTCGTGCCAAACGTGTGCCAGATCGTACGGAGAACCGCAGGAAGCCAAGGAGCCCGCCTAGTGGGAGTCGACACCCCTCCGCCGCAGGTCAGCCCCGTGACAAGCCCTAGATCACCTGAGCTTCCCAAGCTGAGGGCTCGGCCGGCCGCCGTCGTCAGGCGCTGGTCGTCGACACAGGCAGCATGGCTGAGGCCGGTGGGGGTGCAGCGAGGCACACGCGTGCGTGATCGGTTGGCGCACCCGCCGTCGTGGCGGACTGTCCTCGGCGGAGGTTCAGACGGGACTCATCCTTGGTGCCGACCGTCAGTCGAGCGCGGCGATGCTGGGCCGTCTCTGGGCCGTCCGAGGCTGCTCGACAGTGCCCAACGACGACCAACGAGGACCACCAGGCGCACGAGCCCACCGCCCCTGACCAGCAAAGACCCAGCTCACCAAGATTCTCGGCAAGACCCAGGGCAAGAAGAAGTAGGTTCTGTGATCATGCCCCTGAGCTGCGCACACGGCGCGACTCAGGGGCCTTTTCATGCCGTGGCACCTCCCTGGAATCTCAGTCCGTGTGATCTTGCGGCCGGAGAGGCTGCCCGAGAGCCTTCCGGGCCCGCTCTCGGCTGCTCGGCATGAGGTGGGCGTACACCTTCAGCGTCAGCCCTGGGTCCGAGTGACCGAGGTACTCCGCGAGGGCCTTGATGCTCTCTCCGGCGTCCAGGAGCACGGACGCGTAGAAGTGCCGGAGCGCGTGCATGCCGTGCTCGCGGGCGGCGGCGTGCACGCGGCTCTTGGCCTTCGGGATGACGCCCGCCTTGGCGAGAGCGGGCTTCCAGAGGTCTTCGTTCAGTGACGTACGCCAGACGTGCCCCCCGTTGGGGCCCGTGAAGATGAGCCGCCGCTGACGCACCCCGATACGGGGGAAGGCGCGCAGCTTGAGCCCCGCGCTGCAAGCCGCCGAGCACACGTCGTTCTTCTCGACCTTGATCTGCCTACCAGGTGACCGGAAGTTCACGCACGCCGTAGACCGTCATGGCCGACCGCAGTGGTACTTCCTCGGGTGCGACTGTGAGACGTAGTGCCGGGAAGCGGCGGAGCAGTGCGGGGAGGGCGATGCGCATTTCGGCGCGGGCCAGTCGCTGCCCGAGGCACCGGTGGAGGCCGTGACCGAACGCGAGGTGTCCGGCCGTGGAGCGGGTGAGGTCAAGCGCGTCCGGGTCGCCGAAATGGTCAGCATCCCGGTTCGCTGCGGAAAGTGCGACGGTGACCGACTCGCCGGCCTTGATCAGACAGCCGTGGAGCTCGATGTCCTCAAGTGCGACGCGGACCACGTGATGGATGATCGTGAGGTAACGCAGCAGCTCCTCGACCACCGCAGGGGCGTCTTCCTCCTTGTCGCGGACCTCGGCTGACTGCGCGGGGTTGGCCAGCAGAGCGAAAGTGCCCAGCGCAAGCATGTTCGTCGTCGTCTCATGCCCGGCGATCAGGAGCAGGATCGCCAGTCCGGCCCTCTCGTCCTCAGTAAGTCCCGCGTGCGCAGCGAGCCCGCTGAGCACATCTTCCTCTGGCCAGGAACGCTTGTGGCGCAGCAGGTCCCGTAGATATGCCATGAGCTCCCTGACCGCCTCTTGCCGGCGTTCCGCTGTGAGGTCGCTGTTCCAGAGCGTGGCGGCGTTCCGCTGGAACCCCTGCCTGTCGGAGTAGGGCACCCCGAGCAGTTCGCCGATCACTTGTGACGGGATCGGCAGCGCGAATGCCTTGAACAGGTCGGCCGGGCTCCCGGCGAGCTCCATCGCGTTCAACTGGTCATTGACGATCGCTTCGATCTCCGGTTCGAGGAGCTTTATCCGGCGCACCGTGAAGTCACCGATGAGCGACCGCCGATAGTGGTCGTGCTCGGGCGGGTCCATGCGGAGGAAGAATCCTGGCGGCACGGGCGCCGTTCCCGGCTGGGCAATCGGTGAGCGCATGTGGTCCGGGCGGACGCTGAAACGGGGATCTGCCAGGATCGCCCGCGCTGCGGCGAAGCCGGTCACCAACCACCCCTGACCACCGTCGGCGTAGGTCATCCGATGGATTGGGCCGAGCTCCTGCCGGCGGCGCAGTTCCTCGGGCGGGTCGAAGGGGTTCTGGCGGACCGTGGGCATGACCATTGCCGGGGCGACAGCAAGGACGACATCGTCTTCTTCGACGACAGGTCGCGGCTGGAGCGCGCGGTCGAGATCATCGGAGAACGGCAGCCCGGCGAACCGGTGGCCGACCTGCTGCGGCGCGTCATCGACCAGAGTGTTTTCGCGGACACGGACTCGGAGTTGGCGCGGAAGGTCGGCCCAGCGCGGACCCGGCTGATCGCATCGGTCCCGGCACTTCAGGCGCGCGAACTGCACCTGCTGTTCGACATCCAACTACAGCTGACCGAAGCGCTCCACCTCGCTTGCCCCGAGCTGGACCTCGTCGAGGCCGCCGCGGCGGTGGGCTCGCTGGTCGGGGCGATCAAGGTCGTCGTCGCCGCATGCCAGAAGCGGGGCGACCGGCCGGAGCAGACCTACAAAGCCGTTCAAAGGGCCACCGACATCGCAATCAACGGCCTAACCTCGCTCCCCCGCCCCGCTTAGCGTGTGCAGCGCACGCGCGCTCGGTCGTGGCACGGAATAGCGGTCAACGCAGCCTCAGGCCGGTTTTCGAGGCCCGGACGGTCAGCCGGATGCTGCGCTCTGCGCTCGGACGGCCGGGGTGCTGGCGAGCCGGTCGAGGAGATCGCTGCTGGCACCGTCGCGGACATCGCCGCTCAGATACTCGCCGTGCACGACCGGATCAAGCGCATCGGCCAGCAGATCCGCCAGGCCTTCCACACCCACCCCCAGGCCGACGTCATCGAGTCCCCGCCTGGCATGGGCCCGATCCCGGGAGCCGACTTCGGTTCAGACCAAGCGCTCAGCCAGGCCACAAGTCGGTCACTGATCTACGGGGGCGGGCCGGCGCTGCGGCCCCTCTGTTCCCCGGCGTGCGGCGGGTCGTGCGGTGGCACTGTCGGCTCCGTCCTCACGACGAGAACCCGCGTGCCGCCCGCAGGATGTCACCAGGGGCCGTCCCGCACTGGGCCCATGCGATGCCGACACCCGCGTGCATGCGCACGGTCTGGTCGCCCAGGGGGATCGCCTGGTGGATCCGGTCCTGCATCCACACCGCGGCGGTGTGGGCGCCGGCGGGGTCCAGGCCGTCGGCCAGGACGACGAACTCGTCACCGCCGTACCGGGCCACCGTGTCGCCGTCGCGCACGGCCTCACCGAGCCGTCGGGCGACCTCGACGAGGACGCCGTCCCCCGCGTCGTGCCCGAAGCGCGTGTTGATCGCCTTGAAGTCGCGGAGGGCGAAGAACAGCACGGCCAGGCCGTGGGTGTCGGCGTCGCCCACGGGGGCCCGGACATGAGTGTGGATGGTCGCGGCCGGGTCGGCGTGGCCGAGGAAGGGGTCGGCGACCCCTCCCGCGGTGTCGGACCCGTGCTCCCGGAGTGCGCAGAGCCGGGCGTCGATACGGGCGTGCAGCTCGGCGGGGTTCGGCAGGCCGGTGAGGGCGTCGTGCGAGGCGCGGTGGGCGAGATCGAACTCGCGCTGTTTGCGCTCCTCGATGTCCTCGACGTGCGTGAGCAGGAAGCGGGGGCCGTCGGCCTCGTCCGCGACGACGCTGTTGCGCATCGACACCCACAGGAACGTCCCGTCGCGGCGCCCGAGGCGCAGTTCCGCGCGCCCGCCCTCGGCGCTGGTGCGGAGCAGGACGCCGATGTCCTCGGGGTGGACGAAGTCGGAGAACGCGTAGCGGCGCATGACGGAGGCCGGGCGGCCCAGCATGCGGCACAGCGCGTCGTTCGTCCGGAGGATGCGGCCGTTCTGGTCACCGCCCAGCTCGGCGATGGCCATGCCGTTGGGCGCGTACTCGAAGGCCTGCCGGAAGGACTCCTCACTGGCCCGCAGCGTCTGCTGCTCCCTGTCCAGTCTGACCAGGGCGCGCTGCATGTTCGTGCGCAGCCGCGCGTTGCTGATCGCGATGGCGGCCTGGAAGGCGTACTCAAGAGGCGGTCGGCCGGGTGCCACTCGTCCTCGAAGCGGGGGGCGGGGCCGTCGGTGTACCACTGCGGGACGTCGTCGTCGTCGAGGACCCAGCCCTCGCTGTGCGGGATGAACACCAGGTCGCCCCAGTGCTCGCCCATGCTCAGCCTGCGGTCCCAGGACGCGCGCGAGCCGGCACGGCCGGTGAGGAGGGCCTCGGCGGCGGAGTCGCCCGCCAAGGAGGCGACCACGAGATCGCCGTCCGGGCGGACGAGGTTGACGCACGCCAGCTCGTAGCCGAGACCGGTGACGACTCCGTCGGCGACGATCTGCAGAGTGTCCGCGAGACTGCGGGCGAGATGCAGACCCTGGACCGCGGCCTGGAGGTTGTGACTCTTGTCGATGGCGAGCGCGCTGCGGGTGGCGAACTCGGCGGCGACCGACAGGTCGGCGTCCTGGAAGGCCCGCTCGGCGGCGTGACGCAGGAGGACCGCCGCGACCCAGGCGGTGCCCCCATGAAACACACCTTCCCGGCGTTGCTGCTGCTCGCGCTGGCGGTGGCCGTCCTCTTCTCCCTCGTCGCCGCGGCGATCGCCTTCGCCCTCGCCCGCTGGGAGGGGGCCGCGGTGCCGGCGGCCCTGTCCCGCTGCGGCATCGCGTTCGCCGCCAGCCTCACCCTGTGCCTGGCCGTCTTCACGGCGTTGGACCGGACGTAGCGGAGGGGGGACAGGGGGCAGGCGGTCGACGGAGCCAGGCCGCGAGGGCGCGGAAGTCGGCGTCCACGAGGCCCGCGGCCGGGTCGACGCGATGCAGCAGGGACGGCCCGGGGTGACTCGCCTCGACCCACAGGTGATCCATCGTGCCGATCTCGTCGTCGACCCAGATGAACGGCCGGCCGCCGGCCCACTCGACGAGGGGGCCGGTCTTCCAGTGCAGGCCGTTCGGGCTCTGGTCGGCGCCGTGGGCCGGCCACTCCACCACGGGCAGTCGCGGCAGTCCGACGAGGGGAGAGACGACCTCGTTCGCCTCCTCCATCCAGGTCGTCGCCCAGACGAGCTGACAGTCGAGAGCCAGCAGACGCGGGCCCAGCCCGGGGTCGAGCCGCTCCAGCAGGGGGTTCTCCCGATCGGGGCGGGCCGGAGAGCCGGCCGCAGCGGTCGGTGACCGAACGGACGGTGATCCGAACGGGAGGAGCGGGCCGTCGACGTCGAGGAAGAGGAGGGGAGGCCCCGCAGCGCCGGTCACGACGGCACCATAGCCCGGCGCCGCGATCGCGGCTGGGTCAGTGCTGGGCCGCCCCGGGGGTCGCCGCCTTCCTGCCCCCGCCCGCCCCCGGGATATTCGGTGGCGGCCGCGCGCTGCCCGGTCCACCATGCCCGCATGGTCTCAGGCGAACACACCGGCGAACGAGCGGCATCCACCGCGTCAGCGACCTCGGACACGACGCGCTGGACGAAGGCCACCGTCTACCCCGACATGTGGGTCGACCCCGACGACGACCCTCGCGAGACCGACACCCAGCCGGTCGACGAGCGCGGCATCCTCCTCGACTACCTGCGCAACTACCGCCTCACCTTCGAGATGAAGTGCGCGGGCCTGGACGCCGAGCAGATGGCCCGGCGGTCCTGCCCGCCGTCCACGATGTCGCTGCTCGGACTGGTGCGGCACCTGACGGAGGACGAGCGGCACATCCGCCGGGTGATGGCCGGCGAGGACGCGCCGAAGCTGTACCGGACGGAGGAGGACCGGGACGGTGACTTCAACGGTGCCGTCGCCGACCCGGCGGTCGTGGAAGAGGCCTGGCGGCAGTGGCGTGCCGAGTGCGAGCGCACGGACCGCTGGCTGGCCGGCGTCACCGACCTCTCCACGCGCAACACCGGCTTCTCCGACTACGGCCCCGAACCCGGCGGGCAGGTCCAGCTCCGCGACATCCTGGTCGCGCAGATCGCGGAGTACGCACGGCACTGCGGCCACGCCGACCTCCTGCGCGAACGGGTCGACGGCCGCGTTGGGCAGTGATCACCGGGGCCGCAAAAAAACTTCGGCGAGGATGTCGAAAAGCCGTGCCCCGCTCCGTCCCCGGGGTGAAGGCGGCCAAGATGGGTCGCACCGGCACCGAGGAGAGCCACCATGGCCAAGTACCTGCTTCTGAAGCACTACCGCGGCGCCCCGGCAGCGGTCAACGACGTGCCCATGGACCAGTGGACGCCCGAGGAGATCTCGGCGCACCTGCAGTTCATGCGCGACTTCGCGGACCGGCTGGAGAAGACCGGCGAGTTCGTCGACGGCCAGGCGCTCGCCCCCGAGGGGGCATGGGTCCGGTACGACGGTGAGGGACGCCCGCCGGTCACCGACGGCCCGTTCGCCGAGACCAAGGACCTCATCGCCGGCTGGATGATCATCGACGTCGACGGGTACGACCGTGCCGTCGAGCTGGCCGGGGAACTGTCGGCCGCCCCCGGGGCGGGCGGCAAGCCGATCCACGAGTGGCTGGAGGTGCGCCCCTTCCTGGCCGCCCATCCCACCGTCACGGAGTGACCCAGCCGATGGACGAGGCGCTCGTCAGAAGCCTCACGCCCGGCGTGCTCACGATCCTCGTCCGCCGCGGAGCCGACTTCGCGGCGGCCGAGGACGCCGTGCAGGACGCCCTGGTCGAGGCGTTCCGCGTCTGGCCGGCAGCCCCTCCCCGGGACCCGAAGGGGTGGCTGGTCACCGTGGCCTGGCGCAAGTTCCTCGACCAGGCGCGGGCGGACAGCGCCCGCCGCCGGCGTGAGGACCTCGTCGAGGACGAACCGACGCCCGGGCCCGCGCCCGGCGTGGACGACACCCTCCAGCTCTACTTCCTGTGCGCCCACCCCTCGCTGACGCCGTCGTCGGCGGTCGCGCTCACCCTGCGCGCCGTCGGCGGGCTCACCACCCGGCAGATCGCCCGGGCCTACCTCGTGCCCGAGGCGACGATGGCCCAGCGCATCAGCCGGGCCAAGCGCACCGTCTCCGGCGTGCGGTTCGACCGGCCCGGCGACGTCGCGACCGTGCTGCGCGTGCTCTACCTGGTGTTCAACGAGGGCTACTCCGGCGACGTCGACCTCGCCGCCGAGGCCATCCGGCTCACCCGGCAGCTCGCGGCCGCGATCGACCACCCCGAGGTGGCGGGGCTGCTCGCGCTGATGCTGCTCCACCACGCGCGGCGGGCGTCCCGCACCGCGCCGGACGGCAGCCTGGTGCCGCTCGCCGAGCAGGACCGCGGCCGGTGGGACACGCGGATGATCGCCGAGGGCATCGGGATCCTCCAATCGGCCCTCGCCCGCGACCGGCTGGGCGAGTTCCAGGCGCAGGCCGCCGTCGCGGCCCTCCACGCCGACGCGCCCACCGCCGGGGAGACCGACTGGGTGCAGATCGTCGAGTGGTACGACGAACTCGCCCGCCTGACCGACAGCCCGGTCGTCCGGCTCAACCGCGCGGTCGCCCTTGGCGAGGCCGACGGACCGCGCGCCGGACTCGCGGCGCTCGCGGCACTGGACGACTCACTGCCCCGGTACGCGGCGGTGGCGGCGTACCTCCACGAGCGCGACGGTGACCCGGACACGGCGGCCCGCCTGTACGCCGAGGCGGCCCGCACGGCGCCCAACCTCGCCGAACGCGACTACCTGACCCGGCAGGCGGCCCGCCTCAACGCCGCCCGGCGCCGCTGACGGACCGCGTACGGCGGGTCACCGCACCGTCAACGGCACGGGGTGCACCTCGTCCGCCTTGTGCCCGGCGCGCTCGTGAATGCGCTGGACCGCTTCGGCCGAGGGGGCCTCGGAGAGGCAGTAGACATGGCCGGACTCCGGGTCCGCCCAGGCCATCTCGAAGTGGACCTGCTCGTCCTTCTCTATCGCGAGGTCCGCGTTGTGGGCTTCACGCAGCTGTTCCTCCGTGATGCCCTTCATGCCTCTGTGGACATCCATGAACTTGGGCATGCCTGGCGCCTCCTTCCGGCAACGGCGACGGCAACGCCCGACGGCGTCGGCCCGCGCCGCTTCGCCTCCCTCCCATGCTCCGCCCGTACAGCCACCCGGGCGACCCCGGCGGGCTCCACACCCCGGGCTCCACGCAGCAGGGCCCCGGCGTGACCGCCGGGGCCCTGAAGGACGTACGGAACGACACTGCGCCGGCGTCAGCCGCACTGGCAGGGGCTGCCCGACTGGCACCCGCAGCCACAGCCCGAGCCGCAGCCGCACGCGGCGATCAGGGGCAGGCTCCTGATCTCGGCGGGCTGTTCGGTCTCGCGCTGCCGGGCGGGGTCGGGCGTCGTGCTGGGGGATTCGGCCATGGGTCCCTCCTAGAGGCTGGTGCCTGTGCCCATTGGATGCCCATGCCGCTGGGCGCATCAACGGCGCATTGAGGCGCCCGCGCGCCCGGCCCTGACCCCTCGGCTCGACCCGGCACGACCCCCGGGACGGATCCGTCAGGCGCTCTCCGTCCCCGGAACCGCCTGGATCTCCGGCTGAGCGTCCGTCTGGAGCTCGTCCGCGTGCTCGCCCGTCACCAGGTACACCACGCGCTTGGCGACCGACACCGCGTGATCGGCGAACCGCTCGTAGTAGCGGCCGAGCAGCGTGACGTCCACGGCCGTCTCGATGCCGTGCTTCCACCGGTCGTCCATCAGGTGCTGGAAGAGCGTGCGGTGCAGCAGGTCCATCTCGTCGTCGTCCTGCTCCAGCTGGAGCGCCAGGTCGACGTCCTTGGTGATGATCACCTCGGCGGCCTTCGCCATCAGGCGCTGCGCGAGCTGGCCCATCTCCAGGATGGTGGCGTGCAGGTCGCTCGGGACCGCGCGGTCGGGGTAGCGCAGGCGTGCGAGCTTCGCCACGTGCTGGGCGAGGTCGCCCGAGCGCTCCAGGTCGGCCGACATCCGCAGCGACGTGACGACGATCCGCAGGTCCGTCGCCACCGGCTGCTGCCGCGCCAGCAGGGCTATGGCCCGGGCCTCCAGCTCGTGCTGGAGCTCGTCGACCCGCTGGTCGGCCTCGATGACGTTCTCGGCCAGCTTCAGGTCGGAGTCGAGCATGGCGGTCGTGGCGCGCCCGATCGCCGACCCGACCAGCCGGGCCATCTCCACCAGACCGTCGCCGATCGAGTCCAGTTCCTCGTGGTACGCGTCCCGCATCAGGCTTTCCCTCTCGTGCGTCTCAGTCGGGGGTCCAAGGGCCGGGGCCCACCGGACAACCGGCGGTACGACCGTCGTATTACCAGCGGTCCGAACCCCACGCTCCCACGTTCCGGCCCTAACGCGTCCGTTTCCGTCATCCCAAATGAACCAATACTGGCTCCAAGGTGAACTCTGGGCGACGAGTGTTCGAGCTCGCAGCCCGACGGCTGTGGAGGGTGCCCGAGCCATGCCTAACCTGGGTGCATGGACGTGAACGCGGCGGTCGCCGCAGTGGCTGCGATCGCCGGAGTGCTCACCGGCGTCATCGCCATGCTCGCGTTCCGCTGGAGTGAGCGCGAGCAGAAGCGCCCCACCCGTAGCTCCCTGCACACCGACGCGGTGCTCCCGCCGGGCGTGGACACGGTCCTGTCGGTCCTCAGGTCGTCCGCCGTCGTCCTCGACGAAGCGGACGCCGTGGTCAAGGCCAGCTCGGCGGCGTACGCCCTCGGCCTGGTCCGCGGCGGCAAGCTCGCCGTCGAGCCGATGCTGCAGATGGCCCGGGACACCCGGCGGGACGGCGAGATACGCCAGGTCGAACTGGACCTGCCGCGGCGCGGCACCGGACGCGGAGAGGCCCTGGCCGTCTCCGCGCGGGTCGCGCCGCTCGGCTCCCGGCTGGTGCTGCTCCTCGTGGAGGACCTGACCGAGGCCCGCCGCATCGAGGCGGTCCGGCGCGACTTCGTCGCGAACGTGAGCCACGAGCTAAAGACACCCGTCGGCGCCCTCTCGCTGCTCTCCGAGGCCGTGATGGACGCCTCCGACGACCCCGAGGCCGTCGAGCGGTTCGCCGGGCGCATGCAGATCGAGGCCACCCGGCTCACCAGCCTCGTGCAGGAGCTCATCGACCTCTCCCGGGTGCAGAACGACGACCCGCTGGAGGACGCCGAACCGGTCCGGGTCGACGAGCTCGTCGCCGAGGCCGTCGACCGCTGCCGACACCAGGCCGGCGCCAAGCAGATCACCATGGCCTCGAATGTCTGGGCGCCCGAAGGGCCCGATCAGGGTGGTGGCGGGCGACGGGAGGGCGGCACCGCAGACCTGCGCGTCTGGGGAAACCGCGGCCAGCTCGCCGCCGCGCTCGGCAACCTCGTCGAGAACGCCGTCAACTACTCACCCGCCCGCACCCGCGTCGGCATAGCGGCCCGCAGCGTGAACGCGCCCGGCGGGGACCACATCGAGATCGCCGTCACCGACCAGGGCATCGGCATCTCCGACAAGGACAAGGAGCGCATCTTCGAGCGCTTCTACCGTGTCGACCCGGCCCGCTCCCGTGCCACCGGCGGCACGGGACTGGGACTGGCGATCGTGAAGCACGTGGCCGCCTCGCACGGCGGGGAGGTCACGGTGTGGAGCGCCGAAGGCCAGGGCTCCACCTTCACCCTGCGGCTGCCGGAGGCCGGTGCGGCCCGCGACCGCGCACATCAGCAGCCCGCCCGAGAGACACGCGCAGGAGGCGCGGGCCTCGACGTGGAGGCCGGGCGGTCCACCCCTGAATCCCCCGAATCGAACGCGTACGAAACGCTTCCCGCCCCGGAGGTCCTTCCGTGACCCGTGTGCTCGTCGTCGAGGACGAGGAGTCCTTCTCCGACGCCCTGTCGTACATGCTCCGCAAAGAGGGCTTCGAGGTCGCGGTCGCGACCACCGGGCCCGACGGACTCGACGAGTTCGAGCGCAACGGCGCCGACCTCGTCCTCCTCGACCTGATGCTGCCCGGCCTGCCGGGCACCGAGGTCTGCCGCCAGCTGCGCGGCCGTTCCAACGTCCCCGTCATCATGGTGACCGCCAAGGACAGCGAGATCGACAAGGTCGTCGGACTGGAGATAGGAGCCGACGACTACGTCACCAAGCCGTTCTCCTCGCGCGAGCTGGTCGCCCGCATCCGCGCCGTGCTGCGCCGCAGAGGCGAGCCCGAGGAGGTCACGCCGGCGGCCCTGGAGGCCGGCCCGGTCCGCATGGACGTCGACCGGCACGTAGTCACCGTCGGCGGCACCAAGATCGACCTGCCGCTGAAGGAGTTCGACCTGCTGGAGATGCTGCTGCGCAACGCCGGCCGCGTCCTCACGCGCATGCAGCTGATCGACCGGGTCTGGGGCGCCGACTACGTCGGTGACACCAAGACCCTCGACGTCCACGTCAAGCGCCTGCGCGCCAAGATCGAGCCGGACCCGGGCGCCCCGCGCTACCTGGTGACGGTCCGCGGCCTCGGCTACAAGTTCGAGCCGTAGACCGGCCGCGCACGACGGCACGACGAAGGGCGGGCCCTCTCCGAAAAGAGGGCCCGCCCTTCGTCGTGCGGCGTCCTGCGACTGACTGCTCAGTGCCCGGCGCTCGCGCTCGCCGAGGCCGCGTCGGTCGGCGTCCCGGACGCTCCGTGGCCACCGGGCGTCTCGCCGCCCGCGGGGCTCTCCGGCGCGCCGGACTCACCCTCGGCGGGGGAACCGGCCGGCGAACTGGACGGGGAGGACGAGGCGCCCGGCGCGGCCGGAACCTCCGTCGGGCCCCACTCCTTGAAGTAGTGCTCGGCGGGGACGACGAACGCGCGCAGGCTCACGGCACCCGTCTTGCTGAAGGTGAAGGTGACCTTCTGCGCGTTGCCGTCCCGCACCGCCTCGCGGCTGCTCGGCAGCATCGCCGTGGCGTTGTTCTGGCCGCCCAGGACCAGCGAGCCGCCGGGCGGGATGCTGAGGCTGCCGCCCTTGGCGGGCTTCAGCTGGGCGGTCTTGCCGGTGCCCGGGAGGGTGATGGACTCCAGCGTCTCGGCCGTGCGGCCGGAGTTGAAGAAGGTCGCGGAGATCGCGGCCGGGCCGGTCGACTCGAGGTCGGGCTGCGTGATCACGACCGCGTTCTGGATCTTGATGTCGCCGACGCTGGTGGCAGCGTTGTCCGGCTTGATCTCCAGGGTCTGGGCGTTGGAGCCGGCGCCGCACGCGGCGAGCGAGGCGATCGAGAACGCGGTGACGGCGGCGGCGAGGGCACCGCGTCGAAGGCTGCTGCTCACGGCGGCGGCAACTCCTTGACTCGAGCGGAGCGGCCGATAAAGCCGCCCTAAGTGTCTGTCAGCGGGCCTTAGGTTACCGAGCCGCCCTCGTCCGGCCGCACCCGACCCCCCGGCACCGCCGGGTCCACCTGAGTCACACATGACTGCCGCGTCACATTGGCGTGGCGCTCGTCCGGCATTCACATTAGAGCCCCGGGCAGTGGCACGGATTTTCCGTGAAGGAATGCGCGGGGCCCCTCGGAATTGATCACCGACGGCCCGCCCGTGCGCCCCGTGATCAATTCCGGATTCGACCGGAACCCGGCTCGGGCCACCGAACGGAGTAGCGGAAGTCGATCATACGGAACCGGACATATAGGGATGTTCGTCCTTCTGGAGGATGCTCCGGATGCGTGTACCGTACGCGTTTCGCTCGGCCCGGAGAGCCGCTCCCACCTGCGAATACCTTCTTCCACTCCCTGTCCGAAGCACGTTCCTGTCGGAGTTGTCAAGCCCCGAGATACGCCCTGACCTGCGAAAACGCCATTCAGAACCCGCGATTTCCGTGTTACCCTGGATAGCCACGGAAGGGGTACCTGTCACATGACGTTCAAGGTTGGCGACACCGTGGTCTATCCCCATCACGGGGCCGCGCTGATCGAGGCCATCGAAACTCGCCAGATCAAAGGCGTGGACAAGACCTACTTGGTGCTGAAGGTCGCCCAGGGCGACCTGACGGTACGTGTGCCAGCGGACAATGCGGAGTTCGTCGGCGTGCGTGATGTGGTCGGTCAGGACGGGCTGGACCGGGTCTTCGAGGTGCTGCGCGCGCCGTACGCCGAGGAGCCCACGAACTGGTCCCGTCGATACAAGGCAAACCTGGAGAAGCTCGCCTCGGGCGATGTCATCAAGGTCGCGGAAGTGGTGCGTGACCTGTGGCGTCGTGAGCGCGAGCGTGGACTCTCCGCCGGTGAGAAGCGCATGCTCGCCAAGGCCCGCCAGATCCTGGTGAGCGAGCTGGCCCTCGCGGAGAACACCAACGAGGACAAGGCCGAAGCCCTGCTCGACGAGGTCCTCGCCTCCTGAGGCGAAGCCGGTCGTACAGCGCTCTGCGCATCAAGCGCGCGCCTGCACATCGAAATGCCGCGGTGCCCGATGACGAATTCTTTGTCGCCGGGCGCTGCGGCATGTTCAGTTCGTACTCCGACGCCGATGCGCCACCGCCCCGGGTTGTGTTATCACTCACGCCCCGGTGTTTGGCGTGCCGGGCCCGGGCAGCCGGCTCGACCAGCGTCACGGAAGGGTCCGGTCGAGCGCGTCGCGCCCGGCACTCCTCCAGGCCATACCCACGCCAGGCCAGCACACAAACCTGACAGGAACCGATGTCTGACGATTCGCGTCCCTCGCCGCCCGCCGCCCCCTCGGCGGCCCGTACGGCGGCCGTGATCCCGGCCGCCGGCCGCGGTGTGCGGCTCGGCCCGGGCGCCCCCAAGGCGCTGCGCGCGCTGAGTGGCACCCCCATGCTGATCCACGCGGTCCGTGCGATGGCCGCCTCCCGGGCCGTCTCCCTGGTCGTCGTCGTGGCCCCGCCCGACGGTGCCGCCGAGGTCAGGTCCCTGCTCGACGCGCACGCGCTGCCCGAGCGGACGGACTTCCTCGTCGTCCCCGGCGGGCAGAGCCGCCAGGAGTCCGTGAGGCTCGGGCTCGACGCGCTGCCGCCCGGCCACGACATCGTGCTGGTCCACGACGCGGCCCGGCCGCTGGTGCCGGTGGACACGGTCGACGCGGTGATCGAGGCCGTACGCGACGGCGCACCGGCCGTGGTCCCGGCGCTGCCGCTGGCCGACACCGTCAAACAGGTCGAGCCCGCCGGCACCCCCGGCGAGCCGGAGCCGGTCGTCGCCACGCCGGAGCGCGCCCTGCTGCGGGCGGTGCAGACCCCGCAGGGCTTCGACCGGGCCACGCTGGTCCGGGCGCACGAGACGGTCACCGGCGAGGTCACCGACGACGCCGGCATGGTCGAGCAGCTCGGCCTCACGGTCGTGGCCGTCCCCGGTCACGAGGAGGCCTTCAAGGTCACCCGCCCCCTGGACCTGGTCCTCGCCGAGGCGGTCCTGGCCCGCAGGAGGCTCAACGATGGCTTCTGACCAGCCCGTTCTGCCCCAGGTCGGCATCGGCACCGACATCCACGCCTTCGAGGAGGGCCGCGAGCTGTGGTGCGCCGGCCTGAAGTGGGAGGGCGAGGGTCCGGGCCTGGCCGGCCACAGTGACGCGGACGTCGTCGCCCACGCCGCCTGCAACGCCCTCTTCTCCGCCGCCGGCCTCGGCGACCTGGGCCGGCACTTCGGCACGGGCCGCCCCGAGTGGTCGGGCGCCTCCGGGGTCACCCTCCTGACGGAGGCCGCGCGCATCGTGCGCGAGGCGGGCTTCCGGATCGGCAACATCGCCGTACAGGTGGTGGGCCCCCGCCCGAAGATCGGCAAGCGCCGGGACGAGGCCCAGAAACTCCTGTCCGAGGCGGCCGGAGCCCCGGTGTCGGTGTCGGGCGCGACGACGGACGGCCTCGGCTTCCCCGGCCGGGACGAAGGGCTGATGGCGGTGGCCACGGCGCTGGTGGTGCGCACGGGCTGAGGGCAAGCGTTCGGGGCGTACCGGTTGCCAATGTCACGAATATGTGCGCCGCGTGGGGAAGGTCCTGATGCACACCCCGGGGCCCACTACCCTGGAGTGGTGACTATTCGCCTGTACGACACCAGCGCCCGGCAGATCCGTGACTTCTCCCCGCTCCAGCCGGGTTGCGTCTCGATCTACCTGTGTGGTGCCACCGTGCAGGCCGCCCCGCACATCGGGCACATCCGCTCCGGGCTGAACTTCGACATCATGCGCCGCTGGTTCGAGTACCGCGGCTACGACGTCACGTTCGTGCGGAACGTCACCGACATCGACGACAAGATCATCGCCAAGTCGGCCGACCAGAACCGCCCTTGGTGGGCCATCGGCTACGAGAACGAGCGGGCGTTCAACGACGGCTACCGCGCCCTCGGCTGCCTGCCCCCGACCTACGAGCCGCGCGCCACCGGCCACATCACCGAGATGGTCGAGATGATGCGCGGCCTGATCGAGCGGGGGCACGCCTACGTCGCGGACGGCAGCGTCTACTTCGACGTCCGCTCCTTCCCCGCCTACCTGGCGCTGTCCAACCAGGACATCGACGACCTGCGCCAGCCCGACGAGGGCGTCTCGGGCAAGCGCGACCCGCGCGACTTCGCCATGTGGAAGGCGACCAAGCCCGGCGAGCCCGACTGGGAGACGCCCTGGGGCCGCGGCCGTCCCGGCTGGCACCTGGAGTGCTCGGCGATGGCCCACAAGTACCTCGGGACCGCCTTCGACATCCACGGCGGCGGCCTCGACCTGGTCTTCCCGCACCACGAGAACGAGATCGCCCAGGCCAAGGCCTACGGCGACGAGTTCGCCCGGTACTGGGTGCACAACGCCTGGGTCACCATGAGCGGCGAGAAGATGTCCAAGTCGCTCGGCAACTCGGTGCTGGTCAGCGAGATGGTCAAGCGCTGGCGGCCCATCGTGCTGCGCTACTACCTCGGCACCCCGCACTATCGCTCGATGATCGAGTACAGCGAGGAGGCACTGCGCGAGGCCGAGTCGGCGTTCGCGCGGATCGAGGGCTTCGTGCAGCGCGTGGTCGAGAAGGCCGGCGTCGTCGAGCCCGCCGCCGAGGTGCCACTCGCCTTCGCCGAGGCCATGGACGACGACCTGGGCGTGCCGCAGGCACTCGCCGTGGTGCACACCACCGTCCGGCAGGGCAACAGCGCGCTCGCCGCCGACGACAAGGAAGCAGCCGTGGCCCGGCTCGCCGAGGTCCGCGCGATGCTCGGCGTGCTCGGCCTCGACCCGCTGGACCCCCAGTGGGCCGGGGAGGGCGACCGCGGCGACGACCTGCACGGCGTGGTCGACACGCTCGTCCGCATGGTGCTGGACCAGCGCGAGGCCGCCCGGGCCCGCAAGGACTGGCCCACCGCGGACGCCATCCGGGACCAGCTGAGCCAGTCCGGCCTGGTCATCGAGGACAGCCCGCAGGGGCCGCGATGGAGCCTCGGCCCGCGCTGAGACAAGCCCCACGGGCTGCCCGACTGTGCCGCCCGGGCCTCCGGGCGGCACACTGCACAGACGTACACACTTCACCGCCTCACGGCGACAGCAGAGACAGGTAGGTCATGGCAGCCAACAACCGCCGCATGTCCGGCAAGAAGGGCGCGCAGGTCGGCAGTGGCGGCCAGCGGCGCCGGGGCCTGGAAGGCAAGGGCCCCACCCCGCCCGCCGAGATGCGCAAGGGGCACAAGAAGAACCGCGTCGCCAACGCCAAGGCCAAGCAGGCCGTGCGCCGGCCCACCGTGCGCGGCCGGGGCGGCAAGGGCACGTCCGAGCTGGTCGTCGGGCGCAACCCGGTCCTGGAGGCGCTGCGCGAGGGCGTCCCGGCGTCCACGCTCTACGTCCAGCAGTTCATCGACAACGACGAGCGGGTTCGCGAGGCCCTCCAGGTCGCCGCCGAGCGCGGCGGGATCAACCTCATGGAGGCCCCGCGGCCCGAGCTGGACCGGATGACCAACGGCCTCAACCACCAGGGCATGGTCCTCCAGGTCCCGCCGTACGAGTACGCCCACCCCGAGGACCTGGCGTCCGCCGCCTACGACGAGGGTGTGGACCCGCTGATCGTCGCCCTCGACGGCGTCACCGACCCGCGCAACCTCGGCGCGGTCGTCCGCTCCGTCTCCGCCTTCGGCGGTCACGGCGTGGTCGTCCCCGAGCGCCGCGCGGCCGGTATGACGGCCGGTGCCTGGAAGACGTCCGCCGGTACGGCGGCCCGCACCCCGGTCGCCCGCGCCACCAACCTCACGCGGGCCCTGGAGGCGTACAAGAAGGCCGGCATCACGGTCGTCGGCCTGGCCGCCGACGGCGAGGCCGAGCTCGGCGAGCTTCCGGCGCTGGACGGCCCCGTCGTCATCGTCGTCGGCAGCGAGGGCAAGGGGCTGTCCCGGCTGGTCGGCGAGACCTGTGACGTCCGGGTGCGGATCCCGATGCCGGGCGGCGCCGAGTCGCTCAACGCCGGTGTGGCGGCGGGAATCGTGCTGTACGAGGCGGCCCGCCGGCGCCGCTGAACAGGCGTCCGGAACTTCACCCGTACGGGGTAATTCCGGTGTCAACGGGGCGACAAGGACAAGCTTGACGGGGTCCGGACAGATCCGGCGGGTCAAAGCAGTGTCCTAACGCGACGTCACTCGGTTAGATGAGTGTGGACACCAGAACACCCCGCACACCCACGGGGGACCGCTCGTCGGGACTCGACGACGCTCCCGCGCTGAGCATGGTGAAGGTGCCGAGCGACCCGGCGCAGGTCATCGTCAATCACGCGAGTTTCCGCGTGCAGTTGGGCGTTTCGACGCGTCGCGTCCAGTCCCCCCGGGTCGCACGGCACATGACCGCCACCGAGGACACCGCCCGCATGCCCCGCATGGGGGGCGAGGCGGACGGGGCCACCGCCCGCCGCCGGCCCGTCGTCTGGAGCGGCAGATCCGCCCCCGACGACACCGGCGCGCACCGGCTCCTGCAGGCCGTGCGGCACGAGAGTGTCCGCCACGCCGACGAGCCCGCCTCCGACACCGGAGCCACCCAGGTCATCTCCCGGGTGGGCCCGGGCTACGACGAACCCGGGTACCAGGGCGCGGGCTACGGCGGCGACGGCTACGGGGACGACCTCGCCCAGACCGTCGAGACCCCGGTCGTCGGCCCCCAGCGCACCCACGACCCCGCCGACGGCACCCGGCTGCTGCCGCCCATGCGCACCGTCGGCAGCGCCTACGACGAACCGGCGTACGGCCAACCGGCCTACGAGGACGGCGAGTTCGAGGAGTCCGCCCCCGGCGCGGACGACGACACCGGGCGCCGGGCCAAGCGGCACGGCGACGACCCGGCCCGGCACGCCTACTACCCGGGCCGCCGGATGAACCTCGGCGTCGTCCTGCTCCCGCTGCGCGTCTTCCTGGGCTTCATCTCGATCTATGCCGGCATGGGCAAGCTGTGCGACCCCGTCTACTTCGAAGGCGGCAAGCGCGGCTCCATGGTCAAGTGGCTCAACACGCTGCACCCGTGGGAAGTCGCCGAGCCGCTGCGCCAGTTCGCCCTGGAGCACCCGGTCGGCGCCGGCCTGGTCATCGCCTTCGCCCAGGTCATCGTCGGCGTCCTGACGGTGCTGGGCTGCTGGCAGCGCGTCGCCGCCTGCCTGGGCGCCCTGCTGTCGGCCGCGCTGCTGGTCACGGTCAGCTGGAAGAGCGTCCCCGCCTACGAGACGCCCGACATCATCTACCTCGCCGCCTGGTCCCCGCTGATCATCGCCGGCGCCCCCGTGTACTCCGTCGACGGCCGGCTGGCCGGCAGCGCCTGGCGCCGTCTCGGCCCCCGCGCCGACATCTGGGACCTGCGCCGCTACGTGCTGCGCCGCGGCGCCCTCGTCACCGCCATCGCCACCGGCGTCACCCTGCTCGTCGGCTCGCTGCTCGGCGGTGCCGTGCGCGACGCCGACCGGGTCGTCGTCCCGGGCCCCGGCGAGGCCCCGCGCAACGAACTGCCCGGCTCCCCGCTCCCCGGCGAGCCCAACAAGCGCAAGGAGAAGCGGACTCCGTCGGCCTCCTCCTCGCCCACCCAGGGCGCCACGGCCGGCTCCGCGAGCCCGAGCGCGGGCACCACGACCCGGCCGGACGCCACCCGCGACACCGGCACCGTCACCGGCGGCTCGCCCAGCCAGACCCAGGGCACCGCGGGCCAGGCCCCGCCCCAGCGGTCCACCCCGGAGAACCAGGCCCCCAGCACCACGACCGGCCCCACCTCCGGCGGCACGGCGACGGGCGGCGCGGGCTCGACGGGCGGCTCGGGCAACGGCGGTTCGTCCTCCACGGGCCGCCCGGGCCTGGTGGGCGGCCTCCTGGGCTGACACCCGGCCAGAACGCCACAAGGCCCCGCATCAGGCAGATGCGGGGCCTTCTCGCGCGTACGGGGAGACGCCCCTCTGAAGGGGCGCGGGGAACTGCGCGACAAGCCACGACGAGCGGTCAGTCGCCGACGGGAAGCAACCGGCCGAGCTCTCAGCGTCCCAACGCGGCCAGCTCCTTCGCCGCCTCCGTCAGGTCCTTCGCCGTGTCGATGGCCCGCCAGTACGACCCCTGAGGGATCGTGAACCCGGCCAGCCGCCGCTCACGGGCCAGGTGGGGAAACGTCGTCCGCTCATGGTCACCCCGGTGCGGCAGCAGCCCGGCGAACTCGGGGGAGAAGACGTACACGCCGGCGTTGATCTCGAAGGTCGACGGCGGCGCCTCGATGAAGTCGGTGATCCGGCCGAACCCGTCGGTCTGCACCGCCCCCCACGGCAGCCGGGGCCGCGCCAGCGCCAGCGTCGCGACGGCGTCCCGCTCGGCGTGGAAGTCGGCCATGTCCCGCAGCGAGAACCGGGTCCAGATGTCCCCGTTCGTGGCGTACCAGGGCCGGTCGGGGTGGGGGAGATGCGCCGCGGCGTACTTGAGGCCGCCGCCGCGCCCGAGCGGCTCCGGCTCGACGACCGTCGTGACGGAGACCGGCAACTCGGCCGTCTCCAGCCACTTCTGCAAGACCTCGGCGAGGTGGCCGCAGGAGACCACGACGTCCGTCACACCCTCGTCGGCGAGCCAGGACAGCTGATGGCCGATGATCGGCGTCCCCGTCCCGGGGATCTCGACCATCGGCTTGGGCCGGTCGTCGGTGTACGGACGCAGCCGGGAGCCCTGGCCACCGGCCAGAACGACGGCTTGAACGGGGCGGGACGCGGCGCTCGGATCGCTCATGAGAGTGAACTGTACGTGGCGTCCCGCCCGTGACCGCGGCCGACGATCGTTCCGGCGCCGGCCGTCAGGGACTTCCCACCCGGTGGCAGGGCGGTGCGCTCAGCTGTGCGCGGCGGCGACGCCGGTGGCGAAGGCGGTGTCGCACACCGGGCGCGCGTACGACTGGGCGCGGGTCGGGCCGTAGACCCGGACGGCGGCCTGGCCGAGGGCGCGGGCGATGGACGCGCAGTGCTTCGCCAGCGACGGGCGGCCGTTGACGGCCTGCTGGAGGTGGGTGAGGGCGACGCCCGGGTCCTCCTTCTGCAACTCGGTCAGCAGCTTGTCGCGCAGGATGTCCTGGGGGGCGCGCTTGGCGGCCCGCGGGCTGCCCACGGAGGTGTCCGCGGCGGTGAGCACCGGGTCGGTGGAGTTCCCCGACCAGTTGACTCGGGTGACCGCGAGGGTCCCGGAGAGCACCAGGACGACGGGCAGGACGAAAGCGAGGGTGCGGCCGATCCGGCGGGCCGGGCCCCGGCCGCGTCGCGTCTGTTGGTTCATGGAGTGCTTCACGCGTGTGAGGGTAGCGCCCGGTAATGGTTTGTAGACATTGAGTCACCGGTTCGGGGGATGAGAGAGTGCCACTTTCCGGGTAGGGCGTTGACGCACACAGCTCGAAACGTCCGGTCTGCCGGGGTATTTGTCGACAACGGAAAGGGCCCCGCAGCGCGCCGCGGGGCCCTCTTCGTCAACCTGGGTGATTCACCCGGGGTTGTGCGTTTGCTGGTTGATCAGTCGGACAGGCGCGCACCGGTCGACGTCGAGAACACGTGGGTCTCGCCGGAGCGGGGCACGACGTGCAGCTGGCTGCCCTTCTCCGGGACGTCACGGCCGCTGACGCGGACGACGAGGTCCTTGGATTCGTCGCCGACCTTGGCGGTGCCGTAGACGTACGCGTCGGCGCCGAGCTCCTCGACGACGTTCACCGTGACCGCGAGGCCCAGCTCGGCGTCCGCGCCGGCCACCTCGAAGTGCTCGGGGCGGACGCCGACGGTGACGGTCTTGTCGGTGGCGGCGGCGATCGCGTCACGCTGCACCGGCACGACCGACTTGCCGAACTTCACGCCGCCGTCGGTGATCGGCACCTCGACGAGGTTCATCGCGGGGGAGCCGATGAAGCCGGCGACGAAGAGGTTCGCGGGCTTGTCGTACATGTTGCGCGGGGTGTCGATCTGCTGGAGCAGACCGTCCTTGAGGACCGCCACGCGGTCGCCCATCGTCATGGCCTCGACCTGGTCGTGGGTGACGTAGACGGTGGTGATGCCCAGGCGGCGCTGGAGCGAGGCGATCTGCGTACGCGTGGACACACGGAGCTTGGCGTCCAGGTTGGACAGCGGCTCGTCCATGAGGAACACCTGGGGCTCACGCACGATGGCGCGGCCCATGGCGACGCGCTGGCGCTGACCGCCGGAGAGGGCCTTCGGCTTGCGGTCCAGGTAGTCCGTGAGGTCGAGGATCTTCGCGGCCTCCTCGACCTTCTGCCGGATCTCCGCCTTGTTGACGCCGGCGATCTTGAGCGCGAAGCCCATGTTGTCGGCGACGGTCATGTGCGGGTAGAGCGCGTAGTTCTGGAACACCATGGCGATGTCCCGGTCCTTCGGCGGCAGGTGCGTGACGTCGCGGTCACCGATGCGGATGGCTCCGCCGTTGACGTCCTCCAGGCCCGCGAGCATGCGGAGCGAGGTGGACTTGCCGCAGCCGGAGGGGCCGACGAGGACGAGGAACTCGCCGTCCTCGATGTCGATCTCCAGCGCGTCGACGGCGGGCTTGGTGGAACCCGGGTAGATCCGGGTCGCCTTGTCGAACGAGACAGTGGCCATGGTGAATGAACCCCTTCTACCGGCAGGAACGTGCCGGACGATCCGAGTAGGAAGGCGGTGCCACGACGGGTGTTCCGTTGTGGTGTAGTCCACGCGTGTGAACTGGCTCAGGACGGTACCTGGCGTTCACACGTCTGTCAGTAGTTCCGGGCCTGTGAACTTCGCGGAAATTTTCGAAGCGGCACGTCACGACTGGTCGACACGGGTCGACGGCTCCCCGTACCGTTCCGCCAGCGCCGCCACCGCCCGGGCAACGGCCTGCCGGAGCCCGGGAGGGCCGAGCACCTCCGCCTCCGCGCCGAGCCGGAGCAGATCTCCCACGGCGACCGCCTCCGATTCCACGGTCAGCTCCACTTCCACCCAGCCGTCCCCGTCGGGCGGCCCCGCGCTGTCCAGGGCCCGTACGCCCGCCGTGCCGAACTGCATCGGCAGCAGCCGCCGCGCGCGGGGCGAGATCCGCAGCCGGGCGGTGTCCTGCCGCAGGGCGGCCTCCAGACGCCGGGAGGACTCGGCCCAGTAGGCGGCCAGGTCGAAGCCCGCGGGCCGCTCGAAGACGTCCCCCGTCTCCTCCGCGTCCAGCACGCGCGACACCCGGTAGGTCCGTACGGCCTCCTCCGCGAGGGCGACCAGGTACCAGATGCCGCCCTTCAGGACGAGCCCCAGCGGCCGCACCTCCCGGCGCACCTCGCCGCGCCAGCGCCGGTAGTGCAGCCGCAGTGTCCGCCGCTCCCACACGGCCGCCGCCACGGCCTCCAGGCACGGCACCGGGTCGGCCTCCCGGAACCAGGCGGGGGCGTCCAGGTGGAACCGTTCCTGGACGCGCCGCGCCTGCGCGGACAGCTCGGCGGGCAGGGCCGCCTGGACCTTCAGCTGGGCGCTGGCCAGGACGGCCCCAAGACCCAGATCCCGGGCCGGCCCGGGCATCCCGGCGAGGAACAGCGAACCGGCCTCGGCGTCGGTCAGACCGGTCAGCCGCGTCCGGTACCCCTCGACCAGCCGGTAGCCGCCCGCGGGTCCCCGGTCGGCGCACACCGGCACACCGGCCGCTCCCAGCGCCTCGACGTCCCGGTAGACCGTCCGTACCGACACCTCCAGCTCGGCGGCGAGCTCGGGTGCGGTCATCCGTCCGCGGTTCTGGAGCAGCAGGAGCAGGGAGAGGAGCCGGTCGGCGCGCATGAGGGCCATTGTCGCGGCGTACGTCCCGTACCTGACAGGAGATGTCAGGTACGGCGACCAGACTGGTCTCGCCCGTCAGCCCGACCGAGAGGACCACCTCATGCCCGGCACCAACCGCACCATCACCACCACCGGTCACTTCACCTTCGCCGACTGGCAGGAACGCGTGATCGCCCCCGGCGAGGACGCGAACCCCCGCCTCGCCCACGCCTCCGTCCGGAACACCTTCACGGGCGGCATCGAGGCGGCCGGGACGACCTGCGAGTACTCGATCGTCTACGTCACCGCGAAGACCGGTTCCTTCAGCGGCATGGAACTCCTCACCGGCCGCGTCGACGGCCGTGAGGGGAGTTTCGCGGTGGAGGAGAGGGGGTTCTTCGGCGAGGACGGCACCGTGCACTGCACCTTCGAGGTGGTGCCGGGGTCGGGGAGCGGAGAGCTGACCGGCCTCACCGGGAGGGGCGACTTCACCGCACGGCACGGTGAGACGGCGGTGGCGTACCGCTTCGCCTACGAGCCGGCGGAGGAGTCCGCCCGGACGGAACGTCGTGGCTCGGCGTAACGGGCTCTGTGTACAGTGGTGCCGCCCTAGCGCACGACAACCCGGCGCACGGCACCCGCCTCCTTAGCTCAGCTGGCCAGAGCAACGCACTTGTAATGCGTAGGTCGTCGGTTCGAATCCGACAGGGGGCTCTGGTGAACCCCAGGTCGGACGTCTCTGACCTGGGGTTTCGTCGTCAGCGGATGCGGCGTCGGCGCCGGGCGCGGGCCGCGCGGGTGTCGGCGGTCTCAGTTCTGGTCTCAGTGGGGCCCGGATCCGGGGTCGAGGGCGCGGGCACGAAAAACTCGCCCATGCGTCGCATGGCGTCCTTGGACAGGTGGGACCGGCCCTTCACGTATCGCCGGGTCTGGCTGATCTGGGTGTGGCGGAGGATCTCCATGATCGTGGGCATGTCCACGCCCAGCTCGTTGAGGATGGTGCCGGCGGTATGGCGGCTTCCGTCGTAGAGGCGGCGGTCATCGATCCCGGCCTCCTTGAGCAGCTCCTTAAATTCCTCGTAGTCGGCGCGCGGGTCGAGCGGGCGTCCGTCCGGCCGGGAGAACACGACATCGTGCTCCTGCCACAGCTCGCCGGCGGCGGCCCGCAGCTCCTCTTGCCCGGCCTTGTGCTCGTGCAGGAACGGGATGAACACAGGCGGGATCGGGACGGCGTTCCGGCTCTTCTTGGTCTTCGGGCGGGTGAAGACGAGCCCGCCCTCTTTTCGCTGGGGGCAGGCGCTCGCGTGCCTCGTGCAGGTCTTGGGGCACGGCTTCGGGCAGCCGCGCTTGTAGCTCTTGTGCCGGGCGCATCCGGCAGGGCACGGCTCGAAGCGGTGGAGGCGTGCCCCGCAGGCGTGCGTGTCCTCGCATCCGTGCCGCCACGTGAGGCGCTGCAACTGCCACTCGGGGCGGAACAGCTCCGCCTCCAGGTCAACGTACGACCAGCGCAGGCCGAGCGTCTCGCCTTGCCGGAACCCCATGCCGACGCCGACAATCCACCGCATGAACGTGGGCCGCTTCGACGCGGCCTCCAGGAAGGCCTTGGCCTCTTCCTTGGTGAAGGGGTTGGCCTCAATCTCATCGATGCTGGGCGGGTCCACGAGCGTGGCCACGTTCTCGCCGATGATGCGACGCCGGTGGGCGATCTTCAGGGCCCGGGACAGGATGCGGTGCACCTTCACGACGTGCGAGGGAGCATGGCCGGCGTCGAGCATGGCCCGGTACATCCGCTCCAGGTGCTCGGGCTGCAACTTGTCGATGCGGTGCTGGCCGACGCCAGGGATGATGTCGTTCCGGGTCTTCGACCAGTAGTCATCGAGCGAGCGTGGCTTGAGCTTCAGGCTCGCGATGTCGGTGAGGTAGGTCTCCATCCACCGCGCGACGGTGGGCTTTCGCCCCGCGGTGGTCGCGCGGCCCTGGTCGCGCAGTCGCTCCAGCTCCCGGACCTTGCGGCGAACCTCCGCCTTGGTCTTGGCGCGGCGGTGCCGGCGGTCGGGGCTGCCGTCGTTCTTCACGCCCATCGTGACGCGTCCGTGCCACCAGCCGTCCGCACCGAAGTAGATAGTCGATTCCATGTTGGGCTTGCGGGGGCTCATGTGCTCCTCCATGAGGGAGGCGCCCCGAGCGGAGTGCTCGGGGCGCCTCGGGGCGTGCGCTGGTTCAGTTGGGCAGGGGGGCGAGGCTCGCCACGTAGGCTTCGAGGTCCGTTCGCCGGATCCGGCGCGTGCGGCCCAGCTTGATGTACTTCAGGGCGCCTTCGGCCATCAGCTCGTAGATGGTGGATCGGCCGATGGCGAGCGCTTCGGCAGCTTCCTCGGGCTTGTACAGGAGTCGGTCGACGGGGGCGGCGGTCGCCGTGGTCATCCGGGATGCCTCCTAGACGGGACGGAGGGGTCTTGGGCGCTCTCAGGTCTCGTGTCTGTCCGAAGTGCGGATTTCTGCGTCATTGCGTCATCAGCGTCATCCGCGGTGCTGACCTGCGGCTTTGGGTGACGCAGTGGTGTGAGGGTGCGTCATCAAGGCGTCATGGGCTGCGTCATCGGGTGACGCAGATGACGCAGGATGACGCAGGCACCGCCGTCTGCGTCATGCCCCTAGCCGCAGGTCAGGGGCCGTTTCTCTGCGTGCATGACGCAGATGACGCAGGGTTCCTCCCCTTGGGACAAAAGAGGGGGTGGTGTCTGTTGCGGTGCGGTGCCGCTTCAAGCATGAAGAGCGAGCCGCTACGCGGCGCGTCCCTTGCAGGGCGGCTGTCGCCGCCGAACAGCAAGAAGAGCACGCCTGGCCGGTGGTGCTCTTCTTGCTTGTCCGGGGACGGTACGCGGGCGCGGGGTCAGAACATCCGCTTCTCCTCGTGGGGCGGCGGCGCCTGCAGGTGGGTCATTTCGAGGTAGCGGCCCTCGCTGGTGCGGCCCGATTCGATCAGGACACCCCGGGCGGCAACCGTGGGCTGGAGGCGCTTGAGCCGGTCGGAGAGGACCTTGCCGGTGGTCGGCCACCCCTTGGGCAGCGGACGCATGTCGTCGCCGCTGTAGAGGCGGCTTAGGCAGTGCAGCCACTCCGTGGAGGTCATCCGCTGCGCGCCGCCCGGCTCGATGGTCTCGGCGTGCTTGAGGACGGTCTGCGCGAGCAAGTCGCCCTCGATCACGTCGTCGTTGAGGTCGTCGAGGCTGCGCCGGTAGGCAGCGAGGGCGCCCAGGCCGGTCGCGGCGTCGAGCTGCGCGCACAGATGCGCGAAGTCCGCCATCCGCAGATCGGTCGGGGTCTCCGCCTCAGCCGCGCGGACCTTGACCGTGAGGTCGAGCAGGGAACCGAGAATGACCGGCAGAGCCTCGGCGTACTCCGCCCACAGCTCCGCCTCCGTGCGCCGGACGCGCGGGCGCTCCAAGCGCAGGGGCAGGAGGCGTTCGGCGAGGTCGGGCCGGATAACGCCGACGTCGATGCCGGTCAGGAGCATGGGGCGGCGGTAGCGGGCGCGGACCACGTCTCCGTCGGTGTAGAGAGCGCGTTTGACGTTCTCGGCGCCGGTGACGATGCAGCACATCGCGTCCGACAGGTCCGGGGTCATGTGGGAGAGGTTGTCCAGGGCGGTGACCCATCCGGCGGCCACGGCCGCGATCAGGTTCTCCTCGTCCTTCGGGGCGCGGCGCAGGTCGCCGCTCATGCCCTCGATGATCCGCACGAGCATCCGCCCGCCCGTGGACTTGCCGGCGCCCTGCGGACCGGTCAGGAACGGTGCCGGGACGGGCACGGACGGCCCGAGACAGCCGATCAGCCAGGCGATGGCCAGGCACTCGGTCTCGGCGCCGGCGAAGTTGCATAGCCGGAGAAGGAGATCGATGCCCTTGCCGTCGGTGTCCTTGACCGGCAGGGGCAGTTCGCCCGTGAGCTGTGTCCGGCGCCAGCACACTTCCCGCGGGTCGGGGATGGCAATGTCCCAGCCGGTGGGGTGGATACGGACGGACTGGCCGTCGGTGCGGCCCAGGTCCAGCCACGTCGCCCCGTCGAACCCGGGCGCCACGCGGATGTGGACGGGCTGCACGTCTTCGGTCAGCGCCAGGGCCTCGATCAAGTCCAGTGCCTCCTTGAGGGCGGTTCCGTTGAACACGCCCAGTCCGTCGCGGTAGAGACCGACCATGAGTTCCTGGCGGTGGCTGCCCGTCGTGCCCTGCGAGCGGATCGGGCGGGCCACGGGGTGGCCGTTCTTCTGCGCGTAGACGGTGCCGTCGGCGGTGCGGAAGTACCGGAAGTGGGCCTGTGCGTAGTCGGTGATGACCTCGCGGGCCGGGGTCTTGTCGTCGTCGGACATGCTCACAGTCCCAACCTGGTGCGGGCGTTGGTCCACGCGTCCGTGCAGTGCCGGAGGGTCTCGCCCTTGCCCTGCGCGGCGGCGAACAGCCGCGCCACGTGCGCGTCGGTGAGGCAGCCGCACCGGCCATGCGTCGAGAGCACGGCGAGGAAGGTGCGGTAGACGGTGGCGTGGACCGCGCTGCGGGCCTCGGTGATGCGCTGGACCGCCATGGCGATTCCGCGCTCCAGGTAGGCGGGCGTGCGATGGGGGCACGCCACTTCCCCGGTCGGTGCGGGGACGGTGAGGCCGTGCGGCGCCGGCACGGCCGGGGAGGCCTCCTTCACGGCGAGCACGCGGACGGTGTCCGGCAGGGCGGTCATGGTCCCGGTGCCAGGGCCGAGGTAGCGGGCGTAGGACATGGTCGACTTGATGTCGACGCCGGGCCGCACCGCGTTGTGCGACGACATCGCGCCCCGGTAGATCCAGTGCTCACCACGCGTCGTCTCCACGGTCCGGGTGACAGGCAGGGCGGTGCGGGCCCATGCGACGGCTTCCGCGTCGTCCAGGTCCACCACGGTCAGTTCGGCGCCGCCGGGATGGTAGGCGACGCAAGCGGCCCGTCGCCATGCAGCCATCCAGGCCGGGGAGGTGAGCACGGCCGGATCGGTGGTGGCGGCGGCCCAGCCGTGACATGGAACCGGGCACTGGCAGGGACCCGCCGCCTTCATGTTGGGTCGGTCCCCACAGCCGCCATCCCTGCAGTCGGGGCAGTTGCCGAACGGCATCTTCCCCGCGCGCAGGGGTAGCACCGGCACACCGGTAGCGGCCAGTGGCAGCGCGGTCCGCAGGGCTTCGGGCAGTGCGCTCGTATCGCCGCGCCCTCGCCGGATCAGGGTCGGTTGCGTCATGCTGGGAGACCTCCACAGGTCAGTTGGATGGCAGGTGGGCAAGGGCGGCCCCGGTTCTTTGGCGAGATGCGGGGGCCGTCCTTGGCGTAGCTAGAAGGGCGGTTCGTCGCTGTATCCGTTGGGCGCCCACGGGTCGGGGTCCTGCCGGTGCCGGTACAGCCAGCGGGGGCGGCGGGGGATGGGCAGCAGGAACCAGCGGCGGTCCTCGTTCCAGCAGGGGCAGGGCTCCCAGTTGGTGCCCGCGTACTCGCCGGTGTCGTGGTCGCCGTAGTGGTGCTCGGTGCCGCCCACGCCGTCGCACTCGGGGCAGTCTGGGCGGGGCGTGTCGGTCAGGATCAGCGCGTTGCGCGGCCACGTGGCGCGCTGGATGCGCAGTCGCATTTGGTCTCCTTGTCAGTGCTTGCCGCGGGTCAGGCGCAGGGTGATGCCGCCGATGCCGACGGGTCCGGCGACTCCGGCGATGACGGTGGCGGTGTGGGCGGCTGCGTCGAGCAGGAAGCACAGGGCGGCGACCAGTCCCCAGCCACCGGCGACGGTCGCCCCGGCGATGGCGAAGGGGATCAGGATGCGGCGCCACGGAATGCCGTTCGGCGGGGCGTCGTGAACGACGATGACGATGGGCTGTCCGGTGGCCTGTGCGCGCTGCCAGTCGTCGGCGGGTATGTGCGGGGCGATGTTCCCCGGCGGGGTCCGGTGGGCCATTGCGGGACTCCTCTTGGATGAGCCGCGGGCCCGCACCATCCGGTGGTGCGGGCCCGTGCGGGTGGGCGCGTGCTTGTCGCGTTGCTTGTCGTCTCCCTTGTCGCGTGCTTGTCGTCTGGCTTGTCGCTTGTCTTGTCTTGTCGCTTGTCGCCTTGCAGGTCACAAGCTGTTTCCGCGCTCTCAGACACGGCACGGCGGCATGTGTTCCGGCGAGGGCGACAAGCGACAAGTGATCAGTCCTCGGAGGGCTGGTCGGGGGCGTGGTGGCGGTGGACGTAGCGGGCTTTGGTGCCCTCTCCGAGGCGGACGGCGGTGCCGTCCTTCACCCAGTCGCGCAGCCAGCCGACGACCGTCTGACGGGACGTGCCGTGTTCGTCGGCGAGTGCGCGGGCGATCGCGGAAGCTCCGGTGCCCTCCCGTCCGGCCGCGAGCAGCAGCGCCAGGGCGGCCTGCTGCGCCGGGTTGTCCTGCTCGCTCCGCAGCGCCGACAGGTTCAACCCGCCAGTGGACGGCGTCCCGTGACTCCCTGCGGGACTCTGCGGTTCGGGGGCGGTGCCGAACTGTGCGTCGATCTGCTCCCGGAACTTGCGCAGCATCTCGTTTTCCGGCGAGAGCGGCACCTGCTCCTGGTCGCTCAGGGCAGACAGCTTCAGCCCCGCTCCCGCCGTGTCGGTGGTGCTGCCGGCATCGCCGTCGATCTGGTCGCGCATCCACGCGATGCGCTCTGAATCCCAGCGGCGCGTGTAGGCGGGCCCGGCGGCCTTGGCGGACACCGCGTCGAGGGTGGGGTGCCGCTCTGAGGTGGCGGCGATGATCTCCCGGATCTGGTTGGGCAGGATCCGCCAGGCTTTGAACAGCGCGGCTGGGGACTCCGGGGTGCCCATGAATCCGGCGCCCTTGTGCGGGGCTTGGTCGACGCGCAGTCCGCGGGAGCCGGGGAACATCTTCGACAAGTCCATGCCCTCGGTCTCACCGCCGGTCAGGGCAACCCTGACCTTGGCTTCCCGCCGGATCATGAGGTTGCTCAGCACGCTCCCGGTGGCGCCCAGGGCGGTGAGGACGGTGCGGATGCCCATGGCGCGGGCGATCCGGATCACTTCCAGGATCTTCTCTCCGAGCTTGCGCACTTGGCGGTCCGGGCTGGCCAGGATTTCCGCGCCCTCGTCGATGACCAGCATGATCTGCGGGATCTTGGCGCTGATGGGCAGCAGATCGGTGTTGGCCTTGGCCAGGACGTCCTGGTAGCCCATCTTGCGCTGCTTGGCCACGCGCACGGCGGTGTCCAGCATGGTCATGGCCTCGTCGTACGTCCCGGCGAGCCAGTCAATGCCGGGCCGGACTGGCTTGCCGTCCGGGGTGCTGATCTCGCCGTTGAGGGCGGGGAGCACCCAGGGCAGGCCGGCCGATCCGGCGTTGAGGTCGATGACCCAGGTCAGGATGTCGTCGGCGCGGGCGAACCCGGCGAGGATCGAGTGGACCATGTTCGTCTTGCCCGATCCGGTCGGACCGACGATCAGCGCGCACTGCTCGCGCAGGTAGGCCAGGATCTGCTCGGCGTTGGTCCGATACCCCCACGGGATGCCGGTGTGAACGGACAGCGGCCCGTAGTCGGCGGGGTAGGTGCGCTCCTGCTCCAGCACGTTGACTGTGGTCACGTCGATGATGACGCGTCCCTGGTGGATGCCGGGGGAGGCGGTGGCGGTGCAGCCGTGCGGCAGCCGAGCGTCCGCGGACAGGCGGGCGGACTCGGCGGCAATCTTGCTCCAGGTGGCGCCACCGGCCGGGAGTTCGGCGTCGATGGAGTATCCGGCGCCGGTGGCCCACTGTTCGACTCCGACCACGCGCACGGTGATCGAGCACACCCGCTGGATGCGCTCCACCCACTCCGCAGCGATCGCCCGCCGGTCGGCGGACAGCTCGGCGGCGATCTGCCGCTGCTCCGCCGTGATGGCCTCTTCCTCCCGGGCCTCTTCGAACAGCGCGGTGGAGCGGGCGGCGGCGCCGATGCCGACGCCGATCGTGGCGAGGGAGCCGAGGGCGGCCCAGGTCAGGGGGCCGTGGGTCATGGCCCATGTGGTCCATCCGGCGCCCACGAGCCAGGAGGCGGCGCGGGTGGCCAGGGTGCGGCGGGCGTTGCGCACGCGCAGGCCGACGATGGTGTGTCCGAGGGCGCCGGCGGCGCCGACGGCCAGGGCCCAACCGGGGGGCATGGCGGTGGCGGCGCCGGTGGTGGCGACGGCGAAGGCTCCGGTGGTGGCGGACAGGGCGCCGGTCACGGGTCCGTGACCGGCCGCCCAGTCCAGCACCGGCCCACTGCCCTGCTGTTTGGCGGTGGCGGTGCTGCTCATGTCAGACGTTCCAGCCCTTCTCGGCCTCGGTGCCGTTGCGGGGGTCCTCGTGCCGGGCGATGTCCTGCTCGTGCACCTCGCGGAACAGCGGGCCCATGTCCTCCGCGACCGCGACGGCGGCCATGAGGGCGCCGAAGATGTCGTTGAAGCCGTCGGCAACCGCCTTCTCCAGCGGGAACTCCGAGTCGGAGCGCTCCGCGAGGATCTTCATCACGTTCGCCACGCTCGTGAGTGCGGCGGGCAGGCCCTCGACCATGGCGAGGATCTCCATGGCGTTGTCGGGGTCGTAGGAGTTGGCGGCCTGCTCCATTTCGGCAGCGGCCTCTTCGAACCGGAAACCGGACACGTGCGCTCCTTCACTCGGGTCGTTTGTGCTGGTGGGAACGGTGGACGCGGGCCGCTCGACGCTGTCCGCGATGCCGTCCGCGCCGTCCTTTGCCGCCTCCGCGTCGGCGGCGGCTTCCTGCTCGGCCTGCTCCTGGCGGATGGCCTCATCCCGCGCGGCCCGCTGCTCGGCAGAGACACCGGCCAGCCGCCGGTATAGGCGCCGGCCGGGGTGGATCAGCCAGGGCAGGTTGAGCTTCCGACCGATCGGGCTGGTGACCAGCCCGAGCAGACCAACCGGCAGGGCGAGCAGGGCGGCGAGCAGGCGACGGCCGTGGAAGCGGGCCGCAGAGCGGCGCAAAGCCTCCCGGGCCGCCCGGCGGGCCGGGGCTTTGCGGACCGCTGCCCGCTTGGCCGCGACCGTGCCGGCCGTCTTGGCGTCCCGCTTGGCGCGGCTCTTGGCGACCGCAGCGTCCCGCGCGGCGCGGGCCTTACGCGCGGTGCCCCCGAGCATCCGGCCCGCCAGAGCACCCTTTCGCCCGGCGCGGGACAGGGCGTCCTTGCCGCCGCCGGTGGTGCGGGCCTTGGCGTTGCGGCGAGCGTCGGCGACCGCGCGGCGGGCGGCGGTGGTCTGTGCACGCTGTCCGGCGCGGGATCCGGCCGTGGCCTGCTGCGCGCTCCGCAGAGCCTTGACCTGTCCTACCCGGCCCGCCGCCTTACCCAGGGCGCCGGCCGCGCGCTTGGACGAGCCCTGACCGGCCTTGCTGCGGGTCTTCCCGGCCGTGGCGGTGCTGCCGTGCCGGGCACTCGTGCCCGCTCCGCGGCGGTGCTGGCCGGACCCGCTGCCCGATCGGCCACCACGAGCAGCAGACGATCGGCCCCCAGCGCGGCTGCCGGGCGCTCCCGCACCGCCGCGGCGCAGACCCGCGCTGCGGGCAGCGGACCGGCCGGCGGTACGGGCCGCTGCCCTCCGGGCTTCCTTGCGCGGGTCGGCCTTGCGGCTGCGGGTGGCGGCGACGGTGCCGAGGACGGCGGCGCCGGTCGCGGCCACCATCGCGGCGATCGGGCCGCCGGCCAGGGCGGCGGTGGCGACCATGCCCACGGTGCTGTTCGCCCCGGACAGAGCGAGCGGCACGACCGGCCAGCCGCCGGGTGTGTGCTCCACCTCGGCCACAACCGGAGCCGGAGCCTGCTCCGTTGGTGCAGGTGAGGGAGGGGGCGGTGCGGGCGCGGGAGCCTCGACGGCTACCGGCTCGGTGCTGAGTTCCGTCATGCTGTGAGCACTCCTTCACGGGAGTAGGGCCCGGCCAGGGCTGTAGGAGGCGTATGGCCGGGCCCGCCAACAGGGCTTATGCGGCGCGCTGTTCGTCGGGATAGGCGCCCGGGGGTGCACATGCCGAGTGCCGGCGGGATGACGTATCCGGCATCCCGCCGGCACTCGGGGCAGATACGGCGGGCGGCGTTGGCCTTGGCCAGGGCCGCCCACTTCGCGGGCGTCATCGGCCGAACCGGCTTCGCCGTGTCTATGCGGTAGAGGTAGGCGACCAGCGGGTCACGACGGCGCCGGGGACGCTCCACTTGCGCTGCCACGTCCTGTCCACCGGGCCGCAGCCCGAGGGCGCGCAGCTGGCGGCGCGTGGCTAACCCGTCCGACGCCAGGCGCCACCGGTAGACGGGAAGGGCACCCATCACTGACCCGCGATGGCGAGTTCAGCGCGACCACCGGCGGCGGGGGCGCGGTGCTCGGCGTAGCGCTGGGAGACCCAGCCGACCGACCAGCCGCACAGCTCCGCCGCCTGGCGCACCGACAGGCCCGACTCGAAGGCAGCGGCCACGATCCGGCGCGCCTCGACCTCCGGCAGCTTGTCCTCAGCCGGGCCGCGCTCCAGCAGCGCGGCGCGTTCACGCTCGGCCCGCTCCTCGCGTTCACGGCGTTCACGCTCCGCCTTCTCGGCGCGCTCGCGCTGCTCGGCCTCGGCCCGCCCCCGGGCCTGCTGTTCAAGCCGCAGCCGCTCTTGTTCACGCTGTTCACGCTCGCGTTCACGGCGTTCACGAGCCTCCCGCTCGGCAGCCTCAGCCCGCTCCCGGGCCTCACGCTCCTCGCGCCGCTGCCGCTCCTCCCGCTCCGCCTGCTCACGGGCCAAGCGGGCTTCATGTTCACGCTGTTCACGCGCCAACATCGAGGCGTGCTCACGCTCCTCCCGCGCCTCCGCGCGGGCCTGCTCGGCCCGTTCCCGGGCCACCCGCTCCCGCCGTTCCCGCTCGGCTTTCTGCTCAGCTTCCAGGGCCGCCACGGCGGCGGCGATCGCCCGCCGGTAGGCCAGGCTGGTCTCTGCCGTGACGATCAGCAGCAGCGGAGCAACCGAGTGGACGGCCACGCCCACCAGGTCTTTCTTCAGTGCGGAGTCAGCGGTGTTGAGGGCGAGGGTCATCAAGCCCGTCATCCAACGCAGGGTGATGGGCCAGCGTCCGGCGTTGCCGCCCAGGCGGGCCAGCACGTCATCGAGCTTGACCACGATGACCACCGCCGCGTCCACAACCAGAGGCAGGATCGGGGCCGTCCAGTCCCATTTCTCGGCCGTGTGCTTGGCCATCAGCGGCGTCACGGTGAGGATCGAGTACAGCATCGCCCCACACACGATCAGCCACGTACCGCCCGACAGGGCGCGCTCCGCTGAACGCGTCTGAACACTGTTCACGCTGCCCCCTCGATCGGCTTGCGGTCGGGCATGTGAGCGCGGCGGAACCCATTGGAGGCGGCGTTGTAGATGAACGCCTCACACCGCCACATGGACGCGGACGCCGGGCGTTCACCCGAGGGCACCCACCGGTCCGGATCGGCGCCGTGGGTGGCGGTATCGGCGTAAGCGTCCTCGCGGCAGGCGTAGATGGTGTGCGGCTCGCCGTAGTGCAACAGCACCGTCAGCGACCGCCCCTCCATCGACTCGCCCTCCAACTGCTCCCGCAGCCGGCGGATCTCGATGTCCTTCAGCAGCAGTTCCTGCTGCGCGGCAGACAGCTCCGCCACCGCGCCGGCCAGGAGCTCGCCCACCTCGGCCGTGGCAGCCTCCGCCCGCTCCGCGCGATTGGTGACAGCGAAGAGCTCCCGCACATGGCGGCCCCAGGCGGCATCCGCCTGCGCCTGCGTGTCCCGGGCGCGGATGCGTGCCTGCTCGGTCTCCCGCTCCAGCCGACGCAGACGGCCGGTGGTCACAATGCGGATCACGCCGCGCCCCCAATGGGCTCCGGGGCGCATGCATTGCTGTAGCCGGTCAACTCCAGCACGGATCCCGCGAAGTCGGCGGACGCCTTCAGCACGCGCGTTCGGCCGTCGCCCTGCTCGCGGTAGACCACCGCGCCCGGGGAGATGCCCAGCGCCTCCCGCCAGACCTCGAAGTCCGGCAGGCCGCGGTGGAAGCTCAGCTCCAGCCGGTCCGGGAAGACGGGGGACACATGCACGTCCGGCGCGGGAAGGTGGCTGAAGTCCACGGCCAGCAGGCGCAGCGCCCGCAGCGGCACGGCCAGGCCGTCCAGCGTCAGGTCCTCGCTCACGCCCCCACCTCCGTCACCGTGCGGGTCTGGTTCGTGAGCTCGCGACGCGTGGCCAGCACCTTGCGGCGGGCCCGGCGCAGCCGTCGCGCGTCCAGCTCGGTCACCGGCCGGTCCATGAGGCTGATCTGAACGTCCAGCTCCTCGACCTCCGCGCGGATCAGCGGCATCTCGGCGTCGATGGCGTCCAGCTCCGCGTCCGTCGGCTCGCGGTCCTGCTCGCTCGCGTCGATGTCGGACAGCATGTGAAGGGGGAGAATCTTCATGGGTCGTGTTCCTCTCGAAGTGTGGAACGGCCCGAACGCGGCTCCCGGGTGGCACCCCGGGGGCCGCTTGCCGTTGAAGCCGGAAACGTCTCGGCTCCCCGCGCCCCGCCCGTACGGCGCCCGCGCGGTACGCGGGCCCGGACGGGCGAGGGAGGCAACCGGCCGCAGCGTTAGCCGCTGCGAGGACAGGAAGGGAGCGGACCGGTTCGGCCGCGAGCGTGCCTTCCGCTCGCGGACCTGGATGACGTGCTGGCACCCGCCGGCCGATCCGTCACGGCGGCGCCCAAAGTCTTCGTCGATGCACTGGAATGCCTGTCTGTCGGGGTCAGCAGGGGTAAAGCACTGCAAGGGGGACCACGTCCCCACCCTCCGGCCGTTGCTCGCGGTCGCCGGGCCACCTCGCCAGTACGGGCCGAAACCCTGTTCTGCCTGGCCTTCAGCGGGATTGCAGCGTCCCCGCCTTCTGCGCATGCGGCATGAAGCCGCGTTCCGACCGAGGTGGTGCACTCGGCCGTTGCGGTACCTGTTTTACAGGTTCCGCATGAGGGTCCGTCAAGTACGCCGACGGAACCTCCTGGTTTCGCGCCGGCACTTCTTGGCGCACATTCAGAATCGCTGCTGGTCAGGGGAGTTGGTTACCTCGCACGTAGACAGCTGTCGGCCTTCTAGCTACGGTCAAGAAGTCCCTAGAAGTCCCTACGGGGGTGCAGATGTCGAATGAACGTTTACGGTCCGCCCTCCTCGCACGCGGCATGACCGTGCAGAGCCTCGCCGAAGAGATCGGCGTCATCCCGAAGACGATCGAACGCTGGATCACGCAGGGCAAAGTCCCGTACCGGCGTCACCAGTACGCAACGGCGGCGGCGCTGAACGTCGACGTGACGACGCTGTGGGATGACAGCCGTGCTGTCGAAAGCGCAGCGGATCTGACCAAAGCCGAGATCGCGGCCGTCTACCCCCACCGGCACGTCGTGCCGTCAGCCCTCTGGCGCCAGATGTGCGAGCGGGCCACGGAGCGCATCGACATCCTTGTGTACGCCGGCATCTACCTGGCGGAGGACCCGCTCTTCTTCTCGACGCTGAAGCAGAAGGCCGAGAGTGGGGTCCGTATCCGCGTGCTCATGGGCGATCCAGAGTGTGAAGCCGTTGTCCGACGCGGCATCGACGAAGGTCACCGCATCATGGATGGCAAGATCCGCAATGCGCTGGTGAACTACCGGCCGCTGTTCACCAGCCACCCCGAGATTGCCTTCCGCCTGCACGACACGGTGCTCTACAACTCGATCTACCGCGCCGATGACGAGATGTTGGCCAACACGCACGTGTACGGCATCGGCGCCTACATGGCGCCCGTGTTCCACCTGCGGCGACTCCCCGGAGGTGGTCTGTTCGACACCTTCGCCAATAGCGTTCAGCAGACCTGGGAAGGCGCCAGGCCGGTAACCGAACGCGACATCACGGGAGCTTGACCATGGGACGTATCGACTACCTGCACGACCCGGACGCCCCGCCGGCCAACTCGGTCGTGCCGTCCGTCGTCGCGTTCGTACAGAACGACGCGGGACAGGTGCTGATGATTCAGCGTTCCGACAACGGGCGCTGGGCACTGCCCGGCGGTGGTCACGACGTGGGGGAGTCGATCAGCGACACCGTTGTCCGCGAGGTCTGGGAAGAGACCGGGATCAAGGCGGAAGTCGTCAACATGTCCGGGATCTACACGGACCCCGGGCACGTGATGCAGTACGACGACGGCGAGGTCCGTCAACAGTTCAGCATTTGCTTCCGCGCGCGGCCGATTGGCGGTGAACTCCGGACGAGCAACGAGACGACTCAGGTCCGCTGGGTCGACCCAGCGGACCTGACGACGTTGGACGTGCACCCCACGATGCGGCTCCGGATCGAGCACGCCATGGACCGGGCGCGCACGACTCCCTACATCGGCTAACGCTTGGCGGCGGCGACCCGTTCGAGCACGCGGGACGTGCAGGCCAGGATTTCCGGTTCGGCCCGGCGGATGAACTGCCCGATCAGGCTGTCCGGCCCGTACCGTCCGGCGATCTCGTTGATCCGGTCGATCGGGGTCGTGGACGTGCCGTCCGGTGTGGTGTTCATGTCGCAGTAGCAGAGCGCGTCGTTCAGGTGCGCGCTCTCGCGTGGGAACTCGCTCTCCAGCTCCTCGCGCATGCCGCGCGCTTCCGCCTCCATCCAGGCGCAGGAGTGGTGGGCGACGAGGTTGATGATCCGTTTGTCGGCGCCGGCCACGTCTCGGAGGTAGCGCGCGCCGTCGAGCGGGTGAAAGCCCGTCTTGGCCAGGTCCGGCGCGTAGCCGATGTCATGCAGGACTGCGGCAGCCTCCAGCAGATCCGCGTCCTGGTCTAGAACGAGCGCGATTGTGCGGGCTCTGTCGGCGACACCGAGGCAGTGCTTCCATCGCCGCGGCAGCGGCTCGGCGAGCAGGGACTCAGCCAAGGGATAGGCCCACTCCGTCAACTTCGGCAAGCTACGAACTCTCCTCTCGCGTCGGCAAGGTGCGGACGGTCCGCACCTTGCCCTGTCCGCCCCCCGCCAGCACGCCGGCGGTTTCCAACTTCTCCAGTGCTTTGGCCACTGTCGGACGTGATACGCCGAACCGCTCGGCGAGCACGGAAGCGCTCGGGAACGCTTCCCCCACCTTGAGCCCCTCAGCCGTGATGATGTCAGCGATCCGCTGATCGAGCGGTCGCCGGTCGACTCGCGCACCTGCGCGCACAACGCGCCACCGCTCACCTGGCGATGGTTCGGCCATACCTTCCAGCCGCAGCACGCTGAACGCGCGGAGGGCGACTCCTCGCGAGACCTGGTAGGCGTGCATCACTTCAGCCAAAGACGGAAGCTCCGTCATGTCAGGGTCGGCCTCGATCTGCTGCTTCACCGAGTCGGCAATCTTCAGGAAGGTCCCCCGAGGGTTGGCCTGCTGCGACACTCGCTCTCCCTCTCCGTGCGCCCGTCGTCACCCACAAGACTCCCATGAGGAGCAATCCTTGCAGAGTGCGTCACGTCGCCATCCAGCCTGAGTAGTGGATCAAGGGCCAGGCACTGGCTCTAGCCGTCGGTCGTTTGTCGAGCGAAGAACCGGCCTGGCGCTTCCGCTGGGCGGAGTGCTTTGGAGCTGGATAGGGCGACTGTAAAGAAGGAGGCGATCCTAGAGACAGACCAGTCTGTCAACTGGCGACTGAGAAGGAGCCATGTCGGTGATCTCTCGGATGGTAGGTCGAAAAATCGGACGTGCAATTTGCAGGTCGACGCTCAAGGCAGATGCAACGACATCGATTTAGTCGCTCCGTCATCGAGGACGCCAGAATGTCCGCTAGACTTCTATTGCTCGTGTATGTTCCGAGGTTCGAGTCGAGGGAGCCGCGCTCATGCCAAAAGCGCAATTTGTGAGAGAAGCTGACATGCTCGAACCGATTGTTAAGCATGCATCCAAGTTGATTGGCGCCAGAAGCAGGGTGTTTTTCGAGGTTCAGTCAACCTCGGGTGTCCCTGACGTTGTCCTCGTATGTTTCGATGAAGAGGCGGTCCGTCGCCGGCGTCTGCGATCACAAGGTTTGATCCTGGACCTTGCTGACATGAGTGTCCTATTTTCCCTGCAAAAGAGACTGGGTGAGACCCTGTCTCCCTCTCAGATCGCCAAGCAGACCCATTTGAGCCCTGGGCATATTTCCTCTGCCGTCCTCCCCCGGCTTGCTCGCTCGGGACACGTAGAGAAGCGTTCGAGGGGGCAGTGGAGGGCAGTGAGCCGATTCCGTAGCCTGGCTACTCGAATCTGCACCATCGAAGCAAAAATTCGCGATTGGCGAGGAGGGTATCACCAAACCCTTCGCCACGGCCTAGCGGCCGATGAGGCCTGGCTAGTGCTGGACGCTGAGTTGTCCGCTCCGGCTCTCGCACATCGTGACTGGTTCTCGATCGCCGGAATTGGGCTTGCATCTCTAGACCAGAAGACCGGGCTCAAGCCGCTGGTTCCTCCGAAGCCGGATAGAGGCCAGGGGGGGAGTGTTTACAGGGAGCTGCTCGTGGAGAGAGCCGCTGAGCTATGCATGCGTGGCAAGGTGAGCGGCCCCATCCATCACGTGTTTGGAAGTGACCTAACCACTTCTACAGGGCCTGACCCCAGGCGTCCAAATGCTTTGGAGACTGTTCCGCACTGAGGGGCAGACCAGTCGAGAATCTCTGGGCGGCTGCAACAATTCTTCTAAGAGCGGCGTGCCTTCCATTGCGGGCCGAGTCTCGGTGCACCTTAGCTGTGAGTTCCCCCATGCTGTGTAAGTAGTGGAGAGCGGAAAGTTCGTGAGACCATGGCTCGTTTGCGAAGAGCGCAGGGCAGTATGGGCATGTGCACCGTGTATAGCCAGGCGTCCTGGCCAGTACGTTATGCGTGTTCCTATCGAGAGTGTGGAGAAGCTGCCTCTCGAAGTACCGTTCAATCGCGCCCTTCGCACCGGCGCGGAATACGTATTCGGCAAACGCCTGATCGGCTCCGCTGACGCCAAGTCCAAACCCAGCAGCTCCGTGGGCAAGGGAATACCAGCCAGTCAAACCAGTCTGCGGCAGGAGAAGACACCTCTCCTCATCCGCGCACAGGTTTGCAAGCTTCTTGATTCCTGCAAGTAGCTCGGCGTCGTCTGGGGGAATGAACGCCTTACCCTGAGCCCACTGCACGCGGACGTACAGGGTGTCAAATTGATCCTGGTCCATGATTTGGTCCAGGAGGCGGTTTCTGAGCGCAGGGCTCGAAAGCCAGCGTGCTGGCAGCGTGAGATTTAGAGCGACGCGTTCGCAGCGGTCAAGATGAGAAAGGACGTCGTCGCCTTGCTCGTAAGTTCTGTCCAGAGATTTTTGAGGATCGTCAGGGTCGAGCGCCCTTCCTGGGGTCAGGAGGAGATTGGCGCCGGAAGCTCTTTGAGCGTCGAGCACGCGCTGTACCCAACCAGATGTTTCGGCGTGCGCGAGGTACGGGGCGTTCTTGTATCCGCGAGCCTTGATCGGTTCTTTTGGTAACCTCAGAATGTCTGTATCGAGGAGGTAGCAGCGGGGGTCTGCAATCCGAAGCGCTGAGACTGGAGAAAGAGCGAAGAAATCACGGTGAGCTTGCGAATTGGCTGATGGGAGGTTAGCAATTGCCCCCAGAGCCAAGCTGTCTCCGTAGGATGCGTGAAGGCCGACGAGAACACGAGGTATGAACCTGTGATACCTGCCTCCCCGCTGAACGAGGTAAATGGGTCGCGACCCCGCTAGCGCCTCATCGCGTTCGATCCTGGGCGGCGCGTTACCGCTTCTACTCGCCACTGATCCCGCTGGCGGAGCGGTGACTACGCTGCCAGCATTATCGCCACTCAGTATGAGGAAGCCATCCTCGCTGGGCAGGGGCACATATTCGTCTTCTGCGTCTAGGTAGGCATTGAGTGCCGCGTTTTGTAGCTTTTCCTCGTCTACCACGGGCCAGTCGAGTTCATCCTCCACGCCGGTTGACCAATCCAGGTCCTCCTCAGGCATCGGATCGGGCTCGTCCTGATGCATCTCAATCCCCCAATTAATAATCGCGGCTCAGGCGTATCAGATTACTTGAAACGCTTCCTCGCTCGTGCTCCACCACCGACGTGAGTCGATCAAGAATTGCCGAGACGCTTTTTGGGCAGTTGCTGGATAGCGGCTGTGGCCCCTTAGTCAGGCACGTGTACGCCTCGTCGACAGTGTACTTGTTTTCGATCTTATAGAAGGGGTGATTTCCCGTCAGGGCGTGCCTTACCGTTACCCCGATAGCCCACAGATCGGCTGCTTTTCGTGCTCGCTGTCCGATGAGTTGCTCGGGCGCCATGTAGGGAAACGTTCCAATATGCCCGGGGTAGATGGTGATAGTGCTCGCGTCGATCTGCTTAGCAAGGCCAAGATCCAAAATGACTGGGTCAGACCACCTACCGTTACGCAATGCGATATTCGCGGGCTTGATGTCGCGGTGGATAGTGGCAGCCTTGTGTAGGGCCTGAACTCCAACTAGAAGTCCCCTGAGGAACTCCTCTGCATGCTCGGGTGGCAACAGCTTGCCATCAGCTATCCGCCCCTCAAGGTCCCCACCGGCGATGTACTCGAACCGCAACCCTGGCCTGGCTTTACCGCCAAGTTGGACAGTGATGGGGCCGCGGAAGGCGACGACGTGCGGTGAGCTGACGCGTCGAAGTCCCTCGACTTCCCGTTCCAGCCGAGCCATGGAGTAGTCATCGGTACAGATGATCTTGACTGCCTCACCGCCTACCTTCCATGTGTCGCCGAAGGCGCCGGCGCCGAGGAACGATGCCTCCGCGCCTAGCTGCTTAGCGACCTCTTCAGGCGCGAACCGTGGCACGGCAGGCTGGTTCAAGACTCTCCTCGCCTCGTTGTGCGCTACGCCAAGTGATGGTGCGACCACACAATCATGCAGCATCTCGTCACACGTTCAAGGGGTTCGACGGAACCTGCCCTGCTCAAGGCCCAGATGAGGCGGAAACGCTTCCGCAGACTCCATCTCGCTTGTGGTCTCAACGAGGTCGGGCTCCAGCGGAGTCCACTGACGTTGGGGAGAGCCGGGCGCCCTTGCTGAACAGCGATTACGTGACTGAGTTCCGGCGGTGGACACCCCCGACCAAGATCAGACAACCCCTAATGGGCCTGACAGCGGTAGGCGATGTTCACGGCGCGCGACAGTATGCGGTGGACCTTGAGCACGTGGGGCGGGGCGGCGCGCCCCTCGCCGGCCCTGTAAATCCGTTCAGGCGTTTCCGTTCGAGGCCCCCGGGATGATGTTGCTGCGGGCTGGACCAGTAGCCATCGAGGGAACGAGGACGAGCTTCATCCGCGGCGTGGTGAGGTACGTGTCCATCCATCCACTGGGCCACCACGAGGGGGCCCCAGATGCATGTATGGCGTTCTGGAGTAACCATGGAATCATGAAGCGATCACGTAGAGTGAGCGCCGCGAATGTCGATGCCGCCCGCGAGATCAAGATGTGGTCGGCCGCCGCGGTCGCTATTTATTCCGTAGCGGTTATCGCTTACCTCTTTCAGTTCCCATGGACCAAAGCTTGGTCTGTCTTGGGAGTGACTGTACTTACTGGCGCTTCAGCCTTCGCTTTGGGCCTGCTTCTGGGTTTTCTTTTCGGGCTCCCGCGAACCCTCGAAGATGTTGAGTCCATCTCGCGTCGCGAAATCATCATGCAAGCCGCAGGGAAAATTGACGCTGAGCATCCGTGGCCGGTCTACCGCTCAAATACAAATCTGGAGCAGATATCTGATTGGCTCACCAAGATCCTAGTCGGCGTCGGGTTGATACAGCTCATTAGGATACCGAGCGGCATGGAGTCATTGGGTGAATGGCTTAAGCCCGCCTTGGGGGATGTCGCAAGTAGTGAGATATTTGCGATTGGGCTTGTGCTCTATAACGTCATCGGCGGATTTCTGATTGGCTACTTGCTTACGAGGCTTCGAATGGCTCAAGCGCTCAGCTCCGCTGAAGCATCCATGCGTCAAGAGAAAGCTGAGCTGCAGGACGCGATCAGGTCCATCTCGCACGGTAGCAAAGCCGAGCGCGACAAGGTTGACGATGAGGAGACGAAGGACGAAGATCGGCGTCCTGTATCGGAAGACGATCGGCGCGCCGTATCGGAACTTAAGGCGAGAGTCCAGACTCTCGAAGGCGCAGGCGGTCGTCTAGACGCGGACGCATACTGCATCCTTGCGTATGAGCTTAAGCGTGCAGGTAAGTATGTGGAGGCGGAAGACGCCTACCTGAAGGCCGCAGAAATGCGGCCGGAGGATCCTGTCCCATTGACCTACGCTGGAGTGCTTCGCGGAAAGTACATGGGGGATTATGACAGAGCGGACAAGCTCTATCGCAAAGCGATTGCGCTAGACCCCACATATACGCCGGCAATCTATAATCTCGCCTGTAACGAAAAAAGAAGGGGCAGGGTGCGTGAGGCGCTCACGTTGCTAGCAACTGCCGTTTCCGCGAGTCCAGAAAAGTACCGCCGCATGGCTCGCGAGGATGAGGTTTGGGACGACCTTAGGGGTGATCCGTTGTTTATTAGCATAATCGACAACGGAACCAATGGAGATTCAGGCGATGCTAGGAAGTGAACTGTGGCGATAGGATCGCAGGGTTGGTGCTGCCCGCGGCACTGGTAAGAGTCAAACCTTCAGCGACCAGTCTGGAGGGTAAGGAGGCCGGGTACAAGGTCGAGGCCCGGTCTCATTTGCAGTCTCACTCACGTCCGATCCGCCGTCGTCCATCGTTGTGTGCCGGATTCCATCACCCCTTTCCGAGCAGGGGTGAACCTGTTTGGTGGATGCCCCCGGACACATCTGGACCAAGATCCGACAACTTGTAATGCGTAGGTCGTCGGTTCGAATCCGACAGGGGGCTCTGGTGAAACCCCAGGTCAGATGTGCTCTGACCTGGGGTTTTGTCGTCAGCGGATACGGCGGCGGTACAGGGCGTCTGAGGATTGATCAAGGGCGCGTCGCTCGGCACGCTGCTGTGGGCCGGAACCCTGAACGGAGTAGCCCCCCGTGCGCATCGCTTACCCAGGTTTCAGCTTTGCCCTATGAGTATGCAGCCATGGGTGACCGTGGGTCCGCCTGATGGCCGCGGTCTACGCAAGATCACAATCGGCGGCGAGGTGGTCGGCAGCGCCTGGTCACTTCGTGACCTGCGGAAGATTCTCGACCGCCTCGGCTATGCGGAATTGGATGACACATCGTTCTACTGGCGCGGAGGTGACAAGGAGACCTGGCCCGACTGCCCATGGAGACGGCGCACGATCCTCGCACTGATGATAGGGGGAATGCTCGGCTCTGCGATCTTGCATCTGAGTATCGGCTGGCCGGATGCTCTCCGGGCGCTCACTTTTGCGCAGCGAATCGTAGGAGCCATTTTCATCCTGGCCGGCTTATTGCTGGTTGGGGCGGTGCTTGCAGTGTATGACTATTGGGGCAGGCGGGAGTTCAGGCCGTCGGGGACAGTCGTCCTGGTCGGCACATTAGTTACTCTGGCGTCCAGCATTCTGCTTTTGATCATGTGGCTCGAAGAGAGGGAATACACGCCCTATCTGCTGGCATTTATTCCACTCTCTTTTTGGTCCCTCTGGGCGCTTTGCTTGCTTGTTCGCGAAAAGCCGTGGAAAGAAGTGCCCCATCCGACGAGGTTTGCGGCTGGGGTGGCCGTAACGGCACTCCTTACGGCGGTAAGCCTGGCCTACTCGACCATGTATCAACCTACGTCCGCACCCATCAATATCACACTCAAGGTGGAATTTGGGACACCGCAAAAGAGTCCAGACCCTCAATATATTCACGTTCCGCTAAGGTTGCATGCAAAGAACGATGGGGGGATTCCTGTATACATCCTCAACAGTGATTACACGGTCCTGGGGTCGTCGGTCAGCTACTCCGCCAGCGGTGAAGGGTTGGATCAGTGGGCAGCTGCTACAGAGGATCGCGGCGATACCGCCGAAGCTCAACGGCATGCCAGTAATGACGAGGATGCAACAGTAGGTTCAGGGCCCTTCTATTACCCTGGAGCCTGGCTCGAAAAAGGAGAGCAATATGCCAAGAGTACGGTAATCAGGATTCCCAGGCGAAGCAAGTACGACACGTTGAAGGCCTCGCTTTCCATCGACATCATGAGGAAAGACCGAGGGAGGATTGATGAAGAATTCTCCATCTCCAGATTCTCCTGGGGGGAGTATGAGGGGGAATTCTACTGCCCTCTGAATGAGTGCCGGGATTACGGGCCGTACGTCGTCTATCACGGGCGCGTTCACCACAATAACAACCTGATCAACGTGACGCGCAGGCCGCGGTATGTGACGGCTTTCTGGGGTCCGGAGGCCACTTACAGTCACTACATTTCATCCCTCGATCTCAAGAGAAAGACAATAGCGGCATATGAAGATGCCCTGTTCGGCTCGGCAGGAGCGCAGGCGGAATGGCGGAGAGAACGGTACAGGTACGGCGTAGGAACGGTTGAAACCTATTCCGAGACGTCAATGAGTGCATTGCTCATTCGCTCCGGGGAGTGAAGGCAGAGACTTGCATCCGGTCGCGCAGCCGCCGGGCGATCTCCAGCTGGGCGTCGTCGACGGGGCGGCCGTCCTCGATGTCCCACAGGGTGTTCTGGAGGAGGCGGGCGAGGGTCCAGGCGTGGGCTCGGGGGCGGTCCAGGGTGAGGATGTCGGTCATGGCGTCGAAGCGCCAGAGGATGTCGTCGGGGTCGTAGCGGTTGTCGAGGGCGGGCCACAGTTCGAAGCCGGGGTCGCCGGCGAGGGGCTTGGGGTCGATCGCGAGCCAGGGGGCGCGGCCGGAGGCGAGGACGTTCTCGTCGTGGAGGTCCCAGTGGAGGAGGCGGTCGCCCGGTTGGTCGACGACCTCGCGGACGGCGGCCGCGCAGTCAGCGATCAGGCCGCGCGCCTCCGGGTCGGGGATGCGGGCCAGGGCCCAGGGGGTCCGGTCGAGCATGCCGCGGGCGATGTCGCCGAGGCGGCGCATGCCGGGCGGGGCCGGGAAGGACGTGAGGTGGGACAGGAGTTCGGCGATGGTGACCACGGCCTCGTGAACGTCCGGCACGTGGGACAGCATGCGGGTCTCGTCGAGGCGTTCCAGCAGCATCGTGCCGGTGGGCTCGTCGTGGTCGAGGAGGCGGACGGCTCCGTCGCCGTTCCAGGCGCGCAGCGCGACCGGTTCGCCCGCGCTCTCCTCGTCGAGGATCTGGAGCTTGAGGACCGCGGGGGTGCCGTCGGCGGTCCGGACGACCGGCACGACCAGGGCGGAAACGCCGTGCATCGGAGGGCCGTCGGGCTTCAGGCCCCAGTGGTCGAGGAAGCGGGCCGACTGCTCCGGTAGTCCGGCGATGAAGGCGCGGCCCGCCTCTCCGTTGAACTTCTCCTGTGCTGCCGCCAGTTCCCGGGGAATGTCGATCACTCTCGGCACGGTAGCCGGGCGCCCCGGGCTGGGCAGGCGATTTTGTCGGGGCCGGTCAGGGCTCCAGGACCACCTTTCCGGTCGTGCCCCGGGTCTCCAGCGCCCGGTGCGCCGCCGCCGCCTCGCTCAGCGGGAAGCGCTGGACGGCCGGGGTGAGCCGTCCGGACGCGGCCTCGGTGAGGGCGCGCAGTTCCAGGGTGCGGACGGGGTCGGGTCCGCCGGCCTTCCCCAGCATCACCGGGCCGAGGACCTCCTCGGAGACGCCGTCGACGAGGTAGGGGCCGCCGCCCTGGATGCCCTCGCCGGACCAGCCGAAGACGATGTGCTTGCCGCCCGGGCCGAGGAGGGCGACGGCCTCGCGGGCGACGTCGCCGCCGACGCCGTCGAAGACGACGGTCGCGGTCCGGCCGCCGAGGTGCGCGCGGACCTTCGCGGGCCAGGCGGGGTCCTTGTAGTCGACGGCGAGGTCGGCGCCGCCCGCCTGCACCCTGGCGGTCTTCTCCGGCCCGCCCGCGAGGCCCACGACGGTCGCGCCGGCGTTCTTGGCGTACTGCACGAGGAGGGTGCCGAGGCCTCCGGCGGCGGCCGGGACGACGACCACGGAGTCGGGGCCGAGGTCGGCGAACTGGAGGATCCCCATCGCCGTACGGCCCGTGCCGATCATGGCGACGGCCTCGGCGAAGTCCAGGTTTCCGGGGATCTCGTGCAGGCGCTCGACCTCGGTGACGGCCAGTTCCGCGTAGCCGCCCGGGACGAAGCCGAGGTGGGCGACGACCTGCTTGCCAAGCCACACCTCGGCCACGCCCTCGCCCAGGGACTCGACGACACCGGCGACCTCGCGGCCGGGGATGGTCGGCAGCGGCGTCGGCTCGGCCGCCGGGCCACCCGCCATGCCCTCGCGCAGGGCGGCGTCCAGGAGGTGGACGCCCGCCGCCCGTACGGCGATCCGGACCTGCCCCGGGCCCGGCAGGGGGTCCTCGACCCGCTCGTAGCTGAGGTTCTCGGCCGGGCCGAAGGCGTGCAGGCGGATGGCGTGCATGGCGACTCCTCTGGAGGGGCGTTCGGTGCGACCAGTGTTCAACCTCAAGCTTGCTTGAGGTCAAGCTCGTGCCGGCCGAGGGCCAGGGAGACCGCCGTCAGGGCGCTGTTGAAGGACACCTCCGACAGCACACCGGGGGCAGCGACCTGGTCACCGGCGAGGTAGACCCCGTCGCCCCGGTCCACGGCCGGCCGGTCGCGCCAGCTGGTGCCGGGGAGGTCGACCGCGCCCGTACGGCCGTTCGCCACCGAGTCGCGCCGCCAGGTGAGCCGTTCGCGCCAGCCGGGGAAGCCCAGGTCGAGCAACTGCTCGGCGCGGGCTGTGCCGTCGGCCTTCGACTCATGCGGGGCGATGGGGATCTGACCCTGGATCAACTGCTCGCCGGCCGGGGCGAGACTGCGGTCCTGGGCCGTGAACCGTTCCAGCCAGCCGGGTGCGTCCAGGTCGGAGACCGCGAAGGCGTCGCCGCGCCGGGTGCGGACGGCCAGGTCGACGAGGGCGGTGCGGCCGCTCGGCCAGGTCAGGGAGTCGTCGCCGAGCAGGCGGCGGGCGGCGTCGAGGGAGGTGGCGACGACGACCGGCGTGTCGGTGGGGAGCGTGTCGACGCGGGACAGCGTCTCCATCCGGACGCCAAGGTTCCAGGCGTGGGCGGCCATCCGGTCGATGAGGCTCGCCCAGCCGCCGCGCGGGTAGTGCGCCTCGGGCGGCAGCTTGGTGGCGCGGCGCAGCCGCTCCTGCACGAACGCGGCCGACAGCGATCCGGGATCGTGGTGGAACAGGGCGACCGCCGAGTAGTGGGCGGCGGCCCTGGCCCCCTCCTCGCCCGCGATGCCCGTCGCCCAGGTCAGGAAGTCGGCGTCGACGGGTGCCTGCCGGCCTGTCCGGCGCAGCAGCTTCAGCATCGCGAAGGGCGGGGTGCGGCGCAGCACGCCCTGGTGCCGGAGCCGGAGCCGGGCCGCTTCCAGGGGCGGCAGCGGGGCGAGCGGCCCGATGAGGTCGCGCTGCCTGAGCCAGGCCCAGTGCGGGCCGCCGTTGTAGAGGGCGTGCGGGCCCTCGTTGGTGCGGTACGGGCCATCGGCGGTGCGGGCCCGGCCGCCGAGCGTGTGGTGGGCCTCGTGGACGGTGACCCTGGCGCCAGCCTCGGCAGCGGTGATGGCCGCGGTCAGTCCGGCGAAGCCGCCGCCGATGACGGTGATGCGGTGCATGACTTGGATCTCCCTCGGGTCGGGGCCGCCTTCTGGGAGTACGACCGATCGAGGGCGCCGGAATGTGACATCGCCGGTGTCCGAGCAGGTCAGGGCAGGTCAGCGCCGGTTGTCGGTGGTGGGGTGCAGCATGGGCGCATGGCGAGGAGAGCGGCGGGCGGTACGGGTGTGAAGGGCGCGCGGCGACCGGAGGTGCGGCTGCCGGTGCTGGAGCCGTACGGGGGCGGCGAGCTGGAGCCGGACGGGGACTACGACGGGCTGGATTTCCGGGAGGCCGGCTTCACCGGGCAGGACGGCTCGGGCGCCCGTTTCATGGACTGCGCGTTGACGGGCTGCGCGCTGGACGAGACCCGGCTGCGGCACGCCCGCGTCCTGGACTCCGTCTTCACCGGCGTCCGCGGCGTCGGCACCGACCTCGCCGAGGCGACCCTGCGCGACGTGGAGCTGACCGATGCCCGGCTCGGCGGACCGCAGCTGCACGGGGCGGTGCTGGAGCGGGTGCTGGTCCGCGGCGGCAAGATCGACTATCTGAACCTGCGCACGGCCCGGCTCAGAGACGTCGTCTTCGAGGGCTGCGTCCTGGTCGAGCCGGACTTCGGCGGCGCCCGCCTGGAGCGCGTGGAGTTCGTGGACTGCGCGCTGAAGGGCGCCGACTTCCATGCGGCGACCCTGACGGACGTCGACCTGCGCGGCGCCGCTTCCCTGGAGATCAGCCGCGGGCTGGACCGCCTGTCGGGGGCGGTGATCAGCACGGCGCAGCTGCTGGACCTGGCGCCGGTGCTGGCCGCGCAGTGGGGGATCCGGGTGGAGGGCTGACCAGGGCGGCGTCAGGGGCGTTCAGGGCAGGCGGGGGAAGCGGGCCTGGAGGGTCCAGATCGCCGGGTTGTCCGCGAGGTCGTCGTGGAGGTCGGTGAGGTCGGCGATCAGGTCGTGCAGGAAGTCCCTTGCCTCGCGGCGCAGTTCGCTGTGGGAGACGGTGAGCGCGGGCTCCTCCGCGCGCATCCAGTCGGCCTCGATGTCCACCCAGCCGAAGCGGCGCTCGAACAGCATCCGGTCCGTCGACTCGGTGAAGTCCAGTTCCGCCCGCTGCGGCCGGGAGGCCCGTGAGCCCGCCGGGTCCCGGTCGATTCGCTCCACGATGTCGCAGAGCGCCCACGCGAAGTCGAGCACCGGCACCCATCCCCAGGCTGTGGACACCTCGTGGTCCGTCTTGGTGTCCGCCAGGTAGACGTCGCCGCAGAACAGGTCATGCCGCAGGGCCCGGACGTCCGCGTGGCGGTAGTCGGTCTGCGGCGGGTCGGGGAAGCGGTTGGAGAGGGCGTAGCCGATGTCGAGCACGGAGGTGATGGTGTCACGCGCCCGTAGGATCACGTCCGTGGCCCGATCTGTACGTCTTGTCCCCACCCTGTCCGCCCCCATCCTGTCCACAGCCACCCTGCCCGCCCCCGTGCTGCCCGTATCCGCCCTGCTCGCCTCCGCGCTCCTGCTCACCGCGTGCGGCGGCGGAGTGCACGGCACCCCGGGCGGCTCCGGCGTCCGCGACCCGTTCTTCCCGAAGGCCGGCAACGGCGGCTACGACGTCTCCCACTACGGACTGCGCCTCGCCTACGACCCCGCCGACCACCACCTCACCGGCACGGCCACCCTCACCGCCCGCGCGACCAAGGACCTCTCCGCCTTCAACCTCGACCTGCTCGGCATGGAGGTGGAGAAGATCACCGTCGACGGCGCGACAGCCCGCTGGAACCGCGCCGGGCAGGAGCTCACCGTCCGCCCGCGGGAGGACCTCGACCGGGACGCGACGTTCAGCGTGACGGTCCGCTACGCGGGCGCACCCGAGACCGTCACGGACCCGGACGGCTCCCAGGAGGGCTGGCTGCGCACCACGGACGGGGCGCTCGCGCTGGGCGAGCCGACGGGGTCGATGGCGTGGTTCCCCGGCAGCCACCACCCCTCCGACAAGGCGGCCTACGACCTCGCGGTGACCGTGCCCCAGGGGCTACGGGCCGTCTCCAACGGGGAGTTGCGCAGCGAGCGGACCGTGCGGGGCCGTACGACGTTCGTGTGGCACAGCGGGGAGCCGATGGCGAGCTACCTCGCCACCCTCGCGATCGGCCGCTTCGACATCAGCCGCTCCCGAGCCGGGGACCTGCCCCTGTACACGGCTGTCGACCCGGCCGAGGCGGCGGCGAGCCGGCCCGTGCTCGGGCGGCTGCCCGAGGTGCTGCGGTGGGCCGAGCGGCGGTTCGGGCCGTACCCCTTCTCCTCCGCGGGCGCGATCGTCGACAGCGCCGCGTCCGTCGGCTACGCGCTGGAGACCCAGAGCCGGCCGGTGTTCCCCGGGGCGCCCGACATCACACTCCTCGTCCACGAGCTCGCCCACCAGTGGTACGGCGACTCGGTCTCGCCGGAGAGCTGGCGGGACATGTGGCTCAACGAGGGCTTCGCGACGTATGCGGAGTGGCTGTGGGAGGAGGACCACGGCGGGGACAGCGCGCAGCAGACGTTCGACGCGCTGTACTCCGGTGAGCACTTCGCCACGGAGGAGGAAGGGGAGGAGATCTGGGAGTTCCCGCCGGCCGACCCGCCGAGCGCCGGGCGGATCTCCGACCCGCCGGTGTACTTCCGGGGGGCGATGGTGCTGCAGAAGGTGCGGCAGGCGGTAGGGGACGCCCGGTTCTTCTCGATCCTCAAGGGGTGGGCGGCCGAGTACCGGTACGGCAACGCCGACACCGCCGACTTCAAGGCCTACGCCGAGAAGCAGGCGCCCGGGGCGGACTTGTCGGGGGTCTGGGAGGACTGGCTGTACGGGGAGGGAAAGCCGGAGCGGCCCTGAGGCCTCACGGCGTGGTCAGTGCTTTGCGGAGGACGGTGCAGGGGCGCCCCATGCCCCGGTCCTCGCGGTGGTCGAGGACCTCGTAGCCCAGGGCGGTCCAGAAGGCCAGGGCCCTCGGGTTGTTCGCGAGGACGGCCAGGCGGGCGGCAGCGCGGCCGGCCGCGCGGAAGCGGTCCTCCACGAGGGCGGCCAGGCGGCGGCCGTGGCCCTGGCCGTGCAGCCCCGCGTCGACCATCAGCAGGCCGATCCAGGGGTCCGGGTCGGCGGGGTCGGGGTGGTGGGCGAGGGTGACGGCGATGCCGGTCAGACGGCCGGAGTCGCGGGCGAGCAGGATCTCGGTGCCGGGCAGCTCCCGCTCCTCGGCCAGCGCGGCGGCCACCTGCTCGGGGCGGATCTCCTCCGGGTCGGGGAAGTCGCCGGTGATGCGGTGGAACGCGGAGTTGGAGGCGTAGAGGGCGGTCAGCTCCGCCAGCAGGGAATCGGACGGAGGACCTGCGGGCAGGGGGTCGAGGATCATGGGGGAGACATATCCCTGGTGGAGGGGGCTTCGATGCGCCGTAGGGGCTCGGGTGTTCTGTCCGGTGCGGGTGGGGTGTGGCTTGTCGCGCAGTTCCCCGCGCCCCTCAGGGCGGAGCCCCCGGGCCGGTCGTCGACCCGGGGGCTCCCTGCGAAACGCTCAGGCGTTCGTCAGACGTTCACGCCGAAGTCCTGGGCGATGCCGACCAGGCCCGAGGCGTAGCCCTGGCCGACCGCGCGGAACTTCCACTCCGCGCCGTTGCGGTAGAGCTCGCCGAAGACCATGGCCGTCTCCGTGGCCGCGTCCTCCGACAGGTCGTAGCGGGCGATCTCCGCGCCGCCGGCCTGGTTGACGATGCGGATGTAGGCGTTGCGGACCTGGCCGAAGTTCTGCGAGCGGTTCTCCGCGTCGTAGATCGAGACCGGGAAGACGATCTTGTCGATGTCGGCCGGGAGGGCGGCGAGGTTGACGTTGATCGCCTCGTCGTCGCCGGCGCCCTCGCCCGTGCGGTTGTCGCCGGTGTGGACGATCGTGTTGTCCGGCGTCTGCTTGTTGTTGAAGAAGACGAAGTGGGCGTCCGAGTAGACCTTGCCCTGCGTGTTGACCGCGATCGCGGAGGCGTCGAGGTCGAAGTCCGTGCCGGTGGTGGTGCGGACGTCCCAGCCGAGGCCCACGGTGACGTCGGTCAGGCCCGGAGCCTCCTTGGTGAGCGAGACGTTGCCACCCTTGGACAGGCTTACAGCCATTGTTGGGAGTCCCTTCCCTCGTTTACGTGCGGCAAAGAAGCTGCGGCACCGAAGCTACAGCTACCCCCATGAACGTGGAGAGGGGTACGCGAGGTTCCAGCTCCTTTACTTTCTTTACCCGCGATTATTCGGGTGACGTGGACGGGACAGGAGCGGGAACATGGGGGGCATGTCTGGTCCCCACGTCATCCGCGGCTCCGTCTCCCTGCCCGAGGCCGAGCTCATGTGGCGTTTCTCGCGGTCGTCCGGACCGGGCGGGCAGCACGTCAACACCAGCGACTCCAAGGTCGAGCTGAGTTTCGACCTCGCGAAGACCGAGGCGCTGCCGGCGGTGTGGAAGGAGCGGGCCCTGGAGCGGCTGGCCGGGCGCCTGGTCGACGGGGTCGTCACCGTACGGTCCTCCGAGCACCGCTCCCAGTGGCGCAACCGCGAGGCCGCGGCCGTCCGCCTCACCGCGCTCCTGGCCGAGGCCACCGCACCCCCGCCCCGGCCCCGCAAGCCCACCCGCATCCCCCGGGGCATCAACGAACGTCGGCTGCGGGAGAAGAAGCAGCGCTCGGAGACGAAGCGGGGGCGCTCCGCGCGGGACTGGGGCTAGCCGGAGAGCCCTTGGGCCAGGTCCAGGACCCCGACCGTCTGTCCGCCGCTGTTCTCGCCGTCCGGGCGGAAGCCGAGGCCCAGGTAGAAGCCCTCGGGGCCGGCCGGGCCCGGGTGCCAGGTCACGTAGAACTTCTCGGTGCCGCGTCGGCGCAGTTCCTCGGCCACCGACTCGACGGCGAACCGGCCGTACCCCCTGCCCTGCTCACCGGCCGCGATGTTCAGCCGCCACAGGCCCGAACGGATCTCGCTGCCGTCCCCGTACCAGTCGATGCCGAGGCAGGCCATCAGGAAGCCGACCGGGCGGTCGCCGTCGAGGATCAGGCGGGGCCAGGCGATGCCGGGATGGACGTAGGCCTCGGCGAGCGACTTCACGACCGGGGCGACCGCGAACTCCTGTTCGGGGCGGACGCGGATGCCGAGGGCGGCGTCCAGGTTTCCGGGCGTGATCTCCGCGAGGTGCGTGCCGGTCGTGGTCCTGCGCGCACCCTAGGCGGGCCGTACGCGCCCGGGCCAGCGGGTTTCCTCAGCCCAACTGCCGGTACCGGCCCCGGAAGTAGGCCAGCGGTCCGCCCTCCGCGCTCGGCACCCGGGCCGTCAGAACCCGGCCGATGACCAGCGTGTGGTCGCCCGCCGGGACGCGCTGCTCGGTGCGGCACTCCAGGACGGCCAGGGCGCCGCCGACCAGCGGGGCGTCGGTGTACTCGCCGCGGGTGTACGGGATGTCGGCGAACAGCAGCCGGTCGCTGAGCCGGCCCTTCATCGCGAAACGGCCCGCGATGTGCCGCTGGCTCTCGGAGAGGACCGAGACCGCCCACAGCTCCTGCTCCTCCAGCAGTTCGTCCATGCGGGAGCCGTTGCGCAGGCTCACCAGCACCAGGGGCGGGTCCAGGGACACCGACATGAAGGCCGTGGCCGTCATGCCCACGTCCTCGACATCCGGCGCCGAGGGGTCGTCCGGGTCGAGCGAGGGCTCCTGCGCGGTCACCAGGACCACACCCGAGGCCAGCCGGGACATGGCGGCGCGGAACTCGTCGTTGCTCACCCCCTCAGCATGCCCGGAGGCGGGCGACGGAATGATCGCGGACGTGGCGGCGGGAGTGTTCGGCACGCCGGAAACGCTAATCTCCGCCCCGTGCGCCCCGCATCGGACTCCCGCCCGATCACGGTCCTAGGACTCCCGACGGACCCGCGCGGCCCTCCGGGAGGGCCGAAGGAAAAACATGTGCGCAACCTGACAAAGTTTGCGATCGGTAGCCGCACGTGAAGAACGCAGAAACTCCACTCAATTGTTCAGGTTTGCCTGTGACTTGAGTCACAAGGGGCAGGAATTGTTGACCCTGTGTACCGAGTGAGCAGCGCGCTGTGATTCAGTGGCTGGGAAGCTGCCAGGACGATACGCCGACGAGACCCTTGAATCGCTGCGAGTACTCGGGGGGAGGGCGAGCATGGAGACCGAGTCGGAACCCTACGTCCGTCTTGCGTCCCTGCGACAACTGCACCAGGTCATGGCCGACATGAACACGGCCCGCAGCCTGGCGGACACACTGCAGACCGTCGCGGAGGGCGTCGTGGCGGCCCTCGGGTACGAGCTGGCGTGCGTGAACCTCGTACGGCCGGACGGCCTGGGTCCTCGACGACGACGACGTCCCGCAGTGGTACACCGACGGCCCCGCCCCCCGCTTCGAGGACGAGTGGCACCCGGCCGACCGCCTCTTCGCCCCCATGTACGCGCCCGCCCCGAAGGGCAGCGGTACGTGCGGCGAGCTGATCGGCGTGCTCTCCGTGGACCGGCCGCGCAACGGCCGCCGGCCCGGCGCCTGGGGCCGCGAGGCGCTCCAGATGTACGCCTTCCAGGCCGCCATCGCCATCAGCAACGCCCGGCTGCGCGCCAACATGCAGCGCGCCCTGGTCCGGCTGGAGCGCGAGCAGCAGGCCCTGCGGGCGAGCGAGGAAAGCTTCAGGCAGGCCTTCGAGTACGCACCCTCCGGCATGGCCATCGCCGAGATGGGCGGCGACCAGCACGGCCGGATCCTGCGCACCAACGACGCGCTGTGCCGGCTGCTGGGCCGCCCCGCCTCCGCGATGCGCCGCTACTCGTTCTCCGACCTCGTCCACCCCGAGGACATAGGCACCCTGCTGCGCACCTCGGCGGAGGGCGGGCGCGCGGAGCTCCGCCTCGGCCGCCGTGACGGCACGTACGTCTGGGTCAGCCTGCGCAACAGCGTGGTCGCGGACGCCGCCGACGGGCCCCGCTTCCTCCTCACCCACGTCGAGGACATCGAGGAGCGCAAGCGCCGCGAGCTCCAGCTCGCCCACCGCGCCTCGCACGACTCGCTCACCGGCCTGCCGAACTCCGCGGAGCTGCGCTCCCGGCTGTCCGCCCGGCTCTGTCAACGCGCGTCATCCCCGCACACCGCCGTGGAGTCCGTCGACGCGGCCTACGGCCATCCGGCCTTCGACGTGGTCGGGCCCGGCTTCGACTTCCGGCAGGGCGCCGAGCCGTACGACGCCTACGACCACCACGTGCACACCGTCGCCCCGGACGGGGACCACGACGACGGCACCAAGGGGCTCGCGGTGCTCTTCTGCGACCTCGACGGGTTCAAGTCGATCAACGACCGGTTCGGGCACAACGCGGGTGACGCGGTTCTCATCGAGGTCGCCCGGCGGCTGAGCAACGGGGTGCGCGACGGGGACACGGTCGCCCGGCTCGGGGGTGACGAATTCGTCATCCTGGCCGACGGGCTCGGCCGCGCCGACGCGCAGGACCTCGCGGTCCGGCTCCGCAACGAGATCATCCAGCCCATCCGTGCCGAGGGGCGGGCCGTCCGGGTGGGCGCCAGCTTCGGCATCGGATGGGCACACTGTGGAATGACGGCGGACGAAGTGTTGAAATCCGCTGACGAGCGGATGTACGTCGAGAAACGATCTCGTCCCAAACAACACAGACGCGCCGGGTGAAGCCCTGGTCAGCGAGTTGATGCGGTCTGAGTCACCCGTTTGGGTCTCTGGGAGCGGGTAGGCTCGCTTACTCACCCGTGTACCGCATGCACCGCACCTGACTGAGGAGACCAAGGGATGACGCCCGGCAACAACGGCGCGAGCACGCCCGAGGACGACGACCCGTTCGGCTATCTTTACGCCGACGGGCAGGCCAACGGGGCCCAGCCGCCGTCCGGCGGCGGCTACGGCTACCCGAACTCGGTCAACCGGGTGCGCGCGGTCGGCACGCGCCAGTACGGCCAGCAGCCGCAGAGCGCCCAGACCGCGCCGTACGGCCAGGTCCCGCAGCAGGCTTCTTACAGCCAGCCGAACGCGCACTATGCGGCGCCGGAGACGCTGCCGGGCGGTGCGCAGACCGCGCATCACGCGACCCCGGCGGGCGGCGGCGGCCGGGGTGGCCGCGGCCCCAATACCAAGGGTCTGCTGATCGGCGCGATCGCGGTGGTCGCCGCGGTCGTCATCGGCATCGGCGTGGCCATGCTGGGCGGCGACAAGGACAAGGACGACGCGTCCGACAAGCCGGGCACGACCCCGACCCAGTCCGAGGAGTCGAAGCCGAGCCCGTCGGCGAGCAAGGGCGGAGCGGCCAAGCAGGATCTCCCGAAGACCGACGCGAAGGCCCTGCGGCTCAGCCCCGGCATGACGACGGCGTCCGAGTTCAAGGGCGCGAAGGCCGACGGCGGCGTCTATGTGACGGGCTTCAACCATGTCGGAGCCAAGGTGACTTGGACGGTCAACGGCATCGAGGAGGCCGGCGACTACCGGCTCTACGCCCGCTACAGCGTTCCTGGAGTCGACGCCAATGCGACGCTGCTGGTGAACGGCAAGGCGAACACCCAGCCCATGGGGCTGAAGAACTTCATCAATTCACCGAAGGGCGACTGGGAGAAGGGCTGGCAGACCTCTTGGGCTCCGGTCACCCTGACCAAGGGCACCAACACGATCGAGCTCGAGTGCAACGAGGGCAATCAGTGTGACGCAGTCCTCGACCAGCTCTGGGTGCAGTAGGGCTCTGACAGCGGAACGGCCCGCCGGTACATCGGCGGACCGTCCTCGTGAGGCTCCGGCTGCGCGGCACTAACCTCCGTAGATCGCAATGCCGGTAACGGTGCCACGGGTGTCGTCCGAGTAGGTGTGTGGCTTCAGAGTGACCAGCTTGCTGCCGACTCCGCATCCGGTGCCTGGGGTGATGTGCCAGAATTCGATGCGATAGGACGTCTGGTTCGAGACGGACCGCGCAGTCTTGAAGGGCTGGCAGCCAGGCGTGACAGACAGGACGGTCCTGGTCCCAGTCCTATTTTTCCCCGACCATCCGCAGACCTTCCCTTGCGGGCAGGTCTTGGGATCGGCCGCCGCAGCCGGTGTGGCGAAAGCACCGGACAGCAGTGCACCGACGACAGCCCCGGTCATCAGGCTTTTCTTGAGCATGCTCATACGAAGTCCCCTTACATCTTTCGGTGCCGGTCATGCACCGAACAAATGATCACCCAATCATCGAGATAAGGGGGAGGGGCGCTTTTCGGCCAAACAGCCTGGCAGGCATACTCGGCGAGAACGTACAGCTCCTACGCTGCCGACGGCGTGCTGGTCACTGACACCTGTCCCAGCAGCTCCTCGTACACCCCCCGGTCGAACTCCCCCGCCACCGGTGCCAGCACCGTCGCCGTCGACAGGGCTATGGCCCGGGTCAGGCGGGCCGGCCAGGGGAGGTGTTCCACCAAGCCCGACAGCAGGCCCGCCACCACCGCGTCGCCCGCGCCCGTCGGGTTGCCTCGGGTCGGCGTCGGCGGGGTGGCTCGCCAGCGGCCCTCTCGGGTGGCGGCGAGGAGGCCCTCGGGGCCGAGGGACGCGACCACCGCGCCCGCGCCCCGGCGGCGGGCGTCCTGGGTGGCTCGCAGGGGGTCGTGGGAGCCGGTGAGCTCCGCCAGTTCGTCGGCGTTCGGCTTGATGATGTCGGGGCGGGCCGCGACGCCCCGGCGCAGGGGTTCGCCGCTGGTGTCGAGGAGGACCGGGAGGCCGAAGGAGCGGGCCGTGCGGATCAGGCCCGCGTACGCGCCCACCGGGACGCCCGGCGGCAGGCTGCCGCACAGGGCCACCGCTGAGGCGGAGGGAAGCAGGTCCTCGTACGCCTCCTGGAAGGCGGACCACTCCGTGGGTGTGACCGTCGGGCCCGGTTCGTTCAGCTGCGTCGTGTCGCCGGTCCGCTCGTCGACCACGGCGACCGTGCGGCGGGTCGCGCCCGAGAGCGGGACCAGCGCGTCCACCACGCCCGGTACCGCCGCGAGCTTCTCCTGCACCACCCGGCCCGTCGCCCCGCCCGTGAACCCCGTCACCGTCACCTCGTGCCCGAGGGCCGCGAGCACCCGGGCCACGTTGACGCCCTTGCCGCCCGGGCGTTCCGTCACCTCGGAGACGCGATGCGAGGCGTGCGGCCTGAGGGACCGTACGCGGTAGGTGATGTCGAGAGCGGTGTTCAGCGTGACCGTGAGGATCACCTGGGCCGACCTCCCCCGATGTGCTTGCCGACGTGAACGTGCAGGTAGCCCGATCATGCCAAAGAGACGGCGGTCGGCCCAGTCCTGGAGTCGGCCACCGTCTCTCGACTGGGGGATGGATCAGCCCAGTTGGGGACCGACCACCCATTCACCCCGGCGCATCACGCCCTTCAGCTCGTACGCGGAGTCCAGGATCAGCAGGTCCGCGTCCTTCCCGGGCTCCAGTGAACCGATCGTGCCGGCCATGCCGAGCAGCCGGGCCGGGGTGGCGGACAGGGCCGTCACCGCGTCCTCGACGGACAGGCCGTCGACCGTGACCGCCCGCTTGAAGGCGCGGTCCAGCGTGAGGGTCGAGCCGGCGATCGTGCCGTCCTCCACCAGCCGGGCCACGCCGTCCGCGACCTCCACCTCCAGCGGACCCAGCCAGTAGCGTCCGTCGCCGAAACCGGCCGCGTCCATCGCGTCCGTGATGAACGCGACCCGGTCCGCTCCCGCGTGGTGGAACGCCAGTTGCAGCGCGGCGGGGTGCAGGTGCGTGCCATCGTTGATCAGCTCGACGGTGACCCGGTCGTCCTCCAGGAGAGCCGCGATCGGGCCGGGGGAGCGGTGGCCGAGCGGGGGCATCGCGTTGAAGAGGTGGGTGGCGACCGTGGCGCCCGCGTCGATGGCCTCGACCGTCTGCTCGTACGTGGCGTCCGTGTGGCCGATCGCCGCGATCACGCCGTGGTCGGCGAGGAGGCGTACGGAGTCGAGGCCGCCGGGGAGCTCGGCGGCCAGCGTGAGCATCTTCGCCCGGCCCCGGGCCGCGTCGATCAGCTTGCGGACCTCCGCGGGGTGGGGGTCGCGCAGGAGGGCCTCGGAGTGGGCTCCCTTGCGGCAGGGGGAGATGAACGGGCCCTCGAAGTGGACGCCGGCGATCTCGCCCTGCTCGGCGAGTTCGCTCAGCAGGCCGGCGCGGTGGGTGAGGGAGTCCATGTCGCCGGTGACGGTGGAGGCGACCAGGGTGGTCGTGCCGTGCAGGCGGTGGGTGTGGATGCCCTTGAGGATGTCGTCGACCGAGCCGGAGGTGAAGGAGGCTCCGCCGCCGCCGTGGTTGTGCAGGTCGACGAAGCCGGGGATCACGTAGTGGTCTGTTACGTCGATGACCTGGGCGTTTTCCGGGGCGGCCCGGGCGATGCGGGTGCCGTCGATGGCTACCTGGCCGTTTTCGACGGTTCCGGTCGGGAGGACCACTGTCGCGCCGGTGAGCACAGTGGGGGTCCCCGATGTGGCGGAGTGCGGGTGCGTCGTGGCTGGTCGCGCAGTTCCCCGCGCCCCTGGGGCATCCGTCATCAGGGCGTTACCTCCATACGGTCGGTCGATGCCAGAAGGTCCCAGGCCAGCAGGCCCGCCCCCAGGCAACCGGCGCTGTCCCCCAGCGCCGCCGGGACGAGTGTCGGCTGTTTCTGGAAGGTGAGGCGGCCGTGGATCGCTTGCCTGAGCGGCGTGAACAGGGTTTCCCCCGCCTCCGCCAAGCCGCCGCCGATGATCAGAGTGCGGGGGTCCAGCAACGTCAGAGCGGTGACCAGGCCGTCGGCGAGGGCGTCGACCGCCTGCTGCCAGACCGCCCGGGCCTTCGGGTCGCCGGAGTCCACCGCCTTCGCGCAGTCCGCCGCGTCCGCGTCCGGGTCGCCGGAGGCCGCGGCCCAGGCCTCGCTCACGGCCGCCGCCGAGGCGAAGCGCTCCAGGCAGCCGTGCTGCCCGCACGGACAGGGGGACCCGCCGGGGCGTACGACGATGTGGCCGATCTCGCCCGCGAAGCCGTGCGCGCCCGCCTCCACCCGGCCGTCGACGCCGATGGCGCCCGCGATGCCGGTGCCCAGGGCCACGAACAGGAACCGGTCCGCGCCCCGGCCGGCGCCGACCCGGCCCTCGGCGAGGCCGCCGGTGCGCACGTCGTGGCCGAGGGCGACCGGAACGCCGAGCCGCTCGGACAGCAGGGCGCGCAGCGGGACGTCGCGCCAGCCGAGGTTGGCGGCGTAGACGGCGACGCCGTCCGTCTCGTCGACGATGCCGGGGACGGCCACACCGGCGGCGGACGCGGGCGTGCCGAAGTGCTCGGCGCCGTAGGCGTGCAGCTCGGCGGCGAAGTCGAGGATGCCCGCGACGACGGCGTCCGGCCCCTGGGCGCGTCCGGTGGCCCGGCGGGCCCGGTGCAGCACCTCGCCCCCGGGCCCGGCCAGGGCGGCCTTCATTCCGGTGCCGCCCACGTCGAGGGCGATGACATGTCTCACGGAAACAGTGTGACCCGGTGACCCGCAAGAGGTCTAGTCCACTCACGTGGTGTAGACCTTATTCCGAATATCGAAAAGTTTCAGAGGCGGCGACGCCAGGGTTGGGGAAGAACAGCGGTGCAGCGGCGGCGAATGGCAGGAACGATCGCGGCGGTGTCCGCACTGGGCATGACGGCGGTGCTCGGCGGCTGCGGCATGACGGGCGGCTCGGGGGACGTGACGCTCAAGCTGGTCGCCGCCGACTACGGCGACAGCGCGGCCAACAGCTCGAAGAAGTACTGGGACAAGCTCGCCGAGGAGTACGAGGCCGACCACCCCGGTGTCACGATCGACGTCAGCGTCTACTCCTGGAACGACGTCGACCGCGAGGTCAGGGAGATGGTCGCCGCCGGTGACCCGCCGGACATGGCGCAGATCGGCGCCTACGCCGACTACGCGGCCAAGAACCAGCTCTACAAGGCCGACGAACTGCTCTCCATACCCGTGCAGGCCGACTTTGTCGGGCAGCTGGCCTCCGCGGGCCAGGTGAAGGGCGTGCAGTACGGGATGCCGTTCGCCGCCTCCACGCGCGTCCTCTTCTACAACAAGACCCTCTTCGCCAAGGCCGGCATCACAGCGCCCGAGTCCTGGGACGACCTGGCCGAGAACGCCGAGGCGCTCAAGGCCGAGGGCGTGACGTATCCGTACGCGCTGCCGCTCGGCCCGGAGGAGGCGCAGGCCGAGACGATGCAGTGGATGCTCAGCGGCGGGGGCGGCTACACCGACAGCGTCGACAGCTACGGCATCGACTCCCCGGAGAACATCGACACCTTCTCGTGGCTGAAGAACGACCTGGTCGGCAAGGACCTGACCGGGCCGGTCGCGCCGGGCGAGCTGAACCGGGCCGCCGCGTTCGCCGCCTTCGCCAAGGGCCAGGTCGGCATGCTCAACGGCCACCCCTCGCTGATGAAGATCGCCGAGAGCAAGGGCGTGAAGTACGGCATGGTGCCCATGCCGGGCAAGGGAGGCCCGAGCAAGTCCACGCTCGGTGTGGCCGACTGGATGACGGCCTTCCGCGAGAACGGCCACCGCGACCAGGTGGGCGACTTCCTCGACTTCGTCTACAGCGAGAAGAACGTGCTGGCCTTCTCCCGCGAGTACGACCTGTTGCCGGTCACCTCCTCCGCGTCCACCACCATGGCCGCCTCCGACGAGGACCGGCACCTCAGGCCGTTCCTGGAGGAGCTGCTGACCTCCGAGCTGTACCCGGTCGGCAAGACCTCCTGGGCCGACGTCAGCGCCCGGGTCAAGCAGCAGATCGGCAAGGCCGTCGCGCCCGGCGGCAGCCCTTCGGGCGTCCTCGGCCACCTCCAGGCGGCGGCGGGCCGGGCGGAGAGCGCGGAGTAGCTCCGCTGGGCTGTCGGTGGGGGGCGTTACGGTGCCGGGTATGGACGAGGACACGGGTGAGCAGGGGCTCGGGCGCCGGGAGCGGGACATTCTCGCGCTCGAACGCCGGGGCTTCTCCGGGCCCGGCGTGAAGGAGCGGGCCATACGGGAGGAGCTGGGGCTCGCTCCTGTGCGCTACTACCAGCTCCTCAACGCGCTGCTGGATGATGCACGGGCGTTGCAGCATGATCCGGTGACGGTGAATCGGTTGCGGCGTGTTCGGGAGCGGCGTCGGTCCGAGCGGTGAGTGGGGATTCCCGGCCGTCGCGGGCCGCGGGCCCGTTGTGGTTGCTCGCGCCCCGCGGCGGAGCCGCATATCGATGCTGCCCCGCGCCCCTGAGGGACGTTGCCCTTCAGCCGATCCGGTTCGCCAGCGCGGCCAGCAGCCGTACGACACCCTCCGGGCCGTCCACCACCACGTCCGCCCGTTCGCTGAGCTCGCTCACCTCGTCGCTGCCGCTGCACACCAGCAGGCCCGGGGTGCCGGACATGCGGAGGGTGTCGACGGCGGAGTACGCGGGCAGGTCGCCCAGGTCGTCGCCGCCGTAGAGGACGGATCCGGCGCCGATCTCCCGGGCGAAGCCGGTCAGGGCGACGCCCTTGTCCATGCCGGGCGGGCGCAGTTCGAGGACCATGCGGCCGGGCTCGACGATCAGGCCGTGCCGGGTCGCCAGGCCGGTGAGCGGCTCGCGCAGGGCCTCGAAGGCGGCCTGCGGGTCGGCGGCCCGGCGGGTGTGCACGGCCACCGCCCGGCCCTTGTCCTCGACCCAGGTCCCGCTCCCTTCGAGCAGCCCGGGCAGCTCGGCGCGCACGGCGTCGACGCCCGGGTGCGGGTCGGGGGCGGTGACCTCGCCGCTGCGGGCGTCCCACCGCTCGGCGCCGTAGTGCCCGAGGACGACGAGGTGCTCCAGACCCGGCACGCCCGCGAAGCCGCCGTTGCGTACGGCGACCTCGGCCGGCCGGCCGGTGATCACCGCGACGGCGGCGACCTTCGGGGCGAGCGCCACCAGGGCGCCCAGCGCCTCCGGGTGGGCCCGGGCCAGCTCCGGGTCGGCGACGATCGGCGCGAGCGTTCCGTCGAAGTCCAGGGCGACAAGCGCCTTGCCGGGGTCGGCGAGCAGGGCGGCGAGCCCCTCCTGCCCGGCCTTCGTGACAGGCGCGGGCAACGCGTTCGCGGTCATCGCCGTTCAGCCCCTCAACGCGTCGAGCTGGTCCACGAACCACTGCGCCGGCGGCAGTGCCGTCGCCGCCGCTGCCAGGCGCTTGCTGCGCTCGGCGCGTTCCTCCGGGCGCATCGACAGCGCCTCGTGCAGGGCCGCGGCCGTGCCCGTCACGTCGTAGGGGTTCACCGTGATCGCGTCCTCGCCCAGCTCCTCGTGCGCCCCGGCCTCCCGCGACAGGACGAGCGCGCAGCCCGCGTCGGAGACGACCGGGACCTCCTTGGCGACGAGGTTCATGCCGTCGCGGATGGGGTTGACCAGGGCCACGTCGGCCAGCCGGTACGCGGCCAGCGAGCGGGCGAAGTCGTCCTTGACGTGCAGCACGACCGGCGTCCAGCCCGGCGTGCCGTACGCGGCGTTGATCTCGTCGGCGACCCGCTGCACCTCGGCCGTGTAGTCCCGGTACACCGCGAGGTCCTGCCGCGAGGGGTAGGCGAAGGCGACGTGCACCACCTGCTCGCGCCACTCGGCGTGGGTCTCCAGCAGCCGGCGGTAGGCCAGCAGGCCGCGCACGATGTTCTTCGACAGCTCGGTGCGGTCGACCCGCACGATGGTGCGGCGGCCCTCGCCGATCTCCTGCCGCAGCGCTGCCATCCGCTCCTCGACGTCCGGCTCGTGCGCCCGCTTGCGCAGGAAGTCGGCGTCGGCGCCCAGGCCGTGCACCCCGACCCGGGTGCCGCCGAGCCCGCCTGCGAACCGCTCGGCGCACGCGGTGAACGCCTCCGCCCAGCGCTCGGTGAGGAAGCCGAGGCGGTCCGCGCCGAGCATGCCGCGCAGCACCTGCCCGGCCACGTCGTCCGGCAGCATCCGGAAGTACTCGGGCGGCGCCCACGGCGTGTGCGAGAAGTGCCCGATGCGCAGGTCGGGCCGCAGCTCGCGCAGCATGCCCGGCACCAGCGTGAGGTGGTAGTCCTGCACCACCACCGCCGCGCCCTGCGCCGCCTCCTCGGCCAGCGCCTCGGCGAACGCCCGGTTGTACGCCTCGTAGGACGCCCACTGCCGTCGGAACTCCGCGTCGAAGACCGGCTCCAGGGGCGTCTGGTAGAGCATGTGGTGCACGAACCACAGGACCGAGTTGGCGATGCCGTTGTACGCGTCGGCGTGCACGTCGGCCGGGATGTCCAGCATCCGCACGCCATCCTCGCCGACCCCACGCCGGACCGCTTCCCGGTCGCCGTCGGACAGCGCCGAGCACACCCACAGCGCGTCCGCGTCCGAGCCGATCGCGGAGAGGCCGGAGACCAGCCCGCCGCCGCCCCGTTTGGCGTCCAGCGAACCGTCCTCACCCACCGTGTAGGAGACCGGACCCCGGTTGGAGGCCACCAGCACCTGCGCAGCACCGTACGTTGAAGCCATAAGCCTCAACCTAGCCCGGCCCCCAAACGCTCAAACGTGCGGATCTGTCGGGTCCGGCCGAAAACGGCCCCGGTCAGGCCGCTCTCCGCGCCTGGTACTCGGCGATGTCCACCATCGGCGGACGCTCCTCGGTGTCCACGGAGTAGGTGCGCGGCTCGAAGCCGTCCTCCCCCCGCTCGAACTGGGTCAGGGACGGCCGGATCAGATGCCCGCGGGCCAGCCGCAGCTGGGCCGTGCGGTAGATCGCGGCGGCCATCCGGCCCAGCGCCTGCCCGTCCTGGTGCCGGTGTTTGCGCACCCCGACGTCCACCTGGGCGAGGGCGTCCAGGCCCGCCAGGTGCAGGGCGTCGACCAGCATCCCCAGCTCCACGCCGTACCCGACGGGGAACGGCAGCTGCTCCAGCAGGGAGCGGCGGGCCGCGTACTCGCCGCCGAGCGGCTGGACGAAGCCGGCCAGCTGCGGCCAGTGCATGTTGAGCAGCGGGCGCGCCATCAGCTCGGTGACCCGGCCGCCCTGCCCGGCGGCACCGGAGAGCGGCCGGTCGTACATGGCCTTCACCAGCTCCACGTCCGGGTCCGTGAGCAGCGGGCCCACGATCCCGGAGACGAAGTCGGACGAGAAGTCCCTGAGGTCCGCGTCGACGAAACAGACGATGTCCCCGCGGGTGACGAGCAGCGAGCGCCACAGCACCTCGCCCTTGCCGGGCACGGCGGGCAGGCGCGGGAGTATCGCGTCCCGGTGCACCACCCGCGCGCCCGCGGCAGCGGCCACCTCGGACGTACGGTCGGTCGAGCCGGAGTCGACGACGACCAGTTCGTCGACGAGCGGAACCTGCCGCATCAGGTCATGGCGGATGACGGCGACGATGTCGCCGACCGTTGCCTCCTCGTTGAGGGCGGGCAGCACGACGCTGACCGTCTGGCCCGTGCGCTGCTTCGCGGCGAGCATCTGGTGGAGGGGGCGTTCGTTCGCTGACCAGGAACGGGTGCTCAGCCAGCGCTCGACTTCTTCCAGCACCGTGGCGGCTCCTCTGCGTACTCTCGGCGGGACGGGGTGTGATCCATCTCGCGGTTCGGACGACTATCTCAACTGTCCTGGTCGTCGGTTACAGTCTTGAACAAGGCGGATGACCATCGCATGTCCGGGGTCACCCGCCGCCTACAACCACATACAGCTCATCCAGAGGGGCAGAGGGAAACGGCCCGATGAAGCCCCGGCAACCCTCCAGTCGGTACTCGTAGGTCACTGTCGACCTCGTGCGCGAGGCTCCCGGCTCGGGAAGGTGCCAAATCCGTCTCACGGCGAGATGCGTCGTGAGGAAGATGAGGAGAAAGGGCCTCGCCTCACATGGCTGTGCAGACTGTTGCAAGCACCACTGACTCCACCGTAGACCTCGGTCCCGCTGCCGCGCTGAGCTGCCGCGAGTGCGGTCACCGCGTACCCCTCGGACCGGTCTTCGCCTGCGAGGAGTGTTTCGGCCCGCTGGAGATCGCCTACGACTTCTCGGCCTACGACACCGAGGAACTCCGCAAGCGGATCGAAGCGGGCCCCGCGAACATCTGGCGCTACGCCCCGCTGCTGCCCGTCCCGGCCGACGTGGCGGACAAGCCCAACATCAACCCCGGCTGGACCAAGCTCGTCAAGGCCGACAACCTCGCGCGCGAGCTGGGCGTCGACGCCGGCAAGCTGTTCGTCAAGGACGACTCCGGCAACCCGACGCACTCCTTCAAGGACCGCGTCGTCGCCCAGGCCCTGGAGGCCGCCCGCGCCTTCGGCTTCACCACGCTCTCCTGCTCCTCCACCGGCAACCTCGCCGGTGCGGTGGGTGCCGCCGCGGCCCGCGCCGGCTTCCGCTCCTGCGTGTTCATCCCGCACGACCTGGAGCAGGGCAAGGTCGTCATGGCCGCGGTCTACGGCGGCGAGCTCGTCGGCATCGAGGGCAACTACGACGACGTGAACCGCTTCTGCTCCGAGCTGATCGGCGACCCGGCGGGCGAGGGCTGGGGCTTCGTCAACGTCAACCTCCGGCCGTACTACGCGGAGGGCTCCAAGACCCTCGCGTACGAGATCTGCGAGCAGCTCGGCTGGCAGCTGCCGGACCAGCTCGTCGTGCCGATCGCCTCCGGCTCGCAGCTCACGAAGATCGACAAGGGGCTGCAGGAGCTGATCAAGCTCGGTCTTGTCGAGGACAAGCCGTACAAGATCTTCGGTGCGCAGGCCGAGGGCTGCTCGCCGGTGTCCGTCGCCTACAAGGCCGGGCACGACGTCGTGCGGCCGCAGAAGCCGAACACCATCGCCAAGTCGCTCGCCATCGGCAACCCGGCGGACGGGCCGTACGTGCTGGACATCGCGCGGCGGACCGGCGGTGCGGTGGAGGACGTGAACGACGAGCAGGTCGTCGACGCGATCAAGATCCTCGCCAGGACCGAGGGGATCTTCGCGGAGACCGCCGGTGGTGTGACGGTGGGTGTCACCAAGAAGCTGATCGAGAGCGGGCTGCTGGATCCGTCGAAGACGACAGTGGTGCTCAACACCGGGGATGGCCTCAAGACGCTGGACGCAGTGGCGGGCACGGGTCTGACGGCGACCATTCGCCCCAACCTCGAATCGTTCCGTGAGGCCGGGCTGCTCTGAGCGTCGTTGTTCGCTGCGGGCCCGTGGGGGTTGGTCGCGCAGTTCCCCGCGCCCCTGAGCGCGCTACCCAACCGGAGGTTTTGAAGTCATGAGCGTCACCGTTCGCATCCCCACCATCCTGCGTACCTACACCGGCGGGCAGGCCGAGGTCGCCGCCGAGGGCGCGAACCTCGGTGAGGTCATCGCCGATCTGGAGAAGAACCACACCGGGATCGCCGCCCGGGTGCTCGACGACCAGGGCAAGCTGCGCCGGTTCGTCAACGTCTACGTGAACGACGACGACGTGCGGTTCGAGCAGGGGCTGGAGACGGCGACGCCGGACGGTGCCGGCGTGTCGATCATTCCCGCCGTCGCCGGTGGCTGAACCGGTCGACCGGCCCGATTGTTACCTTCGGTAACGACGATTACCGAGAGTTCATCGAATTGCCCCCTCCGTGAGAGAAGCGGAGGGGGCAATTCTGTGTGGTTGAGCGGGGTACAGTTGGGGAACGCGATACCGATCCCCCGATCGAAACCCTGAATTCCTGCCGCGAGTCCGACAAGATGTAGCCAAAGTGTGCGCGTCTTTCGCGGCTTTTGTTCCTTTTATGGAGCCCGACTTGCCCTGAATTCGGGCGAATTCTCCCCACATTCCGGACCCTGCGCGTCCAGAATTCTCGTCCGATTGACCTGTTGCAGACGGCAGTTGGACAGATACATTCAGCCGCGGTCGACGCGTTCCGGCGCACGCCCCCAACCGTGGGGGGTGAGGTCTGACCCGGGTCCGCGAAGTGTGGATCTGTGCAAGGGCCAGTAATAGGGGAGTTAGGCATGGCTCAGGGCACCGTCAAGTGGTTCAACGCGGAGAAGGGGTACGGCTTCATCGCGGTCGACGGTGGTGCGGATGTTTTCGTCCACTACAGCGCGATTCAGATGGACGGCTACCGCACCCTTGAAGAGGGCCAGCGGGTCGAGTTCGAGATCTCGCAGGGCCAGAAGGGACCGCAGGCCGACATGGTTCGCGTCTCTGCCTGAACGCGCACCACGACCACCGCTCAAGCGACCGGTCTTCTCAGAAGGGCCCGTACCCCCCGGGGTGCGGGCCCTTCCGCGTGTTCGAAGGGCCTGGCCGACGGTGTTCGCGGGCGGCTGACGACCCCGCCCGATCCAGGGCGGGCGCTTGCGCCCGCCCGTCACCCGACCACCACCCCTCAACGAGCACTCGCTGCGCGAGCGCGCCTTGCACTCTCGGGGGTCGAGTGCTAATCATTGCGTTAGCACTCTGAAGGTGAGAGTGACAACGTAAGGACCGGGTCGGTGAGGCCCGCAGGCCAGGTGGGGAAGGAACCACAAGGCAAGCGAGCCGTCCGTCGCGGGCGCGGGCGCGGTCCGAAGTAATCACCCCCAGTCCTGGAGGGACCACTTCACATGGCCAAGATCATCGCGTTCGACGAGGAGGCGCGGCGCGGCCTCGAGCGCGGCATGAACCAGCTCGCGGACGCCGTCAAGGTGACGCTCGGCCCCAAGGGCCGCAACGTCGTCCTCGAGAAGAAGTGGGGCGCGCCCACGATCACCAACGATGGTGTCTCCATCGCCAAGGAGATCGAGCTCGAGGACCCGTACGAGAAGATCGGCGCCGAGCTGGTCAAGGAAGTCGCCAAGAAGACGGACGACGTCGCCGGTGACGGTACGACCACCGCGACCGTTCTCGCCCAGGCCCTGGTCAAGGAGGGCCTGCGCAACGTAGCCGCCGGCGCCAACCCGATGGCCCTCAAGCGCGGTATCGAGAAGGCCGTCGAGGCCGTCTCCGCCGCCCTGCTGGAGCAGGCGAAGGACGTCGAGACCAAGGAGCAGATCGCCTCCACGGCCTCCATCTCCGCCGCCGACACCCAGATCGGCGAGCTCATCGCCGAGGCCATGGACAAGGTCGGCAAGGAAGGCGTCATCACCGTCGAGGAGTCCCAGACCTTCGGTCTGGAGCTGGAGCTCACCGAGGGTATGCGCTTCGACAAGGGCTACATCTCGGCGTACTTCGCGACCGACATGGAGCGTATGGAGGCCGTCCTCGACGACCCGTACATCCTGATCGCGAACTCCAAGATCTCCAACGTCAAGGACCTGCTCCCGCTCCTGGAGAAGGTCATGCAGTCGGGCAAGCCGCTGCTGATCATCGCCGAGGACGTCGAGGGCGAGGCCCTGTCGACCCTGGTCGTCAACAAGATCCGCGGCACCTTCAAGTCCGTCGCCGTCAAGGCCCCGGGCTTCGGCGACCGCCGCAAGGCGATGCTGCAGGACATCGGCATCCTCACCGGCGGCGAGGTGATCTCCGAGGAGGTCGGCCTCAAGCTGGAGAACGCCACGCTCGACCTGCTGGGCAAGGCCCGCAAGGTCGTCATCACCAAGGACGAGACCACCATCGTCGACGGTGCCGGCTCGGCCGACCAGGTCCAGGGCCGCGTCAACCAGATCCGCGCCGAGATCGAGAACAGCGACTCGGACTACGACCGCGAGAAGCTCCAGGAGCGCCTGGCGAAGCTCGCCGGCGGTGTCGCGGTCATCAAGGCCGGTGCCGCCACCGAGGTGGAGCTCAAGGAGCGCAAGCACCGCATCGAGGACGCCGTGCGCAACGCCAAGGCGGCCGTCGAGGAGGGCATCGTCGCCGGTGGTGGCGTGGCCCTGCTCCAGGCCTCCCAGGTCTTCGAGAAGCTGGAGCTCGACGGTGACGAGGCGACCGGCGCCAACGCCGTGAAGCTCGCGCTGGAGGCCCCGCTGAAGCAGATCGCCGTCAACGGTGGTCTCGAGGGCGGCGTCGTCGTGGAGAAGGTCCGCAACCTCCAGGTCGGCCACGGCCTGAACGCCGCGACCGGTGAGTACGTCGACATGATCGCCGAGGGCATCATCGACCCGGCGAAGGTGACCCGCTCTGCCCTGCAGAACGCCGCCTCCATCGCCGCGCTGTTCCTCACCACCGAGGCCGTCATCGCCGACAAGCCGGAGAAGGCCGCCGCGCCCGCGGGCGGCGGCATGCCGGGCGGTGACATGGACTTCTGATCGACCCGGTCGATCAACGTCCGCTCCGAGGGCGGCACTTCCTGTTCCGACAGGGGGTGCCGCCCTCGGGCGTGTCCGGGATGCGTGCGGGGCGCGTGTCCGGGATCACAGCGGGGGTGGGATGGCGGGGCGGGACCGGATGGTTGAAGGTGAGGTCGGTCCTATGCGTATGCACATACCCGCCGGTATCCGAAAGTGAGCCCCCACGTGACTGTCGCCGCCTCCGCCTCCCGCGCCGCCGAAATCCTGTCCCGGCCCGTATCGCTGGGCGGCCTGACCGTTCCCAACCGGATCGCGATGGCGCCGATGACCCGCATGTTCTCCCCCGGCGGTGTGCCCGGCGAGGACGTCGTGTCGTACTACGCGCGCCGCGCCGCCGCCGGCGTCGGCCTGATCGTCACCGAGGGCACCTACGTCGGCCACGAGTCGGCCGGGCAGAGCGACCGCGTGCCGCGGTTCCACGGCGAGGAGCAGCTGGCGGGCTGGGCGAAGGTCGCCGAGGCGGTGCACGCCGCGGGCGGCACGATCGTGCCGCAGCTCTGGCACATCGGCATGGTCCGCAACCAGGGTGAACCGCCGTTCGCGGACGCCCCGGCCGTCGGCCCCTCCGGCCTGCGCATCGGCGCCGACGAGCCCACCGGCAAGGCCATGACCCAGGCCGACATCGACGCCGTCATCGGCGCGTTCGCCGAGGCCGCTGCCGCCGCCGAGCGCATCGGCTTCGACGGCGTCGAGCTCCACGGCGCCCACGGCTACCTGCTCGACCAGTTCCTGTGGGAGGGCACCAACCGCCGCACCGACGCCTACGGCGGCGACCGGGTCGCGCGCGCCAAGCTCTCGGAGGAGATCGTCGCGGCCGTCCGCGAGACCGTCTCCGCCGACTTCCCCGTCATCTTCCGCTACTCCCAGTGGAAGCAGGAGGCCTACGACGCCCGACTCGCCGAGACCCCGGAGGAGCTGGAGGCCATCCTGACCCCGCTCGCCGCCGCCGGCGTCGACGCCTTCCACGCCTCCACCCGCCGCTACTGGCTCCCCGAGTTCGAGGACTCCGACCTCAACCTGGCCGGCTGGACCAAGAAGCTCACCGGCAAGCCCGCCATCACCGTCGGCTCGGTCGGCCTGAACGGCGACTTCATCAAGGCCTTCCAGGGCCAGGGCGCCGAACTGGGCGACCTCGACAACCTCCTCGACCGCTTCGAGCGTGACGAGTTCGACATGGTCGCTGTCGGCCGCGCCCTGCTCCAGGATCCCGAGTGGGCCCGGAAGGTGCTCGACGGCCGCTTCGAGGAGCTGGCGCCCTACGACCCCGCGGCGCTCAAGTCCCTCAGCTGACCCCCGCCCCTGAGGCCCTGGATCTGCTCACGCCGGCCGAGGACACTGACGGAGCGCCTGTTCACCGGCCTTGAGTGAGGAGATCCAGATGACGACGACCGAGTCCCGCCCGCCGCACGACGGTTCCGCCGGACAGCCCGGGCCGGTGGTGCGCACCACCGCCGGTGCCGTCCAGGGCCGGAGGGAGGCGGGGCTCGCGGTCTTCCGCGGCATCCCGTTCGCCGCACCACCGGTCGGGGAGGCCCGCTTCCAGGCGCCGCGCCCCGCCGAGAGCTGGGACGGCATACGTGACGCGTACGCCTTCGGACCGCCGCCCCCGCAGGACCTCGGCAACCTGGGAGGCCCGGGCCTGCTCGGCCTTCCCGAGGGCGACGAGTGGCTCACGGTCAACGTCTGGACCCCCGACCCCGATCCGGCGGCCCGCCGTCCGGTGATGGTGTGGATCTACGGCGGCGCCTACAAACTCGGCCACTCCGGCAGCCCCGGCTACGACGCCCGGCACATCGCCGAAGACGGCGACGTGGTCGTCGTGTCCCTCAACTACCGCCTGGGCATGGAGGGTTTCGCGCACATCGAGGGAGCGCCCGCCAACCGCGGACTGCTCGACCAGGTGGCCGCGCTGGAGTGGGTGCGGGTCAACGTCGAGGCGTTCGGCGGGGACCCCGGCCAGGTCACGATCTTCGGGGAGTCCGCAGGCGCGGGCTCGGTCGCCTCCCTGCTCTCCATGCCGCGTGCGGCCGGCCTGTTCCGGCGGGCGATCGCGCAGAGCGTGCCGGGGACCTTCTTCTCCGACGCCCTGGCCCGGGACATCGGCACCGCCCTCGCCGCCGAGCTGGGCCTGCGCCCCACGGTCGCCGACCTGTCGACGATCGCTCCGCGCAAGCTGACCTCGGCGGGCGAGACGCTGAGTGCCAAGATGCTCCAACGCGTCGACCGCTGGGGCCAGGCGGCGCCCACGGTCACGCCCTTCTCCCCGGTGGTCGACGGGGAGGTCCTGCCGGCCACGCCGTGGCAGGCACTGGCGGCCGGTTCGGCGAAGGACGTCGACCTCCTCGTCGGCCACAACCGCGACGAGTACCGCCTGTTCATCGCCATGGTGGGCCAACTGAACCGGATCACCGAGGAGAGGGCGGCCTCGGCCCTGCGCCTGTTCGCCCCCGGTCCCGACGGCGAACAGGCCTACCGCACGGCCTTTCCGGAGGCCTCCCCTTCGGAACTCTACGAACGCGTCCAGACGGACTGGCTGTTCAACATGCCGTCCCTGCACCTGGCAGAGGCGCAGCGCGCGGGCGGCGGACGCGCGCACGTCTACGAACTGACCTGGCCGGCCCCGGGCAACGGCGGCGCGCTCGGCGCCTGCCACGGCCTGGACATCCCGCTGCTGTTCGGCACGTACGGGGCCGACCTGGGGCTTTTGCTGTTCGCGGGCGCGGAGCCGTCCGCCGATGCCCTCGCGCTGTCGTCCCGCTTCCGCACGTCCTGGACGTCCTTCGCGCGGTCGGGCGACCCGGGCTGGCCGGTGTACGACGACGCCGAGCGGCTGGTGCAGGTGCTGGACGCGGAGCCGGTGGTCACGGCGTACCCGGAGGAGCGCTCGCGGCGCCTGTGGGAGGGACACGAGTTCCTGCCCCTGCCGCTGCTGTAGGGGCCTACAGGTTGCCCATCGGCTCGATGTCGATCCGTACGGGCGTCCCCCACACCCGCAGCACCTCGTAGTCGGTGAACTCGTGCACCAGCCGGTACGCCATGGCGGCCCGGGGTGCCTTGCGCTGGGCGTTGATGAACAGCTCGGCCTCGCGGCGGTCCCGGCGCGGGGTGCCGCACAGCTGCCAGGTCTGGCCGTTCCACAGCTCCGCCAGCCAGCGCTGCTGGGGCTGGGGGCGGTCGCCGCGCACGCCGTAGCGGGACGGCGCGGGCTGGATGGGCTGGTGCTGGGGGGCGGGCCCGTTGAACTCGTTCCGGCGGGCGGCCCGGCGCCGCGTCTCGCACAGCAGGCACAGGTCGGGGGCGGCCTCGTCGACCGGGCCGTTCGGGTGCTCGGGGCAGCGGGTGGTGGGCGCGGCGTTCGAGACGCTCTCCTCCAGCAGGTCCAGCGCGCGCTTCAGATCGGCCTTGACCTCGTGCAGCTTGGCGTCCGGGGTGTCGGCGGTGAGGGCCTCCCCGTGCTCACCGAGGAGACGGAGGGCACGGCCTAGGGCGGTCAGCTGGGCGTGGTTCATGGTGCCCATTGTCCTCAGTCGGTGTAGTCCTTGAGCTTCTCGGTGTCCAGGGTGATGTTCACGGGGGTGGGGAGCTCGACGGTGGCGCCCCAAGGGTGTCGGGAGATCTGCTGGTAGCGGCCGTCTTTCGGTTCGCTGTGGACGGTGAGTGTGTTGTTGTCGCGGTCGATGAGGAGGTAGACGGGGATCGCGGCTTCGGCGTAGCCGATGGGCTTGTCGATGCGGTCGCGTTGATCGGTGTCGCGGTCGTGGGAGGTGATCTCCACGGCCATCAGGGCACCGTCGGGGTCGGACCACTCTCGGTCGCCTTTGAAGTGATCCACTGGTGCCAGGAACCCATCCGTGCGTGCCCGGCCCTTGCGGTAGGCCTCTGCCTTGACGCCCCGCTCCGGTGCGAGATCCAGGTCGGGTCGATGCTGCATGCACTGGCGCGACAGCCACAGGAAGATCGACGTGTGGTTGCCGTCCGGCATGGCTTTGACCTCTACCTTTCCATTGATGTACTCAAGCCGCACTGCCTCGGGCGCCACTGCGGCAAGCTCCTCGAACTCGTCCACGTCGAGGGGGCCGTGCCGGATGCACAGTCGCCCGCCCAGGAACTCCAGCCTGTTCCGGATCTCCCTCGGAGCCCTGCTCACGAGTTCGTCGAAGTCCTCGACATCCATCTGCGGGCGGTCGGTCGTGTCTCGGGTCATGGTGTCGCCTCCTTCCCTCCATCGTGCCCCGGGCTGGTGGCGCCGGACCGTAGGAGCCGTCATGCGTGTGCCCTCTCTTGTCGTCGTCGGGACATCGCAGCGCGGATCTGGGCCGCGTGGTCGTGAACTGTGGGGGCGGACAGGGGTGCGGGCGGTTGCGCGGGGGCGCGTTCGCCCCGGCAGGCGCTGCAACGCCCCCCTGGCAGGGACTCCGGACGGCCCGGGGCGCCGCAGTTGGCGCACTCCAGGACGCGCAGGGGTGGGCGGGCGGGTGGGAGCGGAAGTTTGCTGGTCAGGCGTCTGCGGACCAGGGCCGCTGCGTGATGGACGGGCGCCGGCAGGCCGGCGGTGAGCGCACGCAGTACGTCGTCCTCCGAGGCGCCTCGCTCGAACCAGTCCGTCACGAGTGGGGCGAGCGTCGCGCAGTCTGCTTCGGAGAGGGACAGAACTGGGGCCGTGCGGCCGAGGGCGGCCAGGAGGATGTGGGCGCGGGAACGGGTGGGGCGTGTGGCCTCCGGCCGCGGTGCGTCGCCGCGAGTGAACGCCGTCCACCAGTCGTCATCCCGGGCGGTACGGGACCACCACGATCGGGTGATCCAGCGGGAACTGCCGTCGTCGGCCGTGATGCACTCCCGGCCTCGGCGCAGGTGGCCTGCCTGCTGGATGCGGTTGAGGGCCGTGCCGAGGGCGCACTGGCCGTAGGGGAGCTGTTTGGCCAGCGTCTTTACGGAGATGTCCGTGCCGTCGGGGAGCCGGTCCAGGTAGGCGGCGATGGCGGCTTCGCGGGGTGGGAGGTGGGCGAAGTCGTGGTTTGTGGCGCGGAGTTGGTCCGGAGCGGTGCGTTTGCCGTAACCCGGGCCCGCCGTGGGGTGCGCGGACGGGGAGGCAGCACTAAAGTTGGCTTCAGCCATGGGATCGACGTCTCTCGATCTCGTTGGTTAAGCCCCCGCAGGTGTTGGCGCACCGGGCGGGGGCTGTTGCTTGTCCAGGAACGGTAGAGGTAGGTGACTGTCCGTGGCAAGCCGGGCGCGTCGCGTCAACTCACCGGGTGGGAGGGTGGGTTGAAGCCCTCCACCCATTCCTTGAAAAAGGGGCTCGAAGCCCGGGTCCCGAAGCTCAGGCCCTCTCGTCCTTGAGGTTCTCGACGAATGCGGCCCAGGCAGTGGCCCGGAACACGAGCTTCAGGCCTTCGGGGTTCTTGGAGTCGCGAACGGGGATGAGGGTGCGGTGGCCGTCGGCTATCTCCAGGCAGTCGCCGCCGCTGCCGCCGCTGTAGCTGGACTTGTACCACTCAGGCATGTTCCTCATGGCCGCAATCCTGCGCGATGTCTTCGATGAGAGCCAGGGATCCGTCCGGGGAGAGGGCGCAGGCGGTGAGGAGCTGGAAGGTGCGCCGCTGGTGGTGGACGGTTGCCGGGTCGTCCTCCAGTCGTCCCGTGCCGACTCCCTCGAAGTAGAGCAACGGAGGCGCGTCCTCGAAATCCATCAGCTTCATGGAGCCCTCCATCGACGCGTGGGCTCCCGCGCCGAACGGCAATCCCTGCACGATGATCCGGTTCCTGCGGATCAGGGCCGTGACATGGCGTAGCGCTCCTGCCATGACCTCTCGCCCACCGGTCTCCCTCCGTAGAGCAGCCTCGTCAATCACCACCCACAACAACGGGCTTGTTGGATCGTCGAGGATGCGAGCCCTGTCCATCCGGGCGGCCACCAACTCCTCGATCACCGCCTCCGGTGCTGTGGGCCGGTACGCGCGGAACACGGCCCGTGCGTACGCGGGGGTTTGCAGTAGCCCGGGAATGAGAAGCGGCGCGAACTGCCGGATCTCAGTGGCCGCAGCCTCCGCCTCCGCCGCCTCCGCGAAGTGCTCTGGATACTTCGACTTCGCCGCCGCCCCACAATTCCGCTGGAAGAAGTCCTCCGTCCCCAGCACCTCGTCCAGCAACCGCGCGTACTCCCGCTGCAACCTCCGCGTCCCGCCTCCAGTTGCCCGATGAACGACCCGCTCACGAACAGCCGCTGTCCCAGTTCCTCCTGGCTCAGGCCGGCCTTCTCGCGGGCGTGGCGGAGTTCGGCGCCCAGGAGGGCCCGAGGGGAGGAAGACGGGTCGAGGTCCCTGGATCCGGGCATGGGGACTCCCTGTCGTACAGATCGGGTTGTTGGATTGCCGTATATGGCCAGGCTAGGGACGCACCGGCCACGCTGTGTCGTGAATCACAAACTCAGCGTGGAGGTAGGAACAAGGTGCGCTCGACCGAAGACATCGTGAAGTCGCTGCGGGACGCCCTCGCGGGAGTCGGTGTCGTGCTGCCGTCCCTGCGCGTGGATCCGGTCACGGCCGCGAGTGACGAGCCGCTCGCCCTGGTCGATCTGGGGCGGTGCAACGTACGGACGGCCGAGCAACTCACCGACGTACTGCGGTCGTTGCCCGCGAGGGAGACGCTGCGGGCTCGCGTGCGGCAGGTCAACCGGGAGCCGAAGCCGAGGTGAGACTCAGCCGTTGCGCCCCTCCACCGTCGAGGCGACGTCGTCGAGATCCTTCGTGATGACCTTCCGCACGGCCCGCGCCCCCAGACCGCCCAGGAGCTTGGCGAGGAGCCCCCGGGCACCGCCCGGCGTCTCCGCGCCGAACGTCATCCGCACCGTGGTCGCCGACGGACCGTCCGTCCGCAGCAGCCACTCCGAGACATAGCGCGTGCCCTGCGTCTCGGCCTCCACCACGTAGCGCTCGGGCGCCTCGCAGGCGGTCACCCACATTTCCTCGGTGGCTTCCTTGCCGAACATCCGCCGTGTCTCCCTCCACCGCGTGCCGACCCCGAAACCGCCCTCGGTGAGGACCTCGACCCTTGTGACCCCGCTGAGCATGCGCTCCATACCCCCGAGGTCCGTCAGGGCCTCCCACACCACACCCTGCCCGGCGGCGATCCGCCGCTCCACGACGACACCTCTGCTGCTCATGCCCCCATGAAAGCACCGGGGTCTGACAACCGCCCCTCAGACGTGCGAGTCGAGCGCCGCCCGCAGGTGCCCGCCGGACTCCTCCAGCAGTCGGGCGGCCGTCGGGCCGTCGACGTCGGCCAGGAGGGCGAGGATCGCGTTCTTGACCTCGCCGTCCGTGGCGGTCAGGGCCCGCTCGATGTCCTCCTCGGCGGCTCCGGTGGCGAGGGCGACGATGCGGTGGGAGCGGGCCCGGAGCTTGTCGTTCGACGCGCGGACGTCGACCATCAGGTTCCCGTAGGTCTTGCCCAGCCGGATCATCGTGATCGTCGAGAGCATGTTGAGGACGAGCTTCTGCGCCGTGCCGGCCTTCAGGCGGGTGGAGCCGGTGAGCAGTTCGGGGCCCACGACGATCTCGATGCCGTGGTCGGCGGCGGCCGCGAGCGGGCTGCCCGGGTTGCAGGCGAGGCCGATGGTGAGGGAGCGGCGGGCGCGGGCGTGTTCGACCGCGCCGATGGCGTACGGGGTGCGGCCGGAGGCGGAGATGCCGACCACCGTGTCGTCGGGGGTCAGGGCGAGGGCCTTCAGGTCCGCCTCGGCCAGTTCCCGGGAGTCCTCCGCGCCCTCCACCGAGGTGACCACGGCGTCCCGGCCGCCCGCGATCAGGCCCACGACCCGGGAGGGGTCGGTGTTGAACGTGGGCGGGCACTCGGAGGCGTCCAGGACGCCCATCCGGCCCGCCGTGCCCGCGCCCGCGTAGACCAGGCGGCCGCCCCGGGCCATCCGCTCGGCGACGGCGTCGATCGCGGCGGCGATCTGCGGCAGCCGGGCCGCGACCGCCCCGGCCACGGTGGCGTCCTCGCCGTTCATCAGCCGGGCGATGTCGAGGGTGGGCAGCCGGTCGATGTCCGCGAGTTCCGGCCGGAAGGCCTCGGTGGTCAGGGACTCCAACTCGGTCCTGAGGTCACGGGGGCTGGAGGTGGAGGTCATGGACGGCTCTTTCCGTGTCTTTCCGGTGCTGGGCGGGGCGGCTGCCTCAGGAACGGTGCCGGTGGGCCAGCGCCTCGTACGAGGCCGACAGCGCCGGCGCCGCCGTCTCGTACGTCCGCTGCGCCACCCCCACGAACAGGCAGTCCACCACGAGGAGCTGCCCCGTCCGGGACGACATCGCCGCCGGACGCAGCTCGCTCTCGCGTGCGGTGGACGTGGTGAGGACGTGGTCGGCGTACTGCGTGACCGGGCCGTCCGGGCGGCCGGTGATCGCCACCGTCGTCGCGCCGCGCTCGAAGGCGACCCGCAGAGGCTCGATGACGTCCCCCGTCGACCCGGAGTGGGTGACGGCGACCGCGACATCGCCCGCGCGCAGTTGCACGGCGTTGGTGACGGCGAGGTGCGGGTCGCTGTGGGCGTGGGCTATGAGCCCTATGCGCAGCAGCTTCTGTGTGAGGTCCTGGGCGACCAGGCCGGACGCTCCGACGCCGTACACGTCGGTGCGGCGGGCCGTGGTCAGGGCGGCGACGGCCGCACCCAGTTGGACGGTGTCGAGGCCGGCGGCGGTGTCGGCGAGGGTCTGCTGCTCGTCGTAGGCGAGCTTGGCGACCACGTCGGCGATCGGGTCGTCCACCGCGATGTCCGTCGTGATGGCCGGGGCGCGGCCCGACTGCTGCTGAGCGGCGAGGCCGGCGAGCGCCAGGCGCAGGTCCCGGTAACCCGGATAGCCCAGCAGGCGGGCGGTGCGTACGACGGTCGCCTCGCTGGTGCCGGTGAGCTCGGCGAGGCCGGTGACCGTGAGGGCCGCGCAGCCGGCCGGGTCGCCCGCGACGGCCTCGGCGACGCGCTGCATGGAGCGCGTCATCGAGGGTCCCAGCGTGCGGACCTTGGCCGCGAGGGCGGCGGGGGCGGGCGGGGCGCCGCTCGCCCCGGAGGAGCCGCTCCGCTCGCGGGCGAAAATTTCCTTCACGTCTCGGGTCACGATTGAAAGATATTTTCGGGGCGGCGGCGGGGTCAAGAGTGCGCACAATGGGTGCATGGAACCCATCAGCCCCCTGGAGCAGGCGCTGCACGCCGCGCGCGCCCTCGTGCTGGCCGACCTCGTCGCGGGCCGCGTCGCCGACGCGGATGTCGTGTCGCTGGTCGAGGAGTCCGTCAAGGAGCGCCGGTGGTGGGTCGAGCAGTGGCCCGAGGGCGCGCGGTACGTGGCCGGTCTGGTCGCGCAGGACGTCCAGGACGCCCTGCTGGAGCGGTACGGCCGCTGGCCGCTGTGCCCGGTGTGCGGGGCCGGCGAGCCGCACGCGCTCGACGTGGAACCGGAGTTGGGGCCCGACCCGCACTGGGTGTGCAGCGAGGCGGGCGTGAAGGTCGCCGCGGTGGGATCGCTGGGCGAGGCCATCGGCGGGCCGGCGTCCTCGTGAGGCCTTCGTGACGATCTACGTCGACCCGCCGACCTGGCCCGGCCACGGCCGCATGTGGTCCCACCTCGTCAGCGACGTCTCCTACGACGAGCTCCACACCTTCGCCGCGCGCCTCGGCGTCCCCCGCCGGGCCTTCGAGCGCGACCACTACGACATCCCCGACGAGCGGTACGCCGACGTGGTGGCCGCCGGGGCCGTGGAGGTCAGCAGCCGCGAGGTGGTGCGGCTGCTGTACGCGGCGGGGCTGCGGCGGCCCAAGGGGCGCTATCCCTCGCGGGGTTCGCGCAGCTCGTAGGTCAGGAGCTCGGGGTCCTCGGCGACCTGGGTGAAGCCGGCCCGCGCGAGCACGTTCTGCGAGGGCTGGTTGCCCCGCTCGACGTTCGCGACCACGGTCCGCACCTCGTCCCGCTCCAGCGCCCAGGCCGACAGCGTGCGCAGCGCCTCGGTGGCGTAGCCGTGGCCGCGGGCGCCCTCGACCAGGTCGTAGCCGATCTCGACCCGCCCGGCCTCGTCCGGGACGCCGTGGAAGCCCATCGCGCCGAGCGCGCGGCCGTCCTCGCGCCGGACGAGCACGTACATGCCCCACTCCGGCCGGTGGACCCCGTCCTCGTACTGCTTGTACACCAGCCCGGCGCCGACCCGGGTGCCCTCGACCGGGCCGCCCTCGATCCACGCGAAGCCGCCGTCGCCGACCGTGGACAGGTCGGTGGCCGCCGCGGGCGTGACGCCCTCCAGGGTGAGCCGCTCGGCGTCGATCACCAGGTTGTTGTTCCAGCGCCACTCGGTGAGCGGGACGCGGCCTGGCAGTTCCCCGCGGCCGGTGGCCCACAGCAGGGTCGGCCACGGGGTGGGGCCGGGCTGGACGTGCGGGAAGAGCCGGGTGAGCACGAAGTCGCACAGCTCGGGCGCCGGTTCGTACGACAGGCCCAGCCCCTCGCAGATGTCGTGCGTGTGCAGCAGCACCTCGACCACGCCCATCGCGGCGAACCCCTCACGGTTCGCGCTGCGGAACGGGTACGGGTGGAAGGCCCGCACGTGCCGCGGGGCGGTACGGATCGCGGCCGCGAGCAGGGCCCCCGTCGTGCGGATCACCCGCAGCACGTCCGCGTTGCCGGTGTTCTCCTCCATCGACAGCTCGAACGGCGACCACCCGTCCTGCTCCCGCCCCGCCAGCTGCCCCGCGTACGCGATGAGGACCTCGGCGGTGTGCACCGCCGTCTGCCGGCAGTCCCAGTCGAGCCGCCCCGCCCGTACGCCTTCCCACTCCCACTCGGCGACCGCCCCCAGCAGGCTCACGCACTCGGCGACGGCCTGCTCCACCTGTTCCGCTCCCGTTGTCCACATGGTGGGGAGGCTACGAGGCGTCCTGGGGCGGGAGCGACAGCATTTCCAGCTCGGCGGTGAGGTTGTAGCGGGCCGTGGCCTCCCACTCGGTGGTGCCGTGCGGTGTCCTGAACAGGCGCGGGAGGTCGAGGAGTTGGCGCAGGATTGCGGCGCGGCCCTCGCGGAAGGCGTCGCTGGGGACGAAGTGGTACTCCTCGCGGACGGCCGCGGTGTAGGCGGCGTACGCCGACGGGGGCGAGGCGAGGATGGCGAGGTCGGCGTCGCACAGGACCTGGCCGTCGGGGTCGTCGTCGGCGGGGTCGTGGGTGACGGTGAGGCGGACCAGGCGGGCCACCTCGGCGGTCTTCGCGTCGGGAACGCCGGCCTCGGCGAGGGCGCGTTCGGCGAGGCGGGCCGAGCGCTCCTCGTTCTCGGAGCGGTCGGGCAGGTAGACCGCGTCGTGGAACCAGGCGGCCAGCCGCACCACGTCCGGGTCGTCCGCGTACCGCTCCAGCTCGTCGACGCGGTCGAGGACCGCCGTGAGGTGCCCGACCGTGTGGTACCGGCGCTGGGGCTCCTGCCAGCGGGTGAGCAGGGCATCGGCGTACGGCGCCGGGTCCGGGCCGCCGGCCGGGCCCCGGGCCGCTTCCAGGGTGCGGGCGAAGCGGGTGCGCAGGGAGTCGAGATCGGCCATGGGGGCATTCTCCCGCCGAGCGGGGTCGGGCACCTAGCGTGGGGGGCATGACGACACCTGCTGATGTTCCTGACGTACGGGACCCCGAGCAGCCCGGGCGGCTGCTGACGATCGAACGTGACGTGCTGATCCCGCTGCTGCGGGACCGGGCCGGGGAGGACTTCGCGCTGCCTGTCGCCGCGTGCCCGGGCTGGACGGTGCGGGACGTGCTGGCGCACTGCTCGGCCGCGCTGACCCGGGTGGCGGAGGGCAGGTTCGAGGAGGGCGTGTTCTCACCCGAGTCCAACGACCGGGACATCGCGGACCGGGCCGACTGGAGCGACGCGCAGGTCCTCGACGAGCTGGAGCGGGGGATGGGCGCGGCCGGGCCCGCGATCGCCGGGGCCGGCGGCAGGCTGGACGGCCTCGCCCTGGGAGAGTGGGTGCACGCCGAGGACGTCCGCGAGGCCCTCGGCGAGCCGGGGGCGTACGGCGGGGCCGGGCTGCCGGACGCGCTCGCGCTGCTCGCCCGGATCACCCGCGAGCGGGGGCACGTGCCGCTGCACGCCGACCTCGACGACCTGGACGAGCCGCTGCGACTGGGGGAGAGCGGCGGGGAGCGGCCCCCGGGCCGTTTCATCGGGGACGGGCCGACGCTCGTACGGCTGTACACGGGGCGGCCGGTGGACGGGGCGCCGGCGTTCGAGCTGGCCGGGGTGGAGGCGAAGGAGCTCAACATCTACGGCTGAGCGGGGCCCGGGGGCTTCGGATTCCGCGGGAGTGGGCAGCGTAGTCTTTGATTGGACTAGACCTGTCGCCGATCGCCGACGCCCATCCGACGAAGGGGCCCCATGAGCAAGCGTGCAGTCCTGGAGGTGATCGCCCTCGGCGTCGAGGACGCGGTCGCCGCCCAGGCGGGAGGCGCGGACCGCCTTGAGCTGGTCACCGACATGGCGGCCGACGGGCTCACGCCGTCGGCCGCCACCGTCGCCGGGATCCGGCGTGCGGTCGACATCTCCCTGCGGGTGATGATCCGGTTGGCGGACGGGTTCGCGGCGGGGGATGTCGACCGGCTCGCCGATACGGCCGCAGAGCTGCGGGAGGCCGGGGCGGAGGAGTTCGTGCTGGGGTTCCTCGACGCAGGGGGTGCGGTTGATCTGGCCGCCGTGGAGCGGGTGGTCGCGGTGCTGGACGGATGCCCCTGGACGTTCCACCGGGCCATCGACCGGGCCGCGGACCGGGACGCCCTGCGCAAGCAGTTGGACGGGATGCCGGGGCTGGACACGTATCTGACGGCCGGGGCATCGGGTGGGGTCGATGAGGGGCTGCCTGTGCTGCTCGCGGAGGCCGGGCGGGGCGGGGAGCCCGGGTATGAGCAGCGGTTGCTCGTGGGGGGTGGGTTGCGGCTCGATCACGTCCCGGTGCTGCTGAAGGCCGGGGTCGACGGGTTCCACATCGGCGGGGCGGCCCGGCCGGGGGGCTGGGACGAGCCGGTGTCCGCGGAGGCTGTCGCGGAGTGGCGGGCTGCGCTGGACGGCTCTTGAGGGGGCTGCCCGACTCGGCGAGGGCCGACTGGGTGCGCGGCCCGGCCCGAGGGGGCGCGGCTGCGCCCACCCGGGCCGCCCTCAGTTCGCTCCTCAACCCGAGCGCAGGCGGGCGCGCAGGACGGCCACACCGTCCCCCTCAAGGTCCTCACAGGCCGCTGCACGGCCTGCCATGCCCATCACCAGTGAGAGGGTCGGCCCCCGGAGCAGATCCCCGGAGCCGGTGCTGAACGGTCCATCAGTGGCCTCGACCCGCAAGCCCGCGATGGCAGTGTTGCTGGAGACGGTGAAATCGCGACCGGCGAAGAACCGGGCCACGGCGGTCGTCGTGGCCACGGGGGGCGTCCTCACGAGCCCCAACGGCCGACGGATGTCCTCGCTGTGGACGACGATTTCGCCCAGCCAGGCCGCAGTATGTCCGCTCGGCCCGGCAGGCCCGTCGACGACTTCGCGAAAGCGCCGCAAGGTCTCTTCAGGTGTGGCGCCACGGTGCTGTGCGAGTCGTCGGTCGTTGTGCAGACCGGAGTCGAACCGAGCGGCCACCATGCTCAGCAGCCACCGCCACATCCTCGTGCTCGCCCCCGCCGTGAGATGGGCTACGACCTCCTCGACGGTCCAGCGTTCGCACAGTGATGCTTTCGCCCACTGAGCATCGCTGAGCCCGACGAGGTCTTGAGCGAGCGCGGACCGCTCGACTCGGATCGCCCTTTCCAGAGCTTCCCGGGTTTCCAGAACGTGTGGTTCAGCCATGGGGCGGCCTCCAGAGAACGGATGTCCTGCATCAGACTCCTGCCGCCGCCCGAACTCATCGGCCGCGTCCACGGGGCGCGTGGCGCGGCTAAGCCAGCTGGTCCGGCAGCGGGGCCATGTGGGTCACCGTCAGGCCCGATACCGCCCTCGTCAGGGCCACGTACAGGCGGCGTAGGCCCGTTCGTTCGTCCGGCTCGCCGTCGACGACTGCCCGGGGGTCGTCCAGGACCACGTAGTCGTACTCCAGGCCCTTCGCCAGGGACGCCGGGACCAGGGTCAGGCGGGTGTCCTGGGTGGTCTCCTCGCCGGGGCCGAGATAGGGGATGCCGGCCTCCGTCAAGGCCTCGGCCAGTTCGGGCACGCGGGCGTCCGCCGCGATCAGGCCCGTCGAGCCCTCGTGGCGCAGCGACTCGCGGCAGGCCTCGACCACGTCCTTGGAGCCGGAGACCGGCCGGACCTCGAAGTGGCCCGGGTTCTCGCGGATCGACACCACCGGGGTGAGCCCCGGGGCGATGTGCGGGAGCAGCCGGGAGGCGTAGGTGATGACGTCCGTCGGGACACGGAAACCGGCCGTCAGTTCCTCCACCAGGGCGTCATGCTTGCCGAGGTGTGCCAGTGCCTCCTGCCAGCTCCGGGTCGCCCAGGGCGTCGTGCCCTGCGCCAGGTCGCCGAGGACGGTGGCGCTGCCGGTGGTGCAGCGGCGGCCGACCGCCCGGTACTGCATGGGGGAGAGGTCCTGCGCCTCGTCGAGGACGACGTGGCCGAGGGAGTGCGTGCGCTGGATCAGGTCGGTGGCCTCGTCGATCAGGACGGCGTCCGCCGTCGACCACTTGGCCGACTTCACACTGCGAGCCGGCTTCGCCCAGAGGATCGCCTTCTGCTCGTCCTCGTCGAGGATCCCCTCGGCGTGCACGGCGAGGAACTCCGCGTCCGACAGCAGCCGCAGCACCAGCTTCGCCGGGTCGACCGCCGGCCAGACCGCCTTCACCGCCGCCTTGACCGCGCTGTTGCGGGCGACCGCGTCCTGCACCCGGTCGTCCGGCGCCTCACCCGACCGTTCCATCTGCACCAGCACGGCGTGCGCGATGCGCTGCGGCAGGGCCTCGCGGGCAGCGCCGTAGCGGATGTCGCGGTCGAGCAACTCGCGGACGAGCTCCTCCAGTTCGTAGGCCGGGACCCGCCAGCGGCGGGAGCCGCGCACGACCACGACCGGCTCGGTGGGCATCGTGACGTGCGAGTAGAGCGCCCTGCGCAGCACCCGCGCCAGCCGGGCGTCGCCCTTGACGACGGCGGCCGTCGCGTCGTCCGTGCCCTTGATCTCGACGTGGGCGACGAGGTCGTCGACGGTGGCCTGCTGGACGGCCAGCTCGCCCAGCGCGGGCAGGACTTGCTCGATGTAGTGCAGGAAGGACCGGTTCGGGCCGATGACCAGCGTGCCGGTACGGGCGAGCCGCTCACGGTGGGCGTAGAGGAGGTAGGCGACCCGGTGCAGGCCGACGGCGGTCTTCCCGGTGCCCGGGCCGCCCTGCACGCACACCGTGCCGGAGAGGCCGGACCGGACGATCTCGTCCTGCTCGGGCTGGATCGTCGCGACGATGTCCCGCATCGGGCCGACGCGCGGCCGCTCGATCTCCCGCTGGAGGAGCTTGCTGGTTCGGGCCGCCTCCGCCGGGTCCGACAGGTGCTCGTCCTCGTACGCCGTGAGGTCGCCGCCCGTGTAGCCGAAGCGGCGGCGCAGCGCGATGTCCATCGGGTCCTTCTTGGAGGCCCGGTAGAACGGCTGCGAGACCGGCGCGCGCCAGTCGATGACCATGGGGTCGCCGTCGTGGTCGTGTACATGGCGGCGACCGATGTAGAAACGCTCCCCCTCCGCGCCCTCCGCCGCTTCCGCGCCCGGCGCGTGCAGGTAGTCGAGCCGGCCGAAGAACAGCGGGGTGCCGCTGAGGTCGGCCAGTGCCTTGATGCGCTCCTCGATCTGGTGGGCCAGCGCCTCGGCGTTGACCCAGTTCGCGGTGACGTCGCTGATGTCGAGGGCCTCGACGCCCTCGCGCATGGCGCGCAGGGCGGAACGGGACGCGGAGAGGTGGGAGCGCTCACGCGCGAGCGGGTCGTCGACGGGCGTGGACAAGGGGGTGCCTCCGGAGGGACCTGCTGAAGAGTGGGTGGTGAGATGCCGGCCGGTTTCCGTCCGGTCGGCGGCACTCCGTGAGGGAGGCGGGCAAGAGCGGAGATCCTAGAGGAGCGGGGCGCCGACCGCGAACGGTTTTTCTCCGCCCCTCCTCTTCTTCTCTCCCTCTTCTTCTCTTCCCCCTCTCTTCCCTCATCCCCTAGGGGACAGGGCCCTCCTCCCTGAGGGGGCCGGGTCGGTCCACGGGCGTACGCGGAGCACCGCACAGTTCGGTCCAGAGACCGACGCAGGCTTTACGGGCGAAAACGCACCATGGAGACATGAGCGCAGCAACCATCTCCCCCGCCCCGGCACCGGGCCGCCCGCCCGGCGCCACCGCCGTGGTCGGCAGTCACCGCCACCGCCTCGGCGATGCCCTGCGCGCCGTCAAGGTCTTCGCGGGCGCCGCCTTCGACGTGGTCGTCCTCGGTCAGTACGGAGAGGAAGTCGGCGTCGTCCGCCGCAAGTGAGCGGACCGGCCCGTCAGCTCTCCGCCAGCAGCTCGTCCGCGTCCATGATCCGGTACGCGTAGCCCTGCTCCGCCAGGAAGCGCTGGCGATGGGCCGCGAAGTCCTGGTCGATGGTGTCCCGGGCGACCACGGAGTAGAAGTGAGCCTGGTGGCCGTCGGACTTGGGGCGCAGGACCCGGCCAAGGCGCTGGGCCTCCTCCTGCCGGGAGCCGAAGGTGCCCGAGACCTGGATGGCGACCGTCGCCTCCGGCAGGTCGATCGAGAAGTTCGCGACCTTGGACACCACGAGCACGCTGATCTCGCCCTCGCGGAAGGCGTCGAAGAGCTTCTCCCGCTGCGCGTTCGACGTCTCACCCTTGATCACGGGCGCGCCCAGATGCTCCCCGAGCTCGTCGAGCTGGTCGATGTACTGCCCGATGACGAGGATCTGCTGCCCGGCGAACTTCCGCACGATCGCCTCGGTCACCTTCCGCTTCGTCGCGGTCGTCGCGCAGAAGCGGTACTTCTCCTCCGTCTCGGCCGTGGCGTACGCGAGCCGCTCGGAGTCGGTCAGATTGACCCGGACCTCGACGCAGTCGGCGGGCGCGATGTAGCCCTGTGCCTCGATCTCCTTCCACGGCGCGTCGAACCGCTTGGGGCCGATCAGGGAGAACACGTCCGACTCGCGGCCGTCCTCGCGGACCAGGGTGGCGGTCAGGCCGAGCCGCCGCCGCGCCTGGAGGTCGGCGGTGAACTTGAAGACCGGCGCGGGCAGCAGGTGCACCTCGTCGTAGACGATCAGCCCCCAGTCCCGCGAGTCGAACAGCTCCAGGTGCGGGTAGACGCCCTTCCGCCGGGTCGTCAGCACCTGGTACGTGGCGATCGTGACGGGCCGGATCTCCTTCTTCGTCCCGCTGTACTCGCCGATCTCGTCCTCGGTGAGCGACGTCCGCTTCACCAGCTCGTGCTTCCACTGCCGGGCCGAGACGGTGTTCGTGACGAGAATGAGGGTGGTCGACTTCGCCTGCGCCATCGACCCGGCCCCGACCAGCGTCTTCCCGGCGCCGCAGGGCAGGACGACGACGCCCGAGCCGCCGTGCCAGAAGTTCTCGACGGCCTGCTTCTGGTACGGCCGGAGCGCCCAGCCGTCCTCGGCCAGCTCGATCTGGTGCGCCTCGCCGTCGACGTACCCGGCGAGGTCCTCGGCGGGCCAGCCCAGCTTCAGCAGCGTCTGCTTGATCTGCCCGCGCTCGGAGGGGTGCACGACGACCGTGTCCGGGTCGATACGGGCGCCGACCAGCGGCGTGATCCGCTTCGACCGCAGGATCTCCTCCAGCACCGGGCGGTCGGTCGTGGTCAGCACCAGCCCGTGCGCCGGGTGTTTGGACAGGGTGAGACGGCCGTAGCGGTCCATCGTCTCGGCGATGTCCACGAGCAGCGCGTGCGGCACCGGGTAGCGGCTGTACTGCACGAGCGCGTCCACGACCTGCTCGGCGTCATGCCCCGCCGCCCGCGCGTTCCACAGGCCCAGCGGGGTCACGCGGTAGGTGTGGATGTGCTCCGGCGCCCGCTCCAGTTCGGCGAACGGGGCGATGGCCCGGCGGCAGTCGTCGGCCTGCTCGTGGTCGACTTCCAGGAGCAGGGTCTTGTCTGACTGGACGATCAGCGGACCATTCACGCGGCACCCTTTCTGTGGCCGGAGGGCTCGGACGGCTCGACAGCGCGATGCCTCGGCCAAACGTCCAGTGTGCCTGATCGACCGCGTCAGGTGGTGTGATCTGCGCGCCCGGTCGTACTGAATGCCTATTCATCCCAACGTGTGGTGTGAATTCAGTTTTTCCGGTGCGGCCCCGAAGAATGGCGCAGGTGCAGAACCCGACGACCACCACCCTCGGATACGCTCTGTTCGCCACCCGCTGGCTCCAGGCCCCGCTGTACTTCGGGCTGGTGGCGGCCCAGGGCGTCTACGTCTACAAGTTCTTCAAGGAGCTCTGGACCTTAATCCTGATGTGCGTGAGCGGGCACGCCACCGAGACGTACGTGATGCTCGCGGTGCTCAAGCTGGTCGACGTCGTCATGATCGCCAACCTGCTGATCATGGTGATCGTCGGCGGCTACGAGACGTTCGTCTCGCGCATCGGCCTCCAGGGCCACCGTGACCAGCCGGAATGGCTCTCGCACGTCAACTCCAACGTGCTGAAGGTCAAGCTCGCCACGGCGATCGTGGGCATCTCCTCCGTGCACCTGCTCCAGATGTTCGTGGACGTCCACCACACCTCCCGGCACGCCCTGCTGTGGGGGACGGTGATCCACATGGCGTTCATCGCCTCGGCCGCGATCCTCGCCTACATGTCGGGCCCGATGGTCGCCCACACCGACCGCGCCCACACCGACCGCGCGCCGGCCGCGCCCGCGCAGGCCCCCGACCACGGAAGCCGGCAGCACACGGAACCGGAATCCGAGAGGCACCGGGCCGCCGCCATCCCCCCGCAACCCGCCCCCGACACCGACGCCGAAGCCCGGATCCATGCCGCCGGGTTCCCGGCGCGCAAGGTGCTGGAGGAGTTCGACCAGCAGCATCCCCGCGGCTTGGACCGGGACGTCCTCGCGCGGCTCGGCAAGGCGGACTTCGTCGACGCCCGGCGGAACGTGGTCTTCGTCGGGCCGCCCGGCACCGGCAAGACCCACCTGGCCGTCGCCCTGGGCATGCGGGCCTGTCAGGCCGGGCACCGGGTGTTGTTCGCGACCGCCGCCGAGTGGGCCGCCCGGCTCGCAGGCGCCCGGGCCGCCGGCCGGCTCGACGCGGAGCTGGCCGCTCTCGACGATCACCCCCTCCTGATCGTCGACGAGGTCGGCTACACGCCCCTCGACGCGGCGAGCGCGGGCCTGTTCTTCCAGCTCGTCTCGCATCGCTACGAGCGGGCCTCGCTGATCGTGACCAGCGACCGCCCGCTCGGCCGCTGGGACGAGGTCTTCGGCCCGTCCGCCCCGGCGCTGACGGACCGTCTCGCCCATCACGCCGAGATCGTGCGGCTGGACGGCGACAGCTACCGGACGCGCCGCGCTGCTACAGCGTGGGCAGACTGACGTTCTGGACGAGCGGGCCTTCGATGGAGACCCCCTCGGTGACCAGCGGCTCCACCGCGGTGACCGGCAGCGGCAGGGGCGGCGGAGCGGCCGCGGCGGCGGAGGGCGCGAGCACCCCCACGATCGCGGCGGCACAGACGGCGACGGCGGGAAGGTTCTCACGCATGAGGACGGCAGGGCCTTTCCAGGACTGAGGGACGGGACACCGCAGCGCGGGCCGGTCCGGAGCGCCCGGCCCGGCCCGACGGGTACGCGGGGCGGATCAGATCTGCGGTGTCTCCAGGACGAGGCCGGCGACATCGATGCTCACCGCGGAGGCCGGGGTGGCGAGCCCCCCGAACGTCATCAGGGCGGCGGTGGCGAGGACGGCGGCGACGCGACGGACAACGCGCATGCGGAGGACTTCCTTTCGGCGGAGCTCACAGGACACCCGGTGGCTGCCCCCGCGCACCCGGCGTGATGCGGCACGCCCGGGAAGGTCGCCCGAGCGTGGGACATCCCCGGCGTGGCGTGCATGAACGCCCGCCTGCACCCGAACGGGTGACGCGGGCCGAGCCGCCGTCAGCCCGCGTCGTCGGCGAGCTCCGCGACCCCGGTGATCCGGTGCAGCGGATACGTGCGGACCTCGTCCGCGGTGTGGTCGTACGCCGTGACGAAGCCGCCCTCGACGCGGACCGGCGCGATGACCCGCTGGCTGGCGGCCCCCTCGGCGTTGACGTAGCCGATCCACAGGGCCTCGCCGGTGAGGACGGCGGCCTGCATGGTGGCCAGGGTCTCGGCGGCGCCGGTGCGGGGCAGCTCGCCGTTGCCCGCCGGGGCCGTGCCGGGCTTGCGCGGGGTGGTGGAGGCGAGGTCGCCGGCCCGGATGGCGCGCAGCGCGGCCGCCAGGAGGGTGTCGTCGGGGACCGGCGGGCCGTCCGGCACCGGCTCGGGCGCGGTGCGCGGCGGGGTGCGGTGGGCGAGGGCGCGGGTGATCAGCACGTCGCCCTCGGCGGACTCGGCGGCCGGCGCGAACCCCATCGCCCGCAGGCCTTCCAGCAGCCCCGCCGGGTCGGCCTGCGCGGCCAGCACGGTCGGGGCGAGCCGGCGCAGCCCGAGGCCGGCGGCCCGCTTGTCGGCGAGGATCTCGCTGAGCACCGCGTCGTCGTCGCAGCGCACGTAGGCCGAGGCCGCGCCGACGCGCAGATGGCCGTGCCGGCGGGCCACGTCGTCGATCAGGTACGCCAGCGGCTGCGGCACCGGCGTGCGGGAGTGCGCGGCGAGGAAGGCGTGCAGGTCGGAGGCGGCCTGCCCGGCGTCCAGCGCCCGCCGCACCGAGCCGGGCGTGAACCGGTAGACGGTCGCCCCGCCCTTGGACTCGACGTCCGCCAGCACCCCCAGCATGTCCGCGAGCGGCCGTTGCAGGGGCCCGGGCGCCACGGCCGTCAGGTCGGCCTGGAGCAGCACGTGGTCCAGCGGCTCGGGCAGCAGCGGCGCGAGCAGCCGGGCCGCGGCGGCCGAGGCGACGGCCTGCTCGGCGGGGGAGAGGGGAGCGAGCGGGGCGGGGCGGTGATGGTGGTGGACGGGCAGCTTGTCCCCCGGCCCGGAGGGCTCCCCCTCCGGGCCCGGCGCGGGAGCCGCGGGCGCGCCCAGCAGCGCCCGGCCCTGGGCCGACAGCGCGCCCCGGCCCGTGACACCCAGCAGCTCCGCCTCGGACAGGGCCCACTCGGCGAGCCGGCCGCGCAGGTCGTCCTCGCGCCGGTCGCCGCGCAGGGGCCGCTCCCAGCGCAGCCGGGCCAGCACCGTCCCGGCGACCGGAGCGGCGCCCTCCGGCAGCCCGGCCAGCAGCGCCAGCACCCGGTGCCGTACCTCGGGCGCCGCCGAGCGGTCCAGGCCCGGCCCGAGGGCCGACAACGTACGGTCCTTGGCGTCCCGCCCGCCCACCAGACCCGCCGTGCGGGTGGCCGCGAGCCAGGCCGTGACCAGCCGCGACCAGCGCTCGGCGGGCGGCTGCTCCAGCCACTCGTCATACGCCGGGGTCGCCGCGTACCGCTCGTCGGCCTCGCCGTCCGAGGCGATCAGGCCCGCCGCGTACGCCAGCTCCACCCAGAACGCGGCGGCCGGCTCGGGCACGTCCAGGGCGACCGCGGTCCGCTTGAGGTCCCGCACGCTCAGCCCACCGGCCCGCAGCACCGCCGGCCCGCCCTCGTCCCAGTCCTTCAGCAGCTCCTCGACGGTCGCGAGCGCGGTGTACGCCTGCCCGGCCGCGGCACTGTCCACAACCTGTGGACGATGGACGGCGGCCGCCTCCACGACCGGCGGCACGGGCTCGGGCGCGCGGTGCGCCAGGCCCCGCCGCAGGTGCAGGGCCACCTCGCGCGGCAGGACGACCGTCCCGGGCGCCGTCGGCAGCAGCAGGCCGCGGTCCAGCAGCCAGCGCAGCCGGGGCGCCGGATCGTGCGTGACCTGCCCGTACGGCGGTCCCCACACCAGGCGTTCCAGCACGTCGAGTGAGTCGGCAGTGGCGTCGGCCAGCAGCGCGGTCATCCGGGCCCGGTCCGTGAACAGTCCGGCCAGGGCGGTCACCGCGGAGACGGAGTCGTGCGTCGAGGCCAGTCCGGCGGCCGTGACGATCTCCTGGATCCGGCCCGGTGACATCCCGGCGGTGCCCTCCTGCACGGTCGGGCCGAGCCCGGTCGGTGAGGGGTGCTGCGGCGAGGGGGCCAGCAGCTCACGCGCCGTGCGGACCAGCCGCAGCCGGTCGTCGTCGCCCCACACCAGGGCCTGCTCGCGCAGCAGGCCGAGGGCGTGCGGCAGGGCCGCGACGACGGCCGGGTCGGCGTCGTCCCCGGCCATGAGCCCGAGCAGTTCGCCGTAGGTCGCCGGGTCCGCCGCCACGGCCAGCGCCTGCGCCGTCTGCAGCGCGAACCGGTCCAGCCGCTCCAGGGCCCGCACGACCGAGGCGCGGGTGCCGGCGCGGGTCGCGAGCTGGGTGAGGTCGGTGGGGACGGGCGTGATGAGATCCGGGCGGCTGCGCAGGAGCGCGCCCAGCGCGGCGTCGCCCCGCGCGCGGAGCGCTTCCGCGAGGGAGCGGGGGGCCGGGGGCCTGTCCTCGGTGCTCATCCGGTCCACGGTAGCGGGTCGCCCACGGCGGCCGGGCCGACTGTGAGCGGCCTCGCCCCCCGAACGCGGGACGGGCTTTTGGCCGCCCCGCCGGTCCTCGCGGTACCGTCGTGCGACGGCGTCACGCAACGCACCCGCCCCGGAGGGGACTTCGTGGGGATTGAGAGCGACCAGGTCGTTTACGAGTATCTGAGCCGCGTCGGCGACGTGGCCCAGCAGCGGCAGTTGTCGTCGGCCACCCGTATGCGACTGGTCGCGGACCTGCGCAACGAGATCGACAAACGCCGTGCGAAGGCCACCGTCGACTCGCCCGCGGCCGTCCGCCGCATCCTGTCCCGGCTGGGCAGTCCCGACGACATCGTGACCGCAGCGGCGGGCGGCACGGCCGGTGAGCCGTACGGCGCCGCTCCCGCCTCCGTCCCCGTGCAGCGTGAGGCCGAACCGCAGGAGCGGGCGAAGGGCGTCATGCGCCGCGTCGTACCGCGTCCCCGCCCGGGGCGGTCCGCCGAGGAGCCGCAGCCCGCGCCCTCCGACGGCCCGGCCCCGCCGCATCTGGCCGCCGGGCACGAGCTGGGTGACAGTGCGGTCCAGCCGGACTGGTGGCGGGTGGACAGCAGCCCCTTCGGCGTGGGCGACGAGGTGCCGGGCTTCGTGGGCGGCGTGGAACTGCCGGAACTGCTGAAGCCCCCGGCGCCGCGGAAGGCGGTGAAGGAGAAGCCGCACGCCGAGGAGGCGGAGCCGGTCGTCGAGGCGGCGGAGGTGGCCGGGAAAGAGGGCCGCAGCCGTCTTCCGCGCCTTCCCGCCGGGAACTGGAGCAACCCGCTCCTGCTGGTCGCCGCGGGCCTGCTCGTCGCCGGGGCCGTGCTCGGCAACTGGTTCGTCCTCCTGCTCGGCTGGCTCATCGCCTACGCGTCCCGCCGCCTGACCCAGGCCGAGACGAAGTGGGCGGTCGTGGTCCTGCCGGGCCTCTCCGTGGCCGGGGGCCTGGTGTGGCTGTGGGGCCGGATGAACGGCCGCTGGGGCGACCCCATCGCCGAGGGGCACATGAACGCCGCGGTGGCCGAGACCTGGCCCTGGGTGGTGCGGGGCGCTGCGATCGCGTCGGCCCTGTTCCTGGTGTGGCGTTCACAGCGCTCGCGCTAGCCCGCCACGGCCGGACGTCTGCCGTTCACACCGCCTGGGCACAATGGCCCATATGGCACTCACCGTCGGCTTCGACCTCGACATGACCCTCATCGACTCCCGGCCCGGCATCCGCGCCTGCTACCAGGCGCTGTCCGAGCGGACGGGGACGTACATCGACGCCGACCTGGCGGTCACGCGGCTCGGGCCGCCGCTGGCGGAGGAGCTGATCAACTGGTTCCCGGCCGAGGACATCGCGGCCATGGCCGACCTGTACCGGGAGATGTACCCGGCCATCGCCATCACCGCGACCCCGGCGATGACCGGCGCCCGCGAGGCCATCGCGGCCGTACGGGAAGCCGGCGGACGCGCGATAGTCGTCACCGCCAAGTACGAGCCCAACGCCAAACTGCACCTCGCCCACCTGCGCATCGAGCCCGACGCGGTCATCGGCGACCTGTGGGCCGAGCAGAAGGCGGAGGCGCTGCGCGAGCACGACGCGGGCGTCTACGTCGGCGACCACGTCGGGGACGTGCGCGGCGCCCGCACCGCCGGGGCGCTCTCGGTCGCGGTGGCCACCGGCCCCTGCCCTGCGGAGGAACTGCGCGCGGCGGGCGCGGACGTCGTCCTCACCGATCTGACGGAATTCCCGCGGTGGCTTTCGGACTACCGTCCCGCGCGCGCCTGACGGCGTCCCGCCGCCACGGAACGCAGCACTCCCGCGCCGGCCATCAGGAATCCGACCGCCATGAGCATGCTCAATCCGAACATGTACGTCGGAAAGGGCGACGTCCCGAGGAACAACGGGGCGACCGTGACCAGTGTGGCCAGGGCGCCGATGAAGAAGACGACGGCTCCGGCACGGACCAGGCGGTCACCGGGAGCGGCGGAATTCGTTTGGGTTTTGTCACGCACCCGACCAGGGTAGTTCCCAGCGCGAAGGAACAACCGGGTGACGTCTTGTCACCGGCTGCAAGAGCATTAGCCTGGGTACCGGCGGGTCCGTACGACCCGCCCGAGTGCTATCAAGAGCCGTTTCCAGAAGCAGTTTTCCGACGAGTACGAGGACGAGGACAGACGTGCCTACCGGCAAGGTCAAGTGGTTCAACAGCGAGAAGGGCTTCGGCTTTCTCTCCCGCGACGACGGCGGTGACGTCTTCGTCCATTCCTCCGTCCTCCCCGCCGGAGTCGACACGCTCAAGCCCGGTCAGCGCGTGGAGTTCGGCGTCGTCGCCGGACAGCGCGGCGACCAGGCACTGTCCCTGGCGATCCTGGACCCGACCCCGTCCGTCGCCGCCGCGACCCGCAAGAAGCCCGACGAGCTGGCCTCGATCGTCCAGGACCTGACGACGCTCCTGGAGAACATCACGCCGATGCTGGAGCGGGGCCGCTACCCCGAGAAGACCGCAGGCAAGAAGATCGCCGGCCTGCTGCGCGCGGTCGCCGACCAGCTGGACGTCTGAAAGCCTCAGGGAAAACGCAGCGCGTCCGGGCCGAGGGGCGGTACGAGCCCTTCGGCCGCCGCGCGGGTGAGCAGCCCGCGCACGGCCGCGTAGCCGTCCTCGCCCAGTTCCGCGGTGAACTCGTTGACGTACAGCCCGATGTGCTGGTCGGCGACGGCCGGGTCCATCTCCTGGGCGTGCTCCATGACGTACGGCCGGGACACCTCGGGGTCGTCCCAGGCGGCGCGCACGGACGTGCGGATGGAGTCGGCGAGCAGCCGCAGCTTCTGCTCGCCCAGCGACCGCTTGGCGATGATCGCGCCCAGCGGGATCGGCAGCCCGGTGGTGTGCTCCCAGTGCTCGCCCATGTCGGCGAGCTTGTGCAGCCCGTAGTTGCGGTACGTGAAGCGCGCCTCGTGGATGACGAGGCCCGCGTCGACCTTGCCGTCCCGCACGGCCGGCATGATCTCGTGGAACGGCATGACGACGATCTCGCCCACCCCGTCGGCCAGGGTGTCCGCGGCCCACAGCCGGAACAGCAGATACGCGGTCGACTTCTCGCTCGGCACGGCGACGGTCCGGCCCGTGAGGTCGGTGTCCGCCTCCCGCGTCAGCACCAGCGGCCCGCAGCCCCGCCCCAGCGCGCCCCCGCAGGGCAGCAGGGCGTAGTCGTCGAGGACGTAGGGCAGCACCGCGTACGACACCTTCAGCACGTCGAACTCGCCGCGCTCGGCCATGCCGTTGGTGACGTCGATGTCGGCGAAGGTCACGTCGAGGGCGGGGGCGCCCGGCAGGCGGTCATGGGCCAGGGCGTCGAAGACGAAGGTGTCGTTAGGGCAGGGCGAGTAGGCGATCTGCAGCTGCTCAACTGTCATGCCGGTTCCAACTCTCCAGTACGGGCGTGAGCTTCCCGAACCCCTCGGTCAAGGCTGCCAGAGCCTCCGGGATGCGCCAGGCGGCGCGGTCCCGCGGCCCGACGGGATTGGAGATCGCCCGGATCTCCAGCACGGGCACCCCCTGCGCGGCGGCGGCCTCGGCGACCCCGAAGCCCTCCATGGCCTCGGCGAGGGCGGTGGGGTGCCGCTCCCGCAGCGCGGCGGCCCGGGCGGCCGTCCCGGTGACGGTCGACACCGTGAGCACGGCCCCGGCCCGGGCCCCGGCGGCGTCGGCGGCCCGCCGTACGAGATCCGCGGGCGGCTGATGCCTGACGGTCCCGAAACCGAGCTCGGTGACCGGCACGAACCCGTCCTCGGTCTCCGCCCCCAGATCGGCCGCGACGATCCCGTCGGCGACCACCAGCGACCCCACCGGCGCCGCGGGCTGGAACCCGCCCCCGATCCCGGCGGACACGACGAGACGGTAGGGCTCGCCCCGCAGGGCGGCGGCGGTGAGCGCGGAGGCGGTGGAGGCAGCCGCCAGAGCGGGCCCGACACCGACGGCGATCACCTCGATGCCGCTGTCACCGGGGCAAGCCCTGGCCACCGCGTCCCGCTCCACAGGGACAGCAGTGGCCACGAGGACCCGGCCGAGCCCAGCGGCAGCGATCAGGCGTCCTTCTTGAGCTTGAAGTTCCAGAGGCCCGACGCGTCCTTGTCGCCCTCCTTGATGGAGACGAGCGTCGAGTTGCCCTGCGCGCCGTACTGGGCGTTGAAGAACACGCTGCCCGGGATCGTGCGGTAGGTCTTCTTGCTGGAGTCGGTCAGCGGCTGACCGTTCATCAGGATCGTCCAGCCCTTGTCGGCGATCTCGGGGTCGACACCGAAGCGCACCGTCTCGTCGGGGTCGACGGAGATGCTCTTGATGCCCTTGTCCTTCAGGCACCCGGCGAGATCGGACTGCTTCAGGGCGTCACCCTCGCCACCGCAGGTGGCCTCGGAGTTCACCGAGTCGCTGCCCACGGTGACCGTGGCCATCGGCGTCGGCTTGTCACAGGCCGACAGGACGAGCAGTCCGGCGGATACGACGCCGGCGACGGCGACGGCGCGGCGGCGTCGCACAACGGATTGCAGCGTGTTCATGGGCGAAGGCTATCGGGCCCGCCCGCCGCACCGCCCACGCGGGGTACGGCTCCCGCACAGTTCCATCAGAAGGGCCCTACGCCACCCGCGCCCGCCCCGGGCTCCCGCGCCGGGCCGAGCCGAGCAGCCCCCGGACGGTCGTCAGCCACCCGGTGCCGACGATCGCGGCGCCCACCGCCAGCCCGGCCGTGCCGTTCAGCGGCATCACGATGCCGACCGCCCCGCCCAGCACCCAGGACATCTGGAGCAGGGTCTCGGAGCGCGCGAAGGCCGACGTCCGGACCAGTTCGGGCACGTCCCGCTGGATCAGCGCGTCCAGGGAGAGCTTGGCCAGGGCCTGGGCGAACCCGGCGATCGCGGCCAGGCCGGCCACCAGGATCGCGCCGAAGAACACCGCGGCCGTGATCGCCGCGCCCGCCACGCAGGCCACGACCGTCACGATGATGATCTCCGGCGCCCGGGAGCGCAGCCACGCCCCGACGGCCGTCCCGAGCGCGTTGCCCACGCCCGCCGAGACGCCCACTATCCCCAGCGACACCGCGGCGCTCTGGCCGGAGATCGGGTGCTCGCGCAGCAGGAACGCCAGGAAGAAGATCAGGAACCCGGTCAGGCAGCGGATGGCGGCGTTGGCGGCCAGCGCGTGGGTGACGGCCGGGCCGACCGTGCGCAGCCCGGGGCGCTTGACCGGCTGCCGGTGCGGGCCGTGCAGGTGCTGCTCGTCCGCCGCCAGCAGGGCGCGGTCCTCGCCCTTGGCGGAGTCGACCTTCGGCGGCAGCGTGAACGACAGGATCGTCCCGGCCACGAACAGCACGAAGGCGCCGTACAGGGGGTAGCGCGGCCCGATCTGCTGGAGTCCGGCGCCGATGGGCGCGGCGATCCCGGTGGCGAGGAGACCGCCGAGGGTGACGCGCGAGTTGGCCTTCACCAGGGAAAAGCGCGGTGGCAGCAGCCGGGGCACCACGGCGCTTCTGACCACGCCGTACGCCTTCGACGAGACGAGGACGCCGAGCGCGGCCGGGTACAGCTCCAGGCCGCCGCTGACGACCGCGCCGGACAGGACGATCGCGAGCAGCGCCCGGGCCAGCATCGCGCCGGCCATCGCGGCGCGGCGGCCGTGCGGGACCCGGTCGAGGAGGGGGCCGATCACGGGCGCGAGGAGGGTGAAGGGCGCCATGGTGATGGCGAGGTACAGGGCGACGCGGCCGCGGGCCTCGTCGGTGGGCACGGAGAAGAAGACGGTGGAGGCGAGGGCGACGGTGATCATGACATCGCCGGCGCCGTTCACGCCGTGCAGTTCGATCAGCTTGCCGAGGCCGGACTCGCCGGCGCCGTGCGCGTGGGTCGCCTTGCGGATGCCGCGGGCGGTGCCGGTCACGGGGAAGTGCAGGGCACGGCCGACCGCACGGAGGGAGCCGCCCAGACGGCCCGGTCCGTTCAGTCGGCTGCTTCCCTTGACCCCTTTCGACCCACCGGTCCCGGTGGCGCCCGGGGGTGTCTTCGCGGCTGCCACGTCGTCATAGTGCCCCGATAAGGCTGTGGGTAGTGCCATTACCGCTTGTATAGGGCCTGTGGGGTGACTGTCCGGGGCACCGGCTCGTGGCCCGGTGAACGGCGCAACAGGACCGTCGGTGTACGCGACGTGGGGCGGAAGGGTAGCGTGCGTATCTCAGCCATCCCGCAAAATGGATGAAGGATGTCGACGCGGTCCCCCGGTCCGCTCCGTCCGCCCCCGCGCTGGGAGTGGCGCACTCGTGAGACGGCGTATGGAGAGAAGCGATACCTGTGAGCGCAGCGACAACGCGAAGCCGCACCCCTGACCGTCTGTGCGCCGAGGCCGTCGACCTCGCACGCGCCGCAGCCGAGGAGGCCGCCGCGCCGGGAATCGTCGGGGAGCACGTGGGCGTGGTCTCCGAGGGGGACCGCGTGGTCACCCACTTCTTCCAGTGCCTGGAGCTCGGCTACCGCGGCTGGCGCTGGGCCGTGACGGTGGCCAGGGCGTCCCGCGCCAAGATCGTCACGGTGGACGAGGCGGCCCTGCTGCCCGGACCGGACGCGGTGCTGGCCCCCGAGTGGGTGCCGTGGAGCGAGCGGCTGCGTCCCGGCGACATGGGGCCGGGCGATCTGCTGCCCACCGACGCCGAGGATCTGCGGCTGGAGCCGGGTTACACGGGCGAGGACGAGCCGGCGCCCAAGTCGCCTGTGTCGCACGAGCTGGCCGACCTGGTGGAGGCGGAGGACGCGGACCTCACCGCCGGCTCCCCGTCCGGTTTCACCGTCGCCCCCTCCCGCGGCTCGATCCCGGCGGTCGCCGAGGAACTGGGCATGCGCCGGGCCCGCGTCCTGTCCCGCTACGGCCTGCACACCGCGGCCGACCGCTGGGAGGAGGCGTTCGGCCCCAAGACGCCCATGGCGCAGGCGGCCCCCGCCGCCTGCGTCAGCTGCGGCTTCCTCGTCCCCATCGGCGGCTCCCTCGGCCAGGCCTTCGGCGCCTGCGCCAACGAGTTCTCCCCGGCCGACGGCCGCCTCGTCTCCCTCGCCTACGGCTGCGGCGGACACTCCGAGGCCGCCGTCATGCCCCGGCCGCCCCAGCCGGCCGCTCCGGTCATCGACGAGACCCGCGTCGACCCGTTCCCCCTGCGCCCGTCCCCGGACTCGGGCTCGGTGACCCCGACGGCGGACCAGGACACGGAGGAACTGGGCCACTCGTAACCCCGGCCGTCCGCGTCGGGCGGGCGCACGGTGGGTGCTCCCCAGGCGGTACCTTCATCCTCACGTCCACGAGGAGAAGGAACGGAACGTGAGCAGCAAGTTCGTGCGGCCCGCCGCCGAGGGGGCCGATCCGTTCGGTACCGCCCGTCTGCGGCGCGGTGTCCTCGACGCCTGGGCCACCAGCCCCGCCCGGTTCCGTGAGGACGCCAACGCCGAGGAGGACCTCGTCCTCGGCGGCTACCGGGACCGGCTCGTCGTGGAACTCGCCCAGAACGCAGCCGACGCCGCGGCCCGGGCCGGGGTGCCGGGGCGGCTGCGGCTCACCCTGCGCGACGGGGTGCTCGTCGCCGCCAACACCGGCGCCCCGCTGGACGCGGCCGGGGTCGAGTCGCTGTCCACACTGCGGGCGTCCGCCAAGCGGGACACGCGGGACACGTCCTCCGTGGGGCGGTTCGGTGTCGGCTTCGCCGCCGTGCTCTCCGTCACCGACGAGCCCGCCGTCGTCGGCCGGCACGGCGGTGTGCGGTGGTCGCTCGCCGAGGCCAGGGCACTGGCCGCGGAGACCGCCCGGCACAGTCCCGGCCTCGGGGACGAGGTCCGGCGCCGCGACGGCCACGTCCCGCTGCTGCGCCTGCCGTACGCCGCCGAGGGCACCGCCCCCGCCCCGTACGACACCGCCGTCATCCTGCCGCTGCGGGACGCGGCCGCCGCCGATCTCGCCGAGCGGCTCCTGCGGGCCGTCGACGACGCCCTGCTGCTCACCCTCCCCGGACTCGAAGAACTCGTCGTCGAGATCGACGGGGAGAGCCCGCGGACCCTCACCCGCCGCACCGACGGCGCCCTCACCGTCGTCGACGACTCCGCCCACGGCGTCACCCACTGGCGCACCGCCGCCGCCCACGGCCCCCTCACCCCCGACCTCCTCGCCGACCGGCCCGTCGAGGAGCGGCTGCGGCCCCACTGGTCCGTCACCTGGGCCGTGCCCGTGGACAGCGACGGCAGCCCGGCCAGGCCCCGCACCAGCGCGGTCGTGCACGCCCCCACCCCGAGCGACGAACCGCTCGGCGTCCCGGCCCTGCTCATCGCCTCGTTCCCGCTGGACTCCACCCGCCGGCACGCCGCCCCCGGCCCGCTGACCGACTTCCTCGTCCAGCGCGCGGCCGACTCCTACGCCGAACTCCTCGGCGCCTGGCGGCCGGTCACCACCGGGATCATCGACCTCGTGCCCGGCCCGCTCGGCAGGGGCGAACTGGACGGCGCCCTGCGCCAGGCGATCCTGGAGCGCCTGCCGCGCACCGCGTTTCTCCCGCCCGCCGTCGAGCCCCACGCGGAGGACGGCGACGAGGTGCCCGAGTCGCTGCGGCCGCGGGACGCCGAGGTCGTCGAGGGCGCGGGCGCGGACACCGTGCGGGTGCTCGCCGAGGTGCTGCCCACCCTCCTGCCCGCGGGGCTGGAACGACGCGCCGAGCTGCGGACCCTGGGCGTCGCCCGCGTCCCGCTGACCGACGCCGTCGACCGGCTGGCCGGTCTGGAGAAGGCCCCCGGCTGGTGGCGGCGGCTCTACGACAGCCTGGCCGGGATCGACCCGGACCGCCTTTCGGGGCTCCCGGTGCCGCTCGCCGACGGCCGGACGACCATCGGGCCCCGGCAGGTCCTGCTGCCCGGCGCGGAGGCCGGGCGGACCGACCCCGAGGTGCTGGCCCGGCTCGGCCTCAAGGTCGCCCACCCGGACGCAGCCCACCCCCTGCTGGAGAAGCTCGGCGCCCTGCCCGCGACCCCGCGGGCCGTCCTCACCACCCCGCAGGTCCGGGCCGCCGTCGCCGCGTCCCTGGACGACGACGGCGGGATCGACTGGGAGGAGGACTCCCTCGACGCCGACGAACTGGCCGACACCGTGCTCGCCCTGGTGCGGGACGCCGCCCTGGAGCCCGGTGACGAGCCCTGGCTGGGCGCGCTCGCCCTGCCCGACGAGGACGGCGAACCGGCCCCGGCCTGCGAACTCGTCTTCCCCGGCGGCCCGTTCGCCCAGGTCATGCGCGAGGGTGAACTCGCCTTCGTGGACGCCGAGCTGGCCGGGAAGTGGGGCGAGCAGCCGCTGGCCGCCTGCGGTGTCCTGGTGAACTTCGCGGTCGTCCGCGCCACCGACGTCGTCCTCGACCCGGACGAACTGGAGCCCCGCGAGGGCGATTTCGCCGAGCCGGACGACGCGGGACTGCTGGACGCCGTCGACGTGTGGTGCGAGGATATCCTCGACCGCTTCCCGGACAGCCCCGTGCCGCCGGTCGCCACCGAGATCGTCGCCGTCCGGGACCTCGACCTCGTGGACGAGGACAAGTGGACGCAGGCCCTGACGCTGCTGTCCCGGCCGCCCCTGCGGGACGCCATCGTGCAGCCCGTGCGGATCCTGCTGCCCGACGGGACGCACGAGGTCGTCCGGCCGTACACCGCGTGGTGGCTGCGCGGGAACCCCGTCCTCGACGGCCGCCGCCCGGCCGGCCTGCGGGCCTCCGGCGGCGACCCGCTGCTGCGCGGGCTCTACGACGAGGCCGACGCGACCGGGTTCGAGGACGAACAGGTGCTGCGGGCGCTGGGGGTGCGCACCTCCGTCGCCGCGCTGCTGGACGAGCCCGGCGGCGCCGCCGAACTGCTCGACCGGCTCGCCGACCCCGAGCGGGAGGTGACGGGAGCCCAACTGCACGCCCTGTACGGGGCGCTGGCCGAGCTGGACCCGGAGCAGGTGACCCTGCCGGACGACCTGCGGGCCGTCACCGACGGCCGGGTGGAGGTCGTCGACGCGGCCGACGCCGTGGTGTGCGACTCGCCCGACCTGCTGCCGTTCACCGAGGGCGTCCCGCTGCTTCCCGTACCGCCGTCCCGCGCCGCCGAACTGGCCGAACTGTTCCAGGTGCGGCGGCTCAGCGAGTCCGTCACCGGGGAGGTCACCTCCGAGGGCGCCGAGCACGACGTCCCGGAGCCGGTGCGGGTGCTGCTCGGCCGGCGGACCCCGTCCTCCTACGTGGAGCACGAGGAACTCGTCGTCGACGGCGTGGAGATCGACTGGCGCCTCACCGGAGACGGCGTCCTGCACGCGGCCACCCTGGAGGGTGTCGCCGCGGGACTCGCCTGGGCGGCGGGCCAGTGGCCGCGACGGTTCGAGGTGGCGGCCCTGCTGGAGGACCCGTCCCGGACGGAGGAGCTGGCGCGGGACCGGTGGTTCGACTGAGCCGTTCGGCCGATCCGGGGCCGGCGTACGGCCGTCGGTGAAAACTCCCGCACAAATTTTTCACCGGTCGTACAACCAAGCGCATTCCTCAGGAATCTGATCACGTGAGTCAACAGACTCCACGATCACTTGGGCCCCGAGAGCCGACGACGAGCACCGGGGCCCCTCTCCACCTGGAGAACGCATGCGTATCCGAGCCACCGTGGCCGCCGTCACCGGCGCCCTGGCCCTTTCCGCCCTCGCCGTCCCGGCCGCGCAGGCCGCGGAGCCGAAGGTTCCCGCGGACATCGCCGCCGCGAGCGAGGTCCTCCACGCCGACTCCGGCCGGTCGGCCTTCGCCGGCGCCGTGGACGGCGAGGCGATCGCCCTGAACGCGACCTTCTCCTCGGTCAAGGTCAACAACGGCAAGAACATCGCCGTCGGCACCACCAACCTGGTCAAGGTTCCCGTCTCCTTCACCCTGACCCACGGTCAGGAAGTGGACATCCACGCCGCGGACTTCTTCGCGGGTGTCGAGCTGTACCGCGGTGCCTCCTTCGAGGAGACGGCGTTCTTCTTCGACAGCAACGACGCGACCTGCACGGACTCCTCCGCGACCGTCGCCAGCTGCAAGGCCACCGTCGAGATCGACCCGTTCGCGCTGCTGAACGAGGACGCCGGCTCCTGGAAGGCCGCCGCGTTTGCGGTCGCGTTCAACGGCGAGGACCCGGAGAACCCGAACCTGGACAACGTGGGTGTCGCGGTGAAGGACCCGACGAACTCCTTCAAGCTCCAGCGCTACTCCAAGCTGACGGTCAACGCCTCGCCCGAGCCGGTGAAGAAGGGCAAGACCATCACGGTCACCGGCAAGCTGTCCCGTGCCAACTGGGACGACAACAAGTACCACGGCTACACCAACCAGTCGGTCAAGCTGCAGTTCCGCAAGAAGGGCAGCGACACCTACACCACGGTGAAGACCATCAAGTCCAACTCCACGGGCGAGCTGAAGACCAGCGTCACGGCCTCGACGGACGGCTACTTCCGCTACTCCTTCGCGGGCACCACGACCACCCCGGCGGTCAACGCCGCGGGTGACTTCGTCGACGTGCGATAACACCACGCAGCGACCGTCCACGCGACGGCGCCGCCGGTCCTGGAGCCATGCCGGGGCCGGCGGCGCCCCTTTTCGGTGCGCCGATGTCACGCATGTGTCAAACGTTGCGGATGAGACGGCAAAAGCCGGTTCGCGCCCTGCAACCCCGCGGGGCATTCGTGGATCTGATCGCGTGAGTCAACAGACTCCTAGATCACTTCTCCACCTGGGGAACACATGCACATCCGAGCCACCGTGGCCGCCGTCGCCGGCGCCCTGGCCCTCGCCGTGCCGGCTGCCCAGGCCGCGGACGCCCCGTCCGGCAAGCAGGCCTTCAGCTCCGCCGCGGCCGACGCGGGCGCGGCCACCACCGCGTCGACCCTCGACGTCACCTTCTCCGACATGAAGGTCAACAGCGGCAAGAACATCGCCGTCGGCACCACCAACGTGGTGAGCGTGCCGGTCACCTACACCGTGACCCACGCCGCGGACCTCGACACCGGCTCCGACAACTTCGCCACCGGCCCCCTGATCTACCACGGCTCCTCGACGGACACCGCGGACAACCTCCTCATCAGCGACGACCCGGCGACCTGCACCGCCGCCTCGTCCACGGTCCTCAACTGCAAGGGCGTCATCACCATCCGCCCGGCCGACGGCGACCTGTTCAACTCCGACGCCGGCACCTGGGGCGCCGGTGCCCTCGCGGTCACCAGCGACGGCGCCGAGAAGATGCAGGGCGGCCTGGGCGCCACCAAGGTCCAGCGCTACTCCAAGCTGACCGTCAACGCCGGTCCCGAGCCCGTCTACAAGGGCAAGACGATCACGTCCACCGGCAAGCTGTCCCGCGCCAACTGGGAGGACAACGCCTACCACGGCTACACCAACCAGCCGGTCAAGCTCCAGTTCCGCAAGGCGGGCACCAGCACGTACACCACGCTCAAGACGGTGTACTCCGACCAGTACGGCAACCTGAAGGCCACCGCCACCGCCCAGTACGACGGCTACTGGCGCTTCAGCTTCGCCGGCACGACGACCACCCCGGCGGTCAACGCCACGGGCGACTACGTCGACGTGAAGTAGCTCCGGCTACGCGGGAAAGCGGCGGTCCACCCACCTCCACGACAGTTCCAGGGCGGCCGCCGCCACCGCCGCGATGCCGACGGCGATCCACGGCATCGTCATCCCCACCAGCTTCAGCGCGAAGAAGTGCTGTAGCCACGGCACGACCAGCACCACCAGGAACGCCCCGGCCATCGAGGCGACCAGGGCGATACGCCACCAGGTGTACGGGCGGGCGATGATCGCCAGTACCCACATCGAGATCAGGAACAGCGTCAGCGTCGCCGCACTCGTCTCCGCGTCCAGCGCCCCCGGCCCCGTGTAGTGCCCCCGGGCGAGGAGGTACGTCGCGAAGGTCGCCACCGCCGCCACGACCCCGCCCGGGATCGCGTACCGCATGACCCGCCGTACGAAGTTCGGCTTCGCGCGCTCCTTGTTGGGCGCGAGCGCCAGGAAGAACGCCGGGATGCCGATGGTCAGCGTCGACAGCAGGGTCAGGTGGCGCGGCAGGAACGGGTACTCCACCTGCGAGCACACCACCAGGACGGCCAGCAGCACCGAGTAGACCGTCTTGACGAGGAACAGCGTCGCCACCCGCGTGATGTTGCCGATGACCCGGCGCCCCTCGGCGACCACCGACGGCAACGTCGCGAAGCTGTTGTTCAGCAGCACGATCTGCGCGACCGCCCGGGTCGCCTCCGATCCGGAGCCCATCGCCACGCCGATGTCGGCGTCCTTCAGGGCGAGCACGTCGTTCACCCCGTCGCCCGTCATCGCGACCGTGTGCCCGCGCGACTGCAGCGCCCCCACCATGGTCCGCTTCTGCTGCGGGGTGACCCGCCCGAACACCGTGCCGCCGTCGAGGGCCTCGGCCATCCCGTCCTGCAGGGCGGGCAGCCGGCGCGCGTCCACGGTCGTGCCGGACAGGCCGAGCTTGGCGGCGACCGCGCCGACCGAGACCGCGTTGTCGCCGGAGATGACCTTGGCCCGGACGTTCTGGTCGGCGAAGTAGCGCAGCGTGTCCGCGGCGTCCGGCCGCAGCCGCTGCTCCAGCACGACCAGGGCGACCGGCTTCGCCCCCTTCGCCACCTCGGGATCGTCCAGGTCCCGCTCGACCCGGGCGAGCAGCAGCACCCTCAGGCCCTGCTCGTTCAGCCGCCCGGTCTCGGCCAGGGCCGGATCGTCCTCCGCCAGCAGCACGTCGGGCGCGCCCAGCAGCCAGCGGCTCGACTGCCCGTCGTCCTCGGTGAACGCGGCGCCGCTGTACTTGCGGGCCGAGGAGAACGGCAGCGCCTCGGTGCAGCGCCAGTCCTCGACGGCCGGGTAGGTGTCGATGATCGCCTTCAGGGAGGCGTTGGGCCGCGGGTCCGACGCGCCCAGCGCCCCGAGCACCTTGCGTACGTACGTCTCGTCGGCGCCCTGGAGCGGCCGCAGCTCGGTGACGTCCATGCCGCCCTCGGTGAGGGTGCCGGTCTTGTCGAGGCAGACCGTGTCGACCCGGGCCAGCCCCTCGATCGCCGGCAGTTCCTGCACCAGGCACTGCTTGCGGCCGAGGCGGATCACGCCGATGGCGAAGGCGACCGAGGTGAGCAGGACGAGCCCTTCGGGGACCATCGGGACGATGCCGCCGACCGTGCGGGCGACGGAGTCGTCGAAGGCGTTCTCCTTCACGAACAGCTGGCTGACGACCAGGCCGATCGCGGTCGGGACCATCATCCACGTGACGTACTTGAGGATCGTGGAGATGCCCGACCGCAGCTCGGACTGGACGAGGGTGAAGCGCGAGGCCTCCTCGGCGAGCTGGGCGGCGTAGGCCTCGCGGCCGACCTTCGTCGCCTGGAACGCCCCGCCGCCCGCCACCACGAAGCTGCCCGACATGACCTGGTCGCCGGGCTGTTTCACGACCGGGTCGGCCTCGCCCGTGAGCAGCGACTCGTCGATCTCCAGACCGTCGGCCTCGACACAGACCCCGTCGACGACGACCTTGTCGCCGGGGCCGATCTCGATCAGGTCGTCCAGCACGATCTCGGACGTGCTGACCTGCGCGGCGGTCCCGTCGCGGCGCACGGTCGGCCTGACCTCGCCGATCAGCGCGAGCGAGTCCAGCGTCTTCTTCGCCCGCCACTCCTGGACGATCCCGATGCCGGTGTTGGCGAGGATCACGAACCCGAAGAGGCTGTCCTGGATCGGCGCGACCACCAGCATGATCAGCCACAGCACGCCGATGATCGCGTTGAAGCGGGTGAAGACGTTCGCACGGACGATGTCGACGGTGGACCGGCTGCTGCGCACCGGCACGTCGTTGACCTGCCCGCGCTCCACCCGTTCGGCGACCTGAGCACCGGTCAGGCCGGTCTCGCGGGAGGTGACCGTCGCCGGCCGTGCGGAGTCGGGCCGGGCACCCGCGTCGAGATGCGTCATGCATTCGACGGTACGTGCGGATTTGCCGCTTCACCCGCCGAATGCGGCGAAGATCCGACCTGGGGACGACGGACTTCGTGCCGTGGTCGTACGGCAGTTGTACGCCGTCGGAACGCCGTCGGACCCCGGTGCCAGGTCCCGGCGCCGCGCCCCGGTGTCAGCCCGCCCGGCGGGCTGTGAACAGCAGGTACTCCCACTCCAGGACCGTGCCGCCGGAGCCCGAGCCCTGGTCGGCGTCGCGGGCGAGGTCCACCAGGGCGCCGTCCAGGGCGGCGGCGCGGTCGGGCTCGCCGGCGATGTTCTTGTAGACGCTGATGGTCGGGCCGTAGCGCTCCTTGAAGTAGTCGCGGAACATCTCCGGCGTCGCGAAGCGGTCGATCCGGACCGTGCGGCGTTCGGCGCTGATGTCTGTGACCCGGTCGCCGAGGAGGGCGCGGACGTGGTCCTCGTCCCCCCACAGCGGGGGCGGCTGGGCTCCGGGCGGGGGCGGGGGCGCGTACGGCTTCATGGCGGCGAACATCCGGCCGATGAAGCCCTGAGGCGTCCAGCTGAGCAGCCCGATGGTGCCGCCGGGGCGGCAGACCCGGACGAGTTCACCGGCGGCCTGCTGGTGGTGCGGGGCGAACATGACGCCCACGCAGGACAGCACGATGTCGAACTCGGCGTCCCGGAAGGGCAGGGCCTCGGCGTCGGCCTCCTGCCAGGTGAGGTGGGCACCCTGCTTCTCGGCCACCCGCCGGCCGGCCTCGAACAGCTCGGGGGTGAGGTCGGAGGCCACCACGTCCGCGCCGGCCAGGGCCGCCGGGATCGCGGCGTTGCCGGAGCCGGCACCCACGTCCAGCACCCGCAGTCCGGGGCGCACCCCGCAGGCCTCGACCAGGACCGGTCCCAGCTCGGGGATGACCTCGGCGGCCAGGGACGGGTAGTCGCCCTGGGCCCACATCGCCCGGTGCTTGGACTTCAGGGCACGGTCCGCCTCGACCGCGCTGTTCTGCATCGTCATCGCTGCGCTCCTCACCGGTCCGGCGGCTCGTCCCGCGCGACGGTTTCGAGCGTTCGCCGCCATCTCCTGAGCGTAGGGAGGGGGTGGGCGGGTGTCTCGTCGGAGCCTGCGGGTGCGTGCGGCTTTGCCTTCCGCCGGGTGGTGGGTCGGGGCCGCGCCGGGGGGTGTCCGTCCTCGGAACGGCGCGATGGGATTGCGTGCCGACTGACTGTTCGTCGACGCGCCAACCGCTGCGGGCGGACACCCCCCGACACGGCCCCTCGCGTCGTGCGGCGGCTGCGGGCCGGCGGTTGTTGCGGCTACTGGGGCGTGGGGGACGCCGTCGGGTCCTGGGCCGTCGCCTGCTTGATCGCGGCGTCGCGCTTGCGGACGTACCAGATGCCGATCAGTCCCAGTCCGGCGCCGGCCAGGCAGGTCCACACCCACCAGGTGTGGCCGTGGTCGTCGAACCAGCCGTAGAAGGGGAGCTGGACCAGGAAGAGGACGAACCACAGGATCGTGCCGCCGATGATGGTGGCGACCACGGGGCCCTCCAGGGGCTCCGGCGCCTCGTGTCTGGGGGTCCACTTCGCCATGGGGACAGCTTACGAGGAGATCGGGTCTACGCGCGGAGATGGCCGATCGCGGTCTCATATGTTCATACTGAAACGGTTTGTGTCTGACCACTTCTCTTCGTAGGAAACACCAACACATGTCCTCCTCGGCTCCTGCCAAGGTCCCCGCCCCTCAGCAGCCGGGAGCCGGGCCCACGTTCGGTGCACTCGACCGCTTCTTCCGGATCTCCGAGCGGGGCAGCACCCTGTCCCGTGAGGTCCGCGGCGGTCTCGCCACCTTCTTCGCGATGGCCTACATCATCGTGCTGAACCCGATCATCCTCGGCAGCGCCAAGGACATGTACGGTCACCAGCTCGACAACGGGCAGCTGGTCACCGCGACGGCCCTCACCGCCGCTCTCACCACCCTCCTCATGGGCGTCATCGGCAATGTGCCGATCGCCCTCGCCGCCGGGCTGGGTGTGAACTCCGTCGTCGCCCTCCAGCTCGCCCCGCGGATGTCCTGGCCGGACGCGATGGGCATGGTCGTCCTCGCCGGGTTCGTGGTCATGCTGCTGGTGGCGACGGGGCTGCGCGAGCGTGTCATGAACGCCGTGCCCTACGGGCTGCGCAAGGCCATCTCCATCGGTATCGGCCTGTTCATCATGCTGATCGGGCTCGTCGACGCGGGCTTCGTCTCCCGGATCCCGGACGCCGCGCAGACCACCGTTCCGCTCCAGCTGGGCGGTGACGGTCACCTGAACGGCTGGCCGGTCCTCGTCTTCGTCCTGGGTGTCCTGCTGACCCTCGCGCTCATCGTGCGCAAGGTCTCCGGCGCGATCCTGATCTCGATCGTCGCCATGACGGTCCTCGCGGTCGCCATCAACGCGGTCGCCACGGTGCCCAGCTGGGGCCTGACCACGCCCACGTGGCCGGGCAACCCGGTCGCGAGCCCCGACTTCGGGCTGATCGGGCAGGTCAGCCTGTTCGGCGGCTTCGACAAGGTCGGCGTGCTGACCGGGGTGCTGTTCGTCTTCACCGTGCTGCTGTCGTGCTTCTTCGACGCGATGGGCACGATCATGGGCGTCTCCGACGAGGCGAAGCTGACCGACGGCGAGGGGCAGATGCCCGGCATCAACAAGGTGCTGTTCGTCGACGGTCTCGCGGTCGCCGCCGGCGGTGCCAGTTCCTCGTCCGCGACGACCGCTTTCGTCGAGTCCACGGCCGGTGTCGGCGAGGGTGCCCGGACCGGTCTCGCCAACGTCGTCACCAGCGGCCTCTTCGCCGCCGCCCTCTTCTTGACGCCGGTCGCCACGATGGTCCCCTCCCAGGCGGCCACCCCCGCGCTGGTCGCGGTCGGCTTCCTGATCCTGGCCGGGTCGGTCAAGGAGATCGACTGGGCGGACTACACGATCGCCGTCCCGGCCTTCGTGACGATGCTGATGATGCCGTTCACCTACTCGATCACCAACGGCATCGGCATGGGCTTCGTCACCTTCGCGGTGCTGCGGCTGGCGGCCGGGCGGGGCCGTGAGGTGCCGTCGGCGATGTACGCGGTGGCGGCGGTCTTCGCGTTCTACTACCTGATGCCGGCGCTGGGTCTGACCTGATCCTCGTCCTCGGAGTCGGAGGATCCGTAGAACCTCTCCGTCTCCTCGACGGCGGCCTGGAACCGCTGGTCGAAGTCGTGTCGAATGAGCGTCCGGACGACATAGTCCTGGACGCTCATTCCGCTCTTCGCGGCATGGTGCCGGAGCCGTTCGAGCAGGTCGTGGTCTATTCGCAGGCTGAGCACACTGGTCCCCATGGGCACGAGGGTCGCGGCACCGTTCGGTGCGGTGCGCGTGGTTCCGTCGCCCTATCACCCATATGAGTGATGTCACGCTTCAGTGGCGGGCGTCACGGACCGTCCGGCGTGTTACCGCTGGTCTTTAGCGAGAGTAATGAGTTACGCTAAAGAACATGCCGGACCTCAGCCATGGCGACGACGTAGCCGCCGTGAACTCCCTCCGATCCGCAGTGATGCGGCTGTCCCGTCGGCTCAAGCACCAGCGGGTCGACGAATCGCTCAGCCCCACCGAGATGTCGGTGCTGGGCACCCTGTCCCTGTGCGGCAGGGCCACGCCGGGCGAGCTCGCCCGCAAGGAGCACGTCCAGCCGCCGTCGATGACCCGCATCGTCGCCCTGCTGGAGGCCAAGGGCCTGGTCCGGCTGGAGCCGCACCCCGAGGACCGGCGCCAGAAGGTCGTCACACGCACCGAGCAGGCCGAGACCATGCTCGAGGAGAGCCGCGCCAAGCGGAACGCGTTCCTGGCGACGCTGGTGGAGAACCTCGACGAGGACGAGTGGGCGAAACTCCGCGCCGCCGCCCCCGTGCTGGAGAAGCTCGCGCACCTGTAAGTCGTATGCAGCAAGGAGGCGAACCCTTTGAGTTCGGGAACCGGAGCAGCTTCCGCCCCCGCACCTGATCCCCACGACTCCCCGCCCGCTCCCGACGCACCCGCCTCCGCCCGGCCCGCCCGCAAGTCCTCGATGTTCTCCTCCCTGAAGGTGCGGAACTACCGCCTGTTCTTCATGGGGCAGGTCGTCTCCAACATCGGCACCTGGATGCAGCGCATCGCCCAGGACTGGCTGGTGCTCAGCCTCACCGGCTCCTCCGCCGCCGTCGGCATAACGACCGCGCTGCAGTTCCTGCCGATGCTGCTCTTCGGCCTCTACGGCGGCGTCCTCGTCGACCGGCTGCGCAAGCGGCCCACGCTGCTCGTGACGCAGACCTCGATGGCGCTCACCGCGATCGCCCTGGCCGTCCTCACCCTCACCGGGCAGGTCCAGGTGTGGCACGTGTACGTCGCCGCGTTCGCCGTCGGACTCGCCACCGTCGTGGACAACCCGGCCCGGCAGTCCTTCGTCTCCGAGCTGGTCGGCCCGGGGCAGCTGCAGAACGCCGTCAGCCTGAACTCGGCGAACTTCCAGTCCGCCCGGCTGGTCGGCCCCGCCGTCGCGGGCCTGCTCATCACCGGCGTCGGCACCGGCTACGCCTTCCTCTTCAACGGCCTGTCCTTCATCGCGCCGCTCACCGGCCTGCTGCTGATGCGCGCGCGCGAGCTGCACGTCGTGGAGCGTGCCCCGCGCGGCAAGGGACAGCTGCGCGCAGGCGTGCGTTACGTCACCGGCCGCCCGGAGCTGATCTGGCCGATCGTCCTGGTCGGCTTCGTCGGCACGTTCGCCTTCAACTTCCCCGTCTACCTGTCGGCCTTCGCGGACGACGTGTTCCAGGCGGGGGCGGGCGCCTACAGCATGTTCAACACGCTGATGGCGGTCGGCTCGGTCGCGGGCGCGCTGCTCGCCGCACGGCGGGGAACGGCCCGGCTGCGGCTGCTGATCATGGCGGCCATGGCCTTCGGCGCCCTGGAGATCCTGGCGGCGACGACCCCCACGCTGTGGATGTTCGCCCTGCTCATGGTCCCGCTGGGCCTGTTCGGCATGACCGTCAACGTCACGACGAACACCAGCATCCAGATGTCCACGGACCCGGCCATGCGCGGCCGTGTCATGGCCCTCTACATGATGGTCTTCCTCGGCGGCTCGCCGGTCGGCGCCCCGATCGTCGGCTGGATCACCGACACGTACGGCGCGCGGATCGGCCTCGCGGCCGGCGGCGCGGTGGCGGTGCTCGCCGCGGCGGTGATCGGCCTGGTCCTGGCCCGCGTCGGCAACCTGCGGCTGTCGGTGGGCTGGCACCGGGGGCACCCCCGCGTGCGGTTCGTGCCCCGGGAGCAGCAGGAGGCACTTGCCCCGGCGGCGTAGGGGACGGCTTCAGTCCCGGGGGAACTCACCGGTCTCCAGGACGAGCCCGACCACGGTGCCCGTCAGGTCGATCTCGTCCCCGAAGTCCAGGCTCAGCTCGCCCCGGTACTCGCCGTCCTTGGGCTTGGTGTGCAGATGCCAGCGGCCGGTGTACGGATCCACGATCAGGTACACCGGCACACCGGCGGCGGCGTAGGCGTCTTTCTTGGGGCCGTAGTCGTTGGCGCCGGTCTTCCTGGAGATCACCCCGGCGACGAACTCGACGTCCTGGTAGCGCCACAGGCCCTTGGCGTTCTTCGCCGCGCCCTCCGTCATCACGGTGATGTCGGAGGCGAAGCCGTTGAGGTGGCCCGGGTAGTCGACGCGTACGTCGGACTTCACGCGCTTGCGCGGGTACTTGCTGCGCAACTGGTCGTAGATGTCCGCGATGATGTCCCAGTGGGTGTCCCGCTGAGGCGCCATGAAGATGTTCCCCCCGACGATCTCGACCTTGTAGCCCTCGGGGACCGGCATCGTCTCCACCCACTCGAACATCGTGTCGAGGGTGAGTTCACCGCTGCTGTCGGCCATCTCGATCCTGTCTGCAAGGACGGTCATCGTGGCGCTCCTCCCCGGCCGCACTCGCGGATGGAGCCGGCCGCGCAGTACAACGATACGCACGGTGACCTGGACACGCCCGGCTCCGGGGGCCGCCTATACCCGCCGGGCCAGCAGCTGGCCGGGCCAGTGGTTCTCGCCGACCGTGAAGGCCTCGGTGCGGGTGAAGCCGTTGGACTCGTAGTAACGGACGAGCTTGCCGTCGTCGCCGGCGTAGCAGTCGACGCGCAGGAGGGAGATCCCGGCGCGGCGGGTCTCCTCGGCGGCGTGGGCCAGCAGGGCGCTGCCCACACCGTGCCCCTTGAAGCGGCGGTCGGAGGCCAGCCAGTGGATGTAGCGCTCGGGTTCGCCGGGTGGCGCGAGGTCGGACAGGTAGGCGCCCGCCGAGCCGGTGAGGGTGAGGGTGCCGGCCGGGACGCCGTCGGCGTCGGCCATGTACACGCTGCCTTCCGTCATGTACCGGCGGACCGACTCCACCGTCTTCGGGCTCTGGGACAGGGGCTGCGTCCCCCACTGCCCCGTGCGCCCCTGTGAGACCAGCCACTCCACACAGCTGTCGAGCATGCCGAGTATCGCGGGAATGTCGTCGGGCCCGCCGTCCCGGATGGTGATCCGCATGGCCTCATGGTGCCAGGCTGGCCCCATGAGACTCTTCGCGGCCGTGCTGCCCCCTGACGACGTCTGCCGTGAACTCGGCGATGTGGTCGACTCGTTGCGCGCGCTGCCCGGGGCCGACGGCATGCGCTGGACCGGCCGTCCCGGCTGGCACTTCACTCTCGCGTTCTACGGTGAGGTCGACGACGGTGTCGTCCCGGAGCTGGCGGAGCGGCTGGAGCGGGCCGCGCGCCGGACCGAGCCGTTCTCGCTGGCCGTGCGGGGTGGCGGGCAGTTCGGGCACGGGAGGGCGTTGTGGGCGGGGGCCGAGGGGGACCTGGCGGCCCTCCGGCTGCTGGCCGAGCGGGCCGAGGCGGCCGCGCGCAAGGCCGGGGTGCCGATGGGGGAGCACCGGCGGTACAAGGCCCATCTGACCGTGGCGCGGAGCAGGGAGGCGAGGGACGTGCGGGCGTTCCTGGACGCGCTCGCGGGATTCACGGGCCGGAGCTGGAGCGTGCGGGAGCTGTGCCTGGTGCGGAGCATTCTGCCGACGTCGGGGGTTGCGGGGGAGCAGCCCCGGTACGAGGCGGTCGGGCGCTGGCCGCTCGGGGGAGCCGGTTAGGCTCGGTGTCGTGGACCCGAAAACCCGCAACCGGATCATGGCCGGTGTGCTTGTGCTGATGTTCCTCGTCGTCGCCTTGGCTTCCGTGCTCGGGAGGTAGGGCGGCGGGGGCTGCGGTCGGTTGTTTCTTCGGCATCAGGCCGGTGGGGGCTGGTCGCGCAGTTCCCCGCGCCCCTTGAGGGGCGCGGGGGCTTCCGCGCCCCTCAAGGGGTGGGACTACCAGGCGAAAGCCTCCGGGCTCGGGCCCGGGCCCGGGAAGATGTCGTCCAGGGCGGTCAGGAGGTCCTCGGACAGTTCCAGCTCGGACGCGCGGACGGCGGAGGCGAGCTGTTCGGCGGTGCGCGGGCCGACGATCGGGCCGGTCACGCCGGGGCGGGTCAGCAGCCAGGCCAGGGCGGCCTCGCCGGGCTCGATGCCGTGCTTGTCGAGCAGGTCCTCGTAGGACTGGATCTGTGCGCGCGTGGCGGGGTCGTTGAGCGCGTCGGCCGCACGGCCGGACGCGCGGCGCTTGCCCTCGATCTCCTTCTTGAGGACGCCGCCCAGCAGACCGCCGTGCAGGGGCGACCACGGGATGACGCCCAGGCCGTACTCCTGCGCGGCCGGGACGACCTCCATCTCGGCGCGCCGCTCGGCGAGGTTGTACAGGCACTGCTCGCTGACCAGACCGATGGTCCCGCCGCGCCGGGCAGCGATCTCGTTGGCCTGGGCGATCTTGTAGCCGGGGAAGTTCGACGAGCCGACGTAGAGGATCTTGCCCTGCTGGACCAGGACGTCGATCGCCTGCCAGATCTCGTCGAAGGGGGTGGCCCGGTCGACGTGGTGGAACTGGTAGACGTCGATGTAGTCGGTCTGGAGCCGCTTGAGGCTGGCGTCCACGGCCCGCCGGATGTTGACCGCGGAGAGCTTGTCGTGGTTGGGCCAGGCCGGGCCGTCGGCGCCCATGTTGCCGTAGACCTTCGTGGCGAGGACAACCTTGTCGCGGCGTCCCTCGCCCTGCGCGAACCAGTTGCCGATGATGCTCTCGGTGCGGCCCTTGTTCTCGCCCCAGCCGTACACGTTGGCGGTGTCGAAGAAGTTGATGCCTGCGTCCAGCGCCGCGTCCATGATGGCGTGGCTGTCGGCCTCGTCGGTCTGGGGGCCGAAGTTCATGGTGCCGAGGACGAGCCGGCTGACCTTGAGTCCCGTGCGTCCGAGCTGCGTGTACTTCATGGTCCCCAAGCCAACGTCTTGAAGTGCGCTCCAAGCAAGCACGAAATCCGGGCCGGTACGGTGACCACGACACGACACGGAGGTCGAGCGCATATGTCCGAGCAGCCGCACACCGGCCACCTCGTGCAGCTCCTCCAAGCCACCTTCGGTGACTCCCTCCTCGGCGTCTACCTGCACGGCTCCGCCGCCCTCGGCGGCCTGCGTCCGCACAGTGACGTGGACGTCCTGGCCGTGGTGCGGGAGCCGACCGGTCATGAGCAACGCCGTCTGCTCGTGGAGGAGTTGCTGAAGGTCTCCGGGATGGGGGAGGGGCTGCGGCCCGTCGAGCTGACCGTCGTCGTGCAGGACGGTGTACGGCCCTGGCGGTATCCCCCCGCCTGCGAGTTCCTGTACGGCGAGTGGCTGCGGGAGGACTTCGAGCGCGGGCGGACCCCGGCCCCCGGGCCGAACCCCGACCTCGCCCCCGTCCTCACCATGGTGCTGCTCGCCGACGCTCCGCTGCTGGGGCCCGGGCCCGCCGAACTGCTCGACCCGGTTCCGGCCGCCGACCTCCGGCGGGCGATCGTCGCCGGAGTGCCCGAGCTGATGGAGGAACTCGCGACCGACACCCGGAACGTACTGCTCACCCTGGCCCGCGTGTGGAGCACCCTCGGCACCGGAGACATCCGGTCCAAGGACGCCGCCGCCGCATGGGCCGCCGCCCGGCTGCCCGCCGGGCACCGGCCGGTCCTCGCCCGTGCCCGGGCCGTCTACCTCGGGGAGGAGGACGAGGGGTGGGGCGGCCTCGACGTCCGGTCCTGTGCGGAGTACCTGGTCCGGGTGATCGGGGAGAGCTACTCCTCGTAAGGACCGGCCAGGTCCCAGCCCTGGTGCATCGCCTCCGCGAAGGCCGCCGCGATCTTGTGCTCGCCACTCGCGTTGGGGTGGGTGCCGTCGTAGGTGTCGGTGGTGACGTCGTACGACGTCGGGGGCGAGGCCAGGAGGACGGGGGAGCCGGGCTCGTCGAGGTCGGCTGCCGTCTTGGCGAGGAGTTCGTTGAAGCGGGCGACCTCGACGGCGAAAGCCGCGTCCGTCCGGGCGCGCACGTTCGGGGTCACCGGCAGCCACACCATCCGCACCCGGCGGTTCGCCGCCCGTGCCTCGGCCGCGAAGGCCCGGACGTTCTCCGCGGTCTGCTCGGCGTTCGTGTAGAAGCCGAGGTCGATCAGGCCCAGGGAGACCAGGAGGATGTCCGCGCGGTACGACCGCACCGCGTCACCGATCAGCGGCGCCATGTGCTGCCAGCCCTCGCCCCAGCCGGCCAGGTGCGCGCGCGGGAAGTCCGGTTCGGCGTAGGCGTACGACACCGGGGCCTCGGCGAGCTTGTCGTAGAGCGTCTCGCGCGGCCCGACGAGGGTGAAGGGGCCGCCGTAGGAACGGCACAGGTGCTGCCACAGCCGGTAGCGCCACGTGTGTTCGCCCGTGCTCCCGATCGTCATGGAGTCACCGACGGGCATCAACCTGAGCATCCGCTCATCATGAACGATCAGGTCGCCCGGCGGGGTGTGAGTCGGGCCACGCCCGGTGTCCGGCCCGCTCCTTGATCCCCCGCCCCGGTGAACCGCCGCTGAAGCGCCGGGCGGGATGGCAGGCTTGGGGCATGCGCAGACCGTTCGCCCTTCTCGCCGCGGCCCTCCTCACGGGCGCCTTCGCCGTGCCCGCCTCCGCCGCCGACGGCGACGAGAAGTTCACGATCAAGGACCCGCGCATCACCGAGTCCAGCGGGCTGGCCGCCTCGCGGCAGCACCCCGGCGTCTACTGGACGCACAACGACAGCGACGACGGGGCGTACCTCTACGCCGTCGACGGCGCGACGGGCGAGACGGTCGCCACGATCACCATGTCCGGCGTGGGCAGCCCGCGCGACGTCGAGGCCGTCTCCATCGGACCGGACGGCCAGATCTACGTCGGCGACATCGGCGACAACCTCGGTGGCACCTGGCCGTACGTGTGGATCTACCGGCTGCCCGAGCCGAAGAACCTGCGCGACCAGACGATCAAGGCCACGCAGTACGTCGTGAAGTACTCCGACGGCGCGCGGGACGCCGAGTCGCTCGTCGTGCACCCGAAGACCGGCCGCGTCTACATCGTCGACAAGAACGAGAAGGGCGGGCACCTGTACGAAGGCCCGGCCCGGCTCTCCCCGTCCGGGTCGAACACGTTCAAGCCCGTCGCGGCCGTCCCCGACCTGGAGGCCACCGACGCCACGCTCTCCCCGGACGGCGAACACCTCGTCGTACGCAGCTACTTCGGCGCGATCGCGTACGACTGGAACGGCGGGAAGATCAAGAAGAAGGAACGGCTCGGCGTGCCGTTCCTGGGGCAGGGGGAGTCCGTCACCTACACGGCGGACGGCAAGAAGCTGATGTACGGCGCCGAAGGGGCGGAGAGCCCGGTGGAGCCGCAGGACGCCCCGGGCGGTGGCGGGTCCGACTCGGCTTCGGGGAGCGGGAGTTCGGCCACGTCCGACGGCGGGGGAGACGGGTTGAGCGGCAACCTCAAGACCGGCGCGATCGCCGCGGGTGCCGTGCTGATCGCCCTGTTCGGCCTGCGGCGGCTGATGCGCAGAGGCTAGCCCTCCCGCGTCCCGGGCATGGCGCCGCGTCCCGGGGCTACGGCCCTCGCGTCCCGGGCTACCGCCCCCGCAGCCGTGCTGCCTGCGCGGATCCCACCTCCGTGGAGCGGCGCAGGTAGCGCTCGATCACCCGGAGTTCCTCATCGCCGAACTCGGCGAGGAGTGCGGCGAAGGCGTCGCCGGGGGCGTCCCACGCGGCTTCGGCCTCCGGTGCGCGCCGGGCGGTGAGCGACACACGGGTCCGTCTGCGGTCGTGAGGGTCGGGCCTCCGCTCCACCAGCCCGGCCCGTTCCAGCCGGTCGACGAGCCGCGTGGCCGAACCCGAGGTGAGGCCGGTCAGTTCGGCGATCTGCCCCGTGGTGAGGGGCTCGGGTTCGAGACCGAGCAGGCTCACGCACTGCAGATCCGTCGGATGCAGTCCCAGCCGGTCCGCCATGGCCTGGTTGAAGAGGCTGTACGCGGCGTGCTGCCGCCGGGCGGCCACGGCGACGGCGGCGATCAGGCCCTCGCGATTCCCGATTGACACGGCTCGGCACCCTCTCCTTCAATTCACTGCATCACGCAGATACTTCGTGACGCAGATAATACTCCACCGAAGGAGCGCAGCATGAGCACCCTGTCCGGCGAGCGGATGAGCGAGCTGTACGGTCACTGGACCGCGTTATGGCGTGGTGACTTCACCCGGGCCGGCGAGATCCTCGATCCCGGCTTCGTCGTGCACCAGGCGCGGCCCGACGGCAGCGACTCGGAAGCGGTGACGGGTCCGGCCCGGCTGCTCCCCGAGATCGAGCAGACCATGGCGGTGTTCGGGGACATCGTCCTCACCGTGGACCTCGGGCCGATCGTCCAGGGCGACCTGATCGCGGCGCGCTGGACGCTCCGCGCCCGCTACGCGGGCGGCCTCGACCACGCCACGGCCCCGGTCGGAACCCCTGTCGCCTTTAGCGGCCATGACATCCTGCGGGTCTTCGGCGGCAGGTTCGTCGAGTACTGGACCTGCACCGATGTCCTGGCCGGCCTCGCGCAGCTCGGCGCCGTCTCCGGCCCCAACGGCCCGGCCCGGTCCTGACGTCCCGGGCCCCTACGCCCTGCGCGCCGCGACGAGGACCTCCAGCCCGTCCAGGATCCGCTGGAGCCCGAACTCGAAGTGGTCGAAGTCCGTGCCGAAGGCGTCCTCGGAGAGTGATGCCATGACCGGGTAACGGCCCGACGCCATGGCCTTCTCCAGCATCGGCACCTGCGCCTGCCAGAACTCGGCGTCCGTCAGGCCCGTCCGGCGCTCCGCCTCCTGCTCGTACAGCTGCGAACGCGCGGCCCCCACGACGTACCCGTCGATCATGATGATCGCCGAGACCAGTTCGGGGTCGCTCAGCCCCATCGGGCGGATCAGGGACAGCACCTTCTCCATGCCGTCGAGGGCGCTCGGGCCGAGGATCGGGCGGGACTGGTTGACCTGGAGCAGCCAGGGGTGGCGGCGGTAGAGGGCCAGGGTCGAGCGGGCCAGGGCCTCCAGGGCCGCGCGCCAGCCGCCGTCGCCCGGGTCGGCCGGGTTCTCCGAGGGGCGCTGCACCCGGTCCAGCATGAGGTCGAGCAGCTCGCTCTTGCCGGGCACGTACCGGTACAGCGACATGGTGCCGGTGCCGAGTTCGGCGGCGACACGGCGCATGGACAGCCCTTGAAGCCCCTCGGCGTCTGCGATCTGGACGGCCGCCTCCACGATCCGGTCCAGGGTCAGACCCGGTTTCGGACCGCGGCTGGGGCGGCGGCCGGTGTCCCACAGCAGTTCGAGGGTGCGGGTGATGTCGCCGCTGCCGCTGGTTTCCGTACCGCCCGTGCCACTCGTGCCGCTCGTCATGGAGCCCAGCTTAGGTCCCCGCGAAAAAACTGGGTACGGCGTACGCGTAATCGGGTACGCTGTACTCAGTTCGGGCCGGCGGGGCACGGACGCACGGGAGGGGGCGGCATGGACGGATACGCGGTGCGGGCCGAGGCGCTGGAGAAGCGGTACGGCGAGAAGCGCGCGCTCGACGGCTTCGACCTGGCGGTGCGCGAGGGGACGGTGCACGGCCTGCTCGGGCCGAACGGGGCGGGCAAGACCACTGCCGTCCGCATCCTGTCCACGCTGATCCGGCTGGACGGGGGCAGGGCGACGGTCGCCGGTCTCGACGTGGCCCGGCAGCCGCGCGAGGTCCGGGCCCGGATCGGGCTCACCGGCCAGTACGCGGCGGTGGACGAGGTGCTCACCGGCCGGCAGAACCTGGAGATGTTCGGCCGCCTGTTCCACCTGGGCGGGAAGCGGGCCCGGCTGCGGGCGACCGAGCTGCTGGAGCAGTTCGACCTGACCGACGCCGGCGACCGGGGCGTCGCCAAGTACAGCGGCGGCATGCGGCGCCGCCTCGACCTCGCGGCGTCCATGATCCTAGCCCCGGCCGTCCTCTTCCTCGACGAGCCGACGACCGGTCTCGACCCCCGCAGCCGGGGCGAAGTCTGGGACTCCGTACGGGCGTTGGTGGCCGGCGGCACGACCGTGCTGCTGACCACGCAGTACCTGGAGGAGGCCGACAAGCTCGCCTCGCACATCACCGTCATCGACCAGGGGCGGGCCATCGCCGACGACACCCCGGACGGGCTGAAGAACCTGGTCGGCGGCGACCGCATCGAGGTCGTGGTCGCCGAGCGGTCCGAGATCCAGCGCGTGGTGAAGGTCGTCGCCCGGGTCACGGACGGCGAACCCGAGGCCGACGAGACGGAGTTGCGGGTGCACGCCCCGGTCGCCGACCGGGTCACCGCCCTCACCGAGGTCGCCCGGACCCTCCAGGACGAGGGGGTCCGCGTCGAGGACATCGGGCTGCGCAGGCCGAGCCTCGACGACGTGTTCCTGCGCCTGACCGGCCACCGCACCGAGAAGGAGTCCGCGGCATGAGCGCCACCGACCTGAGCACACCCGGCATGCGGGGCGCCGCCTACTGGCTCCTCGCCGACTGCTGGAACATCGTCCGCCGCGGCCTGACCCACTACCAGCGCCAGCCGGTCAACATCGCCTGGCAGCTGGGCTTCCCGATCATGTCCGTGCTGCTCTACGGCTATGTCTTCGGCAGCGCCATGAAGGTGCCGGGCGGCGGGGACTACAACGACTTCCTGATGCCGGGCATGTTCGCGATGACCATGGCGTTCGGCTTCATCAACACCGCGACCGTCGTGGTCTACGACTCCACCAAGGGCGTTATCGACCGCTTCCGCTCGATGCCGATGGCCTCCTCGGCCGTGGTGGCCGGGCGCGGGGTCACCGACATCATCGTCGCCTGCGCCGAGTTGGCGATCATGATGCTGACCGCGCTCGCCATGGGCTGGCGGCCGGACGGCGGCGTGGGTTTCCTCGGCGCGTTCGGGCTGCTGCTGTGGCTGCGCTTCTCGCTGATCTGGATCGGGGTGTGGCTGGGCCTGATCGTGCCCAACCCGGAGGCTGCGGGCGGCCTCTTCGCGGTCGCCTTCCCCTTCACGATGATCTCCAGCATCTTCGTCGCGCCGCAGCTCATGCCCGACTGGCTCGGCTGGGTGGCGGTCTGGAACCCGATCTCCTCCACGGCGGCGGCGACCCGCGAGCTGTTCGGCAATCCGGTCGGCGGCGACACCTGGGTCGAGCAGCACGCGCTGCTGATGGCCGGGGTGTGGCCGGTGATCCTGACGGCGGTCTTCCTGCCGCTGGCCGTACGGCGGTTCAAGAAGCTGAGCCGGTAGCGGTCGCAGAGGCCGCGCACCTCCCAGGGTCTTGACGTGCTCATGTTGCGTCAGTTCTCTGGGAGGTGCGCGGCATGATGGGAGCGCTCCCAGTCAGTTCCGGGTGCCGTGCCTCACCGTCCCCGGAGGACCGAGAGGAAGCAGCCACATGTTCCGCACTCTGCGCAGAGCGCTGTGTGTTGCCGCGGCGCTCCTGTTACCGCTGGCCGGCGTGCAGTCGGCACGGGCCGATGCCGCCGACGAGGCCGCCGGCGCCGGCTACTGGCACACCAGCGGCCGGCAGATCCTGGACGCGGCCGGGAAGCCCGTCCGTATCGCCGGAGTCAACTGGTTCGGCTTCGAGACCGCCAACCACGTCGTCCACGGCCTGTGGGCCCGCGACTACAAAAGCATGATCGACCAGATGAAGTCGCTGGGCTACAACACCATCCGCATGCCCTACAGCGACGACATCCTCAAGCCCGGCACCATGCCGGACAGCATCAGCCACGACGGCAAGAACACGGACCTGCGCGGGCTGACCTCCCTCCAGGTCCTGGACAGGATCGTCGCCTACGCGGGCCAGTCCGGCCTGAAGATCGTCCTGGACCGGCACCGGCCGGACGCGGCGGGCCAGTCGGCGCTCTGGTACACGGCGTCGGTCCCCGAGTCGACGTGGATCACCAACCTCAAGGAGCTGGCGGCGCGTTACAAGGGCAACTCCACGGTGATCGGCATCGACCTGCACAACGAGCCCCACGACCCGGCCTGCTGGGGCTGCGGCGACACCTCCCGCGACTGGCGCCTCGCGGCCCAGCGCGCGGGGAACGCGGTCCTGTCGGCCAACCCCGAGCTGCTGATCATGGTCGAGGGCGTGCAGTCGTACAACGGCACGAACGGCTGGTGGGGCGGCAACCTGATGGGCGTGGCCCAGTACCCGGTCCAACTGGACGTCCCGAACCGGCTGGTGTACTCGGCGCACGACTACGCGACCTCGGTGGCCCAGCAGTCCTGGTTCTCCGACCCGTCCTTCCCCGCCAACATGCCGGGGATCTGGGACAAGTACTGGGGCTACATCTTCAAGCAGAACATCGCCCCGGTGTGGCTCGGCGAGTTCGGTACGACGCTCCAGCCCTCGGTGGACCAGAAGTGGCTGGCCGAGCTGGTGAAGTACCTGCGCTCGACGTCCGCGTACAGGGCCGACGGCTTCCACTGGACATTCTGGTCCTGGAACCCCAACTCCGGTGACACCGGCGGCATCCTGAAGGACGACTGGCAGACGGTCGACACGGTGAAGGACGGGTACCTGGCGTCGGTCAAGGCCCCGGGCTTCGACCCCGGCCCCGGCCCGGGCGGTCCCGGCGACCCCGGAGGCGGCAACGCCACGTGCTCCGCCGCGTACACGCTCGGCGGCGACTGGGGCGGCGGGTTCAACGCCGAGGTGAAGGTGACCAACACGGGCACGCTGCCCCTGAAGTCCTGGAAGGTGACGTGGACGTGGAGCGGCTCGCAGAAGGTCACGAACATGTGGAACGCGACGCACACCCAGAACGGAGCGACCGTCACCGCGCTCAACGCGGCGCACAACGGGAGTGTCCCGGTGGGAGGTTCGACGAGCTTCGGCCTCGGTGGTGCGCCAGGGGGCGGAGGTGCGACGGGGGTGAGTTGCACGGCGACGTGACCGCGCGGTGAGTGGGGCGCCCGGTGTCCGCCGGGCGTACCCATGCCGGGGGTGTGTCCGGATTGCCGGAACTCCCCCTATCTGAGGGGTGCCTGTGAGCAGGCTATGACTCGATTCGGTCAAGTCTTGGTCGAATCCGTACGTGTGCGGCGCGCTCTTCCGAAACGATGCGGCACGGCCCGTGTCACTCACGGGCCCGACCCCCCTCACCGTTGCGAGAGAACTCCATGAGAAGAAGCGCAGCCGTACTGTGCGGCGTCACGGTCGTCCTGGCCGGGACGCTCGCCGCCGCCCCCGCCAACGCCGGGGCGGCCCACTCCGCGAACACCGCCGCCCTGACGACCGCCGCGGCGAAGATCACATGGAAGAAGTGCGGTACGGACGACGCCCCGACGCTCCAGTGCGCGTCGTTGAAGGTGCCGCTCGACTACGCGAAGCCGCGGGGGAAGCAGATCACACTGGCGCTGTCCCGTGTGCCGCACACCGCCCCGAAGTCCCAGGGCCCGCTGCTCGTCAACCCCGGCGGCCCCGGTGGCAGCGGTCTGTCGCTGGCCCCGTTCGTCGCGTCGTCCCTGCCCAAGGAGGTCGCGGCCCAGTACGACGTCATCGGCTTCGACCCGCGCGGAGTGGGCGAGAGCCAGCCCGCCCTGGACTGCAAGCCGGGCCACTTCGACCCGGTCCGCCCCGACTCCGTACCCAGCACCCCGGCGCTCGAGAAGGCCAATCTCGCGCGCGCCAAGTCCTTCGCCCAGGCCTGCGGCACGAAGTACAAGGACGTCCTGCCGTACATCGACACGGTCAGCGCCGTGAAGGACATGGACTCCATCCGCAAGGCCCTCGGCGCACCGAAGATCAACTACTTCGGCTACTCGTACGGCACCTACCTGGGCGCGGTCTACGCCAAGCTGTTCCCCGAGCGGGTGCGGCGCCTGGTGCTGGACTCGATCGTCGACCCGACCGGCGTCTGGTACGACGACAACATCCAGCAGGACTACGCCTTCGACAAGCGCCACAAGGCGCTCATGGCGTGGATAGCCAAGTACAACGGCACCTACAAGCTCGGCACCGACCCGAAGAAGATCGAGGCCAAGTGGTACGCCATGCGGGCGGCCCTGGCCAAGAAGCCCGCGGGCGGCAAGGTGGGCGCCTCCGAGCTGGAGGACATCTTCCTGCCCGGCGGCTACAACAACGGCTACTGGCCCACGCTCGCCCAGACGTTCGCGGCCTACGTCAACGACCACGACACCGCCGCGCTGGTCGAGGCCTACGACAACATCGCGGCGATCGACGCCTCCGGCGACAACGGCTACAGCGTCTACACCTCCGTGCAGTGCCGTGACGCGTCCTGGCCGCGCGACTGGAAGCAGTGGCGCAAGGACAACTGGGCGGTGTACGAGAAGGCCCCGTTCATGGCCTGGAACAACGCCTGGTACAACGCACCGTGCGCGTTCTGGCCGACGAAGACGCTGAAGCCGGTGAACGTCTCCAACAGCAAGCTCCCGCCGGTGCTGCTGTTCCAGGCGACGGACGACGCGGCCACGCCCTACCAGGGCGGTGTCACCATGCACCGGCTGCTGAAGGGCTCCAGCCTGGTGGTGGAGCAGGGCGGCGGCAACCACGGCATCACGCTGAGCGGCAACGCCTGCCTCGACAAGCACCTCGCCACGTACCTGACCAACGGCAAGGTTCCGCACGGCAGCGGCGTGGCCGATGCCGTCTGCAAGAAGAACCCCGACCCGAAGCCGCAGCCGGCGGCGCAGGCGCCGAGCACGCCGCAGCCCGCCGTCGCGGCGGTGGGTGAGGGCCTGCGGGGGATCCTGGGGTTCAACCGGTGAGTTCTGCCGGCTGAGCATCGACCGATGTGACAGGAGAGGCGCCCGGGGTTTCCCGGGCGCCTCTCGCGCGCGAGGGCCCGGGCCGGTCAGTCGGCGCCCGGTCTCCAGCTCCTGGCCCGGGCGACCACTCCCTGGCCTCCCGCGAGGCCGACGCAGACCGCAAGCAGCGTGCTCCCCGCCACCGTCACCGCGGTGAGCTCCGGAGCCCAGCGCGCCCCGCCCGTGGTGACCATCGGATATCCGAGGACGGCGGACACGACGGCACCGGCGCAACCGGCCACGCCGATCGGCACGGACAAGTACCACAGTGCGGTGGACCGGAACACGCGTGGGTCTCCCGCCAGGACGCCGACGGGAGCGAGCCGGCTGCCGAAGGCCTGGAACTCCGCCAAGGCGCTGAAGGCGGCGGCGAGTGCGGCCATGAGCATGCCCGCCAGGCCGAGCAGAGTCACCCAGTTCGCGATGGTCTCGTCCAGCAGCGCGCCACCCAGCTGCGCGCCCGCGAGGACGTTGACCAGGGGCGCCGTGCCCAGATGGCGGTAGGCCGCTTCCCGGACCGTGCCGGCGGCCGACGCGTCACCCGGGCGGGAGATCACCACGAGTTTGACCTCGGCGATGCCGCCGCGTCCACCCGTCGTGGGGATGTCGCCGGTGGCGACGCGCAGGTCCGGCGTCCCGGTCTCCCAGCGGCCCAGCTCGCTCAGCCGCCGGTCACCGTCGCGCAGGACGGTGGACCGGGAGGACGGGCAGGGGAGCTGAACGGCCTTCCAGCTCGCACAGGGACCGGTGAGCACGGCCGGCTCCCGGCGGTCCGGGAGCAGCGCGAACACAGCGCGGCCCTCTCCCAGGTCCGCTTGGAACGCCTTGATGTGCGAGGCCGGCTGGATACGGCTTCTGACGATCAGGACGCTGTCCCCCAGGGCGTCGAAAGTCTGCCTGGCCTCGGTGGCCGCCACCGTGGTCCGGCTCACCCACAGCTGCACCTGGCTGACCAGCCCCAGGCCCACCACGACGGCGACGACCAGGCGCGCGATGACTCCCGGGTACGCGTGCAGCCAGCGGCCGGCGATGAGCCCACCCGGATACTGCTTCGCGATGGACCGGCCGGCCAGCCGGCGCCCGAGGGCCGTCATCGCCCAGGCGATCAGCGAGGGCAGGGTCGCGAGCGTCAGGACGATGCCGATCGCGTACTGCACGATGCTGACGCGGTAGTCCGGAGCCAGCGGCCCGAGATCGACCGGCATCGCCAGCACGAGGCCGAGCGCGCACAGCACCGCGTAACGCCGCTTCACCCGGCCCTCGGTCAGCGTCCGGGGGGAGCGGCCGTCCCCCTTTTTCCGGTGCAGCAGCACCGAGGCAACCAGCACTCCGGCCGCCGCGCCGGCCGCGCCGAGGAGGACGGCCGGCAGCCAGGCGCGAACGGCCGCCGCCGAGAGCGTGTAGCCGGTGAGCGGAACGGCGACATCGGTGTACGCCGCCGCCAGGAGCGGCACCGTCCCGATCAGGGCACCTGCCCCCACCGGCCACAGGGCTTCGCCCGCGCACACCAGGGCCCGGTGCCGCCACGTGCCGCCGAGCGCGTCGAGCAAAGCCGTACGACGGTCGCGTGCGGCGGAACCGGAGCGCAGGGCCACCACGGTCAGGACGGCGGCCGGAAGGCCCAGGAAGCCGAGGACGGCCGCCATGAACGCATCGGCGTCGACCACGCCGATCGAGTCCCCGAACGGTGTGGGATCGGGGTCGCCGAAGCCGGAGATCTCCATCGTCTCGTCCCACTCAGGGGATTTGGCGGCCGTCGGTCTGACGTAGACCAGGCGCTCCGAGGGAGAGGTGAGACCTTCGGCGGAGATCCTCCCGGCGTCCCGTCCGTAACGGTCGGAGATCCCCTCCCGCTGCCCTGCCGCCGCGAGCGCCGGGGAGAGCACGGCCTCCCCCGGCCGCGGCCAGGCGGACAGGCCGGGGGGCGGCGGGGCACCGGGGGTCAGCGGTTCGACGAAGATGACACTGTGCTGAAGGCCGCCGACCGTGTCACCGCTCTCCCGCCAGTGGGCGACAGCACGCTCTCCCGGGAACTTGCCGGTGAACCGGGGTGCTCTCGCCTGGGCGTGGCTCTGCTCCGCGCTGTCCGCCGCCATGGTGATGACGGTCGTGCCGGCGGTGCAGCACAGGAACGCGGTGGCCAGGGCCAGCGCGAGACTACGCAGCCGGTGCCCCGGACCGCCCTTGGAGGCTCGTAGCCCCATGGCCATCAGCTGCCGTGTGAGGCCTCGCCCGTTCATCCGCCCCACGTCGGAGCCCCCATGCTGATCCGCCCGTCCGTGATCCGTGCGACGCGCTCGGCGCCGAGTGCCACGTTCTGGTCGTGCGTGACGAGCAGCAGCCCGCAGCCCCATCGGGAGGGCAGCGAGTAGAGCAGCTGACTGACCCGATCGCGGTTGTCGTCATCGAGTGCGCCGGTGGGTTCGTCGGCCAGGATCAGGGAGGGCCTGTTGACCAGGGCCCGGGCGATCGCCACCCGCTGGCGCTCCCCGCCGGACAGCGATCCCGACGCCACCGAGGTGTCCGGGATGCCGAGGTCGTGAAGGAGTTCTTCGGCGGCGCTCCGGCCGCGGGAGCTTCGCACTCCGCCCAGCATGGCGGCGAGCATGACGTTCTCCAGAGCCGTCAGCTCCGGGAGCAGTTCGCCGAACTGGAAGACCATGCCGATGTGGCGTGACCGGTGGCGTGCTCTGGCGCCGGCCCGCAGGGAGGTGACGTCCGCGCCCGCCACCTCGATGGTCCCGCTGTCCGGGCTGATGAGCCCCAGGACGCACGAGAGCAGCGTGCTCTTCCCGCTGCCGCTGGGTCCGGTCAACGCGACGGACTCGCCCTCCGCGATGGTGAGATCGACGCCGCTGAGCAGCACACGGTCGGCCAGTTCGAGCCGGACGTCACGCAGGTGGAGGACGGGATTGCGCACAGGAGTTCCTTGCGAGGAAGGCAGTGGTCGAACACGAGAACGCGCCCGTCGCCATGACGGCGACGGGCGCACGGAAGTCGCTCAGATCCGGTAGGCCCAGGAACCGCACGCGTCCGGCTTGGCGAACTGCTGCTCACAGACGCGGATCTTGTTGAGGATCGCGCCCTCGCCGGTCCTCACGCAGTTGTCCGGTCCGGCGCCGTTCTTGTCCCAGAGGTGACTCGAATCGTTGTCGTAGACGCGGAAGTACTCGCCTTCCACCGCGTTCGTGTCGGCCTCCATGTCGCAGACGCGCAGGCGGCGGTCACCTTCGAAGCCCTTGGCGTTGTCGTCACCCTGCCAGGCCTCGATGTAGGCGAACGCCGGGCTGCTGCCGACGCTCACGCCGAGGGCGAGAGTCGCGCCGGCCACCGCGAGGGCGAGGCGCCCGGCCCTACTGGTTATTCGAGTCATCATCTGTTCCGTCCCTCCCCCGGAGGATCGATTCCTCCAGGACTTCACCCGTACTGCCCAGGGCCCCCGGCCCGGAGCGAAAGGATCATGACAGGCCGCCCACCGGTTGTCCACTTGATAGGTTCACAACATCCCTGGGCAGCCCGTGACTTGGAGCGGCCGACGGCCACCCGGGGTACCAGGGCTCGGCGTTGGGGGCGATGTGCCGAACGACTTGCGGACGGTCCCGGCGGGCTCTGTCACGCTGTCCGACCGGCGGACCGAGCGCAGCTGGACGGTCGAGGTGGCGTCGTTCCGCATGTCGGCGGTGCCGGTCACCCAGGCCTGGTACGCCGAGGTCACCGGGGAGCGTCCGAGCGCGGCCCGGGGTGAGCTGCTGCCCGTGGAGGGCGTGTCCTGGTGGGACGCGATCCGGTTCTGCAACGCCGCGTCCCGGCGCGAGGGACTGACCCCCGCGTACGAGGTGCGGCCGGGGGACGGGGAGGCCGGCTGGGACACCACCGCCGACGGCTACCGGCTGCCGACCGAGGCCGAGTGGGAACACGCCTGCCGCGCCGGCGGCACCGGCCCCCGCTACGGCCCGCTCGACGAGATCGCCTGGTACCGCGGCAACGCGGACGACCGCATCCACCCCGTGGGCGGCAAGCAGCCCAACGCCTGGGGCCTGTACGACATGCTGGGCAACGTGTGGAACTGGTGCTGGGACCTCTACGACGCCGAGGTCTACGGCACCTACCGGGTGCTGCGCGGCGGCGGCTGGTCCGACGAGCACTGGAGCTGCCGCGCCTCGGTACGCCGCCGGAGCCACCCGACGTTCCGGATCGACGACGTGGGGTTCCGCGTGGCGCGCTCGACGCCGGCTGCCACGGGCGCGCGGCCGGTCTGAGCACGAGCGAGGGGCGCCCCGCACGAGCAGGGCGCCCCCAGGTCACTCAGGCGAGAAGGTCAGAGCTTCTCGATCACGTAGTCGACGCACTTGGTGAGCGCCTCGATGTCCGCCGGGTCGATCGCCGGGAACATCGCGACGCGCAGCTGGTTGCGGCCGAGCTTGCGGTACGGCTCGGTGTCGACGACGCCGTTGGCGCGCAGGACCTTGGCGACGGCGGCGGCGTCGACCTCGTCGGTGAAGTCGATCGTGCCGATGACCTGCGAGCGCTTGGCCGGGTCCGTGACGAACGGGTTGGCGTACTTGATGTCCTCGGCCCAGCCGTAGAGCGTGCGGGCGGAGGTCGCCGTGCGCCGGACCGACCAGTCCAGGCCGCCCTGGCCGTTGATCCACTCCAGCTGCTGGTTCAACAGGAAGAGGGTCGCGAGGGCCGGCGTGTTGTACGTCTGGTTCTTGCGGGAGTTGTCGATCGCAGTCGGCAGCGAGAAGAACTCCGGGACGTGGCGGCCGGACGCGTGGACACGCTCCGCGCGCTCGATCGCGGCCGGGGAGAAGACGCCGATCCACAGGCCGCCGTCGGAGGCGAAGGACTTCTGCGGGGCGAAGTAGTAGACGTCCGTCTCGGCGATGTCGACCGGCAGGCCGCCCGCGCCGGAGGTGGCGTCCACCAGGACCAGGGAGCCCTCGTCGGCACCGGCCACGCGCTTGATCGGCATGGCGACACCGGTCGAGGTCTCGTTGTGGGTGAACGCGTAGACGTCCACGCCCGCCTCGGCGACCGCCTCCGGGTGGGTGCCCGGGTCGGCGGAGATGACGTCCGGCTCGGCCAGCCACGGGGCGAGCTTGGCGGCCTTGGCGAACTTGGAGGAGAACTCGCCGAAGCTGAGGTGCTGCGACTTGTTCTCGATCAGGCCGTGGGTCGCCACGTCCCAGAACGCGGTGGAGCCGCCGTTGCCGAGGATCACCTCGTAGCCGTCGGGGAGCTGGAACAGCTCGCTGATGCCTTCGCGCACCTGGCCGACCAGGTTCTTGACCGGAGCCTGGCGGTGGGAGGTGCCGAGCAGGGACGTGCCGGTGGCGGCCAGGGCGTCCAGCGCCTCCACCCGCACCTTGGAGGGGCCCGCGCCGAATCGACCGTCGGCGGGCTTGATGTCAGCAGGAATCTGGATCTCAGCCACGCAGGGGAGCGTAGCCGTTTCCAGAAACCTGGGCGAAACGTCGTCCGTCGGGTGAGACGGGGTGTGGACAGGTCAGTGCGCCGGCGGGCCGGGCCAGACGGCCGAGGCGTCGTCGCGGTGCGGGTCCGGCAGCCGGAGGGGGCGGACGGCGACGGGGCGGGCCACGCCCTCGGTGGTGGCCGTCCAGGGAGCGGGGCGGCCGGAGTAGCACAGGGTCGTGAGGACGAAGACGCCGTCGGCGTAGACCTCGACGTACTCACCGACGGTGAGAATGCGCAGCGAGACGGCGGGTTCCTGTAGGCGGCTCTCGCCGAGCGGGGTGCCGTCGGGGCCGGTGACCCAGAGTTCCTTGCCGTCGCAGCCGACCGTGAGCGCGGGCCGGTCCCGGTCGGAGACATGCGTGCGCAGGGTGATCTCGGTGCGGCCGCAGAGGCCGACGTCGCCGACCGCGTGCAGGAGGGCCTCGTGCGTCTCCCCGCCGAGCCAGGGGTCGAGGCCCGGCCACCACTCCAGGCGCGGTGCCGAATCCGCCGGCACGGCAAGGGACTTGGGCTGGGCGAGCATGCCGCGGCAGCGCTCGCCGGTGTCGCTGAGCCCGACGCGGCGCGGGGTGGTGTGCAGCACGACGCGTGAGCCGTCGGGGGCGGCGACGACGCGCGGGGCGTACGCGCCCGTCGGGCCGAGCGGGCCCCGGCGGGTCCACGGGCCACGCAGGCGCGGAGCGGTCCACGCCTCGAAGCCCCGGGTGGCGCCGATGGAGCCGAGGAGCAGCCAGCCGCCGTCGTCGAGGCGTTCGAGGACCGGGCACTCGAACTCGTCGACGTCGCCGGGGGAGACCAGCGGCGGCTGGACGGTCCAGTGCTCCAGGTCGTCGGAGGTCGCCCAGGCGACGCACCCGCTGACCTCGACGGGCAGGGACGCGTCGGCGGCGCAGACCACCATCACCCAGCCGTCGGACTCGTCGTCGCGCACGACGAAGGGGTCGCGCCAGCCCATGCGTTCGCCGGTGCGGTACCAGCGGCCGTCCGCCTCGACGACCGGCCCCGTGCCGTGGCGGCGCCAGCCGGTGCCGTCGGTGCGCTCGGAGCGGGCCAGGCCGATCGACTGCAGGGGCCAGCCGTCCGGGGTGAGTCCGGAGACGGCGGTGTAGAGCATCGCCATGCCGGGCTCGTGCGGGAAGGCGTGCATGGTCCACACCGCCTGCTGGTCGAAGCGGCCCGGCAGGCCGTTGCCGAAGGCCGTGCCCTGCGGCTCCCAGCGGACCAGGTCGGCGGAGGTGGCCCTGCCGTACGAGGTCTCCATGCGCAGGTGGTCGAACTCCGCCGTCCACGGGCCCTGGAGGTGCAGCACGGTGTAGGTGCCGTCCGCGTGGCGCAGGAGGTCGAAGTCGTTCACGCAGAGACCGGGCGGCGCGTATCGCATGGACAGGTCCTGTCTGCCGGCAGCGGCACTCAAACGTGTGCGCTGTGATCTTGCTGGGCGGAGTTCCTCTGAGAGTCAGCCGAAGTAAATCTGAACGCAAACGCTTGCGCAACCAGGTGTGCGGGTTTACGGTCTCGTCACTCCCCTCCCGCCGACGTGCTCCGGACCCCCGGCCACGCGGCGCGCACCCGAACAAGGAGCGTCCCGTGACGGTCAGCATCACCGATGTCGCCGAGGCCACCGGGGTCTCGGCGTCCACCGTGTCCCGCGCCCTGCGCGGCCGTCCGGGAGTGTCGGAGGAGATGCGGGCCCGGATCGTCGAGGTCGCCGCCGAACTGGGCTACACCGCCTCGCGCTCGGCCTCCAGCCTGGCCAGCGGACGCACCTACACCATCGGCGTCGTCGTCCCGTACGTCGGCCGCTGGTTCTTCGGCACGGTGCTGGACGCGGCCGAGAAGGTCTTCAGCGCCGCCGGCTACGACGTCCTGCTGTACAACCTCGGTTCACCGGAGGCGCGCAAGCGCTTCTTCACCAAGCTGCCGATCCGCAAGCGGGTCGACGCCGTGCTGTCCCTGCTGATCCCGGACCCGGAGGAGGCCGCCGCCCTGTGCTCCCTCGGTGTTCCGCTGGCGACCACGGTCGGCGGCGCCCGGCCCGGTTTCACGGTGGTCGGCATCGACGACCGGGGCGGCGCGGAGAACGCCGTACGGCACCTGGTGAACCTGGGACACCGACGGATCGGCATGATCTCCGGCGCCAGCGAGCCGCTGCACTGGACCACGCCCCTCGACCGCCGGCAGGGCTACCTGGACGTGCTCGCCGACGCCGGGATCGAGCCCGACGCCGCCCTGGAGGCCGACGGCGGTTACACGGTCGAGGGCGGTGAGCGGGCCATGACCGAGCTGCTGGCGCTGCGCCACCCGCCGACCGCCGTGTTCGCCCAGTCCGACGAGATGGCGATGGGCGCGCTGCGCGCCCTGCGCCGGCACCGGCTCAGGGTTCCCGAGGACGTCTCCGTGGTCGGCTTCGACGATCACGAGCTGTCCGAGGTGGTCGGGCTGACCACCGTGGCCCAGCCGGTCGCGGCCCAGGGCCGGGAGGCGGCCCGGCTGCTGCTGGCGCGCCTGGAGGGACCGAACACCGTGTCGCCGCGCCCCGTCGAGATGCCCATCCGCTTCATCCTCCGCGAGACCACCGCCCCGCCGCACACCGGCCGGCAGCGGTAGCCCCACCCCCACCTGTTCCGCCCTCCCCCCCCGACCTTCCCCACGCCCGCGCACCCACCGCACACCCGCTCGGAGGCACCACCATGATCACCGGCCACGGAAAACACCGCCGTACGGGCCTGACGGCCCTCGCCCTGCTGCCGCTGGCCGCACTGGCCGCCTGCGGCGGCGGGGGCGGCGGCACCGACACCTCCGCCGAACAGGGCAGCGGCAAGGGCACCATCAGCGTCTGGGCCCACCAGGGCCAGGCGAGCGAGACGGCCGCGCTGCAGAACGCGGTGAAGTCCTTCAACTCCTCGCAGAACGCCGTCAAGGCCGAGCTGAAGCTGATCCCCGAGAACGACTACACCAAGACCATCACCGCCACCGACGCCTCCGAACTGCCGGACGTGCTGGAGTTCGACGGCCCGACGATGGCGAACTTCGTCTACAACAGCAAGCTCGCCCCGGTCGACGGCCACGTCTCCGCCAAGACCCTCGGCAACGCCACGGACGCGATCAAGGCGCAGGGCGAGATCGGCGGCAAGCACTACGGCCTGGGCATGTTCGACGCCGGGCTCGGCCTGTACGCCAACAAGAAGCTGCTGGACGCGGCCGGCGTGAAGTACCCGACGAGCGTGGACGACGCCTGGACCGCCGAGGAGTTCGGCAAGGCCCTGGGGGCGCTGAAGGGCGAGGACTCCGACGGCAAGGTCCTCGACATATCCGAGCAGTACGGCCTGGCCTCCGAGTGGGGCACCTTCGGCTTCTCCCCGGTCGTCTTCTCGGCCGGCGGCGGGCTGCTGAAGGACGGCAAGGCCGAAGGCGCCCTCGACAGTCCGAAGGTCGTCTCCGCGATGAAGACCTTCCAGTCCTGGAAGACCTACGTCGACCCCAACACCGACGGCAACGCCTTCGCCCAGGGCAAGGTGGCGCTGAGCTGGGTCGGCCACTGGAACTACCCCGCCTACAGCAAGGCCCTCGGTGACGACCTCGTCGTCCTGCCGCTGCCGGACTTCGGCAACGGCCCCAAGACCGGCCAGGGCTCGTGGGCCTGGGGCATCGGCGCCGACAGCAAGAACGGCAAGGCCGCCGGCACCTTCCTGGACTACCTGCTGAACGACACCAACGTCGGCGCGATGACGAAGGCCAACGGCGCAGTGCCCGCGACCAAGTCCGCCCTCGCCAAGAGCGAGCTGTACAAGAAGGGCGGCCCGCTCCAGCTCTTCGCCGACCAGCTGGCCAAGCCCTGCGGCGACAGCGACATCACCTCCTCCTGCGTCGCCGTCACCCGCCCGGTGACCGCCGGATACCCCACCGTCACCGCCAAGTTCAACACGGCCCTGAACTCGATCTACGGCGGCGCCGACCCCGAGGAAGCCCTGCGGAAGGCCGCCCGCGCCATCGACAGGGACTTCACCGACAACGCCGGCTACGAGATCCCGTAACCCGCAGGACGTATCGGCCCGGGCGGGCCGCCGTCGACGTGGTGACACAGCCATGGACCGACCGCGCCCGCCCCGCCGGGAAGAGGACCCCTGTCGTGAAAACCGTGGAACCCGCGCACGCCGCGGCCCCAGGCCGGGCGCAGGCCGTCTCGTCCGCGTCCCCCGCCAAGCCCCCGCGTCCCGCGCGCGGCAACCGTGACCGGCTGCACGGGCTGCTGATGGCCGCCCCGGCCGTCGGCGGGCTGATCGCCTTCGTCGGCATCCCGTTCGGCTACGCCGTGGTGCTCTCCTTCTACAACGTCCGCCTCGGCTCACCGCTGGAGCCCGCGTTCTTCGGCGTGGAGCACTACCGGCGGCTGTTCACCGACCCCGATCTGTCCGGCCCGTTCCTGCGGGCGCTGCTGAACAACCTGACCTTCGCCGTGGTCGTCGTACCGCTCCAGACGGGTCTCGCGCTGGCGCTGGCGATCCTGCTCAACCGCAAGCTGAAGGCCATCGGCGTGTTCCGGTCCTTCTTCTTCATGCCGGTGGTCTTCCCGATGGCGCTGGTCGCCGTGATCTGGCGGCTGATCCTCGCCCGAAGCGAGCAGGGCATGCTCAACTCCGCGCTGGACGTTGTCACTTTCGGCAACTGGGGTGCCTTCGACTGGCTCGGCGACGGCCTCACCGCGATGGGCTCGATCATCGTGCTGTCGGTGTGGCAGGGCGTCGGCTTCCAGATGGTCATCCTGCTGGCCGGACTCCAGCAGATCCCGGGCGAGCTCTACGAGGCCTCCCAGCTGGACCGGGCCTCGCGCTGGCAGCAGTTCCGGCACGTCACCCTGCCCGGCATCCGCGGCACCCTCGTCTTCGTCGCGATGCTGACCTCGGTGCTGTCCTTCCGGGTCTTCGACCAGGTGTACATCCTCATCCGCGGCGGCGGCCTGGACGAGGACGCCACGCGCACGGTGATGTACCAGGCCGTCACCACGGCCTTCGACCAGAACAACATCGGCCAGGCCTCGGCCGTCACGGTGGTGTTCTTCCTGATCGTCGTCGCCCTGACCATCGTCCAGCGCCGCGTCGTCCGGCCCGACAACGAGGACTGACCCACCCATGGCCATGACCCGTACGCCCGTACGCCGTGTCCTCGACTACACCGTCCTGAGCGTCCTGGCGTTCGTCTTCGCCCTCCCCGCGCTCTACCTCTTCCTCGGCAGCCTCAAGCCGTCCGACGAGGTCCTCAACGGCCTGTCCGGCTTCCTGCCCACCCACCTCTCCTTCGACAACTACGCGGCCGTCCTCGACAGCCTGAACTCCGACAGCACCGGCTACTTCTGGCAGTTCATGGGCGTGTCGGTGCTGCTGTCGTTCGTGGTCGTGACGGGCGGGCTGATCGTCAACTCGATGGCGGCCTACGGGCTGACGCGGCTGAAGTGGCGGGGGCAGAACGCGGTGTTCACCCTCGTCCTGCTGCTGATGCTGATCCCGTTCGAGTCGGTGGCGGTGCCGCTGTTCTACATGTTCAACGGCCAGCGCAACACCCTGTTCATCCAGGCGCTGCCGTTCGTCGCCAACGCCTTCGCGATCTACCAGTTCCACACGTTCTTCAAGAAGATCCCGCCGAGCATCGAGGAGGCGGCCCGGCTGGACGGGGCGGGCCCCTGGCGCACCTTCTTCGCGATCATCGTGCCGATGTCCCGGCCGGTCTTCGCCTCGGTCGCGATCCTCACCTTCCTGATCCAGTGGGGCTCCTTCCTGTGGCCGGTGCTGATGGTGTCCGACCCGGCCGTGCGCCCCCTGCCGCTGGAGATGAGCGTCTTCCAGGGCCAGCAGCCCCCGGACTGGGGCCAGATCCTCGCCTTCGGCGTGCTGCTGGTGCTGCCCGTGCTGATCGTCTTCGCGTTCTTCCAGCGCTGGTTCGTGGAGGGTGTGGCCAGCTCCGCCGTCAAGGGCTGAGGCTCCGGGGCATGCTGGACGCATGACGGATCTCGAAGCGCGGTTGCGTGCCGTCGTCCGGGGTGACGTCGGGTTCGACGTCACCTCCCGGGCGCTGACGACCATGGACGCGTCCAACTACCGGCGGGTCCCGGTGGGCGTGGTCGCTCCGCGTGACGCCGACGACGTGGCGGCGGTGCTCGCGGTGTGCCGGGAGCGCGGGGTGCCCGTGGTCGCCCGGGGCGGAGGCACCTCCATCGCCGGGCAGGCCACCGGCACCGGTGTCGTCCTGGACTTCACCCGGCACATGAACCGGCTGGTCGCCCTGGATCCCGAGGCGCGGACGGCCGTGGTGCAGCCGGGGCTGGTGCTGGACCGGCTCCAGGAGGCCGCCGCCCCGCACGGCCTGCGGTTCGGCCCCGACCCCTCCACCCACAGCCGTTGCACGCTCGGCGGCATGATCGGCAACAACGCGTGCGGCTCGCACTCGGTGGCGTGGGGCACGACCGCGGACAGTGTGCGGGAGCTGGACGTCGTCACCGCGCGGGGCGAGCGGCTGCGGCTCGGGCGGCACTGGGCGGGGGCGCCGGACGGGCTGCGCGCCCTGGCCGAGGAGGAGTCGGCGCGTCTGCGCACCGGCTTCCCCGACCTGCCCCGCCGCATCTCCGGCTACGCCCTGGACGCCCTGCTGCCCGAGCGGGGCGCCGATGTGGCCCGCTCCTTCTGCGGTTCGGAGGGCACCCTCGGCGTGCTGACGGAGGCGGTCGTACGCCTCGTCGAAGCGCCCCGCGCGCGGGCGCTGGCCGTGCTGGGCTACGCCGACGAGAGCGCTGCGGCGGAGGCCGCGGCGGGGCTCCTGCCGCTCCGGGCGCTGACCGTGGAGGGCATGGCGGCGGACCTGGTGCCGTCCCCGGAGGCGCTGCCGCGGGGCGGGGCCTGGCTGTTCGTGGAGACCGGCGGGGAGTCGGAGGCCGAGGCACGCGCGCGTGCGGAGGCGATCGTGCGGGCCGCCGACATCGTGGACGCGCTCGTGGTCACCGACCCGGCGGGGCAGCGCGCGCTGTGGCGGATCCGGGAGGACGCGAGCGGTACGGCGACCCGGATGCCCGACGGGACCGAGGCGTGGCCGGGCTGGGAGGACTGCGCGGTGCCGCCCGCCCGGCTGGGGGCGTACCTGCGGGACTTCCGGTCGCTGATGGCGGCGCACGGGCTGCGCGGCACGCCGTACGGGCACTTCGGGGACGGCTGCATCCACGTCCGGATCGACTTCGACCTGCTCACCGAGGCGGGAGTCGCCCGTTTCCGCCGCTTCTCGGAGGAGCTCGCCGAGCTGGTGGTGGCACACGGCGGCTCACTGTCCGGGGAGCACGGGGACGGGCAGGCGCGGGCGGAGCTGCTGCCGAAGATGTACGGGGCCGAGATGGTGGGCCTGTTCGAGCGGGCCAAGGGCGTGTGGGACCCGGACGACCTGCTCAACCCCGGGATGCTCGTCCGCCCCGCGCCCCTCGACTCCGGCCTGCGCTTCTCGGTCCTGCCCCGCGAACCGGTCGACGTCGCCTTCGGTTATCCCACCGACGGCGGCGACTTCCCGGCCGCGGTGCGGCGCTGCGTGGGCGTCGCCAAGTGCCGTACGACGTCGGTGTCCGGCCCGGGCGTCATGTGCCCGTCCTTCCGGGCGACGGGCGCGGAGGAGCACTCCACGCGCGGGCGGGCCCGGCTCCTGCACGAGATGCTCGCCGGTGAGGTGGTGACGGACGGCTGGCGCTCGACCGAGGTCCGGGACGCGCTGGACCTGTGCCTGTCCTGCAAGGGCTGCCGGTCGGACTGCCCGGTCGGGGTCGACATGGCCACCTACAAGGCGGAGTTCCTGCACCACCACTACGCCGGGCGGCGCCGGCCCGCCGCGCACCACTCCATGGGCCGGCTGCCCGTGTGGCTCCGGGCGGTGGCCCGCACGCACACGGCGTGGCTGGTCAACGCCCTGGCAGCGGTACGGCCCGTCGCGTGGGCGGCGAAGCGGCTGGGCGGCATCGCGCCCGAGCGGGAGCTCCCGCGGGTGGCCCGGCGGACGTTCAGCCGGTGGTGGGAGCGGCGGCGGGCGCACCGCCCGGCCCCGCAGGGCGACGTGGTCGTCCTGTGGCCCGACACCTTCACCGAGCACCTCTCCCCGGCCGTGGGCCGGGCGGCCGTACGGGTCCTGGAGGCGGCCGGGCTGCGGGTGGCGCTGCCGCCGACCGTGCACCTGGCGAAGCCGCCCGTGGGGGACGGCAGGACCGTCGCCCTCGACCCGCTGACCCTGCTGCGCGGCCGGGGGCGGGTCTGCTGCGGGCTGACGTACGTGTCGACGGGCCAGCTGGACCGGGCCCGGGCCGTCATGCGCCGCACCCTGGACCTGATGGAACCGGTGCTGGAGACCGACGCGCCGGTCGTGGTCCTGGAGCCGAGCTGCGCGGCTGCCCTGCGCACGGACGTCCCCGAGCTGCTGCACGACGATCCGCGCGCGGCCCGTCTGGCGGCGAAGGTCCTCACCTTCGCAGAGACGCTGGAGCGCCACGCCCCCGGCTGGAGGCCGCCGCGCGTGTCCCGCCCGGTGGCCGGGCAGACCCACTGCCACCAGCACGCGGTGCTCGGCGACGCCGCCGACCGCCGGCTGCGGGAAGCGGCCCGGCTCACCGGCGAACTGAGCGGCGGCTGCTGCGGTCTCGCGGGGAACTTCGGCTTCGAGAAGGGCCACTACGAGGTGTCCGCCGCCTGCGCGGAGGAACAGCTCCTGCCGTCCGTCCGGGACGCTCCCGACGGCACGGTGGTCCTGGCGGACGGCTTCTCCTGCCGCACCCAGCTCCGGCAGCTGGCGGACGTACGGGGCAGGCATCTCGCGGAGGTGCTGGCCGAAGCGCTCGACGAGAACCCCGGGCGCGACGGCACGTGAGGCGTTCGGGCCACGGGAGGGCGGACCCGAGTGTCTGAACCGGGGGCGGGCCGAAGCCGCTCCTAGGCTCGCGGAACCAGCCACCGCCCGTCGAGGGCCGCTGCTCGAAGGAGCCCGCGCATGAGCGTCCGCGTCCAGCCGATCACCCGTGAGGAGCACCTCGCGTTCGTCACGGCTCGCCCCTCCGCGAGCCACACCCAGGTGCCCTCCTGGGGCGAGGTCAAGCCCGACTGGCGGGCGGAGAGCCTCGGCTGGTTCGACGGCGGCGGACAGCTCGTCGGCGCGGGCCTCGTGCTGCTGCGCCCCCTGCCCGGGCCGCGCCTGCCCGGGCTGCCGCGGTACCTCGCCTACCTTCCCGAGGGCCCGCTGATCGACTGGCAGGAGCCCGGCCTCGAACGGCTGCTGGAGCCCATGCTCGCGCACCTGCGACGGCGGGGCGCCTTCGCGGTGCGGATGGGCCCGCCGGTCGTGGTGCGCCGCTGGAGCGCCGACGCGGTCAAGGCGGCCATCGCGGACCCGGCCGCCCGGCGGCTGCGCGACGTGCGGGCGACGTCGTACGAACCGCGGGCCGGCCGGGTCGCCGACAGCCTGCGCCGGATGGGCTGGCGCCAGTCCGAGGCGTCCGGCGAGGACGGCTTCGCCGCGGGCCAGCCGCGCTACGTCTTCCAGGTGCCGTTCGCCGGCCGGTCGCTCGAGGACATCCACAACGGCCTGAACCAGCAGTGGCGCCGCAACATCAAGAAGGCCGAGAAGGCCGGGGTGAAAGTCGTGCGCGGCGACCTGGAGGACCTGAAGGCCTTCCACGAGCTGTACTGCGAGACCGCCGAGCGGGACCGCTTCGTCCCGCGCCCGCTGCCGTACTTCCAGCGGATGTGGAGCGCGCTCACCGCCGAACACCCGGACCGCATGCGGCTCTACCTCGCCCACCACGACGGCGACGTGCTCGCCGCCGCCACGATGCTGACCGTCGGCGACCACGTCTGGTACTCCTACGGTGCCTCCACCGCCCGCCGCCGCGAGGTTCAGCCGAGCAGCGCCGTGCAGTGGCGCATGATGACCGACGCGCACGAACTCGGCGCCGCCGTCTACGACCTGCGCGGCATCACCGACACCCTGGAGGAGTCCAGCCACCTGCTGGGCCTGCTGCGCTTCAAGGTGGGCACCGGCGGTGAGGCCGTCGAGTACCTCGGCGAATGGGACTACCCGCTCAACCGGCTGCTGTACAAGGCGCTGAACCTGTACCTCGCCCGCCGCTGACATCTCACAGCACGAGACAGAGGCAAAATGGGTTCACGCACCTGACAGAGTCCATTACCCTGGACTGTGCAGTGCATCGGGCTGTACATAGAGTGTATTCCGGTGTACGCACCGCACACGCGCAGCACCCCTGACACCGATCCCGAGCACAGGACCCGCCAGTGACCACGCCGGAGACCGCCACCTCGCCCTCGTCCGCGACCGCCGACGCCACCGCACCGGCCCCCGGCCCGGGTCGGCTCGGCTCCCTCGGACCCGTGGGCCTGGTGCTCGCGGGCGGGATCTCCGTGCAGTTCGGCGGTGCCCTGGCCGTCACGCTCATGCCCAGGGCGGGCGCCCTCGGCGTCGTGGCGCTGCGCCTGCTGGTCGCGGCCGTCGTGCTGCTCCTGGTCTGCCGCCCGCGGCTGCGAGGCCACTCGCGCACCGACTGGGGCACCGTCGTCGTCTTCGGCATCACCATGGCCGCCATGAACGGCCTCTTCTACCAGGCCGTCGCCCGCATCCCGCTGGGTCCCGCGGTGACGCTGGAGGTCCTCGGCCCGCTCGCCCTCTCGGTCTTCGCCTCCCGCCGCGCGATCAACGTCGTCTGGGCGGCGCTGGCCCTCGGTGGCGTCTTCCTCCTGGGCGGGGGAGGCTTCAGCGGCCTCGACCCCACAGGAGCGGCCTTCGCCCTGGGGGCCGGCGCCATGTGGGCGGCCTACATCGTCTTCAGCGCCCGTACGGGCCGCCGCTTCCCGCAGGCGGACGGCTTGGCGCTGGCCATGGCGGTGGGAGCGGTGCTGTTCCTGCCCCTGGGCATCGCCGAGTCGGGGGCGAGGCTGCTCGACCCGGTGACGCTGGGCCTGGGCGCGGCGGTCGCCCTGCTCTCCTCGGTGCTGCCCTACACGCTCGAACTCCTCGCCCTGCGCCGCCTGCCCGCCTCCACCTTCGCGATCCTGATGAGCCTGGAGCCGGCCATCGCCGCGACGGCCGGCTTCCTCATCCTCGACCAGGCCCTCAGCGCCGCCGAGGCAGCCGCGATCGCCCTGGTCGTCGCGGCGAGCATGGGCGCGGTGCGCACCCAGGTGGGCGGCGGGCGCAAGAAGCGCGCGGCGCTGGAAAGCACCGGCCTGGAGGGCTGAGTCGCCCCGCGAGAGGAGCGGCCGCCCGTGCGGTCCGGCCAGGCTGTCAGTGCCGGGTGCCACACTGCGCGCATGACCACACCGGACCCGAAGGCCGACCTCCTCCGCTACCTCCAGGACGCTCGTGACGCCCTGCTGTGGAAGCTCGACGGGCTTTCCGAGTACGACATCCGCCGCCCCCTGACACCGACCGGCACCAACCTGCTCGGGCTGGTCAAACACACCGCCGGAGTGGAGCTGGGGTACTTCGGCGACACCTTCGGCCGGCCCTTCTTCGGCGAGGACCCGCCGCCCTGGTGGTACACGCAGGACGCCGAACCCGAGGCCGACATGTGGGCCACCCCCGACGAGTCACGTGAGGACATCGCCGGGCTGTACCGCCGGGCATGGGAACACGCGGACGCCACGATCGCGGCGCTTCCGCTGGAGGCGACCGGTCACGTCCCCTGGTGGCCCGAGGAGCGGCGCGAGACCACGCTGCACCACATCATGGTGCGCGTGATCGCCGACACCTGCCGTCACGCCGGTCACGCCGACATCGTGCGCGAACTCATCGACGGCGCGGTCGGCCTGACGCCGGGCAAGGACAGCATGGGGCCGGGCGACCGGGCCGGGCGGGAGGCCCACCGGCGCAGGCTGGAGGAGGCGGCGCGGCAAGCGGACGCGGCCGGCTGAGCGCTGAGGCGCCGGACGGGGCACGGGTGAGCCCTGGCGGAGCCTCACCGTCCCGCCTGCCCCGCGGCGCCCGGCACGCTTCCCCGGCTCTCGGCCACCGCAACAATTCATGCAAGCACGCTTGATTGTTTCTGATACCGCTGCCATGCTCCTCAGCACGCCGCACCACCCCGCACACCGCCGTGCCCCGAGGGGAGCGCCCGTGTCCGATCCGACCTCCGTGATCGACGATCTGCACGAGGAGAGCGAGGAACTCGACCGTCTCGTGGCCGGGTTGTCCCCGCTGCGCTGGTCGCTCACGACCCCCGCGCCCGGCTGGACCGTGGCCCACCAGATCGCCCACCTCGCCTGGACCGACCGCTCGGCCCTGCTCGCCGTCACGGACGCCGACGGCTTCCACGCACTGGTCGAGAAGGCCCTCGCCGCGCCCGGCTCCTTCGTCGACGAGGGCGCCGAAGAGGGCGCGGGAGCCCCGCCCGGCGAGCTGCTCGCCCGGTGGCGTGCCGGGCGTACGGCACTGGAGGACGCCCTGCGGGCCGCCCCGCCCGGCGCGCGCTTCCCCTGGTACGGCCCGCCCATGTCGGCCGCCTCCATGGCGACGGCCCGGCTCATGGAGACCTGGGCCCACGGGCAGGACGTGGCCGACGCCCTGGGTGTGGTGCGCCCGCCCACCGACCGGCTGCGGCATGTGGCCTGGCTCGGGGTGCGGACCCGGGACTTCGCCTACGGCGTGCACGGCCTCACCCCGCCCGCCGACCCCTTCCGCGTCGAACTGCGCGCCCCCTCGGGCGACCTGTGGACGTACGGCCCCGAGGACGCCGCGCAGCGCGTCACCGGATCCGCACTCGACTTCTGCCTCCTGGTCACCCAGCGCGCCCACCGCACCGGCCTCGCCCTGCGCGCCGACGGCCCCGACGCCGACCGCTGGCTCGGCATCGCCCAGGCCTTCGCGGGCCCGCCCGGCGGTGGACGCCCGCCGAAGGGGTCCTCCTCGTGACGCCCGAGCGCAGCGGCGAGGAGGCGGCCTCGTGACGACCCTCCGCATCGGCAACGCCTCCGGCTTCTACGGCGACCGCTTCGACGCGATGCGCGAGATGCTCACCGGCGGCGAACTCGACGTCCTCACCGGTGACTACCTCGCCGAGCTGACCATGCTCATCCTCGGCCGCGACCGCCTCAAGGACCCGGCCGGCGGATACGCCCGCACCTTCCTGCGGCAGCTGGAGGACTGCCTCGGTCTCGCGCACGAGCGGGGCGTCCGGATCGTCACCAACGCGGGCGGTCTCAACCCGGCCGGACTCGCCGACGCCGTACGGCGGTTGGCCGGCCGGCTGGGCATCCCCGTGCGCGTCGCCCATGTGACGGGCGACGACCTCACCGCCGCCTACCCCGGCAGCATCGCCGCCCACGCCTACCTCGGCGGCTTCGGCATCGCGGAGTGCCTGCGGGCGGGCGCCGACGTCGTCGTCACCGGCCGGGTGACGGACGCCGCCCTCGTCACCGGGCCGGCCGCCGCCCACTTCGGGTGGAGCCGAGCGGACTACGACCGGCTCGCGGGCGCCGTCGTCGCCGGGCACGTTCTGGAGTGCGGGGCCCAGGCCACCGGCGGCAACTACGCCTTCTTCCGGGAAGGCGACGTCCGCCGCCCCGGCTTCCCGCTCGCCGAGCTGTACGAGGACGGCGGCTGCGTCATCACCAAGCACCCCGGCACCGGCGGCTTCGTCGACACCGGCACGGTCACCGCGCAGCTGCTGTACGAGACGGCCGGTGCCCGGTACGCGGGGCCGGACGTCACCGCCCGGCTGGACACCGTACGGCTGAGCCAGGACGGGCCCGACCGGGTGCGCATCGAGGGCGTGCGCGGAGAGGCACCGCCGCCCGCCCTCAAGGTCGGGCTCAACCGGCTCGGCGGCTTCCGCAACGAGGTCGTCTTCGTGCTCACCGGCCTCGACATCGAGGCCAAGGCCGCCCTGGTGCGGGACCAGATGGAACCCGCCCTCGGCAAGGTCGCCGACGTGCGCTGGGAGCTCGCCCGCACCGACCGCGCCGACGCCCCGAGCGAGGAGACCGCGAGCGCGCTGCTGCGGCTCGTCGTCCGGGACTCCGACCAGGAGGCCGTCGGTCGGGCGCTGAGCGGGGCGGCCGTAGAGCTGGCACTCGCCAGCTACCCCGGCTTCCATGTGTCGGCACCACCCGGAAAGGGCTCGCCGTACGGGGTCTTCGAGGATGTGTACGTCCCTCATGGTGGCGTCGACCATGTGGCCGTCCTCCATGACGGGCGCCGGGTCCCCGTGCCGCCGGCCCACGACACGGCCGTACTCGACGAGGTGCCGCAGCCGCCGCTCCCCGCGCCGCTCCCGCCCGGGCCGGTCACCAGGGCTCCCCTCGGCCTCGTCGCGGGCGCCCGCAGCGGGGACAAGGGCGGCAACGCCAACGTCGGGGTGTGGGCCCGCACGGACGACGCCTGGCGCTGGCTCGCCCACGAGCTGACCGTCGCCCGCTTCCGGGAGCTGATCCCCGAGAGCGGCGGACTGACCGTCGTACGGCACGTGCTGCCGAACCTGCGCGCCCTCAACTTCGTCGTCGAGGGGATCCTCGGCGCCGGCGTCGCCGCGCAGCACCGCTTCGACCCGCAGGCCAAGGCCCTCGGCGAATGGCTGCGCTCCCGCCACCTGGAGATACCGGAGGCCCTGCTGTGACCGTCCTGACCTCCGCCCTGGACCCCAACGACCCGGAGTACCGGGCCAACCGCGAGGCCATGCTCGGCAAGCTCGCCGGACTCGACGCCGAGCACGCCAAGGCCCTCGCGGGCGGCGGCGAGAAGTACGTCGCACGGCACCGGGGGCGCGGCAAGCTCCTCGCCCGCGAGCGCATCGAGCTGCTCCTCGACCCGGACACGCCGTTCCTGGAGCTGTCCCCGCTGGCCGCCTGGGGCAGTGACCACACCGTCGGCGCGTCCCTCGTCACCGGCATCGGGGTCGTGGAGGGCGTCGAGTGCCTGATCACCGCCAACGACCCCACCGTGCGCGGCGGGGCGAGCAACCCCTGGTCGCTGAGGAAGGCCCTGCGCGCCAACGACATCGCCCTCGCCAACCGGCTGCCCGTGATCAGCCTGGTGGAGTCCGGCGGCGCCGACCTGCCGTCCCAGAAGGAGATCTTCATCCCCGGCGGCGCCATCTTCCGCGACCTCACCCGGCTGTCCGCCGCCGGCATCCCGACCGTCGCGGTCGTCTTCGGCAACTCCACCGCGGGCGGCGCCTACGTCCCCGGCATGTCCGACCACGTGATCATGGTCAAGGAGCGGGCGAAGGTGTTCCTCGGCGGCCCGCCGCTGGTGAAGATGGCGACCGGGGAGGAGAGCGACGACGAGTCCCTGGGCGGCGCCGAGATGCACGCCCGCACCTCGGGCCTCGCCGACCACTTCGCCGTCGACGAGCAGGACGCGCTCCGGCAGGCCCGGCGCGTGGTCGCCCGCCTCAACCACCGCAAGGCGTACGGGGATCCGGGCCCCGCCGAGCCGCCCAAGTACGACGCGGAGGAGCTGCTGGGCATCGTCCCCGGCGACCTCAAGAGCCCCTTCGACCCGCGCGAGGTCGTCGCCCGCATCGTCGACGCCTCCGACTTCGACGAGTTCAAGCCGCTGTACGGGACGAGCCTGACCACCGGCTGGGCCACGCTCCACGGCTACCCCGTCGGGGTGCTGGCCAACGCCCGGGGCGTGCTGTTCAGCGAGGAGTCCCAGAAGGCCGCGCAGTTCATCCAGCTCGCCAACCAGCGCGACATCCCGCTGCTGTTCCTGCACAACACCACCGGCTACATGGTCGGCAGGGAGTACGAGCAGGGCGGCATCATCAAGCACGGCGCGATGATGATCAACGCGGTGAGCAACTCGAAGGTCCCGCACCTGTCCGTCCTGCTGGGCGCCTCCTACGGGGCCGGGCACTACGGCATGTGCGGCCGCGCCTACGACCCCCGCTTCCTCTTCGCCTGGCCCAGCGCCAAGTCGGCCGTCATGGGCCCGCAGCAGCTCGCGGGCGTGCTGTCGATCGTCGCCCGCCAGTCCGCCGCCGCCAAGGGCCAGCCCTACGACGAGGAGGCGGACGCCGCGCTGCGCGCCATGGTCGAGCAGCAGATCGAGTCCGAGTCGCTGCCGATGTTCCTGTCGGGGCGGCTCTACGACGACGGCGTCATCGACCCGCGCGACACCCGCACCGTCCTCGGCCTGTGCCTGTCCGCGATCCACACCGCCCCCTACGAGGGCGCCCGCGGCGGCTTCGGCGTCTTCCGGATGTGAGGAAACCCTCAGTGATCACTTCTGTGCTGGTCGCCAACCGGGGCGAGATCGCCTGCCGCGTCTTCCGCACCTGCCACGACCTGGGCATCCGGACCGTCGCCGTGCACTCGGACGCCGACGCGAACGCCCTCCACGCGCGCGTGGCCGACGTGAGCGTACGACTCCCGGGGGAGACCCCCGCCGACACCTACCTGCGCGGCGACCTGATCGTGAAGGCCGCCGTCGCCGCCGGAGCGGACGCCGTGCACCCCGGCTACGGCTTCCTCTCCGAGAACGCCGCCTTCGCCCGGGCCGTCCAGGACGCGGGCCTGGCCTGGATAGGACCGCCCCCGTCGGCGATCGAGGCGATGGCGTCCAAGACCCGCGCCAAGCAGCTCATGGACATCCGGCCCCTCACCGAGGTCACCGAGGCCGACCTGCCCGTGCTGGTCAAGGCGGCGGCGGGCGGCGGCGGCCGCGGCATGCGCGTCGTACGGCACCTGGCGGACCTGGACGCCGAACTGGCCGCCGCCCGAGCCGAAGCGGCGAGTGCCTTCGGCGACGGCGAGGTCTTCGTCGAGCCGTACGTGGAGAACGGCCGCCACGTGGAGGTGCAGATACTCGCCGACACCCACGGCACGATCCGGGCCCTCGGCACCCGCGACTGCTCCCTCCAGCGCCGCCACCAGAAGGTGATCGAGGAGGCCCCGGCACCCGGCCTGTCCGCCGCGCTCGACGAGGAGGTCCGCGCCCTCGCCGTACGGGCCGCCCGGGCCGTCGACTATGTGGGCGCCGGAACGGTCGAGTTCCTCGTCGCCGGCGGCCACGCGCACTTCCTGGAGATGAACACCCGCCTCCAGGTCGAACACCCCGTCACGGAGGCCGTGTTCGGCATCGACCTGGTCGCGGAGCAGATCCGGATCGCCGAGGGCCACCCCCTGGCCGCCGAACCGCCCCGCGCGCGTGGTCACGCCATCGAGGCCCGCCTGTACGCCGAGGACCCCGCCCGCGACTGGTCCCCGCAGACCGGCACCCTGCACCGCCTGTCCGTCCCCGGGCCCGTCCGCCTGGACACCGGCTACACGGACGGCGACGACATCGGCGTCCACTACGACCCCATGCTCGCCAAGGTGGTGGCCCACGCCCCGACCCGCGCGGAGGCCCTCCGCCGACTCGCCACAGCCCTGGAACGCGCCGAGATCCACGGCCCCGTCACCAACCGCGACCTCCTGGTCCGCTCCCTGCGCCACCCCGAGTTCACCGCGGCCCGCATGGACACCGGCTTCTACGACCGCCACCTGCCCGGCCTGACCGAACCGCGCCCCGACCCGCACGCCCCCCTGGCCGCCGCCCTCGCCGACGCCCGGGCCCGCTCCCGCCCCGGCTTCGGCGGCTGGCGCAACGTCCCCTCACAGCCGCAGACCAAGCGCTACCTGATGGCGGGCGAGGAGCACGAGGCCCGCTACCGGCACACGAGGGAGGGCCTGGAGGCGGACGGAGTACGGGTGGTGCACGCCGACAGCGGTCTCGTGATCCTCGACGTGGACGGAGTGCAGCGGAAGTACGAGGTCGCCCGCTACGGAGACCACGTCTACGTCAACACCACGGCCCTGACCGCCCTGCCCCGCTTCCCCGACCCCACCGCCCAGCACGCCCCCGGCTCCCTCCTGGCCCCCATGCCGGGCACGGTCGTCCGCGTCGCCGACGGTCTGACGGCGGGCGTGCCCGTGAAGGCGGGCGAGCCCCTCCTCTGGCTGGAGGCGATGAAGATGCAGCACAAGGTCACCGCACCGGTGACGGGAACGCTGACGGCTTTGCCGGTCACCCCCGGTCAACAGGTGGAGCCGGGCTCACTGCTGGCGGTTGTGACAGAGACCTCTTAGGGGCGCGGGGAACTGCGCGACAAGCCACATCCGGCCCGCACCGAAAGGACTCCCCATGGACACCGAAGACCACAAGGCGCTCCGGGAAGCCGTAGCCGCACTCGGCAAGCGCCACGGCCGCGGAGGCGACACCGAGCAACTCTGGTCCGACGCAGGCAGACTCGGATACCTAGGAGTCAACCTCCCCGAGAAGCACGGAGGCGGCGGCGGAGGAATCTCCGAACTCTCCATCGTCCTCGAAGAACTCGGCGCGGCCGGCTGCCCCCTCCTCATGCTCGTCGTCTCACCGGCCATCTGCGGCACGGTCATCGCCCGCTTCGGCACGGAACAACAGAAACAGGCGTGGCTCCCCGGCCTCGCAGACGGCACCCGCCGGATGGCCTTCGGCATCACCGAACCCGACGCCGGCTCCAACAGCCACCGCATCACCACCACGGCCCGGAAAGACGGCACCGACTGGCTCCTCACCGGCCGCAAGGTCTTCATCTCCGGCGTGGACATCGCGGACGCGACCCTCATCGTCGGCCGCACCGAAGACGCCCGCACCGGCCGCCTCAAGCCCTGCCTCTTCATCGTCCCGCGCGACACCCCCGGCTTCACCCGCCGCCCCATCGACATGGAACTGAACGCCGCGGAGAAGCAGTTCGAACTGGTCCTGGACGACGTACGGCTGCCCGCCGACGCCCTGGTCGGCGACGAGGACGCGGGCCTGCTCCAGCTCTTCGCCGGTCTCAACCCCGAACGCATCATGACGGCAGCCTTCGCGATCGGCATGGGCCGCCACGCCCTCGCCCAGGCCATCGGGTACGCCCGCGACCGCACCGTCTGGAACACCCCCATCGGCGCCCACCAGGCCGTCGCCCACCCCCTGGCGCAGGCGCACATCGAACTCGAACTCGCCCGCCTGATGATGCAGAAGGCCGCCGCCCTCTACGACGCCGGCGACGACATGGGCGCCGGAGAGGCCGCCAACATGGCCAAGTACGCCGCCGGAGAGGCCTGCGTGAAGGCCGTCGACCAGGCCGTGCACACCCTCGGCGGCAACGGACTCACCCGTGAGTACGGCCTGGCCCGGCTGATAACGGCCGCGCGCGTGGCTCGTATTGCCCCGGTGAGCCGGGAGATGATTCTCAACTACGTCTCCCACCAGACCCTGGGCCTGCCCAAGTCGTACTGAGGACCCTGAGACGGCCCGCGCCGCGAGGAGGAACCCGCCATGTTCCGCAGCGAGTACGCAGACGTCCCGCCCGTCGACCTGCCCATCCACGACGCGGTCCTGGCCCGGGCCGCCGAGTTCGGCGACATCCCGGCGCTGATCGACGGCACGGACGGCACCACCCTCTCCTACGAGCAGGTGGACCGTTTCCACCGGCGCGTCGCCGCCGCCCTCGCCGAGGCCGGTGTCCGCAAGGGCGACGTCCTCGCCCTGCACAGCCCCAACACCATCGCCTTCCCGACCGCCTTCTACGCGGCCACGCGCGCGGGTGCCACCGTCACCACCGTGCACCCGCTCGCCACCGCCGAGGAGTTCGCCAAACAGCTGCGGGACTCGGCGGCCCGGTGGATCGTCACCGTGTCACCGCTGCTGGACGTCGCCCGCCGGGCCGCCGAACTCGCGGGCGGCGTACGCGAGATCTTCGTGTGCGACAGCGCGAGCGGCCACCGCTCCCTGATCGACATGCTGGCCTCGGCGGCCCCCGAACCGCAGATCGCCATCGACCCCGCCGAGGACATCGCGGCCCTGCCGTACTCCTCCGGGACCACCGGCACCCCCAAGGGCGTGATGCTCACGCACCGGCAGATCGCCACCAACCTCGCCCAGCTCCACCCGGCGGTCCCCGCCGGCCCGGGCGACCGCGTCCTGGCCGTGCTGCCCTTCTTCCACATCTACGGCCTCACCGCCCTGATGAACGCGCCCCTGCGGCAGGGCGCCACCGTCGTCGTCCTGCCCCGCTTCGACCTGGAGCAGTTCCTCGCGGCCGTCCAGAACCACCGCATCACCGCCCTGTACGTGGCCCCGCCGATCGTCCTGGCCCTCGCCAAGCACCCGGCCGTCGCCCAGTACGACCTGTCGTCCCTGCGGTACATCATCAGCGCCGCTGCACCCCTGGACGCCCGGCTCGCCGCCGCCTGCTCCCAGCGCCTCGGCCTGCCGCCCGTCGGCCAGGCCTACGGCATGACGGAACTGTCACCCGGTACCCACGTCGTCCCCCTGGACGCCATGGACGACGCCCCGCCCGGAACCGTCGGCAAACTCATCGCCGGCACCGAGATGCGCATCGTCTCCCTCGACGACCCCGGCAAGGACCTCCCCGCCGGCGCATCCGGCGAGATCCTCATCCGCGGACCCCAGATCATGAAGGGCTACCTCGGCCGCCCCGACGCCACCGCCGCGATGATCGACCCCGACGGCTGGCTGCACACCGGCGACGTGGGGCACGTGGACCCCGACGGCTGGCTGTTCGTCGTCGACCGCGTCAAGGAACTCATCAAGTACAAGGGCTTCCAGGTGGCCCCCGCCGAACTGGAGGCCCTGCTCCTCACCCACCCGGGCATCGCCGACGCCGCCGTCATCGGCCGGTACGACGACGACGGCAACGAGGCCCCGCACGCCTACGTCGTCCGCCAGCCGTCCGCCGCCGGCCTCACCGAGGCCGAGATCATGATGTACGTCGCCGAACGCGTCGCCCCCTACAAGCGGATACGCCACGTCACCTTCATCGTCGGCGTCCCCCGCGCGGCCTCCGGCAAGATCCTCCGCCGACAGCTCAGGGAGAGCGCATGACGCTGATCGCCCGCACCCGCGCGCGAGCCGTGGAAACCCTGACCCTCGACTCCCCGCACAACCGCAACGCCCTCTCGGCGGCCCTCGTCGGCGACCTGGCCGACGCGCTCACCGCCGCCGGCAAGGACCCCGGCGTCCGAGCGATCGTCCTCACCCACACCGGCAACACCTTCAGCGCGGGCGCCGACCTCAAGGACCCTCCCCACCCCGAGGCCCTGGTCGCCCTGCTGCGGCAGATCGTCGAGCTGTCCAAGCCGGTCGTCGCCCGGGTCACCGGCCACGTCCGCGCGGGCGGACTCGGCCTCCTGGCCGCCTGCGACATCGCCGCCGCCTCCACGGACGCCACCTTCGCCTTCACCGAGGTCCGCATCGGAGTCGCCCCCGCGGTCATCTCCCTGCCGCTGCTGCCCCGCACCGTCCCCCGCGCACTGGCCCGCCACTACCTCACGGGCGAACGCTTCGATGCCCCGGAGGCGGTGGCAACGGGCCTGCTCACGACCTGTGACAGCGATGTCGACACGGCCCTCGACCCCATCCTCGACGGTCTGCGCCGCTCCGCCCCCGACGCCCTGGCCGAGACGAAACGGCTGCTCACGGCTAGGGTGCTGGAAGCCTTCGACCGGGACGCGGACGCCCTGACCGCGCTCTCGGCCCGGCTCTTCTCCTCCCCGCAGGCCCGCGAGGGGATGACGGCCTTCCTCGAACGACGGGATCCGGCATGGGTGGTGTGAGCACGGCCGACCGTGCGGAGAGAGTCCCCAAGCAGGACCGCAGCCGGGCCACCCGGCAGCGGCTCCTCGAAGCCGCCGTGTCCTGCCTCGCCGAACACGGCTGGGCGGGCTCCACCGTCTCCGTCGTCGCCGAACGCGCCGGCGTCTCCCGCGGCGCCGCCCAGCACCACTTCCCGACCCGCGAGGACCTCTTCACGGCGGCCGTCGAATACGTCGCCGAGGAACGCTCCACCGCCCTGCGCGCCCTGTTCCCCGAGGGCGCGGCAGGCGACCGGCACGCCGTCGTCGCCGCCCTGGTCGACCTCTACACGGGGCCGTTGTTCCGCGCCGCCCTCCACCTCTGGGTCGCCGCCTCCAACGAGGAGCAGCTGCGGCCCCGCGTCACCGAACTCGAATCCCGGGTCGGCCGCGAGACCCACCGCATAGCCGTCGACCTCCTCGCCGCCGACGAAACCGTCCCCGGCGTCCGCGAAACGGTCCAGGGCCTCCTCGACATGGCCCGCGGCCTGGGCCTCGCCAACCTCCTCACCGACGACGCGGCCCGCCGGGAGCGGGTGGTGGCCCAGTGGGCGGGGCTGCTGGAGGAGACGCTGGGCTGAGGGGCTGGTGGCAGCACGGACGCGGAGTGTGCATACCGCGGTATGCTCGGAGTATGGCGGACACGACGCGCATCACGGTGACACTGCCGACTGACCAGGTCGCCGAACTCAGGAAGCTCACCGACAACGTCTCCGGCTATGTCGCCGAGGCGGTGGCACGCCAGCTGCGGCATCAGTTGCTCGGCGCCGACCTGATGCGTCACCAGGAGGAGCACGGGGCCTTCACCGAGGAGGAACTGGCCGAGGCCCGCTCCAGGATCTTCGGCACTGCGGATGCCGGCGGATCGGCGAGTGCGGCGTGATGGAGCACGTCGAGACGGTTGTCCTGGACTCTCAGGGGCTCTCCGCCTGGATCGCCCAGGATCGCAAGATCCTGGCGATGTTCCAGGTTCTCCACGCCATGGGCGCCGATTTCGTCATCGGCGCCAACACCATCGTGGAAGTCAGTCATGCGCGCGTGAACATGCCCCGTCTGCAGTGGGCGCTCTCCCGCGTCAAGGTCGAGCCGGTGACCGAGGGCGCCGCGAAAGCGTCCGCGGAACTGCTGAAGGCCGCCGGGCTGCACGGCCACAAGTACGCGATCGACGCGACCGTCGCCGAGGTGGCACTGCGGCAGCCGGGCCCGGTGGCCGTGCTGACGTCCGATGTCGACGACATGGCGCGGCTGTGCGGCGACCGAGTCCGGCTCATCGGCATCTGAACCTCACGGACTGAGCCGCTCCACCCGCCAGCTCCCGTCCGGCCGCTCCACGTACCGCAACCGGTCGTGCAGCCGGTTCTCGCGGCCCTGCCAGAACTCCACCGTCTGCGGGGCCACCCGGAAACCGCCCCAGTGCGGGGGCACCGGCACCTGCTCGCCCTCCGGGTAGCGCGCGGCCAGCTCCGCGTACGCGCCGTCGATGTCGGCCCGGGTGGAGATCACCGAGGACTGGGCGCTGGCCCACGCGCCCAGCTGTGAGCCGTGCGGGCGGGTGCGGAAGTACGCCGCCGTCTCGTCCCGGCCGGTGCGCCGGGCGATCCCGCTCACGATGACCTGCCGCGCCATGGGGTGCCAGGGGAACAGCAGCGAGACGAAAGGGTTCTCCGCCAGGTCACGGGCCTTGCGGGAGTCGTAGTTGGTGTAGAAGACGAAGCCCTGCTCGTCGAAGTGCTTCAGCAGCACCGTGCGGGAACTCGTCCGCCCCTCGGCGTCGGCCGTCGAGACGATCATGGCGTTCGGCTCGAACAGCCCGCCGTCCGTCGCGGCCTGCTTGAACCAGCGCGCGAACTGCTCGACGGGCGTGGCGGCGAGCTCGGTCTCGGAGAGCCCCTCGGCCCGGTACTGCTTGCGCATCGAGGCCAGATCGAAGGGGACGTCGTCGCGGTCGGTCACCCGGTCATCTTGCCGTACGGACGGTGTCCTTCGTCACTGCGTGGCACTGAGTGCCGCGAACCCTCCCCAACGATGGCACTCGGAGATATCGTTTCGGTGCCGTTCCGGTTGGGTGACCGTAGGCCGGACGGGGCATCACAGGGGCAGCCGGCCAGGACCGCGAGTCGCCGTACCCGACCGTGGATCCCCCGGACGGCCGCCCGCTGCGCAAGCCGACTGACACATGGTTCGTACGTCCCACCCCACCACACACCATCTGTCACTTCCACCACGAGGAGCCGCCTGATGTCCGACTTCGTACCCGGGCTCGAAGGAGTCGTCGCGTTCGAGACGGAGATCGCCGAACCGGATAAGGAGGGCGGCGCACTCCGTTATCGGGGCGTCGACATCGAGGACCTCGTCGGCCACGTCTCGTTCGGCAACGTCTGGGGCCTGCTCGTCGACGGCGCCTTCAACCCCGGACTGCCGCCCGCCGAGCCCTTCCCCATCCCCGTGCACTCCGGCGACATCCGCGTGGACGTCCAGTCCGCCCTGGCCATGCTCGCGCCCGTCTGGGGCCTGAAACCCCTCCTCGACATCGACGCCGAGGAGGCCCGCGAGGACCTGGCCCGCGCGGCCGTCATGGCCCTGTCCTACGTCGCCCAGTCCGCCCGCGGGCAGGGCCTGCCGATGGTTCCGCAGCGGGAGATCGACAAGGCGCAGTCCGTCGTCGAACGCTTCATGATCCGCTGGCGGGGCGAGCCGGACCCCAAGCACGTGGCGGCGGTGGACGCGTACTGGACCAGCGCTGCGGAGCACGGCATGAACGCGTCCACGTTCACGGCCCGTGTGATCGCCTCGACCGGCGCGGACGTCGCGGCGGCGCTCTCCGGCGCGGTGGGCGCGATGTCCGGCCCGCTGCACGGCGGCGCCCCCTCCCGCGTCCTCGGCATGATCGAGGAGATCGAACGCACGGGCGACGCTGAGGCTTACGTCAAGAACGCGCTCGACAAGGGCGAACGCCTCATGGGCTTCGGCCACCGCGTCTACCGCGCCGAGGACCCGAGGGCGAGGGTCCTGCGCCGCACGGCCCGCGAGCTGGGGGCACCGCGCTTCGAGGTCGCCGAGGCCCTGGAAAAGGCGGCCCTCGCGGAACTCCACGCCCGCCGCCCCGACCGCGTCCTGGCCACCAACGTCGAGTTCTGGGCGGCCATCGTCCTGGACTTCGCCGAGGTCCCCGCGCACATGTTCACGTCCATGTTCACCTGCGCCCGCACGGCCGGCTGGTCCGCCCACATCCTGGAGCAGAAGCGCACGGGCCGCCTGGTCCGCCCCTCGGCCCGCTACATCGGCCCGGGCACCCGCGACCCCCACGACATCGAGGGCTACGGCGACATCGCCCACTGATCACCCCACCCGACGGCCTCACCCGCCCCCGGGTGGGGCCGTCGGCGTGCCCCGCCCCGAGAGCCGGTCCAGTTCCTCCCCGACGGCCTCCCGCAGCGGCTCGTGCCGATCCCCGAGGGCGTACCGCTCCTCGCCCCACATCTCCCGCGGGTAGAGCCACACGGGCCGCCGCACGAGCTCCGCGGGCTCCCAGTCGTACCGCGGCCACACATGCGCGTGCAGAAACCCGTCGGCGTTCCCGAGGATCTCCAGATTGACCCGCCGGAACCCCGTCTCCACCCGCCGGCAGGCCCGCTCGACGGCTTCCCCCAGCCGGTCCAGGTCGGCCAGGAACGCCAGCCGCCCGCTCCGCGGCAGCTCGGACAACCGCTGCACCGCGGGATCATCGGTCAGCAGCACCGAGTAGCCGGGCAGGAACTGCACGTCCCCGATCACCGCGAACCCGGACTCCAGCCGCCGCATCACCGCCGGGTTCTCACCCCGCAGGGCGCTCCCGATACGGTCCTCGCGCCACGGACTCACGGTCATCGCCCCCGGGAAGACGCCGAAAAACGCAGACGACCCGCGAGTCTGGTTCCTCCTGGGGAGGAGCCGGCCGGACGTACCGGCGACTCGCGGGTCGGGTGACTGCTGGAGATTGGGCCGGCTGCGCGCTTCACTCACGCGCTGGTCCGGCACCGCACTGTGTGTGGTGTCGGGCCGCTAGCCCGCAGCCACCTCACGCGTCCGGTTCTCATACATCTGCCGAACCACCTCCCTTCTCGTGTACCTGGAACCCTAAGAAACCGATCGGCCTCGGATCAACCGTTTTTTTGAGACCTTGACTCCATGACGCGACGGCAGGCGATTCTCAGTGGTTCGGTGTTCGAGGAGCGGATCGGGTATGCCCGGGCCGTCGTGGACGGGGACTGGGTGCATGTGTCGGGGACGACCGGGTTCGACTACGCGGACATGACGATCTCCGAGGACGTGGTGGAGCAGGCCGAGCAGTGTCTGCGGAACATCGGGGACGCCTTGGAGAAGGCCGGGTGTTCGTTCGCGGACGTCGTGCGGGTGCGGTACCTGCTGCCGGAGCGGGAGGACTTCGAACCGTGCTGGCCGGTGCTGCGCGCGTGCTTCGGCGACGTGCGGCCGGCCGCGACGATGTTGGTGTGCGGGCTGGCGGACCCCCGGATGAAGATCGAGATCGAGGTGTACGCGCGGCGGGGGAGCGGCGACGGAGCCCTGTCGTTGATCGACTGAAGGCATCGGGCGGCTGACGGTCCGGCCTGCCGGGCCGCCTCCGGACCGTTGACGTGGGGATTGCCGCCGTACAACGATTCCTTCAATGTTGTGGGAACTCGGTGTGCGCTGGGTCACGTTCCAGTTGAATGATTGCAAGGAGCGAACCGACGTGCCGTACGTGCGGACGCAGCCTGCAGGGGGTCCAGGTGAGTGCTTCCCGGCGTAGTGGGACCACCGACGAGCTGGGGCCGGACGAGCCCGAGCGGGAGAGTTCGGATGGTTCGGATCTGCTTGCCGCTTTGCTGGACGGCATGGACGCGGCGCTGTGCGCGTTCGACGCCGACGGAGTCGTGACGCACTGGAACCGTGAGGCCGAGCGGATTCTGGGCTGGGGCGCGGACGAGGCCGTGGGGCGGCGTGGTCTGGCCGGGTGGGCCGTGCGCAGTGCGGACGCCGAGGAGGTCGAGGGGCGGCTGCTGTCGGTGATGCACGCGCCGGGGCGGCAGGTGCACGAGTTCGCCCTGCTGACGAAGGACGGCGGGCGGGTGCTCGTGCGCACGCAGTCGGCGGCGGTGCGCGGCCCCGACGGCAAGCCGGCGGGGGTGTACTGCGCGTTCAGCGAGGTGCACGCGCAGATCGATCTGGAGCGCTCGATCGCGCTGAGCGAGGCCCTGTTCGAGGACGCCAGCTGGGGTGTCGTGCTGGTGGACGTCGATCTGCGGCCGGCCGTGGTGAACGCGCACGCGGCCCGCGCGCTGGGCACGGGCCGTACGTCGGTGCTGGGGCGGCCGCTCGGGGAGCTGCTGTCGCACGGCGTGGAGGAGCTGGAGAGCGCGCTTCAGCATGTGCTGGCGGAGGGTGCGCCGCCCGCGCCCGCCGAGGTGTGGGTGAGCGTGCGCGCCAAGGAGGGCGAGCAGCGGCGGTGCTGGCGCAGCGGCTTCCTGCGGCTGGCCTCGCCACTCGCGGAGGAGCCGGTTCCGCTGGGTGTGGGCTGGTTGTTCCAGGACGTGACGGAGGCCAAGCAGGCCGAGCAGGAGGCGTCCCTGCTGCGCTTCCGCACGCAGCAGCTGCACCGCGCTTCGCGGGCCGCCGCCGAGTGCGAGGACCCGGCGGAGGCGGCGACGGTCCACCTGGACTTCGCCCTGGCCGGTTTCGCCGACCACGGGCTGATCGACCGGGTCGCCGGCGGGGCGCTCACCGACGCGGAGGCCGAGGGGCCGGTCCGGCTGGTCCGGGTCGCCGCCACCCCGTCCGGTGCGCCGGGCCCGAGCAGGCTGGCCGGTCAGGCGGGGCTGCCCGTCCGCTACGCCGAGGGGCATCCGGCCCTGCAGTGCGTGGAGCGGGTGGGAGCTCTGCGTGCGAGCGCGGGCGCCGCCCGGCCCGAGGCGGCCCGCGAGTGGGCCCTGGCCCGCCAGTGGCCCCCGGACGCGGTCCACGCCCTGTGCGCGGTGCTGCGCAGCCGGGGCCGGACCCTGGGCGTCGTGACGTTCCTGCGGGGCGCGGGCCGCAGTGCCTTCGAGCGGTCCGACGCGATGTACGCGGAGGACGTGGCGGTGCGGATCGCTTCGGCGCTGGATCTGGCGGAGCTGTCGGGCGAGGACTGAGGGGCGCCCGCCCCCGGTCCGGTCAGTGCCGGTAGAAGATCCGGTCGCGGTACTGCTCCATCACCCGGGCGTTCCAGTCGTGGCCGCCGTCGACGTTCCCGGAGCGCAGCAGGGGCGGCTCGATGCCGCGGTCGGCCAGGGCGGTGGCGGTCGTCGCCATGACGGCCTGGAGGAGGGCCGAGGTGACGACCGTCGAGGCGGGGGCGAAGGGGGCGGGGATGTCGTCGTGGGTCAGTTCCGCGTCGCCGACCGCGATCTTCGAGTCGAGGACGAGGTCGCAGTGGTCCTTGAGGTACGTCCCGGAGGCGTGCCTGGACTTCGTCTCCGAGGCGTAGGCCACCGACGTCACGCCGATGACCTTGACGCCCAGGGCGCGCGCGTTCATGGCCATCTCGACGGGCAGGGCGTTGCGCCCCGACAGGGAGATGATCAGGAGGGCGTCGCCGGCGCGGAGCGGGGAGCTGTCGAGGACGGCGCTCGCGAGGCCGTCGACGCGTTCCAGGGCGGAGCCGAGGGGCGCGGGCATGACGTCCACGCCGACGACTCCGGGTACGGCGAGCAGGTTCATCAGGGCGAGGCCGCCGGCGCGGTAGACGAGGTCCTGCGCGGCGAGGGAGGAGTGCCCGGCGCCGAAGGCGAAGAGCCGGCCGCCGTCGGCGACGGTGTCGGCGAGGAGCGTCCCGGCCGCGGCGATGCTGTCGGCCTCCTCGTCGCGCAGCCGCCGCAGCAGGCCGATCGCGGCGTCGATGAACTGGCCGGCCGGCGCGCGGTCGCTCATACGGGGTCCCTTCAGGCTGGCCTCGCGGCTCGTGTCGCGCATCACGGTGCGGTCTGGACCAGTGCGGTGTCAATACGGTCGTGAGGGGCATGGGCCGAGTGCCGGGAAGCGCCCGAAAGAGAAGTCCGTACCCTTGCGGACGGCCGGGTAATCTCCGGCTTTCCCTCCCGCGGCACGGTTGTCGGTGGTATCCGGCAGAATTGGGTGCAGGGCCAGCGCACACGCCGGTGAGCCGTCCAGCCTCCGGCAGATCTCATTCGAGGGGCACGTATGTCCGGACTGATCGACACCACGGAGATGTATCTCCGCACCATCCTCGAGCTGGAGGAAGAGGGTGTGGTCCCCATGCGCGCCCGTATCGCCGAGCGGCTGGACCAGAGCGGGCCGACCGTCAGCCAGACCGTGGCGCGCATGGAGCGTGACGGTCTGGTGTCCGTCGCGAGCGACCGGCATCTGGAGCTGACCGACGAGGGCCGCCGGCTGGCGACGCGTGTGATGCGCAAGCACCGCCTCGCCGAGTGTCTGCTCGTCGACGTGATCGGTCTGGAGTGGGAGCAGGTCCACGCCGAGGCGTGCCGCTGGGAGCACGTGATGAGCGAGGCCGTGGAGCGCCGTGTCCTGGAGCTGCTGCGGCATCCGACGGAGTCGCCGTACGGCAACCCGATCCCGGGTCTGGAGGAGCTCGGCGAGAAGGACGGCGCCGACCCCTTCCTGGACGAGGGCATGGTGTCGCTGGCCAGTCTCGCCCCGGGCGCCGAGGGCAAGACGGTCGTGGTGCGCCGGATCGGTGAGCCGATCCAGACGGACGCGCAGCTGATGTACACGCTGCGGCGGGCGGGCGTGCAGCCCGGCTCGGTGGTGAGCGTGACGGAGTCGGCGGGCGGGGTGCTGGTGGGCAGTGGCGGCGAGGCGGCCGAGCTGGAGTCGGACGTCGCGTCCCACGTGTTCGTCGCCAAGCCCTGAACCGGTCCGGGCGGACCCGGGCCTGATCCGGCCCGGGTCCCCGAGGCCTGAGCCGGGCGGCCGGCTTCGGCCAACTCCCGTTGCACAGGGGGTTCTTGTGGCGTTGGCGTGATCCGGACCGAATCCGGGACCCACTCCGTCGAATGGCAGCGCTCGTACGCTTCCCGTGCGACGCTGTCGCGTGAGGCATATGACCTGAGGGGCTCTGGGCCGTGGCCCGACAGCGATGTCGCCCGGCCGGGGAGGGGGCGGGAGGATGTGCCGTGGAGATGTGGAGGGCCCCGGCGCCGCGTGGCGCCGGGGCCTGTCCTCCCCTGTGCTGACCCGGAGCCCCGAGCTCTCAGGGTCATTCCCCTCGGACCGGTTTCCCCGAGCGGTCCGCCTCCCGCTGAAGATCTCCCCGCGGCAGCGGCGATCAATCCCCGGGAGTGGTCACTCGAACGAGGGGTGTTGCGGGCGAGAACCCCATTCTCGAATGCGCTTTCGATAGTCTGCGGGCGGCGCACGGCACACTTGCACCGACAGGTACGGCAACCAGCACGGCAGAAGGCACAGCAGGCAGAACACGGTTCACAGGACCGGCCGGCTCAGGGAGCCGGGTCCGCGCGAAGCTTGGGGGGTGCCAGACATGGCGCGACGCATCGACGTGACCGGGACGGGCGGCGTACGCCTGGCGGCCTGGGAGTTCGGGGACCCGCCCAAGACCGAACCGGCGCAGGACGGGCAGGGGGCGCACGACGGGCACACCGCGCCGGAGGGCTCTCCCAGCGTGCTGTTACTGCACGGCCTCATGGGCCGCGCCTCGCACTGGGCGTACACCGCCCGCTGGCTCTCCGCGCGCTACCGCGCGGTCGCCCTCGACCAGCGCGGCCACGGCCGCAGCGACAAACCCCCGCAGGGCTCCTTCACGCGTGACGCCTACGTCGACGACGCCGAGGCCGCCCTGGAGCAGCTCCGCCTCGCCCCGGTCGTCCTCATCGGCCACGCCATGGGCGCGCTGACCGCCTGGCAGCTCGCCGCCAGGCGTCCCGACCTGGTCCGCGGCCTGATTATCTGCGACATGCGGGCCTCCGCGCTCGGCGCCGCCTCGCAGCGCGAGTGGGACCAGTGGTTCAAGGCCTGGCCGCTGCCGTTCGCCACGCTCGCCGACGTCCGCAAGTGGTTCGGCGAGGACGACCCCTGGGTGGAGCGGCCCAATCCGGCCCGTGGCGAGTTCTACGCCGAGGTGATGGCCGAGTCCCCGGACGGCTGGCGCCCGGTCTTCGAGCCGGAGCAGATGCTCCGCTCCCGGGAGACGTGGGTGTACGACGCGCACTGGGAGGAGCTGGCCCAGGTCCGCTGCCCCACCCTCGTCGTGCGCGGCCTGGACGGCGAGCTGGGCCGTGCCGAGGCCCAGGAGATGGTCCGGGTCCTGCCCCGCGGCCAGTACGCGGAGGTCGCCGACGCGGGCCACCTGGTCCACTACGACCAGCCGGAGGCCTGGCGCGCCGCGATCGAACCGTTCCTGGACTCGCTGGGCGACGACTGACGGGGGCCTCCGCCGAACGCGTCCCCTCTTGCCGACGGCGGTCCTCGGTCGGGCGCGTGCCCCGTTGCTGACGGCGGGCCTCTGGCGCCCTGGCCGACCGGTCGGAGGCGGCCGCGCGTTGCCCTCTCGCCCGACGGCAGGCCTCCGCCGGGCGCGTCACCCATGGCTGCCGGCAAGCCCCTGGCGGCCCACCCCCGGCCGATGGTCGGCGAAGCGGCGGCCGCCCGTCACCCCTTGCTGACCGCCGCCAGGATCTCCGGCAGGCGCCGGGCCGTCTGCGGGGCGGCCAGTTTCAGTCCCGCCGCCGTGAGCGCCGCCCCGTACGCCGTGCCCACCGGCAGCAGCAGCCACGTGAAGGCGTCGCCGTCGGCGCTCACGTTCAGCCAGATCGTGAGCGCGATGACGGGCGCGCACAGCAGGGCGGCCGCCATCATCCCGCCGAAGATGGAGATCCAGGCGAGCCCGGTCTGCCCGGGGGCCACGTTCTTGTAGCCCTCCTGCGGGATGGAGTAGGGGAAGCGGGCGGACGTCCACGCCCCGGTCGCGAGCATCGCGCCGAGCAGCGCGAAGGACAGCCCCAGCGCCTCGGGCAGCCGCCGCCAGTCGCCGAGCATGGCCGTCGTCAGGACCGTCACGAGCGTGGCGTAGGGCAGCGTGATCAGCAGCAGGGCGTACGCCCGGGCGCGCAGTTCGACGTAGGCGTCACGCGTCGAGGAGATCGTCATCGCGACGATCCAGAACGCCGAGGTGTCCTGTCCGAACTGGTTGTACATCTGGATGCCGAGCATCCCGGCGGCGAAGCACGCGAAGTACACCGACCCGGTGCCCTGCCAGGCGTTGAACACCGGCACGATCAGCCCGATGGCCAGCGACGTCACCCAGGCGGCCTTGGTCTTCGGGTCGCGCCACACGTACCGCAGGCTGCGCTCCATGACCGTGCCCGTACGGCCCGTCGGCAGCAGCCGTGCCAGCCCGGCCGACGACCGCTCCTTGGCGGCCGACTCGGCGCCCGGCAGGGTGGAGCCGTCGGGCGAGGTCATCAGCCGGGTCAGATGCCGTGACCAGAGCGCGAGCAGCGCCGCCAGCGCCCCCGCCGTCAGCGCCAGTTGCGCGGCGGCGAGACCGTACGAGCCCTCACTCACCGCGTGCACGGCCCCGATCGCCGACGCGGGCGGCACCCACTGCAGGATCCCGGCCGCCGGGTCGAGTTCGCCGAGCCCCGACGCCCCGATGCGCTGCGCGCCGAAGTTCACGATCTGCGCCCCGATCGCGATGACCAGCCCGCTGAGCACCGCGAGGTCCCGCCCCTTGCGGCTGGTCAGCAGCCGGACGTTCGCGGCGGCGACGGCCCGCGCGAGCGCCACGCACACCAGCAGCGCGAGCACGACGGCGACGGCACCGACGGCGAACGCCGCCCCGCCCCGCGCGACCGCGATCACCGAGCCGGCCAGCAGGCAGAGCGTGAACAGCGGCCCGATGCCCACCAGCGAGGCCGTGAGCAGCGCCCGCACCAGCGGCCGGGGCCGCAGCGGCAGCATCACCAGCCGGGTCGGGTCGAGGGTCTCGTCACCACTGGGAAAGAACAGCGGCATCACCGCCCACCCGAGCCCCAGCACCGCCACCGCCAGCACGACCACCGACTCGGCGTGCGCGTGCCCGCGCAGCGCGATCAGGCCGATCAGCTGGAGCGCGGCGAACAACAGGGCGAAGACGGCCGAGGTGATGTAGGCGGCCTTCCGCCCGCCGGACTGCCGCAGCCCGTTGCGCAGCAGCGACAGCTTCAGCCGGACGAAGACGGGGGTGATCGCGTCGGTGCTCACCGGGCCCCGCCGCCCAGCCAGTCGAGATCGGACCCGGCGTCCCGGCTCTGCGCGCCGACGAGTTCGAGGAACGCCCGCTGCAGCGAGGGCGCGTCCCCGCGCACCTCGGCGAGCGTGCCGGTGGCGCGGATCCGCCCGGCGGCCATGACGGCGACCCAGTCGCACAGCGACTCGACGAGCTCCATGACGTGGGAAGAGAACACGACCGTGGCGCCCGAGGCCGTGTACCGCTCCAGGACGCCCCGGATGGTCTGCGCGGAGACGGGGTCGACCCCCTCGAACGGCTCGTCCAGGAACAGCACTTCGGGATTGTGGAGGAGAGCGCTGGCCAGCCCGATCTTCTTGCGCATGCCGGTCGAGTAGTCGACGACCAGCTTGTGCTGTGCCCCGGCCAGATCGAGGACGTCGAGGAGCTGTGTGGCCCGCTTGTCGACCTCGGCACCGGGCAGCCCGCGCAATCGCCCGCTGTACGCCAGCAGTTCCCGCCCGGAGAGCCGCTCGAAGAGCCGCAGTCCCTCCGGCAGCACCCCGATCCGCGCCTTCACCTCGACGGGGTCCTGCCACACGTCGTGCCCGACCACCTCGACGGTCCCGTGATCGGGTCTGAGCAGCCCGGTCACCATCGACAAGGTGGTGGTCTTCCCGGCCCCGTTCGGTCCGACGAGCCCGATGAACTTGCCCGCGGGCAAGTCGAGATCGACTCCGGCGACAGCGACCTGCTGCCCGAACCGCTTCCAGAGCCCCCGCACCCGCACAGCGCTGGATCCCACCGCGCCTCCCTCCGTCACCTTGCACCCTACGGCGGGGGAACGCCCTTCTTTCAGGGGCGCGGGGAACTGCGCGATCAACCACGACGAAGCCGCAGCCGCCGACGAGGAGGAACCACGCAGACGATCAGGCGCTACCGATCCCTACCGCACGCATAGGCCAACGGCGAGATCAACTCCTCCGCATCCGGCAGCCACCGATTCGCCGGAGTCGGCCGGCAGGCCCACTGCACGGCCCCACGGGACCCGAACCGTGTAGGCGGCGCAGCCACGTACGCCCCCTCACCCAGCACCGTCAGATCCAGCGACGACACCGACCACCCCAGCTTCCGCACCAGGTCGGGCACCTTCACCCCGGCCCCCGGCAGCACGAAGAACTCCATCCGCCGGTCCGGCGTCAGCGTCACAGGGCCGAGCGTCAGCTCCATCCGCTCCATGCGCGCGAGCGCCAGGAACCCGGCGGTCTCCGGCAGCGAGATCGCGTCGAACGTCCGCCCCGTCGGCAGCAGGATCGACGCGGTCGGCTGCTTCTGCCACATCCGCCGCGCGACCGTCGCACTGCCCGTCGCCTGCGTCGCCCAGTCCGGGCGCGCCGGGTGCGACCCGGGCGCCGGGCACGCCGCGTCACCGCAGGAGCAGCGCTGGCTGCCGTCGACGGCTTCCAGCCAGGTGCCGGGGAACACGTCCCAGTGGCGCTCCTCGGCGTAGCGGACAGCGGTCTCCAGCAGCGATTCCCCGCGCTGCTTCGGGATCTGAGCGGCTTCGGTGCCGGCGATCGTCTCTTCCACGATGAACACAACTCTGGTCGTCACCAGGGGTTACGCCCGCCCGTGTGCGCGGGGGAGAGCATCGCCCCTGTTCGCGGGGCGCATGGGTGCATGTGCGGGGGCGCGCAGGAGGATCCGTCGCGGAGCTGGGTAGCCACGAGAGGGGCCGGCAACTGCCGTTACCCCGGCATTCCTCACATGCCTCGCATTTTCGCCTGGTCGGCGGGGCATTGATCTTCACGGCCGGATCTTCTCGCCGGGACGTGAGGGGTTCGGCCGCGGAAGACACGTCAACTCGGTGCGTGGGCAGGCACCGCAGCCTCAGGGGGTACGCCATGGCCGCAAGGCCGCTCGTCGCCCGGCAGCCGAACGAACGGCTGCAGGCGCTCATCCAGGAAGCCGGATGCTCCAACGCCGGCCTGGCCCGCCGGGTCAACATGTGCGGTGCCGAGCACGGCCTCGACCTGCGCTACGACAAGACGTCGGTGGCGCGCTGGCTGCGCGGGCAGCAGCCGCGGGGCCGGGCCCCGGCGATCATCGCCGAGGCGCTGGGCCGCAAACTCGGCCGTACGGTCACGATCGACGAGATCGGCATGGCCAACGGCAAGAACCTCGCCTCGGGCGTGGGCCTCCAGTTCTCGCCGACGGTACTGGGGGCCATCGAGCAGGTCTGCGAGCTGTGGCGCAGTGACGTGGGGCGGCGGGACTTCCTGTCCGGTTCCTCCGTCGCGGCGTCCGCGCTGGTCGAGCCCAGCCGGGACTGGCTGATCTCCGCGCCCGACGCGCAGGTCTCGCGCTCGGCGGGGCCGCGGGTGGGCCAGTCCGACGTGCAGGCGGTGCAGGCCATGACCCAGGCGCTGGTGGATCTCGACCACCAGTACGGCAGCGGGCATGTGCGGCCGGTCGTCGTGCACTACCTCAACAGCGTGGTCTCGGGGCTGCTGGCGGGGTCGTACCGGGAGGCGGTCGGGCGGGACCTGTTCGCCGCGGTGGCCCGGCTGACGGAGCTCGCCGGGTACATGGCCGTCGACACCGGCCAGCCCGGCCTGGCCCAGCGCTATTACATCCAGGCGCTGCGGCTGGCGCAGGCCGCCGGGGACCGCGGCTACGGCGGGTACGTCCTCGCGGCCTCCATGAGCCACCTCGCCGCGCAGCTCGGGAACCCGCGGGAGATCGCGCAGTTGGCGCGGGCGGCGCAGGAGGGGGCGCGGGGGCGCGTGTCGCCGCGGGCGGAGTCGATGTTCCTGGCGGCGGAGGCGCGCGGGCACGCCCTCATGGGCGACGTGCGCGCCGCCCAGTCCGCGGCGGGGCGCGCGGTGAGAGCCCTGGAGGCGGCCGACCCGGCGGCCGGGGACGACCCGGTGTGGATCGCACACTTCGACGAGGCCTACCTCGCCGACGAGTTGGCCCACTGCCACCGGGACCTCGGGCAGGCCGAGGCGGCGGCCCGGTGCGCGCAGGAGTCGCTGGCCGGGCATCCCGAGACGCGGGCGCGCCGACGGGCCATCGGATATGTGCTGTTGGCCACGGCGCAGGTGCAGCAGCGCGAGATCGAAGAGGCGTGCACCACCGGCATGAAGGCCGTGGAACTGCTGGAGGGCCTGCGCTCCAACCGGGGCGCCGAGTACCTGGAGGACTTCCAGCAGCGGCTGGAGCCGTACCGGGACGAGGCGGTGGTAAGGGAGTTCGGGGCACGGCTCGACCTGCAGGCGGCTGCGTGAACACAGGGTCTGCGGATGCGTGAACGTGCGGGAAACGGCTGCCCGGGGCGAGGGAGGTGACGTGGGCAACGTGCCGTGAACCGCCGGTGTTACCGCGCTCACAGGGCGGGCGGTCGGGCCCTGTGCTGCGTGGCACGGGGCTCTGGGGACCCGGTAGCGTGACCCGACGATTCACAAGGTCCCCCATTAGTAGGAGTCCCGGTGACGCAGAGTGGACAGGGCGAGGAGCCCTCGGCGCGCCCCGCGCGCGAAGGCATCGTGCTGCCCTCCGACGGTGGCGAGCCCCTGCTGCCGGGCATGACGGGCGGACCGGGTGACGCCCCGGGCCGTCGGCCCGTCCCGCCCACGGCGGGCGGACCGCAGGCCTCGGCCCCCGCGGAGGGGCAGACCTGGGGCCAGCCGTGGGGCCCCGGCCAGGAGCAGACGCCGCCCCCGCCGCCGGGCCAGACCTGGCAGTCCCCGCCCCAGCAGTGGAGCGCGCCGGAGCCGCCGGCGTGGGACGCGCAGGCCCCGGGCGCACTCCCGCCGGAGGGCGGCCGGCCCGCGAACCCCTACGCCGGCCCGCCGGCCGGGTCCGGCCCGTACGGCACGGCCCAGCCGCCCGCGGGCCACACCGGCTACGACCCGTACGGCGCCACCGGCGCGGGAGCCCCGCTGCCCCCGGAGGGCTCCGGCACCTATGGCGCCCCGGCCGGGGGCGCGGCCCAGCCGGGGCCGGGTGGGCAGGAGCCTCAGGGAGGCTCCGGGTACGGGTATCCGCAGGGGCCCGGACTGCCGTCTGCCGCGGGTGGCCACGGCGCCCCCGCCGCGGGCGCAGCCCAGCCGCAGCCGGGGTCCGGTGCGCAGGGGGCGGGTTTGCCGTCGGCCGCTGGGGCGTACGGCAACCCGGGCGGGGGAGCCCAGCCGCAGCAGGGGACCGGTGCGCAGGGGGCGGGTTTGCCGCCGGCCGCTGACGCCTACGGCACCCCGGGCGGGGGAGCCCAGTCGCAGCAGGGCGCCGAGGCGTACGGCGGCGGTCTGCCGCCGGTCTCCGGTGCGTACGGGGGCACCGGCGGGGGCGCCCCCCTGCCTCCGCCCGCCGACGAGGGGGCCACCCAGTACATACCTCCCGTCCCCGGGGACGGGGCCGCCGCGGCCACGCAGTACCTGCCGCCCGTCGCGCCGTCCGCCGACGAGGGGGCGACGCAGTACATACCCCCGGTGGGCCCGGGGGCGCTGCCGCCCGAGATGTCTTCCGGGGAGGACCCCGAGGCGACGCGGTTCCTCGGGACCGGGCCCCGGACCGGGGCGGGAGCCGGGCCGCTGCCGGCCGCCTCGCATCCGGACGCCGAGGCCACGCAGTTCATCGCGCCGGTGCCCGGCGGGGACAAGCAGCCGCTCGCCGAGTTCGACAACCTCTTCCGCAGTCAGGGCGGCGCCGAGAGCCCCGCCGGGGCCACGCAGCAGATGCCCCGCGTCGAGCAGCCCCGGCCGCAGCCCTCGTACGCCGCTCCCCACACTTCCCAGGGCCCGCCCGCCGGAGGCCGGTCACGCGGTGGCCGTACCGGCTCGCGCGTACCCGTCATCGCCGCCGTCGGCATCGGCATCGCCGTCCTCGGCGTGGGTGCGGGCGCGCTGCTCGCCGGTGGCGGAGACGGTGGTGACGACGACGGTGGCGGCAAGAAGACCGTGGCCGCCTCCGCACCCGCGTCGGACGGCTCCGCCTCCCCGTCCGCCGACCCGGCCCGGGCCCAGGCGGTCGAACTGGACAAGTTGCTCGCCGACAGCGGCAACAGCCGCTCCACGGTGATCAACGCCGTCGCCGACGTCAAGGGCTGCGACAACCTCGCCGAGGCCGCCAAGGACCTGCGGGACGCGGCCAAGCAGCGCACCGGGCTGGTCACCCGGCTCTCCGGCATCGAGGTCGACCAGTTGCCCGGTCACGCCGCGCTGACCACCGCCCTCACCAAGGCCTGGCAGGCCTCCGCCTCGGCCGACAACCACTACGCGGCCTGGGCCGACCAGACCGCCGGCAAGAAGGGCTGCAAGAAGGGCCAGGCCCGGCCCACCGGCCAGACCCAGGCCGGCAACCGCGCCAGCGGCGTCGCCAGCGCGGAGAAGGCCAAGGCGGCCGGGCTGTGGAACGGGATCGCGAAGAAGTACGGCCTGACCGAGCGGCAGCCGACGCAGCTGTGACGGAGGTGGCCCGGGCGGGACGTGAACGGCCGGGCGGGGACGCTCAGTAGTTCACGTCGGTGTTCTCCAGCGTCCTCGTCGTGTCGACGAAGCCCTTGCGCGCCGAGACCAGCCGTCCCTCCCGCACCACCTGGAGTGTCACGTTCGCGTTGACCAGGCGCGGGAAGCCCACGGCGGCGAGCTTGTCCTGGAACCGCCATCGCAGCGTCGGAGTGAGGCCGCCCGTGGTGACCTTCAGACCGTCGTCCAGGGTCTCCGCCACCGTGTCGGCGGACACCTCGCCGTCGCCGAGCGACTCGACGACCTGCCGGAACACCGTGTAGGCGATCCACGTGGTCTGCACCCCGGCGTCCGCGGGGTCGATGCGGTTGTCGCCGAAGGCCTGCTCGCGGATCACCCGCTTCATGCCGTCCCAGCGCGGATCGCTCGCCACCGGGTACCAGCCGGTGATGTACGAGCCCTCGTAGGGGCCCGACGCCCCGCCGGTGGCGTCGATCACCGTCTGGTCGACGCTGCCCAGCACGGTGGCCGTCCGCACCTCGGGGTAGTCCTCGCGGGCGCGCCGGAAGGAGTCCATGAAGGTGCCGTTGCGGTCCCCCAGGGCAGGCACCACACACCCCTGGTCCGCCCTGTCGTTGCTCGTCGTGCGCAGGGCGCGCTCGGCCTGGCCGTCGTACTCGGTGGCGTCCTCCGCCGCCCGCTGGTCGTGCGAGGCCCGGTGCCCGCCCGCTTTCAGTCCGGAGTCGAGCAGCGGGGGCAGCTGGTCGCCCGCGATGGTGTCGGGCCGGATCAGCGCGACGGGCCCGCACTCGGCCAGGGCACTGCCGAGACCGGCCAGCAGCGCGGGCTGGCCGCCGTTGACGGGGTACGACAGGGGGCTGGTGAACTCGGCGTTGGTTGCGCCGTAGCCGCCTATGTAGGGGATGCCGGCGCCCTCCAGCGACGGGAAGAAGGAGTCCGCGTACTGGCTGTAGGACCCGACGACCGCCACCACGTTCTCCTTGGCGGCCCGCCGGGCGCACTTGGCGGCGGCCACGCTGTCGTTGTGGTCGTTGCAGGTCAGCACGTTGAGCTTGCGGCCGTTGATCCCGCCCTGGGCGTTGATCCAGCGGGCGTAGGCCTGGGCGAAGGCGGGCATGCCGGGCTTGTTGGTGGCCTTGGTGCTCTGCGGAGCCCAGGTCATGACGGTGATGGTGTCGGCCCCGGCATCCCCCGTGGTGCCGGGGACGACACCGCACCCGGCGAGGAGCGACGCGCACGCGACCGCCGTGCCCGCGGAGAGGACGCCTTTTCTGGCGTGACGGGTGAGGAGGCCGGGGAGGAATGTGCTGCGGGTGCGTCGCCTGCCGGTCATGGTCCTGCACGATTCCGCCACACGGCTAACCCGTGAGTGATCTCCGGTCAACAATGGGTGACGCGCAGGTGAATTACGGGGGCCGGTGTGACCGATGTGGAGGGGAACGTACGATCGATGACCGTGCAAGCTTCGGAGAACTCTTCCCGTCGTGGCCGTCGCTCATCCACCATGGGCGGCATGCCTGTCAACGACATGCCGTGGTGGCGCTGGCGCAGCAACGTGCGCTCGGCCCTGCACATGCTCTCCGATCCCGGGTTCCAGCGGGACGTCTGGCTGGCCGGCGTGGACGGCTACGGCGACGTGACCGACGCGGTGTACCGGCTGGTCGAGGACACCTGGCTGGACCACTGGTCCGCCGAGAAGTACGTCGGCACGATCTTCCGCGACGCCCAGGAGGCGGCCCTCGTCGACACCGCGGTGCTGCGCGTGCTGCGGATCATGCACCAGGTCGGGCCGGACGCCCCGGTCGCCGCGTACCTGGAGCACGAGGCGTGGCCGGAGGCGGTCCGGGCGGCCCGCGAGGCGCATGTGCGGCTCGCGGCCGGTGACGGCGAGGAGCCGGACACGGCGCCGCGCAGCCTGGACGTGCTGCAGATCATGACGAGGTCCGCCTAGAACCCGTCGCCGGTCCGCACAGCGGGACGATTGCCGGCGGTGTCGTCCCCTGTGGGACCCTGTCCTGCATGAACGAGCAGTCCACCAGCGCCGCGGTCCCGGCCGATCAGTACGTCCTCACCCTCTCCTGTCCGGACAGGAAGGGCATCGTGCACGCCGTGTCGAGCTATCTGTTCATGACCGGCTGCAACATCGAGGACAGCCAGCAGTTCGGCGACCACGACACGGGGCTGTTCTTCATGCGCGTCCATTTCTCGGCGGACGCGCCGGTGACCGTGGACAAGCTGCGGGCCAGCTTCGCGGCCATCGGCGACTCGTTCCAGATGGACTGGCAGATCCACCGGGGCGACCAGAAGATGCGCATCCTGCTGATGGTCAGCAAGTTCGGGCACTGCCTGAACGACCTGCTGTTCCGCGCCCGTACCGGCGCGCTGCCGGTGGAGATCGCCGGAGTGGTGTCGAACCACACGGACTTCGCCGAGTTGGTGGCGTCCTACAACGTCCCCTTCCACCACATTCCGGTGACGAAGGACACGAAGGCCGACGCCGAGGCGCAACTGCTGGGGATCGTGCGCGACGAGGGCGTGGAGCTGGTCGTGCTCGCCCGGTACATGCAGGTGTTGTCGGACGACCTGTGCAAGGCGCTGTCGGGGCGGATCATCAACATCCACCACTCGTTCCTGCCGAGCTTCAAGGGCGCGAAGCCGTATCACCAGGCTCACGCCCGGGGGGTGAAGCTGATCGGTGCGACGGCTCACTATGTGACGGCCGATCTCGACGAGGGGCCGATCATCGAGCAGGAGGTCGAGCGCGTCGGGCATGACGTGACGCCCGAGGGGCTGGTCGCGATCGGGCGGGACGTGGAGTGCCAGGCGCTGGCGCGGGCCGTGAAGTGGCATGCCGAACGGAGGATTCTGCTCAATGGGCGGCGGACGGTGATTTTCGCCTAGTAGCTCGGGTTGTCCTGTTTCGTGGCGGGTGCGGGTTGTGTGTGGTTGTTCGCGCCCACGCGGCGGAGCCGCATGTCAGACGGAGTCCCGCGCCCCCAAAAACCTCACATCCTGCTCAGTGATGCTGCCGCGAACAGGACGTCCCTGATGGCCTCCCTGTCGCCCACCTGGCCCGCCGCCGCCTCCTGCGGGGGGACATGGCCGGCGGCCAGGCGGCAGAACTCGACGCCGTCCAGGGCCACGTGGGCCACCTCGTGCTCGGCGGAGCCCTTCGCCGCGGGGGAGTCGAGGGGGATCAGCCACTCGCCGCCACCCGAGCCCTCGATCTCCAGGCGCAGGCTGCGGCCCGGCTCGCCCGCCGCGACCAGATGGCGATGGTGGGCGGGGGAGGCCAGGCCGGCCCGGCGGCGGTGGGCCAGGGCCGTCGGCAGCATCCGGGCCGCCAGGTCGATCATGCGGTGCAGATGGCGGGGCGAGGGCGGGTCGTAGGGGTAGTCGACCGCGTCGGCGATGTCCTCCGCGTGCACCCAGCACTCGAAGGCGCGGTCGAGCATCGCGTCGTGCAGGGGCAGTTCGAAGTCGCCGTACGACACCGGCATCTTCCCCGCGCCGCCGCCCGTGAAGGACACCGTGCGCACGAGGCTGTGGCTCTGCTCCCGCCAGGGCGCGCGGACGAACCGGGTGGGCGGGAAGTGGGAGGCGCGCCAGAACGCCTCGGTGCGGGCCGCCGGGGTCGGCTTCCGGGACGGGACGTCGCCCAGCGGGTCGTCCAGGCCGAGCGCGACCGCCACCAGGCCGTCGACGCTGAGCAGATGCGCGATGACCCCGGCGACGGTGGTGCGGCGGCTCGTCGCAGCGTCGGAGCGGAACCAGCGCAGCCGTACCGGTGCGTGCCACTCGGCGTCGCCGAAGTCCTGCAGCAGGGCGTCCAGTCGCGCGGTCTCGGCGTCGTACGCGGCGGCCCAGTCCGGTACCGGGATGCGCGGCGGGCGCCGCTCCAGGCAGGTGTCCAGGACACGGGTGCGCAGACCCGGGTCCAGGTCGAGGCTCTCCGGGCGTTGCAGCAGGCCGACCGCCTCGCGCAGCCGCCGGGCCTCGTCGGCGCAGGAGCCGCAGTCGCCGAGGTGCTCCTCGACGGCCGTGGCCTCCTCGGCCGAGCAGGCGGCGAGTGCCCAGGCGCCGAGCAGGGCCTTCAGCACGGGGTGTCCGAGGGCGGGCGGCGGTGGCGTGACGCCGAGGTCCGCCGGCGCGGGCAGCGGCAGCCCGCTGTCCTCGACGGAGGCGCGGGGCATGGGTATCCGCGGCGGGCCACCGGGCACCGGGGTGTCATCCTTCCCCTCCGGGCCGTTCTCCCCCTCGTGGCCGCTCTCCCCGTCGTCGTCGCCGTCGTGCGCCTCGAAGCGTTCCGGCCCGTTCACACCGCACCCCCGTATCCGGGCGGTGCGCCCGGTGCCTCGGTGTCGTGGGCGGTGGAGAGCAGTTGCAGGCCCAGGCGCAGCCGGCGGCGGGCCTCGTCCTCGGTGATGCCGAGGTCGGCGGCGGTCTGGCGGTAGTCGCGGCGCTGGAAGTAGGCCCGCTCCAGGGCCGAGCGCAGCGGGACCGGCATGGACTGGACGATGTAGTCGGCGCGGGCCGCGACCGAGGCGCGGCGCACCTTGTGCTCCAGTTCCTCCGCGGTGCCGGAGCCTTCGCGGGCGAGGGCGGCGGTCTCGGTGGCGCGCAGCCGCTGCACCGCCAGCCGGTGGGTCAGCGTGGCCACCCAGGTGCGCAGCGGGCCCTGCTTGGGGTCGTAGGAGTCGGGGTGCTCCCAGACGTGGATGAAGACCTCGCGCGTGATGCCGTCGGCGGCGCGTTCGTCGCCGAGCACGCGGTGGGCGAGGCCGTGCACGAGGGAAGCGAACCGGTCGTAGAGCTCACCGAGGGCGGCGGCTTCGCCGCGGGCGAGCCGCTGCTGCATCTTGCGGTCCCAGCGAGGCGGTACGTCCTTTTTCGCCATGCGGCCCCCTCACCCCCTGCTCGTGTCCCGCGCCCGTGCTCTGTCCAGCCTGTCCCCGGCGTCTCCTCGAATGTAGTCGGCACGTCCGCTCACGCACGCCCCTTTGTGGCAATGTGCGCCCCCCGACCGGCCCCAGGTGGTAGGGGGTGCGGCGGCTCGTCCCGCACGCCTTTGGGCTCGCGCCTACCCCACCGTCCTCCGATCAGACCTGACAGAAGAGGATCGAACAGGATCGAAGCCGACTAAAACAAGCCTCTTCCGCGGGGGATCCGTTTTCCGGGTTGTGTTTCAGGGAACTGCCGCTGGGCAGCCGCGCTGCAAGGAAGCGTAGGGACTGCTTCCGTTTTGGCGAGCGAGGGGCGTGGTGGTGACCTTCATAGTGACCGGCGGCGAGCAGGGCGAATGGGCCGTGCTCCAGGTGTCCGGCGAGCTCGATCTGGTGACCTCACCGGTGCTGCGTCAGCGCGTGCACGACGTGGTGGCCGAGGGGCACCACTGTCTCGTCCTGGATCTGTCCGAGGTGTTCTTCTGCGACTCCAGCGGCGTTGGCGTGCTCATCGCGGCCCGCCGCCTGATCCGCTCCTGTCAGGGCCGGCTGCGCCTCGTGCTGCCCGCCCGGGGTGCGGCCGACGGGTCCCACGTCAACCGGGTCCTCGGCGCGCTGGGCGTCCGCAGGCTGTTCGACGTGTACGGCGATGTGGACGCGGCCCTCGGCGACGAGGGCGAACCCCTCTCCGCGTGACGTCGCGATGACGCACGGTAGACGGAGTGTTGCCGTTCCGACACGCCGTTGTCCCGGAATTCCCCCGGTCTTGGCACAAGTGACGTTTTCCCGCGCCCGAACGGCTCCCTCCGTCGTACGCTCCGACCGAGACGCACCCCACCCGACGTAAGGCGGCCCGAAAGAGACATGGTCAGCAGCGAGTACGAGCGCAGGATCGCCGCCCGGTTCGCCACCTTCGACCAGGACGGCAACGGCTACATCGACCGCGAGGACTTCTACGGCGCGGCCAAGGCGCTGCTCACGGAGTTCGCCGTGACGGCCCGGTCCGACAAGGGGCAGGCGCTGTACGGCGGCGCCGAGGCCTTCTGGCAGGGCATGGCCGGGATGGCGGACCGCGACGGCGACCAGCGCATCACGCGCCAGGAGTTCGTCAACGGCGCGGTCAAGCGTCTGCGCGACAATCCCGACCGGTTCGCCGAGATCGCCCGCCCCTTCCTGCACGCGGCCCTGGACGTCGCCGACACCGACGGGGACGGCGCCTTGACGGTCGAGGAGGCGGGTCGCGTCCTGAAGTGCCTCGGTGTACCGGAGGACCTCGCCGGGCCGGCCGCCGCCGCGCTCGACGCGGACGGTGACGGCAAGGTCGGCGAGGCCGAGGTCGTCCCCGCCTTCGCCCGCTACTTCACCGTGCCCGAGTAGGGCCACGCGTCCGCGCCGCGGAGGTTGTTCTCGGGCGGGCGGCTGCGGGCCGTCCGTGGTTGTTCGCGCAGTTCCCCGTGGCTCTGAAGGGTCACGTGGGGGAGTAGCGGGCGCGGAGTTTGTACTTCAGTACCTTTCGCAGGGTTTCGCCCCGTGGGAGGGCGTCCACGATCTCCAGCCGCTCCGGGAGCTTGTGCACCGACAGTCCCTCGGCGCGCAGGAAGGCGGTCAGGGTGTCGAGCGTCAACGCCTCGGTGTCCGGGGGCTGTTCCACCACCGCGCACACCAGCTCCCCGCGCGCCGCGTCCGGCAGTCCGATCACCGCGACGTCCCCGACCGCCGGATGCCGGTGCAGCAGGTCCTCGATCTCCTGGGCCGAGATGTTCTCGCCCTTGCGGATGATGACGTCCTTGAGCCGGCCGGTGAGGACCAGGTGCCCGGTCTCCGTCAGGTGTCCGAGGTCGCCTGTGCGCAGGTAGCCCTCCTCGTCGAAGGCCTCCGCCGTCTGCCCCGGGTCCAGATACCCCCGGCACACGGCCTCCCCGCGCAACCGCACCTCGCCGTCCACGACCCGGATCTCCATCCCCTCCGGCGGCCGCCCCTCGGTCGCCGCCAGCAGCTCGGGAGTGTCGTCCGGGTCGCCCATGGTGATCATCGGCACCTCGGTCATGCCGTACCCGTGGGTGAGCTGCACGCCCATCTCCCGCACCACGGCGTGGTACAGCTCCGGCGGATTGGGCGCCCCGCCGCCCGCCAGCAGCCGCAGCGACGGCACCACCGGCTCTCCCGGCTGCTTGCGCTGCTCCGCCAGGAACATTGAGTAGAACGCCGTCGACCCGCCCGCCATCGTCACCCCGTGCGCGCGGTACGCCGCCAGCGCGTCCGGCAGCGCGAACTGCTCGAACAGCACCGCCGGGAAGCCGTACAGCAGCAGCATCACCGTGTAGTCGGGTCCGCCGATGTGGGCGTACGGGAAGGCGATCGAGCCCACGTCGTCCGCCGAGGGGCGCAGCGCGTGCGCCAGGCAGGAGCCGCCCGCGAGCAGTGAACGGTCCGTGTGCAGCACGCCCTTGGGGTCGGAGGTCGTACCGGACGTCCAGTAGATCCAGCGGACGGCGGTGCCGTCGGAGGGCGGGGGAGGCAGGAGGGACGGATCGCCGTCGGGCAGGTCGTCGTAGGCCTCGAAGACGCCCCTCGCGCCCAGCCGCCGGGCCATCGCGCCGTGGTCGAAGCCGCGCCAGGTGCCGGGCACCGCGAAGAACTCCGCCTTGGACTCGCGCAGGGCGAAGCCGACCTCGCGGTCCCGGTAGAAGGGGATCACCGGCGTCTGCACGGCGCCGAGCCGGGCCAGGGCGAAGGACAGCACGGCCGTCTCGATGCGGGTGGGCAGCTGCCAGGCGACCACCGTGCCGTGGCGCACACCCATGCCGTACAGCCCGGCCGCGACCCGCTCGGCACGCGCGCGCAGCGCCCCGAAGGCCAGCGACCGGTCGTCCTGGAGGAAGAGCGGGCGGTCGGGCGTGAGGGCCGCGCGGCGGGTGACCAGGTCCCACAGGGTGCGGGACGAACTCAGGGTGTGCGGGGTCTCGTTCACGACTGCCCCCTGCTGCTTGGCTGACGGGTCGTCAGGTGGGATGCTATCTGACGCTGCATCAGATAAGTACCGTCCGGCGGAGGGGACCCATGGCGACCGAACTGCCCCGCATCATCAGCGTCGACGACCACGTGATCGAGCCCGCCCACCTCTTCGACACCTGGCTGCCGGCCAAGTACCGCGAGCGCGGCCCGAGGCCGCTGACCGCCGGGATCGGTGAACTCGCCTACGTCGGCGGCAAGTACCGGATCACCATGGACCCGGACGGCCAGCCCACCGACTGGTGGGTCTACGAGGATCTGAAGTTCCCGTACAAGCGCAACATCGCCGCCGTCGGCTTCGACCGGGACGCGATGACCCTGGAGGGCATCACCCGCGAGGAGATGCGGCCCGGCTGCTGGGACCCGAAGGAACGCCTGAAGGACATGGACCTCAACCACGTCGAGGCGAGTCTGTGCTTCCCCAGCTTCCCGCGCTTCTGCGGCCAGACCTTCGCCGAGGCGCACGACAAGGAGGTCGCTCTGGCCTGCGTGCGGGCCTACAACGACTGGATGGTCGAGGAGTGGTGCGGCGACAGCGGCGGGCGGCTCATCCCGCTGTGCCTGATCCCGCTGTGGGACATCGGCCTGGCCGTCGCGGAGATCCGCCGCAACGCCGCACGAGGAGTGCGGGCGGTGACCTTCTCGGAGATCCCCACCCACCTCGGGCTGCCGTCCATCCACTCCGGCTACTGGGACCCGTTCTTCGCGGTCTGCGAGGAGACCGGGACGGTCGTGAACATGCACATCGGATCGTCCTCCCAGATGCCGGCCGCCTCCCCGGACGCACCGCCCGCCGTCCAGGCCTCGCTCAGCTTCAACAACGCGATGGCCTCGATGATGGACTTCCTCTTCAGCGGGGTCCTGGTGAAGTTCCCGCGCCTCAAACTCGCCTACTCCGAGGGCCAGATGGGCTGGATCCCGTACGCCCTGGAGCGCGCCGACGACGTCTGGGAGGAGCACCGCGCCTGGGGTGGCGTCCGCGACACCGTCCCCGAGCCGCCGTCGACCTACTACTACCGGCAGATGTTCTGCTGCTTCTTCCGCGACAAGCACGGCGTGGCCTCGATCGACGTGGTCGGCCGGGACAACGCCACCTTCGAGACCGACTACCCGCACGTCGACTCGACCTTCCCGCACACCAAGGAGGTCGCCCTCGACCACGTCAAGGGCCTCGACGACGAGACGGTGTACAAGTTGATGCGCGGCAACGCCATCCGGATGCTGGACCTGGACCTCGACCGCTGATGGACCTGTCGTACACGCCCGAGGAGGAGGAGTTCCGGGCCCGGCTGCGGGAGTGGCTCGGGCGCACGCTCCCCGGTCTCCCGCCCAGGCCGTCCCCCGACGACTGGCCGGGTCGGCGGGCGTACGACCTCGGCTGGCAGCGCAGGCTGTACGAGGCCGGATACGCCGGCGTCCACTGGGACGCCACCCCGAGCGTCCGCCTGATCTTCCTGGAGGAGACCGAGAAGGCCGGAGCGCCCTACGTGGGTGCCAACTTCGTGGGCCTGCTGCACGCCGGGCCGACCATCGCCGCCGAGGGCACGGACGCCCAGCGGGCGCGCTGGCTGCCGCCGATCCTGCGCGGCGAGGAGGTCTGGTGCCAGGGCTTCAGCGAACCGGAGGCCGGGTCCGACCTCGCGGCCCTGCGCACCCGCGCGCGGCGCGACGGCGACGACTACGTGGTGACCGGCTCCAAGATCTGGACCTCGCACGCCGAAGTCGCCGACTGGTGTGAGCTGTTGGTCCGCACCGGCCCGGCCGCCCCGAAGCACCGCGGCATCACCTGGCTCGCCCTGCCCATGGACGCGCCCGGCATCACCGTACGGCCGCTGCGCACGCTCGCCGGGCCCGCCGAGTTCGCCGAGGTGTTCCTGGACGAGGTGCGGGTGCCGGTGGCCAACCGGGTCGGGGACGAGGACGACGGCTGGCGCGTGACCATGGTGACGCTGTCCTTCGAGCGGGGCACGGCCTTCGCGGGCGAGGTCGTCGCCTGCCGCCGGGTCCTCGCCGAACTGGCCGTCGAGGCCCGCAAGAACGGTCGCTGGGACGACCCGGCCCTCAGGCGCCGGCTGGGCAGGCTCAACGCGGAGTTCCGGGCGCTGTGGCGGCTCACGCAGTGGAACGTGAGCGCGGCCGAGGCCTCGGGCGGAGTACCGGACACGGGCGGCTCGGTCTTCAAGCTCCGTTACTCGCACGCCCGCCAGGAGCTCTACGACGCCGCCGCGGAGGTACTGGGCCCCGACTGCCTCGACCTGGACCGGCCGTGGACCCCCGACCGGCTCTCCGCCCTGGCGTACACCATCGCGGCCGGCACCTCGCAGGTCCAGCACAGCATCATCGCCGAGCGCATCCTCGGCCTGCCGAAGGGACGGTGAGCGCCGTGCGGTTCCGGCTGACGGACGACCAGCGGGCACTGCGGGACGGGGTGCGCGAGGCGCTGGCACGGCGGTTCGACGGCCGGGCGCTGCGGGCGGCGGTGGAGGAGGCCGACGGGGGCGGTGCTGCCGATATGGACGGTGCCGCCGGTATGGACGGTGCCGCCGGTATGGGCGGTGCCCGTACCGGCGGTGCGCAGCCGGGGCGTTCCGGGGCGGGCGGGGGTGGTGCGGGCGTGGCCCGTGCGGCAGCGGCCGGTGGCGACGGCGGGAGTGCGGGGGCCGGGCGTGCCGGGGGTCCTGGGGGGACCGCCCGGACAGCTGCGGGGCGTGCGGCCGGGGCGCCGCGGCTCGACCGGGGGCTGTGGCGGGCCCTCGGCGACCTCGGGTTCTTCGACCTGCGGGTGCCGGAGACGGACGGCGGGGTCGGACTCGGGCTCGCGGAGGCCGTGTTGGTGTTCGAGGAGGCGGGGCGTGCGCTGCTGCCCGGGCCGCTCGTCGCCACCCACCTCGCGGCCGGTGCCGTACCGGGTGCGGCCACCGGGGAGACGGTGGTGGCGGCCGTGGACGGCGGGCTCGTGGAGTGGCTGGCGGAGGCGGACGCCGTACGCGGGGACACCACCGGGGCCGTGCCGCTGCGCTCGCTCGACCCGCTGACGCCCCTGCACCGCGTGCCCGCCGGGCGGCCCGACCCCGACCCCGTCGCGATCCTGCTCACCGCCGCCGAGCAACTCGGCACGGCCGGCCGCGTCTGCGAACTGGCGGCGCAACACGCCCGGGCGCGCGAACAGTTCGGACGGCCCATCGGTGCCTTCCAGGCGGTGGCGCATCTCTGCGCGGGGATCTTGGTCCGCGCGGAGACGGCCCGCGCCGCGGTGTACGCGGCCGCCGTGACCGCCGACCCGGCCGACATCGCCGCGGCCCGGATCCTCGCCGACGAGGCCGCCGTGCGCGGCGCCCGCGACTGCCTCCAGGTACACGGCGGGATGGGCTTCACCTGGGAGTCCGAGGTCCATCTGCATCTGAAACGCGCATGGGTTCGAACCCAACGTGCGGGCGGAATCACTGAGAGTGAGGAGCTGCTCGCGGCGGCTCTGACGCCAGAGACGGCCTGACGGGCCGTCTGGCTGCGGTATCGCCGGAACCACTCCTGGGGATGTCATGGATCGTGGCATACCGGAATTACGGAGCGTTGATACCGGCTTGTGTCCTCAGCGTGACTCGTTACGGCCTGGAGTCGATTGCCCGCTCCGGTACCTTGTGTCGAATGCGAGTGGCTCCGAGCGCAGTGCGACCCCGTGGCGCCGCCTGTTCGACTGCCCGCGGCGAGCGTCGCACAGTATGCCGCACGGGTACTCCTTCGCGCTGGAATATGCCCGAAGCGCTTGTTGGCGTGACTGTACGTCAACCATGCTGTCCCACAAGGGATTCACGTTGCGTGATCCTTGTCCCGGCCGTTGTTCTGGCCATGCAGAAAATGGCTACGATCGTGGCCCTCGTGAGGCGCGAGCCTAAGTGTCCGCCGGTTCGGATGGTGTGAGCGGTGCAGGTGCTTCAAGTGCAGCTGGAGATCCGGCCCGACCCCGCAGAAGTGGGGCGGGCCCGGCGGTGGGCCCGCTCCCGCCTGGCCGGGTCCGGCATACAGGCCGACGAACCCCTCGCCGAGACGCTGATCCTGCTCGTCTCCGAGCTCGTCACCAACGCCGTGGTGCACACCGGCCGTCCCGCCGTCCTGCGGCTGTCCCTGCCGCACGTGGTGACGGAGGAGGCCACGGTCCGTCTGGAGGTCGCGGACCGCAGCGGCCGGGCCCCCGTGCCCCGGTGCGCCGGCGACGACGCGACCGGCGGCCGGGGCCTGGCGCTCGTCGACGGCCTCGCCGACCGCTGGGGCTGGAGCGTCGAGGCCACCGGCAAGCGCATCTGGTGCGAGGTGGACCGGTGCGCGAAATCCCCGGACCTCACGGCGTCGTGCGGAGGCGGCGCGGTGGCGTGCGGCGGGGCGGCTTACGAGGGGCTGGCGTACGAGGCGGTTTAGCGCCACCGCCCGTTGCAGCCGGGCGTGGTGTACGGCGGCACATGCCGCGGGTTCGTGCGGCGGGGCCGGGGCACGGATGCACGGCGGGTCGGCGGCTTTCGGCAAGGCATGCGGCGATGCGCCGGGACGTGCTTCCGTGCGCGCCTGCGGCAAAAGCCGCCTAAGGGACATTTCTCCGAACTCCTGTTGACGCGTCGTGACCGTTTGCTCACGCTGGTGGGCAGCGATTCGCCGTGAGGGGACGACGAGGGCTTCGGTGGACGGCAGCCCTCGGCGAGTGTGAGTCGTGATTCGGCGTCGGCTCCCTACAGGGGCGGGGAGCCGGGGCGGGAGCGCCGGAGTCGGGTGGCGGCGCGCGCTGCCGTGCTCGGGGCGGGCAGCGCGGCGCCGCCATCCAGCTGGAGCGGATGGCGGCCCGGCCGGTGCTGCGGGTGGCGGCCCGGTCGCACCGGTCCGCCGGGCGTCTGGCGGCGGGACCGGGGGCCTACAGGACGGCGACGGGAGCCACCGGAGAGCCGGTCGCCCCGGTGAACGGCTCCGGGGTCGCGGTCAGCAGGAACGCATACCGCCCGGCTTCTCCACAGGCTGTGGACAACTTTTCGAGATTCCAGTTCTGGCCCTGTGGCATGCCCATCTCCACGAGATCGAGGGCGTGCACCGGCAGCCAGAGATCCTCCACCTCGGGCGGGAACACCTCGAAGGTCAGGGTGTCGTTGGCGACGGCCGCGACATCGCGCGCGTGGAACCACTCCGGTGTCCGGATCGACAGCCCCGGCGAGGGGTACGCGTAGCCGTGCCGGTCCCCGGCCAGGCACGCCTGGATCTGCCCGGTCCGCACGAGCACGATGTCCCCCGCCCGCACCCGCGTGCCGGCCAGTTCCTCGGCGGCGTCCAGGTCCTCGGGCGTGACGGCGTACCCGCCGTCGAGCCGGTCCGTGCCGCGGGCCCGGGCGACGTCCAGCAGCACCCCGCGCGAGACGACGTGCCGGACCGTGCCGATGCCGCTGAACCCGGCGCCGCCGTGTGCGGTGACGGTGTGGGCGGAGCGGCCGTTGTAGAGCCGGCCCGAGTGCGAGACGTGGGGCAGGGCGTCCCAGTGGGTGGCCGCCTGGAGGCCCATGGTCACGACGTCGTCGCTGCACGCGACCGTGCCCGGGCCGAAGATCTCCTGGTTGATCTGCACCATGGCGTGCAGGGGGTTGACGCGGCCGGGGATCATGCCGGTCTGCACGCCGTCCTGCTGGAGGGGCAGTGCGAGGGGGACGCGCCGGCCGGTGCGGACGGTCGCCGCGGCCTGTCTGACGACCTCGTCGGTGATCAGGTTCAGGGTGCCGATCTCGTCGTCGGCTCCCCAACGGCCCCAGTTGTTCACGCGCTTGGCGATGTCGTGGAACGCGTCCGGCAGCGACATGAGTCCTCCGCGGGGCTTGTCTTTCCGTATCTGACGGGTCGTAGAATTCGGGGGATCGTAAATCTAACGGTCCGTCAGAAACCGTGGCGCGGGAAGGGGCCGGGCGTGGGGAACTTCTTGGCAGGCAAGGTCGTCGCCGTCACGGGTGCCGGGCGGGGCATCGGCCGCGCGGTGGCGCTCGCGGCGGCGGACGAGGGGGCGAAAGTCGTGGTCAACGACTACGGCGTCGCGGTCGACGGGGGTTCGCCGACGAGTGAGGTCGCCCAGGCCGTGGTCAAGGAGATCGAGGCCGCGGGCGGGGAGGCGGTGGCCGTCGCCGACGACATCTCCACGATGGCCGGCGGGCAGCGGGTCGTCGAGGTGGCGCTGGCGTCGTACGGGCGGCTGGACGGTGTGGTCTGCGTGGCCGGGATCCTGCGCGAGCGGATGCTGTTCAACATGACCGAGGAGGAGTGGGACCCGGTCGTCGCCACCCATCTGAAGGGCACGTTCACGGTGTTCCGGGCGGCCTCCGCGGTGATGCGCAAGCAGCGGGCCGGGACGCTGATCGGCTTCACCAGCGGCAACCACCAGGGGTCCGTCTCCCAGGCCAACTACAGCGCCGCCAAGGGCGGGATCATCTCGCTGGTGCGCAGCGCCGCGCTCGGGCTGCACAAGTACGGGGTGACCGCGAACGCGGTGGCGCCGGTCGCGCGGACCCGGATGTCGGCCGGGGTGCCGATGGAGCTGGCCGAGATCGGGGAGCCGGAGGACGTCGCCGCGCTGGTGGTGTACCTGCTGTCTGACGCCGCCTCCCGGGAGGGGATCACCGGACAGGTGTACACGGTGGCCGGGGCGAAGATCGCGGTGTGGGCGCAGCCGCGGGAGCTGCGGGCGGCGTATGCCTCCGGCGGGTGGACGGTGGAGCGGATCGCGGAGTTTCTGCCCGGGTCGGTGGGGGTGGATCCGATGCCCTTGCTGGAGCGGGTGCGGGAGATGGAGAGGGCGGCGGGGCGGGGGGAGCGGCCGAACGCCCAGTAGTTCGGGGAGTGGGGTGGATGGGCGGGTGCGGGTGGAGTGTGGCCGTTCGCGCAGTTCCCCGCGCCCCTTGGGGGATTCGCCCCTGCGGCGCCGGTGAGAGGAGCACCCTGATGGACTTCGACTTCGGGCCGGAGGGCGACGCGTTTCGCAGCGAAGCTCGTGACTGGCTGGCCACGCACGTCAAGGGCGAGACCGACCGCCGCACTTGGGAACGGACTCTCGGTGCGGCCGGGTGGATCGGGATCGGGTGGGACGGGGACGGGTACGGCAATCGCCGGGCCACCCTCACCCAGCAGGTCGTCTGGGCCGAGGAGTACGCGCGGTCTGCGGCGCCCCCGCGCTCCGGGCACATCGGGGAGAACCTGCTCGCGCCCACGCTCCTCGCCCACGGCACCGACGAGCAGAAGTCGCGGTTCCTGCCGCCGATCGCCGCCGGCGAGGAACTCTGGTGCCAGGGTTACAGCGAACCCGGCGCCGGATCGGACCTGGCCGGGATCCGTACCGCGGCCGTGCGCGAGCCGGACGGCCGTACGTACCGCGTCACCGGGCAGAAGATCTGGACGTCGCTCGCGCACGAGGCGGACTGGTGTTTCGTGCTGGCCAGGACCGGACCCGGATCGGTACGGCACCACGGGCTGACCTTCCTCCTCGTCCCCATGGACCAGCCCGGCCGGATCGAGGTCCGCCCCATCCGCCAGATGACGGGCACCAGCGACTTCAACGAGGTCTTCTTCGACGGCGCGCACGCCGAGCACGTCGTGGGCGGCGAGGGAAACGGCTGGCGCGTCGCCATGAGCCTGCTCGGCTTCGAACGGGGTGTGTCCACGCTGGCCCAGCAGATCGGGTTCGCCGAGGAACTGGCGGGCGTGGTGCGCGCCGCCGTCGCGTCGGGCGCCGTGCGGGATCCCGTCGTACGGGAACGGCTCGTGCGGCAGTGGGCCGAGCTGCGGACGATGCGCTGGAACGCCCTGCGCACGCTGGGGGGTTCCGGTGACGCGGGTGCCCCGAGCGTGGCCAAGCTGCTGTGGGCCGGCTGGCACCAGCGGCTCGGGGAGCTGGCGGTGCTGGTGCGGGGCGCGGGGGCGGCCGTGGGCCCCGCCGACTGGTCTGCCTCCGAGCCGTACGAACTGGACGCCTCCCAGCACCTGTTCCTCTTCTCCCGGGCCGACACGATCTACGGCGGCTCGGACCAGATCCAGCGCACGATCATCGCCGAGCGGGTGCTCGGCCTGCCCAGGGAGCCCAAGGGGGCCGTGTGATGCGAGGCGTGATCTTCGACGGGAAGCAGGTCCGGGTCGTGACGGACCTGGAGGTGCGCGAGCCGGGGCCGGGCGAGGTGCGGGTCGCGATCTCGGCGGCAGGGCTGTGCCACAGCGATCTGTCGGTGGTGGACGGGACCATACCCTTCCCCGTGCCTGTGGTGCTGGGCCATGAGGGGGCCGGGGTCGTGGAGGCGGTGGGTGGGGGCGTCACCCATGTCGCGCCCGGTGACCATGTGGCACTGTCCACCCTGGCGAACTGCGGTACGTGCGCCGAGTGCGACCGGGGCCGGCCGACCATGTGCCGGCAGGCCATCGGACGCCCGGGCCGGCCGTTCCGCCACGACGGCTCGCCGGTCCACCAGTTCGCGTCCAACTCTGCGTTCGCCGAGCGCACGGTCGTCAAGGCCGTCCAGGCGGTCCGGATCCCCGACGACATCCCGCCGGCCTCGGCGGCGCTCATCGGATGCGGGGTGCTCACCGGGGTGGGCGCCGTGCTGAACCGGGCGCGGGTGGACCGCGGCGACAGCGTCCTGGTCATCGGGACCGGCGGCATCGGCCTGAACGTGCTTCAGGGGGCCCGGCTCGCGGGTGCCGGGCGGATCGTGGCCGTCGACGCCAACCCGGCGAAGGAGGAGGCGGCACGCCGGTTCGGCGCGACCGACTTCCTGACGTCCGCCGAGGGCGTGCGCGAGCTGCTGCCCACGGGCGTGGACCACGCCTTCGAGTGCGTCGGCCGCGTCGAGCTGATCCGGCAGGCCATCGACTCCCTGGACCGGCACGGCCAGGCGATCCTCCTCGGTGTCCCGCCCGCCACGGCCGAGGCGTCCTTCCGCGTCTCCTCGATGTACCTCGACAAGTCCATCCTGGGCTGCCGCTACGGCTCCTCCCGGCCCCAGCGGGACATCGCCCTGTACGCGGGGCTGTACCGCCGGGGGCGCCTCCTGCTCGACGAACTGGTCACCCGGACCTACCCGGTCGAGGACTTCGAGAAGGCGGCGGCGGACGCTGAGGCGGGGCGGGTGGCGCGGGCGGTGCTCACCTTCTGAGGGCGGTGGTCACCATTTGAGGGCGGTCCTCACCTTCTGAGGCGGCGGTTTCCTTCTCCGCACGGAAGGTGCGCCGGTAGGCGGTGGGCGTGACACCGAGGGCCGCCTGGAGGTGCTGGCGCATCGACTGGGCCGTGCCGAAGCCCGCCTCCCGCGCCACCTGGTCGACGGAGCGGTCGGTGGACTCCAGGAGCTGCCGGGCCCGCTCCACGCGCTGCTGGGTGAGCCACTGGCCGGGGCTGACGCCGGTCTCCTCACGGAAGCGGCGGGTGAAGGTGCGCACCGACATGGACTCCTGCGCCGCCATGTCACGCAGCTGGATCGGCTCGTGGAGACGGCCCAGGGCCCAGGCGCGGGCCGAGGTCGTGGTCGCCTGCTGCGGGTCGGGCACGGGCCGGTGGATGTACTGCGCCTGACCGCCGTCGCGGTGCGGCGGTACGACCGTGCGGCGTGCCACCTCGTTGGCGACGGCCGTGCCGTGGTCGCGGCGCACCATGTGCAGGCACAGGTCGATGCCGGCCGCGACGCCGGCGGAGGTCAGGACGTCGCCGTCGTCGATGAACAGGACGTCGGGGTCGACCCGGATGTGCGGGAAGAGCCGCTGGAAGCGGTCGGCGTCGGCCCAGTGCGTGGTGCCGGGGCGGCCGTCGAGGAGACCGGCGGCGGCGAGGACGTAGACGCCGGTGCAGATCGAGGCGAGCCGGGTGCCCGGGCGGATGTGAGCCAGGGCGGCGGCCAGTTCGCCGGTGAGCACGCCCTGCTCGAAGACCGGGCCGAGTTCGTACGACGCCGGAACGATCACGGTGTCGGCGGTGGCCAGGATCTCGGGGCCGTGCTCGACCTGGACGGCGAAGTCGGCGTCGGTACGCACCGGGCCCGGCGGGCGGACCGAGCAGGTGACGACGTCGTACAGCAGGCGCCCCCGGGCGTCCCTGGGGCGGCCGAAGATGCGGTGCGGGATGCCCAGCTCGAAGGGAAGCAGCCCGTCGAGGGCGAGGACGACGACCCGGTGCGGGCGGAACTCCGGCTCACGACTCATGGCCCGATCCTAACGAATGCTGGCCTTCGGGCCACTCGATGGAGCGCGCCGCAGGTCGGAAGCTCTATGTCGTGACCCAGACAACCGAAGCAGCGGCTGTGCGGCAGCCGCCGAAGCCGACCCGTGGCCGGGTGCACCGTGCCTGGTTCGTCGCCGCCGTCACCTTCGTGACGATCATCGGAGCCGCCGCCTTCCGTTCCGTGCCGGGCCTGCTCATCGACCCGCTGCACGACGAGTTCGACTGGTCGCGGGGCACCATCGGCGCCGCTGTCTCGGTGAATCTCGCGCTGTACGGTCTGACGGCCCCGTTCGCGGCGGCCCTGATGGACCGCTTCGGCATCCGCCGGGTCGTGGCGGTGGCGCTCACCGTGATCGCGGCCGGCTCCTGGCTCACCGTGTGGATGACCGCGGCCTGGCAGCTGATGCTGTGCTGGGGCCTGCTGGTGGGTCTCGGCTCCGGCTCCATGGCACTGGCCTTCGCGGCGACCGTCACCAACCGCTGGTTCACCGAACGGCGCGGCCTGGTCAGCGGCATCCTCACCGCCGCCTCGGCCTCCGGCCAGCTGATCTTCCTGCCCCTGCTGTCCTGGATCATCGACCGGTACGACTGGCGCCCGGCCGCCGTGACGGTCGCGCTCGCCGCGCTCGCGGTCGTCCCGTTCGTCTGGCTCCTGCTGCACGACCACCCCGCGGACGTGGGCCAGAAGCCGTACGGCGCCACCGAGTTCGTGCCGAAGCCGCCGCCCGTCCCCGGCGCCGCCCGCCGGGCCGTGACCGTCCTGCTCTCCGCCGTACGCACCGGCCCGTTCTGGCTGCTCGCCGGCACCTTCGCGATCTGCGGCGCCTCCACCAACGGCCTGATCCAGACCCACTTCATCCCCGCGGCCCACGACGAGCACATGCCCGTCCAGGCCGCCGCGTCCCTGCTCGCGGTCATCGGCGTCTTCGACGTCGTCGGCACGATCGCCTCCGGCTGGTTCACGGACCGCTTCGAGTCGCGCCGCCTGCTGGCGGTGTACTACGCGCTGCGGGGCGTGTCGCTGATGTTCCTCCCGCTGCTGCTGGGCCCCGCGGTCCACCCGCCGATGATCTTCTTCATCGTCTTCTACGGCCTCGACTGGGTCGCCACCGTCCCGCCCACCCTCGCCCTGTGCCGCGAGCACTACGGCGAGGACAGCGCGATCGTCTTCGGCTGGGTCCTCGCCTCCCACCAGGTCGGGGCGGCCGTCGTCGCCTTCCTGGGCGGCGTCGCGCGGGACGCCTTCGGGTCGTACGACGTGGTCTGGTACGCGTCGGGGGCGCTGTGCGCGGCGGCGGCGCTGATGGCGCTGGTGATCCGGCGCCGGGCGGGCGGCGAGCCGGCCGCGGCCTGAAGCGGCCGGACGTCCGGTCTTCAGCCCTCGGTCCGGCGCGCGCGGCCCGCCCGGGCGGCATTGCGGATCCTCTTCGTCCGGCCGCCCTCGGCGAGGATGTCGAGGGCATCGGGGCCCGCTCCGGCCGCCGCCTTGAGCTGGAGCCAGTCCGAGGACGCCAGCAAATCCTCTGAGCTCCACGGCAGTTGAAGGGAAACGGCTCGGAACAGGGACCACTCCTTCAGGCGCCGGACCAGGAAAGGCCGCCGGGTCACCACCCGGCCCACGGCCGCTGCCCACTCCTCCCAGGCGGGTTCCGGCCACAGTTGTGCGGCCCGGCGGTCGAGGTGCCGCACCACCGCAGCCTCGGCCATCACCCGGTCCGGGTCGCCGAGGACCCTGCCGACCAGCGCCATCTCGTCCGCTTCGGCGACCTGTTCCAGCTCGACCAGATACGCGGCGAAGCGGGCGTGCTCGGCGGGTTCCTGCGGGCTGTCCTCGGTGTTCACGGCTCTGCCTCTCTGGTCCGACGTGGCGCTCCGCCCGGTCGGCCTATTCTGAATGCGGCCACCGCACCGCCTTCAAAGGTGAGTTGATGACACTCGGCATGGTCCTCGGTGACGTGATCGTCGTGACGTCGCGCGTCCGCTCACGTTCGATCTTCCGAGGAGTCTGCCGTGTCCACGATCCACTGGGTCGAGGCTCGACCGTTCCTAGAGACTGAGCGGGAGTGAGTCCTGGTGCCAGGGCTCATGCTCAGCCGGACATCCCGAACTCACTCCGGTGAGCAGGGGGCGGTGCCGTCCGTCGCCGGATCGGGTGCCCAAGGGCGCGCCTGCCGATCGCCACGGCGGCCGCGTCGTGGCGGGTGGTTTTGCGATTCTTGGTGCTGAGGGGTTTCTGCCAGTGCTGGGCACCCCAGCGGCTGGTGTAGGCGGGGTCGACGGCGACGATGGTGATGCCGAGTTCGGCCGCCATCGACACAAGCCGGGCCCGCAGCCGGGCGGTGGGCATGCCGGAGATCAG
>NZ_JNXI01000019.1 GCF_000717055.1 Streptomyces iakyrus | reverse complement strand
CCGCACCCCCGTCCCCCTCCCCGCCCACCCCTCCCACCGGGCGATACGCGTGCTAAGGAGCCCGCGATGAGCGACATGATCACGGCGGACCTGGTCGATCTCGACCTGTCCGCCGAAACCAAGGAAGCGGCGGCGCGAGCCCTCGCCGAGCGCATGGTGGCCCTGGGCCGGGTGACCGACCTGGACGGCTTCCTCGCCGACGTGGCAGCCCGCGAGGCCCAGATGCCGACCGGCCTCGACGGCGGCATCGGCATCCCGCACTGCCGCAGTGCGCACGTCACCGAGCCGACGCTTGCCTTCGGCCGCAGCGCCTCCGGCATCGACTTCGGCGCCCCCGACGGCCCCGCCGACCTGATCTTCCTGATCGCCGCGCCGGCCGGTGCGGACGACGCCCATCTGACGATCCTGTCGTCGCTGGCCCGGCAGCTGATGAACAGCGAGTTCACCGACGCCCTGCGCGCGGTGGGCGATGCGCCGGCCGCGGCGGCCCTGATCCGCGGCGACGAGCCGGACGCACCCGCACCGGCGGGTTCCGAAGACACCGTGGCGTCGGCGGGAGCGGCCTCTCCCGCCGCCGCCACGGTCACCGACGACACCGCCCCTGCCACGGTCACCGACGACACCGCCCCTGCTGAGGAGCGGCCGTTCCGCATCGTCGCCGTCACCTCCTGCCCTACCGGCATCGCCCACACCTACATGGCGGCCGAGTCCCTGGAGAACGCCGGCCGCGAGGCGGGCGTGGAACTCACCGTCGAGCCCCAGGGATCGGCCGGTTTCACCCGGCTCGACCCGCAGGTCATCGCGGCGGCCGACGCCGTGATCTTCGCCCACGACGTGCCCGTGCGGGAGAAGGAGCGGTTCGCCGGAAAGGCCACGGTCGACGTCGGGGTGAAGGCCGGCATCAACCGCCCCGCCGAACTCATCGCCGAGGTCCGCGAGAAGGCCGCGCGCGGCGAGGTCTCCTCCGGTTCCGCCCCGGCCTCCCCGGTGGACCGCGCGGGCGACTCCGGCGAGGGCTACGGCACCAAGCTGCGCAAGTGGCTGATGTCCGGCGTCAGTTACATGGTGCCGTTCGTCGCCGCGGGCGGTCTGCTCATCGCCCTCGGGTTCGCGATCGGCGGCTACAAGATCAACAAGGCTCCGTCGGTGATGGACCACTTCCTGTGGACCCAGGCCGACAGCTGGGCGGCCCTGCTCTTCCAGATCGGCGGCGTCGCTTTCGGCTTCCTCGTCCCGGTCCTGGCCGGCTACATCGCCTACGGCATGGCCGACCGGCCCGGCATCGTACCCGGCTTCGTCGGCGGCATGATCGCGTTCAACATCAACGCCGGCTTCCTCGGCGGCCTGGCGGCCGGTCTGATCGCCGGCGGCGTGGTGATGGCGATCCAGAAGGTGAACGTCCCGGCGGCATTGCGCGGCATCATGCCCGTGGTGGTGATCCCGCTGATCTCCTCGGCGATCGTCGGGTTCCTGATGTTCGTCGTCATCGGCAAGCCCATCGCCGAGGCCCAGAAGGGCATGACCGACTGGCTCAACGGCCTGTCCGGCAGCAACGCGATCCTGCTCGGCACCCTCCTCGGCCTGATGATGTGCTTCGACCTCGGCGGCCCGGTCAACAAGGTCGCCTACACCTTCGCCACGGCCGGTATCGCGGTGGCCAGCCCCAGCGACTCGGCGATGAAGATCATGGCCGCGGTGATGGCGGCTGGCATGGTCCCGCCCCTGGCCATGGCCCTGGCGACGACCGTGCGCGGCAAGCTCTTCACCCAGACCGAGCGTGAGAACGGCAAGGCCGCCTGGGTGCTCGGCGCCTCCTTCATCTCCGAGGGCGCGATCCCGTTCGCCGCGGCCGACCCGCTGCGCGTCATCCCGGCCTCCATGGCCGGCGGCGCGGTCACCGGAGCCCTGTCGATGGCCTTCGGCGCCACGCTGCGCGCCCCGCACGGCGGCATCTTCGTGGTACCGCTGATCGGCAACGCGTTCCTCTACCTGATCGCCATCGCCGCGGGCGTCTGCGTCACGACGGCCCTGGTGATCGTCCTCAAGGGCCTGCGCAAGCCGGTCGAGGGTGCCGCACCGGCCTCCGGCGAGGGCGGCACGGCCCGGACGGCGGAGACGAAGCAGCCCGTCGCGGCGTGAAACGGCCGGAGGTTCGCCCCTTTCGAGGCGTGTGAACCGTTCATGCCACCTGCGAGATAGATCACGAAAGTCACGGCCCGGGACCGAAGTCCCGGGCCGTGGTGTCTACTGGGGCGCATGCCCGAGCACATCTCCCGATGGCCCGAAGGCCACCCGCTCCCCGCCCTCCCGCAACAGCGGCAGACGGGCCCCCGGTCGGAGTCCGTGGAGCTGACCACCGAGGAGAGAGCCGCCTTCGCCGACCTGGTGCGCCGACTCGGCGACACAGGCCTCTAGCGGAAGTCGTCTGCCTTGAGGCCGGTCCGCCTCAGGAGAGTTGCGAAGCCCGCCGCTCCATCGCATCGCGCGCCGCTTCCTCACTGGCGTACACCTCGCACATGTGCCGCCCGTCCGGCGTCGCCGTGTGCTCGACCTCCCAGAGGGAGACCTCCTCGCCGTCACGCAGCAGGAACGCGTGCTCGTAGAGCGAGAAGCCCAGGCCCGCCCGGCCCGCGCGGCACGGGCGGCCGAAGGCCTGGGTGATCTGGTGCCCCGACGCGGTGGCCAGCAGGGCCGCCGTGTCCGCGCCCGGCCGGTCCGCGTTCTCCGCCCGGCGCAGTAAACGGCGAGCGTGGTCCGCGGAGTTCTCCGCGGCGTACGCGTGCCGGGGAGCGGGGACCGGTGACAGCTGGACCGTCACCGGCAGTTCGAAGTCCGGGGTGTCCGGCGGCAGCGGCAGCCGCAGGGTGGCGGCGCGCAGCTCCTCCTCGTCGGCGTACACCTCGTGATGCGGCTCGCTGCCCGGCGCGGTGTTGTGGACGAGCTCCCAGAGCGTGAGCGCCGAACCGTCGGCGAGCAGCCACGTGTGCCGGTACGTCTCCCGGTGCAGGCCCGCGCTGTGGTGCGCGGAGTGCAGCGAACCGTCGTGCACCAGCGCGCAGTCCAGGCGCCTTATCGTCTCGTCCGGTAGCTCGAAGGAGTTCAGGGCGCGGCCGAGGAGTCGCGCGAGGTGCTCCTCCGGAGTCTCGGGCGAGTCGTGGGGTTCGTACGCTGCCGTCTCGTACGGAACGCTCAAGGTTTCTCCCGGCGTTGCTGCATGTCACCTTGTGGGTGCATACGGTAGCCCCTCGGTCGGACATCATGTCCGGGAACCGAGAAAACGTACGTCCGGGAAAACGCGCGGGCCGCGCGAAAAGTTCCCGCGCGGCCCGGTCGGTCCGTCAAAAACCCCAGCTGGGGTGGTCTTTCAGGTGGTCAGGAGGCGCTGCCCGCGACCCACTGGCCCCACGCCATGTTCCAGCCGTTGAGCCCGTTGTCCGGCGCCACCGTCGTGTCGGGGGAGTTCTTCACGATCACCACGTCCCCGATGAGGGAGTTGTCGTAGAACCACTTGGCCGGCGTGCTGCCGCCCGCGCCCTGGACGTCGGCGAGACCGACGCAGCCGTGGCTGGTGCCCTGGCGGCCGAACGGCGGGTTGCCCTTGTTGTACCAGTAGTTGCCGTGGATGAACGTGCCCGACGTCGTCAGACGCATCGCGTGCGGCACGTCCGGGATGTCGTACTCCCCGCCCAGCCCGACCGTCCGGCTGTTCATCCGGGTCTGCACGAACTTCTCGGAGATCACCATCTGCCCGTTGTACGTGGTGTGCTCCGGGCTGCCCGCCGAGATCGGGATCGTCTTGACGGTCCTGCCGTCCCGGACGACCGTCATGGTCTGGGTCTTGGCGTCGACCGTCGAGACCTGCGAACGGCCCACCGTGAAGGTGACCGTCTTCTTCTGCACGCCGTAGACGCCGTTCGCGCCCTCGACCCCGTCCAGGTCGATCTTCATCGTGACCTTGGAGCCGGCCTTCCAGTACTCCTCGGGCCGGAAGTCGAGCCGCTGCCCGTTGAACCAGTGCCCGACGACCTTCTGCCCGCTGCTGGAGGAGACCGTGATGTGCGACTGCACGGCCTTCCGGTCGGTGATGGCCTTGTCGAAGGTGAACGACACCGGCATGCCCACGCCGACCGTCGTGCCGTTGTCCGGCGTGTACGTGCCGATGAAGCTGTTCGACGACGTCACCGTCGTGAAGATGGAGTTGGCCGCGGCCGTCCGCCCGTCCGCGTCCTTGGCGGTCGCGGATATCTGGTACTTCGTCCCGCGCTCCAGCTGCTCCTTCGGCTTCCACACCTTGCCGTCGGCGGAGACCGAACCCGCAACTGCCTGGCCACTGCCCGCCACCGTCATCTTCACGTCGGTCAGCTTCCCGTCGCTGACCTTGACGCCGGTGGCGTTGATGGACGCGCCGGTCGACCCGTCCTTCGCCGAGATGGCGATCTTCGCGACGGACGTCTTCGGGTCGCCCTTGCCGCCCTTCTCGTCGTCCTTGGCGTTGGCGCTGCCACCGCAGGCGGTGAGCGTCAGGGCGCCGACCATCAGGGCGGCACAGGCCCCCAGAGTGCGCCGCGCTGAAATGTTCGGCGTTGTCACGGGCTGCTCCCAGTTCGTGTGATGTCGCGTGATCCGCTCCGGTACGTGAGGGAAGAGGGGCCGGGGAGCCGGTCGGGTTCCGTCCGTTCCCCATGAAGGCCGTCACGTGACAGAACCGCGACAAATTCCGGTTCGGCTGTGGATCCGCTGTGCCCGCAGGCCTGTTCAGCCCCCCGCGTACAGCTCCCCGTACGACGGCCACGCCCCGCCCGGACCATCCACCGGGTGCGCCGCCCGCACGGCCCGGACGATCGCGCGCGTCACCATGTCCGCACCCGCCGCGAGGATCTCGTTCAGAGCGAGCGGGTCCGCCGCGTCCAGCGCCCGGCCACCCGTCGCCAGCGCGAACACCGTGTCCCCGTCGTTGAGGAGATGCACCGGACGCACCGCACGGGCGATGCCGTCGTGCGCCGTGCCGGCCAGCTTCTGGGCCTGCGCCTTGGACAGGTCCGCGTCCGTGGCGACCACCGCGAGCGTCGTGTTGAGCGGGGGCTGCGTATTCCTCGCGGCAGCCTCGGCGAGCCGCCGCCGTGCCCGAGCGTGCACCTCCTCCGCCGGGTACTCAACCCGCCCCTGGAACAACTCCCCGTACAGCACCCCCGTTTCCGGATCCACCGCCGATCCCGCCGCGTTGGCCACGACCAGCGCGGCCACCGTGATCCCCGATCCGAGCACCGTGCTCGCGCTGCCGATGCCGCCCTTCACCACCCCGGCCACCGCTCCCGTGCCCGCCCCCACGCACCCCTGGGGCACCGGCGCGCCGACCTCGCCCGCCGCGGCGGCCTCCACCGCGGCCCGGCCGGTCGCCGCGTCCGGCCGGGCCCGGAAGTCACCGCCCCGCCCCAGGTCGAAGACGCAGGCGGCGGGCACCACGGGCACGACCTCCCCCGCTTCCGGCCCGACGCGGATCCCGCGACCCCGCTCCTCCAGCCAGGCCATGACCCCCGACGCGGCGTCGAGCCCGTACGCGCTGCCGCCGGTCAGCACGACCGCCTCCACCGTCCGTACCACGTTGCGCGGATCCAGCGCGTCCGTCTCCTTGGTGCCGGGCCCGCCGCCCCGCACGTCCACGGCGGCCACGGCCCCGCCCTCCGGGGCGAGCACGACCGTGGTGCCGGTGAGCCAACCGTCGCCGGTGCGCGTCGCGTGTCCCACACGCAGGCCGGAGACATCCGTCAGTGCGTCAACTGTCATGGGGCACAGTCTCGTCCGCGGCCGGCCCCGGCGGGCGTACCGGGCCGGTGGCTGCCGCGTCAGCCGGTTGACCTGGGGCTGCCGCGTCAGCCGGCTGACCTACGCGTGGGCCCGACCGCGGGCTGGATCGTGGACCCGACCGCGAACCGGATCGTGGGGGGGCCTCACCCGGTTCGCATCGCCGGCCCGCCCTCCCGTGCGGTCAGGCGCGTGGCCAGGGTCTCTCCGGCCACCACCGACAGGGCACAGACCACTCCCGCCGAGAACACCGCCCAGTGACCCAGGAAGGTGCAGCAGATCACCAGCAGGGCCGTCGTCGGCAGCACCAGCTGCTGGGTGATGCCCCGCTTGAAGTGGCGCGAGTGCAGGGCCCACACCGTGAGCAGGTACAGGGCCGTCGGCAGTGTCACCGCGGCCGACGCCGCCAGCGTGGAGATGTGGGCCTTGCCGACCGTCTGCTCCACCGCCACCTCCAGCCCGGCCCCGATCGCCGCCGCCGAGGCGAACACGAGGTAGTGGCCGTAGCCCCACAGGAACGCCTGGCGGTTGGTCCGCAGATGGCCGTGGATGGGCACCACGAAGTAGATCCACCACGCGGCGAAGATGACCAGCAGCCCGCCCGCCGCGATGGGGAGGAGCTCGCCCAGCGCGTCGTTCTCGTCGATGCCGGACTTCACGGCGATCGTGGCCGCCGCGATCGTCTCGCCGAGCACGATGATGGTGAACAGTCCGTACCGCTCCGCGATGTGGCGGGGGTGCCAGGACGTGGAGTGGTCCCTCTCCGCGAAGGGCGGCACGCACATCTCCAGCAGCGCCATCACCAGGAACCACCAGGGCCGGGCTCCCCCGGGCAGGAAGAGCAGCCCCAGCCAGCCGACCTGGCACGCCAGCACGCCGCCGGCGTACCGCAGGGCCGTCGTGCGCTCCGGGCCCCGGGCGGCGCGGGCCGCCCGCAGCCACTGTGCCGCCATGGCCACCCGCATGATCGCGTAACCGAGCCAGACCACGAGGTACTCGTGGTCCTCGAACGCCCGCGAGACGCCCGCCGCGAGGACCAGCACACCGGCGATCTGCACCAGCGTGACCACCCGGTAGAGGACGTCGTCGTTGTCGTACGCCGAGGCGAACCAGGTGAAGTTCATCCACGCCCACCACAGGGCGAAGAACACCATCGCGTAGTCGAGGATGCCCTGGCCCGCGTGCCCCTCGGCGACGGAGTGCACCAGCTCGATGCCCGCCTGGGCGACCGCCACGACGAAGCACAGGTCGAAGAAGAGCTCCAGCGGCGAGGCCGTCCGGTGCGCCTCGTCGCGGCCACGGGCCCGGAGCCTGCGCAGCGCCCCCTGGGTGCCGGGCGGGCGCGAGGCGCCGGGCGGGGGAGTGGGGCTGGACGTCATGCGTCCCAGCAGAGCAGAAGGCACGGGGAATTTCTCCGCGACCGTACCCTGGTTGCATGAGTACCGTCCCCGGCCCCGAGCCGCGCGAGCCGAAGCCCGCGCTGGTCTTCGACGACCCGCTCGACCAGCAGTCATCCGACGACACCGACCGCGGCTGGGGCGAGCGCACCGACTCCGGCGGCAGTGCGGCGGACCTCAAGCGCTTCCTCGACGAGAAGCCGCCCCACCACCTCTGAAGCCGTCGCGCTACTCCCGGTCGTGCCCCGAGCCGCGCTGCGCGACCAGGGCGTCCCGGATCTCCTTCAGGACCTCCAGCTCGGTCACCTCGAGAATCTCCTGGGTGCCCTCCTTCGCCTTCCGGCGTGCTTCCTGCCGGGCGAGGTACTTCGCCATGGGCAGGACCATCAGGAAGTAGACGACCGCCGCGGTGATCACGAAACTCAGGGCGGCACCGAGGACGGAACCCCACAGGATCTGGATGCCCTGCTCGCCCTCGCAGGTCGAGCTCAGGCACGAGCTGTAGTGGTCGAGGTTCTTCGTCCCGATGGCGCCGACGACCGGGTTGATGATCCCCTTCACCACGGCGTTGACGATGTTGGTGAAGGCGGCACCGATCACCACCGCCACCGCCAGATCGACGACGTTCCCGCGCATCAGGAAGGCCCTGAAGCCCTCCCAGACACTCGGCTCCTTCTTCTCGCTCACCTGGGGGCCTCTCCTCATACGAGCAGCTTGTAGAGCAGCGTGTGGAACAAAACGCTCCGCAACCTACGTCACCGGTGGGCCGAACCGGGCAACCAGGTCCCTCGAACGAGGACCTTGACGAGATCATGCACGCGATCACCACAGCGTCACTGCCAGCCGCCCGCTGGCGCTCGCGCCGGCCAGCCGGGCGGCGGTGGCCCGCGGCAGCGACAGCACGACCAGCGCACCGGTGTCGCCCGCGCCCTCCAGCGGCTCCGGCACCTTCGTCACCCTGGCGCCGCGCGCGACCACCCGGGCCTCGCCGCCCGGCACCGCCCCCTCGGCGGCGATGACGTCGACCCGGTCGCCCGGCCGCAGCAGCCGTACCGTGGCCGCGTCGGCGATCCGCACCGGGGCCGTCACCGACCCGGCGGTACGGCGCGTGTGCGCGGGATGCTCTCCGGACACCGGGGCCGTCTGCGCGGGAGGCCGGGCCCGGGGATGGCCACGGGCCCCGTCGCTCCCGCGCGGGCCCGCCGCCACGAGGGCCGTGGCGGTGACGGCGAGCCCCACGGCCACGGCCCGCCGCCGGTGCCGGACGAGCCGGCCGGACCGGTGCCCGCCGCGCACCCGTACCGGATCGAACCGCGGCACCTCACGGGTCGCGGGCACCTCCGCCCCGGGCGGGCACGCGGCGAGCGACCAGGAGGGAGACGAGGGAACGACCGAGGGACGAGCGAGGGACACGGGGACCACCACCTGTGACGACGAGGGACCGGCTTGCGCTCCCCACGATGAGGCCTCTCGCCACGGCCCGCTCAGGCCTGTGGACCCACCGCCGGCCTGTGGACAACTCCCTAACCCGAATGGCGACTTCCGCCACCCTCAAGCGCCTACAGCCGACCCCGCGCCTACAGCCGACCCCCCGCCTAGGACCCGCCCCCCTGCCTACAGCCGACCCCCTGGCTAGGACCCGACCCCCCGCCTAGGACCCGACCCCCTGCCTACAGCCGACCCCCTACGGCAGTGCGAACCCCGGATCCATCCCACCCAGCGCACGCACACACAAACAGTCCCGCTCACCCTCCGCGGGCAGCCCGGCCACCGCGTCGAACAGCACCCCCCGCAGCCGGTCCACATTCGCCGCGAACACCCGCAGCACCTCGTCGTGCGAGACGCCCTCGCCCGTCTCGGCGCCCGCGTCGAGGTCGGTGACGAGGGTCAGGGACGTGTAGCAGAGCTCCAGCTCCCGGGCGAGCGCCGCCTCGGGGTGGCCGGTCATGCCGACCACCGACCAGCCCTGCGCCTGGTGCCACAACGATTCCGCACGCGTCGAGAAGCGCGGCCCCTCGACCACGACCAGCGTGCCGCCGTCCACCGGCTCCCAGTCCCGGCCGCGCGCCGCCTTCAGTGCGACGGCCCGCCCCGCGGGGCAGTAGGGGTCGGCCAGCGACACGTGCACCACGTTCGGCACGGAGCCGTCGGGCAGCGGCAGCCCGTCGAAGTAGCTGTTGGCGCGGGACTTCGTGCGGTCCACCAGCTGGTCCGGCACCAGCAGGGTGCCCGGACCGTACTCGGGGCGCAGGCCGCCCACGGCGCACGGGGCCAGGACCTGGCGCACGCCGACCGAGCGCAGCGCCCACAGGTTGGCCCGGTAGTTGATCCGGTGCGGCGGCAGGTGGTGACCGCGCCCGTGCCGCGGCAGGAAGGCGACCCGCCGGCCGGCGACGTCACCGAGGAAGAGGGAGTCGCTGGGCGGCCCGTACGGGGTGTCGACCTGGATCTCGGTCACGTCGTCGAGGAAGGAGTAGAACCCCGAGCCGCCGATGACGCCGATCCCGGCGCCTTCCTGGTCCGCCACGTTCGCCTTGTTCGCCATGCCCGCACCTTAACCGCATGCGGAAACGCCGAGGACCCCGTCGCCCGGAGGGCGACAGGGTCCCGTAAGAATCAGGCCTTACGCGGCGGTGGTGCTGCTGGAGGAGGTGCTGCCGGTGCTCGACGACGAGCTCGAAGCGGAGCTCGACGAGCCGGAGTCGGAGGACGACGAGCCCGAGGAGCTCGACGACTTCGCAGCCGGCGAGCTGCTCGACGAGGAGCCGCGGCTGTCGTTCCGGTAGAAGCCGGAGCCCTTGAAGACAATGCCGACCGCCGAGAACACCTTCTTCAGGCGGCCCTGGCAGCTGGGGCACTCGGTGAGGGCGTCGTCAGTGAACTTCTGCACCGCCTCGAGGCCCTCGCCGCACGCGGTGCACTGGTACTGGTAGGTCGGCACTGTCTTCCTCCTGGCACTCTCACTCGATGAGTGCTAACGACGATCCATAGTGACGTATTCCGGCCGCTCAGTCCACTGCCACCGGCACGCGGTGACCCACGCCACGTGCTACGGTCCGCCCGCCCGCCCGCGCCGCCAGCCGGGAGCGCAGCGCCAGGAGGGTCGCCAGGGCCAGCACCGTGCCGCCCATCGGCACCAGGAAACCGGCTCCCGACCAGAAGCGGTCCTCCAGCTGTCCGGCGACCGTGACGGCGGCTGCCTGGCCCAGCGCGACCGCCCCGGTCAGCCAGGTGAAGGCCTCGGTGCGGGCACCGGCCGGGACCAGGCTGTCGACCAGGGTGTAGCCGGTGATCAGGGCGGGCGCGATGCACATGCCGACCAGCAGACCGAGGCCGGCGAGGACCGGCACGGAGTGGGCGGCCCACAGGCCGGACGCGGCCAGGGCCAGCGCCGCGTAGCCGGTGACCAGGCGCCGCTGCGGGGCGGCCTTCCAGGCGATCGCGCCGCAGACCACGCCGGAGAGCATGTTGCCCGCGGCGAAGACGCCGTAGAGGACGCCGTTCAGGCCCGGTTCGCCGATCGACTCGGTGAACGCGGCCAGGGAGACCTGCATGCCGCCGAAGACCGTGCCGATGCCCAGGAAGGTCACGATCAGCACGCGCACCCCGGGGACGCGCAGCGCCGAAGCGTGCTCCACGCGCGCGTGCCCGCCGGTGGCGACCGAGGGCTGCGTGCTCTTCTGCGCGGCGAACAGCAGGCCGCCGATCAGGGTCAGCGAGGCTTCCGTGACGAGCCCGGCGGCCGGGTCGACGGCCGTGCACAGGGCGGTGGCCAGCAGCGGTCCGACCACGAAGGTCAGTTCGTCCGTGACGGACTCGAAGGCCGCGGCGGTGGTCATCAGCGGCGAGTCCTTGAGCTTCACGCCCCAGCGGGCCCGCACCATCGGGCCGACCTGCGGCACCGAGGCGCCGGTCGGGACGGCCGCCGCGAACACCGCCCACAGGGGCGCGTCCAGCAGCGCGAGCGCGGTCAGCGTCAGACCGGACACCGCGTGCAGCAGCACTCCGGGGACCAGCACGGCGCGCTGCCCGTAGCGATCGGCGAGACGGCCGCTGTAGGGCGCGAACAGGGCCATGGAGACGCCGGTGACGGCCGCGGCGGCGCCCGCCGCTCCGTAGGAACCGGTGGTGTGCTGCACCAGCAGCACGATGGAGATGGTCAGCATCGCGAACGGCTGGCGTGCCGCGAAGCCGGGGAGCAGGAACGTCCAGGTGCCGCGGGTGCGCAGCAGCCGGCCGTATCCCGGTCGGGCGGAAGCCGTCGGGTTCTCCGACGCCTTCGAGGTGACCGTGGACGCCACGGCCCGTGCCTTTCTGCCGCCTGGTAGCGCGGCCCCGTAGCGGGCGGCGCCGAGAGCTGTCCTCTTGCGCGGAACTGCGGTAGATGCCGGGGCCCGGTGAGGAGGGGTGTCCCGACCGCCATACGGTCGCGCCAGCTCTGCGTCAGGCAGAGTTGGTTCGATCTGGGTAACGCCTTCATCGTACAGGGATCAAGGGCTGCGCTCCTGTGAAAGTGAGCACCATGACCCTGCGCACCCTACAAATCCCAAACCGCGCAAAACGCCCTCAACGGGCCGCCCCGTCCGTGCCCAGCCAGCCGGCCAGCTTGCCGCCGTGCCCCACGGCCCGCAGCCGGCTCTCGGTCGCGTCCCGGACGGGGTCGGTGGCGACCACGAGGAGCTCGTCTCCGCGCTGCAAGATCGTCGTCGGCAGCGGGACGAACGATTCGCCCCCGCGCACGATGAGCGTCACGGCCGCACCGTGCGGCAGCCGCAGCTCGGCCACCTCCACACCGTGCATCTTCGATTCGCCGGGGATCGCCACGGACAGCAGATGGCCGCGCAGCCGCTCCAGCGGGGCGGACTCGATGCCGAGGTCGGCGGCCTCCGAGCCGTCCCCCAGGTGCAGCTTGCGGCCCAGCCAGGGCAGCGTCGGGCCCTGGATCAGGGTGTAGACGACGACCAGCACGAAGACGATGTTGAAGATCCGCCGGCTGGCGTCGACGCCCTGGACCATGGGGATGGTCGCCAGGATGATGGGCACGGCCCCGCGCAGCCCCGCCCAGGACATCAGGGCCTGCTCCTGCCACGGCACCCGGAACGGCGACAGGCAGAGCACCACGCTCAGCGGTCGCGCCACCATGGTCAGCACCAGCCCGATGACCAGTGCGGGCACGATGTCGTCGCCCAGCTCGTGCGGGGTGACCAGGAGGCCGAGCAGGACGAACATGCCGATCTGGGCCATCCAGCCGAGCCCGTCGGCGAACCCGCGGGTGGCCGGCCAGTGCGGCAGCCGCGCGTTGCCCATCACCATCGCGGCGAGGTACACCGCGAGGAAGCCGCTCCCGTGCGCGAGCGCCCCGGCCGCGTAGGCCACCACGGCGATCGCCATGACGGCGATCGGGTAGAGGCCGGAGGCGGGCAGCGCCACGTGCCTGAGCCCCCAGGCGCCCAGCCAGCCCACCGCGAGTCCGATGGCCGCGCCGATCGCCAGCTCCAGCAGGATCACGCCCAGCAGCGTGTACCAGTGCTCGACGGGCCCTGCGGTGGACAGGGACACCACGAGGATGACCACCGGCGCGTCGTTGAAGCCGGACTCCGCCTCCAGCGTGCCCGTCACGCGCGCGGGCAGGGGGATCTTGCGCAGCACGGAGAAGACGGCCGCAGCGTCGGTCGAGGAGACGACCGCCCCGATGATGAGGGCCTGCCGCCACTCCAGGCCGATCAGGTAGTGCGCGGCCGACGCCGTGACCCCGACGCTCACCGCGACACCGGCCAGCGCCAGTGCCGTGGCGGCCGGCAGGGCCGGCTTGATCTCCTTCCACTTCGTGCCCAGACCACCTTCGGCCAGGATCACGACCAGGGCCGCGTACCCGATGACCTGAGTCAGTTCGGCGTTGTCGAAGTGGATGTCGCCCACGCCGTCCTGGCCCATGGCGACGCCTATCCCCAGGTACACGAGCAGGCTGGGGAGCCCGCTGCGCGAGGAGATCCGTACCGCTGCGACGGCGACGAGCAGGACGAGCGAGCAGACGAGCAGGAGCTGGTTGAGGTGGTGAACAGTCAGCGGCCGATTCCTTCCCTGGCCCGCACGCACGCGCGCGTGGGCTCACGTACATCGCACATGAAGCTGTGGCGCACCGCGCCAACTACTTCGTTACCTTACCTAACTCTTGACGATTTCTTGACACTTCTTGAGGCAAGATCGAACGTCCGTCCGTGCCGGTTCCCGACTCCGCGTCAAGGGGCGCAAGGCCCTGCGCCTATCGTTGCTCCAGCGCTCAGTTAAAAGCACAGCCGAACCTGCCGCTCGCGTTAGGACAGCAAGGACAGCGATGCCCCCCAACACCACCGCCTCCACGGGTCAGCAGCCCGGCAAGTCCGGCAGGAGAAAGGGGCGCAAAGCCCGACTTATCGTGCTCGTCCTGGTGCTGGCCCTCATCGGGGGCGTGGCCTACGGGTCGTACTGGTCCATCAGTACCGTCCGGGCCTCCTTCCCGCAGACCAAGGGCACCCTCACACTGAAGGGCCTGTCGGGCCCCGTCGAGGTCAAGCGCGACAATTACGGCATCCCGCAGATCTACGCCTCCTCCGACGCGGACCTGTTCATGGCGCAGGGCTACGTCCAGGCGCAGGACCGGTTCTACGAGATGGACGTCCGCCGCCACATGGCCGCCGGGCGGCTGTCGGAGATGTTCGGCAAGAGCCAGGTCGACAACGACGAGTTCCTGCGCACCCTCGGCTGGGACCGGGTCGCCAAGCAGGAGTACGACACCAAGCTGTCGGCCACCACGAAGAAGTACCTCCAGGCCTATGCCGAGGGAGTCAACTCCTACCTCCAGGGCAAGGACGGCGAGGACATCTCCCTGGAGTACGCGGCGCTGGGCTTCACCAACGACTACAAGCCGCAGAAGTGGACCCCGGTCGACTCGATCTCCTGGCTGAAGGCGATGGCCTGGGACCTGCGCGGCAACATGCAGGACGAGATCGACCGCGCCCTGCTCACCAGCCGCCTCGGCCCGAAGCAGATCGCCGACCTGTACCCGCAGTACCCGTACAGCCGCAACAAGGCGATCGTCCAGGAGGGTCAGTACGACGAGCTGACGGGGGCGTTCGAGCAGGGCGGCACGTCCGGTACGAACGGCACGTCCGGCGCGAACGGCACGGCGGGAGCCTCCGCCGGAACCGGAACCGGAACCGCGGGCACCCAGGGCACCGCCCCGGGCGCGTCCGGCGCGGGCGGCACCGCCTCCGGCGCCTCGGGCACCGCGGGCCTGGACAGCCAGCTCGGCGGCCTCACCGACGTCCTGGACGACCTCCCGCCGGCCGTCGGCGTCAACGGCGACGGCATCGGCTCCAACTCCTGGGTCGTCGGCGGGAGGTACACCATCACCGGCAAGCCGCTGCTGGCCAACGACCCGCACCTGTCGCCCTCCCTGCCGTCCGTCTGGTACCAGATGGGCCTGCACTGCCGCAGCGTCTCCAGCGCGTGCCAGTACGACGTCAGCGGCTACACCTTCGCCGGCATGCCGGGCGTGATAATCGGCCACAACCAGAACATCTCCTGGGGCATGACCAACTCCGGCGTGGACGTCACCGACCTCTACCTGGAGAAGATCACCGGCAACGGCTACCTGTACGACGGCAAGGTCAAGCCCTTCACGACGCGCGAGGAGACCATCAAGGTCGCCGGGGGCGCGTCCAAGAAGATCGTCGTCCGCGAGACCAACAACGGGCCCCTGCTGTCCGACCGCGACGAGGAGCTCGTGAAGGTCGGCAGGAAGGCCACCGTCGACACCGCCGCACCCGACAGAGGCGACGGCTACGGCGTCGCGCTGCGCTGGACCGCCCTGCAGCCCGGCACCACCATGGACGCCGTCTTCGCCATGAACAAGGCGAAGAACTGGACCGACTTCCGCAAGGCCGCCGCGCAGTTCGAGGTGCCCTCGCAGAACCTGATCTACGCCGACACCGAGAACCACATCGGCTACACGCTGCCGGGGAAGATCCCGCTGCGCGAGAAGGGCGACGACGGCTCCATCCCGGCGCCCGGCTGGGACCCGAAGTACCGCTGGACCGGCTACATCCCGCAGGACGCGCTGCCCTACGAGTACGACCCGGAGCGCGGCTACATCGTCACCGCCAACCAGGCCGTGATCGACCCGGACAAGTACCCGTACACGCTCACCGCGGACTGGGGCTACGGCGCGCGCAGCCAGCGGATCACCGACCTGATCCAGTCGAAGATCAAGGACGGCGGCAAGATCTCCACGGACGACATGCGCCAGATGCAGCTGGACAACAGCAGCGAGGTCGCCCGGCTGCTGGTGCCCACGCTGCTGAAGATCGACCCCGGGAACAAGGACGTCCGCGAGGCGCAGAAGCTCCTGGAGGGCTGGGACTACACCCAGGACGCCGACTCCGCGGCGGCGGCCTACTTCAACGCGGTGTGGCGCAACATCCTCAAGCTCGCCTTCGGCAACAAGCTGCCCAAGGAGCTGCGTCCCAAGGGCCAGTGCCTGTGGGTCGAGCCGGTCAACACCACCGGTCCCGCCGACGAGGCCGGGAAGGTCCGCGAGTGCGGCCAGCGCGACCGCGACCGGGCGCAGCCGGACGGCGGCGACCGCTGGTTCGAGGTGGTCCGGCGGCTCATGAACCAGCCGGACAGCGACTGGTGGACGACCCCCGAGGTGCGCACCCGCCCCGCCGCCCACAACCGCGACGAGTTGTTCAAGCGGGCCATGATCGACGCTCGCTGGGAGCTGACCGCCAAGCTGGGCAAGGACATCGACTCCTGGAGCTGGGGCCGGCTGCACCGCCTGTTCCTGAAGAACCAGACCCTCGGCACCGCGGGCCCCGGTTTCCTCCAGTACGCCCTCAACCGCGGCCCATGGGAGCTCGGCGGCGGCGAGGCCACCGTCAACGCGTCCGGCTGGAACGCGGCCGGCGGCTACGGGGTGGTGTGGGTGCCGTCCATGCGGATGGTGGTGAACCTCGGCGACCTCGACAAGTCGAAGTGGATCAACCTCACCGGCGCCTCCGGGCACGCCTACAGCGCGCACTACGTCGACCAGACCGACAAGTGGGCCGACGGCGAACTGCTGCCGTGGTCCTTCTCCGATCAGGCGGTCGAGAAGAGCACGGCCGACAAGCTGGTGCTCAGACCATGAGCCGGTGAACGAAGGGCCCTCCACGCGCACGCGTGGGGGGCCCTTCGGCGTCAGGGCGCCGGCCGGAACCGTCGCACGCCCGCCGGCGTCACCACCGCGTCCACCGGCCGGTCGTGCGGCTCGGCGGGGACGAGCCCGACGACCTCGGAGTCGTACAGCAGCACCACCAGGGCGGGATGCGCCGCCGCCCGCTCCAGCCGCGCCAGCACCCGGTCGTAGGAGCCGCCGCCCCGGCCGAGCCGCATCCCGCGCGCGTCCACCGCCAGGCCGGGCAGCAGCACGGCGTCGGCGGTGGTCACGGCGTCGGGTCCGAGGCGCTCGCCCGCGGGTTCGAAGAGGGCCATTCTGCTGCCGTGTTGCACGCGCGCCAGGGAGCCCTCGCCCTCGTACGGGCCCCAGTCCAGGTCGTTGTCGGGCAGCAGGACCGGCAGCAGCACGCGCACGCCCCGGGCGCGCAGCGCGTCCAGGAGGGTGAGCGTCCCGGGTTCGCTCCCCACCGAGACGTACGCCGCCACCGTCCCGGCCCGCGCCAACTCGGGCAGCTCCAGCGCCCGCCCGGCCAGCGCGGCCGACGTTTCCCGCAGGTCATCCGCCGTCAACCTGCTCCTCACCGCGAGGATCTCGCGCCGCAAACTCCGCTTGTCAGGCTCGCCCGGACGTGCGATAGGCCTCAATGGTTGCTCCCGTACCGTCGCAATACGCTCATATGAGCGCCTATGAACCGGAGCCGCAGATTCCATGCCAAGGCACCGGATAGGGTGGCCGACATGACTCAGTTGCACCCTCGGATCAGCAAGGCTGTCATTCCCGCAGCAGGCCTCGGCACCCGGTTCCTGCCGGCCACCAAAGCCACTCCCAAGGAGATGCTGCCGGTCGTGGACAAGCCCGCGATCCAGTACGTGGTCGAGGAGGCCGTCGCCGCGGGTCTCGACGACGTCCTCATGGTGACGGGCCGCAACAAGCGCCCCCTGGAGGACCACTTCGACCGCAACTACGAGCTGGAGTCGGCCCTCCAGAAGAAGGGCGACGCCGGCCGCCTCGCCAAGGTGCAGGAGTCCAGCGACCTCGCGACCATGCACTACGTCCGCCAGGGCGACCCCAAGGGCCTCGGCCACGCCGTCCTGTGCGCCGCCCCGCACGTGGGTGACGAGCCCTTCGCCGTCCTCCTCGGCGACGACCTGATCGACCCCCGCGACCCGCTGCTGCAGCGCATGGTCGAGGTCCAGGAGCAGCGCGGCGGCAGCGTCATCGCGCTCATGGAGGTCGCCCCGGAGCAGATCCACCTCTACGGCTGCGCGGCCGTGGAGACCACCGAGGACAGCGACGTCGTCCAGGTCAGCGGCCTGGTCGAGAAGCCCGACCCGGCCGACGCCCCGTCCAACTACGCCATCATCGGCCGCTACGTCCTCGACCCGCACATCTTCGAGATACTGCGCCGGACGGAGCCGGGCCGCGGCGGCGAGATCCAGCTCACGGACGCCCTTCAGGAGCTCGCGGCCGACGAGAAGATCGGCGGCCCGGTGCACGGCGTGGTCTTCAAGGGCCGCCGCTATGACACCGGCGACCGCGGCGACTACCTGCGTGCCATTGTCCGACTCGCATGCGAACGTGAAGACCTGGGCCCGGACTTCCGGACCTGGCTTCGCAGTTACGTAGCCGAGGAGATGTAGTCCGTTGAGCAGCGCCGCGCCCCACGTCACCGGCCAGGACCACGTCGGCCCCGACCACCTGTGGTCGGTGGACGAACACCTGGAGGACATCCTCGCCACCGTCCGCCCCCTGGAACCCATCGAGCTGCACCTGCTCGACGCCCAGGGCTGCGTCCTCGTCGAGGACATCACGGTGCCGGTGTCCCTGCCGCCCTTCGACAACAGCTCGATGGACGGCTACGCGGTACGGGTCGCGGACATCGCGGGCGCGAGCGAGGAATTCCCGGCGGCCCTGGAGGTCGTCGGGGACGTCGCCGCGGGCCAGGCCGAACTGCTCCACGTGGGCCCCGGCCAGGCCGCCCGCATCATGACCGGCGCCCCGCTGCCGCCCGGCGCCGAGACGGTCGTGCCCGTCGAGTGGACCGACGGCGGGCTCGGCGAGGGCCCGGTGCGCGGCATGCGCGCCCGCAGCCTCGGCCCCGAGGGCGCCACCGGGCACGTACACGTGTACCGCCCGGCCGAGGCCCGCGCGCACGTGCGCGCCAAGGGCAGCGACGTGAAGGCCGGCGACCGCGCCCTGGAGGCCGGCACCGTCCTCGGCCCGCCCCAGATCGCCCTGCTCGCAGCGATCGGCCGCGGCACCGTCCGGGTCCGCCCGCGCCCGCGCGTGGTGGTGCTCTCCACCGGCAGCGAACTCGTCCAGCCGGACACGGAACTGGGCACCGGTCAGATCTACGACTCCAACAGCTTCGCCCTCACGGCCGCCGCCCGCGACGCCGGCGCCATCGCCTACCGCGTGGGCGCCGTCGCCGACGACGCCGAGACCCTGCGCTCCACCATCGAGGACCAGCTGGTCCGCGCCGACCTGATGGTCACCACGGGCGGCGTGAGCGTCGGCGCGTACGACGTGGTGAAGGAAGCCCTGTCCCATGTCGGCGACGAGGACGAGGCCGGCAGCGGCATCGACTTCCGCAAGCTCGCCATGCAGCCCGGAAAGCCCCAGGGCTTCGGCTCCATCGGCCCCGACCACACCCCGCTGCTGGCCCTGCCCGGCAACCCGGTGTCGTCGTACGTCTCCTTCGAACTCTTCGTCCGCCCCGCGATCCGCACCCTGATGGGCCTCCAGGACGTCCACCGCCCCACGACCCGGGCGACCCTGGCCGCCGGGAAGGCGCTGACCTCCCCGAAGGGCCGCCGCCAGTTCCTGCGCGCCGGATACGCCGACGGCAAGGTCACCCCGGTCGGCGGCGCCGGATCCCACCTGGTCGCCGCCCTCGCCCACGCGGACGCCCTGATCGTCGTCCCCGAGGACACCGAGTCCGTCGAGCCGGGCGCCGACGTCGAGGTGGTCCTGCTCGGCCGATAGCCGCTGGTTGGGGGTACCGTGTCGCGCACAAGCGGCCCGTGCGCCGCACCGCGACGGGCCCGGACCGGGAGCGCCACACAGCATGAGCACGCAGGACCCACCCCCGCAGGACGGCCCCACGCAGGACCGGCTGACGCACATCGACGCGGCGGGCGCCGCCCGCATGGTCGACGTGTCGGAGAAGGACGTGACCGCGCGCACCGCCCGCGCCAGCGGACGTGTCCTCGTCTCGCCCCGCGTGATCGAGCTGCTGCGCGGCGAGGGCGTCCCCAAGGGCGACGCCCTCGCGACCGCGCGGATCGCCGGGATCATGGGCGCCAAACGCACCCCCGATCTGATCCCGCTCTGTCACCCGTTGTCGGTGTCCGGTGTGAAACTGGACCTGTCGGTCGCGGACGACGCCGTGGAGATCCTGGCCACCGTGAAGACGACGGACCGCACGGGTGTCGAGATGGAGGCCCTCACCGCGGTCTCCGTCGCCGCGCTCACCGTGATCGACATGGTCAAGGCGGTCGACAAGGGAGCGGTCATCACGGACGTACGGGTGGAGGAGAAGACGGGCGGCAAGTCGGGCGACTGGAGCCGGGCATGACGTATCGCGCTCTGGTGATCACGGCTTCCAACCGGGCCGCCGCCGGGATCTACGAGGACAAGGGCGGCCCGATGGTCTCCGACGGCCTGAAGCGCTTCGGCTTCGAGGTCGACGGCCCTCAGGTCGTCCCCGACGGCGACCCCGTGGAGGCGGCCCTGCGCGCCGGTGTCGACGCCGGCTACGACGTCATCGTCACCACCGGCGGCACGGGCATCTCGCCCACCGACCGCACCCCCGAGGCGACCCGCCGCGTCATCGACCACGAGGTGCCGGGCATCGCCGAGGCCATCCGGGCGTTCGGCCGGGAGAAGGTGCCGGCCGCGGCCCTCTCCCGGGGCCTGGCCGGAGTGGCGGGCGGCACCCTGATCGTCAACCTGCCCGGCTCCAGCGGAGGCGTGAAGGACGGCCTCGCCGTCCTGGAACCGTTGCTCGTCCACGCCGTCGAGCAGCTCCGGGGCGGCGACCACCCCAGACCCGGCAGCGGGGGTGCGAGCTGAACAGCCCATCCTGGCCCGTGGAGCTGGTGGACGGCGACATCGTCCTCAGGCCGATAAAGCTGCGCGACCAGCGGGCATGGCGCGAGGTCAACCGGCGCAACCGCGACTGGCTGCGCCCCTGGGAGGCGACGATCCCGCCCCCCACGCCCGGCGGGCCGATGACGCACCGCCCGACCTTCCGCCAGATGGTCCGCCATCTGCGGTCGGAGGCGAACGCGGGCCGGATGCTGCCCTTCGTCATCGAGTACCAGGGGCGGCTGGTGGGACAGTTGACGGTCGCCGGGATCACCTGGGGCTCGATGTGCTCGGGCCACGTCGGGTACTGGGTGGACGAGGCGGTGGCCGGCCGCGGCGTGATGCCGACGGCGGTGGCGCTCGTCACCGACCACTGTTTCCGCACCGTCGGACTGCACCGCATCGAGGTCTGCATTCGCCCCGAGAACGGGCCCAGCCGCCGGGTCGTGGAGAAACTCGGATTCCGCGAGGAGGGCCTGCGGCCGCGTTATCTCCACATCGACGGGGCCTGGCGCGACCATCTCGTCTTCGCCCTCACCGCGGAAGAGGTGCCGGACGGGTTGCTGAGGCGCTGGCAGCGGGCACGATCGCAGAGTAATCCGGGAATGCGGCACCACCCCGGAAATTGAATAAGTGTTCGAAATTGATCGACCGGTGACCATCTCAGGGCAATGAATTCCCGGCCTGGGCGGTCTGCTGATCGCATCGATCACAAGAAAAGTTCGAAATATCAGCCAGATCGTGCGACACACCGGCTCAATTGGCAGATGGCCTCACGCAAACCCCTCTACGGTGTGAGGCGTGAGCAGCAGCGGCCTCATCTACGCAGTCATTGTCGGGGCCTGGGCCGCCTACTTGGTGCCGATGTGGCTCCGTAGGCAGGACGAGCTGAACGAGGCCCGTCCGACGGAACGCTTCAGCACCGCCATCCGGCTGCTGTCCGGACGGGCGGGGATGGAGCGCCGGTACGCCAAGGACCTGCGGGCGCGCTCCACCGACGAGGGGGGGCAGGACGCCGACGACCTGGACGCCGTCACCGACTCGGTGGACGTCCGGGCCTTCGCCGTGTCCAAGACCCGTCCCCAGACCCAGGCACCCGTACCCTCGCCCGGCCCCGAACAGCCCGCCCGCCCGGCGGCCCCCGAACAGCCCGCCCGTCAGTCGCCCGCACCGCACGCGGAGACGCCCGGACGCCCCCGGGAACGCGTCCCCGCCGCCCGGCGCAGCGCCTCGGCGCAGGCGAACGCGGCGGCCGCGGCACGAGCCCGGCGCTCGAAGGTGCTCGCGCGCCGACGGCGCACCACCACGATGCTGTTCCTCGCCTTCACCCTCGGCGCGATCGTCGCCGCGGTCGGAGGGCTCTCCTTCCTGTGGGCACCCGGCGTGCCCGCGGTCATGCTCAGCGTCTACATCGCTTACCTGCGCTCCCAGGAGCGCCGCCGCTTCGCCTACCAGATGGACCGCCGCATGGCCGAGGCCGCGGCACAGCGCCTGCGCGAGCGGCAGCGCCAGCCCCGCCGGCGCACCCTCGCCGACGAGGAGAGCGACGAACCGGAGGAGGGACCCGAGCAGGCGACCGACCCCGGCCTGTCGGCCCTCGCGGCGGACCGGCGCGCCCTCGTCGAGCAGACCGACCACGCGGAGTGGGTCGACCAGCAGCGCGAGCGGCAGCGGCGGCCCGGGCAGGGCGGCGACAGCTGGGAGCCGGTACCGGTGCCCCTGCCGACGTACGTGACCGCCCCGGTCGCCCCGCGCGCCACCAGTGACGTGGATCTCGGCGCCCCGGACACCTGGAGCTCGGCGCGGTCGAGCGCGGTCACCCCGAACGCGGAGAGCGGGTCCGCCGCCGCGGACCACCCGGGCGAGCCACAGCCCTCCGCCCAGGACGCGGGCGACGACGACGGCGACGGACGCACCGACGCCCGCCGCGCGGCCTCCGCCCGCCGTGCCCGCGAGCGCGGCCGCACCCCGCTCTTCGACCAGTACGAGGACGGGGAGCGCCCCCGGGCCGCCAACGAGTAGGCCGCGAAGCCGCAGGTGACCGCCCCTGGGGAACGGATTTCCAAGCAGGCCGATCGGGGTGCTAAAGTTTCACTCGTTGCAAGGGCCTGTGGCGCAGTCCGGTAGCGCACCTCGTTCGCATCGAGGGGGCCAGGGGTTCAAATCCCCTCAGGTCCACGCAGCTCAGAGCCCCGGTCGGGAAACCGACTGGGGCTCTGACGTGTGTTCAGCGCCACACCGTTGCCCAAGCTTGGCCGGGCCGTGAATCCTCTTCGCGATCTCACCGCGGACACTGGGGCGTCCAGCCGATGCGCCCACCGCGGAGGTGCCGTGGCACACCTCGTTCCCGACGTCGTCGCCGCCGTCTTCGCGGGCGGGATCAACCTGTTCCTCGTCCGGGCGGCGCGGCTGCACTGGACCCGTTCCGACCGTGCGCCCGACATCATGTACGGATACTCGTGGAACCCGTCGGTCGTCAGCGGGCACGAGCGCGGCATCGTCGCCCTCGCCGCCTGGGCGGTCTGCCTCACGGTCGGTGTCGCCGCCGGCACCGCTGCCAAGGGCGCAGCAGGGCCCGCACTGGTGCATGTCGCTGCGATCTTCACCCTCGGCTCACTCCCCTGGACGGCGCTGCATCTGACGATCGCCTATTTCAACTGGCCGAAGGCGCTGGTACCGCCGCACCGGCGGGCGAGACCGGCTCGGTGACCGAGTGGTGGCGGCAGCGCGCGGCGCGCGACAAGGACCGTGGCCCGGGCGGTGGCTGAGCCCTCGTCAGCCGTGTGATCGCAGTCGCTTCGCGAAGCAGCGGCTCGCTTCGTGGAAGCGGTAGTAGCCGAACTTGGCGCACGGCTCGTAGCCACTGGACGTGTACAGGGCTATGGCCTCCGGCTGCTTGGTACCGGTCTCCAGGACCATCCGGACGCGGCCGGCCGCGCGGGCGTCCTCCTCCAGGGCGGCCAGGATGCGCCGGGCCAGGCCCCGGCCCCGCATGCCGTCGACCACGTACATGCGCTTCAGCTCGGCGTCGCCGTCGAGGTTGCCCTCGGCGTTGGTGTCCTGGGCACGCCAGCCGCCCGAGGCGACGGGGGTGCCCTGCTCGTCGTAGGCGATCAGGTAGGTGCCGTTGGGCGGATCGAAGTCCGCGGGGGCCATGGGCGTGGCGTCGCCGTCGTCGCCGTAGCGGACCACGTACTCGGCCTGCACCTGGTCGTTCAGCTTCATGGCGTCGGGGTGGTCGAAGGAGACCCGGCGTATGTGCATGGCCGCTACCGTATTCGATCCGGAACTGGACCCCGTCCAGGGTGCCGGTATCGTGCCGGGGTGCTCACTGTGACCTGTGTGAATGTGAACGGGCTGCGTGCCGCCGCGAAGAAGGGCTTCGTGGAGTGGCTGGCGGAGACCGAAGCCGATGTGCTGTGCCTCCAGGAGGTGCGCGCCGAGCCGGAGCAGCTGCCCGGGCCCGTCCGCGCGCCGGAGGGGTGGCATGTCGTGCACGCGCCGGCCGCCGCCAAGGGGCGGGCCGGGGTGTCCCTGTACAGCCGCCGTGAGCCCGACCGGGTCCGGGTCGGGTTCGGCTCGGAGGAGTTCGACGGCAGCGGCCGGTACGTGGAGATCGACCTGCCGGGCGTCACCGTCGCGTCCCTCTACCTGCCCTCCGGCGAGGTCGGCACCGAGCGGCAGGACGAGAAGGAACGCTTCATGGGTGAGTTCCTCGCCTACCTGAAGGGGCTGCGGGAGCGGTCCGCCGCCGAGGGGCGCGAGGTGCTCGTCTGCGGCGACTGGAACATCGCCCACCAGCCGGCCGACCTCAAGAACTGGCGCGGCAACCAGAAGAACTCCGGGTTCCTCCCCGAGGAGCGGGAGTGGCTGACCCGGGTCCTCGCTCCCGAGGACGGCGGCTACGTCGACGTCGTCCGCGCGCTCCACCCGGACACCGAGGGGCCGTACTCGTGGTGGTCGTACCGGGGGCGGGCCTTCGACAACGACACCGGATGGAGGATCGACTACCACGTGGCCACGCCCGGGCTTGCCGGGCGGGCGGTCAAGGGGTTCGTGGAGCGGGCGGCCAGCCATGAAGAACGGTGGTCGGATCATGCTCCCGTGACCGTCGTCTACGACCGTTAGGGCTTCCTCATCCTGCGGTCCAGCGCCAGTGACAGTTCCGCCTCCACCACGCTGCGGGCCAGTGGGCGCAGGCGGGGCAGGTCTTCCGGGGAGGCGTGGCGGAGGACCAGGGTGGTGAAGAGGTCGGCGAGGGCGTCGGCGTGGGTGCGGACCTCTTGGGCCGCGGCGAGTACCTCCGCGAGGGGGATGCCCTCGTGGACCAGGGCGGAGGAGACGTCCAGGAGGCGGCGGCTGACGTGGACGATCTCGCCGCCGTCGGTGCCGAGGTAGCCGAGTTCCATCGCGGCGGCGAGGTTCTCCGGGGTGGCCTCGCCGGCGAAGTGGTCGGCGAGTTCCTCGGGGGTGAGGTGGACCGGTTCCTCTTCGGTGGGGCCGCCGACGCCGAGCAGGTCGCCGACGTCGCGGCCGTGGTCGAAGGCCTCCGCCAGTTCCGCGATGCCGCTGAGGGTGTGGCCGCGCTCCAAGAGGGCCGTGATCGTGCGCAGCCGGGCCAGGTGCTGGTCGTCGTACCAGGCGATGCGGCCCTCGCGGCGGGGTGGCGGGATCAGTTTGCGTTCGCGGTAGAAGCGCAGGGTGCGCACCGTGATCCCGGCGAGGCGGGCCAGCTCTTCCATGCGGTATTCACGCTTCTCGGCCACCTGGGCACCTTAAGGCGTACCAGGGGTAACTTTCCTCGTCCCGCCCCCTACCCATCGGTACGCCGCTGCCCTACGCTCCCATTGCGCCAGTGTTCACTGGCATGGTTCTCGTGGTGTGTGGAGGTGTCGGCATGGGCGAGCGCGAACACGAGCATGTGCGGGTCGCGGTGGTCGGGTCCGGGTTCGGCGGGCTGGGGGCCGCCGTGCGGCTGCGCCGCGAGGGCGTGACCGACTTCGTCGTCCTGGAGCGGGCGAGCAGTGTCGGCGGGACCTGGCGGGACAACAGCTACCCGGGATGCCGGTGTGACGTGCCGTCCCATCTGTACTCGTTCTCCTTCGCGCCCAACCCCGACTGGCCGCGGGCCTTCTCGGGGCAGGAGCACATCCGCGCCTACCTGGAGCACGTGACGGACGTGTTCCGGCTGCGTCCGCACATCCGCTTCGACTCGGAGGTGAAGCGGATGAGCTGGAACGCCGAACGGCTGTGCTGGGACATCGAGACGAGCAGCGGGAGCCTGTCGGCAGACCTCGTCGTGTCGGCGACCGGGCCGCTGTCGGACCCGAAGATCCCGGACATCCCGGGTCTTGACTCCTTCCCGGGCGAGGTCTTCCACTCGGCCCGCTGGAACCACGACTGCGACCTACGCGGCAAGCGTGTCGCCATGGTGGGGACCGGGGCCTCGGCCGCCCAGATCGTGCCCGCCATCCAGCCCGAGGTCTCGCGCCTGACCCTGTTCCAGCGCACCCCGCCCTGGGTGATGCCCCGCGTCGACCGGAACATCAGCGGCGCCGAGCGGTGGCTGCACCGGCAGCTGCCCTTCACCTCACAGCTCAGGCGCGGACTGCTGTGGGGCATCCGGGAGTTGCAGGTCCAGGCGTTCACCAAGCATCCCAAGCAGCTCGGCCTCGTCGAGGAGCTGGCCCGGCGCAACATGGCCCGTTCCGTCAAGGACCCGGCGCTGCGGGCGAAACTGACCCCGGACTACCGCATCGGCTGCAAGCGGATCCTGCTGTCCAGCGACTACTACCCCGCGCTCGCGCAGCCCAACGTGGACGTGGTGGCGAGCGGGCTCGCCGAGGTCCGCGGATCCACCCTGGTCGCCGCCGACGGCAGCGAGGCCGAGGTGGACGCGATCGTCTTCGGCACCGGCTTCCACGTCACCGACATGCCCATCGCCGAGCGGGTCGTGGGCGCCGACGGGCGGACCCTCGCCGAGACCTGGAAGGGCGGCATGGAGGCCCTGCGCGGCGCCTCAGCGGCCGGCTTCCCCAACTGGATGACGATCATCGGACCCAACACCGGCCTCGGGAACTCCTCGATGATCCTGATGATCGAGTCGCAGCTGAACTACCTGGCCGACTACGTCCGTCAACTCGACGTGCTCGGTGGCCGGGTGGCCCTCGACGCCCGCCCGGACGCGGTGCGCTCCTGGAACCACCGGGTGCAGGAGCGCATGCAGCGCACGGTGTGGAACACCGGCGGCTGCACCAGCTGGTACCTCGACGCCAGCGGCCGCAACACCACCATCTGGCCCGGCACGACCGGCGAGTTCCGGCGGGCCACGCGGCGCGTCGACCTCGCGGAGTACGACGTCCTGCGGGCTCCCGCGGCGAGCAAGGGCACCGCGCAGGAGAAGGCCGGGGTGGAAGCGTGAGCCGCCTCCTGCACGTCGACTCCGGCCCCTACGCCCCGCCCGCCCCGGCGCGTGAACTGACCGCCGTCTCCGCCGACGGCGCCCGGCTGCACGTCGAGGTCCACGGGCCCGACGGCGCGCCCGCCGTCGTCCTTGCCCACGGCTGGACCTGCTCCACCGCCTTCTGGGCGGCGCAGATCCGCGACCTGGCCGCGGACCACCGGGTCATCGCCTACGACCAGCGCGGCCACGGGCGCAGCCCCGCGAGCCCGGCGTGCAGCCCCGACGCGCTCGCCGACGATCTGGAAGCCGTACTGGAGGCCACCCTCGCGCCCGGTGAACAGGCCGTGGTCGCCGGGCACTCGATGGGGGGGATGACCGTCATGGCCGCCTCCGGGAGAGCCGCCTTCCGGGCGCACGCTGCCGCCGTCCTGCTGTGCAGCACGGGCAGTTCGCAGCTGGTCGCGGCCTCCACCGTCGTCCCGCTGCGAGCGGGGCCGGTGCGAACCTGGCTGACCCGGCGGATCCTCGGCAGCCGTGCCCCGCTCGGGCCGGTCACGCCGCTGGCCCGCCGGATCCTCAAGTACGGGACCATGGGCCCCGCTTCGGCCCCGGACATGATCGAGGCGTGCGCCCGGATCGTGCACGCCTGCCCCCGTAAGGTCCGCCACGCCTGGTCGCAGGTGCTGGATCTGCTCGACCTCGACCACGGCGTGCGGGAACTGGACGTGCCCACGGCCGTGATCGTCGGGACGGCGGACCGGCTGACGCCGCCGGTGCAGGCCCGGGCCATGGCCGCCGCGCTGCCGCACTGCACGGGCATCGTCGAACTGCCCGGCATCGGACACATGACGCCCGTCGAGGCGCCCGAGCTGGTCACCGGCACGATCCGGGACCTCGTCCGCACACACATCCAGGTCGTATCCGAGGAGAGCGCATGAGCAGGGTGAGCCTCGAAGGCAAGGTCGCCGTGGTGACCGGGGCGGCGCGCGGTGTCGGGGAGTTGCTGGCCCGCAAGCTCTCCGCGCGCGGGGTGAAGGTGGCGCTGGTCGGTCTGGAGCCGGACGCGCTCAAGCAGGTCTCCGGGCGGCTGCACAGCGACAGCGACCACTGGCACGCCGACGTCACCGACCACGAGGCGATGGCCCGCGTGGCCGGCGAGGTCCGGGAGCGCTTCGGCCGGGTCGACATCGTCGTCGCCAACGCCGGTGTCGCGACCGGCGGGCCGTTCGTCGATTCCGACCCGGAGTCCTGGCGGCGGGTGATCGAGGTCAACCTGATCGGTTCGGCGGTGACCGGCCGGGCCTTTCTGCCTGCGCTGTTGGAGAGCCGGGGGTATCTGCTGCAGATCGCGTCCCTCGCCGCGATCACCCCGGCGCCGATGATGAGCGCGTACTGCGCGTCCAAGTCGGGCGTGGAGGCGTACGCGCACAGCCTGCGGGCCGAGGTCGGGCACCGGGGTGTGAAGGTGGGCGTCGGGTACCTGTCGTGGACCGACACCGACATGGTGCGCGGTGCCGATCAGGACGACGTCATGCGGGAGTTGAGGCAGCGGCTGCCCTGGCCTTCGAACAAGACCTATCCGCTGGGGCCGGCCGTGGACCGGCTCGTGGAGGGGATCGAGCGCCGGTCGGGCCATGTGTACGGGCAGTGGTGGCTGCGCGGGATGCAGGGCGTGCGCGGCTGTCTGCCCGCTGTCATCGGGACGGTGGGCCAGCGCGAGATGCGGCGGTTCGCGGACCGGCTGACGGGGATGCGCACGGGTCTGGTCGGGGCCGGTGGTGCGGCCGATGAGCAGCAGCGCACTACGCTCCGTAAGTGATCGACATGCGCAGCGTCACGGCCCGTGTGAATCTGAACGAGCCAGATCCCCTCACCCCCAACGGGAGTGAACCCACATGGGTATGAAGGACCAGTTCCAGGAGAAGTCCGAGCAGTGGCAGAACCAGGCTCGCCAGAAGGCGGAGCAGGCTCGCGAGCAGGTGCCGGGCCGCAACCGCCGGCGCGACGAGGACATGGACCCCTCGCAGCCGCAGCGCGACCGTGAGCGCACGGAACCGCAGCGCGACCGTGAGCGCGAGCAGGAGGACCGCTTCGACCAGGACTTCGACGCCTGACGTTGCGTGCTGAGCGGAAAAAAGGGGCGTCCCCGTGCGGGGCGCCCCTTTCAGCTGTCCGGGCCCGGGCGTTCACGTCCGGGGCGGCAGCTTCGGACGGGAGCGGTCCGGTACGTCGCTGTAGGTCGGCGGCGTCGCCGGCGGGTTGCTCTGAAGCAGTCCGAGCGCCAGCTCCACCGCGTCGGCCAGCTGGGCGTGCCGTCCCTCGGCCCAGTCCAGCGGGGTGCGCAGGACGTCGATGTCGGGGGAGACGCCCTTGTTCTCCACCGACCAGCCGTAGGCGTCGAACCAGGCCGCGTTCATCGGCACCGTGATCACCGTGCCGTCGCCCAGCTCGTGCCGGCCGGTCATGCCGACCACCCCGCCCCAGGTGCGCTGCCCCACGACCGGGCCGAGCTTCAGCAGCTTGAACGCGGCGGTGATCATGTCGCCGTCGGAGGAGGTCGCCTCGTCGGCCAGGGCCACCACCGGGCCGCGCGGCGCGTTCGAGGTGTACGACACCGGCTGGGCGTCGCGGGTCAGGTCCCAGCCCAGGATCGTCCGGCTCAGCGTCTCGATGACCAGCTCGCTGATGTGACCGCCGGCGTTGCCGCGCACGTCCACGATCAGGGCCGGCCGGGACACCTCCATGCGCAGGTCGCGGTTGAACTGCGCCCAGCCCGAGCCGCCCATGTCGGGGATGTGCAGGTAGCCGCAGCGTCCGCCGCTCAACTCGCGCACCACCGCCCGGCGTTTGGCCACCCAGTCCTGGTAGCGCAGCGGCCGCTCGTCGACGAGCGGGACGACGGCGACCCGCCGGGAGGGGCCCGTGCCCTCCGCCGGGTCGAAGGTCAGCTCCACCGTCGTACCGCCCGCGCCGGCCAGCAGCGGGTAGGGGCCCGCGTCCGGATCGACCGGGCGGCCGTCCACATGGGTGAGGACCGCGCCCTCCCGGATTCCCGAACCGGCCAGCGGGGAGCGGGCCTTGGAGTCGGAGGAGTCGCCGGGCAGGATCCGCTTCACGGCCCAGCCGCCGTTCCTGCGGACGAGGTTGGCGCCCAGCAGGCCCTGCCGGCGCTGGTAGTGCGGCGGGCCCTCGTTGCGCCGGGCCGCGGTGACGTAGGCGTGGGACGTGCCCAGTTCGCCGAGGACCTCACGGAGCAGGTCGGCGAACTCGTCGGGGGAGGCGACCCGTTCGACCAGGGGGCGGTACTGGTCGAGCACCCCGTCCCAGTCGATGCCGCACATGCCCGGATCCCAGAAGTGGGCCCGGATCAGCCGCCCGGCCTCCTCGTAGGACTGCCGCCACTCCGCCGCCGGGTCGACCGTGTGCAGGATGCGGCGGGCGTCGATCCACACGGTGGAGTCGCTGTCGCCCTGCTCATGGGACGGGACCGCGCGCAGCTCGCCCTCGTCGACGATCACCAGCCGGCTGCCGTCGCCGCTGACGGCGAACCAGTCGAGGTGCTGGGCGAGTTCGGTCTTCCTGGCCTTGGTGATGCCGAAGTGCTCCAGGGTCGGCCGGCCGGTGGTGTCGTCGGGGTTGGCGAACGTCTCGCCGAGGGCGCCGGAGATGGGCCAGCGCAGCCAGACCAGCCCGCCGCCCGCCACCGGGTGCAGCGCGGAGTACTTGGAGGCGGCCACCGGGAACGGCGTGACGCGGCTCTCCAGCCCCTCGACCTCGACGGTCACGGCCCCGTTGTCGGCGTTGTCGTCGTCCTCCACCGGGTCCAGGCCCCCGGCGGCCGGGCGGCCCTCCGGGTTCACCGCGAACGGGGAGGGCGTCGCGGAGGACAGCGGCACGAGGTAGGGGCGGCAGCCCAGCGGGAAGGACAGGTCGCCGGTGTGCACGTCGTAGACGGGGTCGAAGCCGCGCCAGGACAGGAAGGCGAGGTAACGGCCGTCGCGGGTGAAGACCGGGTTCTCGTCCTCGAAGCGGCCGTTGGTCACATCGACGATCAGCCGGTCGGCGAGCCGGGCCATCTTGATCTGCCGCAGGGTCCGCCCGATGCCCGGGTGGGACCAGGTCAGCCACGCCCCGTCCGGGGAGAACGCGAGGTCGCGCACGGGCCCGTTGACCGACCGGATCAGTTCGGTGACCTGCCCGTCGGAGTCCTCCGTGACGTCGACGAGGAGGAGCCGGCCGTCGTGCGACGCGACCGCCAGCCGCTCGCCCTCGGGGTCGGAGACCAGTTCGCGCACCCGGCCCAGCGCGCCCGGGGCATGACGCCGGGGTGCCCGCTCACCGCTCGCCCGGGGCAGGGAGGCGATCTCGATGGCGTCCTCGCCCTCCGCGTCCGTCACGTATGCCACCCGTCCGCTCGCGCCGAGCATCTCGGGCAGCCGCACCCGGACGCCGGGGGTGTCGGTGAGGGTGCGGGCGGGGCCGTCCCGGTGGGTCAGCCAGTACAGGCTGCCGCGCACCACGACGGCACTGGCCCGGCCGGTCTCGTCGACGGAGAGCCCGTCGAGGTGCCGGGACGCCGCCACCTGGTAGGGGCGCCGCCCGGCCCGCGGCCCGCTGAGGCGTACGTCCAGGCGGCGCGGTCCGGAGTCCGGGGAGAGGTCGTCGACGATCCACAGGTCGCCCGCGCACTGGTACACCACCCGGGTGCCGTCGCTCGCGGCGTGCCGGGCGTAGAAGGCGTCGTGGTCGGTGTGCCGGCGCAGGTCCGAGCCGTCGTAGGCGATGGAGTAGAGGTTGCCGACGCCCTCGTGGTCGGAGAGGAACGCGATGCGGCCGCCGGTGAACATCGGGGAGTGCAGATGGCCGCCGAGGCCTTCGAGCAGCCGTTCGCCGTGCAGCCAGAGGCGGCCCGTGGCCCCGCCGCGGTAGCGCTTCCAGGAGGCCGGTTCGTGCGGCGGGGTGCCGGTGAGCAGCAGGGATCTGCGCTCGCCGGCCACGTCGGCGACCTGGATGTCGGAGACCGGCCCCCAGGGCAGTTTGCGGCCCGGGTCGCCGTCGGGGGAGATCTTGTAGGCCCAGGTGAAGAAGGAGAAGGGTTCGCCGTGCGAGGCCACGGCCAGGATCTCGCCCTCCGGGGTCCAGCCGCAGACCCGGGTGTCGGCGCTGCCCCAGTGGCTCACCTGGCGGCCCGGGCCTCCGTCCACGGGGACGACGTGGACCTCGGGCACCAGGCTGCGCCAGCTCGTGCAGGCGATGTGGCGGCCGTCGGGCGAGAAGCGGGGGTGGCCCAGCTTGGTGCGGTCGACGGTGATCCGCCAGGCCCGGCCGGGGGCGTCGAGCGGGGCGAGCCAGAGGTCGTCCTCGGCCACGAAGCACAGCAGGTCGTCATGGAGGTGCGGCAGACGCAGATAGGTCACGTCCTCATGCTTTGCCGAGGGACGGACCAGGGCAACTCAAGGCAAAAGCATGTCCGTGACCCAGCACACGTACGAAACGGTTTCGTTTTCATAAGTGGTGCGCTACATTCGTGGCGTACGAAACCGTGTCGTTCGGAGTCAGGAAGGTGAGCGAGATGACTGAGGTCGCCGCCGCGCGTCGCAGTCGGATCACCCCCGAGCGTGAGGCCGAGCTCTACGCGGCCGTGCTCGACCTGCTCCGCGAAGTCGGCTACGACGCCCTCACCATGGACGCCGTCGCCGCGCGCACCCGGTCCAGCAAGGCCACCCTCTACCGCCAGTGGGGCGGCAAGCCCGAGCTGGTGGCGAAGGCGATCCGGCACAACAAGCCGGGCAGCATCGCCGACATCGACACCGGCTCCCTGCGGGGCGACCTGCACGCCCTCACCTCCCGTGAGGACGACTGCACCATGCAGCAGAACGCCGCGCTGATGCGGGGCCTGTTCATGGCGGTGCACGCCAACCCCGACCTCCTCCAGGCGTTCAAGGAACTCCTCGTGGAGCCGGAGATGGCGGAGTTCCGCCGGGTGGTGCAACGGGCCGTCGACAGAGGCGAGGTCCGCGCCGACTGCCCGGCGCTGGACTACGTCGTCCACATACTCATCGGCGCGTTCGCGACGCGCACGCTGATCGACGACCAGCCGCCGACACAACAGTTCCTCATCTCGTACATCGACGCCGTGGTCCTCCCCGCCCTCGGCGTGCCCTCCGAGTAGTCCCCCTCAGCCAAGCCCCTACCTGACGTATCCGCTCACGTCGTCGGGCCGATCACCCCTGCCCTCAACACCCCACGACTGACCGGGAGTACGCCCTCGTGGCCACTTTCCTCTACAAACTCGGCCGGCTCTCGTTCCGGCGGCGGCACTTCGTCGCCCTGATCTGGGTGGCCCTGCTGACCCTCGCCGGTGTCGGCGCGGCCGGCGCCCCCGCCGCGGGCAACAGCTCGTTCTCCATCCCCGGCACCGAGGCCCAGAAGGCCTTCGACCTGCTGGAGCAGCGCTTCCCCGGCACCAGTGCCGACGGAGCCACCGCACGCGTCGTCTTCAAGGCGCCGAGCGGCGAGAAGATGACCGACCCGGGCAACAAGGCGACGGTGAAGGAGACCGTGAAGGAGCTGTCCGACGGCTCCGAGGTCGTCCGCGTCACCGACCCGTACCAGGCGAAGGCCGTCAGCAAGGACGGCACGATCGCCTACGCGCAGGTCTCGTACAAGGTCTCCGGCATGGAGCTGGACGACGCGGCGAAGGACGCCCTCAAGGACAGCGCGCAGGACGCGCGTGAGGCCGGGCTGACCGTCGAGATCGGCGGTGACGCGCTCCAGGCCGTCCCGCACACCGGCTCCAGCGAGATCATCGGCATCGCGGTCGCCGCGGTCGTCCTGGTCATCACCTTCGGCTCGCTGGTCGCGGCCGGGTTGCCGCTGCTGACGGCGCTGATCGGCGTGGGCATCGGCGTCTCCGCGATCACGGGTCTGGCCAGTGTGCTGGACCTCGGCTCGACCACCTCGACCCTCGCGATGATGATCGGCCTGGCCGTCGGCATCGACTACGCCCTGTTCATCGTCTCCCGCTACCGCGCCGAACTGGCCGAGGGCCGCGAGCGCGAGGAGGCGGCGGGCCGGGCCGTCGGCACGGCGGGCTCCGCGGTGGTCTTCGCGGGCCTGACCGTGGTCATCGCGCTGGTGGGCCTGTCCGTCGTCAACATCCCGATGCTGACGAAGATGGGCATCGCGGCGGCGGGCACGGTGGCCATCGCGGTGCTGATCGCCCTGACGATGGTCCCGGCCCTGCTCGGACACGCGGGCCGCAAGGTGAAGCCGATGGGGGAGAAGGGCAAGCTCCTCGGCCGTGCGAAGAAGAAGGACCAGCCGGCCAAGCCGAACCTGGGCGCGCGTTGGGCGAGCTTCGTCGTCCGCCGCCCGGTCGCCGTCCTGCTGCTCGGCGTCATCGGTCTCGGCGCGGCCGCCGTCCCGGCGACCTCCCTCGAACTGGGCCTGCCCGACGACGGCTCCCAGCCCACCTCCACCACCCAGCGCCGCGCCTACGACCTGCTGTCCGAGGGCTTCGGGCCGGGCTTCAACGGCCCCCTGATGGTCGTCGTCGACGCGAAGGACAGCGACGACCCCAAGGCGGTCTTCGCCGAGACCGGCGACGAGATCAAGGGCCTGAAGGACGTCGTCACGGTCACGCCCGCGCAGCCCAACAAGGCCGGTGACACCGCCACCATCACCGTCATCCCCGGCTCCAAGCCGTCCTCCGTCACCACGGAGAACCTGGTGCACGGCATCCGGGACGCGGGCGCGGGCATCAAGGCCGACACCGACGCGAACGTCCTGGTCACCGGCAGCACGGCGATGAACATCGACGTCAGCGAGAAGCTCAACGACGCGCTGGTGCCGTATCTCGTGCTCGTCGTCGGCCTGGCCTTCCTCCTGCTGATCGTGGTGTTCCGCTCGATCCTGGTCCCGCTGAAGGCGGCCCTCGGCTTCCTGCTGTCGGTGATGGCGGCCCTCGGCGCGGTCGTCGCGGTCTTCCAGTGGGGCTGGCTGTCCGGCCTGATGGGCGTGGAGCAGACCGGGCCGGTCATGTCGATGATGCCGATCTTCATGGTCGGAGTGGTCTTCGGCCTGGCGATGGACTACGAGGTGTTCCTCGTGACCCGGATGCGGGAGGCCTACGTTCACGGCGAGAAGCCCGCGCAGGCCGTGGTCACCGGGTTCCGGCACGGCGCGCGGGTCGTCACCGCCGCCGCGGTCATCATGATGGCCGTCTTCGCCGGCTTCATCGGCTCGTCCGAGTCCATGGTCAAGATGATCGGCTTCGGCCTCGCGATCGCGGTGTTCTTCGACGCGTTCGTCGTCCGCATGGCCATCGTCCCGGCCGTCCTGGCCCTCCTCGGCCGCAAGGCCTGGTGGCTGCCGAACTGGCTCGACCGCGCGCTGCCCAACGTGGACGTGGAGGGCGACGGCCTGCGCACCGCCTCCGGCGACGACGACAGGGAACTGGTCCGCGTCTGACGGGCACGTACGAGGACCGGCCGGTGAGGGCACTGTGGGGACGGTGCGCCCTCACCGGCCCTTCACCTGGGCACGTCGACCTCGGCCCACACCGTCTTGCGCGGGTGCGGGCCCGGGGTCACGCCCCAGCGGCCGGCGAGGGCGGCCACGACGAGGAGGCCCCGGCCGGTGGTGGCGTCCGGGGCCGGCCGGGCGGGGTGCGGAAGCCGGTCACCGCGCGTGTCCGTGACCTCGATACGCAGGGTGCCGCCGACGACGTAGAGCGTCAGCCGGAAGTCCCGGCCGGGGACGCGCCCGTGGGTGGCGGCATTGGTCGCGAGCTCGGCCACGATCTGCCCGGCAGGGTCCGACGGCAGTCCCCACGCGCGGAGTTGCTCCGTGGCGAGGAGCCGGGCGAGCCGGGCTCCTCTGGGAGTGGGGGAGAGCAGAAGGCTGAGGTTGCGGATGGCGGTCTCCTGGTTCATGTGACTCAGCGTGGCGGAGTCCGCGCCCGGTGATCAGCGGCAGCGCGTGTGCGTACCGCTACTGTCCGGGACCTGTCTCGTGCTGTCTCGGCTGTCCCGGTCGTTGTACGGGTACGGCTGCGCGATGGAGGTGGGGCATGAACGAGGCTGTCGACGAGGCCGGCTGGGATGTCGAGCCGGGCGACGAGATCGAGCCGCTGGTCCAGGCGGTGGGCAAGCTGCTGAAGGTGTGCCGGGAGGCGGCGGGGATGCGGGTCGCCGAGCTGGGCGAGGTGCTCGGCTACGGCGAGGACATGATCCGCAAGATGGAGCGGGGAGCGCGGATTCCCCGGCCGGAGTACCTGGACAGGGCGGACCAAGTGCTGAACGCCCAGGGGCATCTGAGGGCGTTCACGAAGGAGATGGAGAGGGCTCGGTATCCCAAGCGAGCTCGCGAACTGGCCCAGTTGGAGGAGAGGGCGGTGGAGATGTCGCTCTACAGCACGCATCACATCCACGGCCTGTTGCAGACGCCCCAGTACGCGGGGGCGATGTTCGAGAACCGACTGCCGGCGCTCTCGCCAGACGTGGTGGAACGCGCCATCGCAGCACGGGTCGCTCGGAAGTCCGTCTTCGATCGAGACCCTGTTCCCGCTTTGAGTTTCGTCCAAGAACAGGTGACGCTCGAACGCCCTCTCGGGGGCAAAATGGTGTTGCGTCGACAACTCGAACACCTGCTGGAGGTGGGTGAGTTGCGGACCGTCTCGCTCCAAGTGATGCCAACTGATCGTGAGGAGCATGCCGGTATGCATGGGCTGATCGAAGTGCTGAGGTTCTCGGACGGCACAGGGGTCGGGCGTTCCGACGGTGCGTTCAACGGCCGCCCCGTCTCAAGCCCCCGGGAGCTCAGGGTCCTTGAACTGCGCTATGGGATGATCCGGGCGCAGGCTCTCTCTCCGAGAGAGTCGCTGGCCTTCATTGAGCAAGCGCTGGGGAGACTATGAGCGCCACGGAACTCCACTGGGTCAAGAGCAGCTACAGCAGCGGACCAGACCCCGGCGACTGCGTAGAGGTCGCCCACACCCCCGCCACGATCCACGTCCGGGACTCCAAGACCCCGGGGACCCCCCACGTGACGGTCGCCTCCGCCACGTGGGAGTCGTTCCTCGCGTACGTCACCGAGTGACAGCCGGCCCGGCCGGTCCTCCTACGCTGCCTGCGGGTGGAGGACCACCTTCGTGTAGCCCTCGACGCGCTTGTCGAACTTCTCGTACGCCGACGATGCCTCGTCGAGCGGCAGTTCGTGCGAGACGACGAAGCTGGGCTTCGCGCGGTCCTCGATGATCATGTCCCGCAGGTGGCGGTTGTACCGCTTGACGTTGCACTGCCCGGTGCCCAGGCGGAGCCCCTTCTCGAAGAGGCGTCCGACGGAGACCATGAGCATGCCCTTCTTGGACTGCTCGTCCGGGCCGCCCGGATCGCTCGGGACGTACAGGCCGGGGATGCCGAGCGCACCCGTCGGGCGGACCGTTTCGACCAGGGAGTTCAGAACGATCGCCGGTTCCTCGCGGTCCTCGCCCTGTGCCTGGGCCTGGTAGCCCACCGCGTCGATGCCCTTGTCGGTCCCCTCGCCGCCGGTCTGCTCCTTGATCTGCTCCGCCGGGTTGCCCTGGCTGAAGTCGATCGGGACCGCGCCGATCTCCTCGGCCTTCTGGAGACGTTCCGCCACCCGGTCGACCACGAACACCTTGCTCGCACCGCGCAGCATCGCCGAGTAGGCGGCCATCAGCCCGACCGGACCGGCGCCGTACACGGCGACCGAGTCACCGGGGCGCACGTCGGCCAGTTCGTTGCCGTGGTAGCCCGTCGGGAAGATGTCCGCGAGCAGCACGAAGTCGGTCTCCTTCTCGGTGCCCTCCGGGAGCTTCAGGCAGTTGAAGTCGGCATACGGGACCCGGACGTACTCCGCCTGGCCTCCGGTATAGGGCCCCATCGCCACATAGCCGTAGGCGCCTCCCGCGAAGCCCGGGTTCACCGTCAGGCAGAAGCCCGTGAAGCCCGCCGAACAGTTCTTGCAGAACCCGCAGGCCACATTGAACGGCATGACCACCCGGTCGCCCTTGCTGAGGGTGGTGACCCCCTCTCCTGTCTCCTCGACGACGCCGAGGTTCTCGTGGCCGAACACGATGCCCGGCTCCGCGGCCGTGCGGCCCTCGTACATGTGCAGGTCGGAGCCGCAGATGGCCGTTGATGTGACCCGGACGAGCACATCGTTCGGGTGCTGAATCCGTGGATCCTCCACTTGCTCTATCGCTACCTCGAAGGGCCCCTTGTATACGACAGCCCTCATCGTCAAGCACCTCCGTCTGTGCCGTGGCTCATATACCAGGCTGGTGCATGATGAGACGATTTGCACGCAGAGAAGAAAGGAAGTAGGGCTTTGTCTCGTCGTATCGGCACACTTCTCGTGGCAGTCTCCGGACTGTCCGGCACCACCTACCCGGTCGGGACCCGCGTGGCCATCCAGGGCACCGGCGGATCCGTCGACGGTTTCGTCGACGGCGACTGGCTGCCGCTCGCCTGGTGGGAGTTCGCAGACGTCCGGCCGGAGGACGCCGCCGGCTGAAACGGTCTCGCTTGTCCTCTACCTTTGATCTTGCGCAGTGCTCCCCCGTTCACGGGGAGGTGAAGCGCATCTCAATACTGCTCTGGCCTCGGCTTTGGGCACGGATCTGCGCTGTTGGATGCAGCCAGGTCACACGGGGCGCTGCTGGTTCTCGATGTACTGGCGTACGACGGTCAGTGGTGCCCCGCCGCAGCTTCCGGCGAAGTACGAGCCGGACCAGAAATGTCCGCCCCACAGGTACCGGCGGACATGCGCGTCGTACTCCTTGCGCAGGTAGCGGGAGGAGACGCCCTTGAGGGAGTTGACCAGTCTGGAGAGCTGGACCTTCGGGGGATAGTGCACCAGGAGGTGCACGTGGTCCTCTTCGCCGTTGAACTGTTTCAGCTCGGCCTCGAAGTCCTGGCAGACCTCCCGCATGATCTCCTCGCACCTGGTCAGCATGGCGTCCGTCATGGCCTTGCGCCGGTACTTGGTGACAAACACCAAGTGGACGTGCAGGTTGTAGACAACGTGGCGGCCCGGGCGTACATCGGGATTTGGATTCCACCGTGGTGACATGAGCCAAATGGTATCGTGATCGAGTGACCACGGAGCGTGCATGGGAGAAGCGGCAGTTCGGCATCGTGCCCGACTCGCGCTGACCCCTGCGCAGATCCGGCTCATGGACGAGCAGGCGCACGCGGCCCGCACCCTGTGGAACCTGCTGCACGACTGGTGGACGATGCTGCCCAAGGACAAGCGTTCCCTGGCCGCAGCGGACACGGCGATCCGCCGGGCCCGAGGCGAGATCGACTGGCTCGCCGTCCCGCCAGCCCAGGCCGCGCAAGCGGTACTGAAGACGTACTTCCAGGCATGGAAGAACTGCTGGGACGGCCGCGCCGACGCGCCGAACTTCAACGCCCGCCCCGCCTCCCCGACGGGAGGGCCGACCGGGACAAGTGGCTGAACCCGCGGGAGAAGGCCAAACTGCTTGGCCTGGAACAACGCGCCGCCCGGCGCAAGCAGCACCGCCGGCGCGGGGAGAAGACCTCCCGCCGACTGCGGCACACCTACGACCAGATCAAGCAGCTCCGCGCAACAGCCACGCGCCGCGCCGTTGACTGGCAGCACAAGACCACCACCAGCATTGCCAAGCGGTACGGCACCGTCGTGGTCGAACAGCTCACCATCAAGAACATGGTCAAGTCCGCCAGGGGCACCATCGAGGAACCCGGCAGGAACGTCGCGCAGAAGTCCGGCCTGAACCGCTCCATCAGCCAGGAGGCATGGGGCCGCACCGTGACGATGCTGACGTACAAGACCGCCCGTCACGGCGGCACCCTGCACAAGGTCCCCGCCCCCGGCACCTCCCTGCGCTGCTCAGCCTGTGGTTTCACCACACCGGGCAGCCGGGAGGACCAGGCCACGTTCGTGTGCAAGAACCCCGACTGCGGATGGTCCGGCAACGCCGACTGGAACGCGGCCCGGAACGTCCTGCACCTGTACCGGATGGGCCACGCGCTCATCCCGGCTGCCGGGAGGGCAGTCGTCAGGCGTCCCCGTGGCGTCAAGCCCGCCACCGCAAAAGGTAGGCAGGAATCTCCCTCGACGAGGGAGAGCACTTCAGACGTACCGCTAGCGTGCAGGGCATGACGACGACAGCCGCCACCGACGCCGAGGGCTCCGGAGCCCACCCCCGATTCGCCGAGGCCCTGCGGGAGCTCGGACTCGGGGATCTCGTGGGACAGGTCCGCCGGTTCCCGGACGCCACCCGTACCGCCGCCGAGGCCGCCGCCGCGATCGGGTGCGAGCTGAGCCAGATCTGCAAGTCGTTGATCTTCGCGGCGGACGGCGTTCCCGTGCTGGTGCTGATGGACGGGTCCTCCCTGGTCGACCTCGAACTGGTCCGCAAGGAACTCGGCGCCGACAAGGTCACGCGGGCCAAGGTGGACGTCGTACGGGAGACCACCGGGTACGCCATCGGCGGTGTCCCGCCCTTCGGGCACCGGACCAGGACCCGGGTGCTCGCCGACCGGTCCCTGCTGGAGCACGACGTCGTCTGGGCCGCGGCCGGGACGCCGTACGCCGTGTTCCCCATGGCCCCCGAGGACCTCGTGGCCCACGCCGGCGGCACCCTGGTGGACGTGCGCGAGCGCACCGCGTGACTCCTCTGGTCACGGCCGCCGTCCTGCTCGCCGCCGTCACCCACGCCAGCTGGAACGCCATCGCCCACAAGATCACCGACAAGCTGGCCGGCTTCACGCTGATCTCGGGCGGCGGGGTCCTCATCGGGCTGGCCCTGGCACCCTTCGTGGCGTTCCCGGCGGCCGGGGCGTGGCCGTACCTGCTCGCCTCCGCCGCCGTCCACATCGTCTACTACGCCCTACTGATGAAGTCCTTCCGGCTGGGCGACTTCGGGCAGGCCTACCCCATCGCCCGGGGTACCGCTCCGCTGGTGGTGACCCTGCTCGCCGCCCTGTTCGCGCACGAGGTGCCCGACGGGTGGGCCGCCGCCGGGATCGCCCTGTCCTGCGCGGGGCTGACCGGCGTCGCCCTGTGGGGACTGCGCGGGCGGCGGCCCGACTGGGCGGCGATCGGAGCGGCCCTGGCGACCGGGCTGACCATAGCGGTGTACACCGTCCTCGACGGTCTCGGCGTACGGGCCTCCGGGTCCTCCCTCGGCTACATCGCCTGGCTGATGGCGGTGCAGGGAGTTGTCATCCCCGCCTACGCGGCATGGCGCTGGCGCGGCGACACGGTTGCCCTGCTCCGGCCCTTCGCCGCGGTCGGGCTGCTCGGCGCCGCGCTGTCCGTCGCCGCCTACGCCCTCGTCCTGTGGGCCCAGACCAGGGCCGAGCTCGCGCCCATCGCGGCCCTGCGCGAGTCGTCGATCATCGTCGGAGCGGCGATCGGGGCCGTGTTTTTCAAGGAGAGATTCGGCGCGCCGAGGATCGCGGCGGCCGGGCTGCTGGTCGTCGGCATAGGGCTGATGCTGCACGCCGGATAGGGGCCCGTCAGGCGGGTGCGTCCGGCTCGCGCGAGGAGCACCCTGGAACTAAGCGTTCCGGAGGTGATCGTCATGATGCACACCACTGTGGGGTGGCACGTCGAGATGGAGTTCACGGAGGACGACCAGCACACGCGGGCGGCCGCGATGGTCCGTCTGCCCGACGGCACCGAGGTACGGGCGCACGGCCACGCGAGCCGGCACCGGACCGACGCCAATCAGCCGAGGGTCGGGGAGGAGATCGCCGGCGCGAGGGCGCTCAACGAACTCGCCATGCAGTTGCTGACCAAAGCCCACGAGGAGATTGACCAGGCGTCCGGCAGGACCTCGCATCCCATCCATGTCTAGAGGCTCAGTGCGCGCCGCACGGCCCGCACCAGCCCCTGCGCCCGCGGGTCCGCCGTTACCGTCTTGCGGAAGCCGTTGGTGACGTAGCCGAAGGCGATCCCCGTCTCCGGGTCGGCGAAGCCGAGGGCGCCGCCGCGGCCTGGGTGGCCGAAGGAGCCCGGCGTGAGGAACGGCGACGCGCTGCCGTGCAGCATGTAGCCGAGGCCGAAGCGGGTGCCGACCACCAGGACCCGGTCGGGGCCCGCCGACTCCTCGGTCCGGGCCAGGTCCACCGTCTCCGGGGTGAACAGGCGCGTGGCGCCGGCCGTGTCGCCGATCAGGGTCGCGTAGAAGCGGGCCAGTCCGTCCGCCGTCGCCACGGCGTTCGTCGCGGGGAGGGCCGCCGCGCGGTAGGCGGGGTCGTTCTGGTCCGGGAACGGGGAGATCGCGGCGAACGCCCGGCGGGTGAGGGAGGCCGGGTCCTCGTAGGCCTCGGTGACCGAGCGCTTGGGGCGGGCCCGCAGACCTCCGGTGGGCTCGGCCCCCTCGACGCGGCCCACCCGCCCGGCCCGGCCGGCCTCCGACTCCGGCAGGCCCAGCCAGAGGTCCAGCCCCAGCGGGCCGGTGACCTGGGAGGCGAGCCACTGTCCGGCGCCCTGCCCGGTGACGCGCCGCACGAGTTCGTCGAGCAGCCAGCCGTAGGTGAGGGCGTGGTAGCCGTGGTCGGTGCCGGGCTCCCAGACGGGGGCCTGCGCGGCGACGGCCTCCGGGCCCTTCAGCGGGTCGAGCGCCTCCTGCGGGGTGAGCGGCCGGTCCAGGACCGGCAGCCCGGCCCGGTGGTTCAGCACGTGCCGGACCAGCACCCGTTCCTTGCCCCGCGCCTTGAACTCGGGCCAGTAGTGCCCCACCGGAGCGTCCAGGTCCAGCTGTCCGCGCTGGTGCAGCAGCAGGAGTACGGCGGCGGCGACCCCCTTCGTCGCCGAGCGCACGACCTGGGCGGTGCCGCGCTCCCAGGGAGCCGTGCCGTCGACGTCCTTGGTGCCGCCCCACAGATCGACGACCTTGTGCCCGTCCCGGTAGACGGCGACCGCCGCGCCCCGGTCCCCGAGCGTCGCGAAGTTCCGTACGAACGCTTCCCTGACCGGCTCGAAGCCCTCGGCGACTGTGCCGTTCACGTCCACGTCGGTACCTCTCGTCTTGCGGGCCGTTCCCCTCTAGCCAAGCAGGATGGTCACGTCGATGTTCCCGCGGGTCGCGTTCGAGTACGGGCAGACCTCGTGGGCCGCGTCCACCAGCCTGGTCGCAAGGTCGGCGTCGACGACCGGCAGGGAGACGCTGAGGGCGACCGCGAGGCCGTAGCCGCGCTGCTGGTTGGGGCCGATGCCGACCTTCGCGGAGACCGTGGAGCCGGTCAGGTCGTAGCCCTCGCGGTTGCCGACGAGGATGAGGGCGTTGTGGAAGCAGGAGCTGTAGCCGGCCGCGAAGAGCTGTTCCGGGTTGGTGCCGTTACCGTCGCCGCCGAGCTGCGGGGGCATGGCGACCTTGAGGTCGAGCTGTCCGTCCTGGCTGGTGACATAGCCTTCGCGGCCACCGTGGGCAGTGGCCTCCGCCACGAACATGATCTTCGTCGGGCGGGTGTCGACGGCGGGGCCGTCCGTCATGCTGTCCTCCACCGGAACCAAGTGCGCACAAACACATCGTGCACAAGGTACTGGCCGGTAACTCCCTTGTCATGCCCAGGGGGTGGCAACCGCGGGTAACCTTCAGCGGGCCCGGGCCGCCGCCGACTCAGCCCGCTCGGCCAGCCGCCACAGCTCTGCACGCAACCGCCCGGCCTCCGTGCCGTCGAGCCCCGTCGCCGCGACCAGTGCGCCGGGCACCCGCCCCGCCCGCTCCCGGAGTTCCTCCCCGCGGCCCGTCACGGCCACGAGCACCGACCGCTCGTCCCGCGCCGACCGCTCACGCCGGACCAGACCGGCCGCCTCCAGCCGCTTCAGCAGCGGCGAGACCGTGCCGTAGTCGAGGCGCAGGGCCGCGGCCAGCTCCTTCACCGTCGTCTCGCCGCGCTCCCAGAGGACCAGCAGCACCAGGTACTGGGGGTAGGTGAGGCCCAGCTCGTCGAGGAGCGGGCGGTACGCCGCCGTCACCGCGCGCTGGGCGGCGTACAGCGCGAAGCACAGCTGGTCGTCCAGCAGCGGTGGTCCGGTGCTCTCCTCGTTCGTCACGCGGCCATTGTCACGGACGGGCCGGAGCCGCCGGGACGGAACGCGGATCGAAACCGAACGGCAGCTCCAGACGGTGGGCCCGCATCAGCTCCTCGTCGGAGAGCAGCTCGCCGGTCGGCCCGTCGGCCGCGATCACCCCGTCGCTGAGGATCAGGGAGCGCGGGCACAGCTCCAGGGCGTAGGGCAGGTCGTGCGTGACCATCAGCACGGTCACGTCCAGGGAGCGCAGGATGTCCGCCAGTTCGCGGCGCGAGGCCGGGTCGAGGTTGGAGGAGGGCTCGTCCAGGACGAGGATCTCCGGCTCCATCGCCAGCACGGTCGCGACGGCCACCCGGCGGCGCTGGCCGAAGGAGAGGTGGTGCGGGGGCCGGTCCTTGAACTCCGCCATGCCGACCCGCTCCAGCGCGCGCTGCACACGCTCCTCCAGCTCCGGCCCCTTCAGCCCGGCCGCAGCGGGCCCGAACGCCACGTCCTCCCGGACCGTGGGCATGAACAGCTGGTCGTCCGGGTCCTGGAAGACGATGCCGACCCGGCGCCGGACCTCGGCCATGTTCCGCTTGTCCACGGGCAGCCCGGCGACCCTCACCGTGCCGGCGCCGCCGGTCAGGATGCCGTTGAGGTGCAGGACGAGGGTCGTCTTGCCGGCGCCGTTCGGCCCGAGCAGCGCGACCCGCTCGCCGCGCGCGACCGAGAAGTCGACGCCGAAGAGGGCCTGGTGCCCGTCGGGGTAGGCGAAGGCGAGGCCGGAGACCTCCAGGGAAGCAGTCACAGGGTCCATCCCAGCAGACAGACGAGCAGCGCGGCGCAGGGGAGGGCGAGGGCGTACGACCACTGCGCCCGGGACGCGGTCACCTCGTCGATGACGGGCATGGAGCCGGCGTAGCCGCGGCTGACCATGGCCAGGTGCACCCGCTCGCCGCGTTCGTAGGAGCGGATGAAGAGCGCGCCGGCCGACTTGGCGAGCACGCCCCAGTGCCTGACGCCCTTCGCCTCGAAGCCGCGGGACTCCCGGGCGATCCGCATGCGGCGCATCTCCTCGGTGATGACGTCGCCGTAGCGGATCATGAAGGACGCGATCTGCACGAGCAACGGCGGGAGTTTGAGGCGCTGCAGGCCCAGCAGCAGTTCGCGCAGCTCGGTCGTGGCGGCCAGCAGCACCGAGGCCGCGACGCCGAGCGTGCCCTTGGCGAGCACGTTCCAGGCGCCCCACAGGCCGTTCACGCTCAGGGACAGGCCGAGGACGTCGACCCGCTCGCCCTCCGCCACGAACGGCATGAGCACCGCGAACGCGACGAACGGCACCTCGATCAGCAGCCGCCGGAGCAGGAAGCCGGCGGGCACGCGTGCGACGCACGCGGCGGCCCCGAGCAGCACGGCGTACAGCCCGAACGCCCACATCGCCTCCCGCGGCGTCGACACCACGACGACCACGAAGGCGAACACGGCGGCGAGCTTGGTGTGCGGCGGCAGGCCGTGCACGGGCGAGTGCCCGTGCCGGTACAGCTTGTGCGCGTGCCCGGCTCCCATGTCAGACGCTCGTCGCGCTCGTGGTCTCCGACGGGGACGCGTCGTCCGTCCTGCGGCGGCGCACCGCCCAGAACACGCCGGTGCCCGCGACGACCGTGACGCCCACACCGATGACACCCGCAAGCCCCCCGGACAGACGGGCGTCGTCGACGTCCTTGACGCCGTAGTCGGCGAGCGGGGAGTCGGCCGTGGAGTGCTCCTCGGTCTTCTTGTCGATGCCGTGGTCGGCGGCGACCTTCTCCAGGCCGTCGGGGTTCGCCGAGGCGTAGAAGCTGACGAACCCGGCCAGCACGAGGGAGGCGACCAGGCCGGCCGCCCACACCTTGCGGTGCGAGGTCCGCGCTGCGGCGGGCACGGGCTCGGGCTCGGCGTCGGGGGCGTCGACCAGTTCGCCGTTCACCCGCAGCTTGAGCTTCTGCGTCAGCCCGCGCGCCCCGTACACCAGGTCCGGGCGGACGGCGATGACCGCGCCGACGGTCAGTGCGGTGATCACGGCCTCGCCGATGCCGATCAGGACGTGCACGCCGACCATGGCGGTGGCGACCTTGCCGATCGAGACGTCGGTGGTGCCGCCGATCGCGTACATCAGCGTGAAGGCCAGCGCGGCGGCCGGGACGGAGACCAGGGCCGCGACGAAGGCGGCCGCGGTGACCGACCGGCGGGTGCGGGGCAGCACCTTCACCAGGCCGCGGAAGAGGGCGTAGGCCACGACCGTCGTGACGATCGCCATGTTGGTGATGTTCACGCCCAGCGCGGTCAGACCGCCGTCCGCGAACAGGATGCCCTGCATCAGCAGGACGACGGAGACGCACAGCACCCCGGTGTAGGGGCCGACGAGTATCGCCGCCAGCGCACCGCCCAGGAGATGGCCGCTGGTCCCCGCGGCCACGGGGAAGTTCAGCATCTGCACGGCGAAGATGAACGCTGCCACGAGCCCGGCCAGCGGCGCCGTGCGCTCGTCGAGTTCGCGGCGTGCGCCGCGCAGGCTCACGGCGATGGCGCCCGCGGCGATCACGCCGGTGGCGGCGGAGGTGGGCGCGTTGATGAATCCGTCAGGTACATGCACCGTTCGATGATGTGGCTTGATGCGAACGATTTGCAAGAGCGTGACGCTCGTTTTATCTCACCCGTGATATATCCGGCTCCGGAAGCGCAATCCGGAAAATATGCGACATTGGAGAGGGAGTGGACGCACGGTTTCCACTCGGATTGCGCACGGTGAAGGGGCTGTCCGATGTCCGTAGTCGAGCAGTACGCGCGAGCCCACATCGTCTCGGACGCGGCCGTGCCGCTCGTCGACGAGCTGGAGGCGGTTCCGGTCACCCTGCGGTACGACCCCGACCACGACCCCCGGAAGGTGCGCATGGCGCTGCCGGGCGCCGCGGGACGCGAGTGGGTGTTCAGCCGCGAGCTGCTGGAGGAAGGGCTGCGGGCCCCCGCCGGGAGCGGCGAGGTGCGGGTGTGGCCGTGCGGCCGGGTGCAGGTCGTGGTGGAGTTCCACTCCGCGCAAGGGGTGTCGGTGGTGCAGTTCGAGCGGCAGGCGCTGCTGCGGTTCCTGCGGCGGACGTACATGGCCGCCGCGGAACCCGTGACCCACTGACCTCGTTCCCCGGCGGGTTCAGCCGCCTTCCCCGGCGGGTTCAGCCGCCCGCCTTCAGCAGGGCCGCCACGATCGGACCGGCCGTCGAACCGCCGTGCCCGCCCTGCTGGACCACGCCCGCGGCGGCCAGGTCGCCCCGGTAGGCCGTGAACCAGCCGTTCGGCTTCTTCTGCCCGTCGACCTCGGCGGACCCGGTCTTCGCCCCGACGTCGCCGCCGACCCCGGACATCGCCTCCGCGGCCGTGCCGTACGCGGCGGTGTACGCCATCAGCTCACGCAGCTGGGACAGGGTGCTCGCCGGCATCGTGCGCGCGGCCTTCGCCAGCTTGCGGCCGTCCACGTCCGGGGAGACCAGGTACGGCTGGTGGAAGGTGCCGGACTTGACCGTCGCCGACACCGACGCCATGTTCAGCGGGTTCATGCGGACCCCGCCCTGCCCGATCAGCGAGGCACCCATCTGGGCGGCCGACTGCACCGGCACCGCGCCGTCGAAGGACGGCACACCGATGGCCCAGTTGTTCAGCCCCAGGCCGTAGACCTGCTGGGCCTCCTTGGTCAGGTCGTCGTCCTTCAGCTTGGGGGCCTGGCTGATGAAGGCCGTGTTGCAGGAGCGGGCGAAGCTCGCCTTGAACGTGCCGTTCTTGATCTGGAACTTGTCGTCGTTCTGGAACTTCCAGTGCCCGTACGTGAAGTACTTCGGGCACGGGTGCTTCTTGTCCGCCGAGGCCAGGCCCTTCTCGATCAGCAGCGAGGAGGTGATGACCTTCATCGTGGAGCCGGGGGCCAGGGAGCCCTGGAAGGCGGTGTTGAAACCGGGGGAGGCGTTGGCGGCGGCCAGGATCTCGCCGGTCGACGCCTGCAACAGGACCACGGACGACTTGGCCTTCTTGGCGACCTGCTGCTCGGCGGCCTTCTGGAGGGCCGGGTCCAGCGTGGTCTTCACCGTGCCGGGCGTGCCCTCGCTCAGCTCCAGCAGGGTCTTGTCGGAGAGGTCCTTCGCCTCGGCGGCCTTCCCGCGCACCACCCGCAGTTCGATGCCGGCCTTGCCGCCGGCCTCCTTGCCGTACTTCTCGCGCAGGCCGTCCAGGATCGGGCCGATCGAGGCGTACTTCTGCTTGGTCAGTTCGCCGCCGTCCCGGTCGAGCGCCTTGACCGGGGGCGTGCCCGCCGCGCCGGTGACCAGGGTGTCGCCGTCCCGCAGATCCGGGTGGACGACCGCCGCGTGCCAGTCGACCAGCGGCTTTCCGTCGGCGGCGCGGCGCACGACGGTCAGGGCGCTCTTGTACGCCAGCGGCTTGTCGGTGCCCTTGTAGGACACCGTGCCCTTGACGGAGAAGGGCACCTTGGCGCCGGTGGGCCTGCCCGGGGTGAGGGTGACGTCCTTGATGCGGGCGTCCTTGGTGTAGCCGGTGAGCAACGACCGGGCCGCGGAGGTGTCGTCGGTGGCCGCGGCGGCCCGGTCGACCTTCTGTGACTGCCAGGCGGTGAGGAAGGCGCGGGCGGCGGTGGTGACTTCGGCCGGGGACAGCGGGCCCGTCTTCACCTCGGGCTTCTGGTCCGACGCCCGCGTCCCGTCGTCGGCGGCGGCGCCACCGCCGTACAGCGCGTAGGCACCGGCCCCGGCGCCCACGACGACCACGGCGATCATCCCGCCGATCACGGCGGGTCCGGTCTTCCGTCGCTCGGCGACGCGCCTTCTGTTGCCCACTGCTGTCCGTTCCTCCGAGATTCCCCAGGGTCCCCGTCGCCCTCAGCCGTCCCATGTCCCAACGACGGCCACCACCCTAGAGTCCCGTGCGGCGGAGGTGAGATCAGCCACCTGTTCGTAGCACGGCTGCGACAATCGGCCCGGCCGCGTCGCCGCCGTGGCCGCCCTCCTCCGTCATGGCCGCCGCCGCGACGTCACCCCGGAATCCGGTGAACCAGCTGTTGGACTTGGCGTTGCCGTCGACCTCGGCGGAACCGGTCTTGGCGCCGATGTCGCCGCCGAGACCGGCCATGGCCTGCGCGGCGGTGCCCTGTGTGGCCGTGAGCCGCATCATCTGCTTGAGCTGGGCTGCGGTGCTCGCCCGCAGGCCCTGGGCCCGGGCCAGTTCCCGGCCGTCCAGCTCCGGCGAGACCAGGTAGGGCTGGCGGAAGGCGCCGGTGATGGCGGTCGCGGTGACCGAGGCCATGTTCAGCGGGCTCATCTGCACCTGGCCCTGCCCGATGGCGCCCGCCGCCCGGTCCGGCCCGTCGACGGCGGGGACGCTGCCGTCGAAGGAGGCGATGCCGGTCTTCCAGTTGTCCTGCCCCAGCCCGAAGCGCTCCTCGGCCTCCTGGGTCAGCGAGGCGTCCGTGAGCGGCTTCTCGTCGATCAGCTTGATGAAGGCGGTGTTGCAGGACCGCATGAAGCTGTTGGAGAGCGTCGCGCTCTCGTCGGGCTTCATGCCGGTCAGGTTCTTGAACGTCTGGCTCTGCCACACGGCGGTGTCCGGGCAGGGCGCCGGGCCGTTCATCGAGGTCACGCCGTTGTCGATGAGCATCGCGGCGGTGATGATCTTCATGGTGGAGCCGGGTGCCGCCTCGCCCTGGAAGGCGGCGTTGAAGCCGTCCGTGCGGTGGTTGGCCACGGCCAGCACCTCGCCGGTGCTGGGCTTGACGGCCACCACCGACGACTGGGCGAACCGCTTGACCGCCTTCTCGGCCGCCGCCTGCGCGCCCGGGCTGATCGTGGTGGTGAGCTTGCCCGGCTTGCCCTTGGCGAGGGTGAGCAGCGGCGTGTCGGGAGCACCGTCGCCGGCGTGCCGGATGACCAGCTCGACGCCGGGGGTGCCGCCCGCCTTCTCGCCGTACTTGTCGCGCAGGGCGTCCAGGACCGGTCCGAGGGAGGGGTACTTCTCCTTCGTCAGCTCGGAGCCGTCGCGGCCCACGGCCTCGATGGGCGGCGTGGCCGACTGCTCGGTGACGAGGGTGTCCCCCTTCTTCAGCCCGGGGTGCACGACGGACGGCTGCCAGTCGACCAGCGCCCGCCCGGTGGTCAGTCCGCGCACGACCTTCAGCTCGCTCTTGTAGCCGAGCGGCTTCGACTTCCCGTCGTAGGTCACCTTCGCCTTCACCGTGTACGGCACGGTGTTGCCCCGGGCCGCGCCCGGCGTGATCTTCACGCCGGTGATGTGCGCGTCGTCGCCGAAGGCGGTGAGCAGCTGCTCGGCGGCGCCGTCGTTGTTCGTGTACGAGGCCGCGGTGGCGGCGGCGCCCTTCTCCCAGGCCGAGAAGAACTTGGCCGTGGTCTCCTTGACCTCGTCCTGGTCGGGCGGCCCCGACTTCTTCTCCGAGGCCACCCCGCCCGCGCCGCCCCCGTCACCGTCGAGGGCGCTCACGAGGTTGTAGGCGCCGTACCCGGCCCCGCCCACCATCACCGCGAACACCCCGCCTATGACGGCGGCTTTGACCCCCTTGCCCATGGCCGGACCCCTCCCCGTAGAGCCCCACGCGCTCCTTTGAACGCGTTCAGAAAGCTCGGTGCCGGGGGGCACTCTATGCGTAAGCGGTTACCAGGGGGACGGGTGTTTCGAATTTTGACCGAACACTGGCGCTGTCCGGAGTGATGACTGGCGCGCCCTGGCGAACAGTGGCGTTCGGTCGTGCGGTGCCGTGGCGCGCCGGTAGGTTGCCTTGAGCCGGGTGCTGTCCCTCATCTGAACGCCCGCCGGTAGGCGGCGGGTCCCAACTTGGTTGGGAGGGCAGAGGGATGGGAGACCGGACGGATGGAGCGATCGACGAGGCGAGGGGCCTGCCGTGGGAAACGGCGGTCTGACTGGGTGCAGTTGGCGGCCCTTTTCCTCACAGCGGTCACTGCCATTGCGGGATGCGTCGAGCACTTCCTGTGAGACGTGAAGGGTGAGCCGGACGGCTGGTCAGGGTGAGTGTGCCCGACCGCTGAGTATTCGGCCGGGCACACCCTGCCCCGCGCACTGGCCTGACTTTGGGAGGCACCCCGAAGTCAGGCCTTTTGCGTACGCGGGGAGACACTGGAGCCGACTCGGTCCGTCCGGCACGGCATCACTGGATGAGGTAACCGCACGTCAGCGGTAAAGCTCAAGCATGGCCGCGCGACCCGGAATCAAGATGCCCCGATTTGGGTGGCGAAACGCGGGCTTGCGCAGGGGTGGCGTTCCGGGTGGCGGAGAAGGAAGCGCAGGTCGCCGGCTTGCTGGGGTGGCGAAACCTGGCGTATGGACAGGAGCTCTCTGCGGCCGGGCGACGTTCTCGTCCTGCTCTGCTGGTCCACGGCCGCTGACGACCGGCCACGGTCCATGACGGTCCTGCGGGTTACGGGACCGTCATGCTCACGCGCCCTGCTACACCCACGTATCCAGCCACATCCGCGACCGCCAGTCGTCGATCGGGATGGCGGTGCCGGTGTAGAGCGGCCAGAAATAGATGAAGTTCCAGGTGATCAGGAGGACGAGGACGCCCGCCGCCGTGGCGCCCGCGACGCGGCGGGTGTCGGTGGAGCGGGGTGGGCCGATGATCGCGCCGAGGAGCATCGCGACCGCAAGGCACAGGAACGGCAGGAAAACGACGGCGTAGAAGAAGAAGATCGTGCGCTCCTGGTACATGAACCAGGGCAGGTAGCCGGCCGCGATGCCGCAGGCGATGGCCCCCGCGCGCCAGTCACGGCGGAAGAACCAGCGCCACAGCACGTAGAGGACCGCGAAACAGGCGACCCACCACAGCAGCGGCGTGCCGAGCGCGAGGACCTCGCGGGCGCACTTCTCGCCGGCGTCGGCGGGGCAGCCGTCCTTGCCGGGGGCCGGGGACTCGTAGAAGTACGACACCGGGCGGCCGAGGACGAGCCAGCTCCACGGGTTGGACTGGTACGTGTGCGGCGAGGACAGGCCGACGTGGAACTCGTACACCTGGTGCTCGTAGTGCCACAGGCTGCGAAGCCAGTCGGGCAGGAACGTCCAGCTGCCGCCCTTGCCGCTGGTCGCGGCCCAGTTGCGGTAGTAGCCGCCGGAGCCGTTCGTGGCGGAGAGGATCCAGCCGGTCCAGGACAGCAGGTAGGTGACCAGGGCGACCGGGACCGTGGCGAGGAACGCGAGGCCGGTGTCGCGCCTGAGGACCGCCGCGTACGGGTGCCGGGCACCGGCGACCCGCCGCGAACCGACGTCCCACAACACCGCCATCAGGCAGAACGCGGCCAGGATGTAGAGGCCGTTCCACTTCGTGCCGATGGCCAGGCCCAGCATCAGGCCCGCCGCCCAGCGCCAGGGGCGCCACCCCAGGCGGGCCGTCTCCGCCGTGTGCCGGTCGGGACGGACCCTGCCGTCCTCGGCCGCCGGCAGCGCGGCGGCGAGTTTCGCGCGGGCCCGGTCACGGTCGACGAGCAGGCAGCCGAACGCGGCCAGCACGAAGAACATCAGCACGCCGTCGAGCAGCGCCGTGCGGCTCATCACGAAGTGCAGGCCGTCCACCGCCATCAGCGCGCCCGCCAGACACCCCAGGAAGGTGGAGCGGAACAGGCGGCGGCCGATCCGGCACAGCAGCAGCACGGACAGCGTGCCGAGCACGGCCGTCATGAAACGCCAGCCGAAGGGGTCGAACCCGAACATCAGCTCGCCGAGCCCGATGACGTACTTGCCGACCGGCGGGTGCACCACGTACGCGGCGTCCGCCGGGAGCGGGACGTGCCCGCCCGACGACAGGACCAGGTCGTTGGCCTTCTTGTCCCAGTTGAGCTCGAACCCGCGGTGGATCAGCGCCCACGCGTCCTTGGCGTAGTACGTCTCGTCGAATATCACCGCCCTGGGGCTGCCCAGGTTCCAGAACCGCAGCACCCCCGCCAGCAGCGTGACGAGCAGCGGGCCGATCCAGCCCGACCAGCGCACCAGCCGGCCCGCGAGCTTGTGCGGGACGCCGAGCGCCGCCCACAGGCGCGGGGAGGGCTCGGTGTAGGGCGGCACCAGGCGGTCACGGACGTCGCGGGCGTCGCTTCTGGGCTGCCCCTGGTAGCCGAAACGGCGCAGCCGCTGCTGCCAGGACGGCCGCTGGTCGAGCGGCGCCTGGCCCTGCCGGGTGTCCGTGGAGGACGCGGTACTGGTCACCGCGCCATCGTAGGGAACCGTTCTGTGTGAGTCCCGTGCATGGCCGGTATGCGTCCGCATCCTCCGCCCCTGGGAGGAGTCCGCGTCCGCCGCCCCTGGGAGGATGGAGGCGTGATCGGAACCCTCGTACTCGCAGGCACCCCCATCGGCGACATCGCGGACGCCCCGCCCCGGCTCGCCGAGGAACTGGCCGGAGCCGATGTGATCGCCGCCGAGGACACGCGGCGGCTGCGCCGGCTGACCCAGGCGCTCGGCGTCATGCCCAAGGGGCGGGTCGTGTCGTACTTCGAGGGCAACGAGTCCGCCCGGACGCCGGAGCTGGTCGAGGAGCTGGTGGGCGGGTCGCGGGTGCTGCTGGTCACGGACGCGGGGATGCCGTCCGTGTCCGACCCGGGGTACCGGCTGGTCGCCGCCGCGGTCGAGCGGGACGTGCGGGTCACCGCCGTGCCCGGACCGTCCGCGGTGCTCACCGCGCTCGCGCTGTCCGGACTGCCGGTCGACCGGTTCTGCTTCGAGGGGTTCCTGCCGCGCAAGGCGGGGGAGCGGCTGGGGCGGCTGCGGGAGGTCGCCGGGGAGCGGCGGACGCTCGTCTACTTCGAGGCTCCCCACCGGCTCGACGACACGCTGGCGGCGATGGCCGAGGTGTTCGGGGCGGAGCGGCGGGCCGCGGTGTGCCGTGAGCTGACCAAGACGTACGAGGAGGTGCGGCGTGGCGGGCTCGGGGAGCTGGCCGCGTGGGCCGCGGAGGGGGTGCGCGGGGAGATCACGGTCGTGGTCGAGGGCGCGCCGGAGAAGGGGCCCGAGGAGGTCGGTCCCGAGGAGCTGGTGCGGCGGGTCCGGGTGCGGGAGGAAGCGGGGGAGCGGCGCAAGGAGGCGATCGCCGCGGTGGCGGTGGAGGCGGGTGTGCCGAAGAGGGTTGTTTTTGACGCCGTGGTCGCTGCGAAGAATGCCGCTCCCTGACCGGGTTCGGGGTGGGGCTCCAGGTGCTTCGCGGGGTGCGGGTGGTGTGTGGTCGATCGCGCAGTTCCCCGCGCCCCTAAAGGGGGCGTTGAACACCCTCTGAGCAGGGCGCATGTCGTTTGAGCGTGCGCCCCATGGGTGGGCAAAGCGCAAGGGGTGCAACGGCAAGGGACGCCCAAATCGGGGCCAACAGTCGACAGGTCTGCTGCCATCGGTCCGGCCGAGGAGTCCACTGGGTTGCGGGGACGGAATCGTCCTCACGCCACAGCGGAACAGGAGCTGGCATGAGTGAGATCGCAGGGCAGACCGGGCTCCGCGCCGGTGCGAGCGCAGTCGTCAACGAGTCCTACTCGTTCGCATGCATGCGGTGCGGGCACGGCTGGGAGCAGTCGTACGAGATAGAGCACCATACGGACGCCGCGGGTCACGAGTTCGTCCTCTACGTCGCGGACGGCAAGGTCGTGCCCTCCCCGTTGAGCAAGCCCGAGTGCCACCACTGCGACAGCCACGTCGTGCGGATCATGCGGCCCGGGCGGGTCGCGTCGGCGCGCGACGCGGCGCACCGGCCCTCCCGGGTGCCGCCGCCCGCCGGGCCCGTGGAAGTGCCCGCGCCGCCGGCCGACGGCGAGGGGCGCGAGCACCACCACTGGCACCTGTCCGACCTGCTGCACCCCTTCCAGCGCAAGGCGAGCTGACCCGTCCGGCCGCCTTGTCCGACGCCCTCCCCGGTCCTCCCCCATCGGGGAGGGCGTACCTCTTTCGTAGGATCGGGGCATGCCTTCGAACGACTCCGGCCGCCAGGACAAGAACGCGGCCCCGCCCCTCCCGGAGCCCCTCCGGGTCCCGGTCGCCGACTCCCACACCCACCTGGACATGCAGTCCGGCACGGTCGAGGAGGCACTGGCGAAGGCGGCGTCGGTCGGAGTGACGACGGTCGTGCAGGTCGGCTGCGACCTCAAGGGCTCCCGGTGGGCGGCCGAGACCGCGGCGGCCCACGACGCCGTCCACGCCACGGTCGCCCTGCACCCGAACGAGGCACCCCGGATCGTGCACGGCGACCCCGACGGCTGGTCGCGGCAGGGCGCCCGCGAGGCCGGCGGCCGGGCGGCGCTGGACGAAGCGCTCGCCGAGATCGACCGGCTCGCCGCATTGCCCCAGGTCAAGGGCGTCGGTGAGACCGGCCTCGACTACTTCCGCACCGGGCCCGAGGGCAAGGACGCGCAGGAGCTGTCCTTCCGCGCCCACATCGAGATCGCCAAGCGCCACGGCAAGGCCCTGGTCATCCACGACCGCGAGGCCCACGCCGACGTCCTGCGCGTGCTGAAGGAGGAGGGCGCCCCCGAGCGGACCGTCTTCCACTGCTACTCCGGCGACGCCGAGATGGCGGAGATCTGCGCGAGCGCGGGCTACTTCATGTCCTTCGCCGGCAACGTCACCTTCAAGAACGCCCAGAATCTGCGGGACGCGGTGGCCGTGGCCCCGCTGGAGCTCCTCCTCGTCGAGACGGACGCGCCCTTCCTCACCCCGGCGCCCTACCGCGGGCGGCCCAACGCCCCGTACCTCGTGCCGGTCACCGTGCGCGCCATGGCCGGGGTGCGCGGCATCGACGAGGACACCCTCGCCACGGCGCTCGGCGCCAACACCGCACGCGCCTTCGGGTACTGACACCGGCCGCACTACTGTGCGTAGCCGCGTCGCTTTGGAGAGTGACGAACGCTCCGCTAGGTTCTGGGGGCCCGATCCGGACCCCTCTGGACCCCTCCGGCCCCTGGAGCGTGTCGGCGTGAGCAACTCCCGATACGGAACGTACGACATGTACGGGACTTCTGAGACCTACGAGACGTATGAGACGTGTGGCCCGGCCTATGCCCACCCGGTGTACGGCGACTTCCACGCCCCGCCGGTCGATCTGCACAGCGCCGAGACGCTCGGCTGCGGGACGCCCGCGGCACCCGGGTCACCCGGCGCCTACGCGAACACCTACGCGGACACCTACCGGCCCGCCTACGAGGCGCCGACCCTGCCCGGGCTGCCCCGGCAGGGTGCCCGGGACGACGGGCCGGCGCCCGGGTCCGTCGGGCGGCCGGGCCAGGGCCCGGGTGTGCACGCCGGATCTCGTGCCGTGGCGCGCACCGGCGCGCACCGAAGATCCGCACGCCGGCGCAAGGCGCGCTACGCCGAGCGCCCGGACAGCCCCATGCGGCGGCTCCTCCCGCAGGCCCTGGTCGTCGCCTTCCTGGCCGGCGGCACCACGGCGTTCGTCGCCAAGGACAAGGCGATCGAGCTGAACGTCGACGGCAAGGCGCGCACCCTGCACACCTTCGCCGACGACGTCACCGAGCTGCTCGCGGAGGAGGGCGTCGAGGTGGGCGCCCATGACGTGGTCGCGCCCGGGCCCGGCACGGAGATCAGCAGCGGCGACGAGGTCGCCGTGCACTTCGCCCGTCCCGTGCGGCTCACCCTCGACGGGCACCGGCGCGAGGTCTGGACGACCGCCCACACGGTGGAGGGGGCGCTGCGGCAGCTGGGCGTGCGGCAGGAGGGCGCGTACGTGTCCGCGTCGCGCTCCCGGCGCATCGGGCGTGAAGGGCTCGCCCTGGACGTGCGGACCGAACGCACGGTCACGATCATGGCGGACGGCCGCGCCCGCACCGTGCGCACCAACGCCGCGACCGTACGGGAGGCCGTCGAGGAGGCCGGGATCACCCTGCACGGCCAGGACACCACGTCGGTCCCGCAGGGGAGCTTCCCGCGCGACGGGCAGACCGTGACCGTGCTGCGGATCACCGGCGGCAAGGAGGTCCGCGAGGAGGCGATCCCGTTCCAGGTGCGGCGCACGGAGGACCCGGACCTCTTCCGCGGCACGGAGGTCGTGGAGCGCCCGGGCGAACCGGGCCTGCGCCGGGTCACCTACTCCCTGCGCACGGTCAACGGCGTCAAGCAGAAGCCACGCCGGATCAGGTCCGAGGTGGTGCGCGAGCCGCGCCCGCAGGTGGTCAAGGTCGGCACCAAGCCGCGCCCCGCCTCCGTGCAGGGCGCCGACCACCTCGACTGGCAGGGCCTCGCGGCCTGCGAGTCCGGCGGCCGGCCCGACGCGGTCGACTCCTCGGGCACCTACGGCGGCCTCTACCAGTTCGACACCCGCACCTGGCAGGCCCTCGGCGGCAGTGGCCGCCCCCAGGACGCCCCGGCGGCGGAACAGACGTACCGGGCGAAGAAGCTGTACGTGCGGCAGGGAGCCAGCCCCTGGCCGCACTGCGGGGCACGGCTGGGCGGATGAGCGGGCGGACGAGCAGGCGGACGAGGGGGGAACCGAACCCCCGTACCCTTGTCCCGTGACCAGCAGCCCCACCCCCGACGCCCTCCTGGGCCCCGCCGACGTCCGCGAGCTCGCGGCGGCCCTCGGCGTGCGCCCGACCAAGCAACGCGGACAGAACTTCGTGATCGACGCGAACACCGTCCGCCGTATCGTCCGCACCGCACAGGTCCGCCCCGACGACGTGGTCGTCGAGGTCGGCCCGGGCCTCGGGTCGCTCACCCTCGCGCTGCTGGAGGCCGCCGTCCGGGTCACGGCCGTGGAGATCGACGACGTGCTCGCCGGTGCGCTGCCCGCGACCATCACGGCCCGCATGCCCGAGCGCGCCGACCGGTTCGCCCTGGTCCACTCGGACGCCATGCACGTCACCGAACTGCCGGGCCCCGCGCCCACCGCGCTGGTCGCCAACCTGCCCTACAACGTGGCCGTGCCGGTCCTGCTGCACATGCTGGAGACCTTCCCGACCATCGAGCGCACCCTCGTCATGGTCCAGGCGGAGGTCGCCGACCGGCTCGCCGCGCCGCCCGGCTCGAAGGTCTACGGCGTCCCCTCGGTCAAGGCCAACTGGTATGCCGAGGTCAAGCGCGCCGGTGCCATCGGGCGGAACGTGTTCTGGCCGGCGCCCAACGTCGACAGCGGCCTGGTCTCGCTGGTCCGCCGGAGCGAGCCGCTGAAGACGACGGCCGCCCGGCGCGAGGTGTTCGCCGTCGTCGACGCGGCGTTCGCCCAGCGCCGCAAGACGCTGCGGGCCGCGCTCTCCGGCTGGGCCGGATCCGCCGCCGCGGCCGAGGAGGCCCTCGTCGCCGCCGGGGTCTCGCCGCAGGCCCGGGGCGAGTCGCTGACCGTGGAAGAGTTCGCGCGGATCGCCGAGCACAAGGCGGACCGGCACCAGGAGAAGGAGCCCGCGTGAGCGTCACGGTCCGTGTCCCGGCCAAGGTCAACGTCCAGCTGGCGGTCGGCGCCGCCCGCCCCGACGGCTTCCACGACCTGGCCAACGTCTTCCTCGCGGTCGGCCTCTACGACGAGATCACCGTCACCCCGGCCGACGAGCTCCGCGTCACCTGCGACGGCCCGGACGCCGACCAGGTCCCCCTGGACCGCACGAACCTGGCGGCACGGGCCGCCGTGGCGCTCGCCGAACGGTACGGCCGCAGCCCCGGCGTCCACCTCCACATCGCCAAGGACATCCCCGTCGCCGGCGGCATGGCGGGCGGCAGCGCGGACGGCGCCGGCGCCCTGGTGGCCTGCGACGCGCTGTGGCAGACCGGCGCCTCCCGCGAGGAACTCCTGGAGATCTGCGCCGAGCTGGGCAGCGACGTGCCGTTCAGCCTGGTCGGCGGGGCGGCCCTCGGCATCGGGCGGGGCGAGCAGCTGACGCCCCTGGAGGTCGGCGGCACCTTCCACTGGGTGTTCGCGATGGCCGGGCGGGGCCTGTCCACCCCCGCGGTCTTCCGCGAGTTCGACCGGCTCGGCGAGGGCACGGACATCCCCGAGCCCGTCGCCTCCCAGGAACTCCTCGCCGCCCTCGCCAAGGGCGACCCGGACGCGCTCGCCGCCGCCGTCTCCAACGACCTCCAGCCCGCGGCCCTGTCGCTCCTCCCCGAACTCGCCGGCACCCTGGCCGCGGGGCGGGCCGCCGGTGCCCTCACCGCGCTCGTCTCGGGCTCCGGCCCGACCACCGCGTTCCTGGTACGCGACCCGGAGTCGGCGGCCGCGGTGGCACAGGCCCTGCTCGCGTCCGGGACGTGCCGGACGGTGCGTACGGCCTCGGGCCCGGCGCCCGGGGCGACGATCGCCGGGCGTTAATCACGTGCCGCGGCCGCGGCCGGGCGTCTAGGCTCCCTCAGTTGTTTCACGAGGGGGCGCAGGCGTGCGGGAACTGGTCGCGGCGGTACGGCGCGGGGACGCGGACGAGGTCAGGGCACTGCTGGAGTCCGGGGCCGACCCAGACACCCTCGCCGACGGCCTCCCGGTCCTGTGCCTCGCGGTGGCGGCGTACGACGAACCCGTCGCCGAAGCGCTGCTCCAGGCCGGAGCCGACCCCCTGCGCCCGCTGCCCGACGGGAGCACGCCGCTGCTGCGGGCGGTGGACGGCGGGTCACACCACATGACCTACACGCTCGCCACCAGCCGGATCCCGCTCCCGGCACCGGCGCGCGCCGGACTGCTGGACCGGGCCAGGCGCTGGTCGGAGGCGGGCGCCGAGGCCGGACTGCGCCGCCTCACCGGCCTCACCGGGCCCGTCGAGCGGATCCGGGCCGTGGACGACGAGGTCGGCTGGTGGTGCGAGCAGCTCACGCTCGGCCCCGTGACCGTGCGCGACGAGCACCGGGCCGTCCTCACGTCCATGGAGGCCCTCTACGGCATCCGCACCCCCTTCGACGAACTGGTCGCCCGGGCCCTCGCCCACCCCGACCGGGACCACGTCGTGTGGTGCGACGTCGTCTTCACGCTCGGCCGGCGGACCGACGAGGAGACCTGGCTGTGGAGCCGGGACCTGCTCAACCATCCCGACCGGACCCACCGCCTGCTCGCCGCCGACCTCCTGCTGTCCCTGATCCTCGGAGACTTCGTCAAGGGAAGCCAGCCGTTCTGGGAACGGGGGCGTGAGCTCGTGCCGTGGGCGGAACAGGAGGAGGACGCGCAGGTGCTGGCGGTTCTCCTGCACGCGATGACCCACGACAGCGCCCCGGAGATCGAGGCCGTCGGGCTGTCGTACCTCACCCACCCGGACCCGGGGGTGCGCGCACTGGTGCCGCAGACCGTGCACCGCCCCGAGAGCCTCACCGCCGTGCTCGACCTGGCCCATGACGAGGACCCCGGCGTACGCGAGGCGGTGTGCCACTGGCTCGGGCACCACCGGGGGAGCGAGCCCGAGGTGGGGGATGTGCTGGTCGCTCTCACCCACGACGAGCGGCAGGAGATCCGCATCGGCGCCGTCTCCGGCCTGGCCTACCGCGACGACCCGCGCTGCGTGGAGGCCGAGCACCGGATCGGGCCTGTGGCCGAGGAACTGCGCGACGACGAGCGGCTGCACGACGTGTGGCGCTACCAGCGCCGCCGGGAAGCCGCGGGCGGCGTCTGACCGCCCCGGCCGGAGCACCCCCACGCGCGACTACCCTGGGGGTCGATCCATCCCCCTTGGCAGGAGAGTAATGGCCGTCAACCTGGTCAATGTCGAGAACGTCAGCAAGGTGTACGGCACCCGCGCCCTGCTCGACGGCGTCTCCCTCGGCGTCTCCGAAGGGGACCGCGTCGGTGTCGTGGGCCGCAACGGCGACGGCAAGACCACGCTCATCCGCATGCTCGCCAAGCAGGAGGACGCCGACACCGGGCGCGTCACGCACTCGGGCGGGCTCCGCCTCGGCGTGCTCACGCAGCACGACTCCCTCGACCCCGCGGCCACCGTCCGCCACGAGGTCATCGGCGACATGGCCGACCACGAGTGGGCGGGCGACGCCAAGGTCAGGGACGTCCTGACCGGCCTGTTCGGAGGGCTCGACCTGCCGGGGTTCCCCAAGGGCCTCGACACCGTCATCGGCCCGCTCTCCGGCGGTGAGCGGCGCCGGATCGCCCTGGCCAAGCTGCTCATCGAGGAGCAGGACCTGCTCGTCCTGGACGAGCCCACCAACCACCTCGACGTCGAGGGCATCGCCTGGCTCGCCCGGCATCTGCAGAACCGCAGGTCGGCGCTGGTGTGCGTGACCCACGACCGGTGGTTCCTCGACCAGGTGTGCACGCGTATGTGGGACGTCCAGCGCGGCGCGGTCTACGAGTACGAAGGCGGCTACTCCGACTACGTCTTCGCCAGGGCCGAGCGCGAGCGCATCGCCGCCACCGAGGAGGCCAAGCGGCAGAACCTCGTCCGCAAGGAGCTGGCCTGGCTGCGCCGCGGGGCGCCCGCCCGGACGTCCAAGCCGCGCTTCCGCGTCGAGGCCGCCAACGAGCTCATCGCGGACGTGCCGCCGCCCCGGGACAGCAGCGAGCTGATGAAGTTCGCCTCCACCCGGCTCGGCAAGACCGTGTTCGACCTGGAGGACATCACCGTCCAGGCGGGCCCCAAGGTCCTCCTCAAGCACGTCACCTGGCAGCTCGGGCCCGGCGACCGGATCGGCCTCGTCGGGGTCAACGGCGCCGGAAAGACGTCCCTGCTGCGGGCCATGGCCGAGGCCGCCCGGTCCGACGGCGAGACCCAGCCCGTCGGCGGGCGCGTCCGCGTCGGCAAGACGGTGAAGCTGGCCTACCTCTCCCAGGAGGTCGCCGAACTCGACCCGGCCACGCGGGTGCTGGAGGCCGTGCAGCAGGTGCGCGAGCGCGTCGACCTCGGCAAGGGACGCGAGATGACGGCCGGGCAGCTGTGCGAGACGTTCGGCTTCGGCAAGGAGAAGCAGTGGACGCCCGTCGGTGACCTGTCCGGCGGTGAGCGCCGCAGGCTCCAGCTGCTGCGCCTGCTCATGGACGAGCCCAACGTCCTCTTCCTCGACGAGCCCACCAACGACCTCGACATCGAGACGCTGACCCAGCTGGAGGACGTGCTCGACGGCTGGCCCGGCTCGATGATCGTCATCTCCCACGACCGGTTCTTCATCGAGCGCACCACCGACCGGGTGTTCGCGCTGCTCGGCGACGGGGCCCTGCGGATGCTGCCGCGCGGCATCGACGAGTACCTGGAGCGCAGGCAGCGCATGGAGGAGGCCGCGGCCGCCTCGGCCCCCGCCGCCGCGCAGCAGTCCGCCGCCCCGGAGAAGAGCGCGGCCGACCAGCGCGCCGCCAAGAAGGAGCTCCAGAAGATCGAGCGGCAGCTCGACAAGGTCTCCGAGAAGGAGACGAAGCTCCACGCCCACATCGCCGAAAACGCCACGGACTTCGCGAAGGTGGCCGAACTGGACGCCGAGCTGCGGGAGTTGGCCGGTCAGCGCGAGGAGCTGGAGATGCGCTGGCTGGAACTGGCCGAGGACGCGTGAAGGGTGCGTGAAGGCGCATAACGAGGGCATCACGGGCCGGTCCTCCCTTGGGAACAGGGGGTGATCGGCCCGCTGCGCTGTCGGAACCTGGTGATAGAAAGAGGCGTCTTAGAACTTTATGAAGCGACTCTGAGCCCATCGCGTACCTCAGGGCGTGGCTAAAAATCAGTGATCGAACGGGGGAGCCGCTGATGACTCAGCCGCCCAGTCAGCCACCGCACGGTGGCTTCGGAGCACCGCAGAACCAGCCGCCCCAGGGCGGTGGTTACGGGGCACCGCAGACCCCGCCGCCGCCCCAGGGCCCGCCCCAGACGCCGCCGCCCCCGCAGGGCCCGCCGCAGCCGGGGTACGGCTACCCGCAGCAGCCTCCGCAGCAGCCCGGTCCGTACGGGCAGCCGCAGCAGCCGGGGCCGTACAGCCCCGGCCCCTACGGCCAGCCGCAGCAGCCGGGCCCGTACGGCCAGCCCGGGTACGGCTACCCGCCGCAGCCGCAGTACCCCGGCGGGCCCGGCACCCCGCCCGGGGGCGGCTCGAACAACCCCTTCAAGGGCAAGCCCGCCATGATCATCGGCGCCGCGGTCGCCGCGCTGCTCGTGGTCGGCGGCACCGTGTGGGCCGTCACGAGCGGCGACGACGGCAAGGGCAAGAAGAAGCCCGTCGCCCAGAAGACCGACGACGCCAAGCCCGGCTCCTCCGCCCCGGTCAACCCCGGTGACGGCAGCGGCGACGGCGGCGAGGACCCGGAGAACCTCAACGAGGGCCGCCAGGCCGGCGAGGCCAAGGTCCTCTGGTACAAGGAGGCGCCCGACGCGCCCGGCTCCGGCGCCGACGCCGACGGCATGTGGATCACCGGCAAGACGGCGGTGAAGGCCGCGTACAAGCAGCTCTTCGCCTACAACGTCGGTGACGGCAAACCCTCCTGGGACGCGATCACCTTCCCGCAGAAGATCTGCGCGACGACCCCGCAGAAGACGTCCGACGACAAGATCGTCGTCGCGTACATGAGCGGCAGCAGCGACCGCGCCAAGTGCAACCAGCTCCAGGAGATCGACCTCGTCACCGGCGAGAAGGGCTGGAAGGAAGAGGTCGCCGACGGCGCCCTGTTCGACTCCACGCTCTCCGTCGAACTCTCCATCACGGGCAAGACGCTGATGGTGGGCCGCTCCCAGTCCGGCACGGCCTACGACGTCACCAACGGCGACAAGCTCTTCGACAAGAAGAAGTACGGCAACGCCTGCTTCCCCGCCGCGTTCGCCGGCGGCGAGAAGCTGATCGCCGTCTCCTCCTGCGGCGCCGGGACCGGCAAGGAGCACGACGAGGTCCAGGAGCTCGACCCCAAGACCGGCAAGGCCAGGTGGACCCAGCCGTTCGACAAGGGGTGGCGGGTCGCGCGCACCTACTCGGTCAGCCCGCTGGTCGTCTACAGCACCAACGAGGACAAGAAGGCCTGGAACATCTCCACCTTCACCTCCGGCGGCAAGTTCCGCTCGCAGGTCGGCTTCGACGAAGACTTCGCCCCCGAGTGCGGCTGGGCCATCCTCGAACGCGACCTCACGGGCTGCGAAGGCGTCGCCGTCGACGACACCACGCTGTACCTGCCGACCGAGGCCACTTCCGGCGCCAACGAGATCGTCGCGGTCAACCTCGCCGACGGCAAGGAGAAGTGGCGCGTGAAGTCCCCGTCCGACGAGTCGATGCTGCCGATCAAGACCGAGGGCGGCAAGCTCATCGCCTATGTGCAGCCGTCGTACGACGCGGGCGGGCAGATCGTCTCCATCCCGACCGGCGGCGGCAGCCACAAGCCGTCCAAGCTGCTGCAGAACCCGCAGGGTGCCGCGGACATCGAGGACAGCTTCTTCTCCAAGGACATCGACTGGGCCGACGGGCGCTTCTACATCTCGACAACCCGGCTGAGCGGAAATGACGACACGAAGGAGAAGTTGATGCTCGCCTACGGCAAGTGACTCTTCCCCTTCCGCATCCTCCTTCCGCACTCCGCCAGTCGTCCGTCCCCTTCCCCGAGGTACCCACGCCATGACCCAGCCGCCGCCCCCGCCGCCCCAGCAGCCCCCGCAGGGGGGCGGCTTCGGGCCGCCCCAGGACCAGCCGCCGCAGACCCCGCCGCCCGCGGCCGGGCCGGACCTCGGCAAGTCCCCGCAGCCGGGGTACGGCTACCCCCAGGCACCCCAAGCGCCGCAGGCACCGCAGACGCCTCCGTCGGCCGCCCCGCAGAACCCGCCCCAGCCTCCGGCGGGTTACGGGTATCCGCAGGGGGCTCCGGCGCCCCAGCCTCCGCAGACCCCGCCCGGTTACGGCTATCCCGGTCAGCAGCCGGGGCCGTACGGGCAGCCGCAGCAGGCGCCTTACGGGCAGCCCGGTTACGGCCAGCCGGGCTTCGGGCAGCCGGGGTACGGGCAGCAGCCCGGCTACGGCTATCCGCAGCAGACCATGCCGCACCCGCCGCAGGCCGGACAGCCGGGCGGCGGCAAGAAGCTCAACGCGCAGATGCTGATCATCGTCGCCGCGGTCGTGGCGATCGCCCTGATCATCGGCGGCGGTGTCTGGTACGCCTCGTCCGGCAAGGACGACGGCAAGAAGGACGACACCGCTTCCTCCAGCGGCGGCACCGGCGGCACGGACGACGGCAACGGCGGCACCGCCTCCGGCAAGGAGAAGGCGCCCTCCGACCCCAGCGCCAAGGTCCTCTTCCAGGTCCCGGCGCCCGAGGTGAAGAACGACAGCACGGTCGTCGTCTCCGGCTCGTGGCTCACCGACAAGGCGTACGTCAAGAGCGGCATCGCCCGGATCGTCGGCTACGACCGCGACAAGGGCGGCGAGCTGTGGAAGATCCCGCTGGCCGGCCCGGTCTGCCAGGCCAGCCGCCACGTCACGGACGACAACCTCACGGCGGTCCTCTACCAGCCGGCGATGCCCACCAAGGCCGACCCCTCGCACGGGTGCAGCCAGATCGCCCTCATCGACCTCGACGCCGGCAAGCGGCTGTGGACCAAGACGGTCAAGACCGGTGACCAGCTGATCAACTTCGACAACATCACCCTCAGCGGGAAGACCGTCGCCGTCGGCAGCACCAGCGGCGGCGCCGCCTTCGACGTCTCCGGCAAGCTCCTGTGGAGCCCGAAGCCGGCCGACTCCTGCTACGACGCCGGGTACGGCGGCGGCGACAAGCTGGTCGCGGTGCGCAAGTGCGGCTCCTACGACCAGCGACAGCTGCACATCCAGACCATCGACCCGAAGTCCGGGAAGGTGATCTCGGAGTACAAGATGACCGAGGGCATCGAGTACGCCAGCATCGTGTCGACCAACCCGCTGGTCGTGGCCGCCGACGTCGGCGACTCCGCGGGCGACGGCAGCGGCATCTCCGACTTCTTCTCCATCGACGGCAAGACCGGCAAGCTGCGCACGCGCATCTCCGCGCCGGGCGAGCAGTTCGCGGCCCGCTGCGAGGGCATCACCCGGGTCGAGGCCTGCAACCTGCTGGCCGTCGGCAACGACCGGCTGTACCTGCCGACCGAGGAGCACGACGGCACCGGCAAGTACAGCCAGACCAACGAGATCGTCGCCTTCGACCTCGCCACCGGCAAGCAGACCGGGCAGCGGGCCGACGCGGGCGACGGCTACACGATCTCGCCGCTGCGCATGGACGGCGGCAACCTGATCGCGTACAAGCGCCCCCCGTACGACAAGGGCGGACAGGTCGTGAGCATCTCCGGCACCGGCTTCAAGGAGACGACGCTGCTGCAGAACCCCGCGACGGACGCCGTGCGAGACGTGGAGACCAGCATGTCTCCGGAGTACTCCGAGTTCCTGTACGCCGACGGGCACCTCTTCATGTCCAAGGTGTACGCGAGCAAGCGGTCGACGGTGCGGGACAAGGAGTACCTGGCGGTCGGCTTCGGAACGAGCTGATCGTCTGGTGACCGGCTGATGTCCGCTTCGGTCCCGTCCCTGTTCAGGGGCGGGACCGTTCGCGTTTGGCGCGGTCAACCTGGAATGAGAGGAATTTCGGCGATCCGGGGCGATTCTCGCGGGTAGGGGGAGCGCAACGTCGAACAAGCGTGTAGCTTCCGGGGGCATGAAGGCGGGGGAGCCGGGGGGCTTCCATGGGGGGCTGGGGTGACTGGGGGGTTGCTCGATGGGAGTGCGGCTCATGGTGGTCGACGACCACCGATTGCTGGCCGAGGCGCTGGCTTCGGCGCTGAAGCTGCGGGGGCACCGGGTGCTCGCCGCGGCGGCGCCGGCCGCGGGGGCGGCGGAGCTGGTGATCACGCGGGCGCCGGAGGTGTGCCTGCTGGGGACGGCGGCGCCGGCGGAGCCGGGGATCTTCGACCCGGTGGTGCGGATCAAGCGGGAGCGGCCGCAGGTCGCTGTGCTGGTGCTGGGCCCGGTGCCGAGCCCGCGGGGCATCGCGGCGGCGTTCGCGGCGGGGGCCTCCGGCTACGTCCGGCACGATGAGCGGATAGAGGGTGTCGAGCGGGCGATCATGAAGGCGCGGGCGGGGGAGGCGGCGGTGGCGCCGCAGCTGCTCCAGGGAGCGTTCAGCGAGTTGCTCAACCCGGCGGCCCAACCGGACGACGAGGGCCAGCGGTTGCTGTCCATGCTCACGCCGAGGGAGGTCGAGGTCCTGGTCCGTGTCGCGGACGGCGAGGACACCCGCCTGATCGCGGCGGGCATGGGCATCGCCCCCTCGACGGCGCGTACCGTTGACGCGCCAACCGCTGCGGGCGGACACCCCCCGACACGTCCCCTGCTCGCCGTACGCGGGTGCGGGTCCGCGCCGCCTGCGGGCATGCGTGCCGCTGGGGGCGGCACGGGTGGGCGCTGGGGGTACCCCCTGCTCGAAGAGCTTGGGGGAGGCACCCCGCTTCGCCGGGCTGCGGACCCACCCGCCCTCAGCACCGTCGCGGCCGGGTCACTCCACCCGCTCGTCGTCCTCCGGCTCAACCCCCGGAGGGGCCGGGGCCGCGGGCCTCAGCTTCAGCCACGCCAGGAAGAACAGGCCCAGCAGCAGCATCCCCAACCCGGTCCACAGGTTGATGTTGACGCCTTCGGCCTTGTCGAGGTCGGCGTCGGACGCCGTGAACCCGGCGATCGTGACGATGACGCCGTAGACCACGAACAGTCCGCCGATGATCCGCCGGATGTCGAACAGCCTCGCGGCGGTCGCCGACTTGCCCTCCAGGTCGGTGACTTCGCGCTGCACATCCCTGTCGGAGTAGTGCTCGGACATCTGTCAATCCTCCCTCGGTCAGAACGAGAACGGGATGTAGCAGGCCGCGGCCAGGACGACCGCACCCCATCCCAGCAGCGCCGGCTTGCGATACCACGCCTCGTCCCCGGGCGCCGGCGGCTCCGCCATGCCGGGCGAGGTCGTGCCGTACACCAGCCCCTGCAACTCCTCCGCCGGCTTCGGCGCGGTGAACAGCGACACCGCAACCATCACCACCGCGCCCGCGACGAACCCGGCGATCGCGGAGACGAAGTTGGCCCCCTGGTCGGAGGGGATGTCGATGATGTCCTGCTTGTAGAGGACGAAGTAGTTGACCATCGCCGCAGTGGTGCCCGCGAGCAGTCCCCAGAAGCCGGACTTCATCGACGCCCGCTTCCAGAACATGCCGATGATGAAGACGACGAACATCGGCACGTTGAAGAAGGAGAACAGCGTCTGGAGGTACGCCATGATGTTCGAGAACGACCGTGCGAGGAACGCCGTGCCGATGGAGGCCAGGACACCGATCGCCGTGATGAGCCGGCCGAAGCGCACGTAGTACTCGTCCTCGCGGCCCCTGACGACGTACTTCGCCCAGATGTCCGTCGTGAACACGGTGTTGAAGGACGACACGTTCGCCGCCATGCCCGCCATGAACGCCGCGAGCAGGCCGGTGACGGCGATGCCCAGCACACCGTTCGGCAGCAGCTGCTCCATCAGGTAGGGGATGGCGTCGTTGTACTGGAGGTCGGAGTCGGGCGTGCCGATCTTCGGGACCAGGACCGCGGCGACCAGACCCGGGATCATCACCAGGAACACGATGAAGATCTTCGGGAACGCGGCGATCAGCGGGGTGCGCTGGGCCGCCGAGAGGTTCTTCGCGGACAGCGCGCGCTGCACCTCGGCGAAGTTCGTCGTCCAGTAGCCGAAGGAGAGGACGAACCCGAGGCCCAGCACGATCGTCAGCCAGTTCGCGCCCAGCGGGTTGTCGCTGCCGATGCCCGTGCCGCCCCAGGACGTCATGAAGTCGGCACCGCGGCTCTCGGTGAGGGAGTCGGACAGGCCGTCCCAGCCGCCGACCTTCTTCAGGCCGAGGACGGAGATGGGGATGAGCGCCGCCAGGATGACGAAGAACTGGAGGACCTCGTTGTAGATGGCCGAGGACAGGCCGCCGAGGGTGATGTAGGCGAGGACGAAGAAGCCGGCGACCACGATCGCCACCCACTCCGGCCAGCCAAGCAGCGCCTCGACGACGATGGCCAGGGCGTAGAGGTTGACGCCGGCGATGAGGATCGCGGCGAAGGCGAAGAGGACCGAGCTGAGCAGGTGCGCCGCCCTGTCGAAGCGCAGCAGCAGGAACTCGGGGACCGAGCGCACCTTGGAGCCGTAGTAGAAGGGCATCATCACCAGGCCGAGGAAGACCATGGCCGGGATGGCGCCGATCCAGTACCAGTGCGTGGTGTAGACGCCGTACTGGGCGCTGTTGGCGGCCATGCCGAGGATCTCGGTGGCCCCGAGGTTGGCCGCGATGAACGCGAGACCGGTGACCCAGGCGGGCAGGGAACGGCCGGAAAGGAAGAAGTCGAGGCTGGTCTTCACCGAGCGGCGGGCGGCGAAGCCGATGCCGAGGACGACGACGAAGTAGATGCCGAGGATCGTGTAGTCGAGCCAGTTCGTGGGGAGTCGCAGCTCGGCTGACAGGTAGGTGGGGGTTTGCATGAGCCCTCGCTTTGTCGCGGGAACTGACACCTCGCGGAATCCACTTCTCCGCATTCAGTCATTGAACACGCCCGCTGATGTTCTTTGTTTGATTGTGATGTTGACGATTGTGGTGAGTTGTGTTTTGATATGTTGGGTTCTGTTTGAAGGACAAGGAGTCCGGCGTGAAGAAGACCTCGACCCGGCTGGCCGACGGTCGCGAGCTCATCTACTACGACCTGCGTGACGACAGCGTGCGCGACGCCGCCGACCGACGCCCGCTGGACCGCACCGTCACCACGTCGGAGATCCGCCGCGACCCCCTCCTCGGCGACGCCGTCGCCATCGCCTCGCACCGCCAGGGCCGCACCTACCACCCCCCGGCCGACGAGTGCCCCCTGTGCCCCTCCGAGGGCGATCGCCTGAGCGAGATCCCGGACTCGTCGTACGACGTCGTCGTCTTCGAGAACCGCTTCCCCTCGCTCGCCGGCGACTCGGGCCGCTGCGAGGTCGTCTGCTTCACCTCCGACCACAACGCGTCCTTCGCCGACCTCACCGAGCAGCAGGCCGGGCTGGTCCTGGAGGCATGGACGGACCGCACCTCGGAGCTGTCCCATCTCCCCGCCGTCGAGCAGGTGTTCTGCTTCGAGAACCGGGGCGCCGAGATCGGCGTCACCCTCGGCCACCCGCACGGCCAGATCTACGCCTACCCCTTCACCACCCCCCGCACGGCCCTGATGCTCCGCTCGGCCGCGACGCACAAGGAGATGACCGGCGGGGAGAACCTCTTCGACGCCGTCCTGGAGCGTGAACTCGCCGGTGAGCGCGTCGTCCTGGAGGGTGAACACTGGGTCGCCTTCGTGCCGTACGCCGCGCACTGGCCGTACGAGGTCCACCTGTACCCCAAGCGCCGTGTGCCCGACCTGCTCGGGCTGGACGAGGGCGCGCGCACAGAGTTCCCCAAGGTCTATCTGGAACTCTTGAGGCGCTTCGACCGGATCTTCGGTGAGAACGAGCCTCCGACGCCGTACATCGCGGCCTGGCACCAGGCCCCGTTCGGCGCGCTGGAGGAGTTCGACGGTGTCGTGCGGGAGGACTTCGCGCTCCACCTCGAGCTTTTCACCATCCGCCGCACTTCCGGCAAGCTGAAGTTCCTCGCGGGTTCCGAGTCCGGCATGAACGTGTTCATCAACGACGTGCCGCCGGAGCGCGCGGCCGAGCGACTTCGAGAGGTAGCGAGTTCATGAGCGGGAAGTACCTGGTGACAGGCGGCGCGGGATACGTCGGCAGCGTGGTCGCGCAGCATCTCCTGGAGGCCGGTCACGAGGTCGTCGTCCTCGACAACCTTTCCACGGGCTTCCGCGAGGGCGTTCCCGCGGGTGCGACGTTCGTCGAGGGCGACATCCGCGACGCCGCCAAATGGCTGGACTTCTCCTTCGACGGCGTCCTCCACTTCGCCGCCTCCTCCCAGGTCGGCGAATCGGTCGTGAAGCCGGAGAAGTACTGGGACAACAACGTCGGCGGCACCATGGCCCTGCTGGCCGCGATGCGTGAGGCGGGCGTCCGCAAGCTCGTCTTCTCCTCGACCGCGGCGACGTACGGCGAGCCGGAGCAGGTCCCCATCGTCGAGTCGGCGCCCACGTCCCCGACCAACCCCTACGGCGCCTCCAAGCTCGCGGTCGACCACATGATCACGGGCGAGGCAGCGGCGCACGGCCTGGGCGCGGTCTCCCTGCGCTACTTCAACGTCGCGGGCGCCTACGGCGCGTACGGCGAGCGCCACGACCCCGAGTCCCACCTGATCCCGCTGGTCCTCCAGGTCGCGCAGGGCAGGCGCGAGGCGATCTCCGTCTTCGGCGACGACTACGCGACGCCGGACGGCACCTGCGTGCGCGACTACATCCACGTCGCGGACCTGGCCGAGGCCCACCTGCTGGCCCTGACGGCCGCCGCCCCCGGAGAGCACCTGATCTGCAACCTCGGCAACGGCAACGGCTTCTCGGTCCGCGAGGTCATCGAAACGGTCCGCACGGTCACCGGCCACCCCATCCCGGAGGTGGTCGCCCCGCGCCGGGGCGGTGACCCGGCGGTCCTGGTGGCCTCGGCCGCCACGGCCCGCGAGAAGCTGGGCTGGAACCCGTCCCGCGCGGACCTCGCGGGAATCGTCGCGGACGCGTGGGACTTCGCGCAGCGGCGCGGCAACTGAAACGTACGGAAGGTCAGGGGTCAGGCATGAGCGAGGCTGTGGCGGAGACGGTCGCCGCACGGTTCGGCGAGCTGTACGGGGCCGAGCCGGAGGGTGTGTGGGCGGCGCCGGGCCGCGTCAACCTCATCGGCGAGCACACGGACTACAACGACGGCTTCGTCATGCCGTTCGCCCTGCCGCACACGGCGGTGGCGGCGGTGGCACGCCGTGCGGACGGCGTGCTGCGCCTGCACTCGCAGGACGTGGAGGGAGGAGTGACCGAACTCCGCCTCGACGAGCTGTCCCCCGAGTCGGACAAGAACTGGACGGCGTACCCGGCGGGCGTGGTCTGGGCCCTGCGCGAGGCCGGCCACGCCGTCACGGGCGCGGACATCCACCTCGCCTCCACGGTCCCCTCGGGCGCGGGCCTGTCGTCGTCGGCGGCCCTGGAGGTCGTCGTCGCCCTGGCCCTGAACGACCTGTTCTCCCTCGGCCTGCGCGGCTGGCAGCTGGCCCGCCTGTGCCAGCGCGCGGAGAACGTCTACGTCGGCGCCCCCGTCGGCATCATGGACCAGACGGCGTCGGCCTGCTGCGAGGCCGGCCACGCCCTGTTCCTCGACACGCGTGACCTCTCCCAGAAGCAGATCCCCTTCGACCTGGCGGCCGAGGGCATGCGCCTCCTGGTCGTCGACACCCAGGTCAAGCACTCCCACAGCGAGGGCGAGTACGGCAAGCGCCGGGCCGGCTGCGAGAAGGGCGCGGACCTGCTGGGCGTCAACGCGCTCCGGGACGTCCCCTTCGCCGGCCTGGACGCGGCGCTGGCCCGCCTGGGCGACGAGGAGGAGGTCCGCCGCCTGGTCCGCCACATCGTCACGGAGAACGAACGCGTCGAACGGGTCGTCTCCCTCCTGGAGGCGGGCGAGACCCGCGCGATCGGGCCGGTCCTCGTCGAGGGCCACGCCTCCCTCCGCGACGACTTCCGCATCTCCTGCCCGGAACTGGACCTGGTCGTCGACACGGCCCTGGCCTCCGGCGCCCTGGGCTCGCGCATGACGGGCGGCGGCTTCGGCGGCTCGGCGATCATCCTCGCGGAGGAGCCGGACGTCGACGCCATCACCAAGGCGGTGACCGAGGCGTTCGCGGCGGCGGGCTTCACGACGCCGCGCGTCTTCGAAGCGGTCCCGTCGGCGGGAGCCCGCCGCCTTAGCTGACGACCCCGATTCGAAGCGGCGCCCTCGCCCTACGAGGGCGCCGCGGTCGGCTTCGCCGTCGTCGTCGCCCACAGCCCGGTGCCGGGCAGACTTGCCGTGACGGAGACGGGCTTGAGGGCGCCCTTGTCCAGCCAGACCCAGGTGGGCGCGTTCACCGTCGACCGGGCGTTCGGTGCCAGGGAGACTCTGGTCGGCGGCACGACGGTGCGCTGGTGAGCGAGCCCGGCGAGGGTCTCGGTGTCGATGGCCTGGGGGACGCCGGGGTTCTCACCGTTGTCGACGCAGAAGGGGTCGCGCGTACAGGCGTTGGCCGCCGGGTCGTCCTTCATCTCGGGGTTCTTGACGGCCACCCACCACACGATCCTTGAGGTCTGCTGTGGCGCGGCGCGTCAGCGAGGGCTTGTGCCCGGCAGATCAGGCGAGCCTCTTCGTCAACGCATACTCCGTGATCCCCGGCGGATAGTCCGGGATCACGCTCACCACCTCGTACCCCTGCTTCTCGTAGAACCGCGGCGCCTGGAAGTCCCAGGTTTCCAGGCGGGCCGCGCGGCAGCCGCGGGACGTCGTCGCGATGTGTTCCGCCTGCGCGAGCAACTGAGCGCCGAGGCCCCTGCCGCGGTGGCGTTCGTCGACCCAGAGGTACGTCACGTGCAGCCAGGTCGCCCAGGTGTGGCCGACCAGGCCGCCGGCGAGGTCGTCGTCGCCGTCGTTCACAGCCCACACATGCAAGGGGGCGTCCCTTTCGTCCGGAGTCCCGCGCAGGGCGCGCAGGACCGGAGAGGCGGCTGTGTTCGTGTCCCGCAGGCGTGTGCGGAGCAGATCACGTCGGGCCTTGTCGACTTCTGTCTCAAGACGGAACATGCGGCACACCATAAACGCGTCGGACAGTCAGTTCTGCAAATAACCTTCCGCTCCGGGCCCCCGTCCGTACCCTGATGAACAGCACCGGTGGGGGCCGGTGCCGATCAGGGGGCGAGACAGCCGGGTACGACGCCCGGGGTGGGGGTAGCGGTTACTGCACGGCGGCGGCCGTGCGGCTGCGGCGACCCGAACAGGCTGCTGCGGCAACGACGGACGGTCGGCGCGGCGGTTGCGGACACTCCGGCGTCGTACCCGCGCGGTGTCATCCTCCGGTGATGGGGTAGCCCCTGCTCTTCGGGAGCTCGGGGAAGGGGGTTTCGTGGTTCGCATCCGAGTCCTGGTCGTCGACGACCATCGCATCTTCGCGGAGTCACTCGCGGCGGCTCTGGCCGCCGAGCCCGATGTCGACGTCTCGGCGGCCGGCAGCGGTCCGGCCGCGCTGCGCAGCCTGGAGCGCGCGGTCGCCGAGGGACGGCGGTTCGACGTGCTGCTCGTGGACGCCGATCTGGGCGGCAAGGTGCCGGGCGCCCGCCCGGCCGTACCCGTGCAGGAGGGCAACGAGGACGGGCTCGTCGACGGGATCTCCCTCGTCACGGGCGTGCGCTCGGCGCAGCCGAACGTACGGATCGTCGTGCTCGCGGAGAAGGACGATCCGCGGCGGGCCGCGCTCGCCCTGCAGGCCGGCGCCTCGGGATGGGTCGCCAAGGACTGTTCCCTGTCCCGGCTGCTCACCGTCATCCGCGGGGTGCTGCGGGAGGAGACGCATCTGCCTCCCGCCCTGCTGACGGGTGTGCTGCGGGAGCTCACCGCCGCGCGCAAGCACCGCACCGAGAGCGAGCGGCTCGTCGAGTCCCTCACTCCGCGTGAGCGGGAAGTGCTGCGGTGCATGGTGGCGGGGCTGGGGCGCAAGGCCGTCGCCGAGCGCCTGTACCTGTCGCCGCACACCGTGCGCACCCACATGCAGAACGTCCTCGGCAAGCTCGGCGTGCATTCCACCCTCGCCGCCGTCGCCCTGGCGCGGCGGGCCGGGGTCGGGCCCGTGGACCTAGCCGGGGATGTTGTCGAACGGGGCGGTCAGCTGGCGTAGCAGCCCCGCCAGTTCGCCGCGCTGGGCTCGGGACAGCTCCGCGAGGATCGCGCGCTCCTGGTCCAGCAGACCCGCCAGGGCCTGGTCCGCGCGGTCCCGGCCCTCGTCCGTCAGCCGGACCAGGACGCCCCGGCGGTCACTGGGGTCGGGGAGCCGCTCCACCAGGCCCTTCTTGGCCAGGCGGTCGATGCGGTTCGTCATCGTGCCCGAGGTGACCAGGGTCTGGGTGAGGAGCTGTCCCGGCGAGAGCTGGTACGGCGTGCCCGCACGGCGCAGCGCCGTCAGGACGTCGAACTCCCACGGCTCCAGGTTGTGCTCGGAGAACGCCAGCCGCCGGGCCCGGTCCAGATGCCGGGCCAGTCGGCTCACACGGCTGAGTACCTCGAGCGGTTCCACGTCGAGGTCCGGGCGCTCCCGGCGCCACGCTGCGACCAGCCGATCGACCTCGTCCTCCATGACGATCAGTGTAGTGGTTGTGTCGACGTAGAGTCTCTTGATGTCTAGTTTCTTGACATCGAGATAGATGCTCGATCACGCTGGGTGTGCGTCCCGTACGGTCACCACCAGGACACCAGGAGGACCCATGCCCGCAGCCGCCCCCACCTGGGACCCCGGCCAGTACCTCCGGCACGCCGGCCACCGCGCTCGCCCCTTCGCCGACCTCCTCGCCCGCCTCCCCGACCCGCCGGCGCAGCCGCCCGCAGGCCGTCCCCGCATCGCCGACCTCGGCTGCGGCCCCGGCAACGTCACCGCGCTGCTCGCCGCCCGTTGGCCCACCGCCCTGATCACCGGCTACGACAACTCGCCCGAGATGCTCGACAAGGCCCACGTCGACCACGAGGGGCCGACCCCGGGCGGCGGGCGTCTCGACTTCGGCCACGCCGACGTACGGACGTGGGCGCCAAAGGAGCCGTTCGACCTGATCGTCAGCAACGCCACGCTCCAGTGGGTGCCCGGGCACGCCGAACGGTTCGCCGACTGGACGGCCGGTCTGAAACCCGGCGGCACCCTTGCCTTCCAGGTGCCGGGAAACTTCGACGCCCCCAGCCACCGGCTCATGCGCGACATCGCCGCCCTGCCGCGCTGGCGCGACCGGCTCGACGGCGTCCTGCGCCACGCCGACGCCGTCCTCGATCCCGAGGCCTACCTGGAGCGGCTGACGTCCCTCGGCTGCGCGGCCGACGTGTGGGAGACGACGTACATCCACCTGCTCCAGGGCGAGGACCCGGTGCTCGACTGGGTGAAGGGGACCGGCCTGCGGCCCGTGCTGACCGCCCTCGCCGACGAGCCCGAGGCGCGGGAGGACTTCGTCGCCGAGTACCGGGCGGCCCTGCGCGAGGCGTATCCGGCCGGCCCGCACGGCACGCCGTTCCCGTTCCGCCGGGTCTTCGCCGTCGCCCGGAAGCCGGGCTGACGACCACCACCCCCGCTCGCGTCGGCGGGGGAGGTGCGACAACGCCAGGGAGGGTCAGGCCTTGCGGCGCCCTATCAGGTGCGGCTTGGCCTCTATCCCGTCCAGGCCGTGCCAGGCCAGGTTCACCAGATGCGCGGCCACCTCGGCCTTCTTCGGCCTGCGCACGTCCAGCCACCACTGGCCGGTCAGCGCGACCATGCCGACCAGCGCCTGGGCGTACAGCGGCGCCAGCTTCGGGTCGAAGCCGCGGCTCTTGAACTCGCGGCCCAGGATGTCCTCCACCTGGGTGGCGATGTCCGAGATCAGCGAGGCGAAGGTACCCGTCGACTGGGGGATGGGGGAGTCGCGGACGAGGATGCGGAACCCGTCCGTGTACTCCTCGATGTAGTCCAGCAGGGCGAACGCCGCCTGTTCGCACAGTTCGCGAGGGTGACCGGCCGTGAGCGAACTGGTCACCATGTCCAGCAGACGCCGCATCTCACGGTCCACGACGACCGCGTACAGCCCTTCCTTGCCGCCGAAGTGCTCGTACACCACCGGCTTCGAGACGCCGGCCTTCGCCGCGATCTCCTCCACCGACGTGCCCTCGAAGCCCTTCGCCGCGAAGAGCGTGCGACCGATCTCCAGCAGTTGCTGACGGCGCTCGGCACCGGTCATCCGGGTGCGACGCGCTCGCCGCGGCTTGTCGTTGCCTGGGGTGCTGCTCGAGTCGGTCGCCACAGCGACCATCATGCCGCCTCGACGGGCTCCTTCCCGCTCGGGGAGCCGCCTTCCCCGGTGTTACGGCGCGAATCGATACGGGAGCGTGACGGCCAGCGCACGTCGTACGCCCAGCCCGCCATCTCGAACCAGCGGATCAGCCGGGCGGACGAATCCAGCTGGCCGCGCATCACGCCGTGCCGCGCCGAGGTCGGGTCGGCGTGGTGCAGGTTGTGCCAGGACTCACCGCAGGACAGGACCGCCAGCCACCACACGTTGCCCGAACGGTCGCGCGACTTGAAGGGCCGCTTGCCCACCGCGTGGCAGATCGAGTTGATCGACCAGGTCACGTGGTGCAGCAGGGCCACCCGGACGAGCGAACCCCAGAAGAAGCCGGTGAACGCGCCCCACCAGGACATCATGACCAGACCGCCGATCAGCGGCGGCAGCGCCAGCGACACCACCGTCCACAGCACGAACTGGCGGGAGATGTTCCGGAGCGTCTTGTCCTTGATCAGGTCCGGGGCGTACTTCTCCTGCGACGTCTGCTCCTCGTCGAACATCCATCCGATGTGCGCCCACCACAGGCCCTTCATCAGCGCCGGAAGGGTCTCCCCGAACCGCCACGGCGAATGCGGGTCACCCTCCGCGTCGGAGAACTTGTGATGCTTGCGGTGATCGGCCACCCAGCGCACCAGCGGACCCTCGACCGCCATCGACCCCGCGATCGCCAGCGCGATCTTCAGCGGCCGCTTGGCCTTGAAGGACCCGTGGGTGAAGTGACGGTGGAAACCGATCGTGATGCCGTGGCACCCCAGGTAATAGAAGAAGACCAGCAGACCGAGGTCCAGCCAGCTCACCCCCCAGCCCCACGCCAGCGGAACCGCCGCCAGCAGCGCGACGAACGGGACGGTGATGAAGAGGAGCAGGGCGATCTGCTCGATGGACCGCTTCTTCTCGCCGCCCAGCGTGGCGGATGCGGCGTCGGTGGCCTGACCGGGCACCTCTGGGGCGGTGTCGATCACGTCGGAGCTACTGGTCATACGCGTCCCCTGGGGGGTATGTGAACGGAGAGGGAGTGGCCGGGGCACGGCAGCCGTGACGTGCTTCCTACGGTTCCGTAACCTACGGCATCGTAAGTATGGCAGTGCGTCGCCCGGCGGCAAGAGCCCGCGAGCCTGCGCGTCCCGGCCGACACCTATCCTGGAGTCGGTCGGACAGCGCGGTCCGCTCTGATTTCCTCCCGGATGTCCGATCCACATGCGGCGCCCCGCCGCGCGAGACGGCGTCCGGGTTCCCCTCCCAGACGAGCTTCAACACTGCAAGGAGCCGCACCTGTGAGCAGTGCCGACGACCAGACCATGACGACGAGCAGCGAGCTGCGTGCCGACATCCGCCGTTTGGGCGACCTCCTCGGCGAGACCCTCGTCCGCCAAGAGGGCCCCGAGCTGCTGGAACTCGTCGAAAAGGTCCGCCGCCTCACCCGAGAGGACGGCGAGGCCGCCGCCGAGCTGCTGCGCGGCACCGAACTCGACACCGCGGCCAAGCTGGTCCGCGCCTTCTCCACCTACTTCCACCTCGCCAACGTCACCGAGCAGGTCCACCGCGGCCGCGAGCTGCGCGCCCGCCGCGCCGCCGAGGGCGGACTCCTCGCCCGTACGGCCGACCGGCTCAAGGACGCCGACCCCGAGCACCTGCGCGAGACGGTCACCAACCTCAACGTCCGCCCCGTCTTCACGGCCCACCCCACCGAGGCCGCCCGCCGCTCCGTCCTCAACAAGCTCCGGCGCATCGCCGCGCTCCTGGAGACCCCGGTCATCGCATCCGACCGGCGCCGCCTGGACACCCGCCTCGCCGAGAACATCGACCTCGTCTGGCAGACCGACGAACTGCGCGTGGTGCGCCCCGAGCCCGCCGACGAGGCCCGCAACGCCATCTACTACCTCGACGAGCTGCACGCGGGCGCCGTCGGCGACGTCCTGGAAGACCTCACCGCCGAACTGGAGCGGGCCGGAGTCAAGCTCCCCGACGACACCCGACCCCTCACCTTCGGCACCTGGATCGGCGGCGACCGCGACGGCAACCCCAACGTCACCCCCCAGGTCACCTGGGACGTCCTGATCCTCCAGCACGAACACGGCATCAACGACGCCCTGGAGACCATCGACGAACTCCGCGGCTTCCTCTCCAACTCCATCCGCTACGCCGGCGCCACCGAGGAACTGCTGACCTCCCTCCAGACCGACCTGGAGAACCTCCCCGAGATCAGCCCCCGCTACAAGCGCCTCAACGCCGAAGAGCCCTACCGGCTCAAGGCCACCTGCATCCGGCAGAAGCTGGAGAACACCAAGAAGCGCCTCGCCAAGGGCACCGCCCACCGCGACGGCCACGACTACCTCGGCACCAGTGAGCTCCTCGCCGACCTGCGGATCATCCAGCGCTCCCTGCGCGAGCACCGCGGCGGCCTCTTCGCCGACGGCCGCCTCGCCCGCACCATCCGCACCCTCGCCGCCTTCGGCCTCCAGCTCGCCACCATGGACGTCCGCGAACACGCCGACGCCCACCACCACGCCCTCGGCCAGCTCTTCGACCGGCTCGGCGAGGAGTCCTGGCGCTACGCCGACATGCCCCGCGACTACCGCGCCAAGCTCCTCGCCAAGGAACTCCGCTCCCGCAGGCCGCTCGCCCCCACCCCGGCCCCCGTCGACGCGCCCGGCGAGAAGACCCTCGGCGTCTTCGGCACCGTCAAGCGTGCCCTGGAGGTGTTCGGACCCGAGGTCATCGAGTCCTACATCATCTCCATGTGCCAGGGCGCCGACGACGTCTTCGCCGCCGCCGTCCTCGCCCGCGAAGCCGGCCTCATCGACCTGCACGCCGGCTGGGCCAAGATCGGCATCGTCCCGCTGCTGGAGACGACGGACGAGCTCAAGGCCGCCGACACCATCCTCGAAGACATGCTCTCCGACCCGTCCTACCGGCGCCTCGTCGCGCTCCGGGGCGACGTCCAGGAGGTCATGCTCGGCTACTCCGACTCCTCCAAGTTCGGCGGCATCACCACCAGCCAGTGGGAGATCCACCGCGCCCAGCGCCGCCTGCGCGACGTCGCCCACCGCTACGGCGTACGCCTGCGCCTCTTCCACGGCCGCGGCGGCACCGTCGGCCGTGGCGGCGGCCCCACCCACGACGCCATCCTCGCCCAGCCCTGGGGCACCCTCGAAGGCGAGATCAAGGTCACCGAGCAGGGCGAGGTCATCTCCGACAAGTACCTCATCCCGTCCCTCGCCCGGGAGAACCTCGAACTCACCGTCGCGGCCACCCTCCAGGCGTCCGCCCTGCACACCGCCCCGCGCCAGTCGGACGAGGCCCTCGCCCGGTGGGACGCCGCGATGGACGTCGTCTCCGACGCCGCCCACGCCGCCTACCGCCGCCTCGTCGAGGACCCCGACCTGCCGACGTACTTCCTCGCGTCGACGCCCGTGGACCAGCTCGCCGACCTGCACCTGGGCTCCCGGCCCTCCCGCCGCCCCGGCTCCGGCGTCTCCCTCGACGGACTGCGCGCCATCCCCTGGGTGTTCGGCTGGACCCAGTCCCGGCAGATCGTCCCCGGCTGGTTCGGCGTCGGCTCCGGCCTCAAGGCCCTGCGCGAAGCCGGCCTCGACACCGTCCTCGACGAGATGCACCAGCAGTGGCACTTCTTCCGCAACTTCATCTCCAACGTCGAGATGACCCTGGCCAAGACCGACCTGCGGATCGCCCAGCACTACGTCGACACCCTCGTCCCCGACGAGCTCAAGCACGTCTTCGACACCATCAAGGCCGAACACGAACTGACCATCCGCGAAGTCCTGCGCGTCACCGGCGAAACCGAACTCCTCGACGCCGCACCCGTCCTGAAGCAGACCTTCGCCATCCGCGACGCCTACCTCGACCCCATCTCCTACCTCCAGGTCGCCCTGCTCAAGCGGCAGCGCGACGCGGCCGCCGCCGGCGAACAGCCCGACCCGCTCCTCGCCCGCGCCCTGCTCCTCACCGTCAACGGCGTGGCAGCCGGCCTGCGCAACACCGGCTGAACCCGCGGCCCCGCACACGACCGTGCCCCCGAACCTCGCACAGGTTCGGGGGCACGCTCACGCCGTACGTCAGCCGCGGCCGGCCCGCCGACGCCGGGCCACCAGGACCGGGAAGATGTGGAGGGGGCGGCTCAGCTTCTGGCGTCGTCCGCAGACGCGTCAATCACGAACACACAACGCTCGTCCCCCCACAGAAGGGAGAGAACGCCCCAACCCCTCAGACGGTCACGAACGCCGCCGTCAACAACGCCACCCCCGACAGCGCCAGCACCCACGCCGCCCGCGTCCGCAACAGACCACCCGCCACCACGATGGACGCCAGCAACAGGGCACCACCCAGCGGAACCCAGGCGTACAACACCCCCGCCGGGCCCGAACGCACCGCGTCCTCACCGCCCGGCTTCACGACCACCGTGTAGGTCCGGCCCCTCTCCACCGCGACCGACTTCTCCAGCACCACCCGCGACCTCGGCTGCGCACCCGCCGACGACGGCGTGAACCGCCCCCAGCACGCATCGGATGCGCACCGCACCACCTCGACCGTGCCCCGCTCCCGGCCCTTCGTCAGCATCACGTGCTGCGCCGTACCCCACGACGCCCACACACCCGCGATCAGGATCAGCACCGCGACCGCACCCATCGCCGCGAACCGCCCGAACCGCAACACGACGGCCGAGGCCGGAGACGAAGGGGTGGCATGGGCAGGCATGGCCGGGATCATTGGCCATGCCTGAACGGCCCGTCAACCTCGCCGGGGGACAAGTCAGGAGTTGTACGTGCTTTGCGCCCGCTCCAGCCCCTCGATCACCAGACACTCCACCGCGTCCGCAGCCCGGTCCACGAAGTAGTCCAGCTCCTTGCGCTCCGCCGACGAGAAATCCTTCAGCACGAAATCCGCCACCGGCATCCGCCCCGGCGGCCGCCCGATCCCGAACCGCACCCGGTGATAATCCGCCCCGAACGCCTTCGTCATCGACTTCAACCCGTTGTGCCCGTTGTCGCCACCACCGAGCTTCAGCCGCAGCACCCCGTAATCGATGTCCAACTCATCATGAATCGCCACCACATGAGCCACCGGCACCTTGTAGAAATCCCGCAGCGCGTTCACCGGCCCACCCGACAGATTCATGAACGACATCGGCTTCGCCAGCACCACCCGCCGGTTCAACGGCCCCGGCGGCCCGATCCGGCCCTCAACGACCTGCGCCTGCGCCCGCCCGGCCCGCTTGAACCTCCCCCCGACCCGGTCCGCCAGCAGATCGGCCACCATGAAACCCACGTTGTGCCGGTTCCCCGCGTACTCCGGCCCCGGATTGCCCAGCCCCACGATCAACCAGGGAGCGGCGGCATCGGTCGTCACGTCCATGTCTCCTTCATACGCGTCGGCCGCTGCCCCGCACGGGAACAGCGGCCGACGAAACGACGACGCAGAGGATCAGGCCTCGGCGGCCTCTTCCTCAGCGGCCTCCTCGCCCTCCGGGGCCTCCTCGGCCTGCGCGGCCAGGACCTGCAGAACGACGGCGTCCTCCTCGACGTTCAGCTTCGTGCCCTTCGGCAGCGTGATGTCCTTGGCCAGGATCGAGTCACCCGCGGCCAGACCCTCGACGGAGACCGTCACCGACTCCGGGATGTGGGTCGCCTCGGCCTCCACCGGCAGCGCGTTCAGCACGTGCTCCAGCAGGAAGCCACCCGGGGCCAGCTCGCCCTCGGTGTGCACCGGGATCTCGACCGTGACCTGCTCGCCGCGCTTCACCAGCAGCAGGTCCACGTGCTCCAGGAAGCCCTTCAGCGGGTCACGCTGCACCGACTTCGGAATCGCCAGCTCGTTCGACTTGCCGTCGATGTCCAGCGCGATCAGCACGTTCGGCGTACGCAGCGCCATCAGCAGGTCGTGACCCGGCAGGGTCAGGTGCAGCGGGTCCGAACCGTGCCCGTACAGGACACCCGGAACCTTGTCTTCACGACGGATACGGCGCGCGGCACCCTTGCCGAACTCGGTGCGCGTCGCGGCGGAGATCTTCACCTCGGACATAGTCACTCCTCGAAGTCAGAAACGGACGTGGTCACCCGGCCACGAACGGCCTGCTACGAAGAGCGCGTCGATAACGGACAACCGCATCCCCACACGGGAACGGCCTCCCTCGCCGAGCAACTTCAGCAGTCTACTCGGAAGGGGAGGCCGCACCCAAAAGGATCTACGCAAGCACCACCACAGGTGCCTACTGCTCGTCGAACAGGCTCGTCACCGAACCGTCCTCGAACACCTCACGCACCGCACTCGCGATCGTCGGAGCGATCGACAGCACCGAGATCTTCTCCAGGTCCCGGCTCAGCTCACCCGGCGTCGGCAGCGTGTCCGTGAACACGAACTCGCTCACCCGCGAGTTCTTCAGCCGGTCCGCGGCCGGACCCGACAGCACACCGTGCGTCGCCGTCACGATCACGTCCTCCGCGCCATGCGCGAACAACGCGTCCGCCGCGGCACAGATCGTCCCACCCGTGTCGATCATGTCGTCCACCAGGACACACACGCGACCCTTCACCTCACCCACGACCTCGTGGACGGTGACCTGGTTCGCAACGTCCTTGTCACGCCGCTTGTGCACGATCGCCAGCGGCGCACCCAGCCGGTCACACCAGCGGTCCGCGACCCGCACCCGGCCCGCGTCCGGCGACACGACCGTCAGCTTCTCCCGGTCCACCTTCCGGCCCACGTAGTCCGCCAGCAGCGGCAACGCGAACAGGTGATCCACCGGACCGTCGAAGAAACCCTGGATCTGGTCCGTGTGCAGATCCACGGTCAGGATCCGGTCCGCACCCGCGGTCTTCATCATGTCCGCGATCAGACGCGCCGAAATCGGTTCACGCCCACGGTGCTTCTTGTCCTGCCGCGCGTAACCGTAGAACGGCACGATGACCGTGATGGAGCGGGCCGACGCACGCTTCAGCGCGTCGATCATGATCAACTGCTCCATGATCCACTTGTTGATCGGAGCCGTGTGGCTCTGGATCAGGAAACAGTCGGCACCACGCGCCGACTCCTGATAACGCACATAGATCTCACCATTGGCGAAGTCGAAGGCCTTCGTCGGGACGACCCCGACACCCAGCTGTTGGGCGACCTCCTCCGCAAGCTCGGGGTGGGCGCGGCCGGAGAAGAACATCAACTTCTTCTCGCCGGTCGTCTTGATCCCGGTCACAGCACTGTCTCCTCAGAGGTGTCGCAGCTGGGTGGCGAGAGACCTCGCAGCCGGCTTGCCGGAGGCCGTCTCAGCTGGTGGGGGTGCGGGTGTGCACTTATCACCGTACGCCGTGTTTGAGGCATCGGTTTCCGGTCAGCCCTCGCCGGCCGACTCCCGGGAAGCCGCCTCCGCCGCCTTCGCGGCAGCGCTCCCCGGACGCTTACGAGCCACCCAACCCTCGATATTCCGCTGCTGACCACGGGCCACGGCCAGCGAACCGGGCGGCACATCCTTCGTGATCACCGACCCCGCAGCGGTGTACGCACCGTCCCCCACCGTGACAGGCGCCACAAACATGTTGTCCGAGCCCGTCCGGCAATGCGAACCGATCGTCGTGTGGTGCTTGTCCTGCCCGTCGTAGTTCACGAACACGCTCGCCGCACCGATGTTGGTCTGCTCACCGATCGTCGCGTCACCCACGTACGACAGGTGCGGCACCTTCGTCCCGTCACCGATCGACGCGTTCTTCGTCTCCACGTACGTACCGATCTTGCCCTTCGCGCCCAGCCGCGTCCCCGGACGCAGATACGCGTACGGCCCCACCGTCGCCTCCACGCCCACCTCGGCACCCATCGCCACGGTGTTGTCGACCCGCGCACCCGCACCCACACGCGTGTCGGTCAGCCGGCAGTTGGGCCCGACCTCCGCACCCTCCGCCAGATGCGTCGCGCCCAGCAGCTGGGTGCCCGGGTGAACGACGGCGTCCTGCCCGAACGTGACGGTGACGTCCACGAACGTCGTCGCGGGATCGATGACGGTCACACCGGCGAGCATCGCCTCGGTCAGCAGCCGGTCGTTGAGGATCCGCCGGGCCTCGGAGAGCTGCACACGATTGTTGATCCCGGCGATCTCACGATGGTCGCCGGCCACCGACGCCCCCACCCGGTGCCCCGCCTCACGCAGGATCCCGAGCACATCCGTCAGGTACTCCTCGCCCTGACTGTTGTCCGTCCGCACCTTCTTCAGCGCGTCGGCGAGCAGCTGACCGTCGAACGCGAACACACCCGAGTTGATCTCACGGATCGACCGCTGGGCGTCGGTGGCGTCCTTGTGCTCCACGATGGCCGTCACGGCCCCGGTGGCCTCGTCCCGCACGATCCGCCCGTACCCCGTCGCGTCCGGCACCTCGGCGGTCAGCACGGTGACCGCGTTGCCGTCGGCGGAATGGGTGTCGGCGAGGGCCCGCAGGGTGGCACCGGTCAGCAGCGGAGTGTCCCCGCACACGACCACGACGGTCCCGTCGACGGACCCGCCGAGCTCCTCCAGGCCCATCCGCACGGCGTGCCCGGTGCCGTTCTGCTCCGCCTGCACGGCGGTACGGACGTCGGGGGCGATCTCGCCGAGGTGGGCGGTGACCTTCTCACGGGCGTGGCCGACCACGACGACCAGGTGCTCGGGCTGGAGCTCGCCGGCGGAGGCGAGCACATGACCCACGAGACTGCGGCCGCAGAGCTCGTGCAGGACCTTGGGTGTGGCCGACTTCATACGGGTGCCCTCACCCGCTGCGAGAACGACGACGGCTGCCGGGCGGTTGGCGCTCACGGGATGCCCTTCGGCTGTGGATGGGGTGGGGTGACATCCGCAGGATACCGGGGGGTTTTGTGGGGGGCATGGGTGCGGGTCCTGACCGAGGGATGTGAGTCAGGACCCGAACTGAGATCGTGCCTTATGTGGCTCCCGGGGAAGGAATCGAACCCTCATTCAAGAGACCAAAACTCTTTGTCCTACCATTAGACGACCCGGGATGGTTCGCCCGCTATGTCCGATTCTCTAGATCGGCCGCAGGTGCAGCGCCTACTATGCCGTACCAGGCGCCTTCCATGCGACGGTACAACTCGGCGCTCTTGGTGACGTAGATGGCCAAGCAGCCTCGATAGGAGTCGCCGACGTTCTTCCGAACGGTTTTCGGATTGTGCTTCTTGAGCGTTGTGCGTTGGAAGGCTGAGGCGTCCACGCCGACAAGCTCGGCCCAGTAGAGCTCGGCTTCCGTCACGTCTGCCGACTCGTGGATGTACACGCGGAATCGGAGGCGCTCGCGCTCGACGCCCTGCGAGTCGAGCCAGCGCAGGTAGAAGCCGATGACGTTCGGGTCGCTGTTGATGAACTGGAGGTTCTCGCGGCGTTGCCGGCTGTGCGCCTTGTCCTTGGCGCCCTCAGCCCAGTACAGGACGACTCCCGCCAGGAACAGTTCTCGCTGAGAGAGCTCGCCGATCGCCTGCTTGGCGGCAGCCTTGGTCTGCTGCCGTTCCTCGTCACGCACGGCCAGCTCGTGCTCCCACCTCCGTTGCGCTGCCAGCTTCGCTTGCTCTGTCGGGTCGCGACGCTCCGGCTTCGGCAGATCCCGCACCCACAGCGAGATCGAGCTCTTCGAGCACCCCAGCTCGACCTGGATCTGGTCGTACGTGCAACCCTGGAGCCGAAGCTCCCTCGCCTGCTCCCTCAGGTCGTCCTTTGCGTTCGGGCGCTTCGTCCAGGCCGGGGGCGGTTCTCCCTTCACCAGTCGGTTGAGGATGTCGTTGTTGAAGATCTTCAGCTCGTCGCGGATCTGGCGGAGGCTGAGGCCCTCTCGGCGTAGCGCCACCGCCCTCTCCCGCAGTCCCTCCAAGTCCGCGTACTTGCCAGGTGCATGTGTCATACGCATACCGTCCGGGCGGAATGACGGGTTCAGGGTCGAACGGTGAGCGATTCAGCAGTTCGAGGGATATCGGGTGGTTTCGCAGCCGAACGGTCACCCTGTGTGGTGTAGGCCAGTCCGGGAAACTCACCGGAAAACCGGCGGGGGCCGCCCGTAGGCTGGGAGGCATGACCGCGACGGGGGAAGACCATGTGACGGCCCGGGGAGGGCCTTGGTGGTGGGCCAGGCGGCGTAGTGCCGTGTTCGATGTGAGCCTGGCCGTGGTGTCCGCGCTGGAGTGCGCGCTGGAGGGGATCCCGTTCGCGCGGGACGCCGGGATCCCGGTGGCGGCGGGGGTCGTGTTCGGGTTGCTGGCCGGTTCCGTGCTGGTCGTGCGGCGGCGGTGGCCGATCGCGGTCGTGCTGGTGTCGATCGCCATCACGCCCGCCGAGATGGGCTTCCTGATGGGCGTCGTCGGCCTGTACACGCTGGCCGCGGCCGAGCTGCCCCGGCGGATCATCGCCTCGCTGGCGGGGATGTCGCTGGTGGGGACGCTGATCGTGACGTTCGTGAAGACGCGGCAGGACATGTCGCGGGGCGACCTGGACATAGGGGACTGGTTCGTGCCCTTCGCCGCGATCACGATGTCGCTGGGCTTCACGGCGCCTCCGGTGCTGCTCGGGCTGTACGTGGGGGCGCGGCGGCGGTTGATGGAGAGCCTGCGGGAGCGGGCGGACAGTCTGGAGCGGGAGCTTCAGTTGCTCGCGGAGCGGGCGGAGGAGCGGGCGGAGTGGGCCCGGAACGAGGAGCGGACGCGGATCGCGCGGGAGATGCACGACGTGGTCGCGCATCGGGTGAGTCTGATGGTGGTGCATGCGGCGGCGCTGCAGGCGGTGGCCCGGAAGGATCCGGAGAAGGCGGTGAGGAATGCCGCGCTGGTGGGGGACATGGGGCGGCAGGCGCTGACGGAGCTGCGGGAGATGCTCGGGGTGCTGCGCAGTGGCGGGGAGGGGCGGCGGGAGTCTGCCGCGTCGGTGCCGTTGGTGGCGGTGGGGGTGGCTGCCGCGGCGGCGGCTTCGCGGGCGGCGGATGACGAGGGGCCGTGTCTGGCGGAGATCGAGGAGCTGGTGGGGCAGTCGGCTGCCGCGGGGATGGTGGTGGCGTTGTCGGTGGAGGGGGATGTCCGGTCGTATGCGCCGTTGGTGGAGCAGACGGCGTATCGGGTGGTGCAGGAGGCGTTGACGAACGTCCACAAGCACGCGGCCGGGGCGAAGACGTATGTGCGGTTGGCGCATCGGGTGTCGGAGATCGCGATGCAGGTGGAGAACGAGCCGCCGGAGGCGGCGGCGTCGTCGGCGCGGTTGCCGTCCGGGGGGAACGGGCTGGTGGGGATGAAGGAGCGGGTGTCGGCGCTGGGTGGGGTGTTCGTGTCGGGGCCGACGGATGCGGGGGGTTTCCGGGTGTCGGCGGTGATTCCGGCGTCGTAGGCCGCCTCGGGGTGGTCAGGCGGTGGTGAGGCGTGCGGGTTCGGTGCCGGTGATGAGGGTGGCCAGGGCGTGGTCGATGTCGGGGCCGAGGTACCAGTCGCCGGTGTGGTCGAGGGTGTAGGCGCGGCCGTCGGTGTCGATGGCGAGGAGGGCCTGGCTGTCGGTTTCGGTGCCGAGGGGGCAGACGTCGGTGCCGAGGGCGCGGCCGAGGTCGGCGAGGGTGCGGGCCATGTGGAGGCCGTGCAGCGGGTCGAGGTGGAGGTTGGCGGGGGCGACTTGGCGGCCGGGGCCGGTGGGGGTGATGTGGAGTCCGCCGAATTCGGCCCAGGCTTCGACGGCGGCGGGGAAGACGGTGTGGCGGTGGCCTGCGGGTGAGGCGTGGTCGCGCAGGGTGTCGGCCCAGATTTCGGCTTGTTTGATGTCCCAGCGTCCGGGTTGCCAGCCGGCGGCGCGCAGGGCGGCGTCGACGGGTACGGCGAAGCGGGTGGTGGAGGTGCGGTCGGTGTGCATCTGCCCTTCGTCTCGTCGAGGTCATGGGGCGCGCGTGAGGGGGCGCCGTGCTGCGTGGTGCTGGGGTGGGGGGTGGACGTCAGCCGTTCTGGGACGCCGGGTCGACTATGCGGACCCCGAAGTGGGCGCTGAGCGCGGTGCAGGCGCGGCAGGGGGTGGCGAAGCTGCCGTGGAGGGGGTCGCCGTCCTCGCGGATGCGTCGGGCCGTGAGTTTGGCCTGCTTGAGGGCTTTGCGTGCCTCGCCGTTGGTCATGGGTTTGCGCGCGGCGCGTTTGCTGCGGGCGGTGTCGGCGGCGGCGATGTGGCGGGAGATGAGGATGGTTTCGGCGCAGCGGCCGGTGAAGCGGTCGCGTTGGGCGCTGGTGAGTGTGTCGAGGAAGTCCTGGACGAGGGGGTGCAGGGCGGGGGGTGTGTCGCCGCGGGCGGCGGTGCCGGTGAGGGTGGCGCCGCGGACGGAGAGGGCGGCGGCGACGGTGGGGAGGATGCCGTCGCGGCGGTGCCGGAGGGCGGGGGCGTGGGCTGATTCGGTGGTGCTCCAGCCGATGCGGGGGTCGCCGCCCCGGGGGTCGGTGGCCCGTGGGTCGCCGTCCTGGGGGCCGGTGTCGCGGGTTGCGCCTCTGGGGTCGCTGTTTCGTGGGTCGGCGGACCGGCCGGTGTGTGGTCCCGTCTGCGTGGCGTTCATGATCGTCTTCCCCTCCGTGCATCCCCCCGGGGGTCACAGACTGCCAAATGCCGTGGCTGGTGCGGAAGCTGGGGCGCGGCGACACGCCCGGAGCGGGGTGTGCCGTCACGGTGGGGTGACGGCTGGTCACGGAAGCGGAGGGGGGTGCCGGCCGGTGCCGGTGACCGGTGTCGTCGTACCGCATAGGCTGTCGGCACCGCGGGCGATGCGGTGATCCGTTCGGGGTTCGATGTCGTGAACCGGAGGGTGATCCGCGGGGCCGGGGCGTGCAGTGAGGTGCGGTGAACTGCGCCGAGGTGCAGTGGAGTCGAGAAACAAGACGTGACAGTCGATACGGGTCGTAGTGTGCCAAGGGTGGTCAATACGGGTCGTACAGAGTGCCGCAGGGGGCAACCGCCATGACGACAGGTCGGCTCGGGCAGCAAGCCGCGCCGCCGAACGCGGCCTACGCCGGGCAGGTCGTGCATTTCCCGGATCCGGTCCGCGCGGCCCGTCACCCGAGAGGGGTACGGGTCGACGAGCATGGTTACCCCGACTTCTCGGCTTACGCGCGTGCGGCCGCGGAGATCGCGGAGCCGCCGGAGGGTTTCGGTGTCGACGAGTTGCGGCTGACGGACTACGTGTCGGCGAACACGGCGCTGTCGGCGTCCGGGCACGAGTTGTGGGACACGGTGCCGGCGGTGGCGACGCCGCACGGCTGGACGTGGCACCACGTGGTGGGGTCGCGGCGGCTGGAGCTGGTGCCGGTCGAGGTGAAGGCGCTGCTGCGGCATCACGGGGGTGTGGCGACGTCGGGTGTCGACCACTCCAAGCGGGGGACGCGGCCGTTGCAGGAGACGCGTCCGGCGCACTTCGGGCTGCCGAAGTCGGGTGTGGCGGTGACGGAGTCGCAGGTGCAGGGGGTCGAGGAGGACCTCGGCTACCGGCTGCCGGGTGCGTACCGGTCGTTCCTGAAGGCGGCGGGCGGCTGTGCGCCGGTGGGTGCCGCGCTGGACGCGGAGCTGGGGCTGCTCGTGGACCAGCCGTTCTTCACGGTGCGGGACGAGGCCGCGGTCAATGACCTGGTGTACGTCAACAAGTGTCTGCGTGACCATCTGACCAAGGACTATCTGGGGGTCGCCTTCGTCCAGGGCGGGCTGCTGGCCGTGAAGGTGAAGGGCGAGCGCATCGGGTCCGTGTGGTTCTGCGCGTACGACGACGCGCGGGACGTGGATCCCTCGGTTCCGCCGGCGGAGCGCGTGGAGCGGCTGCTGCTGCCGTGCGGGGACGACTTCGATGTCTTCCTGTCGCGGCTGGCGGGCGACCCGCCGGAGTTGGAGACGGTGGCGAACCTGATGGTGGACGGCGGGTTCGCGCGTGTGGTGCCGGTGGTCGCGGTGTCGTCCTCGGCCGTGGGGGAGTGAGGTCGGCGATGGTGACCTTCGCGCAGGCGCAGGAGCGCGCGGAAGAGTGGATCAACGGGGATCTCCCGGCGTACCAGCATCGTGAGGTGCGGGTGCGGGAGTTCGACCTCGGGTTCGTGGTGTGGGCCGAGGACCGGGCGGACGGGCCGCGGTCGGACGGCGGCGCGCAGCGGCTGGTGATCGCGCGGGACAGCGGTGAGGCGACGTTGTGGCCCGGGCTGCCGGTGGGTGAGGTGATCCGCCGGTACGAGGAGGAGTACGGCCGTCCGGATGTGGCGGAGGAGCCGGCTCCGGCGGCGCCTGCCGCGCGGGTGGATCTGAATCAGACGTCGTTCCTGCTGACTCCGCCGGAGTGGTTGCAGGATGCGGCGGACAAGCTGGGGATTCCGGATCGGCGGGGTGCGGGGGCCGGTGAGACGGGTTCGGTTCCTGCGGCGCCTTCGGCTACCGCGGCCCCTTCGGTTCCTGCGGCTCCCGCGGGTTCTGCGGGTGCCGGCGGTGGTCCGGCTTCTTCCGGTGGGTCGGCTTCCGGTTCCGGTTCCGCCTCCGGTGCCTCGGCCGGGGGCGGTGCGACTCCCGCTCACGGGGCGCCCGTCGCGCCCGGGAGCGGTACGGCGTGGCCGGCCGCCGGGGGGAGTGATGCTGAGGCGGGCCACGGCTCGGCCGCCGGTCCGGGTGGTTCCGCCGCGCCGGGCGTGCCGGAGGGGGCGACGCCCTGGGCCGGTACGGACACCAACGGCGACGCGGGTGACGACCGTTCCGTACCGCTGCCCGCGACGGTCTTCGCGCCGCCGCTGAGCGAGGCCGACGGTGCCACGCCGCCACCGCCGTCGTCGACGCCCGACGCGCACACGGCCCTGATGTCGGGCGGCAGTCAGCTTCCGCCGACCGCGGTGACGCCGGCGGTGGACGGTCCGAACGCCCCGGGCTCCGGTCCCGCGGGCGGCCCGGGATACGGCTATCCCCCGGGCCCGGCCGGCGCGCCCGGTGTACCGGGGACGCCGCCCGGCGGGGTGCCGCAGGGCAGTACGCCTCCGCCGGTGCCGGGTGGGCAGCCGTACGGCTATCCGCAGGGAGTGGGTGCCGGTCCTGCCGGGCCGGGTGCGCCGGAGCGGCCGCTCGCGCCCAACGCCGGGGACATCGCCGACGCCGCGACCAGCAAGGCGGCTCCGCCGCCGGGCCGTGGGCGGGGCACGGGTCCGACCACGCCGCCTCCGCCGGGTGCTCCGGGTGCTCCGGGTGCGCCGGGAGCGCGGCCGGGCAGCACGCCCCCGCCGTCGGGGCCCGGGGCTCCGGGTACTCCGGCGGGCGGTTACGTGCCGACGCAGCTCGTGTCGGCGCTGGGTCCTGACGGGCCGGGAGGGCCCGGTTCCCAGGGTCCCGGTGCGCCGAGCGGGCCGAGCGGCTCGGGCAGTTCTGCGGGGGCCGGGTCTCCGCAGGGGCCGGGCGCGCCGCAGCCGCCTGGTCCCCCCGGCGCGCCGCAGCCGCCCGGCGCCCCTGGTGGTACGCCTCCTGGGGGCGTCCACCATGCCGCCACGATGTTCGCCGACCCCGGCCGGCCGGGCCCGGGCGCGCCGCAGCCTCCGCAGCCGCCCGGTCCTCCGGGAGCCCCCGGCGCTCCTCACCCGCCGGGCGCGCCGCAGCCGCCCGGTGCTCCGGGTGCTCCGGGCGGCCCGGGTCCCGTGCATCACGCGGAGACCATGCTGGCCACGCCTCCGGCGGGCGGCCCGGGCGTGCCTCCGCCGCCGCAGGCACCCGGCGCGCCGCCCGCTGCCCCGGGAGCCCCGGGAGCACCTGGCGCACCTGGTGGCCCGCCGCCCGTGCCGCACGGCGGGGTGCCCGGGGCGATGCCTCCGGGTATGCCGCCCGGCGCGATGCCTCCGGGTGCCATGCCTCCGGGTGCGATGCCGCCGCCCGGCCAGCCCGCCCCCGGGCAGCCGCCGGCGTACGGCTATCCGCAGCAGCCCACCGGGCAGCCGACCGTGGGCCCCGGCTACCAGGCCGTGCTGCGCTACCGCGCGCAGGACGGTTCCGAGCAGCAGCTGATCCGGCGTTCGGCGCCGGGCACGCCGCACCCGGAGTGGCAGATCTTCCACGAGCTGCGGGCCATGAACGTGCCCCCGGACCAGGTGCTTGAGCTGCACACCGAGCTGGAGTCGTGCGAGCTGCCGGGCGCGTACTGCGCGCGGATGATCCGGGAGCAGTGGCCGCAGGCGCGCATCACGAGCATCGCCCCGTACGGCACCGACCACGCGAGCCGGCAGCAGGGCATGCAGCAGCTGCTGGCCCACCAGGGCGAGTTGCACCAGGTGGCGGACGGCCCGGCGCGTCCGGCTCCGGTGCGCGCGCCGCTGCCGCCGGTGCAGCCGGCGCCGCCGATCCCGCCGGAGGCCATCGGGCAGGAGCTGGGTGCCGCGTTCGGGCCGGGGGTGTTCCGGTTCGAGCAAGCGGCCGTGTCGCGGCAGGGCGTGCCGCCGGTGGTGGCGCACACGCTGGTGGCGGCCGGGCTGCCGATGGACATGGGCCCGTTCTTCTGGGCGCAGGCCCAGCCGGGGCGGCCCGTTCCGACGCTGGCGGAGCTGGCGGCCGAGCGCGGTGTGCAGCCGGCCTCGGACGCGGGTTCCTACCTGGTGATGGGCAGCGACTTCGGCAAGGCGATCTGCGTGCAGTACGGCACGGCGAACATCGTCGCCGTGCCGGTGGAGGCGGGTCCGGGCGGGGCGCCCGTGCCGCCCCAGTTCGTGAACACCGGGCTGCCGGAGTTCGCCCGCTGTCTGGCGCTGCTCGGGCGGATGTGGCGGCTGCGGTTCGGGCTGAACCAGGAGCAGGCGGGCCGCTGGACCGTCGACTTCCAGGCCCAGCTGGCCGCGCTCGACCCGGCGGCGCTGGGCTCGCCGGAGAGCTGGTGGTCGGTGCTGCTGGAGCAGATGTGGGACGGCCTGCTGTGAGCCGTCGCCGCTGAGGTGCCGCACGGAGCCGGGTCCGGTCGTTCGTACGACCGGGCCCGGCTTTTTCATGCCCGTGCCGAAATTCTTCGCGCCGGGCTGTCACACCTGCCTGCGCCGCTCCGTCAGTGCAGTGACAGCGACGCACGACGCACCGCCGACACAGGAGGCAGAGATCATGCAGGCACGGATGACGAACCCGGCGTACGTCCTTTCCGGCGCGATGAAGGGCATCGGCACCCTCTTCCAGGCGATCGGGGAAGGCGGCCTGGCGCAGGACGTGGCGGAGATCGTCGGGCTGCGCGCCAGCCAGATCAACGGCTGCGGTGCCTGCGTGCACGGGCACGTGGCCAACCTCCGCAAGGCCGGGGTGAGCGAGGAGCGCATCGCGGGCGTCGCCGCCTGGCGGCACGCGCCCTTCTTCTCGGACGCCGAGCGCGCGGCTCTGAAGCTGACGGAGGCGATAACGCGGCTTTCCGACCTCTCGGGGGAGTCGGTGCCGGACGCGCTGTGGGACGAGGTGGCCGACCACTTCGACGAGAAGGAGCTCTCCGCGCTGATCCTCACCGTCTCGGTCACGAACATGTTCAACCGCATCAACACGACCATCCAGGAGCCCGCGGGCACCACCTGGGGCTGATGGCCGCCGCCCGTGCGGCCGCGGAGCCCCGTGCTCCGAGCGGAGTGTCGCGTTGTGAACACTTCCGTCTGATCCACCAAGATGTGCGCTGAATCATCCCATTTCTGGCGCGACTTTACGTCGATGTGGTGGAGAGGGGTCCGGATGAGCAGCGCGACGGCGTCCCCGCACGGCTTCACGGCCGTGCGGGGACGCGGCTACCGTCCCGAGCAGGTCGACGCGTACGCCGAGGCCCTCTCCGCGGACCGGGACGCGGGCTGGGAGCGAGCAGCCCGCCTGACGGTGCTCGCCCGGCGGATGGACGAGGAACTGGCCCGGCTGCGCGAGGCCGTGGCCCGGCTGGCCCCGCAGAACTACGCCACGCTCGGCGACCGGGCACACCGGCTCTTCGAACTCGGCGAGCAGGAGGCCGCGGCCGTACGGGAGGGGGCGCGAGAAGAGGCGCGCCAACTCGTGGACGAGGCGCGGGCCTCCGCAGCCGGCGTGCGCGAATCCGCACGGGCGCATGCCGAGACCGTACGCGCCGAGGCCGACGAGCGCGCCCGGCAGCGGCTTCTCGCCGCGCACGCCGAGGCCGACGAGACCCTGGCCGCGGCCCGGCGCGAGGCCCAGGAGCATCGGGACGAGGCCCTGGCCGCCTTGCGGGAGATGCGGCAGCGCACCTCCGGGATGCTGGCCGAGCAGGACAAGGAACGCGCCGAGCGGTGGGCGGAGACGGAACGGGAGGAGACCGCCCGCGAAGCGGCCCTCGACGCGCACCACGACGAGGCGGTGACGAGCGCCGAGGCAGAACTGTCCGAGGCCGAGCAGGCCTTCGCCGACGCCGAGGACTCCGCCCGCGACCTGGAGGAAGAGGCGCACGCCCGTGCGGCGGAGCTGGTCGCCCGGGCCCGGGAGCACGCGGAGGCCGTGGAGGCGGAGACGGACCGGGTCCTCCGCGCGCACGCCGGGCAGCGGGACGACGCCCTCGCCCACATCGACCGCGTCCACACCAGCCTGACGGCGTGGGCGGGACGGGCGGCGGCGGAGTGACACCGCCGGCGGCCTGCGGCCCGTCACCGGTGCCGCCCCCTCGGTTGCCCGTGACGGGGCGGCACTCGGCGTGCGTGCGTGCAGGCATGCATGTGTGCGTGCACGCATGCGTGGCGTGTGGGCCGGTCGGCCCGGATTCCCCGTCAGTTGTCCCTGCGTACCGCGCCCGCCAGGATCCAGCCCTCCACCGCTTCGTACTGGTGGCGCTGCTCCTCCGACTTCCGGCGGCCGGAGGCGATCGTGCCCAGCCAGCCGCAGGCGAAGCCCAGGGGTATCGAGAGCAGGCCCGTCGTGGTGAACGGGAACCAGTTGAAGTCGGCTTCGGGGAAAGCTGATACCGGTGAGCCGGAGACCAGGTTGGTGCCCGGCATCAGCACCAGGACGGCGAGAGAGCCGCCGATGAGGGTGCTGAGCAGGCCCGTTCGCGTGTAGCGGCGCCAGAAGAGGCTGTAGACCAGCGCGGGCGCGATGGCCGAGGCGCCCAGGCAGAAGGACAGCGTGACCAGCGGTTGCAGGCTGCGGTGCTGGACCTGGGTGGCCAGGAGGATCGCGGGGACGCCCACGGCCAGGGCCGACAGCCGGGCCACGGTCATCTCGCGCCGTGGCGACATCTCCTGCACCCGGGCCGCGAACACGTCGTGCGCGAGGGAGTTGGCGCAGGCCAGGATCATGCCGGCGACGGAGGCGAGCAGTGTGAGGAAGACCGCCGTGGTGACGGTGGTGAACAGGAACGTCTCCGCCGACGACACGTCCCGCCCGAACGCGGCCTGCGACCCCAGCAGATAGGCCGTGTTGCCCTGCGGGTCGACCTGCGCGATCAGCTTCCGCCCGATCAGCGCGGTCGCGCCGAAGCCGACGACCGTGATGACCAGCACGAACAGTGCCACACCCGACACCGCCCAGGACATCGAGCGCCGCACCTGCCGGGCACTGGAGGCCGTGTACATGCGCATGGTGACGTGCGGCAGGACGCCGCCGCCGAGGACCACCGTCAGCTGCGCGGTGATCATGTCCAGGTCGGGGCTGGGGCCGCCCGCGAACTGCAGGCCCGAGGAGAGGAACGCCGATCCCACTCCGCTGTTCTGGGCGGCCGCGTCGAACAGGGCGCCCGGGTCCCAGTCGAACCGGTTAAGGATCAGTACCGCGACCACCATGCCGGAGCCGAGCAGCATCACGATCTTCAGGATCTGGATGAGGGCGGTGCCCTTCATCCCGCCGATCGCCGCGTAGCTGATCATCAGCGCACCCACGCCGATGATGCAGCCGGTCTGGAGTGACTCGCCCGAGAAGCCGAGGATGAACGCCATCAGCTGCCCGGTCCCCGCCAGCTGGACGAGCATCAGCGGCACCAGCGCCGCCAGGGTCACCGCACAGGCGGCGATACGGACCGCGCGTCCCGGCATCCGGCGGGTCAGGGCGTCGCCCATGGTGAACCGGCCCGCGTTGCGCAGCGGTTCGGCCAGCAGGAACATCAGCAGCATCAGGGACAGGGCCGTGCTCAGCGCCAGCACGATCCCGTCGTAGCCGAACAGGGCGATGACCCCGCCGGTGCCGAGGACGGTCGCGGCGGAGATGTAGTCACCGGCGATCGCCAGGCCGTTGCGCATGGGGGACAGGGAGCTGTAGCCGGTGTAGAACTCGTCCAGGTCGTCCCGGTCCGGGCCGGTCATCACGCACAGCAGCAGCGTGATCGTGGCGACGGCGGAGAAGCCGACGAGGGACATCGCCTGGGCGTTGCCGCTGAAGACGGTGTTCACCGTGTTCCCTCCCGCTTCGCGTCCAGCTCGGCGTGCTTGCGTATCCGGTCCGCGATCGGGTCGACGCGGCGGCGGGCCGTCTGCTCGTACAGGGCGACCGCGAGCCAGGTCACGGGGACCTGGACGAGCGCCAGCAGCAGGCCGGTGGGCAGGCCGTCGGTGACGGTGCTCGTCATGAACGAGGGCGCGAACGCCGACAGGATCAGGAACAGGACGAAGTAGCCGAGCGCGGTGAGCGTGGCCACGCGCCGCTGCCAGCGGTAGGCGCTGCGCAACACCCGCAGGTCGCTGTGGTGTCCGAGCGCGGCGTGGCGCTGGGGACGCCGTCCGGCGGGCTCGGGAGCCTCCTGCGGCGCCCAGGGATAGGTGTCGTACGTGTACGGGTCGTAGGACGGGGACGGTGACGGGTACTTGGGTGGGTCGGGTGGTCGGTACGGGTAGGAAGGGGACGGGTCGTAGGACATCCCGGTACTCCTTGCGAGGGTTGGATCCGGTGCGGCGGGCCGCAGGGAGGTGGGGGGCGGGAGCCACGCACGCTACTTCGGAGTAGGGGTCCTGCGCGAGGGTTTCTGCAAACTGATCGGTCGGTATGCGCTTACCTTCCCGACCTCGGGTGTTACCGGCGTTAACCCGGCTTCTCGGGGTTCCGCGGTGCGTCAGCCGCGGTGGATCAGGGCCACGGTCGCGGGTACTTCGGCGTGATCGTCAACCGTCGCCCGGAAGGCCAGCCGCCGGTCGATCCGGCGCGGGACCGAACTGCCCGCGAGGAGCGTGAAGTTGACGCCGGCCCTCCCTCCGGCCGGTACACGTATGGACGTCTCGCGCTGTCCTTGGCCGGCCCGCACAATCCATCCGCCGCCCACCGGTCGTGCCGAGACGGTCACGCGGTGTGCGGTGTCGTCGAAGTTGTAGACGTCGACGGTCATGCGGGTGCGGCGGCCGAGGCGGTAGCCGTGCGGCGGGGGCGCGTCACCGTCCTGCTTGCCGGGGGCGGCGTTGCGGGCGGGGAAGCGCTGGGCGAGGACGATGTGTTCGGCGGGGGAGAGCCGGGCCCTCGGCCGCGCGAGGGCCCGAGGGGAGGCCGCCGGGGGCGCGGCGGAGGTGAAGTAGAGCGGATCGCGCGAGGCGGTCACCGGCTGCCCGGCGGGAAGACGGCGGCCCATGATGTCGTAGGCGGTCCTCGCCGGGCACCGGTCCAGGCGGACGGGCCGCTCCGACCACACCACCGTGACCTGTTCGCCCCGCCCGCTGTCGAACACGAACCCCTGGACGCCGTCCGGCAGCAGGGGCGCGGGGCCGGTGAAGTGGGCCGCACCTAGCAGCGAGGTGAGGGCCGCGAACGCGCTGTAGGCGGGCAGCGGCAGGAAGTCGCGGTCGAGCAGCCCGAAGTAGACGCCGTCGTCGTGCAGCGGCGGGCCGGCGAACCAGAACTGCCGGTCGTTCCCCGCCGCCAGCCCCTCCACCATGGAACGCACCACATACCGCGCCTGCTCGATCTCCTGCGCGGGTGTCAGGTCCGCACCCGGGCGCGCCTTCTGGAACGCGCCGCACTCCGTCATCCACAGCGGTATGTCCGCCTCGTGCCGGCGGGCCAGCTCGTGCTGTTCGTCGGCGGCACCCGGGAAGCGCGGCTCGCCCGGCTCGGTGGGATCGGGGTAGCCGTGGAACGCCCACCCATCGGCGTACCGCACGATGTCGTTCGCGAGCATCAGGTCCTGGAAGGGGCCGGTCTGGGCGATGCCCGGGAGCACGACGAGGCACGGTTCGCGCGCCGCGTCCTTGATGCCGAGCGCGGCGGCCTTCACGAACGCGGCGTGGGCGTCGCCGGTGCTGCGCGTGGTGTCGACGTCCGGTTCGTTCGACAGCTGGAGCGCCTCGGGGGCGGCGGCCGCGAGGCGCCGGGCGTAGCGGTAGGCGTGCCTGAGGTCCGCCGGGAGGGGGAGCGAGGCGTCGGTCATCGCCCACTCGGGGGCGGGGGACAGCACGTCGAGGACGGCCAGGCCGTGGGCGCGCAGGGTGCGGGTGCGGCGGTCGTGGTGGCCGGTGTCGTGGACGCCCGGCAATGGCTCGACCGCGGGCCAGGACTGGCCGTCCCGTACCCAGCCGGCTCCCATGTCCCGCAGGGCGGAGGCGAAGTCCGCCAGACGCGAGGGCGGGACGAGGGAGGACGCCCAGACGTTGACCCCGAAGCGGGCGGCGGGGCCGGTGACGGCGAGCCGTGCCGGCAGACGGGCGAACCGGCCCGTCACGCCGTCCGCCTCCACGCGGTAGTGCCCCGGGGGCAGCGCGGGCAGCGGGACCGTCGCGCTCAGGTCGCCCGCGGCGAGGGCGGCGTGGCCTGCGGTGACGCGCCGGCCGTGGTGGTCGCTCACCACGTACCGCACGCGGTGGGCACGCGTGGCGTGTCCGTCGAGGGTCAGACGCAGCCGGGCCGGTTCGCCCTCGCGGTGCCGGGGGACCGACAGTTCGCGCAGGGCCGGGTGCCCGTCCAGGTGGCGCAGGGTGAAGCGGTCCAGGGACAGGACGTACGCCGTCGTCGTGTCCAGGACGGTCGGTTCGGTGACGCGGAAGGTGAGCGTGTTGGTGCCGTCCCGCAGCTCGACCGTCCCCAGGTCCAGCCGGGACAGGTCGCCCCAGGCGGGCGGTGATTCGTACCAGTGCGGTTGCGAGCGCGCGATCTCGCAGAAGGGGCCGTCGTTCACGGACAGGTGCAGGTAGGAGGCGACGGCCTCGGTGTGCGGCGTCTCGACCGGCGCCGTGGCCACGGCCGTCAGCGCGTACACCCCGGCCCGCGGGGCGCGCACGGAGTACGTCGCGTACCAGCCGGTCCGCGCAGGGGGTTTCCCCTCCGTCCGTAACCTCAGGTACCGGCCGCCGGCCGCCCGACGGTCCCTCACCACCGGGATGTTCGTCCGCACCGCGGACTCGCCCTGCACCGTCACCGTCACCGTCATGGGCGCGGCCGCCCGTGCCGTGCTGCCGCCGCCCGCGACCATCGCCCCGAGTCCCGCTGCCATCGCCGTGCGCCTGTTGAAGTCCATGCCACCAGCAGACACGCACGGCCCGTCACTCCGCGTCACCCGCAAGAGTGTCCGAACCCGGAAACGGGTCGGGGGCGCGCCCTAGGGGCCGTCGGGGGCGGCGTCCAGGTGCCGGCGCTCGTGGCGGACCCCCGGTCGTCCGTCCACCGTGATGTTCTCCACCCGGACGAAGCCGCTGCGGGCGAGGACCTTCAGGGAAGCCGGGTTGTCCAGGGTCGTGACCGCGGTGAGGGACGTCAGACCGTAGCCGGTGGCAGCCAGCCGGCACACCTGCGCCACGGCTGCCGTCGCCACGCCCCGGCCTGCGGCCTGTCGGCCGACGCGGTAGCCGAGTTCGGCCTGGCCGTCCACCAGGTCCATCAGGTTCACCCGGCCGATCAGCTCGCCGTCCTCCCCGAGGACCACGTGGAAGCGGCACACGCGCGCGTGCTGCTCGTCGAGGAGCGCCCGAAGCCGTGCCGCGAACCCCGCCGCCGTGAAGAAGGCGTCCCCGCGGTCCGGCACGGTGCGGGCGAAGTACGCTCGGTTCTCCCGCTCGAAGGCCAGCAACGCGTCCGCGTGTTCCGCCCGCAGGGGCTCCAAGGTCACCATGGGCGCGAGGATACGGACGCGCTCAGTCCTTCAGCACCGGGAATTTCCGGGGCGCGAGGAACAGCAGCACCAGGAACGCCAGGGCCGCCGCGCACGCCGCTCCCAGGTAGACCGCGTGCACCGCGTCGGCGATGGCCCGCCGGGTCGCCTCCGGCGCGCTGCCCGAGTCGAGTGCCCGCGTCACCGAGTCGAGGTCGCCCGCCCCGCCGAGCCGCGCGGCCAGCACCCCGTTGGCGACCGCGCCGAACACCGCCGCGCCGATCGTCTGGCCGGTCTGGCGGCAGAACAGCACGGACGCGGTCGTCGTACCGCGCTCCGCCCATCCCACCGTCGACTGCACACCGACGATGAGCGGCAGCTGGAACAGGCCCAGCGCGGCGCCGAGCAGCAGCATCAGCAGGGCCGGCTGCCAGGCCTGCCCGGGGTAGGGCAGGAAGGGGAACGCGAACAGGATCAGTGCGGCCGTGCCGATGCCCAGCATCGCCGTGTTGCGGAAACCGATCCTGCGGTACACGTGCTGGCTCAGCGCCGCCGACACCGGCCAGCTCAATGTCCAGACGGACAGCACGAAGCCGGCCGCCACGGGCGCGAGGCCCAGCACCGACTGGGCGTAGGTGGGCAGGAAGACCGACGGCGCGACCATCAGCAGACCCAGCGCGCCCAGGGCCAGATTGACCGCGGCGATCGTACGGCGCCGCCACACCCAGCCCGGGATGATCGGCTCCGCCGCCCGGCGCTCCACCAGCACCACGACCGCGGCCAGGGCGAGTCCCGAACCGAACAGCGCCAGCGAGGGCGCCGACAGCCACGGCCACGCCACCCCGCCCTGCACCAGGGCCGTGAGCAGCACGCCGCCGCAGGTGAACACCGAGAGGGCCCCCGCCCAGTCCACGCGCGCGCGTGCGGTGGCTTCCCGCTCCGGCTCGTGGAGGTGACGCACGATCAGCCACAGCGCGACCGCGCCGATCGGCAGGTTGATCAGGAAGATCCAGCGCCAGTCCGCGTACGCGGCGAGCACTCCGCCGAGACCGGGGCCGGCGACCGCGGAGACCGCCCACACCGTCGACAGCTTCGACTGGATCTTCGGCCGGTCCTTCAGCGGGTACAGGTCGGCGGCGAGTGTCTGCACGGTGCCCTGGAGCGCGCCGCCGCCCAGGCCCTGCACGACGCGGAAGGCGATGAGCGCCCCCATGTTCCAGGCCAGCGCGCACAGCAGCGACCCTAGGAGGAAGAGCGCCGACCCCGCTATGAGGACCGGCTTGCGGCCGAAGGTGTCGGAGAGCTTGCCGTAGAGGGGCAAGGTGACGGTCACGGCCAGCAGGTAGCCGGAGAACAGCCAGGAAAAGACGGAGAAACCGCCGAGGTCCCCGACGATCTGCGGGACGGCGGTCGAGACGATGGTCGCGTCCAGCGCCGCCAGCGCCATCGAGAGCATCAGCGCCGCGACGACGGCTCCGCGCCGGCCGGCCGCGGCGGGTCGTGCGGCCTCACGTTCCGCGGAACTGGTGCTGCCCACCCCGGTCCTCCCCCTCGCCCGGCCACACCCTCGCCCCGGGCCCGTCGCTCATGCCTGCCCCTTGCACCTACCTGCCGCGGACAGCTTCCCACTTGACCCTGACGCTGCGGGAGGGTGGAGCCTGAGTGAGCCCACGGGTGGAGCCGACCCTGAGACGGACTCCACCCTTCGGTGGACTGCCCCTAGGGGTACCTCCGTACTACGACCTGGGGAGGGTTCGTACCGGCGGAGGACGAGACGGGCAGAGGCCCGTCCTTAACCTGGCTTTACGCCGCCGGGGGGCGGTTGGCACACCGGCGGGGGTGGGGTTTTCCACAGCAAAAGACTGCGCTGAACACCAGGGCGCGGGACCCCTCCCCGCCGCGAGACTGAAACACGTCGGACCGGTTCCGGGTCCGGCACCGCCCACAGCGGCTGCCGACCGGGCGACCGCCTTCACCATTTGCTGACCGATATAGGAGACATACCGTGACTTCGGCTGTGACCATTCCCAGGCACGGGGGTACTGGAGGGCGTACGGCCGTTGCCGCGCGGGCGCGGCAGGTCGTGAAGGCGTACGGATCCGGTGAGACCCGCGTCGTCGCCCTCGACCACGTCGACGTGGACATCGCACGCGGCCAGTTCACCGCGATCATGGGTCCCTCGGGATCCGGCAAGTCCACCCTCATGCACTGCCTGGCCGGGCTCGACACCGTGACGGGCGGCCAGATCTACCTCGACGAGACCGAGATCACCGGTCTGAAGGACAAGAAGCTCACGCGGCTGCGCCGGGACCGGATCGGGTTCATCTTCCAGGCGTTCAACCTGCTGCCGACGCTGAACGCGATCGAGAACATCACCCTGCCCATGGACATCGCGGGCCGCAAGCCCGACAAGGAGTGGCTGACGCGGGTCGTGGAGACCGTCGGGCTCGCCGACCGTCTCAAGCACCGGCCGACCCAGCTCTCCGGCGGCCAGCAGCAGCGCGTCGCCGTGGCGCGGGCGCTCGCCGCCCGGCCCGAGATCATCTTCGGGGACGAGCCGACCGGAAACCTCGACTCCCGCGCCGGCGCCGAGGTCCTCGGCTTCCTGCGCCGGTCCGTCGACGAGCTGGGCCAGACCATCGTGATGGTCACCCACGACCCGGTGGCCGCCAGTTACGCGGACCGGGTGCTGTACCTCGCCGACGGCCGCATCGTCGACGAGATGTTCAAGCCGACCGCGGAAGCAGTCCTCGACCGCATGAAGGACTTCGACGCCCGGGGGCGCACGTCATGACCGTCATGAAGACCTCGATGCGCAACTTCCTCGCGCACAAGGGGCGGATGGCGCTCTCCGCGATCGCCGTCCTGCTGTCGGTCGGCTTCGTCTGCGGCACGCTCGTCTTCACCGACACCATGTCGACCACGTTCGACAAGCTCTTCGCGGCCACGTCCTCCGACGTGACGGTGAGCGCCAAGGGCGCCTCCGACAGCGGTGAGACGACCGCGGACAACGGCAAGCCCCCGGTCATGCCGGCCTCCGTGCTGGGCGAGGTCCGCAAGGTACAGGGCGTGAAGTCCGCCGAGGGAACGGTGTTCTCCACCTCGGTGACGGTCGTCGACGGCGACAAGGACAACCTGTCGCCCTCCAGCGGCGCCCCGACCATCGTGGGCAACTGGAACGACACCGACGCCCGCACCATGAAGATCACCTCCGGCGCGGCGCCCGAGGGCCCCGAGCAGATCATGGTCGACGCCGACACCGCCGACAAGCACGACCTGAAGCTCGGCGACGAGATCGGCGTCATCAGCGCCGTCGGCACGCACAAGGCGAAGATCTCCGGCATCGCCGACTTCACCGTGACCAACCCCGGCGCCACGATCTTCTACGTCGACACCAAGACCGCACAGCAGACCCTGGTCGGTGAGAGCGACGTCTACACCAACGTCAACGTCACCGCGGCCGCAGGCGTCAGCGACGCACAGCTGAAGAAGAACGTCACCGCCGAACTCGGCGGCGGCTACCAGGTGAAGACGGCCAAGGAGACCGCCGACGCCAACCAGAAGGACGTCGAGGGCTTCATGAACGTCATGAAGTACGCGATGCTCGGCTTCGCCGGGATCGCCTTCCTCGTCGGCATCTTCCTGATCATCAACACCTTTTCCATGCTGGTCGCCCAGCGCACCCGGGAGATCGGCCTGATGCGGGCCATCGGCTCCTCCCGCAAGCAGGTCAACCGCTCCGTGCTGGTCGAGGCCCTGCTGCTCGGTGTCGTCGGCTCGGTGCTCGGCGTCGGCGCGGGCGTCGGCCTCGCCGTCGGCCTGATGAAGCTCATGGGCCAGATAGGCATGGAACTGTCCACCGACGACCTCACGGTGGCCTGGACGACCCCGGTGGTCGGCCTCGTCCTCGGCGTGATCGTCACCGTGCTGGCCGCCTACCTGCCCGCCCGGCGCGCCGGCAAGATCTCCCCGATGGCCGCGCTGCGCGACGCGGGAGCCCCCGCGGACGCCAAGGCCGGCTGGATCCGCGCCGCGATCGGCACGGTCCTCACCGGGACCGGCGGCTTCGCCCTCTACCTCGCCGCGGAGGCCGACAAGGCCAAGACCGGCTCCATGTGGCTCGGCCTCGGCATCGTGCTGTCGCTGATCGGCTTCGTCGTCATCGGCCCGCTGCTCGCCGGCGCCGTGGTGCGTGTCCTGGGCGCCGTGCTGCTGCGCATGTTCGGCCCCGTCGGCCGCATGGCCGAGCGCAACGCCCTGCGCAACCCGCGCCGCACCGGCGCGACCGGCGCCGCGCTGATGATCGGCCTCGCCCTGGTGGCGTGCCTGTCCGTGGTCGGCTCCTCGATGGTGGCCTCCGCCACCGACCAGCTCGACAAGACCGTCGGCACGGACTTCATCATCCAGTCCGACCGCGGCCAGCTGATCACGCCGCAGGCCGTCAAGGCCGCCAAGTCGGCGCCGGACGTCGAGCGGCTCACGGAGTACAAGCTGGGCAAGGCCGACTTCACCACCCCCGACGGCAAGACGCTCAAGGACACGTCGATCACCGCGGCCGACCCGTCGTACGCGACCGACCTGCGCACCGAGACCGTCGCCGGCAAGCTCCCCGACGCCTACAAGCCCGACTCGATGTCCGTCCACGAGAAATTCGCCGAGGACCACGGCATCACCCTCGGGTCCAAGATCAAGGTCGCCTTCAGGGACGGCTCAGCGGCCGACCTGACGGTCCGGGCGATCACCAGCAGTGACGTCGTGATCGACGCGGGCGCGATGTACACCTCCATCTCGACGATGGCCAAGTACGTCCCGGCCGACAAGATGCCGCTGGACTCGCTGGTCTTCGCCAGCGCCAAGGAGGGTCAGCAGGACGCCGCCTACAAGTCCCTGAAGTCGGCGCTGCACGACTACCCGCAGTACATCGTGCGCGACCAGACCGACTACAAGGACGCCCTGAAGGACCAGATCGGCCAGCTGCTCAACATGATCTACGGCCTGCTGGCCCTGGCGATCATCGTCGCCATCCTGGGCGTGGTGAACACCCTGGCCCTGTCGGTGGTGGAGCGCACCCGGGAGATCGGTCTGATGCGGGCCATCGGCCTCTCGCGCCGCCAGCTGCGCCGCATGATCCGCATGGAGTCGGTCGTCATCGCCCTCTTCGGTGCCCTGCTGGGCCTCGGACTGGGCATGGGCTGGGGCGCCACGGCACAGCAGCTGCTCGCCCTGGAGGGCCTGGGTGTCCTGGACATCCCCTGGCCGACGATCATCGGCGTCTTCATCGGCTCGGCGTTCGTGGGCCTGTTCGCCGCCCTGATCCCGGCGTTCCGGGCAGGCCGGATGAACGTCCTCAACGCGATCGCCACCGAGTAGCCGGAGCCGCCCGAGACCACCGCACACGGGGGTTGCGGGGGACGGGCCCGCCCCGGAGGTCTCCGCCTCCGGGGCGGGCCCGACGACTTGCCGGGCGGAGCGTGCGCTTCGGGCCGCATCGGCGGGTCGCTCAGGGGGCCGGGCCCGCTCCGCGGTGGATGCGTCGCCCCCGCCGCGTCAGACCCCGCCGCGTCATACCCCGGCCGTCGCCGTACGGCGCTCCAGCACCACGTACCCGGCCGCCTCGCCCGCGACCGCGTACTCGGCGAGGGGGTGCAGGGTCCGGGCGTAGCCCACGGGGTCGCGGTACCTGCCGTCGATGTTCTCCAGGGCGATGTACTCGGGGAGGACACCCCCGGTGTCGCCGAGCCAGAAGACCCGGCAGCGCGCCGTGAGGCGGCTGATCGGGCCGATGTTGGCCTCGACGGTGGCGTCGTCGGGAATCCGCGCCAGCAGCCGTTCCACGTCGGAGACCGCGGCCGGCCTGCGATAGACCTCGGCCTGGGTGAGCTGAGCCAGCGGCAGGGACGTGGTCAGCGCCAGTGCCGCCGCGGTGACGGCGGCCGGCAGGTGAGCGGCGTAGGAACGCAGCCACGCGCGTGTGCCGCGGCGAACGGCCGGGAGCGCGTCGGCGAGGGCGAGGAAGACGACCGGCATCAGGACCGCGCTGTAGTGCCAGTCGGTGCCCCAGTAGTGCTCGTCGCCGGAGAGGAACCGCCGGCCGAGCGTCGGCAGTGCGACCAGCAGCAGCGGGGAATGCAGGGCGAGCAGGCCCGAGGTCGGGATCAGCAGCCAGGCGAGCGTGCGCAGTTTGCTGCCCGCACCGCTGACCTTGCTCCAGTAGTCGTAGCCGCCGTCGGTGTTGAACGCCGGGACGGCCACCGTCAGGACGAGCACGGTCGCCGCAACGCCGAACACCGCCGCGCCGAGCGCGTACCGGACCGTCCGCGGCGACGAACCGCGCGCCCGCCAGGCGACGACGAGCGCGATCGCGGTCAGCGTCATCCCCAGGTCCTCCTTCACCAGCACCAGGGGGAGCGCCCACCCCAGGGCCGCGCGCGGGCGCCCCGCGAGGAGGGCCTCCAGGGAGAAGGCGATCAGCGGGACGGCGAAGCAGATCTCGTGGAAGTCGAAGTCGACGGCGCGCTGGACGCCCCACGACAGCCCGTACGCGAGACCGAGCGCGAGGCCCTGCCGGTGGCCCAGGAGCCGGGTGGCGGCGCGCGTCACCGGCACGGCGGACAGCGCGAAGAGCGCGGCCTGCGCGACCAGCAGCGTGACCGGTGTGGGGAAGAGCCGGTACACCGGTGCGAGCAGGGCGGTCACCGGGCTGAAGTGGTCACCGAGGATGTCGAATCCCGGCCCCTTGAGGTCGGTCGCCGGCGCCCGAAGCCGCGCGTAGGAGCGCACGACCTGCTCGAAGATACCCAGGTCCCAGGAGAGGGTCGCCAGGTGCCGGTAGCGGCCGACGGAGACGACCGTGTAGGCGGCGAAGAGGACCGCCGCGAGAGCCCAGGGCTCACCTCGCGCGCGGCCGGGGTTCCGGTCACCCGGGGGGCGGGCGACCGGCGCCGGTATGCGGGGTTGGGAGGCCTGGAGGGTGGGGGCAGGCATGCCGTGCCTTCAGGGGGGCGGTGAACGGCCGGAAGGGCGTCCGACCGATCATGCCGGGGTGAAATCAACGGGTGGGGATGATGCTGTGAAGGTTGGGCGGCCGGCGGGTGTTCGCCCCCGGGAGAACGGGCGTTATCCACAGGCCCGCCGCGCGGGCGCGCATCGTCGTACGCTGGAGACCCCCCGGCCCGCGGCGCGCGTCAGGCCCGTCGTCTTGCCCACCCTCTGCCCTCGATGCCCGCGACCAGCCCACTCCCGCCCGTCGACTTGCCCACCCCCCTGGACGGAAAGCCCCGAATGAGCCTGCACGGTCTGCTCGACGCCGTAGTCAAGGACGCCGCACTCGCAGAAGCGATCAGGGCGGCCGCAGACGGCAACCGCATGCACGTCGACATGGTCGGCCCCCCTGCGGCCCGGCCCTTCGCCGTCGCCGCCCTGGCCCGAGAGACAGGCCGCCCGGTGCTGGCGGTCACGGCGACGGGCCGCGAGGCGGAGGACCTGGCCGCGGCCCTGCGCTCCCTCCTGCCCGCCGAGGGGGTCGTGGAGTATCCGTCCTGGGAGACGCTGCCGCACGAGCGGCTCAGCCCCCGCAGCGACACCGTCGGCCGCCGCCTGGCCGTGCTGCGCCGCCTGGCCCATCCCCGCCCCGACGACCCCGAGACCGGCCCCGTCTCGGTCGTCGTCGCGCCCGTCCGGTCCGTGCTCCAGCCGCAGGTCAAGGGCCTCGGCGACCTGGAACCGGTCTCCCTGAGGAGCGGGCAGAGCACCGACCTCAACGAAATCGTCGAAGCCCTCTCGGCAGCGGCGTACGCGCGCGTGGAGCTCGTCGAGAAGCGCGGCGAGTTCGCCGTGCGCGGCGGCATCCTCGACGTGTTCCCGCCCACCGAGGAACACCCCCTGCGCGTCGAGTTCTGGGGCGACGACGTCGAGGAGATCCGCTACTTCAAGGTCGCCGACCAGCGCTCCCTCGAAGTCGCCGAACACGGCCTGTGGGCGCCGCCGTGCCGCGAACTGCTGCTCACCGAGGACGTCCGCACGCGCGCGGCTGCCCTGGCCGAACAGCACCCCGAGCTCGGCGAACTGCTCGGCAAGATCGCCGAGGGCATCGCCGTGGAGGGCATGGAGTCCCTCGCGCCGGTTCTCGTCGATGACATGGAGCTGCTGCTCGACGTGCTGCCCAAGGGCGCCATGGCCGTGGTGTGCGACCCGGAGCGGGTCCGCACGCGCGCGTCGGACCTCGTGGCCACCTCACAGGAGTTCCTGCAGGCCTCCTGGGCGGCCACCGCCGGGGGCGGCGAGGCGCCCATCGACGTCGGCGCGGCCTCCCTGTGGTCCATCGCGGACGTCCGGGACCGGGCCCGCGAGCTGGACATGATGTGGTGGTCGGTGTCGCCGTTCGCCGCCGACGAGGAGCTCGACGGGGACACCCTCAAGCTCGGCATGCACGCCCCGGAGACCTACCGCGGTGACACCGCCAAGGCCCTCGCCGACACCAAGGGCTGGCTCGCCGACGGCTGGCGCGCGGTGTTCGTCACCGAGGGCCACGGCCCGGCGGCCCGCACGGTCGAGGTGCTGGGGAGCGAGGGCGTCGCCGCCCGCCTGGACGGGGACCTCGCCGAAATCTCCCCCTCCGTCGTGCACGTGGCGTGCGGCTCGATCGAGCACGGCTTCGTCGACGACACCCTCAGACTCGCCGTCCTCACCGAGACGGACCTGTCGGGCCAGAAGGCGTCCGGCCGCGAGGGCGCCCGCATGCCGGCCCGCCGCCGCAAGACCATCGACCCGCTCACCCTGGAGCCGGGCGACTACATCGTCCACGAGCAGCACGGCGTGGGCCGCTACATCGAGATGGTGCAGCGCACCGTGCAGGGCGCCACCCGTGAGTACCTGGTCGTCGAGTACGCCCCGGCCAAGCGCGGCCAGCCCGGCGACCGCCTCTACATTCCCACCGACCAGCTGGAGCAGATCACCAAGTACGTCGGGGGCGAGGCCCCCACCCTGCACCGCCTCGGCGGCGCCGACTGGACGAAGACGAAGGCCCGCGCCAAGAAGGCCGTCAAGGAGATCGCGGCCGACCTCATCAAGCTGTACAGCGCGCGCATGGCCGCCCCCGGGCACGCCTTCGGGGCGGACACCCCCTGGCAGCGCGAACTGGAGGACGCCTTCCCCTACGCGGAGACGCCCGACCAGCTCACCACCATCGCCGAGGTCAAGGAGGACATGGAGAAGACGGTCCCGATGGACCGCCTGATCTGCGGCGACGTCGGCTACGGCAAGACCGAGATCGCCGTCCGTGCTGCCTTCAAGGCCGTCCAGGACGGCAAGCAGGTGGCCGTCCTGGTCCCCACGACCCTGCTGGTGCAGCAGCACTTCGGCACGTTCAGCGAGCGGTACGCGCAGTTCCCGGTGAACGTGAAGGCCCTCTCCCGCTTCCAGACCGACACCGAGGCCAAGGCCGTCCTGGAGGGTCTGCGCGAGGGCTCGGTCGACATCGTCATCGGCACCCACCGGCTGTTCTCGTCCGAGACGAAGTTCAAGGACCTGGGCCTGGTCATCGTCGACGAGGAGCAGCGCTTCGGCGTCGAGCACAAGGAGCAGCTGAAGAAGCTCCGCGCCAACGTCGACGTGCTGACGATGTCCGCGACCCCGATCCCCAGGACGCTGGAGATGGCGGTCACCGGCATCCGCGAGATGTCGACGATCACCACACCGCCGGAGGAGCGCCACCCGGTGCTCACCTTCGTCGGCCCCTACGAGGAGAAGCAGATCGGCGCCGCGATCCGCCGTGAGCTGCTGCGCGAGGGACAGGTCTTCTACATCCACAACCGCGTCGAGTCGATCGACCGCGCGGCGGCCCGGCTGCGCGAGATCGTCCCCGAGGCGCGCATCGCCACCGCCCACGGGCAGATGTCGGAGTCCACGCTGGAGCAGGTCGTCGTCGACTTCTGGGAGAAGAAGTTCGACGTGCTGGTGTCCACGACCATCGTGGAGTCCGGCATCGACATCTCCAACGCCAACACCCTGATCGTCGAGCGCGGTGACAACTTCGGCCTGTCGCAGCTGCACCAGCTGCGCGGCCGGGTGGGCCGGGGCCGCGAGCGCGGTTACGCCTACTTCCTGTACCCGCCGGAGAAGCCGCTGACCGAGACCGCGCACGAGCGGCTCGCGACCATCGCCCAGCACACGGAGATGGGCGCCGGCATGTACGTGGCCATGAAGGACCTGGAGATCCGCGGCGCGGGCAACCTCCTCGGCGGCGAGCAGTCCGGCCACATCGCGGGCGTCGGCTTCGACCTGTACGTGCGGATGGTCGGCGAGGCCGTCGCGGACTACCGGCGCCAGCTGGAGACCGGCGAGATCGAGGAGGAGCCGCCGCTCGAGGTCAAGATCGAGCTGCCCGTCGACGCGCACGTCCCGCACGACTACGCGCCCGGCGAGCGCCTCCGTCTCCAGGCCTACCGCGCCATCGCCTCCGCCAACTCCGAGGAGGACATCAAGGCGGTCCGCGAGGAACTCGTCGACCGCTACGGCAAGCTGCCCGAGCCGGTGGAGAACCTGCTGCTCGTCGCGGGCCTGCGCATGTTCGCGCGCGCGTGCGGCGTCGGCGAGATCGTGCTCCAGGGCAACAACATCCGGTTCGCGCCGGTGGAGTTGCGCGAGTCGCAGGAGCTGCGGGTCAAGCGGCTGTACCCCGGGGTCGTCCTCAAACCGGCGGTGCACCAGGTGCTGGTGCCACGCCCGAAGACGGCAAAGGTGGGCGGAAAGCCGCTGGTCGGCCGGGAACTGCTGGCGTGGGTGGGGGAGTTCTTGACGTCAGTGCTGGGGTCCTGAGCCCGGGTGCTGGTCCCGGGGGCCCGGGCCGGAGTCGATACCCGAGGGGTGATCGGTGCTGACGTCCGAACGGACGCCGCGGCCCGGTCGGCAAGGCCCGGACATGGGAAGCCGCCCGCAGGAGACCCGTCCGGGTCTCCGCGGACGGCCCCGCCCCCGAAGCCGGCGGCCTGACGGCGACCTGGCCGCGGGCCTGATCGTCGGAGGCCTTACTGCTGTTCCGGCCGGTCGCGGTCGCGGTCCATGCCGAGCGAGCCCTCGACGCGCTGCTGGCCGGAGTCGACCTGGTCCTCGTACTTGCCGCCGGTCCTCTCGTTGATCCGCTGTTCCGCGGTGTCAGAGCCTTGCTTGCCCTTGTTCCGCGCCTGGCTCTTGAACTTGTCGAAGATGCCCATGCAAAGCTCCCTCCGGAGGTGACTCAGAAGCGACGATACGCGCGAGATGCGAAGTATGCGCATTGAGGCCCGATGTGGTCTGAACCTCTTCCTCGCTACCGTGGGATCCGGCACGGGCCGCCCGTGCCCGAGCGGAACAGGCAGACAGAGGAGGGGCGCACGGTGACGCGTCTGAGGGGCGGGGCGGCACTGGCTGTCGCAATGGTGTTCACCGGTTCGGCGCTGGCCGGCTGCGAGGGCCTGGCCCCACCCGTGGACGGCGGCGGAGCCTCCGCTTCCGGCGCCCCGGCTGCGGGCAACGGACGGGCCGCGAACCCGTTGGACAACCCGGACGGCACCAAACCGGGGCTGGCGGCGATCACTTCCAGCGCCGACAAGGAGCGGGCGCGTGCCCTCATCGAGAAGGTGGCGACCAAGGGCCGCGGCCCCAGGACGGGCTACGAACGGGACAAGTTCGGCTACGCCTGGATGGACTCGGCACCGCGCGACGTCCCCTTCTCCCGCAACGGCTGCGACACCCGCAACGACCTCCTGAAGCGGGACGGGGAGAAACTGCGCTTCCGGTCGGGATCGGACTGCGTCGTCACCTCGCTGACGCTGCACGACCCGTACACCGGGGAGGTCATCGAGTGGACCAAGTCCCACGCCATCAAGGTCCAGATAGACCACGTCATGCCGCTGTCGTACGACTGGCAGATGGGCGCCTCGCGCTGGACGAAGGACAAGCGGGAGTCCATCGCCAACGACCCGCTCAACCTCGTCCCGGTGGACGGACCGACCAACGGCTCGAAGGGCGACTCAGGACCGGCCTCCTGGCTGCCCCCGAACAAGCGGATCCGCTGCGCCTACGCGGTGCGCTTCGCCCAGGTGTCTCTGAAGTACGAACTCCCCGTGACGGCGCCCGACAAGGACATGATGCTGAAGCAGTGCGGCGGGTAGGACCCTGCCCGCCGCCGTCATGATGGTTGGCGCTCGGCGAGCCAGATCTCACCGGCCGGGGGCAGCGTGCCCACCCGGTAATCCGGTTCCGGCGGTCGGCCCCCGTACTTACCCTGATCGGATGCAGCCGAAGATATCGAGCCTCGCCGACCGCCCCGACATGCTGGAGCAGGTCGTCGACATGGCGGACAGCTGGCCGGAGTTCGTGATCCAGGACCTCGTCGGCGCCGCCCACTTCCCGCGGATCGCCACCGAACTCCCGGAGTACGTCCTGTTCGCCGAGGACGAGCAGGGCGAGGTCGTGGCGAACGCCTACAGCGTGCCGTTCGCCCTCGGCACCGAGAGCCGCGGCGGCCGGCTGCCGGCCAACGGCTGGGACGCGACGCTGGTGTGGGCCTTCTCCGATCTGCGGAGAGGGGTCAGGCCCGACACGGTGAGCGCCGTCTCGGTCTCCATCGCCCCGCAGGCACAGGGCCGCGGCCTGTCCGCGCTGATGCTCTCGGCCATGCGCGACAACGCCCGGGCCCGTGGGTTCCGTGAGGTCGTCGCCCCGGTCCGTCCCAACGCCAAACACCTGGAGCCCCGTACGCCGATGGAGGAGTACGCCCACCGCGTCCGCCCCGACGGCCTGCCCCAGGACCCGTGGCTGCGCGTCCACGCCCGCGCCGGAGCCACCATCGACTCGGTGGCACCGGCGTCCATGACGGTGTCCGCCCCGCTCGCCGACTGGCGCCGCTGGACGGGCCTGCCCTTCGACACCGACGGCGACATCGAGGTGCCGGGCGCCCTGGTGCCGGTGCGCTGCGAGGCGGAGCGCGGGTACGCGGTGTACGTCGAGCCCAACGTGTGGATGCGGCACCCCCTGTAGAGCATGACAGGCCCGTACGGCCTTACGAGGCCCCTCGACAGCCATACGACGGGCCTACCACGGGCTGTTCACACGAAGTGATCAGCATGACAACGGTTCGGTACAACCCGTGACCGGTTGTCCGTGTCGGGCTATACGCTCGGATTCCCCACCAGGGTCTGTCACTCGCACGTCCGTCCTCATCGGCCACCGGTCCAGGAGCAGTCATGTACGGCCACGGCGCGGCGCCGCCTCCCCGCAGCGCGGCAACGGTCATCTCCCTGCGCGTACTGTTCGCAGCAGCCGGTTTCCTCACGTGCGGCGTGCTGGCCTGCGTACCGCTGTTCCGGGTGGCCGTCCTGCGCGGCCGGGTCCTCGACTGGGTGCTGGCCTGGGTGAGCCTGCCGCTGTCCATCGCGGGCTTCGCCGTGATCGGCGCGCTGCCGGAGGACGACTACCGGACCGACATCGCGCTGGCCATGATCCTGCTCCTCGGTGCGGGCTCAGCCATCTACTTCCTCGTTGTGGACATCGGCCACCACGGCGAGCAGCGCAGGCTCGCCGGCTACGCGTCGCCCCACGCGCACACCGTCACGCACACTCCGTACGGCTACCCGCACCCCGCGCCGCCCTACGCCCCGGCGTCCACGCCCGTCCCGCAGCCGCCGGACCCCCACTCACCCGCCCCGCACGACACGCCCCCGGTCGCGGGCCCGATCCAGCCGCCCCCGTCCCCCCAGCGCCCGGCCCCGGCCCGTATCGACCAGGTCCGCGCCGAACTCGACGAGCTCAGCGACTACCTGCGCCGGCACGAGGGCGAAGGCCACCGGGACGGCCACCACGAGGACGGAAGGTGACCGCGGCGGCAGGACGAGTCGTCGCCGGCCGCTACGAACTGTCCACCGTCCTCGGGCAGGGCGGCATGGGCCAGGTGTGGACGGCGTACGACCAGCGGCTCGACCGGCGCGTGGCGGTGAAGCTGCTGCGCCCCGACAAGGTGGCCGGACAGGACGCGGAGGAGCTGCGCCGCCGTTTCGTGCGCGAGTGCCGGGTGACCGCGCAGGTCGACCACCCCGGCCTGGTCACCGTGCACGACGCGGGCAGCGAGGGCGAGGAGCTGTTCCTCGTCATGCAGTACATCGACGGGGCCGACCTCGCCGGCCACCTCGCCGAGCACACCCCGTACCCCTGGCAGTGGGCGGTCGCGGTCGCCGCGCAGTTGTGCGCCGTGCTGAGCGCCGTGCACGCCGTGCCGATCGTCCACCGCGACCTCAAGCCGCGCAACGTGATGGTGAAGCAGGACGGCACGGTCACCGTCCTCGACCTCGGCGTGGCCTCCGTCATGGACGCGGACACGACCCGCCTCACCCACACCGGCACCCCCATCGGCTCGCCCGCCTACATGGCCCCGGAGCAGGCCATGGGAGGCGCGGTCGGCCCCTACACCGACCTGTACGCGCTCGGCGTGGTCCTGCACGAACTGCTCAGCGGCGACGTGCCCTTCTCGGGCTCCACGGCCCTCGGCGTCCTGCACCGGCACCTGTACGAGCCCCCGCTGCCCGTACGCCGGATCCGGCCCGAAGTCCCCGAGGCCCTGGAGGCCCTCGTCCTGCGCCTCCTCGCCAAGGACCCGCAGCACCGGCCCGCCTCCGCGCAGGAGGTCTACGAGCACCTGGAACCGCTCCTGCCCGCGCGCGGGACGCCCACCGGAGCGGCCCTGGATCCCACCCGCCCGTTCCTGCGCCCGCACGCCCCCTGGCCGGATCGTGCGCGCACCCCCGCTCCCCAGCCCACTCCGGCGACACCCGTCACCGAGGCGCCGGGGCAGACGGACATCGCCCGCGCCGTCGACGAGGTCAAACGGCTCCTCGGCGAGGGCCGCGTCACCCAGGCCGTCGACATCCTCGGGGCGATCCTGCCCGCCGCGGCCGAACAGCACGGCGCGCACTCCCCGGTCGTCCGCACCCTGCGCAAGCAGTACGCGGCCACGCTCCTGGACGACGGCCAGTACCGGCGCGCCCTGCCCGAGCTGCGCCGCCTCGCCGACGAACGCGCCGCCGAGGCGGGTCAGGCCGACCCGCAGGCCCTGCGCCACCGCTACGAGGCCGCCCAGTGCCTCGAACAGCTGGGCGAACCGGCCGCGGCGCTCGCCGAGTACCGGGCCGTGCTGCCCTACTACGAGAACCAGTACGTCGCCGCCGGCGGCCCGGAGCTCGCGCACGACGTCCGCCGCCGTATCGGGCACCTCCTGCTCGCCCTCGGCGACCGCGGCGCCGCCCACGACACCCTGGCCCGGCTGCTGCACGACGTCGAACGCACCCACGGTCACGGCCACCCGCTGGGGGCGGAGATCCGCAGGACGCTCCAGTGGCTGGGGCAGGTCCGGGGCTGAGGGCCGGTCCGGGGGCGGCGCGGCGGTGCCGGAACTCCCGGTGAATCGTTGGTCGAATGGGTTGGCCAGAGCTTGCCCACTGCCTACCATCGATCACCGCAAGACCTTGTGCACCGTCGCACAATCTCCTCGGGAGGTCTCCTTGCACCGCCGCCGTCGCACCGCGCTCGTCCTCACCGCCGCGATCGCCGCCGCGGCGCCCCTGCTCACCGCCTGCGGGAACGACGCGCATCCCGGCGCGGCAGCCGTGGTGGGCGGCCAGCGCATCACCGTCTCCCAGCTCGACGAGCGGGTCGGCGAGGTACGCGCTGCCCAGCGGGCGGCCGTGCAGGACGAGGCCCAGTACCAGCAGGCCATCGCCAGAACGGGCACCCTCACGCGCGACACCCTGCAGACCATGGTCCTGGACCGGGTGCTGCACCGCGCCGCCGAGGACGCCGGTGTGAACGTCTCCCGCAAGGAGATCCAGGCGATGCGGTCCGGCCTGGAGCAGCAGGCCGGTGGCGCCAAGGCGCTGGAGAGGACCTGGCTCCAGCAGTACGGCATCCCTCCGCAGCGGCTCGACGAGAACCTCCGCCTCCAGCTGGAGGCCCAGAAGCTGGCCGAAAGGCTCGGCACGGACACCGGCCGCCCCGAGTTCTGGAAGGCCCTCTCCGAGGCCTCCAAGGACCTGAACATCGACCTCAACCCCCGCTACGGCACCTGGGACGTCCAGAAGAGCAGCCGCGCGGACGCCAAGACGCCGTGGGTGCGGGACGTCACGACGGCACAGACCCAGCAGGGCATGTAGAACCCGCCGGGTCCGGGCCCCTCCGGGCCCGTGGACCCTGTGGATAACTTCGGGCGCTGTCGGCGACGTGGGATAGCTTCGAAACGTGAACGCCAACAGCCCCGAAGCCGCCCCGGGCCCCGAGCGGACCGCTCCCGCCGCGGCCGCCGCCCCCGGCCGCATCGTCCTGCTCACCACCAGCCACCGCGTCGCCCCCGGTCTGCTCTCCTGGCCCGCCTGGCAGGCACTGCACGCGGCGGACCGGGTGCTGTGCGCGGACGGCGCCCACCCGCAGTTGCCGTACCTGCGCGAGGCGGGGATCACCGTCGCGGAGGCGTCCCCGACCGCGCAGGAACTGGTCGACTCCTGCGCCGGCGGACACACGGTGGTCGTGGTGGCGACGGGCGAGGGCGAACCGGCCCTGACGGACGGCCTGGCCCGCCTCGCCGGCACCGGTCGTATCGCCATGCCCGAGCTGGAGCTGCTGCCCGCCTCCTACGACCTCCCGGGCGCCCGGCTCCTCGACCTCGTCCAGGTCATGGACCGCATCCGCGCCGAATGCCCCTGGTCCTCCCGGCAGACGCACGAGGGCCTGGCCAAGTACGGCATCGAGGAGGCGTACGAACTCGTCGAGGCGATCGAGGAGGGCGACCGCGACGAACTGCGCGAGGAGCTCGGCGACGTCCTGCTCCAGGTCGTCTTCCACGCCCGCATCGCCGAGGAGGGCCGCCCGGAGGACGGCGAGGAGCCCTTCTCCATCGACGACGTGGCCGGTGGCATCGTCGCCAAGCTGATCCACCGCCACCCGCACGTCTTCGGTGACGCGACGGCCACGACCCCCGAGGAGGTCAAGGAGCACTGGCTGCGCACCAAGGCGGTCGAGAAGCAGCGCACCTCGGTCACCGAGGGCATACCCCTCGGCCAGCCCGGCCTGGCCCTCGCCGCCAAACTGGCCTCCCGCACCCGCACGGCGAACCTGGACGTACCGCTCCCGCCCGTCGAGGGCATCGGCTACGACATCCTGGCCCTGGCGGTCCGCGCCGAGTCGGAGGGCGTCGACCCGGAGGCGGCCCTGAGAGCGGCGGCCCGCGCGTACCGGGACGCGATCAGGGAGGCCGAGGGCTGAGGAGCCCGGCGACGAGGGCGGGGGCTTCCGGACGCCGGAACCAGGGCCGGAACAGCGCCGTGGGAGCCGGCCCAGCCATGACGGAGGCAGGAGCGCTCCCGCAAGCCGGATACGGTCGAGGCGTGACCGACCAGCCCCAGCCCAGCACACCCGCGACCGCTCCCGACCTGTTCACCTGGGAGTTCGCGAGCGATCCCTACCCCGCCTACGCCTGGCTCCGTGAGCACAGCCCCGTCCACAAGACGCGGCTCCCCAGCGGTGTGGAGGCCTGGCTGGTCACGCGGTACGCCGACGCCAGGCAGACGCTCGCCGACAGCCGGCTCTCGAAGAACCCCGCGCATCACGACGAACCTGCGCACGCCAAGGGCAAGACCGGCATCCCCGGAGAGCGCAAGGCCGAGCTGATGACGCATCTGCTCAACATCGACCCGCCGGACCACACCCGGCTCCGCCGGCTGGTGTCCAAGGCGTTCACCCCGCGCCGGGTCGCCGAGTTCGCGCCACGGGTGCAGGAGCTCACCGACACCCTCATCGACGGGTTCGCGCGGAAGGGATCCGCCGACCTCATCCACGAGTTCGCCTTCCCGCTCCCCATCTACGCCATCTGCGACCTGCTCGGCGTCCCGCGCGAGGACCAGGACGACTTCCGCGACTGGGCGGGCATGATGATCCGCCACCAGGGCGGGCCGCGCGGCGGCGTGGCGCGGTCCGTGAAGAAGATGCGCGGCTACCTCGCCGACCTCATCCACCGCAAGCGCGAGGCGCTGCCCGCCGAGCCCGCCCCCGGCGAGGACCTCATCTCCGGCCTCATCCGCGCCTCCGACCACGGCGAGCACCTCACGGAGAACGAGGCGGCGGCCATGGCCTTCATCCTGCTGTTCGCCGGTTTCGAGACGACCGTGAACCTGATCGGCAACGGCACCTACGCCCTGCTCACCCACGCCGGGCAGCGCGCCCGGCTCCAGGCGTCCCTCGCCGCGGGGGAGACCGGCCTGCTGGAGACCGGCGTCGAGGAACTCCTCCGCTACGACGGCCCCGTCGAACTCGCCACCTGGCGCTTCGCCACGCAGCCCCTCACCCTCGGCGGGCAGCGCATCGAGGCGGGCGACCCCGTCCTCGTGGTCCTGGCCGCCGCGGACCGCGACCCGGAGCGGTTCGCCGATCCGGACGCGCTGGACCTCTCCCGCCGCGACAACCAGCACCTCGGGTACGGCCACGGCATCCACTACTGCCTCGGAGCCCCGCTCGCCCGGCTGGAGGGCCAGACCGCGCTCGCCACGCTCCTGACCCGCCTCCCGGACCTCCGGCTCGCGGCGAATCCGGCCGAGCTCAGATGGCGTGGCGGCCTCATCATGCGAGGGCTGCGCACCCTGCCGGTGGAGTTCGCGCCCGCCGAACGTGACGAAACATCAGACTTGTGATCTTCACGTGATCTGCGCGGCATGAACTTGTGACAAGTGATCGACTGCCGATACGTTCACCCATCAACGCGGCGGGGAATCGCACCGCCTCGGTCACTGCTGTCTCGCGAAAGGTCTCCGTATGCTCTCCGGGAACGGTCGGCACCGCCGCCCCCGCCAGGCTCCGGCTCTCCTCGTGGCGGCCGGGGTGACCGGTTCCGCCATCGCTATCCCGCTCCTCGGGGCCTCCGGTGCCAGCGCGGCCGACGGCACGACCTGGGACCGGGTCGCGGACTGCGAGACCGGCGGCGCCTGGAGCCAGAACAGCGGCAACGGCTACTACGGCGGCCTCCAGTTGTCCCAGGACGACTGGGAGAAGCACGGCGGCCTCGACTATGCCGCGAGCGCCGATCTGGCCAGCCGCTCCCAGCAGATAGCCGTGGCCGAGAGAATCCTCGCCGACCAGGGGGTCGGCGCATGGCGTACCTGCGGACTGCTCTCGGGGCTCCAGCAGGACACGGGGTCGGAATCACCCGACTCGTCCGACTCAGCCGGCGAGGTGGACTCGCCCGGATTGCTCGATTCGCTGGGGTCGTCCCCTTCTGAAAGTCCCTCGTCGTCTCCGTCGCCTGACGCGTCGTCGTCTTCGAAGGACGAAACCGCCAAGACCGACACGTCACGCGAAACCGACGGCTCGTCGCGGAATGGGCAGCCGGGCGGCTCCCCGTCGGCCACTCCCGAGGGTGGCGCGTCCGGCAACTCGCGGCAGGGCGACGACTCCTCGGCGTCGGCCGAGACCGGCTCCGGCCGCCATCGCGGTCCCAGTGCGGACGAAACCCGCGCGCCCGGGAGCGACGGTGCGGAGAAGTCCACGGGCCGTCACTCCGCGCCCGCCGACGAGAGTTCCGGCGACGCGTCCGAGGGTGCCTACATCGTGGGCGTCGGCGACAGCCTCTGGTCCATCGCCGACGCCCTTCGTGTCGACGGCGGATGGCATGCGCTCTACGAGGGCAACGAGAAGGCGGTCGGCGCCGACCCCGACCTCATCCACCCCGGTCAGGCGCTCGCGGTCGAGGGCGAAGCGGACGAGAAGTAGCTGTTCGGGCACTGCGGAAACGGTGGTCGAAGTCCCCCCTAAACCGGGTGAGTTCACGTCACGTTTTCATGCTTAATGTCCTGTATAAGGCCAGTGAGAGATAGATCTCAGAAGCCTTGATCGTCTTTGAAATTCCGTGGGCCGCGTGTCTACGGTCGTGACCGCTCGTCACCGCGAGCCCCGGCTGCCGCAACGCCGAATCCTGCCAGCGGCCGCACGGGAACAGTCGTCGCGTCAAGCGCCGTAGGCAGGAGCGGGGGACCCAAGGTAGGTGCCCGACCGGCCGGTTGTGCCGGAAGGGCTTGGGGTGAAGCCGCGTCCCGGGAGGGGCGCGGCCGGGCAACTCAACCGGCCCGAACCCGACAGCTCACCTCGCAGGCGTCGGTGAGGGGATCTCTCCATGCTGTTTTCCAGCAAGGGCAAGCACCGTCGTCCGTCCAAGGCCACCCGCGTCGTCGCGCTCGCCGGCGTCACCGGTGCCGCCGTCGCCGCCCCGCTGATGGCGGCCGGCAACGCCTCCGCCGCCACCGCCTCCGAGTGGGACGCGGTCGCCCAGTGCGAGTCCGGCGGCAACTGGTCCATCAACACCGGCAACGGCTACTACGGCGGTCTGCAGTTCTCCGCCTCCACCTGGGCCGGCTACGGCGGCACCAAGTACGCCTCCACCGCCGACCAGGCCACCAAGGCCCAGCAGATCGAGATCGCCGAGAAGGTCCTCGCGGGCCAGGGCAAGGGCGCCTGGCCGGTCTGCGGCAAGGGCCTGTCGAGCGCCGGCTACACCGGTGGCGGTTCCAGCGACTCCGGCAGCTCCTCGCAGAGCCAGAGCCAGCAGAGCACCGAGACCCGCGAGACCCAGCAGCCGGCCTCCCGCTCCGACGAGCGCCCGGCGGCCAAGAAGACCGTGACCACCCCGACCGGCAAGAAGGTCAAGAAGGGTGACGGCGAGTACAAGGTCGCCAAGGGCGACACTCTGTCCTCGATCGCGGCCGAGGAGAAGGTCAAGGGCGGCTGGGAGAAGCTGTACCAGCTGAACAAGGACATCATCGACGATGCCAACCTCATCTACCCGGGCCAGCAGCTGCACCTGAAGTAAGCAGCGGCCCACCCGGGCCCGCCCAGGGCCCACCGGCTCCCCGCTCCGGCGCGTCATCCCCCGTACGCGCCGGAGCGGGGTTTTTTTGCCGGACTTCGCGAACCGGCTTTGTTCCGTTCGGAAACAATTTACTCTCGGTTCTGTCCATGGGGTGGGCGACCCGGTGGCCGATCGCCCGGAGCCGGTTAGGCTCATGTCGCGAGCCACCGAGGCTCCGCACCTCGCCGGGCCCACGCGGCCCGCGTACCCGCGTCACATAAGAAGGAGATGCTCGTGCCGTCCATCGACGTCGTCGTAGCCCGGGAAATCCTGGACTCCCGAGGCAACCCCACGGTCGAGGTCGAGGTCGGCCTCGACGACGGCAGCACCGGTCGTGCCGCCGTCCCGTCCGGCGCCTCCACGGGCGCCTTCGAGGCCATCGAGCTCCGCGACGGCGACTCGAACCGCTACCTCGGCAAGGGTGTCGAGAAGGCCGTCCTCGCGGTCATCGAGCAGATCGGCCCGGAGCTGGTCGGCTACGACGCCACTGAGCAGCGCCTGATCGACCAGGCCATGTTCGACCTGGACGCCACCGACAACAAGGGCTCCCTCGGCGCCAACGCCATCCTCGGCGTCTCCCTCGCCGTCGCCCACGCCGCCTCCGAGGCCAGCGACCTGCCGCTGTTCCGCTACCTGGGCGGCCCCAACGCGCACCTGCTGCCGGTGCCGATGATGAACATCCTGAACGGCGGCTCGCACGCCGACTCCAACGTGGACATCCAGGAGTTCATGATCGCCCCGATCGGCGCGGAGTCCTTCTCCGAGGCCCTGCGCTGGGGCGCCGAGGTCTACCACACGCTGAAGAAGGTCCTGAAGAGCAAGGGCCTGGCCACCGGCCTCGGCGACGAGGGCGGCTTCGCCCCGAACCTCGGCTCCAACCGCGAGGCCCTCGACCTCATCCTGGAAGCGATCAAGGAAGCCGGTTACACCCCCGGCGAGCAGATCGCCCTGGCGCTCGACGTCGCCGCCTCCGAGTTCTACAAGGACGGCGTCTACACCTTCGAGGGCAAGGAGCGCTCGGCGGCCGAGATGACCGAGTACTACGCGGAGCTCGTCGACGCGTACCCGCTGGTCTCCATCGAGGACCCGCTGTTCGAGGACGACTGGGAGGGCTGGAAGACCATCACCGCCAAGCTCGGTGACAAGGTCCAGCTCGTCGGTGACGACCTGTTCGTCACCAACCCCGAGCGCCTGGCCCGCGGCATCGAGGAGGGCGCGGCCAACGCCCTGCTGGTGAAGGTGAACCAGATCGGCTCGCTCACCGAGACCCTGGACGCCGTCGAACTGGCCCAGCGCAACGGCTTCAAGTGCATGATGTCCCACCGCTCCGGCGAGACCGAGGACGTCACCATCGCCGACCTGGCCGTCGCCACCAACTGCGGCCAGATCAAGACCGGCGCCCCGGCCCGCTCCGAGCGCGTCGCCAAGTACAACCAGCTGCTGCGCATCGAGGAGATCCTCGACGACGCCGCGGTGTACGCCGGCCGCTCGGCCTTCCCGCGCTTCAAGGGCTGACCCCGGCCACAAGAGGCAGCGTCGTACGTACGTCCCCGTACCCGGTCCCGTACCGTGTCCGGGGACGTACGCGCGTATGACGGTGGAGCGGGAGGCGGACTGACATGGCCGTGAAGGACCGGGACCGGTTCTCCACCGCGACCAGGATCCGGTTGCTCGGCGAGCAGACCGCGGCCCGGGTCTACCGCTCCCAGACCAAACGCCAGGCCCGCCGCTCGCGGCTGACCGGCCGGGCCGCGCTGCTCGCCCTGGTGATGTGCTCGCTGATCGTGGCCCTGGCCTACCCGATGCGGGAGTACGTCTCGCAGCGTGCGGAGATCGACGACCTCCAGCGCGAACAGCGGCAGGCCCGTGAGCGCGTCGAACGGCTGCGCGACCTGAAGGCGCGCTGGCAGGACGACGCGTACGCCGAGCAGCAGATCCGGAAGCGGTTGCACTACGTCATGCCGGGGGAGACGGGATTCATCGTCATCGACCCGCACGCGGCGAAGCAGTCGCGCACCGACCTGGGGGCGGCGGACCGCCCTTGGTACTCCAACGTCTGGGACGGCGTCGACAAGTCCGACGCCTCCGGCCAGTGACCTGGCCTCCCAGCCTGCGATCAGAGAAAGACAGCCTGAAGACAGTCATGGAAACGCCCCCGCCGACCACCCCGCGCACCGAACCCACCGATGCGGACGTCGAGGCCTTCAAGCAGCAGCTCGGCCGGCCCCCGCGCGGTCTGCGCGCGATCGCCCACCGCTGCCCGTGCGGACAGCCGGACGTCGTCGAGACGGCCCCGCGGCTGCCGGACGGGACGCCGTTCCCCACGCTGTACTACCTGACGTGCCCGCGCGCCGCCTCGGCGATCGGCACGCTGGAGGCCAACGGCGTGATGAAGGAGATGACCGAGCGGCTGGCCTCGGACCCGGAGCTGGCGGCGGCGTACCGGGCCGCGCACGAGGACTACATCCGGCGGCGCGACGAGATCGAGGAGCTGAAGAACTTCCCGAGCGCGGGCGGCATGCCGGACCGGGTGAAGTGCCTGCACGTGCTGGTGGGCCACTCGCTGGCCGCGGGCCCCGGGGTGAACCCGCTCGGCGACGAGGCGATCACGATGCTGCCCGAGTGGTGGCGCAAGGGCCCGTGTGTGACGCCCGTCGAGGAGGAGGCCCAGTGACCCGTGTCGCCGCCGTGGACTGCGGTACGAACTCCATCCGCCTCCTGGTCGCCGACGCCGACCCGGCCACCGGCGAGCTGGTGGACCTGGACCGCCGGATGACGATCGTGCGGCTCGGGCAGGGCGTCGACCGCACCGGCCGGCTCGCCCCCGAGGCACTCCAGCGGACCTTCGCGGCCTGCCGCGAGTACGCCGGGATCATCAAGGAGCACGGGGCTGAGCGGCTTCGGTTCGTGGCGACCTCCGCCTCCCGGGACGCCGAGAACCGGGACGAGTTCGTGCGCGGCGTGCTGGACATCCTCGGTGTCGAGCCGGAGGTGATCACCGGGGACCAGGAGGCCGCGTTCTCCTTCACCGGCGCCACCAAGGAGCTCGCCGGGGGCGACCACCTCCCCAAGCCCTACCTGGTGGTGGACATCGGCGGCGGCTCGACCGAGTTCGTCGTGGGCGACGACCGGGTCCGCGCGGCCCGCTCGGTGGACATCGGCTGTGTCCGCCTGACCGAGCGGCACCTGGTCCGGGACGGTGAGGTGAGCGACCCGCCGACCGAGGAGCAGATCGCGGCGATGCGGGCCGACATCGAGGCCGCCCTCGACCTCGCCGAGCAGACGGTCCCGCTGCGCGAGGCGCGCACGCTGGTCGGCCTGGCCGGTTCGGTGACGACCGTGTCGGCGATCGCCCAGGAGCTGCCCGAGTACGACTCGCAGGCCATCCACCACTCCCGCGTCTCCCACGACCGGGTCCGCGAGATCACCGGGTGGCTGCTGCGCTCCACCCACGCCGAGCGCGCGGCCGTGCCGTCCATGCATCCCGGCCGGGTCGACGTGATCGGGGCGGGTGCCCTCGTCCTCCTGTCGATCATGGAGCGGATCGGCGCCCAGGAGGTCGTCGTGAGCGAGCACGACATCCTCGACGGCATCGCGTGGTCGGTCGCGTAGCCCGCTTCTGAGCAGGCATGGATCACGAATGAGCGTCTCCCGGGGGGTCCGGACGCCCCCCGGGCGACAGCCCGTCGGAAAAGTTCGTGAAGTTCTTCACAAGGAATTCGGCCCTCCCGGGCGAAGAGAGGGGTCCCGTTGACCCGTCCGGGGGCTGAACAGGCCTTTGAACATGTTCAGAAGCATGGTATGGAGGTGTCCGGGAGGAGGCTCGAGGTGACACTCCGGAGGTCCTCACGGCGCCTCCTCGGGTACAGAGAGGCAGCTCACGCGCCATTGACAACCCTCGGCGGTGCATAAAGCGGCCCGGTTGTCACCATGACATGGATCACGCGGGCCGCGGAGGATAGCACACACCCCACCCAAGCTTGTGAAGGGGCGCACGAGCCACCCCCCTGAGTCGGGTGGATACTCGATGGCATGAGCACCACGGAGCGTCCCAGGATCCTCGTAGTAGGCGGTGGGTACGTAGGCCTGTACGCAGCTCGGCGCATCCAGAAGAAGATGCGCTACGGCGAGGCGACCGTCACGGTCGTCGACCCCCGGTCGTACATGACCTACCAGCCCTTCCTCCCCGAAGCCGCCGCCGGCAACATCTCCCCGCGCCACGTCGTCGTCCCGCTGCGACGCGTGCTGCCCAAGGCGGAGGTTCTCACCGGCCGGGTCACCACCATCGACCAGGACCGCAAGGTCGCCACAGTCTCCCCGCTGGTCGGCGAGGCCTACGAGCTGCCCTTCGACTACCTGGTGATCGCGCTCGGCGCGGTCTCCCGCACCTTCCCGATCCCCGGCCTCGCCGAACAGGGCATCGGCATGAAGGGCGTCGAGGAGGCCATCGGCCTGCGCAACCACGTCCTGGAGCAGCTGGACAAGGCCGACTCCACCACCGACGAGGAGATCCGCCGCAAGGCGCTCACCTTCGTCTTCGTGGGCGGCGGCTTCGCCGGTGCGGAGACCATCGGCGAGGTCGAGGACATGGCCCGCGACGCGGCGAAGTACTACAAGAACGTGTCCCGTGAGGACATGCGCTTCATCCTGGTCGACGCCGCCGACAAGATCCTCCCCGAGGTCGGCCCCAAGCTCGGCAAGTACGGCAAGGAGCACCTCGAAGGCCGCGGCGTCGAGGTCTACCTGTCCACCTCCATGGACTCCTGCGTCGACGGCCACGTCGTGCTGAAGAACGGCCTGGAGGTCGACTCCAGCACCATCGTCTGGACCGCCGGCGTCAAGCCGAACCCGGCCCTGGCCCGCTACGGCCTGCCGCTGGGCCCCCGCGGTCACGTCGACTGCGAGCCGACGCTCCAGGTCAAGGGCACCGACTACATCTGGGCCGCCGGCGACAACGCCCAGGTCCCGGACCTCGTCGGCCGCAAGGCGGGCAACGAGAACGCCTGGTGCCCGCCCAACGCCCAGCACGCGCTGCGCCAGGCCAAGGTCCTCGGAGACAACGTCGTGTCCGGCATGCGGGGCTTCCCGCAGAAGGACTACGCCCACGCCAACAAGGGCGCGGTGGCCGGTCTCGGCCTCCACAAGGGCGTCGCGATGATCGTCATGGGCAAGATGAAGATCAAGCTCAAGGGCCGTCTCGCCTGGTACATGCACCGTGGCTACCACGGTCTGGCGATGCCGACCTGGAACCGCAAGATCCGCGTCTTCGCCGACTGGACCCTGGCGATGTTCCTCAAGCGCGAGGTCGTCTCCCTCGGCGCGATGGAGACGCCGCGCGAGGAGTTCTACGAGGCCGCCAAGCCGGCCCCGGTCGCCGCCGCGCCGAAGGAGAAGACCGAGGAGAAGGCCAAGGCCTCCTGACCGGCCGGTCATCCGTCAGACGAAGGGCCTCCCGCCATCCGTGGTGCGGGAGGTCCTTCGGCTTGTTTTGCCCAGACATGACGCGTGCCGGGGACTGCGCCGAAGCCCCGCAGGTGTTTACGTGGTGTCCGACATTCCGGGATTACCTGTCACGGAGGTGTACACCATGGCAGACGCCGCGCCGCGGCTGCAGGGCCTCTTCACACAGTTGCTGGGAGCGCCGCTCCCGGTGGGCATCCGTGCCTGGGACGGTTCGCAGGCCGGTCCGCCGGGCGCGCCGACCCTGGTCGTACGCAACCGCCGCGCCCTGCGCCGCCTGCTGTGGAAACCGGGTGAACTGGGCCTGGCCCGCGCCTGGGTGGCGGGGGACCTCGACATCGAGGGCGACCTCTACACGACCCTCGATCTGCTGGCGGGCCTCATCTGGGAGCGCGGCGAGGACGCCCGTACCCTCGCCCAGGCGCTGCGCGACCCCGAGGTCCGCGCCGCCGTCCGCGGACTGGTCAAGCTCGCCGGTCTCCCGCTGCCGCCCACGCCGCCCCGCGAAGAGGCCCGCAGCCCCCGCCGCCACCTGCACACCAAGCACACCGACCGACGCGCCATCAGCCACCACTACGATGTCGGCAACGACTTCTACGAGATCGTCCTCGGTCCGTCCATGGTGTACTCCTGCGCCTACTGGCCCACCCCGGACAGCACCCTCGAACAGGCCCAGTGGGACAAGCTCGAACTCGTCTGCCGCAAGCTCGGTCTGAGACCCGGCCTGCGGCTGCTCGACGTCGGCTGCGGCTGGGGCTCCATGGCCATCCACGCCGCCCGGGAGCACGGCGTGAGCGTCGTCGGCGTCACGCTCTCCCAGGAGCAGGCCGCCTACGCCCGCAAGCGCGTCGCCGACGAGGGCCTCACCGACAAGGTCGAGATCCGCGTCCAGGACTACCGCGACGTCCGTGACGGACCCTACGACGCGGTCTCCTCCATCGGCATGGCCGAACACGTCGGCGCCGAGCGGTACCTGGAGTACGCCGACGACCTGTACAGCCTGCTCAAGCCCGGCGGACGGCTCCTGAACCACCAGATCGCCCGCCGCCCGCAGCGCGACGAGTCGACCTACAGCGTCGACGCGTTCATCGACTCCTACGTCTTCCCCGACGGCGAACTCCAGCCGATCGGCAGCACCGTGGCGCAGCTGGAGCGCGCCGGGTTCGAGGTGCGCGACGTCGAGGCCATCCGCGAGCACTACGCCCTCACCCTGCGCCGGTGGGTGTCCCGCCTGGAGGCCGACTGGCGGCGTGCCGTCCAGCTGGCCGGCCCCGGCCGCGCCCGCGTCTGGCGCCTGTACATGGCGGCCTCGGCCCTGGCCTTCGAACGCAACCGCATCGGCGTCAACCAGGTCCTGGCCGTCCGCACCCCGGACCCGGGGATCTCCGGGATGCCGTTGCGGGCCCGCACCTGGGGCGCGCCCGACCGGGACTGACCCGGGCACGACCGACCGGGACTGACCCGGGCACGACCGGAAGGGCCGGGCCCCCCGTGACGGGGGGGCCCGGCCCTTCGGCGTACCGCGGAGCGGCGAGGTCACTCTGCCTTGATGGCGTTCAGCATGTTCAGCCGCGCGGCGTTGCGGGCCGGCCACATCGCGGCCAGGACGCCGACCAGACCGGCCAGCACCAGGAAGATCCCGATCCGGTCCCAGGGCAGGACCAGCGCGTACCCCGGGATCTGGTCCGCGAAGGTCTCGCCGATCGCCCAGCCGAGGAACGCCCCGAGACCGATGCCGACCACCGCGCCGAACACCGAGATGACGACGGCCTCCAGCCGGACCATCCGCTTCACCCGGCGCCGGTCCAGGCCGATGGCGCGCAGCATGCCGATCTCCTGCTGCCGTTCGAAGACCGACATCGCGAGGGTGTTGACCACGCCCAGCACCGCGATGATCAGGGCCATCGCCAGCAGGCCGTACATGATGTTCAGCAGGGTGTTGATGGCGCCGCCGAACTCGTTGCGGATGTCCTGCCGGTCCATCACGGTGATCGCGGGGTTGTCGCCCAGCGCGTCGACGAGGACCTGCTCGTTCGCCGCGGACTGGCCGCCGTCGACCTTCACGAAGATCTGCTGGATGGACGGCTTCGTCTCGTGCCGGTCGACGATCTTGCGATCGATGAGGACGGGGGAGAGGAACTCGCTGTCCTTGTAGACGGCGCCGACCGTCAGCTCGGCCTTCTTGTCGTCGCCGAAGGTGACGGGGACGGTGTCGCCGGTCTTCCAGCCCCTGCTCTTCGCCGTCTTCTCGGCGACCGCGATCCGGCCCTCGGCGAGCGAGTCCGCGCTGCCGCTGACGACGTCGACGGCCAGGACCTTCTCGATGTCGCCGGGGGTGACCGCCGAGGCGGAGACGAAGTCGTCGCCGTCGACCTTGAAGTAGGAGCTCTGCTGCGGCGAGAGAGCGGAGACGCCCTTCGCCTTCTCCAGCGCGGTCAGGGCCGACCGGTCGAGGTCACCGCCGTTGGCCATCGAGACCATGTAGTCGGCCCTGATGTTGTCGGTGGTCATCTTGTCGATGGCCGTGCCGACCGTGATGCCGAGCACCGACAGGCCGGTCACGAGCGTCAGTCCGATGGCCAGCGCCGAGGCGGTGGCGCCGGTGCGGCGCGGGTTGCGGACCGCGTTCTGGCCGGCCAGCTTGCCGGCCACCCCGAAGGGGCCGACGAGCAGCGGGCGGACGAGCGCGATCACGGGCCGGGACAGCAGCGGAATCAGGATGATCACGCCGATCAGCGCGAGGAAGGCGCCCGCCCCGATGTACATGCGGCCGTCGTCGCCACCGGTCGAGGCACCCGCCACGATCCCCACGGCGCCGGCGGCGGTGACGACCGCGCCGATGGAGTTGCGCAGCACCAGCGACTTGGTGGTGGCCACCGCGTGGACGCTGTTCATGGCCGCCACCGGCGGGATCTTCGCGGCCCGGCGGCCGGGCAGCCAGGCGGCGAACGTCGTGATCAGCACGCCCACCGAGAGAGCCGCGATCACCGGCGTGGCGGACAGGATCAGCGGACCGTCCGGCATCTTCATGTCGAACGCGGCCATGCCGGAGCGCAGTGCGACGGCCAGGCCGATGCCGAGGACGAAACCGACGGCCGAGGCGACCAGACCCACCAGCGCGGCCTCGGCGAGCACCGAGCGGGTGATCTGCTTGCGGGACGCGCCGACGGCGCGCATCAGGGCGATCTCCTTGGTGCGCTGGGCGACCAGCATCGTGAACGTGTTGGAGATCAGGAAGATCCCGACGAAGAGCGCGATGCCCGCGAAGCCGAGCAGGACCTGCTTGAGGTTGCCCATGCCCTGCTCGATCTGCTCGGCCTGTTCGTCGGCGAGCGCCTTGCCGGTCCGGGCCTCGGCCGTCTCGGGCAGCAGTGGCTTGACGGCGTCCAGGATCCGCGCGTCGTCGGCGCCGGACGCGGCGGTGACGGTGACGCTCTCGAAGTACCCCGGCTTGAGGTACTGCTTCTGGGCGACGGCGGTGTCGAAGAGGACGAGGCTGCCGCCGGCGTTGACGGCGCCGTCCTCGGTGGTGAACACGCCGCTGAGGGTGTACTCCTTCACCGGCCCGTTGGTCGCGACGCGCACCCGGTCGCCGACCTTGTACTCGCCCTTGGCTGCGGACTCCTCGTCCAGGGCGATCTGGTCGTCCTTCACCGGGCCGGAGCCGTCGGTGAACGTGTAGGCGGCGTCCTTGCCGTCCTTGCCGGGGGCGAAGTTGGAGCCCTTGTTGGACCAGCCGACGCCGATCAGCTTCCCGTCGGGGTCGGCGACCCCGGCGAAGCCCTCGACACGGCCGTGCACCCCTGCGACGCCGTCCACCGCCGAGATCCTGTCGAGGACCTTGCCGGACAGGCCCGGCTCCTGCTCGGGGTCGTCCGGGTCGGCGTGCGAGGAGACGGCGACGGCGACGTCGTCGTAGCTCTTCGCCGACTGGTTGCGGAAGGCGTTGGAGAGGGTGTCGGCGAAGACCAGGGTGCCGGAGACGAATGCGACGCCGAGCATCACGGCGAGCACGGTCATCAGGAGCCGGGCCTTATGCGCGAGCACATTGCGCAAGGCGGTACGGAACATGGGTTCTTCTTCTCAGTCCTGTCGGTCCTGACGGGGGATCAGCTGGTGCGGCCCTTGGCGTCGAACGCCTTCATGCGGTCGAGCACGGAGTCGGCCGTCGGCCCGTGCATCTCGTCGACGATCCGGCCGTCCGCCAGGAAGATCACCCGGTCCGCGTAGGCCGCGGCCACCGGGTCGTGCGTCACCATCACCACCGTCTGGCCCAGTTCGCGCACGGAGTTGCGCAGGAAGCCCAGCACCTCGGCGCCGGAGCGCGAGTCGAGGTTTCCGGTGGGCTCGTCGCCGAAGATGATCTCGGGCCGGGAGGCCAGCGCCCGGGCCACGGCGACGCGCTGCTGCTGGCCGCCGGAGAGCTGGGACGGGCGGTGGCCGAGCCGGTCCGCCAGGCCGACCATCCGGATGACGGAGTCCAGCCACTGCTTGTCCGGCTTGCGCCCCGCGATGTCCATCGGAAGGGTGATGTTCTCCAGGGCCGTCAGGGTCGGCAGCAGGTTGAACGCCTGGAAGATGAAACCGATCTTGTCCCGGCGCAGCTTCGTCAGCTGCTTGTCCTTCAGGGAGCCGAGCTCGGTGTCGCCTATGCGCACCGACCCGGAGGAGAAGGAGTCGAGGCCGGCCACGCAGTGCATCAGCGTGGACTTGCCGGAGCCCGAGGGGCCCATGATCGCGGTGAACTCCGCCTGCCGGAAGTCCACGGAGACCCGGTCCAGGGCGACCACCTGGGTCTCACCCTGTCCGTAGATCTTCGACAGGTCCGTGGCGCGCGCGGCCGCGGTGGTGGCCCGGTCGGTGAGGGGTGCGGTGGTCACGGGATGGTTCTCCTGTCGGACGGCTGGAGTCGGGGAAGGACGTGTTCCATCGTCCGGGTCCCACGCCGCCGTGTAGTCACCCGTTGTTCCGGTTCCGAGGGCCGACTGCGGTCTGACCGCGCGGGGCAATGTCATACCTGGGGATGACGAACACCCCTGAGGGGCCCCGGTGTCGGGAACCGATGCGTCCGGGTGTCGAGAACAGGTGGAGTGCCCTCGTTCAGGCGGTGAAATTCCGTCATTCCGTATGCGCGGCCGACCGTCGCACGCAAGGCTATTGGCAAGTGCGGATGGCGTGTTCCGTGTGCTGATGCACCCTCAGACGTCAATAAAATAAGACAACATCGGTCCACGCTTCCGCTGTTCGGGGGACCCGTCCGGATAGTCTCGGAACCTCGATGCGGAGCCCACGGCCTGCCCGGATGGTGGAATGCAGACACGGCGAGCTTAAACCTCGCTGCCCCTTCGCGGGCGTGCCGGTTCAAGTCCGGCTCCGGGCACCTTCCGATCCCTGCGTGGTCCATTGAAGAGTTCACGGCGTGCCCGTTGACAGCGGTCGCATGCCGTCGGAGACTCACAGGCACATGGTGAAGGAAATTTCACCTGACGAACGCAGATCGATGAGAAGCAGATCGATGAGAAGGGGTCGCCCGATGCGTACCACCGTCGGCATCATCGGAGCGGGCCCGGCCGGCCTCCTCCTCGCCCGGCTGCTCCACAACGCCGGCATCGACTCCGTCGTCCTGGAGAGCCGCGACCGCGCCTACGTGGAGCGGCGGCAGCGGGCCGGAATCCTGGAGCAGGGCACGGCGGACGTGCTGCGCGCGGCCGGGGCCGGGGAGCGCATGGACCGCGAAGGGCTGCGCCACGACGGCATCGAGCTGCGCTTCGACCGCACGCGCCACCGCGTCGACTTCCCCGGGCTCACCGGCGGCCGGTCCGTGATGGTCTACGCCCAGACCGAGGTGTGCAAGGACCTCATCGCCCTCCAGCTCCGCGAGGGCGGGCCCCTGCTCTTCGAGGCGGAGGCGCTGGCCGTGGAGGACGCCGGCACCGACACCCCGCGCGTCCGCTTCCGGCACGAGGGCCGCGAGGACGTCCTGGAGTGCTCCTACGTCGTCGGCTGCGACGGCTTCTGGGGCGTGGCCCGCAAGGCGATCCCCGCCGGACTGACCCAGGTCTTCGAGCGGACGTACCCCTTCGGCTGGCTCGGCATCCTCGCCGACGTGCCGCCCTCGCACGACGAGCTCGTCTACGCCCGCCACGACCGCGGCTTCGCCCTGCTCTCCATGCGCTCGCCGGCCGTCTCCCGCCTCTACCTCCAGGTGCCCGAGGGCACCGACCCCGGGGCATGGGCCGACGAGGAGATCTGGGACGAGCTGGAGCGCCGGTTCGAAACCGCCGACGACTGGTACCTCCAGCGCGGCCCGATCACCCAGAAGTCGGTCACCCCCATGCGCTCCTTCGTCCACGAGCCCATGCGCCACGGCCGCCTCTTCCTCGCCGGCGACGCCGCGCACATCGTGCCGCCGACCGGCGCGAAGGGGCTGAACCTCGCCGCCGGCGACGTCGTCACCTTCGCCCGGGCCCTCGTCCACCGGCAGGAGACCGGATCACCCGAGCTGCTCGACGCCTACTCGCAGACCTGCCTGCGCCGCGTCTGGCAGGCCGAGCGGTTCTCCTACGACATGACGACCCTGCTGCACCGCGCACCCGGCGCGACGCCCTTCGAGGACCGGCTCCAGCTCGCCCGCCTGGAGCGGATCGCCTCCTCCCGCGCGGCCGAGACGGACCTGGCGGAGGCGTACACCGGCTTCCCCTTCGGATGAGCCGGTGAATGCCCCCCTCCGGTGAGGGGAATCACGAAGCCACGTAGCGTGTTGCGCAGCACGACGAGGGAAAGATCCTCCCCAAGCAGTAGGGTCATTCCTTTGCCTACCTATTACTCTTGAGCCAAGGCCACGCCTGGTGGCCATGGAGGAGTGAAATGAGGAGCAGAAACCCGGTCTTCTCGCGACGGGGGTTCAGCCGCGACAACGGCTACGCGGGCTTCAACACCGCGCCGCAGGCCGGGGGTCCCGCTGTCGCCACGCAGGGCAACCCGTACGCCCAGCCGACGGGCAACCCGTACGCGCAGAACCCGTACGCGCAGAACCCTTACGCCCAGCAGGACCTGCAGCACGGCGCGCCGCCGCAGGCACCGGCCACCACCGGCCGGATGACCATCGACGACGTCGTCCTGCGCACGGCGAGCACGCTCGGTGTGCTCATCGTCACCGCGGCGCTCTCCTGGGCGCTGCTGCCGGTCGACGACGCCAACATCAGCCGCAGCTACGGCATCGGTATCGGTGCCGCGCTGATCGGCATGGTCCTGGCGTTCGTGCAGTCCTTCAAGCGCAAGGCCTCGCCCGCGCTGATCCTGACGTACGCCGCGTTCGAGGGTGTCTTCCTCGGCGTCATCTCCAACATCGTCGACAACCGCATCGCCGACGGTGCGGCCATGCAGGCCGTGATCGGCACCATGGCGGTCTTCGCCGGCGTGCTGATCGCCTACAAGGCCGGCTGGATCCGCGTCAACCGCCGCTTCTACGGCTTCGTGATGGCGGCCGCGCTCGGCTTCATCCTGCTGATGACCGTGAACCTGCTGTTCGCGGTGTTCGGCGGCGGTGACGGCCTCGGCTTCCGCAGTGGTGCCCTCGGCGTCGTCTTCGGCGTCATCGGCATCATCCTCGGCGCCTGCTTCCTCGCCCTGGACTTCAAGCAGGTCGAGGACGGCGTCGCCTACGGCGCCCCGCGCGAGGAGGCCTGGCTCGCGGCCTTCGGCCTCACGCTGACGCTGGTGTGGATCTACCTGGAGTTCCTGAGGCTCCTCTCGATCCTCAACAGCAGCGACTAGTTTCTGCGGTCGTAGCGCGAAGGGCCCCGGCTCCGGCCGGGGCCCTTCGTCGTCCAGGCGTACGGGCCCGGAGCGGTGCGCGCCTAGAGCAGTTTGCGCGCGGCCCTCCTCAGGTCGTACTCGTGGATGATCGCCTTGGCGTGGCCGTACGCAAGGTTGTGTTCGTGCCGGAGCCAGCTGACTTTTTCCTCGAAGCGGAAGAGTGACGGGCCGTCCTCGACGGTCCGCAACCAGTCGGAGATCTCACGACCGGTGCAGTGCGGAATGCGGGCGAGCATGTTGCGATGGGTCTCTTCGGAGAAGACTTGGGACATCGGCGCCTCCGGACGCTGGGATGTAAGCCGGTCCTTCAGGTCACCGTGCCTGAGTGTTCGCCCGTTGGCAACAGTCCCGGTGCGACGCGTACGCTCGCGGCGTGGTTGATACGACGCCTCTGACCCGTGCGGTGGAACACTTCGCCGATCGTTTGAGGGCCGCGCCCCAGAGCCGGTTGCAGCGGGGAGCTGCCGCCGAGGCTCTGGAGCTGGCCAGGGAGCTGGCCCGGAGGGCGCAGGTCCTCGAGGGCGTTGAGCCCCGGGAGATGCCGGATGCGGGGATGTTTGCAGCGGCAGATCAGATCACCGTGGCCGGGCATGATCTGGCCGTTGTGATTCCCGGTGACGCCGACGTCGAGGAAGCGGTGACGTTGGTGGAGGAGGCGCAGAAGCGGGCGGGGGTCTGAACGACGTTTGCGGGTGCGGGTTTCGTGTGGTTGCTCGCGCCCGCGCGGCGGAGCCGCATATCGATACAGCCCCGCGCCCCTGACTACAGGGACGCGATCACTCGGTCCGCCAGGATGTAGACGTTCTCCTCGCCGCACTCGAACGTCAGGGTGTAGGCGCCGGAGATGCCGGAGCCGCCCAGGAGGACCGGGGTCTTGCCGGTGCGCAGAGCAGCGGCGAGGTGTTCGGCCGTCTCGCGGTGGCCCGGGGTCATGCACAGGGTCGTGCCGTCGGCGAACACGTAGACGTCCAGGGTGCCCAGCGGGCCGGGGCGGACGTCCGTCAGCTCGACGCGGGAGGAGGCCAGCTCCTCCAGGGTGGCGACGGTGCGCTCGTGGTCGTTGACGACCGGCGACTGCGTCGGCACGAAGTCCGGGTGGGAGGGGTGGCGGCGGCGGGCCGCGGCCAGCTCCGGGGACTCGGCGGCCGGCTCCTCGGCCTCAGCACCGGGCTCGGACACCGGCTCCAGACCCGCGAAATCCGCCTGACGGGGCAGGAACAGATCGACCTCGGGCAGGCCCAGCAGGGAGGGCGCGTCGGAGGCGTCACGGGCCTCCTGGGCGGCCCAGAACGCCCGCGCCTCGGCGAGCTCCCGCTCCCGCTCCTCGGCGAGCGCTGCCGCCACGGCGGCACGTATCTCATCGGTGTCGGCAGTGGTACGAGCGGCGGGCAGCAGCGCACGGGTGGTGGCGGCGCGGCTCTCGGCCAGCGCGGTGTGCAGGGCCGCGACCTGTCGGCGCAGCTGCAGGACGGTGCGCAGGACGGCGACGCCCACGGCGCCCGTGGCGGCCGTGGTGACCAGCAACGCGATCGGCATGGCGCTCACTGACGTACTCCCGGTTCAAAGTCGACCCCCGACTTCCTACATCAGCTTGAAGGGCGGACTAACCAGCTGTCAGTGCGTAAGGTCACGAAACGGACAGGGCTTCGGTGTCGGGAGAGGGGGTGGGGCTGCTGTGACCTGGGGTTCTCCCCTGACGGAGGGAGATAGGTCACATCCTGGGGGAGATTGGATCACAAAACAGCCCAGAACCCTGGTGTTTCCAGGGTTCTGGGCCGGGAGCTCACAGCGGGTGCTATGGCGGCTACGGTGCGCCGCTCAGCTGAGGCGCTCGATGACCATGGCCATGCCCTGGCCGCCGCCGACGCACATCGTCTCCAGACCGAACTGCTTGTCGTGGAACTGCAGGGAGTTGATGAGCGTGGTGGTGATGCGGGCGCCGGTCATGCCGAAGGGGTGGCCGACGGCGATGGCACCGCCGTTGACGTTCAGCTTCTCCAGCGGGATGCCCAGGTCGCGGTAGGAGGGGATCACCTGGGCGGCGAACGCCTCGTTGATCTCGACCAGGTCGATGTCGTCGATGGTCAGCCCGGCGCGGCCGAGGGCCTGCTTGCTGGCCTCCACCGGGCCGAGGCCCATGATCTCGGGCGACAGACCGGAGACGCCGGTCGACACGATCCGGGCGAGCGGGGTGAGGCCGAGCTCGCGGGCCTTGGTGTCGGACATGATCACGAGGGCCGCGGCGCCGTCGTTCAGCGGGCAGCAGTTGGCGGCCGTGACCATGCCGTCGGGGCGGAAGACCGGCTTGAGGCCCTGCACGCCCTCCAGGGTGACGCCGGCGCGGGGGCCGTCGTCCTTGGAGACGACCGTGCCGTCGGGGAGGGTCACCGGGGTGATTTCGCGCTCCCAGAAGCCGTTCTTGATGGCCTCTTCGGCGAGGTTCTGCGAGCGGACGCCGAACTCGTCCATGTCCTGGCGGGTGACGCCCTTGACTCGGGCCAGGTTCTCGGCGGTCTGGCCCATCGCGATGTACGGGTCGGGCAGCAGGCCGTCCTCGCGCGGGTCGTGCCAGGTCGAGCCCTCGGACTCGGCGACCGCGGCGGTGCGGGCCTCGGCGTCGGCGAAGAGGGGGTTGTGCGTGTCCGGAAGGCTGTCGGAGTTGCCCTTGGCGTAGCGGGAGACCGTCTCGACGCCGGCCGAGATGAAGACGTCGCCCTCACCGGCCTTGATGGCGTGCAGGGCCATCCGGGAGGTCTGCAGGGAGGAGGAGCAGTACCGGGTGATGGTGCAGCCCGGAAGGTGGTCCATGCCCATCTGCACGGCGACGACACGGCCGAGGTTGTGGCCCTGCTCGCCACCGGGCAGGCCGCAGCCGAGCATCAGGTCGTCGATGTCCCTCGGGTCGAGCCCGGGGACCTTGGCCAGTGCGGCCTGGATGATCGTGGCGGTCAGGTCGTCCGGTCGCACGTCCTTCAGGGAGCCCTTGAAGGCGCGGCCGATGGGGGAGCGGGCGGCTGAGACGATCACGGCTTCGGGCATCACGGCTCCATTGACGTACCGGGTGGTCTGCTTGGGCTGTCTGGGAAGTTACCCGTACGTATGCGCTGGGTCACTGGTGTCGCGGTGTGACCCTGGCCGCAGTTTCCAAGCGCTTGCTTTGTCTGCTCCTAGTTCGTGGGAGTCGCGGGGGCCGGCTCCTGCTCGGGTACCCGCCTGCGCCGCCGGCGCTTCAGCAGCGCCCATGGTCCGCGCGGACCGCTCGGCATCGCCGCCGCGACCTCCGTGCCCGCTTCCGAGGCGGCCTCCGCCGCCGCCCGCGCCACCGGCAGGAAACCCTCGCGGCGGGAGGCGTCGGGGCGCTCCTCCTCCGCGGGCCACAGACCCAGGGACGCGCAGACGGTCGGCAGCACCGCCATCGCCGCCGTCGCGTAGCCCTCGGCGGACGGGTGGTAGCTGTCCGGGCCGAACAGCTCGCGCGGGTTCTCGGCGAACTCGGGGCCCAGCAGGTCGCCCAGCGACACGGTGCGGCCGCCCTGTTCGACGACTCCGATCGTCTGGGCGGCCGCCAGCTGGCGTGAGGCCCGTCGGGCGAGCCACCGCAAGGGCTGCCGCACCGGCTCGATCGTTCCGAGGTCGGGGCAGGTGCCGACCACGACCTCCGCACCGGCCGTGCGCAGCCGGCGGACCGCCGAGGCCAGATGGCGGACCGAGCGCGTCGGGGGCATGCGGTGGGTGACGTCGTTCGCGCCGACCATGATCACGCAGATGTCCGGCACGGGACCGGGGTCGGCCAGCACCAGGGCCACCTGGCGGTCCAGGTCGTCCGAGCAGGCACCCGGCGTCGCCACCGTGCGCAGCTCCACCGGGCGTTCGGCCAGCGCCGCGAGCCCCGACGCCAGGAGCGCCCCCGGCGTCTGCCCGCCGCGGTGCACGCCCTGGCCCGCGGCCGTGGAGTCGCCCAGCATCGTCAGCCTCAGCGGTGCCTCGGCCGGACCGGCGTACATCCGGCCGTACAGACCGTCCGCGTGCGGCACGTGCGGTGACGTGCCGTTGCTCACCCGGCGCCGCGCCAGCTGCACCTCCGCCAGCACCAGACCCACGGTGGCCGCTCCGGCCAGACCGATCCCGCCGCCGCCATAGGCCGCGCCGGCCGCGATCCGCCGGGCCACCCTCGCCCTCGACATGCTCGTCATGCGTCGCCGCCACCTCCTCGAACCCGTACACCCAGTGCTTGCCCCGTACAGCCCGTCGCCCAATCTCAACGGGGAGTGAACGACCGTCACGGGCGACGGCGAAGTCATAGGCTGGCGGCACCACTACGACCGAATCTTTTGCGGCATCCGGAGACAACGGTGCAATTTCACGACTCGATGATCAGCCTCGTCGGCAACACCCCGCTGGTGAAGCTCAACAGCGTGACCAAGGGCATCAGGGCGACCGTCCTGGCCAAGGTGGAGTACTTCAACCCCGGCGGCTCGGTGAAGGACCGCATCGCCCTGCGCATGATCGAGGCGGCGGAGGAGAGCGGCGCGCTCAAGCCCGGCGGCACGATCGTGGAGCCGACCAGCGGCAACACCGGCGTCGGGCTCGCCATCGTCGCCCAGCAGAAGGGGTACAAGTGCATCTTCGTGTGCCCCGACAAGGTGAGCACCGACAAGATCAACGTGCTGCGCGCGTACGGCGCCGAGGTCGTGGTGTGCCCGACCGCCGTCGACCCCGAGCACCCGGACTCCTACTACAACGTCTCCGACCGGCTGGTCCGTGAGACGCCCGGAGCCTGGAAGCCCGACCAGTACTCCAACCCCAACAACCCGCTCTCCCACTACCACTCGACCGGCCCCGAGCTGTGGGAGCAGACGGAGGGGAAGATCACCCACTTCGTGGCGGGCGTGGGCACCGGCGGCACGATCTCCGGGACCGGCCGCTATCTGAAGGAGGCCAGCGACGGCAAGGTCAAGATCATCGGCGCCGATCCGGAGGGCTCCGTCTACTCCGGCGGTTCCGGCCGGCCCTACCTCGTCGAGGGCGTCGGTGAGGACTTCTGGCCGACCGCCTACGACCGGACCGTCGCGGACGAGATCGTCGCCGTGTCCGACAAGGACTCCTTCCAGATGACCCGCCGCCTCGCCAAGGAGGAGGGCCTGCTCGTCGGCGGCTCCTGCGGCATGGCCGTCGTGGCCGCGCTGGAGGTCGCCGCGCGGCTCGGCGAGGACGACGTCGTGGTGGTGCTGCTGCCGGACAGCGGCCGCGGCTACCTCAGCAAGATCTTCAACGACGAGTGGATGGCCGACTACGGCTTCCTGGAGGACACGGGCCCGAGCGCCCGCGTCGCCGACGTCCTCGCCGACAAGGAGGGCGACCGCATGCCCTCCCTCGTCCACATGCACCCGGAGGAGACGGTCGGTCAGGCCATCGACGTGCTGCGCGAGTACGGCGTCTCGCAGATGCCGGTCGTCAAGCCGGGCGCCGGCCACCCCGACGTGATGGCGGCCGAGGTCGTCGGCTCCGTCGTCGAACGCGAGCTGCTGGACGCGCTGTTCAGCAAGAGTGCCTCGCTGGAGGACCCGCTGGAGAAGCACATGTCCGGCCCGCTTCCCCAGGTCGGCTCCGGCGAACCCGTCGCCGACCTGATGGCCGTGCTGGGCAAGGCCGACGCGGCGATCGTCCTCGTCGAGGGCAAGCCGACCGGTGTGGTCAGCCGGCAGGACCTGCTGTCCTTCCTCGCCCGCACGGGTAAGTGACGGCCAACTTCCGGTGAACCGCCCGTGAAACGGGTGAACTTGCGGCGTCCGTGATCTTCGCGGACGTCGCGGAACCGGTACGCGGGTGTCACGTCGGCGCAGCACCCGCTTAACACGCGTCCTGCACATTGGTGGGTGTCGGCAGGGCGGGAGCGGCTCCCCGCCCCGGCCGGCGCCGAACGGCGTCACAGGACCTCCGGAGCGGCTCCCGGACCTCCACGGACGCCATGGACGCGCACGCCCGGCCCTGACCGGGCCCGCGTCCTTCGCGGGGACCGCCGTCGTCCCGCCCCCCGGTCACGGGGGTGCGGCGGTCCCCGCGCATTCACCTTCCCGGCCCTCCGGCCGCCGGGCCGTCAGTGGCGGATGGCAGGATCCCCGCCATGCCACTGCCTCAGCCTCACGACCTGACCACGCTCGTGCTGCGCACCGACTTCGGCGACGGCGCGGCGTGGGAGGCGCTGTGCGCCGCTCTCGACGGGGCCGACGAGCATCCGTGCGCCACCCGCGTCAGCGATCCCCGGTTCGCCGGCGCCGGCATTCAGGATTTGCTCGCCGAGGAGTCGGCCGCCGGGGAGGACGAGCGGATCTGCGAGGTCTTCCTCGCCGACGCGACGGCCCTGGCAGGACCGGAGCACCCGCTCCTGGCCGTCGACCTCTTCACGGAGCCGGGGCGGACCTTCCGCGTCCCGGTCCGCTGGTACCCGGAGATGTCCGCCAACCTGAGCATCGCCAACATGGACTTCGCCGAGTACGCCGACGCCGCGGACCCTTCAGGCACGTTCCGGGGCTTCGGGGACGGCTGAGGACCAGCTCCCCAGCAGCGCCAGGCGCTCCGCCGTCTCCGAGCCCGGCTCGGGCGCGTAGGCCACGATCGTCTGGTCCGGGGCCGCCGGGATCGTGAGGGTCTCGTAGGGGAGGGTCAGCAGACCCGCGACCGGGTGCCGCAGGACTTTCACGCCGTGGTCGCAGGGCTTGACCAGGTGGTCGGCCCACAGACACCGGAACTCCTCGCTGGCCCGGGTGAGTCCGGCGACGAGTTCCCCCGTGACGGGGTCCCCGGGATGGTGGCCCGCCTGAAGACGGAGGTGCGCGACCGTCTGGGCGGCGATCGCGGACCAGTCCGGATAGAGCTCACGCGAGGCGGGGTCGAGGAAGAGCCGGCGCGGCAGGCTGAGGTCGCCCGGGCCGCTGAAGCCGAGCACGGCGTCGGCGAGGGCGTTCCAGGCGAGGACCTCCATGCGGTGGTCCAGGACGTAGGCGGGGTTGCGGTCCATGCCGTCCAGGAGCAGCCGGACACCCGGGCGCACCCGGGAGGCGCCGGACCCGGGCCCGTCCTGCCGGCGGGGCCGGGCCACCGCCCGCAGATACGCGTGCTCGGCCTCGTCCAGCCGCAGCACCCGGGCGATCGCGTCCAGCACGGCGTCCGAGACACCCCCGGACTTGGTCCGGCAGGGATCCCCGGGCCCCCTGCCCTGTTCCAGGCGGACGTAGTAGTCGACGCTCACCCCGGCCAGCTGCGCCACCTCCTCGCGGCGCAGACCCGGGACGCGGCGGCGGCCGTACGAGGGCAGCCCCACCTCCTCCGGCCGGATCCGGGCGCGGCGCGAGCGCAGGAAGTCTCCCAGTTCTCCGTCCATGGGGCCGAGCCTAGGCCGCCCCGGCCCGGCGAACCTGGTACTGCCGGACCCAGGATGAGCGCAGCCCTGGGTGGGGCGGCCGGAGCCGCCGAGGGTGGTGGCCGAGGCCCGGGGAAACGCCCCGGCCGCCACACGAGGGGGTATCCCATGTCGTACGACAACCTGGCCGGCCGTACCGCCGTCGTCACCGGAGCCGCGAGCGGGATCGGCGAGGCCGTAGCCGTGCTGCTGGCCGCGCACGGGGCCCGGGTGGCCCTGCTGGCCCGGCGGGCGGACCGGCTGACGGCGATCGCCGGGAAGATCCGGGCCGATGGCGGGCAGGCCCTGGCCGTCGCCGCGGACGTCACCGACGAGACGTCCGTGGCCGAAGCGGCCGACCGCGTCCACGCGGAGTACGGGACCGTCGACCTGGTCGTGAACTGCGCCGGCGTCATGCTGCCCCACCCGATGGACGCCCGGCGCGCCGACGAGTGGCAGCGGATGCTCGACACCAACGTCGCCGGAGTGCTGCGGGTGACCGGCGCCTTCACCGGAGACCTGGTGAGCGCCGCCGCGGACGGCCGTACGGCCGACATCGTGAACATCTCGTCCATCGCCGCGCACGTCAGCTTCCCGAACTACGCGGTGTACGGCGCGACCAAGGCGGCCGTCACCTACCTGTCGGAGGCCCTGCGCGGGGAGTTCGGCCCGCGGGACGTCCGGGTCACCAACATCGAGCCCGGCTTCGTGGAGAGCGAGCTGCGCACCCACATCTCCGACGCCGAACTGTCCCGGCAGGTCGAGGGCATGCTCGACGTGGTGGGCGCCCTGTCCGCCGAGGAGCTGGCCGACCTGGTGGCCTACGCGACGAGCCGGCCGCGCCGGGTCAACCTGCGGCAGATCGTCGCGCTGCCGACGCGGCAGGTGTGAAACCGGCCCGCACGGGGCGTTCAGTCCTCCCAGTCCCGGTCCTGGGAGGACTTGCGGCGGCGGCCGAAGAGGTCCGGGTTGGTGCGGAGCGCCTGCACGACGTTGACGCCGACGATGCCCGCCCAGGCGACGAGCAGCCCGGGCAGGCGGGCCACGCCCCCGCCGATCGCCGACAGCGGCACCGCGAGGACCAGCGAGACGATCCCGAAGCCGAACCGCTCGCCCCAGGAGTCCGTGGCCTTCGGCGACCGCGAGTCCCGGGCCGTCTGCATCTGCTGCTCGGCGAGCTGCCGGCGCACCCGGCGCTCCACCGCGCCGTCGATCCGCTGGTCGACCTTCTCCAGAAACGAGTCGACCAGCGCCGACTCGTAGTCCTCGCCCAGATCCCTGCGTGCGTGCAGGGTGGCGTCCAGTTCCTTCTTCAGGTCGGTGTCCCGCGCGTCCATTCCCGTCATGCCGTCCACGGTAGAAAGGGGCGACGCCGGGCGCACTGGGGTTAGCCCCCGGTTCCGCAGGGGGTTACCGGTCGTCTGGCGGCCGTTCTCCGGTCCGGCTTGCCGCTCTGCATATGCTCATGCAGAATCCTCAGCTACTGAATAGGCGAGGGGGAGCACGTCATGAGCGTGAGCGACAGCCCTGCCGCGCGGCTCCAGGCGCTCTTCGAGGGCCACCGGCTGACGCCGACCCAGCGGCGCATCGCGCACAGCATGGTGCGGCGCGCGGCCGACGTGCCGTTCCTGTCGAGTGTGGAGCTCGCCGAGCTGGCCGGGGTCAGCCAGCCGTCCGTGACCCGCTTCGCCGTCGCCCTCGGCTTCGACGGCTACCCCGCCCTGCGCCGCCATCTGCGCGAGGTCGCCCCCGCCGAACCCGCCGCGGAGGCCGGGGCCCACAACGAGTACCAGCAGGCCGTCGAGGCCGAGATCGAGAACCTGCGGCACCTGGCGGAGGCACTGGCCGATCCCGCGCCCGTCCAGCGCGCGGGGCACCTCCTCGCGGCCTCCCGGCCGCTGCTCGTCCTCGGCCTGCGGGCGGCCGCCGCCCAGGCGCACGGCTTCGCCTACTTCGCCGCCAAGGTCCACCCGGACGTACGGCTGCTCGGCGAGGGCGGCACGATGCTCCAGGACCGCATCGACGCCGCCGTGCGGGCCGGCGCGAGCGCACTGCTCTGTTTCGCGCTGCCCCGGCACCCCCGCGAGGTCGTCGACACCCTCGCCTACGCCAAGGAGGCCGGCCTGACCGTCGTCACGGTCGCCGACTCCGCGTTCGCACCCGTCGCCAAGGTGTCCGACCTGCTGCTGCCCGCCGCGGTCGGCACCGGCCTCGCCTTCGACACGGCCTGCGCGCCGATGCTGCTCGGCCGGGTCCTGCTGGAGGCCATGTGCGACGACCTGCCGCAGGCCCAGTCGCGCTTGGAGGAGTTCGACACGAAGGCGGCTGCGCGGGGCCTGTTCGTCGACTGACGGACGCGCGCATTTTCTCAGACTCATCTCACGTGGCGTCGCTACCGTACGTCTCCCCGAGGCTTCGCAGACCGGACGGAGGCTGGACGTGACACGCGGAGGACAGGGACTGGCCCGGGTGGCCGTCGTCGTACGGGCGGGGGCGGCCCCGCTGTGGTGGCTGGGCGTGCTCGCGGCGGGCATCGGCCTGCTCGCGCCGGGCCTGACCGGACGCCGCATCGGCGTCCTGGCCGGGGCGGCGCTGTTCCTTCTGGCGACGGCGGTGGTGGCCTGCGGACGCCGTAAGCGCTACGCGGCCCTGGCCGCCGCCGCGTCCAAGGCCGGCAAGCACGACGTGCTCCAGGACCGCGCGGTCACGGTACGCAACTGGCGCCGGGGCCACCGCTGGTGGCTCCTGCTCACCTTCCTCGCCGCCCTCGGCAGCGCGTTCGCGGCCCCGGCGGCCGGGGGCATGCTGCTGGCCGGCTGCGGAGCGGGCCTGTGGCTGAAGTCCGCCTGGCTGGGCCGCCGGGAGCGGGCCGACGAGGCGCTGCTGTGGGTCCGCGTGGACTGGCTGCGCGGGGGAGCGGCGCACCCGGCCGGCAAGCGCGTGAAGGCGTACCGCAGCACGGGCATCGCAGCGGGGGACGCGGACCCGGGAGGCGCGCGACGGAAATCGCCGGCGCTGGTCTGACCGAACGACGGGCCGCCGCCCCCGGGGGCGCGAGGAACTCTTCCCAGGGCGCTCGCGTCATCCGATGGCGGCGTGCCCACCCAGGGGCGCGGGGAACTGCGCGCCAAGCCACGACGCTCGCGCGGCCGAAACCCTACGGAACCCCCCACCCGGCTCGCGTCATCCGGCGGCGGCGTGCCCACCCAGGGGCGCGGGGAACTGCGCGCCAAGCCACGACGCTCGCGCGGCCGAAACCCTACGGAACCCCCCACCCCGCTCGCGTCAGCGCATCCACCTCCGCCCCACCCGACTCGGCGACGACCTCCTCCACGGTCTGCGCCCGCCGCACCACCGCGAAGCGACCGCCCGGCCCGAACCCGTACACCCCGGGCCGCACCAGCGAGTTGTAGCCGTAGTGGTGCGCGAAGTAGTACGCCCCTGTGTCCAGTGCCGCCGCGTAGTCCCCCTGCTCCAGCAGCGGCATGGACCGGCCCTCCGCCAGCAGGTCCCCCGCGAAACAGGCCGGCCCCGCGACGTCCTGCACCACCACCGGCCCCTCCTTCGGCCGCCCCTTCTCGTCGTACGCGGCGATGCGCAACGGCCAGCTCCCCGGCGCGTACACCGTCCGCGCGGCCACCTGCACCCCGGCATGCGTCACCGCCACGGCCCGTCCGCCGGAGGTCTTCGCGTACTCGACGCGCGCCACCACCGTCCCGTGCTTCGCCAGCAGTGACCGCCCGAATTCGGTGACCAGCCCGTACCGCCCGTCGAACAGCCCCGGCACCTCCCGGGCCAGCATCCGCGCGTACTGCGCGTACGTCGGGGTCGTCGCGTCCGACGCGAAGTTCACCGGCAGGCCGCCGCCGATGTCGAGCGTGTCGACCTGCCGCCGCCCGGCCCGCCGGTTGATCTCCTCCGCCAGCGCGTACGTCTCCGCCACGCCCCGCGCCAGCAGGGACAGCGGGATGCCCTGGGAGCCGGTGTGCGCGTGCAGGCGGGTCAGCCACGGCCGGTCCAGATACGCCTGGACGACCCACTCCCGGGCCCCCTCGTCGCGCAGCGCGACCCCGAACTTCGAGGTGGCCGTCGCCGTGGACAACGCCTCGATGGAACCGCCCCCGACCTGCGGGTTCACTCGGATTCCGAGAGGGGAGCGGCCGGCCCCCGACCGCATCAGGGTGTCGATGCGGTCCAGCTCCTGCGGATTGTCGGCGTTGACGGCGATGCCCAGGGACAGCGCCTCGCGCAGCTCGGCCGGGGTCTTCGCAGGCGAGTCGAGCACCGTCGTCTCCACCGGCATGCCCGCCGCCCGCGCCAGGGCCAGCTCACCGGGGCTCGCGACCTCCGCGCCGACCCCCTCCTCCCGCAGCAGCCGCAGCACCGGCACCAGCGGGGTCGCCTTCACCGCGAAGGCGTGCAGCACGGGTGTGCCCGGCGCCACCACCGCGGCGAACGCCGCCCGCAGCTCCGCCGCCGACTCCCGGATGCCCGTGACGTCCAGCAGCCCGACGATGGGGCTGCCGGGCCCGAGCAGTCCTTGCTCCACGGCTGCCCGCACCGCCTCGTCCCGCCGGGCCGCCCGCCCGGCTCCGTCGTCGCCCGCGTCTTCCGCCTCGATGTGTGCGCCCATGCATCCAGCCAAACACCCACCGCACCGCCGCGGCCGACACCCCGACGTATTGACTAGGCCTATTCATGAGGCCAGGATGTGAATAGAGTCAGCAACATTCCGTCGGGAGCACCCACCAGGAGGCAGCCCATGTCAGGACCCCGCCCCGTCCGAGCGCCGCGCGGCACGGAACCGAGCGCCCTGGGATGGCAGCAGGAAGCCGCCCTGCGGATGCTGCAGAACAACCTCGACCCGGAGGTCGCCGAGCACCCCGACAAGCTCGTCGTCTACGGCGGCACCGGCAAGGCCGCCCGCGACTGGCGCTCCTTCGACGCCATGGTGCGCACGCTGAAGGGGCTGAAGCAGGACGAGACCATGCTGGTCCAGTCCGGCCGCCCGGTCGGCGTCATGCAGACCCACGAGTGGGCCCCGCGCGTCCTCATCGCCAACTCCAACCTCGTCGGCGACTGGGCCAACTGGGAGGAGTTCCGCCGCCTCGAACAGCTCGGCCTGACCATGTACGGGCAGATGACCGCCGGTTCCTGGATCTACATCGGCACCCAGGGCATCCTCCAGGGCACCTACGAGACCTTCGCCGCCGTCGCCGCGAAGAAGTTCGGCGGCACCCTGGCCGGCACCATCACCCTGACCGCCGGCCTCGGCGGCATGGGCGGTGCCCAGCCGCTCGCCGTGACCATGAACGACGGCGTCGCGATCTGCATCGACTGCGACCCCCGTGCCATCGACCGGCGCATCGAGCACCGCTACCTCGACGTGAAGGCCGACTCCCTGGACCACGCGCTCCGGCTGGCGACCGAGGCGCGTGACGCCCGCCGCCCCCTCTCCATCGGCGTCCTCGGCAACGCGGCCGAGCTGGTGCCGCAGCTCCTCGCCATGGGCGCCCCCATCGACATCGTGACCGACCAGACCTCGGCCCACGACCCCCTGGCCTACCTGCCGCTGGGCACCGCCTTCGAGGACATGGCCGACGCCGCCGCCAAGGACCCGGCCGGCTTCACCGCCCGGGCCCGCGAGTCCATGGCCCGGCACGTCGAGGCCATGGTCGGCTTCCTGGACGCCGGCGCCGAGGTCTTCGACTACGGCAACTCCATCCGCGGCGAGGCCCAGCTCGCCGGATACGACCGGGCCTTCGCCTTCCCCGGCTTCGTCCCCGCCTACATCCGCCCCCTGTTCTGCGAGGGCAAGGGCCCCTTCCGCTGGGCCGCCCTGTCCGGCGAGGCCTCCGACATCGCCAAGACCGACAAGGCGGTCCTCGACCTCTTCCCGGAGAACGAGTCCCTGGCCCGCTGGATCAAGATGGCCGGCGAACGCGTCCACTTCCAGGGCCTGCCCGCCCGGATCTGCTGGCTCGGCTACGGCGAGCGAGACAAGGCCGGCGAGCGGTTCAACGACATGGTCGCGAGCGGGGAGCTGGCCGCGCCGGTCGTCATCGGCCGCGACCACCTCGACTGCGGTTCCGTCGCGTCCCCCTACCGCGAGACCGAGGCCATGCTCGACGGCTCCGACGCCATCGCCGACTGGCCGCTGCTGAACGCCATGGTCAACGTGGCCTCAGGCGCGTCCTGGGTGTCGATCCACCACGGCGGGGGCGTCGGCATGGGCCGGTCGATCCACGCCGGCCAGGTGACGGTGGCCGACGGCACCCCGCTCGCGGGCGAGAAGATCCGCCGGGTGCTCACCAACGACCCCGGCATGGGCGTCATCCGCCATGTCGACGCCGGCTACGACATCGCGGAGTCGGTGGCGGGGGAGCGGGGCGTGCGCGTCCCGATGCGCGAGGGTGACGGCGCGTGAGTTTCCACAGCATGTGGGCGGAGCTGCTGCCGGTCGGCCGCAGCTCCGCGTCCGGCGGCTACCGGCGCTTCGCCTGGACGGACGCCGACGCCGACTGCCGCGCCTGGTTCGAGGACCAGGCCCGCGCGCGGGGCCTCTCCCACGAGGTCGACCGGAACGGCAACCAGTGGGCCTGGCTGGGCGACCCCGCCGAGGGCGACGCCGTCGTCACCGGGTCGCACCTGGACTCCGTGCCGGACGGCGGCGCCTTCGACGGGCCCCTCGGAGTCGTGTCCGCCTTCGCCGCGCTGGACGAACTGCGCGGCAGGGACGCCCGCTTCGACCGCCCCCTCGCCATCGTGAACTTCGGCGACGAGGAGGGCGCCCGGTTCGGGCTCGCCTGCGTGGGGTCCCGGCTCACCGCCGGACAGCTCACCCGCGAGCAGGCCCACCGCCTCACCGACGGCGACGGCGTGACACTGCCGCGGGCCATGGAGGCGGCCGGATACGACCCGGACGCCATCGGGCCGGACCCCGAACGGCTCGCCCGTATCGGCGCCTTCGTCGAACTGCACGTCGAACAGGGCCGGGCCCTGGACCTGTCCGGAGACCGGGTCGGCATCGCCAGCGCCATCTGGCCGCACGGCCGGTGGCGGTTCGACTTCCGCGGCGAGGCCAACCACGCCGGCACCACCCGGCTCGCCGACCGGCGCGACCCCATGCTGTCCTACGCCGAGACCGTCCTCGCCGCCCGGCGCGAGGCCGAACTCGCCGGAGCCGTCGCCACCTTCGGCAAGATCGCCGTCGAACCCAACGGCGTCAACGCCATCCCCTCCCTGGTGCGCGGCTGGCTCGACTCCCGTGCCGAGGACCAGACGCGCCTCGACACCGTGGTCGGCGGCATCGAGAAGGCGGCCCGGAGCTACGCGGACGCGCACGGCATCGACCTCGACGTCGTCCGCGAGTCCTTCACCCCCGTGGTCGAGTTCGACCACGCCCTGCGCGACGAACTCGCCCGCATCCTCGGCGCGGACACCGGCCTCACGGTCCCCGTCCTCGGCACCGGCGCCGGACACGACGCCGGGATCCTGTCCGGGAGCATCCCGACCGCCATGCTGTTCGTGCGCAACCCCACCGGCGTCTCCCACTCCCCGGCCGAGTCCGCGAGCGAGGACGACTGCGTGGCGGGGGTACTCGCACTCGCCGACGTACTGGAAGGACTCGCGTGCAGGTGACGCAGACGTACTGGCTGGAACACGCCTGGCTCGGCACCCACGTCGAGCCGGGCGTCGCCCTCGACACGGCCGACGGCCGCATCACCGCCGTCCGGACCGGGGTGACCGCCCCGCCGCCCGGCGCCGAACCCCTGCGCGGCCTCACCCTGCCCGGCCTGGCCAACGCCCACAGCCACGCCTTCCACCGCGCCCTGCGCGGCAGCGCCCAGGTCGGCTCCGGCACCTTCTGGACCTGGCGCGAGGTCATGTACTCCGTCGCCGACCGGCTGACCCCGGACACCTATCACGCGCTCGCCCGCGCCGTGTACGCCGAGATGGCCCTGGCCGGCATCACGGCCGTCGGCGAGTTCCACTACGTCCACCACGCCCCCGGCGGCACCCCCTACGCCGATCCCAACGCCATGGGCGAGGCCCTCATCGCGGCCGCCGCCGAAGCCGGGATCCGCACCACCCTCCTCGACACCGCCTACCTCTCCTCCGGCTTCGGGCAACCGCCCACCACCCACCAGCTCCGCTTCTCCGACGGGGACGCCGAGGCCTGGGCCGCACGCTCTTCACTTCTCAAGGAACGGGACCACGCACGGATCGGCGCGGCGATCCACTCCGTACGGGCCGTGCCCGCAGAGCAGTTGGAGACCGTCGCGCGGTGGGCCGGGGAGCGGCGGGCCCCGCTCCATGTCCACCTGTCCGAGCAGACCGCCGAGAACGAGGCGTGCCGGGAGGTCCACGGCTGCACTCCGACCCAGCTCCTCGCGCTGCACGGCGTCCTCGGACCGCGCACCACCGGCGTCCACAACACCCACCTCACCGCCGAGGACATCTCCCTCATCGGCGGCAGCGGCACCGGCACCTGCATGTGCCCGACCACCGAGCGGGACCTCGCGGACGGCATCGGACCGGCCGTCGCCCTCCAGAACGAAGGGTCACCGCTCTCCCTCGGCTCCGACAGCCACGCCGTGATCGACCTGCTCGAAGAGGCGCGGGCCATGGAGCTGAACGAGCGGCTGCGCACCCGCACCCGAGGTCACTGGACGGCGGCGGCCCTGCTGCGGGCGGCCTCGGCCGACGGCCACGCGGCCCTCGGCTGGGAGGACGCGGGCGCCCTGGAGCCCGGCGCACTCGCCGACTTCACCACCATCGCGCTCGACTCGGTCAGGACGGCAGGGCCGCTTCCGCGGCTCGGGGCCGAGACGGCCGTATTCGCCGCGTCGGCAGCGGACGTGTCGCATACGGTCGTGGCAGGTCGGCACGTCGTACGGGACGGGGTCCACTCCCTCGTACCGGACGTGCCGCGAGCCCTCGCGGACGCCGTCGAAGCCCTGCGCGGATGACCCCGGGCCGCACGCCCGCGCGGCCCGCCTCCGCCCCCGAACCCGACCCCACCGCCGACCAGGCCACCAAGGACGCCATGAGCAACGCGACGACCGTCAGCCCCGCCCACTCCGCGAGCACCGCAAGCACGCTCATCACGAACATCGCCAGCCTGGTCACCAACGACCCCTCCCTCGGTGACAATTCCCCCCTCGGACTGATCCAGGACGCGGCCGTCGTCATCGAGGGCGACCGCATCGCGTGGACCGGTGATCACAGGAAAGCACCCGCCACTGACAATCGGGTCGACGCCGGCGGCCGGGCGGTCCTGCCTGGCTTCGTCGACTCCCACTCCCACCTCGTCTTCGCGGGCGACCGGACGCAGGAGTTCAACGCCCGCATGTCCGGGCGCCCCTACAGCGCGGGCGGCATCCGCACCACCGTCGCGGCCACCCGGGCGGCGAGCGACGAGGAACTCGAAGCCAACGTCACCCGTTACCTCGCCGAAGCCCTCCGCCAGGGCACCACCACCTTCGAGACCAAGTCCGGCTACGGCCTGACCGTCGAGGACGAGGCCCGCGCCCTGCGCATCGCCGCCGCCCACACCGACGAGGTCACCTACCTCGGCGCGCACATCGTCCCGCCGGACCACGCCGAGGACCCGGCCCGCTATGTCGCCCTGGTCACCGGCGAGATGCTCGACGCCTGCGCCCCGCACGCCCGCTGGATCGACGTGTTCTGCGAGAAGGGCGCCTTCGACGGCGACCAGGCCCGCGCGATCCTCACCGCCGGCAAGGCCCGGGGCCTGCACCCCCGCATCCACGCCAACCAGCTCTCCTACGGCCCCGGCGTGCAGCTCGCGGTCGAACTCGACGCGGCCAGCGCCGACCACTGCACCCACCTCACGGACGCGGACGTGGACGCCCTGGCGGACAGCCGGACGGTCGCGACGCTGCTGCCCGGTGCCGAGTTCTCCACTCGGGCCGCATGGCCGGACGCCCGGCGGCTGCTGGACGCCGGTGTCACGGTCGCGCTGTCCACGGACTGCAACCCCGGCTCGTCCTTCACCTCGTCCGTTCCGTTCTGCGTGGCGCTGGCCGTACGGGACATGGGGATGACGCCCGACGAGGCGGTGTGGTCGGCCACGGCGGGCGGCGCGGCGGCCCTGCGGCGCACCGACATCGGCCGCCTCACCCCGGGCGCGTACGCCGATCTGGTCCTCCTCGACGCCCCGAGCCACGTCCACCTCGCCTACCGCCCCGGCGTCCCCCTGGTCACCGGCGTCTGGTGGCGCGGTGAAAGGGCTTTCTGACCGCCGAAACCACCCGAAGGTTGTGCACGATTTGCATTCCGGATGCATCACGAGTGCATGACAAAGAAAACCTGACGGTCCGCCACATCGTCATCCACCGCCCATAACGGACTTGACCCCTTTCATGTCGCGGCGGAAGATCGCGCCACAGTCGCTGCGCGCCGCTTCCCGACCCTTGGGCCGCCGCGACGAGGGGGGTTTCTCAGCGCACGTCCCGGCAAGGGCGTGCCGCTTCATGCGCGGACACGTGGGCGTGCACAGCGAACGCACCGCGATGACACCGCTTTCCTCCCCGCCTCACTTTCCGGACGACAGGAGGAAGCCCATGGCAGACGAGATGGTGCAGCGCGCCCAAAGATTCATCAACACCACGTACAACAACGGCGCGACGCTGGGCATATCCAAGCTGGACGAGAACGGCCAGACCGGCTGGCCCGTGATGTATGCCCTGACCAGGGCGCTCCAGTACGAGATGGGCATCACCGCCCTGTCCGACTCCTTCGGCCCGACCACGCTCGGCAAGCTGGGGGAGCTGTACGGCAAGCTCGACGAGTCGACGATCCCGTCGGCCAACTTCTGCCGCATCATCCAGTCCGCCCTGTACTGCAAGGGCTACGACGGCGGCGAGATCGACGGCCAGTACAACGACCGGGTCAAGGCCGCGGTCGTGAAGCTCAACCAGAACATGGGCGTCTCGGGCACGTACCCCGGCAGTTCCCTGTGGCCGAAGGTGGTCAAGGGCCTGTTCAACATGGACGCCTACGTCACCGTCAGCGGCGGTTCGGACACCATCCGGACCATCCAGCAGTGGCTGAACGGCCGTTACATCCTGCGCAAGGACTTCTACGTCATCCCCTGCGACGGGTATCACTCCCGCGACGTGGCCAAGTCGATGCTGTTCGCGATCCAGTACGAGCTGGGCATGGCGGACGGCGTCGCCAACGGCGTGTTCGGGCCCGGCACCCAGTCCGGCCTGAAGAGCCACACCGTCTCGACCGGCACCACCGGCGTCTGGGCGCAGCTGTTCACCGCGGCGATGGTCCTGAACAAGCGGAACGTCCCCTTCGGCAACTTCACCGCCACCGTGCAGTCCGGCGTGGAGACCTTCCAGTCCTTCAGCAAGCTCCCGGTCACCGGCAAGGGCGACTTCCAGACCTGGGCCTCGCTGCTCGTCTCCTACGGCGACCAGTCCCGCAAGGGCACGGCCTGCGACGGCGTCACCGAGATCACGCCCGCGCGGGCGCAGGCGCTGAAGGACGCCGGCTACAAGTACATCGGCCGGTACCTCTTCAACCCCTCCAGCACGAGCCTGCCGGAGAAGCAGATCCAGCCGGGCGAGCTGGCCACCATCAAGGAGTACGGCCTCAACTGCTTCCCGATCTTCCAGACCTGGAGCCGGTCCGCGGACTACTTCAGCTACAACCAGGGCACCGCTGACGCGTTCCGCGCGATCGAATGGGCCGAGTTCCACGGCTTCAAGCCCGGCACCATCATCTACTTCGCCGTCGACTACGACGCGATGGACGGCGAGGTCACGGACTACATCATCCCGCACTTCCGCGGCATCATGCGGACGATCGGCGAGAACTCCGCCTACGGCATCGGCGTCTACGGCCCGCGCAACGTCTGCCAGCGTGTGGCCGACGCCGGGTACGCGGCGACGAGCTTCGTCTCCGACATGTCCAGCGGCTTCTCCGGCAACCTCGGCTACCCGCTGCCCACCAACTGGGCGTTCGACCAGATCTCCACGATCAAGGTCGGCTCCGGCTCTGGCCTCATCGAGATCGACAACAACATCGCCTCGGGGCGGGACTTCGGCCAGAGCGACTTCAACCCGGGCGCCGACCTCGGGGGACTGGACACGGACCTGGACAAGGACGCCTACCGGAGCCTGATGCTCCAGGACGTGAAGGCCTACCTGGAGTCGATCGGCGTCCCCGAGACCGGCGGCGACGGCTGGACGGACAAGGACTGGGCCACCCTGGGCGGTATCTCCACGACCAAGGCGTTCGACCTGGTGCTCAGCGCGGACTGGCTCTTCACCTCGCTCGCCCGTCAGCTCAAACTCCGCAAGGCGCTCATCCAGGCGCCCGTGCTGTGGGAACTGCGCAAGATGAACCCCCTGGACGTCGCCGCGGACGAGGCCGTGAAGAACGGCCTGGACGACGACTGCAGCACCGGCTGGGGACAGATCTTCGCCTGGGTGACGATCGACGCACGCAACTACTGCATGCAGCAGGGCATCATCAACGGCTCGCCCCTCACCGACGACGACATCCCCACAGTGTGGAAGCAGCTCCACGAGGACGAGACGTACAACATCCGCTCGGTCGCGTACCTGACGCTCTACAACGCCCACCAGCTGGGCGCCCCGCGGCCGAACCTGAACACCACCCAGGCCCAGACGCAGGCCCTGCTGGCCCGCTACAACGGCACCGGTGACGCGGCGGCCCAGTACGGCCGCGAGCTGATCGGCCTGTACAACGTGCTGGAGAACTACAACGCGTTGTCGCGCGCCACGTGAGCCGGCGCTGAAGTGGAGGCAGGACGGATGGCAAGGCGCTGGCAGCTCGCGTTGGGCGTGAACGTGCTGCTCGGGATCCCGGCCGTGGTGCCGATCTGGTTGCTCTGGTACCTGGCGTCGAACTGGCCGCTGGCCGCACTTGGGCTGACCGAGCGGGAGCCGACGGAGAACGACGGTGTGCTCCCGTGGTTCCTCGTCGCGGGGCCGGTCGTCCTCGTGTTCGGTCTGCTCTGGTGGCTGGCCAACCGCCCGCTGCGGCGCGGCACGACCCTGTCGCCCGCCCGCTACTGGGTGCTGAGCGTCCTCGCCACGCTTCTGCCGACGCTCGTCCTCATCGTCATCTCCGAAGTCTGAGAAGGGAACAGCAGACGTGCAGCACGACATGCGCAACGCCGTATCGAGACGAACCCTGGTGAAGGGCGCCGGTGTGATCACGGCCGCGGCGGCGATCGGCTCGATCGCCCCGTCCACCGCGACGGCAGCCCCGAAGAGCGGCCCCGTGAGCGGCCCGGTGGGCGCGCCGAAGAAGGCTCCCACCTCCGCCAACGGCTGGCCCCTTGAGCAGGAGGCCAACCATGTCTCCACGGTCTGGACGCGTTCCGTCCCCGGCACCGGCCTCGAGGTCGACGTCCGGATCGGTGACGTGGAGGCGATCCTGCTCCACGTCGTACGGCGCTACCACTACGAGGTCGAGCAGCTGCACCGCGTGGACCTGGCGGGCTGGCAGCGGATCGACGGCCTGGACACGGGCGGGCCGGAGTCCAACCTCGCCTCGGGCACCGCGGTGCGGATCCGCCCGGGCGCGGGCGCGAGCGGCAGCCTCTTCCCGCTCCAGGTGCTGACGGTGCGCGACATCCTCGCCGACTGCGAGGGCGTGGTGCGCTGGGGCGGCGACGACAGCCCCGTGGACGAGTCGCTGTTCTTCATCGACCGCGGCCCGGACGACGCCTCGGTCCGGACGCTCGCCGACCGGCTGCGGGTGGCCGAGGCCACACCGGGTGCGGGCGCCGGTGTGACGGTCGACGTGCTGAACCGCTCCCGCCGTGACCGCGCGGAGCGGCTGGTGCGGGAGCAGCGCGCGAGCTGAGCCCCGTACGGGACGCGCCTGGGGGCGGACCGCTCGGTCCGCCCCCGAAGGACAGCGTCACCCGGTGAGGATCACTCCTCGACGGTCAGCCCCTTGCGCAGCCGCACCAGCGTCCGCGACAGCAGACGCGAGACGTGCATCTGCGAGATGCCGAGCTCTTCGCCGATCTCCGACTGGGTCATGCCGGCGACGAACCGCAGGGACAGGATCTTGCGGTCGCGCGGCGGCAGTTCGGCGATCAGCGGCTTCAACGACTCGACGTACTCGATGCCTTCGAGCCCGTGGTCCTCGTAGCCGATGCGGTCCGCGAGAGCGCCCTCGGAGTCGTCCTCCTCCGGCTGGGCGTCCAGCGAGGAGGCGGTGTAGGCGTTCGAGGCGGCCATGCCCTCGACGACCTCGTCGTTGGAGAGCCCGAGGCGTTCGGCCAGCTCGGCCACCGTGGGGGCGCGGTCGAGCTTCTGGGCCAGTTCGTCACCGGCCTTGGCCAGGTCCAGCCGCAGCTCCTGGAGCCGCCGCGGAACGCGCACGGACCACGAGGTGTCGCGGAAGAAGCGCTTGATCTCGCCGACGATCGTCGGCATCGCGAACGTGGGGAACTCCACACCGCGGGACAGCTCGAAGCGGTCGATCGCCTTGATCAGGCCGATGGTGCCGACCTGGATGATGTCCTCCATCGGCTCGCTGCGGGAGCGGAACCGGGAGGCGGCGAACTTGACCAGCGCGAGGTTCAGTTCGACGAGCGTGTTGCGGACGTACGAGTACTCGTGGGTCCCTTCCTCCAGCGTCTCCAGACGCTCGAAGAGGGTCTTGGACAGGGCCCGGGCGTCGACCGCGTCGACTTCCTCGTACGGGGGGATGTCCGGAAGTCCGGCGAGAAGGCCGTCCTGTGTGACGAGCATCTCGTCCTGCTCGATGGGATCCAGATGTTCCGGAGGGGGTGTCGACGTCGCTTTCTGGGTACGCGATGCGTCGAGCCGGGGTGACATGATGTCCTCCATCGTTCTCGGCATATGGCTGCCGGAGCCGTTAGGTGCACTGCGGTGTGCGGCGCCTCCAAAGCCGGCCGTGGTCGGGTACGTGTCCTTACTAGGCCTACCCGCTTTCCCGAGCCCACCGCAAGTGCGTTCTGTGGGCATATGTCCGTTTGTGTGTAGTTGTTCGGGTGTCGAAGCGTGCTGGGAAGGCGTAGTGTTCGAGGGCGTCAGCAACCACCTCGACGTCGGGAGAGAGAGACGGCATGGACCGCGGGACGGTCGGCAGCGCACAGTCTGGCCGGCTTCTGGTGGAGGTGCGGGAAGAGGGCTCTAGTGCCGTCGTGACCCCGGCGGGTGAGTTGGATCACCACACCGCCGATCTGTTGCGTGAGCCACTCGACGACTGCCTCGCCAAGGGATTCAAGCGCCTGGTCATCGATTGCGCGCGCCTGGAGTTCTGCGACTCCACGGGGCTCAACGTGCTCCTCGGGGCGCGGCTGAAGGCGGAGGCCGCCGGTGGCGGCGTCTCGCTCGCCGGCATGCAGCCGGTGGTGGCACGCGTATTCGAGATCACGGGCGCGGATGCGGTCTTCAGCGTCCATGACTCGCTCGAGGCGGCCCTGGCCGACGAGTCGGGCTGACCGGCGGTGTGTCGGTGCGCGGCGCCTCGGACATCCCCCTGTGACCGGTGTGTCGGTCCTGTCACGTCATTCGTGCGGAATACATGGGTGTTCCACTCGCCCGCCCGGGCAGGAGACATCCTGAACCTGTCGGTCGCCAGGGATACGGGGGTGCCGCGAAACCGCCGCGCCGCGCGCTGCGTGACCGACCGTGCAGAGAATTTTTTGAATCGTGAACTGGTGAATCGGTGAGGTGAAGCGCTGATGAGCACCACCCGGCCTTACTCGCCGGGCGACCGCGGGCCGGAGCCCGGCGGCGCTTCCGGGGCGTCCGAGGGTGGCGTAGCGGCGGCCGGTGCGTCCGGCGAGGGCGTGGGTGCGTCGTCCGGGGCCGTGGCGCCGCCGGGGGGCCCGCAGGTGCGCCGGCTGAGCTTCGGCGACGAGAGTGGCGTCGTTCCGCTGGCCCGCGACTTCACCCGCCAGGCGCTGTACGCGTGGGGCTGGCTGCCCGCCGCCTCCGCCGATCAGCGGGCCGCCGCCGAGGACGTGCTGCTGGTCGTCTCCGAGCTGGTCACCAACGCCTGCCTGCATGCCGAGGGGCCGGACCAGCTGAACATCACCTGCGACAACAAGGTGATCCGCGTCGAGGTCGCGGACCGGGGAACCGGCCAGCCGGCCCCCCGTACCCCGCACCGCGCTGGCCGCCCGGGCGGACATGGCATGTTCATCGTCCAGCGCCTGTGCCTGGACTGGGGGGTCGTCCGTACGCCGGGCGTCTCCGGCAAGACGGTGTGGGCGGAGCTGGGCGCACCCGCCTGATATCGGGCAGATCTCGCGCTTTCGGGTCCGCTTTCCGGATCCGGATATATCGTCGCGATTTAGTGCGTAGGTGTCTGTCCCTGTGCGCACCTGTCGGATTTTCCGGCCGGTGCGGCGCCCGCCGTGCGGCCGAACGGGTGACCGTGCCGCCGCGGATCCGGTGTGCGCCGTGTCTTCCTTCCTCAGGGCCCCGGGCGTACCTTGACGGCCCTATCTGATGCGCCGTCAGGAACAGGAAGGGGAGCGGCACCGTGTCGTACCGGAAACGAACCGCCGTGCTCGCGTCCGCCGCGGCCCTGGCCGGCTCGGCGGTGTGGATGGCCGCCCCCGTCGCCCGGGCCGAGGTCGTCGACGTCAACTACCAGTGCAAGACGCCGATCGGCGACAAGAGTGCCGTCTCGCCCATCGACATCAAGGGCGTCGAGCGGGGCGACGGCTACCGCATCACCATGTCCTGGCAGAAGGGCGTCTCCTCCAGCCCGGTCGAACTGGGCAAGGGCGCGATGACGCCGAGCGCCACCATCGCCCTGGGCGGCGCCGACAGCGGCACCCTGGCGGTGACCGGCCCCGCCAACGACGCCGCGATCCCGGCCAACACACCCATCAAGATCAGCGACCTGAGCGGCACGTACACGCCGAAGAAGAGCGGCGAGGTCACCTTCACGGCCGGTGTGCTCACCATCAAGGCGCTCGGCACGACGACCACGTGCACCCCGACGAACGACCCGGGCCCCTCCCTCACCCTCGATGTCACGGCCGCGAGCGGCGGCGGCACCACCACCGGCTCCGCCCAGGGCGGCGGCTCCGGCCCGGACAGCGGTGCCGGACTCCCGCAGACCGGGCCCGAGGACTCGGCCGTCGCCCTCGGCACCCTCGGCGGCACGGTCCTGCTCGCCGGAGCGGCAGGTGCCCTGTGGCTGACCCGGCGTCACCGGCAGGCAGGGACGGGCCGTTGAGCGCCGCACACCCTCGCCGGCCGGTGCACCGCTGAGCGCAACGACCGCTGGAGCCGCCGATGCCGCCCGCCGTCCGTCCTACGTATGGGTCACTGCCGGTGCTGCTCGCGCTGCTGATGGTCCTGGCGGGCGCCGGGCCCGCAGGGGCGGCGGAGCGGCCCGTGGTCGAACTGTCCGCGTCCCAGGCCGGGACGGGCGGTTCCGTCACCGTCAGCGGCAGCGGCTGGCGGCCCCGTGCCCTGCTGACGCTGCTCGTGTGCGGGCAGGCCGAGCCGAAGCGGGGGGTGACCGGCGGCACCAACTCCTGCGCCAACGCCGACGGCCGGGCCGTCACCACCGACGCGGAGGGGCGCTTCCGCCGTGCACTGCCCGTCGTCGAGCCGCCGGTGCCGTGCCCCTGCGTGGTGCACGTGGCGACCGTGACGGGGGCGGCGGCCGAGGCCGACGCGGCCCTCCAGGTCGCCGGGCACACCGTCGAACCGCTGCCGGCGGACGCGGCCGGCGGGCGGCTGTCCCTGCTCGCGGACACCAGGCTGCGGGGCTCCGGCGGTCTGCTCACCTGGTTCGGCTCCCCGCCCGCCCGGACGCTCGTGGTCACCGTCGGCAACGTCGGCACGTCCCCCGTGCGCGACCCGGTCTTCCAGGTCGGCACCGCGCACGGCGTGTTCGCCCCCGAGTGGCAGGACCAGCGGTGGCGGGGCTCGATCCGGCCGGGCGGCAAGGCCCGGATCGAGTTGCCCGTGGAGCTCGCGGCCGGGGCGCACGGCGACTACACCGTGACGCTGAAGTACGGCGGCAAGGTGCTCGCCGAACACCCCTGGGGCGTGGGCCGGCCCTGGGGCGTGACGCTGTTCTGGGTCCTCGTCCTGCTGGTCGTCCCCGCGGCGCTGTTCCGGGCCGCACTGGCCGTGGTCGACCGGGTGCACCCGCGCCGCCCCGGCCATGCGGCCCGGCCGGCCCGCCGTCTGCGGCTGCCCGCCGCCCGCAGGTCCGCGGCCCCGCCCTGGTTCGCCCCGGAAGCCGACCGGTCCGAGGCGCGAAACCCATGACGAAGGGCCGCCGCACCACGGGGTGCGGCGGCCCTTCTCCTGCATCAGGTGACCGGCGTCAGCGGACGTCGCCCATCATGGCCTTGACCTTCTTGCGGTACATGTACACCGCGAAGCCGGCGACCACGGCCAGTGCCGCCTCCAGCGCCACGAAGCCCGTCTTGTCGAGGTTGACCCCGCCGACGGCGGGGTTGGACAGCAGCGCGGTGACGGAGTCGCCCGCGGTGACCGCGAGGAACCAGACGCCCATCATCTGCGAGGCGTACTTCGCCGGTGCCATCTTCGTCGTCACGGACAGGCCCACCGGCGACAGGGTCAGCTCACCCACGGTCTGCACGAAGTAGATCGCGACCAGCCACATCGCCGCGGCCTTGTGCCCGCCCTCCGCGATCGACAGCGGGGCGAGGAACAGGAAGAAGGACGCACCCACCAGCACCAGGCCGGAGGCGAACTTCACGATGGTGCTCGGCTCCTTGCCGCGCCGGTTCAGCCACAGCCACAGCCAGGCGAAGACGGGCGCCAGCGCCATGATCAGGACCGGGTTGACCGACTGGTACCAGGAGACCGGGAACTCCCAGCCGAAGATCGTGTTGTCGGCCTTGTCGCTGGCGAACAGCGAGAGGGTGGAGCCGCCCTGGTCGTAGATCATCCAGAAGACGGCGGCGGCGACGAAGAACCAGATGTACGCCGACACCTTGGAGCGCTCGCCGGAGTCCAGGTCCTTGTCGCGCAGGATGCGGGTGATGACCAGGATCGGCACGATCAGGCCGAGCAGCGTCAGCGGGATGAGCGCCCAGTTCAGGGTGAAGTGGCCGGTGCCGCCGACCAGGCCGTAGAAGACCACGGCGACGGCCAGCCAGATCAGGCCCTTGCGCAGGGTGGACGCCTTCTCGGCGGGCGTCAGCGGGGTCGGGACCACGCTGCTCCTGGCGTCCAGGTGGCGGCTGCCGAGCAGGAACTGCACGAGGCCCAGCGCCATGCCGAGCGCGGCCAGCGCGAAGCCCAGGTGCCAGTCGACGCTCTCGCCGACGGTGCCGATGACCAGCGGCGCGATGAAGGCGCCGAGGTTGATGCCGATGTAGAAGACCGTGAAGCCACCGTCGCGGCGGGGGTCCTCGGGGCCGTCGTAGAGGTGGCCGACCATCGTGGAGATGTTGGCCTTCAGCAGACCGGAACCGATGGCGACCAGGCCCAGGCCGACGTAGAAGCTCGCGGCGGCGGGCAGCGCCAGGCACAGGTGGCCGAGCATGATGACCACGCCCGCGACGGCGACCGTCTTGCGGGGGCCGAGCACACGGTCGGCGAACCAGCCGCCGGGCAGGGTGAGCAGGTACACCAGCGACAGGTACACGGCGTAGATCGCCGTCGCCGTGCCCGCGCTGAGGTGCAGGCCACCGGGGGCGACCAGGTACAGCGGGAGCAGGGCCCTCATGCCGTAGTAGGAGAAACGCTCCCACATCTCGGTCATGAACAGAGTGGCCAGTCCGCGGGGGTGGCCGAAGAAGGTCTTCTCGGAACCGGGGGTGCCCGGTCGGGCCGAGTCCTTCGTCAGGCTGGACGCCATGGTCGTTCCTTGCTGCTCGGGACGCGCCCCGCGACAGCGGTGGTGCGCCCGGTGGGGGCTGCCGGCACCGGTGGGCATGGCCGTCCGCCCGACGCCTACGGGGGTCCGCTCCGGGTCACGGAGCGGTGGGCGGTCGCCACCGGGATCCACGCCTCTACGCGCGTCGCCGCACGAGGAGGCCCGGCCACAGGTCGTTTCTCTCGGGGCCGGCGGGAACCGGCCCGCACACAAAAGAGACCTTCAGGGCAAGAGGCCTCCGAAGGTCGCCGTGGTGCTACAGGCGTCGATTCACCATACGGCAGGACACCGCCGCATATGGAAGGACTTGAGACTCGGATCACAGGTGCAAAGGGAACCGTACACACGGAATCCAAGGTCTTTACCCGGATCACACCTGAAAGGCAGAGGTCCGCACACTTACCCCGGCCACGTAAGAAACGGGTATGCCAACGGTAAGAATCAAGGCTTCCGGTCACACCCCAGCTCAGGGCGTCGCAGGTCTACCATCACCTCATGACCCGTGTACTGCTCGCCGAGGACGATGCGTCCATCTCGGAGCCGCTGGCCCGCGCTCTGCGCCGGGAGGGCTACGAGGTCGAGGTCCGCGAGGACGGACCCACCGCTCTCGACGCCGGACTGCAGGGCGGCATCGACCTGGTCGTGCTCGACCTCGGCCTGCCCGGCATGGACGGTCTGGAGGTGGCCCGCCGCCTGCGGGGCGAAGGCCACGCCATCCCGATCCTCATCCTGACCGCGCGCGCCGACGAGGTGGACACCGTCGTCGGGCTCGACGCGGGCGCCGACGACTACGTCACCAAGCCGTTCCGGCTCGCCGAGCTGCTCGCGCGCGTGCGGGCCCTGCTCCGGCGCGGCGCCAGCGAGCCGCAGCAGCCGCCCGCCACCCACGGCGTGCGCATCGACGTCGAATCCCACCGCGCCTGGATGGGCGAGGAGGAGCTCCAGCTCACCGCGAAGGAGTTCGACCTGCTGCGGGTGCTGGTGCGCGACGCGGGCCGGGTCGTCACCCGCGACCAGCTGATGCGGGAGGTCTGGGACACGACCTGGTGGTCGTCGACCAAGACCCTGGACATGCACATCTCCTGGCTGCGCAAGAAGCTCGGCGACGACGCTGCCAACCCGCGCTTCATCGCCACCGTGCGCGGTGTGGGTTTCCGCTTCGAGAAGAGCTGAGCCGCGAGGCAGGCACGGGCGATCGGGTAACAGGACATGCGCCGCCGACTGATCCAGTCCACGCTCGCCGTGGTGCTGGTCGTGATCGCCGTCTTCGGCGTCTCGCTCGTCATCGTCGAGACCCGGACGATCAGCAACAGCGCCCAGGAGCGGGTGGAGTCCGAGGCGGTGCGGCTGGCCAGCATCGTCGACAGCCGGCTCTTCGGGGCGCAGCAGGTCGACGCGGAGGTGCTGCGCGACCAGGTCACGCAGGACCACTACTACGCGGTGATCCGCCTCCCCGGGGAGGCGCCCATCGAGGTCGGCACGAAGCCCGCCGGGGACGTCATCAGCGCGACCGCGCCCGGTGAGGAGGGCGAGACGGTCACCGTCCAGGAGCCGCGCTCCTCGGTGACCCGGGAGGTCGGCCGGACGCTGCTGATCATCGCGCTGGTCGCGCTGCTGGCGGTGGTCGCCGCGGTGCTGCTGGCGGTCCGCCAGGCGAACCGGCTGGCGTCGCCGCTGACCGACCTCGCGGAGACCGCCGAGCGGCTCGGCTCGGGCGATCCGCGCCCCCGGCACAAGCGGTACGGAGTGCCCGAGCTGGACCGCGTGGCCGACGTGCTGGACGGCTCCGCCGAGCGCATCGCCCGCATGCTGACCGCCGAACGCCGGCTGGCCGCGGACGCCTCCCACCAGCTGCGCACCCCGCTCACCGCGCTGTCGATGCGGCTGGAGGAGATCACCCTCACCGACGACCCGGACACCGTGAAGGAAGAGGCGACGATCGCGCTGACGCAGGTCGAGCGGCTGACGGACGTCGTGGAGCGGCTGCTGACGAACTCCCGCGACCCGCGCACCGGCTCCGCCGTCTCCTTCGACCTCGACGAGGTCATCCAGCAGCAGCTCGCCGAATGGCGCCCGGCTTACCGCAGTGCGGGGCGGGCGATCGTCAGCTCCGGCAAACGGCATCTGCGGGCGGTGGGCACGCCCGGTGCGGTCGCGCAAGTCCTGGCCGCACTGATCGAGAACTCCCTCATGCACGGCGGCGGCACGGTGGCCCTGCGCACCCGCGTCACCGGCAACCAGGCGGTCATCGAGGTGACGGACGAGGGCCCCGGGGTCCCCGCCGACCTCGGCGCGCGCATCTTCGAGCGGGCGATCAGCGGCCGCAACTCCACGGGTATCGGCCTGGCGGTGGCCCGTGACCTGGCGGAGGCCGATGGCGGCCGTCTGGAGATGCTCCAGACCAAGCCCCCGGTCTTCGGCCTGTTCCTGTCCCGCACGGCCCTGTCCAAGCCCCAGGACGACGAGCCGATGGTCCGCTAGGCGGCTGGGGCTAGGGGACCTGCTGCCTCGCCTTGCGGGGGCCGGCCGGGTCGTTCTGCGGGACCGAGGCCGGGCCCGGCGCCGCCGGCGCCTCCCGGGCGGGGAGCGCGCGGAAGACCCACGAGCGGTAGGACCAGAAGCGGAACAGGGTCGCGACGCCGATGCCGAGGAACTTGAAGACGTTGTTCTGGAGCGGGGTGTTCCAGCCGAAGCCGTACGTGGCCGCGTAGAGGACGCCGTTCTCGATGACCAGGCCGATCGCGCTGAACAGCAGGAACAGGGTCATCTCACGGGTACGGCGGGTCTTGTCGCGGTCGCGGTACGTGAAGTAGCGGAAGCCGACGTAGTTGAAGACGATCGCGACGACGGTGGCGATGACGCTCGCGCGCACCACCTGGAGGTCGGTGGTGTGCCGCACCAGGTTGAAGACGACGAGGTTGACCAGCACCCCGGCACCGCCCACCGCACCGAATTTGGCGACCTCGTGGACGAGCCGCCGGAGCCGAGAGGCACCATGTCCCATGGCCGTGCAGGCCCCCGTCCGTGTGTCGGCGTCAACCCAGCCATGCTAACCACCCTCCCGCGCGATCTTCCTGTGGATGCCCGGGGACGGCCGGAGACGGTCCGGACGGGCCGGGGGAGGGCGGGAAACCGGCCACCCTGGCGCGGCCGATACCCTGAGGGAGTGACGTTCCCCGTAGTCGGCATGGTCGGCGGTGGCCAGCTCGCTCGTATGACACACGAGGCGGGCATCCCGCTGGGCATCAGGTTCAAGCTCCTCAGTGACACCCCGCAGGACTCCGCTGCGCAGGTTGTGAGCGATGTCGTCGTCGGCGACTATCGCGACCTCGACACGCTGCGCGAGTTCGCCCGTGGGTGCGATGTGATCACCTTCGATCACGAACACGTACCCACCGAGCACCTCCGGGCCCTGGAGGCGGACGGCATCCCCGTGCGCCCCGGCCCCGACGCGCTCGTGCACGCCCAGGACAAGGGGGTGATGCGCGCGAAGCTCGACGCGATCGGCGTCCCCTGCCCCCGGCACCGGATCGTGTCCGACCCGCAGGACGTGGCCGCGTTCGCGGCGGAGGGCGACGGATTCCCGGTCGTCCTCAAGACCGTCCGCGGCGGCTACGACGGCAAGGGCGTGTGGGTCGTGGACTCCGTCGAGGAGGCCGCCGACCCGTTCAGGGCCGGTGTCCCCGTCCTCGCCGAGGAGAAGGTCGACTTCCTGCGCGAGCTCGCCGCCAACGTGGTCCGCTCCCCGCACGGCCAGGCCGTCGCTTACCCGGTGGTGGAGTCGCAGCAGGTGAACGGCGTCTGCGACACGGTCATCGCCCCGGCGCCCGACCTCGACGAGGGCCTCGCCGTCCGCGCTTCGGAGATGGCGCTGAACATCGCCAAGGAGCTCGGCGTCGTCGGGCACCTCGCCGTCGAGCTGTTCCAGACCCGCGACGGACGCATCCTCGTCAACGAGCTCGCGATGCGCCCGCACAACTCCGGCCACTGGTCGATGGACGGCGCCGTCACCAGCCAGTTCGCCAACCACGTCCGCGCGGTCCTCGACCTGCCCCTCGGCGACCCGCGCCCGCGTGCCCCGTGGACGGTCATGGTCAACGTCCTCGGCGGCGACTACCCGGACATGTACTCCGCGTACCTGCACTGCATGGCCCGCGACCCCCAGCTCAAGATCCACATGTACGGCAAGGACGTGAAGCCCGGCCGCAAGGTCGGTCACGTCAACACCTACGGCGACGACCTCGACGACGTGCTGGAGCGCGCCCGTCACGCAGCCGGCTACCTGAGAGGCACCATCACCGAATGAGCCCTGTTGTTGGCATCGTCATGGGGTCGGACTCCGACTGGCCCGTCATGGAGGCCGCCGCCAAGGCCCTCGACGAGTTCGAGATCGCCTACGAGGTCGACGTCGTCTCCGCGCACCGCATGCCGCGCGAGATGGTCGCCTACGGCGAGCAGGCCGACGCCCGCGGGCTCAAGGTGATCATCGCCGGGGCGGGCGGCGCCGCCCACCTGCCCGGCATGCTCGCCTCCGTGACCCCGCTGCCGGTCATCGGCGTGCCCGTGCCGCTGAAGTACCTCGACGGCATGGACAGCCTGCTGTCCATCGTGCAGATGCCGGCCGGTGTGCCCGTCGCCACGGTCTCCGTCGCCGGGGCCCGCAACGCCGGTCTGCTCGCCGCCCGCATCCTCGCCGCGCACGACGAGGAACTGCGCGGCCGCATGCGCGAGTTCCAGCAGGAGCTCAACGACCAGGCCACCGAGAAGGGCAAGCGCCTGCGCTCCAAGGTCGAGGGCGCCGGCGGATTCGGCTTCGGCGCCGGGAAGTGACGACGATGCCCTCCCTGGAGGCGGCCCGGGAACTCCTGAGCGAGTTCCCGGTCGTCGACGGCCACAACGACCTGCCCTGGGCACTGCGCGCACAGGTCCGCTACGACCTCGACGCGCGGGACATCGCCACTGACCAGAGCGCCCACCTGCACACCGACATCCCCCGGCTGCGCGCGGGCGGGGTCGGCGCGCAGTACTGGTCGGTGTACGTCCGCACGGACTCGCCCGACCCGGTCGCCGCGACGCTCGAACAGGTCGACTGCGTGCGGCAGCTGCTGGCCCGTCACCCCGGCGACCTGCGCCCCGCGCTCACCGCCGCCGACATGGAGGCAGCGCGCGGGGAGGGCCGCATCGCCTCGCTCATGGGGGCGGAGGGCGGCCACTCCATCGCCAACTCCCTGGGTACCCTGCGCGGTCTGTACGGCCTCGGCGTGCGGTACATGACCCTCACCCACAACGACAACGTCGACTGGGCGGACTCCGCGACCGACGAGCCGAAGGCCGGCGGCCTCACCGCGTTCGGCCGCGAGGTCGTCCGGGAGATGAACCGGCTCGGCATGCTCGTCGACCTCTCGCACGTGGCGGCGACGACGATGCGGGACGCGCTCGACGCGAGTTCGGCCCCGGTGATCTTCTCCCACTCCTCCGCACGGGCCGTGTGCGACCACCCGCGCAACGTCCCCGACGACGTCCTGGAGCGGCTCCCCGCCAACGGCGGCATGGCGATGGTGACGTTCGTGCCGAAGTTCGTGCTCCAGGCGGCCGTGGACTGGACGGCCGCGGCCGACGAGAACATGCGCGCCCACGGCTTCCACCCCCTCGACACCACCGCGGAGGCCATGAAGGTCCACCGCGCCTTCGAGGAGCGCCGGCCGCGCCCGGTCGCGACGGTGGCGACGGTCGCCGACCACCTGGACCACATGCGCGAGGCGGCCGGCATCGACCACGTCGGCATCGGCGGCGACTATGACGGCACGGCCTTCACCCCCGACGGCCTCGCCGACGTCTCCGGCTACCCGAACCTCCTCGCGGAACTGCTCGACCGCGGCTGGTCCAAAGCCGATCTGGCCAAACTGACCTGGAAGAACGCGGTCCGGGTCCTGGACGCGGCACAGGACGTGGCCCGGGCGCTTCAGCCGACGCGGCCGCCGTCCAACGCCACGATCGAGTCACTGGACGGCTGAGTGCCGAGGGCGGGGTAGTCGGTTTAGCCGGTCGCCCCGCCCGTGTCCGCATGCACGTCGGGGCGGGTGGCACGTGCGGATCGGTGAACTGGCCCGGCGCACCAACGCGACTGGTCACCGAACTCACCGCCGAGCGCAGCCGTACTCCGAACGCCCCGCCCACCAGGAACCACTTCCCGCTCCGTGCGACGGTGACCGTACCTCACGAACGACCGTACGGAGCCGCCATGGCAGACCTCCAGGACGACCTGCGCCCCACCGCCGCGGCCGCAGGAGAGTTCGACGAGCCGGCCGAGCCGTACCCGGACGAGGGCATCGTCACGGCGGAGTCCTACGAACCCGTCTCCGACCCGGACGACGCGCCCATGACCCGGGCCCGCGCCATCCTCGCCGCGCACCCCGTCGCCGACGGCTACAACGGACTGCCCTGGGCGCTCAAGCGCCTGTCCTGGTACGACCTGGAGGACGGCGAGAGCACCGTCGACACGGATGTGCCCCGGCTGCGCAGCGGCCATGTGGGCGCTCTCTTCTGGTCGTTGCACCTGCCCGAGGGCCTCGACGGCGACCGGGCCGTCGGCGCCACCCTGGAGCAGCTGGACCTGGCCAAGACCGTCGTACGGACCTGTGAGGAGGGACTGCGGCCGGCCTGCACGGCCGGGCAGGTCGCGGACGTGCGCAACTGTGGCCGCGTCGCCGTGCTCCTCGGCCCCGCCGGGGCGCCGGCCCTGGGCGACTCGCTCGGCATCCTGCGCCAGCTGCACCTGCTCGGTCTGCGCGTCCTCACGCTGACCGGGGTGTCCTGGGCGAGCGAGGCGGGGCTGACCCGGTTCGGCGAGGAGGTCGTGCGCGAGATGAACCGCCTCGGCGTGATCGCGGACCTCTCCGGCGCCTCCGCCCCGACCCTGCGCCGCGTCCTGAGCCTGTCCCGGGCGCCCGTGCTGTGCAGTCGCTCCGCCGCCCGCACCCTGCGCCCCCACCCGGCCAACCTCCCCGACGACCTGCTGGCGGAGCTGGGCGCGGCCAGGGGACTGTGCCTGGTGCCGCTGACCGCCGAGCAGACCGGCCCGGCCGTCCGCGATGTCGCCGACCACCTCGACCACATCCGCACCGTGGCAGGGGCGCAGTGCGTCGGGCTGTCCGGCACCTACGACTCCGGAGCCGCCCACCCGCAGGAGCTCGGCGACACCTCCTGCTATCCGCGGCTGATCGCCGAGCTGCTGCGACGCGGCTGGGAGGAAGCCGATGTGGCCCTGCTGACCTGGGGCAACGTGCAGCGCGTGCTGCGCGGCGCCGACTTCACGGCCCGCGCCGCACAGCAGCGACGCGAACCGTCGACGGCGACGATCTCGGAGCTGGACGCCTAAGGGGCTTCTGATCAGCCGGACTCGATCCGGCACAGGCAGAACGGGTGCCCCGCCGGGTCGGCGTAGACGCGGAAGTCCTTCTTCACGTCGTCCTCCTTGTCCAGCACCCGCGCGCCCAGCGCCAGCACCCGCTTCTCGGCCGCGTCGATCTCGTCCCAGGTGGACCCGGCGTCGAAGTCCAGGTGGAACTGCTGGGCGTTGCGGTCCGCCCGCGGCCACTCCGGCGGGGTGTGGCCGGGGGAGCGCTGGAAGGCGAGCCGGGGCCCGCCGGGAACGCGCAGCACAACCCAGTCGGGGTCGTCGTCCTCCTGCTCCGGCGTGCCGCCGACGACCTCGGCGTAGAAGCGGGCCAGCGCGTCGGGGTCGGGGCAGTCGACGACCACGGAACGGAAACGTGCCACGGCGGACATGGGACCTCCGGGGGTCAGCAGGCGCAGAGGCAGAACGGGTGCCCGGCCGGGTCGGCGTAAACCCGGAAGGTCCGCTCCCGGTCCTCGGCGTCCAGCGGCTTCGCCCCGAGGGCCAGCACGCCCTTCTCGGCCGCGTCCAGGTCGTCCACCACGAGATCGAGGTGGAACTGCTGCGCCCCGTCGGGGGACGGCCACGTCGGAGGCACGTACCCGGGGGATGCCTGGAAGGCCAGCGGTGTACCGCCCGGCACCTTCAGGTCGACCCATTCCTCCTCCCCGTCGGTCTCCACCGTCGGCGTGCCGCCCAGCACCTCGGCGTAGAAGCCGGCCAGTGCGCGCGGGTCGGGACAGTCCAGGACGACGACACCCAGCTTGGCGAGAGTCATGGCTTCCTCCTCGAAGTGGCCGTTACCCGCAGAGCAAGGTAACCGGTAACCGTTACTGCATGCTCCCCCATGGGCGGTAACATCGCAAGGGGAATCGCGAGAGGTACGGTCCAGCCATGACGGAGAGATCGCCCGCGCCCGGCGGCCTGGCCCTGGTCGAGGCCCTGGTGAACACGCTGGACATCGAGTCCGGCGCCGACGCGCTGGACACCCCCGAGGGCCGGGCGCGCCTCGGCATCACCGCGGAGGGCACGGACCGGGCCCGCACCCTGCGCGAATCCCTGCGCGCGACCCTCCTCGCCCACGCCGGCCACCCGCCGCACCGCGAGGTCACCCCCCTCGGCACGCTGCTGGCCGAGGCCCCGCTCCTCGTCACGGTCGACGCGGCGGACGGCTCGGCCGCCCTCACCCCCGCCGACGACCGCTCGCTGCACGCGCGCGTGGCCGCCGCCGTCGCGGAGGCCCTGGTCGCCGGCACCTGGATCCGCCTCAAGGCATGCGAGGCCGCCGACTGTCACTGGGCCTACTACGACCGCAGCCCGGCCGGCCGGGGCCGCTGGTGCTCCATGCAGGTCTGCGGAGCCCGCGCCAAGATGCGCCGCTACCGGGCCAAGGAGGCAGAGGGATAGGGACCCCGCCGCACTGCCGGGTGGTGCAGAATGCACGAAGACGCCGGTTCGGCCGACTGAGCCTCGGCCGAACCGGCGTCACCTGTCTCCGCGTGTCGTGTTTTCCGCGTCCGCTCGCGCGCTCAGGCCTTCGGACGCCCCATCGCCCGGTACGTCCAGCCGGCCTTGCGCCAGCGCTCCGGGTCCAGGGCGTTGCGCCCGTCCAGGACGAGGCGGGTCGCCGCGACCTCGCCGAGCGCCTCGGTGTCCAGCTCGCGGAACTCCCGCCACTCCGTCAGGTGCAGCACGATGTCGGCGCCGCGCACGGCCTCCAGCGCCGAGTCGGCGTAGCCGAGGGTCGGGAACACCCCGCGGGCGTTGTCCATGCCCTTCGGGTCGTACACCGTGACCTGGCCGCCCTGGAGGTGGATCTGCCCGGCGACGTTCAGCGCGGGGGAGTCCCGCACGTCGTCCGAGTCGGGCTTGAACGTCGCGCCCAGCACCGCCACCCGCTTGCCCAGGAACGGCCCGCCGCCCAGCGCCTGCCGGGCCAGCTCCACCATCTGCCCGCGCTGGCGCATGTTGATCGAGTCGATCTCCCGCAGGAACGTCAGCGCCTGGTCCGCGCCCAGCTCACCGGCGCGCGCCATGAACGCCCGGATGTCCTTCGGCAGACACCCGCCGCCGAAGCCGATCCCGGCCCGCAGGAACTTCTTCCCGATCCGGTCGTCGTAGCCGATGGCCTCCGCCAGCTTCGCGACGTCACCGCCCGCGGCCTCGCACACCTCCGCCATCGCGTTGATGAAGGAGATCTTCGTGGCGAGGAAGGAGTTCGCGGAGGTCTTCACCAGCTCCGAGGTCGGGAAGTCCGTGACCACGAACGGCGAGCCCTCGGCGATGGGCGTCGCGTACACCTCCCGCAGCAGCTTCTCGGCCCGCTCGCTGCGCACGCCCACCACGAGACGGTCGGGGTGCAGCGTGTCGTTGACGGCGAAACCCTCGCGCAGGAACTCCGGGTTCCAGGCCAGCTCGGCGTCCTCGCCGGCGGGCGCGTGCGCGGCCAGGTAGGACGCGAGGCGGTCCGCGGAGCCGACCGGCACGGTCGACTTGCCGACGACCAGCGCCGGACCGTGCAGGTGCGGGGCCAGCGAGGCGATCGCGGAGTCGACGTAGCTCATGTCGCAGGCGTACTCGCCGTGCCGCTGCGGGGTGTTCACACAGACGAAGTGCACATCGCCGAAGGCGCCGATCTCGGCCCAGTCCTGGGTGAAGCGCAGCCGGCCGCTGGAGCCGTCGATGCCGGCGACGTGCTTGCGCAGCAGCTCCTCAAGCCCCGGCTCGTACATCGGGGCCTCGGCCCGCTCCAGCTTCTCGATCTTCTCGCGCACGACGTCGAGGGCGAGCACTTCGAAGCCCAGCTCGGCCATGGCCGCCGCGTGTGTCGCGCCGAGATAACCGGTGCCGATCACGGTGATCTTCAGGGCCATGGGTGCTCCAGGGGTCTACGGCATGCGGTGCGCGCCCGAGCATAGCCGGGGCATGGCAGCGCGCTTCACTGGGCAACTTCTCCGCTGTCGCCTAGCTCACGTATCACTCGGGTGGGCGACCCCATAAACTTTTGATTACTTAACGGTAGTTAGCGTCAGCATCGCAGCGTTTTGGAGCGTGAGAGACCTTGGCCGGATCGGCTGACTTCGACCTGTACCGCCCGTCCGAGGAGCACGACATGCTCCGTGACGCCGTCCGCTCCCTGGCCGAGGCGAAGATCGCGCCGCACGCCGCCGCGGTGGACGAGGAGGCCCGCTTCCCGCACGAGGCCCTCCAGGCGCTGGTCGCGAACGACCTGCACGCCGTGCACGTGCCCGAGGAGTACGGCGGCTCCGGCGCCGACGCGCTGGCCACCGTCATAGTGATCGAGGAGGTCGCGCGGGTCTGCGCCTCGTCCTCCCTCATCCCGGCCGTCAACAAGCTGGGCTCCCTGCCGGTGATCCTCTCCGGCTCCGAGGACCTGAAGAAGAAGTACATGACCCCGCTCGCCAAGGGCGACGGCATGTTCTCCTACTGCCTCTCCGAGCCGGACGCCGGCTCCGACGCCGCCGGCATGAAGACCAAGGCCGTCCGCGACGGCGACTTCTGGGTCCTCAACGGCGTGAAGCGCTGGATCACCAACGCGGGTGAGTCCGAGTACTACACGGTGATGGCCGTCACCGACCCCACCAAGCGCTCCAAGGGCATCTCCGCCTTCGTCGTCGAGAAGTCCGACGAGGGCGTCTCCTTCGGCGCCCCCGAGAAGAAGCTCGGCATCAAGGGCTCCCCGACCCGCGAGGTCTACCTCGACAACGTCCGCATCCCCGCCGACCGCATGATCGGCGAGGAGGGCACCGGCTTCGCCACGGCGATGAAGACCCTCGACCACACCCGCATCACCATCGCCGCCCAGGCCCTCGGCATCGCCCAGGGCGCCCTCGACTACGCCAAGGGCTATGTCCAGGAGCGCAAGCAGTTCGGCAAGCCGATCGCCGACTTCCAGGGCATCCAGTTCATGCTCGCCGACATGGCGATGAAGATCTCGGCCGCCCGCGCCCTGACCTACCAGGCCGCAGCCGCCTCCCAGCGCGTCGACGCCGACCTCACCTACCTGGGCGCCGCCGCCAAGTGCTTCGCCTCGGACGTGGCGATGGAGGTCACGACGGACGCGGTCCAGCTCCTCGGCGGATACGGCTACACCCGGGACTACCCGGTGGAGCGCATGATGCGCGACGCCAAGATCACACAAATATACGAAGGTACAAACCAGGTCCAGCGAATCGTGATGGCACGCAATCTGCCGTAACACCTCGTTCACTTCGCGACTGAAGGGCGCCCGGCGACAGGGCGCCCTTCACTCTTTACGGTGAGTCGATACACGGAACATGGCAGAGCCCGTGTTTCACCTCTTACCTTTTCGTGTGCCGGGGACTTCCCGGTACACGGCGGCCGTAGCCGCGCTACTTTCGACCCGTGATCGCAGCACATTCACATGGGGCAATGCCCAAGGGCTGGCGGCTGGACGGCGAACAGCTCGTGCACGAAGCTGAATTGCACGGCTGGAAACTGACCGTCGTCATGCTGCTCAGCGCCCCATGGGACGGCCCGACGAGCCTCCGCATCGATCCGCCCGACGACCCCCGCGCCGAGGTCGACACTGACGGCATCACGGCGGAGCTCATGCGATCGATCTCCCTGGCGGAGATCCGCAGGACCGCGAAGCAACTATGGGGTCGCCTCGGCCGGTCGGCTGATAAGGCCGTCACTGCCGCGGTGCTCGATCGGGTCGAGACGGAGCGTGAGTACGCGCTGATGGCCCGTGAGTACGTGCACCTGGTCCACCAGGGTTATCGAAGTCCCGTAACACGGCTGGCGACCGCCTGGGGACTCAGCCGGAACACCATCAGCGGTCGTATCCGGCGAGCTCGTGCCATGGGCTTCCTCGACGGGCCGCCGGGCAGGCCGGCGGACCGCCTGACCGAGAAGGCCAGACGGCATTTGGAGGGGGACGACGCGCGTGTTGCGGAGCGGGGCCGGACCGACGGGGGGTAAGCCGCTTGCGGCGGTCTTCGAGCAGTGGGCGACCACGAGAGGGGTGGAGAACAGCAGCATCAAGCAGTATCGGACGATTCTCGCCAGGTCCGTGGAACCCTTTTTCGGTATCGATGGCATCGAGGGCATCACCCCGGCCCAGATCGAGAAGTGGGTCGAGTGGATGATCCATCAGCGCGGGTACAAGCCGTCCACCCTTCGATTCCGATTCAATGTCCTCAGGTCTGTTTTCGACTGGGCGATGGAAAATGGGCTGACCAGCACCAACCCATGCAGGTCAGTGCAACTCCCCGTCAGCCGTTCGCGGACACATCGGGACCAGCGAGCGGACGTTTACGTTCCCGGCAACGGCAGGGTGCTCTCCGTTACCGCGGCTGCGCCGGAGCGGTACCGCTGCATGTTCTGGCTCATGGCCGGCTGTGGGCTGCGGCTCGGGGAGGCCATGGGACTTGGTCGTGATCGCATCTCCTTCGCCGACCGGCTGATCACCGTCGATCGGCAGGTCGCGTGCGACCGTGACACCGGATCGGGGCGGTACGGGAGCTTGCGGCTGCGACACGTCAAGTGGCGTGAGGAAGGCGAGCAGGGGCGTCGGGTGCCGCTCCCGGACGTAGTGGCTCTGGCACTGCCCCGCCACCTCCGGGACCACGGCACCTGGGGCGAGGAGGAGCTGCTGTTCCCCAACGCGACAGGCACCGGCTTGCTGTATCCGTACTACTGGTACGGGAGGATCTGGCGTCCCGCACTCGCCGCTGCCGCCGTCGACTACTTCAAGCCCCACAGCCTCCGGCACTTCTACGCTGCGTCGCTTCTGAGCCAAGGTGTGGCGGTCTCAGAAATTTCGGCGTGGCTGGGGCACAGCTCGGTGAGCTTCACAGAGCGGTACTACGCAGATCTGCTGCCGGACGCGCCGGACCGGGCCCGGCTGGCGATCGATGGCGCCTTGGGAGCCACCAGAGAGCAGTCGACCGCCCGGACCACGGTGCCCGGCGGTCAGGTGGCTTCCGCCTAGGTGGCCATCCTGCGGAGTACCCAACACCCGCACTCACAGGAAGCGCCGGATCGGGGTCACCGCGGTCTCCGCGAGGCGCATGGGCAGGGGCCGCCGCTTCCAGCGGCGGGGGTCGATCGGCTCGCTCCGCTGCCGGTCGGCCTCGAAGTCGGCGTCGAGTTCCGCCGTGAAGTCCTCGTCCAGGACGGCCAGGACGACCTCCTCGTCGTGCTCCATGGAACGGCGGTTGAAGTTGGTGGAGCCGATGAGGGAGCAGACCCCGTCCACGGTCATGATCTTCGTGTGGAGCATCGTCGGCTGGTACTCCCGCACCTCCACACCGGCGTCCACGAGCGTCTGGTAGTGCTGCCGCCCGGCCAGCAGGCACGCCCGCTGGTCGGTGTGCGGGCCGGGAAGCAGGATCTCGACTCGCACACCGCGGCGGGCCGCCGCGGCCAGCAGGTCGATGAAGTAGGTGTCGGGGGCGAAGTAGGCGGTGGCCAGCCGCAGGCGCTCCTGCGCGGAGGTGATCAGGACCCGCAGGACCGTCTGCATGTCCTGCCACCCGAAGGAGGCCGACCCCCGTACGACCTGGACCGTGGCCCGCCCCGGCTGCGCCTGGGCGGTGAAGCGGTCGTGGTCGTCGTAGAGGTCGTCGTGGCACTCGGCCCAGTTCTGTGCGAAGGCCGCGGCGATGCCGTCCACGGCGGGGCCGCGGACCTGTACATGGGTGTCGCGCCACTCGTCCGGGTTCCGGGCGTCACCGCACCACTCCTCCGCGATGCCCACGCCTCCGGTGAAGGCCGTGTGCTCGTCGGTGACCAGCACCTTGCGGTGACAGCGGTGGTTCTGCCGCATCGGCGACAGGCGCGTGGGTCTGCGGAACCAGGCGACCTGGACGCCTGCCTCGTCCATGGCGTCCAGCAGGTCCCGCTCTATCTCCTTGGCCCCGAAGCCGTCCAGCAGCAGCCGCACCCGGACACCCGCGCGGGCCCGCTCGGCCAGGGCGGCGGCGAACTCGTGGGCGACCTCGCCGCGCCAGTACACGAACGTCATCATGTCGACGGTGTGCTCGGCGGCCCGGATGGCGGCCAGCATCGCGGGGAAGATCTCGTCCCCGTTCCGCAGCGGCACCAGCTCGTTGCCCTCGGTCGCGGCGATGCCGATCAGCCGCTCCAGCCGTCTGCGCAGCCGCTGCTTCTGCGCCTCCGCGCCGTCGGCACCCGAGGTCCGCGGTTCGTCGTACATCTGCTGTGTCATGTGTGGGTCTCCCCCCTGCACGGTTTCCTGCCACCCCGCCCTCGCCGCGCCCCGGCGCGCCTGCAACCCCTTTTTGCCGCTGCCGGAGCTTTCACACAGAGGCCGCTGAGTCGTGCCTCACAAACGGAGCGGGGCACACTCGGGCGGCTCCGCCCTGTGGTGCTCATGGGGCCGGAGGCGTAGGACGAGAGGAGCGGGCGCCGATCCGCGGCTCCCGCCACCCCTGGGAGGACGTCATGACCCAGCAACCCGCCACCGCCACCCCGCTGAGCAAGGAGATGCAGGACTGCGTCCAGGCGTGCATGACCTGCCACAGCGTGTGCGAGGAGACCATGAGCTCCTGTCTGCAGATGGGCGGTCCGGCCCAGATGCAGATCATGCGCACGGTCATGGACTGTGCCGAGATGACGCGCATGTGCGCCGACATGATGATGCGCCGCTCGCCCCTCATGGCCGAGATGTGCGCGATGTGCGCCCGCGCCTGTGACATGTGCGCCGAGGCGTGTATGTCCATGCCGGAGGACGCGCAGATGATGCGCTGCGCCGAGGCCTGTCGCCGCTGTGCCGAGATGTGCCGCTCGATGTCGGCCGCCTCGATGTGAGCACCGCCTCACGACGAAGGGGGCACCCGCCCGGGTGCCCCCTTCGCGCTGTCTGCCCGCTCAGTTGCCCGAGACGGTGACCGGGTCGTCGTTCTTCAGCTCGTTCACCAGGGTCTTCACCTTCGCGGTGTTCCACTGGAGGTTGCCGTTGGGGCTGTTGCCCGCGATCGGCATGTTCATCGACTTGCCCTCGCCGCCGCTGACGCCCTTCATCGCCCAGAACATCGACGCCAGGTCGAACAGGCTCATGTCCTTGTCGACCACGAGGGTGTCCAGGCCGGCGCTCATGGTCGGGTACAGCTTGAACGGGTTGAGGACCGTGCCCGGCGTGGCGACCTGGTTGGCCAGCGCCGACAGGAACTTCTGCTGGTTCTTCGTGCGGTCCAGGTCGGAGCCCCTGAGGGCGTAGCGGGTGCGGACGAAGGCGAGGGCCTGCTCGCCGTCGAGGGTCTGCGTGCCCTTCTTGAGGTCCGCGCCGGACTTGGTGTCCTTGATGTCCTGCGGGATGTTCATCTCGACACCGCCGACCGCGTCCACGATGTTCGCGAAGCCGGCGAAGCCGATCTCCACGTAGTGGTCGATGTGCAGGCCCGTGTTGGCCTCCACGGTGCGGACCAGCAGCTCCGGGCCGTCCTCGGCGTAGGCCGCGTTCAGCTTCGTCTGGCGGCCGGTGGACGGGTAGAACTTGCCGGAGTCGGAGCCCTTGAACGACGGGATGGTCACGTTCGAGTCGCGCGGGAGCGAGATCAGGGTCGGGGCGCCGCCGCCGGTGTGCAGGATCATCATCGAGTCCGTGCGCTTGCCCTCGGCGGACCCGGTGTGCAGCTTCTTCTTCTCCTCGGCCGACATGCCCTTGCGGCTGTCGGAGCCGACGATCAGGTAGTTCGTGCCCTCGCCCGCCTCCGGACGGTCGATGACCTTCGACAGGTCGACCTCGCGGTTGAGCTTGGAGTCGGCCCAGAAGTACGTGCCGACGCTCGTCACGACCAGCAGCGTCACCAGCGTGATGGCCGTCACCTTGATGCGGCGGCGCCAGTTCGGCGCGGGGCGCGGCTCGTAGAGGCCGTCACCCGGGCCGCCGGGGCCCCTGCCGCCGGGAGAGCCGTAGACCTGGCCGGTGTTGTAGCCGCTGTCGTATGCGTCGGGGCCGTGGCCGCCGCCGTCGACGTAGGACGGCTGCGGGGGCACTCCGCCGCCGTACGCCGGGGCGCCGCCGTATCCCGCCTGCCCGGGCGATGCCGCCGGACCGCGGCGGACCTGTCGCATGACACGGGCGCTCTCGGGCTGCGCGCTCGAGCTGCCGCGTCCGTATCGGCTGCCGCGGTTGTCGCCGGAAAATCCCTCGGGCCAGTCATTCATGCGCCCCAGTGTGCAGGTCCCCGTAGTGCGCCATACAAGAGTCGTCGGAAAATCAGAGCACGGCTGTGGCGAAGCTGACACAAATCCCCCACGTGCGGCCTCGGCTTAAGGTAGAGGCCATGACAGACCAGGCCCCAGCTGCGGATTCCGGCAGTCCGGATATCCCGGGCAAGCCGACCTCGGCGTCCCGCACCACCCTCAGCCACATCATGACCCACAACGACACGAACCTTCTGGGGACCGTGCACGGCGGGGTGATCATGAAGCTGGTCGACGACGCGGCGGGAGCCGTGGCCGGACGGCACTCCGGCGGGCCGGCGGTCACCGCGTCCATGGACGAGATGGCGTTCCTGGAGCCGGTCCGCGTCGGTGACCTGGTGCACGTCAAGGCGCAGGTGAACTGGACCGGCCGTACCTCCATGGAGGTCGGCGTCCGGGTCCTGGCCGAACGCTGGAACGAGTCCGCCCCGGCCACGCAGGTCGGTTCCGCCTACCTCGTCTTCGCCGCGGTCGACGCCGACGGCAAGCCCCGCCGGGTCCCGCAGGTCCTCCCGGAGACCGAGCGCGACAAGCGCCGCTACCAGGAGGCCCAGATCCGCCGCACCCACCGCCTGGCCCGCCGCCGGGCGATCATGGACCTGCGGGAGAAGCGGGCGGCCGAGGGCTTCGAGGACTGACGCGCGCCTACGAGCACGCTACCTCGTCGCCCCGCACCACCCCGAACTCGCCCTGCCCCGGGTCCTCGGCCCGCACCTTCCGCACGCGTTCGAAGTCCGCGCCGGCGATCACCTTCAGGGTCGGGCCGAGGCCGTTGACCGCCCGGAGCTCACTGCCCGGCAGAGCCGCCGCGAGGGACTGGGCGGAGCGGTCCCAGCGGGGGTCGTGGACGATGATCGTGCGCCGGACGTCGCGGGTGGCGGAGTTCACCGGAGCCTTGGTCGTGCGGAAGCCGGTCGAGGCCAGGGCCGCGTCCACCCGGCGGCCCAGGCCGGCTGTGCGGGTGCCGTTCTCCACCTGGACGCGGATCTGCTGCGGGGCGACCGGGACGATCCGGGCCGCGCCGCGCGACTGGTGCACCGACAGCGGCTGGTCCTGGCGCAGGGCGTGGAAGAGCCGCTCGGACTTCTCGGCGTCCCACTTCAGCGTGGATCCGACGCCCTTCACGGCGAAGGCCATCCGCTCGATCGGGACGGTCGTGAACTCGGAGGAGGAGGGGGAGAAGTTCCGCATGGCGCGGGCCAGGTCCAGCATCTCGTCCGTGCCGAAGCTCTTGTCGGCCCGGACCGAGCCGAGCACCGCCCGCGTCACGTCCCGGAACTTCATCGGGTTGAGGAGGATCCCGGACGAGGTGAGCCGCTCCACGAGAGCCGCCATGAAGCGCTGCTGGCGCTTCATCCGGCCGAGGTCGGACGCCCCGTCGACGTGGCGGGCGCGGACGAACTGGAGCGCCTGCCCACCGGCGAGTGTGTGCCGCCCGGCCGGCAGGTTCAGACCGGTGTAGCTGTCCCGCAGGGGCTCAGCGGTGCAGATCGGCACGCCCCCGACCACGTCCACCGTCTTCATGAAGCTGGTGAAGTCGACCTCCAGGTAGTGGTCGATCTTCACCTTGGTCATGCTCTCGACCGTGCGCACGGTCAGCTGCGGTCCGCCCTCGGCGTACGCGGCGTTCAGCTTGACGGGATGGCCGTTGTGCCGCTTGCCCGACACCCGGTCGACGTGCGCCGGCGTCACCGCGTACGAGTCGCGCGGCAGGCTCACCACGCTCGCCCGTTCCCGGTCCTCGGAGATGTGCACGATCATGATCGTGTCGGTGCAGTGGCAGGGGGCGCCGCCCAGCCGGTACTTCTGGCGCTCCTCCCTGCTGATCTTCTCGCGGCCGTCGGTGCCGACCATCAGGATGTTCATGCCGTGGCCCGCCTGCGGGCGGTTCTTCATGTCCCTGAAGGGGTCGACCCGGGTGATGTCCGCGTCCAGGCTGGTCATCACCGCGTGTCCGATGCCGGCGGAGGCGAGGACCACCACGGACAGCGTGGTGACCGCCCGCATGCCCCAGCGCGGCCGCCGCGCGGGCGGTGCCGGCCGGTGCGGAGCGCGGCGGGGGGCGGCGGGCTGGGGGCGGCTGGGAGCGGCGCTGGACCGAGGGGACCGCGGCGGCGTGGGCATGGGGCACCTCCGGACGACGGCCGTACGTGGGATCCGTGAAACCGTAGGCCGATACGATCTGCGGCCCGCGCCACCGCCCCGGCGGCGCGCAAGGGTGTCCCCCGTTCGCGGTAACGTGAGCCCCCTATGAACGCCAATCCCGACGTGCGGCACCCCGCCGTTTCCGTGATCATGCCCGTCCTCAACGAGGAGCGGCATCTGCGGGGAGCAGTCCAAGCGATCCTCGCGCAGGAGTACGCCGGCGAGATGGAGGTCGTGATCGCCCTCGGTCCGTCCACGGACCGCACGGACGAGATCGCCGCCGAGCTCGTGGCCGAAGACGCGCGTATCCACACCGTCCCCAACCCCACCGGCCGTACGCCCGCTGCGCTGAACGCGGCGATCAACGCCTCCCGGCATCCGATCGTCGTCCGCGTCGACGGGCACGGCATGCTCTCGCCGAACTACATCGCGACCGCCGTACGGCTCCTGGAGGAGACCGGCGCGCAGAACGTCGGCGGCATCATGCACGCCGAGGGCGAGAATGACTGGGAGCACGCGGTCGCCGCCGCGATGACCTCGAAGATAGGGGTCGGCAACGCCGCCTTCCACACCGGTGGTCAGGCGGGCCCGGCCGAGACCGTCTACCTGGGTGTGTTCCGGCGCGAGGCGCTGGAGCGGCAGGGCGGTTACAACGTGGAGTTCATCCGCGCCCAGGACTGGGAGCTGAACTTCCGCATCCGTGAGGCCGGCGGGCTGATCTGGTTCTCGCCCGAGCTGAAGGTGTCGTACCGGCCTCGGCCGAGCGTGAAGGCGCTGGCCAAGCAGTACAAGGACTACGGCCGCTGGCGGCACGTGGTGGCCCGCTACCACGAGGGCTCGATCAACCTGCGCTACCTCGCCCCGCCGACCGCCGTGTGCGCGATCGGGGCCGGCATCCTGGTGGGCGCCCTGCTGACGCCCTGGGGCTTCGTGGTGCCCGGCGGCTACCTCGCGGCGATCCTGCTCGGTTCGGTTCCGGCGGGCAAGGGCCTGCCCCTGAAGGCGCGGCTGCAGATCCCCGTGGCGCTGGCCACGATGCACATGTCGTGGGGCTGGGGCTTCCTGACCAGCCCGCGGGCGCTGGCGAAGAAGGTCATCGCCTCCCGGCGCCCCGCGGTGCGCGCCGACGCCGCCGCGAGCTGACCCGACGCGGCCACGGGCCCCCTTCCCGGACGGGGAGGGGGCCCGCGGTCTGCGCGGACGGGATCCTGCGCGGCAGCGTCCCGTCCGGCCTGAACCAGCCCTTCACGCCACCGGCCGGACGGCGCGCTCGGCTCACTCAGACCGCGGGGTTCACCACTGGTAGGGCTTGTACACGTCCATGCACTCCGTCTTGTCCGCGCTCAGCGCGTCCGCGGAGTCGGGCAGATCGCCCGCCTCGGGCGCCTTCTGCTTCGGGTAGGCCGTGCCCTCCCGCCAGTCGCTGCCGATCGTCAGCGTGGTGGTGACGTCGTCCGTGGCCCGCACCTGGCTGCTCGGGATGCCGACCGCCTTCGCCACCGACAGCGCGTTGGCACGGCCCTGCTCGCCCGTGCTCTTCGGGTACGTCACCTGGGTCCGGGCGTGCGGGTCCTGCCGGCTCGCGGCGACGGCCTGGGTGAAGCCCTCCTGCTGCAACGCCGCCACGATCGCGGCGGCCCGATGCGGAACGGCGCGCAGCTCGTCGCTCGCCGTCCCGTTGACGACCGTGACCGACAGCCCGGCGGCAGGCGCCGCGGCCGGACCCGTGGCCTGCACCGACGCCGGGGACGGACCCGAGGCCGTGGCCGCGCGGGCCTTTCCGGCCTTGTCGAAGGAGACGTCGTCGCGGAGCATCGCCCACATCTTGTCGGCGTCCTCCGGCTTGGGCACCAGGTGGTTGCGGTTCAGGGGGTCCTCGATCCACGGCATCGTCGTCATCGTGATGCGGTTGGTCGGGACCGACTTCAGCTGCATGCCGACGTCGTACAGCTCCTTGACCGTGCCGATCTCCTCGGACACCGTCAGCGCCTTCGTGCCCGCCTCGGCCAGGCCCATCAGACGGCCGGTGTCGGTGAAGACGTTCTGCTCCTTCAGCGTCCGGATCATCGCGTTCATGTACATGTGCTGTGCCTTGGCGCGCAGCGGGTCACTGCCCCAGGCGTGGCGGGTGCGCAGCCACTGCAGCGCCTCCTTGCCCTGCACCTTGTGCGTGCCGGCCTTGAGCTTCAGTCCGGAGCCGCCGCGCTGGCCGGACAGCGGCCGGTCCCACACGTTCTGGTTGACGCAGACCGGGACACCGCCGACGGCGTCCGCCATGTCCACCACTCCGGCGAAGTCGACCATCATCCAGTGGTCGATGTACACGCCGGTGAGGTTCTGCCAGGTGGCCAGGGTGCAGCCCGGGCCGCCGCGCTGGAGCGTCTCGTTGATGATCGTGTTTTTGGCCGGGTAGGTCTCCCCGGTGTCCGGGTCGACGCACTTGGGGATGTCCACCCGGGTGTCCCGCGGGATGCTCACCACGGACGCGCTCTCGCGGTCGGCCGAGACGTGCAGGAGCATCTGCACGTCCGCCAGGGGCTTGCTGCCGACGTTGTCCCTGCTGCCGCCGAGCTTGACGTTCTCCGCGGAGTTCCGGCTGTCGGAGCCGATCAGCAGGATGTTGAGCGGGGTCTGGCCCGCCGCGTTGGGCCCGGTCTTTTTGACGTCGGACTCGCCGCTGTTGCGTTTGCCCTTGTCGATGTTGCCGTTGAGATGGCGGTAGTAGAGGTATCCGGCGCCGGCCGTCCCGAGTATCAGTACGGACAGCACGAGCGCGAACCAGCGCACTATCCGGCGTCCGCCGCCGCGTCGCCGGCCATGCCGACGGCCCTGGCCGCCCCCTCCCTCCGCGCCCCCGCCCGCGGCGGACGCCGCCGTCCCCGGACGTTCGTCCTGGGCCAGGCCGCCGCCCGACTCACGCCGGGTGCCGCCTCCGCGCACGTCACTCTGCGCCATGCCCCTGCCTCCCCACCCCTACGGCCGACCCACGGGTCCGCCCCGCGTCGTTCGGATCGCGGGCGCCCCGTGCCCGCCCCGGACCACGGGTTCCCCCGGTGTTCCGCGGCGCACGGCCGTCCCCGCTACTGGTTGGACCACTGACATGCCCGGTCGGATGTACACCCGGCCGATTCGTCCGGGCATGCTCCGTCCGCCTGTTAGACGCAGGACGGGACGGTCAGGTCACTTCGCGCACTCGACCTTGTCGGCCGTGGCCTTCTGGACGTCCTCCGGAACCTTCGCCGGAGTGGTGAGGGGCACGCCCGCCCCTTCGAAGTCCTTGCCGAGGGTCAGTGTCATCGCGGGCACGCCCTGGGAGTTGGTCACGCTCTTGCCCGGCTTGAGCGCGGCCCCGGACAGGCCCATGATCTCCGCAAGCCGGCGTGCCTGGTCCGCTTCGTCGGGTCCGTACTCCAGCGTCGTCCGGGCCAGGGGCTGTTCGGCGTTGCCCGCGTTCTCGGACTTCGTCACGCCCTCCTGGACCTGCAGCCAGCTGAGGGTCTCCTGGGCGCTGCCGGCGACGGCACCGCCGTTGAGGATCCGCACCCGCACCTCGGAGGCCGGGGCCTTGCTGCCCTTCAGCCGGGCGGCCTCGGCGGCCTTCTCCTTCTTCTTCTGCTGCTTCACGTCGGTCAGCGACACGTCGTCCCGGACCATCGCGAAGAGCTGCTGGGCCTGCGGCTCCTTCAGGACCACCGTGGCCTTGACCTTCTCCGCGGGGTTGTCGACGACGGGCACCGTGGCGAACGTGAGGTTCTTGGTGTCGAACTTCCCCAGCTCGGCCCCGAGATCGGCCAGCTTCTTGATCGTGCTGATCTGGGAGTCGACGGTCAGCGCCTTGGTGCCCGCCTCGGCCAGCTTGATCATCTTCGACGGGCTGGTGAGGGTGTCGTTGGACTTCAGCTTGCGCAGCATCGAGCCCAGGAACTGCTGTTGCAGCTCGATCCGGCTCAGGTCACCGCCGAAGCCCACGGAGTGCCGGGTGCGGACGAAGGCCAGCGCCTGCTCGCCCTCGATCGTGTGCTCGCCCTTGGGCAGGTCGAGCTTGGAGTCCTTGTCCTTGATGTCCTTGGCCAGGCACACGTCGACCCCGCCCACGGCGCTGGTCAGCGTCTTGACCGCGTTGAAGTCGGCCACCATGAAGTGGTCCATCTTCAGCCCGGTGAGCTCGGTGATCGTGCGCATGGTGCAGCTCGGGGTGCGGTCCTCCTGCCCGAGGCTGTTGTTGAAGCGCGTGCGCTGCTGGCCCGGGATGATCTTCTCGGTGCCGTCCTCCTGGGTCGTCGGACAGTCCGGGATGTCGGTGATCAGGTCCCGCGGGATGCTCAGCACGGTCGCGTTCGAGCGGTCCTTGGCGACGTGCAGCACCAGTGTGGTGTCCGCGTGCCCGGCGCTGTCCTTGTCGCCGTAGCCCTCGTTGCCCTTGCCGGTGCGCTTGTCGGTGCCGATCAGCAGGATGTTGATCGCGCGGTCCTTGCTGAAGCCGCCGGTGCCGGCGCCGTCGTCGGAGACGGACGTGATGTTGTTGTTGAGGTGCTCGTAGTAGAGGTAGGCAGCCCCGCTCGCCCCGATCAGGACGAAGGCCAGTGAACCGCCGGTCCACATCAGGACCTTCTTGCCCTTCGCCTTCTTCGGAACCGGGCGGCGCCCGCGCCGTCCCGCGGCCGCCTCGGCCGGGGCGCCGGTGCGTCTGCGCGGGGAGGGAGCGTCATCAGCGGGTGCCGCGGCCCCGGGACGCCGGGCGGGGGCGGTCCGGCGGGCGCCTGGCGCACCGGCCGCTCCGGTCGGGCCACGGCCTCGGCCGCCGGCACCGCGGGGGCCGGGCACGGACGACTGCGCTGCGGAAGGGGCCAGTCGCAGTTCGTATTCGCCGGTGTTCGGGTTGAGCACCCATTGGTCTGCGGGGTCGATGTCGTCCGCCCGCCCACGGCCTTGCGCGTCCACGTGCCTGATTCCTCCGTCGGGCCACGCGGCGCCCTCCCCCGGAAGGCGCACGGTGCTGGTCGAGCAGTGCACGCCCCAGGACGGACCTCATGGGTGAGAGCACTGGATCGCACACACTATCCGCACACTTCGGCGTCAAGCGACGTGGGTGACAAATTCCACGTCTCACAACTGGGCAATCCCGCCCATTTGTTTGAAGGAAGTCCGGTGAACGTGACGGCGTGACGCGTCACTTGGCGCACTCCACCTTGTCGGCGGTGGACTTCTGCACCCCTTCCGGTGCCTTGGCGGGCGCGGTGAGGGAGACGCCCGCCCCTTCGAAGTCCTTGCCCAGGGTCAGCGTCATCGCGGGCAGCCCCTGGTCGTTGGTCACGCTCTCGCCCGGCTTCATCGCGGACCCGGACAGACCCATGATGTCCGCGAGGCGGCGGGCCTGGTCGGCCTGGTCGGGCGCGTACTCCAGGGTCGTCTTCGCCAGCGGGGCGGGCGCGTTGCCGGCGTTCTCCGACTTGGTCACGCCCTCCTCGTTCTGCAGCCAGCTGAGGGTCTCCTGGGCGCTGCCGGCGACGGCACCGCCGTTGAGGATCCGCACCCGCACCTCGGAGGCCGGGGCCTTGGTGCCCTTCAGCCGGGCGGCGACCGCGGCGGCCTCCTTCTTCTTCCGCTCCTTGACGGCGGTGAAGGAGACGTCGTTCCTGATCATGTCGAAGACCTGCGGAGCCGTCGACTCGTTGAGCACGACCGTGGCCTTGACCTTCTCCGTCGGGTTGTCGATCACCGGGACGGTGGTGAAGGTCAGGTTCTTGGTGTTGAGCTTGCCCAGCTCCAGACCGAGGTCCTTCAGCTTGCCGATGCTGTCCAGCTGCGAGTCGACGGTCAGCGCCTTCGTGCCCGCCTCGGCCAGGTCGAGCATCTTCGACGGGCTGGTGAGGGTGTCGTTGGACTTCAGCTTGCGCATGAGCGCGCTCAGGAACTGCTGCTGGAGGCCGATCCGGCTCAGGTCGCCGCCGAAACCGACGGCGTGCCGGGTGCGGACGAAGGCCAGCGCCTGCTCGCCCTCGATGGTGTGCACGCCTTTGGACAGCTTGAGGTGCGAGTCCGGGTCGTCGAGGTCCTTGCCCACACAGACCTCGACCCCGCCCACTGCGCTGGTCAGCGTCTTGACCGCGTTGAAGTCCGCCACCATGAAGTTGTCCGGCTTGACCCCGGTCAGCTCGGTCACGGTACGCGCCGTGCAGCTGGGCGTACGGCCGTCCTGGCCGAGGCTCGTGTTGAAGCGGACCTGCTGCGTGCCAGGGATGATCTTCTGGGTGCCGTCCTCCTGTGTCGTCGGACAGTCCGGCACGTCGACGATCAGGTCACGCGGGATGCTCAGCGCGGTGGCGTTCGAACGGTCCTTGGAGACGTGCAGCAGGATCGTGGTGTCGGCGTGCCCGACACTGCCCGCGTCGCCGTAGCTGCCGTTGCCCTTGCCGGTGCGCTTGTCGGTGCCGATCAGCAGGATGTTGATCGCCTTGTCCTTGCTGAAGCCACCGGTGCTCGCGCCGTCGTCGGAGACCGACGCGATGTTGTCGTTCAGGTGCTCGATGTAGAAGTACGCGGCACCCGCGCCGGCGACCAGGACGAACGCCATCGCGCCGCCGGTCCACAGCAGGACCTTCCTGCTCTTCGAGGCCTTCTTCGCCGGACGCCGTCCACGCCGCCCCGGCAGCGGCTCCTCCGGCGCCCCGCGGCGCCTGCGCGGCTGCGGCACCGCGCGTCCGGGCGTCTCGGGCCGCGACCGGCCGGGCGCCTCCGTGCGGGTCCGGGCCGGCGGGGCCGCCTCGGAGGACCGTGGTTTGCGGGGCGAGGGGACGCCCGACTGCGGTGCGGACGGCCCCAGTCGCAGTTCGTATTCACCGGTGTTCGGGTTGAGCACCCACTGATCTGCGGGATCGATGTCGTCCGCCCGCCCACGGCCTTGCGCGTCCACGGTTGCCTGTTTCCTCCGTCGGGGCACGCGGCGCCTTCCCCTCCAAGGCGCCCGGGTCTCGGTCACACAGTGCGCGACCTCGGGACCTTCCCTCAGGGCCGGGCGCACCGGATCGCTCACACTAACCGCCCCTTTCGCCGCCGGGCGACGACGGTGACCCATTCCACGTCCCTACAGCTGGGCAATTCGCCCATTTCCAAGGTGAGGGGCTCATTGCCTTGGAGCGGCCTTGGTGCCCGCTTTACTCGCAGGTGTCCTCGGCTGCCGTGTTCCCCCGAAACGTCGGTGGAGGAGAAACGGTGACGGCGGGATCGCGAAAGGGACCCGGATGCGAATCCCCGTACGACCCGTCACGTGGGCCGTTGTCCTCCACCACCACCGGTGTGTCCGTACGCAGCCGCTCGAACAGCCGCTTTGCCGCGGGCTCCACGAGTTGGTCGCGATTGGCGTCGTAGGCGTACGACTCCCGGGGGACGGTCAGGAATTGCACTTGTTCCATGGGGATGTCGCGCAGGCCGCGCACGAGTGCGTACAAACCACGCAAGCTCGCCAGTTCCGGGTCGGTGGTGAGGGACGACGTGGCGGCGTCCAGCACGGGATACAGCTTCGCCGGATTCAGCAGGACGTCATTGCTGCGCACCTTGTTGACGAGTGCCCCGAGGAAATGCTGCTGACGCTCCATCCGCTCGGTGTCGCTGCCGTCGCCCAGGGTCTTGCGGGCGCGCACGTAGCCGAGGGCCTGCTCGCCGTCGAGCGTCACGCGCCCGGCGGGCAGCCGCAGCTTGGCGGCCCGGTCGTCGATCGGCTGCCGCAGGCACACCTCGACGCCGTCGACCGCGTCGACCATCTTCTTGAAGCCGTGGAAGTCGACAACGACGTGGTGGTCGACGCGGATGTCGGTCAGCTTCTCCACGGTCCGGATGGTGCAGGCCGAGCCGCCGAGCTGGAAGGCCTGGTTGAACATGGCGAACCGGGGCGCGCTGCGGGACCCGTTCGGACGCCGGCAGCCCGGCAGGTTCACCATCAGGTCCCGGGGGATGGAGACGGCGGTGGCGTTGTCCCGGCCGGCGGACAGGTGCAGCAGGATCGTGGTGTCGGACCGCTCGGTGCCGGAGTCCCGCCCGTAGCGGGCGTTGTCACCCCCCTCGCGCGAGTCCGACCCGATCAGCAGGATGTTGCGGGCGTCCTTGACCAGGGAGGTGGGCCGCTCCCGGTCGTAGCGCGCGAGCTCGGCGGCGGCCGCCTCGTCAGGGGTGATGTTCCCGCTGAGCTTCGCGTACACGGCCCAGCCGATCCCCCCGGCGGCCACGAGGAGACCTGTGACCCCGAACGCCGTGATCCGCACCCACCGCCGCCGGCGCCGCCGCACGAGCCCCCGCCCGCTGGCGGACGCCCCCGTGCCCGGACCGACCCTGTAGCCCACGGCAGCAACCACCCCTCCTGACGTAGGAACGCCCCGCGCGCACTGCTCCTACGACCATGACGCGGATGGCGGGCGGGGGGTGGGTGGGGATGGTCCGTACGGGGGAGGGGCGCGTACCGGAGAGGGGTCGTACGGGAGAGGGGCCGTACGGCAGAGGGCCCGGCTACCGGCCCGCGGTGCCGCGGGCGATCGTCGTGACCCGCTCGCTCTCCACCCGCTTGTCCAGCACGCCGTCCCCGGCCTGGTCCAGATGCCGGCACAGCACCACGGAGCCTCCCGTGGCCAGGGGCCCGTACAGCCCCGCGTTCAGCCCGTCCCACGTGTCGTACGGCAGCCCCGACAGGATCCGCGACCCCGGCCCGGTCAGGCCCAGCGCCGTCGCCTCGGCCCGGGCCCGCTCGACCACCTGGGCCCCGCTGAACTCCCGCCCGGCCACGACCAGCGCGGGCCCCTCCGGATCCACGGGTGCGTACGGCACGAACCGGTCGCCCTGCCCCGGGACTTCCACCGCGTAGTCGGTGAACCCCTCGGGCGCCTGCGGAAACCGCCCGCCGAGCGGCCGCAGCGCCATCGCGATCCGCGCGCCGGAGCAGGCCCGGGCCTCCTCCAGCCGGTCCGGGCCGCTCACCACGACATCGGCCGCCCGGGCATCCCCGGACACGTCCGCCACGACGCCCACCGACGCACACGCCAGCAGCCACACCGCCGTCTGCCAGTGCGCGGGCAGCAGCAGCGCCACCCGGTCGCCGGGCTCGACGGACAGCTCATCCTGGAGGAGGTTGGCGGTCTTCGCCACCCAATTGGCGAAGGTGGCCACGGACAGTTCGACACGTTCGCCCGTGGCGTCGTCGTAGAAGGTCACCAGGGGACGTCCCGGGTCCGCGGCGAGCGCGGAACCCAGCAGGTCGGCGGGGGTGCGATCGGTGGCGTTCATCCGCGCAAGCGTACGCGGCGCGCGCCCCTGCGCCCAGCGGCCCGGCCACCGCCCCGCCGGGCATCCGCCACCGGTTCGGCCGAACCCGGCCGACGGCCCGTCACATCCCAAATGGACAGACTTGTATGACTATGTCCAAGATCAGGGGCATGCGTGGATTCCTTGCTTCCTCGATCGGTGTCACCTGTGCGGCCGCTCTGGCCCTTCCCCTCACCCCTCCCGCTCTCGCGGCGACGGCGAGACCGGTGCCGGCCACGGGAGCCGCGACGACGGCGAGACCCGCGCCCCACGCGGGGACCTCGGCCACGACCCCGGCCGGCAGCACCCAGTCCCTCCCCCTCGAACCCCTCACCCGCGACCGCGCCACTCCCTCCGCCCCCTCCTCCGCCGAACAGGGCCTGCCCCGCCGGGCCGTACGTCACTTCTCCCTCCTCGGCGTCGTCTGGGACGACCCGGACGCCGAACTGCACGGCCGCGTCCGGGTCCGCACCCGCGCCGCCGGCACCGGCGTCTGGTCGGGCTGGCAGGACGTGGAGACCCACGCCGACCACGCCGCCGACCCGGGCACCCCCGAGCGGGCCTCGGGCCGCGTCCGCGGTGCCACGGCCCCGCTGTGGGTGGGCGACTCCGACGGCGTCGAACTCCGGGTCCGCTCCGAGCCCGACCGCTCGGCGGAGCAGTCCCGGGACGCTCGCCGTCTGCCCGCGGCACCCCCGTTGCCCTCCGGCCTCCGCCTCGAACTCGTCGACCCCGGCGAGGACGACGCCACCTCCCTCGGCGCGGAGGAAGGCCCCCGCACCGCCGGCGCCCCGAACGCCGAGACCTCCGCCCTCACCGAAGCCGCCGCCGCCAACGCCGACCTCGCCCCCCTCGGCGCCACCGAGATCGCGGCACTGAGCCGCACCCGGACCGAGCAGCAGTACCTCGCCCTCAACCCCGGCGGGCTGACGGAACAGCAGCGGCAGGCCAAGCCGTACGTCGGGCCGCGCCCGGGTATCGTCACGCGGCGCGGCTGGGGGGCGAACGAGGGGTTGCGGGAGAGCGGCCTCCGGTACACGAAGAAGGTCAAGGCGGCCTTCGTGCACCACACGGCGAGCGGCAACAAGTACCGCTGCTCGCAGGTCCCGTCACTCATCCGCAGTATCTACCGCTACCACGTCAAGAGCATGGGGTGGCGGGACATCGGCTACAACTTCCTCATCGACAAGTGCGGAAAGATCTACGAGGGCCGTGCCGGAGGCGTGGCGAAACCGGTCCTCGGCGCGCACACCCTGGGTTTCAACAGCAACAGCATGGGGATCGCCGTCCTCGGGTCGTACGGTGCCACGAAGCCGTCGAAGTCGGCGGTCAAGGCCATCGCCCGGCTGACCGCCTGGAAGCTGGGGCTGTACCGGATGAACCCGAAGGGGAAGACGTACCTGAAGTCGGCCGGCAGCAATCTCCACCGGAAGGGTAAGAAGGTACGGCTGAACGTGATCTCGGGGCACCGGGACGGTTTCAAGACCGCGTGCCCGGGACGCAAGCTCTACGGGAAGCTCGGCTCGGCCCGCTCCAAGGCGGCCCGCTACCAGGGCCGCTGAGTACACGTTCGACCGCCGTCGGGGGGCATGCGGGGACATGGGACGTAATGCCGCACGGCCAGCGAAGGCGCCACGGAACGGTCTGCATACACTGACCGGCCGAAAGACAGTTCGGCCGGTCCCGGCAGGAAGCAGAGACGACACGTGACAGAAGCGATCCTCCTGGTCGGCGGCAAGGGCACGCGGCTGCGCCCGCTCACGGTGCACACGCCCAAGCCCATGGTCCCGGCGGCCGGGGTGCCCTTCCTCACGCACCAGCTGGCGAGAGCGAGAGCGGCAGGCGTCGAGCACATCGTCCTGGCCACGTCCTATCTGGCCGAAGTCTTCGAGCCGTACTTCGGTGACGGCTCCGCGCTGGGGCTCCACCTCGAGTACGTCACCGAGGAGGAGCCGCTCGGCACGGGCGGCGCCATCCGCAACGTGGCCTCACGGCTGCACTCCGGCCCCGACGACCCGGTCCTGATCTTCAACGGGGACATCCTGACGGGCCTCGACATCCGGGCCCTGGTCGACACCCACGCGTCGTCGGGCGCGGACGTCTCCCTGCACCTGACGAAGGTCACGGACCCGCGCGCGTACGGTCTGGTCCCCACCGACGACACGGGCAGGGTGCTGGCGTTCCTGGAGAAGCCGCAGACCCCCGAGGAGATCGTCACCGACCAGATCAACGCGGGGGCCTACGTCTTCCGCCGCTCGGTCATCGACTCCATCCCGCTCGGCAGGCCGGTGTCGGTGGAACGCGAGACCTTCCCGCATCTGCTGTCGGCCGGTGCCCACCTCCAGGGCATGGTCGACTCGACGTACTGGCTGGACCTCGGCACCCCGGCGGCCTTCGTCCGGGGTTCGGCGGACCTGGTCCTGGGCCGGGCTCCGTCGCCCGCCGTGCCCGGCCGCTGCGGCGACCGCCTGGTCCTGCCGACGGCCCGGGTCGCCTCCGACGCCAAGCTGTCGGGCGGCACGGTGGTGGGCGAGGGCGCATTCGTCGCGGAGGGCGCGCGGATCTTCGGCAGCACGATCCTGCCCGGCGCGGTCATCGAACCGGGCGCGGTCATCACCGACTCCCTCATCGGCACCCGGGCCCGCGTCGGCCAACGCTCGGTCCTCACTGGCACGGTCATAGGCGACGGCGCGGTGATCGGCCCCGACAACGAACTCCTGGAGGGCGCCCGCATATGGTGCGACGCCCGCATCCCAGCAGGAGCGGTCCGCTTCTCGTCGGACCAGTAGGACACGGGCTCCCGCTGCGGGCATGCGTGCCGCTAGGGGCGATGGGGGTCCCCCCTGCTCGAGCGAAGCCGAGAGCTCGGGGGAGGGTGGGCGCAGCGGCACCTCGTCGCGCCGAGCTGCGCACCCACCCGCCCTTGGCACCAACGCCGAGCACCAGAGCCCGGCAGTTCACAACCGCCCGCTACAACCGCCCGATATCCCACCGAGGCATCTTCGGCGCCCGCCGCGCCGGCACCCTCCCGCTCAGCAGAATCAACCGAGCCGCCCGATGCCGCTGCCCCGCATACGGCTCCAGCAGCTCCAGCATCGCCGTATCATCCGCATCCCGGTCCCCGGCCAGCGCCCACCCCACGATCCCGGGCAGATGCAGATCCCCCACCGTCACCTCGTCGGCCGCCCCGTGACTGCGCTGCACCGTCTCCGCGGAGGTCCACGGCCCGACCCCCGGCACCAGTTCCAGCCGCGCCCGAGCCGCCCCGGGCTCCATCCCCACCGCCTGCTCCAGCCGCGCGGCGACCCGCACGGCGCGCAGGATCGTCGACGCCCGCTTGTTGTCGACCCCGGCCCGATGCCACTCCCACGACGGAATCAGCGCCCACGTCCGCGGCTCCGGCATCACGTACATCCGCGCGGGCGCGGGGCCCGGCGCAGGTTCCCCGTACTTCCGCACCAGCAGCCGCCACGCCCGGTACGCCTCGTCGGTCGTGACCTTCTGCTCCAGGATCGACGGGATCAACGACTCCAGCACGAGCCCGCTCCGGGTCAGCCGCAATCCCGGCCGCCGGTGCCGGGCCGACGCCAGCAGCCGGTGCCGCGGCACGAACGCCGACGGGTCGTCCGCGGCCCCGAGCAGCTCCGGCAGCCCCTCCAGCAGCCACTCCGCCCCGGGCCCCCAGGCCTCCCCGCGCACCCCACCGCCGTACGCGCACACCCGCAGCGTCCCGGGCCCGGCCGGAGTGAGACTGGTCCGCCACACGGACCCGTCCGGCGTCGCCCGGAACGTCGGGTCGCCGGGCCCGCGCCGCAACGGCCCGAGCACCAGGCCGAGATCCAGCGGCCCGTCCGGCGCCCACGCGCGTACCCGCCCCGGCCCCGTCGCCTGCCGCGGCACGCCCGGGGGCACGGCGACATGCCCGCCGCGCACCGTGGTACGCGTGGGCCGCTGAGCGAACCGTCCTGCCATGAATGACGTCCCTGGGATCCTGAAGGAGCAGCCCTACGAGCGTAGGCGCCGCCCGGCACCTGTCACCGCACCTCGATGAACGCCTCCCCGTCCCGCCCGGGCCGCGGCCGCGGTTCCCCGGCCGGATGCCCGACCGCCACCGCCCCCATCGGGTCCCAGTCCGCGGGCAGCTCCAGCACCTCGCGCACCACGTCACGGCAGAACATCGTCGACGACACCCAGGCCGACCCCAGCCGCTCCCCGGCCAGCGCGACCAGGAAGTTCTGCACCCCGGCGCCGGCGGCGACCACGAACATCTCCCGCTCGGCGCCGTCCCGCCGCGGGTCGCCGTACGTGTGGGAGCCGTCCATGACCAGGCAGGGGACGACGAGGTAGGGCGCGTTGCGCAGCACGTCCCCGCGCCGGACCCGCTTGGCGATGGACTCCTCGCTCTTGCCGTCCCGCCGCAGATCGGCGATCCAGGCGTCCCGCATGGCGTCGAGCAGCCGGGTGCGCGACTCCTCCGACTCCAGCAGCACGAACCGCCACGGTGTGGTGTGGTGCGGCGCCGGGGCGGTCACCGCAGCGGTCACGGCCCGCCGTACGGCACCCGCGTCGACGGGCTCGTCGGTGAAGGACCGGACCGTGCGCCGCTGGGTCACGGCCTGCCGGACCGCCTCCGAGGTGCCGAGGCGGAACATGTCGTCTCGCGCGCCGCGGACCATGGCCCGCGCTCCCTCGCCGTCCCCGCCCTGTGCCACCAGGTGCGGAAGCCCGCGCACCACCGCGACGGGCCGCCCCGCGGCCTTGCCCTTGACCAGGTCGCCCGCGGCGGCGAGCTCGTCGGCCGTGGCGACGACGGTGGCGCTGAGCGGATTGCCGTACGTGTCCGTGCCGCCCCGCAGATCGTCGAGCACGCGCACTCCGGCGGCCCCGATCGCGACGTCGGTGAGCCCGGCGCGCCAGGGCCGGCCGAAGGTGTCGGTGACGACGACGCCGACGTCGACGCCGAGGGCGTCACGCAGTCCGTCACGGATGGCACGGGCGGAGGCGTCCGGGTCCTCGGGCAGCAACAGCACCGTCCCGGACGGGGTGTTGGACGCGTCGACACCGGCCGCGGCCATGATCAGGCCCTGCCGGTTCTCCACGATCCGCAGGGTGCCCCGCCGGGCCACCACGCGAACCGTCTCCGCGTCGATCGCGGCCTCCCGGTCGGCAGCCCGCACGACCCGGCCCTCCGCCTTGGACACGATCTTCGAGGTGACGAGCAGCACGTCCCCGTCGGCCAGGCCGGGCTCGGCGCCCGCGATCAGCTTGGCCAGGTCGTCCCCGGCCGTGACCTCCGGTATCCCGCCCAGGGCCCACACCCGGTACCCGGCGGCTCCTTGCGTCTCGCCGCTCACGCCCCCCGCACCTCCTCGGCCAGGGCCAGTGCCTCCCGGGCCATCCGCGCGGTCGCGTCGGCGTCGCTCATCATCAGCGGCACGGCCCGGCAGCGGATCCCGGCCGCCTCGACCCGGCCCACCGCTGCGGCGTCCACCGAGTCCACGAGCCAGCCGTCCAGCAGGCCCGAGCCGTAGTGCTCGGCCACCGCCGTCGCGGTCGACTCGACGCCCACGGCGGCGAGCACCTTGTCGGCCATGCCCCGCACGGGCGCGTCGCCGACGATGGGGGAGAGGCCGACGACCGGCACCCCGGCGTCGGCGATCGCCTCCCGGATGCCCGGCACGGCGAGGATCGTGCCGATCGACACGACCGGGTTGGACGGCGGGAAGAGGATCACGTCCGCCTCGGCGATGGCCTCCAGGACGCCCGGCGCGGGCTTCGCCTGGTCGGCGCCGACCGGCACGACGGCCCGGGCGGGCACCGAGGCGCGCAGCCGCACCCAGTACTCCTGGAAGTGGATCGCCTTGGTCTCGCCGTCGATCTCGACGGCCACATGCGTCTCGACGCGGTCGTCGGACATGGGGATCAGCCGGACGCCCGGCTTCCAGCGGTCGCACAACGCCTGCGTCACCGCGCTCAGCGGATATCCGGCGCCGATCATCTGCGTCCGCACGATGTGGGTGGCGAAGTCCCGGTCGCCGAGACCGAACCACTCGGGCCCGACGCCGTACGCCGCGAGCTCCTCCTTGAGGTGGAAGGTCTCGTCGGCGCGCCCCCAGCCCTGCTCCTCGTTGATGCCGCCGCCGAGCGTGTACATCACCGTGTCGAGGTCCGGGCAGACCTTCAGCCCGAAGAGGTGGATGTCGTCCCCGGTGTTGCCGATGACCGTGATGTCCGCGTCCGGGACGGCCCGCTTCAGACCACGCAGGAACCGGGCACCGCCGATGCCGCCTGCCAGAACCACAATGCGCATGGGCGACAGTCTTGCAGGCGGCTACGACATCCGGGTCAGGCAGTCACGGCACCCGGCAGGGCTCGCGCCTCGCAGTGCGGGGCGGTGTGCATCGGCATCTCGGTGAGGCCCGGGTAGTAGACGTGCAGGCTCACCGCCGGCTCCAGCGCGTCGTTGACCACTTCGTGCACGTACCCCGGCGCGAACACGCGCTGCGCGCCCGCCCGCAAGGCGCGCGTGCCCCGCTCCGTGCGCTCGGTCAGCGTGCCGTCCAGCACGGTCAGCACGCCGGAGGAGCGGCCGTGGTCGTGCGGCCCGCTGCCCTGCCCGGGGACCCAGGACAGCAGCCACACCTCGTAGCCGGGGCCGGTGCGCAGCCGGTGGTACCAGCGGGTGGTGGCGTCGTAGCGGACGAGGTGCTCCCACTGGGAGCGGTCCTCGGCGAGGGAACGGGCCAGGCCGACGAACTCGGCGACCGTGGCCGGGTGCTCGCGGGGGGTCTGGAGGAGGTGCGTGACTTCGAGGATGTCGCCGGCGATCTGGAGGTCGCTGTCGCTGTTCATGGGGTGCCTGGTTCCTCAGTGAAAGAAGGTCAGAGGGAACGGAGCCGAGGCACGGGTGGTGGCTCGGCCTTCAGCTGGAGCGGGTGTGGCTCAACAGCTGGGACAGCAACAGCTACAGCGAGCGCGGGCAGCACCGTGGGACCCGGCGGTGCGGGTCGAGGTGAGTGCCGAGTTCGCGAGCATGCCCACAAGGACACCGGTTCACACCTCCACTGTCAACTCGACACCCGGTATGTGGGATGTGGTTCACCTCATCCGGTCGATCGCTCAGATGAAAGGTTTGTTCATGGCCCGCCCGGGACACATGGCGTCCAACCGGGCGCGCAAACCCCGTTGCGTAGTCGTGATCCGACTGTGATCCGTTTCGCTTCGACGTGCGTGTCGGAACGAGATCGAACTCCTGGGCGTCCTTCTCCGTAGAGGTCTGCGAGGGGTCCGGCGGAACGTGTGGGCCCTCGTGGGCTCCACCCGTGTGTCAGGTTTTATGGTGATTTGAACACTTTCCGCATGGGCTTGGTTCCGCAGAGTGAATAAGGGGCTCAATAGCAGATCTCGGCTTGACTCGCCCGGAGCAGCACACTTGTAATTTCACTCGTGTCGTTCAGCCGGAATCGGTAACGGCTAGATCACGGGGACGCGAAGACAGACGAGGGGCGCACATGACCGAGACGGTGCAGCAACTGCTGGTCGACGACGCGGACGAGGAACTCGGCTGGCAGGAGCGCGCGCTGTGCGCCCAGACCGACCCCGAGTCCTTCTTCCCCGAGAAGGGCGGCTCGACCAGGGAGGCCAAGAAGGTCTGCCTCGCCTGTGAGGTCCGCTCCGAGTGCCTCGAGTACGCCCTCGCCAACGACGAGCGGTTCGGCATCTGGGGCGGCCTGTCCGAGCGGGAGCGCCGCCGGCTGAAGAAGGCGGCCGTCTGACCCCCACCCCTCTGCGTGAACGGCCCGTCGCCCGTGGGTTATCCACAGGCGGCGGGCCGTCTTCCGTGCAGCCGATAGTGTGGTCGCTCGTCCGAGACGCCCCACCGCCCCCTGAGGGCGCGGGCGTCCACCGCAGTCCACCGAACCGGGGCCCGTACCTCGATGTCCGTGCACAGCCACTCGGCAGCCCATCACGACGCCGCTGCCACACCTGAGTTCCCGCGTCATGTGGTGACCGCGGTCCTCGTCTCCCACGACGGCGCCCGCTGGCTGCCCGACGCGCTCGCCGGGCTGCTCGGCCAGGAGCGCCCCGTCCAGTACGCGATGGGCGCCGACACCGGCAGCGCGGACGCCTCCGCCCAGCTGGTCACCGACGCCCTCGGCGCCGACCGCGTGCTGCACCTCGCCCGCCGCACCGGCTTCGGCCAGGCCGTCGAGGAGTGCGGCCGCACCGCCCCGGTCCTCACCCCGGACGAGCTGCCGTACCTGAAGCGCCCCAGCGGCTGGGACCCCGTCACGCGCTCGTGGCGCGACGACGCCTACGACCTGCCCGAACTGCCGCACGGCGAGCCGGTGCAGTGGCTGTGGCTGCTGCACGACGACTGCGCCCCGGACCCGGACGCCCTGGCCCAGCTGCTGCGGGTCGTGGAGAACGAGTACGAGCTGGGCCGCGAGGACGTCGCCGTGGTGGGCCCCAAGCTCCGCGGCTGGTACGACCGGCGGCAGCTGCTGGAGGTCGGCGTCTCCATCGCCAACTCGGGCCGCCGCTGGACCGGCCTCGACCGCCGCGAACAGGACCAGGGCCAGCACGACCACGTCCGGACCGTGCTCTCGGTGTCGACCGCCGGCATGCTCGTGCGCCGCGACGTCTTCGAGCAGCTCGGCGGATTCGACCGCCACCTGCCCCTCATGCGCGACGACGTCGACCTGTGCTGGCGCGCGCACGCGGCCGGTTACCGCGTCCTGGTCGCCCCCGAGGCGGTCGTCCGCCACGCCGAGGCGTCCAGCCGCGAGCGCCGCACGGTCGACTGCATGGGCCGTACGGCCGCCTCCCCGCACAAGGTCGACAAGGCCGGCGCGGTCTACACCCTGCTCGTCAACTCGCGTACGGCCGTCCTCCCCTGGGTGATGCTGCGGATCGTGCTCGGCACCCTGCTGCGGACCGTGGCCTACCTGGTCGGCAAGGTCCCAGGGCAGGCCGTCGACGAGATCCGCGGCCTGCTGGGCACGCTGCTCCGGCCCGAGCGGATCCTCGCCGGGCGGCGCGGCAGAGGCGCACCCCGGATCGACAAGGGCGAGCTGCGGGCGCTGTTCCCGCCGCCCGGCGCGACCGTCCGCGTCACCGTCGAGCAGGTCGCGAGCAGCCTCGTCGGCCGCTCCGACCCGGAGGTCGCCGCCGGCGCGGGACGGCACGGCGGTGCCGTCGAGTCGGGCCCCGGCGGCGACGACGCCGACTTCCTGGAGATCGAGCAGTTCGCCCGGCTCAAGCGCATCGCGCGCAAGCCCGGCCCGGTCCTCTTCCTGGTACTGCTGCTCGTCTCCCTGGCCGCCTGCCGTCAGCTCCTGGGCGGCGGTGCCCTCGCGGGCGGCGCCCTGCTGCCCGCCCCGGCCGATTCCGCCGAGCTGTGGTCGCGCTACCTGGACGCCTGGCATCCGGTCGGCGCCGGCGGCACCTCGTCCGCGCCGCCGTACATCGCGCTCGTGGCGATGCTGGCGTCCCTGCTGTTCGGTTCGACCGGCCTGGCCGTCACGGTCCTGCTCGTCGGCTCGGTGCCCCTGGCCGGCGTCGCCGCCTACTTCGCCTCCCGCCCGCTCGTCGAGTCCCGTCTGCTGCGCGCCTGGGCGGCCGTCGTCTACGCCTTCCTGCCCGCCGCCACCGGCGCCCTCGCCGGCGGCCGCATCGGCACCGCCGTCCTGGCCGTGCTGCTGCCGCTCATCGCCCGCGCGGGCATCGCGGCCGGCGGCCTGACGAACTCCGCCGGGGCCCGCGGCAGCTGGCGCGCCACCTGGGCGTACGCGCTGCTGCTGACCATCACCACCGCCTTCACGCCGATCGTGTGGCCCATCGCGCTGCTGCTCGGCATCGGGCTGCTGGTGCTGCGCCGGAGCGACATCACGGCCTACGGGCTGCGGTTCCTCGCCCAGCTCGGTACCCCCCTGCTGCTCCTCGCGCCCTGGTCGCTGACGCTGCTCCCGTTCGGCTTCCTGAAGGAAGCGGGCCTCGACTACGGCCCCTCGGCCGCCTCCGCCCTCGACCTGCTCGGCGCCAGCCCGGGCGGCCCCGGCACCGTCAGCGGCCTCATGCTCATCGGCATCGTGCTCGCCGCCCTCGCCGCCCTGGTCCGCTCGGAACGCCAGTCGGGCATCTGGACGGCCTGGGCGGTCGCCCTGACCGGCTTCGTCTTCGCGGTCCTGGCCAACGGCTCCACCTGGGCCGGCCCGGCGACCCTCGTCTACGGCATCGCCCTGCTGGCCGCCGCCGCGCTCGGCGCCGACGGCGCCCGCGCGCGGGTGGCCGAGCAGAGCTTCGGCTGGCGCCAGCCGGTCGCCGTCCTGATCGCCTTCGCCTCGGCCGCGGGCCCGCTGCTCATCGCCGCCGGCTGGATGATCCGGGGCGCCGACGGCCCGCTGGAGCGGCGCGACCCGACCCAGGTCCCGGCGTTCGTCGCCGAGGAGAGCGGCACCCGCGACCAGGCCCGCACCCTCGTCCTCGACAGCGACTCCGGCGCCCATGTCGGCTACATGCTGGTCCGCGGCTCGGGCGCCCGCCTGGGCGACGGCGAGATCGCCGCCGCCGACGGGGAGAACAGCAGGCTCGACAAGGTCGTCGCCAACCTGGTCGCCGGTTCCGGCGCGGACCAGGCCGGCCAGCTCGGCGGCTTCGCCGTGCGCTACGTCCTCGTCCACCAGGGCGCGCCCCGCGAGGTCACCCGCGTCCTCGACGCCACGCCCGGCCTGACCCGCCTCAGCCAGCAGGACGGCGGCGCCCTGTGGCGCGTCAACCGTGAGGTCGCGCGCGCCACCATCGCCCCCGCCTCCGGATCCGCCGGTACCCCGCAGCCCGTCGCCGCCGGACCCGTCGACATCCACACGACGATCCCGACCGGCGCGGACGGACGCGTGCTGCGCCTCGCCGACTCCGCCTCCGACGGCTGGTCCGCCACGCTCGACGGCAAGCCGCTGACCCCCACCACGGTCGACGGCTGGGCCCAGGGCTTCGAACTGCCCGCCACCGGCGGCAGGCTGGACGTCACCTACGACGACCCGATCGGCCACACGGCCTGGCTGTGGGCCCAGGGCCTGCTCGCCGTCGTCCTGGTAGTGCTCGCCCTGCCAGGCCGGCGCCGCGACATCGACGACGACCTCCCCGAGGAGCCGGCCGTCCCGGCCCAGGCCGTCGCCGGCGAGGGCCGCCGTGCCCGGCGCCTGCGCGCCCAGGCGGAGGCCGAGTCCGAGGCCGAGGAGACCGCGGGCCCCGAGGAGTTCCCGCCCCCGCAGCCGCAGCAGCCGCCGGTGGCCGTGCCCCCGCAGCAGAACCACGCCGAGTGGGAGAACACCGCCTACCAGGGCGGCCAGTACGCGAACTACGGCGACCAGTACCAGAACACCCCGTACCCGGCGGACGCCTACGGGCAGCAGTACCAGCCGGACCCCTATCAGGGCGGCCAGTACGACCCGTACGCGTACGGGGGGCAGGGCCAGAACCCGCCGTACGACCAGCAGGGCTACGACCAGGCCTACCAGCAGGGCTACGGCACGCCGTACGACCCGGCGCAGCAGCACCACCCCCACGGCACGGGCAGTGAGCGTCCCGACGGGAGCCAGCAGTGAACCGCACCACCCTGTCCCTGATCGCCGGCACGACCGCGCTCGCCGCCGTCACCGGCTTCGCCGCGCTGTCGGCTCCGGACGCCCCGGGCACGGACACCGCCGCCAAGGCGGCCGCCCAACTGCCCGTGGAGCGCACGAGTCTGCTGTGCCCGGCGCCCAGCACGTCCGACCTCGCCGAGACGTCCTACACGTCCTTCACGCCCGTCACGAAGGGCACCGGGAGCGGCGGCAAGGCCGAACTGCGGGCGGCCACCGAGGAGTCGGCGGACGCCCCGGCCGACAGCAAGGAAGAAGGCACGGGCAAGGACGACGGGAAGTCCGGCAAGGACAAGCCCGCGGAACCGGTGCTGACGCCCAAGGAGCCCGGCAAGCCGGTCACCGGCGACAGCTCCGGCGGCGACGCGCCCGCCCTCGTCGGGACCGCGGACGGCAGGTTCGCGCCCGGCTGGACCGTCCAGGAGACGACCGAGGTCGCCGCGGGGACCGGCCGGGGCCTGCAGGGCGTCAACTGCACCGCTCCGGACACCGACTTCTGGTTCCCCGGAGCCGGCACGGACGCCGACCGCACCGACTACGTCCACCTGACCAACCCCGACGACTCGGCCGCCGTGGTCGACATCGAGCTCTACGGCAAGGACGGCGCCCTGAAGTCCGCGGTGGGGGAGGGCATCACGGTCCCGCCGCACTCCAGCGAGCCGGTCCTGTTGTCCACCCTCACCGACGAGCGGCAGACCGACCTCACCGTGCACGTCAACGTCCGCAGCGGACGCGTGGGCGCCGCCGTGCAGGCCCTGGACGACAAGCTCGGCGGTGACTGGCTGGCCGCGTCCGCCGACCCGTCGGGCAGCCTGGTCCTGCCCGGCATCCCCAAGGACGCCACCTCCGTGCGCCTGGTCGCCTTCACCCCCGCCGACGCGGACGCGGACCTGAAGGTGCGGCTGGCCTCCCCCTCCGGGCTGATCACGCCGGCCGGTCACGAGACCGTGCACGTCAAGGGCGGCATGACGACCGCCGTCGACCTCGGCGACGTCACCCGCGGTGAGGCGGGCTCCCTGGTCCTGACGCCGGCGGACCGGTCCGTGCCGGTCGTGGCGGCCCTGCGGGTGGTACGCGGCAAGGGCGACAAGCAGGAGACGGCGTTCATCCCGGCGAGCCGTCCCGTCGGCACGCGCGCGACGTCCGCGGGCAACAGCGGCAAGGACAGCACCCTGTCCCTGACGGCCCCCAACGCCGCCGCCACGGTCAAGGTCACCGCCTCGGCCGGCAGCGAGGGCGGGACCCCGGTGTCGAAGACGTACACGCTCAAGGCCGGCACCACCCAGGACATCGCACCCCCGGTCCCCGGCGGCCTGAAGGGCACCTACGCGATCACGGTCGAGCCGGTCTCCGGCGGCCCGGTCTACGGAGCCCGCACCCTGGCGGCGACCGAGGGCGGCGTCCCCGCCTTCACCGTGCAGACCCTGCCGGACGACCGCGGCACGGTGGCCGTCCCGGAGGCGGACGAGGACCTGTCGGTGCTCCAGAAGTAGGTCTGCCGGTGCCTCAGAAGCAGGTCTGCCGCGCCGGGAACCGGCGGCTCAGCCCTGGTCCTCGCCGTAACGCGGATCGACCGTCTCCGGCGTCAGCCCGAGGAGTTCGGCGACCTGCTCGACGACGACCTCGTGCACCAGCGCCGCCCGCTCGTCGCGCCCCTTGGTGCGGATCTCGACCGGCCGCCGGTAGACGACCACGCGCGCGGGGCGGCCCTCGCGGGCGCTGATCGTGCCGCCGAGCGGAACCGCCTCGTCGTTCCAGGCCTGGCCCGGCCCGTCGAGCCGTGGCACCTCCAGGACGAGGAAGTCGATGTCGGCGAGCTGCGGCCACCGGCGCTCCAGGCGCTCCACGGAGTCCTGCACCAGATCGGCGAACGCCTCCGCGCGGCTCGCGGCCAGCGGCACCTGCGGCGGTGCGATGGGGCCGCGCATGCCCCGTCCGTGTCGATCACGACGGCGGGGCCCGGGGGCGGCGGCACGGGGCGGTACGGGCTTGTCCATCACTGGTGAAGGGTAGTCCCCGCCGCGCCCCCGCGCCCGGCACCGCACGGCGGCACGGGCGGCTTCCGGCCGCGCCGCACGGCATGTCGTTACATGACCATTCAAGCCAAGGTTGGGCTCAAATCCGTATCCCGCCGAGACCGGCGACCTCATGGCAATTGAGGGTTTTGTGATGACTATTGACCGCTTGCGGCACCGTCCGGCACTCCGGACAGCGATGTCCCGGCAGGTCAGCGCGGTGTGCCCGAAGGGGTGTGTGGGGCGTTTCACAGCACGACACGGTGGGGTGACCTGGTGGAGAGTCGTCGCGGCCCGCTCAAGAGTGCGGTACCGTCCAACGTCGTGAGCCCTGTACGTCGCTGTTCGCGCACCGCCTGCGGCCGTCCCGCCGTCGCGACGCTGACGTACGTCTACGCCGACTCGACCGCGGTCCTCGGCCCGCTCGCCACCTACGCCGAACCCCACTGCTACGACCTGTGCGCCGAGCACTCCGAGCGCCTCACCGCCCCGCGCGGCTGGGAGGTCGTCCGGCTCCTCGACGGCTCGGCCCCGGCCCGCCCCAGCGGCGACGACCTGGAAGCGCTTGCGAACGCCGTGCGCGAGGCCGCCCGTCCCCAGGAGCGGGCGGCCGAGGCCGGCGGCGGAGGCCGCGGGGCCGACCCGAGGGAAGTCGCGCGACGCGGCCACCTGCGGGTTCTGCGGTCGCCCGACAACTGACCCACCCTGGTTCGGCGTCGCCGTACCGGCTCGGACACTTCCGCCGGCGTCCTCGGCAAGATGATCTCCTCGCAGAACCTCACCGGTCCCGGGCGGGATGCCGCCCTGACCTGAAGTTACGGCTGGGAGTCCTCTCGACGACCGCCCGGCGCGCTGTCGGTGGGCGAGGGTAGTTTGGGCGGACCGACAGTACTTTTTCAGGAAGGTTGGCCGTGGCTGCTGATCTGTCGCAGGTCGTGAAGGCGTACGACGTACGCGGAGTCGTCCCCGACCAGTGGGACGAGTCCCTGGCCGAGCTCTTCGGAGCCGCCTTCGTGCGGGTCACCGGCGCGAGCGCCATCACGACCGGGCACGACATGCGGCCCTCCTCACCGGGCCTGTCGCGTGCCTTCGCGCGCGGGGCGGCCGCACTGGGCGCCGACGTGACCGAGATCGGCCTCTGCTCGACGGACCAGCTGTACTACGCCTCGGGCGCGCTGAACCTGCCCGGCGCCATGTTCACCGCCTCCCACAACCCGGCCCAGTACAACGGCATCAAGATGTGCCGCTCGGGCGCCGCCCCGGTCGGCCAGGACACCGGCCTGACGGAGATCCGCGAACTGGTGGAGGCCTGGAGCGAGTCGGGCGCCCCGGAGCCGGCCGCGAAGGCGGGCACGATCACCGGCCGCGACACGTTGTCGGACTACGCGGCCCATCTGCGCTCCCTGGTCGACCTGACCTCCATCCGCCCCCTGAAGGTCGTCGTCGACGCGGGCAACGGCATGGGCGGGCACACCGTCCCCGAGGTCTTCGCCGGCCTGCCCCTGACACTGGTCCCGATGTACTTCGAGCTCGACGGCACCTTCCCCAACCACGAGGCCAACCCCCTCGACCCGGCCAACCTCGTCGACCTGCAGAAGCGGGTCCGCGAGGAGGGCGCCGACCTGGGCCTCGCCTTCGACGGCGACGCCGACCGCTGCTTCGTCGTCGACGAGCGCGGCGAACCGGTCTCCCCGTCGGCGATCACCGCCCTCGTCGCCTCCCGCGAACTGGCCCGGCACGGCGGCAAGGGCACCGTCATCCACAACCTGATCACGTCCTGGTCGGTCCCCGAGGTCGTCGAGGAGAACGGCGGCAGCCCCGTCCGCACCCGCGTCGGCCACTCCTTCATCAAGGCCGAGATGGCCCGCACCGGCGCGATCTTCGGCGGCGAGCACTCCGCGCACTACTACTTCCGCGACTTCTGGAACGCCGACACGGGCATGCTGGCCGCCCTTCACGTCCTGGCGGCCCTCGGCGGCCAGGACGGCACCCTCTCCGCCCTCGTGGCCCAGTACGACCGCTACGCCGGCTCCGGCGAGATCAACTCCACCGTCGCCGACCAGCAGGCCAGCCTCGCCGCTATCCGCTCCGCGTACGGCACCCGCGAGGGCGTCACCCTCGACGAGCTCGACGGCCTCACGGTCTCCGCCGCCGACTGGTGGTTCAACGTCCGCCCGTCCAACACGGAACCGCTGCTGCGCCTGAACGCGGAGGCGAGGGACGCCGGGACGATGGCCCGGGTGCGCGACGAGGTGCTGGGGATCATCAGGAGCTGAGGCGCCACCCCCACCGGCGGTAACCTGACCAGGCACGACCTCACGCGCTCGCACCTCGGAGGAACCCCTCATGCCCCTCGAATCCGGCCTCCTCGACATCCTCGCCTGCCCGGCCTGCCACGCCCCCCTCAAGGAGCAGGAAGCCGAACTGATCTGCACCGACGGCAGCTGCGGCCTGGCCTACCCCGTCCGCGACGGCATCCCCGTCCTCCTCGTCGACGAGGCCCGCCGCCCCGCGTGACCGGCGCGGGCGCACGCACCCGCGACACCGCGGTGCACATAGCCCCCGGCACAGCGGGCACGATCAGGACACCCCGACAACGGACCCCGGCGATGGGAAGCTGCCGCCCATGCTCGACGAATCGCTGCTCGACTCCCCGGAGGGCCTCGCCGAGGCCGACCACCGCGGACTGCTCCGCGGCGCCGCAGAAGCCGGCGCCCGCGTCCGCACCGCCGCCCGCCACGCCGCCGAGGCGGGCGTGGGCGACCTCAAGCCGGACGGCCGCCCCCGCGCGGTCCTCATCGCCGGCCCGGGTGCCGCTGCCACCCACGCCGCCGACCTCATCGGCACCCTCGCCGGCGCCGGCAGTCCGGTCACCCGCCTCGCCCCCACCGGCGTCGCTCCCGCCGCCGGCGCCCTGCGCTGGGAACTGCCCGGCTGGGTCGGCTCCGTGGACCTCCTGCTGATCACCACCCCGGACGGCACCGAACCCGGCCTGTCCCTCCTCGCCGAGCAGGCCTACCGCCGGGGCTGCACCGTCGCCGCCGTGGCCCCCGCCCGCACCCCGCTCGCCGATGCCGTCGCCGGCGTGCACGGCCTGTTCGTCCCCATGGCCACCGCCCCGTACGACCAGGACGAGCCCCTCGCCGCGTCCGCCCCCGGCGTTCTGTGGGCCCTGCTCACCCCGCTGCTCGCACTCCTGGACCGCACCGGCGTGCTCGCCGCCCCGCCGGACGCCCTCGGCAAGGTCGCCGACCGCCTCGACCGCGTCGCCGAACGCTGCGGCCCGGCCATCGCCACGTACAGCAACGCCGCCAAGACCCTCGCCGCCGAACTGGCCGACGCGCTCCCGATCGTCTGGACCGAGGGCATCTCGGCCGGCCCGGCCGGCCGCCGCTTCGCCGCCGCCCTCGCCGAACTGTCCGGAACCCCCGCGGTCGTCGCCGAACTCCCCGAGGCGCTCGCCGCCCACGGCGCCCTGCTCGCCGGACCGCTGGCCGCCAGCGCCGACCCCGACGACTTCTTCCGCGACCGCGTCGAGGAACCACCCGCCCTGCACGCGCGCGTGGTCCTGCTCCGCGACCGCCCCATCGGCGGCCTCACCGCCGCCCCCGGCGCCCGCGACCTCGCCCTCAGCCACGACACACCGATCAGCGAGCTGGAACCGGAGGCCGGCGGCGAGCTGGAGACCCTCGCGGAACTGATCGCCATCACGGATTTCGCCGCGGTTTACCTGGCGCTCGCTTCGAGGGCCTGATCTTGCCCGGGACACCCTGAAGCGCCCGCACCCCGCACCCCCAGAGAGAACCCCATGGACCGCCTCGACAACACCATCCGCCCCTACGCCTGGGGTTCCCCGACCGCCATACCGCAGCTGCTCGGCGTCGAACCGACCGGCGAACCGCAGGCGGAGATGTGGATGGGCGCCCACCCCGGCGCGCCCTCGCGCACCGACCGGGGCACACTCGTCGAGGTCGTCGGCACCGACCCCGAGAAGGAACTCGGCCCCGCCGCCGTCGCCAAGTTCGGCCCCCGGCTGCCCTTCCTCCTCAAGCTCCTCGCCGCCGGCGCCCCGCTCTCCCTCCAGGTCCACCCCGACCTCGCCCAGGCGAAGGAGGGCTACGCGGACGAGGAACGCCGCGGCATCCCCGCGGACGCCCCGCACCGCAACTACAAGGACGCCAACCACAAGCCCGAACTGATCTGCGCCCTCACCGAGTTCGACGGCCTGTGCGGCTTCCGCGCCCCGCTGGAGGCCGCGGCCCTCCTCGACGACCTCGGAGTCGACTCCCTCAAGCCCTACGTCGACCTGCTGCACGCCCACCCCGAGGACGCCGCCCTGCGCGAGGTCCTCACGGCGATCCTCACCGCCGACCCCGACGAGATGTCCCGCACCGTCGCGGAAGCGGCCGCCGCCTGCGACCGCCTCGGCGGCGCCTACGCCCCCTACGCCGACATCGCCCACCACTACCCGGGCGACCCCGGCGTCATCGCCGCGATGCTGCTGAACCACGTCCGGCTCCAGCCCGGCGAGGCCCTCTACCTCGGCGCCGGCATCCCGCACGCCTACCTGAACGGCCTCGGCGTGGAGATCATGGCCAATTCCGACAACGTCCTGCGCTGCGGCCTGACCCCCAAGCACGTCGACGTCCCCGAACTCCTGCGCATCGTCCGCTTCCGCCCCAGCGACCCCGGCGTCCTGCGCCCCGAGGCCTCCCCGGACGGCGAGGAGGTCTACGAGACCCCCATCGACGAGTTCCGCCTGTCCCGCTACGTCCTGGCCGAAGCCGGCACCGCCCACGACCTCACCCGCCCCACCCCGCAGATCCTGCTCTGCACCGCCGGCACGGTCCGCGTCGGCGAACACGACCTGACTCCCGGGGCGTCCGTCTTCGTCCCGGCCGGCGAAAGGGCCGAAGTGTCCGGAACGGGAACGCTTTTCCGGGCCACCGTCATCGCCTGACCGTTTCGGCGGCCACGTGCTGGTGACCTGACTCACCGCTGTCTCGGCGGGCTGCAACAATGGCCCACCGTCAAGCACGGGCAAAGCCACGGGCGCGCACCAAGGCGGGCGCCCGGGCCCTGGAACGGCGTACGAAGGGACAACGCGAACCTATGAGCGCGTCAGGTGGAACCAAGGCGATCGTGGCGGCATTGGCCGCCAACCTCGCCATCGCGGTAGCGAAGTTCGTGGCGTTCCTCTTCAGCGGCTCGTCATCGATGCTCGCCGAGTCCGTCCACTCACTCGCCGACTCCGGCAACCAGGCCCTGCTCCTGGTCGGCGGAAAGAAGGCCAAGCGCGAGGCCACCCCGCAACACCCCTTCGGCTACGGCCGCGAGCGCTACATCTACGCCTTCCTCGTCTCCATCGTCCTCTTCTCGGTCGGCGGCATGTTCGCCCTGTACGAGGGCTACGAGAAGATCAAGCACCCGCACGAGCTGACCCACTGGTACTGGCCCGTCGGCGTCCTGGTCTTCGCGATCATCGCCGAGACGTTCTCCTTCCGCACGGCCATCAAGGAGTCCAACGTCCTGCGCGGCAAGCGCTCCTGGAAGGAGTTCGTCCGCCACGCCAAGGCCCCTGAGCTCCCGGTCGTCCTCCTGGAGGACCTCGGCGCCCTCGTCGGCCTGATCCTCGCCCTCGGCGGCGTCGGCCTCGCCCTGCTCACCGGCGACGCGGTCTGGGACGGCATCGGCACCCTCTGCATCGGCATCCTGCTCATCCTGATCGCCCTGGTCCTCGCCGCCGAGACCAAGTCGCTGCTGCTCGGCGAGTCCGCCGGCACCGAGGAGACCCAGAAGATCGAGGCCGCTCTCGTCGACGGCGACACGGTCACCCGCATCATCCACATGCGCACGCTCCACCTCGGCCCCGACGAACTCCTCGTCGCCGCCAAGATCGCCGTCCAGCACGACGACACGGCGACCGAGATCGCCTCCGCCATCGACGCCGCCGAGTCCCGCATCCGAGACGCCGTCCCGATCGCCCGCGTGATCTACCTCGAACCGGACATCTACAGCGAGGCCGAGGCGGCCAAGGGCCCCGACCCCGAGGCCTCCCCCGGAGGCCCGGCGCCCGCGGCCCACTGACCTCTCCCGCCCGCGCCCACGGGGCCCGCCGGACCGACCGGCGGGCCCCGTCGCCGTCCCCGGACCCGCCGGTGATCGCCCTGGGGATTCACGGGCGGGCTGGGGTTCGCCCCCGCCCCCGGTGTAGCTTGGGACGGAGCCAGACGTCGCTGCTGATGGCGGTCGGGCGGTCCGATGCGGACCGGCCGAGGGAGAGAGGGCCTCCGACGGACTGCGCTGCGCGTACGCGGGCATGCCTGTGTCCTCTTTCGGGCACTCCTGTGTCCGCCGCCGCGCAGACCAGCCGTACCCACCTCGCCCCAACTCCGAGGAGCAGCTCGCAATGACGACTGTCGAGAACCGACAGGACTTCAAGGTCGCCGACCTCTCCCTGGCCGCATTCGGCCGCAAGGAGATCACCCTCGCCGAGCACGAGATGCCGGGCCTGATGGCGATCCGCAAGGAGTACGCCGAGGCACAGCCCCTGGCCGGCGCCCGCGTCACCGGCTCCCTGCACATGACCGTCCAGACCGCCGTGCTCATCGAGACCCTGGTCGCCCTCGGCGCGCAGGTCCGCTGGGCCTCCTGCAACATCTTCTCCACCCAGGACCACGCGGCCGCCGCCATCGCCGTCGGCCCGAACGGCACCGTGGACAACCCCCAGGGCGTCCCGGTCTTCGCCTGGAAGGGCGAGACCCTGGAGGAGTACTGGTGGTGCACCGAGCAGGCGCTGACCTGGCCGGACAGCCCCACCGGCGGCCCCAACATGATCCTGGACGACGGCGGCGACGCCACCCTCCTCGTCCACAAGGGCGTCGAGTACGAGAAGGACGGCAAGGTCCCCTCGCCCGACACCGCCGAGTCCGACGAGCACCGCGTCATCCTCGAACTGCTGAACCGCACCATCACGGACGGCTCGCAGAAGTGGACCCAGCTGGCCTCCGAGATCCGCGGTGTCACCGAGGAGACCACGACCGGCGTCCACCGCCTGTACGAGATGCAGCGCGACGGCACCCTCCTGTTCCCGGCGATCAACGTCAACGACGCCGTCACCAAGTCGAAGTTCGACAACAAGTACGGCTGCCGCCACTCCCTCATCGACGGCATCAACCGCGCCACCGACGTCCTCATCGGCGGCAAGACCGCGGTCGTCTTCGGCTACGGCGACGTGGGCAAGGGCTGCGCGGAGTCCCTGCGCGGACAGGGCGCCCGCGTGATCGTCACCGAGATCGACCCCATCTGCGCCCTCCAGGCCGCGATGGACGGCTACCAGGTCGCGACCCTCGAGGACGTCGTCGACAAGGCCGACATCTTCATCACCACGACCGGCAACAAGGACATCATCATGGCCTCGGACATGGCCAAGATGAAGCACCAGGCGATCGTCGGCAACATCGGCCACTTCGACAACGAGATCGACATGGCCGGCCTCGCCAAGATCCCCGGCATCGTCAAGGACGAGGTCAAGCCGCAGGTCCACACCTGGACCTTCCCCGACGGCAAGGTGATCATCGTCCTGTCCGAGGGCCGCCTGCTGAACCTGGGCAACGCCACCGGCCACCCGTCGTTCGTGATGTCCAACTCCTTCGCGGACCAGACCCTGGCCCAGATCGAGCTGTTCACCAAGCCCGACGAGTACCCGACCGGCGTCTACGTGCTCCCCAAGCACCTCGACGAGAAGGTCGCCCGCCTCCACCTCGACGCGCTCGGCGTGAAGCTCACGACGCTGCGCCCCGAGCAGGCCGAGTACATCGGCGTGAAGGTCGAGGGCCCGTTCAAGCCGGACCACTACCGCTACTGAGCCGAGCAGCACCGCTGCCGGCCAGCCGGCAGCCGGTTCAGATCTCCGAGGCAGGCCCCCGCACCCCCGTGCCGGGGGCCTGCCCCGTTTGACGGACCGGCGACCGGCCCAGCCCGTCAAGACCCAGGACCCCCATGCCCCGCGGCCGATATTCGCTCCACGATCCGCACGATCACACCCCCCTCGCGGAAGAGCACTTCCAGTGCGCCCCCGGCCCCTCCGGCTGGCGCTACGTCTCCCAGCTGACCACCCCCGCCGGCGATCACCACGGCTCCGTCGACCTCACCCTCGACGAACTGGGCCGCCCCCTCCGTCTGGAACTCCACGCCGCCGCCTGGCAGGTCCGCGGAGCCGCCCTCGACGGCGTGACCTGGGTCCGCACCGACCCCACCGGGACCGAGGCCACCGAAGGCAATGTGCGCGCCCACGCCTTCACCGGCACGTCCCCGGCATTTCTCGTCGCCACCGCCCGCCTCCTGCGCCTCACCCCCTCCGCGACCGCCACCCGCGTACGCCTCGTCGCCTTCACGGACCCGGTCCTCGCACCCCGCACCGTGGACCAGTCCTGGGCCTTGGTGAAGAGCGAAGCACACGCCACTGACAACGGCCCCCTGACCGTGGACGAATACCAGGTCACAGCGTTGGACACGGGCGAGCAGCACACCGTGCACATCGCCGGGGACGTGGTGCTCGCGGCCCCCGGCATCGAGCTCGAAGACCTGGAGTCACCGCCGTCGGCGTTCACCTGAGCAGACACGCAGCCCGGCCGGAGGCCGCCGCACTCCACTACGCCGGCGGGACGAACCCGGTGCCGGGCCTCTCGCCGGCCGAGACACCCGGTGACTCGGTCGGCCGCCGCTCCCCGCCGGACGGCTCGGACACCACCTCGGACGCCCCCACCGGCCGCGCAGCGGCAGCCGGTGCCGAGCCCGCGGTCGGGGTGTTGCCGGCTGTTGGTGTCCGGCCCGTACCCGCAGAGCCGTCAGCCGCCGGAGCCGCAGAGGATGCTGATGCAGACGCAGACGCAGACGCAGACGCCGATGCGGTCGGCTGGGCCGCGTCGTTTCCGAAGGCCCGCCGTGCCTCCCGCGCCTGCCGTTCCTGCACGACCGCGGCCAGATAGGCAGCCGGCGGCACGTCCTGGGGCACCGGAGCGCCCGTCCGCTCGGCGAGATCCGACGCCAGCCGCTCCGCCATCGACCAGCCCACCTGCGGGTCCAGCTGCTGCATGCGCGTCAGGTACTGCCGGACGGCGAGCCACAGCCCGTCGGGCACCGCGGACAGATCGAGCTCCGAGAACCGCCCCGCCAGCCAGGGCGGCGGGGGCGGCACGAAGCCGGTCCGCGTGACCGGAATCCGCTCCCGCACGACGAGCGTCCCCGCGAACACATCCCCCAGCCGCCTCCCGCGCGCCGACACGAACGAGGAGATGCAGGCGACGATCCCAAAGGTCATGAGGATCTCGATCACGCCGATCAAGCCCCTCACCAGCGCATGCCGGAACCGGATCGGGCCCCCGTCGTCCCGCACCACGCGCAGCCCGCACGCCATCTTCCCGAGCGACCGCCCGTGACTGAGCGTCTCCACCGCGATCGGCCCGCCCACCAGCACGAGGACGAACGTGGCGATCGACAGCGCCGTCTGCGCCGCTTCGTCGAGCGAGGCCGTGGAAACGACCAGCGCGATGGTCACCGCGACGTAGAGCGCCATGGCCGCCACGAGATCGAGCAGTACGGCCAGCGCCCTGCTGGGCAGCCTCGCGGGGCGCAGCTCCAACGCCACAGCCTCGCCTGTCACCAGCTCACTCACGCCTGCCGTCCTTCCCCTGCCCTGCCCCCGACAGGGCCAGTCTGCCAAGCTGAGGGCGCATCGCACCGTAGTACGACAAGCTGATCCACGACGAGCCTCCGACGACCAGCCGAGGAGCAGGCACCCCGATGGACCTCGACGTCTTCGTCTCCGCCCACCGAGCGGAGTGGGACCGCCTCGAAGCTTTGCTCCGCCGCCAGCGCCGCCTCAACGGCACGGAAGCCGACGAACTCGTCACTCTCTACCAACGCACGGCGACGCACCTCTCCCTGATCCAGTCCAGCGCCCCCGACCCCCAGCTGACCGGTCGGCTCAGCCAGCTCGTGGCACGCGCGCGTAGTGCCGTGACAGGCACCCGACGCGCCTCCTGGCGCGACGTCACACGCTTCCTGGCCCACGGTTTCCCGGCCGCCGTCTACACAACGCGCCACTGGTGGGTGCCCACGGCCCTCTTGTCCACGGCTGTCGCGGCCCTCCTGGGCTGGTGGATCGGTACCCACCCCGAAGTGCAGGCCTCCATCGCGGCCCCCAGCGAACTCCGCGAGCTGACCCGCCCTGGCGGCCAGTACGAGACGTACTACTCCAGCCACCCGGCGGCGAGCTTCGCCGCCCAGGTCTGGACGAACAACGCCTGGGCCGCCGCCCTGTGCCTCATCCTCGGCGTCTTCCTGGGACTCCCGGTCCTGTGGATCCTGTTCCAGAACATGCTCAACCTCGGCATCGGCGTAGGCCTGATGTCCTCGGCCGGCCGTCTCGACACGTTCCTGGGCCTGGTCCTCCCGCACGGGCTCCTCGAACTGACCGCGGTCTTCGTCGCGGCCGGCACCGGCCTGCGCCTGGGCTGGACCCTCATCGACCCCGGCCCCAGGACGCGGCGGACGGCGCTCGCGGAAGAAGGCCGAGCCGCCATAGGCATGGCCATCGGTCTGGCCCTCGTCCTCTTCGTCTCCGGCGCCATCGAAGGCTTCGTCACCCCGTCCGGCCTGCCCACCTGGGCCCGCATCACCATCGGGATCGTCGCCGAAGTGGCCTTCCTGGCCTACGTCTACGTCCTGGGCGGCCGTGCCGCCCGTGCTGGAGAGACAGGTGACGTCGAGGCAGCGGAACGCAGCGCGACCGTCCCCACGGCAGCCTGATCGTCCCGCCCACCGCCGGATGTGCGACCACCTCTGTTCAGCTGCTAGTCTCCTCTTCGCCCCACAGGAGCCGTTGACACGGCGAGTGAGGGGAGGTAGATTCGAACAGTTGCCTGGAGATGGGCTCTAGCCCTGGACCAGCCACAGTGAACATCTACCTGCTTCTTGAAACTCTGATTTCATTGAAGCCTCTCCCGTCGAATCGGAAATGAGCGGCCGGTCAGTTCGGCCCAAAACTTCTGATAAAGTCGGAACCGCCGGAAAGGGAAACGCGGAAGCGGGAACCTGGAAAGCACCGAGGAAATCGGATCGGAAAGATCTGATAGAGTCGGAAACGCAAGACCGAAGGGAAGCGCCCGGAGGAAAGCCCGAGAGGGTGAGTACAAAGGAAGCGACCGTTCCTTGAGA
>NZ_JNXI01000018.1 GCF_000717055.1 Streptomyces iakyrus | reverse complement strand
GAGGAGGACAACGCCGAACACCGGCGTGTGCGGGCTCGCGTCGAGCACACCTTCGCCCGAATGAAGAACTGGAAGATCCTCCGCGACTGCCGCCAAAGGCGCGACGGCCTCCATCACGCCATCCAGGCGGTGGCCACCATGCACAACCTCGCCATGGCAGGGTGAAACAGCAGGGGCAGTCATCACCCAGACACGCCGCCACCAGGCCTTCTGCAACACCCTTTAGAGGGCGCTGCTGCTCCTGGCCACCGCCCACTCGTGCTGGGCCGCCACGTCGGCCTTCACCTCAGCCAGCTGGACGGCGACCGCGCTCGGGGCCGTGCCACCCCTGCCGTTGCGGGAGGCCAGGGCTCCGGGGACGTTGAGGACCGTGCGGACCTCGGGGGTCAGGTGGCTGGAGATCTTCGCGAACTGGTCGTCCGTCAGTTCGTCCAGCTCTTTGCCCTCGGCCTCGGCGGCCTTGACGCACTCCCCCGCGACCTCGTGGGCCACGCGGAACGGGACGCCCTGCTTGACCAGCCACTCGGCGATGTCCGTGGCGAGGGAGAAGCCGGCGGGTGCCAGTTCCTCCATGCGCTCGCGGTGGACGGCGAGGGTGGCCATCATGCCGGTGAAGGCCGGGAGCAGGACCTCCAGCTGGTCGATGGAGTCGAAGACCGGCTCCTTGTCCTCCTGGAGGTCGCGGTTGTACGCGAGCGGGAGGGCCTTCAGCGTGGCCATCAGGCCCGTCAGGTTGCCGATCAGACGGCCGGACTTGCCGCGCGCCAGCTCCGCGATGTCCGGGTTCTTCTTCTGCGGCATGATCGACGAGCCCGTCGAGAACGCGTCGTGCAGGGTCACGAAGGAGAACTCCTTCGTGTTCCAGATGATGACCTCCTCGGCGATCCGGGAGAGGTTGACCCCGATCATCGCCGTGATGAACGCGAACTCGGCGACGAAGTCGCGGGAGGCCGTGCCGTCGATGGAGTTGCCGGCCGAGCCGTGCTCGAAGCCGAGGTCCTTGGCCACCGCCTCCGGGTCCAGCCCGAGGGAGGAGCCCGCCAGGGCGCCGGAGCCGTAGGGCGAGACCGCCGTGCGGGCGTCCCACTGGCGCAGCCGTTCCGCGTCCCGGGAGAGGGACTGGACGTGGGCCAGGACGTGGTGGGCGAAGAGGACGGGCTGGGCGTGCTGGAGGTGGGTGCGGCCGGGCATGGCCACGTCCGGGTGCGCCTCGGCCAGGCCGATCAGCGCGTCCTGAAGCTCGGCGATGAGGCCGCCGACGATCCGGGCGTGGTCCCGCAGGTACATGCGGAAGAGGGTCGCGACCTGGTCGTTGCGGGACCGGCCCGCGCGCAGCTTGCCGCCCAGGTCGGGGCCGAGGCGCTCCAGGAGGCCGCGCTCCAGGGCGGTGTGGACGTCCTCGTCGGCGATCGTGCCCACGAACGAGCCGTCGGCGACGTCCGCCTCCAGCTGGTCGAGACCGGCGATCATGCGGGTCAGCTCGTCCTCCGTGAGCAGGCCCGCCTTGTGCAGCACACGCGCGTGGGCACGGGAACCGGCGATGTCGTACGGCGCGAGACGCCAGTCGAAGTGGACGGACGCGGACAGCTTCGCCAGGGCCTCGGCGGGACCGTCGGCGAAACGACCGCCCCAGAGCCGGACGTCACCGCTGTTGCTGCTCACCTGCGTGCTCCTCAAGGGGTGTGGATGTGCCTCACCGTCATGCATGAGTATGCAGAGCTCTGCATGATTCGTCAATTCAGCGGGGCCGGGGAGCGGATTCCGGCCAGGTGAGAGGAATTTGAAGATCCTTTGAACGCGGGAAACCGCTTACCCGTACCTCTCGCCGAACGCAGGCGCCGCGTTACGACACCGACAACACCCCGACCCCCTAGTGAGGCATCCGCATGTCCAGGGCTCTTCCGAAGTACAACAAGCGTCGCGTCACGTTCATCGGCGGCGCCGCCGCGGTGGCACTGTCCGGCACGGTGATCGCCGGATTCGCCCTCGCCGGGGAGGGCTCCAAGAGCGACGGGACCAGCGCCCGGACACTCGCGAGCCCCGGCACGATCACCTGCCCGGACGTCAGGTCGAAGCTCAAGGACAAGCGCGTCGCGACCGTCAACCGCATCGCCACCGCCATCGGACGGACCGCCGCCAAGCCGCAGGGCCTGGACTCCCTGGCCACCTGCACGCTGAACGCCGCGGGTACGAACGCGGGCGGCGGCGCGGCCGGCAAGCCGCAGGCGGGCGGCAACGCGGGGAATGCAGGGAACGCCGGCAACGCGGGCAATGCCGGTAACGCGGGCAACGCAGGGAATGCCGGCAACGCCGCCGCCGGCACGATCACCTGCCCCGACGTCCGCTCCAAGCTGCCTGACGTGCCCGCCTCCGCCAAGGCCGAGGTCGACCGCCAAGGACAAGCGCGTCGCGACCGTCAACCGCATCGCCACCGCCATCGGACGGACCGCCGCCAAGCCGCAGGGCCTGGACTCCCTGGCCACCTGCACGCTCACCAAGTGAGGTGACAGGCGCTGTGGCCGCCCCGTGGGAGCGCCGGCCGGGGCGGCCACGGACGACGCCTGCTGGATCCGGCAGAGGTGACCGGATCCCGCAAATCTTTAGACAGTCGAAAGATCTGCGACCATAATCGTTCGGCATGGGAAAGACTTATGAGCGCATAGACGGCCGGCTCCGCACCTTCATAGAGGCGCAGCCGGTCTTCTTCACCGCCACCGCCCCTCTGGCCGCCGACGGCACGGTCAACCTTTCACCCAAGGGGCTCACGGGCTCCTTCGCGGTGCTGGACGAGCTCACGGTGGCCTACCTCGACTTCGCCGGTTCCAACGCCGAGACCATCGCCCACCTCCGGGAGAACGGGCGGATCACGCTGATGTGGTGCGCCTTCCAGGGCCCGCCGAACATCGTCCGTGTACACGGCAGGGGTGAGCCGGTCTTCCGCGACGACCCCCGTTTCCGGGAACTGCTCGGGCACTTCCCGGACATCGACCCGACGCAGCACGGCCTGCGCGCGATCATCGTCGTCACCGCCGAACTCGTCCGCGACACCTGCGGCTACGGGGTGCCCTTCATGGCGTACGAGGAGGACCGGGACCTGCACTCCAAGCGGTTCGCCCGGGAGGACGACGCCTCGCTCAGCGCGTACTTCAGCACAAAGGAGCACATCGCCAGCAGCCTGGACGGACTACCCGGGCTGCCGTTGCCGCTGCCTCCCTCTACGGTCTGAGGCATGCGCCCCGGTGCCGTCACCCTCGCCCTCTCCTCCCTGATCGTGCTCGGCGCCGGGCCGCCCGCCCCGCCGCCGCTGCCGGCCCGGATGGCGGACACCGGCGGCGGCACCCAGCTGATCACCGCGGTGGCCCCGCAGCGGGCCTCGACGACCGGCACGCTCACCTGGTGGGACCGCGGCGGAGACGGACGCTGGGTGAAGAGGGGCTCCGCGCCCGCGCGCTTCGGGGCGAACGGGCTGGTCGCGGGCGCCTCCCGCAAGCAGGGCACCAGCACCACACCCACCGGCCTCTACCGTCTGCCGTACGCCTTCGGCATCAAGGCGGCGCCGCCCGGGACGGCGTACGGCTACCGCAGGGTGCACCGGGACTCCTGGTGGTGCCAGGACAACGACTCCCGCTCCTACAACCGCTGGAGCGAGCCCCGCGCGGCCGACTGCCGGGCCGCCGAGGCCGAGCGGCTGATCACCTACCGCGCCCAGTACGCACACGCCCTCGTCATCGGCTTCAACTACGAGCGTCCCGTGCGGGGGCGCGGCGCGGGGATCTTCCTCCATGTCAACGGGCGGGGCGCGACGGCCGGTTGTGTGTCCGTGCCCGAGGACGCGATGCGGCGGCTCCTGACCTGGGCCGACCCCGCGCGGCGGCCGCACATCGCCGTCGGCACGGTGAACGGGAAGACGGCCGTCACGCGGCTGTGACGGGGCGTCGGCCGGGCGTGGGTTACCAGCGGTCACTCCTCTTCGCAGCCGACTCGGACCGTGGCTGAACACTCCCGTGTCCCGGCACGTATCTGTGGGCCAAGGGTCAAGTCCCCACGGAGGAACCGTGACCACCACGCTCGCAGGCGGACGTGCCGCCCGCCGCCAGACGATGCGCCGCATCCGCCCGCGCCGCTCCCCGGCCGTCCCGCTGCTGATCGCCCTGTGGGCCGGTGCGGCGGCCGTGCTGTGGCTGTGGTGGGACAACACACCGTCCCTCGCGGACAACACGAGCAAGATCCTGGCCGCCGGCCGGATCACCGGTCTGCTCGCCGGCTACCTCATGGCGCTGGTGGTGCTCCAGATGGCCCGGGTGCCCGCGCTGGAGCGCCGGGTGGGCACCGACCGGGTCGCGCGCTGGCACGCCATGACCGGCCGCTACACGCTCTGCCTGGTCCTCGCCCACGTCTTCCTCATCATGTGGGGCTACGCCCTGCAGGCGGGCAAGGGGCTCGGCGACATCGTCCAGCAGACGACCGACTCCATCAACCAGCTGCCGGACATGGGCAAGGCCGCCATCGGCACGGGCCTGCTGTTCCTCATCGGGATCCTGTCGATCGGCGGGGTGCGCCGGCTGATCGGGTACGACACCTGGTACCACGTGCACCTGCTGACGTACGCGGCGGTGTACCTGACGTTCTGGCACCAGATCACCACCGGCAACGAGTTCGCCGTCGAGCCGGCCGCGAAGACCTTCTGGTACGGGCTGTACGGCGTGGTGACCGCGCTGGTCGTCTGGTACCGGATCCTCACCCCGATCCGGCTGAACATGCGGCACCGCATGCGGGTGGCGGCGGTCATAGAGGAGACCCCCGGGATCGTGTCCGTGCTGATCAGCGGGCGCAAGCTGCACCGGATGGGCGCGGAGGCCGGGCACTTCTTCCGCTGGCGGTTCAAGGCGCCGGGCATGCGCTTCAGTTCCCACCCGTACTCGCTGTCGGCGGCGCCCCGCCCGGACATGCTGCGGATCACGGTCAAGGCGATCGGTGACCACACCTCCCGGCTGCGTGATCTCGAACCGGGCACCAAGGTGTGGGCCGAGGGCCCGTACGGCGCGATGACCGCCCAGCGCCGCAGCCGCGGCAAGGTGCTGCTGGTCGCGGGCGGTGTGGGCATCACCCCGATGCGGGCGCTGTTCGAGACGCTGCCGGGCGCGTCCGGCGACATCACCCTGCTCTACCGGGCCAACACCACGCAGGACCTGGCGCTGTGGGGCGAGCTCGCCAAGATCGCCGACGAGCGCGGCGCCCGGCTGATGTACGCGGTCAACAGCCCGGAGGGCGAACGCCCCGACATCTCGGCGGAGTCCCTCCAGCGCAAGATCCCGGACATCGAGGACCACGACGTCTTCATGTGCGGGCCGCCCGGCTTCGCCCAGTCCGTCTACGAGGCACTGCGCGGCGCGGGAGTACCCGCTCGCCGTATCCATCACGAGTCGTTCGAGATGTGAGCGACGGGACACCAACGGTCTTTCAGGAGTTTGGGAAACGATGAGGAAGTCTCACCCCGTCCGGCGTGCCGTGCTCGCCGGCGCAGCCACCGTCTCCGGGATCGTGCTGCTGCTGTCCCTGAAGCCGGCCTCCGACCCGGGTTCGGCCCAGGCGGCGGGCCAGGCGCCGCCCGCGGCGGCCGGGCAGGCACCGCAGGGCGGCGTGAACGGCGCGGTCACCGGTGACGCCGCGCAGACGCAGTACGGCGCGGTGCAGGTCCGCCTGACCATGAACAACGGCAAGATCACCCAGGCCGAGGCGGTGCAGGCCCCCAAGGGCGGCCGCAGCGACCAGATCACGGCCAGCTCGGTGCCGCGTCTGAACCAGGCGGCGGTCGCGGCGCAGAGCGCGGAGATCGACGCGGTCTCGGGCGCCACGTACACCAGCGCCGGCTACAAGAAGTCCCTCCAGTCCGCACTGGACAAGGCGAAGGCGTGCCGAGGCGGTCCAGGCCCCCAAGGGCGGCCGCAGCGACCAGATCACCTCCTCCTCCGTCCCCCGCCTCAACCAGGCGGCCGTGGCGGCCGGAAACGCGGACATCGACGCGGTCTCGGGCGCCACGTACACCAGCGCCGGCTACAAGAAGTCCCTCCAGTCCGCACTGGACAAGGCTCCGGCCGGCGGCGGCTCCTCGCAGGGCCGAGGCGGTCCAGGCCCCCAAGGGCGGCCGCAGCGACCAGATCACCTCCTCCTCCGTCCCCCGCCTCAACCAGGCGGCCGTGGCGGCCGGAAACGCGCAGATCGACGCCGTGTCCGGGGCCACGTACACCAGCGCCGGCTACAAGAAGTCCCTCCAGTCCGCACTGGACCAGGCCGGTGGCTGACACCGTGGCCGACTCCGCAGAGGCTCCCGCCGCGGTACGTCATGCCGAGGAGACGATGGGGACCGTCTTCTCCTTCGACGTCCGCGGCGGGGAACCGGCCGCCGTGCGCGCGGCCCTGGACGAGGCCGTCGCCGGACTGCACCGGGTCGACGAGGTGTTCAGCACCTACCGCGAGGACAGCCAGATCTCCCGGCTCCAGCGCGGGGAGCTGACGGTCGCGGAGTGCGACCGCGAGGTCGCCGAGGTGCTGGAACTGGCCGCCGAGGCGGAGCGCAGGAGCGACGGCTGGTTCAGCACGTCGTACCGGGGCCGCCTCGATCCGACCGGCATCGTCAAGGGCTGGGCGGTCGAGCGGGCGGCGCGGCGTCTGGCGGACGTGCCCGGGGTGTGCGGAGTGAATCTGAACGGCGGCGGCGACGTGCAGTTGCTCGGGACGCCGGGTGGGCAGCGGCCGTGGCGGGTGGGGGTGGCCGATCCGTTGCGGCCCGGGGGTCTCGCGGCGGTCGTCTCCGCGGCGGGGGTGTCGGAATTGGCCGTCGCCACGTCCGGTACGGCCGAACGGGGAGACCACATCGTCGATCCCCGGACGGGGCGTTCAGCCGTGACGGACCTGGTCTCCGTGACGGTGGTGGGGCCCCGGCTGACGTTCGTCGACTGCTGGGCCACGGCGGCGTTCGCGATGGGCTCGCGGGAGGGCCTGGCATGGCTGGAGTCGCTGCCGGACGTGGAAGCGCTGCTGATCACGGCCGGGGATGAGGTTCGTTGCACCGGGGGGCTGGCGGCGCGGCTGGGGTGAGTTGTGGCTCGGGGCGGGGCGTTTCGCAGCCCGGCGTAGCGGGGTGCCGCCGCTGCGCCCACCCGTGCCGCCCTCAGCGGCACGACTGCCCGCAGCTTGAGCGGACCGGCCCAGGGGCGCGGGGAACTGCGCGATCAGCCACAGCGCTCCCGCACCCGAACGACAACCTCTAGTGCCCGTTCTGGGCCAGCCTCAGCAAATGGTCGGCCAGCGCCTGACCACCCGTCGGCTCCCTGCTGATCAGCAGCAACGTGTCGTCACCCGCGATCGTCCCCAGGATGTCGTGCAACTCGGCCTGGTCGATGGCCGACGCCAGGAACTGCGCCGCCCCCGGAGGGGTCCGCAGGACCACGAGGTTCGCCGAAGCCTCCGCGGAGATCAGCAGCTCCTGGGAGAGCCGCCGCATCCGCTCCTCCTTCGCCGACCCGCCCAGCGGCGCCCGGGGCGTACGGAACCCGCCCTCGCTGGGCACCGCGTAGATCAGGTCGCCGTCGGCGTTGCGGATCTTCACCGCGTTCAGCTCGTCAAGGTCCCGGCTGAGCGTCGCCTGTGTGACGCTCAGTCCGTCGTCGGCGAGCAGCTTCGCCAGCTGGCTCTGCGACCGGACCGGCTGCCGGTTGAGGATGTCCACGATCCGGCGGTGGCGGGCGGTGCGGGTCTGCGGCACGGCGGGCCCGTTCGCCCCCGGCTGCTCGTGGTCCTGCGCCTGGCTCATCGTCGTCTCATTCCCCGGTTCGTCCGTCCCCGCTCGCTGTCTGGAGGATTCCGGGCAGCGCCCCGAGGAACGCGTCCACCTCGTCGTCGCGGAGGTTCAGCGGCGGCATCAGCCGGACGACGTCGGGGGCGGGCACGTTCACCAGGAATCCGGCCTCCTGAGCCGCCTGGCGCACCTGGGGCGCGAGCGGCTCGGTCAGCACGATACCCAGGAGGAGTCCCGTCCCCCGGACGAAATCGATCAACTGATGACCGAGGCCCTCGATTCCGTCCCGCAACCTCTCGCTCTGCCGCTTGACGTTCTCCAGCAACCCCTCGTTCTCGATGGTGTCGAGGACGGCGAGCCCGGCGGCGCAGGCGACGGGGTTGCCGCCGAAGGTGGTGCCGTGCTGGCCGGGCTGGAGCAGGTCGGCCGCGCGCCCGAAGGCGACGGTGGCGCCCAGCGGCAGCCCTCCGCCGAGCTGCTTGGCGAGGGTGACGACGTCGGGCAGGACGCCCTCGTGGGCCTGGTACTCGAACCAGTGCCCGGTCCGGCCGATGCCGGTCTGCACCTCGTCGAGGACGAGGAGCGCCCCGGTCGCGGCGGTGATGGCCCGGGCCGCCTTGAGGTAGCCGGCCGGCGGGACGACCACCCCGAGCTCGCCCTGGATCGGTTCGAGGATGACCAGCGCGGTCTCCTCGGTGACCGCGGCGGCCAGGGCCTGCGCGTCACCGAACGGGACGTGCGTGACGTCGGCGGGCAGCGGCAGGAACGGGTCGCGCTTGCCGGCCTGGCCGGTCATGGCCAGCGCGCCCATGGTCCGGCCGTGGAAGGCGCCCTCGGTGGCCACGACGTGGGTCCGGCCGGTCAGCCGGCCGATCTTGAACGCGGCCTCGTTGGCCTCGGCCCCGGAGTTGCAGAAGAAGACCTTGCCGTCCCGGCCGAAGAGGCGCAGCAGCCGCTCGGCGAGGGCGACGGTCGGCTCGGCCATGAAGAAGTTGGAGATGTGGCCGAGGGAGCCGATCTGCCGGGTGACGGCCTCCACCACCGCCGGGTGGGCGTGGCCGAGGGCGTTGGTGGCGATGCCGCCGACGAAGTCGAGGTAGGAGGTGCCGTCGGCGTCCCACACGCGGGTGCCCTCACCGCGCGCCAGGGGCAGCAGCGGGGTGCCGTAGTTGTTCATGAGCGCGCCCTGCCACCGCTCGGCGTACTCCTGATGGGCGGTCATACGGCGTCCCCCTCTGGCTCGTCGGGCACGACCATCGTGCCGATGCCCTCGTCGGTGAAGATCTCCAGCAAAATCGAGTGCTGGACCCGGCCGTCGATGACGCGGGCGGTGGTCACGCCGCCCCGCACGGCGTGCAGGCAGCCCTCCATCTTCGGCACCATGCCGGACGACAGGTCCGGCAGCAGCCGCTCCAGCTCGGTCGCGGTGAGGCGGCTGATCACCTCGTCGCTGTGCGGCCAGTCCTCGTAGAGGCCCTCGACGTCCGTGAGGACCATGAGGGTTTCGGCGTCCAGTGCAGCAGCGAGTGCCGCAGCCGCCGTATCAGCATTGACGTTGTAGACATGTCCGTCGTCCTGGGAGCGGGCGATCGAGGAGACGACCGGGATGCGGCCGTCGGCGAGCAGGGCCTCGATGGCGCCGGTGTCGATCGCGGTGATCTCGCCGACGCGCCCGATGTCGACCAGCTCGCCGTCGATCTCGGGCTGGTGCTTGGTGGCGGTGATGGTGTGCGCGTCCTCGCCGGTCAGGCCGACGGCGAGCGGCCCGTGCTGGTTGAGCAGCCCGACCAGTTCGCGCTGGACCTGCCCGGCCAGCACCATCCGTACGACGTCCATGGCGTCCTCGGTGGTCACCCTCAGGCCGGCCTTGAACTCGCTGACGATGCCGTGCTGGTCGAGGGCGGCGCTGATCTGCGGGCCGCCGCCGTGCACGACGACGGGCTTGAGGCCGGCGTGGTGCAGGAACACCACGTCCTGGGCGAAGGCGGCCTTGAGGTCCTCGTCGATCATGGCGTTGCCGCCGAACTTGATGACGACCGTCTTGCCGTTGTGCCGGACCAGCCAGGGCAGGGCCTCGATGAGGATCTGCGCCTTGGGCAGCGCGGTGTGCTTGCGTGTCGCTCCACTGCTCATGACGAGTACGCGCTGTTCTCGTGGACGTAGTCGGCGGTGAGGTCGTTGGTCCAGATGGTGGCGGTCTCGGACCCGGCGGCGAGGTCGGCGACGATGTGCACCTCGCGGTAGCGCATGTCGACCTGGTCGCGGTCCTCGCCGACACCGCCGTTCTTGCACACCCACACGCCGTTGATCGCGACGTTGAGCCGGTCGGGCTCGAAGGCGGCGGACGTGGTGCCGATCGCGGAGAGCACGCGGCCCCAGTTGGGGTCCTCGCCGTGGATGGCGCACTTGAGGAGGTTGTTGCGGGCGATGGAGCGGCCCACCTCGACGGCGTCGTCCTCGGACGCGGCGTTGATCACCTCGACCTTGATGTCCTTGCTGGCGCCCTCGGCGTCCCGGATGAGCTGCTGGCCGAGGTCGTCGCAGACCTGCCGTACGGCCTCGGCGAACTCCTCGTACTCCGGGGTGACGCCGGCCGAGCCGGAGGCGAGCAGCAGCACGGTGTCGTTGGTGGACATGCAGCCGTCGGAGTCGACCCGGTCGAAGGTCGTCCGGGTGGCCGCCCGCAGCGCCTTGTCCAGGGCCTCGTTCTCGAGGTCCGCGTCGGTGGTGAGGACGACGAGCATGGTGGCGAGGCCGGGGGCGAGCATGCCCGCGCCCTTGGCCATGCCGCCGACGGTCCAGCCGTCCTTGGTGACGACGGACGTCTTGTGGACGGTGTCGGTGGTCTTGATGGCGATGGCGGCCTTCTCGCCGCCGTGCTCGGAGAGCCGGGCGGCGGCGGTCTCGATGCCCGGGAGCAGCTTGTCCATCGGGAGCAGGAGGCCGATGAGGCCGGTGGAGCAGACGGCCACCTCGATGGCGCCCCGGCCCAGGACCTCGGCGGCTTTCTCCGCCGTCGCGTGCGTGTCCTGGAAGCCCTTCGGTCCGGTACAGGCGTTGGCGCCGCCGGAGTTGAGGACGACGGCGGACACCTGGCCGCTCTTCATGACCTGCTCGGACCACTGCACCGGAGCGGCCTTCACACGGTTGGAGGTGAAGACGCCGGCGGCGGCGCGGCGGGGACCGGTGTTGACCACGAGGGCCAGGTCGGGGTTGCCGTTCTCCTTGATCCCGGCGGCGATGCCCGCCGCCGTGAATCCCTTTGCTGCCGTCACACTCACGGCGCAACTCCGATCGTCGTCAGTCCGGTGGTCTCGTCGAGACCCAGGGCGATGTTCATGCTCTGGACGGCACCGCCCGCGGTGCCCTTGGTGAGGTTGTCGATGGCGCTGATCGCGATGATCCGGCCGGCGTCCGCGTCGTACGCGACCTGCACCTGAACGGCGTTCGAACCGTAGACGGACGCCGTGGCGGGCCACTGGCCCTCGGGGAGCAGGTGCACGAACGGCTCGTCGGCGAAGGCCTTCTCGTAGACGGCGCGCAGGGACTCGGCCGTGACGCCGTCGGCGGCCTTGGCGCTGCACGTGGCCAGGATGCCGCGGGGCATCGGCGCGAGGGTCGGCGTGAAGGACACCGTGACCGGCTCTCCGGCGGCCGCGCTGAGGTTCTGGGTGATCTCGGGGGTGTGCCGGTGCCCGCCGCCGACGCCGTAAGGGGACATCGAACCCATGACCTCGCTGCCCAGCAGGTGCGGCTTGGGCGCCTTGCCCGCGCCGGACGTGCCGGACGCGGCGACGATCACGGCCTCGGGCTCCGCAAGGCCAGCCGCGTACGCCGGGGAGAGGGCGAGGGAGACGGCGGTCGGGTAGCAACCGGGCACCGCGATGCGCTTGGACCCCTCCAGCGCAGCGCGGGCGCCCGGCAGTTCGGGAAGGCCGTAGGGCCAGGTTCCGGCGTGCGGGGAGCCGTAGAACCGCTCCCAGGCGGCGGCGTCGGTCAGCCGGAAGTCGGCGCCCATGTCGACGACGAGCACGTCCGGGCCGAGCTGTTCGGCGACGGCGGCGGACTGCCCGTGCGGCAGAGCGAGGAAGACGACGTCGTGACCGGCGAGGACCTCGGGGGTGGTCTCCTGGAGCACTCGGCCGGCCAGGGGCAGCAGGTGCGGCTGGAGCGCACCGAGCCTCTGCCCCGCGTTCGAGTTGCCGGTCAGGGCGCCGATCTCGACCTCGGGGTGCGCCAGGAGCAGACGCAGCAGTTCCCCGCCCGCGTACCCACTCGCTCCGGCCACTGCCGCACGTACCGCCATGGATCCTCCTCCTTAGAGGGCATGACTATACGTTTCGCTGCACGTTTATGCAATCCCATCCAGGGGCGGCGCGGCTGCCGCGGCGGCGGTCCCGGAAACCAGCTTTGTCCTGGCCATGACCACAGGGTAAGGTCCCCGGGCACATTTCAGGGGAGCACGGCGGGTGGGGGACATGGCCGAGGAGAACGACGCGCCGATGACGGGCGCGAACGCGTGGGCACAGGCGCTCGCGGCGGTGGTGCTGGTGGGCGCACTCGGCGCCGGCTTCTGGGGGCTGGCGAAGACGTCGGCCGCGGAGAGCGAGCCGAAGCCGGCCACGTGCTCCGACACGGAGACCCCGGCCCCGAAGGGCAAGCACCTCTCCGGCGCGCAGTTGTGCAAGGCGCTGAACCGGTCCGACCTGGCCGCACTGCTGGGCACGCCGACGGAGGTCGCGAAGACCGCCTCCGGCAGTGACAGCTCCATCGGGGAGATCGCCACTCCGCAGGCGCAGGTCGAGTTCGAGACGTACACCGTGACGCTCTCGGCGACCTACGACGGCCTGCCGGTGGCCGGGTCGGAGACTCTCCTCGGAACCGACGCCCGCCCGCGGAAGACACTGGGCCGCCCGGGTGTTCTCTATTCGACCCGCACCATCAGCATCAGCTTTCGCCTCGACGGCGAGGACGCCGACAGCGGGCCCGGCGTTCCGGCCCGGGCCGTGACCGTGGCGCAGGACGCGAAGGACCGCGGCGGTTCCCTCGACGTCACCCTGTGGCGCGCGGACGGAGTGGTGCCCGACGACGCGGTGCTGCTGCGCGTCGCGGAGGCGGTGCTGCCCACGGTCCCGGGCTGGAAGGCGCGCGGCTGACCCCGCACCCGGCCGCTCTTCTGGTGTGGGCCGCCCCCGGGCGGCCCACACCGGCGAGTGCTACCTCTGCTTGATCCGCAGGAACGTCACGGAGTTCGCGGGGAAGGTGCAGGTGAATTTCGTCGCCACACCCCGCAACGTCGACGTCACCGGCGTCACCGCCGTGTCCGTCTCGGTGTTCACGGCGTCCTCGTCGGCGGCCAGCGTGGTCACGCGGGCCGTGGAGGCGACCTTGGCGCCACCGAGGTCGACGGCCGTGCGGGCCTCGGCGGACTGGGCGTTGACGACCTTGACGATCAGGTCACCGGTCTTGGCGTCCTTGGTGACGACCTGGCGGAACGGCTCGGCCGGCTTGTCGTCCTTGAAGCTGCCCCACTCCTTGCCGTCGAGGAAGAGGGTGACCTGGCGGCCGCGGACCTTGATGTCGATGTCGTAGGCACGGCCGGTCTCGATCGACCCGGGTTTCGTCATCAGGGTGCCCTTGCCCCCGTCCACGGCCTGCTCGATCGCGGACTGGGTGTTGTTCCAGCCGCCCAGGTTCCACCAGTAGTAGTTGCCGGTGTCCTTGACGCCGAAGGCGACGAGGAAGCCCTCCTTGCCGGACTTCTTGGTGGCCTTCACATGCAGGTCGTAGTCCTTCCAGGCCGGGTCGCCCGCCGTGACCATGGTGTTCTCGGCGGCGGTGTCGGTCTGGACGTAGGCCCCGTCCTGGATGCTCCAGCTGCCCCGGCCGCTGCCCGTCCACTTCGAGGCGTCACCCGAGAAGTCGTCGCTCAGCAGGGTCGAGCCGTCCGCCGAGGTGACCTTCACGTCGTCGTACGCGGCGCTGGTCGCCCACGTCGACAGGCCGACGGCGCCGGTGATGGGGCCGCTGACGTTCGGGGTCGTGGTGGCCTTCGAGGGGACGACGCGGTCGCCGACGTTGGTCATGAACAGCTTCTGGACCTCGTAGTTGGCCGAGTTCCAGGAGGCCCGGTTGTTGAACCAGATCATGTCCGGGCGCCACTGCACGTAGTCCTCGTTGGCGAGCAGCGGGGCGTACGAGGCGAGCTTGACGACGTCCGCGTTGCGCTCCAGGCCGGTCATGAAGGCGGCTTCGGCCAGGCCGTTCTTCCAGGCGTTGCCCTGCGAGGCGTACTCACCGAGGAAGACCTTGGGGCCGCCGCGGTCGTAGGAGTCGTAGCGGTCGTTGTTCTGGAGGAACCAGTTCGGGCTGTTGTAGTAGTGCTCGTCGACCATGTCGACCTTGCCCTCGCGGTTGAGCTGCCAGGCGGTGTCGAAGGTCGTGCCGGCGTCGTCCGGGCCCGAGTTGGAGATGACGGTGATGTCCGGGTACTTCGCCTTGATGGCCGTCCGGAACCGTTCGAAACGGGCGAAGAACTCCTTGGGGAGGTTCTCCTCGTTGCCGACCCCGAGGTGGGTGAGGTGGAAGGGCTTGGGGTGGCCCATCTGCGCGCGCACCTTGCCCCACTTCGAGGTCGCCGGGCCGTTGGCGAACTCGATGAGGTCGAGGGTGTCCTGGATGTGCCGCCGGAGCAGCGCCTCGTCGTCGGTGGCCTGGTTCTGGCCGCAGCCGGTCACCAGAGCGGGCACGACGGGCAGCGGCATGGCGCCGATGTCCTCGGAGAAGCGGAAGTACTCGTAGTAGCCGAGGCCGTAGCTCTGGTTGTAGCCCCAGACGTTGGCGTTGGTGGCGCGCTGCTCTACGGGGCCGATGGTGTCCTTCCACTGGTAGCTGCGCTTGCGCTGCCAGTTGGAGGCCTCGCTGTAGTCCTCCATGGAGCCGGTGTTGACCAGGCAGCCGCCGGGGAAGCGCACGAAGCCCGGCTTCAGGGCGGCGATCTTCTCGGCGAGGTCCTTGCGCAGGCCGTTCGGCTGGTTCTTGTACGTCTCGTGCGGGAACAGCGACACCTCGTCCAGCGCGGCGGCACTCGACGAGACGACGGCGAGACGGCCGCGGTTGCTGGTGCGGGTCGCAGTGAACGTGGCCTTGTACTTGGCCCAGCCGCCCTTCACGGCGACCTGGCGGGCGGTGGCGAGCGTGCCCGCGGTGTCCTTCAGCGAGGCCGTGAGTGTGGTGCCGCTCGCGGCGCGGGCCCAGACGGAGAAGTCGTACCGCTTGCCCTGCTCGACCCGGATGCCGGTGTTGTATCCGGCGTTCGTGACCGACGAGCCGGCGCCCAGGGAGAGGTAGTTGCGGTTGCGCTCGTTGAGGCGGCCCGAGTCGTTCACGACCTCGGCCGTGCCTCCGACCGCCCACGAGGTCAGGGGCGTGTAGGAGCCGTTGTCGGCGGTGGAGTACTCGAAGGACCGGTTCTGCACGAGCTCGGCGTACAGACCGCCGTCGGCGGCCCGGTTGATGTCCTCGAAGAAGACGCCGTACATCGTGTCGTCGATCGCGGCGCCCTGGGCGGACGGGTCGACGGTGATCGCGTAGTCGGTGACGTCCTCGGCGTGCGCGGGGGCCGGTACGAGGGCTGTTGCCGTCAGGAGGGCGGTGGTCGCGAGACCCAGTCTCCATCGGGTGCGGGCGGCGGTGCTTGGCATGGATACTCCGCGGCTCTCTGGTAGAGGAGTGTTCGAAATATCAGACATTGATCAGCACTTCGAACGGCAAGATAGGGAGGGGGTGCATGCGCGTCAATGGGTCGCGCAGCAACGCGTGGGACGGAGAGCGGTACGGGATGGGCGAGTTCTGGCCAGTACCGGACGTGCTGGCGTATCTGGCCGGGCGCTGGCGCGTGACACGGTCGGTGCGGGATCTCGCGAGCGGCGCGGAGGGGGAGTTCACCGGCACCACCGAGTTCCGCGCGCAGGAGACCGGCGGGCTGCTGCACCACGAGTCCGGCACCTTCGTCTGGCAGGGCGTCGCCCGGCCCGCGGAGCGGACTCTGCGGTTCCTGCCGGGCCCGGGCGGCACGGCGGACGTGCGGTTCGCCGACGGGAGGCCGTTCCACGACCTGGACCTGACGTCCGGCCGGCACCTCACCGACCATCCCTGCTCGGCGGACCTCTACCGCGGGGAGTTCACCGTCCTCGACGCCGACCACTGGCGGACGGTGTGGCACGTCCGCGGCCCCGCCAAGGACCTCGCCCTACGGACCGACTACGCGCGCGAAGGCTGAGCCGGCGCCCCGTCGAAGCGCAGGTTCCAGCGCCCGGCCCGGCCCGTCACGGACGTCGTCGACAGCGGGCGGACGTCGATGTTCCAGTACGTCGAGGGCGGTGCCTTCAGGGCGTACACCAGGGCCGCCCGGATCACCGACGGCTCGGCCACCGCGACGACCCGGCAGCCGTCCTCGACGGGCCGGGTGTCGAGCCAGCCGCCGACCCGGGTGATGAAGTCGACCAGCGACTCACCGCCGTGCGGTGTGGCGCGCGGGTCGGCGAGCCAGGCTCCCCCAAGCTCTCAACTTCGTTCGAGCAGGGAGGTACCCCCGTCGGCATCCGGCTCCCGGGCCATCGCCTCGCCCAGGGTCAGCCCGCGCCACCGGCCCATGTCGCAGTCGCGCAGGCCGAGCTGGACCAGCGGAGCGTACCCGAGCCCCTCCCCCGTCGCCCGGCTGCGCGGAGTGGGCGAGCAGTAGCGCAGTTCGGCCGCGGCGAGCGGCAGCAGTTCCTGCGCGACCCGCTCCACCTCGGCCCAGCCGGCCTGGTCCAGCGGCCGCTCGTCATCGAAACGCTCGGCGAGCACCGGGGAGCTGCGCGCGGCGGCGACGAAGGTGACCCGAAGTGGCATGCGGCGATGGTGGACGCAGCAAGTGCGCAGGTCAAGAGGTGTTACCTACGAGTTACCGAGGGTGCGCCGGCCCTCACGGGCCGAAGACGAGCGCCATCCAGTCCCCGGGGCGCTCCAGCTCCGTGAACCCGTACCTGGCGTACACCCCGTGGGCGTCGTGCGTGGCGAGCAGCACCCGCCGCACCCCGTACGACCGCAGCTCGTCCCGCACGGCGGCCACGAGCGCGCCGCCGACGCCCTTGCCGCGCACCGACGGGTCGACGTACACGTCGCACAGCCACCCGAAGGTCGCCCGGTCGGTGATCACCCGGGCGTAGGCGACCTGCTCTCCCGAAGCCGTCCCGTACACGCCGAAGTTGAGCGACCCCTCGATGGCCCGGTCCTGCTTCTCCCGGGTACGCCCCAGCGCCCAGTACGCGTCGCTGGACAGCCAGTGGTGCACGCGCTCGCGGTCGACGCGGGCGGGGTCGGCGGAGATCTCGTAGCCCTCGGGCAGGCTCGGGGTGTCGGTCATGGCCGCGATGCTCGCAGGCGGGCCGCAGGGCGTCGAGCGGTTATCGCAGCACCTCGTCACAGGCCTTGCGCAGCCGCCGCACCCCCTCGGCGATCTCCCCCGTCCCGGCGACCGCCGCGAAGCTCAGCCGGACGTGTGCGGCCGGTGGTTCGGCGCTGAAGTACGGGCGGCCGGGCGTGAGGGCGACGCCGGCCCGCAGGGCCGCGGAGGTCAGGGCCGGCTCGTCCGTGCCGTCGGGCAGGCGGGGCCACAGGTGGTAGCCGCCGGACGGGATGTGCGGCAGGGCCAGCTCCGGCAGGTGCAGGGCGAGGGCTCCGGTCATCGCGTCCCGGCGGGCCTTCAACTCCGCGGAGACGGCCCGCAGATGACGCGGCCAGGCGGGCGAGCCGACGAGTTCGAGTGCGGCCTCCTGGAGGGGGCGCGGCACGAAGAACGTGTCGACGACCTGGATGGCCCGCAGCCGCTCCAGGACCGGCCCGCGCGCGGCCAGGGCGCTGACCCGGAAGCTGGGGGAGGTCGCCTTGGTGAGCGATGAGACGTGGACGACGACACCGTCGGGGTCGTCGGCGGCCAGCGGGCGCGGCAGCGGCCCCGCGTCCTCGTGCACGAGCCGCCGCACGAAGTCGTCCTCGACGACGAACGCGCCCGCCTCCCGGGCGATGCGCAGCACCTCGGCGCGCCGCCCGGGCGCCAGGACCGCGCCGGTGGGGTTCTGGAAGAGCGGCTGGCAGACGAAGGCCGGGGCGCCGGTGGCGCGGAACGCGTCCGCGAGCAGCTCCGGCCGCACCCCGTCGGCGTCCACCGGGACGGGGACCGGGCGCAGGCCCGCCGCCCGGGCGATGGCGAGCATGCCGGGGTAGGTCGGCGATTCGACCAGGACGGGGGCGCCGGGCGGGGCGAGCGCGCGCAGGGCGGTGGTGAGCGCGGACTGCCCGCCGGCGGTGACCAGCACCTCGGCGGCCGTGACCGACCCGCCGATGCTCCGAGCGAACCATTCGCGCAGTTCCGGCAGCCCCTCCATGGGCGGGCGCCCCCAGGCGCCGGGGCGGCGCCCGGCCCGTGAGAGCGCGGCGGCCATCGCCCGCTCGGGTTGCAGCGACGGGTGCAGATAGCCGCCGTTGAACTCGATCACGCCGGGCGGCGGCGCGGCCAGCGACACCAGGACGCCGGAGGCGTCGACCGAGCGCGGCACGAGGTCGGCGGCGCCGTCGGCGCTGAGGGCGACCTCCTGCCAGGAGGTGTCTCCGGCGGGGGCCGGTGCCGTACGGGCCCGCGCGCGGAACGCGCCCGCGCCGGGCCGGGTGACCACCAGGCCCTCGGCGGCCAGCTGCGCCAGGGCCCGTGACACCGTTACCGGGCTCACCCGGAACCGCTCGACGAGCGCCCGGCTCGACGGCAGCTTTCCACCAGGTGAGTAGCGGTCGAGCTCTCGCCTGAGCTGATCGGCCAGTTCACCCACGCTGCTACGCTCGTGCATGAGAGCACAGAGTAGCGCTACTACGACCTCCCCGATAGCAGTCGCCACCCCGGGACCGGAGCGCCCCGGGTTCGGCACCCTTCAGGCCGCCCTCGGCGTCGTCGCCTTCTCCCTCACCTTCCCGGCCACCGCCTGGGGTCTTGAGGGCTTCGGGCCCTGGTCGCTCGTCGCCGTGCGGAGCGTCCTGGCCGCGGTGATCGCGGGCGGCTGTCTGCTGGCCCTGCGGGTGCCGCTCCCCGCCCGCCGGCACTGGGCGGGACTCGCGGTCGTCGGGGCCGGTGTCGTCCTCGGTTTCCCCCTGCTGACCACGCTCGCGCTGGAGACCTCCACCACCGCGCACGCCGCCGTCGTGGTCGGGCTGCTGCCGCTGACGACCGCTCTCTTCTCGGCGCTGCGTGTGGGCACCCGGCCCTCGCGCACCTTCTGGGCCGCCGCCCTCGCGGGCGCGGCGGCGGTACTGGCCTTCACCGTGCAGCAGAGCGGCGGCGCCCTGACCACCGCCGACCTGTACCTCTTCGCCGCGCTGCTGGTCTGCGCGGCCGGCTACACCGAGGGCGGCCGCCTGGCCCGGGTGATGCCGGGCTGGCAGGTGATCGGCTGGGCGCTGGTGCTGTGCCTGCCGCTGACCGTGCCCGTCGCCGCGTTCGCCCTGGCGCACGAGCCGGTGCACCTGACCGCGCACAGCGTCGCCGGGCTGCTGTGGGTCGCGGCGGGCTCGCAGTTCGTCGGGCTGGTCGTCTGGTACCGCGGCATGGCGGCCATCGGCATCCCCAAGGCCAGCCAGTTGCAGCTTGCCCAGCCGCTGCTCACACTGGTGTGGTCGGTGCTGCTGCTGGGCGAGCGCCTCACGGTCGCCGCCCCGCTGACGGCCGCGGCGGTGCTGGTCTGCATCGCCGTCACACAGCGATCACGCGGCTGAGCGGGACGGCGCACGGCCCCTGCCGGCAGGCGCCCCCCGCCGTAGACTCGGAGGCCACGGACCGCTGCTCCGCACATCGTGAGGAGGCCCCAGATGCGCGCAATCGTGGGCGACCAGCTTGTCCAGCACGGCAGGGTGGTCGGTCAGCACGACAAGGTCGGTGAGATCGTCGAAGTGCTCGGCCAGGAGGGCGGGCCCCCGTACCGCGTCCGGTTCGAGGACGGGCACGAGGGCGTGTGCTCGCCGGGTCCGGACACGGAGATCCGGCACAGGGAGACCACCACCGGGCCGTGATTCAGCGCGGGGGCGGCGCCGGCTCCCCGTAGTGGTCGGCGACGACCCGCGCCATCGCCCCGATCCGGTCGGCCGCCACGTCCCTGGCGGCGAAGTAGGCGTGTCCGCGCACCTGCGGGTACTTCCCGGCCAGCGTCAGGTGCCGGGAGAGCTCACCGGCCTTTTGCCACGCCGCGGGCTGCGCCGGGTCGCCGGCCTTGTACAGCGCCTCCCCCACGTAGAGCTGCGTCGAGCTGCCGCGTGCGACCTCCGCCCACCAGGGCAGCAGCTTGGCGTAGTCGGCGGCGGCGAAGCCGATGTTCCAGTACAGCTGCGGGACAATGTAGTCGATCCAGCCTTCGCGCACCCACTTGCGCGTGTCCGCGTGCAGGTCGTCGTAGGTCTCCACACCCGCCTTCGTGTCCGAGCCGAGCGGGTCGGTCCCGGCGTTGCGCCATACGCCGAAGGGGCTGATGCCGAAGCGAGCGCCCGGCCGGACCTCGTTGACGCGGTCCGCCGTCTCCCGCACCAGCCGGTCGATGTTGTCCCGCCGCCAGGCGGCCCGGTCCGGGAAGCCGCCGCCGTGCTCGTCGTAGGCCGCGTCGTCGTCGAAGCGCTCCCCCGCCACCGGGTACGGGTAGAAGTAGTCGTCGAAGTGGACGCCGTCCACGGGGTACTTCGCCACCGCGTCGAGCATCGCGTCCTCGACGAAGGCGCGGACCTCGGGCAGCCCGGGGTTGTAGAAGAGCTTCCCGCCGTACGTCACCACCCAGTCGGGGTTCTCCCGGGCGGGGTGTGAAGCGGCGAGCCGGGTCGGGTCGGCGTGTACGGCGACCCGGTACGGGTTGAACCAGGCGTGCAGCTTCAGGCCCCGCGCATGCGCCTCCCGGACCGCCGTACCCAGCGGGTCCCAGCCGGGGTCCTTGCCCTGGGTGCCGGTGAGGTACTGCGACCAGGGCTCGTACGGCGAGGGCCACAGGGCGTCCGCCGTGGGCCGGACCTGGAAGAACACGGTGTTGAGCCGGTTGCGGACCGCCGTGTCGAGGTGGGTGCGGAGTTCGGCGCGCTGCTGCGACGCGGTCAGCCCGGGCTTCGACGGCCAGTCGCGGTTGGCCACGGACGCGATCCAGACACCCCGCATCTCGGGGTCCGGGGCGCCGCCCCGGCGACCGGGCGCGGCCGACGCCTGAGGCATCATCGTGAACGCCGACAGCGCCGCCACCGCGAACGCCCTGCGTGAGACTCGTCCCATCCGCATGCTCCAAAAGCCGCGGATCCGCCCGGCCGCGGATCGCTCCGCGCCCAGCATGCCCGAAGCAGAGCCGACCCCGGCGATCGATCATCGATACTTCGGAGTAACGTGCACGAACGGAGCAGGCACCGGGACCCGGCGAACCTGCCCGGACGTGGATCAGCAGCGAAAGGGACGATGTGACGGACATCCCAGCGGGAGACATTGCACGCGTCGGAGTCGTGGGCTGCGGTCAGATGGGCGCGGGCATCGCCGAGGTGTGCGCCCGGGCCGGCCTGGACGTCAAGGTCGCCGAGACCACCGGCGAAGCCCTGGAGATCGGCCGCACCCGGCTGTTCACCTCCCTGGCCAAGGCCGCCGAGCGCGGCAAGATCACCGAGGAGGAGCAGGAGGCCACGCTGGCCCGCCTTAGCTTCACCACGGACCTCGGCGAGTTCGCCGACCGTGACCTCGTGATCGAGGCCGTCGTGGAGAACGAGCAGGTGAAGACCGAAATCTTCCAGGTACTGGACCAGGTCGTGACCCGGCCTGACGCCATCCTGGCCTCCAACACCTCGTCCATCCCGCTGGTGAAGCTGGCGGTGGCGACCTCGCGGCCCGACCAGGTCATCGGCATCCACTTCTTCAACCCGGCCCCGGTGCAGAAGCTCGTCGAGCTGATCCCGGCGCTGACCACGTCCGAGGGCACCATCGGCCGCGCCCAGGTGTTCACGGAGAAGCTGCTGGGCAAGCACGCGATCCGCGCCCAGGACCGCTCCGGCTTCGTGGTCAACGCGCTGCTGATCCCGTACCTGCTCTCCGCGATCCGGATGTTCGAAACGGGCATCGCCAGCCGCGAGGACATCGACAACGGCATGGAGATGGGCTGCGCCCACCCGATGGGCCCGCTGAAGCTGTCGGACCTGATCGGCCTGGACACGGTCGCCTCGGTCGCGCAGTCGATGTACGAGGAGTACAAGGAGCCCCTGTACGCCGCTCCCCCGCTCCTGCAGCGCATGGTCGACGCGGGCCGGCTGGGCCGCAAGTCCGGCTCGGGCTTCTACACGTACGCCTGACCGGCAGTCCCCGTCCGCCTCACCCCGAGGCCGGTTACGGACGGTCAGATTTCAGCCATGGCACGGGCCCGGCACCGGATGTGGTGCCGGGCCCGCGGCATTCGCACACCGTGTGCGCGCCGGGCTCGCATATGCCCTACGCACACTCTCCCCAGGCGCCCACCAGGCGAGTTGACTCCTCATGCGCATGCAAGGGATGTGAAACGACTACGGAAAGGAGCGGAATCGTGACCGCCGATCCCGAGCATCCCGTCGTCCATGGAGAACTCGCAGAGTTACGACGCCGCCTCGATGTGGCCTACGCCCGCGTCGAGGGGGGACTGGCTCTGCTCAGCCACCGCACCGAGGAGACCGCCAAGGAGATCGAGGAGCTCAACACCCGTATCCACACGCTCGAACACGCGCGCTGGCCGCTGCCCGCGGTCGCCGCCCTCACCGCCGTGGGTGCCCTCGTCATGGCGATCTGGCAGGCGCTGGGCCGTTGACTCAGGGCAGCGTGTCCTGACCGAGCCTGAGATGGTGCAGCAGCAGTAACGCGGCCGCCATGTTGGCGGCCGGGACCTCGCCGCGGGCGACCATGTCGGGGACGAGCTTGAGAGGCACCCATTCCCGGCGGTCCGACTCGAAGTCGTCCACGGGGTGCCCGACGTAGTCGCCCTCGTCGGCCCAGTACACGTGGTGCCGGGCGTCGGTGAGCCCGTTGGACGGCTCCACGCTCATGAGGTGGCGAAGGGGTCCCGGCCGCCAGCCGGTCTCCTCCTCCAGTTCCCTGGCGGCCGCGCGGGCGATGTCCTCGCCGTCCTCGACGACGCCCGCCGCGAGTTCCCACCCCCAGCTGTCGGTGATGAAGCGGTGCCGCCAGAGCAGCAGCACCTCGTTGGCCTCGTTGACGACCGTGGCCACCGCAACGGGCCGCAGCCGTATGAGGAAGTGGTCCAGATGCCGGCCGTCCGGCAGTTCGACATCCGCGAGATTGACGCTGAACCAGCGGTTTGAGTACACAGTTTGCTCGTTGTGTTTCGTCCACTGCACGGTTCTGCCACCTTCCGTCGAGTAAGTGGCAATATCGCAGCAGGGACGAAGGGACAGCAGGCGCACGGGAAGCGCCTCGGAGCGACCCCGGGCACCACCGCCCGGATCTACAACGGTACGCGCAGGGCCCCGTCGATGAGTTCGGCGGCCTCGGCCGTGCCGGCGCAGCCACTGCGCACCAGGTGCTCCCGCACCGCGCGCAGCCGGTCGCGCAGCCGCTGGGACTCCATGCCCCGGGCCTGCTCGGCCATTTGCACGGCGATGACCACCGCCTTGTCGGCGTTGCCCTGCCGCAGCTCGATGGTGCTCAGCATCGCCAGCCGGTGCACCCGGCCGCGGTCGTGCGCCGGGTTGTCGACGGCGGCCGCGGCATGCTCCCCGGCGGCCGCGATCTCCCCGAGGCTCAGCAGCGCCTCCGCCACCTGGACGTTGACGAGCCCGGGCTGGACATAACCGGTCTCGTCGGGCTCGTAGCCGCGCCGGATGCGCTCGGCGGACTGCTCGGCCCGCCGGATGCAGGACAGGGCGCTGCCACCGTCCCCGAGGTGCGCGTAGGCCTTGGCCTGCATCGCGTAGAGATCGGAGGCGAGCGCCGGGGTGATGTGCTTGCCGGCGGCCCGCAGCGCCGCCTCCGCGAAGGCGACGGACTGCCGGTACTCCCGCATGAACAGCGACTGGTTGACGAGCAGGGCGATCACATACGCGCCGAGACCCCGGTCCCCGCTGGCCTTGGCCAGCCGCAAGGCCTGGTGGAAGTAGCGCTGGGCGAGTCCGTGCGCGTCGGAGTCGTACGCGCAGATGCCGGCGACCGCCACCAACCCGCCTGTGGCCCGGTGCAGTTGACGGCCCGTCTCGTCGGTGTAGCTGCCGCGCAGCAGCGGCGCGGCCTCGGCGTTGAGGAAGCCGACGATCCGGGCCCGCGTGGCGATGCCGCCGGCCTTGCGGTACATCTGCTCGTAGTGCGCACGGGCGGCCCGCAGCATCTCCAGGTCGCCCGTGGTCACCCGGTGCCGGCCGCCGCGGGAGACGTCCACGTCCTCGGGCGGGTTCTCCCACTCCCACACCGGCATCACGGCGGGCGTGCCGGTGAGCGCGGGCGCACCCAGGATGTGGGGCCGTTGCTGCTGGTCGGAGCGCCACAGGGCGGTGGCCCGTTCGACGAACCCGGACAGGGAGCCGGTGTGCGGGGCGGACGGCTCGCCCGGCACGCCGAGGCCGATGTCGTCGAGGGTGACCTGCCGTTGCAGCCGTGCCGCGAGCACCTCGCAGATCAGGTCGGGCACCTGGCCCCGGGGGCGCTGCCCCTTCAACCACCGGGCGACGGCGGTGTGTTCGTACCTCAGGGACAGGCCTCGCGCCCGTCCCGCCTGATTGACGTGTGCGGCCAGCCCCGCGTGCGAGATCCCCGCCTCGTCCAGGATCGCGTCGAGCAGAGTGTTGGGCTGCATGTGGGCCCCCCGGGTGGCTCGGTGCGGCCAGGTTAGTGGGTCCGCCTTCACACGGGGTGTGAACGGAGTGCCCGAATCCGCAGGGTGTGCGCACTGTCGCTCAGAGTCGCCGACCGGTTGACTGAATTGCCTCGAAAGAGGCCGGCCGGGCCGCCGGCTCCCCCTCGTACAGTGCGGCGGCCCGCTTCCGCCGTCCGCCCAGCTGCCTGCCCGACACTCCGTGGCGGGGCGGACGGCATCGCCGGCCGCCCCGAGGGGCGCGGGGAACTGCGCGACGAGCCACGACGAGCCCGCAGCCGCCGTCGACGCGCAGTCCCGCGGCGCTAACTCCGCAACTCGGCTCCGACCCGCTCGCCCGCGAGGGCGACCGCAGCGTCCCGGGCCGCGGAGGCCTCGTCCACGGTCAGCGTCCGGTCGGCCGCCCGGAACCGCAGCGCATAGGCGAGCGACTTCCGTCCGTCACCCAGCTGCTCCGCGTTCTCGTAGACGTCGAACAGCCGGATCGACTCCAGCAATTCCCCGGCCCCCGCACGCAGGGCCTCCTCGACCTCCGCCGCCGGGACGACGGCGTCGACCACCAGGGCGACGTCCTGCGTGGCGACGGGGAACGTGGAGATCCGCGGCGCCTCGGCCGTGCCGTCACCGGCCGCCTCCACCGCGTCCAGGTCGATCTCCATCGCGCAGCTGCGCGCGGGCAGCCCGAGCGCCTTCACGACCCGGGGGTGCAGTTCGCCCGCGTGGCCCACGACCCGCTCGGCGCCGTCCACGGTGACCGCGAGCTCGGCGCACCGCCCCGGGTGCCACGGCCCGTACTGGCCCTTGCGGATGACGAGTTCGGCACCGGCCTCACGGGCGACGGACCGGGCGGCCTCGACCGCGTCGGCCCAGTCGGCCGGACGGCCCTTGCCCCACCAGCCGGCCTGCTCGCGCGCACCGGCGAGGACGACCGCCGCGTGCCGCGGCTGGTCGGGCAGCGCCGCGTTCAGCTCGGCGAGCTCCTCGTCGGTCGGGCGGCGGTCGACGGGCAGCACGGCCGCGGTCCGCCGCTCCTCGCGCGGCCGGAAGACCAGTCCGGTCTCGAACAGTGCGAGGTCGTGCGAGCCCCGGCCGTCGTTGCGGCGCAGGGCGGCGAGCAGACCCGGCAGCAGCGTGGTGCGCAGCGCGGGCTCCTCGTCGCTCAGCGGGTTGCTGAGCTTCACGACACGGCGGGCCGGGTCGTCCGCGTCCAGGCCGAGCTGGTCGAAGACCTGCTCGCCGATGAACGGGTAGTTCAGCGCCTCGACGTACCCGGCACCGGCCAGGGCACGGCCGACACGGCGGTGCAGCCGCTGCCGGTCGGTCAGGCCGAGGCCCGCCGGCGGCCTGGGCAGCGTGGAGGGCAGGTTCTCGTAGCCCTCCAGCCGGATGACCTCTTCGGCCAGGTCGTTCGGGTCGGTGAGGTCGGGGCGCCAGGACGGCACGGTGACGATCAGCTCGTCCTGCCCGTACACGTCGCAGCCGACCTCTTGGAGGCGGCGCACGACGGTCTCGCGGCCGTAGGCGACGCCCGCGACCTTGTCCGGGTGGTCGGCCGGGAGGGCGATGGTGTGCGGCGCGGAGGGAGCCAGGACCTCGGTGACGCCGGCCTCGGCGGTGCCCCCGGCGAGGAGGACCAGCAGGTCGACGGTGCGCTGCGCGGCGGCGGCCGCGGCCTGCGGGTCGACGCCGCGCTCGAAGCGCCGGGACGCCTCGGAGGACAGCTTGTGGCGGCGGGCCGTGCGCGCGATGGACACAGCGTCGAAGTGCGCGGCCTCGATGACGACGTCCGCCGTGGCGTTCTCGACGTCGTCGTGATCGGCGATCTCCGTGTTGGCACCGCCCATGACGCCGGCGAGCCCGATGGGGCCCCGGTCGTCGGTGATCACCAGGTCCTCGGCGTCCAGCGTGCGCTCGACGGCGTCGAGGGTGACGAGCTTCTCGCCCGGCTCGGCCCGGCGCACGCCGATCGTGCCCTGGACCAGGCCGCGGTCGTAGGCGTGCAGCGGCTGGCCGAGCTCCATCATCACGTAGTTGGTGACGTCGACGGCGAGGGAGATCGGGCGCATGCCGACCTTCTGGAGCCGGCGCTGGAGCCAGATCGGGGAGCGGGCCTCGGCGCTCAGACCGGTCACCGTGCGGGCGGTGAAGCGGTCGCAGCCGGTGGGGTCCGAGATCTGCACCGGGTAGCCGTAGGCGTTCGGGCCGGGCACGTCGATCAGGGCCGGGTCGCGCAGCGGCAGGCCGTAGGCGATGGCGGTCTCGCGGGCGACGCCGCGGATGGACAGGCAGTCACCGCGGTTGGCGGTGACGGCGATGTCCAGGACCTCGTCGACGAGCTCCAGGAGCTCGATGGCGTCCTTGCCCACCTCGGTCTCCGGCGGCAGGACGATGATGCCCTTGGTGCCGTCGTCGCCCATGCCCAGCTCCTCGCCGGAGCAGATCATGCCGTGCGAGTTCCTGCCGTACGTCTTGCGCGCGGAGATCGTGAAACCGCCGGGCAGCGAGGCGCCGGGCAGGACCACGACGACCTTGTCGCCGACCGCGAAGTTACGGGCGCCGCAGACGATCTCCTGAGGCTCGCCGGTGCCGTTGGCCTGGCCGACGTCGACGGTGCAGAAGCGGATCGGCTTCTTGAAGCCCTCCAGCTCCTCGATGGTCAGCACCTGGCCGACGACCAGCGGGCCCTTGAGGTCGGCACCGAGCTGCTCGACGGTCTCGACCTCCAGACCGGCGGAAATGAGCTTGGCCTGGACGTCTCGGCCGGTCTCCGTCGCCGGCAGGTCGACGTACTCCCGCAGCCAAGAAAGCGGGACCCGCATCAGATCTCCATCCCGAACGGCCGGGTGAACCGGACGTCACCCTCGACCATGTCTCGCATGTCCTCGACGTTGTGGCGGAACATCAGCATCCGCTCGATGCCGAACCCGAAGGCGAAGCCGCTGTACTTCTCCGGGTCGACGCCGCAGGCGGTCAGCACCTTGGGGTTGACCATGCCGCAGCCGCCGAGCTCGATCCAGCCCTCGCTGGAGCAGGTGCGGCAGGGCCGGTCGGGGTTGCCGACGGACTCGCCGCGGCAGACGTAGCACACCATGTCCATCTCGGCGGACGGCTCGGTGAAGGGGAAGAAGTTGGGCCGCAGCCGGGTCTTCATGCCCGCGCCGAACAGCGCCGTGACCATGTGGTCGAGGGTGCCCTTGAGGTCGGCCATGGTCAGGCCCTCGTCGACGGCGAGCAGCTCGACCTGCCGGAAGACGGGAGTGTGCGTGGCGTCCAGCTCGTCGGTGCGGTAGACGACACCGGGGCAGATCACGTAGACCGGCAGGTCGCGCTGCAGCAGCGAACGGATCTGTACGGGCGAGGTGTGGGTGCGCAGCACGACGCCGGAGTCGGTACCGCCGTCGGCGCTCTGCACGAAGAAGGTGTCCTGCTCGCCGCGGGCCGGGTGGTCCGGGCCGATGTTGAGGGCGTCGAAGTTGAACCACTCGGCCTCGGCCTCGGGCCCCTCGGCGACCTCGTAGCCCATGGCCACGAACACGTCCTCGATGCGCTCCGACAGCGTGGTCAGCGGGTGCCGGGCGCCGGCGACGACGCGGTCGTAAGGCAGCGTGACGTCCACCGCCTCCTCGACGAGCACGCGCGCGTCCCGCTCGGCCTCCAGTTCCGCCTGGCGGGCCGCGAGGGCCTTGTTCACGGCGCCGCGGGCCTGGCCGACACGCTTGCCGGCCTCGGCCTTGGCGTGCGGGGGCAGGGCGCCGATCTCGCGGTTGGCGAGGGCCAGCGGGGAGGCGGGGCCGGTCTGGGCGACCTTCGCCTCGTGGAGTGCGTCGAGGGAGTCCGCGGCGGCGAAGGCGGCGAGCGCCTCGTCCCGCATGCGCTCGATCTCTTCCGGTTTCAACGTCTCGACCTCGACCGGGTCGTACGACTTATTCGGTGCCGACATCTCTTCCCGTGCTTCCGATTGGCTGGCTGGAGGTCCCCGTCTCCGACTCGGACGGCCGCCTGAAGGGACACAAAGGTGCCAATGGCCGAGTCTAACGGGGTGGAGGTACGCGAATGTGCCCGCGGTGCTCAGGCGAGGTAGGCCGGAGCGCTCACGGGCAACGTAAATCGGAACTCGGCGCCGGCGCCGGGGGCGCGGCCGACCGTGATGGTGCCGCCGTGGGCCTCGACGATGCCCTTGACGATGTAGAGACCGAGGCCCGTCCCGCCGCGCTTGCTGCCCCGCCAGAAGCGGGTGAAGACGCGGTTCATGGACTCCTCCGGGATGCCGGGCCCCTCGTCGCTCACGATGACCGACGTACCGGTGTCCTCGTCCTCGCGGGGGGACGCCGTGGCCGTGACGTCGATCGTGACAGTTCCCTCGCCGTGCCGCACGGCATTTTCGAGCAGGTTGCTGAGCACCTGGTCGATCTTGTCGGGGTCGGCCCACAGGTCGGGCAGCGGCTGCTGGACGCGCAGCAGGAACCGGTCGGCGGGCTGGCCGGCGGCGACGTAGGCCTGGATGTGCCGTCCGACGGCGGCGCCGATGTCGACGGGCTGGCGGCGCACCTCCAGGCGGCCGGAGTCGATCCGGGAGATGTCGAGCAGCTCGGCGATGAGCCGGGTGACCCGGTCGGCGTCGGCGTCGACGGTCTCCAGCATCAGCCGCTTCTGGTCGTCGGTGAAGCGTTCCCACTTGGCGAGCAGCGTGGCGGTGAAGCCCTTGACCGACGTGAGCGGGGAGCGCAGTTCGTGGGCGACCGTGGCGATCAGCTCGGCGTGGCTGCGCTCGGTGCGGCGGCGGGCCTCGGTGTCGCGCAGGGTGACGACCAGGCGCCGGAGGGGTCCGGTGGGCCGGGTGCGGACGTAGCGCGCGGAGACCAGCACCTCACGGCCGCCGGGCAGGAGCAGGTTGCGCTCGGGCTGTCCGACGCGGATGGCGAGGCCACCGTACGGGTCGGTCAGCTGCCACCAGCGCCGGCCTTCCAGGTCCTCTAAGGGCAGGGCCTTCTCCAGCCGCTGCCCGAGGGCGTCCCGGGCGCGGACGGCGGTGATGCGCTCGGCGGCCGCGTTGAAGCAGATGACGTGGCCCTGCTCGTCGGCGACGACGAGCCCGTCGGGCAGGTGGTCGGGGTCGATGCCGAGGCCGGCGGGATCACCGGGTGGCCGGGACGCGGCGGGCGGGCCCCCGGCGTCCTGGGCTCCCGGTGCGCTGCTCGTGCCGACGGTCATCCCCGTACCCCACCTCCAAGGCTCGCAGAGGGGTCCCTGAGCTGGTCACCCTACTAGTTCCCGGTGACGGAGCGGCACCCTCCGGAGGCGCGCTGTGCACGCGCCGACGCATAGAGACATACGGCGGCGGCGGTGGCGAGGTTCAGGCTCTCGGCCTTCCCGTGGATCGGGACGCGGACGACGGCGTCGGTGAGGGCGCGGGTCTCCTCCGGCAGGCCCCAGGCCTCGTTGCCGAAGACCCAGGCGGTGGGCCCGCCCATGGTGCCCTTGTCGAGCTCGTCGTCCAGATCGCGGTCGCCCGCCCCGTCGGCGGCCAGGACCCGGACACCGGCGTCCCGCAGCGCTTGGACGGCGTGCTCCACGGGCACGCCGACGGCGACCGGCAGGTGGAACAGGGAGCCGACGGAGGCGCGGACGGCCTTGGGGTTGTACACGTCGACGGAGGCGTCGGTCAGGACGACGGCCTCGGCCCCGGCGGCGTCGGCGCAGCGCAGTACCGTCCCGGCGTTGCCCGGGTCACGGACGTTGGCGAGAAGGGCGACGAGCCGGGGGCGGGCCGCGAGGACCTCCTCGAAGGGCGTGTCCAGGAACCGGCAGACGCCGACGAGGCCCTGCGGGGTGACGGTGGTGGAGATGTCGGCGATGACCTGCTCGGCGGCGAGGTGCACCCGGGCTCCGGCGTCCCGGGCGGCCCCGACGATGTCGGCGTAGCGCTCGGCGGCCTCCAGCGTCGTGAAGAGCTCCACGAGCGTGGCCGCGTCCCCGGTCCGGTGCCCGGCGGCTTCCCGCACGGCCTGCGGCCCCTCCGCCAGGAACAGGCGGTCCTTCCCCCGGAAGTTCCGCTTGGCCAGCCGCCGCGCGGCCAGGACGCGTGGGGAGCGGGGGGAGACGAGCTCGGGGGTGGCAGGCGGCATCCTGTTCGCTTTCTCGGTAGCTGCACAGCAGGACCCGCAGACCGTCCGGCCTGCGGGTCCTTCAGTTCACGTCGGCTCGGGCCGGCGTCACGCAGCCTTCGGCGCGTTCACGTCGCTCGGCAGCGCCTTCTGGGCGACCTCGACGAGGGCGGCGAACGCACCGGCGTCGTTGACGGCCAGCTCGGCCAGGATCTTGCGGTCGACCTCGACGTTCGCGGCCTTCAGACCCTGGATGAAGCGGTTGTAGGTCATGCCGTTGGCGCGGGCAGCGGCGTTGATGCGCTGGATCCACAGCTGACGGAAGTCGCCCTTGCGCTTCTTGCGGTCGTTGTAGTTGTAGACCAGCGAGTGGGTGACCTGCTCCTTGGCCTTGCGGTACAGGCGCGAGCGCTGACCGCGGTAGCCGGAGGCCTGCTCGAGGATCGCCCGGCGCTTCTTGTGGGCGTTGACTGCCCGCTTGACGCGTGCCACTTGTTAACTCCTTGTAGCGGGGCCGTGGGGGTGCTCACACGACCCGAAATCGATTGGGTCCCGGTCTGACGTACGTCCGGCGCTCGCGCGCCCGGACGTCACTTGCCGAGAAGCTTCTTGATCTTCGCGGCGTCGCCCGGGGCCATCTCGGCGTTGCCGGTGAGGCGACGCGTCACGCGGGACGACTTGTGCTCGAGCAGGTGGCGCTTGCCGGCGCGCTCGCGCAGCACCTTGCCGGAGCCGGTGATCTTGAAGCGCTTGCTGGCACCGCTGTGCGACTTGTTCTTCGGCATAGCGCCGTTCTCTCCTCGTCGGTGGCGCTCCGGTGCCCGGTCGCGAAACCGGGCACGGTGGAGCGTCGTCTTGTATCGGTTGCTTCCTGGGACTGGCGTCCCGGGGAGTCACGCCTCGGCGGGCTCCTCAGCCGGCGCCTCGGTCTCCGCGGCGTTCTGCGACTTGCCGGGGTTGGCCTTCGCTTCCGCCTTGCGGGCTTCCTGCGCCTGGCGAGCCTCGGCCATCGCCTCGGTCTTCTTCTTGTGCGGACCGAGAACCATGATCATGTTCCGGCCGTCCTGCTTCGGGTTCGACTCGACGAAACCCAGGTCCTGGACGTCCTCCGCGAGACGCTGCAGCAGTCGGTAGCCCAGCTCGGGACGGGACTGCTCGCGACCACGGAACATGATCGTGATCTTGACCTTGTCGCCCTGCTTGAGGAACCGGACGACGTGACCCTTCTTGGTGTCATAGTCGTGCGGGTCGATCTTCGGCCGGAGCTTCATCTCCTTGATGACCGTGTGCGCCTGGTTCTTGCGCGCCTCACGGGCCTTCATGGCCGACTCGTACTTGAACTTCCCGTAGTCCATGAGCTTGCACACGGGCGGACGGGCGTTCGCCGCGACCTCGACCAGGTCCAGGTCGTACTCCTGCGCAAGCTCCAGTGCCTTGGCCAGGGGGACGATGCCCACCTGCTCGCCACTGGGACCGACAAGTCGCACCTCGGGAACGCGAATCCGGTCGTTGATGCGGGGCTCGGCGCTGATGGATCCTCCTCGGTAGCACCACGCGACGGTCTGGCGGACGGCCGCGTAACGTCTTGTATCGATAGACCTAACCGCGCCGGTGCAACAAAAATGCCCCGGACGATCCCAGGCGGGGCTCCTCGAACTACCGGAGCACCGCCGCGGGGGGCCGCGGGGCGCGCTTTCGGACGGATCGCCGCCGCATGGACGGGACCGCCTGACCGGTGACCCGCCGCCCTGAGGGCGATCGGGTGGGAGTTCGAAAGCCTCCACTTGTGGGCCGGGCCCGCGAGCTGTGGGGCACACGTGTCCGACCGGTCGTTACACGAGATTACCAGCAAGGGCCAGGAACGGCCAATTGGGACGGGCCGGGGTCACGTGGGGGTCGCCCGCCCGCTGCGCCTATCGTGTGGGGCATGAGTGAGACCCCTCCTGAGTCCCCCGACTTCGACGCCATGGCCCGCGACATCGCCGAGGTCCCGGCGGTCGAGGTGATCGTGACGGTCGCCGTCAACCTGATGAGCGCCGCCGCCGTGAAGCTCGGTCTGACCGAGGAGGGCGAGAAGCACAAGGACCTGGACGAGGCCCGCAAGCTGGTCCACGCCCTGGCCGGTCTGCTGGACGCCACGGCGACCGAGATCAGCTCCTTCCACGCGGCGCCCCTGCGCGACGGTCTGAAGTCGCTCCAGCTGGCGTTCCGCGAGGCCTCGCTCGTCCCGGACGAGCCGGGCCAGGGGCCGGGCGAGAAGTACACGGGCCCGGTCTACGGCTAGGTCGGACCTCAGCGTACGAACAGGGGCTCGCCCGGTGGCGTCGCCTCGGCAGGCAGCAGTGCCAGGTCGAGGCCGCGCACCAGGCGGGCCCTGAGTGTTGCGTCGGCGGCGAGCCGCTCGGCGACGGCCCTCGCCGCCTCGGCCGGCGCCGCGGACGGGTCCAGCACCAGGGCGAGGGTGCCGTCGGCCCGGCCCGGGCCGAGGTGGGCGCGCAGGACGGCGGGTTCGGCGGCCACGGCTGAGCGGACGGCCCCGACGACGGCCGGGTCGGTGAGCGGGTCGGTGGTCGTACGGCCCTCGGCGAGGGCGAGCAGGGCGGGGCCCGCCAGCTCGAAGGGCACGGGCCCGGCCAGGTCGAGCACGATCGTGTCCGCCTTCTCGTGCGCGGCGGCCTGCAGGGCCTGGTGCAGGGGCACGGCGACGGGGCGGGCGGCCGGGTCCCAGCGGGCGAGGGAGTCCGTGGAGGTGAAGGCGGGCAGGGCGGTGCGGTCGCCGGCCTTCAGAGTGGGGACGGCCATGTCGCTGGTCTTCTCGTGGCGCAGGCCCCGCTCGTCCTCCTCGACCTCGCCGAGCACGGCCACGACGGGGACGAGCAGGCGGGCGTCCTTGAGGGCGGCCAGGACCGGACCCACGGCGCTCCGGTCCGCGGACCAGGCGATGAGGGCCGCGCTCAGCCGGGGGTCGGCGGAGCCGTCGTCGTCGGAGAAGCCGGAGTCCGGGATGTTCTTGTTCGCCACGCGTCGACCCTATCGGCCGGGTGGTGGGCTCCCGGCAGTGGCTCAGAGGTCCGCACGGCCGGCACGGCGGCCGCGCCACAGGACGACCGCAGCGACCAGGAGGACGCCGCCTGCACCGCCCGCGAGGGGGGCGGCCCAGTCGGCGGGGCCGTCGCCGGAGGCGTCGGCGTCAGGTCCGCTGCCGAAGTACTGCGCGCCGTAGGACGCCGACTGCAGGTCCTGCGGCTTGAGGCGGCCGGCGGCCTCGATGGCGGCGGCCGGGTCGACGAAGCCGAAGCCGCGGGAGTCGTCGCGGCCCCCGGCCGGGGCGTTGCGGGCGGTGTCCTCCAGCAGCGTCTTGATCTGGGCCGGGGCGAGACCGGGGTGGGCCGCCTTGACCAGGGCGGCGGCGCCGGAGACGAAGGCGGCGGCGGCGCTGGTGCCCCAGCCTTCGTAGTACTTGTGGTCGGGGTCGGCGATGACGACGTCGACGCCGGGGGCGCTGACCGTGGCGTACCAGCGGCGGGTGGAGAAGGAGGCGCGGGTGCCGGCGCGGTCGACGGCGGTGGCGGCGATGACGCCCGGGTAGGCGGCCGGGTAGGAGATGTGGTCGCCCTTCTCGCCGCCGTTGCCCGCTGAGGCGACGACCACCACGCCCTTCTTCAGGGCGTACTGGATGGCCTGGTCCTCGCCGGGTTCGGGGTGCGCGGAGGCGGAGTCGTCGCCGAGGGAGAGGTTGATGACGTCGGCGCCGTGGTCGGCGGCCCAGCGGATGCCCTCGGCGAGGGCGTTGCCGCGGGTGCTGCGGGCCTTGGCCCGGGAAGGATCGCCGTCCTCCAGGATCACGCGGACCGGGAGGATCTTCGCCTCGGGCGCGATGCCGAGGACGCCGTCGGCGTCGCCGGGGCCGTGTCCGTGGCCGGCGATGATGCCGGCCATGGCGGTGCCGTGCCGGGCCCAGGCGCGGTCACCGGGTTCGGCCCCGAAGCCGACCAGGTCCTTGCCGGGCAGGACGTTGCCGGCCAGGTCGGGGTGGTCCTCCTCGACGCCGGTGTCCAGGACGGCGACGGTGACGCCGCGGCCCTTGGTGGTCTGCCAGGCCTGCTCGGTGTGCATGGCATCGAGGGCCCACTGCTGGGCGCGGATGCCGTCGGCGTGCGCGGTGGCGGCGGGGAGGAGGACGAGGCCGGCGGTGAGCAGGACGCCGAGGGCGGCGGCCCTCTTGGACGGCCTGCGCGGGCGCTTCCCGGCCGGGGGGTGCACGGCGGTCACGAGGGCTGCTCCGAGGCCGAGCGGACGTTTCTGCGGAAGTCGCGTTCGACGCGGTCGGCGAGGCCCTGCGCCTCGTTGCCGAGGCCGGCCTGCGCGGCGGCGGTGGTGGCGCCGGCCTCCAGGGCGTCCCCGGCGGGCTGCGGGTCGTCGACGGTGCGGCCGTCGGCCCAGCCGGAGACGGCGTAGACGACGACGGGGGCCTCGGTGAGGACGGAGACGGTCCAGGATGCGCGCTGGCGGGCGCCGAAGCCGGCGGCGAGCGTGCCCTTCGCGGCGTACGGCAGGGGCATCAGGTCGCTGCGACGGTCCAGGCGTTCCTTGCGGAAACGGTTCGCGAGGGCGGTCATTCCGGGGGCGTCGGCGGTGGTGAAGAGCAGGCCGACAGTAGTCACGTAGCTCTGGGTGGCATCGGTGTAGGTGGCACGCAGGAGGCGTTCGCAGCCGACGGGGGCGAGGGCCTTGCGCAGCAGCGGATCGAAGGCGTCCTTGCAGCCGCTGTCGGGGGCGACGGCGATACGGGTCCAGGTGCGGTCGGCTCCGCCGGGCCCGGCGCCCCGGCCCTGCACGGTCGGCGGGAACAGCTGGTCGACCGGGACGCTGTGCCAGAGGCTTCCGGCGGCGGCGAAGGTGCTGGGCGAGCCCTCTTCCCCGGAGCCGCCGACGAGCCAGCTGCCGGTGACCGCTCCCGAGATGAGGCCCAGTCCGAGTACGAGGCAGACGGCGGCAGCGGCGGCCTGCGGCGCCCCGCGCCGGACGAGCGGCCGGGGCCGGGCGTCGCCGTCGTAGCCCTCGGGCTCACCGAACGACACCAGGGGGCGCGTGGCGCTCCAGGAGAGGGCGGGGTCGGGCGAGACCTGGGCGGGGCTCCGGTGCGGCGGGGCGGAGGGGGCCTGCGGCTCGTGCGCGGGGCGCGGCGGGGTGGCGGTCACCCCCGAGGCGGCGGGGCGGGCGAAGGGTACGGCGGGCTCGCCCGGTGCCGGGTCGGCGGGGACCGGGCGAAGGCGGGCGGTCGTCTCGGAGGTGCCCTCGCCGGGGGCGCCGCGGCGGGGGGCGGGGAGCCGGAAGGGCCGGCCGGCCGTCTCGGACGGTGCACCGGCCGGAGCACCGGAACCGCCGGGGGCGGAGAGGCGGAAGGGCCGGCCGGGCGTCTCCGTCGAGGCCCCCTCCGGAGTGTCCGGACGCCCGGTCCGGCCGGAGGAGCCGCCCGGCGTGGGGAGGTGCCGCGGACGCGGAGGAGTGCCGGGTGCCGGGGTGGCGGACGGCTTGGCCGAACCGGGGCGGTTCTCACGGCCGTCACCGGACGAGGTGTTGGAGCCGGGGCGGGTCTCGCGGCTGACACCGGACGGAGTCTCCGACCCGGGACGGGTCTCACGGCCGGGGCCGGTCGGCCCGCCCGAACCGAGGCTTGTCCCACGGCCGACGCCTGGAGGCCGTTCCGAGGCCGGGCGGCCATCGCGGCCGGCCCCGGAGGACCGGTCCGAGCCGAGGCGGTCATCAGGGCCGCCGGACAGTCGGTCCGAGCCGGGGCGGGTCTCGCGGTCGACCCCGGAGGGCCGGTCCGAACCGACGCCGGTCTCACGACCCCCAAACCGCCCGTCCGAGCCGAAGCCCGACTCGCGGCCGACGCCTGAAGGCCGGTCCGAGCCGGGGCGGCTCTCACGGCCGCCGGAGGGCCGGTCCGAACCGACGCCGGTCTCACGGCCGCCGGACGGCCCATCCGGACCGGACCCCGCCTGACGGCCGATCCGTGACCGCCGCTCCGAGCCGGGGCGGCCATCGCGGCCGGCCACGGAGGACCGGTCCGAGTCGGCACGCGTCTCGCGGCCGATGCTGGGCGGCATGTCCGGGAAGCGCGTGGAGGCGCGGGGCGGGGGCAGTGCGGTGGGCTCGGTGAGCCGGGGTGCGATGGGCCCCGTGGGCCGGGGTGCGGCGGAGCCGGTAGGGCGGGATTCCGCAGGCTCGCTGAGCCGGGGGGCAGCAAGGCCGGTGGGCCGGGGTGCGGCAAGGCCGGTGGGCCGGGACTCCGCAGGCTCGCTGCGCCAGGATGCGGCGGGCCCAATGGGCCAGGATTCCGCAGGCTCAGTGCGCCCGGGCGCGGCAGGTCCGGTGGACCGAGACGCGGCGGACCGGGTGGGCTCGGTGGGCCAAGGTTCCGCAGGGTCGCTGCGGCGGGGCGCGGCCGAGCCGGTGGTCGCGGTTCCGAGGGAGGGGAAGTGGGGGCGGCCGTTCGCGTCCCCGGCCGTCCCGGCGTGGGCTCCTGCCTGGCCCGGCGCGGGGTCGGGCGTGGTGCCCTGGGTGTCCCGGCCGTCTGCCGGCGGGTGCGGCGGGCGCGGTGGCGTGGTGGGGCGCGGGGGGAAGGAGGCGCGTGGCGCTTCCGTGCTCATGCACCCCCCGTTTCCTCATGCCCGGGCCGCTCGTCTCCCGCGGGCCGTTGCCGTCCTGCCCGAGGCCCGGTACGGAATCGTCCCGGGCACACCTACCCGTACGGACGGAGCGTCATCCCGGCGCGGATCCCCGGCCGGCGGCGTCCGTCGTACGTTCGCGTCACTCTACGGCTTGTTCCTGGGCGAACGGGAACCAGTCCACGAGGCCGGGGCATCTGCCCGGAACGTCCCCCTACCCTGCGGTAATCCAGTCTGGCAGGCTGCGTTCATGACTGCGCGCGCCGCCGACCGGGCCCGTTACGACCGGGCCACCGCCCATCTCGACGCCCCTCTCGCGATCGTGGACCTGGAGGCTTTCGACGCCAACGCCGCCGACCTGGTCCGACGTGCCGGGGGCAAGCCGATCCGGGTCGCCAGCAAATCGGTGCGCTGCCGGGCGCTGCTGGAGCGCGTCCTGGCCCGGGACGGCTTCGCGGGGATCATGTCGTTCACCCTGGCCGAGTCGCTGTGGCTGGCCCGTTCGGGGTTCGAGGACGTGCTGCTCGCCTATCCGTCCGCCGACCGTGCGGCGTACGCCGAACTGGCCGGTGATCCCAAGCTCGCCGCCGCCGTGACCGTCATGGTCGACGACGTCGCCCAGCTGGATCTGATCGACGCCTCCCGCGGCGGCGGCCGTGAAGTGGTGCGGGTGTGCCTGGAGTTGGACACCTCCTTGAAGCTGCTCGGCGGGCGGGTGCGGGTCGGGGCCCGGCGTTCGCCGCTGCACTCCCCCGCCCAAGTCGCCGACGTGGCACGGGCGGTGGCCCGGCGGCCCGGCTTCGAGGTCGTGGGGATCATGGCCTACGAGGGGCATGTCGCCGGTGTCGGGGACTCGCTCGCCGGGCGTCCGCTGCGGTCCCGTGCGATCCGGCTGATGCAGGCCGCGGCCAGGCGTGAACTCGCCGAGCGGCGTGCGGAGGTGGTGCGCGCGGTGCGGGCCGTCGTGCCGGACCTGGAGTTCGTCAACGGCGGCGGCACCGGCTCGGTGCAGCACACGGCGGCCGAGGACGCGGTGACCGAGATCGCCGCCGGATCGGGGCTGTACGTGCCGCGCCTGTTCGACAACTACACCTCGTTCAGCGGCCGTCCGTCGGCCCTCTTCGCCATGCCCGTGGTGCGACGGCCGGGGGTCGGGGTCGTGACGGTGCTCGGCGGTGGCTATCCCGCCTCCGGTGCGGCCGGGGCCGACCGGTCGCCCGTGCCGTATCTGCCCGAGGGGCTGCGCTACGACCCGCAGGAGGGTGCCGGTGAGGTGCAGACGCCGCTGCTGGGCTCGCCCGCGGACGATCTGCTGATCGGTGACAAGGTGTGGTTCCGGCACGCCAAGGCCGGTGAGCTGTGCGAGCGGTTCGACCGGCTCCACCTGGTCGAGGGCGATGCGGTGACGTCGACCGTGCCCACCTACCGCGGTGAGGGCCACACGTTCCTCTGAGGCTCGTGCGGCGTCAGTCCGTCGGGCCGATGCTGCTGCCGACTCCGCCGCCCGTGGCCGCGTCGCCGAACGGCCGGATGCCCTTGGTGATGCGGTCCATGTCGGCGAGCGGCGGTCCGTCCTCGCCCGCGTCGAAGACGTACCGGACGAGGACCGGCGACTCGGTGCCGACGCTGGAGGGGAAGACCAGCGACTGCACGTAGCCGCCGGGGCCCTTGCCGGTCGTGACGCGCCAGCGCACGAGGTACCCGGCGCGCCCCGCCACCGCGACCGGCCCGGACTTGACGACCTGGTGCGACTCCAGGCCGCCGTGGAGCTCGCGGCCGAGCCGGTCGCGGTCGTAGGCCTCGTCGGCGGCCTCGGAGATGTCCGCCTTGGCAAGGGCCTCGGGGGACTTCTCGTCGTTCTCGGTCACCGTGCGGGAGAAGACCATGCCGTGGCGGCACAGGCCGACGCCGGCGGGGCAGTCGTAGGTGCCGTCGGTCGTCATGACGACGTCGTCCTGGGCGACGTACTGCGGGCGGACCCAGCCGTCGCGCAGCGGGAACGTGATGCCGTTGAGCTGGTCCTCCACGACGGCGGGGTCGTCCGCGGACGGTTCCGACGTGGACGCCTCGGGGGTCGGCTCGGGCGAGCCGGGTGTGGTCTCGGGCGCGGAGGTCGGGGCCGTCCTGGTCTCCGTGCCGTCGCCGTCGCCCCCGTCGAGGGCGACGGCTCCGGTGACGATCGCCGCGACGAGGACGGCGCCCGCGGCGGTCAGGGCGACCGCCTTCGTCCGGCCGGTGCCGCCGCCCGGCGGCGGGGCGGCGGGCGCCTCGGGCGTGCGGCGGTGCTCGGTCCAGGCCGTGCCGTCCCACCAGCGCTGGAGGTGCGGGGCGTGCGGGTCGGGATACCAGCCGGGCGGCGGCGTCATGCTCATCCCGGCACTGTAGGGCGCGGCCCGGCCCGTCCGGAGCCCGACTACAGGGGTGTGACGTACGCCCCCGCGATCCCGCCGTCGACCAGGAAGTCGGTGGCGTTCACGAACGAGGAGTCGTCGCTGGCGAGGAAGGCCACGGCGGCGGCGATCTCCTCGGCCTCGGCGAACCGGCCCAGCGGGATGTGCACCAGACGGCGCGCGGCCCGCTCCGGGTCCTTGGCGAACAGCTCCTGGAGGAGCGGGGTGTTGACCGGGCCGGGGCACAGGGCGTTCACGCGGATGCCCTCGCGGGCGAACTGCACGCCCAGTTCCCGGGACATGGCGAGGACGCCGCCCTTGGAGGCCGTGTACGAGATCTGGGAGGTCGCCGCGCCCATCCGGGCGACGAAGGACGCCGTGTTGATGATCGAGCCCCGGCCCTGGCGCTGCATGTAGGGGATGGCGGCCTTGCAGCACAGGTAGACGGAGGTGAGGTTGACCTCCTGGACGCGCTTCCAGGCCTCCAGGCCGGTCTCCAGGATGGAGTCGTCGTCGGGCGGGGAGATGCCGGCGTTGTTGAAGGCGATGTCGACGCTGCCATAGGTGTCGTGGGCGGTCCTGAAGAGCGCCTCGACCTCGTCGGGGTCGGTGACGTCGACCTTGACGAAGGTGCCGCCGGTCTCCTCGGCGGCGGCCTTGCCGCGGGTCTCGTCGACGTCGCCGCAGACGACGTGGGCCCCCTCGGAGGCGAGGCGGCGGGCGGCGGCGAGGCCGATGCCGCTGCCGGCGCCGGTGACGACGGCGGTACGGCCGACCAGGCGGCGGCAGATGTTCTCCTGGGCAGTCACTGTGCGGGGCCCTCCGTGCTGATGAAGACGTTCTTGGTTTCGGTGAAGGCGGCCAGGGCGTCGGGGCCGAGCTCGCGCCCGACGCCGGACTGCTTGTAGCCGCCGAACGGGGTCCAGTAGCGGACGCTGGCGTGGGAGTTGACGGACAGGTTGCCGGCGCGGACGCCCTGGGAGACGCGCAGGGCGCGGCCGACGTCGCGGGTCCAGATGGAGCCGGAGAGGCCGTAGGGGGTGTCGTTGGCCAGCCGGATCGCGTCCTGCTCGTCGGTGAAGGGCAGGAGGACGGCCACGGGGCCGAAGATCTCCTCGCATGCCGCGGCCGAGTCCGGGCTCTCGCCGGTCAGGACGGTGGGCGGGAACCAGAAGCCCGGGCCCTCGGGGGCGCTGCCGCGCAAGGCCTCGGCGGTGTCGGGCACGAAGCTCCGGACCCGGTCGAGCTGCTGCCGTGAGATCAGCGGGCCCATCTGGGTCTTCTCGTCGGCCGGGTCGCCCACGACCACGGCGGACAGGGCGTCGGCCAGCAGTTCGCGGACCTCGTCGTAGACCGGCTCCTGGACGAGGATGCGGGTGCGGGCGCAGCAGTCCTGGCCGGAGTTGTCGAGGAAGGAGAAGGGGTCGACAGCCGTCTTGAGGTCGGCGTCGGCGAAGACGATGTTGGGGCTCTTGCCGCCGAGTTCGAGGGTGACCGGCTTGACCTGCTCGGCGCCGAGGGCGGCGACGCGCGTGCCGGTGCGGGTGGAGCCGGTGAAGACGATCTTGGCGACTCCGGGGTGCCGGACCAGAGCGTCGCCCGTGATGTCACCGCGTCCCGGCAGGACCTGGAAGAGGTGCTCCGGGAGCCCGGCCTCCAGGGCGAGTTCGGCGAGGCGCAGCGCGGTGAGCGGGGTGGTCTCGGCGGGCTTGAGGATGACGGCGTTGCCGGCCGCGAGGGCGGGGGCGGTGCCCCAGGCGGCGATCGGCATGGGGAAGTTCCAGGGCGCGATCACCCCGACGACGCCGAGCGGTTCGAGGATCGTGACGTCCAGGCCGCCGGGCACCGGGATCTGCCGGCCGGTGAGCCGTTCCACTCCCCCGGCCGCGTAATCCAGCAGGTCGCGGACGTTGCCGGCCTCCCAGCGGGCGTTGCCGATGAGGTGGCCGGCCTCGCGGACCTCCAGGCGGGCCAGTTCCTCCAGGTGCTCGTCGACGGTGGCCGCGAAGCGGCGCAGCAGCCGGGCGCGGTCGGCGGGGGGCAGGGCGGCCCAGATCCGCTGAGCCCGGGCGGCGTGGGTGACGGCCGCGTCGACGTCGGCCGGATTCGCCCCGGCGACGGCGGCGACGACCTCCTCGGTCGCGGGATTCAGTACTTCCAGAAGGTGCTCGGAAGACAAGGAGGACCTCACATGCGTTCGAAGGAGCGGCGCAGCTCCCAGTCGGTCACCGCGGCGTCGTAGGCGTCCAGTTCGACGCGCGCCATGTTGCGGTAGTGCGCGACGACCTCGTCACCGAAGGCGGCCCGGGCGACGGTGCTGTTCTCCCAGAGCTCGGCGGCCTCGCGCAGGGTGGTGGGGACGTGGTCCAGGTCGGCGGTGTAGGCGTTGCCGGGGCAGGGTTCGGGCAGCTCCAGCTTCTGCTCGATGCCGTGCAGGCCTGCCGCGACCAGTCCGGCGACGGCGAGGTAGGGGTTGACGTCGCCGCCGGGCAGGCGGTTCTCGAAGCGCAGGGAGCGGCCGTGGCCGACCACGCGCAGCGCGCAGGTGCGGTTGTCCTGGCCCCAGGCGACGGCGGTCGGGGCGAAGGAGCCGGGCTGGAAGCGCTTGTAGGAGTTGATGTTGGGGGCGTAGAGGAGGGAGAAATCGCGCAGGGCGGCGAGCTGGCCGGCGAGGAAGTGCCGCATGACCTCGGACATGCCGCCTTCGAGGTCGCCGGCCATGGCGTTGTTTCCGTCGGCGTCGGCGAGGGAGAGGTGGATGTGGCAGGAGTTGCCCTCGCGCTCGTTGTACTTGGCCATGAAGGTGATCGCCATGCCCTCCTGGGCGGCGATCTCCTTGGCGCCGGTCTTGTACACGGAGTGCTGGTCGCAGGTGACCAGGGCCTCGTCGTAGCGGAAGGCGATCTCGTGCTGGCCGGGGTTGCACTCGCCCTTGGCGGACTCGACGGTGAGGCCGGCGCCGGCCATCTCGTTGCGGATGCGGCGCAGCAGGGGCTCGATGCGGCCGGTGCCGAGGACGGAGTAGTCGATGTTGTACTGGTTGGCGGGGGTGAGGCCCTTGTAGCCGGCGTCCCAGGCCTGTTCGTAGGTGTCCTTGAAGACGATGAACTCCAGCTCGGTGCCGACCTGCGCGCTGTAGCCGAGTTCGGCGAGGCGCTCCAGCTGGCGGCGCAGGATCTGGCGGGGCGCGGCGACGACCGGGGAGCCGTCGCTCCAGGCGAGGTCGGCGTGGAGCATGGCCGTGCCCTCGTTCCAGGGGACGCGGCGCAGGGTGGTGAGGTCGGGGTGCATGGCGAAGTCGCCGTAGCCGCGGTCCCAGGAGGACATCGCGTAGCCGTCGACGGTGTTCATCTCGGTGTCGACGGCGAGCAGGTAGTTGCAGCCCTCGGTGCCGTGCCGGAGGACCTCGTCGAGGAAGAAGCGTGCGGCGAACCGCTTGCCCTGGAGTCGCCCCTGCATGTCGGGGAAGGCCAGGACGACAGTGTCGATCTCACCGCCGGCGACGAGGGTGTGCAGCTCCTCGACGCTCAGCGGGGGTGTGCGGTCTGCCACGGGAAGGCCTCCTAGGCTCCTTGGATCCGCTGCCATGGATCCGCCGGGAGCCATAAGGTATTGCGGAGAACCATTGCTTGGGAAGGGGGTGCGGCCACATGCCGGAGGAAGCGGGTGGCGATGAGGTGCGGGACGGGCTGACGCCGGTGCTGCGGCCGGTGCGCGCGGGCAACGGCTTCGAGGAGGCGCTGGAGCAGATCCTGCAGGTCGTACGGCTGGGTCTGGTGCCGGGGGGCGAGCGGCTGCCGGCCGAGCGGGAGCTGGCGGAGCGGCTGGGGATCAGCCGGGTGACGCTGCGCGAGGTGCTGAAGGTGCTCCAGGACCAGGGCCTGGTCGAGTCGCGGCGCGGCCGGTACGGCGGGACGTTCGTGCTGCCGCGCGCCGACGCCGTCGGGGAGGACGAGCTGCGGCGCCGGGTCGCCGAGGTCGACATAGAGGACGTGCTGCGGTTCCGGGAGGTGCTGGAGGTGGGCGCGGCCGGGCTGTGCGCGGCGCACGGGCTGGAGGAGAAGCAGGCGGACCGGCTGCGCGAGGCCCTGGCGCGCACGCACGACGCGCCGCTCGCCGAGTACCGCCGCCTGGACACATTGCTGCACCTCACGATCGCCGAGCTGTCCGGCTCCCCCACGCTCACCGCGCAGTACGCGGCCGTCCGGGCGACGGTCAACGACCTGCTCGACTGCATCCCGCTGCTGGTCCGCAACCTGGAGCACTCCCAGCGGCAGCACACCGCCCTGGTGGAGGCGGTGATCGAGGGCGAGGCCGACCAGGCGCGGGAGATCATGCGCGAGCACTGCGGGGGCACGGCGGCGCTGCTGCGGGGCTTCCTCGGCTGAGGGGGCGGGTGCGGTGTTCCTCGCCCGGTGAGGATTTACGGGCGATTAACGCACGGGTATTGCCATCCCCCGGTCGGCCCGCAAAGGTATGGCCTCATTCCATTGAGTCCGAGCCCATTCGATCCCGTGACCGCAGCCGCACCGTCGGGAGACCGCCCATGCCCCAGGAACCCACCACCACACCCGCCGCCCCGGAGGGCGACGACTATCTGGAACGCAGAGCACTGCGCCGAGGCAGCGCCGGCTGGGTGCTGCTGACCGGCCTCGGCGTCGCCTACGTCGTCTCCGGCGACTACTCGGGCTGGAACTTCGGCCTGGCCGAAGGCGGCTTCGGGGGCCTGGCGATCGCCATGGTCCTGATGGGCGCCATGTACGCGTGCATGGTCTTCGCCCTCGCCGAGCTCTCCTCGATCCTGCCCACCGCGGGCGGCGGCTACGGCTTCGCCCGGCGGGCGCTCGGCCCGTGGGGCGGCTTCCTCACCGGCACGGCGATCCTCATCGAGTACGTCCTCGCGCCCGCCGCGATCGTCATCTTCATCGGCGACTACGTCGAGTCGCTGGGCCTGTTCGGGCTGGAGTCCGGCTGGCCGATGTACCTGGTCTGCTTCGCGATCTTCCTCGGCATCCACCTGTGGGGCGTGGGCGAGGCCCTGCGGTTCAGCTTCGTCGTCACCGGCATCGCGGTGGTCGCCCTGGTCGTCTTCGCGCTGGCGGCACTGCCCGACTTCTCCTTCGCGTCGCTGGACGACATCCCGGTCGACTCCTCCGCGGCGGGGTCGAGCTCCTGGCTGCCGTTCGGCCTGCTCGGCATCTGGGCGGCGTTCCCGTTCGGCATGTGGTTCTTCCTCGGCGTCGAGGGCGTGCCGCTGGCCGCCGAGGAGACCAGGGACCCGGCCCGTACGCTGCCGAAGGCGATCCGCTGGTCGATGGGCATCCTGGTGGTGCTGGCGGTGGTCACGTTCTTCGCGGCGGCCGGGGCACGCGGTTCCGCCGCGATCCAGGAAGCGGGCAACCCGCTGGTGGAGGCGCTCCAGCCGAACGGCGAGGCCACGACGCTGAGCCGGATCGTGAACTATGCGGGCCTGGCCGGCCTGGTGGCGTCGTTCTTCTCCCTGATCTACGCGGGCTCGCGCCAGCTGTTCGCCCTGTCCCGGGCGGGCTACCTGCCGCGCTTCCTGTCGCTCACCAGCCGCCGCAAGGCGCCGTACCTGGGCCTGCTGGTGCCCGGCACGATCGGCTTCCTGCTGGCGGCGGCCTCCGGCAACGGGGCGCGGATGCTGAACATCGCGGTCTTCGGGGCGACCATCTCCTACGCGCTGATGTCCCTGTCGCACATCGTGCTGCGGCGCCGCGAGCCGGAGCTTCCGCGGCCGTACCGTACGCCGGGCGGAATCCTGACCTCGTCGGTCGCGCTGGTGCTGGCGTGTGCGGCGCTGGTGGCCACGTTCCTCGTGGATGTGACGGCGGCGCTGATCGCACTCGTGGTCTACGCCGTGGCCGTCGGGTACTTCGGTCTGTACAGCCGCAAGCGGCTGGTGGCGAAGGCGCCGGAGGAGGAGTTCGCGGCACTGGCGGCGGCCGAGGCAGAGTTGGCACGGGACTAGGTTCGAGGTGTGAGGGAGTTGTCGTGGCCAGGCCGTTGATCGGGGTCAGCACCTATCTGGAGTCCGGGGCGCGCTGGGGCGTGTGGGAGCTGGAGGCCGCGCTGCTGCCGGTCGGCTATCCCCGGCTGGTGCAGCGGGCGGGGGGCCTGGCCGCGATGCTGCCCCCGGACGACCCGGAGCGGGCCGCCGAGGCCGTGGCGCGGCTGGACGGGCTGGTCATCGCGGGCGGGCCGGACGTGGAGCCGGTCCGCTACGGGGCGGAGCGCGAGGAGCGGACCGGGCCGCCGGCGCCGGACCGGGACGCGTGGGAGCTGGCGCTGATCGACGCGGCCCTGGCGGCGGGCGTGCCGTTGCTGGGGATCTGCCGGGGCATGCAGCTGCTGAACGTCGCCCTCGGGGGCACACTCGTGCAGCACATCGACGGGCACGCGGAGGTCGTGGGCGTCTTCGGGGGGCATGCGGTCAAGCCGGTGCCGGGGAGTCTGTACGCCGGGGTCGTACCGGAGGAGACGTTCGTCCCGACGTACCACCACCAGGCCGTCGACCGCCTGGGCGAGGGCCTGATCCCCTCGGCGTACGCGGCGGACGGCACGGTGGAGGCGGTGGAACTGCCCTCTGCCGACTGGGTGCTGGGGGTGCAGTGGCATCCGGAGATGGGCGAGGACGTGCGGGTGATGAGGGCGCTGGTGGAAGCGGCTAGTACCGGCAAAGTCAGCCCGTCCGGCGCTTGAGGACGAGGCCGTTCAGGCCGAAGCGGGGGTCTGGGGGCGCAGCCCCCGGCGGGTCGAAGGGGCAGCGCCCCTGGGGATGGGACGGGTAGGGGCGGCGGGGGCGAGAAACTACCCGCGCGTCAGCGACAGCAGGTCCCGCGCCGGCCCGGTGGGGCGGTGCCCCGTCGGCCACACCGCCCTCAGGTCCCTCGCCAGGGCGACCCCGTCCACCGGCACGGACACCAGCCGCCGCATCGCCAGCTCCTCCCCCACCGCCAGTTCGCTCAGCACCGCGGGCCCCGCCCCGCTCACCGCCGCCGCCTTCACCGCCGTCGTGGACGACAGCTCGATCAGCGGCCGGGCCAGCCCGCCGAGCGCCGCGTCCAGCACCTGCCGCGTCCCCGACCCCTTCTCACGGAGGATCAACGGCGTCGACGCCAGTTCGTCCGCGGCCAGCGACCGCCGCCGCCGGGCCCAGGCGTGCCCCGGCGCGATCACCACTATGAGCCGGTCGTGGGCGATGACCGCCGAGTCGAGACCGGCCGGCACCGACAGCCCCTCCACGAACCCCAGATCCGCCTCGTCCGACAGCAGCCGTTCGGCCACCACCGTCGAGTTCCCCGCGTGCAGCGACACCGCCGTGTCGGGCCGCTGTGCCCGCAGCGCGAGCAGCCAGCCCGGCAGCAGGTACTCGGCGATGGTCATGCTCGCGGCCACCCGCAGCCGGGAGTCGCGGCGCACGCGCAGCGCCTGCGCGCCCACGTCGAACGCCTCCGCCGCCTCCACGATCCGCCGCGCCCAGTCCGTCACCAGCGCCCCGGCGTCCGTGAGCCGGGACCCGCGGGGCGAGCGGTCGACCAGCGCCACGCCAAGCTGCCGTTCCATCGACCGGATCCGGCTGCTGGCAGCGGGCTGGGTGATGCCGAGTTCCCGCGCCGCACCGCCGAGGCTGCCGAGCCGCGCCACCGCCAGCAGCAGCTCCAGCGCGCCCAGATCCGGCACCCGGTGCGCCAGGGAACCGGAGACGGTCGGCCCGGCCTGCTCATCCGCGTTGCTCATAAACCCAGCTTATGCCGCCATAGAGGCATGGTCCCTGGTGGTGCCCCTGCCCCGGCCTCACCGTGGAGCCATGGTCACCGCAGCCCAGCCCTTCGCGCACCCGCTCTCCGTCCGTCACCTCGGACCCAACTGGTACGCCACCGTGATGGGCACCGCCGTCGTCGCCACCGCCGGAGCCTCCCTCCCGCCGCACGTCCCGGGGCTGCGCGGCGTGCTCGTGGGGGTGTGGGCCATCTCGCTCGTCCTGCTCCTGGTCCTGCTCGCGGGCCGGGCCGCGCACTGGAACCGGCACCGGGACCAGGCCCGCGCCCACCTCCTCGACCCCGCGACAGCACCCTTCTACGGCTGCCTCGCCATGGCCTTGCTGGCCGTGGGCGGCGGTGCCCTCACCGTCGGCCGGGACCTGATCGGCCTGCGGGCGGCCGTGGCGCTCGACGCCGTGCTGTTCACCGCCGGAACGGTGACCGGTCTGGCCGCGGCCGTCGCCGTGCCGTATCTGATGGCCGTACGGCATCGGGTGGAGCCGGGGCAGGCCACGCCGGTGTGGCTGCTGCCGCTCGTGGCGCCCATGGTGTCCGCCGCCGTCGGGCCGCTGCTGGTGCCGCATCTGCCGCCCGGTCAGGCCCAAGAGACGCTGCTGCTCGTCTGCTTCGCGCTGTTCGGGCTGAGCCTGCTCGCGACCCTGGTCATGCTGCCGCTGGTCTTCGCCCGGTCGCTCACCGGCGGGCCGCTGCCCCTCGCCCTCGCCCCGACGCTGTTCCTGGTGCTGGGTCCGCTCGGGCAGTCCACGACGGCCGTGGGCGCCTTCGCGGACGTCGCGCCCGGGGTCGTACCGGAGCCGTACGGCAAGGGTTTCGATGCCCTCGCCGTGCTGTACGGCGTGCCCGTGATGGGGTTCGCGCTGCTGTGGTTCTGCCTGGCCGCCGCCCATGTGGTGCGCGCCCGGCGGCACGGGATGAGGTTCTCGATGACCTGGTGGTCGTTCACCTTCCCGGTCGGCACCTGTGTCACGGGCGCCGAGGCGCTGGCCCGGCACACCGGGCTCATGGCCTACGCGGGTCCGGCCGTCGTGCTGTACGGGGTGCTGGTCGCGGCGTGGGCGACGGCCGTCGCGGGCACCGCCCGCGGGCTGCTCAGGGGCGAGCTGCTCGCAGGACCCGGCCCAGTACCCGCGGCGCCTCGGCCAATGAGGGCCCGTACCACGTCAGGTGCCGTCCGCTGACGAGCGCGCAGGGCAGGCCGGGAAAGGCCTCGGGGCCGTCGTCGGCCGTGAAGCGGTACGGCTCGTCCGGCAGGACCACCACGTCCGGTGCGCAGGCGCGCAGTTCCGCCAGCGGGACGCGCGGGTAGCGGTCGGGGTGCGTCGCGTACACGTGGTCGACGCCGAGGCGGGCCAGGACGTCACCGGCGAAGGTGTCGCGGCCCAGGACCATCCACGGCCGGCGCCAGACCGGTACGACCGCCGTGAGCCGCGTCCCGGGCTCCGGCAGGGACGCCCAGGTCTCCTCCGCCTCGTCCAGCCAGCGCGGCCGGGCCGGCACGCCGCAGGCGTCGAGCACCCGGGCCAGTTCCCGGAAGGCCTGCGGCACGTCGCGGATCTCCGTCACCAGGACCTCGACGCCCGCCGCACGCAGGGCCGCGAGGTCGGGTGCGCGGTTCTCCTCCTCGTTGGCGATCACCAGATCGGGCGCGAGGGACAGGATCCGGTCGGTCTTCGGGTTCTTGGTCCCGCCGACGCGTACGACGTCCAGGCCGTCAGGATGCGTGCACCAGTCGGTGGCGCCGGCCAGGGTTCCGGGCGCGGACCGGGCCACGGCCTCGGTCAGCGAGGGGACCAGCGAGACCACCCTCACCGGCGCGGCCGGTCCCGGACCGCCTCGATGTGCTCCGCCACGGCGACGACGATCACGCGGGTGTCCGACTCGGCCGCCCGCCAGCGATGCCGTACGCCGCCGGTCAGGTACAGCGTGTCGCCACGGCCGAGGCGGTAGGCGCGGCCCTCCGCCTCGATCTCCACCGCCCCGTCGGCGACATACATCAACTGGTCGTTGCGGTACTGGAATTCACGGCCCGCGTCGTGGTCGCCGGTGAACTCGGAGGCGTGCATCTGATGGTGGCCACGGACCAGGGAGCGGGACCGGGGCTGGGGCAGCGGCTCGCTGCCGTCGCCGCGGACGACGTCCACGCTGCACGCCGGGTCGGCCGCGGCGAGGAGCTCCACCGCCGTGGTGCGCAGGGCGTCGGCGAGCTTCTCCAGGGAGCTGGTGCTGGGCCGCGCCCGGTCGTTCTCGATCTGGCTCAGGAAGGGGACCGACAGGCCGCTGCGCGCGGACACGACGGCGAGGGTGAGCTCCAGCGCGCGGCGCCGTCGGCGCACGGCCGCGCCCACCCGGAGGTGTTGCTCTTTGTGGTCGCCCATCGCTCCGGCTCCCTCCTTCGCCCGTCGGTCCGCTCCCCGTGCGGCGGTGTCCCGGCGCACTGCTCCTGTTGAGTTGTCTGCACCCTACGCATGTTCGGCAAACCGTTTCCCGCGCCCGTCACATCGACGTCATACGGGACGGTGCGCGACCTCACACTTCACGCCAGGCGATCCGCCGCCGCAGGGGGGCGGGCCGGCCTTCCGTCTGCTGGAGGAACAGGCGGGGAGAGGGGGTTTTGGGGGTGGCGTAGCGCTCTGTGGTTGTCCGGATCCCGCTCGTGGGATCGGGGGGCGGGGCGGGACGCGGCGTGTCGCGCGTCCCACCCCCGGAACCCTACTGCGGTGTCATGCGCTGCACCATGCCCGGGTGCTTCTTGAGCCACTCGGCCACGGCCTCTTCCTCGTGGCCCTGGCCGCGGTCCTTGATCTCGCTCTCCAGGCTGCCGAGCTCGTCCTCGCTCATCCTGAAGTTCTTGATCCACTTCGTGAGCTGCGGGTACTGCTCGGGGAACTCCGCGTTGGAGATGGTGCGGATCGTGTTGCCCTCACCGAAGGCCTTCTCGGGGTCCTTCAGCTTGGTCAGCTCGTAGTCGCTGTACGCCCAGTGCGGCGACCAGAGGGTGACGGCGATGGGCTCCTTCTTGGCGTAGGCGCGCTTCAGCTCGGCCAGCATCGCGGGCGTGGAGCCGTCGACGACCTCGTACTCCTTGTCCAGGCCGTAGGCGGGCAGGACCTTGTTCTTCGCGAGGTCCATCTCGCCGGTGCCCGGCTCGATGCCGATGATCTTCCCCTTGAAGGTGGAGGACTTGCCCTTGAGGTCCGCCAGGGAGTCGACGCCCTTGACGTAGGACGGTACGGCGATCTCCAGGGAGGTCGGTTCGTACCAGGTGCCGAGGTCCTTGAGGCGGTCCTTGTTCTTGTCCCAGTAGTTCTTCTGGGCGTAGGGCAGCCAGGCGTCGAAGTTGAGGTCGAGGTCGCCCGAGGCCAGGCCCGTGTAGACCGGGCCGACGTCCATCTGCTTCAGGTTCAGCCGGTAGCCGCGCCGCTCCAGGACGTTCTTCCACAGGTAGGTGACGGCGATGTCCTCGTCCCAGGGGAACCAGGCCACGTCCAGGGGCCGCTTCGCCTCGGCGGGCGTGCCGCCCCCGGCGTTCTTCACCGGGGCCATCTTGTCGGCGAAGCCGGGGTTCTGCCTGAGCCAGGCGCGCACGGCGTCCTGCTGGTTGCCCTTGCCCGCCTTGTTGATCTCGGCTTCGAGGCCGGTGAGCTGCTTCTCGCTCATCCTGAACTTCTTCAGCCACCCGGCGACCGTCGGGTCGTCGTCGGCGAAGCCCTTGCGGGCCAGGGTGTGCACGCCGTCGCCCTCGCCCCAGGCGCCCTTGGGGTCCTTGAGCTTCTTCAGCTTGTAGTCGTTGTACGCCCAGTGCGGCGACCAGAGCGTGACGACGATCGGCTTCTTCTGGGCGTACGCGCGCTTCAGCTCGGCCAGCATGGCGGGCGTGGAGCTGTCGACGACCTCGTACTCCTTGTCCAGGCCGTACTCCTTGAGGACCTTGCTCTTCAGCAGGGCCATCTCGCCGGCACTGGACTCGATGCCGGTGATCCTGCCGCCGAAGTCGGAGGCCTTGCCCTTGAGGTCCGCCAGGGAGTCGATGCCCTTCATGTAGGAGGGCACGGAGAGTTCCAGGGACGTCTTGTCGTACCAGGCGCCGAGGTCGTCGAGCTGCTTGCCGTACTTCTTCCAGTACTGGGCGTGGGTCGTCGGCAGCCAGGCGTCCGTCTGGAAGTCGACGTCGCCCTGGGCGAGGGAGGTGTACAGCGGGCCCGCGTCGAACTGCTTGGCCTCGACCTCGTAGCCGCGCTGCTCCAGGACCTCCTTCCAGAGGAAGGTGGAGGCGACGCCCTCGTCCCAGGGGATGTAGCCGATGCTGATCTTCTTGCCCTGGCCGACGTTTCTGCCGTCCGCGGCGGCCTCGGTGCCGGTGCCGCCGCCGAAAACGCCCATGCCGCCCGCGGTGAGCGCGAGGACGACGACGCCGATCACGGCGACGACCGGGCGGGGCCGGTAGGACCAGATCTTCAGCCCCTGGGCGGCGCGGGCCTTGGCGGCGGCGCGGCGGCCGAGCGGTGAGACCTGCGTGCCGAGGGCGCTGGTCATGCGGTCCAGGTAGATCGCGAGGATCACGATGGCCACACCGGCCTCGGAGCCGAGGCCCACGTTGAGCTGGCCGATGGCCTCGTTGACGTCGCCGCCGAGGCCGCCGGTGCCGACCATGCCGGCGATCGCGGCCATGGACAGGCCCAGCATGATGACCTGGTTGACGCCGGCCATGACGGTGGGCAGGGCGAGCGGGAGCTGGACGCGCAGCAGCGTGTTGCGGGGCGTGGTGCCGAACGCCTCGGCGGCCTCGACCAGTTCCTTGTCGACCTGCCGGATGCCCAGCTCGGTCATGCGCACGCCCGGGGCGAGCGCGAAGATCAGGGTGGCGACGATGCCGGCGGGGGCGCCGGTGCCGAAGAACAGGATCGCCGGGATGAGGTAGATCATCGCGGGCAGCGTCTGCATGAAGTCCAGCACGGGCCGGACGAGACCGCTGACGCGGTCGGAGCGCGCCGCCAAGATGCCCACGGGCAGGGCGATCAGCAGCGCGATGACGGTCGCCACGAGGACGAGCGCCAGGGTGATCATCGCGTTCTCCCACAGTTCGAGGGAGTCGATGAACGCGAATCCGGCGAACGTGAGGACACCGGCGAGGGTGCCGCGCAGCCAGAAGGCGATCACGGCGAAGATGCCGGCGAGGAGCAGCGGCTCGGGGGCCTGGAGAACGGCGTTGATGCCGTCGTAGAGGCCGAGGAAGACGGTCTTGCAGAAGTCGAACAGCCACGCCATGTGGGTGGTGAGCCAGTCGACCGCGTCGTTGACCCAGCTGCCGAGCTCGATCCTAGGCACGGGCGGTCACCTTCTCTCCGCCCTTGTCCTGCGGGGAGTCGCAGGGCTGTGGTGTGGCGCCCTGCTCGTCGCCGAGGAAGCCGACCAGGCGCTGCCGGGGGACGACGCCGATCTGCTTGTTGTCCTGGTCCACGACCGGGACGGGGTGGGAGAGCCGGGCACTGATGGCGCACAGCTCGCTGAAGGTGGTGTCGGGCGTGGCCGTCTCGCAGTGGCAGCCGGGGTCATCGGCGGTGACCGAGGTGTCCATCAGCTCGCCCGCGGTCAGGACGCGGGAGCGGTCGACGTCCTGGGTGAAGGAGGCGACGTAGTCGTTCTCCGGCCGCAGCAGGATGTCCTGGGCGGTGCCGTTCTGGACGATGCGGCCGTCGCGCATGACGGCGATGCGGTCGCCCAGGCGCATGGCCTCGTTCAGGTCGTGGGTGATGAAGACGATCGTCTTCTTCAGCTTCTGCTGGAGCTCCAGCAGCTGGTCCTGCATGTCGCGGCGGATCAGCGGGTCCAGGGCGCTGAAGGACTCGTCCATGAGCAGCAGGTCGGCGTCGGTGGCGAGCGCGCGGGCGAGCCCGACGCGCTGCTGCATGCCGCCGGACAGTTCGTCGGGCCAGGACTTCTCCCAGCCGGCCAGGCCGCACAGGGCGAGCGCCTCGTCGGCGCGGCGTGCGCGCTCGGCGCGGGGCACGCCCTGCACTTCCAGGCCGTAGGCGGCGTTCTCGCGCACGCTGCGGTGCGGGAAGAGCGCGAAGTGCTGGAAGACCATGCTGATCTTCCTGGAGCGGACCTCGCGCAGTTCCCGGTCGCCGAGCGTGGTCAGGTCCTGGCCGTCGAAGCGCACGTGTCCTGCGGTGGGTTCGAGCAGGCCGTTCAGCATGCGCAGCAGGGTGGACTTGCCGGAGCCGGAGAGGCCCATGACGACGAAGATCTGGCCGGGCTCGACGGTGAAGGACGCGTCGATCACGGCGGCGGTCGCGCCCTCGGCCCGTAGTTCGTCCCGGTCGGCTCCGCCTCGGAGCCGCTCGACCGCCCGGTCCGGTCTCCTGCCGAACACCTTGTACAGGCTCTCTGCCTCAAGCCTCGCTGACACGTGTTCCTCTATTTCGTTGGCAACAGAACAGAGCGAGGACAGGGCGCACACAGTTGAAATGCGCAACCAGCCTCGCTCCGGGGCGGCGCCTCCCCGAGATCGCGCACCCCAAACACACAAGTGGGGCGCGTCACATTCGAGGCGGGTGACTGTCGGTGGCGTACGGCATGATGCGTGGCGTGACCGGACGACTGATGCTCCTCGACACCGCCTCCCTGTACTTCCGCGCCTACTTCGGCGTCCCCGACTCGGTCAGGGCCCCGGACGGCACGCCGGTGAACGCCGTGCGCGGACTGCTCGACTTCATCGACCGCCTGGTCCGGGACCACCGGCCCGACCAGCTCGTGGCCTGCATGGACGCCGACTGGCGGCCGCAGTGGCGGGTGGAGCTGATCCCGTCCTACAAGGCGCACCGCGTCGCGGAGGAGCACGCGGTGGGCCCGGACGAGGAGGAGGTGCCCGACACCCTGTCGCCGCAGGTGCCGGTCATCGAGGCGGTGCTGGACGCGGTGGGCATCGCGCGCGTGGGCGTCGCTGGGTACGAGGCGGACGACGTGATCGGCACGTTCACCGCGCGCGCGAAGGGCCCGGTCGACATCGTCACGGGCGACCGCGACCTCTACCAGCTGGTGGACGACGCGCGCGGGGTGCGCGTGCTGTACCCGCTGAAGGGCGTGGGCACCTTGCAGCACACCGATGAGGCGGTGCTGCGTGAGAAGTATGGGGTCGGCGGCAGCGGGTACGCGGATCTGGCCCTGCTGCGCGGCGACCCCAGCGACGGCCTGCCGGGCGTGCCGGGCGTCGGTGAGAAGACGGCCGCCAAGCTGCTGGCCGAGTTCGGTGACCTGGCCGGGATCCTGGCGGCGGTCGAGGACCGGCGGTCGAAGCTGACGCCGACGCAGCGCAGGCGGCTGGACGAGGCGCGTCCCTATCTCGCGGTCGCGCCGAAGGTGGTCAAGGTCGCGGACGACGTGCCCTTGCCGGACGTCTCCACGGTACTGCCGCGGGCGCCGCGCGACCCGGCGGCCCTGGAGGCGCTGGCGGCCCGCTGGGGGCTGGGTGGGTCGCTGGAGCGTCTGCTGACGACTCTCGCGACCTGAGCCTTTCTCAAGAGAACGACGTGAGCTTGCCGCACAAGAGGTGTGATCGGGGTACGAGGTGCTAACTTAGGTAACCCTAACTATGCGAGAGAGGGAGGCCCTCATGGCTGAGCGACCGGGACGACAGCCGCGCCGGGCGCACTCCGCTCAGGTCGTCCGCACCGAACGCCTGACGCCGCACATGCAGCGTGTGGTGCTCGGCGGCGAGGGCCTCGCCGACTTCGCGGCGGAGACGTGCACCGACCATTACGTGAAGCTGCTGTTCCCGCCCACGGGCGTCACCTATGCGGAGCCCTTCGATCTGCAGCGCGTCCGGGACGAGCTGCCGCGCGAGCAGTGGCCGGTGACCCGGACCTACACGGTGCGCCAGTGGGACGCCGAGCACCGCGAGCTGACGCTGGACTTCGTCATCCACGGCGACGAGGGCCTGGCCGGTCCCTGGGCCGCGCGCGTCCGGCCGGGCGAGACCGTGCATTTCATGGGACCCGGCGGGGCCTACGCGCCCGACCCGGGCGCCGACTGGCATCTGCTCGCCGGTGACGAGAGCGCGCTGCCCGCGATCGCCTGCGCCCTGGAGGCGCTGCCGCGCGGGTCCAGAGCGTATGCCTTCGTGGAGATCTCCGGCCCCGAGGAGGAGCAGAAGATCGACTCGGACGTGGCGGTCGTCTGGCTGCACCGCGGCGCCCGCCCGCTCGGTGAGGCGCTGGTCGAGACCGTACGGAACCTGGAGTTCCCCGAGGGCCGCGTGCACGCCTTCGTCCACGGCGAGGCGCACTTCGTCAAGGAGCTGCGCCATCTGCTCCGCGTCGAGCGCCACGTCCCGCGCGAGTCCCTCTCGATCTCCGGCTACTGGCGCCGCGGCCACAACGAGGACGGCTGGCAGGAGTCCAAGCGCGAGTGGAACGCACGGATCGAGGCGGAGCAGGAGAGCGTGTCCGCGGCCTGAGGACTTCTCCTCGCGTGAGCAGGTGAGCACGTGCCCTCGTGCTCACCTGCTCACGTGCTCACAGGGGAGGCGTGCGCGGGAGCCGAGCCGCGCGTGCAGATGCATGTCGTGCCATCCGTCCGGTTGCAGGACCGCACTGCGCTTGGTGCCCTCCAGGGCGAAGCCGGTTCGGGTGGCGACGCGACACGAGGCCTCGTTGCGCACGGCGTGCAGCAGTTCCAGCCGGTGGAAGCCGGCCTCGTCGAGGGCCCAGTGGGTGAGCGCGGTCGTGGCCCGGGCGGCGATACGCCGGCCGCGGGCCGCCGGGACGGTCCAGTACGCCACCTCCGCCGTCCCGTCGTGAAGCCGCAGCTCACGCAGCGCTACCCGGCCCAGCAGCGCGTCGGAGCCCGCGTCGGCCACGGCCCAGTGCGCCTCCCGCTCGTCGTCCCACGCCTGCTGCCACTCACGGAACCAGTCACCGACCTCGTCCACGGAGTCGGCGGACCGGGCGTGCCACTGGTGCATCAGGGGGTCCTGGAACACCTCGTACACCGCGGGGGCGTCCCCGGCCCGCCAGGGCCGCAGCAGGAGCCCGCCGTCGGCGGGGAGTGCGGGCTGGGGCCGGCTTGCGAGCGTCCCGGCGGTCAGGACCGGGCTGATGAGGAACGGCATTCCCGCATCCTGACAAGGCCGGGCCGGGCTCTCCCACCGGTTTTCCGCCCTGGCTCACCGGCCTCGTACGCTGGGCCGCGATGCGACGCAAGAGCCACACCCCGCCCTCTCCTCTGCCGCAGCGCCACGGCGTGGACCCGGTGCGGGTGCGGCTGCCCGCCGCCGGGACCTGGAGGACGGTGCGCGAGCACCTCGTGGAGCGGCTCTCCGGCGCGGGTGCCGGGGTCGTCGACGGCATGTTCGACACGGGCCGGATCGTCGGGGCGGACGGGCGGCCCGTCGCCGCGGACGCCCCCTACGTGCCCGGGCTGTTCGTGTGGTTCCACCGGGACCTGCCCGACGAGGTGCCGGTGCCCTTCCCGCTGGAGGTGGTGCACCGGGACGAGCACGTCGTCGTCGCCGACAAGCCGCACTTCCTCGCCACCACCCCGCGCGGCAGTCATGTCGCCGAGACCGCGCTGGCCCGGCTCCGCCGCGAGCTGGACCTCCCGGCGCTCACCGCTGCGCACCGCCTGGACCGGCTCACCGCGGGACTCGTGCTGTTCACCGTCCGCCCCGAGGAGCGCGGCGCGTACCAGACGCTGTTCCGTGACCGCCGGGTCCGCAAGGAGTACGAGGCCGTCGCCCCGTACGACCCCGCACTCCCCCTGCCCCGGACCGTGCGCAGCCGGATCGTGAAGGAGCGGGGGGTGCTCACCGCCCGGGAGGTCCCGGGCGAGCCCAACGCCGTGAGCCGTGTCGAACTCGTCGAACACCGCGACCGGCCCGGGGAGCCCGGCGGACTCGCCCGGTACCGGCTCACGCCCGCCACCGGCCAGACGCACCAGCTGCGTGTCCACATGGCCGCGCTCGGCCTGCCGATCCTCGGCGACCCGCTCTACCCGGAGGTGACCGCCCCCGTGCCGGCCGGTGACTTCCGCCGACCGCTCCAACTGCTCGCGCGGTCGCTGGAGTTCACCGACCCGGTCACGGGCGAGGAGCACCGGTTCCGCAGCGGCCGGGTGCTCGCGGCCTGGGCGTGCCACGCCCGGTGGGCCGCCGGGACGGACGACGGCCCGTCAGCCGGTCAGTAGCCGCGCCACCAGCTCAACAAGCGCTGCCAGACGCCCTTGCGACGGGGCGGTTCCGCGAGGGCGGGCTGCGGCGTCCCCGGCACCGGCTGGGGCGGGACCGGGGCCGGCTGCGGCTGCGCGACGGCGGGCTGGGGCTGTGCGGCGGCCGGTGCCGCCTGCGGCTGCGGCTGCGGCTGCGGCTGCGGCTGCGCGATGCCGATCTGCCAGTCCGAGCGCTGCGCGGCGACCGGCTTGTGGTTCGGCACCTCCTGCACGTCCTGCGGCGGCTTGGGCGCGAACTGCACCGGCAGTTCCACCAGGTGCCGGGAGGCGATGGACGCCGTCCAGCGCAACTCCTCCTCGTCGCAGTCGAGTTCGACGTCGGGCAGCCGCATCAGCAGCGCGTCGACGCCGACGTCGGCGATAGAACGGCCGATGTCCTGCCCGGGGCACTCGTGCGGTCCGCCGCCGAAGGCCAGGTGGGAGCGGTTGCCCTGCATGCTGGCCTTCAGGTCCGGCCGCACCCGAGGGTCGACGTTGGCCGGCAGCGGCGCGAAGAGCAGCCCGTCGCCCCGGCGGATGCGCTGCCCGCCCAGCTCGGTCTCCTGCTTGGCGAAGTAGGCGAAGACCGTGCTGAACGGCGGTTCGTTCCACAGGGACTGCTCCACCGCCTCCGGCACCGTCATCTGGCCGCCGTTGAGCTGGGCGCGGAAGCGCGGGTCGATCAGCACCGTGAGCAGCACGTTGGAGAGCAGGTTGGTGGTGGCCTCGTAGGCGGCGAAGAGCACCAGCCGCAGGTGCTCCCTGACCTCGTCGTCGGTGAGCCGGGCCGGGTGGGTGATCAGGTAGCTGGCGAGGTCCTCCTCCGGCCGGGCGCGGCGGGTGGCGGTGAGCCGGCTCAGGGCGTCCATGACGTAGGAGTGGCTGGCGAGCGAGGTCTCGGTGCCCTTGAGGGCGTCGCGGGCGGCCTCGACGAGCCGGTCGCTGTACTCGTCGGGCATGCCGAGGATCTCGCACATGACGGCCATCGGCAGGTGCTCGGTGAACTGGCCGACGAGGTCCGCCTCGCCCGCCTCGCAGAACCGGTTGACGATCGCCTGCGTGCTGCGGTTGATGTAGCGGCGCAGGCTGCGGAAGTCGATGGTGGAGATGGCGCCCATGACCGCGCCGCGCAGCCGCTTGTGCTCGTCGCCCTCGGCGTGTGAGGCGATGGGCTGCCAGGCGATGTGCGGCATCAGCGGGTGGTCGGGCTTGACGAGGCCCTCCCTGAGCGGGTTCCAGATACGGCTGTCCCGGCAGAACTGCGAGGGCGAGCGCACCATGTGCAGGTTCTCGGCGTGGCCGAGGACGATCCACATCGGCACGTCGTCGTGGAGCAGCACGGGCGCCACGGGACCGTGCTGGTCCCGCAGTTGCTCGTACAGCGCTCCCAGGTCCTCCGCCTCGTGCAGCCGGTGCAGCCCCCCGGGCCCGAGGCCGTGCGCGGGGCAGCCGGGGGGCGGGCCGGGCCGGAGGTCTTCGTCCGTACCGGTCGGGGCGTGGGATTCAGGCGTCACAGTGATCGCTCCGAAACTGAGGTGGTTCCAGGTCTGGGGGGAAGATGTGGGCCGGGTGATGCGGGTCAGGTGAGCGAGCCCGTCATGGCGAGCGAGTGCAGGAAGCGCATGAGGGTCATCAGGACGTCGCGGCTGGAGGCCCGCCGCCGCGCGTCGCACTCGATGATCGGGATGTCCGGCGTGAGGTCGAGGGCCGTGCGCAGCTCCTCGATGTCGTAACGAGGGGCGTCAGGGAAGGAGTTGATGGCGACCACGAACGGCACGCCGCGCTCCTCCAGCCGTCCCATGACGTCGAAGCTGACCTCAAGCCGCCGGGTGTCGACCAGCACCACCGCTCCCAGCGCGCCCTCGAAGAGGCCGTTCCACAGGAACCAGAAACGCTGCTGGCCGGGCGTGCCGAAGAGATACAGCACCAGCTGGTCGGTGATGCTGATCCGGCCGAAGTCCATGGCGACGGTGGTGGCCGTCTTGGACGCGGAGCCGAAGTTGTCGTCGACACCGATGCCGGCCTGCGTCATGGTCTCCTCGGTGGTCAGCGGTGTGATCTCGCTGACCGACCCGACCATGGTCGTCTTGCCGACGCCGAAGCCGCCCACGATCACGATCTTGGCCGCGGCCTGTGCCGTGTGGGGCAGCTGGTCCTCGGTCCGGGGGCCCGGGATGGTGTCAGAGCCGTTGAAGTCCATTCATCACCGCTTCGAGGAGGGAACGGTCGGAGCGCGCCTTGCGGACGATCGGGGCGCGCGCCTGTACCAGTTCCGCCGTCAGCAACTCGGTGAGCAGCACGCCCATCGCGCTGAACGGCAGGTGGAGGTAGGCCGACAGCTCGGCCACGGACAAGGGGGCGGCGCAGAGTCGGAGCAGCGCCGCCTGCTCGGGAGATGCCGACGGCGGCGGGTCCGTGGCACGCGCCACGATTAACGTCACCAGGTCGAGCTCGGCCCGTTCACCGTCCGGGCCGGCCACCACGTACATCCGCTCCGGGTTGCCCGGTTTGTCCTCGCCCTCCTTGGGCGCGGGCGGTTCCGGGACGATGTCGCGCCTCTGGCGTTGCGGAGGCGTCATACGATCTGCCCGTTCCGCCGGGGCGGACTGGTGAGATGGCCGCCGATCCGGACGACCAGGTCGCGCATCATCGCGCTCATCCGGCCGGGTTCGCACCGCACGTCGGACAGCACCGCGAGGAAGGCGTTGGCGCCTGCGGACATCAGGTAGAAGTAGCCGCGGTCGATCTCGATCATGACGAGCTTCATCTCGCCGTCGCCGACGGTGAGTTCCTGGCAGACGCTGCCTGCGAGGGACTGCAGGCCGGCGCAGGCCGCGGCGACCCGGTCGGCCGCATCGGGCTCGCCGCCGTAGCGCGCGATGCGCAGACCGTCGGCGGAGAGCACCACGATCATCTCGATGCCCGGCACGCCGTCGGCGAGCTGCTTGAGCATCCAGTCGAAGTTGCCTCGCTGCTGGATCACTTGAGGTCCCCCTCGTCGTCGGCCTCGGTGGGAGCCGGGTCGTTGATCAGATGCAGGTACTTGTGCGGGTTCCGGATGAAGTCGGTCGGGTGGGTGCCGGGTTCGATCCCCTGCTTGAGTCCCTCCCAGAAGGCCTCCAGCCCCTTGCCGGGGGCGTCGGGCGCCGACATGTCGCGCAGGGGCTTGGTCTCGGGCTCCTGAGCCGCCGCCCACGGGTTGTACTCGCCGCGCTCGGCGGCCTCCCGGTCGGCCTTCTCGTTGGCGGCCTGCTGGGCGAGCCGCTCGGCGAGGGGCATCTTCACCCGGCTGCGGCGCTGGGGCAGGCCGTTCGCCGTCCACTCGGTGACCTCGGGGACGTCGTCGTCCTCCAGGGAGACCGTGGCGGGGATCTTCGGGCTGGTGGGGCGGCGCCTCTTGGGGGCGCGCTTCGGGCCCTCGGGGATGCCGACGGTCATGGGGATGCCGGTGGCGCCGATGCCGTGGGCGAGTCCGACACCGGGCTCGTGGGTGATCATCTCGCTCGGCACGATGAGGATGGCCCGGACGCCGCCGTACGCGGAGGCGCGCAGCGAGACCTGCATGTTGTACGCCGTGCAGAGGCGGCCCACGACGGCGAGGCCGAGGCGCGGGTGCTCGCCGATGTCCTGGAGGTCGATGCCGGCCTTGGCGGCCTCCAGCATGCCCTCGATCCGGGCGCGGGCCTCCTCGTTGAGGTTGACGCCGCCGTCCTCGATCTCGATGCAGACGCCGGTCTGCACCTCGGTGGCGGTGACGTGCACCTTGGTCTGCGGCGGCGAGTAGCGCGTGGCGTTGTCGAGGAGTTCGGCGGCGGCGTGGATGACGGGCTCGACGTAGATGCCCTTGACGCTGACCTTGGCGATGGAGGACAGCTGGATGCGCCGGTATTCCAGGATGCGGGACATGGCGCCGCGCAGGGTGCTGTAGAGGGACACCGGCTGGGGCCACTGCCGGCCGGGGCGGCCGCCGCCGAGGACGGAGACGGAGTCGGCCAGGCGGCCGATCAGGGCGTTGCCGTGGTCGATGCGCAGCAGGTCGTCGAAGACCTCCGGGTTGCGGCCGTGGTCCTCCTCCATCTCCCGGAGTTCCTCGGCCTGCTGGTGGATGATCGCCTGGACGCGGCGGGCGACACTGACGAAGGAGCGCGCGGCGGCGTCGCGCATGGTCACTTCGCGGTCGACGATCTTGAGGACCGTCAGCAGCGTCTCGGCCTGCGGGGCGGGGAGGTTTCGGAACACGGGACTGGCCAGGCCGAGTTTGCGGATCACCTCCCTGGGCGATTCTCCGGTGCGCAGCAGATCGAGCGAAGCGGGCACGATCTCCCTGGAGAAGCGGACCAGTTCGTTCTCGTGGGCGGCGATCCGCTGTTCCAGATGCTCGGTGTGCCGGGCGTGCTCCGCACGCTGGTTGCGCAGCGCACGGCCGCGGCGCACCGCCTCGGCCGCCGTCGCGAGCACGAGTGCCGTGGCGATGCCGCCGCACCAGCCGACGGCGCCCCGGGCCGGCTCCGTCACCAGGGCGACGGCGGCCCCGGTCGCCGCGGCCATGACTATGGCCGGCAGCAACAGCACGCGCGCGTAGGGAAGTTCACGGCGACCGGGAGGGGATTGAACACTCACCATGTGGGCCTTCTGACAGGGGTCGACTGAGGTTCGGAAGGACGTGCAGGGGGGTATGTCATGAAGCTGTCGGGATCTTCCACACATTGGGGAACAAGCGCACGAATTCATCTCAAGCCGGTGCGCTGCGGGCGAGCTTAGTCCGACCGGATCATCGCTGTGTCATATTCAGCAACTGCCGGAAACCGGACGCGAAGGGATAGTACGCTCAGTCGGTTACACGCTGCGACATCGTTCGAATACTGTACGTAGCCGCGAACGGGCATACGAAAACCCACTCACCGTGACGGGTGAATGGGCTTCCGTACAACGCCCTCAAGGGGCGCGGGGAACTGCGCGAGCGCGAGCAACCACGACGAACCGACACCCGCGCAGCGACGATCACCCCACCGACGAGTAGGCGACCACTCCCCGCAGCAGCAGATCAACGGCCTTACGCGCGTTCTTCACCACAGAGGACCCCTGCGGAGCCGCCGCCGCGATCTGCCCCAGCACATCGATGACCTGCTTGCACCACCGCACAAAGTCCCCCGCCGGCATCTCCGCCTCGCGCAGCACCTCGTCGAGCCCCTTCCCGGAGGCCCACTCGTACGCGGCCCAGGCGAAGCCGAGGTCGGGCTCACGCTGCCCGACCCCCTCGGTCTGGGTGATCCGGAACTCCTCCTCCAGCGCGTCCAGCCGCCCCCAGATCCGCACCATCTCGCCCAGCGCGGCCTTGGCCTTGCCGGACGGCACCTTCGGAGCCATCGCGTCGTCCGCGACCCGCGACTCGTACACCAACGCCGAGACGCACGCGGCCAGTTCGGCCGGGCCGAGACCCTCCCAGACACCCTCGCGCAGACACTCGCTGGCGAGCAGGTCCAGCTCGCCGTAGAGCCGCGCGAGCCGCTTGCCGTGCTCGGTGACCTCGTCGGCGCGCAGATAGTCCAGCTCGGTCAGCAGCGCCACGATGCGGTCGAACGTCCGGGCGATCGTGTTCGTACGGCCCTCGATCCGCCGCTCCAGCTGCGAGGTGTCGCGGAGCAGCCGGTGGTACCGCTCGGCCCAACGGGCGTGGTCCTCACGGTCGTTGCAGCCGTGGCAGGGGTGCGCGCGCAGCGCCGTCCGCAGCCGGGCGATCTCCCGGTCGTCGGCGGCCTGGGAGCGCTGCTTGCGGTGCCGCTCGGCGGGGATGTGCCCGGCCTTGGTGCGCAGCGCCGAGGCGAGGTCCCGACGGGACTGCGGGGAGCGCGGGTTGAAGGACTTGGGGATCCGCATCCGCTCCAGCGGCTCGACCGGCACCGGGAAGTCCATGGACGCCAGTCGCTTCACCTGCCGCTCCGCGGTCAGCACCAGCGGACGGGGGCCGTCGTGGTGATCGAAGCCGCGGTGGCCGTTCGACCGGCCCGCCGGCAGCCCCGGGTCCAGCACCAGCGCCAGGCCCGCGTACTTGCCGGTGGGCACGTGGATGACGTCACCGGGCTTCAGCTTCTCCAGCGCGACGGCGGCCTCCGCGCGCCGCTGGGCCACGCCCTGCCGGGCGATCTCGTTCTCCCGGTCCTTCAGCTCGCGGCGCAGCCGCGCGTACTCCTGGAAGTCGCCGAGGTGGCAGGTCATGGAGGCCTTGTAGCCCTCGAGGCCCTCCTCGTTGCGCTGCACCTGCCGGGAGATGCCGACGACCGACTTGTCCGCCTGGAACTGCGCGAACGACGTCTCCAGCAGCTCGCGCGAGCGGTGCCGCCCGAACTGCTCGACCAGGTTGACCGCCATGTTGTACGACGGCTTGAAGCTGGAGCGCAGCGGATACGTACGCGTGCCGGCCAGGCCGGCGAGGTGCTCGGGGCTCATGCCACGCTGCCAGAGCACGACCGCGTGGCCCTCGACGTCGATGCCGCGCCGCCCGGCCCGGCCGGTCAGCTGGGTGAACTCGCCCGGGGTGATGTCCGCGTGCTGCTCGCCGTTCCACTTGACGAGCTTCTCCAGCACCACCGAGCGGGCGGGCATGTTGATGCCGAGGGCGAGGGTCTCGGTGGCGAACACGGCCTTGACCAGGCCCCGCACGAAGAGCTCCTCGACGACCTCCTTGAAGGTCGGCAGCATGCCCGCGTGGTGGGCCGCGATGCCGCGCTCCAGGCCTTCCAGCCACTCGTAGTAGCCGAGGACGTGCAGGTCCTCAGTCGGGATGGACGCCGTGCGCTCCTCGACCAGGGCACGGACGCGCTCGCGCGCCTCCTCGTCGTTGAGCCTCAGCCCCGCGTACAGGCACTGCTGGACGGCGGCCTCGCAGGCGGCGCGGCTGAAGATGAAGGTGATGGCGGGCAGCAGCCCCTCGGCGTCCAGCCGCTCGATGACCTCGGGCCGGCTCGGCGTCCAGATCCGGGAGCGCTGGCGGCGCTCGCGCTCACGGTCGGCCTCACGCATGGACCGGCCGCGCCGGCGGTCCTGGTACGACGGCCGGCTCGCCTCCATCCGCGCCATGCGCGTCAGGTCGGGGTTGACGGCCTTCCTGTGGCCCTCGCCCTCCTCGAAGAGGTCGTACATCCGCCGCCCGGCCAGCACATGCTGGAACAGCGGCACGGGCCGGTGCTCGGAGACGATCACCTCGGTGTCGCCCCGGACGGTGTCGAGCCAGTCGCCGAACTCCTCGGCGTTCGACACGGTCGCCGAGAGCGAGACGAGCGTGACCGACTCGGGGAGGTGGATGATCACCTCTTCCCAGACGGCACCGCGGAACCGGTCGGAGAGGTAGTGCACCTCGTCCATGACCACGTAACCGAGGCCCAGGAGGGTCTGGGAACCGGCGTACAGCATGTTCCGCAGCACCTCGGTGGTCATCACGACCACCGGCGCTTCGGAGTTGACGCTGTTGTCGCCGGTCAGCAGGCCCACCTTGTCCGTGCCGTAGCGGCGGCACAGATCGGCGTACTTCTGGTTCGACAGCGCCTTGATGGGTGTCGTGTAGAAGCACTTCTTGCCCTGCCGGAGGGCCAGGTGGACGGCGAACTCGCCGACGATCGTCTTGCCGGAGCCGGTGGGCGCGGCGACCAGCACGCCCTTCCCCTCCTCGAGCGCCTGGCAGGCCTCGATCTGGAAGGGGTCGAGACCGAAGTCGTACATCTCGCGGAAGCCCGCGAGCGCGGTGGCCTGCTCGGCTGCCCGCAGGCGGGCTGCCGCGTACCGCTCGGCCGGTGAGAGGTCCTCTGTCATCGTGCTTTCGAGCGTACCGGGCCGCACTGACAACAGGACGATCATTATCCGGATCCGTTCCTGTGAAACCTCGGATCCGCGCAGCTCAGGGGCCGACGACCCGCACGCCCCCGCGTACGCAGCGCGCGCTCAGCGGCAGCGGGCCGAGCGGCTCGCCGTCGGCGTGGCCGGTGACGTCCTCGGCGGCGATCTCGACCCGGGCCGCCCGCAGCACGGTCACCTTCGGATGGCCGACGTGCGTGCCCCGGTACACCCTCGGGAACACCCGCAGCAGCGTCGCCCGGCTGCAGTCCCCGACGACGGTGATGTCGAACAGCCCGTCGGTCAGGTCGGCGCCGGGGCAGATCCGCATGCCGCCGCCGTAGGAGGAGCCGTTGCCGACGGCCACGAGGGTCGCCTCGACCTGGCGGACCTCTCCGTCGTCAAGCCGTATCCGGTATGGCACGGGCCGGAACCCGGCGAGTTCGGCGATCATCGCCAGGTCGTACTTGAGGCGGCCGGTGGGCCATCGCATGCGGTTGCCGCGGTCGTTGACGCGGGAGTCGAAGCCGGAGGCCAGGACGGTGCCGAACCAGCGGTCGCCCACCCGCCCGAGGTCGATGTCGCGGATCCGGCCGCACTTGAGTGCGTCGGCGATCATGCGGCCCGCGGCGGCGGGCTCCCGCACGGGCAGGCCGAGGGCGCGGGCGAAGTCGTTGCCGGTGCCGACGGCGACCAGGCCGAGGGGGGTGCGGGTGCCCGCGACGGCCCGCAGTGCCAGGCCCGCCATGCCGTCACCGCCGACGGCGATCAGCGCGCCCGTGCCGCCCTCGACGGCCGCCCGCGCGCGCAGGAGGGCGTCCGCGGCATCCTCCCCGAGGACCGTCCGGACCGAGAAGCCGGCCGCCCGCAACGCGGAAGCGGCCGGCTGCGCCGCGTGAGCGCCCCGGCCGCGGCCCGCGGTGGGGTTGACGAAGAGGGTGATCTCGCTGGTCACGCGACCGACCCTACGATCTGCCTGCCGATCTTCAGGTCACGTCGTCATAACCGTTGACCCGGTCCGAGCGCTCCGAGCTCGCCTGCTCGGGCAGCGCGGCCCGGCTAGTGGTCACGGGCTCGATCTCGCCGATGTCGTCGGGGGTGAGATCCAGCTCGGAGGCCTCGTCGTCGGCGGGGCCCAGGGCCTCGCGACGGCTGCGCCGGCGGTCGTTGAGCAGGGAGAAGGCGACGGCCGCGAAGTACAGGATCCAGATCGGCGCCGCGAGCGCCAGCATGGTCAGCGGGTCGGTGCTGGGCGTGGCGATGGCCGCGAACACCGTGATGCCCATGATCATGCCGCGCCACCAGCCGAGCATGCGCTTGCCCGTGAGCACGCCGGTGAGGTTGAGCATGACCAGCAGCAGCGGCAGCTCGAAGGAGAGGCCGAAGACGAGCACCATCCGCATGACCAGGTCGAGCAGGTCGTCCAGCGGAAGGAGGTTGGAGGTGCCGCCCGGGGTGAACTCCAGGAGCACCTTCGCCGTGGTGGGGAGCACCGTGTAGGCGAAGTAGGCGCCGACGATGAACAGCGGGGCGCCCGTGGCGACGAAGGCGTAGGCGTACTTCCGCTCGTGCCGGTGCAGTCCCGGCGCGACGAAGGCCCACAGCTGGTAGAGCCAGGCCGGCGAGGCCAGCACGACACCGGCCATCAGCGACACCTTCAGCGCCAGCGTGAAGGGGGTGAGCAGGCCGTTGATGGTGATCTGCGCACAGGGCTTCGTGCCGGCCTGCGACTTGGCCAGCTCGGCGAAGGTCTTGTCACAGCCGACCGAGTCGAGGATCGGCTTGGTGATCAAGTTGATGATGTCGTTGTAGAAGAAGGCGGCGACGACCGTGACGGCGACGATCGCCAGCATCGCCTTGGCGAGCCGGTTGCGGAGCTCGCGAAGGTGCTCCGCGAGGGGCATCCGCCCCTCGGGATCCTTCTCCTGCTTGCGGGCAGACTTCAGCAACCCACGTTCCCATCTCGTGCGGCGGGCCGGAGGTCACCGGCCCTGCGTCAGCGCTTGGTCGTGTCCGTGGGCTCGTTGACCGGACGCGAGCTGGTCACGTCACCGGGCGCTGCCTGGATGGTGCGCTGCGAGGGCTCGTCGTTGTTGGGCGGGCCGGCCGGGGTCGTGGAGGACTTGTTCTCGTCCTTCATCGCCTTGGCCTCGCTCTTGAGGATGCGGGCCGACTTGCCGAGCGACCGAGCCATGTCCGGAAGCTTCTTCGCGCCGAACAGCAGGATGATGACGACGAGGATGAGAATGATCTCGGGGGCTCCGAGCCTTCCGAACATAAGTCTTTACCTTCTCACCGAGGCGGCTGTGGTGGGTGCTGTCCGACCGGTCGGACACATGTCCGAACGATCGTGCTGGCAGCGATCGTAACGCTCGGGGGTGAACGTGAGGCAATCCCTCTGCATCCCCCGTGCGTACTCCCGTCCGCGACCAGTGCCTCGTTAACCGGGCCGCGACCAGCAGAGTACCTGTCCGAACCGCCGGGGTGACAGGGCGAAGTGTCCCAAAAGCAACTCATGGCCACCGCCCGCGGGACTCACAGAGCGTCCACCGACCGGGCCGCACTCCCCGCCGCCCGCTCCAGATCCTCGGCGGCCCGATTGATACGGCGCGCCGAGTCCGTGACCTGCCTGCCCAGGCGCTGTGCCTCCACGAACACCCGCACGGCGAGCACCCCGAGCACGACGAGACCCACGAATCCCACGGCAACCGCGAACATCGGCCAGAACATGATGCCGAGCCTAGACCGTCACGGGCGGGCGGACGGCCGGCCCCCTGGACGGTGGTGCGGCCTGAGGGCCCGCTAGACGGTGGAATGCAGCCGGAGGGTCCGCACACCGCCGCCGGTGAGCAGCTCCACGATCCGCTCCCCCGCGGGCTTGCGGACGGACGCGCCGCACTGCGGGCAGGTGAAGGAGTAGAAGGTGGTGCGGCTCGTGGCGCCGATGGCCAGGCGCAGGGCGCCCGCGGCGAGCTCGAAGCACCCTCGGCAGTCGGGGCAGCCCGCCTTGAAGACGACCGGGGTTACGCTTCTCATCCCGGCGAACGCGGACTCCACCGTCATGCCCCGCACACCGGACGTCGCCGACTCGCTCAAGCCCTCGCTCCTCTTTCTGGGGTGGTTCGCCTCCGGGGCGCCACGGCCGGTGTCGCGGTCCGGCCTTGGCAGCCGTGGACCCCGGACGCGCGCCCGTGGCTCACCCGGGTCCGTCGCCGGGCCCGTCCGGAACCGCGTGCAGCGTCTGCGGCCCGCGGGCGCCGGCCTCCGCGACGCGAGCCGTCCGCTCCGCCTCGATCCCGTCGTACGCCGACAGCGCCTCACGGGCCGCCTGCCGGGCGCTGTCGGCGAGCTCCGGCGGCGAGACGATGCGGCCGTCACGCCCGAGCCGGAGGGCCAGGCGCCGGAGCGACGCCGGATCGGGGGTCCGCAGGGTGATACGCAGCCCGCCGTCCGGGAGCTCATCCGCACTGTCGTGCGGGTAGTACTCCGCGACCCAGCGGCCGCCGGGCCCGACCTCGACCACGACCTCCGGGTCCTCGGCCGCGGGCTGCACCAGGGCCTCGGAGAGGTCCCGCAACTCGATCTCGGGCGGCGCGGACGGCTCGTCCAGGATCCTGATCTCGGCCACCCGGTCGAGCCGGAAGGTGCGGCGCGCCTCGGAGCGGCGGCACCAGGCCTCGACGTACGTGTGCCCGACACTGACCAGGCGGATGGGGTCGATCTCCCGCTCGGTGACCTCGTCGCGCGCCGGCGAGTAGTAGCGGATCCACAGCCGGCGGCGCTCGGCGATCGCCCGGTCGACGTCCGCGAAGACGCCACCCTCGGACTCGAAGGTCACCGACAGGCGCGAGCTGGCGCCCGCCGCCTCACCGGCGGCGGTCTCCACCTTGGCCGTCGCCCGCAGCAGCGCCTGCCGGTCGCTCTCGCGCAGTCCGGGCAGTGTGGACACCGCCCGGGCGGCGACGAGCAGGGCGGTGGCCTCGTCGGCGGCGAGTCTGAGCGGCTCGGCGGCCTCCGCCGCGAGGGCTGCCGGGTTGTGCCACCAGATGCGCTCGCCGTCGGTGTCGATGTCGAGCAGGTCGCCGCCGCGGAAGCTGGTGCCGCACATGGGCAGCACGTCGAGGTCGGAGACCAGCTCGTCCTCGCTGATGCCGAAGGCGCGCGCGACGTCCTCGACCCGGGCTCCGGGGCGCTCCTTCAGATACGTCACCAGCGAGAGCATCCGCCGGGTCTGGTCGATGGCGTTCACGGGCCTGACCGGTTTGCCTGCCACTGTTTCCGCTCCCCCTCAGCCCTTGGCCACGGCCCGCAGCCGGTCCACCACGTCGGCCCGCAGCTCGGCGGGCTCCAGGACGACCACGTCGGGCCCGAACTCCACCAGCCAGGCGTCCAGCCCGTGGCCGTACGGAATCTCCAACTCGTCCCAGCCGTCGCCGAGTTCCCGGACGGAGGTGGCTTTCGCCCGAAGGGGGTAGCCCGCCCCCGCACGCAGCCGGATCCGCGCCGAACGGTCGGCGATCTCCCCGGCCCAGCTCGCTACGGTCTCCCGGACGGTGACCACGTCCGGCACATCAGCGGTGTAGCGGCCACCGCGCGAGCGGACCTTGCCGGTGATGCGGGACAGCCGGAAGACCCGCTCGGCGCCCCGGTCGCGGTCCCAGCCCGCCAGGTACCAGTGGCCCCGCCAGCACTCCAGCGCCCACGGCTCCACGTGCCGCTGCTCGGGGTGGGCGGCGGTGGCCTTGCGGTAGTCGAAGGCGACGGGCCGGCGGTCCCGGCAGGCCAGCATGAGCGGCTCGAAGGCGGCCTCGTGCACGGGGATGCGCGGCTCCAGCGCGCCGTGCGACCCGTACGGGTCGACGTCCTCGGGGAGTCCGGCCGCGCGCAGCTTCTGCAGGGCGCCGCTGGCCGCTCCGGCGAGCCGGGCCTGCTGCCACACCTTGGCCGCGAGCCCGAGGGCGGCGGCCTCCTCGGCGTCCAGCGTGATGGGCGGGAGGCGGTTGCTGTCGCGGCGGGCCATGTAGCCGATCTCGCCGTCGAGGCTCTCGACGGTCTCGATGACCAGCCCCAGCTCGCGCAGGTCGTCCTTGTCGCGCTCGAACATGCGGTTGAAGGAATCATCGGAGCCGGACGCGCCGTTGCCCGGCCCGAAGGCCTCGACGTAGGCCTCGATGGAGTCGCGCAGCTCACGCTTGCTGAGCGGCCGCCGTGTCCCGAGCAGACACAGCGCCAGATTCATGAGCCGCTCCGCCTTGGCAATGGCCATCGACGCGCTTCGCCTCCCTATGGTGCTTACGAGCGATGACCGTACCGCCACACGGTGGCACGGCAAAAGCCGAGGGCCCATGCCCGAACAGGCATGGGCCCCACATGATCGAGTCCGTTCGGAGCTTGCTCAGACCCCGAGCAGGTCGACCACGAAGATCAGCGTCTCGCCCGGCTTGATCAGAGGCGACGGGCTCTGGTTGCCGTACGCGAGGTGGGCGGGGATGGTCAGCTGGCGGCGGCCGCCGACCTTCATGCCCTGCACGCCCTGGTCCCAGCCCTTGATGACCCGGCCGCCGCCCAGCGGGAAGCGGAAGGGCGTGCCGCGGTTCCAGCTGGCGTCGAACTCCTCGCCGGTGCTGAAGGAGACACCCACGTAGTGCACGGTGACGGTCTGGCCGGCCTGCGCGACCGGGCCGTCGCCCTCCCAGATGTCCTTGATCTCGAGGTCCGCCGGGGGCTCGCCGCCCGGGAAGTCGATCTCGGGCTTGTCGATGCTCACTTCATCTCTCCTTGTTACGTGACCTGCGTCGGGGACAGTCTCACAGACCGGACGGGTCAGACCGTGCCGAGGATGTCCACGGTGAAGACCAGCGTGTTCTTGGACAGCTCGCTCTGCGGGCTCGCGCCGTAGCCGAGCGAGGGCGGGATCACCAGCAGCACCCGGTCGCCCACGTGCTTGCCGACGAGGCCCTTGTCCCAGCCTGCCACCACGGAGCCGTTGCCGATCTGGAAGGCCGTGGCGCCGCCGTGGTCCCAGGAGGAGTCGAACTTCTTGCCGTCCTCCCACTTGACGCCGGTGTACTGGGCGATGAGCCCCTGGCCGGCCTCGACCTTCTTGCCGTCGCCCTTGATGAGCACCTGCTCCTTGAGGTCCTTGGGAGCCTTCTCGCCCTTGGGGACGGTGATGACCGCGGCCTTCTGCGACGGGGACTTCACCTCGGGCATTCCGGGCTCGGAGGGCGCCTGCTCGCCCTTGGCCTCGGCCTTGGTGTCGACGCTCGCGGCACCGACCGGGTCGACCACCCAGATCAGCACGTCCTTGGCGGCGATCCCGGAGGAGGTGTTGAGGCTCTGGCCGATCAGATCGCCCGCGGTGCCCTGGACCAGGATCCGGCTGCCGGGCTTCTTGCCCTTCACCGCGTCGAGGACCTTCTCGGGGAGCTGCTGGCTCGGCTTGCCGATCTGCTCGATGGACTGCCGGCGGGGAGCCTTGTCACCCGTCGCTCCCGCGGCCCAGGTGCCGCCGAGCTCCTGGCCCCCGCCCCACTTCTCGACGGTCCAGTCCAGGCGGACGAAGTCCGAGCCCTTGATCGGGGTGCCGCTGCCCGCCGAGACCGTCTTGACCACGGTCTCGTCGGACGGCTTGCCGTCCTTGGGCACGGAGATCTCGGGCTTCGCCCCGACCTTCCCCTTGATCTCGGCGACGCCTCCCGCCGTGTCGCCGTTGTTCCCGTCGTCCGATCCGCACGCGGCGGTGAACAACAGGGCGGGAACGGCCAGCAACGCGGCCACGCGTCGTTTCGTGTTGTAGTTCATCAGTCCAACTGGGATCGGTGGTGTGGGGGCAATGGCCGCCACTCTACGGCGTACCCGCTCCGCACTCCTCGCACCGCGCGACACGGCGCTGCCCAAGCCGCTCGGGAACGGCCGGACACGGGCGGGAAAAGGCCGATGCCCGAAGGTGTGAAAACCTCCGGGCATCGGCTTCTCGCACTGGCCGGCACCGGCTCACATTCCGGCGATCAGCTTCTCCACCCGGTCGTCCACGGAACGGAACGGGTCCTTGCACAGCACGGTCCGCTGGGCCTGGTCGTTGAGCTTGAGGTGGACCCAGTCGACCGTGAAGTCACGGCGCTGTTCCTGGGCCCGCCGGATGAAGTCCCCGCGCAGCCGGGCCCGAGTGGTCTGCGGCGGAACGGACTTGCCCTCGAAGATCTTCAAATCGTTGCAGATACGGGCCGCCTGGCCCTTCTTCTCGAGCAGGTAGTACAAGCCACGACGGCGGTGGATGTCGTGGTAGGCGAGGTCTATCTGCGCGACCCGCGGGTGCGACATGGTCATGTTGTGCTTGGCGCGGTACCGCTCGATGAGCTTGTACTTCATGACCCAGTCGATCTCGGTGCCGATGCGGTCGAGGTCCTCGGCCTCGATCGCGTCCAGGGTGCGGCCCCACAGCTCCAGGACCTGCTCGACGGTGCCGGTGCGGATGCCCCGGCGCTCGCAGAAGTCCAGGGCCTTCTCGTAGTACTCGCGCTGTACCTCCAGGGCGGAGGCCTCGCGTCCGCTGGCCAGGCGCACCTTGCGCCGGCCGGTGATGTCGTGGCTGACCTCGCGGATCGCCCGGATCGGGTTCTCCAGGGTGAGGTCCCGCATCACCGTGCCCGCCTCGATCATGCGCAGCACCAGGTCGGTGGCGCCGACCTTGAGCAGCATGGTCGTCTCGGACATGTTGGAGTCGCCCACGATGACGTGCAGGCGGCGGTAGCGCTCGGCGTCCGCGTGCGGTTCGTCACGCGTGTTGATGATGGGCCGGGAGCGGGTCGTCGCCGAGGAGACGCCCTCCCAGATGTGCTCGGCCCGCTGGCTGACGCAGTACACGGCGCCGCGCGGCGTCTGCAGCACCTTGCCGGCGCCGCACAGCAGCTGCCGTGTGACCAGGAACGGAATGAGAATGTCCGCGAGCCGGGAGAACTCCCCGTGCCGGGCGACCAGATAGTTCTCGTGGCAGCCGTAGGAGTTGCCCGCCGAGTCGGTGTTGTTCTTGAAGAGGTAGACGTCGCCCGCGATTCCCTCCTCGTGCAGGCGTCGTTCGGCGTCCACCAGGAGTCCTTCGAGAATGCGCTCGCCTGCTTTGTCGTGGGTGACCAGTTCGGTCACGTTGTCGCATTCCGGTGTCGCGTATTCCGGATGCGATCCCACGTCGAGATAGAGGCGGGCGCCGTTTCGCAGAAAGACATTGCTGCTGCGGCCCCATGACACGACACGGCGGAAGAGGTACCGCGCCACCTCGTCAGGAGACAGGCGGCGCTGTCCCCTGAACGTGCACGTGACGCCGTACTCGTTCTCCAGCCCGAAAATGCGGCGGTCCATGAGGGAACATTACGCCCGATCCCCTGAACTGAAACGGGGTTCGACGGCACGGTTTGGATCATTTTCCGAACCGGCCGCAACGACCGCTCCCTGACCGGGAGCTGCGACTACCCGTCCTGTGGCGGTCAAAACCAGCAGGGACACGCCACCGGCGACGGCCGGCACAGCGAAGCCCCACAGGGCCCCGCCCGTCTCGACCACCGGCCCCGCGACGCCCGTTCCGACCGAGTGACCCACCGTGAACGTCGTCACCAGCCAGGAGAACGCCTCGGTGACCGTGCCGCGCGGGGCGTGCCGGTCGACCAGGACGAACGCGCAGGCGATGGCGGGCGCGAGGAAGACCCCGGCGAGCGCGGTGAGCGCCACCATGGGCACGGCGTCCGGCATCAGCATCAGCGGGAGGTAACACACCACCAGAAGAGCCACCAGCACCCGCAGTCGCCGCGCGGGCTCACCCGCCCACTGCCGGGCGCCGTAGACGGTGCCACCGACCAGGGCCCCGAAGCCCAGGGCCGCCATCAGCCAGCCGTACACGGCGTCTCCGCCGTGGTCGTCCGCATAGGGCACCGAGGCGACCGTGATGGACCCGAGCGCCATCCCGATGAACAGGAACGCCGCCAGCAGCGCGAGCAGTCCGCGCGAGCGCAGCGCGCCCAGCCAGTGCGCCTCCCGCGGCGCCGACCGCCAGGCGCGCGAGGGCTCCGACACCACGACGGACAGCGCCCCCAGCACCCCGACCACGTTCAGCACGAGCAGCGCGGCCTGGGCCGACCACAGGGACACGCACAGCGTCACGAGCAGCGGCCCGACGGTGAACATCACCTCCTGGGCCACGGCGTCCATGGCGTACGCCGTGTGCACCTGGTCCTCCTTGCGCAGCACGGACGGCCACAGCGCCCGCAGCCCGCCCTCCAGCGGCGGCGTGAAGAGCCCGGCACCGGCCACGGCGGCGTAGGCGAGCGGCAGCGATCCGATGCCGGAGAAGGCGAACACGGCCATCGCCAGCCCGGACAGCACGGACGCCGGCAACTGCACAAGCGGCTGCCCGCGCAGGTCGACGATCCTGCCCAGCACGGGCTGGCCCACGGCGTTGGCGACGCCGTACACGGCCGCCAGCGCCCCCGCCAGGGTGTACGTGCCGCCCTCGGCCCGGACGAACAGCACGATCGCGATGGGGGCCGTGGCGCAGGGCAACCGGCCCACGAGCGTGCCGACGAGCAGCCGGGCGGCGTGTCGCGCCCGGAGGATCTCCAGATATCCCGTGGCCATGTCCCGCCCTAAGGTTTTACGTATAACGTCGGACTCCATACGTACCATGGCCGCTGTTCGCGGGTCCAGACGAAGGAGCAGGCCGACGGTGGTACGAGCCAGCACACGCCCCACGAGCCGGGACGTCGCCCAGGCCGCCGGCGTCTCCCAGGCGGCCGTGTCCCTGGTCCTCGGCGACAAGTGGCGCGGCCGCGTCTCGGAGGCCACGGCGGAGCGCGTCCGCGAGGCCGCCCGCGACCTGGGCTACCGCCCGAACCTGGCCGCCCGCAACCTGCGCCTGGGCCGCACCCGCACGGTCCTCCTGGTCGTCCCGGCCCTCACCACCGAGTTCTTCGCGGGCGTCTACACGGGCGCCGCCCGCATCGCCGCCGAGCACGGCTTCGGCGTGGTCCTCTACCCCTCCCCCGAGGGCATCGGCCCCGCCCGTGACCCCTTCGCCTCCGCGCAGGCCGCGCTGGACGGCGTGATCGCCTCCTCCATGGCCGCGGACGCGCTGACCGCGATCCGCGGCGAGGCGCTGCCGCTGGTGATGCTGGACAGCGACCCGGACGGCAGCCTCGGGGCCGCGACGGTCAACCTGGACATCGCCGACGGCGTCCGCCAGGCGGCGGAGCACCTGCTCTCCCTGGGCCACCGCCGCTTCCTCCACCTGGCGGCTGACGTCCCCTCGTGGACCTTCGAGGCCCGCGCCCGGGAGCTGGCGGCGAGGCTGTCGGAGGTACCGAGCACGTCGATCCGCACGGCCCGCTCCCCGATCTCCATCGAGGGCGCGGTGGCCGCCGCCGCAGCGGCGCTCGCGGCTCCCGGTGCTCGCCCCACCGCCGTGATCTGCGACGACGACCAGCTCGCGGCCGGCACGTACAAGGCGGCCCGCCGACTGGGACTGCGAATCCCCGACGACCTGTCGGTCACCGGCCTGGACGATCTGGCCCTGGCCACGGCCATCGACCCGGAACTGACGACGGTCCGCCTGGACGCGGAGCTGTTCGGTGAGCGGGGCATGGGGGCCCTCCTGGCGGTCCTGGAGGGCCGCGAGCCCGAGAGCGGGGACATCCCCGTCCAGCTGGTGGTACGAAGCTCTACGGCACCGCCTCGTTGACTGTGCCGCTGCGTCGGTGCTGAGGCCGGGTGGGTCCGCGACCCGGCGTGGCGGGGTGCCGCTGCGCCCACCCGTGCCGCCCTCAGCGGCACGCATGCCCGCAGCGGGGGCCGCCGTACGACGCAAGGGGTCGTGTCGGGGGGTGTCCGCCCGCAGCGGTTGGCGCGTCAACGCCCGACAGTCGGTAAGTGGGTCCATCGCGCCGTTCCGAGGACGGACACCCCCCGGCGCGGCCCCGACCCACCACCCGGCGGAAGGCGAAGCCACCCGCACCCCCGCACACAGCGACGCGCCCCGGCCACAAAACCGCCGGCCAGGGCGCGTCACACCACGTAAGAACTACTCGGCGTCCTCCGACGCCCCCTCCGCGTCACCGCCGGCGGCCCCCGCATCGAGCAGCCGCGACAGCTGCCGCCCACTGATCCGCTTGAACTTGCGCTTCTGCGGACGCGTGCGGTCCAGCACCGCGACCTCCAGCCGCTCCGCGGGGATCTCCCGCTCGCTGCCGTTGGTGTCCCGCGACAGCGCCTGCACCGCCAGCTTCAGCGCCTCCGCGAGCGTCATGCCCTCCTGGTGGCGCTGGTCCAGATAGCTGCTGATCTGCTCGGCGTTGCCGCCCACCGCCACCGAGCCGTGCTCGTCCACGATGGAACCGTCGTGCGGCAGCCGGTAGATCTGGTCGCCCTCGGGCGTCTCCCCGACCTCGGCGACGACCAGCTCCACCTCGTACGGCTTCTCCGCCGCGCTGGAGAAGATCGTGCCCAGCGTCTGGGCATAGACGTTCGCCAGACCCCGGGCCGTCACGTCGTCACGGTCGTAGGTGTAACCGCGCAGGTCGGCGTAGCGCACCCCGCCGATCCGCAGATTCTCGTACTCGTTGTACTTGCCGGCGGCCGCGAAGCCGATCCGGTCGTAGATCTCGCTGAACTTGTGCAGCGCACGGGACGGGTTCTCGCCGACGAACACGATGCCGTCGGCGAACTGCAGCACGACCAGACTGCGACCACGGGCGATGCCCTTGCGGGCGTACTCCGCCCGGTCGGCCATGGCCTGCTGGGGTGAGACATAGAACGGCGTCGACACCGGTTATCCATCCCTCTCTTGAAGATTCCGTCGGTTCACTGGACCACCCTCACGAAGACGATCGCCGCTACAGCAGCGCGGCCCGCGGCCCGTCGGGCTGCTCCAGCCGCCGCTCCAGGATCGAGCGTGCGATCTCGGACGCCTCGGTCTCGGTGAGCCGGCGGAAGCCGTCGTCGGTGATCACGGTGATGATGGGATAGATCCGGCGGGCGACATCGGGACCACCGGTCGCCGAGTCGTCGTCTGCCGCGTCGTAGAGCGCCTGGACCACGAGCGTCGTGGCCTCGGCCTCGCTGAGGTCGTCCCGGAAGAGCTTCTTCATGGCGCCGCGCGCGAAGATCGACCCGGAACCGGTGGCCGCGTAGTTGTGCTCCTCGGAGCGGCCGCCCGTGACGTCGTAGGAGAAGATGCGCCCCTTGCCGCGGTCCACGTCGTACCCGGCGAACAGCGGCACCACGGCCAGGCCCTGCATGGCCATGCCGAGGTTGGAGCGGATCATCGTCGACAGCCGGTTCGCCTTGCCCTCCAGGGACAGCTGCGCGCCCTCGACCTTCTCGAAGTGCTCCAGCTCCAGCTGGAACAGCTTCACCATCTCCACGGCCAGCCCCGCCGTGCCGGCGATGCCCACCGCCGAGTACTCGTCGGCCGGGAAGACCTTCTCGATGTCCCGCTGTGCGATGACGTTGCCCATGGTGGCCCGCCGGTCACCGGCGAGGACCACACCTCCGGGGAACGTCACGGCGACGATCGTGGTCCCGTGCGGGGCCTCGATCACGCCCTGGGTGGGCGGCAGTTGCCGGTTGCCGGGCAGGATCTCCGGCTGGTGCTCGGAGAGGAAGTCCATGAAGGAGGAAGACCCTGGCGTCAGGAAGGCAGCTGGTAGACGCCCGGTGCTACGAGTGTTGGCTTCCACGCGATTCCTTCCAAGTAAGCGGCGGCCCGGCGGACGGCGTCGGGATCGTCTCCCAACTTGCCGATGGCCGAATTGCAGTTGAAGCACAGTACGCCACGGACCCTACCCGTCTTGTGGCAGTGATCCACATGGGCGGCCGGGGCTTTTAGGCAGATGATGCAGAGCCCCATCTGGGAGGCGACCATGTCGTCCCGCTCGGCTTCGGTGAGGCCGTAGTGGCGCTTCAGGTGACGCGCCCGTCCCTCGACTGCTCGGCATGCCTTGCAGGCCGTCGAAAGGCCATCGGAAGCCGTTCTGTTGCGATCCCACTCGGCGTGCGGCTTGATCTCCCGGCAGCGTTGGCAGTACTTGTGCCCATCGGGCGCGGCCACCCTCGGTCGGGGCTTCCTGCCTCGGGCGTCCTGGCGCTGCCGGTAGTACGCCGCGGAGCACTCGCGGCAGTACGCCTGGAGACCGTCCCTCACCGCCTTGTTGCTCGCGAAGGCTGCTCGCGGCTTGTCCTGCTTGCACCGCGAGCAGCGCTTCACGCTTTCACTGGCGAACACCCCAACTCCCCCGCCAACCTTCGAATCGAAGGTGGAATCACTCTCCACCCTTCTGAACGAAGGAGCGCACGAAGTCCTCGGCATTTTCTTCGAGCACATCATCGATTTCGTCGAGGACCGAGTCCACGTCGTCGCTCAGCTTCTCCTGACGCTCCTTGAGGTCCTCCGAAGCCTGCGCGTCCTGCGCCTGCTCCTCGACCTCCTCGGTGGACCGGGTGGCCTTCTGCTGTCCGCCGCCGGTGTCCTTGGTCGCCATATCCCTCACCCCGCTCGGTTCGCCCGACACAGTTGCTCGGTCAAGATCAGACCCTACTCGCCGGGTCTGACAATGGCCCCGCAGTTGCTCCAACGTACGGGGGCCACCTCGATGATTCCCGGACCAGGGACTTTCCACCCTGTCCGGCTGGTTACGGACGAGTACCCGCTCATCGGGTTCACCCGCCCGACAGGACCCTGACCAGGTCTTCCGCGGTGCGGCAGCGGTCCAGGAGCTCCTTGACGTGATTACGCGTTCCGCGAAGCGGTTCCAGGGTTGGGACGCGCTGCAGCGAGTCCCGGCCCGGCAGATCGAAGATCACCGAGTCCCAGGAGGCCGCCGCGACGTCATCGGCGTACTGCTCCAGGCAGCGGCCGCGGAAGTACGCCCGGGTGTCCTCCGGCGGCACCGTACGGGCCCGCTCCACGTCCGCGTCGGTCAGCAGCCGCTTCATGCGCCCGCGGGCCACCAGACGGTTGTACAGGCCCTTCTCGGGCCGCACGTCGGCGTACTGGAGGTCGACCAGGTGCAGCCGCGCCGCGTCCCAGTCGAGGCTGTCCCGGCGCCGGTAGCCCTCCATGAGCTCCCGCTTGGCGACCCAGTCCAGCTCTCCGGCCAGGCTCATCGGGTCGTGCTCCAGACGGGTGAGGGTGTCCTCCCAGCGGGACAGGACGTCCTTGGTCTGGTCGTCGGCGTCGGCCCCGAACCGCTCCTCCACGTACTTGCGCGCCAGCTCGTAGTACTCCATCTGCAACTGGACCGCCGTGAGCGTGCGGCCGCTGCGGAGCGTGACCAGGCGCTTCAGGGAGGGGTCGTGCGAGACCTGGTGGAGGGTGCGGACGGGCTGGTCGACGGCCAGGTCGACGGCGATGAAACCGTCCTCGATCATCGACAGCACCAGCGAGGTCGTGCCCAGCTTGAGGTAGGTCGAGATCTCCGACAGGTTCGCGTCGCCGATGATCACGTGCAGGCGCCGGTACTTCTCGGCGTCCGCGTGCGGCTCGTCGCGGGTGTTGATGATCGGGCGCTTGAGCGTCGTCTCCAGGCCGACCTCGACCTCGAAGTAGTCGGCCCGCTGGCTGAGCTGGAAGCCGTGCTCGTGCCCGTCCTGGCCGATGCCGACGCGGCCCGCTCCGGCGAAGACCTGACGTGAGACGAAGAACGGAGTCAGGTGGCGCACGATGTCCGAGAAGGGGGTCTCCCGCTTCATCAGGTAGTTCTCGTGCGTGCCGTAGGACGCGCCCTTGTTGTCGGTGTTGTTCTTGTACAGGTGGATCGGCTGGGCACCGGGGAGCTGCGCGGCCCGCTCCGCCGCCTCGGCCATGATCCGCTCGCCGGCCTTGTCCCAGAGGACGGCGTCCCGGGGGTTGGTCACCTCGGGGGAGCTGTACTCGGGGTGTGCGTGGTCGACGTAGAGCCGTGCACCGTTGGTGAGGATCACGTTGGCCAGGCCGATGTCCTCGTCGGTGAGCTGGCTGGAGTCGGCGGCCTCGCGGGCGAGGTCGAAGCCTCGCGCGTCCCGCAGCGGGTTCTCCTCCTCGAAGTCCCATCGGGCCCGGCGGGCCCGGTGCATCGCCGCCGCGTAGGCGTTCACGATCTGGGACGAGGTGAGCATGGCATTGGCGTTGGGGTGGCCGGGGACGGAGATCCCGTACTCCGTCTCGATGCCCATTACTCGCCGTACGGTCATGCGGCCCTCCTTGCCCGGCGGCACCCTCGGTCGTGGGCGCCACTCAGATACCGCTGGCGCTCGGTTGCGTGTGCGGTGCCCGTCCCCGCACTGCGCGACTCGGCGGTACGCAAGAGCCTAGAACGCCTTTGCGCTGGTGGGGAGATCATTTGCGTCATTGCGTTGCTCCAGCCGTGGCCTGTAAAACAGTCGGCTGCGGGTACCCGCCGAGGGCACCCGCAGCCGCCCTGCCTTTTACAGGTACTGACCGGTGTTCGCCACCGTGTCGATGGAGCGTCCGGTGTCCGAGCCCTGCTTTCCGGTGATGAGGGTGCGGATGTACACGATCCGCTCGCCCTTCTTTCCGGAGATCCGGGCCCAGTCGTCCGGGTTGGTGGTGTTCGGCAGGTCCTCGTTCTCCTTGAACTCGTCCACGCAGGCCTGGAGGAGGTGGGAGACGCGGAGGCCCTTCTGGTTCTTCTCGAGGAAGTCCTTGATCGCCATCTTCTTGGCGCGGCCGACGATGTTCTCGATCATGGCGCCGGAGTTGAAGTCCTTGAAGTAGAGGACTTCCTTGTCACCGTTGGCGTAGGTGACCTCCAGGAAGCGGTTCTCCTCGGACTCGGTGTACATGTGTTCCACGGCCGTCTGGATCATGCTCTGGACGGTGGTGGCCTTGCTGCCGCCGTGCTCACCGAGGTCGTCGGAGTGCAGCGGGAGGCGCTCGGTGAGGTACTTGCCGAAGATGTCCTTCGCCGCCTCGGCGTCGGGACGCTCGATCTTGATCTTCACGTCCAGACGGCCGGGCCGCAGGATGGCGGGGTCGATCATGTCCTCACGGTTGGAGGCACCGATCACGACCACGTTCTGCAGGCCCTCCACACCGTCGATCTCGGCGAGCAGCTGCGGGACGATGGTGTTCTCCACGTCCGAGCTGACACCGGAGCCGCGGGTGCGGAAGAGGGACTCCATCTCGTCGAAGAAGACGATGACGGGGGTGCCCTCGCTGGCCTTCTCACGAGCACGCTGGAAGACCAGGCGGATCTGCCGCTCGGTCTCGCCGACGTACTTGTTCAGGAGCTCGGGGCCCTTGATGTTGAGGAAGAAGCTCTTGCCGGCGGCCTGGCCGGTGACCTCGGCGACCTTCTTGGCCAGCGAGTTGGCGACGGCCTTGGCGATGAGCGTCTTACCGCATCCGGGAGGCCCGTAGAGCAGGACACCCTTGGGCGGGCGCAGCTCGTGCTCCTTGAACAGGTCCGGGTAGAGGTACGGCAGCTCGACCGCGTCGCGGATGGCCTCGATCTGGCCTCCGAGACCGCCGATCTGCTCGTAGCCGATGTCGGGGACCTCTTCGAGGACGAGTTCCTCGACCTCGCTCTTGGGGACGACCTCGTAGACGTATCCGGAGCGGGGCTCCAGGAGCAGGGCGTCGCCGGGGCGGATGGTGACGTCCAGCAGCGGCTCGGCGAGCCGCACCACCCGCTCCTCGTCGGTGTGCCCGAGCACCAGGGCCCGCTCGCCGTCCTCGAGGATCTCCTTGAGGGTGACGATGTCGCCGACGCGCTCGAACTCCATGGCCTCGACCACGTTGAGCGCTTCGTTCAGCATCAGTTCCTGGCCGCGCCGGAGCTCGTCGAGCTCGACGCTGGGGCTGACGTTCACCCGGAGCTTGCGGCCGCCGGTGAAGATGTCGGCGGTGCCGTCCTCGTTGGCCGCGAGGAAGACACCGAAGCCGGCCGGCGGCTGGGCGAGCCGGTCGACTTCCTCCTTGAGGGCCACGATCTGGTCACGGGCCTCACGGAGCGTGTTGGCCAGTCGCTCGTTCTGCGCGGACACGCCGGCCAGATTGGTCTGCAGCTCGACGATCCGCTCTTCGAGAATCCTCGTGTGTCGCGGAGAGTCGGCGAGCTTGCGTCGCAGGACGGCGATCTCCTGCTCAAGGTAGGCAATCTGCCCGGCCGGGTCGTCGGACCCGCGTCCCGGGCGGATGCCGCGGTTCATGTCGTCGTCGTGGGCTGCCACGGTCCTCACCTCCTCCAAGGGGAGCTGGACGCTTCCAGACCCTACCTGGGCGGGTGTCGATTGAAACCCCTAGATCACAAAGACGGTCGGGGTGTGTCCGATCTTCACCCTTGCGCTCTCCCTCACGCCAGGGGAATACCCAGCGAACATGATTGGAACCCAGCCGGAGGTAGGGTCGAACTGTTCAACACCCGCCGGAGCTGGCCGGATTCCCGATGCGGCTCGGCGGAGAAACGGCAGGAGAGATGAGCGTGCAGCAGGTTGCCGGGGCCGACGGTGCGGAGCTGGAGGTCTGGATCGACCAGGACCTGTGTACCGGCGACGGCATCTGCGCCCAGTACGCGCCCGAGGTGTTCGAGCTGGACATCGACGGTCTGGCCTATGTGAAGAGCGCCGCGGACGAGTTGCTCCAGGACAAGGGCGCGACAACGCCCGTTCCGCTGCCGCTCCTCACGGACGTGATCGACTCCGCGAAGGAGTGTCCGGGGGAGTGCATTCACGTGCGTCGGGTTTCGGACAGGGCCGAGGTCTACGGGCCGGACGCGGAGTGACCACTTCTCTACGTTCCGTTACTACTGTCTGATATCTCACACGCGCCGTCGCAGATGCCTCACACGCTGCGGGCTCCGGCGGGGGCGGAACGGACGAACGAGCCGTTCTGCCAACGCCATTTCGCGTCGCTCTTCACGTCGGGGCAGCAACGCGGCACGTCGGCCGACGAGTAGCCGAGGAGCGTGGCCGTGACGGCGCCGTCGGATACGGCGAAGTCGGTGACGGTGGTGCCGTCCTCGGGGTCCAGCAGGGTCGCTACGACGCGCGGCTTGCCGCCGTCGGCGCCGCGCGTGAGGACGTACACGCCGTCGGGCGGGGTGCCCATCGGAGAGTCGCAGTGGACGACGGCCACCGTCTCGGGCCGGCCGTCGCCGTCGAGGTCTCCGGAAGCCCGCTTCTTCACGACGGCCTTCACCGGGCCGCACTCGATGGGGAACGTCACCGCGGCCGGGTCGGGCGGAGTCGTGTGCGCGGGAGCGCTCTTGGTCTGCGGGGCGGCCGGCTGGGCCGCCGTCGCCGCGCCGGGCTGCAGGACCGAGGAGAAGGCCACGACGCCCGCGACGGCGGTCGCGGTGGCGAGCCAGTGGATGGGGCGGGTGTGGGTGTGGGCGAGCTCCGGGACGGCGGAAGACTGCACTAGGAGGGTCTCCTGAGGCTGTGCCGGTGGGGTGGCCAGCATGGTGCCACACGTCACACCGCGAGGGAACGGCGGGGTGTGTACGTCGTCCGCCGGGGAAGTCACAAGGGTTACGGTTCCTGCCGCTGTGTCAGCGGGCCCGTGCGGCCACGGCCCCTGCTGCGGCGGGGCCCGGCCGCCGCGGGCTTCGTGGCAGGTCAACGGTGTTCCGGCGGGATTCACCCGAGGCGGCAACGCGGCGGCGCCGTGGCGGAGTTCGGTACGGGTCCGGGAACTCCGGCACGGCGCCGGTGCGTTGGATGCGGTGAGGGGCTGCCTCAGCGGCCGGAGCCGCCGTCGGCGTTGGGGCCAGCGTAGTCCTCGCCGTAGGCGCCCTTGGCGGGGCGGCGGCGGCGCATGGGCGGCTCGACGCCGTCGGCGAGGCGGCGGGCGGTGAGCAGGAAGCCGGTGTGGCCGATCATCCGGTGGTCCGGGCGGACGGCCAGGCCCTCGATGTGCCAGTTGCGGATCATCGACTCCCAGGCGCTCGGCTCGTTGAAGCAGCCGATCTCGCGGATGGACTCGACGGTCCGGGCGAGCTGGGTGGTGGTCGCCACGTAGCAGCACAGGATGCCGCCGGGGACGAGCGCCTTGGAGACGGCCTCCAGGCACTCCCAGGGGGCGAGCATGTCGAGGATGACGCGGTCGACGTCGGCGTCGGACAGGTTGTCCTGGAGGTCGCCGACGGTGAGCTGCCAGGCGGGGTGCGGGCCGCCGAAGTAGCGCTCCACGTTCGCCTGGGCGATTTCGGCGAAGTCCGCCCGGCGCTCGTAGCTGTGCAGCATGCCCTGGTCGCCGATCGCCCGCAGCAGGAAGCTGCTGAGCGAGCCGGAGCCGACGCCCGCTTCCACGACGCGCGCGCCGGGGAAGATGTCGGCGAAGGCGAGGATCTGCCCCGCATCCTTGGGGTAGACCACGGCGGCGCCGCGGGGCATGGACAGGACGTAGTCGGGGAGCAGGGGGCGCAGCGCGAGGTAGGCGACGTTTCCCGTGGTACGGACAACGCTGCCCTCGGGAGCGCCGATCAGTTCGTCGTGGGGGAAGGAACCCTTGTGGGTGTGGAAGTTCTTCCCGGCCTCGAGCGTGAACGTGTAGTGGCGGCCCTTGGGGTCGGTCAGCTGAACCTGGTCCCCGACCTTGAAGGGCCCGCGCCTGCGGGCGGCACCGGTCGGTTCGGACATGTGACCAGCCTACCGGCCCCGGAGAGGGCCACCGACCACTCGGGCGCCGGAGCCTAGGACGGCCTCGCCATCGCCTTCACGAAGGCGCGCTCCACGTCGGCCGCCGACAGGACACCGTAGATCTCGCCGGTCTCCTCCACCACCAGGTACTCGGTGGCCGGGGTGGCGCGCAGGGCGTCCAGGAGTTCCTCGCCGGACAGTTCCGCGGAGACGCGCATGCCGTCCGTGAGGTCCTGGGCGAGGCCGCTGACGGCGACCCAGGGGCGGCGGTGCTCGGGCACGCCCACGATGGCGGCCTCGCGGACGAGGGAGAGGGGCTGTCCGTCGGCGTCGACGACGACCAGGGCGCGGGCTCCTGCGGCGTTGGCGCGGCGCAGGGCCTCCGAGAGCGGAGTGTCGGATTCGACGGGGACCGCGCGGCGGGTGAGGGCCCGGGCGCGCAGCTCGGGGAGGTGCTCGCGCAGGCGCGCCATGCGCAGGCTGTTGCCCGCGCCGGTCCAGATGATCGCGGCGAGGATCGCGGCGAGCAGGGCGTCCAGGACGGTGTCCATGCCGACGTTGTCGGCGGCGTCGGTGCCGAGGGCGCCGGACTGGGTCAGCAGGGGTAGTCCGATGAGCACGGAGACGGCCAGGGCACGGCCGACCCAGGCGGCGGCGACGGTGCCCGTCATCGGCTTGCCGGTGATCTTCCAGACGACGGCGCGCAGCATGCGGCCGCCGTCGAGGGGCAGGCCGGGCAGGAGGTTGAACGCGGCCACGATGAGGTTGGAGATCATCAGGCCCGCGAGCAGGACGCCGGGGACGGTGCCGGGTTCCACGGTCTGCGCGGCGGCGTAGAAGGCGCCGGCGAGGACGAGGGAGAGCAGGGGCCCGACGAAGGCCAGGACGAACTCCCGGCCGGGGGTCTCGGCCTCCTTCTCGATCTCGGAGACACCGCCGAAGAACTGGAGCTGGATGCGGCGGACCGGGAGCTTGAAGCGGAGGGCGGCGACCGTGTGGGCCAGCTCGTGGACGAGTACGGAGGCGTAGAAGGCGACCGCGAAGAAGAGGGAGACCAGGTAGCGGGCGGCCCCGAGCTCGGGCAGTACGCGCTCCAGTTGGCCGCCGAACACCCAGGTGATCAGCGCGGCGACGAGGAACCAGCTCGGCGCGACGTACACGGGCACGCCGAAGGGCCGCCCCATGAGCAGTCCGCCCCGGGGCTCCGGACGCTGGGGGGCGGGGCCCTTGCCGTCGGCGGAGTGGGCCAGGGGCCGGTCGCCGTGGGCGTGGACGGGGGTGTCGGGCCGGTGGCTCGGGTGACCGGGAAGCGGGCCGGGGGCGGAGGGCTGCTCCCGGCGATGCGCGTCACCGGCGTCCGGCGCGTGGCCCGGGGCCGGGGCCTTGCGCAGCGGGTCCGCCGCGGGCCGACCGGCTGCCGGTGCGGCGTGTCGGTCCGCCTGGGGCCGACCGGCTGCCGGTGCGGCGTGTCGGTCCGCCTGGGGCCGACCGGCGGCGGGTGCCGCGTGCTGGTCGCCCGCGTAGGCGCGGTCCGGGTGCGCATCCGCCTCCGGCGAACCGCCACCTGCGCCCTGGGCGGGGGCCGACGACGGCGAAGCCACGCCGGCATCACCGGCCACCGCGCGCGGACCGTCGACGTGGGCGCGGTCCGGGTACGCACCCGCCTCCGGCGAACTGCCACCGTCGCCCTGGGCGGGGGCCGACGGTGCCGACGCCACGCCGGCATCACCGGCCACCGCGCGCGGACCGTCGGCATGGGTGCGGTCCGGGTGCGTGCCGGTTTGCGGCGAACCGTCACTTCTGCCCTCGGCGCGGGCGGGTGCCGTGTGCGGGCCGTCGCGGTGCGGGCGGGCTTCCGGTGCATCATCACCGGCGCCCTCGGCGCGGGCCGGTGCCGTGTATGGGCTGGCGGCGGGGGCTCGGTCGGGGCGCGGGCCGGTTTCCGGCGAACCGTCATCCTCGCCCCCGGCGGGGGCCGGTGTCGGTCGTGGTGTTTCGGCGGCGGCGCGGGCCGGTGCCGCGTCCGGGCCGGCCTCCGGTGCTTCGTCGCCGGCGCCCGCGGCGGGAGCCGGCGCGTCGGCGCCGGCGGGTGCGGGGTCCGCAGTCCGCGGGTCCGGCGCAGCGTCGGCGGCGGTGGGCCGGGGCGGGGCCGAGTCGTTCCCCGGGGTGGCGGCGGGCGCTGCCGGGACGGCCGGCTCTGGTCCCCGGGCGGGCCGCGCCGAAGCGGGACCGTGCTCGTCCGCGGGCTGTTCGTCGGCGGGGGCCGGGTCGGTGGCCCGGGGCGGAAGCCCCTCGTGGGGCTCGGCCGACTCGTCGTTGCCGGACCGCGGCTGCCCGCGCCCGCCGCTCTCGTCCACCGGTGTCCCCTCGTCGAAGCGTCTCCCGTGCCGTGCCGGACGGGAGGGTCTCGAGTCGATGGTATGCGGCCGTCGAGGTGCGTTCCGCCCCGGCACCCCTGTGTTTCCCGTACGTCGACCCCGCCTCCCGGCTTCCCTCACGAACGCGGCTGGGTCACTGTCAGTGGCGGGCCGTATGGTCTGGGGCATGGAGACGAGCAGCGAGGACGCGGCGGCGTCCGGGAGCAGGCTTGCCGCGGCGGCGGATCCGCCGCTCCCGGCGGGGCCCGCGGAGACGGCAGCGGACACGGCGGCAGAGGCGCGGACGGTGGCGGAGGCAGCGGCCGAGACCGCCGCCGTGAGCGACCTCGTGACCGGCTCCGCCGCCATACCGCCCGCCTCGCTGTCCCCCTCACGTGCCAGTGACTTCATGCAGTGCCCGCTGCTCTACCGCTTCCGGGTCATCGACCGGCTGCCGGAGAAGCCGAGCGAGGCGGCGACGAGGGGCACGCTGGTGCACGCGGTCCTGGAGCGGCTCTTCGACGCCCCGGCCGCCGAGCGCACGCCGCCCCGGGCGAAGTCGCTGATCCCGGGCCAGTGGGACCGGCTGCGCGAGAGCCGGCCGGAGGTCGTGGAGCTGTTCGCCGACGATCCGCAGGGCGAGCGGATGGCGCGCTGGCTGGGCGAGGCGGAGCAGCTCGTCGAGCGCTGGTTCACCCTGGAGGACCCCAGTCGTCTGGAGCCGGCCGAGCGGGAGCTGTTCGTCGAGGCGGAGCTGGAGTCCGGGCTGCGGCTGCGCGGCATCATCGACCGGGTCGACGTGGCCCCCACGGGCGAGGTCCGGATCGTCGACTACAAAACGGGGAAGGCACCCAGGCCGGAGTACTCCGAGGGCGCCCTGTTCCAGATGAAGTTCTACGCCCTGGTGGTGTGGCGGCTGAAGAACGTGGTCCCCCGGCGGCTCCAGCTGGTCTATCTCGGCAGTGGTCAGGTGCTGACCTACGACCCGGTCCTCGCCGATCTGGAGCGGGTCGAGCGCAAGCTGCTGGCGCTGTGGGAGGCGATCCGGCTGGCGACCGAGACGGGCGACTGGCGGCCGCGCCCCACGAAGCTGTGCGGCTGGTGCGACCACCAGGCCCACTGCCCGGAGTTCGGCGGCACTCCCCCGCCGTATCCCCTGCCGGTGCAGGCGGCGCCGGGTGAGGGCGGCTGAGTCCGGCGGGCCCGTGCAGGGCAGAATGGGGCCGGACTAGCGAAGGAGACTCACGTGGCCATCCGCGTCCTACTGGTCGACGACCAGCCGCTGCTGCGCACCGGCTTCCGGATGATTCTGGAAGCGGAGCAGGACATCGCGGTCGTCGGGGAGGCCGGTGACGGACTGCAGGCACTCGACCAGGTGCGTGCGCTACAGCCCGATGTGGTTCTGATGGACATCCGCATGCCGCGGATGGACGGTGTGGAGGCGACCCGGCAGATCACCGGGCCCGGGCGGGACGGCCCGGCGAAGGTCCTGGTGCTGACCACCTTCGACCTCGACGAGTACGTGGTGGAGGCGCTGCGCGCCGGCGCCAGCGGGTTCCTGCTCAAGGACGCGCCGGCCAACGAGCTGGTGCAGGCCATCCGGGTCGTCGCCGGGGGCGAGGCCATGCTCGCGCCGAGCATCACCCGACGGCTGCTCGACAAGTACGCCACGCATCTGCCGTCGGGGGACGAGCCGGTGCCGGACACGCTGCACACGCTCACCGACCGCGAGGTGGAGGTGCTGAAGCTGGTGGCGCGCGGGCTGTCCAACGCGGAGATCGCCGCCGATCTCTTCGTCAGTGAGACCACGGTCAAGACGCACGTCGGGCATGTGCTGACGAAGCTGGGTCTGCGTGACCGGGTGCAGGCCGCGGTGTACGCGTACGAGAGCGGGCTGGTGCGTCCCGGCGGGCAGTAGCGACACGGAGCACGTACGCGAGAAGGGCGCCCCCCGCCGAAACGGGGGGCGCCCTTCTCGTGTACCTGAGCGTCAGGCGTCCTTGCTGAGCTCCCAGAAGCGGAAGACCGTCGACGCGTCGAGGCAGTACTCCAGGCCGTAGACGCCGTCGCGGACGACCGCGTACTGCTTGGCCTGCCAGACCGGCAGGACGGGGAGTTCGTCGGCGACGATGTCCTGCAGCTCGCCGAACTCCTTGTCGGTGGAGGCCCGGTTGGTCAGGGCGGCGGTGCGCGGGATGAGCGAGCCGGTGATCGTGCCGTTGTCGTAGTTGTTGTTCAGCACGTTGCCCTTGCCGAAGAAGGGGGCCGTGAAGTTGTCGGCGTCCGGGTAGTCCGGCACCCAGCCCTTCACGTACACGCCGTACTTGCCGGCGGCGATGTCCTTCTCGTACTGGCCGAACGGGACGCTCTTGACGCTCGCGTCGAACAGGCCGCTGGCGTTGAGCTGGCCGGCGATGGCGTTCAGTTCCTGGTCGGTGGCGGGACCGTACCGGGAGGGGGTCGACCAGAGGGTCAGCTTCACCTTGCCGGTGATGCCGTCCTCGCGCAGCGCGGCCTGGGCCTTGGAGCGGGAGGGGCGGGCGCCGTAGGTGTCGAAGAAGGCCGTGTTGTGGCCCGCGATGCCGGCCGGGATGATCGAGTACAGCGGGGTCGCGGTGCCCTGGTAGACGTTCTTGATGAGGGCTTCGCGGTCGAGCAGGTGGGCGATGGCCTTGCGGACGCCGAGCTTTCCGGCGACCGGGTCGTCCATGTTGAACACCAGGTGCTGGACCTCGGCGCTGCTGCCCTCGACGACCTCGACGCCGGTGCCGTCGTCCGCCTTCTCGGTGTCGGCGATGTCGCCTGCGGTGAGACCGCGGTAGGCGATGTCGACGTCCCCGTTCTGGATGGCCTGCTTCAGGGCGGTCTGGTCGCCGTCGAAGAACTTGAGCGTCACGCCGGTGTTGTTCACCTTGGCGGTGCCCTTGTAGTTCTCGTTGACGGAGAAGACCGCCTGCCCGTCGTCGAACGAGTCGAGCTGGTAGGGGCCGGACCCGACCGCCTCGCCGTCCTTGCGGAGGCCGTCGGCGTCGTACTGGGTGTGGTCGACGATGGAGCCGGCGCCGGAGGCGATCTTGCTCGGGAAGGTGGCGTCGGCCGTGTTGAGGCGGAAGACGACCGTCTTCGCGTCCGGGGTCTCGACCTTGTCGAGCATGGGGAACATGATCGCGGGCCCGTCGGGGTCGTTGATCTTCAGCATGCGGTCGAAGGAGAACTTGACGTCCTCGGAGGTGAGCTCGTCACCGTTGCTGAACTTGAGCCCGTCCTTCAGCGTGCACTTGTAGACCGTGGTCTGCGTGTCGGTGAACGCGCAGCTCTCGGCGGCCTCGGGCTGCGGTTCCGTCGCGCCCTTGGGGAAGCTGAGCAGGGACTGGAAGACGTTGTTGAACAACAGCCAGGAGCCGGGGTCGTAGCCGGAGGCCGGGTCGGTGGCCAGGACGTCGTCGGACATCCCCACCACCACGTTGGAGCCGTCCCCCGCGGAGTCTCCGCTCTCCGTTCCACAGCCGGTCAGCAGTCCGGAGGCGAGGCCCGCCACGATGGGCAGGACCGGCCACTGGTTGCGTATGTTCACGTGTGTGCCTTGTCGTCGGTTCTCGAGAACTCCCGGAGCGTCTCCCTGGCTCCGGGGCACGGCTCCCCGGGGCCGCGGTCAGGGGCCCCGGGGATCCAGCGGGTCCGTCAGCCGCTCACGCCCCGCCCGAGCTCCCAGAGCTGGAGCGTCGAGGCGGAGTTGAGCGCGTAGGCGGTACCCGTGATGTCGTCGCGCGCGGCGACGTACTGCTTGCCCTGCCACAGCGGCAGCACCGGCACGTCACCGGCGACGATGTCCTGAATGTCCGTCAGGCTGGAGGCGGCGGACAGCCGGTCCGCCTCGCGGCGGGACTCCGGGATCAGGGTGTTGCGGATCCGGCTGTTGTCGTACGGCGAGCCGAGCGTGTTGTCGGCGTCGAGGAACGGCGCGAGGAAGTTGTCGGCGTCCGGGAAGTCCGGGAACCAGCCCATGCCGTACACGTCGTACTCGCCCTTCTTCTCGGCCGGGCGGAACGTGTCCCACGGGGTGCCCTTGATGCCGACGTCGAACAGGCCGCTGGAGTTCAGCTGGTCGCGCAGGACCTCGAACTCCTTCTTGGTGGCCGGGCCGTAGTGGTCGGTCGTGTAGTGCAGCGTGAGCTTCACCGGGGTGCTGATGTTGGCCTGGTTGAGCAGGGAGCGGGCCTTGGTGACGTTCGGCTCCCCGTACTTGTTGAAGAACGAGTTGGAGTGGCCGGTGACGCTGGCCGGGACCAGCGAGTACAGCGGCTCGGCCTGGGAGCCGTAGACCTTGGAGACCAGCGCGCTGCGGTTGACGACCTGGGCCATCGCCTGGCGTACGGCCTTGGACTTCACCGTCGGGGCGTCGGTGTTGAAGCCCAGGTAGCGGATTTCCAGGCCGGGCATCTCGACGAGGTCGACGTCGGTGTCCGCGTCGCCCGAGAGCTCGCGGATCTGGTCGGGCGACATGGTGCGGGTCATCAGGTCGATGTCGCCCTCGTCCAGGGCCTTGCCCATGGCGTCGGCGTCCTTGTACGAGACCATGTCGACCTTGTCGTTGTTCACCTCGAGGGCCCCCTTGTAGTCGGGGTTCTTGGTGAACTCGGCCTTGACCAGCTCGCCGTCCTCGACGTCGGCCTTGAGGGTGTACGGGCCGGAGCCCTCCAGGTCGAAGCCGTCGCGCAGCTTGTTCTTCGGGTAGTCGTCGGGGTCGACGATGCCGGCGACGGGGGTCGACAGCTTGTACGGGAAGGTCGCGTCGGCGGTCTTGAGGTGGAAGATGACCTCGCGGTCGCCCTGCGTCTCGACAGTGTCGATGGTGGACAGCAGCGCGAACACCCCGCTGTCGGCCTTGAGCGAGCGGGCGCGGTCGATGGAGTACTTCACGTCGGCCGCGGTGACAGCGTTGCCGTCGGCGAACTTCAGGCCGTCGCGCAGGGTGCAGGCATAACGCTCGTTGCCGGTGTCGGTGAAGCCGCAGCGCTCGGCGGCCTCCGGTACCGGCTCGCCCTCGCCGCGCGGCTGGATCATCAGGGTCTGCACGGTCTGGCGCAGGATGTTCCAGGTGCCGACGTCGTAGGCGTACGCCGGGTCGAGGGGCGCGGGAGCGTCCTTCGAGGCGGTGAACCGGTCCGTGGTGCCGACGACGATCGCGCCGCTGTCGCCGCTCCCGCTGTCGGACCCGCCGCAGGCGGCGAGCACCGGCGCGAGCAGGCCGATCACGGCCGGCAGCACCAAAGTCTTGCGGTTCATGCTCGAGTTTCTCCAGAGCTGTCGACTCCGTGTACCCGGCATGCAGGGGTGGCGCAGCGGATCACGGAGGTGGGGCGATGTTCTCGCATCGAGATTAGTCCGGACCGGCAGGAGGGTTCGCAGCCACCGGAGTTGAGCACCCATCACGCTACGGAACCGGGCGTGGACACACCGAAAACCCGACAGCGGAAGCTTTGGTGCAGCGTTCCACCAATCGGGACACAAGGGCACGTCAGCGGCCCCCCGGAGGGGGTGCGCAGCACATGCCGGATCGGCTGTCGACCCCGGTTCGCGTGGGGAACGTCACACGCGTAAACGGGTTCGGTGGCACGGGAATTCGATCACAGGGAGGGGTTCGAATTCGCCTTCGGAATTCCCGCCCTAACGCCGCTGCACGCTGGGTGAACGCCTAGCGCATTTCCGTCATCAGCCCGTGCAGAAATGTCAGGTCGACCTCTTCGAGGGAGGTGACGACCGTGCGGCGCAGGGCCGGGGCGATGGGGGCCACGGACGGCACGGCCACGACCTGGCAGCCGGCGGCCTCGGCGGCGGCGACGCCGGTGGCGGTGTCCTCGATGACGGCGCAGCGGGACGGGTCCGCGCCGAGTCCCGCGGCGGCGGCGAGGTACGGGTCGGGGTGGGGCTTGGTGCGCGGCACCTCGTCACCGGCCACCGTCAGGCTGAAGTGGTGGGCGCCCAGTGACGCCAGCACCCGGTCGATGATGCGCCGGTGGGAGGCGGAGACCAGGGCGGTGGGGATCTCGTACTCGTAGAGCTCGGCGAGCAGCCGGCCTGCGCCCGGCATCAGCGGCAGGGCGCGGTCGATGCGGGCCTCGAAGCCGTCGTTCAGGAGCACGGTGAGTTCGTCGAGGGGGATGTCGGCGCCGGTGGCCTCGATGAGGAACCCCGCGCTGCGGGTCATGGGGCCGCCGACCACGACATGCCGCCAGGACTCGTCGAGGGTGTGGCCGAGGGAGGCGAAGACCTCGACCTCGACGTCCCACCAGAAGCCCTCGGTGTCCACCAGAGTGCCGTCCATGTCGAGCAGCACTGCTTGCAGAGCTGAGCCTTCGGCCGTAAGGGTGCCGAGCGCGGGGACCGTACTGGTCATCCACGTACCTCCTTGAGGGACGTTCAGGCCGGTTCCCACAAGGGGAACCGGCCTGCGGTGGACCGACCAGTCTACGTCGTGCGCGGACGAAACGCTTCTTTTGGCCCCTGTGCCCGGTGGGAGGCTCAGCGGGCGTTGAAGTACTTGGCCTCCGGGTGGTGGATCACGATGGCGTCCGTGGACTGCTCGGGGTGCAGCTGGAACTCCTCGGACAGTTCGACGCCGATGCGCTCCGGTTCGAGCAGGGCGGCGATCTTGGCCCGGTCCTCCAGATCGGGACAGGCACCGTAGCCGAGGGAGAAGCGGGCGCCCCGGTACTTCAGCTCGAACATGCCCTGCATCTCGTCGGGGTCCTCGCCGGCGAAGCCGAGTTCGGAGCGCACGCGCGCGTGCCAGTACTCGGCGAGCGCCTCGGCCAGCTGCACGGACAGCCCGTGCAGTTCGAGGTAGTCCCGGTAGGCGTTGGCCTCGAAGAGCCGCGCGGTCTCCTCGCCGATGCGCGAGCCGACGGTGACGACCTGGAGGCCGACGACGTCGGTCTCGCCGGACTCCTCCGGGCGGAAGAAGTCGGCCAGGCACAGGCGCCGGCCCCGGCGCTGGCGCGGGAAGGTGAAGCGGGTGCGCTCGTTGCCCTGCTCGTCGAGGATGATCAGGTCGTCGTCCTTGGAGACGCACGGGAAGTAGCCGTAGACCACGGCCGCCTCCAGCATGTTCTCCGTCTGGAGCCGGTCCAGCAGGCCGCGCAGCCGGGGCCTGCCCTCGCTTTCGACGAGCTCCTCGTAGGACGGGCCCTCGCCGGTGCGGGCCTGCTTCAGGCCCCACTGGCCCTTGAACAGGGCGCCTTCGTCGAGCCAGCTCGCGTACTCCTTGAGCTGGATGCCCTTGATCACGCGGGTGCCGCGGAAGGGCGGGGTGGGCACGGGGTTGTCGGTGGCGACGTCGGAGCGGACGTGCCCCTCCTCGGGGCGCTCCTCCGTCGCGGCCGGGGCCGTCGCCCTGACCCGGCGCTGCTTGAGCTCGGGCAGCTTCGCGCCGGGCACGCCCCGCTTGACGCCGATGAGGGCGTCCATCAGGCGCAGGCCCTCGAAGGCGTCGCGGGCGTAGCGGACCTCTCCCTGGTAGATCTCGTGCAGGTCCTGCTCGACGTAGGCGCGGGTGAGGGCGGCGCCGCCGAGGATGACCGGGTAGCCGGAGGCCAGGCCGCGCTGGTTCAGCTCCTCCAGGTTCTCCTTCATGATCACGGTGGACTTCACCAGGAGACCGGACATGCCGATGACGTCGGCCTTGTGCTCCTCGGCGGCTTCCAGGATCGCGGAGACCGGCTGCTTGATGCCGAGGTTGACGACGTTGTAGCCGTTGTTGGACAGGATGATGTCGACGAGGTTCTTGCCGATGTCGTGCACGTCGCCGCGCACGGTGGCCAGGACGATGGTGCCCTTGCCTGCCTCGTCGGTCTTCTCCATGTGCGGTTCGAGGTGGGCGACGGCCGTCTTCATGACCTCGGCGGACTGCAGGACGAACGGCAGCTGCATCTGGCCGGAGCCGAAGAGCTCGCCGACGACCTTCATGCCGTCCAGCAGGGTCTCGTTGACGATGTCGAGCGCGGGCCGCTCCTGGAGGGCCTCGTCGAGGTCCGCTTCGAGGCCGTTGCGCTCGCCGTCGATGATGCGGCGCTTGAGGCGCTCGTCCAGCGGCAGGGCGGCCAGTTCCTCGGCCTTGCCGGCCTTGAGGGACTTGGCGGTGGCGCCCTCGAAGAGCTGCATGAGCTTCTGCAGCGGGTCGTAGCCCTCGGCGCGGCGGTCGTGGATGAGGTCCAGGGCCGTCTGGACCTCCTCCTCGCTGAAGCGGGCGATCGGCAGGATCTTGCTGGCGTGCACGATCGCCGAGTCCAGGCCCGCCTTGACGCACTCGTCGAGGAAGACGGAGTTGAGCAGGATGCGGGCGGCCGGGTTGAGGCCGAAGGAGATGTTGGACAGGCCGAGCGTGGTCTGCACCTTCGGGTGGCGCCGCTTGAGCTCGCGGATGCCCTCGATGGTGGCGATGCCGTCCTTGCGGGACTCCTCCTGGCCGGTGCAGATGGTGAAGGTCAGGCAGTCGACGAGGATGTCCTCCTCGTGGATGCCCCAGTTGCCGGTCAGGTCGTCGATGAGCCGTTCGGCGATCTCGACCTTCTTCTCGGCGGTGCGGGCCTGGCCCTCCTCGTCGATGGTGAGCGCGATGAGGGCGGCGCCGTGCTCCTGGGCGAGGGCCGTGACCTTGGCGAAGCGGGACTCGGGGCCGTCGCCGTCCTCGTAGTTCACCGAGTTGATCACCGCGCGGCCGCCGAGCTTCTCCAGGCCGGCCCGGATGACGTCGACCTCGGTGGAGTCCAGCACGATGGGCAGGGTGGAGGCGGTGGCGAAGCGGCCGGCCAGTTCCTCCATGTCGGCGACGCCGTCGCGGCCGACGTAGTCCACGCACAGGTCGAGCATGTGCGCGCCCTCGCGGATCTGGTCGCGGGCCATCTCCACGCAGTCGTCCCAGCGGCCCTCCAGCATGGCCTCGCGGAACTTCTTCGAGCCGTTGGCGTTGGTGCGCTCGCCGATGGCCAGGTAGGAGGTGTCCTGCCGGAACGGCACCGACTGGTACAGGGAGGCCGCGCCCGGCTCGGGCTGCGGGGTGCGCTCGGTGGGGGCGGTGTCCCGGACGCGCTCGACCAGCTGCCGCAGGTGCTCGGGGGTGGTGCCGCAGCAGCCGCCGACGAGGGAGAGGCCGTAGTCCCGGACGAACGTGCCCTGCGCCTCGGCCAGCTCGGGCGCGGTCAGCGGGTAGTGCGCGCCGTCCTTGGTCAGCACGGGCAGGCCCGCGTTGGGCATGCAGGACAGCGGGATGCGCGAATGCCGGGACAGGAAGCGCAGGTGCTCGCTCATCTCGGCCGGGCCCGTGGCGCAGTTCAGGCCGATCATGTCGATACCGAGAGGCTCCAGCGCGGTCAGGGCCGCGCCGATCTCGGAGCCGAGCAGCATGGTGCCGGTCGTCTCGACGGTCACCGAGACGATCAGCGGCACGGAGTGGCCGGTGGCCTCCATGGCCCGGCGGGCGGCGATGACGGAGGCCTTGGTCTGGAGCAGGTCCTGCGTGGTCTCCACGAGCAGCGCGTCGGCGCCGCCGGCGAGCAGGCCCTCGGCGTTCTGCTGGTAGGCGTCCCGGATGGCGCCGAAGGTGGTGTGGCCGAGGGTGGGCAGCTTGGTGCCGGGTCCCATCGAGCCGAGCACCCAGCGCTGCTGCCCGGTGCTGCGGGTGAACTCGTCGGCCACCTCGCGGGCGATCCGGGCACCGGCCTCGGACAGTTCGGTGACACGCTCGGGGATGTCGTACTCGCCGAGGGCGGTGAGGTTGGCACCGAAGGTGTTGGTCTCCACGCAGTCGACACCGACGTCGAAGTAGGCGGCGTGGACCGAACGGACGATGTCCGGGCGTGTCAGGTTGAGGATCTCGTTGCAGCCCTCGAGATTCTCGAAGTCCTCAAGGGTGGGGTCCTGTGCCTGGAGCATGGTGCCCATGGCTCCGTCGGCCACGACCACGCGGGTGGCCAGGGCTTCTCGGAGCGCGGACGCACGGGTCCGGCTGTCTGCGGAAGGGGTCGGCGGCAACGAGGCCATGAAAAGGGCTCCCTCGGATGCGACGGCTGTCGGCTTTGCGGCTTCCCGGACAGCCGGAGGGCATCCGGGATGGGCGCACCGCGCCAGCGTAACCGGGAGTGGGCTTGGATGGGCAGCGCGTCCACGGGCCGGACGCCGGTGGTGCAGGATCGGCCGATGGGTGACGGATCGGCCGCCGGTGGCTGAAAAATGGCGGCCTGCCATTAGCGAGAGGTCGACATCGACCGGTAGTGTTCGACATTGCCGAACGAGGGCTGTGGTGCCGCTTGTCGGCGGTCGAAGGGGACGGAGGCAGTACGGCGATGGCACGGAACATCCAGTCGCTCGAACGGGCGGCCGCGATGCTGCGGCTGCTCGCGGGCGGCGAGCGGCGGCTCGGCCTGTCGGACATCGCCTCGTCGCTGGGCCTGGCCAAGGGCACCGCCCACGGCATCCTGCGCACCCTCCAGCAGGAGGGCTTCGTGGAGCAGGACGACGCCTCCGGGCGCTACCAGCTGGGCGCCGAACTGCTGCGTCTGGGCACCACCTACCTGGACGTGCACGAACTGCGGGCGCGCGCCCTCGTCTGGGCCGACGACCTGGCCCGCTCCAGCGGCGAGAGCGTCTATCTCGGCGTCCTGCACCAGCAGGGCGTACTGATCGTGCACCACGTCTTCCGGCCCGACGACAGCCGGCAGGTCCTGGAGATCGGGGCCATGCAGCCGCTGCACTCCACGGCCCTGGGCAAGGTGCTGTCCGCCTACGACCCGGTGGCGCACAGCGAGGCCCTGGAGGCCGACCGCAAGGCGTTCACCGACCGGACAGTGTGCGAGCCGGAGGGCTTCGAGCACCTCCTCGACGTGACCCGCGCGCGCGGGTACGCGGCCGATGTGGAGGAGACGTGGGAGGGCGTCGCCTCCCTGGCCGCGCCCATCCACGACCGGCGGCGCATGCCGGTCGGGGCGGTCGGCATCACCGGCGCCGTGGAGCGGCTGTGCCGGTCCGACGACGAGCGGGCGCTGCGTCCCGAGCTCATCGCGGCCGTACGGGACTGTGCCCGCGCGGTCTCGCGGGACCTGGGCGCCGGGCGGTTCTGAGGGCACACGAGCGGACCGGGTCGCCGTACGGCGTCCCGGTCCTCGGCATGTCCGCGCTCACCTGCGGAGAAGATCACCGGGACCGCGGCGATCAGTAACGATCAGATTTTCGAGTTCACAGCCCTTGACGTGCTCGTAACGCCGAAGCAAGACTCCCGTCCATCGGTCGACATTGCCGAACAGCTACCGGCAATACGCGCTAGAGTGTGACAACGCCAGGCCGGTATCGAACTTCCCTGGACGTAGGACAAAGGAGTCGCGGGTGTCCAGCTCCGACATCTTCATCGGCGAGACCATCGGTACCGCCATACTCATCCTCCTCGGCGGCGGCGTCTGTGCCGCCGTCACGCTGAAGGCCTCCAAGGCTCGTAACGCCGGCTGGCTCGCCATCACCTTCGGGTGGGGCTTCGCGGTGCTCACGGCGGTCTACACCTCGGCGCCGCTCTCCGGCGCCCATCTGAACCCGGCCGTGACGCTGGCCATCGCCATCAAGGACGGCGACTGGAAGAACGTCCCGGTCTACTTCGCCGGACAGGTTCTCGGCGCCATGATCGGCGCGGCCCTGGTCTGGGTCGCTTACTACGGTCAGTTCCACGCCCACCTCACCGACCGCGAGATAGTCGGCGGCCCGGGTGCGCAGGACACCGCGGTCAAGGCCGTCGAGGCCCAGGAGAAGGGCGCGGGCCCCGTGCTGGGCGTCTTCTCCACCGGCCCCGAGGTCCGGGTCGCCTGGCAGAACGTCGCGACGGAGATCATCGGCACGGTCGTGCTGGTGCTCGCCGTGCTCACCCAGGGCCTGAACGACAAGGGCAACGGCCTGGGCACCCTGGGCGCCCTGGTCACCGCGCTCGTCGTGGTGTCCATCGGCCTCTCCCTCGGCGGCCCGACGGGGTACGCGATCAACCCGGCCCGTGACCTCGGACCGCGCATCGTGCACGCCCTGCTGCCGCTGCCCAACAAGGGCGGCTCCGACTGGGGCTACGCCTGGGTCCCCGTGGTGGGTCCGCTGATCGGCGGCGCCATCGCGGCAGGCATCTACAACGTCGCATTCGCCTAGGAGCGATTCCCCGCCCTGCGGGAAACTTCCAGCACGCGCCGTACGTAAAGCCCCATAAACCCGGAATTACCAGGAGCACACAGTGACCGACGCGCACACCGCCGGCCCCTTCATCGCCGCCATCGACCAGGGCACCACCTCCAGCCGCTGCATCGTGTTCGACCGGGACGGCCGGATCGTCTCCGTCGACCAGAAGGAGCACGAGCAGATCTTCCCGAAGCCGGGCTGGGTCGAGCACAACGCCACCGAGATCTGGACGAACGTCCAGGAGGTCGTCGCCGGGGCCATCGCCAAGGCCGGCATCACCCGGGACGACATCAAGGCCATCGGCATCACCAACCAGCGCGAGACGACCGTGCTGTGGGACAAGAACACCGGTGAGCCCGTCCACAACGCCATCGTGTGGCAGGACACCCGCACCGACGCCCTCTGCCGCGAGCTCGGGCGCAACGTCGGCCAGGACCGCTTCCGCCGCGAGACGGGCCTGCCGCTCGCCTCCTACTTCGCCGGCCCCAAGGCCCGCTGGCTGCTCGACAACGTCGACGGCCTGAAGGAGCGCGCCGAGGCGGGCGACATCCTCTTCGGCACCATGGACACCTGGGTCATCTGGAACCTGACCGGTGGTACCGACGGCGGCAAGCACGTCACCGACGTCACCAACGCCTCGCGCACGATGCTCATGAACCTGCACACCATGCAGTGGGACGAGAAGATCTGCGAGTCCATCGGCGTCCCGCAGCAGATCCTGCCCGAGATCCGGTCCTCCGCCGAGGTCTACGGCGAGATCACCGGCGGCAAGCTGGGCGACCTGCTCGGCGGCATCCCGGTCGCATCCGCGCTCGGCGACCAGCAGGCCGCCCTGTTCGGCCAGACCTGTTTCGCCGAGGGCGAGACGAAGTCGACCTACGGCACCGGCACCTTCATGGTGATGAACACCGGTGACAAGATCATCAACTCCTACAGCGGCCTGCTGACCACGGTCGGCTACAAGATCGGCGACCAGAAGACGGTCTACGCCCTGGAGGGCTCGATCGCGGTCACCGGTTCGCTGGTGCAGTGGATGCGCGACCAGATGGGCCTGATCTCCACCGCCGCGGAGATCGAGACCCTCGCCCTGTCCGTCGAGGACAACGGCGGCGCCTACTTCGTGCCGGCCTTCTCCGGTCTGTTCGCCCCGTACTGGCGCTCCGACGCCCGCGGTGTGATCGCCGGTCTGACCCGGTACGTCACCAAGGCGCACCTCGCGCGCGCCGTCCTGGAGGCCACCGCCTGGCAGACGCGGGAGATCGCCGACGCCATGACGAAGGATTCCGGCGTGGAACTGACCGCCCTGAAGGTCGACGGCGGCATGACCTCCAACAACCTGCTGATGCAGACCCTCGCCGACTTCGTGGACGCCCCCGTGGTGCGCCCGATGGTCGCCGAGACCACCTGCCTCGGCGCCGCCTACGCCGCCGGCCTCGCCGTCGGCTTCTGGAACAGCACCGACGACCTGCGCGCCAACTGGCGCCGGGCCGCCGAGTGGACCCCCCGCATGGACGCGGAGACCCGCGCCCGTGAGTACAAGAACTGGCTCAAGGCCGTCGAGCGGACCATGGGCTGGCTCGAGGACGAGGAGTAAGAAACAGCATGACCACCAAGTCCACCCTGCAGTCCGTGCCTGCCCTGGGGACGCACCCGGCCTCCGGCTCGAACCCGAGCCGAGCCGAGACCAGGGAGCAGCTCTCCAAGGCGTCGTACGACCTTCTCGTGATCGGCGGCGGCATCCTGGGCATCTCCACCGCCTGGCACGCCGCGCAGTCCGGCCTCAGGGTGGCTCTGGTGGACGCCGGCGACTTCGCCGGCGCCACGTCCTCCGCCTCCTCCAAGCTCCTCCACGGCGGTCTGCGCTACCTGCAGACCGGTGCGGTGAAGCTGGTGGCGGAGAACCACTTCGAGCGCCGTGCGGTCTCCCGCCAGGTGGCTCCCCACCTGGCGAACCCGCTCACGTTCTACCTCCCCGTGTACAAGGGCGGGCCGCACGGCGCGGCGAAGCTCGGCGCGGGCGTCTTCGCCTACTCCGCGCTCTCCGCGTTCGGTGACGGCGTCGGGCACCTGCTCTCCCCGGCCAAGGCCGCGCAGGACGTGCCCGAGCTGCGCACCGAGAACCTCAAGGCCGTGGCCGTCTACGGCGACGACCAGATGAACGACGCCCGCATGGCGCTGATGACGGTCCGCGGGGCCGTCGAGGCCGGTGCGGTGGTGCTCAACCACGCCGAGGTGACGGGCCTGCGCTTCACGCAGGGCCGGGTCACCGGCGCCGAGCTGAAGGACCGTCTGTCCGGCGACGAGTTCGGCGTCAACGCCCGGCTCGTGCTGAACGCGACCGGCCCGTGGGTCGACCACCTGCGCAGGATGGAGAACCCGGACGCGGCGCCGTCCATCCGCCTGTCGAAGGGCGCGCACCTGGTCCTCAAGCGCACCTCCCCCTGGAAGGCGGCGCTCGCCACCCCGATCGACAAGTACCGCATCACCTTCGCCCTCCCCTGGGAGGACATGCTGCTGCTCGGCACCACCGACGAGGTGTTCGAGGGCGACCCGGCGGACGTCTCGGTCACCGAGCAGGACATAACCCAGATCCTCGACGAGGCCGCCTTCTCGGTCCGCGACCAGCAGCTGAGCCGCGACCTCATCACGTACTCCTTCGCCGGCCTGCGCGTGCTGCCGGGCGGCCCCGGCGACACCGCCAAGGCCAAGCGCGAGACGGTCGTGACCGAGGGCCGGGGCGGCATGCTGTCCGTGGCGGGCGGCAAGTGGACCACCTTCCGCCACATCGGCCGGACGATCATGAAGAAGCTGGAGGCGCTGCCGGGCCACCCGCTGGGCGACGACTTCGAGCCGATCAGCGCGCTGCCGAAGAAGCTGCCGCTGCCCGGCATCGCCAACCCGCGCGCGGTCGCCCACCGGCTGCTCACCGACCGCCCGGCGCCCGGCCCGCGCATGGCGGCCGACACGGCCAAGCACCTGGCCACGCACTACGGCTCGCTGGCCTTCGACATCGCCCGCATGGCCAACGAGAGCCCCGAGCTCGCCGAGCGCGTCCACCCCGACGCCCCGGAGATCTGGGCCCAGGTCGTCTGGGCCCGGGACCACGAGTGGGCCGAGACGCAGGACGACGTGCTGCGCCGCCGCACCACGCTGACGATCCGCGGCCTCGCCACGGACGACGTCCGCGCCAAGGTGCAGGACCTGCTCGACAAGAAGTAGGCACGGGTACGGGGGATCCGTTATCCGGAAGGGGCGGCTCCACGCCGACGGAGCCGCCCCTTCCGCGTTCCCGCGCCCCCATAATGACCTGATACGTCGGAGGTCTTGAACGCACTGGGAGGCCGGCCATGGCAGTCACCGACGAGGCGATCGAGAAGATCAAGTCAATGATCGTCTCCGGCGCGCTGCGCCCGGGCGACCGGCTGCCCAAGGAGAGCGAACTCGCCGCCGACCTCGGGCTGTCGCGCAACTCCCTGCGGGAGGCCGTGCGGGCCCTGTCGCTGATCCGGATCCTGGACGTGCGGCAGGGCGACGGCACGTACGTCACCAGCCTCGACCCGCAACTCCTGCTGGAGGCGCTGAGCTTCGTCGTCGACTTCCACCGCGACGACACCGTCCTGGAGTTCCTGGCCGTACGCCGCATCCTGGAGCCGGCCGCGACGGCGATGGCGGCCTCGCGGATCAGCGAGCAGCAGCTGGACGCGCTGACGGCCCAGCTGGACAGGCTCGGCGACACCCCGTCGGTGGAGGATCTCGTCGCCTGCGACCTGGAGTTCCACCGGGGCATCGTGCACGGCTCGGGCAACTCCGTGCTGTGCTCGCTGCTCGACGGGCTCTCGGGTCCCACCACCCGGGCCCGCATCTGGCGCGGCCTCACCCAGGAGGACGCCGTCGCCCGGACCCTGCGCGAGCACCGGGCGATCCTCGCCGCCCTGCGCGACCGGGACGCCGAGGCGGCGCGCTCGTGGGCGACCGTCCACATCGCGAGTGTGGAGCAGTGGCTGCGCTCCACGCTGTGACCAGGACCTCACGGACCGCCCGGACGAACCCGGGGTGTTCAGCGGCGGATCGCGGGGCAGTGATGGGGGCACTCCCCCCGCGAGGGGGCTGCGGGCGCCCCCGCGGCACGCCGTAAGGTTGGGTGGTCAAGCGAGGGCACGTCGGAAGGAGGCGCTGGGTGATCGAGCTCGAGGGGGTTCCCGAGCTGGTCGACCCGGTCATGGTGGCCGCGTTCGAGGGCTGGAACGATGCCGGCGACGCCGCCTCCACCGCGGTCGCGCATCTGGACCGGGAATGGAAGGGCGAGGTCTTCGCGGCGCTGGACGCCGAGGACTACTACGACTTCCAGGTCAACCGCCCCACGGTGTTCATGGAAGCGGGCGTCCGCAAGATCACCTGGCCCACGACCAGGCTGTCGGTGGTCCGGGTCGGCGGCGAGAAGCCGCGCGACCTCGTCCTCGTGCGGGGCATCGAACCGTCCATGCGGTGGCGTTCGTTCTGCAACGAACTGCTGGGCTTCGCCCACGAACTGGGCGTGGAACTGGTGGTCGTCCTGGGCGCCCTGCTCGGCGACACCCCGCACACCCGTCCGGTTCCGATCAGCGGCACGACGTCCGACCCGGACCTGGCGCGCCGCATGGACCTGGAGGAAACCAAGTACGAGGGCCCCACGGGCATCGTCGGCGTCCTCCAGGAGGCGTGCACGCACGCGGGCGTCCCGGCCGTCTCGCTGTGGGCGGCGGTGCCGCACTACGTGTCGCAGCCGCCGAACCCGAAGGCCACGCTGGCCCTGCTGAACCGTCTCGAGGACCTGATCGACGTGCGCATCCCGCTGGGCGAGCTGCCCGAGGACGCGCGCGCCTGGCAGGTCGGCGTGGACCAGCTGGCGGCCGAGGACAGCGAGGTCGCCGAGTACGTCCAGTCGCTGGAGGAGGCCCGGGACACCGCCGAGCTGCCGGAGGCGTCCGGCGACGCCATCGCCCGGGAGTTCGAGCGCTATCTGCGGCGCCACGACGGCGCCGGACCACCCGGGGCCGGCGGCCACGCCACGGCGGACGGCAGCGACAGCACCTCGTACCTGCGGGACAACCCCAGCGGCCGCACCCGCCCCCCGAAGCCGCCCAAGCCCGGCACGGACGACGAGGAATCGTCGGAGGACTGAGGGCGCAGTACGAACGCCAGAGGGGCGTCTCCCGGCCGGGAGACGCCCCTCCGTCCGTTCCCGGGCTAGAGCGCCACGCCCAGCAGCGCGTCCACCGCCCGGGAGACCACCCCGGGTGCGCCGATGTCCGTGCCGCCGCTGCGCTCCTGGAGCGCGACCCAGCGGTCGACCGCGGTGAGTGCGGCAGGGGCGTTCAGGTCGTCGGCGAGGGCCTCGCGGATCTCGTCGACGAGCGCCTCCGCCGGCGGCCCGTCGGGCCGGGACACGGCTGCCCGCCAGCGGCCGAGCCGTGCCACGGCGTCCTGGAGGACCTGGTCGGTGTACTCCCAGTCGGCGCGGTAGTGGTGGGCGAGCAGCGTGAGCCGGATGGCGGCCGGGTCGACGCCCTCGTGCCGGAGCCTGGAGACGAAGACGAGATTGCCCTTGGACTTGGACATCTTCTCGCCGTCCAGGGCGACCATGCCGGCGTGCACGTACGCCTTGGCCATGGGGAACTCGCCGGTGAGGGCCTGGGCGTGCGAGGCGCCCATCTCGTGGTGCGGGAAGGCCAGGTCGGAGCCGCCGCCCTGGATGTCGAAGCCCATCCCGAGGTGGTCGAGGGCGATGGCCACGCACTCGATGTGCCAGCCGGGCCGTCCGCGCCCGAGCGAGCCGCCGTCCCAGCTGGGCTCGCCCTCACGGGCCGCCATCCACAGCATCGGGTCGAGGGGGTTCTTCTTGCCCGGGCGGTCCGGGTCGCCGCCGCGCTCAGCGGACAGCAGCCGCATCGCCGCGGCGTCGAGGTTCGAGACCTTGCCGAAGTGCGGGTCGGACTCGACGGAGAAGTAGACGTCCCCGTCCAGTTCGTAGGCGGCACCGGCGTCCCGGAGCCGCTCGACGAGCGGGACGATCCCGGGTATGGCCTCGACTGCGCCTATGTACTGCCGCGGCGGCAGCATCCGCAGGGCCGTCATGTCCTCGCGGAAGAGGGCCGTCTCCTTCTCGGCGAGGGCGGCCCAGTCGATGCCGTCGCGCTGTGCCCGCTCCAGGAGGGGATCGTCGACGTCGGTGACGTTCTGGACGTAGTGAACCTGCCGCTTGGTGTCGAGCCACACGCGCTGCACGAGGTCGAACGCGTTGTAGGTCGCCGCGTGTCCCAGGTGCGTGGCGTCGTACGGGGTGATGCCACAGACGTAGATACGGGCGACGGGACCGGGGTCGAGGGTGACGAGGCCGCCGGTCGCGGTGTCGTGGATCCTCAGGTCGCGGCCCTGACCAGGCAGGGCGGGGACCTCGGAAGCGGGCCAGGCATGCATGCCTTGAGCCTAACCGGACTGAAGTTCCATATACGAATGGGAGCGGTCCACTCGGCCGAGAAGGCGCTCTTGCGGTGATCCGGCGCCTGTGCTGCTACACGGGCGGCCAGGGAATCGCCGGCCACTCCCCGCTCGGCTCCGGGTGGGTTCCCGAGGCGAGCAGGGCGCCGACGCGGGCCCGGGTGGCGTCGATCTCGGCGCCGGTGATCAGCGGTTCGAGCCGCGCGGCGAGCAGCCCGCCCTCGGCCAGGCCCTTCCTGAGGCCTTCGAGGACGTCGGCGGCCTCCTCGGTGAGCGGCTCCCCCGCCCATCCCCACAGCAAGGTCCGCAGCTTGTTCTCGGCGTTGAACGTGACCCCGTGGTCGATGCCGTACAGCCGCCCCTCACCGGTGGGCAGCAGGTGTCCGCCCTTGCGGTCGGCGTTGTTGATGACCGCGTCCAGGACCGCGAGCCGCCGCAGCCGTTCGTCGTCGGCGTGCACGAGCAGCGCGGTGCGTCCCTCGCCGACCTCGGCGAAGCCGACCGCCTTCCAGCCCGGCCCGGGTTCCTCACCGTCGACCAGGGCGAGCAGTTCCGCCTCGGGCATCACCTCGACCCACAGCTGGCACATGCCCTCGCCGTAGGGCCCGTCGCGCAGCACGGTGGGCGGCACGAGGCCCCAGCCGGTCGCCTCGGATACCTCGTACGCGGCGACCTCGCGCTGGGCCAGCGTCCCGTCGGGGAAGTCCCACAGGGGCCGCTCCCCCGCGACCGGCTTGTAGATGCAGGCCGCTTCCTCGCCGTCGTAGGACACCGTGCAGTACAGGGCCGCGTTGGAGGCCTCACGGATGCGTCCGCGCACCGTCAGTTCGCCCCGGGCGAGCAGCTCGGCGGCGTTCACCGGAGGTGTCACGCTCCGCGGCGGTATCCGTTCTGGCGCGGACATACATGTCCTTCCGGGTCGAGCGGGAGGCTGCACAGCGGGCACGGCGGCCGCCCGGCGTTGACGACGTCGAGAGCGCGCTTGGCGAAGGCCCTGGCCTGCGCGCCGGTGAGCCGGACCCGCAGCATCGGGGGCCCGTTCTCCTCGTCCTGGAGCAGCCGCTCCTCGGCCTCGGCGAGGTCCTCCTCGGATTCCGCGTCGAGCTCCACGAGCGCCTGCGCCTCGACGATCATGAGCTGCTCGTCGCCGTCCCAGGCAAGGGCCATGGTGCCGACCCGGAACTCCTCCTCGATGGGGGTGTCCAGCGGGGCGGTGTCGGTGTCCGAGGGGGCGACGGCGGGGACGTGGGCACTGCCGCCGCTACGGCGTACGACCTCGTCGAGCAGCTCGTCCATGCGCTCGGCGAGGGCGGCGACCTGGGTCTTCTCCAAGGCCACGCTGGTCACCCGGGAGCCGGCGGAAGCCTGGAGGAAGAACGAACGGCGCCCGGGCAGTCCGACCGTACCGGCCACGAAACGCTCCGGATGGTCGTAGAGGAACACCTGACGGGACACGTCCTGTCTCCATTGGAATCGTGGGAACCGTGTGACCACGGCACTGCTGCGACCGCTTCACCCTACTGCGGCGAACGATCACGGTGCGCCCGCACCACCCCCGACTTCGGCCTCACCGGCCGGCGGCTCCTCGCGCGGCACGAGGGAGGTGAAGTCGCCGGTGTCACCGAGCCGGACGAGAAACGGCCGCAGTCGGGTGTAACGGATCGCGGTGATGGAACACGGTTCGACGGAAATCCGCTGGAAGAGGTCCAGGTGAAGTCCGAGGGCGTCCGCGATGAGCGACTTGATGATGTCGCCGTGCGAGCACATGAGGTAGACGGAGTCGGCGCCGTGGTCGCGCTCCACGCGCGCGTTCCACTCGCGGACGGCCTCTGCGGCGCGCGTCTGCATGGACCGCATGGACTCGCCGCCGGGGAAGGCCGCCGCGGAGGGGTGCGCCTGCACCACCTCCATCAGGGGCTCGTCCTTGAGCTCGGCGAGCTTGCGTCCGGACCAGTCGCCGTAGTGGCACTCGCCGATGCGCTCGTCGGTGTGCGGGCTCAGTTCCGGCCGGGCGTCGAGCAGCGGCCGGATCGTCTCCTGGCAGCGCTGGAGCGGACTGGTGACGACTTCGGCGAGGGGCAGTCCGGCCAGCCGCCCGGGGAGCGCGGCGGCCTGTGCGGCGCCGCGCTCGTCGAGGGCGACGCCGGGCGTCCAGCCGGCGAGCAGTCCCTCGGTGTTGGCGGTGGAGCGTCCGTGCCTGACCAGGATCAGCGTGGGCATGCGCTCCAGCGTAGGCGCACGCGCGCGTGTGGTGTCGTTCGAGTGACGGGAGACTCGCTTCGTGATCGTGGACTGTGCCATCTACCGCGAAGGACAGCGGACGGAAGGTCCCGAGGACCTCTCCGACGCCCTGGGTGAGGCCCGCACGGCGGGCGGGTTCGTGTGGATCGGGCTGCACGAACCGACGGAGGGCGAGTTCGACCATGTGACCCGGGAGTTCGGGCTGCATCCGCTGGCCGTCGAGGACGCCCTGAAGGCCCACCAGCGGCCCAAGCTGGAGGTGTACGACGACTCGCTCTTCGTGGTGCTCAAGCCGGTGGCGTACGAACCGCAGAGCGACACCGTCTCCTCCGGCGAGATCATGATCTTCCTGGGCGACTCGTTCGTGGTGACCGTCCGGCACGGCGAGGGCTCCCCCCTCAAGGCGGTGCGCCGGCGGCTGGAGCAGGAGCCGGAGCTGCTCGTCAAAGGCCCGACGGCCGTGCTGTACGCGGTCGCCGACGCCACCGTCGACCACTACCTGGACGTGGCGACCGAGTTGCAGACCGACCTGGAGGGGCTGGAGGCGGAGGTGTTCTCGCCGGACGGCGGGGGGTCCCGGAACACGGCGTCCCGGATCTACGACTTCAAGCGGCAGGTCCTGGAGTTCCGCCGGGCGACCGGGCCGCTGGCCCCGCCGATGAGCCGGCTGGCGGGCACGGCGCCGACGGGGGTGGCCGTGCCGTTCGTGGACGACCGGGCCCGGCCGTTCTTCCGCGACGTCAACGACCACCTCACGCGCGTGAACGAGTCCGTGGAGAACCTGGACCGGCTGGTGTCGGACATCCTCTCGGCGCATCTGGCGCAGATGAGCGTCCGGCAGAACGACGACATGCGCAAGATCTCCGCCTGGGCGGCCATGGCCGCGATCCCCACCATGCTGGCGGGGATCTACGGCATGAACTTCGAGCACATGCCGGAGCTGCGCTGGGTCTGGTCCTATCCGGCACTGCTGGTTCTGATGGCCGTCCTGGAGATCGGGGTCTTCCGGCTGTTCAAGCGCCGCGGGTGGCTGTAGCCGGGCGGGCTCAGGCGAACTCGGGTTCCGGAGAGGCGGGGCCGCCGAGGGCGTTGCGGCGCTCGGGCGTCGTCAGCGACACCATCCGGCGCCAGCCGCCCATGCGTTCGTAGGCGTACACCGCGTGGATGCCCGCCACGAGCACCGCCGACTTGGCCTTGGACCAGCCGAGGATGCGGCCCATGTGCGCCATCACGGCGAGGCTGACGTCCCGGTAGATCCGGATCTCGGCGAGTGCGCACTCGCGCAGGGTGCGCTGGATGGCCCGGCCGTGGCCCGCGTAGGCGAAGCGCAGCAGCTCCTCGTGGCAGTAGGCGAGGTGGTTGTCCTCGTCGCCCGAGATCTGCTTGACCGCGCGGCCGATGTCGGGGTGGTCGCCGAAGTGCTTGCGGAGCAGGTTCATCTGCTCGGAGGCGCGCTGTTCGGTGACTCTGCTGTGCGAGAGGTAGGTGACGATGTCCTGGACCGTGAGCCGCTCGTCGCGGTTCAGCCGGGCGTGGGCGAGGCCGATGCCGTTCTTCTCCAGGAGCATGGTGTAGTCGGTCTCCGGCGGGACCGGGACGGGGTCGATGCCGCGCTTCTTCATCAGGGCGTTGAAGATCCGGCCGTGCTTGTCCTCGTCGGAGCCGTGCCGGCTGATCTTGGGGGCGAGTTCACGCTCGGCCTCGGGCACGAGCTCGGCGATCCGGGCGTTCTCCCAGCCGCCCTGGGTCTCGCCGCTCGCGGCGACGGAGCAGAACAGGGCGAAGGACTCGTCGTTGTCGAGGATCTCCTGGAACAGACTCTTGGCCGAAAGCATCGTGGGCACCTCTCCCGCGCGCGTGGGCGTTCTGCGGCGTTCCGCAGGTTTCCGCGAAGAACGAGTCAAGTGCGGGGCGCAGGGTGCTGCAACAGGTGTGAGGGACAACTCCGCCGAATGGAGGACGACCGGGGCGGCGCGCCGGACCGGTGAGAGGCGGTCTGCCGTAACCGCCGGCGGCCCGGCGCGTTGTTCCGCGTGACGGCCGTGGCGGGGAAGACCCCCCGAGCCCCCACCACGGCCGCTGAAACCTCTAGGCGAGTCCGGCCCGCTCCAGGGCCTCCGTACCGGCCCGCAGGGACGCGAGCCGCTCGTCGAGCGTGAAGCCCGCCGGCGCGAGGGACAGGGTGGTGACCCCGGCCGCGGCGTAGGCCTTCATCCGGTCCGCGATCCGGTCCACGGAACCGAGCAGGGTCGTCTTGTCGATCAGGTCGTGCGGCACGGCGGCCGCGGCGCCCTGCTTGTCGCCGGAGAGGTACTTGCCCTGGATCTCGGCGGCCTCCTGCTCGTAGCCCATGCGCTGGGCGAGCTGGTTGTAGAAGTTCTGCTTGGGGCTGCCCATGCCGCCGACGTACAGCGCGGTGTAGGGGCGGAAGGTGTCGGCGAGCGTGGCCACGTCCTTGTCGTCGCCGACGGCGAGCGGCAGGGTCGGGCAGACGTCGAACCCGTCGAGGGTCTTGCCGGCCTTCTCGCGCCCGGCGCGCAGGTGCTTGATCGTGGTGTCCTCCAGGTGCTCGGCGGAGGGGAAGATCAGCAGGGCGCCGTCGGCGATCTCGCCGGTCTGCTCCAGGTTCTTCGGGCCGATCGCGGCGATGTACAGCGGGATGTGCTCGCGCTGCGGGTGCACGGTCAGCTTGATCGGCTTGCCCGGGCCGCCGGGCAGGGGCAGCGTCCAGTGCCGGCCCTCGTACGACAGGCGCTCGCGGGTCATGGCCTTGCGGACGATCTCGACGTACTCACGCGTGCGGGCCAGCGGCTTGTCGAACTTGACGCCGTACCACCCCTCGGAGACCTGCGGGCCGGAGACGCCGAGGCCGAGGCGGAAGCGGCCGCCGGAGAGGGAGTCGAGGGTGGCGGCGGTCATGGCCGTCATCGCGGGCTGGCGGGCCGGGATCTGGAAGATGGCGGAGCCGACGTCGATGCGCTCGGTCTGGGCGGCGACCCAGCTCAGTACGGTGGCGGCGTCGGAGCCGTAGGCCTCGGCGGCCCAGCAGACGGCGTATCCGAGGCGGTCGGCCTCCTGGGCGACGGCCAGGTTGTCCGCGTCCATTCCGGCACCCCAGTAGCCGAGGTTGATACCGAGCTGCATGCCGCATCCCCTTACTGATCAGTAACGTGCCTTGTGCGGAGACCTTAGCGCGGGGGCCGGGGCGAGGTACACGGCCACCGCCGGTCTGTCGTTTAGATGCTTGAACAGAAATCATGGACACGACCATTGACGCGTCCACGACCAGTCCTTACCTTTCGCGGGAAAGCGCTTTCCGTCCTCCACCTTCCGCAGTCGAACGGAGAGGCACCGATGAAGCGAGCACTTCCCCTGAGGCTCCACGCGACCCTGGCCACGATGGCCCTCGCCGCCGCGACCGGCACACTCGTGTCGATGCCCGAGGCCGCGGCGGCGACCGGCGGCGCCACCGGCTACGCGACCCAGAACGGCGGGACCACGGGCGGCGCCGGAGGCCAGACGATCCGGGCGACGACGGGAACCGCGATCCACCAGGCCCTCTGCGGCCGGGCGAGCACCAGCACCCCGATCACCATCGAGGTCACCGGGACCGTCAACCACGCCAACACCAAGAAGGTCTCCGGCGCCGGCTGCGACACCGCAGACGGCGTGATCGAGCTCAAGAAGGTCAGCAACGTGACCCTCGTGGGAGTCGGCAGCGGCGCCCTCTTCGACCAAGTGGGCATCCACATCCGCGAATCGAAGAACATCATCGTCCAGAACGTGACCGTCCGGAACGTCAGGAAGTCGGGCTCCCCCACGTCGAACGGCGGGGACGCCATCGGCATCGAGCGCAACGTCCGCAACGTCTGGATCGATCACACCACCCTGGAGGCGTCGGGCGGCGAGTCGGAGGGCTTCGACGGCCTGTTCGACCTCAAGGACAACACCCAGTACGTCACGCTGTCCTACAGCGTCCTGCGCAACTCCGGCCGCGGCGGCCTGGTCGGCAACAGCGAGAGCGACCGGTCGAACGGCTACATCACGTACCACCACAACCGGTACGAGAACATCGACTCCCGGGCCCCGCTGCTGCGCGGCGGCATCGCGCACATGTACAACAACCACTACGTGCGCCTCAACGACTCCGGCATCAACTCCCGGGCCGGCGCCCGCGCCAAGGTGGACAACAACTACTTCGAGGACTCCAAGGACGTCCTGGGCACCTTCTACACCGACCAGGCCGGCTACTGGCAGGTCGGCGGCAACATCTTCGACAACGTCACCTGGTCCGCCCCGGGCAGCGAGAACCGCCCGGCCGGCCCCGAACCGAAGTCGAACACCACGGTGTCCATCCCCTACTCCCACGCTCTCGACGCGGCAGGCTGCGTGCCGGCCATCGTGAGCCGGACGGCGGGTGCGAACAAGGGGCTTCAGGTGTCGGACGGCAGGTGCTGACCGAGGACGACGGGCCGCGGCCGGCTCGGGGCGACGGACCGGCCGCACCCGGAAATCCGTCGTCCACAGGCACCCACAGCACAGGTTCTGGCCAGTAATCTCGGCGTTCATGGAGCAGAGGCATCTCGGCCGCACCGGCCTTCGTGTGTCCCGGATCGGGCTCGGCACCCTGACCTGGGGGCGGGACACCGACGAGCACGACGCCGCGGACCTGATGAAGACGTTCTGGGAAGCGGGCGGGACCCTCGTCGACACCGCGGACGTGTACGGCGACGGGGACGCCGAGTACCTGCTCGGCAGGCTCATGGACGGCCTGGTGCCCCGCCGTGACCTGGTCATCTCGACCAAGGCAGGCAGCGTGCCGGACCCCGAGCGCCGCTTCGACTGCTCCCGCGGCCATCTGCTCTCCGCGCTGGACGGTTCGCTCTCCCGGCTCGGCACGGACTACGTCGACCTGTGGCACGTGCACGCGTTCGACCCGGACACCCCGCTGGAGGAGACCCTCCAGGCTCTCGACCTCGCGGTCTCCAGCGGGCGGGCCCGCTATGCCGCCGTGTCCAACTTCTGCGGCTGGCAGCTGGCCGGCGCCGCGACCTGGCAGCTGGCGGCCCCCGGAGCCCGGACCCGGCTGGCCGGTACGCAGCTGGAGTACTCCCTGCTGCAACGCGGTGTCGAACGCGAGGTGCTGCCGGCCGCGCTCGAACTGGGCATAGGTCTGCTGCCGTCCTCGCCGCTCGGGCGCGGGGTACTGACGGGGAAGTACCGGGGCGAGACGATGCCGCCGGACTCGCGCGGCGCTTCGGAGCACCTCGCGCCGTTCGTCGCGCCGTATCTCGACGACACGGCGAGCCGCATCGTGGACGCCGTGGCGACCGCGGCCGACGGGCTCGCGGTGACGCCGCTCCAGGTGGCCCTGGCGTGGGTCCGCGACCGGCCCGGGGTGGCCGCGCCGATCGTCGGCGCGCGCAACGCGCAGCAGCTCACGGCGGCGTTGTCAGTGGAGACCCTTAGTCTTCCTGACGAGATCTGCCGGGCGCTCGACGATGTGTCGGCGCCCGTGCACCGCTATCCCGATCACGACTGGAGCACGCTGTGAGCACGGAGCCCGAGACCACGGAGGACGCCGAGGCGGGGGCGCCGGGCGCCGGGAGCTCATCGGCCGGTGGGACCGGGAGCGGGACCGGGGATGATGAGACCGGCGCCGCGCGCCCGGCATCCGCGGAGGAAGCCCTGGCCGGCTCGGAGAACGCCCCGGCCGACACCGGGCAGGCTGCCTCAGAGGAGGGAACCCCAGCCGACACCGGGCAGGCGGCGGACGCCGAGGGCGGTGACGCCGGTACCCCGCAGGTGTCCGAGGCCGAGGCCGAGTTGCGGGCCCAGCAGGTCGAGCGGGAGCGCATCGAGCAGCGCAAGGCCGAGAAGAAGGCGCCGATCGCGAGCGGCACCAAGCTGAGCGGCAAGGCCGCCGATCTGCTGGCGGCCGTACGGGCCGTCGAGAGCGGCGAGAAGCCGTCGGCGACAGTGTTCGAAGAGCCGCCCCCCGCCCCCCGGCGCTCCGCTCCCGAGCCGGAGCGGCGACCGCGGCCGGTGGCGCCCGAGCCCGTCCCCGTGCCGGCGGGCCCCGCCCCGGAGGCGGTCCGGGCCGTGCGGCAGGTGCTCGGCGAGGGCGGCGCCCCGGAGGTGCTCGCGCCGCAGGCCGCCGCGGTTCTCGGCGAGGGCGCGGACGAACAGCTGCGCGCCGACCCCTGGCAGTTGCTGCGGATCGCCGGGGTGCGGCCCGAGCAGGCCGACGGTTTCGCCCGGGCCCTGCTCGGCGCCGAGTGCGGCCCGGACGACGCGCGGCGGGGCCGGGCCGTCACCGGCTGGCTCCTGGAGCAGGCGGCGCTGGCCGGGCACACCGTCCTGGAGATGCCCGCCCTCCTCGCGGCCCTCGCCCAGCGTGGTGTGCCGGAGCCCGACAGCGCCGTGCAGGACGCGATCGCCGAGGGTGAGGCCCTGGTCTTCCAGGACGCCCTGGAGAGCGAGGCCGGCTCCCCCGCCTCCGCCCCGGCGGACGGGGAAGGAGCGGAGGAGGACCAGGAGCGTCCGGTCCGTGTCCTGCTCGGCCTGGAGCGGTACGCGATGGCGGAGGAGAGCCTGGCCGACGGGCTGGCCCGGCTGGTCAACTCGACGCCCAAGCAGGACGGTTCGGCCGAGGAATGGGAGCGGGCCGCCGCCGCGGCCCAGGGCTCGGCGGCGGAGCTGATCCGCGCGGTCGCCGGTCAGGGCCTGGTGCTGCACACCGGCGGGGAGGCGTCGCTGGCCGAGCCCGCGGCCCTGCTGACCGCCGCGCGCTCGCTCGGCCTGCGGGCCTGGGCGGCCACGCACGGGCCGATCGGCCGCAACCGTTTCGCGGCTCTGCTGCGGCGCTCCGGCCAGGGGGCGGCCTGCCCCGGGGCGGACGCCCCGGGGCAGGCCGACGAGGTACCCGGCGACTCCCCCGTCGCCACCGTCTCCGGGCTGCTCGCCGGCCTCGAAGGGCCGGGCCGGGACCGGGACGGGGCCCTCGATCTCGATCTGCTGGTCGTGCTCGACGCGCCGCAGCTGGATGTCGAGACGGCGGCTCTGCTGACCGAGTCGCTGCCGGACGGGGCGCGGCTGGTGCTGGCCGGCGATCCGGCGGTGCTCTGGTCCGCGGGGCCGGGGCGGGTGTTTGCGGATCTGCTCGCGGCGCGCATCTGCCCCCAAGTGGCCTCGCGCCGGCCGGATCCAGGGCCGCTGGGCGAGCTGGTCTCCGGTATCGGCATCGGCGAGCTGAACCAGGTCGAGGCCCCTGGCAAGGAGGTCGTGATCGTGCCGGTGCGGGACGCGGGCGAGGCGGTGCACCGGACGGTGCAGCTCGTCGTGGACTCGGTGCCGCGCGCCATCGGGGTACCGGCCGAGGAGACCCAGGTGATCACCCCCGGGCACGGCGGGGCGGTCGGGACGCGTGCGCTCAACGCGGCGCTGAAGGAACGGCTCAATCCGGGCCCGGGCCGCTTCGGCGGCTTCGACCCCGGTGACCGGATCGTCCACTCCCCCGCCCCGGGGCGTGCGCTGCCGGGCCGTGTGGTGACGGCGGACGCCGAGGGGCTGCATCTGTCGTGCGGGGGCGAGACCGTCGTCGTACCGAAGGAACGGGTGGAGCAGTCCGTGCGGCACGGATGGGCGCTCACCGCGCACCAGGCCGTGGGGAGCCGGTGGCCCGCGGTGGTCGTGGTGCTGCCCGGCGATGCGGCGCAGGCTCTCAGCCGGCCGTGGGTGTACACGGCATTCGGGCGGGCCGACCGGCATCTGTCCGTAGTGCACGGCGTGGAGCAGGCGCTTCCCCGGGCGGTGGCCGAGGTTCCGGCGAAGCCGCGGACGACGCGGCTGCCGGTGCTGCTGGCGCCGCAGATCAGCGGCACGTGACGGGGGTGGTGGTCAGGGGCCCGAGCCCTTGACCACCACCCCCGTGGCTGTCGGCGTGCGCGCTCAGCGGCGGTCCGCGTCCAGCGGCTCCAGGTCCTCGTCCTCGTCGAGGACGCCGTCGAGCTCGTCCGCGAGTCCGTCCGTGTCCTCGTCATCCTCGTCATCGTCGTCGATCTCGTCGTCGAAGACGGCGCTGACGTCGAAGCGGCAGACCACCTGCTGCGGGTCAGCCTGCTCGAACGGTGCCTCCAGCCACTCGCCGGGCTCGGCCGGTTCGTCCGCCGCCGTCACCCAGAGCGTGGAGTCGCCCTCCTCCAGCCCGAACTCCTTGTGCCGGGAGGCGATCTCGTCGGGCTCGAACTCGCCGAAGAGCAGCCCGAGCGCGCCGTGCACCGTCCCGGAGGCCGGGGCGCCGTCCTCACCCTCCGCCGCCTCGATCCGCTGTGCCTGCGACAGCAGGCGCTGGGGTTCGGCGACGGCGTAGTCGCGGCGGATCAGCACGCTCAGCGCGTTCGGTTCCTCGGGGCCCGCGTACGGGGGCAGCGCGTCCTCCGCACCGGGGATCTCGAAGGGGGTGACCTCGTCGTAGCGGTCGTAGAGCAGTTCGTCGTACACCTCTGCGGCCGCGGCGAGCTGGTTGAACGCCTCGTAGACGGCCGGGTCGTCCTCTCCCGACCTGCGTTCGACCGCGGCCAGGTGGCGGTCGAGCGCGGTCTTGACCGCCTCGGCGGCGGCGCGTACCTCGGCAGCGGTGGACTGCGCAGCATCAGACATAGTGCAGACGCTATCCGTACCAGGCCCCAGCCCGCACAATAGATGCGATGCCGGAATACGAATTTGTCGACGTGTACGTACCTCGTGGGGTCTCCCGCAAGGAAACGGCACGTCTGCTGACGGACCACGCGGAGTACGGACACTGGGAGTTGTACCGTCTGAGCCTGCTGCGCGACGGCAGCCGCAGGGTGCGGTTGCGCCGGCGGATCATCCGCCAGGCGCGGGCCACGTGGTGAGCTGGGACGGGGCACGGGAAGAAGGCGCATGACGGAGCGGGCCCCGCATCGGCGGGGCCCGCTCCGTTTGCGGGGGTTTCAGGCGGAGGCGCGCGCCTTGCGGTAGAGGATCGCGCCCGCGAGCAGCGCGCCCGCGCCGGCCGGGAGGGCGAAGCCGAGCGGCAGGTCGCTGCCGGTGCTGGCGAGCTGGGATTCGCCGTCGGGCTGGGTGACGAACTGGGCGCCCGGCTTGTTGCCGTGCGAGGAGCCGCCCGGGGTCTCGCCACCGGCGGAGGGCGGGGTGCCCGGAGTGCCGGGGTGCCCGGGCTCGCCGGGATCGCCGGGATCGCCGGGATCGCCGGGGTTACCGGGGTTACCGGGGTTACCGGGCTCATCGGGGCTACCGGGCTCACCCGGCTTCCCGGGGGTCCCCGGGTCGCCGGGATTCCCCGGGTCGCCGGGGTTCCCCGGCTGGCCCGGCTGGCCCGGCTCGTGGCCGCCGGGCGGGGTGCCGTGCTGTCCGCCGCCGCCGTTGGAGCAGTCGTTGCCCGTGCTGGGGTTGCCGACGCCGATGACGTCGACGCTGTTGCCGCAGACGTTCACCGGCACGTGGACCGGCGCCTGGACGTGGTTGCCCGAGCCGACGCCGGGCGAGTCGGTGGCGTGCCCGCCCGCGTGGGAGCCGCCCTTGCCGCCGTGTTCGCCGTGTCCCCCCGACGACGATCCACCGCCCTGGTTGGCGCACGAGTTGCCCACCGACGGGTTGAGCACGCCGACGATGTTGACCGTGTTGCCGCACACGTTGACCGGTGCGTGCACCGGCGCCTGCACCGAGTTTCCGGACAGCACGCCGGGCGAGCCCGACGCCGAACCCTGGGCGCCCGAGTCGGCGTGCGCGGAGCCGCCCGCGGCGGCGATCACGCCGGTTGCGGCCGCCACGGTCATCAGACCCTTGCGGGTGACCTGTCGCATTTACTGAATACCTGCCTTCGACCTTGTCTCGAATTCTTCTCGAATTCCCCGAAAGAAGCGTTCGGTCCCGGAGCGCATGGCACGCGCTCCGGGACCGATGGCTTTGGACTCCCCTCAGCGAGGGGAAAGCATCACTTGTTGATGCAGGTGTTGCCGAAGGCGGGGTTCAGCAGCCCGATCACGGAGACCGTGTTGCCGCAGACGTTCACCGGGAGGTGAACGGGCACCTGGACAACGTTGCCGGACAGGACGCCCGGGGAGTGCACGGCGGCACCCTGAGCACCCGAGTCGGCGACGGCCAGGCCCGCGCCCGCGAGAACCAGCCCACCGGTGGCAGCCGCAGCAGCGACGACCTTCTTGATCATTATTCCTCCTAGTTGGCAAAGCGACCCATCTTGCGATCGCATTACCTGTAACGAGGCTGGAGTAATGAGGCTACGAGCTTATGGTCGCATTCACTCTTCCCAGTCGATTCCGTACGCGCGACCGAATACCGGCGTTTCGCAGGGATGGCTCAGGACAGGTCGATGAAGCGGTCGAGCACCCGCACGCCGAACTGCAGGCCCTCCACCGGCACCCGCTCGTCCACGCCGTGGAACATGCCGGCGAAGTCCAGCTCCGGCGGCAGCTTCAGCGGCACGAAGCCGAAGCCCCGGATGCCCAGGTCGTCGAAGGACTTCGCGTCCGTCCCGCCGGAGAGCATGTAGGGGATCGCCTTGGCGGTCGGGTCCTCGGCGAGCAGCGCGGACTGCATCGCCCCCACGAGCGCCCCGTCGAAGGTGGTCTCGACGGCCTTGTCGGCATGGACGTCCTCGCGGCGCACGTTCGGGCCGAGGATCCGGTCGAGGTCGGCGAGGAACTCCTCCTCGTGTCCGGGCAGGAACCGCCCGTCGACGTGGGCGGTCGCCTCGCCCGGGATGACGTTGACCTTGTAACCGGCACCGAGCTGGGTGGGGTTGGCCGTGTTGCTCAGGGTCGCGCCGATGAACTTCGCGATGCCGCCGAGCCTGACGAGGGTCGACTCCATGTCCTCCGGGTCGAGTTCGGTGCCGAGCGCGTCGCCGAGCTCGTCGAGGAAGGCGCGGGTGGTCTTGGTGACCCGCACCGGGAACTTGTGCCGCCCGAGCCGCGCGACGGCCTCCGACAGCTCGGTGATCGCGTTGTCCCGGTGGATCATCGACCCGTGCCCCGCGGTGCCGGCCACGGTGAGCTTCATCCAGTGCATGCCCTTCTCGGCCGTCTGGATCATGTAGAGCCGGCGCTGCTCGCTCACCGTGAACGAGAAGCCGCCCACCTCGCTGATCGCCTCGGTGACCCCCTCGAACAGATCGGGGTGGTTGCGCACGAGGTGCTTGGCGCCGTACGTGCCGCCCGCCTCCTCGTCGGCGAGGAAGGCGAGGACGATGTCGCGCGGGGGCTTGCGCCCGCTGCGGAGCCGGTCGCGGACGACCGCGAGGGTCATCGCGTCCATGTCCTTCATGTCCACGGCCCCGCGGCCCCACACACAGCCGTCGGCAACCTCACCGGAGAAGGGGTGGTGGGTCCAGTCGTCGGCGTTGGCCGGCACGACGTCGGTGTGGCCGTGGATGAGGAGCGCGGGCCGGGAGGGGTCCTCGCCCTCGATCCGGGCCACCGTGGAGGCGCGGCCCGGGTGGGACTCGAAGATCTGCGGTTCGAGCCCGACCTCGGCGAGCTTCTCGGCGACGTACTCGGCCGCCTTGCGCTCGCCCGGACCCGAGTGGTCGCCGTAGTTGCTGGTGTCGATCTGGATCAGCTCGCGGCAGAGGTCCACGACCTCGTCCTCGCCGGTGACGCTCCTGGCCGTGTCCGTCTCGCTCACGTGCTTCCTCCCGGTGTCACTGCTGGTGGGTCCCCCTCATCCTCCCTCTCCCCGGCCCGCACCCCAAGAGCGCTCCCGGCCCGTCACACGCCGTTCACGCCTCGCCGGGGTGCCACCGGGGGGTGATCGGCCACCCCGGAAAGCCTGGTAATGTTTACGTCGTCGCCGCGGGGAGAACCCACGCGACAGACACCTTGTCCGGGTGGCGGAATGGCAGACGCGCTAGCTTGAGGTGCTAGTGCCCTTTATCGGGCGTGGGGGTTCAAGTCCCCCCTCGGACACATGAGGCTGAGGGCCGTGACCGCGAGGTCACGGCCCTCAGGCGTTGTCGCGGAGAGGTGACCATGACCAGGCGTTCCTGCCCCTGCGGGCTCCCCCAGGCCTACGAGGCGTGCTGCGGCCGCTACCACTCCGGGGCCGCCGCCGCGCCGACCGCCGAGGCGCTGATGCGGTCGCGGTACTGCGCCTTCGTGCAGGGCGACGCCGGGTACCTGCTGCGGACCTGGCATCCGCGGACGCGGCCCGGGACGCTGGAGCTGGATCCGGGGATGCGGTGGACCGGGCTGGAGATCCTCGGGACGAGTGGCGGATCCGCGTTCCACTCCGCCGGGACCGTGGAGTTCCGGGCGTCGTACCGGGGCGGGTCCCTGCACGAGCTGAGCAGCTTCGAGCGGGTCGACGGGGCGTGGGTCTACGTCGACGGGGAGTTCCCCGCCTAGGGTGCCAGGATGTCGAGTTCCTGGAGGGCGCCGACCGTGATCTCGCGGGTCAGCTGCTCCGCCCGGGCGGCGTCGCCCGCGCGGACCGCCTCGGCGACCTGGACGTGCAGGGTGACGGCGGCGGGGTCGGGGTCCTCGAACATCACGTCGTGCTGCGTGCGGCCGGTCAGGACCTCCGCGACGACGTCGCCGAGGCGGGCGAACATCTCGTTGCCGGAGGCGGCCAGGATGACGCGGTGGAAGGCCACGTCGTGGAGGAGGTACCCCTCCAGTTTGTGACCGCGTGAGTGGGCGACCATGCCGAGGGCGCACTCGGTGAGCTCCGCGCACTGCTCGGACGTGGCGTGCCGGGCGGCGAGTCCTGCCGCGACGGGTTCGATCGCCGAGCGCAGCACCGTGAGGGACCGCAGCTGCCGGGGACGGTCGGCGCCGGCCAGACGCCAGCGGATGACCTGCGGGTCGTATACGTTCCATTCGGACTTCGGGCGGACCGTCACGCCGACGCGGCGGCGGGACTCGACCAGGTACATGGACTCCAGGACACGGACCGCCTCGCGCATCACGGAGCGCGACACGTCGAAACGCTGGGCGAGCTCGTCGGTGCGCAGGACGCTGCCCGGCGGGTACTCCCCCGCCGTGATCTCGGGGCCGAGGGTGTCCAGTACATGGCCGTGCAGGCCCCGGCCCGGTGTGCTCATGCACTCAGCGTACGGGGTAGATCACGGAGCTAAAAAGTCAGACTTATTGAGCACGAGCTCTTGAATTCGTCGTACCTAATGGGTTTCAGTTGCGTCGACATCACGTGTCGACCTCGGACAGCAGACAGTGAGGCAGCGATGAACACCCCCCATGTCGTCGTGGTCATGGGCGTAGCGGGCACCGGCAAGACCACCATCGGTCCCCTGCTCGCGGCCCGGCTCGGCGTTCCGTACGCCGAGGGCGACGACTTCCACCCGCCGGCCAACATCGCCAAGATGTCGGCCGGTACCCCGCTCACCGACGAGGACCGCCTGCCCTGGCTCGACGCCATCGGCGAGTGGGCGCACGGGCGGGCCGGGCTGGGCGGTGTGGTCAGCTGCTCGGCACTGAAGCGGTCGTACCGCGACCGGCTGCGGGCCGCCGCCCCGGGCGTGGTCTTCGTGCACCTCACGGGTGACCGCGCGCTGATCGAGGACCGGATGTCGCACCGGCGGGGGCACTTCATGCCCACGGCGCTGCTCGACTCCCAGTTCGCCACGCTCCAGCCCCTCGCGGCGGACGAGGCGGGGGCCGCAGTGGACGTCGCGGGCGGCCCGGAGGAGATCACCGAGCGGGCGGCGCACGCCCTGCGGGATCTCCCCGAGCCCGTCCAGTAGCCCCTGGCGGTTTCCCCTCCCCCTCCCCTTCTCCCCAACGCAAGGGAACCCACCGTGACCAGACTCAGTGTCGAGATGCTGGCAGCGGACGCACCCGAGCCGATCACCTCGGCCGGCCACGCTCAGCTGGGCATCGCCGTCCTGGCGGGCATCGCCGTCATCGTCCTGCTCATCACGAAGTTCAAGCTGCACGCCTTCCTGGCACTGACCATCGGGTCACTTACGCTCGGCGCGATCGCCGGGGCGCCGCTGGACAAGGTGCTCACCAGCTTCAGCGCCGGCCTCGGCACCACGGTCGCGGGCGTCGGTGTGCTGATCGCCCTCGGGGCGATCCTCGGCAAGATGCTCGCCGACTCCGGCGGCGCCGACCAGATCGTCGACACCATCCTCGACCGGGCCGGCGGGCGGTCGATGCCGTGGGCGATGGTGCTGATCGCCTCCGTGATCGGGCTGCCGCTGTTCTTCGAGGTCGGCATAGTGCTGCTGATCCCGGTCGTGCTGATGGTCGCCAAGCGCGGCAACTACTCGCTGATGCGCATCGGCATCCCGGCGCTCGCGGGCCTGTCCGTGATGCACGGCCTGGTGCCGCCGCACCCCGGCCCGCTGGTCGCGATCGACGCGGTCGGCGCCGACCTCGGCATCACCCTGGCGCTCGGTGTCCTCGTCGCCATCCCCACCGTGATCATCGCCGGCCCGGTGTTCTCGAAGTACGCGGCCCGCTGGGTCGACGTCCCCGCCCCCGAGAAGATGATCCCCCAGCGCGCCTCCGAGGAACTCGACAGGCGCCCCGGCTTCGGCGCCACGCTGTTCACGGTCCTGCTGCCGGTGATCCTCATGCTGGCCAAGGCGCTCGTCGACATCGTCGTCGACGACCCGGAGAACCTCGTCCAGCGCGTCTTCGACGTGATCGGTGCCCCGATGATCGCGCTGCTCGCCTCGGTGCTGGTCGGCATCTTCACGCTGCTGCGGCCCGCCGGGTTCTCCAAGGAGCGGATCTCGCCGCTGGTGGAGAAGAGCCTCATGCCCATCGCGGGCATCCTGCTGATCGTCGGCGCGGGCGGCGGCTTCAAGCAGACGCTGATCGACACCGGCGTGGGCCAGATGGTCCTGGACATCTCCGAGGACTGGGCGATCCCCGCGCTGCTGCTGGCGTGGCTGATCGCGGTGGTGATCCGCCTCGCGACCGGTTCGGCGACGGTGGCCACGGTCTCGGCCGCCGGTCTGGTCGCCCCGCTCGCGGCCGACATGTCGAGCACGCACGCGGCCCTCCTCGTCCTGGCCATCGGCGCCGGCTCGCTGTTCTTCAGCCATGTCAACGACGCCGGGTTCTGGATGGTGAAGGAGTACTTCGGGCTGAGCGTCGGCCAGAACATCAAGACCTGGTCCGTCATGGAGACGATCATCTCGGTGGTCGCCGGCGGCATCGTCCTGCTGTTGTCCCTCGTGATCTAGGAGTGCCGCGGCGATGACGGCTCATCCCCTCTTCGACATCGGCGGCCGCACGGCCCTGGTCACCGGCTCCAGCCGGGGCATCGGACTCGCGCTCGCGCGCGGTCTGGCGGAGGCCGGCTGCACGGTCGTCCTGAACGGACGCGACAAGGACCGGCTCGCCGAGGCCGCCGCCGGGCTGCCGGGCGACCGGGTGCACACGGCCGCGTTCGACGTGACGGACGGATCCTCGGTGGCCTCGGGGGTCGCCGCGGTGGAGGAGCGGGTGGGCCCGCTCGACATCCTCGTCAACAACGCGGGCATGCAACTGCGCGCCCCGCTGCTGGAGTTCACCGACTCCGACTGGCACCGGATCCTGGACACCAACCTGACCAGTGCCTTCCTGGTCGGCCGGGAGGCGGCGCGCCGGATGACGGAACGCGGCCACGGGAAGATCATCAACATCTGCTCGCTGCAGAGCGAGGTGGTACGGCCCGGGATTGCGCCGTACGCCGCCACCAAGGGCGCGCTGAAGATGCTCACCAAGGGCATGTGCGCCGACTGGGGTCCGAGCGGTGTGCAGGTCAACGGGCTCGGCCCGGGCTATATCGAGACCGAGCTGACCCGGCCGCTGGTGGAGGACGAGGAGTTCAGCTCCTGGGTGCGGCGGCGTACGCCGGCCGGGCGCTGGGGCCGTACGCAGGACCTGGTGGGCGGGTTGCTGTTCCTCGCCTCCCCCGCGGCGGACTTCGTCAGTGGGCAGGTGCTGTATGTCGACGGCGGTATGACGAGCGTGCTGTGACCTGCCGGGAGGCGCTGTGATGCTGGGGTGTGTGATCTACGGGCAGGGCGACCTGCGGGTGGCGGAGCTGCCGGTGCCGGAGCCCGGGCCGGGGCAGGCGCTGGTCGCCGTGCGGTACGGCGGGGTGTGCGGATCCGATCTGCACTACTGGCGGCACGGCGGGGTCGGTGACTTCCGGCTGCGGGAGCCGATGGTGCTCGGGCACGAGGTCGTCGGGACGGTCGTCGAGTACGGCCCCGGTGCCGCGGGCCCGGCTCCGGGCAGCGCCGTCGCCGTGCATCCGGCCACCCCCTGCGGAATCTGCCCGGAGTGCGCGGCCGGGCGGCGCAACGTCTGCCGGGACACGCGGTATCTCGGCAGTGCGGCTCGGTTTCCCCATGTACAGGGAGGTTTCGCGGCCCGGGTGATCGTGCCTGCGGAGCAGGTGCGGGCGCTGCCCGACGGTCTGGAGCTGCGGCGGGCCGCGCTGGCCGAGCCCCTGTCGGTCGCTCTGCACGCGGTGCGGCGGACCGGTGGGGTGGCCGGGCGGCATGTGCTGGTGACGGGCGCCGGGCCCATCGGGTGTCTGGTGGTCGCGGCGGCCAAGGCGGCCGGGGCCGCGCACGTCACCGTCTCGGATCTGCTGCCGGAGGCGCTCGCGTACGGGCGGATCGCCGGGGCCGGGACGGTCGTACGGGCCGATGATCCCGAGGATCGTGGGTGGCCGGACGAGGTCGATGTGGCCATCGAGGCGTCCGGGGTGGCCGCGGGTCTTGACACGTGCCTGCGGCGGGTGCGGCGGGGCGGGGTCGTCGTGCAACTGGGGATGCTTCCGGCGGGGCACAGTCCGTTCGCGGGGAACCTTGTGGTGAGCCGGGAGATCGAGCTGCGGGGGGCGTTCCGGTTCGACGGGGAGTTCGACGAGTCGTTGACGCTGCTGGCTGCGGAGCCGGTGTTCGACGGGCTGATCAGTGCGGTGGTTCCGGTGCGGGAGGCCGAGTCGGCTTTTGCCCTGGCCGCTGACCGGAGTCGGTCCTGCAAGGTGCTGCTGGATTTCGCCCCTTCGCCGTGACGGATCTGTAGTCGTGCGTCTGCGGGTGCGTCGTGGCTTGTCGCGCAGTTCCCCGCGCCCCTGATCGCTCTACTGGCGCCACAAAGGGTGCTCCCGGTCTGCCCACTCTCTGCTCACCCTCCCCGTGCGCATGCCCCTCCTGGATTCCGGGTCCGCCAGGGCCATGCCGATGTGGCCGGCCAGGACGATGCCGATGGTGAGGGCCAGCCAGTCGTGGACGAAGGTGGCGCTGGTGCGCCAGAGCAGGGGGGTGAGGTGGGTGAACCACATGATCAGGCCCGTGGCGAGCATGACCAGCGTGGCGCCGGCGATCCAGGACGCGTAGAGCTTCTGCCCGGCGTTGAACTTGGCCGCGGGGCGGGACGCGTGGCGTTTGTCGCGGTGCAGGGCGGCGCGCAGCCAGGTGCGGTCGTGCGGTCCGAAGCGGTTGAGGCGGCCGAGGTCGGCGCGGAAGGCCCGGGAGGCGAGGCCGGCCAGGACGGGGACGGGCAGGGCGAGGCCCGACCACTGGTGCAGGGTGACGACCAGGGCGCGGCGGCCGACGAGTTCGGCGAGCTGGGGGACGTAGAGGCAGGCCGCTGTGATGATGCAGATGCCCATCAGGGCGGCCGTGGTGCGGTGGATCCAGCGCTGGAGCGGGGTGAAGCGGCGGACGTCGGCCGTGGCCGGTGCTGTGTCAGCTCGTAGGGGCATCGTCGCGTCCGTTCGAGCGGCCCACCCAGGCGTCGACGTCGTAGCCGCGCTTCTCCCAGTAGCCCGGCCGGACCTCGTCGGTGACGGTGATGCCGGAGAGCCACTTGGCGGACTTGTAGAAGTACATGGGCGCCACGTAGAGGCGGACCGGGCCGCCGTGGGAGTGGCCGAGGTCCTTGTCCTGCATGCGCAGGGCGACCAGGACGTCCGCGCGGCGGGCCTGGGCGAGGGTGAGGCTCTCGGTGTACGTGCCGTCGAAGCAAGTGAAGCGGATGGCCTTGGCCGTGGGGCGGACCCGGGCGGCGTCCAGGATCCGGGACAGGCGTACGCCCTCGAAGGGGGTGTCGGGGACCCGCCAGCCCGTGACGCACTGGACGTCGCGGACCATGCGGGTCTGGGGCAGGGCCTTGAGGTCGTCGAGGGTGTAGGTCGTGGGGCGGTCGACCAGGCCGTCCACCGTGAGGCGGTAGCTGTCGGCGTTCTTGCGCGGGACCGACGAGGCGACCGAGTAGTAGCGGAAGCCGCCGCCGTTGGGGAGCAGACCGGTCAGGCCCGTGGGGTCCTTGTCGGCCGCTCCGCCGAGGAAGGCCTCCAGGCCGCGTTGCAGCGGGGGCGCGGCGACCACGCCCGCGGCGCCCAGGGCGAGGGTGCCGAGGAAGACGCGGCGGCCGATCGGGGTGCCCCGTTCTTCGGGGTGCTCGTCGTTCACACCCTGGGGTACGTCCTGGTTCACGTACTCATTCGAACACCCGCGGCCCCGGCAGGACAGGGATCGCGGGTGCTCGTCAGACTTCCGTAACCACTTCTTACGCGGGCCGCGTCAGGAGGAGGCCGCCTTGTCCAGCTGGAACGCCTCGTTGCCGAGGCCGATCCGGGCGTGCTTCTCGGGGGCGCGGGCGCGCAGCACCAGGCCGAGGACCACTCCGGCGAGCGCGGCGAGGCCGATGATGCCGGGCAGCACCCAGCTCAGTGACGAGTCGGGGCCCGCGCCGACCAGCACCTCGAAGTCCTTCACCGTGTAGCCGGCGATGACCAGCAGGGCGATGCCCGCCAGCGCGGACGTGACGAGCCGCCAGGCCTGGGTGCCGGCGGCGCCGCGGCGGACGAAGAAGACAACGACGGACAGGGACGCCGCCGCCATCAGCACGATCACGCCGAGGGCGCCGATGTTGCCGAACCAGGTGAACAGCTGGAGGACGGGCGCGGTCGGGTCGCCGGCCGGCTTGTCGTCGGTGATCGCGAAGGCGGCCACGACCACCACGGCCACGACCGTCTGGAGCAGCGAGCCGGTGCCCGGGGCGCCGCTGCTGCCGCTGGTGCGGCCGAAGGCGGCGGGCAGCAGGCCTTCGCGGCCCATGGCGAAGGCGTAGCGGGCGACGACGTTGTGGAAGCTGAGCAGCGCGGCGAACATGCCGGTGACGAACAGGACGTGCAGGACGTCCGTGAAGGTGCCGCCGAGGCGCGACTCGGTGAGGAAGAACAGCAGCCCGGCGCTCTGCTTCTGGGACGTGCCGACGATCGCGGAGGGGCCGGTGGCCACGGTGAGGGCCCAGCTGCTCAGCGCGAAGAAGACGGCGACCCCGCCCACGGCGAGGAACATCACGCGCGGCACCAGGACGTGCGGGCGGCTGGTCTCCTCGGCGTAGACCGGGGCCTGCTCGAAGCCGAGGAACGCGGCGATGCAGAAGCACAGCGCGGTGCCGACGCCCGCGCCGGTGAGGGTGTCGGGGTTGAAGGCGTGCAGCGACAGGCCTTCCTTGCCGGGGTCGGCGAGGGCAGCGACGTCGAAGATCACGACGAGGAGCACCTCGACGACCAGCAGCACGCCCAGCACGCGGGCGTTGACGTCGATCTTCAGCCAGCCCAGCAGCCCGACCGCGAGCGCGGCCACGAGCGCCGGTATCCACCAGGCGATCTCCACGTCGGCGTAGGTGGCGAGGAGCCCGGAGACCTCGAAGCCGAAGATGCCGTAGATGCCGACCTGGAGCGCGTTGTAGGCGACGAGGGCGACCAGGGCGGCGCCCGCGCCGGCGGTGCCGCCGAGGCCGCGGGAGATGTACGCGTAGAAGGCGCCCGCGTTGTGGACGTGGCGGCTCATCTCGGCGTATCCGATGCTGAAGAGGATCAGGACGACGCCGAGGACGACGAAGAGCAGCGGCTGGCCGACGATGCCCATCACCGCGAATGTAGTGGGCATGACACCCGCGACGACCATGAGCGGGGCGGTCGCGGCGAGGACGGAGAGCAGCAGGCCCCCGGTGCCGAGCCGGTCGGCGCGCAGGGCACGCTCCTCCCCTTTGAACGTACTGATGCCGCCGGAGGCGGTCGGGCTCGTTCTCGAACTGTCCGTGGTCATCGGGGGAGCGTCCTCACTCTTCGGGTCGGGGGGTCAGGCCGTGCCGAGCGCGCCGGCGCGGGCTGCGGCGAAGGCGGTGTTCGGGTCGCGGTCCGGGTACGACCAGGGCGCCGGGGTGGCGTGGCGGCCGATCCGGTGGAACAGGGCGGCGGCCTCGGCGCCCCGCCCCTCGCAGTACTTGGCGTGGGCGAGGAAGTTCAGGTCGATCAGCCGCCGCGGGTGTCCCTCCTGCTCCCACTCCAGCCACCAGTCGAAGGCGGCCTTCATGACCTGCCGGGCGCGGCGGCCCGTCCAGTGGCCGGAGGCGGCCGGGTCGGCGGGTTCGTGCCCCGCGGCGGCCAGCGCGCGGTAGCGCTCGGCGTGTGCGATGACCGGCAGGATCGCGAGCGGTGAGTCGGCGGGCGCCTGCTCTGCGGCCCAGTTGGCGAAGTCGTAGACCTCGTGCAGCGGGTCCGGGCCGGCCTCGGTACGGCGGGCGGCGAGCCGGGCGACCATCAGGTGGTGGGCGTGGTGGTGGTCGGCGTACCGGCCGCGGACCGCCTCGAAGGTGCGGACCACGTCCTGGTCGCCGCCGACCGCGCACTCCAGCATGAGCAGGCCGAGCCAGGGGGTGGGGTCGGCGGGGGCACGGGCCGCGGCCGCCTGGCAGGCCTCGCGGGCGCGGACCGGCTTGGCCTTGCCGTGCAGGGCCCGCCGGACCTGGGCGAGCGCGAGCAGCACGGCGGCGTCGGCTGACTCGGGTTCGGCGAGCAACCACTCCCGGGCCCACGCGGCACAGGAGGACTCCCGCGCGAGGACGGTGACGCGGTGACCGCGCCGGTCCCAGTCGTCCCCGGTGTGCACCAGCAGGGACCGGGCGTTCTGCCAGCGGCCCTGCACCAGTGCGGTGCGCGCGGCCATGAGGTCGGCGTCGTCGAGGGCCTCGTCGAAGGCCTGCGCGGCACGTCTGCGGCCACGGCCGAGGGGAGGCGGGGGTGGGGGCACCGCGGGACTTCCTCACGCGCTCTTCTGGTGTTTCGGCTCACGGCGGCAGAGGGAGCGCTTATGTGCGCATTGCCATGAACTGATCACACACAGCCAACCCCTCACCCATGGTCGTCGTCAAGGGCCGCCAGGGCGTTACACGCGTCAACTCCCGCCACTTGTGAGGATTTTGTGATCCGAGAGGCAGGAGAGACACCCGTGAGTAGCATCCGATTTTTCCGTTTCGCCCTTTGTGACGTACGTCATAGCGCGGGCTGCCACCGCCCCCGACGATGGCATGACGTACGGGCACGCCGGGCGCAGCCGGCCGGTACAGTCGGCCCCTACGCAACCGTGACCCGACCTGACGATCGAGGTACACCGCGTGTCGGTTCCAGTACTGGCGCTCGCCCTGGGCGCCGCCTGCTGTCTGGGCTTCGGCTTCGTCCTCCAGCAGAACGCGGCTCAGCGTGCCCCGCTGAGCGACTTCCTCTCCTTCCGTCTGCTGATCGACCTCGTGAAGGTGCCGCGCTGGCTCGGCGGCATCGCGCTGATGGTGGTCGGCATGGGGCTCGGCGCCGCCGCGCTGGGGCAGGGCGAGCTCTCGCTGGTGGAGCCGCTGCTGGCGACGAACCTGCTCTTCGCGCTCGCGCTGTCCCGCAAGCAGACCCGGCAGCCGCTGGGCCGCCAGGGCTGGGCGGGTCTGCTCCTGCTGGCCGGCGGCGTCACGGCGTTCATCGTGGCGGGCCGGCCGGAGGGCGGTGCCGCGACGGCCGATCCGGTGCGGCAGTGGGTGATCATCGGGGTCATGGTCGGGCTCGCCCTGCTGCTCACCGCGCACGGCAAGCGGTCCCGGCTCAGCTCGGGCCCGGTCCTGCTGGCGCTGGCCGCCGGACTGCTCTACGGCGTGCAGGACGCGCTGACCCGGGTCAGCGGGCAGAAGGTCTCCGAAGGCGGCCTCGCCGAGCTGCTCACCGGCTGGGAGCCGTACGCGGTCATCGCACTGGGCGTCACGGGGCTGGTCCTCGTGCAGAGCGCGTTCGAGACCGCGTCCCTGCGCAAGTCGCTGCCCGCCCTGACCGCGGCGCAGCCGCTCGCCGGGATCGTCTGCGGCGTCGGCTTCCTGGGCGACCGGCTGCGCACCGACGCCATGGCCCTGGGCTGGGAGGCCGGTGGTCTGCTCGCCGTGGTCGCCGGGATCGTGCTGCTGGGGCTGCACCCGGCGATGCCGCAGGGGGCACCGGAGCGGGCCCGGGTGGCCGCACCCGCGGTGAGCCCGGCCTCGCCCTGACGGGCCCTGCCCCGGCGGTGCCCGCGCACCCTGCTTGGATGAGGGCATGAGCGCCGCCGACGAGATCCTCGACATCGTGGACGAGCACGACCAGGTCATCGGGCAGTTGCCCCGCGGAGAGGTCTACGCCCGGGGGCTGCGCCACCGCTGCGTGTTCATCCAGGCCCGGGACGCCGAGGGCCGCATCTTCGTGCACCGGCGCACCCCCACCAAGCTGGTCTTCCCCTCCCTCTACGACATGTTCGTCGGCGGGGTCGTCGGCACGGGCGAGTCCTACGCCTCGGCCGCCCTGCGCGAGGCCGAGGAGGAACTGGGCGTGAGCGGCCTGCCGCAGCCGCGGCACCTCTTCACGTTCCTCTACGACGACGGCTCGGGCCAGAGCTGGTGGTCGGCGGTCCACGAGGTGCGCTGCGAGCTGCCCGTGCGGCCGCAAGCCGAAGAGGTGGCCTGGTACGACTTCCTGCCCGAGGCCGAGATCGAGCGGCGCCTCGGCGACTGGGAGTGGGTGCCGGACGGCCTGGCGGCGTACGAACGGCTCCAGGCGTTCCGGTCGGACGGCCCGGACGGAGCCGGACAGGACGCCGGGTAGGGTCGCGCACGTGATCGAGTTCGTACGGAACGTCCGGTTGTGGTTCGTGCCGGCGGAGGTCCGGGAGGACGGCGAGACGCCCGACTACCGGTTCTCGCTGGCCAACGAACGCACCTTCCTGGCCTGGCTGCGCACCGCGCTCGCACTGATCGGCGGCGGGTTCGCCGTGGACCAGTTCCTGCCGGACCTGCGCTGGGCCTGGCGGGTCGGGCTGGCGCTCGCGCTGCTCGGCGCGGGCGTGCTGTGCTCGCTGCGGGCCGTCAACCACTGGGTGCGCTGCGAGCGGGCCATGCGCCGGGGCGAGGACCTGCCGGTGTCCCGCTTCCCGGCGCTGCTGAGCCTCGTCGTCGCGGTCGTGGCCGTCGCCATGGTCCTGGTGGTGCTCGTCGGGTGGGAGGGGTGAACGCGTCGCCTGCCGTCCGGCGGCAGGACCCCGACCGCGACCCCGGACTGCAGCCCGAACGGACCCGGCTCGCGTGGCGGCGTACGACGCTGTCGGGCACGGTCGTCGCCGTGCTCGCGGTGAAGACCGTGCTGCACGGCGGGGCGTCGGCGGCCGGGGTCACGGCGGGCGCGCTGTGCTGTGTGCTCTGGCTGGGCTTCCTGAGCGTCGCCCACCGGCGCATCCGCACCCTCGCGGCCACCCCGAGCCCGGTGGCCTTCGCACCCCGGCACGCGGCGGCCGCGGTGCTGTGCACGGTGGCGATGGCGGTGTGCGGGGCCGCCCTCGTGCTGTAGGCACCGCTCCTCACTCGCCGTCGGTCTCCCAGTCCACCGTCACGACGATCTTGCCGCGAGTGCGGCCCTCCTGGTTCAGCCGGTGCGCGTCCGCCGCCCGCTCCAGGGGGAACGTCGCGTCGACGTGCACGCTCACCACGCCCTGCTCCGCCAGGTCGGCCAGCCGCTGGAGGTCCTGCGGGTCGGGGCGGACGAAGTAGTAGCGGCCGCCGTAGTTGACGACGTCGTTGTCGGCGATCGACACCAGACGGCCCTCGGGGGCCAGCAGGTTCGCCGACACCTTCAGCGCGTCCCCGCCGACGGTGTCGAACACGGCGTCCACGCCCTCCGGGGCCAGCCCGCGCACCCGCTCGCCCAGGCCCTCGCCGTACACCACCGGCTCCCCGCCGAGGCCCCGCACGAAGTCGTGGTTGGATTCGCTCGCCGTACCGATCACCCGGGCACCGAGGTGGACGCCGAGCTGCACGGCGATCGATCCGACGCCCCCGGCCGCGGCGTGCACCAGGACGGTCTCGCCCCGCTTCACCTGGAGCACGTTGATCAGCACCTGGTAGGCGGTGAGCCCCACCAGCGGCAGCCCGGCCGCCTCCTCGAAGGAGAGGTTGCGCGGCTTGCGTGCGAGGGTGCGCAGGGGCGCGGCCACGTACTCGGCGAAGGTGCCGCGGGAGAGGAAGTCCTCGCGCACGTACCCGATGATTTCGTCGCCGGCGGAGAACTCCGAGACGGCCACGCCGGGCCGCACCACGACGCCCGAGACGTCCCAGCCGGGCACCACGGGGAAGACGGGGGCGAGGATCCCGTCGAGGTATCCCTCGCGGGCCTTCCAGTCGACGGGGTTCACGGCCGCCGCCCGCACCTTCACCAGCACCGCGTCCGGGCCGACCTTCGGATCGCGGACCTCCCCGAACGCCAGTACCTCGGGTCCGCCGTACCGTGAGTAGCTGATGGCCTTCATGGGTCCGACCTTCCGGGCTCGCCGCACGGCCCGCAAGCCGGATGACCTGAACGAACCGGCCGAAACCTCCCCGGCGCCGCGCAGCAGACGCCGTCGGCCTATCGTGGCTCCGATCACGTTTCGGTCCCGCTCTGGACGACATACCGACCGGTCGGCATCATGAGTCGGGAACTGTCCACCCCGCCCGAGGAGCGACGCATGAGCCCCGACCATCCGCCCGGACTGGATCTCGACCGGTTGCGCGGCCTGCTCGACCGCGAGCGGCCAGGCCTGGTGAACGGCCCGCTGTCCGGCCGGCTGATCGAGGGCGGACGGTCGAACCTCACCTACGCGGTCTCCGACGGCAGCTCCCGGTGGGTCGTCAGACGGCCCCCGCTCGGCCACGTCCTGGCCACCGCGCACGACATGAAGCGCGAACACCGGGTGATCAGCGCGCTGCACCCGACCGCCGTGCCGGTCCCGGAGCCGGTGCTGCTGTGCGAGGACGAGGAGGTGCTCGGGTCGCCGTTCTACGTCATGGAGTTCGTCGACGGCACCCCCTACCGCACCGCCGACCAGCTCGTCCCGCTCGGTCCGGAGCGGACCCGGGGCGCGGTGCTGAACCTCGTCGACACGCTGGTGGAGCTGCACGCGGTCGACCCGGGCGAGGTGGGGCTCGCGGACTTCGGCCGGCCCGAGGGCTTCCTGGACCGGCAGCTGCGGCGCTGGGGCAAGCAGCTGGACGCCTCGCGCAACCGCGACCTGGACGGCATCGACGAGCTGCACGCGGCCCTCGGGCGCGAGCTGCCCGGCTCCCCCGCCCCGGCCGTCGTCCACGGCGACTACCGGCTGGACAACGTGCTGATCGGCGAGGACGACTCGATCCGGGCGATCCTCGACTGGGAGATGTCGACGCTGGGCGACCCGCTCACCGACCTCGGCCTGCTGGTGATGTACAGCATGCCGCTCGGCATGCCCGAGTCCCCCGTCTCCACGACCGCCGAGGCGCCCGGCCATCCGGCGCCGTCGGAACTGATCGAGCGGTACGCGGCGCGCTCGGGGCGCGACGTCTCCGCGGTCTCCTGGTACACGGCGTTCGCCTGGTTCAAGCTCGCCGTGATCCTCGAAGGCATCCACTACCGCTACACGCTGGGCCAGACGGTCGGGCGCGGCTTCGACCGCATCGGCGACCTCGTGCCGGTCTTCGTCCGGCACGGACTGACCACGCTCCACGAAGGCCTCCAGGAGGGCTGATCCAGATGGACTTCGCTTTCGACGCGCGCACCGAAGAGCTGCGCGCCAAGCTCCTCGCCTTCATGGACGAGTACGTCTACCCGGCCGAGCCGGTCGCGCACGAGCAGCGCGAGCGGCTCGCCTCTCCGTGGGAGAACCCGCCCGTGGTGGAAGAGCTGAAGGCCGAGGCCCGCAGGCAGGGCCTGTGGAACCTCTTCCTGCCGGACTCCGAGTACGGCGCCGGGCTCACCAACCTCCAGTACGCGCCGCTCGCCGAGATCATGGGCCGCTCCCCGCAGCTGGCGCCGACGGTGACGAACTGCGCGGCACCCGACACCGGGAACATGGAGGTGCTCACCCAGTTCGGCGACGAGCAGCAGCGCAAGCAGTGGCTGGAGCCGCTGCTGGCCGGCGAGATCCGCTCGGCGTTCGCGATGACCGAGCCGGACGTGGCCTCCTCGGACGCCACCAACATCACCACGCACATCGAGCGGGACGGCGACGAGTACGTCATCACGGGCCGCAAGTGGTACATCTCCGGGGCGATGCACCCCGACTGCAAGATCTTCATCGTGATGGGCAAGACCGACCCGGAGGGGGAGGACATCCGCCGCCAGCAGTCGATGGTGCTGGTGCCGCACGACACCCCGGGCGTCACCATCAAGCGGGCCATGCAGGTGTTCGGGTACGAGGACCACTACCACGGCGGTCACGCCGAGGTGGTCTTCGACCACGCGCGCGTGCCGGTGGCGAACCTGGTCGGTGAGGAGGGCGGCGGTTTCGCCATCGCGCAGGCGCGGCTCGGCCCCGGCCGGATCCACCACTGCATGCGGCTGATCGGCATGGCCGAGCGGGCGATCGAGCTGATGTGCCGGCGGGCCGTGTCCCGGAACGCCTTCGGGAAGTCGCTGGCGCAGCAGGGCGTCGTCCACAACTGGATCGCGGACGCGCGGGTGACGGTGGAGCAGCTGCGGCTGCTGGTGCTGAAGACCGCGTGGCTGATGGACACGGTGGGGAACCGGGGCGCGCACACCGAGATCCAGTCGATCAAGATCGCCACACCCCGGGCGGTGGTGGACATCCTCGACCGGGCGATCCAGCTGCACGGCGCCGGCGGGGTGAGCCAGGACTTCCCACTGGCGGAGCTGTACGCCGGGGCTCGGACGCTGATGATCGCGGACGGGCCGGACGAGGTGCACCAGCGGTCGCTGGCACGGCGGGAGTTGAAGCGGTACCTGTGACGCGGGTGCGGGCGGTGGGGGTGCTCTCCCGGGTGTTTTCCCGGGTGTTCTGCCCAGCCGCCACCCCCCGGCCGCCCGCGCGTCCCGGTGGGCGGGCGGCGGCCGCCGGGGGTTGTGGACGGGATGTGAAACTTCGCACTGTCTCGTGACCGGCCGTCGGGGTAGGGAGGCCGTTTCCGGGCGGTGACCGGGCCGGGGACCGTCCTTCGCCGTACCCCGGGCGAGGCCGGTGGTTGCACCGCACACCCGGTCTGCGGGACGGTGCACCGAGAACAGTTCCGTCTTCGCAAAGTGAGGTGTGGGTCACGCGTAGGGGCCCCGTACATGACTTCTTCCCCGGCCAGGCCCCGCACCGGTGCGGTGAGCACCGTGAGCGTCGCCTCCGCCCCCTGCCCGGTGGTGGTCCTGGACGCGGACGGGCACATCGCGGAGCTCAACGACGCGGCCGCTGCCCTGGTGCCCGCCGCCCGCCCCGGGCAGCCGCTGTCCTCCCCCGCCTGGCTCGCCGCCGCGGACCGGACCCGTCCCGTCCCGGTCAGCGGGGAGGTGGGCGACCGGTGGTTCTCGGCGCAGCCGTCCGTCCTGGCGGACGGCCGCACGGTCTGGTGGCTGCTGGACGAGACCGCCCACCGCTCCACGGCGGCGGAGCTGGCGGCCGAGCGCGGCCGCACCCGGTTCCTCACCGAGGCCTCCACCGCGCTGCTGGCCTCGCTGAACCTCGAACGCTGCATGGAGGTCACGGCGCGCCTGGCCGCGGAGCATCTGGCGGACGCCGCGCTGGTCATCTCGCCGACCGCGGCGAGGACCCTGCCGGTGGTCGCGTGCGACCACCGGCGTGAACTCAGCCGCAGCACCGTGGCCGAGGCGCCGGATTCCGTGCCGGGTCTCGCCGAGGCGCTGCGGGGCTTCCCGCCGGTGCCCTCGCGGTGGATCGACCCCGCGACGGCCCCGGATTGGCTCGTCCCGGCGGGCTTCGGCGAGGTCGGCTCGCTGGTGATCACGCCGCTCCCGGGTCTCGGCGTACCGGCCGGGGCGCTGGTCCTGTTGCGCCGGGCGCAGCAGGACGCGTTCACCGAGGCGGAGGAGTCGCTGGCCGGGCTGTTCGCCGCCCGGGCCGGCGCGGCGATGTCGGCGGCCCGTCTCTACGCGGAGCAGAACTCGATCTCCGAGACCCTCATGCGGGAACTCCTGCCGCCCACGCTCCGGCAGACGGAGGGCGTGGAGTTCGCGGGCGGCTACCGGGCCAGCGGGGACACCGAGCGCATCGGCGGCGACTTCTACGACGTCCACCCGCCCACCGAGGACTCCCCCGAGACCCTCGTCGTGCTCGGGGACGTGGCCGGCAAGGGACTGGAGGCCGCGGTCCTCACGGGCAAGATCCGCAACACACTGCACGCCCTGCTGCCGATGGCCGACGACCACGCCAGGATGCTGCGTCTCGTGAACAACGCCATGCGCACCAGCCACCACACCCGTTTCGCCACGCTCGTGATGGCCTCGGTCCGCCGGGAGGAGCGCGAGGTGGCGCTGCGGCTCACGTCCGCCGGGCACCCCGCGCCGCTGATCATCCGGCGGGACGGGACGGTGGAGGAGGCCGACACGGGCGGCACCCTGATCGGCGTGCTGCCCACCATCACCTCCCGGACCGCTCGGGTCCGGCTGGCGCCGGGGGAAACCTGCCTGCTGTTCACCGACGGTGTCACCGAGGCCAGGGGCGGTCCGCTGGGCGACACCATGTTCGGAGACGAGCGCCTCAAGCGGGCGGCGGCCGAGTGCGCCGGCATGCCGGCGGAGGCGGTCGTGGAGCGCGTCCAGATGGTCACCTCGCAGTGGATCGGCGGCGGACGCCACGACGACATCGCCGTGCTGGCCATCACCGCACCCCGGGGTGCCCACCTCAGTGCGGTGGACGGGGCGACCCGGGGCAGGTACACGGCATGACCACACGCACCACCGGCCTCGACGACGCGCCGGGCCGCCACGGTGTCGGCGCCCGCCTTTCCGCACCGCACGACGAGGGCGCCTCCGCTCCCTGGGCGGACCGGCTCTGGACCGCTGTGCGGGCCGGGGACGAGTACGCGGCCGTCGACGTCGTCACCGACGCCCTGGCCGCGGGTCTCGATCCCGAGTCGGTGCTGCTGGACGTGATCGGCGCCGTGCAGCACAAGGTCGGCATCGAGTGGGCGGCCAACCGCATGAGCGTGGCCGAGGAGCACGCCGCCACCGCCATCAACGACCGGGTCATCGCCGTCCTGCCGGCCCGGCGTCCGGCGGCCGGCCGGGGCCGGATCACGGTCGCCTGCGTGGACCAGGAGTGGCACGCCCTGCCCGCGCGCCTGGTGTCCGAGACGCTGCGGCTGCGCGGCTGGCAGGTGGACTACCTCGGCGCCCAGGTCCCCACCGCCCATCTGATCGGCCACGTCCACCGCACCGGGCCGGACGCGGTGTGCCTGTCCGGCTCGCTGCCCACCCGGCTGCCTCTCGCGCACAGCGCGATCACCGCCGTCCAGGCGGCCGGCACCCCGGTCATGGCCGGTGGCCTCGCCTTCGGTGCCGACGGCCGCTACGCCCGCCTGCTGGGGGCCGACGCCTGGGCACCCGACGCACGCGCCGCCGGGGACCGGCTCGCGGCCGGTCCGCCGGCCCGGCCGGTCCCCGCCCATCAGGCGATCGACGATCTGCCGCACCTGGGCGACCAGGAGTACACGCTGGTCGCCGGGTCCTCCACCCGGCTGGTGCGGGACACCTTTGAGCGCCTGGAGCGGCACATTCCCGCGATGCGGGACTACAGCGACGAGCAGCGCGAGCGCACCGCCGAGGACATCGCCCACGTCGTCGGTTTCCTCACGGCCGCCCTGTACGTGGACGCCGACGACGTCTTCACCGGCTTCCTCGTGTGGACCGCCGAGGTGCTCACCGCCCGCCGGGTGCCGGCGCGCTCGCTGCTGCCGTGCCTGGACCTGCTGGAGGAGCAGCTGCACGACTTCCCGCGCGCCCGCCGGATCCTCGGCGCCGGGCGTACCGCGCTCGCTGCCCGCCCCTGACCCCGAGACGCTGGACGAACCCGTGACCCCCTCCTTCGGCACCGGCCCGCACGCCGTGCGGCTGGCCCTCACCGGCGATCTGGACTACGACACCTGCGGGGAACTGCTCCAGCGGGTACGGACGGCTCTCGACGGCGGCGGCGGTGTCGAAGAACTGCACCTGGACTGCGGAGGGCTGGGGACGGTCGACTCCATGGGTCTGTCGACCCTGCTCCAGATCCACCGCTCCACGGGCCGGGAGGGCATCGCCTTCCGCCTGGACGACATCGGCCCGGCCCTGCGGCGACTGCTCGAACTCACCGGCACCTACGAGCACCTGACGACTCCCCGGCAGTCCGAGCCGCCCGGAACCCCCGGGCCGCCCGTTGCCGAGGAGGGGGCGGCCGCTACGGGCGCAGGGCGCGCAGCAGCAGATCGGCCAGGTGGTCCGCGACCTGCTGGGGCGTGAGGGGGCCGTCGGGGCGGTACCACGTCGACAGGTGGTGGACCGAGCCGAAGTGGTAGTCGACCACGAGGTCCGCCGGAGTCGCGCGGGAGAAGACCCCCGCCTCCTGGCCCTCCTCCACCAGCGCGCGGAACCGCTCGTGGTAGCGGCGGCGTTCGGCGCGGACCTGCTTGTCCTTCTCGGGGCTGAGGTGGTGCATCGAACGCCAGAAGATCATGGCGTCGTCGAGGTTCTCGATGGTCGTCACCACGACGTCGGCGGCGGCGTGCCGCAGCCGCTTCTCGACCGGCTCGTCGGCACCGGCCACGGCGTCCAGCCGCTCCTGCTGGATGCGCAGCACGCGCGCGTACACCTCGTGCAGCAGGTCGTCCTTGGATCCGAAGTAGTGGTACAGCGCTCCCTTGGTGACGCCGGCCGCCTCGACGATCTCCTGCACCGAGGTGCGGTCGTAGCCCTGCTCGGCGAAGAGCCGGGTGGCGGCGGCGAGGAGCCGCTGAGGCACGGGCGTGCCGTCCGAGTCCGTGGTCCTGGGCACTGCCGCCACCTGCCTTTCCGTTCTGTTGTCAGTCGCCTTGCGTCCGGGAACGAAGTTCCCGACGGAGGATCTTCCCACTGGCCGTTTTCGGCAAGTCCGGCAGGATCTCCACCTGACGCGGATACTTGTAGGCGGCCAGTCTCTCCTTGCAGTAGGCGGCGAGTGCATCCGGGTCCGTGTCGGCGTCCGGACGCAGGCTGATGTAGGCCTTGACCGTCTCCCCGCGATACCCGTCGGGCACCCCCACGACGGCGGCCTCGCGCACCGCCGGGTGCGTGTAGAGGACGTCCTCGACCTCGCGGGGCCACACCTTGAAGCCGGAGGCGTTGATCATGTCCTTCTTGCGGTCGACGACGTAGAGCCAGCCCTGCTCGTCCATGAAGCCGATGTCGCCGGTGCGCAGTTCGGCGCCGGGGAACGTGGCGGCGGTGGCGTCGGGGCGGCGCCAGTAGCCGGGCACGACCTGGGGGCCGGCGACGACGATCTCGCCCTGCTCGCCGAAGGGCACCTCCGCGCCGGCGTCGTCGACGATCCGGACGACCGTGTCGGGGCCGGGCAGTCCCACGGCGAGGGTCCCGGACGCGGGGTCGACCGGCGCCTGAAGGTGGGGCGGCACCGAGGCGCAGGGCGCGGTGCACTCGGTCAGCCCGTAGCCGTTGCGAATGTACGGCCCGAAACCCGCCCGGAACTTCTCCACCAGGGCGGGCGGCAGCGGGGCGCCGCCCGAGGAGATCACCCGGAAGGAGGAGAAGTGGTCACGGGTGACGGAGGGGTGAGCCGCCAGCGCCATGAAGGCCGTGGACGGACCGACGGTGTAGTGCGGGCGGTGCTCGGCGAACGCGTCCAGCACGACGCCCGGCTCGAAGCGGTACGCCAGCACGAGCGTGCCCGCGCTGTTCAGGCAGGCTCCGAGCTGGCAGACCATGCCCGTGATGTGGAACAGCGGCGCCAGCGCGAAGTACACCGGCCGCTCGGGCAGTCCGAGCCCGGTCCGCTGGCGCTCGGCGTTGTACATGATGTTGCCGTGCGTGTTGGTGGCGCCCTTGGGCGTGCCGCTCGTGCCCGAGGTGTAGCTGATCAGCGCGATGTCGGAGGGGCCGGGGTCCCGGTCCTCGGGCGCCTGGTGCCCGGCCCGCGCGACGGCTGTCAGGTCGTCGGCGTCCGGGGCCTGCGGCAGGCGTTCGAAGGTGAGCAGGCGGGCGTCGCCGCGGCTCTGGAAGTCCAGCTCGCATCCGGTGAGCACGATCCGCACGGGCGAGTCCGCCGCCGTTGCGCGCAGGTACGACTCCCAGGCCCGGTCCGAGCAGATGAGCGCGGTGACCTCGCCGTCCCGCAGGACGTGGGCCACCTCGCCCGACTTGTACATCGGGTTGACGGGCACGACGACCGCGCCCGCCTTCCACGCGCCCAGCAGGCGAGCACGAAGTGCGGGGAGTTCTGCAGCAGCACCGCGACCCGGTCGCCGCGCCGCAGACCCCGGGCCGCGAGGTGCCCGGCCACGGAGTCGCTGAGCTCGTCGGCCTCCCGGTAGGTCAGCCGGCCGTCGAAGTAGGCCAGGAAGTCACTGCCGGGCGTCTCGGCCGCGGCCCTGCGCAGGGCGTGCACGAGGGAGTCCGCGGGGCTGATCGCGCCCTTCTGCGCGTCGCTGAGCAGGCCGAGCCAGGGCTTGGCCGCGTAACGGGACTCGGTCACCGGGCCTCCTCCCACTGCTGCTGGATGCGGTTCATGCCGGACAGCCACCGGTCGGGGTCACCGGCGCGGGCCTGGTGGTACGCGGCGACCTCGGGGTGCGGCAGGATCAGGAAGCGGTCCTCCTCGATGCCCTGGAGCAGGGCGTCCGCGACGGTCTCCGGCTCGATGGCGGTCGGCCGGAGCACCAGGTCGCCCGCGGTGCCGGTGGCGGCGAGCATGTCGGTGCGCACGCCCTGCGGGCAGATGGCGTGGACCTTCACGCCCCGGTGCCGGTAGGTCAGCGACAGCCACTCGGCGAAGGCGAGCGCGCCGTGCTTGGTGACGGCGTAGGGCGCCGCCCCGATCATGGTGAGCAGCCCGGCGGCGGACACGGTGGAGACGAACCGGCCGCTGCCGCGCTCCAGCCAGGCGGGCAGCAGTATCTGCGCGGCCCGCACATGGGCCATGACGTTCACGTCCCAGGACCGGGCCCACGCCCGCTCGTCCAGCGGCTGTCCGGGCTCGATGCCGTCGGCTGCGACACCGGCGTTGGCGCAGTAGACGTCGACGGTGCCGCCGAGTGCGTCGCGGGCGTCGCCGATGATCGCCGAGGCGTCGCCGGGCACGGCGATCCCACCGGCCTCGTCCGCGACCTGTTTGGCCCGCTCGGCGTCGAGGTCGTTGACGACGACCCGGGCCCCTTCGGCGGCGAACCGCCGGGCGAGCGCGGCCCCGATCCCGCCGCCGGCTCCCGTGACAACGACTCCGGCCCCTTGAAAGGCTCCCACCATCGGTCTCCTCAGTCGCGGCTCTGCAATGGCGCCAGACTAACCGGTCGGTATGTACCAGGGAAGGGGTGCCCGCGACGCCCCTGCAAGCGGCGCGGGGAAGGGCGCGACAAGCCAGAGGCGACCCGCAGCCTCCCCACGACCCGCGGTAGCGCATACCGTGCCCATGCCGACCGTCCCCGCTCAAGGAGGTCACCGTATGCGCCCTTCCAGACGGACGTTACTCACAGCGGCCACTGCGGCAGCCGCGTCACTCACCCCCACCGCAGCCGAAGCCCGGGGTCACCGGCGAACCGGCTTCGAGAACCTGGCCGCGTCCGGTTACGAGCCCCTGCGCGGCCAGCGCATCGGCATCGTCACCAACCCCACCGGCATCACCCGCGACGCCCGCCACATCGTCGACGTCATGCACGCGGACACCCGAGTGGACCTGAGGGCCGTCTTCGGCCCCGAGCACGGCTTCCGCGGCACCGCCCAGGCCGGCGGCTCCGAGGGCCGCTACGACGACCCGGCGACCGGCCTGCCCGTCTACGACACATATCTCAAGAGCGGCCGGCCGCTCGCCGACGTCTTCACCGCGTCCGGCGTCGACACGGTCGTCTTCGACATCCAGGACGTCGGCGCCCGCTTCTACACGTACATCTGGACGCTGTACGACTGCATGGAGGCCGCACAGCTCGCCGGCAAGCGGTTCGTGGTCCTGGACCGGCCCAACCCGGCGACCGGGCGGGCGGCCCTCGGCCCGGTCCTGCACAAGGAGTTCGCCACGTTCGTCGGGCGGCAGCCCATCGCCCAGGCCCACGGGATGACCGTCGCCGAGCTGGCGCGGCTGTTCAACGGGGAGTTCCTGACCGAGCCCGTGCCGCTGGAGACCGTGCCGATGTCGGGCTGGAAGCGGTCGGACTTCTACGACGCCTCCGGGCTGCCCTGGGTGCCGCCGAGCCCCAACATGCCGACGCCGGACACGGCCCTGGTGTACTCGGGGACGTGCCTGTTCGAGGGCACGAACCTGTCGGAGGGGCGGGGCACGACCCGGCCGTTCGAACTGCTCGGCGCGGAGGGCGTCGACCGGCGCTGGGCGGCCGCAGCGAACGAACTCGCCCTGCCCGGGGTCCGGTTCAGGGAGGCCTATTTCGCGCCCACGTTCTCGAAGTTCCAGGGGAAGACGGTCGGCGGTGTCCAGGTGCACGTGCACGACCGGGCCGCCTTCGACCCCGTGCGGACGGGGATCGCCCTGCTCGTCACCGCCAAGCGGGTCTGGAGCGGTTTCGCCTGGCGTCCGGACCACTGGATCGACAAGCTCACCGGTTCCACGCGCGTGCGCACGATGATCGACGCGGGTGCGGACACCGACGAGGTGGTGGCCGGCTGGCAGGAGGACCTGGCGGCGTTCCGGAGGATGCGGCGGAAGTACCTCCGCTACCGCTGAGCCGAATGCGCCCGTGACGTATGGCCAAGCTCGCCCGTTGGCAGGACGATGCGCCCACATCGTGGCGTCACCCGGGGACCAGGGGGCCTGTCATGGCGGATCCGGCGATGAGCGTGACTCCCTACTGGGAGGTGGCCTTCGACGCGGACGGGGACCCGGAGGGCCGCCGGCGCGACCGGCTGCTCGCCGGGGTGACCGAGCGGGGCGTGCGCGACCTGATCGTCTTCGCGCACGGCTGGAACACCGACCGCTCGGGTGCGACCCGCCTGTACGACCGCTTCTTCGCGCCCGTGCCGCGGCTGGCCCCGGCGGCCCGGATCGGCTACGTCGGCGTGCTGTGGCCGGCGATGCGGTTCTCCGACGAGCCGATCCCGGACTTCCCCAGGGCCGTGGCGGCCGAGCCGCCGAGGCGCCCGGTGCTGGACAAGGACACACGGCACGCCCTGCTGGACACCTTTCCGGGCCGGGCGATCCTGGTCGACCAGATCGCCCGGCTGCTGGAGCAGCAGCCGCCGGAGGAGGCCGAGCTGGAGGAGTTCGGGCGGCTGGTGCGGACGCTGGTGGAGGTGGTGGCGCCCGGGCCGCAGGCGCTGTTCGCCGCCGACACGGTGGCGGAGGGCGTGCCGCAGAGTGAGCCGGAGATGTTCGCCGGGTCATCGGCGGCGGCCTGTGAGGAGTTCGCGCGGGCGCTGGCGGAGCTGGAGGCGTCCGGGCCGCGGCAGGGGTTCGGCATCCCCAACCCCTGGGACGGTGCGCACGAACTGCTGCGGCAGGCCACGTACTACGCGATGAAGCGGCGCGCGGGGACCGTCGGGGAGCGCGGGCTCGGCCGGGTCGTCGGGCAGCTCGCTCAGGCGGCGCCCGGCGTGCGGGTGCACCTGGTCGGGCACAGCTTCGGCGCGCGGCTGGTGTCGTTCGCGCTGCGGGGCCTGCCCGAGGGCGTGCGCACGGTGAAGTCGGTGACGCTGCTCCAAGGCGCTTTCTCGCACTACGCGTTCGCGGCCCGGCTGCCGCACGACGCCCGGGCGGGAGGGGTGCTCCAGGGGCAGCAGAACCGCGTCGACGGGCCCCTGGTGTGCTGCCACTCCCGGCACGACGCGGCCCTGGGGACGATGTATCCGCTGGCCTCGCGGATGGCGGGCGACAGCCGGTCGGCCGCGGAGCCGGTCGTGGGGCGGGTCCTGGGCGCCAAGTGGGGCGCGATGGGGTACGACGGCGTACAGGCGGTGCCGGGCACGCGCGCTCACACCCTCGCCCGGGCCCTGGAGACGAAGCTGCCCGCCTCGGGGTGCGTGAACGTCGACGCGGCGGCGGTGGTCAGACGCGGCGGGCCGCCGGCCGGTGCGCACAGCGACATCCTGCACCCGGAACTGGCCCGGCTGGTCCTGGCGGCGGGCCGGGTTCGCTGACCCGCCGCCAGGCAGGGCGTCACCGGTGTGAGGTGAACTCCACGACCTGCTGATAGGTCGGCCGGTTCTGCCAGCTGATCTTGCCGTGCTTGATGCCGCCGAGGGTGCGGTGGTTGATCGAGTCGGCGCACCACTGGTCGCCCGCCGCGCAGACGTCGTCGCCGGGGTAGACCTGGGCGGCCGTCTTGCCGGCCGCCGCCTTCAGGGTGCTGACGAGGGTGTCCCGGCAGGCGGCGAGGCTGCCGTCGCCGCAGTACGTGCGGGCCAGCGGTCCCTTGACCTGCTCGCCGAGGACCGCGCGGATGTCCTTGTCGACGTAGCTCCACCAGCCGTACTGGAAGGAGCTTCCCGCGTGCGATCCGGTCGGGCCGTGGGCGGCCGACGGGGACTCGTCGACGGGCAGGTTGGCGGTCACGGCCTCGTAGAGCCCGGTGCCGAGGCCGGGTTCGAACTCGGCCTTGACCAGCAGGGGCCACCAGGCGTCGAGGATGCGGATCGCGTCGGCGTCGGCGTACTTCTTCGAGCCGGCGGCGGTCTCCGTGCGCTTGCCCCCCGCGGCGGTCCAGGCCTGGAGTTTGCTCACGGCTGCCGCGACGGCGGGGTCGGTGACGGGTGAGCTGTTGACGACCTTCAGGAGCCTGGGCAGGACGTCCTCGGCCCGGAGGTCCGCCAGCCCGGCGTCGGCCATGGCTTTCACCAGGGCGGCCCGGGTCACCCCGCCCTGCTGGACGAGCTTCTTCACCCGGTCCTCAAGGAGGTTGCCGCGGTGCACGGAGCCGTTGCCCCAGGGGGCGGTCGTGTAGTCCCTGGCCTGCTTGTTGTTCCAGGAGACGTAGTAGTCCTGGTCGACGGAGTTCGGGTGGGCGGAGGGCGGGGTGTAGTCGGCCGTGTTGGTCGCCGGGTCCCAGCCGCGCCACTCGTACGCCGGCCGCGCCCACGCCGGGAACTCGGCGTCGACACCGCTCGCGCGGACCGGGTTGTCGCCGCTGTTGTAGTAGGCGGTGTGCTCGGAGTCGGCGTAGAACCAGTTGAAGGTGTAGTTGATGTGCTGCACGGCCTTCTGGAAGGTGTCCGGGCCCTTGACGTAGTCCGGGTCGTTCAGCATCTGGAAGCCGATGATGGAGTCGGCCTCGTGCAGGAAGGACGAGCGCAGGGTGGTGTAGGCGACCTTCTTGCCGCCGACCGTCGCGCGGTACTCGACGGGGCCGTACTTCGTGCGCCAGACGCGCATGGTGTACGAGCCCGCCGCGGTGCCGTCGGCGGCCGTGGGCTTCCAGGCGTTCTTCTGCTCGACCTTCTCCATCGGCGTGCAGGTGCCTCGGTACAGGTAGTGGTAGTCGTCCTGGCACAGTTCGACGGCGTAGGAGTCGATGATGTCCTGGCCGGAGGTCGTGGCGCTCCACGCGTAGTCCTGGCCGCGGCCGAGTTCGACGTACATGCTCAGGCCGGCGAAGGAGGCGCCGCGGGCGCTGATGCCCGGGCCCTGGATCTCCTGGAGCAGCAGCAGCTGGGGTGCGAAGTAGCCGGTCTGCGGGCCGAACACGGCGACGGGGTGGCCGCTCGCGGTGTGCTTGCCGCTGACGACGAGGGCGTTGGACATGCCGCGCTTGGCGGACGAAGTGGCGGTCTTCGCGGCTTCGCCGGACGCGCCGGTCGCACCGGCCGTGGCGGCGCTGCCGGTGCGGTCGTACACGAGCGGCTCCATCTTCACCGAGCCCGCGTCGGGCAGGGCCGTACCCTGCGGGTCGGCGGGCTTGGTCCCGGACGGGAAGCTGCCGGCGTGCTGGGTGAGAACGGCCTCCGGGTCGTTGCGCATCCGGAAGGATTCCCAGACCTTGGTGCCCTCGGCGACGCCGTACTTCTCCTGGGCGGCCATGAGCGAGAGGGCGTTGTTCACCTCGCCGCCTCCGCCCGAGCCGAACAGCGCGCCGATGACGGAGGCCAGCGCGACCAGGTCGGTGATCTTGAAGTGCTCGATGGTTCCCGCGTTGGTGACTGAGTCCTTGTGCCCGGTGAGTACGTACTCACCGGGGAAGGTGCGCCCGCGGTCGGAGGCGTCGATGTAGGCGTTGATGCCGTCGAGGTAGGCCTTGACGTCGGCGAGGGCCTGGCGTCCGCGCTCGCCGTTGGTGGCGACGGCGTTGTCGATCTGCGCCTGCAGATCGGCCTCGGTGTACGGGGCGTGCCGCCAGAACTGCTGTTCCAGGCCCTGGTTGGAGGGGGCACCGCCCGCGAAGGAGGTCAGCTGTCCGCGTCCGACGTGCCGGAAGACGTCCATCAGCCACAGCCGGTCCTGGGCCGCCGCGTAGCCGGCGCCGAACTCCGTGCCGTACCGGGTCGTACCGGTGATGTGCGGCACACCGGTCTTCTTGTCCCGGACGATCGTCACGTCACTGCGTCCGGCGGGTTTGAGGCTGGAGGCGACCTGGTCGGCGGGGACCCCGAAGGAGGCGTCGTTGAAGAAGGTGTTGATCTTGTCGTTGGTGAGGCCGGGGTAGCCCTTGGCGAGGTTGGCGTAGGGCCCGAGCTGATCCTCGGCGTGCTCGGGCTGGGCACCGAAGGCCTGGTTGAGGAGGATCTGGGCCAGGGTGGCGTTGCCGTTCTGGCCGGGCGGGAGGATGTCCGAACACTGGTTGCCGCAGTGGTCGTTCGCCGCGGCGTCGGCCTGCGCGGTCGCTGTTTCCGAGGCGGCAGCCGGGGCAAGCGGCGACAAGAGACCTGCGATCAGGGCGCATACCGATGCTGTCTTCAGGAACCCGGGGATTCCGCTGGGAGTTCTCATTCTGTCGAGAACGGTGCGTGGGGCACGCCGTGGCATGGGGGGCTCCTCCCGACGGGGGTGGGCCGGATGTTACCGCCGGTATCCCCCGGCTTGAAGATGAACAAGCGTCACTTTTTGAAGTCGGCACAACAGACACACGGACCACGGCAGTCGACTCGCGAGCCTCTCGGGGCCGCTTATGGAGGCCATTTGAAATCGGATGGAGCCGATTCGCTTGTCGATACGTCTATTCGGCGACGTCCGTTCGACGACGCCGAAGTGACCGGATTACAGGTGCAGGTGTGACGGAGGTGCAGGACGATGGCCGGTTTCCGGAGTCTGGCGAGACAGGTCCGCGATCCGCGGTGCGATCTGGCCTTGCGGCGCTATTCGCTGCGTAAGTGCCTTGAGAGGTTCGCCCCTTACGGACACAGGGCGACCTGGGACCATCTGTGCTCCCGGGCAGGGTTCGGTCCCGAGGACCGCTCCCCCGATCCGGTGCGGCTCGTGGCCGCACTGGACGAACTGGAGGAGGCGCGGGCGGTCTGGCTGGCCTACGAGGTCGAGTTCGCCGAGCGCCGCAAGAAGGAGAAGCACGACGGGCTGCGCAGGCCGGGCAGTGTGGACGACTGGCACCGGCTGACCTGGGGCGGGTTCGGTGTGGCGTGGTGCGACGATCCGGCGGTCCATCCCCGTGAACCGCTGGCCGAGGTGCTGCGCCGGCTGATCGCCGCGCTGGAGCGCGAACCGGGCTCGGCCTGCCCGGTGTGCGGCGGTGAGCAGCTCATGTGGAGGTACGACCTGGACCACGAACCCTCGTCCGGTCCGGTCTGCACGGACTGCGGGATCCTGGTGCCGCGCCCCGTGCTCACGCCCGAGTCCCTGGCGTACGCCCGGCGGGCGAGGCTGTTGGTGTCGGCTTGACGAATGCGGGTGCGCGGGGGTGCGCCGGGGATGCCGCACCCCCACTGTCGGTGGTGACTGGCACCATCGACGTCATGATGCAGGTCTGCCTGAACGGTTCGCGGACGGCCGCTGACGGTGCGGCCGTGCCGCTGACACCCGAGTCGATGGCCGGCTCGGCCGCCGGGGCCGTGGCCGCCGGGGCGCGGGACATCCACGTCCATCCCAAGACACCGTGCGGGCAGGACACGTTGTCGCCGCGGGTGCTCGCGACGACGCTGTCGGCGATCCGGGCGCGGGTGCCGGTGCCGGTCGGCGTGACCACGGGCGCGTGGGCGGAGCCGGACCCCGCCGCCCGGCTGGAGCGGATACGCGCGTGGACGGTGCTGCCCGACCACGCCTCGGTCAACTGGCACGAGCCGGGGGCGGAGGAGACGGCCGCGCTGCTCATGGAGCGTGGCGTGGGCGTGGAGGCCGGCATCTGGTCCGGGACGGACGGCGCGGAGCGGTTCGCCGCCTCGTCGCTCGGGCCGAAGGTGCTGAGGGTTCTGGCGGAGGTGACGGACACGGATCCGGCGGGCTCCGTCTCCTCCGCGCGGGCGCTGCTGTCCGCCCTCGGGGACGCCCACGGACGGCCCGTCCTGCTGCACGGCGAGGACGGCGGCGCCTGGCCGGTGCTGCGGCTCGCCGGCCGGCTCGGCCTGGCCACACGGGTCGGCCTGGAGGACGTCCTGCTTCTGCCGGACGGGGAACGGGCAGGGTCCAACGGGGAACTGGTCGCCGCGGGCCTGGCGGAGTACGGGGCCGGCCGGCCGGGGACCGAGGGGTGCCGGCCCGGCGCATGAGCCGAGGGCTCGATGACGCCGCAGGCCGTCTGCCGCCCTGCGGGGACGGGGCGCCGGGCAGCGGCTACCCGCGACCGCCCCGCTCGACCATCAGGCGCGAGCCCGTGAGGCGTTCGCCGAAGACGTCGTCCGGGTTGGACAGGACGCAGTTGTCCAGGGAGAGGCAGCCGCAGCCGATGCAGTCGGTGAGGTGGTCCCTCAGGCGGTTCAGCTGCTTGATGCGTTCTTCCAGTTCGGCGCGCCAGACCTCGGAGAGGTGCGCCCAGTCCTCCCGGGTGGGGGTGCGCTCCTCGGGGAGTTCGGCGAGTGCGTCGCGGATCGTCGCCAGGGGGATGCCGACCCGTTGCGCGGCCCGGATGAAGGCGACCCGGCGAAGTGTGTCGCGCGCGTAGCGGCGCTGGTTGCCCGTGGTCCGGCGACTGCTGATCAGGCCCTTGGACTCGTAGAAGTGCAGGGCCGAGACGGCGGCGCCGCTGCGCGCCGCGAGCTGGCCGACCGTGAGCTCATGGATCTTCTCTGGGATCTGGGGCACCCCTCGAACCCTACCGAGTCCGTTGACACAGCCCGCACGGCCGACCATGCTAAGCAGTCGCTTAGACAGTGAGCGCGCAGACCCCCTGCACACGAGAGGCCTGGAAGACATGGCAGAGCCGAGGATCTTCACGTCCGTCGACGACCTGAAGTCGGCGGTGGGCGAGCAACTGGGGTACACCGACTGGCTCGACATCGACCAGAAGCGGATCGACCTCTTCGCGGAGGCCACCGGTGACCACCAGTGGATCCACGTCGACCCGGAGAAGGCCGCCGCGGGCCCCTTCGGCACCACCATCGCGCACGGCTACCTGACCCTGTCGCTGCTGCCCCTCTTCGGACCGCAGCTGATCGCCGTCGAGGGCGTGAAGATGGGTGTCAACTACGGCACGAACAAGGTGCGTTTCCCCGCCCCGGTCCCCGTCGGCTCCCGGCTGCGCGCCACCGCGGCGATCAGTGCCGTCGAGGAGGTGCCGGGCGGCGTCCAGGTGGCCGTCGCCTTCAGCGTCGAGCGCGAGGGCGGCGACAAGCCGGTCTGCGTCGCCGAGTCCGTGGCGCGCTACTACCTCTGAGGCGGGATCAGGCCGTCGGCCCCTGAGCTCCGACCATGCGCAGCACGAGGTCGGCGTACAGCTCACCGACCTGCTCCGGCGTCCGGGGGCCGTCGACGTTGAACCACCGCGCCACGTCGATGCAGAGCGACAGCACGGCCAGCGTCGTGCCGTGCACGTCGACGACGTCGAACTCGCCCGACCGCGCGCCCTCCTCGATGATCCCGCGTACCTCGCCGTCGACCTGGCGGCGCAGCGCGAGGATCTCGGCGCGGGCGTCGGGGCCGAGCGATTCGAGTTCGTACTGCACGACCCGCGCGGTGGTCCGCCCGCCCGCGTGCCAGCGGACGAAGGAGCTCACCGCGTCGGCGAGACGTTCGGTGGCGCTGCCCTCGCGGCGGGACGCCGTCCGCAGGATCTCCAGGGCCTTCTCGTGCCCGATCCTGCTGATGCGGTGCAGCAGCTCTTCCTTGGTCTTGTAGTGGATGTAGAGCGCGGCCGGGCTCATTCCGGCGCGGCCCGCGATGTCGCGGGTCGTCGTGGCGTGGTAGCCGCGCTCGGCGAAGGCCTCCACCGCGGCGATCAGCAGCCGCCGCGCCGCGTCGGGCGTGACCTCGCCCCACGCCTGCGCCTCGCCGCCGGCCGTCTCCTCCGCCGTACTCATCGCTCGCCCCTCTCCACTGGCAGGAGGAACACCATACCGCCGAAGGTGAGCGAGCGCTTAGTGTGGTCGCTCAGCACATTCCGAAGAGGTGGGTCAGCGCTTCTCGAAAGGGGCGTACGAGGGGGCCGCACCCTCCTGCCGGTCCCGGATCACCTTGGCCAGGGTGAAGGAGGACGTGACCAGGTACAGGACGGCGATGGCGAGGAAGGCCCGTACCCAGGCATCGGCACTCAGCTGGTAGATGCCGATCGCGGTGGCCGCCATGGCGACGGCGAAGGAGGCGACGGCCTGGCCGTAGAAGGCGGCCGTGTTCTGCTGCTTGCCCGGTGTGTCACTCATGGGGGACAGCATCGGCGGACGTGGCCCGCGCCACATCCGCCGAAGTACTCAGACACGTACTCAGAACGCCGAAACGCCGGTCAGGGCCCGCCCGATGACCAGCTTCTGGATCTGGCTCGTGCCCTCGTAGAGGGTCATCACACGGGCGTCCCGCAGCAGTTTGCCCGCCGGGTACTCGTCGATGTAGCCGTAGCCGCCGAAGACCTGGAGCGCGTTGTTGGCGGCGCGGACGGCGGCCTCCGAGGCGAACAGCTTGGCCTTGGACGACTCGACGGCGAACGGCTGCCCCCGGTCGATCAGGTCGGCGACCCGCCAGGTCAGCAGACGGGCGGCGTCCACGTCGAGGGCGATCTCGCTGAGCAGTTCCTGGACCAGCTGGTGGTGGGCGATGGTTTTGCCGAACTGCTCGCGCTCCCCCGCGTAGCGCACGGCCGCGTCGAGGGCGGCCTGGGCGATGCCGACGCAGCCCGCGGCGACCGACATCCGGCCCTTGGCGAGAGCCGACATGGCGATGGAGAAGCCCTTGCCCTCCTCCCCGAGCAGCGCCGAGGCCGGCACGCGCACGCCCTCCAGGACGAGCTCGGCGGTGGCCTGGCCGCGCAGCCCGAGCTTGCCGTGGATCGTGCGGCGGGTCAGGCCGGGCGTGTCGGCCGGGACGAGGAAGGCGGAGACGCCCTTGTGGCCCGGGGCGTCCGTGGAGCGGGCGAAGAGCAGGACGACGTCGGCCCAGGTGCCGTTGGTGATGAACGTCTTGGTGCCGTCGATGACGTAGTCGTCGCCGTCCCGTACGGCCCGGGTCGCCAGGTTGCCGGCGTCCGAGCCCGTGCCCGGCTCGGTCAGGCCGAAGCAGCCGACCGACTCGCCGGAGGTCAGGCCGGGCAGCCAGCGCCGCTTCTGCTCCTCGCTCCCCCAGGCGGCGACGGTCTTGGCGACCAGCCCGAGGGAGACGGAGACGATGCCGCGCACGGACGAGTCACCCCGGCCCAGTTCCTCCGTGACCAGGCAGTACGCGAGGTGGTCGCCGCCGGAGCCGCCATACTCCTCGTCGATCGTCAGGCCCAGGAAGCCGACCTCGCCGAGCTTCTTCACGATTCCCCGGTCGACCTCTTCGGCGCGGTCCCAGGCGACGACGTGCGGGGTGATCTCGCGCTCCGTGAAGTCCCGCGCGAGCCGCCGGACCGCGCTCTGCTCGTCGCTGAGCCCCAGATTCACCACAGGTCACCCCATTGAAAGCCGTACATTTAAATTAGCACTGCTAGTTTCCGTGTCCAGCCCTACTATGTGCGCCATGGCCCGACCGCGCAAGCCCTTGCTCAGCACCGACCGGATCGTCGAGACGGCCCGCGCGCTCGTGGACGCGGAGGGCCTGGCCGCCGTCTCCACGCGGCGGCTCGCCGCCGAACTGGGGGTCAGCGGGCCCTCGCTGTACAACCACTTCCGCACCAAGGACGAGATCCTGGAGGCGGTCGCCGACTCGGTGAGCGGCCAGGTGGACCTGTCGATGTTCCAGGACGGCCGGGACTGGCGGACCGCGCTGCACGACTGGGCCGTCTCCTACCGGACCGCCCTGCGCGACCACCCGAACATCGTCCCGGTGCTGGCCCGCGGCCCCGGCCGCCGCCCGGCCGGACTGCGCCTCGCGGACGCCGTCTACGGCGCGATGGTCGCCGCGGGCTGGCCGCCCGCGCAGGCCACATCCATCGGCGCGCTGATGCGCTACTTCGTCATGGGCTCCGCCCTCGGCTCCTTCGCCGGGGGGTTCGTGGACGACGCGAGCGCCTACGACCCCGCCGACTATCCCCACCTCCAGCAGGCCCACCGCCTCGCCGAGCAGCAGGAGAAGATCGACGAGCGCGCTTTCGAGACCGGTCTGACGGCTCTGCTGGACGGGCTGGCGCGGCAGTACGAGCAGGTGCGGCACCCGGCGCGGTGACGCTTCGGCGACCCCCGAACCGTCCGTGTCCCATGCTGGGGACATGACGACGAGGGACCCCCGCGCCACGGCCCTGGCCCGGTTCGCCGCGCTGTTCGCGGACGAGACCCGGGCCGCCTGCCTGCTGGCGCTGCTCGACGGCCGGGCCTGGACCGCCGGCGAGCTGGCACGGCACGCTGGGGTGGCCGCCTCGACGCTGAGCGAGCACCTGGGCCGTCTCGTCGCGGGCGGGCTGCTCACCGAGGAGCGGCAGGGCCGGCACCGCTACGTCCGGCTGGCCGACGCCCGGATCGCCCAGCTATTGGAGGACCTCGCCGCCCAGGTCGCGCCGGGCACCGCCGTACGGCCGCGCACCCTGCGGGAGTCGAACGCCGGGTCGGCGATGGCCCGGGGCCGCACCTGCTACGACCATCTCGCCGGGCGGCTCGGCATCGCGGTCACCGACGCGCTGACGGCCCGCGGGCTGCTGGAGCAGGAGACGGGGTTCGCGCTCACCGACGCGGGGATGGAGTGGTTCGTCTCGGCCGGCATCGCCCTCGACCGGCGCAGCCGCCGGCCGCTCGCCCGGGCCTGTCTCGACTGGACCGGACGCCGGCCCCATCTCGCGGGCGTCGCGGGCGCTGCGCTGTGCCGGCACGCCCTGGACACGGGCTGGTGCGTGCGCATCGGCTCGGAGCGGGCCGTGAAGGTGACGGCGGCCGGGGAACGCGCCCTCTTCGACCTGCTGGGGGTGGAGGCGGCGGCACTGCGGTAGCCGCGCCGCCGTCCGAAAACCGCGAGCTTCCCGGCCCCTCCCCCTCCTAGCCTCTGGAGCATGATGTCGAACACCTCCCCGTCCCGTCCCGCCCGCCGTGCGGAGCTGCTCGCCGCCGGCGCTGCGGCGGTCACCGTCGTGCTGTGGGCGTCCGCCTTCGTCTCGATCCGCAGCGCCGGTGACGCGTACTCACCGGGCGCGCTGGCGCTCGGGCGGCTGCTGGCCGGGGCGCTGACGCTGGGGGTGATCTGCCTGCTGCGGCGGGAGGGGGTGCCGCCGCGCCCGGCCTGGCGGGGAATCGCGATATCGGGGCTGCTGTGGTTCGGCTTCTACATGGTCGCCCTCAACTGGGGCGAGCAGCAGGTCGACGCGGGGACGGCCGCCCTGGTCGTGAACACCGGGCCGATCCTGATCGCGCTGCTCGGTGCGCGGCTGCTCGGCGACCCGATGCCGCCGCGGCTGCTGGCGGGGATGGCCGTGTCGTTCGCCGGTGCCGTGACGGTGGGCCTGTCGATGTCGGGCGAGGGCGGGTCCTCGGTGCTCGGGGTGGTGCTGTGCCTGCTGGCGGCCGTCGCGTACGCCGGTGGCGTCGTGGCGCAGAAGCCGGCGCTGGGCTCGGCGAGCCCGTTGCAGGTGACGACGTTCGGGTGCCTGGTCGGCGCGGTGCTGTGCCTGCCGTTCGCGGGGCAGCTCGTCCAGGAGGCCGGTGACGCCCCGGCCTCCGCGACGCTGAACATGCTCTACCTGGGCGTCTTCCCGACCGCCCTCGCCTTCACGACGTGGGCGTACGCGCTGTCCCGGACGACCGCGAGCAGGATGGGCGCCACGACGTACGCGGCGCCCGCCCTGGTCGTCCTGATGTCGTGGCTGTTCCTCGGCGAGGTGCCGGGGCTGCTCACGCTGGTGGGCGGGGTGCTGTGCCTGGCCGGGGTGGCGGTGTCCCGGTCGCGGTCGGGGGCCGCGGCCCGGGTCGCGGCTCCGGGAGCGGTTCCGGAGCCGCGGCCCGAGCAGGCCGGGGACTCAGCTCGCTGACCCGGACGTCGTCTCGGGCTCGGCCGGCGCCTCTGCCGCACGGGCCCGGTCCGCGAGGATCTTGATCGACACGAGTGCGATCACCGAGAGCACGATGATGTACCCGGACACGGCCATCGACGTGCCCGTCGCCTCCAGGAGCAGCACCATCATGAAGGGCGCGAGCCCGCCGCCCGCGACGGCCGCGATCTGGTAGCCGAGGGAGGCGCCGGTGTAGCGCATCTCGGGCGTGAACAGCTCGGCGAACAGGGCGGCCTGGGGGCCGTACATGATGCTCAGGAAGCAGCTGGCGACGAACGTGCCGACCGCGAGCCACAGCAGCGAGCCGGTGTCGATCAGCAGGAAGAGCGGTACGGCCCACAGTGCGATGCCGGCCGCGCCGATCGCGTAGATCCGGATGCGTCCGAACTTGTCGGAGAGCGCGGCGGCAGCCGGGATCAGCACCAGCTGGGTGAGGCTGATGCACAGCGAGACCATGAGGACGGCGCTCTTCTTCATGCCGAGTTCGCGGGTCGTGTAGTCGAGCACGCCGGTGATGATGATGTAGAAGGTCGCCGTGTTCACGGCGAAGGAACCGCCGGCGAGGAGCACCGTACCGAGGTGGCCGCGCAGGATCGTGCGCAGCGGAGAGGACTGCTCGACCTTCTCCTTCTCGGCCAGCTTCTTCTCCGCCTCCCGGAATTCGGGGGTCTCCTCGACGCGAGTGTGTATGTACCAGGCGAGCACGAGGACGAACAGGCCGACCAGAAACGGCACACGCCAGGCCCAGGCCGCGAACTCGGAGTCGGTGGTGAACGCGCCGGCCAGCAGGAACACCGTGTTGGCGGTCACCACGCCGATGGGGACGCCGAGTTGGACGAAGCTGCCGTATATGCCGCGCTTGCCCTCGGGGGCGTACTCGGTGGCCATCAGCATCGCGCCGCCCCACTGGGCGCCTACGGCGATGCCCTGGAGCACGCGGAAGAGGACCAGCAGGATCGGGGCGGCGACGCCGATCGTCTCGTAGGTCGGGAGCAGGCCGATGCCGGTGGTGGCGATGCCCATGAGGGTGAGCGCGAGGACCAGCATGGGCTTGCGGCCCCGCTTGTCGCCGAGCTGGCCCGCGACGATGCCGCCGATGGGCCGGGCGAGGAAGCCGACAGCGAAGGTGGCGAACGAGGCGAGGACGCCTGCCGTGGTGCTGCCTGCGGGGAAGTAGAGGTCGCCGAGTACGAGGGCGGCGGCGATGCCGAAGACGAAGTAGTCGTACCACTCGACGGCCGAGGCGAGCGCCGCCGCGGTGGCCACGCGACGGCGGTTGCCGACGGCGGGCGTGGTCGTGGCGGGCTGAGCGGAAGGTGCCGTGTCCATGCGGTGCACGCTCCGGGGGTGCTGGGGACGGAACGGGGGGTGGCTCGAGTTCCGGGGAACGTACTGACCGGACGGTATGTACGTCAACGGGTCGCGCACCAGGACTTTTACCTGTACTTGGCATCGACCGCGGGCCCGGGCATGCCGAAGGCCCCGGCCTCGCGGGAGGCCGGGGTACCGGACGATTCGGGCCTTAGAAGACGACCAGGGCCCGGCCGCCCTTGCCCGCCAGCATGTTCTCGAAGGCCGCCGGGATGCCGTCCAGTGAGATGCGTTCCGTCACCAGCGCGCTCAGGTCGAGGCGGCCCGCCCGGACGTGTCCGGCCAGGACGGGGAGGTCCCGGGCCGGGTCGCAGTTGCCGTAGACACAGCCGGAGAGGGTGCGGCCCCAGTGGAAGATCTCCAGGGCGTTGAAGGTGACCTGCTGGTCCTTGCCACCGATGCCGACGACCGTGGTGCGGCCGCCACGGCGGGTGGAGTCCCAGGCCGTGCGGATGGTCACCGCGCGGCCGGCGCACTCCACGGCGACGTCGACGCCCTGCTTGCCGGTGAGGCCGCGGATCTCGCGGGCTGTGGTGTCGGAGGCGACGACGTAGCCGGTGGCGCCGGCCGCCCTGGCCAGCTCCTCCTTCTCGGCGGACACGTCCACCGCGACGATCTTCGAGGCGCCCGCGATCCGGGCGGCCTGGAGGGCGGCGAGGCCCACTCCCCCGACGCCGAACACCGCGACGGTCTCGCCCTGCCGGACCCGGGCCGAGTGGTGGACGGCGCCGTAGCCGGTGAGGACGGCGCAGCCGAGCAGGGCCGCGTCCGTGAGCGGGACGCCGTCGGGGACGGGCAGCACGCAGGAGGCGGAGACGACCGTCTCCTCGGCGAACGCGGCGACGTTCAGGCCGGGGTGGAGGTCGGTGCCGTCGGCGGTGCGGGCGTAGACGTCGGCGGCGCCGCTGAGGGCGTTGGCGCACAGCCACACCTCGCCGAGCGAGCAGGCGTGGCAGGCGCCGCAGGAGGGGGCCCAGTTGAGGACGACGCCGTCACCGGGTGAGACGTGGTCGACGCCCTCCCCGACGGAGACGACCGTGCCGGCCCCCTCGTGCCCGAGGACGGCCGGGACGGGCACGCGCATGGTGCCGTCGGACAGGGACAGGTCGGAGTGGCAGACCCCGGCGGCGGCGAGCCGGACGCGGACCTGGCCGGGTCCGGGGCCGGGCAGGTCGATGCCGGTGATCTCCAGCGGGGAGCCGATGGCGGGCAGGACGGCGGCGCGGACAGCCATGACGGAAGGGACTCCCCTGTTTCTAGAACTGGAGGGACTTGGTCTGGAGGTACTCGGCCAGTCCGTGCACGCCGAGTTCGCGGCCCACACCGGACTGCTTGTAGCCGCCGAAGGGGGCGAGGGGATTGAAGCGGCCGCCGTTGATGTCGACCTGTCCGGTCTCCATGCGGCGTGCGAAGGCCACCGCCTCGGCCTCGTCGCCGGCCCAGACGGCGCCGGCGAGCCCGTACACCGTGCCGTTGGCGATGCGCAGGGCATCTTCCTCGTCCTCGTACCTCAGGATCGACAGGACAGGGCCGAAGATCTCCTCCTGCGCGATGGTCATGTCCTCGGTGACGTCCGCGAAGACGGTCGGGGCAATGAAGTAGCCCTGGTCGCTGGGGGCTTCGGGGCCGCCCGCGACCAGGCGGGCGCCTTCCGCCACGCCCTTCTCGATGTAGCCGCGGACCCGGTCCCGCTGCTTGGCGTTGACGACCGGGCCGATGCGCTCGCCGTACTTGGCGGCGGCGGCAGCGGCGAGCCCGACGGCTTCGTCGTACTGGTCGCGGTGGACCAGCATCCGTGTCCAGGCGCTGCATGTCTGCCCGGAGTTGGACATGACGTTGGCGACCCCGACGTTGACCGCCTTGGCCAGGTCGGCGCTCGGGAGGATGACGTTGGCGGACTTGCCGCCGAGTTCGAGGGCGACCTTCTTGACCTGCCCGGCGGCGATCGCGGCGATCTGCCGGCCCACGGCGGTGGAGCCGGTGAAGGAGACCAGGTCGACACCGGGGTGTTCGGCGAGGGCTTGCCCCGCGACCGGGCCGAGGCCGGTGACCAGGTTGAAGACGCCCGCCGGGATTCCGGCTTCGTGCACCGCGTCGGCGAACAGCCGGGCGACCAGGGGGGTGTCCTCGGCGGGCTTCACCACGACCGTGCAGCCGGCCGCGAGGGCCGGGGCGACCTTGGCGACGATCTGGTGCAGCGGGTAGTTCCAGGGCGTGATCGCGGCCACGACACCGACCGGCTCGTGGTGCACGACCGAGTTGCCGGTCTTCTCCTCGAAGGCGTACACGGCCGCCAGCTCGGCGTACGAGCCCGCCACCGCGACCGGCACGCCCGCGTGGACGGCCTGCGAGAACTTCAGCGGGGAGCCGAGTTCGGCCGTGACGGTCTCGGCGATCTCGTCCGCGCGGGTCACGAGCACGTCCCGCAGGGCGGCCAGGCGCGCCGCGCGCTCGGCGGGCGGGGTCGTGGCCCAGCCCGGCAGGGCGGCGCGGGCGGCCCGTACGGCGGCGTCGACGTCCTCGGCGGTGCCCGCCGGGACCGTGCCGATGACCTGCTCGTCGACCGGGTTCACGACCTCGATCACGTCCTGGCCGGCGGCGGGGCGCCAGGCGCCGTCGATGTACATGCCGTCGTGTGCCTTCATCGCGCTTCCTCCGGGGCGGGGCGTCGTCGTCCGACACATAAACTAGCGACGATAGTTTTCTGGCGCCAGACACCACCGGTCATCAGAGCACGCGGACGGCCGCGTCCGGCTGTGCCGCTCCTCACTCCCCCAGGTCGGGCAGGCGGTCCGGGTGCGGACAGATCCGGTCGCCGTGCTGGTCGAAGACGAAGAGGTGGGCGAGGTCCACGAGGAGCGGTACCTGCATGCCGTGCCGGAGGGCCAGGTCCGGGGTGGTGCGGACGATGAGGTCGCCGGGCAGGCGTGCTTCGGCGGTCGTGGGGGCGGGGGCCTCCGGGTGGTCCAGGGCGATCACGGGTCCGGCCCGCCCGGCCCCGGACCGCTCCCGGAGCCTCGTGAGGACCGAGCCGTCGCGGCGGCGCCGCCGCGCGGGGCGGCCGGGCCGGGGGCGCGGGGCTTCGAGGTCGGGGACGACCGCGGGGCTGGAGCCGGTGTTGAAGTGGACCAGGATCTCGTGCCCCTGGAACTCCACGTGCTCGACCAGGCCGGTGATCGGCACCTCGCCGGGGCGGGCCGCGCTGTGCTTCGCGATCCTGACGGCCTCCGAGCGCAGGCCCACGATGACCTCGCGCCCTTGCTGGACCCGCAGCAACTGGTGGTCCAGGGAGAGCGGTTCGGGCAGGCGGAGGAACTGCTTGCCGAGGCTGATGGTCATCGCCCCGTCGAGCGGTGCCCGCACCAGGCCGCGCAGCAGGTTGATGCGCGGGGTGCCGATGAAGGCGGCGACGAAGACGTTGCGGGGCAGCGCGTAGACCGCGCGCGGGCTGTCGACCTGTTGGAGGACGCCGCCGCGCAGCACGGCGACCCGGTCGCCGAGCGACATGGCCTCGGCCTGGTCGTGGGTGACGTAGATCGTGGTGACGCCCAGTTCCTGGGTGAGGCGGGATATCTCGGCCCGCAGATGGGTGCGGAGCTTGGCGTCGAGGTTGGACAGCGGCTCGTCCATGAGGAAGGCGGAGGGATGGCGGGCGATGGCCCGGCCCATCGCCACGCGCTGGCGTTCGCCGCCGGAGAGCTGGCCGGGCAGGCGGTCCAAGAGGTCCTCGATGCCGAGCATGCGGGCGGTGGCGTCGACGCGGGGGCGGGGGTCCGTGCCCGGGGCCTCGATGCGCAGCGGGAAGCCGATGTTGGCGCGGCTGGTCATGTTCGGGTAGAGGGCGAAGTTCTGGAAGACCATCGCCATGTCCCGGCCGGACGGCGGCAGGTCGTTGGCGTACTCGCCGTCGAGCAGCAGTCTGCCCTCGTCGATCTCCTCCAGCCCGGCGATCATTCTGAGCACGGTGGACTTGCCGCAGCCGGACGGCCCGAGCAGCACGAGGAACTCGCCGGGCGAGATGTCCAGCGACAGCCGGTCCACCACGCGGGGGCCGCGCGGGTAGGCCTTGCTCACGTCGTGCAGGGAGATGGCGCGTGTCATGAGGTGCCCCCGAGGGGTCTTCAGGGCGCTGGTGCTCCGCGGTCGAAAGCCCCGTGCGGGTCGTACGGGGCTGTGGGTCACGGAAGTTAACGGAATGTGTGCGGGCTGGGGAAGGCACCGGACAAGATCGGGGGCTTCCGTCCATCTGGTGAGAAGGCGGACGGCCCGGTTCAGCGGATGCCGGTGAGGTGGGCGAAGACGACCACGTTGCCGGAGTAGCCCTTCCTGCGGTCGTAGCTGCCGCCGCAGGTGATCAGACGCAGCTCGGGGCGGCCCCGGGCGCCGTACACCTCCTGGCTGGGGAAGTCCGCCTTCTCGTACGACTTGATCTTGTCGACCGTGTAGACGGCGATGCGCCCGTCGGCGCGGCGGGCCTTGACGATCCGGCCCCGCTCCAGCTCGGTCAGCCCCGCGAAGACGGCGGGCCCACTGTCCGTGTCCAGATGCCCCACGGCCACGGCGGTGCCCTGCTCGCCGGGTGAGGCGCCGTGCCGGTACCAGCCGACGAGCTTGGGGTCGTCGTCCGGCGGCGCGGTGAGGCGGCGGTCGCGGTCGAGGCCGAGGTCCATGACCGGGGCGTCGAGGCGGAGGTAGGGGATGAGGAGCCGGGTGGCCCGGGAACGGGGCAGGGGGCGCAGACCGGCCGGGCGATGGGGCTTCCGGACGGCGGGGGCGCGGGCGGCGGGCTTGGGAGGGGCGGGGCGCGGGGTGGCGGCCGCGGGACGGTTGTGCGGCGGCGCGACGGGGGCGCCGTTGCGGGGCCCTGGGGCGGAGGTATCGGGGGTGGTGCGGGGGCCGTTGCTGGCGGGGCGGTTGGTGGCGGGGCCCCGGGGGCGGGGCGTGGCCGAGGGGGGCGCCGGTGTCCGGGGCGGGCCGGTGCGCGGGCCGGGGGTGGTGGAGTGGGCCGGGGGGAGGGCGGCGGTGCCGGTGCGGGCGCCGGGGGCTCCCGGCGAGGCGGCCGCGTCGGGGCCGGAGGAGTGGGGCAGGGCAGCGATGCCCATGCCGGAGCCGGCCGGGTGGGCGGCCGGCGTGAAGTCCCGCGGGAGGGCCGTGACGGTTGAGCCGGGCTCTTCGCCCCGGTCCCAGCAGACCCCGGCCACGAGCAGCACCGAGACGGCCACCACGACCGTCCGGGTCAGCCGGTAGGCGCGGGTCCGGTACCAGGGCCTGCGGCCTCGCCCGGACCACCCGCCGGGGACGCCGGCGGCCGCCGCGTACCGCCCGCCCGGGACGGCGCCGGAACCCCGCCGGGCGACGGGGGCCGCGGCGGACCTGTCCCCAGGCCGGGTCCCCGGCGCCGTGGCAGCTCTGACCTCACGCCGCCCCGACGCCACACGAGCGGAACCGGCACCACCACTCCCTCGCCCCACAGCAGCGCCGACAGACCCCGAGCCGGCGACGGCACCCCGCCACGCCCCCGAACCCGCCC
>NZ_JNXI01000017.1 GCF_000717055.1 Streptomyces iakyrus | reverse complement strand
CGAACGTGCCGTGCGGCTGCTCGCGCGTGCCCTCCGAACGCGGGAAGAACTCGTACCACGAGCCGTACAGCGCCCGCTCCCGCTCCACCAGCAGCGGCAACGGCTCACTGCTGGTCACCAGATCCCGCAGCGGATACCGCGCCAGGACCTCGTCCACCTCCGGCGTCAGCGCCGCCGCCAGACGGGCCGCGGTGGGCAGCGCGTCGTCGCGCAGGGTCCTGGCCGCGGTGAGCAGCACAGCGCGGCCGGCTTCCTTCGGCACGCCGGCCGCGGCCCGCTCGTACAGTTCCGCGCCCTCTTCCAGGACCAGGCCCGGATCGATGCCCGCCGGGATCTTGATGCCCGCCGTGCGGCGCCAGGTGGCCACCGGATCGCTCCAGGCCTCCACCCGGTAGGACCAGCGGCCGACGGCGTCCGCGGTGACCTCGGCGCCCCAGCGGTCGCTGCCGGGGGCGAGCTCGCGCATCGGCGTCCACGGGCCGGGCCGGCCCTCCGGGTCCTTCAGGACGACGTTGGCCGCGACGGCGTCGTGCCCCTCCCGGAACACGGTGGCGGTGACGTCGAACGTCTCACCCACGACCGCCTTCGCCGGCCGGTTGCCGCCCTCCACGGCCGGGCGGACGTCCCTCACCGGGATACGGCCGATGGCCCGGGTCCTCGTCATGGTCCTCACCTCCACCGTGCTCGAAAGCCGGGCCGCGGGGGCCCGGTACAGGGACTGGACTGCGGGAAGGGCGTCACCTTCCCGCCGTGGATCTCCGCTCGGCAGCGGGGGATCTGCGCTCCGCCGTCGGCGGTCTTCGTCTGACCGCCGCGGCCGGGCGGGGCCGTTCGACCGGTTCCTGAGCACAGGTGATGTGCTGCTCCTGGAGGCAGGTGATCTGCTGTTCCTGCAGATACGTGACGTGGTTGGTGCGCAGGTAGCGTTCGGCCGCGTCGGCGGCCTCCCGCGCGCAGCGCTTGCCCATCAGCACGCACAGCGTGTAGCCGGAGTCCTCGAAGGTGGTCCGCACCGTGCGGTCGTTCGGTGCTGCGAGCATCACGCGTTCCCAGGCCCGGTAACGCCGCAACTGCCGGGCGACTTCGGCTTTGGCGGGTAGCAGCATGGCGCCGATCACCTTTCGGGGCTCGAGGGGCACGGTCTCCCGACGGTCGGACGGCGGCCGTGCGCACAGCGGCACGGACCCGTAGCGGCGATCGAGTTCTTCACACATGGTGCACGTGAGGCGACACAGCGTCTTGTTGGATCTTCAACCAGTAGTGGTTCCACTGGGCCGTTCGAGCAAGCTCCGGCCTGCTCACTTGTGCACTCCCCCGCCTCAACCGTGCGCTCGTGTTGCACGAACGGGCTAGCACCCTCAGGCTGAGGGTGACTCAGAAGCGATAGACGCTCACGTTCCGTGATCGGGGCTCGTCCCGCAGGACCGCGGGAGCGAGAAGGAGCTGAGCTTCGCGGTGAGGAGCCGACCGATGAAGACCGCAGTGCCCTGCTACTACCACCTCGACGTGGAAGTCAGCCCGGAACGGGTGGGACAGGTCAGCCGCATTCTGGCCGCTCACCTGAAGTTCTGGGACCTGGACAACCTGGTCCAGCCCGTCTGCGGCGGTGCCGAGATGCTGCTCAAGGCCATCGACGAACACGCCACGGACAAGCACACGTCGATCGAGATGTGGTGGAACGGGCAGCACCTGATCACCGCCATCGGGGACAACGACCGCGCCCTGCGCCCGGACCAGGAGCTGCGAGGCTGCCTGGAGCACCTCGCGGCCATGAGCGACGGGTGGGGCTGCTGCGCCACCGAGACCGGCAGCAAGGTCATCTGGTTCTCGCAGCGCGCCCGCGCCGGTGAACGCGTCCCGCTGGTCCCGACCGCGCCCGCGCCGCGGGAGAGCGAGGGCCTCGACGTGCCCCGTGAGGTCCCGGTCACGCGGCTGGCCGCCCCGGTCGTCACTCCGGACGAGGTCCTGGAGGACGCCCGGTGACGCGCCGGCAGACTCGGACAGGGGTGCCCGCCTGGAGCGGGCGCCCCTATCCGCTGGGTGCGGCCTACGACGGGGAGGGCACCAACTTCGCGCTCTTCAGCGAGGTCGCCGAGCGGGTCGAGCTGGTCCTCGTCGACGACGACGGCACCCACACCCGGGTGCCGCTGAACGAGGTCGACGGCTTCGTCTGGCACGGCTACCTCCCCGGCGTCGGCCCCGGCCAGCGCTACGGCTACCGGGTGCACGGGCCGTGGGCCCCGGCCGCCGGGCACCGCTGCAACCCGGCGAAACTGCTGCTCGACCCGTACGCCCGTGCGGTGGAGGGGCAGATCGACAACCACCCCTCGCTCTACGAACGCAACCCGGACGGCCCCGACCCGGCCGACAGCGCCGGGCACACCATGCTCGGCGTGGTGACCGACCCGGCCTTCGACTGGGGCGAGGACACCCGGCCCTGCCGGCCGTACGCCGACACGGTGATCTACGAGGCGCACGTCAAGGGCATGACCCGCACCCATCCCCAGGTGCCCGAGGAACTGCGGGGTACCTATGCCGGGCTGGCGCACCCCGCGGTCGTCGAGCACCTGACCTCCCTCGGCGTCACGGCCGTGGAGCTGATGCCGGTCCACCAGTTCGTCCACGACGGGGTGCTGCACGACCGGGGCCTGGCCAACTACTGGGGCTACAACACCATCGGTTTCTTCGCGCCGCACAACGGCTACGCCGCCCACGGCACCCGAGGGGGGCAGGTCGCCGAGTTCAAGCAGATGGTGAAGACCCTGCACGCGGCCGGACTCGAAGTGATCCTCGACGTGGTCTACAACCACACCGCCGAGGGCAACGAGATGGGCCCCACCCTGTCCTTCCGCGGGATCGACAACTCCTCGTACTACCGCCTGGTCGACGGCGACTGGGAGCACTACTACGACACCACCGGCACCGGCAACAGCCTGCTGATGCGGCACCCCTACGTCCTCCAGCTGATCATGGACTCGCTGCGCTACTGGGTGACCGAGATGCACGTCGACGGCTTCCGCTTCGACCTCGCGGCCACGCTCGCCCGGCAGTTCCACGAGGTGGACCGGCTGTCGGCGTTCTTCGACCTCATCCAGCAGGACCCGGTGATCAGCCGCGTCAAGCTCATCGCCGAGCCGTGGGACGTCGGCGAGGGCGGCTACCAGGTGGGCAACTTCCCGCCTCTGTGGTCGGAGTGGAACGGCATGTACCGCGACGCGGTCCGTGACTTCTGGCGCGGCGAGGACCACACGCTCGGCGAGTTCGCCTCCCGGCTCACGGGCTCCTCCGACCTGTACCAGCACAGCAGGCGCCGCCCACGGGCCAGCGTCAACTTCGTCACCGCCCACGACGGCTTCACCCTCCGCGACCTCGTCTCGTACAACGACAAGCACAACGAGGACAACGGCGAGGACAACCAGGACGGCGAGAGCACCAACCGCTCCTGGAACTGCGGCGCCGAGGGCGCGACCCGCGACCCGGCGGTGCTGGAGCTGCGCACCCGCCAGCAGCGCAACTTCCTCGCCACGCTGCTGCTGTCCCAGGGCATTCCGATGCTCTCCCACGGCGACGAACTCGGGCGCACCCAGGGCGGCAACAACAACGCCTACTGCCAGGACAACGACATCTCCTGGATCGACTGGCGGCTCACAGAGGAGCAGCGCGACCTGCTGGAGTTCACCCGGTACCTCATCCGGCTGCGCACGGGGCACCCCGTGCTGCGCCGGCGCCGCTTCTTCCGCGGCGAGACCCTGACCCGGGCGGACCAGCCGCTGCCCGACCTGGTGTGGCTGGCGCCGGACGCCGTCGAGATGACCGACGACGACTGGCAGCGCGGCGACGCGCACTCCGTCGGCGTGTTCCTCAACGGCGACGCCATCGCCGAACCCGACCCGTGGGGCCGCCCGGTCGTCGACGACTCGTTCCTGCTGCTCCTCAACAGCCACTGGGAGCCGGTCGGCTTCCGCCTGCCGGGGGCCTCCTACGGCGAACGGTGGACGGCCCTCATCGACACGGCCGACCCGGAGGGCACGCCGGACGAGGCGGAGCACAAGGCGGGGGCGGGCCTGACCGTCGGGGCCCGCAGCCTGGTCCTGCTGTCCCGGCCGTCACGGGCGGCGCGCGGGAAGGAGTGACGCGGGTCAGCGGCCGCGGCGCGCGGTCACCGTGAACTGCGCGCCGTCGTGGTCCCGCAGCACCGCCTCGTCACTGCCCTTGGCCAGCACGCTGCCGCCGTGCAGTTCCGCGGCGCGGGCGCAGGCCTCCACGTCGTCGACGGAGAAGTGGACTTGCCAGTGCGGCCGGATCGCGGGGTCGGGTGCCGCCTCCAGGGCGCCGGACTCGATCCGGGCCACCACGTCCCCGCGGCTGCGCAGCACGACCTCGCCGCCCTCGTAGTGGACCTCGCAGCAGCCGGGCCGCTGGGTCGCCCAGTCGAGGACCTCGCCGTAGAAGATCGCGGCGTCGAACGCGTCACGGGTGTGCAGCGTGATGAAGGCCGGCTGCGCGTTGCGCCAGGTCTCCCAGTCGGTGAAGAGGTCGCCTTCCCAGATGCCGAAGGTCGCCCCGTCGCGATCGGCCAGCAGCGCGGCCCGGCCCGGCGGCAGGGAGATCGGCCCGACGGCGACCGTGCCCATGCGCTCCTGCACCCGCGCGGCCGCGTCGTCCGCACTGCGCACCGCGAAGTACGGCGTCCACGCCACCGCCATCTGCCACATGGCGGCGACCCCCGCGATCCCGGCCACCGGCGAGCCGTCCGCCAGGGCGATCCGGAACCGGTCGCCGAGCTTGGCCGGCCGCCACTGCCAGCCCAGCACGGCCCCGTAGAACTCCTCGGTCGCCTTGACGTCCCGGCTGGTCAGGCTCACCCAGCAGGGGGCCCCGAACACGGAGTGTGATGAGACGACGTCCTTCGTTCCGGAGGAGGTGGGCATGTCGTGGTTCATGGCAGTCGCGTCCTGATCTCGTCGGCCTGGCAGCCACCGGAGGATTGACACCAGTGTCCGACCGGAACCGCTGTGGGCGCCTGCCGAGTACCCCGGCGGCGGCGCCGAAACGGCGTCCGGGCTGGTCCGCCCCGGTGGCACCGGGCGGCCCGAGTGACGACGATGGAGGGGTCGGACACTGCGTCAAGGTACTCAAGCACCCTGAGAGACCTCGGGCGCAGCGGCGCACCGGACCCGGAGGTGACCATGCCCACGGACGGGGGCTCGGATCGGATCTTCGCGCTCCAGGAAGAGGTCCAGCAGCTGAAGGAGGCGGTCGTCTCCCACGCCGTCGTGGACCAGGCGATCGGGATGGTCGTCGCGCTCGGCCGGATCTCCCCGGACCAGGGGTGGGCCGTGCTGAAGGAGGTCTCCCAGCACACCAACATCAAGCTGCGCAACGTCGCGGAACTGATCCTCGTCTGGGGGCGCACGGGCGTGATGCCCGAGGAGATCCGGGCCGCCCTGGAGGACGCCCTCGACCGGGCCGGACCGACGCAGATCCCCGGATCGCCGCCGGAGGCGTGACCCCGGCGGCACCTGGAACCGGCCCCGCTTCAGCGGGCCTCCGTCAGCAGTTCCTCACGCAGATGGGCGAAGCAACTGCTGAGCAGCCGTGAGACGTGCATCTGCGAGATGCCGAGCTGCTCGGCGATCCGGCTCTGCGTCATGCCCTTGAAGAACCGCAGGTAGAGGATGATCCGCTCGCGCTCGGGCAGCGCCTCCAGGCAGGGCCTGACGGCCACCCGGTCCACGACGGTGTCGAAGGCCGGGTCGGGCCCGCCGATCGCGTCTCCGAGGGCGTAGCCGTCCGTCCCGGGCATCTCCGCCTCCAGCGACAGCGCCGAGAAGCACTCCAGAGCCTCCATGCCGGTGCGCACCTCGCCCTCGGTGAGCTGGGCGTACTCGGCGATCTCGGCGACCGTGGGGGAGCGGCCCGGGGTGGTCTGCGACAGCTCCTTCGCGGCGTGCCGCACCCGGTTGCGCAGGTCCTGGACCCGACGGGGGACGTGCAGCGTCCACATGTGGTCACGGAAGTGGCGCTTGATCTCTCCGGTGACCGTCGGAACCGCGTACGCCTCGAAGGCGTTGCCGCGGGCCGGGTCGTAGTGGTCGACCGCCTTCACGAGACCGAGAGCCGCCACCTGGTACAGATCCTCCAGGGCCTCACCACGGCCCCGGAAGCGGACGGCGATCCGCTCGGCCATGGGGAGCCAGGCCTCGACCAGCTCGTCGCGCAGGGCCTTGCGCTCGGGCCCCTCGGGCAGCCGCGCGAGCCGCGCGAACGCCGCGGCGGTGTCGGGCGCGTCGTCGTGGGGGTGCGTTCGGGTGCTGCCGGCGATACGCATGATGCGCACCTCCCTGAGCAGGTGCTGAATGGACAGACACCGTGGGAGGAGCGGACTCGGGCCTCACGGAGAGCACCGGGGGCCCGGCCTGCCGGCTCCCACGCACGTGCCTCCTGTCCGAAGCACTTCCCTGCCCATCCCCGGGCAGGGGCATAGCGAAACAATTAAGACAATACGGCAATCGGGTGCCCTGGGCGCTCCCAGTCCGCCGCCGATCGGATCCGCTGTCGTTCCCGAGCGTCGTTGCCCCTTCTTGGCCCTCCTTGACCTCGCCTTGGGCCGATTAGCTCTGCTACAGATCTAATCTCGGCCGCATGGAGCCGGAGACCTTCCCCGAAGGGCTGGCCGACGCACTCGTCGGCGTCCAGCGGCTGATCCGGCGGCGCCTGCGGCGGCAGACGCCCGACCCGCGGCTGCGCGGCGCCGAGGTGGAACTGCTGCGTCTGGTCGTGGTGCGGCCCGGCGTCGGCATCTCCGACGCGGCCAGGGAACTGGGGCTGGCGGCCAACTCGGTGTCCACCCTCGTCAACCAGCTGGCGCGGACGGGCTACCTGGTCCGCGAGACCGACCCGGCCGACCGGCGGGCCGCCCGGCTGCTGCCCACCCCCGCCGCCGAGACGCGGCTGCGCGACTGGCGCCGGCGCCGGGCCGAACTCGTACGCCGCCATGTGGCGCGCCTCGACGAGCCGGACCGCCGGGCGCTGATGGCGGCGGTCCCGGCCCTGCGCAAGCTGGCCGACACCCTGCACGAGGAGGCCGAGGAGTCATGACGCCGGACACCGCTCCGCCCGGGACCGCCCGGGCCGATGCCGTCGCCTGCGCCGGGCTCACCTACGCCTTCGGCGACCACAACGCCGTGGACGGACTCGACCTCACCGTCCGGCAGGGCGAGGTCTTCGGGCTGCTCGGGCCCAACGGCGCAGGCAAGACCACCGCCATCCGCTGCATCACCACCCTGCTCCCCGTGCCCGCCGGCATGGTCCGCGTCTTCGGCCACGACACCGCCGGGGACCGCATGGCCGTACGCCGCCTGCTCGGCTACGTCCCGCAGCAGCTGTCCGCGGACGCCGGACTCACCGGACGGGAGAACGTCGCCCTGTTCGCCCGGGTCTTCGACGTGTCCCGCGGGGAACGCGCCGAACGGGTCACCCAGGCCCTGGCCGCGGTCGACCTGGCCGAGGCCGCCGACCGGCTGGCCGCCACGTACTCGGGCGGCATGGTCCGCCGCCTCGAACTCGCCCAGGCCCTGGTCAGCGCCCCGCGGCTGCTGATCCTCGACGAGCCCACCATCGGCCTCGACCCGATCGCCCGCACCGGCGTGTGGGAGCACATCGGCGCCGTCCGCGAGGCCACCGGCATGACCGTGCTCGTGACCACCCACTACATGGACGAGGCCGACCAGTACTGCGACCGGGTCGCCCTGATGCACCGCGGCCGGATCCGGGCCCTCGGCACCCCGGCCGAGCTCAGGGCGGGACTCGGCGCCCGGCGCAGCGCCGCCGGGGCGGCCCACAAGGCGCCGCCCACGCTGGAGGACGTCTTCCGGGACGTGGCCGGCAGCGGTCTCGACGACGAGGCAGGAGATTTCCGCGATGTCCGAAGCACCCGCCGCACCGCGCGCCGTGTCGGCTGACCCCGCCCGCGCCCACGGCATCGACCTGCTGCTGAAGCCCCCGCCGCCCCGGGCCGGTTGGCGGCTGCTGCCCGCCCGCGTCGGCGCCATGTGCGCGGTCGAACTGCAGAAGCTGCGCCACGACCGCACCGAGCTCTACACCCGCGCGGTCCAGCCGGCCCTCTGGCTGCTGATCTTCGGTCAGACCTTCACCCGCATCAAGGCGATCCCCACCGGCGGCATCCCCTACGTCGACTACCTGGCACCCGGCATCATCGCCCAGTCCGCGATGTTCATCGCCATCTTCTACGGCATCCAGATCATCTGGGAACGCGACGCCGGTGTCCTCAACAAACTCCTCGTCACCCCGACCCCGAGGTCGGCGCTGATCACCGGCAAGGCGTTCGCGGCCGGGGTGAAGTCGCTCGTCCAGGCCGTCGTCGTGCTCCTCATCGCCGCCCTGCTCGGCGTGGCCCTGACCTGGAACCCGCTGAAGCTGCTCGCCGTCGCCGCGATCGTCGTCCTCGGCTCGGCCTTCTTCTCCTGCCTGTCGATGACCATCGCCGGCATCGTCCTCAGCCGCGACCGCCTCATGGGCATCGGGCAGGCGATCACGATGCCGCTGTTCTTCGGCTCCAACGCCCTGTACCCGGTCTCCGTGATGCCGGGCTGGCTGCAGAGCGTCAGCACGGCCAACCCGCTCAGCTACGAGGTGGACGCCCTGCGCGGCCTCCTTCTCGGCACACCCCACCATCTGGCGTCCGACTTCGCGGTGCTGTTCGTCGCCGCCGCCCCCGGCGTCACCGCCGCCTCGGCCCTGCTGGGCCGGCTGGCCCGTTGATCTTCACTCGTGGAAGTGATGTGCGGCACGCCTGAGCAAGCGCTTTCTCCGCTTGTTTCCGGATAACCGCTGGGCACGGCTTGATCACCGATCAAAAAGGATGAACTGCCTGGCCACAGCGCATTCTGCTCATTTGACAGTGCGCTGAGAGCACAGATAGGAAGCAGCTTCCAGAGGTCGAGAGGTGCAGCGTGTACGAGCCGAACGTGGTCGGGGACTGGCAGGAGTACGACGAGCATGCCGGTCTGCGCGTCCGCGTCCACCGTCTGGAACTGGCCGAGCCGCCCCGCGGCCGGGACGACGCCGCCGACGGACTGACGTACTTCTGCCTCCGGGTGACGGTCGAGAACCGCGGCAGCCGCCATCTCGGCGTCCATCTCGAGGACGGCCAGATCGACGTCAGGCTCGGCCCGGACGGGGAGAGCGCCTTCATCGACTGGCGCAACTCGCAGTTCATCGAGGGCTTCGACGTCTATCCGCTGCGCCGCGCCACCGCCGTGCTGTATGCCGCCGGCGCCGAGGCGTCCCTGAGCCTCGTGGACGTCCAGGTGCAGTTGCGCGTCGAGGAGGAGTGGACCGGCCGCCGGCTGTGGGCGGGCGGCATCGGGGCGCACGAGGGTCCTGCGGGGGCCCAGCAGGGCCCGGTGCGGGACAGCCTGGCGCACCAGGTGAGCGTCTTCCTGCGGGACCAGGCGGAGGAAGGCACCGCCTGATCCCGTGTCAGGGCGTCGCGCGGATCAGTGCGGGATGCCGTCGATGATCTCGCGGGCACCCTGGCGCAGCAGGGCCACGGCGACCGAGGTGCCGAGCGTGGCGGGGTCGAGCCGGCCCGCCCACTCGTGGGCGTTCAGCCTGGTCTTGCCGTCCGGGGTGAACACACAGGCCCGCAGGGACAGTTCGCCACTGCGGTCCACTCGCGCGAATCCGGCGATGGGGCTGTTGCAGTGCCCTTGCAGCACATGCAGGAACATGCGCTCGGCGGTGGTCTCCCGGTAGGTGTCCGGGTCGCCCAGGCCGCTCACCGCGTCGATCAGCGCGGCGTCGCCCTCGCGGCACTGCAGCGCCAGCACGCCCGCACCGATGGGCGGCATCATCGTCTCGGTGGAGAGGATCTCGCTGATCACGTCCTCGCGGCCGATGCGCTCCAGGCCGGAGACCGCGAGCAGCAGGGCGTCCGCCTCGCCGGCGGCCAGCTTCGCCAGGCGCTTGTTGGCGTTGCCGCGGAACGGCACGCATTCCAGGTGGGGGTGCGTGGCGGCCAGTTGTGCGACGCGGCGCACCGAGGAGGTGCCGATCCGCGTCCCGGCCGGCAGCTCGTCCAGGGTGAGCCCGCCCGGGTGGATCAGGGCGTCGCGGATGTCGTCCCGCTTGAGGAACGCGGCGAACACCGTGCCCGCCGGGAGCGGCCGGTCGGCGGGGACGTCCTTCACGCAGTGCACGGCGAGGTCGGCCTCGCCGGCCAGCAGCGCCGCGTCGACCTCCTTGGTGAACGCGCCCTTGCCCTCGACCTGGGACAGATCGCCCATCCACTTGTCGCCGGTGGTCTTCACCGGCACGACCTCGGTGCGCACTCCGGGATGGACGGCGGCCAACTCGGCCCGGACGCGCTCCACCTGGGCGAGGGCCATGGGAGAGTCGCGGGAGACGATGCGAATCAGTTCGGGGACGGACATGCGGACACGATAGACCCTTCCGCGGGGGTGTTCGTCCCGTACCTCCTCGACTGCCGGGTGTCGGGCGTCAGTTCGGGAGGAGCGGATCGACCAGTTCCACCGCCCGCAGTGCCGCGGCGAGGGCCCGCTCGTCACCGAAGTCGAGGGCCGTGTCGGTCAACTTCACGACGTGCTCGTCGCCGTGCGCGAGGGCCCTTTCCAGCACCTCCTGCGCCGTGCACCGGGGCGCGGGGACGTCCGCGACGAGCTCGGCGGTGGGGTACATGGCGGTGACGGCCGCGGACGCGGTCCACGCCGCGTGCAGGCTCGGCGCCCACAGCGGGCGGGGCAGGGAGCCGAGGGTGCGCAGGACGGCGTTGGGCGCGGTCGCCGTGTGCACCGGCATGGTCGCCTCGCCGTGGCCGTGGGTGGCGTAGCGGTGGGTCGAGGCCCGGACCATTCGGCGGCCCGGCGCGGGTCGCCCAGCGCCTCGCGCCAGTTCGCGTCGGTCACGGGAGCGACGGGCCCGGGCAGGTCCTCCAGCTTGTGCCGGTAGAGGTCCAGCCACCGGTGCACGGCGTCCGCCCGGCCGTGCGCGGCGAGCGCCTCCACGACCATCGGGGCGTGATGGGTGAGCCGGCCCAGCCGCTCCGGCCCCGAGGCGTGGAGACGTCCGAGGGCGTCTTCGAGGGTCCCTGTCGTGTCGTGCGTGTCCATGCCGGGACGCTGTGCGGCGGCCCGCGCCGGGGGATCGGGCGCGGGGCGGAACCCGGACCCCACCGGAGGCCCAGGGCTCCGGCCGGACCGGGTGCGGTCAGGCGTACGGGTCGAAGGGGATGCCGGAGGGCTTGGCCTTGGCGAGGTGGTTGGCGAAGTTGCCGTCCTTCAGGCCGAAGTTGGCGCTGCCGAAGTTGTACGACGTGAGCTTGTCGCGCACCCCGGCCGGGTAGCCGTTCCAGCCGACCAGCGCCGGGTACTGCCAGGTGCGCTTGTGGTTCTCCGGCGGCTCGTCGTTCCCGTTCGCGGCGCGGAAGCAGTGTGTGCTGACGCCGTCCTTGTGGTAGACGATCTTCGCGTGCGAGCCGTCGAAGCGGATCGCGGACGCCGCGTGCACGGTGAACCCGCCGTGGTTGGACGTCGACACGTACTTGACCTGGTCGTTCTGCACGAACACCGCGACGTGCTCGAAGTCGTGCCGGTGGCCTCCGATGCTGCTGCCGGCCACGGCCTGGTCCTTCTCGAAGTAGAGGGCGTACAGGATGGCGCACCAGCCGTTGTTGCACTTGGAGCGCGCGTAGCCGTTGGTGTTGTCGAGGTCCGAGGCGTCCCGGCAGTTGCCGTTCAGGGCGCCGGTCGGGTTGAGCCCGCCGTTCACGGTGCCGTCCGGGCCGATCGCGGGCGTGGAGTAGCAGCCGTCGGTGTCGTAGTCGTAGGCGGGCTGGTACGTCTGCTCCAGGGCGTCCGCGTTGGCGGGCAGCGCCGGCGGTGGGGCGGCGAAGGCCGTGGCGGGGAAGGCGAGGACGAGGGCGGCGGCACCGGCCGCTCCGGTGAGCCATCTCCTGCGGTGGGCGAACGGGCGTGACGACACTGCGTCCTCCTTGGTCCGGGCGCAGCCCAACGGCTGTGGGGGAAAGGGAGGTTCAGCTTCCAGGTTGAACGCGTCCATGCCAAGAGGGGCGGAGGATCCGAACGGTGAATCGGAGCCCAATAGTTGGGGCCGCCCATGCGATTCAGACCATGTCGTCCGGGATGTCGGCCGCCGCCTCCTCGGGCGCGAGGTCGGGCCGGAGCCGCAGCCAGGACGGCTGCCGCAGCAGCCCCTCCCGCGTCCGGGTGCTGTAGCGGACCTCGCCCACCAGGCGGGGCACGACCCAGTGCGCGCCCGGAGCGCGCGGGGCGGGGTCGAAGGGGCAGACGTCACTCGCGGCGGCCCTCAGCAGCGCGGCGAGTTCGGTGCGTTCGGCCTCGCTCCAGCCGGTGCCCACGCTGCCGACGTAGCGCAGCCGCCCCGCTGCCCGCTGTCCGACCAGCACCGCGCCCGGCAGGCCGGTGAGCCGCCCCTTGCCGGGCTGCCAGCCGCCGACCAGGACGTCCTCGGTGCGCATGTTGCGGATCTTGATCCAGGCCCGGGAGCGCACCCCCGGTTCGTACACCGAGTCGAGCCGCTTGCAGACAAGGCCCTCCAGACCGTGCTCCCGGGTGGCGCGCAGGGCCTCGGCGCCGTGGCCGACGAGTGCGCGCGGGGTAGACCAGGAGGGTCCGGCGAGGCCGAGGTCCTCCAGTGCCGCCCGGCGCCGGGCGTAGGGGAGCCGCAGGAGGGAGTCGTCCCGCAGGTGCATCAGGTCGAACAGCACGAGATGGACCGGGACCTCCGCAGCCCGCCGCGCGGCCCTGGCGGGGGCGTGGGCCAGGCCCATCCGGGACTGCAGCAACTGGAAGCTGGCGCGGCCCTGGTCGTCCAGGGCCATGATCTCGCCGTCCAGTACGGCGGGGGTGGCGCCGAGGGCGGTGCCCAGCGGCCGCAGTTCGGGGTAGGCGGCCGTGATGTCGTCACCGGAGCGGGCGCGCAGCAGCACGCTGCCGTCCCCGGGCAGGTAGACCACCACGCGCTGGCCGTCCTGTTTGGTCTCGTAGGCCCAGCGCGCGTCCTGCGCGGCGGAAGGCAGGGTGCCGGACGTGGCGAGCATGGGCGGGATCAGCGGCAGGTCCACGGGTGAGGTGTCGACGCACGGGCGGGCCGCCACGCGTGTTCTCCGGCTGTTTCCCCTGAACGGGGTGAGCCGCTTGATGAACGGGGGGATCGCTCGACCAACGGGGGAACCGGCGAATTCACTTGAGTTACGCAACGAGATGGTGACGTGGCGCTCATGCCCACACCCCCGCTCTCCGACGCCCCTCCCCGGAAGTGACCGAGATCGAGCGTGCGCTCACCCGCATCACCTACCTGAGCACGCGTGCCCGCCGGCACGAGCGGCTGATGGCACTGGCGGGCGTGCCGCTCGACCGCGCCGCCGTCGCCCTGCTGCGGCAGATCGCCGACTCCGAGCCGCAGCGCCCGGGGGAGCTCGCCGCCCGCCTGGGCGTGGAGGCCTCGCACGTCACGCGCACGGTGCAGCAGTTGCAGAAGTCCGGGTACGTCACCCGCGTCCCCGCCCCGGACGACCGCCGCGCCCAGCGCATCGAGCTCACCGACGCCGGGGGCGAGGCCATCACCAGGATCCCCGAGGCCGGCGTCCGCGGCATGCAGCTGGCCCTCTCGGACTGGTCCCCGGAGGAACTCCGGCAGCTCGCGACGCTCTTCCACCACATGGTCGACGACTTCCTCGCCCGCGCCGTCGACGAGGAAGGCGACGCCGGCCCGGCCCCGGCCGGCCCCGCCTGACCCCCGGTCACCGTGCCGCCGGACCACGCGGATCCGGCCGCTCGGCCGCTGCCGCTGTCGCCGCCGTCCCCGGCGGCGCCGGCTCGCGCAGGCCGCACAGCAGCAGCCCGCCCAGCGCGGGCAGCGCGATGAGCGGCAGCAGAGCCGACCGCAGGGACGTCGCGTCGGCCAGCGCCCCGAGCGCGGGGGCCGCGAGGCCGCCGACGCTCACGGTGAGGCCCAGCGTGACCCCGCTCGCGGTCCCCACGCGCCGGGGCAGGAAGTCCTGGCCCAGCGTGATGTGCAGGGAGAACGGCACGTACAGACCCGCCGACGTCAGCGCCACGAACAGGTACACCGGCGGCCCGGGCACCAGGACCAGCCCGGCCACGGCCAGGATCGTCAGGGCGTAGGACCGGCGCACCACCGTCATCCGCCCGTACCGCTCCGCCAGCCTGCCCCCGGCCAGCGTGCCGGCCGCGCCGCCGGCGTAGAGCACGAACAGGGCCGCCGTACCGGCCGACGCACCGCCGCCGGTGCGCTCCCGCACGTACAGCGAGACGAACGTGCCCAAGCCCACGAACACCACGGAGCGGCAGACCACGGCCCCCGACAGCCGCAGGAAGGACACCCAGTCGTCCTCGCCCACAGCGGCGGGCGCGGCAGGACTCCCGGCGCCGGAGCCCGCCGAGCGCACCGCCGCCGCGCACAGCACCGCTCCCACCAGGGCCGGGACGACCAGCACGGGAGAGGCGCCCAGCCCGCCCGTGGCCATCACGGCGAAGACCAGCAGGGGAGCCAGGGCGAAGCCGGCGTTGCCGCCGAAGGAGAACCAGCCCATCGCCGTGTGCCGGCCCCGCGCCACGGCCCGCGCCACCCGGGCGGCCTCCGGATGGTAGGCGGCCACCCCCACACCCGACACGGCCACCACCGCGAGCGTCGACGCGTAAGAGCCGGTCACCCCGCTCAGGGCGACGCCCGCCCCGGCCGTCAGCGCGCTCAGCGGCAGCAGCCAGGGCATCGCCCGCCGGTCGGTCAGCACCCCGAACAGCGGCTGCACCAGCGACGACAGCAGTGACGCCGCCAGGACGACACCCGAAGCAGCGGCATAGGAGTAGGCGCGCTCGGCGACGAAGTACGGAACCAGAGCGGCCACGGCCCCCTGGTACACGTCCACGCAGGCGTGCCCCAGGGACATCAGGGCGACGGGTCGGTCGTGTCTCGAAGTGCTCACCCGGCGATCGTCGTCCCCGAAGCATCTGGCCCGCTTCCGATAATCTGCCGGACTGTGCCGAACATCCGCCACACCCCGACGGCCCCGACCCGCGCCCAGCGGCTCTCCGCCGGCGACCGCATCGACGCGCACCGGCACGACGATCACCAGATCGTCTACGCCGGCGCCGGAGTCGTCGCCGTCACCACCGACGCCGGCACCTGGTTCGCCCCCGGCACCCGCGCCATCTGGGTCCCCGCGGGCACCGTGCACGCCCACCGCGCCCACGGCCGGCTCGACCTGCACCTGGTCGGCCTGCCCGCCCGCGACAACCCCCTCGGCCTCGGCCGTCCGGCCGTCCTCGCCGTCAGCCCGCTGCTGCGCGAGCTGATCCTCACCTGCACCCGCGACCCCGGCGACGACAGCCCCGAGGGCCGCCGCCTGCGCGCCGTCCTGTGCGACCAGCTCCGGGTCTCGCCCGAGCAGCCGCTGCGCCTGCCCACCCCCGCGGATCCGCGTCTGGCCGCCGTGTGCGCGCTCGTGCACGCCGACCCGGCCGACGTGCGCACCCTCGCCGAGCTGGGCGCCGCGACCGGGGTGGGGGAGCGGACCCTCAGCCGGCTCTTCCGCGGCGAGTTCGGCATGACGTTCCCGCAGTGGCGCACCCAGTCGCGGCTCTACCACGCCCTGCGGATGCTGGCCGACGGCCTGCCCGTCACGACCGTCGCCCACCGCTGCGGCTGGTCCTCCGCCAGCGCCTTCATCGACGTTTTCCGCCGCTCCTTCGGATACACGCCGGGCAGACATCACGGGCACTCCCGGGACCCGGTGAACTGAGCTGACTACCGTCCGGTAATAATGCGCGGCAGGCCTTCAGAGGAGGAACCGTGCCCCGGTCCGAACGCTCGCCCCTGCTGCTCGCCGGCCTCCTGGCCACCGCGGGCGTCGCCCACTTCGCCACCCCACGCCCGTTCGACGCGACCATCCCCCGGGGCCTGCCCGGCACACCGAGGGCCTGGACCTACGCCAGCGGCGCCGCCGAGCTCGCCCTGGCCGCCGGCCTGGCGCTGCCGCGCACCCGCAAGGCCGCCGCGCTGGCCACGGCCGCCTTCTTCGTCGGGGTGTTCCCCGCCAACGTCAAGATGGCCGCCGACTGGCGCCACCGCCCCACCCCGCAGAAGGCCGCCGCATTCGGACGCCTGCCCCTGCAGGTGCCCCTGGTCCTCTGGGCCCGCGGCGTCGCCCGGAACGCGGAGGGCAGGTCGTGAGCGCGCGCGTGGAGGCCGGGGACAAGGTCGAGGACTTCGCCCTGCCCGACGAGACCGGCACCGTCCGCAGTCTCTCCGAGCTGCTCGCCGAGGGCCCCGTCGTGCTCTTCTTCTACCCGGCCGCCCTGACCCCCGGCTGCACCGCCCAGGCCTGTCACTTCCGCGACCTCGCCGCCGAGTTCGCGGCCGTCGGCGCCCGGCCCGTCGGCATCAGCGGCGACGACGTCGAGCGGCAGCAGGAGTTCGCCGGCCGGCACGGCCTCGGCATGCCGCTGCTGTCCGACACCGAAGGCACGGTCCGCGAGCGGTTCGGAGTGAAACGCGGCTTCTCCCTGGCGCCCACCAAGCGCACCACGTTCGTCATCGCCCAGGACCGCACCGTCCTCGACGTCGTACGCAGTGAACTGCGCATGAACGCGCACGCCGACCGGGCGCTCACCGCCCTGCGCGCCCACCGGCCCTGACCCGGTCACGAATGCCGCTTCGCGGTTGATAGAGGGCGGCAAAGGGATAATCCTGGACCATATGGAGGACGCCTCCGCTGCTGCGATCATCGACGCCCGCGGCATTCTGACGGGGTGGAGCGAGGGTGCCCGGCGGCTGACCGGCTACCCGGCCCGAGAGGCCCTGGGCCGTGCCGCGCGGGAACTGCTGGCCGAGACCGTGCCGCCCGAGGCGGTGTCCGCGCGCTCCGGCACCGTCATGGTGCGGCACCGCGACGGTTACCTCGTCGGGCTGCGGGTCAGAGCCTGCGTCGTGACGGGCCCGGACGGCGAAGCGGGCGGGTACGTGATCACCGCCGCGCCGCCCGGCCCCGGGGAGACGTCCCTCGCCGGCCGCGCCTTCCAACAGGCGTCCATGTCGATGTCCGTCTTCGACGTCAACCAGCGCTACCTGCGGCTCAACGACGCCGCCTGCCATGTGATGGGCGTGTCCGAGGAGACGCTGCTCGGCCGGCACTTCCCCGAGACCGTGGAGGAGGCGGAGCACAGCCGCGGCTTCAACCGGCACCTGCGGCACGTCGTCGAGACCGGCCGGCCGTTGCGGTACGAGAGCTACACCGGCGCACCGGCCCTCAACCGGGAGCACGCCTGGGTCACCGAGATGTGGCCGGTGCGGGACGCCGACGGCGAGCTCGTGGGGACCGCCCTGGCCGCCTTCGACAGCACCGAGCAGTACTGGGCCAGGCAGCGCCTCGCCCTGCTGAACGAGGCCGCCGCCGCCATCGGCACCACCCTGGACGTGGTCCGCACCGCCGAGGAAGTGATCGGGGTCGTGGTGCCCCGGTTCGCGGACTTCGCGAGCGTGGACCTGTTCGACTGGGTGCTCGGGGCCGACGAGGCACCTGCTGCGTCCTCGGAGGAGATCACCCTGCGGCGGGTCGCCCACGGATCCGTCACCGAGGGCACCCCGGAAGCGGCCGTCCACGTGGGCGAAGTCGACGTCTACCCCTCGTTCTCGCCGATCGCCCGGGCCATGCGGGAGGGCCGGGCCATCATCAGCCAGGCGGGGGAGCCGGCGTTCATGCGCTGGGTCGCCGAGCGCAATTCCCGTGCCCCGCAAGGACGCCCCTACCGCAAGGGCGTCCATTCGATGATGGCCGTACCGCTGCGGGCCCGCGGCACCACGCTCGGCGTCGCCGTGGCCGTGCGGGTGGCGCAGCCCGACGACTACGCCGACGACGACGCGGTGTTCGCCGAGGAACTCGCCAGCCGGGCCGCGGTCTGCGTCGACAACGCCCGCCGCTTCGCCCGGGAACGCACCACCGCGCTCGCCCTCCAGCACAGCCTGCTGCCCCGGGGCCTGCCCGGCCAGGCCGCCGTCCAGGTCGCCCACCGCTACCTGCCCTCCGGCTCGGCGGCCGGCATCGGCGGCGACTGGTTCGACGTGATCCCGCTGTCCGGCAGCCGCGTCGCGCTGGTCGTCGGGGATGTCGTGGGGCACGGCATCCCCTCCACGGCGACCATGGGCCGGCTGGTCACGGCCGTGCGCACCCTCGCCGACGTGGACCTGCCGCCGGACGAACTCCTCACGCACCTCGACGACCTGGTCACCCATCTCGCCTCGGACGACCAGGACGACGAGGTCGCCGAGCTGGGCGCGACCTGCCTCTACGCCGTCTACGACCCCGTCGCGCGCCGCCTGAACCTGGCCGCCGCCGGGCACCCCGCACCCGCCCTGGTGCTGCCCGACGGATCCGCCCGGCTGATCCCCATGAGCGCGGGGCCCCCGCTGGGAGTGGGAGGGCTGCCGTTCGAGGCGACGGAGCTCCAGCTGCCCGAGGGCTCCGTCGTCGCCCTCTACACCGACGGGCTCATCGAGGACCGCGACCGCGACGTCGACCACGCCACCGACGAGCTGTGCCGGGCCCTGACCGTGCCCGCCGACTCGCTGGACGCCCTGTGCGACACCGTGCTGAAGGCCGTACTGCCGGAGGAGCCCGGCGACGACGTGGCCCTGCTGCTGGCCCGGACCCGGGCGCTGGGCGCCGACCAGGTCGCCACCTGGGACGTCACCCCGGATCCCGCGGAGGTGGCCGCGACCCGGCAGGCCGCCACCGACCAGCTCACCGCGTGGGGCCTGGACGAGACGGCCTTCGTCACCGAACTCGTCGTCAGCGAACTGGTCACCAACGCCATCCGGTACGGCGCCCCGCCCATCCAGCTCCGCCTGATCCGGGACCGGACCCTCATCTGTGAGGTGTCCGACGGCAGTTCGACCTCCCCGCACCTGCGGCGGGCGCACCAGGACGACGAGGGCGGCCGCGGTCTGCTGCTGGTCGCCCAGCTCACCCAGCGCTGGGGCAGCCGGCAGACCACCCGGGGCAAGACGATCTGGTGCGAACAGTCCCTCACGCCGCTGTTCTGACCGGTCGGCTCACTCCCCGGCCGCGTCCGAGGCGACCTGGGCGAGCGTGCGGCCGGATACGGCCGAGCGCGCGCGGCGGGGATCGGGAGCCCCGTGCGTACGAGCCGTGTCGCCGGCCCGCTTCACCAGCAGCCACGCCTCCTCGCCGTCGCCGTCCCGGCCGCTGCGGAACCGGGTCAGGGCGTACTCGCCGCGCAGCTTGGAACCGCTCAGCCGGAACGTGGCGTGTCCGCGCTCCAGCGACCGGGCGAAGTCGACGGGCCGGCCCTGGCGGTCGTGGCTGAGCGGCTCGTACGTGCCGTGGTCCCAGACGATCACCGTGCCGCCGCCGTACTCGCCGCGGGGGATCACGCCCTCGAACTCCTCGTACTCCAGCGGATGGTCCTCCGTGGGCACGGCCAGCCGCTTGTCCTTCGGGTCCGCCGAGGGGCCTTTCGGGACCGACCAGGACTTCAGCACGTCGTCCACCTGCAACCGGAAGTCGAAGTGCACCGTGCTCGCGTCATGGATCTGCACCACGAACCGGGGCCCGTCCCCCGCGGACACGCCCCGTCCCCGGGGCTCGCCGGTCCGGTCGAAGTCGCGCTTGCCGCGGTAGTCCCGCAGCCGGTCCCGCTCAGCCACGTGCGGCTCCTTCCTGCCTCGATGGCCCCGGGTACCCGCTCAGAACTCCTCGTGCACCTCCGGGTCCCCGCCGACGCGCCGCTGCTCCCGGTCCGCGACGGCCCGCATCTCGTCCTCGCCCAACTCGAAGCCGAAGACGTCGAGATTGGCGCGCTGCCGCTCCGGGTTCGCCGACTTCGGGATGGGCACCGCGCCCAGCTGCGTGTGCCACCGCAACACGACCTGCCCTGGCGACACCCCGTGCGCCTCGGCGATCCGCGCCACGGCGGGATCCTCCAGCAGCGGCGTGCCCCGGCCCAGCGGGCTCCAGCTCTCGGTGACGATGCCCTTGGCCGCGTGGAAGGCACGCAGTTCGTCCTGCGGCAGCAGCGGATGCAGCTCGATCTGGTTGACCGAGGGCAGCACCCCGGTCTCCCGCTCCAGCCGCTCGATGTGCCCGGCCGTGAAGTTCGAGACGCCGACCGACCGTACGAGCCCCTCCTCGCGCAGCTTGATCATGGCCTTCCAGGCGTCGACGTAGCGGTCCACGCGGGGCAGCGGCCAGTGGATCAGGTAGAGGTCGACGTACTCCAGGCCCAGGCGGGCCCTGGATTCCTCGAAGGAGGCGAGGGTCTCCTCGTAGCCGTGGTGCCGGCCCGGGAGCTTCGTCGTCACGACGATCTCCTCGCGCGGCACCACACCGGAGGCCACGCCGCGGCCGACCCCTGTCTCGTTGCGGTAGTTCGTCGCCGTGTCGATCAGGCGGTAGCCGGCCTCCAGGGCCGAGAGCACCGCCTGCTGCGCCTCGTCGTCGCCGAGCGGCCAGGTGCCCAGGCCCAGGGCGGGGAGCGTCGTACCGTCGTTGAGCGTATGGGTCGGGATGCTGATCACCGTGGGACCTTCCCGTTGACTGTGTCCTGCTGACCGTGTCTTCCCTCCAGCGTCGCGGACAGGCGGAGCGGTGATCAACCGGACGGGTGGCCGGCCGCGTCCCGGCCGGCGTATGAACGCGGCTGGAAGAGCTGCGGTTCCGCCCCCGGACACGCTGTGCCCTCCGTACGATGACCCACAACACCTGCTCATATGAGGGATCGCCCGTGACCCAAGTGCTCGTCATCGGCATCGGCACGTTCAGCGGCGCGGCCGCCTCCGAGGCCGAAGAGCCCGACCCGACGCGTGCACCGTATGGTCTGACGGAACTCAAGTCTGTCCGCCCCTCGGTCGAAGCGCTGGCCGCCGGCTTGGCAAGAACGCCGGGGGTTCAGGTACGGGGCTCTGGAGCGCACCACGATCTCGACCTTCCCGCGGTCAGGCAACAGTGGCACGAGGCTCACCGATCCGCGTCCGGCCGGGTGGGTGAGGCGCTGGTGGTTCACTTCGCCGGGCACGGCCTGCCGGGTGGTCCGGAGCATTCGCTGTACCTGGCCACGTCCGACACCGACCGGGGAAATTTCGCGTGGACGGGGCTGTCCGTCGATGAGTGGCTCACACAGGCCGAGAGCGCACCCGACGGGCCGCCCGTGCTCTTCATGCTCGATGTCTGCAGCGCCGGACGCGCCGTCCTGCAGCAGTGGCTGCACCACCTCGCGGCGCGGCGACGGCGTGCTTGGGTCATCGCGGCCTGCGGCGAGGACGAGAAGACGTACGGAGCCCGGTTCACTCAGGCCACAACTGTCGTGCTGGAGAAGCTGCAAGAGGGCCTGCTCGACATGTCACCGACAGTGGAGCATGTACCCGTCGAGACGCTGGCTCACGAAATCGACCGCGAGCTGGCCCGCTCGGCGGTGGCCGAGGACCGGCCGGCCCAGACCGTGCTGCGGACCGCGCGGGCGGAGGCGCACGTAACGGTGCCTCCGTTCTTTCCGAACCCCTCCTACCGCAGCACACCCGGCGGTCGCTACCGCCAGTCCATAGAGAACGGACTGTGGCAGTTCGCTGCGGCACTCGATCCGGCGTTGGACCCCGTGCACTTCGTCTCTCGTGCTTCAGGCGCCCCGCTTCAGCAAGGAGCCGGGCAGGTCTGCTACTTCACTGGACGGCGCAAACAGCTGGCAGCCCTCAAGAACTGGATGGAGGATGACGGCGCCGGCACGCTTCTGGTGGTCACGGGCAGCCCGGGAGCGGGCAAATCGGCCCTTCTTGGGGTGGTGACATCCTTGGCGCATCCCCAGTTGCGTGAGGTTTCCAGGCCGATCGCGCATGTGGTACCCCGCGCCCTGCGCCCGGAACAGAATCCGTTATTGGCTGCCGTTCATGCGCGTCAGCGTGGCCCCGCCGAAGTCCTGGCCTCCATCGGTGAGCAATTAGGGCTCGGCACCCCGCCTGGTCGTACCTGGACGACCGAAGCGCTCATCAACGCGGTGGCAGACCGGAGATCGGCTCCGGTGGTACTGATCGTGGACGCGCTCGATGAGGCATCACTGGACTCGGAACTCCTCAATGATGTGCTTCTTCCCCTGTCGCAAGCACAGCGCAGGCAACACGGCGAGGAAGACGAAGAAGCCCGCGATGAGCCCATACCGCGGTCTCCCCTGTTCCGCGTCCTCATCGGGACCCGGCCTTGGTGGGAGAGGTACCGCACGCTGGCACTGGTCCTGATCAATGCGACGCCTGACGAGACCCTGCAGAAAGCACTCAGAGAAAGGGGAGTAAGGGCGGCACTCAAGAGAGTCGACCGGCTCATCGATCTCGATGCCATCCCATCGAAGGAACGAGAAGCAGAGATTTCCGAATACCTCTACGAGATACTCGACGGGTCGGACACCTACAGCGGCCGGGGAATGGCCTCCAGCCGTCAGAAAACCGCTGCCGTACTCGCCAGAGGTCTCGCCGAGCGGCACAAGCAGGGTGGCTTTCTCCTGGTGTCACTGTTCGCGCATCACCTCCTGGAGCAAACTGCCCCGGCGCCGGTCGAAGAACTGCTTCAGCGAATCCCCAACAGTCTCCCTGAGGTGCTTGAGCTGCATCTGGGGGTGCTGAGGCAGCACCATTCTGTCATTTCGGAGGTGCTGGCGGCGGTGGCCCACGGCCGCGGTGAAGGGATGCCGCTCGACGTCGTTCACGCAGTCGCGCAGGAACTCAAGAGCACTTCTCAAACGAGATCCGATCTGCTGACCACTCGTAAAGCACTGCAGGCAGCCTCGTTCTATCTCCGCTTCGCCACCGAAGACGACGGTCGGCAGCTGTATCGCTTCTTTCATCAGAGCCTTGTCGATCACCTGCGTGATCGGTCTCGTGAGGCCGGTCGTGCTGTCTTCACCGGCGTGGTCAACACGGTTCCCGGCCCGGAGGATCTCGCTGAGCGGAACTGGAAATCCGCATTGCCTTACGTTCTGCGCCATGCGCCGGAACATGCTGTGTCTGCAGGAGAACTGGACGCGTTGCTTTCCAGCCCTTCCTTTCTTGTGCATGGTGATGCGAGCCGGCTACGAGAGAGACTGTCGGCCGCATCCTCTCTCAGGGGACGAGTGCTCGCGCGTATCTGCGACTCGGCGTTGTCCGGGCGTCAGACGCCGGCAACCCGGATCCAGTGGCTGCGTGACACCGCCCTGGTATGGCAGGAGGAGCGGTTCGTGAAGCAGTTGGATGTGCTGTGGGAGCCTCCTGGATCGACAGTCGAGTTCCGATGGGGCACCGCAGAGCGGCCTTCGGCCTGGGGGATGCTCCCCCGGGAAAGGACCCACATTGTCCTGGCCCGGTGTGAGAACCGCTGGATCGCCGTGATCGCGGGTGAGCAAGGGGAGCTCACCGTCTGGGACGTGCGTACAGGCGCGTGGCTGGACTCGTTCAGGGGCACAGAGGGGGACGAAGTCACTGACCTGTGTGTCACGGAGACGGGGTCTCGGACCATCGCCGCGATGGGCTCGGCCGGTGGCACGGTCATCGTGTGGGACCTGGTCTCCGGGACCGAGGAACTGCGCTTCCAGGCTGACATCGGCACGCCCGTCACCTCCCTCTCCCTGAGCCAGTTCGGCGGTCGGACGCTGGTCGTCGCCGCGACGACTTCCGGCGTCACGGTGATGGATCTGGAGGGAGTCCTGGTGAGCACCACCGACTTCATAGATGAGTGGTTGCGCAGGACGGCAACGTGCGACAGCCGCGGATCCGTCTGGGAGGCGAGCAGCCCGCTCGCCTACGCATGCCATGCCGTGAGCTGCGTCGACGATCGCAACGGACCGGTGATTGTCGCGGGCACCGAGGAGGGTCGCCTGCACATGTGGAGCCTTCGGGGCGACGACCACCGCTCTTGGCAGGGGCACACGGGGGCCCTCCGCCAAGTGGTGGTGCACCACGGCCGGTCCGGCCCGGTGGCTGTCACTCGCGGCACCGGAGGCCTGGAGTACTGGGATCTGGACGCGGGCACCAACTGGCCTCTGCCGGGGCCCGGCTACCCGGTGCGGAGGATTGTCGCGCTGTACGAAGAGCTCCTCGGCCATACGGGACTGTGCGTGCTCACCAGTGGGGGCCGTGGTCACTTGTGTGTGCAGCGGGCCGGGGACGGCATGATCCTGGAGCATCTGTCCCCCTTCGGTGCGAGTGCGCCGCTCGCGTTGGCTCTTGACTGCTCCGGAAGCGCGGCTGCCGTGGACCGCGGTGAAGACGGGGTCACTTGGTGGTCACAGACCGCACCGGCCCAGTGGTTCGAGTTCCGTACATGGACGGGCCATGACTCTCCGGTCGAGTACGTGGCCTCACTGTCCTCGGGCACGGGTCACTTCGCCATCAGCATCGACGCGGAGGGCCACTTCCACACCTGGGACATGGCTGGTGGAGTACCACTGGCGTCGGGACAGGTCCGGTCCGTCCGTGCGGTCACCGCACTCGTCCTCGACGGCGAACCGGTGGCTGTCGTCGCGGCCGGGCTAGGTCCTGCTCAGAACTGGCTGGTTGTCGGTCTCCTCGACGGCCGTGTCCGTCGCATCGCCTCCTGGCGCAGCGACGTACTCAGTCTCGACGCCCAGCAGAACCCCACGGGTCCGCCCGTCGTGTCGGTGCGGACAAGCGAATACTGGGGAAGCATCGATCTGCGCGGAGAAGGAAGACCGGTCGTGTGGCGCCCCACCCACGACGATGAACACCCTTCGTGCACCGCATGGAGCGGTGCCAGGCTGGTCTTGGGTTTCGGTTCGGGGCTTCTGGCGCTGCACGGTGAGACATGGTCGCGGAAACTCGTTCTCCACGAGGCGGCTGTCACGGCGGTCACGTCCATACCGGTGGACGGCCGGTGTCTCGTCGCCTTCGGTGACGAGAACGGCATGGTCGTCGTCCTGGACCGCGATTCCCGCGCGAAGGTCGCCGGCTTCGTCGCCCACGGTGGCGATGTGGTGTCCGCGCACTCGATACGGCGAAACGGCGCTGCCCACCTGGTGACCAGCAGTACGGATGGAACGGTCAAGGTGTGGTCGCTGGACCGGCCCGGTCTCCTCCTCCACTCGATCCAGGTGCCAGACGTCCTCGGGCCGGTGCACGTATGCGACGGAGGCATAGTCGTCGCACACGGCTCCCGCGTGTCCTGCTATGGATGGACCAACCTCCCTGCGACCGGCGACGGAGCCTCCCATTGAATGAGATCGTCATCGTTCACGGCGTCAGGAACTGGCAACCTGGAACAGATCCGGCTGTGGCGGCACAGCGGCTGGCGGCATCATGGCAGCCCTCTCTCGTCGCGGGCTATGCGGATGCCGGACTCCAGCACCTCGCTGTTCCGGACATCACGGCCGCCTATTACGCACATCATCTGAACGACGAGGAGAGTCAGGGCGTCGACGAAGACATCGATCGATTTGCCGAAGACCTCCAGGAAGCCGCGTATCACTGGCTCGTGGCAGCCGGACTTCCCCCCGAGCCGGAGGAAGGGCAGTCCTGGGGGCGTATGCCACTCAGGCAGGCGCTCGACCTGGTCGCTCGCAAACGCGGTGTCGCGCCCGAGACCCTGGCACGGGTCATCGTCGCGTTCCTCCCCGAGGTCTATCGCTACCTGAGTGCACCTGCCCGCCGCGCACGGTCGCGTGATGCCGTGGCCAAGGCCATCAGGGAGTCCGGTGCCAAGGTGGTGGTCGCCCACTCCCTGGGCTCCGTCGTGGCGTACGAGGCGTTGCACGCGAACACGGATCTCACGGTGGAAGTCCTGATCACGCTCGGCTCCCCCCTCGGACTGCCGGGGGCGGTGTTCGATGCACTGGACCCGGAACCCAGGAACGGCCGCGGGGCGCGGCCGGAGGTTCACCGCTGGACGAACATTGCTGATGCGGGTGATCTGGTGGCGCTGCCTCGCCGTCTGGGCGACAGGTTTTCCGTGGACCATCACGATGAGATGCACATGGCTCTCGTCGACTTCCACACATTGCCGATGTATCTCAGCTGCGGCTTGACAGCTGCGGCGATGGCCCCGTTCACCGCTTGACGACCGGTTCGCGACAGAGGCCCTGTCGCCCTGGGCGAAGATCGCTGCCACGATCTTCCGGTAGGCACGACCACGCCCACGACCAGCGGAGCGCTCATGACGACGGACAACCGGACGACGGACGAGGCGGCGCGGGAGGCCGGAGTGGAGGTGCGGCCGGTCGCCGGGTACATCGGGGCCGAGATCGCCGGGGTCGATCTGGCGGCCGGCCTCGACGACGCCGTGGTCGCCGCGATCAGGGCGGCGGTGCTGCGGTGGAAGGTGGTGTTCTTCCGGGGGCAGCGGCTGGACCACGCCGGCCACGTGGCGTTCGCGCGCCGGTTCGGGCAGACCGTGGTGCTGCCCCGGCGGGGTAAGGCCTCGCCCCCGGACTTCCCTGAGATCGAGACGACCGCCGACCGGCTGGAGCTGGGCGGACGGTTCGGGATGGAGCACGACGAGTGGCTGCGCCGCCGCCGGCACACCCTGCTGCGCGGCTGGCACTGCGACCACGGCGCGCGCGTCGACCCGCCCGCGGCGACGATCCTGCGCGCCGAAACGGTACCGCCCTACGGCGGCGACACCACCTGGTCCAATCTGGCGGCTGCGTACGCCGGACTCTCCGCGCCGCTCCGGCAGTTCGTCGACGGGCTGCGGGCCGAGCACCGGCTCGGCGTCGGCTACCAGCCACGGCCCGGCGACGACGCGTACGTCCGGCACCTGCTGGACCGCCAGGTCGCCTCGGTGCACCCCCTGGTGCGCGTCCATCCGGAGACGGGGGAGCGGATTCTGTACGTCAACGGCTACTACGTCGAGCAGATCGCCGGCCTCTCCCGGCCTGAGAGCGCCGCGGTCCTGGAGATGCTGCTGGAGCAGGCGGTCCGGCCCGAGTACACGGTCCGGTTCCGCTGGGAGCCGGGCAGCGTGGCGTTCTGGGACAACCGGGCCACGATGCATCTCGCCCCCGGCGACACCGCCCACCTCGACCATCCCCGGATCATGCACCGCGTGATGCTCGCCGGGGACGTGCCCGTCGGTGTGGACGGAGCGGCATCGGAGCCCATCACCGGGACCGCGCCGGGCCGCTGGTGACCCGGCCCGGCGGAAGCCGGGGTGGCACCGGCCTCAGAAGCCCGGTCGCCATCCCAGGGCGGGGCCCAGCTTCGTCGCCATGTCGGTGAGGATCTGCACGTAGTCCTCGTGCTCGAAGGTGAAGGGCAGCGCGAACGCGACCTCCTCCACCTCCCGGAACGCGGCGTGCGCGTGCAGCCGTTCGGCGATCTCCGCCGAGGTGCCCACCAGGTCCGGCGCGAACAGCAGGCGTGCCGGGCCCTGGGGCGAGGTCGTCCGGGGAGTGCGCTGGGCGGCGTACTCCTCGTAGCGTGCGCGCTGCTCGGGCGAGGCGCCGTCCGTGGGGATGACGACCAGGCCCTGTGAGACCCGGGCCGCCTCGCCGTCGGGGTGGGCGGCGCGGAAGGCGCGGATCTGGGCGTGCTGTATCTCCGCGAAGTCGTAGGGGCCCTCGGACTGTTCGGCCTTGACGACACTGCTGGTGAGGAGGTTCATGCCGTGCTCGCCCGCCCACCGGGCCGACCGCAGGCTGCCGCCGCCGTACCACAGGCGGCTTCCCAAGCCGGGGGAGTGCGGCTGCACCCGGTCCGAGAAGACCTCGAAGCCCTCGGCCCCGCTGAAGTCCGTCACCGGCTCGCCCCGCACGGCGGCGAGCAGCCGCTCCACGCGCCCGTAGCCGAAGTCCTCGGCGTCGGCCGTGTCCGGGTAGAGCGCGCCCTGGACCTGGTCGAAGTGCAGGGGCGGGCCCACGCTCACACCCGGGTTGAGCCGGCCGCCCGACAGCAGGTCGACAGTGGCCAGGTCCTCGGCCAGCCGCAGCGGGTTCTCCCAGCCGAGCGGGGTGACGGCCGTGCCCAGCTCGATGCGGCGGGTGCGCTGGGACGCCGCCGCCAGGACGGCGACCGGGGAGGAGATGCCGTACTGCAGATGCCGGTGACGCACCCACGCGCTGTCGAAACCGAGCCGCTCGCCCAGCTCGATGATCTCCAGCGTCGACTCGTGGCCCCGGCGCGGGTCCGCCGCGTCGAACAGTCCGATGGTCAGGAAGCCCAGCTTGCGCAGCGGTCGTGGGGTCGGCGGCACGAGCCCTCCATCATTGAACCTTCAATGGCCTGTAGTGGTGCCAACCCCGCGGCGGCCCGTGCTGTTCCCGTGCCGCCTGTTCCCGTCCCGCCCGGTCAGCGCAGCGGAATCGTCACCTCGTCCTCGACCGGCGGGTCCACCTCCTGGGCGCGGTTGCCGGTGGCCGCGTAGCAGCGCAGCCGGACCGACTCCGGGGAGACGTCCAGGCGCAGGAAGCACTTGAAGAACGGCGGGCTGTACGTCGCCGAGCCCGGCGAGAACAGCGACGTGTAGATCTTCCGCACGGGCAGCCGGAACCGCTTCGCCTTGTCGGGGCGGCGGCCGGTGCCGAGCAGCCCGGCGACCAGGCGGACGCGCCGGGTGACGCGGGTCGAGGCGCCCGGGATCCGTGTGGGCTTGATGCCGAGACGCTCGGCGATCACGGCCGTCGCCTCGGCCTCGGTGAGCGTGAAGAAGCGGCGCATCCGCATCCGGCGGCCGTAGAGCCGGCTGTAGAAGGCCAGGGAGTCGCCGCGCAGCGGGTAGCAGCGGAAGTCCAGCTCCTGGACGCCCGCGACATCGACGCGGGGGATCGTGTGGGTGGCGTGCATGAACGCGCCGCCCCCGCCCGCGACGACGTACTGGAGCGTGCGGCCGTCGTCCAGCCGGACCGGGTAGCGCTGATAGTTGTGGATGTCGCCGCCGATCGCGGCCACGTAGTGGTGGTCCGGGTCGCGGACGACGGCGTCGACGGTCCCGCCCCCTTCGATGGCGCAGGGCTCGCACCGGCCGTCCACGTACAGCGGCGAGCCGGTGACCAGGATCTTCGGGCGGGGCCCCCGGGAGACCTCGCGCAGCCAGGCGCCCTGCTCGGCGTCGAGGGTGCCGAGCAGACCCGTGTCGATGCCGATGATCCGCACCGGCCCGGCGTCGATCGCCCAGTACGGGCCCGGCTGGACGGCCCGTTGGCCGGGGGCGGAGCGCTGCGTGCGCGCCTCGGCGAGGCGCCGGCCGTCGTCCGGGCCCGGCCGGTGCCACAGCAGCGACCGCAGCCAGGCCCGGGTGAGCGGGCGCGGCCGGGGCTCGGGCGGCAGGGGCGGGGCGTCGTCGCAGAAGACGCGCATGAAGCCGCCGAGGTCCTCGTACCAGTCGTGGTTGCCGGGGATCGCGTAGATCGGCGCCGGGTAGTCCCGGTAGGGGCGGAAGAACTTGGTGTCGTAGTCGTCCGCACTGCCCACCGGGTAGATCACGTCACTGGCCAGCACGGCGAAGCGGGTGTCCTGACCGGTCCTCAGCAGGCCCGGCACGACGGCGTACTGGGGGTCGTCGCCCTCGCCGGTGTCGCCGATGACCAGGAACGAGAACCGGTCCGGGTCGTCGCGCCTGATCACTTTGTCGGCCGGTGCCCCGGAGGCCGCCCGCTGCGCCACCCACCGGCTGCGCGTCCCGCCGGTCGGGTCCCCGAACCAGGAAGCCAGCACGCCGTTGCGGGCGATCCACAGCATCCTGGGGTTCAGCCAGGAGATCTTCTCGGCCTTCGGGGGCATCAACCGCTGGTACGCGCCGCGTTCGGTGGTGCCCCAGCCGGCGCCTTCGGCGGTATCGCGTGAGGAGTCAGACACCGGTGCACCGTAACAACCGGCTCATGGCCCGCCCTCGGGCGGGCTGTTCACCGTTCGCGCGTGGACGATGCCGCCGGACGCCACGAAGGGCGCTTCGCGGCCGGGGAGTTGAGGGCCGCGGAGTCCGGCCGTGGTGCGGAGGACCGCTCGCCCAGCACCAGCAGCGGATCGAACATCACCACGACGCCGGCCAGCAGCAGGAAGACGACCGGCCCCAGCAGCATCGGCAGCAGCAGGGACGTGGGTGAGTCGCCCTCCCAGGTCCCGCCGGTCATGTCGTGCACATGGACGCTGACGGCGGCCATGCCCGTGTAGTGCATCCCGGACACCGCCACTCCCATCACCAGGCTCGCCCCTAGGCTCGTCAGGAAGCCGCGGATGGTGACGGCCGCCCACAGCGCCGCCGTCGCGGCACCGATGGCGATCAGCACGGACAGCGCGACACCGACCGGGTCGTAGCCGACCTCGCCGTTCAGCCGCATCGCCGCCATGCCGAGGTAGTGCATGCCCGCCACGCCCAGGCCGGTGAGCGCCCCCGCCACCGCCAGCGTGCCGCCGCCCGTGCCGCGGAAACCGACGATGAAGACGCCGGCGCCCACCACGGCGACGGCCACGACGAGACTGAGCACCGTCGTGGCCGCGTCGTACCGGACCCGGGTCTCCTCCACGTGGAAGCCGATCATGGCGATGAAGTGCATCGTCCAGATGCCGCATCCAATGGAGGCGGCGCCTAACGCCAGCCAGCCCGCCCTGAAGGAACGCGTGTCGAGCAGCGAGCGCACGATGCACCGCAGCCCCAGCGCGCCTCCCAGACAGGCCATCAGATAGGCCGCCACCGGAGTCACCGCACCGTAGCGGAACCCGTCGACCGTGCCGTCCATGAGCCAACTCCCCCCGAGCCGTGGCTGGTTTCCAGCAAGGTCTACGCGCAGGGATCGCGCGTTAGCAAGCCCTTACCGTCGGTAGGCCGGCAACTCCTTCTCAGCAGATCCCGATTGGGGTCAGAATGTGCGCTTCAGCAGATCGAGCAGCGCCGACCAGTGCCGCTCGTCGCCCTCCTGGTGGTACGAGGCGGTGTCGGCCTGTGTGAAACCGTGGGGCGCTCCCGTGTACACCTCGCACCGGTGGCGCACGCCCGCCGCCGTCAGAGCCTCCTCCAGGCGCTCGATCTGCTCCTGGGGCAGCGAGGGGTCCTGGTCGGCGTGGCCGAAGTACAGCTCGGCGGTGACCTTTCCGGCCACCAGGTGGGGACTTTCCGGGGTGTCCGTGGCCAGCCGTCCGCCGTGGAAGCCGGCCGCCGCCGCGACCCGCTCCGGATAGGTGCCCGCGGTGAGCAGCGAGAGCCGGGCGCCCATGCAGTAGCCGGTCAGCGCGACCGGCCCGTCGGCGACGGCCGCGGAACCGGCCAGCCAGCTCAGATACGCACCGGCGTCCCGCATCGCCAGGTCGGGCGTCAGGGCCTGCATGACCGGCACGATGCGCTCGAAGATCTCCGGCCGCGCCTCCGGGTCGATGAACTCGGGCAGGTCGAACAGCGGGGCACGGCCGTGCCGGTAGAACACGTTCGGCACCAGCACCGCGTAGCCCTCGGCGGCCAGCCGGTCCGCCATGGACCGCAGTTGCGGACGCAGACCGAAGGCGTCCATGAAGACCAGTACCGCCGGGTGGGCGGCCCCGTCGTCGGGGTGGGCCAGATAGGCGTCGGCGGTGCCGTCCTCGGTGGGGATGTCGACAGCGGTTCCCTGTACGGCGGTCATGGCTGGGCTGCCTCTCTGCGGGGGTGGGGACCAGGAACCCGTCCGCGTGACCGGGCGGATCACGGGCATCGTGACACGCCCGTTCCCGGGGCGATCCGCCCGCCCCCGGCACGTGGTTGAACCGTGAACGGCCTTTGGTCCGCGTTTTACTCGAACCGCGAAGGGTCGCCCGCGCCGTACCGCACGATCTCGGCCTCCCCGCCGGAGAAGTCGACGACCGTCGTCGGCTCCGTCCCGCAGTCACCGGAGTCGACCACCCCGTCCAGCACATGGTCGAGCAGGTCCTTGATCTCCCAGCCCTGCGTCATCGGCTCCTCCTCGCCGGGCAGCAGCAGCGTGCTGGACAGCAGCGGCTCCCCGAGCTCGGCGAGCAGGGCCTGCGTGACGACGTGGTCGGGGATGCGCACACCGACCGTCTTCTTCTTGGGGTGCTGCAGCACGCGCGGCACCTCCTTCGTCGCGGGCAGGATGAACGTGTAGCTGCCCGGCGTCGACGCCTTGATCGCGCGGAACACGTCGTTGTCGATCCGCACGAACTGGCCGAGCTGGGCGAAGTCCTGGCACACGAGAGTGAAGTGGTGCCGGTCGTCCAGCTTGCGGATCGTGCGGATCCGGTCGATGCCGTCACGACTGCCGAGGCGGCAGCCCAGTGCGTAACAGGAGTCCGTTGGGTAGGCGACAAGAGCGTCGGCACGGATGCTGTCGGCGATCTGGCCGATGGTGCGGGCCTGGGGGTTGTCGGGGTGCACGTCGTAGTACTTCGCCATCCGCCGAGCTTATGCCGCCGGTCCGGGTCGGCGGCGCAGGAGGGGGCCGGGCCCGGGGACACGGCCCCCGCCGTCCGGGCCGGCAGGAGAGCCTCGCGGACGTGAGGTAACGTCCCCGACCGGTGTGCCGAAGCGGCGCGAGGAGCGAGGGGAAGGCCCAGGTGGCTGGCCGAGAGGACGCGAACCGGCGGCAGGAGGCGCAGGCCGGCACGGGCCCGGCGTGGGCGGCGGAACTGCTGGAGCATCTGCGCCCGGCCGGCCGCGACGTCCGCAGAGTCGTCGCCTGGCTCTCCGGCACCGTGGGCGCGACCGTCGCCCTCCAGGACGCCGCCGGGAACCTCGTCGCCGGAAACCGGCTCCCCCTGGACGAGGACCTGGTCGCGGACATCACCGCCGGCCGGATCGCCTCCGCGGCCTGGGAGAGCCGGGAACGCCACCTGCGACTGGTCAGGGTGGAGCACCCGTCCCACGCGTGCGTGCTCGCCGTCTCCCGGCAGAGCCCCTTCGACCGGCGGGCCTCCGACATCGTCACCCACACCGCCCAGGTGATCGAGCTGCTGCTGACGGTGAACGAGTCGAACGCGGCCGGGCACCGGCTGCGCCGGGCCACCGCCGACCTGCGCCTGGCGATCCTGCAACTGCTCATGGTCGAGGACACCATCGCCGCCCGCCGCGTCGCCGCGGGACTCTGGCCCGGCCTGCTCGACGCCGAGACGGCGAGCGTGTACGTCGTCGAGTCCGAGCCCGCCGCACGCGACCGCATCGCCGAGGAGTGCCTGGACAGCACCCGGGAGGACGCCCTGGTCGTGCGCTGCCCGGCCATGGACGGGCACGTGATCGTCGTCGGCCCCCGGGAGGCCACGGGCGACGCCCTGCGGTCCCTGGTCCGACGCCACCCCGGCCTCTTCCTCGGCGGCAGCGTCCGGCAGAGCCTCGCCCGGACCGCCACCGCCTACGGGCAGGCCGTCAGCGCCCTCGCCGTCGCGCACTTCCGGCCCGACAAGACGGCCGTCTACGCCGAGCGCACCCACCCCGAACGCCTCATGGACCCGGTGGCGCTGCGCGGCTGGACGTCCCGGGTGCTGCGCCCGCTGGACACCCTGCCGCACCACACACGAGCCGAACTCCTCGCCACCAGCCGGCTCGGCCTGGAGTTCACCGCCGTCAACGCCGCCAAGGTCCTCGGCGTCAGCCGCAACACCGTCCGCGCCCGCATGGAACGCGTCGAGACCCTGCTCGGCACCGACTTCACCGACCTCACGGCCCGGGCCGTCGTCCACCTGGCGCTCAACACCCAGATCGGCCTGCCCGACACTCCGCGCGCCGACGGCACCGAGGACCCCGGGCTGCGGCTCGCCGACCTGCTGTCCGGCCCCGCCCTGCGCACCTGGGCGCAGGACCTGCTGGGCCGGCTGGACGCCGACACCAGGAACCCGCGCCGGACGCTGCGCACCTGGATCGCCGCCGGCGGCAACGCCGAACGGGCCGCACAGGCCCTCGGCGTGCACGCCCAGACCGTGCGCGAACACGTCCGCAGCGCCGAACCCGTCCTGGAACGCCAGCTCCTCGCCGCGGGCACCGACCTGTACGAGGTCGTGCTCGCGCACCTGGCCGTGGGCGACCTCGCTCTGCCGGAATTCCGGCGCCCCGCGTGAGCCGGTTCTCCGCCGGAACAACCGGTTGGCCAGGCCGGGACGGACGAAACCGGGCCATCCGGACTCAGCTGTGCACGGGTGAGCCACGCTGAGCGTGCAATGGGCATCGACACGGTTCACAAGGCCACGGCCCTGGACGTAGGTTCAACCAACAGCGGGGGCACGACCGGAACGGGGGACCGGTCGCGCTCCCGCGCGCTGCCCCCACGCGGCGGCGCCCGCAGCCGGCGTCAGCCCCGCAGCCGCACCGGGATCTCCTGCCAGCCGAACGCGATGAACGACGGCACCTGCCGCAGACCCTCCTCGCCTTCGGCCAGTCGCAGGCCGGGGAACCGCTCGAACAGCGCCGGCAGCGCCGTCAGGGCCTCCAACCGGGCCAGCGGCGCCCCGATGCAGCGGTGCACGCCGATCCCGAACGCCAGATGGTCGTCGGCGCCGCGCGCGGCATCGAACCGGTCGGCGTCCGGCCCGTAGTGCTCGGGATCGAGCCCCGCGGCGGCGTACGTCGTGATGATGGCGTCGCCGGCCGGGATCGTCACCCCGCCGACGACGAGGTCGGTGACGGCGAACCGCAGCGGCAGCGACGCGATCGAAGGGTGCGCGCGCAACGTCTCGTCGACGACCGCGTCCCAGCCGATCTCCCCGGACCGCACGGCCGCCAGCTGCCCCGGACTGCGGAGCAGGGCGACCACCGCGTTGCCTATCAGGTTCACCGTGGTCTCGAAACCCGCGCCGATCACCAGCAGGAGCGTGTACAGCAGCTCCTCCTCGCTCAGCCGGTCACCGTCCTCGTCCCGGACCCGGATCAGCTCCGTCGTCATGTCGTCCCCGGGATGCGCGGCCCGGTGCGCGATCAGCGCGGGCAGCACCGTCCCGATCTGCCGCTGCACGGACGCCGCGCGCTCCGGGCTCGGGTCGGAGGTGTCCATCAGGGCCGCGATGAGCCGGCCGGTGTCCCCCCGCAACTCCTCCGGCACGCCCATCAGTTCACAGATCATCCGCATCGGCAGCGGATGAGCCAGTCCCGCCTTGACGTCGACGACCTCGCCGTCGGCCGCCTCCAGCGCGGCCAGCAGCTCCGCCGTGATCGCCTCCACCCGGGGCCGCATCGCCTCGGTGCGCCGGTGCGTGAAGCTGGGCGCCACCAGCTTGCGCAGCCGGGTGTGGTCCGGGCCGTAGGTGGACAGCATGTTGACCACGCCGACCCAGCCCAGGATCCAGACCCAGGACGGGTGTTCGCCGATCTCGGGCCAGAGCCGCCAGTGCAGCCGCGGGTCCTTGCTGACCCGCGGGTCGAGGATGAGCTCCTTCAGCGTGTCGTAGCGCGTCGGCGCCCAGGCCGGGATGCCGCCCGGCAGCTCCACGGGCACGACCGGGCCTAGGGCACGCAGCCGGGCGCTCTCGGCGGCGATGTCGGCGCCTAACGGGTCCAAAGCGATGCGGTCGGTCACGGTCACGGTCGTCCTCCAGGCTGGTCGGGGGAGTGGGGGCTGAAACGGACGGGCAGCGCCGTCAGCGAGCGGTGGAACGGACCGGGCCGCCACGTCAGGCGCTCGCGCGGCAGCACGGGTTCGAGATCGGGCAGCCACTGGGTGAGCCGTTCGATCGCCTCGGTGGCGATGAGCAGGGTGTGCTGCTTGACCGGGCAGGCGTGCGGACCCGCCGACCAGGACAGGTGCGAGGCGTCGGACCGGTGCCGGGCCGCCCCGCGCTCCCGCTCGGCCGCCTCGGCGAGCGCCCCGTAGGAGATCACGACCGGGACCGCGGCCCTGATCCAGGCCCCGTGGAAGGTGACGGGCGTACGGGCATAGTGGATGCCGTAGTTGGCGAGCGGCGTCTCGTGGTGCAGAACCTCCAGCACCGCGTCCGTCACCGGGCGGGCCCCGCTGGTCAGCGTCGAGTAGTAGGCCGGGTTGCCGAGGATCCGGGACAGCGCGTTGGACACCAGGTTGGCCGTCGGCTCGTGCCCCGCGCCCAGGGTGAGGAACACCTGCCAGGTGACCTCCTCGGGGGTCAGCCCCGCCGGGTGGTCCAGCAGCCAGCTCGGCAGGTCGTCACCGCGCCGCTCGGTCTTGGCGGCGATCAGCTCCAGCACGTACCCGCCGAACTCGGCCTCGCCCTCGGCCGCCTGGGCGCCGCCCTCGATCAGCTTGCCCAGCGCGGCGTTCAGCCGGTCGCTCGCGCTGTCCGGCAGCCCGAACAGGCTGTTGAACACCAGCGCCATCAGCGGCCGGGTGAACTCGCCCACCAGGTCGGCCTCGCCGCGCGGCCCGATCCGGCTCACCAGCAGGTGCACCGCCCGGTGCACCCGGGCCCGCAGATCGTGCGGCTCCACCAGGTCGAAGGCGTCGATGAGCGAGGTGCGGTAGCGCAGGTGGGCACCCCCGTCGGCGAACAGGGTGTTGGGCCGCCAGCGCATCATGCCCAGCACCGGCGAGTCGTCGGGGACGGTCGCCTCCCACGGCCGGGGATCGTGCGAGAACGTCTCCGTGTCGTGCAGCAGGTCCAGTGCCGCCCGCCGGTCGGTGACGACGTACGCCGGGACACCGGGCGCCAGTTCCGCCCAGCCGACCGGCCCGTGGGCGCGCAGCGCGGCGTAGTACGGGTGGGGGTCGCGGGCGAAGCCGTCCTCCCACAGGCGGACGGGCGCGGCGAGGGAGAAGGCCTGCTCGGCGGGGGACGGGTGGGTCACCGGTGCTCCGGGGGAGGGTTGTGGTCGATCAGGTGCTGCACCAGCGCGAGCAGGGCGTCGACCGAGGAGTCCGCCTCCCGCGCGTCGCAGGTCACCATCGGGGTCGTGGGCTCCAGGTCCAGGGCGGCGCGCAGTTGCTCGGCCGTGTGGTGGCGGGGGGCGTCCGGGAAGCTGTTGAAGGCGACCGCGTACGGCAGTCCGGTCTCCTCCACCAGCCCCAGCACGTCGAACGAGGCGTCGATCCGGCGGGCGTCGACCAGCACGAGCGCGCCGAGCGCCCCGTAAGCGATGTCGTCCCACAGCGGCCGGAACCGCTCCTGGCCGGGGGTGCCGAACAGGTACAGCACGACGCCGCCCGGCAGGCTGATCCGGCCGAAGTCGATGGCGACCGTGGTGGTCGACTTGTCCCGTAGGCCGGAGAGATCGTCGACCTGTGCGGAGGCCTCGGTGAGCTGCTCCTCCGTGTGCAGCGGGCGGATCTCGGAGACGGAGCGGATCAGGGTGGTCTTGCCCACCCCGAACGGCCCCGTGATCAGAATTTTCACCAAGTCCCGGGCGATGTCGGGGAGATGGACGTCCGCACCGCTGGGCCGGTCGTCAACGGTGCTTGAGGTCGCGGAGGCCATCGGCCACTCTCTTCAGCAGGTCGGGGTCGAAGCGCCGGGCGGGCGGGATCGGAGCGCGGGCCAGTACCAGGCCGCGGTCGAGGAGGTCAGCGGCCAGCACGAGCACCGCGGAGACGGGCAGCCGCAGCAGGGCAGCGGCCTCCAGCACCGTCAGCGACCCGTACTCCAGCTCCTCCAGCAGGGCCGCCTGGGCGGCGGGCAGTTCCGCGGGGGCCGGCTCACCGCTGGCGGTGAGGACGGACAGCCGCTCCAGATGGGCACGGCTGGGCCGCGCCACCCCGCCGGTCGACAGGTACGCGGGAACCAGGGGACGGCCGCCTCGGCGGCCCGTCATGCCGGCGTGGCGCCGTCGGCACCTCGGGGGCCGGCGGCCATGGCCTTCCCGCCCAGCCGCGCCACCTGCGAGTGCACCCGGTGGGCGAGCAGGTCGAGTCGCACCTCGGGATCGCCGTACGCGGCGACGCAGGTGCCGTGGTCCGTCGGCACGATGAGCACGTAGCCGTGGTCGGACTCGATGACGACCTGCCGGATCTCGGCCCGGTCGGTGTCGGCGAATGCCGCCGCCGCGGTACGGCAGGCGCCCTGCACGGTGCTGGTGATCGCCGCGACCCGCTCGGCCGACGGCCGTGACAGCGCGTCGGTGTAGCCCGTGACGAGGCCGTCCCGGGTCAGCAGGGCGGCGGCCACGACGTGCGGCACCTCCAGGACCGGTTCGAGCACCCATGCCGTGTCCCCCGTTGCGCGGCTGGTCATCGAGCCGTTCCTCCTTCGTCGTCGTTGCTGTGGACGTCCTCGGACGCCTGGTCGGCCGTGGTCGCGGCCGGGGCACCCTCAGGTACGGCTGGGACGGCGCCGGTGTTCGACCCGGCGGCGAACCGCGCCGCCGCGGTGCCCGACTGGAGGGCACCGAGGGCGGCGGCGGACTCCTCGGGGCGGCGGGGGCGGCGCTGTGGCGCGCCTTCGGCCGCGACGGGGCCTGATGGGGCCGTGGCGCGGCCGCGGCGGCGCCGCTGGGGGAGGCCGTCGCTCTCCCGCGGGCCGTGGTGGCCGGGGGCCGGGGCCTCGGCGTCCTGCTCCTTGCCGTAGCCGTGGTCGTGGCCGTGGCGTGCGGCGGTGGGGAGCGGCCCGGGTATACGCGGCGTGACGGCCGGCTCGGAGCGGGCCGAGTCGTCGGAACCGGCCGAGGCGTCGGCCAGGGCTTCGGCCGGGGCGGATGCGGGCGCGTGCGGCGGGACGGCCGGGGTGGGCGGGGGCGTCGGGTGGGGGTCGGGCAGGCCGGGTCGCGGGGTGGGATACGGGTCGGACGGACCGGACTGCGGGGTGGGATACGGGTCGGACGGACCGGACTGCGGGGTGGAAGGCGGGTCGGACGGACCGGACTGCGGGGTGGGATGCGGGTCCGACGGGCCAGGGCCCGGACCGTGGGACGGGCGGGACCCGCCGGAACCGCTCCCCGCGTCCCGCACCGCCGCCCTCCGGGTCGAGCGCGGGGCGCTGGCCGCCGGAGGCACTTCCTCGGGGTCGATCCGCGTCAGCAGATGACGGTCCACCCGCAGCACCGCCCGTACTCCGCCGTACGGCGACGGGGAGGTCAGGTCCACGCTCAGATCGAACTGCCGGGTCAGCCGGCCGACGGCCGCCAGCCCCATGCGGGGCGGGTCGCCGAGCTCGGTCAGCAGGATCGGGTCCGAACCGGCGACCATCCGCTGGGCCCGGGCGCGTTCGTCCTGCGTCATGCCCAGGCCGGCGTCGTCCACGGTGACGCACACCCCGTGGTGGACCGCCTCCAGATTGACCACGACCTCCGTGTCGGGCGCGGAGTGCCGCAGCGCGTTGTCGAGGAGCTCGGCGACGATGATGGCGACCGGCTCGACGGCGTGCGACACCAGGGCCGTACCGGCCGCGAGGTGGTTGCTGACCCGGACGCGCCGGTAGCCCGCGAGCCGGGCCTGACCGCCCGTCACCGCGTCCACCAGGTGGGATTCCTCCCGGGCGAGCCCCACCCAGGCTCCGCACACCACCGCGGCGATCTGGGCCCGCCGCAACGATTGCTCGTTCTCGTGGTCCAGCTCGAACAGGGTCTGCGCCAGCTCGGGGTCGTCGTAGCGCTGCTGGAGTCCGCGCAGGGCGTCCTGCAACCGGTACAGCGCCGCCTGGATCTCCCGGGTGGCCCCGCGCATCCCCGCCTGCGCGGCCGCGTCGATCCGGGTGCGCTGCGCGGCCAGCTCGGCGTGCAGCCCCTTCAGGACCTGCTCCAGGGCGGCGCCCAGCGGCGAGCCGGCCAGCTGCGGGTTCAGCGGGCCGGGCTCGGTGACGTGGGAATGTGCGGCCTGCCGGGCCGCGGCGGGCACCCGCCGCACCGCCAAGTGCTCGACCTCGAAAGTGAACGCCCGTGTTGTCCCGTCGAGTTGGGCCCGCAGCGCGGCCGTCTTGGCGCGCTGCGCGGCCAGTTGCCGCCGTGAGCGCAGCAGGCCCCCGCCGAGGGCGAACGCGGACAGTGTGCCCAGCGCGAGGGCGCCGACAGCCAGGTCCGGTACTTCGATCATCGAGTCGATTCCAGGAGGGAGTCGGGCAGGGTCGGGTCCGAGGTGCTCTGGCGAGCCACCCGCAGCACAGTACACACCGTCATCGACCGGTCTCGCACGGTGTCACGCCACTTCGTTCCGAAAGTGACCGGCGGCTGGGGGCTTCCGGGGCAACTGTCTGGATTGCCGTAGAGAGCGGGGGAGTTGGTGGTGCGTGCGGGTCTGACCGGCCGGGGCTCGCGACCGTGACCCGGCCGTCACTCCTCGTGACCGGAACCGGCTGTGTGCCCCACAGGAGCAGGGGTACCCGTCCAGCGCCTGAAGAGGTCCGCTCCGCGAGAAGGAGGCCCGCATGAGCAGTGGATCGGAGACCGGCGGTGTGACCGGTACGCAGGACAAGGACTACAACCTGATCTGGTATGTCGAGGCGTGCCTGAACAATGCCCTGCGTCTGGAGAGCTACATCCAGGACGCCGAGCGCGCCAAGGACACCGAGGTCGCGGACCTGTTCCGCAAGGCCCAGGCGGACAGCCGCAAGGGTGCCGAACTGGGCAAGGGGCTGCTGCGCGCACGCCTCGACGGAGGCTGAGGCTCATCGGCCACCGAAGGCCCGGACCCCGAGCGGTCCGGGCCTTCCTCCGTGTCAAGGCCTCCGTGCCAGAGCCTCAAAGCCTCAGAGCCGGAAGATCTCGCTCACCCGCTCGGCGAGTTCGTCCTCCGTCAGCGTGCCGTCCACCGTGACGGCGGGCAGCCCCAGACGCGCGGTCTCCTCGTGCAGCCGCTCGGTGAACAGGGCGTCCCGGACGGCGAGGTTGTGTTCCGCCCGCAGCGGATCACCGGTCCGCTGCGTGAAACTCCCCTCGGACGCGGCACGGCTCCTGAACGCGGCCCGGCGGAAGTCCGGCGTGGGCAGCAGCCAGACGGCGTGCCCGGGCTCGGTGAGCAGCGGCTCCACCAAGTGCGGCAGCAGGCGGAATCCCTCGACGACGACAGGCGTCCGCCCGGGCATCCGCGCGAGGTCCTCGACGATCAGACCGAAGGCCTCGCCCCGGAACCAGTGGAACGTGTCGAGCATGGTCCGGGGGGACCGGTGGACCCATCGCTCGTCCATGTCCATGGCCATGAACGCGTGCAGGAAGGGCGCCTCCGCGGCGGTGGACCGCCGCGCGTGATCCGCCATCACGTCGTCGGTCGCGTAGAGACGCCAGCCGTGCCGCCCGGCCAGCCGGCGGGCGATCGTGGACTTGCCCGCGCCGCTCGCGCCCCCGATCCAGTAGACGTGCCGCACGCTTCTCCCTTCCTGTGGCCCGGCCCCGTTGTCAGTGGCGGATGCCACGATGCCGGCGGTTCACCATCGCATCTCCGGGCGAGAGGAGTTGACCGTGCGCAGGCCGGTCGAGGGAGAGGTCCATGTGCACTACGGGCAGATCTACGTCCACAGCGACCCGGACAGCTACGGACCGGATCTGGCCGAGGCGTTCGCCGGACAGAGCGCGGGGCTGTGCGGGGCGGCGACAGCCGGAGCGCTCTGGCTGAGCACAGGCCTGCACACCGGCGAGGTCGGCTTCACCGTCGAGGTGCACGACCACGCCCCACCGCTGGACCCGTCCTGGGAGGACATCGTCGAGGTGTCCTTCCGCCCGGCCTCGGCGGACAGCGCGCTCGTGGAGTGGGCGGGTGAGGACTCCTGGGACCTGGGGCTCGACGAGACCGACATCTCGCAACCGCACGCGGCCCTCCCCGCCGTGACCGGCGCCGCCGAACCGGACCCGCTCCGGGCGGCCGTGGACGCGGTGTACGCCGCCGTCGTCACCTACGGTGAGGACTGGCCCGCCCTCCTCGCGGACAGAGGGTCCCTCTGCCGCCAACGGCCTGCCGGGTCACCTGCACGTGAGTGACCCCCCGCCTCCGGGTACCCGGCCCGTCCCGCCAGGACCGGCCGGGCGGTCGCTCACGGCAACGGCCCGGCCGGCCGCCGGTCACGAGCCGAAGGAGCCCACGCACATGACGGACGTATCCGGTACCGGCCCCGCTCCGGGCGACGACCGCAAGGTACTCACCAACCGCCAGGGCCATCCGGTCTACGACAACCAGAACCAGCGCACGGTCGGCGCCCGCGGCCCCGCCACGCTGGAGAACTACCAGCTCCTGGAGAAGATCAGTCACTTCGACCGCGAGCGCATCCCCGAGCGCGTCGTGCACGCCCGCGGCGTCACCGCCTACGGCCACTTCGAGGCCTACGGCACCTGGGGCGACGAGCCCATCAGCCGCTACACCCGGGCCAAACTGTTCCAGGAGCGCGGCAAGCGCACGGACGTCGCCGTCCGCTTCTCCACCGTCATCGGCGGCCGCGACTCCTCCGAGGCCGCCCGCGACCCACGTGGTTTCGCCGTCAAGTTCTACACCGAAGACGGCAACTGGGACCTGGTCGGCAACAACCTGGGCGTCTTCTTCATCCGCGACGCCATCAAGTTCCCGGACGTCATCCACGCCCTCAAGCCGGACCCGGTGACCTTCGAACAGCAGCCGGGCCGCATCTTCGACTTCATGTCGCAGACGCCCGAGGCGATGCACATGCTGGTCAACCTGTTCAGCCCGCGCGGCATCCCCGCCGACTACCGCCACATGCAGGGCTTCGGCGTCAACACGTACAAGTGGGTGAACCCCGACGGCGACACCAGGCTCGTCAAGTACCACTGGATGCCCAAGCAGGGCGTGCGCAGCATGACCGAGGAGGACGCGGCCAACGTCCAGGCCGACACCCTCGGCCACGCCACCAAGGACCTGTACGAGGCGGTCGCCCGCGGTGACCACCCGGAGTGGGAACTGCTCGTCCAGATGATGGACGACCACGACCACCCGGAGCTCGACTTCGACCCCCTGGACGACACCAAGACCTGGCCCGAGCAGGACTTCCCGCCCAAGCCGGTGGGCCGGATGGTGCTCGACAGGATGCCGCAGGACTTCTTCGCCGAGAACGAGCAGATCTCCTTCGGCACCGGCGTCCTCGTCGACGGCCTGGACTTCTCCGACGACAAGATGCTCATCGGCCGGACCTTCTCCTACAGCGACACCCAGCGCTACCGGGTCGGCGCCAACTACCTCCAGCTCCCCGTCAACCAGGCCAAGAACGCGGACGTGCGCACCAACCAGCGCGACGGCCAGATGACCTACCACGTGGACGGCGGGGGCGAGAACCCGCACGTCAACTACGAGCCGTCGATCACCGGCGGTCTGCGCGAGGCCCGGTACCCGACCCACGACGAGCAGGGCCCCGAGATCACCGGCCGGCTCACCCGCAAGCGCATCCCCCGCACCAACGACTACCTCCAGGCCGGGCAGCGCTACCTGCTGCTGGAGGACTGGGAGCGCGACGACCTGGTGAAGAACTTCATCGGTCAACTTTCCCAGTGCGACCGGGCGATCCAGGAGCGCATGGTCTGGCACTTCCTGCTCGTCGAGAACGACCTCGGCCTGCGGGTCGGCGAGGGACTGGGCATCGGCCCGGAGGACGTGTCAGGACTGGAGCCGCTGGCGAGCCAGGACCTCACGGACGACGACCGTGAACGCCTCGCCAAGCTCGGCAAGAACGAGCCGCGCGACGTGGAGGGCCTGACCATGACCCACTGCGTCCCCGACGAACGGCACGTCGTGACCCGCTGACGGGTCACCCCTGCAGGGCCGAACGGGCCACCGCGAGGCCCTGTTCCGCGTAGCCCCGGCCGAACAGCACGGCGTGCACCAGCAGCGGGAACAGCTGGTGCACGCCGACGCGCCCCGCCCAGCCGTCCGCGAGCGGCGCCACCTCCTGGTAGCCGTCCAGCACCCGCTCCAGATGGGGACAGCCGAACAGGCGCAGCATCGCCAGATCCGTCTCCCGGTGCCCGCCGTGCGCGGCCGGGTCGATCAGCCACACGTGTCCGTCGGCCGCCCACAGCACGTTGCCGCTCCACAGGTCGCCGTGCAGCCGCGCGGGCGGCTCGGCCGGCCCCGCCAACGCCGGCAGCCGCTCGCACAGACGCTCCACGACGGCCGCCTCACCGGCCAGGACCGTGCCCTGGTCCACCGCCCGCCGCAGATAGGGCAGCACGCGCTGCTCGGCGTACCAGCGCGGCCAGTCGGTGCCCTGCTCGTTGCGCATCGGCGCGAGCCCGATGTACGCGTCCACCGGCCCGCCCGGTGGCGGCGCCCCGAAGGCAGGCGCTCCGGCGGCGTGCAGCGCCGCGAGGTCCCGGCCGAACCGCAACGCCGCCTCCCGGTCCGGCCGGCCCCGGGCAACCCGGTCGATGACCAGCCGGCCCTCCTCGTGCCCGTGCACCGCCGGCAGCCGCACGCTCCCGGCGGCGGCCAGCCACCGCAGCCCCGCCGCCTCGGCCCGCGCCGCCCCCGGTTCGGCGGACCGCTTGACGACCACGACGCGCCCGTCGTCGAGGGTGACCTCGGTGAGAGCCCCCGACAGCGGCCTGGCACCGCTGACCGCCCGCCCGGTCAGCCGGGTCACGACGTCGGAACAGACGGTCATACGAGCTCCTTCTCCGCCTTCGGTCGGGCGTTTCGACTCCAGACCACTCCAGGACATGTGCCACGCTCCGGTCACGCGGGACGGTGAAATCCCGCCCCCGGCCGACAGAACCGGCCACCGCCGGGGGAGCAGTCGGGTCATGACGAGTTCACCGTTCCAGCGCACCATCGCCCTGCCCGCCCCCGTGTGCGAACAGGCCGCACAGCACCTGGAGCAGGCCGCGCACCGGGCCATCGACGGAGCCGCGATCCCCCTGAAGGCGTTCCGCACGGCCGCCGACAACGACTTCACCCTGCCGGTCCCGGTGGTCGAACAGGCGGCGTCCTGCCTGCTGGTCCTCGCCACCGAGACCGCCCAGACCGTACGCCCGTCCGCCCTGCGCGCCACCATCAGTGTCGCGCTGCGGCTGCGCGACGCCGTACAACTGGCCCATCAGCCCGCCCTCGGCAGCAGGTTCTGGTGAGCCGGGCCCGGACCCTCAGGCAGCGCGGAAGGCGACCACGACCTGCTTGTGGCGCAGCGCCTCCAGCGTGGCGTGCTGCCGCCGAGCCCGTTCGATGAGCTCGTCGAGCTGCCGGGCGTCGAGGCGTTCGTCCGTGGTGGCCAGATCGCGGAGCGTCTCCCAGCCCGCCGTCTTGCCCTCCACACCGAGCGCCAGCGCCTCCAGCTCCCACAGCGTGCTCAGCGGGGACCGTCGTACCAGACTGCCGTTGCTCTTCAGCCGTCCCACCTGCTCGGCCGCCCGGCCTGCGTAGACCTTGTAGCGGCGTACCGGGACGTCCAGGCGCCGCATGATGTGCAGCAGGCTCGTCCGGTCGTCGGCGATCTCGGCGGCGACCGGGGCCAGCGCGTCCGCGAGCGCCGAGCCCCGGCACGAGCGCAGCAGGTAGCGCACCCGCGCGGTGCCGGCGGTGGCACCGGCGAGATGGTCGTTGAGGTAGATGCCCAGCAGGGACATGTCGGTGGCCGGGGCACGTTCGGCGCCCGGCGTATCCGCTCGCTGTTCCGTCATGACGCGGCTCCTGTCGTACTCCGGTCCTGCTCGACGGCCACCGTCGTGGTGATCCGCACCAGGCAGGGAGGGCGGGGTGTCGAGCCGGTCCCGAAGCGCACGGGGGGCTCGACCGGGGCGAGGGCACCGAGGCTCTCGCCCTCGTAGGTGACGGTGGCGGAGGTGACCGGGTGCAGATCCCGGGCGCCGTACCACTGGTGCCGTCCGGCCCGGGCGCTGCCGTGGGTGCGCGCCCCCAGCAGCAGACGGGCGGGCCGGTCCCACAGGGCGATCCAGCCCGGACGGGTGGCGAGCCGGCCCGGGACCGCCCGCAGCGCCAGGCCCGGCAGGTTCCGGCGGCCGGTGCTGAAGCGCAGATGGAGCGGCGGGGCGGTGACGGTCCAGTGCCGGCGGTCGGCGATCCGCACCTCGACCGGTACGACCCGCACCTCGTCGAAGACGTAGGTGCCGGCGACGAAGTCCGCCGTCTCGCCGGTGGGCGCCAGCAGCAGCCGCCGCCCGTCGGCCTCTTCGACCATCACGTCGCTGAACGGCCCCCACGGCGACCGCGGCCAGTGCCCGAGCACCACGCGGGCACCGGACGTCGTGCCGATCCCCGCGATCCAGCCGTCGAAGCGCAGCGAGCGCACCGGCGGCCGGGCACCCGCACGCCGGGCCGGGCCAGCGGATTCGCGACCGTGGGGGAACACGCGGGCCGGGTGCCCGGCCCCTCTGCCGCGAAACGAGCCGCCCCGGGGTGCGGCTTCGCCCGTCGGCGGGTGTGGCCGAGGCCACGTCCCGGACGAGGTCCCGATCACGTCCGGGCGCCGGAACGGGCGGTTACCGTCTACGACCAGATCCCCGTTCCCTTCCCTCGGACGGCCCGGCAGTGCAAGCAGATCTCTCCCCGGTCATCGCGGCCACCGCCCAGTGGCTGACCCGCGCCTTCCCCGCCACCGGCGGCGCCCTGGCGTCCGCCCTGTGCGAGGTCCAGGCCCGCCAGGCCGTGACGGTCGCGGCCTGGCTCAGGTACCCGACCGCGATGGACGCCGCCCTGCTCGACCTGGCCGGACCGGGCGGTTCCGGGCGGCTGGACTGGGTCACCGGCGCCGACGCGGCCCTCGGCGAGGACATGGACGCACACGCCTGGCGCACCTGGGTGGACGAGGTCGTGGCCAGCTGGGCGGCCTGCCTGCTGACCGAACCGGAGCTGGCGGCCCGGGCCGTCGCCGCCCTCGCCGACGGCAGCCACGGCACCGCGGCACCCGCCGGGTTCCGCCGCCTCGTCGCTCCCGACGACAGCGACCGGAACGCCGCGGTCCTGCTGCGCCACCCGGACCTCCTCGCCCCGGTCGCCGGCCTGCACCAGAACCAGCTCCTCGACCGCCTGAACCAGGGCCGCACGCTGATCGCCTGACACCTCCGGGCTTCCTCCGCCCCGGCCTCCGCCGGCAGCGCGACGCCCTCGCATATCACCCTCCGTGACTCACCGGTTTGCCGTACATGGCCGTGCCGTGCGCGCACGGCCGTCGGAGGCTGAGCGTGGGCTCGACGGCCCTGCGGCCACCGGTCTCGCCGGACCGCAGCGCGGCCGTCGTGCCACGCGCCGCCGCCGACGGAGGAGTGACCGACATGACCACCGCTCTCTCACGGAACTGGGAACACGCCGTCGTCACCGGCGGAGCCGGGTTCGTCGGCTCCCATCTGTGCGCCGCCCTGCTGGACGCGGGCACGGCCGTCACCTGCGTGGACGACTTCAGCACCGGCCGGCCCGAGAACATATCGCCGCTGCTCGAACAGCCCGGTTTCACGCTCGTCCAGGCCGACGTCGCCGAGGAGCTGCGGATCAAGCGGCCGCCGGACCTCGTCCTGCACTTCGCCTCTCCGGCGTCCCCGGCGGACTACCTGCGCCTCCCGCTGCACACGATGGAGACCGGCAGCCTCGGCACCCGCAACGCCCTGGAACTCGCCCACTCCTCCAGCGCCCGCTTCGTCCTGGCCTCGACCTCCGAGGTCTACGGCGACCCGCTGCAGAATCCCCAGGACGAGCGCTACTGGGGCAACGTCAACCCCGTCGGCCCGCGCAGCGTCTACGACGAGGCCAAACGCTTCGGCGAGGCGCTGACCACCGCCCACGCCGACGCCCAGGGCACCGACACCTGCATCGTGCGGCTGTTCAACACCTACGGCCCCCGGATGCGCGGCCACGACGGGCGCGCGGTGCCCACCTTCGTCCGCCAGGCCCTGGCCGGCGAGCCCCTCACCGTGACCGGCGACGGCCGCCAGACCCGGTCGCTGTGCTACGTCGACGACACCGTGCGCGGCATCCTCGCCGCCGCCGCCCACGGCATGCGCGGCCCCGTCAACATCGGCAACCCCACCGAGATCACCATGCTCGACCTGGCCCGCCTGGTCGTCGAACTCGCCGAGTCCTCCTCGGAGATCCGCTACATCGAACGCCCGGTCGACGACCCGGCCGTGCGCTGCCCGGACATCACCCTGGCCCGCGACAAGCTCGGCTGGGACCCGCAGGTCCGCGCCGAGGAGGGGCTGCGCCGCACGATTGCCTGGTTCCGCGAGGCCGGTACCGAGGACTGACCCCGCCCCGGGCACCCCGCACCCCCGCGCCCTGGTGTCCCCGACCGCCGAAAGGCCCGTCTGCCCATGCGCATCCTCGGAATCAACGCCCTCTTCCACGACCCCGCCGCCGCCCTGGTGATCGACGGAAGGACCGTCGCCGCCGCGGAGGAGGAGCGGTTCTCCCGGCGCAAGCACGGCAAGAGGCCCCTGCCGTTCTCCGCCTGGGAACTGCCCGAGCAGGCTGCGGCCTGGTGCCTGAAGCGGGCCGGGCTGCGCCCGCAGGACCTCGACGCGGTCACCTACTCCTTCGACCCCCGGCTCGCCCGGCCCGCCGCGGACATGGGGCTGGACGACCCCTGGGACCACCTGCGGCTGACCTACGCCCGCGAGGCACCCGCCTTCCTGAAGACCGCCCTGCCCGGTCTCGACCCCGGCCTCGTCCGCTTCGTCCCGCACCACATGGCCCACGCCGCCTCCAGCGCCTTCGCCGCACCGGACGCCGGGAACTCCTCCGTCCTGGTCCTCGACGGCCGTGGCGAACGCGCTTCCCACCTGGCCGCGCGCCGCGTGGGCGACCGCCTGGAGGCACTGCACGCCCAGGACCTGCCGCACTCGCTCGGCCTGGTCTACGAGGAACTCACCGAACACCTCGGCTTCCTGCGCTCCTCCGACGAGTTCAAGGTCATGGCCCTCGCTTCCCACGGCAGGCCGCGCATGCTCGCCGAACTGCGCCGCCACGTGTACCCCACCGGAGACGGCGGCTTCCACGCCACCGGGGTGCCCTGGCACGAGCTGTGTCCGCCCCGCGGCCCCGACGAGCCCTGGACGCAGGACCACGCCGACGTCGCCGCCAGTGCGCAGGCCGTGCTGGAGGAAACCCTGCTCGACCTGGTGCGCTGGCTGCACGGCCGGACCCACGACCGGGTGCTCACCCTGGCCGGCGGCGTCGCCCTCAACTGCGTCGCCAACTCCCGGATCGCCCGCGAGGGACCCTTCTCCCGGGTGTGGGTGCAGCCCGCCGCGGGAGACGCCGGGACTGCCCTGGGCGGCGCCCTGCTGCTGTCCGCCGTGGAGGGCGACGAGCCGTCGCCCATGACCGGTGCCGACCTCGGCCGGGAGTGGTCCGACGCCGAACTCGGAGCCTGGCTGAAGACCGCCGCCGTCCCCTTCGAACGGCCCCAGGACATCACCGCGACCGTCGCCCGCGCCCTGGCGGACAACGGGATCGTCGCCTGGTTCCAGGGCCGCTCCGAGTACGGCCCCCGGGCCCTCGGCCACCGCTCCCTGCTGGCCCACCCCGGCCACGCGGGCAACCTCGAACGGCTCAACGACGTCAAGGGACGCGAACAGTTCCGGCCCGTCGCCCCCATGGTCCTCGCCGACCGCGCGGCCGACCTCTTCGACGGCCCGCTGCCCAGCCCGTACATGCTGTTCGTGCACGACGTGGCCCCGGCGTGGCGGGAGCGCGTCCCCGCCGTCGTGCACGTCGACGGCACCGCCCGCATCCAGACCGTCGACCCGGATCGCGAACCCCTGGTCGCCGCCATGCTCCGCGAGTTCGAGCGGCTCACCGGCCTGCCCGTGGTCGTCAACACCAGCCTCAACACCGCCGGCCGGCCCATGGTCGACGACCCGCGCGACGCCCTGGAGTGCTTCGGCTCCTCGCCCGTCGACCTGCTGGCCATCGGCCCGTACGCGATCCGGCGCGGCGACCTCTTCCGTACCGACTCCCGCAGCGACGACGCCGGAGGCCCCCGATGACCGGACCCGACGCCCCGGCTCCCGACGCCGAGTACGCCGTGGTGATCCCGACCCTCGGACGGCCCAGCCTGAGCGCCTGCCTGCACGCCCTCGCCGAGGCCACCGGACCGGGCCCGGCCCGGATCGTCCTCGTCGACGACCGCCCCGACACGGCCCGGGCCACCCTCACCGCCCACGTTCCGCCGTCCCTGCGCGCGCGCACCGTCGTCGTGCCCGGCGGGGCACGCGGACCGGCCGCCGCACGCAACCTCGGCTGGCGGGCCGCCGGTGACGTGCCCTGGATCGTCTTCCTCGACGACGACGTCGTACCCGGGCCCACCTGGCGCGACGACCTGACCCTCGACCTGGCCGCCGCGACCGCGCGCACCGCCGGGATCACCGCCCGCATCGAGGTGCCGCTGCCCGCCGGCCGGCGCCCCACCGACTGGGAACGCAACACGGCCGGTCTCGCCGACGCCCGCTGGATCACCGCCGACATGGCCTACCGCCGGGACGCGCTGGTGGCCGTCGGGGGATTCGACGAACGCTTCCGGCGGGCCTTCCGGGAGGACGCCGACCTCGCCCTGCGCACGCTCGACGCCGGCTGGACGCTCACCACCGGCCGACGCACCACCACCCACCCCGTACGGCAGACCGGGCGCTGGATCTCCGTCCGGCTCCAGGCCGGCAACGCCGACGACGTGCTGATGACCCGGCTGCACGGCCGTCACTGGTGGCGCCGGGCGGAGGCCTCCCGCGGCCGCCTGCCCCTGCACCTGGCGGTGACCGGAGCGGGAGTGGCGGCGCTCGGCTGCGCCCTGCTCGGCCGGCACCGGGCCGCCGCGGCCTGCGCCGCCACCTGGCTGGCCGGCACCGCGGAGTTCGCCCTCGCCCGCATCCTGCCCGGGCCCGGCACCCGCGACGAGGTGCTCACCATGACGGTGACCAGCGCCCTCGTCCCGCCCGCCGCGACCTGGCACTGGCTGCGCGGGCGCCTCGTGCACCGCAAGGCCCGGCCGCACACCCCGTTCCCAAGCGGCGAGCCGACGCCCGCGCCCCGTCCGGCGGCCCGAGAACGGCTGCGGTCATGACGCCGCGTCCAGGCCCCTGGCTGCTCTCCGGGGACGTGCGGCAGCGCCCGTACGATCCGGGCAGTCCGCTGCCCGCGGCCGTCCTCTTCGACCGCGACGGCACGCTCGTCGCCGACGTCCCCTACAACGGCGACCCCTCGCTGGTCGCGCTCATGCCCGGTGCCCGGCAGGCCGTGGACGCCGTGCGCGCCGCCGGGGTGCCCGTCGGCGTCGTCACCAACCAGTCGGGCGTGGCCCGGGGCCTGCTCACCCGCCACGCGGTCGAGGCCGTACGGCTGCGGGTGGAGGAGCTGCTCGGGCCGTTCGCCGTCTGGGCCGTGTGCCCGCACGCGCCGGAGGCGGGCTGCGACTGCCGCAAACCGGCCCCCGGACTGATCCTGGCCGCGTGCCGCCGCCTCGCCGTCCCGCCGGAGCGCACCGCCGTCATCGGCGACATCGGAGCCGACATGGAGGCGGCGCGGGCCGCGGGAGCCCGCGGAGTCCTGGTCCCCACGGCTGTCACCCGGGCCGAGGAGGCAGCGGCGGCCGGGACCACGGCACCGGACCTGCCGACGGCCGTGGATCTCGTCCTCGGCCCGGCCCTCGCGGCCCGGGAGCCGCGATGACCCCGACCCGCCTTCCCCGCACCCTCGTGGTCCGCCTCGACAGCTCCGGAGACGTCCTCCTGGCGGGCCCCGCCGTACGGGCCGTCGCCGCCGGATCCTCCCGCACCGCCCTGCTCTGCGGACCCCAGGGCGCCCCGGCCGGGCGGATGCTGCCCGGCGTCGACGAGGTGCTGACCTACGACGCCCCCTGGGTCGGCCTGGAGCCGCCGCCGGTCACGCGGGCGGCCACCCGGCGACTGATGGAGACCCTCACGGCAGGCCGCTTCGACCGCGCGATCGTGCTGGTGTCCTACCACCAGAGCCCACTGCCCATCGCCCTCCTGCTGAAGCTGGCCGGGATCGGACGGACCGCCGCCGACTGCGAGGACTACCCGGGCGCCCTCCTCGACCTGCGGCACCGCAGACGGCCGCACCGTCACGAGGCCCTGGCCGCCCTCGACCTGGCCCGCGCCGCCGGTTTCGAGCTCCCGCACGGCGACGACGGCCGGCTGCGCGTCCAGCCGCCGTCGCCCACCACCCACCTCACCGGGCCCGGCCCGTACGTCGTCCTCCACCCCGGCGCGGCCGTGCCCGCACGGGCCTGGACACCGGGCCGCGCGGCACGTGCCGTGGCCGCGCTGTCCGCGGCGGGTCACCGCGTGGTCGTCACCGGCGGGCGCGCCGAGCGCGAGCTGACCGCCCGGGTCGCCGGGCGGCACGCCCTGGACCTCGGCGGCGCCACCGACCTGCCGCAGCTGGCCGGAGTCCTGGCGGCGGCCCGCGCCGTGGTGGCCGGCAACACCGGCCCGGCGCATCTGGCCGCCGCCGTGGGCACGCCCGTCGTCAGCCTCTTCGCGCCGGTCGTACCGGCCGAACGGTGGGCCCCCTACGGCGTACCGCACGTCGTGCTCGGCGACCCGCACGCCGCGTGCGCGGACACCCGGGCCAGGCACTGCCCGGTGCCGGGGCACCCCTGCCTCGACGGCATCGGCGACGAGGAGGTGCTCGCCGCCGTGGCGGCCCTCACGGACCACCCGGCGGGCCGGGGAGAACACACCCAGCGAGGAGCGGCCGTATGAACATCCTGCTGTGGCACGTGCACGGCTCCTGGACCACCGCGTTCGTCCAGGGCCCGCACACCTACCTCGTCCCCGTCACCCCCGGCCGCGGCCCGGACGGCCTCGGGCGGGCCCGCACCTTCACCTGGCCGTCCTCGGTCCGCGAGGTCACTCCGGAGGAACTCCGCGACACGCGGGTCGACCTGGTCCTTCTCCAGCGGCCTCACGAGGCGGCGCTGGCCGAACGGTGGCTCGGCGGACGCCGCCCCGGCCGGGACGTGCCCGCGGTGTACCTGGAGCACAACGCGCCGGCCGGCGACGTGCCGGACACCCGGCACCCGTGCGCCGGCCGCGACGACCTGACGCTCGTCCACGTCACCCACTTCAACCGGCTGTTCTGGGACTGCGGCACCACCCGGACCGAGGTGATCGAGCACGGCATCGTCGACCCGGGCCACCGCTACAGCGGCCGGCTCGCCCGCGCCGCCGTCGTCGTCAACGAACCCGTGCGACGCGCCCGGTACACCGGAACGGACCTGCTGCCTGCACTGGCCGAGGCCGTGCCGCTCGACGTCTTCGGCATGGGCACCGACGGCCTGGCCGGACACCTCGGCCTGCCGGCCGACCGCTGCCGTACGGCCGACCTTCCCCAGAGCGAGCTGCACACGGCCCTGGCCGAACGCCGCATGTACCTGCACCCGGTGCGCTGGACCTCCCTCGGCCTGTCCCTGCTGGAGGCGATGCACCTGGGCCTGCCCGTGCTGGCGCTCGCCACCACCGAGGCGGTCGAGGCGGTCCCGCCCGGTGCCGGCACCCTGACCACCCGCCCCGACGTCCTGGCCCGCGCCGCCCGCCGCTACCTCCACGAACCGGAGGCGGCGGCCGCGGACGGAGCCCGCGCCCGGCAGGAGGCCCTCGAACGCTACGGGCTCAAGCGCTTCCTGGCCGACTGGGAGCGCCTGATCACGGAGGTGTGCTCATGACCCCGTCCCTCAGTCCCCTCCCGGCCGGACCGCTCGGCGGCGACCCGCTCGACCCGGGCGTCCTCGCCATCGCGCTCGTCTCCGAGCACGCCAGCCCCCTGGCCGCGCTCGGCGGCGTCGACGCCGGCGGACAGAACGTCCACGTCGCCTGCCTCGCCGCCGCACTCGCCGACCGCGGCCACCGCGTCACCGTCCACACCCGCCGCGACGCGCCCGACCTGCCCTGCCGGACGGAACTGCGCGACGGCGTCGAGGTGCACCACGTACCCGCGGGGCCGGCCGAGCCGCTCCCCAAGGACGAGCTCCTGCCGCACATGGACGCCTTCGGCCGCCACCTCGCAAGCGCCTGGCGCACCCGGACCCCCGACGTCGTGCACTCCCACTACTGGATGTCGGGCCTGGCCGCCCTGCGCGCGGCCCGCGAGCACGGCCTGCCCCTGCTGCACACCTACCACGCCCTCGGCACGGTGAAGAGGCGGCACCAGCGGCTCGCCGACACCAGTCCGCCGGAGCGGATCCCCGGCGAGATCGAGGTCGGTCTCGGCTGCGACCGCGTCATCGCCACCTGCCGGGACGAGGCCCGCGAACTGGCCCTGATGGGCATTCCCCCGCACCAGGTCGGCATCGTGCCGTGCGGCGTCGACACCGACCGGTTCACGCCGAAGGGCCCGGCCGCACCGCGCGGACCGTACCCGCACCGGATCCTCCAGCTGGGCCGGCTCGTGCCGCGCAAGGGCGCCGCCGTCACCGTCACCGCACTGGCCCGGCTGCCCGGGACCGAGCTGGTCGTGGTCGGCGGGCCGCCCGCCGGCCGGCTCGACGGCGACCCGGAGGTGCGGCGGCTGCGCGGCATCGCCCGGGACGCCGGGGTCGCCGACCGCGTCCGCTTCACCGGTGCCCTTCCCAGCGAAAAGGTGCCGTCGCTGCTGCGCTCAGCGGACGTCGTCGTCTGCCCCGCCGACTACGAACCCTTCGGCATCGTCCCGCTGGAGGCCATGGCCTGCGGCGTGCCCGTCGTGGCCAGCGCGGTCGGCGGGCAGCTCGACACCGTCGCCGACCCCGGCACCGGGCGGCTGGTGCCGCCCCGCGACCCGGCGGCCCTGGCCGCCGCCGTCGCCGCGCTGCTCGCCGACCCGGAGGCCCGCGCGGCCTGCGGCGCGGCCGGCCGACGGCGCGTCCTGAGCCGGTACGGCTGGGGCCGGGTCGCCGCCGCCACCGAGGCCGCCTACTGCGAAGTCCTCGACACCGAGCCCGCCGCGACCCGCGCCGGCTGACCGCCCGGACCCGCTCCCCGCCCGACGACAGCCACCAAGGCCCGACGTTCGACATCCGAAGGAGGTGCGGGTTCGCCGCCGTCACCCACGGCGGTACGCCCGATCGACATGAGCGAACGCGAACCCCCCGCACACCCCGTCCTGGAAACCGCGCGACTGCACTGCCGGTCACTGGAGGAATCCCTCGGAGGATTCCGCAGGCAGGGGCTCGACCGGCTCGCGGACTGGGGCGGCCGTCTCGCCGACGTCCTCACCGGCGGCGGACGGCTGCTGGCCGCGGGCAACGGCGGCAGCGCCGCCCAGGCCCAGCACCTCACCGCCGAACTGGTCGGCCGCTACCGCCGGGAACGCCGCGCCTACTCCGCGCTCGCCCTGCACGCCGAGACGTCCAGCATGACCGCCATCGGCAACGACTACGGCTTCGACCACGTCTACGCCCGTCAGGTCACCGCCCACGGCCGCCCCGGCGACGTCCTGATGCTGCTCTCCACCTCGGGGCGCAGCCCCAACCTCATCGCCGCCGCCGTGACGGCCCGGCAGGCCGGACTGCGCGTGTGGGCCCTGACCGGACGTGGCCCCAACCCCCTCACGGAAGCCGCCCACGAAGCCCTGTGCGTCGACGCCGGCAGCACCGCCAACGTCCAGGAGATCCATCTCGTCGCCGTCCACCTGCTCTGCGAGTGCTTCGACACGGCCGTGTCCGCGCTGCCGGCACACCGCGCGGTCCTCACCCACGGGAGCACGTCATGACCGGCCCCCACCCCCTCGTCGTCGTGGGGGACGTCCTCCTCGACGAGGACATCGAGGGCGTCTCCACCCGCCTCGCCCCGGACGCCCCCGCCCCGGTCGTCGACGTCACCGGCGACCGCCGCCACCCCGGCGGAGCCGGTCTGGCCGCCGCCCTCGCCGCCCGCGGTGGCCGGGACGTGGTCCTGGTGACCGCGCTCGGCGACGACGAGGCCAGCGAGGCGGTACGGCGCGGGCTGCGCGGCCGGGTCCGGCTGCTGGAGATCCCGCTGGACGGCACCCTGCCGGTCAAGACCCGCGTCCTCGCCGGCGGGCGGCCGGTGGTCCGCATCGACCGGGGCGGCGGAACCCCCGGCGAGCCCGGTGACGCGGTCCGTGAGGCCCTGGCCGGCGCGCACGCCGTCCTGGTGGCCGACTACGGCCGGCACACGGCCGGGGCCCTGCGGCCGCTCCTGGAGGACGCCGCCCGCCGCACGCCCCTGGTGTGGGACCCGCACCCCCAGGGCGACCCGCCGGTGCCGGGGGCCCGCCTCGTCACCCCCAACGCGGCCGAGGCACGGGCCCTGCACCCCGGTTCCGGGGACACCACGCTGGGCGCGTACGCCGAGAGGGGGGCCCGTCTCGCCGAACGCTGGCGAGCGGCCGGTGTCGCCGTCACCCTCGGCGAACGCGGGGTGCTGCTGGTCCGGCCGGGCTCCGGCACGCCGATGCTCGTCCCCGTGCCCTACCGGGCTGCCGGGGACCCCTGCGGCGCGGGTGACTGCTTCGCCGCCACGACGGCGGCGGCCCTCGCCGACGGCCTGCTGCCCGAGGAGGCGCTGCAACGGGCCGTCGCCGAGGCGGCCGCGTTCGTCGCGGCGGGCGGGGCGGGCAACCCCGGCCTGTGGCGGACCGAGCCCGCCCCCGGCCCCGCCGCCGAGCCGGCGCACGACGCGTTCGGCCTGGCCGAGCGGGTCCGGTCCAGGGGCGGCACCGTCGTCGCCACCGGAGGCTGCTTCGACCTGGTGCACGCCGGTCACGTCGGCCTGCTGGAGAGCGCCCGGCGCATCGGCGACTGCCTCATCGTGTGCCTGAACTCCGACGCGTCCGTCGCCCGCCGCAAGGGCCCGGGCCGCCCCCTCAACCCGGCGGCGGACCGCGCCCGCGTCCTGGCCGCGCTCGGCAGTGTCGACGCCGTCGCGGTCTTCGAGGAGGACACCCCCGAGGCGGTACTGGCCCGGCTGCGGCCGGACGTCTGGGTCAAGGGCGGCGACTACTCCGTCCAGGACCTGCCCGAAGCGGAGGTGCTCCGCACCTGGGGCGGCCAGGCCGTGGTCCTGCCCTACCTCGACGGCCGCTCCACGACCCTGCTGGCCCGCCGCGCGGCGGTGGCGGCACAGGCGGCCCTGCGACCGTAGGGCGCCTGGGACGCCGAGCCGCCGGTGTCCGCCGTGCGGCCCGTCGAGGGCTCGGGGGCGGCGGGGTGTTCCGCTGCGCGGGGGAGCACCCTCCCGGGCGCTCGGTCACGCCCCCGGCGGTGCCGGGCAGGCGGGACGGAGGCTGCCGATGGCGAGGGCACGCGGGCCGCCGTGTGACACACGGCAGCAGCCCCTGTCCCGGGGCCGCGCGGCACGCCGCCCCGGTCCGGCCGCCGTCCGGGCCAGGCCCCCCGGAGGCTGATGTCCGCCCGGTCCGGCCGCCGTCCGGGCCGCGTGCCCGGGGCCCCCGGGCCGAGCCGGTTCAGGCAGCCGGGCTGAGCGCCGGCTTGCCCAGGGTGTCGTGGTCCTCCTTGCGCAGCAGCACCGGCGCCGTGGCCCGGCGGCGGCGCAGCAGAGAGCCCGTCCCGATCGCACTGGCGATGAGCAGTCCCCCGGTGACGAGGGCGCCGCGGGGTCCGGCCAGTTCCATGAGGAGGCCCAGTGCGGGCGGGCCGCCCAGGCCCCACACCGTGCCGATGCTGCCCCACACGCCCAGCACCCGTCCCCGCAGGTGGGCGGGCGGGTCGGTCTGCAGGACGGCCGTACCGGCGGTGTCGGAGACGGACTCCACCACGGCCATGGGCAGTACCAGCACGATCAGCACCGCCAGCGACGGCGACAGGCCCGCCACCACCTGGAGCAGCGCCCCCGCGGCCGCCAGCGTGCCCACGAGCCGCACCGACGGCCGGCGCAGCCGGGCGCCCAGCACCGCGCCGAGGATGCCGCCGGCGGCGAGCACGGTCGACACCGTGCCGAACGAACCGGCGCCTCCCGCGAGCGGCCCGGTGACCAGCACGGCCAGGGTGAGCCCGTAGTTGCGGCCGAACACCGCGCTGATCCCGGTCACACCCGCCAGCGCGACCAGGCGCGGCCGCCGCACGAAGTAGGCCAGCCCCTCGCGCACGGTCAGGTCCGAGCCGACGCCGCCCTCGGGCTCCCGGCCGGTCTGCCGCACCGCTCCGGCGGCGGGCCGCAGGAACGGGATGACCGAGGCGACGAAGAGGAACGAAAGACCGTTCGCGAAGTACGCGGCGGACGTGCCGAGGAACCCGACCGCCACACCGGCCAGGGCCGCTCCCACCAGGCGGCCCGCCTGGTGCACCAGCGCCCCGACGCCGATGGCCGAGGGCACGTCCTCCGCCGGCACGAGGTCGTTGCCCAGCAGCGCGCACGCCGGGTTGTCGACGGTCGCGACGACACCCGTGACGGCGGCCAGCACCATCAGCGAGGTCATGTCGATCCGGTCCAGCGCCACGAGGACGGCCGTGGTGAACGCGATCGCGCCGAGCAGAGCCTGGCTCACGGCGGCCGTCAGCTTGCGGGGCCACCGGTCGACGGCGGCCCCGCCCAGCACGCTGATCAGCAGCGCCGGGGCGGCCTGCACGGACATGGAAAGACCCGTCGCGGCGGCGGACCCGGTGATCTGCAGGACCAGCAGGTTCTGCACGGTGAGCTGCATCCACGTACCGGCGTTCGACACGAAGTTCGCGACGGACCACCAGCGCATGCTGCGGTACCGCAGGGACCGCCAGGGCGAGCGGGAGGCGGGCAGGGCAGGGGAGGGGGAGGAAGACACAGTGCGGTACTCGGAGACGAGTCGGAGGACTCAGGAGGAGGGGGACGAGGGGGCGGGACACACCGGCCGCGCTGCGCGGTGGTTCCCCTCGACGGGTACGGCGCCGCCCATCGTGGCAGAGGGGACCGGAGAAGCGGTTCCACCGCACCGTGATCCGCCGTCTCGCGCCTCCCAAACTCCCTGCCGCGCACGGGCCTTGAGGCCGCAGTGTGGTTACTCACACGCGCACACACGGAAGCGGGGTCCGTCGCCTAGGCGACGGACCCCGCACAGACGGTGACGGCCCTACTCGGACTTGCCGCGGCCGCTCAGCGCGTCCCGCAGCCGGTCCACCATCCCGGTGCCCGGGGCCAGCAGCTTGTTCGCCGGGGGCTTGTCGGGGGCTGCCGGGTGGGGCCTGGTCGGAGCGGTCTTTTTCGCCTTGCGCACCTTGTCGCCCAGCTCGTTGAGCGCGTCCATCGGACAGGCCTGCCGCAGCCGCGGGAAGAGGTTGCCCTCCTCGTCGGCGATGTGCGAGCGGATCTCGCTCATGAGCATGCCCATCAGACGGTCGAACTCGGCGTCGCCCGCGTCACAGCCCTCCAGATCCTTCATGATCTGCTCGGCCGTGGCGTGGTCCTGGAGCTCCTGATCGGCGATGGCGTCCCCGCCGGCCACGTGCTCGCGGACCGCCGGGTACAGGTATGCCTCCTCGGCCACCGAGTGCCGTACGAGCTCCATCGTGACCTGGTCGGCGTACAGCTTGCGGTCCTGGTGGCCGGACGGCAGTGCCTCGATCCTGCCGAACATCTCCTCGACCTCGCGGTGATCGGTCACCAGTTCGTCGATGACGTTTCCTCCGTGTCCCATGTCCTTCACCTCCAGCGCTCGGGTCCCCCCGGCCCCATGGGGTTAACGCGCGGTCCCGCCGGTGCCGTACCGGCGGGACCGGCGGTTCAGGCGGTTCACGCGGGGAGCTTGGCCCGGACGCGCCCGGCCGCGGCGGCCGGCCGTGCGGTGGCACGCACGGAGCGGCGCACCAGACCCGCGTCGCGCCGCAGACCACGGGCGGCGTGCGTGCCGCGCCACACCACCGAGGGGCGGGCGCCGGTGTCGTCGGCGGCGATCAGCAGCCCGCCGAGCATGGACAGGTTCTTGAAGAAGTGGATGCGCTGCTGTGCCCGCTCCTCGGGGTCCTCCGACTCCCAGAAACGGTGCCCGGCCAGCGTGGTGGGCACCAGTGTGGCCGCGATGGCCAGCGCGGCCGGACGCGGCATGCGCCCCGTGGCCAGCATCAGTCCCGCGGCGACCTGCACGGCGCCGCTGAGGCGTACGACCTGCTCGGTGCGGTCCGGCAGGGCCGGGACGCGCTCGGTGACCGGTTGGACGACAGGCTCGGCGGCGTCGGCGACCTGCTCCGGGTCGCGGACGGAACTCAAGCCGCCCGTGAGGAACATCGAGGCCAGCATGGGGCGGCCGAGCACTCGCAACAGACTCATGGCCCTCTCCAGGGGGTCGGTGGGTACAGCGTCCGCCGGGTTCCCCAGCCGGAGCCGAAGCACTCACACCGCCCGTGCCACTAGGTCGCTTATGGGTGAGATGTTGAAGAAGTGACGCAAATAAACTCTTGGGTAAGTTGGCATGATTTGTCCCCATCAGGTGCACTAGAGGAGAAAGCATCCACTTCAGTCAAGGAGATGGTGCAATGACTGCCACCGAGAAGGTCACCAAGGACCTGACGGGCATCCAGAGTGCCGACATCGAGGCCGCACTCGACCCGGCAGAAGCCGACGGCATCTACCGCGACAGCCGCGAGTGCGCCGCACTCGCGCTGTTCAAGGGCGGCTACGGGCTGCTCCTGTCGCCGCCCACCCCGCGCCCCAAGAAGGGCTAGTGGACCGACGGGAGTAAACAAATGGAGCAGTCTGGCACTTCGTCCCTCTTGCAGGGCGCGGTGCAGGACCTCGCTTCCTCTGTGGTCTCCGCTCTTCGGAGCGGAGACCACGCTCGTGCGGCCGCCCCGGAGCGGGCGGCCGACGGGGAAGCGGAGGGCCTCGCCCTCGCGGCCGTACGTGTGCTGGGAGCCGACGCGATGCTGCCGAGCACCCTGCTGTCCACCCCGCCGCTGCCCGACGAACTCGCGGTGTTCCGTGCGGCCGTGGAGGCCTACCCGCCCGGCGCCGACGCCGCCCCCACCGTTCTGTGGAGCCACTGGGCCATGCGGCACACGCTGTGGCGACTCGACCCGGGCCACGCCGACGGCCCGCACCCGGAACCCGACGCCGCCTGGCTCGAGGGCGCGCCCTGGCAACTCCTGACACACCAGCTCGCGGTACTGGCCGCCCTGGCGGTACCGGGAGAGGACTGCGCGGTGGCACGCGCGGCACAGCACCGTCCGGTCGACGTCGCCCGGGGCTTCGTGCGCGCGGTACGCCGCAGGGACTGGCGACAGGCGGCCGGCGCCGGACGCTGGCTGACCCTGCTGGAGGGCGTACCGCAGACGCTGGGACTCGACAACGGCCTGGACTTCGTGGAGCTGATGGGTGGACAGGACCCGCTCGTGGCTCTCCAGGTGAGCGCGGCGCGTCTGACGCGGACGGGAGTGTTCGTGTGAGCGACATCCCGGGGACGTGGGGGACGCGGCAGGTCGCCGAGGACGCGCTGGCGTGGGTGTCGGCACATCGCGCGCAGTTCGCGCTGGGCGAGGACGCGCTGGCCGCTGACGGACAGGTGAACCGCAGCTGGAAGCCGCTCGGGGAACTGGCGCAGGTGTGCGCGACCGTCTGCCGCCACACCGCGCCCCCGGATCCGCTCCACGCCTGCGCGTCGGCCCTGATGGACTTCGCGTGGCAGGAGACCGGCCGGGGAGAGCTGTTCCTGCGCCTGCAACGGCTGGAACCCTTCGCCACATACCCGCTGGAGGTGTACGCCGCCATGGCCGCGGCGGGCCTGCGGCACCCCGGCTACGAGGCGGCCACCGCCACGGTGGCCCGCACCCGCAGCTGGCAACTCACCGAGCAGGAGCCCACCCGGCGGCTCGGCGTCGTGAACGCCGAGACCCGCAGCGGCATCCGGCAGTCCGACGCGATGCCGCAGGCGCTGCGGCGCACCTGGCTGGGCGGGCTGCCCGAGCCCTGGACCTTCGAGCAGTCCTCCGGCTACTCCCTCACCCACGTGGTCTTCCATCTCACCGACTGGGGGCGCGCCGGCCCCGCGGGGGTGCCGCCCGACCTCGCCGGCTACCTGGCCGACTGGCTGCCGCCCTGGCTCGACACCTGTCTGGATGCCGGGATGTGGGACCTCGGTTGCGAGCTGCTGGCCGTGGCGGCGAGCCTGCCCCTGCTGCCCGAACCCGCCGTCCTGCGTGACGCCTGGGCGCGGATCGCGGCGGCACAGCACCCCTCCGGCGCGGTCCCGGAACAGGGGAGCGGAGCGGACCACGGCAGCGGTCCGGACTTCCCCTCCCACTACCACCCCACCCTCATGGCCGCCTTCGCCGCGACGCTGACCACCGGGCGGCTCGACGACGGAGCCCGGGCAGCCGCGCCCCACCTGCCCGGCGGACAAGGAGTGCTGGGATGACCGACACCCGCCTGATCCACAACGTCGGAGTCGGCGCCCTGGAATGGCTGTGGGCCCACCGTGACGGATTCGAGCTGGAACCCGATGTGGACCCCGAGATCGGCTTCCTGGAGCGCTTCAAACCCATCGGCGAACTGGCCATGATCTGCAAGGTGCTGTTCCGCGAGGGCGTCGCCGGGTCGCGTCAGGCCCGGCTGGCCCGGCAACTCCTCGACCACGCCTGGCGCGAGACGCTGGACGGCGGCCGCATGCTGGTGCGGGGGCAGCTCACGGAGCCCATCTCCCCCATCCCCTTCGAGGTGTACCTGCCCTTCAAGGAACTCGGCTACAGCCAGCCGGAGGTGGAGCGGGCAGCCGCCCTGAACCACCGGCTGGACAGCTGGGCGGCGTTCGAGGCGACCCCCACCCGGCGGCTCGGCCTGTCCGCGTTCCAGCGCCGGTTCGGCCTCCCGCCCCGGCCGCCGGAGTCCGAACTGAGGGACACGACCTGGCTGGCCCGCACCCCCGAACCCTGGACGGTGGAAGGGCACATCGCCTACGACGTCACGCACAACGTCTTCCACCTGACGGACTGGGGGGAGAAGCCGGACGGTCTGCCACCCGCCACCGCCGACTACCTCGCGACCTGGCTGCCGGTCTGGATCGACGACTGGCTGGACCTGGAACGCTGGGACCTGCTCGGCGAACTGCTCGTGGTCGACGCCTGCCTGCCGCGCCCGACCCTGGACGAGCGGGCCTGGGAGGGCTTCGCCGCAGCACAGCAGCCCGAAGGCGCCATGCCCGCCCTGCGGACGATGCCCGAGGGGGCTCCCGACGAGGTGTTCGACATCGTCTACCACCCCACGCTGGTCGCCGCCTACGCCTCCGTACTGGCCACGTCCCGGTCCTTGGCCCTGCTGGCACACGCCTCATGACGCCCCGTCGGCACACGCCCTGGCCGGGTGAACCGCTCGACGACGCCGAGACTCCGGCCCTGCGTGTCACGCCGGCGGACGCATCCTCGCCCGCGAGCCACGCGCCGAACGAGGGCCCGGCGGCCTCGCGCGCCACACCGGCGGGCCGCTCCCTCGCCCCGCACGACACGGCGTCAGAAGATCCCCGGCGTATGCGCGCCACGCTCCACGCCGCCGGGCCTGCCCCGCGCGGCCCGTCCCTGCAGGTCCCCCCGGACGACGGCCCGCTCGTCGAGCGGCTCTCCGACGCCGTCACCACCTCCGACGCCCCGGACGTGGTGTTCGCCCTCTCCCGGCACGGCCGCCGCAGTGTCGTGAGCGGCGGCACCGCCCTGCCCCCGTCGGTCACCCGCGAAAACCTGCGCTACGAGATCGGCTCGGCGACGAAGACGTTCACCGGTCTGCTGCTGGCCCGGCTGATCCGCAGTGGCCGGCTGTCCGGCGGTGAACCTGCCGCCGCCTTCCTGGACGGGGGGCGGCCGACAGGTGCGGACCCGGTCACGCTCGCCCACCTGATCACCCACACCTCCGGCCTGCCCGCACTGCCGGCCGGGTTCTTCCTCCGGGGGCTGCCCGCCTGGACCACCAACCCCTACGGCCGTTTCCCGGAGGCCCGGGTCATCGACGCCTTCCTGCGCCACCGGCCGCGCCACCGCCCCGGTACCCGGTGGCGCTACTCCAACTACGGCGTCGCCGTACTCGGACACGCACTCGCCGCCGCGACCGGCACGCCCTGGGAGGCCCTCCTCACCGACCAGATCCTGAGCCCCCTCGGCCTGGACGGCACCACCCTGCGGGCGGACGACTCCGGGTCCGACGCCCTCGGGCACGGAAGGGACGGCGTGTCACGGGTGCCCGCCTTCGACGCCGGAGGCTTCCAGGCGGCCGGAGCCGTACGGGCCACGCCGCACGACCTGCTCACCTTCCTCGAGGCCCATCTGGACCCGACCGGCGTGTCACCGCACCTCGCCCCCGCCCTGCGGGCGGTGCGCCGCCCCGTGCTCCGCAGGGGCATCGGGCACCGGCACGTCCACACCATCGCCTGGTTCCGTCACCCGACGGACGGCGGACCGATGTACTTCCACAGTGGCGCGACCCTCGGCCAGCAGGCGTTCCTCGGTTTTCGCGCCGACACCGGCACCGCCCTGGCCGCGGTGTGCACCCGCCGCTTCCGCGCCCACGACCCGTTCCTGGCCACCGCGTACGCGCTGCTGGCCGAGGAGTAGCGGGCCCCGCCCGGCGCCGACGGCACATGCCGTTCGCGCCGGGCTTCCCTGACACCTCGTCACACCCGCTGCCACAGGGCCGGAGTGCGGTTGGGCGCCCACGCGCCCTGGGCCTGGTGGGTCTGCAGGCACCGGTACCGCACACCGGCGTGGATCACGGTGGCACCGGCCTGGTAGACACGGCCCTCCGCCCACGCCTGCGCGCCGTTGCCCTGCGGCGCCGAAGACTGGACGGCGGCGGTCTTCAGGGTGAGGCCGAAGTCGCTGAGCAGCGGGTTGACCGGCTGGTAGAAGGTCGTGCCGCCGCTCTTGCAGTCGCCCGTACCGCCGGAGGTCACACCCTGCGCCTGGACGCCCGCGACGAAGGGCCCGCCGGAGTCGCCCGGCTCGGCGCACACCGTCGTCCGGGTCAGCCCGTCCACCCTGCCCTCGGCGTAGCTGACGCTGGTGTCGTGCTGCTCGATCTTGCCGCAGTGCCACCCGGTGGTGGAGCCGGAACGGCAGACGGCGGCCCCGACGAGCGCCTGGACCGAGCCGGTGATCTGCACCTTCTGGTCGCCCTCGACCTTCACGTTCGCGGTCGGGGTCCACTGGTCGTTGACGGCGACCCACGACATGTCCTTGCCCGGGAACGTCGAGGCCTGGAAGGTGCCCTGCTCCGTCTGGTCGAAGCCGGTCGTCCGGTCGCCCTTCTTGCCGCAGTGGCCCGCCGAGGCGAAGCCCCGCTGTTCGCCCTTGGTCACGGAGAAGCCGACCGAACAGCGGGCGGAGCCGTTGATGTAGTAGGGGTCGCCGCCGGTGATGTCCGCCAGCAGGCGTGGCCGGTCCGCCGTCACCTTGACGCCCACGCCCTTGCCGTCGAGACCCGCGGCCTTGACGAACGCGGCGGCCGCGGCCTTGGTCCGGGCTTCCATGGCGACCCGGTTCGCCGGGACGTCGACGTACCACTGGGGTGTGTCGCGGGTGCTGACGCGGGTCGCCGCCCGGTCCAGCTTCTTCTTCGCGGCCATCAGGTCGCGCAGCGTCTTCCTGACGACGGCGGCTTTGGCGCCCTGGGCCTTGATGGTGGGCACGTCGGCGGCCTTGGTGGTCGCCACCACGAGCTCCTGCGAGGTCGCGCCGCGCAGCCAGGCCCCCGCGAAGCGGTTCCCCAGCGCGTTGCGCAGCAGCCCTGCCCGGGTGCCCGCCTCCGCCTCGTTGATCAGCCGCCGGGATGCCTGGGCCCGGGTCAGCCCGAGATCACGCTCCAGGGCGCGCAGCATCAGAGGCGACGGCCGGTCGGCTCCGAGGGTCTGGGAGGCCGAGGACAACGGGCCCGCGGGGGGTGCCGGCTCGGCCGCCACGGCGGACGGGACCCCGGTGGCGACGAGCGCGCCGAGCGCGGTCAGGGCCGCCCGGCGGCCGGTCACGGCATGTCTGTGGACCATCTCGATGTGTCTCCTTCGATCACGGTGGAACTGCCGTCGAGGTCATAGGCCTTGCCGGAGCGGCCCGGAGTGATGCCCCGGGGCGCCCCGTTTCGCGCCTGGGCGCGGGGAAGGACGCCATGTGCAGTACTGCGGACGCCCGGCGTGTCACGCGGACTTCAGGCCGGGCGATCCCACCTCCGTGACGAAGGACGCGGTCGTCGAGATGGTGCCCCCGGGCGCGTTGACGGCCGAGACGGTCCGGAAGTCGACTTGGGCGTTCTGGCGGCCCAGCTCGACCCGGACGTAGCCGCGCCGGCCGTCGTAGTGCTTCATGTGGGGGTTGGCCTTCATGTAGGTGTCCCAGTTGTCCGGCTTCCTGGTTCCGTTCCCGCCGCTGGCGATGGAGGTGCAGGTGAACTCCGTGCCCACCGTCTTGGACTGCGGGTCGTCGAAGTCGTCCTTGATGTCGAAGGCGTAGCCGACGTGGACGTCACCGGTCAGGACCATCCAGTTGTCGATGCCGGCGGCCTTGGCGCCCGCCATGACCCGGTCACGGGAGGCGCGGTAACCGTCCCAGGCGTCCATGGAGACCCGGGCCGGCGAGGTCAGGTCGAACTTGCGCTGTGAGAAGCACACCTGCTGGGGCATCACGTGCCACAGCGCACCGGAGTTCCGCCAGCCGTCCAGCAGCCAGCGCTCCTGCTCGGCGCCGGTGAGGGTGCGGGCCGGGTCGTCCGACTCGCTGCCCGGCGCGTGCGGCCGGTCGCCGTAGGCCTGGTCGGAGCGGTACTGGCGGGTGTCGAGGATGTCGAACTGGGCGAGTGACCCCCAGACCAGCCGGCGGTACAACCGCGCGTCGGGGCCCTGCGGCAGCTGCTCGGCGCGCAGCGGCTGGTTCTCCCAGTAGGCCCGGTAGGCGGCGGCGCGCCGCACCAGGAACTGCTCCTGCGGAGTGCCGTTCTCGTCGAAGGCGCCCGCGTAGTTGTTCTCCGTCTCGTGGTCGTCCCAGGTGACGAGGAACGGGTGCCGGGCGTGCGCGGCGAGCAGGTCCGGGTCGCTCTTGTAGAGCGCGTAGCGCAGCCGGTAGTCCGCCAGGGTGGTCGTCTCGCGGTTGAACACGTCGGGCAGTTTGCGGTCGGTGTAACGGCGGGCCCCGCCGGCGGAGTCCACCGGGTACTCGTACAGGTAGTCGCCGAGGTGGAACACCACGTCGACGTCCTCCTGCGCCACATGCTGGAAGGCGGTGTAGTAGCCGTCCTGGTAGGCCTGACAGGCCACGGCGGCCAGCCGCATGCCGGCGGCGTCCGTGCCCGCCGCCGGCGCCGTACGGGTCCGTCCGACGGGGCTGATCCAGCTGCCCACGCGGAACCGGTAGTAGTAGTGGCTGCCCGGCCTCAGGCCCTTGACGTCGACGTGCACGCTGTGGGCGTATTCGGGATGGGCCGTGGCGGTGCCCTGCTGCTCGACGATCGCGAACCACTCGTCCAGGGCCACTTCCCAGGAGACGACGACCCGCTGCTGGCCCAGGCCACCGTCCTCGCCGAACGGCTCGGGGGCCAGCCGGGTCCAGATCAGTACCGAGTCGGGCAGCGGGTCGCCGGAGGCCACCCCCAGGGTGAACGGGTCGTCGGAGACCCGGGCGGCGTCGAGTTCGGGAGCGGCGGTGGCACCGCGGGCCGGCCGGTTGGTGGCGAACGCGAGCGTCGCCGCCGCCGCGGTCACCGTCAGGAACCGGCGGCGGGCGACGTGCGGCGCCGCGGTGCGCAGTACGTCGTCGTGCGGGGAGAAAGCATGCTCGGACGGTGCTCTTCGACGGCCCGTCAGCGCCATCTGGTGTCCTCTCGTACGGGGCAGTTGCACTCCATACGGACGCATGGGGACATCGTCGGCGTGCGGAGCGCGGAGCTCGCATGCTAAGCAGACAAAATGCCTTAAACAGGCGCGACGTGCGGGGTGTTCACACCAGAGGCGGTACGGGGCCCGATCGGGCGCGTCCCGGCGGCGCACACGCCGACCGCCGCCGGCGAACGCCGGCGGCGGAGGGGGAAGAGGGGTGGTTCAGCCGGCCTGTCGGGCGGCGGCCACGGTCGCGGCGGGCTCCCGGACCGGCAGGTGGTAGACGTGGAAGGCCCGTCCGATGACCGGCTGGGCGACGTTGCGCACCCGCACGCCGCCGCTCGTCATGCCGTGCTCCGTGCCGGCATGCGCGTGCCCGTGCACCGCGAGGTCGGCACCGGCGGCGTCGATCGCCTCGGCCAGCAGATAACTGCCGAGGAAGGGGTAGATCTCCAGCGGCTCGCCGGCCAGGGTGTCCGCGACGGGGGAGTAGTGGGTCAGCGCGATCCGCGCGTCACAGCCCTCCTCGCCCAGTCGCTCCAGCGCGGCCCGCAGCCCGTCGGCGCTCCGCCGGGAGTACCGGACGAACTCCTTCATGACCGGCTCGCCGAACTCCCCGGCGCAGCGGCCGACGAACCCGCCGCCGAACCCCTTGGTCCCGGCGACGCCGATCCGCGCCCCGCCGCTCTCCACGACCGTCCCCTGCCCCTCCAGCACCTGCGTGCCGGCATCCTGGAGGATGGCCGTGACCTCGTCCGGGCGGTCGTCGTGGTGGTCGTGATTGCCCAGGACGGCGACGACCGGAACGGCGAGATCCTGGACCTCCCGGGCCACCACCCGCATCTCCTCGGGCGTGCCGTGCCGGGTGAGGTCCCCGGCCAGCAGCAGGAGGTCGGCGCACTCGGGCAGGGTCTCGAAGGCAGGGCGCAGCACACCCTGGCTCTCGGGCCCCATGTGGATGTCTCCGACGGCTGCGATGCGGATCATGAGAGCTCCTCCGCGTGGTCGGGGGAGGACGCCTCGGTGACCACGAGGTCGCTGTGCACGGGGAAGCCGGTGAGCTCCTCCTCGACGGTGCGCACGATCTCCTCGCGGCAGGGCGCCGAGGGCACCGTGCCGGTGAGCAGCACCGTCCTTCCGCGGGCCTCGACCCGTACGCCCAGTTCACCGAGTTCGCCGGAGGCGAGGCGGTCCTGGAGGTGGGCGATGCGGTACTCCAGGTTCTCGGCGGGCGGCCCGCCGCCCGCGTCCTGTGAACCGAGGGTGCTCATGTGGGTGCTCCTTCAGATGACGTTCAGGCGCTCCAGGAGGAAGAAGAACGCCGCGGGCATGGGCTCGTCCCCGCACTCGCGCCGCACCTGCTCCCAGTCGACCTTCTCCCGCAGCGCACGCGCGATGGGCAGGGCCGCCCCGAAATCGCAGTGGTGCTCGGAGAACGCGGCGGTCAGGCTCCACAGCAGATCGGTCGGGGCCAGCACGGGCATGCGCACCGAGTCGACGGACAGCTCCTCGGCGCGCTCCAGCATGTCCGCGCCCACCGGCCGGTGGGCCAACTCGAAGATGATGTCGACGGGCTGTCCGAAACACGTGGCCTTGATCAGCCAGTCCTCCGGCGGCGTGTAGACCGTCAGCCCGGCTTCCCGGAGTGTGGCCGCCACCGCCTCCGCGTCCTCGGGGCGGATGGCGAAGTCGACGTCGTGCTGCATGTTCTTCTCGCCGCCGTGGGCGTACGCGGCCACGCTCCCGGCCAGGGCGAACAGGTGCCCCTTGCGCTTCAGCAGGGCGCCGACCTGCTTGGCCGCCTCCAGGATCGCCTGGTTGCGGTCCAGGGGCAGCTCCTGCGGCGGCTGGTCCGCCTGCGGGTCCTGTGGTGGCGCGGGCTCGGCTCCTTCCGGTGCCATCCGGAGGTCGGGGATCCCCGGTCGCCGGACGAGCGTCGCGTCATCACCGTTCTGCGTCATGACCACTCCTTCGCCGAACCGGACACTCCGCTCCCGTGCGGGGTCCGGACCCGTGACGGCCTGTTTGCCTGCACTGAGTACCCGGCGCTCCCGACCCGACACGGACGGCTTACGAGGGCCGCCCGATCCAGCACGATGTCGCTTCCCCGCAGGGCCAGTTGAACCCCGGGCCGCAGCTCCCGGGCTCCGGTCGGGCCGCAGGGCCCCTCCACTCCGGAGCGTCGGCCGGTTCGCCCCCTGCGCAGCCTGGCACCCGGCCGAACAAGACAAGCGCATACCATCCTAAAAGCGGAATATGGGGCAAAGAGCTGGGAAACCGGATGACGCCGCTGGACAACGCGCTCGTGGAGGTCGACATGAACCAGGAGACATCACGTTCGTCCGATCTTCCGCAGCCCTTGCGGGCCATGGCCTCGGGCCTCAGGCACCTGCCGGGTGCGGAGCAGGTGGGCAAGGTGGCCACGGACGCGCTGGACAGGATCGGCGCGGTCTCGCCGCGCGGCCGCCGCATGGCCGTCTACGCCGGCGCCGGAGTGCTCGGCGTGGCCGGACTGGTGGAGTGGCCGGTGGCGGTGACCGGCGCGGCCGTCGCCTGGTTCACCCAGCCGCGCCCCGGGCAGCGGCCCGACGGCGCGTCCCCGAACGGCGGAACCCCGGCCGGCGAGAGCGGGGACCGCCGCTCCGCCCGGTCCGGCCAGGACGACGAGGACACCTCCGCCCACGGACCGGGCGGCAGACTCGCCGCCTCCCACTACCGGCACGACCGGCCGGAACAGCACGTCCATGAACAGCCCGCCAAGGTCGGCGACACCGCCACCGCCTCCGCGCTGAAGCAGGTCGCCGAGGCCACCGCGCACCACGGCGAGGAGCAGCAACACGGGCAGACACACGACAGCCGCCCCACCGGCTGAGTCGGGACAGCAAACAGATGCTCACACGCTTCGACGTCACCCCGCTCGTCGGGGCCGTGGCCGGGGCCGCCGCAGGCGCCGCCCGCAGCACCGCCCAGTCGGTGACGTCCGTCTACGACACCACCCGCCGCGTCCGCAACGTCGCGCGCAACGCCCTGACCGGCGGGCAGCACTGGAAGGCCGGACAGCGCCTCCACCTCGCGCTGCGGCACTCCGACGGCGAGGCCGAAGCCCTCGCCCACAAGCTCGCCCAAGAACTGGTCGAGCACCCGGACGTGCTCACGGCGTACTGGGACGGGGGACTGTCCCGCCTCGTGGTCACCGTGGCCGAGGACGCCGTCACCGACCGCGTCGCCGAGCGGGCGACCGCACTCGCCACCCGCCTCGGCCTGGACCAGGGGGCCGACCCGAACCTCCGGGACACCAGCCACCCCGGCGACCCCGCCGAGGTGCGCGTCACAGCGGCGGCGATCCTGCTGGACGCCGCCGGCGCGGCGGGCGCCCTGGCCGGCCGGTCCCTGCGGATCCCGCCCACCTCGCGCATCATCACTGCCACCGTCACGCTGCTGCGCGAGAACCCCCGCTTCCGGGCCCTGCTCCGGCAGCGGTTCGGCACGTCCGGCATGGAACTCGTCCTCGCCGCCGGCAACGCCGCCGCCCACGGCATCGGCCAGACCCCGCTGGCGCTCGTGCTCGACGGCATCCTGCGCGGCAACCAGCTCACGGAGGCGGTGGCCAGGGCCGCGGCCTTCGAGGCGCTGCACGACGACGTCTGCCATCACCAGCGCACCAGCCTGCCCGGCCCCACGGACGCCCGGCCGGCGCTCAAGGTGACCCCGGCGGCGGAGTACGCCTCCCACGCCAGCACCGGCAGCCTCGCCGGCGCCGCCGCCACCCTCCTCGTCACCCACAGCCCGAACGACGCCGCCGAAGCGGTCCTCGCCGGATCCCCGAAGGCGGCCCGGTACGGACCGGCCGCCTTCGGCGCGACCCTCGGCATTTTCCTCGCCCGGGCCGGGATCCTCCTGCGCAACGGGGAGCGCCTGCGGCAGCTGGAGATCGCCGACGCCCTCGTCCTGCACGCCGACGCCCTGCGCAGCCTGCGGCAGGACGACACCGGCGACGGCCTCCCCGACGACCCGGTCCACCCCTTCGCCGAAGCCGTCCTGGACGCCGCCCGCCGGGCAGGGCTGCACGTCGTGATCGCGGGCGGCTCCGACCTGAAGGACATCACCCGGCTCGCCGACGAGGTCGCCCCGAGCGCCGTCCCGTTCGGGGACGTCGTGCGGGGCCTGCAGGACGAGGGGCACGTCGTCGTGACGGTGGCCCGCCTGGACGCGTCAGGGGACGGGCACGTCGCGGCCGGGCTGCCGGCCGGGGACGTGGCCGTCGCCCTCACCGACGGCGGGGGCGCCGTCTCCTGGGGCGTCGACGCGCTGGTCCCCGGCGGCCTCGCCGACGTCTGGCGGCTGCTCACGGCGATCCCCGCCGCCCGGCGCGTCGGACGCCGGTCGCAGACCCTCGCCCGGGCCGGCGCGGCCCTCTCCGGCCTCCTGGTCGCCCGCGGCGGGCAGCCCCCCGGCCTGCACCTCCCGTTGCCCCTCACCCGGCACGCCCCCGTCAACATCGCCGCCGCCAACGCCCTGATCACCGGCTGGCTCGAAGCCGTCCGCGTCGCCCGGGCCACCCCGCCCGAGCCCCGCCTGCACATCCCCTGGCACGCCCTGGAACCCCACGAGGCCCGCAACCGGCTGCGGCGCACCGACCACGACGGAGAGCCCCGCGGACTCACCCTGCTCGCCGACCGCTCACGGCAGCAGGCCGCACGCCTGGCCCGGCACCCGGCCGCCACCCCCGCCCGCTGGACCTGGCAGGCGGCCGGCGCCGTACGCCGTGAACTCGACGACCCGCTGACCCCCGTCCTCGCCACGGGCGCCGTCGCCTCGGCGCTGCTCGGCTCGGTCGTCGATGCACTGCTCGTCGTCGGCGCCATGGACCTCAACGCCGTGACCGGCGGCCTCCAGCGACTGCGCGCCGAACAGGCCCTGGCCCGGCTCGCCGCCCGGCAGCAGCCCAAGGCCCGCAGGCAGGACAGCCGCAAACGCACGGTCACCGTCGACGCCGCCCGGCTGCGGCCCGGCGACGAGATCAGCCTCGGCGCCGGTGACGTCGTACCCGCCGACGCCCGGCTGCTGGACGTCGACGGCCTCGAGGTCGACGAGTCGGCGCTCACCGGCGAGTCCCTGCCGGTGACCAAGTCGGTCGAGGCCACCCCCGGTCTGCCCGTCGCGCAGCGCACCTGCATGGTCTTCGAGGGCACCACCGTCGTGGCCGGACGGGCCACCGCCCTCGTCGTGGACACCGGCGACCGGACCGAGGCGGGCCGGGCCGTCACCCTGGCCGCCCGCACCCCGCCGCCCGCCGGCGTCCAGGCACGGCTGCAGGAACTGACCCGCAAGGCACTGCCGGTGACCTTCACCGGCGGCGCGGTCGTGACCGGGCTGTCCCTGCTGCGCGGCAGCCCCGTCCGGCGCGCCGTCAGCGGCGGCGTCGCGGTCGCCGTCGCCGCCGTGCCCGAAGGGCTGCCGCTCGTCGCGACCGTCGCGCAGATGGCGGCGGCCCGCCGGCTGTCCCGCCGCGGCGTCCTGGTCCGCACCCCGCGCACCCTGGAGGCACTCGGCCGGGTCGACACCGTCTGCTTCGACAAGACCGGCACCCTCACCGAGAACAGACTGCGCCTGGTCCGCGTCGCAACCGCCGACGGCACCGTCCTCGCCACCGACGACGAACGGGCCGCCCCGGTCGTCCGCCTGGCCGCGCGCGCCTGCCCCCAGGAGGACACGGGGGAGGGCCGCCGCGTCGCGCACGCCACCGACGAGGCCGTCCTCGACGTCGCCCCGCCCGACGAGGGCTGGGCCGCCACCGGTGAGCTGCCCTTCGAGACCCGCCGGGGCTACGCCGCCGCGATCGGCCGCGACGGCGACCCGGACCTGGGCGAACTGCTCGTCGTCAAGGGAGCCCCCGAGACGATCCTGCCCGCCTGCCGGGACCTGCCCGCCCACGCCTGGGACACCGCGCACGAACTGGCCGGCCAAGGACTGCGCGTCCTCGCCGTCGCCCGCCGCGCCTGCCGGGCCGACGACGCCGAGGCCGAACTCGACCTGCCGCTCGCCGACCTGGAGTTCAGCGGCTTCATCGCCCTCGCCGACGTCCCGCGCGACACCTCGCACGCCCTGCTCGCGGAACTGCGCCGCTCCGGCATCCTGCCCGTCATGCTCACCGGCGACCACCCGGAGACCGCCCGCGCCATCGCCCTGCAACTGGGCTGGCCGGAGGAGACCGAAGCCGTCACCGGTGACGAACTCGTCGCCATGGAGCGCCGCGAACGCGTCCGGGTCCTGCGCGGCGCGGGCGTCATCGCCCGGGTCGCACCCGAGCAGAAGCTGCACGTCGTGGAGGCCCTGCAACAGGCCGGGCGGGTCGTGGCGATGGCCGGCGACGGCGCCAACGACGCCGCCGCCATCCGGGCCGCCGACGTCGGGGTCGGTGTGGAGTCCCGCGGCTCCGCCGCCGCCCGCAACGCCGCCGACCTCGTGCTCACCACCGGCGACCTGTCCGTCCTCGTGGACGCGGTCGCCGAGGGCCGTGCCCTGTGGCGCAGCGTCGCCGACGCGGTGAGCATCCTCATCGGCGGCAACGCCGGCGAGGTCGGCTTCAGCGTCCTCGGCACCCTGCTCGCCGGCGCTTCCCCTCTGTCGACTCGTCAGCTGCTGCTGGTCAACCTGCTCACCGACATGTTCCCGGCCATGGCCGTGGCCGTCACGCCGAGCAGTGACCCCTCGACCGCGGAGCACGCCGCGACCGGACCGATGGGCCTCGACGTCCTCGGCGCACCCCTGCTGCGCTCCATTCGCCGCCGCGGCGTCACCACCTGCCTCGGCGCGGTGACGGCGTACCTCATCGGCCGCCTCACCCCCGGCACCGAACGCCGGTCCACCACCATGGCGCTGTGCGGTGTCGTCGGCGCGCAGCTCGTGCAGACCCTCTCCGGACGGCGCCACAGCACACTGGTCTGGGTCACGGCCCTCGGCTCGGCCGCCGTCCTCGCCGCCCTCGTCCAGACCCCCGGCGTCAGCCACTTCTTCGGCTGCACCCCGCTCGGACCCGTCGCCTGGGCCGGCGTGGCCCTGGCCATCGCCCTGTCGGCCCTGGCTCCCCGTCTGGAGCGCCTCCGCGCGGTCCACGCCCTCTACGACGCCGCGACACGGCTCGCCCTGCGCCTGGGCGACCTGAGCCGGCAGACCCGGCAGGTCTTCCAGAGCGGGATCGCCGCCCCGGTGGCGTCGTAGCGGACGAGCACAGAGGAAGGCCGCCACCACGGCACGTGGTGGCGGCCTTCTCACGCGCGGTCAGACCTGGCCGCGCCAGGCGCCCGTCTCCGCCCCGCGGGCCTCCATGAACTCCTTGAAGCGCCGCAGATCACCGGAGACCTGCCGCTTCACGAAGCCGAGCTTGTCGCCCACCGTCTCGGCCACGCCGTCGGGGTCGAAGTCCATCTGCAGCATGACCTTGGTCGTGTCGTCCTGGATGCGGTGGAAGGTCACCACACCGGCCTGCCGCGCCTCGCCGCCCACAGTGGTCCAGGCGACGCGCTCGTCCGGGACCTGCTCGGTGATCTCCGCGTCGAACTCCCGCGCCTGCCCGCCGACCTTCGTCACCCAGTGCGTGAGGGTGTCGGTGCGCTGCTCGATGCGCTCGACACCGTCCATGAACTCGGGGAAGGACTCGAACTGCGTCCACTGGTTGTACGCGGTGTGCACCGGCACGCGGACCTCGATGGATTCCTCTACCTGCGACAAGGCGATACCTCCCTTTCTCGTCTCTGAGCGGCGGACGGGTACCAGATCCCGCGCGGCTCACTCATCGTCATCACAAGTTGTCCGACCAGGTGTCCTTTCCGCCTTTGCGGGGGTACTCGGCCCGCACCACGGACCGGGAGGTGATCGCCATGACGGACACGCACCGCACGGCCTCCGCCGCTCCCCGCACGGGGAGCGCGCCGGCGGCCGGAGACGAGCCGGTGGGCGAGCTGGTGCAGCGGGCCACCGAGCAACTGACCGACCTGGTGCGCGGCGAGATGCGCCTCGCCCGGGCGGAGATGACCGAGAAGGGCAAGCGCTTCGGGAAGGGCGGCGGCCTGTTCGGCGGCGCCGGCGTCCTCGGCTTCGTCACCCTGCAGGCCCTGGTCGCCACGGTGATCGCCGCCCTGGCCGTGCCGCTGCCGGTATGGGCGGCGGCGCTGATCGTCACGGGCGTGCTGGCCGTGGCCACGGGCCTGACGGCGCTGGCCGGCCGCAAGCAGGTGCGCAGCGCCACCCCGCCCGCCCCGCAGCAGACCATCGACAACGTGAAGGCCGACGTGGCCGAGATCAAGGAGAGTGCACAGCGATGACCCAGCCTCCGCACGACGAGCCGACCGCCCGCAGCCAGGAGGAGCTGCGCGAGCAGGTCGAGCAGACCCGCCACGAACTCGGCGACACCGTGCAGGCACTGGCGGACCGGGCCGACGTCAAGACCCGTGCCCGTGAGAAGGCCGCCGTGGTCAGGGAACAGGCCGGCGTCAAGGCCGAGGAATGGGGCGGGCAGGCCAGGGCCAAGGCCGCGCACCTGGCCCACACCGTGGAGGAGAAGCTGCCCGAGCCGGTGAAGCAGAAGGGCGCCGCCGCCGCTCAGGGCGCGAAGGAGAAGGCCGCCCAGGCCGAGCAGGTCTGGCAGGACAAGGCCCCGCAGCAGGTGCGCGACCACCGGGCCGCACTGCTGGCGGGCGCCGGTGCCGCGCTCGTGGCCTTCCTGCTGATCCGTCGTCGCGGCAAGCGCTGAGCCACAGCGACCGCGCACGCGACACCCGGCCCCCGTCACCGCTTGCGGTGGCGGGGGCCCGCACGGCAAGGTCAGGTGCCGTGGCCACCTTGCTGATCGTCCATCACACGCCCTCGCCGCACTGCCAGGCGATGTTCGAAGCCGTCCTCTCCGGGGCGACCGACCCCGAGATCGAGGACGTCCGGGTCGTCCGCGTTCCCGCGCTGTCCGCCACCGCTTCCGACGTCCTCGCCGCCGACGGCTTCCTCCTCGGCACTCCCGCGAACCTCGGCTACATGTCCGGAGCCCTCAAGCACTTCTTCGACCAGGTCTACTACCCGTGCCTGGACGCCACCCGCGGCCGCCCCTTCGGCTACTGGGTGCACGGCGGCAACGACGTCACCGGAGCGGTGCGCGGGATCGAGTCGGTCACGACCGGCCTCGGCTGGCGTCGCACTGCCGAGGCCGTGACCGTGACCGGTGAGCCGGACAAGGGCGACCTCGAACGGTGCTGGGAACTGGGTGCGACGGTCGCCGCCGGGCTCTCGGGCTGAACCGGCGGGACGGGTCAGGTCTGTTCGAGCCGGCGCCGGTCCTCCTCGTCCCACGCCCGGGTGTCACGGGGCTGGGTGTACGGCTCCTCCTCGGGCGGATGCCCCCCGGCGATGGCCCGCTGGCGGACCGTCTCCGCGTCGAACTCCAGCCCCAGCAGGATCGCCAGGTTGGTGATCCACAGCCACACCAGGAAGACGATGACACCGGCCATGGTGCCGTAGGTCTTGTTGTACGAGGCGAAGTTGGCCACGTAGACCGCGAAGCCGGCGGAGGCGACCATCCAGATCAGCAGGGCCAGGAAACTGCCCGGAGTGATCCAGCGGAACCCCTTCACCTTGGCGTTCGGCGCCGCCCAGTACAGGATCGCGATCATGAGCACGACCAGCAGCACCAGGACCGGCCACTTGGCGATCGACCACACCGTCAGCGCGGTGTCGCCGATGCCCAGTGCGTCTCCGGCCTGCTGGGCCAGTCCGCCCGAGAACACCACGATCAGCGAACTGATGACGGCCAGCACCAGCAGCACGACCGTCACGCCCACCCGCATCGGCAGCAGCTTCCACACCGGCCGGCCCTCGGGCATGTCGTAGACGGCGTTGGCCGAGCGGATGAATGCGCCCACGTAGCCGGAAGCCGACCACAGTGCCAGGACCAGACCGACGATCGCCATCAGCGAGCCGATGCCGGCGTTGCCCTGCAACTGGTCCACGGCCCGGGTGATGATGTCGCCCGCCGAGCCGGGCACGAGTTCGCGGACGTTCTCGGTCACCTTGTCCGTGGTCGACCTGCCGGTGAGGCCCAGCATCGACACCAGCACCAGCAGTGCGGGGAACAGGGCCAGCACGCCGTAGTACGTCAGCGCGGCCGCCCGGTCGGTCAGCTCGTCGTCCTTGAACTCCCGCACGCTGCCCTTCAGCACCGCGACCCAGGACTTCCGGGGGAGGCCGGCAGGGGTGTCCGGCGCCGCACGCTCCACCTCGGGGTCCGGCCCGGGCTCGTCGGCAGCGGCCGCGGGTTCTTCCCGGCCCTCCGCCCCGGTGTCCTCTCGGCGTTCCGCCTCCGAGGTCCCCCAGCGGTCCGCATCGGCAGTTCCCCGCCGTTCCGGCTCGTGAGATTCCCGGCGTTCCGCCTCGAACCCCGGGCGCTGGCTCTCCGGAGGCGGTGCCTCGGTCTCGTGCCGTTCTTTTCGTCCCGGAATATGCAGCTTCACCATGTGAGCCGGGTAACCCCAGGCGGGGCCCTTAAGCCGCGCTGGTGCGAGCTGGGGCTCGATGAAGTTGAGGGAGCGCTCCCACTGCGTGCACGATGGCCGCCATGACCACGTCACCCACCATCCGCCCGTACCGCCCCGAGGACCGCGAGGCCCTCGACGACATCTGCATCCGCACCGCCCATCACGGCGAGGACAGCCGCCCCCACTACGCGGACCCGGGCATCTTCCCGGCGACCTTCGCGGCGCCGTACGTCCGTCTGGAGCCGGAACTGGCCTTCGTGCTGGACGACGGGCGGGGACAGGCGGGCGGTTACATCCTCGGCGCGGCCGACACCGCGCGCTTCGCAGAAGCCTTCCGCGCCACGTGGCTCCCCCTGGTCGCCGACCGCTACCCGGAACCATCCCGGCCGCCGCGCACGCCGGACGAGGTGATAGCGGGCCTGTTGCACGACCCCGAACGGATGGTGCTGCCCGAACTGGCCGCCTATCCCGCGCACCTGCACATCGACCTGCTGCCCGACTGGCAGCGCCGCGGCTACGGGCGCCGGCTGATGCGGACGCTTCTCCAGGCCCTTCAGGACAGGGGAGTGCCGGCCGTGCACCTGGCCATGGCGACCGCGAACACCCGGGCCCGGGCCTTCTACGCCCGGCTGGGCTTCGAGGAGATCGAGGTGTCCGAGCCGGGTGCGGCCACCTACCTCGGCCGCACCACGAAGCCGGACCGGCTCTGACCGATACGGAAGTGGCGCAATCGCGCATTGCCGACTCGTGTCATCGGGTGCAACCTGTGGGAGATGGGAGCGCTCCCACAGCGAAACATGATCGAAAAGTATGAACGATTGAACGCACGACAACCCCCACAGCCCCCACAGCGAAAGAGAGAGATCATGAATTGTCATGATCATGATGCACCGCGCGGTGTAGTGCGCCTCCCCAGGCTCAGGTCCCGCCTGACGCTCGCCCTGAGCGTGCTCGTCGCCGCGCTGCTCGGCCTGTTCCCGTGGAGCGGCACGGCCGTCGCCCACGGCTCCGTCGTCGACCCGGCCTCCCGCAACTACGGCTGCTGGCTGCGCTGGGGGAACGATCACCTGAACCCCGCGATGGCCCAGCAGGACCCCATGTGCTGGCAGGCGTGGCGGGCCGACCCCAACGCCATGTGGAACTGGAACGGTCTGTACCGCAACGGCTCCGGCGGCAACTTCCAGGCCGTCGTCCCCAACGGCCAGCTGTGCAGCGGCGGCCGGACCGAGGGCGGCCGGTACAACTCCCTGGACGCGGTCGGCGCCTGGAAGACGACGGACATCACCGGCAACTTCACGGTGAAGCTGTACGACCAGGCCAGCCACGGCGCCGACTACTTCCTGGTGTACGTGACGCGGCAGGGCTTCGACCCCACCACCCGGCCGCTGACGTGGAACGACCTCCAGCTCGTCAAGCGCACCGGCAGGTACGCGCCCAGCCAGAACTACGAGATCCCGGTGAGCACTTCGGGGCTGAGCGGCCGGCACATCGTGTACACGATCTGGCAGGCCTCGCACATGGACCAGACCTACTTCCTGTGCAGTGACGTGAACTTCCGCTGACCTGCGCATCCCCGCCGGACGGGCCGTCCGGCGGGGCCCGGGCCGTCCCGCGCTTCATGAGAGTTCTCCGAAAATTTTCGACGGGGGTGAACACCCCGCCGCTCCCGTACGTATGGGGCGAGGGGATTTTCATGCCCGGCACGCCACAAGCGCAGGAGAGCACCCTTGGGACGCAACACGCGAAGACGCCCTACCGGCCCACGACGCGCGACCTTCGCCGCATTCGCACTGATCCTGGGCGGAGGCGGCCTGATGGCCGCGAACGTCTACGCCTCGGCCACGGACGGCGGTTCGGGCGGTGACTCCGCCGCGACGCGGTCCGGTACGGGGGTCCGGACCGCGGGCGCCACGATCGACTGCCCGGACGTCGGCAGCAAACTGACCTCGGTCCCCGAGCAGGCGCGGGGGGAGGTCGACAAGGAACTCGCCCTCCTGGACGAACAGATCGCCAAGGCGTATCAGCAGCTGAGCGCATCGGCACAGCAGATGCAGCAGGACCCCGGCTTCGCCGACAACGCGATCGTGAATCCGCTGAAGGAGAAGCGGGGCGCGACCCTCGAACGCATCGCGATCGCCATCGACCGCGTCGGGGACCGCCCCGAAGGGCTGGAGGCCCTCGCCGCCTGCACGGTGCAGGACGGCAACCAGGCTCCCGCGCAGGGCGAAGGCCAGGACGGCGACGCCGGCGAGCAGCCCGGCCAGGAGCAGGGCCAGGCCGGCCAGGGACAGGGGAACGGCCAGGGTCAGGGCGCCAACGGCGGACAGGCGGGCAACGGCCCCGTCGCCGCCGACTTCGCGGACATCAAGAGCGTCCAGCCCAACGTGAACAACCCCCGCCCGCAGGGCGACGCGTCCCGCGGCACTTTCGCCACCAGTTGCGGCGTGAATGAGAACGGCCTGTTCAACTCGGACAACATCATCGCCGCCCCGGGTGTCACCAACGGCGCCCACCACTTCCACGACTACGTCGGCAACCAGGCCAACAACGCCTTCGCCAGCGACGAGGACCTCGCGAACGCGGAGACCAGCTGCGACGACCAGGGCGACAAGTCGTCCTACTACTGGCCCGTCGTCCGTCTGCAGAACGGCACCCAGGAGCAGGACGCCAACAAGCCCGGCGGCGGCATCGAGGGCAACGCCGGCGAGATCGCAACGCCGAAGCAGGTCACGCTGACGTTCGTCGGCAACCCGCGTGAGAAGGTCACGGCCATGCCGCGCCTGCTGCGCATCATCACGGGCGACGCCAAGTCGTTCGTCAACGGCCCGGCCAACGCCAACGCCTCCTGGAGCTGCACCGGCTTCGAGGACCGGCAGCTGAAGGACAAGTACCCGCTGTGCCCGCAGGGCAGCGACGTCGTCCGCACCTTCAAGTTCCAGAGCTGCTGGGACGGCCGCAACATCGACAGCGCCAACCACCGTACCCACGTGGCGTTCGCGGACGCCGCCGGGAACTGCCCGTCCGGATTCCGCCCCATCCCGCAGCTCGTCCAGCGCATCGTCTACGACATCGACGCGCCGAGCCTGAGCGACGGCGGCCGCACGACGCCGCTGTTCGCGGTGGACTCCTTCCCGGAGCAGCTGCACAAGCCGGGCACGGACCACGGTGACTTCATCAACATCTTCGACGAGGATCTGATGGGGGAGATGGTCGACTGCATCAACGACGGCCGTAAGTGCGGCGCCGGAGCGGGCGGCCAGGACCCGGCACCGGGCGAGGAGCCCCAGGAGCCCACGAAGTCGCCGGAGGCCCCGCAGGAGGAGCCGACCAAGGCGCCCGAGGCTCCGCAGGAGGAGCCGACCAAGGCGCCCGAGGTCCCGCAGGAGGAGCCGACCAAGACGCCCGACGCCCCGCAGAACGGGAACGGCGGCGGCAAGCCCGGTGACCAGGGCGACGACGGCAAGGGTGACGCCGCGAAGCCCCCGGCTCAGAAGCCGGAGCCCGAGCCGGAGCCCGGCGACGCGTCCACGGCTCCCGGTGGCGCCCAGCCGGAGGTGAAGGCGACCGCCTCCGCCGACGGCGGCAATGCCGCCGAGCAGGGCGGCGGTGCGAAGAACGGTGACGGCGACGACGCGGACGGCCTCGGCGAGTCCCAGGCCGTCGGCCAGGCGACCAGCGCCGCCCCGACCCCGTCGGCCCCGTCCCGGACCGAGCCGCAGGCGGTCGGCGAGGGCGGCCTGGCCGACACCGGCGCCCAGCTCTGGCCGGCCGTGGCGGGTGCCGTGCTGGTCATCGCGGGCTTCGTCGTCCTGCGCCGGGTGCGGCGGGGCTAGCAGCCACGTCCGGACGTGAGCCGTGAACGGCGGCGGGATCCCCACCGGACCCCGCCGCCGTCGTACGCCTCGGGCCGAGCCGCTTCTCCGGCACCCTTCGACGGGCGCCGAACCGTCCACCCTCTAGCGTGACCTCATGAACCTCAGCGGAAACGGCACACACTGCGGAGCGGCGGCGTGACGCCGTGGGAGATGGCCGCCGTGCTCGCCGCCGGTACGGGTGCCGGGGCCGTCAACGCCGTCGTCGGCTCGGGAACGCTGATCACCTTCCCGGTCCTGCTGGCCACCGGCCTGCCCCCGGTCACCGCCACGGTGTCGAACGGGCTGGGCCTGGTGCCCGGTTCCATCACCGCGGCCCTCGGCTACCGCGAGGAACTGCGCGGGCAGCGTCGGCGCGTCCTCCTGCTCGGCGCCGGTGCCGTGCTGGGCGGCCTCGCGGGCGCCGTGCTGCTGCTGACCCTGCCCGCGTCGGCGTTCGAACGGATCGTGCCGGTCCTGGTGGGCCTCGCCCTCGTCCTGGTCGCCTGCCAGCCCTGGATCGCCGAACGGGTACGCCGCCGTCGCGCCTCGGGCGGTCGCGTCCGCCGCGACGGCGGCCCGCTGCTCTTCACCGGACTGACGCTCGCCAGCGTCTACGGCGGCTACTTCTCCGCCGCGCAGGGCATCATCTACGTCTCCCTGATGGGCATGCTGCTCGACGAGACACTCCAGCGGCTCAACGCCGTGAAGAACGTGCTGGCGGCCGTCGTCAACACGGTCGCCGCCCTGCTGTTCCTGTTCTTCGCTCCCTTCGACTGGACGGCCGTCGTGCTCATCGCCGCCGGTTCAGCGCTCGGCGGCCTGATCGGAGCCCGAACGGGCCGCCGCTTCAGCCCCGCCGTCCTGCGCACCCTGATCGTCTCGGTCGGCACCGTCGCCCTCGTTCACCTGATGCTCCACTGATCCCGTCCCGGCGCGCACGCGGGGCGCCCGGGGGAGGGCCTCGGCCCTCGCGCCCCGGGCGCCCCGTGGAGATCAGGGGCGGCGCCGCCGGTCCCCGTGCTCGTCGGTTCCCTCGGACTCGATGCGTTCCTTGCGGACCTCGCCGGTGACGGTCTCCTCCTCCGTGACCTCTTCGGTGGTCAGGCGCACCCGCTCCTTCGGCACGGCCCGGGTCTCCACCACGGGCTGCTCCTCGTAGAGCGTGACGTCGTGTTCCGCCTCGGTGATGTCCGGGCCGGTCATCGCCCTGTCCCGGTTGGCGTCGGTGATCGGCTCGCGCTCGACGCGGACCTCTTCATGGCGTACGGGGACGGTGTACTGCTGCTCTTCGGTGACGACGTACTTGCGCAGCCGAGCCCGGCCGGCCTCGTGGCGTTCGACACCGACGTGCATCTCCTCCTCGGACCGCGTCATCGCGTCATCGCCGGTGCCGACGGTGCCGACGGTGCCGGTGGTACCGGTGGTGCCCGTCGCCCGGCCAGTGCCGGAGTCCGGGTCCTGCCACGAGGCGTCCCAGTCGATGCCGTAGTACTGGTACAGGCGCTGCTCCTCCTGTTCGGACAGGTGGCCGCCGGCGTCTACGTCGACGTTGGGCGCGTCTTTGACCTGGTCCTTGGCGAACGGCACTTCGAGGTGGTCCTCGACGAGGGCCGCGTCGTGGATGGGCACGAAGGACTCACTGGTGCCGAACAGGCCCGTCCGGACGCTGACCCACTCGGGCTCGCCGGTGACGTCGTCGAAGAAGACGTGCCGGGCATCGCCGATCTTGTCCCCCCTGGCGTCATGGACCGGGTGGTCCAGCACGATGTCGATCTGCTCTCGGGTGATCATTCGGTATCTCCTGCATTCTGGGTTGGTCGGGCGGCGGGGTGCCTACGGTCCGGGGCTGCCGGTCTGTCCGCGTGCTTCCTCGGCCGCTGTCTGTGCGGAGCGCCGGGCCTGTTCGGTGACGTGCCCGGCTTGCTCTTCGGCCTGCTCCTTGGTGGCGCGGGCGGCTTCGGAGGCGGTGTCCTTGACCTCCTGGGCGGCTTGGCGGCCGGCCTGGGTGGCGTCCTCCTTCAACTGCTGCGCGGACTCCAACGCGGCCTGCTTCATGGGCTCCACGGCCTGCCCGGCCCGCTGCGCCGCCTGCTCCTCGGCCTGCGAGGTGGGCAGCAGCGAGGCGGTCAGCAGTCCCGCGCCGAAGGCGATGAGGCCGGCCGCGAGCGGATTGCCCTGCGTCTGCCGCATCGCTTGCTCGGGGGCCTGCCGTGCCGCCTCGCCGGCCTGCCCGGCGGTCTGCCGGGCGGTGCCGGTGACCCTTCCGGCGGCCTGGCGCGCGGTGTCAGCCGCCTGACCGGTGGATTCCAGTACCGACCGGGTGGCCTGCTGCGTGCGGTCGGCGGTCTGCCCGGTGATCTCCGAAGCGCTGCCCATCACTCGTTCCCTGACCCCGTGCAGAGCGCCGCGGACGCGCCGGGTGCGACGCCGTACCATCCGGCGGGGGCGGGCGCGGTCGGCCAGTCGGGACACGTCCTCGGACAGCCTTTCCCGGGTGGATTCGATGTCGGCCCTTATCCGGTCGGGTGCCGTGCCCATTGCATGTCCTCCTTCAGCGTCTGCATGGTCTGCTCCGGCTTCCGTGACACGGTGCGCATCTGCGCGCGGCCCCGGCGGTACAGGACCAGGCCGATCACCGCCCACACTCCGGTGACGATCAGTGCGGCCCATCCCAGGTCCATGACGTTGGCCAGGGCGAACATCGCCGCCAGGGTCAGAAAGACCGCCACCATGTAGCCGGCGAAACCGGCTCCGCCGAACATCCCGGCCGCCTTGCCCGCTTTGGTGGCCTCTTCCCGGATCTCGGCCTTGGCCAGTTCCGCTTCTTGGCGCAGCAGTTGCTGCACGTCCGACGTCACCGTCGAGAGCAGCTCTCCCACCGAGCTGTCCTCCTGCCCGCGGTGCTTCGGAGCGGGGCGATGCGGGGCGTGTGGCGCGAGCGACGACATCTCAGACCTCCCCGTAACCCGGCAGTCCGGGCGGCGCCGCGTCCTCGGGCAGGCTCTGAGAACCGGCCGAGGTGTGCGGCTGCGCCGAGCGGCCCTGGCCGGAACCGTCGGCCTTGCTGCCGGCCTTGGCAAGCCGTCCGACGGCGAACCCGGCCACGACCGCTCCGCCGAGGAAGGCGCCGGGGCGCCGGCGGGCGAAGTCCTGAAGGTCGCCGACCAGGCCGCCCACGCCCCGGGCGTCCAGGTAGTCGGCGGCACGGTGGCCACGGTCGGCCGCCTGCGTCACGAGGCTCCTGGCGGGTGTGTCCGTGTCGGCGCTGTCCGCGAGAGCGGACAGGTCGTCCGCCCACTGCCGCACCACCTGCGCTCCGCGCCGGGTCTGGCTCTCGGCCTCCTCGCTGACCCGCGTCCGCAGGTCGCCGGCCATCGCACCGGCCTGTGCCCTGGCCTCACCGGTGACGGCTCTGACCTGGTCGGTGGCGGTGCCGACGACCTGACTCGCACCTTCCCTGGCCTGACCGGCCGTGGCCGAGGCCTCCTGTTTCGCCGCCTGCCCGGCCTGCTGAGCACGACCGGTGCTCTCGTTCGCCATCTCGCTCATGGGTCCTCTCCCTCAGGCACCGCCCGTGGATTCGGTCTCGTCGGGATCCGGACCGCCCGCGGCGACGGCGTCCGCCGTCCACCTCCGCGCTTCGGCGCGCCCGGCCTGTGCGGGGCTCGCCGCCGGCTTCTCGCTCCGGTGGCCGTCCCGCACGCACCCTCCTCGATTAACCACACCCACTAGGCCAAAACAGCAAAAAGGGATTTTTCGGGCCATGAAACGCGGGGTGAAGCCGGAAGCCGTTGCAAGCAGCCGATGGCTCACGCGAGTTGGGACAGCGGTGGGAGTCGGGTTCAGTGAGACGCCGAACGTGCCTCGGTCCGTGCCCCCTCGGCATCGATGTGCGGCACCACCCGGTCCAGCCACCGCGGCATCCACCAGGCGTGCCGTCCGAGCAGTGTCATCACGGCCGGCACCATGAGCAGGCGTACGACGGTCGCGTCGATGAGCACGCTGACGGCCAGCCCCAGTCCGAGCATCTTGACCACGATGTTGTCGCTGACGATGAACGCCGCGAACACGCTCACCATGATCAGCGCGGCACAGGTGATGACCCGGGCGGTGATCTCCAGGGCGTGCGCGACCGACCCCTCGGCGTCCTTGGTGCGGAGCCAGGCCTCGTGGACACGCGACAGCAGGAAGATCTCGTAGTCCATGCTGAGGCCGAAGACGATGGCGAACATCATCATCGGCACGTAGCTCTCGATGGGCACCTTGCCGTGGACGCCGAGAGCGGGACCGCCCCACCCCCATTGGAAGACCGCGACGACCACCCCGTACGACGCGGCGATCGACAGCACGTTCAGGACGGCCGCCTTGACGGCGACGAGCAGCCCCCGGAACACGGCCAGGATGATCAGGAAGGCCAGACCCACCACGACGGCGATGATCACGGGCAGCTGGGAGGCGACGATGTCACGGAAGTCGACCTGGGTCGCCGTCGTACCGGTGACGTACCCCTTGGCGTCCGTGCCCTGCACGGCGCCCGGCAGCGTGTCGTCGACGAGACGGTTCGTCAGGTCCGTGGTCGCGGCGTTCTGCGGGGACTTGGCCGAGTAGACCGTGCCGAGCAGGATGTCGCCGTCCTGCGTGGGCGTCAGGGGAGTGACGACGGCGGCGCCTTGGACCCCGTCGAGCGACTGCTGGGCCTTGGAGGCCAGGGCGGAGCGCTGCGACTGAGGCACGTTCGTCTGGTCGATGACGACCGTGAGCGGGCCGTTCGAGCCGGGCCCGAAGGCGCCGGCCATCAGGTCGTACGCCCGTCGGTCGGTGAAGGAGGTCGGGTCGGCGCCGTCACCGATGTGTCCGAGCTGGATGGAGAACAACGGGATGGCGAGGACCACGACCACGGCGACTCCCGCCGACAGGAACGACAGCGGTCTGCGCTCCACCCGCTGCGCGTACCGGTGCCAGGTGCCCTGCGGCGTGTCACCCGCCCCGGCTTCGGTCTCGGCGATGGGCGGGCGCACGTGGAAGCGGTCGATGTGCCGGCCGATGAGGCCGAGCAGGGCCGGCACCAGGGTGAGCGCGCCGACGACGGCCGAGACGACGGTGACGGCGGCGGCGAGACCGAGCAGGGCGATGAAGGAGACCCCGGACGCGGACAGGCCCGCCAGCGCGATGATCACCGTGCAGCCCGAGACGAGAACGGCATGGCCGCTGGTGCTCGCGGCCTGGCCCGCCGCCCGCACCGGGTCCATGCCGTCGATGAGGTTCTGCCGGTGCCGGGTGAGCATGAACAGGGCGTAGTCGATGCCGACGCCGAGGCCGATCATCGTGGCCAGGGTCGGTGAGACCGTCGCGAAGGTGAACGCCGCCGCCAGCAGTCCGAGGATGGCGAGACCGCCGACGACGCTGATCAGCGCGCTCAGCAGCGGGACGACGGCGGCGATCACGCTGCCGAACCCGACGAGCAGCACGATGACCGCCACGCCGAAGCCGATCAGCTCGCTCACCCGGTCGTCGGCGGACGGCCGGGCGAGCTCGCCGAGCGGTCCGCCGTATTCGACCTCCGCCCCGGCCGACCGCAACGGCTGTACGGCGGTGTCGACGCCGTCGAGGTAGTCGTCGCCGAGCGTCGAGGGCTGCACGTTGAAGCGGACGGTGATGTAGGCCGTCTTCTTGTCGTCCGACAGCGGCCCCACGTTCTGCTGGCCGCTGGGCGTGCCCGGCGCGGTCAGCGGGTTCTGGGCGGACAGCACGTGCGGGAGCTTCTCCAGGTCGGCGACGGTGGTCGACATCTGGGAGCTCAGCGCGGTCAGGGGCTGCTGGTCGTCGCGCAGCACGATCTGGCTGCTGTAGCCGCCGGCCTGGGGATCGTGCGCCTTCAGCACGTCCAGACCCTTCTGGGCCTGCGCCTGGGGCAGGCTGAAGTTGTCGGAGTACGACCCCCCGAACTCACGGCTGACGACCTGGAGCGCCACCAGCGCCACGAGCCAGGCGATGATGACGATCACGAAGTGCCGTGCGCACCACTCGCCCAGCCGCCGCAGCACACCCCCGCGCGAGGTTTTCGTGTCTCCTTCACCGGTGCGGCTAAGCGGCATGGAGTCGTCTCCTGTGTCGGCCGGGAGGTCAATGCCGTTCATTAGATGCGCGCGGGATCACTCCGGCGCTTCAGGCACGCGGATGCCCCGGGACTCCGGTCGTCCGTTCCCCCGAAAGGCCCGACCCCGCGGGGCCCGCCTCCGCTCCGCCCGCCGCAGCGCTCCCGACCCGAGCGCCACGCCGAGCCCCACCAGCGCACTGCCCGCCGCCTGGGCGGGGCCGTAGGAGCCCGTGCCGACGAGCGGCGCGGTGCAGGCCGCCGCGACCGGGATGAGGCCCGAGAAGAGCGTGGCGCGCTCCGCGCCGATCCGCTGCATGCCCATGTACCAGCACACGAACCCGACCACGGTGACCACCACCGCCTGCCACAGCAGCGCGGCCGTCTCGACGGTGTCCGGACGCCGCAGCCAGCCGGTGCCGTCGACGAGCAGCCCGACCGCCGCCGACTCCAGGGCGGCGACCGCGCACACCGTGGCGGACAGCAGCCGCGGCCCGAGCGGCCGCAGTACGGGCACCGCGAGCACGGCGAACCCGACCTCCCCGGCCAGGGCGCACACGGAGAAGGCGATGCCGGTGCCGTCCGTGCGTCCCCAGCCCTGCACCGTGAAGGCGCCGACGGCCACCAGCAACGACCCGTACAGCACGACCCGTTGGGGCCTGCGCCCGTCCATGAGGGGCACGAGCACGGCGACGGCCACCGGCGCGCAGCCCACGAACACGCCGGGCACCGCGGGTTCCGCCGTGCGTTCGGCGGCGATGACGGCCAGGTTGAAACCGACCATGCCGACCGCGGTCAGCAGGGCGAGACGGGCCCACTGACGGAGTGTCAGGGCCCGTACCCGGCCGGCGGCGCCCTTCCCGGCCGCCGGCACCAGCAGCAGGCAGGCCAGTGCGTAACGCAGGAACTGGCCGCCCGCGTAGGGGTAGTCGCCCAGGACGCTGTTGGCGGTGAAGGATCCTCCGACGAGGACGCAGGCGAGCGCGGCGAGCAGGGCGCCGCGCGTGGTCGTGGCGTTCATGGGGGTGACGCTAGGCAGCCGGGCGGCCCGGGACGGGGTCCACTTCCCTGCCTGCTTGGTGGACCACTTCCCGCCCGGGCCGGCCGGGTCAGCCGATGTGGTAGCTGTCGCCGTAGACCCTCCAGTCGAGCGGCGGGTTCAGGTCGAGGTTGCGCCGGCGCAGGAAGACGCGCTGCGCGGTGTCGACCCGGCTCGTGTCGCTGTGCGCTTCCTCCTGCTTCATGGCCCACACCCGTGCGTCCAGGAAGGCGTCGAGGTACGTCACCTCGTCACCGCCCTGCGCCGGCGGCTTCGCGGTGCGCAGCGCGCGCCTGCGGATGTTCCGGAAACTCAGGGGATCGCTGCCGTCGCCGTGCATGACGATGGCGTCGTAGTACGCGAACTGGCCGAGCACGCGCAGCCCGTCCGCCTTCCCCTGCCGGACCGCGGGGCCGAAGTACACCCGGTCGCGCTCGTCGTCCTGCGCCCGCTGGAACGCGGCGTCCCGGGCCGCCCGGCGCCAGTCGCCGGGGAAGCCGGGGTCCAGTCCGGCATGCGAGTCCGAGCCGTTGACCTCGCGCAGGGCCGGCAGGTACTTGGCGAGGACGTTGCCGGGCCGGCGGGCGGTGTAGAGCTCCACGAGGTCGAGCATGTCGCCGGTGCCGGAGCAGAAGCCGATGATGCCGGCGGTGTAGCCGCGGCCGTCGCGGATGTCCTCGATGTACTGGTACTGCGCCTTCCAGTCGAGCGAGGAGTTCTCGGCGCTCGACACGAGCTGCATGGCGATCTCCTTCTTCGCCGGGTCGTCGAGCCCGATCGCCCGCTCGGACGCCGTGGCGGCGACGGGTTTCAGGAACGGGGTGGCCGCGAGGGCCGCGCCGAACAGCGTCAGGGCGGTGCGGCGCGTCGCCGGGGTGGCGGGGTGTCTCACGGGGCCTCCAAGCAGAGTGGGGGGTTGGAAGAGCTGGCCGTGCAGAACTGATAGGAAGGTTTCCTATCACTGGCAGGTCGGAAGGGGAACCGGCGAGGTGAAAGTTCGTACGGTCGAACAAGCGCCGGTGGCGGCGCGACTTTCACGGCTGAGCGGTGCCACGGGAACCAGAAGCCCCTCCCGCACGTCAACTCTTTGCCCACCAAGGGACGAACGGTCGGACCGACCAGCCGGAGAGGGGAATCGCCGTGGACGAGGCGACGACGCAGCAGGGGAGCGAGGCGGAGGGCGCGGCCCGCCGGGCCCGCTTCGGGGCACTGCCGGAGCCGGTGCGCGTGGAGGACATGGTCGAGGAGCGGGCGGCGAGCGTGCCCGACCCGGCGCGTAACGCGTACAACCAGGACGAATGGATGGTGCGCTACTGCCTGTGAGGTGCCTCGCCGGAGGCCTTCGTCTTCGCGCCCAGGTCGCGCAGCCAGCGCACCACGTCGTCGGCGTCCTGGGTGCGGGCGACGTCCAGCGGCGTCATGCCGTCGTAGCCGGACCAGTCGGGGTCCGCGCCCCGTTGGTGGAGGTACTGCGCGGTGGGCAGGTGACCGCCGTGACAGGCGCCCCAGAAGGCGCTGGTGATCTCCTCGGGTGACGGTGCCTCGTCCGCCTCGACGCAGGCCCGGACCCGGTCGAGCAGACCGAGCGTGGCGGCGTCCTGGAGGGTGACGCGGGCGCCGTGCTCGACGAGCCGGTGCGCGGCGCGCCACTGGCCGAATCCCCGGGCGTCGGCGAGCGGGGTGCCGCCGGCGATCACCGCCCCGGGCGCCTCGATGTCGGCCCCGGCCGCGATCAGCGCGTCCAGGACGGGCACGTCGTTGCTGCTGGCGGCCCAGTGCAGCGGCGTCTCAGCGTGCGCACCCTCGAAGCGGGCCTGCGGATCGGCCCCGGCGGCCACCAGGACCGCGACCACCTCGGGGCCCCTGGGGAAGTGACCGGGCCAGTCGGCCGCGATGTGCAGCAGACTGCGCGTGCCCCTGCCCTCCTCGCCCTGCTCGGCGATGCGGACGGCGGCGAGACCGGGATGGTCGGCGAGCAGCCGCCGGAGCCCGGGCACATCCCCGGTGCGGATCGCCTCCGTGACGGCGACGGCCAGCGGGTCCTGCGATGTCAGCGTCTGCAAGCCGGCCTCCCGGTGCCGTCAGGGCTCCCGATTCTGCCAGCCGGTGTCCTCCCGCACGGCCGCCCGCCGGAAACGGCCGGACCATCGTTCTCCCGGCAGCCCTGCGGCCCCGCTCCGAGACCTGCACATCCGGCGACAAACCGGGCACCCGTTCGTATGACATGCCCGGACGCTCCGCCAGGCGTAGCGTCCGGGTAGGAGCGGGAGGACACCATGCCCGGGAGCAACGAGCACCCCGGCAGCGCCGGATCACCGGACGACGCCCTGGGGGCGGCCCTGGCCGACACCGTGCGCGGCACCGGCGCCTCGATCGGCGGCCTCTACCTCATCGAGGAGGCCGAACCGGTGCTGCGTCTGGTGGCCCTGTGCGGTCTGCCGGTGGCCTTCACCGCCCCCTGGCGGCGGCTGCCCCTGAGCGCACCGGTCCCGGTCGCCGACGCGATCCACGACGACACCCTGGTCAGCGTGGTCGGCCAGGACGACATGGCCCGCCGCTACCCCCGCGCCGCCGCCGTCCTGCCCTACCCGTTCGCACTCGTCGCCGTCCCACTGACCGGCGTACGGCGCCCGTGGGGCGGCCTCGTGCTGATGTGGCCCGCCGGCCGGCCGCGCCGGATCACGCCACGCGAACGCGGCCACATCACCTCCAGCGCCCGCCGCATGGCCCGCCTCCTGGACGACGCCCCCCAGCCGCCGTCCCTGCCCGAGCTGCCGCGGGTCGTCCCGGTGGACGCCACTCGCCACCCTGCGCAGACCGGCCTGGCCGCCGCCGACTACCTCGAACGCCTCCCCGAAGGCGCCCTGGCCCTCGACTTGGAGGGCCGCGTCACCTTCATCACCGCCACCGCGGCCCGCCTGCTCGGCCGCGGCGCCGACCGGCTCCTGGGCACCAGACCCTGGCAGTCCCTGTCGTGGCTCGACGACCCCGTCTACGAGGACCACTACCGCACGGCGGTGGTCAGCCGCGCCCCCGTCTCCTTCACCGCGCTCCGCCCCCCGGACCAGCCGCTGACCTTCCAGCTCTATCCCGACACCAGCGGCATCAGCGTCCGCGTCCTGCCGAGCACGGAGCAGGCCGGCGGCCCGCCGCCCGCAGGCGCGCGGCAGCCCGCCGCGGCACCGACGGGACGCCTCTACCAACTCGTGCACCTGGCCGCCGCGCTCACCGAGTCGGTGACCGTGCGCGACCTCGTCGCGCTGATCGCCCACCAGATCCTGCCCGCCTTCGGCGCCCAGGGTCTGGTGCTGTCCGGCGTCGACGCCGGACGGCTGAAGATCACCGGCTACCACGGCTACCCGGCCGAGGTCATGGAGCGGCTCGACGCGCTGTCCCTGGACACCGACCTCACCCCCGCGGGCCAGGTCCTCGCCAGCGGCACCCCCGCCTTCTTCGCCGACCCCGTGGAACTGGCCGCCGGCTACCCCAGAGCACCCCAGATCAGCGACAAGCAGGCCTGGGCGTTCCTCCCCCTGATCATTTCCGGCCGGCCGGTCGGCTGTTGCATCCTGTCCTACGCCCAGCCGCACACCTTCACCGCCGACGAACGCGCCGTCCTCACCTCGCTGTCCGGCCTGATCGCCCAGGCCCTCGACCGCGCCCGGCTCTACGACACCAAACTCCGGCTCGTGCAAGAACTGCAGCGCGTCCTGCTGCCCCGGGCCCTGCCGCGCCTGCCCGGCCTCGACGTCGCCGCCCGCTACCTGCCGGCCGGCCACGGCACCGAGGTCGGCGGCGACTTCTTCGACGTCCTGCGCGTGAACGACACCACCGCGGCCGCCGTCATCGGCGACGTGGAGGGCCACAGTGTCGCCGCCGCGGCCCTCATGGGCCAGGTCCGCACCGCCATCCACGCCCACGCCACCGCCGGCGCCGCACCCGGCCAGGTCCTGGCCCGCACCAACCGGCTCCTGGCCGACCTCGACTCCGACCTGCTCGTCTCCTGCCTCTACGTCCACCTCGACCTGGCCGGCCGGCAGGCGTCCTTCGCCAGCGCGGGACACGTGCCGCCGCTGCTGCGTCACGCCCGGCACCCCGCCCGGGTCCTGGACGTCGACCCCGGCCCGCTGCTGGGCATCGGCACCGGCGGCGACTACCCGGTCACCACCGTGCCCCTGTTCCCCGGCACGACCCTCGCCCTCTACACCGACGGCCTGGTCGAACTCCCCGGCACCGACGCCACCCGCACCACGACCGACCTGGCCGGGCACCTGGACGCCGCCGACGGGCAGGACCTGGAGCGGCTCATCGACCGGCTCGTCCGCCACACCACACCCACCGGACAGCACAACGACGACATCGCGGTGCTCCTCCTGCGGGCCATGAGCCTGCCGGACGGTCAGACCTGACCGGAGGGCTGGGCCCGGACCCGCCGCGCCACGTCGCGCAGCTTGAGGTTGTGGTCCTGGGAGATGCGCCGCAGCACGCCGAAGGCCTCGTCCTCGCTCATCCGATGGCGCTCCATCAGGATGCCCATGGCCTCACCGATGGCGTGCCGCGTCTCCAGGGCGTGCTCCAGCTGGTCGACGGTACGGGCCGTGGACAGGGCGACGGCGGCATGGGAGGCGAGCAGCCAGCCCGCCGACTCGATGTCCTTGCCGAATGCCCCGGGACGGCGCGAGTACAGGTTCAGCGCGCCGAAGTCCTCCTCGTCGGTGTAGAGCAGAGCGCCGGTCATGCTGCCGATCCCGAGGTCGCGAGCGGCCCGGCTGTAGCGGGGCCAGGACGGCTGCGGCCGGGTCATGTCGGCGATGCGGAACAGCCGCTCGCCGTCCACGCGGCGCGCGGCGTCGAAGCAGGGGCCCTCGCCGAGCTCGCCCTGCAACCGGTCCGACTCCTCGACCATGTCGCCGCACACGGCCAGCGTCACGGCCCGGCCCTTCGAAACCGTCAGGATCCCCGCCGCGTCGCAGCCCTCGACCAGCTCCACCGCCGCCGCCGAGACCGCGTCCAGCGTCGCCTGCACCGAATCCTGGGCGACCAGGTCCCGGGCGAGCTGCGCCATCTGCTCGGCGTACCGCCGCCACTCCACCGCCACCACCGCCTTGCTCGCCGGTCCCGCCCACGGTACTCCGCGCCGCTTCGTATGGCCGTTCGGTCATCCGGCCGGGCGTCCGGGCAGCCTGCCCGCAGCCGGGCCCGGCATTCACCGGTACGCCGTCAGCAGCAGCGCCACGTCGTCCGGCCGCTCCCGGGCCTGCCGGGCCGTCCCCACCAGCCGGTCGGCGAGATGCTCCACCGAGTCCGCCGGCGTCTCGGACAGCCGGCGCCGGACCGCGTCGATGCCGGTCTCGATGTCGCTGCCGGGCCGCTCCACCAACCCGTCGGTGTACAGGGCGAGAACACTGCCGGGAGCCAGGGTGAGCGCGGTGACGGGGTACTCCGAGTCGGGCTGCACGCCCAGCATGACGCCGCCCGCGAGATCCAGGGTCTCGGCCCGCCCGTCGGGGTGGCGCAGCAGCGGCGGGGGATGACCTGCCCGCACCGCGAGAGCCCGTCCGGTGCCCGGGTCGAGTTCGATGTAGCAGCAGGTGGCGAAGGCGTCCGATTCCAGCTCGGTCAGCAGCCGGTTGGTGTGCGTGATGACCTCCTGTGGCGGGCGCTCGCTCGCGGCGAAGGCGTGGACCGCACTGCGCAGTTGCCCCATCACCGCCGCGGCGCCGACGCTGTGCCCCTCGACGTCCCCGATGACCAGGGCCACCCCACGCCCGGTGGTGATCACGTCGTACCAGTCCCCGCCGATCGCCATGCCCTGCGTACCGGGCAGATAGCGGCCGGTCGTGCGCAGACCCTCGACGGCGGGCAGGCGGTGCGGCAGCAGCCCCTCCTGGAGGCCGCGGGCGACGGCGGACTCCGCGTCGTAGAGCCGGGCCCGTTCCATCGCCTGGGCGGCCAGGCCGCTCAGCGCGGTGAGGGCGGAGCGTTCGTCCGCGGTGAAGCGGTGCGGGGCCTCCCAGCCGAGGATGCACGAGCCGACGGAACGGCCGGAGGCGATCAGCGGCAGGAACGCCCAGGCGTTCATGCGGTCCAGGGTGATGCCCGGATAGGCGAGGGAGAGGGCCTCGGGCGACTCGAAGAACAGCGGGAGCCGGGTGGTGAGGGCGTGGACGCCGGGCAGTTGTGTGTCGAGGGTGACGCCTTCGAACGGGGTGAGGAAGTCCTCCGGGTATCCCGACTCCCACAGCAGGTACATCCGGCCCTCGCGGACGGTGTACAGCGCCAGCTCCCGGGCGCCGAAGGCGGGCAGCAGCTGCTCGGCCACGGCCCGGCAGACGTCGCGCACGGTGACCGCCTCGGTGAGCACGCTCGCCATCTGCACCACGTGGTAGAGCGCTCCGGCACGCGCGGCGGTGACCGGCACGGGCGGGGGCGCCCCGGCCGCGGCGGCGGGAGCGGCGGCGGCACCGGCCTCCGGACCCTGTTCGGCCCCGGTGGGCGGCCCGGTCGGGGAGACCCGGCCGGTCAGGCCGTGCACGTCCGGGTACAGCACGAAGCTCAGCCAGCTCCCCCCGGGATGGCGGACGAGGAAGGACACCGGCTCCTGCGACAGCATCGCCGCCCGGTAGCGGTCCTCGTACGCGGGATCCCTCAGCCAGGTGATCACTTCCCACGGATAGCGGCCGAAGAGCTCTTCCCGGCCGGAATCCAGCAGCTCCTCGCAGCGGCGGTTGGCGTAGGTCAGACGGCCGTCCTGGTCCAGTGAGAAGATCCCGTCCGGCAGCCGCTCGGCCGCCTCGGCCGCGGTGAGTCCGCCGGCCGCGTCGACGAGGGCGCCCACCAGGATCCGAGGGGAGCCGGGGCCGGCGTGCACGAGATGGCCCCACAGTTCGACCGGCCGGTAGCCGGTCTCCTCCTCGCCCATGGACGTGTCCCGCACCCGGAAGTGACGGGACCTGACCCGGCCGCCGGCCAGCACGTCGTGCCGGCTCTCCCGCAGTTCGTGCAGGTCGTCAGGGCTGACACGGGACTCGACGTCCGCGATGGTGCCGCCGTAGTCCGCCCGGTCGATGCCCAGCAGGGCGAGGGCCTCGTCGTCCGCCGCGCACCGGTCGCTGTCCAGGTCCCAGTCGATGAGGCCCACCCGGACCGGGTCGGCGCCGGAGGTGGGCAGCCGCACGCTGATCGGCTCGTCGTCGTACTCGACGCGGCGGGCGGCGGCGCCCGCGCCGGGCGGGTGTGCGGCGAGGCGGTCTTCCATGGCCCGCTCGGCGGGACGCAGCGCGTGGTCCACCGTCTCCACGTCCATCGGCGCCCGGCTGGCCGAGCGCAGCACGACCAGGACGCCGACGGTCTCACCGCCGGTCCGGACGGGCTGGTAGGCGGAGCCGAAGGAGTAGGGCAGCCCCGCGGTGAAGTGCGGGAAGCGCACCATGGTGGCGCGCTCGTCCGGCAGCCACAGCGTCTCGTCGCGCCGGTACGCCTCCGCCATGGGCAGGGCACCCCCGACCGGCACCCGCCACCAGGCCTTGAGCAGCGAGCGGGGCACGCCGGTGACCATCGCGAGCACCAGCGAGCGCCGGTCGCGGGAACGCAGGTAGACCAGTCCGCCGTAGCCGTCGAGGTCCCGCACGGCCTCCACCAGCGAGTCCGTCAGGGCGTCCTCGATCCGGCCCGGGCCCCCGGCCGGGGCCCGGCTCCCAGCCCCGTCCCGGCTCCGGCCGTCGGCCGGCCGCGGCCCGTCCGGTACGGCGGCTGCCTCATCCATGTCGCGTCCTCCCGGTACGGACGCACCGGACACCAATCGCTCCCCACCAGGATGTGCCATGCCCGGCGGTCCGGCGCGGCAAGTGCAACCTTTCGGCCCGCCCGGCCGTCTCACCCCACATCAGCCACATGCAAGCCTCGGGGGCGGCAATGGTACGCATCAGAAGAGCATGCGCGACTCTCGCGCTCGTCGGCGCGACGGTGGGAGTGGCGGCGGTCCCGGCCGGCGCCGCACCGGACGCCACCTCGCGCTCCACCACGAAGGCCACGACGTGTCCGACCGGCTGGGGAAGCCTGGCCAAGACGGACGCCGGCGCCACCGTCGCGCCCATGACGAACGTCAGGACCGGCCGTCACACCTGCTTCGACCGGATGGTCGTCGACGTGCCGGGCGCCGGCAGCGGTGTCGGCTACAGCGTCCAGTACGTCACCCGGCTCTACCAGGACGGTTCGGGGCGCGAGATCCCCGTGGCCGGCGGCGCCGTCCTCGCGGTGCGGGTCGTCGCGCCCGCTTACGACCCGGAGACCGGCGCGGCCACGTACCCGGGCCGGGTGGCGCGTCCGCTGCCGGGCGTGGACCTCACCGGGTACCGCACCTTCCGGGACACCAGGTTCGCGGGCAGCTTCGAGGGCGAGACCCAGATCGGCCTCGGCGTCCGCGCCCGGCTGCCCTTCCGGGTGCAGCAGCTGGACGACCGCGTCATCGTGGACGTCGCGCACAGCTGGACCGCCACGGGCTGACCGGACCGCACACCGCGCCCGGCTCCCCGGAGCCGGGCGCGCCGGTCTCAGCCACCGCGCAGCCGGCCGACTTCCTCCAGGGCCCGCGCCGCCGCGGCGGCCAGGCCGGGCCGGTTGCGGACGAAGCGGCGGGCCGCCCGGGCGGGCTCCCGGCCCAGCCAGTGCACGGCTCCTCCCGGCACCGCCCGTACCACAGCTCCTTCGTACACGCGCAGGTCGCGCGTCTTGAGCGACTCCTTGTAGCGGGCCGGACCGCTTCCCAGATCAAGCATCTCGACGCCGTCGGCCGCCGCGGCCTCCAGCATCCTCAACTGCAGCACGAGACCGGGGGAGTACTTGGCGTACGCGCGGTCGTAGGCCGGGAACCACCAGGACAGCACCGTGCGCGACCGCAGCCCGAAGTGCGCGGCCACCGGCCGGTCCGCGGCGTACAGCACGGACAGCACCCCGCGGCACTCCGGGTCCTCGCTCCTCCCGAGCAGCCCCACCAACCGGGTGATCCACTCCTGGGCGAACCGGTCCCGCCGTCCGGTCCGCCGATATTGTGCCGACTTCCACTCCATCAGAGCCCGCAGCGCGCCGGGGTCCCCGGCGTCGTACACGAAGCGCACCTCGCCGACCTGCCGGGCCAGCTTGCGCTCCTTGGCCAGGGTCTGTCTCAGGAAGCCCGGCGACTGCGCCCGCAGCCGTCGCGCGTACGCCTCGAAACCGTCGCCGATGTCGACGACCGGGGAGGCGAGCTCCTCGACCGCGTGCGGCGCGAACGCCTCCTGGCCGGCTTCGAGGTTGTCGAACTCCCAGGACGCCAGCCCGCAGACCCGTAACAGCCGGCGGGCGTCCAGCCGTACCCCGGGGCGCAGCACGGCCCCCTGACTGTCGGACACCCCCAGCCCGATGGCCCGGCCCCGCCCCAGCACCCCGGCCTCGTACGGGAAGAACCCCACGGGGGAGCCGTCGTCCTGCAGCACCGCCACTCGGGCAGCCGGCCTGACCTGCCCCACGGCCGCGGTGAACACCGGGTCGAGAAAGGGGTTCGCCGGGGCGCCGGACTCCGTCCGGATCTCCCGCCACATCTTCTTGTCGTTGGGGCCGAGTTCGTCCGGCCTCAGAACGAGAACGCGCTTTCCAGGCAACTCTGCCTCCTGTGTCATCGGGATGGGGACACATGAAGGCCTGCACATCACCGCGTACCGGCACCAGGCAGTACTCGGGCCGCACGGCGCAGGCCCTGGTCGGTACTGCCGTCACTCAGCAGCGGAACGTCTGCAACCGGGCGGTACTCGGGGCGGATCCGACCGCCACCGGACACGGAGGCGCTCCCGCCGCACGCAGGTGCGCACCACTCCCGCCCGGCACGGCCGCCCCGGTCACCACCGTGCTCGTCCCGGTCGCCCCCGCCGCCCGCGGCGTCCGCGCCGCGAGCTGCCGCCCGGACGGCTCCTCCTCGCACGGACAGGGCTCCTCGGCCCCTTCGGCCCCGGCGCTCGGGGCCACGCCCGGCTTCGTCGTGTCCGCCATCGTGACCGGCACCGCGGAGCGCGCCTCGTCCACGAGCCCCGGGGTGACGAGGTGCAGCAGCATCAGCAGGCAGGCCACCAGACCCACCGCCGCTGCCCCACGTCGCCGCACCATCAGACCCCCGACTCGGCCGGCTGCGCCTTCCAGTAGGCCGAGCCCGGCTCCACCCCGTCAAGCCCTGGTGTGACGATTCGTCCCAGTCGGGCGGCTGACGCCCGGATTCCAACGGAAAGCGCTGCCGTCCCGCGGGTGTTCAGCCCCCGGCGCTCAGCACCTCGCCCGGCTTCGGCGCCCGCACGTTCAGCGGCTCGTCGAAACCGCTGAACGACGTGGTGGTGCGTTGCGCGCCGCTCTTGTACACCGTCTTCAGCAGGTACGGCTCGCCTTCCTCGGCGACGTAGAAGGTGTACGTCCCTTCCTTGTCCGCCTTGTCGGTCACGATGACCTCGACGGCCCTGGTGTCTCCGACGCGGGTGGAGCCGCCCTTCTTCGCCGTACCGAAGGAGTCGAAGGGCCGTTCGCAGGAGGTGAGTCCGTCGCCGCCCGGGGAGGCCGGGTCGACGGGCGTCTTCACCCACAGCCTCTGCTCGCCGGTGACGCCCGGCTTCTTCTTCCACTTCTGCAAGTAGGCCCGGTTCGGACGGACGTAGTCGGTCGTGCCCAGCCGGATCTGCTCCAGGACGCCGCCGCCGGACCAGGTGGTCCTGGACCTGCATCGGCCGTCCAGATCTGTCACCAGGTGGCTGGTGACCGTGCCGCCGCTCGTGGTGCGGTTGGTGATGTCGACGGTGACGGAACTCAGCTTCCGCATCGTCGCGTTGGCCTCGTCGAGGATGTCGCCGGCGGTTCTGTCCTCGCCGGTGCCGCCGGCTCCGCACCCGGCCAGGGCCGCCGCCAGCAGGCAGAGCGCGGTCGTCGTCACGGTGGCCATGGCCCGCACGGAGCCCCCCTGTTGTTCGTGTCGGCCGATGATCAGCAGGGGAGCTTACCCGCCGGTCTCCCGACGGGCCGGGGCTTTTCTCCACCGGGTGGTCAGGAGCCCATGGCGGCTCGGTCGGACGCACTGCGCAGGACGCAGAACTCGTTGCCCTCGGGATCGGCGAGAACCGCCCAGCCCGAACCGTCGGGGTTGCGGTGGTCGGCGACGAAGGTGGCGCCGAGGCCCAGCAGCCGGTCCACCTCCTGGTCGCGCGAGGTCTCGGGGCGCAGGCACAGATGGATCCGGTTCTTGACCGTCTTGGCCTCGGGGACCTGGTTGAAGTACAGCACCGGCCCCTCCGCGAGCATCACCTGGGTCTCCCGGTCACCCGGTCTGTCCTCCGGATGCAGCGGACGGCCGGTCACCCTGCTCCAGAAGCGGGCCAGCCCGTAGGCATCCGCACAGTCGATCGCCACGTTCTGCACCACAGAGACCATGCGCGCGAGCCTTCCTGATCTTCACGCCGAACGCCACCGAGTTGCGGTTCCCGAGCCGAGGCCAGGCCCCCGGCGCCCGGAACCGCGCTCACGAGGCCGCGTACGCTACCGATGGCTCCGTCCCGATGGATCTGCGCGTCTCACGTGCCCCGCGGCGGGGGAGCCATCCAGGACGGCAGTGGCGAAGCCGGCAGGTCGGCGGGCACCATGGTCACGGCCGGGCGCGGTCTCGGGGATCCGCCCGCGCCGGCCTTCGAGCGGAGGGACGAGATGGGATCGGCGATGGACGAGCGGTTTCACCGCCGGCAGAGATGGGCGGCCAGGGGTGCCCTGGCCGCGGCCGCCCTGGCGGCCCTGCTGCCGCTCGTCTCCGGCGGTCTGCGAGGGCTGCTCCTGCTCGTGGCGGGCCTCGCGGGACTCGCCCTGACCGCGGCCGCGCTCTGGTGGGTCCTGTCACGGCGGGGAGTGGTCCGCATCGCGTCGGCCGCGCTGGCCGTCGTCGCGCCCGCCGGCCTCATCACGGCCTTCGCCGCGGCGAACCTGCTGTGGGTGGTCGTCCTGTCCCTGCTCCTGTGGTGCGGGGCGGTCTGGAGCGGCCGCTACGCCCTGCGCAGCACGGGCCTGCGGTCCGTGCGGGTCAAGGAGTACCGCACGCCGCCGCCGCTGCACCCCTTCCTGCTGCTCAACCCGCGCTCCGGCGGCGGCAAGGTCGAGAAGTTCAACCTGCGGGAGAAGGCCGAGTCGCTCGGCGCCCGGGTCGTCCTGCTCGACCCGGACCAGCACCAGGACGTCACCGCCCTGGCCAAAGCCGCCGTGGCCGACGGAGCGGACCTCCTGGGCGTCGCGGGCGGGGACGGCACCCAGGCGCTGGTCGCCGCCGTCGCCGCCGAACACGGCCTGCCGTTCCTCGTCATCGCCGCCGGCACGCGCAACCACTTCGCCATGGACCTGGGCCTGGACCGGGACGACCCCTCCACCTGCCTCGACGCCCTCACCGACGGCGTCGAACTCCGCGTCGACCTCGGGTTCGCCGACGACCGCCCGTTCGTCAACAACGCCTCGTTCGGCGTGTACGGGGCCGTCGTCCAGAGCCCCGGCTACCGCGAGGACAAGGTGGGCGCGGCCCTGGAGCGGCTGCCGGAACTGCTCACCCGGCAGAGCGGCCCGCGTCTGACGGCCACCGCCGACGGCATCATCGTCTCCGACCCGCAGGCGATCCTGGTCAGCAACAACGCCTACCGCATGGACGACCCCTTCGGATTCGGCCGCCGCGAGCGGCTCAACTCCGGGCGGCTGGGCGTGCTCGCCGTCCGCGTGGACAGTGCCGTGGAAGCGGCCGAACTCCTGCTGTCGCCGCGCCCGGAAGGGCTCACCGTGCTCACCGCCCAGCGCGTCGTCGTCGACGCCGACGAGCCGCAGCTGGAGGTCGGCCTCGACGGCGAGGCGCTCACCCTGCCCGCACCCGTCCACTGCCGCATCGCTCGCCGCGCCCTGCGGGTGCGGGTGCCCCGCAACCGGCCCGGAGTGCCCGAGGCGCCCCCACGGCTCGACTGGCGCCGCCTGCGCAAACTGGCGGCCGCGGTCGGCCGCACCGCCGTGCCCACGCGTTCCCGCCGGAGCTGAGCGCCGCCGCACGACGCCCCACGAGACGCCGAGGGCCCCCATGCGCGCGGCATGGGGGCCCTCGTACGTCACGCCGTCGGTCAGGCCTCCTTCGGCCCGGCCTGCTGCACCACCTCGAAGGACCACAGCGTCGAGCCGCTCGCCGCCGGCTTCGGCCGCTCGCCGCCCTCGCCGCCGCCCTGGTGCGCGGTCTTCATGGGCCCTTCCATCCAGGCCTGGAACGACTCCTCGTCACGCCACCGGGTGTACACGAGGTAGGTGTCGGTGCCCTCCACCGGGCGGAGCAGCTCGAACCACTCGAACCCGTCGGAGTTCTCCACGGCGTGCGCACGGGAGGCGAACCGCTTCTCCAGCGTCTCCCGCTGCTCGGCGGGCACGGTCAGCACGTTGATCTTGACTACGCTCATGGCCCCATCTTGCCCGATGGCGGATCTGCGCAGGTTAAAGCCCGCCTCTCCCAAGGTTTTGAACACGTTCAAATGTGAGCTAGGGTCGTACTCACACATCGAGGGGGAGACCTTCATGAAGTTCGTGATGCCCGGTGGCACCGGACAGGTCGGCACGGTCCTGAAGCGCGCGCTGAGAGCTGCCGGACATGACGTCGTGGTGCTCAGCAGGCACCCCGCCGGGCCAGGGGAAGTGCGGTGGGACGGCGCGACCCAGGGGCCCTGGGCGGCCGAGATCGACGGCTGTGATGTCGTGGTCAACCTGGCCGGCCGGAGCGTGAACTGCCGCTACACACCCGCCAACCTCCGGCAGATGATGGACTCGCGGGTCCACTCCGCCCGGGTCGTGGGCGAGGCCGTCGCCGCGGCGAGCGAACCGCCCCGGCTCTGGCTGCAGATGAGCACCGCCACCGTCTACGCGCACCGCTTCGACGCGGCCAACGACGAGGCCACCGGCGTGATCGGCGGCACCGAACCCGATGTCCCCGGCTACTGGGGGTACAGCATCGACATCGCCAAGGCCTGGGAGCGCGAGCTGGAGGCCGCGGACACCCCGCACACCCGGAAGGTGGCTTTGCGCGCCGCCATGGTGATGAGCCCGGACCGCGGAGGAGTCTTCGACGTCCTGCTGCGCCTGGCCCGGCTGGGTCTCGGCGGCCCGGTCGCCGGTGGCGCCCAGTACGTGTCCTGGATCCACGACCGGGATTTCGTCCGGGCGGTCGAGTTCCTCGTCGCCCGGGACGACATCGAGGGCCCGGTCAACCTCGCCGCCCCGGGCCCCGTGCCGCAGCGCGCCTTCATGCGGGCCCTGCGGGCCGCGTCCGGCGTCCCCGTCGGCCTGCCCGCGACCCGCTGGATGGCGGAACTCGGCGCGTTCGTCCTGCGCTCGGACACCGAACTGCTGCTCAAGAGCCGCCGTGTCGTCCCCGGCCGCCTGCTGGAAGCGGGCTTCGCCTTCGAGCACCCCGAGTGGCCGCAGGCCGCGGACGACCTCGTACGACGCCTCCGCGGCCATGCGGTGGGGTGACCCGGTCAGCTCTGCCGCTTGCCCTGCTCCAGAGCCTTGCCGGTCATGTCGGTGACCTGTCCGGCCGGCGGCTCGTCCGCCTCCACCTCGGTACCGAAGTCGGTGAAGTCCATGACCGTGCGCACCGTGACCTTCTCGGGCGCGGACGAGGCGTCGGAGGAGGACCGCTGCGTCGCCTCCGGGGCCTTGACGGTCATGTCGATCTGCTGACGGCGCATCCGCCCCTCGTCGTCCAGCCAGACGTCCATCGGCAGGGTCGGGCCGACCTGCTTGCGCAGGGTGTCGCCGTTCGGCAGCTCGGCGACGTCGACGGAGACGCGGTAATGCGTGGTCTCCACACCGTTGACCGTGGCCGTGCCCTTCTCGGTCACGTCCTTGTCGGTGATCGCCTTGGCGTACGCCGCGGACTGCGCCGGATCGCTCATGGGCTGGTCGCCGGTGCCCTGCTGCGCGGCGACCTTTCCCAGGTCGATCTTGATCCAGGGCTTACCGCCGGGCGCCTGCCCCTTGGGCATCCTCTGGTAGAGGACCTGGTCGACCACCCGTTGCTCGATCCGCTGTCCCTGCACCGTGAGCGTCATGACGCTGTCGCCGTCGTCCAGGTCCACCACGCCCTGCCCGTTCGCGGTCTGCGAGGCGCCCTGGGCCGAGGTCTGCACCCGCAGCTTCACCTTGGCGGTGTCCTCCTCGGCCGTCCTGTCGTAGGCCGACCGCACCGCCTGGGTGCCCTGCTCCCGGGCGCCGGCGCTCGATGACGCCGAGGTGCCCTGCGCGCCGTCGCCCGAGTCACCGTCGTCGCCGCAACCGACCAGCACCGTCCCCGCCAGGGCTCCGGCGACGCCTAAGGCACAGACCCGCCTGCCGTTTCCCGCCCTGCCCATCGAATCAGCTCCTTCTCAGGTGTGTGTGGTGCGGCTCAAGTGCCCAAGCCGGACATGAACACACCTGTAGGGAAGAGAAGTTGGATACCGGGAGGAACGGGCGCCCCCGTCAGTGGCCGCGGCCCCTGAGCTTGCCGAGCAGACGCTGGGCCTGGGCCCGCTTGCGGGGGTCGGCCGCGGCCCGGCGTGCCTGTTCCGCGGCCCGCCGTCCCTGCGGGCTCTTGGCGAACTCCTTGATGCGATTCAGCATTCCGGCCATGACGCACCTTCCTTCCTGTGGTGATGACGCTTGCCTGTGTAGTGCGCCTACCCCTCCGACGCGGTGCCCAGGCACACCTCCGCCCGGTCGGTGCGCGACCGAATGTGTTTGCCGCCGGAGTCAGAGGCAAGTCGGTGTCCATGACTGAAGAGAACAAGCGCGCGAATCAGAAGGCGACGACCACCGTACGGACCGCCGAGTCCAAGGCCCGCGGCACGGCCGACAAGGCCACCGCGTCGGCGTCCCAGGCGGCGAAGGGCGCCGCGGGCAAGGCCGGTGAGGCCGCGTCAGCCGCCAAGTCCGGCGCGGAGCGCTCCACCGAGACGGCGAAGGCGGCCGCACAGACCGCGGCCAGGGGCGTCGAGGCGGGCCGCCAGGCGGTCGTCACGGCCTCCGGGCACGTCGCCACCACGGCGAAGACGGCCTGGACGGTCATCGCCCACCGCAAGCTCGTGGCCGCGGGGGTCGGAGCGGGCCTGACCGCCCTGAGCGCGGCGTCCTACGCCGTCGGCCGCCGTGCCGAACGCGGCGCGCACGGCCCCCTCACCCGGCTCACCGGCGGGCGGATCTGAGTACGGCCGGCGCGATGGACGTGCCGGCACGAGGGAAGCAGGCGGCGCGGCGCGCCACCGGGGGTCCCGGTGGTCCGTGGCGCCGCCTCCCCGTGCCCCGGACCACCCTCTCCTCCGTGGGCCGGCGCACATCCGCCCCTCACCGTGGTGCCCCTCTCGCGCGGCACCACGGTGACGAGGAAGGATGAGACCGCAAGCGAACGATCAACCCTTACGGAGGAGCGGGCCCATGCAGCACGAGCGAGCGGGAAGTCCGGCCGGACCAGAGGATCTCGTCGATGTCGCTCGGCTGGTCACCGCGTACTACGCGCGCCGCCCCGACCTGGACGATCCGGGCCAGCGCGTCACGTTCGGGACCTCAGGACACCGCGGATCGTCCCTGGCGGCCGCGTTCAACGACGACCACATCGCCGCGACCAGCCAGGCCATCTGCGAATACCGCGCCGGTCAGGGCATCGACGGCCCGCTATTCCTGGGCGCGGACACCCACGCCCTGTCGGAGCCCGCGCGTGTGACCGCCCTGGAGGTGTTCGCCGCCAACGAGGTGACGGTGCTGATCGACGACGCGGACGGCTACACGCCGACCCCGGCCGTCTCGCACGCCATCCTCACCCACAACCGGGGCCGCACCACCGGCCTCGCGGACGGCGTCGTCGTCACGCCCTCCCACAACCCGCCCGCCGACGGCGGGTTCAAGTACAACCCGCCCAGCGGCGGCCCCGCCGCCTCCGACGCGACCTCGTGGATCCAGGACCGGGCCAACGAGATCATCCGCGGCGGCCTGAAGGACGTACGGCGCGTCCCCTACGCCCGCGCCCTCGCGGCCCCCACCACCGGCCGCTACGACTTCCTCGGCACCTACGTCGCCGACCTGCCCGGCGTGCTCGACCTGGACGCGATCCGCGCGGCCGGTGTCCGTATCGGCGCCGACCCGCTCGGGGGTGCGTCGGTCGCCTACTGGGGCCGCATCGCCGAACAGCACCGCCTCGACCTCACCGTGGTCAACCCGTACACCGACCCCACCTGGCGGTTCATGACGCTGGACTGGGACGGCAAGATCCGCATGGACTGCTCGTCGCCGTACGCGATGGCCTCGCTCATCGAGCAGCGCGACCGCTTCCAGATCTCCACGGGCAACGACGCCGACGCCGACCGGCACGGCATCGTCACCCCGGACGCCGGCCTGATGAACCCCAACCACTACCTGGCCGTCGCCATCTCCTACCTCTACGCCCACCGCGACCGCTGGCCGGCCACCACCGGCATCGGCAAGACCCTGGTCTCCTCCGCCATGATCGACCGGGTCGCCGCCGACCTGGGCCGCGAGCTGGTCGAGGTGCCCGTCGGCTTCAAGTGGTTCGTGGACGGACTGCTGGGCGGCACCATCGGCTTCGGCGGGGAGGAGTCGGCCGGGGCTTCCTTCCTGCGCCGGGACGGCTCCGTGTGGACCACCGACAAGGACGGCATCCTGCTCGCCCTGCTCGCCTCGGAGATCACGGCGGTCACCGGGAAGACCCCCTCCGAGCACTACGCGGCCCTCACCGCGCGCTTCGGTGAGCCGGCGTACGCGCGCATCGACGCCCCCGCCTCCCGTGAGGAGAAGGCCCTGCTCGCCAAGCTCTCCCCGGCCCAGGTCAGCGCCGACACCCTGGCCGGGGACGCGGTGACGGCGGTGCTCACCGAGGCTCCCGGGAACGGCGCGGCCATCGGCGGCATCAAGGTGACCACGGACAACGCCTGGTTCGCGGCCCGGCCCTCGGGCACCGAGGACGTCTACAAGATCTACGCCGAGTCGTTCCTCGGCCCCGACCACCTCGGCCGGGTCCAGGAAGAGGCCAAGTCCGTGGTGCTGACGGCCCTCTCCGCCTGACACCCCGGCACGGCACAGCCCGGGCCGCCCTCACGCGGCCCGGGCCGTGCGCGCTTCGGCTGCGCAGGCTGCGGGCCCTCCGGACCGTTGGCGTCCCCGCCGTCACCCGACCGGACCAGCCCGTGCCGCGCTCTCCACACGAACGAGGGGCCAGAACCCCCGGTGTGCCCGCGATGCAGGACACTGGATGAAGATCCGACCGGGAAGGACCGAACACGTGATCATCTTCGGCACCAAGGGCTACCTCTACCAGCTGGCGATACTGACGCTGGTGTGCGGCCAGTGCGGGAACCCCGCCGCTCACACGCTCAGGAAGCGCATCACGAAGTTCACCCTGTTCTTCGTCCCGCTGTTCCCGATCTCCACGAAGTACCTGACGCAGTGCACCTTCTGCGGAGCGGAACAGAAGGTGACCAAGGAGCAGGCGGAGCAGCTCCAGACCCAGAGCACGAACGGCCCGAGCGGCCAGGCGTACGGGCAGCCGCAACAGCACGACCGGTTCTGATCCCGTCGTACGCCCGGCACAGCTCATCTGCACCTCCACTTGTGCCGCTCGCTGATCACATCCGATGTGGCAAGCCGAGCATCCCGGGTACTCGTCCCGCACGGGCCCGGACCTGTGTGGGCCGATGGGCCTCCCGCAGTCGAACGGTGAGAATACGGAGGCATGCAGATGAGCACCATCAAGGAAACCGTGGAAGTCGACGTCCCCGTCCACACCGCCTACAACCAGTGGACGCAGTTCGAGGAGTTCCCGAACTTCATGGAGGGCGTCGAGGAGGTCAGGCAGCTGGACGACCGCCACAACCACTGGACGACCAAGATCGGTGGGGTACGGCGCGAATTCGACACCGAGATCGTCGACCAGCTGGCCGACGAGCGGGTCACATGGCGCACGACCAGCGGAGACACGCACCAGAGGGGCTCCGTCCGCTTCGAGCGCCTCGACGACACCCACACCAGGGTGGAGCTCGTCATGGACATCGAGCCCAGCGGAGCCGTGGAGAAGGCCGGGGACATGATGGGCACCATCGACCGCCGGGTGAAGGGCGACATGAAGCGCTTCAAGCAGTACATCGAGGAGCGCGGAGTCGAATCCGGCGCCTGGCGCGGGCGCGTCCAGCCGGGCGGCCCGAGCGGCTCCGGCCCCATCCTCTGACACCAGCCGCGCACTCCCGAACCCGGTCTCCCCCGTGAGGCCGGGTTCTTCTGTGTCCGCATGTCCCGTTCCACGTGGGGAGTGCGTGCGGTTTCGGCCAACGTCATGACATGCACCTGTCCAAATCGGCCTCCCGGTGGCACGCTGCCCCCTGACCGTCCGCAGTGACACCCCTGCCTGACCGGGTGGAGGCTTCCCGCCGCCCGGCCCCCACAGCAGAAGGAGACCGCGTGATAGGCCGACCCCGCAGCCCCCGCCCGTCCGGCGGCGGCACCCCCGTCCGCCGCTCCGTCCTCGGCGCGCTCGCCGGCATCGCCGCACTCCTGGCGACCGGCGTCACCGCCGCACCGGCGAGCGCCGCACCGGACCCCGGCACGACGACCCTCTTGGCGCGGGAACGCGCCCTGGCCTTCTGGACCCCGCAGCGGATGCGCGAGGCCACCCCGCTCGACCTCCTCTCCGTCGACCGCTCCGACGTACGGGCGCCGGCGCTGCGCACGGGCAGGGCGAAGGTCGTCGCCCCCAGCGCGCCCGCCTCGGCCGCGGGCCCCCAGGCCTTCCCGCACGGCGGCGGACCCTGGTCCGGCGGGGGAGCGGTGACCAAGACCGCGGGGCGGGTGTTCTTCAGCTACCAGGGCCGCACCGCGTCCTGCTCCGGCAACGCCGTCACCAGCGCCAACAAGAGCACCGTGATCACCGCGGGCCACTGCGTGAAGATGCAGGGCGCCTGGCACACCAACTGGGTCTTCGTACCCGGCTACCACGACGGTCAGCGCCCGTACGGCACCTGGGCCGCGTCCAAGACCCTGTCCACGCCGCAGTGGACGGCCAGTGAGGACATCAACTACGACATCGGCGCGGCCGTGGTCGCCCCGCTGGACGGGAAGAGGCTCACCGACGTCGTCGGCGGGCAGGGCCTGGCCTTCAACACCGGCTACAACAAGGCCATGTACTCCTTCGGCTTCCCGGCCGCGGCGCCGTACGACGGCGAGAAGTTCATCTACTGCAGCGGCACCACGACCCGCGACTTCCTGCTCTCCAATGACCACGGTCTGACCTGCAACATGACCGGCGGCTCCAGCGGAGGCCCCTGGTTCACCCAGTTCAGCGAGGCAACCGGGACCGGCCTGCAGTCCTCGGTGAACAGCTTCAAGTACAACTTCTTCCCGAACTCCATGTACGGCCCGTACTTCGGCACGGACGCCCAGAACCTGTACCAGAGCGCCCAGTCGTCCTGATCCACCGTCCCACCGGGAGCCGGGTGCTCCACCACGATGTGGTGGAGCACCCGGGACGCGGGCAACCTTCGCTCCCCCCGACGGTCTGACTGTGCAGGGGTGTTCATGGGAGAGGACCATCAGATCGCCTTTCTCCTGCGGGAGTCGGCGCAGCCGGATCCGGAGCGGCGTGCCGCGGCGTTGAAGGGGCTGGGGAGGATCGGCCGGGCCGAGCACGCCCGCGTGCTCGCCGAAGCGGCCGACGACCCCGACCCGGCCGTGCGCGCGGCCGCCGCCCTGGGCCTGGGCCGGCTCGGCGTCCCGGAGGCCGGCGAAGAGGCGCTGCCCGTCCTGATGGGCGACGCGGACCGGGACGTGCGGCGCAGGGCCTCGGTCGCCGCCACCCGGCTCGGACTCGGCGGGCCCGCCGTCACCCGGGCCTTCTCCCGCCTGCTGTCCGATCCGGACCACCACGTCCGGATCAACGCCCTGGACGGGCTGTCGGCCCTGGGCGTGCCCGGGGACGTCACCGCCCTGGCCGCCCTGCTCGGTGACCCGGACCCCGCCGTATGGGGGCGGGCCCGGACCCTGCTGCACACCTGCGGAGAGGACCCGGCCGTACGGGCGGAAGTCATGCGCACGGCCCGCCGGGGCACGGGTGCCGCCCGCGCGCGTGCCCTGGAATGGCTGCCGGAACGGTGCACCCGGCAACTCCTCGACTCCCTGCTCACAGGGCTCCACGACCCGTCGCCCGCGGTACGGATCCAGGCCGCCCGGCGCCTGTTCCACGTGGAACAAGATCAGGTGCAGGACAAGCTGGACGCCGCCCTGCGCACCGAGGAGCACCCCGAGGCCGCCGCAGGACTGCTGCGGGGGCTGAAAGGGCTGGGCGCCGACCGCGTGGCCGACGCCGCCGTGCGGTGGCTGCGCGATCCCGTCGCCGGACCCTCGGCCGCACGTGCCCTGGGCGCCGTGGACCCCGGCACGGCCGCCCCGCATCTCCGCGCGGCCCTGACCGACAAGACGCTCTCCCCCCACACCCGGGCCGCCGCGGCCACCGCCGTAGGGAACGCCGGCCGCTGGGACGCGGTGTGGCTCCTGCTGTCCCTCCTGGACGACCCCGACGACGTGCTCCGCGGGGGCGTGCTCGACGGCCTGGAGACACTCGTCGAGAACGGCCTCCGCCCCTGGGAGCGCCACCCCGTGGCCTGGGCCCTGACTGACCATCTGGCCACCGACGGCCGGTACACCTGGCGCACACGCAACGCGCTCGACGGCCTCACCCAGGCCCTGCCCGACCTGCGCCGCCTCGCGGACAACGCCCCGTCCGGCGAAGTCCTGGCCGCCGCACTGTCCCTGCTCGACGGCGACGACCCGGCCGACGAGCACGCCCGCCACGACGTACGGCGCTTCCTGTGCCGCCTCGACGACCCGCACGAACCGGTCCGCTACGAAGCCGTCCTCGGTCTCGAACGCTGGACGCAGGCCGGAGGTTCACTGCCCCCCGGGCAGCGAGACGGCCCGCGGCCGGCTGGAGGCTCTCACCGAGGACGCCTCCCCGCGCCTGCGCCAGGCCGCCACCCGGCTCCTCGGCGCACTGGACACCGGCCCGCCGTGAGCACAACCGGCCGGAAGGCACCCGCACCGGCGAATTTCGTCCACGTGCGGTCATGCGCCGTGTGCCGCTCGCGCGGCCGGTCCACACTGGACCCATGCGCGTGGTGATCATGACGGCTGGATCGCGCGGCGACGTCGCGCCGTACACCGGGCTCGGCGCGGGGCTGGCGCGGAGCGGGCACGAGGTCACGCTCGCCACCCACGGCCTGTTCGAACCCCTGGCAGCCGGATCGGGGGTGCGCTTCCATCCGACCCCGGTCGACCCGCACGCCGTGTCCCACTCCGACCGCGGCCGAGGGCTGCACGCCAGCACCACCGGCCTCGGCAAGCTGCTGCGAGCGGCGTCGATGGCCCGGTCCGCCGCCGAGGAGATGACCGACTCCCTCGTCCAGGCGGCCCGCGGCGCAGACGTCGTCCTGGCCGCCGGAGCCGTGGCCCCGCTGGGCCGTGCCATCGCCGAGGGGCTGCACCTGCCCAGTCTGGGCCTGTTCCTCCAACCCCAGCATCCGACACGCGAGTTCGGCGCGCCCATGCTCGGCGGACGCTCGCTCGGCACGCTGGGCAACCACCTGGGCGGACGGGCCGTCATCTCCGCCGTCGACCGGGTCTTCACCCAGGCCATGCACCGGCTGCGCACCCGGCACGGCATGGCCCTGCGCAGTCCCTCCGCGAGCCGCCGGGCCCACGAGCGGGCCCACTGGCCCGTGCTGCACGGATTCAGCGAACGGGTGGTGCCCCGCCCCGGGGACTGGCGCCCCGGGCTGGACATCGCCGGGTACTGGTGGCCGCACGACACCCGCACCCTGCCCGGCGAAGTCGAGGAGTTCCTGGCCGCCGGGCCCCCGCCGGTGTTCGTCGGACTGGGCAGCGCGACGGTGCCGGACCCCGGTCACCTCAGCGCCGAGATCGTGCGCGCGCTGCGGGCGGCGGGACTGCGCGGCATCGTCCAGCAGGGCTGGGCGGGCCTCACCGCCCACAGCGACGACGACGTGATCACCGTGGGCGACGTGCCGCACGCCCTGCTGTTCCCCCGCACGGCCGCCGTCGTCCACCATGCCGGAGCCGGCACCACCGCCGCCGTCCTGCGCGCGGGCGTCCCCACGATCCCGGTGCCGGTGCAGTTCGACGGCGGCTTCTGGGCGGCGCGCCTGGTCGCCCTGGGGACGGCCCCGTGCGCCGTCCCCCTGCGGCGCCTGACCGCCGGCACACTCGCCCCCGCGCTGCGCCGCGCCACGGGCGAGCCCCGGCACCGCGACCGGGCCCGGGAACTGGCCCGCGGCCTGGCCGGGGAGGACGGTGTGGCCCCCGTCCTGGCCGCGCTGGACCGGCTCACGTCGTGATCGCGGCGCCCTCCGGGGACGGCTTCCCACGGCGCGAACGGGCGTGCAGCCCGATCGCCACGGGAGCCGCGGTGAACACCGAGGAGTACGTCCCGACGGCGAGGCCGATGAGCAGCGCCAGGGCGAAGTCCGTGAGCGAGGAGCCGCCCAGCACGGCGAGCGCGGTGAGCATGAACGCCGCGCCCATGCCGGTGTTCACCGTGCGGGGGAGGGTCTGCAGGATCGCCCGGTTCACGACGCCGGAGAACGGCGAGGATCCCGGGCCGCGCCGGTCCAGTTCCCGGACGCGGTCGAAGAGGACGACGGAGTCGTTGACCGAGTAGCCGATGACGGTGAGCAGCGCCGCCAGGAACACCCCGTCGACGGGCTTGCCCAGCCAGGCGAAGACCCCGAGCAGAATCACCACGTCGTGGACGAGGGCGACGACCGCGGCGGAGCCCAGCACCCAGCGGAAGCGCGCCGCGAGGTAGACCAACTGCGCCCCCAGGGCGACGGCGAGCGCGATGAGCGCGCCTTGGCGCAGCTCCTTGCCGAGGCTGGGGCCGATCAGTTCGTCGCGCACCTTGTCCGCCGGGCCGGCGACCTCGCGCAGGGCGCTCGTGACCTCGTCCTCCTCGGCGCCGGTCAGGGGTTCGGTACGCACCGTCAGACCCGTGTCGCCGGACGACTGCACCACCGCGCGGGGGAACCCGGCGTCGGCGAGGGCGGTCCGGACCCGGCCGGGATCGACGGGGCCGCTGGTGGAGTACTCGATCAGGCGGCCTCCGGTGAACTCCACCCCGAGGTCGACGCCGCGCACCGCCAGACCCGAGCCGGCCAGCACGAGCACGGCCGCCGAGGTGGCCAGCCAGCGGCGCGGGCGGCGCATCAGAAGCGGATTGCGGCGGGTGATGCGGTCGCGGACCGTGCCGGTGGTGGCGATGCCGGTGATGCGCGGGCGGCGGCGTACGCCCGGTCGGCTCGCGGCGAACTCGGCGAGCACCCGGCTGATGACCAGGGCGCTGAACATGGAGGCGAGCACACCGATGCCGAGGGTGACGCCGAAGCCGCGCACGGGCCCGGAAGCCAGGAAGAACAGCAGAGCGGCCGCGATCAGGGTGGTGATGCTGGAGTCGGCGATCGCGCTGAAGGCGTTGCGGAAGCCGGCCGTGAGCGCCGAGCGGATGCTGGGCCGGCGGCGTGCCGCGTACTCCTCGCGCGCCCGCTCGAAGACCAGCACGTTGGCGTCCACGGCCATGCCGATGGCCAGGACGAAACCGGCCAGGCCCGGCAGGGTCAGCGTGGCCCCGAGGGCGGCCAGGGCGGCGTAGGAGACCAGGCCGTAGCAGGCCAGGGCGAGGGCGGCCAGGGCGCCCAGCAGCCGGTAGACGACGATGATGAACAGCGAGGTCAGCGCGGTGCCGATGACGGCCGCCCAGGCACTGGCGGTGATGGCCTGCCGGCCGAGGGTGGGACCGACGGTGCGCTGCTCGACGGTCTCGACGGGCACGGGCAGCGCCCCGCCGTTGATGAGCAGGGAGAGTTCGCGGGCCTCCTCGGCGCTGAACGAGCCCGTGATCCGGGTGGCGCCGTCCCGGATGCCGGTCCCGCAGGGGATGGACGGATCGACCTGGGGGGAGGAGATGACCTTGTCGTCGAGGACGATGGCGACCCGCCGCGCCGCCTCGCCCGGCGCCGCGCAGGCGGCCTCGCCGGTCAGGCGGGCCCAGCCGGCCCGGCCGGCGCCCTCGAAGCCGACGGTGACGTGCCATCCGGCGCCGCCCTGCTGGTCGAACCGGGCGGCGGCCTCCTTCACGTCCTCGCCGGTCAGGGACGCGGGCCCGAGACGCAGCGGAGTTCCGGACTCGTCGGGCAGGACGCGCTGCCCGGGCCGCTTCGGCAGCGGCCGGGACGCGTCGTCGCCGTCTTGGGCGGCGCCGAGCACGGGGTGGAAGGTGAGTTGCGCGGTTCGGCCCAGGACCTCGGCGGCCTTCTCCGGGTCCTGCACACCGGGCAGTTCGACGATGATCCGGTGATCGCCGGAGCGCACCAGGGTGGGTTCGGCGACGCCGAGCGCGTCGATGCGGCCGCGCAGCACCTCCAGGGTGCGGTCGGTGGCCGCGCGGTCGGCGTCGGCCGTGGGGGTGGAACGGGTCTCCAGCACGATCTGTGTCCCACCGCGCAGGTCGAGTCCGAGGCGGACCGGCACGGTGGCGGCGACGTACAGGGACAGGGCGAGCACGGCGAGGGCGAGCAGCGCCCTCACACGAAGGGAACGGTTCAACGGGAACCTCCGGCAGGCACACCTCGGCAGCGGCCGGCGCGGGCCGCGGCGGGGCGGGTCGGGATGTGAAGGGGACGGAGCGTCAGGTGCCGGAGGACACCGGGGGCGCACGCCCCTGCTCCTGGTCCGCGGGCGGCTGCGAGCAGGGCAGGTGCCGGCTCGGAACCTGCGGTGGGCCCGGAACCCCGCCTGGGGCGACGTCGGCACTCCGGCCGCAGACGCCGAAGTGTCCGCGCGGGCCCGGGTGCTCGCTGTGCTGCTCGTGCCGGATGGCCGCCCGGACGGCGTCGCATCCGTCGCCGGCGCGCGTCTCGTCGTACCGCTGAGGGGCCGCCGCCGCGGGCGCTGCCGGCACCCCCGCGCCCGCTGTGCCGGGCGCCGGGGCGGCGATGCCGAGCGCGGCGAGCACCACGAGGACAAGGACCGCCGGCAGCGCCGCGATCCGGTGGGGGGATCGGGCGCTGCCGACGCCGGGCGCCGTGCGCGCGCTGTATGGCACCGTCCCCCCTCTCGTCGTGGCGTGCCGGCCGGGCCGGCCTCCGGTCAGGGCTCGATCAGTCCGGCGCGGATCGCATAACGGGTGAGGTCGAGACGGTCGCGCAGGCCGAGTTTCTGGAGCAGGTTGGCGCGGTGGCGCTGGACGGTCTTGATGCTGATGAACAGCAGGTCGGCGATCTCCTTGGACGAGTGGCCCTCGGCGACCAGCTTGAGGACCTCCTCCTCACGGGGGGTGAGGATCCGGTCCGGGTCTTCCTGGCCGCGGCGGGCCCGGTCCAGGTAGTTCCGGATCAGGGCGGTCACCGCGCCCGGGTACAGGAAGGGCTCGTCCCGCATCGCGGCCCGGCAGGCGGCGACCAGGTCGCGGTCGGCCACCGACTTCAGCACATACCCGCTCGCGCCGGCCTTCAAAGCCTGGAAGAAGTACTGCTCGTTGTCGTGCATGGTGAGCATCAGGATCCGCAGGTCCGGCCTCACAGCGGCCAGTTCGCGGGCGGCCTGCAGACCGGTCAGGCGCGGCATGGCGATGTCGAGCACGGCCAGGTCGACATCGCGGGTGCGGGCCAGCTCGATGGCCTCGGCCCCGTCACCGGCCTCGGCGACCACCTCGAGGTCCGGTTGCTGGTCGAGGATGAGCCGCACGCCGCGGCGGACCAGCGCGTGGTCGTCGGCGAGCAGGATGCGGATCGTGCTGGACTCCGCGGGAGCGGGCATGGCCGTGTCGGGCATGGTCAGAGCTGCTTCCTTGCGAGCGGCGCGGTGAGCCGGACCCGGGTGCCGGCCCGGGGTGCCGGGGTGATGTCGAGGCGGCCCCCGACGAGCAGGGCCCGCTCGCGCATGCCGCGGATGCCGGCGCCCTCGCGGGGTGCCTCGATGCCGCTGCCGTCGTCGGTCACGGTCAGCACCACGCCGTCGTCGGCACGGCGCAGCGCGACGGTGACCCGCCCGGCGTCCGCGTGGCGGGCGACGTTGGTCAGTGACTCCTGCGCGACACGGTAGAGGACCAGCTCCGTCTCCGGGGCCAGCGGGGGCAGGTCGGTGTCGAAGCGGCGCGTGACCAGCAGCCCGGTATGGGTGGCGAAGTCCTCGCTGAGCGAGGTCAGCGCGCTGACCAGGCCCAGATCGTCCAGCACGCCGGGCCGCAGCCGGCGCACCAGGCGGCGCACCTCGTCCAGGCTGGCCCGGGTGATCTCCTGCAGTTCCTGCAACTCCCTGCGCTGCGGCTCCGGTACGTCGTCCGCGGAGCGCTTGAGCCCCAGCAAAATCGCGGTCATGCTCTGGCCGACCTCGTCGTGCAGCTCCTGGGCGATGCGCCGGCGTTCCGCCTCCTGGGCCAGCAGGGCCCGGGCGCTGCTGGCGGCCCGTTCCTGCTCCAGCCGTTCCAGCATGGCGTTGAAGGTACGGATCAGCTCTGCGACCCCGCCGGCCCCGGAAGCGGGCAGGCGCTGGCCTGGACGCAGCAGGTCCACGGTGGTCATCAGCTTCGTGAGCCGGTCCAGCGGGGCCAGACCGAGCCGCAGCAGCGCGGCGTTCGCGACGAGCATCACGGCCAGACCGCCGACCAGGATCACCGCCTCGGTCAGCAGCACCGGCACCGAGACGGTCACCGGAGCCCACAGCAGCAGGGCCGTGGCCGCGCCCAGCACCACGGCGTTGAGCGCGAAGATCCGCCAGAACAAGGACACCGTCCCCGCGCCTCCCCTTCTACGAACTCTGTCTCACCTCCACTGTCGGGCATCGCGGAGCCCACCGCGTTCGCGGGCCGGGCGCTTGAGCAAGCCTGTGGCCAGGCTGCCCCCTCCCCAGGCGCCCCGTAAATGGGACCTGACCCCCATTTCCCCGGGCGCGCACCACCCATGGCGCGGCCGCATGGGTCCCTCGCACCGGTGCACATGGGGCCCGCGCCCGATGGGCATCCGCCGCGGACCGGGCCAGGCTGGAGCTCACACGACCACCCGGCAGCGGACGGGCGGCCCGGCCACCCGCCGGGCCGCCCGCCGAGCATGACCGCCCGCGCATCCGCGTCCGCCGCCGAGAAAGGACCGACCATGCCGCTCGACGCCACCCGGGCCGAGCCCCACCCGCACGAGGCCCGCCGGCGCCTGGAACACGCCCGCGCCACCCGGCTGGCCCAGCTGCGTGCCCTCGATGAGACCGAGCGCGGCTCGGACGATCACCTGCTGTCCGCGCAGAAGACCGCGATGGAGGGGGTGCTGCAAGAGATCGAGGAAGCCTTCACCCGCATCGACGACGGCACCTACGGCATCTGCGTGGGCTGCGCGAAGCCCGTTCCCGCAGAGCGGCTCGAAATCCTGCCCTACACCCGCCACTGCGTCGCCTGCCGGCGCCGCACGGCCTGATCCCGCCCTTACCGACCTTTAGGCCCTGCCGCAAAGGGGTGATGTGGTGAACCACCAGACCGTCGAAGAGAGCACGACGCACCTGTCGGCCGAGGACCTCGCCGCGCTGCGCGAGAACCTCCACGAGCAGCGCCTCTTCCGCCAGGAGCAACTGCGCCTGCTCGGTGGGCCGGTCACCTCCCGGGCCGAGGACCGGCTCCGGCAGCGGGCCGCCGCGCAGATCGAGGTCCGCGTCAAACTCGCCGCCTCCGCCCGCATGGTCCTCAATGACGTCGAAGCGGCCCTCAGCCGCATGAACGAAGGCTCGTACGGCGCCTGCCACCTGTGCCGGCGCCCGATCGAACGCGAACGGCTCATGATCGTGCCGCAGGCCCGCTACTGCGCCCGCTGCCAGCAGGTCAAGGAGGCACAGCCGTGACCGGTACTCAGGACCTGTCCGGCGCCCGGGCCCGTCCCCGGCCGGGGACGCCGTGTCGGCGCTGCCGCGGCATCGCCCTGGACATGGGCAGTGCCCGCACCCGCGTCTGGCTCGCAGGCCAGGGCACGGTCGTCGATGTCCCCACGGTCACCTTTCCCGGGGCGGGCGCGGTCCACCTCGTCCAGCGCGGCACCATCATCGACACCCCAGGGTGTTCCCGGATGCTTCAGCGCCTGCTCGGCGACCGGCTGCCCCGCTTCGCCCGCCCCCTGGTCATCGTGACCACTCCCGTCGTGGACGGCGTCGCCTACCGGGCCCGTGCCCGCGCCGCGGTTGAGGTGCTGCGGCCCCGCAGCGTCCTGACCGTGCCCAGCGCCCGGTGCATCGCCCTGGCCGCGGACGCGGACATGTCCCGGCCGCTGGTGGTGCTGGACGTCGGCGCCCATCTCACCGAGGTGGTGCTGCTGTGCGACGGCGCCGTCACCGACGCGCACCGCACGGCTCTGGGGACCAGCGACCTCGACGCGGTGACCGCGCCCGAGCAGATCGTCGACGCGGTGGTCGCGATGCTGACCGCGATCCGCCGCGACGACCGCATCTCGCTCACCGCCGGCGCCCTGCGGCGCGGCATCCTCGTGGCCGGCGGGGGAGCCCTGCGCCCCGAGATCACCCAGCCCCTCACCGCTCGCCTGAAGGCACCGCTGCACATCGTCCCGGCCCCGCACACAGCGGCCGTCCGCGGCGCCGCACGGCTCCTGCAATCCGCCCACACCCACCCCTCGGCCCGGGCGGGCCTCCCTCCCATCGCAGACCCCCGTTGACCGACTCCGTCCCCGGCGAAGCTGCACCGGAGATGACGGTGACGTCCGGGGGCGTGGTGCAGTCGCCACCGTCGACGACTGCACCAACAATGGCCGATGGCGAGACAGGCGTCGTAGGCGGAGTGCGCCCCATAGGGTCGAACTCGCCACTGAGGAGGTCTTCAGATGCGCAGCGTGACCTATTCGATGGGCGTCTCACTGGACGGCTACATCGTGGGACCGGACGGCGACTTCGGCTGGACGGAGCCCGGCGACGACGTCTTCCGCTTCTGGATCGAGGAGATCCGGCAGGTCGACGTCCACCTGCTGGGACGACGGCTGTACGAGACGATGCTGTACTGGGAGACCGTCGACGACCAGGACCCCTCGCTCGACGAAGCGACGCTCGAATGGGCCGGGCTCTGGAATCCGCTTCCGAAAGTGGTGTTCTCCACCACGCTGTCCTCGGTACAGGGCCATGCCCGCCTGGCCTCCGGCAGTGTGGCGGAGGAGATCGAGCGGTTGCGGGCCGAGCCGGGGGAGGGCGAGATCGCGATCGGCGGCGCGACGCTCGCCGCCGAGGCGGCCGCGGCGGGTCTGATCGACGAGTACCGGGCGATGGTCTACCCGGTGCTCGTCGGAGGCGGCATTCCGTTCTTCCCCCGGGACGAGCGCCGGGTGGATCTGGAGCTCGTCGAAACCCGCACCTACAACGCGCGAGTCGTCTACCTCCGCCACCGCGTGAAGCGTCAGTGAGCCTGAGCTGGGCCGGGATGCCCGCTGACCCTTCATCAAACCCTGGCCTTCTCCCATCTCCCCCCGGCAGGCGGCCGTCAACGGTCTGTGGGCGGCTGGGAGGAGCCGGAGGACGGGGCGCTGGTGGCCAGCCAGCCGATCGGGGCGCCGTCGTGGTACCCGTGCAACGACCGGCCCGCCGACAAGGCGTCGTACCAGCGCTCGGTCACCACGCCGTCGGCGTACGCGGTCGTCGCGGGAGGACGTCTGCTGACCCGGACGACGAAGGCGAGCACCACCACCTGGGTGTACGAGCAGTCGGCGCCGCCGACACGCGTGGATCCACGGGACGACGCTCCCGCCGCTGCCCGGGGCCGAGAGGCGGGCGGCGGGCTAGGACCGCCCGCGCGCGCCTTGTCTTGAGGGCGTTCCACCGCCGTCAGCGGGGGATGCCCGCGGCGTCCAGGTACCGGTGCAAGACCTCCGCCAGGACGAGCACACCTTCCCGGGCACCGGTCCACCCTCGTTGAGCCGTCCGCTGTCCGGGCGGCCCCTAAGGGGGTACCCGACGGTGCCGCCGGCTCGGCGGCCTTTCGCACGGAGGTGCCAACGGGCGCCGGCTACGGGCGATTTCGCAGGCGCGGGAGTGGAGGGCGGATGACGGTCGACCTGGTCGGTTTCCTGGGGGTCGTGCTGGTGGCGTACCTGGTGCCGGGCCCCGATTTCCTCGTGGTCGTCAGATCGGCGGCCGAGGACCCCTCGAAAGGCAGAGCCGCGGCACTGGGCGCCCAGACCGGGCTGTGCGTGCACATGCTGGCCGCGGCGGCCGGCCTCTCGGCGATCGCCACCCGCTCACCCGCGGTGTACGACGGGATCAGACTGCTGGGCGCGGCCTACCTGGTGTACCTGGGCGTGCGGGCCGTGCTCGCAGCCCGCCGGGCCGCCCGGGAGAGGCGCACCGGGAACGAGGTCGCGTCCCCCGCCCCGCACGAGGGCGGGCCCGTGCGGGGACGCTTCCGGTCCGGCTTCTCCCAGGGGTTCCTCACCAATGTGCTCAACCCCAAGGCCGCCCTGTTCTTCCTCAGCGTCCTCCCTCAGTTCGCCGACGGCGACGGATCCCTGGCGCGGCAGATCTTCCTCCTGGGCCTGCTGGACGTCGTCATCGGCGTCGCCTACTGGTTCGCCCTCGTCGTCGTCGCCGCCCGGCTGCGGGCCCTGCTCGACAGGCCGGACGTGCGCCGCCGCTAGGAGCTGAGCACCGGCTGGCTGTTCATCGCCATCGGCGTCTCGGTCGCGACCGCCGCCTGACGGCCCGACACCCGGGGAGGCTCCGCTTAGGCCGTTTGCCGGATTCGGTGGCGACCTTGCCGGGCATGGGGCAACAGAATGTCATGAGCACGACTGCCCTTTCCCCACAAGGAGGTCGATCATGCACGTCCGAATGCTGACCGGCGGTATCGCCACCGCCTGTCTGGTGTCCTTGTCCCTGACGGCCGGCCAGGCTGCGGCCGCCGCCCCCCGGGCCGCGGAAGCCCCGCTCGCCGCCCGCGTCCTGACCTATGACGCCAGCGGCTCCGCGGAGTTCAAGAGCGCCGTCAACCGGGGCGCGGCGATCTGGAACGAGAGCGTCGACGCCGTCGAACTGCGGCCGGTCGCAGCCGGGCAACGAGCGAACATCCGGGTCCTCGCGGACAACGGCTGGCCGCGCGCCCTGCCCACCACCCTCGGCAACGGCACCGTGTACATCGGACGCCAGGCAGTCGACCAGGGCTACGACACGATCCGTATCTCGTCGCACGAACTCGGGCACATCCTGGGTCTGCCGGATCGCAAGCCCGGACCGTGCTCCAGCCTGATGTCCGGCTCCACCGCGGGCATTTCGTGCACCAACCCGTACCCGAACGCGGCGGAGAAGGCGGAGGTCGAAGGGAACTTCGGCGGTGTGCTCGCCGAGCGGGCCCCGGCCGGGCGTGCGGAGGTGATCGTGGACTGACGCATGCCGCGTCACGCGTGAGAGGGCGGCCACCCACTCACGCTGGACCGCTCACCGTCGATCGGCAACGGGCAGCAGCCACGCCGGGTTCCCTGCCGGGTAGGCCCGTTGTCCGGCCGACGGTGAGCGGCGGCGCCTCACTCCTGGCGGGAGTGCAGGCCGAAGACCGGTCAGGTCGCCGGCAGCCCTGGCGGACGGGCCTGGTCAGCACCATCCTCAATCCGAAGATCGCCGTCTTGTGCCGGCCTGCTGCCCACGCCGGCCCCGCCTCAACTGCCCGCCGCCTGGGCATGACGCTCCTCGTCCTCCTCCACGCCGCCCTCACCCTCGTCCGGCTGGGCGGCTACGTGTTCCTGCTGTCCAAGGCCGGGCCGGTCCTGCACAGGCCCCGCTCCGCCGTGTGCTCGGGCGTACCACGGGCGTGGTGCTGATCGGCTTCAGCCTCGCCGTGGACGGCGTGGGAGGTACCGCCCGCTGACGTGGTGTCCGTATGAGACCGGCTGACCCGGCGGCCGTAGGAGACCGGTGACTTTGCCGGTCCCCGTGCGGTGGCCGGTCCCCGACAGTGGCACGGCCAGCCCGACGGCGGTGCCCACCGCGGGCACGCGGCGGACGCCCCAGGTCCCGCGTGCCCGCGAACGGCCACCCGCCACGACAGAGAGGACGACTCGTCGTGCATCTCCATCCCCACACCGGCTCATCCACCCGTACTGGTGACACCCTCGGCCGCCGATCCGGGCACCGGGCCGGACGCCTGGCCGGTGCCGCTGCGGCCCTAGTCCTCGCCGTCGCCCTCGGAACCCTGACCGGCCCGGGCGCCCACGCCGCCGACAACCCCTACGAGCGCGGCCCGGCTCCCACCACCGCCACCATCGAGGCGGCTCGCGGTCCGTACGCCGTGTCGCAGACGTCCGTCTCCTCGCTGTCCGTCACCGGATTCGGCGGCGGCACGATCTACTATCCGACGAGCACCAGTGACGGCACCTTCGGTGCGGTGGCCATCTCGCCCGGCTACACCGCCTACGAGTCGTCCATCGCCTGGCTCGGACCGCGTTTGGCCTCGCAGGGATTCGTGGTGTTCACCATCGACACCCTCACCACGCTCGATCAGCCCGACTCCCGCGGCCGCCAGCTGCTGGCCGCCCTGGACTACCTCACCGAGCGCAGCTCGGTGCGCGGTCGCGTCGACGCCTCACGCCTCGGCGTCCTGGGCCACTCGATGGGTGGCGGCGGCAGCCTGGAGGCCGCCAAGTCGCGTCCGGCCCTCCAGGCGGCGATCCCGCTGACCCCGTGGAACCTCGACAAGACCTGGCCCGAGGTCACCACGCCGACCCTGATCTTCGGAGCCGACGGAGACACCATCGCCCCCGTCTCCTCCCACTCCGAGCCCTTCTACACGAGCCTGTCCTCCTCGCTGGACCGGGGCTACCTGGAGCTGAACTCGGCGACGCACTTCACGCCCAACTCGTCGAACACGACGATCGCGAAGTACAGCATTTCCTGGCTCAAGCGGTTCATCGACAATGACACCCGCTACGAGCAGTTCCTGTGCCCGCTGCCCCGGCCGAGCCTGACCATCGAGGAGTACCGGGGCAACTGCCCCCATGGTTCCTGACCCAGTGAGGGGCCCGGCGGCGGACGCGTTCGACGCGTCCGCCGCCGGCGCCGTGCCGGGGCACAGGCGTGAGGGCCGGCCATTGGGCCGGGGCACAACGCGTGACGCGGCCAGGCCCGGTCAATGCGCAGGTGGGCGGTGGGTTTGCCCGCTGGGACGCGCGGACTTCAACCTTCCGGTCTTCCTTACGCACGAGTAACCTCCGTTGGGTGACCGGAGACAGGAGCAGGGTGCGGACGGCTCCCCGCGTGGGGAGCCGGTACGGCCGGGACGCCGCCCGGTCGTCCGCCGAGGACCGCGGCCACGCCGAACTCACGCGAGGCCGACGGCAGTTGTTCGACGGCCCGGTGGACGACGCGCGCGAGACCCTGTTGCTGGCCGCGTCCCTGCTCGCCGCCGGTGCCCCGGACGGGGCCGAGGCCGCACGCCTCTGCGCGGCGGACGCCGCCTGGGCGTCGGGCGACGTCACGGCCTGTCTGACCGCCCTCGACGACACGGACCCGCCGGGGCCGACGGGCGGGTGCGCCGTCCGGGACACCGCCCCAGCCGGAGAACCGGCTTACGACCGCAGCGCCCCGACGACCGGCGGGGGTGGCAGCGGTCCGACGACGGGCGGGGGCGGCACCGGTCCGACGACTGGGGTGGACGGCGAAGCGCCGGTGTCTGCCTTGAACGGCGACGCCCTGGCGTCCGGCCTGGGCGGCGACGTTCCGGCCTCTGGCCCGGACGGCAGCGCTGCGACGACCGGCGTGGGCGGCGGCGTTCCGGTGTCCGGCCCGGACCGCAGGGCTTCGGTGTCCGGCCCGGATGGCGACGCCCTGGCGTCCGGCCTGCGCGGGAGTGTCCAGACGGTCGGCGAGAACGGCAGCGCCCCGGTGTCCTGCCCTGGCGGCGGCGTTCCGGTATCCGGCCCGGAGGGCCACCCCCCGGCGACGGACCGAGCCGACGGTGGGTCGCCGTCGCGCGGCGCCGCGGGTCTCTCCGCCCCTCCCGTCGGGGCCGGGCGGCCGGAGCTGCGCGGTTCCGGGTGGGGACGGGGCCGCGACCCTTTCTTCCGGGACTACCGCGACGGCATGCGCGCCCTGCTGGCCCGGCGGCCGGAGCACGCCGCCGGGCCGCTGCGGCGCGTACTGAGCCGCGTGCGCCACGACGACCCGCCGGAGCGGCTGCTGCGCGCCGCGTCGGCGGCGCTGCTGCTCGGCGACGTCCACGCCGCCCGCGCCGCGGGGGCGCGTGCCCTCGCGGTCGCCCGCAACGCGGAGTGCGTCGCCTCCGAGGCGCGGGCCCTGGAGTACTTGGCCTACGGCGAGCTGCGCGCCGGCCGCCACGCGCAGGCGCGCGCCCACGCGGAGGAGGGCGTGCGCGCGGCGCTGCTGGCCGGCCATCGCAACACCGCGGCGAGCCACCACGCGCTGCTCGCCCTGGCCGCGTCGATCGAGGGGGACACCGCCGCGGTCGCCGGATACGCCTCGGCCGCCCTGGCCACCGCCCGCCGCCACGGCCTGGCCCAGGCGGCGACCCTGGCCGAGTGGGCCACCGCCCGTGCCGACCTGGCCCGCGGCCGCCCCCTGGACGCCGCCGACCGGCTCGGCCCGCTCGTCGGCCCCGGACCCCGGCGTGGTCACTTCGCCGTCTGGATGCTGGCCGTGCCCTGCTTCGTCGAGGCCGCGGTACTCGCCGGGCAGCCGGAGGACGCCCGGGGCCCGGTCGGCGACCTCGCCGGCTGGGCCGACTTCGGCGCCGATCCGCACGCGTCGGCCCAGCTCGCGCGCTGCCGGGCCCTGCTCGCCGCGGACGACCGCGAGGCCGACGACCTCTACCTGCGGGCGCTCGCCCTGCACGACGGGTCGGGGGGCGACTTCGAGCGGGCGCGGACCGAGCTTCTGTACGGCCGGTGGCTGCGGCGCCGCCGACGGCTGCGGGAGGCCCGTGGCAGGCTCGGCGCCGCCCTGGTCGCCTTCGAACGCTGCGGCGCCGGCGCCTGGGCCGACCAGACCCGCGGCGAGCTGCGCGCCAACGGAGCCGCGTCCGGGAAGGAGCCGGCCGCGGGACTCGCACGGCTGACGCCGCAGCAACTGCGCATCGCACGCCACGTGGCCGAGGGCGCCACCAACAGGGAGGTGGCCCAGCGGCTCGCGGTCAGCACCCGCACCGTCGACTACCACCTGAGGAACGTCTTCGCCGCCCTCGGCGTGCGCTCCCGCGTCGAGCTGGCCCGCATGGTCGACCAAGAGCACCGCTGAACCCGGAAAATCTCGGCGCCCGCACGGAGAAGACGCCGCACGACCCTGGGGACCGACCGGACGGTATGCCATTCTTCGAAGCAGCACTACGCGGGTGACGACGCCGAACGGGCAGCGCACCCGCCGGACGCCGCTGCGCCCGGACGGCACCGGGCCGCCGTGGGACCGAAGCCGGGGGAGGACCGCCATGCATCCTGCCGCACGCACACGTACGACGTTCCGCGCCGGGCCGACACCCGTCCCGCAGCCGCGGTCCCGGCGCATCCGGTCGCTGATCGACGCCGACGCCCTGCGCGTTCTGCACCGCGCCGCCCGCATCCTGCTCGACGACCTGCCGGATCTGACCGACCGGCTGCTGGCGGTCCTGCGCGAACAGGAACCGGCGTACCGGACGGCGCTGGAGAACGACCACGCCGCCACCTGGCAGGAGGTCTACCGCTCGCTGCGGCACAGCGTGACATCGCTGCTCGACCCGCGCGGCACCCGCGAGGCCGCCCACCGCTGCACCTGGCGGATCGGCGTCACCCGCGCCGAGCAGGGACTGCCGCTGGACGCCCTGCTGCACGCGTTCCGGCTGGGCGGGTCCCTGGTGTGGCAGCGGCTGGTCGAGGAGACCACCCGCTCGGAGCCCGAGGACACCCGGCTGCTCGTGCACGTGGCCACCGACGTGTGGAACTTCGTCGACGAGCACTGCACCCTCGTGGCGGACGCCTACCGGCAGGCCGAGCGGCAGCTCGCCTGGCGGCGCGAGAACAGGGTGCGCCTGCTGGCAGCGGCCCTCCTGGACGGCACGAGCCGGATCGCGGACCTTCCCGAGACGGCCGAGCGACTGGGCCTGCCGGAGCACGGCCGGTACGTCGTCGTCGCGGTCGCCGGGGGCCCGCCGCAGGACCTCCCGCCCGGCCGGAACGCCTACTGGCACGCAGGAGTGGAGGCGGACCACGGCATCGTCCTGGTCGGCGACGAGGGAACAGGCGAGGCCGACCGGGACCCCGTCGCCGCACTGGCTCTGCCCACCGACCGACCCGCGGGCCGCCGGATCGGCGTCGGCAGTGCCGTGACGGGACTCGCCGCCGTCGGCGACGCCCGGCGCCTGGCCGACCTGGCCCTGAGCATCTGCCCGCCCGACGGCGGCACGGTCCGGCTCACCGAGCATCTGCCCGAGGCGCTGGTCGTCTCCTGCCCCGAGCTCGGCGCCACCCTCACCGAGCGGGTGCTCGGCCCCCTGCTGCGCCTGGAACCGGCCGACCGGGACGTCCTGCTGGACACCCTGGTCGCCTGGTTCGCCTGCGAGGGTTCCGCCCAGCGGGCCGGCGAACGGCTCTACTGCCACCGCAACACCGTCCTGAACCGGCTGCGCCGCTGCGAACAGCTCATCGGCCGCTCCCTGTCCCGCCCGCACGACGTGGTGGAGATCAGCCTCGCCCTGACGGCCCGCCGGCTGCTGCGCGGCTGAAGCACCGGAGACCCGCACGCCGAGCCCTCCGCCGGGCAGCTGCGGAGTGCACCCCTGCCCGGCATCCGCCCGCGCCGCGCCGCTCCCGCCCCTGGGCAGCCGCACAATCCCCGCCGGTCCCCGCTGGGACCACGCAGCCACCCGGCCCGAACACCTGTACCGCCTGCCCGCGCCCGTGCTGTCGTGAGCTGCCCTTCCCCCGAAGCACCCGTGCCCGACGGCACGGATCCGAGGAGCCGTGATGCCCGAAGCACCACCGGACGACGAGCCCGCCCTGCACGTCGAGGGTCTCGACGTGACCTACGGGCGCGCCCTGTCCGCCCTGCGCTGCGTGTCGCTGACCGTCCCGCACGGCACGGTCGTGGCCCTGCTCGGCGCCAACGGCGCGGGCAAGACGACCCTGCTGCGGGCGGTGTCGGGCACCCTGCGCCTGCACCGCGGCGCGGTCACGGCGGGCCGTATCCGCTACGGCACGACGGACCTCGACGGACGCGACCCGGTCGCCGCCGTGCGCGCCGGGGTCGTCCAGGTCCCCGAAGGGCGCCGGGTCTTCGCCGGGCTCACCGTCGACGAGAACCTGCGCTCCGGCGGCCTCGGCCTCGGGCGGCGCCGCCCCGACCAGGTCGCCGAGGCCCGGGAGCGGGTCTTCACGCTCTTCCCGCGTCTCGCCGAACGCACCCGGCAGGCGGCGGGGCTGCTCTCGGGCGGCGAGCAGCAGATGCTCGCCATCGGCCGGGCCCTCATGGCCGCGCCCCGGCTGCTCCTGCTCGACGAGCCCTCCCTGGGTCTGGCCCCGCAGATGGTGTACCGGATCGCCGAGGTCGTCCGCGAGATCAACGCGCAAGGCACCGCCGTGCTGCTCGTCGAGCAGAACGCGGGCATGGCGCTGTCCCTCGCCGACACCGCCCACGTCCTGGAGGTCGGCGAGGTCCGGCTCTCCGGACCCGCCGACGAACTCGCCCGCACGGACGCCGTGAAGCGCCTGTACCTGGGCGAGACCGACGGCACAGGGACCGAGACCGCGCAGAGAGCCGGAACCACCGAGGGGCAGGGAGCCGCGTGACCGTCCGCACCACCGCACCGCCCGAACTCACCGTCACGGACGTGACGGTCCGCTTCGCCGGACTCACCGCCCTGGACGCGGTGTCGTTCACCGTCGCCCCGGGCTCCGTCCACGCCCTGATAGGACCCAACGGGGCGGGCAAGTCCACCTGCTTCAACGTGCTGTCGGGCCTGTGCCGCCCGGCCACGGGCACCGTACGGCTGGGGGACGCCGACCTGACCCGGCTGGCGCCCCACCGCATCGCCGCCCTCGGCATGGCCCGCACCTTCCAGAACATCGTCACCACCCAGGGCACGGTCGCCGACAACCTGATGCTCGGCCGCCACGCCCTGTCCCGCTCCGGATTCGCCGCAAACGCGCTGCGCCTGCCGCAGGCACGGCGCGAACAGCGCGAACACCTCGACCGGGCCCGCGAGATCGCCGAACTCACCGGTCTCGCAGGGCACTTCGACATTCCTGTCGACCTGCTCTCCTACGGCGACCGCAAACGCGTGGAGTTCGCCCGCGCCCTCTGCCTGGAGCCCAGCGTGCTGTTGCTGGACGAACCGGTCGCCGGGATGAACGCGGCCGAACGCGCCCGCACGGTCGAGGTCGTGCACACCGTGCGGGCCGAACTCGGCCTGTCCGTCGTCCTGGTCGAGCACGACATGGGCCTGGTGATGCGGCTCGCCGACGAGGTCACCGTCCTCGACTTCGGCCGCCGTATCGCGCACGGCACCCCGGACGAGGTCCGCAGCGACCCCGAGGTGCTGCGCGCCTACCTCGGCACCGGCGCCGGGCAGGAGGACGCGGCATGACCTCCCTCCTCGACAACGTGTTCAACGGCCTCGCCCTGGGCGCGGTCTACGCCCTCGTCGCCCTCGGCTTCGTCATCATCTTCAAGGCGTCCGGCGTCATGAACTTCGCCCACGGCTCCCTGCTCCTGCTCGGCGGCTACCTCACCGCCGTACTCCACGACGACCTCGGCTTCGCCGGGGCACTCGCCGTGTCCGTCCTGGTGACGGCGGCCGTGGCCGGAGCCATGGACCGCTTCCTGCTCCAGGCAGGCGGCGGCCCCGACCCGCACACCGCCCATGTGCAGACCATCGTCACCATCGGCGTCGACATCCTCATCGTCACCGACCTGTCGCGGCGCATCGGCGGCGATCTGCTCTCGCTGGGCGACCCCTGGGGCGACTCGGTCAGCGGGCTCGGACCGGTGACCGTCGCGGACAGCCGTATCGCCGCGATCGTGGTCTCCGCCGTGGTCATCGCCGGTGTCTTCGCCCTGTTCCGGTACACCACGTGGGGCCTGTCGCTGCGCGCCTCGGCCGAGGACGTCGAGGCGGCGTCCCTGATGGGCGTACGGCTGGTGAGGGTCCGCATGCTGGCCTGGTGCCTGGCCGGAGCGCTGGCCGCCCTGGCCGCGGTCTTCCTCGCCGCGTTCCCCGCACCCGGCCTGGAGCGCACGACCGGGCAGATCGCCCTGAAGGCGTTCCCGGCGGCCATCCTCGGTGGCATGGCCTCCCCGCCCGGCGCCCTCGCGGGCAGTCTGCTGATCGGCATGACCGAGGCGCTCGTCGCGGGCTACCAGTCCGATCTGCACGTCCTGGGCGAGGGGTTCGGGGACGTCGCCCCCTACGCGGTGATGGTGCTGGTGCTGCTGGTGCGGCCGACCGGGCTGTTCGGCGGGAAGGCGGCGGTCCGTGTCTGAGCGACTCCCGCGCGCCCGCGCGATCCGGATGGGCCGGGCCCTCGCGGTCGTCACCGTCCTGTGCGCGCTGCCCTTCTACCTCGACGCGTTCTGGCTGCGCATCGGACTGTTCTCGATGGCGGCCGCCGTCGGCGCGGTGGGTCTGGGCCTGCTGTCCGGCACGGCGGGCCAACTCTCCCTCGGCCACGCCTTCTTCCTGGCCGTGGGCGCCTACGGCTACGTATGGCTGGCCGGCGAGCCCGGGCCCGGCCTGCCCACGGCCGTGGCCGCCGTGCTGGCGGTGCTGCTCGCGGGGGCGGCCGGCGGGCTCTTCAGCCCCGTCGCCGGCCGGGTGCGCGGCATCTACCTGGGCGTCGCCACCCTGGCGCTGGTCTTCCTCGGCCACCACGTCCTGCTGACCGCCGACTCCGTCACCGGCGGCTTCAACGGCCGCTCGGTGCCGCCGCTGGAAGTGGGCGGCTTCTCCTTCTCCACGGACTCCGAACTGACCCTGCTGGGCGTCCCGTTCGGCGCCGAGGAACGGCTCTGGTACCTGGGACTCGGGCTGTTCGCGGTCACCTGGTTCACCGCCCGCGGCATCCTCCGCGGCCGTCCGGGACGCGCCCTGGTGGCGCTGCGCGACAGCGAGACCGCGGCCGCCGTGATGGGCGTGAACGTCTCCCGCTACCGCTCGGCGGCCTTCGTGGTGTCGTCGATGTACGCGGGCCTGGCCGGAGTGCTGCTCGCCCTCTCCTTCCGCCGCGTCGTGCCCGACTACTTCGGCCTCGTGCTGTCGGTCGACTACCTCGCCATGATCGTCATCGGCGGGCTGGGATCGGTGGCCGGAGCCACCGCGGGCGCCGTCTTCGTCACCGCGCTGCCCCTGCTGATGACCCGCTACGCCGACCAACTTCCGCTGGTGGCCGCACCTGGCACCACCGACGGCACGATCGGACCCACCGAGGCCGCCCGCTACCTCTACGGAGCGGCGATCGTCCTCATCCTCCTCTTCACCCCCGACGGCCTGCACGGCCTGGCCCGCCGCCTGCGCGCACGCCTGCGCAGCCGCCGGGCCGCCCCGCCGCCCTCCGGTACCACCGCCCCGTCCCAGCCGCCCACGTCCGCCGCACGAGCCAAGGAGCCCACCCCGTGAAGCACACGCACCACACCGCACCACGCACCAGAACGCTTCTGGCCACCGCCCTCGCGGCCCTGCTGCTCGCAGGCACCGGATGCAGCTCCAAAGCCGGCTCCCCGGGGAGCACCGCCGACGGTGCCGACGGCATCAAGACCGGCCCCGGAGTGACCGGCGAGACCATCAGACTCGGTGCCCTGACGGACCTCACCGGCCCCTACGCCACCCTCGGCAAGAGCATCGTGCAGGCCCAGCAGATGTGGGCGGACGAGGTCAACGCCCGCGGCGGCATCTGCGACCGGCGCGTCGAGATCGTCGTCAAGGACCACGGCTACGACGTCCAGAAGGCCGTCACCGCCTACGCCGACCTCTCCCAGGACGTCGTGGCACTGCCCCAGGTCATCGGTTCGCCCGTGATGGCCGCGCTGCTCGACGACATCGAGCGGGACAAGGTGCTCACCTTCCCGCAGGCCTGGGCCGCCTCCCTGCTCGACCGCGACGCGGTCCAGGTCCTGGGCACCACCTACGACATCGACATGATCGCCGCGGTCGACTTCCTCACCCGCACCAAGGGAATCGCCAAGGGCGACACGATCGGCCACGTCTACTTCGAGGGCGACTACGGCGCGAACGCGCTGGAGGGCTCGCGCTGGGCCGCGAAGAAGGCGGGCCTCAAGCTGGCCGGACAGAAGATCAAGGCTACGGACACCGACCTGTCCGCACAGGTCTCGGCCCTGCGCAAGGAAGGCGTCAAAGCGATCCTGATCAGCGCGGGACCGGCCCAGACGGCTTCCCTGGTCGGCGTCGCGGCCTCCCGGGGCCTGAAGGTTCCCGTCGTCAGCAGCGCCCCCGGCTACGCCCCGCAGCTGATGAAGACCCCGGCCGCCCCCGCCCTTGCGGCCCTGCTGAACGTGGTCAGCGCCGCACCCGCGGTCAGCTCCGACCTGGCCGGGGTGCGCAAGATGGTCGCCGCCTACAAGAAGAAGTACCCGGACTCCCTCGTCGACTCCGGCGTGCTCTCCGGCTACAACGCCGCTCAGCTGATGGGCACGGACCTGAAGAAGGCCTGTGAGAACGGCAGTCTGGCCCGCGAGGACGTGGTCAAGGCCCACCGCTCGCAGTCCAGGGTCGACGTCGGCCTCGGCACCGCGCAGAACTTCTCCGACAAGGCGCAACCCGCGAACACCTCGACGTACGTGCACAAGCCGGACGCCAAGGCGGTGGGAGCCGCGGTGAACGTGGAAGACGCCCACACCGCGCCGGGCGTCGAGCAGTACCTCGCTTCTCGGACCGGGTGACGATCAGGGCCCGGTCTCACCAGGTGGCGGCTCTTCGACCTGCCGAGAGCAGGCGAAGAGCTCCGCCTAGGATCGGGCCATGATCGCTGACGTGCAGTGCGTGGTGCTGGATTGCCCCGAACCGATGGAACTGGCCGGGTTCTACCGGTCGCTTCTCGGTGGCACCGTCAACCAGCCGGACTGGCGGTGGGCGCTGAGCGACGCCTGGGCGACGCTGCACACGGCGTCCGGTCTCGTCCTGGCCTTCCAGCGGGTGACGCCCTACCGGCCGCCCGCGTGGCCCGACCCGGCCGGACCGCAGCAGTTCCACCTCGACTTCGGAGTCACGGACCTGGACCGCGCCGAAGAGGAGGTGCTGGCCCAGGGAGCGAATGTGCTGGACGCCGGTGCGGACGGGCGGAGTTGGCGGATCTATGCCGACCCGGCGGGGCACCCGTTCTGTCTGGTCCGCCACTGAGGGACACCCGCGTCGACTGCTCGGCCCGGCCACTCAGCCGTACCGCAGGATGCGAGGAGCGAAGGTGCCCTCGGGGCCGTCGGCGCGGCCGACCGACCACACCGTCGCCGTGCCCGGCACCGGCGCCAGCCGCAGGCTCCTCGAGTCGCCCTCGCCGGCCACCGCCGGTTCGTCGTACCCGGTGAACGACCGGCCGTTCCAGGCGAGGAAGTCCGGCCCGGGGACCCACGGGGGAGTGCTGCCCGGCGGGCCCCACTTCTGCGAGCGGGCCACCGAGACCCAGCCCAGCTCGCCGGACGCGCCGGGCGCCAGGGACGTGATGCCGCCGAAGTCGGTGGGCACCGTCACCCGGTTCCACGCCTGCCCGTCCCAGCGGACCAGCAGGGGCGGAATCGGCCGCCCCACCGGGCCGCCGACGAACCCGGCCGTGCCACCCGCCCACACCTCCGTGGGCGAGACCGCCAGCACACTGCCCACGGCCGACCGCGGGAACCCGTCCACGATCGTCTGCTGCCACGCCTGCCCGTCCCAGTGCGACACGGCCGCACCCGAGGCGGTTTCGCCCGCGGCCCAGACGTCGTCGGCCGCGAGGACGTGCAGGCCGTACACGGCTCCCGGCGGTGCCGGCACGTCCTGCCAGGCGCGCCCGTCCAAGCGGAGCAGCACCTGGGCGCCGTCCCGCGAACCGATCAGCCAGGTCTCGCCGCCGCCGGTCACGACCCTGGTCGCCACCACACCCCGCGGCGGCCGGCTCTCGGACCAGGCGACGCCGTCGAAGCGGAGCAGGCGGGCACCGCCCGCCGTATCGCGGCCGACCGCCCAGAGGGCGGCCGGTGAGGTCCCGGCGACGGACAGCAGTTCCCCCTGCCAGCGGATCCCGGGCAGGTCCTGGCGCTGCCACGCCGTTCCGTCCCAGCGCAGCACCAGCGGGAAGCCCGGCGCCTCGCGGCCGACGGCGTCGGCACCCACCGCCCAGGCCCGGTCCGGCCCGAACGCCACGGCCTCGTTCAGGCCGGCCTGCGGACGTACCTGCGCCGGGACCGGAACGTGCTGCCAGGACGTGGTGTCCGCCCCGGCCGGGCTCATGCCGGCCATGACCGTCATGGCGACGGCGAGGGCCGCGACGAACAGTCTGCGTGCCATGGTCAGCCTCCCAGCCGCTCACTCATCAGGTTGGGTCTGGAGCCGTAGATCTCGACGGTCCCGAAGGACAGCAGCGAGGACCCGGCCCTCGCCAGTGCCCGAGGTCTGACGTCGATCGCGTTCGTGCGTTCGGGGCCGTAGGAGAAGGTGGTGCGGGGGCCGTCCACCCGCGCGTACTTCGACCGGAACGCGAGGTCGCTGCGCACCGGCAGCCACAGCGCGCCGTCCGGGCCGCGCACCATGGCCTCGGTGTGGGTGTCGCCCAGCGGCGGGTACGTGGTGCGCCAGGTGTGCCCGTTCCAGGTCGTCAGATAGGTGCGGGCCGCGCCGTCGGTGTACTGACTGCCGCCGACGGTGACCCGGCCGGACGGTTCGGGCAGGACCGTGTGCACGTTGCTGTCCGGCGGCAGCGGCACCTTCGCGTCCCGCCACGTCGTGCCGTTCCAGCGCAGCACGGTCGTCCCGGTGCTGGTGTCCCCCCAGGCCCATGCGTCGGCGGCGGAGCGTGCGGTGATCCCCATGACGTACCGGACATCGTCGGGCACGGACTGCGCGGTCCAGCCCGAGCGGTCGTAGTGCAGCACCTTCAGCCCGGTGTCGTCCTCTCCCACCACCCACGCGGCACCCGGCACGGCGGCGAAGTCCTGGTAGGTCCACAGGGGCTGCGGCAGCGGGACGGTGCTCCAGCCTTCCGCCGCCCGGCGCAGAATCGCGCCCGAACCCGAGCGGTTGTACAAGGTCCACATCTCGTCGCCGACGAACTGCACCTTGCCGAGCCAGCCCGCTTCGCCGGCTCCGGGGAAGCCGGTGTCCCGGCTCCACGCCGTGCCGTCCCACCGGTACACCAGGGGCCTCAGCCCGTCGGTGGCGTGCTCGTACCCGGTCGCCCACGCCTCGCCCGGCCCGCGGGCGGCGAGGTCGGACACCGTCACCGGAGGGGCCGCCGCCGGCACGGGCAGCGCCGACCAGCCCGGCGCCACGGCCGAGGCGGGCGACACCACCGCGGCACACGCGATCACGAGGCAGACGACGACCGCGCGAAGCCCGTTCACGAGACCTCCCCAGAACGCGAAGGTCGCTCACCTTAGGGCGGTTCACCTCTGCTGAACAGACGTCACACGGCCACATCACGCGGAGGATTGGCTCCACCACCCCGACGCAGCTGCGGCGTTACCGGCCGCGGGCGACGGCGGGAGGCATGCTGGGAGCCGTGACCGGCGTGGGCACAGCGCGGGTGCCGCGACGACCGAACGGGGACGAGGGACCCGCGTCCCGGGACAGGTGAGGGGCATCAGGTGGCGGACGACCGGCGAGCGGATGTGCCGCCCGGAACGGAGGCCGCCGTACTGGCGGACCGTCTCAAGGAGCGGATCTACGCGACCATCACGATGATCGCCGTCGTCGTCGGACTGTCCCTCGGCGACGTGGGTTCCCTCGGCGCCGTCGCCACGGTCCTGACGACCGCACTGGGGCTGTGGCTCGCGGCGTTCGTCGCCGACCAGCAGGCCCACCGCACGGTCCACCGCCGGCTGGCCACCGGCCCCGAGCTGCGCCGCATGCTGTACGTCAGCAGTCCCCTGCTGTCCTGCGCCGTGGGCCCGGCCGTACTGATCGCCCTGGCCGCGCTGGACGCCCTGTCCTTGCACGCCGCGCTGCTGACGGCTGCGGGGGTGGGCGTCCTCTCCCTTTTCCTGTGGGGCTGTCTGGGCGGCCTGCGCATGGGAGGCGGCGCCCTGGCGGCGACGGTGGCGGGCCTGGCGGACGCGGCGATCGGTGTGGCGGTCGCCCTGGTGAAGGCGGCGGCCGGGCACTGATCCGGCGCGGCCCGGCGGTGGAATCCGCAAGGCCGAGCCGCTGCTTTTCCTCTTCGAGCGGGCGAAGGACCAGGTTCGCCGGGGGCCCGTCACGACCAGCAGTACGACGGGCCCCGCAGCCGCGGCCGGCAACCACCCGCTGCCTACGCCCCGTTGCGGTCGGCCACCGGGCGCTGCCACCACGCGGCCGTCGCGTCGCGCAGGGTGTTGGTGCCGCAGTGCACCTCACCCATACCGAGGTGGTACGTGTACCAGTCGTCGATGTACGAGACCTTCAGTCCGACCCGCTGGTAGACGGCGGTGACGGCTTCCGTGAAGATGTCCTTGCCGCCGATGACGGGTCCCCACTGGCGGGGCGCGAGGTAGCGGTCGCGCCCCAGGAGCACGCCGTTGACCGCACCGGGCACGTAGGCGCTGGTCGTCACCGTCGCCGGAGCCGCCGCACCGGGGGCGGGATTCTCCGCGAGCCACTTCTGCTGGCCCTGCTCCCGGAGGCTGTCCACGAGGTCGGAACCGGCGCCCATGCGCGTCAGACGCGGCACGGGAACCTCCTGGCCGTCGGCGGTCAGAGCCTCCGAGTCACGGGTGTACAGCGCGGGGACCCGCACGATCTCCTCGTCGGTGACCCCGGTCTCGCGCTTGAGGATCTCCAGGTTGGCCGCGATGCGCCGCGCCGCCATCTCGTTGTCGGCCACCAGGTGACGGGAGGCGAGCGCCTGGTCGATGGTCTCCTTGGGGGCCGGCGTGCCACTGCGCCCCGGCACGGAGAACATCTTCGTCCTGCCGTGGCCGTCGCGCTGGGTGTCGCGCAGCAGTTGCAGACCCGCCTTCGGGTCGGCGATGCCGATGCGCCAGCCGCGCGGGGTGTCGGCGGGCAGGAACTGCACGAACTCGTCGACGTGGCCCACGCCCAGCCAGGAGGTGTCCAGCAGCAGCGGGTCCTGCAACCCCTGCGCCCTGAGCATCGTCCGCATCACCTTCGACGGGCGCGCCCCGCTGTCCTTGCGCTCGCCCATGATGATCCGCCCGGCCGGGAAGGAACGCCCGCCGTGCGCGTAGGGCGGGATGGTCTCCAGGTTCCCCATGGAGTTCAGCGACCAGTCGTCGGGCTCCGCCCCGTCGGTCACCTGCACGACACCGATGTCCCGGCCGCGCATCCGCTCGAACAGCTCCCGGCCCGCATCCCGGTCCGGTTGCGCGGAACGCAGCATCACGCGCATCACCTGCCGCTGTCCGCCCGGCCCGGTCATGCTGACGTAGGCCGGTTCGACGAAGTCCTGGGCCCAGCGGTCGGCGTACTTCTCGAAGGTGACCAGAGGCGTCGTGACCCCGGCCTTCTTGACCTCCTTCTCGAGAGCGGCGACGAACTCCCGCTGGAGACGGCTGTCCGGGCCGTCGCCCTGGACCTTGGACACCATCACCTGCTGGGTGTCCTGAAGGTGGTGCTGAGTCAGCAGCGGCGCTACGCGCAGGGTCACGGCGTCGGAGGTGGACTTCTGACCGGACGTCACCGTCAGCCGGACCACCGCTCGGCCGTCCCACGTCGCGGTGTCGCGGACGACGTCGGTGGCCTCGACGCCGAACTCCACACCGGAGCGCAACTCGGCGGCCGTCAGCCGGGTCGCGGACGTCACCGGGACCCACCTGCCGGCGCGCTGGAGGAAAAGGTGCGCGTGCTTGCCGCCCGTGGCCAGCTTCAGACTGCCCGTGGCGTTCGCGGGGAGGCCGGGCAGGGGCACGGAACGGACCCGGGCGAGGTCGGCCGCGTCCTCGGTGCCGTTGACCTTCGTGTCGGAGCCGTCGTTGCAGGCGGCCAGCTTGGCGTCGGTCAGGGGCTCGCCGTCGGGCGCGGTCACCGGGCACCGCTTGGAGTCGTCATCGATGTTGGGCAGGACCACGGCTCCGCGGTCGACGGACCAGGCGTCCTCACCCGTCTTGTCGCTGCCACCGGTGACATCGACGCGTCCGTCGCGGTTCACGTCCGCCCGCAGATCGGCGCGTACGCCTGTGTCGGCGGCGAAGGCGGAGCCGACCGGCCCGGCCAGCACGGATCCGGCGGCAGCCATGGCCAGTACCACCGACCCGGCCGGGTACAGGCGCGAACGTACAGGTCTCGGTGAACGCACGGCACGTTCCTCTCAGTTGGGGGGCTTCCGCCCTACAAGAGGTGGAACTGTGCCTGTGCGTTCACTGTGTTGCGAGAGTTACCCCGTCAGCGCTTCAGGCGATGGACGCCGCGATGACGGCCGACACGGCGAGGTTGCACGAGGCCGTCACCCAGACCGCGGGATGAGGCTCCGTCTCGACCAGCGTCGCCCCCAGGCGGCCCGGCGTGACCAGGTCCACCAGCAGGAACGCCACCGCCATCATCACCAGTCCCAGCAGCCCGAACGCCGCGGTCGAGACCAGCCCCTTGCCGAAGTCCTCGTACGTCGTCCATATCGACGTGAACACGATGCCGCCGATGCCGAGCAGCGCGGAGCTGAGGACCGTGGCCGCGTTGCGGTTGCGCTGTTCCCAGATCTGCCGCCCGAGCTTTCCAGGCGTCAGCACGTCCACCAGGACGATGCCGAGGAGCAACAGGACCAGTCCCAGACCGCCGTACGCGGTGGCCCGCCCGAGTCCATTGACGATGTCGCTCATGGGATTGCCAACTCCGAAGCGTAGAGATCAAGGAGAGGCAAAATGTAGCGCACACGTGCAGCTCGCTGACCGCCCGCCCGGTCGTCCGTGACGCCGACCTGTTCTGCGCTTCCAAGCGCGGCGGGAAGGGCTTGAGCGATCATGGCCCGATGGAGACTCGGTTCCTTGGCATACCGGAACTTGCCGAAGCCCCGTCCGTGGCCGTCGTGGTCGACGTCATGCGTGCCTTCACGGTGGCCGCCTGGGCCTTCGCACGAGGGGCGGAGAAGATCGTTCTCGCGGAGTCGCCGGAGGACGCCCTGGCGCTCAAGGCACGTCACCCCGACTGGGTGGCGCTCAAGGACGGTCCGCCCGCGCCCGGGTTCGATGCCGTCAACTCACCGGGACTGCTGCGCTCTGCCGACCTCGCCGGGCGGACCGTCGTGCAGAAGACGACGGCGGGGACGGTCGGCGCCCTCGCGGTCAGGGAGGCGTCGCTGGTGCTGTGCGCCGGCTTCGTGGTGGCGGAGGCCACGGCCCGGGTCCTGCGGACGCGCGGGTGCGACCGCGTCACGTTCCTGGTCACCGGCGAGGGCGGGCAGGCCGAGGAAGACCTTGCGTGCGCCCAGTACATCGCCCTGAGGGCCACCGGGACAGGGACGGCGGCGACCGACTTCCTCCGGCGTGCTGCTGCGTCGCGCGCCGCCGCCGAGCTGACGGAGGGTGTACGGCAGGGCGTCCACCCCGACGACGTCTCGCTCTGCCTGGACCTCGACCGGTTCCCCTTCGCCATGGTGGCGACCCCGGAAGACTCCCTCATGATTCTCCGCCCGTCGGTGCGGAGCGCCGGACCCGACCGGTGAGGTGACGGCTCGCGGACCAGGGGCGGGACCCCCTGCCACGCCCGGTCATCAGCGCACCGTAGGGTCCGCGGTGGCAGGTGATCCGGCGACGGCAGCGAGCGACCTGATGGCCTCCACGTGATGGGAAAGGAATCGACAGTCATGCGCGTCATCGTGGCCCAGGGCCTGGGGGAGGAGTTCCGGTGAGCGGAGCCGAGGAACCCGAACCCGTCCTCTTCCACACCAGCGGGCGTGCCGCCCACATCACGCTCAACCGGCCGCGGGCCCTCAACGCCTTGACGCACACCATGGTCCGCCGCATCGACGAAGCCCTCACCGAGTGGGAGCGGAACACCGCCGTGGAGACCGTCGTCATCACCGGCGCGGGGGAGCGGGGCCTGTGCGCCGGCGGCGACATCCGTGCCATCCACGACGACGCCCGTGACGGCGACGGCACGGCTTCCGCCGCGTTCTGGCGCGACGAATACCGCCTCAACGCCCGCATCGCCCGTTACACCAAGCCCTACGTCGCCGTGATGGACGGCATCGTGATGGGCGGCGGCGTCGGTGTCTCGGCGCACGGCAGCGTCCGTGTCGTCACCGAGCGGTCCCGGGTCGCCATGCCCGAGACCGGCATCGGTTTCGTGCCGGACGTGGGCGGCACCCGTCTGCTCGCCCAGGCCCCCGGGGAGCTGGGCACGCACATCGCCCTGACGGGCGCTCAGATCGGTGCTGCTGATGCGCTGTTGTGCGGGCTCGCGGACCACTACGTGCCGGCCGCCGTGCTGCCGGAATCTCTCGGCGCCCTGGCCGTGCTGCCCGTGGAGGAGGCCCTGGACGGCCATGTGGGGACACCTCCCCAGGGCGTCCTGGCCGCCCGGCGCGACTGGATCGACGACTGCTACGCCGCCGACACCGTCGAGGAGATCGTGCGTCGGCTGCTCGCGCACGGCGACCCGGCCGCCAAGGAGGCCGCGGAGACCCTGCTGGCCAAGTCGCCGACCGCCCTCAAGGTCACCCTCGCCTCCCTGCGCCGCGCCCGGACACTCGGGTCGCTGGAGCCGGTTCTGAACCAGGAGTACCGCGTCTCCTGCGCAGCCCTCGACATGCCCGACCTGGTCGAGGGAATCCGCGCCCAGGTCGTCGACAAGGACCGCCGGCCGCGCTGGTCGCCGAAGACTCTGGACGAGGTCACCGAGTCCGATGTCGAGCGCTTCTTCACTCCTCTCGGCGAGCGTGAACTCGGGCTCTAGGCGGGGTGCCGGGGGCGGCGAGGCCTCCGGCACGCCATCGTCTTCTCGACAGGTCAGAGCATCAGCAGCAGCCGCGTGTTCGGTACGAGCTTCCGGTTGACGCTGGTGCTCTGCACGAAGATGGTGAAGTGGTCATTGTGGTCCGGCTTGACGCGGGCTTCCGCGTCGGGCAGGCCGAGCAGGCTCCGCGCCGCGGGCCCCGTGTACACGCGGTCCGTCTTCTTCTCCAGCACCGCGATCTGCTTCTGTGCCTGGATCTTCTCCGACTTGCTCAGCTGGTAGAACGCCGCACCGGTCCGGTAGGTGTGCCCGCACTCGGTGACCCACTCCCTGATGGCCGCGTCGCGGGCCACCGGTATCAGCTGGTACTTCGACGGATCGACCGGCGTGAGGCCGGCCGCCTTGATGGTGTCCTGGTTGACCGCTTCCGCACCGGTGGAGAACACCGCGCGCGACCCCCGGATACCCTGGGTGCGGCCCATCATGAAATTCTCGGTGGCCTGCCGGATGACCTGCCCGGCCTCCTCCAGGCCCTGCGTGCTCGTGGCGTCCCAGATGGCGATGTTGTCCCTGGGGAATCCGCACTGCATGGCCTCCCGCTTGCCCATCTGGTCGGGCACCAGGACGGCCAGCGTCCAGTTGTCCTGCTGGGTCTCGATCATCCGGGCCACGGCCTCGACCAGTTCCCGGGGATCCCTGGCCGGGGCATCAGGGCAGCGGTGACTGGCGTTCTCCTGCCCGTCGGTCAGCACGAACGTCAGGAAGCTGTGGTCGCCGTACAGCTGGGCCGTCTGAGCCAGCTCGTGCTGTGACTTCAGCGCGGCCGCCAGGAGGGCCGTCATGCCGCCCGTCCGGTACAGCTGCTTCAGCGACGGCATGCGCAGCACGTCCTTGTCGTAGATGACGCACTGCACCTTGTCGGCGAAGACGTACACCGTGACGCGGGTTTCCTGGTCCAGTTCCTTGGACCGGCGGGCCAGATACGCGGTCTGCTGGTCGGCGACCTCGACGACCTTGCGGCTCAGGTGCGCCATGGAAGAGCTGGCATCGAGCACTAGAGCGACGTGATTGATGTAGTTCTGGCTTCCGGACATCACAACTCCCCCTTGTTCCGGTGTCCCGGTTGGATGTTCTTACCTTCTCACCCACCACTGACAATCGATCTTGGTCCGGCGCCGGCGCCGGCGCCGGGGGCAGTGAGGCGTGGGATCCGCATTCGGGGGTATCCGCTTGCCGCTGGACGGGGAAGGGCTGCGACACCTGGGGAGGTCGAAGCGGCCCTTCCCCTGCCACGGCGCGGTGGGACCGCCGGGTGCGACCAGCGCAGGCGTCACGACAGCAGCATGCGCGTCCACGCGACGGCCAGGACGAGGCAGGCGAGGGTGAACAGGCCCTGCACTACGGCGGTGACGGACATCTTCAGACGGGCGTGCACGAAGGCGCCCGCTGCCGCCAGGACCGGAGCGCCCCAGATGATGAGCCAGGTCACAGCCGGGGTGTCCCGGGAGCGCGGGGTGGGGGAGGAGCGTGGTGACGGCGCGGTTCCCAGGCCGACCGCGAGGAGCAGCAGCCCGGCGACGACGACGATGACGGCGTCCGCGGCCAGGAGCAGCAGGGCGACGGCGATGTCGGTGAGCAGGGAGGGGCGTTCGCGCCGGGACGGCGTCGAGGATTCCTGGTCATCCGTGGACGGTGAGGCCATGTCCCGACTGCACCACGGAATGGCGTGTTCAGGACCGTCCCGGACCGTGGAGGAACCCGAATGTGACCATCGGTCACCCCGAACCGACCAGGCCCGCCCCGCACCACGAGCCGCGCAGCGGGTTAGCCCCTCGCGCCGGACTACAAGCGGATCACGATCAGGGCGATGTCGTCCGGGGCGCCTTCGGTGACGTCGAGGCGGGCCAGCAGGCCGTCGGCCAGCTGGCCGGGCCGCAGCGCGCGGTCCGCGCGCAGAGCCGCGGTCAGCCGTGCCAGACCGGCGTCGATGTCCTCGTCGCGGCGTTCGATGAGCCCGTCGGTGTAGAGCACGAGGGTGTCGCCCGGCGTGTAGGTGAGGCCGGCCTGGGGGCGGGGGACATGGTGCTCGCGTGCGCCGAGGGGCGGGTCGGTGGCTTTGTCGAGCAGCTCGCAGGTTCCGTCCCGGTGCAGCAGGACGGGCGGCGGGTGCCCGGCGTTGCTGTAGATGATCAGCCTGCTGCGGGTGTCGATGAGCACCTTGACCGCCGTCGCCGCCATCGCGCCGTCCACGGACCTGGCGTACAGGCCGAGGACCTCCAGCGCTTGCGCGGGGCTGGGAATGGCCCGGATGACGGCGCTCAGGGCGCTGCGCAGCATGCCCATGACCGCCGCTGCGTGCAGGCCGTGGCCGACGACGTCCCCGACGGCCGCGGCATAGCGGTCGGGCGGTAGGTCGACGACGTCGTACCAGTCACCGCAGACGTTCAAGGAGGTCGTCGCCGGCAGGTACCGCACGGCGATGTTGTCGTGGCGGTTCAGATCGGGTGCGGAGAGCATGGCCTCCTGCAGCGTGACCGCGACCTGCCGCTCCCGGGCGTGGGCCTGGAGCAGCTCCCGGTTCAGCCGGTGCAGTTCGTCCGTGCGCGCGTACAGCTCGGCCGCCAGGCCCTTCTCCCGCGTCGTGAAGTCCTCCCCGAGCCGGCCGGCCCGGCCCGGGTGGAAGAAGGCGGTGACGTCCTCGGCCCGCTGGACGATCCACTTCACCCTGCCGTCCGGGCCGGGAAGCGGAGTGTGGATCTTCGACCACCATCGCTCCTCGAACCCTTCCAGGCGGCCGGGGGCGGGGATGTCGTAGCGCTGGAGCACCAGGACGTCCGGCTTCCCGCTGTCCAGGGCCCGGCTCAGTGAGGCCTTCACGTTCTGCTGCGGGTCGTCGGGGGTGCCGGGGCGCGGCGGCAGGGCATCGAAGAAGTGCTTTCCGATCAGGTCACCGCTGGTCCGGCCGGTCGTGTGCAGGTATGCCGGGTTGACGTAGCGGATCACCAGGTCCGTATCCAGAACCAGATACGGGCTCGGCGTGGTGTCGAAGAAGGCCGTGAAGTCGATGTCCACCGTCATCACGCGCCCGCGGGCGCGGCTTCCTGTTGCAGTCTACGGGTGATCACCTTCACCGCCCTCCGCCGTCGCCGGGCCCTCGCCCCGGTGACGGACCACAGCGACCGGGCACCGCGCATGGTGCAGAACGGCCTGGCTGACTGAGCCCAGGAGCAGGCCCCTGAAGCCGCCCCGCCCGCGTGCTCCGACGACGAGCAGCTGCGCGTCCGCGCTTGCGTCGATGAGGCTGTGCCGCACCCGGCCGGCCACCGGCCTTCGCACCACCGGGACGTCCGGGTGCCTGCCCCGGGGACCGGCGAGCGCCGCGTCGAGGACGCGCTCGGCGTGCTCCAGCAGGTGGGTTTCGTCGTAGGTGACGAAGGGGGGATCTGCCGGGCCGTCGTAGACATCCGGACTCCCTGTCCGGCACACGTGCAGCGCCGTGAGGTCCGCGCCGCGCAGGGACGCCTCGGCGAAGGCGAAACGGATGGCTTCCTCGGAGGCGGGCGAGTCGTCGACCGCCAGCAGGACGGGGCCCGCCGGGGCGGGGCGCCCCCGCACCACCAGCACGGGGCAGCGGCCGTGCGCGGCGAGGTGCCCGGACACGGAGCCCAGCAGCAGGCTGCTGAAAGCGCCCAGGCCCCGGCTGCCGACCACCACGAGGGAGGCCGTGCGGGAGGCGATCTCCAGCACCACCAGGGGCTCGCCCACGGTGACGTCACGGGTGACGTCCACCTGCGGTGCCACGTCGTGGGCCCGCCGCTCGGCTGCCGCCAGTGTGCCGTCGAGCAGTTCCCGCACCCCTGCCCCGGCCGGATTCCACGGCGGCCCGCCGGCCGGCAGGTGCGAGGACGACCGCCCGAAGGCATGCACCAGCCGCAGCTCCGCACCACGGATCGCGGCCTCATGGCTTGCCGCCCCCACCGCGTCCAGACTCGACGGTGAACCGTCGACTCCCACCACCACCGGCTTCGTCATGGCGGCACTCCTTCCTCGTGGAGGGACCCCGGCCCGTTCCCGCGCGGGCGACCGTGGGACCTGCCGCGTGGCGGACCGCGCCCGGGGTCACGACGGTCCCGGTGCCGTCATCCAGCGCCACTGCGTGAACTGCTCCAGGCTGGCCGTGCCGCCGATGCGGGAGCCGTTGCCGGAGACGCCCATGCCCCCGAAGGGGGCGTTCGCCGCGTCCTTGGCGCAGACGTCGTTGATGTGGACCATGCCGGTGCGCAGCCGCTCGGCCACGGCGGTGGCCCGCGGCACGGAGCCGGAGTGCACGGCGGCCGCAAGACCGTACGCGGTGTCGTTGGCGATCTCGACGGCCTCCGCCTCGCTGTGGAAGGGCAGCACGGGGGCGACGGGACCGAAGATCTCCTCCGTGTACGCGGGCATGGCCCGGTCGACGCGGTCCAGGACGGTGGGCGGGTAGAACAGTCCCTCGCGTCGGCCGCCCGTGAGCACCCGCGCCCCGGCCGCCACGCTCTCGTCGACGATGCGCTCGACCCTGGTGGCCTGCCCCACGCTGATGACCGGCCCGATGCCGACACCCTCCTCGCGGGGGTCGCCGACGCGCAGGGCCAGCGCGTGCCGGACCAGCGCGTCGGTGTACGCCTCGACCACATCGGCGTGGACCAGATGGCGGCCGGCGGCTACGCACGCCTGCCCCTGATATCCGAAGGAGCTCACCGCTCCGGCGAAGGCGGCCGCCTCGACGTCCGCGTCCTCGAGCACGACGAGCGCGTTCTTGCCGCCGAGTTCGAGCAGGACCCGTTTCAGCCCCTCACCGGCCACCCGGGCCACGGCCCGCCCGGCCGCGGTGGAGCCGGTGAACGCGATCATGGCGACGTGGGGGTCCGCCGCGACCGCCTGCCCGGTCTCGGCGCCACCCGGCAGGACGTGCAGCACCCCGTCGGGCAGGCCCGCGTCCTCGAAGAGCCGGGCGACGAGGACGCCCCCGGACACCGGCGTGAGCGGGTCGGGCTTGAGCAGCACGGTGTTGCCCAGCGCCAGGGCGGGTGCCAGCGCGCGCACGGCGAACAGGAGCGGAGCGTTCCAGGGATTGATGACACCGATCACGCCGAGCGGCACCCGCCACGCCAGGCTCGTGCCGCCGGGGGCCTGCGGCTCCAGAACCTCACCCCGGGGCAGCGAGGCGAGTCCGACGGCGTGGTTCAGCTGGGCGAGGGCGGCGGCGATCTCGTAGTCGCCCTTCGCGGGGACGCCGGCCGACTCCCGGACGATCCACTCGCGGAAGGTGTCGCTGCGTTCCCGCAGGATGCCGGACGCCCTGAGCAGCACCTCGACACGGTCGGAGGGAGCAGCCGCGGCCCACTCCCCGGCGGCCGCTGCGGCCCGTGCGCCGGCCCGGGCGACGTCCGCGGGCGACGCGATGCCGACCTCGGCCAGAGTGTCCCCGGTGGCCGGTTCGATCACCTGACGGGTGCCGCCCTCGGACGCGCGCCAGCCCGAGCTGAAGATCTTCCCGGCCCACTCGGCCCGGTCCGGCCACCTCTCGCCGATGACAGCCATGGGTGCCACCCTCCGTCCGGGACCGCGCCGCCGCCCTGCCGTGCGGCGCCGGCCTGCCACGAGGCCCGCCATCCTGCCATGAGGACCTGTTCGCGCACATCTGTCACGCTTGATATCCAGTGTCGTAAAAAGTGAAGGTGCGGCGCACCTCGGGTTCAGGGCGCTCCCCGGCAGACGGCCCCAGGCGGGAGTGAGGCGGGATGGAATCATGATCGGATCCGCGTCCGCCCGGGACGGGGGCCCGTCGGGCGACGGGTCGCGGGAACGGATCGACGAGGCGGCCACGGCAAGGGCCGTCGTCGACGGTCACGGTGTCGTGACCGCGTGGAACGAAGGGGCCAGGAGGCTGCTCGGATACCGGGCCCCGGACGTGATCGGCACGAGCGGTGCCCGGCTTCTCGCCGACGGCGCTCACCCCCACGTACCGGACGCGCTGACCGGTCTGCGGAGGTGGAGCGGGACGGCCACGCTGCTGCACCGGGACGGCCACCGGCTCACGCTCGGACTGCTGGCCCACCGCCGGGAGAGCGCCGGAGGCGAGGACTGGCTCCTGGTCGCCCCGGTGACCCGGCCGGCACCCACGCCGCAGGACGACGCGTTCGTGCGGCGCAGCTTCGCGCAGGCCCCCTACACCATGGCCCTGTACGACACCGGCCTGCGGTTGCGCTGGGCGAACGGGGACATGGAACGTGTGATGGGCTTGTCCGAGGCGGAGATGCGCGGTCTCCGGGTGACGGAGATCGTCCTCGACCCGGAGAGCGAGCGGACCGAGGAGGGCATGCGCACCGCGCTGCGGACGGGTCGGCCCCAGGAGCTCGGAGCCGCGCTGCACCTCGCCGGCCATGAGCGGGAGAGCGTGTGGTCGGTCTCCCTGGTGCCCGTGCGCGACTCCGGCGGGCGGCTCGAAGGCGTCCTGCTGTCGGCGCACGACGTGACGGAGCAGTACCTCTCGCGGCAGCGGCTGGTCCTGGTCGACGACGCCAGCCTGCGGATCGGCAGCACACTGGACCTGCCCCGTACCGCCCAGGAACTCGCCGACGTGGCCGTCCCCCGGTTCGCGGACTTCGTCACGGTCGATCTCCTGCCGTCGATCGAAGGGGGCGAGGACCCACCGGAAGGCCCTCCGCATGGTCCGGTGATGATGCGCCGGGTCGCCTCCCAGTCGGTTCTGGAGGGCTGCCCCGAAGCCGTGGTGCCGTACGGGACGGTGGCGAACTACCCGGAGCGTTCCACAGCGGCCCGCTGTCTGGCGGAAGGCCGGCCGGTCATCGAGCACATCACACCCGCCGCACTGGCGGACCTCGACCGGACGGCCCCGCAACGGGCCGCACGTATGCGGCAGTTCGGATTCCACTCGGTGCTGGCGGTACCCATGCGCGCACGTGGTCTCACCCTGGGCGTGGCCACGTTCTCCCGCCATCGGCGGCCCCAGCGCTTCGAACAGGACGACCTGCTGCTGGGTCAGGAGATCACCGCCCGCGCCGCCGTCTGCATCGACAACGCCCGGCGCTACACCCGCGAGCGTGACACCTCCCTCACCTTGCAGAAGAGCCTCCTGCCGCAGCAACTGCCCGAGCAGGCAGCCCTGGACGTCGCCTCCCGCTACCTGCCCGCCAGTGCCCGCGCAGGGGTGGGCGGCGACTGGTTCGACGTCATACCGCTCTCCGGTGCCCGGGTCGCCCTGGTCGTCGGTGACGTCGTGGGCCACGGCATCCAGGCCTCGGCGACCATGGGGCGGCTGCGCACCGCCGTACGCACCCTGGCGGACGTCGACCTGCCTCCCGACGAGTTGCTGACCCACCTCGACGACCTCGTCAACCGTCTGGCAGGCGGGGCGGACACCATGGCACCGATCGACGGCGACATCGGCGCCACCTGTCTGTACGCCGTCTACGACCCGGTCTCCCGGCACTGCACCGTCGCGCGGGCCGGCCACCCTGTGCCCGCCCTCGTGAGGCCCGACGGCACCGTCGAGTTCCTCGAAGTCCCGGCGGGGCCGCCTCTCGGACTGGGCGGCCTGCCCTTCGAATCGACCGAGCTGGAGCTCGCCGAGGGCAGTCTCCTCGTCCTCTACACGGACGGGCTCGTGGAGAACCGCGGCCGGGACATCGACGAGGGGATCGCCGCCATGCGCGTGGTGCTGGGGCGGCCGGCACATGATCTGGAGGCCACCTGTGACGACCTGCTGAGCACTCTCCTCGCGGACCGTCCCTCCGACGACGTGGCGCTCCTCGTGGCGAGGACGCGGGCTCTCGACGCGTCCCATGTGGCGACCTGGCCCGTGACGCAGGACCCCGCCGCGGTCGCCGAGATGCGCAAAGCCGCCTGCCGGCAACTGTCCGGATGGGGCCTGGACGAGGCCGCGTTCGTCACCGAGCTGGTCGTCAGCGAACTGGTGACCAACGCCATCCGGTACGGCCGCCCTCCCGTCGTGCTCAGACTGATCTACGACCGCACCCTCATCTGCGAAGTCTCGGACGGCAGCACGACCGCGCCCCACCTGCGCCGGGCCCGCACCTTCGACGAAGGCGGACGCGGACTGCTGCTCGTCGCCCAGCTCACCCAGGGCTGGGGTACCCGTCAGATACCCAACGGCAAGATCATCTGGGCGGAGCAGGCACTGCCCGCCGACTGAGGCGCCGCCCATCATTTCCCAGGAGCCCATAGGACAGGATCTGACCTACAGCCCCCGTAGCTTCGGGAGGAGCAGCACACAGTCGGGAGGAAAGCGGATGAGCGTACAACCGATCCCGGACGGCTACCACACCGTCACGCCTTGGATCATCTCGCGCGACACGGCCGGGCTGATCGACTATCTGAAGGAGGCGTTCGGCGCGGAGGAGATCGCGCGGGTCGTCGGGGAGGACGGCCGGATCGGACACGCGGAGGTGCGGATCGGAGACTCGGTCGTCATGCCCTTCGACGCACCGCCCAACTGGCCGCCGACGCCGGCCTTCCTGCGTCTCTACGTCGAGGACGCCGACGCCGCGCACCGCAGGGCCGTCGCGGCGGGCGGCACGTCGGTGACCGAGGTGACGCATCTTTTCTTCGGCGACCGGATCGGGCGGGTGCGCGACCCGCTGGGCAACCTGTGGTGGCTCCAGACGCGGGTGGAGGACGTCAGCCCGGAGGAGATGGAACGCCGCCTGCGCGACCCGAAGTGGACCGAGGCGATGGCGTACGTCCAGGGTGCCGACTTCTTCCCGGGGACCGGACCTGTCCGAGGAACGCCCTGAGCACCTGCCGCAGCACCTCGGGGCGCTCCAGGTGTACGTCGTGCCCCGCGCCGGGGACGCTCAACGCCACTGTCTCCGGGCGCTGTTGCAGCATGGACTCCGTCTCGTGCGGGGGAACGATGCCGGACTGGCCCAGGACGACCAGCGTCGGGCACGTGATGCTCGCCCACTCGTCCCAGAAGGAACGCCGAGTGTTCTCGGTCAGCGCTTCGACCATCACGTCACGATCGAACCGTGGCCACCAGCCCCCGTCGCGCTCCTCCAGCCCGCCCGCCCAGCCTTCGCCGACCGCACCGCCGCCGAAGAACTCCACGGCGGCGCGGCGCGAGGGGAACGGCGTCGGCCACGCGTCGAACATCGCGCCGATCTCGGCCTGCACGTTCGGATCGGCACGGCGCGGGCCCGCCTCGACGAGGACGAGCCCGCGCAGCAGGCCGGGGTGCGCCGCGGCGGTGAGCAGGGCGGTGTGCCCGCCCAGCGACTGCCCTGCCAGCACCGGTTGGTGCAGGCGGAGTTGTCCGATGACGGCGACGGTGTCGGCGACGTACGCGGCGCGGGAGACATCGCGCGGCCGGCGTTCGCTCGCGCCGTGCCCGCGCTGGTCGACGGCGACGACCCGGTAGCGGGGGCTGAGGTCCCCGGCGAGGGCATCCCATTCGCCCGCGTGGCCGGCCAGCCCGTGCAGCAGCACGACCGGGGGTCCCGCGCCGCCCCAGTCGCGGCAGGCGATGCGGACACCCTCGCGTATCACGGTGCGCTCGGTCCAGGTCATGCCCTTGACCTTAAGTCCGATTGAGCTTCTAGCGTGTCCCGTAGTTGATCTCTGACGGCGGGAGAACGTGCTCATGATCCTCGTGACCGGAGCCACCGGGCATATCGGCAGTGTGCTGCTGCGGGAGTTGCAGGCATGCGGTGCGGGGCCGGTGAGGGCGTTCACCCGTGACGCTGCACGGGCGGCGTTCTTCGGGGAAGCTGAGGTGGTGGAGGGGGACTTCGCGAAGGGGGAGACGTTGAAGCCCGCTCTGGACGGGGTGCGCTCGATGTTCCTCCCGTCGCGTACGGGCCCGGACGCGGACATCGTCGCGGCGGCCCGGCGGGCGGGTGTGGAGCACGTGGTGCTGGTGTCGTCCATCACCGTCCAGACCCATCCGCACCTGGGCCCTGCCGGTGAGAACCTGGCCGTCGAACGGCTGCTTGAGGACAGCGGCATGGCCTGGACGGTCCTGCGGCCGACGCAGTTCGCCTCGAACGCGTTGATGTGGGCCGGGCCGATTCGCGACCGGGTGGCGGTCCGCGCGCCGTACGCGGACACCGGGCTGCCCACGATCCACCCCGCGGACATCGCGTCGGTGGCGCGTGCCGCGCTGACCGAACCGGGCCACCGGGGGCGGACGTACGCCCTGACCGGTCCGGAGCCGGTGACCGCCCGGCAGCAGGTCGAGGCCATCGCGGCAGTGCTCGGACGGGATGTCCCGTTCATCGAGATCAGCCGGCAGGAGGCTCGTGGCCGCATGGCCGCGGTCTTCGGGGAGGAGGCCGCGGATGCGGTGCTCGACGTCACGGGCGGAGACGTCAATGACGAACTGCTGGCAGTGCGCGACACGGTAGCGCGGGTCACTGGTTCCCCGGCCAGGCCGTTCCGCCAGTGGGCCGCGGAGAACGCCCACTTGTTCCGCTGAGCCGGGCGGCCGGTGTGAGTTCCCGTGCTATTCAGGGGCCATGACGCTGATCAAAACCTCCGGCAGGCCGTTCGACGCGGTGCTGTGCGACCTCGACAACGTGATCCGGTTCTATGACCTGACCCGACTGGCGAGGCTGGAACAGCTGGCCGGACTGGCCGAGGGGACCACCACACGGGTGGCCTACGCCCCGGAGACGGACCTGCCGCTGCTCCTCGGAAAGATCGGCAAGGAGCAGTGGGTCGAGACCATCGTGCGGGGTCTCCTCGGTGAGGTCTCGGAGCCTCAGGCCCGTGAGCTGGGGACGGCGCTGGCCGAGGCGCCTTTCCGGGCTGACGAAGTGGTGGTCACGATGCTTCGCCGGATACGGGAACACATGCCGCTCGTCCTGGTGACCAACGCGACCCTGGAGTTGGAGAGCGACCTCGCATCCCTGGGGCTGTCCGACCTCGCGCACCATGTCGTCAGCAGCGCCCGGGTCGGAGTGGCCAAGCCCGACCGCGAGATCTATGAGATCGCCGCCGAGCGGGCGGAGACCGCCGTCGAGCGATGCCTCTTCGTCGACGACCGGCTGGAGAACATCGAGGCCGCCGTCGCGCTGGGCATGACGGGTCTGCACTACCGCGAGCCGGAGGACCTGCGGAAGGTACTGGCTCTCGCGCTCGCTGACTGAGGCCACGAGGCCGTCCGGGATACCTAGAGGTCCGGCGGGCCGGCCTCAATGCGGCGCAGCACCGGCGCCAGTCGGTCCAGATCGGGGCCGGTCTGGATCTGCCGCTCGTCCCACCAGGTGGCACCCGCGTCACGCAGGGGACCGATGACGTCCCCGGCCTGGGCCGCGTCCGGGGGTGTGGCGCCGCCCAGGACCAGCTCGAAGGGGCGCTCGCAGCCGGCCTGCCGGTGGTCGCGCAGGTAGCCGGCCAGTTCCCGGACTTCGGCCACATCGGGTACGTGACCGTGCCGGGCCGTCTCGAAGAGCGGTACCGCGCCGTCCCAGCGGGCCGCCCGCCGCATGGGTGGGCGGCGTGGCCAGAACCCGCCGATCCACACGGGCGGGCCTGGCTGTTGCACGGTGGCGGGCAGCAGCGTCACGTTCTCTGCTTCGTAGTGCCGGCCGTGGTGGTTCACCGGCCCGCCGGTCCAGAAGCGCAGCAGCAGCTCCAGCCCCTCGTCCAGGCGCTCGGCGAGCAGACGCGGGTCTGCGGTGTCGCCGAAACTGCGGTACTCGTCCTCGACGGGACCGCCCAGACCTGCGGCGAAGGTCACCCGGCCGCCGCTGAGGTGGTCCAGGGTGGCGACCTGGCGGGCGAGTTGCTGCGGACGGTAACGGGGGACCGGCGTCAGCAGGGTGCCCAGCCGGATGCGTGAGGTCGCCAGTGCGGCCGCCGTCAGCAGCATCCAGGGGTCTCCGAAGGGACGCCCTTGGTGATGCCGGTGCAGCACATGGTCCCAGACGAAGAGCCCGTCCCAGCCGGCCTGTTCGGCCGCGGCCGCGATTTTCGCGACGTTCCGCGGGTCCGCGAAGTCCCCGAAGTTGGGGATGTTGATGGAGAAGCGCATCCCAGCAGGATGGGCGGTGGGTGGTGCACAGACAAACGGATTCCTGGCCAGGAGCCTCGTGCCACGGCATCAGCCCTCGACGTGCGCCTGATCCGGCTTGTGGACCTGCGGAAGATCACGCATACGGCGCATCGGGCTCAGGGCGAGGATGAGCCACGACGGCGCGACGACACCGGTCATGATCCACATGGCCGGCCGGTACCCGACGGCATCGCCGAGCACGCCGCCCAGCAGGGATCCGAGCGGGATGGTGCTGTGGTTGATCACCATCGTGGTCGCCACGACCCGGCCGAGCAGGTGCGGTGGGCAGTAGGTCTGCCGGAAGGTGCCGACCACGATGTTGGCCACGGAGATGCCGAGCCCCACGAGGAAGCCCCCCGTCGCGAACAGCAGCAGCCCCGGCCCCGCCGTGGTCATCGGCAGCAGCAGCACGAACGGTGAGGTGGCGAGCTGCAGGAGGAGCAGCCCCCGCGCCGTACCGAACCGCCGGCTGATACGGGTGGCCATCAGCGCACCGACGATGGCGCCGGCGCTGCCACCGGTGAGCAGCAGCCCGACCATGCCGGGGTTCAGCCCGACGGTGCGGACCAGGAAGACAACCTGGACCGCCTGATAGCCCATCAGCGCCAGGTTGACCACGGCGCCCCACGTGACCATCGGCCGCAGGTACCGGTCCCGGGCCACGAAACGGAGCCCTTCCGCGATCTGCCGCCCGAGAGAGGCGCGTTCCGCACTGGGATCATGGTCGGGCTCGACGACGCCGATCCGCCGCAGGCAGACAGCGGAGACCAGGAACGTCACGGCGTCGGCCACGAGCGCGGTGACCGCGCCCAGCGCCTGGGCGAGGAGTCCCGCCACCCCGGGCCCGGCGACCTGGGTGGCGGCCGCGCTGCCCTGCAACCTGGCGTTGCCCTCCAGGAGGTCGCGGCCGTCGAGCACGATGCGGATGTACGAGTGGTAGGCGGTGTCGAAGCACACCGCCGCCGTGCCGCAGACCAACGCGACGACGACCAGTTGCTCAAAGGTCAGCGCGTCGAGCCAGGCCGCCGCCGGGACGCTCACCAGGGCCGCGGCGGCTGCCAGGTCACACGCGATCATCAGGGGGCGTTTGCGCCTGCGGTCCACCCATGCCCCCACCGGGAGACCCACGAGCAGCCACGGCAGCCACACCGCCGCCGTGAGCAGGCCGACGGCGGTGGAGCCCGCGCCCAGCCCGACGACCGCGATCAACGGCAAGGCCACCACGGTGACGCTGTTGCCCAGGCCACTCACGGTTTCGCCCACCCAGAGCAGGCGAAAATCCGGTCGGCTGAAGACTCCCCAGCGCGATCGGGGCCGGGCGGACGTGTCATTCCTCGGGTTCACCGGCAGCATCATGCCGTGATGGGATGACTCCATGCGCCCTGAGCACTGTGCTACCGGGAACCACATCGAGGTGTGGCATGAGCGAGTGCTCCCGTCGAGTGCGGAACAAATCACGCTCTGGCTGGTGTTGCGTGGTTCGCTCCTTCCGGTCCTGGTCTGGGCCGGTGTCGCGTGCTTCGTGTACGTCGTCTACAGCCCGGCGGTGGCGCTCGTCCTCGGTGCGCTCTTCGCGGTCGCGTTCATCGTGGGGTTCGGCCTGCGGCGGAGAGCACGGCACTCCGTTCGGTGCAGCGTCTACGGTGCGCTGGGCGGGGTGCTCGCCGAGTCCATGGCCGGTTTCTGAGGCGAGGAGCAAGTCGCCCGCGGACGGGGCCTCTTGGCGCATCGGCATGTACGGCGGCGGTCACCGGCCCACGGGATCGCCCTCGGCGCCGTCGGTGCGGTTGCGCAGGGCCATGTGGCCGCCGTGATGCAGCGGTGTGCTCAACCGCGGACGGGCCGCCTCGTGGCCCGTTCGCGCATCGACGATGTGGACTTCGCCGTGGCCGCCGCGGGTGACGGCGACCCAGTCGGAGCCGGGTGAGGCGGCCACGGCCCGGCGCTGGACGCCTTCCCAGGGGGTGCCGCCGCGACGCGGGGCACCGTCCATCGCCGGCAGGGGGGTGCGGCGGACGATGCCGTCGGCGCCGAGGAGGAGCAGCTCGTCGCCGTCGGGGTGGATGCGGGTGAACGCCGTGTGGTTGCGGGCGAGGGCCAGCCGGAAGACCAGTCCGGGGCCGAGCTCCGTGAGGGACGTGCGACCCGTTTCCAGATCGTGGTGCCATGCCTGGTTGGTCCACTCCGGCCACCGCAGCGGGTCGGGAGCGCCGCCGCGCAGTGTGCTCCACAACGCCGCCCGCCGGGTGTCGAGGCGCAGGTACCACCCCCGGGCGGGCGCCTCCCACGGGATCACGGCCTCGGCCAGGAGCGTGTCGCCCTTCCTCCGGGCCCGGTGCACACCCTCGCCGGTGGCCACGAACAGGTCTGCCGCACCGGGGGCTTGGGCGTCGCCGTGGCCGTCGTCGGGCAACGGCAGGAGCTCGTGGGGCGAGGCCACGGGGCAGCCGGGCGGAGCCGCGAGGAGATCCGCGAACCGGTGTGCGGCCAGCGCCCCGGGTTCCCGGTGCCGCAGCACGACCAGCGGGTCGCCGCCGCCCAGCACCGTCACGCCCGGCTCACCGACCCGGGTGCGCACGCGTGCGGTCTTGTCGGTGGCCAGGTCGACGACCGTCAGCAGGTCCGACCACGGCTCGGTGTTCTTGCCCAGGCCGGTGGTCACGGCCAGCCGGCGCCCGGCCGGGTCGCAGGCGAGGTGCTCGGCCGGCACGGCGACCGGGACCGCGCGTTCCACGAGCTGCTCGCCGTAGGGGTCGAGGACCAGGAGTTCCCCCCGGCGGTCGTCGACACAGGCCACCCGCCCCTCTGACAGGGCCAGGAACCCGGCGTGCTCGGAGAGATGGCGGCCGGTGAGGCGTCCCGTGACGGTGCCGTCCGGCACGGTCAGCACGTGGACGGACCCGGCCACGTGATCGGAGACGAGCAGGACGGGTGCGGCAGTGGTCATGGGTCCTCCCAAAGGGTGTCTCGTGAAAACGATTATCATGTATGTTCGGTGAGTTCCCGGCACCTGAGAAGAAGCGAGGGCATCGATGCTGCGCTCCCCGTCGAGATTCGTCCGCAGTTGGATCACCGCAGCGCTGGTGGGTTCCGTGCTGGCCGGCTGCGGCTCGTCGCCCGACGAGCCCGCGAGTGACGAGGCAAAGCCCGCGGCGAGGACCGAGGTCACCGTCGAACCCATCAAGGCGTCGACGGACGTGACCGACACGAATGGCGTCAAGGTCTCCGTGAGCAAGGAACCCGAGCGCATCGTCTGCCTGTTCGCGCTGTGCGACGACATCCTGACCGAACTGGGCATCGTCCCGACCGCCACCAACAGCGCACTGCTCTCCCACCCCGGCTTCCTGGGGGAGGAGAAGGCCAAGGAGGTCGACGTCATCCCCGGCGGATTCATCGCCCCGGAGGTGGAGGCGATCCTCTCCCACAAGCCCGACCTGGTCATCGGGCTGGGGGACACCCACGGCAAGCTCGCCCCGGCCCTGAAGGGCGCCACCACCTTCTGGCCCATGCAGCCCGAGACCTGGGAGGACAGCGTCGGCTACCTGCGCGACGTCGCCGCCCTGACCGGCCGCACCGCCGAAGGCGAGAAGGCCGAGAAAACCTTCCGCACCAAGCTCGCCAAGGCCGAGAAGACGCCGAGTGACAAGACCGCGCTCATCATCTACGGCAGTGACGAGAACTTCGGCGTCGCCACCCCCGAGGCCGACGTGGCCGCGAGCCTGTTCCCGAAGATCGCGCGGTACCCGTGGAAGTCCCGTGGTGTCGAGGGAAGTTACAGCCTGGAGGAGATCCTCGCCCGGAACGTCGACGTGCTGTTCGTCGAGACGATGAGCTTCGGCGACGCGGACGGCAAGCTCTCGGAGAAGCTGGCCGAGAACCCCCTCTGGAGCAAGATCCCGGCAGTGAAGAACGGCGACGTCCACGAGGTCGACTCAGAGGTGTGGGCCAAGGGCCGCGGCACCCGTTCGCTGGGCATCGTCCTCGACGAGGCCACGGCCGCGCTGCGGTGAGGGCGCCCCTGCCGCTGCCCGCCGCGGCGGATGGTCCCGCGGCAGGCGGGCGGCGGCCCTCGCGCGGTGCGCGAACGTGGCAGCCCGTCCTGGTGGCCGTGCTGCTGGTGGCCTCCTCGCTCTGCGCGCTGAGCCTCGGCACCCCGTACGTCCCACCGCACCGGCTGGCCGGTGCGGTGCTGGACGGGGACACCACCCTCGCCGGGATCGTCGTCACCGAACTCCGCGTGCCCCGCCTGGTGCTGGCGCTCGTCGCCGGTGCCTGTCTCGGGGCGGCCGGACTGGTGCTCCAGGAGGCCCTGCGCAATCCCCTGGCGGTGCCGGAGATGCTGGGTGTGTCGTCCGGGGCCGCACTGGGGGTGGCCGCGCCTCTGGTGCTGACGCTGTCCCTGCCTGCCGCCGTCCAGCCCTTGCTGGCCATCGGCGGGGCCGCGCTCGGCGGTGGGCTGACGCTGCTCGCCGCCGGGCTGGGCCGCAGCCCGTCCGCCGTCCTGCTGACCGGCGCCGCGGTCGCCGCCGCTCTGCAGGCGGCGCTGCTCGTGCTGATGGTCATGGCCGACCAGCTGGACCTCCACCTCATCTACCGCTACCTGCTCGGCTCCCTCTCCGCCCGGACCTGGGACGACATCGCCGGGCTGTGGCCGTGGCTGCTCGTCGCCGTTCCCGCCCTCGTACTGTGTGCGCCGGTCCTGTCGGTGATGCGGCTGGGTGACGAGGACGCGGAGGCGCTGGGTGTGCGCGCCCACCGGGCGCGGCTCGCCGCGCTGGCCATCGCCGTGGTGCTGATCGCCCCGGTCACGGCGGTGTGCGGGCCCGTCGCGTGGGTGGGTTTCCTCGCCCCGCACCTCGCCCGGTGGTTCAACCCCACTGCGGGAGCGGTGCGCTGGCTTCCGTGGTCCGCCGCCTGGGGTGCCGCCGTCGTCACGGTCGCCGATGTCCCGGCCCGGCTGGCGCTGGCACCCGTGGAGACGCCGGCCGGCGCCTGGACGGCCCTGCTGGGGGTTCCGGCCGGGGTCGCTCTGATGCGGTCGGGTGGCCGCGGCCGGGCCGCCCGGTCCGCGCCGGGCGTGGGCAAGGCGCTGCACGGCCCACGGACGGCCGCATCCGGCGTGACGGACGAAGTCCCCCGTGCGGCCCCGGACGACGCTCGACGAGAGGAAGCCGGGGCCGGCGGGACTCAGCCGCCCCCTTCCCGGCCGACCGGCACGGAGGACGTACGGTGACCCGGCGTTTCATGGCGCTCGCGGCCCTTGCCGTCGTGTGCGCCGGCGTGGAACTGGTGGCCGGGCGCGGCATGTCCCCGGGCGTGGTCTGGGACGTCGTGAACGGCGGCGGTGACGCGACGGCACGCCACATCTTCTTCCAACTGCGCCTGCCCAGACTGCTGGTGTCCCTCGGGGCGGGCGCGTGCCTGGCCGTGGCGGGGCTGGTCCTCCAGTCGGCTTTGCGCAACCCGCTCGCCGGACCCGAGGTGACGGGCGTGACGCCGGGCGCGGTCCTCGGGGCCGTCACCGCGACTGCTCTGGGGCTCGCCGGATGGGACTCGCCACTGGCCGTCGTCCTCGCGGCTTGTACGGGCGGGTGTGCCGGAGCGGCGCTGCTGTGGCTGCTCGCCGGCCGCGGCCGGGGGGACCCGGCACAGACCGCCGTGCACGGAGTGCTGGTGTCGGCGGTGCTCGGCGGCCTCACCGCCATGGTGCTCCTGGTGGAGCCGGGTGAACTCGGGAGCGTCGTCCAGTGGTTGGTGGGCACCACCGAGGGGCGGGTGTGGCAGCACTGGCACCTGCTGTGGCCGTGGGCGCTCCTCTGGGGGGCCGGGGCCTGGCTGCTCGCCGGACCGCTGACCCTGCTGCGCTGCGGGGACGACATCGCCCTCACGGCCGGCCTGTCCGTCCGGCCGGCACGGACCCTCGCCCTGCTGTGCGCGGTGGCGCTGACGGCGGGCGCGGTGGCCGCCGTCGGGGCGCTGGGCTTCGTGGGGCTGCTCGTTCCGCATCTGGCCGTGGCCGTCTTCGGCGCGGACCTGCGGGTGAGCCTTCCCGGTGCCGCCCTGGTGGGCGCGGTCGTGGTGTGCGGGGCGGACGCCGCCGCGCAGTTGTCCTCGCGGCTGCCGGTACCCGGGCTGGACGCCGGCCGGTTCACGTTGCCGGTCGGGGCGCTCACCGCCTGCCTGGGCGCCGCGCTGCTGCTGGTCGTCGTGCGCCGCACGCCGAGCCGTACGTTCTGAAGTCGACCGAAGGGCAGAGCATGACCGAGTCCGTGGGGATCCACGTCGAGGGGGTCCACTTCGGCTATCCCGGACGACCCGTGCTGAGGGGCGTCGACATGACGGTCCGGCCGGGCGAACTGACCGCCCTCATCGGCCTGAACGGCTGCGGCAAGTCGACGCTGCTGCGGCTGGCCGCGGGACTGCTGCGGCCGGATGCGGGGCGCGTACTGCTCGGTGCGGACGACCTCGCCCGGCTGTCGAGGCGCGCCACGGCCCGCAGGGTGGCGCTGCTGCACCAGTCCGCCCCGGCCGTACCGGGCATGACGGTGCGTCACCTCGTGCGTCAGGGCCGGTACGCGGCACGCGGGCCGCTCGGCATGCTGCGCGAGGGCGACGACCCCGTCGTGCGGCGGGCTCTGCGCGATGTCGGGGTGGAGCAGTGGGCCGACCGTGACGTCGACGCGCTGTCGGGGGGTGAGCGGCAGCGGGTGCGGCTCGCGATGGCGCTCGCCCAGGACACGCGCGTCCTGCTGCTCGACGAGCCGACCACCTACCTGGACCTGCACCACCAACTCGACGTGCTGCAGACCGTGGTGCGCCTGCGCGAGGAGCGCGGGCTCACGGTGGTGATGGTGCTGCACGACCTGGCCCACGCGGCCCGGTTCGCCGAGCGGATCGTCGCCCTGCGCGAGGGCCGTGTGGTGGCCGACGGGACGCCGAAGCAGGTCGTCACGCCGGGGTTGCTGGCGGAGGTCCTCAAGGTGGCGGGCCGGGTCGGCGAGGATCCGGAAGGGGGATGGCCGGTGTGTTACCCAGATCACCCCATCGCAGCTCTTGAATATGAAAATCAGATTCATTAGCGTGTGATCGCGGCGCTCATCCGAACGCCGTATCTCCCTGAGATGAAGGAGAGTTCATGGACAACGAGCAGGTCTTCGCGCCGATCGCCGACCCGGGTCAGCTGGCTCACGACTCGGCTTCCCACTCCAACGCGCTCGTCGAGAACCCCTTCGAGGACACCGAGGAGTAAGCGAGGGCTCAGCTCCCTCGAACGTGGGCCCGCCCGTTGCCTTCCGGGCGGGCCCACGCCCGTCCCCAGCCCGTCGCCAGGAGGAACGCCGTGTCCCACAGCCGACTCGTACCCGGTGCCGAGGTCGTCGCCGTACCCGGGCGAGGTCTCGCCGTCCGTACCCCCGAAGGGGACTTCCTCACCGTCAGGACCGGCGACGCGGACGAGCGGCTCCTGCTCTCCCGGCTCACCGGCGACGAGACCCCGCACCGGGCGGACACCGAAGTCGACCGCGTCGTCCGCGGGTTCGAGCAGGCCGGATTCCTGGCGGACGGCATCCCGCCCGCCGAGTGGCCGGCCGACCGCCGGCACATCCGGCTCATCGGCGACCCGGTACTGACCGGACCCCTCGCCGCACACCTGACGGCCCTGGGCGCCGACCCGCGCACCGCTCCGGCCGGCACCACGTCACCGGCCGGCCTCGACGACCTGCTCGCCACGGCCCCCGCCGCCGTCGTGTGGTGCCTCGACGGACCCGTGCCCGACGGGCTGTGGGACACCGCGGACCGGCTGCCCGAGCACGGCGTCGCCTGGCTGCGCTGCCACCGCGAGGGCTGGCAGGCCTACGTCGAGCCGGTCGCAGCCGACCCCGGAGACGTCACCTCCGCCCACATCCGCTCCCGCCGGCTCGCCGCCACCCCAGCGCACCGCGAACTGGCCGCGTACTGGACCGGCCCCCGCACCCTCGGCGCACCCGTCCGGCTCGCCGTTCCCGCCGCCACACTGCTCGCGGCGCTGCTCGCCGACGACCTCACCCGGTGGGCCACCGCAGCGCCCCACACGGCCGGCCTCCCGGCACGACGCCGGCTGCGCCGCGTCGACCTGCGCACCCTGACCGTCACCGAACACCCCGTCCTGCCGGTGCCGGACGTGGCATCGATGCCGAAGCAGGACGGATGACGGCGTTCAGCGCGACCGTCGACGGGCTCGCCACCGACGTCCGACTCCCCGCCGGCGACGGGCCCTTCCCGGCCGTCCTCGTCCGCACTCCCTACGACCGCGCCAGGCACCGGGCCGAAGCCTCCGGCTGGGCCCGCCAGGGGTTCGCCGCCGTCGTCCAGGACGTGCGGGGCCGCTTCGCGTCACCGGGGGAGTGGCACCCCTTCACGAACGAGACCACCGACGGGGCGGCGACCGCCCGCTGGATCCGGCGGCAGCCCTGGGGCGACGGCCGGCTGGTGGCCGTCGGCGCCTCCTACGCCGCCCACTGCGCCCTCGTCCTCGCCCTCGACGCACCCCGGGACGCGCGGCCGGACGCCGTCATCGCGGCCGTGCCCGCGCTCGGCCTCGCGGAGACGGCGCGCGAGGCGTCCGGCGTGGAGCGGCTGCGCCCGCGCGCCGGATGGTGGGCCGCTCATGGCGACCGGCCGGACTCCGACGAGAGCGCCCTGGACAAGGCCCTCGCCACGGACCCCGGCCTGCTCGCCCACCTGCCGCTGACCGCTCTCCCCGAGCGGCTGGGCCGGAGCCTGCCCTCCTGGGCGGATCTGTGGCGCCACCACGATCGTGGGCGTCTCGTGACGCGGGCCGCACATGCCGGGATGCCCTTGCTCGCGGTCGGCGGCCACCACGACCACTTCACCGACGACACCGTCGCCCTGTGGCGCGACTGGGGCGGCCCCTCTGCGCGTCTGCTCCTCGGCCCCTGGGGGCACGGCCTCCGCTCCACGCCGGGCCCGGACGCGGGGCCCGCCCACCGGCTGAACCTCGGCGAGCTGTACGTGCGCTGGGCCCTGCGCGCCCTGTCCGGCGAACTCGCCCCCGGCCGCCACGGCGCACTGGCACTGGGCGGAGCCGACCTGTGGCTGCCCGCCTGCGCCGACGGCCTTCCGCGCGCACAACGGCCGCGGCTGCTCCACGGCTCAGCGTTCACCGCCGACCCCGACCGGCCCGTCCGCTCCGACGACCTGACCGTCCCGACCGACGGACCCCCCGACCGGTGCGTGCTGATCACCCCACCGCTGCCCCGTCCGCTCGACGTCGTCGGACCCGCCGGAGCCCGGCTACGGGCCACCGCTCACACGCCGTCCGCGGACTGGGCCGCCCGGCTCGTCGCGCTCAGCCCGGAGGGGAACGCCGAGCGGCTCGCCGTCGGCGTCGTCCGGCGAGCCGAACCGGTCGGCCGCCCAGCCGAGTTCACCATCGGCCTCGGCCGGCTCACGCGCCGGCTGCGCGCCGGCACCCGGCTGCGCCTGGAGATCGCCGGCCACCACTTCCCGGCCCACGCCCGCAACCCCCACACCGGCGACGACCCGGTGGCAGCCCACCGCCTGCTCGCCTCCCGGCGCGAGGTGGACCCGGCCGCCGTAACCCTCACTCTGCACGTGCTCCCCTCCCGTCCCACCCCCAC
>NZ_JNXI01000016.1 GCF_000717055.1 Streptomyces iakyrus | reverse complement strand
TGGCTGGACTGGTACAACTACCACCGACCCCACACCGGAATCGGCGGCCAAACGCCAGCCAGCCGCGTCACCAACCTGCCCGAACAGCACACCTAGGGCCTGACCCGGACGACAGGCCCTAGCGGACGACCACGACCCTGCGGCCGATCGTCGCGAACGTCCACATCGCGTCGCCGTCCGCGCGGGACTCCCGGATGCCGCCCGTGCGGACCTTCGGGTCGGGGGCCGGGGCCGGGGCGGCCGACTCGTTCACGGCCGCGCTGAAGCCGATGACCACGCCGTCAACGCGGGCGAAGCGCACCACGTGCTCGACCGGGACGCCGTCGGAGCCGGTGACCGCGTTCGAGCGGGACGTCACCGAGTAGGTGCCCGGGGCCGGGTCCACCGTACTCGGCTCGACCTCGAACGTGCGGCTGATCGCCTCGTCCCCGGCGACCAGCCACACCCGGTCGCCGCCGAGCGAGTAGACGACCCGGGCGCCCTTGCCGGATCCGGGGGGCAGTGCGGTGGGGTCCTTCCGGACCCGGGGCGCCTTCGTCGTACCGGCCGCCGGTGCGGCGCCTGCCTGCGCCGACCTCCCCATTCCGGGCGGCAGTGCCTCGGCGGCGTCGTGCGCGAGGTAGCCGACCGTCGCGAGGGCCGCGGCGGTGAGCCCGGCCACGATTCCCGAGCTGCTAGCTGACACCCGCGTTCACCTCACGTCGTGCATCCCTGTCGTGACGGTAGGTGACGGTAGCAGCACGTGACGACCCGACAGGCGCGGCCGTGCCGGGCCCCGGGGAGCCGTAGGCTGTTTGCGTGCTCTTGCTCGCTCTGGATACCGCCACGCCCGCCGTCACCGTCGCGCTGCACGACGGACGCGATGTCATCGCCTCGTCGAGTCAGGTGGACGCGCGGCGCCACGGGGAACTGCTGCTGCCGGCGATCGACCGGGTGCTCGCCGAGGCCGGTCTGCGGCTCGACGCCGTCACCGGAATCGTCGCCGGGACCGGTCCGGGACCGTACACCGGGCTGCGCGTCGGCCTGATGACCGCGGACACCTTCGGCCTCGCGCTCGGTGTCCCCGTGCACGGCGTGTGCACGCTGGACGGCCTCGCCTACGCCGCCGACCTGGAGGGCCCGTTCGTCGTGGCGACCGACGCCCGCCGCAAGGAGGTGTACTGGGCCCGCTACGCCGACTCCCGTACCCGGGTCACCGACCCGGCCGTGGACCGGCCCGCCGACATCGCCGAACAGGTCGGGGGACTGCCCGCGGTCGGCGCCGGCGCGCTGCTGTACCCGGACACCTTCCCCAAGGCGCACGAGCCGGAGCACGTCTCCGCCGCCGCCCTCGCCCGGCTGGCGGCTGAGAAGCTGGCCGCCGGAGAGGAACTTCCGGCGCCCCGGCCGCTGTACCTGCGCCGCCCCGACGCCCAGGTCCCCAAGAACTACAAGGTGGTCACCCCCAAGTGACCGAACCCGTGACGTGCGCGCTGCGCGAGATGCGCTGGTGGGACATCGACGCCGTGCTGGAGCTGGAGCGGGACCTGTTCCCCGAGGACGCCTGGTCCCGGGGCATGTTCTGGTCCGAGCTGGCCCATGCGCGGGGCCCCGAGGCCAACCGGCGGTACGTGGTCGCCGAGTCCGGCTCCGGGATCGTCGGGTACGCCGGTCTGGTCGCCACCGGAGAGCAGGCCGACGTCCAGACCATCGCCGTCTCCCGCGACCTGTGGGGGACCGGCCTCGGCGGACGGCTGCTGGCCGAACTGCTGCGGGCGGCCACCACCTTCGAGTGCGCCGAGGTGATGCTGGAGTGCCGGGTCGACAACGTCCGCGCACAGAAGCTCTACGAGCGCTTCGGCTTCGAGCCCATCGGTTTCCGGCGCGGCTACTACCAGCCCGGGAACGTGGACGCCCTGGTGATGCGCCTGACCGCCCCCGAGAACTCCGTACAAGGAACCGAGATCAATGGCTGACGAACCCCTCGTACTGGGAATCGAGACGTCCTGCGACGAGACCGGCGTCGGCATCGTCCGGGGCACCACCCTGCTGGCCGACGCCGTCGCCTCCAGCGTCGACGAGCACGCCCGCTTCGGCGGCGTCGTCCCGGAGGTCGCGAGCCGCGCCCACCTGGAGGCGATGGTCCCCACCATCGACCGCGCGCTGAAGGAGGCGGGCGTCACCGCCCGCGATCTCGACGGCATCGCCGTCACCGCCGGCCCCGGCCTCGCGGGCGCCCTGCTGGTCGGCGTCTCCGCGGCCAAGGCCTACGCCTACGCCCTCGGCAAGCCCCTCTACGGCGTCAACCACCTCGCCTCGCACATCTGCGTGGACCAGCTGGAGCACGGCGCGCTGCCCGAGCCGACGATGGCCCTGCTGGTCTCCGGCGGGCACTCCTCGCTGCTGCTGTCCTCGGACATCACCTCCGACGTGCGGCCGATGGGCGCCACCATCGACGACGCGGCCGGTGAGGCCTTCGACAAGATCGCCCGCGTGCTGAACCTCGGCTTCCCCGGAGGCCCTGTCATCGACCGGTACGCGAAGGAGGGCGACCCGACCGCGATCGCCTTCCCCCGGGGCCTGACCGGCCCGCGCGACCCGGTCTACGACTTCTCCTTCTCGGGGCTGAAGACCGCCGTGGCGCGCTGGATCGAGGCCAAGCGGGCGGCGGGGGAGGAGGTGCCGGTGCGGGACGTGGCGGCCTCCTTCCAGGAGGCGGTCGTGGACGTGCTGACCCGCAAGGCCGTCCGGGCCTGCAAGGACGAGGGCGTCGACCACCTGATGATCGGCGGCGGCGTGGCGGCCAACTCCCGGCTGCGCGTCCTCGCCCAGGAGCGCTGCGAGGCCGCCGGCATCCGGCTGCGCGTGCCCCGTCCCAAGCTGTGCACGGACAACGGCGCGATGGTCGCCGCCCTGGGCGCCGAGATGGTCGCCCGGAACCGGGCGGCGTCGAGCTGGGACCTGTCGGCCGACTCCTCGCTGCCGGTGACGGAGCCTCACGTCCCGGGCGACCACGACCATGTGCACGAGGTCAGCAAGGAGAACCTCTACTCGTGACGGTCGCGCTGATGTGGGAGGCCCGGGCCGTGCCCGGGCGCGGCGAGGACCTGCTCGCCTGGGCCCGCGCCCAGCAGCTGCCCCGGGCGCCGCTGCGCAGGGAGACCCTGCGCGCTCCCCAGGACCGGGTCCTCGTCCTCACCTGGTGGGACGCCCCCCTCGACGCCGACCTGCCCGAACTGCCCGAGCCCGACGGGGAGCTGATCACCCGGGCGGTGCATCGCTGGCGCTTCGAGTCGGTGGCGGTCGACTGACAGGCCCGGTCACCCGAGGGCCGGGGACACCTCCGTCTCGCAGCGCAGCCGCCGGTCCGCCCCGAGCTCGCGGACCGGGCCCGTGAGCATGAGGTGCGCCGTGTGGCGTACGTCCGTGCTGGACGCCGCCAACCGCAGTTCCAGGGCGCCGGGTTCGACCACCCTGCGGCCCGAGCGGTCGGTGAAGGACGACAGGTCCGCGTGGAAGCGGAACGTGACCCGGGCCGCCTCGCCCGGGGCCAGTTCCAGCCGCTGGTAGCCGATCAGCCGTACGTCGGGGCGGGTCACCGAGGCCACCGGGTCGTGCAGGTACAGCTGCACGACCTCCGCGCCCGCCCGCTCGCCCGTGTTCCGGACGGTCACCGACACGTCGTGGGAGCCGTCGGTACCGAGCTCGGCCGGCTCGGTCGCCGAGGAGTCCTCCCAGGCGAACGCCGTGTACGAGCGGCCGTGGCCGAAGGCGTACAGCGGGGTCGGGTCGAGGTTGCTGACCTCGCCCGCCAGGCCCAGGGGCGGCTGGAGGTAGGTCCAGGGCTGCCCGCCGGGGACCTGCGGGACGCTGACGGGCAGGCGTCCCGAGGGGTTCACGCGGCCCGCGAGGACGCCCGCGACCGCCGGGCCTCCCTCCTCGCCCGGGAAGAACGCCTGGACGACCGCGCCGAGCCGGCCGTGCCAGCGGCCCAGGGCGTAGGGGCGGCCGGTCAGCAGCACCAGCACCACGGGGACGCCGGTGGCGACCAGCGCGTCCAGCAGGTCGCCCTGGACGCCCGGCAGGCCGAGGTCCGTCGCGTCGCAGCCCTCGCCCGAGGTGCCGCGGCCGAACAGGCCCGCCCGGTCGCCGAGGACCGCCACGCACACGTCCGCCTCGGCGGTGCGGGCGATGGCCTCCTCGAAGCCCCCGGTGTCCGGGTCCGTCACGTCACAGCCCTGCGCGAACGTCACCTTGGCGTCGGGGAGTTCGGTGCGCAGGGCGTCCAGGACGGTCGGGATCTCGATACCGGCCGGCACCTCGGGGTGGTGGGTGAGGACGTGGGACGGGAAGGAGTAGCAGCCCAGCATGGCCAGGGCGTCGGCGGCCCGGGGACCGACCACCGCGATCCGGGTGTCGGGGGCCAGCGGCAGCAGGCCGTCGGGGTTGTCCAGCAGCACCACCGACTCCTCGGCCAGGCGGCGGGCCAGGATGCGGTTGCCGGTCGAGTCGAGGTCGGCCGCCGTGCCCGGCTCGGGGGTCCAGTCCTCGTCCAGCAGGCCCAGTTCGCACTTCTGGAGCAGGACGCGACGAGCCGCCCGGTCCACGAGCTCTTCGGGGACCGCGCCCGAGCGGACCGCCTCCAGCAGCGGGCGGCCGTAGCACTTGACGGTGGGCAGTTCGACGTCGATGCCGGCGGTGAGGGCCGCGTGGGCCGCCCCGGCCGGGGTGCCGGCGACGCGGTGGAGGGTCTGGAGGAACGCGATACCGAAGTAGTCGGCTACGACCGTGCCGGTGAAGCCCCACTCCTCGCGCAGGAGATGCGTCAGCAGCCCCGGGTCCGCGGAGGCCGGGACGCCGTCCGTCTCGGTGTAGGCGGCCATCACCGAGCGGGCCCCGCCCTCGCGCAGGGCCATCTCGAAGGGCGGCAGGGTGACGTCGGCGAACTCGCGCACCCCGGCCCGCACCGGGGCGAGGTTGCGGGCGCCGGCCGAGGAGGCGTACCCGGCGAAGTGCTTGAGCGTCGCGACGACCCCGGCCGACTCCAGGCCCCGCACGTACGCGGTTCCGACCGTGCCGACCAGGTACGGGTCCTCGCCGATCGTCTCCTCCACGCGGCCCCAGCGCGGATCGCGCACGACGTCCAGCACGGGCGCGAGCCCCTGGTGCACGCCGACCGAGCGCAGGTCGTCGCCGATGCGGCGGGCCATCTCCTCGACCAGCGGCGGATCCCAGGTCGCGCCCCACGCCAGCGGGACCGGATAGGCCGTGGCCCGCCAGGCGGTGAATCCGGCCAGGCACTCCTCGTGCGCGATCGCCGGGATGCCGAAACGGCCCGCCCCGGCGATCCGGCGCTGGGCGCGCGCCAGGGCCTGCGCGCCGAGTGCCGGGTCGACGGGGGCGGTGCCGAAGGAGCGCGTCAGCTGGCCCAGACCGTGGCCGATCAGCTCCTCCCAGTCGTACGCGACGGTCATGTCGTGCTGGTGCGGAGCGACTCCGTCGCCGTCCGTCGCGGCGCCCACCCACACGCCGTACAGCTGGGCGGTCTTCTCCTCCAGGGTCATCCGGGAGAGCAGGTCGTCGACGCGGGCGGCGGCGGGCAGCGCGGGATCACGCCAGGGCGCGGTGGTCATGAAGCTCCTGTCGGGTGGACGGACGGCCCTCTCACGAACGTTCCTACGAATGTTTCGTTATGAACTTCGAATGTTCCGGGAACCTATGGCGGTGCGAGGACTTCGTCAAGGGGGCCGACAGGGTTACGATCGCCGCCATGACATCCCCGGAGCCGGTTGAAAGCCGGACGCAGAGCCGGACGCAGGGGCGCAGCGCGCAGACGGCGACGCTCGCCGAGATCGCCCGTGAGGCGGGCGTCTCGGCCCCGACTGTTTCGAAGGTCCTCAACGGCCGGGCCGACGTCGCCCCGGCCACCCGGTCCCGCGTCGAGGACCTGCTGCGCGCCCACGGCTACCGGCGCCGCCGTGCCGAGGCGACCCGGTCGCCCCTGCTCGACCTGGTCTTCCACGAGCTGGAGAGCGCCTGGGCGATGGAGGTCATCCGGGGCGTGGAGAACGTGGCCCGGGACGCCGGGCTCAGTGTCGTGCTGTCCGAGAGCGCGGGGCGGCTCACCCCCGGGCGGACCTGGGCCGACCAGGTCGCCGCGCGCCGGCCGCACGGCGTGATCCTGGTCCTGTCCGGGCTCGACGAGTCGCAGCGGGCGCTGCTCACCAGCCGCTCCATCCCGTTCGTGGTGATGGACCCGGCCGGGGACCCCGGCGCCGACGTGCCGTCGATCGGCGCGACCAACTGGCAGGGCGGTCTGGCCGCCACCCGGCATCTGGTCGAGCTGGGCCACCGCAGGATCGGCGCGATCAGCGGGCCCTCGCAGATGATGTGCAGCCGGGCCCGGATCGACGGCTACCGGGCCGCGCTGGAGACGGCCGGGCTGCCGGTGGACCCCGCCCTGATCGCGACCGGCGACTTCCACCACGAGACCGGCTACCGGCGGGGCCTGGAACTGCTGCGCCGCCCGGACCGGCCGACCGCCGTCTTCGCCGGGAACGACCTCCAGGCGCTCGGGCTCTACGAGGCCGCGCGCGAGCTGGGGCTGCGGATCCCCGAGGACCTGAGCGTGGTCGGCTTCGACGACCTGCCGGTGGCGCCCTGGGTCGGGCCGCCGCTGACGACCGTACGGCAGCCGCTGACCGAGATGGCCGAGGCGGCGGCCAAGCTGGTCCTCGCCCTCGGGCGGGACGAGGGGGCCGAGGCGGCGACCCGGGTGGAGCTGGCGACGAGCCTGGTGGTGCGCAGCAGCACGACGGGGCCGGCGGAGCAGCAGGTGCGCTCTTGACGGGCACTGACGGGTACTGACGGGTGTTCCGGACGCCTCCACCTTGCGCCGAAGCCAATCGGCTGCCCAACCGAAACTTTCGGAGCCGGGGGTGGGTCAGGGCCCTGAAATCTGAGAATTTCCGAAGAAAGGGCGCCCTGAACTCCCTGCCCGTAATAATTCGGACTTACGTTCCTGCCCGTGACGGGACTCAACGGGGACGAGGGCGCGGACGTGGGCCGGCGGTCGAGAGCACTGAAGATCGCCGGCCTCGTCCTGGCGGGGACGCTGGTGCTGGGCGCCGGAGCGGCGGGCTGGGCCTACTGGCATCTCAGTGACAACATCACCGGCGTCGACATCGACAACGCGCTGGGCGACGACCGGCCGCCGAAGCCGGTGACCACCCCGGCGCCCTCGGCCGCGGCCCTGCCGAGCGAGGCCCTCAACATCCTGGTCCTCGGTTCGGATTCGCGCAGCGGCGAGGAGAACCGCAGGCTCGGCGGCGGCGACAGCTCCGGTGCCCGCTCGGACACGGCGATGGTCGTCCATCTCGACGCCGGGCGGACCAGCGCGACGGTGGTGAGCATCCCGCGCGACACCCTGGTCACCCGCCCGTCCTGCCCGCGCCCGTCCGGCGGGTCGACGGCGGTCGCCCACCACTCCATGTTCAACAGCGCGTACGAGGTGGGCGGTCCGGTCTGCGCGGTCAAGACGGTCGAGGAGATGACGAACGTCCGCATGGACCACTACCTCGAAATCGACTTCTCCGGCTTCGCCAAGCTGGTCGACGCGCTCGGCGGGGTCACCGTCACCACGGACGAGGACATCGCCGACGAGGACAGCCACCTGCGGCTGAAGGCGGGCACCCACCACCTGGACGGCACCCGGGCCCTCGGTCTCGCCCGCACCCGGCACGGCATAGGCGACGGCAGCGACCTGGGCCGCATAGGCCTCCAGCAGAAGCTGGTGAAGGCCCTGCTGGAGCAGATCGCCTCCCAGGACCTGCTCACCGACCCGGCCAGGCTGTACCGCGTCGCGGACGCCGTGACGGCGGGCCTGACCACGGACACCGGCCTGGACTCCCTTGCCGAACTGACCCGGCTGGGACAGAGCCTGCAGGGCCTCTCGGCGAGCGGGGTGCGGACGGTGATGATGCCGGTGGTGCGGGCGCCGTCGGATCCCAACCGGGTGGTGGCGGAGGAGCCGGAGGCCGGGAAGCTGTGGGAGTCGCTGCGCTGACCTGCGGGAACGCGTCCCGGAAAGTTTCTCCGAGAAATTCCGGCGAGCGTGTCGATCCGTCGTGCTCCCGATCGACGCAGGGGTGAGAGCGGGGAAGAGCCCCGCTCCCCAAGACCCCGAGGAGTCACGATGCCGCGCTTTCTCACCCTGATCCGCATCGACGAGAAGAACGCCCCCGCCGAGGGCCCGAGCCCCGAGCTCATGGAGCGGATGGGCAAGCTGCTGGAGGAGATCACCAAGGCCGGGGTCATGCTCGACACGGCCGGGCTCACGCCGACCTCGGACGGCAGCCGGGTGACCTGGGAGGGCGGGCAGCTCTCCGTCACCGACGGCCCGTTCACCGAGTCCAAGGAGGTCATCGGCGGCTACTCGATCAGCCAGTGCAAGGACAAGGCCGAGGCGATCGAGTGGACCAAGCGGTTCCTGTCCCTGCACGAGGACTACTGGACGATCACCGCGGAGGTCCGCCAGATCGCCGAGGACTGACCGATCCTGCTTGGCCGGCCGGCGGGAGGGGTGTCTGATGGAGAACTGTGACCTCACACCCCTCCCCGGCCTCGCAGCCGCCGCCGGACCAGGGGCGCGCCCCGGCCGCCTCGCCACGCGCCCCGGCCCCCCAACCGCCGTCGGACCAGCGGCGCGCCCTGGCCCCGCAAGCCCAGGCCGAGCATGCAGCCGGGGCCATCGAGACCGTCTTCCGAATGGAGTCGCCACGGATCATCGCCGGGGTCGCCCGAGTCGTCCGGGACGTCGGGATCGCGGAGGAACTCGCGCAGGACGCGCTGGTCGCCGCGCTGGAGCAATGGCCGCGGGACGGCGTGCCCGACAACCCGGGGGCCTGGCTCATGGCCACCGCCCGGCACCGCGCCGTCGACCTGGTCCGGCGCCGGGAGAACTACGCCCGCAAGCTGGCGGAGATCGGCCGGGCCCTGCCCGACGCGGCGGCCCCGCCGGAGGAGCCCGCCGATCCGGACGACATCGACGACGACCTGCTCCGCCTGGTCTTCACCGCCTGCCACCCGGTCCTGTCCACCGAGGCCCGCACCGCCCTGACCCTGCGCCTCCTCGGCGGCCTCACCACCGCCGAGATCGCCCGCGCGTTCCTCGTCCCGGAGCCGACGGTCGCGCAGCGCATCGTCCGCGCCAAACGCACCCTGGCGACGAAGAACGTCGCCTTCGAGGTGCCGCACGGCCCCGACCGCGAGGCACGCCTCGGCTCGGTCCTCGACGTCATCTACCTGATCTTCAACGAGGGGTACGCCGCCACGGCCGGCGACGACTGGCTCCGCCCGTCCCTGTGCGAGGACGCCCTGCGCCTGGCCCGGGTGCTCACGGCCCTCATGCCGAAGGAACCCGAAGTGCACGGTCTCACCGCGCTCCTGGAGCTCCAGGCGTCCCGTACGGCGGCCCGCACCGGCCCCTCCGGCGAGCCGGTCCTGCTGAAGGACCAGAACCGCTCCCGCTGGAACCGCATGCTCATCGCCCGCGGTTTCGCCGCACTGGGCCGGGCCGAGGCCGCCTCCGGCGGTGCCCCGGGCCCGTACCTGCTCCAGGCGGCCATCGCCGCCTGCCATGCGCACGCGTACAGCTACGAGGAGACCGACTGGCCCCGCATCGCCACCCTCTACGGCCTCCTGGCCGCCCGCTCCCCGTCCCCTGTCGTGGAACTGAACCGCGCGGTGGCCGTCTCGATGGCGGAGGGCCCGGCCGAGGCCCTCGCCCTCGTCGACGCCCTGGCCGGCGACCCCGCGCTGCGGGAGTACCACCTGCTGCCCAGCGTCCGCGGCGACCTGCTCGCCCGCCTCGGCCGTACGCCGGAGGCCCGGGCCGAGTTCGAGCGGGCGGCCTCCCTGACCCGGAACGAACGGGAGCGGGAGCTTCTGCTGCGCCGGGCCGCGGAACAGCCGTGACGGTCAGGCGGGGTGCCCGATGAGCATCGCCGGTGCCCCCGCGACCCGGGTCAGGAACACCGTCGCCGCGTGCGGGCCCTGCGGCTTGACCTTCCTGCGGAGCTCCTCCGGCTCGACCGCCGAGCCCCGCTTCTTCACGGTCAGCGTGCCGACCCGCCGCTCCCGCAGCAGCGCCTTCAGCTTCTTGACGTTGAAGGGCAGATGGTCGGTGATCTCGTAGGCCGTGGCGTACGGGGTCGGGTGCAGGGCGTCGGCCGTGACGTACGCGATGGTCGCGTCGAGCAGCCCGCCGCCCACCCGGTCGGCCACCTCGGCGACGAGGTGGGCCCGGATGACGGCGCCGTCGGGCTCGTAGAGGTAGCGGCCGGGCGGCCGGACCGCCGGGTCGGGCAGGCCGCGGGAGAGCAGGGTGCGGGGCCCGGGCAGCAGGGTCGCCCGGACCGCCCCCGGCTCGGTGCCGAACCACAGCACCGCCTCCTTGACGTCCCCGCCGTCGGAGATCCACTCGGCCTCGGCGTCCTCGGGGACCGCCTCGTGCGGGATCCCGGGGGCGATCTTCAGCGCGGCGGCCCGAGGGGCCCGGCGGGCGGCGGACACGGCCCAGGACAGGGGTGGTGAGTAGGCCTCGGGGTCGAAGATCCGGCCGCGGCCGCCCCGCCGGGCGGGGTCGACGAACACGGCGTCGAAACCGGCCGTGTCCACCTCCGTGACGTCGGCCTCGCGGACCTCGACGAGGCCGGCCAAGCCCAGCGCGTCGGCGTTCGCCCGGGCCGCCGCGGCCGTCTGCGGGTCACGGTCCACGGCCAGCACCCGGATCCCGGCACGGGCCAGCGCGATCGCGTCGCCGCCGATGCCGCAGCACAGGTCGGCGACCGAGGTGATGCCCAGGTCCGCCATCCGCCGGGCACGGTAGGCCGCCACGCTCGCCCGGGTCGACTGCTCGACCCCGTTCGGCGTGAAGAACATCCGGCCCGCGTCCTCGGCCCCGAACTTGACCACCGCCCGCTGCCGCAGCCGCGCCTGCCCGAGCGCCGCCGACACCAGCTCGGCGGGGTGCTCGCGGCGCAGCCGGGTCGCGACGGCCAGCTCCTGCGCGGGGTCGGTGTCCCGCACCTCGTCGAGGAGGGCGCGGCCTTCGGGCGTGAGGAGGGGGGCGAGGTCGTTCACCGGATCATTGTCGGCCACGGCGGCGGGCCGCAGACGTGTGGGCCAGTCGGTGGATGACGGGGCACCGGCCGTGGTGTCGGACCGGGATCCGCGGGAGTGGCTGCGAGGATCCGGCACCATGCGAGCAGTCGTACAAAATGACAAAAGTCGGGCACGGGGGCGTGCGCCCGTACGCGTACGGATCGGCCTCGCCGTGCTCGTGCTCGCCGCCATCGCCTCCGGCTGCGCGCAGGACGGCGGCGGCGACCAGGTCACTCCGGCCGGCGGCCAGCAGCCCCTCGACGCGCCCCCGGCCCGCGCACTCGACTCGTACGCCGGCAAGCTGCGCGCCGCGCACGCCGCCCGGGTCGCCGCCGCGCACCGCTGGGACCTGCGCAGGACCCCCCTCGCAGCCCCGCCGCCCCCGGCGAAGAAGCCGAGGATCAGGACCCGCGAGGGCTTCGAGGTGAACGGCCACCGGAGGTCGAACCTCCCGCCCGTCTTCACCACGGTCCCCACCCGGGACAAGGTCGTCTTCCTCACCATCGACGACGGCGCCGAGAAGGACCGGGCGTTCCTGCGGATGATGCGCGACCTGGGCGTCCCGTACACCGCCTTCCTCAGCGGCTACCTGGTCAAGGACGACATCCGCTACTTCCGGAAGATGCAGTCCGGGGGCGTGGCCCTGAACAACCACACCCTCCACCACCCCAACCTGCGGGGCCTGTCGTACCGGGCGCAGAAGCGCGAGATCTGCGGCATGCAGCGCTACCTGGAGAAGCGGTTCGGCACACGTCCCGACCTCTTCCGCCCGCCCTTCGGCAGCTACGACCGGGCGACCCTGCGCGCCGCCAAGGCCTGCGGCATCGCGTACGTGCCCCTGTGGAACCAGGAGGTCTTCGCCGACCACTGGGAGTACCGCGAAGGAGACCGCAAGCTGCGCCCGGGGGACATCGTCCTCACGCACTTCCGGGGCCCCGGACAGTGGGAGGGCACGATGGCCGACATGATCCGCCGCTTCCTGAACAAGGTCACGGCCCAGGGGTTCGCGGTGGGACGGCTGGAGGACTACCTGTGAGGCGGCCGGCCGCCGCAGTGCTGTGCGCGGCCCTGCTGGCCGGCTGCGCCGGGGCCGCGGGGCAGCGGCCGGCCCCCGCCGACGGCCGCGCCCAGGACCCGGCCCGCGCGGCGGGCGACAGCCGCCGCCTGCCCCCCGTCGTGGACCACGTCTCCACCCACGATCCGGTCGTCTTCCTCACCTACGACGACGGCGCCGAACGCGACCCCCGCTTCGTCGGCCTCGTCCGCGAACGACGGCTCCCGGTCAGCATGTTCCTCACGGACAGCGTCGTGGGACCCGGCTACGGCCACTTCGCCCGGCTGCGCGCGGTCGGCGCGTCCATCCAGAACCACACCCTCGACCACCCCGCCCTGCGCGGCCTGCCCTACGCCGGGCAGCGCGCCGAGATCTGCGGCCAGCAGCACAAGCTCCGCTCCCGCTTCGGCATCAGCCCCCGCCTCTTCCGCCCGCCCTACGGCACCTACGACCGGACGACCCTGCGCGCCGCCGCCGACTGCGGCATCACGGCCGTCGTCCTGTGGCGCGCCTCCCTGGGCGCCGGCGGCGAACTGACCTACACCCGGGGCGAGCCCGCCCTGCGCGCCGGGGACATCGTCTCGGTGCCGTCCGGCGAGACCGGCCCCCTGACCCTGACGGAGCGCACCGAGCGCCTGCTGCGGGAGATCGGGGAACGGGGGCTGCGGGTGGGACGGCTGGAGGACCACCTGGAGGACCGTCCGGAGGACCGCCCGGAGAAAACACCCGGCCGACGCGCCGCGGGCAATTAGCAGTCCGCTTGACCGAGTGCTAATCGCAGTCATAGTCTCGGCTCTGGCACTCCCCACTGGAGAGTGCCAACACAGCGACGGGCAGGTCCGGCACCCGCGACGACGGATCCACCTGGTCGCCACCTCAGACAGTCAACCCCGTGATCTCCGAAGGGGGAGGTCGGATCGTGACGACCACCAGCTCCAAGGTTGCCATCAAGCCGCTCGAGGACCGCATCGTGGTCCAGCCGCTCGACGCCGAGCAGACCACCGCCTCTGGCCTGGTCATCCCGGACACCGCCAAGGAGAAGCCCCAGGAGGGCGTCGTCCTGGCCGTGGGCCCGGGCCGCTTCGAGGACGGCAACCGTCTTCCGCTCGACGTCTCCGTCGGCGACGTCGTGCTCTACAGCAAGTACGGCGGCACCGAGGTGAAGTACAACGGCGAGGAGTACCTCGTCCTCTCGGCCCGCGACGTGCTCGCGATCGTCGAGAAGTAATTCACCCCAAGCACATTGCTTTGAACTGCGCCCCTGGCCCCCGCGATCGCTATTGAGCCGGGCGCCCGGGGCGCAGTGCCGTTACCCCTGATTCCGGAAGAGGGCTCACGCTCCCATGGCGAAGATCCTGAAGTTCGACGAGGACGCCCGTCGCGCCCTCGAGCGCGGCGTCAACAAGCTTGCCGACACGGTCAAGGTGACGATCGGCCCCAAGGGCCGCAACGTCGTCATCGACAAGAAGTTCGGCGCTCCCACCATCACCAACGACGGTGTGACCATCGCCCGCGAGGTCGAGGTCGAGGACCCGTACGAGAACCTCGGTGCCCAGCTGGTCAAGGAGGTGGCGACCAAGACCAACGACATCGCGGGTGACGGTACGACCACCGCGACCGTGCTCGCCCAGGCGCTCGTGCGCGAGGGCCTGAAGAACGTCGCCGCCGGTGCCTCCCCGGCCGCCCTGAAGAAGGGCATCGACGCCGCCGTCGCCGCGGTCTCCGAGGAGCTCCTCGCGACCGCCCGTCCGATCGACGAGAAGTCCGACATCGCCGCCGTCGCCGGTCTGTCCGCCCAGGACACCCAGGTCGGCGAGCTCATCGCCGAGGCGATGGACAAGGTCGGCAAGGACGGTGTCATCACCGTCGAGGAGTCCAACACCTTCGGTCTGGAGCTGGACTTCACCGAGGGCATGGCCTTCGACAAGGGCTACCTGTCGCCGTACTTCGTGACGGACCAGGAGCGCATGGAAGCCGTCCTGGACGACCCGTACATCCTCATCACGCAGGGCAAGATCTCCGCCATCGCGGACCTCCTGCCGCTGCTGGAGAAGGTCATCCAGTCCAACGCCTCCAAGCCGCTGCTGATCATCGCCGAGGACGTCGAGGGCGAGGCGCTCTCCACCCTCGTCGTGAACAAGATCCGCGGCACCTTCAACGCCGTCGCCGTGAAGGCCCCCGGTTTCGGCGACCGCCGCAAGGCGATGCTGCAGGACCTGGCGATCCTCACCGGCGCCACGGTCGTCTCCGAGGAGGTCGGCCTCAAGCTCGACCAGGTCGGCCTGGACGTGCTCGGCTCCGCCCGCCGCGTCACCGTCACCAAGGACGACACCACGGTCGTCGACGGCGCCGGCAACAAGGACGACGTGCAGGGCCGCGTCGCCCAGATCAAGGCCGAGATCGAGTCCACCGACTCCGACTGGGACCGCGAGAAGCTCCAGGAGCGCCTCGCGAAGCTGGCCGGCGGCGTGTGCGTCATCCGCGTGGGTGCCGCCACCGAGGTCGAGCTCAAGGAGCGCAAGCACCGTCTGGAGGACGCCATCTCCGCGACCCGCGCCGCGGTCGAGGAGGGCATCGTCTCCGGTGGTGGCTCCGCCCTGGTCCACGCCGTGAAGGTCCTGGAGGGCAACCTCGGCAAGACCGGCGACGAGGCCACGGGTGTCGCGGTCGTCCGCAAGGCCGCCGTCGAGCCGCTGCGCTGGATCGCCGAGAACGCCGGCCTGGAGGGCTACGTCATCACCTCCAAGGTCGCCGAGCTCGACAAGGGCCAGGGCTTCAACGCCGCCACCGGCGAGTACGGCGACCTGGTCAAGGCCGGCGTCATCGACCCGGTGAAGGTCACCCGCTCCGCCCTGGAGAACGCCGCCTCCATCGCCTCCCTCCTCCTCACGACCGAGACCCTGGTCGTCGAGAAGAAGGAAGAGGAGGAGCCGGCCGCCGCGGGCCACGGCCACGGCCACGCCCACTGAGGTCACGCCTCACGCCTGACGACGTAAGGTCGCCAGCGACCGAGTGAAGGCCCGGCACCCCGGAAACGGGGTGCCGGGCCTTCGCCGTTGCGCCCACTTCAGCAGGGAACCGGGGTGACCGTCCTGGGCCTCCTGAGTACGGGAACAGAAGGGGGTTGCGATGAGTCAGGTGCTCTACGAGGAGCGGTCCAGGAATCCGCTGGCGCGCACGGCGGAACTCACCGAGGACCGGCTGCGCAGGGGCGGCCTGACCACACCGCTGGACGAGCTGAACCTCGGTGCCATGGCCGAGGCGTATCTGCGCGGACACTGGCTCGGCGGCGGCGGTGCCGAACGCCCCCTCGCGTCGCTCGTGCAGGGCCCGGGCATCGTCCCGGTCACCCGCGTCACCGGCACGACCACGCCCCTGAAGGTGCGCAGGACCGCCGACTTCGCCCGGGCGCTCGGCGAACTCGCCGTGCGCAGGTGCGGCGGGGCGGACCAGGTGGCCGCACTCGCCGCTCGGGCCCGTGCGGAGGACGTGCCGCTGTGGATCGCACGGCGGTACGCGCCGGGGCCCGCAGGACCGGTCGCCGTCGCCGTGGACCGGCGCCTGGTGCGCGTGGACGTCTGGGGCCCGGGCGCTCCCGCGGTGCGCCTGCGGGCCCCCTACGGCTTCCGCGGCGACTCGACGGTTCCGGGCAGTGGCCTGGTCATGACCGTCGGAGACGTCGGCGCCCGGCTGATCCTGCAGAAGAAGTTCCGCAAGTCCAAGAGCAGTGTGGAGATACGCCTGCACGACCGGCGGTGGACCCTGCGCCGTGAGACCGCGGACAGCTCGTGGCTGCTGCGCGACGGCCGGGGGGTCGCGCTGCTGACCCGTCCCGGGCGGCGGCCCGCCCCGCGGCCCGGCTCGGTGCTGCTGCCGCTGGCCGACGTGCGCCACGAGAGCCCCGACCCGCTGGACGCCGTCATGGCACACGCGGTCGCCGTGTCCTTCGGCCTCGGCGACACCACGGGCCTGGCCAGGTTCCGCGCCGTGCACTCCCGCCGGAACACGGACGGCGACACCTGGGGCCACCCCTGGTTCAGCAACCTCGGCTTCGGCCGTGACGACAACGAACCCGGCGGCGGCGACGGCTGGGGCAGCGACGGCGGAGAGGGTGGAGACGGGGGCGGCGGAGACGGAAGCGGCGGAGGCGGCGGGGACGGAGGCGGCGGAGGCGGCGACTAGCCGGCCGACGGCCGGTCTTCTCCGCCGCCTCGGGGCCCCTCGTTCCTCGCCCGCCGACCGCAGAGTCAGAGCTCCGTGGGCTCCAGCGCCCCCAGCTGTTGCATCAGCCCCAGCCGGTCGTACTGCCACCAGCCCTCGGCGATCTTCCCGTCCGGCGTGCAGCGGTGCACGGTCGTCCCCGTCATGGTGACCTCCTGCCCCGTCGGCGGGATCCCGAGGAACTCGCCCGTGTGACGCCCGTGGAACGTCCACCGGGTGCACACCCGGTCGCCCTGCGCCATCTGGTCCTCGATGGTGAACGAGAAGTCGAACCCGCCCCGCCACACCTCCACCTCGCGCCGGACCGCGTCCAGCCCGATGACGTCCTGCACATTGGCGGGATCGTGGTCGTGGTAGTCCTCGATGAACACGTCGTTGAACGGCGGCGCGTCCCCCTGGCCCGGAGCGAGCTCGAAGAACCTGCGCGCGGTGGCCGCGTACAGCTGCTCGTCCCGCACCACGTCCAGGTCCGTGAAGGTCGGCGTCTCCTCGCAGAGCGCCACCATGTCCTGGAAGATCCGGTCGGTCTCCGGCAGCCCGGAGTTCCGCATCGCGTCCTCGTACGACGGGAACTCCACGATCTCCACGATGTGCGACGCGTCGGCCCGGTCCTTCGCCACCACACTGTGCGACGCGGTCCGCTTGCCCTTGGTCTGCTCGACCCACCGGTCCATCAGCCGGTTCATCTCGTCGAGCCGGCTGGTCCTGCATTCGATGAGCTGTACGAAGGTCATGGCCTCGCCTCCGGCCCCCCTGGGTCCGGCTGAACAGCTTCATTGTCCCAAGAGGCCGGCCCGGGTGCCTCCCGGTTCCGGGGTGGGGGGAACAGGAGCCGGCCCGGACCGGCCGTGTGGCCGGCCGTGGGCGCCTACTGCGGCCCGTACTTGCGGCCCGTCTTGGAGGAGACGGCCCCGAGCATCCCCCGCGGCACCAGCTTCGCCGCCCCCATCAGCGCCTTGTAGCGCGGGTCCGGAATGGACAGCGTCTTGCCGCGCGCCAGATCGTGCAGCGCCGCCGCCACCAGCTTGTCCGCGTCGAGCCACATCCAGCCTGGGATGTTGTCGGTGCCCATCCCGGCCCGGTCGTGGAACTCGGTGCGCACGAAGCCCGGGCAGAGCGCCATCAGCCGTACGCCGCTGCCGGCCAGGTCGCGCGCCGCGCCCTGGGTGAACTGCACGACCCAGGCCTTGGAGGCGCCGTAGGTGCCGCGGGGGACGAAGGCGGCCACCGAGGCGACGTTGACCACGCCGCCGCGGCCGCGTTCGCGCATGGCCTCGGTCGCCGCCGACGTCAGCCGCAGCACCGCCTCGCAGTGCACCTTCAGCATCCGCAGCTCGTCGGCCATGGAGACGTCGAGATAACGGCCCTTGTTGCCGAACCCGGCGTTGTTGATCAGCAGGTCGACGGGGTTCTTGCGGTCGCCGAGGCGTCCGGCCACCGCCTCGATCCCCTTGTCCTCGGCCAGGTCGGCCGTCAGCACCTCCGCCTCGATGCCGTGCCGGTCGTGCAGCTCGGTCGCCTGCTCCCGAAGCCGCTTGGTGTCGCGGGCCACCAGCACCAGGTTGTGCCCGTCCGCAGCCAGTCGCCGCGCGAACGCGGCCCCGATGCCTGCCGTCGATCCCGTAATCAGAGCCGTTGTCATGGCAGAAGGTTAGTGACCTGGACTGAGTGCATCCGCTTCCCCGTGGGGCCGTCCGTGGTGAAGGGTCCGTGGAGACAGGCGTGGTGAGCGGCCATCAGGCCCCGTATTTCTCCTCGTACTCCCGAGCCGTCCTCAGCAACTCCGGGTGCAGGGCCTCGCCCGCGGCCAGCAGGCGCGGCAGCAGCGTCCGCTCGGTGGTCACCGCCCGGAACTGCAGGGCCACCGTCACGTCGTGTGCGGGCCGGTGCACGATCTCGACGGCATCGCCGGCGCGGATCTCCCCGGGCACGATCACCCGCAGGTACGCGCCCGGCGCACCCCGCTGAGTGAACCGCTTGACCCAGCCCTTCTCGCCCAGGTGGCCCTGGAACGTCCGGCACGGGATCCGCCCGGAGGTGACCTCCAGCACCACCTCGGGCCCCACCCGCCAGCGCTCGCCGATCAGCGCACCGGACACGTCCAGGCCGCGGGTCGTGAGGTTCTCGCCGAACGCGCCGTCGGCCAGCGTCCGGCCCAGCTCGCGCTCCCACTCGTCCATGTCCTCACGGGCCATGGCGTACACCGCCTGGTCATCGCCGCCGTGGTGCTCCAGCTTGCACACCGCGTCCCCGGCCAGTCCGCTCCCGCCGACGCCCTTGGGCCCGGGCGCCGACACCCGCACCGGCCCGTCGACCGGCCGCTTGTCGATCCCGGTCACACCCTCGGAGTTGTCGGTGTACGGCACGGCCTCGGCGCGGCCCAGATTCACTGACAGAAGCCTCATGCCCGCACGGTAGGCGATCGGTCCCCAAAGCGTCGACGCATTATCGGCAGCGGCATCAAAGGGTGACTTATCCTCGAAGCGTGATCGAAGCTCGTCATCTCCGCGTCCTGCGCGCCGTCGCGACCACCGGCTCCTTCTCTGCCGCCGGCCGAGAGCTGGGCTGCACCCAGCCCGCCGTCAGCCAGCAGATGAAGGCCCTGGAAACCTCCGTCGGCACACCGCTGCTGATCCGCACCGGACGGGAGATGCGCCTGACCCAGGCCGGCGAGGCCCTGGTGCGGCACGCCGCCGGCATCCTCGCCGGGCTCACGGCCGCCGAGGAGGAGGTGGCCGCCATCGCCGGGCTGCGCGCGGGCCGGGTCCGGCTCGTCTCCTTCCCCAGCGGCAGCTCCACCCTGGTCCCCACGGCCCTCGCCGCGCTGCGCGAGGCGCACCCGGGCACCCGCGTCTCCCTGGAGGAGGCCGAGCCGCCCGCCTCCGTCGGACTGCTGCGCGAGGGCGACTGCGACGTGGCGCTCGCGTTCCGCTACGAGGGGGCGGCGGGCGCGGAGGAGTGGGACGACCTCGTCGTACGGCCGCTGCTGTCGGACCGGCTCGTCGCACTCGTGCCGGAGCGGCACCGGCTCGCGGGCGCGGAGTCCGTCGCCATCGGCGAGCTCACCGAGGAGCCGTGGATCGCGGGCTGCCCGCGCTGCCGCGGACAGCTGGTCGAGGTGTGCGCGGCGGCCGGCTTCACCCCGCGCATCGACTTCGCGACCGACGACTACCCGGCCGTCGTCGGCCTCGTCGGCGCCGGCCTGGGCGTGGCCGTGCTGCCCCAGCTGGCCGTCGAGTCGGTGCGGCCCCGGGGGGTGCGCACCGTCCGCCTCGAACCGGCGGTGCGCCGGGAGATCGTCGCGCTCACCCTGCCCGACCTCGCACAGGTCCCGGCCGTGGCGGCGACGCTCGATCAGCTGGCCCGGGCCGCTCGCCGCTAGCACGGCCCACGCGTTCCAAAAACCAACGGCACGCGTGCGCGTGCCCGTTCGCAGAAACGTTCCTTCAGTTGTTCGAGGCGGTGTGCCCGCCCGATGCCGACGCCGACACCAGCCGGTTGCGCGCCCGCCCCATGAGCTCTTCGCGCTCGTCCTCGGTCAGCCCGCCCCACACGCCGTACGGCTCACGCACCGCCAGGGCGTGGGCGGCGCACTCGGCGCGTACCGGGCACCTCATGCAGACCTCTTTGGCCGAGTTCTCACGAGCGCTCCTCGCCGCACCGCGCTCACCCTCCGGATGGAAGAAGAGCGAGCTGTCCACGCCGCGACAGGCAGCCAGCAGCTGCCAGTCCCACAGGTCCGCGTTCGGTCCGGGAAGGCGGGAGAAATCTGCCATTACGTGACCCCTTGTAGCCGTTCTGGGCGGATCCGGTGTCTACGACCGTACAACTACGATCTAAGGAGATGAAAATATGACTCATTGCGAATCTAGCTCCAGACACTGGCAAAGCGGAAGAAATGGGTCTGAATGGGGCATAGGTTGTGATGAAAGTTCGAGGGTCTGCTGCGCATATCTGCACCGTGTCCGCCCCCTCACGTAGAGTGCCGAAGATGGCAGCCGCCCCCGTAACTCTTTCGAGTGACCGTCGTTGAGAGTGCGAGGCGGTTGAAGGAACAAGCGCTCGGACGGACGTCCGAGACGGTCGACCGCACAGGTGACGATTTCGTACCAGCCTGGAGGCTCAAGGTGACGTGCATCAGCTGCGGAGGGCGGTCATGACATCCGTCCTCGTCTGCGACGACTCCCCGCTTGCCCGAGAGGCGCTCCGTCGTGCGGTCGCGACCGTGCCCGGCGTAGAGCGCGTGACGACGGCGGCCAACGGCGAGGAAGTCCTCCGCCGCTGGGGGGCCGACCGCTCGGACCTGATTCTGATGGACGTACGCATGCCCGGACTGGGCGGCGTCGAGACGGTCCGGCGGCTGCTGTCCGCCGACCCCGGTGCGCGCATCATCATGCTCACCGTCGCCGAGGACCTGGACGGCGTGGCCCTCGCGGTCGCCGCCGGTGCCCGCGGCTATCTGCACAAGGACGCCTCCCGCGCGGAACTGCGCGCGACGGTGACCCAGGCCCTGGCCGACCCGACCTGGCGGCTCGCCCCGCGCCGGCTGCGCTCGGCCGAGATGGGCGCGGCGCCCACGCTCACGGCGCGTGAGATCCAGGTCCTCGAAGGCATGAGCCACGGCCGCTCGAACGCCGAGATCGGCCGCGAGCTGTTCCTCTCCGAGGACACCGTCAAGACGCACGCCCGGCGCCTGTTCAAGAAGCTCGGCGCCTCGGACCGGGCCCACGCCGTGGCGCTCGGTTTCCGGTGGGGTCTGGTGCGCTAGGGCCTGTCGTTCGGATCACGCCCGTCCTGCGGACCGGGCCGGTTACGACGCGCGGCCTCCGGTCCCGGCCGGAGGGCGGGGGCACCCGGATGCCCCCGCGCGAGCCGCAACCGCGTGGACCGGAGCCGGCGGCCGGCGACAGCGCCGTCAGGGATCTGCCCCGGCCCGGGCTCGGTCGAGAGCCCGGGAGGGCGCAGGCGAGGACCCGCCTCCCCGGGGTGATGCGAACGGCAGGCCCCAGCGGGCCTGGTGAGGGCACGGAAAGCCAGGTGGGCGCGGGTGGACCGGGGGTTCGCCGGGTGCCCGCTGCTCGTTTCGCCGCGGATGCCGCATCCTTGAGGGTGTGGAGTTCCTCGGGGACGAGTCGGTCGAGCGGAAGGGGAGGGCGCAGGGGATGAGTGCCGGCGCACCTGCTCATAACGCTTCGGTGCACAACAACGGGAGCGGTGCCGCGGAGCTGGCGGCCGCAAGGCACCATGGACCGATGCGCGACGACGAGGCGGCCCATGCCCAGGGCGCGATCGGTGCGCTCGTCCACCGCGCCGTCGACGGGGACGAGCAGGCGACGCACGACCTGCTCGCCCATGTCCACCCCTTGGCCCTGCGCTACTGCCGCACCCGTCTGTCCCGTCTCCCGGGCGACGCGCGGCACTTCGTGGAGGACCTCGCGCAGGAGGTCTGCGTGGCGGTGCTCCTCGCACTGCCCCGCTACCGGGACACCGGCCGCCCCTTCGAGGCGTTCGTCTTCGCCATCGCCGCGCACAAGGTCGCCGACCTCCAGCGCGCGGCGATGCGTCACCCCGGCTCGACGGCCGTCCCCTCCGACGAGATGCCCGAGCGCCCGGACGACTCCCTCGGCCCGGAGGAGCGCGCCCTGCTCAGCAGCGACGCGGAATGGGCCAAGAAACTCCTGGCCAACCTCCCCGAGAACCAGCGGGAGCTGCTGCTGCTGCGGATCGCGGTGGGGCTGACGGCCGAGGAGACCGGCCAGATGTTGGGAATGTCACCCGGGGCGGTCCGGGTGGCGCAGCACAGGGCGCTGAGCCGGCTGCGGGCGCTGGCCGAGCAGTAGCCCTGCTTGAAGAACCCCTCAGTTGAACAGGCGGTGCGCCGCTTCCGTACGAACATACGAAGCCCGGAGCCAGGCGGAACCGTGGAATGAGACAGCCCCGCTTCCCGTTAGCATGGACATCCGCACCGATCAAGGCCATTTGGGGAAGGTGTCATGACTGCCAACGTCGACGGAGTGCCCGGTAAATTCGCGACACTCGGGCTGACCTACGACGACGTGCTGCTGCTGCCGGGTGCATCCGAAGTGCTCCCCAACGCGGTCGACACCTCGTCCCGCATCTCCCGCAACGTCCGGGTCAACATCCCGCTGCTCTCCGCGGCGATGGACAAGGTGACCGAGTCCCGCATGGCGATCGCGATGGCCCGCCAGGGCGGCGTCGGCGTGCTGCACCGCAACCTGTCCATCGAGGACCAGGTCAACCAGGTCGACCTGGTGAAGCGCTCCGAGTCCGGCATGGTCACCGACCCGATCACGGTGCACCCCGACGCGACGCTGGCCGAGGCCGACGCCCTGTGCGCCAAGTTCCGCATCAGCGGCGTCCCGGTCACCGACGGCAACAAGAAGCTGCTCGGCATCGTCACCAACCGCGACATGGCCTTCGAGACCGACCGCACCCGCCAGGTGCGCGAGGTCATGACGCCGATGCCCCTGGTCACCGGCAAGGTCGGCATCTCCGGCGCCGACGCCATGGAGCTGCTGCGCCGCCACAAGATCGAGAAGCTGCCGCTGGTCGACGACGCGGGCATCCTCAAGGGCCTCATCACGGTCAAGGACTTCGTCAAGGCCGAGCAGTACCCCAACGCGGCGAAGGACTCCGAAGGCCGGCTGCTCGTCGGTGCGGCCGTGGGCGCAAGCCCCGAGGCGCTGGAGCGCGCCCAGGCGCTCGCCGGCGCCGGTGTGGACTTCCTGGTCGTCGACACCTCGCACGGCCACAACAGCAACGCCCTCAGCTGGATGGCGAAGATCAAGTCGAGCGTCGGCGTCGACGTGATCGGCGGCAACGTCGCCACGCGTGACGGCGCCCAGGCGCTGATCGACGCCGGTGTCGACGGCATCAAGGTGGGCGTGGGCCCCGGCTCGATCTGCACCACCCGCGTGGTCGCCGGCATCGGTGTCCCGCAGGTCACGGCCATCTACGAGGCGTCCCTCGCGGCCCGTCCGGCGGGCATCCCGCTGATCGGCGACGGCGGCCTGCAGTACTCCGGCGACATCGGCAAGGCCCTGGCCGCCGGCGCCGACACCGTGATGCTGGGCAGCCTCCTCGCCGGCTGTGAGGAGTCTCCGGGCGAGCTGCAGTTCATCAACGGCAAGCAGTTCAAGTCGTACCGCGGCATGGGCTCGCTCGGCGCGATGCAGTCCCGCGGCCAGGCCAAGTCGTACTCCAAGGACCGCTACTTCCAGGCCGAGGTCGGCTCCGACGACAAGCTCGTGCCCGAGGGCATCGAGGGCCAGGTGCCCTACCGCGGCCCGCTGGCCAACGTCCTGCACCAGCTCGTCGGCGGCCTGCGCCAGACCATGGGCTACGTTGGCGCCGCCTCCATCAACGAGATGGAGACCAAAGGCCGCTTCGTCCGGATCACGTCGGCCGGCCTCAAGGAGAGCCACCCGCACGACATCCAGATGACGGTGGAAGCGCCGAACTACAGCCGCAGCAAGTAGCGGCCGGCCTCCCAGGGCGGCTCCGGAGCATCCGGGGCCGCCCTCGCCGTGCCCGTCGGCGATACTGGAAGACGCTGCAACGCATCAGGGAAAGGCCACAGACGTGACTGAGATCGAGATCGGGCGCGGCAAGCGCGGCCGCCGGGCGTACGCCTTCGACGACATCGCCGTCGTCCCCAGCCGCCGTACCCGGGACCCGAAGGAGGTCTCGATCGCCTGGCAGATCGACGCCTACCGCTTCGAGCTGCCCTTCCTGGCCGCACCCATGGACTCGGTCGTCTCCCCGGCCACCGCGATCCGCATCGGCGAGCTCGGCGGCCTCGGCGTGCTGAACCTCGAGGGCCTGTGGACGCGCTACGAGGACCCGCAGCCGCTGCTCGACGAGATCACCGGCCTGGACGCGGAGACCGCGACCCGCCGTCTGCAGGAGATCTACGCGGCTCCCATCAAGGAGGAGCTGATCGGGCAGCGCATCAAGGAGGTGCGCGACTCCGGCGTCGTCACCGCCGCCGCGCTCTCCCCGCAGCGCACCGCCCAGTTCTCCAAGGCCGTCGTGGACGCGGGCGTCGACATCTTCGTCATCCGCGGTACGACGGTCTCCGCCGAGCACGTCTCCGGCGCGCACGAGCCGCTCAACCTGAAGCAGTTCATCTACGAGCTGGACGTCCCGGTGATCGTCGGCGGCTGCGCCACGTACACGGCGGCCCTGCACCTGATGCGCACCGGTGCGGCCGGTGTGCTGGTCGGCTTCGGCGGCGGCGCCGCGCACACCACGCGCAACGTGCTCGGCATCCAGGTCCCCATGGCGACGGCGGTCGCCGACGTGGCCGCGGCGCGCCGTGACTACATGGACGAGTCGGGCGGCCGGTACGTGCACGTGATCGCGGACGGCGGTGTCGGCTGGTCCGGAGACCTTCCCAAGGCGATCGCCTGCGGCGCTGACTCGGTGATGATGGGCTCCCCGCTGGCCCGCGCGACCGACGGCCCGGGCAAGGGCCACCACTGGGGCATGGAGGCCGTGAACGAGGAGCTGCCGCGCGGCAAGAAGGTCGCCCTGGGCACGGTCGGCACCCTGGAGGAGATCCTCACGGGCCCGTCCCACACCCCCGACGGCTCGATGAATCTCTTCGGCGCCCTGCGCCGCGCCATGTCCACGACCGGCTACAGCGAGCTCAAGGAGTTCCAGCGGGTCGAGGTGACGGTGGCGGACTCGCAGCACCGGCGGTAGTCCGCTCAGCTTGAGAAGGGCCTGGTCACTCGGGGGAGTGGCTGGGCCCTTTCGCATGCCCAAGTGGCTGTGACGGGGCGCGTGTTGGCGTTGGGGGGCGCACGGGTGCCTTCGGGCCGTTCTGACCCGTGGAGGGCGGTTTCGAGGGGCTAGTGTCCGTGATCGGCGCCCCGGTTCTTCTGGGTGCCCCCTTCCAAGGACACGGTCCGGACCCCGCCCTCGGGGCCCGGCCCGATGCCGACGTGCCGTCTACCGGGTCAATGGGCGGCGTCGTGGCAGGGGGCGCCCATGGGACGTCACCGCAAGCCCACCCGCTGGGACCGACTCCGTCTTCGGACGGTGCAGTGCCGGAGGAGGTGGATCTTGCGACTTTTCGGATGGTGAGCGGCCGCCCCCAGAAGAAGTAGGGGCGGACACTCCGTGATCCATCCAGGAGCCTGCCGCAGTAGCCCCTGCGGTGGGCTCCACCTTGTTTCGGATGGTGAGCGGCCGCCCCCAGAAGACATAGGGGCGGACACTCCGTGATCCATCCAGGAGCCTGCCGCACCGCTGCGGTGGGCTCCGCCTGTGTCCGTAAGGTACCCGCGCGCCGTGCCGCATGCCACCAGTCGCATGGCTCACGCACCCCGCGCGCCCCCTTTCACAACCGATGCGCCGCCCCCGTGGGCGCCGCCCCGCGCGTGTCGAGCAACAGCTGCGCCTTCACCGACAGGCCCTGGAGGTCGTACGTGCGGTGCTGCTGGAGCAGGATGGTCAGGTCCGCGTCGGCTGCCGCCTCGTAGAGGGAGTCAGCGCGCGGGACCGGGTGGTCGTGCACGCTCCAGGACGGGACGTACGGGTCGTGGTAGCTGACCGCCGCGCCCAGCTCCCTCAGGCGCAGCGCGATCTCGCGGGCCGGGGTGCCCTGGAGGTCTGCGAGATCGGGCTTGTAGGTGACGCCGAGGAGGAGCACGCGGGCGCCCCGGGCCGACTTGCCGTGTTCGTTGAGGAGCGTGGCGGCGCGCTGGATCACGTAGCCCGGCATGCGGTCGTTGACCTGCCGGGCCAGTTCCACCATGCGCAGTCCGCGGCCGCCGGGGGCGGTCATGTCCTGGGGGACGGAGTGGCCGCCCATGCCGGGGCCCGGGCGGAAGGCCTGGAAGCCGAAGGGCTTGGTCTCCGCGCAGCGGATGACGTCCCAGAGGTCGACGCCCAGGTCGTTGCAGAGGACGGCCATCTCGTTGACGAGGGCGATGTTCACGTGCCGGTAGTTGGTCTCCAGCAGCTGCACGGTCTCCGCCTCGCGGAGTCCACGCGCGCGTACGACCTTGTCCGTCAGCCGTCCGTGGAACGCGGCCGCCGACTCGGTGCAGGCCGGGGTGAGGCCGCCGATGACCTTGGGGGTGGTGGCGGGCGTGACGTCGCGGTTGCCCGGGTCGACGCGGCTGGGGGAGTACGCGAGGTGGAAATCGCGCCCGGCGCGCAGACCGGAGCCCTCCTCCAGTAGCGGACGCAGGAATTCCTCCGTCGTCCCCGGGTACACGGGTGACTCCAGGATCACTGTGGTGTGCGGGCGCAGATGGGCGGCCAGGGTGCGGGCGGCCGCCTCCAGCTGGCTCAGGTCGAGCCCGCCGTCCGCGCCCCGCGGGGTCGGCGCGCAGATGACCGCGGTGCGCACCCGGCCGAGCTCGGCCGGGTCGGTGGTCGGCCGGAAGCCCCCCGAGAGCATCCGGCGCAGTTCGGCGGGGCTGAGCGATCCCGCCTCGGGTCCGGTCCGGTAGCCGATGGTGGGGATGCCGGCGGCGACGGCGGCCTGGGCCAGGGGCAGGCCGTACGGGCCGAGTCCGATGACGGCGAGGTCTGCGGGCATGGCGGCCGTCCTTCCCGATAGCCGAAGTGGGACAGGTGCGCAAGCCCTGTGGACAGGACGGGCGAGCGCAATGTCAGACTAGGAGTAAATATGACCGATATGCGGGATTATCCGGCCGAGTTTCGGTGAGTGTTCCGTGAGCGTTGTCCACAGGCCGCGGGCCCGTGGTGGCTGAAGTCGGGCAACCCGGTCAGAATCTGGGCAGGGGGATACGGACGGGGCCTCGCCCGACGGGTGCGGCCGGCGCGACCGATGAGCGGGAGGCAGCGGTGAGGACAGCGACACTCGGACCGGCGCAGCGCGCCGAGTCACTCGCATCTATGGCCGAGCGCGAGCTGGACGTGCTGGTGGTGGGTGCAGGCGTGGTCGGTGCGGGCACCGCGCTCGACGCCGTGACGCGGGGCTTGTCCACCGGCCTGGTCGAGGCGCGTGACTGGGCGTCCGGCACCTCCAGCCGGTCCAGCAAACTCATCCACGGCGGCCTGCGTTATCTGGAAATGCTCGACTTCGCACTGGTCCGCGAGGCCCTGAAGGAACGCGGCCTGCTGCTGGAGCGGCTCGCCCCGCACCTGGTGAAGCCCGTGCCGTTCCTGTACCCGTTGCAGCACAAGGGCTGGGAGCGGTTCTACGCCGGGTCGGGCGTCGCCATGTACGACGCCATGTCCATGGCGCGCGGGCACGGCCGGGGCCTGCCGATGCACCGTCACCTGACGCGCTCTCACGCCCTGCGCGTGGCCCCCTGCTTGAAGAAGGACGCCCTGGTCGGGGCGTTGCAGTACTACGACGCCCAGATGGACGACGCCCGGTACGTGACGAACCTGGTGCGCACGGCGGTGGCGTACGGCGCGAAGGCGGCCAACCGTGCCCGCGTGACGGGTTTCCTGCGCGAGGGCGAGCGGGTCGTCGGCGCGCGGGTGCAGGACGTCGAAGGGGGCGGCGAGTACGAGATCCGCGCCAAGCAGGTCGTCAACGCCACCGGCGTGTGGACGGACGACACCCAGGCCATGGTCGGCGAGCGCGGCCAGTTCCACGTCCGGGCGTCCAAGGGCATCCACCTGGTCGTGCCGCGCGACCGGATCCACTCCACGACCGGCCTGATCCTGCGCACGGAGAAGTCGGTGCTGTTCGTCATCCCCTGGGGCCGGCACTGGATCGTCGGCACCACGGACACCGACTGGGACCTCGACAAGGCCCACCCCGCCGCCTCCAGCGCGGACATCGACTACCTGCTGGAGCACGTGAACTCGGTGCTCTCGGTGCCGCTCACGAGGGACGACGTCCAGGGCGTGTACGCGGGCCTGCGACCGCTGCTCGCCGGCGAGTCGGACGCCACCAGCAAGCTGTCGCGCGAGCACACCGTGGCGCATCCGGTGCCCGGTCTTGTCGTCGTGGCGGGCGGCAAGTACACGACGTACCGGGTCATGGCCAAGGACGCGGTCGACGCGGCGGTGCACGGGCTCGACATGCGCGTCGCCGAGTGCGTCACCGAGGACGTGCCGCTGCTGGGCGCCGAGGGCTACCGGGCGCTGTGGAACGCACGGGCGCGGATCGCCGCCCGGACCGGACTTCACGTGGTGCGGGTCGAGCACCTGCTGAACCGCTACGGGACGATGACCGAGGAGCTCCTCGCGCTCATCGCTGAGGACCCGTCGCTGGGCGAGCCCCTGGCGGCGGCCGACGACTATCTGCGCGCCGAGATCGTGTACGCGGCCTCCCACGAGGGGGCGCGACACCTGGACGACGTACTGACCCGGCGGACGCGCATCTCGATCGAGACCTTCGACCGGGGTGCCCGCAGCGCCCGCGACGCCGCCGAGCTGATGGCACCCGTGCTGGGCTGGGACAAGGACCAGATCGAGCGCGAGGTCGAGCATTACCAGAAGCGGGTGGAGGCCGAGCGGGAGTCGCAGCGGCAGCCCGACGACCTGACGGCGGACGCGGCGCGGCTGGGGGCGCCGGACATCGTGCCGTTGTGATCCCGCCGGGCCCATGGTCGGGGCAGGGCCGTCGGTCGCGGCAGGGCCGTTGCCTGCCGGGCCGTCCCGGGCCGGGCTGTCCCGAACTCACCCGAACGAGTGTCGGGAAACGGGATCTCCGTTCGGAACTGGGTCGTTCTACGAGGTGCGGGGGCAGAACTCGGCAGTGAGTAAGGCCGGTTCGAGACCGGGATCCGCGATCGCGTCCGTGTTCACGCGGAAGGTGAGGACACGCCGGCCGTCGACGGTGGCTGCGGTGCGCACGTAGCTGCCGGATATGTGCCCGTTGTGCCCCCACACCGTCGTGCCGCACGGAAGTTTCTCGGGAAGCAGTCCCATGCCGTACGCGCCGTGTGCGGCACGGGTGTCGAGCATCTCGCGCAGCCAGTGCGGGGGCAGCAGCCGGCCGCCGAGCAGGGCCCCGTAGAAGCGGTCGAGGTCGGCCAGTGTGGTCACCAGCTCACCCGCGGCTCCGGCCACCCGCGGGTCGAGTTCGGTGACGTCGGTTCCGTCGGCGGCGTAGGCGCGGCCGTGCGGAGAGGGCAGCGAGGAGCGGGATCCGGGGAAGGAGGTGCCCGTCAGACGCAGCGGGGTGATGATGCGGCGCTCGGCTTCGGTGGCGTACGAGTGGCCGGTGGTCTGCTGGATGACCATGCCCAGCAGGACGTAGTTGGTGTTCGAGTAGGCGAAGCGGCCGCGTTCGGCCGGAGGGTGGGTGAGGGCGATGTTCAGGGCCTGACGGGGTGTGACGGGCGCGGTCCCGTCGGTGTCCGTGGTGAAGTCGTGAAGTCCGCTGGTGTGGGTGAGCAGGGAGCGCAGGGTCAGCGCGCGGCCGTCGTTGCCCGCTCCTCGCACCAGACCCGGCAGGTGCTGCTCCACCGTGTCGGACAGCGACAGCCGGTGCTCGGCGGCCAGTTGCAGCACGACCGTCGCGATGAACGTCTTCGTGATGCTTCCGGCGCGGAAATGGTCGGACCGGGCGATGCCCGGCCCGGTGCCGGCATAGCGGGTCGTGGTGCCCTCCCGGGCCAGCAGGGCGGCGGCCGGGGCCCTGCCCTGGGTCACCAGCAGAGGCAGCACCGCGTCGGTGGGCGGCATCGAGAGGGCGGAGGAGTCCGCCGGCGGCAGACAGAACAGGGCGGCGGCCACCGGCAGCGCCGGCAATGTCCGAAACGGCGGCATGCGGGCTCCTCCCTGATCAGGGCCCATCATGCAAGGCCGCGCGGGGCGGGCCGCACCCGGGTTGCCGGGGGGGGGCGGGCCCACCGGTGCCCGCCGGGGGGCCCCTGGGCGCCGGGCACTTGTCGGGTGAGAGACAATGGAGGCTCTGTCAGGGCGGGTTGTATGAGGGGACGCATGTCGGAGGCGGAGCGGGCGGGCACATCTCGTCAGGACACTCGTCAGGACAACAGGGAGCGTCTCCTCGCGGGGCGTTACCGGCTGGGCAAGGTGCTCGGCCGGGGAGGCATGGGCACGGTGTGGCGGGCCCAGGACGAGACCCTCGGGCGGACGGTCGCCGTCAAGGAGCTGCGGTTCCCGTCGAACATCGACGAGGAGGAGAAGCGGCGGCTGATCACGCGGACGCTGCGCGAGGCCAAGGCGATCGCGCGGATCCGCAACAACAGCGCCGTGACGGTCTTCGACGTCGTCCAGGAGGACGACCGGCCCTGGATCGTCATGGAGCTCGTCGAGGGCAAGTCGCTCGCCGAGGTCATCCGGGAGGACGGCCTCCTCGAACCGAAGCGCGCCGCCGAGGTCGGGCTCGCCGTCCTCGACGTGCTGCGTTCCGCCCACCGCGAGGGCATCCTGCACCGTGACGTGAAGCCGTCGAACGTGCTGATCGCCGAGGACGGCCGGGTCGTGCTCACCGACTTCGGCATCGCCCAGGTCGAGGGCGACCCGTCCATCACCTCGACCGGCATGCTCGTCGGCGCGCCCTCCTACATCTCCCCGGAGCGGGCGCGCGGGCACAAGCCGGGCCCGGCGGCCGACCTGTGGTCGCTCGGCGGGCTGCTGTACGCGGCGGTGGAGGGCGCGCCGCCGTACGACAAGGGCTCGGCCATAGCGACTCTCACGGCCGTGATGACCGAGCCCCTGGAGGAGCCGAAGAACGCGGGTCCGCTGAAGGACGTCATCCACGGGCTGCTCACGAAGGACCCCGCACAGCGGCTGGACGACGCGGGCGCCCGGGCGATGCTGAACTCGGTCCTGCGCGCGCCCGAGACGGCCGAGCCGGAGCCGTTGGACGCGACGAAGATCGTGCCGTTGCCGGCGCAGCCGGACAGGTCCTCGGGCAAGGGCGGTTCGTCCGGCTCCGGGAGCAAGCGGGGCGAGGAGGCCGGGGAGCGGCTGCGCGGGGCGCTGCGTTCCGTGCGCAAGGCCGCCTCGGGGACGGCTGCCGCGGGATCGGCCGCCAGTGCCACGTCAGGAAGCAAGTCCGGGCCCGCCAAGGGTTCTTCACCGGCGGCGGGCACGGCCTCCGCGGAGTCGGACAGCGGTGCGGGCCGGGGCGGGGCCGCGGGTGCGTCCGTGGCGCGGTCGGGCTCGGCGGCCGCAGGTGCAGGTGCAGGTGCAGGTGCAGGTGCCGGTGCCGGTGAGCGGAGTGGGCCGGAGACGAAGACGGCGTCCGGGGGGCGGAGTTCGGGCTGGCCCGTCATGCCGCCGCCGGACCTGCCGCCGCGGCCCGTGCCCCGGGCGCCGCTCACCGACGTGGTGCCGCGACGGACCCTGATGATCATCGCGGTGGTCGTGGCGCTCGCCGTGATCGGCACCGTGCTCGCGATCGCGCTCAGCGGCGACGGCAAGGACGCGGACGGTGCCTCCGGTAAGAGCGGCGGGAAAACCGTCGCGACGGCGTCGAGCAGCGGCGACACCAAGGGCGACAAGGCCGACGGCGCGCGCACGGACGGCGGGGAGACCCAGTCCGCTCCGTCCGGGCCCGCCTCGGACAGCACGCCGAGCGGCGGGGCGAACGGGTCCTCGGGCGAGGACGGCACCGGCGGCGGGAAGGGCACCGAGGCGGAGTCGACTCACCAGGGCGACCAGGGGTACTCGATCGGTCTGCCGAAGGGGTGGAAGTACCAGTCCACGGGCGCCGCGGGCGACCGCTTCACCGGGCCCGACGGGCAGAAGCTGCTCATCGCCTGGACATCCACGCCCAAGGGCGACCCGGTGGCGGACTGGAAGAACCAGGAACGCTTCATGGTGCGCGCGCAGTACCAGAAGATCCGCATAGAGAAGGTGGACTACCGCGGCTGGAACACGGCCGACTGGGAGTTCACCTACACGGACGGCGGCACCAAGTACCGGACGATCGACCGGGGTTTCGTGGTCGACGACCGGCAGGGGTACGCGCTGATGTACACGGCGAAGGCGGCCGGCTGGGACGACGCGTCCCGCAAGGAGACCTGGCGGACGCTGACGAAGACCTTCGAACCCAAGTCCTGAGCATGAGGCGCCCCGGGTTTGGGGAGTGAGATCTGGCATCCCCGCATTGCGGGTTGCCTGCGGCACGTATCGTAAATGTTTGCGGACCGTGCGCAGCCGAAACGGACCGCGGGGCGAACGGATGTGACCGAACGGGCTGCCGGGGGAGGCAACGTGGACGACTACGCGGGCCGGGTGCTCGCCGACCGCTACCGCCTGCCGCTGCCGCCGTCCGACGAGTACGAACTCACCGAGACCCGGGCCTTCGACACCTACAGCGGGCAGGAAGTCCTGGTCCGTCAGGTGCCGTTGCCCGAGGTGGTCGAGGCCGAGGTCCTCGACGCGGAGGGGCTGCCCGACGGTTTCACCGCGCGTGACGGTGGTGCGCGGCGTTCCGGCGCCCGCGCGGGCACCCGGCGGCCCACGGACCCGGTGGTGCGGCGCGCGGTCGAGGCCGCGCAGGCCGCGGCGGCGATCCCCGACCACCCCCGGCTCGACCAGGTCTTCGACGTGTTCGCCGAGGGCGGTTCGCTGTGGATCGTCAGCGAACTGGTCGCCGCGCGCCCGCTGGCGGCGCTGCTGGCCGAGAAGCCGCTGACGCCCTACCGGGCGGCCGAGGTGGCCTCCGACGTCCTGATGGCCCTTCGGGTGCTGCACGCGCACGGCTGGGTGCACCGGAACATCACCGCGCGGACGGTGCTCGTCTGCGACGACGGCCGGGTGATGCTGACCGGGCTGGCGGTGGGCGCGGCGGAAGAGGCCCTGTGCGGGTACGACCCGGTGCCGGAACCGCCCTTCGAGGAGTCCGGGAAGCAGCCGGGGCACGAGGGCGGCGCAGAACGGGGCAACGGCGCAGGCGGTCCGGGGGGACCCGGGCCGGCCGGTGGCATCGGTGGCGCGGGTGACCCCGAGGCCGCGCGGCGGGCCGCCATAGAGGCCCGGGAGGCCAGGGGACTGCCCTCGGCAGGGGGCGAGACCACGGGCGGCGGCCCGGTCGTACCGGCGCGCGGAGCGGTGGAGGAGAGCGGGGACCCCAGGGCGGCGCGTGCCGGGGCGATCGCGGCCTACCGGGCCGGTGCCCGGGCCGCCGCCCGGGTGCAGGAGGCGCAGCAGGGCGGGCGGGCGGCCCTGCCCGGAGCCCGCCCCGCACGGGACGGCGGGACCGCGCCCTACGGCAACGGGCCGGCGCACTCCCCGTACATCCCCGGGCAGGGCACCGCCCCCGGTGCCGTACCGCCAGGGCGGATCGCGGACCCCTACGGCGTGGGCGGACATCCACGGACCACGGCATGGCACGGAGCCACGCCCCGCGGCACCACCGGCGGGACGCCGGTGCCGCAGAGCCGGGAGCAGGCGGCGCTCCCCCCGGCCCCCGACCCCGCGGCCCACGGCGAGCCCACCCGCTGGGACGACCTGGTGGCCGACACCCCCGCCCCCCGGCGCGGTCCGGCCACGGCGCTGGCCGCCGAGCGGGCGCGGCAGGCGCGGATGGCCGTGGTCGGGCCCGTCACGGAACGCTGGGCGCCGGAGCAGGCCGGGCCGGTGCACGAGAACTGGCAGCTGGCCGCGCCGATCGGTCCCGCGACCGACCTCTGGGCACTCGGCGCCCTGCTCTTCAGGGCCGTGCAGGGGCACGCGCCCTACCCGGAGGAGTCCACGGCCGAGCTGGTGCAGATGGTGTGCGCGGAACCGCCCGCGTACGCCGAGGAGTGCGGGCCGCTGCGGCCGGTGGTGGAGTCGCTGCTGCGGCAGGACCCCACCGAGCGCCTCGACTTCGAGGAGGTACGCGGCTGGCTGCGCTCGCTGGTGCGCTCGGCGCCCGAGCCCGAGGCCGGGGTGCACGTCGTCCCGGCGCCGCCCGTGGACGCCCGCCGGCTGCCCGTCGTGCGGCGCCGGGGCGAGCTCGTGCGCAGGCGGAAGGCCGGGCTGCCCGCACATCACGGGCGGCACAAACGGGCCCGCAAGGAGTCCGGTTCGCCGCACCGCCTCGGCCGCACCCTGCTGGTGCTGGTCCTGCTCGCGATGGCCGCGGCGATCGCCTACGCCATGCTCTTCATGCCCAAGTCGGGGACCGACGGCTCGGACGGCGCCGACCGTACCGGTGCCGCCGGTGAGGTGAGCCGGGCGCCCGAGCCGGACGCCAGCAGCGAGCCCCGGCCCGACCAGACCTCTCCCGAGCCGGAGAAGAGCCCCACGTCGTCGGCCGGCACCACCGAGACGCAGACCACCGGCCCGGACGTCGCCGACGGTTTCACCCTGCGCAAGGACGCGGCGGGCTTCCAGGTCGCCGTCGCCAAGGGCTGGGACCGCACCCCGCGCAGCGGCAGCGGCCAGGTCGTCTACTCCAAGGGCGACTTCGAGCTCATCGTGGTGGCGGGCCGGGACAGCGCGTCGCAGTACGGCGACGACCCCATGGCCTACCAGCGGGAGCGGGAGCGCGAGCTACAGCCGTACCGCGACTCCAGCTGGGCCACCTCCACCGGGCTGAAGACGATCGAGGTGGGCGGACGGACCATGGCCGAGGGCCAGTTCACCTGGACCGGCGGCGACGGCGGCGAACTGTACGTCCGCAACCTCGCGATGCTGGTCGACGGGCGTTACCACGTGGTCCAGGTGCGCGGCCCGGAGTCCGAACGGGACGAGGTGACGCGGCTGTACGAGCAGGCGGCCGCCACGTACAAGGTCACGGGGTGAGCGAGCGGCGCGCCGCCTGTACGCCGCGGTTCACCCTCTGGTTGCCTCCCGTCCCGGGAATCGACAACCGTCACAGTGCGGTCACCGTGGGACCCCGCTTGTTCCCAGGGTGAGGGCGGTTACTTACGCTGACCCTGTCAAGACCATTGCGGGGCAACGTGAATCAGATGCAGGGCCTGCTCGTCGCGGGCCGCTACCGGCTGGCCGAATCCATCGGCAGTGGCGGCATGGGCCGGGTCTGGCGCGCACATGACGAGGTGCTGCACCGGTCGGTCGCCATCAAGGAGCTGACGGCCGCCCTCTACGTCTCCGAGAGCGAGCAGGCGATCCTGCTGGCCCGTACCCGGGCGGAAGCCAGGGCCGCCGCACGGATCAACCACTCCGCGGTCGTCACGGTGCACGACGTACTGGAGCACGACGGCCGCCCGTGGATCGTGATGGAGCTGGTCGAGGGCCGCTCCCTGGCCGACGCGGTCAAGGAGGAGGGGCGCATCGAGCCGCGCGAGGCCGCCCGCATCGGCCTCTGGGTGCTGCGGGCCCTGCGTGCCGCGCACACCGCCGGGGTCCTGCACCGCGACATCAAGCCGGGCAACGTCCTCCTCGCCCGGGACGGACGCGTGCTGCTCACGGACTTCGGCATCGCGCAGATCGAGGGCGACACGACCATCACGCGCACCGGAGAGGTCGTCGGCTCGGTCGACTACCTGGCGCCCGAGCGGGTGCGCGGCCACGACCCGGGCCCGTCCTCCGACCTGTGGGCGCTCGGCGCGACGCTCTACACGGCGGTGGAGGGCCGGTCGCCGTTCCGCCGCACGACACCCCTGACCACTATGCAGGCCGTGGTCGAGGAGGAGGCCGCCGAGCTCCGGCACGCCGGCCCGCTCGCGCCGGTCATCACCGCCCTGCTGCGCAAGGACCCGGGCACCCGGCCCAACGCGTCCGAGGCCGAGCAGATGCTCGCCGAGGCCGCGGAGGGGCGGCGGCCGAACGGGGCGCAGGCGTATGTGCCGACGCAGTACGGCGGGGCGACGCCGTACCGGGACCACCACAGCGGAACGGGCACGGGGGCGGCCGCCGCCGGCACGTCCGGCACCGGCCCGGTCGGCACCGGATCGGGTTCACACACCGGGACACCGCTTCCACCGCTGGCCGGCACCGCGGCCACCGGGACACCCACGGCCGGTACTCCGCCGTACGGCCCCACCGGCTCCACCACGATCGGCCCGGCGTCGACGGGCCCGCAGCCGACCGGGCCGGGCCGGCGCCGCCGGCTGCGCACCCTCGCCCTGGTGGTCGCTTTGGCGGCCATCATCGGCGGAGGCACGGCCGTAGTGCTCCAGCAGTGGAACGGGCCGTCGCAGGGCGACGGATCCGGATCGACGACGTCCACGAGCACGCAGGCGCCTGGAGGATCCGTTCCGGACAGCTGGATCCGCTACGACGACCCCGTGGGGTTCAGCCTCTATCTGCCGAAGGGCTGGAAACGCAAGCCGTTCGGCCCGCAGGGCGCGCTCAAACAGATCGACTACTCCCCGGACGGCGGCAGGCACTTCGTCCGCATCGCCGTCGACACGTCCCCGGACTTCGCCGACCCCTACGCGCACCAGCTCGACCTGGAGCAGGAGCTTCAGCGACTGGTCGACTACAAGCGCGTCACGCTGGAGCGCAACGTCTACCGTGACCGGAAGGGCGGCCGGTGGGAGTACACCTGGACCGCCCAGCCCAAGGACATCAAGTTCCCCGGCCCGCGCCGGGCCGTCGAGGAGACGTACATCGCCCGCGACGGCACCGAGTACGCGCTCTACATGTCGGCCCCGGCCGCGGACTGGGCGACGGCGCGCAGGCAGTTCACCTTGCTGCTCCAGGGCTGGCAGGAGAAGACCTCCTGAGACAGGGGCACTTCTGACGAGGGGCTGTCTGTTTCGGCCACCGGCAGCTCACCGTCCCGGAGTGGTTCCGTCCGTTGGGGCATGATTGCCGCATGGGGACCGAGGGGCACAACAGACGTGTCATCGCGGGCCGTTACCGGCTCGAGGAGAGACTCGGACGCGGTGGCATGAGTGTGGTCTGGCGGGCGACCGACCGGTTGCTCGGCCGGAGCGTGGCCGTCAAGGAACTCCCCTACGACGAGACGCTCTCCGCGGCGCAGGCCCGCCGCCGGCGGGACCGTACGCTGCGGGAGGCCCGGGCCCTCGCCCAGCTGAGCCACCCGCACATCATCGTCGTCCACGACGTCGTCGAGGACGACGAACGCCCCTACATCGTCATGGAGTTGATCGAGGGCGGCTCGCTCGCCGACCGGCTCGCCCAGCGGGGTCCCGTCGACGCCGCCGAAGCGGCCCGCATCGGCATCGCCCTGCTCGGTGCGCTGGGCGCCGCGCACGCGGCCGGGGTGCTGCACCGCGACCTCAAGCCGGACAACGTGCTGCTGGAGACGGGCACCGACCGGGTCGTCCTCACCGACTTCGGCATCGCCCAGGTCGCGGGCACCCCCACTCTCACCGAGAACGGGTCCTTCGTCGGCTCGCCCGAGTACACCGCGCCAGAGCGGATGTCCGGGGCGAGGACCGGGCCCGAGTCCGACCTGTGGTCGCTGGGCGCGCTGCTGTGCGCGGCCCTCAGCGGCGAGTCGCCGTTCCACCGCGACTCGCTGGGCGGCATCCTGCACGCGGTCGTCGTGGGCGATATCCAGCCGCCCGCGCAGGTCGGGCCGCTCCTGCCCGTCGTACGCGGTCTGCTGGAGCGCGATCCGGACCGGCGGCTGGACGCGGAGCGGGCGGAGCGGATGCTCCGGGCCTTCCGCGACACGGGCCGCACGCCCATGTCGCCGCCGCCCGCCTACGCGCCGACGGTGGGGAACGTGCCGCGCCGCAGGCCGCTGAGTCTGGCCGTCCGGCAACCGTCCGCGGCGCCGGTCGAAGGGTCCGGTCCGGGCCGGCCGGAGGAACCCTTCCTCCGGCAGCCCGCCCGGCGCGTGCTCATCGCGGCGCTGCTGGTCGCGGCGATGGCGGGAGCAGGGGTGTCCGCGGCGGCCCTGCTCGCGGGGGAGGGCGACGGGGACGGCGGCCGTACGTCGACGAGTTCCGCACCGACGCCGCAGGAGACCCCGGATACCCCAGATACCCCGGATACCCCGGATACCCCGGATACGCCGCAGACACCGAAGGCGCCGAAGACCCGGCCGGCCTCCCCTAGCGCGCCCGCGCCCACCCCGTGAGGGCGTCCGCCCCCACCCTGTGACGGCGGTCGAGCCCCACCCTGTGACGGCGGTCGAGCCCCACCCTGTGACGGCGGTCGAGCCCCGCACCGTGACGGCGCGGTCGCACCCCCCCCCGTGACGGCGCGCGCCCCGCACTGCGACAAAGAGGGCGATAAGCCCCCTTCGACGTCACGGGTCGGTGACCGGCTCGCGTCCTTTGTGGATCCGCGGGCGGTTGGCGCGATATGGATGAACCATGAGCAGCAACGGGGGAGCCCGATCCGGGGCCGACGAGCCGACGAGTTTTGTTCTGCAACCGCCGAACCAGCAGGCGCCGGTACCCGGCAATCCCTATGCCACGCCGGCCGCGTCACCCACCCGGGTCGTGCCGTCCCAGTCGGCCCAGGCGTCCGAAGACTCCGGTTCGGGGCGCCTCATCGCCGGGCGTTACCGGCTGCTGGCCAAGCTCGGGCACGGCGGCATGGGCACGGTGTGGCGGGCCAAGGACGAGACGGTGGACCGGGAGGTCGCCGTCAAGGAACCCCGCGTCCCGGAGCATCTTCCCGAACGCGAACGCGCCAACGCCTTCGAGCGAATGCGCCGCGAAGCCCGGGCGGCGGCCCGGCTCGACCACCCGGCGGTCGTCGACGTGCACGACGTCGCGGTCGTGGAGGACCAGCCCTGGATCGTGATGGAGCTGGTGCGGGGCCGCTCGCTGGGCGACGTGCTCCAGGAGGGCACCCTGTCCGCGCGGGAGGCCGCCCGGGTCGGCCTGGAGGTGCTCGGCGCGCTGGAGGCAGCGCACGCGGCGGGGATCCTGCACCGTGATGTGAAACCGGACAACGTGCTGCTCGGCCGCTACGACCGGGTCGTCCTCACGGACTTCGGCATCGCCCAGATCGAGGGCGAGACCAATCTGACCGACACGGGCGGGTTCGTCGGCTCGCCCGAGTACATCGCGCCCGAGCGCGTCCTGGGGCAGCGCCCGGGCCCGGCCAGCGACCTGTGGTCCCTCGGCGTGGTGCTGTACGCGGCGACGGAGGGCGTCTCCCCGTTCCGCCGCAGCAACACCCCGGCCACGCTCCAGTCCGTTCTCAACGCCACGCCCGCGCCCCCGGCCTCCGCTCCGGGCCCGCTCGCCCAGGCCATCAACGGCCTGCTGGACAAGGACCCGGCCCGCCGCCCGAACGCCGCGCAGGTACGGGCCCTGCTGGAGGCGGCCGCGACCCCGCCCGCCGCCCGGCCCACCCAGGCGGTGCGGATGACAGGCCAGGGCGGTGGCGTACGGCTCGGCCGCAAGGCCTGGATCGGATTGGGCGCCGCGGCCGTCGCGGCGGCGGTGACGGCGTACCTGGTGATCGCTGACCCGTTCGCCGGGCCGCTGCCCGAGGGCTGGGAGATGAGGCAGGAGAAGGACCTCGCCGCGTCGCTCGCCGTCCCCGCCGGGTACGAGCGGACCGTGCCCGACCGGAAGTCCGACCAGGGCCACTGGGTCACGTACAGCGACCGGAGCGGCAGCGTCTGGATCAACCTGCGCCTGGAGAAGAAGGCCGAGGACACCGGCGGCAACATCGCGGGCTCCGCGGCCGCCGAGATGTACGACGACGACACCCGGTTCAAGGAGAGCGGCAGCTACGAGCTGGACATGGACGAGGGGCCGAAGAAGACGGACCCCAGGACGGCCACGTACCGGGATAAGAAGGCCGCCCGGAACACCGTCCCTTTCACGACCGACGACAGCGAGAACCCACGTCCCCGGGAATGCCAGATCTTCTACTACCGGACCCCCGGCGGCGACATGTACAAGCTCACCGTCAGCTACCCGGACAAGAGCGACTTCACCGCCCGCGGGCGCGAGGTGGCGAGCGCGGCGATCGCGAATCTGGACATCGGCAAGACCTGATTCCGCCCCTCCAACTCGCATCGGAACGACCCGCGTCGACAAGGACGCGCCCCGCGGGGTACTGATGGTGCATGAGCAACGACGGGGGCGGGACGGACGACGCCCAGGGCCGGCTGGTCGGTGGGCGCTACCGGCTGGTCGAGCGCATCGGCTCCGGCGGCACGGGCACCGTCTGGCGGGCCCTCGACGAACGTGCGCAGCGTGAAGTCGCCGTCAGACAGCCGCGGTTGCCGGGCGATCCGCAGGACGGAAGCCACCGGCGGGCGGCCCACCGGCTGCACCGCGAGGCCCGGGCCGCCGCCCGCGTCGACCATCCCGCCGCCGTCACCATCCACGACGTGGTCGTCGAGGCGGAGCAGCACGACGAACAGCTGGGCCCCGTGGGGCCCGACGAACTCGACGCGGCCGAGGCGCTCGACGGACTGCCGTGGATCGTCATGGAGCTGGTGCCCGGCGAGTCCCTCCACGACAGACTCGGGCGCGGCCCGGTCGACGTGCCCGAAGCCGCCCGGATCGGACTCGCCGTGCTCGGTGCCCTGCGCGCCGCGCACGCGGTCGGCATCGTGCACCGGGACGTGAAGCCCGCCCATGTGCTGCTCGGCCCGCACCGGCGGGTCGTCGTCACCGACTTCGGCATCGCCCATGTGCAGAGCGAGGAGCTGCTCACCGCGAGCGGTAAGGCCGCCGCCGGCCCGCCGGACTACGTCGCCCCCGAGCGGATGTCCGGCCGCATCGCCGGGCCCGCCTCCGACCTGTGGTCCCTGGGTGCCCTGTTGTACGCGGCCGTCGAGGGCGCGTCCCCGTTCCTGCGGGCCACACCGGAGGCCACGGTCGCAGCGATCCTCGCCGCCGAGGCACCCGAACCGACTCGGGCCGGACCCCTGGGGCCGCTGATCGCACGGCTGCTGGTGCCGGACCCCGAACAGCGGCCGGATGCCGAGGAGGTCGCGAAGGAACTGGAGGCGGTGGCCGGGCCCGCACCGGCCGAGGTGGTGGCGCGGACGGCCGAGCACATACGGAAGGCGGACGACGAGACCGCAGCCCGGCCCGACCCGGTGCCCGCCGCCGTGTCCACAACCGTGCCGGCCGTCCAGCCCGCCTCCGCCACCCCACCCGTGCCCGCCCCCGCCTCCGCGGCCCCACCCATCCAGGACACGCAGCACGACCCCCTGCCCGCCAAACGCCCGAGCCTCCTCCGCCCCGGCCCCCTCGCCCTCCTCTCGGCGCTGCTCGCCGGCGGCATGGGGGCCGTCACGCAGCTCGCCGAGACCAGCAGCGCGGAGAGCGCCGGGCAGGCCGCCGACGTCTGGAGCCCGCACCCCGAGCCGGACATGGCTGCCGTTCTGCACCTGCCGCGCCACTACCGCCTGCTCGACCGGACCGGCGGCGCGGCCGGCCGGCCTCGCACGGTGCTCTACGGCGACGGGCGGACCGGCACGATCCAGGTCCGTCTCCTCTTCTGGGACCGGGCCCCGGCCTCCCCGGCGGACCAGGCCGTCAAGACGCGGGAGACCGGGGGAGAGACCCGGTACATCCGCACCGGCGTCCAGGGCCACGAAGCCGCCCTCGCCGACACCGCGTACCGCCGGGGTGAGATTGCCCGGCGGCTCATGCGGCTGGTCATCCGCACCGATGACGACCGCATGTACGAACTGCGCGTCGACATGCCCAGGGGCACACCGGAAGAGGAAGAGGGCACCTCGGTGTTCGAGGGGGCCCGGGAGCGGCTCGGGATCGTAAAAGGCTGAATCACACCCGCCGGTCAGCCCCAACGTCCTGATCAGCGCGTTTGTTGCCAGCAGTCACTGGCGTCGTGTGTGCACTCGGTGAAGCCGTATTACCGACGGGTACCCAAAGCCTCCGTCCCGGCATACCCTGCGCCTCATGACGGACGCGCAGGCCGCCGAGAAGACGGCAGAGACCGGCACGGCACAGACCGGCACGAACCCCCTCGCCCCCGCCCCGGAGGGCGCCCGCACCGCCGCGGACGTGGTGACGCCGGAGCTGGTCGCCCAGCTCACCAAGGGTGTGGCCGGCTCCGGCCGGACCGCCAACCACACGCCGTTCACCGGCGAGAAGCTGGCGGACCTCCCCGAGGCGACGCCCGAGGACGTGGCGGAGGCCTTCGAACTGGCCCGCGCCGCCCAGGCCGTGTGGGCGCAGACCCCCGTACGGCAGCGCGCCGCCGTCCTGCTGCGCTTCCACGACCTGGTGCTGGAGCGCCAGGCCGAGGTGCTCGACCTCATCCAGCTGGAGACCGGCAAGGCCCGGCTGCACGCCCACGAGGAGGTCCAGGCCGTCGCGGTCGCCGCCCGGCACTACGGTCGCAAGGCCCCCTCCTATCTGCGGCCCAAGCGGCACGCCGGCGCCATGCCGACCCTCACGAAGGTCACCGAACTGCGCCACCCGCGCGGGGTCGTGGGCCAGATCGCCCCCTGGAACTACCCCCTGGAGCTGTCGGTCGGCGACGCGCTCCCGGCCTTCGTCGCGGGCAACGCCGTCGTCATGAAGCCGGACACGGAGACGTGCCTGACCGCCCTGTGGGCCCGTGACCTGCTCATCGAGGCCGGGCTGCCCGCCGACGTCTTCCAGGTCGTGCTCGGCGACGGCCCGGTCGTCGGCCCGGAGGTCGTCCGGCACGCCGACTACGTCTCCTTCACCGGTTCCACCCGCACCGGCCGCGAGGTCGCCCAGGGGGCCGCCGCGCGGCTGGTCGGCGTCTCCCTCGAACTCGGCGGCAAGAACGCCATGCTGGTGCTGGAGGACGCCGACATCGAGAAGGCCGCGGCCGGAGCGGTCCGCGCCTGCTTCTCCTCCGCCGGCCAGCTCTGCATCTCGATCGAGCGGCTCTTCGTCCACGAGTCGATCGCGGACGCCTTCCTGGAGCGCTTCGCCGCCCGGACGAAGGCCATGCGCCTCGGCACGTCCCTGGCGTACGGCGCCGACATGGGGTCCCTGGTCGGGGAACGCCAGCTCGAAACGGTCACGCGGCACGTCGAGGAGGCCGTCGCCAAGGGCGCGAAGGTCGTCGCGGGCGGTGTGGCGCGCCCGGACATCGGCCCGTACTTCTTCGAGCCCACGATCCTCGACGGCGTCGCCACGGACATGTCCGTCTGCGGGGAGGAGACCTTCGGCCCGGTCGTGTCGGTCTATCGCTTCACCGACGAGGACGAGGTCATCGAGCGCGCCAACGCCACGGCGTACGGCCTCAATTCCTCGGTCTGGACGAAGAACGGCCGCCGCGGCCAGGAGGTCGCCGCCCGCCTGCGCACCGGCACGGTCAACATCAACGAGGGCTACGCCCCCGCCTACGGCAGCGTCCAGTCCCCGATGGGCGGCATGAAGGACTCGGGCCTCGGCCGCCGCCACGGCTCCGAGGGCATCCTCAAGTACACCGAGGCCCAGACGGTCGCCCACCAGCGCGTGCTCCCCATGGCCCCCTCGCTGGGCATGGACGACGAGAAGTACGCCCAGTTCATGAGCCGCAGCCTCCGCCTGATGAAGGCGTTCAGGTTCCGGTAAGCCACCCGCACCACCCGCACTGCACACTCGAAGGGGAGACGGCACGTGCCTCAGGACGCTTACGACTACGACGTCATCGTCGTGGGTTCCGGATTCGGCGGCTCGGTGACCGCCCTGCGCCTCACCGAGAAGGGCTACCGCGTAGGCGTCCTGGAGGCCGGCCGGCGCTTCACCCGCGAGACGCTCCCCAAGAACTCCTGGGACCTCAAGAACTACCTCTGGGCCCCGAAGCTCGGCATGTACGGCATCCAGCGCATCCACCTCCTGGGCAACGTCATGGTCCTGGCGGGCGCGGGCGTCGGCGGCGGTTCCCTCAACTACGCCAACACCCTCTACGTCCCGCCGAAGCCGTTCTTCGAGGACCCCCAGTGGCGTGACATCACCGACTGGCAGGAGGAGCTGAAGCCGTACTACGACCAGGCCCGCCGCATGCTGGGCGTACGGCTCAACCCGACCATGACGCCCTCGGACGTCCATCTGAAGGCCGCCGCTGAGCGGATGGGCTGCGGCGACTCCTTCCACATGGCCCCGGTCGGTGTGTTCTTCGGCGACGGAGAGGACGCCGACGGCACGGTGCAGGCAAGGCCCGGACAGGAGGTGCCCGACCCGTACTTCGGCGGTGCGGGCCCGTCCCGCAGGGCCTGCGCGGAGTGCGGCGAGTGCATGACCGGCTGCCGCCACGGCGCGAAGAACACCCTCAACGAGAACTACCTGCACCTTGCCGAGAAGGCCGGCGCGGTCGTCCACCCCATGACGACGGTCGTGTCGCTCACCGACGACTCGCGCGGCGGCTACGCCGTCGCCACCCTGCCCACCGACGACCGCGGCAAGAAGAAGGGCCGCACCTTCACGGCCCGCCGGGTCGTCCTCGCCGCCGGCACCTACGGCACGCAGACCCTGCTGCACCGCATGAAGGCGGGCGGTCAGCTGCCGCACCTCTCCGACCGGCTGGGCGAGCTGACCCGCACCAACTCCGAGGCCCTGGTCGGCGCCCAGACCGACGACCGGCGCTACCGCAAGGCACACGGCGCGCCCAAGGCCGACTTCACGCGGGGCGTGGCCATCACGTCCTCCATCCACCCGGACGCGAACACCCACATCGAGCCGGTCCGCTACGGCAAGGGATCCAACTCGATGGGCGGCCTGTCCATCCTCCAGGTCCCCTACGCCGGGACGAACTCGGGTGCCTCGCGGGTCCTGGGCTTCCTCGCCAACGCCGCGAAGCACCCGCTGCTGGTGCTGCGCTCCCTGTCGAACCGCCGCTGGTCGGAGCGGACCATCATCGGCCTGGTGATGCAGTCGCTGGACAACTCCCTGACGACGTACGTGAAACCGTCGGGTGTCGGCCGCGGCCTGCTCACCGCCCGGCAGGGCCACGGCGCCCCCAACCCCAAGCAGATCAAGGCCGCGACGGAGAGCGCCTCGGCCCTCGCCGCCGAGATCAACGGCTTCGCGGGCTCCAACGTGGGCGAACTGATGGGCACCCCGCTCACGGCCCACTTCCTGGGCGGCTGCCCCATCGGCGACTCCCGCGAGTCCGGCGTGATCGACCCGTACCACCGCCTCTACGGCCACCCCGGCATCTCCGTCGTCGACGGCGCCGCGGTCTCCGCCAACCTGGGCGTCAACCCCTCGCTCACCATCACCGCCCAGGCCGAGAGGGCGATGTCCTACTGGCCCAACAAGGGCGAGGAGGACCCGCGCCCGCAGCAGGGCACCTACGAGCGTCTCCAGCCCGTCGAGCCCAAGTCCCCGGCGGTTCCGGCGGAGGCGTTCGGCGCGCTGCGGCTGCCGTTCCTCGGCATGCCGGCCGTACCGCCGAAGAACTGAGCGCCCCGGCAACACAGAAGAGGGACCTGCGCCCCCCTCCGAGCGCAGGTCCCTCTTCTGCTTGGTGCTGCGGCCTGTGCCGGCCGCTCTGGCTTACGCCTGCGCGCCGGCCTTGCGGCGACGGACGACGAAGATCGCGCCGGCACCGGCGACGACCGCGGCACCGCCGACCAGGCTGATCATCGGCAGGGCGGAGCTGGAGCCGGTCTCGGCGAGGCTGCCGGTGACCTCCGGCGTGTTGCCGCTCGGCTTCTCGTCGGTGACGGGAGCCTTGCCGCCTTCCTGCGGCTTGGTGCCGCCGGTGTCCGTACCGGAGGAGACGATCTGGAACTTGTACGACACGTCACCGAAGCCGGTGCACTCGGCGTCGTTGTCGCCGTAGATCGTCGCGCCGAGCGAGAAGCCGGCGCCGACCGGGGCGGACTTGCTGACGTTGAGACGCAGCGGGATGTTGACCTCGTACTCGGGCTTCAGCTCGTCGGTGTAGCCGACGTAACCGACCGCGTAGCCGCCCTCGTTCAGGTCGACCCAGATCTTGTCCTGGGGGTCCCAGGCCTGGAGCTGGACCTGCTTGCTGGAGAACAGCTCCTCGCCGTTCTTGTCGGGGGAGGCCCCGGCGAAGAAGTCGAGGTCGTTCAGCGTGGAGTCGGAGTTGTTCAGCACGTTCAGCGAGAACTTGTGCCAGCCGCTGCCCGCCGCGATCTTGCCGGGCAGGCCGGAGATGCTCACGTCGACCTTGGTGTCCTCGCAGATCGAGGGCTCGGGGTCGGGGGACTCCGACTCCTCGGGCTCGGACGCGCTGGGCGCCGGGGAGGACTCGCTCGCGGACGCGCTCGGCGAGCTGGACGTCTCGGGAGCGGACTCGCTCACGGAGGCGCTCGGCGTCGGCGTCGTCTCGGCGGGGGTGGACTCGGTCACCGACGGCGAGGGCGACGTCTCGGGAGCGGACTCGCTCACCGACGCGCTCGGAGTCGGGGTCGTCTCGTCGGTCGCGTACGCGGCCGGTGCCGCGAGCAGTGCCACCGGGGCTATGACCGCCGTAGCGGCCGCTGCTGCCATGGCGCGGCGAAGCTTCATGAAGACCTCGGAAAGTCCGGCGTACCGCGGGATGCGGCACGAACGTTGGGGGAGGCCTCCGCGTGTGGGGCGCGGGAGTGGCCCTTGGTTCGGCAGGTTTGATCCGTGAAACCTGTGAATGGTTGTGCTGGCATTCACAGAATTCTTATGTGGGCTGAGTCACATCGGCGACCTTCCGGTGAAGGCTTGTGAAGGCGCTCTCCGCGCGCTTAGATCTTGGCTTCGTGTCTGAAAAGCCGTCCGACGACCAACCGTCGGCCTCGGAGATCCCCGACGACGTCTGGGAGCAGTTCACCCGCGACACCGAGCGGGACATCCGTTCCTCCGCCCCGAAGGAGCCCTCGGCACGAGCGCGCATGGTGACCGAGCGGCTGCGTGAACAGGACGCCCGGGGCGAGCTGCCGCCCGGATGGCGCACCGGCCCCGCTTGGCAGGAGATGAACGGGCGGGCCGCCCGACGCCGCAGACTGTGGGCCTTCATCGGCGTCCCCCTCGCCGCCGCCGTGGCGCTGGTGGCCCTCAAGCCGTCGCTGCTGCCCGGCGACCCCTTCCGCACCGGGGAGTCCGGGGCCGCGGAGGCCTCACCGCTGCCCGACGAGACGGCGGCTCCCACCGCCGCTCCCGGTGCGTCGGACCCCGAAACCCCCACCCTGGACCGGCCCTTCGCCGGCTCCCCTGCCGAGCGCTGGGCGGACGGCGAGGCCGGCATCGTCCTGCCCGAGGCGAAGGCCGTCGGCGCGGTCTCCGAGGACCGGGTGGAAGAGGCGCTGCGCCTGACGAAGAAGCTGCTGGTGGGCGCCAACCTCGACCCGAAGACCGTACGCGGGGCACGCCCGACGGCCGCGCTCTCCGTGCTCGACCCCAAGCAGCCCGAGCTCCTCGACGATCTCGACACCGGCCTGCGCTCCCCGAGTGAGAAGCACGACCCGGTGACGCTGTTCAGCCGCTTCGACCCCGACGAGGTGCGGCCGGCCGGTGACGTGATCAAGAGCCGGGGACGCATGACGTTCAAGAAGGGCACGCAGGGGGGTGTGGCCGTGCGCGCCGACTACACTTTCGTCTACCCCGTCGTCCGGGCGGACGGCCCCACCGAGGTCGCCCGCACCATCGTGCGCCGCGTCCTCGACGTCGAACTCGCCGACCCCGGCCGCTACGAGGTCACCCCCGGCCGCCTGCTCCTGATGAACTACGACCAGGAGATAGGCAACTCCTCCTGCTTCGTCAACGACGGCTACCTGCACCCGGAGTTCTCGTCGAGCAGGTCCGCGGGCCCGGACCCGAGCGGGCCGGCGACGGACCCGTACGACCGGAGCAGGGAGCTCGAACGCGGCGACGGCGGCGACTGCGGGACGGTGACCCGCACCTGACGCTCCGCCGGCGATGCCGACGCAGAGCGAAGGGCCCCGCGGGGTGGAGCCGCAGGGCCCTTCTTCTCGTCAGCACCGACGTCAGGGCAGCGCCGGTGCCTGGAAGCGGCGCCGGGGGGTTGCGCCGCTGGTCTGTACCTCTGGCAGTGGGGCAATGAGGGGGTCCGCGAGGGGACTTGGACCGTGTAGGCATCGTGCTGGATGAACGCGGCGCCCGCAACCGTTTGACCCAGACTTGTGCATTTATGCAAGGTCCGCGGTCGGCCCCGGGCGTCCCCGGGGCCGACCGTTCTCTTGGGTGACCGGGCTGCTGTCCCCTGCCGTCCGGTCACTTCCCTGGAGCGAGGTCCCACGACGCACGGCACGATCCGTGCGTCTCATCGCCCCAGTGAGCCACGCGTGGTTCTTTCGGGCCCGCGCCTGGCTGGCACGGACACCGGGACCAACGAGTCGGCTGCGGGACGGTCACGCGCCGTACGGGTGAGGAGGGGCCGCACGGGTGTCCTGCGCATGCGGGTTCAGATCTTGCCGCGGCACAGCTCCAGCAGGGTCATCGCGAGCGCGGTGCCCGGCTTGCCCAGCGCCTGCCGGTAGTGGCCGAGCACGTCCATCTCGCGGGACAGGTTCACGCGCCGCCCGCCGGAGGCGATCCGCGCATCCTGGATGACGGCCGAGACGGCCACCCGTTCCTGGATCAGGCCGATGATCCGGTCGTCGAGCGCGTCGATCCGCTCGCGCGCTCCGGTGATCACGTCGGCGGCCTCGGCAGTGCGGGCGCCGGTCACGTCGATGGCGGTCATAAGGGGCTCCTGGTGGTCAGGGGCTGCCCCGGGGCGGCACGGCCCGGACGACGACAGGCGCCCCGGGCCTTGTCGGCCCGGGGCGCCTGGGAAGTCGCTTGTCAGTTGCTCAAGCAGCACGACCATGGCGTCCGGCGGGCCGGATGCCATAGGTAAAGACGAACGTCTGGTGCTTGAGCATGGGGCAAGTATGCACCGGGCCCCGGAGCCGTCCAAGCCGGTTCGCATCCTGAGACGGGGCTCCCTCCCGGCACACGGAAGGAGCCCGGCGGCCCCCCGGTAGAATCGGGTGCACAAGACCCCCGCCCCACCGCCGGAAGGCACCCCGTGTCATCAGCGACTCCTGCTGCCAACGCCGCCGACACCGTCCTGGTCGTCGACTTCGGCGCGCAGTACGCCCAGCTCATCGCCCGTCGTGTCCGCGAGGCGCGGGTCTACAGCGAGATCGTGCCGAGCACCATGCCGGTCCGGGAGATGCTCGCCAAGAACCCCGCGGCGATCATCCTCTCCGGCGGCCCCTCGTCGGTCTACGCGGAGGGCGCGCCCAGCCTCGACCGCGAGATCTTCGAGGCCGGCGTCCCCGTCTTCGGTATGTGCTACGGCTTCCAGCTGATGGCGAGCACCCTCGGCGGCACCGTCGACAACACCGGCGCCCGCGAGTACGGCCGCACCGACCTGCACGTCTCCAAGGTGTCCTCCACCCTCTTCGAGGGCACCCCCGCCGAGCAGCCCGTCTGGATGTCGCACGGCGACGCCTGCTCCGCCGCCCCCGAGGGCTTCTCCGTCACGGCCTCCACGGACGTCGTCCCGGTCGCCGCCTTCGAGAACGACGAGAAGAAGCTGTACGGCGTCCAGTACCACCCCGAGGTGATGCACTCCACGCACGGGCAGCAGGTGCTGGAGCACTTCCTCTACCGGGGCGCGGGTCTGACCCCGTCCTGGACGACGGGCAACGTCATCGAGGAGCAGGTCGCCGCCATCCGCGAGCAGGTCGGCGACAAGCGCGCCATCTGCGGCCTGTCCGGCGGCGTGGACTCCGCGGTCGCCGCTGCCCTCGTCCAGAAGGCCATCGGCTCCCAGCTGACCTGCGTGTACGTCGACCACGGCCTGATGCGCAAGGGCGAGACCGAGCAGGTCGAGAAGGACTTCGTGGCCGCGACCGGCGTGCAGCTGAAGGTCGTGGACGCCGAGGAGCGGTTCCTCAAGGCGCTGGCCGGGGTCTCCGACCCCGAGGAGAAGCGGAAGATCATCGGCCGCGAGTTCATCCGGGTCTTCGAGCAGGCCCAGGCCGAGATCATCGCCGACGAGGGCCCGGCCGTGGAATTCCTCGTCCAGGGCACGCTCTACCCGGACGTGGTCGAGTCCGGCGGCGGCACCGGCACCGCCAACATCAAGTCCCACCACAACGTCGGCGGTCTGCCGGAGGACCTCGAGTTCCAGCTGATCGAGCCGCTGCGCAAGCTCTTCAAGGACGAGGTCCGCATGGTCGGCCAGGAGCTCGGCCTGCCGGAGGAGATCGTCCAGCGCCAGCCGTTCCCCGGCCCCGGCCTCGGCATCCGCATCGTCGGCGAGGTCACCAAGGAGCGCCTGGATCTGCTGCGTGAGGCCGACGCCATCGCCCGCGAGGAGCTGACGGCGGCCGGTCTCGACCGGGACATCTGGCAGTGCCCGGTGGTCCTCCTCGCGGACGTCCGCAGCGTCGGCGTCCAGGGCGACGGCCGGACGTACGGCCACCCCATCGTCCTGCGCCCCGTCTCGTCCGAGGACGCCATGACGGCCGACTGGTCGCGCCTGCCGTACGAGGTCCTGGCGAAGATTTCGACCCGGATCACCAACGAGGTGCGCGACGTCAACCGCGTCGTCCTCGACGTGACCTCGAAGCCCCCGGGCACCATCGAGTGGGAGTGACCCCTGCCTAGGTGCGCTTGATCGTGCGCAGGGGCGCGCCGGGTGTCCAGGCCTGGACGACGAGATACGTGTCGTCCTCGATGTAGGTCCGTACGACCTCCGTCAGCTCGGTGCGGAAGAGGTGGAACTGCTCCGGCGGCTCCACCTCTTCGACGTACGCGGCCTTGGTCTCCACGTCGTCGACCTCGATCGCCCGGCCGCTGATCCGGACATCGCCGCCGCCCATGCCCGTGCCCTCCCCGGGGTTCGCCTGGAGTGCGAAGCGCGGGTCACGGCGCAGGTCGAGGGCCTTGAGCGAGTCCGGCATCATGCCGAGCCACAGCTCGCCGTTCAGGAACCGCACCTCCAGGCCGCTGGTGCGGGGCGAACCGTCCTTACGGAGGGTGGCGAGGATGTGGTGGGTGTAGGCGCCGAAGCGCTTCTCGACGGTGTCGGCCAGATCCGGTTCGGCGGTGGCGAAAGCAGCCCAGTTCGCTGTCATGGGAAGAGTGTCCCGCCGAGATCCGACATCTTCTGTCGGCTATTCGTGGGGTGGGGGAGCCCGGGGGCACTCGGATGGGCACAGGGTGCTCACAGGGGCGCTCGTGGCATCTTCACGAATCGCTCCTGTTCTTCCCGGCCTCACGGACGGTAACTTCCGCCCGTACGCAGAACCAGTGCTGGAGGACCTATGCACGGGCCCACGCCGCCCCTGCCCCTGCCCACCGACCGGCTGCGGTTCGCCATGCCGCCGATGCACGAGTCGGTCGAGGACGAGCGCAGGCACCGCAAGGAACGGCTCGCGGGCGCCCTGAGGATCTTCGGGCGGCTCGGCTACGAGGACGGCGTCTCCGGGCACATCACCGCCCGCGACCCGGAATTCACCGACTGCTTCTGGGTCAACCCGTTCGGGATGCCCTTCCGGCACGTCACCGTGAGCGACCTCGTGCTGGCCAACCAGGACGGCCAGGTCGTCGAGGGCGGCTACCACGTCAACCAGGCGGCCTTCACCGTGCACGCCCAGGTCCACGCGGCCCGGCCGGACGTGGTCGCCGTCGCCCACTGCCACTCGGTGCACGGCCGGGCGCTCGCGGCCCTCGGCGAGCTGCTGGAGCCGATCACCCAGGAGAGCTGCGCCTTCTACGAGGACCACGCCCTCTACGACACGTACACCGGCGTCTCCGTCGACGCCGAGGAGGGGCGGCGCATCGCCGAGGTGCTCGGCTCCCGCAAGGCGCTCGTGCTGCGCAACCACGGGCTGCTGACCGTCGGCGACTCGGTGGACGCGGCGGCCTGGTGGTTCGTGTCGATGGAGCGCTCCTGCCAGGTCCAGCTGACGGCCCAGGCAGCCGGGCGACCGGTCCGCATCGATCACCGGATGGCGGTGGCGACGCGGGAGCAGCTGGGCGGCGACCTGGTGGCGTGGATCAACTACCAGCCGATGTGGGAGGACGTCAGCCGGAGCGAGCCGGGTCTGCTGGGCTGACGCCGGAGCAGCCGGGCCGGCCGTCAGAAGTCGCGCAGCACCACCGCCTTCGTCCTGGCGAACTCCTCGTCCGTGAGGACGCCGTCGCGGTGGAGCCGGCCCAGCTCGCGCAGCCGCCGCAGGAGGACGTCGTGGTGGTCGGAGACGGGCGGCGGCACGGGGACGGCGCAGGCGGGGAGTTCACCGGTGGCGGTGGCGGTGGCGGTGGCGGTGTGCGTGGACGGGTGCGGCAGCCGGGCGGTGACGGCCGCCGCGACGAGCGCGGTGAGCAGGTCCCGGCGGGTGCTGCCCCACAGGTCCAGGGCGTACGGGTCCTTGTCCGGCGGAAGCTTCGAGAGCACCGTCTCGCGGGTCACGAAGCGCAGCGAACCGTCCTCGTGGCGGGTGTTCGGCAACCACTCGACCCGCACGAGGTCGCCCATGGTGATGATCCGCGGGCCGGTGGCGCGTTTGACCCGTTCGGAGGTGTCGGCCCAGTCGATCCGTATCCGCGTGCCGTCGAAGGAGACCGTCCCGTCCGAGGTGCGCACGGACACCGGAACCGGCGGGCCGGGCAGCAGATAGGCCTCCGTCGGCCCCTGCGGGACCCGGTCGAGGAGCAGCGCGCGGCGGATCTCCTCGGCGACGTACTCGGCCGCCCCCGTCCGGTCGGCGTCCACCGTCAGCCGGTAGGGGTCGGCCGCGCCGGGCAGCCGCCCGCCGGTCGCCTGGAGCAGGGGGTCCGCGCCGTCACGCAGCCGTAACCGCAGCCGCCCGTGCCCGCGTGCGGCTTCCAGGACGACGCCGGAGACCGCCGCGAGCGGCACGGTGATCTCCCCGTACGTGCGCCGGAGCAGCGGCACGGAGCGGTGCAGGCCGGGCGTGATCCGGAGCGTGTCGCCGTCGAAGGCCCAGGTCCCGTCACGCTGGATGATCTCGGCCATAGGGGAATTCTCCCAGCCGGGTCAACACGGCACGCCGGACTTCACCCGTGTTGGCCAGTCCGGGCGGACGTGAGCCGGGTGGTGTAGGGCACAATTCGCTGTCGTCGCACGGGAGTTGCACAGCGGCGTTCCGGGGTCCGGAAGGCCGGCGGTGGATGGGTCGCGGGAAGGCGGTCGTCGGGCGTGGCGGTGCGGGAGGCGGGACAGGGCGGCGCGGACGCGGGCGGGTACGCACGTGCGCGTGCGGATGCCTATGCCGGGGGATACACCGGCGGTTACCCCGGTGGTCAGCCGGACGGCCCGGGAGGCGCTCACGGGGGCGGGTGCGCCTGCGGGGACTGTCCGCACGGTGCGCGCGAGGGGCACCGGCGGGCCGTCGCCGCGTTCCTGCGCCGGCGTGACGAGTTCGCTGCCGGGCAGGGGCTGCCGGCCGCAGTGGCCCACTCCGCGTCGGCCTCCCGCCAGTGGGTCTCCGAGGAACTGGCGCAGTCCGCCGAGCACGTCGCCGAGCGGGGGCGGGCCGAGGGGCAGGCCTGGCTGACAGGTCTGTGGCGGCGCACGGCGGGTGTCGTGTGGGCCGCCGTGGTGCTGTTGCTGCTCGGGCAGGCCCTCACGGCGGTCGGCGCGGGCTGGACGGCTGCGCGTACGGCCGGGCTGGCCGCGGCCCTGGTGCTGGCCTCGTCGCTGACCGCCGCGTCGTGGTTCCACCGGGCGAAGGGCGGCGTGCTGGCGCCCGTGATCGGGGAGGACAACCGGCTGTCCACCTCCCGCACGGTCGCCGCGGCATGGGTGCTCTTCGTGGCCTACGCGGTGCTCGTCCTCGCGGGGCGGCTGGCCGCCGCCTCCCGGCACCGGGAACGGGACGCGCTGATCTCCGGGCTGGACCTCGCCCGGGGCGCCGGGATCGTGACCGTACTGGCCGTGCTGTGCGGGATCGCCGTGCTCGTGCGGCGGGTGGTCGGGCTGCGGGTGCTGGGGCAACGGCTGCAGAAGGTGCGTGCCGACCGGCCCCGGGCCGCCGACCTGCTGACCGACGACGCCGGCCGGGGCACCTTCGCCGACATCCAGTACGTCGTGGTCAGCGGGGTCGCCCTGGTCTTCGCCGCGGTCCGGCTGGCCAGGCGGCCGGAGCAGCTGCCCGACCTGCCCTGGGGGCTGGCCGTGGTGGTGCTCGTGTCGGCGGCGACCTATCTCGCCGGCAAGTACGCGGAGGGCGGCCGGCCGGTCATCCTCTCCGTGGTCCGGGCCCGGGAGGCGGGCGACCTGGACGGGCCGATCCGCACGGGGGACGACATCGAGATCCGGGGTGCCGGGTTCGTGCCACCGGGAGCGCAGGGGGCCGACCGGCTGGCCCGGATGGTCGTGCGCGTGGGCGCGGTGCACGTCCATGTGCCGCTGATCCCGGTTCCCGGAGGGTTCCGCAACCCCACGGACACCCTGCTCACAGTGCCGGTGCCGGCGGATGTCGAACCGGGAAGGGTGGAGGTGCAGGTCGTCACGGCGGCCGGGATGGAGACCAACCGGTACGCGGTCGACGTGACGGAGTGAGCGACGGGCCCCTCGGGCGCCCCGCACCGCCCGGCCCGACGAAACAAGCCGGTGACACAGGATTGAGCGCGCTTCGTTTGTCGTACGTATTGTCTGTCGAGGGGTCTCGGCACCGGCGAGAGGCGGCTAGCAGCGATGACTCACGGTATGCGAACGGACACGCACTCCCCCCACTTCGGCGACGGGGGAGGCTGGCGGGACAACGCCACCCGCTACGCCCTGCTGCCCCTGCGCGTCTTCCTCGGCGTCACCTTCATCTACGCCGGCCTGGACAAGCTCACCGACAGCGCCTTCATGAAGGACTCCGGTGCCGGCTCGATCGGCGACATGATGCGTGCCGTCCGCGACTCCTCCGCCATCCCCGCCCTGGTCGACCTCTCCCTGAAGAACCCCGTCGGTTTCGGCTACGCCATCGCCTTCGGCGAACTGGCCGTCGGCATCGGAACCCTGCTCGGCCTCCTGGCCCGTCTGGCCGCACTCGGCGGCGCCCTGATCTCCCTGAGCCTGTGGCTGACCGTGAGCTGGGCCTCCGACCCGTACTACTACGGCAACGACCTCGCCTACCTCATGGCCTGGACCCCTCTGATCCTCGCGGGCGCGCCCCTGCTGTCCCTCGACGCCGCGCTGCGGTCACGGCGACGGCAGCGCAGCGGCGGCTACCAGTAGCGGGCCGGGCACCGTCACGCCAGGTCCGCGCCCGTACGGCCCCCCTGGCGGCGGCGCCGCACGCGCCCCGTCAGCAACGCCACCAAGCCGGCCAGGCACAGCCCGCCCGTGACGAGGGGGATCACCACGAACCACGGGATCTGCCAGGCGCTGCCCGCGTCACCGGCGTAGAGGATGCCCGCCAGTACGAGGACGAGGCCGGCGATCAGCTTTCCGGGCTGGAACTCATGACGCAGCACGGGTCACCTCCGCCTGGCCCATGCCGACCTGGAGGTCCAGGTCGATGGTGCCGGACTTCTCGACGCCTCCGGCGGGGGAGAGGGTGATCTCCTGGTGCTGGTCCGGCTGCACGTCCACGTCCTTCGGGTCGTCGCCCGGCAGCTGGAGGTCGCCTATGCCCACCTCGACGTTCAGCCGCACGGTCACGTCCTCGGGGACGAGCACCTTGATCCGGCCCAAGCCGACCTCCGCCCGGGTCGTGACCGTCTGCTTCCCCGACACGTCCAGCTTGCTCAGATCCAGGGTGCCGACGCCGGTGCCCAGGTCGTACCGCGGCCGTACGTCCGCCACCGCTGCGGGCTGCCAGGTGGTGCGCGACCAGTGGGTGTCGATGTCCTTGGGCAGGGCCGCCGCGCCGGCGAGCAGGCCGGCCGTGATGATCGCCAGGAAGACCGAGCCGGCGCCGGTCCTGCCCAGGAAGGCGCTGACGGCTATGCCCAGGCCCAGGACGACGAGTGCACAGGACAGGCCCGTCTGCAGGCTGGTGCCGAGCGGGTGGCCGTCCCACGTGCGGCTGGTGCCCAGGGCTCCCGCGAGCAGGGCCAGCAGGAAGACCGAGCCGCCGATCGAGCGCGGCCCGCGCGGCTGGGGCGGCCGGGGGCGCGGGGCGGGTATGTCCTGGCGGGCACCCGGCCGCGTACCCAGGCTGATGTTGAGGGCCGCGGCGACATCGAGGTCATGGGGGTCGCGGGGGCCCCAGAGGTAGCCCGTGCCGCCGATGTGGGTGCCGTCCTTGACGATCGGGTCGCGCCACCAGGACGGGGTGGTGAGGAACACCGGCGGCGCCTGGGGTTCCGGCGGGGCGTCGGCGACGGCCTGTGCGGCCAGGGGATCGGGGCTGGGGGCGCCGCGGTGACGCGACCAGTAGCCGGCGCCCGCGAGGAGGAGGGAGAGGACGACGGCGAAGGTCAGGACCCCGCCGTTGTTCAGCATCGTCAGGAACACCCCGCAGCCCACCAGCGCGAACAGCACGGCCGCGAGGGCCTGCCCGTCGACCCGGCCGGTGAGCAGTTTGCGGACCTCGTTCTTCTCCTCGTCGTCGTACGGGACGAAGAGCCAGGCGAAGCCGTAGAAGAGCAGGCCGATGCCGCCGGTGGCGGAGAGCACGGCGAGGGTGATGCGGAAGATCACCGGGTCCATGTCGCACTGCCGCCCGAGCCCCGCGCAGACGCCGGCCAGGGTCTTGTGGCGGCGGTCGCGGCGGAACGCGTGGGGCGGGCCCGGTGGGACACCGTCTTCGGCGGGGGCGGCCGGGCCGGGTGCTCCTCCCTGCTCTCCCGCGCCCGCGCGCCCGGGCGCGGGACCCGCGGCGGGCGCGGCATCCTGCGGCCCGGCGCCCGGGGCGGGGCGCGGGCCGGAGCCGGGTCCCGGACCCGTCGCGGCGTGCTCGTGATCGGTCATGGGTCCATGGTGACGGGCGCGACGCCCCGGCGGGAGTCGGAACGACCCTGGCCGGACCCTGATATCGGCCCTGAGAGGCGGCTCGGGAAGCGTTCGAGGAGCGGCCCGCGGAGATCAGGGGAGCCTCAGGGGCCGACCCTGATGCTCCGGCCTCCCGCACGTGTGACCATCAATGGCATGTCGGAAGCCGCAGCAGCGCCACTCGCCGAACCGCGGCCGCCGCGCAAGCTCTACCGCAGCAGTGACGGACGCTGGCTCGGGGGCGCGGCGCGGGGCCTCGCCGGGCACCTCGGGCTGCCCGTGATCTGGGTACGGCTCGTCTTCGTCGGCCTGTTCATGGCCGACGGCCTCGGTGCGCTGCTGTACGCCGCGTTCTGGTTCTTCGTCCCGCTCGGCGTCGGCGGGGTCGAGGCGCAGAAGCCGCCGTCGCCGCCGGCCGCGGAGACCGCGCCCGACGGCCGCCGCAGACGCGTCGCGCGCAGGCCCGACAAGGGCCAGATCGTGGCCCTGCTCCTCATGGTCGTGGTGGCCATGGTCTTCGTGGGCAATGTGAACCTCAGCGGGGGAGCGAGGGCGTACCTCTGGCCGACGGTGCTCGTCGGCGCGGGCGTCGCCCTGGTCTGGCGGCAGGCGGACAACGCCCGGCGGGCCCGCTGGGTCGAGGTCGGCCGCCGCCGGCGCACCGTCACGCTGCTGCGCTCGGTGGGCGGCGTGCTGCTGGTGACGGCCGGCGTCTCCGGCATCTTCGTCCTCCAGGGTTCCGCCGCCCACCTCGGCTCCGTCCTCCAGGCGGCCCTCGCGGTCCTCGTCGGCATAACGCTCCTCGCCGGGCCGTATCTGGTCCGCATGACGCAGGACCTCTCCGAGGAGCGCCTGATGCGCATCCGGGCCCAGGAGCGCGCGGAGGTCGCCGCCCATGTGCACGACTCGGTGCTGCACACGCTCACACTGATCCAGCGCAACGCGGAGAACGCGAACGAGGTCCGCCGCCTGGCCCGTGCCCAGGAGCGCGACCTGCGCACCTGGCTCTACAAACCCGAGGGCACCGGCAAGGACGAGGCCGACGGACCAACCACCCTCGGCGACGCCGTGCGGCACAACGCGGCCGAGGTGGAGGACAAGCACGGCGTGCCCATCGAGGTCGTGGTCGTCGGCGACTGCCCGCTCGACGAGAGGATCGCCGCCCAGATGCAGGCCGCGCGGGAAGCAATGGTGAACGCCGCCAAGTACGGTGGCGAGGGCGGCGCCGTACAGGTCTTCGCCGAGGTCGAGGGGAAGACGGTCTTCGTGTCCGTCCGGGACCGCGGCCCCGGCTTCGACCTCGACTCGATACCCGCCGACCGGATGGGTGTCAGAGAATCGATCATCGGCCGCATGGAGCGCAACGGCGGTACGGCGCGGCTGCGCGCGGTGCCGGACGGCGGCACGGAGGTCGAGCTGGAGATGGAGAGGGCGGAGAAGACGTCATGAGCGACCCGACCGAGGCGAACGGTACGGCGGGACCGGCGGAGGCGGCCGGCGGACCGGGGCGTCACGTGCGCGTGGTCCTCGTGGACGACCACCGCATGTTCCGTACGGGGGTCCAGGCCGAGATCGGGCAGACCGAGCAGACCGGTGTCGAGGTCGTCGGCGAGGCCGCGGATGTCGACCAGGCGGTCACGGTGATCACCGCGACCCGGCCCGAGGTGGTCCTCCTCGACGTGCACCTGCCGGGCGGCGGCGGCGTCGAAGTGCTGCGCCGCTGTGCCCCGTTGATGGGCGACGCCGAACAGCCGGTGCGCTTCCTGGCGCTGTCCGTGTCGGACGCCGCGGAGGACGTGATCGGCGTGATCCGCGGCGGCGCCCGCGGGTACGTCACCAAGACGATCACCGGCACGGACCTCGTGAACTCCATCTTCCGTGTCCAGGAGGGCGACGCCGTCTTCTCGCCCCGGCTGGCCGGGTTCGTCCTGGACGCCTTCGCCTCCACGGACGCACCGCCGGTCGACGAGGACCTGGACCGCCTGACCCAGCGCGAGCGCGAGGTGCTGCGGCTCATCGCCCGGGGCTACGCGTACAAGGAGATCGCCAAGCAGCTGTACATCTCCGTGAAGACCGTCGAATCGCATGTCTCGGCGGTCCTGCGCAAGCTCCAGCTCTCCAACCGGCACGAGCTGACGCGCTGGGCGACGGCTCGCCGGCTCGTCTGACGGCGGCGCTCACACCACCCGCGTCGCCCCCGCGTAGGGCATCTCGTCGAGCGGGGTGACGCGTACCGGCGCCGAGGGGTTCGGGGCGTGGATCATGCGGCCGTTGCCCACGTAGATGCCGACATGGCTGATGCCGGCGTAGAAGAACACGAGGTCGCCGGGGAGGAGTTCGGAGCGGGAGACGCGGCGGCCCGCGGCGATCTGGGAGTACGTCGTGCGGGGCAGGGAGACGCCCGCGGCGCGGTACGCGGCCTGGACGAGGCCCGAGCAGTCGAAGGCGTTCGGGCCGGTGGCGCCCCAGACGTAGGGGCTGCCGAGCTTCTGGTAGGCGTAGGAGACGGCGGCGGCCGTCCGGGAGTTGGGCGCCTGGGACGAGGCGGAACCCGGGGTCGCGAGGGTGTCCCGAGGGCCCGCTGAGCGGGAGGCGCGTTCCTGCGATCCGCCCGGCAGGGAACGTTCCTGCGGGCCGAGCCGCGAGAGCAGCCGCCGTGCCGTGCCGAGCTTGCCGGTGATCGTCTCCTTGTGCTGCTTCAGCTCCGCCCGGCGTGACTTCAACGACGTCAGCTCGATGTGGGCGGCCCCGCGCAGCTGCTCGATCTCCCGGAGCTGCTTGCGCACCCCCGCGACGACGGCGTTCTGCCGGCTGCCGGCCCGCTCGACGAACTCGGCGTTCTCCAGGTACCGGTCGGGATCGTCGGAGAGGGCGAGCTGCACCACGGGATCGAGACCGCCGGCGCGGTACTGCGCGGCGGCCACCGAACCCAGGGCGTCACGGGCGGAGTTGAGCCGCTCCTCCTTGCGCGCCGCCTGGTCCTGGAGGCTCCTCAGCCGCTGCCCGGCCGCTTCGGCCTTCTCCTTCGCGCCGTTGTACTTCTCGGTGGCGACCTCCGCCTCCTGGTACAGCTTGTCCACCTTGGTCTTGACCTGGCCGGGGGTGAGCTGTGGTTCGGCGTGTCCGGTTCCGTCGAGACCCGTCGCCGTCGCCGCGCCCGCCAGGGCGATCGTGGCGGCCGTACGGGCTTTGCCGCCACCCATCGAGCGCTGTCGGGGCTTGCGGTGCGCTGCCACCTGGAGGCCACGTCCTTTCCTCGACCGCCGACGGGTGCGTGCGGCCGCCGGGGGGAGCGGACGGGCGGCCTGCGCGTCCGGCGACGGCCCGCACAGGGGGAGCGGATCGCCGCCGGACCTTTTCGGCGGTGGTGTCCGACTGCCGCCCCTGGCCCGGGCGGCGGTGGGGAGCCGGGCACCTGGTGGAGGACGCTAAACGCCGCCGTGACGGGCCGGTGGCAGGTGTGCGGAAGTGTCTTGAGAGGACCGGCGGTGACCGTATGCGACCGTGGTCCCACCTCGACGCCGCCTACTTCACTCAGCGTGATGACCGAAGCGTCGAATCATGAGCGAGTGACCGTGATCGGGTGCTATGGGGCGCATATATGCACCCTGGGTCGGTGTCGGGCGGTCTCGGGGCCCTGATTAGGCTCCGGCCTCATGGACGTACTCATCCACCTCTTCGTCGGCCTCCACATCATCGGCATCGCCTCGCTCCTGGGCGGTTTCCTCACCCAGATGAAGGCGATGGGCGAGGGTACCGCCCGCTACACCCCCGCGATGCTGCACGGCGCGCTCACGATGCTGGTCACCGGTGTGATCCTGGTCGGCCTCAACCAGGCCGACGACCAGTCCGTGAACAACATCAAGATCGGCGTGAAGCTGGCTCTGCTGATCGTGATCCTCGGCCTGGTCTATGTGAAGCGGGACGACGAGAAGGTGGACAAGGGCCTCTTCGGCCTGGTCGGTCTGCTGACGACGGCGAACATCTTCATCGCCGTCCTCTGGACCTGACCCGGGAGCGCCGGGCGCCGGCCCGGGCCGAGGTGACCGCCCAGGCGGTGCACCCGAGCCACGCGGCGACCGCGATCCACAGCAGCACCTCTCCGGCGGCGTCGAGCCAGGGGACGTCCAGGGCGGCGGCGACGGCCAGGGTGGCCGCGGCCGTCACCACGGCGGCGAACACGGTCGCCCAGCGCCGCACGTCGTAGTGGTGGCGGGGCCAGAAGAGCTCGGCGAGGAGCAGGGCGACGCAGGCGATCAGCGCGAGCACGAGCAGCGTGACGGCCGTCGTGCGCAGGACGTCGGCGTTCTCCTCGTTCCACAGGTACAGGCGCGCGCTGTCGGCGCTGAGGAGTCTCGCCCCGGCCAGTGCGGAGACGGCGAGGGCGCCGGCCGCGAGCCAGTGGTCCCCGCGCCCCTCCTCCACCTGCCGGGGCTGGAAGCGGAAGAGGGCGAAGCCGTAGAGCGCGAGGCCCAGCCAGAACAGCACCAGGGCCGCGTGGGCGAGCCAGGCCGACGTATCGGCCGCGGCGAGCGTGGCGCCGAGCACCGCGAGCCCCTGGGTGGCCACGCAGCGCAGGAACACCGTGCCGCGCCGCCCCCCGGCCTCCGCGGTGAGCAGCACCGCCCAGAGCAGCATCGCGAGCGCCAGCAGCGCCTCGGCGAGGGGCTGCTGGCCGGCCGCGGAGAACCCGGTGCCGAGGACGGCGGTCGCCGCCACGGCCGTGAGCGCGGCCGGCGTCTCCGCCCGCCACTCGCCGCGTGCCCGCTGGGCGAGGCCCGCGGCCGCCACCAGCCAGGCCGCGCAGGCCAGGGCGAGGGCGATGCGGGAGAGGACCTCGTACCCCGCCGAGTCGAGACCGACCGACACGATGCCGGTCGCCAGCGCGTACGTCGACCACCAGGTGGCAAACGGGGAGGGACCGGACATAGCGCCGATGCTAGAGAGCGCCGCGCCCGTTACGAGAGGGGCACGCGCGCGTGCCCCTCAAAAAGCATGACGAGACCTCTCAGGCCGGCCGCACCACGCTGTGGATGGCCGACTCGCCGTCGTAGTAGATCGACTCCTCACGCACGTACGTGCCGGGCTTCGGCGCGTGGATCATCATGCCGTTGCCGATGTAGATCCCGACGTGTGTGACGTCGTCGTAGAAGAAGACCAGGTCACCGGGCTGGGCCTGGGAGAGCGGGACCGTGGTGCCGGCGTTCACCTGGTCGTAGGTCGTGCGCGGCAGGTCGACGCCCGCTGCCTTCCAGGCGGCCTGGGTGAGGCCGGAGCAGTCGTAGGAGCCGGGGCCGACGGCGCCCCACACGTACGGCTTGCCGATCTGGGCGCGGGCGAAGGCGAGCGCCTTGTCGGCCTTGGTCGCGTACGAGGAGTCGGCCGGGGCCGTCGAGGTGGACGAGCCGGAACCCGCCGTACCCGAGGACGAGGACCCGCTGTCCTGCTGCTGAGCGGCCTCCTCCTGCGCCTGCCGCTGCGCGGCCTGCTGCCGGGCCAGCTCGTCGGCCTTGCGGGCGGCCTCCTCCTGCTTCTGCTTCTCGATCGCCGCGAGCCGGGCCTTCTCCTCGGCGGTCAGCCTCGACATCAGCTCGCGTGCGTCGGCGAGCTTGCGCTGGACGGTCGCCTTGGCGGTCTTCAGATCGCCCTGCGACTCGGTGAGCGCCTCCAGGCTCTCGGTGGCCTCCTGGCGCTTCTCCATCGTCTCGGACTGCTGCGCGATGTAGTCGTCGACCGCGACCTTCTGACGGCCCGTCATCCGGTCCATCAGCTGGGTCTGGTCGAAGTAGTCCTGCGGGGTGTCCGCGAGCAGGAACGTCGCCGTGTCCGGGGCGGCGGCGCCGGTGCGGTACTGGGCGGAGGCGAAGGACCCCAGCTCCTCGCGCGCCTCGTTGAGCTTCTGGGTGCGCTTGGCGACGTCGTCGATGAGGGCGTCGGCGCGTTTGCGCTGCTTCGCCGTCTTCTCCTTGGCCGCGTTGTACTTCTCGGTCGCCGACCCCGCCTGGCGGTAGAGGTCGCCGACCTTCTTCTCGACTTCTTCCAGGCTGGGTTTGTCGTCGGCCTCGGGGGCGGCATGGGCCGACTGGGACAGCAGGGCCACGGAGGTGAGGGCCGCCGTTGCGAGGGCGGGGGTCCGTATGCCTGCCACGCGCGTACCCGTAGGACGCGACTTGCGGTGCGACGCCAAGGGAGGCGACTCCTTCCACGTTCCGCCTACCGAGTTAGCTGTCGGGTTCGGGCGGGTGGTTCGGAAGGTTTGCCCTACGGCCTGCTCCGCACAGGGAGTCGGGCCGATTCACCCCAGGTTCACGGTTGGGTCCCCGGCTCCGGCTGCCGCTGCGGCGTGCCGGACTCGGCGGAGGCCGCGCGGCCCGGCGACGTTCGCCGGTGGGGGTCATGCGGCCTGGTCGCACGGTAGCCAACTCGTGTGGCCCCTGTGAAGGTTGATGGGTGATATGCCCGATACATTTTCGTGACCTCGGTCATGAACGTCGCCGAGAGTGAACGATCGGCAGAGTTTGGTCGTACTTCGTCCATGATTGCGGGGGGCGTAGCAGGCCGTGATCATGCGGTCATGGAGGGCGACAATGCGCCGCCGGCCGGCCGGCGAGGGGCCCGGGCGCCCGGCGATGTTCTCAGGGCGGCGGCGGGCTGTCAGTGGGGCGCCCTAGACTCGGAGAGCGATGAGCAGCCTCTTTGACGACAGCTTCCTGGCGAACCTCCAGGCCCAGCGGGACCCCGCGGACCAGCCTCCGCCGCCGCCCGAGGACGATCACGTTCCGGAGCCGATCCCGGACGATCTGTTCGGCGGGAAGTTCGACGCGCCCCCGGACCGGGACGCCTACTACCGGGACGGCGCACCCCGCCCGGTCGTGGACACCGCCGCGCTCCTGGAGGGGCTGAACGACAACCAGCGCGCCGCCGTCGTCCACTCCGGCTCCCCGCTGCTCATCGTGGCCGGCGCCGGCTCCGGCAAGACCCGCGTGCTCACGCACCGCATCGCCCACCTGCTCGCCGAGCGCGGTGTGCACCCGGGCCAGATCCTCGCGATCACCTTCACCAACAAGGCCGCGGGCGAGATGAAGGAACGCGTCGAGCAGCTCGTCGGCCCGCGCGCCAACGCCATGTGGGTCATGACGTTTCACAGCGCGTGCGTGCGCATCCTCCGTCGCGAGAGCAAGAAGCTCGGCTTCACATCGAGCTTCTCGATCTACGACGCCGCCGACTCCAAGCGCCTGATGGCCCTGGTCTGCCGCGACCTGGACCTCGACCCCAAGCGGTTCCCGCCCAAGTCCTTCAGCGCCAAGATCAGCAACCTGAAGAACGAGCTGATCGACGAGGAGGACTTCGCCGCCCAGGCCACCGACGGCTTCGAGAAGACCCTCGCCCAGGCCTACGCCATGTACCAGTCGCGGCTGCGCGAGGCGAACGCCCTCGACTTCGACGACCTGATCATGACGACGGTCAATCTCCTGCGCGCCTTCCCGGACGTCGCCGAGCACTACCGCCGCCGCTTCCGGCACGTCCTGGTGGACGAGTACCAGGACACCAACCACGCGCAGTACGCCCTGGTCCGCGAGCTGGTCGGCACCTCGGAGCACCCCGTCGACGTGCCGCCAGAGGCCGAGATCCCGCCCGCCGAGCTGTGCGTGGTGGGCGACGCCGACCAGTCGATCTACGCCTTCCGCGGCGCGACGATCCGCAACATCCTCCAGTTCGAGGAGGACTACCCGGACGCCACGACGATCCTGCTGGAGCAGAACTACCGCTCCACGCAGACGATCCTCAGCGCCGCCAATGCGGTCATCGAGCGCAACGAGTCCCGCCGCCCCAAGAACCTGTGGACCAACGCCGGCTCCGGCGCCCGGATCACCGGCTACGTCGCCGACACCGAGCACGACGAGGCGCAGTTCGTCGCCGACGAGATAGACCGTCTTACGGACGCCGGCGAGGCCAAGGCCGGCGACGTCGCCGTCTTCTACCGCACCAACGCCCAGTCCCGTGTCTTCGAAGAGGTCTTCATCCGCGTCGGCCTGCCCTACAAGGTCGTCGGCGGCGTCCGCTTCTACGAGCGCAAGGAGGTCCGGGACGTCCTGGCCTACCTGCGCGTGCTCGCCAACCCCGAGGACTCGGTACCGCTGCGCCGGATCCTCAACGTCCCCAAGCGGGGCATCGGCGACCGTGCCGAGGCGATGATCGACGCCCTGTCCCAGCGGGAGAAGATCAGCTTTCCGCAGGCGCTCAAGCGCGTCGACGAGGCGTACGGCATGGCCGCGCGCTCCACCAACGCCGTCAAGCGGTTCAACACGCTGATGGAGGACCTCCGCACCGTCGTCGAGTCCGGCGCCGGACCGGCCACGGTTCTGGAAGCCGTACTGGAGCGCACCGGATACCTCGCCGAACTCCAGGCCTCCACCGACCCGCAGGACGAGACCCGGATCGAGAACCTCCAGGAACTGGCCGCCGTCGCCATGGAGTTCGAGCAGGAGCGCGGCGAGGACGAGCAGACCACGCTGTCGGACTTCCTGGAGCAGGTCGCGCTGGTCGCCGACTCCGACCAGATCCCCGACCAGGAGGACGGCGACGGCGTCATCACGCTGATGACCCTGCACACCGCCAAGGGCCTGGAGTTCCCGGTCGTCTTCCTGACCGGCATGGAGGACGGCGTCTTCCCGCACATGCGCGCCCTCGGGCAGACCAAGGAGCTGGAGGAGGAGCGGCGCCTGGCCTACGTCGGCATCACGCGCGCGCGGGAGCGGCTGTACCTGACGCGGTCCACGCTGCGCAGCGCCTGGGGCCAGCCCTCGTACAACCCGCCCTCCCGCTTCCTGGAGGAGATCCCGCCGACCCACGTGGAGTGGAAGCGGACGGGAGCGACCGCGCCCGCGTCCTCCGGACCGGTCTCGGCGGTGGCGGCCTCGCTGTCGTCGTCCCGCTCGCGCTCGTCGGCGTCGGGCGCCTCCGGATTCGCCACGCGGCGCACCTCGGAGAAGCCCGTGGTGTCCCTGGCGGTCGGAGACCGCGTCACACACGACCAGTTCGGGCTCGGGACCGTCGTCGCGGTCAAGGGCACGGGCGGCAACGCCGAGGCGACGATCGACTTCGGGGACACCAAGCCGAAGCGGCTGCTGCTGCGGTACGCGCCGGTGGAGAAGCTGTAGCGGTGTGAGGTGAGCCCGAGCCCCGCCGGCCGGACCGGCGGGGCAGGCGGGACGTTACGCCGGGTCGATGCCGTGGCTGCGCAGCCACGGGAGCGGGTCGATCGCCGAACCGCCGGCCGGGCGCACCTCGAAGTGCAGGTGAGGGCCGGTGGAGTTGCCGGAGTTGCCCGAGCGGGCGATCGGATCGCCCGCCTTCACGGTCGTACCCGAGGGGACCGTGTAGGTGGAGAGGTGGCAATACCACGTCTCCGTGCCGTCCTTGGCGGTCACGATCATCATGTTGCCGTACGCGCTGTTCCACTGGGTGCGCACGGTGCCGTCGGTCGCGGCCATCACGGTCGTGCCGTACGAGACCGGGAAGTCGATGCCGGTGTGCAGGGACATCCAGTTGATGCCGGACTGGCCGTAGTAGGCGCTGAGTCCGTGCCGCGCGACCGGCAGGGCGAACTTGGGGCGCAGCCGCTCCTTGCGGGCCGCTTCCTCCGCCGCGCGCTTCTTCTCGGCCGCCTGCTGGGCCTTGAGGTCGATGCGCTCCTGCGTACGGCTGGCCCGGTCGGCGAAGTCGTCGGCACCGGCGGAGAGACTCTGCAGCTGGGTGTCCAGCTGGTTGTTGGCGGCGGCCGGCTTGACCGGCTGCGCGTCCGCCGCGGTCGTCTGCGCCTCCGCGGCACTGTCGTCGGTGAGACCGCCGACGGAGGCGGCGGCGATCCCGGCGACCCCCATCACGCAGGCCGAGGGCACCGCGATGGTCATCAGCGCCGAGCGCTTGGGCGGTGTGCGGCGGCGGGAACGAGAAGCGGCGCGCGAGGCCGCACGCCCCGACGGGGCGGGGGTGACGTCCTCCTGGCCGTCCAGGAGCGGGGTGACGACGGGCAGTTCACCGGTGGCGGCCGGCTCATCGCCCTCCACGGCGGCGTCGTGGAAGCCGGCTTCGGCCGGTGCGTCGTAGTCGACCTGCTCGAACGTCGCGGTCTCGTGCTGGTCGAAGGTTTCGGCGGGGTGCTCGTACGCGTCGGGTTCCGGGGCGGGGGTGCCGTCGGAGTTCCACTGCGTGGCGTCGTAGGCGCCCGTGTCGAAGGTCTGTGTGCCCCACTCCCACTGCTGGGTGTGGTCGGCGGGGTTGCCGGACTGGTCCGGCTGGAGCCAGGCGCCGGACTCCCACTGTCCGGTGGCGTCCGGGGAGGGGGCCTGGGACGGGATGGCCGACATCAGCTGCTGCTCGGCCGTCCAGGAGGTCGTGTCGTAGACACCGGTGTCGTAGGCGGCGTGGTGCTGGGCCGCGTAGGCGTCGTAGTGCCCGTTCTCGTGCGTGCCGGTGGGCCAGTGGCCGGTGTCGTAGCTGCCCGTGTCCTGGCCGCTGTCCGGCATGTCGCCGAAGAGGGGGTCGGTCGCGAAGCTCGCGGTGGCGTGCCCGGTGGCGTCGAAACCGGCGCCGTTGGTGCCGGTGGGATCAAATCCGGTGGCGGCGTAGTCGCCGTACGTGGTGAAGTCGCCGTACTGGGCTTCCTGGGTGCCGTACGACGCGTAGTGCGCGGAGGCGGCGTCGGAAGCCGGAGCCGGGGTCATGGTCCCCGACGGGTGACGGTCGTTCACCAACTTCTCTTTCGCCTCGACAACAGGGGCTGCCAGAGCAGTGCGGCGACTGTACCCGGCGGTACGCGGGCACGACAATCTTCGGCAGGTTTCGCGCGCGCAGGAAACGGGCATTCGGCCGTGTTTTGGCGGACGGCGGGCACGGGTTTGGCTCTGTGTTCGAAGTTTGTTCGAGGTTGATCGGTGTTTCGGTGCTGAGTGATCGCTGTATGACGATTCTCAGGCGACCGTCAGACCGCCGGTGTGTCCGGCGGACGGTTCACCCGCGTGTGCCGTGTCCAGAACCTGTCGTATGCCGTTGGCGACGGCGGGGTGCACGGGCAGAGCGAGATGGCCGATGCCGGTCACGCGCACGTTCTGCACCGTCAGGTCGGGATGGTCGATGCAGGCCGTCTCCAGTGGGTCCATCACGTGGTCCAGATCGCTCCAGAAGCTGACGAAGTGCGTACGGCAGTCAGGGGCGGGCGAAGCGAGCTCCTCGAGCACCGGTGAGCCGGGGCGCATCTGGCGCACGATGGGGTGCGCGTCGGCGAAGGGCGCCACTCGGGTTCCCGAATGCGGCGTGCCGAGCGTGACCAGGGTCCGTACGCGCGTGTCGCCGCCGAGCCGCTGCACGTAGTAACGCGCTATCAGTCCGCCGAGGCTGTGCCCGACGACGTCGACCCGGTCGGCCCCCGTGCGCTCGCAGAGCTCCTCGATATGCCGGCCGAGCCGTTCGGCCGCGGCCCGTATGTCACAGGTCAGCGGCGAGTAGTTGAGCGACTCGATCTGCTGCCTGCCGTGCTGGGCGAGGCTGCGGCGCAGCAGGACGAAGACCGAGCGGTTGTCGATGAATCCGTGCAGCAGCAGGACCGGCGGCTTGGCCTCCGTGGGCAGTTGGGCGGCGCCGTCCGCCGGCAGTGCCGGGACGGGGGCCCGGCGCTCCTGGGTGATGCCGGACGGGTAGAGGAGGAGGTGCCCGGCCAGGATCGCGATCTCCAGAGCGGTGGCCTTCAGGAGGGCCAGGGAGAGTCCCGCCAGTCTGCCCGGCAGCAGGCGCTCGCAGAACGGAAGAAAGGGCAGAGCCGCCCTGGTGACCTTCATGGCCGACCTCCTGTCGGCACGCGGGAGGACGCCTCCGCCCCCCGTGTGCCCTCGTGGAAAGCAGCTGCGAAGACGGCCGGCGATGACCGCGAGAGCGGCGTGAGCCGCGTGAGCCGCGGGGGCAGAGCGCGGCGTGTGGCGTGTGTGACGCCGGTGGTGCGACGGAGGTCCCCGATCGGTGGGGTGACGAGGCTCCCCGCTGGTGCGCCGTGTCTGCCCTGCGTGCTGTGCGTGCGGTGCTTGCCCTGCTGCTTTCGCCGAGGAGCCGTGCTGCCGCGGTCCTTGGTGGACGGTGCGGTCGTACGGCTGCCTCGGTGCGGCTCCCCTTGCGCTTGTCCCATCGTGTGATTTCCCCCTCGCTATCCACCGCGAAACTGCCGGTTGCGGGATGCTGGAGATAACGTTCGTTCACTTGCCCGGCCGGTTCGGGGCGGGGTGTCCGTGCGGTGCGGCGTGTACGGCTTGCCCGATGTGTGCGGTACTTGTCGGTACGGATGGATGTAGTCGCTTCATGGAGGCAGTGATGGGTGTGGCAGCCGGTCCGATCCGCGTGGTGGTGGCCAAGCCGGGGCTCGACGGCCACGATCGCGGGGCCAAGGTGATCGCGCGTGCCCTGCGCGACGCCGGTATGGAAGTCATCTACACCGGGCTCCACCAGACCCCCGAGCAGATCGTCGACACGGCGATCCAGGAGGACGCCGACGCGATCGGGCTGTCCATCCTCTCCGGAGCGCACAACACGCTCTTCGCCGCCGTGATCGATCTGCTCCGGGAGCGGGACGCGGAGGACATCCTCGTCTTCGGCGGCGGGATCATCCCCGAGGCGGACATCCCCTTGCTGAAGGAGAAGGGCGTCGCGGAGATCTTCACGCCTGGCGCGACGACGGCCTCGATCGTGGACTGGGTCCGTACGAACGCCCGCCAGCCCGCGGAGGCGTAGCCCTCCGGCGGACCGGCCCAAGGGCCTTGCCCCGGCCGGAGCCGGTGCGCCCTCGGGTCGGTGAGGCTGATTCGCCGGGCCGCCGGCCGTGACCGACTCCGGCGGCCGCCCCGGCCGTCGGCACACCCGGCGGCAGCCGTTCGCCACAGGGCACCCGCCCCCGGACGCGCGGGTGGGGGTCAGGCCGCTCCCAGCTCCTCGGCCATCGCCGCACGCAGCCGCAGGGTCGTCACCAGGCGCTGGAAGGCCTCCGCCCAGTAGCCCCCGGCTCCCGGCGACGCGTTCTCCGGCTCGTCGGGTACGGCCAGCAGCGCGTCGAGCCGGGAGGCCTCGGACGGGTCGAGGCAGCGCTCCGCCAAGCCCATGACCCCGCTGAAACTCCATGGATAGCTCCCCGCGTCCCGAGCGATGTTGAGCGCGTCCACCACGGCCCGCCCGAGCGGCGCCGCCCACGGCACCGCGCACACGCCGAGCAGCTGGAAAGCCTCGGACAGGCCGTGCGCGGCGATGAAGCCGGCCACCCACTCGGCCCGTTCGGCGGCGCCCAGCGTGCCGAGCAGCTTGGCGCGTTCGGCGAGGGACACCGCCCCCGGACCGCCCGCCTCCGGCGCCGACGGATCGCCGAGCAGTGCGCGTGACCACGCGGCGTCCCGCTGGCGCACCGCCGCCCGGCACCACGCCGCGTGCAGCTCGCCCTGCCAGCCGTCCGCCACCGGCAGCGCCACGATGTCCCGGGGCGTGCGCCCGCCGAGCCGACGCGACCACGTGCCCAGCGGTGCGGCCTCCACCAGCTGACCGAGCCACCAGGACCGTTCGCCGCGCCCTGCTGGGGCCTTCGCCACGACGCCGTCGCGCTCCATGCCCGGATCGCACTCGTGCGGCGCCTCGACGGCGATCGTCACAGTGGTCTGCGTGGCCCCCCCGGGTATGCCGCCCCCGGTCCCTGAGGGCCGGGCGGACCGCGTGTGGTCGATGGCGACGCACGCCTCCGCCCTGACCGCCATCCGAGCGGCGAGCGCCGAACCGGGCAGGGCCGACAGCAGTTCCGCGGCCGTCGCCCGGACATTGCGGCTGCGATCGGCCAGGGCATGCTCCAGAAACCCCTCGTCGTCCGGGCCGAGGCCCTCGCGCAGCGAGTCCAGGAACATCAGCCGGTCCTCGGCCCGTTCCGTCCCCCACGTCGACGCGAGCAGGTCGCGTGCGGCGGCCGGGGTGCGAGAACGCAGCGCGGACAGCAGAGCGACGCGTTCGGCGAACAGGCCCTCCTGCCACAACCGGCGGACCCCGTCGTCGTCCTGAAGGTGCGGCAGCGCCGCTCCGCCACCCGGGGCCGCGCGCAGGGCGAACCGCCAGTCGGGGTTCAGCCGGGCCAGCCACAGGGCTCGCGGCCCCGCGAACCCCAGTGCGGCCGGACGCAGGTCGGTCCGCCCCCGCGCCGCGTCCAGCAACGCAGGAAGCACCTGTGGAGGCGGTGCGAAACCACGGGCGTTCGCCAACGCGAGCCACTGTGGCAGCAGCTCCGTCAGATCCGGCGCGGCACCCCGCCGCCCGCCGCCGGACGGGCCCGGGCGGTCGGCCAGCAGCATGGCGAGCCGGCGGGCGGCCGCAGGCGGCAGCGCCGGACGGACGTCCTCCGGAGCCGCCTGCGGACGCTCGGCCGCCCGCGCCGGGCGCAGACCGGCCCGGCGCCGTACGGTCTCCACGGCCGCCGCGTCCAGCAGGGCCAGGGGTGCGTCCGGGCCCGGCGCGGCGCCCGGCGGGGTGCGCCGGTCGGTGCCCAGCAGCGCGGTGGTGACGAGCCCCTCCCAGGCGTCCGCGCCGGGCGCGTCCACAGGAGCGGAGGTCCTGGTCATGAGCTTCCTTTCCGCCGCGGGGCGCCCGGTAGTTGAAGGCTCGCCCTTACCGGTTGTCCCGTGATGCGTGAAAAATGCGTGGACCCGTGGGATGGGTGGGGCCGGCCGACGGGCCGCGGGCGGGGCCGCTGCCGCCGGTTCAGCACAGCGCGACCGCGTCGCCCGGGCCCTCGGGCCAGGCCGTCAGCGGCGTGAAGCCCTGGTGGCCGCACTCGCCGAAGACCCTGACCGGGGCCCCGCCCGACACGGCGACGAGCCGCCACAGCCCCGGCCGGGAGCGCGCGGCGGGAGTGAGCGGCAACGCCGCGTCCCCGTCGGCGTCCGCCAGCTGCCAGGAGTCGCCGTCCGGCGTGGGAACGACCCGGTCCAGCGTCACCGGGACGGACTCCAGCCACGGGTCCTCGCGCAGGGCGTCGCCGTAACGGGCCGCAGCCTGGGCCGTGGTCACCCCCGGCGGACGGGTCGCCGCGGGCGCGGGCGCGGAGAACTGCTCGCCCAGGGCCACCCGCGGTTGCCCGGCGCCCGGGTACGCGGACACCTCGGCCTCCAGACTCAGGCCCACCGGCAGCGCCAGCTCCGGGGCGCGGCCGGCCGCGCCGTAGGAGAGGAGCAGCACGGTGCGGTGCGAGACGGCGCCGTGCAGCCAGATCCGGCGGGTCGTCAGGCGCGGGTCCGTCGTGTCGTACTGGGCGAGGACCAGCCAGCGGTCGCGCAGCGGCGGGCCGTCCGGGGAGGACGGGAGGCCGATGCGGGAGCGGACCGTGGCGGCGAGACCGGCAGGGAGCCGGTCACGGCGCTGCCAGCCCCGCCCCAGGAGGTGCAGCAGCGCGCACTCCTCCAGCAGCCGCACCGGCCAGCCCGGGCCGGTCGACGGGATCGCCCCCAACTCCCGCACCCGCCCCGCCAGTCCCTGCGCCTGGGCGTCGACCATGCGGGCCGCCGTCTCCTCCCAGAGGCCGTACCCCGCCTGCTCAGCGGTCGCCAGACCGCCGCGCAGCAGGTCGACCAGGCGCTGCTCCAGCTCCACCGCGCCCGCCGAGACCCGCTCGGCCCGGCGCTCCGCCCGCCGGCGCGCCGCCTCGGGATCAGCGGACCCGGACGGCGCGCCGGAGCCGGCACCGGCCTTCTTCGCCTCCGCGCGCTCGCGCCGCCCCGCCGCCCACTGTGCGGCCCACTCGGGCGCCTGCCCCGGCGGCACCGCCGCCTCGTCGGCGGCCCAGAGCAGCAGCAGCCCCAGCGCGTGCTTGCACGGGAACTTGCGGCTCGGACAACTGCACTTGTACGCGGGACCCGCGGCGTCCGCGATGTCCACGACCGTCTGATACGGCTTGCTCCCGCTGCCCTTGCACAGCCCCCACACCGTCCCCTCGTCGGAACTCCCCGCCTCGGACCACGGCCCCGCCGCGCCGAGTTTGCTTCCCGCTTTGCGTGATGCGGCGTCAGGCGCCAGTGCCAGCACCTGGTCCGCGGTCCAGCGCACCCCCTGCTGAGTCATGCCACCGAAGGTAGATCCCCCCACTGACAATCGGGTCCGCCGGCGGACCCGGCCGGGCATTTCCGCAGGTCGGAACGCATTGTCAGTGGTGTGGTGCAACGTTGGCGACAGATCCGAACCGGCCGAGCTGGAGGGGGACTTTGCCATGACCGTGTCCGTGGAGCCGACGTCCGTCGAAGCGGGGGAGACGGGACCGACCCAGGCGTTGCGACCGCACGCCGAGGACGCCTTCGCCCATGAACTCGCCGCGCTGGCCGCCCAGGACGACCGGCCGCGCCCGGCCCGCTGGAAGCTGTCGCCCTGGGCCGTCGCGACCTACCTGCTCGGCGGCACCCTGCCGGACGGCACGGTGATCAGTCCCAAGTACGTCGGCCCGCGCCGCCTCGTCGAGGTCGCCGTCACCACGCTCGCCACCGACCGCGCCCTGCTCCTGCTCGGCGTGCCGGGCACGGCGAAGACCTGGGTGTCCGAGCACCTCGCCGCGGCGGTCAGCGGCGACTCCACGCTGCTGGTGCAGGGCACCGCCGGCACCCCGGAGGAGGCCATCCGCTACGGCTGGAACTACGCGCAGCTGCTCGCCCACGGCCCGAGCCGCGACGCCCTCGTGCCCAGCCCCGTCATGCGGGCCATGGCCGACGGCATGACGGCCCGCGTCGAGGAACTGACGCGCATCCCGGCCGACGTGCAGGACACGCTCATCACGATCCTGTCGGAGAAGACGCTGCCGATACCGGAGCTGGGCCAGGAGGTGCAGGCGGTCCGCGGATTCAACCTGATCGCCACGGCCAACGACCGCGACCGCGGCGTCAACGACCTGTCCAGCGCCCTGCGCCGCCGCTTCAACACGGTCGTGCTGCCGCTGCCGGAGAGCCCCGAGGCCGAGGTCGACATCGTCTCGCGGCGCGTCGACCAGATCGGCCCCTCCCTCGACCTGCCGGCCACACCCGACGGGCTCGACGAGATCCGCCGGGTCGTCACCGTCTTCCGCGAGCTGCGCGAGGGGGTCACCGCCGACGGACGGACGAAGCTCAAGTCGCCCAGCGGCACCCTGTCCACGGCCGAGGCGATCTCCGTCGTCACCAACGGGCTGGCCCTGGCGGCCCACTTCGGCGACGGCGTGCTGCGGCCGGGCGACGTCGCCGCGGGCATCCTCGGCGCGGTGGTCCGCGACCCGGCGGCGGACCGGGTCATCTGGCAGGAGTACCTGGAGACGGTGGTCCGCGAGCGTGACGGCTGGAAGGACTTCTACCGGGCCTGCCGCGAGGTGAGCGTGTGAGGAACGCGGGGCGGTGGCTCCGGGTGACGGGGGACGGCGGTCGCCCGCGGCATCGGGCGGGGACGTGCGGGACGGGAGGGGGATGAAGTGACCGGTGTGGAACAGGCCGCGGGCCGGGCCGCCGGGACGGGGCCGGTGCTGCTCGGGGTGCGGCATCACGGACCGGGGTCGGCGCGGGCGGTGCGCGCGGCGCTGGAGGAGGTCCGGCCGCGGGTCGTGCTGATCGAGGGGCCGCCCGAGGCCGACGCCCTGATCCCGCTCGCCGCAGACGAGGAGATGCGGCCGCCGGTCGCTCTGCTCGCCCACGCCGTGGACGAGCCCGGCCACTCGGCGTTCTGGCCGCTGGCCGAGTTCTCCCCGGAGTGGATCGCCCTCCGCTGGGCCCTGGAGCACCATGTCCCGGCCCGCTTCATCGACCTGCCGGCCACGCACACGCTGGCCTGGGGGAGGCAGGACGACGAGGCGGCAACAGAGGGCGAACGTCCGCCACCGGCCGAGACGGCGCCGGACGGGGACACCGGTCCCGGCCCCGCCGAGCTCCGGATCGATCCGCTCGGCGTGCTCGCCGACGCCGCCGGCTACGACGACCCGGAGCGGTGGTGGGAGGACGTCGTGGAGCACCGGGGCGCGGGGGAGGGCGACGCGCTCGCGCCGTTCACCGCGCTGGAGCAGGCCATGGGCGCGCTGCGGGAGACCTACGGCAGCGGGGGCCACGACCGGGACCTGGTGCGCGAGGCGTACATGCGGCTCCAGGTGCGGGCCGCGCAGCGGGAGTTCGATGACGGTGTGGCGGTGGTATGCGGCGCCTGGCACGTGCCCGCACTGCGGCAGAAGACCACCGTCGCCGCCGACAGGGCGCTGCTGAAGGGGCTGCCCAAGGTCAGGACGGACATGACCTGGGTGCCGTGGACGCACCGCCGGCTCGCCCGGACCAGCGGGTACGGAGCGGGCATCGACTCACCCGGCTGGTACGGGCACCTGTTCAGCGCCCCGGACCGGCCGGTGGAGCGGTGGCTGACCAAGGTGGCGGGGCTGCTGCGCGCCGAGGACCGGATCGTCTCCTCCGCGCACGTCATCGAGGCGGTGCGGCTGGCCGAGACGCTCGCCGCGATGCGCGGCCGTCCGCTGCCCGGCCTGAGCGAGACGACCGACGCCGTGCGGGCGGTGATGTGCGAGGGCTCGGACGTACCCCTGGCGCTCATCCGGGACCGGCTGGTCGTGGGGGACGAGCTGGGGGAGGTGCCGCCGTCGGCACCGGCCGTGCCGTTGCAGCGGGACCTCACCCGGCTGCAACGCCGGCTGCGGCTGAAGCCCGAGGCGCTGGAGCGGGAGCTGGAGCTCGACCTGCGCAAGGAGAACGACGCCGCCCGCAGCAGGCTGCTGCACCGGCTGCGACTGCTCGGCATCGCGTGGGGCGAACCGGCCGCATCGCGAGGCAGCACCGGCACCTTCCGGGAGACCTGGCGGCTGCGCTGGGAGCCCGAACTGTCCGTGCGGGTCGCCGAGGCCGGCGTGTGGGGGACGACCGTCCTGTCCGCCGCGACCGCCAAGGCCGAGGCGGACGCCGTCGGCGCGGAGGGCCTGGCCGGTGTCACCGGGCTCGCCGAGCGCTGCCTGCTGGCCGAACTGCCCAACGCCCTCCCCACTGTGATGCGGGTCCTCGCCGACCGGGCGGCCCTCGACACGGACGTCGGCCATCTCGCCCAGGCGCTCCCGGCCCTGGTCCGCTCCCTGCGCTACGGAGACGTGCGCGGCACGGACACCGCAGCCCTGGCGGAGGTCGCCGCGGGACTGGCCGAGCGGGTCTTCGTCGGTCTTCCCCCGGCCTGCGCCGCGCTCGGCGCGGACGCCGCCGAGGAAATGCGGGGCCACCTGGACGCGGTGCACGGGGCCGTGGCCCTGCTGGGCGACGCCCCCGCGGCCGGACACGGCCGGTTGAGAGGCCGTTGGCAGTCCGTACTGCGGGTGCTGTCCGGGCGGGACACCGTGCCGGGCGTCATCCGGGGGCGGGCCGTCCGGCTGCTGCTCGACGACGGGCAACTGGCCCAGGACGAGGCGGCACTGCTGATGGGACGCGTCCTGTCACCGGGCACACCGCCGGCGGACGCGGCCGCGTGGATCGAGGGCTTCGTCGGAGGCGGTTCCGGGGGCGGAATGCTCCTGGTGCACGACGAGCGGCTGCTCGGACTGGTCGACGCGTGGCTGACCGGGGTGCCGGCCGAGGCCTTCACGGACGTACTGCCCCTGCTGCGGCGGACGTTCTCGGTGTACGAGCCCGGAGTGCGCCGGACCCTCGGCGAACTGGTCAGGCGCGGACCGGGAACCGGGGGCGGCGCGACAGCCGCCGGTACCGCAACGCCCGGCTTCGCGGCCGACTTCGACACCGAGCGCGCGGACGCGGTGCTGCCGGTCGTGCGGCTGCTGCTCGGACTGGACGACATGGACGACAACACCGAAGACAACAACCTGGCGGGGGTGACGGGATGACGACCGAGGCACTGAGGGAGCGGACGACGGCACCGGAGACGGGAGCCACCGTGACGGGCGGGTTCCGGGCGGAAAGGCGGCCTTCGACGACCGTGCCGGTGATCCCGCTGTGGGAACGGCCGCGTAAGGGAGGGCGGGCATGACGTCCGGGACGACGGACCCGGCGGAGGAGCGGCTGCGGCGCTGGCGGCTCGTCCTCGGGGGCGACGCGGCGGACGGCACCGGCTGCAAGCTGTCGGGGCGGGACGCGGCGATGGACGGAGCGCTCACCGCGCTCTACGGCAGGAAGGACGGCAGGTCACAGGGGGGCCGGGAGCGTGCGGCGGGGCTCGGGGCATCGGCACCGTCCGTGGCGCGCTGGCTCGGGGACATCCGGACGTACTTCCCCTCCTCCGTCGTGCAGGTCATGCAGCGCGACGCCATCGACCGGCTCGGTCTCGCCACGCTGCTGCTGGAGCCGGAGATGCTGGAGGCGGTCGAGGCCGACGTGCACCTCGTCGGCACACTGCTGTCGCTCAACAAGGCGATGCCGGAGACGACGAAGGAGACGGCCCGGGCCGTCGTGCGCAAGGTCGTCGAAGACCTGGAGAAGCGGCTCGCCACGCGCACCCGGGCCACCCTCACCGGCGCCCTCGACCGCAGCGCCCGGATCAGCCGGCCCCGCCACCACGACATCGACTGGAACCGCACCATCGCGGCCAACCTCAAGCACTACCTGCCCGAGTACCGAACGATCGTGCCGGAGCGGCTCATCGGGTTCGGGCGGGCTGCCCAGTCCACCAAGAAGGAGGTCATCCTCTGTATCGACCAGTCGGGATCCATGGCGGCATCGGTTGTGTACGCATCGGTGTTCGGGGCGGTGCTCGCCTCGATGCGGACGATCTCCACGCGACTCGTCGTCTTCGACACGGCGGTCGTCGACCTCACGGACCAGCTGGACGACCCGGTCGACGTGCTGTTCGGCACGCAGCTGGGCGGGGGCACGGACATCAACCGGGCGCTCGCGTACTGCCAGTCGCAGATCACCCGGCCCGCGGAGACGGTGGTCGTGCTGATCAGCGACCTCTACGAAGGCGGCATCCGCAACGAGATGCTCAAGCGGGTGTCCGCGATGAAGGCCGCCGGCGTGCAGTTCGTGACGCTGCTGGCGCTCTCGGACGAAGGGGCACCGGCGTACGACCGGGAGCACGCGGCCGCGCTGGCGGCGTTGGGGGCGCCGGCGTTCGCCTGCACGCCCGATCTGTTTCCGGAGGTGATGGCGGCGGCCATCGAGAAGCGGCCGTTGCCGATACCGGATGCGGCGTGACAGGCGCTGCGTGAAGTACCCCGCGTGAGGGGGCAGATGGCGATATGTCGATGGGTCGTCGTCCGGCTTGGAGCAGCAAAAGGGACATGACGGCCCATCGGTTAGCAAGGGCTTGCGCAACCTCCGCACTCCCGTGCGAGGATCGGCCCCTGCTCGGCCGTGCGGGGTGCCGGCCGGGCGGTACCGCTTCCGTCGCACGGGAGGAAGCCTCCCCTCTTGAGCTGGTCAGCAGCCTTGCCCGGAGCCGCGTTGCGCACACTGCGCACGGCGGCCGGGCGGCGTGCGCTCCAAGTGGCCCTGCTGTTGGGCGGGTTGCTGGTCATCGGACTGGTGTGGGGGGAGCAGGCCCATGCGGAGAACGGTGTGAACGGTGTGGGGGTGCGGTCGGAGGGGCGAGCCGGTGAGGCGGGGGGAGTTGGGCGCCAGGGGCCGGTAGACGTGCAGGTGGAGGCGTCGCTGTCGCCGTCATCGTCGTGGCCCGGGCCGGTGTCGCACCAACCGGTGCGGGGCCTCCCGGCGGTTTCAGATCACCCGGGCTCAAACGGATCGCCGGTGCTGCCGGACGCACCGGCGCTGCGGGACGTACCGGCGCTGCGGGACGTACCGGCGCTGCGGGACGTACCGGCGCTGCGGGACGCACCGGCGCTGCCCACCCTGCCCGACTCACCCGCGCTGCCGGGCCTGCCGGGGCTGCCGGGGCTGTCGGACCTGCCCGACCTGCCCCCACCCCCCGGCGACCCCGACGTTGAGCTCCCGGGAGCACCCGCTCCGCCCGCCCCACCCACCCCTGCCACGGCCGACCCTCAAACGGGCGGGGCATCCGTGCAGGACTCGGGGACCGTGCCCGCGGACGGCGCCGCCCCCTCGCGACAGGCCGGGAAACCGGACACCCCGGTCGCCGGCCACGAGTCCCACGCCGCCCCCGCAGGCCCGAAGCCCCACGGCGTCCACGCCTCCCACCTCAGACCCGCCCAGCCCTTGGGTCACTCAGATCACCTCAGCCGTCCCCATCGCCGGAGCCACACCGGCCACCCGGGATCCTCGCCGCACGCGGGACGGACCCCGGCCGCCGGTCACTCGCCAGGTGGTCGTCCCGACGGCGTGCTCGGCAACCGGTCCTTGGCCGACAGCGGCTCGTCGCGTCACGGCGAGGCTCACGCCGTCCCCCCGAGCCCCTGGGCGCCGCTCGCGCTCGGGTCCGGTGGCGGGGCCGGCGCCTCCCCGGCCGGTGCCGGGTGCGGTCACCGGGACATCCCCCTCTTCCCCGGCTAGCACGGACGGCCGTCGAGGTCTCCCCGCCACAGGCCCGCCTCGTGGGGGAGCGCTCCTCCGGCCGGCCGACCCCGCCCGGGGTGCCCCACGGCACCCCTCCCGCTCCCAGTGCTTCACGAGGCGTCACGCCCGGACGGCCGAAAGCCGTCGGTGGTCCGAGGCCGCAACCTCGTGGATGGGCCGGGCGGCCCCCATTGGGGTGGGGGCCACCCGGCCAGGCGCCCCGGGGAGCCGGGCCCTGAACAGGGCCTTCGTGCTCCCTCCCGGGTGTCCGGCGGGCCTCACCGGGTCAACCCCATCCCGGTGAGGCCCATCACCAGCTCCTCACACCCGGCACGCCGTGCCAGAGAGGGCGGCATCATGTGACAGGTATCACCGCTCAGGTGTGACCCTCGATTTAGAGGCCCCCCGGAAGCAGCGATAACCTGCGAGACGGACATGCCGCGCGCTCGGACACCGTGTGCGCCTCCCTTGTGACAGACAGCGGACGTCACGTTGCCCTCGCGGCACGCCCACGCAGACAACGAACCGCGAGATCACTGATAGGGACGGAAGCGCGTGGACCTGTTCGAGTACCAGGCGAGGGACCTCTTCGCCAAGCACGATGTACCGGTGCTGGCCGGTGAAGTCATCGACACGCCTGAGGCGGCCCGCGCAGCCACCGAGCGCCTCGGTGGCAAGTCCGTCGTCAAGGCCCAGGTGAAGGTCGGCGGCCGTGGCAAGGCCGGCGGCGTCAAGCTCGCCGCCACCCCCGACGAGGCGGTCGAGCACGCGACCAACATCCTCGGCATGGACATCAAGGGCCACACGGTCCACAAGGTGATGATCGCCGAGACGGCCCCGGAGATCGTGGAGGAGTACTACGTCTCCTTCCTCCTGGACCGTGCCAACCGCACCTTCCTCTCCATCGCCTCCGTCGAGGGCGGCATGGAGATCGAGGAGGTGGCGGCCACCCGCCCGGAGGCCGTCGCCAAGACGCCGATCGACGCCAACGAGGGTGTCACCGAGGCCAAGGCCCGCGAGATCGTCGCGGCGGCCAAGTTCCCGGCCGAGGTCGCCGACAAGGTCGTGAACGTCCTGGTCAAGCTGTGGGACACCTTCATCAAGGAGGACGCCCTCCTGGTCGAGGTCAACCCGCTGGCCAAGGTCGCCTCCGGTGAGGTCATCGCCCTGGACGGCAAGGTCTCCCTGGACGAGAACGCCGAGTTCCGCCAGCCGGAGCACGAGGCCCTCCAGGACAAGGCCGCGGCCAACCCGCTCGAGGCCGCCGCCAAGGAGAAGAACCTCAACTACGTCAAGCTCGACGGCGAGGTCGGCATCATCGGCAACGGCGCGGGTCTCGTCATGAGCACCCTGGACGTCGTCGCGTACGCCGGTGAGGCGCACGGCGGCGTGAAGCCGGCCAACTTCCTCGACATCGGCGGTGGCGCCTCCGCCGCCGTCATGGCGAACGGCCTGGAGATCATCCTCGGCGACCCGGACGTCAAGTCCGTCTTCGTCAACGTCTTCGGTGGCATCACCGCCTGTGACGAGGTCGCCAACGGCATCGTCCAGGCGCTGCAGCTGCTCAAGGACAAGGGCGAGGAGGTCACCAAGCCCCTGGTCGTCCGTCTGGACGGCAACAACGCGGAGCTCGGGCGCAAGATCCTCTCCGACGCCAACCACCCGCTGGTTCAGCGCGTGGACACCATGGACGGAGCGGCCGACAAGGCCGCCGAGCTCGCGGCTGCGAAGTAAGGGACGAGGGACTAAACAGCCATGGCTATCTTCCTCAACAAGGACAGCAAGGTCATCGTCCAGGGCATGACCGGTGCCACGGGCATGAAGCACACCAAGCTCATGCTGGCCGACGGCACGAACATCGTCGGTGGCGTGAACCCCCGCAAGGCGGGCACGTCCGTCGACATCGACGGCAACGACATCCCGGTTTTCGGCACGGTCGCCGAGGCGATCGAGAAGACGGGCGCCGACGTGTCCGTCCTCTTCGTCCCGCCGGCCTTCGCCAAGGCCGCCGTCGTCGAGGCCATCGACGCCGAGATCCCGCTCGCGGTCGTCATCACCGAGGGCATCGCCGTCCACGACTCGGCCGCGTTCTACGCCTACGCCGTGTCCAAGGGCAACAAGACCCGCATCATCGGCCCGAACTGCCCCGGTCTCATCACCCCGGGCCAGTCCAACGCCGGCATCATCCCGGGCGACATCACCAAGCCGGGCCGCATCGGCCTGGTGTCGAAGTCCGGCACGCTGACGTACCAGATGATGTACGAGCTGCGGGACATCGGCTTCTCTTCCGCCGTCGGCATCGGTGGCGACCCGGTCATCGGGACGACCCACATCGACGCCCTCGCCGCGTTCGAGGCCGACCCCGACACCGACCTGATCGTCATGATCGGTGAGATCGGCGGCGACGCCGAGGAGCGGGCCGCGGCCTTCATCAAGGAGAACGTGAAGAAGCCGGTCGTCGGCTACGTCGCGGGCTTCACCGCGCCCGAGGGCAAGACCATGGGCCACGCCGGCGCCATCGTCTCCGGCTCCTCCGGCACGGCCGCCGCGAAGAAGGAGGCCCTGGAGGCCGCCGGCGTCAAGGTCGGCAAGACGCCGACCGAGACGGCCAAGCTGGCCCGCGCCATCCTCGCCGGCTGAGCATCGCCGCACGGCTCACCGATGGGCCCGCTCCCTGCACGGGGGCGGGCCCATCGCCGTCTCCGCCCATCGCCGTCTCCGCCCAACTGCACCGTCCATCTGCACCGCCCACCCCCACCACCTGCATCCGCAACCCCTCCCCGGAGGCCGGCGGCGTCACCACGGCTGGGGCAGCAGCCGGTCCGGCCCTCGCTGCTCCTCCTTGCGCAGCTTCGCCCGCAGCTCCCGCTCCGACTCCGACAGCGGCCCGGGCGCCATCCGCGGCGGTACGCCCTGCACCGTCTCCCCCTCGGGGACCGGCGGCTCGTAGTGCGTCGGGGCCGTGCGCACGGTGAGGGCCGTCGTGCCGATCAGGGCGACCGTGAAGGCGATGGCGGCCCGGGTCCAGAAGCGGGCCCGGCGTTCCCCGCCCCTGCGCACGACCGACGGTTTGGCGGCCCGCAGCCGCTCGACGGAGGCCAGTTCGACCAGCCGCCAGTGCAGTGTCTCCGGGTCCGCCAGCTCCGGTAGCCGCTCGGCGACCGCCTCGCGCGCGTGCGCCAGCCGGTTCACGGCCGCGCGGGTGCTCGCCTCCGTCTCCGCCGCCGTCTCGGGCAGACCGAGCCCGACCCCGTCGTAGAGCACCAGGGTGCGGCGGTAGGGCGGCGGGAGCTTCAGCAGAGTGTCCATCAGCGCGCGGTCGAACGCGTCGGGCGGCGGCGGCTCGGGGTGCCGGAAGCGCGGCCGGAACCGTTGCCACGGGGAGAGCGCGCACTCGTAGGCCATCGCGCGCACCCAGCCCGCCGGGTCGCGGTCCCGGGCCACCTCGGGCCAGCGCTGCCAGGCGATCTGGAAGGCCCGCTCCACCGACTCCCGGGCCAGTTCGCGGCGGCCGGTCAGCAGATAGGTCTGCCGGACGAGGGCGGGGGCGCAGAAGGCGTACAGCGCGTCGAAGGCCTGATCGGGGGTCAGGGCGGTGATGGCATCGTCCGGCCGGCGCGGGGGTGTCGTCCGCGGGCGTTCGGTGAGGATGACGCGGTGCCCGTGCGGGGCGGGGGCGCGGCCCCGGTCGGGGACGGTGACGGGGCCGCGGCCCCGGTCCTTCGCGACGGGTCGTTTCCGGTCGGGGACGGTCTTGCGCCGGGCGCGCGCGGCTCGGCGCGAGAGGACCGCCCCGGGCGCCGGTTCAGGGTCGTCGGAGTCGGCGGCGCCGTCCTGATCAGGCGTCACTCCCGCCTCGTCGCCGAGTGAGCCGAGCAGCTTCGCGTACTTCTCCCCCTTGCGGCCGCGCGGTGTGGAGCGGCCGGTCTCCCACCCGCGCACCGTCTCGCTGGTGACGCCCACCCGGGAGGCCAGCTGAGCCCGCGTCAGCGAGGCGGCCTCACGCAGGCGTCGGCGCTCCTTGGGCGGAGGGAGCGGGATGGCAGGGCTCTGCGTCACAGGGCGCGCCTCCGTCCGGGAAAGAACATAAACGTATTTTTAGCGACACAGCGAAGGTTCGCCTGTTACGCCGGTAAAGGGCGTGTCGTTGGGAGCATGGCGGTCGTGATCGAGATGACCGCTCGCCGACGTTCGCCGACGCCCCTGCACACCCGGATGCGCGACCGTTCGCCCGGCCTGGTCGGTGGCCTTCTGGGGGGCGCGCTCGCGGCGGGCCTCGGACTGGCGTCGTTCGCCGTGCTCGTGATGCTGCTGTGGATCAGCTCGCCCTACCCGGACAGCGGGCCCGGCGGCGCCATGCACGTGGCGGCGGCGCTGTGGCTGCTGGCGCACGGCGCCGAGCTGGTCCGCACCGACACGCTCTCCGGCGCCCCTGCCCCCCTCGGCCTGCCGCCCCTGCTGCTTCTCGCGCTGCCGCTGTGGCTGCTGCACCGGGCGGCACGGGACGCCACGGACGGCGGGGGAGGAGACGAGGACGACGACTTCGACGAGGAGGACACCGAGGCGCTCGCGAGCCCGCCCCTGGTCTCCCCGCACATCGCCTGGACGGGCGTCGTCCTCGGCTACCTCGCCGTCGCCGGGCCCGCCGCCCTGTACGCCGCGGGCGGTGTGCTGCGGCCGTCGTGGGTGTCGACGGGAGTGGGCGTCCCGCTGGTCGCCGTCGTGGCGGCGGGGGCGGGCGTGTGGTCGGCGTACGGCCGTCCGGGCAGGCCGTTGCGGCGCCTGCTGGGCCTGCTGCCGACGGGAGTACGCCCGCTGGTGCTCGGCCCGGACGGGCGACGTGGTGTCGCGGTCCGGGCCGCGGCGGCCGGGGCCGCGGTGCTCCTCGGGGGCGGTGCGCTGCTGGTGGTGGCGTCGATGGCGGGCCATGGAGCGGCGACCCAGGCGTCGTTGCTCCGGCTGACCGAGGGGTGGTCGGGGCGGTTCGCCGTACTCCTGCTGTGCGCGGCCCTGCTGCCGAACGCGGCGGTGTGGGGCGCCGCCTACGCCCTCGGCCCGGGCTTCGCCCTCGGCGCCGGTCACACGGTCGGCCCGCTCGCCTCGGCGCCGGCTCCGTACCTGCCGCCGTTTCCGCTGCTGGCGGCGGTGCCGGAGGCGGGGGAAGGGGCGCCGGTGCACTGGGCGGCCGGGGCGGTACCGGTGGTGGCCGCGCTGGTCGTCGGCTGGACGGTGGCCAAGGGTGCGGCATCGGCGGAGCGCGGCGGCACGCAACCGGGCGGCGGTACGCGGCCCGCGGTCTGGTCGGCGGGCCGCACCGCCCGGGCCGCCGCACTGGCCTCGCTGCTCTGCGCGGCCGCGCTCGCGGGACTGGCCGCGCTGTCGGGCGGCCCCATCGGTTCCGCCGTGCTGGCCCGCTTCGGCCCGGTGTGGTGGCAGGTCGCCGCCGCGACGCTGGCCTGGCTGGGGCTGCTGGCGATCCCGACGGCGGTGGGGGTACGGGCCTGGCGGTGCCGCTCGCCCCGGGCGGAGGAGCCGAAGAACGGCAAACAGCAGGAGACGGCGGCCGACGGCACCCGGGGGCAACGGCGGGCCCGGGAGCACGACCGTGCTCGGCTCACGCGCACCGGCGCCGCCGGGATGGCCGGGGTGACCGGAGCCGCCGAGGGCACCCGGGGCGCCGGACGGCGGGAGCGGGACGAGGCCGACCGGGGGGTCTGGGGCCTCGGAGATCCCGGCGACGCCTGGGAGGCGGACGGCGGCCGGGACACCGCGCGCGACGGCTCACCGGCCGACGGGACGCCGTCGCCCCACCGGCCCTCGGACCCGCGCGACCAGGACCGCGAGACGGACTTCGGCCTCTACGACTTCCTGCCGTCCGGCCCGGAGCCCGAGCCGTACGACACCAGGGCAGCCCAGCCGTACGACACCAGGGCACCCCAGCCGTACGACACCCCGGCCCCCGAGCCGTACGACACCCCGGCCCCGCCCGGCCGGTCCCGCCCGCCGGAAACGCCCTGAAGCGTCAGCCGTCCGTCCCCAGCAGCCCGCGGAGCTCCTCCGGCAGCAGCTCCGTGCAGGACTGCTTCGCCTCGTTCGTGAGGGCGTCGTTGGTGCACGTGTAGTAGTCGCGGTAGACCATCTGTGCCGTGAAGGACGCGGCGACCAGGGCGATCGCCAGCGACGCCGTGACCAGACCGCTCACCGCCGCCGTCGTCTGCGGGCGGCCGCCGCTCTGCTGCTCGGGGGCGGGGGAGGCCGGGGCCGGCCTGCGGGGCCCCGCGCGCAGGGAACTGATGGCCCAGTACAGGGCGAGCGCGCCGAGCAGCAGAGCCACGTACGGCCAGCTGAAGAGGGCGAAGAAGAAGGCCCACATGCCCGACAGCAGGGCGTAGCGCGCCCGGCGCTGCGCGGGATCCGTAGGGTCCCAGCGCGCGTTCGGGCCGCCGCCCTGGGGGCCGCCCTGGCCCTCGGGCCCGCTGCGGGGGCGATCGCCGAAGCCGCCGGAGGAGCGGCCGGGCTGCCGGTCGCTCCACTGGCTGCCCCAGGGCGAGCGGGACCCGTCACCGCCCTGGGAGGAGCCCTGGGAGCCGGGGGAGTCCTGGGAGTCGTCCCCCGACGGCCGCCGCGGCTGCCAGGGCCGGTCCGGTGTGCCCTCGGGCGGCGGGGCGAAGGGGTTGTCCTCCTGGGACCCGCGGCCCCGCCCCTGCCCGCCGTCGCCGCCCGACGGCGCGTCCGGCGGTGAGCTGGGGCGCTCCCGCAGCAGCACGGCGCCGCGCTCCCCTCCCTGCGGCGACAGCTGGGGGAACGTGAGGAGTCGCAGGCTGCGGTCCGGCATCAGGTGAGCGTCTTCCCGTTGGTGAGGAGGAATGAGTGGACAGAACGGAACGGCGTCGGACCCGGGTCCGTCACCTCCTGAACGCACCACGTCCGGACGTCGTTCCCGAACCGGCTCCGTCCAGACGCTACCTTCCGGCTCTGCCCCCGTCCCGTGGGGGCCGCCCGGTGTGCCGGTATCGTTGCTGACGGTCGGCCGGTTCGTAGGCTTCCCCGTATCCGGGGACGCAAAGCATTCGTATGAATGTACAAACGTCGGGTGCCGGCCGCCGTGGACAGACGCTCCCCCGAGAAAGGCCCCCACCGTGGCCGCCAAGCCCGTGGCCCCGCGCGCCAAGCGCCTCGTCGTGCTGGTCTCCGGATCCGGCACCAATCTGCAGGCGCTCCTCGACGAGATCGCCGCCGTCGGTGCGCAGGCCTACGGGGCCGAGGTCGTGGCCGTCGGCGCGGACCGCGCGGGCATCGAGGGGCTGGCGCGCGCCGAGCGGGCCGGGCTGCCGGCCTTCGTGTGCAAGGTCAAGGACCACGGCAGCCGCGAGGAGTGGGACGCCGCCCTCGCCGAGGCCGTCGCGGCGCACGAGCCCGACCTCGTCGTCTCCGCCGGGTTCATGAAGATCGTCGGCAAGGAGTTCCTCGCGCGGTTCGGGGGGCGGTTCGTCAACACGCACCCCGCGCTGCTGCCCAGTTTCCCGGGAGCCCACGGCGTGCGGGACGCGCTCGCGTACGGCGCCAAGGTCACCGGCTGCACCGTCCACTTCGTCGACGACGGCGTCGACACCGGGCCGATCATCGCGCAGGGCGTGGTGGAGATCCGGGACGAGGACGACGAAGGCGCTCTGCACGAGCGCATCAAGGAAGTCGAGCGAAGGCTGCTCGTCGAGGTCGTGGGGCGCCTCGCCCGCAACGGCTATCGCATTGAGGGACGAAAGGTAGTTATCCAGTGACCGCCGAGAGCAACAAGCGGCCCCTTCGCCGGGCGCTCGTCAGCGTCTACGACAAGACCGGTCTGGAAGAGCTGGCGCGCGGGCTCCACGAGGCCGGGGTCGAGCTCGTCTCCACCGGCTCCACCGCCGCGAAGATCGCCGCTGCCGGCGTCCCCGTCACCAAGGTCGAGGAGCTCACCGGCTTCCCCGAGTGCCTGGACGGCCGCGTGAAGACGCTGCACCCGCGCGTGCACGCGGGCATCCTCGCCGACCTGCGCCTGGACAGCCACCGTGAGCAGCTCGCCGAGCTGGGTGTCGAGCCGTTCGACCTCGTCGTCGTCAACCTCTACCCGTTCCGCGAGACCGTCGCCTCCGGTGCCTCGCCCGACGAGTGCGTCGAGCAGATCGACATCGGCGGTCCCTCGATGGTCCGCGCTGCCGCCAAGAACCACCCCTCGGTCGCGGTCGTCACCAGCCCGGCCCGGTACGCCGACGTGCTCAAGGCCGTCCAGGGCGGCGGCTTCGACCTCGCCACCCGCAAGCGGCTCGCCGCCGAGGCCTTCCAGCACACGGCCGCCTACGACGTCGCCGTCGCCTCCTGGTTCGCCTCCTCCTACGCGCCCGTCGACGAGTCGCAGTTCCCCGACTTCCTCGGTGCCACCTGGGAGCGCGAGCACACCCTGCGCTACGGCGAGAACCCGCACCAGCCGGCCGCGCTGTACGTCTCGGGCACGGGCGGCCTCGCCCAGGCCGAGCAGCTGCACGGCAAGGAGATGTCGTACAACAACTACACGGACACGGACGCCGCCCGCCGTGCCGCGTACGACCACGCCGAGCCGGCCGTCGCGATCATCAAGCACGCCAACCCCTGCGGCATCGCCGTCGGCGCGGACGTCGCCGAGGCGCACCGCAAGGCGCACGCCTGTGACCCGCTGTCGGCGTTCGGCGGTGTGATCGCGGTCAACCGCCCGGTCAGCAAGGAGATGGCGGAGCAGGTCGCGGAGATCTTCACCGAGGTCATCGTCGCGCCGGACTACGAGGACGGCGCGCTGGAGGCCCTCACCAAGAAGAAGAACATCCGCGTGCTGCGCTGCGCCGACGGGCCCGCAGCCCCCGTCGAGGTCAAGCCCATCGACGGCGGCGCGCTGCTCCAGGTGACCGACCGCCTCCAGGCCGACGGCGACGACCCGGCCAACTGGACGCTGGCGACCGGTGACGCGCTGAGCGCCGACGAGCTGGCCGAGCTGGCCTTCGCGTGGAAGGCCTGCCGCGCGGTGAAGTCCAACGCGATCCTGCTCGCCAAGGACGGTGCCTCGGTCGGTGTCGGCATGGGGCAGGTCAACCGAGTCGACTCCGCCAAGCTGGCCGTCGAGCGGGCGGGTGCCGAGCGCGCGGCGGGCTCCTACGCCGCGTCCGACGCGTTCTTCCCCTTCCCTGACGGCCTGGAGATCCTCACCGCGGCCGGGGTGAAGGCCGTGGTCCAGCCCGGCGGTTCCGTCCGCGACGAGCTGGTCGTCGAGGCCGCGCAGAAGGCCGGCGTCACGATGTACTTCACCGGCACGCGGCACTTCTTCCACTGAGACCGGTGACGGAGCGGGCCGGCGCAACCCCGCCGGCCCGCTCCGGCCGTGTCAGGCGTCGACCTCGTACCGCCCGGTCTCCAGGAAGTACCGCAGTTCCTCCGGCGTGCCGTCGATGACGTCCTCGGCGGCCGCGCGCAGCGCCGCGCTGATGGTCGGGTCGGCCAGGATGCGGGCGACGGCGACGCGGTCGTCCTCGGCCTGGGCGAGGCGGTAGCCGGTCTCGAGGAAGGCGCGCAGGGCTTCGGGGGTGTTGGTGTCGAGGGCCTTGGTGGCTTCGCGCTTGACGCCTCGGCCGGAGTCGGGGTCGCCGATGATGCGGACGATGGCGACGCGGTCGTCCTCGGCCTGGGCGAGGCGGTAACCGGTCTTCAGGAACTTCCGCATGTCCTCCACGGTGCCGTCGAGCGCCGCGTTGGCCTCGCGGGTGACGCGGCGGCCCGAGTCCGGGTCGGCCAGGATGCGGACGATGGCGAACCGGAGCTCGTCCAGGGACATCTCGTCCACCGGCGTGCCGTCCGACGGGACCGCCGCCACCACAGTGGTGGTCCCGGGAGCCGCGCCCGTGGCGAAGGCCGGGGCGGTGAACAGGAGGGCGGGGGCGAGGGCGCCGGCGGCGACGAGCAGGGCACCTCGGGTGAGTCGCATGCGTGAACCTCTCTCCAACTGATGGGAATCGAGAGCATGTTCGCATGTCCCGTCCGGTCGGACCGGCCATTTACGACGGCCCCCCGACAGCCCTTGCGCAGGGGTCAGTTCCGGCCCTCGGGCTCGTACTCCTGCAAGAAGTGCGCGACGCGGTCGGCGTAGGCGCGGACGTCCGGGGGCACGCCGCCCGCCTTGTTCACCGTGCGGTACGACCTGCGGTACGCGGCGGCGACGAGGACGCGCCGGTCGCCCGGCAGGTCTGCGTGCAGGCGCGGGGCGATCCAGCACAGGTAGCGGCCCATTGCGGGGATGGACTCGGCCGGCGGGAAGGGAGGCTCGGGGACCGTCTCACCGGGGGTGCCGTCCTCGTTCATCCACCAGCGCAGGACGCGCGGGGTCCAGCGGGCGATGCCGTACTCGTCGTTCGCGGGGTCGGAGAGGTCCGGGTCGAAGTCGCTCTCCACCTTCAGCATGGCGGCGATCAGGACCGGGCTGACCTCCTCCTGGTCGCAGTCGTGCGCCGTCTCGACGATCAGCAGGCGGTAGGCGGGCGGCACGCCCCGGTCGGTGCGTAGCTCGGAGGCGCCGTACGCGGCGGCCGAGACGTTCGCCGTCGCGCCGGGACCGCCGCCGGCGCCGCCGCCGGCCGAGGCGCCGATGCCGTAGGCCAGCAGGGCGGCCAGGGCCGCGGCGGCCGCGGCCAGGACGGCCGCGAGGGTCCCGCGGCGCGAGCGGTGGCGGGCGGAACGCAGCGGGGGCAGGCGGAAGGCGCGCCGGCCCTGGCCCGCCGCCGTCACACGGCGCAGCAGCGCGGCTCCGCCGATGCGCTGCTGGTGCGTCCGCGTCAGACAGGCCCCCACGATCTCCCGCCAGCCGTCCGGCAGCTCCGGCGACAGGCGCAGCTGGTCGACGCCGCGGGCATAGGCCGCCGCCGCGTCACGACGGGCTGTCGGGGTGGCGCCGGGCAGCGGGAAGGCGTCGGTGAGCACGAGGTGGGCGAGGACGCCGAAGGCCCAGATGTCGGCGGAGGGGCGGATGCGGCGGCCGCGTTCGCCGATCTCGGTCCACAGCAGTTCCGGCGGGGTGTAGTCGGGGGTGGAGAAGGCCGGCGTGTAGGCGTGGGTCCCCTCCAGCTCGGCGGCCAGGTTGAAGTCGGCCAGACGGACCGAACCGTCGGCCATCAGCAGCACGTTGGCCGGCTTCAGGTCGCCGTGCACCCAGCCGGCGTCGTGCAGCTGGGCGAGGCCCTCGGCGATCTGCGCGAGCAGTGCCGGGCCGGCCGCGGGGCGGGGCGTGGCGGCGAGCAGGGCCGACAGGGAGCCCGCGGCCTTCTCCAGGACGAGGACGGTCGCCCCGTCCAGTTCCGGACGGCCCGGGTCGTCGACCGTCAGCGTCTGGTACATCCGCACCAGCCGCGGATGTCTCAGCCGCCGGTACATCTCGACCTCCCGCTCGATCAGTTCGCGCAGGTGGGCCAGCCGGCGGGGCGTGGCCGTCCCGGTGGGCAGGAACTTCAGCGCGGCCGTGGGCGGCAGTCCGGTGCCGGCACCGACGCGCCGGGCCGCGTACACACTGCCGAAGGCGCCCGTCGCGATGGGCTCGCGCACCTCCCAGTCGCCGACCCGGTAGCCCTTGGGCACGGGGACGGCGTAGGCCTCGGTCACCGGGTCGCCCCGGGCGGGCGGAGGGTGCCCGGCATCCGGATGGCGCCGCGCGTGCTTCTGATGGGGGTGCGGTTTCGCTCGTCCTCCGTGGTCGGCGGAGGTACCACGATGATGCTGAACAAGGTGCTCTCCCCGTGCCTGAACAGCTACCACCGTCAGGTTAGGGCGACGCACCAGGGCCGTGCCCCCCTCGTACGGGTGAGACACGGCCCTTGGAAGTGAATGGCGTGAACTGGTCCGGTGGACCGGTCCGTTCAGTAGCGGGGCCGGTTGAACCAGGCCTTGCCGTTGGCGTTGCCGACGAAGACGGCCACCAGGATGGCGAGGACCGTGTGCACCAGGCCCACGATGACGAACGGGTAGATGCCGAGGACCGCCGTGATGATGGCGAAGACCAGGATGGTGATCCGGGCGCCGTTGCCGCCGTTCTTGAACTTCGTCGCCAGGACGGCGGCGAACACCAGCCAGGCCAGGCCGAACACCACGTAGCCCCAGATCACGCCGGTCGAGTCACCGACCAGGTCCTGGAAGGCGGTGTTGTCCTTGAGGGACTCGTCGTCCTTCGCGGCGTTGAGGGCCGCGGCGGCGAAGGCGAAGATGGCGATGCCGACGACCTGGAGACCGACGATGACCCACATCATCACGCGGGCCGCGCCCACCGAGCCGGGCATCGTGGTCGGCGCGGCGGGGCCGCCGTAGGGGGAGACCGGAGGGGCCTGCGGGTAGCCGTAGCCGGGAGCCTGACCCTGGTTCTGCGGGTAGCCGTAGCCCGGCTGCTGCTGCGGCTGCTGCCCCTGGGGAGCGCCGTAGGGGTTGTTCGGGTCGCCGTAGCTCATGGGGGACTTTCCTCCGTTGGTCCGAGTGCGGGGACGCGCGCGACATCCGCACGGAGGAAAATCTTCAGTATTGCGACCGTCCCCCCGTTGAGCTGCCCGCGGCACTTGTCGGGTCATCGTTCTTCACCACTGACCGGCTTGTCCAGCCGCATTCCCGATGTGTTGTGCAAGTGCAACATCGCTGATCATGGGCGGATACGGGAGGACGGACCCCGCGGTGCCCGGATTGCGGGCGGATTGGAACCGCGGCGGGGTCATCCGCGAGGATGGGGCCATGACCGCCCAGATTCTCGATGGCAAGGCCACCGCAGCCGCGATCAAGTCCGATCTGACCGCCCGCGTGGCGGCGCTGAAGGAGAAGGGCGTCACGCCCGGCCTCGGCACGATCCTGGTCGGGGACGACCCCGGCAGCCAGAAGTACGTCGCCGGCAAGCACCGCGACTGCGCGCAGGTGGGCATCGCCTCCATCCAGCGCGAACTGCCCGCCACGGCGACCCAGGAGGAGATCGAGGCGGCCGTCCGCGAGCTGAACGAGGACCCGGCCTGCACCGGCTACATCGTGCAACTGCCGCTTCCCAAGGGCATCGACGAGAACCGCATCCTGGAACTGATGGACCCGGACAAGGACGCGGACGGGCTGCACCCGATGAACCTGGGCCGCCTCGTCCTCAACGAGCCCGCCCCGCTGCCCTGCACCCCGAACGGCGTGCTGACGCTGCTGCGCCGCTACGGCGTGGAGATCAAGGGCGCCGAGGTCGTGGTCGTCGGGCGCGGTGTGACCATCGGCCGGCCGATGCCGCTGCTGCTCACCCGCCGCAGCGAGAACGCCACCGTGACCCAGTGCCACACCGGCACCCGCGACCTGTCGGCGCACCTCAAGCGCGCGGACATCATCGTCGCCGCGGCCGGTTCCGCCCACCTGATCCGCGCCGAGGACGTGAAGCCCGGCGCGGCCGTCCTCGACGTGGGCGTCTCGCGCAGCGCCGAGGGCAAGATCGTGGGCGACGTCCACCCCGGCGTCGCCGAGGTCGCCGGCTTCATTTCCCCGAACCCCGGCGGAGTCGGCCCGATGACCCGCGCCCAGCTGCTCGTGAACGTGGTCGAGGCGGCGGAGCGCAGTGTCGGCTGATCACCGGACCCCGAGCGGGCACGAGGCCCCGGCGCCGGGCGGGCACGAGGCCCCGGGCGGGCACGAGGCGCCGGAGGACATCACCGTCCGGGACCCCATCAGCGCGCCCGACGCCGAAGGGCGGCCGCGTCGGGTCACCCGGCGCTTCCCGCTGTTCACCAAGGACACCGCGCGGCCCGAGGGCGGCGGCCGGGCCGCGCCCCGGGACGCTCCCGCGCCGGCGCGGCAGTGGCCCGTGCTCGCCGTGCTGGGTCTGGCCGGGCTCGGACTGCTGGTCACGGCGTTCGGCCAGTTCCGGATCGGGACGCTGCTGATCGGTGCCGCCCTGCTGGGCGGCGGCGCGCTGCGCTGGCTGCTGCCGGACGTCGGCATGCTCGCCGTCCGCTCCCGGTTCACGGACATCGTCACGTACGGCGTGCTGGGCACCGTGATCGTCATGCTGGCGCTGATGGCACAGCCGGAACCCTGGCTGCAGATCCCGTTCCTGAAGGACACCCTGCACTTCACGGTCACCAACGAGTGACGGGACGGCGGCCCGTCCTCTCCCCCGAGGAAGGACGGGCCGCCGTCACGCACCACCCTCCTGCACGGCGAACGGCCTGTTCAACGGCTGTCAGAGCGCTGTGGCACGGAAGTGACAGTTCCGGTACGTCTCGCTTCCGATACCGCACAAAGTGGTGCGACGCGGGGGTTGGCAGGGACAATCAGGACGGTCCAGGGTGTACCGCGCGCGGTCACCATGCTCCTGTGCGCCCCCCGTCAGGGAACTGAGATCCTGACTGGGCGCATCCCTGTGGGTATCCAGAACGGGGACTCGGCCGAGGCCGCCACGCGCGGGGCGAACAGCGCGAGAAATATCAGCACGTACGGGGGGAAGGTGGGGGAGCAATGCCTCGTTGGAAGGCCTTGCCGGATGAGCTCGATCCGCAGATCAGGGAGTTCACCAGTCAGCTGCGCAGGCTCGTGGACCGCAGCGGTCTGAGCATCGCCTCGGTGGCGGACCGCACGGGTTACAGCAAGACGTCGTGGGAGCGTTACCTGAACGGCCGGCTGCTCGCGCCGAAGGGCGCGATCGTGGCCCTGGCCGAGGTCACCGGCACCAATCCGGTGCACCTGACCACCATGTGGGAGCTCGCCGAGCGCGCCTGGAGCCGCTCGGAGATGCGGCACGACATGACGATGGAGGCCATACGGATCTCCCAGGCGCGCGCCGCGCTCGGGGAGTTCGGCGGGCAGGACTTCACCGACCCCTCGGCCGGTGGCAAGGCGGCCTCGGCGGGCGAGGGCAGAGCGGCCTCGGCCGGAGGCGGCAAGCCCGCCCGCCGTAGCGGCGGCACCACGGTCACGCCGGGCATCGCGGGGCCGGCCGGCGTGGCCCCGACCGTGCCCTCGCAGCCGACGGCCCCCGAGGTCCAGGACTCCAGCGGCGCGGGCGTGCGGGAGGAGAGCGGCCGGACCGCCGCGCCCGAGGTCAACTCGTGGGGACTGGCCGGTTACCAGGGCCCGTCGCCGGCGGGCGGCCGTTCCGCCGGACCCGGTGCGGACCGGGGATCCCGGCCCGGCTCGCGTCCCGGAACCCCCGCAGGATCGCCCGGCGGCCGGACTCCCGGCGCCGGGGCCGGCTCGTACGGCGAACCGCGGGACGCCGTCCCGGCCCGGGCCGGTGGCCCGGGCGGCGGTGGTGCCGGCGGGACCCGCCGCGCTCCCTCCGCCCCGGCGGGCAAGAAGCGGACCACGACCTTCGTCGCGGGTGTCGTCGGTGTGCTGGTGGTGATCGCCGGCGCGTTCTACCTCACCGGCGGCGGTGGCGACGACGAGGCCAAGGGCGGCGCCAAGTCGCCCTCGCCGACCGCCAGCACCGACCCCAAGCTGCCGCCCGGGGTGAAGTGCAGCGGCGACAGCTGCACCGGCAAGGACGCCGAGGCCATGGGGTGCAGCGGTGACCTGGTGACCACCGCGCAGACGGCGACCGTCGGCACGGCCACGGTCGAGGTCCGCTACAGCAAGACCTGCAAGGCGGCCTGGGGGCGTATCACCCAGGCCGCGCAGGGCGACGAGGTCGAGATCAGCGCGGGCAAGGCGAAGCAGACCGGCAGCATCACCGCGGCCGGCGACACCATCGCCTACACCCCGATGGTCGCCGTGAAGGGTGCCGCCGACGCCAAGGCCTGCGCGACGCTGACGGCCGGTGGAAAGGGCTGCACCGACTAGGACACGTCCCCGGCGCGCAGTGGTGCCACCGGCCCGGGTGAGGAATTTCCGAAGGGGAGGAATGCCCGCCCGGATCGGGGGCACGCGAACCGTACCCCCACGGGAGTCCGGCATGGTCGGTATCCCCCCAGGCGGCCGCCTTCGTCCTCCTCTCCCGGACGGGCGGCCGCCTCTCGCGTGGGGGCGGGTGCGCGCCCGAGGGCGGGCCGGAGTTGTGGGCCGGGCCACACCGACCCGGACGTACGAGATCCCGGATGCGCGATAGCCTGACCGCTGATCGGATCTCTTGACGCCAAGAGATCGATCAAACGTCCGGGGCAGGGACCGCCCCACCGCCAGCTGTCATACGGAGAACGCCATGACCCGCACTCCCGTGAACGTCACCGTCACCGGCGCGGCCGGCCAGATCGGTTACGCCCTGCTCTTCCGCATCGCCTCCGGTCAGCTGCTCGGCGCGGACGTGCCGGTGAAGCTGCGCCTCCTGGAGATCACGCCGGCGCTGAAGGCGGCCGAGGGCACGGCCATGGAGCTGGACGACTGCGCGTTCCCGCTCCTGGCGGGCATCGACATCTCGGACGACCCGAATGTCGCCTTCGACGGCGCCAACGTCGCGCTGCTCGTCGGCGCCCGCCCCCGCACCAAGGGCATGGAGCGCGGCGACCTGCTGGAGGCCAACGGCGGCATCTTCAAGCCGCAGGGCCAGGCCATCAACGCCCACGCCGCGGACGACATCAAGGTCCTGGTCGTCGGCAACCCGGCCAACACCAACGCCCTCATCGCCCAGGCCGCCGCGCCGGACGTACCGGCCGAGCGCTTCACCGCGATGACCCGCCTCGACCACAACCGCGCGCTGACCCAGCTCGCGAAGAAGACGGGCTCGACGGTCGCCGACATCAAGCGCCTGACGATCTGGGGCAACCACTCCGCCACCCAGTACCCCGACATCTTCCACGCCACCATCGCCGGCAAGAACGCCGCCGAGGTCGTGAACGACGAGAAGTGGCTGGCCGAGGACTTCATCCCGACCGTCGCCAAGCGCGGCGCCGCCATCATCGAGGCCCGTGGCGCCTCGTCGGCCGCGTCCGCCGCCAACGCCGCCATCGACCACGTCCACAGCTGGGTCAACGGCACCGCCGACGGCGACTGGGTCTCCATGGGCATCCCGTCGGACGGTTCCTACGGCGTCCCGGAGGGCCTCATCTCCTCCTTCCCGGTCACCACCAAGGACGGCTCGTACGAGATCGTCCAGGGCCTGGAGATCAACGAGTTCTCCCGCGCCCGGATCGACGCCTCCGTCAAGGAGCTCGAGGAGGAGCGCGAGGCGGTCCGCGGCCTCGGCCTCATCTGACCCGAGCCGCTCGGAATTCCGTACGCAGGCCCCGCACCGGTTGTCCGGTGCGGGGCCTGCGGGCTTTGTACGGGCCGGCGAGCCGACTCTCCGCACCTTTTGTTCCTGTTTGTCCACATCTCCCGTGACACAGCGCACTTTCGGCCATCGACGCGCATGCATCCGAGGGAGTCGGGCAGGCGAACTCGGTCTCTTAGTGACACGAATGTGACACAGGGGCGCTGATCAGGATTGGAAGGCGAAGAGCGATCATGGCGGAAAGTACCGAACTTCAGGCACGCGAAACCATCCATGCGGGAGGAGAGTGGCGGGCGGCCACCTCCGGGGCCACCCGCGAGATCCTCGACCCCGCGGACGCCCTGCCCTTCGCCGTGGTCGCGGAGGGCGACGAGAAGGACACCGACCTGGCGATCGCCGCCGCCCGGCGCGCCTTCGACGAGGGGCCGTGGCCGCACACGCCCGTCCCCGAGCGGGCCGCGCTGCTGCGCCGCGTCGCCGATCTCCTCGTGCGGGACCGCGAGCAGCTCGGCCGGCTGGAGGCCCAGGACGCGGGCAAGACCGTCGAGGAGGGCCGCGTCGACATCGACTGCGTCGCCGACGCCTTCCGCTACTTCGCCGACCTGGTCGCCGGAGAGGCCCCCGGCCGGGTCGTGGACGCCGGCTCGGCCGACGTCCACAGCGTCGTCGTGCACGAGCCGATCGGTGTCTGCGCGATGATCACGCCCTGGAACTACCCGCTGCTCCAGGCCAGCTGGAAGATCGCCCCCGCCCTCGCCGCCGGCAACACCTTCGTCATCAAGCCGAGCGAGATCACCCCGATGACGACGATCGCGCTCATCGACCTGCTCGTCGAGGCCGGGCTCCCCGAGGGCGTCGCCAACATCGTCACCGGCCCGGGGCATTCCGTCGGCGCGCGCCTGTCCGAGCACCCCGACGTCGACCTGGTCTCCTTCACCGGCGGCCTGGTCAGCGGCACCAAGGTCGCCCAGGCCGCCGCGCCCACCGTCAAGAAGGTCGCCCTCGAACTCGGCGGCAAGAACCCCAACGTCGTCTTCGCCGACGCCTGCGCCACCGAGGAGGGCTTCGACACCGCCGTCGACCAGGCCCTCAACGCCGCCTTCATCCACAGCGGCCAGGTCTGCTCGGCGGGCGCCCGCCTCATCATCGAGGAGTCCGTCCGGGACCGCTTCGTCACCGAACTCGCCCGGCGCGCCGAGAAGATCCGCCTCGGCCGCGGCACCGAGGACGGCGTCGAGTGTGGCCCGCTCGTCTCCGAGCAGCAGCGAGCCAAGGTCGAGATGTACGTCGAGTCCGCCCTCAAGGAGGGCGCGGTGCTCCGCTCCGGCGGCAAGCGCCCCGAGCCGTCCCCGCAGCGCCCCGAGAACGGCTACTTCTACGAGCCGACCGTCCTCGACCACTGCCACCGCGAGATGCGCGTCATCCGGGAGGAGGTCTTCGGGCCGGTCCTCACCGTCGAGACCTTCCGCACCGAGGACGAGGCCGTCGCCCTCGCCAACGACACCGAGTACGGACTCGCGGGCGGCGTCTGGACCGCCGACGCGGGCCGCGCCCGCCGCGTGGCCGGCCGGCTGCGCCACGGCACGATCTGGATCAACGACTTCCACCCCTACCTGCCGCAAGCGGAATGGGGCGGTTTCGGCAAGAGCGGAGTGGGCCGCGAACTCGGCCCCGCCGGACTCGCCGAGTACCGGGAGACCAAGCACGTCTACCAGAACCTCGCTCCCAAGCCGGTGCGCTGGTTCGCGGGCTGACCCCACACCCCGCCGGGCCGCCGACCCCTCATCCCGGGCTGACCCCCACACCCCGGGCTGAACGTCCCCGTCCCCGAGCCTGTTCACTTCATCCCCACTGGAGCAAGTACGCCATGTCCCACACCAGTCATGAGTACGACTATGTCGTGATAGGCGGCGGAACCGCAGGTTCCGTGATCGCCTCCCGCCTGACCGAGAACCCGGACGTCACCGTCGCCGTCATCGAGGGCGGCCCCAGTGACGTCGGCCGTGACGACGTACTGACCCTGCGCCGCTGGATGGGCCTGCTCGGCGGCGAACTCGACTACGACTACCCCACCACCGAACAGCCACGCGGAAACTCGCATATCCGGCACAGTCGGGCCCGCGTCCTGGGCGGCTGCTCCTCGCACAACACCCTGATCGCCTTCAAGCCGCTGCCCGCCGACTGGGACGAGTGGGAGGACGCCGGCGCCAAGGGCTGGGGCGCGGTGCAGATGGAGGCGTACTTCGCCCGGCTGCTCAACAACATCGTCCCGGTCGACGAGAAGGACCGGAACGCCATCGCCCGCGACTTCGTCGACGCCGCCCAGGAAGCGCTGGGCGTGCCGCGCGTCGACGGCTTCAACAAGAAGCCCTTCACCGAGGGCGTCGGCTTCTTCGACCTCGCCTACCACCCCGAGAACAACAAGCGGTCCTCGGCGTCGGTGGCGTACCTGCACCCGGTGATGGACGAGCGGCCCAACCTGACGATCCTGCTGGAGACCTGGGCGCACAAGCTTCAGCTCGACGGCAACCGCGCCGAGGGCGTGCACGTGCGGACCAAGGACGGCGAGGAGATCCTCGTCAAGGCACGCAACGAGGTGCTGCTGTGCGCCGGCGCCGTCGACTCGCCCCGGCTGCTGATGCACTCCGGCATCGGACCCAAGGCCGACCTGGAGAAGCTCGGCATCCCCGTCACGCACGACCTGCCGGGCGTCGGCGAGAACCTCCTCGACCACCCGGAGTCCGTCATCGTCTGGGAGACCAACGGGCCCATCCCGGAGAACTCCGCGATGGACTCCGACGCGGGCCTGTTCGTGCGCCGCGACCCCGAACTGGCGCACCCCGACCTGATGTTCCACTTCTACCAGATCCCCTTCACGGACAACCCGGAGCGACTGGGCTACCGGCGGCCGGAGTTCGGCGTCTCCATGACCCCGAACATCCCCAAGCCGAAGAGCCGCGGCCGGCTGTACCTGACCAGCGCCGACCCCGAGGTCAAGCCCGCCCTGGACTTCCGCTACTTCACCGACGAGGACGACTACGACGGCAGGACCCTCGTGGACGGCATCAAGATCGCCCGCGAGATCGCCAAGACCGAGCCGCTGGCCGGCTGGCTCAAGCGCGAGGTGGCCCCCGGCCCGGACGTCACCGGTGACGAGGAGCTCAGCGAGTACGCCCGCAAGGTCGCGCACACCGTCTACCACCCCGCCGGCACCTGCAAGATGGGCGCCGCCGACGACCGGGAGGCCGTCGTCGACCCCGAGCTGCGCGTCCGCGGCCTGGAGGGCATCCGCATCGCCGACGCCTCCGTGTTCCCCACGATGACCACCGTCAACCCGATGATCGGAGTCCTCATGGTCGGTGAGAAGGCCGCCGAGCTGATCGGTGGTGGTGTCAAGTGACCGCGATCCTCGAACCCCCGACGGAGCAGACCATGGACACCACCCCCGTCTTCTCGGTGGAGGGCCTGTGGAAGGTGTTCGGCCCCAAGGCCGAGCGCGTTCCCGCCGACCCCGAGCTCACCGCCCTCGACCCCGCCGAGCTGCGCTCCCGCACCGGCTGCACCGCCGCCGTGCGCGACGTCAGCTTCGACGTCCGCAAGGGCGAGGTCTTCGTCGTCATGGGCCTGTCCGGCTCCGGCAAGTCCACGCTGGTGCGCTGTCTGACCCGGCTGATCGAGCCCACGGCCGGCACCATCGCCATCGACGGCGAGGACGTCCGCGCCATGGACCGCTCCCGGCTGCGCGAACTGCGCCGCCACCGCGCCGCGATGGTCTTCCAGCACTTCGGCCTGCTGCCGCACCGCACCGTCCTCGACAACGTCGCCTACGGCCTGGAGATCCAGGGCATGGGCAAGGCCGAGCGGCGTGAGCGGGCCGCGGAGGTCGTCGCCAAGGTCGGCCTCGATGGCATGGAGCACCGCCGCCCCGGCCAGCTCTCCGGCGGCCAGCAGCAGCGCGTCGGCCTCGCCCGCGCGCTCGCCGCCGACCCCGAGGTCCTGCTCTTCGACGAGCCGTTCAGCGCGCTCGACCCGCTGATCCGGCGGGAGATGCAGGAGGAGGTCGTCCGGCTGCACCGCGAGGAGGGTCGCACGATGGTCTTCATCACGCACGACCTCCAGGAGGCCCTGAAACTGGGCGACCGCATCGCCCTGATGCGCGACGGCCGGATCGTCCAGCTCGGCACCCCCGAGGAGATCGTGGGCGCGCCCGCCGACGACTACGTCCGCGAGTTCGTCCGGGACGTCCCGCGCGAGCAGGTCCTCACCGTCCGCACGGCCATGCGACGCCCGACGGCGGACCAGGACGGCAGCGGACCGGCGGTGCGCCCCGACGCGACGGTGTCCGAGGCGATCGAGGCGGTCGCCCGCGCCGGCGCTCCGGCCCGGGTCGTCGACAAGGGCCGGTGCGTGGGCGTGGTCGACTCCGACACGCTCCTCGGCGTCGTCGCCGGCACGGAGCAGCCCGCTCCACCGGGGACGGAGCAGCCCAAGGAGGCGGTCTGATGGCGACCATCACCGCGAACCCGCCCCGGGTCGGCCTGCCCGCCCTCCTCAAGCACCGGGCCGTCCACAAGCTGCTGCTGCTCGCCCTCGCCGCCGCGATCCTCGTGCCGCTGGCCAACGCCCGCTGGGCCAGCGGCACCTGGCCGAGCGCCCTGACCGTCGACTTCTCCGAGCCGCTCGCCAAGGCCAGCGACTGGATCATCGACAACCGCGACAGCCACCCGCTGTTCCTCTACTTCTTCGGCCACGTCAGCAACGTGGTCGTCATCGCCGTACGGGCCGTCTACCTCACCCTCCTGGCCGTCGGCTGGGCGGGCGTCACGGCCATCGGCGCGCTGGTCGCCTGGCGCGTGGCGGGTGTGAAGCTAGCGCTCGGCACGGCCGCCGCGTTCCTCGCCTGCGGCCTGCTCGGCATGTGGGTGCCGACCATGCAGACGCTCGCCCTGATGGTCGTCGCGGTCCTCGCGTCGGTCGTCGTCGGCGCGGTGCTCGGGCTCGCCGCCGGGCTGTCCGACCGGATGGACCGCATGCTGCGGCCGGTCCTGGACACCATGCAGGTGCTGCCCGCCTTCGCCTACCTGCTGCCGGTCGTGCTGGTCTTCGGCATCGGCGTCCCGGCGGCCGTCCTGGCCACCGTCATCTACGCCGCCCCGCCCATGGCCCGCCTGACCTCGCTCGGGCTGCGGGGCGCCGACAAGGGCGTGCTGGAGGCCGTCGAGTCCCTCGGCTCCACGGCACGCCAGCGGCTGCTGACCGCCCGGATCCCGCTGGCCCGCAAGGAGCTCCTCCTCGGCCTCAACCAGACGATCATGATGGCGCTGTCCATGGCCGTCATCGCGGCCGTCATCGGCGCGGGCGGTCTCGGTGACCGCGTCTACCAGGCACTGGCCTCGGTCGACGTCGGCGCCGCGCTCGCGGCCGGCATCCCGATCGTGCTGCTGGCCGTCGTCCTGGACCGCGTCACCGGCGCGGCGGGGGAGAAGCTCGGCGCCGAACCCGAGCCCCACAGCGGGCGCGGCTGGCTCTTCGCCCTCGCCGGGGTCGTCGTCGTGGCGGTCTCCGGGCGGCTCGCGGGCCGCCTCGACTGGCCCGAATCCTGGATCGTCGGCATCGCCGAGCCCGTCAACCGCGCCGTCGACTGGATGACCGCGCACCTGTACTCGGGCGTCCCCGTGGTCGGCGGCACCGCCGACTGGGCGGGCCACTTCACCACCTGGGTCCTCGACCCGATGCGCGACGGCCTGCAGGCGCTGCCCTGGTGGTCGGTCCTGCTGATTGTCGCCGCCCTGGCCTGGGTCATCGGTACCTGGCGCACCGCGCTCACGGCCGTTCTGGCCATGGCCGCGATCGGCGTCCTCGGCGTCTGGAAGCCGTCCCTGGACACCCTCTCCCAGGTCCTGGCGGCCGTCGCCGTCACCCTGGTCGTCGGCTTCGCCGTCGGTATCGCCGCGGCCCGCAGCGACCGTCTGGAGCGGGCGCTGCGCCCGGTCCTCGACGTGTTCCAGACGATGCCGCAGTTCGTGTACCTGATCCCGGTCGTCGCCCTGTTCGGCGTCGGCCGCGCCCCGGCCGTCGCCGCCGCGATCGTCTACGCCCTGCCGGCCGTCGTCCGCATCACCACCCAGGGTCTGCGCCAGGTCGACCCGGCCGCGCTGGAGTCCTCCAGCTCCCTGGGTGCGACCAGCTGGCAGCAGCTGCGGCAGGTGCAGCTCCCGCTGGCCCGCCCGGCACTGCTGCTCGCCGTCAACCAGGGCCTCGTGCTGGTCCTCGCCGTCGTCGTCATCGGCGGCCTGGTCGGCGGTGGCGCCCTCGGCTACGACGTCGTCTTCGGCCTCGCCCAGGGCGACCTTGCGACCGGTCTGGTGGCCGGCGCGGCGATCGTCTGCCTCGGCCTGATGCTCGACCGGGTGACCCAGCCCACCGAACGCCGCGCGAAGAAGGGAGCCTGACATGCGGATCCGTACGACCGCCGCGGTCGCCGCGGTGAGCTCCCTGGCGCTGCTCACCGGCTGCGGTGCCGCCGACATGACCAAGCAGGCCTCGCCCTTTGCCAACGCGCAGGGCTCCAAGACGGTGACCCTGTCCGTGCAGTCCTGGGTGGGCGCGCAGTCCAACGTGGCCGTCGCCCAGTACATCCTGGAGCACGAGCTGGGCTACCGCGTCGACACCGTCCAGGTCGACGAGGTGCCCGCCTGGGACGCCCTCAGCCAGGGCCGCGTCGACGCCCTCCTGGAGGACTGGGGACACCCGGAGCAGGAGCAGCGGTACGTCAAGGACAAGAAGACGATCGCGCCCGGCGGCGAACTCGGCGTCACCGGCCACATCGGCTGGTTCGTCCCGACGTACTTCGCCAAGAAGCACCCGGACATCACGAACTGGAAGAACCTCAACAAGTACGCCGACCAGTTCCGCACCCCGGAGAGCGGCAGCAAGGGCCAGCTGATGGACGGTTCGCCGTCCTACGTCACCAACGACAAGGCGCTGGTGAAGAACCTGAAGCTGGACTACCAGGTCGTGTTCGCCGGGTCCGAGGCCGCGCAGATCACGCAGATGAAACAGTTCGCCAAGGAGAAGAAGCCCTTCCTCACCTACTGGTACTCCCCGCAGTGGCTCTTCAAGAAGGTCCCGATGACCGAGGTGAAGCTGCCGCCGTACAAGGAGGGCTGCGACGCCGACCCGGAGAAGGTCGCCTGCGCCTACCCGCACACGCCGCTGCAGAAGTACCTCAACGCGGACTTCGCCAAGAGCGGCGGCAAGGCGGCGGCCTTCCTGAAGAAGTTCAAGTGGACGACGGAGGACCAGAACGAGGTCTCCCTGATGATCGCCGACCAGAAGATGACGCCGGAGGACGCGGCGAAGAAGTGGGTGGACAGCCACAAGTCCACGTGGAAGAAGTGGCTGTCCTGACGTTCACCGCACCAACAGGTCGGCGATCTCCCGCAGGGCCCGGGCGGCCCGCCGCTGGAGTCCGGGACCGAAGGTGATCCGGGTGGCCCCTCGCGCGCCGAGTTCGGCGGGTGAGGGGCCACCGTCGACCGGGGCTCCCACGTTGATCGGCCCCTGGATGCCGGCCCGCAGCAGCGGCAGGATCTCCGGCGGGGCCCCGATCGGGTACACGCAGTCGGCTCCGGCGGCGACGTACAGCGCGGCCCGCTCGATGGCCGGGCCGGGATCGTCGACCCCGCGGGAGAAGGTGTCGATGCGGGCGTTGACGAACAGCCGGTCACCGGCCGCCTCGCGCACCTCGGCCAGCCAAGCGGCGTGCGCCCGGGGGTCCTTCAGCACCCCGTCTGCGGAGTCCTCCAGGTTGCAGCCGACCGCCCCCACCTCCAGCAGCCGCTCCACGAGGTCCTTCGGGGCGAGCCCGTAACCGCCCTCCACGTCCGCCGACACGGGCACGTCGACGGCCCGGACGATCCGGGCGACCGCGGCGAACATCTCGTCGGCCGGGACCTGCCCGTCCTCGTACCCGAGCGAGGAGGCGACCCCGGCGCTGGGCGTGGCGAGCGCGGGGAACCCCGCCTCGGCGAACACCCGCGCACTGGCCGCGTCCCACGGCCCGGGCAGGACCAACGGGTCACCGGGCGCCCGGTGATGATGCAGGGCGCGGAAAACCTCCACTTTGCTCACGGCGTATACCCCCCAGGCGGGATCCGGCGGCCGACCATCACCCGGTTCCAGTTGTTGATGGCGACGACCAGCCCGATCAGATACAGCCGCGTCCGAGCCGTCACTTGTACTGGCCGGGCTGGTAGTGACCCGGCGCCATCCGGCAGGTCACCCCGAACCGGTTCCAGGCGTTGATCACCGTGATCGCGGCGATGACCTGCGCCAGCTCGGCCTCCTCGAAGTGCTTCGCGGCGTTGTCGTAGACCTCGTCCGGCACGAAACCGTCCGTGAGGACCGTCACCGCCTCCGTCAGCTCCAGCGCGGCGACCTCCTTCGCGGTGTAGAAATGCCGCGACTCGTCCCAGGCGCTCAGCTGCACGATCCGCTCGACGCTCTCGCCCGCCGCCAGGGCGTCCTTGGTGTGCATGTCGATGCAGAACGCGCAGTGGTTGATCTGGGAGGCGCGGATCTTCACCAGCTCGTACAGCTTGTGGTCGAGGCCCTTCCGGGCGGCGGTCTCCAGCCGGACCATCGCCTTGTAGACCTCGGGCGCGTGCTTGGCCCACTCCAGGCGGGCGGGCTGCTCGGGGGTGTACTCCACGGTCGTCGGGGTGTCGGTGTGCGTCGTCATGCCCTCGACCCTAGGAGGGAAGCAGCCCAGGAGTATGGTCCATTTCCATGGCGGAACCCTGGGCCACTCTGGGCATCGACCTGCACGTGGAGCCGACCGGGCCGGGCCTGCGCCGGGGGCTGACCGACGCCCTGCGCGAGGCGGTGCGCTCCGGGCGGCTGGCCCCGGGCACCCGGCTGCCCTCCTCCCGCGCGCTCGCCGCCGACCTGGGCATCGCCCGCAACACCGTCGCCGACGCCTACGCCGACCTGGTCGCCGAGGGCTGGCTCACCGCCCGGCAGGGCTCGGGCACCCGCGTCGCCGCGCGCGAGGTCGTCCCGCCGTCCGGCACGGCACCCCACCCCCGCGCACCCGCCCGCCCGGCCTACGACCTGCGCCCCGGCAGCCCCGACCTCGCCTCCTTCCCGCGCACGGCATGGCTCAAGGCCGCCCGCCGCGCCCTCACCGCCGCCCCGCACCACGCGCTCGACTACGGCGACCCCCGCGGCCGCCCCGAGCTGCGGGCCGCGCTCGCCGCGTACCTCTCCCGGGCCCGGGGCGTCCGCACCGGCCCCGACCACATCGTGGTGTGCGCCGGGTTCGCGCACGGCCTGAAGCTGCTCGGCACGGTCCTGCGGGCGCGCGGAGCACGGACGGTAGCCGTCGAGTCGTACGGTCTCGACGTGCACTGGAGGATCCTGGCCGGCTCAGGACTGGACACCGCCCCGCTGCCCTTCGACCGGCTGGGCACCGACCCGGGAGCCCTGTCCGGAGCCGACGCCCTGCTGCTCACCCCCGCCCACCAGTTCCCCATGGGCGTGCCCCTGCACCGCGACCGCCGCACGGCCGTCGTGGACTGGGCCCGGCGCACCGGCGGTCTGGTGCTGGAGGACGACTACGACGGGGAGTTCCGCTACGACCGGCAGCCCGTCGGCGCGCTCCAGGGCCTGGACCCCGACCGGGTGGTCCATCTGGGCACCGCGAGCAAGTCCCTCGCGCCCGGGCTGCGGCTGGCCTGGATGGTGCTGCCGCAGGGCCTCGCCGACGAGGTCGCGGCGGCGAAGGGCGGCGTCGACACCTGCGGGGTGCTGGACCAGCTGACCCTGGCCGAGTTCCTCACCTCCGGCGCCTACGACCGGCACGTGCGCGCGACCCGCCTGCGCTACCGGCGCCGCCGGGACGCCCTGGTCGCCGCCGTCACGGCCCGGGCCCCCGAGGCCCGCGTCACCGGCATCGCGGCCGGTCTGCACGTCCTGTTGCGCCTGCCCCCGGGCACCGAGCAGTCGGTGGTCCAGGCGGCGAACTGGCGGGGCCTCGCCCTCCACGGACTCGCCCGCTACACCCACCCCGCCGCGCGGGCCGATCCCGTCGACGCCCTGGTCGTCGGCTACGGCACGCCGCCGGACCACGCCTGGTCGGGGGCGCTGGACGCGCTGTCCGCGGTACTGCCCGGATAATCGCCCGAACTCACCCTCGGAAATGTCGTCCGGCGGATACGGTCAGCCCATTCTCCGTTTCAGTCGGCCGGCAGGGGCTCCAAGAGGCTGTCCAGCCATGTCCGCCATTCCCCGGCCCGTTCCGTCGGCGGCACCCGCATCGGCCGTCCGACCCAGCCCGTCACGGGCCGGATCCCGTGCAGCGCGTTCACCAGCCACACCTCACGGCCGTCCAGCTCCGCCACGGTCCGCTCGCGGTGCGCGATCCGCAGCCCGGAGCGCAGCGCCCGCTCCTGCACCAGCCCGGCCGTCACACTCGGCAGGACGGGCAGCCGCGGCGGGGGCAGACACAGGGTGTCGTCCTCCCACCACAGGACACCGGCCGTGGCCGACTCCAGGACCGTGCCCGAGCGGGCGATCAGCACCGCCTCCTCCGCGCCCTCGCCCGTGGCCCGGCGGCGCACCCGGGCGAGGGTGTCCAGGTCCGGGCCCTTGCGCCGGGGCACCGTCCGCGGATCGGACTGGCCCGCCGCCCACAGGCGTACCCCCGTACCCAGTGGTGGAGCGGGCCTCAGCAGCAGCCGCAGCTCCAGGGACCCGGCCGCGAGTTCCACCCGGGGGAACCACTCCCCGGTTCTCGGCAGGGCGGCGGTCACGTCCTGCCAGAACGCCGTGAGCCGGCGCGGTTCCGGTCCGCCGCAGTCACCGCAGGACCGCGAGAACCGCTCCCGGTGCCGGTCGTAGGCCCGCACCCGGCCCTCGCGCAGCAGCCAGGAGTCCGCGACGAGCAGCCGCCCCCCGGCCGTCCGCTCCGGGGCCGGGACCAGGCCACGGCCGGGCGTCCAGGCCCACAGGCCTTCCGCCACCGCAGGTGTTGTCACCATGGGCTCCTCTCCTCAGTACCTGCGGCCCGCGACGGCGGGCGCCCCGTGCCGGGGTCCGTACGGCGCGTGCTCCAGCCAGGATCCACACCATGGCAGCACCGGCGCCAGGGCCGCTGCGGCCCGCTGCCTGACCCGGACGATCCGGCGCTGCGGCCGCAGATGATCCAGGGCCGTGCCGGCGGCGGCCATGTTGAACAGGCCCGCCGCGCGCCGCACCTCCGCGAAGTGCTCGACCGCCTCCGCGGTCCCGGCGGCGATCGCCCCGGCGGCGGTCGCCGCGTCCGCGATCCCGCTGTTCAGGCCGCGCGCCCCGAACGGCGGGAAGAGGTGGCCGCCTCACCCGCCAGCAGCACCCGCCGGTGCGGATCGGTGAACGAGGCGGCCACCTTGCGCGGGAAGCGGGACGTCGGCGCCCACAGGAGCCGCTCGGCGAGTTCCGCCAGGTGGGCCGTGAGATTCCCGGGCGCCTCGGCCTCCGCCGGGCCCAGTACGACCTGCGGACCGGTCATCGTCCGACCTCCCCCGTCGCACCGGCCCGCTGCCCCGGCGGGCCCTCCTGCCGCATCCGGTCGGCCGTGTGCCGGTGGAGGGCGCGCATCGGGGCCGCCGTCTTCAGCAGCATCTCCTCGTACTCGGCGTCCGGATCGGAGCCGAGCACGATCGCGCTGCCCGCACCCAGGTGCATCAGGCCGTCGGCGAGGACGGCGGTCCGGATCACGATGCTCAGGTCCGCACCGCCACCGCAGCCGAAGTAGCCGAGGGCACCGGAGTAGACGCCCCGGGCCTCGGTCTCCAGCGTGTCGATGATCTCCAGCGTGCGCAGCTTCGGCGCGCCGGTCATCGACCCGCCCGGGAAGCAGGCCCGCACGCAGTCCACCGCGTCCGTGCCGTCCCGCAGTCTGCCCTGCACGGTGGAGACCAGCTGGTGCACGGTGGCGTAGGTCTCCGTGGCCATCAGCTTGGAGACCCGCACGGTCCCGGTCCGGCAGACCTGCCCGAGGTCGTTGCGGAGCAGGTCCACGATCATCAGGTTCTCGGCCCGGGTCTTGGCGTCCGAGGCGAGCGCGTCCCGCAGCCGGGCGTCCTCCTCCGGCGCCTGGCCCCGGGGCGCGGTGCCCTTGATGGGCCGGGCCTCGGCGGTGCCGTCCCGGCCGATCCGCAGGAACCGCTCGGGCGAGGAACCGGCCACCTCCAGCTCCCCGAACCTCAGGAACGCCGCGTACGGGGCCGGGTTGTCGCGGCGCAGCGTCCGGTAGAACTCCAGCGGGTCGGGCGGGGCGGGCAGCCGGGCGGCGTTCGTCAGGCAGACCTCGTAGCTGGTGCCGGACCGCAGTGCCTGCCGGCACGCCTCGATGTCCGCGAGGTACGTGGCGCGGTCCCGCACCAGCCAGGCCTCGGCCGCGCCGGGGTCGGCCGGCTCCGGCGGTCCGGGCAGCGGCGGGCGTTCCGTCGCCACGCAGGAGAGGCCGGCCAGCACGCCCTCCAGCCAGTCGGCGGCCTCCCGCGCGGCCGGCGGGGTGTCCTCCGCCAGGCACACGGCGTAGGTGAAGCCCTCCTCGTGGTCCACCGCGATCACCCGGTCGGCGAACAGCCACGCGGCGTCCGGGGTGGGGGAGCGGTGCCGGTTGGCCGACCCGCAGTCGGCCTTCATCTCGTAGCCGAAGTAGCCCACGTAGCCGCCGGTGAAGTCGAACGGCAGCCCGGTCGCGTCCACCCGGCGGTTGGTCAACTGCCGCTTGAGATAGTCGAAGACACTCGCCCTCACCCGCCGCAGGGGCCGACCCGCCCGCTCGATCTCACACCGCCCGGCACCGACGTCGTACCGCACGAACTCGGCGAGCGGCCCCTGGTCGTCCCCGAGGAACGAGAACCGCGACCGCCCCGGCTCGACCAGCGAACTGTCCAGCCAGAAGCTCCGCGGCGAGCCCGCGAACATCCGGCTGAAGACCGCCTCGGCGTCGACGGCACCGCTGACCCTCCGGGTGTGCAGCCGGTACCCGACCCGATCGGGCCGACGGGGCCGGGGGATGGCGACGGAGTCCGGTACGACCTTCCGCCCCCGGGCGGCCGGTACGGCGGACCCGCCCGTGGCCGGGGACCCCTGCCCCGGGACCACTGCGGCCCCACTGGGCGCCGCACCTTCACCGGGCACCGTCGTAGCCGGGACGCCCGCACCGGGCACCGGAGCAGTCGGGCTGGAAGAGCCGGCCTCGGACCGAGGTCCGCCCCCCGCAGCCGGGACGCCCCGGCCTTGCACCACCGCATCCGGGGCGGATGCCAGGGACTTGGTTCCTGCCCCCGACGCCGCGCCGACGGGCGTCCCGGCCTGCGGGGTGGATGCCACGGACTCGGGGCGTGGCCCGACTCCCGTAGCCGGGTCGGGTGCGACAGCCTCGCAGCCTGCCCCCGGCGCCGCGCCGACGGGTGTCCCGGCAAGCCTGGCGGACGCCACGGATTCGGGGCGTTGCCCGACTTCCGTAGCCGGGTCGGGTGCGACAGCCTCAGGGGCTGCCCCTGTCGCCGCGCCGGGCCTCCCGGCCTGCGGGGCGGATGCCACGGACTCGGGGCGTGGCCCGACTCCCGCAGCCGGGTCGGGTGCGACAGCCCCGCCGCCTGCCCCAGGCGCCGCGCCGACGGGTGTCCCGGCAAGCCTGGCGGACGCCACGGACTCGGGGCGTTGCCCGACTCCCGCAGCCGGGTCGGGTGCGACAGCCTCAGGGGCTGCCCCTGGCGCCGCGCCGACGGGCCTCCCGGCCTGCGGGGCGGATGCCACGGACTCGGGGCGTGGCCCGACTCCCGCGCCCGGGACGGATGCGACAGCCTCGCAGCCGGCCCCCGGCCCCGGCGCCGTGGCGGCCCCGCCGGGCGTAGGTGCAACCGGGGCTTCCGCCACGGACTCGGTGCGGAGCCCCACCCCCGCCGACGGAGTCGGCCGGCTCGGCGGCGTGGTCTCGCCGAGGCCCGTCGCCCCGGAGCCGCCAAGCGCGTTCGCCCTCGCCTGCGTGACGGCGGCGACCTGGAAGACGGCCGCGGCCACCGGGCGACGCAGGCCGCCGAGGCCGAGGAGGCCCCCCACAGGGCGCCGGGCCCCCGCGTCGCACTCGGGGACGACGACCCGCCGCCGGACCTGCTCGTGCGAGGGCACGGCCGTGTTCTTCGTGCGCAGCTTGCCCGCCCGCTCGGCGGTGAGGTTGCGGAAGTTCACGAGGATGCGGTGGCCGTACTCCGTGAGGACCGACTCCGGGTGGAACTGCACCCCCCACAGCGGCCGGCTGCGGTGCCGGAGCCCCATCAGGACGCCGTCCTCCGCCCAGGCCGTGGCCTCCAGTGACTCCGGCAACGGCTCGCGCACGGCCAGCGAGTGGTAGCGGACGGCGGTGAAGTGCTGCGGCAGACCGTGGAACAGGTCCCGGCCGTCATGCCGGATCGTGGAAAGATGCCCGTGCCGCGGCTCCGGAGCGGGCCCCACCAGCCCGGCCTCCCCGAGCGCGATCCCCTGATGCCCCAGACACACACCGAGCACCGGAACCGGGGAGGTCGCGAGCAGCCTGCCGCCGATACCGACATCACGCGCCTCGCCCGGATGCCCGGGCCCGGGGGACACCACCAGGTTGTCGAACGCCCGGAGATCGGGAAGACCGTCGACGGGAGCGTCGTTCCGGACGACCACCGGCTCCTCGCCGTTGACCTCGGCGAGCAGCTGGAACAGGTTGTACGTGTACGCGTCGTAATTGTCGATGAGCAGGGTCTTCACCCGCCCACCTCCCTCTGTTCGTTCGCGGGCCTGTACGGCCCGGCGTTTGTGCCGCCCGCGCAGTGCCTGGAGCGACGGGTACAGCCATTTCCGGAAGAAACGCTGAAGCCGCGGCATGAGAATCCAGGTGACAAGGGCCGTTACACACAGACACAACAACAGCGTGCGAAACAGTGCATTGAGGTCACCGAGATAGGGAAGCACCGTCAGATTGAACAGGAGCACCGGCGGGAAAACCGCGCTCATATTCACGAACCACAGTTTCGCCACCCCCTCATGAATCCCGGCTGCCGCGCGGTCGCGCCCAGCATCGCCCACCCTTGCGAGTGGAAGTCGGCTGCACGGCCCGGCGTCACGCGACAGGCCACGGTGACCGTGACGGGATTACTGGTCACGCCGTCCCATACGGAAAGCGCTCACCGCGCGTTCAAGATTCAAACAAGGAATTTTCCGGTTCTCCGAAGGACGCCCCGGAGGTCACCCCGAAGATGAAGAATCCCCGCAGGCCGGAAAGCGCATCCGCTCAACTCGGCGTGACCGCGCTCTCCTCCGCCTCCACCGGCGCCTCCCCGAACCGCGACAACGCCAGCGCCCCGGCCACCGCCACCGCGAAACCGGCGACCGCCAGCCACCCCAGCCCCGGCCGCGTACGGTCCCCGAGCCACACCACGCCGATCAGCGCGGGCGCGACCGTCTCCCCGAGCACCAGACCGGCCGTCGCCGTGGTCACCGACCCGCGTTGCAGGGCCGAGGTCAGCAGCAGGAACGCCGCCCCGCCGCCGAGCAGCAGCGCGTACGTCGCCGGGTTGGGGAACAGCTCGCCGGCCGAGAATCCGTCGATCAACCGCACCGACACCTCCACCACGCCGAACCCGAGCCCCGCCCCCAGCCCGAGCGTCAGCGCCCGCCCCCGCTCAGGCAGCCGCCCGGCCACCGCCCCGAGCAGCAGCACCCCGGCCGCCGCCCCGAGCATCGCCCACGGCAGCCAGCCCGGCCCCTCCTCGTCACCCTCCGCCCCGGAGGCCAGCCCCAGCAGTGCGAGCCCGGCGCACACCACCGCCACCGCCGCCCACTCGACGCGGCTCAGCCGCACCTTGAGCAGCCGCGCCGCGACCACGGCCGTCACCGCGAGGCTCGCCGCCAGCGCCGCCCCCACGGCGTAGATCGGCACCGACCGCAGCGCGAGGATCTGCAGCACGAACCCGAGCCCGTCCAGCGCGAGCCCGGCGAGGTACCGCCACTGCCGCAGTGCCCGCCACAGCAGTGCCACGTCCCCGCCCGGCCCGGTCGCCGCCGCCGACCGCGCGGCGATCGCCTGCAACACGGTCGCCGTACCGAAGCAGACCGCCGCACCGAGGGCGCACACCATTCCAAAGATCACAAATCGACAGTAGGGGAGCGCCCGGGGGCAGGGGGCCATGCGCGGCCGTTCACACCGATCTCTAGGCTGACCGTCTGTCAGTGCACACGGGGAGATGCGGGGAGATACGCACATGGCTGAAACACGGCGACGGTTGCGTTCGAGCACGGTGGTGCTGGGCGGCATGGGCGTCCTCGCGGCGGCCCTGTCCGCGTGCGGCTCCGACCCCGACCGCCGCTGTGTGGACCGGGACAGCTACGACTACATCAACGGCTACAAGATCGTCGCCGACAAGAACTGCTCGTCCGGCACGTCCTCCTCCGGGAAGGGCCGCAAGAAGACCGGCACGACCAAGGTCTCCGACGCCGACTGGTACTACGACGCCGACGTCAGCGGCGGCTGGGCCGACGACGGCACCTTCAGCCGCGACGAGGCCGTCGACCGGGGCGGCTTCGGCTGCTCCGGCTCCGGCAGCGGCGGCGGCTGACGGGCGGGCCCGGCGATGGAACGCCGCACCATGGAGCCCCGCCCCGGCTGGCAGCAGACCGTCGAGGAACAGGGGCTGATCTACCCCCTGACCCGCTACCCCGACGACTCCCTGCGCCCCTACTGGGACGAGAGCGCGCACTACGTCTTCTCCCTGGAGGAGATCGAGGCCCTCGAAGAGGTGGTCGAGGACCTCCACCGCATGTGCCTGGCGGCGGCCGGCCACATCGTCACCGAGGACCGCTTCGCCGACCTGGGCATCACCGACCCCCGCGTCGCCCGCAGGGTCGCCGAGGCCTGGCACCGCCGCGCCGAACTCCCCTCCGTCTACGGCCGCTTCGACCTCCGCTACGACGGCACCGGTCCGGCCAAGCTCCTGGAGTACAACGCCGACACCCCCACCTCACTGGTCGAGGCCGCGTCCCCCCAGTGGTTCTGGATGGAGGACCGTTTCCCCGGCGCCGACCAGTGGAACTCCCTGCACGAGCGCCTCATCGACGCCTGGAAGAAGCAGGCCGCCCTCCTCCCGCCGGGCAGCCCCCTGTACTTCGCGTACTCCTCCGCCGACGAACTCGGCGAGGACATGATGACCGTCGCCTACCTCAAGGAGACCGCCGAGCAGGCCGGCCTCGCGACCGACTGGATCTCCATGGAGGAGATCGGCTGGGACCGCCTCTCCGGCCGCTTTGTCGACCAGCGCCTGCGGTTCATCCGCAGCGTCTTCAAGCTCTACCCCTGGGAATGGCTCACCACCGACCGCTTCGCCGACCATGTCCTGGACACCCTCGACAACGGCGGCGGCACCGGCTCCACCCTGTGGATCGAGCCGGCCTGGAAGATGCTCCTCAGCAACAAGGCGCTCCTGGCGATCCTCTGGGAGCTCTACCCCGGCCACCCGAACCTCCTCCCCGCGTACCTGGACGGCCCCCGCGACCTGACCGCCGAGGGCTGGGTGGCCAAGCCCCTGCTGGGCCGGGAAGGCGCCGGCGTCACGATCCACGACCCGGGCACCGCCCCCGCCCTCCGCGACGAACCCTGCGTCTACCAGCAGCTGGCCCCCCTCCCCGACTTCGACGGCAACCGCGTGGTCCTGGGCGCCTGGGTGGTGGAGAACGAGTCGGCGGGCCTGGGCATCCGGGAGTCGTCGGGCCTGATCACCGACGAGTACGCCCGCTTCCTGCCACACGTGATCTTGTAAACGGAGCTCAGGGGGAACGTACCCAGGGGCGCGGGGAACTGCGCGACAAGCCACGACGCGCCCGCACTCGGCAACGCTCACCAACCCGGCAGACGCTCCCCGGGCCCGCCCGGTAGGCTGATCCCCGGGCCGTGACTGGCGCGCTGGGATGGGACCAACCATCGGGGAGCGGCCCGTGCAGAGAGAGCCGTGCGCCTGGGCCGTACCGTGAACGCTGAACGCAACGTCCGGAGGTCCACCATGTCAGCCGAGCCCCTCTCCACCGCTTCCACCGCCTACCGCGCAGCCCTCGACGTGATCCGCGCCGTCGAACCCCGCGTGGCGGACGCCATCGGCCAGGAGGTCGCCGACCAGCGCGAGATGCTCAAGCTGATCGCGTCGGAGAACTACGCCTCCCCGGCCACGCTGCTGGCGATGGGCAACTGGTTCAGCGACAAGTACGCCGAGGGCACCATCGGCCGCCGCTTCTACGCCGGCTGCCGCAACGTCGACACCGTCGAGTCCCTCGCCGCCGAGCACGCCAAGGAGCTCTTCGGCGCCCGTCACGCCTACGTCCAGCCGCACTCCGGCATCGACGCCAACCTGGTCGCCTTCTGGGCCGTCCTCGGCGCCCGCGTCGAGGTGCCCTTCCTGGAGAAGACCGGCGCCCGCCAGATCAACGACCTGACCGACGCCGACTGGGCCGAGCTGCGCCAGGCCTTCGGCAACCAGCGCATGCTCGGCATGTCCCTGGACGCCGGCGGCCACCTCACCCACGGCTTCCGCCCGAACATCTCCGGCAAGATGTTCGACCAGCGCTCCTACGGCACCGACCCCGCCACGGGCCTCATCGACTACGAGGCGCTGCGCACCTCCGCCCGCGAGTTCAAGCCGCTGATCATCGTCGCCGGCTACTCGGCCTACCCCCGTCTGGTGAACTTCCGGATCATGCGGGAGATCGCCGACGAGGTCGGCGCGACGCTCATGGTCGACATGGCGCACTTCGCCGGTCTGGTCGCGGGCAAGGTCCTCACCGGCGACTTCGACCCGGTCCCGCACGCCCAGATCGTCACGACCACCACCCACAAGTCGCTGCGCGGCCCGCGCGGCGGCATGGTCCTGTGCGACGACTCGCTGAAGGACCAGGTCGACCGCGGCTGCCCGATGGTCCTCGGCGGCCCGCTCCCGCACGTCATGGCCGCCAAGGCCGTCGCCCTCGCCGAGGCCCGCCAGGAGTCCTTCCGCGACTACGCCCAGCGCATCGTCGACAACTCCCGCGCCCTCGCCGAAGGCCTGATGCGCCGCGGCGCGACCCTGGTGACCGGCGGCACGGACAACCACCTGAACCTGATCGACGTCGCCTCCTCCTACGGCCTCACCGGCCGCCAGGCCGAGGCCGCCCTGCTGGAGTCGGGCATCGTCACCAACCGCAACGCCATCCCCGCCGACCCCAACGGCGCCTGGTACACCTCCGGCATCCGCATCGGCACGCCCGCGCTGACCACGCGCGGCCTGGGCACCGCCGAGATGGACGAGGTCGCCGGCCTCATCGACCGCGTCCTCACCACCGCGGAGCCGGGCACGACCAAGTCGGGCGCCCCCTCCAAGGCGGCCCACGTGCTCGACGGCAAGGTCGCCGACGAGATCTCCCGCCGCGCCACCGACCTCGTGGCCGGTTTCCCGCTGTACCCGGAGATCGACCTGGGCTGACGCCCCGGGTCCGTCACTCGTCCAGGTCGATCAGCACCTGACGCGGCTCCTCCCGCGGCGGTCCGGCTTCCCGCCGGGCCGCCGCGCGGCGTATCAGCAGCGTGCCGCCCGCACCGGCGGCGAGCCCCAGTGCCCCTGCGGTCGCCGCCCACCGGACGCCGTCCCGCAGCGGACCGTCCGGGTCCGCGGCGGCGGCCGTGCTCGCGACGGGCCCGCCCTCCGCGTCGCCGAGCAGCCGGGCCAGGTCGAACCGCTCGAAGACGGACCGCGGCGCCCTGTGCCACCGGATGTCGTCGTCCTCCACGGTGGGACGGGGATCGGAGCGCACCCAGGGCGTGCCGTCCGCGGCCACCACCAGCTGGTCCTGCCGCTCGACGGCCACGTCCCCGCCCGGCGGCCGGTTCGTGCCCGGCCACCCGCCGACCCCGGACAGCCCCCAGAGCACCGTGAGCCGCACCTGCGGGAAGCTCCCCTCCGCCCAGTCGTCCGGGACCCGCTCCGTCCCCGTGTGCGTGGGCTCCAGCAGCTGCCACAGCCGGGCGAAGTCGCGCTGCCCCGAGCGCACCGCCGCGGTCCGCCCCGTCCCGCCCGCGACGACCATCGCCACGTCGGGAACGTCCCGTCCGCGCGCCGGGACGGCAGTGGCGGTCGTGACCGTCCCACCCCCCGCCAGAACGGCCGCCACGCACACCACCAGCCCCCACCGCACCACCCGTCCGCGCAACGCGGCCGGACCCGTCCGGCCCCGCAACGCAGCCGAACTCACTCGGCCCCGGCGTCTCCCCGCCCCGCCTCGTGCCCGCACCGGTCCCCCTCCGCATCGGCCCCACCGTGAGCCCGCCCCGGGGGCGGTCCCGCGCCTCACCCCTTGTTACACCGCCGGAGCCGAACGGGATCCCGTCTGTTTCCGGCCCGTTCCGGATCGGCCCCCGGGACCTGAGAGAATGGTGTGCATGGCCTCTGACCGACCTCGCGTGCTCTCCGGGATCCAGCCCACCGCCGGCTCGTTCCACCTCGGCAACTACCTCGGCGCCGTCCGCCAGTGGGTGGCCCTCCAGGAGACCCACGACGCGTTCTACATGGTCGTCGACCTGCACGCGATCACCATCCCGCAGGACCCGAAGGACCTGCGCGCGAACACGCGCCTGGCCGCGGCCCAGCTCCTCGCCGCGGGGCTCGACCCGGACCGCTGCACGCTCTTCGTGCAGAGCCACGTCCCCGAGCACGCCCAGCTCGCCTGGATCATGAACTGCCTCACCGGCTTCGGCGAGGCAGGCCGGATGACGCAGTTCAAGGACAAGTCCGCCAAGCAGGGCGCCGAGCGCGCCTCGGTCGGCCTGTTCACGTACCCGATCCTCCAGGTCGCGGACATCCTGCTCTACCAGGCCCACGAGGTCCCGGTCGGCGAGGACCAGCGCCAGCACATCGAGCTCACCCGCGACCTCGCCACGCGCTTCAACGGCCGCTTCGGCGAGACCTTCACGCTGCCGAAGCCGTACATCCTCAAGGAGACGGCGAAGATCTACGACCTCCAGGACCCGTCGATCAAGATGAGCAAGTCGGCGTCCACGCCGAAGGGCCTCATCAACCTCCTCGACGAGCCCAAGGCCACGGCCAAGAAGGTCAAGAGCGCCGTCACCGACACCGACACGGTGATCCGCTACGACGCCGAGAACAAGCCGGGCGTCAGCAACCTGCTCACGATCTACTCGACCCTCACCGGCGAGAGCATCGCCGAGCTGGAGGAGAAGTACACCGGCAAGATGTACGGCGCGCTCAAGACGGACCTCGCCGAGATCATGGTCGACTTCGTGACGCCGTTCCGGGAGCGCACCCAGCAGTACCTGGACGACCCCGAGACGCTCGACTCGATCCTGGCCAAGGGCGCCGAGAAGGCCCGCGCGGTCGCCGCGGAGACCCTCGCGCAGGCGTACGACAGGGTCGGCTTCCTGCCCGCCAAGCACTGAACCCGCCCCCGCACACAGCCGTACCACCGAACAGCGCTGTACATCACTCCGGTTGCGCCTGCCCGTAACCCGGTCGTGGCCGTACAGTCGATAACCGGGTGGTCGTATCAGCGGCCACACTGACACGACAGGAGACGACGTGGGGACCGTAACGATCGGTGTCTCGATCGCGGTCCCGGAGCCTCACGGCAGCGAGCTCCAGCAGCTGCGCGCGGGCTTCGGCGACGCCGCCGCTCACGGCATCCCCACGCACGTCACCCTGCTGCCGCCGACAGAGATCGACGAGGCGTCCCTGCCGGCCGTCGAGGCGCATCTGGCCGAGGTCGCCGCCGCCGGCCGCGCCTTCCCCATGCGGCTGTCCGGCACCGGCACCTTCCGGCCCCTGTCGCCGGTGGTGTTCGTCCAGGTCGTCGCGGGCGCCGAGGCCTGCACGCTGCTCCAGCAGCAGGTCCGCGACCCCGCCGGGCCGGTCAACCGCGAACTGCAGTTCCCGTACCACCCGCACGTCACCGTGGCGCACGGCATCGACGACGCGGCCATGGACCGCGCCTTCGAGGAACTCGCCGGCTACGAGGCCGAGTGGCCCTGCACCGGCTTCGCCCTCTACGAGCAGGGCGCCGACGGCGTCTGGCGCAAGCTCCGCGAGTTCCCCTTCGGCGGCTCGGTGGTCCCCCCGCAGGCCGGGCGGGTGGAGCGCGGCTCCGTGCCCATCCGCTGACCCGCCCGCGGGGTCAGACCGGCAGCCGCCGGAACACCCCGCGCGGCAGGTGCCGCAGCGCCGCCATCACCACGCGCAGCGTCCCCGGCACCCACACCGTCTCCGAGCGGCGCCGCAGCCCCAGCTCCACGGCCGACGCGACCGCCTCGGGTGTGGTCGCGAGCGGCGCCTCGGGCAGACCGGCGGTCATCCGCGTCCGGACGAAGCCGGGGCGTACGACCATGACGTGCACACCCGTGCCGTGCAGCGCGTCGCCCAGGCCCTGCGCGAACGCGTCGAGGCCGGCCTTGCTGGAGCCGTAGATGAAGTTCGCGCGGCGGGCCCGCTCGCCCGCGACGGAGGACATCACGACGAGCGAGCCGTGACCCTGGGACTGGAGCGAGCGGGCGCACACCAGCCCGGCCGAGACCGCGCCTGTGTAGTTGGTCTGCGCGACCCGCACCGCCGCCTCCGGCTCCCGCTCGTCACGGGCCTGGTCGCCGAGCAGCCCGAAGGCGAGCAGCACCATGTCGACGTCGCCCTCGGCGAAGACCTTGCCGAGCACGGCCTCGTGGGAGCCCGGGTCGAGGGCGTCGAAGGCGACGGTGTGCACGTCGGCCCCGAGCCCGCGCAGCTGTCCGGCGGCCTCCTCCAGGGCGGGGGAGGGGCGGCCGGCCAGCCAGACGGTGCGGGTGCGGCGGGCGATCAGCCGGCGGGCGGTCGCCAGCGCGATCTCGGACGTACCGCCGAGGACGAGCAGGGACTGGGGGAGGCCGAAGGCGTCCTTCATGACAGCAGCTCCTAGAGGTTGCTCAGAGACTGAGGCGGCGGGCCAGATCGGACACGAACACCCCGCGCGGGTCCAGCCGGGCGCGCAGTTCGCGGAAGTCGTCGAGGCGCGGGTACATGGCCGCGAGCAGCTCCGGGCGCAGCCGGGCGTCCTTGGCGAGGTAGACGCGCCCGCCGGCGGCGGCGACCTCCTCGTCCAGTTCGTCGAGGAACGCGCCGAGGCCGGGCAGTCCCGCCGGGATGTCCAGGGCCAGCGTCCAGCCCGGCACGGGGAACGACAGCCAGCCCGGGTCGGACTCCCCGAAACGCTTGAGGACGGCCAGGAAGGACGGGCAGCGGCGTTCGGAGATGCGGCGCACGATGCGGCGCAGGGCGTCCTCGTGGCCGTAGCCGACGACGAACTGGTACTGCACGAAGCCGCCCCGGCCATAGACGCGGTTCCAGTGGGGCACGCCGTCCAGCGGGTGGAAGAAGCCCGAGATCCGCTGGAGCCGGCCGGTCCGGGTGCGGGGGGCCTTGCGGTACCACAGCTCGTTGAACAGGCCCACGGTCGTCCGGCTCAGCAGCCCCTCGGGGAGGATCGCGGGGGTGGCCGGGAGGCGGGGGGTGCGGAAGGCCAGCGGCTCACGGCGCAGGCGGGCCGGGAGCGCGTCCAGGGGTGCGTGGTCGCCGCGGGTGAGGACCGCGCGGCCGGTGGCGGCGCCCCGGGCCAGCAGGTCGATCCAGGCGACCGAGTAGCGGTAGCGGTGGTCGGTGGCCGCGAGCCGGGCCATCAGGTCGTCGAGGTCCGTCGCCCGCTCGGTGTCGACCGACATCAGCGAGGTCTCGACCGGCTGGAGCCGGATCGTCGCGGTGAGGATCACGCCGGTCAGGCCCATGCCGCCGGCCGTCGCGTCGAAGAGCGGCGTGCCGGGGATCACCGTGCGGATCTCGCCGTCCGCGGTGAGCAGTTCGAGGGCGAGCACGTGCCGCGCGAAGGAGCCCGAGACGTGGTGGTTCTTGCCGTGGATGTCGGCGCCGATCGCCCCGCCCACGGTGACGTACCGGGTGCCGGGGGTGACCGGCACGAACCAGCCGAGCGGCAGCAGCACCTCCATCAGCCGGTGCAGGGAGACGCCCGCGTCGCACAGCACGGTGCCGCCGTCGGCGTCGATGGCGTGCACCCGGTCCAGCGCCGTCATGTCGAGCACGGACCCGCCCGCGTTCTGCGCAGCGTCCCCGTACGCCCGCCCCAGGCCCCGGGGGATCCCGCCGCGGGCCCCGCAGTCCCGGACGGCCGCCGCGGCCTCCTCGTACGACCGTGGGCGGACCACCCATGCGGCGGTGGGAGCGGTGCGGCCCCAGCCCGTGACGGTGGTGTGGTCCATGCCCATGACGTCCGGGTCGAAATCGGTCTCGGCAGACATGCTTGTGACCGTATCGCCCTGCTGTGAGCGATAAGTTCGAGAACATGGCAACCCTCCCCGAAATGGGTGATTAATGGGATGTCGCTCAATATTGCCGGAGTTCAGGCCTGACGGGCGTGAACAGTGAGTCCACATGGACGACCTCGACGACCTGCACGACATGGACCACCGGATCGTTTCGGCGCTCAGGGAGTGCGGCACCGACCCGCGTGTGGCCGGCGCCGCGCGCGCCCTGTCCTGGGCGGGGGAGCACGCGGCGCTGTGGCTGGCGGCGGGACTCGCCGGAGCCGCCGTCGACGGCGGGCGACGCGGCGCCTGGCTGCGGGGCACGGCCCTCACCGCCGGGGCGCACCTCGTCAGCATGGGAGTGAAACGGGTCGTGCGCCGGCCGCGCCCCGCGCACGTCGAGCCCCTGGTGCGCACGGCCGGCCGGCACTCCTTCCCCAGCTCGCACGCCACCTCCGCGGCGGCCGCCGCCGTCGCCTTCGGCGCCCTGGGCGCCCACGCCGTCCCGCCGCTCGCCGGCCTGGTGTGCGTCTCACGGCTGGTGGCCGGCGTCCACTTCCCCACGGACGTCGCCGCCGGCGCGGCCCTGGGCGCCCTCACGGCCCGGCTCGGCGCCCGCTGGATGCGGGGAGACGCCCACCATGACTGAGACGGCCGTCCTGCGGCAGCGCACGCCCCAGGAGCGGCCCGCACCACCCCGCGTGGGCGGTCTCCTGGCCGGGCTCCTCAGGACCGCGCGCCCCAAGCAGTGGGTCAAGAACGTCCTCGTGGTCGCCGCCCCGGCCGCCGCGGGCGAGCTCTTCTCCCGGCACGCCCTGATCCAACTCGTCCTGATCTTCTGCCTCTTCACCGCCTGCGCCGCCGCCGTCTACCTCGTCAACGACGCCCGCGACGCCGACGCCGACCGCGCCCACCCCGTCAAGCGGCACCGCCCGGTCGCCGCCGGGCAGGTCCCCGTGCCCGTCGCCTACGCCGTCGGCGGTTGCCTCGGCCTCCTCGCGCCCGCCGCCGCGGCCTGGCTGTGCGGCCCGGCCGTCGCCGCGCTGCTGACCGCCTACCTCGCCATGCAACTGGCCTACTGCATCAGCCTCAAGCATGTCCTCGTCGTCGACCTCGCCGTCGTCACCACCGGCTTCCTGATGCGCGCGATGATCGGCGGACTCGCCCTCGGCATTCCGCTGTCGCGCTGGTTCCTGATCACCACCGGCTTCGGCGCGCTGTTCATGGTGTCGGCCAAGCGCTACTCGGAAGCCGTCCAGATGGCCGGAGAAGCGGGCGCCACCCGGGCGTTGCTCACCGAGTACACCACCGGCTACCTCCGCTTCGTCTGGCAGCTCGCGGCCGGTGTCGCCGTCCTCGGCTACTGCCTGTGGGCCATGGAGGAGGGCGGCGTCCCGCACACCAGCGTGCTGCCCTGGCGCCAACTCTCCATGGTCGCCTTCATCCTGGCGGTCCTCCGGTACGCCGTCTTCGCCGACCGCGGCACGGCCGGCGAACCCGAGGACGTCGTCCTGGGCGACCGCGCGCTCGCACTCATCGGCGTGGCCTGGGTGGCGATGTACGGCCTGGCCGTGGCGAACTGGTGACCACGCGCGCGTGGCGGAGCCCCACGCTCCCGGCCCGCCGGGAACTGATCGGTTTCGCCGGCGTCGGCCTCCTCGCCTACGCCGTCGACCTCGCCCTGTTCACCGCCCTGCGCGGGCCCGCCGGACTCGATCCGCTCCCCGCCAAGTCCCTGTCCTTCCTGGCCGCCTGCACGGTCGCCTACGCGGGCAACGCCCTCGGCCCCTACCGGACCACGCGCGCACCGGGCCTGCGCCCGTTCGCCGTGTTCTTCGCGGTGAACCTCGCCGGAGCCGCCGTCCAGCTGCTCTGCCTGGCCGTCAGCCACTACGGTCTCGGACTCACCTCGCAGCGAGCGGACACGGTCTCCGGCGCTGTCATCGGTATGGCACTGGCCACAGTCCTGCGGTTCTGGGGTACCCGTACATGGGTGTTCCGGGCGGAGGGCAGAGTCGGATCATGGACTGGCTGAAAAAGCTACCGGTGATCGGGCCGTGGGCGGAACGGCTGATGATCACGCACGCGTGGCGGTCGTACGAGCGGCTGGACCGTGTGAAGTGGACGCGGCTGGCCGCAGCGATGACCTTCAGGAGTTTCGTCGCACTGTTCCCGCTGCTGACGGTGTCCGCCACCATCGCCGCCGCCACGCTGAGCACGGGGCAGGAGGAGAAGCTCCAGGACAAGCTCGCCGAGCAGGTCCCCGGCATCTCCGACCAGCTGGACATCGCCGGCCTCGTGGACAACGCCGGCACGATCGGCCTCATCGCGGGCGCCCTGCTGTTCTTCACGGGCGTCAGCTGGGCCGGCTCGATGCGCGAGTGCCTGCGGGCGGTGTGGGACCTCGACGACGAGGAGGAGGAGAACCCCGCCCTGCGCTACGGCAAGGACGCGGGGGTCCTGCTCGGCCTCGGCGGCGCGCTGCTCGTCACCATCGCCGCCTCCGCCGTCGCCTCCGCGATGATCGGCTGGACCACCCGGCAACTCGGCATCGACGAGGGCGGCTGGGGCGGAGTCCTGCTGCACATCGCCGCGTTCCTGATCGCCGTCCTCGCCAACTTCCTGCTCCTGCTCTACGTCCTCACCCTGCTGCCCGGCGTCGAGCCGAGGCGCCACCGCCTCTTGGTGGCGGCGCTGACCGGCGCCATCGGCTTCGAACTGCTGAAGCTGCTGCTCAGCGGCTATCTGCAGGGCGTGGCGGCGAAGAGCATGTACGGCGCGTTCGGCGTGCCCGTCGCGCTGCTGCTGTGGATCAACTTCACCTCGAAGCTGGTGCTGTTCTGCGCCTCCTGGACGGCGACGCAGAGCAAGGAGGACGAAGTCCCGGGCCTCACGGACGAGTCCGGCGGCGCACCAGATCCGGCAGCGGCCAGCGGCGGTTGACCAGGAACGCGCCGCCCGCGAGCAGCACCAGCACCCCGCCCGTGATGCCGAGCGCCGTCCCGATGCCGCTGGTGGCGTCCGCGGCCGGGGCGCCGGCCACCGGCTTCGAACCGGTCCCGGCCGTGGCGCTGCCGCCGTCCCCGGAGCCGCCGGCCTCGCCGGAGGGGTTCGCGCCGGGCTGGTCACCGGCCGGGGCGGCACCCTTGGGCGGCACCAGCTCGCCCACCGGCTGCACCTTCCCGGCCGCCTTGAAGCCCCAGTCGAACAGCCGGGCCGTCTCCTTGTAGACCTCGTTGTGCTCGGCCTTCGACGGGTTCATCACCGTCACCAGCAGCACCTTGCCGCCGCGCTCGGCGACGCCGGTGAAGGTGGCGCCCGCGTTCGTGGTGTTGCCGTTCTTGACGCCCGCGATGCCCTGGTAGACGTCCACGTCCACGTCACCGGCCAGCAGCCGGTTGGTGTTCCGGATCTCGAAGGGCTTGCGGACCTTCTTGCCCTTCTTGTCCTTCTTCGTCTGGCCCGGGAACTTCGCGGTGACCGTCGAGGCGTACTCGCGGAAGTCCTTCTTCTGCATCCCGGAGCGGGCGATCAGCGTCAGGTCGTAGGCCGACGACACCTGCCCCTCGGCGTCGTAGCCGTCCGGGCTGACGACGTGCGTGTCGAGGGCCTGGAGCTCCTCGGCGTGCTCGTTCATCTCCTTGACGGTGTTCTCGACGCCCTTGTTCATCGCGGACAGCACGTGCACGGCGTCGTTGCCGGACTGCAGGAAGACGCCCAGCCACAGGTCGTGGACCGAGTACGTCTCGTCCTCCTTTATCCCGACCATGCTGGAGCCGGGGCCGATGCCGGCCAGGTCGGAGGGCACGACCTTGTGCTGGGTGTCCCTGGGGAACTTCGGCAGCAGCGTGTCCGCGAACAGCATCTTCAGCGTGCTGGCCGGAGCGAGGCGCCAGTGCGCGTTGTGCGAGGCCAGCACGTCACCGGACTCGGCGTCGGCCACGATCCAGGAGCGGGCGCTCAGGTCCTTCGGCAGCACCGGCACGCCGCTCGCCAGGTTCACCTGCGTCCCCGGCTTGCCGAGCCGGGCGCCGCCCACCGTCGACATCGACGCGGGGGGAGTGGCCGACGGGCTCGCGCTCGCCGACGGGCTGCCCGAGGGCTTCGGGGCGGCGACGGCGGCGGGCGCGGCCAGGGCGAGGGACGACAGGACGGCGGAGGTGACCAGCAGGGATCGCCTGGTGGTCTTCTTCGGAGCGGGCACGGTCGGAAACGTACATGCCGTACGGGGGGAAGTCCCGCCTCCGGCCCCACCCCGCGAACGGAACCGGACAGGCCCTGGCGATACTGGGTGCATGAAGCTCAGCCGCCCCGTCTCCTGGTTCCTGCTCGCCTTCGGGGTGTGGAGCTGGGTCATCTGGATCACTTTCGTCAAGAACCTGGTCGCGGACGGCAGCGGGCTCGCCTTCGACGACGGCCGTCCCACGGCCTACTTCTGGGTGCACCTGCTGCTCGCCGTCGTCTCCTTCGTATTGGGGACGGTCGTCGGGGCCATCGGGTTGCGTGGTCTGCGCGCACTGCGCCGGACGTCATAGGGCTCTCGGGAGACACGGCACCGTGGTCATCGTTTTCGTACTCGTCGCCGTGCTGGTCCTGGCCGTCGTCGTGACGGCCAACTGGTACGTGTGGCGCCGCCTGTTCCGCGACACGACCCGCGGCCCGGGCCTGACGCGCCGGGCGGGCGCGGTCCTGATCGCCGGCGGCTGGGTCCTGGCGATCACGGCCCTGGTCGCCGAGCGCTCGGGCGCCCCGTTCTGGCTCCAGCAGGTCCTCGCCTGGCCGGGCTTCCTGTGGCTGGCCCTGTCGATATACCTGCTGCTGGCGGTGCTGGCCGGCGAAATCGTCAGACCCCTGCTGCGCCGCTTCCTGGAACACCGCGCGAGACGAACGGACCAGGGCGCACAGCCCGGCCGGGCGGCGTCCGCGGCCCCCGACTCCCCGGCGAACCCCACTCCCACCACGGCTACGACAGCCCCCCGGGGCAACGAGGGCACGGCCCCCGCCGCGCAGCCCGACGGCGGTGGTGACGCGGCCTCTACCGCGACCGCCGTGCCTGCGGCCGGCACGCGGGCGGTCGGAGGCGCGGCCCCCGCAGCCGCTTCGCGGCGCGATGGTGGCGTCGGCGCGCCCGCTGCGCCGCAGGCTGACGGCAGCGGTGCGGCCCCCGCGTCCGAGACCGCGGCAGGTCCCCGGCCGGGCGGCGCGACCGCCCACACACCCGCGTCCGCAGCCGCTTCGCAGTCCGACCGCGGCATCTCCGCGACTGTCCTCCAGCCGGAGATCGGGGCGGGTCCGGACGCGGCGCCCGAGGCGTCCCCGGAGCCGGCCGGCGCCGCCACTCTCACCCCCACCGGCCCCTCCCGTCGCCTCTTCGTCTCCCGCGTCGTCGCCGGGGCCGCCGCGGCCGCCGCCGTCGGGACCGTGGGGTACGGGACGTACGGCGTGCTGCGCGGGCCGAAGGTCAAGCGGGTCACCGTGCCCCTGGCCAAGCTGCCGCGCGCCGCGCACGGGTACCGGATCGCCGTGGTCAGTGACGTGCACCTCGGCCCGGTCCTGGGACGCGGCTTCGCGCAGAAGGTCGTCGACACGATCAACTCGACCCAGCCCGACCTGATCGCGGTCGTCGGCGACCTGGTCGACGGCAGCGTGAAGGACCTGGGCCCGGCGGCCGCCCCGCTCGCGCAGCTGAGGGCCCGTCACGGCTCCTACTTCGTCACCGGCAACCACGAGTACTTCTCCGGCGCCGAGCAGTGGGTCGAGGAGGTCCGCCGCCTGGGCATCGACCCCCTGGAGAACGCCCGCCGGGAGATGCCCCACTTCGACCTGGCCGGCGTCAACGACGTGGCCGGGGAGGAGGAGGGCCAGGGCCCCGACTTCGCGAAGGCGCTCGGCGACCGGGACACTTCACGCGCGTGCGTTCTGCTCGCCCACCAGCCCGTCCAGATCCACGACGCCGTCGAGCACGGCGTCGACCTCCAGCTCTCCGGCCACACCCACGGCGGCCAGCTCTGGCCCGGCAACCTCATCGCCTCCGGCGCCAACCCCACCCTCGCGGGCCTGGACCGCTACGGCGACACCCAGCTCTACGTCTCGCGCGGCGCCGGCGCCTGGGGCCCGCCCACCCGCGTGGGCGCACCCTCGGACATCACCGTCATCGAGCTCGCGTCGAAGCAGGCCTGACCGCGGCTCCTGTGGGAGTGCTGTGAAACCACCCCGAATCGCCCATCGGTAAGTTCTTTCCCAACTCATCAGATCTCCCTTCCCCCTGCTCAAAATCCTGTGATTGTGTGATCCCGCCACGAAGGGTGTGGCATACGCACAAGGGCCTCAACGGGCCTCACAGGGCCTGGGGAGGGCAAAGCCGATGCGATCGGTTCGCATACGGATACTCGCGGGGCTGCTCGTCCTGGCAGCCGCCGGCGTGGGCGCCTGGCAGCTCCTGCCGTCGAAGGGCGACGCGAAGACCATCACGGTCGGCACGACGGACGGCGTCACCTCGCTCGACCCCGCCGGCGCCTACGACGCGGGCTCCTGGGCGCTGTTCAGCAACGTCTTCCAGTCGCTGCTGACCTTCGCACCGGGCGGCACCGCCCCCGTGCCGGACGCGGCGAAGAGCTGCGCGTTCGTCCGGGGCGACCTCACCACCTACCGCTGCGCGCTGCGCGACGGCCTCACCTTCCCGAGCGGCCGGACGATGAACGCCGAGGACGTGAAGTACTCCTTCGACCGGATCCTGAAGATCAAGGCCCCGGTCGGCCCGGCGTCCCTGTTCGGCACGCTCGGCTCCGTCGATGCCGACGGGATGACCGTCACCTTCCACCTGACCTCGCCGGACGCGACGTTCCCCTTCAAGGTGGCCACCGGCGCCGGTTCGATCGTCGACCACACCGCGTACCCGGCCGGCAAGCTGCGCACCGGCGACCGCGTCGACGGCACGGGCCCGTACACCCTCACCTCGTACACGAAGGACCGGGACGCGGTCCTCGCGCCCAGCCGGCACTACCGGGGCGCCGTCAGCGGCACTGGCAAGCCCGTCGAACTGCGCTACTACGCGACCCCCGAGGCTCTCGACACCGCGTGGAAGGACAAGCAGGTCGAGGTCGCCACCGACCAGCTGCCGCCCGGCGTCCTGGCCGGTCTCAACCCGAGCGACCCCACCCAGCGCGTCTACGAGGCCGACGGGTCCGAGACCCGCAATCTGTACTTCAACACCCGCGCGGGCAAGCCGCTGCACGAGCCGAAGGTCCGCCGGGCCATCGCCTGGCTCATCGACCGCGAGCGGCTGGCCGCCACCGTCTACGACGGCACCGTCGATCCGCTGTACTCCCTGATCCCGGCCGGTCTCACCGGGCACACCGCCTCGTTCTTCGACGACTATCCGAAGCCGGACCCGGAGAAGGCCCGGCAGCTGCTCACCCAGGCCGGTGTGAGCCTGCCGGTGCACTTCACCTACGGCTACGCCGAGGGCCGCGGGGCAGGCGAGCAGGAGGGCGCCGAGATCAAGAAGGAGCTGGAGGCGAGCGGCCTCTTCAAGGTCACCCTCAAGGGCTACGAGTGGACGGCCTTCCAGAAGCAGTGGGCGAGCGGCAAGCTCGACGCGTACGCCGTCGGCTGGGTCGCCGACTTCCCCGACCCGGACACCTTCGGCGCCGCGCTCGTCGGCACCGGCAGCGCCATGAACACCGGCTACAGCAGCAAGACCGTCGACCGGCTCATCAAGGACAGCCGGCGCTTCGCGGAGCGGACCGAGGCCGACCAGGACTTCCGCTCGGTGCAGCAGACCGTCGCCCAGGACGTCCCGGTGCTGCCGCTGTGGCAGGCCAAGGAGTACGTCGTCACCACCGAGGACGTCGGCGGCGGCCAGTACCTGTCGGACGGCACGGGCGTGTTCCGCCTGTGGAGCCTGACCGCGCTCTGACGTCCCGCCCGGCCGCGGCTCAGGGGTCGGTGCGCCGCCGGGCCGCCGGATCGGGGATGGCGTTCGTCATCCCCGGCAGGAACTCCGTGAACAGTTCGTGCACCTCACGCACGAGCGGCCGCAGCACCCGGAAGCGGGCCAGGGCGACGCCCCGCGCGGTGAGCCGGGCGCCCCGCTCGGCCAGCCGGTAGCTGCGCTCGCGCCCCTCGGTACGGTCGAAGATCCAGTACAGGACGAGCCCCATCTGGGACAGCCACATCAACTCGGGCAGGACGTCCCGCAGTTCCTCGGGCACCTTGGTCTTGGTGGCTCCGGCGAGCACCTCCCGGTGAACGCTGATGGCCTCCTCGCGCGCGTGCTCCGACTCGGGCGAGAAAGGGCTCAGCGGGCTGTCGGGGTCGGCGGCGTTCTTGAAGAACTGCACCGCGAACTCGTGGTAGGGCGCGGCGATGTCCAGCCAGGCCCGCAGCACGCCCGCCAGCCGGGCCTCCAGGTCGCGCTCCCGGTCCAGGATCTCCCGGACCGCCACCTGGTGCTCGGCGGCGATCCGGTCGTAGAAGCCCTGGATCAGATGTTCCTTGCCGGCGAAGTAGTAGTAGGCGTTGCCGACGGAGACGCCGGCCTCCTTGGCGATGGCCCGCATCGTCGTCTTGTCGTAGCCGCGCTCCTGGAACAGCCGCATGGCCGTCTCCAGGATCAGGGCGCGGGTCTGCTCGGACTTGGTGGGGGTGGCGCCGTCGTCGGGGCCGTCGTTCATCGCGGGCACGGGAAGAGAGCCTAACGTCAGCGCCGGTGCGGCTACCGGGGGGCGCAGGTGCCGTCGGCGCAGCCCGGCGCGGTGTAGCTCCATCCGCTGCCGGGGGCGTACGACCAGCCGTCCGCGCGCCGGTACACCTGACCGCCCCACGGCGCGCCGCCGCGCTGCCCCTGCGCCCCGCGCCACTTGGCGGCGGCGAGCACCGCGCCCTTGGCCAGCCGGGTACCGGCCGGGGTGCTCAGCCGGTGGGCGAGCGGCCGGTGCTCGCGCAGCGCCCACAGGGTGACCACCCAGGCGGCGGGGCCCCGGTAGACCTGCCCGGCGTCGCCGATGACGGTGATCTCGTCGAGGGTGGCTCCGTGATCGAGGCCGGGGAAGCGCCGCCGGGCCTCCTCGGAGGCGGCCGGGACCAGCTCCAGCGGCACCAGCTTCGGCTGCCGCAGGAGCCAGTCGCGCAGGAACGCGCACAGGGAGCACTCGGCGTCGTACAGGACGGTGAGCCGGCGGACCGGGGCGGTGGCGTTCATGCCGGTCTCCGCTCAGGCCTGCGCCTGCGGGGCGACCCAGCCCTGCGGCGGCACCGGCGGGACCTGCTCCCGCTCCATGGCGCCCCGGCGCCGGATCCGGTTGAGCACGTAGACGTTGGCCAGGTGCATCACGCCGAGCACCAGCAGCACCACGCCGAGCTTGGTTGACAGGGCCTCGAAGATGCCGCGCGCGTCGGTGATGGTCTCGTCGTCGCTCAGGTACAGCGCGACGAACCCGAGGTTGACGAGGTAGAAGCCGACCACCAGGAGGTGGTTGACGGCGTCGGCGAGCTTCTCGTTGCCGTGCAGCACGTCGGCGAGGAAGACCCTCCCGTTGTGGCTGAGCGTGCGGGCCACCCAGACGGTCAGGCCGATGCTGACCAGCAGGTAGATGACGTAGGCGATGACCGTGCGGTCCATAGCCCCACCCTTCTTGAACACGTTCAAAACGCTGTCGGGGATGACTCTAGACCTACTTTTGAACATGTTCAACATGGTGGTGCGGGGCGATTGTCAGTGGTGACTCATACGGTCGTCGGCACATCCTGCGCGGACGCCCACGCCCGATCAACGACATGTGGATCGCGGCCTGCGCCCTCACCTACGACCTGCCGCTGGCCACGCTCAACCTCAAGGACTACGAGGACCTCCGAACCCACCACGGTCTGCGCATCCTCGGCACGGAGTAGCCGCCGGCGCAGCCAGACAGGGCTCCCCGAAGAGGCAGCGGCCCGTAACCAGGCTGACCGGAAACGGGCTGTCGGCGCGTCGCCTCCGACAGGGAGCGAAGCTGGCCCTCTGCGAGCGGCGAACCCGTCCCGCCCCGGCCCGGCCGCCCCCCCGACTGCCTGACTGGCGGACGCACGAACCTTGCCGCACGCAGACCGAGGGCCGCACGAAAAGGCGCGGCCGTAGTTGGACGCGGAGTTCGCGGCCGAGGCCCGGAGGGCGAACGGGCGACCTGCAGCGTGCCGTTGGACGTGTCAGTGGTCCACCTGCGGCCTTCGGTGACCGGGCCGAGGGGAACGCGGTCGAAAGTCACGCATGCGAGGACCGGGGAGGGGCTGGCCGAGGCGGTGGGGGATACCAGGAGCAGCGCGGCGGCCGTGGCCACGAGCGCGACGGCGGCTTTCCTCAGGGGCGTCATGGACGTCGGTCTGGTGACACCCAGTTCCCTCAGTCACATGAGCCGCACAACCGCAGGCCGAGAATCAATTCCGATCCGGCCGATTCTGAGCGCTGCCACTCAGTCGCTCGTCCTAGCCTGGCCGGCCTTGAGGATCTCCGCCACGTCGAGAGTCACCTTCGCGCCGATGGAGTCCGGGAGAGTGACGAGCTCGCCGGGGGCGTGAGGGCGGTGGTTCTCGTAGCCGCTTCCCACCGGGTCCGTCAGGACGTGGAGGCGCTGGTGCTTGCGGTCGACGACGACGTAGACGGGAACCTTGGCCTCGGCGTAGGCGGCGACCTTGGTCTTGAGGTCGTCCTTCCAGTTGCCGGAGGTGACCTCCAGGACGAGACGGAAGCAGGCCGGGTCGTAGGCGTTGTTCTCGACGAGGTGGTCGTCGATGTCGGCGTCCACCACCACGAGGTCGGGGATGGCGTAGTCCTCGGCGCCGGTGGGGAGCCATAGTCCTACGTTCTGCAGGGTCTCGGTCTCTCCGCCGTGTAGGCCGGCGGCGATGAACGGGATCATGAGGCCCGTCAGGGCTCGGGCGTGAGGCGCATCCGGGGACGGGGTCACGAGGAGATGGCCTCCGATGATCTCGACGCGGTAGCCCGGATGGCGCTCCATGATCTCGTCGGCGATGGTCCTGAGGGTGACCGGCTCTTCGTCGTGGAAGGGCTGCTCGACGGAAGCTGCGGACATCAGGTGCCTCCTGGGAACTGGTGTCGAGAGCATCATCGTAGGTCGGACACCCCCCGCGCGTCCGGTCCCGGACTCGTTCACCCGATGGTGCGGCATATGCCAGAGGGCCCCGTCTCCAGCGAAAACGAGGCCCTCATCAGCAACCGGCGAGGCTCAGTAGCGGCGCGTGATCAGCGCCCGCTTCACCTCGGCGATGGCCTTCGTGACCTCGATGCCGCGCGGGCAGGCGTCCGTGCAGTTGAAGGTCGTGCGGCAGCGCCACACGCCGTCGCGGTCGTTCAGGATCTCCAGGCGCTGCTCGCCGGCCTCGTCGCGCGAGTCGAAGATGAAGCGGTGCGCGTTGACGATGGCGGCCGGGCCGAAGTACTGGCCGTCGTTCCAGAAGACCGGGCACGACGTGGTGCAGGCGGCGCAGAGGATGCACTTCGTCGTGTCGTCGAAGCGCTCGCGGTCCTCGGCCGTCTGGAAACGCTCACGCGTCGGCTCGTTCGTGTCCTTCGTGATGAGGAAGGGCATGACGTCGCGGTACGCCTGGAAGAAGGGCTCCATGTCGACCACGAGGTCCTTCAGGACCGTGAGGCCCTTGATGGCCTCGACCATGATCGGCTTCTCGGGGTTGATGTCCTTGATCAGCGTCTTGCAGGCGAGGCGGTTCTTGCCGTTGATCCGCATGGCATCGGAGCCGCAGATGCCGTGCGCGCAGGAGCGGCGGAACGTCAGCGTGCCGTCCAGGTCCCACTTGATCTTGTGGAGGGCGTCGAGGACACGCTCCTTCGGGTCGATCTCCACCTGGAAGTCTTCCCAGACCGCCTCGGCCGCGACCTCCGGGTTGAACCGGCGGATGCGGAAGGTGACCGTGATGTAGGGGGAGTCGGCGAAACCGGGCTCGGGCTTGCCGGCCGCGTCTTCCTTGTCCAGAACAGGGGTAGCCATCAGTACTTACGCTCCATCGGCTGGTAGCGGGTCTGGACGACCGGCTTGTAGTCGAGACGGACGGTTTCGGAACCGTCGGCGCCGACCTCGCGGTACGCCATGGTGTGCCGCATGAAGTTGACGTCGTCGCGGTTCGGGTAGTCCTCGCGGTAGTGACCGCCGCGGGACTCCTTGCGGGCCAGCGCGGAGACCGCCATGACCTCGGCGAGGTCGAGCAGGTTGCCCAGCTCGATGGCCTCCAGCAGGTCCGTGTTGAACCGCTTGCCCTTGTCCTGGATCGCCACGTTCTTGTAGCGCTCGCGCAGCTCCGCGATCTTCTCGACCGCCGTCTTGATCGTCTGCTCGGTGCGGAACACCATGACGTTGGCGTCCATGGTCTCCTGCAGCTCGCGCCGCAGCTCCGCCACCCGCTCGTTGCCGGTGGCGTCGCGCAGCCGCTCCACCTGCGCCACGACGAGCTCCGCCGGGTTCTCCGGCAGCTCGACGAACTCCGCCTTCTGCGCGTACTCCGCGGCCGCGATACCGGCGCGCTTGCCGAAGACGTTGATGTCCAGCAGCGAGTTCGTGCCGAGGCGGTTGGCGCCGTGCACGGACACGCAGGCGACCTCGCCCGCGGCGTACAGGCCGGGAACGACCGTGGTGTTGTCCGCCAGGACCTCACCCTCGACGTTGGTCGGGATGCCGCCCATGGCGTAGTGCGCGGTGGGCTGGATCGGGATCGGGTCCGTGTAGGGCTCGATGCCGAGGTAGGTGCGCGCGAACTCCGTGATGTCCGGGAGCTTCGCGTCCAGCTGCTCCGGCGGGAGGTGCGTGAGGTCGAGGTAGACGTGGTCGCCCTCGGGACCGCAGCCGCGGCCCTCACGGATCTCCGTGTAGATGGAGCGGGACACGACGTCACGGGACGCGAGGTCCTTCATGACCGGCGCGTACTTCTCCATGAAGCGCTCGCCGTCCTTGTTGCGGAGGATGCCGCCCTCACCGCGGGCGCCCTCCGTCAGCAGGATGCCCATGCGCCAGATGCCGGTCGGGTGGAACTGGAAGAACTCCATGTCCTCCAGCGGCAGCCCGCGGCGGTAGACGGCCGCCTGGCCGTCACCGGTCAGCGTGTGTGCGTTCGACGTCACCTTGAAGAACTTGCCGCAGCCGCCGGACGCGTAGACCACGGACTTCGCCTGGAAGACGTGGATCTCGCCCGTGGCGAGTTCGTACGCCACGACGCCCGCCGACTTTTTGACGCCGTCGACCTCGGTGATCAGCTGGTCCAGGACGTAGAACTCGTTGTAGAACTCCACGCCCTCCTTGACGCAGTTCTGGTACAGCGTCTGGAGGATCATGTGGCCGGTGCGGTCGGCCGCGTAGCAGGAACGGCGGACCGGGGCCTCGCCGTGGTTGCGGCTGTGACCGCCGAAGCGGCGCTGGTCGATGGTGCCGTTCGGGGTCCGGTTGAACGGCAGGCCCATCTTCTCCAGGTCGAGGACGGAGTCGATGGCCTCCTTCGCCAGGATCTCGGCGGCGTCCTGGTCGACCAGGTAGTCACCGCCCTTGACCGTGTCGAAGGTGTGCCACTCCCAGTTGTCCTCCTCCACGTTGGCCAGCGCGGCGGCCATGCCGCCCTGCGCGGCGCCCGTGTGGGAGCGGGTGGGGTACAGCTTCGTCAGGACCGCGGTGCGGCTGCGCTTCGTGGACTCGATGGCCGCGCGCATGCCCGCGCCACCGGCGCCGACGATGACGGTGTCGTACTTGTGGATCTTCATGATTCTCGCAGCCCCGTGCCTAGCGGATGTTCGGGTCGAAGGTGAAGATCACCAGCGTGCCCAGCAGGATGGTGAACACCGTGGCCGTGTAGAGCAGGCCCTTGAGCCACAGCCGGGTGTTCGCGCGCTCCGCGTAGTCGTTGATGACCGTGCGCAGGCCGTTGGCGCCGTGCAGCATGGCGAGCCACAGCATCAGCAGGTCCCAGACCTGCCAGAACGGGGACGCCCAGCGGCCGGCCACGAAGGCGAAACCGATCTTGGAGACGCCGCCGTCCAGCACGAGCTGGATCAGCAGGTGGCCGAGGACCAGGACGACCAGCACGACGCCCGACAGGCGCATGAAGAGCCAGGCGGCCAGCTCGAAGTTGCCCCGGGTGCTCTTCGGGGTCTTCTTGGTGCGCTGGCGCGGGGCCTCGATGAAGGGCGCCGGGTTGTCGACGGTGTAGACGGCGCCGCCCTCGACGGGGCCGACGCCGGCGGCGGTCTTCTCAGACGTGGACATTGGCGTCAGCTCCCGAACAGTTCACGAGCGGCGTGGCCGAGGACGGGGTAGATGGCCCCGAGCATCAGCACGACCCACAGGGCGACGACGGTCCAGAGCATCTGCTTCTGGTAGCGGGCACCCTTGATCCAGAAGTCGACAGCGATGACGCGCAGGCCGTTGAGCGCGTGGAAGAGGATGGCGGCGACGAGGCCGTACTCCAGCAGCGCGACGATCGGCGTCTTGTACGTGGCCACGACGGTGTCGTAGGCCTCCGGGGACACACGGACGAGGGCGGTGTCCAGCACGTGAACGAACAGGAAGAAGAAGATGAGGACGCCGGTGACTCGGTGAGCCACCCAGGACCACATTCCTTCCCGGCCGCGGTACAGCGTTCCAGCCGGCACGGAAGTTTCCTCCGGGAGCGGGGATTGGGGCCGCGCCGGCTTGGTGTGTCGGTCGGGCCCGGCCGGGTACGGTCCACCGGCCCCCAGCATCGTAGCGATGCGCTGCGGCCGGGCTGCGCCGGGGTCCCTGGGTGTGATCAAACTGGCACGCAAAGAGGTACTGGTGGGCTAGTGCGGCTCAGGGGGCAGGAGGTGTTTCCGGGACGCCGGGTGCGAGCCGTCAGTGGTTGCTCGCGCAGTTCTCCGCGCCCCTCAACGCGTCCACCAGCCGTTCCTTCGCCAGGCGCCGCAGCTCATCGGCCACCACCGTCCGCTCCTCCTCGGGATCGTTCGCCAATCGTGACCGGATGGCTTCGAGGAGCCGGTCCAGGGTCTCGGACGGGGACAGACCGTTCAGGCAGATGACGAACACGTGTCCGAAGCGGGCCTCGTAGGCCGCGTGGGCCGCGCTGAGGGCGGTGTGGGCCGCGGCGTAGGCGTCCGGTGGGAGGGCGGGCAGCGGCTCGGCCGCCAGCGCTTCCGTGAGGTCGGGCCAGGTCAGGTCGTATGCCGCCTCATCCGCGGCGGCCAGCAGGGAGTCCACGTCCGGGTAGGGGCGGTGGTCCGCGACGCGCCGGGCCCAGCGGAGGCTGTACAGGCAGGACAGGAGGGCCTTCTCCAGCTCCTGTGCGGAGGCTGCGTTGAAATGCTCCACCGGTATGGCGAGTCGGCCGGGGAGGTCTGGGAGACGGTGCGCAGGCAGCGTGGGTCCTCGTGGGCGTCACGTGTGTCAGCAGGGCGAGCTGTGAGAGATGTGACGTCACGCTATCGAGTACGACCATGACGTGTCCGAAGGATGCCTGAATTTCACCCGCGAGGGAGAGAATCGGCACGCGTGGTGGACGCGCGCCATCCGGCCCCGGGTTTTAGGTTGGCTGAGTGAGTCAGCACAGGCGCCGGACTTCGGCGAAGCAGGAGAAACAGCGGCAGGTGCTGGTCGTGGCCATGGCTGTAGCCCTGGTCGTGGTCGCGGCCGGGGTGAGTCTCGGGCTCTGGGCGGCCTCGGGCGGCGACGGCGGGTCCACCGGCCCGCAGGCCAGGTCCTCGCAGGGGGCCACGGCGGCAGCGCCCCCTGACCAGGCGCCGGAGGCGGCTCCGACCCCCAGTCCGACGCGCTCCTACCCCCTGTCCGAGGCACCCCGCACCATCCCCGCCGTGCGCGATCACGAACCGGCGCGCGGTCCGGGCTGGAAGCCCGAGAAGGGCAACCGGGTGGTCGTGGACGACCCGGCGCTGGCCGACGAGGGCCGGCTGGTCGCGGGCGAGCTGGGCATGGCCTACGCGGGCGAGAAGGGCGACAAGAAGGCCGGGGACCTGCGGCTGGCGCTGAACGGCGACAAGGGCGCGAACCCGGAGTCGTACACGATGACCGTGCGCGACGGGCGCGTGGAGATCGAAGGGCCGTCCGACGCAGGGGTCTTCTACGGCACCCGCACGCTCAAGCAGGAGACCCACGACGGCGGCACGGCACCCGAGGGCGTCGTGAAGGACGAGCCGGCCAAGCCGCAGCGCGGGTTCATGCTGGACATCGCGCGCAAGAACTTCACGGCAGGCTGGATCGAGGACCGCGTCCGGGAACTGGGCGACCTGAAGTTCAACCAGCTGGGGCTGCACTTCTCCGACGACCAGGGCTTCCGGATCGAGTCCTCCTCCCACCCCGAGATCGTCTCGCAGCAGCACCTGACCAAGGCCCAGGTGCGGAAGATCATCGACCTGGCGCGGAGCCGGCACATCACGATCGTCCCCGAGATCGACTCGCCCGGGCACCTCGGCGCGGTCCTCGACGCCCACCCCGGCCTCCAGCTGCGCAGCGCGCAGGGTTCGGCGGTGCAGGGCGCCATCGACATCTCCAAGGCCGAGAGCGCCGAGATCGTCGACGACCTGCTCAACGAGTACGCCGACCTCTTCCCCGGCGGGCCGTGGCACCTCGGCGGCGACGAGTACCAGGCGCTGACCCGGTCGAACCCGGAGGCGTCGTTCCCGCAGCTGGCCGCGGCCGCCCGGGAGCGGTACGGCTCCGGCGCGACGGTCGCCGACCTCACGACCGGCTGGCTCAACGACCGGGCCGACACCGTGCGCAAGCATCAGCGCGTCCCGCGCGCCTGGAACGACGGCTTCTTCCGCGGCACCTCCGTCCAGGCCGCCGAGGACATCCAGGTGGCCTACTGGACGGGCAAGGAGATCGGCGCCCGGGCTCCCCTGGAGTACCTGGAGGCGGGCCGCAAGGTGATCAACTACAACGACGAGTTCCTGTACTACGTGCTCGGCGAGCCGCAGACCTTCGTCTACCCGACGGGCCAGCGGATCTACGAGCAGTGGACACCGCGGGTGCTGCGCGGCACCGCGGCCGTCCCGGCGCGCTACGACGGCCAGATCCTCGGCGGCTCGTTCGCCGTCTGGTGCGACCTCGCGAACTCCCAGACGGAGTTCCAGGTCGCGGCCGGGATCCGGATGCCGTTGCGGGCGACCGTCCAGAAGTTGTGGGACCCGGACAGGCCCGAGCTGTCCTGGACGGAGTTCCGGGCGCTGGCGGACAGGCTCGGCTGACCGGAACGAATTGGCGCATACGGCTGCGAACTCCCGTACGGCTGTGGTGGTCTTCTGGCGCGAGTGCAGTCGAATATGCCGGGGGGAACCGGGACATGGGCTACTGGGGATATTTCGTCGTGGGCCGGGGGGAGCGGCCGCTGCCGGAGCTGGAGGCGCTGGCGGGGGCCGGGGAGGGGCCGACGCAGCGCGCCTCGGCGCCGGGCGGATGGCAGGTGTGGGAGTACCCGAGCAGCGACGGCGACATCGGGAACATGAACGCCCTGGCCCGGGAGACCGGGGCGCCCGCGCTCTTCGGGTACGTCATGAACAGCGAGTGCGTGGTGCTGGAGGCCGCGGCTCCGCAGAGCGGGGCGTGGACGACCTGCCTCGCGCGCTCCGCGATGGCCGGGTACCTGGGGGCGGGCCGCGAGGGCCTCACGCTGGAGGACTACTTCCTGGAGCCCGCTGACGCCGCCGAGCGCGCCGTGCGCTGGGCCGCCGAGGCGGGGAGCGAAGTGAACGCCGACGCCTTGGTGGACGTACTGACTTCAGACCCCGATCCCCTGGCCGAAAACCTCTTGTTCCGCTTCCTCGACAGACTGGGCGTGGTGCCCCTGTGACACTCCGGGGCCGTTGCGCGCAGTAAGGGGAAGTGCGGGTTCCGTGAGGGGTGAGGGCTGGTGGCGGCCTGATCGGGCCCCGGAGAAGACCCGCGGAGGGAGGCGTGGATGAGCCTGGTGGAGTTGATCGCACAGGCCGACGAACGTGGGCTGGCCGCGAGCGGACTGGCTTGTCTCGATCGGTGCGTGCCCCTGCTGGGCGGCGACGACGAGACCCTGCGGCCGGTGTGGGCGAGCCTCGGCGACGACGCCGGTGCCGGCGAGTGGGGCGAGCGGCTGGTGCAGGCGCGCTGCAAGCTGGACGCGGCCGGCGCCGGGGAGGAGGCGGCCGTGCTCGCCCACCGGATGCTGGAGGCCGCTCCCGCCGAGCGCTCCGCAGCGGGACTCCGGGTGTGGGCCGACGCCTGCTCCGTCGCCTCCCTGCAGATCCACCGGCTCCTGGACACCGCCCAGGACGAGGCCTCGTCCGTCGACTCCCGCCGCGAGGGCCGTACGGACGGCATGTCACCCCTGGTCGCCGCCGAACTGCGCCGCCAGGTCGTCGTCCTGGAGGTCCTGGCCGGACACGGGCCGGCCGGGCTGCGCCGGGCACTGGAGGTGTCGACCGAGGGGCGGCGGGTACTGCGCGCGGTGGTCTCCCGCCGGAGCCGGCAGCAGGGCTGACGGAGCGGGCCTCTGGGGGCCCACGGGCCTAAACCCCGTTCCTGGAAGAGTCCTGTGACTGTCCCTTGGGCGAGGTGGGGTGGTCCTGCGCCGCTTCGGGGAAGTCGTCGATTCCGGGTGACGAAACGCTTCGCCGCAGCGCTTTCCGGGATGTGACGACTCAAGCGGAGACCAGGCCATCGGCGGCTGCGAAGCCGCTGCGATGGGCGGCGGACACAGTGGCGACGATGCGCGAGGGAGCACGGCTGCGCCTCGACTACTCGGCACAGAGTCTGTGGAGCATCGACCGGATGATCGAGGGGATACGGCGGGAAGGAGCGCCCGAGGCCGCGGTCCATCAGGTACTGCGCGGCTTCGGCGCCTACACCGGTGAGGTGATCGTGCGTCAGACCGGCGCCGAATGGTGGGCGACCGGCGGCGACCACTGGATCCGCACTCCCGACGGGCGCCTGTGGGACCCCATCGACGAGGCCCGCCGCTGCTACGCCGGCCACGGCTCGCTGCGGTTGCTGTGCCGGGACGCGGTGAGCGCCGGGCCCCGGCCGTAGCGTCAGCGGCCGAGGACGCCCTGGCCCGTGTCCTCGTCTTCGCTCGCATCCTCGCCCGCGTCCGCGTCCTGGCCCGCGTCCTCGTCCGCGTCCTGGCCCGCGTTTTCGGCCGCGTCATCGGCCGAGGGCCCGAGCGGTTCGGCGGCCGGTGCGGCCGACTTGCCGGCGTTCGCGGCCAGGGTGCGGATCTCGGGCAGGTCGTCGTAGAGGTTCTGGCCGGGGCATGCGGTCGGGTAGCCGTCGCGGTGCCCGGAGATGCGGTGGAACGTCCCCTTCTGCCCGAGCTTGTACTTGCCGTTGTCGGCACCGGAGGTCAGTACGACCGTCCCGGTCGGGTCGATGCCGTAGAGGCCGAGCTTCCACGCCGCGACCTTCGCGACCGACTCGCGCACGGCGGCGTTCGTGGCCGCAGTGGAGTAGTCGCCGAGCACCGAGACGCTGCTGGTGTTGGTGTTGAACCCGTAGGCGTGCGCGCCGAGGACGGGCTTGTCGATGCCGCCCGCACGGCCCTCGAAGACGGTGCCGCACTTGTCGACGAGGAAGTGGTAGCCGATGTCGTTCCAGCCGTTGCTCTGCACGTGGTAGAGGAACACGCCGCGCACGATCGACGCCGACGCGGAGCAGGCGTAGTCGTTGGTCCCCGCCGTGTGGTGGACGAACATCGCCTGGGTGTCGCCGGTGTACGTGGGCGGGTCCTTCACCAGGGACTCGTCGGCGCCCCAGGCCGAGCGCGACGTCACCACGGGACGCTCCGCGGAGAGCGGCCCTGCGGTCGGCCCGGCGATGCCCGGCCCGATGTCGTCCGGTTCGACGACCGCGGTGTGCACGGCGTCCGACCCGGCCTCGGGATCGACCAGTTCGACACGCAGCCCCGCCGGCAGACGGTCGCCCGAGACGCGCACCTGGAAGCCGTCCGAGGGCCCGGTCCACAGCGGCTGGGTGCCGCCGCGCACCCCGGGCCGGTCGCGGTCGGAGCCCAGCTCGGGCGTACGGACGTCGGTCTCCAGGGGGCGCCACGCGCTCCACGCGCCGCTCTCCCGGGAGCGGGTGCGCACCTCGGCGGTGCCGCCCAGGGCCGCGTCCGGGTCGTCCCAGGTGATGCCGATCAGGCTGAACGGCTCGGAGGGGCGCGGGGCCAGGGACCGTTCGTGAGGGTCGCCGTCCGGCACCCGGACGGTGTGCACCCCGTCCGATGAGGTGGCCCGGGCGGGGTGGGTCAGGCCGAGGGCACCGAGGGCACCGAGGGCCAGGGCGGTGGCGACGGCGGTGCGCAGGAGGCGGGGTGTCATACGGCGCTCGCCTTTCGTGGGCGGTTGCATCGCGAGCAGAGCTCCCCGGTACGTCACTTGGCCGAAACCTCCCCGGGGCCCGGCTCCCGAGGACGGCGGGCGGGGTTGACCCGAACGGCCGTCACGGCACGGAGTCTGACGCGCTGTGACACTTCCGCGATGACCGGCGCTGATGACCGTGGGAGGACGCGCAGCCGGCACGGACGAGGACGGTACTTGGGTCAGGGAACGGAACCCCGGCGCGGACAGGCGTACGACGGGGAACTCGGCGCGGCCGTCGCGAGGGCCCAGCAGGGTGACGAGGCCGCCTTCGCGGTCGCCTACCGGTTCGTGCAGCCCGGACTGCTCGGCTACCTGCGCGGCCTGGTCGGGGACGACGCGGAGGACGTGGCGTCCGACGCCTGGCTGGAGATCGCCCGGGACCTCGGGCGGTTCCGGGGCGACGGGGCCGGCTTCCGCGGCTGGACGGCGACCATCGCCCGCCACCGGGCGCTGGACCACCTGCGCCGGCAGCGGGTACGGCCCCGGTCGTCCGCGCTGGAGCAGGACGTCCTTGAACTGCCCGGACCGCAGAGCACGCACGACCAGGCGCTGGAGGCCCTCTCCACCGAACGCGCCCTGGAACTTGTCCGGGGGCTGCCGCGCGACCAGGCCGAGGCCGTGCTGCTGCGGGTGGTGGTGGGCCTCGACGGGCCGGCCGCCGCACGGGTGCTGGGCAAGCGGCCGGGCGCGGTGCGCACGGCCGCCCACCGGGGCCTGAAACGCCTCGCCGGGCAACTGGGCGCGGAGCGCAGTGTGACGGATGAGGCTCCCCGGACGCTGGGTGAGTCGACGTGAGCGGAATCAGCGGTTTCGCTCACGGGCCGGGCGGGTCGCGCGGATCCGGCGCCCTGAACAGGGCGGACCGGCGTGACGTACTGGGGCTCGGCGGGCCGGGCGGCGCCGCCCGGGCTCACGGACCGATCGGATCGAGCAGGAACGGAAACGGACATGGGTGAACGGCAGAGCGACGGCGGGCTGTCCGGCCGTGGTTCCCGTCACGCCCTCCTCGACTCCGACGTCGAGGCGCTGATCATCGCCTCCCTCATCCGGGACGGCGTCGACGCGGAGGCCGAACAGCGGGCCGTTGCCGCCTTCCGGGCCGCCCGGGACGCCGGATCCCTGGGCGCCGGAACCCTGAAGGCCGGCACCCGCCGCCGGGACGACTGGCGTGCCCGGGAGCGGCGCTACCTGGGGCGGTCCCTGAAGACGACGCTCTCCGTGCTGCTCGCCAGCCTCACGCTGGGCGGGGTCGCCGTGGCGGCGATCGGCGTGGCCGGATCGCCCGACGAAGGCCCCGAGGACACCCCCGAGCGCTCGCCCGCGCCGAGCAGCGCCCCGCGCGACCCGGCGCAGCAGCCTCCTCCCCGTGGCAGCCACAGCCCCGGCACCGGAGCCGGCTCTTCGCCGGCCCACCCGGACCGGCCGGCCCCCGCCCAGGACACCGAGGCCCACTGCAGCGCCTTCGAGCGTGTCGGGGGACGCGGCAACGCCATGGACGCGACCGCCTGGCAGCGGCTCGTGGCCGCCGCCGGCGGTGAGAGGAACGTCACGGCGTACTGCGCCGAGCGCGAGGACGAGCCGAAGGCCGGGAGCGGAGGCTCGGGGAACGACGGGCCCGCCGGGGACGGCGGCGCACCCGCCGCGAACGACGGTGCGGACAACGGGCAGGACAACGGCGCGGGTGACGGGCCGGACAGCGGCGCGGGCAGGAGCGGGAGCGAGGGCAAGCGCTCCCAGCCCGAAGGCCGGCCCAACGGCCGTCAGCGATAAGGGATTCCACGAAGTGCCGGCCGGCACCGCCGGGCGGGACGCGCATCCCCCGGCACCTGCCTTGGCAACGGCCGAGGCCGCCACCCCCCACAGGAGAGGCCCCGGCCGTCGCGCGGCACGGGCCGCGCGGCGGCCCGTACTCCCTACAGCGCCCGGTGTGCGTTTTCTGTCACACCCCGCCGCGTCACGGCTTAGTTGCATCTCGGACGGACATGGACGGGGAGTGGTTTCAGGTCGTAACGTGCCATTCGCGCCAAGGCGAACGCGGTACGACCACCGCAACCACCTGCGGTCTTGATACCGCAACCATCAATTGAGGAACCACGACGGCGAGAACCCGGTCCGCGAAAGCGGCGCCGGTTTAGGCGCATAAGGGGTGCGGTGCTGGGGGACGACGCGGAGCTGACCGCCGCGGTGCGCGCGGCACAGGACGGAGACGAAGACGCGTTCCGGACTGTGTACCGCACCGTGCATCCGCGGCTGCTCGGGTACGTACGGACGCTGGTCGGCGACCCCGACGCCGAGGACGTCACATCCGAGGCGTGGCTCCAGATAGCCCGCGATCTGGAGCGGTTCACCGGCGACGCGGACCGGTTCCGCGGCTGGGCCGCCCGGATCGCCCGCAACCGTGCCCTGGACCACATACGCATGCGCGGGCGCCGGCCCGCGATCGGTGGTGACGAGACCGAGCTGACCGGCCGGGCCGCCGAGTCGGACACCGCCGGCGAGGCCATCGAGGCACTCGCCACCGACGGCGCGTTCTCCCTGATCTCCCGGCTGCCGCAGGACCAGGCCGAGGCGGTCGTGCTGCGCGTGGTGGTGGGGCTGGACGCGAAGACCGCCGCCGAGACGCTCGGCAAGCGCCCGGGCGCGGTCCGCACGGCCGCGCACCGGGGTCTGAAGCGGCTCGCCGAACTGCTCGGCGACGACCCGCAGGCCGATCCGGAATCGGCCGGGGTGCTCGACGCCCTGCCGCCCCAGCGAGAACCGCGCGGCGGTGCCGTGACGTCCGCAGGTGTGACGCGTAGCGTTGCGCGGACGCAGAAGGATGTGTGATGGCCGACGAGCAGTACAGGTGGCTGGACCGCGAAACGGCGGAGCGTTTGCTGAGCGGAGAGCCACCCGGAGCTGTCGGAGGCGCCGGCCGGGACCAGGCCGAACACCTCGCCAGGACCCTCGGCGCACTGTCCGCCGAACCCCCGCTGACCAGCGATGAACTCCCCGGCGAGGCCGCCGCGGTGGCCGCTTTCCGCAAGGCCCGCGCGGAACGCGCCGACGCGACCGCGGCCGGTGCGGCCACCGGCGGACTGGACGCGGCCGGGATCACCGACGCGGGGCTGGTCCGCATCGGATCCCCCGGCGGCGGTGGCGGCGGGACGGCACGCCGGCCCCGCTGGACCCGTCCCGCGCGCTTCGCCCTGGCCGCCGTGCTGGCCGTCGGCATGGCCGGCGGGGTTGCCCTCGCGACCGGAACCGGAGCCCTGAGAGCGCCCTTCGGCGGCGACGCGCCCGACCCCGGCGCCTCCGTCTCGGCCGCCGCCACTCACCCGGAACGCCCGCTGGTGTCGCCCTCGCCGAGCGACGCCGTACAGGGCGGTTCCACCCCCGACGACGCCCCGGGCGGCTCGTCGACGGGCGGGTCCGGCACTCAGGACCGGGGCGAGCGGCGTGACGGCGCGGCCCCGAAGCCGGACGACCGTGACGGCCGCTCCGGCGGCCACCGCGAGGAGATCACCTCCGCCTGCCGCGACCTCCGCGACGGCAAGCGGCTCGATGCCGACCGCAGGCGCGCCCTGCGGGACGCGGCGGACGGCCGCCGGGTGTGGAAGTACTGCAAGGGCGTCCTGTCCTCGGCCGGCCCCCGCTCCGGGGAGCGCCGGCACGACGAGCGCGCGGACCAGGGCCGGCACCACGGCAAGGGCGTGGACCGGGACCGCAACCGGGACCGGGACCGGGACCGGCAGCAGGACAAGGCCGAGCGGAAGAGCGACCGGAAGGCAGACCGGCAGGCCGATCAGCGGACCGGGAAGAAGGGCGTTCCCGCAAGGCCGTGACCTGCGGTTTCGCGTCTCCTGAAAATCACCCGGCCGAGGGTGTGACGTTTTCGGCCGCCCTGGCGCAGTAATGAGTGAGCCGACTGGTCATCGGCCGTCGCACAGAGCCGGGGTTCCCCCCGTACCTACGGCTCGTGCACCTGAGCGCGGGCGGGACACGTTCCCCCGGTCCCGCCCGCGCCCCATCCTCCCGCTCCCCGCCGTCACCAGGACACGACGACCTTGTCGCCGTTGCGGACCTGCGCGTACAGCTCGGCGATCGCCGCCTCGTCCCGCACGTTGACGCAGCCGTGCGAGGCGCCCGCGTAGCCCCGGGCGGCGAAGTCCGCCGAGTAGTGCACGGCCTGGCCGCCGCTGAAGAACATCGCGTAGGGCATGGGCGAGTCGTAGAGCGTCGAGACGTGGTCGCGGGACTTCCAGTAGACGGAGAAGACGCCCTCCCGGGTCGGCGTGCCCCGCGAGCCGAAGCGGACCGCCATCGTCGACACGGTCCGTCCGTCGACCATCCAGCGCAGTGTCCTGCTGGTCTTGTCGATGCAGAGCACCCGGCCGGTCCGGCAGCGCGCGTCCGGCGGGTCGGCCCGCTGGCCGCCCATCAGATAGAGGTCCCACCGGCCCGGCTCGCGCGTCATGCGCAGCAGCCGCTGCCAGGTGACGGTGTCGGTCTTCCCGGTGCGCGGCAGCCCGCGCTTGCCCTGGAACCCGCTCACCGCCCGCTCCGTCTGTTCGCCGTACGTCCCGGTCGGCCCCTCGAACAGCCAGGCGACCTGCCGCAGCCGGGCCTGCAGCTCCCGGACGTCCCGGCCGGTGTCGCCGCGGGACCACAGCACGCGGGGCGGGGCGGGGGCGGTACGGGGCTTGTCGTCGTCCGGCCGCGGCGCGGGGTCCGGTCTGCCGTCGTCACCGGCGGGCGTGCGGCCCGGGGACGGGGTGTCGCCGGGCAGCTCGATGTGCACCGGCGAGCGGCGCTTCCCCTCGCCCTCGGGGGGCTGCACCGTGCAGCCGGTCAGCGCGGCCACCACGACGAGTCCCGCTACGAACGCTCTCCCCATGCCCGTGGTACGCACACGGCCCCCCGCTCGTCTCACCGGTGTGCCCGGATGTCACCTGAGATGTTCCCCGGGCGTGACCGGCCGCGAACCAGGAGGCATGGTGGTGAGCGAGGTCACAGTTCAGCGGGAGGCAATCCACCATGGCGCGTGAGTCGGAGTCCGGACTGCCCATCGAGCCGGTCTACGGGCCGCAGGCCCTCCAGGGCTGGGATCCGGCCGAGAAGCTGGGGGAGCCGGGGGAGTTCCCGTACACCCGCGGTGTGTACCCGTCGATGTACACGGGCCGTCCGTGGACGATGCGCCAGTACGCGGGGTTCGGTACGGCCGCGGAGTCCAACGCCCGTTACCGGCAGCTGATCGCGCACGGCACGACGGGCCTGTCGGTCGCCTTCGACCTGCCCACCCAGATGGGCCACGACTCCGACGCCCCGATCGCGCACGGTGAGGTCGGCAAGGTGGGCGTGGCCATCGACTCGATCGAGGACATGCGGGTACTGTTCGGCGGGATTCCGCTGGACCAGGTTTCGACGTCGATGACGATCAACGCCCCGGCAGCCCTGCTGCTGCTCCTCTACCAGTTGGTCGCGGAGGAGCAGGGGGTCGGCGCGGACCGGCTGACGGGCACGATCCAGAACGACGTGCTGAAGGAGTACATCGCCCGGGGGACCTACATCTTCCCGCCGAAGCCCTCACTGCGGCTGATCGCGGACATCTTCCGGTACTGCCGGGCCGAGATCCCGAAGTGGAACACCATTTCGATCTCCGGCTATCACATGGCCGAGGCAGGGGCCTCGCCCGCGCAGGAGATCGCCTTCACCCTGGCCGACGGCATCGAGTACGTGCGCACCGCCGTGGCCGCCGGCATGAACGTCGACGATTTCGCCCCGCGGCTGTCGTTCTTCTTCGTGGCACGCACCACGATCCTGGAGGAGGTCGCGAAGTTCCGCGCCGCGCGGCGGATCTGGGCGCGGGTGATGCGTGAAGAGTTCGGGGCGCGGAATCCGAAGTCGCTGATGCTGCGGTTCCACACCCAGACGGCCGGGGTGCAGCTGACGGCCCAGCAGCCCGAGGTGAACCTGGTCCGGGTCGCCGTGCAGGGCCTGGCCGCGGTGCTGGGCGGCACGCAGTCGCTGCACACCAACTCCTTCGACGAGGCCATCGCCCTGCCCACCGACAGGTCGGCGCGCCTCGCGCTGCGCACCCAGCAGGTCCTGGCTCACGAAACCGACGTGACCGCGACCGTCGACCCCTTCGCCGGGTCCTACGTCATCGAGAGCATGACCGACGACCTCGAAGCCGCGGCTGTGGCGCTGATGGACAGGGTCGATGAACTCGGCGGCGCCGTCGAGGCCATCGAGCACGGCTTCCAGAAGAACGAGATCGAGCGCAACGCCTACCGCATCGCCCAGGAAACCGACTCCGGGGAGCGGGTCGTCGTCGGCGTCAACCGCTTCCGGCTGGACGAGGAAGAGCCCTACGAGCCGCTGCGCGTCGACCCCGCCATCGAGGCCCGGCAGGCCGAACGCCTGGCCCACCTGCGCGCGGAGCGCGACCAGCCGGCCGTGGACGCGGCCCTGGCGGCGCTGAAGAAGGCCGCCGAGGGCGACGACAACGTCCTCTACCCCATGAAGGAGGCCCTGCGCGCCCGCGCCACCGTCGGCGAGGTCTGCAACGCACTGCGCGAGGTGTGGGGGGCGTACGTCCCGTCGGACACCTTCTGACCGATGGCCGGGCCGGGGTGTCGGACCCGCATGCGACACTCATCCGCATGTTCGGCGTCATTGATCTGCCCACCTACCTGGCGGGCCTCGTCCTGATCGTCCTGCTGCCCGGTCCCAACTCGCTGTACGTGCTGTCCGTGGCCGCCCGCCGCGGCGTGCGCGCCGGGTACCGAGCCGCCGCCGGTGTCTGGTGCGGGGACGCGGTGCTGATGACGCTGTCCGCGGCCGGAGTCGCCTCGCTGCTCCAGGCGAACGCCGTGCTGTTCGCCGTCGTCAAGTACGCGGGGGCCGGATACCTGACCTGGCTGGCCGTCGGCATGCTGCGGGCCGCGTGGGGCATGTGGCGGGCCCGCGGGGAGCGGACGGCCGGTGACGGGGCGCCCGGCCGGGCCGAGGAGCGGCCCTTCCGCCGCGCCTTCGTCGTCAGCCTGTTCAATCCCAAGGCGATCCTCTTCTTCGTCGCCTTCTTCGTGCAGTTCGTGGATCCGGCGTACGCCTATCCCGCCCTGTCCTTCGTCGTCCTCGGCGCCCTCGCGCAGGTCGCCAGCGTGCTCTACCTCAGCGCGCTGATCTTCGGCGGCACCAGACTGGCCGCCGCCTTCCGCAGCCGCAGGCGCCTGTCGGCGGGGGCGACCTCGGCAGCGGGTGCCCTGTTCCTGGGCTTCGCCGTGAAGCTGACGCTGGCGGGTCCGTAGGGCAGGTTGGCTAGCACCGGCCGAAGCGGGCCAGGTAGTCCGGGAGTCCTGCCGCCGTGTCCGCTGCCCAGCCGACATAGCCGTCGGGGCGGACGAGGTACAGGCCGGGCCCGTACGGGCCGGGTGCCGGGCCCCGCACGACCCGGATCCGCCCGCCGGGATCCGGTGCCGGTGCGCCGCCCAGGGCCAGCAGCGTCCAGTGCGGGCCGCGGAACGCGTCGAAGAGCCGGACGCCGGCCACCGTCCCGTCGGGTGCGCGGTCGCCCGCCCGCAGCGGGCCCGGGTCCGTCCGGGTCTCGCGGGTGAGCGGCGACTTCCGGTAGCCGAGCCCGAGTTGGCGGGTGGCTCCGCCGCGCCGGGTCTCGCCGCGGTGCACACGCGTGGACAGTCCGAGCATGTCGGTGGCCACGGGCCGCCGCTCCTCCTCGTAGGAGTCGAGCAGGGCCGCGTCGGCGCCGTCGCGCAGCACCGCGCCCAGCTTCCAGCCCAGGTTGTAGGCGTCCTGGACGCTGGTGTTGAGGCCCTGACCGCCCGCTGGGGAATGCACGTGCGCCGCATCGCCGGCGAGGAAGACCCGCCCGGAGCGGAATCGGTCGGCGAGGGCCGCCCGGGGGCGGAAGTCCGAGGCCCAGCGCAGCTCCGTGACGCACTCCGGCGCGAGGTGCGAGCGGGTGCCGACGACCTTCCGGATGCCCTCCAGGGAGAGGTCCGGTGCCGTCCCGTCCGGGAACTGCGCCACCAACTGGAAGTCTTCGGTGCCCGGCAGCGGGCAGATCGCGAGGAAGCCCTCCCCCTCACCGGGTGGGAAGACGTGCCAGTTGTCCCGGTCGAGGCCGCTGATCCGGACGTCCGCCACCAGCGTCGGGTTCGGGTCGACGGTCTCGCCCGTCATGCCGATGCCGAGCAGCCCGCGCACGGTCGAGCGGCCGCCGTCCGCCGCCACGGCGTACCGGGCGGTGACGGCGTCGCCCGAGGCGAACTGCGCGTGCACCCCGCCCTCGTCCTGCGTCAGCCCGACGAGCTCCATGCCGAAGGCCACCTCGCCGCCCAGCTCCGCCAGCCGCGCCCGCAGGATCCGCTGCGTGCGCCACTGCGGCACCATCCACGGTTCGTTGTACGGCGCGTCCTCGGTCGGCTCGGCCGTGTCGAACATCCGGTGCTCGCCCGCCCGCCGGCCGTCCTGCCAGATCATCCCCACCGGGTAGGTGCCGCCCGCCGCCCGGATCGCGTCCAGCACGCCCAGGTCGTCGAAGACCTCCATCGTGCGCGGCTGGATCCCCTTGCCGCGCGAGCCGGGGAACAACGCCCCCGCCCGCTCGACGACCAGCACGGCCACGCCCCGCCGGGCGAGGTCGATCCCGAGTGCCAGGCCCGTCGGGCCCGCGCCCACCACCAGCACGTCCGTGTCCCTGGTCGTCCTCATCGGCAACCCTCTCCTTAACGCTGTTAAGTAGCTCATTTTCACGAGGGTCGCCTTAACGGTGTTAAGTTGTCAAGCGTGAGTACGGAACGACGCGAGCCCCTGGACCGCCGCCGGGTCGCGGACACCGCGCTGCGGCTGCTGAACGAGACGGGCCTGGACGGCCTGACCCTGCGTGCCATCGCCCGGGAGCTGGATGTGAAGGCGCCCGCCCTCTACTGGCACTTCAAGGACAAGCAGGCGCTGCTCGACGAGATGGCGACGGAGATGTTCCGCCGGATGGTCGCCGGTACCGCCCTCGATCCCGCCGACACCTGGCGGGAGCGGCTGCTGAGGACCAACCGGGGGCTGCGGGCGGCGCTGCTCGGCTACCGGGACGGCGCGAAGGTGTTCAGCGGCTCACGCTTCACCGGCATCGAGCACGTGGGGCAGATGGAGGACAACCTGCGCCTGCTCACGGCCGCCGGTCTCACCCTCGCCCAGGCGGCCCGCGCGCTCACCACGGCCTACCTGTACACCTTGGGCTTCGTCACCGAGGAACAGGGCGTCCAGCCGCTGCCGGGCGAGCGCCGCGAGGGCTACGACCTGGACGAACGCGCCCGCCTGATGGCCGACTTTCCCTTGGCGGCTCAGGCGGGCGCGGAGATCTTCGAGGACTACGACCGGCACTTCGAGGAGGGACTCGCCCTCGTGATCGAGGGGATCGGGGCGCGCTACGGGGTCTCATGAAGCGGTCCGGCGCGTCAGGACCGTTTCGCGCGGGCCCGGCGCACGGCACGGGTGATCACGGGCGGCAGCAGGTCCTTGGCGAGCCGGCGCGCCCGGGAGGGCGCGGGCCGGGCCGGGCGTGCCGCACGCGACTCGGCGACCCGGGGCGCGGGGGCCGGCGTGGCCACGGGCTCCACGTAGTGCCGTGAGGGCGGGAAGGGCGGCGGCTTCATGCCCCGCGAGCGGGTCCGGATCAGCCGGTGCCCGGCCGCCTCCTGCAGGCTCAGCCCGACGTCCGAGCGCTGCCGCAGCATCTCCAGCAGTTCCTCCTGGAGCGGCTCCGGATCGCCCCAGGTGGCGTACAGCTTCTGCGTGCTCAGGCAGATCGGGCGCAGGCCTCGGTTGAGGACGGCCTCCCAGGCGGCGACCGCGACACCCGGGGTGTGCTCGGACCGGAAGTCGTCCAGGACCACGACGCCCTCGGGCAGCAGGATGTCGTGGGCCGCGCCGATGTCGCCGTGCACGTGCTCGTACAGGTGCGAGGCGTCGATGTGGATGAAGCGGCAGGAGTCCGGGGCGACCTTCTCGTCCACCAGGGAACTGGGGCCGGTGATCACCGTCGGCAGGGTGTCGTGGAAGGAGAGGTAGTTCCGCTCGAACGCCTGCTGGGTGAGCGAGGCGTACGACTTCGAGGACTCCGCCTTGTTGGCCTCGTCCGGGGCGTCGCCCTCGAACAGGTCGCAGACGGTGAACTGTTCGCCGTCCTGGAGGTGATGGCCGAGGAGGATCGCGCTCTTGCCCATGTAGACGCCCAGTTCCAGCAGGTCGCCCCTTATGCCGGCCTTCTTCTGCTGTTCGAGGAACCAGGTGAACAGCGTCTGGTCCAGTGGGGGGAACCAGCCCGGGACGTCGGCGAGTTCACCGGGGTGCGTGTCGGTGGCTTGTGCGTTGGTCATGAGGCGAGCCTTCTCTCCGAGCGTTGCCCCGATCGACGGCCGGTTGAACGTCCCGTGAACAGGATCAGCGGGTCTTCGACAGGGCCGCCCGCAGCCGGGGCGTCAGCGGCTTCTCCACATACTTGTTCAGCAACCACGCCAGCAGCAGCATTGACGCCACCGTCAGCGCGAAGGTCACCCCTGAGGCCAGCCCCAGACCGCGGTGCAGAGCGTGGATCACCACCCAGCCGAGATGCTCGTGGACGAGGTAGAAGGGGTACGTCAGCGCGCCCGCGACCGTCAGCCACCGCCAGTTCATGCGGCCCAACAGGCCCAGCGCGATCGCGGCGACCGCCACGAAGCCGAACGTCACGACGGCGATGATCCCGAACGAGGAGCGGTAGGAGAAGGCCTCCGGGTCGGGCGCGTGCCACAGCCCCTGCACCGCGTAGTGCTGGCCGATCAGCCAGCTGACGGCGACGATGGCCCACCCGTAGACGTCCCGCCGGTCGCGGTGCACCAGGTAGAGGCCGACACCACCGATGAAGAAGGGCGCGTACTCGGGCATCAAAACGATGTCGAGCAGCGGCATGTTCGCGTTCTCGGCGATCACCGCCGCCAGCGTCCAGCCCGCGCAGAACATGATCACCCGGCGGCGGTTCGCTCCGGGCAGCACGACGCACAGGGCGAACAGGGCGTAGAAGCGGACCTCCGCCCACAGGGTCCAGCACACCCCGAGCACCCGGTCCACGCCGAGCGGCATCTGGAGCATGGTCAGGTTGACCAGCGCGTCGCTGGGCGAGACGGCCTGGTAGGCCACCACCGGCAGCGCGAACACCGCCGTGACGATGAGCACCGCCACCCAGTAGGCGGGCAGCAGCCGGGAGGCGCGGGAGGCGAAGAACGACTTCAGGGGACGGCCCCAGCCGCTCATGCAGATGACGAACCCGCTGATCACGAAGAAGACCTGGACGCCGAGGCAGCCGTAGGCGAACAGCGAGTGCAGGGTCGGGAACTGGTCCCGGGGCGAGGTGCCCCAGGCCTCGGCGACCTCACCGCCGCGCCCGCCGTAGTGGTACAGCGCCACCATCAGCGCGGCCACCAGCCGCAGTCCGTCGAGGGCGCGCAGCCGGCCGCCGGGATCCCTTCTGCGCCGTGGGACGGTCGTGGCGCCCGGTGGGTCGACCAGCACGGCGACACCGGGCTGGGGCTTGTGGGGGCTGACGACCGTCTCGGTCACGCTGGAAACCTCTGTGTGGCTCGTATGTCCTTCGCCTGAGCCGCCTGTGGGCGGGCGCCTGTCACCCTAGGACGAGAGTTGACGCAATTGTGTTCGACGGCGACAGGCTTCGCCCGTTGGTCTCCATGGGTTCACCTGGACGTCGCCCGGGGGGCGGGGCGCCGGGCGGCGGGACCGGCTCGGGGTCCTCAGCGGCGTACCGCCTTGCGCAGGGCCCTGGCCCGCCGTACCACCTGGCGTGCCGTGGAATTGCGCGGCAGGAACGCCAGCCGCTGCGGGATGCCGCCGGGCAGCCCGAGCGCGGTCAGGCGGCGCTTCTTGAAGTAGCGCCGGGTGCGCGGCCCCAGATGCCGGGCGAGGAACTGCTCGGCCTGCGGGCGCAGGTCCGGGTAGATCTGCGGCTGCATGGTGAACGCGAGGGCCGTGAGGAGGGCGGACAGCCGCTCGGCCGGCAGGAGGTCACCGTCACCGTCCGTGCCGCTCTCCAGGTCGGGCAGCAGGGCGTCCGCCAGGGTGGTCGGCACCCGGTTGCTGTTCTGATACGGCGTCAGCCGCTCCAGCAGCAGCTCGGTGCCGATGCGCGCGGCCGGCAGGTCGTAGAAGGCCGAGGCCGTGAACAGCGCTGTCGAGAAGCAGCCGACGACCAGCGCGGGCCGGGACCGGTCGAACAGCACCTCGGCGAGCACCGGCGTGTCCAGGACCGTGAGGTCCACGCCGAGCTTCTCGGCCTCGGTCTCCAGGACACGGCTGTAGCGGGCCGGTGCGCTCGGGTGGGGCTTGAAGACGACCGTGCGGTGGCCGCGGGCGACCGCGCCCCGCATCATCCGCACGTGCAGGTCCTCTTCCTCCTCGGGGGAGAGGATGTTCAGCGCGGACAGGTACTGGCCGAGCAGCAGGGCCGAGTCGCCGGGCACGTCCGGCAGTTCGGGAACCGTCTCGGTGACCTCGCCGAGCACCTTCAGGAACGCGGGCGTGGGCACCAGGTGCGCCGGCACGCCGAACTCGGTGAGCAGCACCGGCGTGAGCCCCGGCACCAGATCCAGGTGCAGCAGCCGCCGCACGCGCGTGCCGACCAGCGGGTCGAGCTTGTTGCGGGTGGGGCCGTAGCTCATCAGCCCGTCGGCGTAGACGTCGATGGGCGCGTCGGTGAACAGCTGGGCCAGCGTCAGGGCGGGCGCCACCTGGATCGACTCCAGCACCAGGCTCACCCGGTCGTCGCCGAGGCCCCACAGCAGCCGCAGGTAGCGCTCGAAGAGCGGGACGTCGTCGGCGCGCGGCGCCCAGGCCCCGGGGTGGAACGGGCGGATGGCCTCGTTCCAGGACAGCACCTCGTCGAAGTGCTCGCGCAGCGGGGCGAACCCCGGCATCTCGTCGAGGGCCGGAGTGGTCTCCGGGGTCGTGGAGTTGTTGAACACCAGCAGCACCCGGCGGTCCGGCTCCTCGAAGAGGTCCGAGTCGATCGCGGCGGCCAGGGTGGCGACGCCGTACAGCGTCGAGGCGCAGAAGATCTGAGTGGTCCCGGGCATCAGGCGGCCGCTCCCGTCGGGGTGACCCGGCGCCGCAGCCGCCGCAGCTTGGACGAGCGGTCCATGTCCATGGCCTCCAGTGCCTCGGCGAGCGCGTCCTGCGGCATGCGCTTGATGGCCGCCGCGCTCATCGACCGCAGCTGCCTGGCCACGGCCGGTTCGAACCTCTCCTCGTTGGAGAGGTGGTGGGCGATGATCGCGCAGTAGGTGCGTACCGCCTTCGGCAGCAGCCGGTCGGCGTCGCGGTCCGCGGCCGTCTCCTCGATCACCTGGTCGAAGGCGCGGATGAAGTCGAGCTGGCGGACGTCGCCGATCTGCGTCAGGGACGAGGCCACCCCGCGCCGGTAGAACACGCCCAGCAGGCTCACCACGGCGAACGACTCCGCTTCCCGGTGCAGCTTCCAGATCCACGGCCGGTCCTCGGCCGTGCGCAGCCCGTCGGTGAAGTGCAGCAGGCCCCTGTCGACCAGGCGGCGGTGGTAGGCGCCGGCCCAGGCGTAGGCGTAGTCCACCGAGGTCGAGCGGTGGGCCGGCAGGATCGCCTCGCGCGGGCTGAACACCTCCCAGCGCCTGCCGATCGGCACCCTGCTCACGGAACGGGCCCGGGCGGTGGCCTGCACGTGGTCGGTGCGCACGAAGTCGCATCCCAACTCGTCCATCGCGGACACCAGTTCGGCGAAGTAGCCGGGGGCCAGCCAGTCGTCGCCGTCCAGGAACGTCAGGTACTCGCCCTGCGCCGCGTCCAGACCGGTGTTGCGGGCGGTGGCGAGCCCACCGTTCTGCTCGTGGCGGATGTACCGCACCTGGGCGACATCCGAAAGGTCCTCGGCCGCTCGTTCGAGAATGGCCGGAGTTCCGTCCTTCGAATGGTCGTCGACCAGGATGAACTCGAAATTGCGGTCGGCGTTCAACCGAAGGCTTCTGAGGGTGTCCGGGGCATATTGCTGCACGTTGTAGAACGGCACGATCACGGAAAGCTTAGGCACCCGCAAAACGTTAGGAGCCCGCCCGGCAGTGGAACTTTCCGATGAAGGTACACCGGGTGAACTCCATGTGTCAGAACGGTGCACCCCGTGTACTTCCCGCCTTCCAGCAGGCCAGTTCGGCTCTCGGTGGGCTGTTGTTAACTTTTCGTTGAGTCGCGGTTCCGCCATACCTAGGATTCGCTTCCTAGCGTCTTCGACGTGCCAGTAAGTACACCGAAGCGCCCGCGAATCGCGGTCCTCGCGGACTCAGACACCCGATGGAAATGGGGTGCGCTGACCGCGGACCGCATCGCCCCGGGACCGTCCATGGAAACCGCACCGCGGGAGGGCGCGCAAGTCCGCCCCCGCCTCGACGGATTCCTGCTGCGTGGCCGGGCGACGCCCACCCCGCGCCAGCTGGAGGAAGTGGGCGTGCGCGCCGACTCGCTGCGGGAGGTCACCGCCGTCGAGTTCCTGCGCGCCATGGCCGAGGAGTCCTACGACCTCCTGGTCCTCTCCCTCGTGGGCGGCGGTGTGCAGGCGATGCTGCACGGCCTGAAGCACGCCTGGCAGGACCGCACCGCGCGGCCCGTCGTCGTCACCGGCTACGTCGGCGTCGTCTACGAGAAGCTCGCCGACGGCCTGCTGCTGCGGCACGGCGCGGACCTCGTCCTCGCCAACTCCCGCCAGGACGCGGACCGTTTCCGGGCCGTGTACGAAGGGGTCGGCGCGGACGCCTCGGCGGTGACCGAGGTGGCCCTGCCCTTCCTCGGCGGTGCGCCGTACGAAGGTGAGCACGACCCCTGCACGGTCGTCTTCGCCGCCCAGCCCTCCGTCCCGGAGAACCGCAAGGACCGTACGTACCTGCTGAACCGGCTGGTGCAGCACGCCCGCCGCCACCCCGAGCGCGAGGTGCTGCTGAAGCTGCGCTCCAAGCCCGGCGAACACACCACCCACATCGAGGAGCTGCCGTACCAGAAGCTGGTGCAGCGCCTCGATCCGCCCGCCAACTTCCGCCTGGTGTACGGCAACATGGGCGAGGTCCTGGACCGGACCGACCTGCTGGTGACGGTCAGCTCCACAGCCGCCCTGGAGTCGCTGCACCGACGGATCCCCACGGTCGTCCTGACCGACCTCGGCATCCGCGAGTCGCTCGGCAACCACCACTTCGTGGGCTCCGGCTGCCTCGCCTCCTGGGACCAGCTCGACGCCGGGCACCGGCCCGTGCCCGACGAGGAGTGGGTCTCCCGCCAGGGCGTCGCGGCGGACGGCTCCTACGACTCCGCCTTCGACGCGGCCCGGAAGCGCATCGCCGAGCTACTCGACCGGCCCGGCGGCCTGCCCCCGCTGGACCCGTACTACACCCCCGTCACCGCGCCCGGCTATCTGCCCGGCATCCTCGCCCGCCACCACCTCGGCCCGGACGGCGCCCCGCTGCCGGGCGCGCCCGCCGCCGACAAGGACCCCGGACCGGTCCGGCAGATCGTGCGCCGGGCGGCGCGCGGCGCCTACCGGCACGGCGTGCAGCGCGTGGCGCCCGTCATCCGGCGGATGGGCGAGCTGTGAGCCGCCCTGACACCCCTGCCCAAGGAGTAGACACCATGTCCCAACCGGAAACGGGCCAAGGCGCCTCCGTGCGCCGCGTGCTCGCGGTGATCCCCGCGCGCGGCGGCTCCAAGGGCGTGCCCGCGAAGAACCTCCTCCCCGTCGGCGGCGTCCCGCTGGTGGCGCGGACGGTGCGCGAGTGCCGCACGGCCCGGCTGGTGACTGACGTCGTGGTCTCCACCGACGACCAGGCCATCGCGGCCGCCGCCCGGGAGGCCGGCGCCGAGGTCGTGCTGCGGCCCGCCGCCATCGCCGGCGACACCGCCACCTCCGAGGCCGCCGTCCTGCACGCCATGGACGCCCACGAGGCCCTGCACGGGGCGGTCGTGGACGTGGTCCTGCTCGTGCAGTGCACCAGCCCGTTCATCGTCCGCGAGGACATCGACGGGGTCGCCGGCGCGATCGTCGAGAACGGCGCCGACACCGCCGTCACCGTCGCGCCCTTCCACGGGTTCGTCTGGCGCGACGCCGACGACGAGGTGGCCGCGGGCAGCGTCGCCGAGGCCGACGCGGCCATAGGCGGCGGCTACGGCGTCAACCACGACAAGTCCTTCCGGCCCCGCCGCCAGGACCGCCCGCAGGACCTGCTGGAGACCGGCGCCGCCTACGCCATGGAGGCGACCGGCTTCCGCAAGCACCAGCACCGCTTCTTCGGCCGCACCGAGCTCGTCCGCACGGACCCCGCGCGCGTGCTGGAGATCGACGACCCGCACGACCTCGCCCGCGCCCGGGCCCTCGCCCCGCTCTTCGACGCGGACCGGCCCGGCGCGCTCCCGACCGCCGACGACATCGACGCGGTCGTCCTCGACTTCGACGGCACCCAGACCGACGACCGGGTGCTCGTCGACTCCGACGGACGGGAGTTCGTCTCCGTGCACCGCGGGGACGGACTCGGCATCGCGGCCCTCCGCAGGAGCGGCCTGAAGATGCTGATCCTGTCCACGGAACAGAACCCTGTGGTCGCCGCCCGGGCCCGGAAGCTCAAGCTCCCGGTCCTGCACGGCATCGACCGCAAGGACCTCGCGCTGAAGCAGTGGTGCGAGGAGCAGGGCATCGCGCCGGAGCGCGTGCTCTACGTCGGCAACGACGTCAATGACCTCCCGTGCTTCGCCCTCGTGGGCTGGCCCGTGGCGGTCGCGAGCGCCCACGACGTCGTGCGCGGCGCCGCACGCGCGGTCACCACCGTCCCCGGTGGCGACGGCGCGATCCGAGAGATCGCCAGCTGGATCCTCGGCCCCTCTCTCGATTCCCTCACCAAGTAAGGACATCTCTGCCATGAGCACCAACTCCCGTATCCGCCGGTTCGGTTCGCGCGAGGTCGGCCCCGGCCGCCCGGTCTACGTCTGCGGCGAGATCGGCATCAACCACAACGGCGAGCTGGAGAACGCCTTCAAGCTGATCGACGCCGCCGCCGAGGCCGGCTGCGACGCCGTCAAGTTCCAGAAGCGCACCCCGGAGATCTGCACCCCGCGCGACCAGTGGGACATCGAGCGCGACACGCCCTGGGGCCGGATGACCTACATCGACTACCGCCACCGCGTGGAGTTCGGCGAGGACGAGTACCGCGCCATCGACGACTACTGCAAGTCCAAGAACATCGACTGGTTCGCCTCCCCGTGGGACACCGAGGCCGTCGCCTTCCTGGAGAAGTTCGACGTCCCCGCCCACAAGGTCGCCTCCGCCTCCCTCACGGACGACGAGCTGCTGCAGGCCCTGCGCGCCACCGGCCGCGCGGTGATCCTCTCCACCGGCATGTCGACGCCGAAGCAGATCCGCCACGCGGTCGAGGTCCTCGGCTCCGACAACATCCTCATGTGCCACGCCACGTCGACCTACCCGGCGAAGGCCGAGGAGCTCAACCTGCGGGTCATCAACACCCTCCAGCAGGAGTTCCCGAACGTCCCGATCGGCTACTCCGGCCACGAGACCGGCCTGCAGACCACCCTCGCCGCGGTCGCCCTGGGCGCCACCTTCGTCGAGCGCCACATCACCCTCGACCGCGCCATGTGGGGCTCGGACCAGGCCGCCTCCGTCGAGCCGCAGGGCCTGACCCGCCTCGTCCGCGACATCCGCACCATCGAGGCCTCCCTCGGCGACGGCGTCAAGAAGGTCTACGAGTCCGAGCTGGGCCCGATGAAGAAGCTGCGCCGCGTCACCGGCGTGGTCGCCGAGGCGGAGATCGCCACGGCGGCGGGCGAGCCGGTCGGCGTCTGAACGCACCACCCCCACAACCCCCCTTACGACGGGACGGCCCTACGCCGATGAGACCCCGCGCCGGGAACGCCGGCCCCCACACCCTCGCCTTCGTCGAGAGTCCGGTACAGCTGCTGAACGTGCTGGAGTGGGCGCACGCGCACGCGCCCGGCGTGGGGCTCACCCTCGTGGTGCTGTCGCCCCTCGACCCGATGACACGCGGCCAGCTGCGGCGGATGTCCGACCTGGCCCGCGACGAGGGGCATGAGGTCCGCTGGGAGGAAGCGCGTGGCGGTCCCCTGGCGCCCTTCCAGACCATCGGCGGCCTGACCGGCCTGCTCCGCAGGGCACGCCGCGTCGTCCTGGGGGACCCCTTCTCCCGCTACGTCCAGCTGCTGCTGACGATCACCCACGCCCGTGACCTGGTCGTCGTCGACGACGGCACGGCGACCATGGAGTTCGTCGGGCAGCTGGCCCGGGGCGAGCGGCTGGTGCGGTGGCACCGCAAGGGCGGCCGCCCCGGCCCCCGGGACGTGATCTTCGCGCCGGTGTCGGCCTCGGCCCGCCGCCGCCTGACCCCCTCCGGCAGCCGCCGCATCGAGATCTTCTCCTCCATGCCGATGGAGGAGACCCCGGCGGGGGTCACGGTCGGTGCCAACACCTTCGCCTGGACCCGGGCCCGCTTCGGCCCGCCCCGCATCACCAAGGGCGCCGACATGGTGGGCACGTCCCTGGTGGAGACCGGCGTGGTGGACGACGGCCGCTACCTTGAGGCCGTACGCGCCCTGGCGAAGACCCACGGCGCCACGCGCTACTTCGCCCACCGCCGCGAGAGCACCGACAAGCTCCACCGCCTCGCCGTCGAGACGGGCCTGGAGATCGTCCGGCCCGAGCTGCCCCTGGAACTGATCGCCCGCCGCGGTCCCATCGGCCGCACGATCCTCAGCTTCCCCTCCACGGTCGTCCACACCCTGCCCCTCGCCCTGTCCGGCACGGAGGTCCGCGTGGCGGTCTGCGACATCGACCCGGCCTGGCTGACCGAGAACGCCTCTCCCCGCGCCCAGGGCTTCCTGTCCGGCGTCACGGGCACGGCCCGGGACGTCCACCGCCTGTCTCCGACGGCTACACCGAAGCCGGCCGACCCCACGGAATCGGCGGGCACGGCGAGCTTCACAGCCCCACCGGGCCCGGCAGGTCTGACCGGCCCGGCCGCGACGCCCGGGGCCGCCGGCGCGGTGGCCGCGGGTTGAGGCGAGCCCGGCGGATCGGTCACAGCGGCCGACGGGCGGCCGGTGCCCGCACGCCGGGCTCTGGCGCCGTGCGGGCCCGGTGAACGCCCCGGGGCTTGGCCGTCCGGGGGCCGAGCGGATCCGACGAGACCGAAACCTGCCCGCGTTCCCGGCCTTGCCCGCACCGGTGCCGCGCGGTCGCCGTGGCCGGGGCCGGTCGCGTCGCGCGGATTCGTCCGGTCGCCGTCCCGCCCGGCACGTGCGGCCGCGGATGCGGAGCCGGCTCGCCTGCGTCGTGCCGTGGCCGGCGGTCAGCCGGAAGCTGCGTCGGTGACCTGCACCGGAGCTGCGGGCGCCTGGTCCGTGACAGGCGCGCCCGCCGGCACCGGTCGGCGCGCCAGGAGGAACGCGCGCGGCATCCTCTCCTCGCCCTGGGGCGCGCGCAGGACCCGGGCGTACATCTCCAGGCCCGCCGCTTCGAGGTGCGCGGCGACCGTGTCCGGAGTGCGCCAGTAGTAGTCGAGCGAGATCTCCCGGCCGTAGCGCTCGGCCAGGTGCTGGTGCCCGTCCTCGTCCCCGGACTGGAAGCCGAGCAGCACGGGCGCGCCCGGCAGCAGGACCCTGCGGAACCCGGCGAAGACGGACGGCAGGTGGTCGTCCGGCACATGGATGATCGAGTAGAGCGCGACGATGCCGCCCAGCGTCTCCTCCGGCAGGTCCAGCGCCGTCATGGAACCGACGTGGAAGCGCAGCTCCGGGTGCGCCCGGCGGGCCAGGGCCACCATGCGGGGCGAGGTGTCGACCCCGAACACCGGCAGCCCGGCCTCGTGCAGCCGCGCCGTCACGTACCCCGGGCCGCTGCCGACGTCCGCGACCGGTGGCCCGGCCGGGCCGAGCTCCCGGACCAGCTCCACGAAGGTCGTCAGCAGGGCCCGCTCCAGCGGTCTTCCGGCCAGGCTGTCGGGATGCTCGGCGGCGTAGGCCTCGGCGATGGCGTCGTACGAGGACTGCGTGGACCGTAAGAAATCGGGGGCGCGCACGGGGCGCAGACTAGCGGGGCGCTCGTCCGGCAGATGAACGAGCCCGTGTTCGCCGCGCAGAGCGTGGTATCCGTGGAGAGGATGGATGGATACCGGAGTCGTGACGCCGGTGTGGCCGAAGTCACACTCCGGGAGGTGGGCGGCCCGGTCCGGCCCAAAAAGCAGGCCAGTTTACCCATCTCACCTGATAGCTATGCGCCCGGCGGTCATATTTTCTTCCCCATTCGGGTTGAAGTTTTGTTGATCCAGGGTCGGTCGACCGCCTCGGCGCCCTACCCTTCAAAGGGTGAAGCCACTGATGTCACTGGAGTCCGAGGTCGATCTTCCCGGCGGAGCCGTTCTCCCCGGTGCGCTGCCCGACGCTCTGCGGGCCGAGCTCATCGCGTTCCGACGCGACATGCACATGCACCCGGAGCTCGGCAACCAGGAGTTCCGCACGACCGCCGCGATCAAGGAGCGGCTCGAGCGGGCCGGCCTCAAGCCGCGCGTCCTCGCCGTGGGGACCGGACTCGTCTGTGACATCGGCGTGGAGGGCGAGCAGTGGGACGGCGGACCCAGCATGCTCGCCCTGCGGGCCGACATCGACGGCCTGCCCATCCCGGACACCAAGACGGAGTGCCCGTACCGCTCGACCGTGCCCGACCGCGCGCACGCCTGCGGCCACGACGTGCACACCACCGTCGTCCTGGGCGCCGGCCTGGTCCTCGCCGAGCTGCACCGGCAGGGCGCGCTGCCCCGCCCCGTCCGGCTGATCTTCCAGCCCGCCGAGGAGGTGCTGCCCGGCGGCGCCGCCGACGCCATCAAGAGCGGGGCGCTGGAGGGCGTCGGCGCGATCATCGCCGTGCATTGCGACCCGCGCGTGGACGCCGGGAAGATCGGGCTGCGTGAGGGTCCCATCACCTCCGCCTGCGACCGGCTGGAGATCGGCCTCGACGGCCCGGGCGGCCACACCGCCCGCCCCCACCTCACGACCGACCTGGTCACCGCCGCGGCCCGCGTCGTCACCGACGTGCCCGCGCTGGTCGGCCGGCGCTTCGACAGCCGCAGCGGGCTCGCCATCACCTGGGGCCGCGTCGAGTCGGGCCACGCGCCGAACGTGATCCCGCAGCACGCCGAGCTCTCCGGCACGGTGCGCTGCCTCGACCTCGAGGCGTGGCGGCAGGCCCCCGACGTCGTGGTCGCGGCCATCGACGAGGTCGCCAACCTCCACCGCGCCAAGTCGGAGATCAACTACGTGCGCGGCGTCCCGCCGGTCGTCAACGAGCCCGGCATCACCGAACTGCTGCGCGAAGCCATGATCGCCCGGCGCGGCGTCGAGTCCGTCGAGGGCACCGAACAGAGCCTCGGCGGCGAGGACTTCTCCTGGTACCTGGAGCACGTCCCCGGCGCCATGGCCCGCTTGGGCGTCCGCACCCCCGGCGAACGCCACGTGCGCGACCTCCACCAGGGCGACTTCGACGTCGACGAGTCGGCCATCACGGTAGGCGTAGAACTCTTCACAGCAGCAGCCCTGGTCAACGGCCTCCGCTAGCCGCCCCTGTCTCGCGGGTACGGGGCCTCCCGACCTTCTTGGTCCGCGGGGGGCAGCCACAAACGCTCCCGCACACGGCCGACGGCCTGAAGCCCGCCCGGGGCCCGGCCGCAGGACCCTGCCCCTCTCCGGGCCCGGCGGAGACCAACCTTCCTGGGGGCGCGGGGAACTGCGCGACCAGCCACGACACCCCCGCACACGGCTGACGGCCTGAAGCCCGCCCGGGGCCCGGCCGCAGGACCCTGCCCCTCTCCGGGCCCGGCGGAGACCGACCCTCTTGGGGGCGCGGGGAACTGCGCGACCAGCCACGACACCCCCGCACACGACCGACGACCCCAACACCCCGGGCCAACCCGACGGCCCCCCACAACGCCCCCGGTTGCGAGCGGCGCAGCCTCACGGCAGCCTGGTGCCCGTGGCGAGGTAGACACGCGCCGTGTCCCCGAGTACACCTTTCGACCCTGTTCGATCCCGTGGTTCACAAGGGCGTAACCGGCCATCGGCACGAATGGATAACGGCCCCGCGGCGAACCGTTCCCAGGAGTGTCTACGCGCGTTAATGTGCGCCGAACCGAGCACCCACTGCGGGGCTTTGGAGAATGGGGAACTTCAGATGCGTCGGATTTCCAAACTGACCCGCGTCGCGGTGGGGGTCGCGTCGCTCGGGCTCGTCGCCACGGCCTGCGGCGGCACCAGCAGCGACAGCGGCGACAGCGACAGCAGCGAGCGCGGCGTCGCGATCGCGTACGACGTCGGCGGCAAGGGCGACCAGTCCTTCAACGACGCCGCCTACGCCGGCCTGACCAAGGCCAAGGACGAGTTCGGCTACAAGACGGCCGACATCGAGCCCACCGAGGGCGAGACGGACGCCGACAAGGAGCAGCGCCTGGCCTCCCTGGCCAAGCAGGGCTACAACCCGGTCATCGGCGTCGGGTTCGCCTACGCCCCGGCGATGAAGGCCGTCGCCTCCAAGTACCCGGACACCACCTTCGGCATCGTGGACTCCGTGGTCGAGGGCAAGAACGTCGCCTCCCTCGTCTTCGCCGAGGAGCAGGCCTCGTACCTCGCCGGTGTCGCGGCCGCCAAGGCCACGAAGACCGACGTCGTCGGCTTCGTGGGCGGCGTGGACATCCCGCTGATCCACAAGTTCGAGGCCGGCTACAAGCAGGGTGTCGAGGACACCAAGCCCGGCGTGCAGGTGCTGTCGCAGTACCTCACCCAGACCGCCGAGGAGGGCGGCTTCGCCAGCCCGGACAAGGGCAAGGCCGCCGCCGAGGGCCAGATCGAGAAGAAGGCCGACGTCCTCTACGCGGCCGCCGGCCTGTCCGGACAGGGCGTGATCGAGGCCGCCGCCAAGGCGAAGGTCTGGGCGATCGGCGTCGACTCCGACCAGTACAAGCAGGCCGCTCTGGCGCCGTACAAGAACTACATCCTCACGTCCGCGCTCAAGGACGTCGGCGGAGCGGTCTACGCGCTGTCCAAGTCGGTCCAGGACGACAAGCCGCTGACCGGCACCAAGACCTTCGACCTGAAGGTCAACGGCGTGGGCCTGTCCGAGTCGAACCCCGAGTTCGCCAAGGTCGCGGGTCTCAAGGAGGCCGTGGACAAGGCGAAGCAGGGCATCGACGACGGTTCCATCAAGGTGAAGACCGAGTAGGACCGCCCCCACGGGGCACGGGAGCGGGCGGACACCCAGGTGTCCGCCCGTTTCGTGTTTCCCGGGAGGCGGATCACCCAGCGCCACCCCCCGTTTGCGGTCGGCAACGCCCCGGCCAAGGCCCGGTGATGGCTTGGCCACGGGCGCATAACAAGGTGGACAGAAGGGGTTTTCAGGCAGGTCTACGCGCGTTAATCTGCGGCGAAGCCAGCGCTGAAGCTGAACCGTCCCGGCGCTGTGCGACCTCGTTGTACGACAGGAGCACCCACACATGCGCCGGATTTCCCGGATCACGGTCGCAGGCGCAGCGACCGCCTCCCTGGCCCTCGCGCTCTCCGCCTGCGGCGGCACCTCGACCTCCGCCGGGTCGTCGGACTCGAAGGGCGACAAGGGTCTCGCCATCGCCTACGACGTCGGCGGCAAGGGCGACCAGTCCTTCAACGACGCCGCGTACGCGGGCCTGGAGCAGGCGAAGAAGGAGTTCGGGTACCAGACGGCCGACGTGGAGCCCACCGAGGGCGAGACGGACGCCGACAAGGAGCAGCGCCTGGCCTCCCTGGCCAAGCAGGGCTACAACCCGGTCATCGGTGTCGGCTACGCGTACGCCTCGGCCGTGAAGGGTGCAGCCGAGAAGTTCCCGGACACCACCTTCGGCATCGTCGACGACTCCACGATCAACACCGAGAACGTGGCCGACCTGGTCTTCAACGAGGAGCAGGCCTCCTACCTGGCCGGTGTCGCCGCCGCCAAGACCAGCAAGACCAAGGTCGTCGGCTTCGTCGGCGGTGTGGACATCCCGCTGATCCACAAGTTCCAGGCGGGCTTCGCGCAGGGCGTGAAGGACACCGACCCGAAGGTCAAGGTGCTCTCCCAGTACCTCACCCAGACGGCCGAGGAGGGCGGTTTCGCCAGCCCCGACAAGGGCAAGACGGCTGCCGAGGGCCAGATCGAGAAGAAGGCCGACGTCGTCTACGCGGCCGCCGGCCTGTCCGGCCAGGGTGTCATCGAGGCCGCCGCCGCCAACAAGGTGTGGGCCATCGGTGTCGACTCCGACCAGTACCAGCAGGAAGCCCTCGCCAAGTACAAGGACTCCATCCTGACCTCGGCGATGAAGGACGTCGCCAAGGCGGTGTACAACCTGGCGAAGTCGGTCGAGGACGGCAAGCCCGAGACCGGTATCGTTCGTGGCGATCTGAAGACCGGCGAAGTGAGCCTGTCGAACTCCAACCCGAAGTTCGCGGACAACGCCGAGCTTCAGGCAGCCATCAAGACGGCCAAGGAGAAGATCATCAGCGGCGAGATCAAGGTCAAGAGCAGCTGACGAGCGACTGCCTCGAAGCAGGCGGTAACCCCCGGGGTTACGTCCGCTCGACGGGGTACGGGGAGCTGCTCCTCGTGCCCCGTTGCCGCGGGGCGTCGGCCCCTTTGTATGCCGTAGGGGCGCTACGCGCGTAGACGGCCCCCGTCCCCAGGAGAGTGCGCCATCAACGCGTCCAGCAGCCCTCCGGCCGGAGCGGCGGTCAACGAATCGGTGACCGCCGTCGAACTCGCCGGGATCACCAAGCGTTTCCCCGGTGTCGTGGCCAACCACGACATCCACCTCACCGTCCGCAAGGGCACCGTGCACGCCCTCGTCGGCGAGAACGGCGCCGGCAAGTCGACCCTGATGAAGATCCTCTACGGCATGCAGAAGCCGGACGAGGGCACCATCGCCGTGAGCGGCGAGCAGGTCAGCTTCTCCTCGCCGGCCGACGCCATCGTGCGCGGCATCGGCATGGTCCACCAGCACTTCATGCTCGCCGACAACCTCACGGTCCTGGAGAACGTGGTCCTCGGCAGCGAGAACCTCTACGGCATCGGCGCCAAGGCCCGCCGCAAGATCAAGGAGCTCTCCGAGCGCTACGGCCTCGGCGTCGAGCCGGACCTCCTCGTCGAGGAGCTCGGCGTCGCCGCCCGCCAGCGCGTGGAGATCCTCAAGGTCCTCTACCGCGGCGCCACCACCCTCATCCTCGACGAGCCGACCGCCGTGCTCGTGCCGCAGGAGGTCGACGCCCTCTTCGCCAACCTGCGCGAACTGCGCTCCGAGGGCCTGTCGGTCATCTTCATCTCCCACAAGCTCGGCGAGGTGCTCTCCGTCGCCGACGAGATCACCGTCATCCGCCGCGGCACCACCGTCGGCACGGCCGTCCCCGCCGAGACGACGCCCCGTCAGCTCGCCGAGATGATGGTCGGCAGCGAGCTGCCCACGCCCGAGACGGCCGAGTCCACGGTCACCGACCGCCCGGTCATCAGCGTCGACAAACTGCGCCTGGCGGCCCCCGGCGGCAAGGCCCTCCTCGACGACATCAGCTTCACCATCCACGCGGGCGAGGTCCTCGGCATCGCCGGCGTCGAGGGCAACGGCCAGACCGAGCTCGTCGACGCCCTCATCGGCCTGAGGTCCGCCGACACCGGCACCATCCGGCTCGCCGACGAGGAGATCACCTCCTGGCCCACCCGCCGCCGCCGCGAGCAGGGCATCGGCTACATCCCCGAGGACCGGCACCGCCACGGCCTCCTCCTGGAGGCACCCCTCTGGGAGAACCGCATCCTCGGCCACGTCACCGAGAAGCCGCTGGCCAAGGGCGTTTGGCTGGACCCGAAGGCGGCCCAGGAGGACACCCGGCGGATCGTCACGGAGTACGACGTCCGCACCCCCGGCATCGACGTCACCGCCGCCTCCCTGTCCGGCGGCAACCAGCAGAAGCTGATCGTCGGCCGCGAGATGAGCCACAAGCCGCGCTTCCTCATCGCCGCACACCCCACCCGGGGCGTGGACGTCGGCGCCCAGGCCGCCATCTGGGACCACATCCGCGAGGCGCGCCGCGAGGGCCTGGCCGTGCTGCTGATCTCCGCCGACCTGGACGAGCTGATCGGCCTGTCCGACACGCTGCGCGTGATCTACAACGGCAAGCTGGTCGCGGACGCCGACCCGGCCACCATCACCCCCGAGGAGCTCGGCTCGGCCATGACCGGTGCCGCCACCGGGCACCTGGAGCACGACGACACCCCCGAGATCTCGAAGGCCGACGCCCCCGAGTCTCCGGAAGACGAGGCCCGCTGATGAAGAAGTTCGACAAGGAGCGCGTGCTCCTCGCGGTGGCCGGACCGGTCATCGCGCTGGCCGTGGCCTTCGTCCTGAGCGCGATCGTGCTGCTCGCGTCGGGCAAGAGCCCCTTCGAACCGTTCGCCCTGATGTTCGAGCAGCTCGGCTTCTCCGACATCCAGGTCCTGATCATCAACCAGGCCTCGATGTACTACATCGCGGCCCTCGCCGTGGCCATCGGCTTCCGGATGAACCTGTTCAACATCGGCGTCGACGGCCAGTACCAGCTCGGCGCCATGATGGCCGCCATCGTCGGCGCCCACGTGAACACGCCCGCCGCGATCCAGGTCCCGCTGCTGCTCCTGACGGCCGTCCTCACCGGCGCCTTCTGGTCCGGCATCGCCGGTGTCCTCAAGGTCACCCGCGGCGTCAGCGAGGTCGTCGCCACGATCATGCTCAACGCGATCGCCACCTCCGTGATCGCCTACCTGTGGCTGCCGGACGTCTTCGGCGTGAAGGTCGGCAACAACAACACCACCGGCGAGATGTACGAGTCCGGCTGGATCCCCGGCATCCCCATGGGCGCGGCCGGCGAGATCTACGGCCTGGTGCTGCTCGCCGTGCTGCTCGGCATCGGCTACTGGGTCGTCCTCAACCGCACCCGCTTCGGCTTCGACCTGCGCGCCTCCGGCGCCTCGCAGACCGCCGCCGCGGCCAGCGGTGTGGACCCCAAGCGCATGGTGCTCAGCGCCATGCTGATCTCCGGCGGCATCGCGGGCCTCGCCGGCCTGCCGATCCTGCTCGGCGACACCCACACCTACAGCCTGAACTTCCCCACCGGCATCGGCTTCCTCGGCATCGGCATCGCCCTGCTGGGCCGCAACAGCCCCGTCGGCATCGCCTTCGCCGCCCTGCTGTGGGCCTGGCTCGACAAGGCCTCGCCCGAGCTCGACTTCCACGGCTACGACAAGGAGATCGCGGTCATCATGCAGGGCCTGATCGTGCTCTCGGTCGTCGTCTCCTACGAGGCCGTCCGCGAATGGGGCCTGCGCCGCCAGCAGCGCCGCGTCGGTGCCGAACTCGCCGCCGGTCACGTCCTCGGCGCCCAGAACACGAAGGAGGTGGCTGGCCGATGACCACCGCGACCGACGTCAACCAGCCCTCGCTGCAGCCCGCGGCGCCGACCGGCCGACGCCTGTCGTGGCCCGTCCTGCTGCTCATCATCGCCGGAGGCCTGGCACTCACCTCGATCGTCCGCATTATCACGGGCGCCGACGGCATCACCAACGTCAGCCAGATGTCCACCGCGCTCCAGCTCGCCGTGCCGATCGGCCTCGCCGGTCTCGGCGGTCTGTGGGCCGAGCGCGCGGGCGTGGTCAACATCGGCCTCGAAGGCATGATGATCCTCGGCACCTGGTTCGGCGCCTGGGCCGGCTTCCAGTGGGGGCCGTGGACCGGTGTCCTGGTGGGCATCGCCGGCGGTGCGATCGGCGGTCTGCTGCACGCCTTCGTCACCGTCACCTTCAACGTCAATCACATCGTCTCCGGTGTGGCCATCAACATCCTTGCCCTCGGCGCCACCCGCTACCTCGCGCCCCTCGCCTTCGAGGGCCACACCGGCGGCTCCGCCAAGCAGTCCCCGGCGGTGGAATCCCTCGGGAACTTCACGGTGCCCGGACTGTCCGACGCCCTGCGGGACCTCAACGCCCAGGGCTGGTTCCTGATCTCGGACATCGCCGGCCTGCTCGGCGGCCTGGTCACCAACGTGTCCTGGCTGACGCTGATCGCCGTCGCGCTGATCCCCGCCACCTGGTGGATCCTGTGGCGCACCGCCTTCGGCCTGCGCCTGCGCTCCTGCGGCGAGAACCCGGTGGCCGCCGAGTCCCTGGGCGTCAACGTCTACAAGTACAAGTACATCGCCGTCGTCATCTCCGGCGGTCTGGCCGGACTCGGCGGCGTCTTCCTGTCCATCGTGGCCAACCCCTTCTACCTGGAGGGTCAGGTCAGCGGACGCGGCTTCATCGGCCTCGCGGCGATGATCTTCGGCAACTGGATGCCGGGCGGCCTCGCCCTCGGCGCGGGCCTGTTCGGTTACACCGACAGCCTCAACCTGCGCGGCGGCTCCGCCAACGTCCACGCCCTGCTGCTGCTCGGCGCGCTGCTGCTGATCATCGGCGCCGTCTGGCTGGCCGTCCGCAAGAAGTACGTCCCGGCCGTGTGCACGCTGGTCGCCGGCGCCCTGGTGTTCGCCTGGTACGCGACCACCGACGAGGTCCCGAACCAGGTCGTCTCCGCCACGCCGTACGTCATCACCCTCGTCGTCCTCGCCATGTCCGCCCAGCGGCTGAGGATGCCGAAGGCCGACGGGCTGCCGTACCGGAAGGGGCAGGGCAAGTGACCGACGCCGGTCCCGCCGTCGACTGGGAGAAGCTGCGTGCGGTGGCCCGGGACGCCATGTCCCGGGCGTACGCCCCCTACTCCGGCTACCCGGTCGGCGTGGCCGCCCTGGTAGACGACGGGCGCATCGTCTCCGGCTGCAACGTCGAGAACGCCTCGTACGGACTCGGCCTGTGCGCCGAGTGCGGTCTGGTGTCGGAGCTGCACAACACCGGCGGCGGCCGGCTGACGCACTTCACCTGCGTCGACCGCAACGGCGACACACTCGTCCCGTGCGGCCGCTGCCGCCAGCTGCTCCACGAGTTCGGCGGCCCGGACCTCCTGCTGGAGACCCCGGCGGGGATCCTGCCGCTGTCGGCGATGCTGCCCCAGGCCTTCGGCCCGGACCACCTCAGCAAGTAACCCCCGTGCGGCCCCTCTGAGTTGCTCATGCGACCGGCTCAGAGGGGCCGTGCGGCTTCTGGAACCCTCGGAAGGAAGCCAAGCCATGGCCATGGACGTCATCTCCGTCATCCGCACCAAGCGGGACCGCGGTGAACTCAGCGACGCGCAGATCGACTGGGTCATCGACGCGTACACCCGCGGGGAGGTCGCCGACGAGCAGATGTCCGCCCTCGCCATGGCGATCCTGCTGAACGGCATGAACCGCCGCGAGATCGCCCGCTGGACGGCCGCGATGATCGCCTCCGGCGAGCGCATGGACTTCTCGTCCCTGTCCCGCCCGACCGCCGACAAGCACTCCACGGGCGGCGTCGGCGACAAGATCACGCTGCCGCTGGCCCCCCTGGTCGCCGCCTGCGGCGCGGCCGTCCCGCAGCTGTCCGGCCGCGGCCTCGGCCACACCGGCGGCACCCTCGACAAGCTGGAGTCGATCCCCGGCTGGCGCGCGCTGCTGTCCAACGAGGAGATGCTGAACGTCCTCGACACCACGGGCGCGGTCATCTGCGCCGCCGGCGACGGCCTGGCCCCCGCAGACAAGAAGCTCTACGCCCTCCGGGACGTCACCGGCACGGTCGAGGCCATCCCGCTGATCGCCTCCTCGATCATGTCCAAGAAGATCGCCGAGGGCACGGGCTCGCTGGTCCTGGACGTGAAGGTCGGCACCGGCGCCTTCATGAAGACCATCGAGGACGCCCGCGAACTGGCCTCCACGATGGTCGGCCTGGGCACCGACCACGGCGTCAAGACCGTCGCGCTCCTCACGGACATGGCCACGCCCCTCGGCCTGACCGCCGGAAACGCCCTGGAGGTCCGCGAGTCGGTGGAGGTCCTGGCGGGCGGCGGCCCGGCGGACGTGGTCGAGCTGACGGTCGCCCTGGCCCGCGAGATGCTGGACGCGGCCGGGGTGAAGGACGCCGACCCGGCGAAGGCCCTGGCCGACGGCTCGGCGATGGACGTCTGGCGCCGCATGATCGCGGCCCAGGGCGGTGATCCGGACGCGGCGCTGCCGGTGGCCCGCGAGCAGCACGTGATCAAGGCCCCGGCCTCCGGCGTCCTGACCCGCCTCGACGCCTACGGCATCGGCGTCGCGGCCTGGCGCCTCGGCGCGGGCCGTGCCCGCAAGGAGGACCCGGTCCAGGCGGGCGCCGGCGTCGAGATGCACGCCAAGCCGGGCGACACGGTCACGGAGGGCCAGCCTCTCCTGACCCTCCACACGGACACCCCGGACCGCTTCGACTACGCCCTCCAGGCGGTCGAGGGCTCCTACGACATCGCAGCGCCCGGGACGGCCTTCACGGCGTCGCCGGTGGTGCTGGAACGAATCGCCTGACCTGGGGTTTTCTCGTTCGGGTGAACGGGACTGGTGGACCCGCACCAGTCCCGTTCGGCATGCTGGGATCGGTGACGCACCGATAGGAGACCGCCATGAGCGCACTCACCGTGAGCCAGGACCCCGACCAGAACTGGGACGACCTCGTCCGGTTCTGGGAGGAGATGGAATGGCCCGAGGGCAGCAAGGTGGAGATCATCGAGGGGATCATCACCGTGTCACCTGCTCCCGCGTCCCGCCACAACGTGATCGCGGCCCGCATTCAGCGCCGCCTGTACTCCGCCATCCCCGAAGACTGGGAGATCTTCCAGACGATGGCGATCGCTGTGCCGTCGCGTCTGGGCATGTTCATCCCGGACCTGCTCGTGGCGCCCGTGCAGGAGTGCGCGGAGGCGGACTCCCACATCCCGGCAGCCCTGGCCGAACTCGTCGTCGAGGTGACTTCCAAGTCCAACGCCCGTCACGACCGCGTCAGCAAGCCCGCCGCCTACGCTGCCGCCGGGATCCCGCTCTACCTCCTCGTCGATCGCTGGGCTCCCGGAGGCCCCACCGTGACGCTCTACGGGGAGTCGAAGGGTGATGTCTACCGCGTTCTGAGCGCCGTGAAGTTCGGTGACCCCATCAAGCTGCCGGACCCGTTCGACGTGACGATCGACACCAGTGAGTTTCCGGTCGACTGACCGTCACCCCAAGACCGCCGCGACCACCACCAGCACCGGCACCGCCAGCACCGTCGACAGCAGGATCGCCTCCCTCGCCAGCACCTCGCCCACCCGGTAGCTGCTCGCGTACGTGAACAGGTTCTGGGCGGCCGGCAGCGCCGAGGTCACCACCACGTCGAGCAGGGCCGCCCCGTGGAGACCGAAGACGCCCGTTGCGAGGGCCCAGGCGGCCAGAGGCTGGACGACCGACTTGAGGGCCACGGCGAGCAGCACCGGGGCCCGTTCCGCACCGCGCAGCGGGAGCGTGCTGCCGCGCAGGGAGATGCCGAAGGCCAGCAGCACGGCGGGCACCGACATGTTGCCGATCAGGGTCAGGGGATCCATCAGCGGACCCGGCACCGTGCGGCCCGACGCCGAGACCGCCACACCCGCCAGGGAACCCAGCGCTATCGGATTGCGCAGCGGCGTGAGCAGCCGCTGCCACAGGGGCCGCTGACGACCGCCGGTCGCCAGGTCCAGGACCGTCAGCGCCACCGGTGTGACACCGACCAGCTGGAACAGCAGCACCGGCGCCACCAGGGACGCGTCACCCAGCACGTACACGGCGATCGGGATGCCCAGGTTCCCGGAGTTGACATAGCTGGAGCACAGGGCGCCGATCGTCGTCCGGCCCACGCCCCAGCCGCGCACCGCCCCCACCGCCACGAAGATCCCCGCCGCCGCTGCCGTGCTCATCGCCGTGACCAGCAGCCGGTCGGAGAAGATCACGGACAGGTCGGCCTGCGCGAGGGTCGTGAAGAGCAACGCCGGCGACGCCACGTGGAAGGCGAGCTTCGTCAGGACCTCACGGCCGCCGTCGCCCAGATACCCCCGCCGGCCGATCAGATAGCCGACGCCGATGACGACGGCGATCACCGCGAACCCGCTCAGCACCCCCTGCACGGTGCCTCCCCACCGGCGACGAGGGCACAGGGCAGCGCGGCAGAGCCGGATCGGTGGGGCATGCATCCAACCCTCCGGGGAAGGCGCTGCCCGGGTCAATGTGATCCTTACGGCGCCGACAGGACGGACCGCCGCGATGAGTTACCGCCCCCCGCCCGGTCTACCGATCGTGGACGCCATGACACCGCCCGTGCTCGTACTGCCCGGCCCCGTCACCCGGGACGAGGTGAGGGGGCTCAGCGACGATGTGCGGGCACTGCTGCACGGCAGCGGTGCCCGGGTCGTGGTGTGTGATGTCGCGGGCCTGGGGCCGCCGGGCCTCGCCGCCGTCGACCTGCTGGCGCGGCTCCAGCTGGCCGCCCGCCGCGCCGGGGGGCGGATACGGCTGCGCGACCCCGACCCGGCCCTACGCGCCCTGCTCGACCTGGTCGGTCTCCGCTTCGAGGTGGAGGGGGAGGTCGAAGAGCGGGAACCAGCGCTGGGTGTCGAGGAAGCAGTGGAACCCGGTGATCCGGCCGTCTGAGATCTCCAGCACCTGGACCGCCCACGGCGTGAAGCCGCCCTTCTCGGGGTCCGGCTTGTACTGGGCGAAGCCCGGCAGGCCGTTGACCTGGACGGGCACCAGCCGGGAGCCCGCGCAGGGCGCGCCGAGGGTGGTCATGAAGCCGGTGATGTCGCGCGTGCCGGTCAGCCACAGGTCGAACGGCGGCATCGTCATGACCGCGTCCTCGTGCAGCAGCGCCGTCAGCGCCGTCATGTCGTAGCCCTCGAAGGCCGCCACATAGCGGTCCAGCAGCTTCTGCTGGTCCTCGTCCAGCGGATCGGAAACCGCCGCCTCGGCGCCCGGCTCCTGCCGCTCGGCGAGGGTGGCGCGGGCCCGCTGGAGGGCGCTGTTCACCGACGCCACCGAGGTGTCCAGCAGCTCGGCGACCTCACTGGCCTTCCAGGCGAGGACCTCGCGCAGGATCAGCACGGCCCGCTGCTTGGCCGGGAGCTTCTGCAGGGCGGCCATGAACGCGAGCCGCACGGACTCCTTGGCGATCGCCGCTTCCGCCGGGTCACCGGTGGTGGGCAGCACACGGGCGTCCGGCATGGGCTCCAGCCAGGTGTTGTCCGGTCGGGGGGAGAGGGCGGCCTGGGCGAGCGGGGTGGACTCGGTCAGGTCCATGGGCCGGGCACGCTTGTTGCCGGCGGTCAGCATGTCCAGGCATACGTTGGTCGCGATGCGGTAGAGCCAGGAGCGCAGGCTGGAGCGGCCCTCGAACTTGTCGTAGCTGCGCCAGGCGCGGACCATCGTGTCCTGCACCGCGTCCTCCGCCTCGAAGGAGGAGCCGAGCATCCGGTAGCAGTACCCCGTCAGCTCCGTCCGGTGTGCCTCCAGCCTGCTGTCCAGGTCCGTCGGTGCCGCCGTGCCGTTCGCCATCTCCACCCACCCCTGTGGACGTTCTGTTCACGCGCCTTCGCGCCCCAGCACTTCGGAAGCTACCGCAGCCCACTGACAACGGCCCCCCGAGCGCACAAAGGCGCAGGTGGAAGCAGGTGATCCAAGACCGGCCGGACCGGCCCACAGGGTCTTCACGCGAGCTCCTTGACCGACATGAGCAGATGCCGGTGCTCCCCGGCCGCCGCGCCCGCACCCTCCTCCCCGTCGCCCGGCACCGCGTGCAGCAGCGCCCGCTGCCCCGCCCCGAGCAGTTCCAGCCGCACCCGCGGGCTCTCGAAGGACGTCAGGGCGTCCAGCAGGTAGGCCGGGTTGAACGCGACCGCCATCTCGTCGGCGCCGGTCAGCGTGGCGGGCAGCCGCTGGGCCGCCACGTCGTCGCCGTAGCCGGCGCGCAGCCGTACGGATCCGCCGGCCGAGAAGTCCAGTCGCACGGGGCTGTTCGCCTCCGCCACCACCGCGACCCGCCGCACCGCCTCCACGAGGTCCTCTCGCGCCACCTCGGCGACCGCGGCCCCCGCCATGGCGAACAGCGACGTGTACGCCGGCAGCCGCCCGTCCAGCAGCCGCAGCGCGGTCCGCGTCCGCCCGCCCTCGAAGCCGACAAGACCCCCGCCGCCGCCCGGCTCCCACCCGATCCGAACGTCCCCGTCGCGCCCCAGCGACCGCGCCACGTCCAGCAGCCGCCGCGCCGGCAGCAGCGTCTCCACGACCCCCTCACCGGCGGCCGCCCCCGGCTTCCACTCCAGCCGCCGCACCGCGTACCGGTAGCGGTCCGAGGCCGACAGGGTCATCTCCCCGCCGACGAGGCGCAGTTGCACGCCCGTCAGCAGCGGCAGCGTGTCGTCGCGGCCGGCGGCGACCGCCACCTGGGCGACGGCGGTCGCGAAGGCGGCGGCGTCGACGGTGCCGTAGGTCGCGGGCGGCCCGGGCGGCGACGGGTACTCCGCGAGCGGCAGCGTCGACAGTCCGAAGCGCGTACCGTCCGCCTCCACCGTGAACCGCGAGCCCTCCAGCACACAGCCCACCGGCCCGTCCGGCAGCACCCGGCAGACGTCCAGCAGCCGCCGCCCCAGGACGAGCACCCGCCCGGGGCTGGAGACCTCCGCGTCGGCCTCCACCCGGACCGCCGCCTCGAAGTCGAACCCCGTCACGGCCAGCCGCCCCGCGCCCGCCTCCAGCAGCAGCCCGCCCAGTACCGGCACCGGTGTCCGCCCGGGCAGCGCGCGGGCCGCCCGGCCCACGGCATCGGCGAACTCCGTACGGTCGATGCGGAACTCCATGAAAAATCCCCCTGCTCGGAACCGGTGATCAGCCGGCGCGGACGTTATCCGCACCCACTGACAACCGGCCCCGGCCAGGGGGGGGGAGGCCGCCGGGTCTCAGGCGGCCGTGGCCAGTCCCCGGCGCTGGAGCCGGGCCGCCCGGGTGCCGAAGACCGTGATCGCGACGACGCCCAGGACCGCCAGGAGTCCGACCCCGACCGTGCCGGCCCAGCCGCCCGCGTGGAAGGCGATCGCGCCGACCGTGCTGCCCGCGCTGGAACCGATGTAGTACGCGGACTGGTACAGCGCCGAGGCCTGGGCGCGGCCGTGCGTGGCCGTCTTGCTGACCGCGGAGGAGGCGACCGCGTGGCCCGCGAAGAAGCCCGCCGTGATGAGGACCAGGCCCGCCAGGACCAGCGGGAGCGAGCCCGCCAGGGACAGCAGCAGGCCCGCCGTCGTCGTACCGCCCGCCGCGTACAGCGCGCCCCGCCGGCCCAGCCGTCCGACCAGCCGGCCCGCCGTTGACGCCGACACCGTGCCGACCAGGTACACCAGGAAGATCGAGCCGATGACGCCCTGCGGCAGCGAGAACGGGGCCTCGGTCAGCCGGTAGCCGATGACCGTGTACACGCCGCCGAACACCGTCATGAACAGCGCGCCGATCGCGTACAGCCGGCACAGCAGCGGGTCGGACAGGTGGGCGCGGACCGTCCGGGCCAGGACGCGCGGCCGCAGCGAACCGGCCCGGAAGTGCTTCGGGGCGGGAAGCAGCAGCCGGAAGGCCACCGCGCACGCCACCGCGATCACACCGATGACACCGACGGCGATCCGCCAGCCCCATTCCTGCGCGACCCAGCCGGTGATGACCCGGCCGCTCATCCCGCCGACGCTGTTGCCCGCGACGAACAGTCCGATCGCCGTGACCAGCGCCTTCGGGCTGACCTCCTCCGCGAGATACGCCGTCGCCGAAGCGGGCAGCCCGGCGAGGGCGGCGCCCTGCAACGCCCGCAGCGCGATCAGCACACCGAGGGAGGGGGCCAGCGGCACCAGCAGTCCGAGCGTGACGGCCACCGCCAGCGACGCGGTCATGACCGCCCGGCGTCCGAAACGCTCCGACAGGGCGCTCATCGGCAGCACGAACAGCGCCAGTCCGCCCGTCGCGGCGGCCACCGTCCAGCTCGCGTCGCTCGCCGCGACCCCGAACTCGCCGGAGATCAGCGGGAGCAGCGCCTGGGTGGAGTACAGCAGCGCGAAGGTCGCGACACCCGCGAGGAACAGGGCGAAGCTCATCCGGCGGTAGCCGGGGCCGCCCGGGGAGACACGTGCATCGGGGGTGGGGACAGAGGCATCGGCGCCCACGATCGTGGACGCCCCGGTACTGGCGGGAGACATGCCTCGAACCTACGGACGCCGCACTCATCCGTCCAATGCATGGAACGGTCATAATCGTTCCCATGGTGCATCAACCGAGCTCACAGCCCCGCCTGTCACCAAGCAGTGACACAGAAGACAGGGCAGAGATGTCGAAGCTGCTGGCGCCGCGCCTCGCCTACTTCGCGGGCGTCGCCCGCACCGAGCACGTCACCCGCGCCGCCCAGGAGATGAACGTCCCGCAGTCGACCCTGTCCCGGTCCATGGCCCGCCTGGAGCAGGACCTGGGCGTCGACCTGTTCGCCCGGCGCGGCCGCACGGTCTCCCTCACCCCGGCCGGCCGCACCTTCCTCGCCTCGGTCGAACGCGCCCTGGCCGAGGTCGAGCGCGCCGCCGAGGAGGTGCGCGCCGACGCCGACCCCACCACCGGCAAGGTCGCCTTCGGCTTCCTGCACACCATGGGCGCCGAGACCGTCCCGGGCCTCCTGCACGCCTTCCGCGCCGACCACCCGCGCGTCCGTTTCAGCCTCGTCCAGAACTACGGCGAGGCCATGCTGGAACGCCTCCGTGCCGGCGAGCTCGACCTGTGCCTGACGTCCCCGGTGCCGGACGCCCCCGACCTGGTGGCCCGCCGCCTGGACGAGCAGAAGCTGCGCCTGGTCGTCCCCGCCGACCACTCCCTGGCCGGCCGTCGCCGCATCCGCCTCGCCGAGGCCGCGGACGAAACCTTCGTCACCCTGGAACCCGGCTACGGCCTGCGCCGCATCACCGACGACCTCTGCAAGGAGGCCGGCTTCAAGCCCCGCATCGCCTTCGAGGGCGAAGAGGCGGAAACACTGAGGGGCTTGGTGGCCGCGGGCCTGGGAGTCGCCCTCCTGCCGCCGCCGGCCGTCCCGCGCCCCGGGGTGGTGGAACTGACGGTCACGGCACCCCGCGCGGCCCGCGAGATCGGCGTGGCCTGGCTGGAAGGCCACCCGGACACACCGCCGGTAGCAGCCTTCAAGAAGTTCCTGCTCTCAAGAAGGGGCAGCCTGTTGCCGACCTGAAGGGGCGCGGGGAACTGCGCGAGCAACCCACCACAGACCCGCGCCCCGAAAACTACGGGCACCTCAAACGGCGCTACCGTCTCGAAGGACTGAACCCCGCAGCGAGCGGCATCCGCAACCCCAGTGGCGGCGGCGCCGCGAACGCGTCCCGCACGGGCCGCGACACCACCCGCCCGAACAACGCCCCCATCACGAAGTCCTCGGCCAGCGCCAGCACTTCGTCCCGGTACTGATGCAACCCGTGCCCGTCCGCGTGCACTTCGAACCGGCACACGTCCCGGTTCGCCTTCTTCGCCCGCGCCGCCAGCCGGAACGACAGCTCGGGATCCGTCCGCCCGTCGTTCGTGCCGTGCACGATCAGCACTTGGCGCCCGACCAACTGCTTCACCGGTTCGGGTGGCGCCGCGACGTCCTCCTCCGGCAGCCAGGGGGCCAGCGCCAGCACGGAGTTGACGGCGTCATGGCCGCCCGCCCGCAGCCCCGCCCGGCCGCCCATCCCGAGACCCACGAGGCAGACCGGGACGTCTCCGTAGCGCCGTACGATCTCGTCGGCCGCCCAGGTGGCGTCCTGCGCGAGTCGGGCCTCGCTGCCGTTCCAGCCGCGGTAGCGGTAGTGCACCACGTGCGCGGCGAGACCCTCGTCCCGGCCCGCGCGGGCCAGCCGTCGCCCGAGGGCGCGCATGGAGGCGGTCGCCAGCACGGTCGACGGTCTGCGGGCGGAGACCTCGTCACCGCCGGGGAGCAGCAGCACCGCGCCGCTCACCGCCGTCGGCTGCGGACCGAGTGCCCTGCCCAACCGGGCCCTGCGAACCGGCGTCGCTTGGTGTGCCATGACAGAACAGTGTCAGAAGCGCGGGTGTACACGACCCGTCCTCGGGGTCACCGTTACGTATCGACGAAAAAGTAAAGCAGCGGGGGCCGCGCCCTCTACGCGCGTAGGAGTTAGAGTGCGGAAATGACGAGCCAGACCACCGCGAACACCCCGACAACGGACCAGATCCGCCGGGCGCCCAAGGTTTTGCTGCACGACCACCTCGACGGCGGTCTGCGCCCCGGCACCATCGTCGAACTCGCCCGCCAGAACGGCTACACCCAGCTGCCCGACACCGACCCCGAGAAGCTCGGCGTGTGGTTTCGCGAGGCCGCCGACTCCGGCTCCCTGGAGCGCTACCTGGAGACGTTCTCCCACACCGTCGGCGTCATGCAGACCCGCGACGCCCTGGTCCGGGTCGCCGCCGAGTGCGCCGAGGACCTGGCCGCGGACGGCGTCGTCTATGCCGAGGTGCGCTACGCCCCCGAGCAGCACCTGGAGGGCGGCCTCAGCCTCGAAGAGGTCGTCGAGGCCGTCAACGACGGCTTCCGGGAAGGGGAGCGGCGCGCACGCGAGAACGGACAGCGCATCCGCGTCGGCGCGCTGCTCACCGCCATGCGGCACGCGGCCCGCGCTCTGGAGATCGCCGAACTCGCCAACCGTTACCGCGATCTGGGCGTCGTCGGCTTCGACATCGCCGGTGCCGAGGCCGGCTACCCGCCCACCCGGCACCTCGACGCCTTCGAGTACCTGAAGCGCGAGAACAACCACTTCACCATCCACGCCGGGGAGGCCTTCGGGCTGCCCTCCATCTGGCAGGCCCTGCAGTGGTGCGGCGCCGACCGGCTGGGGCACGGCGTGCGGATCATCGACGACATCGAGGTCCACGAGGACGGCCGGGTCGAACTCGGGCGGCTCGCCTCCTACGTCCGGGACAAGCGCATCCCACTGGAGCTGTGCCCGAGCTCCAACCTCCAGACCGGGGCCGCCGCCTCGTACGCCGAGCACCCCATCGGGCTGCTGCGCAGGCTGCACTTCCGCGCCACGGTCAACACGGACAACCGCCTGATGTCCCACACCAGCATGAGCCGGGAATTCGAGCACCTTGTCGAGGCATTCGGATATACGCTCGACGACATGCAGTGGTTCTCAGTCAATGCGATGAAATCAGCTTTCATTCCTTTCGATGAACGGCTGGCCATGATCAATGACGTCATCAAGCCCGGGTATGCCGAGCTGAAATCCGAATGGCTGTTCCGTCAGACCGCTTCCACCAGCGGTTCCGCGGCTTCGGAGGGCTGATCCGGCGGCGATCGGCGCACGGGGAATGCGGACGGTGTTCACAAGCCGTCCGCATTTCGATGTTTGCGGCGGGCGGCGCCGAATGATTACGGTCGCCGCACCGCTCACACACCCCGCCATTCCATTGCGAGGACGCATTTTCATGAAGCAGTCTGCTGCCAAGTCCCTCGGTGTCGCCGCTCTCGGTGCCGCCTTCGCCGCTGCCGGTGCGGGCGCCGCCAACGCCGCTCCGGCCGTCCCGGACACCGCTCAGGCGCTGGAGACCGTCACACAGGCGCTCCCGGCGGAGCAGCTCTCCCACACGCTGCCGGCGGGCTCGGGTGAGGCGGTGGGCCAGGGGCAGAGCCTGGCCGGTACCGGTCTCGCCGCCGCCCAGCCGGTCGCCGGGCAACTGCTCGCCCAGGGCCCGACCGGCCCGGCCGCGAAGCTGCTCGGCGGGCTCCCGGTGAACGGCCTTCCGGTCGCCTGACCCTCCCGCCGAGGCGGACGCACACGCCGATGGGGCGCACCCGCACGGGTGCGCCCCATCGGCGTTCTTTTCACGGGTGTTACCAGGCCGCACTGGCCTTGCCGTGGACCTTGTCCTCCGAGGGCAACAGAATCCACAGCGCGATGTACAGCAGGAACTGGGGGCCGGGCAGCAGGCACGAGACGAGGAAGATCACGCGCATCGTCGTCGCGGAGGTGCCGAAGCGCCGTGCCAGCGCGGCGCACACTCCGCCGATCATGCGGCCGTGGGTGGGGCGGGCGAGGCGGGACATGTGCGACTCCTTCAACGTCGGTGTGCGTGGGGCCTCTCGTCCGAGTACCCCATCTGCACTCCACGCTACGGAGACGAAGGGGGCAAAGCGTCGCTCCACGGGGCGATCCCGACCCTGGGAATCGTCGGGGTCCGACCCTGAGCCGGCTCCTCCGGGGGGAGGGGCGCACGCAGCACGCGGGCGGCGGTACGGCGGCGCAGCCAGGAGCGGCCCGCCGGGACCACCGCGAGATGCGCGAGGGCCACGCCCACGGTGTTCAGGAACAGCGAGTCGACGTCGACGACCTGACCGGGCACACCGGTCTGCAGCAGTTCGATGCCCCACGACAGCAGGGCGGCGGCCGCGACGGTGCGCAGCAGGGACGCCAGCGGCGAGACGGCCAGCCTGCCGCTCACCACCGGCAGCAGCACACCCAGCGGGGCGAGCAGCGCCAGCTTCTCACCGATGTGGCGGACCGCTTCCGGCCAGCCCAGAGCGAGGTCGGCTCTGATCCCGGCGAACGGCCGCAGATTGGCCGGCATCACCCAGGGCACGTCCAGCGGCCGCAGCGTGAACCAGGCGACGAACGCGAGGTGGGCGACGAGGAGGACACCCCCTGTCACACGGATGCGGAACGCGGCGCTGCCGCCGATGGAGCCTTGACGCTGCACGCCCCCCTAGACGCGGCCTCCGGCAGGATCGGTTCCGGGAGAGGCCCCGACAGGCCTGTGAGGCATGCGCCACAACCCGTCCGGGTCACTCCCCGGCCACGCCCTTCGACGGCGGTTCCGTGCTGCCCGGCCGGGCCCGCACCTCGTCCGTGCACTCGTAGCGGCGCGGTGCCTCGGCGCCGGGCCCGCCCAGGACCACCGAGCCGTCCCCCTCGGCCGCCGCCGAGTCGGAGAAGGTGCAGACGATCTGCGCCAGGGCGTACGAGGTGAGTCCGGCCGGTGCCGTGCTCAGCCGCAGCGTGTCCTCCGGGTCGCCGGGGCGCGGCCCGCCCACGGTGATGCCGTCGCGGACGTCCGTGCTGTAGCCGGCTTCCTTCTCGGCGGCCGACGGCGGTGTGGCGAGCTGGTCCAGCAGGCCCTGCGCGACGAGCATGCGCCGCTCGGAGTCGGCCGTGCCGTCCGGGACCCGCACCGTCCGGTCGACGGTCACCAGCGCGGACCCGCACAGCAGGAACACCTGCACCGGCAGCCCCCGGGCCGCCTGCGTCGAGACGTCCGGCTCGGAGAGCGAGCACTGCACCCGCGAGGGCGCGGGCCCGAAGTTCGTCGGCACCTCCGTGGCCCGGATCCCGCAGCCCGCCAGCAGCACGGCGAGCGCCGGAACGGCCATCAGACGCGGCACGGCCGCGAGACGGGCGGTCATCACGCGTCCCCCTTCAGGTCGCCGCCCTGGGGCCGGTCGGTGTCGCTCCCGGGCGTCGGACCGTCCTCGGCGGACTGCTCCTCCGCGGGGGACGTGCCGCGCGGGAGCCGCAGGGTGAACACCGCGCCGGAGTCGGGCGAGTTGGCCGCGGTGATCTCACCGCCGTGGATGTGGGCGTTCTCCAGCGCGATGGACAGACCCAGGCCGCTGCCCTCGGAACGCGGCCGGGAGGCGCTGGCCTTGTAGAAGCGGTCGAAGACGTGCGGCAGGACGTCCTCGGGGATGCCGGGCCCGTGGTCCTGCACCTCGATGACGATCGAGTCGTCCGCCTCCCGCACCGACACCCGTACCGGGGAGCCGCCGTGCTTGAGCGCGTTGCCGATCAGGTTGGCCAGGATGACGTCCAGGCGGCGCGGATCCAGCCGGGCGTGCAGACCGCGCTCGGCGTCCAGCTCGACCGCGTCCAGCCAGGCGCGGGCGTCGATGCAGGCGGTGATCTGGTCGGCGATGTCGACGTCGTCCAGGACCAGCCGGGCGGTGCCCGCGTCGAAGCGGGTGACCTCCATCAGGTTCTCGACGAGGTCGTTCAGCCGCCGCGTCTCGCTGACCACCAGCCGGACGGCGGGCTCGATCATCGGGTCCATGCTGCCGGTCTCCGCCTCCAGCTCCTCCTCCAGCACCTCCGTGACGGCGGTGATGGCGGTGAGCGGCGTGCGCAGCTCATGGCTCATGTCGGCCACGAACCGCCGGGACGCCTCGTCCCGGGCGGCCATGTCGGCGACCCGCTTCTCCAGCGCCTCGGCCGCGTTGTTGAACGTCCGGGACAGATCGGCGAGTTCATCCGTCCCGGACACCCGCAGCCGGGTGTCCAGCTTGCCCTCGCCGAGCCGCCGCGCGGCCGCCCCGAGCCGCTGCACCGGCTTCAGCACCGTCGTCGCCGCGGCCTGCGCGAGCAGCGCCGAGCCGATCAGCGCGAGGCCCGTGGCGATGCCCAGCGACCAGGCCAGCGAGTTGAGGTCCTTCGCCTCCGGCTCCAGCGACTTGAGCATGTACCCGGTCGGCCCGCCGCCGATCACGCGCGTACCGGCCACCAGGTACGGCGTGTCGTGGTCGACTATGCGCTGCCAGTACAGGTGGTACGGCTGCTTGTTGCCGCCGTCGACCTTCTGCGCCTTGTTCACGGCCGTGCGCAGCGAGACCGGCACGTCGCGCAGCGAGAAGCCGCTCAGGCCGCCGGAGCTGCCGTACACGGTCCGGCCCGCGGTGTCGCGGCCGACCAGCAGCACACTGAAGCGCTGGTCGCTGCCCGCCATCTGGCCCGCGGTGTGCTGGAGCTCGTCCTGCGTCGGACGCTCGGGCAGCGCGGCCGCCCGGTTCTGCATCTCCTGCTCGAAGTCGCGCAGCACGGCGTCCTGGGTGCGGGTGAGCACGGCCTCGCGGTTGAGCCAGTACGCGATCGCGGACGCGGACACGGCGGCCGTCAGGGCCACCAGGCCGAAGACGACGACCAGCCGCAGCCGCAGGCTGGTGAAGCGCAGCCGCGACAGAACTCCCTTGCGCGCCCCGGTCCAGCCGCGGGCCCCCCCTTGGTGCGCCTGGGTCACTGAGGCGCGTCCAGCCGGTAGCCGACACCCCGCACGGTACGGATCAGCGTCGGGGACGACGGCACGTCCTCGACCTTGGCGCGCAGCCGCTGGACACACGCGTCCACGAGCCGCGAATCGCCCAGGTAGTCGTGCTCCCACACCAGCCGCAGCAGCTGCTGCCGGGACAGCGCCTGGCCCGGCCGCCGGCTCAGCTCCAGCAGCAGCCGCAGCTCGGTCGGCGTCAGCTGGAGGTCCTCGCCGTTCTTCGTCACGGTCATCGCCGAGCGGTCGATGACGAGGCTGCCGAAGCTCGCCGCGTCGTTCGACTCCCGCTCGCCACGCCGCAGCACGGCCCGGATCCGGGCGTCCAGCACCCGGCCCTGCACCGGCTTGACGACATAGTCGTCGGCGCCGGACTCCAGCCCGACCACCACGTCGATGTCGTCGCTGCGCGCGGTCAGCAGGATGATCGGCAACTGGTCCGTGCGCCGGATGCGCCGGCACACCTCGAACCCGTCGATGCCGGGCAGCATCACGTCCAGCACGATCAGATCCGGCCGCTGCTCGCGCAGGAGCTTCAGACCGTCCTCACCGCTGGCAGCGGTCGCCACGCGGTGACCCTGGCGCGTCAGTGAGAGCTCCAGGGCCGTCCGGATGGCGTCGTCGTCCTCGATCAGCAACAGGGAAGGCACGCGCTCATTCTGGCCCATGGAGGGGTCGGGGTTCGACCGGTGGGGCCCACTCGGTGCCGCCGGTACCGCCGACGCGTGTGCGCGGCCTGTGGCCGGCCTGTGGCCGACCCCTGTGACAGGTCTGTGACAGTCGGCGGACACGGCCATGAAAGTGCCGCGGCAAGCTTTTCGGCACAGGCAAGGAAGCCCGCCCGAACAGGCGGGCCGCACACCGGAAGTCCACGACGGGGGGCGCGAGATGAACACGCTGCACGGCATCAGCACCAGCGCAGTTGTCACGCGTCTGCACGACGTGCACAGGGGTTCCGAGAAGTCCGGTGCCGTGAGCGGGCGGGGGTGCGCTCGCGGCGCCGGGCGTCAGCACACCGCGTTCATGACGGTGGTTGACGCATCCACGGGGGAGAGTAAGGGGACGGGGGCGGCTCACGGGGGAGCCGCGTACGGGGAGGGCTCGGGGGAGCGCCGTTCGCTGACGGAGGCGGAGTTCACCGCCTACGTCCAGGAGCGCCGCGCCTCCCTGTACGCAACCGCCTACCACCTCACCGGCGACCGCTTCGAGGCCGAGGACCTGCTGCAGAGCGCGCTGTTCTCGACCTACCGGGCGTGGGACCGGATCAGCGACAAGGCCGCGGTCGGCGGATACCTGCGCCGCACCATGACCAACCTGCACATCAGCGCCTGGCGGCGCCGCAAGCTCAACGAGTACCCGACCGAGGAACTGCCGGAGACGCCCGGCGACACGGACGCGATGCGCGGCACCGAGCTGCGCGCCGTCCTGTGGCAGGCGCTGGCCCGGCTGCCCGAACTCCAGCGCACCATGCTGGTCCTGCGCTACTACGAGGGCCGCACGGACCCGGAGATCGCGGAGATCCTCGACATCAGTGTCGGCACGGTGAAGTCCAGCATCTGGCGGTCGCTCCGCCGGCTGCGCGAGGACGAGGTCCTCAGCTTCGGCCGTGACGAGGAGGACGCCTTCGGCGAGCTCGTCGCCTGAAGGCCGGGGGGGAGCACCACAAGGGGGCCCACGGGGGAACCGTACGGACGCTGGGGGGCGTCTTCGCGGGAGAGTGGGGACTCGGGGGAGGACCACGGGGGAGCACAGGAGCGGGACTGGAGGGCCGGGGGGTCCGTCCAGTCCCGCTTTCCTTTGTGCTCCGGCCCCCTGCGACCGGGCCGCAGGCTAGGCCGCCGTACGGAGGCTCGCGCACCGGCCGGCCGCAGCCGCGGCCAGCCGGCCCATCGCCTCGTCGCGGTCGCAGGCGTACGCGCCCAGTGCCGTCTGGCGGGCGACGATCGTGCGCTCCTCCCGCATCAGGCGCCAGCCGCGGCGCAGCAGGAACGGCACCGACTTGCGGCCTTCCCTCAGATCCCGCAGGAAGCGGCGGCGGAACGTCTTCACCGGGCCGCGGCTCAGGCACAGCGCGTCGGCCAGGACGCCGAGTTCACGGCAGCGCGTGACGATCTCCGCGGCGAAGATGCCCTCCGCGATGAACAGCGGGGTCCGTCCGATGTCGACCGTCTCGGCGCCGGTGCGGGCGCTGAGCGAGAGGTCGTAGACGGGAACGTCCGTACGGCCCGTGCGGCACAGCCGGGTGATCGCGGCGACGGCCGTGTCCGCGTCCCACGAGTCCGGATGGTCCCAGTCGATGTCGGAGCTCTCCGGCACGAGCGGCAGCGTCGGGTCGTCGCCCTCCTTGTAGAAGTCGTCGAGCCGCAGCACCGGGAGGCCGGAGCGGGCCGCGAGGAGGGACTTGCCGGAGCCGGAAGGGCCGCAGAGCAGCACGACTCGCGTCGATATGGGCAGTGGAGAACTCACGGGACACCAGTGTGAGGCATCCACCGGGGGCCGTACGACCCCGCGGGTCGTCTTTGATGCGCGCGTCACATCTCAACTACCCTTCGTGTCGTTCTGATTACTCACAGCGTCAAAAGGTGGCAGTGATGGCCCGACACGACTCACCCAAGAAGCCGACCGCCCAGCGTGCCCTGGCCGTCCTCGTGACCGCGGGCATGGCGCTGGGAGCGGGCGCGGCGACGGCCGCGGCGGGCACCGGCTCGGTCCTGGACATGGTCCACACCTCCCTGGGGAAGACCGACCCCCGGGCCGGCCTCCAGGCAGCGAGCGACACCCTCGCCTACACCACCGGCACGGTCACGGGCCTCAAGCCCAATCCCCTCGCCGGAACGGGAGTCGACCCGCTCGACAACAGCGTCGGCACCGAGGTCGCCGACTTCAAGCCGATGACGTCCCGTGAGGTGACGGGGCCGGTGGCCCAGGCGCCGTCGATCGGAGGCATGCCGGTGGTGGAGCGCCTGAACGAGCCGCTCTCGCGGTAGTTCATCGCTACCCGGGCTTCGAGCGGTACCGGCATCCGGGGCGCCGCGCACACGGAGAAGCCCCGGCCCTCCCGGACGGAGGAGGGCCGGGGCTTCGGCCTGTGAGGGGTGGCTCGGTGCGACCGGCTCAGTACGACGAACCCGACGCGCCCAGCGAGCCCGTGGGGTGCCAGACCGTCTTCGTCTCCAGGAACGCCGTCATGCGGTCGGTGCCGGGCGTCTGCGTGTAATCCACAGGCTGTGGACGGAGAACCCGCTTGAGGTTGTCGGCCGCGGCGATCTCCAGCTCCTTCGCGAGGACCTCGTCGGCGCCCGCGAGGTCGATCGCGTTGACGTCCTGGTGGGCGGCGAGCGGGGCCGCGATCTCCGCCGTGCGGCCCGACAGGACGTTGACCACGCCGCCGGGGACGTCCGAAGTGGCCAGGACCTCGGCCAGGGACAGGGCGGGCAGCGGGGCGTTCTCGCTGGCCACCACCACCGCCGTGTTGCCCGTCGCGATCACCGGGGCGAGCACCGACACCAGGCCCAGGAAGGACGACTCCTGGGGTGCCAGGACGGCGACCACGCCCGTAGGCTCGGGGGAGGACAAGTTGAAGAACGGGCCCGCGACCGGGTTGCCGCCGCCGACCACCTGGGCGATCTTGTCGGTCCAGCCCGCGTACCAGACCCAGCGGTCGATCGTCGCGTCCACGACCGCCGCGGCCTTGGACTTCGACAGCCCCTCCGCGTCGGCCACCTCGCGCACGAACTGGTCGCGGCGGCCCTCCAGCATCTCGGCGACCCGGTAGAGAACCTGACCGCGGTTGTACGCCGTCGCCCCGGACCATCCGCCGAACGCCTTGCGCGCCGCGACGACCGCGTCACGGGCGTCCTTGCGGGAGGACAGAGGCGCGTTGGCCAGCCACTTGCCCTTCGAGTCCGTCACCTCGTACACCCGGCCGCTCTCGGAACGCGGGAACTTCCCGCCGACGTACAGCTTGTAGGTCTTGAACACCGACAGTCGTGCATCAGACATCGAGGTACGCCTCCAGGCCGTGGCGGCCGCCCTCGCGGCCGAAGCCCGACTCCTTGTAGCCGCCGAACGGCGACGTCGGGTCGAACTTGTTGAACGTGTTGGACCAGACGACACCCGCGCGGAGCTTGTTCGCGACCGCCAGGATGCGCGAGCCCTTCTCCGTCCAGATGCCGGCGGACAGGCCGTACGGCGTGTTGTTGGCCTTGGCGACCGCCTCGTCCGGCGTGCGGAACGTCAGCACCGACAGCACCGGGCCGAAGATCTCGTCCCGGGCGACGGTGTGCGCCTGGGTGACGTTCGTGAACAGCGTCGGGGCGAACCAGTAGCCGCTCTCGGGCAGTTCGCACGCCGGGGACCAGCGCTCGGCACCCTCCGCCTCGCCCTGCTCGACGAGCGAGGTGATGCGCGTGAGCTGCTCCTCGGAGTTGATCGCGCCGATGTCGGTGTTCTTGTCCAGCGGGTCGCCGAGGCGCAGCGTCGACAGACGGCGCTTGAGGGAGTCGAGCAGCTCCTCCTGGATCGACTCCTGCACCAGCAGGCGGCTGCCCGCGCAGCAGACCTGGCCCTGGTTGAAGAAGATGCCGTTGACGATGCCCTCGACAGCCTGGTCGATCGGAGCGTCGTCGAAGACGATGTTGGCGCCCTTGCCGCCCAGCTCCAGCGTGACCTTCTTGCGCGTGCCCGCGACCGTGCGGGCGATCTCCTTGCCGACGGCCGTGGAGCCGGTGAAGGCGACCTTGTTCACCTCCGGGTGGGACACCAGCGCGGCGCCGGCGTCGCCGTAGCCCGGGAGGATGTTGACGACGCCCTTGGGCAGGCCCGCCTGGCGGCAGATGTCCGCGAAGAACAGCGCCGACAGGGGGGTGGTCTCGGCCGGCTTCAGGACGACCGTGTTGCCGGTCGCGAGGGCCGGGGCGATCTTCCACGCCAGCATCAGGAGGGGGAAGTTCCAGGGGATGACCTGGCCTGCCACGCCCAGCGGCCTCGGGTTCGCCCCGTAGCCGGCGTGATCGAGCTTGTCGGCCCAGCCCGCGTAGTAGAAGAAGTGCGCGGCGACCAGGGGCAGGTCGGCGTCGCGCGTCTCCTTGATCGGCTTGCCGTTGTCCAGGGTTTCGAGGACGGCGAGCTCGCGGGAGCGCTCCTGGATGATGCGGGCGATACGGAAGAGGTACTTCGCGCGCTCCGCGCCCGGGAGCGCCGACCACTTCTCGAAGGCCCGGCGCGCGGCCTTCACCGCGCGGTCGACGTCCTCGGAACCGGCCCGGGCGACCTCGGAGAGGACCTCCTCGGTGGACGGGGAGACGGTCTTGAAGACCTTGCCGTCCGCCGCTTCGACGAACTCGCCGTCGATGAACAGGCCGTACGAGGGCGCGATGTCGGCGATCGCGCGAGACTCGGGGGCCGGGGCGTATTCGAATACCGATGCCATGGTGATCAGTCCACCGTCACGTAGTCGGGACCGGAGTAGCGGCCGGTGGCCAGCTTCTGGCGCTGCATCAGCAGGTCGTTCAGCAGCGAGGAGGCGCCGAAGCGGAACCAGTGGCTGTCCAGCCAGTCCTCGCCCGCCGTCTCGTTGACCAGCACCAGGAACTTGATGGCGTCCTTGGAGGTGCGGATGCCGCCGGCCGGCTTCACACCGACCTGGATGCCGGTCTGGGCGCGGAAGTCGCGGACGGCCTCCAGCATGAGGAGGGTGTTCGCGGGAGTGGCGTTCACCGCGACCTTGCCGGTGGAGGTCTTGATGAAGTCCGCGCCCGCCAGCATCCCGAGCCAGCTCGCGCGGCGGATGTTGTCGTACGTCGAGAGCTCGCCCGTCTCGAAGATGACCTTCAGGCGGGCCGATGTCCCGCAGGCCTCCTTCACGGCGGTGATCTCGTCGTACACCTTCAAGTATCGACCCGAGAGGAACGCCCCGCGGTCGATGACCATGTCGATCTCGTCGGCGCCCGCGGCGACGGCGTCACGGACGTCGGCCAGCTTGACGTCCAGCGCGGCGCGGCCGGCCGGGAACGCCGTGGCCACCGAGGCGACCTTCACGCCGGAGCCGGCGACGGCCTCCTTGGCCACGGACACCATGTCGGGGTAGACGCAGACCGCCGCCGTGGACGGCGTCGTACGGTCCGTCGGGTCGGGCTTGACCGCCTTCGCGCCGAGCGCCCGGACCTTGCCCGGGGTGTCCGCGCCTTCGAGCGTCGTCAGGTCGACCATCGAGATGGCGAGGTCGATGGCGTACGCCTTGGCGGTCGTCTTGATCGAACGGGTGCCGAGCGAGGCCGCACGGCCTTCGAGCCCGACCGCGTCGACGCCGGGGAGCCCGTGGAGGAAGCGGCGCAGCGCGCTGTCGGACGCGGCGACGTCCTTGAGGGGGTGAGCTGCGGTGAGTGCAGAACTGGGCATGGTCACCAGACGAGCATATCTACGCGCGTAGCGGCTGTACAGCCCCCCGGTTTCTCCCGGGGTGGATCCGGCGGTCGTGCTCGGGCGCGGGGTGACGTGGGGTGACGTGGGGGACGTGGATGAGGGACGCGCGGACCGGTCCGGCAGAATCGAGACATGACGAGCCCCGATTCCCAGGCGCCGACGCCGCCGCCCGCGGAGCCCGAGTCCAAGGACCGGGTGTACCGGTCGGCCCCGGCCATCGCCGGTGGTGTGATGCTGCTCGGCATCGCCGGATGGCTCGGCGTCGACGCAGTGATCTCCGGGGAGGGGCGCACGCCGTGGCTAGCGCTCGCCCTGCTGCTCCTCGTCGTGCCGTTGGTCGTCGCCTTCACCCTGCGCCCGGCCGTGTACGCCGGCGACGACCGGCTGCGGATCCGCAACCCGTTCCGCATCGTCGTCGTGCCCTGGGGGCAGGTCGCCTCGCTGCGCTCCGCCTACTCGAACGAGGTCCTCACGGAGTCCGGTGCGAAGTACCAGCTGTGGGCCGTGCCGGTGTCGCTGCGCGCGCGCAAGAAGGCCGCGCGGCGGGAGATGCGGGCGACGGCGCAGGCGCGGCGGCAGACGGGGCGGGACGAGGGCCGCGGCAGCGTGCTCGGCACGACCGAGGGGCTGCGGCACGGCTTCAGCCGGGAGCCGCTGTCGGACGGGCCCGTGCGGGCGGAGACCGACCGCATCATGGACGACCTGCGGGGGCTGCACGAGGCGCGGCGGCAGGCGGAGTCGGCGCGGGGCGAGGTGACGGTGCGGTGGGCGTACGAGGTGCTGGCGCCGGCGGTTGCGGGGGCTGTGTTGGTGCTGATTCTTGTGGCACTGGGGTGATGGATCGGCCGGTGCTGGTGCCGCGGGGCTGACGGCCCGGCGGTTTTGGGGCTGGGCTGACTGGCACGCCGGTGTTGGTGGCGCTGGGCTGGCTGCCCTGCCGGTTCTGGTGGGCTGATGCGCCTGCCGGTTGGGGTGGCGTTGGGCGCCTGAGTGGTTCTGCGGGTGCTGGGGTGGCCCGCCCCGCCGGTTCTGTCGGGTGCCGGATTCCGGGCGTGCTTCGCCTCGTTGAAAACCGGTGGAGCCGGTGTGCTCCCCGAGCCTGGGTTCGGGGCATGAGCACCCGCACCTTTCGTGTCACCGTCCGAGGCGTTTTCGACGGGCTGAGTGCCGACCAACGGGCCGGGCTGCTCGCAAGGGCCGCTGAGCACGACGTGCTGCGCGCGGCCTTCACGCCCGAAGGGAGCCTCACGTACGACGTGGCCCTGCGGCCCGCCTTCACGTTCCGCTTCCTGGACTCCGGGGAGGCCGAGGAGGACATCCTGGAGGCGACCGAGCGGGCCGAGGAGTCGGCGCGGGCCTGGCTGGAGCAGCGCGGGTACGGCTACAAGAACCTCAGGTCCAGCGCCGAGGACCTCTCCCAGGCGCCTCTCGGCAAGCGGCGGCGGCGGGAGGCCGCCCGGAAGAGTTCCTGAGCCCTCGGCGGGGAGCGGCGGTGCGGGCCCTGGGCCTCAGATGCCCGCCGCCGTGGACAGGTCGCGCTTGATCGACTCCAGCAGCGCCGTCGCCTTGGCGCGGGCCGCCGGGAGGTCCTCGTGCGACCCGACCGGGACCACGACCTCCAGGTAGCACTTCAGCTTGGGCTCCGTGCCACTCGGGCGGACGATCACCCGGGCGCCGTCGAGGGTGTAGCGCAGACCGTCCGTGGGCGGGAGCTCGGCCGTGCCCTTGGTGAGATCGTCGGTACGGATGATCGGCAGGGCGGCCAGCTCCGTCGGGGGCTGCTCGCGCAGGCGCCTCATCGCGGCCGCGATGAGGGAGAGATCCTCGACGCGGACCGAGAGCTGGTCCGTCGCGTGCAGGCCGTGCTCCACCGCCAGGTCGTCCAGCAGGTCGAGGAGCGTGCGCCCCTCCTCCTTGAGCTGTGAGGCCAGTTCCGTGATCAGCAGCGCGGCGGTGATGCCGTCCTTGTCACGTACGCCGTCCGGGTCCACGCAGTAGCCGAGTGCCTCCTCGTAGCCGTAGCGCAGGCCCTCGGCGCGGGCGATCCACTTGAAGCCGGTGAGGGTCTCGACGTGCGGCAGGCCCGCCTTCCCGGCGATCCGGCCGAGGAGGGACGACGAGACGATCGACTCCGCGAAGGTGCCGGTCGCTCCGCGGCGGACCAGGTGGGCGGCGAGCAGGGCGCCGACCTCGTCACCGCGCAGCATGCGCCAGTCGGTGCCGTCCTGGACGGCGACGGCGCAGCGGTCCGCGTCCGGGTCGTTGGCGATGATCAGGTCCGGGGCGGTCTCGCAGGCGCGTGCCGTCGCGAAGGCCAGGTCCATCGCGCCGGGTTCCTCCGGGTTGGGGAACGCGACGGTCGGGAACTCCGGGTCGGGATCCGCCTGCTCGGCCACGAGGACCGGTGCCGGGAAGCCGGCGCGGGCGAAGGCGGCCAGGAGGACGTCCTTGCCGACGCCGTGCATCGCCGTGTACACCGTGCGGGCGGTGCGGGGGGAGCCCTGGGACAGGACGGCGTCCGTGCGGGCGAGGTAGGCGTCGAGGACGCTGTCGTCGAGGGTGTCCCAGCCTTCGGTGGGGCGCCGGACCGTGGTGAGGGACGGGACGGCGGCGATCTCCGCCGCGATGTCGATGTCCGCCGGGGGGACGATCTGGGAGCCGTCGCCGAGGTAGACCTTGTAGCCGTTGTCGCGGGGCGGGTTGTGGCTGGCGGTGACCTCCACGCCCGCGACCGCGCCGAGGTGCCTTATCGCGAAGGCGAGCACGGGGGTCGGCAGGGGGCGGGGGAGGACGGCCGCGCGCAGGCCGGCGCCGGTCATGACGGCGGCGGTGTCCTGGGCGAAGTCGTGGGACTTGTGGCGGGCGTCGTAGCCGATGACGACGAGGCCGCCGGCCTGGCCCTGCTTCTTGAGGTACGCGGCGAGGCCGGCGGCGGCGCGGATGACGACCGAGCGGTTCATGCGCATGGGGCCGGCGCCGAGTTCGCCGCGGAGGCCGGCGGTGCCGAACTGGAGGGTGCCGCTGAACCGGGCGGCGAGTTCGGTGTGGTCCTCGGCGTCGATGAGGCGGGCGAGCTCGGTGCGGGTTTCCGGGTCGGGGTCCTCGGTGAGCCACGCCTGGGCCTGTGCGATGAGTTCTTCGTGCACGGTGTGGTGTCAGCCTCTCCGGTGTGGTGGCGTGCGGTGTGGTTCTGCCTGCGGCGTGGCGGGGGTGCGCGTCTTCGCCTGACGGTGGGTGGTGGGTCGGGGCCGCGTCGGGGGGTGTCCGTCCTCGGAACGGCGCGATGGGGTTGCGTACCGACTAACCGTCCGTCGACGCGCCAACCGCTGCGGGCGGACACCCCCCGACACGGCCCCTTCTCGCCGTACGCGGCTGCGGGATCGCCCTTCCGAGGCGGCCGGGGATGCGTCCCCTTCTCGTCGTGGGCGGCCGCGGCGGCTTTCTCGCGCGGGCGACTGCAACCCCCTGGGGGCGCGGGGAACTGCGCGACCGGCCACTACGGGCCCGCAGCCGCCGGACGACCTGCGGAAGCGTCCCCTTAGAGGCGGCCCAGGACCTGAGCCAGCAGGGAGCCCATGCGCGTCGCGGAGTCGCGGCCCGCCTGGAGGACCTCCTCGTGGTTCAGGGGCTCGCCCGTCATGCCCGCGGCGAGGTTGGTGACGAGGGAGATGCCCAGGACCTCGGCGCCCGCCTCACGTGCGGCGATGGCCTCCAGGACCGTCGACATGCCGACCAGGTCCGCGCCGATGACACGGGCCATGCGGATCTCGGCCGGCGTCTCGTAGTGCGGGCCGGGGAACTGGGCGTAGACGCCCTCCTCCAGCGTGGCGTCGACCTCCTTGCACAGGGCCCGCAGGCGCGGGGAGTACAGGTCGGTCAGGTCGACGAAGTTCGCGCCGATGATGGGGGAGGTGGCGGTGAGGTTGATGTGGTCGCTGATGAGGACCGGCTGGCCGGGGCGCATGCCCTCGCGCAGGCCGCCGCAGCCGTTGGTGAGGACGACCGTCTTGCAGCCGGCCGAGACGGCGGTGCGGACGCCGTGGGCGACCGCGGCCACCCCGCGGCCCTCGTAGTAGTGCGTACGGCCCAGGAAGACCAGGGCGCGCTTGTTGCCGATCCGGTACGAGCGGATCTTGCCTCCGTGGCCCTCCACCGCCGGCGGCGGGAAACCGGGGAGCTCGGTGACCTGGAACTCGGCCTCGGGGGCGCCCAGCGCGTCCACGGCCGGGGCCCAGCCGGAGCCCATCACGAGGGCGACGTCGTGGGTCTCGGCGCCCGTCAGTTCGCGCAGGCGGGCCGCGGCGGCGTCGGCGGCCGCGTGGGGGTCGCCCTGGATGTCGTCCGGAAGAAGAGATGCGTTCACGCGGATGAGGGTAGCCGCTGTTTGCCTACGCGCGTAGATGGCAGAGCTCACGGGGTGGCGATCGTTGTCTTGTCGTTTCCGACGATGCGGCTCGGGCGGGCGGCCCTCAGCAGGGGCGCTTGCGGAGTTCCATCACGTAGTCGTGGGGCGCGCCGGCCGACTCGGCCGCGTCGGCGATCTCGCCCAGGTAGCGGGCGGAGGGCAGGCCGCCCTCGTAGGCGTTCAGGGCGAAGGCCCAGGCGGTGTCCTCACCGTCCAGGGTGTGTACCCGTACGCGCGTACGACGATAGATGTCGAGGCCCACGCCCTCCCAGCGGTCCAGCGACTCCTCGTCCATCGGGGCGATGTCGTAGAGCGAGACGAAGACCTGCGAGAGGGGGTCCTCGACGATCGTCGGCAGCGCGCCCTCCCAGCCCATGTGCTCGCCGCCGAAGGTCAGTCGCCATCCGTTCAGCCAGCCGGTGGCGCGCAGCGGCGAGTGCGGGGCGCGGCGGGACATCAGCCGCGCGTCGAGGTTGCCGGCGTACGCGGCGTAGAGCGACATGGGGGAAGGGTACGGCAGGTGGTCCGGCGTCACTCGTGTAACGACAGGCGTGTAGGCGGGCCCCCGGGCGGTGTCACGTTGTTGCGTGCGGGACAATGGAGTACGTGACTCGGATCGTGATCATCGGTGGCGGACCCGGCGGATACGAAGCGGCGCTGGTGGCCGCCCAACTCGGCGCGGAGGTGACCGTCGTCGACTGCGACGGTCTGGGCGGGGCGTCGGTGCTCACCGACTGCGTACCGTCGAAGACCCTGATCGCCACGGCCGAGGTGATGACCACCTTCGACTCCTCGTACGAGGAGCTGGGGATCATCGTGGCCGACGACACCCCGCACATCGAGCAGGCCGCCCGGGTGGTGGGCGTCGACCTGGGCAAGGTCAACCGGCGTGTGAAGCGGCTCGCGCTCGCCCAGTCGCACGACATCACCGCCTCCGTGACGCGGGCCGGGGCGCGTGTCATGCGCGGGCGCGGGCGGCTGGAGGGCATGCAGGCGCTCGACGGGTCGCGCAAGGTCGTCGTGCGCACCGCCGACGGGAGCGAGGAGACGCTCATCGCTGACGCCGTCCTCATCGCGACCGGCGGGCACCCCCGTGAGCTGCCAGACGCCCAGCCGGACGGTGAGCGGATCCTGAACTGGACCCAGGTGTACGACCTCGACGAGCTCCCCGAGGAGCTCATCGTGGTCGGGTCCGGTGTGACCGGTGCCGAGTTCGCCGGCGCCTACCAGGCGCTGGGTTCGCGGGTGACGCTCGTGTCCTCGCGGGACCGCGTGCTGCCGGGCGAGGACCCGGACGCGGCCGCCGTGCTGGAGGACGTCTTCCGGCGGCGCGGCATGAACGTCATGGGCCGGTCCCGGGCGCAGTCCGCCAAACGGGTGGGGGACCGGGTCGAGGTGACCCTCTCCGACGGGCGCGTCATTACCGGGTCGCACTGTCTGATGGCCGTCGGTGCCGTGCCCAACAGCGCCGGCATGGGTCTTGAGGACGCCGGGGTCCGGCTGCGCGAGTCCGGTCACATCTGGACCGACAGGGTGTCGCGCACGACCGCTCCTGGCGTGTACGCGGCCGGTGACGTGACCGGCGTGTTCGCCCTCGCGTCCGTGGCCGCCATGCAGGGACGTATCGCCATGTACCACTTCCTGGGCGACGCGGTGGCCCCGCTGAACCTGAAGACGGTCTCGTCGAACGTCTTCACCGACCCCGAGATCGCCACCGTCGGCTACACCCAGGCCGACGTCGACGGCGGGAAGATCGACGCCCGGGTCGTGAAGCTGCCGCTGCTGCGCAACCCGCGCGCGAAGATGCAGGGCATCCGGGACGGCTTCGTCAAGATCTTCTGCCGGCCGGGCACGGGCATCGTGGTGGGCGGTGTGGTCGTGGCGCCGCGCGCCTCGGAACTGATCCACCCGATCTCGATCGCGGTCGACAACAATCTGACGGTCGAACAGATCGCGAACGCCTTCACCGTCTACCCGTCCCTGTCGGGCTCGATCGCCGAGGTGGCACGGCAGTTGCACACCCGCAAGGAGAACGGCCACGGCTGAGGCCGAAACGGGCTCCTCGCTGGTCACGGGGAGTGTTCGACCATGCGTACGGCATAGGCGGCGGGACTAGGCCTTATACCACTTCCTGCTGCTCGGTGCGAACATCTTCTGCTATTCAGCGCAAACTGCTGAAAGCAGACGGTCGCTGGCGTTACTGTCAGTTTCGTGTTCGCTGCAGAACGTCGCCAATTGATCCTCGAAATGGTGCGAGCCAACGGGGCCGTGTCGCTCCGTGAGCTCGCCCGCGTCGTCCAGACCTCCGAAGTGACCGTACGGCGGGACGTGCGCGCGCTGGAGGCAGAAGGACTCCTCGACCGCCGGCACGGCGGTGCGGTACTGCCGGGCGGTTTCACGCGGGAGTCCGGCTTTCCGCAGAAGTCTCATCTCGCGACCGCCGAGAAGACCGCCATCGCCGACCTCGCCGCGAACTTCGTGGAAGAGGGGGAGGCGATCGTGGTCGGTGCGGGTACGACGACCCAGGAGCTGGCGCGCCGGCTGGCCCGGGTGCCCGGGCTGACCGTCGTGACCAACTCATTGCTGGTGGCCCAGGCGTTGGCCCATGCCAACCGGGTCGAGGTCGTGATGACCGGCGGTACGCTCCGCGGTTCGAACTACGCCCTGGTCGGCAGCGGTGCCGAGCAGTCCCTGCACGGGCTGCGGGTGTCGCGGGCGTTCCTGTCCGGAGCGGGGCTCACCGCCGAGCGGGGGCTGTCCACGTCCAACATGCTGTCGGCGTCCGTCGACCGGGCGCTGGTGCAGGCGGCCGCGGAGGTCGTGGTCCTCGCCGACCACACCAAGCTCGGCACCGACACCATGTTCCAGACCGTGCCCACGGATCTCATCACGCGCCTCGTCACCGATGAGCCGCCCGCGCACGACGACCGTGCCGCCACGGAACTCCAGGCGCTTGCCGACCAGGGCGTGCAGATCGCCGTGGCCGGGGGGCAAGGGGGTTCGGCGGGGTCGGGTGCGGGTGCGGGGGGTCCGGGGGGTGATGCGGTTCCGGCGCGTCAGCAGCGTCGGGACGTGCCGGTGCCGGGGCCTCGGCGGCAGGTGCCAGGGGGTGGGGGCGGGTTGCGCTCCACGACGATGCTGGGGGACCAGGGGCCCGGGGCCGAGCGGGCCCGGGTGGCGGACCTGCGGCGGCGTTGACGCCGACGGCGGGGTGAGCCGCGGTTGCTTTTCAGGCCCCGGCGTTGTCGCTGACGCCGGGTGGGTCCGCGACCCGGCGCAGCGAGGTGCCGGGCCGTTGTCGCTGAGGCCGGGTCGGTCCGCAGCCCGGCGGTTCGGAGTGCCTCCCCCAAGCTCTCGGCTTCGCTCGAGCAGGGGGACCCCAACGCCCACCCGTGCCGCCCCCAGCGGCACGCATGCCCGCAGCTGGGGCAGAGCGCGCCCGCACCCACCGTCGGACGCAAGGGGACGTGTCGGGGGGTGTCCGCCCGCAGCGGTTGGCGCGTCGACGGACGGTTAGTCGGTACGCAACCCCGTCGCGCCGTTCCGAGGACGGACACCCCCGGCGCGGCACCGGCCCACCCCCGAGGGGTGGGCGCCGCGCCAGGGGTGGGGTGTCAGTCCTTGATCTCGCAGATGGCCGCGCCCGACGTCACCGACGCGCCGATCTCCGCGCTCAGGCCCTTGATGGTGCCCGACCGGTGCGCGTTGAGGGGCTGCTCCATCTTCATGGCCTCCAGGACGACGACCAGGTCGCCCTCCTTGACCTCCTGGCCCTCCTCGACGGCCACCTTGACGATGGTGCCCTGCATCGGGGAGGCGAGGGTGTCGCCGGAGGCCACCGGGCCCGACTTCTTCGCCGCGCGGCGCTTCGGCTTGGCGCCCGCCGCGAGACCCGTACGGGCCAGGGACATGCCCAGCGACGACGGCAGGGAGACCTCGAGGCGCTTGCCGCCCACCTCGACGACGACCGTCTCGCGGCCCGGCTCCTCGTCCGCCTCGGCGTCGGCCGGCGCGGCGAACGGCTTGATCTCGTTGACGAACTCCGTCTCGATCCAGCGGGTGTGGACCGTGAACGGGTCGGACGAGTCCGTCAGCTCGGGCGCGAACGCCGGGTCCCTGACGACCGCACGGTGGAACGGGATCGCCGTCGCCATGCCCTCGACCTGGAACTCCTCCAGCGCGCGGGCGGCCCGCTGGAGGGCCTCCTTCCGCGTGCGGCCGGTGACGATCAGCTTGGCCAGCAGGGAGTCCCACGCCGGGCCGATGACCGAGCCGGACTCCACACCGGCGTCCAGACGCACACCCGGGCCGGACGGCGGGGCGAACGTCGTGACCGTGCCGGGAGCGGGCAGGAAGTTGCGGCCCGGGTCCTCGCCGTTGATGCGGAACTCGAAGGAGTGGCCGCGCAGCTCCGGGTCGCCGTAACCGAGCTCCTCGCCGTCGGCGATACGGAACATCTCGCGCACGAGGTCGATGCCGGCGACCTCCTCGGTGACCGGGTGCTCCACCTGGAGGCGGGTGTTGACCTCCAGGAAGGAGATCGTGCCGTCGAGGCCGACGAGGAACTCGACCGTGCCGGCGCCGACGTAGCCGGCCTCCTTCAGGATCGCCTTGGAGGCGGAGTACAGCTCCTCCATCTGCGCGTCGGACAGGAAGGGGGCCGGGGCCTCCTCCACCAGCTTCTGGTGGCGGCGCTGCAGCGAGCAGTCACGGGTGGAGACGACGACCACGTTGCCGTGCTGGTCGGCCAGGCACTGGGTCTCCACGTGCCGGGGCTTGTCCAGGTAGCGCTCGACGAAGCACTCGCCCCGGCCGAACGCGGCGACGGCCTCACGGACCGCCGAGTCGTACAGCTCCGGCACCTCTTCGAGGGTGCGGGCGACCTTCAGACCGCGACCGCCACCACCGAAGGCGGCCTTGATCGCGATCGGCAGGCCGTGCTGCTCGGCGAACGCGACGACCTCGTCCGCACCCGAGACCGGGTCGGGCGTGCCGGCCACCAGCGGGGCGCCGGCGCGCTGCGCGATGTGCCGGGCGGCGACCTTGTCACCCAGATCGCGGATGGCCTGCGGTGGCGGGCCGATCCAGATCAGGCCCGCGTCCAGGACCGCCTGAGCGAACTCGGCGTTCTCGGAGAGGAAGCCGTAGCCGGGGTGGATCGCGTCCGCGCCCGACTCTCGGGCGGCGCCCAGCACCTTCTCGATGTCGAGGTAGCTGGTGCCCGGCGTGTCACCGCCCAGGGCGAACGCCTCATCCGCGGCGCGGACATGCAGAGCGTCCCGGTCCGGGTCGGCGTAGACGGCCACGCTCGCGATACCGGCATCCCGGCAGGCCCGGGCCACGCGGACAGCGATTTCGCCACGGTTGGCGATGAGCACCTTGCGCACGATTGAGGCTCCCTCCTTGAAACAAGCCGAGTTTAGGGACTGCCGACACGACACTTCGACCCGTCCCCAGTGGTGAGCTTGCCCACACGGAGCGTGATGCGTGGCTCGCTCGACCCGTGAAATCCCTTGTCGCACCGCGGTCCGCAGTAGTCCTCCGGCAAACCCTAGCCCTCTCCTGTGGTCAAGGTCTCTGTCATCACGTGCTGCGGGCCACTCGGTTTCTTTGTGGAGTCCCTACGAATGGCCCAATGATTCTTTGCCGGCCGCCGGACCCTTGTCCCCCGGTTTACCCGTTAGTAGCCTCGCGGTGTCTTCGAGGGAAGAGGGTGGGCCCGGTGATACGCAGGCCGGTGGCGTGGGTCGTGGCGGTGGTGCTGTTCGCCGAGGCGTTCGGAGTCGCCGCGCTCAACTGGTTCCTGGGGGTCGTCGTCGACCGGCAGGACATGTCGCTGGCAGGGCTGGACCCGCACATGATGTCGGTGTCGTCGAAGATCGGCGGGGTCGCCTTCGGCCTCTACTTCGCGCTGTGCGGCCTGGTCGCCCTGCTCGTGGCGCTGCGGGACCGGCCCCCGGCCGGCTTCGGGCGCGTGCTGCTGATCAGCGCGGCGGTCGTGCACGCCCTGCTGGGCGCGTTCACCTGGGGCCTCGTCGGCTGGACCGCGTTCCTGTTCATGGTGCTGGTCCTCGCCCTGATCGTGCTGCTGCTGATGACGTACGACCGTCCGGCGGAGCCCGCCGACGCCACGCCCGCGGGCGGGAAGAGCGGCGACGGATCTCCCGTCACTTCTCCGCCTGCGCCCACAACTCCGTGATACCGACGCCCAGTTCGGCCAGCAGCCGCCTCAGCAGGGGCAGGCTGATGCCGATGACGTTGCCGTGGTCGCCGTCGATGCCGTCGATGAACGGGGCCGAGCGGCCGTCCAGGGTGAACGCCCCGGCGACGTAGAGGGGTTCTCCCGAGGCGACGTAGGCGGCGATCTCCTCCTCGGAGGGGTCTCCGAAGTGGACGACCGTGGAGGCGGTGGCGGAGACGTAGCGGCCGGTGAGCGTGTCGTAGACGCAGTGGCCGGTCTGGAGGGTGCCGGCGCGGCCGCGCATGGACTTCCAGCGGGCGGTGGCCTCCTCGGCGTCGGCGGGCTTGCCGAGGGCCTGGCCGTCCAGGTCGAGTACCGAGTCGCAGCCGATCACGAGCGCGCCCTTGACGTCCGGCCGGGCCGCCACGACGGACGCCTTCGCCTCGGCCAGGGCGAGCGCCAGCTCGGCGGGGGTGGGGGCGGTGACGGCGTCCTCGTCGACGCCGCTCACGATCACCTCGGGGGCGAGGCCGGCCTGGCGGAGCAGTCCGAGCCGGGCGGGGGACTGGGAGGCGAGGACGAGTCGCCTGCGGCGCTGAGCAGTCATGCAGTCAGGTTAGTCAAACGGGTGAGGTCCCCTCACCTCACACCGATCACCAGCATGGCCACGAACATGGCCAACGCCATGAGAACGCCCAGCCGCCGGAGCATGTCCTGCATGTCGCGGAGTTCTTTCGGCGGTTCGTTCTCGGGGTCGGACCACAGCATGAGTCCAGCGTGCGGCTCGGCGGGGCGGGGCGCCTGAGTAGGGGTACTCAAATCGGCGCCCCGCGTTGTTCCGCCGTGCGCGGTTCCCCGGCCCCTGGGGGCCGGGGCGGGGGGCTCTAGCCCGGCCAGTAGGTGCGGCCCCACGCCGTCGGCCCGGGCTGGGGCAGGCGGTGGGACGCGATGCGGGACGGGTCGGACCAGGAATCGCGGGACGTCGGCGCGCCGGGCGGGGCGGCTGCCGCCGCCGCGGCGCGCGCCCTGACCACCGCCAGGGCGGCGGCCAGCTCCTCCGGGGTCGGGTTGCCCCGTACGACCTTGATCGTCATGTGGGCCTCCTGGGCTCGCTGATGGCTAGAGGGGGATGTTGCCGTGCTTCTTCGGAGGCAGGGATTCCCGCTTGGTACGCAGCTGACGCAGGCCGCGTACGACGTGACGGCGGGTGTCGGAGGGCAGGATCACGGCGTCGATGTAGCCGCGCTCGGCCGCGACGTAGGGGTTGAGGAGGGCGTCCTCGTACTCCTGGATCAGCCGGGCGCGGACCGCCTCCAGGTCCTCGCCGCCCGCCTCGGCCTCGGCGATGGTGCGGCGGTGCAGGATGTTGACCGCGCCCTGGGCGCCCATGACGGCGATCTGGGCGGTGGGCCAGGCGAGGTTGAGGTCGGCGCCCAGGTGCTTGGAGCCCATGACGTCGTAGGCGCCGCCGAACGCCTTGCGGGTGATGATCGTGATGAGCGGGACGGTCGCCTCGGCGTAGGCGTAGATCAGCTTGGCGCCGCGGCGGATGATGCCGTCGTGCTCCTGGTCGACGCCGGGCAGGAAGCCGGGCACGTCGACGAAGGTGATGACCGGGACGTTGAAGGCGTCGCAGGTGCGCACGAAGCGGGCGGCCTTCTCGCTGGCCTTGATGTCCAGGCAGCCGGCGAACTGCATCGGCTGATTGGCGACGATGCCCACCGGGTGGCCCTCGACCCGCCCGAAGCCGGTGACGATGTTCGGCGCGTACAGCGGCTGCGTCTCGAAGAACTCGGCGTCGTCCAGGACGTGCTCGACCACCGCGTGCATGTCGTACGGCTGGTTGGCGCTGTCCGGGACGATCACGTCCAGCTCGCGGTCCTCGTCGCTGACCTCCAGGTCGGCCTCCTCGGGGAAGGCCGGTGCCTCGGAGAGGTTGTTGGACGGCAGGTAGGACAGCAGCTGCTTGATGTACTCGATGGCGTCCTTCTCGTCGCCCGCCATGTGGTGGGCGACTCCGGAGGTCGCGTTGTGGGTGCGGGCGCCGCCCAGCTCCTCGAAGCCGACGTCCTCACCGGTGACGGTCTTGATGACGTCGGGGCCGGTGATGAACATGTGCGAGGTCTGGTCGACCATGACCGTGAAGTCGGTGATGGCCGGGGAGTACACCGCGCCGCCCGCGCAGGGGCCGACGACCAGGCTGATCTGCGGGATGACGCCGGAGGCGTGGGTGTTGCGGCGGAAGATCTCGCCGTAGGCGCCGAGGGAGGCCACGCCCTCCTGGATGCGGGCGCCGCCGGAGTCGTTGATCCCGATGACCGGGCAGCCGGTCTTCAGGGCGAAGTCCATGACCTTGACGATCTTCTGCCCGTAGACCTCGCCGAGGGCTCCGCCGAAGACCGTGAAGTCCTGCGAGAACACGGCGACCGGGCGGCCGTCGACGGTTCCGTACCCGGTGACGACGCCGTCGCCGTACGGGCGGTTCTTGTCGAGGCCGAAGTTCGTGGAGCGGTGCCGGGCGAACTCGTCGAGTTCGACGAACGAGCCCTCGTCGAGCAGGAGCTCGATCCGCTCACGGGCCGTCAGCTTGCCCTTGGCGTGCTGCTTTTCGACGGCGCGTGCGGAGCCGGCGTGTGTCGCTTCCTCGATGCGTCGCTTCAGATCCGCGAGCTTGCCCGCGGTCGTGTGAATGTCGGGCTGCTGCTGCTCTTCCGGCTCGGACATCGGGATGCGGCTCCCTGCCTGCTCAAAAGGGGGGACGGTTACTCATCCGTAGAGTAGTGGGGGCCCTCCACATCGGCAGTGCGGCGTTTACCACACCTAGGGTGGCTTGCATGACGCCGCGAGATGCATCAGAGCCGAACGGAAGCCGTTGGTCCGACCTGGACCGTCCGCCCCTCAACATCACCGCCCTGCGCCGGGGACTGGTGCGGCCGGGAGGGCTGTGGTCGGAGGTGGACGTGGTGCAGCGCACCGGCTCCACGAACTCCGATCTGGTGGCGCGGGCGGCGAAGGGCGAGGTGACCGAGGGCGCGGTGCTGGTCGCCGAGGAGCAGACGGCGGGCCGCGGCCGCCTCGACCGCCAGTGGACGGCGCCGCCCCGCTCCGGCCTCTTCTTCTCCGTGCTGCTCGCGCCCAGCGAGGTGCCGGTCGCCCGGTGGGGGTGGCTGCCGCTGCTCACGGGCGTCGCGGTGGCGACGGGGCTGTCGCGGGCGGCCGGCGTGGACACGGCCCTGAAGTGGCCGAACGACCTGCTGGTCACGGTGGGGGGCGCGGAGCGCAAGACCGGCGGAATCCTGGCCGAGCGGGCCGGCGACGACGGGGTCGTCATCGGGGTCGGCATCAACGTCTCGCTCAAGGCCGGCGAACTGCCCGTGCCGACGGCGGGCTCCCTGGGCCTGGCCGGGGCCGTGAGCACGGACCGGGATCCGCTGCTGCGGGGGGTGCTGCGCTCGCTGGAGGACTGGTACGGCAAGTGGCGCGCGGCCGGAGGTGACCCGAGTCCGAGCGGGTTGCAGGAGGCATATGCAGCCGGGTGCGCGACGCTCGGGAGAGTGGTGCGGGCGGAGTTGCCGGGGGATCGGTCGGTCGTGGGGGAAGCGGTGGCTGTGGACGGAGACGGGCGGCTGGTGCTGGCGACGGAGGAGGGCATGCAGGAGCCGGTCGGGGCCGGGGACATCGTGCACCTGAGGCCGGCGTGAGCCGAGGCCGGGTGGGCCCGCAGCCCGGCGTGGCGGGGTGCCGCTCCCATGGGGACGGGTGCCGCCCGCAGCGGCACGCATGCCCGCAGCGCCGGCCTCGGCTGAACCTGACGGAGTGAGCTGGCGCACACTGCCGTAGAGTTGAGGCCGGTCGATACATGACCGTGACAGATCGGAAGGGCAACACGCGTGACCGTCGACGACTCGGGTTCCGGCGAGGACGCGCAGGGCGCCGACTCCGGCGAGGATCCGCTCGCCCTGCGCCTCGAAGGGCTCATCCTGGGCGCCGAGCGCCGCTACACCCCGTTTCAGGCGGCCCGCAGCGCCGGTGTCTCCATGGAACTGGCCTCCCGCTTCTGGCGGGCCATGGGCTTCGCCGACATCGGCCAGGCCAAGGCCCTCACGGAGGCCGATGTGCTCGCCCTGCGGCGCCTCGCCGGTCTAGTCGAGGCGGGGCTGCTGAGCGAGGCGATGGCCGTACAGGTGGCCCGGTCCACCGGGCAGACCACCGCGCGGCTCGCCGAGTGGCAGATCGACTCCTTCCTGGAGGGGCTGACCGAGCCGCCCGAGCCGGGCATGACCCGCACCGAGGTGACGTACCCGATCGTCGAGCTGCTCCTGCCCGAGCTGGAGGAATTCCTGGTCTACGTCTGGCGTCGCCAGCTCGCCGCCTCGGCCGGGCGGGTCGTGCAGGCGGCCGACGACGAGGAGATGGTCGACCGGCGCCTGGCCGTCGGCTTCGCCGACCTGGTCGGCTTCACGCGCCTGACCCGCCGCATGGAGGAGGAGGAGCTCGGCGAGCTCGTCGAGGCCTTCGAGACGACGGCCGCCGACCTGGTGGCCGCGAACGGCGGACGGCTGATCAAGACCCTCGGTGACGAGGTGCTCTACGCCGCCGACGACGCGGGCACGGCCGCCGAGATCGCCCTGCGGCTGATCGAGACCATGGCGCACGACGAGACGATGCCGGAGCTGCGCGTCGGCATGGCGTTCGGCACGGTGACCACCCGTATGGGTGATGTGTTCGGTACGACCGTGAACCTGGCCTCCCGGCTCACCTCGATAGCGCCGAAGGACGCCGTCCTCGTCGACACCGCCTTCGCCGAGGAGCTGATCCGTACGCAGGACGCCCCGGCCTCGGAGGCGGAGGCGGCCGAGGAGGCCGCGGCGGCGGAGAAGGAGGGCGAGGAGCCCCCGTCGTACCGGTTCGGGCTGCAGCCGATGTGGCAGCGGCCGGTGCGTGGCCTGGGCGTCGTGGAGCCGTGGCTGCTCACGCGGCGGGACAGCGCGCCGTAGCAGCCGTCGCGTCGGCCGGACGTCAGCGGCGGTCGACCGGTGAGTCCACGCAGAGGCCGATGACCGGCACGCACAGGGACGGATCGTGCGGCTTCTCCGCCTCCTCGGGCTTGGGCGTCGGGGCCGGTGCGGTCCGGCTCGGCGGTGCGGGCGGTGCCGGGGCCGGAGTCGGGCGCGTGGTGTCGCCGCCCGGGGGCGTCGGTGCCGGGGCTTGGGCGTTCGGCGGGTTCGGCGTGTCGGGGACGGTCGTGGGCGCCGGGGCGGCTGCCGTGGAGGCCGCCGTGGTGCCGGTCGTGGTGGACGGGGACGGCCGCGCGCCCTCGGCGGCCGGTGACGGGGTGAGGCCGCCCAGGGCCGCGGGCGACGAGGGGCTCGCGTCAGGGGCCGCCGGGGAGGTCGCGGCCGTGCCGGTGGCGTCGTCCGTGGTGGTGCGGACGGGCTCCGGACGGGGCCCGGCCTCTACGGCGCGGGCGTCGGGGCCCGGCCCGGAGGTCAGGCGCAGCAGGCTCAGGGCGCCTGCGGCGAGGGCGAGGCCGCCGGCGGCGAGCAGGACCTTGCGGGGGCGGGGCTTGCGGTGACGGCCCCGGGCGCGGCGGGTGTCGGCCGGGGCAGGCTCGTGGGGCGCGGGCGGCTCCCGCCGACGAGGTGCCGGGGCGGCCCTGGTGGCCTGGTGCGGTTTCGTCGGCGTGTTCGTCGTCATCACGGTCCCCTCCCCGATGCACATGCGCCCCCTGTGCGCCGTGAGGGACGCACGCTATGCGCTCCCATGGGTGTTTGGGCCGGAGTTGCGGTGATGTCACTCGAACGGGTGGGCGGGGGTGGTGCGGGCCGGAGGTGTCCGCCCTTTCGCGGGTGGGGTGCGGCTGCGATGATCTGAGCGTCGACTTTGTTAACCCGCGTTAACCGGAGGGTGTCATGAGTGAGGAACGGTTCGGGGAGTTCGTGGCGGTGCGGCGGCATGAGCAGGGGCACGTCGCGGAGCTCGTCCTCGACCGGCCCAAGGCCATGAACGCGGTGTCGACGGCGATGGCGCGCTCCATTGCCGGGGCGTGTACGGCGCTCGGGGAGGACCGGGAGGTGCGGGCCGTCGTCCTGACCTCGACGCACGAGCGGGCGTTCTGCGTCGGGGCCGACCTGAAGGAGCGGAACTCGTTCAGCGACGCCGATCTGCTGCGGCAGCGGCCGGTGACGCGCGGGGCGTACACCGGGGTGCTGGAGCTGCCGGTGCCGACGGTGGCGGCGGTGCACGGGTTCGCACTCGGGGGCGGGTTCGAGCTGGCGCTGGCCTGCGACGTGATCGTGGCGGACCGGACGGCGGTCGTGGGACTGCCGGAGGTGTCGGTCGGGGTGATCCCGGGGGGCGGGGGCACGCAGTTGCTGCCGCGGCGGGTCGGGGCGGCCCGGGCGGCCGAGCTGATCTTCTCCGCGCGGCGGGTGGAGGCCGCGGAGGCGGGCGAGTTGGGGCTGGTCGATCAGCTGGTGGACGAGGGCCGGGACCGGGAGGCGGCGCTGGCGCTGGCGGCCCGGATCGCCGGGAACTCCCCGGTGGGGCTGCGGGCGGCGAAGCGGGCGCTGCGGCTCGGGCAGGGGCTGGACCTGCGGGCCGGTCTCGAGGTCGAGGACGCGGCGTGGCGGGCCACGGCGTTCTCGGGGGACCGGGCGGAGGGCGTCGCGGCCTTCAACGAGCGGCGCAAGCCGCAGTGGCCGGGGGAGTAGGGGCCGGAGCACCCCCGGGCGATATCGGTCGTCCCCGTTCGCGTCGTAAACAGGTCAGTCTGGCTGGAAACTCCCTAGCCTGGAGTGATGGGTGAGGACAGACGGCTGGCGGCCGTCGTCGCGTTGGCTCAGGGGATGGCGGCCGCACACGGGTCGCGTGAGGCATGGCGTGCCGCGGCCGCCGGGGCGTGCCGGGCGCTGGGTGGGAGTTTCGCCGCGCTGTCGGTGTGGGAGCGGGAGCTGGGGCGGCTGCGGGTCCTCGTGAACGTCGGCGAGCTGGCCGAGGGCGAGGAGGAGTTCCCGGAGGACGAGGCCTACCCGGTGCACCAGTTCGCGGAGATCACCGAGTTCCTGCACGAACAGTGGGCCGGCGGCGGGGAGCCCGACGCCTGGGTGGAGACCGCCGAGGGGCCCGCCGCGGGGCAGTCCGGGTACTGCCACCAGCGGGTCGCCGCCCTGCGCCGCCGGGGCCGCGGCTGCTGCGTGGTCGCGCCCATCGTGCTGCACGGCCGGGCCTGGGGCGAGCTGTACGTGGCCCGCCCGGCCGGCGAGGCCGTCTTCGGGCGGGGCGACGCCGACTTCGCCACGGTCCTGGCCTCCGTCGTGGCCGCCGGCATCGCCCAGACCGAGCGTCTTGAGGAGGCCCGGCGGCTGGCCTTCACCGACTCCCTCACCGGGCTCGCCAACCGCCGTGCCGTGGACGTACGCCTGGAGCGGGCGATCGAGCGGCACCGCAGGGACGGGGCCGTCGTCAGTCTCGTCGTCTGCGATCTGAACGGGCTCAAGCGGGTCAACGACACCCACGGGCACGCCGCCGGGGACCGGCTCCTGGAGCGGTTCGGGTCGGTGCTGTCGCTGTGCGGGGCCATGCTGCCCGGGGCGCTGGCCGCACGGCTGGGCGGGGACGAGTTCTGTCTGCTCGCGGTCGGGCCGCCCGCCGACCAGGTAGTCAAGGCGGCCGGTGAACTGTGCCGCCGGGCCACGGAGTTGGAGCTCGGGGACGGGGTGGCCTGCGGTGTCGCCTCCACCGAGGACCCGATCGGGCCCGTGCGCTCGGCCCGGCGGCTCTTCCGGCTCGCCGACGCCGCCCAGTACCGGGCCAAGGCAGAGCGGGCGAACAGGCCGGTGGTGGCGGGCCGGGCCGGGCCCGACGACCCCGTCGTACGGCTCGCGGACGAGCCGTCCCAGGAGGAGGGCGGAGAGCGCCGGCGGTTCCGGGGGCGGCACGCGCCCTGACCCGGCCCGGGCGGTGTGACCGGCAACCGGTGGTGTGACGTATTCGGTAAGGGGCGAACGCCGTCCCCAGTGGTGACATCATCGAATTCACTGCGTACGCTCCTGAATATGGATATGCACACTGTGGTGGTGGGGACGGCCGGGGTGACGGCGTCCGACGTGCTGGCCGTGGCGCGCGGCGGCGCCCGCGTCGAGCTCTCCGAGGAGGCCGTGGCCGCCCTCGCCGCGGCCCGCGAGATCGTGGACGCGCTGGCGGCCAAGCCGGACCCCGTGTACGGCGTGAGCACCGGCTTCGGCGCCCTGGCGACCCGGCACATCAGCCCTGAGCTGCGCGCGCAGCTCCAGCGCAACATCGTCCGCTCGCACGCCGCCGGGATGGGCCCGGCCGTGGAGCGGGAAGTCGTGCGCGCCCTGATGTTCCTGCGGCTGAAGACCGTCTGCTCCGGGCACACCGGCGTCCGCCCCGAGGTCGCGCAGACCATGGCCGACCTCCTCAACGCCGGGATCACCCCCGTCGTCCACGAGTACGGCTCCCTCGGCTGCTCCGGCGACCTCGCGCCGCTGTCCCACTGCGCGCTGGCGCTCATGGGCGAGGGCGACGCCGAGGGTCCCGACGGTGTCGTGCGCCCCGCCGCCGAACTCCTCGCCGCACACGGCATCCAGCCGGTCGAACTGCGCGAGAAGGAGGGCCTCGCCCTCCTCAACGGCACCGACGGCATGCTCGGCATGCTGGTGATGGCCCTGGCCGACCTGGAGACGCTCTACCGGTCCGCCGACGTCACCGCCGCCCTGTCCCTGGAAGCCCTGCTCGGCACCGACAAGGTCCTCGCGCCGGAACTGCACGCCATCCGGCCGCACCCGGGGCAGGCCGCCAGCGCCGCCAACATGGCGGCCGTGCTGAAGGGCTCGGGCCTGACCGGGCACCACCAGGACGACGCTCCGCGCGTCCAGGACGCCTACTCGGTGCGCTGCGCCCCGCAGGTCGCCGGTGCCGGCCGGGACACCATGACCCACGCCCGGCTGGTCGCCGACCGCGAGCTGGCCTCCGCCGTGGACAACCCCGTCGTCCTGCCCGACGGACGCGTCGAGTCCAACGGCAACTTCCACGGGGCGCCCGTCGCCTACGTCCTGGACTTCCTCGCCATCGCCGCCGCCGACCTCGGCTCCATCGCCGAGCGGCGCACCGACCGGCTGCTCGACAAGAACCGGAGCCACGGCCTGCCGCCCTTCCTCGCCGACGACGCCGGTGTGGACTCGGGCCTGATGATCGCTCAGTACACGCAGGCCGCGCTGGTGAGCGAGCTGAAGCGGCTCGCCGTACCGGCATCCGCCGACTCGATCCCGTCCTCCGCCATGCAGGAGGACCACGTCTCGATGGGCTGGTCGGCGGCGCGCAAGCTGCGCACGGCCGTCGACAACCTCACGCGCGTCCTCGCCATCGAGCTCTACGCCGCCACGCGCGCCGTCGAGCTGCGCGAGGGACTGACCCCGGCGCCCGCGTCGCGGGCGGTCATCGACGCCGTACGGGAAGCGGGAGTTCAGGGACCTGGGCCGGACCGGTTCCTCGCGCCCGACCTCGCCGCGGCGGACGCGTTCGTGCGCGACGGACGGCTGCTGGCCGCGGTCGAGAAGGTCACCGGGCCGCTCCGGTAGGGCCGCAGAGCGCCCTGCGGTCAGGGCGGGCGGGGCCCTGCCGTCAGGCGGGGTCCCGCGTCAACCGCCGTCAGAAACCGAGGCGTTCACGGCGCACCGAGTACACGACGAACCCGGCGCCCAGCGTGAGGCAGAAGGTCCCGCCGATCACGTACGGCGTGCTGTCGAAGCTGCCGGTGTCGGCGAGCCGGGCACCGCCGACGGAGGCGTCCGCGGTCGTGGCGGCGATCCGCGCCTGCTCTGTGACCTGCGGCGACGGACTCGCCGAGACTGCGTCTCTCACCGGGGAGTCCGACGTCGCGTTCGCGGACGGGACGAACCACAGGGCGCCCAGCAGGGACGCCGCGGCGGTGGCGGTCAGCAACGATCGGCGAGCGGATGACACGGAATATCGATCCCCTTGTGGCGCTGGCGAATTGGCCGTGTGGGCCGATGTTAGTGAAAGTCGCGGGTCACGGGAAAGTCACGGGAGGACCTGGACGTACGCTCGCGCCATGAGCACTCCAGAGACATCACGTTTTGTACGGCTTCGAGTGGAACTCGTCCTCGAGGTCGACGACGCGGACGCGGTCACCAAGTCGGCGCTGCGCAAGATCGCCGACGAGGCAGAGATGCCGACGTCGGAACGGGCCCACACCGAGGGCGCTGTGACGGAAGACACCGCGGAGGCCCTGGCCTACCTCGTGGACCCGTTCGACCTGGTCAGCGAGGTGCCGGGCGTGGAGCTCCAGCAGGCCTCCTGGAGCAGCGAGCGGATCGACTACGACCCCGATTCGCCCGACTGGGACCTCGACGAGGATGATGGCGACGACAGCGACGGCTGAGCGTCCGGGAAAATGCGTGACCCCGGGCGGCAACCGCCGCCCGGGGTCTTCGCGTCTCAAGCGGCGCACCGACCGCACCCGTATCGCCGGCACCGTCCGTCACGGACGTGGTGATCCCCACACCTGCGCGACATGGGGAACCGGAGGAACCGGCCGTAGCGTTGAAAGTTCGGGACGAGGACTCACGAGTGGCGGCGGGGGCACTCAGTTGTGACGGGGACACTCGGGATTCTGGGGAAATCGGCAACGATGGAGAAGCGTGTGATGACGGTCAGTAAGCGGCGCAAGGGCCTGACGGTCGCGTCCGCACTGCTCGGCGGAGTGCTGATGCTCTCCGCGTGTTCCGGAGGCGACGACAGCGCCTCCGGGGGCGACGGCGGCGACAGCTCCCAGTCGAAGGTCGACGAGGCAGCGGCGAAGAAGACCTCCGAGGCCCAGATCAAGATCACGCCCGAGGACGGCTCGGACAACGCCTCCATCAACAACTCCGCCGCCGTGACCGTGAGCAAGGGCACGCTCACGAACGTGAAGATGACGACGTCGGAGGGCACCGAGGTCAGCGGCCAGATATCCGCCGACAAGAAGAGCTGGAAGCCCACCACCCAGCTGGAGCGGTCCACCACCTACAAGCTGGCGGCCGAGGCGAAGGACTCCGACGGACGCGTCGCCCACGAGAACGCCTCGTTCACCACGGTCTCCCCGGCCAACAGTTTCATCGGCAACTTCACGCCGGACGACGGCACCACCGTCGGCGTCGGCATGCCGGTCTCGATCAACTTCGACAAGGCGATCACCAACAAGGCCGCGGTCCAGAAGGGCATCAAGGTCAGCACGACCAGCGGCCAGGAGGTCGCCTGCCACTGGTTCAACGCCAACCGCATGGACTGCCGGCCCGAGGACTACTGGAAGGAAGGCTCCACCGTCACGCTGAAGCTCGCGCTCGACGGCGTCGAGGGAGCCAAGGGCGTCTTCGGTGTCCAGCAGAAGACGGTCACCTTCAAGATCGGCCGCAACCAGGTCTCGTACGTCGACGCGAAGACCAAGCAGATGAAGATCACGCAGGACGGCAAGACCGTCCGCACGATCCCGATCTCCGCCGGCTCTCCTGAGAACAAGACCTACGAGGGCATCATGGTGATGTCCGAGAAGTTCAAGGAGACGCGCATGAACGGCGCGACCGTGGGCTTCACGGACGACGACGGCAAGGGCGAGTACGACATCAAGGACGTGCCGCACGCCATCCGCCTCTCCAGCTCCGGCACGTTCATCCACGGCAACTACTGGGGCGCGAAGTCCATCTTCGGCAGCGTCAACACCAGCCACGGCTGCGTCGGTCTGCAGGACGCCAAGGGTGCCGACGACCCGAACACCCCCGGTGCGTGGTTCTTCAAGAACTCGATGCTCGGTGACGTGGTGGTCGTCGAGAACACCGGCGACAAGACCATCGCGCCGGACAACGGCCTCAACGGCTGGAACATGAACTGGGCCGACTGGAAGGCCGGTTCGGCGGTCTGACAGTTCGCCGGCTCCGCTGACGGAAAGGCCGCCGCCCACCCCTCGCCAGGGGTGGGCGGCGGCCTTTTCGTCTCTTCTCATCCACCTCTTAGGCACGGCTCAAGTCCTCATCACAGACCGTCCCTAGCTTGCAGCCATGTTCTTCACCTATCTGAGGCGCGAGCTGCGCCGCCGCAGAAAGGCGGCCCTCGTCGTCGCCTCCGGACTGGCGCTGGGCATCGCGCTGGTCATCGTCGTCTCGTCCGTGTCCGCCGGTATGGGCCGGGCGCAGGAAGGGGTGCTCCAGTCGCTGTACGGGCTGGGCACGGACATGACCGTCACCAAGGCCGCGGCACCGGCCGGGAGCGACGCACAGCGGCCGCGCTTCCGCTTCGACGCCCAGGACGACGGGTCGGGCGGCGAGCAGAGCAGCGACCGGGTCATGGTGCGCGGCTTCCAGACCCTCGCCGGTTCGACCGTGGGCAGGGTCGACGCGCAGAGCGGCGTCGCGGACGCGGTGGGCGGGCTGAGCCTCGAAGTCGTCAAGGTCAGCGGCGCGTTCACCCGGGGCCGGTTCGAGCAGGGTGAGGGCGGCGGAGGGCAGGGCTTCGGCCGGGGCGGGGCCCAGCCCTCACCGCAGGGCCGGGTCGAGGGCGGCGGCGCCGACTTCGACGTCAACAGCTACTCCGTCTACGGCACCGACGTCACCAAGCCGGCCCTCGGCCCGCTGACCTCCTCGAAGATCACCAGCGGCCGTTCGTTCACGAGGAGCGAGACGGACGCCAAGGTCGCTGTGGCGGATGCGGCGTACGCCAAGGAGAAGAAGCTCAAGACCGGCTCCACGGTCACGGTCAAGGGCACCGGGTTCAAGGTGGTCGGCATCGCCACGGCCGACAGCGGGGACGCGGCCGCCGACCTCTACGTCCCGCTGAAGCAGGCCCAGACCCTGGCCGGCGCCAAGGACAAGGTCACCACCATCTACGTCAAGGCCACCGACTCGCAGCGGATCGACAGCGTCAAGTCGGAGATCCGGAAGGACGTTCCGGGCACCACGGTCACCACCTCCGCCGACCTCGCCGACACCGTCTCCGGCTCCCTGTCCACGGCCTCCTCCCTCGCCGCGAGCGTCGGTAAGTGGCTGTCGATCGTGGTGCTCGCCGCCGCGTTCCTGGTGGCGGGGCTGCTGACGTCCTCGGCGGTCTCCCGCCGGGTCCGCGAGTTCGGCACGCTCAAGGCACTGGGCTGGAAGTCGGGCCGGGTGACGCGGCAAGTGGTCGGGGAGGCGGTGGTCAACGGCCTGGTGGGCGGTGCGCTGGGCATCGCGCTGGGGCTGGCGGGGGCGTACGCCGTGACGGCCGTGAGTCCCACGTTGCAGGCGCAGTTGGGCGGGGGCGGCGGCGAGGGCTTGCGAGGCGGTTTCGGGGGCCCGGGCCGTGAGGCGGCGGGCAGGACCCTCGACGTCGCCCTCACCGCTCCGGTCGGCCTGACGACGATCGCGCTCGCGGTGGGGCTCGCCGTTGCGGGCGGGCTGATCGCCGGTGCTTTCGGAGGCTGGCGGGCTTCGCGACTCCGACCAGCGGATGCACTGCGCCGAGTCGCGTAGTGGCCCTTCAGGGGCGCGGGGCTGTGTCGATATGCGGCACCGCCGTGTGAGCGCGACCAGCCCCCCACGGTCCGCACCCGAAGACGATCCAAGGAGCCCGAGTCATGTACGAACTAAGAGCCGTCACCAAGCACTACACCCGAGCCAAAGACACCGTCCATGCCCTCGACGGCATCGACCTCACCATTCCCGACGGCGACCGTCTGGTCATCCAGGGCCCCACCGGCGGTGGAAAGTCCACGCTGCTCCAGATGCTCGGCGGCCTCGACCGGCCCACCTCCGGCGAGATCGTCCTCGACGGCACCGACCTCGCCGCACTGCCGGAGGCGAGACTGACCCGGGTGAGAAGCGAGAGCATCGGCTTCGTCTTCCAGGCCTTCAACCTCATCCCGACGCTCACCGCGCAGGAAAACGTGGAGACCGCCCTCGTCCCCCTCGGCATGAAGCCGAAACAGCGACGCGAACAGGCCGCCGAGGCACTGAAGTCGGTCGGCCTCGGCGAGCGCCGCGCGCATCTGCCCGGCGAGATGTCCGGCGGTCAGCAGCAACGCGTGGCCATCGCCCGGGCCCTAGTGAAACAGCCGAAGGTGCTCCTCGCGGACGAACCCACCGGAAATCTCGACGAATCGATGCGCGACGAGATCATGGACGTCCTCGAACGCATGTGGGAGGAACTCGGTCTCACCTTCGTGATGGTCACCCATGACTCGGTGATTGCGCGGAAGGCCCCGCGCCTGGCGACGATCCGCGAGGGCCGGATCAGCGTAAAGGAGAACACGCGTGCGTAATCCCGCCGACGTGTAACGGAGTTCCGACGGCCGTGTAACAGTCGGCCGACGGATTTCTTACCTCCTTCTCATCTATTGAGCACCTGATCACCCCTCGGCATACTTCCTGTTCCGGGGGGTGTACGGCCATGCGTACGAGACCACCCCCGGCCGGGTGAACGGGGAATTCACCCGGTTCTTCTGCAAGGGGGAAACTTGCGCAGACAAGTGAAAAGGGCGTGCGCGGCTACGGTCGCGACAGCGGCGGCCGTGGCCCTGGCGGCGGGTATGACCAGCCCGGCGTCGGCCAACGGCGAGCAGGCGGCGGCGTCCGCCAAGCCGGCGTCTCTTACCGCCAAGCACCGCGTCACACTGATCACCGGCGACCGCGTCGTCCTGGACGCCAAGGGCCGTGTCATCGGCCTGGAGCGCGCCAAGGGCCGCGAGAACGTGCCCGTCCAGATCCGCAAGGTCGACGGCCACACCCTCGTCATCCCGGTCGACGCGGCCCGCCTGGTCGCCACCGGCAAGCTCGACCAGCGGCTCTTCGACGTCACCGAGCTCAACAAGTCCACGACCCGGAAGGCCCAGAAGAAGGGCCTGAAGGTCATCGTCGGCTACCGGGGCAGCGCCGCGTCCACCAAGGCCGACGTCCGCGAGGCCGGCACCCTGCGCCACACGCTGAAGTCCGTGAACGCGGACGCGGTGCAGACTCCCCAGGCGGAGACGCCCGAGCTCTGGGACGCCGTCACCAACGGCGAGAAGACCGCCTCCGGCATCGCGCACGTCTGGCTCGACGGCGTCCGCAAGGCCAGCCTCGACAAGTCCGTCCCCCAGATCGGCACCCCCAAGGCGTGGGCGGCCGGCTACGACGGCAAGGGCGTCAAGATCGCCGTCCTGGACACCGGCGTGGACGCCACCCACGACGACCTCAAGGGTCAGGTGGTCGGCGCCAAGAACTTCACCACCTCGCCCGACGCCACCGACAAGGTCGGCCACGGCACGCACGTCGCCTCCATCGCGGCGGGCACCGGCAAGAAGTCCGGCGGGAAGTACAAGGGCGTCGCGCCCGGTGCGAAGATCCTCAACGGCAAGGTCCTCGACGACGGCGGATTCGGCAGCGACTCCGAGATCCTCGCCGGCATGGAGTGGGCCGTCGCCGAGGGCGCCGACGTCGTCAACATGAGTCTGGGCGGCGGCGACACGCCCGCGATCGACCCGCTGGAAGCGGCGGTGAACAAGCTGTCCGACGAGAAGGGCGTCCTGTTCGCCATCGCGGCCGGCAACGAGGGCGACTTCGGCGAGCAGACCATCGGCTCCCCGGGCAGCGCCGCCGCGGCCCTCACCGTCGGCGCGGTCGACGACAAGGACAAGCTCGCCGACTTCTCCAGCCGCGGCCCCGGCATGGACGGCGCCCTCAAGCCCGACGTCACCGCGCCCGGCGTGGACATCACGGCGGCCTCCGCCCCGGGCAACCAGATAGCCCAGGAGGTCGGCGAGAAGCCGGCCGGCTACATGTCGATCTCCGGTACGTCGATGGCGACCCCGCATGTCGCGGGCGCGGCGGCGATCCTCAAGCAGCAGCACCCGGACTGGACGGGCGACCGCCTGAAGGGCGCCCTCACCGGCTCCACCAAGGGCGGCAAGTACACCCCGTTCCAGCAGGGTTCGGGCCGCATCCAGGTCGACCAGGCCATCAAGCAGACCGTGATCGCCGAGCCGGCCTCGGTGAGCTTCGGCGTGCAGCAGTGGCCGCACACCGACGACAAGCCGGTCACCAAGGAGCTGACGTACCGCAACCTCGGGACGAAGGACGTCACGCTGAAGCTGGCGTCGACGGCCACCAACCCGAAGGGCCAGGCCGCCCCGGCCGGCTTCTTCACACTCGGCGCCACCTCGGTGACGGTCCCGGCCGGCGGCAAGGCCTCCGTGCCGTTCACCGTCAACACCAAGCTGGGCGGCACGGTCGACGGCGCGTACTCGGCGTACGTGACGGCCACGGGCGGCGGCCAGACCGTCCGCACGGCGGCGGCGGTGCAGCGGGAGATCGAGTCGTACGACGTCACCGTCAAGCACATCGGCAGGGACGGCAAGCCGACGCCCGGCTACAGCACCGAGATCGCGGGCTACGCGGGCCTGGGGAAGGAGCGCTACTACACGGTGCCGGATGCGCCGTCGGGCTCCGTCACTCTGCGCCTTCCCGCGGGCACGTATGTGCTGAACGGCCTGATCGCCGAGGACGCGGAGTCGTTCGCGGGCGGTCTCGACTGGCTGGTCCAGCCGAAGCTGGCCGTCACCAAGAACACCACGGTGACCATCGACGCCCGCACGGCCAAGCCGGCCGACATCAGGGTCCCGGACGCACAGGCCAAGCCGCTGTCCGCGATGATCGACTACTCCTACGAGCAGGCGGGCACGGGTTTCGGGGTCGGTGCCAACTCGTTCGCCGACCTGCGGATGGCCCATCTGGGACCGGAGGTCTCCGGGCTGACCCAGAACTGGAGCGGGCAGTGGACCAAGGGTGACAACGCCGAGTACGACGTCGCCACCTCCGCCAAGGTCAAGAAGATCCAGGGCGACAAGGTCCGGCACTTCAAGGCGAGTGAACTCGCCACGGTGAAGCACAACATGGGTGCGGCCGCGTCCGGCAAGACCGGCGACCTGTTCACCCTTGGCCTGCTTCCCGAGACCCAGTTCTTCGCTGTCCCTGTGCAGCAGAAGCTGCCGAGCACCCGCACGATGTACCTGTCGACCTCGGACAAGATCCAGTGGGCGTTCGACTTCACGCAGTACAAGGGCACGGACGCGAACGGCGACCCGATCCCCGAGGCCGGCTACACGATCGACCCGAAGACGTACAAGGCCGGCCAGAAGTACACGGAGACCTTCAACACGGCGGTGTTCGGCCCGCGCCTGAACGGCGACTTCGGCGTCTTCCGCAGGAGCAACGCCCTCTACGGCTCGCTGCCGCTGTTCGCCGACGGCGCCGGCCACGCAGGCTCCTCCGACTACACGTCCGTCGCCACGAATCTCTACCGCAACGGCACCAAGATCGGCTCCAACACCGACCCGTTGTTCGGAGAGGAGTTCAAGGTCCCGTCCGGCGACGCCGAGTACAAGCTGACGACGTCGGTCAAGCGCAGCGTCAAGGTCGCGGCGGCCTCCACCCGCATCGACGCCGGCTTCACGTTCCGTTCCAAGAAGCCGTCCGGTGACGGGCCCGTGAAGCTGCCCGTCTCCACCGCCCGCTTCCTCGCGGCCACGGGTCTGGACAGCAAGGCCCCGGCCGACAAGACCGTCAAGATCCCGGTCATCGTCGAGGGCGCGGCCAAGGGCAGCAACCTGAAGTCGCTGTCGGTGTACGCGTCGTACGACTACGGCAAGACCTGGAAGAAGCTCACCGTCAAGGACGGCAAGGTGAGCGTCAAGAACCCGGCGAAGGGGAAGGCCATCTCCTTCCACGCCAAGATCGCCGACAAGAAGGGCAACAAGTCGACGATCTCGATCTACAACGCGTACTTCGGCAAGTAGACCGCGTGCCAGACAAGCAGTAGCACAGGCACGTCGACGGGCCCGTCGGGAGCTTCGGCTCCCGGCGGGCCTGCCGCGTCAGTCCGACGGCGCCGACGCAATCGAGCCGGAGCGGGTCGCGTCCGCCCCCCAGCTCGCCAGCAGGCGCAGCGCCTCCGCCGACGGGGTGCCCGGTTCCGCGTGATACGTGATCAGGGACTGCTCGCCGTCGTCGACGAGGCGGAACGTCTCGAAGGACAAGGTCAGGTCGCCGACCAGGGGATGGCGCATGCGCTTGACGCCGTAGCTCTTCTCCTTGACGTCGTGGGCGGCCCACAGGCGGCGGAACTCCTCGCTCTTCACCGACAGCTCACCCACCAGCGCGGACAGTTGCGGGTCGTCCGGGTGGCAGCCCGCGTCCATGCGCAGGTAGCCGACGATGTCGGCCGCCTTCTGCTCCCATTCGACGAACAGCTCGCGGTACTCGGGCCGCAGGAACACCATCCGCGCCCAGTTCCGCTCCTGGGCCGGCAGCTCCGCCCAGTCGCCGAAGAGGGCCGCGGCCATCCGGTTCCAGGCCAGGACGTGCGAGCGGCGCCCCACGACGTACGCCGGGACACTCTCGATCGAGTCCAGCAGATGCCGCAGCGCCGGCCGCACCTGCTGGCTGCGGGCCGCCGGCTTCTTCTTGTGCTGCTTCGGCTTCGCCAGATGCATCAGGTGCGCGTGCTCGGCGTCGCTCAGCCGCAGGGCGCGCGCGATCGCGTCCAGCACCTCCGCCGAGACGTTGCGGCCGTTGCCCTGCTCCAGCCGCGTGTAGTACGCCACGGACACCCCGGCCAGCTGCGCCAGCTCCTCGCGGCGCAGCCCGGGCACCCGGCGCCGCCCGAAGTCGGGCAGCCCGACGTCCTCGGGCTTCAGCCGGGCCCGCCGGGTGCGCAGGAACTCGCTGAGCTCGGCGCGCCGGTCCAGGCCGCCGCCGGCCGTCTGTGCGGGTTCGGGCTGTTCGTCCATGCCGTCCAGTATTCACGGTCGTACGCACACGAGCCTGACCCCGCCAGTGGTACGCACCGTGTGCGTACGCAAAAGCGTGGTCTGGGTGGACACTCGCGGACCGGGCACGCTGGTGATCGTGCCCGGTCAGAAGATCCAGAAGGCAGCCGGGCACACAACCCCGCTAGGAGAACCCCCGGCATGACCACTGTTGCTGCGTACGCCGCTCCCGCTCCCAAGGCTCCGCTGGAGCGCACCACCATCGAGCGCCGCGAGGTCCGCGAGTTCGACGTCCTGATCGACATCAAGTTCGCCGGCATCTGCCACTCGGACATCCACCAGGCCCAGGAGGGCTGGGGCGAGGCGATCTTCCCGATGGTCCCCGGCCACGAGATAGCCGGTGTCGTCACCGAGGTCGGCCCGGGCGTCACGAAGTTCGCCGTCGGCGACCGCGTGGGCGTCGGCTGCATGGTCGACTCCTGCCGCGAGTGCGAGAACTGCAAGGCCGGGCGCGAGCAGTACTGCGTCAAGGGCAACGTCCCGACGTACAACGGCATCGGCCACGACGGCGAGCCCACCTACGGCGGCTACTCGCGCAGCGTCGTCGTCGACGAGAACTTCGTCGTGCGCATCCCCGACGGCCTGTCGCTCGACGTCGCGGCCCCGCTGCTGTGCGCCGGCATCACCCTGTACTCCCCGCTCAAGCGCTTCGGCGCCGGCCCCGGCAAGAAGGTCGCGATCGTCGGCCTGGGCGGCCTCGGCCACATGGGCGTCAAGATCGCCAACGCCCTCGGCGCCGAGGTGACCGTGCTGTCGCAGTCCCTGCGCAAGCAGGAGGACGGCCTGCGACTGGGCGCGGCCCACTACTACGCCACCAGCGACCCGAAGACCTTCGAAGAGCTGGCCGGCACGTTCGACCTGATCGTGTCCACGGTCTCCGCCCCGCTGGACTTCAACGCCTACCTGTCCCTGCTGAAGACCGAGGGCACGCTGGCCAACGTCGGCGCCCCCGAGGAGCCGATCTCCCTCAACCTCTTCTCGGTGATCGGCGGCGGCAAGACCCTCGCCGGTTCCATGATCGGCGGTATCGCGGAGACCCAGGAGATGCTGGACTTCTGCGCCGAGCACGGCCTCGGCGCCGAGATCGAGCTGATCCGCGGTGACCAGATCAACGAGGCGTACGAGCGGGTCCAGGCCAGCGATGTGCGCTACCGGTTCGTGATCGACACCGCGACGATCTGACCCTTTACTCTCCTACTCCTGTGAGACAGCCCTGAGGGCCCCGGCCGCGCGCCGGGGCCCTCAGGGCGTTCGTGATGCAGGACGGGGCGCACGCGGGGTACATGTGGGGTGATGCGTGGGTACACGCGGGGGAGTGCGCGGGTACTCGCGGGGGAGGGCACCAGGGGGTCCGCCAGGTACGTCAGGGGAGGCCCACCATGACCGTGCAGCTGAACCACACCATCGTCGCCGCCCACGACAAGCGCGCCTCGGCCCGGTTCCTCGCCGACCTCCTGGGGCTCGACGTGAGTCCGCCCTACGGCCCGTTCCTCCCGGTCGAGATCTCCAACGGCGTGACCCTCGACTTCATGGACAGCCCCGGCGCCATCACGCCGCAGCACTATGCCTTCCTCGTCTCGGAGGAGGAGTTCGACGAGATCTTCGGCCGCATCCGGGAAGCCGGTCTGACGTACTGGGCGGACCCGTTCCACAGCCGTCCCGGCGAGATCAACCACAACGACGGCGGCCGCGGGACCTACTTCGACGACCCCGACGGCCACCGCCTGGAGATCATCACGAGGCCTTACGGCAGCGGCGGCTGAGCCGTCGTGGGGTTCCCCGCGCCCAGCGCGTCACATCGTCGTGCCGCCGCACGTCATACCGGCGAAAGGCGACACCACACGGCGAACGAGCTGGGGAGCAGTCATGTCATCACCGATCCTGGTCACCGGCGGCACGGGCACCCTGGGCGGTCACGTCGTCCCGCTGCTGCGCGCCTCCGGCCACGACGTGCGGATCCTCACCCGGCGCGCACGCCCCGCCGCGGACGGCATCGCGTACGTCACCGGCGACCTGCTGAAGGGCGAGGGCGTCGAGGCCGCCGTCGACGGAGCGGAGACCGTGCTGCACCTGGCGGGCGGCCCCAAGGGCGACGACGAGGCGACCCGCACGCTGGTACGCGCCGCTGCCCGGGCCGGCGTACGGCACCTGCTCTACATCTCCGTCATCGGCGCCGACCGGGTGCCGCTGGCCTGGATGCGGACGAAGCTGGAGTCGGAGCGGGCCGTCGCCGGTCGGGCATCCCGTGGACGACCCTGCGCGCGGCTCAGTTCCACGACCTCGCGTTCACCATGGTCGAGAAGATGGCGAAGCTGCCGGTGTTCGCGGTCCCCGGCGGCCTTCGGCTCCAGCCGGTCGACTCGCGCGAGGTCGCCGCCCGCCTCGCGGAACTGGCCCTCGGCACCCCGTCCGGCCTGGTCTCGGACCTGGCCGGGCCGGACGTCCACGACCTCGCCGCCCTGGCCCGCCCCTACCTCGCCCTGCGCGGCAGGCGCCGCCCCATGCTGCCGGTGCGCATCCCCGGCAAGGCGGGGCGGGCGTACCGGGCGGGGGCGAACCTGACGCCGGCCGGAGCCGAGACGGGGAAGCGGACGTGGGAGGAGTACCTCGCAGAGAGGCTGGGCTAGGACCCCTGCCCCGCTGTGCCGGGCGGTTCCAGCTCCCCGAAGGTCCACACCGCGCGTGACCCCGGGCCGACCACGAGGGACGAGTGGCCGATCCGCTCCACGTGCCGGTACGCCACCGGCTGGTTCAGTGACATCTCGACCTGCTTGAGGCCCGCCCGCTCCACGGGCACGGAGTCGAAGCGGATCGTGGTGCCGCCGCCCTTCGCGACGACGCCCCCGCCCGGCAGGGACCGGACCGTGAAACCGCCGGCCTTCAGCAACGGCACCGTGTTGTCGAGGTCCCGTGCGGTCACCGCGAGCCGGATCCCGGTCACGTCCTGCATCAGGCGGTCGCGGTAGGTGTCGGGCAGGTAGCGCTCCCGGCCCACGTCACCGGGGTGGGCGGCGGGCTCGGTGTTGCCGCGCGGGTCGGCGAAGTACTCCGGCCGGTATTCCATCCCCCAGGCGCCGAACAGGTCGTACTCGCCGGTGGTGAAGAGGGCGTCGAACCAGGGCACGGGGACACCGTCGCCGAAGTCGCGGGTCTGCCGGAACTCGACCGGGTCGGTGATCCCGGCCTTCCGCAGCCGCTCGGTCACCGTCGGCAGGTCACCGGCGCGCTCGGTGGACACGCCCATGCCGGTGGCGCCGAGGGTGCCGTCCTTGCCGGGCAGGTCACCCACCCCGAACAACTCCAGGTAGGTCTCGCGCCCCGTCAGATAGCGGCCGGTCCAGGTCTGCCCGCCGGCGCCGGTCGTGGTGCGGACCTGGAAGGCGGCGAAGTCCCGCAGATAGGAGGAGTGCTCGATGGCGTCCGCGGTCTCCCGGTCGAGCACGCCGTAGGCGTGGTTGTAGAACAGCAGTTGCCGCCCGGTCGCCGTGCCGTCCTCCTCCGCCCGTGCGGTGCCCGCTCCGCCCTGGACCGCCCCCGCGAGGGCCAGAGCGATGACCATGATCAGCTGTAACGCTCGTCTCAGAACCATGCGACGGAGCGTAGGGCGGGAGGAAGCGCTTCCGCTGTGAATTCGCGCCCTTCGCGGGGCGGGGTCAGGCCTTGGTCAGCGGGGAGCCCGGTGGCGCGGCCGGTGGTGACGCCGGTGCGGGTTCCTGCCCGCCCATGTCGAGCCGGAACGGCGGGTACTGGTCCGTCAGCAGCGCGGCGTAGGCCGCGACCCGCGCCGTCCAGCGGGCCAGGCCGAGCAGGAAGTCGAAGAGGTGCCGCGGGTAGCGGGCGGTGAACAGCAGGATGACCACGGCCACCAGGGAGAGGTACGGCAGCAGCCCGCCGCCCCGCCAGCCGTCCCCCTCCTCGCCGCCCCAGCCCCAGCCGCCACCGGCGATGATCCCGACGGCGATGTACTGCGGGATCGCCAGCAGCCACCACTTCACCAGCACCAGTCCGCGCGACAGCCGCTCCGGGTAGACGACGTCGAAGCGCGCCGGGTAGTCGGGCACGTCGGCGAGGGTGAACGGCGGGTACCGGTCGGTGCCGAGCGCGGTGTGCGCGTAGTAGCCGACCCGCCAGTTCCAGCGCAGCACGCCGACGCTGAAGTCGAAGAGGGAGCGGGGGTAGCGGCCGGTGAACAGGATGGCGAAGAACGCGATCACGGTCACGACCGCGAACGCGATCCACAGGAAGAACAGCACGACGTAGTGCGGGATGGCGAGCAGCCACTTCACCAGCCACAGCCATCGGGACAGCCGGGGATCGACGGACGCTTCCAGACGTACGGGTGACGCGGCGGCAGGCACCATGGGCGGCACTCCTCTCGCCTGCAGACTCGCAAGCGGGGGGCGGCCCCGCGACCTGGGCGGGGCCGTTCGCGCGTCCGGCCTACCGGCCACCGGCAGCGGTTACCGGCCGGGCCGCCCCGGTCACCGGCTCCCCGGTGACGGATGGCGGCCGGTCCGGTGACGGGCGCTTCGGCCGGTCCGGTGATGGGCTGCGGCCACAGGCCCCCGTCACCGGCCCCGGGTCACCGGCCCCGGCTACGCCCCCTCAGGACGGGACGGCGGCGTCGGCGTCCGGCTCGCCGGCGCCCGTGTCGTCCGTATCGTCCGCCGGATCGACCAGTTGCTCCCGTACGTAGTTCCAGACCACCGCGATCAGCGCGGCGATCGGGACGGCGAGCAGGCTGCCGACGATGCCGGCCAGGCTGCCGCCCAGGGTCACCGCCAGCAGCACGACGGCCGCGTGCAGGCCCAGGCCGCGGCTCTGGATCATGGGCTGGAAGACGTTGCCCTCCAGCTGCTGCACGACGACGATGATCGCCAGCACGATCAGCGCGTCCGTCAGGCCGTTGGAGACCAGCGCGATGAGCACCGCGACGAACCCGGCGAACAGGGCGCCGATGATCGGCACGAACGCGGAGACGAAGGTCAGCACGGCCAGCGGGAGCACCAGCGGAACGCCCAGGATCCACAGGCCCAGGCCGATCAGCACGGCGTCGAGCAGGCCGACGGCCGCCTGGGACCGCACGAAGGAGCCCAGGGTGGCCCAGCCACGGTCGAACACGGTCGGGACGTCGGTGGCGAGCCGGCCGGGCAGCTGACGGGACAGCCAGGGCAGGAACCGCGGGCCGTCCTTGAGGAAGAAGAACATCAGGAACAGCGCGAGGACGGCGGTGACGACACCGTTGACCACGGTGCTCACGCCCGTGACGACCGCGCCCACCATGCTGCCGACGCCCTCCTGGGCCCGCGCGACCGCACTGTCGAAGGCCTTGTTGATCTGCGCGTCGCCGATGTTCAGCGGCGGCCCGGCGGCCCACTCGCGCAGCCGCTGGATGCCCTCCACGACACCGTCGGTCAGCTCCCCGGACTGGGACGCCACCGGCACGGCGATCAGTGCGACGACACCGGCCGCGACCAGCAGGAACAGCACGGTCACGACCGAGGCGGCCAGCGCGGGCGGCCACCCCCGGCGGCGCAGGAACCGGGCCGCGGGCCAGGTCAGCGTGGTCAGCAGCAGCCCGACCACGAGCGGCCACACCACCGACCACATCCGGCCCAGCAGCCACAGGGTCACGGCCAGCCCGGCCAACACCAGCAGAAACTCACCGGACACCCGCGCGGATATCCGCAGCGCGGCACGGGATCTGTCGGAACTCAGAGGCGCAGTCACGCAGGCACCCTATTGGCTGCGAGCACGCCCGCAGCAGCCGCGCCCCTCGGAAGCGGGCGCGCCGTCAGCCCCCGCCGCAGGACACAGCGACGCCCGAGGGGTCAGTCACCGGCCTTGGCCACCCCGATCGGGCAGGACACACCCGTACCGCCGATGCCGCAGTACCCCGCCGGGTTCTTGTCCAGGTACTGCTGGTGGTAGCCCTCCGCCGGGTAGAAGGGGCGGCCCTGCGCCGGGACGATCTCCGTGGTGATGCCGCCGTAGCCGGAGGAGGTGAGGACCTTCTGGTACGCCTCGCGGGAGGACTTGGCGGTGGCCTCCTGCTCGGGGGTGTGGGTGTAGACCGCCGAGCGGTACTGCGTGCCCACGTCGTTGCCCTGGCGGAAGCCCTGCGTGGGGTCGTGGGACTCCCAGAACGTCCTGAGGAGACGCTCGTACGAGATCAGTGCCGGGTCGAAGACCACGCGCACGACCTCCGTGTGGCCGGTCAGGCCCGAGCAGACCTCCTCGTACGTGGGGTTCTCGGTGTGGCCGCCCTGGTAGCCGACGAGCGTCGTCCACACACCGGCCGGGAGCTGCCAGAACGTGCGCTCGGCGCCCCAGAAGCAGCCCAGGCCGAAGTCGGCGGTCTCCAGGCCCCCGGGGTAGGGGCCGAGCAGCGGGTTGCCGAGGACGGTGTGGCGGTCGGGGACCGTGTACGCCGGCTCCGGGCGGCCGGGCAGCGCCTGCTCGGGGGTCGGCAGGTGGGGCGTGCGGCGGTGCGCGAACATGCGGTCTCCAATCGGGGCGACGCCCTCTGCAACGAGCCGGGACCTCCCGGAATTCCGTGGTGAGACCGCGCGGGCGGGCGTCAGTGCGGCAGGCTCGCGGGGCTGCCGCCGTTCGCCTCGTAGCCCGCCACCGCCAGCGCGCGGTACACCGCGAACTCCGCCGCCGGGTCGGCGGACAGCGTCCAGGGCAGGGCGCCCACGTGGCCGTCGATGTGGACCAGCTGGTTCATCGCCTCCGACCAGCGCTCGCTGCGGACCAGGAAGAACACCAGCATGTGCCGTACGTGCGCCAGCATCGGGTCGTCCGGGCGGGCCGAGTGCACCGCGTGCAGCGCGCCGTGGACCGCCTTCGTGACGACCTCGCTCTGCCAGAAACTCGCGACGAGGGTCACCTCGGGGAGGTGCTCGAACACCGCGAAGAGGGGCATCGCCGAGAGGAGGGAGCCCTGGGGCGCCCGGGCCGCCGCGGCCTCGGCGAACGAGTAGGCCTCCGCACGGGAGCCGTGCCACTTCTCGCACCAGTAGTGCAGCGCGGCCAGGTGCGCCCCCATGTGGGCCGGGGCGCGGTCCAGGATCTTCAGCCAGATCTGCTCGAAGTCCTTCTGGGAGTAGCCGAGACCGCGGGCCACCGACAGCTCGACGATGTAGGGGATCGGGTCGCCGGGGGCGAGCAGCGCCGCGTCACCGCACGCCGTCCTCGCCTCCTCCATGATGATCCGGAACTCGTCCGTCCCGGGTGTGGCCGTACGCCAGGCCTGCTGCACCAGGAACTCGGCGTGCACCGCCGCGCCGCCCGCGTCCTTGGGCGCCTCGGCCCGCCACACGCGCAGCCACTGCCCGCCCGGCGCCTCGCTCACCCCGCCGGGCCGCCGCGAGAGCTCCAGGGAGGCGGCGCCCGCGAAGGCCTGCACGCGCTGCCAGCGCCGCTCGCCCTCCGTCTCGGTGCCCGCCAGGAGCTGCTGCGCGGCGCGGTAGTCCTGCGTGCGCTGGACCACGTCCAGGACGTCCAGCAGGTCCTGGTCGGGGCCGGGCATGCGGATGTCGAGCTCCTCCTCGCGGACGAAGCCGTAGTTCGCCGGGTCGGCCGCGTCCGGGTGGTCGGGGGAGACCAGCCCTATCGCACCACCGCGCCTGCGCCGCAGGAAGGGGAGCAGCACGAAGCCCAGCATGACCAGCGCGATCAGGACCCAGAGAATCTCCATGCAACAAGCGAACCAGACCGCGCCGACAATTGGCCAACCTGCTCCCCGAACCTGTGGAAAACCCCGCCCCGCCCGGACCCCCCGGCACTCTTCGCCGCGGCGCACTACCCTCGGTGCTCATGAGCGACAGGCACATCAGTCAGCACTTCGAGACGCTCGCGATCCACGCGGGCAACACCGCCGACCCCCTGACGGGCGCGGTCGTCCCGCCGATCTACCAGGTCTCGACCTACAAGCAGGACGGCGTCGGCGGCCTGCGCGGCGGCTACGAGTACAGCCGCAGCGCCAATCCCACCAGGACCGCGCTGGAGGAGAACCTCGCCGCCCTGGAAGGCGGCCGCCGCGGTCTCGCGTTCGCGTCCGGGCTGGCGGCCGAGGACTGCCTGCTGCGTACGCTGCTCAGCCCGGGCGACCACGTGGTCATCCCGAACGACGCGTACGGCGGCACGTTCCGTCTGTTCGCCAAGGTCGTCGCCCGCTGGGGCGTGGAGTGGTCGGTCGCCGACACGAGCGACCCGGCCGCGGTGCGGGCCGCCGTCACCCCGAAGACCAAGGTCGTCTGGGTGGAGACCCCCTCCAACCCGCTGCTCGGCATCACCGACATCGCCGCCGTCGCCCAGGTCGCCCGGGACGCGGGCGCCCGCCTCGTCGTCGACAACACCTTCGCCACGCCCTACCTCCAGCAGCCGCTGGCGCTGGGCGCGGACATCGTCGTGCACTCGCTGACCAAGTACATGGGCGGTCACTCCGACGTCGTGGGCGGCGCCCTGATCACCGCCGACGCCGGCCTGGGCGAGGAACTGGCCTTCCACCAGAACGCGATGGGAGCGGTCGCCGGGCCCTTCGACTCCTGGCTGGTGCTGCGCGGCACCAAGACCCTGTCCGTGCGCATGGACCGGCACAGCGAGAACGCGGCCAAGATCGCCGACATGCTCACCCGGCACGCGCGCGTGAGCAGCGTGCTGTACCCGGGGCTGCCGGAGCACCCGGGGCACGAGGTCGCCGCCAAGCAGATGAAGACGTTCGGCGGCATGGTCTCCTTCCGTGTCGAGGGCGGCGAGGAGGCGGCCGTCGAGGTGTGCAACCGGGCGAAGATCTTCACGCTGGGCGAGTCCCTGGGCGGCGTCGAGTCGCTGATCGAGCACCCCGGCCGCATGACGCACGCGTCCGTGGCCGGCTCGGCCCTGGAGGTCCCCGGCGACCTGGTGCGCCTGTCCGTGGGCATCGAGAACGCCGAGGACCTGCTGGAGGACCTCCAGCAGGCGCTCGGCTAGACCGGCCCCCTCACCGGGTCACCAGCCGCTCAGGGGTGGAGTCGTCTCGGACGGCGGCTCCACCCACGGGCGGGCCGTCAGCGCCCACACGGTGAACGCCAGGCTCGCCGCGAGCAGCAGCAGCCACAGGGCGCGGCGGGCGAGCGTCCGGCGCCGCAGCATGCGGCCGCCGCGGCGCACCGCCTCCGTGTGGATCTCGGGCGGCAGGGAGCGTGGCGCCTGCTCCAGGAGCCGTCGTACGGCCGCCTCGCGGTCGTTGCCGCTCATGTCGCCCTCCGGTCGTGGTCCGGGCTCACGACGGCACCGCCTTGGTGGCCGTCACCGCGGGCGCCGGGCCCCGCGGCCGGTGCAGCAGGGTCGATGTGGCCCGGTGGCAGATCGCCCGTACGCGCTCCGGGGACAGGCCCAGCAGGGCCGCTGTCTGCTCCTCGGCGACACCTTCGTACAGCCGGAGGACCAGGACCAGCCGTTCCTGCGGGGTCAGCGGGGCCAGGGGGCTCGCGGGGTCCGGGCGGGAGCGGCCGAGCCCGCCGTGGTGGTGCCACGCCCCGCGCGCGAAGCGGACGGCGAGGTGCGAGCGGGTGCGGTCGTAGGGGTCCTCGCCGCGCAGCCGGTCCCAGCTCGCGAACGTGTGGGCCAGTGACAGCGTCAGAAGACGCCGCGCGCGAGGGTTGTCGTCCGGGGCCTCCGCGGTGAGCAGCGTGGCGGCGTGCAGCAGCCGCCCGGCCGCGCCCGCGACGAACGCCTCGAACTCCCGGGCGCGACGGGTTGCCCGGGACGCATGCCGCTCCAGCACCGCGCCTCCCGCCTGACGGCGACCCTGAGGATGCGGGCACCCGGCCGCACGCGACGGGGGCCCGGTCTCATATCAGGCCAGGGACGGCCCCGAGGTCAAGAGCCGCGCACGGCCCGGACGGTGCCACGCGCGCGTGGCGGCCCGGCCGTCGTACGCGGTGCCCCGCGCGGCAGGGCGTTCAGGACGCCGGGTCCGCCTCCGGTCCCGGCACCCCCTGGGCCGCCATCCGGGAGGACAGGGCGCTGTTGAAGCGCGTGAGGAGGTCGCAGAACGCCTCGCGCTCCTCGGGCTGCCAGTCGTGGGTCAGCTCGGCCATCAACTGCCGTCGGGAGGAACGCACTTCCTCCAGGCGGGCCTGGCCGCGCGGGGACAGCTGCAGCACCACCGCGCGCCCGTCCTCGGGGTGCGAGGTGCGCTTGACCAGACCGGTGTCGACGAGCGGTGCCACCTGCCGGGTGACCGTCGACGAGTCGATCCCCATGCTCGCGGCGAGCGCCTTGACGCCCATCGGGCCTTCCTTGTCGAGGCGGTTGAGCAGCAGATAGGCGGCGCGGTCCATGGAGTTGCGCACCTGCCCGACCCCGCCGAGCCGGGTCTGTTCGGCACGGCGGGCGAACAGCGCCACCTCGTGCTGCAGCGTGTCGAGAAGACCGGTGTCACCGACGGTCGTCATGTCCATCGACATTTCAGGTGTTGTGGGCATGGCCGGGGGCTCACTTCGTGGAGGGCTGGCAGATTGGGGGACAGGGTACGCGGCCGGAAGGCGGGCCGTACCGGGGCTGCGCAAAGCGGGTCTCGGAGGTTGGTCACAACGGTCGTTCCCGCCTGTGAACTGCGATGCTGGAGTCATGAGCTACAGCACGGCTGACTCCTTTCGGCCCGTCACCCTCGACGACGTGCGCGGCGCGCAGAAGATGCTCTCGGGTGTGGCGCGGGTGACCGCGATGGAAGGCAGCAGGCACCTGTCCCAGATGGTCGGTGCGCCGGTCCACCTCAAGTGCGAGAACCTCCAGCGGACGGGCTCGTTCAAGCTGCGCGGCGCGTACGTGCGGATCGCCGGTCTGCTGCCGGAGGAGCGTGCCGCCGGTGTCGTCGCCGCGAGCGCGGGCAACCACGCGCAGGGCGTCGCCCTCGCCTCCGCCCTGCTCGGTGTGCGCTCCACGGTGTTCATGCCGAAGGGCGCCCCGCTGCCCAAGGTCAGCGCCACCCGGGACTACGGGGCCGAGGTGCGGCTGCACGGCCAGGTCGTCGACGAGACGCTGGCCGCGGCGCAGGAGTACGCGGCCGAGACCGGCGCGGTGTTCATCCACCCCTTCGACCACCCCGACATCATCGCGGGCCAGGGCACGGTGGGCCTGGAGATCCTGGAGCAGTGCCCGGAGGCGCGCACGATCCTGGTCGGCATCGGCGGGGGCGGGCTGGCCGCCGGGATCGCGGTGGCGGTGAAGTCCCTGCGGCCGGACGTGCGGGTCGTGGGCGTGCAGGCGGCGGGCGCGGCGGCCTACCCGCCCTCGCTGGCGGCGGGCCGGCCGGTGGCGGTCGAGAACCCGGCGACGATGGCCGACGGCATCAAGGTCGGGCGGCCGGGCGACGTGCCGTTCGGGATCGTCGGCGAGCTGGTCGACGAGGTGCGCACGGTCAGCGAGGACGAGCTGTCCGCCGCGCTGCTGCTGTGCCTGGAGCGGGCCAAGCTGGTGGTGGAGCCGGCCGGGGCGAGCCCGGTCGCGGCGCTGCTGAGCGAGCCCGGCGCGTTCGAGGGCCCGGTCGTCGCGGTGCTGTCCGGCGGCAACGTCGACCCGGTGCTGATGGAGCGGGTGCTGCGGCACGGCATGGCCGCGCAGGGCCGCTACCTGGCGGTCCGGCTGCGGCTGACGGACCGGCCCGGTGCCCTTGCCACACTTCTGGGCGCGTTGTCAGTGGTCGACGCTAACGTCCTCGATGTGAGTCATGTGCGAACCGACCCGCGGCTCGGGCTCACGGAGGCGGAGGTCGAGCTGCACTTGGAGACGAAGGGCCCGGCGCACTGCGCCGAGGTGGGCCAGGCGCTGCGCGAGGCCGGCTACACGGTCATCGGCTGATCACAGGGCCATCGGCCTCGGCCGGCACCGGCTCCCGAGCCGGTCAAGATCCTTTCGCCTCACGCAATGCAACGAGGAAAAACGCATTGTGACACGCGATACATCGCGTTATGGTGTGTCAGTGCGAAGCCTCACCGGACGTCTGTCCGGTCATCCCCGAAGACGTGGAGACTCATATGCCAGGCGCCATCTACGCCGAAGGTCTGGTGAAGACCTTCGGTGACGTCAAAGCCTTGGACGGCGTCGACCTCGACGTGCCGGAGGGCACGGTCCTCGGCCTGCTCGGGCCGAACGGCGCGGGCAAGACCACCACCGTCCGCTGCCTGACCACCCTGCTGCGCCCCGACAGCGGGCGAGCGGTCGTCGCAGGCATCGACGTGCTCAAACAGCCCGACGCGGTCCGCCGCTCCATCGGCCTGTCCGGCCAGTTCGCGGCCGTCGACGAATACCTGACCGGCCGGGAGAACCTCCAGATGGTCGGCCAGCTCTACCAGATGCGGGCCAAGGCGGCGAAGGAGCGCGCGGCCGAACTGCTGGAGCAGTTCCACCTCACCGACGCCGCCGACCGCCCCACCAAGACCTACTCCGGAGGCATGCGCCGCCGCCTCGACCTCGCAGCGGCCCTGGTCGTCTCGCCGCCCGTGATGTTCATGGACGAGCCGACGACCGGCCTCGACCCCCGCAACCGCCAGCAGCTGTGGGAGGTCATCAAGCAACTGGTCTCCGGAGGCACGACGCTGCTGCTCACCACCCAGTACCTGGAGGAGGCCGACCACCTGGCGCACGACATCGCCGTGGTCGACCACGGCAAGGTCATCGCCCAGGGCACCTCCGACCAGCTCAAGGCCCGCACCGGCGGCGAGCGCGTCGAGGTCGTCGTGCACGAACGCGAGCACATCCAGACCGCCGCCGAGGTCCTCGCCGGCTTCGGCAAGGGCGAGACGACGGTCGAGGAGCACATGCGCAAGCTCACCGCCCCCGTGACCGGCGGCGCCAAGCTCCTCGCCGAGGTCATCCGCGAGCTGGACACCCGGGGCATCGAGATCGACGACATCGGCCTGCGCAGGCCCACCCTCGACGACGTCTTCCTGTCCCTCACGGGACACGTCGCCGAGATCAAGGACCAGGAGAACGACAAGGAGGCCGCCCAGTGAGCGCCGTCACCGACACCGTGCGGGTCGCGCCGGCCGCGAACCCGGTCAGCCAGTCGATCCGCGACTCGATGGTCGTCGCCAAGCGGAACCTGATCCGCATGTCCCGGATCCCCGAGATGATCATCTACGGTCTGATCCAGCCGATCATGTTCGTGGTGCTGTTCACCTACGTCTTCGGCGGCTCCATGCAGATCGGCAACAGCACCAGCGCCGCCGACTACAAGAACTTCCTGATGGCCGGCATCTTCGCGCAGACCGTCACCTTCGCCACCGCCAGCTCCGGCGCCGGCATCGCCGACGACATGCACAAGGGCCTCATCGACCGCTTCCGCTCCCTGCCCATGGCACGCGGCGCGGTGCTCACCGGCCGTACCCTCGCCGACTCCGTGCAGACGGCCCTGACCCTCGTGGTCCTCGCCGTGGTCGCCCTCCTGGTCGGCTGGCGCGTCGGCTCGGACGGCAGCACCAACGCCGCCAAGGTCCTCGCGGCCTTCGGCCTGCTGCTCCTGCTCGGCTACGCGTTCACCTGGATCGGCGCCCTGATCGGCATGTCCGTCCGGACCCCCGAGGCGGCCACGTCCAGCGGCCTGATCTGGCTCTTCCCAGTCACCTTCATCTCGAACGCGTTCGTGGACACCAGCCACATGACCCCGTGGCTGCGCCACATCGCCGAGTGGAACCCCTTCAGCGCCACGGTCCAGGCATGCCGGGTCCTCTTCGCCAACCCGGGCCAGTCGACGTCGGACGCCTGGCCCATGCAGCACCCCGTGTGGGCCTCGCTGATCTACTCGATCCTGATCCTGGTGGTCTTCCGGACCCTGGCGGTGCGCAAGTACCGCTCGGCGACGGCATGACGATGCCCCCGGTGCCGCTCTGGCGCCGGGGGCAGATCAGGGCCCGGACCGCGGTCGGTCAGCCCTCGTACGGCTCGGCCTTCAGGATCTTCACCAGGGCCTTCTTGCCGTTCGGCAGCTCGTACTCCGCGTCCTCGCCGACCTTGTGGCCGATCACGCCGGTGCCCAGCGGGGACTGCGGCGAGTACGTCTCGATGTCGGAGCTCGCGTACTCGCGGGAGGCGAGCAGGAACGTCAGCGTGTCGTCCTCGTCGCCGTCGAACGCGATCGTGACGACCATGCCGGGCGCCACCGCACCGTCCGCCGCGGGCGCCTCGCCCACCTTGGCATTCTCGAGGAGCTGGGTGAGCTGGCGCACACGGAGCTCCTGCTTGCCCTGCTCCTCCTTGGCCGCGTGGTACCCGCCGTTCTCACGCAGGTCGCCCTCTTCGCGAGCAGCGGCGATCTTCGCGGAGATCTCCGCCCGCGCGGGACCAGTAAGGTGCTCAAGCTCAGCCTTGAGCTTGTTGTACGCCTCCTGGGTCAGCCAGGTGACGTTCTCGCTGGTCTGGGTCACAGGTGCTCCTCGTAGGTACTGGGAATACAAAGCATCGCCCTACCCAGAAGAATGTTCCTTCACGGAAGGGCGAAACCACGAGCCTAACAATTCAGGGACCAAAGAGGGAGGACATAAGCCACCAGATTCACGTCAATGCAGGTCAGGCGCTACGTATTCCAGGTGATGCCCGGTCGGCGTCAGCCGGTGTGGCAGCCCAGCAGCTCGGCCGTGGTCCCGGGGGAGGTCGTACGGAGCGTGACGACCTTGTCGATGCGGGTCTCGTCCCCGTCGAAGCGGAAGTCGGCCCGGCCCACCTCGGCCCCGTCCTCGGCCTGTGAGCGCACGGTGCAGTAGCCCTTGGCACCGGCGTCCTTGCGGACCTCCAGGTGCACCTGCACGGACTTCTCGCCCGGCTCGAAGCTGATCACCTCGGCGCTGATCTCGCTCTTGACGACGTAGTGGTAGCCGAACCAGCCGAAGAGCCCCAGCAGCGCCACCGCCAGGACGGCGCCCACGACCTTGAGCGTACGGTCGGTGCGCTCGTCCGAGGAACGGCCGTATCGGCCCTCGGGCAGTCGCGTGCTCGCCGTACTCATGATCGTCCTCCTGGCAGGGCCGGGACGGAGGTCCCGGAAGGGGCGCCGGCACCGGGCCCCGGAATTATTCGCCCCCCGATTCGGTCACTATAGAAGCCGCTGATTGCGCCGACGCACACAGGGCGCCGACTTACTGAGGATTGAGTCTTGACTGACCAGTTGCGACTGATGGCCGTTCACGCCCACCCCGACGACGAGTCGAGCAAGGGCGCTGCGACCATGGCGAAGTACGTGTCCGAGGGGGTGGACGTGCTGGTCGTGACCTGCACGGGCGGGGAACGCGGCTCCATCCTCAATCCCAAGCTCCAGGGCGACGCGTACATCGAGGAGCACATCCACGAGGTGCGCAAGAAGGAGATGGACGAGGCCCGGGAGATCCTGGGCGTCAAGCAGGAATGGCTCGGCTTCGTCGACTCGGGCCTGCCCGAGGGCGACCCGCTGCCGCCGCTGCCGGAGGGCTGCTTCGCCCTGGAGGACGTGGACCACGCGGCCGGGGAGCTGGTGCGCAAGATCCGTGCCTTCCGCCCGCAGGTGATCACCACCTACGACGAGAACGGCGGTTACCCGCACCCCGACCACATCATGACCCACAAGATCTCCATGGTGGCGTTCGAGTCGGCCGCGGACACCGAGAAGTACCCGGAGGCGGAGTACGGCCCCGCCTACCAGCCGCAGAAGCTCTACTACAACCAGGGCTTCAACCGCCCGCGCACCGAGGCCCTGCACCAGGCGATGCTCGACCGCGGCCTGGAGTCCCCCTACGGGGACTGGCTCAAGCGCTGGGAGGAGTTCGGCATGAAGCAGCGCACGCTCACCACGCACATCCCGTGCGCCGAGTTCTACGAGATCCGCGACAAGGCGCTGATCGCCCACGCCACGCAGATCGACCCGGACGGCGGTTGGTTCAAGGTGCCGATGGAGATCCAGAAGGAGGTCTGGCCGACGGAGGAGTACGAGCTGGCGAAGGCGCTCGTCGATACCTCCCTCCCCGAGGACGACCTCTTCGCGGGCATCCGCGACAATGCCTGACATGAGCGCAAGCGCAAGCCTGGCAATGACGCACCTCGTCTCCTTCGCCAAGGAGGTCGACGAGGACAAGGTCACCCCCGGCGTCCTCGGCTTCATCGTCTTCGCGGCGATGGCCCTGGCGGTGTGGGCCCTGATGAAGTCCATGAGCCGGCACATGAACCGGGTCGACTTCACCCAGGTCCCGGACCCGAAGGCGGAGCAGCCGGAGCAGTCCCCGGCGGACGCGGACGCGGAGGCCGCGGAAGCGGAGCCGTCGAGCCAGGGCGCCAAGAAGCAAAGCTGACGCCCCACCCAGGGGACACCACCCGTCGGTGGCCGGCACCGAACGCCGCCGACGGGTGCGTGGCGCGCATCCCGGAAACGCGTCGACGGTCACCCGGCGCGTTTCCGGCCCGGGGAGCGTCGCCGGAAGGGGGGCCCGGCCGCGCGCGGCCGGGCCGTCGACTCCACCCGTCGCCTCGCGCGTGTCGAGGCGTGCCGCCGGAGGGTGCCTCGCGCAGCAGCAGCGCAGCCCAGGGGCGCCTCGCCCTGGCCAGGAGCACCCCCTGTACCCGTCCCAAGGCTTTCGCTCTCCGCTCCACCCGCACACCCGTCGCCTTGCGCGCATCAAGTCGTGCGCATCAAGGAGTGCCCAGGGGGAGCGCGTCGCCCGTAGCGCTCGCCGGGGGCGCCCGGCGCGTCCCCGTCGGCGTCATCGGCGCTACCCGCCGTCCCGACGCATGCCGCCGACAGGGGCGACCGCGCGTCCCGGCCCCCGCTCGGCCCGTGGCCTACGCCTTCGACTCCACCGCCACCCCCATCACCTCCCGCGCATGCCGGTCCGGCACCATGCCGAGGCGCCAGGCCTGCCAGCCCGCCTCCAGGGTCACGCCCCGCTCCAGCAGCAGCTGGTACGCGTCGAGGTAGTCGTCCAGCTTCCGGTCGCGCAGCCCGTGGGTCGCGCGGGACAGCTGCGCCAGCTCCTCCTGGGCCACCGCCGTGCCCACCTCCATGCCGCCCGGGGCCGCATACGGCAGCAGGGTGCAGCGCAGGAAGCGGGCCCAGTCCTCGCCCCGGCGGTCGCCGTAGGACGCGAAGAGCTCCACCGCCTCGTCGCACAGGGCCAGTGCCTGCTGCGTGCGGGCATTGCCCGCGTCCACGACCACCAGCTCCAGGCACGTCCAGGCCTCGCCGTGGGCGACGCCGATGCGCTGGAAGTCGGCCCGGGCGTCGACGAGGAGCTGGCGGGCGAAGCCCGAGTTGCGCAGCGAGCCCGTCTGGGCCGCCCGCTGGTCGCGGGTGACGCGCGCCGAGTGGTGACGGGCGCAGGCCAGACCGTAGACGTCCCGCATGCGGGAGAACATCGTGCGGGCGCGCTCCAGCTCGCGGACCGCCTGATCGAGATCTCCCGTCTCCTCCAGGGCCTGGCCCAGGTAGTACAGGGTCCAGGCCTCGCCGCGGGCATCCTCGTTGTCGCGGTGCCGGGCCGCCGCCCCGCGCAGCTCCTCCACCGCCGGGGACGCGTCCCCGGCGACCAGCAGCGCACGGGCCAGCTGCGTCAGGGCCCATGCCTCACCACGCGCGTCACGCGTCCGCCCGTACAGCTCCAGGGCCGCCCGCAGTTCCGCCTCGGCCCGCGGGACGTCGCCCATGCGCAGCCCCAGCTGACCCAGCTGGAAATGCGCCCACGCCTGGCCGTGCACGGACTCGCCCCGCCGGTGCAGGACCAACGACTCGGTCAGCAGCTCCAGCGCCTCCGCCAGCCGGGCCCGGTCCCGCTCCACCGCCGCGAGCGCGTGCATCGTCCATGCCCGGTCCACCGCCAGCGCGGGCGAGGCCTGGAGGGCAAGCGCCTCGCGGAGCTTCTCCGACGCCTCCGTCAGATTGCCCTGGTGGTGCAGCGTGATGCCGAGGGAGCACAGCGCGCGGGCCGCACCCGCGTCGTGATGGGCCTCCCGGTAGAGGTCCACGACCGAGGCGAGGGTGGTGCGGGCCTTGTCCAGTTCGCCCAGCTGCCGGGCCGCGATACCCGTACGCCACTGCACCGAGCGGACCAGCAGCCCCTCGTCCACCGCCTGCGTCAGCTCGCTGATCTCACCCAGCCGGTACAGGTCGCCCCGCAGCAGGCAGTAGTCGCACAGCGCGCCCAGCAGGTTCAGCACCGCCGCCTGGTCCACCCCCTCGGCGTGCCGCAGTGCCGCCGTGATGAAGCTCGACTCGTCGTCCAGCCAGCGCAGCGCCTCGTCCAGCGAGGTGAAGCCGTACGGGCTGAAACGGTTCGTCCGGGTCGACATGTTGCCGTCAACCATCCGCAGCACCGAGTCGGCCAGCTCGGCGTAGTTCACGATCAGCCGCTCCTGCGCAGCGGTGCGCTCGGCCGGCTCCTCCTCGTCGAGCAGGCGGGCCCGGGCGAAGGAACGCACCAGGTCGTGCAGCCGGTAGCGGTCGCCCCGGACGTGGTCGATCAGACCGGCCCGGGTCAGCACCTGCAGATGACGCTTCGCCTCCGCCTCGTCCGTCGCCAGCAGCGCGGCGGCCGCCGCGGCCCCCAGCGAGGCCCGCCCGGCCAGGGCCAGCCGGCGCAGCAACCGCCGTACGGTCTCCGACTGGTCGGTGTAGCGCAGCCACAGGGCGCGTTCGACCGGCTCGACCGGGCCGTACGCGTCGAGGTCCGTGGCCAGCGCCCGCGGCGAGCGCGGACCGAGGCACGAGCCGGCGATACGCAGCGCCAGCGGCAGCCCACCGCACAGCTCCCGGACCCGGTCCGCGGACTCCGCGTCGTACGGCCCGGAACGGTCCTGCGCCGCCGCCCCCAGCAGCTCCTCCGCACCCGCCGCGTCCAGCGGCGCCACCGCAAGCTGATGCACCCGCGCGGGCAGGCCCTCCAGCTCCAGCGGGCCCCGCGCGGTCACCAGCACCAGACTGTCGGACCGCTCCGGGACCAGGGCACGGACCTGCACCGCGTCCGCGGCGTCGTCGAGGACGACCGTGACCGGCAGCCCCGTCAGATGCTGGTGATACAGCTCGCTCAGCCGCTTGACCTGCTGGTCGGGCGAGGACCGCTCGCGGAACAGCAGCTGCTCGCGGGGCGCGCCGAGCCGGTTCAGCAGATGCAGCAGCGCGTCACGGGTGGACAGCGGGGACTCGCCCGGCCCGTCCGCGCGCAGGTCGACGACACAGGCACCGCGGAAGTAGTCCCTCAGATCGTGCGTCGCGTGCACCGCGAGCGTCGTACGGCCGCTGCCGGGCGTGCCGTGCAGCACCACCACCGTCGGCTGCGTCTCCGTGCTCGCCCGGGCCGCCTGCACCCACTGCCGGATCTGCGCCAGCTCCTGCCGCCGCCCCGCGAACGGCTCCGCCGGTTCGGGGAGCTGCGCGAAGGACTGCTCCAGCACATTGCGCCCGCGCGCCGCAGCGCTCTTGTCCGCGCCCCGCAGCCGCGGGCCGCTCGTTTTCTTCGGCCCCGTCGAGGCCGCGAGTACCCGCTGCTGGTCCAGGAACGGCCGGATGCCCCGCACCTCCAGCGCCGTCAGCCACTGCAGCCGCAACTGCTCCGGGCCGCCCGGCTGGCTCACGGCACCGGCACGGCGGTGCGCGGCCGGCAGATGCGACCCGACCACCTTCACCACCGTCGCCGCGGCCCCCACGACACCCACCGTCACACCCGCCCCGACGGCCGTCCCTGCCCCTGTGCCCAGCGACAGGTCGGCGACGACGGCCGCGACCGCAGCGACCCCGGCCACCAGCAACGGCGTCCCGGCCCCCTCCCGGGCGTAACGCTGCCCGAAGGTCAGCTGACCGGCCGCCGCCTCGTCCAGGGCGCGCGTATAGGCCTCGTACTCCTCACCCGCACTCCGCGCCATCGTGTCGAGCGCCCCGCGCGCCCGCGCGAGCAGCACTTTCCCGTCACTGCGCCCGCCCGTGCGCCGCACCTCCTCCTCCACGGCCCGCACCAACAACCGCTCGGCCTCCGCCCGATGAGCGTCCCGCATGTCACGTCCCCCTCTGGCGGCAACTCCTTTGCCTCAGAGTGTCCTTGGTGGGAGGCGCGAGCGCGAGGGGGCGACGATCAACGGATGCGGTGCGGTGATCCACGGGCTGCGAGCTCGCGCGAGGGACTGCGTTCCGCGGCCGGGCGGCCATCCTGAGGCAGGATGGAAGCATGCCGAACCGACTGGCTCATGAGACGTCCCCGTACCTGCTCCAGCACGCCGACAATCCCGTCGACTGGTGGCCCTGGTCGGCAGAGGCCTTCGAAGAGGCGCGGAAGCGGAACGTGCCCGTTCTGCTCAGCATCGGATACAGCAGCTGTCACTGGTGCCACGTCATGGCTCACGAGTCCTTCGAGGACCAGGAGACCGCCGAGTACCTCAACGCGCACTACGTGAGCGTGAAGGTCGACCGCGAAGAACGCCCCGACGTGGACGCCGTCTACATGGAAGCCGTGCAGGCCGCGACCGGGCAGGGCGGCTGGCCCATGACCGTCTTTCTCACTCCGGACGCCGAGCCGTTCTACTTCGGTACGTACTTCCCGCCCGCTCCCCGTCAGGGCATGCCGTCCTTCCGGCAGGTGCTCCAGGGGGTGCACCAGGCGTGGGACGAGCGGCGGGACGAGGTGACCGAGGTCGCCGGGAAGATCGTCCGGGACCTGGCCGGGCGGGAGATCTCCTACGGCGACGCGCAGACCCCCGGTGAGGAGGAGCTCGCGCAGGCGCTGCTCGGGCTGACCCGGGAGTACGACCCGCAGCGCGGCGGATTCGGCGGGGCGCCGAAGTTCCCGCCCTCCATGGTGCTGGAGTTCCTGCTGAGGCACCATGCGCGGACCGGCGCCGAGGGTGCGCTCCAGATGGCGAGCGACACCTGCGAGCGGATGGCGCGGGGCGGGATCTACGACCAGCTCGGGGGCGGCTTCGCCCGCTACTCGGTCGACCGTGACTGGGTCGTGCCGCACTTCGAGAAGATGCTGTACGACAACGCCCTGCTGTGCCGGGTGTACGCGCATCTCTGGCGGGCCACCGGCTCGGAGCTCGCGCGCCGCGTCGCCCTGGAGACGGCCGACTTCATGGTGCGCGAACTGCGCACGAACGAGGGCGGGTTCGCCTCCGCGCTGGACGCCGACAGCGACGACGGCACTGGGAAGCACGTCGAGGGCGCGTACTACGTGTGGACTCCGGAGCAGTTGCGGGAGGTCCTCGGCGAGCAGGACACCGACCTCGCCGCGCAGGTCTTCGGGGTGACCGAGGAGGGGACCTTCGAGGAGGGCGCGTCCGTCCTCCAACTGCCCGTGCGGGACGGCTTCGTCGACGCGGGAAAGGTCGCCTCCATCCGGGAGCGGCTGCTGGCGGCGCGGTCGGAGCGGCCCGCGCCCGGCCGGGACGACAAGGTCGTTGCCGCCTGGAACGGCCTCGCGATCGCCGCGCTGGCCGAGACGGGCGCCTACTTCGACCGGCCCGACCTGGTGGAGGCCGCCGTCGCCGCGGCCGACCTCCTGGTCCGGCTGCACCTGGACGAGCAGGCCCGGCTCACCCGCACCAGCAAGGACGGCCATGCCGGCGCCAACGCGGGTGTCCTGGAGGACTACGCGGATGTGGCGGAGGGTTTCCTCGCGCTCGCGTCCGTCACCGGGGAGGGTGTCTGGCTGGAGTTCGCCGGGTTCCTCGTCGACCACGTCCTGGCCCGCTTCACCGACCCGGAGTCGGGGTCGCTGTACGACACGGCGGCCGACGCCGAGCGGCTGATCCGCCGTCCGCAGGATCCGACCGACAACGCCGCGCCGTCCGGCTGGAGCGCGGCGGCCGGTGCCCTGCTGGGGTACGCCGCGCACACCGGCTCCGAGCCGCACCGCACGGCCGCGGAGAAGGCCCTCGGTGTCGTCAAGGCGCTCGGGCCGCGGGTGCCGCGCTTCATCGGCTGGGGGCTCGCGGTCGCGGAGGCTGTGCTGGACGGTCCGCGGGAAGTCGCGGTCGTGGGTCCGTCGCTCGGCGACGAGGGCACGAGGTCCCTGCACCGCACGGCACTTCTGGGGACCGCGCCGGGTGCCGTCGTGGCCGTCGGTGTGCCGGAGAGCGAGGAGTTCCCGCTGCTCAGCGGCCGTCCGCTGGTCGGCGGTGAACCGGCGGCCTATGTCTGCCGTAACTTCACATGTGACGCGCCGACAACGGAAGTTGACTGGTTGCGTGCGGTGCTGAGCGACTGAAGTCGGGAATCAACGGAAACACGCTCTTTATCTGAACAGCCCCCAGGCTTCACAGTTCCCCCCTAATCTCTGCACAGTGACGTGACGGGAGGGGCCGCACCGGCACACCGTCACGACCGGGGGCTCTGGGATCTGGGGGGATCTGTTTGCTGACGTCTGTCTTCATCGCTGCCGTTTCACTGGCCCTGTTCTGGATGGCGGCGTTCACGCTGTGGTGGCAGATGCACGCCTGGCGCACGCCGGAAGTGCTCGCCTCCACCCGGTTCAGCAGTCCGGACGGGGACGAGCACGTCTCCTTCTCGCTGCTGCTGCCCGCCCGGCACGAACAGGCGGTGCTGGACCACACGATCCAGCGGCTGCTGGAGTCGAGCCACACCGACTTCGAGATCATCGTGATCGTCGGGCACGACGACCCGGAGACCACCGCCGTGGCCGAGCAGGCCGCGGCGCGTGACACACGGGTCCGGGTCGTCGTCGACACGCACGAGAAGAAGAACAAGCCGAAGGCCATGAACACGGCGCTGCCGCACTGCCGCGGCGACGTCGTCGGCGTGTTCGACGCGGAGGACCAGGTCCACCCCGAGCTCCTCGCGCACGTCGACCACGCCTTCCGCACCACCGGCGCGGACGTCGTCCAGGGCGGGGTGCAGCTGATCAACTTCCACTCCAGCTGGTACAGCCTGCGCAACTGCCTGGAGTACTTCTTCTGGTTCCGCTCGCGGCTCCACCTGCATGCGCAGAAAGGTTTCATTCCGCTCGGCGGCAACACCGTCTTCGTCCGCACGGGCGTCCTGAGGGACGCCGACGGCTGGGACCCGAACTGCCTCGCCGAGGACTGCGACCTGGGCGTACGCCTGTCGAGCGTCGGCAAGAAGGTCGTCGTCGCCTACGACTCCGACATGGTGACCCGCGAGGAGACCCCGGGCTCGCTGATGTCCCTGCTGAAGCAGCGCACCCGCTGGAACCAGGGGTTCCTCCAGGTGTACCGGAAGAAGGACTGGAAGCAACTGCCCACCCTCGGGCAGCGGCTGCTCGCCCGCTACACCTTGATGACGCCGTTCATGCAGGCCTTCACCGGCCTGATCATCCCGCTGAACGTCGCGATCGCCCTGTTCCTCGACGTGCCCGTCGCCATCGCCTTCATCACCTTCCTGCCGGCCGTCACCGCCCTGGTCACCTTCGTCTTCGAGGTCGTCGGACTGCACGACTTCGGCAAGCAGTACGGGCTGCGCGTCCGCTTCGCGCACTACCTGAAGCTGATCCTCGGCGGCCCCTTCTACCAGGTCCTGCTCGCCGGAGCGGCCGTGCGGGCCGTCTGGCGTGAGCAGCGCGGCCGCAACGACTGGGAGCTGACCAGCCATGTCGGGGCCCACCTCGACGAGACGGCCGTGAGCCGGCACGGCGTGACCCGAGAGGACGTTCCCGCGTGACCTCCACCCTTCCCGCGGTGACCACAGCCAAGGTCCCCGCGCAGCGCCGGCCTGCGCCCCGCACCGGTACGCACCGCAGACCGGAGCCGCCGAGCCGGCTGCGCTCCTCCCGGCCCGACCTGCTCCTCTGCGGCGTCCTCCTCCTGGCGATCCTCGTCGTGCAGGGCTGGAACATCGCCGACTACCCGGCCCTCAGCGACGACGAGGGCACCTATCTCGCCCAGGCCTGGTCGGTCCAGCAGGGCAACGGCCTGGCCCACTACACCTACTGGTACGACCATCCGCCGCTCGGCTGGATCCAGATCGCCGTACTGACGTGGATCCCCGCGCTGATCAGCCCCGAGTCGATGACGGTGGGCACCATGCGCGCCGCGATGCTGGTGATCAGCGGCATCAGCGCGGTCCTCGTCTACGTGCTGGGCCGGCGCCTCGCGCTGCCCCGCTGGGCGGCCGCCCTCGGCATGGTGTTCTTCGGGCTCTCCCCGCTGTCGGTCGTCCTCCAGCGGGAGATCTTCCTCGACAACCTCGCGGTGATGTGGACGCTGCTGGCCTTCACCCTGGCCGCGTCCCCGAGCCGCCACCTGTGGCACCACTTCGGCGCAGGGATAGCGGCCGCGACGGCCGTCCTCACCAAGGAGACGATGCTCGTCGTCCTGCCCGCCCTGTTCCTCACCATGTGGCGCCACAGCCACCGGGACACCCGCAAGTTCGCGATCACCGGAGCCGTCACGGCCTGCGCCCTGATCGGCTTCTCCTACCCGCTGTTCGCCCTCCTCAAGGGCGAGCTGCTGCCCGGCGCCGGGCACGTGTCCCTCTGGGACGGCGTCAAGTACCAGATGACCCGACCCGGTTCGGGCTTCATCCTGGACCAGGGCTCCGGCTCCTGGGGTGTGCTCCAGTCGTGGCTGTACTACGACAAGATCCTGCCCCTCGGCGGTCTCGCGGGCGCCCTGCTCCTGCTCCTCACCTGGCGCTGGTCGGTCACCGCCCGGGCCCTGGCCGGACCGGCCCTGGCCGTGGCGATCTTCGCCGCGCTGGCCCTGCGCCCGAACGGCTACCTGCCCGCGATGTACGTCATCCAGGCGCTGCCGTTCCTCGCGCTGGTCCTCGCCGGAGGGACCGCCTCCGTCGCCCACGCGGTGCTGAGCCGCTGGCGCTCCGAGGCGGAGAAACGGTACGTCAGTGTGAGCCGGTACGCGCTCGCCGCCGTCCTCGCCCTGGCCGCCGGCGCCTACGTGGTGCCCCGCTGGTACGACGGTGCGCACACGGCCGTCACCACCGACGCCAACGCCCCCTACAAGGCCGCCTCCAAGTGGCTGGCCACGGAGGTGGAGGACCCGGAGCGCACCCGGGTGCTGGTGGACGACGCCCTCTGGCTGGACCTGGTGCACCGGGGCTACCGGCCCGGGCTCGGCGTCATCTGGTTCTACAAGGCCGACCTGGACCCGGCGGTGACGAAGACGATGCCGCGCGGCTGGAAGGACCTGGACTACGTCGTCGCCTCGCCCACCGTACGGCGGGACGCGGCCGACCTGCCCAACGTCAAGGCCGCCATGGAGCACTCCGAACCGGTCGCCACCTTCGGCACCGGCGAGGACCGCATCGAGATCCGCCAGATCCAGACCACCGCCGGAGGCGCGCGATGAGCCAGGAGTACACCGTCCCCGGCGAGGTGGTGGAGACCGCCGAGATCCCCGAACCGGGCGCCGTCACCATCGTCGTCCCGACGTTCAACGAGTCGGCGAACGTGCGGCAGCTGCTGCGCCAGATCACCGAGGCCGTCCCGGCCCGGCTGCCCTGCGAGGTCGTCTTCGTGGACGACTCCACCGACGACACGCCCGAGGTCATCGAGAAGGCGGCGCAGGACTGCCCGTTCCCGGTGACCGTGCTGCACCGCGAGAAGCCGGTGGGCGGGCTCGGCGGAGCGGTCGTCGAGGGCCTGAAGGCGGCCACGTCCGACTGGATCGTCGTCATGGACGGCGACTGCCAGCACCCGCCGTCCCTCGTGCCCGACCTCGTCGCCACCGGTGAGCGGGCGAACGCCGGGCTGGTCGTGGCCTCCCGGTACATCAAGGGCGGCAGCCGGGCCGGACTCGCGGGCAGCTACCGGGTGGCCGTCTCCCGCGGGGCGACCTGGCTGACCAAGGCGCTCTTCCCGCGCCGGCTGCACGGCATCAGCGACCCGATGAGCGGCTTCTTCGCGATCCGCCGCAGCGCGGTCACCGCGGAGGTCCTCCAGCCGCTCGGCTACAAGATCCTCCTGGAACTCGCCGTCCGCAGCCGCCCGCGCAGGGTCACCGAGGTGCCCTTCGTCTTCCAGGACCGGTTCGCCGGGGAGTCCAAGTCGACCGCGCAGGAGGGCCTGCGCTTCCTGCGCCACCTGGCCGGGCTGCGCGCCGCCTCGCCGGTCGCGCGGATGATCGGGTTCGGCCTGATCGGGCTGACGGGCTTCGTGCCGAACCTGCTGGGCCTGTGGGCGCTGACCGCCGCCGGTATGCACTACGTACCGGCGGAGATCCTCGCCAACCAGCTGGGTGTCGCCTGGAACTTCGTGCTCATCGAGCACCTGCTGTTCCGCGAGCGCCGCCGGCACCGCCGGTGGTGGGACCGGGCCGGGCGCTTCGCGCTGCTCGCCAACGCCGATCTGGTGCTGCGCATCCCGCTGATCGCCCTGTTCGTGCACCAGCTGCACCTGGGCGTGCTGTCGGCCACCGCGCTCGCGCTGGTGACGACGTTCGTCCTGCGCTTCGCCGGGACCGAAGCGCTGGTCTACCTGCCGCGCCGGGGACGCGAGAAGCCCGGTCGCGGGAGCACCGCACAGCAAGGAGAGCCGTGTGAACAGACGTCGTAGAAGTACCGCGTTCCTGGCGGTGGCGGGCCTCACCGCAGGCCTGCTGCTGACCGCACCCCAGTCCGCCTCCGCCGCCAACCTCATCAAGAACCCCGGCTTCGAGACCGCCGGCACCGGCGACATGCCGTACTGCTGGGAGAAGTCCGGCTGGGGCGACAACGACTTCACCTTCACCACCACGTCCGACGCTCACACCGGCTCCAAGGCCATGAAGGTCGAGCTGACCCGCCGCGTCGACGGCGACCGCAAGGCGCTGATCACCGAGTCCGCCGCGTGCGCGCCGGTGGTGACGCCGGGCAAGCAGTACGACCTCGGTCTCTGGTACAAGACGACCACGCCCGACGCGGCGATCACGCTCTTCCGGCACGACACCACGGCCGGCTGGCAGTACTGGACCGACCTCAAGACACTGGACATGGCGGGTGGCTGGACCGAGGCCACGGTCCGCACCCCCGAGGTCCCGGCCGGCACGGACCGCATCTCCTGGGGCGTCTCCGTCTACGGCACCGGCTCCGCCACCACCGACGACTACACCATGGACCAGGTGCCCGACCCGGTCCTGCCGCCCGAGTGCACCGGCACGGCGGAGCAGTGCGCGAACGGCAAGTGGGACGTGCTGCCCACGCAGAACCCGGTCCGCTCCATGCACTCCGTCGTCCTGCCGGGCGGCAAGGTGCTGCTGATCGCGGGCTCAGGCAACGACGAGTCGATGTTCGAGGCCGGCACCTTCACCTCGGCGGTCTACGACCCGGCGAACGGCTCCTACAAGGTCATCCCCACGCCCAAGGACATGTTCTGCGCCGGGCACGTCCAGCTCCAGGACGGCCGGGTGCTGGTCATGAGCGGCAACAAGGGCTACCCGACAGCCGACGGCCGCGTCGGCTACCAGGGCTACAAGGACTCGTACATCTTCGACCCGGAGACCGAGACCTACACCAAGACCAACGACATGAACGACGGCCACTGGTACCCGTCGGCGACGGTCCTCGGCAACGGCGACGTCATCTCCTTCGGCGGCCTGCGCGAGGACTCCACCGGCTCGGTCACCGCCGAGCTGTTCTCCGAGGCCGAGCAGCAGTGGCAGCCGCTGTGGAAGGTCAACCAGACCTGGTCGTACTGGGGCCTGTACCCGTCGATGATCCTTATGCAGGACGGCCGCCTCTTCTACTCGGGCAGCCACGTCTTCGGCAACAACATCCCCGGCACCGGCTCCGCGATCTACGACTACGACGCCAACACCACCACCCAGGTGCCCGGCCTGCGGAACAAGGACGAGCGCGACCAGTCGGCCAGCGTGCTGCTGCCCCCGGCGCAGGACCAGAAGGTCCTCACCCTCGGCGGCGGCAACATCGACTCCAACCCGGAGGCGAACCGCCTGACCGACATCATCGACCTCAAGCAGCCGAACCCGTCGTACGTGGCCGGGCCGCCGATCCCGCAGGGCACGGTCGACCTCGGCAACGGCCCCGTCCCGCAGACCGGCAACCAGGGCAAGATGTACGTCTCCGCGGTGCTCCTGCCCGACGGCAAGGTGCTGGAGACGGGCGGCGCGCTGCACAACCGCGCCAACCCGGTGTACGAGACGTCGATCTTCGACCCCGCGTCGGAGACGTTCGACCCGGTGGCCGTCGACCCCGAGGCGCGCGGCTACCACTCCTCGGCGTTCCTGCTCCCCGACGGCCGCGTGATGACCACCGGCGACAACCCGGGCAACGGCACCTGGAACCACGACGTGTCGGTCTACAGCCCGCCCTACCTGTTCAAGGGCCCGCGCCCGCAGATCACGTCCGTCATCGACACCGAGTGGAACTACGGCGACACCCAGCGGATCACCGTCGACCGGCCCGTCGCCAAGGCCCAGCTGATCCGCCCGGCCGCCGTCACGCACTCCTCCGACCCGAACCAGCGGTTCGTGGACCTGCCGCTGTCCGTGGACGGCGACAACGTCGACCTGAACGTCACGAGCAACCCCAACCTGGCCCCGCCCGGCTGGTACATGCTCTTCGCGATGGACGCGAACGGGGTGCCGTCGGTGGCGAAGTGGGTGCACCTTCAGGGCCCGCAGGCCCTGAAGGCGACCGACGCCTCGGCCCACGTCCACGACTTCGCCGACGCACCGAAGGGCAAGGTCACGGGGCCCGGCAAGAAGCGGGTGTCGCAGAAGGTCGGCCCGACGGTCTCCGGCTGCGACCGCCACTACGGCTCGATCAACGTCTGCGTGCCGACGGACTTCCCGGCGGAGGTGAAGAAGACGACGGCCGCCCGCTGCACGTGGCTCAAGGCGAACGACTACGGCCGCCTGAAGGTCAACGGCAAGGACGACCCGCTGAACCTGGACCGCAACGGTGACGGCATCGCCTGCGGCAAGGGGGACCTGACCAGGCGCTAGGAGAGACACGTCCCTTCAGGGGCGCGGGGAACTGGGCGACCGGCCACGACGGCCCCGCGGTTCCCCGCGGCGCTCGGGAATCAACGGCGCTGCCCGCGGAGCGACAGCGCCCGCTCCACGATGGCCTCCAACTGCTCGTGATGCGCACCCTTCCAGTACGCCCGCCCACACGCACCGCACCGCGCGAACACGTCGTACGACCGGTGCGTGCCCTGCTGCAACTGGTCCGCCACCTCCTCCTTGGAGGCCTTGCGCAGCATCCCGTTGCAGGCGGTGCACCGCGTCCAGGGAAGCAACTCGGGCTCGAACCGGTCCAGTACGTCCCGCAGCTGCTCCTCCGGCCGCGTGCTGTACACGAACGCCCCCGCCCACAGCTCACGCCGCCGCAGCAGCCCCCGGTCGCGGCTCAGCATCACCCGCTGCTCCGCCGCCGAGCGAGCGGCCAGCGCCGGGTCGCCGATGTCGGTCGACTCGTAGGCCGTGTCCACGCCGAGCAGCCGCAGCCGGCGGGCCAGCGTGCCGAGGTGGACGTCGAGGAGGAAGCGCAGGGGAGCGCCCGGGATCCGCTGGGGGCGCGCGACGGTCCGTACGGTCACCGTCTCCCCGGCCGCCGGGACGTGCGAGACCTGCACCTCGCGGCCGTCCACGAGCAGCGCGCCGACCTCGGTCAGCGGAACGCCCAGCGACTCGATGACGTGGCCGAGGCCGGCGGCGCCGTCGGTGGCGGCCCGCACCGTGCCGTCCCGGCGGGCCCGGGGGACGAAGACGTGCAGCTCGGGGGCGAACTCGACGTGGATCTCGGGACCGTTCACCAGGTCAGGATGTCACGGCGGCGGACAGCGGCCTCAGGGTTTTCCGCTCGGCAGGCCGTGCTCCATGACGTCCAGGGCGCGGTCGACGAGGTCCCGGATGTCGTCCCGGTGGCCGGTCTCCGCCCAGTACTGGGAGACCTCCATCAGCCCGCCCATCACCGACATGGCGAAGACCCGGAGCTCCAGGCTGTCGGGGGCGAGACCGGAGCGTTCGGCGAGGGCCTCGCGGAGCAGCCGGCCGGTCGCCGCCATGCTCTCCATCATGCGGGCGCGGACGGCCGGGACCTCGACCCCGAGCCGGGTCCGCAGCCGCGTCACCTCGGGCTCCTCGGCGAGGCTCAGGTCGAGCGCCGTGCGCATCACGTGCCGCAGGACGTCCGCCCACGACTCGTCCCGCGGCCGGGCCCGCAGCTGCGCCATCACCACCGGCTCCCACTCGTCGGTGACGACGATGTCCTCCTTGGTCGGGAAGTACCGGAAGACGGTCGACGGCGACACCTCGGCGCGGTCCGCGATCTGCTCGATCGTCGTGGCGTCGTAGCCCTGCTCCTCGATCAGCGCGTACGTCGCGGTGCGGATGGCCTGGCGGGTCTTGATCTTCTTCCGCTCCCGCAGCCCCAGGGGAGGGCGGTCGGCCGGGTTGGTGACGGTATCCATGAAGTGACAGTAGCTCTCAGACGCGAGTCACTGTCACTTCACGGCCCTATCCGTGCTGGTACGCCACCAGCGAGATCCCCACGTAGTGCGCGATGAAGGCCGCCAGGGTGAACGAGTGGAACACCTCGTGGAAGCCGAACCAGCGCGGTGACGGGTTCGGCTTCTTGATGCCGTAGACCACGCCGCCCGCGCTGTAGAGCAGGCCGCCGACGATGACCAGGACGAGGACGGCGATGCCGCCGGTCCGCATGAAGTCCGGCAGGTAGAAGACGGCCGCCCAGCCCATGGCGATGTAGCAGGGCGTGTAGAGCCAGCGCGGGGCGCCGACCCAGAAGACCCGGAAGAGGATGCCGGCCACGGCCGCGGCCCAGATGCCCCACAGCAGCCACCGGCCCTTGGCGCCGGGCAGGAGCAGCAGGGTCAGCGGCGTGTAGGTGCCCGCGATGATCAGGAAGATGTTGGCGTGGTCCAGCCGGCGCAGGACGCCGTCCATGCGCGGACTCCAGTTGCCCCGGTGGTACAGCGCGCTCACACCGAACAGCAGGCAGGCCGTCAGTGCGAAGATCCCGCAGGCGATGCGCCCTCTGGAGGAGTCGGCGAGCGCGGTCAGCACCAGGCCCGCGACCAGAACGGCCGGGAACATGCCCAGGTGCAGCCAGCCGCGCAGCTTCGGCTTGACCGGATGCGGCAGGGAGAGCGCCTTCGGACCGTGGCCGTCGGCCGCCGAGTCCGTGGGCGCGTCGGGGACGAACGCAGTCATGGCCGAATGGTAGCTACGGAACCGTAAGTGGCGCGTAGGGGCCGCCGATTGACCGGTGAAGAGTGGCCATCCTCTCACCGCGTCCCGGCGATGGTCACGCAAACGGACTGCCATGTGAACGCAACGTGCACGTAAAGCGACGCGCGGAAACCGTGGCGAGCCTCACGTTGCTCACCTGTGCGCTCCTCTGGACAGATGGGCGCGTACGTCGGATGATCAAATGAGTGCGGTCGGCACCGGATGAGCGCCAAGATCCACCGAAGCATCCGGGTCGCAGCCCCCACGGGGCCTCCACATCACAAAAAATCCCTCATTTAGGAGCAATCGTGGCGCGCGATATCGCGGCTCCCACCGTCCCCACCACCCATCAGGAGCTGATCTCGTGGGTCAACGAGATCGCTGAACTGACGCAGCCGGACAACGTGGTCTGGTGTGACGGCTCCGAGGCCGAGTACGAGCGACTGTGCGAGGAGCTCGTCGAGAAGGGCACCTTCCGCAAACTCGACCCGATCAAGCGCCCCCACTCCTACTACGCCGCCTCCGACCCCACCGACGTCGCCCGCGTCGAGGACCGGACGTTCATCTGCTCCGAGAAGGAGGCGGACGCCGGCCCGACCAACCACTGGAAGGCTCCCGCCGAGATGCGGGAGATCTTCCAGGGCGCCGGAGGCCAGGGCGGCCTGTTCCGCGGCTCGATGCGTGGCCGCACCATGTACGTCGTGCCCTTCTGCATGGGCCCGCTCGGCTCGCCCCTGTCCGCGCTCGGCGTGGAGATCACCGACTCGGCGTACGTCGCCGTCTCGATGCGAACCATGACCCGCATGGGCCAGGCCGTCCTCGACGAGCTCGGCTCCGACGGCTTCTTCGTCAAGGCCGTGCACACCCTGGGCGCCCCGCTGGAGCCCGGCCAGGCGGACGTCCCCTGGCCCTGCAACCAGACCAAGTACATCTCGCACTTCCCCGAGGACCGCGAGATCTGGTCCTACGGCTCGGGCTACGGCGGCAACGCCCTGCTCGGCAAGAAGTGCTACGCCCTGCGCATCGCCTCCGTCATGGCCCGTGACGAGGGCTGGCTCGCCGAGCACATGCTCGTCCTCAAGCTGACCCCGCCGCGCGGCGAGGCCAAGTACGTCGCCGCCGCCTTCCCGAGCGCCTGCGGCAAGACCAACCTCGCCATGCTGGAGCCGACCATCCCCGGCTGGACGGTCGAGACCATCGGTGACGACATCGCCTGGATGCGCTTCGGCGAGGACGGCCGCCTCTACGCCATCAACCCCGAGGCCGGCTTCTTCGGCGTCGCCCCCGGCACCGGTGAGCACACCAACGCCAACGCGATGAAGACGCTCTGGGGCAACTCCGTCTTCACCAACGTCGCCCTCACCGACGACAACGACGTGTGGTGGGAGGGCATGACGGAGGAGACCCCGGCCCACCTGACGGACTGGAAGGGCAACGACTGGACGCCCGAGTCGGGTGTCCCGGCCGCGCATCCCAACGCCCGCTTCACCGTCCCGGCCTCGCAGTGCCCGATCATCGCGCCGGAGTGGGAGGACCCCAAGGGCGTGCCGATCTCGGCGATCCTCTTCGGTGGCCGCCGCGCCACCGCCGTGCCGCTGGTGACGGAGTCCTTCGACTGGAACCACGGTGTGTTCCTCGGCGCCAACGTGGCCTCCGAGAAGACCGCCGCCGCCGAGGGCAAGGTCGGCGAGCTGCGCCGCGACCCGTTCGCGATGCTGCCGTTCTGCGGTTACAACATGGGCGACTACATGGCCCACTGGGTCGACGTGGCCAAGGACAAGGACCAGTCCAAGCTGCCGAAGATCTACTACGTCAACTGGTTCCGCAAGGACGACGAGGGCAAGTTCGTCTGGCCCGGCTTCGGTGAGAACAGCCGCGTCCTGAAGTGGATCGTGGAGCGCCTGGACGGCACCGCCGAGGGCGTCGAGACCCCCATCGGCGTCCTGCCGACCAAGGAGGCCCTCGACACCGACGGCCTGGAGCTGGCCGAGTCCGACCTGGAGTTCCTGCTCACGGTCGACAAGGAGGTCTGGCGCGAGGAGGCCGCCCTGGTCCCCGAGCACCTCAACACCTTCGGCGATCACACGCCGAAGGAACTGTGGGACCAGTACCGCGCGCTGGTGCAGCGCCTGGGCTGAGCCCACCCCCGAACTCCGCGGCCGGCCGGAACCGAGAGTGCCCTGACCAGCAACATCGTCACGGCCGGCCGCGGAACCGACTGGCGGGACCCGTACAACGGCGTGCGGGGTCCGGGGCCGGTCACCGCGTCCTCCGTCCGCCCCGACGGAAACCGGCGGCGACCGGCCCCCTCCCGCCCGCTTCGGCACGGCCCCCAGGTGGGCTCACGAACGTGCCGATGACTGACCGAGCGCCCCGGCTGACGGCCTACGTCGACCGGGGCGCTCGGGCGTTTTCGGGGTATCGGTGTACAGCTCGCACCACACGGTCTTACGAGCGGCCTCCTGCTCCACGCCCCACCGCACGGCCAGTGCGTCCACCAGTGCCAGCCCGCGCCCCGACTCGGCTTCGGTGCCGACGCCCGCGACCAGAACGGGCAACACCCGGGGGTCGGGATCGCTGACCCCCAACCGGATCCGCCCGCCTTCCTCGCGCCACACCCGCACCGTGACGGGGACGGCCTCCCCGACGTGCCGGACCACGTTCGTGACGAGCTCGCTCGCGCACAGCTGCACGTCGGTCCCGTACGAGCGCAGCGCCCGCCGTACGCAGGACACCTCGCTGGAGGCCGCGAGCAACTCCAGCGTCATCACGGGCCGCATCACGCGGTACCCCGCCGGAGAGCTGCGGTCAGGGCCTGCGCGGTGAGGAGATTGCAGGCACCGAGCGTGATCAGCGGCCGCGCGGGCCGGGAGGCGAGAGCCGGTAGATCGAGTCCGAGGGACGGCAGGGTGATGCCGTGCGCGGCGAGCGCGGCTCGCAACTCCTCGACGCAGGCGTCGGCTTCGGCGGGGCTGTGCATGGGGGTTCACACCTTCCAGTGCGCTGTGTGACGAACCCCTCACACTCTGCCGCCGCCCGCCGTAGCGTGACAGTCCATCAGCATCCCGCGCCTGAACTGCGCGTACGCGGTGCGGGGTGCGGTAGCGGGCGGTAACGGCACACCAAGGACGGTGAACGATGGGTCAGCGCAAGGACATCGACGGTTCGACGGGCGTCCCGACCTTCTACGGCAGTGAGTTGCGCTGGAAACGGGAGGAGGCGGGCCTCACCCTCCAGCAACTCGTCGAGGGCAGCTTCTACGGCCCGAGCCACCTCAGCGAGATCGAGCGGGGCACGCGCCGGATGCCGGCGGAACTCGCCGAGCACGTGGACAGGATGCTCGGCACGGACGGTTTCTTCAGGCGGCGTTGCGAGGACGTGCGACGCGCGAAACGACGGGGGCACGCGAGCTACTTCGAGCGGGTGCTGGAGGCGGAGCAGCACGCGGAGACCATCGAGGAGTGGTGCCCGACGCTGGTGCCGGGGTTGTTGCAGACGGAGGCGTATGCGCGGGCGGTGACCCGATCCGCTCATCCCCTGGCACCGGACGAGGACGTGGAGGAGAAGGTGACCGCCAGGCTGGCGCGGGCCCGGCTGCTCGAGGACGACCACAAGACCCCGGAGTACTGGGTGATCCTGCCGGAGTCGCTGCTGCGGCAACCGATCCTGCCGCCGGAGCGGAGCGCCGCACAGTGGGAGCGCATCGCGGAACTCGCGCGACGCCGCCGGATCGTTCCCCAGATCCTTCCGTGGAACTGCGGGGCGCATCCGCTGATGCTGGGCTCGGCCATGGTCATGACCTTCCCGGACGCCCCACCCTTGGTTTACACGGAGGCGCAGTACAGCGGGGACACCATCGACGATCCGGCTCTCGTGAAGCAGTACCGCAAGGCATACGATCGGCTGAGGGCCGCCGCACTGCCCCCGGAGGCGTCCCTCGCCCTGATCGAGCAAGCGGCTGAGGATGACCGAAATGGCGAAAAAAGCACGTGACTTGAGCACAGCGGTCTGGCGCAAGAGCACCTACAGCAACGGGGACGGCGGCAACTGCCTCGAGGTCTGTGACGCCCACACCGCCGTCGTCCCCGTCCGTGACTCCAAGGCTCCCCACGGCCCGGTCCTCACCATCACGGCCCCGGCCTGGACGTCTTTCGTCACGTCCCTCAAGTCGGCACCTGCTGCGTGACTCCATCGGCTCCGCGAAGGGCGGAGTCGGTGGCTTCATCTCTTCGGTCTCCGGCGTGCCATGGTCATGAAGGCCAACGCCAGCCCGCCGAGACCGGCAAGTGCTCCGGCACCCATGAGCACAGGGTTCTGTTCGCGAGCGCCCAGGACGAGGCAGAACAGTCCGAATGCGCCGCCGATGACCACGAACAGCGTCAGCTTTTTGGCCTGGCTGACGGGCATCAGCTGTTTCCCCTGGCCTTGCTGCGGATCCCGATCGTTCATATGAGGAGCGACGCCACCCCCAGAGCTGCCAGGGTGAGAAGGAAGACTCTCCGCGTGGCGGGCCTTTCCCCCTCGTCATCTCGGAGTTCAACGTGCCCGCCGGTTCGCCGACGAATCCGGCGGTCAGGAGGGTGGGTGGGTCCTATCCATTCCGTCTCCGTCCCGTTCGGTCCTGCATGGCATACGTGAGCATTCCGATGCCAACGATCCCCAGAGCGCCCAGCGCAATGAGTGTTACTTTTCCGGATCCGTCAGTGAGAAACCCTTGAACAAGAGCGGCGACTGACACCACGCCGCTGACAGCGACGAAGATCTTCAGCTTTCGTTTTCCATTCACTTCAAGAACCCTGCTCTCTTTAGGCAAGGGGGTTGCGGGGCCGTCCGGTTCGCGGATGATTCCAGTGTCCAAACCACATCGAACCCAGCGCGGTGCGCTCGGAGTGGTCCGCCCGGGCCTCGACCCGGGGGCCGCGGACGAGCTCGCCGCCCATGCCGCCTGCGGTGATGGCGGAGAACTGGCCGTAGTCGGTCCACGTCTCGTTCGTGCCGGCGGTAATGCTCGCGCTCCGCCGTCTCGAATTTCAAATCACCCTGTCAGGAACGGGTCTTTCGATGGGCCAGGAGGGCGAGGACCGTCAGAATTATTCCGCCTGCTGCTGCGATCACTCCGAGCACGATAGGCACGGTGTCGCCAGTAAGTGTTCCAGACATGCACGCACATATTCCGCCGAATAAGAGAACCGCCGAGAAAATTCGCACTGCACTGATCGCATCGCCCATCGACACGTCCCTCCTTCTCATCCCAACGCCCCTTCCCAGCCGAGACCGCCGCCCTTCGCTGCTGTCGCCGCTCACACTCGCTCGTGTCAGCTGGTCGGTCCTCGTCGGTTGGTGGTGTGGCGATTCCACAGGACGGCGACGGGGTGGGCGAGCACTCCGACAACTCCACCCCATACGACGAGCCAGAGTATGTCTGCCGTGCCCCAGTCCACCCGAGATATTACGAATGGGCCTGTAAGGATCAGGATAATGAGGCCGATTACCAGCGTGCTCTGGGACTTGCTGTCCAGCGCTATTTCACTCCTCAATGCTGCGCATCAGGTGGCTGCGCCGTGTGGCAGCGCCCCACCACTATGGCCTCGACACACAATTCCGTCGAGGCCACGACGAAGTCGTCGCCTAAGTTCGGCGTCGCCCGACCAGCCAGACCAAGCTGCTGACGATCAAAAGGGCTACACCCTCGATGATCAGCACTCGGGCAACGCTGCACCTTGTCCACGTAGTTACCGCTGGCCGTCAAGAAGGGTGAGTGCGAGCTTAGCGGGCCGGAGAAATCCATCGACTGCGCTCTTACCTACTTTGCCTTCGGCGGGCAAAGGCCATGGTGGTGAGGGCCAGCCCTCCGAGAGCGGCAAGAACTCCAGCTCCCACGAGTACATAGTTTTGATTGAGAACGCCCAGGATGATGCAGAACAGTCCGAAGGCGGTGCCGATTACTACGAACAGTGTCAACTTTGTGGCCGGGCTCATGGAAATCGCACCCTTCTCTTCTACGTTCCGTGACGGACGGACTGGGCAGGAAGCGCCGTCGTCGACTGTCCGGAGACGGATCCATCACTCGACGACGCTTCCTGTTGTTCTCGTTGCCTCAGTGCCTGATTCCTCTCATGCGCTTGTCACCCATAGGAGATGATGTCTGCCCCGATCAAAGCTGACCCTGCACCCACGCCACAGGCGAGGGCCCCGGCCGCCACGCCACCTGGCGCTCCGAAGAAGCCCGTCGCCGCTGTGAGGATTCCGGTTTCACCCGCAGCGCCGATCCCGGCAAGACACCCGGTGGCAGCGCTGAAGATCTTCTCCCCTGTATCGAGAGCGTCGGAGAGGCTGAAAAGTCCTGTGGGGTCGGTGTTGTTGATGAAGTCGCCGGCGGCGTACAGGTAGGGGTTGCTCTCCTGCCCCGACGGGTCCGGCTGGGTGAAGCGGCCGAGGGACGGGTCGTAGTAGCGGTGGCCCATCTTGTAGAGGCCGGTCGGATCCAGGTACGTGCCCGCGTAGCGGTGCGGCTGGGGGACTGCCTCGGTGGTGGTGCCGCGGGGCAGGCCCGTGGGGCCGTAGGCGTAGGTGTGCGTGCGCTTGCCCGTGTCGTCGACCAGGCCGAGGACGTTGCCCGTGGCGTCGGTGAGGTAGTAGTAGGACTTCCCCCCAGTCGTCATGGAGTTCAAGGTGCCCGCCGGTTCGCGGATGAATCCGGTGTCCACGCCGTTCGTCGTCGTGGAGGCCAGGCCCAACGCGGTGTGGTGGAACCAGGTCGAACCCAGCTTGGTGCGCTCGGAGTTGTCCGTGCCGGCGTGGACCAGGTCGTAGTTCTTGCCGCCCGCGGTGATGGCGGAGAGCTGGCTGTAGTCCGTCCACGTCTCGTTCGTGCGAGCCGTGGTGCTCGCGCCCGCCGTCTCGTTGCCGATCTTGTCGTAGGACCAGCCCGTGGTGGAGCCGTTCTTGCCGGTCAGCTCGGAGGCGTCGTCGTAGGTGTAGGTGGTGCCGCCGGGGCAGGCGTTCTTGGTGCCGTCCTGGCTGGTGAGGTTGCCGGCCTTGTCCCAGCAGTAGAGCCACGACGCCTTGCGGGCACCCGCGGAGTCGGCTTCCAGGGCGTAGCGGAGGCGGTCCTGGGAGTCGTAGTCGTAGGTGGTCTTGTACTTGGTGAGGTTGTCGGTGCGGGTGCGGATCTTCGTGGTGTCCTTGCCCGCGGAGTTCTTGTAGCCGTAGGTCAGGTCGATCAGCGTGGTCGTGCCCGAGGTGGTCTTGATGGCCTCGGGGCGGCCGTTGTCGTCGATCGTCACCGACTGCGTCGTGCCGCCGGGGTAGACGGTCTTGGTGCGCTTGTCGTTGTCGTCGTAGTCGAAGTCGGTCTTCTTGCCGTCCGGGGCGGTCAGGTAGTCCAGGCGGCCGGCCTTGTCCCAGGTGTAGTCGGTCTTGCCGGTCGGGTCGATGTAGTGGTCGACCTCGCCGCCCGGGGTGTAGGCCAGCGCCGTCTGGGCGCCGTTCTGCAGGGTGCGGACGCTCTCGCGGTTGAGCTTGTCGTAGGTCCAGCCCGTGGTGCCGGAGGCGTCCGAGCGGGTCCTGACGTTGCCGTCGCCGTCGTAGGCGTAGGTGACCGTGGCGTTGGTGGAGGACACCTTCGTCACGCGGTCGCGGTTGTCGTAGACGTAGACGGTCTTGATGCCGCGTCCGTCGGTGACGGTCTCCACCCGGCCGAGCGCGTCGTAGGTGTAGGTCGTCGTGCCCAGCGGGGCGGGCGGGGTCACCTTCTTGAGGTTGCCCTTGGTGTCGTACTCGAAGGAGGTGACCTTGCCGCGTGCGTCCTTGGCGGTGCAGCGCTGGCCCTCGAAGCCGCCGCAGGTCGGGGTGTCCTTGTTGTAGGTGTACTCGCGGGTGCCGCCGGCGGTGCCGGACGTGGTGACCGACATCGTGTTGCCGTTGGTGTCGTACTTGAAGGTGTCCTTGCGGCCGTCCGCGCTGGTGAAGTCGTTGGGCAGGTCCGTGCCGGCGACGGTCTGGTAGGCCGTCACGGACGCCGTCGCACCGAGCGGGAGCTTCTGGGAGACGGCGTTGTTGCGGCCGTCCCAGCCGTAGGTGGTGGTGTTGCCGCCGGTGCCGTCCGCTCCCGTGCCCATGGCGTCGATCGCGGTCTGCAGCAGGTGGTTGGTGTACTTGGCGTGCCGGGAGTGGTTCAGAGGGTCGGTGACCTTGGTGACCTCGCCGTCCGCGTTGTGGGCGTGCTGCGTCTCGTCGCCCTCGGGGTCGGTGACCGTCGTCGTACCCGCTTCAGACGGGGTGGCGGCCGTGTAGTCGTAGCGCCAGGTCGGACCGATGTGGCCGCCGCTGGTCACCTCGGTGGCACGCTGCATGGAGGTGACGCGGCTGTGGTCGTCGTAGGTGAACAGGGTGACGGTGCCCTCGGGCGTGGTCACCTTCGTCAGGCGGCGCGAGGAGTCGTACGCGTAGGCCGTGGCCTTGCCGTCGGTGTCGGTGACCTTCGCCAGGTTGCCCGCCGGGTCCAGGTCGAACACCGCCGTGCGACCCGTGTGGTCCTTGGCCTGCCACTGACTGGCGTTCGTCTTCACCAGATCGATCGACCGGCCCGAGCGGGTCTCGGTCAGCTTGAAGCCCTTGTGCTCGCCGCCCTCGTCGTGCTGGGCGACCGTGATCGTGCCGTCGTTCTTGTCCGTGACCTTCGTCAGCGTGCCATGCTCGTCGAAGGTGTCCTTCGAGCCCGACTTGCGGTCGGTCAGGGTGTAGGTGCCGTCCGCGTTCTTCTTCAGGTCCTTGGAGTAGCCCGTCGGCGTGGTGTAGCCACCGGTGGACGTCTCCTTGAAGCGCAAGGCGTCGCCGGTGGCGTCGTAGACGATCACTTGCCCGTCACCGAACTGGAGATAGCGTTCGTACGCCTGCCACCAACGCTGCGACACCTTCCCCCAGGGCGCCTCCAGGGAGTTGTACGTCCGCGTCAGCTGCAGCTTCCGACCGACGCCGGCGATGTCGAAGTCGGTCGCGGCGAGCATCAGATTGCCGTTGGACAGGTTCACCCGCGCCACGAGCGCGTCGTTCAGGCGGGTGTCGATGATCCGGTGCCAGGGCACCTGGCCCTGCCCTTCGGGTACGAACGGGATGGCTTCGGCGGCGGCCGCCGCACGCTCGGAGCCGGCCTTGCCGCCCGCAGTACGGGCCCGCTGTGCCGCCCGCCAAGCGGCGACCTCGGCCGACGGCTCGGCCTCCGCCTGCGATTCCGGTGCCTTGACCGATCCGGCCGGAGTCGCGGGAGCCTCCACCTTCGTCGGCCGCGTCCACGGACTCTCCGGCTCCGGTAAGTCCGGCTTGGGCGTCGCCGCCAGCCCCGGTGCCGCCGACAGCACCACGGCGGCGGTCGTGAGCGCGGACAGGAGAGCGGTTCTGTGTGTTCTTCGGGCACGCCACAGGGACGTGCTCTGCGCACGTGAATGCATCAGCTTCCCCCACGGAAGTCAGACAGACAGTCAGAACCGGTGACCCATTCGGTCACCTGAGCCACACAAGTTGTCACAAGAAGCGCACAATTCGAGACGGCGTGCCCCTGAAGGCCCTTCGCATGCGGGCTGGAATCAGCCCCGCCGCTTCCTCGCACCAAACCAGGGCGATACGACCTCAACTGCCGTGTGGCTTGGCGGAATGCGCGGTTCTATCCCGACTTGTAAGGGGTACGTTGACCGATACCCATCGCCGGCGGCCGACAGCCGGTGCGATCGGGTGCTGGTGCGCAACAGGCGTGAGGGCCATCGGGCGGGGGTGCCCGATGGCCCTCACGGAGTGGTTAGTGGCTCCCGGTCCGCGCGTCGCTGCGGGTGCGCGCGGACCGGGGCCGTGTGAGGGAGCCCCGAAGGGCTCAGCGGGACGCGAGTTCGCGCGGCTCCAGAGCCGCCGAGTGGGCGTCCATCCGCTCGGCGGCCAGGATCGCGGCCGCTGTGTCGGCCCGGGAGGCGGCGACGACCAGCGCGCGGCCCGCCAGGGCGTGCGCCCGCCGGTGCAGGGCTGCGGTGCCGCGTTCGCGTCGGCCGCTCGTCGCCGCCCGCACGGGGGTGCGCCCGCCGCGCAGCCGGCCCACCTGCTCCGCCAGCCGCTCCGCCGCCGTGTCCAGGTCGGCCGAGGGCTCCGTCGCGCGCAGCTCGTCCGTGACCGCGAGCAGGGCGGCGAGGTGGCCCGCGAGCTGGATGTCCAGCTCTTCCTCGCGGGAGCGGTGGGGGAAGTCGGGGTTGGGGCCGTCCACCGTGCTGTGGACCGACTTGGTACGGATCGGTTCGTACATGGGAAGGCCTCCTGAGTTCTTACAGGAAACCATCCTAGCTTAGATTTCGTCTAAAGTTGAGTTCTTCACAAAACCGGACTGCCCGCACACATAGCGTGAGCGGGCAGTCGGTGTGGCGCGGCCGGGCGGGATCAGGCCTGGCTGTAGCCGTCCAGGAAGTGGCCGATCCGCCCTATGGCGTCGGTCAGGTCTCCCACCGTCGGCAGGGTCACCACCCGGAAGTGGTCCGGCTCCGGCCAGTTGAAGCCCGTGCCCTGGACGACCATGATCTTCTCGCGCCGGAGCAGGTCCAGGACCATGCGGCGGTCGTCCTTGATCTTGAAGACCTTGGGGTCGAGGTGCGGGAAGAGGTACAGCGCCCCCTTGGGCTTCACGCAGGTCACGCCGGGGATCTGGGTCAGCAGCTCGTACGCCGTGTCCCGCTGCTCGCGCAGGCGTCCGCCCGGCAGTACCAGGTCGTTGATCGTCTGGCGTCCGCTGAGCGCCGCGACGACTCCGTGCTGCCCGGGCATGTTCGCGCACAGGCGCATGTTCGCCAGGATCGTCAGGCCCTCGATGTAGGAGTCGGCGTGGGCGCGCGGCCCGGAGATCGACATCCAGCCGACCCGGTAGCCGGCGACCCGGTAGGCCTTCGACATGCCGTTGAAGGTGAGGGTGAGCAGATCGGGGGCGACGGCGGCGGTCGGGGTGTGCGTGGCCCCGTCGTAGAGGATCTTGTCGTAGATCTCGTCGGAGCAGACGAGCAGGTTGTGCCGGCGGGCGATGTCGGTCAGACCCTTGATCATCGCCTCGTCGTAGACGGCCCCCGTCGGGTTGTTGGGGTTGATGATCACGAGCGCCTTGGTGCGGTCGGTGACCTTGCGCTCGATGTCGGCGAGGTCCGGCATCCAGTCGGCCTGCTCGTCGCAGCGGTAGTGCACGGCGGTGCCGCCGGACAGGGAGACGGCGGCGGTCCACAGCGGGTAGTCGGGCGCGGGCACGAGGACCTCGTCGCCGTCGTCCAGCAGGCCCTGCATCGCCATCACGATCAGCTCGGAGACGCCGTTGCCGATGAAGACGTGCTCGACGTCGGTCTCGATGCCGAGGGTCTGGTTGTGCATCACGACGGCCCGGCGTGCGGCCAGCAGGCCCTTGGCGTCTCCGTAGCCGTGTGCCGACGACACGTTCCGGAGGACGTCCTCCAGGATCTCCGGCGGGCACTCGAAGCCGAACGCTGCCGGGTTGCCGGTGTTCAGCTTGAGGATGCGGTGCCCTGCTGCTTCCAGGCGCATCGCCTCCTCGAGAACCGGGCCCCGGATCTCGTAACAGACGTTGGCGAGCTTGGTCGACTGGATCACCTGCATGTGTGGGAGCTTACGGCCCGGTAATGGCTGCCGGGTCGTGTTTTCCGCCACGTGAGACGCGGCTATTTGGGGCGATATCGCCGCACGCTGTCCCACCAGCACCTTCGGTCCCTAGAATTCGCCGCCATGTTCAAGCCATTCGATTACGCCGACGGAGTGACCGGTCGCGAGCAGCAGGGCGCGCCGAACGTGTACCTGCCGCAAGCCGCCGCGCCCCCCGTCTACGACGCGTACGCGGATCCGGCGGCGGCGCACGGATGGCAGGACGTGTACGACACGAGGGACGGCAGTGTCGGCCACCCGGGCGGTTCCCGCCCCGGTGCGCACCCCGCCGACGGTGCGGGCGCCACACGGGCGTACCCCGGCGGCCCGCCCCCCGCCGGCCTGGGCGGCGCGGACGGCGCCGGTGACACACGCGAGCTGCCCGTGGTGCCGGGGCGGGGCCGGGCCGGTGGGGGACACCGGGCCCGGCGCAGGCCGGCTCCCCGGCTCGCGCGCCGCGCGGCGGTCGCCGCCGGTGCCGTGGGCGCCGCGTCGGCGGTCGCCCTGATCGCCGGGTTCGCCCTCTCGGGGTCGCCTTCCGGCGGGACGCGGGACGGCGAGGGCGGCCGCACGGGCCCGACGGCGGGGGAGTCGCCGACGGCGGAGAGCGGGGCGTCGCGTCCGGCCGAGGCCTCCGACGCTCCACTCGTCGCCGGGCCGGGTGGTTCTGACGAGCCGTCCGGCCCGGCGTCCGCGTCGCCGTCCTCCGAAGCGGGCCGGACCCCCTCCGCGTCCGGCACGGGCAGCGCCCCGCCCCCGGCCCCCGGCCCCACGAGCGGTGCCCCGACGGACACCGCCCCCACTGGCACCACCCCCACCCCCACGGCCTCTGCCCCCGGCAGGCCCGACGGGAAACCCGGACACGGTCCTGGCGGCACCAAGGGACCCAAGTGACCGGCCCGTGAGGGCGGTTGAGTAGGGTCGGACAGGACGCCGGGATTCCGGTTGTGGAACAGGTTCTTGTGCCGCCCCCCTTTGCGCGATCACAATGCACATGACAATCGTGCAGGCGGCCGGAGGATTTCCGGTCGCCTCCGTCGCAAGAGGGGACCCCCCATGAGAAAACCTCTCGCCGCCGCGTTCTGCGCCCTGGCGATAGCCGGGGCCGGCGCGGCCCCCGCGACCGCTGCCGATGCCGCCCCCACGGGCGTCGGCAAGGCCGCGGACACGGGCTCGGCCACCTCCGCCGTCTCCGGCGTGGTCACGTCCGTGGAGCAGACGCTGTCCGGGCTCCGCGGCCCTCAGGCCAAGGCCGTGAACTTCGCCGGCACCGTCGCGCTCAGCAACTGCTCCGGCTCCGTCGTCCGCATGCCGGACGCCGAGGACAACGACCCGGCGCTCGTGATGACCAACGGCCACTGCCTGGAGTCCGGGTTCCCCGGCCCCGGCGAGGTCCTCGTCGACAAGGCGTCCAGCCGCACCTTCAGCCTGCTCAACGCCTCCGGCTCGCGCGTCGCCACCCTGCGCGCCGCCAAGCTGGCCTACGGCACGATGACCGACACGGACGTCGCGCTGTACCAGCTGACCACCACGTACGGGCAGATCAAGAGCTCGTACAACATCAACGCGCTGACGCTGAGCGACAGTCACCCGGTCGCCGGCACCGCCATCGGCATCCCCTCCGGCTACTGGAAGCGCATCTACAGCTGCACCATCGACGGGTTCGTACCCACCCTGAAGGAGGGCGACTGGACCTGGAAGGACTCGGTCCGTTACACCTCCGCCTGCAACACCATCGGCGGTACGTCCGGCTCGCCCGTCGTCGACCAGGCCACCAACAAGGTCGTCGCCATCAACAACACCGGCAACGAGGACGGTGAGCGCTGCACGGTGAACAACCCCTGCGAGGTCGACGCGAACGGCACCGTGACCGTCCGCAAGGGCATCAACTACGCCCAGCAGACCTACGGGATCCCGGCCTGCGTCGGGATCGACAGCAAGCTCGACCTGAGTGCGAGCGGCTGCACCCTGCCCAAGCCGTAAGGCGGGCAGGGTGCCGGCCGGGCGGTCACGCGGGAGGAGTCCTGCGGACCGCCCGGCCCGCCAGCACGTCGGTGCGCCGGCCGTCCTCGATCACGAACCGGCCGTCGACCAGGACGTGGGGGATGCCCGTCGGGAGCGTGCGCGGCTGCGCGAAGGTGGAGCCCGCCGCCACCGTCGCCGGGTCGAACAGGACCAGGTCGGCCACGTATCCCTCGCGGACCAGCCCCCGGTCCGCCAGCCTCAGCCGGGCCGCCGGGCGGGACGTGAGGTGCGCGACGCACTCCTCCAGCGACAGCACCCCCAACTCCCTGACGTAGTGCCCGAGGTAGCGCGGGAAGGTGCCGTAGGCGCGCGGGTGGGGTTTCGCGCCCTGGAGGATGCCGTCCGAACCGCCGGTGTGCACCGGGTGGCGCATGATCTCCCGGACGTTCTCCTCGTGGCCCACGTGCTGGAGGATCGTCGGGGCCAGCCGGTCGGCCAGCAGCAGGCCGCGCGCGGTCTCCCAGGGAGCCTCGCCCCGCCGGTCCGCCGACTCCTGGACCGTCCGGCCGACGAAATCGGCCAGGGCCGGGTCGCCCACGCCCGAGATCTCGATCGTGTCCCACTCGACGGGCACGCCGTGGCAGCCGTCCGAGCCGGTGACCTCCAGGTCGTGGCGGACGCGTTCCGCGATGCCGGGGTCCGCCAGCCGCCGGAGGGTCTCCTCCGGGCCGCCCTCGCTCGCCCAGCTCGGCAGCACGGCCGCCAGCGTCGTGCAGCCCGGTGTGTACGGGTACGTGTCGAGGCTGATGTCGGACCCGGCCGCGAGCGCCTCGTCCAGCAGGGCCAGCAGCTCGGGTGCCCGGCCCTTGTTCACACCGAAGTTCATGGTCGCGTGGGCGAGATGGAGGGAGCAGCCCGCCTCCCGGGTGAGCGCCACCATCTCCTCGTACGCCTGGAGCGCCCCGGCGCCGTAGGAGCGGTGGTGCGGGCAGTAGTAGCCGCCGTACGACGCCACCACCCGGCACAGTTCGGTCAGTTCGGCGTCCCGCGCGTACATGCCCGGGGTGTACGTCAGTCCCGAGGACATGCCGACGGCGCCCTGCTCCATGCCCTCGGCCACCACCTGCCGCATGCGGTCCAGCTCCCGCGGTGTGGCCGGGCGGTCCTCCCAGCCGACGGCGAGCGCCCGGACCGTGCCCTGCGGGATCAGGTAGGCCGCGTTCACCGCGATCCCGCGGTCCAGCCGGTCCAGGTACTCGCCGACCGACCGCCAGTCGAAGTCGATGTCGTCACCCGGGCCGTTCCACCCGGCGATGGCCCGCCGCACCTCGCCGAGCGTGCGGTCGTCGACCGGCGCGTACGACAGGCCGTCCTGGCCGATGACCTCCAGGGTGACGCCCTGCGCGGCCTTGGCGCTGTGGTCGGGGTCGCGCAGCAGCGCCAGGTCGCTGTGGGCGTGCATGTCGACGAAACCGGGGGAGAGGACCAGGCCCTCGGCGTCCAGCTCCCGGCGCGCCTTCGGCCGCTGGCAGCCGGCCGCCGCGGCCTCCTTGACGATTCCCACGATCCGGCCGCCGTCGACCACGACATCGGCCCGGTAGGAGTCCGAGCCGGAGCCGTCGACGACGTCGGCGTCCCGGATGACGAGTTCTTCCATCGCTGACGGCCTCCTAGAAGAACGTGCGGACGTAGTCGACGACCGTGCCGTCGGCCTCGGCGACGGGGATCAGCTGCCACTTGTCGAACGAGGTGCACGGGTGGGACAGCCCGAGCCCGACCCAGTCGCCGACCTGCAGATCCGCCTCCGGCGTGGTGGCGAGCCAGGCGTGCTGGTCGGACAGGGCCGTCACGGACACGCCGGTGGCCGGGCGCTCGGCGCCGTCCCGGCGGATCACCTGCGCGAAGGGCAGGTCGAGGTCGTAGGCCGCGTCCCGCTTGCCCGCGTTGACGAAGGCCTGCTCGGCCGACGGCCGTGACACCACCTGCGTCCACAGCCGGAACGCCGGCTCCAGGGCGCCCTCCTCGGGGACCCGGTTGAACGGGGTCAGCTTGCGGTAGTGGCCGTCGTCGTGCGAGACGTACGCGCCCGAGCGCAGCAGCTTCAGTACGGGAAGGGACAGTTCGGGGATCTCCCCGAAGACCTCGGCGACCGCGTCGAACCAGGCGCTGCCGCCCGCGCTGACGATGATCTCGTCCAGGCCGGCGAACCGCCCGGCCTCGTCGAAGTCGGCGGCGAGCGCGACCAGCCGCCGCAGCCACGCCGTCACCCGCTCGGTGTCGGCCTTGGGCACCTCGCCCTCGTAACCCGCGACGCCGACCAGCCGCAGCGTCCGCTTGGCGGCCACGGCGTCGGCGACCGCCGCGCACTCCGCCTCCGTCCGCACCCCGGTCCGGGCGCCCTCCCCGGCGGCGAGCTCGACCACGACGTCCACCGGGCGCGTGGCACCCCGCAGGGCGGCGTCCATCAGCTCGACCCCGCGCACCGAGTCGACGTAGCAGACCAGCTCGAACCGCGGGTCGGCGTCCAGCTCGGCCGCGATCCAGCGCAGGGCCGCCGCGTCGACCAGTTCGTTGGCGAGGAACACGCGCCGCGTCCCGAAGGCCCGCGCCACCCGCACCTGGTGCGGCACGGCCAGCGTGATGCCCCACGCCCCGTGCTCGATCTGCCGCTGGAACAGCTGCGGGGCCATCGAGGTCTTGCCGTGCGGCGCGAAGGCCAGCCCGTGCCGGGCCGCGTACGTCTCCATCAGCTTCAGGTTGTGCTCCAGGCGCTCGGCGGACAGCGCGAGCACGGGCGTCGCGAAGCCGCCGGTGAAGAGGTTGCGGCGCTGGCCGGCCAGCTCGGCGACGGTCAGCCCGTCGGCGTCCGGCGGGAGGCCCTTGAAGCGGTGGTCGACGCGCTCGGCGGCGAGCCGTGCGAGGGACTCGGCGGCGGTGTCGGCTGGCATGGAGCCTCCTGATCAGCGGTGTTGCAGTGCTTGCAACCTTCATTGCGTATGTCGCTCAACGCTGTCTAACATCTCGGCCACCGCCGGTCAATGAAACCGCCACCCACCGAAGCGCCGAGGAGCTACGAGCATCGTGACCCCCACCGGACCCTGCAACGCCCCCGACGTCGTGGACGTCGTCGCGCTCGGCGAGTCCATGGTCACGTTCCTGCCCTCCCGGCCGGGACGCCTCGCCGACGTGCCGTCCTTCGAGCGGGGGATCGGCGGGGCGGAGTCGAACGTGGCGTGCGTGCTGGCGGCGGCGGGGCACTCCGTGCGGTGGGTCAGCGCGGTCGGCGCCGACGGCTTCGGCGACCACCTCGTCGAGGAGATCGGGTCCTACGGCGTCGACGTCGCGTCCGTACGGCGCGATCCGACGCGTCCGACCGGCATCTACTTCCGCACGGCGGGGGACCGGGCCGGCGACGCCCACGAGGTGGCCTACTACCGGGCCGGATCGGCCGCCTCGGCGATGTCCGCCGACACGGTGGACCCGGCGGCGGTGCGCTCCGGGCGCGTGCTGCACCTCTCCGGGATCACCGCCGCCCTGTCCCCGGACTGCCTCGGTCTGATGCGCGCCCTGACCGCCCGCCGCCCCGGCCGGCCCCTGGTCTCCTTCGATGTCAACCACCGTCCCGGCCTGTGGCGCGACACGGACGCCCCTGCGGTGCTGCGCGACCTCGCCCGGGGCGCGGACCTGGTGTTCGTCGGGCAGGACGAGGCCTGGGGACTGCACAGCCCCGACGCCGTCCGCGCCGCCCTCCCCGAACCCGAGGTGCTGGTCGTCAAGCAGGGCGCCGCCGGAGCCACCGTCTTCGAGCGCCGGGACGTCACCTTCGTCCCGGCACCCCGGGTCGACGTCGTCGCCGCCGTCGGTGCCGGGGACGCCTTCGCCGCCGGGTTCCTCTCCGCCACCCTGCGCGCGCTGCCCGTACGGGACCGGCTGCGGCACGGTCACCTCATGGCCGCCGCCGCGCTGACCGTGCCCGGCGACCTCGCCTCACCGCCCGCCCGGGACCACGCCGACCGGCTCGTCGCCCTGGACGACGCGGCATGGGGGAGACTGCGACTCGGCCCGGGCTGGACCGAGGAGACACAGCGGGCCGCCGAGGAGGTACGTACGCCATGAGCCAGACCGTCGACCGCGCGCTCAGCATCCTGCCGCTGCTCGCCGAGGGCCCCGCCGACCTGGGGCAGGTCGCCGACCGCCTCGGCGTCCACAAGTCCACGGCGCTGCGCCTGCTGCGCACCCTGCACGAGCACGGGCTCGTCTACCGCCAGTCCGACCAGCGCTACCGCCTCGGCGCCCGGCTCTTCGCCCTCGCCCAGGAGGCGATGGAGAACCTCGACGTCCGCGAGATCGCCCATCCCCACCTGGTCCGCCTCAACGAGACCTGCGGGCACACCGTGCACCTCGCCGTGTACGAGGAGAACGAGGTCCTCTACATCGACAAGGTCGAGAGCCGCTACCCCGTGCGGATGTACTCCCGCATCGGCAAGCCCGTCGCCATCACCGTCGCCGCGGTCGCCAAGCTGCTGCTGGCCGACCTGCCCGAGCACGAGCGGCGGGCGGTCGCGGAGAAGCTCGACTACCCCACTTACACGTCCCGTTCGACACCCAACGCCGGCGCGTTCCTGCGGGAGCTGGAGAAGGTGCGCGAACAGGGCTGGGCCACCGACCTCGGCGGCCACGAGGAGTCCATCAACTGCGTCGCGGCGCCCGTCCGCGGCGCCGACGGCCGGGTCGTCGCCGCGATGTCGGTCTCCGCGCCGAACGTCGTCGTCACCGCCGACGAACTCCTCACCCTCCTGCCGCTGGTGCGCCGTACGGCGGACGCCATCAGCGGGGAGTACTCCGGCAGAACACCAGTGAAGGGCACCGTATGACGGACAAGACCGCGCTCACCCCGAAGACCCACACCACCCCGCCGGCGAAGTTCTCCCACGGTGTGAAGAAGGGCAACATCCTCCAGGTCGCCGGCCAGGTCGGCTTCCTGCCCGCCGAGGAGGGCAAGGCGCCCACCCCCGCCGGGCCGACCCTGCGCGAGCAGACCCTCCAGACGCTGGCCAACGTCAAGGCCATCCTCGAAGAGGGCGGCGCCTCCTGGGACGACGTGATGATGATCCGCGTCTACCTGACGGACGTGGCCCACTTCGCCGAGATGAACGAGATCTACAACGCGTACTTCGAAGAGCAGGGCCTGACCCAGCCGCCCGCCGCGCGCACGACCGTCTACGTCGGTCTCCCCGCGGGCCTCCTCGTCGAGATCGACGCCCTGGCCGTCCTCGGCTGACCCACCCCCACCCCGCGTTGTCGAGGCGCGGCGCCGCTCCACGCGCCGCGCCGTGCTCCCCCCTACCCAGAAGCCGCATGCATTTACGTAGAGGACCCCCGAATGTCCCATCCGCTCGCCGCGTCCGCCCCTGCCGAGACCCCACCCCACACCGGAGGACTCCTCCTCCTGGTCGACGGCACCGCCGGACTCCTGCTCACCGCAGCGCTCGGCATCCTGCTGCTGCTGTTCCTCATCATCAAGGCCAGACTCCAGCCGTTCGTCGCCCTGCTGGCGGTCTCCATAGCCGTCGGCCTCGCCGCCGGGCTGTCCGTCACCGAACTCTTCGGCACGGTCCAGAAGTCGGACGCCGTCTCCACCATCGAGTCGGGCATGGGCGGCATCCTCGGCCATGTCGCGATCATCATCGGCCTGGGCACCATGCTCGGCGCGATCCTCGAAGTCAGCGGCGGGGCCGAGGTGCTGGCGAAGCGTCTGCTCGGACTGTTCGGCGAGAAGCGCGCGCCCCTGGCCATGGGCCTGACCGGCCTGATCTTCGGCATCCCGGTCTTCTTCGACGTCGGCATCTTCGTCCTGGCCCCGATCGTCTACGCCGCCGCCAAGCGCTCCGGCAAGTCGATCCTGCTGTACTGCCTGCCCCTGCTCGCGGGCCTCTCCGTCACCCACGCCTTCCTGCCGCCGCACCCCGGCCCGGTCGCCGCGGCCGGTCTCCTCAAGGTGGACCTCGGGTGGGTCATCCTCATGGGCATCGTCTGCGGTCTGCCCGCCGTGGTGGCCGCGTGGGCCTACTCGGCGTGGATCGGCCGCCGCATCTTCGTCCCCGTGCCCCAGGACATGGTCGAGGCGGCGGAGGAGGCGAAGCAGGCGGTCGTCGACGAGCAGCGGGCCGCCGGTGTCGCGCCCAGCGAGCAGCCGGTGTCCCTCGGCACGGTCCTCGCCATCATCGGCACGCCGCTGGTGCTCATCCTCGCGGCGACCTTCTCCTCGATCGCCCTCGACCCTCCCCCAGGCTCTCCGACAAGCTCCGAGCAGGGGGTACCCCCATCGCTGCGCTCGGTGATCGAGTTCTTCGGCAACCCGTTCGTGGCGCTGACGATCGCCCTTTTCCTCGCGTACTACCTGCTGGGCATCCGCCGCGGCTGGTCCCGCAAGTCCCTGGAGACGGTGTCGACCGCGTCCCTCAAGCCGGTCGGCAACATCCTGCTGGTGGTCGGCGCGGGCGGTGTCTTCGGCGCGGTCCTCAAGGCCAGCGGCGTCGCCCAGGCCCTCTCGGACACGTTCGACGACGTGGGCCTGCCGGTGCTCGTGCTCTCCTACCTGATCTCGGTGGTCCTGCGGGTCGCCCAGGGCTCGGCGACGGTCGCCATCGTCACCACGGCCGGCATCGTCGCCCCGCTGCTCTCCGAGGGCGACCACTCCCAGGCCTTCGTCGCCCTGGTCATCATGGCCATCTCGGCCGGCTCCATCTTCGCCTCGCACGTCAACGACGGCGGCTTCTGGATGGTCGCCAAGTACTTCGGCATCAGCGAACGGGACACCCTCAAGACCTGGACCGTGCTGGAGAGCGTGCTGTCGGTGGCGGGGTTCGCGGTGGCGGCGGTATTGAGCCTGTTCGTGTAGGCGTCTGATAACGAAGTCGGGGTCGACTGTGTGCCGCACAGGTTTCTCGACCATACTGCTCCCCTGTGGAGCAGCGCATAGGTTCGAGCAGCCAGCCCCTGGAAGGCGCCGGATTCGACCCGGCCTTCATCCCCGGGCTCACGTCACCCGCGTCCGGACGGACGGAGGAGGACGGGCCGGAGAAGGAGCCTGAGGTCGCGGACGCCGAGGACGCCGAAGAGCCCGCCGCCGAGTCGGAGGAGCCGGCCGGGGTGTCCCCCTCCGAGCCGGAGGAGGACACCGAAGCCGACGCCGACGGCCCCGTCTTCGAGGCGTCCGACCGCCGCGCCAGGATGGTCGCCGACCACAGAGGCGTCCGCCTGTCCCTGGACGACCAGGAGTGCGAGTTCCGCTGGGACGAGATCGGCGCGGTCGAGACGGAGACCGCCCGCTTCGGCAAGCGGTACACCGTCACCGTCCACACCCCTGACCGGCGCTGGTACCCGATCGAGATCGAGGCGCCGGCCAGGAGCCGCTTCCAGGAGTGGGACGCGCAGCTGGACGCCGTCCTGGACGCCTACTTCGAGGAAGAGGACGAGGAAAAGGGCGAGGAAAAGGAAGAGCAGGCCGCGGGCTAACCGCAGTACTGCGCTTCCTTTCCGATGGACCGGTACATACAGTCCGCGTTCTCCAGCAGTTGCAGCACCGCGTCGCGGTTACGGGAGGTCTCCCGCTCGATCACCTCGTCGGGCGGGTAGAACCCACCCCCACCGGAGCGGGGGTACATCTCGAAGGTGTAGCCGAAGATCTTGTGCGCACCCCAGAGGTAGTCGTCGATCGACCCGTCCGTGATGTACAGGTCGCTGGACTGCTCCGCCGTGTACCCGTTGCTCGCGGCCATCTTCTGGCCGACCGTCTTGAACGCCGCGTGGTCGTCCGCGGTCATCCCGGTCGTCGTGTCGGAGTACGTGTAGCCGAACGGCCACAGCACCAGCTCGCTGTAGGTGTGGAAGTCCACGCCCGCCCTGATCTGCTGCTTGCCGCCCACGACCCGGCTGCGCACGAAGTCGGCGACGACCTTCACCTCGGGCGCGGACTCCGCCGAGGTCCCCCGGTAGGTGTCCGAGGAGGTCGACCCGGAGGAGCCGCCGCAGCAGCCCCAGCGGTAGTTCCAGTTGCGGTTCAGGTCCGTACCGACGTACGAGGAACCGGAGTTGGGCTGCCGGTTCTTGCGCCATGAGCGGTACGAGCCGGTGGCGATGTCGTACTCGCCGCCGTCCGGGTTGATGTCCGGCACGATCCAGATCTCGCGGTTGTTCACCATGTTCGTGACGCGTGAGTCGGAACCGTAGTCGGAGGTCAGCTCGCGCAGCAGGTAGAGCGCCATCTCGACGGTCAGGTGCTCGCGGGCGTGCTGGTGGTGCGTGAACAGCACCTCCGGCTCGGACTCGTCGGCGCCGACGTTGTCGCTGATCTTGATGGCGACGATGTTCCGGCCCTGGTACGACTTGCCGATCACGCGCTGGCTCGCGATGGACGGGTTGGCCGAGACGATCGAGTTGATCTCGTTCGTCATCTCCGCGTAGTTGTGGTACTTCGAGTCGGCCGACGGGAAGTCGAGGAGCCGGACGTCGTCCTCGCCGGCGGACCGGTCGGGCACCGCGCCGAGCCGGGTGACCTCGTAGCCCAGCGTGCGCAGCTTCTTGATCTGGCCGGCGCGGCCGGAGACCACCACGCCGTGTCCGTGGACCTCGTCCACGGTCACGCCCGCCCGCTGAAGTGCCGTGCGGTCCTTGGCCGTCGAGTGCAGATGGATCTCGTACTGCCGGACGTCGTCGGCGGAAGCGGCCGGCTTGCGGGCGCTGTCGGCGGTGGCGTCGCCCGACGTCGCGGACAGGGGCGCCGCGAGGGCGAGGGCGAGGAGGCCGGCCAGGGCGGCGGTGCGTCTGCCGGTGCGGGCACCGGAGCCTCGTATGCGAAGTCGCATGAAATCTCCTTGTGGGAGGTGGGGTTGTTCCGTGCGACGTACGTGGTGCGGGTGGCGCACATCGTTCTGCCAATGGCATGACCAGGTCAAGACTGAAAGCGGCCGCGCAGTGTACGCGTGCGGCACCCCGGTCGAGGTGTCCCGGCGGAAGTACACCCACAGGTGTGGCCCTGGCGTGCATGTATGTACGCACCGGGAGAGGGTGGGGGTCCGCGCAAGGGGAGCCGGAGTGCCCGGTGTCCCCGGACCCCCACCCCTCGAAGGACTGGCTGATCATGGGCGGATCAGCGCCACGACGGGACCACCACCTTCCGGCCGAGACGACCAGCTTCGTCGACCGGCGTGGCGAACTGACCCAGGGCCGCGAACTGCTGGCCCGCGCACGGCTGGTGACGCTGACCGGACCGGGCGGCGTCGGCAAGACCCGGCTCGCCGCACGCATCGCGGCCCGGGTGCAGCGCGCCTTCCCGGACGGCGTGCGCTTCGTGCACCTGTCCGGAGTGCACGACCCGGCCCTCGTCCCGCTCGCCGTCGCCGACGCGCTGGGCCTCCACGACCGCTCCGCCCAGCCGCCCCTGGACGCCCTCGTCGAACAGGTGCGGGACCGGCGGCTGCTCCTCGTCGTCGACAACTGCGAGCACCTGGCGGGCGCGTGCGCGCGACTGGCTGCGGCCCTGCTGCGCGGCACCGAGGGCGTCCGGATCCTCGCCACCAGCCGGCACCGGCTCGGCCTCACCGAGGAGCACCTCATGGAGGTACGGCCGCTGCCGGTGCCGGACCCGGACGGCGACCTGTCCGCCGCCCAGGGCTACCCGGCCCTGATGCTCTTCGCCGACCGGGCCGCCGCCGTCGTCCCCGGCTTCCGCCTCACCCCCGCCAACCGCGCCTCCGTCGCCCGGCTGTGCCACCGCCTGGACGGCCTGCCCCTCGCCATCGAACTCGCCGCCGTCCGCATGCGCGTCCTCGACGTCGACCAGCTCCTGGACCGCCTCGACGACCGCTACCGCTTGCTCACCACCGGCAGCCCCGCCGCCCTGCCCCGCCACCAGACCCTGCGCGCGGCGGTCGCCTGGAGCCACGACCTGTGCACCCTCCCCGAGCAGACCGTGTGGGCCCGGCTGTCGGTCCTGGCGGGCAGCTTCGACCTGGAGACGGCGGAAGCGGTCTGCGCGGGCGCCACTGCCCCGGAAAGCAGCCGGCATCCGGACGGGGCGGGGTGCCCGGTTGGTGCCCCGCCTGCGGATGGTCTCCCGTGTCGGGACGGTGCCCGGCCTCCGGAGAGCACCCGGCGTCCGGTTGGTGCCCGGCCTGCGGACGGTGCGCCCCGTCCGGAGGGCGCCCGGCCTTTGGAGAGCACCCGCTGTCCGGAGGGTGTTGTCCCGGTTCCGCAGGGCCGGGGGCAGCTCGTCGCGCTCCGGCGCGCTGCCGTGCCCGCCCTGCCGGACCGGTGCCCGGACGGCTCCGACACACCCGCCCGGCCCGTGGCATCGCCCACGGGGCTCCCGGGCCACCCCACCGGCCTGCGCCGGGACGACGTCCTCGAAGCCGTCGCCGGGCTCGTGGACAAGTCCGTGCTCTGCCGGGAGACCGGACCCGGCGGCGTGCGGTACCGGCTGCTCGACACCCTGCGGCAGTACGGTCTTGAGCAGTTGCGGCGGGACGCCGGGCAGGAGGAGGCCGCCCGGCGGCGGCAGCGCGACTGGATGGCGCGGCGGGCCGAGCAGTACGAGCGCGGCTGGTTCGGCCCCGGACAGCCGGAGACCGCCGCCCTGCTGCGCGCCGACCGGGACAATCTGCGCGCCGCCCTCGACTTCAGCCTCACCGCCCCCGGCGAGGCCCTCGCCGGCCTGCGCCTGGCCGGCACACTCTGGTTCCACTGGCACGCCTGCGGCGCCTCCCGCGAAGGCCTGTACTGGCTCGACCGGGCCCTGGCCGCCGCCCCCGGACCGACCCGGGAACGGGCCCGCGGCCTCTGGGTCGCCGGCCTGCTGGCCGCCGCCACCCGGGACTTCCCCCGGGGCCGCCGCCACGCCGCCGACGCCCTCGCTCTCGCCCAAGCCCTCGGCGACAGCGCCGAGGCCGCGCACGCCGAGTACGTCATCGGCGTCATCCGGCTGTTCGGCGACGACCTGCCCGGAGCGCTGCGGCACTTCGAAGCCACCGTCGCCCGCGGCCCCGTGCCCGGCCAGCACCTCAGCCTCGTCGGCCTCGACCAGGTCGAACTCGCCTGCGCGCTGGGCTTCCTGGGCGAGGCCGAGCGGGCGGTCGAGGTCTGCGAGCAGGCCCTGCGGCTGTGCGAGCGGCACGGCGAGCAGTGGGTCCGCTCCTACGTGCTGCGCATGCTCGCCCTCGCCCACACCGTCCTCGGCGACTGGCCCCGGGCGCAGCGGCACGCCCGCGAGGCGCTGCGGCTGAAACTCGCCGTCCACGACGTCATCGGCATCGCCCTCACCCTCGACCTGCTCGCGTCGATCGCGGCCCGGCGCGGCGCCCCCGAGGACGCCGCGCTGCTCCTGGGCGGGGCCGACCGCGTCTGGGCCGACATCGACACCGGCCGCTGGGGCTCCCACACCCTCGACTCCGTCCGCCGGGACAGCGAGGAGCGGGCGGTCCTGGCCCTCGGGCGCGAGGTGTTCGAACGGACCCACCGGCGGGGCGGGGCGCTCGGTCTGCGGGAGCTGGCCGGGCACGTGCTCCAGGAGCCGGGCCGCCCGCCCGGCGCGGAGGCCGCCGACCCGACGCCGCACGAGGACACCGCGGTCCCGCTGACCCGCCGCGAGACCGAGGTCGCCCGGCTCGTCGCCGAGGGGCTCGCCAACCAGCAGATCGCCGACCGTCTGGTGATCGCCCGCCGCACCGCCGAAGGCCATGTGGAACGCATCCTCGGCAAGCTCGGCTTCAGCAACCGCAGCCAGATCGCGGCCTGGATGACGGCCCAGCGCTGACGACCCCGCCACCGCACACCCACCCACCCGAGGGGATCACATGACCACCGGACACCCCAGCCCGTTCGACCACCGCATGGCCGTCTTCGACTCCGACGACGCGTTCGTCACCGCCGCCCTGCCCTTCCTCGGCGAAGCCCTCGGCACCTCCGGCGAACCGCCGCCGGTGGCCATCGCCGCCCCGCGCAACCTGGACCTCCTGCGAGACGCCCTCGGCCTCGACGCGAAGGACGTCACCTGCATCCCGCACACCGACTGGTACACCGGCTCCGCCGCCAACGCCGTGGCGCAGGCCGCCGCGTACCTGGGCGCGCACGCCGGACCCGGCGGCCGTATCCACCTCGTCATGGAGCCCGACTGGAGCGGCCGGGCGGGCCGCTCGGCCCGCGAGACCACCGAGTGGATCCGTTACGAGGCCCTCGCCAACCTCCTCTTCGCCCCCATGGCCACGACCGCCCTGTGCGCCTACGACACCCGCACCGCCGGGCCCGCCGTCATCGCCGCGGCCCGCCGCACCCACCCGGACACCGAGGTGTACGAGGACCCGCTGCGCCTCGCGGCCGAACTCGACGGCGTGCCCCTGCCGTTGCCCCCGGCCGGGGCGCGGTCCCTCGCGGAGCCGCACGCCGCGGCCGTGCAGAGCTGGGCGGTGGGCCGGGGGCTGCCCGCCGCCGACGCCGAGCTGTTCGCCGCCGCCGTGGCGGAGACCGCGGCGGCCCTCGCGCCCCTCGGTGGTGCCGCCCTGCTGTGGGGCGAGGCCCCCGCCTGCGTCTGCGAACTGCGCTCGGCCCGGCGCCTCGACGACCCGCTCGCCGGCTTCGTCCCGCCGGCCGCCGGCCCCGAACCGGCCCCGGGGCTGTGGTACGCGCGTCAGGTCTGCGCGTACGTCGACATCCGCGACGACGCCGGAGGAGCCACCGTCCGCCTCCAGTACGCATAGCCCCCAGGGGGCTTCCACCTGCACAAGCAGGTAGGGGATCGGGTAGTCCTCCCCCTGCGCCGGACCGCCCCCGGGGACCACCCTGGACCCATGCTGCAACTCTCCGGGCGGCACCTCCCCGACCCCGACGCCCGCTACGGCCCGTTCCCGCAACCACCGCTGGGAGCAGGCCATCTGCGGGTCGAGTACGCACCCCGGCCCACCGCCGTGCGCGAGGCACGCGCGGAGGTCCGCAGGCAGTTGGAGGGGTGGGGGCTCGCCGAGCGCGGTGAGGTCGCGGACGTGGCCGAACTGCTCGTCGGGGAACTGGCCACGAACGCCCTGGTGCACGCCGGGAGCCGCTTCCGGCTCACGCTCTTCGCCGCGCACGGCGTGCTGCGCTGCGAGGTCGCCGACGGCGAGCGCCGCGTGCCGCGGGTGCTGGACGCGGGCGCCGCCGGGGAGAGCGGCCGTGGAATGTTCCTGGTGGACGCGCTCGCCCAGCGCTGGGGCTGCCACCGGGACGGGCCGGGCAAGACCGTGTGGTTCGAGCTCGGCACGTGCGGGGCGGACGGCTGTGGTCGGCGACAGCCGTGACGCTGCCGCTGGGCCGGGCCTTGGCGGTATGCCCTGCCGCCTTGGTCCGGCTCCGGGCCGCGGGTCGAGTGTGGTTGGTCGCGCAGTTCCCCGCGCCCCTGAGGCGGGGCCACTCATGCCCTCTTGTCGGCTGAGGCCCTTTGCGGTTTCTTGATCTGCATGGCCGACACCACGGAGCACACCGGTACGCAGCAACCCCGACCGAGGAAAACGAGTTGGAAATACATCGGCCCGGGCATCGTCGTCGCGGCGACCGGTGTCGGCGCCGGTGACCTGGTCGCCACGCTGATCGCGGGCAGCAATTTCGGCTACACCCTCCTGTGGGCAGCGGTCATCGGCTGCCTGGTGAAGATCTCCCTGGCCGAGGCGGCGGGCCGCTGGCATCTGTCCACGGGCCGCACCCTGTTCGACGGCTGGGCGAGCCTCGGCCGCTGGACGACATGGTTCTTCGCGGTCTACGTCGTCGTCTGGGGCTTCGTCTACGGCGCGGCGGCGATGTCGTCGAGCGCGCTGCCGCTGCAGGCGCTGTTCCCCGACGTGATGGACCTCAAGTGGTGGGGCATCGCCTGCGGTCTGGTCGGGCTGGTCTTCGTCTGGTTCAACAAGTACGCGGTGTTCGAGAAGGTCATGACGGTCCTGGTGGGCGTCATGTTCGTGGTGACGGTGTACCTGGCGATCCGGGTCACGCCGAACATCCCTGACGCCTTCGCCGGGCTGCTGCCGGTCCTCCCGGACGAGAAGGACTCGATCCTCAACACGCTGGGCCTGATCGGCGGTGTGGGCGGCACGATCACACTCGCGGCGTACGGCTACTGGGTGAATGCCAAGGGCTGGACCGACACCGGCTGGATGAAGGTCATGCGGCTGGACAACCGCGTCGCCTACGCCACGACCGGCATCTTCGTCATCGCCATGCTGTTCGTCGGCGCGGAGCTGCTGCACTCGGCGAACGTCGCCATCGCCAGCGGCGACAAGGGTCTGATCCAGCTGGGTGACATCCTGGAGAAGGAGTACGGCTCGGCCACCGCCAAGTTCTTCCTGATCGGCTTCTTCGCCACGTCCTTCACCTCGCTGATCGGTGTCTGGCACGGCGTGAGCCTGATGTTCGCCGACTTCGTGGCCCGTCTGTCGGGCCGGGGCCAGGCCAAGGGCGAGGAAGTCGCCTCGGGCGAGCGGGAGCGCTCCTGGCCGTTCCGCGCCTACCTGCTCTGGCTGACCTTCCCGCCGATGATCCTGCTCTTCGAGGGCCAGCCGTTCCGTCTGATCATCATCTACGGCGTGCTCGGCGCGGCCTTCCTGCCCTTCCTCGCCGGCACCCTGATCTGGCTCCTGAACTCCCCCCGCACGCCCCGCGAGTGGCGCAACGGCCCGGTGAGCAACGTGATGCTCGCCGTCGCGGGGCTGCTGTTCCTGATCCTGTGCGTCAAGCAGATCTGGGACCAGCCGTGGGGGGAGTTCTTCTAGGGCGAGGGGACGCCGGCTACGGCAGCGCGTCCACGTGCGGTCCCACGGCGTTGGACCACGCGTTGCCGGAGGTGGCGTCCCAGTTGGTCGACCAGGTCATCGCGCCCCGCAGGGCCGGGTAGGTCCGCGGCGGCTTGAAGCTGCCGCAGTCGGTGGCCCTGGTCAGACAGTCCAGGGCGTTGTTGACCACGGTCGGCGACACGTAGCCGCCGCCCGCCGCCCGGGTGGAGGCGGGCAGGCCGAGCCCGACCTGGGAGGGGGCGAGGCCGTTCTCCAGCTGGATGCAGGCCAGGGCCGTCAGGAAGTCGACCGTGCCCTGGCTGTACACCTTGCCGTCGCAGCCGAGCATGGAACCGCTGTTGTAGTACTGCATGTTGACGACGGTGAGGATGTCCTTGATGTTCAGCGCGGTCTGGAAGTAGGAGTTCGACGTCGACTGCATGTCGATGGTCTGCGGCGCCATCGTGATGATCAGCGACGGGCCCGCCTTCGCGGACAGGGCGCGCAGGGCCTGCGTCATGTAGGTCGAGTTGAGGCCGTTCTCCAGGTCGATGTCGACGCCGTCGAAGCCGTACTCCTGCATCACGGACCAGACGCTGTTGGCGAAGTTCGTCGCGGAGGCCGCGTCGTTGACGGTGACCGTGCCGCGCTCGCCGCCGACCGAGATGATGACCTTCTTGCCGGCCGCCTGCTTGGCCTTCACATCGGCCTTGAACCGGTCGACGGTGTAGCCGTTCAGCCCGGCCGAGTCGAGGGTGAAGGACACCGCGCCCGGCGTGCCCGTGGCGTCCGCGAAGGCCACCGCGATGATGTCGTAGTGGGACGGCACGTCCGAGATCTTCTGGACCGCCGCGCCGTTGTTGAAGTTCTGCCAGTAGCCGGTCACCGCGTGCTTGGGGAGGGCGGGGCCAGGACCGGACGTGTTGTTCGTGGTCCCCGTCACCGCCGCCGACTTCGGCGACTCACCCGCCGCGTTCGTCGCCGTGACCTGGAAGGAGTACGACGTGGAGGCGGCGAGGCCGGTCACCGTGGCCGAGGTGCCGGAGACCGCCGTGACCTTCGTGCCGTCGCGGTGGACGGTGTAGCCCGTGGCGCCGGAGACGGGGGTCCAGGCGAGCGAGACGGACGAGGACGTCGTGCCGGAGACGCGCAGTCCGCTCGGCGCGGCCGGGACCGTGGGGCCCGGGTCGGTGCCGCCGCCCCCGTCGGGGCCGACCACCGACACGTCGTCGGCGTAGTAGGCGGCCTGGCCGTACCAGCCGTGCGTGTACACCGTCACCGAGGTCGTCGACGCGCCGGTCCGGAACGTCGTCGACAGCTGCTTCCAGGAGGTGGAGTCGGGCGTCCAGGTGGACACGTCCGTCGTGCCGGTGCCGGTCACGCCCAGATAGGCGTAACCGCCGCGCACCCAGGCGCCCAGGTCGTAGGTCGAGTTGGGCTGCACCCGCACGGTCTGGGTGCACCGGGCGTTGTCCTGGCCGGCGGGGGTCGCCCGCAGCGCGGCCGTGCCGGTGCGCACCGGGGAGGAGACCGTCGTGCCGCTGCCCGCCGAGCAGGTCCAGTCGCTCAGGCCCGCCTCGAAGCCGGCGTTCCTGGCGTTGTTGACGTCGGCGGCGTTCGCCTGGCCGACGGTCGTGAGAGTGAGGGCCAGGGCAGCCGTGACGGCACCCGACCAGAACCGCAGGGATCGTCTGTGTGGGGACATGACAAGAAAATGGTCCAGACCAAAGAGGCTGTCAAGAGGTCCAGACCAACCGTTCGAGCAGCAGCCCTACCGCGCATCCCGCCAGCAGCACGCCCGTGGACATCCACAACGCCGCACCCGCCGGGTCCAGCACGTCCGGGCGCAACGCCAGCAGCAGCACCTGTGCCGCCGCCGGAGCCGCGCACGCCGCCGCCAGGTGCCGCACCGGCGTTTCCCGCCACGGCTCCGGATGCACCCGCGCTGCCGCCCAGGTCGCCAGCACGACACACACCAGGTTCGGCAGGTGCACCAGCGCCAGCGCGGCACCGAACGAGCCGACCCCGTCCGGGCCGACCAACGGGTCGTGGATCAACGTCATCTGGACGTACTCGGTGAGGACCAGCACCACGATGCCGACGGCCCAGCAGCGCACGAGCGTCATCGATTGCCCCCGGTGATCTCGAAGAAGAGCAGGATCGCGAAACCGGCCGTGGCCGTGCCGCAGCCCGCGGCCAGGGCCAGCGCCTGGAGCACCGGGGACCAGCTGCCCCGGCCCGCCACCGTCGCCGTGCCCTCGGGATCGCGGGGGTCGTAGGTGACGGTGACCGCGCTGCCCTCCGTCGTCGACAGGCCCGCCAGGTCCTCGAACTCGATCCTGGCGCCGTCGGACGTACGGAAGGCGAAGAAGTGCCGCCGGGCGTCGGAGCGGCCGTAGGGCTCGGTCTCCACCCGGACGCACTCGCCCCCGGCCCGGACCCCGCGCCGCAGCACCCGCGCGACCGTCACCAGCCGCCGCGTGTACCTCCATGACAGGGTCCCGAACAACGCCACCAGCAGGGCGAGTACGACGTATCCGGCGCCCGGCACCTCCACGGCTAGTGCACCTCGACCGAGTCGATGATCCGGTCCAGGTCCGCGTCCGGCAGCGACCCGCGCTGTGCGTCGATCCGGATCGCGAAGGCCGTGTCGGCCGAGTCCAGGCCCGCCAGGATCACGCCCTCGACCGGGGTGCCCGCCGCCGGCCCGCCGTCCTCGCCGGTCGCCTTGAAGGAGAAGTCGATCCGCTTCGCCCCGTCCGCACCGGCCAGGTCGACGTCCTTCTGGCCCTCGACCTTCGCACCCAGCTGGATGCCCGCCTCGGCGGCGATCGCGGCCTGCTCGGCCGAGTTCGCCTCGGTGAAGGCGAGCTGCACGGTGATGACCGAGACCTTCTTCCCGCCCTCCGTGCGCACCGCCGCCGCGGCGTTGTGCTTGCCTCGTTCGGCAGCGCTCTGCTCTTTGTAGCCCTTCGGGTACGACACGTCGACACCCTTCGTCTTCAGCGTCCCCCAGCCCTCGGGCACCGAGCCCGCGCCGGAGTCGGTGCCGCCGCAGCCGGTCAGGGCCAGGGCGGTCGTCAGCAGGGCGGCGGCCAGGCGGGCACGGCGGGTCTTCATCGGCAGGGGCTCCCGTCTCGTCAGTTCGCACAGTAGCTGTAGGGAAGATAGGAACGGCCGTCCCCGCGGGGCGCCCCCAGGAACCGGGCGTCGGTCAGGGTCTCCGCCTTCTTCTCCGTGCTGATCGTCATGCCCAGACTGAGCCCCAGATTCAACTCGAAGCCGTACTCGGCCGCGTTCACATCGCCCGTGTACGTCATCCGGCTCGACTTGCCCCGGTCGAACATCAGCTGCCCGAAGGGGTCGTCGGCGCCCGGCCGGGCCGTGGGCGCGTGGTCGGAGAACATGTACTGGAAGGGTGTGGCGACCTGCTCGTTGCTGCTGTCCAGCCACCGCTCGGCGACCGCCCGGTCCCGGTCCCCGGCCGGACCCGGGTCGAAGGTCAGGGTGTTGGTGACGATCTCGATGCCGGTCTGCGAGTCGGTGCCCTTCACGCCGGCGTTCCCGCCCCGCTTGTCGCCGTCCTTCTGCCCGTTGTCGCCCCCGGCCTTGGCGCCGTCCTTCTGGCCGCCCTCCTCGACGGTGCGGGTCATGTCGACGCGGACCAGCTTCCCGGTCTTCTTGTCGTAGGTGACCGTGATGGTGCCGGTCTGCGTGGTGTTCGCCGCGTACTCGCCGCTGAGCGGGCCCGCCTCGTACCCCACCTTGGAGCCGTACTCGATGGACGAGGAGTACGTGTACGACTTGGTGTTCTTGTAGGCGTTGTCGGTCCAGGTGACCTCGGGGGAGTACTTGAAGGTGCCGCCGAGCGCGGCGCTCAGCTTCTTCTCGTCGCCCGCCGAGATCTTCAGGCCCGCCGACGCCGATGCCTCCAGGCCCACCTTGCCGTAGGTGATCTTCCGGTTGTCGCCGAGGTGCTCCTTGATCCGGTTCTGGGTGTCCTCCTCGTCCTTGAGGGGTCCCGTGCCGAAGAGGTAGAGGATGCTGTCGCCGACGCTCGCCTCCGCGCCGCCCGGCATGGTGCGCCGCATCTCGTACATCTGGAGCTTCTCCACGTCGTCCCGGAAGCGCTGGGCCTCCTCCGGGCTCTGGAACACCCAGGTGTCGCCGTTGGTCACCTTGATGCCGAGCCCCAGCTCCACCTTGTCGGCGCCGAACTTGCCGACCTTCATGCCCGGCTTGAAGTCCTTCTTCGCGGCGACCGAGGACGCGTCCGTGAAAGTCAGGTAGACCAACTGGTCGCTGTCGTCGACCTTGCCGTCGCCGTTGACGTCCGTCTTCGCCTTCAGGTGCTGCTCCTGGAAGCCGTACTCCTTGCCGATCTCCCAGAAGAAGATCTTCGCCTTGGAGCCCGCCTTGTCGGTGACGGACGAGACCTGGCACAGCGCCGGTTCGAAGTCCGTGTCGGTGAGCGGCTTGTCCGGCCCGGGCCCGCCCGTCCCGCAGTCGCCGCCGCCGGCCACCCGGCAGACCTGCGTGGCGATCCTGTCGTAGACCAGCTGCCCGACTCCGGTCGCCGAGAGCGCCAGGACGACCGCCGCGCTGACGACGACCATCCCGAGGTACTCGGTGCCGGTCGCCCCCCGGTCGTCGAAGACCGGTCGGTGTCCGTACGCCCGTATGCCGCCCCCGTCCGTCACACGGCATCCCTCCTCGCCCGGTCCACGTGCCTGTGGGACGGCGAGCGTAGGGAGGCGACGCCGCGTCAGGCGTGGGCCTCAGGGCCCAAACGAAGGCCCACCGTCAACACTGGGCCCGCTGGGCCCACCGCCCGGGACCTCCCCGGGCCTCCCGGGACCGCCCTCGCGACCGGCAAGATGCTCAACCTGCCCCGTTTTGACGCATCTTGTGCAACGACAGTTGCTCCCCAGCTACACAAACGCTGTTCTCCGGTCACAGAGCCGTGGTTACAGTGCTGAGGTAGTCACGCAGTGAAGTCGACACGGTGCGCCGGAGTGACACGCGGCGTTCCGACGGGCATGGGGAAACGGGGAGCTGCGCGTGCCAACTGCCATTGCCGTGACCAGCGCCGACATGGCGCTGCCACCACAGGACGAACGCACCCTGCCCGCCGTCGTGCTGCGGGACGTCGAACGACGCCCCCTGGAGCAGGTCCTGGCCGAGATGCAGGCCCTGGTCGAGCACCACGGCCATGTGATCGTGGTCTGCTCACCGGCCGCGCCCACCGCGGTGCAGCGGCGGCTGCACACCCTGCGCTCCCTCATGGAGAGCGACCGGATCGCCCTGTTCCGGCCGGAACTGCCGCCCCTCGGACTGGCCGTCCTGGCCCGCCAGTTACGGCAGCTCGCCTCCTGTGACATCAGCCCCGGCGTGCTCGCCTCGGCCGGCCGGCTGCTCGTCCACTACATCCACGCCGGCGCGCTGCTGGGCTCCGTGGCCCGACTCGACCGCGTCCCCGTCGGCCTGAAGTCGCACGCCAAGTCCTGGATGCCCGGCAGCCAGTTCGGCGTCCTGGCCCACCCCGAACCGCACCTCGTCCGGATCACCCCCGAAGCCGGGCTCCCCGGCCCCGAGTTCGGCACCTGGATGCTGCTCGCCAAGGGCCAGCTCCCGTCCGACTGGGTCACCACCACCCTCGCCCCCTCCTGGAAGGTGCAGGGGCTGCGCGAGACCCAGCTGCCGGCCGAGTCGCCCGCCTGGTGGGGCACCGGCAAGCTCGTCGAGTTCTGCAGCTACCTGCCCGACCTGTCCGTCCTCTACCAGCTGGTCACCTCCGTCCGGCGCAGCCAGTGCCACTGGTGCGGCATCGACGTCATCGGCGACCGGTGCGTGTTCTGCTCGGCCACGCCCCCCGTCCACGACGGCCCGCCGCGCAAGCAGCTGGAGAACCGGACGGCCGTCGGGTGAGGCCTGACACCGCTCGTCAGCACTGTTCCGATCCCGCCCGACCGATATCCCCAACGAGGTTGTCCGGTTCATGAACTCCCGTCAGCGCCGCGGCGTGATTCTCCTGCTCCTGTCGGTCGTCTGCGCCCTCGGCGCCTTCGCCGGCGTGCTCTCCGTCATCAGTGACGTGAAGTCGAAAGTCGGCCCCGAGGTCACCGCCTACCGGCTGAAATCCGACGTGCCGCCCTACACCACCCTCAGCACGGGCCAGTTCGAGAAGATCAAGATGCCCGAACGGTGGCTGTCCGACAACGCGGTCACCGACCTGCGGGAGATCCAGGGCAAGATCGCCGTGACCACGCTGGAAGCGGGCTCCCTTCTCCAGTCCGACATGATCGTCCGCCAGCCGGCCCTCCAGCCCGGCCAGCAGGAGGTCGCCATCATGATCGACTCGGCGACCGGCGTGGCCGGCAAGATCACGCCCGGCGCCGCGGTCAACGTCTACGCCACCTTCGAGGGCGCGCGCGAGGGCGACCCCGACCAGTCGAAGATCATCGTCACCAACGCCAAGGTCCTCGACGTCGGCGAACTGACCGCGCTCAAGCCCGACGAGGGCAACCGCACCCAGCAGCCCACCGACGCCGTCCCGATCACCTTCGCGCTGTCCGCCCTCGACGCCCAGCGCATCACCTACGCCGAGTCGTTCGCCAAGCGGGTCCGGCTCGCCCTCGTCGCGCCCGGCAGCGACACCACTGTCCCCGAGCGGGACCGGACGTACGAACTCGCGAAGGACAAGTGAGAGGCTGCCATGCCCACGAGGATCCTCCCGGCAGTCGGTGACGCGGACGCGGTCCGGTCCGTCACGACGCTGCTCAGCCAGCTGCCGGACGCCGAGCCCGTCGCCCCCGTGGTCGACTCCACCCAGCTCATCGACACCCTCGCGCGGCTGGCCGCCGAGTCGGTCGACGAGCTGCCGGAGGTCGTGATCGTCCACGAGCGGATCGGCCCGGTCCCCGCGCTGGAGCTGATCCGCGAAGTGGCCCTGCGCTTCCCGGCCGTCGGCGTCATCCTCGTCACCTCCGACGCGAGCCCCGGCCTCTTCCAGGCCGCCATGGACTACGGCGCCCGCGGCCTGGTCGCCCTGCCGCTCAGCTACGAGGAACTCGCCAGCCGCGTCCAGGCGGTCGCCCAGTGGTCCGTCGGCGTACGACGGCACCTGGGCGCCGGCGGCGACGTGTTCACCGGCGTCGGCGGCACCGTCGTCACGGTCAGCGGCGCGAAGGGCGGCACCGGAACGACCCTGACCGCCATCCAGCTGGCCCTGGCCGCCCAGGCCTCCGGCCGCAGCACCGCCCTGGTCGACATGGACCTCCAGACCGGCGACATCGCCTCCTACCTGGACGTCCAGTTCCGCCGCTCGGTCGTCGACCTGGCCGCCATCACCGACATCTCCCCGCGCGTCCTGGCCGACGCCGTCTTCCGGCACGACACCGGACTCGCCCTCCTGCTCGCCCCCGCCGAAGGGGAACGCGGCGAGGACGTCACCGACCGCGCCGCCCGGCAGATCGTCAGCGCCCTGCGCTCCCGCTACGAGGTCGTCGTCATCGACTGCGGCGCCCAGCTCGGCGGCGCCGGCGCGGCGGCCGTGGAGATGGCCGACCGGGCCCTGCTGATCACCACGCCGGACGTGGTCGCCGTACGGGGCGCCAAACGAGCCGTGCGGATGTGGGACCGGTTGCAGATCCGCAAGGCCGAGGAGACGACCGTCGTCGTCAACCGGCACAGCCGCGCCACGGAGATCCAGCCGCCCCTGATCCAGAAGATCACCGGCACGGCCGTCGCGGCCACCGTCGTCCCCGCCAACTTCAAGGAACTGCAGAGCGTCGTGGACGCGGGCCGCATCCACGAACTGGAGAACAAGAGCTCGGTTAAGCAGGCCCTGTGGGGGCTGGCGGGGGAGCTGGGGCTGGTCAAAGCGGCGGACGGCGCCCACAAGGCGGGCCGCGGGCCGGTGAGCTTCCGGCGCAGGAGGGAGTCATGAGCGTGCGCTCCGCTCTCGCGCCGCCGGCCTTACGGGACCGGGGCCAGGTCACCATCGAGTTCCTCGGCATGACCCCGACGATCATCGTCACGCTGATCGCGCTGTGGCAGGTCGTCCTCGTCGGCTACACCTTCACGCTCGCGGGCAACGCCGCGGACGAGGCGGTACGGCAGGCGACGGCGGCGGAGCCGGGGGCGCGGCAGGGCGCGTGCGAGGCGGCCGGGCTCAAGCACCTGTCGGACGCGTGGCGCTCCGGTGCCGAGGTGACCTGCTCGGGCTCCGGCTATGTGACGGCCGACGTCAGGCTGGAGGTCCCGATCCTCTTCCCGGGCACGCTGTCGTTCCCGTTCCCGGTCCGGGGCCACGCCGGCGCGGTCGAGGAGGCGGACTGAGATGACCCGTGCCCGCAAGCACCGCGACCGCGGCCAGGTCGCCATCGAGTACATCGGCTTCCTGCCGATCCTGCTGCTCGTCGCCCTGGCGGCCGTCCAGCTCGGCCTGATCGCCTACACGGCCCAGCAAGCCGGCACGGCGGCCAGGACCGGGGCGCGCAGCGCGTCGCTGGAAGGACCGTACGAGGCGGACTGCCGGGCGGCGGTGAGCAGTTGGCTGAATGTCATGGGCTGCGTCCCCTCCTACGGCGCGGACGAGGTCACCATCACCGCCACGGTGGAAATCCCGTCCCTCGTGCCGGGCTGGAACTTCGACCCGGCCGTCAAGACCGCGACGATGCCGCTCGACCACTGAGCACCGAGCTAGGAGCACCGCACTCATGAGCCTGCGAGCACGCATCAACACCCCCGAGGAGAACGGCAACCGGGGCGAGGACGGCCACATGGTCGCCTCCTACCGGGCCAAGCTCCTGGAGGAGATCGACCTCGCGGAGATGAGTTCCCTGGCCGCCGCCGAGCGCAGGGCACGGCTGGAGCGCGTGCTCGGGCACATCATCAGCCGTGAGGGCCCGGTCCTGTCGACGGTGGAGCGTTCGCAGCTGATCCGCAGGGTGGTCGACGAGGCACTCGGCCTCGGCATCCTGGAGCCGCTCCTGGAGGACGCGTCCATCACCGAGATCATGGTCAACGGCCCGGACGCGATCTTCGTGGAGCGCGGCGGCCGGGTCGAGCAACTGCCGTTGCGCTTCGCCTCCAACGACCAGCTGATGCAGACCATCGAGCGGATCGTCTCGACGGTCAACCGCCGCGTCGACGAGTCGAACCCGATGGTCGACGCCCGCCTGCCCTCCGGCGAGCGCGTCAACGTCATCATCCCGCCACTGTCCCTGACGGGCGCCACCCTCACCATCCGCCGCTTCCCGCGCTCCTTCACGCTCCAGGAACTGATCGGCCTCGGCTCGCTCGACGAACCCATGCTGTACCTGCTGGCGGGCCTGGTGCAGGCGAAGTTCAACATCATCGTCTCGGGTGCGACCGGCACCGGAAAGACGACCCTGCTGAACGCCCTGTCGGGCCTCATCCCCCAGGGCGAACGCATCATCACCATCGAGGACTCCGCCGAACTCCAGCTCCAGCAGCCCCACGTGATCCGCCTGGAGTCGCGGCCCCCGAACGTCGAGGGCAAGGGCCAGGTCACGATCCGCGACCTCGTCCGCAACTCGCTGCGCATGCGCCCCGACCGGATCGTCGTCGGTGAGGTCCGCGGCGGCGAGTCCCTCGACATGCTCCAGGCGATGTCGACCGGCCACGACGGCTCCCTCGCCACCGTCCACGCCAACAGCGCCGAGGACGCGCTGATGCGGCTGCAGACCCTGGCGTCCATGTCGGACGTGGAGATCCCCTTCGTGGCGCTGCACGACCAGATCAACAGCGCGGTCGACGTCATCGTGCAGCTGACGAGGTTCGCCGACGGCGCCCGCCGCATCACCGAGATCGCCCTGATGGACAGCCACGGCAGCGACCCGTACCGGCTGGTCAGCGTCGCCCGCTTCAACGCCCGGCCGATGACCTCCGACGGCCGTATCCACGGGGCCTTCGAGTACTACCCCCTCCCGCGCCGCACCGCCGACCGCCTCTACATGGCGAGCCAGCCCCTCCCGCAGGCGTTCGGCATCGCCCGGTCCGCGGACCAGCTAGCCACCCGAGAAGCCAGGTAGGACCGACCGATGGAACTGCAACAGCTCATCACGCTCACCACCGGCATCACCCTGCTGACCTGCGTCCTCGCGGTCGTCGGCCTGCACTCCTACGCCATGGGCAAGGCACAGCGGCAGGCACTGGTCGACCGCCTGTCCGCCACCGGCCAGATCCCGGTGGCCGGCCGGCGCCGCAACTTCCGCGGGATCGACCGCCGTCTGCGGCGCACCAAGCTCGGCAAGAAGCTGGAACTGCGCCTGGCGGCGACGGGCCTGGACATCACCCCCGGCGAGTTCTTCGTCTACATGCTCGCCACGGTCGCGGGCCTGTGGCTGATCGGCCAGGCGGCCCTGGCCCCGTTCTTCGGCCCTCTGGCGGGCCTCCTGGGCATCGGGGTGGCGGTCCAGTTCCTCAACTGGCAGCGGCAGAAACGCATCGAGAAGTTCATCAACCAGCTCCCCGAGATGGCCCGCATCCTCGCCAACGCCACCCAGGCCGGCCTCGCCCTGCGCACGGCCATCGGCATGGCCGCGGAGGAGATGGAGGCCCCGGCGGGCGAGGAACTCGGCAAGGTCTCCGCCCAGCTGGCGGTCGGGGCCTCGATGGACGACGCGCTGGGCGAACTGGCCGACCGCCTGCCCTCCCGCGAACTGGTCGTCCTCGTCACCACGCTGGTCCTGTCGAACCGGGCCGGCGGTCAGGTGGTGAGCGCCCTGCGCAACCTCACGGAGACCCTGGAGGAACGCAAGGAGACCCGGCGCGAGGTCCGCACCCAGCTCTCCCAGGTCAGCATGACGTCCTACGCCGTGCCGGTGCTGGGCGTCGGCTCCCTGTTCCTCATGAACGGGGTCAAGGACGGCGCCCTGGACCGCATGACCGGCTCCCCCTTCGGCCAGGGGGCGGTCATCATCGCCTTCTCGCTCTACGCCGTCGGCTTCGTCCTCATCCGCCGCCTGTCCCGCATCGACGTCTGAGAGCCCGGAGGCAACCATGGGACTGCTCCTCGCCCTGCTGATGGGCCTCAGCGTCTGGGGCGTCTTCGCCGGCGTCCGCATGTACCGGGCGGAGGCCAAGCTGCCCGGCGACCTCGCCCTGGCCCTGGAGGTCGGCTCCACCCGCACCGGCGCGGTCGACTCGCTCATCGACCGCATGGGCATGCGCTACGCGCCCGCGGTGCTGCGGCTGATGGGCCCCAAGCAGGTGGCCAAGTACCGCCGCAAGATCGACCTCGCGGGCAACCCCGGCGGCCTGACCATCGACCGCTACGCGGCGCGGCGGGCGGTCTACGGCTTCCTGGGCGCCGTGGGGTTCCTGGTCTTCCTCATGCGGGGCCAGCTGCTCGTCGCCCTGCTCCTGCTGGCCTTCGGCGCGTTCTGGACGGAGGTCGGCATCTGGTCGGCGATCCGCATCCGCAAGGACGTCATCGAACGGACCCTGCCTGACTTCCTGGACGTCCTGGCGGTCGTGGTGAGTGCCGGCCTCGGATTCCGCCAGGCGCTGGACCGGGTCGCCTCCCGCTACGAGGGCCCCTGGGCCGACGAACTGCGCATCACCCTGCGCCAGATGGACCTCGGCATGAGCCGCCGCCAGGCCTTCGCGGAACTGCGCCGCCGCAACGACTCCGAGCAGGTGGCGATGTTCGTGACGGCGCTGCAACAGGGCGAGGAACTGGGCGCGCCGATCGTCGACACGCTGGTGTCCCTCGCCAAGGACATGCGCCGCACGGACGCGCAGAACGCCCGCCGCAAGGCGGCCCGGGCCGTCCCCAAGGCCACGATGATGATCACGACCTTCATGGTCCCGGCCACGATGCTGCTGCTCGGCGCGGGCCTGATCCTCGGCTCGGGCACGGACTTCGGCTCGGTGACGGGCAAGTAGGGGGGAGGCGACGTCATGTCGATGACAGGGGAGCGGGCAGGGGAGCGGGCCGGGGAGCGCACCGGGCTGCTGGGCCGTCGCCTTCGCCGTCGCCGCGCCGAGCAGACGCCGGAGATCACGACGCCTCCGGCGGGGACGGTGCTGCCGGCGCACGTCCGCACGGGCGCGCCGGACGTGCCGGTGACGTCCGTGACGCCCGCGCTGCCACCGGGGTGGGAGGCGGCCGGAGGGCCGACGCTGCAGATGAAGGGGGGCGGGCACCGACAGGCGGGGACGGGCCGGGGCGCTGCGGCGAATGCCCCTGCGGCGGAGGCGATGCCGACGGCAGACGACCCACGCCGGCACGCTCACGCTCGCTCTGCCCTCGATGACGTCGCGCCTTCGCTGGAGCTGCCCGCGCCGGACGGTCCACGGCGGCACGCTCACGGTCACTCTGCCTCCGACGACGTCGCGCTTTCGCAGGAGCCGCCCGCGCCGGACGGTCCACGGCGGCATGCTCACGGTCACTCTGCCTCCGACGACGTCGCGCCCCCGCAGGAGCCGCCCGCGCCCGACGACGACGGCCGCACGGGCGGTCCGGTCGAAGCCCCGGTCCCTGCCACGGGCCCGGCCGGCGCCACGGGTCCCGCGATCGACATCCAGGTCAACGCCCTGCAAGCCATGTGCCGCCAGGTCTTCGGCTTCCGCCTTGCGATGATCGCCCTGGCCACCCCCACCGCCCTCGTCAACGCGAACGACGGGCTCCCCACCCGCCTCGTCGGCGCGGCCGTGGTCGTCACGTTCATGACCTCCTACGTCCTCTTCAGGGACTGGGAACGCTTCGGCCCGCTCCTGCTGCGCCACCCCTCCCTCCTCGCCGCGGACACCCTCTTCGGTGCCCTGCTCCTCATCGCGGCCGGCCCCGACAGCACCCTCGCCTACGTCAGCGTCTGCACCCCCCTCCTGGCCGGTCTGGTCTACGGCTGGCGCGGGGCGGCTGTCTTCGCCTCGCTCCAGGCGCTCCTGCTGCTCCTCATCCACGCGGCACAGGAGGACCCGGCACCCGGCATCACCGAGTCCGCCCTCCTGCCCGGCCTCTGTGTCATCGCCGGAGCCGTCGGCTCCAGCCTGCGCAACCTCATGCTCCGCTTCGGGGCGGCCACCCAGGCCCTCACCACCGTGCAGGCCCGACTCGCCGTGACGGAGGCGGTCAGCGCCGAACGCGCCCGGCTGGCCCGCGAGATGCACGACTCGGTCGCCAAGACCCTGCACGGCGTGGCCCTGGCAGCGGACGGCCTGACCACCTCGGCGAACGCCGACCGCATGGACCCCGCCCTGATGCGACAGCAGGCGGCACTGGTCGCCCGCTCGGCCCGCCGGGCCGCCGCCGAGTCCCGCGAACTCCTGGCCGACCTGCGCCGCGAATCGGACCCGTCCCACGCCACGGACGTCCTGGTCGAACTGGCCGCCCGCACCCGCGACTTCAGCGCCCGCACCGGTCTGACGGCGGTCTACCGCCCCACCGGCGCCCACGCCGTTCCCCCCGTCCCACCGGCGGTGGCGCGCCAGCTCCTCACGATCGCCTCGGAAGCCATGGAGAACGCCCACCGCCACGCCCACCCCACCCGCGTCGACGTCAGCGCGGGGGTCCACGGCGACCTGCTCCGCATCAGCGTCCACGACGACGGCCGCGGCCTGCCTCCCGGCACCAGCCTCGAACAACTACGGCGCGCGGGCCACTTCGGCCTGGTCGGCATGGTCGAACGCGCGGCCTCCGTCGGCGCCCGCATCCGCATAGGCCGCGGCGGCCACCCCCAGGGCACGGAGGTCCGCCTGGAACTCCCCCTGGCCGCCCTGACCACCCCCACCGCATGACCCCACGACCCGAGAGGAGGCCCCCGATGCCGGACCAGACGCCCCACTCCACCGGCGCCCCGCAGCCGCCGCCGCACCATCCGTTCACCGACCTTCCGCTCCCGCCGCCGGCCCAGCCGGCCCGCCGCCTCCGGGTCGTCGTGGCGGACGACAACCCGGTGGTCCGCGCCGGTCTCACCGCCCTGCTCTCCGGCCGCCCGGACATCGAGGTCGTGGCGGAGGCCGCCGACGGCCGCCAGGCATACGAGGCCGCCCACCAGCACCGCCCGGACGTCGTCCTGCTCGACGTCCGCATGCCGGGCGTGGACGGCATCTCGGCGCTGCCGTACTTGGTGCAGATCGCTCCCGTGGTGATGCTGACCTACAGCAGGGAGTCGGAGATCGTCCAGGAGGCCCTGCGTCGGGGGGCGGGCGGCTACCTGGTCCACGGCGAGTTCACGGCCGACCAGCTGGTCGATGCCGTACGGGACATCAAGGAGGGCCGGGCCCACTTCACCCCCACGGCGGCGGGCGCCCTGCTGGCCCAACTCCGCCAGGACCTGGCACCGGCTCCGCCCCTGCCGGAAGGGCTCGGCCAGTCGTCGAGTGCGAGTGCATACGGAATTTCCACCTCCGCGCAGGCGTATGGACAACCTCAACATGCCGCTCGAACAGGGTCTTTCGGTCCACCCGCCCACTCGGACCCACCCACTTCCTCAGAAAACCTTTCGCAAGTGCAACCGCATGTGGGACAGTCTTCGTCTGGGTGGACGAGTGGCCGTCCGGCCGCTCCCGACAGGGCGCGGTTCCAACTGAGCACGAGGGAGGCGGAGATCATGGACCTCATCGCATCCGGCATGAACAACCAGCAGATCGCCGCCACGTGCTTCATCAGCGAGAAGACCGTCAAGAACCACATCAACCGCATCTTCGCCAAGCTCCACAGCACCAGCCGCTCCGAGGCCGCCGCGAAGTGGATCGGCACGGCGCCGGACGCACCCCGGGGACGGGGGTGACCTCCGGTGACGCGATGGGGGGACAACCGATGGCTGGGCCCCACCGATTGGGCCCGGAATTGGGCCCAGGGGCCCTCTGGCGGACAGGGCGTTCCGCCGTACGTTCCTCGTGTCGAAAGCGACACAGCCGCAACCGGAGGGGAACACCATGAGCGACCTGATGCTGAAGACCGCCGTCGCGACCAAGGTCCGCGTGAACGGCTGGAAGAACACGACGGCCGAGGCGATGCGCCGCCGCGCGGGCGACAAGGGGCAGACGGCGGTCGAGTACCTGGGCATCATCGCGGTGGTGGTGGCGATCGTGTTGGCGATCACGGGTACCAGCATCGGCACGACGATCCTCAACAAGATCACGACCCTGATCAACCGGGTCGGGAATTGACGCGACCTCGCAGGTACGGCGACGCAGGGCAGGCCTTCCCCATCTACATCACGGTGGTGGGGGGTCTGCTCTTCCTTGCGCTCGCCTACTTCGCGGTCGGCCAGGCCACAGTGAACAGGGGTGGCGCCCAGACGGCAGCCGACGCTGCGGCACTCGCTGCTGCCCAGGACGCCCGGGATCAGCTTGCGGGCGAATGGGTCGAGGCCGTTCTCGACCCCGCCAAGTGGCAGGACATCTTCGACGGCGCCGTACCGCTGGCCAACGACCCGTGCTCGCGCGCTTACCAGCTCGCCGGCCAGAACGACGCCGATGTCCAAGGGTGCGCGGGCACCGGATTGCCCCTGGGGTACGAGGTCACGGTGCAGACGCGGAAGCCCATGGGGGAGTCCATCGTCCCCGCCACGGCGGAGAAGAGGTCCAAGGCCAGTGCCAAGGCCGTCATTGAGCCCCTGTGCGACTTCAAGCCCCTTGCCGAGGATGCAGGTGACGACGTGCTCCCTCGCCTCACCTGCGACGGCAAGAACTGGGACCTGAAACCGGACGATCTCACCGAGCTCCCGGAACCCGAGGATCTTTTCGACGTCCACCTGGCCGACTGAGAAGCGAACGACGAGTGATGAAGGAAGCGGAGAGATGAGCATGCGGATCACTGAGAGGGCCCGCAGGAGGACGGTCACGCTGACCCTGGCGGCCGGGCTGGCCCTGGGTATGGCCGGCTGTGGCGGTGGAGGTGGCGGCGACGACAAGAAGCCTGACACCTCAGCCTCCGCTTCCAAGGACCGTGGCTCTGCGCCGAGTGCTCAGGAGGGGAAGCCGGAGGCCCCGCTGGCGGAACTCAAGGGGAAGGACGGTTTGCTCCTCCAGATCACGTCAGCGCAGCGTGACGCGGGTGGATTTGTCACCGTGAACGGCCAGTTTAAGAACGACGGTTCCGGTTCACTGACCATCCCTGCCGAACTGCGTGGTGACGAGACCGAGATCCTGAAGCATGGCACGTCGCTCGGCGGCGCGACGCTTGTGGACTCGAAGGGGAAGAAGCGCTACTACGTGCTGCGCGACACCGACGGACGACCGCTGACCACCACGGGTCTCACCACGATCGAATCCGGACAGACCATCCCTGTCTTCATCCAGTTCCCCTCCCCGCCCGCGAGCGCCACCGACGTCACACTCCAGGTCCCGACGTTCTCCAGCGGCACCATCAAGGTCTCCGGGTGAGGCCGGACATGACGACCCATACCCGAACCCGAACGGCGACTCCACGCCTCGCCCTCGTCCTCACCGCCGCCGGCCTCATGGTCGCCACCAACATCTACGGGGCGGTATCGGCCCACGCCGACGAAACCCCCGGCGTCCCGCCCGGCACCGAGGCCTCCGCCTCCGCCCCCGTCGAGGTCGACGCCAACGACCCCGACCTCAAGCTGCCCGAGGGCGGCACCCTCGCCGAACCCAAAGTCCTCGACATCAAGCAGGTCGTCGAAGACCAGAGCGGCGACGAGCGCCGGGAAGACACCAACGCGGACGTCAAGTTCGCCCTCCAGGCCGAGGTCCTCTTCGGCAAGGACAGCGCGAAACTCGGCGCCGAGGCGAAGGCCCGTATCTCCGCGATCGCCGAGGAGATCAAGACGCAGAACGCGACGAAGATCCGTGTCTTCGGCTTCACCGACAACCTCGGTTCGTCCGCCCACGGCGACGTCCTGTCCCGCAAACGCGCCGACGCCGTACAGAACGTCCTCGACCAGGAACTGACCGACTCCAACGTCACCTACGAGGTCCGCGGCTACGGCGAGCAGTACCCCATCGCCGACAACTCCACGGAAACCGGCCGCAAGAAGAACCGCCGGGTCGAGGTCTCCTTCCCGCGTACGGAGAGCTGACTTGGGCCCTGTTTTGGGGCCAGGGACCCATCCCGCCCCGCCCGTCCCTCCCTACGCTCAGGCGGTGTCGTAGACCGAGGGAGGGGGCGGGGACATGGCCTGGACCGGGCAACCACCGAACTCGGGGGCCGCAGCGGCGTGGCACCCACCGGGCCACGGCGGCCGCCGACCGGTACCGGCCTCACTCGCGACGGCCCTGGTCCTCGTCCACACCCTCTTCGCGATCACGGTGCTCGGCGGTCTCGGCCTGCTGCTCACCGCGGCCTCGTACGACGCCGTCGACGGTCGACTCCTCGCCCTGACAGCCTACGCGGCAGCCCCAGGTGCCCTCGGCTGGTGGCTCGCCCGCCGCACCTGGCAGGGCGGGACCCGCACCCGGGCCGGCCTGATCGCCGTACAGACGTGGCTGATCCTCGGCGCGTTCGCGAACATCACCGACGGATCCCCCCGCGGCTACACCCAGCTCTTCCTCCCGGCGTTGGTCCTCTACTTCCTCACCCGCGAGGATAGCCGCGCCTGGTACCGCCTCCCCGACACGGAGCGCGCCGAACGCCGTCCCTTCTCCCTGCCCCGGATGATCCGCTGGCGCCGGGACGAGGGGCAGACGGCGGTGGAGTACGCCGGTCTCATCGCGGTCGTCGCCGCCGTCATCGCGGCCCTCGTCGTCAGCGGCCTGGGCCCCCAGATCTACGGCGGTCTCCAGGCGGCCGTCTGCAAGGTCACGGGCACGGCATGCGCGGCCCCCGCAGCCGGGGACACCGCGACCGCAGCCGGCCCCGCCGACCAGCCCGCTCCTCCCCGGCGGGACCCCGCCGATGCCGAGGACACCCAAGGCGAGAAGACCGACGCGCAGGCGGACGGTGACGAGAACGCCGACGAGAAGGAGAAGAAGGACGACGACGGCTGCTTCGGCGGCGTCGGCGCCTTCTTCGGCTGCACGGGTGATCAGCTGAAGCAGGTCGGCGAGGGCCTCGTCGTCGACGGCGTCGGCGGCGACCTCAAGGGCATCTGGGACACGGTCACCAACCCGCTCGACACCCTCGACGGCCTGAAGGACTACGGCGGCGTCACAGCCGACCAGTGGTCCCAGGACGCCAAGGACGCCGGCGACAAGTGGGGGAAGGGCGACTACCTCGACGCGCTCACCGACTGGGGCGGCGCGACCGTGAACTCGGGCGGCAAGATCCTCGACGACATGTTCATCGGGGACGAGGTCCGCGACCAGTGGGACAAGGGCAACGAAACGCGCGCCGTCACCACGGTCGTCTGGAACGTCGGCTCCCTCTTCATCCCCGGCTACGGCGAGGCGAAGGTCGTAGGAAAACTCGGCAAGCTGGGCAAACTCGGGAAGCTGGGCAAGCTCAGCGAGAAGGCGGCCGACGCGGCGGAGGATGCCAGGAAGGCAGCCAAGGCAGGCGACGTCCAGGGCACCGAGAAGGCCGCGAAGGAGGCCGACGAGGCGGCGGACGAGGCCGAGAAGAAGGCCCGCGAATCCGGCTGCACCATCGCCTCCCCTGCCCGCAGGACGCCGTACGGCGACGTCCCGTATGAACCGGCGCCCCTCACCGGCTCCTCCGGCACGGGGACCACGGTCCTGGCCGCCGGACCCTCGGGTGCCCACGTCATACGCGCCGAGGGCACGAAGTACGTCATCCTCGCTCAGGACGGCTGCGACGAGGAGGCCAAGCAGGAGGCCGAGGAGGCCCGGAAGCAGGCGGACGCGGCGGAGCAGCAGACGCTCGAGGCCCGCGCCGAGGCCGCGAAGGCCGCCCTGCGGGAGCGGGGTTCCTCCGTCCCCGACGACCAGATCGACGGGCTCGTCGACCGGGCCAAGGACCACCCTGAGCCGGGCAAGGGCGAGATAGGCAAGGAGGACGCGGCCGCCGCCCTCGACGAGATCGCCGACCTGGCGCGCCGCGAGAACGTCAACGGCGACGCCGCCGCGGCACTGGAGGGCAAGGTCGTCAACGCTCCGGACGCCAACAAGCTGGCGGAAGCCCGTGCCGAGGTGAACGCTGTACGGCGCGCCGCCGACGACGCGGCCCCCGGCACCCGGGTGGACGCCGGTGTCGGCGGCAAGATGAACCGGAAGGAGGCCGACCTGGGCAACGGGGAGAAGGTGAATCTCGACGAGATTCCCGACGCCGACGTGGTCTACAAGGACAAGAGCGGCACCGTCCACGTCAAGGAGGTCAAGAACGCAGGCTCCGCCATGCGCAAGGCGGACTTCGCCAACCAGGTCGAGCGGCTGAAGAAGTGGGCGGGCAAGGAGCCCGGCCGGAAGGCCACCGTGGAGGTCGAGACGACGGACCGCTGGACGTCGATCTTCAGCGAGTTCAAGCCCGCCAGGAACGGCAAGCCGGCCAAGGACACCCGGACGGCGGCCGGTGAGATGGCGAAGAACGACGTGGACGTGACCGTGGCGGGCCAAGGCCTGTCCGCCGACCAGCTCGGCAGGATGCAGCGTGCCATCGACGAACGGACCGCGAGCGGCACGATGGACTGGTCCAGGATGAAGGACCCGGAGAGCGCCAAGGGCTATCTGGGCATCGACTGAGCAGACGACGGAGACGAGACGCTGGTGGGACGCGGGGATGAGTGAGTCAGGCACGGAGCCGAATCCCGAGGAGATGTGGGATCCGCAGGTAGCGCGTTGGAGCGACCCGGAGGGTGACTACGTCCTGCCCCACGCCCTGCGGTCCCTGCCCCAGCCCTGGGACGAGAGCGACTGGAGGCGGGTCGCGGAGCTGCCGCGGACCGACGAACGGTTGGCCGAAGCCCGGCACGTACTGACCGTGCTCCTGGAGGATCAGGCCCTGGCCCCACAGATGCCTCAGCCGCCCTCGCCCGGCCTGCTGTGGCACGTGTGGGAGGAATTCCATCAGGCCGTCGGGGAGAGCATGCCGCGTCCGAGCCAGGTGACCTGGTCGGGCGTGGACGAGCTGGTCCGTGCGTGGCGGGACCGACCGCATTCGTACCCGCTGCACCGGCATGTCGTGCGGCACGTCGAAGCGGCGATGCTGGCCATGATCCCGCTGCTGCGGGACGACATCGCCGACTCGGTGTTCCGCTGGCTGGCCCTCGACCCTGATCCGGGGCGCTTCGCCCCCTGGGCGGTGGACCTGGCCGAGCGTTGCGTGATCGAGGACATCGGTGCAGACCCGGCCGTCGAATTGCTGGGCGCTATGGGGAGCCCGGAGGCCAGGGCGGCATTGGAGCGCCTGTCGGTGAAGCCGGGCGGGCCGGCCAATTGGGAGAACGCGGAAGCGGCACAGAACACGCTCTTCGACCTGGGAAGCGAAGGAACCAGTGGACTATGACCTGTTGCTGGTCGGGCCGCCGGTTCCGCCCGCATCGCTGACCGAAACCCTGACGGAGGCGGTGCGGACCGAGGGCGTCGACGTGGACGTGGCCGACCGGGACAGCGACCAGAGTGGTCGGAACTGGGCCGCGCCCGTCCTGTGCGGCTCCATCATGCTGCGCGGCGATCTGTCGATGTCCCTGGACATCCACGTGGAGGACGCCCTGGTCGACGAGACGCCCACGGAGCCGGAACTCGCGCGCCGGCTGGCCGAGACGCTGGGCGTTCCCGTCTTCTACCCGGCCGAAAGAGACCTCCCGCCCTCCGCCTACTGGCTGGCGACCTCGGCAGGGCGGTCCGTGCGCGCCCGGCTGTACTCGACGGACGAGGAACCGCCCGTGCACACGATCGACGCGGTCGGCTCAGCGGTGTCCGCACTTCCGCAGGTGCGGGTGAGCGACCTGCCGTAGAAGCGTGGCGGCCCCCGGAACGAAGTCCTGCGCTCCCTACGCCGGCACGACGACCTCCACCCGGGCCCCTTTCCGAACCCCCCACTCATTCATCACCCCGGCCCCGGCCTCCAGCACGTGCCGGGCCCGCAGCCGAGGCATCCCCAACCGCCCCGGCCGCATGGTGCGGACGGCGATGACGCGAAGTCCGCGATCGAGGTAGGCGACATCGATGGGGATGCGCATACGGAAGGTGTGCACGCTGTTGGCGGGGGAGAGCAGGATCGCACCGTCGACGGAGTCCCGCCCCAACAGCCCCTTCGTACGGGCCCGGTAGGAGGTGGCGATCTCCAGCGGCACCGCGACGGACGGCCCTCCGCCCTCCCCTTGTACGACCAGCTCCCCACGCCCGTCCCGCCAACGCCGCCCCATCCGGACCCCCTCCGACCGCGCCACTGCCCATACTGGCTCTCGGGCCGAACGTATCCGGAGAGGGCAGGCCCTCGCATGGGCCCACGGACCCAAGCCCTTTGCTCGTTCCTGACTGAAACGCCCCTGGCGGCAACGCCGTTGGTGCCGCTCCTTGACGCGTTATGCAACCGTTACGGCCGGGAGCCGACCGTGACCCGCCGCCCCACCCTCCTCGCAGCGCTCACGCTGACCGCCGCTGCGGCCCTGACGCTGTCCGCGTGCGGGAGCGACGACAGCCCCAAGGGCAAGGACAACGACAAGATCGCGGGCGCCGACACCGGAGACAAGGCGTCCGCCTCCCCTTCTCCGAGCGCTGCGGACTCCGTCGGCCGGCCGGACATCGAACTGCCCTCAGACCTCTCCTACACCTTCGACTGGCCCAAGACAGGGGACAAGGAGAAGGACGCGATCCTGGCTGACAGTGAGCAGTCCATCAAGGCGGTGGACCTGGCGATCGTGAACCAGAACGCGCTCGACAAGCCTTACCTCTATTACTACGAGGGCGAGGCCGCCGCAGGCACGCAGACGTTCATCCAGGCCTATGTCAAGGCCAAAGCACGGGTCACGGGCGCCTACCGCTTCTACGACCCCGTCGTCAGCGTCAGGGGTAAGGGCAGCGGGTCGCTTGTGTACTGCGAGGACCAGAGCAAGGCCTACGACATGTACCTGAAGAACAAGAAGATCAACAAGACCCCCGTGTCCAAGAACAGTTACGTGCTCTACAACACCCTGCTGCAGAAGAACGACAAGGGTGTGTGGGTCATCGAGAAGATCCTTTCTCAGAGGGGGAGCGACAGGTGCCAGCCTTGAGGCCAGCTTCCCGGGCTCTGATCGTGTCCGCTGCGATCGGTTCGATGTTGCTCTGTGGAGCCCCCGCACGGGCGGACAACGTCATTGGTGGGGGATCCCAGGTGCCTCCACCGAAGAAGAACGTCGACGGCAACTCAGACGGCGGCACCCTGTCGTCCACCGCAGGAGTCGTGGTCTTCGACCGTTCTGACAACGGCTCAGGCGAGTCGGCAGGCCCTGTGACGTCTTCGACGACCTGGACCCCGCCTGCTTGTTACTACGCTCCGAAGTACACGCCGGAGCAGCTGCAGAAGTACCTGGAGCCCACATGGGAAGCCGGCTCGACAGGCTACGAGTGGGATGCCAAGCAACGCGATCGCTACGTCAACGGGCACCCCTACAAAGACTTCAACAAGGACAAGGCCGGCAAGGGCTACTGGTGGGATTTCTACGTCACGCCGGGCCGGGAAGGGGACCCGGGGGCGCTTGACTGCGACAAGCCCATCTTCTGGGTGGACGAGAACGACGACCCGCCGGCCGACATCCCCCAAGCCATCACTACTGAGGTCCTCGCCCAGCTCGCCTACGCCGAAGTGCGCGTTCCCTCCACGGAAATGGATCTCGCCCCGCAGGCGAACACAAAGGTGAATCTGCCTACTTGGGCGTGGCTGGATGCGGCGGAGTTCAAGCCCGTGTCCGTGACGGCTTCCGTTCCGCTCCTGGGCATCCAGGCGACCACAACGGCCGAACCGATATCGGTGAAGATCGAACCTGGCACCACGGACGCGGAGACCTACCCCGCCTCAGGCGTGTGTCAGATTGAGCACGGCCGAATCGGTGAGCCGTACACCAAGGGAAAAGCCGATGAGACACCGTCCTGTGGCGTGAAGTACCTACGGTCGTCGGGTGATGGCTCATACCAGCTCAGGGCGACGGTCACCTGGAAGATCCATTGGACCGGTACAGGTGTGGCGGGTGAGCAGCCCCTACCAGAAGGATCTTTCGGTGGGGAGCAAGATGTCGTCGTCCAGGAGATCCGGGAGCCGACCGTGACCCGCCGCCCCACCCTCCTCGCAGCGCTCACGCTGACCGCCGCTGCGGCCCTGACGCTGTCCGCGTGCGGGAGCGACGACAGCTCCGGTGGCAAGGACAACGACAAGGTCGCGGGAGCCGACACCGGGGACAAGGCGTCGCCCTCAACCGGACCGAGCGAGCCGACTACGACCGGGCGGCCGAAGATCGACCTGCCGTCGGACGTGACCAACGAGTTCGAATGGAAGAAGACCGGCGACGCCCGGAAGGACGCCGTGCTCAACGATGCCGAGCAGCGCATCAGGGCCGTGGACATGGCAATCGCCAAGCAGGACCCTCTCGACAAGGGTTACCGCTTCTACTCGGAGGGCACGGCCGCTGCCGAAAGCCAGAAGTACATTCAGGAGTTCGTCGACCACAAAGCGCGCACGACTGGTCTGACCCGCTACTACAACGAGAGCCTGACCATCAAGGACGACGGCACGGCCGCACTCGTGTACTGCGAGGACCAGAGCAAGGCGTTCAACAAGTTCCTGAAGACCGGAAAGACTGATGTCACGCCGGTGACGAAGGACAGCTATGTCGTATACGCCGGCACCCTGCGCAAGAACGACAAGGGCGTATGGGTGACCGAGCGACTGATCTCGCAGCGGGGGAGCGCGAAGTGCCGGCCCTGATACTCACCTCGTCCACGTCCTGGGCCCTGCCCCCAGCTGGTACGCCCCGAAGTGACCGGCACCGTCACCTGGGAGATCGACTGGACCGGCTCCGGCGGCGCCGGCGGCGACCTCCCGGACGGCACGTTCGGCGCCACCCAGGACGTGGTCGTGCAGGAGATCCAGGCCGTCAACCGCTGAGCGAGGGCGGGGCCCGGCCGGGCGGGACGACCACCATGCGAGGGATCGCCCGCCCGGCCGACGCGAATTGCGTTGTCCGTCGCGGCCCGGCCCGGGTAAGAACAGCACCATGACCTCACTAGGCGCAGTCTTCCGCCCCCAACTGGCCCCCGAACGACTCCGATCAGTGGCCCGGCTGGCCGATGACGCCGGGCTCGAAGAGCTCTGGCTCTGGGAGGACTGTTTCCGGGAGGGCGGGATCTCGACCGCCGCAGCCGCCCTCGCGTGGACCGAGCGGGTGCGGGTCGGGGTCGGGCTGCTGCCCGTGCCGCTGCGGAACGTCGCCATCACGGCCATGGAGGCGGCCTCGCTGCACCGGATGTTCCCGGGGCGCGCGATCCTCGGCGTCGGACACGGCGTGCAGGACTGGATGGGGCAGGTCGGTGCCCGGGTCGAGTCGCCGGTCACACTGCTGCGGGAGCATCTCCTCGCGCTCAGGGCTCTGCTGAGCGGCGAGCGCGTCACCGTCGACGGGCGGTACGTCAAGCTCGACGACGTCGCCCTGGACTGGCCGCCCGAGGCCCCGCACGGCGGGGTGCTGGCCGGGGCCACCGGGCCGCGGTCCCTGCGGCTCACGGGAGAGGCCGCCGACGGGACCATCCTCACCGCCTCCACGAACGCCGAGGGCGTGCGCACGGCGCGGCGGCTCGTCGAGGAGGGGCGCGCGGCGGCCGGCCGTGAGGCAGGGCCCCATCGTCTGGTCGTGTACCTCCTCACCGCCACCGGGCCCGACGCCGCCGCCCGGCTGCGCGCGGAGCTCACCGCCGAAGGGGTCGAGGCCGTTCCGGACCTCGGCGTCGCCGGGGACGCCGGGGCCGTCGCCAAGGCCGTCGAGCGGCTGGTCGAGGCCGGGGCCGACAGCGTCGTACTGCAACCGACGGCGGACGAGCCCGACCCGGAGGGCTTCGTGCGGTTCGCCGCCGAGGAAGTGCGGCCCCTGGTTTCCGTGCCACGGTGAGCACCAGCACGCCGGAACCAGCACGTCCTGTCGTAAGGAGCACCACGTGACGTCCCTGCCCGACCCCGGGCCCCCGCGCCCCGCCACCTTCGAAGACCTCGTCGCCGAAGGCGCCTCCGTTCCCACGGACGGCTGGGACTTCTCCTGGTTCGAAGGGCGGGCGACCGAGGCACGCCCCTCCTGGGGGTACGCCGTCTCGATGGCCGGACGGCTGGGCAGGGCGAGTGCCGTGCTCGATGTGCAGACCGGGGGCGGCGAGGTGCTGGACTTCGCCCTCTCCCGGCTCGCCGACGCGACGACGGGCCAGTCCTCCACCCAGTCCACGACCGAGGCCACCGCCCCTGCCGCCACCGCCCCGAAACCGCCCCTCCTCACCGTCGCCACCGAAGGCTGGCCCCCGAACGTCGCCAAGGCGACCGCCCTGCTCCGTCCGCGCGGCGTCGCGGTCGTCGCCGCCGCCGAGGACGACCCGCTGCCTTTCGCCGACGGCGCCTTCGACCTGGTCGTCAGCCGTCATCCCGTCCGCCCGCGCTGGGAGGAGATCGCCCGCGTCCTCCAGCCTGGCGGGACGTATTTCGCCCAGCACATCGGGCCGAACAGCGTCTTCGAACTCGTCGAGTACTTCCTCGGACCCCAGCCGGAGGGCGTGCGCAGTGCCCGCCACCCCGACCGGGAGCGGGCCGACGCCGAGGCCGCCGGGCTAGACGTCGTCGGGCTGCGGGCGGAGCGGCTGCGCGTGGAGTTCCACGACATCGGCGCGGTCGTGCACTTCCTGCGCAAGGTGGTCTGGATGGTCCCCGGCTTCACCGTCGAGGCGTACGAGCCGCGACTGCGGGAGCTGCACGAGCGCATCCGGGCCGAGGGCCCCTTCGTCGCCCACAGCACCCGCCACCTCTTCGACGCGCGTAAGCCGGGCTGACGCACCCCGGGTCCGTGCTCACGCGTGCGGGCCCACCGTCACCTCTCCCACCACCAGCTCGGGCGTCGCCTCCAGCACCTCGCCCACCCGCTCCACCTGCTCGCCCAGCTCCCGTTCCCGCCGTGCCGTCAGTGGGACGAGCGGCTCGACCGTGACGGTCGTACGACGGCCCCGGCGCCGCTGGTGCCACACCCCCGCCACCACACCGTCGACGAGCAGCACCGGGTAGTTGCCCGCCTGTCCGCCCCCGAGGGCGCGCTGGTACGCCGCTCCGGGGAACAGCCGTTCGCGGGGCTGCCCGGCGACGACGTAGGCGTCGAAGTAGGGGAGCAGGCGGACACCCCGCGCCGGGCCGTCCGGGAAGCCGGTGTCGCCCGCCGCCACCCACGCCGGCGTCCCCTCGAAGCGGACCTCCTCGATACGGCCCGCCGCGGCCAGTTCACCGAACAGGGCCGTGGCCCAGCCGGGCGGCGCAGCCAGCCACCGTGCGAAATGCGCCGGGGTCGCCGGGCCGTACGCGTGCAGATAGCGGCGGACGAACACGGACAACGCGTCGCCCTCCCCGTCGCCCACCGTCCGGTCCCCCGGGGCGGGGCGCGTGTACGTGGCCTTGCGGCCGCGGTTGGGGCCGAAGCACAGCGTGCCCGCCCAGCCGGCCCGGTGCATCACCTGGCGCCAGCGCGGCCACAGGTCCTGGAACGCCGGCATCACCCGGTCACCGGCCCACGGTCCGGTGCGGGCGACGACCTCCTCGGACAGCTCGTCGAGGGTCAGGAACCTGCCGTCGAGCGCTTCGCCGATCGCCGTCACGACCTGGGCGGCCTGCGCCTCGGTGAGCCGCACATCGGGCGGGAACGGGCTCGGGCCGGCCGGCACCGCCGTCAACGCGGCGGAGAAGAGGGGGAGTTCCCGGGCCGGGAGGAGATGGACCGTGCCGCGCGGGCCGTACGTCTTGACCAGGGACCGGTCGTCCCAGAGCGCGGACCGTACGTCCGCCCGTGTCACCCCGCCCGCCCGCATCCCCAACGACAGCTCGGCCGCGGAGAGCACCTGGGCGTGCACGCCCAGCATCGCGCCGGCCACTTCGGCGAGCGGCGTGCCGGTCCCGGCCGGCCCGGCCAGGAACTGCCGCTCCGCCCGGCGTGCGCTCGCTGCGTCCCACGTGATGCCCACGTTCGTCGTCATGGTGCGACGCTAGACGGCAATGAGGTCAGTTCCTGTCCTAGATGTAACCCGACGCGCGCCCGGCCGTGGGCGTGGGCGTGGGTCACCCCTTTCGCTCACTGCACTTGCGCATCTTCCGCCGAGGGTTTTCACATCGTTATCGCCCGCGGCTCGCCTCCGGGCGTCCACTCGCGTAGATTCGAGCCAGGCAATTCGCGTGAGCAAAGCTGCGCGGGCGGTACCGCGCAGTGGAGGGGGCTGCGCGGTGCCAGGCCTCCCGCCGGGCCTTGTGCAGCGGCGATGCAGGAACGGCAAAGCCGCGAATCGGCGACGACCCGGGGGGCGACTCCGGGTCAAGCGGGCGTTCGCGGCCGGGTCACCCGTCGGGGGGATGCCGGGATATTCCACCCGAGTGGCCCCAAGGTGCGGCACAACCTCCGGATCCTGCCCCCGTGGCGCCCGATTCCCCTGCGTATGCGCCCTGTTTCGGCCACGAACGGGCCCTGAACGAGGGCCTCCGCGGTCATCGCCGCGTCGCCGGACGGCTCCGGAGAGTAGTTGTGGCACGCCGATGCGCGCAGCATCACTTACGAAGGGTTATGGTGGAAACCCCCCCCTCGGGCCGGTCCGTCTCCCCCCCACGGACCGGCCCGTTTTTCTTGGGTCCGCCGGGCGGCTCGAACCACCGGCCGGAACCTTTCATTCCGCCCCGATTGGCGGCCCACCGCCACAGCGGGGGTAGGCTTCGCCTCCGGGGACTGCCACACGGGCGGGGACCGCCCGCGGCCACGACCGGGCCGCACACCGCGGCCTGTCCGATCCTTACGGAGGGGCTGACGATCACGTGAACCTGCGCGACAAGCTGCGCGGCCTGCTGGTCAGGCTGTACGCACGCCGGGTGGAAGGTCACCTGGACCACGCTCAGGTGCCCAAGCACATCGGCGTCATCATGGACGGCAACCGGCGCTGGGCGAAGGCCGCCGGATCCAGCACCGTCGACGGCCACCGGGCCGGTGCCGGGAAGATCGAGGAGTTCCTCGGCTGGTGCTCCGAGACCGACGTCGAAGTCGTCACCCTCTGGCTGCTGTCCACGGACAACTTCGACCGGCCGCAGGAGGAACTCGTCCCCCTGCTCGGCATCATCGAGGACGTCGTGCGCACCCTGGCCGCCGACGGCCGCTGGCGCGTGCACCACGTGGGCACGCCCGACCTGCTGCCCTCGGGGATGCAGACGGTCCTCAAGGAGGCCGAGGAGACCACCGCGCACGTCGACGGCATAGTGGTCAACGTCGCCATCGGGTACGGCGGCCGGCAGGAGATCGCCGACGCCGTCCGCTCGATGCTGCTCGACGCCAAGGACCGGGGCACCTCGATGGAGGACCTCGCCGACGCCGTCGACACCGACATGATCGGGCGTCACCTCTACACCAGCGACCAGCCCGACCCCGACCTGGTGATCCGCACCAGCGGCGAGCAGCGGCTGTCCGGATTCATGCTCTGGCAGACCGCCCACTCCGAGTACTACTTCTGTGACGTCTTCTGGCCGGCGTTCCGCAAGGTCGACTTCCTGCGGGCCATGCGCGACTACGCCGTCCGCCACCGGCGCTACGGCGGCTGACGTACCGCTGCCGGGCACCGCGGACGCAGGACGTCCCACGTCACGGCACCTCCCGGTACCCCCTTGAGGACGCGCGTAACACGGAGTTCACCGGCTCGCCGTCATATGCCGTGGCATGGCGACGCTCGTTCGAGGGCATAACCCAGACAGGTCGACGCCCGAACCACGGGTGTCGGATCTCAGCGGACGGCACGGGGCCGTCCGCCCGGGAGGCCCTTTGCACCAGCCCGATCGTGCGGTCACAGCACGGACGAAGAGGCGGAGGGCCGGTTCTCGGCCCGCGCAGGGCGGCCGACGACCGGTCCAGCTCCACTCCGTCGCTCCCCGACCTCATCCGAGGGGGTACGTCCTTCCGTGGTGACCAGCACAAAGCGCCACAAGCCCGACCGGCGCACCTATGTTCTCGACACCAGCGTCCTGCTGGCCGACCCGAACGCCCTGAACCGCTTCGACGAGCATGAAGTCGTGCTCCCCATCGTCGTGGTCACGGAGCTGGAGGCCAAGCGGCACCATCCCGAGCTCGGTTACTTCGCCCGGCAGGCCCTGCGCCTGCTCGACGAGTTCCGGGTGAGGCACGGCCGCCTCGACGCCCCCATCCCGATCGGGGATCTGGGCGGGACCGTCCGTGTCGAGCTCAACCACTCGGACCCCAGCGTGCTGCCCAGCGGCTACCGCCTGGGGGACAACGACTCCCGCATCCTCGCGGTCGCCCGCAACCTGCAGGCCGAGGGTTTCGACGTCACCGTCGTGTCCAAGGACCTCCCGCTCAGGATCAAGGCGTCCTCCGTCGGACTCCTCGCCGAGGAGTACCGCGCGGAGCTCGCCATCACGGACTCCTCCGGCTGGACCGGAATGTCCGAACTGACCCTGCCCGGCGAGCAGGTGGACATCCTCTTCGAGGAGGGGCACGTCTACGTCCCGGAGGCCGCCGAACTGCCGGTCCACACGGGCCTGATGATCCAGTCGGAGCGGGGAAAGGCGCTCGGGCGGGTCACCCCCGAGGGCAACATCCGTGTCGTGCGCGGGGATCGCGAGGCGTTCGGCATCAAGGGCCGCAGCGCCGAGCAGCGCATCGCACTCGACCTGCTGCTCGACCCGGACGTGGGCATCGTGTCGATGGGCGGCCGGGCCGGCACCGGCAAGTCGGCGCTGGCGCTGTGCGCGGGCCTGGAGGCGGTCCTGGAGCGCCGGCAGCACCAGAAGGTGATGGTCTTCCGTCCGCTGTACGCGGTGGGCGGGCAGGAGCTGGGCTATCTGCCGGGTTCCGAGGCCGAGAAGATGAGCCCCTGGGCGCAGGCGGTGTTCGACACGCTGTCGGCGGTCACCTCCCGCGAGGTCATCGAGGAGGTCACCGCGCGCGGGATGCTGGAGGTCCTGCCGCTCACCCACATCCGTGGCCGCTCGCTGCACGACGCGTTCGTGATCGTGGACGAGGCCCAGTCGCTGGAACGGAACGTACTTCTTACCGTTCTGTCCCGGATCGGGGCCAATTCACGGGTGGTTCTCACCCATGACGTGGCCCAGCGGGACAACCTCAGGGTCGGCCGGTACGACGGCGTCGTCGCCGTCGTGGAGAAGCTGAAGGGGCATCCGCTCTTCGCGCACGTGACCCTGGCGCGGTCCGAGAGGTCCCAGATCGCTGCCCTTGTGACCGAAATGCTCGAAGACGGGCACATCTGACCGCACCACGCCAAACAGTGGCGGTTATGCGATAGTTGGCGCCGTCCGGAAAAGGCCAAGAGCCTAGCCGGGCGGCGCCTTCGCGTGTGGCCGTTCCGTGGAATTTCCTGCGTCAAACGGGATGTGAGCTTTCACACGCAACTCGGAATTGCCTTGCCCCGTCCGGTTACGGCAGAGTCTCACTCCTGTCAGGCCCCGCATACGACACACCTGTACCCCCAGCGGTACGGCACCACAAAAGCATCAGCATCAACTGCATAGCGATGTCGTATGCCGCCCGAGCTACACGCGGCGCTTCCCTCGGGGGAGTTGCCCACCGGGCCCGCGCCTCCCGTGACCCCGCAGTTGGGGAGGCCAGTGCCAGGGGCACGATTGCGTCCGCGAGGGTCACCGAAGCGGGCGATGCTGGAAGGAAACCGTGTGAGCCGGATCTCGGTCCGGGGATTCGCAGTGGCTTCGGCCACGGCGGTCACCGCTGTCGGAAGCGTCGTCGGCGTTGCCTCGGGCAGCACCGCGCAGAACAACGACGCCGAAGCGACGGCAAGCGGCGCGACGCTGCTCGCGGACATCCCCGCGGGCCAGCAGGCCCAGGTGCAGACCGCGTCGCTGACGCAGCAGGCCGACGCACAGGCCATTCAGGCGGACGCGAGCGCGAAGAAGGACGCCGAGGAGGCCGCCCGCAAGGCCGCCGCCGAGACGGCCATCGCGAAGAAGGAAGCCGCCGAGAAGGCGGCCAAGGAGGCCAAGGAGCGCGCGGAGGCCAAGGAAGCCGCCGCCAGCCGCTCCAAGGACATCTCCGACTTCCCCGTCGCGACCTCCTACAGCATCGCGCAGCTCCAGGCGATGGCCCGGCAGATCGTGCCGGCCGGCCAGTTCCAGTGCTTCAGCAACATCGTGGACCACGAGTCCGACTGGAACTACAAGGCGGTCAACCCCTCCTCCGGGGCCTACGGCATGTTCCAGGCGCTGCCCGGTTCCAAGATGTCGTCCGTGGGCGCCGACTGGCGGACCAACCCGGCCACCCAGATCAAGTGGGGCCTGAACTACATGAACGACCGCTACGGCAGCCCCTGTGAGGCCTGGTCGTTCTGGCAGGCCAACAACTGGTACTGAGCCGGCCGGCCCACGGCCGAACCCGTTCTTCGCGCGAGCCCCGCACCGTCGTCCGGTGCGGGGCTCGCGCCATGTACGGTCGGACGGACGGCTCCCCGGGGGAGTGGTGCGCCAAGACGGGGGAAAAGGACGGATCATGTCGCGAGTGCCAGGGTGGCTCGGCCGGCTCGGTGCCGGGCTCACCGAGATCAGCGAGCGGTACAACGAACGCCGCGCCGAGGCCGAACGGGAGCAGGACGAGCCCGACCCGGGGACGCTCGCCGGTGACCACGTGCCGCCGCCCCCGGACTACGCCCCCGACGTCGCCGCCCGCCCCGATCCCGCGCTGGCCGTGCCGTGGGGGGTGCGGGTCGCGGCCGAGGCCGGCTGGCGGCTCCTCGTCCTCGCGGGCACCCTCTGGGTGCTGATGCGGGTCATCAGCGCCGTCCAGCTCGTGGTGCTCTCGTTCGTCATCGCGCTGCTCATCACGGCGATCCTGCAGCCGACGGTGGCCCGGCTGCGGCGCCACGGCGTGCCCCGCGGGCCGGCGACCGCGCTGACGGCGTTGTTCGGCTTCGTCGTCATCGGCCTCATCGGCTGGTTCGTGACCTGGCAGGTCATGGAGAACATCGACGACCTCTCGGGCCAGATCCAGGACGGCATCGACGAGTTGCGGAACTGGCTGCTGAACAGCCCCTTCCACGTCACGGACAAGCAGATCAACGAGATCGCCACGAACCTGCGCGAGGCGGTCGGGGCGAACACCGACCAGATCACCTCCGCCGGCCTGGAGGGCGTGACGGTCGTCGTCGAGGCGCTCACCGGCATCCTGCTGTCGGTCTTCTGCACGCTGTTCCTGCTCTACGACGGCAAGCGGATCTGGGAGTGGACGCTGAAGCTGGTGCCGGCGGCGGCGCGGCCCGGGGTGGCCGGGGCCGGGCCGGCGGCGTGGCGGACGCTGACGGCGTACGTGCGGGGCACGGTGATCGTCGCGCTGATCGACGCGATCTTCATCGGCCTCGGCATCTACTTCCTCGATGTACCGATGGCCGTCCCGCTGGCGGTGTTCATCTTCCTGTTCGCCTTCATCCCGCTGGTGGGTGCGGTCGTGTCCGGGGCGCTGGCGGTGGTCGTCGCGCTGGTCACCCAAGGGGTGTTCACGGCCGTCATGACGCTGGTCGTGGTGCTCGCGGTGCAGCAGATCGAGGGCCACATCCTCCAGCCGTTCATCCTGGGGCGTGCCGTGCGGGTGCATCCGCTGGCGGTGGTGCTGGCGGTGGCGTGCGGCGGAATGGTGGCCGGGATCGGCGGCGCGGTGGTCGCCGTGCCGCTGGTGGCGGTGACGAACACGGTCGCCGGGTATCTGCGGTCGTACTCGCAGAAGTCGGCGCTCCGGCACTCCGTGCGGCCGCGCGGGGCCACGGCGGTGAGCGCGGAGCCGACCCCGCAGACGCCCTCCGCCCCGGAGTAGTCCAGGAGCGCGGGACACCGAAAGGGCCCCGCCCACCGGTCAGGTGGACGGGGCCCTGTTCCATGCGACGTGCGGCCGGGTGTTACTCGGCCAGGACCGCCTCGGCGTCCAGCGTGACGCCGACCGCCTGGATCACGGAGGCGATCTTGAACGCTTCCTGGACGACCTCGCGGTCCAGGCCCGCCTTGCGCAGGACCTGCTCGTGCGAGTCCAGGCACATGCCGCAGCCGTTGATGGCCGAGACGGCGAAGGACCACAGCTCGAAGTCGACCTTGTCGACGCCCGGGTTGCCGATGACGTTCATCCGCAGGCCGGCGCGCAGGGTGCCGTACTCGTGGTCCGACAGGAGGTGACGGGTGCGGTAGAAGACGTTGTTCATCGCCATCACCGCGGCCGCGGCCTTGGCGGCCGTGTACGCCTCCGGCGACAGGTTCGCCTTCGCCTCCGGCTCCAGCTCGCGCAGCACGATCGGGGAGCGCGAGGCGATCGCCGTCGCCAGCACCGTGCCCCACAGCTGCTGGGCCGGCAGGTCGGAGTTGCCGATGACCGAGCCCAGGTTGAGCTTCAGGTCCTTGGCGTAGTCCGGTATGGCGGACTTCAGGGCATCCAGCGACATGTCAGATCACTCCCCGGAGAGCAGCGCGACCGGGTCGAGGGTCTCGTCGCCCTTCGACCAGTTGCAGGGGCACAGCTCGTCCGTCTGGAGCGCGTCCAGGACCCGGAGGACCTCCTTCGGGTTACGGCCGACCGAGCCCGCGGTCACCATCGAGAACTGGATCTCGTTGTTCTGGTCCACGATGAACACCGCGCGCTTGGCGAAGCCGTCCTCGCCCTCGATGCCGAGGTCGCGCATCAGCTCGTGCTTGGAGTCGGCCATCATCGGGAACGGCAGGTCGCGCAGGTCGTCGTGGTCCTTGCGCCAGGCGTGGTGGACGAACTCGGAGTCGCCGGAGAAGCCGAGGACCTGCGCGTCGCGGTCCGCGAACTCCTCGTTCAGCTTGCCGAAGGCGGCGATCTCGGTCGGGCACACGAAGGTGAAGTCCTTGGGCCACGCGAAGATGACCTTCCACTGACCCTCGTAGGTCTTGTGGTTGATCTGCTGGAACTCCTTGCCCTTCTCCAGCGAGACGCAGGCGGTCAGGTCGAACTCGGGGAACTTGTCACCGACGGTGAGCACACACACTCCTTGCAGCGAAGAAACTCCCGGATCGCGGGGGTTTCCCATGGGTTGGACTGTGTTGATGTTGGCACAGGCTCGATTGATTACGGAAATAGCTACACTCGGTCGAGTTGATCGGAGGTAGTTATCAGTGACGGTCGGTAATAAGCGCAGGCAGCCCAGCCTCGCCCAGCTCCGGGCCTTCGCGGCGGTCGCCGAGCACCTTCATTTCCGGGACGCGGCCGCGGCGATCGGCATGAGCCAGCCCGCCCTCTCGGGCGCCGTGTCGGCCCTGGAGGAGACACTCGGAGTGACGCTCCTCGAGCGTACGACGCGCAAAGTGCTGCTCTCACCCGAGGGTGAGCGGATCGCCGTCCGCGCCAAGGCGGTTCTCGGGGAGGTGGGAGCGCTCATGGAGGAGGCCGAGGCGGTCCGGGCGCCCTTCACCGGAGTGCTGCGGCTCGGGGTGATCCCGACGGTCGCGCCCTATCTGCTGCCGACGGTCCTGCGGCTCGTCCACGAGCGGTACCCGCACCTCGACCTCCAGGTGCACGAGGAGCAGACCGCCAGCCTGCTCGACGGCCTGGCCGGCGGCCGGCTCGACCTCCTGCTGCTCGCCGTGCCCCTGGGCGTGCCGGGCGTGACCGAACTGCCGCTGTTCGACGAGGACTTCGTGCTGGTCACCCCGCTCGACCACTGGCTCGGCGGCCGGGAGGGCATCCCGCGCCAGGCTCTGCGCGAGCTGAACCTGCTCCTGCTGGACGAGGGCCACTGCCTGCGCGACCAGGCCCTCGACATCTGCCGGGAGGCCGGCCGCGACGACGTGCCGGTCACCACGACCGCCGCGGGGCTGTCCACGCTGGTGCAGCTCGTCGCGGGCGGGCTCGGCGTCACCCTGCTGCCGAGCACCGCCCTCAAGGTCGAGACCTCCCGCAGCAACCAGCTCCTCACCGGGTACTTCGCCGACCCGGCCCCCACCCGCCGGATCGCCCTGGCGATGCGCGCGGGGGCCGCACGCGGCGGAGAGTACGAGGAGCTGGCGGCCGCCCTGCGCCAGGCGCTGCGGCCGCTGCCCGTACGGGTCGTCGACCGGGACGCCTGACGCCCCGCACGAGGACCTACTCCGTCCGCAGCCCGTCCGGCCGCATCAGTTTCAGCAGCGGCGGCAGGCTCAGCAGTGTCACCACGAGGACGACGCCCGCGCCGATGCCGGTCACCGACAGCACGCTCGGCCAGTCCACCCGGACCGACGTGTTCGTCATCCGCAGCAGGACCGCGCCCAGGGCCATGCCCACCGCCGCGGCGAGCAGCAGGCCGAGACCGATCGGGATCGCCGTCTGCCACAGCACCGACAGGCCCAGGGTGCGGCGCCGGGTGCCGAAGGCGACCAGGGACGACAGCAGTTTGCGGCGCTCGCGCAACTGCTCCAGCTGCGAGACCAGCAGGCTCGCCCCGATCAGGGCCAGCACACACGCGGCTCCGACGGACAGGCCGGTGCGGATGGCGGCGTAGCGGTCGTTGCTCTCGATGCTGTGCCAGGTCATCGGCTGGGACGTCGGATCGAGCCGCGCGGCCGTGTTGCGCACGTGGTCGTAGGCGTCCGGCACCGAGGGGTCCACGCTCAGGAAGAGCCGCGTGGACATGAGCGCCTTCAGCTTCCCGGGCAGCGCGCCGGGGGTGATCAGGAGGCCGCCGCGCTCGTATCCGGTGGGGTCCTCGCGGGACTCGGCCTGCCGGATGCCCCGCGGAACGGTCCAGGTGACCGTACGGTCGCCGGCGCGGCCGGATTCCTCCGATTCGGCCCACAGGCGCGTGCCGGGCACGGCCAGGCGCTCGCTGTCGCCGTCGTACTCCGAGCCCTTGGCCGCGAACAGGTCACCGTCGCGGCAGTCGGGGAGCTTTGCGACTTCACGCAGCGACGCGCAGTCGGCCACGGTGATCTGGATGAGGGCGTCCGCCTCGCGCCGGTCGCCGAGATGGAAGTCCGACAGGGTGGTGACCTTGCGTACGCCTTCGGTGTCGCGGTACTGCGCGGCGACCGGCGCGGCGTCGCTGCCCTCCGGCACGTCCGCGCTCATCTGGGCCCGGGAGACGTCGTACTGCGACGCCCTGGTGTAATTGCCTTCCACCCCGGCGAACAGCATCTGCAGCGCGATCGCCCCGGCCACCGCCACCGCGATGCCGTTGACCATGCGAGCCGCCACACCGCTGCTCAACTGCAGTCGGCGCACAGCCAGTTGCCAGGCAACCCCGCCCGAACCGAGCCGGGCGACGACCGTCTCCACGACCCAGGGCAGCAGCGCCGTGACACCGATCAGGAGCAGCATCACGCCGCCGACGACCAGGTACTGGTTGAAGTTCCCGCCGTCGTCGCCCTGCCCCATCATCGGGTAGAGCAGCGCCAGTCCGCCCAGCGGCAGCAGCAGCCGCCACCACAGCCGGCGCCGCGCGGGCCTGGCCGTGCGCACCACGCCGAGGGGCTCGATGACCACGCCCCGCAGCGCGAGGATCGTCACCAGGACCGCGGCCGCCGGCACCGCCAGCGCGACCAGCACGGCCAGCAGGGGAGAGGGATTCAGATAGCTCGGGAACACGCTGACGCGGAACACCTCGACGGACGCCGCCAGTTGCCGGCCGAGCAGGAAGAACCCGGTGCCGAGGACGAGCCCCAGCACGGAACCGGCGAGTGCCTCCCCGGCGGCGATCCGCCGGGTCATCCGGCTGTCGGAGCCGACCAGCCGCAGCGCCGCGAGCCTGCGGTCGCGCCGCTCGCCGCCGAACCGCACGGCCGCGGCGATGAACACGGCGACCGGCATCAGCAGCACCACGAAGACGACCAGGACGAGCAGGAGCAGGACCGGGTCCCACGGGTCGGGCGACCCCAGGTCCGGGTTGCCGAAGCTGTCGATCCGGGCCCCGCTGGCGGGGCCCTCCAGCCGTTCCGCGAGTCCCTTGCCGCCCGCGTAGTAGGCGAGTTCCTGCGAGCCGACCAGCCCCTGCTCGCCGATGGCGCCCGTGATCCGGTAGTCCAGCCGCTCCCGCAGGAGCCTGCCGTCGCGGGAGGCGAGCAGCTCCTTCAGCGCGGGTGAGACGACCATCTCGCCGTCCGCGGGGAACGCCGACACCCCCGGGGGCAGCGGAGCCTTCGGGCCTTCGGGCTCCAGCATGCGCCCGCGCACGTCCCGGTCCCGGAAGATGGTGTCCGAGTCCACGACGATCAGGGTGTCGTCGGCCTTCGGTATCTCCTGCTGGCCGAAGGTGTGGTCGCTGCGCGCCTCCTCGCGCCGGTCCCGTTCCGCCAGGGCGCCCGGGATGGCGGTGGTGAGCAGCAGCAGCGCCACTCCGAGCCCGACGCCGACGGCCGTGAGCAGCGCCCGGGTCCACCCCTCGCGTCCGCCGGCGAGGGCGAACCGGGCCCCCATGCCCAGGTCCCGGCTCCACTGCCTGACGCTCATACGACGCGCTCCATGTCACGGGACTTGCCGTCCCGCACGACGATCTCGCGGTCGGAGTACGCGGCCACCCGCGCCTCGTGGGTGACGAGCACCACGGCCGTGTTGGCCGACCGGGCGGCGTCCGTGAGCAGCTCCATCACGCGCTCGCCGTTGAACGAGTCGAGCGCGCCGGTCGGCTCGTCGGCGAAGACCACTCGCGGGTTCGTCACCAGCGAGCGGGCCACGGCGACCCGCTGCCCCTGACCGCCGGAGACCTCACCGGGCCGCTTCTTGCGGAGGTCGTCGACCTCCAGCCGTTCCATCCACGCCAGCGCGGTCCGCTCGGCCTCCTTGCGGGACGAGCCGTTGAGCCGCAGCGGCAGCGCGACGTTCTCCACGCAGGTCAGTTCCGGTACGAGCTGCCCGAACTGGAACACGAACCCGAACTCGGAGCGCCGCAGCGCACTGCGCTCGGCGTCGCTCATCGCGGTCACCTCGCGCCCGTTGTACGTGATCGAGCCCGAGTCGGGCATGACGATCCCGGCCAGGCAGTGCAGCAGGGTCGACTTGCCCGACCCGGACGGGCCCATCACGGCGACGACCTCGCCCGGGTGGATGGAGAAGCAGGCGCCGTCGAGGGCGGTCGTCGGGCCGTACACCTTGCGCAGGTCCTGGGCGGTGAGGAGCGAACCAGCGGGAATCGTCACCGGGTCACCGCCTCACGGAGTTTGTCCAGACGGGCAGCGGCCAGCTCCAGCCAGCGCAGGTCCGCCTCCAGGTGGAACAGCGCGTGGTCGCAGATGAGCTGGTCGGCCAGATCACCCTTGCGCTTGCGGTCGGTGAGGATCCGCATGCTGCGCAGGTGCTCCGAGCGCTGCGTGTCGAGGATGTCCCCGGCGTCGCGGTGGGTGAGCAGGGCGAGGACGACCTTCGTGTAGAGGGTCGACTGGAGGTACGGCTCCGGCTTCTCGGGCGTGGCGAGCCAGCGCGCGACGTCCGTGACGCCGGCCTCGGTGATCGCGTACCGCTTGCGCTCGGGCCCGTCGCCCGCCTCGATGCCGTCGACCTCGACGAGCCCGTTCTTCAGCAGGCGGGACATCGTCGAGTAGACCTGGCCGTAGTGCAGCGGCCGGTCGTGACCGAACTTCTCGTCGAAGGCCCGTTTCAGGTCGTAACCGTGACGCGGGCCGGACTCCAGGAGTCCCAGGAGAGTGTGACCGATGGACATGGCCAGGACTGTACACGGTGTGTATACGCGGCATGTATACGCCGAGTGTGCAGCTCCTGGCACGGGGTGCGGCCGTGCAGGTCGGAACGCGTTGTCACGGTTCCGCAACAGCCGTCCGGTCAGGGTGTTCAGGCCGGCGGGGGCCCTGAGGCCGGCCCCCCGGGCGGCCGCCCCCGCCGGGGCAGCGGCCCGGTCTCCCGCGGCAGCCGCCCCGCCTCGGCCAGCGCCTTCCGCAACAGGAACTCGATCTGGGCGTTGGCCGACCGCAGCTCGTCCCCGGCCCACCGCGCTAGCGCCTCGTACACCGCCGGGTCCAGCCGCAGCAGCACCTGCTTGCGCTGCTGCTGCGGCCGGCGCTGCGGTCCCTGGCCTTCAGGAGGGACCGTCACTGGTAGAGGGACCCGGTGTTGAGGACCGGCTGCGCGGCCCGGTCGCCGCACAGCACCACCATCAGGTTGGAGACCATCGCCGCCTTCCGTTCGGAGTCCAGCTCCACGATGTCGCGCTCGGTGATCCGGGCGATCGCCGCCTCCACCATGCCCACCGCGCCGTCCACGATCTGCCGCCGCGCCGCGACCACCGCTCCGGCCTGCTGCCGCTGGAGCATCGCCGAGGCGATCTCGGGGGCGTAGGCGAGGTGCGTGAAGCGGGACTCGATGATCTGCACCCCGGCCGCCTCCACCCGCGCGTGCAGCTCGACCGCGAGCTTCTCGGTGATCTCCTCGGCGTTGCCGCGCAGCGAGAGGCCGTCCTCCTCGTGGGCGTCGTAGGGGTACTCGATGGCGATGTGCCGCACGGCCGCCTCGGTCTGGGTGGAGACGAACTCGATGTAGTCGTCCACCTCGAAGGTGGCCTGGGCGGTGTCCTCGACGCGCCACACCACGACCGCGGCGAGTTCGATGGGGTTGCCGTAGGCGTCGTTGACCTTCAGGACGGCGGTCTCGTGGTTGCGGACGCGCGTCGAGATCTTCGTGCGGGAGGTGAAGGGGTTCACCCAGCGCAGTCCGTCCTGCCGGATCGTGCCGCGGTAGCGGCCGAAGAGCTGGACGACCCGGGCCTCGCCCGGCGCCACCATGTTCAGCCCGCACATGGCGAGGAACGCCGCGAGCGCGACCAGGATGCCGCCGATGATCAGCCCGGCCTTCGCGCCGCCCGCCTCCACCGAGGGGGCGAGCGCGATCAGTCCCGCGCCGGCCAGGAGTCCGAGGAGGCCGAGCAGCAGGGCCAGGCCGCCGCCGATGCTGTGCGCGGTGAACTCCCGCACGCGTGGCGCCGGCATCTCGGGCACATCGGCCGTGACCTGCGTGTCGTGTGTGGACATGGGTGGTCCCCCGTTCTTCCGTCGAAGCCACTCCTGCATAGCTTCTGTCTAGCTAAGTGATATCACTTTACCGCGTCCTGGCAACCCTCCGCGTGTCTCGTACGTCGGTTCCGTTGGGATGGGTGCTGATTGTCACGTCCGCAAAGGGCCGGATCGGCAGCCCTATCTCTTATCTCCCGGTGTTAGCTTTCTGAGCTGACCTGAGCGGCGAACCTGTGTGACGCATGAGCACACATGAACGAAGCGGAGCGGATCGGACCCATGGGGCGAGCGGAAGAGAGACGCGCCAGACAGCGCGGTGGGCGCCGGGCGGCACCCAAGAGCCGCCGTTCATCGGCCACGGCCGGGAAGAGCGGCATACGCAGGCTCTTCACCTGGAAGAAGATCCTCGGCACCTTCCTCGGCCTGTGCCTGCTCGGCATGGGCGCCTTCGTCGTGCTGTACATGGTGATCGACATCCCGAAGGGGAACGCCGACGCCAGGTTGCAGAGCAACGTCTACAAGTACAGTGACGGCTCGCTGCTGGCTCGCGCGGGTGACCGCAACCGCGAGATCGTGGGCCTGGCCGAGGTGCCCAAGCCCGTCCAGAAGACCTTCGTCGCCGCCGAGAACAAGACCTTCTACAAGGACGCCGGTGTCGACCTGAAGGGCACGGCCCGCGGTCTCCTCAACACCGTCGCCGGCAAGGGCGCGCAGGGCGGCTCCACGATCACTCAGCAGTACGTCAAGAACTACTACCTGACGCAGGAACAGACCGTCTCGCGCAAGCTGAAGGAACTGGTCATCTCGCTCAAGCTGGACCGGGAGAAGTCGAAGGACTACATCCTCGCCGGCTACATCAACACCAGCTACTACGGCCGTGGCGCCTACGGCATCCAAGCCGCCGCGCAGGCTTACTACCGCGTGGACGCCAAGGACCTGACGGTCGAGCAGGGGGCCTACCTCGCCGCGCTCCTCCAGGCGCCGAACCAGTACGACTGGGCGATAGCCTCCGACACCGGTAAGAAGCTGGTGAAAGCCCGCTGGAACTACGTCCTGGACAACATGGTCCAGCAAGGCTGGCTCGGCAAGTCCGAGCGGGAGGCCATGACGTTCCCGACCCCCGAGAAGCCGAAGGCCGACCCGAGTCTGGGGGGTCAGACCGGCTACCTGGTGAAGGCCGCCAACGCCGTCCTGGAGAAGCAGCTGGTCGCCCAGGGCACCGCCGAGGATGCGAAGCAGGCGGAAGCGCTGGTGGACCGGGGCGGCTGGACCGTTACGCTCAACATCGACAAGAAGAAGCAGGCGGCGCTGGAGAAGTCCGTCAAACAGCAGCTGACCAGCAGGCTCGACCCCGACAAGCGCAAGGTCGACGGGGACGTCCAGGCCGGTGCCGCGTCCGTGAACCCGAAGACGGGCGCCGTGGTCGCGATGTACGGCGGAGTGGACTACTTCAAGCACTACATGAACAACGCCACCCGCACCGACTACCAGCCGGCCTCCACCTTCAAGCCGGTCATCCTGGCCGCGGCACTGGAGGAGCAGGCGAAGACGCAGGACGGCAAGCCGATCACCGCGAGCACCGTCTACGACGGCACGAGCAATCGCCCGGTCGTGGAGGACGGCCGCAAGGTCGGCTTCGCCCCCGAGAACGAGGACGACAAGAACTACGGTCCCATCTCCGTCCAGACGGCGATGAACAAGTCCGTCAACTCCGTCTTCGCGCAGATGGGCGTCGACGTCGGCATGTCCGACGTGGTGGACGTCGCCGGCAAGCTCGGGATGGACACCAAGGACATGGAGGCCGTGCCCGCCCAGACGCTGGGCAGCATGGGCGCGAGCCCTCTGCAGATGGCCGGGGTCTACGCGACCCTCGACAACCACGGCAAAAAGGTCACCCCGGCCCTCGTGAAGTCGGCCGAGCACCTGAACCGGACGGTCACCCTGCCCGACCCGATCGGCGACCAGGTCATCAGCCGGGAGGCCGCCGACTCCGTCACCTCCGTGCTGACCGGCGTGGTCGACGACGGCACCGCCCAGAAGTCCGTGGCCAACAACCCCGGGCGCGACGGCCAGCAGGTGGCGGGCAAGACGGGTACCTCCGACAACAACAAGTCGGCCTGGTTCACCGGCTACACGCCGAACCTGGTCACCTCGGTGGGCCTGTTCGGTGAGGACGCCAAGACCCACGCCCAGGTCCCGATGTACAAGGCGGGCGGCGAGCCCCGCGTCAACGGTGGTGGCTTCCCGGCGGAGATCTGGGCGGCGTACACCTTCGGTGTGATGGGCGACGTCACCAAGTTCGACCTGGAGACCCAGCAGGGCGCGGCCGTCCAGCCCACGTGGACGCCGACGCCCTCGCAGACGCCGACAAAGGAGCCGACGCAGGAGCCGACGACCGAGGAGCCGTCGTCGTCCCCGCCGCCGACGTCCGAGAAGCCTTCGTCGTCCCCGCCGCCGAGTCCGTCGACGACACCGCCCACCTTCACCCCGCCCACGGCCCCGCAGACGACCCCGCCGGGCGACGGCCGGGATCCGCTCGACCCGGTCAAGCCGGGCGAGGACGAGTAGCAGACGCCGAAGGGCGCCCGGTGACCACCGGGCGCCCTTCTGGTCCGCGAGCGGAACCGCCTGCTGACTACGAGGTCGAGATGGTCCTCGTGCTGAGGGTGGACCAGATGATCCCGCCGGTGGGCGTCCCCGACCAGTCGCCGATGACGGCGCCGAGCGCAATGGCGCGGTTCTCCTCCAGGTCCAGGTTCACGTGCCGGGTGGTGCCCACTCCGTCTCGGTTCCAGTAGTAGTACTGGGTGCCTCTCTCGATGATGCCGATCGCCGAATGCCCGTCCTTTCGCAGGTCCTTGATGTAAAGGTGGTCTCCGTTCGCCACGAACTCTGCCCTGGCGTCGAGACCGACGCTGCTGACCGTCGCGTCCTCGGCGAAGGCAGACGTGGACGTGGCGGCGGCGACGACCGCGGCGGCGACGCCGACAACGGCTATACGGGCGAGTGACCTCACGTGATGATCCCCCTTGTTTATGTTGGGTGTTGAGACAGTAACAGAAGTGATCATGGAATCGAATATTCCATTTCTCGCCGGTGGGTCGAGGGTTGTTTTTCCCGCCTCTCGAATGTTTAGGTGAAAGGCATGATGAGAGTGCGGGGTGCGGGCTGGGCTGCCTTGGTCGCAGCATCAACGGTGCTGGTCACCGCCTGTGGAGGCAGCGGTGATCCTGGCAAGGCCGACAGCACCCGGAAATCGGCGCCGGTGGCCGGGAGCGCGAATCCGGTGCCTGGGAGGGCGGATCTGATGGCCTTTATGAAAGAGACGGCCGATTCCGGGAAGGGTTTCTCCCTCAAGGATGCGACGAATCTCGGTCGGTACATTTACCCGGGCGCGGCCGAGGGGTACGTCGTGTGTTTCGAGAAAGAGGTTCCCGACCTGGAGGCAGTGGACCTCTATGCCGTTCCGGACAAGGAGAACTGCCCAGCTCGACTGGGTGGCAAAGCCCCTGCTCCCCGTGTTCCTGATCTGGGTGGGAAGCAGGTGGAGGAATCCCTTGTCGAGGTGTTGGTGACGGGATACAACCCGAAACGCGTCAAGGTGGTCGAGGCCGACGATCCCGGCCGGGTGATCGATCCCGAGCCGGCCGCGAAGTGGCGGGTGTGTGGGCAGAAACCGCGGGCGGGAACGGTTTTCGACGCGTCCGATGAGCTGCGTTTGCAGGCGGCGAAGAAATGCCCGTGACCGGGGGCGCTGATCCACTCCCCGAGAACTGCCTTCCGGAGGCCGGCCTGGCGCCCGGGAGGCGGTTGTCGTGATCTGCCGTCAGTCGCAGAGCGTGGCCGACCGGACCCGGTCGATGATCGCCTTGCCGTTGGAGTCCCACATGAGCGCCGTGACCTCGGAACACATCACGTGCAGGCCGTTGCTGCTCTCGTACTTCAGGGGACCCGCGTACTGACTGAAGGTGCCTTCGTCGACCTTGCAGGTCGCCCCCGTCAGGTTGGGGCAGAGCTTCAGCTTCATCTTCTTCGCGCTGCTCGTGTTGTTGTCGAACACGACACAGACTCCGTGCTTGCCCACAGTGGACTTGACGTAGGAGAAGAGGGTTCCGTAGCGCCTGGAGTCGGGAAGCCGCTCCGCGAACTCCAGCTCGTAGCCGCTGCCGCAGAGGGTCGCCGACGCGCTGACGGCGGCGGGGGCCGCCGCGGCGATGGCGCGCGTCTGCGCGTCCTGGGCGCCGGCGGCCGAGAGCTGGACGCCGGTGCCGGCGACTTCCTGCCCCGTGACGGCAGCGTCCTGGGCGATTGCCTGCGGGGCGACCAACGCGGAGGCGACGAGCGTGGTGCCGAGGGCCAGGGTGCGCATGAGGTTACGCATGGTTAGCGCTTCCTTTCGGAAAAGGTGGTCGGCGTCGAGCGTCAGGTCCTACGGATGGTGCGGGTGGCGGGTCGCGCGGCATCCGCGCGAGCGAGCCGCGGAGAGCGGTAACGCGCTGCTGTGAAAAGACGGCCGGCGCACAAACCGGCCCATACCTGTCGAGCGCGGCGATCACCATAGGCACGGAACGGCGGGGCGTGACAGCGGGGATGTGCGATCTGGCTGAAAGGTGACCCCCCGAGATCGTCCGTCGGCAGGGCTGCCTGTGTGTCCACGGCGGGGATGATCTGCGTATGCGTCGTGAACGTCGCAGGGAGGGTTCGGCCGGGCAGGAGAACAGCTGGCTCAAAAGCACCGGCCGAGCTGTCCGGGCGTCCAGTTTTGGACGCCTTTTCCGGCCTGGAATGTCCCTCCCCCCTGCCATTCCGCTTCACAGCCTCTTCGCTGGTGCGGGGTGGGCGAGGCGGCGCAACGACCGTTCCGGAACCGTGTGCGGGGTGGGTCGGAATCACGCCACGGCACCGACTGCCTCAGGAGTTAAGCCCTTGCTCCTCCGGCTCACGCTGTGCCTATGGTGATCACTGAATCCGGCGCACTGACCATGCCGCCGGAACGGGGGAGGTTCCTGATGTCGCCGTGCCGTCTGTCATGCGCACATCTTCTTTGCAGTCGTGCCGCCATGCCACGCCTCTGAGCTGTCTCGCCTCCCGGTGAGGCCGCCCCTCGTCAGCCCCTCCCGGCCCCGTGCCGGATGGGGGTGCCGTCACGCCCGGTCCGCGGACACGACCTTTGTGAAGGAGAGCCACGCCCATGGCCGATGCGATGGTGCTCAAAGCCCAGCAGTTCATCAACAGCACCTATGACAAGGGTGCGAAGCTGGGCATATCGCGGCTCGTCGAGGACGGCGAGACCGGATGGACCGTCATGTTCGCCCTCACCCGGGCGCTCCAGTACGAGCTGGGCATCACCGGCCTGTCGGACAATTTCGGCCCCGGCACGCTCTCCACGCTCCAGTCGAAGTACCCGCGCATCGGTGCGTCGGGTGTCCCGGCGAACATCGTCCGGATCGTCCAGGCCGGCCTGTACTGCAAGGGGTACGACGGCGGCGGCGAGATCGACGGCAAGTACAACGACCGTGTCCGCGACGCGGTGATCAAGCTCAAGAAGGACATGGGCGTCGACTTCGCCTACCCCGGCGGTGATGTGGTCCCGAAGGTGTTCAAGGGCCTTTTGAACATGGACCCGTACACCACCGTCAACAACGGCTCCGCCCAGATCCGCGCCGTGCAGCAGTGGATGAACGGCGAATTCGTCCACCGCCGGGACTTCTACATCATCTCCTGCGACGGCCATCACTCCCGTACCGTCGCCCAGGCGATGCTCTACGCGGTCCAGTACACCATCGGCATGGCCGACGGCGTCGCCAACGGGGTGTTCGGCCCGGGCACCCAGGCGGGTCTGAAGGAACACACCCTGTCGGTCGGATCCTCCGGTACCTGGGTGCAGTTGTTCACCGCCGGCATGCTGCTCAACCAGCGCTCCGTCTCCTTCGGCGGCACCTTCACCGCCGCCCATGCCGAAGCGGTCCGCTCCTTCCAGTCGTTCGTCAAGCTGCCGGTGACGGGGAAGGGCGACTTCTCCACCTGGGCCTCCCTCCTCGTCTCCTACGGTGACCAGAACCGCAAGGGCGCGGCCTGCGACGGCGTCACCAAGATCACGCCGGATCGCGCCAAGGCCCTCAAAGCCGAAGGCATCACCTACGTCGGGCGCTATCTGACCAACCCGATCCCCGGCGGCGGAAAGGTCCCCGAGAAGGAGATCCAGCCCGGCGAGCTCCAGACGATCGCCGAGCAGGGACTGCGCTGTTTCCCGATCTACCAGACCTTCGGGCGAGGCGCGGACGACTTCAGCTACCCCCTGGGCCGCGCCGCGGGCCAGGCCGCGATCAACGCGGCACTCGACCACGGCTTCAAGGCGGGCACGAGGATCTTCTTCGCCGTCGACTTCGACGCCTACGACTACGAGGTCACCGACAACGTCCTGCCCCACTTCAAGGGCATCCAGGACGCCATGCGCGACGACGGCAACCGCTACGGCGTCGGCGTCTACGGTCCCCGCAACGTGTGCACGCGCGTGTCGGACGCGGGCCACGCCTCGGCCTCGTTCGTCTCCGACATGTCCTCCGGATTCTCGGGGAACTTCGGCTACCCGCTCCCCGAGAACTGGGCCTACGACCAGATCGTCACCAAGACCGTCGGCTCCGGCAGCGGATCGATCAACATCGACGTGAACATCGCGTCCGGCCGTGACACCGGTCAGGGATCCTTCAACAAGCCCAGGGGCGTCCTCGCCGACACCAGCCTGGACTCCGGTCTCGTGCAGGCCATGATGACGGACGTCGGCAAGTACATGGAGTCGATCGGCTTCCCCAACGACGGCGGCGTGCGCAAGTGGCAGCACTGGAAGTGCTTCACGACGACCGTGGTCGACTACGACTCCGACATCACCTTGTACGCCTACCGCTACAAGATGCGAAAGGCCCTCATCCAGACCTCCGCCTACTGGGAGATGCGACACGTCGACGCGGTCGACGAGAGCGCGGACCTGGCCGTCATCACGGCCTATGAGACCACCGGAAACTTCAAGGACACCTCCACCGGCATCTGCCAGATCTTCGGCATCACGGCGACACGGGCATGGAACCACGCCGTCAGCAAGGGCTACGTCACCGGCAGCGTCAAGGACACCAACGACGACGCCCTCTACAGCATGTGGCGCAAGTGCCGGGACGACGACCAGTTCGCCCTGTCGATCGTGCCGCTGATCCACCTCTGGAACGCCGACGGGGCACCGGGCAGCGGGAACGACGAGACCACGCTGCGCCCCATGCGCCTGGACTACACGGAGAACGAGGTCTACGAGGTCCTGCGGCGGTACCAGGGCACGAACGACGAGGCGAAGGCACACGCGAAGAAGCGTCTGGCGCTGTATCAGGTCATGGAGAAGTACAACGCCATCGCCCGTAACCCGTGACAGGCTGCGCGCATGTCGGGAGACGAACCATACGCAGGACACAACCCCGTCGTCGTGCTCCTGCTGGCACTGGCCGGACTGATCGCCACCCCGGGGCTCGCGATCTACGCGGTCGTGACGCTGATCCGGGCCGGCCGGAGACGGACCCGGGCAAAGCTGCTCAAGGGAGCGGCGATCCTCGCCTGGGTGGCGACGGTCGGCATGTACACCTGGGGTGTTCTGCACCTGCTGTTGCTGGACGAACACGCACAGGCCGCGGCCTGCACGAAGGTGCTGGGAGGCCCTGGCAAAAGGTCCGAGGTCGTCGTCGACCGCTATGAGACCTCGTTCGTCCCCCTGCGCTTCGGGTGCCACGTCAAGGGCGGGAAGACCTACGAAGCCGCCATTCCGGGCTACCTGAACCCCGTGGCGGGGGTGTCGGCAGTGGGCGCTGTCGCTCTCACCGCATGCGCTGCGCGTTCCCGCACCCACCACAAGGAGAGAACTGCGTGACTGTGAACATCTCGCGTCGTACGGCCCTGCGCCGTGCCGTCTTCCTGGCCGCCGGCACTGCCGTCGCCGCGGGGACGCTGACGTCTCCCGTCCACGCGGCAACGACGCAACCCGAACCGGACAAGATCCGGGAAGCGATACGGAAGGCGCGGGAACGCAACAAGCGAGTCCTCAGCGGCACCCCGTCGACGAACGGGTGGGAGATGGAGAAAGTCGCGGACGACCACGGGCACGTCTACACCAGACCCGTCCCCGGCACTCCCGTCGACGGCGTCCAGATCCGCATGGGCGACGTCGAGACCGTCCTCGTCCATGTGATCCGCCGCTTCCACTACGAGGTCGACGGACTGCGCCGGGGCGACGTCACCGGCTGGCGTCACCCATCGACCGTCCGCAAGGGTCTGGCCGAGTCGAACCAGGCCTCCGGCACGGCGGTCCAGATCCGGCCGGGTCACTACCCCTCCGGTGTGCAGGGCGGTCTCTTCCCGCAGCAGACGGTGGTGATCCGGGACATCCTCGCCGAGTGCGACGGCGTGGTCCGGTGGGGCGGGGACGACAAGCACCCGGACGAGGCGCTGTTCTACCTCGACGTCCAGCCCGATGACGGCAGGCTGGCGGCGACCGCGGCGAAGATCCAGGGCTGGGAGTGGGTTCCCGGCAAGGGGGCCGGATCGGGCGCCGACCCGCTCCAGCCGTTGCGGAAGCGGTCCGCCGAACGCCTCGCCCGACAGCAGTCCTGAACCGGACGGCAGCCCGCGGGAAGTGACGGGCTTTCGACGACGGGCCGGTCCCCGCGGTGCGGGGACCGGCCCTTTGCCGTATGCGCGCTCAGCCCCGGTTCAGCTCGAACCAGACCACCTTGCCCGTGCTGAGCCGGGTCGCGCCCCAGCGCCGGGCCATCCGGTTCACCAGGTACAGCCCCCGGCCGCCCTCGTCGGTGGCCCGGGCCTGGCGCAGCCGCGGCAGTTGGGGCACGTCGTCGCCGACCTCGCAGCGCAGCACGTCCGTGCGCAGCAGCCGCAGCGTCACCGGCCGCGAGGCGTACCGCACCGCGTTGGTGACGACCTCGCTCACCAGCAGCTCCACGGAGTCGCTGAGCTCCTCCAGGCCCCAGCGCTGCAACGCGCGCCGGGCCAGCCGGCGGGCCCGGCCCGGGGCGGCGTCCTCCGGCTCCAGGAACCAGTACGCCACATCGCTGGGCGCGATCCCGTCGAAACGGGCGGCGAGCAGCGCGATGTCGTCGTCCCGGTCGCCCGGGCCGAGCATGTCGAGCACCTCGTCGCACAGCGCTTCCAGGGGCGGCGGGTGGTCAGGACCGGTGAGCTGCGCGACCGCGGCGAGTTTCTCCCGCAGCTGCTCGATGCCCGTCCACACGTCGCGCAGGCGCGACTCGACCAGGCCGTCGGTGTAGAGCAGCAGGGTCGCCCCGGCGGGCGCGTCCAGCTCCACCGCCTCGAAGTCCACGCCGCCGACGCCGATCGGGGCACCGGCCGGCACGCGCAGCACCTCGGCACGGCCGCCCAGGTGGAGCAGGACGGGCGGCGGGTGACCGGCGTTGGCGATGGTGATGCGGTGCGATACCGGGTCGTACACGGCGTAGAGGCAGGTCGCCATGCGGTCCACGCCGAGGCGCTGGGCCTGTTCGTCGAGGTGGTGCAGGACCTCCTGCGGCGGCAGGTCCAGGCCGGCGAGGGTCTGGGCCGTGGTGCGCAGCTGCCCCATGATGGCGGCCGAGGTCATGGAGTGGCCCATGACGTCGCCGACGACCAGGGCGACCCGGCTGCCGGGCAGCGGGATCGCGTCGTACCAGTCGCCGCCGACCCGGGCCGTCTCCGCGGCCGGCAGGTAGCGGGAGGCCAGCCGCACGCCCGTCGGGCGGGGCAGCGTCTCGGGCAGCATGGTGCGCTGCAACTCGTCCGCGATGTAGGCCTCGCGGCCGTACAGCACCGCCTTGTCGATGCCGAGCGCGCTGTGCGTGGCGAGCTGGGCGGCCACCAGCAGGTCGTCCGGCTCGAACGCCATGCGCTCGGGCCGGCGCAGGAACAGCGCCGCACCGATGACCCGGCGCCGGCCGCGCAGCGGGGCGAGGATCGCCCGCTGCCCGTCCGGCACGGCGAACTCGCCGCCCTCACCGAGCAGTTCCGGCAGGGCGGCCCGGGCCGCCGGAGCGTCCGTGAACACCGGGCGCACGCCCCGCAGGACCTCGGCGAGCGCGCTGCCGGGCCGCACCTCGCACAGCTCGGCACCGACCGTGTCCAGCTCGTTCGGCTCGGGCTGCGCGGCCGGCAGGAAGCCGTTCTCCGTGTCGCGCTCCGCCGGTATCCGGTCGGTGCGGCGCAGCCGCAGCACCAGCGGGCCGGTGGGCCGCTCGTCGCCGACGGGCAGCGGGTCGCGCAGGTAGACCAGGATCGCGTCGGAGAAGGTGGGCACGGTCGCCCGGCACAGCCCCATCACGATCTCGTCCAGGTCGATGCCACGGGCGATCCGCCGGGTGGCGGCCCCCACGAACCTGAGCCGGTCGCCGTCCCGCCGCATAGGCGTGGGCCGGCCCGGGGGCAGGCTCTGGCCGCTGCGCCGCTCCTGCCCGTCGGTGTTCACCGCCGGCCGGTCCTGTTCGTCGGCCGGCTGGACCGGGATGCCCTCGGGGGCGGGGCGCGGCCGAGGCGTCTCGCGCTCGGCGGTCTGCTCGGCACCCGGCTGGGAGTGCTCGGAGGCGGGGTCGCTCACAGTGTCCTTGCCCTTGCCGAACGGCGTGGAGGTGCCCGGCTCCGACGTGCCCGGCGTGCTGTGTGCCGTCGTGACCGGAACGCTGACGTCACCGCCGGGGCGGCCCTGTACCGGTAAGGTGCCCGCACCGGGCGCACGCGCCGGTGTCGGGGTATGCACGAACGCCCCGCGGGGATCCGCGGGGTCGACGCCCGTCTGGGGGCGTTCGAACGAGGTCGGCTGCTCCGTCACGCGTGTCGAATCCATCCGTCCGGGGCTGCGCGCCGCGCGCGCAGTTGGTCCCGCCGAAACTCCGATACCCGGAATACGTGCCCCAGGAACGGAATTCCCGCGTGGTCAGAGGTTGTTCCTGTGCCACCGGCGGACCGTCTGCGGCCCGCAGAGGCCGTCTGACGGCCCCTGGGGCCCGTGGCGCAGGCCCTTCCGGTGTTGCCCTCGTACCCCTCGCTCACGTCCTGCCGCCCCTCGGTGACGATCGGTCAAGCCCAGCGCGTGCTCCGGTAGTTGCCGCCGCGCGCCCTTGCGGAGGACGATCCTACGTTTCTTGCCCGGGGGCGCATCAAGGGTCTCATGAGGACACATGCGCGGGCGTACGATCCCAGTCCTCCGGCAGTGACGGTACAGCCCAGGAGGCATCCGGGCGCCATTGCTGCCAGCCTTCCGAGAACGGCGGGCCCCAGGCGCGGATCACCTCCACCGCCCTCTCTCCCGCCGCCTGTACCTTTTCCGCCTGTTGGTCGTCCATCAGCCCGTCCCGCCGGGCCTGGGCGAACTCGTCCTCGTCCCGCCAGTGCCAACTCCGGTCGGGATGGACGGAGATGTCCAGGAAATGGTCGACGGAGTCGACGCCGCCCGCCCAACGGATGAGCGGCTCCTCCAGGTTCACGTACCAGTTCTTGAACTGCCAGCCCGGTTCCCAGAACAGCCACACCGACCAGGGTTCGCCGGGCCGGGCGAGCTTCAGCACACCCGTGCCGAACCACCGGTCGCGCTGCACGGTCCGCGGCTTGGTGTAGCGCGACTCCAGCGGTTCCAGGTGCACGGGAGTGCCGTCTGCGAGCACGGGCTTCACACACTCGGTGCCGGGCGCCAGCCACACGGCGAGCAGGTCGGCGTCGTCCCGGACGACGGTGACGGGACGCGCGATGTGCACCTGCGTGCCGCCGTTCTCCCGGTACCGCCACAGGATCCGGCTCCCGGGCGCCCAGAAGCCTGCCGCACCACCCGTTTCCACGCGTCTCATCGCTCCACCGTCTGCCATGAACAGATATTAGGTGCCGTAGGCATACGACGCTGCGGCGCGTGTCACGGTTCACGCGCCGGGCACACGAACGCGTCCCCCCGTCACGGGTGTGTCATCCGCAGGACATCGAGTGCCTCGTCGAGCTGCTCCGCGGTCAGGTCCCCGCGCTCCACGTAGCCGCCGTCCAGCACGACCTGCCGGATCGTCTTCCGTTCGGCCAGGGCCTTCTTGGCGACCTTGGCGGCCTCCTCGTAGCCGATGTACTTGTTGAGCGGCGTGACGACGGAGGGGGAGGACTCGGCGTACTCCCGCACCCGCTCGCGGTTCGCCGTGATGCCGTCCACGGTGCGGTCGGCCAGCAGCCGCGTGACGTTGGCGAGCAGCCGGACCGACTCCAGCACGTTCTTGCCGATGACCGGCAGCATCACGTTCAGCTCGAAGTTCCCGGCGGCGCCGGCGGTCGCGACGGTGGCGTCGTTGCCGACGACCTGCGCGGCGACCATCAGCACGGCCTCGGGAATGACCGGATTCACCTTGCCCGGCATGATCGAGGACCCGGGCTGGAGGTCGGGCAGGGCGATCTCGGCGAGGCCGGTGCGCGGCCCGGAGGACATCCAGCGCAGGTCGTTGGCGATCTTCGTCAGTCCGACCGCGATGGTCCGCAGCTGCCCGCTGGTCTCGACGATGCCGTCCCGGGCGCCCTGCGCCTCGAAGTGGTTCCGGGCCTCGGTGAGGGGCAGCCCGGTGGTGCGGGCGACCTCCTCGATGACGGCGGCGGAGAAGCCGGGCGGGGTGTTGATGCCGGTGCCGACGGCCGTGCCGCCGAGGGGCAGTTCGGCGAGCCGGGGCAGGGAGGCCTGAAGCCGCTCGACGCCGTACCGCACCTGGGCCGCGTACCCGCCGAACTCCTGGCCCAGCGTCACGGGCGTGGCGTCCATCAGGTGCGTACGCCCCGACTTCACGACGTCGGCGAACTCCTCCGCCTTGCGCTCCAGGGAGGCGGCGAGGTGCTCCAGGGCGGGGACCAGGTCGCGCGTCACGGCGGCGGTGGCGGCGATGTGGATCGAGGAGGGGAAGACGTCGTTGGACGACTGGGAGGCGTTGACGTGGTCGTTCGGATGCACGGCGCTGCCCAGCCGCTCGCTCGCGAGGGTGGCGATGACCTCGTTGGTGTTCATGTTCGACGAGGTCCCGGACCCGGTCTGGAACACGTCGACCGGGAAGTGCTCGTCCCACTTCCCTTCGGCGACCTCCCCGGCCGCCTCCTGGATGGCCCCGGCGATGTCCTTGTCCAGGACCCCCAGCTCGGCGTTGACCTTGGCCGCGGCCCCCTTGATCCGGGCCAGCGCCTCGATGTGCGCGCGTTCGATGCGCTGCCCGGAGACGGGGAAGTTCTCCACGGCCCGCTGGGTCTGGGCACGCCACTTCGCGTGCGCGGGCACCCGCACCTCGCCCATGGAGTCGTGCTCGGTGCGGTACTCGGTCCTGTCCTGCTCGTCGGTCATCGACGATCACCTCCACGTGTCACAGCGTCAGCGCCGCGACCACTGTTCCCCGCGGAGGCGAATCATCACCGCCGTCGTCAGGCGAGTCCGGGCCCGCGTACCGGAATGGAGGTGAACGTGGGCGCGGGCGCGGGGTCCTGGAAGAAGTCGTTGCCCTTGTCGTCGACGACGATGAACGCCGGGAAGTCCTCGACCTCGATCTTCCAGACGGCCTCCATCCCGAGCTCCTCGTACTCGACGACCTCGACCTTCTTGATGCAGTCCTGGGCGAGGCGCGCGGCCGGGCCGCCGATGGAGCCCAGGTAGAAGCCGCCGTGGGCGTCGCACGCGTCGGTGACCTGCTTGCTGCGGTTGCCCTTGGCCAGCATCACCTTGGAGCCGCCCGCCGCCTGGAACTGCTCCACGTAGGAGTCCATCCGGCCGGCCGTGGTCGGACCGAAGGAGCCGGACGCGTAGCCCTCGGGCGTCTTGGCCGGACCGGCGTAGTAGACCGGGTGGTCCTTCAGGTACTGCGGCATCTCCTCGCCCGCGTCCAGCCGCTCCTTGATCTTGGCGTGCGCGATGTCGCGGGCCACGACCAGCGGGCCGGTCAGGGACAGGCGGGTCTTCACCGGGTGCTTGGTGAGCTCGGCGAGGATCTGCTCCATCGGCTGGTTGAGGTCGATCTTCACGACGTCCGAGGACTCGTCGAGGTGCTCGTCCGTCGTCTCCGGCAGGAACCGCGCCGGGTCCGTCTCCAGCTGCTCCAGGAAGACGCCCTCGGCCGTGATCTTCGCGACGGCCTGGCGGTCGGCGGAGCAGGACACGGCGATGGCGACCGGGCAGGACGCGCCGTGCCGCGGAAGGCGCACCACGCGCACGTCGTGGCAGAAGTACTTGCCGCCGAACTGCGCGCCGATGCCGATCTTCTGCGTCAGCTCGAAGACCTTCTGCTCCAGCTCCTTGTCCCGGAAGCCGTGCCCGAGCTCGGAGCCCTCGGCCGGGATCTCGTCGAGGTAGTGCGCGGAGGCGTACTTGGCGGTCTTCAGCGCGTACTCGGCGGACGTACCGCCGACCACGATCGCCAGGTGGTAGGGCGGGCAGGCCGCCGTGCCCAGCGAACGGATCTTCTCCTCCAGGAACTTCATCATGGAGGACTCGTTCAGGACGGCCTTCGTCTCCTGGTACAGGAACGACTTGTTCGCCGAGCCGCCGCCCTTCGCCATGAAGAGGAACTTGTAGGCGCCGCCGTCCGCCGCGTACAGCTCGATCTGCGCGGGGAGGTTGGAGCCGGTGTTCTTCTCCTCCCACATGGTGAGCGGAGCCATCTGCGAGTAGCGCAGGTTGAGGTTCTTGTACGCGTCGTAGATGCCGCGGCTGAGGGCCTCCTCGTCGCGGCCGGCCGTCAGCACGTTCTGCCCGCGCTTGCCCATCACGATCGCCGTGCCCGTGTCCTGGCACATCGGCAGCACGCCCGCCGCCGCGATGTTCGCGTTCTTCAGCAGGTCCAGCGCCACGAACTTGTCGTTGCCCGACGCCTCGGGGTCGTCGATGATCCGGCGCAGCTGGGCGAGGTGGGCCGGGCGCAGGTAGTGCTGGATGTCGTGGATGGCCTCCTCGGCGAGCTTGCGCAGCGCCTCCGGCTCCACCTGGAGGAAGGTCCGCCCGTCCGGCCCCTCGACGGTGGAGACACCCTCGGAGGTCACCAGCCGGTACGGGGTGGTGTCCTCTCCCTGGGGGAGCAGATCGGTGTACGCGAACTCAGGCATCTCGCCCATTCCTCACTCGACAGACGGCGGCCCGCCTCCATTGGCGAGCGCCAACCAGCGTAGAACCTGCCGCTGACGGCGAGCTTGTGAGGTAAGGCTCAGTTCGTCACATCCGGCCGTGCCGCAGGGGGCGCCATCGGGGGGTGTCGCGATCTATCGTGTTTCGGTACGCTGCTGTCGTGGACCTTCAGAAGCCGGACCTTCAGCAGCAGAGCGCGCCGCCCGCCGTCTCCGATCTCCGCGCCTCCGACGCCGAGCGCGACCGCATCGCCGACATCCTGCACGACGCCCTGGCCGAAGGCCGCCTCACCGCCGACGAGCACGCCGAGCGCGTCGAGGGGGTGCTGCGCGCCAAGACGGTCGGCGAGCTGGAGGTCTTCATACGGGACCTGCCCGCGGCCCACCGCCAGGGCCCCGCCTCCTCCCCGGCTCCCGCCCCGCACCGCCCCACCGCCGGCGCCCTCCCGATCGACCCGGACGACAACGTGGTCGCGGTCTTCAGCGGTGCCGTCCGCAAGGGCCGCTGGCGGGCGGGCCGCCGTATCCACGCGTACGCGGTCTTCGGCAGTGTCGAGATAGACCTCAGCGAGGCCTTCTTCGACCACCAGCAGGTCGTCGTCAAGTCGTTCGCGATCTTCGGCAGCGTCGAGATCCGCGTCCCGGAGAACGTGTCGCTGCGCGGCACGGGGAGCGGCGTCCTCGGCAGCTTCGAGGTGGACACCCTCGACTCGGGCGACCCGCAGGCCCCCGTCGTCTACGTCGACGGCTGGGCCGTCCTGGGAAGCGTCGAGGCGCGGCCCAGGCGCGGCAAGGTCGTCGCGGACATCCTGGACCGAGTGCAGCGCAAGGTCGACAGGAGTTTGCGCAAACACCTGGGGCATTGACAGGCGCGAATCCCCCGAATCCGGCGGTTCGGAACTCAGTGCATAGGCGCGCGTACAGCGGGTAGGCCTTGCTGCATCGTCTCTCGCTCGCGAAGCCGTCGTCAGGAGTAGACCGTGCTGCAACCGCCGCATTCGTCCGTGCAGGTAGCTGCCGTTCCGGCCCCGCGGGTGCCAGCGCGAGACAGGGACCAGGACGCCCCGTGGCACACCGAGGCGGTGTGCCGTCGTGACGAGGCCGGCCTCTTCTTCGCCCCCTCCAAGGAGCCGACCGCCGCGAGACTGTCCCGGGAGGAGGCGGCGAAACGGGTCTGTGCCCGGTGTCCGGTGATGGTCGAGTGCCGCGAGCACGCCCTGCTCCAGCCCGAGCCCTACGGCGTCTGGGGCGGCCTCACCGCCGCGGAGCGCCGCGTGGTCCTGGCCCGGCGCCGCCGCCGCGAGATGGAGCTGAAGAAGGCGGCCCGCCCGGCGAACCAGATAGCGGCGGCAGGCTGACGGCCGAGCAAGAACAGGGCGTCCGGCGAGGGCGTCCCGGCAGTGCGTACAAGAACGGCGTACGAAAGGGGCGTCCCCACCGCACCGGGGACGCCCTTTCGCTGCGCCGTTCGTCCGCTCCTCGGGGCTACTTCCCCTTGTCGAAGTCGATCGCGCTGTAGGCCCGCAGCTTGCTCAGCCGGTGCTCGGAGGAGATCCGGCGGACCGTGCCCGACCGCGACCGCATCACGATCGAGTCGGTCGTGGCGTTCTCCGCCCGGTAGCGAACCCCCCGCAGCAGCTCGCCGTCGGTGATGCCGGTGGCCACGAAGAAGACGTTCTCGCCGGTGACGAGGTCCTCGGTCGTCAGCACCCGGTCGAGGTCGTGCCCCGCGTCGATCGCCCGCTGCCGCTCCTCGTCGTCCTTGGGCCACAGCTTGCCCTGGATCGTGCCGCCGAGGCACTTCACCGCGCAGGCCGAGATGATGCCCTCGGGCGTACCGCCGATGCCGAGCAGCAGATCGACGCCCGTGCCCTCGCGCAGCGCCAGGATCGAGCCGGCCACGTCGCCGTCGGAGATCAGCTTGATGCGGGCCCCGGTCTCCCGGATCTCCTTGATGATGCCCTCGTGCCGCGGGCGGTCCAGGATCACCACCGTCACGTCCTCCGGCGCGGACCGCTTCGCCTTGGCGACCCGCCGGATGTTCACCGACACCGGGGCGTTGATGTCGACGAAGTCGGCCGCCTCCGGACCGGTGACGAGCTTGTCCATGTAGAAGACGGCGGACGGGTCGAACATGGACCCGCGCTCGGCGGCGGCCAGCACCGCGATCGCGTTCGTCATGCCCTTCGCGGTCAGCGTCGTGCCGTCGATCGGATCGACGGCGATGTCGCACTCGGGCCCGGTCCCGTCGCCCACGCGCTCCCCGTTGAACAGCATGGGGGCTTCGTCCTTCTCGCCCTCGCCGATGACGACGACGCCGTTCATCGAGACGGTGGAGACGAGGGTGCGCATGGCGCGTACCGCGGCACCGTCGGCGCCGTTCTTGTCACCTCGCCCGACCCAGCGGCCCGCGGCCATCGCCGCCGCCTCGGTGACCCGGACCAGTTCCAGGGCGAGGTTGCGGTCGGGGGCCTCGGAGGGCACATCGAGTTCGGACGGCAAATGATGATGCTCGGTCATCGGAGCGCACCTTTCTGTACGACGACGGCCGGATGAGGGCTTTGTCGCTCGACTCTATCGCCGAGGCCGCAAAATGAGCAGGGGCCCCCACGGATGAGCGCGGCAGGGACCTGCGACGATAGGGGGCGTGGCAGGCAAGAACGGCAAGCAGAAGACGGCGCGGGACATGATCCTCTCCATGGGAGTCATCGTCCTGGTGGCGGGCTTCGTGTACCTCTTCATCCCGCACGACGACAGCGCGCCCGACGTCAAGGCCGTCGACTACCGGGTCGAGCTGCTCACGGCACGCCGCGCCGCCTCCTACCCGGTGGCCGCGCCCGAGGGGCTGCCCGGCACATGGAAGGCCACCTCCGTCCGCTTCCGGGGCGACGAGTTCGACGCCTGGCACCTCGGCTTCCACGATCCCGAGGGGGAGTACGTCGCGGTCGAGCAGTCCACTCAGCGGCGCCCCGTCTTCCTCGACGAGGCGACCCAGGGTGCGCGGGAGACCGGGAAGACCGAGAAGATCGCCGGCGAGACGTGGACCCGTTACGAGGGCGGCCGGTACGACGCGCTGGTCCTGGAGGGCACCAAGGGCTCGACGACGGTCGTGACGGGCACCGCCTCGTTCGCGCAGCTGACGAAGATGGCCGAGGCGCTGCGGACGAAGTGAACGCGCACGAGGAAGGCCCCCGGCGGATGCCGGGGGCCTTCCTCGTGTCTCGTGTCCGTCGCTCAGACGGTCGTGACGACCTGGTCGAAGCCCAGGCGCGGGGAGCGCGGGTGCCAGGCGTCCGGGCCCGGGCGGCCGATGTTGACGACCATCAGCGGGGTGTGGTCGTCGTCCAGGAACTCCTTGCGCACACCCTCGAAGTCGAAGCCCGTCATCGGTCCGGCGGCGAGGCCGGCGGCGCGGACGCCGACGATGAAGTACGCGGCCTGGAGGGCGGCGTTCAGCGCGGCGGCGTTCTCGCGGACCGGGCGCTCGGTGAAGAAGACGTCCTTGATCTGCGGCGCGGCCGGGAACAGGTGCGGGAGCTCCTCGTGGAACTCGTTGTCCGCGGAGAGGATCGCCACCAGCGGTGCGCTCGCGGTCTTGGGCCGGTTGCCCTCGGCCATGTGCGCCACCAGGCGCTCGCGGGCCTCGGGCGAGCGGACCAGGGTGATGCGCAACGGGGTCTGGTTGAAGGCGGTCGGACCGTACTTGACCAGGTCGTAGATCGCCTGCACCTGCTCATCGGTCACCGGCTCGTCGGTGAAGGTGTTGGCGCTGCGGGCCTCACGGAACAGAAGGTCCTGGGCTGCGGGGTCAAGAACGAGGGACATGAAGGCACTTTCTCGCGACGGTCGATCCGGGAAGACCGGCTGACGTCTTCGACCGTACGCGAATAAAGTTCAACGTTCAACCAATGTGGGGGTGTCATGGATCACGAACCGAACGCCCTGGTCACTCCGCGTCCTCGTCCTCCGCGGCCTCCTCCGCCAGCGCCGCGTCCAGCCGCGCCCGCGCCCCCTCCAGCCACCGCCGGCACACCTTGGCCAGCTCCTCGCCCCGCTCCCAGAGCGCGAGGGACTCCTCCAGCGTCGTACCGCCCGCCTCCAGGCGCCGGACGACCTCGATCAGCTCGTCCCGCGCCTGCTCGTACCCGAGCGCCTCGCTGGTGCCCGGTGTCTCGTCAACCTCGCTGGTCATCCACCCACCCTATGTGTCCACTCGTACGGAGAACTCACCCTCGGAGACCCGCGCGCGCAGGGCCTCCCCGCTCGTCACCTCGCCGGGGTCGCGGACCGCGTGCCCGTCCGCCCTCTGCAGCACGGCGTACCCGCGCTTCAGGGTCGCGGCGGGGGAGAGGGCCACCACACGCGCGTGCGTGTGCGACAGCTCCGAGTCGGCGCGGTCGAGCTGGTGCCGCAGACAGCGCCGGGCCCGGTCGAGCAGATCCGCCACCTGGTCGGCGCGCGCGTCGATCATCCGGTGCGGGTCCTGTATCGACGGCCGCGCCAGCGCGTGCGCCAGCCCCCGCTCCTCCCGGTCCACCAGTGCCGCCACGCACCGCCGCGCCCGGTCGCGCAGCAGCCGTACCCGCTCGTACTCCTCGCCGACGTCCGGCACCACCTTCTTGGCGGCGTCGGTCGGAGTGGAGGCGCGCAGGTCGGCGACGTGGTCCAGCAGCGGGTTGTCCGGTTCGTGCCCGATGGCGGACACCACGGGCGTACGGCACTGCCCGACCGTGCGGATCAGCTGCTCGTCGGAGAACGGCAGCAGGTCCTCCACGCTGCCGCCGCCCCGGGCGACGATGATCACGTCCACGTCGTCGAGCGCGTCGAGCTCCTTCACGGCCTGCACGACCTGCGGCACGGCGTGCACGCCCTGCACGGCGACGTTGCGCACCTCGAAGCGGACGGCGGGCCAGCGGTGCCGCGCGTTCTCCAGGACGTCCCGCTCGGCGGCCGAGGCCCGGCCGCAGACCAGCCCGATGAGCTGCGGCAGGAACGGCAACGGCTTCTTGCGCTCCGGCGCGAACAGCCCCTCCCGGGCAAGGGCCTTCTTCAGCTGCTCCAGGCGCGCGAGCAGCTCACCGACCCCGACGGGCCGTATCTCGGCGGCCCGCAGCGACAGCTGCCCGCGCGGGGCGTACCACTCGGGCTTGGCGAGGACGACGACCCGGGCGCCCTCGCTCACCACGTCCGCGACGGCGTCGAACACCTGCCGGTAGCAGGTGACGCTCACCGAGATGTCGTACGACGGGTCCCGCAGCGTCAGGAACACCACCCCCGCGCCCGGCCGCCGCGACAACTGTGTGATCTGCCCCTCGACCCACACCGCCCCGAGCCGGTCGATCCAGCCCCCGATCAGCCGCGACACCTCGCCGACGGGCAGCGGGGCTTCCGGAGTCGTGTTCACAGCCATGTCCGCGAGCGTAGTGGGCACCACCGACAACACCGCCCTCCTCCCCGCGCGGGGCCGTGCCGGTCTTCGCCGGAGCGTCACACGGACGGGATCTTCGAGCCGCCGGACGCGGCCTTACGATGGGACGCATGTCTGCTTCGCCTGGCCGCCGTGTCCTGCTCGCCGCCCCCCGTGGCTACTGCGCGGGTGTGGACCGCGCCGTGATCGCCGTCGAGAAAGCCCTGGAGCAGTACGGCGCTCCGGTGTACGTCCGGCACGAGATCGTCCACAACAAGTACGTCGTGCAGACCCTGGAGAAGAAGGGCGCGATCTTCGTCGAGCAGACGGAGGAAGTGCCCCCGGGGAACATCGTCATGTTCTCCGCGCACGGCGTGGCCCCCGTCGTCCACGAGGAGGCCGAGCGCGGCAAGCTCGCCACCATCGACGCCACCTGCCCCCTGGTCACCAAGGTCCACAAGGAAGCCGTCCGCTTCGCGAACGAGGACTACGACATCCTCCTGATCGGCCACGAGGGTCACGAGGAGGTCATCGGCACCTCCGGCGAGGCCCCCGACCACATCCAGCTGGTCGACGGGCCCGGCGACGTGGCGAAGGTCGAGGTCCGCGACCCCTCCAAGGTCGTCTGGCTCTCCCAGACCACGCTGTCCGTCGACGAGACCATGGAGACCGTCGACGCCCTGAAGGACAAGTTCCCGCAGCTCATCTCCCCGCCCAGCGACGACATCTGCTACGCCACGCAGAACCGCCAGCTGGCCGTGAAGCAGATGGGCGCCGAGTCGGAGCTGGTCATCGTGGTCGGCTCGCGCAACTCCTCCAACTCCAAGCGGCTCGTCGAGGTCGCCAAGATCGCGGGCGCGCGTGCGGCGTACCTCGTGGACTTCGCCGACGAGATCGACGAGGCCTGGCTGGAGGGCGTGACCACGGTCGGCGTCACCTCGGGCGCCTCCGTCCCGGAGGTCCTGGTCGAGCAGGTCCTGGAGTGGCTGTCGCAGCGCGGCTTCGAGGACGTCGAGATCGTCAAGGCGGCCGAGGAGTCCATCACGTTCTCCCTGCCCAAGGAGCTGCGCCGCGACCTGCGCGAGGAGGCGGCGTCGCTGGTCGCCGAGCGCGGTGGCGCCGGGACCGGTGAAGATTCCGCGAAGTGACCGGGTACGGGCCGGGCGGCGACCGCCGTCCGGCCTGTGACCGTCAGTCGTTCGTCGTAACGTAGGGCCATGCAGATCTTCGGAGTGGACATCGGCGGATCCGGGATCAAGGGTGCGCCGGTGGACCTGGACAAGGGCGACCTGGCGCAGGAGCGCCACAAGGTCCTCACCCCCCACCCGGCCACGCCCGACGCGGTGGCCGACGGCGTCAAGCAGGTCGTCGACCACTTCGGCTGGACGGGACCGGTCGGGGTCACCTTCCCCGGCGTCGTCACCGACGGAGCCACGATCCGTACGGCGGCGAACGTCGACGACAGCTGGATCGACACCGACGCCCGCGCGCTGCTCGGCGAGCGGCTGGGCGGACTGCCGGTGACGGTGGTCAACGACGCGGACGCCGCGGGAGTCGCCGAGATGCACTTCGGCGCCGGCCGCGACCGCCGGGGCACGGTGATCCTGCTGACCCTCGGCACCGGCATCGGCAGCGCGGTCTTCGTCGACGGCGTCCTCGTCCCCAACACCGAGCTGGGCCACCTGGAGCTCGACGGGCACGACGCGGAGAAGCGCGCCTCCAGCAAGGCCCGCGAGGACCACGACATGACGTGGGAGCACTGGGCGGCGCACCGCGTGAGCAAGTACCTCGCCCACGTCGAGATGCTGTTCTCGCCGGAGCTGTTCATCATCGGCGGCGGCGTCAGCCGCAAGGCCCACAAGTTCCTGCCCCACATCGAGGGCATCAAGGCCGAGATCGTCCCGGCGCAGCTCCAGAACAACGCGGGGATCGTGGGCGCGGCGATGCGGGCGGCCGGGCGCTGAGGCCTGGTCTGCCGGGTGTCACACCGGCGGCCGGGCCCCCGCCGTCCGCCGCCGGTGCACCAGCCTGATCCGCCGGACGATCACGATCAGCCCGGCGATCAGCGTCCCTCCGTACAGCCAGCCGGCCTGTGTGGCGAGCGCCGTAAGCAGGCCCATCAGCCTGCTGCCGGTCCCTCCCTCGGCCAGCGGCAGCAGCCCCACGGCGAACGCGATCGGCACCACGACCGGCGCGGTCATCAGGTCCCCCCGGCGCACCCACAGGGCGGTCAGCACGCACACCGGCAGGAACAGCACGCCGTACGCCGTCAGGGACGCCCCGAACAGCGCCGAGCAGAGCGCGCCCAGCAGGAACATCACCACCGCGCAGAACAGCCCGCTGCCCAGGCCGGTCAGCCGGGGGTTCGGCAGCCGGCCGGCGGTGAGTGCCGGTGCGGGCGCGGGCCGTCGTACCGGTGCCGGGCGGCGCTGCGGCCCGGGCGGCCGGGCCGTGCGCACGGGCTCGCCCCCCGCTCCCCGCCCCGCCTGGGACGGCACGGGTTGCCGGGGCGGCCCGGGAGGCCCGGGCCGGTCCCGTCGCGGTCCGTACTGTCGCGTTCCGTACTGGGGAGATCGCGTCCTGTGTTGCTCCACCGCACCAACTTAGGTCGTTCAATATGCCGAATGGCCCCCCAGACACGCCGTCGGCCGTGGCTTGGCCAAGCGTTCGACAGTCCGCCCGGGCGGTTCCGGACACGCCGTAGACTGGTGGATCGGCCGGTCCCCTGGCCTCCTGGCCCTCCACTCACGGGAAGTCGCAACGTGTCGCTCACGATCGGAATCGTCGGTCTGCCGAATGTCGGCAAGTCGACCCTGTTCAACGCCCTGACCAAGAACGACGTGCTGGCGGCCAACTACCCGTTCGCCACGATCGAGCCCAACGTCGGCGTCGTCGGCGTGCCCGACCCCCGGCTGACGAAACTGGCGGAGATCTTCTCCTCGCAGCGGGTCCTTCCGGCCACCGTCGACTTCGTCGACATCGCCGGCATCGTCCGCGGCGCTTCGGAGGGCGAGGGCCTGGGCAACAAGTTCCTCGCGAACATCCGCGAGTCGGACGCGATCTGCCAGGTCATCCGCGCCTTCAAGGACGAGAACGTCGTGCATGTGGACGGCAAGGTCTCGCCGAAGGACGACATCGAGACGATCAACACCGAGCTGATCCTCGCGGACCTGCAGACCATCGAGAAGGTCCTGCCGCGCCTCCAGAAGGAGTCGCGCATCAAGAAGGACATCGCGCCGAAGGTCAAGGCCGTCGAGGAGGCCAAGGAGATCCTGGAGAAGGGCGACACACTGTTCTCCGCGGGCATCGTCCAGGGCTCCGGCAACGAGGAGCTCCTGCACGACCTGCACCTGCTCACCACCAAGCCGTTCCTCTATGTCTTCAACGTCGACGAGGACGAGCTGACCGACGAGGACTTCAAGAACGAGCAGCGCGCGCTGGTCGCCCCCGCCGAGGCGATCTTCCTCAACGCCAAGCTGGAGGCGGACCTCGCCGAGCTCGACGAGGACGAGGCGCTGGAACTCCTCCAGTCCGTCGGCCAGGAGGAGCCGGGCCTGGCGACCCTGGCCCACGTCGGCTTCCGCACACTGGGCCTCCAGACCTACCTGACCGCCGGCCCCAAGGAATCCCGCGCCTGGACCATCAAGAAGGGCGCGACGGCCCCCGAGGCGGCCGGCGTCATCCACACCGACTTCCAGAAGGGCTTCATCAAGGCGGAGGTCATCTCCTTCGACGACCTGGTGGAGACGGGCTCGGTTGCGGAGGCCCGTGCGAAGGGGAAGGCGCGGATGGAGGGCAAGGAGTACGTCATGCAGGACGGGGATGTGGTGGAGTTCCGGTTCAACGTCTGATGGGACGTGGACAAACGGCCTGACCTGCGAGAAAGCAGGTCAGGCCGTTGTGTTGTCCGCGGCAACGCGCGGAACCTGAAGCGGCTACGTGTCGTAGACCGTGGAACGGTGTCCGACGTGTACGACCCACACCACCAGCTCCCCGTTGTCGATCGTGTAGACGACCCGGTAGTCGCCGACCCGCAGGCGGCGGCGCTCGGGCTGCGATACGAGTGCGGTGGTGTTGAAGCCGAAGGGGTCGCTCTCCAGCTCGGTCAGTTTGGCCAGGATGCGAAGCGCCATGTCGCGCGGGATCTTGCGCAGCTCCGCCTGGGCCTCGGGGCGGAAGACCGTGCGGTACTCACTCACTGCGCGCCAGCGTCTCCCTCATGACGTCCTCGATCGGGATGCCGGGTGCCGGATGGGCCATGCGCTCGTCGATGATCCGGTTGATCTCGCGCTCTTCCCATTCCTGGTACTTGCGCAGCACCTCGATGGAGACGACGGCGGCGACCTGCTTGCCGCGTCGGGTGATCACAGTGGGTACATCGTCCCGGTCGGCTCGCTCCACGACCTCGGCGAGGTGTGCCCGGACCTCGCGAATGGACTCTATGGGCAGTGGCTGCGTCATGCGCCCAAGGGTACCGAGTGTCCCATGTGTACACTACGGCTCATGGGTGCTCCGGGCGCCGGCCCTGGCGGACAACCCCGCGCTGCACCGGCTTCGCGCGCTCGTGCAGGTACCGGTGGGCGACCGCGATGCCCGCGGCGGCGGCGAGAGTCAGTAGGGCGAGGAGTAGTCGCCTTCCGGGGGGCGCGGCGGGTGCGGATGGCCGGGGGGCGGCCGGGGTGCCGGAGACGTCCCGGCTGATCCGCTGCCAGACGCGGTCCGGGGGTGCCGTCGGCAGGTCCACGAGCTGCGCGGTGCGGGCCGCCGCGACAACGCGGGTCAGCATGCGGAGCTCGTCGCGGCAGCGGTCGCACTGCTCGACGTGCCGCAGGGCCTCGGCGTCGGCGTCGGTCGGGGCGGCGTTGCGCAGCGCCAGTTCCACCAGGTGCGCGGACTCTACGTGGGCCACTTCGCCCTCCCGTTCCCCGCTGGGCGGGACTCGACGGGCTCCGCCGTGACGACGAGGTTGGACACGTAGCCGCCTCGCCCGGGGTCGTACGGAGGCGCACAGGTGATGAGGGTGAGGACGGGGGCGCCGCTCCGGCGGAACACCGAGGGCGGCAGGCCGTCCTTGGGCACGGTGACCCGCGAGACGACCCGGTAGTGCACCGGCCCGCCCCCCGCCCGGCGCACCTCGACGCGGTCTCCGCGCCGCACGTCGTACAGCGCCAGGAACTCACCGAGGTCACCGGACTCGGAGTCGACGTGCCCGACGAGCACGGCCGAACCCCGGGTACTGCCCGGCGCGGGGCCGTAGCGGTACCAGCCGGCCCGGGACGGGTCCCCGGGGACGGCCATGTCTCCCCGGTCCGTCACGCCCACCGGACCGACCTCGGCGTCGAGGCCGGCGCGGGGCACGAGCACGCGCCTGGGCGGTGGATCCTGCGCTGTGCCGGGCGCCGCCGCCGGGGCGGTCGCGCTCCGGCGTTCCGGCGGCGCCGCCGCGGGCGGGGGCGCGGCCGGCTGCGACGGCGTGGCCGGAAAACCGAGGACGGCTGCCAGAGCGGCAGCCGCCACCATCGGTCCCGTCAGCCGTCGCCTGCCGTCAGCCACGCCGGCGGGCGACCCGGCGGGTCACCAGCAGGCCCGCCACCGCGACCGCTCCGGCCCCGACGGCCCAGGCCGGCCCCAGGTCGGAGGAGTTCGGCGCGACGGCGGCACCGCTGCCGCCCGCGGGGACGCCCTTGGGTGAGGACTCCATGCCGCTGAACGTCTGGGTCGCCAGGGCCAGGTTCTTGTCCTCGGCGCTGCCCCAGGCGTAGACGACGTTGCTGGTGCCTTCGCCGAGCTTCAGGTCGGCCGGGCCTATGGCCACGGTGTCCGTGCCGGCGAGCACCACATCCGCGTTGATCGTGCCCGCGTCGACCTCGGCGGTGTCCTCCTTCGGGTTGGTCAGGTTGCTGAACACCGGCTGTCCGCCGGCCCGGACGTCGACGGCCGGCGCGGCCGCGACATGGCGGACCGTCAGGCGGGACTTGCCGGCCTCGACCTGGGAGACGTCGTTGGTGAAGGCCGTCAGCTCGGGATCGCCGCCGGCGGTGAGGTGGGCGGCGACCGTGGCGTTCGCGCCCTGAGGCACCTCGATCTTCTTCTCCAGGGCCGGAGTACCGCCGGGTCCCTGGCCCGCTTCGAAGATCTGGATGTCGTAGCTCCCGGCGTCGAGGGACAGCGGGTCCGTCACGGTGCCGGGCTTGAAGTCGCCGATCAGTTCATCGCCGTTGGCGTACACGTCCACGGTCATACCGGGGATGCCGTGGAAGACGGACACCATGGCCTTGTCCTGCTGCTGGGCGGCCAGGGCCGGCGCGGAGACGCCGAGGGCCAGGGCGCAGGCACCGGTCGAGGCGGCGATGGCGATGCGGGTGCGTGAAATCATGGGAATCATCCCTTCGAACGGAGTCTCCGTACGGTGCGGAGTCTCGGTCCTGTTTCAGGTGTGGGAGCCGCCTCGGATGCGCCGACGGCCGGCCCTAGAGGTCCGTTTCATGGACCGGGGGCTGCTCTATCGCCTGGCGGAGCCGGTGCAGGCCGCGTCGGGCGTGGCTCTTGACGGTCCCCAGGGGCATGCCGGTCCGCTCCGCGATCTGCGGCTGGGTCAGGTCCTCGTAGAAGGCCATGCACAGCACCTCCCGCTGCCGGCACGGCAGTTGCGCCAGGGCGTCGATGAGCAGCACCCGGTCCAGGACGCGGTCCGGTGCCGCCTCGTCGGGCCCGGTGGTGTCCGCGTCGCGGCCGGCCGAGTCGATGAGCGTCAGGCGCCTCGTCCGGGCCGCCAGCGCGTCGACGATCTTGCGGCGGGTGATGCCGACCAGCCAGGCGCCGAGCGGACCCCGCTCGGGACGGAATCCGGCCCGGCCGTGCCAGGCGCCGAGGAAGACCTGCTGGGTCACGTCCTCCGCCTCGTAGGTGTCGCCGAGCAGTCGGGTGGCCATGGTGTGGACGAGCGAGCCCCATCGCCGGTAGATCGCGGCGAACGCCTCCTCGTCGGCGGCGACGAGGCCACGGGCCAGTTCCTCCTCGTACCGCGTTTCCTCCGCGGGTGCGGCGGGGGCGGTGATGCGCGTGTTGGTGATCATGGCCTGGTTCCTCCTGCAGTGCGTCGTGCGGGGACGGAAGGCCGTCTGCCGAACCGCACCGGTCGCGCTGTGCCGAGCCGCGACCATGCGCTCGAAGCCAGTGTTCGGCGCACAAACGACGCATCTCAACGTGCGTCGTTTGTGCGTCGTACAGTCGGGGGTATGGGTGTACACGAACGGGACAGCCGGGGCCGCGGACCCGGGAGCGCGCCGGCCGGCACGGGACTGACCACCGGGGAGGTGGCCAGGCGCCTGGGGGTCGCCCCCACCACGGTCCGCACCTGGGACCGGCGCTACGGCCTCGGACCCGACGCGCACACGGGCGGCCGGCACCGGCGGTGGACCCCCGTGGACGTGGCCCGGCTGGAGCGGATGTGCGCCCTGACGGCCACCGGGATACCGCCCGCCGAGGCGGCGCGCACGGTGCTCGACGAAGCGACGCAGCAGCAGGCCCCGCCCGCTCGGGCCGCCTCGGCAACCCCGACTCTCCCGGTGGCGGCGGGAGAGGAGGCCCCGGCCCGGAGGGACGCGGGTGTGGCACCGCGACCGTCCGTCCGCGCCCGCAGCCGGGCGGGCAGCGGACTGCGCCTCGGGGACGTGCGTCAGGAGTGCAAGGGCATCGCCCGTGCCGCGCTGCGCCTCGACGCCTCCGCGCTCGACGAGCTGCTGGAGACCGCGATCGCCGAGCACGGCCTGGTCGCCGCCTGGACCGAGGTGATCATGCCGACCCTCCAGGCGGTCGGCCGCAAGTGGGAGAGCTCCGGCGAGAAGTACGTCGAGGTCGAGCACTTCCTGTCCTGGCACGTCTCCGGCGCGCTGCGGCGCGCCGCCCCGCCCACGGCCGCCGACCGCCCGGGCGCCACCGTCGTGCTCGCCTGCGTGCCGGGGGAGAACCACACGCTGCCCCTGGAGGTGCTGGCCGCCGCGCTCGCCGAACGCGGCCTGCCGGTGCGCATGTTCGGCGGCGCCCTGCCCGTGGAGTCCCTCGTCACGGCCGTCCGCAGAACCGGGCCGGCCGCGGTGGCGCTGTGGGCGCAGTCCCGGACGACCGCGAGCCGCCCGCTGGCCCAGCACGTGGCCGCGATGGAGTGGGGCGTGCGGGGCGCCCGCCGCAAGCCGGTCGTCCTGACGATCGGGCCCGGCTGGAGCGGCCGGACCGTTCCCGGCCTGCCGCGCCCCACGGGGCTGGCCGAGGCCGTCGCGGTCCTGGAGACGGTCGTCTCGCGCCAGGGGGCCGTATCTCCATAGGGGGTGCTGCATCCGAACCAGGGCACCCGCCGGAAGCGGTGAACGGACAGCACACGACGGACGGGGAACAGCCGACCGGTGGCCGGGAGCGGAGTGCGGAGATGAGCGGCGCGTGGTGGGCCCGGTGAGCCGGGAACCTCTCGGCACGTCGGACGTGGTGGTCGTCGGGGGCGGTGCCGCCGGCCTCAGCCTCGCGTACCGGCTGGTCGAGACCGGCGCCGCGACCGTGACCGTGGTCGAACCGCCGGACGGTCCCGCGCGTCCCGCGGAGCGCACCTGGTGCTACTGGGACCAGGGCGACGGCGACTTCGAGGAGGCGGTCACCGCCACCTGGCCCCTGCTGCGGGTGCACGGCCCGGACGGCGACCCGCTCACCGTCGATCCGGCCCCCGCGCGCTACCGCATGGTGCGCTCCGCGGCCTTCGAACGACTCGTGCACGCCCGGCTGGCGCGCGCGCCCGGCGGGCGGCTGCTGCGCGCGACGGCCCACACGGTGCGCGACGTCCCCGGAGGCGCGGAGGTCCGCTGCACGGCACAGGACGGCCGGACCCTGACCCTGCGCTCGCGCTACGTGTTCGACTCGCGGCCCCTGCGCGCCCTGCCACCCGCCCGGACGCAGCTGCTCCAGCACTTCCGCGGCTGGTTCGTGCGCACCCGCGGCGACCGCTTCGACCCGGCGGTCGCCGACCTCATGGACTTCCGGGTGCCCCAGCCGCGGCACGGGCTCGCGTTCGGCTACGTCCTGCCGCTGGCCCCGGACCGGGCGCTCGTCGAGTACACCGAGTTCTCCCGCACCCCGCTGACCACCGGGGCCTATGAGGCGGCGCTCGGGCACTACGCCCGCGAGGTGCTGCGCCTGGACGAGTTCGGCGTGGAGAGCGCCGAACAGGGAGTCATCCCCATGACCGACGCCCGCTTCCCCCGGCGGGCCGGGTCGGCCGTCTTCCGCATCGGCACGGCGGGCGGCGCTACCCGCCCCGCCACCGGCTACACCTTCGCCGCGGTCCAGCGGCACAGCCGGGCCATCGCAGCCGCCCTGCACGACGGCCGCGCCACCGTGCCCGCACCGCACGGGAGGCGGGCGCTCGCCATGGACGCGGTGCTGCTGCGGGCCCTGGACACCGGGCGGATCGACGGCCCCGCGTTCTTCACCGGCCTGTTCCGCGGGACGCCCGCGCCGCGCCTGCTGCGCTTCCTCGACGGGGCCACCTCGTTCCGGGAGGAGTGGGGCATCGGACTGCGCACCCCGGTGGGCCCGATGCTCCGCACCGCGCTCGAAGTGCCCTTCCTCCCCCGCCGCACCCACCCCGCCCCAGGAACCGGAGAGAGCCACCGATGACCCTGCTGCGCGACCACGACCTGGCACGCGCCTTCGACCACGCGTCCCGCACCTACGACCGCCTCACCGGCCTCAACCCCGGATACCGCGCCGACCTGCTGCGCTCGGCCCGCCGGCTGAAGCTCCCCGGGGACGGGGCCGGTCTGCACCTGCTCGATCTCGGCTGCGGCACCGGCGCCTCCACCCGGGCCCTGCTGCGGGCCGCGCCCCGGGCGAGGATCACCGCCGTGGACGCCTCCGCGGGCATGCTGCGCCGGGCGCTGGCCAAACCGTGGCCCGACGGTGTGCGGTTCCTGCACCTGAGCGCGGAGGAACTCCACGCGGCCGGCGAAGGGCCCTTCGACGCGGTCTTCGCCGCCTACCTGTTCCGCAACGTCTCCGACCCGGACGGCGTGCTCGGCACGGTGCGCGGACTGCTGCGGCCGGGCGGGAGGCTCGCCGTCCACGAGTACAGCCTCACCGGCTCGCCCGCGCACCGGGCGCTGTGGACGGCCGTGTGCCAGGGGGTGATCATCCCGGCGGGCACGCTCACCGGAGACCGGGCCCTGTACCGGCACCTGTGGCACAGCGTCCTCGACTTCGACACCGCTGCCGCCTTCGCCGGGCGGCTGACGCGCGCCGGATTCACGGGCGCGCGGGCCCTGCCCCTCGCCGGATGGCAGACCGGCATCACGCACACGTTCGTCGCCGCGGCGGGAAAGGCCGACCGATGAGCCGCCCGGCGAGCACCCGTCAGGCCGCCCGCCGCGGCCGGGACCGCAAGGCCGAGGTCCTCATGCCCGTGCCCGGCCGGGACCGGTTCACGCGCGAGGACGCACCGTCCGTCGCCGTGGTGGGCGGCGGCATCGCCGGTCTCGCCGCCGCCACCGGACTGGCCGAGCGCGGCGCCCGGGTGACCCTCTACGAACGCGAGGAGTCCCTGGGCGGCCGCCTCGCCGGCCGGCGCACCCGGCTGGCCGACGGCTCCGAGGTGACCATGAGCCGCGGCTTCCACGCCTTCTTCCGCCAGTACTACAACCTGCGCGGCCTGCTGCGGCGCACCGACCCCTCCCTGGCCCGCCTCACCCCGCTGCCCGACTACCCCCTGCGGCACAGCGGCGGCCTGACCGACAGTTTCGCCCGAGTCCCGCGCACCCCGCCCCTCAGCGCCCTCGGCTTCGTCGCCCTCAGCCCCACCTTCGGCCTGCGCGACCTCGCCGCCCTGGACGCCCGGGCGGCGCTGCCGCTGATGGACGTGCGCGTGCCCGACGTGTACGCGCGCTTCGACCGGGTCGGCGCGACCGACTTCCTGGAGCGCGTCCGCTTCCCGGAGGCCGCTCACCACCTGGCGTTCGAGGTGTTCTCCCGCAGCTTCTTCGCCGACCCGCGCGAACTCTCCGCCGCCGAGCTGCTGCTGATGTTCCACATCTACTTCCTCGGCTCCTCGGAGGGGCTGCTCTTCGACGTGCCCGACGAGCCCTTCCCGCAGGCCCTGTGGGAGCCGCTCGCCGACTACCTCCGGCGCCTCGGCGTGACCGTCCGCACCGGCACCCCCGTCCACGGCGTGGAGCCCGATGCCGCCGGGGGAGCCGAGGTGCGCACCGGCACCGGCACCGGGCAGCACGACGCGGTGGTGCTCGCCCTCGACACCGCGGGACTGCGCCGGGTCGTCGCCGACTCGCCCCGCCTCGGCACCGCCCCCTGGCGCGAGGACATCGCCGCCCTGCGCACCGCCCCGCCGTTCCTCGTCTCCCGGCTCTGGCTCGACCGGCCGGTCCGCGCCGACCGCCCCGGCTTCCTCGGCACCAGCGGCTACGACGGCCTCGACAACATCAGCGTTCTGGAACGCTACGAGGGCGAGGCCGCCCGCTGGGCCGCGCACCACGGGGGTTCCGTCGTCGAACTGCACGCCTACGCCGTCGACCCCGGCGCGGACCGGCAGACCGTGCAGGACGAACTGCTCGGGCAGCTGCGGCGCGTGTACCCGGAGACCCGTCGGGCGCGCCTCGTCGACGCCCGGCACGAGTGGCGCTCGGACTGCCCGCTCTTCCCGGTCGGCACCCACCACCGGCGTCCCACCGTACGGACCCCGCACCCGTGGCTGACGCTGGCCGGCGACGGACTGCGCTGCGACCTGCCCGTGGCCCTGATGGAACGCGCCGCCACCACCGGTTTCCTGGCCTCCAACGCCCTGCTCGCCCGGTGGGGCGTCCGCGGCCAGGTGCTGTGGACCGTGCCACGGGCGGGCCGCTCCCGGGTGCTGCGGGCACTCGGGGCGCTCGCGGAGCGTCCTGTGCGCCGGTGAAGGGCCGCCGGACGGGCCCGGGCCGCTCAGCGCAGGCCCGTCCGGCGGGGTCGTGTCAGCCGGGGAACCGCCCGGTGCTGCGCAACTCCCAGCGCCTCTCGGCGTAGGCCAGGTCGTCGCGCCACAGGCGCCCGGCCGTACCCCGCATCAGGGGGCGCAGCACGGGGGCGGCGGCCCGGGCCAGGGCGAAGCCGCGCCGGTCCGAAGCGGCGACGACCGCCTCGGTCACGGCCGTCCGCGGCCGGTCCGCGTCCGCGGCGGTCAGCGGCGTGGCATGGGTCTCCACCACGGACGTGGCGCCCTCGCCCTCGGTGATGCGCATGAGGACGGTGCGCGGCTCCGGCGCGGTGAACTCGGCCCGTACGGGCACCACCAGACGGCCCGCCACCCGGAAGGACACGTCGACGACGAAGGCGTCGTCCTCGTCACCCCCCTCGTCGCCCTGCGGCTCCCTCACGACCGTCAGGTCGACGAAGGAGTACGGGTGGAACCACGATCCGTGCCACGGGTCGAGCCGGTTGGCCACCACGTCCTGCGGCTCGCACCGCCCGACCGCCGTGAACACCGCGTCCACCCCGCTGCCCGGTGCCGGACGGGCCGGAACCACGGGCCGCTCCGAGGGCTCCTCACCCCCGACGGCGTCCAGCCGCACCCACACCAGCACCCCGTCGTCGTGCACGGGGTACGGCTGCCAGCCGGCGAACGCGGCACCGTCCAGGGCCAGTCCGTGCCAGTGGCAGACCAGCGTGCCGCACACCACCCGGCTGTCCCGCAGCGGAGCACCCAGGTGCGGGCAGGCACCGGGGCCGGCCCGCAGATCGCCCGACTCCGAGCGCCACAGCACCACCTCGACGCCGCCGACGGTCCTGCCGCAGGGGCGGCCGGGGCGCACGGCCCGCGAGGCGCCGACGACGAACCAGTTGCCCGAGGGCCGGGCGGACGCCCGCTTGAGCGTGTCGGCGATCAGCGCCGGGCGGGCCGCGCGCCAGGTCGGCGTCTGCTCCGCCCAGCCGGGGCCGCGGCGCCGCCGCAGCGGTGAGGTCCAGCGCGCCTTGTCCGCTCGGTCAGTCACGAGCCGGTCCTTTCCGTTCCAGCGCGGCGGGCCGCGCCGCGGGCGCCGCGCGCCACCGCGCGCCGGCCACCTTCAGGACACCGGCCGCGGCGGTGGCCGCCCGTCGGCGGCGGGACACCACCGCCCGGCGGTGCAGCACGGTGTAGTCGTGCCGCGCGATAGCGTCGAGGATGCCGCCGTACAGCGTGAACGCGGTGCGGATGCACGGGCGTACCCGCGGGTCGAGCATCGCGATGCCCGGTTCCGCATCCCGGTACACGTCCCTGGTCAGGGCCTCGGCCGCGACGAGCGCCGCCCGGATGCGCGGATCGCTGCGGCCGCTGCTCCTGCTCCACTCCAGCAGCGGCCGGTCCACGCCGTGGGCGGCGAGCAGGTCGGCCGGCAGGTAGACCCGACCGCGGTCCAGGTCCTCACCCACGTCCCGCAGGAAGTTGGTCAGCTGGAACGCCACCCCGAGGGCCGCCGCGTGCGGCGCCGCCTCCTCGCGCGGGACGACCGTGCCGAGCACGGGCAGCATCTGAAGGCCGATCACCGCGGCCGAGCCGTGCATGTAGGCCCGCAGATCGGCATAGGTCGGGTAGTCCGTGACGGTCAGGTCGGCGCGCATCGACGCGAGGAAATCGGCGAACAGGTCCACCTCGATGCCGTAGCGGCCGGCGGTGTCGGCCACGGCCCGCACCACCGGCTCGGTCCCGCCGCGGCCCCGCAGCCCGTGCGCGAGATCGCCCTCCAGCCGCTTCAGCAGCAGGTCCCGCTCGTCGGGCGCCAGCCGCCGGTCCAGGTCGTCGACGATGTCGTCGGCCCAGCGGGCGAAGCCGTACAGCGCGTGCACCGCGGAACGGCGTTCCAGCGGCAGCAGCCGTGTGGCCAGGAAGTAGGTCCGGCCGTGCCGGGCGTTGAGCTGCCGGCACCGGCCGTAGGCGCTGCGCAGACCAGGGTCGGTGATCCCGGCGGCGTCCAGTTCACGACGGGTCATGGGCACCTGCTCCGGTCGGGGCGGACGGGCGGTGGTCGGGGGACCGGCCCGCCCGGGTCACCCGGGTGCGGCCCCCGGTGACGCGGGCGGCGGCGAGTTTCCCGCTGATGAGCACGGTCGGTACGCCGACCCCGGGCGTGGTCCCGCAGCCCGCGAGCACCACGTTGTCCAGCCCGCGCACGAGGTTGCGCGGCCGGAACGGCCCGGTCTGGGCGAAGGTGTGGGACACGGAGAAGGGACTGCCGGCCGCGTGGCCCTGGGCCGTCCAGTCGAGCGGGGTCACCAGCAGTTCCTCCTCGACGCTGTCCGCGAACCCGTCCAGGCCGCGGCGTTCCAGCTCGGCGACCAGGCTGTCGCGGTAGCGCGGGCCCAGGTCCCGCCAGGCGGCGGCGGAGGGGCCGACGGCCGTGTTGGGGCAGGGCGCCAGGACGTAGTGGAGGTGCCGGCCCGGTGGCGCCAGGGAGGCATCGTGCGTGGTCGGACGGGTGATCAGCAGCGACGGGTCGCTCATCAGCGTCCCCGTCCGGGTCAGTTCGTCGAAGGTGCGCTCCCACGCCGCGCCGAAGGACAGCGTGTGGTGGGCGAGGTGGGGCCAGGTGCGGTCGGTCCCCGCGTGCAGGACCACCGCGGACGGCGAGTGCCGCAGCCGTACCGGACGCCGGGGTGCCCGGCCCAGCAGCCGGTGCGCGGCGGGCAGTTCGCAGCTCAGCACCACCGCGTCGCACGGGATGCGCTCACCCGAGGCGAGCCGGACCGCCCGCACCCGGCCCGCCGAGCGCTCCAGCGCGCTCACCTCGGCCGACCACCGCAGCTCGGCACCGGCACCGGCCGCCACGTCCGCCATCGCCCGGGGCAGCGCGTGCATGCCGCCCTTGGGGAACCAGACACCGGCCACCGTGTCCATGTAGGCGATCACCGCGTAGGCCGCGAGCGCCCGGGCCGGGGCCACCCCGGCGTACAGGGCCTGGAAGGAGAAGACCCGGCGCAGACGGGCGTCGGACAGGAAGCGGCCGATCCTGCCGTCGAGACGCCCGAAGCCGCCGAGCGCCGCCAGCCGAGCCAGGTCCGGGTGCGCCAGCTGGAACGGCGAGTCGAAGTTCGTGTCGATGAAACGGCGCATCTGCGCCCGGTACAGCCGCTCCAGCCACTCCCGCAGCATGCGGTAGCCCGCCGCCTCCGCCGGTCCGGCGAAGCGCCGCACCTCCGCCTCCATGGCGTCGCCGTCGGTGTGCACGTCGAGCGAGGTCCCGTCCGCGAAACCGGCCCGGTAGGCCGGGTGCAGGGGCATCAGCTCGACGTGCCGCCCGAGGCTCTCGCCGACCGCCGCGAACGCCTCGTCGGCCAGGTGCGGCATCGTCAGCACGGTCGGCCCCGTGTCCACCAGATAGCCGCCGAGCCGTGCCCGCCCGGCCCTTCCGCCCGGGCCGGCGTCCCGTTCGACGAGCGTCACCCGGCGGCCGGCGCCCAGCAGATGCAGGGCGCACGCCAGCCCGGACAGGCCGGCGCCCACCACGACGACATGGTCCGTCGGTCCCGTCACCGTCCTCATACGAGCTCCTCCGCGTGGTGCGGGGCGAGCCCCGAGGCCCGCTCGACCAGGGCGGCGAACTCCCGCCGCACACCCGGGGCGGCGCCGGTCGCCCCGAAATGCCGCAGCCCGGTGGCCGCCAGATCCGCAATCCTGGCCTCCACCTCGGCCCGGGCGCCCGTCCGCTCCAGCGCCGCCCGCATCCGGTCGACGGTGGGCCCCGGCCGGGCCTCGGCGTCCGGCGCGAGCACGGCGGCGGCGTCCCGGTCACCGGTGGCCTCCGCGAGCCGGACGGCGGCGGCGAGGAGCGGGGTGAGCTTGCGGGAACGCAGATCCTCGTCGGCCGGTTTGCCGGTCAGCGCCGGGTCGCCGAAGGCCCCGAGGAGGTCGTCGCGCAGCTGGAAGGCCAGCCCCGCGCACCGGCCGGCGGCCCGCAGCGCGCCCACGGTGCGGGCGTCCGCGCCGGCCAGGGCCGCGCCCAGCGCCAGGGGCCGCGCGACCGTGTACCGGGCGCTCTTCAGGACGGCGATGGTCAGCGCCTCCTCGGCGCCGGACGAGCCGCTCGCCTGCGCGCGCAGGTCGCGGTACTGGCCGGCGACCATCTCGGTGCGCATGGCCCGCCACTCCTCGTGCAGCCGCGGGCCGTGCGGCGAGGCGAGCGCCGTCTCCGTCAGCAGGTCGTCCGCCCACGCCAGCGCCAGGTCGCCCGCGAGCACGGCGGCCGACGTCCCGAACGACTCGGTGGACCCGCCGGCCGGGCCGGCCGGGTGGTCCCTGGCGAAGTCCACGTGCATCGCGGTGGCACCCCGGCGCAGCGGTGACCCGTCCATCACGTCGTCGTGGATGAGGGCGCAGGCCTGGAGCAGTTCGAGGGCCGCGCCCGTGCGCAGGACCGCTCCCGCGTCGCCCGAGCCGCCCGCGGCCCGCCAGCCGCACCACACGAACGCCGTCCGCAGCCGCTTCCCGCCCCGCCGGACGAACGCGGCGACGCGCTCGGCCATCTCGCGGGCGAATACCCCGTCGGTGTCGCGGGAGTTCCGCAGCCGGTCCTCCAGCACCCGTCCGAGAACCGCCTCCATGGCGCGCGTGGCCCCGGAAGCGGTGAGCGGGGCGTGGTTCGTGTCCACCCCGCCGGCCACCGTCGGCCGCGGTCCAAGCATGCCCAACCCCTTCTCCGTTCCGGTCATTCGCACCTCTGTGCTTCCGCCGGAAGTGGTGTTCCGGATGCGTCGGGTGCCCGATTCTCAGTCGCGGCCACGGGCCTGCCGGAAGCGGGCCAGGCCCTCGCCGAGATCGAGGAGCGGTGCCGGATAGCGGAGCCCGGCCCGCTCGTCCGCCGGCAGCCGCCAGGGCTCGTGCACCGCGGCTCCGCCGACCTCCGCCAGTTCGGGCACCCAACGGCGTACGTACGTGCCGTCCGGGTCGTGGCGCTTGCCCTGGAGGACGGGGTTGAGGACCCGGTGGGGGCGGGTGTCGGTGCCGGTGCCGGCGACCCACTGCCAGTTCAGCTGGTTGTTGACGAGGTCGCCGTCCACCAGGTACCGCAGGAAGTGCCTGGCGCCGATCCGCCAGTCCACGTACAGCGTCTTGGTCAGGAAGCTCGCCACCAGCAGCCGGGCCCGGTTGTGCATCCAGCCCTCGTGGCGCAGCTGGCGCATGCCCGCGTCGACCACCGGGTAGCCGGTGCGGCCCTCACGCCACGCGGCGATGTCCTCGGCGGCCTCCTCCTCGCCGCGCCACCGGTCGCCCCGGGTGCGGTAGTCCCGGACGGACGCATCGGGCCGGGCCGCGAGGACCTGGTGGTGGAAGTCGCGCCAGCACAGCTGACGGACGAACGCCTCCGCCCCGGGACCGCCCTTCTCCCGGGCGCGCCGGACGACGTCCACCGGCGAGAGCGCCCCGAAGTGGAGGTACGGCGACAGGCGTGAGGTCGCGTCACCGGCCAGGTCGTCGTGCCGTTCCTCGTACCGGGGCAGGCCGGTGTCCGCCCACCGGGCGAACCGGTCGCGCCCCGCGCTCTCCCCGCCGGCCGGCAGATCCGGCGACACGTCCGCCACCCCCGCGCGGGAGGGCGGCTCCTCGCCGCGCACCGCGTCGGGGACCCGCACCGCACGCGGCGCCGGCAGGAGGTCGCGCAGCGGCTCCTTGGACCAGCGGCGCATGTACGGGGTGAACACGGCGAAGTGGTCCGAGCCGACCGGTGTCACCTTCCCCGGTGCCACGGCGGTGACCACGCTGTCGTGCACCCGCAGCGCGACCCCGCCGGCGCTCAGTTCCGCGCGCAGCCGCTCCTCCCGGCGGTGGGCGTAGCCGGTGACCCCCGCGGCCATGTGCACCTCCGTGGCGCCGCACTCGGCGGCGACCGCCCGGACCTCCCGGGCGACCGGCCCGGTGCGCACGACCAGCCGTCCGCCGCGCCGGCGCAGCGAGGAGTCGAGGTCGGCCAGGCAGTCGGCGAGGAAGGCGACGCGGTTGGGCACGTCGAACCCGGCGGCGTGGACGGCGGGGTCGCGGACGAACAGGGGCACGACCTCGTCCGCCGCGTTCAGCGCGGCGCGCAGGGGCGGATGGTCGTGCAGGCGCAGGTCCGAGGTGAACAGGACGACCGCGACGGTCATGGTGTCACTCCTGGTGCGGTGGTGCGGGTTCCGTGCGTAGCTCCCGGACACTTCGCCGCTTGCGGGCCCGCCGGATGCGCGAGGCGCGGCGTCCGCCGGTGCCCTCGGACGCGGCCCGCGCGATGTTGCGCGCCATGCCGCCGAACACGACGGAGTGGAACGGGGCGACGCTCCACCAGTAGGCGTGGCCGAGCAGGCCCCGCGGATGGAACAGGGCCCGCTGCCGGTAGCGGGTGCGGCCCTGCTCGTCGGTCTCGGCGTACATCTCCAGCCAGGCGAGGCCGGGCAGCCGCATCTCGGCCCGCAGCCGCAGCAGATGACCGGGTTCGATCTCCTCGACCCGCCAGAAGTCCAGCGAGTCGCCGACCCTGAGCCGCTCGGTGTCCCGCCGTCCGCGGCGCAGCCCGACCCCGCCCGCGAACCGGTCCAGCCAGCCGCGGACCGCCCAGGCCAGCGGGGAGGAGTACCAGCCGTTGTCGCCGCCGATTCCCTCGACGACCCGCCACAGCGCCGCCCGGGACGCCTCGACCGGCCGCTGCCGTTCGTCCTGGTAGAGGCTGCCGCCCGCCCAGTCCGGGTCGGTGGGCAGCGGGTCGCTGGGCGCCCCGGGCACCGACGCGGACGACCAGCGCGTGGAGACCTGCGCCTCGCGCACCCTGCGCAGCGCCAGGGCCAGCGCCTCGTCGAACGGCAGCGGCCGGCCCGGGGTGTCCGGCACGTACCGGGTGATGTCGTGCTCGCCGCAGACGACCTCGTGCCGCAGCGACTCGGTCAGCGGCCGGGCGAGGGAGGCGGGCACGGGGGTGACGAGTCCCACCCAGTGGCTGGACAGCCGCGGGGTGAGGACCGGCACCGGCACGATGAACCGCCGCGGCAGTCCGGCGACGGCGGCGTAGCGCAGCATCATGTCCCGGTAGGTGAGGACGTCCGGCCCGCCGATGTCGAAGGCCCGGTCGACGTCGTCCGGCATGGTGGCCGACCCGACGAGGTAGCGCAGCACGTCCCGCACCCCGATGGGCTGGGTGCGGGTGTGCACCCAGCTGGGAGTGACCATGACGGGCAGCCGCTCGGTGAGGTAGCGCAGCATCTCGAACGACGCCGAGCCCGAGCCGATGACGACGGCGGCCCGCAGCACCGTCGCGGGCACGGGCGAGTCGAGGAAGATCTTCCCCACCTCGGCCCGGGACCGCAGGTGCGGGGAGAGCGACTCCTCGGGGACGTCGCGGGGCGTGAGCCCGCCGAGGTAGACGATCCGCCGTACGCCGGCGGCCCGGGCCTGCTCGGCGAAGGTCCGGGCGGCGGCACGGTCGGTGTCCTCGAACCGGGAGCCGGAGCCGAGGGCGTGCACCAGGTAGTAGGCGACGTCGACCCCGCGCATCGCCGAGGCGAGCGACTCCGGGTCGGTGACGTCCCCCCGGACCGTCTCGGCGTGAGACGCCCAGGGGTGGTCGCGGAGTTTGCCGGGGGAGCGGGCCAGGCACCGGACGCTGTGGCCCTCCTGGAGCAGTTCCGGCACCAGGCGCCCGCCGATGTATCCGGACGCCCCGGTGACCAGGCAGTGCAGCCGCCGCCGGTCCGTCGCCATGGTCGTGCCTCCGTCCTCCGACACCGTGCTGCCGGGTCACGGCAGGGCCCCGACGCGAACACTTCCCGCTCGGGGCCCCGGGCGGATGCACGACACGGGCGCCGCCGGCGGTTCAGCCGGAGGGAGCAGCGTCTGCGCCCCGTTCAGCGGTACGGCGGGACGGCGCGCTCGGCCACCAGGCCCGGGGCCCGATGTCGATCGTCAGCGCCGGCACCAGCAGCGAGCGCACCACGAGCGTGTCGAGCAGCACCCCGAAGGCGACGATGAAGGCGATCTGCACCAGGAACGCCAGGGGGATCACCATCAGCGCCGCGAACGTGGCGGCGAGCACCACGCCCGCCGAGGTGATCACCCCGCCGGTGGTGGTCAGCCCGCGCAGCACCCCCTGCCGGTTGCCGTGCGCGAGCGCCTCCTCCCGGACCCGGGACATCAGGAAGATGTTGTAGTCGACGCCGAGCGCCACCAGGAACACGAAGCCGTACAGCGGCACCGAGGCGTCCGTCCCGCTGAACCCGAGGAGGTGCTGGAAGACCAGCGCCGACACGCCCAGCGTCGCCAGGAAGTTGAGCCCCACGGTCGCGACCAGCAGCACCGGCACGAGGAGCGAACGCAGCAGCAGCATCAGGATCAACAGGATGACGGCGAGCACGATCGGCACGATGACCGTCCGGTCCCGGGCGGCGGTCTGCTGGGTGTCGTACTGCTGCGCCGTGTACCCGCCGACCAGGGCGTCCGCCCCGGGCACCGCGTGCACCCGCGTGCGCAGCCGCTCGACGGTCTCCTTGGCCACGTCGCTGTCCGCGGCGGCCTCCAGGGTGGCGTCGATGCGCACCCGCCCGTCGACGGCGAGCGGCTCGCCCGCCCCGGGCCGTCCGGAGGCGGAGACGGCGCCGGCGGCGGCCACGCCCTCGGTGCTGCGTGCGGCGGCCTTCACCTCGGCGGCCCGGCCGGCGTCGGCGATGATGACGGCCGGGTTGCCGGACCCGCCGGGGAAGTGCTCGCCGAGCGTCGCCTGCGCGGCCACCGAGGGCGCGTCGTTCACGAAGATCTCGTCGAGCGGCACGCCTTTGGAGGACAGGGACGGCGAGAAGGCCGCGAAGACGGCCAGCACGAGCGCCGTCACCGCCCAGGTCCGCCGCGGCCGGCCGTTCACCGTCCTCGCGACCCGGCGCCACACGCCGGTGCCCTCCCCGGACTCCTCCGGCGGCTTCGGCCGGGACGGCCAGTAGGCGGCGCGTCCCAGCAGGGCCAGCGCGGCCGGCAGGAAGGTGAGCGTGACCAGCAGGGCGCAGCCGATGCCGATGGCGCCGACCGGCCCGAGGGCGCGGTTGTTGGTGAGGTCGCTGGCGAGCAGGGCCAGCAGCCCGAGTGCCACGGTGGCGGCGCTGGCGGTGATCGCCCCGAACGAACGGCGTACGGCGGCCACCGCGGCCCCGAAGCGGTCCCCGCGCACGGCGAGTTCCTCGCGGAAACGCGCGGCCAGCAGCAGGGCGTAGTCGGTGGCGGCGCCGATCACCAGGATCGACAGGATGCCCTGCACCTGCCCGTCGACCCGGACCACGTCCCGCTCGGCCAGCGCGTAGACCACCGCGCAGGCCAGGCCGAGCGCGAAGACGGACCCCAGGATGATCAGGAACGGCAGCAGGACGCTCCGGTAGACCAGCAGCAGGATCAGCAGCACGGCGCCGAGGGCCACGCCCAGCAGCAGTCCGTCGATGCCGGCGAACGCGTCCGACAGATCGGCCTGGCTGGCCGCGGGCCCGGCGATCTGCGCCGTGGTGTCCGGCACGGTCCGGGCCGCTTCGCGCACCGCGTCGAGCACGGTGGGCAGTTCGTCGCCCAGGTCGGGCTTCAGCTGGACGACGGCCTGTATCGCCTCGCGGTCGTCGGAGAGCAGGGCGGGCGAGGGGCGGCCCACGACGCCGGGTTTCCCGGCGAGTGCGGCGACGGCGCGGCCGGCCTCGGCCCGCCGTTCCTGCGTGAACCGCTCCCCGTCCGCCGTCCAGACCACGACGGCAGGGACGGTCTCGGACCGGTCGAAGGCCGCGCGGGCTTCGAGCACCCGGGTGGACTCGGCGCTCCGTGGCAGGAAGGCGGCCTGGTCGTTGGTGGCCACCTCGCCGAGCTTGCCCGCGTAGGGACCGAGCGTTCCGCCCACCCCCAGCCAGACGAGCAGCAGAACGAGCGGTACGAGCCGCCGGGCCCAACGCGGTGCGGTACTCATGCGCATCCCAAGCCGTAGGAAGTGAGTCGGTGAGCCACTTCGGGAAGTAACTCACTCATAAAGTATCTCAATTATTGAGAGATACTAGGCTGGGGGGATGAGCGGCTCCGGTGCACCCACGGCATCTCTTCCGGCGGACGACCCCACGGGGTTGCAGTCCTTCGCCGTTCTGTTGCGCCGGATGAACAGCGAGTTCAACCGCATCGCCCAGGAGTTCGCCCAGGCGCAGGGGCTGCACCTCACCGACATGCAGGCCCTGATCGCGATCCTCGACGCCGACTCCGACCCGGAGGCCGGGGGCGAGCCCATGACGCCCGGCCGTCTGCGGGGGCAGCTCAATCTCACGTCCGGCGCGGTGACCGCGTGCCTCGACCGGCTGGAGCGGGCCGGGCACATCCGCCGCGTCCGGGACGCCGGCGACCGCCGGGTGGTGCACCTGCACTACGCCGACGCGGCCCGGGGTCTGGCCCGGGACTACTTCCGCCCCCTGGCGCGGAGCACCGACGCGGCCCGGGGCCGTTTCAGCCCCGAGGAGCTGGAGGTGGTCGTCCGGTTCCTCGCCGAGATGAACGCGGAACTGGCCCTGCTGCGCCGGGACCCGGACTGAGGTTTCGCCGCGTACGCGGATGGGGGCCGGACTCGTCACGAGCCCGGCCCCTGCGCTCAGGTCGCTGAGGTCACTCAGGTCCTGAGGTCACTGTGGTCAGAACTGGAGCGCCCAGGCGTCGATCCGCCCGGTGTCGTAGCGGGCGTTGTCGCTCACGCGCAGCTTCCACGTGCCGTTCGCGGCCTCCGAGGAGGCGTTCACGGTGTACGTGGTGTCGATGTTGTCCGCACTGCCGCCGGTGCCGTACGCCTTCAGCGTGTACGCCGTACCGTCGGGGGCGATCAGCTGGACCTGGAGGTCACCGATGTAGGTGTGGACGATGTGCACCTCGACGGCCAGGGCCGAGGGGGCGTTGCCGGAGACGCCGGAGACCGTCACCGGGGACTCGGCCGTGGCGTTGTCGGCGATGGCCTGGTCGGCGGTGTTCTCGAAGCGCGGGCCGGGCGGGGTGGTCGTACCGCCGCCGACGTACAGGAGCCGGTTGGGTGAACCGGTGCCGGGGCTGGTGACGACGCCGGTGGTGGCGGCGGACGTCAGCGCGGCGGAGACCTGTGCGGGCGTGGCCGTGGGGTTGGCGGCCAGGTGCAGGGCGGCGGCGCCGGCGACGTGCGGGCTCGCCATCGACGTGCCGGAGATGGTGTTGGTCGCCGAGTCGCTCGTGCTCCAGGCCGAGGTGATGGACGAGCCGGGCGCGAACAGGTCCAGGACGGTGCCGTAGTTGGAGTAGCTCGCCTTGGCGTCGCTCGACGTCGTGGCCCCGACCGTGACGGCCTCGGTGACCCGTGCGGGGGACCGGGTGGAGGCGTTGGTGGACTCGTTGCCGGCCGCGACCACGAAGGTGACGCCGGAGGTGATGGCGTTGCGGACGGCCGTGTCGATGGCCGTGTCGCCGGGACCGCCGAGGGACATGTTGGCGACGGCGGGCTTGACCGCGTTCCGGGCGACCCAGTCGATGCCGGCGACGACCTGGGCGGTGGTGCCCTGGCCGGAGTTGTTCAGCACCCGGACGCCGACGACCTTGGCCTTCTTGGCGACGCCGTAAGCGCTTCCGGCGACCGTGCCGGCGACGTGCGTGCCGTGGCCGTGGCCGTCCTGGGCGGTGTTGTCGTTGTCGACGGCGTCGTAGCCGTAGGAGGCGCGGCCGCCGAAGTCGCCGTGGGTGATGCGGACGCCGGTGTCGATGACGTACGCGGTGACGCCCTCGCCGGCGGAGTCCGGGTAGGTGTACGAGCTGTTCAGCGGCAGGCTCTTCTGGTCGATGCGGTCCAGGCCCCAGGACGGCGGGCTGGGCTGTGTCCCGGTGATGGAGAACGTCCGGTTCTGCACGACGGAGGCGACGGCCGGGTCGGCGGCGAGACGTTTCGCCTCGGACTCGGAGGCCTCGACCTCGTAGCCGTTCAGGGCCTTGGTGTACGTCCGCTCGATGTCGGCGCCGTACTTGCGGGCGAGCGCGCGGCCTTCGGCGGAGGCCGCCTTCTCCGACTTCAGGGTGACGACGTAGCTGCCGGCGACGGCGTTCGCGGCGCCCTCGTACTGGATGCGCCCTTCGGCGGCGGCCGGGGCGGCGCCGGCGGGCAGGGCGGAGACGAGGCTCGCGACGAGCGCCGCGGTGGCCGTCGCGCCGAGTGCGGCCAGTCTTCGCCGGGAGGATCTGTGGGGAGTACGCATCACTGCCATCTGAGGGGTCCTCCTCAATCGGTGGTGCGCTGTGGGGTGTGGTGCACGCCCGTCGGTCGCCGCCGATGAGGCCAGTGGGTCATGACCATGTCAAGCCAGCGGCTACTCCTGTGCGTCAGCGAAAGATTGAGGCCTCCACAGGAATTGCACAAGGGCCCTGCACGGGCCGAGGGCCCCTTTGTGACACCCCGTCAGCCTGGAAGACGCTCCGCGGGAGGCGGGAGGCGGGAGGCCGGGGCCGTCACCCAGGGGCCGGAGCGGGGGCCGTGCCCCCTGCGCTGCAGGGGAGAGGGCCGGTCTTGCAGTGAGCGGCGGCGGTGGGAATTCGGATCATTCGGCCTGACGGTGACGGAGCGGGCGCTACGCCACTCTGCTCCGAGGGTCTACCGGACGGCGCAGGCGCAGCCGCTGCGCCGGGGGCGAGCGGTCGGTGGCATCTTGGGCCGGCCGGTCTGACGGAACGGAGGGCGCTGCGCCGCCTGCTTCGCTCGTGCAGCCGGCCGGCCAGCCGGCCAGCCAGCCAGCCAGCCAGCCAGCCAGCCAGCCAGCCAGCCGACCGCCGGACCGCACGAGCGGAGGCCCCCTGTGCTCCATGCGAGCACCGCCGGTGGCAACTCGGGCCGGCCGGAGCAGGCGGTGTGCCCTCTGCTCGGCGGGAGCCACCACCTCTGCCGGACGGCAGGGGCGGAGCGCCCCTGCCTCGCATGCCCGCCGCCGGTGGCAACCCGGCCCGGTGGCCCGTCGGCGACGGAGCGTGCGCTGGGCCCGCCTGCTCCGCGCCCGGCTGGCCGGATCGTGACGGTGCGGGCGTTGCGCCGCGCCTCAACGGTCCACCGGAGCAGCCGGCCCCCGCCGGCGGGCCAGGTCGGGATCCGGCCCGGCGTCCCGCGCCTCAGCCCGTGGAGGAGGACTGCTCCAGTACCTCCACCGGCAGAGCCCCACCCGCACCGATCACCTCGATGCCGATCAGCCGCCCCGAGGCGTCCACGTCGAGGAACACCTCGGCGTCCGCCCCGACCCCCTCGACGGGGATCTGCCGGACGGCGGCGCCGTCCGCGATGTGCGCGACGAGAGAGACATACGCGGTGTCGTTCTCGCGGTCGTACTCGATATGCATGCTTCGCCTCTCGGGAACGGGCTCAGTTGCGGCCGACGGACACGACGTTGCCGGCTTTGTTGATCACGACCCAGATCTTGCCGGTGGTGTACTTCCACGTGCCCGGCGACTTGCCCTTGGTCTTCTTGCCGGTCTTCACCGTACGCGCGACCATCTCCTGGCTGATGCCGCGCTGCGCCATGCGCTGGGCCGCATGCTTGGAGATGCTCTTGACGCCCTGGGAGAGCAGCAGCCGCCCGGCGACGATCGCGAGCGGGATGAACCACGCCGGGTCCGCCACCACCGGGAAGGCCGTGCCCGGCCCCGGCCGCACGGTCTGCACCAGGGCGCCGCCCTCGACGCGGTACTCGGTGGGCACGGCCTCGCCGCGCGCGTCCTTCGCCCAGGGCGCGTCGAACGTGCCGAGGTACTCCTCACCACGGGTGACCAGGACGGAACCGTCCTCAAGGGTCTCGGTGGCCGCGTCCGCCGGCAGGCCGAGCGGGAAGCGGAACTCGGTCGGGGCGTCCGCCTCCTTGAGCGTGATCAGGGCACGCACCCCGTCCCGGTTGGGCTGCACGGCCAGGTCGACGTCCTCGCCCGCGCCCGGGTAGACAACGGTGCCGTTGGCGCTGGTCGTTGCCTGCGCGTCGGCGCTCCCCGGCAGGGTCAGGCGCAGCACGTCGGAGCCGTAGGCGAACTCCACGGCACCGTCGGCGGTGGCCGGCGCGGTGACGCGGGCGGCGGACGTCTCGTCGCCGACCTCGGCGCGGGTGGCTCCGCCGGCGACGGGCGTGCCGGGGACGAGGTCGGACGTTCCGGTGACGCGCTCGACCGTCTCGGCCGCCTGGACGGCCAGGGACGCGCGGGAGCCGGCGTCGCCGGTCCCGGCGTGCGCGCCCGCGGCGGTCAGCAGCACCGCTCCGGCGGTGCAGCACGCCACCAGGATGCGGGCGTGGGTGCGTCGGCGTCGGGCGGAGCGGTCCTGGGTGTGGTGCATGTGCGTCCTCGTGCTCGTGTTGTGCTGACGGCCCGTTCGACGGGCCGGTGGTGATCGGCGTCCTGACGGATCGTGGCAGCGCGGCACCGGCCGGCGGCATCCGTCCGAGGGCGGGAACCGACCCCGCCGACCGGCGGGGTCCGGGCCCCCGTGTGGCAGGTGGCACACGGCGCCGGTGCAACGCCGCGAGGGGGAGGGACGTCGTATCGAACGGTGATCGCGCTGGGCGGGGGGCGGAAGTGATACGAGTCGCTGTGGTGGACGACGAGCCATTGGTACGCACCGGACTGCGCGTGATCCTCGGTTCGGCGCAGGACATCACCGTCGTCGCCGACTGCGCCGGCGTGGGCGCGGTGGAGGCCGTGCGGGACGGGCGGGTGGACGTCCTGCTGCTCGACATCCGGATGCCGGTCGTGGACGGGCCGGCCGTGCTGCGGCAGGTCACCGCCCTCCCGCGACCCCCTGCGGTGGCCATGCTGACCACCTTCGACGCCCGTGACCACGTGGACGAGGTGCTGCGCCTGGGAGCGGCCGGGTTCCTGATGAAGAACACCGCGCCGGAGCAACTGATCGACGCCGTACGGGCCCTGGCCGCCGGACGCCGGGTGCTGGCCCCCGAGGCGGTGGGACAGGTGATCGACGGCTACCTGCTCTCCGGCCGTGACGAGGACGCCGTACGGCGGGTGCGGGCCCTTACCGACCGGGAGCGGCAGGTACTCGCCCTGGTGGGAGCCGGGCTCAGCAACCGGGCCATCGCGGGCCGGCTGCACCTGGCGCACGGCACGGTCAAGGACTATGTGAGCGCCGTACTTGCGAAGCTGGGCGGACTCAACCGGGTGCAGGCGGCGGTGGTCGCGGACCGGGCGAACCTGGTCGACACGGGGCCGGGGCGGCGATGAGCGGGGTGCGATCGGCCGGGGAAGGGGACGGCGGGCCCCGTGCCCCCGGCGCCGCACGGCGGATCGCCTCCGGGGCGCTTCCTGTGCTGGTCGCCCTGGTCGACGGACTGGTGGTCAACGGACTCACCTCGGGGCACGGGACATGGCTGGCGCTGGTCGCCGCCGGTGCGCTGCTGCTGCGGCACCGGGCCCCGGAGGCGGCCGTGCTCGCCGGCCTGCCCGGGCTGTACCTCGGACACATCGCCTTCGCCCCGCTGATCGCGCTCTACTGCGTCGCCGTCCGGCGCGGGCACGCCCTCGTCGGTGTGGCGGGCGCGGCGGCGGTCGCGGTGGCATGGTTCCTGCCCCACCCGGCGGCCGGCATCTCCTCCCTCGCCCTCGACCGGGAGACCGCGCTGCTGGCCCTGGACTGCTGCGGGGTGGCGGCGGGCGTCGTCGTCCTCGGCCGGTCCGTCCGGTCGCGGCAGGAGCGCCTGCGGGCGGCGACGGAGCGGCGGGCCTGGGAGAACCAGGTCCTGACCGAACGGGTGCTGGCCACCGAACGCAACCGGCTGGCCCGGGAGATGCACGACGTCGTCGCGCACAAGGTGAGCCTGATCAGCCTCCAGGCCGGTGCGCTGCAGGTGGGCCGCCCCGGGGACACGGACGTGCGGACGACGGCCCGCACGATCCACGAACTGTCGGCCCAGGCCCTCACCGAACTGCGCCACCTCGTGGGGGTGTTGCGCACGGCGGGAGTCCCCGGCGCGCAGGGCGCACCGGGGGCCGGACTGGCCGGCCTCACGGACCTGGTCCGCGACAGCGGCCTCACGGTGGACCTCGACGTGTCGATCCCTCCGGTCCCGCTGCCCGAGCCGGTCGAGCGCGCCGCCTACCGCACGGTGCAGGAGGCGCTGACCAACATCCGCAAGCACGCCCCCGGCGCGCGGGCGCGGGTACGGGTGCGCTGCGCGGCCGGCCTGCACGTCGAGGTGCACAACGCCGCCCCTTGCCGCCTCCCCGCCCGCCCGGCCCTCCCCGGCGGCGGCCACGGCCTGGTGGGCCTGCGCGAACGGGCCCAGCTGCTGGGCGGCGACTTCCACGCGGGCCCCGCGCCCGACGGCGGCTTCACGGTGAGGGCGGTCTTCCCGGTGGCGTGGACGGGCCCGCGTCAGTCCTGAGGGGCTTCGTCCTCCGCAAGCGGCGTGGGATCGTCGACCCACCCGGCCGCGAGGGCCAGCCCGCTCTCCCGGTGGACCGTCAGGAACCCGAAGGGACGGTCGAAACAGGCCATCACCCGGGTCGTCTCGTACGGCGGCTCTTCCGGCGACCGGCCCTGGTAGATCAGCGCCAGCGTCGTCACCGCCGCCGCCCTGAAACCCTCGGCGCCGAACGTGGCCGTCATGGTCTGCCGCGCGCGGTCCAGGACGAGTGGCGTGCGGCTGATGCCGGGAAAGGGCGCGGCGCCCGGGGTCTTACGGGCGGCCGCCGTCAGACCGAAGAGGTCGCGCGAGGACAGCAGGTCGTGCTCGGCCCGCAGGGTGAACTCCACGGTGAACAGCGACAGCGACGGCGGTTCGGGCGTGTGGGTGCGCCGCTTGAAGACGTTCAGCCCCGGGCCGGCCGCACCCTCCGGCAGCCGGCTCCACCGGCTCCCTGCGCGGCGATCCCACCACGCTCGACACCGACCAGGTCGTCTTCCTGTCGACGGCCAACGCCCTCGACGCGGCGCTCTACGAGGAGCCGGAGAACATCCCCGACGACGACCTCACCGCCCACCGGGCCTGGGCCGGCCGGGTCCACGACGTGCTCGGCGAGCAGATCGAGGCCCTGCGCGGGCACGCCTGGCCGGCCGGTGCCCGCAGGCCCGTCGCCGGTCTGGTCGAGGACCTGGAGGACGCCCGGGAGGAGTGGCGCAAGGCGAGCACCGCCGGTGACGCCGACACGTACTACACGCACTACGACAAGGCGTACGGCTTCGTGGACGGCCGGGCGACCGTCACGGCGCGCAAGGCCTCGGACTGGCGACGACCCCGCCGGTCCCCGGGGAGGACGAGAGCCGGGACTCCGAAGCGGAGGTGTGACGGCGGCCATAGCGGGGAGAAACCGCCTGCGTAAAGCCCTCAGGGCCACGATGTCATCACATCGAGTGATTCTCTGGCCTTTGCTTGCACCACGGAACCTACGGTTGCCACGCTGTTGCTGTCTGTACAACCTGATGGGAGCGGCCAGTGACATTCGGTGAGCAGCCGGCGTACCTGCGCGTCGCGGGTGATCTCCGCCAGAAGATCGTCGACGGTCAGCTGCCACCGCACACCCGCCTGCCCTCCCAGGCCAGAATCCGCCAGGAGTACGGGGTCTCGGACACCGTCGCGCTGGAGGCCCGCAAGGTGCTCATGGCGGAAGGCCTGGTCGAGGGCCGCTCCGGCTCGGGGACGTATGTGCGCGAGCGGCCCGTGCCCCGGCGCATCTCCCGCTCCGGCTACCGCCCGACGGGCGGGGCCACCCCGTTCCGCCAGGAGCAGGCCGACGGCGAGGGCCGCGGCACCTGGGAGTCCAGCAGCGAGCAGTCCGAGGCGAGTGTCGCGGTCGCCGAGCGGCTGGGTATCGAGCCGGCTGAGCGGGTCATGTGCACGCGGTACCTCTACCGCGAGGGCGGCGAGGCGATGATGCTCTCCACGTCCTGGGAGCCCCTCGCCGTGACGGGCCGGACACCCGTGATGCTGCCGGAGGAGGGGCCGGTCGGCGGCATGGGCGTCGTCGAGCGCATGCGCGCCATCGACGTGATCGTGGACAACGTCACGGAGGAGGTCGGCGCCCGGCCCGGCCTCGCCGAGGAACTGCTCGTCCTGGGCGGCGTCCCGGGGCATGTGGTCCTGGTCGTCCAGCGCACGTTCTACGCCTCCGGCCGCCCGGTCGAGACGGCCGACGTGGTCATCCCGGCCGACCGGTACCGGGTCGCCTACCACCTTCCGGTCAAGTAGCCGGCGCTCACATCCGCCCCGCGGTGCGCTCCTCGCGCGCCCCGCTCACACCGTCGCCGTGCGGACCGTCGCGGGGCGGGGTGGCGCAGGTCCCGGGGGCTTTCGTCATGCGCGCAGGTCGACGGGCCTGTATGCGGTATGCCTCCGGCTGGTTGCGCCGAGGTACGCGCACGGCGCGTTCGTCGCCGTGCGCCCCCTGGGTTCTGGCTGGTTGCGTACCTCTTTGTGAAAAGCCGTATTCGCTCCGTGAAGGTAAGGCGTAGGGTCGGGCATATGCGCATTGCGGTTTCCTTAGCGGGTGGGGTACGGCACAGGCCGCGGGTGGGAAGTGGAGGGGCGCGATGAACGACAGCACGGTCACTCTTCCCTGGCTCGTGATACGAGAGGACGACAACGGCAACCGCTACCGAGTGGGCCGGTACGCGACCCGGGCCGAGGCCCAGAAGATCGCGGACAGCCTCGACGGACGCGGCCACAAGCAGCTCTACTGGGTCGAGCGTCTCGGCCAGAACGGGCCGGCCGTGGCGCACGACTGACCCCGCGGGAGCACCCGGGGGAGGCCCCCGGTGGCCGGTGAGGCTCCCGTAGGCTCCCCGCATGAGTGAGCGGATCGTCGTAGGGGCCGCGCTGGTCGAGGACGGGCGGCTGCTGGCCGCCCGGCGCAGCGCGCCCGCCGAGCTGGCCGGGCGCTGGGAGCTGCCCGGCGGCAAGGTCGAGCCCGGGGAGACGGCCGACGCGGCGCTCGCACGGGAGCTGCGCGAGGAACTCGGCGTCGACGCCGAGGTGGACGGCCGCGTCCCGGGGGAGTGGCCCCTCAGGGAGCCCTACGTCCTGCACGTGTGGACCGCCCGGCTGCGACCCGGCTCCGCGCCCCCCGAGCCTTTGCAGGACCACGACGAACTGCGCTGGCTCGGCCCCGGCGAGATCTGGGACGTGCCCTGGCTCGACCAGGACGTCCCGGCCGTACGGCAGGCGCTCGCCCACCTGGGAGCCGTCGAGGGTCTCGTCCCGCGCGGTCCCGGCCCGGACGTGGCGGAAGAGGCCGGCGCGTGAAGCCGGCCGGGGGCGTGCGGCCCGATCGCATGGTCAGGGGAGCGCCCCCTATGCCTTTCGTGCCACTGTGAGCCGCCCCGCGCGGTACTCCGCCCCGGATATCGGGTATGTGCCCATTAACCCCATGAATTCGGACATGGGCGGGGCTCCTGCCTGGGAAGTGATCGGCGTGATCGACACCGAAGGTGACTGCGCCGAGTGGGCTTTCCCCGCCGAACCGGGCGCCGTGCGCACCGCCCGCCAGGCCGTGCGCGGCCGGCTCCGCGACTGGGGCCTGGACAACCTCGCGGACCTCGCGGCACTCCTGGTCAGCGAGTTGGTCACCAACGCCCTGCGGCACGCCACGGGACCCATCGGGGTCCGCCTGGTCCGGCCCTCCGGCCTGGGCGCCGTCCTCCTGGTCGAGGTCTCCGACCCGCTGCCGGACCCGCCCCGCGAACGGGCCGCCCGGCTCGACGACGAGAGCGGCCGCGGACTGCACCTCGTGGCCTCCTCCTCCCGCCGGTGGGGCACCAGACCCGGTGTCTCGGGCAAGACGGTGTGGTTCGAACTCGCGGTGCCGGAGTGAAAATCCGGTGTACGTGCGTCCTACCGCTGTAGAGCGAATGGTTCAGGCCAGTGGCGGTTGCCGGCGGACGGGATTCGACGACGTGTCCCCTGGTTAGAAGACTGGAAGTGTTGTCACGGTCCGGACCGAAAACCATCGGGACCGTGCTGTGATCGTGAACACCGTGTTGTGCGGCACCGTAGTGCTGGATACTGCGGGCAGCCGCCCCCGGTGACCGGTGCCGGACGCGGTGAGCTGGAGGGGACGGTTCGCGTGAGCGAGATACCAGCGAAGTCCACGGAGTCCGAGGACCCGTCGGAGGGCGCGAGGGCGAGGGCTGTCGACGGCCTGGCCTCCGCGGTGGGAGGTGCGCTCGCGGCCGACGGGGTCCCGCAGGGGGACGCCATGTGGCAGAGCAGTCCCCCGGGATCCATCTACGACTACATCAAGGTCGCGTCCTTCTCCATCGGGCCCGACGGGCTGGTCGAGCAGTGGAGCCTGCGTGCCGAGCACCTCTTCGGCATCCCCGCCGACCGCGCCGTCGGCATGGATCCCATCGAGGCGTTCATCGATCCGCGCCACCGCGAGCGCGGCATGCGCAAGATGGCCGAGATCCTCGACGGCCGCGAGTGGACCGGCGTGGTGCCCTTCCGGATGCCGCGGGGCGTCGAGGGGGAGTGCGGCCACGAGGGGCTCGCCGAGGTGTACGTCATGCCGACGCGCACCGAGGAGGGCGACAAGGCCGCCGTCTGCATCGTCGTGGACGTGCGCACGCTGCGCAGCATCGAGACCGACCTCGCCGCCTCGCAGGCCATTTTCAGTCAATCCCCGTTCGGCTTCCTGCTGATCGACCCCGACCTTCGGGTCCGCCGGGTCAACCAGCGGTTCGCCTCCATCTTCGGCGGCGCGCCCGACGACCACCGCGGCAAGGGCGTCCACGACTACCTCCAGCGCGGCGAGGCCGACCGGGTCGCCGCCACGCTGCGGCGGGTGCTGGAGACCGGCAGCTCCATCACCGACATGCACGTCACGGGCTTCGTGCCGGGCTCCGACGAGCGCCGCCACTGGTCCGTCAACCTCTACCGCGTGCACAGCGGTTCGGGCCGCCCCATCGGGATCGCCTGGCTCGGCATCGACATCACCGCCCGCCGCGCCGCCGCCCGCGAGGCCGCCGCCGCACGGCGCAACCTCGCCCTGCTGAACGAGGCGGGGGCCCGCATCGGCAACTCCCTCGACCTGGAGACGACGGCCCGCCAGCTCCTCGACGTCGTCGTCCCCGGGTTCTGCGACCTGGCCACGGTCGACCTCTACCAGGGCCTGCTGGCGGGCGACGAGACCCCGCCCGGGCTCGCCGACGGCAGCGCCGAACTGCGCCGGGTCGCCTTCGCCAGCGCCGTCTCCGACGCGCCCTTCGCCGGCACCGGCGTGCCCGTCGCGGTGGGCGCCGTGCACCACTACCCGTTCAACTCGCCCTGTGCGGACGCCCTGCGCACGGCCCGCCCGCAGACCGTCCCGGGCGAGGACGGCGGGCTCGTGCAGTCCACGCTCGCCGTGCCGATGGTCGCCCACGACACCGTCGTCGGACTGGTGCAGTTCGCCCGGACGAAGGGCAGCGAGCCGTTCGGCGACCGGGACCGCGACCTCGCCGTGGAACTGGCCGCGCGGGCTGCGGTCTGCATCGACAACGCCCGCCTCTACCGCCGCGAGCACGAACGCGCGTTGATACTGCAACGGTCCCTGCTCCCGCCCGGCGACCCGGAGGCCTCCGGCCTCGACATCGCCTGCCGCTATCTCCCCGGCAACGTCAACACCGGCCGGCCCAGCGAGGTCGGCGGCGACTGGTTCGACGTCATCGAACTGCCCGGGCACCGCACCGCGCTGGTCGTCGGCGACGTCATGGGCCGCGGCCTGCGTGCCGCCGTCGCCATGGGCGAACTCCGCACGGCGGTCCGCACCCTGGCCCAGCTCGACCTGGAACCGGCCGAGGTGCTCTCCCAGTTGGACGAGATCGCCCGCGGCCTCGGCGCCCCCGGCGGGGTACAGCAGGCGACCCGCGCGGCCCGCCGCCCCCGCGAGGCGGACCTTTCGGAGGTGTACCTCGCCACCTGCGTCTACGCCGTCTACGACTCCGTCACCCGGCGCTGCACGTTCGCCAACGCGGGCCATCTGCCGCCCGTGCTGGTCGAGCCGGGCGAGGCGGCGCTGATGCTGGACGTGCCGCCGGGCATGCCGCTCGGCGTCGGCGGCGAGCCCTTCGAGGAGGTCGAGGTCGAACTGCCCGAAGGCGCCCTGCTCGCGCTCTACACGGATGGACTGGTCGAAAGCCGCGACCACCCCCTGGACGAAGGGCTCCAGGCCTTCGTCAGCGCCCTCTCCGACCCGACACAGCCGCTGGAGGACGTCTGCGACCACGTCCTCAACACCCTCGACACCCACCACGGCGAGGACGACATCGCGCTGCTGATGGCACGTGTACAGGGACTGCCCACGGATTCCGTCGGCGACTGGACCCTGCCGCGCGAGCCGCGCAGCGTGGGCCGGGCCCGCGAGTACGCCCGCGCCCAGCTGCTCGCCTGGGACATGGAACCCCTGGTCGACACCACGGAACTGCTGGTCAGCGAACTGGTCACCAACGCCCTGCGCTACGGCGAGGGCGAGATCCGCCTGCGTCTCCTGCTCGACCGCACGCTCGTCTGCGAGGTATGGGATTCCGGCCTGGTCCAGCCCCGCCGGCGCCGCGCCCGCGACACCGACGAGGGCGGCCGCGGCCTCCAGCTGGTCGGCCTCCTGAGCGCCGCTTGGGGCTCCCGCCGCACGCCGAGGGGCAAGACGGTGTGGTTCGAACTGCCCCTGCCCGGAGGTGACACGAGCCTGACGGATCCGGCGGAGGCGCTGCTGAGCCTGTTCTGACGGCAACCGAAGGTCCGTGCTGATCGTCATCCCCGGCAACACCATCCGCACCACCTGGGAGACGGCATGGACCGCACGGAAGGCACCACCCCGGCCGAGGCGGCCGCCGAAGACGCCGCGCAGGACGCTCCCGCACCCAAGGGAGAAGGCAAGCGGCGCCGACGCTGGATCAGACGCACGGCGCTCGCCGTGGCCCTGGTCCTGCTGGTCCCGCTGCTGGCCGTTCTGACAGCCCTCCGCATCAACTACACGGGCGACCCGGCCGACGGCACCCGCACCCGCGACCGCGATGCCCTCTGGCTCGGCCACGCCTGGGTCGACGGCCGCAAGAAGGACGCCGACGTCACCGCCCTGGCCCGGCGACTGAAGGACACCGGCATCCGGGACCTGTACGTCCACTCGGGCCCCCTGGAGCACGACGGCACCCTCCCCAAGTCGGTCTATCCGAGGGCCCGCTGGTTCATCGACGCCGTGCACGAGAAGCTGCCCGGCGTCCGCGTCCAGGCCTTCCTCGGCGACGTCCTCGCCTCCGAGGACAGCGAGGGCATGCTCCTGAACGACGCGGACACCCGCGCGGCCGTCGTCCGCTCCGCCCGCCAGGTCCTGGACACCGGCTACGAGGGCATCCACCTCGACCTGGAACCCATGCCGTCCGGCGACCGCGACTTCCTCACCCTGCTCGACTCCCTGCGCCGCGAGACCCGCTCCCGGGACGCCCAGCTCTCCGTCGCCGCCCACCAGATCGACCCGCTCCCGGCCCTGCACACCGTGTTCGGCCTCTTCACCGAGCACCCCAAGTGGTGGTCGCAGAAGTTCTTCGGCCAGGTCGCCCGCCGCGTCGACCAGATCGCCCTGATGTCGTACGACACCGCCCAGCCCCTGGAGGGCACCTACGGCGGCTTTGTCGCCCAGCAGACCTCCCTCGCCCTGGAGGTCACCCCGCCCTCCACCGACCTGCTGATGGGCCTGCCCTTCTACTACGAGAGCAACTTCACCCACTGGGGCCACGCCGAGACCGTGCCCGCAGCGGTCCGGGGCGTCCGCCTCGGCCTGTCCCGTACGGACGCGGACCGGGCCCGCTTCGGCGTCGCGCTGTACATCGACTTCGCCGCCACCGAGGCCGACTGGCGTGCCTACAAGGAAGACTGGGTCGGGTGACCCGGACCCGACGCCCCCTCACCACCACCGACCTGGCGCCCCTGGCCCGCGCCGCCCTCGGCCCGGGCCGCACCCTCACCGGCGTGGAACGCCTGCGCGGCGGCACCAGGAAGGGCGTCTACCGGCTGGTCCTCGACGACGACTCCACCGCCGTCGCCTACGTCTGGTCCGGCGACGAGGACTACTGGGACCTGCCGGACCCCGACCCCCGGGACGTCTTCTCCCACGGCACGGGCCTCGGCCTGTTCACGGCGGCCCACGACCGCCTGGCAGCAGCCGGCGTCCGCACGCCCTGCCTCCGGTTCGCCGACTCCACGCGCACGCACCTGCCCGCGGACGCGGCCGTCGTCGAGGACCTGGCCGGCGGCAGCCTGGAGGACGCCCTGGCCCGCGACCCCGCCGCGGCTCCGCAGGCCCTGGAGCGGACGGCCGAGCTGCTCGCCACCCTGCACAGCCACACCGGTCCCCGCTTCGGGAAGGTCGCCGTCGTGGACGACGGCGGTTCCTCGTACGGCGTTTCCTGCGAGCAGCGCATCACCGAAGGGGCCCTGCGCTCCGTGGCCGAAGCCGCCGCACGCGACCCCCGCGCGGCCGCCGCGCGCCGCGAGCTGGAGAAGGAGATCCACGCCCTGGCCGCCGAGGTCCGGCCCCGCGACCGCCACACCCTCGTCCACGGCGAACTAGGGGCGGACCACGTCCTGCTCACGCCCGGCGGCCAGCCCGCGCTCATCGACATCGAAGGCCTGATGTACTTCGACGTGGAGCACGAGCACGTCTTCCTGCGGCTCCGCTTCGGCCCCCACTACGACGCCCTGCGCGCCCCGGGCCTGGACGAGGCGCGCCTGCGCCTGTACCGGCTGGCGATGCACCTCGGCCTGGTCTCGGGTCCGCTGACCCTCATCGAGGGCGACTTCCCGCACCCGGGCCGGATGCGGGAGATCGCGGAACACAACCTCCACCAGGCGCTCAGCCTGCTGAAGAGCGCCTCCTGATCTTCGAGCCCAGCCACACCAGCGGGTCGTACTTGCGGTCCGCCGCCCGTTCCTTCAGCGGGATCAGCGCGTTGTCCGTGATCTTGATGCCCTCGGGACAGACCTCGGTGCAGCACTTGGTGATGTTGCAGTAGCCGAGGCCGTGCTCGTCCTGGGCGGTGGTCTTGCGGTCCAGGCCGGTTTCCGCCGCCGCGTCCAGCGGGTGCATGTCCAGCTCCGCCACCCGCATCAGGAACCGGGGCCCGGCGAACGCCTGCTTGTTCTCCTCGTGGTCGCGGACCACATGGCAGGTGTCCTGGCACAGGAAACACTCGATGCACTTGCGGAACTCCTGCGAGCGGTCCACGTCCTCCTGCATCATCCGGTACTCGCCCGGAGCGACACCGGCCGGCGGCACGAAGGCCGGGACCTCCCTGGCCTTGGTGTAGTTGAAGCCGACGTCGGTGACCAGGTCACGGACGACCGGGAACGCCCGCAGCGGCGTCACCGTGATGGTCTCCTCCCGGTCGAACACCGACATGCGCGTCATGCACATCAGCCGCGGCCGGCCGTTGATCTCCGCCGAGCACGAACCGCACTTGCCCGCCTTGCAGTTCCAGCGCACGGCGAGGTCGGGCGTCTGGGTGGCCTGGAGGCGGTGGATGATGTCGAGCACCACCTCGCCCTCGTTGACCTCGACCTCGAAGTCCTCCAGGCCGCCGCCGCTCACGTCCCCGCGCCACACCTTGAAGTGGGCCGTATAGCCGCTCATTCGTAGAGCTCCTCTTCGGCGAGGTACTTGACCAGCTCCTCCTTGTCGAACAGGGCGAGCAGGTCGGCACGGACGGGTTCGGTGGTCTCACGGGTGAGGGCGATCTGACCGCGGACCGGGTCCGTCGCCGCCAGGCCGCCCGTCGGGTCGGTGAGCGCGCACAGCAGGTTGATCCGTCGCCACGTGCGGTCCATCCCCGGATGGTCCTCGCGCGTGTGACCGCCGCGCGACTCGGTGCGCTCCAGCGCGGCCCGCGCCACGCACTCGCTGACCAGCAGCATGTTCCTGAGGTCCAGGGCGAGGTGCCAGCCCGGGTTGAACTGCCGGTGCCCCTCGACCCCGGCCCGGCGCGCCCGCACCCGCAGCTCGGCCAGCTTCTCCAGGGCCTGCTCCATCTCCGCCTCCCGGCGGATGATCCCGACCAGGTCGTTCATCGTCTGCTGGAGTTCCTGGTGCAGGGTGTACGGGTTCTCCGGCGGGCCGCCTTTCGGCTCCTCGATCTCCGCCTCGGCCGAGAAGGGCCGCAGGGCCTCGGCGGCGGCCGCGTCGATCTGGACGTCGTCCACCACGGGCCGCGCCCCGGCCGCCCCCGCCGCGTACTCGGCCGCGTGCCAGCCGGCCCGGCGGCCGAACACCAGCAGGTCGGACAGAGAGTTGCCGCCGAGCCGGTTGGAGCCGTGCATGCCGCCGGCCACCTCACCGGCCGCGTAGAGACCGGGCACCCCGCGCGCCGCGGCCGTGTCGGACTCGACCGCGACCCCGCCCATCACGTAGTGGCAGGTGGGCCCGACCTCCATCGCCTCCGCGGTGATGTCGACGTCCGCCAGCTCCTTGAACTGGTGGTACATCGACGGCAGTCGGCGCTTGATGACCTCGGCGGGCATCCGCGTCGACACGTCGAGGAACACGCCCCCGTGCGGCGAGCCGCGCCCCTCCTTCACCTCGGCGTTGATCGCCCGCGCGACCTCGTCACGGGGGAGCAGCTCGGGCGGGCGCCGGTTGTGGTCCGGGTCGTCGTACCAGCGGTCGCCCTCCTCCTCCGTCTCGGCGTACTTCTCCTTGAAGACGTCGGGGATGTAGTCGAACATGAACCGCTTGCCGTCGGAGTTGCGCAGAACACCGCCGTCGCCGCGGACCGACTCGGTGACGAGGATGCCCTTCACCGAGGGCGGCCAGACCATGCCGGTCGGATGGAACTGCACGAACTCCATGTTCAGCAGGGGAGCGCCGGCGAGGAGGGCCAGCGCGTGGCCGTCGCCGGTGTACTCCCACGAGTTCGACGTGACCTTGAAGGACTTGCCGATGCCGCCGGTGGCGATCACCACGGCCGGCGCCTCCAGCACGAAGAAGCGGCCCGACTCGCGCTCGTAGGCGAAGACCCCGGAGACCCTCCCGCCCGCGGCGGAGCCGCTGTCGGACACAGTCTTCAGCACGCGGGTGACCGTGCACTCCTGGAAGATCTTCAGCCGGGACTCGTAGTCGCCGGTCTCACGGAAGTCCTCCTGCTGCAGGGAGACGATCTTCTGCTGGAGGGTGCGGATCAGCTCCAGGCCCGTGCGGTCGCCGACGTGCGCGAGCCGCGGGTACTCATGGCCGCCGAAGTTGCGCTGGGAGATCCGGCCGTCCTTGGTGCGGTCGAACAGCGCCCCCCAGGTCTCCAGCTCCCACACCCGCTGCGGCGCCTCCTGGGCGTGCAGCTCGGCCATCCGCCACTGGTTGAGGAACTTGCCGCCGCGCATGGTGTCGCGGAAGTGCACCTGCCAGGAGTCGTTCTCGTTGGCGTTGGCCATCGCCGCCGCGATGCCGCCCTCGGCCATCACCGTGTGCGCCTTGCCGAACAGCGACTTGCAGATCACGGCCGTACGGGCGCCCCGCTCACGGGCCTCGATGGCGGCGCGCAGGCCCGCGCCGCCCGCGCCCACCACGACGACGTCCCACTCCTGCCGGTCGACCACGGACATCGATAAGGCCCCATCCCTCTAGAAGAAGCGCGGATCGTCGAAGGCACCCGACGCGACCAGGTAGACGTAGAAGTCGGCGAGCGCCACGCTCACCAGCGACGCCCAGGCGAGCTGCATGTGCCGGGCGTTGAGCTTCCCCGCCCACTGCCACATCCGGTAGCGCACGGGATGCCGGGAGAAGTGCTTGAGCTTGCCGCCGACGATGTGCCGGCAGGAGTGGCAGGAGATCGTGTACGCCCAGATCAGCACGATGTTGACCAGGAACACGAGGGTGCCGAGACCCATGTGGCCCCAGGCGTAGTTCTCGTCGCGGAAGGTGAGCACCGTGTCGTACGTGAGGATCCCGGCCACGAGGAGCGCGGCGTAGAAGAAGTACCGGTGGATGTTCTGCAGGACCAGCGGGAAACGGGTCTCACCGCTGTACTTCTTGTGCGGCTCGGCCACCGCGCAGGCCGGCGGGGACGCCCAGAAGCCGCGGTAGTACGCCTTGCGGTAGTAGTAGCAGGTCAGGCGGAAGCCGAGCGGGAAGATCAGGATGATGATCGCGGGCGAGATGCCCCACCAGCTGCCGAAGATCTCCCAGTTCGGGCCGGCCTTCATCGGCTCGCAGTTCTCCGCCAGGCACGGGGAGTAGAAGGGCGAGACGTACGGCGCCGCGTAGTAGTCGGCGTTCGCGAAGGCCCGCCAGGTCGAGTACACGATGAACGCGAGCAGACCGGCCGCGGTGCCGGCCGGCGCCAGCCACCAGCGGTCGGTCCGCAGATGCGGGGCGGCGATCGCGGCGCGTGTCCCGCCCCGGACACCGCCGCTCTCAGGTCTGGGTTCGGTGGCAGGGGATTCCGTACCAGTGGCCACGTGACGACTCCGGTCGGGTTCGGGGGAGGTGCCGGTCGGGCTCGACTCCTCCCCGGGTCAGGGAGCGCGCCGGTCCCGGGCGCCGAGCCCCTCGTCGTCCGAGTCGCTCCACAGGGCGGAGTCGTACGGCGTGTCGGAGATGGTGACCAGCTCGGGGCGTTTCGGTGCGGCCGGTGACGCGGCGGCGTCGCGCAGCAGGGCGACGCTCTCGCGCAGGTGGTTGGCGTCGGCACGGACGCGGCGCATCTCCAGGCCGCCGGTGCCGAGCTGCTTCTCCAGGCGTCCCAGCGAACGGAACACTTCGTCGAGACTGCGCTGGACTGACGTCAGTTCGTCGTGAACGGACATGACTTGCCCTCACTTCCACGGGTCCTTCGCGGCCCAAGGCGGCAACGTTCATGCGCCTGCGAGTGTTGCGCGTCACACCTTGTGCTGTGAAGGGATGTGCATCGATTGGCCGAGGCGCGTGGGTGCACTGTGCGGTGCGTTGCGCCGCACGGGTGACATCCCGCCGGTGACCGCCGTGTCGCCCTGTGTTGCCGAACCCTTTCCTCTTCAGTGGCCGCATACATCAGATGAAAGCCAAATACCGCCAAAAGTGATCATAACGCCCGCGGCTTCCCGGAGGTAGCACAGATGTCCCAGCACGGCGTCGGCTCGCGCGCGGTCACGCGTTCGGTCGCCTTCCTCACGGCAGGAGTGCTCGCGGTGCCCGCGCTCGCCGGATGCGGCTCCGAGGACCCGTCCGGCAAGCCGCTGGCCGGGCAGGACATCCAGCCCGCCCCGCGCGACCGGATCGCCGACGGCGGCACCCTGCGCTGGGCCGTCGACTCCGTGCCCGACACGCTGAACACCTTCCAGTCGGACGCCGACGCCACCACCACCCGCGTCGCCCAGGCCGTCCTGCCGTCGATGTTCCGCATGGACGCCTCCGGGCGCCCGGAGCGCAACCCCGACTACCTGGAGTCCGCCGAGGTCGTCGAGACCGAGCCCAAGCAGGTCGTCCTGTACAAGCTCAACCAGCAGGCCGTCTGGAGCGACGGCCGCGAGATCGGCGCCGCCGACTTCGCCGCCCAGTGGCGCGCCCTGTCCGGCAAGGACACCGCCTACTGGACCGCCCGCAACGCGGGCTACGACCGCATCCAGAAGATCGAGCGCGGCGACAGCGCCCTGGAGGTGCGGGTCACCTTCAGCCGCCCCTACGCCGACTGGCGCTCGCTGTTCTCGCCGCTGTACCCGAAGGACGTCATGGGGACCCCGGACTCCTTCAACGACGGGGCCCGCAAAAAGCTCAAGGTCACCGCCGGCCCCTTCACGGTGAAGAAGGTCGACGCGAAGGACGAGAAGATCACGCTGGCCCGCAACCCGCGCTGGTGGGGCGAGCCGACGAAGCTGTCCGAGATCGTGCTGCGCACCGTCCCGCGCGACAAGCGGGCTTCCGAGCTGGCCGCCGGCACCCTCGACCTGGCCGAGATCGACCCCGCCGCGGCCCGCCGCATCACCCTCGCCGCGCGCCCCCACAGTTCCGGCAGCCCGCTGATGGGCCCGGGCGCCGACCGGTCCGCCGCGGAGTCCCTGCGCTCCTGGGCCGTCGCCAACGGCTCCGACGAGGACGCCGCCGACGAGGAGACCGTCGCCCGCAAGAAGCTGCGCCGGGCGGCCGTCAAGTACGCCCGGCAGCAGCGGGCCCTCAGCGGCTTCGAGGTCCGCAAGTCCCTGGAGCCCGCCTACACCCAGCTCGCCCTGAACGGCGCCGAGGGCCCGCTCACCGACGAACGGGTCCGCAGGGCCGTCGCCCGCGCCCTGGACCGCAAGGAACTCGCCCAGGCCGTCCTCAAGCCCCTCGGCCTGCCCGCCGTCCCGGTCGGCAGCCACCTCGCCCTGTCCGGACAGGCCCACTACGCCGACAACAGCGGCGCCCTCGGCGGCCAGGACACCAAGGAGGCCCAGGCGCTGCTCGCGGACGCCGGGTGGGTGCGCGGCGGCCCGGTCGAGGAGCAGAAGAAGGAGAAGGCGGCCGGCCCCGAGGGCGAGGAGGCCGACGACAGCGGCGAGGACGACAAGGCCCAGCACGGGCCGGACCCGGCCGGTCACCTGGCCCGGGACGGCAAGCAGTACCAGCAGCACCAGGGCGGTGCCCCCGGCGCGTACGCCCCCCGGGGCACGGCCGCCCCGGCGAACCAGGAGGCCGCCCGGCTCGCCAAGAACGGCAAGGCGCTCACCCTCCGCTTCGTGCTCCCCTCCGGGCCCGGCTCCCAGACGCTGCGCACCGTCGCGGACCGCATCTCCCGCATGCTGGAGCGCGTCGGCATCGGCACGGAGATCTCCAAGGTCTCCGACGAGTCCTACTTCAAGGACCACATCGCCTCCGGCCAGTACGACCTCGCCCTGTACTCCTGGCCCGCCACGGCGTACCCGGCCACCGACGCCCGCCCCGTCTTCGCCAAGCCCGTCCCGGCCGCCGACGGCTCGCTGAACGTCGAGCAGAACTACACGCGCGTCGGCACCGACCAGGTCGACCAGCTCTTCGACGAGGCCGTGGCCACCCTCGACGAGGGCGAGTCCCGCTCCCTGATCCGCAAGGCCGACTCCCGGATCTGGGCGGCGGCCGGCTCGATCCCCCTCTTCCAGCGCCCCCAGCTCCTCGCGGCCCGCAAGAACCTCGTCAACGCCGGCGCCTTCGGCTTCGGCACACCGTTCTACGAGGACATGGGCTTCCTGAAGAAGGGCGCGAAGCCGGCCTCCGGCCCGTCGGCGAAGGGCTCGTCCGCCCGGTAGCTCTGGGAACCCTCAAACGCCTTGCCGTCCCCGCCCGGTGTCCGGACCATGAGATCAGCAGTGATCATGGTGCGGGCGCCGGGCGTCCGTACACGGGGGACGGGGGCCGGCGGATGCGCGGCATGGTGAGGTGGGCCTGCGGGGCCGGACTGGTCATCGGGGTACTGGTGACGGGGCTGACGGGCTGCACGGGGGACGCGGGCGGCGACGGCAAGGCCGAGGCCTGTACGGACGGCACCTACGCCTGGTCCGGCGTGCGGCGGACACAGGAGCTGACGGCGCTGGCCGACCCGATCAGGCTCAAGAAGAAGACCAGCAGCTACACCTCCCGCCTCAAGCCCGTCGGCGACACGGTGTACCGGCCCTCGGTGACCGGTACGCCCGAGGGCGTCGGCGCGGCCGGCGTGATCAAGGCCCTGGGCAGGCACCTGAAGGTCGAGGAACCGCTCGCCGGTCCGTCCGAGAAGGTGGTCCCGGAGGAGGACCACTACTTCGAGGCGGCAACCGGCGACCTGAAGGGCGCGTACTACGCCTGGGGCTACGTCAGGCTGGTCGAGGCCGACTTCACGTACACCTGCGGGAACGGCGAGCCCGTCAAGGGGCGGGTGCGGACGTGGGAGGGCACCGGCAGCGGCTTCCTGCCCTGTTCCGAGCCGTTCGACGAAACCGCCGGCCGCCTCGCCGCCCAGCGGACCTGTCCGGCCGGTTCCGAGGCCGCGAAGGGCGCCTGACCTGCACCGACGTATCCCGGCTAACCCCTGCGGCCGCAGCCCCGTACCATGGGGTGAGGCCGTGGCATGTTGAGCCCGGCAGGGCCCGCGCACCACTGACGTACGCGCAGGGCATTCACTACTCCGGGAGTACGCCTTTTATGGCCACGCGCCACGACATCCGCAACGTCGCCATCGTCGCCCACGTCGACCACGGCAAGACCACCATCGTCGACGGCATGCTGAAGCAGGCCGGCGCCTTCGCCGCGCACCAGCTCGACTCGGTCGACGACCGCATGATGGACTCGAACGACCTGGAGCGTGAGAAGGGCATCACGATCCTGGCCAAGAACACGGCGGTGAAGTACCACCCGAAGGACGGGGGGGACGTCATCACCATCAACATCATCGACACCCCCGGTCACGCCGACTTCGGCGGCGAGGTCGAGCGCGGTCTGTCGATGGTCGACGGTGTCGTCCTGCTCGTGGACGCCTCCGAGGGTCCGCTCCCGCAGACCCGCTTCGTGCTGCGCAAGGCCCTCCAGGCCCGGCTGCCCGTCATCCTGTGCATCAACAAGACGGACCGCCCCGACGCCCGGATCGACGAGGTCGTCAACGAGACGTACGACCTCTTCCTCGACCTGGACGCCGACGAGGAGCAGATCGAGTTCCCGATCGTCTACGCCTGCGGCCGCGACGGCATCGCCTCGCTGACCAAGCCGGACAACGGCACGGTCCCGGCCGACTCCACCAGCCTGGAGCCGTTCTTCTCCACGATCCTGGAGCACATCCCGGCCCCCACCTACGACGAGGCCGCCCCGCTCCAGGCCCACGTCACCAACCTGGACGCCGACAACTTCCTCGGCCGTATCGCGCTGCTCCGCGTCGAGCAGGGCGAGCTGCGCAAGGGCCAGACGGTCGCGTGGATGAAGCGCGACGGGTCCGTCAGCAGCGTCCGCATCTCCGAGCTGATGATGACCGAGGCGCTCACCCGCAAGCCGGCCGAGATGGCCGGCCCCGGTGACATCTGCGCGGTCGCCGGTATCCCGGACATCATGATCGGCGAAACCCTGGCCGACCCGGAGAACCCGGTCGCGCTGCCGCTGATCACGGTCGACGAGCCCGCGATCTCCATGGTCATCGGCACCAACACCTCCCCGCTGGTCGGCCGCGGCGCCACCGGCAAGGGCGCCGACAACAAGGCGGCCGTCAAGGACCGCAAGGTCACCGCCCGCCAGGTCAAGGACCGCCTCGACCGCGAGCTGATCGGTAACGTCAGCCTCCGCGTGCTGGACACCGAGCGGCCGGACGCCTGGGAGGTGCAGGGCCGCGGTGAGCTGGCGCTGGCCATCCTGGTCGAGACGATGCGCCGGGAAGGCTTCGAGCTGACCATCGGCAAGCCGCAGGTCGTCACCAAGGAGGTCGACGGCAAGACGTACGAGCCCGTCGAGCGCATGACGATCGACGTGCCCGAGGAGCACATGGGCGCCGTCACGCAGCTCATGGGCGTCCGCAAGGGCCGTATGGACAACATGTCCAACCACGGCTCCGGCTGGGTCCGCATGGAGTTCGTCGTGCCCTCGCGCGGCCTCATCGGCTTCCGCACCGAGTTCCTGACCCAGACTCGCGGCACGGGCATCGGCCACTCGATCCACGAGGGCTTCGAGCCCTGGTTCGGCACGCTCCAGACCCGTAACAACGGCTCCCTGGTCGCCGACCGCGCCGGTGCCGTCACCGCGTTCGCGATGACCAACCTCCAGGAGCGCGGCGTACTGTTCGTCGAGCCGGGCACCGAGGTGTACGAGGGCATGATCGTCGGCGAGAACTCCCGCGCCGACGACATGGACGTCAACATCACCAAGGAGAAGAAGCTCACGAACATGCGGTCCTCCACGGCCGATGTGACCGAGTCGATCGTCCCGCCCCGCAAGCTGTCGCTGGAGCAGTCCCTGGAGTTCTGCCGGGACGACGAATGCGTCGAGGTCACCCCGGAGGCCGTGCGCATCCGCAAGGTGAACCTGGACGCCCGCGAGCGCGCCCGCGCCGCGAGCCGCGCCAAGCACGGCTGACGCCTGCCGCAAGTACGACGGCACCGGGCACTCCGCATGAGCGGGGTGCCCGGTGCCGTTGTCTGAAGGGGAGGTAACGCACGGGCAAGGGGTAGGGAAAACCCTCGACTTGCCGGTGGGGGCCGTCAGGGGCGGTCTTCTCCCACTACCCTGCTGCGGAAGTGCCCTGCCTCCCCGGCTCCGGGGAACGCACAACGGCCTTGCCGCACCAGCCCTTTGAGCGCGCGACAGACTCCGGTGGAACCCTGCACGGGACCCACGGTACGTCGCAAGCGGTTTTTCTCACTCTCGCGTCCGGAATGCGGACAGTCTTTACCGATAGATGTGTAACAAGTCCGTTTCGCAGGGATCTCTCACCAAACCCTTTGTCCGGATTTTGGAAGATGTATACGCGAGCTGTGATCGAACCGAGACCTCGTGGGTGTGGTTCGGCCCTGGCGTTTGGCAGATAGTTAGGCGCGTAGAGCTCGGATGTACGGGTCAGTAGCCGGCAGCGGCGCGACTCACGAGCGCGGGGGCACTCGACGAATTCCGGCACCGGCGACGGGCGGGGGCCGTGATGTGTCGTGTGCTCCCTTCGCGGTGAACCAATGACTTCTTTAGGAGGAACCCATGCGCGGTGCCAAGAGCGCCAAGTGGGTCGCGGGGGCGATAGTCGTCGCCCTGGCCGCCACCGCCTGCGGCGGCAACGGTGATGGTGAGGGTAAGAGCAAGGGTTCCGGACCTGCCGGCTACGTCTCGATCGACGTCGGCGAGCCCCAGAAGCCCCTGATCCCGGCTGACACCAACGAGTCCAACGGCTCGTACGTGATCCAGGCCCTCTTCACCCAGCTGCTGGACTTCGACGCCAAGGGCAACGTCGTCTACACGAACGCGGAGTCGGTCACCACCGATGACTCCAAGACGTGGACGGTCAAGCTCAAGAAGGGCTGGAAGTTCCACAACGGCGAAGAAGTCACCTCCAAGTCGTACATCGACGCTTGGAACTGGTACGCCAACATCAAGAACAACCAGCAGAACTCGTTCTGGTTCCAGGACATCAAGGGCTACGACGATGTCCACCCGGAGAAGGGTGACCCGAAGGCCAAGACCATGTCCGGTCTGAAGGCCGTGGACGACCACACCTTCACCATCGAGCTGAAGTACAAGATGCCGTACTTCAACTACAAGCTGGGCTACACCACGTGGGCCCCGCTGCCCAAGGTCTTCTACGACGACCCGAAGGCCTTCGGCCAGAAGCCGGTCGGCAACGGTCCCTACACGTTCGAGAAGTGGGACCACAAGAAGCTCATCCAGGTCAAGGCCTGGGACGAGTACCAGGGCCCGAACAAGGCGAAGAACAAGGGCGTCCAGTTCAAGAACTACACGACGGTCGAAGCCGCCTACAAGGACGTCGTCTCCGGCAACCTGGACATGATCCGCCAGGTCGGCCCGACGGACCTGCCGAAGTACAAGCAGGACCTGGGCGAAGGCGCCATCGAGCAGCCGTACGCGGCGATCCAGACGCTGACCCCGGCGTTCTACTCCAAGACCTTCAAGGACATCGACCCGAAGGTCCTGCAGGGTCTGTCGATGGCGATCGACCGTGACACGATCACCAAGACGGTTCTGAACAACACCCGTACGCCGGCCAAGGGCTTCACGCCGCCCGGTGTCAAGGGCAACCAGAACCTGGACACCGACGTGTTCACGTACAACCCGGCGAAGGCCAAGAAGCTCGTCCAGGAGGGCGGCGGCGTCCCGGGCAACAAGTTCACCATCCAGTACAACGCCGACGGTGGACACAAGGAGTGGGTGACCGCGGTCTGCGAGTCCATCCGCAAGGCCACCGGCGTCGAGTGCTCCGGCGACCCCAAGCCGGACTTCGCCACGGACCTCGAGGCCCGTGACAACGACCAGGTGAAGGGCATGTACCGCGGTGGCTGGGTCGCCGACTACCCGGTCAACGCCAACTTCATGAAGGAGCTGTACCACACCACCGCCGAGGCCAACAACGGCCGCTTCTCCAACAAGGAGATCGACGGTCTGATGAACAAGGCGGACAGCGCCAACTCGCTCGAGGAGTCGGTGAAGGCCTTCCAGGAGGTCGAGAAGAAGCTGGTCGAGCACATGCCGGCCATCCCGCTCTGGTACTACCGCATCAACGGCGGCCACGGTAAGAACGTCGACAACGTCAACGTCGACTTCCACGGTGACCTCGAAGTGTGGGCCGTCACCACCAAGTAAGAGGGCCTCTCGGACCTCTTCCCCCTCGGCCGTAAACCCGCCGCCGCCCAGGTGGCGGTGGGAGGTGCATGGGGGTCGTCTCCTCACCAGGAGGCGGCCCCCGCACCTGCGTTAACCCCTCACGGAGGCACCTATGGGGCGCTATGTCGCACGGCGACTGCTCCAGATGATCCCGGTGTTCATCGGGTCAACCTTGATCATCTTTTGCATGATGTACGCCCTGCCCGGCGATCCCGTCCGGGCGATGATGGGGGATCAGGCGTACGACCCGACGGTGGTCGCCAGCATCAAGAAGGACCTCGGCCTTGATCAGCCGCTCCTTCAGCAGTACGTGAACTACATGGTCGGGCTGGCCCAGGGCGACTTCGGTACCCAGGTCGCCAGCAAGCAGCCCATCGCGGACATCATCGCCGGCGCGTTCCCGGTGACTCTCCGGCTGACACTCTTCGCCTTCACCTTCGTCACGCTCGTGGGCATCGGCCTCGGTGTCGTCGCCGGCCTGCGCCCCGACACGCTCAGGGACCGCGGACTGCTGACGCTGACGCTGGTCCTGGTCTCGATGCCGTCCTTCGTGCTGGGCTTCCTGATGCAGTACCTGTTCGCCTTCAAGTGGCAGGTCACCACGCCCACCGTGACCGACACGACGGACTTCGGCCAGCTCGCGCTCCCCGCCATGGTGCTGGCGTCGCTCTCCCTCGCCTACGTCGCCCGGTTGACCCGCACCTCGATCGCGGAGAACCTGCGTGCGGACTACATCCGCACCGCCGTGGCCAAGGGGCTGCCGCGCCGGCGTGTCATCGGTGTCCACCTGATGCGCAACTCGCTGATCCCCGTGGTCACCTTCCTCGGCATCGAGATCGGCAGCCTGATGACCGGAGCCATCGTGACCGAGGGCATCTTCAACGTGCGGGGTGTCGGCTTCGAGGTCTACGAGGCGCTCACCCGGCGGGAGGGCGCCACGGTCGTGGGCATCGCCTCGCTGCTGGTGCTCATCTACCTCGCCACCAGCCTGATCGTCGACCTGCTCTACGCGGTCCTGGACCCGAGGATCCGGTATGCCTGACAAGACCGTCGAAAAGAAGGTCGAAGCCCTTCCCGGCGACACCGTGAGCACCGCGGCCGTCGTCGTGACCGACGCTGGCCCCGCTCCCGAGAAGGCCCGCAGCCTGTGGTCCGACGCCTGGCACGACCTGCGGCGCAACCCGCTGTTCCTGGTCTCGGGCTTGCTGATCGTGTTCCTGCTGGTGATGGCGCTCTGGCCGGGGCTGTTCACCAGCGCCTCCCCGCGCGACGCCGACCTGGCCAAGCACTACCTGGGCAAGCCGAACTGGGGCCACGTCTTCGCCGCCGACTGGTTCGGCTACGACGTCCAGGGGCGTTCCATCTACGCCCGTATCGTCTACGGCGCCCGCGCCTCGATCAGCGTCGGTGTGGGCGTCACCGTCGCCGTCACCGTCATCGGCACGCTCATCGGCATGATCGCCGGCTACTTCGGCGGCTGGACCGACACCCTGCTCTCGCGGATGACGGACGTCTTCCTCGGCATCCCGTTCCTGCTCGGCGCCCTGGTGGTGCTCAACTCCTTCGACGACCGCACCGTCCTGGTCGTCATCATGGCCCTCGCCTTCCTCGGCTGGACCCAGATCGCCCGAGTCGCACGCGGTGCCGTGATCACCATCAAACAGTCGGACTACGTGGTGGCCGCGAAGGCGCTCGGCGCGTCGACGAGCCGGATCCTGCTCCGGCACATCCTGCCCAACGCGCTCGCGCCCATCATCGTCGTGGCGACCATCGCGCTCGGCGGCTACATCGCGGCCGAGGCCACCCTGTCCTTCCTGGGCGTGGGTCTCGGTGACTCGGCCGTGTCCTGGGGCGGCGACGTGGCACGAGGACGTGAGCAGCTCCGTATCGCCCCGCACACCCTGATCATCCCGTCGGTGATGGTCTCGATCACGGTGCTCTCGTTCCTGATGTTCGGCGATGCGGTACGCAACGCCCTCGACCCCAAGCTGCGCTGAGGGAGGCGTACGTGACCATCATCGACGAAACGGCCGAGAGCCCCGCTCCGGACGGTTCCGGGGACACCGGCCGCCCCCTGCTCGAAGTCCGCGACCTGCACGTGGAGTTCCACACCCGCGACGGGGTGGCCAAGGCCGTCAACGGCGTCAACTACTCCGTCGCCGCCGGTGAGACGCTCGCCGTGCTCGGCGAGTCCGGCTCCGGCAAGTCCGTGACCGCTCAGGCGATCATGGGCATCCTCGACATGCCGCCCGGCCGTATCCCCAAGGGGGAGATCCTCTTCCGCGGCCAGGACATGCTGAAGATGTCCGCCGAGGAGCGCCGGAGGATCCGCGGCAGCAAGATCGCGATGATCTTCCAGGACGCGCTGTCCTCGCTGAACCCGGTCCTCTCCGTGGGCTACCAGCTCAGCGAGATGTTCCGCGTCCATCAGGGCATGTCCAAGAAGGACGCCAAGGCCAAGGCGATCGAGCTGATGGACCGGGTGAAGATCCCGGCCGCCGCGGCCCGGGTGAACGACTACCCGCACCAGTTCTCGGGCGGTATGCGCCAGCGCATCATGATCGCGATGGCGCTCGCCCTGGAGCCGGACCTGATCATCGCCGACGAGCCCACCACGGCTCTCGACGTGACCGTCCAGGCCCAGGTCATGGACCTGCTCGCGGAGTTGCAGCGCGAGTACAACATGGGGCTCATCCTGATCACCCACGACCTCGGCGTGGTCGCCGACGTCGCGGACAAGATCGCCGTGATGTACGCGGGGCGCATCGTCGAGCGCGCCCCGGTGCACGAGCTGTACAAGCGCCCCGCGCACCCGTACACCAAGGGTCTGCTGGACTCGATCCCGCGCCTGGACCAGAAGGGCCAGGAGCTGTACGCGATCAAGGGGCTGCCGCCCAACCTGACGCGTATCCCGTCCGGCTGCGCCTTCAACCCGCGGTGCCCGCAGGCGCAGGACATCTGCCGCACGGACATCCCGCCGCTGCACCCCGTCACCGAGCGGGACGGCGGCGAGCTGACCGGCCGCGGCAGCGCGTGCCACTTCTGGAAGGAGACGATCCATGGCTGAGCTGGGCAAGAAGGACGAGTCCATGGACGCCACCCCCAACGTCACCGAGGTCGAGACGGTCGACGCAGCGACCGAGGAGGCGGCGGTGGCCGCGCTCGACGCGCCGGTGGAGCGCGGTGAGCCGATCCTCCAGGTGCGCAACCTGGTCAAGCACTTCCCGCTCACCCAGGGCATCCTGTTCAAGAAGCAGGTCGGGGCGGTCAAGGCGGTCGACGGCATCTCCTTCGACCTCTTCCAGGGCGAGACGCTCGGCATCGTGGGCGAGTCCGGCTGTGGCAAGTCCACGGTCGCCAAGCTGCTGATGATGCTGGAGAAGGCGACCGCCGGCGAGATCTTCTACAAGGGCCAGGACGTCACCAAGCTGTCGGGGCGTGCGCTGAAGGCCGTCCGCCGGAACATCCAGATGGTGTTCCAGGACCCCTACACCTCGCTCAACCCCCGTATGACGGTGGGCGACATCATCGGGGAGCCGTTCGACATCCACCCCGAGGTGGCCCCGAAGGGGGACCGGCGCCGCAAGGTGCAGGAACTCCTGGACGTCGTCGGCCTCAACCCGGAGTACATCAACCGCTATCCGCACCAGTTCTCCGGCGGTCAGCGCCAGCGCATCGGCATCGCCCGCGGCCTGGCCCTGAACCCCGAGATCATCATCTGCGACGAGCCGGTGTCGGCCCTGGACGTCTCCGTCCAGGCACAGGTCATCAACCTGATGGAACGGCTGCAGGACGAGTTCAACCTGTCCTACGTGTTCATCGCCCACGACCTGTCGATCGTCCGGCACATCTCGGACCGGGTCGGTGTGATGTACCTCGGCAAGATGGCCGAGATCGGCACGGACACCGAGATCTACGACCACCCGACGCACCCCTACACCCAGGCGCTGCTGTCGGCCGTCCCGGTCCCCGACCCGGAGTCCCGCGAGGGCCGCGAGCGGATCATCCTCACCGGCGACGTCCCGTCCCCGGCCAACCCGCCGTCGGGCTGCCGCTTCCGCACCCGCTGCTGGAAGGCCGAGGACAAGTGCGCTCAGGAGGTCCCGCTCCTGGCGGTCCCCGAGCGCTTCAAGGGCGAGGACACCCCGGCGGCCCACGAGTCGGCCTGCCACTTTGCGGAGGAGAAGGACGTGGTCCACGCGGCCTGACCGACTGCTCCCCGGTTCCCGGCACCCTCCAGGGGGTGCCGGGAACCGGCGTTTGCGGTCAGGAAGGCGGCGGTCGGGCCCGCTCGGCCCCAACTGCGTTAACACGCAGGCAACTTCGCCGACCCGGTTCCGATATACGGACACGTCAGGCTGGTCAGCGTACGGCCGTGCGGGTGCCGTAGGCGGGCCGGGGCGCTGTGAGGCGCCCCGGCCCGTCGCCGTGTTCAGGGCGTCGTGATGCCCAGGGAGCGCTTCAGGAAGTCGACCTGGAGGAGGAGCAGGTTCTCGGCGACCTGTTCCTGGGGGGTGATGTGGGTGACGCCGGACAGCGGCAGCACCTCGTGGGGGCGGCCGGCGGCCAGCAGGGCCGAGGACAGGCGCAGGGCGTGGGCGACCACCACGTTGTCGTCGGCGAGGCCGTGCACGATCATCAGGGGGCGGTGCGGCTCGGCGGGGGAGGACAGCCCCTCGGCGGTCACCAGGGAGCTCTTGGCGTAGGACTCCGGGTGTTCCGCCGGCGTGCCCAGGTAGCGCTCCGTGTAGTGGGTGTCGTACAGGGCCCAGTCCGTCACCGGCGCGCCCGCGATGCCCGCGTGGAAGACGTCCGGGCGGCGCAGCACCGCCAGGCCCGCCAGCCAGCCGCCGTAGGACCAGCCCCGGATCGCCACACGGGACAGGTCCAGGGGGTGGCGCTTCGCGAGGTCCTCCAGGGCGTCCACCTGGTCGTCCAGCGACAGCGTGAAGTCGTGGTGGACCGCCTTCTCCCAGGCGGGGGAGCGGCCCGGGGTGCCGCGGCCGTCCGCGACCACGACCGCGAAGCCCTGGTCCGCGAACCACTGTGATGTGAGGTGGGCGTTGTGGGAGGCGACCACCCGCTGACCGTGCGGCCCTCCGTACGGGTCCATGAGCACCGGCAGGGGGGTGTCACCGTCGTAGTCCCGAGGCATAAGCACGGCGCACGGGACGCGGCGTGCGCCCCCCTCGGTGAGCGTCACGCGGGGGGACATACCGGGATCTTCGGCGTACGAGGGGATAGTCCTAGTCGGTTTTCCGTCGCGCAGGACCTGCGCGCGCGAACCTGGCCGGTTCAGCGTCGCCGACACCAGGACCGTCACCTCCCCGGCCCGCACCGCCGCGTGCACGCCCGGCTCCTGCGACACCCGCTCCACGCCCAGCTCGTTCACCCGGTACACGTGCACCTGGCCCGTCTCCGCCGCACCGGCGGCCTCCGCACCCGCCGACGCCGACACGAGCACGTCGTGCTCGGAGACGTCCAGCACGGCCCGGACGTGCAACTGCGCGCCGGTGAGCGGCCGGTCCCCGACCGCCAGGACCCGCGCACCGCCCTCGTCGGCGATCCGCACCAGCTGCCCGGACGGGCTCCAGCAGGGCACTCCTGGGAAAAGATCAAGCCATGTTCGATCTTCGTCGGCGTGCACCATCCGCGTCGCGCCGGAATCCGGGTCCACCGCCAGGATCAGCTGACTGCGCTGGTCGCGCGCCTGTACGAGCAGCAGCGGCGCCCCCGCCGCTGACCAGTGGACATGTGCCAGGTACGGAAAGCGCGCCCGGTCCCAGGCGACCTCCGTGCGCAGCCCGTCCAGGCCGACCACGAACAGCCGCACCTCCGCGTTGCCGGTGCCCGCAGCCGGGTACGGCACCCGCTGCGGCTCCCGCTCCGGATGCGCCGGGTCGGCGATCCACCACCGCCCCACCGGCGTGTCGTCCACCCGCGCCATCAGCAGCCGGTCCGACTCCGGAGCCCACCAGAAGCCCCGCGAACGCCCCATCTCCTCGGCCGCGATGAACTCGGCCAGCCCGTACGAGACGTTCTCCGACTCCGGCTCGGCGAGCGCCCGGTCGCCCTCCCCCTCGGCGCCCACCACCCGCAGGGCACCCCGCGCGACATAGGCGACATGCCGCCCGTCGGGCGACGGACGCGGGTCGATCACGGGCCCCGGGGCGGGCAGCTCACGTGCCGTCCCGGCCCGCAGCTCGGCCGCGAAAAGCCGCCCTGACAAGGCGAAAGAGGCCAGTTCGACGGCCGAGTCGGTGGCGTACCCGACGATGCCGGCCCCGCCCTCGCGGCTGCGCTCGCGCCGGGCCCGTTCCTCGGGCGAAAGGTTCTCCGAGGCACCGCCCAGCAGGGCGCGGGGGTCGGCGGCCACGCGCTCCCCGCCGTCCTCCACGTCGAGGACCCAGAGGGAATTCGCCCGGTCCGTGCCGGAACCGGAGCGCAGGAACACGACACGCGAACCGTCGGGCGCCACGGTGAACGAACGCGGCGCGCCGAGCGTGAAGCGCTGGGTACGGGCGTGCCGTCGGGGGAAGGAGTGAGGCTCGGTCGTCATGCCCTGACCATATTGGCCATGCGCCCCCTTGTGCGGCCGTGCGCCGATCGATGCGCGCAGCCGGATAGTTATGATCAATGTCGCATAGTGGGTATGAACCTGCTGGCTGCTGTACTGATTTGATGCCCCCATAGTCCGACCCCCCGCGCCCTCGTGGATCTTTGGAGGTGAACCGCCGTGGCACTCTCGATTTCGGCGGTGGTGCTGCTGGCGATCATCGTCTTCTTGTTGATCAAGAAGTCGGGTCTGAAGGCGGGGCATGCGATCGTCTGCATGCTGCTCGGCTTCTACCTCGCCTCCTCGACCGTCGCTCCGACGATCAACGAGCTGACGACGAACATCGCGGGGATGATCGGCAGTATCAAGTTCTGAGCGCCGTGCGCTCCCGTGTCAGTCCCTGACCGCGTAGGGGACGACGTCGGCCCACGCGGCGGGAGCGAAGGCCAGTCGCGGACCCTCGGCGTTCTTCGAGTCACGGACGTGGACGGTGCCGGGTTCTTCGGCGACCTCGACGCAGGAATCGCCCTCACTGCCACTGCTGTAGCTGCTCTTGAACCACGCCAGGCCGGAGTCGTCCCCCGGCAATGTCTTGCGGGTCATGTCTCCCCCAGCAGCTTCTCGATGAAGGCGGCTGACTCACGTGGTGTGAGCGCCTGGGCCCGGATGATGCCATACCGGAGTTCCAGGATACGGAGTTGCCGCAGGTCGGAATCCGGGCGGCCGTTGGCCACTGCCGGTGAACGTCCGATCGCTGAACCGTCCTCGAGCTTCAGCACCTCGATACTGCCGTCCACTCCGGCACGCTCCTCGCGTTCCGTCGGCATCACCTGAAGCTCGACGTTCCGCAACTGCCCTGCCTCAAACAGGTGTTCGAGTTGCCTGCGCAGAGTCGTCCTGCCACCCAGCGGTCGCCGAAGTGTCCACTCCTCCAGGACGAAGCTGAGATCGGGTGCAGGGTCCCGCTCGAAGATCTCCTTGCGCGCAACCCGTGCTGCGACGAACCGCTCCACTTCCTCCATGGAGTAGGCGGGGCGCCGCATCGACAGGAGGGCGCGGGCGCACTCCGGAGTCGGCAACAGGCCGTGAATGTGCAGCGGATCGTAGAGCTGGAGCTCGACCGCCCGAGCCTCCATCTGCGCCAGATCCCGCACCTTCTTGGGATACCGGACCCTCTTCACGTCCTCCTTCATCGCCGCGATGAGCCCCCCCGGCGCCCAGCACCTCGTCCGCCATGTCCAGATACTCGGGCCGGGGGATCCGTTTGCCGCCCTCGATCTTGCGGATGGTCCTTGCCGTAGCCGACCGTCACGGCGAACTCGCCCGCCCGCATCCCCGCCGCCTCCCGGCGGAGCCTCAACTGCCGCCCCACCGTGGCCACCACGGCCAGGGCCCAGTCGTCGTCTGGGTCCACCTCCCAGCCCGGCTCGTCCGTCCGCTCCGTGTCGCTCCCGACCCGCACCGCCTCGCCGTCCACCGACATGCGTGCCCCTCCGTCATACCGTTCGCTCTGTGCAGTCGCGCGATCACTCTCCGCGGTAGGTCCGGTCGGTGTCGCCGAGGGGCGGTTCCCGCACAAGACCGTCCCGGGCCGAACCGGGCTGTACGGCACCGGAACCCGCGTCCTCGCGCTCCGGTGGCGTCGGCGCGCTGCTCGGCTCCCGACCTACGGGATCTTCGACCCCCGTACCGGCAGCGGTGCCGTCTTCGCCGAGATCCACGCCACCCCCGACGGTCCCCGCTACGCGGTGCGCAAGGACTTCGTCCACGGCGAGGACGTCACCATCGGAGAATGGACCATCCCCACGAGCGGTCTGCCCCGCTACCGGGACGACGACGGGCTCGGCGACGAGGGGTGACGGGGAGGGGCCCCGCGCCTCGTAGGCTGACCCCATGACGGAACTGCCCTCCCGGCGTCTGCTGCTGGTGCACGCGCACCCGGACGACGAGTCGATCAACAACGGCGCGACCATGGCCCGGTACGCGGCCGAGGGTGCCCACGTCACCCTGGTCACGTGCACCCTCGGTGAACGCGGCGAGGTCATCCCGCCCGAGCTCGCGCACCTGACGGGCGCCGCCCTGGGGCAGCACCGCCGCAGTGAGCTCGCCGCCGCCATGGCCGGGCTCGGCGTCCACGACGTCCGCCTGCTCGGCGGCGCCGGGCGCTACAGCGACTCCGGGATGATGGGCCTGCCCGACAACGACGACCCCGCCTGCTTCTGGCAGGCCGACGTCGACGAGGCCGCCGCGCACCTCGTCGAGGTGATCCGCGAGGTACGCCCCCAGGTCCTGGTGACCTACGACGACAACGGCGGCTACGGCCACCCCGACCACATCCAGGCCCACCGCGTCGCGATGCGCGCCGTGGAACTGTCCGCCGAAGCCGGTGTGCCCATCCCCAAGGTCTACTGGAACCGGGTCCCCCGGCCCGTTGTGGAGGAGTCCTTCGCGCAGCTCCGCAAGGACCTGCCCGGCACTCCCTTCACCAAGGCGGCCGAGGTCGACGACGTCCCGGGTGTCGTGCCCGAGGAGCGGATCACCACCGAGATCGACGGCACCGCCCACGCCGGGGCCAAGGCCGCCGCGATGCGTGCCCACGCCACCCAGATCACCGTGGCCGGGCCGTACTTCGTGCTCTCCAACGAACTCGCCCAGCCCATCCTCACGACCGAGTACTACGAGCTGGTGCGAGGCGAGCGGGGCCCCGGCCAGCGCGAGACGGACCTGTTCGCCGGTCTGGAGGAGGCGTCATGAGCGACCGTACGCCGATGCTGGCCCAGCCGATGCGGCCGCCCACCGCCGGACGCGCCGCCGCCTGCCTCGGGTTCTTCGTGCTCGGCGCCGTGGTCGGCGTGGCCGGGGCGCTGGTACAGCCCGGCTGGTTCCCGGGCGGGCTGCTGCTCGCCCTGGCCGCTGAGGCCGGAGCCGTCCTGGGCGCCACTCGCGTTCTGCGAGGCCGGGCCGGGGGCGTCGCGGTCGCCGCGGGCTGGATGCTCGCCGTCGTCCTGCTCACCGCCAGCCGCACCGAGGGCGACTTCCTCTTCGCCGCGGGGAGCGGCTCCTATCTCTACCTGCTCGGGGGCATCGCCGTAGCTGTGATCTGCGCCACCCTCTCCCCCGGGCGGCAACCGGACGGCGATCCCGTCCGACTTGCCAAGTGACGTACCACTTCGCCAGACGTGGCCGTGGGGGTCCGGTGTGGGTTTCCAAGGCGGTCAGGGGATACGGGCGAGAAGTGGCCAGTATGGTGGTGCGCGCCGCCGAGCTGCCCGCGTGAGGTCGTGTCGGGCGGCGGAGCCAACCGGGAGAACCTGCCTTGAGTCGTGAAACTGACACTCCGTCCTCCGGGCCCAACGGGCGCGGCGGAGCCGCCTACCCGTCGGGTACGCCGCCGTACGGGACCCCGACGGTCTCCGACGCCGGTGCGGACGCGGGCCGTTCCGCCACGCGGCCGGAGGAACGCAAGACCGAGACCACGCTGACGACCCGGATCCGGATCAACATCCCCGGGTCGCGGCCGATTCCGCCCGTGGTGGTGCGCAAGCCCGTCGCGGAGGCGGAGGGCCAGGCCGACACCGACACGCGCGCCGACGAGCCGACGGCGCCGGGCGCCGCCCCGTCCGCGGGCACGGTCGAGGCTCCCGCCGATCCGGCACAGCAGGGCGAGGACAAGCCGGCCAGCGACTGGTTCGCGCCACGCAAGTCCGGCGGGGGCAAGGGCGGTCCGGGCGGCGGCTCCACCAACGGGGCCGGGCTGCCGGGCGGTTCGGGTCCGGCGGCGGGCGGTCCCGCTGCAGGGACGCCGAGTTCCGGTGCCACCGGCGGGGCCCGGCCGGGTGCCGGGCGGCCCGGAGGCGTGGTCGGCTCCATGGGCGCGCCGGGCGGCTCCCGGTCCGGCGGCACGAACGGTGCCGGGCTCCCGGGCGGCGCGACCGGCGGCCCCGTCGCGCCCGGGCACGGCGGCGGCACCGGCTCCTTCGACGTGACCGAGGCCCTGGCGGCGGGCCCGCTGGGCAACGGCTCGCGTCCCGCCCCGGGCGGCGGCGAACCGCGCCGCGACGACCTGCCGTACTTCGCCGAGAACGGACAGGGCGGCTACGACGGCCGGACCGGCGGCCCGAGCGCTGCGAACGGCTTCGGCGAGACGGGCGCGCCCGGTGCGCAGGGCCCGGCCGGCCCGACCGGCGGACCGGTCACCGGCGACGGCCCGATGGTGCCCCCGGCCGGCTTCGACGCACCCGGCGCCCAGGGCGGCCCCGGCGGCTTCGGCAACGAGCCGGGTGGACCCGGTGGCCAGACAGGCCCGGGCGCCTTCAACGCACCCGGCGGCCCTGGCGCCCCGGGCGGTCCTGGTGGCCCCGGCACCCCGGGCGGCGGCCCCGGCGGTTACGGCGCCCCGGGCAGGCCCGGCGCCCCCGAGGCCTTCAACGACCCCGGCCGCTCCGGCGCCCCTGGCGGCCCCGGCGGCTTCAACGACCCCGGTCGCGCCGGCACCCCCGGTACCCCTGGCGGACCCGGCGCCCCTGGCGGCTTCGGTGACCCTGGCCGCTCCGGCGGACCCGGCACCTCCGGCGGTCCCGGCGGCTACGGCGACCCGGGTCGTCCCGGCGCTCCCGAGGCCTTCGACAACCCCGGCCGGCCGGGAGGCCCCGGCGCACCCGCCGGGCCCGGAGCCATAGGCGGCGGTCCCGGCGGCCCGGGCGTCCCCGGCGCCCCTGGCACCCAGGGCGGCACCCCCGCTCCCGGCGCCGCAGGCCCCGGCGGTGGCCCCGGCGGTGGCCTGAGCGACGACACCGCCATCCTCACCCCGCAGAAGCCGGCCCCCGAACCCCCGGACGGCCCGGGCTACGGCCCCCGGCACGACAACGTCTCCGGGCACACGGTCACCAGCGGCATCCCCGTCGTGCCGTCCGGCGCGGCCTCGCCGTTCGGCCCGGGCGCGCCCGGTGACGGCCCGGCGCCCCACACGGCCCCGAAGCTGCCCGAGCCGGTCTCCCCGCCCCCGGCGAGCTCCTCCACGGCGCCGAAGAGGAAGGGCCGCAGCAAGCTCGTGCTGCTCGCGGTCGGCCTGGTCGTGGCCGCCGGTGGCGTCTACGGCGCCGGTTTGCTGATGAACCGCACCGACGTGCCCAAGGGCACCACCGTGCTCGGCGTCGACATCGGCGGCACCACCCGCGACGGCGCGGTCAAGAAGCTCGACGAGGCCTTCGACGATCGCGTCGGCAAGGAGCTGAAGCTGTCGGTGGGCGGCAAGACCGTCGCCCTCGACCCGGACAACGCGGGCCTGCAGTTCGACATGGACGCCACGGCCGACGCGGCGGCCAAGAGCGACTACAACCCGGTCTCCGTGATCGCCTCGCTCTTCGGCAACCACCGTGCCGTCACGCCGGTCATGCCCGTCGACGAGGAGAAGCTGCACGCCTCCCTGGAGGAGGCGGCGGGCGGCTCCGGCGCGTCGACCGACGGCACGATCGAGTTCAAGGGCGGCAAGGCCGTCCCTGTGTACGGCAAGGTGGGCAAGGGCATCGACCTCGCCAAGTCGACGACGGTGGTGGAGGAGGCGTACCGCACCCAGGTGGAGACCGGCAGGCCCGGCACGGTGAACCTCCCGACCACCACCCGGCAGCCGACCGTCTCGAACGCCGAGGTCGACCGGGTGCTCAAGGACTTCGCGCAGCCCGCGATGTCCGACCTCGTCACCATCCGCACCGACGCGGCGCACAGCATCGACTTCGGTAAGGTCTCGCTGCCGAAGATCCTGAGCTTCAAGGCCGTCGACGGCAAACTGGTGGACACGTACAACCTCAAGGCCCTCCAGGAGGCGTACGGCACCACCTTCGAGGGCGTGCAGATCGACGGCGCGAGCGGCAAGCGGGACGTCACCCCGCAGGACGTCGTCGCCGCGCTGCGCGACGCCCTGCGCGGCAAGACGCCCGCGGAGCGCGTCGGAGTCATCGACACCAAGCCGAACTGACCTGCGGCCACCCGCCGTACGAGAGCCCCCGCCCGATGAGGGCGGGGGCTCTCGCAGTCACTCCATCGGCATGACACCTGTCATGCGGCACTCCGGACACCCGGCACTGCCCCCGCCGGCACCCCCGAAGCCACGATGTCCGTATGACAACGACAGCTTCGGTGGTCGCGTTCGACCAGGTGAGCAAGGCGTACGGCACCGTCCGGGCCGTGGACGGGCTGACGCTCGCGCTGCGCCCGGGGGAGACCGTGGCGCTGCTCGGTCCCAACGGTGCCGGCAAGTCCACCACCCTCGATCTGCTGCTCGGCCTCAAGCGGCCCGACAGCGGCACGGTCCGGCTCTTCGGCACCAGCCCCCGGGACGCCATCGTCGCCGGGCGCGTGGGCGCCATGCTGCAGAGCGGCGGCCTCATGGACGAGGTCACGGTCGCCGAACTGGTGCGGCTCGCCTGCGACCTGCACCCGAAGCCGTACCGCCCTTCCGAGGTCCTGGTGCGCGCGGGCGTCGCGCAGATCGCCGACCGCAAGGTCGACAAGCTCTCCGGCGGCCAAGCCCAGCGTGTCCGCTTCGCCCTCGCCACCGCAGGCGACAGCGACCTCATCGTGCTGGACGAGCCCACCACCGGCATGGACGTCACCACCCGCCAGGCCTTCTGGGCCACCATGCGCGAACAGGCCGGCCAGGGCCGGACCGTGCTCTTCGCCACCCACTACCTCGAAGAGGCCGACGCCGTCGCCGACCGGGTCCTCGTGCTGCACCGCGGCAGGCTCCTCGCCGACGGCACGGCCGCCGAGATCAAGGCCAAGGCGGGCGCCCGCCGGGTCTCCTTCGACATCGCGGACGCCATCGACGAACCCGCCCTGCGCGCCCTGCCGTTCCTGACCGGCATCGACATCTCCGGCCGGACCGTGCGCATCCAGTCCTCCGACGCCGACGCGACCGTCCACGCCCTGTACGGCCTCGGCGTCTACCCCCGCAACCTCGAAGTCGCCGGGCTCGGCCTGGAGCAGGCCTTCGTCGCCATCACCAGCGCCGAGGAGGCGAAGTCCCGGTGAACACGCTGATCAGACTCGAACTCACCCGGGCCCTGCGCAACCGCAAGTTCCTCTTCTTCTCCGTGATCTACCCGTCGGTGCTGTTCCTGCTCATCGCGGGCAACGCCGACAGCGGCACGAAGGTCCCCGGCACCGGCCTGACCGTCCCGACCTACATGATGGTCTCCATGGCGTCCTTCGGCGCCCTCACGGCCGTCCTCATGGGCAACAGCGAGCGCATCGCCAAGGAACGCGAGGGCGGCTGGGTGCGCCAGCTGCGCCTCACCACGCTGCCGGGCCGCGGCTACGTCCTCGCCAAGACCGCGAGCGCCGCCGTCGTCAGCCTGCCGTCCATCGTCATCGTCTTCGCCGTCGCCGCGGCCGTGAAGGACGTACGTCTGGATGCCTGGCAGTGGCTCGCCCTCACCGGCGCGATCTGGGCCGGCAGTTTCGTCTTCGCGGCGCTCGGCGTCGCCATCGGCTACCTGGCCAGTGGGGACGCGGTCCGCCCGATCACGATGATCACCTACTTCGGCCTGTCCATGCTGGGCGGCCTGTGGATGCCCACGACGAGCTTCCCCGGCTGGCTCCAGGACATCGCGAAGTGGCTGCCCACGCACGCGTACGCTGCCCTCGGGCGGGCCATCGAGCAGAGCCGCGCCCCGCACGTCCAGGACCTCGCCGTCCTCGTGGTGTCGTTCGTCCTGTTCGCGGGCGGCGCGGCCTGGCTGTACCGGAAGGACACCCTGAAGGCGTGAGCGGCGTCGGATTCGGCATGGGGCAGCGCCCGGTGAACCGCCGGCAGCGGGCGGTGAAGTCGCTGTGGACCGGCATCTGGCTGGTCTACCTGAGCGCACCCGTCACCGACCTGCTGCACGGCGGCCACAGCACGGGCGTGACGATCCTCGGCTGGACCGGCCTGGCCGCGTTCGTCACCTGGTACATGCTGCTGGTCTTCCGCACCGGCCGGGGTGAGCGCAACACCCTGGTGCTCGGCTCGCTCGGCGTCCTCGCGGCCCAGTCCACGCTCCTCGCCCTGACCCTGGGCCGCGAGTGGCTGGTGCTGTTCGTGTACGTCTCCATCGCCTCCGGGGCGGCCCTGCCCCTGCGCATGGCCCGCTGGACGATCCCGGCCGCGTGCGCGCTGCTGACCGCCGTGGCGCTCGCGACGCACGACGGGATGGCCTACCTGGCCGGCCTCCTCATCCCGGCCCTGCTCGGCGGCTTCGCGATGACCGGCGTACGCGAACTCGTGCGGACCACCATCGCACTGCGCGAGGCCCGCGCCACCGTCGCGCAGCTCGCCGCCAACGAGGAGCGCCTGCGCCTGGCCCGGGACCTGCACGACCTGCTCGGCCACTCCCTGTCCCTGATCACCCTCAAGAGCGAGCTGGCCGGGCGAATGCTGCCCGGCCGGCCCGACCAGGCGGCCCAGCAGGTCGCCGACATCGAGCAGGTCAGCCGCCAGGCCCTCGTCGACGTACGCGAGGCCGTCACCGGCTACCGCCGCCCCCGCCTGAACGCCGAACTCGCCGGTGCCCGGGCCGCCCTGACCGCGGCCGGCGTCATCGCCGAGCTGCCCGCCGAGCCCGCCCTCGCCGGCGTGCCGGAGGAGAGCGAGTCCGCCCTCGCCTGGGCGCTGCGCGAGGCGGTCACCAACGTCGTACGCCACAGCGGTGCCCGCCGCTGCACGGTCGGGCTGCTGCACCGCCAGACCCTCGACGGCCCGGTACTGGAACTCACCGTCGAGGACAACGGCTCGGGCGGCCCGGGCACCGGCCACGGAAACGGCCTCGCGGGCCTCATCGAACGCCTCACCAAGGCCGGCGGCACCCTGGAGGCCGGCCCGCTCAAGCACGGCTTCCGCCTGGTCGCCCGGGTGCCGACGGCCGGAACGGCGGACGTAGGATCCCCGGCATGAGCCGCACGATCAAGGTCCTGCTCGCCGAGGACCAGTCGATGGTCCGCGAGGCCCTGGCCGCCCTGCTCGGCCTGGAGGAGGACATCGAGGTCGTCGCCCAGGTGGCCCGCGGCGACGAGGTCCTGCGAGCGGCCCGCGAACACGCGGTGGACGTGGCCCTCCTGGACATCGAGATGCCCGGCCTGACGGGGATCGAGGCCGCGGCCCGGCTGCACGCCGAACTCCCCGCCGTGAAGCTGGTCATCCTCACCACCTTCGGCCGGCCCGGCTACCTGCGCAGCGCCATGGAGTCCGGCGCCGACGCCTTCCTGGTCAAGGACGCCCCCGCCGCCCAGCTCGCCGAGGCGATCCGCAGGGTCCTCACCGGCGAACGCGTCATCGACCCCACCCTGGCGGCAGCGGCCCTCGCGGACGGCGCCAACCCGCTGACGGACCGGGAGCGCGAGGTCCTCCGGGCCGCCGCCGACGGCTCCACCAACGCCGAACTGGCAGCATCCCTGCACCTCTCCCAGGGCACGGTCCGCAACTACCTCAGCACGGCCATCCAGAAGCTGGCGGTGAGAAACCGCGCGGAGGCGATCCGCGCAGCACGTGAAAAGGGCTGGTTGTAGAGCTCTCAGGGGCGCGGGGCTGTGTCGATATGCGGCTCCGCCGCGTGAGCGCGATCAACCACGACCAGCCCGCACACGCACACCACGCGCAGCCCTACGGCGAGAGGTCAGTTCAACATCGCCCTGGCCGCCAAGGCCTCCCCCCGCACCCGCTCCGCGGCCCCCTCGTCCACCGCCGAGACGACCTCCGCATAGGCCTCCAACTCCACGGCCCCCGCCACGAACTCCCCCCGCTGCACGAGCAACTGCGCCCGCTCGTACCGCAACCGCGCCGGATGCGACGGCAGCAGCAACGACAACTCCACCGCCCACAACGCCACGTCCGACCGCTCGGGCCGGGCCGCGGCCCACGCCCGCACGTTGTTCAGGATCCGCAGCACCACATCCAGCGGATCCGCCGGCCGCAGCATCGACGGATCGACCCCCGTCCCCGTGGCCCCGACCACCAGCAACTCGGCGTCCGCTCCCGACAGCACCCGCCCGCCGTCGAACGGATCCGCCAGCACCTGCCCCTCGTCCGGCCCGAACCCGACCACGAAATGCCCCGGCAGGGCCACCCCGTACACCGGCGCCCCGGCCCGCCGGGCCACCTCCATCCACACCACGGACAGCAGGATCGGCAGCCCCCTGCGCCGCACCAGCACCTCGTGCAGCAGTGAGGACTCCAGCCGCTGGTAGTCGCCCGGCGTGCCGTGGAACCCCATCCGCTCACCGAGCAGCTCGCGCAGGGCCACCGCCCACGCCCGCGGACCCCCGGGCCGGAACGGCAGCAGCCCGGCCAGCCGGTCCAGTTCCACCTGCGCGGCGTCCAGGCCCGCCTCGTCCAGCTCCCCGTCCGCCTCCGCGCCCACCAGCAGGCACAGCGTCGACAGATCGGGCCGCTCGGACCGGGCCTCTTCGGCGAACCGCCGCCGCAGCTCGGCGGACCGTTCGGGGGACGGGGGGTACGGGGGACGCATATCTGGCTCGTGCCCTCTCACGACGATCGGTTACCGGCCGGTGCCGTGGGCGTCCGGCGCCCGGTAGTGGTGGTAGGCGTGGTGCGGGGCGAAGCCCATCCCGGCGTACAGCGCCCGCGCTCCCGCGTTGTCGGCCTCGACCTGGAGCCATGCGGCCGAGGCACCCTCGTCGAGCGCCTGCCGGGCCAGCGCGGCCATCACGGCCGTACCGAGCCCCTGCCGTCGCAGCGCCGGATCGACCTCGACGGCGGCGAACCCGGCCCACCGCCCGTCGACGACACACCGCCCGATGGCGGCCGGAGGCGCCCCCTCAACCGCCCCCGGGACGGTCGCGAACCACACCGACGGCCCGCCCGAGAGCACCCGCAGCGCCACCTCGCTCACGCCCTTGCGCTGGTACCGGGCCAGCCACCCCTCACCGGCCTCGCGGGACAGCGCGACTCCCGCCGGGTCACCCCGGTCGGCGATCGGCGCCAGCGGCCCGGTCCACAGCTCGGCGGTCACCTCCCGCACCCAGCCCCGCCGCTCCAGCTCCGCGCAGAGCAGCTCCTGCGTGCCCTCGGCGCCGGTCGCGGTCTGGACGTAGGCGGGCAGCCCGCGCTCGCCGTACCAGCGCCGCACGGCGTCCAGGGCCTCGTCCAGGGGCAGGTCCGGCGCGCCCAGCGGCAGCACCGAGTTGGCCCGCCGGGTGAACCCGGACGCGGCCCGCAGCTCCCACGCGCCGAGCCGCTCGCTCTCCACGGGCCGCCAGGCCCGCGCGGCGACCCGGGCCAGCTCCTCGTAGGAGGCGGCCGGACCGCGGCGACGCGCCGGTGCGGCGGGCACGGCCTTGCCCGCGACCAGCGCGGATTCCGCGATGCGGACGCTCTCACCGCTCTTGCGTGTGATCAGCAGCACACCGTTGTCCCATGATGTGAGAACACCGACCGTATCGGTGAACTTCTCACCCGGGGCGCCATGTTCGATCAAGCTCCGGACGGAGACCCGTTTGCCCACGTCAGCAGCGGTGATGCGGACCTCAAGGCGCCCGGCGGCAGAGATTTCCACAGGTCAGTTCACCCCTCCTGTTCGGATCATGCCCAGGAACGGAGATACTAGGGGCGGGCATCGACGACGCCGCGCTCCCGCGCGCCAGGCGGCGGAGCCTGAGGAGGCCCGCCAGCGCCCTATCGAGGAGGAACGACAGCGTGACCTACGTCATCGCGCAGCCTTGTGTCGACGTCAAGGACAAGGCGTGCATCGAGGAGTGCCCGGTCGACTGCATCTACGAGGGCCAGCGGTCCTTGTACATCCACCCGGACGAATGCGTCGACTGTGGTGCCTGTGAGCCGGTCTGCCCGGTCGAGGCGATCTTCTACGAGGACGACACTCCCGAGGAGTGGAAGGACTACTACAAGGCGAACGTCGAGTTCTTCGACGAGCTCGGTTCGCCCGGCGGAGCCAGCAAGCTGGGGCTGATCGAGCGCGACCACCCCTTCGTCGCCGCGCTGCCGCCGCAGAACCAGTAAGAGCGGCCCGCACTCCGTGCCGCCTCGGTCCCGTACGGCCCGATCACCCCGCTGATCGCCGTACGGGGCCGAGGCGTTTGCCGTAACCGGCTCGTACGTACGAGAAAGTGAGCCAGAACCCGTGTCCGCAGTCTCCGACCGCCTCCCCACCTTCCCCTGGGACAAGCTGACCCCGTACAAGGCCACGGCCGCCGCCCATCCGGACGGCATCGTCGACCTGTCCGTCGGCACCCCGGTCGACCCGGTACCCGAGCTGATCCAGAAAGCGCTGGTGGCCGCGGCCGACTCGCCGGGCTATCCGACCGTGTGGGGCACGCCCGAGCTGCGCGACGCGATCACCGGCTGGGTCGAGCGCCGTCTCGGCGCCCGGCAGGTCACCCACCGCCACGTGCTGCCGATCGTCGGCTCCAAGGAACTCGTCGCCTGGCTCCCCACCCAGCTGGGCCTCGGCCCCGGCGACCGGGTGGCCTACCCGCGCCTGGCCTACCCGACGTACGAGGTCGGCGCCCGGCTGGCGCGCGCGGAGTACGAGGCCTACGACGACCCCACGGAGCTGGACCCCGAGGGCCTGAAGCTGCTCTGGCTGAACTCCCCGTCGAACCCCACGGGCAAGGTCCTGTCCAAGGAGGAGCTGACCCGGATCGTCGCCTGGGCCCGCTCGCACGGCATCCTGCTCGTCTCCGACGAGTGCTACCTGGAGCTGGGCTGGGAGGCCGACCCGGTCTCGGTGCTGCACCCGGACGTCAACGGCGGCTCGTACGACGGCATCGTCTCCGTCCACTCCCTCTCCAAGCGCTCGAACCTCGCCGGCTACCGCGCGGCCTTCCTGGCCGGTGACCCGGCGGTCCTCGGTCCGCTCCTGGAGATCCGCAAGCACGGCGGCATGATGACGTCGGCTCCGACGCAGGCGGCGGTGATCGCGGCCCTCGGCGACGACGAGCACGTCCGCGTCCAGCGCGAGCGCTACGCGTCCCGTCGCGAGCTGCTGCGCGAGGCCCTGGTCACCCACGGCTTCCGCATCGAGCACAGCGAGGCCAGCCTCTACCTGTGGGCCACCCGGGGCGAATCCTGCTGGGACACGGTCGACCACCTCGCGAAACGCGGCATCCTCGTCGCACCGGGCGACTTCTACGGCCCGGCGGGCGCGGAGTTCGTCCGCGTGGCGCTGACGGCGACGGACGAGAGGGTGGCCGCGGCGGTACGGCGTCTGTGACCGCCGCCGCGGTGAGCGCGTACCAAAGGGGTCCAGGGAAGCTCCCTGGACCCCTTCGCCGTCGCCCTCGGCGTCAGCCGATCGGCAGGCCCTTCGGCGCCAGGTTGCCGGTGGACGGAACGCCACCCTTCGCCACGGAGTCCGTCGGCAGACCGCCCTTGGCCGAACCAGCGGCCTCGCCGACGAGCTGCCCGGCGGAGCCCGCCGCCTCACCGGCCACCTTCTGGGCGACGGGCGTGGCCTTCTTGACCGTCTTGCCGCCGAGCTTGCCCGCGGCCGGCACCGCCTTCTTGACGGTCTTGCTGCCGGTGTCACCCGCGGTCTTGGTGGCGTCCGTCGCCGCGCTGTCGACGGTCCTGCCGACGTTCGCACCGTCCACGGCGGTCAGCCCGCCGAGGTTCGGGTTGGCAGGCAGCTCGGGGGCTGCACTGGCGGAGCCGGCCGCACCGACCCCGGCAGCCGCTCCCGCAGCGACGATCAGCGCGGCACGGGCGATCCGGCGGGTCAGGGGGAGGGACATGGTGCTCCTTCGACGGGAGAGAACAGGTTCGTAAAGCGTCCGAACGGCACCGGGAGTTGATCGACTGGCTGTGATCGCCCCGGCTCGGACGCAGTGACTACCGCTTGAAACCCCCGAAAGTTGCGGCGCCGCAACGTAAAGAGTTGGCAATGCGTCGCCTGGGCGGCTGCGAGCAGCGGACGAAAAAGGTCGCCGCCCGAGAGCCCGCCGAATCCATACAGCCCTGGGTGCCCAAGGGTTTTCGGGGCGTCCGGGTGAGGACACGAAAACCTGCGCACACCGTCGGAACCAAGCCGCACGGCTCACCCGAAGGGTGAGTTCCCGTACCCTTGCGCGATCTAGCGCATCGTGACAATACGGACAGCGTCCGCGTCGCGTTCGGCGCCCGCGGTGCCCTTCTCCGCGGCGCTGCGCCATGCGCCCACGGTGTTTCCGGCGACCCACTCCCGCCCCGCGTAGGTGACGCGCGCGATGTGCAGCCCGGAGGCGTTGGCCACGGCCCAGTGCGCCAGCTGCCAGCCGCGCTGGTCCATGCTCCGCCCGCCGGCGGAGGGCGTGTCGGCGCTCACCGGGAGCGTGACGGTGCGTCCGCCGGAGCCGTCCGGCGCGCTCGGGGACGGCGTCCGCGTGGCCGCCGGGGAGCCGCCCACCGCGGCACCGGCCGGTTCCAGCACGTCCCGTCCGAAGTCCCGCACGAGCGCGGCACGCACCCCGTCGGGGCCCGAGGCCCGGGTGGCGGCCGGGCGGCCCTCGCAGGTCAGTGTGGCCGCGGACTGCCCGGTGAGGGCCGCGGCGAGCAGCGCGGCGTCCGGCTCGTGCTTGGCGTAGGCCTGCGGGAAACCGCTGCGCTGCACGCGCTGCGCGGCGACGGTGAGCGGCAGCCGGGTGTAGCCGGGCACCTTGACCAGGTGGTCGTAGAACTCACCGGCCGAGTACGCCGGGTCCATGATCTCCTTCGGCGTGCCCCAGCCCTGCGAGGGCCGCTGCTGGAACAGGCCGAGGGAGTCCCGGTCGCCGTACTTGATGTTACGCAGGGCCGACTCTTGCAGCGCGGTCGCGAGCGCGATGGTCACGGCCCGCTCGGGCAGACCGCGCGCGGTCCCCACGGCGGTGATGGTGGCGGCGTTCACCCCCTGCTCGGGCGTGAACTCGTACGACGCCCCGTCGCCCTTGCCGGAGACGACCTTGCAGCCCGGTCCGCCCGAGCCCCCGGTGACGTACTGCACGACGAGGTACCCGGCGACCGCGAGCAGGGCCATGAAGGCGGCTCCGCATCGGAAGAGGCGGCCACGGCGCTTGGGAGAGGACTGCTCTGGCACGCGGTACAAGGTACTGGAGAGTACGGAGTGGCATGTGCCGGGTGTGGACAGTGAGGCCGGTGTCTGGCGCGTTAGGGTCGACGGCATGGCCGACACCTCGCTTGACCTCACGCTGGACGCCGCGGAGCTCACCGCCCGGCTCGTCGACTTCCGTTCCGAGAGCGGCACCGAGAAGCCCCTCGCCGACGCGATCGAGACGGCACTGCGCGCCCTGCCCCACCTGACGGTCGACCGGTACGGCAACAACGTCGTCGCCCGCACGAACCTCGGGCGCTCCGAGCGGGTGATCCTGGCCGGGCACATCGACACCGTCCCTATCGCGGACAACGTCCCCTCCCGGCTCGACGAGGACGGCGTCCTGTGGGGCTGCGGCACCTGCGACATGAAGTCGGGCGTCGCGGTCCAGCTGCGCATCGCGGCCACGGTCCCGGCCCCCAATCGCGACCTGACCTTCGTTTTCTACGACAACGAGGAGGTCGCCGCCGAGCTGAACGGCCTCAAGCACGTCTCCGAGACGCACCCGGAGTGGCTGGAGGGCGATTTCGCGGTGCTGCTGGAGCCGTCGGACGGCCAGGTCGAGGGCGGCTGCCAGGGCACGCTGCGGGTGCTGCTGAAGACCACGGGCGAGCGGGCCCACTCGGCGCGCGGCTGGATGGGCTCCAACGCCATCCACGCCGCGGCCCCGATCCTCGCCCGCCTGGCCTCCTACGAACCCCGCTGGCCGGTCATCGACGGCCTGGAGTACCGCGAGGGCCTGAACGCGGTCGGCATCGGCGGGGGAGTGGCCGGCAACGTCATCCCCGACGAGTGCGTCGTCACCGTCAACTTCCGCTACGCGCCCGACCGCACGCCCGAGGAGGCCGTCGCCCACGTCCGGGAGGTCTTCGCGGACTGCGGGGTCGAGGAGTTCGAGGTCGTCGACCACAGCGGCGCGGCGATGCCCGGTCTGTCCCATCCCGCGGCGAAGGCCTTCATCGAGGCGGTCGGCGGCACCCCGATGCCGAAGTACGGCTGGACGGACGTCTCCCGCTTCTCGGCGCTCGGCGTCCCGGCGGTCAACTACGGCCCCGGAAATCCCCACTTGGCGCACAAGCGGGACGAGCGGGTGGAGATCGCCAAGATCCTCGCGGGCGAGGAGCGCCTGAGGAACTGGCTGACCGCCTGACCCCACCGGGGCGCCGTCGTGTTTACGGCGCTTCATCGCGGACATGCTCACGTCCCTCGTTCGTAACCCGCGTAGATCTACGCTGAGGTGGAAAGACAGGCACGACGGAGGGAGCGCACATGGCGACCGGCAACCCCGAGGGGAAGAAGCAGCCGCCGGAGGAGAAGCGCCTGGGCCCGGTCCTCCAGCGGCGGGACCAGGTGCAGGCCAGCACGACCGACCAGCGGCTGCTGGACGAGCGGGCCCCCTCCGACTGGGTCCACACCGACCCCTGGCGCGTGCTGCGCATCCAGTCGGAGTTCATCGAGGGCTTCGGCACGCTCGCCGAACTCCCGCCCGCGATCAGCGTGTTCGGCTCGGCCCGGACCCCGGCGGACTCACCCGAGTACGCGGCGGGCGTCCGGCTGGGCCGGGGCCTGGTGGACGCGGGCTTCGCCGTCATCACGGGCGGCGGCCCGGGCGCGATGGAGGCGGCCAACAAGGGCGCCCTGGAGGCGAAGGGCATCTCGGTCGGCCTCGGCATCGAGCTGCCGTTCGAGCAGGGACTGAACCCGTACGTCGACATCGGTCTGAACTTCCGCTACTTCTTCGTGCGCAAGATGATGTTCGTGAAGTACGCGCAGGGCTTCGTGGTCCTGCCCGGCGGCCTCGGCACCCTCGACGAGCTCTTCGAGGCCCTCACACTGGTCCAGACCCAGAAGGTCACCCGGTTCCCGATCGTCCTCTTCGGCACCGACTACTGGGGCGGCCTGGTGACCTGGCTGCGCGACACGGTGATCGCCCAGGGCAAGGCGGGGGAGAAGGACCTGCTGCTGTTCCACGTGACGGACGACGTGGACGAGGCGGTGGCGTTGGTGTCGAAGGAGGCGGGCAGGTAGGGGTCTTTTCGAGCCCGGCCTCCTGCCGGACCGCTTCGGGCGGTCGAGCCGGGCTTCTTGTCCGACCGATTCGGGCGGCGGGTGGGCATAGGTCCGGGGGTCCAGGGGGCGGAGCCCCCTGGTACCTCGGTCAGGCCAACCCGCGCCGGGCAACGGCAGGACCTCGATGCCCCGCGATCGCCGAGACCATCTCCAGCACCTGCCGCGTCTCGGCGACCTCGTGCACCCGGTACACCTGCGCCCCCAGCCACGCGGACACCGCCGTCGTCGCCAACGTCCCCACGACCCGTTCCTTCACGGGCCGGTCCAGCGTCTCGCCCACGAAGTCCTTGTTGGACAGCGACACCAGCACCGGCCACCCCGTGGCGACCATCTCGTCCAGCCGCCGCGTCGCCTCCAGGCTGTGCCGCGTGTTCTTCCCGAAGTCATGCCCCGGGTCGATCATGATCGACTCCCGCGGCACCCCCAGCGCGAGCGCCCGCTCGGCCAGCCCGACGGTCACGTCCAGGATGTCCGCCATGACATCGTCGTACGCGATCCGGTGCGGCCGCGTCCGCGGCTCCGCCCCGCCCGCGTGCGTGCACACCAGGCCCACCCGGTACCGCGCGGCCACCTCCGCCAGCCCCGGATCGACCCCGCCCCACGCGTCGTTCAGCAGATCGGCCCCGGCCTCGCACACCGCCTCGCCGACCTCGGCCCGCCAGGTGTCCACGCTGATGACCACGTCCGGGAACCGCCGCCGCACCTCCGCCACGAACCCGACCGTCCGGCGGGCCTCCTCCTCGGCCGTGACCTCCTCGCCCGGCCCGGCCTTGACCCCGCCGATGTCGATGATCGCGGCGCCCTCGGCCACGGCCTGCTCCACGCGCGCGAGGGCCGGCTCGTCGCGGAAGGTGGCGCCCCGGTCGTAGAAGGAGTCAGGGGTGCGGTTCACGATCGCCATGATCACCGGCTCGTGCGTCCCGAATTCCCGCCTGCCCAGCCTGAGCATCCCCTGTGACCTTTCCTGGTACGTGCCGTCTTCCGCCGCCTGCGACCCTAACCGCCGGACGCTCATGGCACGATCGGAGCCTGACAGCATCCGACTCGGAGGACTTCCGAAGAGTCCGATCCATCCGACCGTGGGGGCCCCGCGATGGTTATGTTCCTGTTCCTGGTCGTCGCGCTCGCCGTCGTGGTCGCCGCGGTGACGCTGGCCGTGGTGGGCGGCGGCGAGAACGGCCCGCTGCCCGAGGCCGCCCCCGAGCGGCTGCGGGACCCGCTGCCCCCGGACCGCCCGGTCGACCGCGCGGACGTGGAGGGCCTGCGCTTCCCGCTCGCCGCCCGCGGCTACCGCATGGCGGACGTGGACGACGCCCTCAGCCGCCTCGGCGCCGAGCTCGCCGAGCGCGACGCCCGCATCGCCGACCTGGAGTCGGCCCTGGCCGGAGCCCGGTCCGGCTCCGGCCACGGACCGGTGCACGCCTCCGGGGAGAACCACGTGTCCATGGACAAGCCCGCCCCCGGGAAGGAAGACCGGCCGTGAGCGACGGCGCCGCCCTGGCCGGCCCGGACGGCGCGCTGCGCTGCCCCTGGGCCCTGTCCGCCCCGGAGTACGTGGCGTACCACGACGAGGAGTGGGGCCGCCCGGTCCACGGCGACGACGCGCTCTTCGAGCGCCTCAGCCTGGAGGCCTTCCAGTCCGGCCTGTCCTGGATCACGATCCTGCGCCGCCGCCCCGGCTTCCGCGCCGCGTTCGCCGACTTCAAGATCGCCTCGGTCGCCGCCTTCACCGACGACGACCGCGAGCGCCTCCTGGCCGACGCCGGCATCATCCGCAACCGCGCCAAGATCGACGCGACCCTCGCCAACGCGCGGGCGCTGACGGAGTGGTCCCCGGGCGAACTGGACGCGCTGGTCTGGTCCCACGCCCCCGACCCGGCCGGCCGCCCGGCCCCGAGGACCCTCTCCGACGTCCCGCCCGTCACCCCCGAGTCGACGGCCCTGTCCAAGGCCCTGAAGAAGCGGGGCCTGCGCTTCGTGGGCCCGACGACGGCGTACGCGCTGATGCAGGCGTGCGGCCTGGTGGACGATCACCTGGAGACCTGCGTCGCCCGAAGGGGCGGGTAAGGGGCGCGGGACGAGCTTCAACGCCCCAGGTACTTCGGCTTCTCCTTGTTGACGAAGGCCTGCACCGCGATCGCGTGGTCCTCGGAGGAGCCGGCCCGGGTCTGCAGCTCGTCCTCCTTCTCCAGGGCCTCCTCCAAGGAGTGCGTCAGCCCGAACGCCACCGATTCCTTGAGCGCCGCGTACGCCACCGTCGGCCCCTCGGCCAGCGCCCGCGCCACCTTCTCGGCCTCCGCCCGCAGGTCACCGGCCGGCACCAGCCGGTTGGCGATGCCCAGCTCGTACGCCTCCTGCGCGCTGATGCTCCGCGGGAAGAGCAGCAGGTCGGCGGCCCGGCCCGGGCCGATCACCCGCGGCAGCGTCCAGGAGATCCCCGAGTCGGCGGTCAGCGCCACCCCGGCGAACGAGGTGTTGAACGCCGCCGTGTCCGCCACGATCCGGTAGTCAGCGGCGAGCGCGAAGCCGAAGCCCGCCCCGGCCGCCACCCCGTTCACCGCGGCGACGACCGGCTTGGCCGCCCCGGCCAGCGCCCGCACGATCGGGTTGTAGTGCTCCCGGACCGTGCTCATGGTCTGCCCCGAGCCGGTCTCCCGGTCCTGGACCAGCAGCCCGATGTGCTCCTTGAGGTCCTGTCCGACGCAGAACGCCCGGTCACCGGCGGCCGTCAGCAGCACCGCCCGTACGGCGCCGTCGCCCGCCGCCGACTCGACCGCCTCCCGCAGGGCGACCTTGGCCGCCACGTTCAGCGCGTTCATCGCCTCCGGGCGGTTCAGCGTGATCGTCGCGAGTCCGTCGCTCACCTCGTAGAGCACGGTGTCGGTCATGCGTATCCCCTCCGAGTCGCGGATCGGGACGTACCGGCCGGTACGTCCCGGGTCTGCAGGACAGCATGACGGAGATCGCGGACGGGGAACCGGACCGGACGTGTGACCTGCGTCAAAGAATTCTCGTCCGGATCGGTTCGGCGGATGTGTGTGCGGCGGCGGAGTATCGCAGTTTCATCGCCGAATTGAGTGGTTTTGCTCGCGTGCGTTGCCCAAGCGATGCCTACTGATGTTGGTCATCGGGTCCTGAGATGCGGGATAATGGCCTGGAAGCAATGTGTTCGATGCCGGTGTCGCGTGTCCTGCCACAAGGAACCGCACGTGTGCCCTTCTCAGGGGCCGTCGGCTTTGACGATGAGCTGGGTTTCAGGAAGGGGAACGAGCATGGCGGCCATGAAGCCGCGGACGGGTGATGGCCCGCTCGAGGTGACCAAGGAGGGGCGGGGCATCGTCATGCGCGTTCCGCTCGAAGGCGGCGGTCGGCTCGTCGTCGAGCTGACCCCGGACGAGGCCGACGCGCTGGGCGACGCCCTCAAGAAGGTCGTCGGCTGACGCGCAAGCGACCATACCCTTTCAGTTGCCCCGGCATCACCCGTGATGCCGGGGCGGCTGTTTTCTCACCGATGACACTCGCCTGCCCCGGCTCCGGCTCCGCTAACGTGCCGTCCGGTCAGCGTTTCACCGCGCACAGCAGCCCGTCGCCCACCGGCAGCAGTGACGGCACCAGCTCCTGGCTCTCGCGCACCGCGCGCAGCAGCTCACGCAGCCGCAGCACCTCCGTGGGCTGCGGACCGGAGTCCACCGTCCGGCCGTTCGCGAAGGCGCCCTCGAACACGACCAGCCCGCCGGTGCGCAGCAGACGCAACGATTCAGCGAGGTAGTCCATGACCTCCAGGCGGTCACCGTCGCAGAAGACCAGGTCGTAACCGGCGTCCGCGAGGCGGGGCAGCACGTCCAGGGCGCGGCCCGGGATGAAGCGGGCCCGGTTGCTGGCGAAGCCGCAGGCGCGGAAGGCCTGGCGGGCGAACTGCTGGTGCTCCGGCTCCGGGTCCACGGTCGTCAGAACACCGTCGGGCCGCATACCGTGCAGGAGGTGGATCCCGGAGACGCCGCAGCCGGTCCCGATCTCCGCGACGGCCTTGGCGTCGACGGACGCGGCCAGCAACCGCAGTGCGGCGCCCGTGCCGGGCGTCACCGAGCGCAGCCCTGCCTCACGGGCCCGGTCCCGGGCCCAGTGCAGCGCTTCGCCCTCGGCGACATAGGCGTCGGCGAACGCCCAGCTCGTCTGCCGGTTGCCGGTAATGACCCTCTCCTGTCCCCGTGAATGCCTGGGCGTGACTGTATCCGTTGGGCACGGGAACCCGCAGATGGGACCGGTCGTTTAAAGGGATGAGCAAGTGGCGCGGGCCGGGACGGGGGGCGGGCGGTGGATCAGGACGTGAAGCAGGACGTCGTGCACGTGCCGACGCAGCAGTACGAGGCGTATCAGCCCAGATCAAATTCTCGTAAAACCGCTTATCCGGTCCTAACGGGCGAGGTGGCTATGGTAGGGGCTCCACTGGACACCACCAGAGCTGACAGGGGAGGTGCGGCTGCGCCTGTGGATCGCGGAGGAGTGCTCCGGCGCTTCCTCGGATCGGCGGGCAGGCCGACATCCGTGAACGACACCGCTGCTGACCACAGTCACGCCGCTGACTTCGCCCAGACCGCGACCTTCACCACCGACGCGGACGGGCAGGCGTGGACTCCGCCCACGTGGGAGGAGATCGTCAGCACGCACAGCGGCCGGGTCTACCGGCTCGCCTACCGTCTGACCGGCAACCAGCACGACGCGGAGGACCTCACGCAGGAGGTCTTCGTCCGCGTCTTCCGCTCCCTGTCGACGTACACGCCGGGCACCTTCGAGGGCTGGCTGCACCGCATCACCACGAACCTGTTCCTGGACATGGTCCGCCGCAAGCAGCGCATCCGTTTCGACGCGCTCGGCGAGGACGCGGCCGAGCGGCTGCCCAGCAAGGAGCCCACACCGCAGCAGGTCTTCAACGACGCGCACTTCGACGCGGACGTCCAGCAGGCCCTCGACACCCTCGCCCCGGAGTTCCGCGCCGCGGTCGTCCTGTGCGACATCGAAGGACTGTCGTACGAGGAGATCGCCGCGACGCTCGGCGTCAAGCTCGGGACGGTCCGCTCGCGGATCCACCGTGGCCGCTCCCAGCTGCGCAAGGCCCTCGCGCACCGCTCTCCGGAGGCGCGTGCCGAGCGCCGCTCCTTCGTGCCCCGTGTTCCCGCCCTGGGAGGAGGGGGCGCGAGCGCGTGAGCGGATCTCGGCCGAAAGCTTCCGAGGGTCACCTCGCAGAGCAGCATCTGGGAGACCGACTCTCCGCCCTGGTGGACGGAGAGCTCGGTCATGACGCGCGTGAGCGCGTACTGGCGCACGTGGCCACCTGCCCGAAGTGCAAGGCGGAGGTGGACGCCCAGCGCCGGCTGAAGAACGTCTTCGCGGAGGCGGCCCCGCCGCCCCCCTCCGAGAGCTTCCTGGCCCGCCTGCAGGGACTACCCGCGGGCGGCGGCCCGGACGGTGATCTCACACCGCCGGGCGGAGGAGACCTGCCCGGCGGACTGTCCGGGCGGTTCGGCTCGTCCGGGGCGTTCGGAGTGAAGCGCGGCGAGCGGTTCGACTTCGGGTACGCCCCGGCCCGGCCGCACCTGCCCGGGCTGCCCGCCTCCCCGGGCAGCCCGAGCCTGCCCTCCGACAGCGGCGCTCTGCCCTCGGACCCCCGGGGCCTGCCCCCGGGGAAGGGCTTCCGCATCCACGACGTCGGCCGGCACGACACCGACCGGTCCTCGTCGCGGCTGCGGTTCGCGTTCGTCGCCGCCGGTGCCGTCTCCCTGGCCGCGATCGCGCTGGGCGGCGTCTCCACCGTCACCCCGGCCGACACGGAGGCCCGTGGCGGCCAGGGCTCGGGAAGCAACGTGACCCCGATGCGCACCCAGGGCACCGGCCCCGCGGCCCCTCCCGAATCCCAGCGCCGCCGCACGGCGCCGCTGCTCGGGCAGGTGCACGGCCAGAGCATGCTCGGGCACGGCCCGGTCGCCCCGACCGAGGTGTCCGCGCCGCTGCTGCCCGGGGTTCCGTCCGCCGCCCGGCACCACGCGCTGCACGCGCTGACCGCCCCGGTGGTGGCCGGTGCGGCCGTCATGTCCCCGCTGATACGTCCGCTCGAAGCGGCCACGCCGGCCGCCCTGACCTCGTGGTCCACGGTCCCCGAGATCACGGCCCCCCTGTTCACCGAGCCCCTCCCGGACGCGGCCTCGTCCCCCTCTTCCCCCGCCTCCTCACGCACGGCTCGCTGACCGGACTCTGCGCACCGGCCCGCGAACCTGATTGAATCCGGGGGTTGTCGCCCACGGCCGAGGTGTGGCCGGGCGCCGATTCGACGAACCGCGGCCACTGCGACGAGCCGTGCCGCGGCTGTGGGGAGAGCATGAACGAGGGGAAGCCCACGAAAGCGAAGTGGTGGAGCCGTCCACGGCCGCAGGACGTTGCGGAAGAGCCGGAGGGTACGGACGGGGCCGTCGCGGAGGATCCGGGCGCGCGCGGGCCGGTGACGGACGCGGCGGAGCCGGCCGGCACCGACGGGGACTTCGAGCTGGCGCAGCCGGCGGCCCGGCCCGCCGAGGACGGCGACTACGAGTTGAGGCGCCCCGAGGCGGTTCCGTCCGGGGGACCGGCCGGAGGCTTGGAGAAGCCTGCCGCAGCGGCACCCGGGGCGGGGGAGGCCGCTCCCGGCGAGGCCGCCGCCCAGGCCACTGTCGCGGTCCCCGCTGCCCGGGAGCCGGGCGGTCAGGACGTCCCCGCCGCGTCCGCAGCCCCCGCCGCGTCCGTCTCGTCCGCCGGACCGGCCGAGGGCGCTCCCAGGCCGCTGCACGACCCCGACCCCTACAGCACCCCGCCCTACGGCGAACCCGGCCCCTGGGCGCCCGCGCCGCCCGTGCAGCACCCGGCGGCGACACCCGCGCAGGGCGTGGCGGCACCGGGGCAGCAGCCCACCGCGCCGGGCCCCCTCGCAGCACCGTCCGGGCACGGCACCACCCCGCCTGCCCCGCCCTCCGGCGTTCCCGCGCCGGCGTCGACCGAGATGCCGGCGCCTTCCGGCGATCACGCGTCCACGGCTCACGCACCGGCTGAGATGCCGACGCCCTCCCGCATCCCGGCGCCCGCCGCGCACATGCCCGCTCCTCCGGCCTCGTCCGAGATGCCGCACCCCGGCGCCCCTGTACCGGCCGTGCCGGTGCACGCCGATGCGCCGGCACCCGCTCCCGCCCCGGGCCCCTGGCAGCGCTACGACCCCTGGGCCGCTCCCGCGGGTGCCGGGGGACACGGCCCTCTCCAGCAGAACGGCGCCGCCGTGCCGAGCACGGAGCAGCGGCGCAAGCGGGGCAAGAAGTCCCTGGTCCTCGGTGCCGTGCTGCTCGCGCTGGTTTCCGGGGGCATCGGCGGCGTCGTAGGGACGTATCTGGAGCGGAACGGGGGCGTCGGGACCGTCGAGCTGCCGCAGGCCGGGAAGGAGGCCGCCGCGCGGGACGCGGACAGCGTGGCCGGGATCGCCGGGCGGGCCCTGCCCAGTGTGGTCACGCTGCACGTCAGCGGCGCGGGCGAGCAGGGCACGGGCACCGGCTTCGTGCTCGACACCCGTGGGCACATCCTCACCAACAACCACGTCGTGCAGCCCGCCGGATCGAGCGGCGAGATCACCGTGACCTTCAACGGCGGGCAGACCGCCCAGGCCGAGGTGGTCGGCCGGGACAGCGGCTACGACCTCGCCGTCGTCAGGGTGAAGGGCGTCAGCGGGCTCACCCCGCTGGCCCTCGGCAACTCGGACAACGTGCAGGTCGGCGACCCGGTCGTGGCCATCGGCGCCCCCTTCGACCTGGCGGGCACGGTCACCTCCGGCATCATCAGCGCCAAGCAGCGGCCCATCACGGCCGGCGGCGAGAAGGGTGACGGCAGCGACGTGTCGTACGTCGACGCGCTGCAGACCGACGCGCCCATCAACCCGGGCAACTCCGGCGGCCCCCTGCTCGACGCCCGGGCCCGGGTCATCGGCATCAACTCGGCCATCCGCTCGGCGGGCAGCGGGTCCACACAGGACAGCGGCCGTTCCGGTTCGATAGGCCTCGGCTTCGCCATACCCATCAACCAGGGCAAACGCGTCGCCGAAGAGCTGATCAACACCGGGAAGGCGACCCACCCGGTCATCGGCATCACCCTCGACATGGACTACACGGGCGACGGCGCCCGCGTCGCCACCGAGGGCAGCGAGGGCGGAGCACCGGTCACCCCGGGCGGCCCGGGCGCCAAGGCCGGGATCAAGTCGGGTGACGTCATCACGGAGGTCGACGGCGGGCGCGTGCACTCCGGCGAGGAACTGATCGTCAAGACCCGGGCACACCGCCCCGGCGACCGCCTGGAGCTGACCGTCGAACGCGGCGGCAAGGAGCGGAAGGTCTCGCTCATCCTCGGATCGTCCGGTGACTGAGGCATGAGATCAGGGATCGGCGGAGACGCCGCAACAGGCCCCATCGGCGACCAACCAGGCAAACAATCGGGAAAGCGCTCCCACCTCCCGCACTCGGAGGTCCCGGGACAGTACCGGTCGGACAGGATCGCCGGGTACCGTGGATCCGGCCCGGACCACGGCAAGACCCGCACCGATCACGAGGGCCGAGGACCGAGGACATCGCTAGGAGCTTCAGGTGTTCAATGACATAGGACCACTCGAGCTGGTGACGCTCATCGTCCTCGCCGTGCTCGTCTTCGGTCCGGACAAGCTCCCCAAGGTCATCCAGGACGTGACGCGCACGATCCGGAAGATCCGTGAGTTCTCGGAGAGCGCCAAGAACGACATCCGGGAGGAACTCGGCCCGGAGTTCAAGGACTTCGAGTTCGAGGACCTCAACCCCAAGACGTTCATCCGCAAGCAGCTGGACAACGAGGACCTGGGGCTCAAGGAGATCCGCAACGGCTTCGACCTGAAGAAGGAGATGGCCGAGGTCACCGACGCCGTCCACAGCCGTGAGTCCGACACCTCCTCCACGTCGTCCGCCGGCGCCGCCGGTTCGTCCGGTGGCCGCATCGACATGACGAAGAAGCCGGAGACGTCCGACCCCGGCGACCGGCCCCCCTTCGACGCGGACGCCACCTGAGCGCCAGGTCCAAGGGCGCACGCCCCCCGGCGCGTGACGCGTTTCATACTCCGGTCGGGCTGTCTACGGCCTGAACCGGGCGCCCGTGCGGCCCACGCGCCGGGCGGTTTCCCTGCTGCTCGCAGCGGTGTGGCTATGCTGCCGAGTTGTTGTGCGGACCGTGACGAGTACGCCCGAAGGGGGGCGGGCCGTTCCGGTCCGACTAGAGCGAGGAGGCGTCCGGGCACATGGAGACGACGAGTCGGGCAGTCGCGCAGACGCCGGCCGCGGAGGGTGGACAGCAGGCCCCCTCCGCCCGGCGTACGGTCGACGACTACCTGCGTGCGCCCTTCCCGTGGTACGGCCTCGACGAGGCCTTCACGGGACCGCGCCGGCTGATGCAGGTGGGTATGACGGCCGACGGGGTCGTGGAGCACGGGTCGATCGGGCACGGCGACGAGCCCACGGTGCGCAACGAGCATGTCGCCGGTGGCGATCAGGAAGCCAAGGAGAAGTTCGCGGTGGTGGTGACCGTGGCGGCCAACCCCTCACGGCGCACGGCGGACGGAACGGGGCTGCTGGAGGCCACCTCGGTGTCCTCAGCGGCGTGGCTCGCCGGTGTGGGGCTGCTGTCCTTCACCTGGCCCGGACAGATGGACCACGCCCTGCGGGACGACTGGCTGGAGCAGCAGACGGAGACGGCGTGGGTGCTGGCCGACGACCTGGACGGGTCCGACTGGTCGACGCTGTCGCTTCCCGTGGACGGTGTGCCGACGGCGTTCCACTACCGGGAGTCCGAGTTCGGCTGGGTGCTCGCCGGGTCGACCTCGGCCGGGGTGCATGTCGGGGCGTACGGCAGGGGCATGAGTGCGTACGGGCTCGGCTTCGCCGTGGTGAAGGACATCGCCGCTTACGCGTGATGTGAGGGGCGCCGGTCGGTTGCGGCGCCCCTTCGCCGTGGTGCCTCAGCCGAGAGGGGCGGCTGCGGGTGCGGTCTGGTTGCTCGCGCAGTTCCCCGCGCCCCTGAGCCGGTTCAGAACTTGTTCCTCGGAGTGATGCCGAGCGACAGGCCCGACAGGCCCCGCTGTCGTCCTCCCAGCTTGCCCGCGATCGCCCGGAGGGCCGAGCCCGCCGGGGAGTCCGGGTCCGACAGGACGACCGGCTTGCCGTCGTCGCCGCCCTCGCGGAGACGGACGTCGATGGGGATGCTGCCGAGGACCGGGACGTTCGTGCCGGTCGTGCGGGTCAGGCCGTCGGCGACCGTCTGGCCGCCGCCCGTGCCGAAGACGTCGACCATCTCGTCGCAGTGCGGGCAGGGCAGGCCGGACATGTTCTCGACCACGCCGACGATCTTCTGGTGGGTCTGCACGGCGATGGAGCCCGCGCGCTCGGCGACCTCGGCCGCCGCCTGCTGCGGGGTCGTCACGACCAGGATCTCGGCGTTCGGGACCAGCTGGGCGACGGAGATCGCGATGTCGCCGGTGCCGGGCGGGAGGTCCAGGAGGAGGACGTCCAGGTCGCCCCAGTACACGTCCGCCAGGAACTGCTGGAGGGCGCGGTGGAGCATCGGGCCGCGCCAGACGACCGGGGCGTTGCCCGGGGTGAACATGCCGATGGAGATGACCTTCACGCCGTTCGCCGACGGCGGCATGATCATGTTCTCGACCTGGGTGGGGCGGCCGTCGGCGCCCAGCATGCGCGGCACGGAGTGGCCGTAGATGTCGGCGTCGACGACACCGACCTTCAGGCCGTCGGCCGCCATCGCCGCGGCCAGGTTGACCGTCACCGAGGACTTGCCGACGCCGCCCTTGCCGGAGGCGACCGCGTAGACGCGGGTGAGGCTGCCCGGCTTGGCGAAGGGGACCTCGCGCTCGGTCTGGCCGCCGCGCAGGGCGCTGGCCAGCTCCTTGCGCTGTTCGTCGCTCATCACGTCGAGCGTGACGTCGACGCGGGTGACGCCCTCGACCGCGGAGACCGCGTCGGTCACGCGCTGCGTGATCGTGTCCCGCATCGGGCAGCCCGAGACCGTGAGGTACACGGTGACCGCGACCGCCCCGTCCGCGCCGATCTCCACCGACTTGACCATCCCGAGTTCGGTGATGGGCTTGTGGATCTCGGGGTCGTTCACCGTCGCCAGTGCCTCGCGCACCGCGTCTTCCGTAGCCATAGGACGATGGTACGGCGCCGTACCGGGGCGTAGGAAAGCGTCTCAGCGGTCGTCTGCGTCACGTCCGCGTGACCGTTCCGCCGGGAATACGACGGGGTCGTGACGGTGGCCGTTCTGCCGTTCCTCCATCTCCTTGACCATGTCCTGCAGCTCCGAGCGGATCCAGTCGCGGGTGGCGACCTCGCCCAGGCCGATGCGCAGGGCGGCGATCTCGCGCGTCAGGTACTCGGTGTCGGCGATCGACCGCTCGTTCTGCTTGCGGTCCTGCTCCAGGTTGACCCGGTCCCGGTCGTCCTGCCGGTTCTGCGCGAGCAGGATCAGCGGGGCGGCGTAGGAGGCCTGGAGGGACAGCATCAGGGTCAGGAAGATGAACGGGTACTCGTCGAAGCGCAGGCCGCTCGGCGCGAAGACGTTCCACACGACCCACAGGATGATGACGACCGTCATCCAGACGATGAACCGCCCGGTGCCCAGGAAGCGCGCGATGCGCTCCGACAGCCGCCCGAAGGCCTCCGGGTCGTACTCGGGCAGGAACCGGCGCCGGCGCGGCAGCGGCTGGTCGAGCCGGGTGGTGCGCGGCCGGGAGGCGGCCGTGGCGCCCGCGGGCGTGCGCTCGCGCAGGCTCTCGCGCTCAGGAACCATCGGTCGCCACCTCCTCGTCCAGGTGGAACTCCGTCTCCCGCCAGTCCTCCGGGAGCATGTGGTCCAGGACGTCGTCCACGGTCACCGCGCCCAGCAGCGACCCGGCCTCGTCGACCACGGGCGCCGCGACCATGTCGTACGTGGCGAAGAACCCGGCGATGGCGGGAAGCTCCGCCTCGGGGTCGAGCGGCTGGAGGTCGGTGTCCACGATCGAGCTCACCAGGGACGGCGGTGGTTCGCGCAGCAGGCGCTGGAAGTGGACCGTGCCCAGGTACTTGCCGGTCGGCGTCTCGTCCGGGGGCCGGCAGACGTAGATCTGGGCGGCCAGGGCGGGGGAGAGGTCGCGGTTGCGGACGCGGGCGAGGGCGTCGGCGACGGTGGCGTCCGGGCGCAGCACGATCGGCTCGGTGGTCATCAGACCGCCCGCCGTGCGGTCCTCGTACGACATCAGGCGCCGCATGTCGGCCGCGTCGCCGGGCTGCATCAGGCTCAGCAGCCGCTCCTGCTCGTCCGTCGGCAGCTCGCCCAGCAGGTCGGCCGCGTCGTCCGGGTCCATGGCCTCCAGGACGTCGGCGGCGCGCTCCTCCTTCAGCTTGCCGAGGATCTCGATCTGGTCGTCCTCCGGCAGCTCCTCCAGGACGTCGGCGAGCCGGTCGTCGTCGAGGGCGGCGGCGACCTCGGCGCGGCGCTTGGGGGAGAGGTGGTGCAGGACGTTGGCCAGGTCGGCCGGGCGCAGCTGCTCGAACGTGGCGAGCAGGTTCTCGGCGCCCTGTCCCTGCTCCTCCAGGGAGAACCCGGTGACCGCGGTCCATTCGACGGTCAGCGCCTCGCCCTTGGCGCGCCGGAACGCACCGCCCTTCCTGCCCTTGCGGACGAAGACCCGGTCGATCTCCCACTCCCGGCGGGCCGGCAGCTGATGCACCGACAGGTCGAGGACGGTGACCTCCTCACCGGTCTCGGTGAGCGTCACGCGCCGGTCCAGCAGCTCCCCGAAGACCAGCCGCTCGGTGGGCCGCTGCTCGAATCGCCGGACGTTGAGCACACCCGTGGTGATGATCTGGCCGGACTGGATGGCGGTGACCCGGGTCATCGGCAGGAAGATACGGCGGCGGGTGGCGAGTTCGACGACGAGGCCGAGCAGCCTCGGGGGCCGCTGCCCCACCCGCAGCATGACGACCAGATCGCGCACCCGTCCCACCTGGTCGCCGGCTGGGTCGAAGACGGCGACACCTTGGAGGTGCGATACGAAGATCCGGGGGGCGCCCGCTGCCATGGCCGCGGCTCCTTTTCGTGCGGGGTGGTTCGTGATGGCTGTCTGTGTGGCTGTCTTTGTGCCTGTGTCTTCCGAATTGCCCGCTCGGGTGGGCTTCAGGCTAGCCCGTCCCGATCGGTGACGCGTCGGCGGGCGGTCCGGACGGACTGGCTCCGATCCGCCCCCACGACCCCGGTACCCTGCGGTACGCCGTTCAGGTCTCCCGTCAGAGAGGCAGCCCCACCTGTGACTCCGATTCGCCAGAGCCGCGGCCGCCGTGCCGCACTCGCGAGCGCGACGTGCGCCCTGCTCGTGACGGGTACGGTGCTCACCGGCTGCGCGGAGGATCCGAACGAGGGCACCAACGGGGTCGGCAGACTCCCCGCCGCCAAGATCCAGGGCAAGACCCGGTCGGCCGCCGAGTCCGCCGGCGCGGTCCGGGTGCACGGCAACGTCGTCAGCGGCGGACGGACGTACGCGCTCGACATGCGGCTCAAGGACGACGGCGGCGACGGCTCGGTCACCTCCAAGGGCGCGACCTTCAAGCTGCTGCGCATCGGCGAGCAGCTCTACGTCAAGGCGGACGCCGAGTTCTGGACTCATGGCAGCGGCCAGGGCGGGAGCGGCAAGGCGGACGCGGCGGCGGCCTCCAAGCTGGACGGCAAGTTCGTGAAGGTGCCGCAGGGCGACCCCTCGTACAAGAAGTTCAGCGGTTTCACGGACAAGGCTCTCCTCCTCGACGGTCTGCTGACCCTGCACGGGACGCTCGCGACGGACGGCCACGACGAGGAGGCGGGCGTCCGCACCATCCGCGTCACCGGCGACAAGGGCTCCGGCGGCACCCTGGAGGTGTCCCTGGAGGGCAAGCCGTACCCGCTGCGCCTGGAGCGGGCCGGCGGGGCGGGCACCCTCACGTTCTCCGGCTGGGGTGAGGACTTCTCCCTCAGGAAGCCGGAGCGGAACGAGACCGTGGACTACGGTCCGCAGCTGCCGTCCTCGTAGGACGTCACGTCCGTTTGCGCTTCTTCAGCAGCAGGCGGGGCAGGCCCGCCGGGACGGGCCGGCGGGTGAGCGCGGGGGACGGCAGGGGCGGCTCGGACAGGGAGCCGTCGGGCAGCGGCGCCGTCGCCCCGGTCGGTTCCAGGCGCAGCACCCGGCACTCGCGGGCCCAGCGCTCGGGCATGGCCTCGCCGTCGGGGGCGTTCAGCCGTTTGCCCTTCAGCTCGGCGACCGCCGCGTCCCACGCCTCGGAGCCGGGTGCGAGCTGGGTGACCCGCGCCGTCCAGGTGACGAGCCGGCCGCCCTTGTCCTTGCTGCGGACCGTCACCCGGGCCTCGGCCCCGTCGGTCAGCCCGGGCAGCGGCTGCTCGCCGGGCCCGTCGCCGACCAGGCACGCGGCGCCCTCGTGCCACACGTGCCACAGCGCACGCGCCGGGCCGTCGGGACCCTGGACCCAGACGAGGCCGGACTTCTTCGTGGCCTCCTCGACGAGGGCCTGGTCGAGCAGCTCGCTTGTCATGGGGCCCAGCCTAACCAGGCTGCTCACAGCCATCCGTTCCGCTTCAGCGTGCGGTGGATGCCCAGACAGATGACCACCGTGACGCCCATGATCGCCGGGTAGCCGTACCGCCAGTGCAGCTCCGGCATGTGGTCGAAGTTCATGCCGTACACCCCGCACACCATCGTCGGCACGGCGATGATCGCGGCCCAGGAGGTGATCTTCCGCATGTCCTCGTTCTGGGCGACGGACGCCTGCGCGAGGTTGGCCTGGAGGATGGAGTTGAGCAGCTCGTCGAAGCCGAGGACCTGTTCCTGGACCCGGGCCAGGTGGTCGGCGACGTCCCGGAAGTACTTCTGGATGTCGGGGTCGATCAGCCGCATCGGCCGCTCGCTCAGCAGCTGCATCGGCCGCAGCAGCGGCGACACGGCCCGCTTGAACTCCAGCACCTCGCGCTTGAGTTGGTAGATCCGGCCGGCGTCCGAACCGCGCGGCGCGCCCTTGCGGCCCGGGGAGAACACCTCGGTCTCGACCTCGTCGATGTCGTCCTGCACCGCGTCGGCCACGGCGATGTACCCGTCGACGACGTGGTCGGCGATGGCGTGCAGCACGGCCGAAGGGCCCTTGGCGAGCAGCTCGGGGTCGTCCTGGAGGCGGTGCCGCAGAGCCCGCAGGGAGCCCTGCCCGCCGTGCCGGACGGTGATGAAGAAGTCCCGTCCGGTGAAGCACATGACCTCGCCGGACTCGACGACCTCGCTGTTGGCGTCGAGCTGGTCGTGCTCGACGTAGTGGATGGTCTTGAAGACCGTGAAGAGGGAGTCGTCGTAGCGTTCCAGCTTGGGCCGCTGGTGGGCCTGGACGGCGTCCTCCACGGCGAGCGGGTGCAGCCCGAACTCACTGGCGATGCCGGAGAATTCGGCCTCCGTCGGCTCGTGCAGGCCGATCCACACGAAACCCCCGTCGCGGCGCACCAGGCGCACTGCCTCGTGCGGGGTCAGGGCGGTCTCGGTCTCGATGCGGCGGCCGTCGCGGTAGACGGCGCAGTCGACGACGGCCGAGGCGGCCGCGGGGCTGCGGGTGGCGTCGTACGTGCCGCCGTCCTTGCGCAGCGACACACGGGACGGACGGACGACTGCTGCGCGCAGGTCGCGGATCATCGACATGGCGGGCTCCTTCGCGGGCGGGCGGCGAAACGCCGGCCGACGACGGCTGGAACTACCCGGAATGGGGACGTAGGGACTACTGATGTTTGGCACGTCCACAAAGCGGGGAGCACCGCACCGTCGCGGTGGTCGGTTTCGTCACTGATTCAGCTACTGAGGCAGATCAGGCAAAGCGAAACGAAGCGCTCTTCCGCGGTGAAGCGAGTGCGAGAGGTGGCAGCCGGAGACAGAAGCAGCTACATCGGTGGCGCGAAGAGCGTGGTGCTACTGCACGGTCGACTTCGATCCATTGCAGCCCCACCTCCTCCGGCCGGTCCCTCGTAAGGGAGTTCCTTCGGCGTCGGGGCTTGATCGCGACGCTTCTGCGTGCTGCCCCGAACCACCGGGCAAGAGTAGCAGCCGACACAACTGTCAAGGTGCTGCTTTGCCCGCTACTGGCGAGTTCTATGCTCGCCGCATGGCAGATGTTCTTCCTCTGGTCGAGGCCCGGTTGCGCAGCGCGCTGGGCGAACCGGACGCGCGCGCGGCGGTCACCTTCCTGGGCACGGACCGCATCGAGGTGCTCCGCTTCCAGGAGGCCGGCATCGTCCGCTACGCCTCGCTCGGCATGTCCGCGCACCCCATGACGGACCCCACGGCGGTGGTCGCCGACCCGGTCAAGGGCCCCCGCGCCGAGCTGGTCCTCTCCGTCCGTGCCGGGCTCGCCGAGACCGACAAGGTGCTCCGGCCGCTCGCCGTGCTCGCCGCGTCTCCGCAGGTGGAGGGCCTGGTCGTGGCTCCCGGAGCGTCCCTGGACGTCGGTGAGCCGCTGTGGCCCGGCGCCCCGTTCACCTCGGTCCTGGTCGCCGAGCCGGGCGGTCTCGTGGAGGACCTGGAGCTCGACGAGCCGCTCGACCCCGTGCGGTTCCTGCCGCTGCTGCCGATGACCCCGAACGAGGCCGCCTGGAAGCGTGTGCACGGCGCGCAGGCGCTCCAGGAGAAGTGGCTCAACTCGGGGACGGACCTCCGGGATCCGTCCCGGAAGTCCGTCCCGCTGGAGTGAGGAAGCTCACCAACGCCGTTCTGCGATGCGTCAGTTGGCGAACACGGTGACGCTGTCCCCGGTCGCGTGCTTCGGCTCCGGTTCCTCGGTCTCGCCTGTGAGGGCCTTGCGCCGTACGACGACCACGGCCGCGCCCGCGACAGCGGTGAGCGCCGCCACCACGAACGGGACGTGGACGTCGGTCCACTCCTCGATCTTCGGCGCGAAGAACGGAGCGGCCGCCGCCGCGAACCAGCGGACGAAGTTGTAGCCCGCGCTCGCCACCGGCCGGGGCGCGTCCGAGACGCCGAGGGCCAGCTCGGTGTAGACGGTGTTGTTCACGCCGATGAAGGCGCCGGACAGGATCGTGCAGACGACGGCGGCCGTGTGCGAGCCGTAGCCGAGCACCAGCACGTCGGCCGCGAGCAGCACCAGCGAACCGCCGAGCACCTTCAGCGAACCGAACCGCTTCTGGAGCAAGGGCGCGACGATCACCGAGAAGACGGCGAGCAGCACGCCCCAGGCGAAGAACACCGCACCCGACCGGTACGGGCTCATGTTCAGCACGAACGGCGTGAAGGCCAGCACGGTGAAGAACGTGTAGTTGTAGAAGAACGCCGAGACCGCCGCTGAGGCGAGGCCGCCGTGACCGAGGGCCTTGATGGGGTCCAGCAGCGAGGTCTTGCGGGCCGGCTTCGGCTGCTCCTTCAGGAACACCGTGATGCACAGGAAGCCGACGGCCATCAGGAACGCCGTGCCGAAGAACGGGTAGCGCCAGCTGGCGTCGCCGAGCAGGGCTCCCAGCAGCGGGCCGCAGGCCATGCCGAGGCCGAGGGCCGACTCGTACAGCAGGATCGCCGCGGCGCTGCCGCCGGCCGCCGCGCCGACGATGACGGCGAGGGCCGTCGAGACGAACAGCGCGTTGCCGAGACCCCATCCGGCGCGGAACCCGACCAGTTCGCCGACGGATCCGGAGGTGCCCGCGAGCCCGGCGAACACCACGACGAACGCGAGGCCGAGCAGCAGGGTCCTGCGGCCGCCGATCCGGCTGGAGACGAAACCGGTCACCAGCATCGCGACGGCGGTGATGAGGAAGTACGAGGTGAAGAGCAGAGAGACCTGGCTCGCCGTGGCGTCGAGGCCCTGGGCGATGGACGGCAGGATCGGGTCGACCAGCCCGATGCCCATGAAGGCGACGACCGACGCCCCGGCGGTCGCCCAGACGGACTTGGGCTGCTTCAACAGGCCGCCCGCTCCGGCGTCGAAGGGGTCCATTGCTTGCTCCCTTTCCCGAGACTCAGATAGTTGGTATTTACATATACTAAGTTAGCAAGGCTAATTAATGCAAGATGCATCTAGTGTGGGCGGGGAAGGGTTCCGTCCGGATGGGTGATCGTCCTTGACGCGGCGGGGCGGGGGTAGGACCGTGGGGCCCTATGAGGGGCGAACCCAGTTGCCCGAAGTGCGGTGGCCGGGTCAGGGCTCCCGGCCTCTTCTCCGACTCGTGGCAGTGCGATGTGCACGGCACCGTTCACCCGGTGCAGCCCGTGATACCGCCGAGCGTCGACGCCCTCAACGTCGTGGTGCACCGCACCCAGGTGCCGCTGTGGATGCCGTGGCCGTTGCCGGTGGGGTGGCTGTTCACGGGGGTGGCCTGCGCGGGGGACGACCGCACGGGCGGCCGCGCGACCGCCGTCGCCTGCACGGGGCCCGGCCCGCTCGGCGGGATGGGCGAGCTGATCCTGGTGGCCGAGGAGCTCGGCGTCGGACTCGGCGCGCGGTACGCCGGCATGGACGGGCCCGACCCCGGGCCGCACATGAACGTCGAGAAGCCGCCCCAGGCGAAGGTGCTGGCCGCCGGGCGCCCCACGCCGCTGTGGCACGTGGCCGGGGCGCCGGACGACCGGGCGGTCTTCGCGGGCGAGGCGCTCGGGATGTGGCTCTGGGCGGTGGTGTGGCCGGAGCAGTCCGGGCTGCTGATGTACGACGAACTGGTGCTGACGGATCTGCGGGATGCCGGAGCCGAGGTCGAGCTGGTGCCGTGCGGCGCCCTGTCGCCGCGCTTGCTGGGGCCCTGAGGGGTGTAGGGGGCGCTTGCCGGATTCGGGTGTGACATGGGGCGTTGAAAAGCTGGTTATCCTTGAGCAGTCCCGTCGTCCCGCCCGTGTCTGGAGTCCGTGTCGTGCGCATCGATCTGCACACCCACTCCACCGCTTCCGACGGCACGGACTCGCCCGCCGAGCTGGTGCGGAAGGCCGCTGTCGCCGGGCTGGACGTCGTCGCGCTCACCGATCACGACACCACCCGCGGGCATGCCGAGGCGATCGCCGCGCTGCCCGAGGGCGTCACGCTGGTCACCGGGGCCGAGCTCTCCTGCCGGATCGACGGGATCAGCCTGCACATGCTGGCCTACCTCTTCGACGCCGAGGAGCCCGCGCTGCTCGCCGAGCGGGAGCTGGTCCGGGACGACCGGGTGCCGCGCGCCCAGGGCATGATCGCCAAGCTCCAGGAGCTGGGCGTCCCCGTGACGTGGGAGCAGGTGGCGCGGATCGCCGGTGACGGGTCCGTCGGGCGCCCGCACGTGGCGAGCGCGCTCGTCGAGCTCGGTGTCGTGCCGACCGTGAACGACGCCTTCACACCGGACTGGCTGGCCGACGGCGGCCGGGTGTTCGTGGAGAAGCACGAGACCGACCCCTTCGAGGCGATCCGGCTGATCAAGGGCGCGGGCGGGGTCGCGGTGTTCGCGCATCCCGGCGCGAGCAAGCGGGGGCTCACCGTGCCGGAGGCCGCCATCGCCGAGATGGCCGCTGCCGGTCTTGACGGCGTCGAGGTGGACCACATGGACCACGACGCGGACACCCGTGCGCGGCTGCGGGGGCTGGCCAAGGAGCTCGGTCTGCTCGTGACCGGGTCGTCGGACTACCACGGCAGCCGGAAGACCTGCGTTCTCGGGGAGTACACGACGGATCCCGAGGTGTACGGGGAGATCACGCGGCGGGCCTTCGGGGCGTTCCCCGTGCCGGGTGCCGGCGGAGCCGTCTGAGGTCTCTCCCCCTGGCTCCGTCTCTCCCTTTCTCCTTCTTCCTCTCACCCGGCGCTGTCCGCTGCGCCCAGGCGTTCCGCCCTGCGCACCGCCTGCCCGCGGCGGCGGCCCCCTGCGCAAGGCTCACTCATGTTCGACGTCGCCGTCTTCGGCTCCCTGTTCCTGACCCTCTTCGTCATCATGGATCCCCCGGGGATCACACCGATCTTCCTCGCGCTCACCGCCGGCCGGCCCGGCAAGGTGCAGAAGCGGATGGCCTTCCAGGCCGTCTGTGTCGCCGGCGGTGTGATCACCGTGTTCGGACTTCTCGGGCACCAGATCCTGAACTACCTCCACGTGTCCGTGCCCGCGCTGATGATCGCGGGCGGGCTGCTGCTCCTGCTGATCGCGCTGGACCTGCTCACCGGCAAGACCGACGAGCCGAAGCAGACCAAGGACGTCAACGTCGCCCTCGTTCCTCTCGGCATGCCACTGCTGGCCGGGCCCGGCGCGATCGTGTCGGTCATCCTCGCCGTGCAGAAGGCCCACAGCGTCGCCACCCAGGTGTCGGTCTGGGCGGCGATCCTCGCCATCCATGTCGTGCTGTGGCTGGTGATGCGCTACTCGCTGGTGATCATCCGGATCATCAAGGACGGCGGTGTGGTCCTGGTGACCCGCCTCGCCGGCATGATGCTCTCCGCGATCGCCGTGCAGCAGATCATCAACGGCGTCACGCAGGTGATCCAGGGGAGCTGACGATGCGCGTCAGGCCCGGAGGGCGCCCCGGATCTCCTGGGCCGCCTTGGGGTGGCCGAGGTACTCCTCCATCTTGTGTGCGCGGTCGCGGCCGTTGGAGACGGCCAGCTGGGTGAGCTTCCCCCACCGTTCGTCCTCCAGCGGGCAGCCGATGGCCACCGCGTCGGTGGGGCACCAGACGTTCACCCAGTCGCGTACCCGGGGCGGCTGGTGCGGGCCTCGCGCGAGGAGCCGTTCGTTGACGCCGTCCAGCCCGAGCGGACTGCCCGCGGTGACCAGCAGGACGGGGTCGAGGCTCTCCGGGAGCCGGGTCAGAAGGTCCATGCCCACGACCGTGCCCAGACTGTGCGTGACCAGCACCAGCTCGCCGCTGCTCGGCATCGTCTCCATGACGCTGTCCAGCACCGCCTGCCGCACGGCGCTGTCGCCGAGGTACAGATCGACGTCCCGCAGGAACGTGGCGATGGTCCATTCGTCCAGGTCCGACTTGGCCGCGAGCCAGCTCAGCGGCCGGTGCAGCACCCCGACCAGGCCCGAACCGAACCCCTCCGTGGTCGCCGGCCCGTTCTGGGGCATGCCGGCCCGGACGGCCGCCTCGTGGAGCAGCTGTTCGTAGGAGCCGGTGGGCGACTGTGCGGCGAACACCTCGGCGGCAGCGGCGGCGCTCAGCTGGTCGAGGCCGATGGGTGCCGCCGTGCTCTCCCTGCTGCTCAGGGCGTGCAGTCTTGTGCCGTAGAACGGGAACCAGACGTCCTCGGGGTCGAGTGTGGGCAGGGACGCGAGGGTGAGGCCGTGGTTCAGGCCGGCCGTCCAGCTGCGGCGGAGGACGTCGGGGAAGTTGTCCTGCTGGTCACGGCCGTGCAGGAAGACCAGGTGCTGACGGCCGCCGAAGGCGGTGGCGCGGGCCCGGAGCCCGACCTGGGGTCTGCGTGCGGTCGTCCCGCTCTCGGCCGGGGAAACCGTCACCCGGGCCGACGGGGCCGCGACGCCCGGTACCGCCGCCGTCGGTGTGGGCAGGGCCGGTGCGGTGGTCATGGCCTGGTCCAGCCCGGTGTCCGGACCCATCTCGGCCAGCAGGGCACGCCGCCCCGGGTCGAGGTCCAGCCCGGCCAGGTGCTTGAGGATCGAGCTGATCCGGACGCCCTCGTTGGCGACCCAGTCGATGGCGTCGTCGCCGTCGCCCTGCTGCCAGGGCCGGCCGTCCTTGCGCAGGACGCGGCCCTGGTCGTCCTTCTTCGGCACGCCGCTGTGGTGCAGCGCCACGACCTCCCACTGGTCGTTGAAGACGGGGGAGCCGGAGTTCCCCGGTTCGGTGTCGGTCGTGTAGTGGACGAAGTCGTCGAGGCGGACCAGCACCGCGTTGTCGCGCAGCGCGATCTCCTTCAGCCGTCCCGAGGGGTGGCCGATGATGTTGACCTTCTCGCCGAGCACCAGCTTGCCGATCTGCACGCTCAGCCGGTTCCAGCCGAAGATCTCGCCCGGAGGCGGGCCGTCCGGGGTGGGCGCGACCGCCACGAGGGCGAAGTCGAGCCGCCGGTCCGCCGCGAAGAAGGTCCCCGGGTCGAGCTCCATCCGGACGACCGTGTCGGGCAGGTTGTCAGCCGTGACCTGGGCGTTGAACTCGGCGAAGCAGCGGCGCGCGAAGTTCTCGTCGGGCAGCACGTGGTGGTTGGTCATCATCAGCCGCGGCGAGACCAGGAAGCCGGTCCCGTGCGGCAGCTCGCGGCCGTCGCGGCGCAGTGTGATCCGGGCGACCGTGGCGCCGGCCCTGACCCCGCGCGGCAGGAAGCTCCAGGCCTGGAGCTCGTTGGACAGGTCGATGATCCGCTCGTTGGCGTCGGGCAGGTCCATGGCCTCGCGGTGGATGTCCGCCACCACCGCCGAGGGCGACAGACCGCCCCGGTCGAGGATCCGGTCGGCGCGGACGGCGAGGGCGTCCGGGGAGTCGGGGAACCGCACACCGGCGGCCAGCCGCCCCTCCACCCGCTCGCGCTCCGCGGCGGAGTCCTCGTAGCGCCGTGCGGCCTCGTCGGCGGCCTGCTCGTGCAGCTCCTGGTACGGCCGGTCCGTCACCGACATGCTCCACCGTCCTGTCCTGGTTCGTACGGGCCCCTCAGCCAGTACGCCCCCGGCCACGGAGGTCCGCAACAGCGGAGCCCCCGCACGGCCGATGCCGGGCGGGGGCTGCGAAGTTCAGGAGAGCTGTACGCGTTATGAGGCCGTGGTCTCGGCCGGGCGGATCCAGAGGCGCTGCCCTATGGCGGCCGCCTGCTGAACGATGCGGTTGACGGAGGCGGCGTCCACAACGGTCGAGTCCACAGCAGTGCCGTCGACGTCGTCGAGTCGCATGATTTCGAAGCGCAAGGGCTTCTCCCTTCGTCTGGTCATCCTCCTGAGGAGAACTACTCGGTGTGCGGCCCACCGGGCGTCGTTGCCGGTGTTCCGTATGGGTCAACAGGGATGCCGGTGTCAAACATTCCCTACGCTAAGGAAATTTTTCGAACTGCTAATTACTGAGACGTAAGAGTGTCGTTACGGGACCGACCGGGACCGGTTGTGTTCGCAGCGTGACCGCCGGGACAATGGAGGTGATGAACGACGACCTCGCGGCCCTCAGCGCCCGCATCGACCACACCAACGAGCTGCTCCAGCGCATGCTCGCCGAGGTGGCGAAGACGCCCTCGACCCACGCGATCTTCGTCGATGCCGGGTACCTGTACGCGGCCGCGGGACGCCTCGTCGCCGGCACGGAGGATCGCCGCGCCTTCGACCTGGACGCCGAGGGCCTGATCGACGCCCTCATCGACAAGGCCCGCACGATCTTCGCGGACAGCCGGCTGCTGCGGGTCTACTGGTACGACGGCGCCCGCCGCCGCATCCACACGGCCGAGCAGCAGACCATCGCGGAACTGCCCGACGTCAAGGTGCGCCTGGGCAACCTCAACGCCAACAACCAGCAGAAGGGCGTCGATTCGCTCATCCGCTCCGACCTGGAGTCCCTCGCCCGGCACCGCGCCATCAGCGACGCGGCCCTGCTCGGCGGCGACGAGGACCTGGTGTCGGCGGTGGAGGCGGCCCAGGGGTACGGCGCCCGGGTCCACCTCTGGGGCATCGAGGCCCCGGAGGGTCGCAACCAGGCGGAGCCCCTCCTGTGGGAGGTCGACAGCCAGCGCACCCTCGACCTCGACTTCTTCAAGCCGTACGTCTCCCGCCGCACGGCCCCCGCCTACGAGTCGGCCGCCGGCCGGCCCACCCGCGAGGACGTGCGGTTCGTCGGCGCGCAGATCGCGGCGAAATGGCTGGCGGCACGCGGCCGGGACACCCTGGTCGAGCTGCTGCCCGGCCACCCGTACCTGCCCGGCTCGGTGGACCAGGACCTCCTCGTGGAGGCGGAGGGTCTCCTCCAGTACTCACTGCGCGGCCAGGCGGACCTGCGGCGGGCGCTGCGGGACGGTTTCTGGGATCACCTGCGGACGCAGTACTAGGTCGTGTCCGCAAAGTCCCGTCGTCCGCCCGGAGGGCGGGTTCCGCGGCGTCTGGTGCGTGCTCTCGGCGTGCCGGGCGGAGTCCCTCGTACTGGATGTACTTGGGGCTTCGTCCGGTGCGGCGAGTGGGGGTGCCCCCTGCTCGAGCGAAGCCGAGAGCTTGGGGGAGCGTGCCAGGCGTCGCGGGGCAGGCGGGACATTGCGGACACGGCCTAGGTGTGCTGTCCCGGGACGTTGGTGACAGGCGACACGCCTTGAGTGGTCCTTGAACGAGGCGAGGGCCTCTGGGTTCGGTGTGGATTGCGAA
>NZ_JNXI01000015.1 GCF_000717055.1 Streptomyces iakyrus | reverse complement strand
CTGTTGAGTTCTCAAGGAACGGTCGCTTCCTTTGTACTCACCCTCTCGGGCTTTCCTCCGGGCGCTTCCCTTCGGTCTTGCGTTTCCGACTCTATCAGACCCTTTTCGATCCGATTCCCTGTCGGCGGGATTTGCCGTCCGGCCCGGGCTTTCGCCTGTCGGCCTTTCGACATTCACTACGTTAGCCGATTCCCCGTCCAACTCATAATCGAGTCCGGCGGCGCCGAATTCAGGCATGCGGGCACGCCGAATTCGCCCCTGCTGAGGGGAGTCGCTAGGTAGTGGTTTGGCCGCTTCCGGCTGCAGGCGATTGCCCTACCCGGTTCAGCGGCTCGGACTACATTACGCACCCCGGCAGGACGCGTCAACTTCGACGGCGCCTCGGTACATGGGCTCGATAGGGGCTCACCGTCGGGTCGTTGGCGACCCAGTAGCGCCAGGGGTGCACGGCTCCGTCGCCGCCCACGCCGGTGCGGGGGCCGTTGAGTACCTGGTCGGAGGGGGTGGGAGTGCCCGTCAGCATGCGGAGCGGGGTGTCCTGCGAGGTGCACGCGTCCGTGCCGTCGAGGGAACGGTCCACGTTGAGGGCCGTGGCCAGGCGGGCCGGGCCTTTGGCCAGTTCCTTGTCGTTGCGGGCCGAGAGTCGACGGGTGCGGGCCAGTTCGGCGCCCTCGATGATCTCGCCGGCGCGGAGGAGGACCGCGCTCGCCTTGCCCTCGGGGCCGCAGACGAGGTTCATGCAGAACCACATGCCGTAAGTGAAGTAGACGTACACGTGACCGGGCGGACCGAACATCACGTCGTTGCGTGCCGTGCGGCCGCGATAGGCGTGGGAGCCGGGATCGTCGGCACCGTCATAGGCCTCGACCTCGGTGAGGCGGAGGGCGATCGGACCGTCCGGGGTGCTGCGGACCAGGATGCGGCCCAGGAGGTCGGGGGCGACATCGAGGACGGGCCGGTCGAAGAAGTCCCTGGACAGGGGCGTACGGTCGGGGGTCGCGATCATGCCGTCCGAGGGTACTGGAGACGGGTGGTGCGGCGGGGTGGCCACAGGGCACCGGCCTTGCCAGGGTGAGGGAGTGGAACCGGCCACGGCCGGATCGCGTATGTAGGGATCAAGGATCCACCCGTAGTGGGCGAGAGGGAGAGACATGGCGTTCAAGAAGCTGCTCGCGAGCCTGGGGGCCGGCGGGGCTTCGGTCGAGACGGTGCTGCACGAGGTCAACGTCGTGCCGGGCGGTGTCGTCCAGGGTGAGGTGCGGATTCAGGGCGGGTCCGTGAACCAGCAGATCGAGGGGCTCTCGGTCGGGCTGCAGGCCAAGGTCGAGGTGGAGAGCGGCGACCAGGAGTACAAGCAGGACATCGAGTTCACGAAGTCGCGGCTGGGCGGGGCGTTCGAGCTGCAGGCCAACGCCGTGCACGCGGTGCAGTTCGGTCTCGAGATCCCGTGGGAGACGCCGATCACGATGATCGACGGGCAGGCGCTCCGTGGCATGAACATCGGGGTGTCGACGGAGCTGGAGATCGCGCGTGCGGTGGACTCCGGTGACCTGGACCCGGTCAACGTGCACCCGCTGCCGGCGCAGAAGGCGATCCTCGATGCGTTCATCCAGCTGGGCTTCCGGTTCAAGAACGCGGACATGGAGCGCGGTGTCATCCGGGGTACACGGCAGAAGCTGCCGTTCTACCAGGAGATCGAGTTCTACCCGCCGCAGCAGTACCGAGGGCTCAACCAGGTCGAACTGAGCTTCGTGGCCGACCAGCACACGATGGACGTGGTGCTGGAGATGGACAAGAAGCCGGGGCTGTTCAGCGAGGGCAGTGACACCTTCCGGTCGTTCCAGGTGGGTCTGAACGATTACCAGGGGACCGACTGGACCGCCTATCTCAACCAGTGGCTGTCCGAGGTCGGCAGCAAGCGCAACTGGTTCTAGGCTCGGGGGCGACTGCAAGAAACGATCAGGAGGTACCGAGGTGACCGAGCTCAAGCGGCGGCCGCTCCCCCACGACTTCCATCCGCCCGTCGCGTCGTTCAAGGTGACGAGCGCGGACGTCGAGGAAGGTGCGACGCTCAAGGACGCTCAGGTCCAGGCGGCGGGCAACACCTCGCCACAGCTGCGGTGGGAGGGCTTCCCGCCCGAGACCAAGAGCTTCGCCGTGACCTGCTACGACCCCGACGCCCCGACGGGCAGCGGGTTCTGGCACTGGGTGCTGTTCGACATCCCGGCGTCGGTGACCGAGCTGCCGGCCGGTGCGGGCAGCGGCTCGTTCGAGGGTCTGCCGGAGGGCGCGGTCCACGCTCGTAACGACTACGGCGGCAAGGAGTTCGGCGGTGCCGCGCCGCCGCCCGGGGACGGGCCGCACCGGTATGTGTTCACGGTGTACGCCGTGGATGAGGAGAAGCTCGGTCCGGACGCGGACGCGTCGCCTGCCGTCGTCGGCTTCAACCTGAGGTTCCACACGATCGGGCGGGCCCAGCTGATCGGCGAGTACGAGGTGCCCGCCGAGGGCTGAGGAAGCCGCCTGCGAACCCGGCGTTCACGGAACGTTTGCCCGCTCCTGGTCTTGGAATTGATCAGGAGCGGGCATTTTTGTTGCCGGGGGTCGCGGGGGTCACCCCTCGCGGGAGCAGCAGATATTGCGTTGTCCATCTCGGCGTGCCCGGCCAGAGTTGATCCCAGCCCGCCAGGGGGTGGGCCGGTGCACACGGGAGGTGGGCTGGTATGCGGGACACGCTGGTACTGAACGCGAGCTTCGAGCCGCTGTCGACGGTGACGTTGAATCGAGCCGTCGTTCTGGTGCTTCAGGACAAGGCCGTCGTCGAGCAGGCCCACCCCGAACTGCGGATGCGGGGAGCCGCGGTCGACATACCGGCGCCCCGTGTGATCAGGCTCTGCCAGTACGTACGGGTGCCGTTCCGAAGACGAGCGCCGTGGTCGAGGCGGGGTGTGCTGATCAGGGACCGCAACCGGTGCGCGTACTGCGGGAGGCGGGCGACGACCGTGGACCACGTGGTGCCGCGGTCGCAGGGGGGGCAGGACACGTGGCTGAACACGGTGGCCTCGTGTGCGCAGGACAATCACCGTAAGGCGAACCGGACTCCGGAGGAGGCGGGGATGCCGCTGCTGCGGCAGCCGTTCGAGCCGACTCCGGCGGACGCGATGCTGCTGGCGCTGGGGCAGGACGACTTCGACGCGCTGCCGGAGTGGCTGGCACAGCCCGCGGCCTAGAGCTGTCATACGGAGGGGCCCGCTTCCCTGGGAAGCGGGCCCCTCCGTCTGTGCCGGGTCAGTCGATGGGCGGCTTCTCGCGGCGCTCCTGGGCGGGGACGCCGGCTTGGGGCGCGCCGCCGTTGCCGCCGGAACCGCCGCCGAGGCCGCCGAAGTTGCCCATGGCGCCGGAGAGGCCCTTGAGGGCGTCGCCGATTTCACTGGGGACGATCCAGAGCTTGTTGGCGTCGCCCTCGGCGATCTTGGGGAGCATCTGGAGGTACTGGTAGGAGAGGAGCTTCTGGTCCGGGTCGCCGGCGTGGATGGCCTCGAAGACCGTGCGGACGGCCTGGGCCTCGCCCTCGGCGCGCAGGGCGGCGGCCTTTGCCTCGCCCTCGGCGCGCAGGATCTGGGACTGCTTCTCACCCTCGGCGCGCAGGATCTCCGACTGCCGGACACCTTCGGCCTGGAGGATCGCGGCGCGCTTGTCGCGGTCGGCGCGCATCTGCTTCTCCATCGAGTCCTGGATGGAGGTGGGCGGTTCGATCGCCTTGAGCTCGACGCGGTTGACACGGATGCCCCACTTGCCGGTGGCCTCGTCGAGGACGCCGCGCAGGGCCGCGTTGATCTCCTCGCGGGAGGTGAGGGTCCGCTCCAGGTCCATGCCGCCGATGATGTTGCGGAGGGTGGTGACGGTGAGCTGCTCGATCGCCTGGATGTAACTGGCGACTTCGTAGGTGGCGGCCCGTGCGTCGGTCACCTGGTAGTAGATGACGGTGTCGATGTTGACGACCAGGTTGTCCTGGGTGATCACCGGCTGCGGCGGGAAGGGCACGACCTGTTCGCGCAGGTCGATGCGGTTGCGGATGGTGTCGATGAACGGGACGACGATGTTGAGGCCCGCGTTGAGTGTCCGCGTGTAGCGGCCGAAGCGCTCGACGATGGCCGCGCTGGCCTGTGGGATGACTTGGATCGTCTTGATCAGGGCGATGAAGACCAACACCACCAGAATGATCAGGACGATGATGACCGGTTCCATCGTCGTTCCCCGTGTCCCTTCTCCGCTGCGGCGTCTTCGGCAGATCTTATGGTTGTCGAAGATCTTGCTGGTCGAGTCTGACAGACCGTCGCGTAGCTGGCGAGGAGTTCACTCCAGTTACGTCCTGCGAGGTCACATCACGATCGCGGTGGCTCCCTCGATGTCCACGACATCCACTTCCTCGCCTGATTCGTAGGCGCGGTCGGTGTCGAGGGCGCGGGCCGACCAGACCTCTCCGGCCAGCTTGATCCGGCCTCCGGAGGCGTCGACGCGTTCCAGGACGACGGCTCGTCTGCCCTTCAACGCCTCCACACCGGAGGCGAACTGGGGGAGTTGAGCGCGGTGCCGGTTCGCAATGGGCCGTACGACGGCGATGCCCGCGGCCGAGATGACGGCGAAGACCGCGACCTGGGCGACGGCTCCGCCGCCGAAGACGCCGGTGACCACCGCCGCGGCGATGGCGCCCACCGCCAGCATGCCGAGTTCGGGCATCGCGGTGACCACGAGCGCGATGCCGAGCGCTGCCGCGCCGATCAGCCACCACAGACATGCGTCGATTTCCACATGGTCATGGTAGGTCCGCGGCCCTGTCGCCGACAGGGCGCCCGTGGTGTGAAATCCCGTTCTTACCCTGCGATTTGGGAGGCGGCGGTCGGGCTCAGGAGAGCGGGAGGCCCTGCGCGGTCCAGCGCTCGCCCGACTGTTCGACGACGAGCGGGAGGCCGAAGCAGAGGGAGAGGTTGCGGGAGGTGAGCTCCAGCTCCAGCGGGCCGGCGGCGAGGACCTTGCCCTGGCGGATCATGAGGACGTGGGTGAAGCCCGGGGGGATCTCCTCGACGTGGTGGGTGACCATGAGCATCGAGGGGGCGATCGGGTCGAGGGCGAGGCGGCCGAGGCGGCGGACGAGGTCCTCGCGTCCGCCGAGGTCGAGGCCGGCGGCGGGCTCGTCGAGGAGGAGCAGCTCGGGGTCGGTCATCAGGGCGCGGGCGATCAGGGTGCGCTTGCGCTCGCCTTCGGAGAGCGTGCCGAACCTGCGGTCCAGGTACTCGCTCATGCCGAGGCGGTCGAGGAAGGCGCGGGCGCGCTGTTCGTCGATGTCCTCGTAGTCCTCGTGCCAGGTGGCGGTCATGCCGTACGCGGCGGTGAGGACCGTCTCCAGGACCGTCTGGCGCTTGGGGAGCTTCTCGGTCATGGCGATGCCGGCCATGCCGATGCGGGGGCGCAGCTCGAAGACGTCGGTGCCGGGCCGGCCGAGGGTCTCGCCGAGGATGGCGGTGGTGCCCGAGCTGGGGAAGAGGTAGGTGGAAGCGAGGTTGAGGAGGGTGGTCTTGCCGGCGCCGTTCGGGCCGAGGATGACCCAGCGCTCGCCCTCCTTGACCGACCAGGAGACCTGGTCCACCAGAGCCCGGCCCTCACGGACCACGGATACGTCCTGAAGCTCCAGAACATCGCTCATGAGCGCGTTGTCTCCCCTTGCAGTGTGGCCGGTCTCGGCTGTCGCGTAAGCCTGTGGCTCGGTCCGCCGCGCCGGTGGGCGCAGCCCTCCATGAAATCTACGCCACCGGTCGTACCGGGCGTTCCCTCGGTCCGGTCCTTGGAGGGTTCTAGGGTGGAGGCATGCTCTCGGAACCACGTGCTGGACGTCTCGCAGCTTGGGGAAATGCCCTTTTGGCCGGACTTGTCTCGCCGGACGACGCCGTTTTCGCCATCGTCGGCGCGGACGCGGTGCACCGGGTGGAGGGGCTGCCGGGCGAGCCGGGGCAGGTCGGGCTGACGCTCGCGCTCGGGCGGCTGCGGGTGCTCGGGGTGACCGGGCTGCGGGTGGCTCTGCCCGCGCCGGGGCATCCGCTGGGGCTGAGCGGGCCGCCGGAGTTCAACGCGCGTGCGCTGGAGGCCGAGGAGGCGGTGGTCTGTCACGGGGCCGCCTACGGGCTGGTGCCGGACGTGTACGAGGCCGGGCCCGAGGGCGTGCAGGTCGAGGTGGTGTGGCATGTGCTGCCGGTGCGGGAGGCGCCGCCCGCGGATGTGCCGTCGCTGGGCGAGGCGGAGCGGGAGCTGGCGGAGGCCCTGCGGGAGGCCACGGAGGTGCTGACGCGGCTGGACGTGGCGGGGTCCGGGCCGGTGGCGGAGGCGGCGATCGATGCGTACCGGGCGCGGGCCGAGCGGGGGCGGGAGGTGCTGGCGCCGGGGTATCCGCCGCGGGCGGTGCGGGTGCTGGAGCTGGCGCAGCGGGTGGGGACGCTGATCGCGGTGGCGACGGAGCGTGGGCACGGGGGCGCGGTGAGTTCGTCGGAGATCTCCGCGCGGCGGGAGGCGTTGCGGCCGGTGGAGCGGACGGCTCGGCGGGCGCAGGTCGCGGCGTACAACTCCGTTGTGGAGGAGCGGGAGCGGGGAGTGCGGTGACGGCCGGTTCCCGGTAGTCGGCGTTGGTACGAGGTACCTGGGGGCTTCGCCCCCAGACCCCGTCGGCCTGAAGGGCCTCGTCCTCAAGCGCCGAACGGGCTGGATCGCGCGACACTGCACGCACACATGCCAGACCGGCCTCCCGGGCAGGACCGGGAGGCCGGGACACCTCCGGCTCGGAGACGGAGGTGGAGCGTCAGTGGTTGACGGCGAGGTTGCCGAAGGCCGGGTTCAGGATGCCCACGACGTTCACGCTGTTGCCGGACACGTTGACCGGGACGTGCACCGGAGCCTGGACGACGTTGCCCGAGCCGACGCCCGGGGAGCCCACGGCCTGGCCGTCGGCGTGCGCGCTGGTGGCGGAGGCCATGCCGGCGCCGGCGGCCAGGAGGCCACCCGTCACCATCGTCACGGCCGCTGCCTTCTTCAGGTTCTTCACTTCTGAGCCCTCCTTGCGATGGCCGCGGCAGGCGCCGCAGCACGCACTGAGAACGGCGGAGATCCATCGAGGTTGCGCCATATGAGGGACGTTCCCACGACAGTATGAATCTCGGTCCGGAACGCAACCTTCCGTGTTGCCGTGGGCGAAGGCTGTCAGCCCGTCACGCCATGGCGGACGGCCCACAACGCGGCCTGCGTTCGGTCGGCCAGGTCCAGTTTCATCAGGATGTTCGAGACGTGGGTCTTGACGGTCTTCTCGGAGAGGACGAGCGCGCGGGCGATCTCCCGATTCGAGCGGCCGTCCGCTATCAGCCCGAGTACCTCGCGTTCCCGCTCGGTGAGCGAACCGGCCCTCCCCGTCCCGGCGTTGGTCTCCTCCTGCGCCAGCAGGGCGCCGGCGACCTCCGGCTGGAGGAGGATGTGCCCGGCGTGCACCGAGCGGATGGCCCCGGCGAGGGCGTCGGGGTCGACGTCCTTGTAGACGTACCCGGCGGCCCCGGCGCGCAGGGCCGGGACCACCGTGCGCTGCTCGGTGAAGCTGGTGACGACCAGCACGCGCGCGGGGTTGGCCAGTTCGCGGAGTCTGCGCAGGGCGTCGACGCCGTCCATGCCCGGCATCTTGACGTCCATGAGGATGACGTCGGGCTTCAGCTCCTCGGCACGGTCGACTCCTTCGGTGCCGTCCGCCGCCTCGCCGACGACCTCGATGTCGTCCTGCACTTCGAGGAAGGTGCGCAGGCCCCGGCGGACGACCTGGTGGTCGTCGACGAGCAGCACCTTGATCGCGTCAGCCACCGGGGACCTCCATCTCGATGACGGTGCCCTTGCCGGGCACCGATTCCACGGTCAGCGAGCCGCCGGCGCCGCTCGCCCGGTCCCGCATGGAGACCAGGCCCAGGTGGCGTCCCGCGTGACGCACCGCCTGCGGGTCGAAGCCGCTGCCGTCGTCCGTGATCCGCAGGACGGCTCCGCCGCCGCGGCGGTCCAGGGTCACGTCGACGTGGTCGGCGCCGGAGTGGCGCAGGGCGTTGTGCAGGGCTTCCTGTGCGACGCGCAGGAGGGCCTCCTCCTGGGATGCGGGCAGGGCCTTCACGCCGTGGCCGGCGAAGGTGACGCGGGCGCTGTGGGCCCGGTCGAGGACCTGTATCTGGGTCCGCAGGGTCGCCACGAGGCCGTCCTCGTCGAGGGCGGCGGGCCGCAACTCGACGACCGCGGCGCGCAGTTCGTCGGCGGCCTCGGCGGCCAGGGCCGCGACCTGCTGGAGCTCGCCCTTGGCGCGGGAGGGGTCGCGGTCCACCAGGCGGGCCGCGGCCTGGGCGGTCAGGCGCAGGGAGAACAGCTTCTGGCTGACCGCGTCGTGCAGTTCGTGGGCCAGGCGGGAGCGCTCCTCTGCGATGGTCAGTTCCCGGCTGCGCTCGTAGAGGCGGGCGTTGGTGAGGGCGATCGCGGCGTGCTGGGCGAGGATGCCGAGCAGTTCTTCGTCGTCCTCGGTGAAACCGCAGCCGCCTTCGGGCCGCTCACAGTTCTTGTTGGCCAGGAACAGCGCTCCGATGACCTCGTCGCCGTCGCGGATGGGCAGGCCCAGGAAGTCGGCCAGGTCCGGGTGGGCCTTCGGCCAGCCCTCGAAGCGGGGGTCCTTGCGGACGTCCGCGAGGCGTTCGGCCCTGGCCTCGTGCAGCATCGCGGCGAGGATGCCGTGCTGGCGCGGGAGGGGGCCGATGGCCCTCCACTGCTCCTCGCTGACGCCGTCGACGACGAACTGGGCGAAGCCGCCGTGGTCGTCCGGGACGCCGAGCGCGGCGTACTGCGCGTCGAGCAGTTCGCGGGCCGAGGCGACGATCGTCTTGAGGACGTCGCGCACCTCGAGATGCCTGCTCATGGCCAGCAGCGCGGAACTCACCGCGGCGAGGCCGGACCGGGGGCCGTGACTCATGTCCTCACGGTACCGGCGGACTGTGACAGCGCGGATCGGACCGGTGGCGGCGGGCGCCCGGTCGGTGGGCCTAGGTCGCAGGGCGGAGACAGCCGGATGCCGGGCGCAGGACCGGGGCCGCCGGGCCCTTGGCCTAGGGCGAAAGGACTCGGCGGACCGCGGCCCGCGTCCGAGGCGGCCTGGGCGGCTCCGTTCCTACGGTGTGGGCACGCGGTGACGACGAGGGAGCGGATCATGCCGGTTGCGATCATTACCGGGGCGTCGAAGGGGCTGGGCCGGGCGCTGGCGGAGGCCCTGGCCGGGCGGGGCTGGGACCTGGTGCTCGACGCCCGGGGCGCGCGGGCGCTGGCGGCCACGGCCGAGGTCGTCTCCGCGCACGGGACGCGGGTGTCCGCCCTGTCCGGGGACGTCACGGACGCCGCGCACCGCACCGAGCTGGTGGCGGCGGCCCGGCGGCTGGGCGGCGTCGACTTGCTGGTGCACAACGCGAGCGCGCTGGGCGCCGAGCCGCTGGTCAGGCTGGAGGAGCTGTCCCTGGCGGGGCTGCGCCGGGCGCTGGAGGTGAACCTGGTGGCGGGGCTCGGCCTGGTCCAGGAAGCGCTGCCGCTGCTGCGGGCCTCGCGGGCGGGCACGGTCGTGGCCGTCAGCTCGGACGCGGCCGCCGAGGCGTACGAGACCTGGGGCGGTTACGGGGCGTCCAAGGCGGCCCTGGACCAGTTGGTCGCCGTGCTCGCCGTGGAGGAGCCGGGGCTGCGGGTCTGGGCGGTGGATCCCGGGGACATGGCCACGGACCTGTACGCGGCGGCCGTTCCGGACGACCGGGAGCCGCGGCCGGAGCCCGCCGCCGTGGTGCCCGGGTTCCTGCGGCTGCTGAACGAGCGTCCGCCGAGCGGGCGGTACGGGGCTTCGGCTCTGCTGGACGGGGCCCGGTGACTTCGGCCGTGCGCGTGCCGGCGGAGCTGTCGGCCCGGGTGCCCGTAGAGCAGCGGGGGCCGGGGCTGGAGCGGGATGCCGTGCGGATGCTGGTCTCGCGGGGTTCCGAGGTGGCGCATCACCTGTTCACGGAACTGCCGCTGCTGCTGCGGGCCGGTGATCTGCTCGTGGTCAACACCTCGGCCACGTTGGCGGCGGCCGTGGACGGGTGGAGCGGGCACGCGCGTGTGGTGGTGCACTTCTCCACTCGCGGGGACGACGGCCGCTGGGCGGTGGAGCTGCGGGAGCCCGACGGGCGGGGCACCACGCGCGCGCGGGCGGGCGGGCCCGCGGGGAGGGAGGTGCGCCTGCCGGCGGGCGTGCGGCTGGTTCTGGAGGAGCCGCTGAGCGGGCGGAGCGAGCGGCTCTGGTGGGCGCGGGTGTCCGGGCCGGAGGTGACGGGGCTGCTGCGGGAGCACGGGCGGCCCATCCGCTACGCCTACACGGAGCGGGACCAGCCGCTGTCCGTCTACCAGACGGTGTTCGCGCTGCCGTCGCCGGACGGGGCCGGAAGTGCGGAGATGCCGAGTGCGGCGCGGCCCTTCACGGGGCGCCTGGTGGCGGAGCTGGTGAGCCGGGGGGTGCAGTTCGCGCCGGTCACGCTGCACACGGGGGTGGCCTCGGCGGAGGCGCACGAGCCGCCCTGTGCGGAGCGTTTCGCGGTGCCCGGGGCGTCCGCGCGGCTGATCAACGTGGTGAAGACCGGTGGGGGCCGGGTCGTGGCGGTCGGGACGACGGCGGTGCGGGCCGTGGAGTCCGCGGTGGACGCCGACGGGGCCGTACGCGCGCGTGCCGGGTGGACGGATCTCGTCGTCACGCCGGAGCGGGGCGTGCGGGTGGTGGACGGGCTGCTGACCGGGCTGCACGAGCCGGAGGCCTCGCATCTGCTGATGCTGGAGGCGGTCGCGGGACGGATGGCGGTCGGGCAGGCGTACAGGGCCGCGCTCCAGCACCGGTACCAGTGGCACGAGTTCGGGGACGTGCACCTCGTTCTGCCCTGAAAGCGCCTCACGGAGAGCATCGCTTGTGCAACGGGCGGTGAGAACGCGCGCCGCCCGGTGTGAGCCCGCGCATAGGGCGCACGTCACGTACGAAAGTGCGTAGGAGACAAAGCCCCACCTTTTGAGCGGCGCGGATCGTCTAGTCTGCCCCGATTTGCCCCTCCCTGATCCACTATCTTCTTTCGTACGTCACACCTTTGCCACGCCATTTTGCGGCCGCTAAGAATTGGCGACGTCGCTCAGCGCCGTGGGTTCACCTCCGCGGCGTTTGTGTCGGAAACACACCGAGTCCAACGCCGGACGCCGAGCGACTCCCGCGCTATTCGAAGAGGTCCACAGCAGCATGCCCAAGAACATCTTCAGCCGTGTTCAGAGTCGTAGCCTGACCCGTCACCACAAGATCGCCATGGCGGGTGTCGCCACCCTCGGCGCCGCCGCCATCGGGTTCTCCGCGGTGCCGAGCGGTGCCTCGACGAAGACCACGACCGAGGCCGCTCAGCCGGCTGCGGTGGCGTACAGCACCCAGCAGATCAAGGACGTCAAGGCGAGCGTCACGGACCAGATGGCCGGCGCCAGCCTGAAGGCCGAGCAGATCGCGGCGAAGAAGAAGGCCGACGCCGCGGCCGCCGCCAAGAAGAAGGCCGACGCCGCGGCGGCGAAGAAGAAGGCCGAGGCCGCCCGCGAGGCGAAGGAGGCCGCGAGCCGCGCCGCCAAGCGCGCCGAGGCCAAGAAGACCTACCCGAACAACCTCGACGGCTGGATCCGCGAGTCGCTCGACGTCATGAAGAAGCACGGGATCCCCGGCTCCTACGACGGCATCAAGCGCAACATCATCCGCGAGTCCTCGGGTAACCCCAAGGCGATCAACAACTGGGACATCAACGCCATCAACGGCATCCCGTCGAAGGGCCTGCTGCAGGTCATCCCGCCGACCTTCAAGCACTGGCACGTCCCCGGCACCTCCTGGGACATCTACGACCCGGTAGCCAACATCACCGCCGCCTGCAACTACGCGGCCGACAAGTACGGCTCGATGGACAACGTCGACAGCGCGTACTGAGGCCGGCGCGGGACTCTGCTCGCTGTACGAACGCCGAAGGGCGGCACCCTCCTGACGGGGTGCCGCCCTTCGGGCGTCGTACGGCGGTGCCTACTTGCGCATGACCTCGGGCTCGTGGCGGCGCAGGAAGCGGGCCACGAAGAAGCCGCAGATCACCCCGAGAACGAGGAGGGCGCCCATGTCCATGGCCCAGGCCCCGACCGTGTGCTCCCACAGCGGGTCGTTGTCGCCGGCCGTCTCGGGCGGGCTGATCTTGTTGAAGTCCAGCGTGGCACCGGCGGCGGCGACCGCCCAGCGCGACGGCATCAGGAACGAGAACTGGTTGACGCCGATCGAGCCGTGCAGCGCGAACAGACAGCCGGTGAAGACGACCTGGATGATGGCGAACATCACCAGCAGCGGCATGGTCTTCTCGGCGGTCTTCACCAGCGAGGAGATGATCAGGCCGAACATCATCGAGGTGAAGCCCAGCGCCATGATCGGCACGGACAGCTCCAGCATCGTCGCGCTGCCGAAGATCAAGCCCTCCTCGGGGATCTCACGGCTGGAGAAGCCGATGACGCCGACCAGCAGGCCCTGGAGCACGGTGATCATGCCGAGCACGAACACCTTGGACATCAGGTACGCCGAGCGCGAGAGGCCGGTCGCGCGCTCCCGCTCGTAGATGACCCGTTCCTTGATCAGCTCTCGGACGGAGTTCGCCGCGCCCGCGAAGCAGGCGCCGACCGCGAGGATCAGCAGGACCGTGGTCGCCGTGCCGTTCGGGATGATGCGGCCGGTCTGCGGGTTGGCCGGGTTGGGCAGCAGGCCCCGGTCGGCGTCGATGAGCAGGCTGACCGCGCCGAGCACGGCCGGCAGGATCACCATCAGGGCGAGGAAGCCCTTGTCGGAGGCGATCACCGAGACGTACCGCCGGACAAGCGTGACGAACTGGGACATCCAGCCCTGTGGCTTCGGCGGCTTCATCGCCTGCATCTGCGGAACCTGTACGGACTGCGGTGCGACGGCGTCGATGTCCGCGGCGTACATCTGGTAGTGCTGCGAGCCCTTCCAGCGGCCCGCCCAGTCGTAGTCGCGGTAGTTCTCGAAGGCGGAGAAGACATCGGCCCAGGTGTCGTAGCCGAAGAAGTTCAGCGCCTCCTCGGGCGGGCCGAAGTAGGCGACCGAGCCGCCCGGCGCCATCACCAGCAGCTTGTCGCAGATCGCCAGCTCGGCAACCGAGTGGGTGACGACGAGGACCGTACGGCCGTCGTCGGCGAGGCCGCGCAGCAGCTGCATGACGTCGCGGTCCATGCCCGGGTCGAGGCCGGAGGTCGGCTCGTCCAGGAAGATCAGCGACGGCTTGGTGAGCAGCTCCAGGGCGACCGAGACGCGCTTGCGCTGGCCGCCGGAGAGGGACGTGACCTTCTTGTCCTTGTGGATGTCGAGCTTGAGCTCGCGCAGCACCTCGTCGATACGGGCCTCGCGCTCGGCGCCCGTGGTGTCGGCCGGGAAGCGGAGCTTGGCCGCGTACTTGAGGGCCTTCTTGACGGTCAGCTCCTTGTGCAGGATGTCGTCCTGCGGGACCAGACCGATGCGCTGGCGCAGCTCGGCGAACTGCTTGTAGAGGTTCCGGTTGTCGTAGAGCACCTCGCCCTCGTTGGCGGGCCGGTAGCCGGTGAGCGCCTTGAGCAGGGTCGACTTGCCGGAGCCGGACGGGCCGATGACCGCGATCAGCGACTTCTCCGGGACGCCGAAGGAGACGTCCTTGAGGATCTGCTTCCCGCCGTCGACCGTGACGGTCAGGTGGCGGGCGGAGAAGGACACCTCACCGGTGTCGACGAACTCCTCGAGCCGGTCGCCGACGATGCGGAACGTCGAGTGGCCGACGCCGACGACGTCGGTCGGGCCGAGCAGCTGGGTGCCGCCCTTGGCGATCGGCTGGCCGTTGACGTACGTGCCGTTGTGGGAGCCGAGGTCCCGGATCTCCATACGGCCGTCGGGCGTCGAGTGGAACTCGGCGTGGTGCCGGGAGACCTGGAGGTCCGAGACGACCAGTTCGTTCTCCAGGGCACGGCCGATGCGCATCACGCGGCCGAGGGAGAACTGGTGGAACGTGGTCGGGCTGCGGTCGCCGTAGACCGGCGGTGCCCCCGCGACACCACCGGGACCCTGCTGCTGCGGGATGTGCGCCGCCGCCTGCTGCGGCTGCTGCCAGCCGGCCTGCGGGGCCTGCTGCTGCGGCGGCTGCTGGGCCGGGGCCTGCTGTCCCCAGGCCGGGTTCGCGCCCTGCGCGGCGTACGGCTGCTGCTGGGGCTGGGTCTGCGGCGTGGCGACGGAGGCCGCGGCGCCGGAGAGGTTCAGGCGCGGGCCGTCGGTCGCGTTGCCCAGGTTGACGGCCGAGCCGGGGCCGAGCTCCAGCTGGTGGATGCGCTGCCCCTGCACGAACGTGCCGTTGGTGCTGCCGTGGTCCTCGATGACCCAACTGCGGCCGTTGAAGCTGATCGTGGCGTGACGCCAGGAGACCCTGGCGTCGTCGAAGACGACGTCCCCCTGCGGATCACGTCCGAGGGTGTATGCCCTGGACGGATCGAGCGTCCAGGTACGTCCGTTTGATTCCAGTACGAGTTCCGGCACTCCAGCCCCACTGAGTTGTCCCCCGAGTTACCCCCGACATGGGGAGTCTAGGGATGTCGAACATCGGGGGGAACTATTTCAGGAGCGGCCCCCTGACCGAAAGTCGGGCCTTGTGAAGACCGCGTCCGGACGCATCAGCCGATTCCGTTGACGGGGTTGAAACCGGGCCGGAGAGTGGTATTTCGACGCGAGGGGGACATGCCTGGTGTTCCCGCCGCGCAGCGGATCGGGGGGTCTGCCATGAGTGCTGCCGCAGGGGCCGGGACGGCGAAGGACGACGCGCGCGTGCCGTGGGGGGACGTGCTGATGTCCGCCGTGGCCGCCGTGAGCTGGGCGTTGATCGGGATGGCGGGGACCGCGGCGCTGGGCCTGCGGCTCCTGGAGGCCGATGCGGCGGGCTCCTTGGGGCCGATGACCGCGGCGGTGGTGGCCCTCGGGGCGGGTGGTTCGGTCACGCCGTCCGGTGAGGTGTCGGCGTTCGGTATCACGGGCGCCGAGGCGGACACGGCCATCGAGATCACGCCACTGGGGGTGAGCCTGGTCGGGGCGGTGCTGTTGTCGTGGTTCTTCCTGCGGTCCCTGCGCGCGGCGGGAGTTGTGATCTCACGGGCCGAACTGCTCGCGCGGGCGGGCGCGGTGGTGGCGTTGTTCGTGGCGATGCTGGGCGGCCTGGCGTGGGCGGGCCACGACGTCGTCACCATCGACGGCGGGTCGCTCGGGCTCGACGACGTGACCGGCGGGAGCGGGGGCGTCGAGATCCCGGGGCTCGGGGACGTCGGGGGGCTGCTGCCGGACCGGCTCGGCGACCTGGTCGACGTGCAGGCCGCGGTCGGCTTCACGGTCGATACCGCCCCGACGCTGCTCGGCGGGTTCGGCTGGTCGACCGGGATCCTCCTCGTCGCGCTGCTGTCCTCGCGCCGTACGCCCCTGCCGCCGGGCTGGGAGGCCGTGCACCGCGTCGTGCGGCCGGCCGTGTCGGCCGTGGTGACCGTGCTGCTCGTGGCGGTCGCGGCGGGATTCGCGGCGGCGGCGTACGCGGCGATCGGCGACGACCGTCCCGAGCGCATCGCCGGAGCGGCGCTGCTCGGGGCTCCGAACGGAGTGTGGCTGGGCATCCCGCTCGGTCTGTTCGTGCCGTGGGACGGACGCGCCACGGGTGAACTGATCCGCTTCCTGCCGGACCCGCTGGACGACCTGCTCGGTGCCGGGTCCGGACAGGCGGTGACGCTGAGCCGGCTGGCCGAGATGGACAGCCGGGTGTGGCTGCTGGCGATGGCGGCGGGCTTGATGATGCTGCTGGCCGGCGTGCTGACGGGAGTACGGACGCCGGTGGAGGAAGGGCCCGGCGCGCTGCGCTTCGCGGGGTGGTGCGCGCTGCGGCTGGGGGTCGCGACGGCCCTCGCCCTGCCGTTGCTCGCCCGGCTGACGGACGTCTCCGTGACCGCCTCCCTGTCCGTGCTCGGCGTCGACGCCTTCGGCGGCGGCATCGAACTGCACGGCCCCCTGGGCCTGGCTCTGCTGCTGGGCGCGGTGTGGGGCGCGGGGGCCGGGGCCGCGGGGGCGTTGCTCGCGTGGGCGTGCGGCGCGGCGGGGCGCCGGGCGACGGCATCGGCTCGGGGAGAGGGCTTGCCCCTGGGCGGCGGGGCAGGGTCCCGGCCGGGCACCGGGTGGCCAGGGCGGGGGGCGGGGGCGGGTCCCGGAGCGGGGAGCCGGCATGCCGAGTATGGGGCTGGCGCCTGGCAGGCGGCGCCCTGGGGTGGTGGGCCGACGGGGCAGGGCTGGACGGGGGCTGGTGCGGTGCGATCGGGGGACAACGCCGAGGGCGGGCCGGGGCCCTACGCCGGGGGCGATGGGCGGGGCTTGCGAGGGTCCGGTGGGGTGCGCCCAGGGGACTACGCCGAGGGCGGGCAGGGACCGGGGCGGTACGACGGGGGCGGCGGACAGGCCTGGACAGGGGCGGGCGAGGGGCGACCTGGGGAGGACGCCGGGAGCGGGCAGGGCCGGCCGGCGGGCGATGGGGTGCGACAGGGGGGTGACGCCGGGGGCGGGCAAGCCCAGACCTGGGGTGGCCCGGTACCTGCGGAGCACGACAGGGAGACCAGGCAGGCGCCGCCGCGCCCCGGGGACGCCCCTGGTGCCGGGCAAGCCCGGAACTGGGGTGGCCGGACCGAGGCCGGTCCCAGCCCAGTGCGGCACGACGAGAGCGCCGGGAATGCCTGGCCGGGCGTCGGCGCAGGGCGACCTGAGAGCACCGCCGGTACCGGGCAGGTCCAGCCCCGGGGTGGTGCGGGGCCCGTGGGACGCCGCCCAGGCCCTGGGGACGCCTGGCCCAGGGCAGGCGCAGTACGACCTGAGGGTGACGCCGAGGCCCGCCTCGGCCCAGAGCGGGACGGCACGGGCGCCAGTGCAAGGCGGCCTGAGGGCGACGCCGGTACTGGGCAAGCCCAGAGCCGGGGCGGCTCCCCGCCCGCCGGGCACCATCAAGCCCCTGGGCCCGTCTGGCCCCGCGCAGGCGCAATACGACCCGAGGACGACGCCGAGGTCGGCCTCGGGTCGCAGCGCAACGAACCGGGCGCCGGCCCACAGCGACCAGAGGACGACGCCTGTGGCGGGGAGCAGGATCAGAAAGCCGGGCCCTACACCCCGGGTACGCCGTACCGGCCGCCCAACCCGGGTACCAATCCGTACCTCCGGATGCCCAAGGAGCTGCGAGAGCCGCAGGACGCACGGCCTCCGGCGGCGGAACCCCACTCCGATGCCGCACCCGACGCCGAGGACGACACACCGGCGGACGACGGACCCCCCGCACCCGGCGACGTCTACGGCGCCCCCACCGTCGTACGGCCGGTCGGGCCACCCCCGCGGGGCCCCCGGCAGTCGCCCGGACCGAGGAACGGGAACGGGCCGCCCCCTCCCCCTCCGGCTCCCCCGCCGCCACGGCAGCCCCGCGGCGGGAGGTGACCGGCGGCGGAGCCGGACGCCGTACCCCCACCCGTACCCGAACCTCAGGGGCGGTATGCCCTGCCCGCCGGATACGGTGGAACCACCATGAGCGCTTCGCAGACCTCGTCTTCCGACGTCCCTGCCGACGTCCCCACCCTCCTTGTGAAGATCTTCGGCAAGGACAGGCCGGGCATCACCGCCGGTCTCTTCGACACCCTCGCCGCCTACTCCGTCGACGTCGTCGACATCGAGCAGGTCGTCACCCGCGGCCGGATGGTGCTCTGCGCGCTCGTGACCGAGCCGCCCCCCGGGCAGGAGGGAGACCTGCGGTCGACCGTCCACAGCTGGGCCGAGTCGATGAAGATGCAGGCGGAGATCATCTCCGGCCTGGGCGACAACCGCCCGCGCGGGCTGGGCCGGTCCCTGGTCACCGTGCTCGGGCACCCGCTCACCGCCGAGGCCACGGCCGCCATCGCCGCGCGGATCACGAAGACCGGCGGCAACATCGACCGTATCTTCCGGCTCGCCAAGTACCCCGTGACCGCCGTCGAGTTCGCCGTCTCCGGCGTGGAGACCGAACCGCTGCGCACGGCCCTGGTGACGGACGCGGCGAGGCTCGGCATCGACGTGGCGGTCGTCGCCGCCGGTCTGTACCGGCGCGCACAGCGCCTGGTCGTCATGGACGTCGACTCGACGCTGATCCAGGACGAGGTCATCGAGCTGTTCGCCGCCCACGCCGGCTGCGAGGACAAGGTCGCCGAGGTGACGGCGGCCGCGATGCGCGGGGAGCTGGACTTCGAGCAGTCCCTGCACGCGCGCGTGGCGCTGCTGGAGGGTTTGGACGCCTCCGTCGTGGACAAGGTGCGCAGCGAGGTACGGCTGACGCCGGGCGCCCGCACCCTGATCCGCACGCTGAAGCGGCTCGGCTACCAGGTCGGCGTCGTCTCGGGCGGCTTCACCCAGGTCACGGACGATCTGAAGGAGCGGCTCGGGCTGGACTTCGCCCACGCCAACACCCTGGAGATCGTGGACGGCAGGCTGACGGGCAAGGTCACCGGCGAGATCGTCGACCGCGCGGGCAAGGCGCGCCTGCTGCGCCGGTTCGCCGCGGAGGCGGGTGTGCCGCTGTCGCAGACCGTGGCGATCGGTGACGGGGCCAACGATCTGGACATGCTGAACGCGGCCGGTCTCGGTGTCGCCTTCAACGCCAAGCCGGTGGTGCGCGAGGCCGCGCACGCCGCGGTGAACTTCCCCTTCCTGGACACGGTCCTGTATCTGCTGGGCGTCACGCGGGAAGAGGTCGAGGCGGCGGACATCCTCGACGTCGGCTGACCGTCACGACATCGGCCGACCCCACGGAGCCGACCAGAAGGGGCCCGGCGCCGCACCGGCGCCGGGCCCCTGTCACACGGGGGTCGTCACTCGGCCGGCGCCCAGTAGTCCCGCAGCGTGGCCACCCCCGGCTCCAGGCTCTTCCACGTGCCGCCGAACGACAGCACGGCGAAGGCGGCGGCCGGGAAGCCGCGGCGGGTCATCCGCTCCCGGGCGTCGTCCTCGCCGGAGCCCGCCAGGACGTCGGCGAGGCCCTGGATCCCGGGATTGTGCCCGATCATGAGGACGTTCTGCGCGTCGTCGGGGGTCTCGTTGAGCAGGGCGATCAGCTCGCCGGGCGAGGCCTCGTAGATCCGCTCCTCGTAGACGGTTTTCGGCCGCTGCGGGAACTCCTGGACGGCGAGCTTCCAGGTCTCCCGGGTCCGGACCGCGGTGGAGCACAGGGCCAGGTCGAAGGCGATACCGGTGTCGGTCAGCCTGCGCCCGGCCTCCGCCGCGTCCATGCGGCCCCGGTCGGCGAGCGGACGCTCGTGATCCGTGACCTGTGGCCAGTCGGCTTTCGCATGGCGGAAGAGGACAATCCTGCGGGGTTCTGCGACGCTCATGAGATCCAGCTTCGCATGAAACACGCCACGGGGCGCAGGGAGTTGACCACCGGCTTCGGCCGTGATCAGCGGGCGATCAGCTGGTGCACACGCTCGAAGAGGTGGGAGATCGCCGGGTCGCCCGTGGCTGCGTGGGCGTCGGACGGGTTCAGGATCAGGGCGAGCAGCGCGGTGAAGGCGAGCACGGGCAGGGCGAGAGCCCACCAGGGCAGCCGGCCGGCGGCCCCGGCCCGGGGCGCCGGGTGGAGCCGGGTGTGCGTAGGGGCCGACATGGTGCCTCCGCTCTTCGAGTGGTCGGTGACCGTCTCGCGGTCACACACTCGAAGCTACGGAATCCGCGGCTGCCGCCCCATCCGGTGATCCACCCACTTGACCCTGACCCTCACCCCCTAGGGGACAGGGGGCTAGCCCCACCATGGGCCGCGTGGGCGCCGGTCATGGCGAGGCGATGGTCGCGATGACGCCGATGACGATGAAGATCGCGAAGAAGGCGCCGAACACGAGCAGCATCTTCTTCTGACCGTGCTGGGGATTCGGGTCGAGCACTGGCATGGGGAAAGTGTCCCACCCCACCGCGGCCGCCCGGCGCCCGGGGGTGACTCCCGGCCCGCGGGAGCGTCGCTCAGCGGGCCGCCTCGTCCTCCACCGTGCGGTCGCGTCCGGCCAGGAAACCGACGACCATCTGCGGGATCATCAGGGCGCTCATCAGCGCGATCGGGAGGCCCCAGCCGCCGCTGTGCTGGTAGAGGACGCCCACCAGGAGCGGTCCGGGGATGGAGATCAGGTAGCCGGTGCTCTGCGCGAACGCCGACAGCTGGGCCACGCCCGGGCCGGTCCTGGCCCGCATGCCGACCATGGTCAGGGCGAGCGGGAAGGCGCAGTTGGCGACGCCGAGCAGCACGGCCCAGGCCCAGGCGCCGGCGGCGGGCGCGAGGTACAGCCCGGCGTAGCCGGCGAGGCCGCAGACGCCCAGGGCGAGCACGATCGGGCCCTGGTGGGGCAGCCGGGTGGCCAGGCGGGGTATGACGAAGGCCAGGGGCACGCCCATCACCATGGTGACCGCCAGGAGCAGCCCCGCGGTGCCGGCGGGGACACCGGCGTCCCGGAAGATCTGCGCCATCCAGCCCATGGTGATGTAGGCGGCGGTGGCCTGGAGGCCGAAGAAGACGGCCAGGGCCCAGGCGGTGCGGCTGCGGGCCATGCGCAGCCGGGGCGCCTGCACGCGGGCGTGCTCCGCGGAAGCGGCCGGAGCCGCCGGGCCCGGCGGCTGCGTCTTCCCGGCGGCCTCCTCCCCCTCGCCGGGCGGTGTGGCGCGTCCCCGGACGAAGGGCAGCCACGGCACGACGGCCGCCACGGCGAGCCCCGCCCACAGGGCAAGGCCCGTCTGCCAGCTGCCGCCGAGCGCGTCGGTCAGGGGGACGGTGACCGCGGCCGCGAGGGCCGTGCCGAGGGCGAGGGCCATCGAGTACAGGCCGGTCATGGAACCCACGCGGTCGGGGAACCAGTGCTTGACGATGACCGGCATCAGGACGTTGCTGACGGCGATACCCATGAGGGCGAGGGCGCTGCCGGCCAGGAAGCCGGCCGTGCCGCCGGCGTAGGGACGGACGAGCAGGCCGGTGGCGATCGCCACCATGCCGGCGCACACCACGGCACCCGCCCCGAAGCGGCGGGCGAGCCGCGGTGCCATGACGCCGAAGACGGCGAAGCACAGCGGCGGCACGGAGGTGAGCAGCCCGGCGACGCTGCCGCTCATGCCGAGCCCGTCGCGGACCTCCTCCAGGAGCGCTCCGAGGCTGGTGATGGCCGGGCGGAGGTTCAGCGCGGACAGCACGATGCCGAGGACGAGCAGCCGCATCGTCCACGCGCGCGGGGAGGCGCCGCCCGGTTTCCCGGCCTCGTGCGCGGGCGCGCTGCGTACGGTCGGGGGCGTCATCGTCCGGGTTTCCTCACTAGCCATGAGGCCTATCATAGAATCATGGGATGATTGACTGTCCACTCCTCCGCTGCCCTGCGGCACCCCGGTCGTGCGAAGGTGAGCCATGCCCCTGAGCCATCCCCGCCGTTCGGCGCTCTCCGAGCAGGTCATCGCCGCCCTGCGGGCACAGATCACCTCGGGTGAGTGGCCGGTCGGCTCGCGCATCCCGACCGAGCCGGAACTGGTCGAGCAGCTGGGCGTCGCCCGCAACACCGTCCGCGAGGCCGTCCGCGCCCTGTCGCACAACGGCCTGCTGGACATCCGCCAGGGCTCCGGCACGTACGTCGTGGCGACGAGCGAGCTGGCCGGCGTGATGCAGCGGCGGTTCGCCGAGGCCGACCCGCGGCACATCGCCGAGCTGCGCTCCACGCTGGAGTCGGCCGCCGCCCGGCTGGCCGCCGAGCGGCGCACGGAGAAGGATCTCAAGCAGCTCGACGCGCTGCTGCTGCGGCGGGAGGAGGCCTGGGAGTCGGGCGACAAGGAGGCCTTCGTGACCGCGGACGCGACGTTCCACCTGGCCGTGGTGTCCGCCTCCCACAACGACGTGATGACGGCCATGTACGCGGACCTGGGCGAGGTGCTGCGGGACTGGCTGCGCGAGGACGTCGGCGAGAAGCTGACGCCGGAGACGCACATGGATCACGGGCGGCTGCTCGAAGCGATCCGCGCGGGCGAGGCGGACGAGGCCGCGGCGGAGGCCGCCCGCTACCCGTTCCTGTGCCGACTGGGCGGCGTCACCTCCCCCACCGGTGACTGACACCCCCGCCGGGCTCGGCTCAGCTCCCCCGCCGGTGACTGATCCACACGTCGCCGACCTCTTTCCAGCACCGCCCCGTCAGCCGCACGGTCTGCGCCGGCCCGGCCTCGACCGGTGAGCTGTCGGTGTCGATGTCCCACCAGCGGACACACTCGACGTGCAGGCTCACCCGGTCGGTCTCCGGGTAGGGGTTGTGGCAGTACGCGGTCACCTTGGAGCCGGTCACGCGGATCCGGCACGCGGCGCCGAAGGGATCGGCGGACTCCCGCTCGTCGGCGGGCACACGCGCGTGGGGCACAGCCTCGTACGCCAGGGTCAGCACAAGCGCGACGGCGGCGAGGGACGCTGAGGCCGTTCGGCGGGACAAGCGCACAAGGGGACCTCCTCGGCCGTGCTGGGGAGGGGCTCGGGTGGTGAACGCGTACTCCTGAGTGCCCAGTTCGCGTACTCCAGAGTGCCCGGTCACGGGCCTCCCCCGCCCGGCCGGCTGAGCCGAACGGGTGACGCCCCGCTCCCCGCGCGCTGCGGGGAACGGGGCGTCGAGGACGTACGGGAGATCAGGCTCCGATGGCGTGCAGACCGCCGTCGACGTGGATGATCTCGCCCGTCGTCTTGGGGAACCAGTCGCTCAGCAGGGCGACGACGCCGCGGCCGGCCGGCTCGGGGTCCTTCAGGTCCCACTCCAGCGGGGAGCGGTTGTCCCACACGGAGGCGAGCTCGCTGAAGCCCGGGATGGACTTGGCGGCCATGGAGCCGAGCGGACCGGCCGAGACCAGGTTGCAGCGGATGTTCTGCTTGCCCAGGTCGCGGGCCATGTAGCGGCTGGTGGCCTCCAGGGCGGCCTTGGCCGGGCCCATCCAGTCGTACTGCGGCCAGGCGAACTGCGCGTCGAAGGTCAGACCGACGACGGAGCCGCCGTTCTGCATCAGCGGCAGGCAGGCCATGGTGAGCGACTTCAGGGAGTACGCCGAGACGTGCATGGCCGTGGCGACCGACTCGAACGGCGTGTTGAGGAAGTTGCCGCCGAGGGCGTCCTGCGGGGCGAAACCGATGGAGTGGACGACCCCGTCGAGGCCGCCGAGCTCCTCGCCGACGATGTCGGCGAGCCGGCCGAGGTGCTCGTCGTTGGTCACGTCGAGCTCGATGACCTTGACGGGCTTGGGCAGCTTCTTGGCGATGCGCTCGGTCAGCGTGGGCCGCGGGAACGCCGTGAGGATGATCTCGGCGCCCTGCTCCTGGGCCAGTTTGGCGGTGTGGAAGGCGATGGAGGACTCCGTCAGCACACCGGTGATCAGGACGCGCTTGCCCTCGAGAATTCCGCTCATGGTGATCAGTGACCCATTCCCAGTCCGCCGTCAACCGGGATGACGGCTCCAGTGATGTACGAGGCGTCGTCGGAGGCGAGGAACCGCACCGCCGCGGCGACCTCCTCCGGCTGCGCGTACCGGCCGAGCGGCACCTGCTTGACGATGCCTTCGCGCTGCTCGTCGGTGAGCACCTTGGTCATGTCGGTGTCGACGAAGCCGGGCGCGACGACGTTGAAGGTGATGTTGCGCGAGCCCAGCTCGCGGGCGAGGGAACGCGCGAAGCCGACCAGCGCGGCCTTGGAGGCGGCGTAGTTCGCCTGACCGGGGCCGCCGTACAGCCCGACGACCGACGAGATGAGCACCACGCGGCCCTTCTTGGCGCGCAGCATGCCGCGGTTGGCGCGCTTGACCACGCGGAAGGTGCCGGTGAGGTTGGTGTCGACGACCGAGGTGAAGTCCTCCTCGGACATGCGCATCAGGAGCTGGTCCTTGGTGATGCCGGCGTTGGCGACGAGGATCTCGACGGGCCCGTGGGCCTCCTCGATCTCCTTGTAGGCCTGCTCCACCTGCTCGGTGTCGGTGATGTCGCACTTGACGGCCAGGCAGCCCAATTCGGTCAGGGCCGCCGGCGGCTCACCCGAGCGGTACGTGATGGCGACCTTGTCGCCGGCACCGGCGAAAGCACGGGCGATGGCGAGGCCGATGCCCCGGTTGCCTCCGGTGACGAGAACCGAGCGGCTCAACGGATCACCCTTTCGATAGCGGTCTGATACCCGCCCCGGCGCCTGGACGACAGGCGGTGATGACAGGCGGCTTCCCCGAAAACCTATCGGTCCGGGCAGGCCCGCGGACAATCGGGCACCGACAGTGGCGTACGGGACTCACTGTCGGGTCCCTACAGAAAGCCGCGGGTCCGGCTCGGGAAACTCATGGCCCGCACGCGGGATGGGCGACATGATCGGAGCAGTCACGACGTACGGCAACCACGGTCACCTCGACAGAAAGAGACGGCGGTGCCTCATACCATCGACGAGGCCTTCACGGCCCTCCCCCTACGCGCCCTCGCCGACGCGGCCCTCGCACGCGCGCGTGCGCTGGGCGCCGAGCACGCGGACTTCCGGTTCGAGCGGGTGCGGGGCGCCTCCTGGCGGTTCCGGGACGCCAAGCCCGCCGGGTCGTCGGACACCACCGACCTCGGGTACGCGGTGCGGGTGGTGCACGGCGGTACGTGGGGCTTCGCGTCCGGCGTCGACCTCACCATGGACGCCGCCGCCCGGGTCGCCGGGCAGGCGGTGGCGATGGCCAAGCTGTCCGCCCAGGTGATCAAGGCTGCGGGGTCGGACGAGCGCGTGGAGCTGGCCGCCGAGCCGGTGCACGCGGACAAGACGTGGGTCTCGTCGTACGAGATCGACCCTTTCTCCGTGCCCGACGAGGAGAAGGCCGGGCTGATCGCGGAGTGGAGCGCGCGGCTGCTGGCGGCCGACGGGGTCGACCACGTCGACGCCTCGCTGCTCACCGTCCACGAGAACAAGTTCTACGCGGACACCGCCGGGACGGTGACCACGCAGCAGCGGGTGCGGCTGCACCCGGTGTTCAACGCGGTGTCGGTGGACGAGTCGAGCGGCGAGTTCGACTCGATGCGCACGCTCGCGCCTCCCGTGGGGCGCGGCTGGGAGTACCTGCGGGGCACCGGCTGGGACTGGGAGGGCGAGCTGGAGCAGATCCCGGAGCTCCTCGCCGAGAAGATGCGCGCTCCCAGCGTCGAGGCGGGCCTGTACGACCTGGTCGTCGACCCGTCCAACCTGTGGCTGACCATCCACGAGTCCATCGGGCACGCCACCGAGCTGGACCGGGCGCTCGGCTACGAGGCCGCCTACGCCGGCACCTCCTTCGCCACGTTCGACCAGCTCGGCAAGTTGCGCTACGGCTCTGAGCTGATGAACGTCACCGGCGACCGCACCGCCGAGCACGGCCTGGCCACCATCGGCTACGACGACGAGGGCGTCGAGGGCCAGTCCTGGGACCTGGTCAAAGACGGCACGCTCGTCGGCTACCAGCTGGACCGGCGCATCGCGAAGCTGACCGGCTTCGAGCGGTCCAACGGCTGCGCCTACGCCGACTCCCCCGGGCACGTGCCGGTGCAGCGCATGGCCAACGTGTCGCTGCGGCCGGACCCGGCGGGGATGTCGACCGAGGACCTGATCGGGGGCGTGGAGCGCGGTATCTACGTCGTCGGCGACCGGTCCTGGTCGATCGACATGCAGCGCTACAACTTCCAGTTCACGGGGCAGCGCTTCTACCGCATCGAGAACGGGCGGCTGGCCGGACAGCTGCGGGACGTGGCCTACCAGGCGACGACGACCGACTTCTGGGGCTCCATGGCCGCCGTGGGCGGGCCGCAGACCTACGTCCTGGGCGGCGCCTTCAACTGCGGCAAGGCCCAGCCGGGTCAGGTCGCGGCCGTCTCCCACGGCTGCCCGTCGGCCCTCTTCAAGGGCGTCAACATCCTCAACACGACCCAGGAGGCCGGTCGATGAGCGCGCGTTCCAGCAAGCCGCACGAGGTCGTCGAGCGCGCCCTCGAACTGTCCCGGGCGGACGGCTGTGTCGTCATCGCCGACGAGGAGTCCACCGCGAACCTGCGCTGGGCGGGCAACGCGCTCACCACGAACGGCGTCACGCGCGGGCGCACGCTCACCGTGGTCGCCACGGTCGACGGCAAGGAGGGCACGGCCTCCGGGGTCGTGTCGCGGTCCGCGGTGACCCCCGACGAGCTGGAGCCCCTGGTGCGGGCCGCCGAGGCCGCCGCGCGCGGCGCCGGACCCGCCGAGGACGCGCAGCCGCTGGTCACCGGCGTGGCACCGTCACCGGAGTTCACGGAGGCGCCCGTCGAGACCTCCTCCGCCGTGTTCGCCGACTTCGCTCCCGCGCTCGGCGAGGCCTTCGCACGCGCGCGTGCGGGCGGCCGGGAGCTGTACGGCTTCGCCAACCACGAGATGGTGTCGTCGTACGTCGGCACGTCCACGGGGCTGCGGCTGCGCCACGACCAGCCGAACGGGACGCTGGAGCTGAACGCCAAGTCCCCCGACCGGACCCGGTCCGCATGGGCCGGGCGCTCCACGCGGGACTTCAAGGACGTCGACCCGGCGGCCCTGGACGCGGAGCTGGCCGTGCGCCTCGGGTGGGCCGAGCGGCGCGTGGAACTGCCCGCGGGGCGGTATGAGACGCTGCTGCCGCCGACGGCCGTGGCGGACCTGCTGATCTACCAGATGTGGTCGGCGTCGGGCCGGGACGCGGTCGAGGGCCGCACGGTGTTCTCGAAGCCCGGCGGCGGCACCCGGGTCGGCGAGAAGCTGACCGACCTGCCGCTGACGCTGCGCAGCGACCCGAACGAGCCGGGCCTGGAGTCGGCGCCCTTCGTGATCGCCCACTCCTCCGGGGGCGACCAGTCGGTGTTCGACAATGGGCTGCCGCTGGCGGCCACCGAGTGGATGCGCGAGGGCGAGCTGCGGCATCTGACGACCAGCCGCCACAGTGCGGGCCTGACCGGCCTGCCCGTGGCGCCGGGCATCGACAACATCGTCCTGGACGGGGGCGAGGACCGGTCCCTGGAGGAGATGGTCGCGAACACCGGGCGCGGGCTGCTGCTGACCTGCCTGTGGTACATCCGGGAGGTCGACCCGGCCTCGCTGCTGCTCACCGGTCTGACCCGGGACGGCGTCTACCTCGTGGAGAACGGCGAGGTGACGGGCGAGGTGAACAACTTCCGGTTCAACGAGTCGCCGGTCGGGGTGCTGGGCCGGGCCACCGAGGCGGGGCGGACCGAGAAGACGCTGCCCAGGGAGTGGAGCGACTGGTTCACCAGGGCCGCGATGCCGGCCCTGCGGGTGCCGGATTTCAATATGAGCTCTGTCAGCCAGGGCGTATAACCTCGTACCTGATTACGAGCCCATTCAAGGAGATGCGAGAACCGTGACGGACATCGTCGACGAGCTGAAGTGGCGCGGGCTGTTCGCCCTGTCCACTGACGAGGACGCTTTGCGCAAGGCGCTCGCGGACGGTCCCGTCACGTTCTATTGCGGCTTCGACCCGACGGCGCCGTCGCTGCACGTGGGGCACCTGGTGCAGGTGCTCACCGTGCGCCGGCTCCAGCAGGCCGGTCACCGGCCGCTGGCGCTGGTCGGCGGGGCCACGGGCCTGATCGGCGACCCGCGCCCGACCGCGGAGCGCACGCTGAACGACCCGGAGACGGTCACCGGCTGGGTCGCCAAGCTGCGCGCCCAGATCGAGCCGTTCCTGGACTTCGAGGGCGAGAACGCGGCCGTCATGGTCAACAACCTCGACTGGACGCAGAACCTCTCCGCGATCGAGTTCCTCCGGGACATCGGCAAGCACTTCCGCGTCAACAAGATGCTGACGAAGGACTCCGTGGCCCGGCGCCTGGAGTCCTCCGAGGGCATCAGCTACACGGAGTTCAGCTACCAGCTGCTGCAGGGCATGGACTTCCTCCAGCTCTACCGGCGCTACGGCTGCACGCTCCAGCAGGGCGGCAGCGACCAGTGGGGCAACCTCACGGCGGGCCTGGATCTGATCCACCGCCTGGAGCCGGACGCGACCGCGCACGCGCTGGCGACGCCGCTGATGACGAAGGCGGACGGCACCAAGTTCGGCAAGACCGAGGGCGGCGCCGTCTGGCTCGACCCGGAGATGACGACGCCGTACGCGTTCTACCAGTTCTGGCTGAACGTGGACGACCGGGACATCTCCCGGTACATGCGCATCCTGTCCTTCCGTTCCCGTGCGGAGCTGGAGGAGCTGGAGCGGCAGACCGAGGAGCGTCCGCAGGCCCGGGCCGCGCAGCGTGCGCTGGCCGAGGAGCTGACGACGCTGGTGCACGGCGCCGGTCAGACGGCCGCCGTGATCGCCGCCTCCAAGGCCCTCTTCGGGCAGGGCGAGCTGGCGGAGCTCGACGAGAGGACGCTGGCCGCGGCCCTGTCCGAGGTGCCGCACGTCCAGGTCGCCGAGCTGGGCCCGGCCGTGGACCTGTTCGCCGAGGTCGGCCTGGTGGCCAGCAAGTCGGCCGCGCGCCGCACGGTCAAGGAGGGCGGCGCCTACGTGAACAACGTCAAGGTCGCGGGTGAGGACGCCGTCCCCGCCAAGGAGGATCTGCTGCACGGCCGCTGGCTGGTGCTGCGCCGGGGCAAGAAGAACCTGGCGGCGGTCGAGGTCACGGGCGCCTGAGAGCGCAGGGAAGGGGGCGGTCTCCGGTGCCGGAGACCGCCCCCTTCGCCGTGCGCTTGTCATGCCCTGCGTTTGTCTCCCCTGGCCGCCGTCCAGGCCCGGTCACCGAGACCGACGAGGATGAGCGCGGCCACCAGTTGGAAGACGTGCCGCCACCAGTCGATCCCCGATGTGGCGTCGACACCGGCCGCCCGGGCGATGGCATTGCCGGCGATACCGCCGATCATGCCCAGGATGACGGTCAACCACAGCGGAATATGCTGTTTGCCCGGAATGATCGCCTTGGCGAGCAGACCCAGTACCAGTCCTACGATGATCGCCCACAACCAGCCCATCGCTGCCTCCTCGTGCGGCTCGACGTGAGCACTACGGCCAGTGTCGGCCCAGGTGCCGTACGCCGCATGCCGGCACGGGCCGTACGCGCTCCGGCGCACGCCGTTCGTCCGGCCGGGGCGCCACCCGGTCTCGTGACCGGCGCAGCCGCGGCGTAACGTGGGAGCTGTCCCGGCCAGGTTCCCCGGCCGGCCGAGGCGGCTACGGGGCGGGGAGAGTCCGATACGGGCGGATGGTGGAATGCGATGCGGAAGCAGCATGGCGGCGGCAACGTCCAGGTTTTCCGGATCACCGGCGCCCGGGCAGGGCTCCAGGAGGACGTCCGCGGGCGGCAGCGCCGGTACGTGATCTCGATGACGGTCCGCACGATCTCGGTGATCCTCGCGGCCACGTTGTGGAACGTCGAACGGCACGTGGCCATCGTGGCGTTGGTGCTCGGGCTGGTGCTGCCGTACGTCGCCGTGGTGATCGCGAACGCCGGGCGCGAGAACGCGCCGTCCCTGCCGTCGACGTTCGTGGCGCCGCCGGTGCGTCCGATGATCTCGCCGCCGGCTCCGGGTGACGGGCCGGCGGAATCCGGCGCGGAAGACGCCGTGTCCGAGCCGGTGCCGGGCGGGCGGGGCGAGACGCCCGAGCGGTAGCGACGCCGGGGGGAGATCACCGGTGATCGGGGAGGGAAGTCATCTTCCCGCCAAGCTCAAGAAAAGCTCAGATCAATCATGTTGTTCCAGTGCCGGGCCCGGGGTGATGCGTGACATACTTCGTAGGCGCTCCGCATCCCCCGTCGGAGCGACGGACCGACGCCGGGCAGCTCCCCCCGTGGCTGCTCGGCGTCGCCTTTTTCTGTGAACCTTTCCCTGTGAGACGAAGCTGTGAGTGACGAGACGCCCATCTGTTCCGCGAAGGGCTGCCGGGCCGAGGCCGTGTGGGTCCTGGCGTGGAACAACCCGAAGATCCACACGCCGGAGCGGCGCAAGACGTGGCTGGCCTGTGAGGAGCACCGCGAGCACTTGTCGCAGTTCCTCGGGGTGCGGGGGTTCCTGAAGGACGTGGTCCTGCTCAAGGAGTGGGAAGAGGCCCGCTAGGCCGTCAGCCGCCGATCGCCGACATCGGCCGGTCGGGCTGCACGAACGCCGGGTCGTCCAGGCCCGCTCCCGCCTTCTTGCCCCACATCGCCAGGCGCCAGATGCGGGCGATCTCCTCGTCGGGGGCGCCGGAGCGCAGGGCGGCGCGCAGGTCGGTCTCCTCCTGGGCGAACAGGCAGGTGCGGACCTGGCCGTCGGCGGTGAGGCGGGTGCGGTCGCAGGCCGAGCAGAACGGGCGGGTGACGGAGGCGATGACGCCGACGACATGCGGCCCGCCGTCCACCAGCCAGCGCTCCGCCGGGGCCGAGCCGCGCTTCTCCTCGCCCTCCGCGGTCAGCTCGAAACGGGTACGCAGGGAGGTCAGGATGTCCCCGGCGGTGATCATGCCGTCCCGCTTCCAGCCGTGCTGGGCGTCGAGCGGCATCTGCTCGATGAACCGCAGCTCGTAGTCGTGCTCCACGGCCCAGGCCAGCAGCTCCGGGGCCTCGTCGTCGTTGAGGCCCGGCATCAGGACCGAGTTGACCTTGACCGGGGTAAGGCCCGCGTCCCGGGCCGCGTACAGGCCCTCGATGACGTCCTTGTGCCGGTCGCGGCGGGTGAGGGTCTTGAAGACCTCCGGGCGCAGGGTGTCCAGAGAGACGTTGACCCGGTCCAGGCCGGCCGCCTTCAGGGCCGCCGCCGTGCGTTTGAGGCCGATGCCGTTGGTGGTCAGTGACATCTGGGGGCGCGGGGCCAGAGCGGCGACGCGCTCGACGATGCCGACCAGGCCCGGGCGCAGCAGCGGCTCGCCGCCGGTGAAGCGCACTTCCTCGATGCCGAGGGAGGTGACGGCGATGTCGATCAGGCGGACGATCTCGTCGTCCGTGAGCAGGTCCGGCTTGGCCAGCCACTGCAGGCCCTCCTCGGGCATGCAGTACGTACAGCGCAAGTTGCACCGGTCGGTCAGCGAGACCCTCAGGTCGGTGGCCACCCGGCCGTAGGTGTCGATGAGCACGTGGGCCCCCTCCCTCGTCGCGGATCGTGCGTGCGGCACTGGTTTCTCCGACACCCGCGAGCCTACGTGACACCACCGACAACGCCACAGGCCCGATCCCACGACGCGGGACGCGGCCGTGCCGCAGGGACCTGGAGGTTCCTACGACACGGCCGCGCGGGAGGGGGTGTGCTCAGTGGGCTCCGGTGCCGGTCAGGGACCGGACCTCCAGCTCCGCGTACTTCTTGGTGTCGGGCTCCTCCTTGGACAGGACCGTGCCGAGCCAGCCCATGAGGAAGCCGAACGGGATGGAGATGATGCCCGGGTTCTTCAGCGGGAACCAGGCGAAGTCGACCTCGGGGAACATCGCCTTGGGGTCGCCGGAGACGACCGGCGAGAACAGCACCAGGCCGACGGCGACGATCAGACCGCCGTAGATCGACCACAGGGCGCCCTGGGTGGTGAAGCGCTTCCAGAACAGGCTGTAGAGGATCGTCGGCAGGTTGGCGGAGGCGGCGACGGCGAAGGCGAGCGCGACCAGGCCTGCCACGTTCAGGTCGCGGGCGAGGGCTCCGAGGCCGATGGAGACGACACCGATGAAGACGGTCGCCCAGCGGGCGGCGCGCACTTCCTCGGCGCCGGACGCCTTCCCCTTGCGGATGACGTTGGCGTAGATGTCGTGCGCGAAGGAGGACGAGGAGGCGAGGGTGAGGCCGGCGACGACGGCGAGGATGGTCGCGAAGGCCACCGCCGAGATCGTGGCGAGCAGGATCGCGCCCCAGGTCGAGTCGACGCCGCCGAGGTGCAGGGCGAGCAGGGGTGCCGCCGTGTTGCCGGACGGGTTGGACGCGATGATCTCGTCCTGGGAGATGAGCGCGGCGGCGCCGAAGCCGAGCGCGATGGTCATCAGGTAGAAGCCGCCGATGATGCCGATCGCCCAGTTCACGGACTTACGGGCGGCCTTGGCGTCGGGCACGGTGTAGAAGCGGATCAGGATGTGCGGCAGGCCGGCGGTGCCGAGGACCAGGGCGATGCCGAGGGAGATGAAGTCCAGCTTGGAGGTGCCGGTGGCGCCGTACTGCAGGCCGGGCTCCAGGAAGGCGGCGCCCTTGCCGCTGTTCTCGGCGGCCTGGCCGAGCAGGTCGGAGATGTTGAAGTTGAACTTCAGCAGCACCAGGAAGGTGATCAGGATGGTGCCGCCGATGAGCAGCACGGCCTTGATCATCTGGACCCAGGTGGTGCCCTTCATGCCGCCGATGGAGACGTAGACGATCATCAGGATGCCGACGAGGGCGACGATGAGGATCTTGCCGGCGTCGGTGGTGATGCCGAGCAGCAGCGAGACGAGGACGCCCGCGCCGGCCATCTGGGCCAGCAGGTAGAAGATCGACACGACGATCGTGGAGGTGCCGGCGGCGGTGCGGACCGGGCGCTGGCGCATGCGGTACGCGAGGACGTCTCCCATGGTGTAGCGGCCGGAGTTGCGCAGTGGCTCGGCCACCAGGAGCAGGGCGACGAGCCAGGCGACCAGGAAGCCGATGGAGTAGAGGAAGCCGTCGTAGCCGAACAGGGCGATGGCGCCCGCGATGCCGAGGAAGGACGCGGCGGACATGTAGTCGCCGGAGACGGCGAGGCCGTTCTGGAAGGCGCTGAACTGGCGGCCACCGGCGTAGAAGTCGGCGGCGTCCTTGGTCTGGCGGCCCGCCCAGATGGTGATGCCGAGAGTGGCGACGACGAACAGCGCGAACAGGGTGATGATCAACGGGCGGTGCTCGCTGGCCTCGTTCGCGGCGAGGAGGGTCTGCTGTACGGGGCTCATGCGCCGCTCTCCATCCGGGTCTTGATGGCCTCGGCCTTGGGGTCGAGCTTCGCGGCGGCGTGCCGCGAGTACCACCAGGCGATGAGGAACGTGGTGACGAACTGGGCGACGCCGAGGACGAAGGCGACGTTGATGTTGCCGAAGAGCTTGGTGCCCATGAAGCCGCCCGCGTAGTTCGAGAGCAGGACGTACAGCAGGTACCAGGTGATGAAGCCGACGGTCAGCGGGAAGGCGAAGGAGCGGTAGGAGCGGCGCAGTTCACCGAACTCCGCGCTCTCCTGCACCTCCGCGAACTCCTCGGGTGAGGGGAGCTTGTGTTGCTCTTTCGAGGGGGGCGGTGCGTCGGTGGCCACGGAGTCTCCTCGCAATGACGGAAGCGGTCGGTAACGGGGGCGGAGGCGAGAGTCCTCGCGCTCCTTGTTCAACGTCACGGCGGCACGCGAGAACCGGTTCAAACGCCCGGCGTTCTTTCCGAAGTCGTTTCGACAAAACGTTGCTGGCCAGCGAGAGGCCGGGATAGCTTCACCCTGCACCACCACGTCATGTACCTGCCCGAGCACCACCTGTGCCTCGGGCCGGTTTCGTTTCCGGAGGATGTGGAGACCCCATGTCTCACTCGCTTTCCAGACGCCGGCTCGCTCTCGCCGTGCCCGTCGCGCTGTCCCTGACGGCCTCTCTGGGCTTCCTGCCCGCCGTCGCATCGGCGGCCCCGCAGGCGGCGCCGGCCAGCCGGACGGCTGACGCGCCGAAGCTGGCCTACGTCGTCAACACCAAGGTGGACCGCCACACGATCGCCTCGGTGCAGAAGGCGATCGCGAAGGCCGGCGGTTCGGTCGTGGCCACGTACCAGCGGATCGGCGTGATCGTCGTCCACTCCTCGAACCCCGACTTCGCCCAGACCATCCGCAAGGCCCGCGGGGTCCAGTCCGCGGGTGCGACGCGGACGGCGCCGCTGGCGGCCGCGGGGACGAAGGAGGAGGGCGCGGTCGAGTATCTGACGGCCGCCCAGGCCAAGCGCACCGAGGCCGCCTCGGCGAAGACGCCCGAGAGCGAGCCCCTCGAGGCGGACCAGTGGGACCTGCGGGCTATCGGCGCCGACAAGGCCGCATCGATCAACCCGGGCAGCCGCAAGGTGACCGTCGCCGTGATCGACACGGGCGTGGACGACACCCACCCCGACATCGCCCCGAACTTCTCCGCGTCGCAGTCCGCCAACTGCGCCGGCGGCAAGCCCGACACCAGCGAGGGCGCCTGGCGGCCGTACACGCCCGAGGACTACCACGGCACGCATGTCGCGGGTGAGATAGCCGCCGCCCGCAACGGCGTCGGCGTCGCGGGCGTCGCTCCCGGTGTGAAGGTGTCCAGCATCAACGTGACCGACCGGGCGAACGGCCTGTTCTACCCGGAGAGCGTCGTCTGCGCGTTCGTGTTCGCCGCCGACCACGGCGTCGAGATAACGAACAACAGCTACTACGTCGACCCGTGGCTGTACAACTGCATGGACGACCCGGACCAGCGGGCCGTCGTCACCGCGGTCAACAGGGCGCAGCTGTACGCCCAGAAGAAGGGCACGCTGAACGTCGCCGCGGCCGGCAACTCCAACCACGACCTGGACGCGGACGCGATCGTCGACGACTCCAGCCCGAACGACACCACGCCCGCCGAGCGCACCATCGACCCGCACGAGTGCTTCGACATCCCGACGCAGCTGCCGGGTGTCGTCACGGTGAGCTCCACGGGCGTGGACAACGTGAAGTCGTACTTCTCGACGTACGGCAAGGGTGTCGTGGACGTCGCCGCGCCCGGTGGTGACCGCCGCTACCAGATCCCGGACACGCCCTCGAAGGACGGCCGCATCCTGTCCACCATGCCGAACGGCGCGTGGGGCTTCCTGCAGGGCACCTCGATGGCCTCGCCGCACGCCTCCGGCGTCGCCGCGCTGCTGAAGTCCAAGCACCCCTGGGCGTCTCCGGCCCAGCTCCAGGCGCTGCTGAAGGCGCAGGCCGACGAGACCGCCTGCCCCGCCTCCTACGACCAGGACGGCGACGGCACGCAGGACGCGGTCTGCGAGGGCGGCGATCGCCTCAACGGCTTCTACGGCCACGGCATCGTCAACGCGCTGCGCGCGGTCAAGTGACCCGGCCCGCCATCGAGACCCTCCGCAAGATCAGCACGTACCTGAACGAACTGGAGACACCATGACTGCGCCGTACGCGCGCTACCGCCGCGCCGTCGCGATCCCGGCCGGGATGGCCATGGCCACAGCCCTCGCGTTCCTGCCGAACACCGTGGCCACGGCCGCCGAGGACGCCCCGGCTCCCGCGTCGGCCCGGGCCGACGCGACCCAGCTCAGCTACGTCGTCAACGTCAAACCGGGGCACCGTACTTCGGCGTACGTGAAGAAGGCCGTCGCCAAGGCCGGGGGGACGGTCGTGACGTCGTACGACCAGATCGGCGTCATCGTCGTCCACTCCTCGAACGCCGACTTCGCCAAGACCATCCGCAAGGTGCGCGGCGTGCAGTCGGCGGGCGCCACCCGCACCGCGCCGCTGCCCTCGGCGTCGACGGGGGACCTGGGCGCGCCGAAGGTGCTGAGCGCGGCCGAGGTCGCGAAGGCCGAAGCGCCCGCCGGGCAGGACCCGCTGGAGCCGCAGCAGTGGGACCTGCCCGCCATCAAGGCGGACAAGGCGCACGAGAAGACGCTCGGCAGCAAGAAGGTCACGGTCGCCGTGATCGACACCGGTGTCGACGACACGCACCCCGACATCGCGCCCAACTTCGACCGCAAGGCGTCGGTCAACTGTGTGTCGGGCAAGCCGGACACGGCCGACGGGGCCTGGCGGCCGAGCGCCGCGGAGAGCCCGCACGGCACGCACGTCGCCGGTGAGATCGCCGCCGCGAAGAACGGCGTCGGCATGACGGGTGTCGCGCCCGGGGTGAAGGTCTCCGGCATCAAGGTGTCCAACCCGGACGGCTTCTTCTACACGGAGGCCGTGGTGTGCGGCTTCGTGTGGGCGGCCGAGCACGGGGTCGACGTGACGAACAACAGCTATTACACGGACCCCTGGTACTTCAACTGCAAGAACGACCCGGACCAGAAGGCGCTCGTGGACGCCGTCACGCGGGCCGCGAAGTACGCGGAGAGGAAGGGCGCGGTCAACGTCGCCGCGGCCGGCAACGAGAACTACGACCTCGCCTCCGACGAGATAACCGACCCGTCGTCCCCGAACGACACCACGCCGGGCGACCGGGTCGTCGACCCCTCGAAGTGCCTCGACATCCCGACCCAGCTGCCGGGTGTCGTCACGGTCGCCTCGACGGGCGCGAAGGGCATCAAGTCGTCGTTCTCCAACTACGGTCTGGGCGTTGCGGACATAGCCGCCCCGGGCGGTGACTCGACCGCGTACCAGAAGCCGGAGGCGCCGGCCACGAGCGGCCTCATCCTGGGCACGCTGCCGGGCGGCAAGTGGGGCTACATGGCCGGTACGTCGATGGCGTCCCCGCACGTCGCGGGCGTCGCCGCCCTCATCAAGTCGACGCACCCGTACGCCTCCCCGGCGCTGGTGAAGGCCCTGCTGTACGCGGAGGCAGACGCCACGCCGTGCACGGACCCCTACGACATCAACGCCGACGGCAAGATCGACGCGGTGTGCGAGGGCTCCAAGAACCGCAACGGCTTCTACGGCTGGGGCATCGCGGACGCACTGGACGCGGTGACCAAGTAGAGCTCATGTGAAGAGGGAACGGGCCGGGCGGGGGTACCTGCCCGGCCCGTTCCTCGTCTGCGACAGGATTCCCCGTCATGGACGTGTACGAGGATCCGGCGACCTGGACGGCCCGACCCGCGCGGCCGCGGTGGCAGTTGGCACTGCGGTTCGCCGGGAGCGTGGTGTGGTTCCCGGTGGTGTGTGTGCTGTGGGCGGCGACCGCTGCCGTCTTCTTCGTCCTCGGACTGTTCGCCGACGCCATCACCCCCTTCAGTGACACCTTCGAAGGCCGCTTCCTGAACGCCACGGGCAGGACGCTGGGTCGCGTCGCACGTCTGGCCTCCTGGTGCGTGACCTGGCCCGAGCTGCGTCATGAGGGCGACGTCGCGTACTACAAGGCGCGGGTGGACAAAGCGGTGGCCAAGCGGACGGCCCTGGCCTCGGCACCGGCCGAGCCTCAGAAGCCGAAGCCGCCCGCGGAGGTGGCGATACCCCTGCGGGCCTACCGGGGGGTCGGCGGGTGGTACGTCGCCGAAGCCGCGCTCGCGCTGGGGTGGGAGCTGCGGCCGTCGGACCGGGACAGGGAGGTGCGGCTGCGGTGGCCGACCGCTTCCCGGGTCGGTTGAGGCCGTTCGGCCGACTTGCCCGGCCGTGTGGAGGTTGGTGAAGATCCTGGGGTGACTTCGCCAAGACCCGTACCCCGGGTGACCGATTCGCGCCGGCCGCTGCGGCCCACCGGTGCCGGCCGGGCCGTCGCCCTCCTGGTGCTGGTGGCGCTGGCCGCGCTGATACCGCTGCTCGGCCCGCCCGCCGCGCTGCACGGCACCGGGGAGGCCGGGGCGCCGGGCGCCGGTGGCATAGCCCTGCTGCGTACGGTGCTGTTCGCGGCGCTGTGCATACCCGTCGGCGAGCTGTTCGTGAACCGGCTGGCGCGTTCGCTGCCCGGCGGGGAGGGGCATCCGGTACCCCGCAGCTGGTCCCCCGCCGCGGCCGCCGCCGGTTTCGCCGCCGCCCTGGGGCTCGCCTCGGTCGTGGCGACCGGCAATCTCGTGCCGGACCACGTGGCGGACATCGACGCCGGCGGGCTCTACGCGTCCCGGGACGGCAAGCTCGCCCTGCTGGAGGTCAACGCGTTCCTCGCGGCGGGGCTGTGCACCCTGTCGCGCCGGCCGGTCACGCAGGTGTGGCCGCTGGCCGCCGTGGTCGTCGCCGAGGCCCTGCGCGCACACCCCCCGACCGAGCACGGCCCGCTGACCGGCTCCGCGCTGACGCTCGTCCATCTGACGTGCGCGGCGCTGTGGGCGGGCGGCCTGCTGCACGCCCTGCGCACCCTCCGGCTGTGGCCCCGCACGGCGGGCGCGGCCCTGCTGGGTCTCTACGCGCGCGTGGCGCTCGTGCTGCTCGCCGCCATCACCGCGACGGGCGTGTGCAGTTCGCTGCGCCGGATGCCGCCGGAGACGGTCCTGGAGCAGCTGACGGGAACGGCGTACGGGCGCGCGCTGCTCGCCAAGGTGCTGCTCGTGGCGGTCGTCGCCGCCCTCGCCGTGTGGGCCCGGCGGCGGCTGCGCCGGGCGGCCGACCCGCTGACCGCCTGTGCGCCGGCCCGGGCGGAGGTGGCCGTCCTGGGGCTGGCGGTGGCGGCGTCCGGACTGCTGACGGCGCTTCCGCTGCCCATCCGCTGGTGACGGCGGCGCGGCCGGATCCGCGGTGATCGGCTGAGCATCGATCAGACGTACGCCCCGCGAACGGACAGACCGGACAACCCGCCTGAGGGGGCATCGGAAGGGCCCGGCGTGCGCACCTGGCGGACGGCGGTGTCAGCCACGGCCCGTATCCTCAGGAACCATGCTGGAAGACCTGACGACCGCAGTGTTCTCTGCCACGCCGTGGCCGGCCGCGTATCCCAAGGGGTACGCGGTCGTTGACGTGGAGACCACGGGCCTGGCCCGGGACGACCGCATCATCTCCGCGGCGGTCTACCGGCTGGACGAGCGCGGCGAGGTCGAGGACCACTGGTACACGACGGTCAACCCCGAGCGCGACCCGGGCCCCGTGTGGATCCACGGGCTGACGAGCGAGGCGCTCGAAGGAGCGCCCCTCTTCCCCGACATCGCGGAGGAGTTCACCGCCCGGCTGGCGGGGCGGGTGCTCGTCGCGCACAACGCCGTCTTCGACTGGCAGATGATCGCCCGGGAGTACGCACGCGCCGAGCGCGAGGCGCCGGTGAAGCAGCGGCTGTGCACCATCGCGCTGTCCAAGGAGCTCGGGCTGCCGCTGCCCAACCACAAGCTGGAGTCCCTCGCCGCGCACTTCGGCGTCGTCCAGCAGAGGGCGCACCACGCGCTGGACGACGCGCGCGTGCTGGCGGAGGCGTTCCGGCCGAGCCTGCGGGCCGCGGCGGCGAACAACGTACGGCTGCCGCTGCACGAGTGCCGGCCGCTGACCGAATGGGCGGACCGCCCCGCCGCGCCCCGGATCGGGCAGCAGGCGGGCCCTGGGGGCTACGGCGGCTACCGGCCGAGCAGTTGGCGCCCGTCCCGCAAGCGCCCCGCCTGCCCCTACCCCAACCCCGGGCGCTACCAGGCGGGCGGGCGGCTCAAGCAGGGCATGCGGGTCGCCTTCTCCGGTGACACCTCCACCGAGCGGGACCTGCTGGAGGACCGCGCGACCGAGGCCGGGCTGCATGTGGCCACGAGCCTGTCCCGGCTGACCAGCCTGCTCGTCACGAACGACCCGGACTCGGGCACGTCCAAGGTCGTCAAGGCCCGGCAGTTCGGTACGCCCGTCGTGGACGAGGCGGCGTTCGGACAGCTCCTCGCGGACGTGGAGCCGGCGTCGGAGGGGTGAGCGTCCGCCGGAGCAGCAACCGTACGGACGGGTGATTGCCGGGCGACTCGCCCGGCGGCCGCTCGCCCGCGCGGGAAGGACGGCTCACCCTGTGGCGCATGGCGACCTGTGAGGTATGTGGCAATCAGTACGGAATGACCTTCGAGGTGCACGCGCAGGGCGCGGTGCATGTCTTCGACTGCTTCTCCTGCGCGATCCACCGCATGGCCCCCATCTGCGAGCACTGCCGGGTGCAGATCATCGGCCAGGGCGTCGAGGTCGAGGGCCACTGGTACTGCGGCGCCCACTGCGCCCGCGCGGAGGGAAAGGTGGGCATCGTCGACAAGGTGTGAACCGGTACCCACCTGAATGCACCCCACGACCGAGTTGTACGGTCGTGGGGTGTACCGCTTCCTGATGTCCCGGCAGTGGGTGATCCTCACGTTGATCGCCCTGCTTCTCATCCCCACGATGATCAGGCTGGGCATCTGGCAGATGCACCGCTACGACGAGCGCACCGCCCGGAACCAGCTGGTCACCGACGCGCTGGCCGCCGAGCCGGTGCCCGTGGAGAAGCTGACGGCGCCCGGGCACACCGTGACCAGCACCGAGCGGTACCGGACCGTCACGGCGAAGGGCCGCTTCGACACGGAGGACGAGGTCGTCGTCCGGCGCCGCACCAACTCCGACGACGAGGTCGGCTACCACGTGCTGACCCCCTTCGTCCTGGACGACGGCAAGGTCCTGCTGGTCAACCGGGGGTGGATCCCCTCCGACGGCCCGAGCCAGACCGCGTTCCCGAAGGTCCCCGCGCCGCCGGGCGGTGAGGTCACCGTCGAGGGGCGGCTGATGCCCGACGAGACGACCGCGGCGAGCGGCATCAAGAACCTCCAGGGCCTGCCGGACCGGCAGATCATGCTGATCAACAGCGAGCAGCAGGCCCGTCGCCTGGGCGCCACGGTGCTCGGCGGCTACATCTTCCAGACGGCTCCCGAGCCCAAGGGCGACACCCCCGAGCTGCTGGGCGACCCCGGCAAGGAGGACGCCGCGCTGAACTACGCGTACGCCATCCAGTGGTGGCTGTTCTCCGCGGCCGTCCCGGTCGGCTGGGTGGTCCTGGCCCGCCGCGAGGCCCGGGAGCGGGCCCAGAAGGCGGCCGAGCGACCCGACGCGACGGCGTCCGAGCCGGCCGCGGTGTAGCGCTCCGGCGCGCGCAGCCGGTACCCGGCCCGAGCCGGGGGTACCGGGCGCGGCGCACACGCCCGGTGGCGCGCCGGGGCCCCGCCCCCGGTGTCCGGGACACATCACTCCCCCGGCCCCGCCCTGATTGCCACGCCGAGTTGCCGGGAACCCGCACTCCGTGCATCCCAGCATCGAGGACTACGCGCTCATCGGCGACGAGCAGACCGCGGCCCTGGTCGGTATGGACGGCTCCGTCGACTGGTTGTGTCTGCCCCGCTTCGACTCCGCCGCCTGTTTCGCCAGACTGCTCGGGGACGAGGACAACGGGTACTGGCGCATCGCCCCCGTCGGGGCGGACCGCTGCACCCGGCGTGCCTACCGCCCCGACACCCTCGTCCTGGACACCGAATGGGAGACGGCGCAAGGGGCGGTCCGGGTCACCGACCTGATGCCCCAGCGCGACCGCGCCCCCGACCTCGTTCGCATCGTCGAGGGCCTCGACGGCGAGGTGACGCTGCACAGCGTCCTGAAGCTGCGCTTCGACTACGGCTCGATCATCCCCTGGGTGCGCCGGGTCGACGGCCACCGCGTCGCCGTCGCCGGCCCGGACTCGACCTGGCTGCGCAGCGAGCCTGAGGTGACCAGCTGGGGCGAGGACTTCGGCACCCACGCGGAGTTCACCGTCAAGAAGGGCGAGAAGGTCGCGTTCGTCCTGACCTGGCACCCTTCCCACGAGCCGCGCCCCCCGCTCGTCGACCCCTACGACGCACTGCGCCACAGCGTGGAGGACTGGCAGGCCTGGGCGTCGCGCTGCCGCTACGACGGCCCGCACCGGGACGCCGTCGTCCGCTCCCTGATCACCCTCAAGGCGCTCACCTACGCCCCGACGGGCGGCATCGTCGCCGCCCCCACCACCTCGCTGCCCGAGGAGCCGGGCGGGGTGCGCAACTGGGACTACCGCTTCTGCTGGCTGCGCGACTCCACCCTCACCCTGAACGCGCTGCTCGCGGCGGGCTATCAGGAGGAGGCGGAGGCCTGGCGGAACTGGCTGCTGCGCGCGGTGGCGGGCGACCCGGCGGACCTGCAGATCATGTACGGCGTGGCGGGCGAACGGCGGCTGCCCGAGTTCGAGCTGCCGTGGCTCTCCGGCTTCGCCGGGTCCGCCCCCGTGCGCATCGGCAACGACGCCGTGAACCAGCTCCAGCTGGACGTCTGGGGCGAGGTCATGGACTCCCTGTCCCTCGCCCGCGAGTCGGGCCTGTCCGCCCAGCCCGACGTGTGGGCGCTGCAGACGGCCCTGATGGACTTCCTGCGCACCAACTGGCGGCAGCCGGACGAAGGACTGTGGGAGGTGCGCGGCGGCCGGCGCCAGTTCGTGCACTCGAAGGTGATGGTGTGGGTGGCCGCCGACCGTGCCGTCCGCACCCTGGAGCGCCACCCGGAGCTGGACGGCGACCTGGACGCCTGGCGCGCGCTGCGCGACGAGGTGCACCAGGAGGTGTGCGAGAAGGGCTACGACCCGGAACGCAACACCTTCACGCAGTCCTACGGCTCACGCGAACTGGACGCGGCGCTGCTGCTCATCCCGCGCGTCGGGTTCCTGCCGCCGGACGATCCGCGGGTGCTCGGCACCATCGACGCGGTCCGCGACGAACTGACCCACGGCGGTTTCCTGCTCCGCTACAGCACGGCCGACACGGACGACGGGCTGCCCGGCGGCGAGGGCGTGTTCCTGGTGTGCTCGTTCTGGCTCGCGGACGCCCTGTACATGACGGGGCGCACGAAGGAGGCCCGCGAGCTGTTCGAGCGGCTGGCGGGGCTCGCCAACGACGTCGGGCTGCTGTCCGAGGAGTTCGACCCGGTGACCGGCCGGCACCTCGGCAACTTCCCGCAGGCCTTCAGTCACATCGGACTGGTGAACACCGCCCTCGCCCTGTTCGGTGCGGACGGGGCAGGATAGGACCATGGATCTTGGACTGAAGGACCGGGTGTACGTCGTCACCGGAGCCACGCGCGGCCTCGGCAACGCCACCGCGCGTCAGCTCGTCGCGGACGGGGCGAAGGTGGTCGTCTCGGGGCGGGACGAGAAGAGCGTCGCCGAAGCGGCGGCCGAGCTGGGACCGAACGCGGTCGGGGTGGCCGTCGACAACGCGGACCCTGAGGCGGCGGCCCGGCTGATCGGTACCGCGCGGGAGCGCTTCGGCCGTTTCAACGGTGTCCTCGTCAGCGTGGGCGGGCCGCCGGCCGGGTTCGTCGCGGACAACACGGACGAGCAGTGGCAGGCGGCGTTCGAGTCGGTGTTCCTGGGTGCGGTCCGGCTGGCTCGCGCCGCGGCGGCCGAGCTGGAGGCCGGGGGTGTCATCGGGTTCGTGCTGTCCGGGTCGGTGTACGAGCCGATTCCGGGGCTGACCATCTCGAACGGGCTGCGGCCCGGGCTGGCGGGGTTCGCCAAGTCGCTCTCCGACGAGCTGGGGCCGCGGGGCATCAGGGTGGTCGGTGTCCTGCCCGGGCGGATCGACACGGACCGGGTACGGCAGCTGGACGCGCTGTCGGCTGATCCCGAGGCGACCCGGGCGGCGTCGGAATCGCGCATTCCGCTGCGGCGGTACGGGACTCCGGAGGAGTTCGGGCGGGTGGCGGCGTTCCTGATGTCGCCGGCGGCCTCTTATCTGACCGGGGTCATGGTGCCGGTCGACGGTGGCGCGCGGCACGGCTTCTGAGGGCCGTGACCGGCTCGCGCGTCCTCAACTCACCCGTTCCGCCCCGTGCTTGACGCCCTTCAGCCGCACCTCCGCCGGAAGTGCGGCGAGGCCCGCCGATGTCCTGGCGTGGGTGAGGGCGCCGGTCGTGAAGTCGTGCAGGGCCGTGCCGGGGTCCACGTGCGGCTCCAGGGCGAGGTGGACGTGGGCCTCGGGGGTGGCGCGGTGGCCCTTCAGGCGGGCGTGGGCTCCGCCCACGCCGTCGATACGGGCCGACTCCTGGGTGAGGGCGTTCTCCAGCGCCCGGCCGCGCACGAGCGCGCCCTCTCCGTCGCCGGTGTCGACGAGGACCTCGGCGAGGCGGCGCCGGCGCAGGACCGCGACGAGCCACCACAGGGCGAGCAACAGCAGGACCGCGAGGGCGGCGATGACGACCGGCCACCACCAGCCGTCGTCGCGCCAGCGGGTGCGCTCGGCGTCGCTCAGCAGCACGTCGTGCTCGCTGTCGTGGATCCACCACGAGGGCACGGGGGCCCCGAGGCCGACGGCCAGGACGGAACCGCCCAGCACGAGCAGGACCAGGCCCACCAGGCCGAGGAACACACGGTTGACGGTCCTGAGCACCGCTCTCACCCCTTCCGGCCGGGCCGCCGGACCCGCACCGACGGCGAGGGCGGCCGGGACAGCCCCAGTTTGCCGACCGCGTCGGCGACCACGGCGTCCAGATCGGTTCGTACGTCGTCCAGTTCCCGGAAGTGCGACACGGCACGGACGTCCGCCCGCCTCCGGCGCACCCGTACCCGCGCCGACTGCACGCCTGCCACCTCCATGGCCCGGTCGCGCAGCGCGGTGGCGGCGGCATCCCGGTGCAGTCCGGCGCGCACGCCGGTGTGCGTGCGCCGCATCGGGAGCACGTCGCGCAGGCCGGGCGTTGCGGCCAGGACCAGCAGCCACAGGCCGAGGACGGCGCTGACCCCGGCGCCGACCAGCACCCAGGTGTCGTCGAGGGGCCGCTCGGCGAGCTGTTCTGCCAGTTCCCGCCGCCAGTACATGCCGGGCCGGCCGGCGCGCACGGAGACGATGTCGTAGAGGAACAGTCCGGTGAGGCCCAGGAGCAGCAGGGCGACGATGCCCGCGGGGACGCGGCGGGCCGACCAGAAGCGGCCCACGCGGCCGCCCTCGCCCCCGGGTTCGGCCGCGCCCGGCGACTCGGACCGGTCGGTCCCGTCGCCGTTCTCCGGCTCCTCCTGGTGGTCGACGACGGGCAGGCGCTGTGTGGTGCCCTCGGGGGGCTCCGTGCCCTGGGGTTCGCTCATCGGGTCCTCCCCTGTACCGCGCCGGGAGCCGCGATCAGGTGCAGCCGCTCCACCTGGACGACGACCTCCGGCACCTGCATGCCCACCAGGGCGCCCACCCGTTCGACGACGTGGTGGCGCACCGTGCGGCAGCGGGCGCCGATGTCGCAGGGGTAGTCGAGTTCGATGTGGACCCGGACGTGGGCGACCTCGTGGTGGACGACGACGGACGCGGAAGGCCGGCCGGCGTCGGGCGGCAGTGTGCCGACGGCCTCGCGGGCCGCCTGCGAGGCGATCTTCGCGACGACCCGGTCGGCGATCCGGGTCGCGCCACGCTCGCCCGGCGGGACGACCGCCAGGGGTCTGTCGAGCTCACCGGCCCCCGTGCTCACGGGCGTCACCGCCGCCGTTCACGGACACGGAAGAAGTCGCCGAAGTCCATGTCCCCGTCCAGGAACCGTCCGACGACGAAGCCGACGGCGCCCAATGCCGCCACCAGCACGAAGGCACCGAATCCGCCGAAGTATCCGGCGAAGGCCAGCGCCATGCCGGCGATCATGCCGACCACGGCCATGCTCATGCGCTCCTCAGCTCCTCAGCCGCTGTGTTGTCCGATGGCCCGCGCCTCACTGGATCCGGCGCTCCGGTTCCTCTTCCTCCTCGTCGGGCAGCTTCACGTCGCTCACCGCGATGTTGACCTCGACGACCTCCAGGCCGGTCATCCGCTCCACGGCGGTGATGACGTTCTCCCGTACGTCCCGGGCCACATCGGCGATCGACACGCCGTACTCCACGACGATCTCCAGATCGAGGGCGGCCTGCACCTCACCGACTTCGGCCTTCACCCCGCGCGTCACCGACTTCGCGCCGCCGGGCACCCGGTCGCGCACGGCGCCGAAGGTGCGGGAAAGACCGCTGCCCATGGCGTGCACACCGTCGACGTCGCGGGCGGCGAGCCCGGCGATCTTCTCCACGACGCCGTCCGCGATGGTCGTACGGCCCCGGGAACCGGGGTCTCCTCCGCCGCGCTTGACCAGCGGGCTCCTGCGCGCCGCCGGCGTCTCGGACTCCCCGCCCCGGTTCTCGGTCATGTCAGTCATCGCCGCACGTCCTTTTCGGTCGTCGTCCTGGAACCACCGTAAGCACGGTTACGTGGGAGCGCGCCTCTGATACGGCAGGCTGGAGGAATGACGGCCGACCGATGGACGCAGGCAGTGAGACATCAGCTGGGAATCGGCAGGCTTCTGCCGCTGGGTGACGCGCGGGACGGCGCGTGGATCGCGGAACGGGCAGCCGAGGCGGTGCTGCGCAGCGCGGCCCGGGACGCGCCGGGCGTACGCCTCGACGCGCTCCGTGTCGTGGTCGCCGACGCGGCGGACACCGCTGAGCCGGCGGTACCCGCTCCGCCGAGTGCTCTGCCGCCCGGGCCGCTGCGGGTGACGGCGGAGTTCGCCGCGACGGCTTCGCAGCCGCTGCCGACGACGGCGTCCCTGCTGCGGGCGACGCTGGCGACCGCCGCGACCGAGCGGCTCGGTCTGACGGTGGCGGAGGTGGACCTGCGGGTGACGGGGCTGCTGGGCGAGGAGACGCCCGCGGCGGCCGGGCCCGGGGCGGTCCCGGCCGAGCCTCCGCGTGCGGCGCGGGCCGAGGGCGGCGACGAGGCCCGGGTGGCCGATGCCGCGCTGGGGGTGCCGGGCGTGCTGCGGCTGACCGGCACGCTGGGACACCCCGTGCACATCGAGGAACTCCCCCGCGAGGGCGCCGCGCTGCCGCACCGTCATGTCCGGCTGGAGCTGGCGGTGGGCGCGGACCAGCGGGCCCGGGACGTGGCCCGCGAGGTCCGGACGGTGGTCAGGAGGGCGCTGCCGGATCATCCGACGGTGGCGGTCGTGGTGAGCGCGATCGGCTGAGCCCCCCGGGTGCCCGGCGGCCTGGGACGGGTGCTCCGCCGCGTGCTGCTCCTCATCGACGGTGGCGGTCGTGAAGCACGATCGGCTGCGCGCGCTCCCGGCCCGGCGGCTTTCAGTCCCCGACGCCCGCGAGGTCCCGCAGCCTGCGGGCCTGGGACTGGCGCTCCGCCGCGCGCTGCTCCTCGTAGGTGCGGTCCTGGGCGCCGCGCAGCAGCGCCTTGGTCTCGACGACCGCGTCGCGGGGCGCGGCGAGCACGGCCGCGGTCAGGTCGCGCACGGTGTCGTCGAGCTGGCCGGCGGGCACGGCGACGTTGGCCAGCCCGGTGTTCACGGCCTCCTCGGCCGCGACGAAGCGCCCGGTCACGCAGATCTCCAGCGCGCGGGCGTAGCCGACGAGTCCCACCAGCGGATGCGTGCCCGTCAGGTCGGGCACGAGTCCGAGGCTGGTCTCGCGCATGGCGAACTGCACGTCGTCGGCGACGACGCGCAGGTCGCAGGCGAGGGCGAGCTGGAAGCCCGCCCCGATGGCGTGCCCCTGGACAGCGGCGACGGAGACGATGTCGCTGCGCCGCCACCAGGTGAACGCCTCCTGGTATTCGGCGATGGTCGCGTCCAGCTCGGCGTCGGCGCCGCGCGCGAGGTCGACGAACGACGGTTCGCCGTCGAAGCCGTCGGGCGTGAACGCCTGTCGGTCGAGCCCGGCCGAGAAGGACTTGCCCTCGGCCCGCAGCACCACGACGCGGACGGAGCCCGGCAGCTGCCGGCCGGCCTCGGTCAGCGCCCGCCACAGAGCGGGGCTCTGCGCGTTGCGCTTGGCCGGGTTGGTCAGCGTCACCGTGGCGATCGCGTCGTCGACGGTGAGCCGTACGCCGTCCTTGTCGAGTACGGGAACGAGGTCCTGGTCGGACGAAGCCATGGGACGCCTCCGATGGGTGCGGTCGTCTTGTGTGCCCCGCGACGGCTGTGACGCCATGGCAGGCCACACTTAAGTGACTGCACAGTAACCACCCGGCCGATCAGACGACCGACCGGGTGGCCACCATCGAAGCCGAGGGGCCACCCGGGGTCAGGCCGTGGCCTTTTTGCCCCGGGTCGCCCCGCCACGCCCTCGCAGCGTGACGCCCGACTCACTGAGCATGCGGTGCACAAAGCCATACGAGCGGCCGGTCTCCTCGGCCAACGCCCGGATGCTCGCACCGGCGTCGTACTTCTTCTTCAGGTCTGCCGCGAGCTTGTCGCGCGCGGCGCCGGTCACCCGGCTGCCCTTCTTCAGAGTCTCGGCCACCCGTGCCTCCTCATGGGAAGTGCGCTCTGGTCTCCTCATGATCACCCCTCCGGGCCTTGATGGCCACCCATTCGGCAAGGTCGGTGAGACAAGGTTGTGACGACGGGAGCACATCCCCACATGCGGAATATGGAATTCCGAAGAGTGGTGTCCTTGCGGCCGAACGGATGGTGGAGGAAAAGGCCAGGTCAGAAAGGCGGCGCGGCCGAGCCGGGAAGAATCGGGGACTCGGCCGCGAAATCGATGTAGGACACACCTCGGTACGAGGAGATCTCACACAGATGATGGATCACCGCTGGGCCGAATGATCCATACGCCGTTGATCACGCATTCGATCAAGCGGCACTGACGCTCAGGCCAGGGCGACGAGATCCGCGTAGTCGGCGCCCCACAGGTCCTCGACGCCGTCGGGCAGCAGGATGATCCGCTCCGGCTGGAGCGCCTCGACGGCGCCCTCGTCGTGCGTGACGAGGACGACCGCGCCCTTGTAGGTGCGCAGCGCGCCGAGGATCTCCTCGCGGCTGGCGGGGTCGAGGTTGTTGGTCGGCTCGTCGAGGAGCAGCACGTTCGCCGAGGACACCACGAGGGTGGCGAGGGCGAGGCGGGTCTTCTCGCCGCCGGAGAGGACACCGGCCGGCTTGTCGACGTCGTCACCGGAGAACAGGAACGAGCCGAGCGTCTTGCGGACCTCCACCAGGTCCAGGTCGGGGGCGGCGGAGCGCATGTTCTCCAGGACCGTGCGCTCGGGGTCGAGGGTCTCGTGCTCCTGCGCGTAGTAGCCGAGCTTGAGGCCGTGGCCCTCGATGACCTGGCCGGTGTCGGGCTGCTCCGCCCCGCCGAGCAGGCGGAGCAGGGTCGTCTTGCCCGCGCCGTTGAGGCCCAGGATGACGACGCGCGAGCCCTTGTCGATGGCCAGGTCGACGTCGGTGAAGATCTCCAGCGACCCGTAGGACTTGGACAGGCCCTCGGCCATCAGGGGGGTCTTGCCGCACGGGGAGGGCTCGGGGAAGCGCAGCTTGGCGACCTTGTCGGACTTGCGCTCGGCCTCCAGGCCGGCCAGCAGCTTGTCCGCCCGGCGGGCCATGTTCTGCGCGGCGACGGTCTTGGTGGCCTTGGCCCGCATCTTGTCGGCCTGCGAGTGCAGCGCGGAGGCCTTCTTCTCGGCGTTCTGCCGCTCGCGCTTGCGGCGCTTCTCGTCGGCCTCGCGCTGCTGCTGGTAGAGCTTCCAGCCCATGTTGTAGATGTCGATCTGGGCGCGGTTGGCGTCCAGGTAGAACACCTTGTTCACGACCGTCTCGACCAGGTCGACGTCGTGGGAGATCACGATGAAGCCGCCGCGGTAGGTCTTCAGGTAGTCGCGCAGCCAGACGATCGAGTCGGCATCGAGGTGGTTGGTGGGCTCGTCGAGCAGCAGGGTGTCCGCGTCGGAGAACAGGATGCGGGCCAGCTCGATACGGCGGCGCTGACCGCCGGAGAGCGTGTGCAGCGGCTGGCCGAGGACCCGGTCGGGCAGGTTGAGCGCGGCGGCGATGGTGGCGGCCTCGGCCTCGGCGGCGTACCCGCCCTTGGTGAGGAACTCCGTCTCCTGGCGCTCGTACTGCCGGAGCGCCTTCTCGCGGGTGGCGCCCTGGCCGTTGGCGATGCGCTGCTCGTTGTCGCGCATCTTGCGGATCAGTACGTCCAGGCCGCGCGCGGACAGGATGCGGTCGCGGGCGAGGATGTCGAGGTCGCCGGTGCGGGGGTCCTGCGGGAGGTAGCCGACCTCGCCGGAGCGGGTGATGGTGCCGCCTGCGGGCATGCCCTCGCCTGCCAGGCATTTGGTGAGGGTGGTCTTCCCCGCGCCGTTGCGGCCGACCAGGCCGATGCGGTCGCCCTTGGCGATGCGGAACGAGGCGTTTTCGATGAGGACGCGGGCACCGGCGCGCAGCTCGATACCGGAGGCGGAGATCACGGACAGACTCCAGGGCGGATACGGGGGCGGGATGGACGAATCAGGGGGTGCCGCGCGTAGCGCGCCGTTGGAAGGGCGGTGGCGGGCGACGGGCGGGCGTTCCCGCCGTCTAATGCGCGAGGAGAATGGCCATGGGGGACAGTCTAACGGGGGCGTGCAACCACTTTTTCTGTGTGCGGGTGTTCGATCACCGGCGGCCGGACGGAGGGCCGTTGTCAGTGGCCGGTGGAAGACTGAACAGCGGGCCGGGGAACGGGCCGGAATCCGGCTCTCCCGGCAGGGGGAACACCCAGCGAGACACGAGGAAGTGATCGCCATGGCAGGCATGTCCGGCGGGCGTCCGAGCATCTACCCGACGCTGCTGTACGCCGACGCGAAGGCGGCGATCCGGCAGCTCACGGAGGCCTTCGGCTTCACGGAGCTGTCGGTGTACGAGGGCGAGGACGGCTCGGTGCTGCACGCCGAGCTGGCGCAGGGTAACGGCGCGGTGATGGTCGGCACCAAGGGCCGGGGCGGCCAGTTCGACGCGGCCATGAAGGACGCCGGCACCACGGGGGTGTACGTGGTGGTGGACGACGTGGACGGGCACCACCGCCGCGCGGTGGACCACGGCGCGGAGGTGCTGATGCCCCCGACGGACCAGGACTACGGCTCACGGGACTACATGGCCCGGGACCTCGAGGGCAACGTGTGGAGCTTCGGGACGTACGCGCCCGAGATAGCGGTCTGACGAACCCGCGGCCCGGGCGCCGGCCCTAGCTGCCGCCGGTGTGCACCTGGAAGGCGGCCCGGCGGACGGCCTTGGCCAGGGCCGGGTCGGGGTGTGCGGCGGCGAGGGCGACCAGCACCTGCACGGTGCGCGGATGTCCCACGGCGCGTACCTCCTCCAGGAGCATCGGGACGGTCGGCTGCACCGCGGACTCCAGGTGGCGCACCAGCAGCGGCGCCTCCCCGTGGTCGGCGACGGCGGCCGCGGTGTCCACCCACAGCCAGGTCGCCTCCTCGCGGGTGAGGACCTCGTGGGCGTCCTCGGGGTCGGCGCCGTCGTGCTCGGCCAGCCACAGCAGCGCGTACGGCCGAAGCGTGGGCTCGTCCAGCACGCCGCGGACGTCCGGCTCGGCGGGGGCGCCGACCACGCGCAGCGCCTCGAAGGCGAGGCCGCGCAGCAGGGCGTCCTCACCGCGAGCGGCGCCGAGAAGCTCGGTGACGGCGCTGCCGACGGGGCGGGCGGCGAGCCAGGCGCGGTACTCGGCGCGGGCCGCGTTCGGGCGCAGCTGGGCACAGCCGCGGAGCATGTCGTCGGCGGCCTGCTCGATGTTCCCGGCGGGGCTCTGCGCGGCGACGCAGATCTGCTCCAGCTTGACCCAGACGGCCCAGCTGCCGAGCGGCGTGAGGGTGGCCTGGCCGTCGCCGTAGGTGAGGGCGCCGACGGAGGCGAGGGCGCGCAGGGCCCAGTCGAGCAGGGGGGCGAGCGGGGCGTCGGTGGGCTCCGGTTCGGCCGGCGGCTCGGGCTGGGGGCCGTAGGGGATCTCGCAGCGGGCGGTGCGCAGCTCGGTGACGCGCTGCTCCAGGAGGTCGAGGAGCTGCTCCACGGGGACGGGCCCGGCGGACAGCTGGAGGAAGGACAGCGCCTGCGGCATGGCGGAGACGACCTCGGCGACGGCGGCGGGCTCGTGCTCCTCGGGCTCCGGGTGGGCGAGCGACCAGGCGTCGAAGAGCGCGACCCAGCCGCGCAGCACGGCACTGTCGTCGCGGTCCCAGGCGCGCAGCCGCCAGCCGGGGCGGGCGCTGTCGCCGTGCACCTCGACGAGGCCGGCGAGGCGGGCGGTGTCCCAGTCGGCTCTGACCTGAGCCGGTGTCAGGCCGAGTTCGCGGGCGGCCCGTTCGGCCGTCGCGTCGGAGAGGGTGGCCTTGCCGTCGTCGGTGGCGCTGTCCCGGCCGGGGCCGAGCGCGGCGTCGGCCCAGCGGGCGACGCGGGCCGCGTCGGCGAGACCTGAGCGTGCCATTCTGGCCAGCTCCGCCGGTGCCGGGGTGCCCTCCGGGGGGCGTGGTGCGGGGCGGCGCGAGCGCCGCTGGTTCATCGCTGGTGGGGCGGCGGCCAGGGGTCGCGGGCGGACGAGTCGAAGCCTGGAGTCGCGCGGGATACGGGACGTCACGGGTGCAGTCTTCCGGTTGACGGTCCGAAAACCCAAACGGAATGTCACGGCGGGCGACGGGGATGGCCAACGCACCGGTTCCCGGGAATGGTCGAGGGCCGCAAATCGGCCAGTGGTACGACGCTAAACGGAATCCTCGCGACCGGTCGGCGGAAGGGGCGGCGGGATGTGGTTGCGCCGGGGCGAAGGGGGCGTGAACGGGGGGAGAAGCCGGAACGGGAGGCCGGGCCGGCGCGTGGGCGGGGACGGCGCGTCACATGAGGGGCGTCAGGAAGCGCCGGAGGGCTTCCTCGTAGGCCTCCGGGTCGGCGTTCCACATGGCTCCGTGAGGTGCGTTGCGGACGGTGCGCAGGGCGACCGTGTCGGGGCGGGCATCGGCGAGCCGGCGGGAGGGCTGCCAGGGGGCGACGGTGTCGTCCGGGCCGTGGAGGACGAGCGCCGGGACGCTCGGCCCGCCGTACGGGACCGGGCCCGCGGCACGGCCGCCGGACAGGCCGGTGCGGCCCTGGGCGGCCCGGACCGCGAGCGGCAGCAGCGCCCCCGGGGTGCGACGGGCCGAGGCCAGGGCGCGCAGGGTGGTCTCCCAGGCGAGCACCGGGGAGTCCAGGACGAGCCCGGAGACACGGTCGCGCAGCCCCGAGTGCGCGGCGGCGCGCAGGGCCATGGTGGCGCCGGTGGACCAGCCGTGCAGGACGACCTGGCGGGCCCCGTAGCGCACGGCGTAGCGGATGGCGGCGTCGAGGTCGCGCCACTCGGTCTCGCCGAGGTGGTTGAGGCCGTCGGGCGGGCGGGGCGCGCCCAGGTCGCCGCGGTAGGCGAGGGCCAGCACCGGGAAGTGGTTGCGGTGCAGGAACGGCATGACGTTCATGGCAAGTTCGCGGGTGGCGCCCAGGCCGTGCACGGCGATCACCCAGGTGTCCCGCTTGCCCGGCACGAACCACGCGGGCAGGGCGCCGAGTTCGCCGGGGACGTCGACGTCGGCGTGTTCGAGTCCGAGGGCGGCGCCCGGGTTGCCGACGTATACGTTCGGCGTGAGCCAGACCTTGTCGCCGGGCTTCATCGTGCCGTGGGTGACGCTCTCCAGGCGGCGCACCACGGTGTCGGCGGGGTGCGGGGCGCCGCCGGTCAGGACGGGGCCGACGACCGCGTGCGAGCCGTTGCCGGACAGGCCGTAGCGGCCGGGGCGCAGGGCGGCGAGGTCCCGGGTGAGGCTGATCTGCCCGGCGGCGGTGCCGTGCACGGTGAGCCGGGGTTCGGTGGGCAGGGGCCTGCCGGGGGGCGCCTTGAGCGCGGCGTCGCTGGCGAGCCGGCCGGCGGCCACCGCGGCGGCGCCGGCACCGATGACGGCGGTGACGGCAGCGGCCGCCGCTTTGACAGTACGCACGGCTCCAGTGTCCCGGCCGGTTCCGCGGGCGACCAGTGGGGCGGAGCGGCGGGGTGACCTCCGCGGACGCCGCGGGGACGGCTCAGCCCCGCTGGCCGTAGCCGCGCAGGCGCTCCTCCACCTCCGCCAGCTGCTCCCGGGACAGCAGGCTCGGGGCCTGGCCGGGCACCGAGGAGGCGGTCAGCCACAGGCGGCACATCCACTCCAGCTGGGCGGTGCGGTCGTAGGCCTGGGCGAGGGTGCTGCCGTGGGTGACGGTGCCGTGGTTCTGGAGGAGGCAGCCGGAGCGGCCGTCGAGGGCGCGGAGCATGTTCTCGGCCAACTCGTCGGTGCCGTACGTGGCATACGGGGCGACTCGGACGGGGCCGCCGAGCGCCGCGGCCATGTAGTGGATCAGCGGCAGTTCGCTCACGAGCGTCGAGACGGCCGTCGCGTGGACGGCGTGGGTGTGGACGACGGCCCGGGCGCCGGTCGTGCGGTAGACCGCGAGGTGCATGGGCAGCTCGCTGGTGGGGACGAGGGTGCCGAGGACCTGCCGGCCGTCGAGGCCGACGCCGGTCACGTCGTCCGGGGTCAGCCGGTCGTAGGGGACGCCCGACGGCGTGACCAGGACGGTGTCCCCGACGCGCACGGAGACGTTGCCGGACGTGCCGACGACGAGTCCGTCCGCGACCGTCCGGCGGGCCGCCGCGACGAGGTCCTCCCAGGCGTCCGCCTCCTCGGGGCGCGCGCTTGTGCGCCGCGGCTCCCCCGCCTCCCGTCCGCCCTCCCGGGCGTCCCCCGTGCCCCACTCGTCGCCTCGCTGCTCAGCCATGCCGCGATCCTGCCAGGCGGGGACTCAACGCGCCCCCCGGCGGGGGCACTTCAGGCCGGAAGCCGGCCTCTGGCAGTACGAGACCGGCGGCGGAACCCTGCCGGGTGACCGGAATCTCTTCAACGGGTCACTCGATCAGCTGAAGCGGTGCGCCCGGGAGCCTGGTCATGGGGCGCCGGGGCGGCCGTCCCGGGGCGTCGCCCGGACCCCCCTGTGCGGTCACCCCTGCGCCCCTCCCAGTTCATCTTCCGTTCACTCAGGTTGCCTACGGTCGTCCAGCCAACGACCTCGAACGATTGCCTGGGTAAATGGAAAGCTTCTCGCTGATCCTCGCGATTGTGGTGGTAACCGCACTCGCGTTCGATTTCACGAACGGTTTCCACGACACCGCGAATGCGATGGCCACCACCATTTCCACGGGCGCCATGAAGCCCAAGGTTGCGGTGGCCATGTCCGCGGTCCTCAACCTGGTCGGCGCCTTCCTGTCCGTCGAAGTCGCCAACACGATCTCCAAGGGCCTCGTCGACGAGGCCGGCATCCGGCCCGAGGTCATCTTCGCCGCCCTGGTCGGCGCGATCCTCTGGAACCTGCTGACGTGGCTGGTCGGTCTGCCGTCCAGTTCCTCGCACGCTCTCATGGGCGGTCTGATCGGCGCCACGATCGCCTCGGCGGGCGTCGGCGCGGTGCACGGCGACGTGCTGGTCACCAAGGTCCTGATCCCGGCGATCGCCGCCCCGCTGGTCGCCGGCATCGCGGCGATGCTGGCCACCCGGCTGACGTACTCCCTCGGCAAGAAGGCCGACGGCGAGGCGTCCCGGAAGGGCTACCGGGCCGGCCAGATCGCGTCGGCGGGCCTGGTCTCCCTGGCACACGGCACCAACGACGCGCAGAAGACGATGGGCATCATCACCCTCGCCCTGGTCGCCGGCGGCACCCTCGCCCCCGACTCCGACCCGCCCATGTGGGTCATCCTCTCCGCGGGCATCGCGATCGCGCTCGGCACCTACCTGGGCGGCTGGCGCATCATCCGCACCATGGGCAAGGGCCTGACCGACCTCCAGCCGCAGCAGGGCTTCGCCGCCCAGACCTCCGCGGCCACGGTCATCCTGGCCTCCTCGCACCTCGGTTTCTCTCTCTCGACGACGCACTCCGTCTCCGGCGCCGTGATGGGCGCGGGGCTCGGCCGCAAGGGCGGTGTCGTCCGCTGGTCGACCGCGACGCGGATGTTCGTCGCCTGGGGTCTGACGCTGCCGGCGGCGGCCCTGGTGGGCGCTGTCGCCGAGTACGTCACCGGCTTCGGCGCCTGGGGTACCGCGGTGGTGGCCGTCTTCCTCGTCGCCTCCTCGGCGGCCATCTGGAAGATCTCCCGGCGTGAGGTCGTCGACCACACCAACGTCAACGACACCGACGACGCGGAGCCCGCGGGCGTGGTGACCACGGCGATGGCCGCGGTGACGCCGCCGCCGGCCGGCACGCCGGCGGAGGAGCCGGTGCCGTCGTTCCCCGCCCAGGCCACCGCCGAGCGGACGGCCTCCACGACCACCACGGTCTGACCCCGCCCACCGGCAACAAGGAAGATTCACCGATATGAAGATCGACTGGGCGGCCCTCGGCTCCGTGTTCGGCGTCAGCCTCGTGGTCACCGTGGCTCTCGTGGCCCTGTTCACCCTCGGCATCACCGGTCTGTCCCGCCGCGAGCGGGCGGTGGCCCAGGGCGGGTCCGCCGGCCTCGCGGTCACCGGCGCGTACGCGTGCTTCGCGGCGTGCGCGGCGGCCGTCGGGTACGGCATCTATCTGATCGTGGCCTGACGGCCCGACCGCACATCGTCCGCCGGGCGGCACGGGACCTGAGTCCCGTGCCGCCCGGTCGTCGTGTGTGCGCGGGGGGCGATGTGGGGTTCTCCACACTCTCCCCTCGCAGGTCAACGGCAAGTTGACGGCGGTTCCCGGCCGTGGTGGACTGCCGGGGCCAATACGGCGGCAGGAGAGGAAGCCGGTGCGAGTCCGGCGCGGTCCCGCCACTGTCACCGGGGTAGTGATCCCCGGGAGCCAGGAACTCTCACCGCCGGTCTCGTCGAACCAGGGCGTGGACACCCTGAGTGAGGACACATATCGCCATGCGCGGCTGCCGATCGAGGTTCAACACCCCACCCCTGCCCGCCCTTCTGGACGGCTGAGCCCATGGGTGCCGGTCGCGTCTTCGCGTACGGCGCCGCCGCCGGTCTGATCGGTGACCTGCTGCTCGGTGATCCCCGCCGGGGGCATCCGGTCGCCGCGTTCGGACGGGCCGCGGGGGCCGTGGAACGGGTGCTGTGGCGGGACCACCGCGGGTGGGGCGCGCTGCACACCGCCGTGTGTGCCGGAGGGGCCGTCGCCCTCGGGTCCGCCGCCGCGCGGGCCGTGCGGACGTCCGCCGTCGCGTCCGTCGCACTGACCGGCGCCGCCACCTGGGCCGTCGTCGGGGGGACTTCACTCGCCCGGGAGGCACGGACCATCGGGCAGGCCCTGGAGGCCGGGGACGTCGAGGCGGCCCGGGCCCGGCTGCCGCATCTGTGCGGGCGGGACCCGCAGGCCCTCGACGCCGACGGCATGGCCCGGGCCGTGGTCGAGTCCGTCGCCGAGAACACCTCCGACGCGGTGGTGGGGGCACTGGTGTGGGGCGCCGTCGGCGGGGTGCCGGGGCTGCTGGGCTTCCGGGCCGTCAACACCCTGGACGCCATGGTCGGGCACAAGTCGGCCCGGTACCGGCGCTACGGCTGGGCCTCCGCGCGGCTGGACGACCTCGCGGGGTGGCCGGGAGCGCGGCTGACCGCCGTACTCGCCGTGCTGGCCGGGCCGGATCCGCGGGGGGCCGTGCGCGCCTGGCGGGCCGACGCGGTGCGGCATCCGAGTCCCAACGCCGGGCCCGTGGAGGCCTCGTTCGCCGGGGCGCTCGGGGTGCGGCTCGGCGGGACGCTCTCGTACGGCGGGCGGGTGGAGCACCGGCCCGTGCTGAACACGCGGGGGCGGTCCGTCGGCACGCATGACGTCGAGCGGGCCGTGCGGCTGTCGAAGCGCGTCACCTGGCTCGCGCTCGGGGTGTGCGCCGGGGCGCGGTTGCTGATGAGCGCGCGGTCATCGAACAGGGGGAAATGACATGAGCGGTGGGCTTCTCGTCGCCGGTACCACCTCCGACGCCGGCAAGAGCGTCGTGACCGCCGGGATCTGCCGGTGGCTGGTGCGCCAGGGCGTCAAGGTCGCGCCCTTCAAGGCGCAGAACATGTCCCTGAACTCCTTCGTGACGACGGAGGGAGCCGAGATCGGACGGGCCCAGGCCATGCAGGCTCAGGCCTGCCGGGTCGAGCCGACCGCGCTGATGAACCCCGTGCTGCTCAAGCCCGGTGGCGAGCAGAGCAGTCAGGTCGTGCTGCTGGGCAAGCCGGTCGGGGAGCTGAGCGCACGCGGCTACCACGGCGGACGGCAGCAGCAGTTGCTCGGGACGGTGCTGGACTGCCTGGAGCAGTTGCGGGGCACGTATGACGCGGTGATCTGTGAGGGGGCCGGTTCTCCCGCCGAGATCAATCTGCGGCGAACGGACATCGTGAACATGGGGATCGCCCGGAACGCCGGGCTGCCCGTGCTCGTCGTCGGCGACATCGACCGGGGCGGGGTGTTCGCCTCGTTCTTCGGGACGGTGGCGCTGCTGTCGCCCGAGGACCAGGCCTGTGTCGCCGGGTTCCTCGTCAACAAGTTCCGCGGGGACGTCTCCCTGCTGGAGCCGGGGCTGGACATGCTGCTCGGGCTCACGGGTCGGCGGACCTACGGTGTGCTGCCGTTCCGGCACGGGCTCGGGATCGACGAGGAGGACGGGCTCAGGGTCTCCCTGCGCGGGACCGTGCGGGAGTCCGTCGTCGCCCCGCCCGTCGGTGAGGACGTGCTGCGCGTCGCGGTCTGTGCCGTGCCGCTCATGTCCAACTTCACCGACGTGGACGCGCTGGCCGCCGAACCGGGCGTCGTGGTGCGGTTCGTGGACCGGCCGGAGGAACTGTCCGACGCCGACCTCGTCATCGTGCCCGGCACTCGCGGGACGGTCCGGGCACTGGAGTGGCTGCGCGAGCGCGGGCTCGCCGACGCCCTGGTCCGCAGGGCCGCCGAGCAGCGGCCCGTGCTCGGCATCTGCGGCGGCTTCCAGATCCTCGGTGAGCACATCGAGGACGACGTCGAGAGCCGCCGGGGCCACGTCGACGGGCTCGGGATCCTGCCCGTGCGGGTGCGGTTCGCCCGCGAGAAGACCCTCACGCGACCGGCGGGCGAGGCCTTCGGGGAGCACGTCGAGGGCTACGAGATCCACCACGGGGTCGCCGACGTCACCGGCGGAGACCCCTTCCTGGACGGCTGCCGGGTCGGCCAGACCTGGGGTACGCACTGGCACGGCTCGCTGGAGTCGGACGGCTTCCGGCGGGCCTTTCTGCGCAAGGTGGCGGCCGCCGCGGGCCGTCGCTTCGTGCCCGCTCCGGACACCTCGTTCGCCGCGCTGCGCGAGGAGCAGCTCGACCGGCTCGGCGACCTGATCGAACAGCACGCGGACACCGACGCGCTGTGGCGGCTCATCGAGTCCGGCGCGCCACAAGGACTGCCCTTCATTCCACCGGGAGCGCCCGCATGAGCACTGTGTTGTTGTTGTCGACCGCCGACACGGACCTGCTGGCGGCCCGGGCCGCCTCCGGTGCCGACTACCGGATCGGCAACCCGACCCGCGTGGACGTCCGGGAGGAGCTTCCGGCCCTGCTGGACGGGGCGTCCATCGCAGTCGTCCGGCTGCTCGGCGGCAAGCGGGCCTGGGAGGACGGGCTCGCCGCGCTGAAGGCCTCCGGCATCCCGACCGTGCTGCTCGGCGGCGAGGCCGTGCCGGACGCGGAGCTGATGGCCGAGTCGTCCGTGCCGGCCGGTGTCGTCGCGGAGGCGCTGAAGTACCTCGTGGAGGGCGGGCCGGAGAACCTGACCGAGCTCGCCCGGTTCCTCTCCGACACCGTGCTGCTGACGGGCGAGGGGTTCGTCGAGCCGCGGAAAATGCCCGAGTACGGCGTCCACGGCGAGCGCACCCGCGTGGAGGGCCGTCCGACCGTCGGCGTGCTCTTCTACCGGGCCCACGAACTGAGCGGAAACACCGCCTTCGTCGACACCCTGTGCGACGCGATCGAGGCGCGCGGCGCCAACGCGCTGCCGGTGTACTGCGGTTCGCTGCGCGGCGCGGACGAGGGGCTGTACGAGATCCTCGGGCAGGCCGACGCCCTCGTCGCCACGGTCCTCGCGGCCGGCGGCACCCACGCCTCGCAGGCCTCGGCGGGCGGTGACGAGGAGGCCTGGGACATCGGCGCCCTCGCCGAACTGGACATCCCCGTGCTGCAGGGCCTGTGCCTGACGTCGTCGCGGCAGGCCTGGGCGGACTCGGACGCCGCCCTGTCCCCCATGGACGCCGCGATGCAGGTGGCGATCCCGGAGTTCGACGGGCGGCTGATCACCGTGCCGTTCTCCTTCAAGGAGCAGGGTCCGGACGACGTGCCCGTGTACGTCGCCGACCCGGAGCGTGCGGGACGCGTCGCCGGCATCGCCGTACGGCACGCGCGGCTGAAGCACAAGGAGAACGCCGAGAAGAAGCTCGCCCTGGTCTTCACCGCGTACCCGACCAAACACTCGCGGGTCGGCAACGCGGTCGGTCTTGACACCCCGGCCTCGGCGGTGCGGGTGCTGGACGCGCTGCGGGACGCCGGGTACGTCGTGGAGGGACACCCGGACGAGGGGGACGAGCTGATCCACCGGCTCATCAACGCCGGTGGGCACGACGTGGAGTGGCTGACGGAGGAGCAGCTGGCCGCCGCGCCCGCGCGGGTTCCGCTGGCCGACTACCGAGCCTGGTTCGAGAAGCTCGACCCGGAGCTGAAGGACGCCATGACCGAGGCGTGGGGCGAGCCGCCGGGCAGTCTCTACGTCGACGGCGACGACATCGTGCTGGCGTCCCTGCAGTTCGGGAACGTCGTCGTGATGATCCAGCCGCCGCGCGGTTTCGGTGAGAACCCGATCGCGATCTACCACGACCCGGACATGCCGCCGTCCCACCACTACATGGCGGCCTACCGGTGGCTGGAGAACAGTTTCGGCGCTGACGCGATCGTCCACATGGGCAAGCACGGCACCATGGAGTGGCTGCCCGGCAAGGGCCTCGGGCTCAGCGGCGGCTGCGCCCCGGACGCGGTCCTCGGCGACCTGCCGCTGGTCTACCCGTTCATCGTCAACGACCCGGGCGAGGGCACCCAGGCCAAGCGGCGCGGGCACGCCACGGTCGTCGACCACCTAGTGCCGCCGATGGCCCGGGCCGACACCTACGGCGACCTCGCCAAGCTGGAGCAGCTCCTCGACGAGTACGCGCTGGTCTCCGACCTGGACCCGGCGAAGGCCCCGACCGTGCGCGCCCAGATCTGGACGCTGGTCAAGGCCGCCGAACTCCACCACGACCTGCACGTCGACGAGCAGCCGGACGACGCGGAGTTCGACGAGTTCGTCATGCACATCGACGGCTATCTGTGCGAGATCAAGGACGTGCAGATCCGCGACGGCCTGCACATCCTGGGCGGCGGGCCGGTCGGTGAGCCGCGCGTCAACCTCGTGCTGGCCGTGCTGCGCGCCTCGCAGGTGTGGGGCGGGCAGGCCAACGCACTGCCGGGCCTGCGGGCGTCGCTGGCGCAGCACTTCGGGCTGGTGGAGAAGGAACTGCTCGCCGAGCCGGGCGCTCCGGTGAAGGTGCCCGTCGAGCTGACGGACCTGGTGGACGGTCCGGCCCGCAGCGCCGCCGACGCGATCGACCTGCTGGAGCAGCTGTGCCGGCGGATCGCGGAGGGCATGGAGGAGCGCGGCTGGGCGGTCGCCGAGAGCGCGCCGCTGGTCCGGGAGGTCCTCGGCACCGAACTGCCCGACGCGGTCGCCGTGCTGGAGTTCGCCTGCACCGAGGTCGTGCCCCGGCTGGAGAAAACCACTGATGAGATCGGGCACATCCTGCGGGCCCTGAACGGCGGTTACGTCCCGGCCGGCCCGTCCGGCTCGCCGACCCGCGGGCTCGTCAACGTCCTGCCGACGGGCCGCAACTTCTACTCCGTCGACCCCAAGGCCATTCCGTCCCGGCTGAGCTGGGAGATCGGGCAGTCGCTCGCCGACTCGCTGGTGCAGCGGTATCTGCAGGACACCGGCGAGTACCCGACGTCCGTCGGCCTGACGGTGTGGGGCACCTCCGCGATGCGCACCCAGGGCGACGACATCGCCGAGATCCTGGCGCTGCTGGGCTGCCGGCCGGTGTGGGACGACGCCTCGCGGCGGGTGACCGGGTTCGAGGTGATCCCCCTCGCGGAGCTCGGCCGGCCGCGCATCGACGTGACGGTCCGCATCTCGGGCTTCTTCCGCGACGCGTTCCCGCACGTCGTGGGCCTGATCGACGACGCCGTGCGCAAGGTCGCCGAGCTGGACGAGCCGGCCGAGTCCAACTACGTCCGGGCCCACGCCGACCAGGACACCGCCGAGCACGGCGACCGCCGCCGGGCCACGGCCCGCATCTTCGGCTCCAAGCCGGGGGCGTACGGGGCCGGTCTGCTGCCGCTGATCGACGCCCGCAACTGGCGCTCCGACGCCGACCTCGCCGAGGTGTACGCGGTGTGGGGCGGCTACGCCTACGGGCGGGGGCTCGACGGGCGGGCCGCGCGCGGGGACATGGAGACGGCGTTCAAGCGGATCGCCGTCGCCGCGAAGAACGTCGACACCCGTGAGCACGACCTGGTCGACGCCGACGACTACTTCCAGTACCACGGCGGCATGGTCGCCATGGTCCGGCACCTCACGGGCGCGAGCCCCGAGGCGTACGTCGGCGACTCGGCCACCCCCGACCAGGTGAAGACCCGCACGCTCGGCGAGGAGACGCACCGCGTGTTCCGCGCCCGGGTGGTCAACCCGCGCTGGATGGCGGCCATGCGGCGGCACGGCTACAAGGGCGCCTTCGAGATGGCGGCGACCGTGGACTACCTGTTCGGGTACGACGCCACGGCCGGGGTCGTGGACGACTGGATGTACGAGAAGCTCAGCGCCGAGTACGTCTTCGACCCGGAGAACCGGGACTTCATGAAGAAGTCCAACCCCTGGGCGCTGCGCGGCATCACCGAACGGCTGCTGGAGGCCGCCGACCGCGGACTGTGGGCCGAGCCGGACGCGGAGACGCTGGAGCGGCTGCGCGCCACCTATCTGGAACTCGAAGGCGACCTGGAGGGCGACGAGAAGTGACCACCCCCTTTCCGTTCACGGCCGTCGTCGGCCAGGACGACCTGCGGCTCGCGCTGCTGCTGAACGCCGTGTCCCCGGCGGTCGGCGGTGTGCTGGTGCGCGGTGAGAAGGGCACGGCCAAGTCGACGGCGGTGCGGGCGCTGTCGGCGCTGCTGCCTGAGGTCCCGGTCGTCCCCGGCTGCCGTTTCTCCTGCGACCCCGCCTCCCCCGACCCGGGGTGCCCGGACGGGCCCCACGAGGCCGGCGGCGGTGCCGAGCGGCCCGCGCGCATGGTCGAACTGCCCGTCGGCGCCTCCGAGGACCGGCTCGTGGGCGCGCTGGACATCGAGCGGGCCCTGTCGGAGGGCGTGAAGGCCTTCGAGCCGGGCCTGCTCGCCGACGCGCACCGCGGGATCCTCTACGTCGACGAGGTCAACCTCCTCCACGACCACCTGGTCGACCTGCTGCTGGACGCCGCCGCGATGGGCGCCTCGTACGTCGAGCGCGAGGGCGTCTCGGTGCGGCACGCCGCCCGTTTCCTGCTCGTCGGCACGATGAACCCCGAGGAGGGCGAGCTGCGGCCGCAGCTGCTCGACCGGTTCGGGCTGACCGTCGAGGTCACGGCCTCCCGTGAGCCCGACCAGCGGGTGGAGGTCGTCCGGCGGCGGCTTGCCTACGACGACGATCCGGGCGGGTTCGCCGCGCGCTGGGCCGATGAGGAGGCCGCCGTCCGGGCCCGGATCGTCGCCGCGCGGGAGCTGCTGCCGTCCGTGCGGCTGGGCGACGGGGCGCTGCGGCAGATCGCGGCGACCTGTGCGGCCTTCGAGGTGGACGGTATGCGCGCCGACATCGTGATGGCGCGGACCGCCACCGCGCTGGCGGCCTGGGCCGGGCGCACGGACGTGCTCGCGGAGGACGTCCGGCAGGCGGCGCTGCTCGCGCTGCCGCACCGGCGGCGGCGCAACCCCTTCGACGCGCCGGGGCTCGACGAGGACAAGCTCGACGAGACGCTGGAGGAGTTCGGCGGCTCGGACGACGACGACCCGGATCCGGACCAAGGTCCTGACGGGCCCGGCGGGGGCGGCGGACAGCCGGAGCCCGACGACGCGCCCCAGGGCGGCGATGACACCGCGGCCCGGCCCGAGGCCGGCGAGAACGGGCAGCCGCAGCCCTCGGGGGCCGGCGAGCAGTCGGCCGTACGGGCTTCCGAGCCGTTCCGCACCAAGGTGCTGAGCGTGCCCGGGATCGGCGAGGGTGCCGCCGGGCGGCGGTCCCGGGCGCGGACCGAGCACGGGCGGACGACCGGGGCCCGGCGGCCCCGGGGCGCGCTCACCAAGCTGCACCTGGCGGCGACCGTGCAGGCGGCGGCGCCGCATCAGCGGGCGCGCGGGCGGTCCGGTCCGGGCCTGGTGGTGCGCCGGGACGATCTGCGGCAGGCCACCCGTGAGGGGCGCGAGGGCAACCTCGTGCTGTTCGTCGTGGACGCCTCCGGGTCGATGGCGGCCCGGCAGCGGATGAGCGCCGTGAAGGGCGCCGTGCTGTCGCTGCTGCTGGACGCCTACCAGCGGCGGGACAAGGTGGGCCTGGTGACCTTCCGCGGCACGGGCGCGGACGTCGCGCTGCCGCCGACCTCGTCGGTGGACGCGGCGGCGGCCCGGCTTGAGACGCTGCCGACGGGCGGGCGTACGCCGCTCGCGGCGGGGCTGCTGCGCGCCCATGACGTGCTGCGTGTGGAGCGGCTGCGCGATCCCGCGCGGCGGCCGCTGGTCGTGGTGGTGACGGACGGGCGGGCCACCGGCGGCCCCGAGCCGGTCGCCCTCGCCGGGCGGGCGGCCCGGCTGTTCGCGGCCGACGGGGTCGCCTCCGTCGTCGTGGACTGCGAGTCGGGGCCGGTACGGCTCGGGCTCGCCGGGCAGCTCGCCGGTGAACTGGGCGGAACGGCCGTGACATTGGACGAGCTGCGCGCGGACAGCATCGCCGGGCTCGTGAAGGACGTGCAGAGGAGGGCCGCGTAATGCCGCAGGGACAGCCGAGTGTGGTGCCGGACGACGGGCTGACGACGCGGCAGCGCCGGAACCGGCCGCTGGTCGTCGTGCACACGGGCGTCGGCAAGGGCAAGTCCACCGCCGCCTTCGGGCTCGCGCTGCGGGCCTGGAACCAGGGGTGGCCCATCGGGGTGTTCCAGTTCGTCAAGTCGGCGAAGTGGAAGGTCGGCGAGGAGAACGCGCTGCGGGTGCTCGGCGCCTCCGGCGAGGGCGGGACCGTCGACTGGCACAAGATGGGCGAGGGCTGGTCCTGGGTGCAGCGCGATGCCCAGATGGACAACGAGGAGAAGGCCCGGGAGGGCTGGGAGCAGGTCAAGCGGGACCTGGCGGCCGAGACGTACAAGCTGTACGTGCTGGACGAGTTCGCCTACCCGATGCACTGGGGCTGGGTGGACACGGACGAGGTGATCTCCGTGCTGCGCGAGCGGCCCGGGACGCAGCACGTCGTCATCACCGGGCGGAACGCGCCCGAGAAGCTCGTGGACTTCGCCGACCTGGTGACCGACATGTCCAAGGTCAAGCACCCGATGGACGCGGGCCAGAAGGGCCAGAGGGGCATCGAGTGGTGAGTGCTTCCGTCCCACGGCTGGTCATCGCCGCGCCCTCCTCGGGCAGTGGCAAGACCACCGTCGCCACGGGGTTGATGGCCGCGTTCGCCGCGCGGGGGCTCGCCGTGTCCCCGCACAAGGTCGGGCCGGACTACATCGACCCCGGGTACCACGCGCTCGCGACCGGGCGGGTGGGACGGAACCTCGACGCGTACCTGTGCGGGCCCGAGCTGGTCGGGCCGCTGTTCCTGCACGGGGCGCAGGGGTGTGACATCGCCGTCGTCGAGGGTGTGATGGGGCTGTACGACGGGGCTGCGGGCGAGGGGGAACTCGCGTCCACGGCTCATGTCGCGAAGCTGCTCGGGGCGCCGGTGGTGCTGGTCGTGGACGCGTCGTCGCAGTCCCGGTCGGTGGCGGCGCTGGTGCACGGGTTCGCCTCCTGGGACCCGGAGGTGCGGGTCGGGGGCGTGATCCTGAACAAGGTCGCCTCGGACCGGCACGAGGAGCTGTTGCGGGAGGCGCTGGAGCAGGCCGGGGTGCCGGTGCTGGGGGTGTTGCGGCGGGCTGCGCAGGTGTCCACGCCTTCTCGGCACCTCGGGCTGGTTCCCGTTGCCGAACGCCAGGGTGCTGCGGTCGAGGCCGTTGCTGCGATGGCTGCGCAGGTGGCCGACGGGTGTGACCTCGGGGCGTTGGAAGCACTGGCACGTGCAGCCGGTGCCGTACCAGGGGGCTCCGCCCCCTGGACCCCCGCCTCGCCCGCCCACCACCCGACACGGCCGGACGAAGCGGTTGAGCACCGCGCGCCCGTCGTCGCCGTCGCCGCTGGGTCCGCCTTCACCTTCTCCTACGCCGAGCACACCGAGCTTCTCTCCGCGGCCGGTGCCGACGTCGTCCCCTTCGACCCCCTGCGGGACGAGGAACTGCCCGAAGGGACCGCCGGGTTGGTGGTCGGGGGTGGGTTTCCCGAGGTGTACGCCTCCGAGCTGTCCGCCAACGAACCGATGCGGAAGGCCGTCGCCGAGCTGGCGGGCAGCGGTGCTCCCGTCGCCGCCGAGTGCGCCGGGCTGCTGTACCTGTGCCGGGAGCTGGACGGGCTGCCGATGTGCGGTGTGCTGGACGCCGGGGCGCGGATGAGCGAGCGGCTCACGCTGGGCTACCGGGACGCCGTGGCCATCGGCGACAGTGTGCTCGCGGCGGCCGGGACGCGGATGCGCGGGCACGAGTTCCACCGGACCGTCGTGGAGCCCGGCTCGGGAGCGGAGCCCGCCTGGGGGGTCCGTGGCCCCCGGCCCCGGGTCGAAGGTTTCGTACAGCGCGGTGTGCACGCGAGTTATCTGCACACGCACTGGGCGTCCGAGCCCGGTGTCGCCCATCGGTTCGTGGAGAGGTGCCGGACGTCATGAACAGCAGGCTGGTCGGAGTCGGGGTGGGCCCCGGGGATCCGGAGCTGGTGACCGTCAAGGGCGTGAACGCCCTGCGGGAGGCGGACGTCGTCGTCGTGCCCGTGATGGACACCATGGAACGCGGCCGGGCCGAGGCGACCGTGTTGCACTACGTGCCCGGGGAGAAGGTCGTCCGGGTCGTGTTCGCGCTGAACGAGCGCAGCGACCGGGGGCGGCGCGAGGCCGCCTGGGACGCGGCCGGGGACCGGGTCGCCGAACTGCTGCGCGCGCACGACGCCGTGGCCTTCGCGACCATCGGGGACCCCAACGTGTACTCGACGTTCACCTACCTCGCGCAGACCATCGCCGAGCTGGTGCCGGGAACCGTCGTCGAGACCGTGCCCGGGATCACCGCCATGCAGGACCTCGCAGCCCGGTCGGGCGCCGTGCTGACCGAGGGCACCGAGCCGCTCACGCTCGTGCCGGTCACCGCCGGGGCGGCCGTGCTGAAGGACGCCCTGGCCGGGCCCGGGACCGTGGTCGCCTACAAGTTCGGGCGGCAGGCGCACGAGGTCGCCGAGGCGCTGCGGGAGACCGGGCGGCTCGCCGACGCCGTGTGGGGATCGGCGCTGGGGCTTCCGGAGGAGTCCGTGCGCCCGGCCGCCGAGCTCGACGAGACGCCCCTGCCCTACCTGTCGACGCTCATCGCACCCGCCCGGCGCGAGGGCGGCCGGGGCGGCAAGCTCTGACCCCCCCCGTCCTGCATCACCCCCCTTCACCCCCTGTACGAGAGGACCCATCCCATGGCCGACGCCCCCGCCGGCAAAGTGACCTTCGTCGGTGCCGGCCCCGGCGCCGCCGACCTGCTGACGTTCCGTGCCGCGCGCGCCATCGCCGAGGCCGACGTCGTGATCTGGGCGGCCAGCCTGGTCCAGGCGGAGGTCCTCGAACACGCCCGTGAGGACGCGGAGATCCTCGACTCGGCGACCATGTCCCTGGAGGACGTCGTCGCCGTGTACGAGCGGGCCCGCGGCGAGGGGCTCAAGGTCGCCCGTATCCACTCCGGTGACCCGGCCCTGTGGGGCGGCACGCAGGAGCAGGTCGACCGGTGCGCCGAGATGGGCATCGCCACCGAGATCGTGCCCGGGGTGTCCTCCTTCTCGGCCGTCGCGGCGCTCGCCCAGCGCGAGCTGACCATCCCGGAGGTCGCGCAGTCGGTCGTGCTGACCCGGCTCGGCGGCGGCAAGACACCCATGCCGCCCGGCGAGGAGGTCCGGGAGTTCGCCAAGCACGGCACCACCATGGCGGTGTTCCTCTCCGCCGCCCGCAGCGGGCAGCTCGTGCGGGAGCTGCTGGAGGGCGGCTACCCGACGACGACGCCGGTCGTGGTGGCGTACCAGGCGACCTGGCCGGAGGAGCTGGTCGTGAAGTGCACGATCGGCACGCTGGAGGAGACGGTCAAGGAGCACAAGCTCTGGAAGCACACCCTGTTCCTGGTCGGGCCGGCGCTCGACGCGCACGGCACGCGCTCGCACCTCTACCACCCGGGTCACTTCCACGGGTACCGCAAGGCCGACCCGGAGGCCCGGCGGGAGCTGCGCGAGCGGGGGGCGAGTACGTGATCACGGTGGTCGGCGCCGGGACGGGGGCGGCGCCTTCCGACGACGTCCTCGCGGGTCCCGAGCTGGTGGTGGGCGGGCGGCGGCATCTCGACGCCGTACGGCTGCCGGAGACGGCGGAGCGGGTCGTGCTGGGACCCCTCGCGCCGGCCCTGGACGCCATCGGCGAGTACATCGCGAAGGACCGTCCCGTTCTGGTGCTGGCGTCCGGCGACCCCGGGTTCTTCGGAATCGTGCGGGTCCTGGCGGAGCGGTTCGGCCCGCAGCGGCTGGATGTGCGGCCCGGGGTGTCGTCGGTCGCCGCGGCGTTCGCGCGGATCGGCCTGCCGTGGGACGACGCCGTGGTGGTGAGCGCCCACGGGCGGGAGCTGCGGACGGCCGTCAACGTGTGCCGGGCGCAGCCGAAGACGGCCGTGCTGACCGGTCCTGGCGCGGGTCCGGCGGAGCTGGGTGCCGCGTTGCGGGACGCGGCGCGGGTGCTGGTCGTCGCCTCCGGGCTCGGCTCGGACGCGGAGCGCGTGGAGCGGGTGACGCCCGCCGAGGCCGCGGCACGGGACTGGGGTACCGCGGTGAACGTGGTGCTGTGCCTGGACGAGGCGCGGGCGCTCGGGCCGGTGCGGACGGTCGCGGGGGCCGGGGATCAGCCCGCCGGCTGGGCCCTGGAGGAGGCGGAGTTCGCCCACCGCGACTCGATGATCACGAAGTTCGAGGTGCGGGCGCTGGCCCTCGCACGGCTGGGGCCCCGCTCGGGTGACCTGGTGTGGGACGTGGGCGCCGGCTCGGGGTCCGTGGCCGTGGAGTGCGCGCGGCTGGGGGCGGCCGTGACCGCCGTGGAGAAGACCGCGGACGGGGTCGAGCGGGTCCGTGCCAACGCCGCCGCGCACGGTGTGGACGTGCGGGTGGTGCGGGGCGCGGCGCCGGAGTCGCTGGCGGAGCTCGCCGAGACCCCGGACGCCGTGTTCGTGGGGGGCGGCGGGCGCGAACTCCCCGCGATCGTCGCCGCGTGCGCGCGCCGTGCCCGGCGCACCGTGGTCGTCGCCATGGCCGCGCTCGACCGGGTACCGGCCGCGCGCGAGGCCCTGACGAGTGCCGGATTCACCTGCGACGGCGTGCTCCTGCAGTCGTCGCGGCTCGCGCCGCTGCCCGGGGACGTGACCCGGCTCGCGGCCACCAACCCCGTTTTCCTGCTGTGGGGCGTCCGGCCCCCGGCAGCTGTCGAAGAAGGAGTCGCCCAGTGATCGGCCTCATTTCCGCCACCGCGGCGGGAGCGGCTGCCCGGGACCGGCTGGCCGCCGCGTGGCCGGACCGCACCCGGGTGTACGAGGGTCCCGTCGCGGACGCCGTACGGACCGCGTTCGCGCAGTGCGAGCAGCTCGTGTGCTTCCTGGCGACGGGCGCGGTGGTGCGGCTGGTGGCGCCGCTGCTGTCCGGCAAGACCGAGGACCCGGGCGTGGTGTGCGTCGACGAGGGCGGGCGGTTCGCCGTGTCCCTGCTGGGCGGGCACGCGGGCGGCGCCAACGAACTGGCCCGCGAAGTGGGTGACTTGCTGGGTGCCGAGCCGGTGGTGACGACGGCCACGGACGCCGTGGACCTGGCGGGCCTGGACACCCTCGGCCTGCCCGTGGAGGGCGACGTCGCCGGGGTCTCGCGGGCGCTGCTGGACGGCGAGGCGGTGGCGCTGCGGTCCGAGGTGGCCTGGCCGCTGCCGCCGCTGCCGGTGACGGACCAGGGGTCGTACACGATCCGGGTGACCGACCGGCTCGTCGAGGCGGCCGAGCGCGAGGTGGTGCTGCGTCCGCCGACGCTGGTCGTCGGGGTCGGGGCGTCCAGGGGCGCGCCCGTGGAGGAGGTCCTCGGGCTGGTCGAGGAAGCCCTGCGGGAGGCCGGACTGTCCGTGGCGTCCGTCGCGGAGCTGGCCACCGTCGACGCCAAGGCCGAGGAGCCCGGCATCGTCGAGGCCGCGGGGCGGCTCGGGGTGCCCCTGGTGACGTACTCCGCCGAGGAGCTGGCCGGGGTCGACGTGCCGAATCCGTCCGACGCGCCGCTCGCTGCCGTCGGTACCCCGTCCGTGGCGGAGGCCGCCGCGCTCATCGGCGGGGGCGAACTCCTCGTCCCCAAGCGGAAGTCGGCCGCGAGCCCGGCGATGGCGACCTGTGCGGTCGTACGGCGGCCCGGGCGCGGGCGGCTCGCGGTGGTCGGGCTCGGGCCCGGCGCGCGGGACCTGCTGACGCCGCGTGCGCAGGCCGAACTGCGGCGGGCGTCCGTGCTCGTCGGGCTCGACCAGTACGTCGACCAGATCCGTGATCTGCTGCGGCCCGGCACCCGGATCCTGGAGTCGGGGCTCGGGGCCGAGGAGGAGCGGGCGCGCACGGCCGTCGAGGAGGCCCGCAAGGGGCAGGCCGTCGCGCTGATCGGCAGCGGGGACGCGGGCGTCTACGCCATGGCCTCCCCGGCGCTGGCCGAGGCCTCGGACGACATCGACGTGGTCGGCGTGCCCGGCGTGACGGCGGCGCTCGCGGCCGGTGCGATCCTGGGCGCCCCGCTGGGCCACGACCACGTGTCGATCAGCCTGTCCGACCTGCACACGCCGTGGGAGGTCATCGAGCGGCGGGTGCGGGCGGCGGGCGAGGCGGACATCGTGGTCACCTTCTACAACCCCCGTTCGCGCGGCCGTGACTGGCAGCTCCCCAAGGCGCTGGGCATCCTCGCCGAGCACCGGACACCGCAGACGCCGGTGGGTGTGGTGCGCAACGCCTCGCGTCCGGACGAGTCCAGCCGGCTCACCACCCTGGGCTCCCTCGACCCGGCGACGGTCGACATGATGACGGTCGTGACCGTGGGCAACACGGCGACCCGGGACATCGCGGGGCGCATGGTGACCCCGCGCGGCTACCGCTGGCAGTCGGCGCAGGAGGGCTCCGAGTGAACCGTGTCGTCCATCCCATCGAGGTGGAGTCCTACCGGCGCATGCGTGCCCGACTGGACACCTCGCACTTCCCGCCGCTGACCCGGGCGGTCGTGGAGCGGGTCGTCCACTCCGCCGCCGACCTCGACTACGCCACCGACCTCGTCATGGACGAGGCCGACCTGGAGAAGGCGCATGCGGCGCTGCACGCCGGGGCGCCCGTGGTCGTGGACGTGGCGATGGTCGGCGCCGGCATCACGCGGCGCGAGACCGTCTGCCGCCTCGGGGACGCCCAGGCCGGTCCCGGGCTGACCCGGTCCGCGCACGCCATCCGGCTCGCGTACGAGCAGGTCGGCCCCGGTGCCCTCTGGGTGATCGGCAACGCGCCGACCGCGCTGGAGGAGCTGCTGACGCTCGACGCCGACCCCGCGCTCGTCATCGGGCTGCCCGTCGGTTTCGTCGGAGCCGTCGAATCGAAGGCCGCGCTGCGCGAGAGCGGCCTGCCCGCCGTGAGCAACGTGTCCGAGAAGGGCGGGTCGGCGGTCGCCGCCGCCGCGCTCAACGCCCTGCTGTACCACCCCACTTCCGCCGAGGAGAAACTGTGACCACCCCGCCCGCCCTGCTCATCGCCGGCCACGGCACCCGGGACGACGCCGGAGCCGAGGCGTTCCGCGACTTCGTACGGGAGCTGGGGGCCCGGCACCCCGAACTGCCCGTCGCGGGCGGCTTCATCGAGCTGTCCCCGCCGCCGCTGGGCGAGGCCGTCACCGAACTGGTCGAGCAGGGCGTGCGGCGCTTCGCCGCCGTCCCGCTGATGCTGGTGTCCGCCGGGCACGCCAAGGGCGACATCCCGGCGGCCCTGGCCCGCGAGAAGGAGCGGCACCCGGGCATCTCGTACACCTACGGGCGTCCGCTCGGCCCGCATCCGGCGCTGCTGAACGTGCTGGAGCGGCGGCTGGACGAGGCCCTGGGGTCGGCGGGCCGTACGCCCGGGGACCGTTCCGACGTGACGGTGCTGCTGGTCGGGCGCGGCTCCACCGACCCGGACGCCAACGCCGAGGTGCACAAGGCGGCCCGGCTGCTGTGGGAGGGCCGCGGGTACGCCGGTGTCGAGACGGCGTTCGTGTCGCTGGCGGCGCCGGACGTGCCGAGCGGGCTGGACCGCTGTGTGCGGCTGGGCGCGCGCCGGATCGTGGTCCTGCCCTACTTCCTGTTCACGGGCATCCTGCCGGACCGGGTGCGGCAGCAGACGGAGGGCTGGGCGGCCGCGCACCCGGAGGCCGAGGTGCTGTCGGCCGACGTCATCGGGCCGGAGCCGGAGCTGCTGGACCTGGTGTGGGAGCGGTACGAGGAGGCCGTCAAGGGCGATCTGCGGATGAACTGCGACTCGTGCGTGTACCGCATCGCGCTGCCGGGCTTCGAGGACAAGGTGGGCATGCCGCAGCAGCCGCACTTCCACCCGGACGACGACGACCACCACCACGGTCACGGTCACGGGCACCACCACCACGGCGCTCCCTCGCATGCGCACTGAGAGCGGGCACGATCTGCGTCACCACGGGGACGCGGAGGTCCGTGACGACGGCCGGGCGCTCGTCGACCTGGCCGTGAACGTCCGCGCGGACACGCCGCCCGTCTGGCTGCGGGAGCACATCGCCGCGTCCCTCGGCGGGCTCGCCGCCTACCCGGACGGGCGGGCCGCGCGGACGGCGGTGGCCGCGCGGCACGGACTGCCGGTGGAGCGGGTGCTGCTGACGGCGGGTGCGGCGGAGGCGTTCGTGCTGCTGGCGCGGGCGCTGAAGGTGCGCCGGCCGGTCGTCGTCCACCCTCAGTTCACGGAGCCGGAGGCGGCACTGCGGGACGCGGGGCACACGGTCGGCCGGGTGCTGCTGCGGGAGGAGGACGGTTTCCGGCTGGACCCGGCGGCCGTCCCCGAGGACGCGGACCTGGTGGTCATCGGCAACCCGACGAACCCGACGTCGGTGCTGCACCCGGCGGACGCGATCGCCGGACTCGCCCGGCCCGGGCGGGTGCTGGTGGTGGACGAGGCGTTCATGGACGCCGTGCCGGGCGAGCGCGAGGCCCTGGCCGGGCGCATCGACGTGCCCGGCCTGGTGGTGCTGCGCAGCCTGACCAAGACGTGGGGTCTGGCCGGGCTGCGGATCGGGTACGTGCTGGCGGCGCCCGAGACCGTCGAGGACCTTCAGCGGGCGCAGCCGCTGTGGCCGGTGTCGACCCCGGCGCTGGCCGCTGCCGAGGCGTGCGTGGGGCCCCGGGCGCTGGCGGAGGCGGCCCACGCGGCGCACCGCGTCGCGGCGGACCGCGAGCACCTGCTGGCGGGCCTCGCCCGCTTCGCCCCGGCCGGACTGCGGGTGGCCGGGCCCGCGCAGGGCCCGTTCGTCCTGCTCCGCCTGCCGGGGGCGTCCGCCGTCCGCCGGCGCCTGCGCGACCTCGGCTACGCCGTGCGGCGCGGGGACACCTTCCCCGGGCTGGATGGGGAGTGGCTCCGGCTGGCGGTGCGGGACCGCGGGACGACCGACGGGTTCCTGCGGGCCCTGGAACAGGCTCTGGAGCACTGAGGGCCGGGCGGGATCAGCCCCTGCGGCGGGCCAGGGCCACCGCTCCCCCGCCCGCCGCGAGCAGGACGACGGCGGCGCCCATCACGTACGGCGTGGTCGAACTGCCGCCCGTCGCGGCCAGGCCGGACTCGGCGGGTGCTCCCTGCGGTCGGACATCGGCGGGCGGGGCGGACGGCTCCACCGGGGGTTGTGCGGCGGCCTCGGGCCGGGGGGTCCTGCACGTCGCCTCGGCCAGGGTGACGGTGCCGTCGACCTCGGCGACGTTCAGCTTCGCCGGGTTGACGGACACCTTGAGTTCGAGGGCGGTGGCGGCGGCCGTCCGGGCTGTGGTCCGCGTGCGGGAGAGGTCCAGGCGCACCTCGCCGACGCCCGGCACCCTGACATCCGTCGGCCCGTCGGCGGTCAGCGCGACACGCTTGCCGAGCACGGTCACCGAGCCGGGCAGGCCGGTCGTGGCGAACGGCTTCCTCCCCACCTCGCAAGTGGCCCTGGCCGTGACCTGCTCGACCTCGATCAGGGACAGCAGCGGCAGACCGGGGACGTGGAGGCGGGCCTTCGCCAGGGTGGTGACCCCCTCGGCCTTCGTGACGGTCGCCGTGGCTCTCGCCTCGGCCGCCTCCGCACGCAGCACGCTGAAGGGCCGGCCGCCGTCCACCGCGTCGAGGGTGGCCGTCAGCGTGGTCTTGTCGGCGCTGCGCGGGGCCTGGACGTCGTTGAGGGAGACGGCGAGGGGGACGTTCACCGACTTGTTCAGCAGGGAGACGTCCAGGCCGGTGCGCAGGACGACGGCGCTCGCGCGGCCGTGGTCGCCGGTGGCGTGCGCCGGGCTCACGCCGGTCAGCACCACGGGGCCGGCGGCGAGGACCGTGGCGATCGCGACGGTCGCCAGCCGGCGTGCGGGCATGCGGAAGGAAGGGCTGTTCACGGTGGGGACTCCAGGGGAGACAGGCTCGGGACCCGGAAAGAATCGCCGCACCGCCCTTACGGCGTCAGCGATCTGACATCGCTTCACTCCAACGTGGCGGGACCGAGGATCCATTCGAATCCCCCGGCACAGGCGTTCCCCGCCGTCACCCCCGCGGCTACCCGACCACGCGCCCGTTCAGCACCACGCGGCGCGGCGACGCCAGCACCCGTACGTCGGCCCGCGGGTCCTCGTCGTAGACGACGAGGTCGGCCGGGGCGCCCTCGTCCAGGCCGGGCCGGCCGAGCCAGGAGCGGGCCGCCCAGGTGCCCGCGGCGAGCGCCTCGACCGGCGGGATGCCGGCGGTGACGAGTTCGCCGACCTCGGCCGCGGCCAGGCCGTGTGCGAGGCTGCCGCCGGCGTCGGTGCCGACGAAGACCGGGATGCCGGCGTCGTAGGCGTTCCGGACGGTGTCGTAGCGGCGTTGGTGGAGCCTGCGCATATGGGCCGACCAGCGGGGGAACTTGCTCTCGCCGCCGTCCGCGAGCTGCGGGAACGTCGCGATGTTGACCAGGGTCGGGACGATCGCGACACCGCGTGCGGCGAACAGCGGGACGAGGTCCTCGGTCAGGCCCGTCGCGTGTTCGATGCAGTCGATGCCCGCCTCGACGAGGTCCCTGAGGGAGTCCTCCGCGAAGCAGTGCGCGGTCACCCGCGCGCCCAGGCGGTGGGCCTCGGCGATGGCCGCCTCGACGGCCCCGCGGGGCCAGCAGGCCGAAAGGTCGCCGAGGTCGCGGTCGATCCAGTCGCCGACCAGCTTGACCCAGCCGTCCCCGCGCCGGGCCTCCTGGGCGACGTAGGCGACCAGGTCCTCCGGCTCGATCTCCCAGGCGTAGTTGCGGATGTAGCGGCGGGTGCGGGCGATGTGCCGCCCGGCGCGGATGATCTTCGGCAGATCCCGGCGGTCGTCGATCCAGCGGGTGTCGGAGGGCGAGCCGGCGTCGCGGATGAGGAGGGTGCCCGCGTCCCGGTCGGTCAGGGCCTGCTTCTCCGCGACGTCCTCGGCGACCGGTCCGTGCCGGTCGAGTCCGACGTGGCAGTGCGCGTCGACGAGGCCGGGCAGGGCCCAGCCGACCACCGTGCGGACGTCGCGGGCGCCGGCGGGACGGTCGTAGGAGATGCGGCCGTCGACCATCCACAGCTCGTCCCGGACGTCCTCGGGCCCGACGAGCACCCGCCCCTTCACGTGCAGCACCGTGCGATCGCTCATGCACCGCACCTTAGTGAGCCGGCCGCCCGGCCTCGAAGGGGGCCGGTGTCCGGGGGACGTGCCGCACGGGGGCGAGAGGGGCGCCGGTTACCCTCGATGCGATCGAACCTGTGAGTGAAGAGAGCCCCACCGTGACGCATCCGTTTCTGGACCTGGCCCCGCTCGGCGCGGACCGCTTCGCCGCGATCGAGGACCGTGTGGCGCGGCTGCTGAGCACCGAGCAGGACGTCGTGATCATGCAGGGCGAGGCGCTGCTGCCGCTGGAGGGCGCGATCCGCGCCGCGGCCGGTCCGGGCACGACGGCGCTGAACGTCATCACGGGGCCGTACGGGCAGACCTTCGGCGACTGGCTGCGGGACTGCGGCGCCTCGGTGATCGACCTGGCGGTGCCCTTCCACACGGCGGTGACGGCCGAGGAGATCCGGCAGGCCTTCGCCGAACACCCGGAGATCGACTTCGTGTCGCTGGTGCACGCGGAGGCGGCGACCGGCAACACCAACCCGGTGGCGGAGATCGGCGAGGTCGTGCGGGCGCACGGGGCGCTGTTCTACCTGGACGCCGTGGCGTCCATCGGGGCCGAACCGGTGCTGCCGGACGCCTGGGGCGTGGACCTGTGCGTGATCGGTGCGCAGAAGGCGATGGGCGGTCCGGCCGGGGTGTCGGCGGTGTCGGTGAGCGAGCGGGCCTGGGCGCGGATGGCCGCCAACCCGCAGGCCCCGCGCCGGTCGTATCTGTCGCTCCTGGACTGGAAGGAGCGGTGGATCGACGGCGGCCGCAAGGCGCTGCTGCACGCGCCCGCGCAGCTGGAGATGCTGGCGCTGGAGGCCTGCGTGGAGCGGATCGAGGCGGCCGGCCCGGACGCCGTGATGGCCCGGCACGCGTCCGCCGCGGCGGCGACCCGGGCCGGTGCGGTCGCGCTCGGCGGCGGCCTGGAGCCGTACGTGTACGAGGCCCGGGACGCGGCGCCCGTGGCCACGACGCTGCGGGCCCCGTCCGGGCTGGTGGCGTCGGAGCTGGTCCGGCGGGCGCTGGCGGCGGACCCGGCCGTGCCGCTGGCCGCGGGCGGGGGGGCGCTGGCCAAGGAGATGATCCGGGTCAACCACTACGGCGCGGAGGCGACGCCCGGGGCCGTGCGCGCGAGTCTGGCGGCGCTGGGCGTGGCGCTGTCCGAGCAGGGGCTGACGGTGGATGTGGCGGCGGCGCTGCGGGCCGTCGAGGGGGCGTGGAGGCGGTAGTGGTCGCCGGCTGAGGCAGGGCGCGATGTCAGTGACGCATGCCATGCTCCGGGCATGACCGACACACGCGCCGAAGCTTCCGCGACCCTTCCCGACGGCCGCCCCGTCCCGCATCTGACCGGTGACGAGCGCGCCATGCTGGAGAGCTGGCTGGACTTCCACCGGGCCACGCTGGAGTTGAAGTGCGCCGGTCTGGACGACGCGCAGGTGCGGATCGCGGCGGCCGAACCGTCGTCGCTGACCCTGCTCGGGCTGGTGCAGCACCTCGCGGAAGTCGAGCGGAACTGGTTCCAGCGGGTGGCCGGCGGGGTGGCCGTGGCGCCCGTGTTCGAGGACGCGACCGGCTACGCGCTCGATCCGGCGCGCGGGCTCGACGAGGCGCTCGGGATCTGGCGGCGGGAGATCGCGCGGGGGCGGGAGCTGTGCGCCGGGCTGCCGCTGGACCACATCGGGCGGGTCGCCGAGGGGCCGGTGCCCGGCATGGAGGTCAGTCTGCGCTGGGTGCTCATCCACATGATCGAGGAGTACGCGCGGCACAACGGTCACGCCGATCTCCTGCGGGAACGCATCGACGGAGTGACCGGGGCCTGAATTCCACGTGCTTTCCGCGCTATCTCACATGTAAGCTGGCACACAATTACTGAATTCTTTCAAGAACGGCTTCCCATCTTCTTCTGCCCGCTTTCCCAGAGCCTAAACGCGCAGATTTTGAGGACACTCGGAGGGGAAATTCTGACACCCTCCGCGAGGCCTGCACGGCTGTGACGCGTTACACACTGTGACCGTTTTGCCCGGTAATTACCAGGCAAAACCGGGCATATCGACACCTCTGGACGTGAACCTTCGCGCTCGCGTGATAACACAGGCAGGGTTCATATGTAACCCCCATCGGCGATGCAATTTTGAATTTAGCTGGGTAAGTTCGATTTCCATGACTGCCGTACAAGCAGATCCGCAAATCGACCGCCCCACGGTGGCTGACGGAGCCGCACTCTGGCGGATGGCGAAGGACTCGAAGGTTCTCGACCTGAACTCGTCCTACAGCTATCTGCTGTGGTGCCGGGACTTCGCCGCCACCTCGGCCGTCGCCCGTGACGAGCAGGGCGAGCCGATGGGTTTCATCACCGGGTACGTGCGGCCGGACAGCCCGCGCACCCTGCTGGTCTGGCAGGTGGCGGTGGACGAGGCCCACCGCGGGCGCGGACTGGCCGCCGCGCTGCTCGACGGCCTGGTCGCACGGACCACGGCCGAGCTGGAGGTGACGACGGTGGAGACCACCATCACTCCGGGCAACACCGCCTCGGAGCGCCTGTTCACGTCGTTCGCCGAGCGTCACGGCGCGCGGCTGGAGCGCGAGGTGCTGTTCGACACGGACCTGTTCCCCGACGGGCCGCACGACGCAGAGGTGCTGTACCGCATCGGCCCCCTGCCCCACTGAGACTTCCCGCCCCACCCACTCCCGCAGACTTCCCCCACGTACCGAGGAGCGATTCGTCGTGACCATCACCCAGCCCGACCTGAGCGTCTTCGAGACCGTCGAGTCCGAGGTGCGCAGCTACTGCCGCGGCTGGCCCACCGTCTTCGACCGTGCGGTGGGCAGCCGCATGTACGACGAGGACGGCCATGAGTACCTCGACTTCTTCGCCGGAGCCGGGTCACTGAACTACGGGCACAACAACCCGGTCCTGAAACGCGCGCTGATCGACTACCTGGAGCGCGACGGCGTCACGCACGGGCTCGACATGTCGACCACCGCCAAGCGCACGTTCCTGGAGGCCTTCCAGAACCTGCTGCTGCGCCCGCGTGACCTGCCGTACAAGGTCATGTTCCCCGGCCCGACCGGCACCAACGCCGTGGAGTCCGCGCTGAAGCTGGCGCGGAAGGTGAAGGGACGCGAGGCGATCGTGTCGTTCACCAACGCCTTCCACGGCATGTCGCTGGGCTCGCTGGCCGTGACCGGCAACGCGTTCAAGCGGGCCGGCGCCGGCATCCCGCTGGTGCACGGCACGCCGATGCCGTTCGACAACTACTTCGACGGCACCGTCGAGGACTTCCTGTGGTTCGAGCGGCTCCTGGAGGACCAGGGCTCGGGCCTCAACAAGCCGGCCGCCGTGATCGTCGAGACCGTGCAGGGTGAGGGCGGCATCAACGTGGCCCGGGCCGAGTGGCTGCGCGCGCTGTCCGAGCTGTGCGAGCGGCAGGACATGCTGCTGATCGTCGACGACATCCAGATGGGCTGCGGCCGTACCGGCGCCTTCTTCTCCTTCGAGGAGGCGGGCATCACGCCGGACATCGTCACCGTCTCCAAGTCGATCAGCGGCTACGGCCTGCCCATGTCGCTGTGCCTGTTCAAGCCGGAGCTCGACATCTGGGAGCCGGGCGAGCACAACGGCACCTTCCGCGGCAACAACCCGGCCTTCGTCACGGCCACCGCGGCCCTGGAGACCTACTGGGCCGACGGTTCCGCGATGGAGAAGCAGACCCGCAAGCGCGGCGAGCAGGTCGAGCAGGCGCTGATCTCCATCACCGAGGAGAACCTGGCCGACGTGAAGGAGTACCGGGGCCGCGGCCTGGTGTGGGGCATGGAGTTCCACGACAAGGCCCGCGCCGGCAAGGTCGCCAAGCGCGCCTTCGAGCTCGGACTGCTCATCGAGACGTCCGGCCCGGAGAGCGAGGTCGTGAAGCTGCTCCCGGCGCTCACCATCACGCCCGAGGAGCTGGACGAGGGCCTGAGCACGCTGGCCCGCGCCGTCCGAGAGACCGCCTGACACAGCACCGAGAGCACCACCCATCTAGGAGGCATCGCAGCACCGTGATTGTCCGTTCGTTCAAGGAGATCGAAGGTACCGACCGGCACGTGAAGGCGGCGTCCGGTACGTGGGAGAGCAAACGCATCGTCCTCGCCAAGGAGAAGGTCGGCTTCTCCCTGCACGAGACCATCCTGTACGCGGGTACGGAGACGTCGATGTGGTACGCGAACCACATCGAGGCCGTCGTCTGCGTGGAGGGCGAGGCCGAGCTGACCGACCACGAGACCGGGCAGAAGCACACCATCACGCCCGGCACCATGTACCTCCTGGACGGGCACGAGAGGCACACGCTGCGGGTCAAGCAGGACTTCCGCTGCCTCTGCGTGTTCAACCCGCCCGTGACCGGACGGGAGGACCACGACGAGAACGGCGTCTACCCGCTGCTCACCGAGGAGGTGTGACGTTTCCATGACCGCCACTACCGACACGACCACCACCGCCGGTATCCCCGACCTCTACCCCACCCGCGGTGCCACCGAGGTGCCCACCCCGCGGCAGGACCCGGTCGTCTGGGGCGCGCCCGACGCGCCCGGGCCGATCGTGCCCGGCGACCTGCTGTCCTTCGAGCGCGACGGCTTCCTCGCCATCGATCAGCTGATCACGGACGACGAGGTCACCGTCTACCGCAACGAGCTGAACCGGCTGGTCAACGACCCGGACATCCGTGCCGACGAGCGGTCGATCGTCGAGCCGCAGTCCAAGGAGATCCGTTCGGTCTTCGAGGTGCACCGGATCAGTGAGGTGTTCGCCAAACTGGTCAGTGACGAGCGGGTCGTCGGCCGGGCACGGCAGATCCTCGGCTCGGACGTGTACGTCCACCAGTCGCGGATCAACGTCAAGCCGGGGTTCGGCGCGAGTGGTTTCTACTGGCACTCGGACTTCGAGACGTGGCACGCGGAGGACGGTCTGCCGCGGATGCGCACGGTGTCGGTCTCGATCGCGCTGACCGAGAACTACGACACCAACGGCGGTCTCATGATCATGCCGGGGTCGCACAAGACGTTCCTCGGGTGCGCGGGCGAGACGCCGAAGGACAACTACAAGAAGTCGCTGCAGATGCAGGACGCGGGCACGCCGTCCGACGAGGCGCTGACCCAGATGGCCACGCAGCACGGCATCAGGCTGTTCACCGGCAAGGCCGGGTCGGCGACCTGGTTCGACTGCAACGCCATGCACGGCTCCGGCGACAACATCACGCCGTTCCCGCGCAGCAACGTGTTCATCGTGTTCAACAGCGTGGAGAACACGGCGGTGGAACCCTTCGCGGCCCCGATCCGCCGCCCGGAGTTCATCGGAGCACGGGACTTCACCCCGGTGAAGTGACGGCTGTGTGACAGAGCTGCCGGGTGGGGCCTCCTCGTGTGGGACGGGAGGCCCCACCCGGTTCTGTCATGCCGCCAGGACCTCCAGCAGCCGGTCCACGTCCGCGGGCGTGTTGTAGAGGTGGAACGCGGCCCGCAGGTTCCCGGCCCGGTTCGAGACCTCGATGCCCGCCCGGCTCAGTTCGCCCTGCCGGTGGCCGAGCCCCGGCACCGACACGATCGCCGAACCCGGTGCGGACACGGGCTCCCGGCCCAGCCCGGCGAGCCCGGCGCGGAAGCGGTCCGCGAGGCCGACGTCATGGGCGTGCACGACGTCGACGCCGATCTCCTCCAGCAGCTCCAGTGAGGCGCGCAGCCCCGCGTAGGTGAAGAGGGACGGGCTGATGTCGAACCGCCGCGCGGAGTGGGCGGGTTCCTCGACCGGTCCGTAGCAGCTGTCCCAGGGGACCTCACCGGCGACCCAGCCGGCGAGCAGCGGTGTGAGTCCGCCGAAGTCCTGCGGGGCGACGAAGAACGCGGCCCCGTGCGGGCCCATGAGCCACTTGAAGCCGACGGCGGCGACGAAGTCGTCGGCGCCGGCCTCCATCGGCAGCCAGCCGGCCGACTGCGAGGCGTCGACGTAGGTGCGGGCACCGTGGGCCCGGGCCGCGGCCCGCACGGCGGGCAGGTCGGCGAGGCGGCCGTCGGCGGACTGCGCGGCGCTGACCGCGACGAGCGCGGTGCCGGGGCGGACCGACTCGGCGAGCCGCTCCAGGGGGACGGCCCGCACCTTGAGGTCGCCGCGCACATGGAACGGGTTCACCAGGGACGCGAAGTCGCCCTCCGCCGTGAGGACTTCGGCGCCGGCGGGCAGCGAGGCGGCGATCAGCGCACCGTACTCGGCGACCGAGGCCCCGGTCGCGACGCGCTCGGCCGGGACGCCGGCCAGCCGGGCGAAGGACGCGCGGGTGGCCTCCACGTCCTCGTAGAGGGGACCCAGAGGCGTGCCCTCTGCGCGCATCCGCACCGCCTGCTGCACGGCGGTGACGGTACGGGCGGGCAGCAGCCCGTTGCTCGCGGTGTTGAGGTAGGTGTGCTTCGGGGTGAACTCGGCACGGACGAGGTTCTCGAAGGTCTCCATGGGACCACTCTGCGTCCCCGGGATCTCCCCGTCCATTGCCGATTTCTGCGTGATGCAGCTAAGGAGCGCTTATGGATGCGCTCCGAGCTGGGCGTTTCAGCGCTGGGGCACGGCGCAGCCGTCCGGGCCGCAGGCGTCCGCGTCCTCGCCGCCGTCGACGATCTCCAGGGGCGGGCGCTCGCCGTACGCCTGGGTCAGGGCCCGGGCGAAGACCTCGGCGGGCTGGGCGCCGGAGACGCCGTACTTGCGGTCGAGCACGAAGAACGGCACACCGCTCGCGCCGAGCTGCGCGGCCTCCCGCTCGTCGGCACGCACGTCGTCGGCGTGGGCCTCCGCGTCGGCGAGCACCGCACGGACGGCCGCCGCCTCCAGTCCGGCCGCGACGGCGAGCTCCACGAGCCGCTCGTCGTCGTCGAAGACGGAGCGCTCCTCGGCGAAGTTGGCCCGGTACAGCAGGTCGAGCAGCTGCTCCTGGCGGCCCTGCCCCTTGGCGAAGTGCAGCAGGCGGTGCATGTCGAAGGTGCTGCCGTGGTCGCGGCCCCGGGTGCGGTAGTCGAGGCCCTCCGCGGCGGCCTGGGCGCCCAGGTTGTCCTCGCCGGCCTCGGCCTGCGCGGGGCTCATCCCGTACTTCTTGGTGAGCATCGTGATCACGGGCTGGACGTCGCCCTTGGCGCGGCCCGGGTCCAGCTCGAAGGAGCGGTGCACCACCTCGACGTCGTCGCGGTGCGGGAAGTCCCGCAGCGCCTTCTCGAAGCGGGCCTTGCCCACGTAGCACCAGGGGCAGGCGATGTCGCTCCAGATTTCGACGCGCATGTCTCGGTTCTCTCCAGATCGTACGGGTACGGAGACTTCCTCCGCCAGGTACATGAACGTTCAAGCAGGGCGCTTCATTCCCCGGGCAGGACGAACCGCATGCGCAGGTGGTGATCTCCCGGTCCGGCCGGTTCCGGGACCCAGCCCTGCCGCCGGTAGAACCCCTGGGCCCGCACGTTGTCCACGTGCACGTCGAGCACGGCCGTACGCCTGCCGTCGGCCTGCCACTCCTCCACGCAGGCCGCGTGCAGCGCGCTGCCGATGCCATGGCGCCAGTGGTCGGGGTCGACGTGGAACTGGAACAGTTTCACCGTGTCCGCCGGGGTGTCCTCGGGGACGTGGAAGGAGGCCAGCCCGACGATCCGGCCCCCCTCCACGACGCACAGCACCCGGCCGTCCTGCCGCGTGAGGGCGCTGCGCCAGGTGGCGGACCAGTCGGTGCCGTCCTGCGGCAGCCCGTCGGGGTAGTAGGTGGCCCGGGCCCGCGCGTGCAGCGCGACGACGTCCGCCACCTCCGCGGGCAGGACGGTGCGGATCACACGGTCGGGTATCACTCGGTCGTTGATCATGCAACGGAGGACGAGACCGGGCCGGGACGCGGTTCCCGGCCGGCCCTCAGCTGCCGTCGCGCAGGTCGTCCGGCCAGCTCGGCCGGAACTCGATGTGGTCGTACGTCACCACGCAGCCCTCCCCCATCGGGGACTGGGCCATGAAGCCGACGAGGGCCGCGTCCGTCTCCTTCTCCTCTCCGAGGGTGAAGAGGCGGACGAAGGTCCAGCGTTCGCCGTCGCGGGAGGCGTGGAAGGCGAAGGCGCGGCCGGTGCGGCTCACCCGCAGCCAGACCGAACTTCCCTCCACCGTGAAGGAGTTGGCGTCGTCGGAGTGACCCCGGGTCACCACCGTGCAGACGGTGGGGACGTCCGGGGAGTACTCCAGGCAGAGCTTGGCCCAGGCCCGCTCCCCCACGTGGACGTAGAGCACCCCGGCGTCGAAGGCCGCGCCGAACCCGACGGTGACCTTGGCGATCAGCTGGAAGTCGCCCTCCGGCGCCCCGAGCAGCCGGGGCGCGTCGGACGCGGGGTCCAGCCCCTCACCGGTGGGCGGCACGAACCGGTCCTGCCGCGCCCCGGCCCACCCGGTGAGCACGCCGTCCTCATAGGACCAGTGGGCCTGGGGCCCGTAGGAGCGCAGGGGAAACGGCAGTTCGGGAAGTTCGAGATCCATTCGGCTCACTCTTCCAGACACGTCCTTCAGGGGCGCGGGGAACTGCGCGAACGGCCACGACGCACCGGCAGCCCGCGAACCACCCGCACCCCGACGACGCTAACGCTCCAGACGCCCGTTGAACCGCCGGGGCAGCCCCAGCGGGTTCTCGTCCCGCAGCTCCGCCGGCAGCAACGCCTCGGGGGCGTTCTGATAGGCAACAGGCCGCATCCACCGCTCGATCGCCGTCCCACCCACCGACGTGGACGTCGACGTCGTGGCCGGGTACGGCCCGCCGTGGTGCTGGGCCGGCGCGACGGCGACACCCGTGGGCCAGCCGTTCACCAGCACCCGCCCCGCCAGCGGCGTCAGCTCCGCGAGGATCTCGGCGCCCCGGCCCTGGCCGGCCGCCTCCTCCTCGGACAGCTGCACCGTCGCCGTGAGGTTGCCGGGCAGCCGCGACAGCACCGACTTCACCTCGGCCTCGTCCTCGTAGCGGGCCACCACGGTGACCGGCCCGAAGCACTCCTCCAGGAGCAGGTCGTGCTCGCCCTCCGTGGCCAGCCTGCTCGCCGGCACCGTGAGGAAGCCCGCACTGACGGTGTGCTCGCCCCCCGCGCCGGGGGTGACCGGGGAGTCGACGTCGGGCAGCCCGGCCCGCTCGGCGACGCCGGCCACGAAGTTGTCGCGCATGCGGTGGTCGAGCAGGACCCCGGCGTCGGTGTCGCTCACGGCGTCGGTCAGGGACTTCAGCAGGGCGTCGCCCGCGGCGCCGGCCGGGGCGAGGACGAGGCCGGGCTTCACGCAGAACTGGCCGACGCCCAGCGTCATCGAACCCGCGAGTCCGGCGCCGATCGCCTCGGCCCGCTCGGCGGCTGCGGCCTCGGTGACGACGACCGGGTTCAGGGAGCCCAGCTCGCCGTGGAAGGGGATCGGGACCGGGCGGGCCGCCGCCGCGTCGAAGAGGGCGCGGCCACCGCGCACGGAGCCGGTGAAGCCGGCCGCCGCCACCAGCGGGTGCTTGATCAGCTCGACGCCCGCCTCGAAGCCGTGGACCAGACCCACGACGCCCTCGGGGATGTCGTGCCGGGCGGCGGCACGGCGCAGCACCTTGGCGACGTACTCGGACAGGGCCGGGTGGTCCGGGTGGGACTTGACGACGACCGGGCAGCCGGCGGCGAGGGCGCTCGCGGTGTCGCCGCCCGCGACGGAGAAGGCGAAGGGGAAGTTCGACGCCGAGTAGACGGCGACGACGCCCAGCGCCACCTTGTAGCGGCGCAGGTCCGGGATCGGCGGCGTCGCGGTGTCGTCGGGGTGGTTGATGACGACGTCGAGGAAGGCGCCCTCGTCGACGATGTCCGCGAAGGCCCGCAGCTGGTAGCAGGTGCGGGCGAGCTCGCCGGTCAGCCGGACCGGGCCGAGCGCGGTCTCGGCGTCGGCGGTCTCGACGAGACCGTCCTTGGCCGCCTCCAGCTCCTCGGCGGCGCTGCGCAGGAAGGCCGCGCGGACCGTGCGGTCCGCGAGCGCGCCGCGCGCCTCGTGCGCGGCACGGACGGCGGCGTCCACCTCCTGGGCTGTGGCCTCCACCGCAACCTGTTCACGCTGCTTCCCGGTTCGGGGGTCGACACTCCAGACTGGTGCTGCTGCCACCGCGGGTCCCTCCACACATGTATTGCCGCAGTACTGGGTCATCCACCAGGGACGTTCGATATACTGAACGCTGTCTCTGATGATGAATATGCTGTGGAGACTATTTCCCGTCCAACGAAGGGGTCAAGGGCGATGTCGGCTGGCGAGACGGGCGGCGGGGCGCAGGTCAAGTCCGCGGTGAGAACGGTTGAACTGCTCGAATACTTCGCCGGACGCCCCGGCATGCACTCCCTCGCGGCGGTCCAGGAGGCCGTCGGGTATCCCAAGTCCAGCCTCTACATGCTGCTGCGCACCTTGGTCGAGCTGGGCTGGGTGGAGACGGACGCGACGGGCACGCGGTACGGCATCGGCGTGCGGGCCCTGCTGGTCGGCACCTCGTACATCGACGGCGACGAGGTCGTCGCGGCGGCCCGCCCGACCCTGGACCGGCTCTCGGACGACACCACCGAGACGATCCACCTCGCCCGCCTCGACGGCACGAACGTCGTCTATCTGGCCACCCGCCAGTCCCAGCACTACCTGCGTCCCTTCACCCGGGTCGGCCGCCGGCTGCCCGCGCACTCCACGTCCCTCGGCAAGGCGCTGCTGAGCACGTACTCGGACGAGCAGGTGCGCAAGATGCTCCCGGAGACGCTGCCCGCCCTGACCGAACACACCATCACCGACCGGGAGAAGCTCATCGAGGAGCTGCGCCAGGTCCGGGAGCAGGGCTTCGCCGTGGACCGCGAGGAGAACACGCTGGGGCTGCGCTGCTTCGGCGTGGCGATCCCCTACCGCACGCCGGCGCGGGACGCGATCAGCTGCTCGGTGCCGGTGGCGCGGCTGACCCCGGCGCACGAACAGCTGGTCAAGGACGCGCTGTTCGACGCCCGGGACCGGCTGACACTGGCCACCCGTAGGCTCTGAGGCATGAACGTCGAGCTGCGCCCGGTCCACGACAGCGATCTGCCGGTCTTCTTCCGGCAGATGAACGACCCCGAGTCCCTGAGCATGGCGGCCTTCACCTCGGAGGATCCGGCCGACCGGGCCGCCTTCGACACCCGCTGGTCCCGGATGCGCTCCTCGCCCGACGTCGTCGTCCGTACGGTCCTGGCCGACGGGGACGTGGTCGGCAGCGCGGGGGTGTACGGGGTGCCGGGCGAGCGCGAGGTGACGTACTGGATCGACCGCGCGTACTGGGGCAAGGGCATCGCCACGCAGGCCCTGCGGGCGCTGCTCGCCGAGGTCCCCGAGCGCCCGCTGTACGCGCGGGCGGCGGCGGACAACGCGGGGTCGCTGCGCGTGCTGGAGAAGTGCGGGTTCCGCGTGTCGGCGGCGGCCCGGGGGTACGCCCCGGCCCGCGGCGCCGAGATAGACGAGACGGTGCTCCTCCTGGAGGGCTGAGCGGGCCTCCCGCCTCTCCCCCGCCCGGCGGATGCGGATCGTCGCCGGGCAGGAGGTGCCCCCGGCCCCTCCCGCGGGAGCCTGACCGCATGACGCAGTCGATCGCTCCCCTCGCCGCTCCACGCCCCGCCGGTCCCGGCCGCACCCGGCGCGTCCTGCGTGCTGTCGCCGTCGTCTCCTGTGTGCCGTACCTCGCCCTCAAAGCGGCCTGGGTCGCCGGGAGTCACATCGGGATACCCGCGGGCAGCGCGCTGCTCGACGACCGGGCCGGCATGGCCGTGATCAACGGCCTCTCGGTCCTGGTGGACAGCGGGGTGATCGTGCTGGCGCTGGTGCTGACCCGGCCGTGGGGACTGCGGGTGCCCGCGTGGCTGCTCGTGTTGCCCGTGTGGGTCGCGACCGGGCTGCTCGCGCCGATCATGGCCGGGTTCCCGGCCCAGCTGATGGTGAGGGCGTTCGGCGGCGGTGTCCCGTCCGCCGGCCGGGAAGCGTTCCTGGAGGAGTGGGTGTTCACCGTCGTGTACACGGGGTTCATCGCGCAGGGGCTCGCCCTGGGCGGCCTCTTCGCCCTCTACGCCCGGGACCGCTGGGGGCACCTGTGGCGCGGGCGGGTGCGGGAGCTGCCCGCCGGTTCCCTCGGCCCGGCCCACCGGGTGCTCGCCGTGGCCGCCGCCGTGCTCGCCCTGCCGCCGCTCACCCTCCACGCCCTGTGGGCCTGCGGCGTCTCCGCCGGCCTGCGTGACGGGCGGGCGGCGGAGCGGGGCGGGGAGTTCTACGTCCTGGAGGCCCTGTACGTCGTGTTCCTCCTCGCGGCGGTCGCCGGTGCCGTGCTGCTGGCGTTCCGGCGCGGCCGGACCCTGCCCGTGTCGGTACCGCTCGCTCTCGCCTGGGTCGGCTCGGGTGCCGTGGCCTGCTGGGGCGGCTGGCTGTCGCTGGCCTCGCTCGGCCGCGTGGCGGACCTCGCAGACCGCCCCACGCCGCCGATGCATCTCGCCTACGCTGGCCAGATGCTCGTGGGCCTCCTCGTCGCCGCCATCGGCGCCTACCACTTTGCGGAGCGGTCGGCCGGGGCCGCGCGCCGGGCGGCGTGAGCGCATTCGCCCGGCTGCTGTTCGGCCGGCGGGCGCGCCTGCGGTGGATCCATCTGATCCTCGGCGGTGCGCTGGCCATGCCGTACGTCCTGGTCGGCTCGGTGGTCGTCGGCCCGCTCACCGGCGCCACGGACGTCTTCGGGTCCTTGCCCCTCCAGCTCGCCTCGTTCGGCGTGGGCCTGCCGCTCGCGGCCGTCACCTCGCTGTTCCCGCTGACCCGGCCGCTGGAGGCGGCGGCCGTCCGCTGGCTGTGCGGTGTGGACGCGGACCGGCTCGCCCTCACCCCGGCGCGGACCCGGGGCGAGAAGGGCCGTACGGCGGCCTGGTTCACGTTGCATCTCGGGTTCGGCGGGATCATCGCCGGGATGTCGCTGGCACTGCCGCCGTTCGCCACCGTGCTGATCGTGCTGCCGGTCCACGCAGGGCTGCGCGGCGACCGGCTCGGGCTGCCCGAAGTCCTGGACCACACCTGGGCGTTGGCGCTCGCTCCCGTCGCGGGCGCGCTCTCGCTGGTGGCCCTGGCCGGCTGTGCGGCCGGCTGCGGCGCGCTGCTGGCCCGCTGGGCGCCGCCGCTGCTCGGTCCCACGCCCCGGGAGCGGCTCGCCGCCGCCGAGGCGCGCGCCGCGGACCTCGCCGTACGCAACCGGCTGGCGCGCGAGCTGCACGACTCCGTCGGTCACGCCCTGAGCGCGGTCACCCTCCAGGCGAGCGCCGCCCGCCGGGTCCTCGACAGCGACCCGGAGTTCGTCCGCGAGGCCCTCGCCGCGATCGAGGACACCACCCGGCGCACCGTCGGTGAACTGGACGCCGTGCTGGGTGTGCTGCGTGAGGGCGACGCCCCCGGCACGGCCCCGGCGCCGACCCTCGCCGCCGACCTCGACGGCCTGCTGCGGCGCACCCGGGCGGGCGGACAGCGGGTGCGCGCGACCGTGGACGCCGACCCGGAGGCGCTGCCCCCGCTGCTGTCCCGCGAGGCCTACCGCATCGTGCAGGAGGGGCTGAGCAACGCCCTCAAGCACGCCGGTGAGCGGGCCGCCGTGGAGCTGCGGATCACGGTGACGGGCGGGGCGCTGGAGATCACCGTGGAGAACCCGGTGGACCGCCCCGCGCCCTCCCGCGCCGGGGGCGGCCACGGACTGCGCGGCATGGCGGACCGGGCCAGGCTGCTGGGCGGCACCGCGACGGCCGGACCGACCGGGACGCGGACCTGGCGGCTGCACGCGACGCTGCCGATGACAGGACCCGTAGGACAGGACGCGTACAGGCCCGTATGACACCCCGTAGGAGAGGACCCGCATGACCCGCCCGGCCCCGATCCGTGTCGTCCTCGCCGACGACGAGCGCATGGTGCGCACCGCGCTGCGCGCCATCCTGTCCGCCGAGCCGGACCTGGAGGTGGTGGGCGAGGCGGCCACGGGCGCCGAGGCGGTGTCGGTGGTGCGGGAGGCGCGGCCCGACGTCGTCCTCATGGACGTGCGGATGCCGGAGACCGACGGGATCCGCGCCACCGAGCAGATCCTCGCCACGCTGGACGAGCCACCGCGGATCGTCGTCGTGACGACGTTCGAGAACGACTCCTACGTATACGACGCGCTGCGGGCCGGAGCGGCCGGGTTCCTGCTGAAGCGGTCGGACGCCGACGCGCTGGTGCAGGCGGTCCGGCTGGTGGCGCGCAGCGACAGCCTGCTGTTCCCGGCGGCCGTGCGCACGCTCGCGACCGAGCACGCCCGCGCGCGCCCGGCGCCACCCGCCTGGGTGGCGAAGCTCACGGGGCGCGAGCGGGAGGTGCTGCGGCACATGGCGCACGGGCTGACCAACGCGGAGATCGCCCGCCGGATGGAGGTCGGCGCGGCCACGGTGAAGTCGCACGTCGCGGCGGTCCTGGCCAAGACCGGCACCCGGGACCGCACGCAGGCGGTGATCGCGGCGTACGAGGCCGGTTTTCTGAACGCCGGATGAGAAAACCGGCCCGCCGCATGAGAAAGCGGGACGGACGGGAACGTTCCGCCTGGCGTGGCTCGTCCTCCTGTTCGGAATGAACAAGACGATCAGGCGCGCCTCGGTCTTCGCGCTGCTGCTGGTGTTCGCTCTGCTGGTCAGGGCGACCTGGGTGCAGTTCTACGAGGGCCAGGCGCTGGCAGACGACAAGGACAACCGGCGGAACGCGATCGAGACGTACTCGGCGCCGCTCGGGAACATCATCGTGGGCGGCCGGTCGGTCACCGGCTCGGCGCCGACGAAGACGGGCGACCTGAAGTACAAGCGGACGTACACGGACGGTCCGCTGTACGCGGCGGTGACGGGTTACGCGTCGCAGGCGTACGCCCCGACTCAGCTGGAGGGCATCTACACCGATCTGCTCAACGGCACGGACAGCCGGCTGAAGTCCGTGATGGACACGCTCACCAACCAGCGGGCCGAGCCGGGCAACGTGGTCACGACCATCGACCCGGACGTGCAGAAGGCCGCCTACGAGGCGCTGGGCGACAAGAAGGGCGGGGCCGTGGCGATCGACCCGAAGACCGGGAAGATCCTCGCGACCGTGTCGACGCCGTCGTACGACCCCTCGTCGCTGACCGACGCCAACACCGCGGGGGCGGCCTGGCAGAAGCTCACCACGGACCCGGAGAAGCCACTGGTCAACCGTGCGCTGCGGCAGCCGCTGCCGCCCGGTTCGACGTTCAAGCTGGTCGTGGCGGCGGCCGCGCTGGAGGACGGGCTGTACTCGTCGGTGGACGAGCGGACGGACAGCCCGGACCCGTACACGCTGCCGGGCACCAGCCGCGACCTGACGAACGAGAACCCGAACGCGCCCTGCACGAACGCCACGATCCGCACGGCGCTGGAGTACTCGTGCAACAACGTCTTCGCGAAGATGGCCGTGAAGCTGGGTCAGGACAAGGTGAAGGCGATGGCCGACAAGTTCGGCTTCAACGACGACACGCTGGACGTGCCGGTCCGGGCCTACACGAGCGTGTACCCGTCGGACATGGACCCGTCGCAGACGGCCCTGACGGGCATCGGCCAGTTCGACGTCACCGCCACACCGCTGCAGATGGCCATGGTGTCGGCCGCCCTGGCCAACGGCGGCAAGCTGGTGTCGCCGCACATGGTCTCGCAGATCACGGACAGCGGCGGTGACGTGCTGCGCGACTACGACGACGAGGCGGGCACCAAGGAGATCGTCAGCTCCTCGACCGCCGAGCAGTTGCAGTCGGCGATGGAGACGGTCGTGAGCAAGGGCACGGGTACGAACGCCCAGGTGCCGGGCGCGACCGTGGGCGGCAAGACGGGCACGGCCCAGCACGGCGAGAACAACAGCCAGGTGCCGTACGCCTGGTTCACCTCGTACGGCAAGTCCGATTCGTCGGGCAAGGAGGTCGCCGTGGCGGTCATGGTCGAGCAGTCGGACGCGGCCCGCTCGGAGGTCAGCGGCAACGGCCTGGCGGCGCCGGTCGCCAAGGCGATGATGCAAGCGGCGCTCAAGAACTGAACCTCCGACGCCGATAAGCCGTCTGTACAGACGAGACGGGCCGCCCCCTTCCCCCCGGGGGCGGCCCGTCCTCGTGTCACCGGCCGTCCGGCGTCACTTCGCTCCGAGGAGCTGCTCGATCGGGTCGATCGCGAAGTACACGAGGAACAGCGCCGAGGTCCCCCAGAGCAGCCAGTGCACCTCCTTGGCCTTGCCGAGGACGGTCTTGATGACGACGTAGGCGAGGAAGCCGGCGCCGATGCCGTTGGTGATGGAGTAGGTGAACGGCATCACGGCGATGGTGAGGAACGCCGGAATGGCGATGTCGTAGCGGTCCCAGTCGATGTGCTTGACCTGGGTCATCATCAGGAAGCCGACGGCGACCAGGGCGGGGGCGGCCGCCTGGAGCGGGACGATGGTGAGCAGCGGGGTCAGGAACAGCGCGAGGCCGAACAGCCCGCCGGTGACGAGGTTGGAGAAGCCGGTGCGCGAGCCCTCGCCGACACCGGCGGCGGACTCGATGTAGGAGGTCGCCGAGGAGGCGGAGGCCGCACCGCCGGCGACCGCGGCGGCACCGTCGATGAGCAGCACCCGGCCGAGGTTCGGGACCTTGCCGTCCTCGTCGAGCAGCCCGGCTTCGGCGCTGATGCCGACGACCGTGCCCATGGTGTCGAAGAAGTCGGACAGGATCAGCGTGAAGATCAGCAGGACGACGGTGATGACGCCGACGCCGGGGGCGCTGAACGCGCCGAACAGGTCGAAGTCGCCGATGAGCCCGAAGTCGGGGGTGTCGACGAGCCGGTCCGGCCAGGAGGGTGTGGTCAGGCCCCAGGACTTGATGTCGGCGAGGGAGTTGATCACGATCGCCAGCGCGGTCATGGTGACGATGCTGATGAGGATGGCGCCCTTGACCTTGCGGGCGAGCAGTCCGATCGTCAGCAGCACGCCGAGGCAGAAGACGAGCATCGGCCAGCCGGCGAGGGTGCCGGTGCCGCCCAGCTGGACGGGCACGGTGGTGTTGGCGGCGTCCGGGATGCGGCTGACGAACCCGGCGTCGACGAAGCCGATGAACGCGATGAACAGGCCGATGCCGACGCTGATGGCCTGCTTGAGCGGCTGGGGTATCGCGTGCATGACCGCCTCGCGCAGACCGGTCACCACCAGCACGCAGATCAGCAGGCCTTCGAGGACGATCAGGCCCATAGCGTCGTCCCAGCTCATCAGCGGGGCGATCTGGAAGGCGACCACGGCGTTCAGGCCGAGTCCGGCGGCGAGCGCCAGGGGCAGGTTGCCGCCGACTCCCATGATGATCGTCATGACGGCGGCCACCAGGGCGGTGGCGGTGGTGAGTTGGACGGCGTCCAGCTGGTGCCCGAACTTGTCCTTCGCGCTGCCCAGGATGATGGGATTCAGGACAAGGATGTAGGCCATCGTGAAGAACGTGGCGAAGCCGCCGCGGATCTCCCGGCCGAAGGTGGACCCCCGCTCGGAGATCTTGAAGAACCGGTCGACGCTGTTCGCCGCCGGTGGCGCGGCGTCGGACCGGTCGGCCACCTTCTGCGATTCGGACATGGCGCGTGCTCCTAGATGCCTGGGTGATCGGTGTGCGGGTGCTGGCTGGATTTTCGTCGCGTTGAACCACGTTCAGGTTTTGTTCGTGTTACGAAATCGAAGTCCGGCCTGCCATACGACGTTCGAAGCTCCGTACGAACCATCCGACGATCGCTGCTACGCTTCCCGGTCTCGTCCGGGCCTCTCCCGGATGATCACATGTCATCTACATGACAGCCACACAGGGCGCCCCGGCCGGGAGCGCCCGGAGCCGCTGCGAGGAGAGGTCGCCCGTGGGCACAGTCGTCGACGACGCCGCCTCCGTGGAGTTCCACGCCTTCTTCGAGCGCCACTACGCCGAACTGTCGCGCCTCGCCCACCTGTTGACGGGCGAGCCGGACACCGCCGACGACCTGGCGGCGGACGCGTTGCTGGCGCTGTGGCACCGCTGGGACCGGGTGCGCGCGGCCGACCACCCGGTGGCGTACGCCCGCGGTGTGGTCGCCAACCTGGCCCGGACCCGCATCCGCAGCGCGGTGCGCGAGCGGCGGCGCATCGCCCTGTTCTGGTCGCAGCGCGAGGAGAACACCGAGAACCCGGACATCGCGGGCGTGGTCGACGTGCAGGAGGCGTTGCGCAGGCTGCCGTTCCGCAAGCGGGCCTGTGTGGTGCTGCGGCACGCGTTCGACCTGTCGGAGAAGGACACCGCGCTCGCCCTCGGCGTCTCGGTGGGTACGGTGAAGAGCCAGACCTCGAAGGGAATGGCCGAACTCCAGCGGTTGCTGGGGACGCGGGGCGTGCCGCAGCGGATGCACGCGACGCTGGGTGCCCCGCGCCGCTCGCCCGCCGTGGAGGGCGTGCGCACCGGTGAGGGCGGAGGGAGGGACCGATGAGCATGCGGCGGGACGTGCACGAGGAGCTGCGCGCCCGGCTGCACGAGGCGGCCGGGGCACACGAGCCCGACCGGGAGCGCATGCTGGCCCGGGTCGAGCGCGGCATGGCCGGTCCGGCCGTTTCCGGCCACCGGGCGACGCGTCCGCCGGTGTTCGGCTGGATGCGGGTGGCCGGTGCGACGGCCGCGGTCGCCGGCGTTCTGGCGGTGGGCGGTTACGCGGTGGCATCGGCGGTGAAGGACGAAACCGCCCCGCGGCAGCAGGAAGTGGCCACGTCGGCGACGCCCACGCCGTCCCCGGAGGCGACGAGCCGGGCGCCCGAGCCTCCGCCTCCGGCGGAGCCGGCGCCGAGCCGGGCGCCCGAGCGCCGCGAGTCGAGCCCGCCGCCGTCGAACACGCCGAGTGCCCCGGCCACCGAGCGGCCCTCCGCCGCCGGCACGCAGGACGGCCCGCTGTGGTCGGACGGTTCGGTCGACCCGCACAGCAACGACTTCTGGGCGCAGAGCAACGTCACCCTCAAGACGCGCGAGCAACTGACCGCGCTGACCGTGCGGTTGCAGGTGGCCCAGACCGGCGGGGTCTCCGACGCGGGCGCCTGGCGCTCCCTGCCCGAGACCGACTTCACCCTCGCGGTGGCCGAGCGGGACGGCTTCCTCGTCTACACCTGGACCCTCAAGGAGGGCCGTACGGTCCCGGCGGGCGAGTGGGTGTTCGCGGGGCAGTTCGACCACGCCCGCGGCGGCCGCGACGCGGGCGGGGACCGCTACGCGGTGACGGCCGCCGCCGGTTCGCGGCAGCTGTCGGTGGGCGGCTCCTTCGCCGCCGTGGACGACGGCGAAGGCGGCCGGTGAAAAACTTCCGAAGACGCGGCAACCCTTTCTTCACCGGTGACGACCACCAGGCGCAAGAGTCACCCATCTGAGGAACCGGTACATGACTGCACCAGCAGAACAGCGCGTCCGCCACCGCCGCGGCGTCACCAAGCGGCGGGCGGTGATCGCCGCGGTGTCCGCGTTCGGCATCACGGGAGCGGCGATCGTCACCACGTCGATGCTGTCGACGGCGGGCGCCGCGTCCTCCTGGCCCACGGCCACGGGCAAGACGCCCGTGTCGAAGACCATTCCGGTCTCCGGTGTGCGCGACGGCGGGATGAAGATGTTCTACGGCAGCGGCGCGCTCGGCCAGGACAACCAGGACGAGGGCCAGGACCCGATCTTCGAGCTGGCCGACGGGGCGACCCTGAAGAACGTCATCATCGGCACCCCCGCGGCGGACGGCGTGCACTGCAAGGGCACGTGCACCCTGCAGAACGTGTGGTGGCTGGACGTCGGCGAGGACGCGGCCAGCTTCAAGGGCAAGTCCGCCTCCGCGGTGTACAAGGTGATCGGCGGCGGCGCGAAGAACGCCGACGACAAGGTGCTGCAGTTCAACGGCGCGGGCACCCTGAACGTGTCGGGCTTCCAGGTCCGACACGCCGGCAAGCTGGTCCGCTCCTGCGGCAACTGCAAGACGCAGTACAAGCGCACGATCGTGCTGAGCGACATCGACGTGACCGCGCCGATGAACTCGATCGTCGGCGTGAACGCCAACTACGGCGACACGGCGACGCTGTCGAAGATCCGCATCCACGGCGACAGCAAGAAGAAGATCAAGACCTGTGTGCGCTTCGAAGGCAACAACACGGGCAAGGAGCCCAAGGAGCTGACGCCGCCCGGCCCGGACGGCAAGAGCTGCAAGTTCAAGGCCTCCGACATCAGCTACCGGTAGGCACTGCCCCCTGTGACTCCGGTCGGCCCTCGTCCCCCCTTGGGCCGGCCGGAACGCCGGGTGTCCGGCCCCCCAGCCGGGCGTCCCGGCACCTCGGCCCTCCGGAGCCCCCCTCCGGACGGCCGGACGGTACCGGTCGAGCCCCCCTCGGCCGGTCGGCAGGGCGCCCCCGTCGCTTCGCACCGACGGGGGCGTCGCCATGAGCGCAGAGGTGTCAGTCCATCGTCGAGCCGACGGCGGTGGAGCCGGTCGTCAGGAACGCCGTCCGGGGCAGGGATCCGTCCGCCCGGCGGGCTCCGTACGCGCCGGCCGGGTCCGTCGACCGGAAGGCCGGGGTGGCGGTGCCGCTGTCCCAGGTGTTGCCGGCGGAGAGGGCCGAGGGGCCGAGCTGCGCCGCTCCGTCCTTGTCGCCGACGGCGAGGTTCCCGCCGAGGCGGGCCCTGCCGGCGGCGAAGGAGAAGCCGTTCCCGGCGTTGGCGTAGGCGGTGTTGCGGTGCAGGGCGACGGCGCCGGTGTTGGAGTTCTCGGTGAAGCCGTGCCGCGTGTTGTCCCAGGCCGCGTTGCCGGTGACGGCGTGGGCGGCGGACGCGCCGCCGCCGCCCAGCTCGAAGCCGTTGCCGTCGCCCTCGAAGGCCCCGTCCTTCCAGCGGTTCCCGCCGTTGCCGAAGGCCCAGGAGTGCTCGATGGTCACCGGCGAGGAGAACTGCCACAGGTCGACGCCGTCGTCGGCGTTGCCGTACAGCCGGGCTCCGGTGATCCTGTTGCCGGTCCCCGAGCCGAACGTGACCGCGATGCCGTCCGCGTTCCGGCCGTGGCCGGCCGGGTCGTAGTTGCCGTGGCTGTCCAGGTTCTGCACGAGGTTGCCGGTGGTGCCGTCGCCGCGCAGGGTGAAGCCGGAGTCGCCGTTGTCCGCGGTGACCAGGTTCCTGAAGATTCCGCCGACCGAGGACGTGGCGACGAAACCCCGGGCCGGGGAGTTGACGAACGCGAGGTCCTGGACGGTCCAGTGGTCGCCGCTGATCCCGGCCAGCCAGGAGCCGGCGGGCAGTCGGGACCCGTCGATCCGCACCTTCTCCCCGTCGTACGCCCGCAGGGTGATGGGCGCGGAAGCGGTGCCGTTCGCGCCGGACTCCAGGGTGGCGGACGGGTGGTAGGTGCCGCCGCGCACCTGGATCACGGTGCCGGCGGTGGCGTTGCGCACGGCCTCTTCGAGCTGGGCCGCGGTGGAGACGGTGACCGTCGGCGAGGCGGCCCGGGCGCCGCCGGTCGTCAGCCCGAGGCCGACGCCGCCGGCCCCCGCGGCACAGACCACGGCCGCGGCGATGGAGAGCGTACGGGTGCTGCGATGGCGTCCGGTGCTCGGCGGCACGGAGTGTTCCCTTCTTGGGGGGCCGGGGACGGAAACGGTCGGAGGGGCCCGCTCCGGTCCGTTTCCCGTCCGTCAGTCGCCGCCGCGCCGGAAAGGGTTGCCGCCGTCACTTGCACCGAAGGCACCGCCGTCCCGAAAGTTTCGGAACCACGGGCCGCACGCCTACCCGTTGACGCCCTGCGTCCCTCCGGTGAAACTCCGAGGGCCGCTATCCAACAGAATCCCCCACACTCCGACAGGAAGTGTCATGCGCCCCCGCATCGCCCGCACGCTCCTGCTGCCTTTCCTGGCCCTGACCGGCCTCCTCATGACCCTGTTCACGGCACCGCCCAGCACCGCAGACCCCGGAGCCCCACCCGTGAAGCACAGCAAGTACGCCGGCTATCTCTTCGCCTACTTCACCGGCGAGGGCACCGCCGACGGCGAGCAGATCCGCTACGCCCTCAGCCGCGGCAACGACCCGCTGCACTGGCGCGAGCTGAACGCCGGCAAGCCGGTCCTGACGTCGACGATCGGCGAGAAGGGCCTGCGCGACCCGTTCGTCATCCGCTCCCCCGAGGGCGACAAGTTCTACCTGATCGCCACCGACCTGCGGATGTACCAGAACTCCAGCGGCACCTGGGACCAGGTGCAGCGGCACGGCAGCAAGTCGATCATGGTCTGGGAGTCCACCGACCTGGTCCACTGGACCGACCAGCGCCTGGTGAAGGTCTCCCCGGACAGCGCGGGCAACACCTGGGCCCCGGAGGCCTACTGGGACGACGAGCGCGACGCGTACGTCGTCTTCTGGGCGTCGAAGCTGTACGCCGACGACGACCCGGACCACAAGGGCAGCACGTACAACAAGATGCTGTACGCCACGACGAAGGACTTCCGCACCTTCAGCGAGCCGAAGGTCTGGAACGACCCGGGCTACTCGGTGATCGACTCCACGGTCGTGCAGTACAAGGACGAGTACTACCGCTACACCAAGGACGAACGGGACCCCAGCTCCTCGAGCCCCTGCTCGAAGTTCATCACCGGCGAGAAGTCCACCTCCCTGACCTCGACGAAGTACGACTTCGTGGCCGACTGCATCGGCAAGGGCGCGATGGACCGCGGTGAGGGCCCGACGGTGTTCAAGTCGAACACCGAGAAGAAGTGGTACCTGTTCATCGACGAGTACGGCGGCCGCGGCTACCTCCCCTTCGAGACCACCGACCTCGCCTCCGGCAAGTGGACCCCGTCCACGGACTACCAGCTCCCGGCGAGCCCCCGGCACGGCACGGTGCTCCCGGTGACGCAGGAGGAGTACGACCGGCTGCTGGCCGCCTACCCGGCTACGCCCGCCTCGGTGGTGGACGCGACGGCGAAGCACCAGAAGGGGTACGCGATCGTCACGGACAGCGCCTCGAAGGTCGTCCTGCCGATGCGGCCCGACGCCGACCTGCGCGGTCTGGCCCCGAAGCTGTGGGTCGGTGAGGGCGCGAAGCTCAGCCCGAAGTCCGGCACCCGCCGCGACTTCCGCACGCCGCAGAAGTACACGGTCACGGCCGCCGACGGCACCAAGCGCACCTGGACGGTCGAGGCGGTCCGCACCCGCAGCCCCATGCTGCCCGGCCTGAACGCCGACCCGGACGTCCACTACCTCAACGGCAGGTACTGGATCTACCCGACGACGGACGGCTTCCCGGGCTGGAGCGGCACCCAGTTCAAGGCGTACTCGTCGAAGGACCTGGTCAACTGGAAGGACCACGGCGTCATCCTCGACCTCGGGCCGGACGTCACCTGGGCCGACAAGAACGCCTGGGCACCCGCGATCGCCGAGCGGGACGGCAGGTACTACTTCTACTTCTGCGCCGAGCAGCAGATCGGCGTGGCGGTGGCCGACTCCCCCGCCGGTCCCTTCAAGGACGCGCTCGGCAAGCCCCTGGTCCCCAAGGGCGGTTCATTGAAGGGCCAGATGATCGACCCGGCCGTCTTCACGGACGACGACGGCCAGGCCTACCTGTACTGGGGCAACGGCCACGGGTACGTCGTGCCGCTGAACGACGACATGGTGTCCTACGACGCCTCGAAGGTGCGGGACATCACCCCCGACAACTTCCGCGAGGGCTCCTTCGTGATCAAGCGGAAGGGCACGTACTACTTCATGTGGTCGGAGGACGACACCCGCAGCGAGAACTACCACGTGGCGTACGCGACGGGACCGTCCCCCCTCGGCCCGTGGACCAAGCGCGGGACGATCCTGGAGAAGCGGCCCGAGTACGGCATCCTCGGTACCGGTCACCACTCGGTGGTGAACACCCCCGGCACCGACGACTGGTACGCCGTCTACCACCGCTTCGCCCTCAACGGGCCCGGCCGGCCGGGTGGCGACGGCATGCACCGCGAGACGACCATCGACCGCATGGAGTTCGCGGCCGACGGCAGCATCAAGCCGGTGGTGCCGACGCTGGAGGGCATCAAGCCGGTGCGGCGGTGAGTCTCACAGGACGTCGTCGAGCCAGTTGAAGACCTCGTCCTGCATCTGATCGGTGAAGACGTGGCCGAGTTCCGGCCACGTCTTCATCCGTATCCGCTCCTCGGCGTGGTGCGAGCGCCAGACGGCTTGCAGCTTGTCGTACGCGACCCGCACGCCCTCGGCCGGGAACAGCGTGTCGCGTCCGCCGTCGAAGAACAGCATCGGGCTGGGGGCGGCGATGCTCGCCACGTCGGGGATGTCGAGGTGCCGGGAGAGGCCGGGGTGGAGCATGAAGTACGCCGACTGGCCGCGCAGGGTGTTGTTGCCGGGCACCATCATCTCCTTCAGGCCGGTCATCCAGCAGACGCTCGCGGCGGCCGCCACGTGGTCGCTGAGGGCCGCGGTCTGCCAGGCCCGGTAGGCGCCCATGGAGAAGCCGACGGCCGCGACCCGCCGGGCGTCCACCCGGCCGAGTCCCGCCAGGAAGGCGGCGGCCCGCTGGTCCTCCCTGGCCATGAGCCCGGCGAGCGACGAGCCGAGGTTGTAGAAGTTGGCGGCGAGCGCCTGCTGCTGCTCGTAGGCGAGGGGACCGCGGTCGCCCCATCCGAGCGCGTCCAGGCAGAGCACCACATAGCCGCGGCGGGTCAGTTCGTCGCCGACGAACCGTCCGCTGAAGTACTTGTCCGCCCAGGCGCGGGCGGAGGCGAGCCGGGTGTCGTCGTACCAGGGCCGGACGAGTTTCTCCTTGCCGATGTCGAACCGGGCGCCGTGGTCGTGCAGGAGCAGCACCGCGGGGAAGGGCCCGCGGCCGTGCGGGGTGAGCAGGGCGCCGCGGACCCGTTCGTAGCGGGTGAGGGAGACGGTCACCAGCTCGCGGGTGCAGTCCCGTGTCCGGGAGCGGCCGGTGAACTCCGGTGCGTACGGCGTCCTGTCCTGCCGTTCGACGAGGAGGTGCTCCTCGACGGTGGCGCGGGCGGCCCGCCGCCAGGCGCGGTGGTCGCGGATCGGGGACCTGCCCCAGGCCCCCGGGAAGGTCAGGGCGTCTTTGAGCGCCGGGTGGAAATCGGGCAGCGGGCCGTCCACGACCGCCGCCTGTGCCCCGCTCACCGCTCCCCCGCCCAGCAGTGCGGCACTCGCCCCGGCCACGAACGTCCGTCGCCCCAGCGCGTCATGGGCGTCCATGCGGCCTCCCGGATCCGGCGTTCCGCAGTACGTAGCGCTCGATGGCCGCCAGGGAGGTCAGGGCACGGTGGTCGTAGACGCCGTCGGGGTCCCAGCCGACGTCGCTCCCGAGTCCGAGGGCGCTCGCCACGGCGTTCAGACGGGCGGGCCGGCCGTTGAACCAGGAGCCGGTGTCGTGGAACTGCGTGCCCCCGTAGGCGGCGACGGCGAGCGACGGCCCTCCGTCGGGGTACCGGAAGACGTTGCGCTCGGAGAAGATCGCGGACTCCACCCCGACGCCCAGGGCGTAGAGCGGGGTCCGCCCCCGGTGGACGTTGTTGACGACGTGCACCTGCCCGAAGCGGACCCGCGGGGCGCGTTGCACGATGTCGCTGAACAGGTTGCGGGCGAAGGTCACCTTGAGATGCCCCCGGTCGCGGTCCCCGCGTCCGTCGCCCGAGCCGACGAGGATCGCCTTGTCGTGGTCCTCGAACCGGCTGTCGGAGACGGTGACGAAGTCGGAGCCGTCCTCGATGTCCAGTAGCCCGTCGTGCCGTTGCACGCGCTCGCCGTGGAAGCCGAGGGGCGCCTCGCGGTCGGGGAAGCGACCATCGGTGAAGGTGCAGTGGTCGATCCAGATGTTCCTGCCGGTGATCACGGTCATGGCGTCGAAGCGGGCGTTCCAGCTGCCCCGGGTGCCGTCGTCCGGGGACCAGCCGGTGAAGTGGTCGACGGGGGCTTCGAGGTGCAGGTTCCGCACGATGATGTTGCTGCCGGTGTTGACGGTCAGGAACACCCCGAGCAGCCGGGCGTCGCGGCCGGCGCCGACGAGCGTGGTGTTGCTCGGCACGGTGAGCTGGATCTGCGCCTTCTCCTTGTTCGACCCGGTCTGCCGCAGCTGCCGTTGCTGCTTGCAGTGGCCGAAGCGGGTGTCGGACCAGGCGGCACCGTCCTCACCGAAGCAGGACATGTAGCGACCGAGGTCGTATCCGGGTGCGTAGTCCTGCTCCCCGAGCGGGGAGCCGTTCTCGCTCTCGTGGCCGTCGATGGCGCCGACGACCCTGATCACCTTGGGCGCGGTCGGTTCGCCGTCGTTGGCGAGGGCGGCCTTGAGCTCGGCGCGCGTGTCCACCGTCCAGGTGCGGCCGCCCGCCCCGCCGGTCGTGCCGGGGCCGGCCGAGGCCCAGCCGGTGGGGGCACGCTCGGCAGGGGTGCGGTCGGCGGCGGAGGCCGGTGCGGCCGCCGGCCAGAGCAGGCCGAGGCCGAGGAGGAGCGCGGCGGTTTTACGCATACGGCCGCCAGTCGCCGAGACAGGCCTCCCGGGTGTGCGCCCGGGCCTGCGCGCGGCTCAGCTGGGGCCGGTTCCCGGGGACATGGACCACCGCGCCTGGCCCTGTGTTGCGGTACTCGGCGAAGCGCTGGTTCTGCCACGGGTGGGAGTCGGACATGTTGGCGTAGGGCGCGACCGCGTCGATGCCGGGCCCGAGCCAGGTGTCCCGCACGGTGAGCATGGGCCGGGCGGTGGGGTCGGAGCTGGGCACCCAGGGGCGGGCCAGCTTGTAGTAGCCGTCGGGGGCCTCGCTGCTGACGCGGCTTCTGGTGACGAGGTAGCCGAGCGGACCGGCGCCCGCGGTCGAGGGCGCGAAGACGAAGCCGTAGGGGGCGCCGGCCAGCTCGGTCCTCGACAGGGTCCGGAAGTGGCACCGGTCGAAGACGGCGGTCGCCCGTCCGAAGACGAAGTCGACGTCGCCCTCGGCGTAGCAGTGGCCGAAGTACTGGCGGGCGACGGTGCCGAGGGCCATGGAGTCGGCGTACAGGGTGTCCTGGTGGCCGAGGAACCGGCAGTGGTGGAAGGCGGAGCGGTCGCCCTGGACCTTGAGGGCGACGGCCTGGGTGCCGGTGACGTCGGGGTGGTCGGCACGCAGCCAGTCGTTGGCGAAGGTGATCCAGCGGGCGGTGAAGCCGTCGGCCTGGACGGTGGTGGTGGCCGAGCCGGTGGTGCCGTGGGTGCCGCCGCCGGGCTTGGGCGTTCCGGCCGCGTTGTCGTACACGATCACGACGTCACAGGGATCCTCGCTCGCCCCGATCCAGGTCATCGAGGCGCGGCCGGGGTCGACGGCGACGGTCTGCCGGTAGACGCCCGGCGCGATGACCAGGGTGTACCCGCTCCCGGTCGCGGCGGCCACGGCGTCCCGGACCGTGGTGAAGTCACCGACTCCGGCCGGATGGACGTAAAGGGTCCGGGGATCCCGGCGTGCGGCGGGCGATCCGTACCGGCCGAACGGTCGCGGCCGGGTGCGGGCCCACGCGGGGTCGGCGGTGAGGCCGAGGAGGGTGCCGGCCGCGGCGCTCGCGGCGAGGAACCCCCGGCGGGAAAGGGGGAATTGGTCGGGCTGTGCGTGCATGCGGCCGCTCCTTTGCGGTGGGGCGGGTGCGGGGCGGGCAGGGGCCGGGGCGAGCGAGCGCACCCCGGGGCGGGGGTGCGCTGCGGGCCGCCCCGGCCGGTTCGGGGCGGGTCGGGTCGGGTCGGGTCGGGTCGGGTCGGGTCAGCAGAGGCGGCCGGCGCCCGCCCGGGCGTCGACGATGCCCGGGACGGCCTTCGCCGGGTCGACGTCCGCGCGCAGGGTCGGGGTCCAGCCGGCGCCCGACTGGAGCGTCTCCCCGGGGATCTCCGCGTTGTGCACGGCGATCAGGTCGACCGCCCTGCCGTTGACGATGTTGGAGGCCGCGGTGACCGGCGCCTCGTTCCACTTCTTGAGGATCTTCGCCGGGCTGATGCCCTGCGCCAGCGTGAACGCGTTGTGCTCGGCGACGAGCCGGGACTCCTTGCCGATGCCGTAGACGTAGCCCCACTTCTGGCCCTTGGAGACCACGAAATGGTTGTTGTACGAGTCGACCTGCCCGAATCGCACGCGCGGCGCCCGTTCGACGATGCCCTCGAAACGGTTGTGGTGCAGCGTGACCTTGAGTTTGCCCGTGTCGTCGGCGGTGGCGCTGTCGCTGTTGCCGATCAGCATGGTCTTGTCGTGGTCCTTGAAGGAATTCCAGGACACCGTCACGTGGTCGGAGCCGCGCACGACGTCGAGCAGCCCGTCGTGCTGCTGGTACGTCTTGCCGAAGTAGGACGGCAGCGCGCTGTCGGGGTAGCGGCCGTCGGTCAGCGTGTTGTGGTCGACCCACACGTGCGTGGAGCCGTACACCACGATTCCGTCGTACTCGCTGTTCCAGGCGCCGGTCTTGTTGTCGTCGGTGGGGTCCCACTGCGGGAAGCAGTCGATCGGGGCCTCGAAGGCGAGGTTGCGGACGATGACGTTGTCCACGCCCTTGATCTGGAGGCTGCCGCCGCGGATCCCGGAGCCCTTCCCCACGCCCACGATGGTGGTGTTGGCGGGCACGGTCGCCTTGATGGTCTTGTCCTGCGCGGCGGCGGACGCGGCCCGCAGGTCCTCCTGCTCACCGCTGACCGGCTTGTCGTGGCCCCAGACGGCGGGGTCGTAGGCGGCGAGGTACTTCCGGAAGTCGTACCCCTCGGCCGCGAACGCGTCGCAGCCCTGGGAGACGGCGTCGATGACGCCCTTGACCTTGATGATCCTTGGCGCGGTCCCGCCGTCCTTCAGGGCGGCCCGGAACTGCTCCCAGGTGGTGACGGTGTAGACGTGCTGGGCGTCGGCCGACGCTCCGCCGGTGGTGCCGGTGCCGTGGGAGCCCCATCCGTCGCCGGCGCCGAGGGTCTGGCGGGCGATGTCCCGGGGCTGGGCCTGGGCGCCGGTGCCGCTCAGGGACAGCACGAGCGCGGTGCAGCCGATGAGCAGGGCGGCTCTCACGATGACATGATCATGACACTTCTGAGCATTCACGGTGCGGCTCTCTTCCTCTTCGTCGGGGGTGTTACGCGGCGGCTTCCGGCCAGGTGATCCAGGACTCGGGGATCCGCTCGTCCAGCCGCCGCACGTCCCGCGGCCCGAGCACCCGGGTGCGCAGCAACTCCCGCGTCACGAGCCGGGCCACCTCGATGGCCCCGGGCGGGTTGAAGTGCGTGTTGTCCTGCTCGGTCGCCGTCCAGTTGAAGTACTTCTTGGTCTCCTCGGCCCCGAGCCGCTGCCACAGGGTGAGCGACAGCGCCTGGATGTCGAGCAGCGCGACGCGCTCCTCGGCGGCGAGGGCGCGCATGGCCGCCGGGTACTCCCCGTGCGTCGGCAACGCCTTCCCGGCCGCGTCGAACCGCCGGCGCTCCACGGAGGTGGCGAGCACGGGCCGCGCCCCACGGGCCCGGGCGCCGTCGAGGTACATCCGCAGGTACTCCTGATACGTCGACCAGGGCTCGGTGTACCGGGTGGGGTCCTCCGCCTTCTCGTCGTTGTGCGCGAACTGGACGAGGAGGAAATCCCCGGGCCGGATCGCGGACAGAATCCCCCTCAGCCGCCCCTCGTCGACGAAGCTCTTCGAACTCCGCCCGTTCACGGCATGGTTGGAGACGGCAAGCCGGTATCTCTGCAGGAAGAACGGAATCGCCGTTCCCCACCCGGTCTCGGGCGCGGCATCGGCGTACTTCTGCGCGGCGGTGGAATCACCGGCGATGTAGAGCGTGGGCGTACGACGGCCGGTGGCGTAAGCGGTCCCGGCCATGGAGAACGCCAACGGCACAGCGGCCGCGGCAACAGCAACCTGTCTACGACTGATGGACACGCGGAGTCCCTTTCAACGGGGGTGTGCAACTCACTCAGGGGCGCGGGGAACTGCGCGAACAACCACGGGCGGCCCGCACCCTGAAAAACCACGGGCCGCCCCACGGCGATACAGCAGAACTAGCCGTTCTGCTGGTTCCACTCCTCCTGAGCCGCATTCAGCTGATCGGCCATCGTGTCCAGGAATTCCTTCGCACTCATCTTCCCGAGCAGCACCTTCTGGAAGTTCGGCTCGTTGTCCGCCTTGGAAATCGTGTTCCAGTCCGGCAGGTAGTACGGCAGCTGCACGATTGTCGTCGACCCGTCCGACAACGCGTCGGCGGCCAGCTTCGTGGGCTCGGCCTTCGAGATCCACGGGTCCTTCGCCGCGTCCGTGTTCGACGGCACCTGCCCCGCCGCCTCGTTGAACTTCGAGTTCTCCGCCCTGGACGTGGCGAACTCGATGAACTTCCAGGCGGCGTCCTTGTTCTTGCCGCTCTTGAACAGCCCCAGCCCGTCCACCGGGTTGGACACCTGCACCCGCTTGCCGCCGGCGCCGATCGGCTGCGGAATACCGCGGAACTTGTCGGGGCCGAGCGCCTTCACGTGGTCCTGGTACGACCCGAGGTTGTGGTTCAGCATCCCGATCGTGCCGGAGTCCCACTGCGCGACCATCTTGGTGAAGTCATTGTTGAGGTCGGCGGCCGGAGTGACCTTCTTGTACAGCGCCGCGTACTTCTCCAGCGCCGCCACGTTCTTGGGGTCGTTGACCGTGGTCTTCTCTCCACTGGCATCCCAGAACGACGTGATGCCGGACTGCCCGTACATGGCGTCCAGCGCCTGGGCGATGGAACCCGCACCACCGCGAATGGTGTAGCCGAACTCGTTCTCGCCCGCGTTCGTCAGCTTCCTCGCGGCCTCGTAGAAGCGGTCCCAGGTCGTCGGCTCCTGGAGCCCCGCCTTCTTGAACAGATCGGTGCGGTAGTACAGCACACCGTTGTTCGCGGAGGTCGGGATCGAGTACAGCTTGTCGTCCCCGCCGCCGGCGGCCTTCAGCGACTCGACCATGTCCTTGTTGAGCTTGCCGTTCAGCGACGACTTGCCGAGCCGCTCGTCGAGCGGCTCCAGCGCGCCCTGCGCGGCGAACCCCGCGAGCATCGCCGCGCCCACGCCGCCGACGTCCGGCAGACCGCCGCCCTGGAGGGCGGTGTCGACCTTCGACTGGTACTCGGTCGAGGCGATCCCGACGTAGTCGACCTTGATGTCCGGGTTGGCCTTCTCGAAGTCGGCGATGACCTCCTTCCAGATCTCGGTGCGGACGCCGCCGTTGTTGTCCCAGAAGACGATCTTGCCCTTGCCGCTTCCGTCGGCGCCCTTGTCGCCGCCCGCTCCGCTGCCGTCGTCGCCGCAGGCGGTCGCGGTCAGCGCGAGCACGGCTCCCAGGGCGACGGCGGCCGAGGTGCGGCGCCCGCCTCTGCTGCTGGTGCGATTGCTGATCTTCATTGGTCGGCTCTCTTCTTCTGGATCCTGCGGAACTTGAGGGTGTGGAGGGTCAGTGGCGGATGTGCGGCGCCCAGCCGTCGGTGCCCGCCAGGTAGGCGGTGACGGTGTGGGAGCGCGCGTCCCGGTCGCTCATCTGCGGACGGTCGGCGGTGACCGTCGCGCCCGGGCCGTAGTTGCGGTGTTCGGTGAACCGTGCGTCCTTCCACGAGAACCCGCTCATGTCGGTCCACGGCGAGGACTTGACCGCGGCCGGCAGCCGGGTCTCCCGGATCAGCACCTGGGCGACCGCGTCCGGCTCGCCGCCCGGGTGCCAGGGCCGGCCGAGGTGGTAGGTCCCGGCGGGGGCGTCGCTGACGATCTTCGACTTGGTGATCAGGAACCCGTAGGGGTTGCCCTTCCACGTCGAAGCCGCCGTGATGTAGCCGTTGTTGGAGTCCGAGCCGCGGCTCAGCGCCCGGATGACCGACCGCTCGATCACCGTCGTGGCCCGTCCGTAGACGAAGTCGACGTCGCCCTCGATGTAGGAGTCGCGGACGTAGACCCGGCTGACGGTGGTCAGCTTGGGGCTGTCGGTCATCAGCGTGTCCTGGTTGCCCAGGAAGGCGGTGTCCTCGAAGACGATCCGGTCACCGGTCGTCTTCATGGCCAGGGCCTGCTCGCCCTTCAGCTCGTGCGCGGCCTCGTCGAAGTCGTTGCTGAAGGTGAGGTTGCGTGCGGTGACGTCGTTCGCGGCGATCCGGACGGTGGCGCTCCCCGTCGACCCCCCGTACTCGGCCGGCGTGTCGAAGACGATGACGGTGTCGGAGCGGTCGCGTCCGGCCCCAAGCAGCAGGATGTTCGGCTTGCTCGCGGGGATGAACACCTTCTCGCGGTAGGTGCCCGGCGCGACGGCGATGGTGATCGGGGTGTCGTTGCCCTCGGGGACGGCGTCCACGGCGGCCTGCACGGTCGGGTGGTCGCCCGGGACGTGCAGTGTGACCGGCCCGCCGATCCGCTGCTGCGGCCCGGAGAACCGCTTCACCAGCGCGGGCACCGCCGCGGCCGGGTCGAGCCGGTAGGAGTAGAACTCCCGCGGGTCGAACGCCGTGCCCCACGCGTCGTGCCGGCCCGTCGTGTTGCGCAGGACCGACCCGCGCTGCACCAGCTCCGCCGTGGCGTCGGCCTGGTGGGGGTGCTGGACACCGTCGTAGAAGCTGTTCTCGATGACCATCTTCGTCCGGCCGCGCGACCAGTTGCCGTACGTCCAGACCGGGTCGCCGTCGGACAGCTGCGCGGCCAGGTAGTTGTTGTAGAGGTGCGCGTAGGCGCAGTTGTCGGCGGACGGGTTGCGCTGCTTGGTGCCGCGGAACCAGTTGTGGTCGACGGTGATCTGCGTCCTGACGTTCGGGGTCCAGCCGATGCCGAAGGTCTTGTTGTTGTCCGTGAACTGGTTGTAGGAGACGGTGACGTACTCGCTGTCCTTGCGGATGTCGAGCTGCCCGTCGCAGATCCGCGAGAACCGGATGTGGTCGATCCACACGTGGTGGGCGGTGTCCAGGCGGATGCCGTCGTAGTCGGTGTCCTTGCAGTCCCAGTTGCCCTCGACGGCCGTGTCGCGGATGGTCAGGTTGCGGATGACGACGTTGTGGGTGCCGGGGTCGAGGGTGAAGCCGCCGTGCACGATCTCGGCGGTGTCGCTCACGCCGATGACGGTCTTGTCCGAGGCGACGGGTATCTCCCGGCCGAAGGGCTCCATCTCGACGGTGCCCTTGACGCGGATGACGTACGGCTCCTCGGCCGCCGCGTACTTCGCGAGTGCGGCCTGGTCGGTGACGGTGACGACCTTGCCGCCCGCCCCGCCGGTGGTCCCGCCCGCGAGGGACGCGAAGCCGTGCGGCCGGTCGGTCCAGCGGTCCGCGGCAGGCCCGGGTCTCACCGCGGTCCCGGGATTCGCCGGGGGCGCCGCGTGGGCGTCCCCGATCGCCCCGAGGCCCAGCGCGGCGACGAGGCCGAGCACGGCGGCCAGGGCTGTGCGCGGCCGGCCCGGTCTCGACAAGCGCTTGCTACGGAGGTGCGTCATTGCGGCTCCCAACAGGCTTACGACAGGGGTGTGTTACGAGGCGCTGATCCGGAACCGGGTGAAGGCCGCCGCTCCGGCGTGCCCCTGGCCGGCGGGTGCGAGGGCGAACAGGCCGAGCAGGGCGCCGACCCAGCGCCACGGAGTGGCGGCGAACACGGGACCGGACGGCCGGAAGCCGTCGCCCACGTCGGCGGAGAAGCGGCAGCGTGCCCCAGCGCCGATCTCGATCCGCAGCCGGGCCCGGCCCTCCGCGGCGAGCCGGGGGTGGGCGGCGTCGCGTTCGCCCTCCGCCACGGCCTCGGCGAACCGGTGCACCAGGTGGACCGTGCCGTCCGTGCCGCGCTGGAGTCCGATCCAGCCGAACGCGTCCCCGAGCACCGCGAGCCCGGCCCGGGCCCCGGGCTCGTCACTGTCGAGCCGCAGCTCCACTTCGGCGGTGCAGGGTGCGCCAGGCAGCCGCTGGGTCAGCACATGGGGCAGTTTCCGCAGGTCGTGAGCGTCCTGCGAGCGTACGCAGGTCAGCCGCAGTCCGTCCCCGGAGTGCTGGGTGGCCCAGCCGTCGCCCGGGTTGGCCGTCCACTGCCACTGGCGGCCGTACCGTCCGCCGGGGAAGTCGTCGTCGGTGGCGGGCGCGGCGGGCGGCTGCGGCGGCAGGTCGGGCCGGCGGTGTTCGGCGACGGGGGCGCCCTCGTCCCCGAGCACCGGCCACTCGTCCGGGCCCCAGCGCATCGGCTGGAGGTGGACGACCCTGCCGTACGCGCCGCGCTGCTGGAAGTGCAGGAACCAGTCCTCGCCGGACGGGGTGCGCACCCAGCCGCCCTGGTGGGGGCCGTTGACGTCGGTGTCCTTCTGCTCCAGGACGATCCGCTCCTCGTACGGCCCGAAGAAGCCGCGCGAGCGGAAGGCGCCCTGCCAGCCGGTCTCCACGCCGCCGGCGGGGGCGAGGATCCAGAACCAGCCGTCGTGCCGGTAGAGCTTGGGGCCTTCGAGGGTGAACCAGCCGGGTATGCGGTCCCCGTCGACGATCACCTTGCCCTCGTCGAGGAGGCCGGTGCCGTCGGGGCGCATCCGGTGGCCGGTGAGGCGGTTCTTGACGCCGGAGCGGGACTTGGCCCAGGCGTGGACCAGGTAGGCCTCACCGGTGTCCTCGTCCCACAGCGGGCAGGGGTCGATCAGGCCCTTGCCGGCCTTCAGCAGGTGCGGGCGGGTCCAGGGGCCGCGGATCGCCGGGGCGTTGATCTGGAAGATGCCCTGGTCGGGGTCGCCCCAGAAGATCCAGAAGCGTTCGTCGTGATACCTGAGGGACGGGGCCCAGACGCCGCAGTCGTGGCGGGGTGTGGCGAACTCCCCGGCCGGCTCCAGGCGTTCCAGGGCGTGGCCGACCAGGGTCCAGTTGACCAGGTCGCGCGAGTGCAGCAGCGGCAGGCCGGGGGCGCGGCCGAAGCTGGAGGCGGTCAGGTAGAAGTCGTCGCCGACGCGGACGACGTCCGGGTCGGACCAGTCGGCGTCGAGGACCGGGTTGCGGTAGGTCTCGGAGGTCACGGGCTCACCGCCTTGCGGACGAGGGAGGCCGCGGCGTCGCGGTCGAGACGGCCGTCGGCGACAACGGTGACCACCCGGCGCACGACGGTCTCGCCCGGCGGGACCGGCACCCGTTCGTCGGAGGCCAGGGAGGAGCCGACGCCCGGGTACTCCTCGGTGCGTACGAACCACGGGTCGCGGCGGGTCCGTTCGGTGGCGCCGGCGAAGACCAGCGTCCAGGTGGCGCCCCGCAGGGCGAGCCAGTCGGCGGGGTTGCCGTGGACCTTATCCTCGCCGTCGGCGGCGGCCGTGAAGACCTCCGGCGCGGAGGGCTCCTTGCGGGCCCGCCAGAAGAAGCCGCCGTAGGCGGCGCCCGGGCGCCCGTTGGTCGCGGGGCTGCCGATCGACAGCGGCTTCCCGGCCACGTTGGTGAGGGAGAACGTGAGGTCCAGCGCCCAGGCCCGGTCGGTGAGTTCGGTGGCCGCGACCGTCCGGCGTTCGCGCAGCAGCTCACCGCCCGCGCTCACCCAGCGCAGCTCCTCCACGAAGCCGTCCGGGTCGCGCAGCTGGAAGGCGACGTGCCGCTGCGCGCCGTGGTTGTCGAGTTCGGTGGGGCCCTGGTCGCGGACGTAGGTGCGCCCGCCCCAGAAGTTGAACCCCTCGACGTCGGGAACGGCGACACCGACGCCGAGGTGGTGTGCGTGGTCGGCCGGGGCGAGTTCGGTCACGGCCGTGCCGGCCAGGGTGGTGACGGGGTGCAGATAGGGGCGCGGGGAGAGCCGGGCCGGCAGCTCGGGCCGGGTGACGTACCGGCCGACCGGCCGGCCCGCGACGCGCAGGACCGCGGTGTCGTTGCTGGTCATCGGGTGCTCACCTCGTTCGACGGGGGCGTCCAGGGAGCGCCGAGCTCGGAGTAGAGGGAGAGGGTGTCGGCGGCGGCCGCGACGAGTCCGTCGATGCCCGGCACGACCCGGCGGTTCTCGCCGGGGATGCGGTGCCAGGCGGTGTCCGGCAGGGGCGCCGGGTCGGGGGCGGTGCGGATGGCCTCCACGACCTTCATGAAGGCGCCGGTCTCCTCCGGCGGGACGAGCAGGTCCACGCCGGTGGTGAGGTGCTCGACGAGGTTCTCCAGCAGATCGGTGCGGCCGTGCTCGGACTCCTCCGGGCCGTGCCCGGCGCGCTGGAGCAGCACCCGGTCCTGCTTGTACCAGAAGGTGATCCGGCCGCTGCTGCCGTGCACCAGCACGTACGGCTCGTCCGCCTGCTCGGCGCACAGGGTGGCGGCGACGGTGACCGGGTGGCCCTGAGCGGTGGTGATCCGGACGCAGGAGGTGTCGTCGGACTCGATGGCGTTGGCGCGCAGCAGTTCGGTCTCGATGCCGGCGACGTCCTCGGCGCGGGTGCTGCCGCCCAGGGCGAGGGCGGTGGCGACGGCGTGGGCGAGGGGGTTGGTCAGTGCCCCGTCGATCACCTCGACGCCGTTCAGCCGCCGTCTGCCCGCCCAGGGCGCCCGCCGGAAGTAGTGCTCGTCGCGCACCCAGGCACCGGCGCCGCCGATTCCGACGAGCGTGCCGATCGCGCCCTTCTCGATCAGCTCGCGGACGGCCGTCAGGGCGTGCGAGCCCAGCGACTGGAAGCCGATCTGGCAGACGACCCCGGCCGCGGCGACCCCGTCGGCCATCCGGCGGAACTCGGCGTAGGAAGGGGCGGGCGGTTTCTCCAGGAGGAGGTGTACGCCGCGTTCGGCCGCCGTGAGGGCGAGGTCGGTGTGGGTAGGGATCGGGGTGCAGATCACGGCGATCCGCGCGCCGGTGGAGTCCAGCAGGGCGCCGAAGTCGGCGGTCTGCTCGGGCGTGCCGAGGTCGCCGAGCTCCTCCTCGGTCAGTGGCGTCAGCTCGCAGATCCCGACGAGCCGGACGATGCCCTTCTTCTGCAGGCGGCGGATGTTCTCGACGTGCCAGCGGCCGTGGCCCCGGGCACCGGCGAGGACGACGGGCAGGGGCGTGCTCGGGCGATGGCTCAGGGGTTCGCTCATGGAGTCGATCATGCGACCGGTCATGGGATCCTCCCCGCACCCGCGCCGTGGGCCACCGCCCGGTCGGCCTCCCGGGCACCGTCGATCCGCCCGTGCAGGGTGGGCGTCCAGCCGACGTCGGCCGTCAGATCGCGCTCGCTGCCCGAGTTGTAGGCGTTGTGGATGGCGAGCAGGTCGACCGGGAAACCGTTGAAGAGCGTGCCGCTCTGGTGCAGGGCGCTGCCGTTCCAGCTCTTGACCAGGTCGGCGACCTCCACGTGGCCGGGCGCGTGGAAGGCGTTGCTCTGCGCGTACATCCTCGACTCGGTGGAGACGCCGAGGGAGTAGCGGTAGTCGTCGCCGGGGATGTCGTAGCGGTTGTTGTAGAGGTGCACCTGGCCGAAGCGGACACGCGGGGCGCGCTGGACGACGGACTCGAAGGCGTTGTGGTGCAGGGTGACCCGGAGCCTGCCGCGGTCGCCGGTGGCGGTGTCGCCGCTGCCGATGAGCATCGCCTTGTCGTGGCCGGCGAAGCGGCTCCAGGAGACGGTGACGAGATCGGAGCCGTTGGTGATGTCCAGCAGGCCGTCGTGGCGGAGGTAGTTGCGGGCGAAGTGGGTGGGTTCCTTGGCGTCCGGGTGGCCCTTGTCGCTCAGGGTCACGTGGTCCACCCACACATGGGTGGCGCCGGTCAGCCAGATGTTGTCGTAGGCCGTCTTCCAGTCGCCGAGGCCGCCGGTGTTCGGCTGCCAGACGGGGAAGCAGTCGTAGGCGTCGCGCACGTCGAGGTTGCGGATGATCACGTTGTCCGCGTTCCTCACCGTCAGGCTCGCGCCCTTCAGGACGGCCGAGTCGCCGAGGCCGACGATGGTCGTGTTCGAGCCGACCGGCAGCACGATCCGCTCGGCCTGCCGGGCGGCGGAGGCCTGGCGGGCCTCCTCCTGCGGGCCGCTGGGCTTGGCGGAGCCCCAGGTGCGGGGGTCGTAGGCGGCGAGGTACTTCTTCAGGGCGTAGCCGCCGGTGGCGTAGTCGGCGCAGTCCAGCCGGTCGCCGTCGTCGTCGGTGTTGGCGTCGACCGTCCCGGCGATCTTGATGATCTTCGGGGTGTCGCTGCCGCCGTCGAGGGCGCGGACGAGGCCGGACCGGTCGGTGACGGTGAAGACATGGGCGGCGTCGGCGGCGGCACCTCCGGTGGTCCCGGTGCCCTCCGCCGCCCAGCCGTCGTTCGCCGGGAGGGTGTCGCGGCCGATGTCCCGGGCCTCGGCATGCGCGGGCACGCAGAGCACGCCCAACAGGGAACAGGCGACGGTCAGCTGCCGGAGTCTCATCCCTTCACCGCCCCCGCGCTGAACCCGGTGATCAGCCACTTCTGGATGAAGGCGAACACGATCACCACCGGTACGGCCGCGATGATGCCGCCCGCGGCGAGCGCGCCCAGGTCGACGCTGTCCGCGCTCATCAGGGAGTTGAGGCCGACGGGGATCGTCTGCTTGTCCTGGTTGTTCAGGAACATCAGGGCGAACAGGAAGTGGTTCCAGGAGTGGACGAAGGCGAACGAGCCGACGGCGATCAGGCCGGGCCGCAGCAGCGGCAGCACCACGATACGAAAGGCCGTCATACGGTTGCAGCCGTCGACCCAGGCCGCCTCCTCCAGGGAGTACGGCACGTTCTTGATGAAGTTGCTGATGAGGATCATCGACAGCGGCAGCTGGAAGACCGTCTCGGCGAGGATGACGCTGCCGAGCGAGTTGATCATCTGGAGTTCGGCGAAGATCTCGAACAGCGGCACCAGCAGCAGCGCGCCCGGCACGAACTGGGAGCAGAGCAGAGCCAGCATGAACGCCCGCTTGACCTTGAAGTCGAACCGGGCGAGGGCGTAACCCCCGGCCAGCGCGACGAGCGTCGTCATGAGCAGCGTGGCGACGCCGACGAGCACACTGTTGGTGAAGTAGGTGCCGAAGCTGCGGTCCGTCCAGACCTTCTCGAAATGGTCGAAGGTCATCGGCCAGGGCACGAGCGAGGTCGAGCCGGCCGGGCGCAGCGAGAACAGCAGGATCCAGTAGAAGGGGATGAGGGTGAAGATCAGGTAGATGCCCAGGGGCAGGTAGATCTGCCAGCGGGGTGCCTCGTCCCAGGCGCGGTGGCCCTTGGCGGGGCGCGCCGGTTCGGGGGTGGCGCGCACGCGGGCGGGCACGGCCTGGGTGGCTTCCTTGACGCTCACTTGCTCTCGCCTCCGAACTTGCTCAGCCGCAGGTAGACCATCGAGCAGAAGAGCAGGATCACGAACGCCACCGTGGTCAGGGCCGACGCGTAGCCGAAGTTGTGGGCGTCGACGGATGTGTTGGCGATGTACAGCGGCAGCGTGGTCGTCTCGCCCGCGGGTCCGCCGCCGGTCAGGGTGTAGAGCAGGTCGACGTTGTTGAACTCCCAGACCGCGCGCAGCAGCGTGGACAGGATGATGGCGTCCTTCAGGTGCGGCAGCGTGATGTGCCAGAACTGCTTGATGCGGCTGGCGCCGTCGACCTCGGCGGCCTCGTACAGGTCCTTGGAGACGGACTGGAGGTCGGCGAGGATGAGGATCGCGAAGAACGGCACCCCGCGCCACAGGTCGGCCACGACCGCCGCCGGGAACACCGTGGAGGTGTCCGACAGCCAGCTCGTGCCGTAGGAGCCGATGCCCATGTCGGCGAGGTAACGGGTGATGCCCGTCTGGGAGTTGTAGAGCAGCACCCAGATCGCGGAGGTCAGCACGCCGGAGACGGCCCACGGCGAGAAGACCAGGGCGCGTCCCAGGCCCCGGCCCACGAAGGTCTGGTTGACGATCAGGGCGAGCGCGAGGCCGAACAGCAGCTGGAGTCCGACCTCGACGACGACCCACTTGGCGCTGAAGACCAGGGTGTCCCAGAACACGGGGTCCTTGGTGAAGGCGTGGACGAAGTTGTCGAAGCCCGCGTAGCCGTTCCGCCACGGCTTGGTGGGGTTGTAGTTCTGCAGGCTGTAGTAGAAGACGCTGATGACCGGGTAGGCGATGAAGCCCAGCATCAGCAGGGCGGCCGGCGCGATCAGCAAGTACGGGAGCCTGCGCGGCGTGGCGGAGGCCCGGCGCCGCCGGGGTGGCGCGGGCGGTTTCGCCACGGCTGCGGCTTGGGCCATGACAGGGTCTCCGATCTGGGTACGTCTCGGTGCGGGTTGCTCGCGAGGTGCGGGAAGCGCTTTCTCGACGGGTTGCTCGCGAGGTGCGGGAAGCGCTTTCTCGATATGCGGAAGCCGGCCCCGGTTCGCGGTACCGGGGCGCCTCTTGCTGTTGTGCGGCGGGTGCGGGTCCGATGGGGCTTGTCGCGCAGTTCCCCGCGCCCCTAGGTGGGACCGGTCAACCGGCGTAGGGATCTGGGGCCTTGCCGGGCCTTGCCAGGAACTCGAAGTCGCAGCCGGTGTCGGCCTGCGTGATCTGTTCGTTGTAGAGCGCGCCGTAGCCGCGCTCGTAGCGGGTGGGCGGCGGTGTCCACTCCGCCCTGCGCCGCTCCAGTTCCGCGTCGTCGACGTGGAGGTGGAGGCTGCGGGCATCGACGTCGAGGGTGATGCTGTCGCCGGTCCGCACGAGGGCGAGCGGTCCGCCGATGTACGACTCGGGCGCGATGTGCAGGGCGCACGCGCCGTAGCTCGTGCCGCTCATCCGGGCGTCGGAGATCCGGACCATGTCCCGTACGCCCTCCTTCAGCAGGCGGTCGGGGATCGGCAGCATGCCGTACTCGGGCATGCCCGGTCCGCCCTTGGGCCCCGCGTTGCGCAGTACCAGCACGCTGTCGGCGGTGATGTCCAGCCCGGGGTCGTTGATCGTGCGCTGCATGGTCTTGTAGTCGTCGAAGACCACCGCCGGGCCGGTGTGCTTGAGCAGGTGCGGTTCGGCGGCGATGTGCTTGATGACCGCGCCGTCGGGGCAGAGGTTGCCGCGCAGTACGGCGACCCCGCCCTCGGCGGCGACCGGGTTCTCGCGGGTGCGGATGACGTCGTCGTCGTGGACGACGGCGCCCTCGATCTGCTCCCCCAGGGTTCCGTTGACGGTGGGCCGGTCCAGGTGCAGCAGGTCGGTGATCCGCGAGAGGAAGGCGGGCAGACCGCCGGCGAAGTGGAAGTCCTCCATGAGGTACGTCTGTCCGCCGGGCCGGACGTTGGCGAGCACCGGCACCGTGCGGGCGATGCGGTCGAAGTCGTCGAGGGTGAGGTCGACCTGGCAGCGCCCCGCCATCGCGATGAGGTGGATGACGGCATTGGTGGAGCCGCCGAGCCCGAGGACCGTGGTGACGGCGTCCTCGAAGGCCTCACGGGTGAGGATCCGGGACGGCAGAAGCGCGGTCCAGGCGAGCTCCACGGCACGGCGCCCGGAGGCGGCGGCCATCCGCTCGTGCCCGGAGTCGACGGCCGGGATCGAGGAGGCGCCCGGCAGCGTCATGCCGAGGGCCTCCGCCGCCGCGGTCATGGTCGACGCCGTCCCCATGGTCATGCAGTGACCGGGCGACCGGGCCAGCCCGCCTTGCAGCTCCCGCAGTTCGCAGTCGGTCAGGTTCCCCGCGCGGTGCTCGTCCCAGTACTTCCACATGTCGGTGCCGGACCCGAGGGTCTCGGCGCGCCAGTGGCCCGGCAGCATCGGCCCTGCGGGCACGAAGAGGGAGGGTACGTCGGCCGAGGCCGCGCCCATGAGCAGCGCGGGCGTCGACTTGTCGCAGCCGCCGAGCAGCACCGCCGCGTCGACGGGGTACGACCGCAGCAGCTCCTCCGTCTCCATGGAGAGGAGGTTGCGGTAGAGCATCGGGGTCGGCTTCTGGTACGTCTCGGAGAGCGTGGCGACCGGGAACTCCAGCGGGAAGCCGCCCGCCTGCCACACGCCCCGCTTGACCGCCTCGGCCCGCTCGCGCAGGTGGACGTGGCAGGGGTTGATGTCGGACCAGGTGTTCAGGACGGCGATCACCGGGCGGCCCTGGTACTCCTCCGCCTCGTAACCGAGCTGGCGCATCCGGGCGTTGTGCGACCAGGTGCGCAACTGCCCCTCGACGCCGTACCACTGGTGGCTCCTGAGCTCTTCGGGGCGCAGCCTGCCGGTCATATCGACCACCCCGCGGCGATCGCGGCGACCTCGGCCCGCCCGTTCTCCGGCAGCGGCCTGCTCGGCGGGCGGACCTCGCGGCGGCACAGCCCGAGGGAGGCGAGGGCCTCCTTGACGACGGTGACGTTGTCGGCGGAGCCGTTGGCCGCGCGCAGCTCCTCGAAGCGGCGGATCTGCTCCCAGACCTTCATGGCGGCCCGGTAGTCGCCGGAGCGCAGCGCCTCGATCATGTTCAGCGAGACGGCCGGGGCGACGTTCACCAGCCCCGAGGTGAAGCCGGTGGCACCGGCGGAGAAGTAGGAGGGGGCGTACGGCTCGGCGAGCCCCGCCACCCACACGAACCGCTCGAGCCCCGCGTCACGGGCGAACGCGGCGAACCTGGCCGCGTCGGGGACTGCGTACTTCACGCCGATGACGTTGGGGCAGGTGTCGGCGAGTTCGGCGAGGCGGGCGCCGGTGAGCTGCGCGTTGCGGATGTAGGGCACGACGCCCAGCTCGGGCACGGCCTCGGCGACGGCACGGTGGTAGTCGACCCAGCCGGCCTGTGAGACGTACGGGTGGACCGGCTGGTGGACCATCACCATCTGGGCACCGAGCTCCCGGGCGTGCCGGGCGGAGGCGACGGCGGTGGGGATGTCGTGTCCGACGCCGACCAGGACGACGGCCCGCTCGTCGGCTTCGTCGATCGTCAGCTCCGTGACGAGCCGGCGCTCTTCGGGGGTCAGGGCGTAGAACTCGCCGGTGTTGCCGTTCGGGGTGAGGGTCGTGATGCCGCCGTCGAGCAGGCGGCGCAGCAGGGCCCGGTGGGTGTCCTCGGCGACGGAGCCGTCCTCGGCGAACGGGGTCACCGGGATCGCCACCACGTCGGCCAGGGCCGCCCGCTGGGTCTCGAACGCCACGCTGCTCATTCCTGACCTTCCTGTTCCAGTGCTGCCTGGGGGAAAGCACGCTGCACGAAGGACGCGATGTGGGCGTGCAGGGCACGCGCCGCGCCGTCGGCGTCACCGTCGAGCGCGAGCCGCAAAATCTCCCGGTGCTCTCCGGCCTCGCGCTCCCAGGAGGGCGAGGCGGCCCAGGCGACGGCGGAGACCAGGGCGGCCTGGTCGCGGACCTCGTCGAGCATCCGGCCGAGCAGCGGGTTGCCGCACGGCAGGTACAGGGCGCGGTGGAACTCCCGGTTGGCGAGGGAGCGTTCGGCGGTGTCGGTGGCGGCGTCGGCCCGGGTCAGCGCCTCGCGGGCGACGTCCAAGGAGGCGCCGCGCTGCACGGCGCGCCGCAGCGCCTCCGGCTCCAGCAGCAGCCGCACGTCGTAGACCTCGCGCGCCATGTCCGCGTCCACCAGGCGCACGGTGACGCCCTTGTACTGGCTCATCACGACCAGCCCGGTCCCGGCGAGGGTCTTGAGCGCCTCGCGCACCGGGGTCTTCGACACGCCGAACTGCGCGGCGAGTTCGGTCTCGACCAGCGCCTGTCCCGGCGTCAGCTGCCCGGTGAGGATGCGGTGTTTGATCCCCTCCAGCACGTACTGCGTGCGGGAGGGGATCGGCGTGGGCACAGAGGTCATGCGCGCCTCTCGGATCTCGCGTCTCGGTGGATCGCGTATCGGATCTCGCGTATCGCGTCTCATATATGACGTACGAAGTACGACGCGACGACGGTAGGAGGGCGCATGGGCTTCGTCAATGCTTTCGGCGAAGAAACAGCAATCGCTTTCTACGGCTGGGGCGCCCACTCCGGGTCCCGCCCGCTGAGCCCCACGGCCCGGGCCAGCAGGGATGCCTCCGGCCCGACGGGGACGACGGGCCCGAAGATGGCGCCGCGGCCGGGGTCGTCGACGGACGCCGCGAGGAAGTCGTGGCACACCCGGAGCGCGGCCGGGTCGGGGTCGTAGCGCTGACCGGTGGCGCGGGCGAGGTCCCAGCCGTGGACGACCAGTTCGTCGGTGGCGACGAGCCCCGTGACCTCGCCGGGCAGGTCCACGCCTCCGGCCCGGGTCATGCCGGTCCACGCGGCCGGGTCGCGCCAGGCCTCGGCCAGTTCGGCGAGGACCTTGGGCAGTTCCTCGCGCCAGCCGGGCGCGAGGTCGGGGAGCGCGGACTGAGGGCTGGTGTCGGTGGTGACGCCCAGGTCCTTGCGGCCGGCGTCACGGAAGGCGACGGCCAGCCCGGCGAGGTGGCCGAGCAGGTGGCGCACCTCGTACTCGGGGCAGGGGGTCGGGCCGGACAGGTGCTCGTCGGTGACGCCGGCGACCAGCCGCGCCAGCACCTCCGCCTGGGGTCCGAGGTCGAGGGTCGTACCGGTCGTGTCGGTCATGCGGGCTCCTCAGCAGTGTGGTCCTGCGGGGTAGACCGACGCCGGCCGCGGAACTCATCGCCGGCCCGCCCCAGGAGGCCACTTCTAGGGAACCTGCCCGATCCGCTCCCCCAGTCCTTAGCCCCACGATGACCAGGCATGACGACCAAGACGACCTGGCCGCTCGTGCGCGTCCTGCGCGATCGCGACGCAGGCCTCTGCCTGTCCGGCGTGGTGGTCTCCGGCTTCGGCACCTCGGCCCTGTGGCTGGCGTCCGGCGTATGGGTGAAGGACCTCACCGGCTCGGACGGCCTCGCCGCGCTGTGCATGCTGGCCATGTGGCTGCCGACCCTGGCCGGGCCGATGCTGGGCACCCTCGCCGACCGGGGCCGCCGCAAGCCGCTGCTGATCGGCGTGAACATGCTGCTCGGGGCCCTCCTGCTCACCCTGGTGGGCGTCGACGCCCCGGGCGACCTCTGGCTGCTGTACGGGGTGCTGTTCGTGTACGGGGCGGCGGGCGTCGTCCACGACGCGGCCGAGTCGGCGCTGGTCGCGACCGCCGTCGACCGGTCCCTGCTCGGCGACTTCAACGGCCTGCGCATGACCGCCACCGAAAGCATGAAACTCCTGGCCCCGCTGGCGGGCGCGGGCCTGTACGCGGCGTACGGCGGCGCGGGTGTCGCCCTCCTCGACGCGGCGACGTTCGTGCTGGCCGCAGGCCTGTACGCGGCGCTGCGCGGGCGGGAGGACAAGCCCGCACGGCCCCGGGACGGCCACCGGCGGGGGACAGGCGAGGGTGTCCGCCACCTGTGGGCGCACCCGGTGCTGCGCCCGCTGGTCCTGGCGGGCGGCGCCACCATGCTGTGCGCCGGCCTGAACGGCGCGCTGGTCTACGCCGTCGTCGACGGCCTCGGGCACTCCCCCGCGTACGCCGGTGTCCTGTACGCCGTGCAAGGCGCCGGGTCGGTCGCGGCCGGGCTGCTGTCCGGCGCCGCCCTGCGCCGGCTGGGGGCGCGGCGCTTCGGGGCGTACGGCATCGCCCTGCTGGCGCTCGCGGTGGCCCTGCGGGCGGTGCCGTCCGACCCGGTGGCGCTGGTGTGCAGCGCGGCGATCGGCGCGGGGCTGCCCGCCGTGCTGATCGCCGCACTGACCTCCGTGCAGCGCGAGACGCCCGGTGCGCTGCTGGGCCGGGTCACGGCCACCGCCCACACGCTGGTGTACGCGCCGAACGTGGCCGGGCTGGCCGCCGGGGCGGCCCTGGTCGAGCCGGTGGGCCACCGGCCGGTGCTGGTGGCCCTGGGCGCGGCCCTGCTGGTGACGGCTGCGGCGCTGTGCGCTCCCCCGGCCGCGGCCGGAGCGCTGTGCGCTCCCCCGGGCGCGGCCGGAGCCGTCCCACACCATTGATGACCAACCCGCCGCCTCAACGCCCGGCGAGGGCGGAGCGGACCGTGTCCAGGTCGTCGTCGGACGCCAGCCCGGCGTGGTACAGCCGCAGTTCGGTGGCGCCCAGCCGCCGTGCCTCGGCGGCATCGGCGGCGAGGGTGCCGGGGCTGCCGCCCATGCCCGAGACGACGGTGAAGTTGGCGGCGATGACGGCGCCCTCGCGCTCCTGCCGCGCGAACGGCGTGAGGGTGCCGGTGCCGCCCGCGCAGGGGACGACCACGCCGTCCGCGACGGACAGGATGTGCGCCGGGTCGACCCCGGGGTTGGCGCCGACGTGGTACGACACGGGGTCCGCGTGCAGCAGCACCTGGAAACCGTCGGTAGCCGCCGCCCGGACCGCCGCGACGGCCTGTTCCTGGAGTGTGCGGGCGGTTTCGTCGCGGTACGCGCGCGTGGTGTTCGCGAGAGTCTCGCCCAGGAGCTTCTCGATGCCCGCCCAGGCTCCGTCGGAGGGCGCTCCCTGCCACACCGGTTCCAGCGCGGTCCGTACGGCGGCCGCCAGCCGGTCGGCGTCCAGGCCGTGCCGGCCGTAGCCCTCCCGGCAGGACGGGCAGAAGCACAGCGCCATCAGGTACTGCCCGGCGTCCCCGAGGCCGACGCCGCCGGTCTTGTCGTGGGCGTGCAGATGTTGCAGCCCGTACCAGCCGAGGGACTCCAGCTCGGTGCCGCGCGCCCCGGGCCGGACGGCGGCCTCGGCGGCCAGATCGGTCAGGTAGGCACGCGTGGCGGGCTGTGCGATGCAGGGCGCCCAGGGGTAGCGGTCGCCGTAGGCGTTGACGACCGAGGTGTCCGGGTGCTCGGCGCCCAGGCGGGAGTTGTGGGCGAGGACGACCCAGGTGTGCACGTCGAGACCGGCCTCGGTGAGCGCGGCCGCCGCCTCGCCGAAGGCGTCCTCGGGGGCCCAGGCGCCGGCCGCGTAGGGGCGCAGCTCCCGCCCGTTCCAGCGGTCGTCCGCCGGGTACAGCACGGCGGCGTGCTCGGCCGTGACGATGCGGTGGCGCGGGTGGCGGGGCGTGAGGGCGCGCGTGGAGTGGTAAGCGGCGGCCAGGGTCACCTGTTCCACGCCGAGTGCGGCGATCCGCGCGGGCGCCTCCGGGTCCCCGTTGACGTCCCAGGGGTAGACGAATGCCGACGCCTTCACTTGGCCTCCTCCAGCAACGCGTGGCCCCGCTCGATCAGTTCGGCGAGCTGCTTCACATGATCCTCGCTCGGCTCGTGCAGTGGGGGCCGGACCTCCCCGACGTCGAGGCCGCGCAGCCGTACGCCGGCTTTGACCAGGGCGACCGCGTAGCCGCGGCCCCGGTCGCGCAGTTCGACGAAGGGGCGGTAGAAGCCGTCCAGCAGCTTCGCCACGGTGGCATCGTCGCCGGTCCTGAGGGCCTGGTGGAAGGCGAGGGCGATCTCCGGTGCGAAGCAGAACACGGCGGACGAGTAGAGCGTGACCCCGAGGGCGCGGTAGGCGAGCTGCGTCTGCTCGGCGGTCGGCAGGCCGTTGAAGTAGAGGAAGTCCCCCGGGGCCTCGGTGCGGACGGCGCTGACGACGCGCTGCATGAGGTCGAGGTCGCCGAGCCCGTCCTTCAGGCCGATGATCCCGTCCGTGCGGACCAGGGCGACGACCGTCTGCGGGGTGAACACGGCGTTGTCGCGCTGGTAGACGATGACCGGCAGGGCGGTCGCCGCGGCGACTTCGCGGTAGTGCCGCAGCAGCCCTTCCTGCCCGGCGACGACCAGGTAGGGCGGCATGGCGAGCAGCCCGTCCGCCCCGGCGGCCTCGGCGAGGCGGGCGTAGCGCACGGCGAGCGCCGTGCCGTACCCGGCGCCGGCGACGACCGGCACGCGCCCGTCGGCGGCCTCGACGGCGACCCGGACGCAGGCTTCGAACTCCTCGGGCGTGAGCGCGTGGAACTCGCCGGTGCCGCAGCAGGCGAACACGGCGGCGGCTCCGGCCTCCACCCCGCGCCGGACGTGCGTGCGGTAGGTGTCGAGGTCCACGGAGCCGTCGGGCCCGTAGGCGGTGACCGGGAAGAACAGCGGCCCGCTGGGGATGTCGAGTCGTGTGGCGAGAGGGGCTGGCGTCACAAGCTCTCCCGGTTCCATATTCATGATTGACGTCTATATTTCTGAACAACTCCACGCTAAGGCGCCGCCTCGCCGCCGGTCAAGCGCGCACACCCGTGACGCACCTGCGGATTCACCCCCTCCGCGACATACTTGACGGGCCCCGCCCCAGCTCCTTAGCGTGTCCACGCATATGAATGCCGTGCGCTCATGTGCACGCTTGGCGATCAGCACGGCTGGCGATCAAGGAGACCCGAGGATGCCCGCTCCCCGCACCGTCCTGCTCACCGGCGCCGCCGGCGGCCTCGGCACCCTGATGCGGGACCTGCTCCCGGCCTACGGCTACGACCTGCGCCTGCTGGACCTGCGCCCGGTCGAGGGCGAGCCCGACGCGATCACCGCCGACCTGGCCGACCGGGACGCCGTGCGCGAGGCCGTCCGGGGCGTCGACGCGATCCTCCACCTCGCGGGCATCTCCCTGGAAGCGCCCTTCGAGAAGATCCTCAAGGCCAACATTGAGGGCACCTACCACCTCTACGAGGCCGCCCGCGAAGAAGGAGTCGGCAGGATCGTCTTCGCCTCCTCCAACCACGCCGTCGGCTACACCCCGCGCCCCCGGGGCGACGCCCCTCTTGATCCAAGCGTGCTCATCCCCGTCGACACCCCGCGCCGCCCGGACACCTTCTACGGTCTGTCCAAGTGCTTCGGCGAGGACCTCGCGCAGCTCTACTGGGACAGGCACGGCCTGGAGACGGTCTCGGTGCGCATCGGCTCCTGCTTCCCCGAGCCGACCAGCGTGCGCATGCTCTCGGTATGGATGAGCCCCGCCGACGGCGCCCGCCTCTTCCATGCGGCCCTGACCGCCGAGCACGTCGGCCACACCGTCGTTCACGGCTCCTCCGCCAACACCCGGCTGTGGTGGGACCTCACCAGCGCCCGGGCGCTCGGCTACGAGCCGCAGGACGACTCCGAGCCGTACGCCGAGAAGCTCATCGCAGAGCAGGGCGAACTTCAGGACGGCAACGAGGCCCACGCCTACCTGGGCGGCCAGTTCGTGACGGACCCGCCGGTCTGGCCTTACTGACCGGACGGAGGCCGAACCAGGGCGGGCGGGCAGCAAACGGGCCCGCCCGCTCGGGCATTCGGGCACTGTCCGGAAGCAGTCGGGCAGCGCCACCAGGGGGCGCGGGGAACTGCGCGACCAGCCACAACGCACCCGCAGACGGCCACGGCCGCCCCTTGGCGCTGCGCACACCCGCAAGACCGAACGGGCACACACGGGCAGGATCCCGCCCGCAACAGACCTGGCCACCGCGGAACACCCCCTGTAGAACTTCCCCCAAGGCCCGACCGAGGGCCCGAACGGGCAGCACGGCAGGAAGGCGGGTGACGGCCGTGAACAGGACCGCGGAAGAACGCCAGCGCGAGATCGTGCTGGCCGCACGGCGCGCCGGTTCGGTCGACGTCACCGCCCTCGCCACCGAACTGGGCGTCGCCAAGGAAACCGTACGAAGGGACCTGCGCGTCCTGGAGGACCACGGCCTGCTCCGCCGCACCCACGGCGGCGCCTACCCCGTGGAGAGCGCCGGCTTCGAGACGACGCTCGCCTTCCGGGCCACCAGCCACGTCCCCGAGAAACGCCGGGTCGCGGCCGCCGCGGCCGAACTGCTCGGAGACGCCGAGACCGTCTTCGTCGACGAGGGCTACACCCCGCAGCTCATCGCCGAGGCACTCCCGAGGGACCGGCCGCTGACCGTGGTCACCGCGTCCCTGCCGGTCGCGGGCGCCCTCGCCGAGGCCGAGCACGTCTCGGTGCTGCTGCTCGGCGGCCGGGTGCGGCGCGGCACCCTCGCCACCGTCGACCACTGGACGACGAAGATGCTGTCCGGCTTCGTCGTCGACCTGGCGTTCATCGGCGCCAACGGCATCTCCCGCGAACACGGCCTCACCACCCCCGATCCGGCCGTCAGCGAGGTCAAGACACAGGCGATCCGGGCCGCCCGGCGCGTGGTCTTCGCGGGCGTGCACACCAAGTTCGGAGCGGTCAGCTTCTGCCGGTTCGCCGAGGTCGGCACGCTGGAGACGATCGTGACGAGCACCCTGCTGCCGGCCGCCGAGGCCCACCGCTACTCGCTGCTCGGACCGCAGGTCATCCGCGTCTGATCGCCCGTCCGTCGACCTCCCCCAGGGCGCCCGCACGCCCTGCGATGCCCCTTATCTCCCCATACATCCAGGAGCGATCCATGCGAACCCAGAGCCGACGACGGCCACCGCGAGCCCCGCTCGCCCTGGCCGCCGCAGGGACGCTGCTCGCCCCGCTGCTCTCCGGCTGCTGGGTCGGCGCGGGCGGGGCCGGATCCGGCGGCGACGCCATCAACGTCCTGATGGTCAACAACCCGCAGATGGTCGAGCTGCAGAAGCTGACCCGCGCCCACTTCACCGAGGAGACGGGCATCAAGGTCAACTTCACCGTCCTGCCCGAGAACGACGTCCGCGACAAGATCAGCCAGGACTTCGCCAACCAGGCGGGCCAGTACGACGTCGCCACGCTGTCCAACTACGAGATACCGATCTACGCCCGCAACGGCTGGCTGCGCGAGATGAACGGCTATGTCGCGAAGGACCCCTCCTACGACGAGCAGGACGTCCTGAAGCCGATGCGCCAGTCCCTCACCGCGGACGACGGCAAGCTCTACGGCCAGCCCTTCTACGGCGAGTCGTCCTTCCTCATGTACCGCAAGGACGTGTTCGAGAAGAAGCGCCTGACGATGCCCGCGCACCCCACCTGGCAGCAGGTGGCGGACCTCGCCGCGAAGGCGGACGGCGCCGAGCCCGGCATGAAGGGCATCTGCCTGCGCGGCCTGCCCGGCTGGGGTGAGGTGATGGCACCGCTGACGACGGTCGTGAACACCTTCGGCGGCACCTGGTTCGACCAGGACTGGAAGGCGCGGCTCGACTCCCCCGCCTTCGAAAAGGCGACGAAGTTCTATGTCGATCTGGTGCGCGAGCACGGCGAGTCCGGCGCCGCGCAGTCCGGCTTCGCGGAGTGCCTGAACAACATGACCCAGGGCAAGGTCGCCATGTGGTACGACGCCACCTCCGCGGCCGGTTCCCTGGAGGGGGCCGACTCCCCGGTCAAGGGCAAGGTCGGCTACGCCCCCGCCCCGGTCGAGAAGACCGAGTCCTCCGGCTGGCTCTACACCTGGGCCTGGGGCATCCAGAAGGCCTCCCGCAACCCGGACGACGCCTGGAAGTTCGTCTCCTGGGCGTCCGGCAAGGGCTACGAGGAACTGGTCGGCGACGAGGTCGGCTGGTCGAACGTCCCGGCCGGCAAGCGGGCCTCCACGTACGCCAACCCCGACTACCGCAAAGAGGCCGCCGCCTTCCAGGAGATGACCAAGGAGGCCATCGAGAAGGCCCGGCCGAACGACCCCGGCGTACAGCCGCGGCCCGCGCCCGGCATCCAGTTCGTCGGCATCCCCGAGTTCACCGACCTCGGCACCAAGGTCTCCCAGGAGATCAGCGCGGCCATCGCCGGACGCCAGTCCGTCGAGTCGGCCCTGAAGAAGGCCCAGGCGCTCGCCGAGAAGATCTCCGAGGAGTACGAGGGACGATGACCGCCACGACCACGGCCCCCGTGGCCGCACCCCGGACGGGCACCCCGGCCCGCCGCCCCTCCGCCCGGCTGCGCGCCTGGGCCACCCGGGCCCCGCTGCTGCCCGCCCTGATCTTCATGATCGTCGTCACCCAGCTGCCCTTCGTGGCCACGCTGGTGATCTCCTTCTTCGACTGGAACAGCCTCTACCCGGACGCCCGGCACTTCACCGGCCTGGACAACTACCAGGAGGTCCTCACCGACCCGGACCTGCGCCACTCGGTGTGGACGACCGTGCTGCTGACGGTGGCCGTGGTGCTGGCCAGCCTGGTGCTGGGACTGGTCCTCGCCCTGCTGCTGGACCGGCGGTTCCGTGGCCGGGGCATCGTACGGACGCTGCTGATCGCACCGTTCCTGGTGGTGCCGGTCGCGGCGGCCCTGCTCTGGAAGCATGTGCTCTACAACCCTGAATACGGCCTGCTCAACGGGTTGTTGCACTATGTGGGCGGGCCACAGCCCGACTGGATCTCCAGCACCCCGCTGCTCGCCGTCGAGGCGTCCCTCGTCTGGCAGTGGACGCCGTTCATGATGCTGATCCTGCTCGCCGGCCTGCAGAGCCGCGACCACGAGCAGATCGAGGCGGCCCGGGTCGACGGCGCGAGCGACTGGCAGATCTTCGTCCACCTGACGCTCCCGCACCTGCGCCGCTACCTCGAACTGGGCGCCCTGCTGGGCTCGATCTACATCGTCCAGAACTTCGACGCGGTCTTCACGATCACCTCCGGCGGCCTCGGCACCGCCAACCTCCCCTACACCGTCTACCAGAGCTTCTACCAGGCCCACGAGAACGGCCTCGCCTCGGCCGCGGGTGTCCTGGTGGTCATCGGCTCGATCGTCATCGCGACCTTCGCCCTGCGCGTGGTGTCGTCCCTGTTCCGCGAGGAGGTGTCCCGCGCATGAGCACGACCGCACTGCGTGCCCGCCGTGCCCGTGGCAAGGGGGCGGGCCTCGGCCTGCTGGCCTGGCTGCTCGGCATCGCGTTCTTCCTGCCCATCGCATGGATGGCGCTGACGTCCTTCCACTCGGAGACGGACGCGGCGACCAACCCGCCGTCCTTCGCGGCCGCCCTGACCCTGGACGGCTACCGCGAGTTCTTCGGCGCGGGCGGCGGCGCGAGCCCCTGGCCGGCCCTGATCAACTCCACGGTCGCCTCCGTGGCGTCGACCCTCCTCGTCCTCCTGCTGGCCTTCCCGGCGGCCTACGCGCTCTCCATCAACCGCGTCCGCAAGTGGACGGACGTCCTGTTCTTCTTCCTCTCCACGAAGATGCTGCCGGTCGTGGCGGGCCTGCTGCCGATCTACCTCTTCGCCAACAACGCCGGGATGCTCGACAACATCTGGCTGCTGGTCATCCTCTACACCTCCATGAACCTGCCGATCGCGGTGTGGATGATGCAGTCCTTCCTCGCCGAGATCCCGGTCGCGGTGATCGAGGCGGCCCGGGTGGACGGAGCACGGCTGCCCACGGTCCTCGCGCGCGTGGTCGCCCCCATCGCACTCCCCGGTATCGCCGCCACGGCGCTGATCTGCTTCATCTTCAGCTGGAACGAGCTGCTGTTCGCCCGGGTGCTCACGGGTGTGGTCGCCGAGACCGCCCCCGTCTTCCTGACCGGCTTCATCACCAGCCAGGGCCTGTTCCTGGCGAAGGTGTGCGCCGCGTCGCTCGTGATCTCCCTGCCGGTGCTCGCCGCGGGGTTCGCCGCCCAGGACAAGCTGGTCCAGGGCCTGTCGTTGGGAGCCGTGAAATGAAGGCCGCCGTCATCGAGTCCGTGGGCAAGGCCGTCGTCGCCGAGGTCCCCGACCCGACGCCCGGCCCGCGCGAGGTCGTGGTCGAGGTCGCGGCCTGCGGCCTGTGCGGCACCGATCTCCACATCCTCCAGGGCGAGTTCGCCCCGAAGCTGCCGATCGTGCCCGGGCACGAGTTCGCGGGCGAGGTGGTCGGAGTCGGCACCCGGGTCACGGAAGTGGCGGTGGGCGACCGGGTCGCCGTCGACCCGTCCCTCTACTGCTACGAGTGCCGCTACTGCCGTACCGGCCACAACAACCTCTGCGAACGCTGGGCGGCGATCGGCGTGACCACGGCCGGAGGCGCGGCACAGTACGCCGTCGCCCCGGTGGCGAACTGCGTGAAGCTCCCCGGCCACGTCCGCACCGAGGACGCGGCGCTCGTCGAGCCCCTCTCCTGCGCGGTGCGCGGCTACGACGTGCTCCGGTCCCGCCTCGGCGCGCACGTGCTGATCTACGGCTCCGGCACCATGGGCCTGATGATGCTGGAGCTGGCCAAGCGCACGGGCGCCGCGAGCGTGGACGTCGTCGACGTGAACCCGGTCCGCCTGGAGACGGCCCGCCGCCTCGGCGTCTCGGCGGCTGCGGCGAACCCGGACGAACTGGGCCGCCCCCAGGGCTGGGACCTGGTCGTGGACGCCACGGGCAACGCGGCGGCGATCCAGGACGGCCTGGACCGAGTGGCGAAAGCGGGCACGTTCCTGCAGTTCGGCGTGGCCGACTACGCGACGCGCGTGACGATCGACCCGTACCGCATCTACAACCAGGAGATCACCATCACGGGCTCGATGGCGGTGCTGCACAGCTTCGAGCGGGCAGCGGAGCTGTTCGCGAACGGCGTCCTCGACCCGGACGTCTTCATCAGCGACCGCATCCCGCTGGAGAGGTACCCCCAGGCGCTGGAGCAGTTCGCGGCGGGCGTCGGCCGCAAGATCGTCGTCGTGCCGTAGGGAAGGGACCACCGTGGGCGGGGGCGGGCGAAATTCGCTGGGACGCCCGCTCCCCTCCTCGTACCCTCACGGCATGCCGAGACCCCATGGATTCACCTACGAGCAGCACGCGGGCGGCACCGTCCGCATCAGCCACCACGGCCGCCCCGCCACCACCCTGACCGGCCCCCGGGCCGGCCGGTTCCTCGCCGAGGTCGAGTCCTCCGACCCGCAGCTCGTCATGGCCCGCTGGACCGGCAACTACAAGCGGGGCAACGAACGCACCGCCCGCGACCACCCCCGCAATCGCCGGTGAGGCCCCCGCGATCGCCGCCCACCCGATTGGCCGCAGGGTAAGGGAACGGCAAAACCGCCTCGCTCGTTCACCCGGCATGACAGCTATGACCCCCGGCTCGAACATCCCCCTGTCCGCCGCCCGCGTGACGGTGGACGTCGCCGCCCCGGTGCGGCTCGACGTATCGGGCCTGCTGCTCACCGCCGACGGCAAGGTGCGCTCCGACGACGACTTCATCTTCTACAACCAGCCGTCGGGCCCCGGCGTGACGTACCGCTCGGGCGGCGGCAGCGCGCCCGACGCGATCGTGGTCGACACGGCGGCCCTGCCCCCGGGCATCGAGAAGATCGTCGTCACGGCGAGCCCGGACGCCGCGGGCCAGACCTTCCAGGGCATCGAGCCGACGGCCACCATCCGCAACGCGGATGACGGCTCCGTCCTCGCCTCGTTCACACCGCCGCAGCTCGGCAGCGAGACGGCCCTGGTCATCGTGGAGGTCTACCATCGAAACGGCCAGTGGAAGGCCAGGGCCGTCGGCCAGGGATACGCCAACGGCCTCGCGGGCATCGCCACGGACTTCGGTGTCACGGTGGAGGAGCCGGCCGCCGCCGCCCCGCCCCAGCCGGTGACCCCGCCGCCGGCCCCGGTGCAGCCGCCGGCCCCGCCCGTGACCGCCCCCGCCGCACCCCCGGCCGCCCCGGCCACGCCTCCGCCGCCCGCGCCCGGCGCCGGGAAGATCAACCTCGACAAGGGCCGCGTCAGCCTCCAGAAGAACCAGACGGTCTCCCTGATCAAGGGCGGCCGCCCCCTGCTCTCCCAGGTCAGGATGGGTCTCGGCTGGGAGCCCGCGTACCGCGGCAAGGACATCGACCTGGACGCCTCGGTCATCGCCTACGGGCCGCAGCGCAACCACATCGACAGCTGCTACTTCGGCAAGCTCCAGATCGTGGGCGGCGCCATCCGCCACTCCGGCGACAACCTCACGGGCGAGGGCGGCGGCGACGACGAGACCATCATGGTCGACCTCGGCCGCCTGCCCCAGGAGGTCACCGGCCTGGTCTTCACGGTCAACTCCTTCTCCGGCCAGAAGTTCACCGAGGTCGCCAAGGCCTACTGCCGCCTCCTGGACGGCACCACCGGCGAGGAGCTGGTCCGTTTCGACCTCACCAGCGCCGAGCCGCAGACCGGCGTGATGATGGCCAAGCTGATCCGCCAGTTCTCCGGCGAGTGGGAGATGACGGCCCTGGGCGACTTCGTGAAGTCCCGCACGGTGAGGGGAATGGTGAAGCCCGCGGCACAGGCCCTGTAACCCGCCGAACCGGCCTCCGGGACGCCCCCTCATCCCAGGGGGCGTCCGGCTCACCGGATCAACGGCGCCCCGCCCCCAGCCCCTCCATCAGAAGCGTCAGATACCGCCGGATGTGCCGGCCCTCCCCGTCCGCCAGTTCCGACGCCGTCGCCACCCCGTGCGCCAGCCGCAGCACGTCGACGGGCTCGACGTCCCGCCGCAGCGTGCCCTCCTCCTGCGCCGCCCGCACCAGCCGCCCCGCCGCGGCCTTGACCGAGTCGCCGCAGGCCGTGCTCACGAGAGCGCCGGAGTCCGTGACGGCCGGTCCCAGCAGCGCCTTCAGTCCCCGCATCCGGATCATCCCGGCACCCAGTTCGTACAGCCACTCTCCCAGCGCCTCAGCCGGAGGAAGTTCGGCCGCGAGCGCGTCGGCCCGGTCCGCGATCGCCTCGACGCGGTCCAGGTACGCGGCCTCCAGCAGCGCCTGCCGGGTCGGGAAGTGCCGGTACAGCGTGCCGGAGCCGACCCCGGCCCGCTTGGCGATGTCGTCGAGCGACGCGCCTTCCCCGTGCTCGGCGAAGGCCTCGACGGCGACCGTCAGCAGCCGCTCGTAGTTGCGCCGGGCGTCCGCCCGCATGGGCCTGGCCTGCACCATGCGACCACTCCTCACCGACCGGGACGTAGGGGCTCCTCTTCTCCGCACCCTACCGAGAGGCCGGACCGGGGACCGGCCCTCAACGACTGCATCAAGCACGGCGGATCTGCCGGGCTGCCGGAACGTCAGGCGGAGTCGCGCACCACGAGTTCGGGAGTCACCCACGCGTCGGCGCCCCGCAGCGGCTCCTCGCCCGCGCGCAGCCGGGCCACCTGCTCCACGGCCAGCCGTCCCAGCTGCCGCTTGTCGATGTGCAGGGTGGTCAGGGCGGGTTCGACGAGCTCGCCCAGGGAGAGACCGTCGAAGCCGAGCACGGCCAGGTCGCCCGGAACGCTCCGGCCACGCCGACGGGCGGTGCGCATCGCCCCGACCGCGATCAGGTCGTTGAAGCCGAAGACCGCGGTGACGTCGGGCCGCTGGGCCAGCAGCCGCTCCATGCCGGCCTCCCCACCGGTCACGCTGTGCTCGGGGCACATAACGACCCAGTCCTCGTCGACCGGCAGTCCGAGCTGCCGCGCCTGCTCCACGAAGGCCTGCCGACGCGGGCCGGGACCGTGCACGCCGTCCAGCATGCCGATCCTGCGATGCCCGGCGCGGAACAGGTGGTTCATGCCCTGCTCGACCCCGGTGGCGGCGTCGATGCCCACGGCCGCGAACCGGGTCTGCTGCGGCCCGCGCTCCAGCAGCACCAGCGGTACGCCGCCGATGTGCCGGGTGAGCACGTCGTCCGGGTCCTTGAAGTAACCCACGACGGCGTCCGCCTGGTGGGAGAGCACGTCGAGCGCCTCCCGCTCCCTGGCCTCGTCGATTCTGGAGTCCCATACGACGACCTGCCAGCCCCGCTGCTCGGCCGCCTCCAGCACCCCGGCGGCCACCTCGGGGAAGAACGGGTTGCGCAGGTCCGGGATGACCAGGCCGGCCGTCACCGCGCCCTTCTGGACGAGGCCGCGCGCGAACCGGCTCGGCCGGTAGTCCAGGAGCCGCGCCGCCTCCAGGACCCGCTCCTTGGTGCCGGGGTCGATCTCACCCTTGTCGTTGACCGCCCGGGAGACCGTCTGGCGGGACACCCCGGCCAGGCGGGCGACGTCGTGGATCGTGGCCCGGCGCCGCACACCGTCGGGCCGCTCAGCACTCGGCTCCGCACGCTGATTGTCCGTCCACACGTCCAGCACTGTATCCGCCGCGGGAGCCCACACGGCAGGGGCAGCCGGACGATCACCCTCCGGCCCGCAGCCGCCGTACGACGCAAGGGGCCGTGTCGGGGGGTGTCCGCCCGCAGCGGTTGGCGTCAACGAACAGTCAGTCGGCGTGAGACCCCATCGCGCCCTTCCGAGGACGGACACCCCCCGGCGCGGCCCCGACCCACCACCCGGCGAGGCAAAGGCGCACACACGGCCGCGGCCGGCCGATCACCCCGACCGGCACCCACCACCCCCGTCAGTCGCCGAGCTCCGTGAACAGCGTCAGCTGAAGCGCACCGGGTGCTTCAAGCCGCGAGTTCAGGGAGTTCCAGGGCGTGCGGGTCGGCTCGGCGACGACCTCGGCTCCCGCGGCGGCCAGTTTCGCCGTCGCGGCGACGGAGTCGTCCACCTGGAAGGCGACCCTGATGTGCCCGGCCACCCGTCGCCCCACCTCGACCTCGTCGATGAACGCGGCGTGGTTCGGGTCGGTCAGCTCCAGGGTGGCCCGCCCGGCGTCGAGGATCGTGACCCGCCCGTTCTCCGAGGCGAACGCGCCCTGCTCGGTCAGCCCGAGCACGTCCCGGTAGAAGTGCAGCGCGGCGTCGTAGTCCTCGGCGGTCACGACCAAACGGAGTTCGCGAACGGCCGGCTCGTCGGACATGGGGGCTCCTCCAGTACGTCGGGTAACGGCGACAACCCGACGGCCCCCCGGGTGATTCCCGTATACAGCCGACCTGACGGCCGGCGGCCGTCGGTCAGAACAGCGCGCTGTACGCGTTCAGCGCCGGCTGCCCGCCCAGGTGGGCGTAGAGCACCGTGGAGTCCCGGCCGATCTCGCCCCGCGACACCAGATCGATCATCCCGGCCATGGACTTGCCCTCGTAGACGGGGTCGGTCACCATCCCCTCGGTCCGGGCCGCGAGCCGCATCGCCGCCAGGGTGGCCTCGTCGGGGATGCCGTACGTGCCCGCGTGGTACCGCTCGTCCAGTTCGACGTCGGACTCGGTCAGCTCGCGCTTCACACCGATCAGGCTCCCGGTGCGGTCGGCGATACGGGCGATCTGGCCGCGGGTCGCGGCCGGTTTCGCCGAGGCGTCGATGCCGAGCACGCGCCGGGGCCGCCCGCCCGCCTCCTCCAGCGCGGCGAACCCGGCGACCATGCCAGCCTGGGTCGACCCGGTCACCGAGCACACCACGACGGTGTCGAAGAAGACGCCCAGCTCCCGCTCCTGCTCGGCGACCTCGTACGCCCACCCCGCGAAGCCGAGGCCACCGAGCGGATGGTCGGACGCACCGGCCGGGATCGCGTACGGCTTCCCGCCGCCCTGCTCGACCTCCCGGAGCACCTGCTCCCAGCTCTCCTTGAAGCCGATGCCGAACCCGGCCCTCACCAGCCGCACGTCGGCCCCGGCCAGCCGGCTGATCAGGATGTTGCCGACCTTGTCGTACACCGCGTCGGGCCAGTCCACCCAACTCTCCTGGACGAGCACGCACTTGAGTCCGGCACGGGCGGCGACGGCCGCGACCTGGCGGGTGTGGTTGGACTGCACGCCCCCGATCGACACGAGCGTGTCGCAGCCCTGGGCGAGCGCGTCGGCGACCAGGTACTCCAGCTTGCGGGTCTTGTTGCCGCCGTACGCGACACCGGAGTTGCAGTCCTCACGCTTGGCCCAGAGGGACGCACCACCGAGATGCGCGGTGAGCCGCTCCAAGGGGTGGACGGGCGAGGGCCCGAAGAGCAGGGGGTAACGCTCATACGAGGCCAGGGACATGGGTCCTCCCGGGTCGTTCTCTATCGATCTCGGCCGGGTCGGCCGGGCTCAGTCGGCGAGTTCCTCCAGCCCCCGCCAGGTCTCCGCCGTGACGCGGACCGCCCCGTCCACGTCGCCGGCCGCGCAGACATCGGTCAACCGCTCGTGCAACCCGGCCGATCGGCAGCTGCCGAGCATGACCCTCCGTCTGGTAATCAGTAGCGGCGACAGTGGAGCAGGGGGCCTGCTACCGTCGGTTTCAACGCTTACTTCGGCTGGAAATTCACGTCGTTGCATCAGGACACGTGGCGTACCCCACTCTAGTGGTGATCGCGGCCGCGCTCTGCCGCCGAAACAGGCTCATCAAGGCAGGAAAAAGCTCCTTTCAAAGCCAGCAGGAAAGGGCACTCTGTCATTGGCCCGAGGCCACAGCAGCTGATTCGGGCACCGCCCCCGTCACGATGCCATTTACCACGAACAAGCCCGAGGGATTCACCGATACACCGTATACGCGTTGGACCCAGGGTACCGAAATACTCTTCACACGATCCAATGCCACGGATTCATCATAGCCATGCATCTCACTCCGCGCCGGAGCGACATGCCCGACGATATTCACCAACCGCTTCAGCTTGGATGACTTATACCCAATGCGCAGGTCGAGGAGCCCAGCGAGGCGAACCAAAGCTGTAGCTCGTGAAATCTCCACGATATGAATCGGTCGCCGACTGACGACATCATATCCATTGACTGAATGCACCTTCTTCTTCCGCCTCTGGTCCAGCCGAACCCTATTGGCGACCCCAAGGCGGAGGAGAATGTCGGACACTTGCGTCGCCAACCAAGGTGATACCGTGGCAAATTCGACAGAACCATGTACTACGCCACGCGGGTTGACCCGTTCACGAACACAGCCATCGGTGTCAATAAGCCCTGAGAGGCACCCGATCCAGAAGTCGCGACTCAACCAAAATTCTGGCAGCCGCTTCTCTTCACACCGTTGACCCCAGACGCCGAAATGCCGGAGACGATCGGTGATGGGATTGCGGCGTCCAGCCCGGAAAGGGAACCGCAGACGAACGATGCTTCCTTGCGGAATCTCTCGTAGACCGCATCCGTTTTCTGCGGCGAACTTGCGCATGAACTGTACGGCACCATCCAGCGGGTCGCCATGAAATTCCGGAGTGCAAGACGTCATGCCACCGTCCCCGAGCATGGCACCAACAAGATATCCATCGCGGAATTGACCCTCTATTCCGAAGCGACCAGCCGTCAATGAAAACGGAATCCGATCACCCGGAGTCAGGGCACTGGTTCGCTTCCATTCCCAAGCCTGGCGCCCCGTCCGTCGCTGTGAATCCACGGCTGGTCAAGCGCGGCTTCGATGATGCGACCGGAAACGAACCTGACGCTTCTCACCTCTCTCAGGGAGCCCCCCTCCCAGGCATCCGGGGTCCTTGGCACGAGCTCTCCGACCGAATGGTCGCGTGGTCCCTGGTTCGCCCCGTACCGAACCGGCCTGGCATCCCATTTCTTACTGAAGGAAAGCACAGGGAGGCGTTGCTCAACCACCTCTTCAATCGCACGCACGGAGCCATCGGGAAGCCACACCCGTGACCCCTTGGCGATTCCTCCCTGTGATTCCACGTTCGCAGCCCCCCTCGGACAACAAAGGTTCGAGATAGGAACAATATTGCGAGGAAGGGATGAGTTCAGTGTCTTCGAGTCAAGGCCACTCGTTCGAGGGACTCGGAGTGTCAGCGCCGCTGACGCTTCCAGGGACCGGTGATGGCGAGCAGGATGCCCGGGTCCTGGATGTTGGCGTAGAGGGTCTTGCCGTCGGGCGAGAAGGTGACCCCGGCGAACTCGCTGTACTCCGGCTCCTCTTCGGTGCCGACATTCAGGTCGTTCCGGGCGATCGGGTAGGTGCGGCCGCTCTCGGTGGCGCCGAAGAGGTGCGAGACGCCCTCGCCGTCCTCGGCCAGCACGATGCCGCCGTACGGGGAGACGGTGATGTTGTCGGGGCCGTCGAACGCGCCGTCCTTCGACGGGTCGGGGTTCACGCCGAGCAGCACCTTGAGCGTCAGCGTGCGACGCCGGGGGTCGTAGAACCAGACCTGGCCGTCGTGCTGGACCGGGCTCTCCTCACGGGCGTAGGAGGAGACGATGTAGGCGCCGCCGTCGCCCCACCACATGCCTTCCAGCTTGCGGGCGCGGGTGACCTGGCCGTCGGCGAACTGCTTGCGCACGGGGGTGGTGCGGGCGTCGCGGTCGGGGACGTCCACCCAGTCGACGCCGTAGACGGTGCCGGTCTTCGTGGCGCGGGACAGGTCGTCGACGAACGTGCCGCCGGAGTCGAAGCACCTGGGGGCCTGGAGGACACCGGCGTCGTCGGCGAGCTTGCGGAACTTGCCGGGGCCGTACTCGAAGCCCTTGGGCGGGGTCCAGCGGAAGAAGAGGCCGTTGGGTCCTGAGGCGTCCTCGGTGAGGTAGGCGTGGCCGCGCCGGGGGTCGATGACGACGGCCTCGTGGTCGTAGCGGCCGAAGAACTTCAGCGGCTTGGGGGCGCGGTTGGCGCGCCGGTCGCAGGGGTCGACCTCGAAGACGTAGCCGTGGTCCTTGGTCATGCCGTTGACGCCGGCCTTGTCGGAGTTCTCCTCGCAGGTCAGCCAGGTGCCCCAGGGCGTGTTGCCGCCGGCGCAGTTGGTGGAGGTGCCGGCGATGCCCACCCACTCCGCGACCCGTCCGTCGGGGCGTACCTCGACGACCGTGCAGCCGCCGGCCGCGGCCGGGTCGTAGACGAGGCCCTCGGTGAGCGGTACGGGGTACTTCCAGTTGGCGCGCGGGCCCTTCAGCTCGTGGTTGTTGACGAGGAGGGTGGTGCCGCGGGGGCCGTCGAAGGTGGCGGTGCCGTCGTGGTTGGACGGCGTGAACTCGCCGGACTCCAGCTTCGTCCTGCCGCTGTAGGTGATGATCCGGTAGGTGAATCCGGCGGGCAGGGCGAGGATGCCCTTGGGGTCGGGGACCAGCGGGCCGTAGCCGACTCCGTGCCGGGCGTCCGCCGCCTCGTCGCCCGCGCTGTCGGTGTCGTAGGACGCGAGGGCGTTCGGCGCGGTGGCGAGGGCGCCGACGCTGCCCGCCAGGGCGACCCCGGCACCGGTGATCGCGGAGGTTCTGGCGAAGTCCCTGCGGGTGAGCGACATGGTGTCTCCTGTGACGGTGAGGATGCCGTGGGAGGTGGCGGACCTCGTTCGGCGAAACCGTCCCGCTCATCCGTGAACGCCGGTTGAACAACACCCCGGGGGCGCGGGGAACTGCGCGAAAAGCCACGACGGCGCCGCACCCGCACCCCGGCTCAGCCCCCCTGCTGCGACCGAGCCTTGAACGCCGCCTTCCGCGCTTCCTTCGCCACCTTCTTGTCGGGATGCAACCGCCCCATGGCCTCCAGCACATCGGCCGTGGCCGGGTGATCGACTCGCCACACGGCGTCGAAGAAGCCGCCGTGCTGCCGCGCGAGCCCCTCCACCAGCGCCCGCAGCTCCTCGGAGTTCCCCTCCGCGGCGAGCTGCGCGGCCACCGTGTCGATGGTCAGCCAGTACACCATCGTCTCGGACGGCGCGGGCACGTCCACGACCCCGTGCTCGGACAGCCAGACGCGGGCGAGTCCGCCCAGCTCGGCGTCGTCGAGCACCTCCCGCAGGGCGGGTTCGGCCGAGGCGCCGACGAGCGACAGCGCCTGCTGGCACCGCAGCCGCCGCAGCGGCGCCCCGGCATCCGAGCCCCGGGCCGCCGCGAGCAACTCCCGGGCCGCCGCGAGCGATTCGCGCCGCTGGAGCCACTGCTCGGTCTCCGCCTGCGCCGCGCCCGGCGGGAACTGAGCCGTGCCGTCGAGCAGCGCGTCGGCCCCCTTGTCCGCGAGGTCGCCGACGGCCGGCGCCGCGTAGCCCGCCTCCAGCAGCCGTGCGCGCATGCCGTACAGGCCGAGCGGGGTGAGCCGGACCATGCCGTAGCGGGAGACGTCGGTGTCGTCGACGGGTGCGGCGGGCTCCTCGTCGGCGTCGGCCATGAGCGCCTCGTCGACGGGCTGGTACGCGACGAACCCCACCGGCTCCAGCATCCGGAACTGGTCGTCCAGCCGCATCATCGCGTCGGAGACCTGCTCCAGGACGTCGTTGGTGGGCTCGCCCATGTCGCTGGGCACGATCACCGAGGCCGCCAGCGCCGGCAGCGGCACCGGGGCGCCGGGCGTGTCCTCGCCGACGGTCAGCAGATAGAGGTTGCCGAGCACGCCGTCGAGGAACTCGGCCTCGCCCGCGGGGTCCCAGTCGAGAGCGGAGAGGTCGACCTCGCCCTCCTCGTCCACGAGCCCGTCCAGGTCGGGCACGCTCGCGTCGGCGAGGACCGTCTCCACGGCGGAGAGCCACACGGCGAGCACGTCCTGCGGCGAGCCGGCGGTGAGCAGGGCCAGGTCCTCCCCGGCCGTCACGGTGCCCTCGTCCTCGTCGACGACCTCGACGAGCCCGGCGTCCACGGCGACCCGCCACGCCTCGCTCGCGTCGGCGGCGGCGTCGTCCCCGCTCAGCCCGAGTGCCTCCGCGGCCGCGGGCAGCTGTTCGTCGACGAGCCCTCCTCCGGCGTCGGCGCGGGTGTCCGGCCCGGCCCAGCGGGCGAGCCGGGCGGCCCGGGACAGCAACGGTGTGGACAGCGCGTCGCGCGCCAGCTCCGCTTCGGTGTGCAGCCGCACCGGCGGCAGGGGGGAGCTGTCTGACATCGGCTGTTTCTCCTAGCGCGCCTCAGGTGACTCAACCGCTCAGCCTAGACGGATTTCCACCCATGCCGCCCACTTCATCTCCCCGTCGGCTGCCGTACATGGCCGAAACCTTGACAAGTGACATGAACAGGCTGGAGATTGACGCGCGTAGAAGTCGGCGGACACTTGTTCACCGGGCCGGCCCCACCAGGTCCACCCGTCCGCCGTGCGCTACGCGCGTCACCGCATCCGCCCCACAGGTAGCGGCAGTCAGCCATTCCACCCTTTCCGCCCTCGTCCCGGCGCTCTGTCACGTCCCCGGAGGGAACCCCGTTGCCGAGCAAGTCGTCCGCGCGTCTCGCCGCGCTCACCGTCGCCGCCGCGTGCTCCGCGGCCTCCACGATCGTCCTCACCAGCCCCGCGCACGCGGAGTCGGTGCGCATCCACGACATCCAGGGCAGCACCCGGATATCCCCGTACGCGGGCCAGCAGGTCACGGACGTGGCCGGAATCGTCACCGGCATCCGGACCTACGGCTCGTCCCGCGGCTTCTGGATCCAGGACCCGGATGCGGACGCCGACCCGGCGACCAGCGAGGGCGTCTTCGTCTTCACCAGCTCCGCGCCGAAGGGGGTCGCCGTCGGTGACGCCGTCACGGTCAGCGGCACCGTCACGGAGTACGTCCCCGGCGGAGCGACCTCCGGCAACCAGTCGGTGACGGAGATCACCAAGCCGACGACCACGGTCGTCTCCAGCGGCAACGCGCTCCCCGCCGCCACGGCGATCACCTCCCGCTCGGTCCCCGCCGCCTACGCACCCGCCGGCGACACCACCGCGGGCGGCTCGGTCAACGCGCTCCCCCTCAAGCCCTCGAAGTACGCCCTGGACCACTACGAGGCGCTGGAGGGCATGTCCGTCCGCGTCACCGACACCCGTGTCGTCGGCGCCACCGACCCGTACACCGAGCTGTGGGTGACGGTGAAGCCGCACGAGAACCGCAGCCGACACGGCGGCACGGTCTACGGCTCCTACGACGACCAGAACACGGGACGCCTCCAGATCCAGTCCCTCGGCTCGACGGCGGACTTCCCGAAGGCGAACGTGGGCGACACCCTCACGGGCAGCACCGCGGGCCCGCTGGACTACAACCAGTTCGGCGGCTACACCCTGGTCGCGAGCGAACTGGGCACGCTGAAGAGCGCGGGCCTGGAGCGGGAGACGACCCGCAAGCAGCGCTCCTCCGAACTCGCGGTCGCCACCTACAACGTGGAGAACCTCGACCCGGCCGACGGCACGTTCGACGCCCACGCCGCCGCGATCGTGAACAACCTGAAGTCGCCCGACATCGTGTCCCTGGAGGAGATCCAGGACAACAACGGCGCGAAGAACGACGGCACGGTCGCCGCCGACCAGACGCTGACCAAGCTGATCGACGCGATCGTCGCGGCCGGCGGCCCGAAGTACGACTGGCGCGCGATCGACCCGGCCGACGGCAGCGACGGCGGCGAGCCGGGCGGCAACATCCGCCAGGCGTTCCTGTTCAACCCGGAGCGGGTCTCCTTCGCGGACCGCGCGGGCGGCGACGCCACGACGGCCACCGGCGTGACGAAGATCCGCGGCAAGGCGCATCTGACGCTCAGCCCGGGCCGTATCGCCCCTGCCGACGAGGCCTGGAAGAACAGCCGCAAGCCGCTGGCCGGCGAGTTCGTCTTCCGCGGCCGCTCGGTCTTCGTGATCGCCAACCACTTCAACTCCAAGGGCGGCGACCAGGGTCTGACGGCCCAGTACCAGCCGCCGTCGCGCAGCTCCGAGACGCAGCGCCACCAGCAGGCCACCCTGGTGAACGCCTTCGTCAAGGACATCCTCGACACCCAGAAGAACGCTGACGTCATCACGCTGGGCGACATCAACGACTTCGAGTTCTCGAAGACCGCGCAGCTCCTCGAAGGCCGCGGCGAACTCTGGTCGGCGATCAAGTCGCTGCCCAGGAGCGAGCGTTACTCCTACGTCTACCAGGGCAACAGCCAGGTACTCGACCAGATCCTGATCAGCCCGTCGATCCGCCGCGACTGCGACTTCGAGTACGACAGCGTGCACGTCAACGCGGAGTTCCACGACCAGATCAGCGACCACGACCCGCAGATCCTGCGGTTCCGCCCGTAAGCGGCCCGGGGCCGGCCGGACATCCCGTCCGGCCGGTCCCACCGCTCCGGGCTCAGGCGGGCAGCAGCCCCAGAACGTGCGTGTACCGGCTGCCGGTGAACCCCGCCACCCCGGGATACGTCCGCACCCGCTCCCACCCGTCGGTCGACGGCGCAGCCAGCGCCCGGTCGTAGGCCTCGGCGCTCTCCCACTCGGCGTAGTTCAGCACGTGCCCGCCGTCCGCACTCAGGTGGAAATGCGCGGACAGCAGCCCGGCGTGCCCCTCCGGGTCGTCCTCGACGGCCTTCAGCACCAGGTCGGCCCACTCCTCCCGGCGCCCCTCGCCTCCCGCCTCGAAATCGATCCGCACGGTGACGACGTGCCCGGGCACCCGCGTCTCCCCCGCGGCCCGCTCCCGGCTGCGGTACCGCCGGTAGCGCGTGAGTCCCACCCGCTCGATCCCCGGTACGGCGGTGTCGATCTCGTCGACGCGCTCCTGCCGGTGGACTTTCACGAACGCCTCGAAGGCCTGCCCGCTGCTCCACTGCGAGTAGTGCATCAGCGTGGATCCGTCCTGCCCGGCGTACACGTGATACCCGAGCAGATCGGCGGTCGGCCAGGGCCGCCGCTCCCAGGTCCGCCCGATCGCCTCCGCGGCCTGCCGCTGCCGTTCGGGGGTTCCCAGGCGCCAAGTACTGAAGATGGGGGCACCGTTGCGAGAGTCGGTGGGGTCGGGGTGCTGTTCGGTCCGACGGGTCATGGAACGCTCCTGGGTGTGCGCCGACTGCCTGCACACCCCACTGTTCAACCTCGACCAAACTTGAGGTCAAGGGGGGATTCGACAGCCCGCGCCCCTGGGCGTTCGCATGTCCTGCCGCTCAGTGATGCCCGTGCACGTGCCTCCACCGCAGCACTCCGACGGCCACCACACCCGCGGCCGCCCCGGCCATCAGCACCGGCCGCGGATGGCGCATCCCGGCCTGCACGACCGTCCGCACCGGTCCGGGCCCCGCGTGCGCCGCCCGGTCCTGGACCGCGTGCCCCGCCTGCGCCGCACTGCTGCGCAACTGCACCGTCACCGCTCCGGCCTTGTCCCGGATGTCGGCGGCCCGGGCCAGCGCACGGCCCTTCACATCGGCCTTACCGGCCAACTCCTCCACCGTGTTCCCGAGTTCGCTCCGCGTCTGCTCGATCTGCCGCCGCAGCTCATCGGGCCCCTTGGCCCCACCCGTCGGCTTCGTCATCGATGCGCCCTTCCCTTGATCTCCTCCACGTCCGCCTTGACGCTGCCGATGGCCTCCTCCGGCGTGGGGGGCGTGGCCCGTCGCAGCTGCCCGCGCCCGACGGCCGCCAGCACGGCCGCGATCACGAAAAGGACCCCCGTCACGATCAGCGCGGCGGCCCACACCGGCAGCACCAGCGAGAGCGCGGCGGCACCCGTACCGGCCAGCGCGAGGAACCCGGCGTACGCGACGGCACCCGCCGCCCCGAGCAGCCCGCCGCCCCGCCCCGCCCGCCGCCCCTTCTCGGTCAGCTCTTCCTTCGCGAGCGCGACTTCCTGCCGCACGAGCCGGGAGGCCTGCTCGGCGGCCTGATTGACGAGCTCGCCCACGGAGTGGTGCTCGTCGCGCACGACCCGATGGTCCATGGTTCCGGTCACGGTGTTCCGCCTCCTCTCGAAGAAGTAGGAACCCCCGAGTACCCGCCCGACCCCGCCATACCTCGTAGTATCGCTTAACATCATCAGGTAGCAGATTTAAGTGGAGCTACACGGTCGGCAGGCCGACACTACCTTCATGACGACACCCTTCGGCCGCACCCTCTGCGCGATGATCACCCCCTTCACCGCCTCCGGGACCCTCGACCTCGACGGCGCCCAGCTCCTCGCCGCCCGCCTCGTCGGCAACGGCTGCGACGGCCTCGTCCTGTCCGGCACGACGGGCGAGTCCCCCACCACCACGGACGCCGAGAAGTCGGCCCTCATCGCAGCCGTCCGTGAGGCCGTGGGCGGCCGGGCGCGGATCGTCGCGGGCATCGGCACCCCCGACACCCGCCACACCACCGAACTGGCCCGGGAGGCGGAAAAGGCGGGCGCGGACGGCCTGTTGGTGGTGTCGCCGTACTACAGCCGGCCCCCGCAGGACGCGATCGAGGCCCACTTCCGTGAGGTCGCGGACGCCACCGGACTCCCCCTCATGGTCTACGACGTCCCGGCCCGCACCGGCACCCGCATCGCCCCGGAGACGATCCTGCGCCTCGCCGACCACCCCGGCATCGTCGCGGTCAAGGACTGCTCGAACGACTTCCTGGCCGCCCAGAAGGTACTGGCCCGCACGGACCTGGCGTACTACGCGGGCTGCGACGAGCACAACCTCGCGCTGTACGCCGTGGGCGGCTCCGGCTACGTCAGCACGGTCGCCAACGTGGCCCCGGACCGGCTGCGAGCCGTCCTGGACGCGTTCGACGCGGGCGACACCGCCCGGGCGGCCCGCCTCCAGCAGCGGGCCACCCCGCTCATCGAGGCGGTCATGTCGGCGGGCCTGCCGGGCACCGTCACGGTCAAGGCGCTCCTGAACGCCCTGGCCCTCCCCGCAGGACCGGTCCGCGCCCCGCTCCGGGCCGCCGGCCAGGCCACGGCCGACGCCCTGCTGTCGCTCCACGCGGAACTCTCCGAGGCCTGATCACCGCACCGCGAACACCGGCTCCCAACGCTCCTTGGTGTCGTCCTTGGGCGCTGCCACCGGCCGGCAACAGAGACGGGACGGTCCGCACCGCAGTCGCCTGCGGTGCGGACCGTCCCGTCTGCTCTGCCGGTTCAGTTCCAGGCGTACCCGTCACCGAACAGCAGCGTGTGCTCCAGCACGTCCTCCGCGGGGTCGTCGATCTGACCGACGTTGACGTTGATCAGACCGACCCGGTGGCCGTTGTGGGAGTCCGTGTTGGTCTCGTCGGCGTGCGCGGCGCCCGCCGACAGCCAGCACACCGCCAGCGTCGCGGCCACCCCGGCCAGCCTGCGGACGGCGGTCCGCCCCCACTCGTTCCTCATGCCCCGGTCCTCGTTTCGTCGGTTCGGCGTCTGATCGGACACTGCGTCCACCCGTTCATCTGCCAAAACCACCGCGAGGTCACGCCGGGTCATCCGTACGGGCAGTACGGATGCCGTGGGACCGTCAGTTGTGGCTGTGGAGGATCTCGTTCAGCCCGCCCCACACCGCGTTGTTCGGCCGGGCCTCGACCGTGCCGCTGACCGAGTTGCGGCGGAAGAGGATGTTGGAGGCGCCGGACAGCTCGCGGGCCTTGATGATCTGCCCGTCGGGCATGGTGACACGGGTTCCGGCGGTGACGTAGAGGCCGGCCTCGACGACGCACTCGTCGCCCAGGGCGATGCCGACGCCCGCCTCGGCGCCGATCAGGCAGCGCTCGCCGATGGAGATGATGACGTTGCCGCCGCCGGAGAGGGTGCCCATCGTGGAGGCGCCGCCGCCGATGTCAGAGCCGTCGCCGATCACGACACCGGCGGAGATGCGGCCCTCGACCATCGAGGTGCCGAGCGTGCCGGCGTTGAAGTTGACGAAGCCCTCGTGCATGACGGTGGTGCCCTCGGCGAGGTGGGCGCCGAGGCGGACCCGGTCGGCGTCGGCGATCCGGACGCCCTTGGGGGCCACGTAGTCCGTCATGCGCGGGAACTTGTCCACGGAGGTCACCTGGAGGTGCAGGCCCTCGGCGCGGGCGTTGAGCCGCACCTTCTCCAGGTCGTCGACGGCGACCGGGCCGAGCGAGGTCCAGGCGACGTTGGCGAGGAAGCCGAAGATGCCGTCCAGGCTCTGGCCGTGCGGCTTGACCAGGCGGTGGGAGAGCAGGTGCAGGCGCAGGTAGGCGTCGTGCGCGTCGATCGGCTTCTCGTCGAGCGAGGCGATGACCGTGCGGACCGCGACCACCTCGACGCCCCGGCGGGCGTCCGGGCCGATCGCCGCGGTCGCGCCACCGCCGAGCAGCTCCGCGGCACGCTCGGCGGACAGCCGCTCGGTGCCGGACGGGCCGGGCTGGTCGGCCAGCTCGGGCGCGGGGAACCAGGTGTCGAGAACGGTGCCGTCGGCGGCGATCGTGGCGAGGCCGGCGGCCACGGCGCCGGTGGTGCGAGGAGCAGTCGTGTCGGTCATGAGGGCAACCTAACCGGCGGACGCCGATGGATGCGAACCCATGCGGGGCCGTCTCACGGGACGGGCGGTATCGACTCCGTCAAGACGCCCCCCAACAGCACGGACACCGACGCAGGACGGCCCCCTCACGAACGCTCCGTTGAACGCCCCGCGCCGTCCGGCTGCCCGGTCGGCCGACTCCCCCACCGGGGTGCACCGCCCGGCCGACCCGCTCCTCGCGAGGCACTGGCCGCTCGCCGCGAAACCGGCCTCCCCCCTCCTGCGCGGCCCCACTCCACGCGATCCGCTCGGCGGGGCCGGGCGCGCACCGGGCCGCGGCCTCGGACACCGGCATGGCATCGCCGGACAGCCCCCGCCGAGCAGGCCCGCGGACAGCGTCCTCACGGCCACCCCGCCACGGACGGATCCCGGCCCACGGACGCTTCTCGTCATGACCCCTACTGCGGAGGACGCGACCGACGCCCTGACGGACGCCCCGCCGCACAGACCCCGGCCAGGCAGCCCCGTCCCCGCACGTCCCGCCCGCTGACCCCGGCATCACCTGGCCGCCCCCGCGAGCACCCGCGCCAGCACCTCCCGTGCGTACTCCTCGTCGTAGGGCACCCCCGTCAGCAGCACCTGTAGGCAGATGCCGTCGACGACCGCCACCAGCGCTCGTGCGGTGACGGGATCCGTGCGCGGGGACAGCAGACCGGCCACACCCTCGGCCCACTCGGCGGCGACGGGTCGCAGGGCGGGCCGGCGCAGGGCGGCCAGGTACAGCTCGTACTCCAGCTCCACACCCGTACGGTCACCGGAGAGCCACTCCCCGATCCATCCGGCGAGTTCCGCGGCCAGATCGGTCCGGGGGTCCTCCAGGCCGCCGCACGAGGCGACCATCTTGGCGAAGCCCTCGTTGGTCTGCCGCAGCGCGGCGACCATCAGCTCGTCGAGGGTGCGGAAGTGGTACGTCGTGGAGCCGAGCGGCACGTCCGCCTCGGCGGCGACGCTGCGGTGGCTCAGTCCGGCGATGCCCTTGGAGCCGACGACCCGGATCGCCGCGTCGATGATCCGCTGCCGCCGCTCGGGGTCATGGCGCCGGGGCATCAGTGCGCACCTCCCAGGTTCAGCACCACGACCCCGACGATGATCAGCGCGATCCCGGCGGCCTTGGCGACGGTCATGCCCTCCCCCAGGAAGACGATCCCGATGGTGGCGATGGCGGCGGTGCCGACCCCCGCCCAGATCGCGTAGGCCGTGCCGACCGACACGGTCTTCAGGGTCTGCGCGAGCAGCCCGAAGGAGAGGACGTACCCGACGAGCGTGAGCAGCGAGGGCCCGAACTTGCTGAAACCGTCGCTGTACTTCATGGCGGTGGTCGCGCCCACTTCGGCGGCTATGGCCCCGGCCAGCAGCAGATAACCCATGTGTACGAGCGTACACAACACCTGTACGCCCGTACACAACGGCGCCCTGGATATCGGAGAGAAACCGCTCTCACCAAATGCGCCACAGGCGCCCCACCAGTCCACTACGGTGTCCACCGATCACACACCGGGCCACCACAACTGCGCCGCCGTCAAGGGGGCCCCGCCGGAGGAACAGCGCATGTCAGAACAGAAGTCCCGGCCGCCGCAGGACCGTCCCTGGGAAAGCGGCTGGGCCCCGGACACCACTCGGGCTCCGGGCACGCGAAGGCTCTGGCTCGCGGGCGCGCTGGCCCTGGCCACGATCTCCGCGTGCGTCACGGCCGTCACCGTGATGGACCAGGAGTCCGGCGAGCAGGAGAACCGGGCGGCGGAGCCGACCACCCTCAGCAGCTCGGCCCCGGGCGGCCTGATCTCCTTCGCGACGCCGTCCAAGGGCGGCGCCGAGAAGGCCGGCGCGGACCGCCCCCACCCGTCCCCCACCCCGACCAGCAGCGCTCCCACCGCCAGCCCGAGTCCGAAGCCCGGGAAGGAGGCCCCGAAGCCGCCGAAGACGTCCCCGTCTCCGACGAAGAGCCCGAAGCCGCCCTCCTCCCACGGCATATCCATACGCTCGGTGAACTTCTCCGACCGCTACTGGCGGGTGCGCGACGGCTACGTGCGCCTGGACCAGATCGGATCGGGCTCCGAGCAGCGCGAGGACGCCACCTTCCGGCGCGTCGCCGGCCTCTCCGACTCCTCCTGCTACTCCTTCACCACCGCGGACGGCCGCTACCTCCGCCACCGCAGCTTCGTCCTGGTCGCCGACAGGAACGACGGCTCGTCCCTCTTCCGCCAGGACGCCACCTTCTGCCCCCGCGTCTGGCCCCGCTCGGGAACGCTCACGCTGGAGTCGGTCAACTACCCGGGCCGCTTCCTGCGCCACCGCAACTTCCAGCTCCGCCTGGATCCCTTCGAGAACAACCACCAGTACTACGGGGACGCGTCGTTCCAGATCGTGTCCGGGCTGGACTGAACATGCGTGAGGGCGGCACCCACGTGCAGGGTGCCGCCCTCAGCCGCTTCAGCGGATCTCAGACGTTGAAGCCGAGAGCCCGAAGCTGCTCGCGTCCGTCGTCCGTGATCTTGTCGGGGCCCCACGGCGGCATCCAGACCCAGTTGATGCGCAGCTCGCTCACGAGGCCGTCCGTGGCGGACTTCGCCTGGTCCTCGATGACGTCCGTCAGCGGGCAGGCCGCCGACGTCAGGGTCATGTCGAGCGTCGCGATGTTCGCGTCGTCGATGTGGATGCCGTAGATCAGGCCGAGGTTGACGACGTCGATGCCCAGCTCGGGGTCGACCACGTCGTACAGCGCCTCACGGACCTCTTCCTCCGAGGCCGGCTTCATCTCAACGGTCTCGCTCATGCCGTCGTCTCCTTCTCGGCGTCGGCTCCGCCCAGAACCTGGGCCGTCGCGTCCTTCCAGGCCATCCAGCTCAGCAGGGCGCACTTCACCCGGGCCGGGTACTTGGACACCCCGGCGAACGCGACCGCGTCCTCCAGGATGTCCTCCATCGCGTCGTCGGGTTCCAGCTTCCCCTTGGACTGCATCAGCTCCAGGAAGGTCTCCTGAATCTTCCGCGCGTCGGAGAGGTCCTTGCCGACGAGGAGGTCGTTCAGTACGGACGCGCTCGCCTGGCTGATCGAACAGCCCTGGCCTTCGTACGAGACGTCCTCGATCGTGGTGCCGTCGTACTTCACGCGCAGCGTGATCTCGTCACCGCACGTCGGGTTGACGTGGTGCACCTCGGCGTCGCCATCCCGCAAGCCCCGCCCGTGCGGGTTCTTGTAGTGGTCCAGGATGACTTCCTGGTACATGGAGTCCAGTTTCACCGTCTAGCACGCCCCTCAGCCGAAGAAGTTCCGTACGTGCTCCAGGCCGTCGACCAGCGCGTCGATCTCGGCCGGCGTGGAGTACAGATAGAACGACGCTCGCGTGGTCGCAGGAATTCCGTAGCGCAGGCAGACCGGCCGCGCGCAGTGGTGGCCGACCCGGACCGCGATGCCCTGCTCGTCGAGGACCTGGCCCACGTCGTGCGGGTGGATGTCCCCGAGCGTGAAGCTGATCGCCGCGCCACGCTCCTCGGCCGTGGTCGGGCCGATGATCCGCAGGTCAGGGACCTCCAGCAGCCGCTTGACCGCGTACTCGGTGAGCGCGTGCTCATGGGCGAGGATCTTGTCCATGCCGATCGAGTCGAGGTAGTCGATCGCCGCGCCGAGACCGACCGCCTGGGCGATCGGGGGCGTGCCCGCCTCGAACTTGTGCGGCGCCGGGGCGTACGTCGAGGAGTGCATCGACACCGTCTCGATCATCTCGCCGCCGCCGAGGAACGGGGGCAGGTCCTCCAGCAGCTCCTGGCGGCCCCAGAGGACGCCGATGCCGGTCGGGCCGCACATCTTGTGGCCGGTGAAGGCCACGAAGTCGGCCTGGAGCGCCTGCACGTCCAGCGGCATGTGCGGCGCGGCCTGGGAGGCGTCGATGCACACCAGCGCACCGACCTCCTGGGCGCGGCGCACGATCGCCTCGACGGGGTTCTGGGTGCCGAGGATGTTGGAGACGAGCACGAAGGACACGATCTTCGTCTTCTCCGTGATGACCTGGTCGATGTTCGACAGGTCCAGGCGGCCGTCGTCGGTGAGGCCGAACCACTTCAGCTTCGCGCCCGTGCGCTGCGCGAGCAGCTGCCACGGCACGATGTTGGAGTGGTGCTCCATCTCCGTGATGACGATCTCGGTCTCGGAGTCCACGCGGTAGGGCTCGTCGGCCCAGCCCAGCATGTTGGCCACGAGGTTGAGCGACTCCGAGGCGTTCTTGGTGAAGATCACCTCGTCGCGCGAAGGCGCGTTGACGAACGCCGCGACCTTGTCGCGCGCGCCCTCGTACAGCGCCGTGGCCTCCTCGGCGAGCACATGCACACCGCGGTGGACGTTGGCGTTGTAGCGCTCGTAGTACTCGCTCAGGGCGTCCAGCACCTGGCGCGGCTTCTGGCTGGTCGCCGCGTTGTCCAGGTACACGAGCTTCCGGCCTTCGTGGACCTGCCGGTCCAGGATGGGGAAGTCCTTGCGGATCGCCTCGGTGTCGAGGAGGCCCGGCAGCAGTGTCACGCGGATGCGCCACCCTTCGTGTATGCCTCGTATCCCTCGTTCTCCAGCTTGTCGGCGAGCTCGGCGCCGCCGGACTCGACGATCCGGCCGCCGGAGAAGACGTGCACGTGGTCGGGCTTGATGTAGCGGAGGATGCGCGTGTAGTGCGTGATCAGCAGCGTGCCGACCTCGCCCGTCTCGCGGACGCGGTTCACGCCCTCCGACACGACGCGCAGGGCGTCGACGTCCAGACCGGAGTCGGTCTCGTCGAGGATCGCCATCTTCGGCTTGAGAAGCTCCAGCTGAAGGATCTCGTGGCGCTTCTTCTCACCGCCGGAGAAGCCCTCGTTGACGTTGCGCTCGGCGAAGGAGGGGTCCATGTTGAGGCGCTCCATGGCCTCCTTGACCTCCTTGACCCAGGTGCGCAGCTTGGGGGCCTCGCCGCGGATGGCGGTGGCGGAGGTGCGCAGGAAGTTCGACACGGAGACACCCGGAACCTCGACCGGGTACTGCATCGCGAGGAACAGGCCGGCGCGGGCGCGCTCGTCGACGGACATCTCCAGGACGTCCTCACCGTCGAGGGTGACGGTGCCGCCGGTGATCGTGTACTTCGGGTGACCCGCGAGGGAGTAGGCGAGGGTCGACTTGCCCGAGCCGTTGGGGCCCATGATGGCGTGCGTCTCGCCCTGCTTCACGGTGAGGTCGACGCCCTTGAGGATCTCCTTCGTGGCGTTGTCGGCCTCGACGGTGACGTGCAGGTCTCGGATTTCAAGCGTTGCCATGGATGCCTCAGGACTCCTGGGTGAGGGAGACGAGCACGTCGTCCCCATCGATCTGTACGGGGTAAACGGGGACGGGGCGCGTCGCCGGGAGGGCGTCGGGCTTGCCGGAGCGGAGATCGAAGCGCGAGCCGTGCAGCCAGCACTCGATGTGGCAGTCGTCGACCTCGCCCTCCGACAGGGAGACGTTCGCGTGCGAGCAGATGTCGTGGATCGCGAACACCTCGCCCTCGGTCTGCACGATGGACACGGGCGTACCGTCGAGTTCCACCCGCTTCGGGGTGTCCTCCTCCAGCTCGCCCAGTCCACAGGCGCGTACGAAGGTCATGCGACCGCCGCCTCCAGCTCCTCCTCGATCTTGGCGATCAGGCGCTCCTCGATGTCGGGGAGGCCGATCTGCTGGACCAGCTCGGCGAAGAAGCCGCGGACCACGAGGCGCCGGGCCTCGTGCTCCGGGATGCCGCGGGCCATCAGGTAGAAGAGCTGCTCGTCGTCGAAGCGGCCGGTCGCCGAGGCGTGGCCGGCGCCGACGATCTCGCCGGTCTCGATCTCGAGGTTCGGTACGGAGTCCACGCGCGCCCCGTCCGTGAGGACCAGGTTGCGGTTCATCTCGTACGTGTCCGTGCCCTCGGCCTTGGCCTCGATGAGCACGTCGCCGATCCACACGGCGTGCGCGTCCTCGCCCTGGAGCGCGCCCTTGTAGACGACGTTCGACTTGCAGTGCGGGACGTTGTGGTCGACCAGGAGGCGGTGCTCCTGGTGCTGGCCCTTATCGGTGAAGTACAGGCCGAACAGCTCGGCCTCGCCGCCGGGGCCGGCGTACTGCACGCGCGGGTGCAGCCGGACGACGTCGCCGCCGAAGGTGACGACGACCGACTTGAAGGAGGCGTCGCGGCCGACCAGCGCGTTGTGCTGGGCGACGTGGACGGCCTTCTCGTCCCAGTCCTGGACGGAGACGACGGTGAGCTTGGCGCCGTCGCCCAGGAGGTAGTCGACGTTGGCGGCGAGCACCGCGTCACCGGTGTGGTCGATGACCACGACGGCCTCGGCGAAGGCGCCCAGCTCGATCACCTGGTGGCCGAAGGCGGTGCCGCCCTCGCCGTGCACCGAGATGCGGATGGGCTCGGTGAGGACGGTCTCCTTGGGGACGGTCACGACCCCGGCCTTCTCGAACGCCGTGTAGGCCTGGGCGGCGACGCGGTCCACCGGGGTGCCGGCCTTGCCCAGCCGCGCGTCGTCGCGGCCGACGGCCTCGACCGTGACGCCCTCGGGGGCCTGGACGTCGACCTTCACGCCGTTGCCGTTCGCTACGGCGGTGCCGTCGTGCAGGCCGCGCAGGCGCTCCAGCGGGGTGAACCGCCACTCCTCCTCACGGCCGTGCGGGACGGGGAAGTCCGCCACGTCGAAGGAGGGGGGCGCGCTCATGCGCGTGGCGACGGTCGACTCCGCGGCGACCGCGATCGAGCCGGCGGTGGTGGAGCCCACCGGGATGTTCTGGGCCTCAGCCATGGCTGTCGTAGTGCTCTCTTTCCTGAGTGGGACGTCTGCTGTCGAGGGGGCGGGTCAGCCGACCGCGCCCTCCATCTGCAGCTCGATCAGCCGGTTGAGCTCCAGCGCGTACTCCATGGGGAGCTCCTTGGCGATGGGCTCGACGAAGCCGCGCACGATCATCGCCATGGCCTCGTCCTCGCTCAGGCCGCGGCTCATCAGGTAGAAGAGCTGGTCCTCGGAGACCTTGGAGACGGTCGCCTCGTGGCCCATGGACACGTCGTCCTCGCGGACGTCCACGTAGGGGTAGGTGTCCGAGCGGGAGATGGTGTCCACCAGCAGCGCGTCACACAGGACGTTCGACTTGGAGCCCGGGGCACCCTCGCCGATCTCGATGAGACCGCGGTAGGAGGTGCGGCCGCCGCCTCGCGCCACCGACTTGGAGACGATGTTGGAGGAGGTGTTCGGGGCCATGTGGACCATCTTGGCGCCGGCGTCCTGGTGCTGCCCCTCGCCCGCGAAGGCGATGGACAGGGTCTCGCCCTTGGCGTGCTCGCCCATCAGGTAGACGGCCGGGTACTTCATCGTCACCTTGGAGCCGATGTTGCCGTCGACCCACTCCATGGTCGCGCCCTCGTAGGCGACGGCGCGCTTGGTGACCAGGTTGTAGACGTTGTTCGACCAGTTCTGGATGGTCGTGTAGCGGCAGCGGGCGTTCTTCTTGACGATGATCTCGACGACCGCGGAGTGCAGCGAGTCCGACTTGTAGATCGGGGCGGTGCAGCCCTCGACGTAGTGCACGTAGGCACCCTCGTCGACGATGATCAGGGTCCGCTCGAACTGGCCCATGTTCTCGGTGTTGATGCGGAAGTAGGCCTGGAGCGGGATCTCCACGTGGACGCCCGGCGGCACGTAGATGAAGGAGCCGCCCGACCACACGGCGGAGTTCAGCGACGCGAACTTGTTGTCACCGACGGGGATGACGGTCCCGAAGTACTCCTTGAAGAGCTCCGGGTGCTCCTTCAGCGCGGTGTCGGTGTCGAGGAAGATGACGCCCTGCTCCTCCAGATCCTCGCGGATCTGGTGGTAGACGACCTCGGACTCGTACTGCGCGGCGACACCGGCGACGAGGCGCTGCTTCTCCGCCTCGGGGATGCCGAGCTTGTCGTACGTGGCCTTGATGTCCTCGGGCAGGTCCTCCCAGGACTCCGCCTGCTTCTCCGTGGAGCGCACGAAGTACTTGATGTTGTCGAAGTCGATGCCGGAGAGGTCGGAGCCCCAGTTCGGCATGGGCTTCTTCTCGAACAGGCGCAGGCCCTTGAGGCGGAGCTTGGTCATCCACTCCGGCTCGCTCTTCTTGGAGGAGATGTCCCGGACGACGTCCTCGTTGATGCCGCGCTTGGCAGAGGCGCCGGCCGTGTCGGAGTCGGCCCAGCCGTACTCGTACTTGCCCAGGCCCTCCAGCTCGGGGTGGGCAGTCTCCGTGGGGAGAGTCATGCGGGGTTCCTCCCGGCCGTGCTTGCAGATGCGTTGTGGGAAATCTTGGGGATGAACGTCGTGCAGACGCCGTCGCCGTGCGCGATGGTGGCGAGCCGCTGTACGTGTGTACCGAGCAGCTCGGCGAAGAATTCCGTCTCCGCCTCGCACAGCTGCGGGAACTGCTCGGCGACGTGGGCGACCGGGCAGTGGTGCTGGCAGAGCTGCTCACCCTTCTGCGGGTGGGGCGCGTTGCGCGCCGTAGCAGCGTACCCGTCGGCACTCAAGGCCTTGGCCAGTGCTTCGGTCCGCTTCTCGGGCGGTGCGGTCTCGACCGCCCGGCGGTAGGCGCCCGCCTGCGCCGCGATCCTGGCGCGGGCGAACGCGGCAATCGCCTCGTTGCCGCCCTCGCGGTCGGCGATCCAGCGCAGGGCGTCCGCCGCGAGCTTGTCGTAGGACTGGTCGAAGGCGTCCCGGCCGCAGTCTGTGAGGGCGAACACCTTGGCCGGGCGGCCGCGGGTCCGCGCGCCGTACACCCGCTGCTCGCGCGCCTCCACGACACCGTCGCCCGTGAGGGCGTCGAGGTGCCTGCGGACGGCCGCCTGAGTGAGGCCCAGCCGCTCGGCGAGCTCGGCGACGGTCGAGGGCCCGTGGTCCAGGATGGACCGCGCGACCCGGTTGCGGGTGGACCGCTCCCCGGTCGCCAGCTCCTCGTGGGGTGCCTCGCCGACGTTTTTCACAACGCCATTGTTGCGTAATTCTTCCGGACCGGGCAAGCCGCGTGTGCCGCACACCACGGTGCCCTGCGTCACTTAGGTAAACCTAATCTGACCTGCGGAAACGATCTCCGATCGATCAAAGCGGTGGCATGCGGAAGCCGCTTCGGGGACACTCCGAAACCATGCCGACACCCCCTCCGACCGGCCCTCTTGTCACCCGCGAGACGCTCCGGACCCAGCTCGCCGAGCTCGGTGTGCGCCCCGGTGAGACCCTGCTCGTGCACTCCTCGCTCAGCGCCCTCGGCTGGGTGAACGGCGGTGCCGTCGCGGTGGTGCGGGGACTGCTCGACGCGCTCGGCCCGCAGGGCACGCTCGTGGTCCCCACCCAGACCGGCGACCTGTCCGACCCTGCCCTGTGGAGCAATCCGCCCGTGCCCCCGGAATGGTGGGCGGCCATCCGGGCCACCATGCCCGCCTACGACCCGCGGATCACGCCCGCCCGCGGGGTCGGTGTCGTCCCGGAGACCGTGCGGACCTGGCCCGGCGCCCTGCGCAGCGCGCATCCGCAGACCTCGTTCGCGGCGCTCGGCCCGCACGCGGCGGCGGTGCTCGACGGGCACGCGCCCGACTGCCGGCTCGGCGAGCGCAGCCCGCTGGCGAAACTGGAGGCGATGGGCGCCCGGGTGCTGCTGCTCGGTGCCGGCTACGCCTCCTGCACGAGTTTCCACCTCGCCGAGTACCGGATCCCGTCCCCGCGCGTCGCCGTGGGCCGGCCCGGTCCGGAGGGCTGGGAGACCGTCACCGAGGTGTCGATCAGCTCGGACCGTTTCGACGAGCTGGGCTACGACTTCGAACGGGACCGTCCCGTCGTCCGCGGCAAGGTGGGAGCGGCCGAGGCGCGGCTGTTCCCGGTGGCGGACGCGGTGGCCTACGCCGAACGGTGGCTGGCGGTCCACCGGCCGCGTGAGGAGGAGTTTCTCCCCCCTCCGCCACTCTCGGCTCCGCTCGAGCGGGGGGACCCCCAGGTCTGAGCCCGCGCGGGCGTACCTAGACTCTGGACCCATGCGAAGTGAGCCCGTGGTCCAGGTCCAGGCCCTGGTGAAGCGGTACGGCCCGAAGACCGCGGTGGACGGGCTCGACCTGGTGGCCCGGGCGGGGGTGACCGCCGTGCTCGGCCCCAACGGGGCGGGCAAGACGACCACGGTCGAGACCTGCGAGGGGTACCGGAAGCCGGACTCCGGCACGGTGCGCGTCCTGGGTCTCGACCCGGTGAGACAGTCCGCCGCCCTGCGGCCCCGCATCGGCGTGATGCTCCAGTCCGGCGGCGTCTACTCCGGCTCCCGGGCCGACGAGATGCTCCGCCACGTCGCCAAGCTGCACGCGCACCCGCTGGACGTGGACGCGCTGATCGAGCGCCTGGGCCTCGGCTCCTGCGGCCGGACGACGTACCGGCGGCTGTCCGGCGGGCAGCAGCAGCGGCTCGCGCTGGCCATGGCCGTGGTCGGGCGCCCGGAGCTGGTCTTCCTCGACGAACCGACCGCCGGGCTCGACCCGCAGGCCCGCCGCGCCACCTGGGACCTCGTCCGGGACCTGCGCGCCGACGGCGTCTCCGTGATCCTCACCACGCACTACATGGACGAGGCCGAGCAGCTCGCCGACGACGTGGCGATCATCGACGCGGGCCGGGTCATCGCCCAGGGCTCCCCGGAGGAGCTGTGCCGGGGCGGGGCGGAGAACACGCTGCGCTTCTCGGGCCGGCCGGGCCTGGACGTGGGCTCGCTGCTGAAGGCCCTGCCCGCCGACTGCTCGGCCGCCGAGCTGACGCCGGGTTCCTACCGGGTCGTCGGCAAGGTCGACCCCCAGCTGCTCGCGACGGTCACCTCCTGGTGCGCCCAGCACGGTGTGATGCCGGAGAAGATCTCGGTCGAGCGCCACACCCTCGAAGACGTCTTCCTGGAGCTCACCGGCAAGGAGCTGCGCTCATGACCGCCACCGGGACATACACGCCGAAGCCCGGCGCGGCCCCGCTCCCCCGCATGATCGCGGCCCAGGCGCTGCTCGAAACGAAGATGCTGCTGCGCAACGGCGAGCAGCTGCTGCTGACCGTCGTCATCCCGACCCTGCTCCTGGTGCTCTTCAGCACCGTGGACATCGTGGACACCGGCGCCGGCGAGGCCGTCGACTTCCTCACCCCCGGCGTCCTCGCGCTCGCTGTGATGTCGACGGCGTTCACGGGTCAGGCCATCGCCACCGGCTTCGAGCGCCGCTACGGCGTGCTGAAGCGGCTGGCCTCCTCGCCCCTGCCGCGCTGGGGCCTGATGACGGCGAAGACGCTGTCGGTCCTGGTCACCGAAGTGCTCCAGGTGATCCTGCTCACGGTGATCGCCTTCGCGCTCGGCTGGTCGCCGCAGGGCAGTCCGGTCGCCGTCCTGCTGCTCCTGGTCCTCGGCACGGCGGCGTTCTCGGGCCTCGGGCTGCTGATGGCCGGGACGCTGAAGGCCGAGGCGACGCTGGCCGCGGCCAACCTGGTGTTCCTGCTGCTGCTCGTCGGCGGCGGAGTCATCGTGCCGCTGGACAAGTTCCCTTCCGGCGCCCAGGACGTGCTCGGTCTGCTGCCGATCTCGGCCCTGTCCGACGGGCTGCGGGACGTGCTCCAGCACGGTGCCGGGATGCCCTGGGGCGATCTGGGGATCCTGGCCGTCTGGGCGGTCGCGGGGCTTGCCGCAGCCGGGAAACTCTTCCGCTGGGAGTAGGGAAGGTGCCCGGTGACGGACCCTCGTGAAAGCGTGCACAAGCGGCGGCCTACGATGGTTCGCGTGCCAAACGTGACCCGCGCCGACGCTCAGGCCGCCCTGCGCAACCCGCTCGCCTTCATCGCCGAGCGCTGGACCCCGGAACCCCGGACGGTCCGGCGCGCGGCCCTCTCCGCGCTCCTGATGTCGGTGCTCATCGTCGTCACCGGGGGCGCCGTCCGGCTGACCGGCTCGGGCCTGGGCTGCCCCACCTGGCCCAAGTGCACCGACGATTCGCTCACCGCCACCAGCGAGATGGGCTTCCACGGCGCCATCGAGTTCGGCAACCGCATGCTGACGTACGTGCTGTGCGCCGCCGTCGGCTGGGCGATCATCGCCGCGCGCTCGCGGAAGCCGTACCGGCGGGGCCTGGTCCGGCTGGGCTGGGCGCAGTTCTGGATCGTGATGAGCAACGCGGTGCTCGGCGGCATCGTGGTGCTGGTCGGTCTCAACCCGTACACGGTCGCGGCGCACTTCGTGGCGACGTCCGCGCTCATCGCGGTGGCCACGGTCATGTGGCAGCGCACCCGCGAGGGCGACGCGGCGCCGCGCCCGCTGGTCGGCAAGGCCGTGCAGCAGCTGGTGTGGTTCCTGACCACGGCGGCCGTCCTGCTCATCCTGGTCGGCACGGTCGTCACCGGCGCGGGCCCGCACGCGGGCGACTCCAGTGAGGTCGAGCGGATGCCGGTCGACTGGGAGACGGTGAGCAAGCTGCACGCCGTGCTGGCGTGGATCGTGGTGACCCTGACGTTCGCCCTGTGGTTCGTCCTCAAGGCGGTCGACGCCCCGAAGAACCCGCTGAACCGCACCCGCGAGCTGTTCCTGATCCTGCTGGCGCAGGGCGTCATCGGTTACGTCCAGTACTTCACGGACCTGCCCGAGGTCCTGGTCGGCCTGCACATGCTGGGCTCGGCCGTGATGTGGATCTGGGTGCTGCGGGTGGTGCTGTCGCTGCGCGAGCGGCCGGAGGCCACGGCCGACCTGCCCGGCCCCACAGCCGAGGCCACCCTGACCAAGGCCTAGGCCAGCCCATAGACCCTGCGGGCGTTCGCCGACGCCAGCATGCCCGCCACCCGCTGCGCGTCGGCCAGGGACCACGCCCCCTCGGCGACCCAGGTGCCGAGCACCCGCCCCAGAGCCTCGCGGAACAGGCGGGCGCCCACCACGTGCAGTTCGGGCAGACCCTGCGCGCCGGTGGAGAAGAGGATCTTGCCGAAGGGTGCCAGTTCCAGGATCTCGGCGAGGACGGTCGCGGCCCGGGCGCCCGTGCGGACCAGGGCGGCGCCGCAGTCGACGTGGACGTGCGGGAACACAGCGGCCAGATGGGCCGCGTTGCGGTGGTACGGGTAGCCGTGCAGCAGGACCAGGTCCGTGCCGAGCCCGGCCGTGGCCCGTACGAAGTCCGTCAGCAGCACCGGGTCCGTACGGTCGGTCCGCAGCCCCTGCGCCCCCAGCCCCGCGTGCAGCTGGAGCGGCAGACCCGAGGCGACCGCGCTCCACAGCAGATGCCGCAGCAGCACCGGGTCGCTCAGCTCCCCGCCGACCCCGCGCCCGGCGAGCCAGCGGCCGGCCGCCCCGCGCACCTCCCCCGGCCCGGGCGGCTCCGGCGCGAGTGCGAGGCCGTGCCGTACGCCCGCGACCGAGGTGAAGGCGACGGCGTTCGCGGCGGCCGCGTGCACCGACTCGGCGAGGTTGGCGAGGAAGGACTCGACGGTTCCGGAGGTGTCGGCGACCTGCTCGGCGAGGAGTTCCAGGCGCACGATCTCGCGGGCCTCGGCGGCTCCGGCACAGGCCAGCTCGCCGGGTTCGGTCAGATCGCCGGGCAGGCCGGTGTCGACCAGGTACGTGGTGATGCCGCTGCCGCGCAGGAGCCGGCGGCCGGACTCCAGGACGCCCAGTTCCCGGCGGCGGGCCAGGTAGCGGGCGGGTGGGCAGTGCGGTTCGAGGCCCAGCAGGGGCGGGCACCAGCGCCGCACGGCGAAGCCGGTCTGGGTGTCGAAGAGGGTCGTGCCGGGGGCGGGCGGGCCCTCGGTGCGGCTGAGGTGGGCCTCGAAGGTGCCGAGGCCCAGCTCCGTGCGGAGCACTCCGTGGCAGTACTGGTCCACCAGTGACGGCGTTTCGATCATCCGGGCCTCCCCGTGGACCGCGTTGTTCTACGGGTCCTAACGGGTGAAGCGGGTTTGAGGTCGCGGGGCCGTCTTGGGAGTAACGGTGAGTTCGGCGGGTGCGGGCCCGTTGTGGCTGGTCGCGCAGTTCCCCGCGCCCCCAGAAAACGGGTCAGTCGTTCTTGGGGCCGCCTACCTGGATCCCGGCCATCCGGCTCCACTCGTAGGGGCCCGTCTTGACCTTCGCCGCGAATTCGCCGTCGAAGGCCTCGTGGGCGGTGATGCCCGACTTCTCCACGGCCTTCTCGGCGATCTCGTAGGAGGGGGCGACCAGGTCGCCCCAGTTGCCGTCCTCGCCGACCAGGACGATGCGGGCGCCGCGCTCGCCGAGGTAGGCGACCTGGCCCTCGGCGCCGCCGTGGGCCTGGGAGAAGGAGGAGATCTGCTTGGCCAGCCGGGCCACCTTGCGCTCGGCCTTCGGGTCAACCTGCTGCGTGTCTGCCATGACCAGGATGCTACTCACGGGTAGATCGTCTCGCGAGGGCAGGGCGGTGTGACGTACGTCAGCGCAGGAAGGGGTCGACCGCGACCGCCACGAACAGCAGCGAGACGTAGGTGATCGACCAGTGGAACAGGCGCATCTCCTTCAGCTTCGCGCCCGTCACCTCCGCCTTCGCGCGGTTCTGCAGGCCGTGCGCCTCCCAGAGCCAGAAGCCGCCGGCCAGCAGCGCCACCGACGTGTAGAACCAGCCGGTGTAGCCGAGCGGGGTCAGCAGCAGGGAGACGGCGACCATGACCCAGCTGTAGATCACGATCTGCTTGGCGACGACCTTGTTGGAGGCGACCACCGGCAGCATCGGCACGCCCACGCGCGCGTAGTCCTCCTTGACCTTCATGGACAGCGGCCAGTAGTGCGGCGGCGTCCAGAAGAACATGACCATGAAGAGGATGACCGGCGCCCAGGACATCGAGTTCGTGACCGAGGACCAGCCGATCAGCACCGGCAGGCAGCCGGCGATGCCGCCCCACACGATGTTCTGCGAGGTCCGGCGCTTGAGGATCATCGTGTAGACGACCACGTAGAAGAGGAGCGCGCCGAGGGCGAGCCAGGCGCTCAGCCAGTTCACCGTGAGGCCGAACAGCAGCGTCGAGGCGACGGCCAGCGTGATGCCGAAGGCGAGGCACTCGCGCGGGCTGACCATGCCGGTGACCAGCGGCCGCTGCGAGGTGCGGTCCATCAGCGCGTCGATGTCGCGGTCGATGTACATGTTCAGCGCGTTGGCGCCGCCCGCGGACATGTAGCCGCCGAGGCACGTCAGCAGCACCAGCGCCAGATCGGGCACGCCCTGCTGCGCCAGGAACATCACCGGAACCGTGGTGATCAGCAGCAGCTCGATGATCCGCGGCTTGGTGAGAGCCACGAACGCCTTGACACGGGCCCCGAACGGCCGGTGGGCCGGGCTCTGGTCCGCCCCGATCATCCCCGCTGGACGGGATTCAACGGCCGTCACGCACACCCCTACAGAGACATCCCAGCAAGCCTCACCCCTGTGAAGTCCCGGTTAAGGCTCGCGCGTACCACGCCACTTTAGACGTTGCCCAGACTCGGACATTCGCGGGGGTCGGCTCGTGTTGGAAGGGGGCTTCCGAAGGGCGCGTCGAAGCTCGATTGAGCACCCGGATGAGCGGCTCCGTATTCACCTGTCGAATGCGGTACGGCCCAGTCAGGAGGCGGATCGGGATCGGTCCCGGCACTCTGGAGTGACTCGAAAAAACGCACGTCCCACGGGGGTAGGCTCGACTGCGGCCGGTGGGCGCCCCGATACACCGGCATCCGACATGTGGAGAGGAGCCCTGACCCAGGGTGAGCACCAAGCCGACCACCACAGACCTCGAGTGGACCGAGTTGGACCAGCGGTCCGTCGACACCGCGCGTGTCCTGGCCGCCGATGCCGTACAGAAGGTCGGTAACGGCCATCCGGGTACGGCGATGAGCCTGGCGCCTGCCGCCTACACCCTCTTCCAGAAGGTGATGCGGCACGACCCGGCGGACGCCGACTGGGTCGGGCGGGACCGCTTCGTGCTGTCCGCCGGCCACTCGTCCCTGACCCTCTACACCCAGCTGTACCTGGCCGGCTTCGGCCTGGAGCTGGACGACCTGAAGTCCTTCCGCACCTGGGGTTCGAAGACCCCCGGCCACCCGGAGTACGGGCACACGACCGGTGTGGAGACGACGACCGGGCCGCTCGGCCAGGGTGTCGCCAACGCGGTGGGCATGGCCATGGCCGCCCGCTACGAGCGCGGCCTGTTCGACCCGGAGGCCGCCGAGGGCGAGTCGCCGTTCGACCACTTCATCTACTGCATCGCCGGTGACGGCTGCCTCCAGGAGGGCATCTCCGCCGAGGCGTCCTCCCTGGCGGGCCACCAGAAGCTCGGCAATCTGATCCTGCTGTGGGACGACAACCACATCTCGATCGAGGGCGACACCGAGACGGCCGTCTCCGAGGACACCGCCAAGCGCTACGAGGCCTACGGCTGGCACGTGCAGCGCGTGGAGCCGCAGGAGAACGGCGACCTGGACCCGGCCGCGATCTACGAGGCGGTCCAGAAGGCCAAGGCCGTCACCGACCGGCCCTCGTTCATCGCGATGCGCTCGATCATCGCCTGGCCGGCCCCCAACGCGCAGAACACCGAGGCCGCGCACGGCTCGGCGCTCGGCGACGACGAGGTCGCGGCGACCAAGCGGGTCCTGGGCTTCGACCCGGAGCAGTCCTTCGAGGTCTCCGACGAGGTCATCACGCACACCCGCAAGGCGCTGGAGCGGGGCCGGGCGGCCCGCGCGGTGTGGGAGAAGGCCTACCAGCAGTGGCGGGACAACAATCCCGAGCGCGCGGCCGAGTACGACCGCGTCGCCAAGGGCGAGCTGCCCAAGGGCTGGGAGGACAAGATCCCGGTCTTCGAGGTCGGCAAGGGCGTGGCCACGCGTGCCGCCTCCGGCAAGATCCTCCAGGCGCTCGGCGGGGTCATTCCCGAGCTGTGGGGCGGCTCGGCCGACCTCGCCGGCTCCAACAACACCACGATCGACAAGACCAGCTCCTTCCTCCCGGCGGACAACCCGCTGCCCGAGGCGGACCCGTACGGGCGCACGATCCACTTCGGTATCCGCGAGCACGCGATGGCCGCCGAGATGAACGGCATCGCGCTGCACGGCAACACCCGGATCTACGGCGGCACGTTCCTGGTCTTCTCCGACTACATGCGCAACGCCGTGCGGCTGTCGGCGCTGATGCACCTGCCGGTGACGTACGTGTGGACGCACGACTCCATCGGCCTGGGTGAGGACGGCCCGACCCACCAGCCCGTCGAGCACCTGGCGTCGCTGCGCGCGATCCCGGGTCTGAACGTGGTGCGCCCGGCCGACGCCAACGAGACCGCCATCGCCTGGCGCGAGATCCTGGGGCGCTGGACGAAGGAGTTCGGCAAGGGCCAGCCGCACGGCCTGGCGCTCACCCGTCAGGGTGTGCCGACCTACGAGCCCAACGAGGACGCAGCCAAGGGCGGTTACGTCCTGTTCGAGGCCGAGGGCGGCGACGCCGAGGTGATCCTGATCGCCACCGGCTCGGAGGTGCACGTCGCCGTCGAGGCGCGCGAGCAGCTCCAGGGCGCCGGCGTGCCCACGCGGGTGGTGTCCATGCCGTCGGTGGAGTGGTTCGAGCAGCAGGACCAGGGGTACCGGGACAGCGTCCTGCCGCCGTCCGTCCGGGCCCGTGTCGCGGTGGAGGCCGGGATCGGCCTCACCTGGCACAAGTACGTGGGGGACGCCGGCCGCATCGTTTCCCTGGAGCACTTCGGTGCTTCGGCCGACGGCAAGGTGCTCTTCCGCGAGTTCGGCTTCACTGCCGAGAACGTGGCCGCCGCCGCGCGGGAATCGATCGCCGCAGCCCAGCGCTGACGCTCATATACGACACGTAGGAGATGGAATTTCCATGACAGACGCACTCAAGCGCCTCTCCGAGGAAGGCGTGGCGATCTGGCTGGACGACCTGTCGCGCAAGCGGATCACGTCCGGCAACCTCGCCGAGCTGATCGACCAGCAGCACGTCGTGGGCGTCACCACCAACCCGTCGATCTTCCAGAAGGCGATCTCGCAGGGCGACGGCTACGACACGCAGCTGACCGACCTCGCCGCCCGCGAGGTCACCGTCGAAGAGGCCATCCGCATGATCACGACGGCGGACGTCCGTGACGCCGCCGACATCCTGCGCCCGGTCTTCGACGCCACCGGCGGCAAGGACGGACGGGTGTCGATCGAGGTCGACCCGCGCCTGGCGCACAACACGCGGGCCACGGTCGCCGAGGCCAAGCAGCTCGCCTGGCTGGTGGACCGGCCCAACACGCTCATCAAGATCCCGGCGACCGAGGCGGGCATCCCGGCCATCGCCGAGACCATCGGCCTGGGCATCAGCGTCAATGTCACGCTGATCTTCTCGCTGGAGCGCTACCGCCTGGTCATGGACGCGTTCCTGGAGGGCCTGGAGAAGGCCAAGGAGCGCGGCCTGGATCTGTCGCAGATCCACTCCGTGGCCTCGTTCTTCGTGTCCCGCGTGGACACCGAGATCGACAAGCGGATCGACGCGCTGGGCACCGACGAGGCCAAGGCCGCGCGCGGCAAGGCCGGCGTCGCCAACGCCCGGCTGGCCTACCAGGCGTACGAGGAGGTCTTCTCCTCGGACCGCTGGAGCGCCCTGGAGAAGGCGGGCGCCAACAAGCAGCGTCCGCTGTGGGCGTCCACCGGCGTGAAGGACAAGGCGTACAAGCCCACCATGTACGTCGAAGAACTGGTGGCTCCGAACACGGTGAACACCATGCCCGAGGCGACCCTCTTCGCCACGGAGGAGCAGGGCGAGATCCGCGGCAACGCCGTCGCCGGCACGTACGAGCAGGCCCGCGCCGACCTCGACGCGGTCGAGAAGCTCGGGATCAAGTACGACGACGTGGTCCGGCTGCTGGAGGAGGAGGGCGTCGAGAAGTTCGAGGCCTCCTGGACCGACCTGCTGAAGTCGACCGAGGCCGAGCTCAAGCGCCTCGCCCCCTCGGAGGGCTGAACAGGTGTCGAGCAGCAACCCGCTGCGTGACCCCGCGGACCGACGGCTCCCGCGTATCGCGGGGCCGTCGGGCCTGGTCATCTTCGGCGTCACGGGCGACCTGTCCCGCAAGAAGCTCATGCCCGCCGTGTACGACCTCGCCAACCGGGGCCTGCTGCCGCCGGGCTTCTCGCTGGTGGGCTTCGCCCGCCGCGAGTGGGCTCATGAGGACTTCGCGCAGGAAGTGCACGACGCGGTCAAGGAGCACGCCCGCACGCCCTTCCGCGAGGAGGTCTGGCAGCAGCTCATCCAGGGCATGCGCTTCGTGCAGGGCACGTTCGACGACGACGACGCGTTCGAGCGGCTGCGCTCCACGATCGACGAGCTGGACAAGGCACAGGGCACGGGCGGCAACTTCGCCTTCTACCTGTCCGTGCCGCCGTCGGCGTTCCCGGTGGTCATCCAGCAGCTGAAGAAGCACCAGCTGGCCGACCAGACGGGCGGCTCCTGGCGGCGCGCGGTCATCGAGAAGCCGTTCGGCCACAACCTCGATCTGGAACCGGTCCTTCGTGGACCACGTGCAGATCACCATGGCCGAGGACATCGGCATCGGCGGCCGGGCCGGGTACTACGACGGCATCGGCGCCGCACGTGACGTCATCCAGAACCACCTGCTCCAGCTGATGGCCCTGACGGCCATGGAGGAGCCGGCCTCCTTCGACGCGGACGCGCTGGCCGCCGAGAAGACCAAGGTCCTCGGCGCCGTGAAGCTGCCGCAGGACCTGGGCCGGGACACCGTGCGCGGCCAGTACTCCGCGGGCTGGCAGGGCGGCGCGAAGGTGATCGGCTATCTCGACGAGGACGGCATCGACGCCTCCTCGAAGACCGACACCTACGCCGCGATCAAGCTGGAGATCGACAACCGCCGCTGGGCGGGCGTCCCCTTCTACCTGCGCACCGGCAAGCGGCTGGGCCGCCGGGTGACGGAGATCGCCGTCGTGTTCCAGCGGGCCCCGCACTCCCCCTTCGACTCCACCGCGACCGAGGAGCTCGGCTCCAACGCGATCGTCATCCGCGTCCAGCCGGACGAGGGCGTCACGGTCCGCTTCGGCTCGAAGGTGCCGGGCACGTCGATGGAGATCCGGGACGTGTCGATGGACTTCGCGTACGGCGAGTCCTTCACGGAGTCCAGCCCGGAGGCCTACGAGCGTCTGATCCTGGACGTTCTGCTCGGTGACTCGAACCTCTTCCCGCGTACCGAGGAGGTCGAGCTGTCCTGGAAGATCCTCGACCCGATCGAGGAGTACTGGGACAAGAACGGCAAGCCCGCCCAGTACCAGGCCGGTACCTGGGGGCCCGTCGAGGCGGACGAAATGCTCGAGCGACACGGACGGAGCTGGCGCCGGCCATGAAGATAGACCTCACGGACACCACCGCCAGCAAGGTCAACAAGGCGTTGGTGCAGGGGCGCAGGGCGATCGGCACGCCGGCGGTCGGCATGGTGCTCACGCTGGTCATCGTGACGGACGAGGAGAACGCCTACGACGCGCTGAAGGCCGCGAGCGACGCCGCGCACGAGCATCCCTCGCGCACGCTCGTGGTCATCAGGCGCGTCTCCCGTTCGCCCCGCGACCGTACGCAGTCCCGCCTCGACGCGGAGGTGCGGGTCGGCGCCGACGCCGGCTCCGGTGAGACGGTGGTGCTCCGGCTGTACGGCGAGGTCGCGGACCACGCCCAGTCGGTGGTGCTGCCGCTGCTGCTGCCGGACGCCCCGGTGGTGGTGTGGTGGCCGGTGAACGCGCCGCTCGACCCGGCGAAGGACCCCCTGGGTGCCCTCGCGCAGCGCCGCGTCACCGACACGTACGCCTCCGAGCAGCCGGTGCGGGACCTGGTCACCCGGTCCGGGACCTACACCCCCGGCGACACGGACCTGTCCTGGACGCGCATCACACCCTGGCGTTCCATGCTGGCGGCGGCCCTCGACCAGGTCGCCTGCGAGGTCCGGGCCGTCGAGGTGGAGGGCGAGGAGTTCAACCCGAGCTGCGAGCTGCTGGCGATGTGGCTCGCGGACCGGCTGGACGTCCCCGTGAAGCGGTCGCTGTCCAGCGGGCCCGGTCTGACGGCGGTCCGGATGGACACCAACTGCGGCCCGATCAAGCTGGACCGGGCCGACGGATCCCTGGCGACGCTCTCCATCGAGGGCCAGCCGGACCGGGCCGTGGCGCTCAAGCGCCGGGAGACCGCCGAGCTGATGGCGGAGGAACTGCGGCGTCTCGACCCGGACGACACGTACGCGTCGGCGCTGCGGTACGGGGTGGACCGCCTGAAGTCCGCGTCGCCGGTGCAGTCGGCGTCGGCGGTGCAGTCGGTGCCCAAAAGTGAAGGGCGAGCAGGACTCGCCCTACCCGCTCCCGTCGAAGCGGCTGCGAAAGCACCCGCTGCGGAAGCGACGGCGCAGGCACCGGTGAGGCGGGAACCGCCCGAGCTGGAACCGGTACGGAAGGCGACGACGAAGTGAGTACGGCACCGCAGCTGGTCGTGCACCGCGACAAGGAGCTGATGGCGCAGGCCGCGGCGGCCCGGCTGATCACCAAGATCGTGGACGCGCAGGCCTCCCGGGGTTCGGCGTCCGTGGTCCTGACGGGCGGCCGCAACGGCAACGGCCTGCTGGCCGCCCTGGCCGTGGCGCCCGCCCGGGACGCGGTCGACTGGAGCCGGCTCGACCTCTGGTGGGGCGACGAGCGGTTCCTGCCCGAGGGCGACCCGGAGCGCAACGTCACCCAGGCGCGGGAGGCTCTCCTCGACTCGGTGCCGGTGGATCCGAAGCGGGTGCACGCGATGCCCGCGTCGGACGGGCCGCACGGCACCGACGTGGACGCGGCGGCCGCCGCGTACGCGGAGGAGCTGGCAGCGGCGGCGGGCCCGGAGAACCACGGCCCCGTGCCCACATTCGACGTGCTGATGCTGGGCGTCGGGCCGGACACGCATGTGGCGTCGCTGTTCCCGGAGTTGCCGGCGGTCCGGGAGACCGACCGCACGGTGGTCGGCGTCCACGGCGCGCCCAAGCCGCCGCCGACCCGGGTGACGCTGACACTGCCGGCGATCCGGGCAGCTCGTGAGGTGTGGCTTCTCGCGGCCGGGGAGGACAAGGCCCAGGCAGCGGCGATCGCCCTCTCGGGCGCGGGCGAGATCCAGGCTCCGGCGGCCGGGGCGTACGGCAGGAGCCGGACCCTGTGGCTCCTGGACGGGGCGGCGGCTTCCCGACTGCCGCGTTCCTTGTATCCACCGGCGTCGGCTTAACCAACCAAGCCTATGCCCACCCACCACCCGCAGGTGCCCCTCTCAAGGGCAGTTTCGGGTGGTGGGTGGGCATAGGTCCAGGGGTCCAGGGGGCGGACCTCCCTGGTGCAGCGGCTACTTGACCGAGCCGGCCATCACGCCCTGCACGAAGTGCCTCTGGAACGCGAAGAACACGACGACAGGGACGACCAGCGACACGAACGCCCCGGGTGCCAGGACATCGATGTTGCTGCCGAACTGGCGTATCTGGGACTGGAGTTCCACGGTCAGCGGCTGCGACGCACTGTCCGCGAACAGCAGCGCCACCAGCATGTCGTTCCACACCCACAGGAACTGGAAGATGGCCAGCGAGGCGATCGCGGGCCGCCCCACGGGCAGGACGAGCCGCGTGAAGATGCGCCACTCGCTGCCCCCGTCCATGCGGGCCGCCTCCAGCATCTCCTTCGGCATCTCGGCGAAGTAGTTCCGCAGCAGGAACACCGCGAAGGGCAGGCCGTACGCGACGTGGAAGAGCACGACACCGGGGATCGTGCCGAACAGGCCCAGGTGTCCGAAGAGTTTGGCGACCGGCAGCAGACCGATCTGCACCGGCACCACCAGCAGCGCGACCACCACCAGGAAGATCGCCTCCCGCCCGGGGAAGTCCAGCCACGCGAAGGCGTAGCCCGCGAGTGCCGCGACGACCACGACCAGCACGGTCGTCGGCACCGAGATCAGCACCGTGTTCCAGAACGCCTGCGTGATGCCGGCGTTCCCCAGCAGTGAGGAGTAGTTGTCGAAGGACAGCTGCCCGGGGCTGGTGAACACCGTCCACCAGCCGCCCTTCGCCGTGTCCTCGGCGGACCGCAGCGAGGACAGGAACAGCCCGGCCAGGGGCGTCATCCACACCAGGCCGACCACCACGAGGAAGGCCTGGACGACTCCGTTGCCCAGCCCGCGCCGGACCGCGTTCATCGTTGACTCCTTCGGAAGCGGCGGACGTTGAACACCATGGCCGGGACGACCAGCAGCAGGAGCAGCACGCCCAGCGCGCTGCCGAGTCCCTGGTTGTTGCCGCCGCCGAACGACACCAGCCACATCTGCGTCGCGAGGACGGTCGCGTCCTCCTGCACGGGGCCGGGCGCGATGATGTAGACGAGGTCGAAGACCTTCATCACGTTGATGACGAGGGTGATGAAGACGACCGACAGGACGGGTGCCAGCAGGGGCACCGTGATCCGGCGGAAGATCTGCCACTCGTTCGCGCCGTCCATCCGTGCCGCCTCCAGGGCGTCCCGCGGCAGCGTCGACAGGCCCGCGCCGATCAGCACCATGGCGAAACCGGTCCAGATCCACAGGTACGCGCCGATGATCGCCGGCGTGACCAGCGCCGGACCGAGCCAGGAGACACCCTCATAGGGCGGGGCGAAGTTCGACGACGGCAGTCTCACCTCGTAGGAGCCCGCTTCGAGTCCCTCGAAGCGGAAAGAGCCGTCGGCGGCGGTGGTCGCCGAGGCGACCTGCTCGCCGTCGCGGACCGCCTCGACCTTCATCTGCGGCAGTCCGCTCTCCCGGCGGTCGACCTTGCCCTGCTCGCCTCCCCCGCCGGGCGTGAAGTCCAGGTAGACGACACCGCGCAGTTCGTCGGCGGCGGCCTCGCGTCCCGCCGCCGCGTAGGCCGGCTCGGCCCCGCCCGGCAGGTCGCCGGGCCGCACGCCGACCAGGCCCAGCACCACCGCGTCCCCGGGCGACACGCTCGCGCTCGTACGGTAGGAGCCGTCCTTGTCCTTCGTCAGGCCCTGCCCGTCCCGCGCCCGGGCCGTCGGGTAGGAGGACTCCCCCTTGAAGGCGTCGTGGACGGAGACCACCGCCGCGTTGAGCACGCCCTTGTCGGGGTCCTCGTCATAGGCGAGGCGGAAGATGATGCCGGCGGCGAGGAAGGAGACCGCCATCGGCATGAACAGGAGCAGTTTGAAGGCCGTCGCCCAGCGGACCTTCTCCACCAGCACGGCGAGGATCAGGCCCAGACCGGTGAGCAGGGCCGGGGCGATGACGACCCAGATGGCCGTGTTGCGTACGGCCTTGAGGGTCGCCGGGTCGCGGAACATCTCGGCGTAGTTGTCGCCGCCGACGAAGCTCGTCCCGGAGGCGTCGAAGAAGCTGCGGCCGATGCTGAACAGCACGGGGTAGACGACCAGCGCGCCGAGCAGCAGCAGCGCGGGCAGCACGAACAGCAGGGCGATGATCTTGCCGCGCCGGCGCAGCCGCCGGGTGCGGTCGGCGACCGGGCCGGGTGGTGGGGAGTTCGTCTCTTGGACGATGGTCGCTGTCATGGCGGATCAGTCCTGGTACGCCTTGGCCGCCGCGGCCTCCAGCTTCGCCGCGGTGCCCTTCGGGTCGGACGGGTCGCGCAGGAAGTCCTGGAGGAGCTTCCACTCGCCGGCGCCCTTCGTGCCGCCGAAGGCGGCCGGGGCCTGGTCGGACATGTCGAAGCGGACCGAATCCCCGGCCTGAACGAGGGACTTGGCGGTGGCACGAGTGACGTCGTCGCCGTAGGAGGCGAGGTCGAGCTTCTTGTTCGGGGAGAGGAATCCGCCCGCCTCGGCCCAGACGGCGGAGGCCTCGGGGGTCGCGAGGTACTCCAGGAGGGCCTGGGCGGCCTTCTGGTTCTTGCCGTCCTTGAGGACGACGGCGGCGTCTCCGCCGCTGACCACCGGTGCCTCGCCGCCGCCGACCGCCGGGAAGGGGAAGAAGTCGGCGTCCTCGCCGACCTTCTTGCCGAACTGGTCCTTGGCGACACCGGCGACGAAGTCGCCCTCGTAGACCATGCCGGCCTCGGGCTTGGGCCCGAAGACCTTCTCGACCGAGCCGGGGAAGTCGGTGTTCAGGGCGCCCTTCTGGCCGCCGGCGATGAGCTGCTTGTCCTTGAAGAGCTTGCCGAGGGTGGTGAGGGCGTCGACGACGGACGCGTCGGTCCACTTCAGCTCGTGGGCCGCGAGGGCGTCGTACTTCTCGGGTCCGGCCTGGGAGAGGTAGACGTTCTCGAACCAGTCGGTGAGGGTCCAGCCGTCCTGTCCGGCGACGGAGAACGCGGCGAGGCCGGAGTCGGACACGGTCTGCCCGGCCTTCAGCATCTCGTCGTAGGACTTAGGGGGCTTGACGCCGGCCTGCTCCAGCGCGTCGGGGCTGTACCAGACGGTCGACTTGTGGGCGGCCTTGAAGTACAGGCCGTAGAGAGTGCCGTCGACGCTGCCGTACTTCTTCCAGACGGGGGCGTAGCCCGCGTCGACGGCCTGCTCGGTCTTCTGGGAGAGCGGCTTGAGCCAGCCCTTCTGCGCGAACTGCTTGAGCACGCCGACCTGCGGGACCATCACGACGTCGGGGGCGTTACCGCCTTCGATCTTGCTGCCGACGACGGTGGAGACGTTGTCGCCGGTGGACGTGAACTGCGTCTTGGCGCCGGTCTTCTCGGTGAAGGCGTCCAGCACCTTCTGGAAGTTCTTCTGCTCGGTGCCGGACCAGACGCCGGCCACGGTGACCGTCTGGCCGCCGAGCGCCTTGTCGCCGCCGCCGGCCGAGACGGGGCCGCCGCCGCAGGCGGTCGCGCCGAGCGCCAGGACGAGGGCGGTGCAGCCGGTGAGCAGGGTGGTACGTCGTCGCATCATCGTTGATGTCCCTTCGGGGAGTTGACTTGCGAAGCGTTCGCTTGCGGGGCGTGCTCTCGTGGGTCGTTCAGGAACGGATCCACCAGGCGGCCGTCGAGCCGGAGAGCACTCCGGACGGGCAGGGGCCGCTGGCGAGCAGGGGGGTGCCGGGGACCGGCGCGGGGGTGGGGGCCGTGCCGAAGTTGACGGCGCAGACCAGGTCGCCGCGTTCGAAGGCCAGCACGCCGGGCGGGGCGTCCAGCCAGCGCAGCGTGCCCTCGCCCAACTGGGGCAGGGCGGCGCGCAGTTGCAGGCCGTCGCGGTACAGGTGCCAGAAGGAGCGGGTGTCGGCGAGGGCGCGGTCGGTGGCGTACTCGGCGAAGTACTCCGGCTGCGGCAGCCACGGCTTGGCGCTCTCGACGCCCGGGGTGAAGCCGAACGGCGAGGCCTGGCCCGACCAGGGCAGCGGGACCCGGCAGCCGTCGCGGATGCGGGCCCTGCTGCCGGTGCGGCGGAAGATCGGGTCGGTGAGCACGTCGTCGGGCAGGTCCACGACCTCCGGCAGGCCGAGCTCCTCGCCCTGGTAGATGTACGCGGCGCCGGGCAGGGCCAGCATGAGCAGCGCGGCGGCGCGGGCACGGGCGGCGCCGAGGCCGCTGCCCTCGGTGGCGGGTTCGCCGTAGCGGGTGACGGTGCGGACCTGGTCGTGGTTGTTGAGGACCCAGGTGACCGTCGAGCCGGTGCCGGCGATGTCGTCCATGGCCTCGGAGATGACCTTCCGGAACGCGTCGGCGTCCCAGGAGGCGCTGAGCAGGTCGAAGAAGAAGGCCTGGTGCAGTTCGTCGGGGCGGACGTACTGCGCGTGCTCGCGGGCGGTCGGGACGGACACCTCGCCGACGAGGAGGCGTTCGCAGCCGTCGCGCTCGGTGTACTCCTCGCATATGGAGCGCCAGCGCCGCCACACGTCGTGCACCTCGGGCTGGTTCCAGGCGAGGGGGTTGACCGAGTCGCGGGTGCGGGCGTCGGCCTCGGGGTCGTCGGAGTCGGGCAGCTCGGGGTGCTTGTAGAGGCCGGCGGCGACGTCGATGCGGAAGCCGTCGACCCCCCGGTCGAGCCAGAAACGCAGCACGCGGTCGAACTCGGCGGCGACCTCGGGGTCGCGCCAGTTCCAGTCGGGCTGCTCGGGCGTGAACATATGCAGGTACCACTGGCCGGGCGTCCCGTCCGGCTCGGTCACCCGGCTCCAGGCGGGACCGCCGAACATGGCGTGCCAGTTGTTGGGCGGCTCGGACCCGTCGGGGCTGCGGCCGTCGGCGAAGTGGAAGCGGGCCCGGGCCTCGCTGCCGGGAGCCGCTGCGAGCGCCTCGCGGAACCAGGGGTGCTCACTGGAGCAGTGGTTCGGGACGATGTCGAGCAGCACCTTGACGCCGAGCCGCCGCGCGGCCCCGACCAGCTGGTCGAACTCGCCGAGGTCCCCGAAGAGCGGGTCGACATCGCAGTAGTCGGCCACGTCGTAGCCGTGGTCGTGCTGCGGCGAGGGATAGAAGGGGCTCAGCCAGATCCCGTCGACGCCGAGCTTCTTGAGGTACGGCAGTCCGGCCCGGACGCCGGCGAGATCGCCGATGCCGTCGCCGGTGCTGTCGAGGAAGCTGCGGACGTAGACCTGGTAGATCACTGCGTCACGCCACCAGTGGTGCCTGTTCAACCCATCGACCTGTCTCTGAGAAGGGCAGCGGTTATGCATGCATGTTAAGTAGGCGTGTCGAGAGGGTGTCAATGAGAAGGCAGAAGGAACCGACGGGTTGGGGTGCCTGAACCAGGACTTATCGGGCGTTATCAAGCAAGATGAGACCCTCGCGTTACCTAACAAGTAAGTAGGGGGGGTCGGCTGAGCGGAGTCAGCGGTGCGAGACGGCCGCGAGCTCTCGCGCCAGCCGCCGGACCGCCGCCGCGGGCGCCTGGTGTCCGGCCATCGCGTCGTGCACGACCGCCTGCACGACGAGGCTGACCTGGTCGTAGCGCGGGCTCTTGGGGCGCGGCTCGGCCGCCAGCACACTCGTCCGCAGCGTCGGCAGGTAGGGGAACCTGCGGATGAGCGCGGGGTCCTGGTAGAGATCGGCCCGTACGGGCGGCAGCGCGCCACGGGTGAGGACCTGGCGCTGGACGGGCTCACTGGTGAGGTACGCGATCAGGCGGGCCGCCGAGTCGGGGTGCCGTGCGTGGGCGCTGACGGCCAGGTTGGAGCCGCCCAGGACGCTGGTTCCCGGCCCGTCGGGCCCGGGCAGGGGGACGGCACCGATCTTCCCGGCGACCTTCGAACCGGGGGCGGAGGCACCGACGTAGGCGTACGGCCAGTTCCGCAGGAAGAGCAGCCGGCCGTCCTGGAAGGCCTGTTTGGACTCTTCTTCCTTGTAGGTCAGCGCTTCCCTGGGGATCCAGCCCTCGCGCACCCCGCGTGCCAGGAATCCGATGCCCTCGCGGGCGGCCGCCGAGTCGACGGTGACGCGTTCGCCCTCGTCGCCCAGGATCGACCCGCCCGCCGAGTAGACGGCCTCGGCCGCGTTGACGGTGAGGCCCTCGTACGGCAGGAACTGTCCGGCGTAGCCGTCCAGGCCGTGCTTCGGGGCGATGGTCTTCGCGTACCGCTCCAGCTCCGCCCAGCTGCGCGGCGGCGCGACGCCCTCCACGGCGAGGACGTCCTTGCGGTACAGGAGCAGGCCGGCGTTGGTGACGTACGGGACGGCGTAGAGCCGCCCGTCATAGGTTGCCGTGTCCACGACCGGCTGGAGGAAGGTCTTCAGTGGGAAGCGGTCCCGGGGCAGGGGTCTGATCCAGCCCGCCGCGGCGAACTCCGGGGTCCAGTTGACGTCGATGTTGAGCACGTCGAACCGGCTGCGGTCGCCGTCGCGCAGGTCGGTGACCATCTGGGCCTGGGTCTCGTCGGCCGAGTCCGGCAGTTCGACGAGGGTGACCTTCTCGCCGGGATGGGTGCGATTCCAGCCCTCCAGCAGGGGGCCGAGGTAGCCGGTGAGGTCTCCGGCGGTGGCCAGGGTGAGGGGGCCGCGACCCCCCTCGGGGGGCTCGCCCGCCTGCGCTCCGGCGGCGACGTAGCCTGTCAGGACCACGACGAGAACGAGAAGGCCCCTACCCGCGGCATGGATCCACCGCATAGGTTCCTCCCTGTACACCGGCGCTGGGCACCCTTGCCCGGAACAGAGGCCATGTATACCTGTTAGGTATGGGCGATACTAGGGCCTGGAGCACATTGGACCGGACAGGAGGACTGCACGCGTGCGCCTGCCCCTCCTGGCCCTCCTCGCCCGCGGACCCGCCCACGGCTACGAGCTCAAGCAGGACCTTGAGCAACTGCTGGGCTCCGCGTACCCTCAGCCGAACGTCGGCCAGATTTATGTGACCCTCGGCCGCCTCGAGAAGTCGGGACTGATCGAGGGCGAGGACGTGGCGCAGTCCAGCCGGCCCAACAAAAAGGTCTACCACCTCACCGACGCCGGGCGGGAGGCGCTGCGCGCCTGGTTCGAGGAGCCCGAGGACGAGCCGCGGGTACGGGACGAGTTCTTCATGAAACTGGCGCTCGCTCCGCAGACCGGCCTCGCCGAGCAGATCTCCCTGATCAACCAGCAGCGCCGCCAGTACCTGAACACCATGCGGCAGCTGTCGAAGCTGGCCGCCGCCGAAGACCGCGACAACCGCATCGCCCACCTGCTGATCGAGGGCGCGATGCTGCACCTGCAGGCCGACCTCGACTGGCTGGAACGGTGCCAGGAAGAGCTGGAGGAGCTGGAGTGAGCGACGACCGTCCCGCTCCTGTGCTGCGCGCCGAGGGGCTGGTGAAGACCCACCACGGCGAGGGCGCGCCCGCCCATGCCGTGCGCGGCGTCGACCTGTGCGTCCGCCCCGGCGAGTTCGTGGCGATCACCGGCCCGTCCGGCGCCGGCAAGTCGACGCTGCTGCATCTGCTCGGAGGCCTCCAGCGGCCGGACGCGGGCAGTATCTGGCTCGACGGCGAGTGCACCGACACCTACGGCGAGGCCCGCTGGGCCGTGGAGCGCCGCAAGCGGATCGGGATCGTCTTCCAGTTCTTCAACCTCGTCTCGAACCTGTCCGTCGCCGACAACGTGGAACTGCCCGCCCTGCTCGCGGGCACCTCGCCGAAGCAGGCGCGCGCCGAGCGGGAGGCGCTGCTGGCCGAGCTGGGCCTGACGGGCAAGGGGCGCAGCATGCCGGGCGAGCTGTCCGGCGGTGAGCAGCAGCGCGTCGCCCTGGCCCGGGCCCTGGTCAACCATCCGCCGCTGCTGCTGGCCGACGAGCCGGCGGGCAGTCTCGACAGCAAGGGCACCCGCGAGGTGATGCGGCTGCTGTCCCGCTTCCACCAGCGCGGCCAGACGATCGTGCTGGTCACCCATGACGCCCGGCTGGCCAGCGCCGCGGACCGGGTGATCAGCTTCTTCGACGGCCGCATCGCCGACGACGCGGAACTCGACGGCGGCACCACCCCGCCGCGCCGCTCCGGGATATCCGGTGTGCTGGAGCTCAAGGACTGACATGCGCGACGTCCACGACGACGGTGCGGACCTGCCCGTCCACGACGGCCGTGCGGCCCGCGAGCCGAGGGACTGAGGCCCGTGCGAGCCACCCTGCGCTGGGCCCACTCCGATCTGCGCACGCACCGCGGCGAGGCGCTGTTCCTCGTCCTCGCCACCGCGGGCATCGTCGCCTCCCTGCTGCTGGCCACGGCCCTGTTCGGCTACGCGACCAACCCCTGGCAGCGGGTCTTCACGCAGTCGCACGGCGCCCATGTGTGGCTGCACACCGACCATGCGGCCGACACCGGGAAGCTGGCCGGTCTGGACGGCGTGGACACCGTCGCCGGCCCCTACCCCACCGCCGCCGTCACCGTTTCCTCGCGCGGCAGCCGTGCCTCCGTCGAACTGCGCGGCACCCCGGAGCGGCCCTCGGTCGGCCGCCCGCCGATCGTATCCGGCCACTGGCTCGACCCTTCGGCCCCGAACGGCGTGGTCCTGGAGAGCCGTCTGGCGCGGGCCCTGCTGGCCGAGCCCGGCGACACCCTCACCGTGCCCGGCACCGCCCGCGAGCTGACCGTGGTGGGCCTCGCCGAGAGCGCCGAGCCGCGCTACCGGCCCGGTGAGCAGCCCGGCCTGGTGTGGGCACTGCCGTCGGCCGTACCGGACCCCGGCGGCCAGGTGATCGGGCTGCGGCTGACGGACCCGGGCGACACGTCCTACATCGTCCAGCGCGCCGTGACGGTGCTGGGCTCCGGGGCGATCGGCGAGGTGTCCACCTGGCAGCAGGCCCGGGCCGAGGCGCAGGGCGACAACCGGCTGCTCGGCCAGGTGCTGGGGCTGTTCGGTCTGGGCGCCCTGGTCGCGGCCGGGCTCGCCGTGCACGGGGCGATCGGCACCCGTATCCGCGGGCACCTGCGCGACCTCTCCGTCCTGAAGGCCATCGGTTTCACTCCCGGCCAGGTCGTCCGGATCTTCCTGCTCCAGCACCTCGCCTACGCGCTCCTCGGCGCCCTGGCCGCCGCCGGGCTCGCCGAGGCCCTGGGCAGCCGGATCCCCGGGCGGCTCGGGGACGCGGTCGGTGTGTGGCAGGGGCTGCCAGGGCACACCGTGGCGCTGATCGTGGTGCCGGTCGGCGCGGTGCTGTTCATCGGCGCGACCACCGGCCTCGCCGCCTGGCGGGCCGGACGTGTGCCGCCGGTACCGCTGCCGCGGCCCGCCGCGACCTCCGGCGGACGGCTGTCCGGCGTGGCGCGCCGGGCCCTGGGCGTGCGGATTCCGCCCGCGCTGGTGCTGGGCTGGCACACGGCGTTCACCCGCCGCCCCCGCTCCCTGGCCACCGTCGCCCGTCTCACGCTGCCGCTGCTGCTGATCGTCGTCGCGATGAGCGCCTGGACCACCATCGACCGCTTCCACAGCGAGCCAGAGCGGGTCGGGCTGCCCACCGCGCTCAGCGTCCGCGCCGACGCCGGGCGCAGCGAGCAGCAGATCCGCTCACTGCTGGAACGCGACCCGGGGGTGGCCGCCGGCTACCCGGGCGTCGAGACGGCCGCCCTGGGTCCGAGCCAGACGGCGACCATCGCGCTGCGCGGCCTGGGCACCCACCAGGACCCCTACCCGCACACCCTCGCCGAGGGCCGCCCCGCCCGCGGCTCCGACGAGGCCGTCGCCGGGCAGGGGCTGCTCGATCTGCTGGACGCGCGGGTCGGCGACTGGGTCCGGATGACCGTCGGCGACCAGCCGCTGATCCTGCACATCGTGGGCCGCAGCATCGAGCCGGAGAACGCCGGCCGTGTCATCTCCACGTCCCTGGACACCCTCCGCGAGAACGACCCGGGGCTCCGCCCGACCCTCTACGAACTCCGCCTCGCCCCCGGCGCCGACCCGCGTGAGGTCGCCGACCGGCTCACCGCCGCCGGGGACGGCCACCTGGACGTGCACACCGTGGCCAACCCGGCGGACGGGCTGTCCCCGCTGCGCGCGGTCGTGGCCGGACTGATCGCCGTGCTCGCCCTCATCGGGCTCATCGAGCTGCTGACCGCGATCGGCGGGACCGTCCGCGAGAGCGAACGGGACCTGCTGGCCCTGAAGGCCATCGGCCTGTCCCCCCGGCAGATCACGGCGATCACTGTCACGGCCACCGGCCTCACGGCCCTGGCGGCCGTCCTCGCCGCCACCGCCCTGGGCCTGCCGCTCGCCCACTGGCTGATCGATGCCCAGGGCCGCTCCAGCGGCATCGGCGCGGGCATCGCCCAGGGCCCCTCCGCCGTCCTCGTGGTGCCGCTCGGGGCGGCGGCGGTCCTGTGCGCCGCCGCGCTGGCAGCCGTCCCCGCGGCCCGGGCGGCACGGCGACGCCTCGCGGACACGCTGAGCGCGGTGGCCTGACCTCGCCGCCGGTCAGCCGCCGTAGGGGTGCTGCGGGTTGTACGGCGGCTGGGGGTGCGCGGCGTACGGGTGCTGCCCGCCCGGCACGTGGGGGCGGCCGTACGGGTTCCCTTGCGGCGGCAGATACGGCGCACCCGCCGGGGGCAGCCCCGCGGGCATCGGCGGGACCGGCCCGGATGCCGGTGCCTGCGTCGCCGGATGGGCCTTCAGCCGGATGCCGTACCGCCGCTTCAGCCGCCGCATCTCCAGCAGCGCGATGGCGGTGACCGTCAAGGGCGCGCCCAGGATGAAGATGATGCCCGAGGTGAGGCTGAGCCCGTGCAGATCACCGGTGACGAGGTCCGGGACGGCCATCAGCCAGCTGGTCACCACGGCGAGCAGCGGTGGCAGACAGCGGTGCACGGCGGGGCGCCCTCGGTCAGGGCGGGCTCGACGCGCTTGGCGAGGACCTTGCCGAGCTCGACGCCCCACTGGTCGAAGGAGTCGATGTTCCACACCGCGCCCTGCACGAACACCTTGTGCTCGTAGAGGGCGACCAGCTGGCCGAGGACCGACGGGGTCAGCTCGGGCGCGAGGATCGTGGTCGTCGGGTGGTTGCCCCGGAACGTCTTGTGCGGCACCAGCTCCTCGGGCACGCCCTCGGCCCGCACCTCCTCGGGCGTCTTGCCGAAGGCCAGCGCCTGCGTCTGGGCGAAGAAGTTGGCCATCAGCAGGTCGTGCTGCGCCTTCAGCTGCTCGCTCAGCTCGGCGACCGGCCGGGCGAAGCCGATGAAGTCCGCCGGGATGAGCTTCGTGCCCTGGGGAGGTAGGCGGTGAACTTGGACAGGTAGTGGCTGTAGGGCAGCACCGCGTGCGACTGGGCGTCGTGGAAGTTGCCGTACCAGATGCCCAGCAGGCCCAGCAGCAGCGGCACGTTGGACTCGGCGGGCGCCGTCCGGAAGTGCTCGTCGACGATGCGGAAGCCGTCGAGCATCTCCCGGAAGCGGTCCGGGCCGATCGCGATCATCAGGGCGAGGCCGATCGCGGAGTCGTACGAGTAGCGGCCGCCGACCCAGTCCCAGAACTCGAACATGTTGGCCGTGTCGATGCCGAACTCGGCGACCTTCTCGGCGTTCGTCGACAGTGCCACGAAGTGCCGGGCGACGGCGGCGTCTCCCCCACCGAGCGCGTCCAGCAGCCAGGAGCGCGCGGACGTGGCGTTCCGGTGTGGCCGGTCCACTCGCCGGAGCGCACCCGGTCCGCGAAGGCGGCCATCTTGTCGAGCACGGCGTGCACGCCCGGGACGACGTTCTCGCCGTCGGCCTCGATCACGGCGTCCCGCGGGGCGCGCAGCGCGGTGTGCAGCACGGCCCGGTCCTCGGTGGTGTTGATCTTCTCGCCGCGGAACATGGCGTCCCGGAGCCCGAAGACATCGGTGGCGGCGGCCAGTTCACGCAGCAGCCGCAGGGTGTCGTCGGTGACGAGGTGCTTGGAGTAGTCGACGTACAGGTCTCCCACCCGGAGGGTGTACGCGCTGCCGCGGCCGGGCTCGGCGGCGAACAGCTCGCGCAGCCGGATGTCCCCCAGCTCCTCGCGGTGCTTGGCCAGTGCCGTCCACTCGGGCGTCTGGTTCAGCCTGGTACGGCCGTCTGCGTTCATCTCGGACTTCAGCCTTCTTCCTTGCCTGCCTGTGCTGCCGCGTACCTGCCCCGCTGCCGGTCCAACCTAATTGATCAGCGGTTGCCGTGGCCTGTCGTCGCGCCGTCGTCCGGCGCAACAACAGGTACGTCCGACCGGCGCGCGGGTATCAGCGCGGTGACGGACAGGACGAAGAAGGCGGCCGCCAGCAATGCCGGGGTGTTCTCCCCCCAGGCGGCGGCGACGGCTCCGCCCAGCAGCGCGCCCACGGGTGTGCCCGCGACCGCGAGCGTCCGGAAGGCTGAGCTCACCCGGCCCAGCAGCTCGGCGGGGCTGCGCTCCTGCATCAGCGTCACGGTGTTGACGTTCCACACCATCCCCATGAACCCGAAGACGGCCAGGGCGGCCACCAGCGCGACCGTGCTGCGCACCGAACCCATGACGAGGAGGGCGGCGGTCTGCGCCGTCCCGGCGACGAGGACCAGGCGCATGCGTCCGAAGCGGGCGACGAGCCGGCCGCCGGCCGCTCCCCCGGCCAGGCTGCCGGCCGTGTAGGCGGTCGTCGCCACCGCGTATCCGGTGTTGCCCGCGTCGAGCCAGCCGGTCACCAGGATCACGAGGGTGGCGACGAGGGCGCCCATGCCGATGTTGCACAGGGCAGTGGCGGTGCACAGTGCGCGCAGGACCTTGTCGCGGGTCAGGACGCGCAGGCCCTCGGCGATCTCCCGGCGCAGTGTGCTGCCCGCCGGCCTCGGCTCGCGGCCCGGCGCGGGGGCCGGGAGCGTGGCGATCAGCGCGGCGGCCACCAGGAAGGTCACAGCGTCCGCCGCGAACGGCACCGCCGCCCCTGTCGCCAGCAGCAGCGGCACGACCGGCCCGCCCAGCAGACCGCCGGCGACGCGCTGGCCGGTCATCAGCCGGGCGTTGGCGCTGCCCAGCCCGTCCCGGTCGACCAGGGCGGGCAGCAGCGCGGTCGCGGCGTTGTCGAAGAGGGTCTGGAGGGTGGTCAGTGCGAAGGCCAGCACGATCAGCAGACCGATCGAGGCGTGTCCGAGCGCGACGGCGACCGCGAAAGCGGCGACCAGCAGCCCGCGTAACGCGTCCACCGTCCACATGGCCCGCCGCCGGTCCACGCGGTCGGCGACGGCCCCGCCGAGCAGGCCGAAGACGATCCAGGGCAGATACCCGCAGGCCGTGACGGAGGCGATGAGCAGCGGATCGTCGGTCAGGGTGACGGCCAGCAGGGGCAGTGCGGCCGTCCGCAACGCGTCGCCGAAGCTGGACAGCACGGCGGCACTCCACAGCCGTCCGAAGCCTCCGCGCCATGCGGGCGGAGCGCTGCTCCCCACCTCGACCGTCGCCACCGCTCCCCCTCCTGGTTCGCCCGATGTACAAACCGTAGAGGGCACCACTGACAATCGGTCGGCGGTGCAGGCGGGGAGGCAACTCCGGCCGGGCACCTGCTGGTGCCCGGCCGGTCCCGACTTCTAGATTTCGCCCCGCAGTTTGGCGAGCGCCTCGGCGAGGATGGCCTCGCCGTCGGCGTCGCTGCGCCGCTCACGCACATACGCCAGGTGCGTCTTGTAGGGCTCGGTGCGCGGCGGGGCCGGGGGGTTGTCCCGGTCCTGGCCTGCCGGAAAGCCGCAGCGGGGGCAGTCCCAGGTATCGGGCACCTGCGCGTCGCTGGCGAAGCTCGGCTGGGTCTCGTGTCCGTTGGAGCACCAGAAGGAGATGCGCAGCCGCGGCGCGGACTCGCCGCGCTCGGCCTCGCCCATCGGCCCCGCCCCGACCCGGCTTCCCCGGATCGCGTTGCCACTTGCCACGGTCGTAACTCCCTGCGTGATGGTGCCGCGAAGCGAGTCGGCGTTCCGCTTCGCTGCGAGCGCCTCAGTCTACGTAAGGCCCAACGCGCGTCCAGTGATTGGAGTTACAACCCTCACACCTAGACGCAAGCCCCATGATAGGCCGCGCTCTGCTGCGCGTACCGAACATGGGGCCTTACGTACGGGTTCCGTGTGGATTGCGGCTCGGTCAGTTGTTCACCTTCATCAGAATGCCGAGCACGACAATGCACGCGAACCACAGCAGACCGATCACGACGGTGATCCGGTCGAGGTTGCGCTCGGCGACCGAGGAGCCGCCGACGGAGGACTGCATGCCGCCGCCGAACATGTCGGAGAGGCCGCCGCCCTTCCCCTTGTGCATCAGCACCAGCAGCATCAGCAGCAGGCTGAAGACGATCAGGGCGATCGAGAACCCCAAAACCACGGCTGGACCAACTTCCTCGGATTCGGATGACGACGCGGGGCCCAGCACAGCGCTGGACCCCGCAAGGGTACGACGGATCGCCGCTAAGACATACTCACTGGTCGCGGAAGCGCACGATCTTGACGAACTCGTCGGCGTCCAGCGAGGCGCCACCGACCAGGGCGCCGTCGATGTCGGCCTGGGCCATGATCTCCGCGACGTTGCCGGCCTTGACCGAGCCGCCGTACTGGATGCGGACCTTGTCGGCCAGGTCCTGCGAGTACAGCTCGGCGATCTTGCCGCGGATCGCCGCGCAGACCTCCTGCGCGTCCTCGGCGCCGCAGACCTTGCCGGTGCCGATGGCCCAGACGGGCTCGTAGGCGATCACGACGGTCTCGGCCTGCTCGGCGGGGAGGTCCTTCAGACCGCCCTCGACCTGGGCGAGGGTGTGGGAGACGTGGTTGCCCGCCTCGCGGACCTCCAGCTCCTCACCGACGCACAGGATCGGGGTCAGACCGTGCTTGTAGGCGGCCTTGACCTTGGCGTTGACCAGCTCGTCGGTCTCGGCGTGGTACTGGCGGCGCTCGCTGTGGCCGATGGCGACGTACGTGCACTTCAGCTTGGCCAGCATGGGGCCGGAGATCTCGCCGGTGAAGGCACCGCTGTCGTGCGCCGAGATGTCCTGGGCGCCGTACTTGATCTTGAGCTTGTCGCCGTCGACCAGGGTCTGCACGGAGCGCAGGTCGGTGAAGGGCGGCAGGACGGCGACCTCGACGGCCTCGTAGTCCTTGTCGGCCAGGGCGAAGGCGAGCTTCTGGACGTGCGCGATGGCCTCAAGGTGGTTGAGGTTCATCTTCCAGTTGCCCGCCATCAGCGGCGTGCGCGTGCTCATATGGGGTCAGTCCTCCAGTGCGGCGAGGCCGGGGAGCGTCTTGCCCTCGAGGTATTCGAGGGAGGCGCCGCCACCGGTCGAGATGTGGCCGAATGCGTTCTCATCGAAGCCCAGGATGCGGACGGCGGCGGCGGAGTCGCCACCACCGACCACGGTGAAGGCCTGGGAGTCGAGGAGGGCCTGGGCGACCGCCTTGGTGCCCTCGGCGAAATCGGGGTGTTCGAAGACGCCCATGGGGCCGTTCCAGAAGACGGTGGCGGCGTCGGCGATCTTCGAGGCGTACAGCTTGCGGGACTCGGGGCCGATGTCCAGGCCCATCTGGCCGGCCGGCATGGCGTCCGCGGCCACCGTGCTGGGCCGGCCCGGGGCCTTGGTCTTGAGGTCCGGGAACTCCGGCGCGACCACGACGTCCACCGGCAGGACCAGCTCGACGCCGTTCTTCTCTGCGCGCTCGATGTACTCCCGGACGACCGGGAGCTGGTCCTCCTGGACCAGGGACGAGCCGATCTCGTGCCCCTTGGCCTTGAGGAAGGTGAAGACCATCCCGCCGCCGATGAGCAGGCGGTCGGCCTTGCCGAGCAGCTGGTCGATGACCGCGAGCTTGTCGGACACCTTGGCGCCGCCCAGGACGACGGCGTAGGGCCGCTTGACGTCGTCGGTGAGCTTCTTCAGGACGCCGACCTCGGTGGCGATGAGGTGTCCGGCGTAGTGCGGCAGGCGGGCCGGGAGGTCGAAGACCGAGGCGTGCTTGCGGTGCACCGCGCCGAAGCCGTCCCCGACGTAGACGTCCGCGAGAGCGGCGAGCCGGTCGGCGAAGGCTCCGCGCTCGGCGTCGTCCTTGCTGGTCTCGCCGGCGTTGAAGCGCAGGTTCTCCACGACCGCGACCTGGCCGTCGGCGAGGCCGGCGACGGCGGTCCGGGCGGACTCGCCGACCGTGTCGGCGGCGAAGGCGACGTCCGCCCCGAGCAGTTCCCCGAGGCGCGCGGCGGCCGGGGCGAGGGAGAAGGCCGGGTCCGGGGCGCCCTTGGGGCGGCCCAGGTGGGAGGCGACGACGACCCGGGCGCCCGCGTCGGCGAGGGCCTTGACCGTGGGCAGCACGGCGCGGATGCGGCCGTCGTCGGTGATGCGCGTGCCGTCCAGCGGCACGTTCAGGTCGGCGCGGACGAAGACCCGCTTGCCCGCCACTCCCTCGGAGAGGAGTTCGTCGATCGTCTTCATGAAGGGGACTCCTGAAAGAGCTCGTGATCGCTCGGAAGCGCTCGTGATCGAACAGCTCTGATCTGTACGTGAGTCAGGGCTCGGACGGCGCGTCCTCGCGCCGCCCGAGCCCTGCTCTCACACCGTGGTGCCTGTCTATTCGATCAGAGCTGGTTACCGACGAAGACCGTGAGGTCGACGAGACGGTTGGAGTAGCCCCACTCGTTGTCGTACCAGCCGATGACCTTCACGTTCTTGCCTTCCTGGACCATGGTCAGGGAGGAGTCGAAGGTGCAGGACGCCGGGGCGTTCACGATGTCGGAGGAGACGATCGGGTCCTCGGTGTACTCGAGGATGCCCTTGAGCTCGCCCTCCGCGGCCTTCTGGAAGGCGGCGTTGACTTCTTCCTTGGTGACCTCGCGCCCGAGCTCCAGGACCAGGTCGGTGACCGAGCCGGTCGGGACCGGGACACGCATGGCGATGCCGTCCAGCTTGCCCTTGAGCTGCGGCAGGACCAGCGCGGTGGCCTTGGCGGCACCCGTGGTGGTCGGGATGATGTTCTCAGCGGCGGCACGCGCGCGGCGCAGGTCCTTGTGCGGGAAGTCCAGGATGCGCTGGTCGTTGGTGTACGCGTGCACCGTCGTCATCAGGCCCTTGACGATGCCGAAGTTCTCGTCGAGGACCTTGGCCATCGGCGCCACACAGTTGGTGGTGCAGGAGGCGTTGGAGATGACGTGGTGGTTGGCCGCGTCGTACTTGTCCTGGTTGACGCCCATCACGATGGTGACGTCCTCGTCCTTGGCCGGAGCCGAGATGAGGACCTTCTTGGCGCCGCCCGCGATGTGCTTCTCTGCGTCGGCCTTCTTGGTGAAGATGCCGGTCGACTCGATGACGATGTCGACGCCCAGCTCGCCCCACGGGATGTCGGCGGGGTTGCGCTCGGCCAGGACCTTGATGGTCTTGTCGCCGACCGTGATGGTGTCCTCGGTGTGCGAGACCTCCTGCTTGAGGCGGCCCAGGATCGTGTCGTACTTCAGCAGGTGAGCCGTGGTCGCGGTGTCGCCCAGGTCGTTGACAGCCACGATCTCGATGTCTGCACCCTGCTCCAGGAGCGCGCGGAAGTAGTTACGACCGATGCGGCCGAAGCCGTTGATGCCTACGCGGATCGTCACGAACCGATCTCCTCGTTGGTACGCCGGCCATGAAGTGCCGGCGAGCTCTGTTTGGGATGTCCCCGACCGCCTACGACCCTACCTCCCTGAAGCGGCGGTGGTGACATCCAGATGCCCCATACACGGCAGGGCGGTCCGTACCCGCCAGTAGGGGTACGGACCGCCCACGGCCGAGAGCAGAATCACTCGATTTCGCTATCGCACGAGTTCCCCATTGACCAGGGATGTCACCCGTCCAGGGAAGCGAGCGCCTTCCGCATCAGTGCCGTCCGGTCGGCCGCCGCGGTGACGTGCTCCAGGCCGAAGCCCAGCAGCACGGTGTCGTCCGTGGTGACCGCGCCGTAGGTCTGGAACAGGGCGCCGGTGCGGGCCCAGTCCTTGAGGACGGCCGGGCTGCCCGCGGGCGGTCCGGTGACCTTCCAGGGACCGAGCGAGGTCTCGAAGCCCTCGGTGTCCTTCGCCGTGCCGCCGACGACGAGCGAGGCGTCGTCGGCCAGGACGCCGTGTCCGCCGCTGCCCGGGTCGGTGACGTAGCTGACCGAGACCTCGACCGTCTTGCCGGCGTAGGCGCTCAGGTCGAAGTTCACCTGCTGCCAGCCGTTGGAGGAGCCGGTGAGGCTGTTCCAGGTGCCGGTGGTGCCGCTCGCGGTGCAGCCGTCGTCCGCCACGGTGAGGTAGTGCTTGAGCCAGGGGTGCTCGTTGACGTAGTACCCGGCCTGGCACTCCGCCGGGACGGCCGTCCTGGTGGCGCCGCCCGCCTCGGGGAGGGTCGTCCAGTCGTCGGCGCCCGGGGTGCGGACCTCGACGATGGCGTGGTCGTAGCCGGCCTCGGTGTCCCAGAGGAGCTGGGTGCGCAGGGTGGGCCGCTCCGCCGCGGTGGTGCCGGTGAGGTCCACGGTGCGGGTGAGGCGCTTGTAGGCGTCGTCGGTGTGGACGGCGGCAGCCATCGACGAGCCCGCGTACGGGCCGTACGGGTTGACCGTGCCGGCGAACTGCCCGGCGCCCTTGCTCGCGAACTGCGGGAACGCGTCGGTCCCCAGTTCGTCGGAGGTGACGCTGTAGGTGCCGGCCTTGTCCAGGGGATTGCCGGGGGCCGCGCCCAGCGGGCTGTTCACTCCGCCCAGCTCGCCGGACCCGGTGAAGCCGGTGGCCCCCGGGGTGGCGGTGCGGGTGTAAGCGCCCAGGTAGTACTGGCTGAAGTCGTTCGACAGCGCGCCGCCGAGATCGACGCTGCCGCCGGCCTGCTCACCGGCCTCGATCAGCCGGCCGCCCTCGTTGAGGAAGGCCCGCAGCTGGAGCTGGGTGGCGACACCCGGGGCGCTCGCGCCCGTGTAGTGGACGACGGTGTCGAAGTGGCTCAGCACGCCCAGCGCGTCCGGCGCGCCCTGCTGGGCGACGTCCCAGACGACCGCCCTGCGGCCGCTCGCCTTGAGCGCGTCCACGTACGTCTGTGCCTGCGTGGCGGCCGCGCCCTCCTCGGCGACGACGAGGGTGTTCGCCCGGGGTCGCTCGGCGACGGTGTAGGTGAAGCGCTCGCTGGAGACCTTCTTGCCGTTCTTCGCCTCGCCGGTGAACCACACCTCGACCTTGTCGCCCGGCTCGCCGTCCTTGACCTTCGCCCGGTACTCGTCGAAGTAGAGGTTGTCCTCACCGCCGTAGGTCTCGCCGCCCTTCCAGGGCTTGAGGGCCATGTCCTCGGTGCGGCCGCCGTTGACGCGGTACTTGAGCTCCTTGTCGCGCACGGACTTCCGTACGACGACGGAGACCTCCTGGTCGGCGCCGCGGGAGTACGACGTGCCGAACGCGGCCGGGGTGAAGTCGGCGGCGGTCAGGCCGACCGACGACGACGGCCGGTCGGGACGGGCGGCGGACTCGGCGACGGAGAGCGCGAACGGGACGTTCTTGGCGTACTCCTGCTGGATCAGCTTCTCGTCGTCCGGGAAGGTGAAGACCGACTGGCAGTCGGACGCCTTCCACTGGTCGTTCGGGTCGAGGTCCGAGGCGGTCTGGCAGGTCGACATCTCGGGGGTGAACATCGCCAGGCCGTTGACGTTCGCCGCGTGGCCGTCCGCCTCACCGTTGGTGGTGTACAGCTCGGAGGAGAGCTGCGGGTGGTAGCCGGGGATCGCGGAGTTGTCGGGCGTACCGGCGAGCGCTTCGTACACCACGTCGTCCGGGGTGTGCGTGGCCACCTGCCAGCCGACTCCGTAGAGGATGAGTTCGGCGGCGGAGTGGTAGTTGATGCCGTACGTGAAGCCGATCCGCTTCTGGAAGGCGTCCAGGGCCTGGGTCTCCGGCTCGGAGTTCGGGCCCGCGCCGCGGTAGGTCTGGCTGGTGGGGTTCGGGGACGAGCCCTCGTCGTCGTAGCCCCACTTGTAGGCGAAGTTGCGGTTGAGGTCGACGCCGTCGCCGGTGGTGATGGTGCCGTCGCCGTTGACGTCCCGCAGGTTCTTGCGCCACTGGCGGTTGGCGGGGTCGGCGAAGGTGTAGTCGTAGCCGTCGGGGTTGGCCGACAGCAGGAACCACAGTTCGGTGGAGTCGACGATCTTCTTGACGCGCCGGTCCTTCTTGTAGTTGTCCAGGTAGTGGTGCATCAGGCGCCGGGTCATCTCCGGCGTGATCCACTCGCGCGCATGCTGGTTGGACATGTAGAGGACCGAGGGCTTGGAGCCGTCCTTCGTCTTCTTCGCGCCCTTGGTGAGCTTCAGCGCGAGGATGTCCTGGCCCTTGATGGTCTTGCCGATGGAGACGACCTTGGTGAGGTCCGGGTTCTGCTGCGCGGTCCGCAGGAGTTCCTCCCGCAGGCCGCCCTTGCCGCTGTACGGGCGGAACACGCCCTCGGCGGCGTCCTCGACGCGGGCCGCGGCCCGGGCGGAGACCCTGTGCTCGGTGAGGTCGACGCCCTGCTTCTCCAGCTTCTCGGCCTGCCGGGCCGTCAGATACGCCTCGACGGTCGCGGTGCCCTTCTCGGGCACCCGCTCGCTCAGTTCGTGGCCGTCCTGGCCGGCGGCCAGCAGCAGGGGTACCTGCTTCTGGGTGACCTCGGCGCGGAACACCTTGACCTCGTCCGGGTCGGACGAGGTCTGGCGTACCGGTTGTGCTTGGGCGATGGGTGCAAAGCTCGCTCCGCCGATCAGGAGCGCGCCGACAGCGAGGATCGATCTCGCTCTTCGTCTCATGAACCCCCCTAGCGTGGGTCCGCCACAGCAGCGAACAGATGCCAGGCTCATGACAGACCATGATCGAGTCAAGGGTGCCTCAGCGACACGCGAAAGCCGGTGCCGGTCACCCGAGTGGGCGCCGGTACCGGCTTTCTGACGTCGTGTGGGATCAGCCCACCAGGTTGTCGGCCAGCTCCTCGCTGAGGTTGGCCTCCGTGCCCGGGATGCCGAGGTCGGAGGCGCGCTTGTCGGCCATGGCCAGCAGGCGGCGGATCCGGCCGGCGACCGCGTCCTTGGTCAGCGGCGGGTCGGCGAGCGCGCCCAGCTCCTCCAGGGAGGCCTGCTTGTGTTCCATGCGCAGCCGGCCCGCGGCGGCGAGGTGCTCGGGCACGTCGTCGGCGAGGATCTCCAGGGCGCGCTGCACCCGCGCGCCCGCGGCGACGGCCGCGCGGGCCGAGCGGCGCAGGTTGGCGTCGTCGAAGTTGGCGAGCCGGTTCGCCGTGGCACGCACCTCGCGGCGCATCCGGCGCTCCTCCCAGGCCAGCACCGACTCGTGCGCGCCGAGGCGCGTCAGCAGCGCGCCGATCGCGTCACCGTCCCGGACGACGACCCGGTCCACCCCGCGCACCTCGCGGGCCTTGGCGGCGATCGACAGCCGACGGGCGGCGCCCACCAGGGCGAGCGCCGCCTCGGGACCCGGGCACGTCACCTCCAGGGAGGAGGAGCGGCCGGGCTCGGTGAGCGAGCCGTGCGCCAGGAACGCGCCACGCCAGGCCGCCTCGGCGTCGCAGGTGGCCCCCGAGACCACCTGCGGCGGCAGGCCGCGGATCGGGCGGCCCCGCCCGTCGACCAGGCCGGTCTGGCGGGCAAGCTGGTCACCGCCCGCCACCACGCGCACCACGTAGCGCGAGCCTCTTCGCAGCCCGCCCGGAGCCATCACGATCAGCTCGGAGCCGTGGCCGAAGATCTCCAGGATGTCCCGCTTGAGACGGCGGGCCGCCATCGCGGTGTCCAGCTCTGCCTCGATCACGATCCGACCGCTCACCAGGTGGAGGCCGCCGGCGAACCGCAGGATGGCGGAGACCTCCGCCTTTCTGCAGCAGGTCCGGGTGACGGGGAGCCGGGAGATCTCGTCCTTCACCGCTGCCGTCATCGCCATGGGCCGATCCTTCCATGCATCCGAAAAATACGGTCGTACGCGGCGGCCAACAGCTCCGGGTCGTGCCTCGGGGTTCCGTCGGGTCTGGCCACCGGCGCCAGCTCAACCGCGGCCCCGAACCGCTTGGCGGCATCGGTCAGGGAGTCGCGGTCGGGCACGGCGGCCTCGTCGGCCAGCACCACGTCCAGGGCGAGTTTAGGGGCGTGTCGTCCCAAAACCTCCAAATGACGCTGCGGGGAGAAGCCCTCGGTTTCTCCGGGCTGCGGCGCGAGGTTCAGGGAGAGTACCCGGCGGGCCTTCGTCTGGCTGAGCGCGTCCAGCAGCTCGGGCACCAGCAGGTGCGGGATGACCGAGGAGAACCAGGAGCCGGGGCCGAGCACCACCCAGTCCGCGTCCAGGACGGCCTCGACCGCCTCGGGCACTGCCGGCGGGTCGTTCGGCACGAGGTGCACGGACTGCACCTCGCCCGGGGTGAGGGCGACGGTCGCCTGGCCGCGGACCGTGTCGACCTCCTCCGGACGCGCCGGGTCGTGGCCCTTGACCAGGGCCTGCAGCTCCAGCGGCACGGCGGACATCGGCAGCACGCGCCCCTGGGCGCCCAGCAGTCGTCCGACCAGGTCGAGGGCCTGCACGTGGTCGCCGAGCTGCTCCCACAGGGCGACGATCAGCAGGTTGCCGACCGCGTGTTCGTGCAGGTCGCCCTGGGACTGGAAGCGGTGCTGGATGACCCGGGCCCAGGTCTGGCCCCAGTCGTCGTCACCGCACAGCGCGGCCAGCGCCTTGCGCAGGTCGCCGGGCGGCAGCACGCCGAGCTCGTCGCGCAGGCGCCCGCTGGAGCCGCCGTCGTCGGCCACGGTGACGACGGCGGTGAGGTCGCCGGTGATCCGGCGCAGCGCGGCGAGCGAGGCGGACAGACCCATGCCACCGCCGAGGGCGACGACCTTGGGCTGGGTGCCCCGGCGGCGCGGCTTGCCGCCCCGGGCCTCGGCGGGCCGGCCGCCCTTTCCGCCGTTGCCCTCGGGCACCACCCGGCGCAGCCGGCTCAGCCGCGGTGTACGTGGTGTCATTCGCGTCCCATGTCCCGGTGTACGACCACCGTCTCCACGCCCTCGGCGGCGAGCCGGGCGGCGAGCTTCTCCGACATGGCGACCGAGCGGTGCTTGCCGCCCGTACAGCCCACGGCGATGGTCACGTAGCGCTTGCCCTCGCGGCGGTAACCGGTGGCGACGAGCTGGAGCAGCTCCGTGTAGCGGTCGAGGAACTCCTTGGCGCCGGGCTGGTTGAAGACGTAGCCCGAGACCTCCTCGTTCAGGCCCGTGTACGGGCGCAGCTCCGGGACCCAGTGCGGGTTCGGCAGGAAGCGGCAGTCGACCACGAGGTCGGCGTCGACGGGCAGGCCGTACTTGTAGCCGAACGACATGACCGTGGCCCGCAGCTCCGGCTCCTCCTCGCCGGCGAACTGGGCGTCCATCTTGGCGCGCAGCTCGTGCACATTGAGGCTGGAGGTGTCGATCACCAAGTCGGCGTCGCCGCGCAGCTCGCGCAGCAGCTCGCGTTCGGCGGCGATGCCGTCGACGATGCGGCCGTCGCCCTGGAGGGGGTGCGGGCGGCGCACCGACTCGAAGCGGCGGACCAGGGCCTCGTCGGAGGACTCCAGGAAGACGATCCGCCGCGTGACGTTCTTCGCCTCCAGGTCGGCGAGGGACTCGCGGAGGTTGTCGAAGAAGCGGCGGCCGCGGACGTCGACGACGACGGCGATCCGCGCCACGTTGCCCTGGGAGCGGGCGCCGAGCTCCACCATGGTGGGGATCAGCGCGGGCGGCAGGTTGTCGACGACGAACCAGCCGAGGTCCTCCAGGCACTTCGCCGCCGTGGAGCGCCCGGCCCCGGACATGCCGGAGATGATCACCAGCTCGGGGATGGCCGCGTCAGGGACCGGGGTCTTCTCGTTGGGCGTGCCCGTACTCACCTGTGCTCCGTCTCCGGCGTGCTCTGTGCGGCTGTCGTGCTCGTTCACATTCATGTCTCCTGCCCCCGTCGTTCGTCCGGGGCGCCCGTCGTCACGGGTTCCCCACTGGAACCCATGGTGCCGGGTTCCTCCTCCATGATCTCTCCAGTCGCCGTGTTGACGGCGGGTGCGGCCGGAGCCGACCGGGCGAGGGCCACCGCGATCGTCTCGGCCGTCTTGCGGCCTATGCCGGGGACCTCGCAGATCTGGTCGATGGTGGCGGATCGCAGTTTCTTCAACGAACCGAAGTGCTTCAGAAGTGCCTGCTTGCGGGTGTCCCCGAGGCCGGGGACGTCGTCCAGGGGGCTGGAGCGGAATCGCTTGGACCGCTTGGTGCGCTGGTAGCTGATCGCGAACCTGTGGGCCTCGTCACGGACGCGCTGGAGCAGGTACAGACCTTCGCTGGTGCGGGGCAGAACCACCGGGTCGTCGTCGCCGGGCAGCCAGACCTCCTCCAGGCGCTTGGCGAGGCCGCACACGGCGATGTCGTCGATGCCGAGCTCGTCCATGGCGCGCCGGGCGGCCGCGACCTGCGGGGCGCCTCCGTCGACGACCACGAGCTGGGGCGGGTAGGCGAACTTCTTGGGGCGGCCGTCGTCCTCGGTGAGGCCGGTCCCGACGAGCTCGCCGTTCCTGTCGGTCTCAGGGGTCTCGGCGTTCTCCCCGTCGGTCCACTCGCCCGTCTTCTCCTTCTCGGCGAGATAGCGCCGGAAGCGGCGGCTGATCACCTCGTGCATCGAGCGGACGTCGTCCTGCCCGGCGAAGCCCTTGATCTGGAAGCGGCGGTACTCGCTCTTGCGGGCGAGCCCGTCCTCGAAGACAACCATGGAGGCCACGACGTCGTCGCCCTGGAGGTGGGAGATGTCGTAGCACTCGATCCGGAGCGGGGCGCTGTCCAGGTCGAGCGCGTCGGCGATCTCCTCCAGGGCGCGCGAGCGCGTGGTCAGGTCGGAGGCGCGCTTGGTCTTGTGCAGCACGAGCGCCTGCTGGGCGTTGCGCTGCACGGTCTCCATGAGGGCCTTCTTGTCGCCGCGCTGCGGGATGCGCAGGGAGACGCCGGAGCCGCGCCGCCCGGCCAGCCACCCCTGGACGGGCTCCACGGGGTCGGGCAGGGCCGGGACCAGGACCTCCTTGGGGACGGCGTCGCCCGTCTCCTCCCCGTACAGCTGCTGCAGGGCGTGCTCGACGAGGGCGCCGGTGGTGATCTCCTCCACCTTGTCGGTGACCCAGCCGCGCTGGCCGCGCACGCGTCCGCCGCGCACGTGGAAGATCTGGACGGCCGCCTCCAGCTCGTCCTCGGCGACCGCGATCAGGTCGGCGTCGGTCGCGTCGGCGAGCACGACCGCGTTCTTCTCCATGGCCTTCTTCAGGGCGCCGATGTCGTCGCGCAGCCGGGCCGCCCGCTCGTACTCCATGTCGTCGGCCGCTTCCGCCATCTGCTTCTCCAGGCGGCGGATGTAGGTGTTCGTCCGGCCGGTCATGAAGTCGCAGAACTCGTCGGCCAGTTCGCGGTGCTCCTCGGCGGAGACCCGGTCGACGCAGGGGGCCGAGCACTTGCCGATGTAGCCGAGGAGACAGGGGCGGCCGGTGCGGGCGGCGTTCTTGAAGACACCGGCCGAGCACGTGCGCACGGGGAAGACGCGCAGGAGCAGGTCGACCGTGTCACGGATCGCCCACGCGTGCGCGTACGGCCCGAAGTAGCGGACGCCCTTCTTCTTGTGACCGCGCATCACCTGCACGCGCGGGTACTCCTCGTTCATCGTCACCGCGAGGTACGGGTAGCTCTTGTCGTCGCGGTACTTGACGTTGAACCGGGGGTCGTACTCCTTGATCCACGAGTACTCCAGCTGGAGCGCCTCGACCTCCGTGGACACGACCGTCCACTCCACGGACGCTGCCGTGGTGACCATGGAGCGGGTGCGCGGGTGCAGGCCCGCCAGGTCCTGGAAGTAGTTCGCCAGGCGCTGGCGCAGGCTCTTCGCCTTTCCGACGTAGATCACCCGGCGGTGCTCGTCGCGGAACCTGTAGACCCCCGGCGAGTCGGGGATCTCACCCGGTTTGGGGCGGTAGCTGGAGGGGTCGGCCATGTCTCACACCCTACTGGCGGGCACCGACAGTCCGGCGCGGCCACGGGGCACGATCACGGTCCCGGCACGAGGGCAGTTTCCAACGGCATGTCCCGCTCAGGGGTTACGGCCCCCCGGGAGCGGGAATGGGGCTCACCCACGGGACACGGCGACGTCCGGCGGACGGAACCCCGTCCCGGTGCAGGCACAGGTTGTCGGTGCGGACCGTCGTTCCCGGTGCGGAGCGGGCGGGCCACGGGTCGGAGGGCTGCGCACATGAAGCAGATGCGGATCGAGAAAACCCGGCGGGCGGTCCGTGCCCGCCGGTACACGGACGAGCCGTTGGCGCTGCGCGACGCCCTGGACCCGCGCGACCCCGACATCACGCGCGCGAAGCGCCTGGCCCTGCGGGAACAGGGCGGAAGCGACCGCTCCTAGAAGCACACCACCCTACGGACGCCCGGGGCGTGCGCCCCGGGCGTCCGCATGTCCGGACGGCGTCGGCGGGCGCGGGTACGTCACTGTCCGGCATCAGGTGTTGTCGGGACCAGGTCAACACGCTTCAATGCGGGGGAACTCGGGGCCCTGAACGACGGCGTACGCATGTGAAGACCTGCCCCGCGCCGGCGGGACGGCACCCGGGCGGCCCGTGCGGACGGTCTGACCAGCCGTCGCCGACTCACAGAGAGGCCCCTGCATGCCGTACGCCCCACAGCACGCGGACGTCGCCACCGCGGAACTGGATTCGGCCCTGAGCGGCGGCCCCTTCCACGTCGCCCTGCGGGCCGCGATCGCCGCCCGCGGGCTGCCGCTGCAGCGCGTGCAGCACCATCTGTCGCGCCACGGGGTGAAGGTCGGCGTCACGAGCCTGAGTTACTGGCAGCAGGGGGCCAGGCGTCCGCAGCGCCCCGAGTCGCTGCGGGCCGTACGCGCGCTGGAGGAGATCCTGGAGCTTCCCGAGGAGTCCCTGATCCGGCTGCTCGCCGACTCCGGGGAGGGCCCGGCCGGGCTGCGGCCCGCCGCCCGTTCCTACCGCTCCCTCGTCGAGGCCTCGGGGGTGCTGGACCAGTTGCTGGCCGAGCTGGACTGCCCGCCGGACGGGGGTCTGCACGCCCTCGGCCACCACGAACGGCTCCGGATCGGGGCGCGGCGCGAGCTGGCGGAGCGCGAGTCGCACCACATCGTGCGCGCCCACCGGGACGGCATCGACCGTTTCGTGGCCGTCCACCACGGCGACCGGGGTGCCGAGCCCGAGCGCATGCGGGTGCACGCGCTGGAGAACTGCCGTACCGGACGCGTCCGTTGGCACCGTGACACGGGAGTGCTCGCGGCCGAGCTGCTCTTCGACACCCGGCTGCGGGCCGGGGACACCTTCCTGTTCCGCTACGGCGTCGAGGACGGCACGGCGGATACGTCACACGAGTACGTGCGCGGCTTCGACTCCCCCGGTGGCCAGTACGCCCTCCAGGTGTGCTTCGACGCGGCGGCCCTGCCGGTGCGCTGCCACCGCTTCGCCCAGCACTCGGTGGCGGCGCCCCGCAGCGGATGCCAGGACCTGGCGCTGAGCGGCCGGCACCGGTCGGTGCATCTGGTCGAGCCGCGGGTGCGGGCGGGGTTCCTGGGAATCGGCTGGGACTGGGGGTAGCGGACCGAGCCCTGAGTGACCTCTGTGGTTGTCACTCGGCGGCGCGTAAGCGATTGCGCAAACGTTTACGTCCGGCGATTTATGCGATACCTTCCCCGCCGGAAGCGGAGGGAGGGAACGCCCATGGCGACCATGGCCGACGTAGCGCGGAGCGCCGGTGTCTCCGTGGCGACGGTCTCGCACGTGCTCAACGGCACCCGGCCGGTGCTGCCGCACACCCGCCAGGCGGTCCTGGACGCCGTGGAGGAACTCGGCTACACCACGAACACACTGGCCCGTTCCCTGGTGACGGCCCGCACCCGGTCCATCGGGCTGGCGGTCTCGGCGATCAGCAACCCGTACTTCACGGAGATCCTCCAGGGCGTCGAGGCCGCCGCGCTGGAGGCCGGCTACAGCCTGCTGATCGCCGATCCGCACGACGACCCCGAGCACGAGCGCAAGGTCGTCCAGCTGCTGCACGAACGCCGGGTGGACGGCCTGATCATCGCGCCCTCGGCCGACCCGGGCGGGCTGCTCGCCTATCTGGGGCGGCACGACGTACCGGCCGTGTTCCTGGACCGGCTGGTGGACGGACCCGGGGCCGACAGCGGCCCGCGCTTCGACCAGGTGTGCGCCGACAACGCCGAACCGACGTCCCGGCTGGTCACCCATCTCGCCGGGCTCGGTCACCGCCGGATCGGGCTGGTGGCGGGGCGGCCGGGGCTCAGCACCACGAGCGAGCGGATCTCCGGCTACCGCAGCGGTCTCGCGTTCGCGGGGCTGGCGTACGACGGGCGGCTGCTGGTGCACGGCGATTCGGAGTCGGCCGGTGCCGAGCAGGCCACCGAGGCCCTGCTGTCCCTGGGCGTGCCGCCCACCGCGCTGGTCACCGGCAACAACGCCATGACCATCGGGGTGCTGCGCGCCCTGCGCGCGCACGGCCGGTCCGTGCCGGACGACATCGCCCTGTGCTGCTTCGACGACTTCGCCTGGGCGGACCTGTTCTCGCCCCGTCTCACCGCGGTCGCGCAGCCCGGCAGGGACATCGGCGCCCGGGCCGTCCACGTGCTCCTGGAGCGTCTCGCCGAGCCGGACCGGCCCGCCCGGACCGTGCGCCTGCCCTGCGCCTTCGTCCACCGCACGTCGTGCGGCTGCCCCAGCCCGTCCGAGGAAGGAACCCCGTCGTGATCGTCGTCGCCGGTGAAGCCCTGATCGACCTGGTACCGCGGGGCGCGGGTGCCCTGGCGGCCCTGCAGCCGGCGCTCGGCGGCGGCCCGTTCAACACGGCCGTGGCGCTGGGCCGCCTCGGCTCCCCCGCCGCCTTCTGCTCCCGGGTGTCGTCCGACGCCTTCGGAGAGGCACTGCTGGAGCGGCTGCACGCGACCGGGGTCGACGTGACCTCGGTGCAGCGGGGCACCGAGCCGACGACCCTCGCCGTCGCCACGGTCGGCGCGGACGGCTCGGCGGCGTACTCCTTCTACGTCGACGGGACGGCGGACCGGCTGTTCGAAGCGCCCTCCGCGCTGCCCTCCGGCACCCGCGCGGTGTCCTTCGGCACCTGCTCGCTGGTGCTGGAGCCGGGGGCGAGCGCGTACGAGGAGCTGATGCGGCGGGCGGCCGCGCAGGGCGTGTTCACGGCGCTGGACCCGAACATCAGGGCCGGGCTGATCCCCGACGCGGACGCCTACCGGGCACGGTTCAAGAGCTGGCTGCCGTCGGTGTCGCTGCTGAAGCTGTCCGCGGAGGACGCCGACTGGCTCGGGGGGACGCCCCGGGAGTGGCTGTCGGCCGGTCCGGCGGCGGTGGTGATCACCCGGGGCGGCGAGGGGCTGGCCGCCTACACGGCCGACGGCGGCGAGTACGCGGTGCCGGGCGAACGCGTGGAGGTCGTGGACACGATCGGCGCGGGCGACACGGTCAACGCGGCCCTGCTGCACGGGCTCGCCGAACGCGACGCCCTCAGCGCCCGGGCACTGGCCGAACTGGGCCCCGGCGGCTGGACGGAACTGCTGGGCTTCGCGGCCCGCGCGGCGGCGGTCACCTGCTCGCGGGCCGGGGCGGAGCCGCCGTACGCGCACGAGCTGGAGGGCTGACGCCGGGCGGCCCTTCCGGCGGCTGCGGAGGGGCCGGTCGCCTTCAGCCGGTCTCCCCCATCGCCACCGCGCGCAGGGCGCCGGGGCGGCGGCCGTTGAGCCGGTCCAGGGCGGCGGCCGTGGCGTCGTCCGCAGGCAGGTGGATGACGAGCCGCTGCCCCTCGTCGGGAAGCGCGAGCGTCTCCTGAAGCAGCCGCAGGGAACCGGCCTCCGGGTGCTCGATGTGCTGGGAGCCCGTCCGCCGCGGCGTCATGGCCAGATCGGCGAACCGGTCGGCGAAGTCCGCGCCCGCCGTCACGGTCAGCTCGTCGGCCAGCTCGGCGAGGGACGGGTCCCTCAGAGGGACGCCGTGCCGGAGCCGGGCGACGAGGTCGTCGGCCACCCGGTCCCAGTCGCGGAAGGCGCTCCGTGCCCGCTCGTCGGTGAACAGGTACCGGAGCAGGTTGGGCCGCTCGTCGTCCAGCATGCCGAGGGGGCCGGCCAGCCGCTCGTACCCGGCCGTGTGGGCGATGACGTCGCCGATCCAGTTGATCACCAGTGCGGGAGCCGGCTCCAGGCGGTCCAGGACGGCCCGTACGGTGGGGCGCGCCGCGCGGCTGAGTGACGGGGCCGCCCCGCAGACCAGGGGGTCGCCGCCGTCCGCCTCCTTGGTCAGGCGGCGCAGGAGCATCCGGTCGGTGAGGGAGAGGTTCAGGGCGTCGGCCAGGGCGCCGAGCACCTGGGCGGACGGATTGCGGTCGCGGCCCTGTTCCAGCCGGGTGAGGTACTCGACGCTGACGCCGGCGAGCGTGGCCAGTTCGGCACGTCTCAGGCCCGGGGTGCGGCGCCGGGGGCCTGTGGGCAGGCCCGCCTCGGCCGGGGTGACGGCTTCGCGCCAGGTGCGCAGGAACGTGCCCAACTCGTTGTCGCTCACCCGGACGAACGTACAGCGCCCGGGGGCGCGGAGGGTGGCCCCGTCACTACCAGGCTCCGGCCGGTCTCCCTTCGTCGCCGCGCGGCCCTCAGGGTGGAGGGCATGACGAATGACACCGCCACCACCGCCCTGCCGCTGGCCTCCGGTCAGTGGGCCCTCGACCCGTTCCACTCCTCCGTGAACTTCACCATCCGGCACCTGGGCATCGCCAAGGTGCGGGGGCGCTTCGAGCGGCTGGAGGCCGAACTGTTCGTCGGTGAGCGGATCGAGGACGTGCGTGTCTCCGCGACCGTCGACCTGGCCTCGGTCAACACCGGCAACGCCGACCGGGACGCGCATGTGCGGGCCTCCGACCTGCTGGACGTGGCGAAGCGCCCCACGATGACGTACCGCTCGACGAGGGTGTCGGGCGGGGGTGAGGACTGGACCATGGAGGGTGAGCTGACGATCGGCGACGTGACCCGCCCGGTGTCGCTCGCCGTGGAGTTCGGCGGGCTGGTCGATGTGCCCATGGACGGCAGCCGGCACGCCGGGTTCGAGGCGACGGGCGAGATCCGCCGCGGCGACTTCGGGCTGGACTTCGCCCCCGGCCTGCTCGGCGAAGTGGTCAAGATCCAGCTCGACATGCAGTTCGTGGAGCCGAAGAGCGCCTGAGCGCACACCGAACGCGCCGTGCCCCACAGGACGTTGCCTGTGGGGCACGGCGCGTGGAGCGGGACACCTCAGCCCTTGCTGGTCCGGGTCGTCTTCTTCGCGGCGGCCTTGGTGGTCTTGGCCGCCGTCTTCTTGGCGGCCGTGCTGTTGACCGTCTTGGTGGCGGTCGTGCGGGTCGACGCGGTCTTGGCCGCGACCGTCTTGGCCGCCGTCTTGCGGGCGGTCGTCTTGCGCGGGGCCTTCACCGAGGACGCGTCGCTGACGCGGTCGGCGCCGAGGATCTCCCGCAGGAACTTGCCGGTGTGGCTGGCCGGGACCCCGGCCACCTGCTCGGGCGTGCCCTCGGCGACCACCAGACCGCCGCCGGCGCCGCCTTCGGGGCCCATGTCGACGATCCAGTCGGCGGTCTTGATCACGTCGAGGTTGTGCTCGATGACGATGACCGTGTTGCCCTTGTCGACCAGTCCGGACAGGACCGTCAGCAGCTTGCTGATGTCCTCGAAGTGCAGACCGGTGGTCGGCTCGTCCAGGACGTAGACCGTGCGGCCGGTGGAGCGCTTCTGCAGTTCGCTGGCGAGCTTCACGCGCTGCGCCTCGCCGCCGGAGAGGGTGGTCGCGGCCTGGCCGAGCCGGACGTAGCCGAGGCCGACGTCCTTCAGGGTCTTCATGTGGCGGGAGATCGCGGGGACCGCCTCGAAGAACTCCGTGGCCTCCTCGATCGGCATGTTCAGGACGTCGGCGATGGACTTGCCCTTGTAGTGGACCTCCAGGGTCTCCCGGTTGTACCGGGCGCCGTGGCAGACCTCGCACGGGACGTACACGTCCGGGAGGAAGTTCATCTCGATCTTGATGGTGCCGTCGCCCGAGCAGTTCTCGCAGCGGCCGCCCTTGACGTTGAAGGAGAAGCGGCCGGGCAGGTAGCCGCGGACCTTCGCCTCGGTGGTCTCGGCGAACAGCTTGCGAATGTGGTCGAAGACGCCGGTGTACGTGGCCGGGTTGGAGCGGGGGGTGCGGCCGATGGGCGACTGGTCCACGTGCACGACCTTGTCGACCAGGTCGTCGCCCTCCACGCGCGTGTGCCGCCCGGGCACGCTCCGCGCGCCGTTCAGCTCGCGGGCCAGGTGCGTGTAGAGGATGTCGTTGACCAGCGTCGACTTGCCGGAGCCGGAGACGCCGGTGACGGCGGTGAACACGCCCAGGGGGAACGAGACGTCGATGTCCTGGAGGTTGTTCTCCCGGGCGCCGTGCACCGTGAGCTGCCGGGTGGGGTCCAGCGGGCGGCGGATCCCGGGCAGCGGGATGGCCTTCTTGCCGGACAGGTACTGACCCGTCTGCGACTCGGCGTTGGCGAGGAGCTCCTTCAGGGAGCCGCTGTGCACGACCTTGCCGCCGTGCTCACCGGCGCCGGGGCCGATGTCGACGACCCAGTCGGCCATCTTGATCGTGTCCTCGTCGTGCTCGACGACGATGAGCGTGTTGCCCATGTCGCGCAGCCGGACCAGGGTCTCGATCAGCCGGTGGTTGTCGCGCTGGTGCAGACCGATGGACGGTTCGTCGAGGACGTACAGGACGCCGACGAGGCCGGAGCCGATCTGGGTGGCCAGGCGGATGCGCTGGGCCTCGCCGCCGGACAGGGTGCCTGCCGCGCGGTTCAGCGAGAGGTAGTCCAGGCCGACGTCGACCAGGAACCGCAGCCGCTCGTTGACCTCCTTGAGCACGCGTTCGGCGATCTTCTTGTCGCGGGCGGTGAGCTTCAGCTCGCCCAGGAAGTCCGCGCAGTCGCTGATCGACATCGCCGAGACCTCGGCGATGGACTTGCCCATGACCGTGACCGCGAGGACGACCGGCTTCAGACGCGTGCCCTGACAGGTCGGGCAGGGCACCTCGCGCATGTAGCCCTCGAAGCGCTCGCGGCTGGAGTCGCTCTCGGCCTCGCTGTGCCGGCGCTTGACGAAGGGGACGGCGCCCTCGAAGGCCGTGGTGTAGCGGCGCTCGCGCCCGTAGCGGTTGCGGTAGCGGACCTCGACCTGGGTCTTGTGGCCGTGGAGCAGGGCCTTCCTGGCGCGCTGCGGCAGGCCGCCGAAGGGGATGTCCGTACGGAAGCCCAGCGCGTCGGCGAGGGCACCGATCAGCCGGCCGAAGTAGTCCTTGGTGTGGCCGTGCGACCAGGGGTGGATGGCACCCTCGTCGAGGCTCTTGTCCGGGTCCGGGACGATCAGCTCCGGGTCGACCTCCATGCGCGTGCCGATGCCGGTGCAGTCCGGGCAGGCGCCGAAGGGCGAGTTGAAGGAGAAGGAGCGGGGCTCCAGCTCCTCGAAGGACAGGTCGTCGTACGGGCAGTAGAGGTGCTCCGAGTACATGCGCTCGCGCTCGGGGTCGTCCTCGGGGAGGTCGACGAAGTCGAGCACGACCATGCCGCCGGACAGGCCGAGGGCGGTCTCGACGGAGTCGGTGAGGCGGCGCTTGGCGCCTTCCTTGACCGTGAGGCGGTCGACGACCACCTCGATGGTGTGCTTCTCCTGCTTCTTCAGCGTGGGCGGGTTCGAGAGCTGGATCGTCTCGCCGTCCACGCGCGCGCGGGAGTAGCCCTTGGTCTGGAGGTCGGAGAAGAGATCGACGAACTCGCCCTTGCGCTCGCGCACCAGGGGCGACAGCACCTGGAAGCGGCTGCCCTCCGGAAGCTCCAGGACCCGGTCGACGATGGCCTGCGGCGACTGGCGGGAGATCGGGCGGCTGCACTCGGGGCAGTGCGGCTTGCCGATGCGCGCGAAGAGCAGACGCAGGTAGTCGTAGACCTCGGTGATGGTGCCGACCGTGGAGCGCGGGTTGCGCGAGGTCGACTTCTGGTCGATGGAGACGGCCGGGGAGAGGCCCTCGATGAAGTCGACGTCCGGCTTGTCCATCTGGCCGAGGAACTGGCGGGCGTACGAGGAGAGGGACTCCACGTAGCGCCGCTGCCCCTCCGCGAAGATGGTGTCGAAGGCCAGCGAGGACTTGCCCGACCCCGACAGGCCCGTGAAGACGATGAGCGAGTCGCGCGGGAGGTCGAGCGAGACGTTCTTGAGGTTGTGCTCGCGCGCTCCACGAACGATGAGACGGTCGGCCACGCCGGTCCGCACCTTTCTTGAGAGAAGTGACAGGGGCGGGGCCCCCGTCTTTCTCAGACTAGGGGGAGCCACTGACAACGCCGGTCGGATTCACGGGTTGCCAACAAACCCCGGCTCTCCAGCATGCCCGACGCCACGTCCGACCATATAGCACGTGCTTTCGATTTACGGCACAGCTTCACCACCTTCACCCGAAGGAGTGGCGGAGCTAGGGTCAGGACCATGATTGATCACGCTCATGACCTGGCGTCTGTACGGGACGCGACGGAGCGGCTGCTGACCGCAGTCGGCAAACTGGACAACGCGTCTGTGACGCAGCCGTCACAGCTGCCCGGCTGGAGCCGTGGCCATGTCCTCGCCCACCTGGCGCGCAACGCGGATGCCCTGGTGAACGTGCTCGAAGGGCGCCCCATGTACGTCTCCGGCGGGGCCCGGGACGCCGACATCGAGCGGGACGCCCCCCGCGCCCTCGACGTCCAGCTCGCCGACCTGCGCGAGAGCGCGGCCCGCTTCCAGGAGGCCGGGGACGCTCCCGCGGACTGGTCGCGCACGGTGGAGCTGCGCAACGGGGTCACGGACTCCGCGTCCCGGGTGCCGTTCAGGCGGTGGGTGGAGGTGGAGCTGCACCACGTGGACCTGGGGATCGGATACGAGCTGGAGGACCTGCCGGCGGAATTCACCGAGCGGGAGATCGACTTCCTGGCCGACCGGTTCGCCGGGCACCCCGGCGTACCGGCCACCCGCGTCACGGACGGCACGCGCGCGTGGAGCACCGGACGGAACCCGGGCGGACAGGGGCCCGAGGTGACGGTCACGGGCCCCCCGGCCGACCTGCTGGGCTGGCTCGCCGGCCGCCGCGACGGATCCGCGCTGACCTCGGCCGGCGGCCCGCTTCCGGCGCTGCCGCCGCTATAGGCTGGCGGACATGACGTACAGCGGAGAGGTGACGGTCGGCGGACCGGCCGATGTGCACGAGCTCAAGGACCTGATGATCACCAAGATCGCGGTGGGTCCGATGAACAACAACGCCTATCTGCTGCGCTGCCGGGCCACGGACGAGCAGCTGCTGATCGACGCCGCCAACGAGGCGGACACACTGCTCGGCATGATCGGTGGCGACGGCATCGCGTCCGTCGTCACCACCCACCGGCACGGCGACCACTGGCAGGCGCTCGCCGAGGTGGTGGCGGCCACCGGCGCCCGCACCTACGCGGGCCGGGAGGACGCCGAGGGCATCCCCGTACGGACGGACGTGCCGGTCGACGACGGCGACACCATCCGGGTGGGGCACGTGGAACTCACCGCGCGCCACCTGGTCGGGCACACGCCCGGTTCGATCGCCCTCGTCTACGACGACCCGCACGGGCACCCCCATGTGTTCACCGGGGATTGCCTGTTCCCCGGCGGGCCTGGCCGGACAACACAGCCTGAAGAGTTCAACTCTCTGATGGACGGCCTGGAGACCAAGGTATTCAACGTCCTGCCCGACGAGACCTGGGTCTACCCCGGCCACGGCAACGACACCACCATCGGCACGGAGCGGCCCCACCTCGCAGAGTGGCGCGCACGAGGCTGGTAACCGTCCAACGACGACCGCCCCCGATTCGAAAACGAAGGGGGGCGGTCGCGCGTTCAGGCCCGTTCCGCGCTCGGGAGAATCATGCCCCCACGGACGGTGGCCTACAGAGCACCGTCACCGACGCCGACAGCAGTGACCGCCAGGGTCGGGGGGACTGTTGCATGGGCTGCGGCCTGCTGGGCGGGCTTCACCTGGCAGGCAGCGGAACCTCCCACCTCTCCGCAATCCATCCCTTCGGCTCCCAGCCGTACCGCCTCAGTGTTCTACCCTCTTCTACCCGTCCGGCCGCGTATAGCAGATCGACCGCCAGCGTCATGGCGCCGGTATTGCCAGCTTCAGCGTGAAACCGCAGCCGCTCCAAGGCCTCGGCTATCCGTGTGGGCTTCTGCAACAACCAGGCATAGTCGTCCCTCAACATCAGTGGGGCCCACTCCGTGGTAACCCTCGCGCCGTCGACGACGTTGCGCTGGACCCAGGTCGCTGTGACCCGAGGGCTGCGACGGCTCGGGCCACCCGGGCACCGCGTGCTGGTGTGGCGGCCGGCCGACGCGACACAGTTGGCGAGCTGGGACGTGCGCCGCGCCGCCGAACTCCCCGGCGGCCGAGTGGACCGCGTCATGCGGCGCGACGAGGAGGCGAAGGAGTCGACCTCCTCCCGGTGGGCAAGGTTCCACGCGTGGGAGGCGAAGTGGCTGCTTGCCCTGGTCTACGCGATGCTCACGGGGGTGTGACCCAGATACGCGTCAAAGGGGAAGTGGCCCCGCACACCACAAGAAGGGAACCAAGCCCCGCCGGACCCACGGCGAGCACCAACCGCCCATACGCTGCCACGATGCATCCCATGGACGTCGAGAACCTCAGCGGGCTTCAAGTGGGCCGCGCGGATTCATCGGACTGGCCCGCGTTAGCCAAGATCGATTCCGTCGCAGCAGCAGGCGACCACACACGACGGGGCAATATCCGGCGCTGGTGCGAACAGGGTGTGGTCCTCATGGTCCGAGACTCATCCGGACCTTTGGGTTACAGCGTGCTGGAGTACACCTTCTTCGAGCAGGGCTTCGTCACCATGCTGATGGTCGCCCCCAGTGCCCGCCGACGCGGTGTGGGCGCACGTCTCCTCACGGCCGTCGAGACCGTATGCACCACCACGAAGCTGTTCACCTCAACCAACGTCTCCAACCACGCCATGCAACAACTACTACAACGCGCCAGCTGGCACCCGGTCGGCCTGCTCCACGGCCTGGACGAGGGAGATCCCGAACTCTTCTACCTCTGCCCGAGTACTCGACTCCGCGACGCCGCAGGCACCGGAGGTTGAACAACAAGCTGAGCCGCCCCCGCGCTAGCGGGGGCGGCCCTGCGCCACGGTGGATCACCGGTCGTTCACAGTGCGGGCGCGGCCCCAGGCGGCATTGGCCAGCCGGCGCAGAGCCGTGTACTTCAGGTGCGGTCTCCGAGCCGGAGCCTCAACTGTTACCCAGGGCGCGGCCCAAAAGAGGGAGCAGGCGGTCCCAGTGACGCTTCAGCCCGGAGGCGCTGAAAGCGTCGGTGTCGGACATGGTGAAGCCATGGACGGTGCCGGGGTAGATCTCGGAGGTGTAGCTGACACCTGCGGCATCAAGGGCCTGATTGAGCTCGTCGAGGGCCTCAGGCGTCAAGTCGCTCTCGGCATGGCCGAAGTGAACCTCAGCAGTGAGCTTCAAGAGACTGTCGGGCCCGTCGACTCCCACTGGGCCGTGGAATGCGGCGAGGGCGGCCACCTGGCCAGGGTGAGCAGCGGCGGTGCGCGTCGCCAGGAGGCCGCCGATGCAGTAGCCGGTCACCGCGACCGGACCGGCGTCGACCTCGGGCTGAGCGGTGAGGAACTTGAGATAGGCGTCGGCGTCGCTCAGGACACGTTCTGTGGTGTGCGCCTCGATCATCGGCATCAGCTGGGCGAAGACAGCGGGCCGGACCTCCTCTCCGATGTGCTCAGGAAGCTCTATCACCGGAGCCGGGCCGTGCCGGTAGAAGAGGTTGGGGACGAGCACGTAGTACCCGTGCCCGGCCAGTTCGCGGGCCATCTCCCGCAGCACGGGCCGGATACCGAAGCCGTCCGCGTACATCAGCACCCCCGGGTACCGCCGGCTACCGTCGGGGAAGGCGGCGAACGCGTCGGCCTGGCCGTCCGCGGTGGGAATCTGCAGCATCTTGATGGGCACGAAGTCTCCTGTCGTGGTTGATGTGTCGAGCCTGTGATCAACACGACGGAGGCGGAGCCCGCGCAGCAGCGCAAGAACCTCGATCGAACAGCGGGCCCGCACAGGCCCGTACGGCGCTCAGAAGAGCACCGGGTCGCCAATCCGTGTGCGGCGCGATGCCATCCCGGTAGTCATCCCCACAACATAGTCCACCGCCCCGACCATCCGGTGCGACAACATGACTGGGAGCGGAACGTAACGGCCGTCACGCTCCGCACTCGCAGAAATGAGTAGTCCTGAGAGATCGCGATCACCACCGGACCGCGCCCGGTTTGCCCCTCATCTCCGTTCTCACAACCTCTCTCAAAACAGCTTTCGTACAGGCCCCTTGCGATAGGTTCTGCGACGTGACACAGCTCGCCGAACTGGCCGCCGCTGTCGAACAGTTCGGCTGTCCGACCTGTGAGGTGCCTGCCGCACCCGCGGCGGCAAGGTCGCCCCGAAGTACCACACCCCGCGGTTCGTGCTCGTCCCCCAACTCCGTGCCGAACTCGAAGTCCGCACCCCTTCCGACCGCGGCCCCGGCCGCGCGTGGGAGGTGGGCCCGGCGATCGAGGCCGCGGTCCCGGAGGCCGCGACGAAGCCCACGAGGGTGGGGTACGCCCGTTGCAGTACCGCTCAGCAAGAGCTCCAGAGCCAGCTCGACGCCCTGGAAGAGGCGGGCTGTGACCCGGTCTTCGCGGAGAAGATCAGCACCCGGGTCAAGGTGAGGCCGGAGTTCGTCAAGGGGATGGACTTCGCCCGCAGCATCAAGATGGCCGTCCCGCATCAGCGGGTGATCTTCACGGTGCACAAGATGAAACGCCTCGGCCGCAGCGCCGCCGAGCTGCTGACCATCGCGAGGACCTGCGCCACCACGACATCCAGCTTGAACTCCTCACCGGCTCCCTTCAGGGGGTCAAGCGGCCCTCGGTCGCTACCGTCTACCGCATCCTCGCCGAGGACGTCGACCGCACCGAATGAGCCCGGACGCCATCAGGGCTTCCGCCCGCGCGAGCCCGGCCGCCGTGGGCGGCGGCCGCTGTACGTCAACCGGTTCACATACAGCCCTGGGCAGGCGCTGGCACCCGGGCGTCGTCCAGCCGCCGCGAGTTGCGGTGGAGCGTCGTCCCGGAGTTGCGGTCTACCGCAAGTCGGGGATGCGGGTGGACCGCAACGGAACTAGATCAACGGGAACCAGATCAACCGCAACCGCTCCCTGGCGTCCGCCGCTGCCAACCGCGACGACGGCCTCGGGGACTGAACCCCACCCGAGGCCGCCTGGCCGTTCGTTGTACCACCGCACAGGCCGGGCTTCGCCGCCCGGGGAGCGACGCGAGAGGCGGGCGACGAGCGGTTCAGGCGGCGTCGGGGGCGCCCTGGTGGGCGCTGAGCGCGTCGGCGGTGCTCGCGTAGTGGGGCAGGAGGCTGTCCACTCCGGTGAGGGTGAGCATGCGCATCAGCCGGTCGGGGATGGCGGCCAGGGCCAGGGAGCCGCCCGCTTCCTGGGCGCCGTGCCAGATGCCGATCAGTGCGCTGAGGCCGGCGGAGTCACAGAAGCCCACACCCGACAGGTCCAGGATCAAGTGGTGGTGGCCTTGGTCGATCAGCTCCAGCGCGCGGGTACGCAAGCCGGGCGCGGTATGCAGGTCGACCTCACCGGTGACGGTGGCGACCGCTGCGGGGCCGGGGGTGGCGGTCAGGGTCAGCTCGATGTCCTCGGTCATGGCGGTCAGTGCTCCTCGCCGACGGGCGCGGCGGTGGTGTGGGCGGTGAATTCGGCCCCCGTCGCGGCGGCGGCCTGGTCGGGAGCGGGAACCGACAGAGCCAGCAGGGCGACGTCGTCACTCGCTCCCTCGGGCAGGGCGTCCAGCAGACCGACGGTGTCCTGGACCAACTGCGCCGCCCCACACGAGGCGGGACGAGCGGTGAGGAAGCCCGTAAGGCCCTCGTCACCGAGCATGGCGTCGGTGCTGACGCGCGCCTCGGTCAGGCCGTCGGTGTAGAGGAGCAGGGCCTGGCCTTCGGCGAGGTGGAGGGTGGTGGAGGCGAAGCAGGCGCCGGGGAAGGCCCCGATGAGCATGCCGCCCTTGGGACTGACCGCTTTCACCCGCGTGTGCGTGGCGGGCCCGGCTTCGGGCGGGGCGGGGCTGAGGTGGTAGGCCGGGGGGTGGCCACCGGTGGCCAGCTCCACCGTGAAGCCCCCGGCCGCATCAGGGGTGAGGATGGCGAAGAAAGCTGTGCAGAACCGGCTGCCCGCCCACACATCGGCCAGCAGGGCGCTGTTCAGGGCCTCAAGTACCGCGACAGGATCGTCCGTGTGCTGGGCGGAGGCCCGCAGGGTGTAGCGGGCCAGGGAGGTGATAGTGGCCGCCTCGGCGCCCTTGCCGCACACGTCCCCCAGGAACAATCCCCACTTCCCGGCGGGCAGGGGGAAGACGTCGTAGAAGTCTCCGCCCACGTCGTGCACGGACGCGGTGTGGTAATGACAGGCCAGCTCCAGGCCGGGCACCGTCGGCAGCGCCGGCGGCAACAGAGTGCGCTGCAAAGTGGAGGCGAAGGAGGCGATCGCCGCCTTGTCCCTCTCCGCCTGCTCCCGGGCCGCCCGCTCAGCCTCAGCGGCCCGCTGCTCCTGACGCACGGTGCGCAACGCGGACAGGCGCAGCTCCATCTCGTCCAGCACGATCGCCGCCAGATCGGTCAGGGTGGCAGTCTGTTCGGAGGTGATGGAGCGGGCCTTGGTGTCCAGGACGTTGACCGTGCCCAGCTTGTGCCCGTCCGTCGTGGTGATCGGCGCGGCGGCGTAGAACCGCACGCCGAGCGGCCCGGTGACCAGCGGGTTGGCGCAGGCGACGTCGTCGAGCAGAGTGTCGGGAATGACCAGCGCATCGTCCCGCAGGACCGCGGAGCCGCACAGGCCCGGGTCCCGGCCGATCTCGCTGACCCCGTCCAGGCCGTGCGCGGCCTTGAACCAGATCCGGTCCTCGTCCACGATCGTCACCGTCGCCACGGGGACGTCGAACAGGCGGGCTGCCAGCGCAGCCACCCGGTCGAACGCGCCGTCGGGCGGAGTGTCGAGGATGTCGTAGCGGCGCACCGCCTCCATCCGGCCGACCTCGACTACCTCGTCGGGCACCAGATGCAGGCGCTTGTCAGTAGCGCCCTCCTCGGATGCCGAAGCCTGCTCGGGCATCGGCCTTCCACCTCTCAGACATCCCGCAGCCACCTAGCGCGGCGCGGGCCAGCGGAAAGCCTAAGCGGAACGGAATGTGCAAAGGCCATCGGGTGGCACCTCACAGCCCACCGAGGCCGGACAAACCGGCACGGATCGCCGGGTTGTCGCGCTACTTGCGCAGGTCCACGCGCGCGGGCACGGGTAAGTACCTCCTTCGGATCCATTGGCGCACCGTTAAGGCGACGACGGGACTGCGAACGCCGACTTCCAGCGCTACGCCCGGCCTCTCGGCATCCGCCGCTACGACCGCTCACCCGCCAGCAGGGCGGCACACTTCGAGGACTCCGGCGGTCGCGGGTACTACCAGCACGGCCGGGACGGGCAGCTGCACGAAGTCAGCACCGGCGAGCCGGTCGAGTTCGACCAGCACGGCAACCACGACGCCCTGAGAAGCCGTGTCACCTCTTTGTTCTGAGTAATCCGGGCTGGCCAACGAGGATGCGCCAGGGCCCTGGAGTTCAGACTCAGGACGTGGGGGGACGGCGCGGTGAAGAGGTTCCAGGTCGCCGTGCAGAGCGGCGTGGAGTGCGGCCGCGAGCTCACGGGCCCGCTCCTCGCGCGACACGTTGTGATCATGAAGTAGATCGGTCCGGTGTATGCGTCCGCACCGACCTCGTCCTCCACGACGTCGAGACCAAGATCTTCGACGTCCTTCCGGACGAGACCTGGGTCTACCCGGGGCACGGCAACGACACGAGCCTGGGCGCGGAGCGCCCGCACCTGCCGGAGTGGCACGCGCGCGGGTGGTGAACGGCTGTGCGGGGCGCGGTCGCGTCGAGCGGTGAGCCGCGCACGCGCCCCGTGTGAATCGTTCGCACACGCCGGTGTCGCACACGCGCTCCCCTCGAAGCTGGTTGCGCAGTCAACTGTTGGCAGCCCCGCGCAGGATGACGGCTCCTGGGCGGATGGGCCGCCGGCCTGTCGATCCCCGCCCTCGGCCGGCGGCCCCGGCGCATGCCAACACGGCCGCATCCGGGGCGTGTTCACGAGATTGCAACACCCGTTCCCACGATCCGGACATGTGGCGTCGTGACCTCGACAGACGGGACCGTCGGCTGTCAATCTCCCGCCATGCATCCTGCCCCGCGCACCCTGTGCCGCGCTGCCGTCGCCGTCGTACTGCTCAGTGCCGCCGTGAGCTGCGCTCCGCAGCCTGAGGAGTCGGGCGAGCCGTCGTCGTCCGCCGGAAGCACGTGTGAGAAGGGCGCGTTGGCCACCCGGACCTCGGGCAGGCTGACGATCGCCACCGACGAGCCCGCCTACGAGCCGTGGTTCAAGGACGGCAAGCCCGCCAACGGCAAGGGGTTCGAGTCGGCGGTCGCCTACGCCGTGGCCGACCGGCTCGGTTACGCCAAGGACGAGGTCGCCTGGCAGACCGTCCCTTTCAACAAGGCTTTCGCACCCGGTGAGAAGACCTTCGACTTCGACATCAACCAGGTGTCCGTCAGCGAGGAGCGCAAGAAGGCCGTGGACTTCTCCTCCGGCTACTACGACGTGCGCCAGGCCGTCGTCGCGCTGAAGGGCTCCAAGGCCGCGAAGGCGAAGAGCATCGCGGATCTGAAGGGCGTGAAGCTGGGCGCCCAGGTCGGCACCACCAGCCTCGCCTCCATCGACGACGTGGTGAAGCCCGAGCAGGCCGCGGCCGTCTACGCCAAGAACGACCAGGCCAAGTCCGCGCTGAAGAACGGCCAGGTCGACGCGATCGTCGTCGATCTGCCGACCGCGTTCTACATCACCGGGACCGAGGTCACCGACGCGACGATCGTCGGTCAGTTCGAGCAACAGGGCGGCACACCGGAGCAGTTCGGCCTCGTGCTGGACAAGGGCAGCGCGCTCACCTCCTGCGTCTCGCGGGCCGTGGACAGCCTGCGCGGGGACGGCACGCTCGCGAAAATCGAGCAGCAGTGGCTGTCGGACGCCGTCGACGCGCCGGTGCTCAAGTGACGCTCGACAAGGAGGAGCTGGGCTCCGGCGAGCGCGATACGCCAGACGACTACATGCCGTCGCAGCGGCGCCGGGACCGGGAGCGGTACAGCCGCGCTCGCGCCCGGCGCGCGACGGCGATCGGCGCGCTCTCGACCCTCGTCACCGCGGTCGTCCTCTACCTCGTCGTCGTCAGCGCCCCGGGCTGGCCGCGCACCAAGGAGACCTTCTTCGACCCGGGGTACGCGCGCGAGGCGCTCCCGAAGGTCCTGGAGGGGCTGTGGCTGAACGTCCGGCTGCTGCTGGTCTGCGGCGCCGCCGTGCTCGTCCTCGGCATGCTGATCGCCGTCGCCCGCACGCTGCGCGGCCCGGTGTTCTTCCCCTTGCGGTTCCTGGCCGCGGCGTACACGGACTTCTTCCGGGGGCTGCCGCTCATCATCAACCTGATGATCGTGGTCCTCGGCGTCCCGGCCCTGCGGCTCCAGGGGGTGACCGTCGACCCGGTGCTGCTCGGCGGCACAGCGCTCACCCTGACCTACTCCGCGTACGTGGCCGAGGTGTTCCGCGCCGGCATCGAGTCCGTGCATCCCTCGCAGCGCGCCGCCGCCCGCTCGCTGGGGCTGAGCAACCGGCAGGCGCTGCGGTACGTGGTGCTGCCCCAGGCGGTGCGGCGTCAGGTGCCGCCGCTGCTGAACGACCTGGTGTCGCTGCAGAAGGACACCGGACTCGTCTCGATCGGCGGTGCGGTGGACGCTGTACGGGCCGCCGACATCATCGTGGGCCGCAGCCTCAACTACACGCCCTACATCGTCGCGGGGCTGGTCTTCGTCGCGCTGACCATCCCCATGACCCGCTTCACGGACTGGGTGACGGCACGGATGGACCGCCGGCAGGCCCAGGGAGGAGCCATATGAGCCAGACCCCCGTGCTGCGCATGGAGTCCGTCCGCAAGACCTTCGGCGGCTCGGTCGTCCTGCGGGACGTCGACCTGGAGGTCGCCCCGCACACCGTCACCGCTCTGATCGGCGCATCCGGCTCCGGCAAGTCCACCCTGCTGCGGTGCGCGAACCTGCTGGAGGAGATCGACGACGGGGCGATCTGGCTGGACGACGAGGAGATCACCGACCCGCGGGCCGACCAGGACGCCGTGCGGCGCCGGATCGGCGTGGTGTTCCAGGCGTACAACCTGTTCCCGCACATGTCGGTGCTGGACAACATCACGCTCGCCCCGCGCCGTGTGCACGGTGTGCCCCGGGCCGAGGCCGAGGCACGCGCGCGTGAACTGCTGGAGCGGCTGGGGCTCGGTGGGAAGGCGGGCGAGTATCCGGACCGGCTGAGCGGCGGCCAGCAGCAGCGGGTGGCGATCGTGCGCGCCCTGGCCGTACGCCCCCGGCTGCTGCTGCTCGACGAGATCACCGCCGCCCTCGATCCCGAGCTGGTGGGCGAGGTGCTCACCGTCGTCCGCGGTCTGAAGGACGAGGGCATGACCATGGTGCTGGCCACCCACGAGATGGGCTTCGCCCGGGAGGTCGCCGACCAGGTGTGCTTCCTGGAGGGCGGCGTGGTGCTGGAGCGCGGCACCGCCGAGCAGGTCTTCGGGGATCCGCGGCAGGAGCGCACGCGGCGTTTCCTGCGGCGGATCGTGGAGGCGGGGAGACTGTAGGAAGCCGGGCGGTAAGGGGCGCCCACCATGGTCGGCGGTCCTTACCCGCACCGGCTCACGCCTTCGCCGTGCCCGGCCCCGCCAGCGCCGCGACGCGCTCCACACCGAACACGTACCCCTGCACACCGCAGCCCGCGATGACCCCGTCGGCACGCAGCGAGACGTACGAGTGGTGCCGGAACGCCTCGCGCTGGTGGATGTTGGAGATGTGGACCTCCAGCACCGGCAGACCGTCACAGGTGTTGAGGGCGTCCAGGATGGCGACGGAGGTGTGCGAGTAGGCACCGGGGTTGATCACGATGCCGCTGTGGTTCAGCCGCGCCTCGTGGATCCAGTCGACCAGCTCGCCCTCGTGGTTGGACTGGCGGAAGTCGACGGTTCCGCCGTGGGCGGCCGCCGCCTTGGCGCACAGGGCCTCGACGTCGGCGAGTGTGTCCGAGCCGTAGATCTCGGGCTGGCGCTGGCCCAGGAGGTTCAGGTTGGGCCCGTTGAGGATCATGATCGGGGCGTGGGCCAGGGTGCGGGGCACGGTTCCTCCGGTCCGTTCGGGGTCGCGCGGTCCGTGGTGGACGGCCGCTCACTGCCGGTCTATCACGGTGCGCGGGCCGATCTCCTCCCGGTGTGGGGCCGGCAGACCGTCCCGCAGGCCGGTTTATCACGGTGCGCCGGCAGCTCACCGGACCGTAGCCTCCCGGTATGACGACCCCTCCGAGCCCGGCCTGTCCTCCCAAGCCGTCCGCCGGCGACCGCATCGCCGTGATCTCGCCCTCCTCCGGTCTGCCGGGGCTCTTCCCGCTCCCCTACGAGCTGGGCCTGGAGCGGCTGCGCAAGGAGTACGGGCTGGAACCGGTCGAGTATCCGGCGACTCGCACGATGGGCTCCACGCCGAAGGAGCGGGCCGACGACATCCACGCAGCCTTCGCCGACCCGGGGATCAAGGCCGTCATCGCGTCGATCGGCGGCGACGACCAGATCACCGTGCTGCCCTACCTGGACCGGGAGTTGATCCGCGCCCACCCGAAGCCGTTCTTCGGGATGAGCGACAACACGAACCTGCTCGCGTTCCTGCGCACCTGCGGCATCGTCGGCTTCCACGGCGGGAGCGTGATGTGCGAACTGGGCCGCCCCGGGGCCATGCACCCACTGACCGCCGAGTCCCTGCGGGCGGCCTTGTTCACCTCGGGGCCGTACGAGTTGAGGCCCGCCGAGCGGTGGCGTGACATCGACCGGGACTGGGCGGACCCGGCGACGTTCGACGCGGAGCCGGAGACCCGCCCCGGGTCCGGCTGGACCTGGGTGAACCCCGACCGGGTGGTCGAGGGCCGCAGTTGGGGTGGCTGCCTGGAGATCCTCGGCTGGCTGCTGATGGCCGACCGGGAGGTCGCACACGATCTGTCGGAGTACGACGGCGGCGTGCTGCTCCTGGAGACCTCCGAGGGCATGCCGAGCGCAATGGAGGTCTTCGCCACCCTGCGGAACATGGGCGAGCGCGGGCTGCTGGGGCGCTTCCCGGCCCTGCTCATGGGCCGGCCGAAGACATGGTCCTTCGAGCAGCCCAACACCCCGGAGGAGGGAGCTCGTTACGCGGCCGGCCAACGCGAGGCCGTCCTGCGCGCCATGCGGATGTACACCCCCGACACCACGATCGTCTTCGACGTGGACTTCGGGCACACCGATCCGCAGCTGGTGATCCCTTACGGGGGGACCGTACGCGTGGACGGTCCGGCCCGGCGCATCACGGTCACGTACTGAGGGCCCCCATGGCCCTCCGCGCGCCCCCGTAACCGGCGATCACGGCGGGTAGTTGACGCGGCATGCACGACGTACGCACCGTGAGAACACCCTCCATGCCGCGCCTCGCGGCCGCCTCGCTCGCCGGTACGGCCATCGAGTTCTACGACTTCTTCGTCTACGGCACCGCGGCGGCCCTGATCCTGGGGCCGCTGTTCTTTCCGACCTTCTCTCCGGTGGCCGGGACACTGGCCGCCTTCGCCACCTTCGGGGTGGGCTTCGTGGCCCGGCCGCTCGGCTCGGTGCTGTTCGGGCACATCGGGGACCGTCGCGGGCGGCGGCCGGTCCTCGTCGCCTCCCTGCTGCTGACCGGGGCCTCCACGGTCGCGGTCGGCTGCGTGCCGACGTACGACTCGATCGGCGTGATCGCTCCGCTGCTTCTCCTGGTGCTGCGCTTCCTCCAGGGGCTGGGGCTCGGCGGGGAGTGGGGCGGGGCGGTGCTGCTGGCCGTGGAGCACGCGCCGGCCGAACGGCGCGCCCTGTGGTCGAGCTTCCCGCAGGTCGGGCCCGCACTGGGGTTCCTGCTCGCCAACGGCGTGGTGCTGGGGCTGTCCTCGGCGCTGACCGAGGCGCAGTTCGCCGCGTGGGGGTGGCGGGTGCCGTTCTGGGCGGCGGGGGTGCTGGCCGTCGTGGGGCTGTGGCTGCGGTCGTCGCTCACGGAGAGCCCTTCCTTCCTGCAGATCGACGACCACGCGCGCGTGCCGCTCGCCGAGGTCGTCCGCAACCACTGGCGGCTCCTCCTGCTGACCGGCGGGGGCCTCGCCATCGGCTACGCGATCTTCTACGCCGTGACGACCTGGTCCCTCGCCTACGGGACGGAGCAGCTCGGCGTGAGCCGCGGCGTCATGCTGACCTGCATCATGGGCGCGGTGCTCGTGAAGGGTGCGCTGACCCCGTTGATGGCGCTGCTCGCGGACCGCTACGGCCGGCGACCGCTGTGTCTGGCCGGGTGCACGGCCGCCGCGCTGTGGATGTTCCCCATGGTCGCGCTGCTCGCCACGGGGGCGCCGCTGCCGATGTTCCTCGGCTTTCTGGGGGCGATGCTCGCGTTCATCACCATGTTCGCCGTGATCGCCGCGTATCTGCCGGAGCTGTACGAGCCGCGGGTGCGCTGCACCGGTGCCGCCGTCGGCTACAACCTCGGCGGGGTCGTGGGAGGCGCGCTCACACCGATCGTGGCGACGGCCCTGGCCGAGCAGGGCGGGCGGGTGCCGTGGGGCGTGGCCGCGTATCTGACGGCGATCGCGCTGCTGAGCCTCGGGTGCTTCGCGTTGCTGCCGGAGACGCGCCCGGTGCGGGTGGGTGCGGCCGCGGAGGCTCCTGCGGGGTGAGCCGCGGTGCGGGTGCCGTGGCGGCTGGGCGGGCTGGAGCCGCGCCTACGGGTTGATGGCCAGCTCCAGGTACGCCGCGAACAGCACCAGGTGAACCCCGCCCTGGAGCGGTGTGGCCCGGCCCGGCACCACGGTCAGCGAGGCGACCACCACGGTCAGGGCGAGCAGCACCATGTGGGTGGCGCCCAGGCCGAGGACCAGGGGGCCGGAGAGCCATACCGAGGCGAGGGCGACGGCGGGAATGGTCAGGCCGATGCTGGCCATGGCCGAGCCGAGGGCTAGGTTGAGACTGGTCTGCACCCGGTCGCGGCGGGCGGAGCGCAGCGCGGCGATGGTCTCCGGGAGCAGCACCAGCAGCGCGATGATCACGCCGACCACGGCCTGGGGCAGTCCGGCTGCCTCCACCCCGGATTCGATGGTCGGCGAGACCCCCTTGGCGAGACCGACCACGCCGACCAGGGCGAGGCCCAGCAGTCCCAGGCTGGTCAGGGCGGTGCGGGCGGTCGGCGCCTCGGCGTGCTCCTCCTCGGTGATCACCTCGCCGAGCCGGGTGATCGGCAGGAAGTAGTCCCGGTGCCGCCGGGTCTGTGTGGTGACGAACAGCCCGTACAGGATGAGCGAGGAGAGCGCCGCGAAGGTCAGCTGGACGGTGGAGAACTCCGGCCCCGGCTTGCTGGTGGTGAAGGTCGGCAGGACCAGGCTGAGAGTGGCGAGGGTCGCGACGGTCGCGAGGGCGGCGCCGGTGCCTTCGGGGTTGAAGACGGCTGTGCCGTGCCTCAGCGAGGCGACCAGCAGGCACAGGCCGACGATGCCGTTGCATGTGATCATCACGGCAGCGAAGACCGTGTCCCGGGCCAGTGTCGCGCTCTTGTCCCCGCCGTCGATCATCAAAGTCACGATGAGGGCGACCTCGATGATCGTGACGGCGACGGCGAGCACGAGGGAGCCGAACGGTTCACCGACCCGGTGGGCCACCACTTCGGCGTGATGCACCGCGGCCAGGACGGCGCCCGCGAGGACGAGCGTCACCACAACGACGACCCCCGCCGGCAGATCCCGCCCCCAGGTGAAGACCAGCAGCACGGCCGCGAGCAGGGGAACCAGAGTCGTCCACTGTGCCGTGAGCGGCCTGCGCCGAGCGGTCATGCCGTGATCGTCGCAGACGTCAAGGGGCCCCGCACTGCTGTCGCGGGACGCCCCTGGGCCTGTGCCGCGGGGCTAATCCAGGTCACGGGCGTCCACGAGGTCGCAGTTGGTGAACACCCGCTCGTTGAGGGAGAGGGCCTCCAGTCGCTCCGCCATCCGGCTGGTTTCGGGATCGTCACTGTTACGCATGGCCTCCTCGAACGACGCGAACTCGATGAGGGCGAGATAGCGGTTGGGCCTGTCCCGGTCCTTCAGAAGCATGCTGTGGGTGGGACCGCCCGTCCGGCCGGCGGAGCGCTGCCCGGCCTCCTCGATCAGCTGCTGCATCTCCTCCAGACGATCGGTCTCGAAGTCGATGATCTGCACGAACTTCATGATGCCCTCCAGCCGGCCTCGGCGTCCCCGGGGGAGAGGAGACGCGCCCAGGACCAAGCAAGCACCAGGAGCGGTGGTCGGCAATTCGCCGAGCACCGCTCCTGAGCATGCCTCTCCTTGATCCGATGCGACCGGACGAGGTCAGACGTCGATGCTGTCCTTGGTGACGCCGTCGGTCTTCCCCTGCTCCGCCTCGGCCGCCGCCTGCTTCTTGGAAGCTCGCAGGCTGGTGATCGTGGTGACGATCAGGACGGCGCAGATCACGCCGAGCGAGACCGGAATGCTGATCTCGGGGACGTGCACCCCGGACTCGTGCAGCGCGTGCAGCACCAGCTTCACGCCGATGAAGCCCAGGATGATGGACAGGCCGTAGCTGAGGTGGACCAGCTTCTTGAGCAGGCCGCCGATGAGGAAGTACAGCTGGCGCAGACCCATCAGGGCGAACGCGTTGGCCGTGAAGACGATGTACGGGTCCTGCGTCAGGCCGAAGATCGCGGGGATGGAGTCGAGGGCGAAGAGCACGTCGGTGGTGCCGATGGCCAGCATCACGACCAGCATCGGGGTCATGACCCGCTTGCCGTTCTCCTCGATCCAGAGCTTGGTGCCGTGGTATCGGTCCGCCACGCCGAAGCGGCGCTCGGCGGCCTTGAGGAGCTTGTTCTCCTCGAACTCCTCTTCCTCCTCGTCGGCCCGGGCCTCCTGGATGAGCTTCCAGGCGGTGTAGATGAGGAACGCGCCGAAGATGTAGAACACCCACGCGAAGCTGGCGAGGATCGCCGCACCGGCGGCGATGAAGATCGCTCGCAGGACCAGGGCGATGAGGACACCGATCAGCAGCACACGCTGCTGATACTGCGACGGCACCGCGAACTTCGCCATGATCAGGACGAAGACGAAGAGGTTGTCGACGCTGAGCGACTTCTCGGTGATGAAGCCGGCGAAGAACTCACCGGCGGGCTGGCCACCGGCGAACAGGAGCAGCCCGAAGCCGAAGAGCACGGCCAGGACGATCCAGACGATCGTCCAGATCCCGGCTTCCTTGATCGAAACGTCGTGCGGCTTGCGGCCGATGAAGAAGTCGACCGCGATGAGGGCGGCGAGGCCCACGATCGTCAGGACCCATAGGGTCATGGAAACATCCACTGCGCCTCCGGCAGTCGTAACGGCAAATGTCAGCGTCGTCGCTGCCGGAGGTCTCTTCCACCCAGAGATGGGCCGACGCCCCGGGATCTGGCCTGATCCGTATTGACGGGTACGCCGCAGCAGACAGGGAGTACTCCCCTCCGTGCCGTCAACAGTACCCGTTCACCAAGAACAGGTAAAGCGCTTGGCAAAAGAAAGGCCAAATTCCCTGGTCAGAGAGCTTTACGTGAACTTGGTACGGGCGGTGGCCACCTGGGAGAGCACCTGCTGGAGAACCTGGCTGCCGGGCGGCACGAGCGACGGCTCGTACGTCCAGGCGTGACCCACCCACGGGTCGGCAAGGTGGTCGTCGGCCACCGGCGTCAGTCGCAGCAGCGAACGCCACAGCGGGTCGAGCAAAGGCCCGTATCCGGAGGACTGCTCGCGGTCGGCCACCATCATCAGGTGGACGCCGAAGGCGGGGCCCTCGTCGGCGAGGTAGCGCAGCTGGTTCACGGCCCGGTCATCGAAACCGTGCGGGAAGTCGTTGACGATCAGAAGCTGCTGGGAGGTGTCGAACCCGGGCGGCAGGGAGTCGGCGGCGCCGCCCCGGACCGCCATCTGCACCAGGTCGACCCGCTGGGTGAGCCGGCCCAGCACGTCCGCCACCCCGGCGGCGCCGAGGGCGGGCGGGGCCGCGAGCACCCCCGTCTGCACCAGGGGCGCCAGCGGCTGCGCCCCCGAGCCGGCCGGGTCGATGACGTGGACGGTGAACTCGCCCGCCGGGTAGACGGCGAGCAGCCGGGCCGCGTGCGCGACCGCCGTCTCCATGGCCAGACGGCTCATGGCGTGGGAGTCGGTGAACGAACCGTCGGACGATCCGGCGGGTCCGCTGTCGATCCACAGACCGCGCTCCAGCGGCAACCGGACCAGCATCGGGATGCGGATCCGGTCGGCCTCGGGGAGGTGGAGGTCGCCCAGGCGCAGGGCCATGGGGATCTCCATCGGTACCCGGTAGGCGTGCCACGCCGGGTTGTCCCAGCGGGCGTACGCCGGTGGCAGTGCCGGTTCGACGACGTCGGCCTCGGCGGCGAGCTGGGCGAGGTCCCGGTCGAGGGCCTCCCGCGCCTGGGCGACGAGCTGGGCGTGCCGGGCCCGGGCCGCCTCGCGCGCGGCGTCGCCCTGCCCGCCGATGCGGCTGCGCGGGTCGGAGAGGACCTGCTCCAGCTCCTTGTCCATGCGTGACTCGGCGAAGTCGACGGCGCTGCGGTAGGCGGCGGTGGTGCGGGCCAGGTCCTCGAACATGCCCCACACCTGGTTGTAGAGCCGCTCCTCCATGGACCAGCCGGTCGCGTCACCCGCGACGGGCTGGGCGGGCTGTCCGGGTGCGGCCGGCGGCGAGGTCGGCGGAGGCGGGGGCGGAGCGGCGTTCTGACGGCGCGGGTGGCTGTAGTCGACGGGGCCGCCGGCCGTGGGCGCGGACGGCTGGGTGACGGCATCGGGGTCCGGGGCGGAGCCGGGATACGGCGGCTGCTGCGGGGCGGGCTGCCCGGGGCCGCCGGGCGTCTGGCCGCCGTACGGCGACACCGGTGGCACGGGGCCCGGCTGAGGTGCGGTGCCGCCCTGGTCCGGGCCGAGGGCAGGAGCCGCCGCCTGCCGGGAGCGGTCTCCGTCCGCCGTGCGCGGCGGGGGCGCCTGCACCGAGCGGGCCAGCCCCTGGGACACCGCGTCGTTGATGCTGCCGGCGAGCCGGTGAGCCTGGGACAGCTGCTGGTCGGCGAGGAGTTCGGCGAGGCCTCCCGCGTAGCCCTGGCCGACGGCGCGCACCTTCCAGGCGCCCTGCCTGCGGTAGAGCTCCAGGGCGACGACGGCCGACTCGGCCTCCAGGCCGGTGATGGTGTAGCTGGCGACCTCGCCGCCGTCGAGGCCGGTGACGGCGACGAACGGGGCCGCCGCCGCGCCGAAGCGGACCGGCCCCGTCCCGCCGACGGGCAGGGCGAGCAGCACGCTCACCCGGTGGACGGCCTCCGGCACGGCGTCCAGGTCCACCGCGAGGCGATGGTCGGCGGCGGCCTGCCGGGGGACCTCGAGACCCGGCTGGGCCGGTGCGCCCGGGTGGGCCACCCACTCCTCGCCGTGGATCCGGCCGTTCTCGTCACCGAGCGCGGCCACGGCCACGATCGGCGTACCGGCCGAAATCCGGATCTCGAGACGGGCCTGGGAGAGCGGGTGGTTCTGCCCCCGCACCAGCTCGGCCGTCATCGCCTTCGTCCCCCATGTGTCGTTGTGTGGAGTCGGGTACTGCCGGCCGGGCCCGCCGGTCCGGGCCCGGGTGCGCTCAGAGCACCGGCAGGATCGCCGGCATCAGGTCCTGGAACGTACGGCCGTTGGCCGGGTTGCCCAGGGCCGTCATCGTCCAGCCCTGGCCCGTGCGGTGGACCTTGGCCATGATCTGGGCCGTGTACTGGCCACCGCCGGCGAGCGTGTAGCGGGCGAGCTCCTGGCCGTTGGTCTCGTCGACCAGGCGGCAGAACGCGTTCTGCACCTCTTGGAAGGTCTGGCCGGTGAAGGAGTTGACGGTGAAGACGATCTGGTCGATGTGAACCGGGACCCGCGCGAGGTCGACGAGGATCGCCTCGTCGTCACCGCCCTGGCCGACACCGCCGACGAGGTTGTCACCGGTGTGGCGCACCGAGCCGTCGTCGCTCACCAGGTGGCGGAAGAAGACGACGTCGACCGGCTGCTTGTCCGCGAACAGGACGGCGGAGGCGTCGAGGTCGATCTCCCGCGTGCGCGAGCCGAACAGGCCGCGCCGGGGAGCCGCCTGCCAGCCGAGACCCATGCGAACCGCGGTCAGACTGCCACCGTCGTTCTTCTGCAGACTGATGGCCTGACCCTTGGTCATGTTGACGGTCACGCGCTGATTCCCCTCTCGAACGTCCCCTGTTGCCGCGTAGTCGCGGTTGACCAGAACCCTACGCAGGGGCACTGACAGCGACGTACCCCGCTCCGCACTTTGTGTCGGTCTTGCAACACTGCGCGTACGCGGCACGCTGTCAGGCCAGGCCCGCCTCCTTCATCTGGCGCAGTTCCTTCTTCATCTCGGAGACCTCGTCGCGCAGCCGGGCCGCGATCTCGAACTGGAGCTCCGCGGCGGCCGCCCGCATCCGCGCGGTGAGCTCCTCGATCTGCCCGGCCAGTTCGGCCGCGGGGCGGTCGGTCGGCACCGTCTCCTCGGCCTTGCTCTTGCCCTTGCCCTTGGCGGCCTTGGCCGCCCCCGCCGCCTTGCCGAGGGAGGGCACGGGCGCCTTGGTGCCTCCGCCGTCCTTCTTCGCCTTGCGGTAGCCCGAGCCGAGCAGCTGCTCGGTGTCGATGTCCTCGCGGGCGATCTGGGCGACGATGTCGTTGATCTTCTTGCGGAGCGGCTGGGGGTCGATGCCGCGCTCCGTGTTGTACGCGATCTGCTTCTCGCGGCGCCGGTTGGTCTCCTCGATGGCCTTCTCCATCGCCGGGGTGATCTTGTCGGCGTACATGTGGACCTGGCCGGAGACGTTGCGCGCGGCGCGGCCGATGGTCTGGATCAGGGACGTGCCGGAGCGCAGGAAGCCCTCCTTGTCGGCGTCCAGGATCGCCACCAGGGACACCTCGGGCAGGTCGAGGCCCTCGCGCAGGAGGTTGATGCCGACCAGGACGTCGTACTCGCCGGCGCGCAGTTCACGCAGCAGTTCGACGCGGCGCAGGGTGTCGACGTCGCTGTGCAGGTAGCGCACCTGGATGCCCAGCTCCAGGAAGTAGTCCGTGAGGTCCTCGGCCATCTTCTTGGTGAGCGTGGTGACCAGGACGCGCTCGTCCTTCTCGGTGCGCTGCCGGATCTCGTGCACCAGGTCGTCGATCTGGCCCTCGGTGGGCTTGACGACGACCTCCGGGTCGACGAGGCCGGTGGGGCGGATGATCTGCTCGACGAAGCCGTCCGAGCGGGACATCTCGTAGTTGCCCGGGGTGGCCGACAGATAGACGGTCTGGCCGATGCGCTCCTGGAACTCCTCCCACTTCAGGGGGCGGTTGTCCAGGGCGGAGGGCAGCCGGAAGCCGTGGTCGACGAGGGTGCGCTTGCGGGAGGCGTCGCCCTCGTACATGGCGCCGATCTGCGGAACCGTGACATGGGACTCGTCGATGACGAGGAGGAAGTCGTCCGGGAAGTAGTCCAGGAGGGTGTTGGGCGGGGAGCCGGGCGAGCGGCCGTCGAAGTGCATCGAGTAGTTCTCGACGCCGGAGCAGCTGCCGATCTGGCGGAGCATCTCGATGTCGTACGTGGTCCGCATGCGCAGGCGCTGGGCCTCCAGCAGCTTGCCCTGCTTCTCCAGCTCCGTCAGGCGCTCGGCCAGCTCCTTCTCGATGTCGTTGACGGCCCGCTCCAGGCGCTCGGGGCCGGCGACGTAGTGGGAGGCCGGGAAGACGTAGAGGTGCTCGTCGTCGCTGATGATCTCGCCGGTGAGCGGGTGCAGAGTGGACAGCGCCTCGATCTCGTCGCCGAACATCTCGATGCGGACGGCCAGCTCCTCGTAGACCGGGAAGATCTCGATGGTGTCGCCGCGGACGCGGAAGGTGCCGCGGGTGAAGGCCATGTCGTTGCGGGTGTACTGGATGTCCACGAAGCGGCGCAGCAGTTCGTCGCGGTCGATCTCCTCGCCGACCTTGAGGGGGACCATGCGGTCCACGTACTCCTGCGGGGTGCCGAGACCGTAGATGCAGGAGACGGAGGCGACCACGACGACGTCGCGGCGGGTGAGCAGCGAGTTGGTCGCGGAGTGGCGCAGGCGCTCGACCTCCTCGTTGATCGAGGAGTCCTTCTCGATGTAGGTGTCCGACTGCGGGACGTACGCTTCGGGCTGGTAGTAGTCGTAGTACGAGACGAAGTACTCGACGGCGTTGTTCGGGAGCAGCTCGCGGAACTCGTTCGCCAGCTGGGCGGCCAGCGTCTTGTTCGGCGCCATCACGAGCGTGGGGCGCTGGAGCTTCTCGATCATCCACGCGGTGGTGGCGGACTTGCCGGTGCCGGTCGCGCCGAGCAGCACGACGTCCTTCTCGCCTGCCTGGATGCGCCGGGCGAGGTCGGCGATGGCCGTCGGCTGGTCGCCGTTCGGCTGGTAGGGGCTGACGACCTCGAAGGGCGCCACCGTGCGTTCGATCTTTGAAACGGGCCGCATGGGATCCACCGTACGACCCCGCACTGACAACGGGCTCTGATCAGCGGTTCTGCGGGGTGCGGGACCCCCGGTGCTCCACGGTGCGGCGGGGGCGGAACCGCAGGCGGTGTGCGGAGTGGCGGACGTGGGTGTGCGCGGGGATGCCGGGCTTCTGCTCGACGGGGGCGACGGTGGGTTTCCCCATGACCATCAGCGGGTCGAACATCACCACGACACCGGCGAGGAGCAGGAAGGCGAGCGGGCCGATCAGCATGGGCGCGAGCAGGGCCGCGGGCGACTCTCCCGTAGCGGGTTCGGCCGTGCCGTGCAGATGGACGCTGAGGGCGGCCATGCCGGTGTAGTGCATGCCGCTGACGGCGAGGCCCATGACGAGGCTGGCACCCACGCTCCACAGGAAGCCCCTGACCTGGCCGGCGGCCCACAGGGCGGCGGTGGCCGCGCCCATGGCGATGGCGACGGAGATGCCGACGGTGACGGTGTTGTACTCCAGCTTTCCGTCGAGGCTCATGCTGGCCATGCCGAGGTAGTGCATCGACGCGATGCCGAGACCCGTGATGGTGCCGCCGGTGAACAGGGCCGTACCGCGTGCTCCCTTGTAGCCGACGATGAAGATCCCGACCCCCACCATGATGATCGCGACGGCCAGGCTCGCGAAGGTCATCGCCTTGTCGTAGTGGATCGGGGTCCCGCGGACCGTGAATCCCATCATCGCGACGAAGTGCATGGTCCATATGCCGGAGCCGATGGCGGCGGAGCCGAGCGCGAGCCAGCCGGGGCGCCAGGAGTGGGAGACGAGCATCGATCTGGTCGTGCAGCGCAAACCCAGAGCGCCGCCGAGGCAGGCCATGAAGTAGGCCACGAGGGGTGTGACCAGGCCATAGCTGAATCCGTCGATCGTGCCCTGCATGCGCGGCTGCCCTTCCCGCCCGTGTACGTCCCGGAATTCCTGATGTACGCCCCCTCCCAGGACCGCACGAGCGGTCAGGGTTGACGCAGAGAGTATGACCCCCACCGGAATGGTCGAACGACTTTCCGGCAAAGAAACACGCCCCTGCCGCAGTTGTGCGGTACCAGTGAGCGGAGTTGGGTGATCTCCGTTCAACGTGTGGTCATCCTGTACCCCTCTCGCGTTGACCCTCTGCTGTCACAGTTGTGCTGTCTGTGATGTCGCCGATCGCTCGTCGCGAGGAGTACGCATGCACGCGCGCGCTGTTGCCGCCTCCACCACCGCACTCCTGGGGACCGCCGCACTGCTGTTCCCCGCCTCCCCCGCGCAAGCCGCGGGAAGCAGCACGTCGCCGCTGGTCATCGCGCACCGGGGTGCCTCCGCGTACGCGCCCGAGAACACCCTGGCCGCCGTGGACAGGGCGGCGGAACTGGGCATCCGCTGGGTGGAGAACGACGTGCAGCGGACAAGGGACGGCGAGCTGGTCGTCCTCCACGACGACAACCTGCGGCGCACCACCGACGCCGAGGAGGTCTTCCCCGGCCGGGCTCCCTGGAAGGTGAAGGACTTCACCGCAGCGGAGATCGCCCGGCTGGACGCGGGCAGCTGGTTCGGACCCGTGTACGCGGGCGCGCGCGTGCCGACGCTGGAGCAGTTCGTGCACCGCTTGGAGCGGCATCACCAGAAGCTGCTCCTGGAGATCAAGAACCCGGAGCTGTACCCCGGCATCGAGCGGCAGACGCTGAAGGTCCTCAGCAACGAGGGCTGGCTCGACCGGTCGCACCTGGCGGGCCGGCTGATCGTGCAGAGCTTCAGCGCGGACAGTGTGCGGACCGTGCACGAGCTGAAGCCCGGCGTGAAGACAGCCCTCCTGGGGACTCCGCGGGTGTCGGACCTGCTCGACGTCGCCGAGTTCGCCGACCAGATCAACCCCTCGTACAGCTCGCTCTCCCCGGCGTACGTGTCCTCGGTGCAGGCGTTCGACGGACCGCACGGCCGCCGGCTGGAGGTCTTCGCCTGGACGGTCGACGACGCCAGGACGGCCCGGCGGATCGCCGGGTACGGGGTCGACGGGATCATCGCCAACCGGCCGGATGTGGTGCGGAAGGCCGTGAGCGGCTGATCGCACGCGCCGGGCGGACGGCGTTGTCAGTGGCGGGTCCTACTGTGGGGCGCATGGACAGCCAAGGGCAGGTCGAGCCGCGGGTGGTGTGGGCGGTCGTCGAGAGCGGGATCGGGCCGTTGCTGCTGGCCGCGAGCCGGGAGGGCCTGGTCAACGTCGTTTTCCACGCCACGGACGCCGTGCGGGACCGGGCGGTCGAGCGGCTGGCGTCGCGACTGGGCACCGAGCCCGTCGAGGCGCCCGGCTCCCCGCTGCTGGCCGAGGCGATACGCCAGGTCGAGGCCTACTTCGCGGGTGAACGACGCGACTTCGACCTGCCGCTCGACTGGTCGCTGATCTCCGGCTTCAACCGGGAGGTCCTGCGTGAACTGGCCTCGGGCGTCCCGTACGGCACCGTCGTCGGGTACGGCGACCTGGCCGGGCGGGTCGGCCAGCCGGGCGCCGCCCAGGCCGTGGGTATGGCGATGGGAGCCAATCCCCTGCCGGTGGTGGTGCCCTGTCACCGGGTGGTCGAGAGCGGCGGCGGCATCGGCGGCTTCGGCGGCGGCCTGGAGACCAAGCGGAGGCTGCTGGCTCTGGAAGGGGTGCTGCCCGAGCCGCTCTTCTGATGCGGCGATTCGCGGCTCGGTCAGTCGTAGTGCCGGGCTTCGAAGACGTTGCCGTCCGGATCGCGGAAGTAGAAGCTGCGCGTGGCCTTGCCCCGGGCTCCGAAGGAGCCGTGTGCGAGGTCCGACATCGGTACGGAGTGGTCCGCCAGCCGGCTCAGGAGGGCGTCGAAGTCGCCGCGAGGCAGGGACAGGCAGACGTGGTTGACCGGATGCCCCGCGCTGTCGGCGGAGCCGGGCAGCATCCTCATGCGCTCCGCGAAGCTCAGGGGCATGAGGTCGAGGATGGTGTCGTCGCTGACCCGCACGGACGGGAACGGCACCTCATCCGCAGCGAACTCCGCGAGCCTGACGGCCTCAAGGCCGACGGCCTTCTCGTAGAAGTCGACGGCGGCGAGCGGGTCGCGCACCCAGAGGACGACGTGGTCGAGACGCGGTATGTGATCCGTCATGCCCTCCAGGCTCGTCACGACGCCGTCGCCCCGCAAGGGTTTGGCCCGGCGCGCCACCCGCCAGAGATGAGGGAGGGGAACGACTGACCGACAGGAGGCAGGCGCGTGGTGCTGGTGGTGTCCGAGGAAGTGCGGGAAGCGATCGACGCGCGCCGGCCGGTCGTGGCCCTGGAGTCCACGATCATCGCCCACGGGCTGCCGCGGCCGCGCAATCTCCAGGTCGCGCTGGAGCTGGAGACGGCCGTGCGGCAGGAGGGCGCGGTGCCTGCCACGATCGCCGTGCTGGACGGGCGTCCTCATGTGGGCCTGGACAAGGAGCAGCTGGAACGCGTCGCGAACGAGGACGGGATCCGCAAGCTCGGCCACCGCGACCTGCCGCTCGCGGTGGCGTCGGGAGCGAGCGGAGCGACCACGGTGTCGGCGACCGCGCTGCTGGCGGCACTGGCGGGCGTGCGGGTCTTCGCGACGGGTGGACTGGGCGGGGTGCACCGGGAGTGGACGGTGACTCAGGACGAGTCGGCCGACCTGGGGCTGCTGGCTCGCACGCGCATCACGGTGGTGTGCGCCGGGGTGAAGTCGATCCTGGACGTGCCGGCGACCCTGCAGCGGCTGGAGACGCTGGGTGTCGCGGTGGCCGGTTACGGCACGGACCGATTCCCCGGCTTCTACCTCTCCGACTCGGGGCATCCGGTGGACTGGACGCTGGGGACGCCGGAGCAGGTGGCGGGCGTCATGGCGGCCCAGGAGACCCTCGGCGGGCCGGAGTCGGCGCTGATCGTCGCCAACCCCGTCCCCGAGGAGGAGCAGCTCGATCCGGACCTGCACGCACGCGTGCTCGCGGACGCACTGCGCGCCTGTGCGGAGCAGGGCATCACCGGCCAGGCGGTCACGCCCTTCCTGCTCGACCATCTGGTGCGGCACACCGACGGTGCCTCCCTGAGCGCCAACCTGGCGGCGGTCCGCGGCAACGTACGCCTGGCGGCACGGATCGCGGCGGCCTGGGCCCGGGGATGACGGCGGACGGCGGGACCGGACGCGGAGAGGGCACGGGCCCGAGGGGACCGGGGGGAACGGACCCTGCGGGTACCGGACCCGCGGGTACGGGCTCCGCGGGTACGGGCGCGGCGGCGGGCCGGGGGTTGCTGGTGATCGGGGACGTCATCACGGATGTCGTCGCGCGGCACGCGGGGCCGCTCGCGGCCGGCACGGACACGACTGCGTCGATCCGGACGGTGGCGGGCGGTGCGGGCGCCAACGTGGCGTGCTGGGCGGCCCACCGGGGTGCGGCGGACGTACGGCTGCTCGGGAGGGTCGGGACGGATGCGGCTGCCTGGCACGAGCGGGAGCTGGTCGCCCAGGGGGTGCGGCCGCAGCTCGTCGTCGACCCGCTGGTGCCGACCGGCACGGTGATCTGCATGGTCGACGGGGGCGCTGCGGCGGAGCGGACGTTCCTCACCGACAGCGGCGCGTCGGGACGGCTCGGGCCCTCCGACTGGTCGGACGCGCTGCTCGACGGCGTGGCCCGGCTGCACCTGTCGGGCTACCTCCTGTTCTCCGAGTCGAGCCGGGCTCTGGTGGCCGTGGCACTGAAAGCCGCCCGCGCGCGTGGCGTGCCGGTGAGTCTCGACCCGGCTTCGGCGGGGTTCCTCGCGGAGCTGGGCGCCGAGCGGTTCCTGGCGCTCGTCGAGGGCGTGGACGTCCTGCTGCCCAGCCGGGACGAGGCGTGCCTGCTGACCGGCCTGGCCGATGCGGCCGAGGCGGCGGCCGGGCTGAGCCTGCGCGTGCCGCTGGTCGTCGTCAAGCAGGGGCACGAGGGAGCCGTCGTGGCCCGCTCGGGGAAGGTACGCGCCCGCGTTCCGGCCGCACCGGCGATGCCACGGGACACGACCGGCGCCGGTGATGCCTTCACCGGCGCGTTCCTCGCCGCCCTGCTCGCGGGTACCGGGCCGGACGATGCCGCGGCGGAGGGCTGCCGGGCGGGCGCGCGAGCGGTGGAGCAGGTGGGCGGCAGACCGCCCCTGCCCGACTGACCGCCACAGCCGAACTGGTACCCCTGCCCGATTGAACGCCCCTGCCGCACCCTCGCTACTGCTTCCTCCCCCACGCCGAGATCATCGGCGCCGTCGTCAGGTCGAGCGCACCGGACGTGACGTTCCCGAGGTGCCGGTCGATCTCCTGGTCCGTGGCGAGGCCGGCCGTGACGAGCTGGTCGCGGATCTGCCGGATCGTGACGGACTCCAGGGCGGCGCAGGCCGGCGAGGTGAGGGGGAAGTAGGCGTCGGCCTGGACCCGGCTCAGTCCGGCCTCCCGGAGCAGCCGCGGCAGGGTGCGGCCGCACGGCAGGTCCGTCCCGCGATCGGCGAGCAGACTGCGGAAGCCCTGCCGCAGCCGGTTCGCGAGCTGCTGCTCCGGGCCGTACTCGTCGGGGCAGAGCAGCGGCTGAAGGGCGGGGTCGGCGTCCTCGACAAGGAGGCGGCCGCCGGGGCGCAGCGCCTCGACCATGGACCGCAACGCCCTTTCCCTGTCGGTCACATGGACGAGGGCGAGGCGGGCGTGCACCAGGTCGAAGCCCTCCCCCGGCGGCTCCTGGGAGCCGATGTCGTGCGCCCTCACCTCGACCGGTGGCCTGGCTGCGGTGGCGAGCCGTGAGGTGTCGGTGTCGGTCGCGATGACGCGTCCGGTCGGGCCGACCTTCTTCGCCAGCCAGGACACCACGGTGGTACCGGCACCGACCTCCCAGCACCGCCAGCCGGATCCGACGCCGAGCGCTTCGAGGTGCCGGAAGGTCGTGGGGTCGAAGAGAGCGGCGAAGGCGCTGAAGTGCTCTGCCGCCTCGGTCTGCCGGTTGGCGAGGAGGTACCCGTCGGTTCGCGTCATGCCTCGATCATCCCAGTTGTCCGACTTGTCCATACTCGCCGACGCTCCGGCACGGGGGCCCTTCCGCACGGAGGCACCTTCTGCACGGAGGCCCTTCCACATGGAGACCGCCTCCGCACGCAAACCCGCCTCGCACGCTCCCTGCCAAGAACCGCCCGGCACGGAAATGCGTCGATCCAGCAGAGCCGCGGGGCCTGGAAGCGTCGTCCGTCCACAGCCGGGAACCAAGCGGAATGAGTCGTATCCACAGGCTTACCCGCAGCTCACGCAGGCCTGGCAGACTGGCGCGGCAAGGCGCAGGGACGGCGCGAGAGGTTCCACGCAAGGAGATCCGGATGTCCATGGCAGGGAATCTGCGGAAGGTCACGAGCCTCGGCGGCGTCGGCGGCCTGCGCAAGGTGGCTCGGCTGGCCCGGCGGCGCCCGCGCGTCGACTTGAGTCACCCGGCCCGGTCCCCGCTGGGCTCCTCGGTGGTGAACTGCGTGACGTACCGGGACGGCGTCCGCACCCCCGCGCGCGGCGATCTGGTGGACACCGTGCAGCGGGTGCGCAAGAACCGGGAGGGCTTCGTCTGGCTCGGTCTGCACGAGCCCACCGACCAGGAGTTCGCGGGCATCGCCGAACTGTTCGACCTGCACCCGCTGGCCGTCGAGGACGCGATCGAGGCGCACCAGCGCCCCAAGCTGGAGCGCTACGGCGAGACGCTCTTCGCGGTGTTCAAGACGGTCTGCTACGTCGAGCACGAGGAACTGACGGCCACCAGCGAGGTGGTCAACACCGGTGAGATCATGCTGTTCGTCGGCGCTGACTTCGTGATCACGGTGCGGCACGGCCGGCACGGCTCGCTCGGCCCGCTGCGCGAGGAGCTGGAATCCGATCCCGGCCAGCTCGCCAAGGGCCCTTCGGCGGTGCTGCACGCGATCGCGGACCATGTGGTCGACGACTACCTGACCGCCACGGACTCGGTGCAGGCGGACATCGACCAGGTCGAGACGGACGTGTTCTCGGAGTCCGGCGCGCGGACCGACCCGGGGCGCATCTACCAGCTCAAGCGTGAACTGCTGGAGCTGAAGCGGGCGGTGGTGCCGCTCAGCCGGCCGCTGGAGGATCTCGCGACCCGGCCGATCAGGGCGGTCGACCCGGAGATACAGGCGTACTTCCGTGACGTCTCGGACCATCTGCTGCGGGCGAAGGAGCAGATCGCCGCCTTCGACGAACTGCTCAACTCCATCCTCCAGGCGCACCTCGCGCAGGTCACGGTCGCGCAGAACGAGGACATGCGGAAGATCACGGCGTGGGCCGCGATCATCGCCGTGCCGACGATGGTCTGCGGGGTCTACGGCATGAACTTCGAGCACATGCCGGAGCTGCACTGGCGGTACGGCTACGGCATGGTGATCGGCGTGATATCCGTGGCGTGCGTTGCCCTGTACCGGGGGTTCCGGCGCAGCGGCTGGCTCTGAGGGCGGGGAGTGACCCGCGACGGGGCTCCGGAGCGCCGGTGGGGTGATCAGCGAGGTCAGTGCATCGCGGTCGTGGCGTAGACGCTCTGCGCCCAGGACGCGATCTGGTCCTTCGCGAGATGCCGGGCCAGGTCGGCTTCGCTGATCATGCCGACCAGGCGCTTGTCCCGGATCACGGGCAGCCTGCGGATCCGGTGCTCCCGCATCTCGCGCAGCACCTCGCCGACATCGGCGTCCGCGTCGATCCAGCGGGGCGTTCCCTTGGCCATGTCGCCCGCTGTGACCCGGGCGGGGTCGTGGCCCATGGCGACGCATCCGACGACGATGTCGCGGTCGGTGAGGATGCCGCAGAGCCGCTCGTTCTCGTCGCTGATGGGCAGGGCGCCGACGTTCAGCTCGCGCATGAGCTGTGCGGCGCGGTCGAGGGTTTCGTGCGCGGGGATCCACTGGGCGCCGCGGTGCATGATGTCTCCGGCGGTGGTCATGGAGTACCTCCCGGTGCCGGACGGCCGGCGCGGCGCAGGACACACCGCGAGTCCCGGCGCCCCTCATTCTCGCCGGGCCGCCGGATGCCCGCACACGGAAGCCCGCCGGGAGTCCGCATGGGGCCCGCATGGGGCCCGCATGGGGCCCGCATGGGGGGTCCGAGCAGGACCCAGCCGCCGGGCCCGGGCTTCATGCCATGGGCTCAGCCGCTCCACGCCGGGCGGTGCGGATCGTCGGCCCGCACCAGGACGTCCGCCGTCCCCACCGGGTCCGTCTCGTGCTCGTAGCGCTCGAAGGCCGGAAGGGTCCAGTGCTCGGCCTCGGGGGTGCGGCGGCGGAGGGCGCCCGGGGAGAGGAGGACGTGGACGCTCAGATCGAAGGGGAACCAGTGCCGAAGGAGGAAGGGCCCGTGCAGCAACAGCACACCGGCAGGCGGGAGTTCGACGTAGGGGCTGCGGGTGGCGCGGTCGGCGGCCGGGTCCCACAGGTCGGGCAGGACGCGGCCGTCCCCGTCGGCTTCGAGCGGGCCGAACACCGCGCGCCACAGGGCGCCGGTGTCGTACCAGCCGTCGTAGTAGGCATCGACGTCCTGGTGGCCGTATTCGAGCCGTACGGAGGCGGGGCGCAGAAAGCCCTCCGTGCCCACGACGAGCGAGGAGCGGCCGCGTACGCGCAGCGCCTCACCGACCCGGTGGGCGAGGTCTCCCGGGCGGGCGGCGGGCGCCCCGTCGATGGCGATGCGCGACCAGGGACCGCCGTCGGCGGGCTTCAGGTCGAGCAGGCGCTCGGCGAGCAGGTCGCCGAGCCGTTCCCAGGTGATCGCTTCGAGTCGCACACGGCCCATGATGCGTCAGTCCGCCGGGCCGGAAGCGTCCCACCCACACACGGGGCCGGACCTCGGCGGCCCCGGCGCCCGGGAGGGGTGGTGGCCGGATCGCCAGGATCTGCTGCAGAGTGCGTAGTTCGCGCCGCCGTGAGGGGGAATGAGCCCCTTATGGTCCCCCGCACGACGCTTCCGTCCCTCACCGGACTTCTCGTCTTCCAGCCCCTCAAGCGGCGGTACTGCGCCGAGTGCCGCCGAGGACCGCTGCCGCTGCTCGCCCTCGAGGACGGCACCCCGCGCTGCCTCGACTGCGCCGACCTCGGGCATCTGGTGTTCCTGCCGAGCGGCGACACCGCGCTGACGCGCAGATCGCGGGAGGAGAGCACGCTGTCGGCGGTGGTCGTGCGGTTCAACCGGCGCAAAAGCCGGTACGAACGGCAGGGAGTTCTGGTCGAGGAGGCGGCGCTCGCGCGGGCCGAGCAGCGGTGTCTCGCGGACGCCGAGGCGCGACGGCGGCGACGGGTGCGGGACGCGCGGCGACGGGCGGCTCAGGACGCCCTGTTCGTGCAGGTTTTCGCGGCGGAGATACTCCGGCTGTTCCCCGGGTGCCCGGCCGCACGGGCGCGGGCCATCGCCCTGCACGCCTCGGAGCGGGGCAGCGGGCGGGTGGGCCGCAGCGCTGCGGGGCGCGCGCTGACCGAGGGCGCGGTGACCTCGGCGGTCGTGGCGTCGGTACGGCATCTGGACACGCCGTACGACCGGCTGCTGATGAGCGGCGTACCCAGACATGAGGCGCGGCGGCGGATCGCGGCGGCGGTGACGACGGTACTGCGGGGATGGAGCGAGGCCGGGATCGGTTCCACGGGGTGACGGACGGGATGCCCGGGGGGCGTGCCGTCATGCCGTCGGCGCGGCCGTTCGGGGGCCCGTGGACGTTCGCTTATGACGCCGCGCCGTTCGGCCATGGTCACTGTGCTCGTACGGGAATTCACTGGTGGCGAGGAAGGGTGCCGGGCGGGGGCCCGGCCGGACGGCGGGAGAGAGACATGATCGACGGACCGTACTTCGTGCTGACGGTGCTGGGGGTGCTCGGGACCGGCCTGGTGGCCGGGGTGTTCTGCGGGTTCTCGACCTTCGTGATGCGGGGCCTGGGCATGCTGCCGCCGGCGCAGGGGGTCGCCGCGATGAAGGCGGTCAACGTGGCGGCGGTGACTCCGCCCTTCATGATCGTGTTCCTCGGGTCGGCCGTGCTGTGCGCGGTGATCGCCGTGGTGACGTTCGTGTTGTGGCCGGACGAGGGGACGGTGGAGCTGCTGGTGGGCAGCGCGCTGTACCTGTTCGGGTCGTTCGGACTGACCATGGTCGCGAACGTGCCGCGCAACGACGCCCTGGCCGAGCTGGAGCCGGGCACTCCGGAGGCGGCGGCGTACTGGCCGGTGTACCTGCGCGAGTGGACGCTGTGGAACCACGTCCGCACGGCGGCCTCGGCCGGAGCGGCACTGGCCTACGTGCTGGCGCTCACCTGACGCCCGTGCCATGCGGCGGACAGGCACCGGCCGGAAGGCGGACGTATCGTGGCGAAAAGAGCGCCGCCGGCGAGTGAGAAAAGGCTCCGCCCGACGACGCACGGCCCGCCCCACGCGCACGCAAGGAAGACGGCCATGGCCGATCCCAAGGGTTTCCTGACCACGCCCCGCGAGGAGTGGCCGCGCCGCCCGGTAGAGGAGCGGGCGCGGGACTGGGACGAGGTCTACGTCCCCGGGGCGCTGCTGCCGATCATCAGCCGACAGGCCGACCGTTGCATGGACTGCGGTATCCCCTTCTGCCACGACGCCTGCCCGCTGGGCAATCTGATCCCCGAGTGGAACGATCTGGTGTCCAGGGAGGACTGGCGGGCGGCCGCCGACCGCCTGCACGCCACGAACAACTTCCCGGAGTTCACCGGCCGGCTGTGCCCGGCGCCGTGCGAGGCGGGGTGTGTGCTGGCGATCAACCAGCCGGCCGTCACCATCAAGAACGTCGAGTGCGCGATCGCCGACCGGGCCTGGGAGGAGGGGTTCGCGCCGCCGAGGCCGCCGGAGCGGCTGTCCGGCAAGACGGTCGCGGTGATCGGTTCGGGCCCGACCGGGCTGGCCGCGGCGCAGCAGCTGACGCGGGCCGGGCACACGGTCGCCGTGTACGAGCGGGACGACCGGCTCGGCGGGCTCATGCGGTACGGCATTCCGGCGTTCAAGATGGAGAAGCACCATCTGGAGCGGCGGCTGGAGCAGATGCGGGCCGAGGGGACGAAGTTCCGGACGTCGACGGCGGTCGGGCGGGACATCGGGGCCGATGAGCTGCGGACGCGCTACGACGCCGTGGTGCTGGCCACGGGTGCGACCGCGTGGCGTGAACTCCCGGTGCCGGGGCGGGAGCTGACAGGAATTCACCAGGCGATGGAGTACCTGCCGCTGGCCAACCGGGTGCGCGAGGGCGATCTGGAGACTTCCCCGCTGTCGGCGGCCGGGAAGCACGTCGTCATCGTCGGCGGCGGCGACACGGGGGCGGACTGTCTGGGCACGGCCGTCCGGGAGGGCGCGGCGTCCGTGACCCAGCTGGACATCTACGCGCTGCCGGACGCGGAGCGCGACGAGGACACCGAGCCCTGGCCGACGTACCCGATGCGGATCTACCGGCTGTCCGCCGCCCATGAAGAGGCCCGTGACCTGCGGACCGCCCCGGTCGCGGACGCTGATGCGCGGCTGTTCGCGGCGTCCACGCTGCGCTTCGACGGCGACGCCCAGGGACAGGTGCGCTCGCTGCACCTGGTCGAGGTGGACGCACGGCGCCGTCCGGTGGAGGGCACCGGGCGGACGCTCCCCGCCGATCTCGTGCTGCTCGCCCTCGGCTTCTCCGGGCCCGACCGGGAGGACGGCCTCGTCGACCAGCTGGGGCTGGAGATGGAGCCACGCGGGACGATCGCGCGGGACTCCGGGTTCGCCACGAACGTGCCCGGGGTGTTCGCCGCGGGGGACGCGGCCCGGGGGCAGTCGCTCATCGTGTGGGCGATCGCCGAGGGGCGGGCGGTGGCGGCGGCCGTCGACCGTCATCTGACGGGCAGTGCGAGGCTGCCGGCACCGATCGGGCCGTTCGACCGGCCCATGGCGGTGTAGCATCCGCCGCCGAACCGCCCACGACGGTCATCGGCCGTCCCTCGACGGGATAGCGCCCGCCGCCGAACCGCCCACGACGGTCATCGGCCGTCCCTCGGCGGGGTAGCGCCCTGCCGCCGGCCCGCTCGCGGACTCACCGGTCGTCCGTCCCCGCGACCTTCCCCGTCGACAGCGCCACCCGGTTCCATGTGTTGATCGTGCAGATCAGGGCGATCACCTGGGCCAGTTCCCGCTCGTCGAACAGCGCGGCGGCCCGCGCGTACACGTCGTCCGGGACGCCGGAGTCGGCGATGAGGGTCACCGCGTCGGTGAGGGCGAGGGCCGCCTGCTCCCGCTCGGTGAAGAAGTGCCGGGCCTCGCGCCACACGGCGACCATGTGCAGCCGGTCCTCGCTCTCGCCGGCCTTGCGGGCATCGCTGGTGTGCATGTGCAGGCAGTACGCACAGTGGTTCAGGTGCGAGGAACGGATCTGGATCAGCTCGACGAGGGCCGGGTCGACGCCCTCGCGGGCGGCGGCATCGAAGGCGATGAGAGCCCGGAAGGCCTTCGGGGCCGAGGCGCCGAAGTCCAGGCGGGCGGGCGTCGGGTGGATGCTGCTCGGGTGCGTGGTCGTCGTCATGCCCTTCAACCTACGAGCCGGAAAGACCCGCTGTAGGGTGCACTTCCATGGTGGAATCGTGGGTCAATTCCGCGGAGCGGATCGGGTCCGACCTGCATCTGGAGCTGACCGGGCCGGGCGGCAGGCGGGCGGCGCTGATCCGGGCCCTGCGCGAGGCCGTGCGCGGCGGACGGCTCGCCCCGGGCACGCGGCTGCCACCGTACCGCTCGCTCGCGGCGGACCTCGGCGTCGCCCGCAACACGGTGGCGGACGCGTACGCGGAGCTCGTCGCGGAGGGCTGGCTCACTGCCCGGCAGGGCTCCGGCACCCGGGTCGCGGAGCGCGCCGAGCCGCTGCGGCCCGCCACTCGCGTGCCCAAGAAGGCACCGCCCCGCGCGCATGGCCCCCGGCACGATCTGACGCAGGGCACGCCGGACGTCTCGGCGTTCCCGCGCACCGCCTGGCTGGCCTCCTACCGGCGAGCCCTCCAGCACGCACCCAACGAGGTGTTCGGGCCGGGCGACCCGGCCGGCCGGCCGGAACTGCGGGAGGCGCTCGCCGAGTACCTGGCACGCGTGCGTGGCGTGCGGACCGAGCCGGGCCGGATCGTGATCTGCTCCGGCTTCGCGCACGCGCTGCGGCTGCTGTTCGGCGGCGGCGTCCTGCGCGGCCCCCTGGCGGTGGAGGCGTACGGGCTCGGGTTCCACCGGCAGGTCCTGGCCGCGGCCGGGGTCCGGACGGTACCGCTCCCCCTCGACGAAAACGGCGCGCGGATCGACCGGTTGGTGCGCGAGCGGGCCGTGCTGCTCACGCCGGCGCACCAGTTCCCGACCGGCGGCCCGTTGCACCCCACGCGCCGGGCCGCCGTGATCGACTGGGCCCGCGCGCGGGACGGTCTGGTCCTGGAGGACGATTACGACGGGGAATTCCGCTACGACCGCAAGCCGGTCGGCGCCGTCCAGGGGCTCGACCCCGAGCGCGTGATCCACATCGGCTCGGTCAGCAAGAGCCTGTCGCCGGCGGTGCGGCTGGGCTGGATGGTGCTCCCGGAGCGGTACCTCGAGGACGTCCTGGCGGCCAAGGGCGAGCGCGAGGCGTGGGCGAGCGTCCTCGACCAGCTGAGCCTCGCGGACTTCATCGCTTCGGGGTCGTACGACCGGCACGTACGCCGGATGCGGCAGCGCTACCGCGGCCGCCGGGACCGGCTCGTCGCGGCGCTCGCCGAGCACGCGCCGCACATCGAGGCCACCGGCATCGCGGCCGGGCTGCACGCCGTGCTCCGGCTGCCGCCCGGCACCGAGGCGTCCGCGGTCAAGGCCGCCGCCTGGCAGGGCATCGCCCTGGACGGCCTCGCCGCGTTCCGGCACCCGGAGACGGACATGCCGGTCGGGGACGGGCTCGTCGTGGGGTACGCGACGCCCTCCGAGCACGCCTACGGGCCGGCCCTGGAGGCGCTGTGCGGTGCGCTGCCGCCGCCCTGACCGGCCCGGGCGCCTCCGTGAGCCCTACGGCTTGCGCCCCACGGCCCCGTACCCCGGGATCACCGCGTCGTCCTGCCCGGGCACGGGATCGCCCAGCTCTGAATGCCAGCGGTGCGGCACCTCGACGCCGGGCTCGACGAGATCGAGGCCGTCGAAGAAGCGGGTGAACTCCTCGTGGGAGCGCAGCGCCAGGGTGACGCCGGCAGCGCGCAGCTTCTCGGTGGCCGCCTTCGACTCCTCGGGGGTGAAGTCGGCGGTCGCGTGGGTCATCACCAGGTGGCTGCTGGAGGGCAGTCCGGCGAGCAGCCGCCGGACCAGGTCGTGGGCGCCGTCCCCACTCCGTAAGGCACAGAGGGTGGTCGATTCGGCACCAGCGATTCGAGGACGGCGTAGGAAGACGTATAGGAAGACGACATAGGAAGTCGAGCGGCAAAAGGCAGTCACGTCAGGACAGCAGGAAGTCCGCCTCTCCCGACTTCGCCCCCTCGATGAAGGCCGTCATCTCGTCGGTGGTGTAGATGAGGGCGGGGCCGTCGGGGTCGGTGGACTGCCGGAGGGCGATCCGGCCGTCGGCGAGTTTCATCGCCTCCAGGCAGTTGCCTCCGTTTCCGCCGCTCCACGGCTTGTGCCAGCCTTCGCTGCCCAAGTCACGCGCGGGCATGCCGTTGTAGACGTGTTTGCGCGGCTTGATGCGATCCATTCACAGCTCCTTGCGGAGGTCCCGGAGGATCTCCTTCGTGCGATGTGCCGTAGCGGCCTGCGCCGCCATGCGGTCCATGACCTCCAGGTGGGTCGCCACCTCGGTGCGCGCGTCGAGATAGACCGCGCCGGTCAGGTACTCGCTGTAGACCATGTCCGGCAGTTCGGGCATGGCGAATCGGAACAGCACGAACGGCCCGTAGGTCCCCGGGTGCGGCCCGTTGGCGAACGGGGCGATCTGCAGCGTCACGTTGGGCAGCTTCGTGGCGTCGAGCAACTTGTCGATCTGGGCGCGCATCACCTCCGGGCCGCCGGCCGGGCGACGCAGCGCGGTCTCGTCCATCACGACCCACAGCCGGGGCGCGTCCTCGCGGGTGAGCAGGTCCTGGCGCTGCATGCGCAGGGCGACATGGCGCTCGATGTCCTCGGGCCGGGTCTGCCCGATGGCGCCCGAGCGGAGCACCCCACGCGCGTAGTCCTCGGTCTGCAGCAGCCCGGGGACGAAGTGGGGCTCGTAGCTGCGGATGACGCTCGCCGCGCCCTCCAGGCTCACGTACATCGAGAACCAGCCGGGCAGGATGTCGTGGAAACGCTGCCACCAGCCGGGCCGGTTGGCTTCCTCGGCCAGTCGGACGAAGGCCTCGGCCTCCTCGTCGGAGATTCCGTAGGCCTTGAGGAGCAGTTGCAGATACGGGATTTTGAGCGCGACCTCGGCCATCTCCATACGGCGGACCGTGGCGGGGGCGACGCGGAGGATACGCGCGGCCTCCTCGCGCTTCATGCCCGCGCGTTCCCGCAGGTCCAACAGGCGTCGGCCGAGCACGACCTGACCGACCGTCGGTGCGGACCGCGGTTCACTCACGCTCCACCTCCACGAAGAGTTCTGACGAGCCGGCCACAAAAGGAACGCTGACAGCCCGGCGGCGCCATTCGAGGACCTTTCGAAGAGCTGATCCGAACACATGTTTCGAACGAACCTTCGACGATCTCAATTGGCGCCGCGCGGGGTGCTGTTGCGAGCAGTGTGCCACGGCCTTCCAGACCGTCACACGGCACTCTGCAATTTTCAGAGTGACACTTGCCAAGTGTTCACGGCGGGGCGATAGTGGCAAGCGTGATTCCGTCCGCGCCCTTAGGAACAGACGCCGCCGCAGGCCCTCCCGGGCTTGGCGCCGCCACGGAAGAGGTCTCCCTCGGGGCCGCTGCCGGGCGCCGGTTCCGTTTTGAGCTGGCCGCACACGCGGGTTCTCCCGCCCAGGCCAGACGCCTGACGCGGGCCCGGCTGACCGGGTGGTCGGTGTGCGAGGACACGTGCGACAGCGCGGCTCTGGTCGTTTCCGAGCTGGTCACGAACGCCATCGTGCACACGGCGAGCACTCACATAGTGTGCGAGCTGCACGACGGTGACGACCTGGTGCGGATAGCCGTACGCGACGAGGGCTGCGCCCCGGGCCAGCCGCACGCCGCGAGCCGGACCCGGCCCGAGGAGGAGCACGGCAGGGGACTGCTCCTCGTCGACGCCCTCTGCCACTCCTGGGGTGCCCAGGAGAACGGCCCCGGGCTGCTGGTCTGGGCGGAACTGCCGCGCACGGCGGACACCTCGCCCGAGCCGGACGGGCCTCGGGACGACCTGGGCTGGGGCGCCCGCCCCAAGCGCGGCCCCTCCGACGACCCGGACGACGGGGACGGGACCCACCAGGCATGCCACACGCGGGGCGCTTCCGAGGTCCCTTCGCAGGCACGCCCCACGCAGGGCGCCCCCGAGGTCCCCTCGCAGGCACGCCCCACGCAGGGCGCCCCCGAGGTCCCCTCGCAGGCACACCACACGCGGGGCGTCCCCGAGGTCCCCCCTCAGGAGCGCCGCCGAGAGCGGGGACACGCATGAGTCCCGCGCGGGTCGGCGCTGTGCTGAACCTGGACACGCTGGTGCGCGTCCGGCGCGGACTGCGGACGTCCGGCCCGGCCCTGCGGCTGCCGGTGCCCGACGGCATGACCGCCCCGCTCGGCTGCGACGCCGTCGCGGTCCCCGCCCACGTCGGCCCGCTGATCATGCCCCGGCTGCCCCGCGTGGGCTGTGTCTACGCGGACGGGACGCACTGGTGGTGGTTGGTGCCGTCCGACTCCGACCACGCCCTGGAGTGGCCCGCCCCGGCGCGGTACGTCACCGGCGCGGTCGTCCCGGACCTGCTGGAGGTCCCCGACCTGATCCACCGCCCGGACGGCACGCTTCCGTACACCCCGCCGATCCCCCTCTACCTGGCGCTGTGCCGCGCGACGGGGACGGCCCCGGCCTGGTCGCGTCCGGTCAGCGCATAGGCAGCGCCTGACCTGTCCCGGCTGCCGGCTGCTGGCTGCTGGCTGCTGGCTGCCGGCTCACAGCGGATGACCGGTCTCCGCCCACCGGCCCGCACACCCACGCCTCTCACCACCCCGCACCCCCGCGCCGCCCCGCACCTCCTCCCGGCCAGGTCGTGCGCCCGCGCGCATCCGGCGCCCCGGGCTGCGCCCTGCCCGGGGCGGGTTCCGCCCCGCGATAGTGGGCCGCTCACGGGCGGGGCACGAGGCGGGGAGGTCGGTCGACGGTGGCGAAGAAGCGGACCGCGCCGGAGGTGTCCGAGTCGGAGCGGCTGCTGTTCGGCGGCCCGCTCCGCTACGACATGGGCTGGAACCAGCACGCCGACGCGTTCCTGGAGCTGAACTTCCGCGCCATGATCACCCGGTTGCCGTCCCTGCTCGCGTCCAGCCTCCGGCTGGCCCGGCAGGCCGACCGGGGTGCGGCGCGGATCGTGCTGGCCGCCGAGGCGGGCCGGGGCGTGGCGCAGGCGGTGAGCCTGCTCGCGGTGAACACGGTGCTGGCCCGGCTGATGGGCGGCGGGGAGATCGGCGACCGGCTGCGCGGAGCCGTCCCCGCCCTGGTCACGGTGGCCGTCGTGATGTTCCTCGCGGCCCTGTTGCGGGCCGCGAGCACCTATGCCACCGGCCGCCTGGAGCCCAAGGTCGAGCGGGTTGCGACCGAGCGGTACCTGGAGCGGGCCGCGGCCGTCGAGCTGGCCGCGATCGAGGACCACGCCTTCCACAAGCTGCTGGACACCGCGCAGTACGGCGCCGCCTCCGCGCGCCGGATGATCTCCTACGGAACCCGCGTGATCAACGCGATGATCTCGCTGATCGCGGCGGCGGGCGTGCTGACCGTGCTGCACCCCGCCCTGCTGCCGCTGCTGGTGACGATGACCCTGCCGAGCGCCTGGAGCGCGCTGACCGTCGCCCGCCGGCGCTACGAGTCCTTCCACGCCTGGGTGCAGCACGCCCGGGCGGGCCGGCTGCTCGGCAGTCTGCTGATCGAGCCCGAGGCGGCCCCCGAGATCCGGGTGCACGGGGTCGGCTCCTTCCTGCTGCGGCACTTCCGCGCGATGTCGGAGACGGCCGAGGCCGAGCAGGCCCGCCTGGCCAAGCTCGCCGCCCGTACGGGCCTGATCGCGGCGGCGTGGACGGGCCTGGCGACGGTGGCGACGTACGCGACGCTGGGCGGGCTGCTGCTGGCGGGGGCGATGGCCCTGTCGGTCGCGGGGACGGCCGTGATCGCGATCCGGACCGGCTCGCAGAGCCTCGACACGCTCGTGGTGGAGGTCAACGCGCTGCACGAGGAAGCGCTCTTCGTCGGGGATCTGCACCGGCTGTACACCGAGGCGGACCAGTGGGCGATCCCCGCGGGCGGTGCGGCGCTGCCGGAGGATCCGCGGGAGATCCGCTTCGAGAACGTCACGTTCCGCTACCCGGGCGAGTCGGCCCGCCCCGCTCTCGACGACGTGACCTTGAGCCTGCCGCTGGGCCGGATCGTGGCTCTGGTCGGCGAGAACGGCTCCGGCAAGACGACCCTGGTCAAGCTGCTCGCCGGGCTCTATACGCCGGAGCGGGGGCGGATCCTGTGGGACGACGTGGACGCGGCGACCGTGGACCGGCACCGGCTGGCCGAGCGGATCGCGATGGTGGCGCAGGACTTCAAGCGGTGGCCGTTCACGGCCCGGGTGAACGTCGCCCTGGGGCGCTCCTCGGTGCCGGTGTGCGAGGACCGGCTGGGTGCGGCGGTCGCCGACGCGGGGGCGGAGACCGTGGTCGCGGACCTGCCGCGGGGGCTGGACACCCTGCTCGCCCGCAACTTCAGCGGCGGTCACGAACTGTCGGGCGGCCAGTGGCAGCGGCTGGGCATCGCCCGGGCGGCCTACCGCAGGGGCCGCATCCTGATCGTGGACGAGCCGACGGCGGCCCTGGACGCCCGGGCCGAGCTGGAGGTCTTCGAGCGGATCCGCGCCCTGGCCGACAGCGGCCAGACGGTCGTGCTGATCACGCACCGGCTGGCGTCCGTACGGCACGCGGATCTGGTGCACGTCCTGGACCAGGGCCGGCTAGTGGAGTCCGGGACACCGGAGGAGCTGCTGGCCACCGGTGGCGTCTACGCCGAGTTGTACGCGCTCCAGGCGGAGCAGTTCGCCTCGTCACCCGCACCGGTGAGGAAGGTGCCGGCGCCGAAGGCGGGCTGACGGCACGGGTCAGGCGGTGGCGTCGGCCACGTCCCCGCTGCGCACGATCACCAGGAACATGTCCGTGGCGAGGTCCATGACGACCTCGGCGGGCAGGCCTTCGCTGCGCCGTGCCTGCGCGAATTCCTCCGCAGGCCAGGAGCCTCGCGGCCCACCGGCGGGAAAGCGTTCGAGCACCGTTCGCCCGTTCACCCTGCACCTCCATGTAGCGCTGTACTCGTAGAGTTAAACGCCAACCATGGGGTGAACGGCTCGCGAAGTGACGGTACTGAGACGTAGTTGACACGCGTTCACCGCCAAGTGTGACCAACTTCTCAGCCCCTTGGCCTATATGTTCACTTTCCGTATCAGTCGTCGTACTCGTCGTGATACCGGATGTGCCCACGTCCCGCAGGCGCCCCAAAGGCCGACGCGCGCCCCCTGGGTTCCTCCCACCCCTCCTGGCGGCCCAGCGCGGTGAGGTCCAGCAGGCTGGTGGTCGAGCCGAGGCCGTCGAGGCCGCGCTCGTACGTCGAGTAGGTGTGGAAGACCCGGTCGCGGTTCCGGAGGAAGCAGCTGAGGCCGGGCCGCTCGACGAGTTCGCCCTCGCGCTCCAGGGTGACCTCGAAGTCGCGATTGAAGTCGCAGGCGTGCGACGAGTACCAGGGCAGCGTCCAGCCCATCCGCGCCTTGAACGGCAGGATCCTCGGGTAGGGCGCGCGGGACACGGCCGCGAACGACGTGTCACGGGCCCGAAGATGAGCAAGATGCCCTATTTGGTCCAGGAATGCGGAGCAGCTGCGGCAGCCCGCGTCCCACTCGGGCGCGAACATGAAGTGGTAGACGACGAGCTGGCGCCGGTCCTCGAACAGGTCGAGCAGGGTGGCCTTGCCGTCCCCGCCCTCGAAGACGTACTCCTCGCCGACCTCCACCATGGGCAGTCCGCGCCGCTCGGCGCTGAGCGCGTCCCGCGCGCGGGTGGCGGCCTTCTCCTTGAGCAGCAGTTCCGCGCGTGCCGCGCGCCACTCGCCGCGCGAGACGATCTCCGGAAGCGACATGGGCCCTCCTGTGACAACGGTCCGTCCGGGGTGGTGACCGGCGGGAGGGGTGGAACTCATCGGCGCCCGGGCGGAATTTCCCGAGAACGGCCGGAACGCGTGCCGCTAGGTGTCGTACCGCTGGATGCGCCGGCCGTGGCTGCGGTCGATGAGTGCGGGCAGGCGCTCCCCCAGCTCCCGTACCACCGCCGGCACGTCGATCGTCAGCAGTTCCCGGTCGCGCATCAGGATCCGTCCGTCGACGATCGTGGTGCGGACGTCGGCGGAGCGGGCGCTGTGCACGAGGGTGGCGGCGAGGTCGTGGACGGGCTGGGTGTGCGGCCCGGTGAGGTCGACCAGGACGATGTCGGCCCGCCGGCCGGGCGCGATGCTGCCGGCGCTGTCCCCGAGGCCCACGGCACGGGCGCTCTGCAGCGTGGCGTGGTGCAGCGCCTGGCGGGAGGTCAGCCGGCGGGGGTCGCCCTCGGCCGACTTCTGGACCAGCGAGGTGAGGGCCATGGACTCCCACACGTCGAGGCTGTTGTTGGAGGCGGCGCCGTCGGTGGCGAGCCCGACGTCGACGCCGATGTCGCGCAGGGCGCGCACCGGCGTGGTGTCCGGCCAGGCGAACTTGAGGTAGCCGCGGGGCGCGGTGGCGACGGCCGTGCGGCCGTCGGCCTGCTCCAGGAGGGGGAGGTCGCTGTCGACGATGCCGGTGCCGTGGGCGAGGAGCAGGTCCGTGTGGAGGAGCGTGGTGCGGTCCAGGACCTCGATCGGGGTGACGCCGTGGCGGGCCAGGCTGGTCTCGGTCTGGTCGCGGTTCTCGGCGGCGTGGAGGTGCACGGGCAGACCGTGCGTGCGGGCGAGCTCGGCGGTGGCGGCGAGGTCGGTGTCGTCGACCGTGTAGGGGGCGTGCGGCGCGAGCGCGGTGGTGATCCGGCCGTCGGCCGCTCCGCGGTGGCGCAGTGCGAACTCCAGCGAACGCTCCCGGCCCTCGGGCCCCTGCGAGGAGAAGAAGGCCTCGCCGAGCAGCGCCCGCATGCCGGATTCCGCAACCACCCGGGCCACCGCGTCCATGGCGAAGTAGTGGTCGGCGAAGCAGGTGACGCCCGCCCGGATCATCTCGGCGCAGGCGAGCCGCGCCCCCAACTCGACGTCCGTCGCCGTGAGGTTGGACTCGACGGGCCAGACGACGTCGTTGAACCACTCCTCGGTGGGGAGGTCCTCGGCGAGTCCGCGCAGCGCGACCATCGGTGCGTGCGTGTGACAGTTGATCAAGCCGGGCAGGGCGACCTGGCCGGCGGCGTCGATCCGCTCGGCGGCGGGCAGGTGCGCGGCCTCCGCGGTGGTCGTGACGGCCTCGACGATCCCGCCCCGCACGACGATCGCGGCGTCCTGCGCGAACCCGATCCGCTCTTGATCGTCGTGCACGAGGACCGTACATGCGCTGATGATGAGCTCGGCGGGATCGTCCGCGGCAGAAGGCGTCATCACGCCAACGTACGACAGCGTCGTAGGGCGGCATGAGCCGAACCGCACATCCCGTCACGGCTCTGTCGCGGGGCGGGCCGGGCGCGCACCCTGGCCTCACCACCCCGTCTGTCGGCTTCTGAAAGGAGCCCGGCATGCTCCTCGGCACCTGGAACCTGGAGAACCTCTACCGGCCCGGCGGCCCGTACGGCCCGCCGGACGAGGCCGGGTACGAGGCGAAGCTCGCCGCGCTCGCCGCCGTGATCACGGAACTCGATCCTGCCCTGCTCGGTGTGCAGGAGGTCGGCGGCCCCGAGGCCCTGAAGGACCTGGCCGGGATGCTCGACGACGACTGGCACGTCGCCGTGTCCGGGCATCCGGACAGCCGGGGCATACGGGTCGGCTTCCTGAGCCGTACGCCGCTGACGGTGGTGGCCGACACGCGGGCGTTCCCGGCGGAGCTGCGTCCCGTCCAGGCCGACGACGCGGGGCTGACGGCGGGGCAGGCGGGGCGGGGTGTCCTGGCCGTGGAGACCGACGGCGGGGACGGACCGCTGCGGGTGGCCGTCTGCCATCTGAAGTCGAAGCTGCTGTCGTATCCGGACGGCCGGTTCCAGCCGCGCGACGAGGGCGAACGGGCCCGCTACGGCGCCTACGCCCTGTACCGGCGGGCCGCCGAGGCGACGGCGCTGCGCGCGCTCGCGGACGGGCTGCTGGCCGGTGACGGGCAGGGGCGGGACGTGGCGATACTGGGCGACCTGAACGACGAGGTGCAGGCGGCGACCACGCAGATCCTGCTCGGCCCGCCCGGCTCGGAGATCGGCACCCCCGGCTACGACCGGCCCGACCGGGGCGACGCGATGCGGCTGTGGGACGTGGCCCCGCTCATCCCGCCCGGGCAGCGCTGGTCCCGGGTGAACTCCGGGCGGCGCGAGCTGATCGACCACGTGCTGCTGAGCCACCGCCTGGTGCACCGGGTGACCGCGGCGGGCACAGGTCTGCCGGGCGAGGGCCCGCCCGGCCTGCCGTCGGTCGGCCCCGATCCGGCGGAGCGCCGCGGCGAGCCCGGGTCGGACCACGCTCCGGTGTGGGTACAGGTCGGCGGCTGAGCCGGTTGACGGTGCCGGAGTGTCTGCAGCCCGCAGCCCGCAGCCCGCAGCCCGCTCAGGCACGGCGGGCCGGCTCCGACGGCGGCCCTCAGGCACGGCAGGCCGGCGCCGACGGCGATGACCGGCTGTGGGCTAGCCGGCGAGGGGGGTCCGGGGCGGTGGCCGTAGTCCCACCCGCTCTCCCCGGCGGGCGAGTTCGGTGAGGACGGCCGCCAGGCGCTCCTCGTGGCGGGGCCCGATCCGGCCCGTGTCGTCGAGGTGCACGGCGCAGGCGGTCGTGGTGTCGACGAGGCGTTCGAGGAGGTCGGCCACCTCGTCCGCGCCCTCGGTGTGCCGGGCGAGGGCGGGCAGTTCGTGCGCGGAGAGGGAGATGGCCGAGCGGGCCTCGGCCAGCGTGCGGTAGGCCTCGCGGCGCAGGGTCCAGCGGGTGGCGCGGTGGTCGGAAGGGGTGCCCGAGGTCCCGATGCGGGGGGTGTCGGCCTCGTCCAGGACGTGCGTGAGGTAGGTGTGCGCGGCCTCGCTCGCCGCCGCGAGCCGGGCGCGCACTCCCCCGCCGCGCTGTCCGGGCATCGGCAGGTGCCCGACGATCAGCACGATCGCGCAGGCCAGCAGCGTCTCGCCGATCCGGCCGGCGGAGGCCTGGGGCTCGCCGCCGACCATGACGAGCGCGAGGACCAGGACGGTGGCGACGGCCGTCTGGGCGGCGAAGTGGCGGGTGGCGACGGGTATGAGTGCGCCGCTGAGGGCGACGAGCGCGATGAGCCCTTCCGGGCGGGGCAGGACCGCGGCCAGCCCCGCGAAGAGCAGCGCCCCGAGGACGGTCCCGGCGGCCCGGTTCAGCACCCGCGAGGCCAGCGGCCCCAGGTCGGGCTTGACCAGGAACACGGCGGTGGCGGGCAGCCAGTACCAGTGCTCGTGCTGCCCGTACCACTGGCTCTGGTGCAGGGCCTGGGCGACCGCGGAGCTGGCGCCGAAGCAGAGGGCGACCCGCAGCCCGTACTCGCGTCCGGCACTGCCGAAGGCAGCGCGCAGCCGGTCGCCCGCGCTGCGGGGACGGGTGTGCAGATCACCGCCCCGGCCCTGGTCGAACACCTCGGCGGCGTGCAGGAGGGCGTCGTCGAGGGCGCGCAGCGCGGGTGCCGACCGGGACGGGGCGGGCAGCGGCCCGGTGTGGGTGTTCCCGCGCACGGCGGCGGCGAGCCGCCGGGGACCTTCGGAAGCCCTCTCGGCGATGGGCTCCTCGGCCCAGGCGAGCGCGGTGGCGGCCTCGGCGAGGGGCAGGGCGGCGGCGTACTGCGCGTGCAGCCGCCGCTCCGTGGAGGAGGAGGCGTACCTCCGCAGCCGGGGCCCGGCGAGGGCGTCCTGGGCGTGGTCGAGGGCGGCGGTCAGGGCGGCCCGGCGACGGATGGCGTCCGGCCCGCCGACGGCGTCGAGCAGTTCGGCGACGGCCTCGTACACCCCGGCCACGGCCGCGCGCTCCCCGTCGAAGCGGAAGTCACCGGCGAGGGAGCCGGGCGTGGGCAGGACGAGCCGCAGCACGAGCAGCCAGCCCGCCCCGGCGAGATAGGCGAGCGCCCGCTCCCAGCCCGGCTCGGGCAGGGGCATCCCGGCGCCGATCGCCGCGCCGACCAGCAGCTGCGTCCCGACGGCAGAGGCGACGGGCCCGACGGCGCTCATCCCTCCGGCGACGAGCCCGACGGCCGTGAGGACCACGGTGAGCACGACCGCCCCGGCCCCCTGCCCCGTGTAGGTCCCGATCACGATCCCCAGTGCACCGCCCAGGGCGGGCACTCCGATCCGCTTGACGGACACGCGCCGGCTCCCGGGCCGGTCGTTGATCCCGGCCAGCATGGCGGCGACGGCGGCGACGACACCGAGGGAGGTCAGCCCGGTCTGTACGGCCACGAGCAGCAAGGGCCCGGCGGACAGGGCCCCCCGCGTGACCGCGCTCCAGGGCACCGGTCCCCGCTGTGCGCTCAGGGTGTGCGCGAGCCAGGGCGGCAGATGCGGGGCGATGCGGCGGGACACGGAGCTCCTGTCGTCTCGACGAGGGCAGGGAAGAGCCTTCGGGCGACGGCGGCCGGGGCGGGGTGTGGCTGCCCACGGTAGGCGGGGTTCCTGGAGGATAGGTTTCCGGAACGTGTCGGACCGCTCGGAACCGGCGTTCTTTATGTACGCAATCCGGAATGTGCGTAACCCGGAATGCAGGCGATTCTGAAACGAGCCCCGGCAACCTTTCCGGCACCGGCGACCACTGGTGAGTCGTGAGCGCGCGTTCTCCTGAACCACGCAAGGACTCGAAGGACTCACCGTGGCATCCGCATCCCATCGCCGTCCCCTCCGCAAGCGGCGCTCGGCTCTCGTCTGGACCGTCGCCGTGGCGGCCGTGGGCCTCCTCGTCTCGCTCGTGATCGCCCTGCGCCCGGACGGCGCTCCGGACACGGTGCGGACGGCCGCCGGTACGGCCGCCACCCGCCCGGGCGCCTCGCCCACGACAGACAAGCCCACACCGGCACCGAAGCCCTCGACGGCCTCCCCGGCTCCGCGGCGCACCCCCGCCGCCGCGCCCTCCGCGACCACCCCGTCGGCGCGGCCCTCGCCCGTCGCCACCCGGCCGTCCGCGCCACGTCCGGAGTCCGGCACGGCGCCCCTGGCGGGACGGATCAAGCCCGGAACCGCCTACACCGGCGTCGCCACCCACTACGACGCGAAAGACGGGGACGGCGCCTGCCTGTACGGGCCGAGCCCCGACCTCATGGTCGCGGCGATGAACCACGCCGACTACGAGACGTCCCAGGCGTGCGGGGCGTACATCCTGGTCCGCGCCGCGAGCGGCGCCTCCGTCACCGTCCGCGTCACCAACGAGTGCCCGCTGCCCTGCGCCCCGGGGCAACTCGACCTCAGCAAGGAGGCCTTCGCGAAGCTCGCCGGCCTGTCCGCGGGACGGATACCGATCACCTGGAGCCTGCTGAGCCCCGGCACGTCCGACACGGTCGCGATCCGCTACAAGACCGGCTCCAGCCGCCACTGGTGCGGCATCCAGGCACTCGGCCACCGCAACCCGCTGGCCCGGCTGGAGGCCAGGACCGGCGGCGGCTGGAGCCGGCTGACGCGTACGGAGTACAACTACTTCCTCTCCCCCGACGGCACCGGCTGCGGCGGCTCCCTCCGGCTCACAGACATCTACGGCGAGCAGCTCACCGTCGACGGTCTTGCCATCCGCCCGGACAGCGTCCAGCCGACCCGCGTGCAGTTCACCCGGCGGTGACGGCCCGCACGGCCCGGGCGAGGAGCATCTCCGCGTCGGTGACGGCCCGGGCGAGCGCGGCCGGGCCGTCCGGGAGGTTCCGCACGAGTGCGTCCACGTCCTGGAGTCCCGCCCGCGCCACCAGCCCCTTGTCGTTCGTGACCCACTCCCCGCGCGCCGCCAGCACCGCGTGCGCGGTCTGGGTCGCGGCGAGGGCGATCGCGCCCGCGACCTGGGTGACGGCGTTCTTGGGGGCGTGGCCCGCCTTGGCATAGGCAAGCGTGGCCGCGGCCATGCCGTGCCAGTGCGCCGGGGCGCTCACGCGCAGTGCCGGCGGATAGGCGCCCGGGTGCGGCAGTTCGCCCCGCAGCACCTGGTTGATCGCGAGTTCGGCGACGAGGAGGTAGGTCGGGATGCCGGCCAGGTGGAACATGAGGGGCTCGACGCGGAAGCGGCCCTGTTCCGCCTCGGCCCGTTCGCGTTGGACGACGGCCAGATCGCGGTAGTGCACGTCCACCCTCCTGCCCTCGATCGTCAGCCACGCGCCGCCGTTGAAGACGCCTCCGCCCCAGGCGCCGATCTCGCAGACCTCGCCCTCCCAGCCGACCGCGCGGAGATCAGCCGGGTCGAAGGCGCCGCGGTAGTACACCGCCAGGTCCCAGTCGCTGTCGGGCCGTTCGGTGCCCAGGGCCCGGGAGCCGCCGAGGGCGACGGCCTCCACGGCGGGCAGGGCGGCGAGGCGGTCGGCGGTGGCGGCGAGGAAGGTGTGGTCCGGGACGGTGGTCACGGCGGGCTCCTGGGCGGACGGGCGGACGGGGTGCGTAGGGGGCTGGGCCGCCGGGCGGTCCGGGATGCGTAGGGGACCGGCCGACGAGCGGTCCGGGATGCGCAGAGGGCTGGGCGGACGGGTCCCGGGAAGCGTAGGGGGACGGTCCGGTCGCCGGGAACCGAAATACGGGTGCGTGCGCGTGCCGGGGCCCCGATGATCGGTGGGTTGTCCTGTCGCCGCCCGCAGATCGGAGACCCCACGTGATCCGCCGCGTCACCGTCCCGGCCCTCTTCCCGCCCCCCGCCTACTCCCATGTGTCCGTCGTCGAGGCCGGCACGCGGCTGGCGTTCCTCGCCGGTTCCGTACCGCTGGGCCCCGACGGCGCGTTGGTCGGGCCGGGGGATCCGGTGCGGCAGGCCGAGCAGGTCATCGCCAACCTGCGGGAGCAACTGGACGCCGCCGGGAGCGATCTGGCGCACGTCGTGGCGACCGACGTGTACGTGGTGAGCGGTGAACCGGCCGTCCTGTCCGCCGTCTGGAGTGTGGTGGAGGCGTCCGGCCTCAGTGCGGGTCCGCACTCCTCGACGCTGATCGGCGTGGCGTGCCTCGGGTACACGGGACAGCTGGTGGAGATTACGGCGACAGCCGTCGTTCCCGAGTAGGCGAGGACCGCCATGTTGATCGAGCACCGCGGGCGGCGTCCCGTCGTCCCCGAGTCCGCGTACGTCGCCCCGACGGCCGTCCTGTGCGGGGACGTCGTCCTCGGTGAGCGCAGCCGGGTGCTGCACGGGGCCGTGCTCACCGCGGAGGACGGCGGGGTGCGGGTCGGGGCGGACGTCGTCGTGATGGAGAACGCGCTGGTGCGGGGGCGGTCCGCGCACCCCGCCGTGGTCGGTGACGCGGTGCTGGTCGGCCCGCACGCCCATGTCAACGGGGCGACCCTGGAGGACGAGGTCTTCGTGGCCACGGGCGCCTGCGTGTTCCCGGGGGCCGTCGCGGGCGCCGGTGCGGAGCTGCGGATCCACAGCGTGCTGCACGTCAACTCCGTGCTGCCGCCCGGCACCGTCCTGCCCATCGGCTGGATCGCGGCGGGTGCGCCCCGGGCGCGGCTCTTCGCCCCCGGGGAGCACGACGAACTCTGGCAGATCCAGGAGGCGCTGGACTTCCCCGGCACGGTGTACGGCATCCCGCGGGGCACGTCGATGCGGGAGGTGATGGCCCGGCAGGTGGGGTTCTACGGGGCCCATCACGACGACGTCGTCCTCGACGGCCCTGCATGAGCTACCGCCCCGCGGGCCTGCCCCATGCCCTCCGTTTCGGGAGCGGCTCGGCGTAGCTCCCCACCCGGCTCGTGGTCAGCCCCAGTGCCACCAGGGACTCCGCCAGTTTGACCGCCGCGGCGACCCCGTCGACGACCGGCAGTCCCAGCTTCTCCCCGACGGCCCGTTGCAGCCCCGTCATGCCGGCGCAGCCGAGGACGAGGACCTCGGCCCCGGCCGCGCAGGCCCGTTCGGCGGCGGCCAGGAACGCCGTCTCGGTGCGGTCGTCGTCGCCGAGGTCGAGCACGTTCAGGCCCGTTCCGACGACCGCCGCGCAGTTCCGTGCCACGCCCGCCGTCTCCAGGCTGTCCTCGATCTGGCCGCGCGAGCGCTCCAGCGTGGTCACGACGCCGTAGCGGCGGCCCAGCAGGCAGGCGAGGTGTGCGGCGGCCTCGGTGATGTCGACGACCGGTACGTTCACCAGTTCCCGCGCGCCCTCCCTGCCGTGCTCCCCGAATCCGGCCATGACCACGGCGTCGTACGGCGCCCCGTCGTAGGTCCGCAGCGTGTCCAGGACGGCCGCGGCGGACAGGTAGCTGTCGAGCCAGCCCTCCGCCGACGCCGGCCCCCAGGCGGGAGTCAGCCCGGTCACGGTGGTGCCCGGGCCTGCGGCGGCCCGGGCACCTCGTACGATCTCCTCGGTCATCTCCTGCGTGGTGTTGCAGTTGGTGACGACGATCCGCACGTCCCTCAGACCTCCGCGGTGGTGCGCTCGGGACGGCACAGGGCGGCGTACAGCCCGGCGGCGAGCGCCGTGCCGATGAACCAGGAGTACGGGGCCACGTCGCTGAAGGTCGTCACCAGCGCGAGCACCGCCGCGACACCGGCCGCCGGCAGGAACGCCCACAGCGCCTTGGGGTTGAAGCCCTTGCGGTAGTGGTAGCGGGCGCCGGGAGAGGCGTCGAACAGCTCGTCCACGTTCACACGGCCGCGCTTGACCCAGTAGTAGTCGACCATGATCACGCCGAACAGCGGGCCGAGGAAGGCGCCGAGGCCGCCGAGGAAGTAGTTCACGACGGTCGGGTTGGAGAAGAGGTTCCAGGGGGTGACGAGCAGGGCCGCGACCGTGCTGATCATGCCGCCGATCTTGAAGGTGATCTTCTGCGGCCACACGTTGGCCAGGTCGTACGCCGGGGAGACGAAGTTGGCGACGATGTTGACGCCCATGGTGGCGATGGCGAAGGTCAGCGCGCCCACCACCAGCACCCAGGTGTTGCCGATCTCGGCCACGAGGTAGGCCGGGTCGGTGATCTCCTTGCCGAAGACCTCGAAGGCGCCCGCGGTGACGATGACGGAGACGATCACGAAGGCCGTGGAATTGACCGGCAGGCCCCAGAAGTTGCCGCGCCTGACGGACTTGTAGTCGGGGGCGAAGCGGGAGAAGTCGCAGAAGTTGAGCATCAGGGTGCCGTAGGTGGCGAGGACCAGGCCGATCGCACCGAACCACTGGCGCCACTGCTCGCCGACGGAGACAGGGTGCGGGGTCGAGGTGAGCGAGATCGTCCAGCCGGCCTTGGCCAGGATCCACACGGCCAGCGCGATCATCACGAGCCAGATCGCGGGGCCGCAGAAGTCCTGGAACTTGCGGACCGACTCCATGCCCCGGCTGATGATCGCCGCCTGCACAAGCCACAGCGCGACGAAGGAGACCCAGCCGAGCGCGTCCAGTCCCAGGAACGAGTTGTGCGTCCACGACTCCAGCCCGGGCCAGGCCGCCAGCAGCATCACGTTGACGGCGACGGAGGCGAGGTAGGTCTGGATGCCGTACCACATGATGGCGATCACGGCCCTGATCAGCGCCGGGATGTTGGCGCCCCAGATGCCGAAGGCGATCCTGCTGACCACCGGGAAGGGCACGCCGTGGCGCTGGCCGATCTTCCCCATCCAGTTCATGCCGATGTAGATGATCACGAACCCGACGAGCAGGGACGTGAAGATCTGCCAGACGTTCATGCCGAGGAAGAGCAGCCCGGCGGCGAAGGTGTAGTTGCCGAGGTTGTGGACGTCGGACATCCACATGGCGAAGAGGTCGAAGACCTTCCAGTTGCGTTTCCCGGCGGGCGCGAGGTCCTCGTTGGTGAGCCGGGGATCAGGGAGGAACGCTGGGGTGCCGGTGTCTGCGGCACGGTCGGCGAGTGACACGGGGCCTCCATGAGCGAGGGGACGACGGAGGACTGCTCCGCAGGACGGTGGGGGCACCCTGCGCGCGTTTGGTATACCAAACTGCGGCCATGGTCTCCTCGTCAACCGTTCTGACCGATGTCGCTCTTGTTAACGCCCCGTAAAAGACACCTCGCGTCGACGAAGATGGGCAGCATGACGAAGATCGAACCCCTCGGAGCGGTCCGCGAGCGCGTCACGGCCGATCTGCGCCAGGAGATCATCGCGGGCAGCCTCCGCCCCGGGGACCGCCTGGTCGAACGCGAGCTGGCGGAGCGTTTCGGTGTCTCGCGCGTGCCCGTCCGGGAGGCGATCCGGGCCCTCGTGGCCGAGGGCTTCGTCCACTTCGAGACACCCCGCCGCACGGTAGTACGCCGTCTGACCCCGACCGACGTCAAGGAACTGTTCGAACTGCGAGAAGCCCTGGAGGTGTACGCCGCCGGGCTCGCCGCGTCCCGGGCGACGCCGGAGGACCTGGCGGAGGTCCGGGAACTCGTCGACCGCGCGGCCACCGCGACCGAGGCCGGGGACGCCGAGGTGATCACCGACGTCAACAGCCGGCTGCACGACCGCATCATGGCGATGGCCGGCAACAGCCTCCTGACCGAGGCCCTGGAACCGGTCGCCGGCCGGCTGCGCTGGATGACCCGGCGCAACGAGGAGTGGCCACAGCTGCTCGTGGAGCACCGCGAGCTGTACGAGGCCATCGCCTCGGGCGACCCGGAACGGGCCCGCGCGCACGCGCTGACGCACGTGCGGACCAACTACCGCTCCACGGTCCGCCACCTGTTCGGCGAGGAGGCTCCCTAGGGAGTGCCGGTGGGCAGACCCGCCGCCCGCCCGGCCGTCCGCAGGACGTCACGCAGCATGGTGGGCGTGAGCCGGCCGGTGAAGGTGTTGCGCTGGCTGACGTGATAGCAGCCGTAGAGCTCCAGGCCGTCGAGGCGGAAGCGGGCACCGTGCGAGAAGGCGGGGCGCGGCCGGGGCACGGGCCAGCCGGCCTCGGCGAACGCGGGCAGGGCGGCCTGCCACCCGAAGGCGCCGAGCACGATCACCGCCCGCAGGGTCGGGCGCAGCAGCCGCAGTTCCTGCACGAGCCAGGGGCGGCAGGTGTCCCGCTCCTCGGGGGTGGGCTTGTTGGCGGGCGGGGCGCAGTGCACGGGTGAGGTGACGCGCACGCCGTACAGTTCCAGGCCGTCGTGGGCGTGCTCGGCGGTCGGCTGGGAGGCGAGGCCCACGTCGTACAGCGCCTCGTAGAGGACGTCTCCGGAGCGGTCGCCGGTGAACATCCGGCCGGTGCGGTTGCCGCCATGGGCGGCGGGGGCGAGCCCCACGATCAGCAGCCGGGCGTCCGCGGGCCCGAAGCCGGGCACCGGCCGGCCCCAGTACGTCCAGTCCGCGTAGGCGGCCCGCTTGGCGCGGGCCGTCTCCTCGCGCCAGGAGACCAGCCTCGGGCAGGCCCGGCAGTCGGCGATGCGCCGGTCGAGGAGGGTGAGTCCGCTGGGGTCCATCACTCCACCGTAGGCGCAGGCGGGTTGTAGTCGTCACGAGGGCGGGACCCCCGGGACCGGTACGGACGCGCCCCCCGCCGGGCTCGGACTCCGCTGCCCTGCATGGCCCGTTCGTCGCCCCGGCGCAGCCAGAGCAGGGCCCCGGCCAGCAGCGCGGCGCCCGTCAGGAGCCAGGGCAGGGGGCCCGGCCGCAGCACCCCGACGGCCAGGCCGGTGAGCGCGCCGACCAGTTGCTGGGCGAGGGACTGGACCGACAGGGCGGTGGCGCGGCCCGCGCCGTCGACCCGGCGGTGCAGCAGGTCGTTCTCGTTCGGGGCCGCCGCGCCGAGACCGAGGTAGACCAGCCCGAAGCCGGCGACCGCCAGGGTCGTGGCCGCCGGGTGGACGGAGGAGGCGGTGACCCCGAGCAGCAGCAGGCCGCCCGCACCGGCCCCGAGACTGACCAGCACGGCACGTTCGCCACTGCCCGCGACACGGGCGGTGAGCGGCGCGAGGTGGCTGCCGAGGCCGGAGCAGAGGAAACCCGCGCAGGACAGGGCGGCATAGACCATCACCCCGGAGCCGTTGGAGCCGGTCAGCGCCGTCGTACGGCCCGGTACGAGCAGTTCGACGGCGGCCAGGGCGCTTCCGGCGGCCGCGGCACCGAGCAGGATCCGGCGGACCAGCGCGTCCCGCCCGCCCAGCCGGAGCCCGTCGACGACCGTGACCGGGACGCCGCGCAGCACCGAACGCAGGGTGGCCGGCGGCCTCGGCGGTTCCCGCAGGGCGGCGAGCGCATACGCGACGAACACGATCCTCAGCGCGGCCCCCAGCAGCAGGGGAACGGACAGGGGCAGCACGGCCCCGGACGTGGCCTCGCTCAGCCGGGCACCGAGGTCGGGCCCCAGACCGAGCAGCCAGGGCAGGGCGCCGCCGAGCAGGATGCCGGCCGCGAGCGCGGCGGAGGTCGCGGAGCCGCCCCGGGCCAGGCCGGTGCGCAGCTCGGCGTCCGGGCCGGAGCACGCCTGGACGGTGTCGACGTACCAGGCCTCGGCGGTGCCGCTGGCCAGGGCCCGGGCCACGCCCATGAGCACCATGCCGGCGGTGAGCAGCCAGGCGGAGGTGCCGAGACCGATCAGCACGAAGGCGACGACGCCGAGCCCTCCGGCCGCGGCCAGGACCGGCCGGCGCCCGAGGACGTCCGAGAGGCCTCCCGTGGGCAGCTCCAGCGCGGCGACGGTCAACGAGTGCACGGCTAACAGCCCAGCGACCGCGGCGAGGGACATGCCGCGGTCGGTCAACAGCAGCACCATCGTGGCCATGCCCAGCCCGGGCGGCAGCCAAAGGAGCGCGCAGACGATGACGTACCGGCGGCGAGCGGCCGGCTCGGTCATGAACGGCGTCACGGGTTGAGATCTTCGGCGTCGCGGCCTTCGAGGTCGCGGTCGGCGTGTTCGTGGGCGGAGTGTTCGTGGGCGGCGAGTGGGAGCCCGGCTGCGACGAACACGACGTGCTCGGCGCGCGGATCGTCCGCGTCCCGCGCGGTCAGTTCCTCCAGCTTCCCGGCGATGGTGTCGAAGAGCTCGGTGAGCGACGCGGCCGTCAACCGGGGCATGAGGTCGGTGATCCCGGACGGCTCCACCCACTCCTGGCCGAGCCGCCCGGCGGCCAGGTCCGTCTCGTACCGGGCGAGGGATCTCTCCAGGTGCTCGATCTGCCGCCGCCGCGCCAGGCCGACGAAGGCCCGGCCCGCCTCGGTGGCCTCCATCGACTCGTTGCTCCAGGACGTCAGGGTGTGCAGTGCCCGCCACCGCCGCTCCCTCCCGTCACGGTGCTCGGCCTCGGCGATGAACGCGTACTTCGCCAGCACCCGCAGGTGGTAGCTGGCCGACGCCGACGACTCCCCCGTCCGCGCGGCCAGCTCACTCGCCGTGGCGGGCCCGTCCTGCCGCAGCAGTCCGAGCAGTCGGATACGCAGGGGGTGGGTGAGCGCCTTGAGGGCGGCGGTGTCGCGCTCGGGATCGAGTACGCGCTTGTGCTCGTCGCTGTCCATGCCGGGAGGCTAGGCGGCCGGAGCACTTAGCAAAAGAGTTTTTGCAAAACTTGTTTGGCGGAGTCCGGTTCGGAGGACGATATTGCGCCCGGCGGGGCGCCTCGGAGGTTTAGGGTCGGGGGCATGGCTTCTCAGGGTGCGCAGCACGACAGGACGGACGGGACCGCAGCCCCGGCGGCCGAGTCCCCCGAGCCGGCCGGCAGCTCAGCGGGCGGCGAGACCCAGCCCCCGGACCCGAAGGTCGCCGCGGCGATCGCCGCTGCCGAGGCCGCGGGCCCGCAGGCCGGCACGACCGTCCGCGTCGACAGCTGGATCTGGTCGGTACGGCTCGTCAAGACCCGTTCCATGGGAGCCACCGCCTGCCGGGGCGGCCACGTGCGCGTCAACGGCGAACGCGTGAAGCCCGCGCACGGCGTCCGCGTCGGTGACGAAGTGCGCCTGCGGCACGAGGGCCGCGAACGGGTCGTCATCGTCACGCGGCTGATCCGCAAGCGGGTCGGGGCGCCTGTGGCCACCCAGTGCTACGTCGACAACTCCCCGCCACCCCCGCCCCGCGAGGCCGTCGCCCCCGCCGGCATCCGCGACCGCGGCGCGGGCCGGCCGACGAAGCGGGACCGCCGCGACATGGAACGCCTCCGCGGCATGACGGGCCCGGGCGGCATGCCCGGCTTCGGCCCTGGTCCGGGCGGCGGCCCCGGCGGGGGCTTCGGCAGCGGTTCACGCGAACGGAGGCCGTGAGCAGGCCGAGGAGAACCGGCGCCCCCCGGCGCGACGCCGGGGACGGGCCCTCCCCCTCCCCGACGCCACCGGAGCCGTGTGCGACCCGCCTCCGTCCGGTCACACCCGCCGCCGACGCAGCAGCAATCGCAGCAGATCCGCGTTGTGCTCCCGCCGTGCCCACGCGATGAGGGTGAGCGGCACGATCAGGATCACCGGCGTCGCCGCATACTGCCCGTCGAAGACGGATATCTGCACGACGAACGCGCCCACCATCAACGCCCCCAGCGCGATCGCCGCCACCGACTGGAGCACCGGGATCAGCAGGGCGATCGCCCCGGCCAGTTCGAGCGCGCCGATGGCGTACATCCCCGCGCTGCCCCAGCCGAGCCGCTCGAACGACTCGGCAGCCGACGCGTGCCCGATCAGCTTGGGCAGGGCGCTGGCGATCGCGTAGAAGAGGGCGAGCGCAACCTGCAGAGCGCGCAGGGCGATCCGGACACGCCGCCCACGAGCGGTCGCGGACTCGGCGATGACGACGCCGGCCGGGGTGGAGTCGGCGGTGACGGCAGCGGTGGTCTCGGACATGGAGGTCTCCTGGGTGAAGCGGTGCATGTGGTGTCGCAGTGTCGGAGAGATAGACCGGCCCTCACCCCGGAACTCATCGCCGCCGACGCGCCGAGGCCGATGATCCGCCGGCTCCGGTGCCGGCACCCAAAGGTGTGGCTCTGTTCTCCAGTCCGCGCAACTCCGTGCCGCCTAGACCGCCGGCACCGCCCGCACCCATATCCGGTCCTCTGTGAGATAGCGGTCCACCTTCAGGCCCGCCGCCCGGAGGGCCGCCTCGAACTGCTCCTTGGTCAGGGGCCGGGCCCGGAACGTCTGGGTCCAGATCGCGTCCGGGAACTCGTACTCGGCGCGCACCGAGTTGACCCCGTCGCCGACCGGCTCCGACGACGCGATGCGCACGGTGAAACCGCTGGGGTCCTTGCGCTCGCGCGGCACGTTCTCGTGGTAGTCCTCGCCCTCCCGCTGGATCAGCACGCAGCCGCCCGGAGCGACATGGCGTGCGCAGGTGCTCAGCAGGCCGCGCCGTACCTCGGCGTCTCCCGTGTGCACGAGGAACGACGCGAGCAGCACCACGTCGAACGTCTCGTCCAGGTCCAGCTCCTCGATCGGGCTGCATATCGTGCGCGCGCCGCGCACGTGCTCCAGCATCGGGGCGGACTCGTCCACCGCCGTGACCGTGAATCCGCGCTCCAGCAGTGCGTGGGTCATCCGTCCGACCCCGCTGCCGAGCTCCAGGATGCTCGCGCCCTCGGGGACGGCGGCGGCGATGACATCCGGTTCGTCCCCGACGGGCAGCCGGGAGTAGAGCTCCACCGCGCAGCCGTCCGGGGTGATGGCCCCGGGTCCCGTCCCCTGGTACCCCTCACGCATTTTCATCTCCATGCCCGTCCAACGGGCCGCATCCGCACGCCCGTTCCCGTGACAGCAGTCTTCACCCGACCGAGTGAACGGGATGGCGTGGACAGGGAGTTGAGAGCGCGACGGCTACAGCCGGAACCAACCGTGCCGCACGTACCAGTGACCGCCCGCCCGCAGATGGTCCCCCACCGCCCGCTCCACCGACGTGCGCCGCGGCAGACCGGCCACCGGCAGATCCGGGTCCCCGAAGACGAAGCGGACGGGCTCGGTGTCCGCCGGTTCAGGCTCCTCACCGGGGTCACGGCCGGGCTCGAAGCGTTCCTGGAAACGGACGATGTTGGAGTCCGGGGCCAGATGCTGCTTCAACTGCGGGTCGAGCAACCAGGAATGGCACACCGCCACCCGGTACCGTTCCCGCGGAAAACGGCGGGCGAAGAACTCCCGCGCCAGGTGCAGGGACCGGTCGCAGGCCGCCGGTGACAGCGGCCCCTGGAAGTCGGGGATGTGCAGGTTCAAGCAGGGCTCCCCCGGCGCCACGTCCAGCCCGGCCCGCGCCACCGCCCGCCCCGTCCGCTGCCCGAGGCGGGCCCGCTCGAACTGGAGCCGCCCCAGCTGGTACAGCTCACCGCGGAAGTGATGGGTGAGCCACTGCGGGGCCTCCACCCCTCCCCTGCCGTGCCGACGCCGGTGGAACGCCATGTTCCGTCCGAGGTCGGCGAGGGTGCGGCGGCTGACGTCGGCCGTGACCCCCCGCTCGCGGTGGTAGGAGCGCGTGTACGGCAGCGCCGCGACGAACACGTACACGGCCAAGTACGGACCCAGCGCGGCCGGGGCTCCGGCGACGCGCTCGGCGAGCGGCACCTCGACGCCGACCTCTCCGATGTCCCGTACCAGCTCCTCGGCACACTCCTGCACGAGCCTCGTGGCCCCGGCATCCGCCGTGAGCGTCCGTCGCAGGGCGACCAGGCGGTTGATGTCCTCGTGCGGCACCGCCAGGTCGAGCAGGGTCTCGGGCAGTGTGTCGGCGTCCGGCAGCATGGACGACTCCCCCTGTCGGCCTTGGTGAACCCTCGACACGAAGAGTACGTTGCCAGCAGGAGTGGTGATCGAAGGATGCGTACAGGCAGTGAACCGCGGACCGCGCGCAGTGCCCTGCGGGCGCGCTTCTGGCTGAGTGTGTGGGGGCTGGTCTGGGCGCTCATCGGGACGGTGGCGTTCGCGCTCGCCGGGCGGAACGGCTGGGCCATCGCCTGCGGTGTGCTGCTGCTGATCGTCACGATCGACCTTGCCGTCGTCCTACGGCACATCCGGCAGGGCCCGCACTACCAGCCGGGCCCAGGCATCCCGCCCTACCACCCGCCCGACCGGTGCCCCTGAAGCAGACGGGGACGGCTCACGAGTCGAAGTTCGCCGCCTTCAGGAACTCCGGGTTCGGGTCGAGCGCGGCCGCGAGGCGGAAGTGGCGTTTGGCCTGGTCGGGACGGCCCTGACGCTCATAGGTACGGGCGAGCGCGAAGTGCGCGAACGCGTTGTCCGGCTCCCGCTCCAGGACGATCTGGAACTCCAGCTCCGCCGGCCTCAGCTGCGCCGCGGCGAAGAAGGCACGCGCCCGCAGCAGCCGCGCCGCGGTGTTCTCCGGGTGCGTGGCGATGACCCCGTCGAGCAGCTTCACCGCACCCCGCGGGTCTCGCGCCGCGAGCAACTGCTCGGCGGCGCGGAAGTCGATGACATGCGTCTCCGGGGTACGTCCGGTCGAACCGCTGGTCTCGGGCACGGCAGAGTCCTTCCCTCACTGGACGGGTTCAACGCCCCCGCGGGATGCTGCTATTCCGCAGGGGACGGCCGGGGCGCCTGGGACCTGCGCACGAGCTCGGCCCACACGTCCTTCACGCGCCGCTCCAGGTCCTCCAGCGGGACGTCGTTGTCGATCACGATGTCCGCGATCTCCCGCCGCTGCTCGCGCGTCGCCTGGGCGGCCATCCGCGCGCGGGCGTCCTCCTCGGTCATGCCACGCAGCCGGACGAGCCGGTCGAGCTGGGTCTCGGGAGCCGCATCGACGACGATCACCAGGTCGTACAGCGGTGCCAGGCCGTTCTCCGTGAGGAGCGGGACGTCGTGGATGACGACCGCGTCCTCGGCGGCGGCCTCCTCCAGCTCGCGGGAGCGTGCGCCCACCAGGGGATGCACGATCGCGTTGAGGGCGGCGAGCCTGTCCGCGTCGGCGAAGACGATGGCACCGAGGCGGGGCCGGTCCAGGCTGCCGTCGGCGGCGAGGATCTCCTCCCCGAAGGCCTCGACGACCGAGGCGAGCCCCGGCGTCCCCGGTGCGACGACCTCCCGCGCGATGCGGTCCGCGTCGATCAGCACGGCCCCGCACGCGACGAGCAGCCGTGACACCTCACTCTTGCCGGCACCGATGCCGCCGGTCAGGCCCACCTTCAGCATGTCCCGCAGCTTAGGCCCTGCCACCGACAGGGCCCCCGCCGGGCCGCACCGGGGTCAGTTGTCGCCTTCTCGTTCCGCCAGGAACTTCTCGAACTCCTGGCCGATCTCGTCCGCCGACGGGATGTCCACCGGCTCGGCGAGCATGTTGCCGCGGGTCTCGGCGCCGGCGACGGCGTCGTACTGGTGCTCCAGGCCGTCGATGAGCGCGGTGAGGTCCTCGTCGCCCTCGCGGATCTGCCGGTCGATCTCCGTCTGCGTGCGGTGGGCGTCGGAGCGCAGGGCGTGAGCGATGCCCGGAAGGACCAGTCCGGTCGCCGCCGTGATGGCCTCCAGCACCGTCAGGGCCGCGTCAGGGTAGGGGGAGCGGGCGATGTAGTGCGGGACGTGGGCGGCCACGCCCAGGACGTCGTGCCCGGCCTGGAGCAGGCGGTACTCGATGAGGGACTCGGCGCTGCCGGGCACCTGCGCCTCGTCGAAGGGGCTGGGGTGGCCCGGGACCAGGTCGGTGCGGTTGCCGTGCGGGGTCAGACCGACGGGCCGGGTGTGCGGAACGCCCATGGGGATGCCGTGGAAGTTCACGGAGAGGCGGACACCGAGCCGCTCCACGATCTGCTTCACGGCGGCGGCGAAGCGCTCCCACTCCACGTCCGGCTCGGGGCCGGACAGCAGCAGGAAGGGCGCGCCGGTGGCGTCCTGGACGAGCCGCACCTCAAGGGCGGGGTCCTCGTAGTCGCTCCAGCGGTCGCGCTTGAACGTCAGCAGCGGGCGGCGGGCGCGGTAGTCGACGAGCCGGTCGTGGTCGAAGCGGGCGACCACCTGGTGCGGCAGCGAGTCGAGCACCCGGTCGACGATCTGGTCGCCCGTCTCACCCGCGTCGATGTATCCGTCGAAGTGGTAGAGCATGACAAGTCCGGCCGACTCCTGGGCGAGCGCCATGTCGACGACGGCCAGCCCCTTCGGCTCCCAGGCGTACAAATCCTGCGGATCAAGCACAGTGACCGCTCCTCCTCGTGTTCACACTCCACAACGCCGTTGCGGGCAGGGGCATTCCCGCAGGAGGAGATTCATGATCTTGGCAGTGGGAGCGGCGCCCCGTCAGGGGCGCGGGGCACTGCGCGACGCACCCCCGCGGCCCGCGGCCGGACGACGAGAGCCCGGAAACACCGAGGGGCCGCACCTCGAAAGGTACGGCCCCTCGATCAGGAGCTACAGCTCAGTGGGCGTTCAGCTCTGCCCACCGGCCAGCTTCTCGCGCAGCGCGGCCAGCGCCTCGTCCGAGGCCAGCGCGCCGGAGTTGTCCGGGCCCTCGGAGGAGTACGAACCGCCACCGGACGCGGCCGGAGCGGCAGCCTCGCCACCCTCGGCAGCGGCCTTCTCGTCCGCCTCGCGGGACTTGATGACCTGCGCCTGGTGCTGCTCGAAGCGCTGCTGCGCCTCGGCGTACTGGGTCTCCCACGCCTCGCGCTGGGTCTCGTAGCCCTCGAGCCAGTCGTTGGTCTCGGGGTCGAAGCCCTCGGGGTAGATGTAGTTGCCCTGGTCGTCGTAGGACGCGGCCATGCCGTACAGGGTCGGGTCGAACTCGACCGAGGCCGGGTCGGCACCGAAGGACTCGTTGGCCTGCTTCAGCGAGAGGCTGATGCGACGGCGCTCGAGGTCGATGTCGATGACCTTGACGAAGATCTCGTCGTTGACCTGGACGACCTGCTCCGGGATCTCCACGTGGCGCTCGGCCAGCTCGGAGATGTGGACCAGACCCTCGATGCCCTCGTCCACGCGGACGAACGCACCGAACGGAACCAGCTTCGTGACCTTGCCGGGCACGACCTGGCCGATCTGGTGGGTGCGGGCGAACTGCTGCCAGGGGTCTTCCTGGGTCGCCTTCAGCGACAGGGAGACACGCTCGCGGTCCATGTCGACGTCGAGGACCTCGACGGTGACTTCCTGGCCGACCTCGACAACCTCGGACGGGTGGTCGATGTGCTTCCAGGAGAGCTCGGAGACGTGGACCAGACCGTCGACGCCACCCAGGTCCACGAAGGCACCGAAGTTGACGATCGAGGAGACGACGCCGGAACGGACCTGACCCTTCTGGAGGGTCGTGAGGAACGTCTGGCGGACCTCGGACTGGGTCTGCTCCAGCCAGGCACGGCGGGACAGGACCACGTTGTTGCGGTTCTTGTCCAGCTCGATGATCTTGGCCTCGAGCTCCTTGCCCACGTAGGGCTGGAGGTCGCGGACGCGGCGCATCTCGACCAGGGAGGCCGGGAGGAAGCCACGGAGGCCGATGTCGAGGATGAGACCACCCTTGACGACCTCGATGACGGTACCGGTGACGATCCCGTCCTCTTCCTTGATCTTCTCGATGGTGCCCCAGGCACGCTCGTACTGGGCGCGCTTCTTCGAGAGGATCAGGCGGCCTTCCTTGTCCTCCTTCTGGAGGACGAGGGCCTCGATCTCGTCACCGACGGCGACGACCTCGTTGGGGTCGACGTCGTGCTTGATCGAGAGCTCGCGGCTCGGGATCACGCCTTCGGTCTTGTAACCGATGTCGAGCAGGACCTCGTCCCGGTCGACCTTCACGATGACGCCGTCGACGATGTCGCCGTCGTTGAAGTACTTGATCGTCTCGTCGATCGCGGCGAGGAAGGCTTCCTCGTTACCGATGTCGTTGACCGCTACCTGCGGGGTGGTGGCGGTGGTCTCGGTGCTGCTCGTCATGTGGGAAAGGGCTCCGGTACGGACATTGAAGTCGTAGGTACTGCTACGCCGGGAGCCCGTTTCGCTCTGCAGAAGCCGGACAGCCAAGGAAGCGCCACGCAGAAACGGTGGCGCCTCGACAACCGAGGGGACATACATACAGATGCGAGCGCAGCCTGCTACGTCTGAGGTGCGCAGGCCCGCAGCGCAACTTGTAGCATACGGGGGCAGCCGGGCAGGGTCAATGCGCGAAGCCGCCCACGCGGGGCGGATCGCCGCATTCCCGGCACAAGTCGTGTCGTCCGAGGCCACGCGGGCCGAGCGACGCCCCCTTTTGTGCCACCGCCGGGACCGGCTGGACGGAAGAGTACGACGAGGGAGCCGATCATCCAAGAGTCCGAAGCGTCCGAACCCGAGGCCACCCGGCGCGATGCCGATGTCACGGAGAGCTCCCGGGCCAATCGTGGCTGGTGGGACCGCAACGCGGACGAGTACCAGATCGAGCACGGCACGTTCCTCGGCGACGACCGCTTCGTCTGGGGCCCCGAGGGCCTGGACGAGGTGGAGGCCGAACTACTGGGCCCGCCGGAGGGGCTGAAGGGCCGCGACGTGCTGGAGATCGGCGCCGGCGCCGCCCAGTGCTCGCGCTGGCTGACCGCCCAGGGCGCGCGTCCGGTCGCCCTGGACATCTCGCACCGGCAGCTCCAGCACGCGCTGCGCATCGGCGGTTCCTTCCCCCTGGTGTGCGCCGACGCCGGTGCGCTGCCGTTCGCGGACGGCTCGTTCGACCTGGCCTGCTCGGCGTACGGGGCGCTGCCCTTCGTCGCCGATCCGCGCCAGGTCCTGCGGGAGGTGCGCCGGGTGCTGCGGCCCGGGGGCCGGCTCGTGTTCTCGGTGACGCATCCGATCCGCTGGGCCTTCCCGGACGAGCCGGGGCCGGAGGGCCTGTCGGTGTCGGCTTCCTATTTCGACCGCACCCCTTATGTCGAGCAGGACGACGAGGGCCGGGCGGTCTACGTCGAGCACCACCGCACGCTGGGCGACCGCGTCCGGGACGTCGTGGCGTCGGGCTTCCGTCTGGTCGACCTGGTGGAGCCGGAGTGGCCCGTGTGGAACACGTCCGAGTGGGGCGGCTGGTCGCCGTTGCGCGGGAACCTGATCCCGGGGACGGCGATCTTCGTGTGCGAGCGGGACTGAGCGACCAACGACTTCTGCCCGGGCGTACGACACTGATGGCGTGATCCGTGACGACGCCCTGGCCTCCCTGCCCGTACGCGGTGCCCTGCCCGCTCTGCGCGAAGCCCTCGACGGGCACGGCACCGCCGTCCTGGTGGCACCCCCCGGCACCGGCAAGACGACGCTGGTGCCGCTGGCGCTGGCGGGACTGCTCGGGGAGGGGCCCGAGCGGCGGGTGATCGTGGCCGAGCCGCGGCGGATCGCGGCCCGGGCCGCGGCGCGCCGGATGGCGTGGCTGCTGGGCGAGAAGCCCGGCGAGAGCGTCGGCTACTCCGTGCGCGGGGAACGGGTCGTCGGGCGGCACACGCGCGTGGAGGTCGTGACGACCGGCGTGCTCGTCCAGCGGCTGCAACGGGACCAGGAGCTGGCCGGTGTGGATGTGGTGGTGCTCGACGAGTGCCACGAGCGGCACCTGGACGCGGATACGGCGGCGGCCTTCCTCTGGGACGTACGGCAGGCCCTGCGGCCGGAGCTGCGGCTGGTGGCCGCCTCGGCGACGACCGACGCGCAAGGGTGGGCGCGGCTGCTGGGCGGTGCGCCGGTGGTCGAGGCGCAGGGCACGGCGTATCCGGTGGAGACCGTGTGGGCGCCGCCGGTGCGGCCCGTACGCCCGCCGCACGGGATGCGGGTCGATCCGGCGCTGCTGACGCACGTGGCGTCCGTGGTGCGGCGGGCGCTGGCCGAGCGGGAGGGGGACGTGCTGTGTTTCCTGCCGGGCGTGGGCGAGATCGCCCGGGTCGCCGGGCAGCTCGGGGGGCTCGGTGGGGTCGAGGTGCTCCAGGTGCACGGGCGGGCGCCGGCGGCCGTGCAGGACGCGGTGCTGCTGCCCGGGGAGCGGCGGCGGGTCGTGCTGGCCACGTCCGTCGCGGAGTCGTCGCTGACGGTGCCGGGGGTCCGGGTCGTGGTCGATTCGGGGCTGGCGCGCGAGCCCCGGGTGGACCACGCGCGCGGGCTGAGCGCGCTGGCGACGGTGCGGGCGTCGCAGGCGGCCGGGCGGCAGCGGGCGGGGCGGGCCGGGCGTGAGGCGCCGGGGGCGGTGTACCGCTGCTGGGCGGAGGCCGAGGATGCGCGTCTGCCGCGGTTTCCGTCGCCGGAGATCAAGGTGGCCGACCTGACGGCGTTCGCGCTCCAGGTGGCGTGCTGGGGGGATCCGGACGCGTCGGGTCTGGCCCTGCTGGACGGGCCGCCGGGCGGGGCGATGGCGGCGGCGCGGGAGGTCCTGGCGGCGGTGGGGGCGGTGGACTCCGTCGGGCGGGCCACGGAGCGGGGAGTCCGGCTGAGCCGGGTGGGCGTGCATCCCCGGCTGGCGCGGGCACTGCTCGACTCCGTCCCGGTCACGGGGGCCGAGAGGGCTGCGGAGGTCGTGGCGCTGTTGAGCGAGGAGGCTCCGCGGGAGTACGGCGACGATCTGGCCGGTGCTCTGCGGCGTGCTCGGCGTGGGGGTGACGCCTATTCGTCGCGGTGGCGGACGGAGGTTCGGCGGCTGCGGGCCGCCGTTTCCGGTGTGTCCGACAAGGCGGCGGAAGCGGAGGCGCCGGCGGGTCTCTCCGAGGAGCAGCAGGCCGGCCTCGTCGCCGCGCTCGCCTTCCCCGAGCGGGTCGCCAGGGCCGACGGCGGGTCGTACCTCATGGTGTCCGGGACGCGGGCGGAGGTCGGTGCGGGGAGTGCGCTGCGCGGGGCGCAGTGGGTGGCCGTCGCCGTGGCGGACCGGCCCGTCGGCAAGGGGCACGCGCGCGTGCAGTCGGGGGCGGTCGTGGACGAGGACGTGGCCCGGCTCGCCGCGGGCGCGCTGCTCGACGAGCGGGACGAGGTCCGGTGGGACGGCGGGGACGTCGTCGCGCGGCGGGTGGAGCGGCTGGGAGCCGTGGAACTGGCCGTGCGGGCGCTGAAGGACGCCGACCCGGGGCTGGTGCGCGACGCGCTGCTCGACGGGCTCCGGCGGGAGGGGTTCGGACTGCTGCGGTGGTCGGCGGAGGCCGGTGCCCTGCGGCAGCGGCTGGCGTTCCTGCGGCTCCATGTCGGTGCGCCCTGGCCGGACGTGTCCGACGACGCGCTGCACGCGCGCGTGGAGGAGTGGCTGGAGCCGGAGCTCGGCCGGGCGCGGCGGCGGGCCGATCTGGCGCGGATCGACGCCGGGCAGGTGCTCGCCCGGTTGCTGCCCTGGGCCTCCGGAGAGGCCGGGCGGCTCGACGAGCTGGCCCCGGAGCGAATGACGGTGCCGAGCGGTTCGAGGATCCGGATCGACTACTCCCGGCCCGAGCAGCCCGTACTGGCCGTGAAGCTGCAGGAGATGTTCGGGCTCCAGGAGTCGCCCCGGGTCGCCGGGGTGCCGCTGCTCGTGCACCTGCTGTCCCCGGCCGGGCGCCCGGCCGCCGTCACCGCCGATCTCGCCTCGTTCTGGCGGGACGGCTACCGAGGCGTACGGGCGGAGCTGCGGGGGCGGTACCCGAAGCATCCGTGGCCCGAGGACCCGGCGGGTGCCGAGCCGACCCGGCACACCAACGCGCGGCTCAGGCGCTGACCGACGACGGTTTCTCGGCCGCCGTGGGCACCGGGCCCGAGGGGCGGCGGCTGCGCGCCTCCAGGTACAGCGCGAGGGCCAGCAGGAGGACGCCGAGGGTCAGGAAGCCCCAGGGCAGGTAGGACGTCATCAGCAGGATGAGCAGGCGCTGGGACTTCACCAGGTCGACGGTGTGCGCGATGTAGTCCTCGCGCATCTTCACGTGGCCGGCGAACGCGGTCACCTTGTCGCGGTCGCCGAGGAGGGCGCCGCCGCGCAGTTCCTCGCGGTGGATCTCCTCTCCGTACACGGGCGCGCCGGTGAGGGGTTCGACCCAGAACTTGCGGACGGTGGTGTACCAGCGGGTCGTGCCGGTCCCGGCCACCGCCTCGGGGGTGAGGCCCTCGACGGGCAGGGTCTTCGGGATCTTCACCTTGGTCCAGGGGATGGTCTGCTCGAAGTAGTAGACCTCCAGACCGCGGAAGTCCCGGGTGCCCTCGTAGGTGATGGGCGCGGTGACGCGGGCCTGGGCGTCGAAGTACTCGTAGGCCCGTTTCTCCGTCAGGAAGGGCCATTTGAACTCGATGCCCGTGCGGCGCACCGGATCGCCGTCGACCATCTCGCCGGTGGCGTGGACGGGTTCCTGGGTGTGGGCGTCGAAGATGTAGCGCTCGGGGATCTTGGAGACCATCTTGCCGTCGGGGCCGACGACGTAGGACAGGCCGTCCCAGACGACGACGTCCCGCCCGGCCGACTCCTCGATCCGCTCGGAGGCCTCCACGTTGCCCTTGAGGGTCTGGACGATGGTGACCTTGGGGACCTTCTTCGCCCGCATGGTGCCGTAGTCGAGGAGGGTGGCGTCCTTCGCCTCCAGGACCATGTCCTGGTACTGGTTCGCGGGGACCTTGGCGAGGCGCGGGAAGGCGTACCAGCGCAGCAGCGGGGACAGGGCCGCGAAGAACACGGCGAGGGCGAGCAGGACCAGGCCGGCCTTGCGGCGCATCTCGGCCTCCCTCCCGGGCGGGCGGTCAGGGGTGTGCGGGCACGGTCGTCAGCAGCGGCTTCGGGGACGTACCGCCCGAGGGGGTGCCGAGGGTGGTCAGCGTCAGGACCACGGCGAACGCGACGGCGAGACCGGTGACGGCGGCGATGAGGGCGCGCATACGGAGCCTCCCCACGGGGCGTGACGGACAGAACTGATACTCCGTCAGGTTTCTCGGCACCGTAGCAACGCACGGCGGAGATGAGAACACGTTGCACGCACAACGACGCCCCTCCTTATAAGAGGGGCGTCGCCTGTCGTACCTGGGAGCTACGCGCTCGGGCTCGCCGAAGCGCTCGGCGAGGACGTCTCGGCCGCCGCCACGGTCAGTTCGACGGTGAGCGTCGCTCCGCCGGCCGTGGTGATGCGCAGCAGGAACGTGCCCGTCGTGTCGTCCGCGTACAGCTTCGGCAGCTTCAGCAGGCCCTTGGCGTCCGTCTTCAGGCCCGTGAGGGTGCGGAGGGTCTTGCCGTCGGCGTCCTTGAAGTAGGGGCCCTTGTCGTTGGCGGTCGCGTCGTCCGCCGATGTGATCAGCGTGGCGGTGGCCGCGACACCGTCGGCGACGGCGCCGTCGTACGTGGCCTTCACCTCGACCTGGTTCGCGAACTCGCCGCTTGGGGCGCAGGTCAGTGCGGCGTCACCGGTGCGGACGAGGGTGTCCGCGGCGCGCTCGGTGACGGTGGCCTTGTAGTCGAGGCCCGGGACGGTACGGCCCACCACGGTGGCGCGGACGGTGACGGCACCGGTCTTCTCCCCCGCCTGCAGGGCGGGCGCGACGGCCACTCCGGAGCCGTTGGTGGCGACCGTGGCCACGCTCTCACCGCCGGTGAAGGTGGTGTCCGTGTCGCCGACGATGGTGAAGCGGACCCTGACCTTGGCGACGGCCTTGCCGGCCTCCGTCTCGGCGCGGGTGCTGATCCGCTTGCCGAACGTGTCGCCGGCCATGGCGGTGAGCTTCGCGGTTCCGGCGTCCTCCAGGTGGTCCACCGTGTCGGTGGGGGTGGGAGTCGTCGCGGGCGGCGTGGACGGCGTGCCGGGCGGGGTGGTGGGCGGCTTCGGCGTCGTCGTGCCGCCACCGCCGGGCTTCTGGGGTGTCTCGGGCTTCTCGGGCTTGGGGCCGGGCCTGGGCGTCGAGCCGGCCGGGGCCGTCGCGCCCGGGATGGTGGGCGTCGGGCTCGCGCCGTCGTCGCTGCGGTTGTCGGGCAGCGTGCCCGCGCCGTCCGGGACCTCGTGCGTGCCCTTGCGGTAGAACTCCAGCCACCTCATGACGAGGTTCAGGTATTCCCGCGAGTTGTTGTAGCTGAGGATCGCCCGGTCGAGGTCGCCCTGCTGGGACAGGTCCCAGTTGTTGCGGCACAGGTAGTGGCCGGCGGCGAGCGCCGCGTCATAGATGTTGTTGGGGTCCTTCTTGCCGTCGCCGTTGCCGTCGCGGCCGGCCCAGGCCCAGGTGGAGGGGATGAACTGCATGGGGCCGACGGCCTGGTCGTACGAGCTGTTGCCGTCGTACGCGCCGTCGTCGGTGTCCTTGATGAGGGCGAAGCCGTTGCCGTCGAGCTGCGGCCCCAGGATCTTCTTGATGGTGGTGCCGTCGGCGTCGACGCGGCCGCCGCGGGCCTGTCCGGACTCCACCCGGCCGATGGCCGCGAGGAGTTGCCAGGGCAGGTTGCAGCCGGGCTTGGCTTCGCGCAGCGCCGTCTCGGCCTTCTTGTAGGCGTCGAGGACGGTCGCGGGGATACCGGCTTCCGTGGCGTCCGTGCCGCCCGGGCCGGGGCCCGTGGACGGTGAGGGGTTCGGGCTCTTGAGCGGAGGCAGATCCGTGTAGTACGGCGAGTTGCCGGTGGCGCTGCCGTCGGAGGCACTCGCTTCGGGTGAGGGGGTGGCGTCGGCGGCGGTCTGTCTGCCGTGGTCGTTGACACCCGGAGCCTGGGAGGCGGACAGGGCCGCGACCGCAACCGCGGCCACGGCGGTGGTCGCCGCCCCCTTGCGCAGCCTCCTGCCGAATTGCGCCGCCATAGAGTGAACCCCTCCCGTGGACGCCCGAGCGCCCGGTCTACGTCTGCAGTGTTCGCCCTGTTGTGACGATCCAACCGCCCGAGGGGTTGCCCTCCGACGGCTACAACTCTGTTCTCTTGCGTGCCCTGCTCTTAACCGCGTTCACGTGATCGACGCACTCCCCGCGCGGCGACTCTGGCGACCCTACGACAACTTCCTTTGCTCGGGCACCCGTTCGTGACCGTTTTTCACCAGTTGGTCATGTGTGCTGCGTGAGGTGGTCGACGGAGCGGCATCCCGCATACTGGGCCACTGGCCGCCGGGCGTCCCAGCCCGGTGCAACGACCGTCGCGAGGAGCCGAGTTGCCGTTCACGCTGAGCCATGCGGCAGCCGTGCTGCCCGCCGTACGCACCGACGGCACGGGCCGGGGCCCGCTGGTGCCCGCCGTGCTCGTGGCGGGTTCCTTCGCGCCCGACATGACCTACTACGCGGCGAGTGCGCTGTCCGGGGCGATGGAGTTCGGTGACGTCACGCACGCCCTCCCGGGGGTCTTCACCGTCGATGTGCTCATCGCCTGGGCGCTGGTGGGGCTGTGGCTGCTGGTGCGTGAGCCGCTCGTCGCGCTGCTGCCGCGGGCCCGGCAGGGGCGGGTGGCGGCTCTGCTGCGGTGCGGGGCGCCGCGCGAGCGGGTGCGTCCGCCGCTGGTGGCGCGGTGGTACGTGTCCGCGGTGCTCGGTGCGCTGACCCATGTGGTGTGGGACGCGTTCACGCATCTCGACCGGTGGGGCATGCGGCTGTTCCCGGTGCTGGGCCGGGAGGTGGCGGGCTCGCCGCTGTACTGGTACCTGCAGTACGGCGGTTCGGCGGTGGCCGCGGTCGTGATCGCCCTGTTCGTGGCGCGTGCGCTGCGGCGGACGCCCGTACGCGAGCCGGTGGGGGTCCCCGTCCTCGCGGTACGCGACCGGTGGGCGGCCGCTGCCCTGATCGGCGGCTTCGCGCTGGCGGGGGCGGTGCAGCGGGCGTCGCGGTGGTGGGCGTACTGGGGCTCGGCGGCGAAGCCGTGGGAGATCATTCCGACGGTGTGCTTCGGCGCGGGCGCGGGACTCGTCCCGGCGCTGCTGCTCTACGCCGTGGGGGTCAGGGCGCGGCGTCCGGTTCCGGTCCCCACGGGTCATGCCCCTGCCGCCGAGACGGAGCCGAGCCGCCCGGCCGCTCGCTGAGCGTGCTGTCCGTCGTGATGTACACGGTGATGGTGGTGTGCGCGGGGCGGGGGCGCGGGAGCAGGGTGAGGACGAGGGTCAGGTAGTCACGGGCCAGTCGGGTCCAGGGTCGGGAGGGTTTGCCCGGGGCCTTGGGGGCGCAGCGGGGCCGGGTTCCGGCGGGTACGTTGCCGGTGACGGCGGCGAGGGCAGCCAGGGCCTCGGTGCCGGTGAGGCCCGTGAGCGCAGCGAGAGCATCCGTGCCGGTGAGACCGGTCAGGGCTGACAGAGCCTCGGTGCCGCCCGTCAGAGCAGCGTCCGTGGCGGCCAGAGCGGTCAGCGCAGCCAGAGCGTCGGTGCCGACGAGCACGGGAGCGGCGGGAAGGGCGTCTGCGCCGGCCAGGACCGTGGCGGCGGGCAGGGCACCGGTGCCGGCCGAGCCGCCGAGCCGCCGTCGGCCGTGGGACAGGCGCTGCCGGAGGTCCGTCGTCGCGTGGCGCAGGGCCGAGGTGAAAGTGACGGGGACGCGAACCGTACTCGCGGCGGCCTCGAACGCCGGGACCGGCGACAGACCCACGCCTGATGCCCTGCCTGATGCCGTGCGGCTGAGGAACGTGCGTATACCCATGCCCCGCATCTTTGCGAGCGCGGTGGGCGGAGGCGCCTTCTCGGGGGCCACGCGAGTGACGGTTCAGTGGGGGCCGGGGCGGGTGACCAGGGTAAGCCGGTGCCCGGGGCGCCCGGGGCGGGCGTGACCCCAGGGGCCGGGGACTCCGGCACTCCGGACGGGCGGAAGGCGCCCCCCGGCCGGCACGGGACCCGGGCCGACGGGAAACCCCCCGCACACCCGGGCCACCACTGCGATCCGCCCGGTGACCGCCCGGCCGGCTAGTGCGCCGCCGACTCCCAGTCCGGGCCCGCGCCCACCGAGACGCCCAGGGGGACGCGGAGGTCGACGGCGTTCGCCATCTGCCGGCGGACCAGCTCCTCGGCGGCGGCCCGCTCCCCGGGGGCGATCTCCAGCACGATTTCGTCGTGGACCTGGAGGAGCATGCGGGAGGCCAGGCCGGCGTCCTTCAGGGCGTCGTCGACCTTGAGCATGGCGATCTTGACGATGTCGGCCGCGGTGCCCTGGATCGGCGCGTTCAGGGCCATCCGCTCGGCGGCCTCGCGGCGCTGGCGGTTGTCGCTGTTGAGGTCGGGCAGGTAGCGGCGGCGCCCGAAGAGCGTCGCCGTGTAGCCCGTGGCCCGGGCCTCGTCGACCGCCCGGCGCAGATAGTCCCGTACGCCGCCGAACCGCTCGAAGTACGCGTCCATCAGGGCGCGGGCCTCGGCCGCCTCGATGTTCAGCTGCTGGGACAGGCCGAAGGCCGAGAGCCCGTAGGCCAGGCCGTACGACATGGCCTTGATCTTGCGGCGCATCTCGGCGTCGACCGCGGTCGGCTCGACCGCGAAGACCTGGGAGGCGGCCGTGGTGTGCAGGTCCTCGCCGGAGGTGAACGCCTCGATCAGGCCCGCGTCCTCGGAGAGGTGGGCCATCACCCGCAGTTCGATCTGGCTGTAGTCGGCCGTCATGAGGGACTCGAAGCCCTCGCCGACGACGAAGCCGCGGCGGATCGCCCGGCCCTCGTCGGTGCGGACCGGGATGTTCTGGAGGTTCGGGTCCGTCGAGGACAGACGGCCCGTGGCAGCGACGGTCTGGTTGAACGTCGTGTGGATGCGGCCGTCCGTCGCGATCGTCTTGATCAGGCCCTCGACGGTGACGCGGAGCTTGGCCTGCTCGCGGTGGCGCAGCATGATCACCGGCAGCTCGTTGTCCGTCTGCGTGGCGAGCCAGGCCAGGGCGTCGGCGTCCGTGGTGTAGCCGGTCTTGGTCCGCTTGGTCTTGGGCAGGGCCAGCTCGCCGAAGAGGACCTCCTGGAGCTGCTTGGGCGAGCCCAGGTTGAACTCGTGCCCGGCCGCCGCGTGGGCCTCCTTCACCGCCTGCTGGACGGCGCCGGCGAACATCTGCTCCATGGCCTCCAGGTGGGGCCGGTCGGCCGCGATGCCGTGCCGCTCCATGCGGGCGAGCAGCGCGGACGTGGGCAGCTCCATGTCGCGCAGCAGGTCGGCGGCGCCGACCTCCTCCAGACGGCTCTCGAAGGCCTGGCCCAGGTCGAGGACGGCACGGGCCTGGATCATCAGGGCCTCGGCCTCGGCACCGTCGTCCGCCCCGAAGGCGAGCTGGCCGTCGGCCGCGGCGGCCGGGGTCAGCTCGCGGTGCAGGTACTCCAGGGACAGCGCGTCCAGGTCGAAGGAGCGGCGGCCCGGCTTGACCAGGTAGGCGGCGAGCGCGGTGTCCATGGTGACGCCCTCGACGCTCCAGCCGTGCTCGGCGAAGACGCGCATGGCGCCCTTGGCGTTGTGGAGGATCTTGGGCCGGGCGGCGTCGGCGAGCCAGGTGGCGAAGGCCCTCTCGTCGGCCTCGTCCAGCTGGGAGGGGTCGAACCAGGCGGCGGGGCCGCCGGGCGCGGCGAGGGCGACCTCGGCGACCGAGCCGGTGCCGAGCGCCCAGGTGTCGACCGTGGCGATGCCGAGGGGCTGGGTGCCGTGCTCGGTGAGCCAGGCGGGCAGCTCGCCGGTGGAGAGCACCGTGCCGTCCAGCTCCACGCCTTCGGTGCTGACCGGGGTGGTCTCGGCCTCCTCGGCCCCGGGGTCGACGGCGAAGAGGCGCTCGCGCAGCGAGGGGTTCCTGATCTCCAGGGTGTCCAGGATCATCGCCACGGCCTTGCGGTCGTAGGGCGCGCGCTCCAGGTCGGTGACGACCTTGGGGAGCTCGACCCGGCGCTCCAGCTCGGTGAGTCGGCGGTTGAGCTTGACGGATTCCAGGTGGTCGCGGAGGTTCTGTCCGGCCTTGCCCTTGACCTCGTCGACGCGCTCGACGAGCTCGGCGAAGGAGCCGAACTGGTTGATCCACTTCGCGGCGGTCTTCTCGCCGACGCCGGGGATGCCGGGGAGGTTGTCGGAGGGGTCACCGCGCAGGGCCGCGAAGTCGGGGTACTGCGCGGGCGTCAACCCGTACTTCTCGAATACCTTCTCCGGGGTGAAGCGGGTCAGCTCGGAGACGCCCTTGGTCGGGTACAGCACCGTGGTGTGCTCGCTGACCAGCTGGAACGAATCGCGGTCGCCGGTGACGATCAGCACCTCGAAGCCCTCGGCCTCGGCCTGGGTGGCGAGCGTGGCGATGACGTCGTCCGCCTCGAAGCCGTCCACCGCGAAACGCTGGGCGCCCATCGCGTCCAGCAGCTCGCCGATCAGCTCGACCTGTCCCTTGAACTCGTCCGGGGTCTTGGAGCGGTTCGCCTTGTACTCCGTGAACTCCTGGGACCGCCAGGTCTTGCGGGAGACGTCGAAGGCGACCGCGAAGTGCGTGGGCGCCTCGTCGCGCAGCGTGTTGGCCAGCATCGACGCGAAGCCGTAGATCGCGTTCGTCGGCTGGCCCGTCGCGGTGGTGAAGTTCTCCGCGGGCAGCGCGAAGAACGCGCGGTAGGCCAGCGAGTGCCCGTCCATGAGCATCAGTCGCGGCCGGCTGCCGCCGGAGGTCTGGTCGGTCGTCTTCGATGCTGTCTCTGCCACGCCCCCGATCCTGCCACGCCCCACTGACAGTCGGTCCCGCCCCCGCGGGCGCCGGGCTCGGGCGCACCTCACGGGGGATCACCCCGCTCACCCCGCCGCCGGCGCCTCCCGGCCCGACCGCAACCGCTGTCACCAGCGCGTGCGAGGATCGGAGACGTACCTCACAGCGCAGTCGAAGAGGAGTGTGCGATGGCATCCAAGCCGCCCAAGAGCGATCCGGTTCAGGACGCGCCGCAGGTCGCCGAGCCGAAGCGCGCGGCCGCGGGGCTCCCGGCCATCGGCCACACGCTGCGGATCGCCCAGCAGCAGATGGGTGTGAAGCGCACCGCGCTGACGCTGCTGAGCGTGAACCAGAAGAACGGCTTCGACTGCCCCGGCTGCGCCTGGCCCGAGCCGGAGCACCGGCACAGGGCGGAGTTCTGCGAGAACGGCGCGAAGGCCGTGGCCGAGGAGGCCACTCTGCGCCGGGTCACGCCCGAGTTCTTCGCCGCCCACCCGGTCGCCGACCTGGCCGGGCGCAGCGGCTACTGGCTGGGCCAGCAGGGCCGGCTGACCCACCCCATGTACCTCCCCGAGGGGGGTACGCACTACGAGCCGGTCACCTGGGAGCGCGCCTTCGACATCATCGGTGAGGAGATCGCCGCGCTCGCCTCCCCGGACGAGGCCGTTTTCTACACGTCGGGCCGCACGAGCAACGAGGCCGCGTTCCTCTACCAGCTGTTCGCCCGCGAGTTCGGCACGAACAACCTCCCCGACTGCTCGAACATGTGCCACGAGTCGTCCGGCTCGGCCCTGTCGGAGACGATCGGCATCGGCAAGGGCAGCGTCCTGCTGGAGGACCTCTACCAGGCCGACCTGATCATCGTCGCCGGGCAGAACCCGGGGACGAACCACCCGCGCATGCTGTCCGCGCTGGAGAAGGCCAAGGACAACGGCGCGAAGATCATCAGTGTCAACCCGCTGCCCGAGGCCGGCCTGGAGCGCTTCAAGAACCCGCAAACGCCGCAGGGCATGGTCAAGGGCGCCGCGCTCACCGACCTGTTCCTGCAGATCCGCATCGGCGGCGACCAGGCCCTGTTCCGCCTGCTGAACAAGCTGATCCTGGAGACGGACGGCGCGGTCGACGAGGCGTTCGTGCACGAGCACACGCACGGCTACGAGGAGTTCGCCGCGGCCGCCCGCGCCGCCGACCGGGACGAGACGCTCACGGCGACCGGCCTGACCCAGGAGGACATCGACAAGGCCCTCCGTATGGTCCTGGCCTCGAAACGCACCATCGTGTGCTGGGCGATGGGCCTCACCCAGCACAAGCACTCGGTCCCCACGATCAGGGAAGTCGTCAACTTCCTGCTGCTGCGCGGCAACATCGGCCGCCCGGGTGCGGGCGTGTGTCCGGTGCGCGGGCATTCGAACGTGCAGGGCGACCGCACGATGGGCATCTTCGAGCGGCCCGCCCCGGCGTTCCTGGACGCCCTGGAGAAGGAGTTCGGCTTCGCACCCCCGCGCGAGCACGGCTATGACGTCGTCCGCGCCATCCGCGCCCTGCGCGACGGCGAGGCGAAGGTCTTCTTCGCCATGGGCGGCAACTTCGTCTCGGCGTCCCCCGACACGGACGTCACCGAGGCGGCCATGCGCCGCGCCCGGCTGACCGTGCACGTGTCGACGAAGCTGAACCGCTCGCACGCGGTCACGGGCGCGCGGGCCCTGATCCTCCCGACGCTCGGGCGTACCGAGCGCGATCTGCAGGGCAGCGGCGAGCAGTTCGTGACCGTCGAGGACTCGATGGGCATGGTGCACGCCTCCCGGGGCCGCCTGGAGCCCGCGAGCCGGCACCTGCTGTCGGAACCGGCCATCGTCAGCCGCCTGGCCCGCCGCGTGCTGGGCGAGAACAGCCGCACGCCGTGGGAGGAGTTCGAGAAGGACTACGCGGCGATCCGCGACCGCATCGCGCGCGTGATCCCGGGCTTCGAGGACTTCAACGCGCGCGTGGCGCGCCCCGGCGGCTTCGCACTCCCCCACGCCCCGCGCGACGAGCGCCGTTTCCCCACCGCCACCGGCAAGGCCAACTTCACGGCCGCGCCCGTGGAGTACCCGCGGCTGCCCGAGGGCCGCCTGCTGTTGCAGACGCTGCGCTCGCACGACCAGTACAACACCACGATCTACGGCCTCGACGACCGTTACCGGGGCATCCGGGGCGGCCGCCGGGTGGTTCTGGTCAACCCCGAGGACGCCCGGGCCCTGAAGGTGGCGGACGGGTCGTACGTGGATTTGGTGAGCGAGTGGAAGGACGGCGTGGAGCGCCGGGCCCCCGGCTTCCGCGTCGTGCACTACCCCACGGCCCGGGGCTGCGCGGCCGCGTACTACCCGGAGACCAACGTGCTGGTGCCGCTGGATGCCACCGCGGACACCAGTAACACCCCGGCCAGCAAGTCCGTCGTGGTGCGTCTGGAACAATCGGCGACCGACTGAGCGTTCGCTCAGTGATACAGGCAGCCGAGTGACGAGGACGAACGGAGCCGGGCCCGATGGGTGAGCAGCAGCATGTGAAGTTCCCGCAAGAGGTCATCGACGAGTACGCCGCGCTCGGCGTGGACCTCCTGGCCCTGTTCTCCGCGGGCCACCTCGGCAACCGGATGGGCGTCCAGATCTCCGAGGCGTCGGCGGACCGGGTCGTCGGCACGATGCCGGTGGAGGGCAACACCCAGCCCTACGGACTGCTGCACGGCGGGGCCTCCGCGGTGCTGGCCGAGACCCTCGGCTCGATCGGATCGATGCTGCACGGCGGCAGCTCCAAGATCGCCGTGGGCGTCGACCTGAACTGCACCCACCACCGCGGGGCGCGCTCCGGGCTGGTCACCGGCGTGGCCACGCCCGTGCACCGGGGGCGCTCGACGGCCACGTACGAGATCGTGATCACCGACGAGAACGACAAGCGGGTCTGCACCGCCCGGCTCACCTGCATGCTGCGCGACGTGCGGCCGGGCGACGAGGAGCTCATCCGCTCCGCGGGCTGATCCGGACGTAGGGAAAACCCTGGAGGGGCGGGCGCGCTCTTGTCGCGACCGTCCCGCGGGCCTTTCACTGGCGCTCCCCCCCCCACAGGAGAAGACCCGTCCCACCCGCAGAAGGGTTTCTCTTGACCTCCGTACGCGTCCTCGCCGTCACCGCGGCGGCCTGCGCCACCGTGCTCGCCACCGCGCTGCCGTCCTCCGCCATCAACTCCTACAACGCCGCACCCGCCCCCGAACGCACCGAGGTCGGCGCGCTCGTGGCCACCTGGGACGACGACGGCGACCCCGCCACCCCCGACCGGGCCGACTGGGTCTGCTCCGGCACCATGATCGACGCGGACACCTTCCTGACCGCCGCGCACTGCACATCGGACTGGCCCGACAACGTGCGCTTCTACGTCTCCCTCGACCAGGACGTGCAGTCCGGGCTCGACGCGGCGGCGAAGAAGTACCCGGGCGACCCGGCCGCACAGGCCGCGGCCGTCGCCGTCCGGGGCACCGCCCACAGCCACCCCGCCTACCCGGGGCCCGCCGCCGACACCCACGACATCGCGGTGATCCAGCTGCCCGCCGCCGACGTCAAGGCCCGCTGGAGCTTCACCCCGGCCACCCTGCCCACCGCCGACCAGCTCGGCAAGCTCGGCCCGCAGGGCCTGAACGCCACCGACTGGCTCGTCGCGGGGTACGGCACCCAGGAGGCCGTCAACGGCCCCGGCGGCCAGACCCACCCCGGCGGCGGCGTCCGGATGAAGGCACCCGTCACCTTCAACGCCCTCAACGACTCCTGGGCCCGGCTCGCGATGACCGCGCCCCAGGGCAACGGAGGCGCCTGCTACGGCGACTCGGGCGGCCCCAACTTCGCGACCATCGGCGGCAGAAGCATCCTCGCCGCCACCACCATCACCGGCGACACCCCCTGCTACGCGACCAACGTGACGTACCGCCTGGACACGCCCGGCGCCCGCGCCTTCCTCTCGCCGTTCGTGAAGCTGCCGTGACCCGTAACCCGTGACGCGTGACTCCGCAGGCCCGTGGATGTGACGCCGAGATCCTCGGCGCCGAGGCCCGCGCCACCGCCCGCACGGCACGGCCGGCCGCCCCGCCGTACCCCGCACTCCACGGGAGCGGCGGGGCACCGGCCGTACCGAACCGGCCAACTCAGTTAATGTTCACCGGAGTCGGAGAGTGCACTCCAGCAACTCCCTGCGAAACAAAGCTCGTTCCGGTTGACCGCGTCCACCGAAGACCTCGGATACATCCCTCGGCCACACCCCGCAGCCACACCCCGGAAACACCCCTTCCGATTCCCCGGCACTCCCCCCGGGCCGCCGCCCGCCCCTTTTCCCGGCGTAACGCTCCGTAACGCGGACGCAATACAACGCGCGGATTCATCTCCGGCCGCGCTCTCGGCCCGGGAGCTTTCCGATCTCTTCCGGCCGCAGCCGGGCCGAGTACCGCACGATCTCAGCCATGGCCAACCGGAAGTGCGGGTTCTCAGAATGCGGACCTCGGCGAAAGTCCACCAAACCCGTCGAGAGGGCCCGCCGCCGAGACCGGGCATCCACCCCGTCATAACAAGAAAGTCACAAGCGAGCCCGCGCCGCTGTCCCTGCCCTTACCCCGGGCTTAGAGTCACGGCCAGTCACCGCCTCCATCGGGAGTTCGGTACCAGCGCGGCACTCACCCCCCGACCAGGGCGGGGCCTGCCTGTGAAAGGACTGATTGTGCGACAGCGTTCCTTGGTGATTCTTACCTCCGTTCTCACGACCGGAGCTCTGACTCTCACCGCCTGCGGCTCCCGAGACGACAGCGGTGACAAGGGCGGAGACAACGGGAGCGGCACCACGCTGACCATCGGCGTCGACGCCCCCCTCTCCGGTGAGAACTCCACCACCGGCCTCGGCATCCAGTACGGCGCCCAGATCGCCATCGACGACGCCAACAAGAACAACTGGGTCCCGGGCGTGAAGTTCAAGCTCAAGGCCCTGGACGACAAGGCGCAGCCCGCCACCGGCCAGACCAACGCCACCAACATCGTCGGCGACAAGACCGCCGTCGGCGCCGTCGGCCCGCTGAACTCCGGCGTCGCCCAGACGATGCAGCAGGTGTTCGCCTCGGCCAACATGGTCCAGATCTCCCCCGCGAACACGGCCCCCGAGCTGACCCAGGGCAAGAACTGGCAGTCGGACAAGAAGCGCCCGTTCAAGACGTACTTCCGCACCGCCACCACCGACGAACTGCAGGGCAGCTTCGCGGCCGGCTACGCGTACAACGGCCTCAAGAAGAAGAAGGCCTTCGTCGTCGACGACAAGCAGACCTACGGCGCCGGCCTGGCGAAGATCTTCAACGAGCAGTACAAGAAGCTCGGCGGCAAGGTCGTCGGCACCGACCACGTCAACACCGGCGACAAGGACTTCGGCTCCCTCGTCACCAAGATCAAGAACTCCGGTGCCGACCTGCTCTACTACGGCGGCCAGTACGACGAGTCCGCGCTGATCACCAAGCAGCTCAAGGACGCCGGCGTCAAGATCCCGCTGTTCGGCGGCGACGGCATGTTCGCCACCACCTACATCGAGGCCGCCGGCAAGTCCTCCGAGGGCGACCTCGCCACCGCCATCGGCGTCCCCGCCGACACCCTGCCCGCCGCCAAGACGTTCATCCAGACGTACAAGGACAAGGGCTACAAGGGTGACTACGGCGCCTACGGTGCCTACGCCTACGACGCCACCACCGCCATCATCAAGGCCGTCAAGGCCGCGGCCGACGCCAACGGCGGCAAGGTGCCCACCGACATCAACGACCTGCGCTCCAAGGTCGTCGACGGTGTCCAGAAGTCCGACTTCGAAGGCCTCACCGGCAAGATCGCCTTCGACGAGTACGGCGACACCACCAACAAGCAGCTGACGGTGTACCAGGTCGAGAAGGGCGCCTGGAAGGCCGTCGAGACCGGCACCGCCGACCTGCAGTAGCACCGGCCCCCCAGCAAGCCTCACCACGGGCCGCGCGGAAGGAGGACCCCGACCGCGCGGCCCGTTTTCACACCCCCACACAGCACGCGACCACGCACGCATCCAGTGCACACGACCACCACCGACATGGAGGCCACGCGGTGAACACCCTGCCGCAGCAGCTGGCCAACGGGCTACTTCTCGGCTCGATGTACGGGCTGATCGCCATCGGCTACACGATGGTGTACGGCATCGTCCAGCTCATCAACTTCGCGCACGGCGAGATCTTCATGACCGGGGCCTTCGGCGCCCTCACGGTCTACTTCTACATCCTCCCCGACGGCACCTCGATGGCCCTCGCGGTACCGCTCATGCTCCTCGGCGGAGCCCTCGTCGCCATCCTCATAGCCGTCGGAGCGGAACGGTTCGCCTACCGACCACTGCGCGGAGCACCACGCCTGGCACCGCTCATCACCGCCATCGGCCTCTCCCTGGCCCTCCAGGAGGTCGTGCGCAACTTCTACCCCGGCGCCGACCGCGCCCGCGCCTTCCCCGGCCTCGACGCCACCCACGACATCGGCTCCGTCACCATCAAGGACGCCGACATCTTCCTCATCCTCGCCGCCGTCCTCTGCATGGCCGCCCTCGCCTTCTTCGTGCGCCGCAGCCGCACCGGCCGCGCCATGCAGGCCACCGCACAGGACCCCGACACGGCGCAGCTGATGGGCATCGACACCAACCGCATCATCGTCATCGCCTTCGCCATCGGCGGCTTCTTCGCCGCCGTCGCCGCCGTCGCCTACGGACTCAAGTACGGCAACGTCGACTACCGCATGGGCTTCCTGATGGGCCTCAAGGCCTTCACCGCGGCCGTCCTCGGCGGCATCGGCAACATCTACGGCGCCATGCTCGGCGGCGTCGTCCTCGGCGTCGCCGAAACCCTCGCCTCCGCCTACATCGACGAGATCCCGGGCATGCAGCAGCTCGGCGGCCAGAGCTGGGCCAACGTCTGGGCCTTCTGCCTCCTCATCCTCGTGCTCCTCTTCAGGCCACAGGGCCTGCTCGGCGAGCGCGTCGCGGACAGGGCGTGATCACATGACCGAGACGACCAAGACCCCGACGCCGGACGCCGTCCCCACCCCGACGCCCGCACTGCGCGGTCTCATCCCGCTGCCCACCGCGGCCGCCCGCGGCCTGCTGCTCGCCGGCGGCATCGCCACCGCCGCCTCCGCGTACCTCGCCTGGACCTGGACCGCGGAATTCCCCGGCGACCTCACCTACAACGGCTACCCCGGCGGCCTGCAGTGGCTGACCTTCACCGCCGGCGTCCTCACCGCCCTGTTCGCCCTCGCCTCCTACGGCGTCCGCGGACTCGGCTGGCTGCTGCCCGCCCGCAACAACGCACCGCTCGCCCTCACCGCCCTCGGCGGCTTCGCCGTCACCTGGTTCACCGTCATCGCCATCAGCACCAAACTCGGCGGCGTCGTCAACCTCGAACCCGGCGGCTGGCTCGCGGCCGTGGCCTCCCTGCTGCCCGTCATCGGCGCCTTCGCCCTCCCCCAGGAGCGCACCGGCACCGACAGCACCAAGGAAGCCGTCAAGGCCTACCTCGCCAAGCCCGAGCGCATCCCCGCCCCCCAGGCCACCGCGCCCTGGATCCAGCGGGCCGTCATCACCGTGGTCACCATCATCGGCCTCGGCGTCTTCACCTACGGCATCGACACCGAGTACGGCGAACTCTTCGTCGGCTACCTCTTCGTCGTCACCTTCGCCGTCTGGGCGCTGCACACCGCAGGCCTCCTCGACCGCTTCTCCGCACTCGTCGCCGGCAACCGCAGCTTCACCCTCGCCATGGGCTTCGCCGCGGCCATCGCCTTCCCCTTCACCCAGACCGACGACCACTACGCCAACATCGGCGTCAACATCCTGATCTTCGGGACCGTCGCCCTCGGCCTCAACATCGTCGTCGGCCTCGCCGGACTCCTCGACCTCGGATACGTCGCCTTCCTCGGCGTCGGCGCCTACACCGCCGCCCTCGTCTCCGGCTCCGAGTTCTCCACCATCTCCGGCGTCCACCTGCCCTTCTGGGCCTCCGCCCTGGCCGGCGCCGCCGCGTCGCTGATCTTCGGCGTCCTCATCGGCGCCCCGACCCTGCGCCTGCGCGGCGACTACCTGGCGATCGTGACGCTGGGCTTCGGCGAGATCTTCCGCATCGCCGTCAACAACATGGACGGCCAGTCCGGACCCGACGTCACCAACGGCCCCAACGGCATCCCCTCCATCCCCGACCTGAAGCTCCTCGGATTCAACTTCGGAGAAGCCCACGACATCGGCGGATTCACCCTGGGCCGCTTCGCCAACTACTACCTCCTGATGGTCCTCATCATGGCCATCGTCGTCCTGGTCTACACGCGTGCAGCGGACTCCCGCATCGGCCGCTCCTGGATCGCCATCCGCGAGGACGAGACCGCCGCCACCGCCATGGGCATCAACGGCTTCCGCGTCAAGCTCGTCGCCTTCGCCCTCGGCGCCGCCCTCGCCGGCCTCGCCGGCACCGTCAGCGCCCACGTCACCTACAGCGTCGTCCCCACGCCCTACCAGTTCGCCGGCTCCACCCCGCCCAACTCCGCGTTCCTCCTGGCCGCGGTCGTCCTCGGCGGCATGGGCACGGTCGCAGGACCCCTCCTCGGCGCAGCCCTGCTCTACCTCCTCCCCGAGAAGCTCGTCTTCCTCCAGGAGAAGTCACTCCTCGCCTTCGGCATCGCGCTCATCCTCCTGATGCGCTTCCGACCCGAAGGCATCATCGCCAACCGCCGGCGCCAGCTCGAATTCCACGAGACCGGCCAACTCGACGTACCCAAACAGACCACGCTGACCGACGAACCGGCCGTCACCAAGGCGGGGGCGTAACCAAGATGACCACACAGCCCACACCTGTACTCGAAGCACGCGGCGTCACGATGCGCTTCGGCGGCCTCACCGCCGTACGCTCCGTCGACTTCACGGTCAACGCCGGCGAGATCGTCGGACTCATCGGCCCCAACGGCGCCGGCAAGACCACCTTCTTCAACTGCCTGACCGGCCTCTACGTCCCCACCGAGGGCACCGTCTCCTACAAGGGCACCGTGCTCCCGCCCAAGCCCCACCTGGTCACCCAGGCCGGCATCGCCCGCACCTTCCAGAACATCCGCCTGTTCGCCAACATGACGGTCCTGGAAAACGTCCTCGTCGGACGCCACACCCGGACCAAGGAAGGCCTCTGGTCCGCCCTCCTGCGCGGCCCCGGCTTCAAGAAGGCCGAACGCCACAGCGAAGAACGCGCCATGGAACTCCTCGAGTTCATCGGCCTCGCCCACAAGCGCGACCACCTGGCCCGCAACCTCCCCTACGGCGAACAGCGCAAGCTCGAGATCGCACGCGCCATGGCCTCCGAGCCCGGCCTGCTCCTCCTCGACGAGCCCACCGCCGGCATGAACCCCCAGGAGACCCGGGCCACCGAAGAACTCGTCTTCGCCATCCGCGACAAGGGCATCGCCGTCCTCCTCATCGAGCACGACATGCGCTTCGTCTTCAACCTCTCCGACCGCGTCGCCGTCCTCGTCCAGGGCGAGAAGCTCGTCGAGGGCACCTCCGACATCGTCCAGGCCGACGAGCGCGTCATCGCCGCGTACCTCGGAGAGCCGTTCGAAGGCGACCCCGGCGAGGCCGAAGCCGCCGAGGTCGAGGCCGCCGAAGCCGCCGCCGACGCGACCAGCACCACCAGCAGCACCAAGGGAGAAGCCAAGTGACCGCACTCCTCGAAGTCGAGGACCTCCGGGTCTCCTACGGCAAGATCGAAGCCGTCAAGGGCATCTCCTTCAGCGTCGACGCCGGCCAGGTCGTCACCCTCATCGGCACCAACGGCGCCGGCAAGACGACCACCCTGCGCACCCTCTCGGGACTGCTCAAGCCCACCGCCGGAAAGATCCTCTTCGACGGCAAGCCCCTCAACGGGGTCCCCGCCCACAAGATCGTCTCTCTCGGCCTGGCCCACTCCCCCGAAGGCCGGCACATCTTCCCCCGCCTCACCATCGCGGAGAACCTCCAGCTCGGAGCATTCCTCCGCAAGGACAAGGAAGGCATCGAGAAGGACATCCAGCGCGCCTACGACCTCTTCCCCATCCTCGGGGAACGCCGCAAGCAGGCCGCGGGCACGCTGTCCGGGGGTGAACAGCAGATGCTCGCCATGGGCAGGGCCCTCATGTCCCAGCCCAAGCTCCTCATGCTCGACGAGCCCTCCATGGGACTCTCCCCGATCATGATGCAGAAGATCATGGCGACCATCTCCGAGCTGAAGTCCCAGGGCACGACGATCCTCCTCGTCGAACAGAACGCCCAGGCCGCGCTGTCCCTGGCGGACCAGGGCCACGTCATGGAGGTCGGCAACATCGTCCTCTCCGGCACCGGGCAGGACCTGCTCCACGACGAGTCCGTACGCAAGGCGTACCTGGGCGAGGACTGACGTCCCGGCCACTGCACCAAGTGGCCCGCGTCCCTTCCGTCGGGAAGGGACGCGGGCCTCTCGCTTCGCTCTCAGCCCTTGTTGGCCTTCTTCTCGTCGGCGTCCTGAATGACCGCCTCCGCCACCTGCTGCATCGACATCCGACGATCCATCGACGTCTTCTGGATCCACCGGAAAGCAGCCGGCTCCGACAGCCCGTACTCCGTCTGCAGGATCGACTTCGCCCGGTCCACCAGCTTGCGCGTCTCCAGCCGGAGCGTGAGGTCGGCGACCTCCTTCTCCAGCTCCTTCAGCTCCGTGAACCGCGAAACGGCCATCTCGATCGCCGGCACGACATCCGTCTTGCTGAACGGCTTCACGAGATACGCCATGGCACCCGCGTCCCGAGCGCGCTCCACGAGATCGCGCTGCGAGAACGCGGTCAGCATCAGCACCGGCGCGATGCTCTCCTCCGCGATCTTCTCCGCCGCGGAGATACCGTCCAGCTTCGGCATCTTCACGTCGAGAATGACGAGGTCCGGCCGGTGCTCCCGGGCCAGCTCCACCGCCTGCTCACCGTCACCGGCCTCACCGACGACGGTGTACCCCTCCTCCTCCAGCATCTCTTTGAGATCGAGCCGGATCAGCGCCTCGTCCTCGGCGATGACGACCCGCGTCGTCATCGGAGGCACGTGCGACTTGTCCTCTTCAGGCACGTCAACAGGCTGGGGCGACTCGGGGGCACTCACGTGGGCTCCTTGGTAGGGGCAGGCCGGTACTGCTCCCAAGAGCGTACCTAGCTGCGGTATGGTGGTCAGGCAGTGGGTCGAGGTCAACCTTGGATTCACCGGGCCCCGGTAGCCCAATTGGCAGCAGGCAATGGATTCAAAACCCATACAGTGTCGGTTCGAGTCCGACCCGGGGCACTTTTCCTTGTTTTCCAAGGTCACCCATTCGAAGCGGATGTCCACGTTCTCGTGAACATCCGCTTTTCGCTGCGTGTCGCCCTGAGGGCACTCCCACAGTGGCCTCATGTACGACGTCAGCACACGCAAGCGAGCCCTCGCACTGGTGGCCCAGGGCCGCAGCCTGAACTCGGTGAGCCGTGAAACGGGAATCTCACGGGCCGCGATCCGCTCCTGGCAGGGCCGCCTCGAACCGCGCCCCCGTATGGCGCAGCCAGACCCCGGACCACCGTCCGATCAATCCGCCTACGCATACTTGCTGGGCCTCTATCTCGGCGATGGCTGCATCAGCAGCAGCCCGCGCGGCACCGGCTACTACCTGAGGATCGCGTGCGCGAACGCATGGCCCGGCCTGATCGACGCCTGCGAAAGCGCGATGCGCGCCATCAACCCGACTGGGTGTGCCTCCCGCACGCAGGCTCAGGGATACGTCTCGGTGACCAGCTACAGCAGGCACTGGCCGCACCTCTTCCCCCAGCATGGCCCTGGCGTGAAACACGAACGCCGTATCGCCCTCGAACCCTGGCAGCAAGCCATCGTCGACGCCCACCCATGGGAGTTCATCCGCGGGCTCATCCACTCCGACGGCTGCCGGATCACCAACTGGACGACCCGGATCGTCGGCGGCGAGCGCAAGCGCTATGAGTATCCACGGTACTTCTTCACCAACCTCTCGGCCGACATCATCCGCCTCTTCACCGCGGCGCTCGACCAGGTGGGCGTCGAATGGAAGAAGGCCAACACACGCAACATCTCCGTCGCCCGCAAAGCCTCCGTCGCTCTCATGGACGCCCACGTCGGCCCCAAGTACTGACGTGGCTACTCCGCGATGTGGTGGACGCGGACCATGTTGGTCGAGCCGGAGACGCCGGGTGGGGAGCCTGCCGTGATGACGACCATGTCGCCCCTCTCGCAGCGGCCGGAGCGCAGCAGGAGCTCGTCGACCTGGTCGACCATCGCGTCGGTGGAGTCGACGCAGGGGCCGAGATAGGTCTCCACGCCCCAGGTGAGGGCGAGTTGTGAGCGGGTGGCCTGGTCGGGGGTGAAGGCGAGGAGGGGGATCGGGGAGCGGTAGCGGGAGAGGCGGCGGGCGGTGTCGCCCGACTGGGTGAAGGCGACGAGGAACTTCGCGCCGAGGAAGTCGCCGATCTCCGCCGCCGCACGGGCGACCGCGCCGCCCTGGGTGCGGGGCTTGTTGCGTTCCGTCAGCCGCGGGAGGCCTTTCGCGAGGATGTCCTCTTCCGCCGCTTCGACGATGCGGGCCATGGTGCGGACCGTCTCGATCGGGTGTTTGCCGACGCTCGTTTCGCCGGAGAGCATCACGGCGTCGGTGCCGTCGATGACGGCGTTGGCGACGTCGGAGGCTTCGGCGCGGGTGGGGCGGGCGTTGTCGATCATCGAGTCGAGCATCTGAGTGGCGACGATGACCGGTTTGGCATTGCGTTTGGCCAGTTTGATGGCGCGCTTTTGGACGATCGGCACCTGCTCCAGGGGCATTTCGACGCCGAGGTCTCCGCGGGCGACCATGATGCCGTCGAAGGCGGCGACGATGTCGTCGATGTTTTCGACGGCCTGTGGTTTTTCGACTTTGGCGATGACGGGGAGGCGGCGGCCTTCTTCGTCCATGATGCGGTGGACGTCCTGGATGTCGCGGCCGGTGCGGACGAAGGAGAGGGCGATGACGTCGAAGCCGGTGCGCAGGGCCCAGCGGAGGTCGTCTTCGTCCTTTTTGGAGAGGGCGGGGACGGAGACGGCGACGCCGGGGAGGTTGAGGCCTTTGTGGTCGGAGATCACGCCGCCTTCGAGGACGGTGGTGTGGACCCTGGGGCCGTCCACCGAGGTCACCTTGAGGCAGACCTTGCCGTCGTCGATGAGGATGCGTTCGCCGGGGGTGACGTCGTCGGCGAGGCCAGCATAGGTGGTGCCGCAGATCTGGCCGTCGCCTTCGACGCCGTCTTCGACCGTGATGGTGAAGGTGTCGCCGCGTTCAAGGAGTACGGGGCCTTCGGTGAAGCGGCCGAGCCTGATTTTCGGGCCTTGAAGGTCGGCGAGGAGGCCGACGCTGCGGCCGGTTTCGTCTGCGGCTTTGCGGACCCGGTGGTAGCGCTCCTCGTGTTCGGCGTGGCTGCCGTGGCTGAGGTTGAAGCGGGCTACGTCCATTCCGGCGTCGACCAGGGCTTTGATCTGGTCGTACGAGTCGGCGGCGGGTCCTAGGGTGCAGACGATTTTGGCTCGGCGCATGGGACGAGCTTATGAGTTACCGACTGGTAGGGAATGGGGCGGGCATGACCGCCCAACAGACTTTGCGTTAAGCGTTATTGACAAGTGTTGAATTGTGCGGTGGGGCGCTCCAATGAGCACCTAGGAGGAATTCGTTCATGTTTTCGGATATCCGCCCAGGGGGCCTGCCCGGGGGGCTTACAGCTGCGGCGGCACCATCGTGAAGCGGGCGTTGATCTGAGCGTGGACGCGCTGGCGCTGCGGTTCGAGGTCGAGGGGTGCCGGGGTGTCCTCGGCGGCGTAGGCGGCTGAGCGCATGCGGCCGGGGGCCTGGGGGTAGGCCGGCGGGGTGCTCTCGGCGCCGATGTCGGCGAGTTCGACGAGGGCGGAGAGGGTGGTGCCGAGGGCGTCGGCGTATTCGCGGGCGCGCTGGACGGCTTCGCGCACGGCCTTCTTGCGGGCTTCGCGGTGGGCGGGTGAGTCGGGGCGCAGGGCCCACCAGGGGCCGTCGACGCGGGTGAGGTCGAGGTCGGCGAGGCGGGTGGTCAGTTCGCCGAGGGCGGTGAAGTCGGTGAGTTCGGCGGTGACGCGGACGCTGCCGTGGTAGGTGCGGACGCGTTCGCCTCGGCCGTGTTTGGTGAGTTCGGGTGTGATGGAGAAGGCGCCGGTCTCCAGGCGTTCGACGGCGTCGCCGTAGGACTTGACGAGGTCGAGGACGCCGGCGTTGCGGCGGGTGAGGTCGTCGAGGGCGGAGCGGCGGTCGCGGCCGCGGGCGGCGACGGTGATGCCGATGCGGGCGATCTCGGGGTCGACTTCGAGGCGGGCTTCGCCGCGGACGGCGATGCGGGGGGCCTCGGGTGTGCCGTAGGGGACGGCGGGCTGGGAGGCGTCTGGGGTGGCCGCGGTCATACGCCCCACTCTGTCATGTCTGGGCTGTTTGGCTGCCGGGAGTCTTCAAGACCGAGTCATCAGATCGCAACCTGCCGGGTCTGTTGCGGCCGGTCATGGACGGGTCAGAATCTACGCGCGTTATCTACGCGCGTCGTTCACAGATTCCGCAGGGAGCCAGACATGCCGTTGAACCGCCGGAAGTTCCTGGAGAAGTCCGCCGTGACCGGGGCGGGGGTGGCGCTGGCCGGTGCGGTCTCGGCGCCGGGTGCGCGGGCGGCCGAGGCGAAGCGCGGGGCCAAGCGGTACGCGTTCACCGTGCTGGGGACGACGGACCTGCACGGCAACGTCTTCAACTGGGACTACTTCACGGACAAGGAGTTCGACGACAAGGACCACAACGACGTGGGCCTGGCGAAGGTCTCCACGCTCGTGAACCGGGTCCGCGAGGAGAAGGGCCGCCGCAACACGCTGCTCATCGACGCGGGCGACACGATTCAGGGCACGCAGCTGTCGTACTACTACGCCAAGGTCGACCCGATCACGGCCGTGGGCGGCCCGGTGCACCCGATGGCGCAGGCGATGAACGCCATGGGCTACGACGCGGCGGCTCTCGGCAACCACGAGTTCAACTACGGCATTCCGGTGCTGCGGAAGTTCGAGCAGCAGTGCCGTTTCCCGCTGCTGGGGGCGAACGCGCTGGACGCGAAGACGCTGCGGCCGGCGTTCGCGCCGTACAGCATGCACCGGCTGCGCACGCCGCACGGGCGGGACGTGAAGGTGGCGGTGCTGGGGCTGACCAACCCGGGCATCGCGATCTGGGACAAGGCGAACGTGCAGGGCAAGATGACGTTCCCGGGTCTGGAGGAGCAGGCGGCGAAGTGGGTGCCGAAGCTGCGGTCGATGGGCGCGGACGTGGTCATCGTGTCGGCGCACAGCGGTTCGTCGGGGACGTCGTCCTACGGTGACCAGCTGCCGTACATCGAGAACGCGGCGGGTCTGGTGGCGGAGCAGGTGCCGGGGATCGACGCGATCCTGGTCGGGCACGCGCACACGGAGATCCCCGAGTACTTCGTCACGAACAAGAAGACGGGCAAGAAGGTCGTGCTGTCGGAGCCGCTGAAGTGGGGGCAGCGCCTGACGCTGTTCGACTTCGAGCTGGTCTGGGAGAAGGGCTGCTGGAAGGTCGAGAAGGTCGGCGCGAAGGTCCTGAACTCCAACACCGTGGAGGAGGACCCGAAGATCACGAAGCTGCTCGGGGACGAGCACGAGAAGGTCGTGGCGTACGTCAACCAGGTCATCGGCACCAACGCGGCGGAGATGACGTCGGCCGAGGCGCCGTACAAGGACGTGCCGATCATCGATCTGATCAACCACATCCAGGCGGACACGGTCAAGCAGGCGCTGGCGGGGACGGAGCACGCCGCGTTGCCGGTGCTGTCGCAGGCGGCGTGCTTCTCGCGCAGTGCGCGGATCCCGGCCGGTGAGGTGACGATCCGGGACGTGGCGGGTCTGTACGTCTTCGAGAACACGCTGGAGGCGCGTCTGATGACGGGCGCGCAGATGAAGGCGTATCTGGAGTACTCGGCGAACTACTTCGTGCAGACCGCGCCGGGCGCCGCGGTGGATCCGGCGAAGCTGACGAACGCGAACGGCACGCCGGACTACAACTACGACGTGGTGAGCGGCCTGTCGTACGAGATCGACATCGCGAAGCCGGCCGGTTCGCGGGTGACGAATGTGCGGTTCGGGGGGCAGCCGCTGGCCGACGACGCGAAGTTCGTGTTCGCGGTGAACAACTACCGGGCCAACGGCGGCGGGAACTTCCCGCATGTCGCCGCGGCCCCGTTGCTGTGGTCGAACTCGGACGAGATCCGCAACACCATGATCGCCTGGGTGAAGGCGAAGGGGTCGATCGACCCGGCCGCCTTCGCGGCGGTGGACTGGAAGCTCACGCGGGAGGGCACGCCCGTCTTCTGAGGCAGGCGCTTCGTCACCTTCGGTCGTCGACGAGCGGGGTCAGTGCGGGTGCCTCGCGGGGCGGCGGGACGTGAGCCCGCCGGGTGAGGCCGAAGGTGGTGAAGGCGGTGCGGGCGGGGAGTGCGTAGGCTTCCCCGCCCGTCAGCGTGTTGAGGATGATCGCGCTGCGCCAGGCGGCGAGTCCGAGGTCGGGGGCGCCGACGCCGTGGGTGTGGGTTTCGGCGTTCTGGACGTACACGGTGCCGGTGACGGACGGGTCGAGGACGAGCCGGTAGTCCTCGTCGATGCGGGGGCGTTCCTGGTTGTCGCGGCGCATGTAGGGGTCGAGGCCGGCGAGGATCCGGTCGAGGGGGCGTTCGCGGTAGCCGGTGGCCAGGACGACGGCGTCGGTGGTGAGGCGGGAGCGGCTGTCCTGGAGGGTGTGTTCCAGGTGCAGTTCGACTTTGGTCGTGGCGACCCGGCCGGCGGTGCGGACGCGGACGCCGGGGGTGAGGACGGCGTCGGGCCAGCCGCCGTGCAGGGTGCGGCGGTAGAGCTCGTCGTGGACGGCGGCGATGGTGGCGGCGTCGATGCCCTTGTGCAGCTGCCACTGGCTGTCGACGAGCCGGTCGCGGGTGGATTCGGGCAGGGCGTGGAAGTAGCGGGTGTGGTCGGGGGTGAAGTGCTCCAGGCCGAGCTTGGAGTACTCCATGGGGGCGAAGGCCTCGGTGCGGCCCAGCCAGTGCAGTTTCTCGCGTCCGGCGGGCCTGTTGCGGAGCAGGTCGAGGAAGATCTCGGCGCCGGACTGTCCGATGCCGACGACGGTGACGTGTTCGGCGGCGAGGAGGGCTGCGCGGTGGTCGAGGTAGTCGGCGGCGTGCACGACGGGTACGCCGGGTGCCTCGACGAGGGGTTTGAGGGGGTCGGGGACGTAGGGCTCGGTGCCGATGCCGAGGACGACGTTGCGCGCGTTGGTGCGGCCGAGGGCCTCGGCTTCTCCGTCGGTGTCGAGCTGGGTGAAGTCGACCTCGAAGAGGTCGCGTTCGGGGTTCCACCGGACGGCGTCGATCTGGTGGCCGAAGTGGAGTCCGGGGAGGTTTTCGCTGACCCAGCGGCAGTAGGCGTCGTACTCGGCGCGCTGGATGTGGAAGCGCTCGGCGAAGTAGAAGGGGAAGAGCCGTTCGCGGGACCTGAGGTAGTTGAGGAAGGTCCAGGGGCTGGTGGGGTCGGTGAGGGAGACCAGGTCGGCGAGGAAGGGGACCTGGATGGTGGCGCCTTCGATGAGCAGGCCGGGGTGCCAGCCGAAGGCGGGGTGCTGGTCGTAGAAGACGGTGTCGAGGCCGCGGAGGGGGTGGGCGAGGGCGGCGAGGGAGAGGTTGGCGGGGCCGATGCCGATGCCGACGAGGTCGCGGGGGGCGTCGGGTTCGGGGGCCGGGGCGGGGTTCATCGGGGGGTGTGTCCTTCCACGAGGGTGGCTCGGCTCGCTGCCGCGAGGTGCAGCAGGGCGGCCAGGTCGTCGGGCCCGGTGGCGGGGTTGAGGAGGGTGGCCTTGAGCCAGAGCCGGCCGTCGAGGCGGGCCCGGCCGAGGACGGCGGAGCCGTCGGTGAGCAGCGCGCGGCGTACGGCGGCGACGGTGGTGTCGGTGGCGCCGGTGGGGCGGAACAGCACGGTGCTGATGGCGGGCGGGGCGTGCAGGTCGAAGCCGGGGTGGGCGTCGACGAGGGCGGCGAACTCGCGGGCGTGGGCGCAGACCTGGTCGACGAGCGCGCCGAGGCCGCTGCGTCCGAGGGTTTTGAGGGTGACGGCGAGTTTGAGGACGTCGGGGCGGCGGGTGGTCCTGAGGGACCGGCCGAGCAGGTCGGGCAGTCCGGCCTCGGTGTCGTCGTCGGCGTTGAGGTAGTCGGCGCTTTGCCGCAGGGCGGTGAGGTCGCGGCTGTCCCGGACGGCGAGGAGGCCTGCGGCGACGGGTTGCCAGCCGAGTTTGTGCAGGTCGAGGGTGACGGTGTCGGCGGTGTCGAGGCCGGTGAGGCGGGTGCGGTGCCGGTCGCTGAAGAGGAGCCCGGCGCCGTAGGCGGCGTCCACGTGCAGCCGGGCGTTGTGGGCCGTGCAGCGGGCGGCGATCTCGGGCAGCGGGTCGATGAGCCCGGCGTCGGTGGTGCCGGCGGTGGCGGCGACGAGCAGCGGCCCGTCCAGGCCGGTGAGGGCCCGGTCGAGCGCGTCGGGGTCGAGCGTGCCGTGCGGGGTGGGTACGACGGCGGGCCGGGGCAGGCCGAGCAGCCAGGCGGCGCGGGGCAGGGAGTGGTGGGCGTTGGCCCCGCAGACGAGCCGGACGGTCGCGCCGTGGGATTCCCGGGCGAGGAGCAGGGCGAGCTGGTTGGCTTCGGTGCCGCCGGTGGTGACGAGGGAGTCCGGGGTCGCCGGTGTGCCGGTTCCGTAAACCTCCCGGGCCAGTGCCGCCGTGACGAGCCGCTCCAGTTCCGACGCTCCCGGGGCCTGGTCCCAGGAGTCCAGGGAGGGGTTGAGGGCGGAGACCGCGAGGTCGGCTGCGGTTGCCACGGCGAGCGGGGGACAGTGGAGGTGGGCGGCGCACAGCGGGTGGGCGGGGTCGGCGGCGGTCCGGGCGAAGACGTCGACCAGGGTACGGAGGGCGTGCGGGTCGCCCCGGTCGGGGAGGACGTCCCCCACGGCGTCCCGCAGCCGCGCCGTGACCTGCTCCGGGCCGCCCGTCGGCAGCGGCCCGCCGCGGGCCCGGGCGCCGGTGTCCAGCGCGTCGAGCACGGTGCGGAGCAAGGGCCGCAGGGCCTGCGGGCCGTCGGGGCCCGATGCGAGGGGCGGCGTGCTCATGGACTGACCTCCGGGGCGCGGGGCTGGCGGCACGCCCGGACAGCCCAACGATTCAACCCGGGTGGAGGTACCTCTGCGCACGGGTGCGAGTTCTCGAAACCGGCCGTGCGGGCCGGGGGGCCGGGCCGGCTTCTCGGCGCGGGGGGCGGTGCTCGACACCGGCCGTATGGCCCCGGGCCCTGGTCGACTTCTGTCCGCGGTGGGTCAAGGCCCGTGGCCCGGGACGGGAGGGACGGCGGGGTTGCCGCGGCGGCGCAAAGGCGGCCACCCGGGCGAGGCCGGGACTGCTTCTGAGCGCCGGTGCCAGGTCTCGGACCCGCCCCGTGGGAACCGGGGCCGGGCCCGGCCCCAGACCCGGAGCCCAGGGCGGGAGGAACGGCCGGGCGGACGCCCGCCGCGCGGCGAGGGCCGCTGCCCGCCGCCCCGAACCGTGCCGCTCTTCGCCTAAGCCCCCGCCCTCAGGGCTCCCGGGCCCCTTGGTCCCGGAGCGCCTCTCGAACCCGGTCGTATGGGCCCCGGCCCGGGCCGGGGCGCGATCCCTGGCCCGGGACGGGAAAGGCGGACGCCCCGGGTCCCTCGTCAGGTCTGACGGGCTCCCTGGACCCGGAGTGCGCGCTTCAAGTCGTCCAGTTGGTCGACGAGTTTGCGGCGGAGCGCGGGGGTCGGGGTGCCGTCGTGCAGGCAGGTTTCGCCGAGGTGGAGGTGGTCCGCGTCGACGGCGTGTGCGGGGAAGGCCCAGCGGCCCGCCGCCTCCGCCATGGCGGGGCCCCGGCGGTCGGCGACGGCGACCGCGTCGGGGTAGTAGCGCGTGACGTACTCGCGTACCAGCTCGGCCTGTTCGGGCTGCCAGAAGCCGCGGGCGGTGGCCGTGAAGAGGTAGTTGGACAGGTCGTCGGAGCCGAACATGGCCTCCCAGGCGCGGGCCTTGGACTCCGGGTCGGGCAAGGCGGCGCGGCAGCGGGCGGCGCCCTCCTGGCCGGTGGCGCTGGGGTCGCGTTCCAGTTCGGCGGCGATGGCGGCCTCGTCGGTCGCGCCGAGGACGGCGAGCCGGGCGAGGACGCGCCAGCGCAGCTCGGGGTCGAGTTCCGGGCCGCCGGGGACGGTGCCGTCGGCGAGCCAGGCGGCGATGGTGTCGGGGTGGGCGGCCACGTCGATGCGGTGGCGTACGGCGATCAGGCGCAGGCCGGGGTTGTCGCCGTCCTCGGTGCGGCGGATGAGGTCGCGGCACAGTTCGGAGAGGGTGGCGAGGGCGGCGGGCCGCTCGTCGGGGGTGAGGTAGCGGTCGGCGATGTAGGCGGAGGCGAAGGCGAGGACGCCCTGGACGATGGCGAGGTCCGTCTCCAGCGGGAGGTGGGCGCGGGCGGTCTCCAGGTAGGCGCCGGGGGCGAGTTCGCCGTCGCGGACGGCGTCCCGCAGGGCGTTCCAGACGACCGCGCGGGTGAGCGGCCGGGGCAGGCCGGACAGGTCCTTGCGGACGGTCTCGAAGGACTCGGGGTCGAAGCGGACCTTGGCGTAGGTGAGGTCGCCGTCGTTGAGGAGGAGCAGGGCGGGGCGCTTGCCGATGGGGTGGGCGTCGGTCTGCGGGACGTCCAGGTGGAGGCTTTCGCGCAGGACGAGCTGCCCGCCGTCGTCGCCGAGGTCCCGGTCGTAGAGGCCGGCGGCGATGCGGTGCGGGCGGCTGCCGGCGCGGTCGACGGTGAGGGCGCAGGTGCCGTGCTCGCCGGGGGTGATCCGCGGGGTGAGGGTGTCGACGCCGGTGGTGCGCAGCCAGGCGTCGGCCCAGGCGTGGACGTCGCGGTCGGTGGCGCTCGCGAGGTTGTCGATGAAGTCGGCGAGGGTGGCGTTGGCGAACTTGTGCCGGGCGAAGTGGGTGTTGATGCCGGCGAGGAAGTCCTTCTCGCCGAGCCAGGCGACCAGTTGCCGCAGCGCGCTGGCGCCCTTGGCGTAGGAGATGCCGTCGAAGTTGAGCAGTGCGGAGGCGGTGTCGTCGACGGCCTCGGGGGCGACGGGGTGGGTGGAGGGGCGCTGGTCGGCGTCGTAGCCCCAGGACTTGCGGGTGACGCCGAAGTCGGTCCAGGTGTCGGTGAAGCGGGTCGCTTCGGTGAGGGTCTGGTAGCCCATGTACTCGGCGAAGGACTCGTTCAGCCAGATGTCGTCCCACCACTTGAGGGTGACGAGGTCGCCGAACCACATGTGGGCCATCTCGTGGGCGATGACCATGGCGCGGGTCTGGCGTTCGGTGTCGGTGACGGCGGAGCGGTAGACGAATTCGTCGCGGAAGGTGACGAGGCCGGGGTTCTCCATGGCGCCGGCGTTGAACTCGGGGACGAAGGCCTGGTCGTAGGAGTCGAATGGGTAGGGCTCGTCGAACTTCTCGTGGTAGCGGTCGTAGCACGCGCGGGTGACGTCGAGGAGTTCGTCGGCGTCGGCGTCGAGGTAGGGGGCGAGGGAGCGGCGGCAGTGCAGGCCGAAAGGCAGGCCGCGGTGTTCGGTGCGCACGGAGTGCCAGGGGCCGGCGGCGACGGCGACGAGGTAGGTGGAGATGAGCGGTGTGGGGGCCGCTTTCCATACGCCGTCGGTGTGTTCGGTGATGCCGTTGGCGAGGACGGTCCAGTCCTGCGGGGCTTTCACCGACAGTTCGAAGACGGCTTTCAGGTCGGGCTGGTCGAAGGCGGCGAAGACGCGCTGGACGTCGTCCAGGAAGAGCTGGGTGTAGACGTAGGTCTCGCCGTCGGTGGGGTCGGTGAAGCGGTGCATGCCCTCGCCGGTGCGGGAGTAGCGCATCCGGGCGTCCACGCGCAGTTCGTGCTCGCCGGCGGTGAGGTGGGGCAGGGTGAGCCGGTTGCCGTCCAGGGCTTCGGGGTCCAGGGGGTGTCCGTCGAGGGTGACGGAGCGCAGCTCGGCGGGCTTGAGCTCGACGAAGGTGGTGCCGTCCACGCGGGCAGCGAACCTGATCAGGGTGCGGGATTCGAAAGTCTCGTCTCCGCCGGTCAGGTCGAGGTCGATCGTGTAGTGGTGGACGTCGAGGAGCTCTGCTCGGGTCTGCGCTTCGTCGCGCGTCAGTACGGACATGCGTGACATGCTGCCTGATGGCGTCGGCAAGGCACAGAGGCGGATCGGTACGTGCCCAATGTCCGCTCTAGGTGCGGTCCTTTTCGAGCTCCCCGGCGTGCGCCCCCATGGGCCGCTGTGTGGGCACGCGCGCGTCGGGGTGCGGCAGTCCGGGGCGGGGGTGTGCGGCGGTCCCGGTGTGCTCTCCGACGAGGGCGCGCAGGTGGTGCACCTCGCGTTCGAGGGCGAGATGGCGCCGGTGGGCGTCGTAGAGGTAGCGGACTTTCGTGCGCAGGGCCCAGGGGTCGACGGGTTTCAGGACGAGGTCGGCGACGCCGAGTGCGTAGGCGGTGGTGGTCAGTTCGTGGTCGGCGCCGAAGCCGGTGAGCAGGATGACGGGGATGTGCTGGGTCTGTTCCACGCGCCGCATGTAGCGCACGACCTCCAGTCCGCTGACGCCGGGCATGCGCACGTCGAGCAGCAGCAGGCCGACCTGGCCGCGGAGGACCTGTTTGAGTGCCTCGTCGCCGCTGGTGGCCCTGCCGAGCTGGTAGCCCAGCGGGGCCAGGGCGCTCTCCAGCGCGTACAGCGTGTCCTCGTGGTCGTCGACGATGAGGATCCTGGTATCCGACGGCATGGCCCGACGCCCCTCCCTCGTGGAGGACCAGAGTAAGTCCGGGACGCTGACGGGGTGTGCTCGTCAGCTGACATGCTGTGCACAGCGCAGCATGCCGCGAGCGGGCCGCCGTGTCACTCCCCCGGGGCGTGCGTGAGGTCAGTTGGCGCCGGTGGTGGAGCCGCCCAGCGCCTCTTCGGCGATGCGCTCGTGGTGGCGGATGACCTCGGCGACGATGAAGTTGAGGAACTTCTCGGCGAAGGCGGGGTCGAGCTTGGCGTTCTCGGCGAGGGCGCGCAGCCGGGCGATCTGGCGGGCCTCGCGGGCCGGGTCGGCGGGCGGCAGCTGGTGCCGGGCCTTGAGGTGGCCGACCTGCTGGGTGGCCTTGAAGCGCTCGGCGAGCATGTGGACGACGGCCGCGTCGATGTTGTCGATGCTGTCGCGCAGCCGGGCGAGCTCTTCGCGGACGGCGGGGCCGGCGTCGGGGGAACCGGTGTTGCTGGTGGTCATGGGGCGTCAGCCTACGGGGATCACGCGGGGTGGCCGCCGGCCGTCTCATTCTTCGGCGGTGGGAGTCGCTTGTGGAAGTAGACGTCCTCGTGGCCGCCGGGGACGCCCTGGACGCGGGCGCGTTCCTCGAAGCCGAGCCTCGGGTAGAAGGCGGGTGCCTGGAAGCTGTACGTGGAGACGATCATGTCGGTGCAGCCGCGCCGGGCAGCTTCGGCCTCTGCCGCGTGCATCAGCCGGCTTCCCCAGCCGCAGTGGCGCCGGTCCTCGCGGATCCAGAGCATGTCCACCGAGCACAGGGTGCCCCAGGTCCAGGCGGTGAGCCCGCCGACCAGGTCGCCGGTGTCGTCGGTGACGCGGACGGAGAGGGGTTCGGTGACGGCGCCGTCGGCGGCGGCGGTGTTGAAGGCGGTCAGCTCCTCGTCGAGCCGCTTTTCGAGGTCGTCGTCCTGGCCGCCCACCCGGAGCGAGGCGGCGACGGTGTGCTGTTCGCTGGTCACGGCGCGGATTCTGCCGGAGGTGCCGGGGGGTGACGACCGGTTTTCGCCGTCCGCGCGCCCGTCCGCTGCGGGTCGCGGCGGGTCGCGTCCTCGTACAGTGGAACCGGGTTCCGGGGCGTCCTTGGGGGTGAGGCGTGGCGAGCGACGGGCCGGTCGAGCACGGTTACCCGCATCTGGAGACGGTGCGGGCCGCCATCACGGCGCTGTACAAGCGGCTGTCGTACGACACCGTCCGGTCGTTCGAGACCAGCGTGCTCCCCGTCGACGTGGCGTTCTGCGACACCGACGACCTGTATCTGGGGGCGCAGCGGGTGGCGCACGAGCTGGTGCGGCACTACCGGCTGCCGGATGCCCGGCTGATCGTGAGTTTCCGGGAGATGCGGCACGCGGCGAACGTGGAGCTCGCGGCGGGGCCGGAGTACTTCGTGGAGCTGAACGACCGGTTCCGTACGCATCGGCGGGACATCGGGGCGGCCCTCGCGCACGAGGTGATGCATGTGTACCTGCATCGTCTGGACCTGTCCTTCCCGGGCGTGAGGGACAACGAGATCCTCACGGACACGGCGACGACGTACCTGGGCGCGGGGTGGCTGCTGCTGGACGCGTACCGGGAGGATGCGGCCTCGTCGCAGAAGCTGGGGTATCTCACGCCGGAGGAGTTCGGGTACGTGCTGGCCAAGCGGGCGCTGGTGTTCGGTGAGGACCCGTCGGTGTGGTTCACCAGTGCGCAGGCGTACACGGCGTACGTGAAGGGGATGGAGCTGGCGCGCCTCGACGAGCGGCAGCCGCCGCTGACGGCGGCGGGCTGGGCGGGACGCCGGCGGTACGCCCGTGACCGGCGGCACGGTTCCTCGGGTCCGCCGCAGCCGGGTGTGCGGTACGCGTTCTCCCCCGACGGGGGCGGGCGCCTGCGGGTGTCTTTCCCCTGCCCCACCTGCCACCAGCGGATCAGGGTGCCGGTGCGGGGCCGGGTCCGGGCCCGGTGCGTGCTGTGCCGGAGCGTGCTGGAGTGCGACACGTAGGGCGCGCATCCGTCCCGGAACGCGTGAGCAGGGCCGCGTCGGCCCCGCTCGGTGGCCGCGCTGGGGCCTCGCCGTCGCGAGCCGGCGATAGGGGGGCGCTGAGGCCGCCACGCCTGCCCGCCGAGCGGGCTGCGTCCGGCCGCGGCCGCGCGCGAGGGGCCTGTGCTGGGCGTGGGCGGCGGGCCGCTGGACGCCCGCTACCGCGACGGACGCACCGGTGGCGACGCGGGCCTGTAGCCGGGTGACCATGCAGGCGGGCCAGCGCTGTGGGCCGCGTGGCGCGGGAGGGTGTGTTCGTGCCGGCTGCGCCGGAGGCCTGCCGGCGCCCGCGTCCAGCCGAGTGGCCGTTGCCCTCGTGGAGTTGGGCCGCCGCGTGCCGGACCCGCTCAGCGACGATCACGTCGGCGGTGCCTGCCCAAGGCCGGGCCCAGGGGGCGCCGTGCGGGATGCGGCCGCACCTGTGCCCGCCTTGCCGCTCACCGCCGATGTGTCGCTGTGGCTGGTCGAGAACCGGGCCCCTGGGGCCCGGTCGTCAGTGCTGGTGATCGCCGCTGGTGATCTGCCGGTACTCCTCCACCGTCGGCTTCTCGATCCGCGCGTCGGGCCCGAACATGGCCTTGGCGAGGCGGGCTCGCAGCCGCTCGGAGCGTTTGACCTTGCGGCGGACGCCTCCCGCGTCGACCTCGCGCCCGACCTCGTAGGGCGGGTTCTGCTCGTGCTGGGTGAGAGTGAACCGCTCGGCCTGGGCGAGGGGCTCGTGCACCTCGATGTACTCGCCGGTCGGCAGCCGCTTGATGGTGCCGGTCTCCCGGCCGTGCAGGACCTTGGCGCGGTCGCGGCGTTGCAGGCCCATGCAGATCTTCTTCGTGATGATGAACGCGACGACCGGCAGCACGAAGACGCCGATCCGCACGAACCAGGTGATGACGTTGATGGACAGGTGCAGATGGGTGGCGACGATGTCGTTGCCGCCGCCGATCAGCAGCACCGCGTACAGGGTCAGCCAGGCCACGCCGAGGCCGGTGCGCACGGGTGCGTTGCGCGGCCGGTCGAGGATGTGGTGCTCGCGTTTGTCGCCGGTGATCCACGCCTCGATGAAGGGGTAGAGGCCGAGGGCGAGCAGGATCAGGGGGAAGAGGGAGAAGGGGATGAACACGCCGAGGACGAGGGTGTGGCCCCAGAGGTTGATCTCCCATCCCGGCATCACCCGGATCAGGCCCTCGGAGAAGCCGAGGTACCAGTCGGGCTGGGCGCCGGTGGTGACCAGGTCGGGGCGGTAGGGGCCGAAGGCCCACACGGGGTTGATCTGGGCGATCGCGCCCATCACCGTCAGGACTCCGAAGACGAGGAAGAAGAAGCCGCCGGCCTTGGCCATGTAGACGGGCAGGAAGGGCATCCCGACGACCGACCGCTCCTTGCGTCCGGGGCCCGGGAACTGGGTGTGCTTGTGGTAGAAGACCAGGATCAGATGGGCGGTCACCAGGCCCAGCATGATCCCGGGCAGCAGCAGGATGTGGACGGGGTACAGCCGCGAGATGATGTCCTCGCCCGGGAACTCCCCGCCGAACAGGAAGAACGACAGGTACGTCCCGACGATCGGGATCGACAGGATGGCGCCCTGCGCGAAGCGGATGCCGGTGCCGGACAGCAGGTCGTCGGGGAGGGAGTAGCCGGTCAGGCCGGTGATGATGCCGAGCATCAGCAGGGTCCAGCCGAAGACCCAGTTCAGTTCGCGCGGCTTGCGGAAGGCGCCCGTGAAGAACACCCGCATCATGTGCACCAGCATGCCGGTGATGAAGACCAGCGCCGCCCAGTGGTGGATCTGCCGGATGAGCAGCCCGCCGCGCACGTCGAAGCTGATGTCCAGCGTGGACTCGAACGCCCTGCTCATCAGGACGCCGTTGAGTTCGGTGTAGGAGCCGTTGTAGACGACCTCCTGCATGCTGGGCTCGAAGAACAGGGTGAGGTAGACACCGGTGAGGATCAGCACGACGAAGCTGTAGAGGGTGACCTCGCCCAGCATGAAGGACCAGTGGTCCGGGAAGACCTTGCGCATGTTGGCCTTGGCCAGGGCGTAGAGGCCGAGCCGCCCGTCCGCCCAGTCGGCGAGCTGCTCGCCCTTGCCCGCGGGCGGCCTCCGGTGGGCGGAGTCCGTCCCGTACACCCGTCGTGCGCCGTCGTCGCCCATGCGTCGTCGCCTCCCCGTCGGATCCTTCCCAGCGTGGCACGGCGTCGTGGTCGTGCAAACGGGGCGAGGGTGGGTTGGGCCAAGGGGACCAGCGGCGGGCTCAGCGGGCGGCGGGCTCCCGCACGATCCCCTGCGCCCGTGCGGCCACAAGCCACTGCGGGAACTCGCCGACCAGCCGGTCGTACAGCTCGGCGTCCGATACCTTCCGGGGGTCCTGGCCCGCGTGGAAGAACCCGGCGTTGTCGACGGTCCGCTTGCCCGGCACGGCGAGCTCGTCGAGCTTGCGCAGGAAGTCGAACTGCTTGCTGCCCGGGTCTCCGAACCCGATGAACTGCCAGAACAGCGGCAGTCTCGCGGCCTTGCACAGGTACCGCTCCGCGGCGAGCTTGTTGATCGGCCCGCCGTCGGTCTGGAACACGACCAGGGCGGGCTCGGCCGTCCCGCTGTCGAGGTAGTGGTCGATCACGGCGTCCATGGCCAGGTGGTAGGCGGTCTTGCCCATGTGGCCGAGCCCGGCCACGATCCGCTCGATCCGCCCCTCGTGATCGGCCAGGGCGATCTCGGTCTCGGCATCGACGTCCGTGGAGAAGAACACGACCGGCACGGTGCCGTCGTCGTCCAGGTGCGCCGACAGGCCGAGCACCCGGTCGGCCAGCGCCTGGACGCTGCCGTCCTTGTAGTAGGGCTTCATGGAGCCGGAGTAGTCGACGACGAGGTAGACCGCGGCCCGCAGTCCGTCGAGGCCGTGCTTCGTGAGGGACACCCCGGCGCTCTTGTAAAGGTTCACCAGCGCGGGAGCGGTCTCCTGGACCTTGCTCAGACTGATCGCGACCATGGCCCGCATCCTCTCACCCCTCGACGACCACCCCGTCGTTCAGCTCCAGCACCCGGTCGGCCAGGCCGAGGAGTTGGGGGTCGTGGGTGGCCACGAGGGCCGTGACGCGCTCGCTGCGGACCACGGCCCGCAGCAGTTCCATCACCGCCAGGCCGGTGGCGGCGTCGAGCTGGCCGGTCGGCTCGTCGGCGAGCAGCAGGGCCGGCCGGTTGGCGAGGGCCCGGGCGATGGCGACCCGCTGCTGCTGTCCGCCGGACAGCTCGGCGGGCCGCTGCGTCTCATGGCCGGCGAGCCCCACCAGGGCCAGCAGCAGCGCCACCCGCTCCTCGCGTTCGCGCGGCTCAGCCCGGCGCAGCCGCAGCGGCACGCCCACGTTCTCGGCGGCGGTGAGGATGGGGATGAGCCCGAAGGACTGGAAGACGAAACCGATCCGGTCGCGGCGCAGTTCCAGCTGCTCGCTCTCGCCCAGCGCCGACAGGTCGGTGCCGCCGAGGACGATCCGGCCGCTCTGCGGGGTGTCGAGGCCGCCGATCAGATGGAGCAGCGTCGACTTGCCGGAGCCCGAACGGCCCTTGAGAGCGACCAGTTCCCCGCTCCGGACGGTGAAGGAGGCCCCGCGCAGCGCGTGCACGGCGGCGGCCCCGGAGCCGTAGGAGTGGTGCAGGTCCTCCACCCGCAGCATCGGCCCGCCGGCCGCGTCGTCGGCGAGGGCGGCGCCGGTTTGCGGACTGGTGTTCTCGGTCATCATCGCATCCCATACGGAACCGGTCCGCATGGTCAAGAGCCGGACGACCCGCGTTCGAACTCATGTGCCGGGCGGGTAACTCCGTGATATGCATGCCGGGTTGGGGCTCTGAGGCGCGTGCATCGGGTGGGGGAAGAGTGACGGGCTTACTGCTGCTGCGCCTGCGCGCGCACCGGCTGCTGCTCACGGCCGCCCTCCTCGCCGTCCTGCTGACCACCTCGGTGCTCGCCGCCCTGACGGCCTACTCCGGCTCCGTCGGGAACGCGGCGCTGCGCGGCGCCCTGGGCGGCCGGGCCGCGGCCTCCGCCTCCCTCGTCGTCGAGGCGGACGTGCCCCGGGAGCGGCGGGACGCGGCGCAGCGGGCGGTGGTGCGCGGGGCGCGGGACGCCTTCGGCGGGCTGCCGGTGACCGTGCGCAGACTGGAGCGGTCCGGGCCTTACGCGCTGCCCAGGTCCCTGCAGAGCGCCGAGGCCCGCGCCGGGGAGCCCGACCTCACGCACCTCGCCGCCCTCGACGTGTCACGGATCCGGCTGCTCACGGGCGCCCTGCCGGGCCCGGCCCCGGCGTCCCGTACGGCCGCTGTGCCGGTGGCCCTGCCCGAGGCGGCCGCCGACCGGCTGAAGCTGCGGCCCGGAGCGCGGCTCACGCTCACCGACCGGCTGGGCGGCGATCCGCTCCGGGTCCGGGTGACGGGGGTGTACCGGGCGGCCGACGGTTCCGATCCGTACTGGCAGGCCGACGCCCTCGGCGGCCGGGGCATCCGCACGGTCGCCTTCACGACGTACGGGCCGCTGCTGACGCACGGGTCGGTGCTCGCCTCCGGTCGCGCCTCCGAGGACGCCACCGGCTGGGTTGCGACGGCCGGTTTCGGCTCCCTGACGACCGATGGCATCGGCGCGCTCCGCTCGGCGGCGGTCCGCGCGGCCGGGGCGCTGCGCGACGACCCGGCGCTCGGGGGCGACGCGGACGTGCGCACGGGGCTGCCCGAGGTGCTCGACCGGACCGAGCGGGGCCTGCTGGTGTCCCGGTCGACGCTGCTGATCGTCTCGGTGCAGCTGGTGCTGCTCGCCGGGTACGCGCTGCTGCTGGTGGCGAGGCTGCTGGGCAGTGAACGGGCGGGGGAAACCGAGCTGCTGCGGGCCAGGGGCGGATCGCGTGGCCGGATCGCCTCGCTCGCCGCGCTGGAGGCGCTGCTGCTGGCGGTCCCCGCCGCCGTCTGTGCCGCGCTGCTGTCCGGCCCGCTGGCCCGGCTGCTCGCCCGGTGGTCCTCGCTCGACGGGATCGGGCTGCGGCTCAGCGCCGCCCCGGCGGGCGGGGTGTGGCTGGTCGCGGGCGGGGTGGCGGCGGCCTGCGCGATGGCGGTGGTGGCGCCCGCGCTGGCGGCGACGGCGGGAACTCCGGTACGGCTGCGGCGGGTCCGGGCCGCGACGTCGGCCGCGCCCGTGCGGGCCGGAGCCGATGTGGCGCTGCTGCTGATCGCGGGCGTGGCGTACTGGCAGCTGGACCGGCAGACCGACGCGACCGGCGGCGGCGTGCTCAGCCGGGACCGGGCCGGGGAGCTGGGCATCGATCCGCTGCTGGTGGCGGCGCCCGCGCTGGCGCTGCTGGCGGGCACGGTCCTGACGCTGCGTCTGCTGCCGTTCGTGGCCCGGCTCGCGGAGCGGCGGTCGGCGAGCGGGCGCGGACTGCCGGCGGCGTTGGCGGGCTGGCAGTTCAGCCGGCGTCCGCTGCGGGGGGCGGGGCCGGTGTTGCTGCTGGTCATCGCGGTGGCGACGGGCATGCTGGCGATCGGGCACGGTGCGTCCTGGGACCGGTCGCAGGAGGACCAGGCCGACTTCCGGACGGGCGCCTCCGTGCGGGTCCTCGACTACCGGCCGGGCAGCCCCGGGCAGACGGGTCTGTACGCCTCGCTGCCCGGCGCCGTGGCCGCCGCTCCCGCGCACCGCACCACGCTGAGCCTCTCCGGGGACCGCCGGGCGACGGTCCTCGCCCTGGACACGGAGCGCACCCGGGACGGGATGCTCCTGCGCGGCGACCTCGCCGAGGAGCCCCCGGGGCGTCTGCTGCGGGCCCTGACACCGCCCGCGCCGGAGGGGGACCGGGCCGTGCGGCTTCCCGACGGCACCCGGCGGATCGCCCTCGACGTGCGGATCGCCGACGAGGGGGCCCGGACGAAGCGCTCCCCCTCCGATCGCGCACCGCTGCTCACGGTGGTCGTGGAGGACCGGTACGGCATCGCGTACCGGCTGGGCGGCGGCAGCGTCCCGGTGGACGGCCGGAGTCACCGGGTGGCGCTCGACCTGGACGCGACCGCGGCGGGCCGCCGGGCGGCCCCGGCCGGGCCGTTGCGGCTGACCGGGTTGCAGCTCGACGACACCTCTCCCGCCGGGCGCGCCGAGCGGCACCGGTTCACCGTCGAGCGGCTGCTCGCCACCGGCGGCGACGGCTCCGCGCGGACCGTCGGCATCGCGGCCGGGACGCGCTGGCAGGGCAGCCGGGTCGTGACGCAGAACGGAGAGGTCGTCGCCCGTGCGACCACCAGGCCCGGCGCGTCCGGGAGTGCGCCGCTGGCCGTGTCGTACGGCACGGGCGCCGACCGCGGTGACGGCTACGGTGCCCAGCCGGTCTACACCGTCCGGGTCGACACCACCGGCGCCGAGGTGCCGCGCGGCCTCTCCGCCGTCGCGAGCCGGGACTTCCTGCGGGCGGCGGGGGCCCGGCCCGGCGACACCATCGACGTACCGCTGTCCGGGGAGCAGCTGCGGGTGCGGATCGTGCGGGCGGTCCAGGAGCTGCCGACCGCCGCCACCGACCTGGCCGGGGAGACCCTGTCCGGCGGGGCGCTGCTGCTGGATCTGCGGGCCGTCGACGCCGTGCTGGCGCAGCGGGCCAGTACGCCGCTCACGCCCACCGAGTGGTGGGTGAGCACCGCCCCGGGCAAGGAGGCCGAGGTCGCCGCATCGCTCAGGGCGCGCCCCGACCTCGACCCCGGGCAGGTGCTGGTGCGGGACGAGGCCACGGCCGAGCTGCTGCGGGATCCGCTCGGCGCCGGGCCGCGTTCGGCGCTGACGGCGGTGGCGGTGGCCGCCGCGGCCCTGGCCGCCGGGGGGTTCGCGGTGAGTGCCGCCGGTGCGCGGCGGGAGCGGTCCGCGGAGTTCGCGGTGCTGCGCGCCCTGGGCGCGCCCCGCCGGGATCTCGCCCGGCTGGTCGCGACGGAGCAGAGCCTGCTCATCGGTGCCGGGCTGCTCGCCGGGCTCGGCCTCGGCACCGTCCTGACCCGGGCCGTCGTCCCGCTGATCGTGCTGACCTCCGGTGCCGCACGGCCTGTCCCGCCGGTCCTCGTCGAACTGCCGGTGCCTCAGGTGGCCCTGCTCCTCGCCGGGGTGGCCGCCCCGCTGCTGCTGATCACCGTCGCGTCGGCGCTGCGCCGTGCCGAGCCGGCCGTCGCGCTCCGCCACCAGGGGGAGGACTGAGATGCCGCCGAACGCGCAGGGAGCCTCCTGGGTGCGGACCCGGCTGCGGGCCGCGCCCTGGCCCGCCGTCGTCTTCGGTGTGCTGGTGCTGGTCACGGCGTTCCTCGCGGCCGTCCTGCCGAGGGCCGTGGAGGCGTACGAGACGGACGGGCTGCGCGGGGCCGTCGCGACCGCCGCCCCCGAGTCGACCGTGCTGGAGCTGAAGACGGAGCAGCCCGGTCTCAACCGTCCGGAGGAGGCCCGGGCCGACGAGGTCCGGCCGGAGGCGCTCGCGGCGGTCTACGGCCGGGCGCGGGCGCTGCTGCCCGAGCCGCTGCGGGTGGACCCGGCCGAGTCGGCGTACGGGGTGCGGACCGGCAAGAGCTTGCAGGCGCTGGACCCGTGGCTGCCCCGGCCCGACGGGCTGCTGCCCCGCTTCACCCTGCTCGCGCAGTCGGGAGCGGCCGGTCACGCCACCGTGCGGGAGGGCCGGCTGCCCACTGCAGACGCTTCGGTGAGCGTGGACACCCGGGCGGTGGAAGGGGCCGTGACCGCCGACACGGCCCGCACGCTGCGGCTGCGGGCCGGCTCCACGCTCACGCTGGACGGCTTCACGGACGGCCCCCTGACCGTCCGCGTCACCGGCATCCTCCAGCCCCGGCATCCGGAGCGGAGCTACTGGTCCGCTGAGCCGGTCCTGCGGACACCGGCCATGGCGAGCAACGGCGGCCGGCCGCCGCAGTTCTACTGGGAGGCGGGAGTCCTGCTGGCGCCGGATGCCGCCCCGGCCCTGCTCGGCGGTCAGGGAGAGCCGGAGCGGTACTGGCGGTTCGCGCCCGCGACCGGGCGCCTGGCCGGGTCGGACACCGCGGCCCTGACCGACCGGATCGCGTCCCTGGAGGACGGGCCCGCCCTGGTGCGGATGCGCGGCGTCGCCGGTCCGACGGCGCAGCTGTCCACCGGCTTGGAGCAGGTCGTGGGCGCCTTCGCGGAGACGCGTGACGCCGTCGCGCCGGTGGTCGCCGTGGCGGCCTTCGGGATCACCGCGGTGGCCTTCGTCGTCCTGGTGATGAGCGGTGGCCTGGCCGCCGCCCGCCGGGAGGGGGAACTCGCCCTGATGCGGGCCAGGGGCGGCTCCCTGCGCGGCATCGCCGGGCGGCTGCTGGCCGAGAACGCGGTGCCGGCGGTGCCCGCGGCGGCGTGCGGTCTGCTGCTCGCCGTGCTCGTCGTGGACGAGGCCCGGCTGCTGCCCGCCGTGCTCGGGGCGGGTGCCGTGGCGCTGCTTGCCTGCACAGCGCTGCCGGTGCGTGCGGCGGTGGCGCATCGCAGACCGCGGGCGCACCGGGGGCGTGACGACCTGGCCCTGGCCAGGCCCGGCGGGCGTCGCACGGTCGCCGAACTGACCCTGCTGGTGCTGGCCGTCGGCTCGGTGCTGACGCTGCGCCGCCGCGGCCCGTCCGGGGACGGAGACCTGCTGGTGAGCGCCGCCCCGGTGCTCGTCGCCCTGGTGGCGGCGCTGGTCCTCGTCCGCCTGTTCCCGCTGCCCCTGCGGTGGGCCGCGGGCCCGGCCGGGCGGCTGCGCGGGGTGGTGGGGTTCCTGTCGCTGGCCCGCGCGGGCCGCTCACCGTCGGCGGTCGCCACGCTCCCCCTGCTCGCCCTGCTGACGGCCCTGACGACGGCCGCGTTCGGGGGCTCCGTGCTGGCGGGCGTGGCGGACGCCCGGGACCGGGCCGCGCTGCTGGAGACGGGCGCGGACGCGCTGATCGCCACCCCCGACGGTTCGCCGCTCCCCGCGGGGCTGGCGCGGTCGGTGGAGGATGTGGCGGGCGTGCGGCAGGTGACGGGCGTGAGGGTCGAGTTCGCCTCCGAGGGCGGGTCCGACGAGGCGCGGTCGCTGACCGTGGCCGGGGTCGAGCCGGAGTCGTACGGGGAGCTGGCCGGGCGGATGGGACTCGGCGGCTTCGAGGCCGGCCGGCTGCGGATGCGGGACGGCGTGCTGGACGCGGTCGCCTCCCCGGAGGTCGCCGGGCGGCTCGGGCGGGCACCGCACCGGATCGTGACGGACGCCGGACCTCTCACGGTGCGGATCACCGCGGTGCGCCCCCGCACCCCGGCCGTCCCCGAGGGCGAGTTCCTCCTGGTCGACGCGGCGGGCCTGAAGGGCTCGGCCGGCCCGTCGACGCTGCTGGCGGCCGGTGCCGGGCTCGACGCCAAGGCGCTCCGGGCGGCCGTGCGCGGCGCCGGTTCCGGCCTCTCGGTGACCCTGCGGAGCGAGGCACGCGCGGCGCTGTCCGACGCGCCGTTGCAGGCCGGTGCCGAACGGATCTACCTCTGGGCCGTCGCCGCGGGCGCGGGCTACGCCCTGCTCGCCCTGGTGCTCGGCCTGGTGCGGTCCGCGCCGGAACGGGCCGCGCTGCTGGCCCGGCTGCGCACCCTCGGTATGACGACCCGCCAGGGGCGGCGCCTGCTCGGCCTGGAGGCGCTGCCCCAGACGCTGCTCGCCGCCGGCGGGGGGATGGCCGTCGGCTGGGCGACGGTGGGGCTGCTCGCCCCGGGCATCGACCTGGACCGGCTCGCCCTGGCGGACACCTCCGGCGTCACGCCACCGGATGCCGTGCTGCGGACCGACCTGTGGTCGCTGGCCCTGCCGGCCGCGGGCGCGATGCTGCTTGCGGGGGCGGTGGCCGTCGCGCAGGCCTGGTGGGCGGGGCGCCGGACACCGATCAGCCACCTCAGGGCAGGAGACATGCGATGAACGGTACGACCGAGTCGCTGGAGGAACTGGAGCGGCGGGTGGCCCGGCGCCGCGACCGGCCGGCGTACGGGCACGACGCCCTGATCGCCTGCGACCGGCTGGTGCGGATCTTCGCCCGGCGCGGCGGCGGGGACGCGGTGGAGGTGCAGGCCCTCCAGGGACTCGATCTCCTGGTGCGGGAGGGCGAGTTGATGGCCCTGGTGGGAGCGTCCGGCAGCGGCAAGTCGACGTTGATGAACATCCTCGCGGGCCTGGACGTCCCCACCGCGGGCGCCGCCAGGGTCGCGGGCCGCGATCTGCTGGCGATGGACGCGAAGGCGCGGTTGCGGTACCGGCGTGAGGTGGTGGGCTTCGTCTGGCAGCAGACGGCACGCAATCTGCTGCCATATCTGACGGCCGCTCAGAACGTCGACCTGCCCTTGCAGCTGGCGGGCGCCTCCCGGCGGAAGCGGGCCGGACGGGCGGACGAGCTGCTGTCGCTGCTCGGCGTCGCCGACTGCCGGGACCGGCGTCCGCAGGCGATGTCCGGTGGTCAGCAGCAGCGCGTCGCGATCGCCGTCGCCCTCGCCAACGCCCCCGCCGTCCTGCTCGCCGACGAGCCGACCGGCGAGCTGGACTCGGCGACCGGGCAGCAGGTCTTCGCGGCGTTCCGCCGGGCCAACGAGGAGCTGGGCACGACGATCGTCATCGTCACGCACGACCAGGCGGTCGCCGGTGAGGTCCGCCGCACGGTCGCGATCCGCGACGGCCGCACCTCGACGGAGGTGCTGCGCCGCACGGAGGTCGACGAGGCGGGCCGGGAGTCCCTGGTGGCCCGTGAGTACGCGATGCTCGACCGGGCGGGCCGCCTCCAGCTGCCGGCCGAGTACACGGCGGCCCTGGGCATGGCGGACCGGGTGCTGCTGGAGCTGGAGGAGGACCACATCCAGGTGTGGCCGGACGAGCACGGCAACGGCAACGGCAACGGCTGAGGGCATGCGACGGCGCCTGCCCGGTCGTCCGGTCGGGGACAGTTGGGCAGGCGCCGTCTGTGTTCCGCACCCCGTTGTGCGGGACGTCTGGTGAGGTCCTGTCAGACCATCAGCGCGCGGTCCGTCGGACGGATCGGCGCCGGCAGCTCGCTCGCGCCGGTGAGGGCACGGTCCACCCCGCGGGCCGCCGAGCGGCCCTCCGCGATGGCCCACACGATGAGCGACTGGCCGCGGCCGGCGTCACCGGCGACGAACACGCCCGGCACGTTGGTCCGGAAGTCGGCGTCGCGGGCGATGTTGCCGCGCTCGTCGAGCTCCAGACCGAACTGCTCGACCAGGCCGTTCTCCCGGTCGGTGCCGGTGAAGCCCATGGCGAGCGTGACCAGCTGGGCGGGGATCTTGCGCTCCGTGCCCGGCTTCTGGGTCAGCTTGCCGTCGATGAACTCCACCTCGGTGAGGTGCAGCCACTGGACGTTGCCGTCCTCGTCGCCCTCGAAGTGGGTCGTCGAGACCGAGTAGACCCGCTCGCCGCCCTCCTCGTGCGCCGAGGTGACCTTGTACAGCATGGGGAAGGTCGGCCAGGGCTGATTGGTGGGGTGCCGCTCCTCGCCCGGGCGGGGCATGATCTCCAGCTGCGTGACGGAGGCCGCGCCCTGGCGGTGGGCGGTGCCGACGCAGTCCGCGCCGGTGTCGCCGCCGCCGATGACCACGACGTGCTTGCCCTCGGCCGAGATCGGAGTGGTGACGTAGTCGCCCTCCTGGACCTTGTTGGCCAGCGGCAGGTACTCCATGGCCTGGTAGATGCCCTTGAGCTCGCGGCCGGGCACCGGCAGGTCACGGGCCGTGGTGGCGCCGACGGCCAGGACGACCGCGTCGTAGCGCTTCTTCAGGTCCGCGGCCTTGAGGTCGCGGCCGATCTCGATGCCCGTGCGGAAGCGGGTGCCCTCCGCGCGCATCTGCTCGATGCGGCGGTTGATGTGCCGCTTCTCCATCTTGAACTCGGGGATGCCGTAGCGGAGGAGGCCTCCGATGCGGTCCGCGCGCTCGTAGACGGCGACCGTGTGGCCGGCCCGGGTCAGCTGCTGGGCGGCGGCGAGACCCGCCGGGCCGGAGCCGACGACCGCGACGGTCTTGCCGGACAGGCGCTCCGGGATCTGCGGGGCGACGTCCCCGGTCTCCCACGCCTTGTCGATGATCGAGACCTCGACGTTCTTGATGGTGACCGGCGGCTGGTTGATGCCGAGCACACACGCCGACTCACAGGGAGCGGGGCACAGGCGGCCCGTGAACTCCGGGAAGTTGTTCGTCGCGTGCAGACGCTCCGACGCCGCCGCCCAGTCCTCGCGGTAGGCGTAGTCGTTCCACTCGGGGATCAGGTTCCCGAGCGGGCAGCCGTTGTGGCAGAACGGGATACCGCAGTCCATGCAGCGGCTGGCCTGCTTGCTGATGATCGGCAGCAGCGAGCCGGGGACGTAGACCTCGTTCCAGTCCTTGACGCGCTCCTCGACGGGGCGGGACCTGGCGAGTTCGCGCCCGTGGTTCAGGAAGCCCTTCGGGTCAGCCATTGATCGCCGCCTCCATCATCTTCTCGTGGGTCTCGGTCTCGGAGAGACCGGCTCGCTCGGCGGCTTCCTTGGCGGCGAGCACTGCCTTGTACGTGCTGGGGATGATCCTGCTGAAGCGCTCGACGGCGGTGTCCCACTCGGCCAGGAGCTTCTCGGCGACGGTCGAGCCCGTCTCCTCCTGGTGGCGGCGGACCACGTCGTGCAGCCACTGCTTGTCGGTGTCGTCGAGCGGCTCGACGGCGTCCAGGTTGCCGGCGTTGACGTTGTCGCGGTCCAGGTCGATCACGTAGGCGATACCGCCGGACATGCCGGCCGCGAAGTTGCGGCCCGTCTCGCCGAGCACCACGGCGTGACCGCCGGTCATGTACTCGCAGCCGTGGTCGCCCACGCCCTCGGAGACGACCGTCGCGCCGGAGTTGCGGACGCAGAACCGCTCACCGGTCTTGCCGCGCAGGAACATCTCGCCGCCGGTGGCGCCGTAACCGATGGTGTTGCCGGCGATGACGCTGTACTCGGCGAGGTGGTCGGCCGCGCGGTCCGGGCGGACGACGATCCGGCCGCCCGAGAGGCCCTTGCCGACGTAGTCGTTGGCGTCGCCCTCCAGGCGCAGCGTGACACCGCGCGGGACGAACGCGCCGAAGGACTGGCCGGCGGAGCCGGTGAAGGTGATGTCGATGGTGTCGTCGGGCAGGCCCGCGCCACCGAACTTCTTCGTCACCTCGCGGCCGAGCATGGTGCCGACCGTGCGGTTGATGTTGCGGATCTGCACCTGGGCGCGCACCGGCTGGGCGTCGGTGGCTCCGGACGCGGCGAGCGCGTCGGCGGCCAGCTTGATCAGCTCGTTGTCGAGCGCCTTTTCCAGGCCGTGGTCCTGCGCGATGACCTGGTGGCGCACCGCGCCCTCGGGCAGCTCGGGCACGTGGAACAGCGGCTCCAGGTTCAGGCCCTGCGCCTTCCAGTGGTCGACGGCCCGCGTGACGTCGAGGGCCTCGGCATGACCGACGGCCTCCTCGATGGAGCGGAAGCCCAGCTCGGCGAGGATCTCGCGGACCTCTTGGGCGATGTACTGGAAGAAGTTCACGACGTACTCGGCCTTGCCGGTGTAGCGCTCGCGCAGCACCGGGTTCTGCGTGGCGATGCCGACCGGGCAGGTGTCGAGGTGGCAGACGCGCATCATGACGCAGCCGGAGACGACGAGCGGCGCGGTCGCGAAACCGAACTCCTCGGCGCCGAGCAGCGCGGCGATGACCACGTCGCGGCCGGTCTTGAGCTGGCCGTCGGTCTGCACGACGATGCGGTCGCGCAGGCCGTTGAGCAGCAGCGTCTGCTGGGTCTCGGCGAGGCCTAGCTCCCACGGGCCGCCGGCGTGCTTCAGCGAGGTCAGCGGGGAGGCACCGGTGCCGCCGTCGTGGCCGGAGATCAGCACGACGTCCGCGTGCGCCTTGGACACACCCGCGGCGACCGTGCCGACGCCGACCTCGGAGACCAGCTTCACGTGAATCCGCGCCTGCGGGTTCGCGTTCTTCAGGTCGTGGATCAGCTGGGCGAGGTCCTCGATGGAGTAGATGTCGTGGTGCGGCGGCGGGGAGATCAGGCCCACGCCGGGCGTCGAGTGCCGCGTCTTGGCGACCCACGGGTAGACCTTGTGGCCGGGCAGCTGGCCGCCCTCGCCGGGCTTGGCACCCTGGGCCATCTTGATCTGGATGTCGTCGGAGTTGACCAGGTACTCGGAGGTCACGCCGAAGCGGCCGGAGGCGACCTGCTTGATGGACGACCGGCGGGCCGGGTCGTACAGGCGCTCCGGGTCCTCGCCGCCCTCACCGGTGTTGGACTTGCCGCCCAGCTGGTTCATGGCGATGGCGAGGGTCTCGTGCGCCTCCTGGGAGATGGAGCCGTACGACATGGCGCCGGTGGAGAAGCGCTTGACGATCTCGGAGACCGGCTCGACCTCGTCGATGGAGATCGGCTGCCGGTCCGACTTGAAGCCGAACAGGCCGCGCAGCGTCATGAGCCGCTCGGACTGCTCGTTCACGCGCTCGGTGTACTGCTTGAAGATGTCGTACTTGCCGGAGCGCGTGGAGTGCTGGAGGCGGAAGACCGTCTCCGGGTCGAACAGGTGCGGCTCGCCCTCGCGGCGCCACTGGTACTCGCCGCCTATCTCCAGCGCGCGGTGCGCCGGGGCGATGCCGGAGGCCGGGTAGGCCTTGGCGTGCCGGGCGGCGACCTCCTTGGCGATGACGTCGATGCCGACGCCGCCGATCTTGGTGGCCGTGCCGTTGAAGTACTTGTCGACGAAGGCCTCGTCGAGACCGACGGCCTCGAAGACCTGGGCGCCGCGGTAGGAGGCGACGGTCGAGATGCCCATCTTGGACATGACCTTCAGCACGCCCTTGCCGAGGGCGTAGATGAGGTTGCGAATGGCCTTCTCGGGCTCGATGCCGGGCAGGAAGGTGCCGGCGCGGACCAGGTCCTCGACGGACTCCATCGCCAGGTACGGGTTGACGGCGGCGGCGCCGTAGCCGATGAGCAGGGCGACGTGGTGGACCTCGCGGACGTCACCGGCCTCGACCAGCAGGCCCACCTGGGTGCGCTGCTTGGTGCGGATGAGGTGGTGGTGGACGGCCGCGGTGAGCAGCAGCGACGGGATCGGCGCGTGCTCGGCGTCCGAGTGGCGGTCCGACAGGACGATCAGGCGGGCGCCGTTGTCGATGGCGGCGTCGGCCTCGGCGCAGATCTCCTCGATGCGCGCGGCCAGGGCGTCACCGCCACCGTGCACCCGGTACAGGCCGGACAGCGTCGCGGCCTTGAACCCGGGCATGTCGCCGTCGGCGTTGATGTGGATGAGCTTGGCCAGCTCGTCGTTGTCGATCACCGGGAAGGGCAGCAGGACGCTGCGGCAGGAGGCCGCGCTCGGGTCGAGCAGGTTGCCCTGGGGGCCCAGCGACGAGCGCAGGGAGGTGACCAGTTCCTCGCGGATGGCGTCCAGCGGCGGGTTGGTGACCTGAGCGAACAGCTGGGTGAAGTAGTCGAAGAGCAGACGCGGACGGTCCGACAGGGCGGCGATCGGCGAGTCGGTGCCCATCGAGCCGATCGGCTCGGCACCGGCCTTGGCCATCGGCGCGAGGATGACGCGCAGCTCCTCCTCGGTGTAGCCGAAGGTCTGCTGGCGGCGGGTGACCGAGGCGTGGGTGTGGACGATGTGCTCGCGCTCGGGCAGGTCCTCCAGCTCGATCTCGCCGGCCTCCAGCCACTCCGCGTAGGGATTCTCGGCGGCGAGCCCGGCCTTGATCTCGTCGTCCTCGATGATGCGGTGCTCGGCGGTGTCGACGAGGAACATGCGGCCGGGCTGGAGGCGGCCCTTGCGGACGACCTTGGACGGGTCGATGTCCAGGACGCCGACCTCGGAGCCGAGGACGACGAGGCCGTCGTCGGTGACCCAGTAGCGGCCGGGGCGCAGGCCGTTGCGGTCGAGGACCGCGCCGACCTGGGTGCCGTCGGTGAAGGTGACGCAGGCCGGGCCGTCCCAGGGCTCCATCATCGTGGAGTGGAACTGGTAGAAGGCGCGCCGGGCCGGGTCCATGGAGTCGTGGTTCTCCCACGCCTCCGGGATCATCATCAGCACGGAGTGCGGCAGGGAACGGCCGCCCAAGTGCAGGAGTTCGAGGACCTCGTCGAAGGAGGCGGAGTCGGAGGCGTCCGGCGTGCAGACCGGGAAGATCCGGTCGATGGTCTTGTCGTCGCCGCCGAACAGGTCGGAGACGAGCTGCGACTCGCGGGCGACCATCCAGTTGCGGTTGCCCTTGACGGTGTTGATCTCACCGTTGTGCGCGACGAAGCGGTAGGGGTGGGCCAGCGGCCACGAGGGGAACGTGTTCGTCGAGAACCGGGAGTGCACGAGCGCGATCGCGGAGGCGAAGCGGCGGTCGGACAGGTCCGGGAAGAAGGGCTCCAGCTGGCCGGTGGTCAGCATGCCCTTGTAGACGATGGTCCGCGCGGACAGCGACGGGAAGTAGACGCCGGCCTCGCGCTCGGCGCGCTTGCGCAGCACGAAGGCCTTGCGGTCGAGGGCGATGCCCTCCGACGTGCCGTCGCTGACGAAGATCTGGCGGAAGACCGGCATGGTCGACCGGGCGGTGGCGCCCAGCAGCTGCGGAGCGACGGGCACCTCGCGCCAGCCGAGGACGGTGAGGCCCTCGTCGGCGGCGATCGTCTCGATCTGCGAGACGGCGTCGGCGGTGGCGTGCTCCGGCAGGAAGGCGATGCCGACGGCGTAGGAACCCGCGGCGGGCAGTTCGAATCCGGCCACCTCACGGAAGAAGGCGTCCGGTACCTGCGACAGGATGCCGGCGCCGTCGCCGGAGTCGGGCTCGGAGCCGGTGGCGCCGCGGTGTTCGAGGTTGCGCAGGACGGTCAGAGCCTGTTCAACCAGGGTGTGGGACGCCTCGCCGGTGAGGGTGGCGACGAAGCCGACGCCGCAGGCGTCGTGCTCGTTGCGGGGGTCGTACATACCCTGCGCAGCAGGGCGAGCATCCATGAACGACCAGTTCTGGCCATTCGCGGAATGCTGGGACGGCTGGCGCGGCGTACGCATCGGCTCTCCCGTCGTCGTCATGTGGCATGTGCAAGTGCCGAGGGACGACGTTGGCCCTCGCGTGATCGCAAAATTTCGTGCAGGTTACATGATGGAGCGGTTCTCGGGAACCGGGATAATCCGTTCCAGCATGCGGACACCGCGGGTGTGCGGCGGGGGTACCGCGCCGGCGGTGGAAGCTATGGAGGGGCCGCACGAAGCGATCGGTCAGATCGGTTTCCATCGGCCCGGGGAGCGGGACAGGCGCCTTCGCCCGACCCGCTGAGGTGCGCGGCGAGCGTCATTGCCCGCAGCGCTTACGGCTCATGCCCGGTGATTGCACACTCGAAACCAGTGAGTAACGGCTACCTATGCGGCCCCCTGCATAAGTCCGAGCCGCGCTATCCTACGGCCGTTCCGAACAAGGTGCCCAGGGCGTACGTCACACCGGCCGCCGCGCCTCCCAGGAACAGCTGCCGCAGTCCGCTGTACCACCAGGTGCGTGCCGTCACCCTGGCCACCACCGCTCCGCACAGGAAGAGCCCCAGCAGCGCCAGCATCACCGCGGGCCATATGCTGCTCGCCCCCAGCAGATAGGGCAGCACGGGTATCAGCGCGCCCAGCGCGAAGGAGCCGAAACTCGACACCGCGGCCACGGTCGGCGAGGGCAGATCGCCGGGGTCGATGCCCAGTTCCTCGCGGGCGTGGATCTCCAGCGCCTGCTCGGGATCCTTCGACAGCTGCCGGGCCACCTCGCGGGCCAGGCGCGGCTCGACGCCCCGCGACGCGTAGAGGGCGGCGAGCTCGGCCTCCTCGTCCTTGGGGTGCTTGCGCAGCTGGCGCCGCTCCACGTCCAGCTCGGCCTCGACGAGCTCGCGCTGCGAGGCGACGGAGGTGTACTCGCCGGCGGCCATGGAGAAGGCGCCGGCGGCCAGGCCCGCGAGCCCGCTGAGGACGACGGTGTGCTGGCCGGCCGCCCCGCCGGCGACACCGGTCATCAGGGCGAGATTGGAGACGAGGCCGTCCATCGCACCGAACACCGCGGGACGCAGCCAGCCGCCGTTCACGTCCCGGTGCGTGTGGTTGTCCCGGTGCGCCTCGTGCAGCGTCGCCTCGGTCTCGATGATGGCCATGGAAGATCCCCACTCCCCGCTCTTTGGACACGTTCCAGAGTTTTACAACGCCAAAACTACGCCCCGAATTTCATCGCCGCCAGCAAGGAAAGGCTGCGCTAACCTGCGGTTTTACCGTTCTGCGCTCACTTGATCATCGCTGCGCGCAGATGTCGACCGGGTGATGCTGGGGCTCCTGAGGCTCGGCGGCGCCACCGGAGTGGGACACATGCCGTATGGCATCGATCGCCTGCATCCCCTCCGTGCCGGCGCCCGGTGACGCCGCCGGACTTCGCGAACGGGCCCGCGGCGCGCTGCTGGGCCTGGCCGTCGGTGACGCCCTCGGGGCACCGGCCGAGAACATGAAGCCCTCAGAGATCCGCGCGCGGTGGGGCCGGATCACCGGGTACGTCGCCGAGAAGCCGGCGGGCACCGACGACACCGAGTACGCGATCTTCTCCGGCCTCCTGCTGGCCCGGCACGGCTCCGCCCTGACCCCGGCCCATGTGGAGGCGGCCTGGCACGAGTGGATCGCCGACCGCGACGAGGGCCCCTTCCGGGGCGCCGGCTTCAGCGAACGCGGCACCCTGGAGAACCTGCGCCGCGGCCTGGCCGCCCCGATCTCCGCCCAGCACCGGCACGCCTGGAGCGACGGTCTGGCCATGCGCGCGGCCCCCTTCGGGGTGTTCGCGGCGGGCCGCCCGGCGGAGGCGGCCCGGCTGGTCGCGATCGACGGCTCGGTGAGCCACGACGGCGAGGGCATCTACGGTGGCCAGGCGGTGGCGGCGGGTGTCGCTGCGGCGATGGCGGGCGCCCCGCCGACCGCGGTCGTGGCCGCGGCCCTCGCGGTCGTGCCCGACGACTCCTGGACGGCCCGCAGCCTGCGCCGCGCGGTGGTCGTGGCGCACCGCGGGGAACGCGCGGTGCGCTCCGCGGTCGTCATCGGCGGCTATCCCTGGACCGACCTGGCCCCCGAGGCGGTCGCCCTCGCCTTCGGCGCGTACGCGGCGGCCGACGGCGACTTCGAGCAGTCCGTCCTGACGGCGGTGAACATGGGCCGCGACGCGGACACGACGGCGGCGGTGGCGGGAGCCTTGGCGGGTGCGACCCGGGGAGTGTCGGCGATCCCGCAGGCCTGGACGGCCCCCATCGGCCCCGTCCACGGCAGATGCCTCCCGGCGATGGCGGGCTACCACGTCCTGGACGTGGCGGACCTGCTGACACCGGCGGAGGTCCTCCCATGACGACATACGAAGCGGAAGTCTCCGACGGTGAACGCGCCCCACGGGAGACCAGGACCCCTCGGGTGACAGTTACGGGCGGTGCGCGGGCGGGAGACAAAAAGACCGAAGGCCTCCTGCTCGGACTGGCCGCCGGCGACGCCGCCGGCTGGCCCGCCGCCCGCCACAGAGCCGCCCGCATGCCCGACTGGACCCGCCGCCTCACCCGCGAACTGGACACCTTCGCCGAACACAACGCCACGACCACCCTCCCCGTTCCCATCGCCCTGAACCAGCCCCCCGAGCCCCTCCGCCTCGGCCCCTCCGACGACGCCGAATGGGCGGCCTTCGCCGCGGAAGCCCTCCTGCGCGCGGGCGACGACACCGTCCGAGACGACCTCGGCCGCGAACGCCGCACCCGCGCCGCGATCGACCTCACCTGGAACGCCCTCGCCGCCGAGGTCGCCGCCGCCGCGGACCGCGCCCCCGAGATCGAGTCCGCCGTCCTCCCCCTGCGCGCCCGCATCTCCGTCCGCGCCGGCCTCGGCAACCTCGCCACCGGCCTGCGCCCGCCCGCCACCGGTCACGACAACCCGCACTACTTCGACGACGCCGCCTGCGTACGCGCCTGCGTCCTGGCCGTGGCCCACCCCGGAGACCCCGGCAGCGCCGCCGACCTCGCCGAGTTCGACGCCCGCTACACCCAGGACGACGACGGCGTGCACGGCGCCCGCGCGATGGCGGCGGCGCTCGCCCTCGCCCTGGCCGGCGCGCACATCGACGCCTGTGTCACCGCCGCGCTCGCCGAACTCCCCCAGGGCACGGAGATCGGCCGCAACGCCCGGCACGCCCTGCGGCTCGCCGCCGACGCGGACAGCGCCTTCGCCCTCGTCCCGCCCCTGGAGCACCAGATCGTCGACCACGTCTACAGCTACGGCATCGCCGCCGCCGAGACGGTCCCGGTCGCCCTCGCCCTGGCCACCGCGGCCCGCGGCCGCATCGCGGAGGCGGTCCCCGCTGCGGCCTGCCTGTCCCGTGTCGCCGACTCCGCCCCGGCCCTGGCGGGCGCCCTCACCGGCGCCGTGGGCGGCGGCGCGTCGATCCCCGCCGCCTGGCGGGAGACCTGCCGCACCCTCTCCGGCTGCGTCCTCCCCCGCCTCACCGGCACGGACCTCGTGGAACTCGCCGGACTCCTGGAAGCCGTGCAACCGGCCCGCCCGGGTGGATGATGCGGCCATGCAGCCCAAACCACACCAAAACATCCTGCTGGATGAGCGGATCAGCGGCGCCCTGGTCGGGGCCGCCGTCGGCGACGCCCTCGGCGGCCCCGTCGAGGGCTACTCGCCCGAGCAGATCCTTCAGCGCCACGGCGGCCGCGTCCACGGCATCGTCGGCCCCTGGCACGGCGACGACTGGCGCACGGCCCGCCCGCTCGCCCCGTACCACAAGGGCGACGGCCACGTCACCGACGACACCTTGATGACCCACGCCCTGGTCCGCGTCTACACCCGGGTCCGCGACCACCTCGACGCCTACGCGATCGCCGACCACCTCGTCCCCGACCTGATGACCGAGCCGCGCTGGATCCCGGAACTGGAGACCGAGGCCCTCCCCCTCCAGCGGGTCTTCCTGGCGGAGAAGTGGCTGGTGACGAGGGTCCACTACGGCCACGCCGACCCGCGCGAGGCCGGCACCGGCAACATCGTCAACTGCGGGGCGGCGATGTACATGGCCCCGGTCGGCCTGGTCAACGCGGCGGACCCGCGGGCGGCGTACGCCGAGGCCCTCGACATCGCGGGCGCGCACCAGTCGTCGTACGGCCGTGAGGCGGCGGGCGTCCTGGCGGCGGCGGTTGCGGCCGCGTGCACGCCGGGCGCGACCCCCGACTCGGTCGTCTCGGCGTGCCTCTCCCTCGCGAAGGACGGCACCCGGGCCGCGATCGAGCGGGTCTGCGAGGAGGCCTCCCGCCACACGGACTTCGAGTCGGCCCTGCGCCCGCTGCGCGAGGCGGTCGCTCCCTACGACACGGTGGGCCCCGACTACCGCGCCCCTTCGCTCGGCGCCCGCCGCCCCTCCCGCCTGCACGCGATCGAGGAACTGCCCGTCGCGCTGGGCATGGTGCTTGTGGCAGGGGGCGACTACCGGCACGCGGTTCTCGGCGCGGTGAACTACGGCCGCGACTGCGACTCCATCGCCACCATGGCCGGCGCCCTGGCGGGTGCCCTGGGCTCACCGGTCCCGGAGGACTGGGCCAAGACGGTCGCGGAGGCCAGCCGCCTGGACCTCTGGGAACCGGCGACCGCGCTCACCGCCGTGGCCCGCGAGATCTTCGCCCGGGACGTCGCCCGCCGACGCGCCCGCGAGCAGGCCTTCGTCTCCCTCGGAGGTCTGGAATGCTCCGACTGACCTGGGTCCAGCCGGAGGACCTGATCGGCCACGAACTGCGCCAGGCGGCCCAGGACGGCCGCGAACCGAAGGCCGTCGCAGCCCGCTGGCGCGCGGCGGGCGGCCCCGAGGCCCCGGCCACCGCGGGCGCGTCCCCCACCCCGGTGTCCCGCTACCTGCGCCGGCTGGCGGAAGACCTCCTGGACGAACTGGCCGACCTGCCGAGCACGCTGGCGGACGACGAACCGACGGACCTGGACCGGATCAGAGCCGCCTGCCCCGACTGGCCGGAGCCCCTGAACGCCCCGGCCGGCACCACCCCGCACCGCCTCGAAGCCGCCTGGCTCGGCCGCGCCACCGGCTGCCTTCTCGGCAAACCGGTCGAGAAGCTCCCCCTCGACGCCATCCGCAGACTCGCCCGGGCCACCGGCAACTGGCCCCTCACCACCTACTTCACCGCCCGGGGCGTCCCGGCGGAACTCCTCGCGGAGCACCCCTGGAACCGCCGCTCGGCAGCCACCTCCCTCGCCGAGAACATCGACGGCATGCCCGAGGACGACGACCTCAACTACCCCCTCCTCAACCTCGTCCTCCTCCAGCGTCACGGCAGGAACTTCACCACCACGGACGTGGCCCGCACCTGGCTCGACGAACTCCCCGCCGGCCGCACGTTCACCGCCGAGCGCGTCGCCTACCGCAACCTGCTCAAGGGCCTGGAACCCCCGCACACCGCCCGCCACCGCAACCCGTTCCGCGAGTGGATCGGCGCCCTGACCCGCGCCGACGTCCACGGCTGGACCAACCCGGGCCGGCCGGCCGCGGCAGCCGAGCAGGCCTACCGGGACGCGACCCTCACGCACACCGCCAACGGCGTCTACGCGGCGATGTTCACGGCGGCCGTCATCGCCACGGCGGCGACCGGCGACCACGACGTCCACGCCTGCCTGCGCACCGGCCTCACCGTCGTCCCCCCACGCTCCCGCCTGGCCCGCGCCGTCCGCCACGCCGTTCAACTCGCGAACGAAGAGCCGGACTTCGACACGGTCGTCGACGCACTCCACGCCACCTACGCCGGCACGCACCACTGGGTGCACGCCGTCCCCAACACCGCCCTCGTCGCCGCCGCCCTCACCCACGCGGACGGCGACTTCACCGGCTCGATCTGCCGTGCCGTGAGCGGCGGCTGGGACACCGACTCAGGCGGCGCGACGGCCGGCGGTGTCGCCGGGCTGCTGGCCGGACACCCCGCGGCACTCCCCGACCGCTGGACGGCGCCCCTGAAGAACCGGCTGTCGACGTCCGTCGGCGACTTCAACGGCATCGGCTTCGACACCCTCGCCCACCTCACGCACCGGGAGACCCTCCGCCCATGACCGCGCCCACGACAGCACCCCTCACCGGCCTGCGCGTCCTCGACCTCGCCACCCTCTTCGCCGGCCCGATGGCCGCCACCCTGCTCGGCGACTTCGGCGCCGAGGTCGTCAAGATCGAGCACCCGACGAAGCCGGACCCTTCCCGCGGCCACGGTCCCTCGAAGGACGGCGTGGGCCTGTGGTGGAAGATGCTGGGCCGCAACAAGCGCACCATGACCCTCGACCTGTCGAAGCCCGGCGGCCGGGCCACCCTCCTGCGGCTGGCCGAGACCGCCGACGTGGTCATCGAGAACTTCCGCCCCGGCACCCTGGAGAAGTGGGACCTGGGCTGGCCGGAGCTGTCGGCCGTCAACCCGCGCCTGGTCCTGGCGCGCGTCACCGGCTTCGGCCAGTTCGGCCCCTACGCCCACCGCCCCGGCTTCGGCACCCTCGCCGAGGCGATGAGCGGCTTCGCCGCGATCACCGGCGAACCGGGCGCGCCCCCGACCCTCCCGCCGTTCGGCCTGGCCGACTCCATCGCGGGCCTGACGACGGCGTATGCGGTGATGACGGCGCTCGCCGCCCGCGAGCGCACCGGCGAGGGCCAGGTCGTCGACATGGCCCTGATCGAGCCGATCCTGGCGGCCCTCGGCCCCCAGCCCCTCTGGTTCGACCAGCTCGGGCACGTCCAGCCCCGCACCGGCAACCGCTCCCCCAACAACGCCCCGCGCGGTGTCTACCGCACCGCGGACGGCACCTGGGTCGCCGTCTCCACCTCGGCGCAGTCGGTCGCGGAACGCGTGATGCGCCTGGTCGGCCGCCCGGAGCTGATCGACGAGCCCTGGTTCGCCTCGGGCGCCGACCGCGCCCGGCACGCCGACGTCCTGGACAAGGCGGTCGGCGGCTGGATCGCCGCGCGCACCCGCACGGATGTGCTGGCCGCCTTCGAGAAGGCCGAGGCGGCGGTGGCCCCGGTCCAGGACGTCCGGGACGTGATGGCGGACCCGCAGTACCAGGCCCTGGACACCATCACCACCGTCGACGACCCCGAACTCGGCCCGCTGCGCATGCAGAACGTCCTCTTCCGGCTCTCCGCCACGCCCGGCGCGATCCGCTGGGCCGGCCGCCCGCACGGCGCCGACACCGACGAGGTCCTGACCGAGCTGGGCCTCACCCCGGACGACGTCACGGCGCTGCGCGCGGAGGGCGCCCTGTGACGGCCCTCCCGCTCACCTGGCTCTACGCCCCCGGCGACCGCCCCCACGTGGTGGCGAAGGCCCTCACCTCCGGCGCCGACGTGGTCGTGATCGACCTGGAGGACGCGGTCGCCCCCGACCGCAAGGCCTACGCCCGCAGGGCCACCGCCGACCTGCTCGCCGGTCCGCCGGCCGTCCCGGTCCACGTGCGCGTCAACGCCCTGGACAGCCCCTGGGGAGAGCAGGACATCTCGGCCCTGGCCCCGGCCCCCGGGCTCTCCGGACTCCGTCTCGCCAAGATCACCTCACCCGCCGAGATCACCCACGTGGCACGCCGAGCCGCCCGGGCCGACCTGTACGCCCTGCTGGAGACGGCCCTCGCCGTGGAGCGGGCCTACGCCATCGCGTCCGCCCATCCGAACCTGCGCGGTATCGCCCTCGGGGAGGCCGATCTACAAGCCGATCTCGGCATGCGCGACGACACGGGCCTCGACTGGCCCCGCTCCCGGGTGGTCGTGGCGGCCCGGGCCGCCGGCCTGCCCCCGCCGCCCCAGTCCGTCCACCCGGACACCCGCGACCTGGACGGGCTGGCCGCCTCCTGCGCCCACGGCCGTGCCCTGGGCTTCCTCGGCCGCGCCGCGATCCACCCCCGCCAGCTCCCGGTGATCGAACGCGCCTTCCTGCCCACCGAGGCGGACATCGAGCGGGCGGAGACGGTCCTCAAGGCGGCCGCCGCGGAGCCGGGCGCCCAGGCGCTGCCGGACGGCCGCTTCGTCGACGCGGCGGTGGTGACGGCCGCCCAACGCACCCTGTCCCTGGCGCGCCGCCGCTGACATGCCGAGAGCGCCCGGGAGGATTCCCGGGCGCTCTCGGCATGTCACAGAGGGCGGGCGGTCAGGTCTTCTTCCCGGACCCGGCCTCGTTCTTCGCCGGGTCCTTCCCGGACTCGTCCGCGATCTCGTCGTCCTTGCCGGTGTCCCCGGACTTCTCATCGCCGTCGGCGTCCTCGGCGGAGGCCGCGGCGCCCGGTTCCACGACGTCCTCCCGACCGGGCCGCTTCTTCGACGACACCACCAGGTACGTCACCGCCAGCAGGAAGACCAGGATCGCGGTCCACACGTTCAGCCGGAGGCCCAGGACGTGGTGGGCGTCGTCGACCCGCATGTACTCGATCCATGCCCGGCCCGAGCAGTACGCGGCGACGTACAGCGCGAACGCCCGGCCGTGCCCGAGCCGGAAGCGGCGGTCCGCCCAGATGACCAGGAACGCCACGCCGATGCACCACAGCGACTCGTACAGGAACGTCGGGTGGTAGGTGCCCGGCACCCGCCCGTCCGCAGAGGAGGTGATCTCCAGGGCCCAGGGCAGATCGGTGGGCTTGCCGTACAGCTCCTGGTTGAACCAGTTGCCCCAGCGGCCGATCGCCTGGGCGAGGGCGATGCCCGGCGCGACGGCGTCGGCGTAGGCGGGCATCGGGATGCCCCGGCGCCGGCAGCCGATCCAGGCGCCCAGGGCGCCCAGCGCGATCGCGCCCCAGATGCCGAGGCCGCCCTCCCAGATCTTGAAGGCGTCCACCCAGTCGCGGCCCTCGCTGAAGTACAGCTCGTAGTCCGTGATCACGTGGTAGAGGCGACCGCCGACGAGGCCGAAGGGCACGGCCCAGACAGCGATGTCGGCCACCGTGCCGGCCCGCCCGCCCCGGGCGATCCAGCGCTTGTTGCCGAGCCAGACCGCGACGAAGACGCCGATGATGATGCAGAACGCGTAGCCGCGCAGCGGAATGGGGCCGAGGTACAGCACCCCGCGCGACGGGCTGGGAATGAAGGCAAGTTCCATGGCAAGGTCGACGCTACCGTGCCGCACCGGGCCGGGGGCGGGCGGCCCGGCTACGGGTCCATAACGGGGGCGTGAGAAGGCTCTTACCCCTGGTTCGCCTCCTGCACCATCTGCTTCAGCTTGGCCGGGGTCATCGTCCGGTCCTGGTAGATGTTCTCGCCGTCGAACAGCACGGTGGGCGTGCCCGAGAAGTCGCCCTTGTCGAAGGCCTGGTGGGACTTGGCGACCCAGCCGTTGTGCTTGCCGTCCTCGACGCACGCGCGGAAGGCCGGGGTGTCCAGGCCGTCGACCTTGCCGGCCAGCTCGATCAGCTTGGCGTTGTCCGCGTAGGCGTCGTCGACCTCCGGGGGCTGGTTGTCGAACAGCACGTCGTGGTACGCGGGGAACTTCCCGGCGTCCTGGGCGCAGGCGGCGGCGTTGGCGGCGTTGCGGGAGCCGGTGCCGCGCATGTTGCCGTCGATGAGGGTGACCAGGTGGTACTCGACCTTCAGCTGACCGGCGTTCGTCAGCTCGTGGATCACCGGCCGGTACGCCGTCTCGAAAGACTTGCACGCGGGGCAGCGGAAGTCCTCCCACACCGTGAGCGTGGACTTGGCGCTGTCCTTGCCGACCGGGATCGCGAGGCCGTCCTTGCCCTGCGCTCCCGAGGGGGCCACGACCGGGCCCGAGGCCTCGCTGTCGTCGTCCTTGCCGGCGTTGGCCGCGACGACGCCGATCACCGCCGCGAGTCCCAGGACGGCGACGACGGCGCCGCCCACGATCAGCGCGCGGCGGCGCCTGTCCGCTGACTTCTGCTTCTCGCGCTCGACCGCCAGCTTCTCCCGGGCGGTGCGCTTTCCCTCACGGTTCTTCTCGCTCACACCCCGGAAACGAACCGGGGAGGCGCACCGCGCCTCCCCGGCCTCAGGTCCACCCGTACGAGGGACCTGTATGACTTCCGGTGTTCTTACGCCCGTCCGCGCACGCCCCGGGCGAGATCGCCGGCGAGGACCCGCACGGCCTCCACACCGGCCGCGTCGTCCGGGGCGTCCAGCATCGCCTTGACGAAGGCCGAGCCGACGATCACGCCGTCGGCGAAGCGCGCGACCTCGGCGGCCTGGGCGGGGTTGGAGACGCCGAGCCCGACGCAGACCGGCAGGTCCGTCCCCGTGGCCCGGGTGCGTTCCACCAGGTCCTGGGCCTGCGAGCTGACGCTGGCCCGGGTGCCGGTGACACCCATGAGGGAGGCGGCGTAGACGAAGCCCCTGCCCGCCGCGGTGATCTGCGCGAGCCGCTCGTCCTTGCTGCTGGGCGCGACGACGAAGACGGTGGCGAGATCGTGCTTCTCCGCGTGCTCCCTCCACAGGGCCGACTCCTGCACGGGCAGGTCGGGCAGGATGCACCCGGCGCCGCCCGCCTCGGCGAGCTCGGCGGTGAACCGCTCGACGCCGTAGCGGTCGATGGGGTTCCAGTACGTCATGACGAGGATGGGCTTGCCGGTGGCGGCGTGCGCCTCGCGGACCGTGCGCATCACGTCGGCGATCTTGACGCCGCCGCGCAAGGCGATGTCGTCGGCGGTCTGGATGACCGGGCCGTCGAGGACGGGGTCGCTGTGCGGCAGGCCCACCTCGACGACGTCGGCGCCGCCGTCGATGACGGCCTTGATCGCCTCGATGCCGCCGTCCACGGTCGGGAACCCGGCCGGGAGGTAGGCGATGAGGGCGGAGCGCCCTTCGGACTTCGCCGCGGCGAGGGTGTCGCTCAACAGACGGATGTTGCCGCTCACTTGGCGTCCCCCTCGATCTCGGCGGTGCCGGAGGCGTCCTCGGCGACCTCGGCGTCGGTGTCGTACAGGCCGAAGTAGCGCGCGGCGGTGTCCATGTCCTTGTCGCCGCGGCCGGACAGGTTGACCACGATCAGCCCGTCCTTGCCCAGCTCCTTGCCGACCTCCAGAGCCCCGGCCAGCGCGTGGGCGCTCTCGATGGCCGGGATGATGCCCTCGGTGCGCGACAGCAGGCGCAGGGCCTGCATCGCCGCGTCGTCGGTGACCGCCCGGTACTCGCCGCGGCCGGAGTCCTTCAGGTACGAGTGCTCCGGGCCGATGCCCGGGTAGTCCAGACCGGCCGAGATCGAGTACGGCTCGGTGATCTGGCCCTCCTCGTCCTGGAGGACGTACGACCGGGAGCCGTGCAGGATGCCGGGCTCGCCGGCGGTGAGGGTCGCGGCGTGCTCCCCGGTCTCGACGCCGTGCCCGGCCGGCTCGCAGCCGATGAGGCGGACGCCGGTGTCCGGGATGAAGGCGTGGAAGAGGCCGATGGCGTTGGACCCGCCGCCGACACAGGCGACGGCCGCGTCGGGCAGGCGTCCGGCGCGCTCCAGGAGCTGGCGGCGGGCCTCGACGCCGATGACCCGGTGGAAGTCGCGGACCATCGCCGGGAAGGGGTGCGGTCCGGCGACGGTGCCGAAGAGGTAGTGGGTGTGGTCGACGTTGGCGACCCAGTCGCGGAAGGCCTCGTTGATGGCGTCCTTCAGCGTGCGGCTGCCGGACTTCACGGCGATGACCTCGGCGCCGAGCATGCGCATACGGGCCACGTTGAGGGCCTGGCGCTGGGTGTCGATCTCGCCCATGTAGATCGTGCAGTCGAGGCCGAAGAGCGCGCAGGCGGTGGCCGTGGCGACGCCGTGCTGGCCTGCGCCCGTCTCGGCGATGACCCGGGTCTTGCCCATGCGCCGGGTGAGCAGGGCCTGGCCGAGGACGTTGTTGATCTTGTGGGAGCCGGTGTGGTTGAGGTCCTCGCGCTTGAGAAAAACGCGGGCGCCTCCGGCGTGTTCGGCGAAACGGGGTACTTCCGTCAGCGCCGAGGGGCGGCCGGTGTAGTTGACCAGGAGGTCGTCGAGTTCCCTGGCGAACTCGGGGTCGTGCTTGGCCTTGTCGTACTCGACGGCCACCTCGTCGACGGCGGCCACGAGGGCCTCCGGGATGAACTTGCCGCCGAACGCCCCGAAGTAGCCTTCGGGGCTTGGTGTTTGACCCTCGGGGTCGGGGATGAAGAACTGGCTGGGCATGCGTGTACCTCACGGTGAGTGTGTGTGGAATGCACTAGTCGCCGTGGGGGCGGGGATCCATGGTCGGCCGCGGGCCGTCAGTGGCTGATCGCGCAGTTCCCCGCGCCCCTGAAGGGGCGCTGCCATCGCATGCCGTTGACCTGGCCGGGCTCGTCACCGATGACGTACCGGACGCGGCGGCCGTGGACACGGCGCGCGGGCGCACGGCAGCCGCGGGGGCGGCAGCCGCGCGCGAGGCGGGCGTACCGGTCCACGGTCGTCAGGGTGGCAGTCATCGGGGCAAGCCTAGCGGGTGATCAGCTCCGGCCGTGCCGGAGTGCGGGGTGCTCGCCGGCCGCCACGAGGTCCGAGACCGCCGTCCTCGGGTCCTTGCCGGTGACGAGGGACTCGCCGACCAGCACCGCGTCGGCGCCGGCGTTGGCGTAGGCGATGAGGTCGTGCGGGCCGCGGACGCCGGACTCGGCGATCTTGATGATGTGGTCGGGGATCTCCGGCGCCACCCGCTCGAAGGTGCCGCGGTCGACCTCCAGGGTCTTGAGGTTGCGCGCGTTGACACCGATCACGCGGGCGCCGGCGTCGACCGCGCGCTCGACCTCGTCCTCGTCGTGCACCTCGACGAGCGGCGTGAGCCCGATGGACTCGGCACGCTCGATGAGGGACTCCAGGGCGGGCTGGTCCAGGGCGGCGACGATCAGCAGCACCACGTCGGCACCGTAGGCGCGGGCCTCCCACAGCTGGTACGACGTGACGATGAAGTCCTTGCGCAGGACCGGGATGTCCACCCGGGCGCGGACCGCCTCCAGGTCGGCGAGCGAGCCGCCGAAGCGACGCTCCTCGGTGAGGACGGAGATGACGGCCGCGCCGCCCGCCTCGTAGTCCGCGGCGAGTCCGGCCGGGTCGGCGATCGCGGCCAGCGCGCCCTTGGACGGGCTGGAGCGCTTGACCTCGCAGATGACCTTGACGCCGTCGCCGCGCAGTGCGGCCGCGCCGTCCTTGGCTGCGGGCGCCTTGGCCGCGCGCTCCTTGAGCTCGTCGAGGCTGACGCGCGCCTGCCGCTCCGCGAGGTCGGCACGGACTCCGTCGATGATCTCGTCGAGCACACTCACGCGAGCGGCCCCCTTCCAGACTCTTGACAGTTCCAGCGACCGATCGGCGAACCGATGGTCACTGCGATGGTATCCGCAGCGGGGCGTAGGCCTCGCATCCGGTTGACGCCGGTCCCACTACCTGGACATCAGCCCGTTGATCAAGGATGGAGCCAGCCACCGAAGGGCAGGTTCCGGACAACGGTGAAGACCAGCAGCAACGCTCCGAGGCTCCACACCAGCCCCGGACGGGGGTCGATCCGCAGCGGCCGCCCGCGGACCGCGTGCACCACCCAGACGGTCCACAGCACGGCGAACCCCAGATAGCCGAGGGTGGCGAGGGCATTGGCGTGCAGCGCCGTCAGGAGGTCCCCGTGGACGAAGGCGTGCGCACTGCGCAGGCCGCCGCAGCCGGGGCAGTAGAGGCCGGTGTAGCGCAGCAGCGGGCAGGCGGGGTAGTGGCCGGGTTCGTTGGGGTCCACCGTGCCGACGTAGGCGAAGGCGGCGGCGACGGCCGCGAGCACCCCGGCGGGGACGGCCAGGCGGCTGGGGGCGCTCGGCGTCACCCTTCGGCTCTCGGCGTTCACGGTATGCATTGTGCCCCGCACACGCGTGAGGGGCGGTTCCGGCACCCCCGTGCCGGCCGCCCCTCACGTGAGGACGTGGTGTGGCTCGGAGTCAGCTCCCGGCGCCGGCCGGCTCGCGGTCGCCCGTCATCTGGTGCGGCTGGTGCGCTTCCCTGGGCTGGCCGAGGCCCATCATCCGCATGATGCCGCCGACGACACCGCCGAGCAGCACGACCACCATGCCGGCCCAGAAGCCCACCGGCTGGTCCATCACCATGAACGCGCCCGAGACGCAGAAACCGATGAAGACGATCGTGACACCGGTCCAGGCGGCCGGGGTGTGACCGTGGCTGCTGCCCGCCATTGCTTGCTCCTCGTTGCTGTGTGCGTGTCTGAGCAGGACGCTCGGCCTCATTGTCCCGCACGCGCGCTCGCGCGGTGAGCGGGGGTGCTCCTCCGGCCGGCCAGGTCCCCCGTGTGGGTTCAGGCCCCGGTCGGGTCCTCGCCCCGGTCGAGCGCCTTCCACAGGTCCTCGGGCCGGTCGGGGTCGACGGCGGGGGCCTTGCGGCGCGGCTGCGGCGTGCCGCCCCGCTCGTAGCGGCCGGACATGGCGGGCCACAGCCGGCCGTAGCGCAGGGCGAGCAGCCCGGCCAGGAGGATCAGGACACCGCCGACGACCGCGACGTACGGCCATGCGGTGTGGCTGAGGGTGTCGACGGAGGCCGAGGTGTCGCCGGAGGCCTGGGCGGCCTGCTCGTCGAGCGCGGAGCTGTCGGAGGCGCCGAGCAGGGCCGCGACGACGATGCCGGCGCCGGAGAGCGCCAGCAGCGCGGCGACGGCGAAGCGGCCGGCGCGGCGCACGGCGAAGACGGCGACGAGCGCGGCGAGGCCCACGATGGCGAGCGCCGCGGGCACGCCCGTGACGTCGCTGCCCTTGGCGGTCAGGGGGAAGGCGCCACCGGCCACCGTCGCCGTGCCCTGCGACCACTGCTGCCGGGTGGCGAGCAGCGCCACGGCGGCGCCGAGCGCGCCGCTCAGCAGGGCGACGGCGAGGCTCAGGCGGCCGGCCCGGGCGGGTCCGGGGGCTTCGGAACGGGGGTGAGGTACAGCAGTCACGTACCCCACTATCGCCTGAACCCCGGGCGAACCGTCACCCGGGGTTCATCTCAGCCCTTTCCGAGCCGGTTCGCCGTGTGGACGGCCCGCAGGACCGCGGCCGCCTTGTTGCGGCACTCGGTGTCCTCGGCGACCGGGTCGGAGTCGGCGACGATGCCCGCCCCGGCCTGGACGTAGGCGGTGCCGTCCCGCAGGAGGGCGGTGCGGATGGCGATGGCGGTGTCGGAGTCGCCGGCGAAGTCGAGGTAGCCGACGCAGCCGCCGTACAGCCCGCGCCGGGACGGTTCGAGTTCGTCGATGATCTGCATGGCGCGGGGCTTGGGGGCGCCGGAGAGGGTGCCGGCCGGGAAGCAGGCGGTGAGGACGTCGAAGGCGGTGCGCCCGGCGGCCACGCGGCCCGTCACCGTCGAGACGATGTGCATCACGTGCGAGTACCGCTCGACGGACATGAAGTCCACCACCTCGACCGAGCCGGGCTCGCAGACCCGCCCCAGGTCGTTGCGGCCGAGGTCGACGAGCATGAGGTGCTCGGCGCGCTCCTTGGGGTCGGCGAGCAGCTCCTCGGCGAGGGCCTGGTCCTCCTGGGGCGTGGCGCCGCGCCAGCGGGTGCCGGCGATGGGGTGGACCATGGCCCGGCCGTCCTCGACCTTGACCAGGGCCTCGGGGGACGAGCCGACGACGTCGAACCCGTCGAAGCGGAAGAGGTACATGTACGGGGACGGGTTGGTGGCCCGCAGGACCCGGTAGACGTCCAGCGCGCTCGCCGTGCACGGGGTCTCGAAGCGCTGGGAGGGGACCACCTGGAAGGCCTCGCCGGCCCGGATGCGCTCCTTGATGTCCTCGACGGCCACTTGGAAGTCGGGGCCGCCCCACAGCGCGGTGTACTCGGGGAGCTCGGAGGGCGGCAGGACGGCCGGGGGCTGGGCGACCGGGCGGGAGAGGTCGGCCTCCATGGCGTCGAGGCGGGCGACGGCGTCGGCGTGGGCCTCGTCGACGCCGGTGTCCAGGTCGTTGTGGTTGATCGCGTTGGCGATCAGCAGGACCGAGCCCTCCCAGTGGTCCATGACGGCCAGGTCGCTGGTGAGGAGCATGGTCAGCTCGGGCAGCTTCAGGTCGTCGCGCTCGCCGGGGCCGATCTTCTCCAGACGGCGGACGATGTCGTAGCCGAGGTAGCCGACCATGCCGCCGGTGAAGGGCGGCATGCCCTCCTGATGAGGTGTGTGCAGGGCCTCGATGGTGGCGCGCAGGGCGGCGAGGGGGTCGCCGTCCGTGGGGACGCCGACGGGCGGGACGCCGAGCCAGTGGGCCTGCCCGTCGCGGGCGGTCAGTGTCGCGGCGGACCGCACGCCCACGAAGGAGTACCGGGACCAGGAGCGGCCGTTCTCCGCGGACTCCAGCAGGAAGGTGCCGGGGCGCTCGGCGGCGAGCTTGCGGTAGAGCGCGACCGGGGTGTCGCCGTCGGCCAGGAGCTTGCGGGTGACGGGGATGACCCGCCGGTCGGTGGCGAGCTTGCGGAAGGTCTCGAGGTCCATGGCGGCTGACCTTACTGATCCGTGGCGGAGCCGGCGGAACCGCCGTCCTTGAGCAGCACGTCGGTGTCGAAGCAGGTGCGCGCGCCGGTGTGGCAGGCGGCGCCGACCTGGTCGACCTTGACGAGCACGGTGTCGGCGTCGCAGTCCAGGGCGACGGACTTCACCCACTGGAAGTGGCCGGAGGTGTCGCCCTTGACCCAGTACTCACGGCGGCTGCGGGACCAGTAGGTGCAGCGGCCGGTGGTCAGGGTGCGGTGCAGCGCCTCGTCGTCCATCCAGCCGAGCATGAGCACCTCTCCGGTGTCGTACTGCTGGGCGATGGCGGGCAGGAGGCCGTCGGGGCTGCGCTTGAGGCGCGCGGCGATCTCCGGGTCGAGGCGACTGGGCGTGCTGGTCATGCCGACCATTGTGCCGCGCGCCACTGACGTGCCTGGTGGAGTGTCCACTGGGCGGACCGGGGGGCCGGTCGTAGGCTGGGCCGCATGTCGACCCATGCCAAGCGTGAACGACTCCTTTTCGCCGACCTGTTGGAGACCGCGGGCCCGGACGCGCCGACCCTGTGCGAGGGCTGGACCACCCGGGACCTCGCCGCGCACGTGGTGGTGCGCGAGCGCCGTCCGGACGCCGCCGGCGGGCTGCTGATCAAGCAGCTCGCGCCGCGTCTGGACAAGGTGATGGCGGAGTACACCGACAAGCCGTACGAGGAGCTGATCCAGCTGATCCGTACGGGCCCGCCGCGTTTCTCGCCCTTCTCCCTGAAGCCGGTCGACGAGGCGTCGAACATCATCGAGTTCTACGTCCACACCGAGGACGTGCGCCGCGCCCAGCCCGACTGGTCGCCGCGCGATCTCGACCCGGTGTTCCAGGACGCCCTGTGGTCCCGTCTGGAGCGCACCGCCCGCCTGATGGGCCGCGGGGCCCCGACGGGCCTGGTGCTGCGCCGCCCGGACGGCCAGACGGCGGTCGCGCACCGCGGCACACCGGTGGTCACCGTGACCGGCGAGCCGTCCGAGCTGGTCCTGTTCTCCTACGGCCGGCAGAGCGCGGCCAAGGTCGACCTGGACGGCGACGAGAACGCGATCGCGAAGCTGCACGAGTCCAAGCAGCTCGGCATCTGAGGAAGGCCCGGGAGGGCGGGTCACCGCACCGGGTGACCCGCCCCCCGCAGCGTCTCCTTGACCTGGCCGATCCGCAGGTCCCCGAAGTGGAACACCGACGCGGCCAGCACCGCGTCCGCGCCGGCCTCGACGGCCGGGGGGAAGTCGGTGAGCCGGCCGGCGCCGCCGGAGGCGATGACGGGGACCGTGACGTGCTTCCGTACGGCCCGGATCATCTCCAGGTCGTAGCCGTCCTTGGTGCCGTCGGCGTCCATCGAGTTGAGCAGGATCTCGCCGGCGCCCAGTTCGGCGGCCCGGTGGGCCCATTCGACGGCGTCGATGCCGGTGCCCTTGCGGCCGCCGTGGGTGGTGACCTCGAAGGAGCCCGACTCGGTGCGGCGGGCGTCGACCGACAGGACCAGCACCTGGCGGCCGAAGCGCTCGGCGATCTCGCGGATCAGGTCGGGGCGGGCGATGGCGGCGGTGTTGACGCCGACCTTGTCCGCGCCCGCACGCAGCAGCTTGTCCACGTCCTCGGCGGTGCGCACGCCGCCGCCGACCGTGAGCGGGATGAACACCTGCTCGGCCGTGCGGCGCACGACGTCGTAGGTGGTCTCGCGGTTGCCCGACGAGGCGGTGATGTCCAGGAACGTCAGCTCGTCGGCGCCCTCGGCGTCGTACACCTTGGCCATCTCGACGGGGTCGCCCGCGTCGCGCAGGTTCTGGAAGTTGACGCCCTTGACGACCCGGCCGTTGTCCACGTCCAGGCAGGGGATGACTCGGACCGCCAGGGTCATGAATCGCGCTCCTCTAGTGTTCCTCTGAGGGTGTCCCTCTGAATGCTTCCACTTCCACCGACACCAGGACCCGGGAGTCGATGAAGCCCTGCACGACCAGCAGGGTCGTGACCGGGCGTACGGCGTCGAACATCTCCTTGTGGGCGCGGCCCACCGCGTCGACGTCCCGGGCATGGGCCAGGCACACACGGGTGCGGATCACGGACTCGGGGGTGAGCCCGAACTCGGCGATCGCCTCCAGGGCGGTGGTGAAGGCGACCTTGGCCTGTTCGTACGGGTCGCCCTCGCCGTAGAGCACGTCGCCCTTGAAGGCGGTCGTGCCCGCGACCAGCACGCGGTCGCCCGCCGCGACGGCGCGTGCAAAACCGAAGGACTCTTCCCAGGGACTTCCGCTCTGCACACGCCGTACGGTCATGACGACACAGCCTCCAAGGCCTCTTCCAGGGTGAACGCCTTCGCGTAAAGCGCCTTCCCGACGATGGCGCCCTCGACACCGAGCGGGACGAGGTCGGCGATGGCGCGCAGGTCGTCGAGCGAGGAGACCCCGCCGGAGGCCACGACCGGGCGGTCGGTGGCGGCGCACACGTTGCGCAGCAGTTCCAGGTTGGGGCCCTGGAGCGTGCCGTCCTTGGCGATGTCGGTGACGACGTACCGGGCGCAGCCCTCCTTGTCGAGGCGCGCCAGCGTCTCGTAGAGGTCGCCGCCGTCGCGGGTCCAGCCGCGGCCGCGCAGGGTGGTGCCGCGGACGTCGAGACCGACGGCGATCTGGTCGCCGTGCTCGGCGATGACCTTGGCGACCCACTCCGGGGTCTCCAGGGCGGCCGTGCCCAGGTTGACGCGCTTGCAGCCGGTGGCGAGGGCGGCGGCGAGGGTGTCGTCGTCGCGGATGCCGCCGGACAGCTCCACCTTGATGTCCATGGCGCCGGCGACCTCGGCGATCAGCTCGCGGTTGTTCCCGGTGCCGAAGGCGGCGTCGAGGTCGACCAGGTGCAGCCACTCGGCGCCGGAGCGCTGCCAGGCGAGGGCAGCCTCCAGCGGGGAGCCGTAGGAGGTCTCCGAGCCGGACTCGCCGTGCACCAGGCGGACGGCCTGGCCGTCGCGGACGTCGACGGCGGGGAGGAGTTCGAGCTTGCTCACAGGGTTCCGATCCAGTTGGTGAGGAGCTGGGCTCCGGCGTCGCCGGACTTCTCGGGGTGGAACTGCGTGGCCCACAGGGCGCCGTTCTCGACGGCGGCGACGAACGGCTTGCCGTGCGTGGACCAGGTGACCTTGGGGGCCGTCATCGCCGGGTTGTGCGTTTCCAGCGACCAGTCGTGGACGGCGTAGGAGTGCACGAAGTAGAAGCGGGCGTCCGGGTCGAGGCCGGCGAACAGCTGCGAACCGGGGGCCGCTTCCACGGTGTTCCAGCCCATGTGGGGCACGATCTCGGCCTGGAGCGGCTCGACCGAGCCGGGCCACTCGTCGAGGCCCTCGCTCTCCACGCCGTGCTCGATGCCGCGTGCGAAGAGGATCTGCATGCCGACGCAGATGCCCATGACCGGGCGGCCGCCGGACAGCCGGCGGTCGACGATCCAGTCGCCGCGGGCCTCGCGCAGGCCGGTCATGCAGGAGGCGAAGGCGCCGACGCCGGGCACCAGCAAGCCGTCGGCGTTCAGGGCCTTGTCGTAGTCACGGGTGATCTCCACGTCGGCTCCCGCGCGCGCGAGGGCGCGCTCGGCGGAACGGACGTTGCCGAAGCCGTAGTCGAAGACGACGACCTTTTTCTGCGTCTTCAGGGGGCTGCTCAATTCCACACCTCCAACCTCACGACGCCGGCCACCAGGCACATCGCGGCGCCGATCGACAGCAGCACGATCAGGCCCTTGGGCATCTTCTGCTTGATGAAGGAGTAGATCCCGCCGACGAGGAAGAGACCGACGACGATCAGCAGGGTGGAGATGCCGTTCACAGGGCGCCCTTCGTGGACGGGAGGATGCCGGCCGCGCGCGGGTCGCGCTCGGAGGCGTAGCGCAGGGCCCGGGCGAGCGCCTTGAACTGGCACTCCACGATGTGGTGCGCGTTGCGTCCGTAGGGCACGTGCACGTGCAGCGCGATCTGCGCCTGGGCCACGAAGGACTCCAGGATGTGCCGGGTCATGGTGGTGTCGTACTCGCCGATCATCGGCGCCATCTTCTCGGGCTCGGTGTGCACGAGGTAGGGGCGGCCTGACAGGTCGACGGTGACCTGGGCGAGGGACTCGTCCAGCGGGACCGTGCAGTTGCCGAAGCGGTAGATGCCGACCTTGTCGCCGAGGGCCTGCTTGAAGGCGGCGCCGAGGGCGAGGGCGGTGTCCTCGATGGTGTGGTGCGAGTCGATGTGCAGGTCGCCCTCGGTCTTCACGGTGAGGTCGAACAGACCGTGGCGGCCGAGCTGGTCGAGCATGTGGTCGTAGAAGCCGACGCCGGTCTTGATGTCGGTCTTGCCGGTGCCGTCGAGGTCGATCTCGACGAGAACCGAGGTCTCCTTGGTCACCCGCTCTGTGCGGCCTACGCGGCTCATGCGCTCTGCTCCTTCTTCAGTTCACGGACCGCGTCGAGGAACGCGTCGTTCTCTTCGGGGGTTCCGGCGGTGACCCTCAGCCAGCCGGGCACGCCGTTGTCCCGGACCAGGACGCCCCGGTCGAGGATCTTCTGCCAGGTCTCGTGGGAGTCCTCGAACCGGCCGAACTGTACGAAGTTCGCGTCCGACGCGGTCACCTCGTAGCCGATCGCGAGCAGTTCGGTGACCAGGCGGTCCCGTTCGGCCTTGAGCTGCTCGACGTAGCCCAGCAGGGTGCCGGTGTGCTCCAGGGCGGCCAGGGCGGTCGCCTGGGTCACGGCCGACAGGTGGTAGGGCAGCCGGACCAGCTGGACGGCGTCGACGACGGCCGGGTGTGCCGCGAGGTAGCCGAGGCGCAGGCCCGCCGCGCCGAACGCCTTCGACATGGTGCGGGAGACGACGAGGTTCGGGCGGCCCTCGATCAGCGGCAGCAGCGAGTCGCCGTGGCTGAACTCGATGTACGCCTCGTCGACGACCACCATCGAGGGCTTCGCCGCCTGTGCGGCCTCGTACAGCGCGAGCACCGTCTCCGGCGGGACGGCGGTGCCCGTGGGGTTGTTGGGGGTGGTGATGAAGACGACGTCCGGCCGGTTCTCGGCGATGGCCTTCTCGGCGGCGGCGAGGTCGATCGTGAAGTCCTCGTTGCGGGGGCCGGAGATCCAGCCGGTGCCCGTCCCTCGCGAGATGAGGCCGTGCATCGAGTACGACGGCTCGAAGCCGATGGCGGTGCGGCCCGGGCCGCCGAAGGTCTGCAGCAGCTGCTGGATGACCTCGTTGGAACCGTTGGCCGCCCAGACGTTGGCCAGGCCGACCTCGTGTCCCGAGGTGTCGGTGAGGTACTCGGCCAGCCGCGTGCGCAGCTCGACCGCGTCCCGGTCCGGGTAGCGGTTGAGATGGCGGGCCGCTTCCCGGACCCGCTCGGCGATGCGTTCGACCAGCGGCTCGGGCAGCGGGTAGGGGTTCTCGTTGGTGTTCAGCCGTACGGGGACGTCCAGCTGGGGCGCGCCGTAGGGGGACTTGCCGCGCAGCTCGTCCCGTACGGGGAGATCGTCGATGCGTACGTCGTTCACTTGCCCGGGGGAACCTTCCAGTCGAACCTCGCCTTGATCGCCGCGCCGTGGGCCGGCAGGTCCTCCGCCTCGGCCAGCGTGACCACGTGGTGCGCGACGTCGGCCAGCGCCTCGCGCGTGTAGTCGACGATGTGGATGCCGCGCAGGAAGGACTGGACGGACAGACCCGAGGAGTGGCAGGCGCAGCCGCCGGTGGGCAGGACGTGGTTGGACCCGGCCGCGTAGTCGCCCAGCGACACGGGCGCCCAGGGGCCGATGAAGATCGCGCCGGCGTTGCGGACGCGGTCGGCCACGGCGGCGGCGTCGGCCGTCTGGATCTCCAGGTGCTCGGCGCCGTACGCGTCGACCACCTTCAGGCCCTCGTCGATGCCGTCGACCAGCACGATCGCGGACTGCCTGCCGGACAGGGCCGGGACGATCCGGTCCTCGACGTGCCGGGTGGCCGCGACCTGCGGCTCCAGTTCCTTCTCGACCGCGTCGGCGAGTTCGACGGAGTCGGTGACCAGGACGGCGGCGGCCAGCGGGTCGTGCTCGGCCTGGCTGATCAGGTCGGAGGCGACGTGCACCGGGTCGGCCGTGTCGTCGGCGAGGACGGCGATCTCGGTCGGGCCGGCCTCGGCGTCGATGCCGATCCGGCCGGTGAAGTAGCGCTTGGCGGCGGCGACCCAGATGTTGCCGGGGCCGGTGACCATGTTCGCGGGCGCGCAGGACTCGGTGCCGTAGGCGAACATCGCGACGGCGGTGGCGCCGCCGGCCGCGTAGACCTCGTCGATGCCGAGCAGCGCGCAGGCGGCGAGGATGGTCGGGTGCGGCAGGCCGCCGGAGTCGGCCTGGGCGGGTGAGGCGAGCGCGACGGACCCGACGCCGGCCTCCTGTGCGGGCACCACGTTCATGATCACGGAGGACGGGTACACGGACCGGCCGCCGGGCGCGTAGAGCCCGACGCGGTCCACCGGCACCCACTTCTCGGTCACGGTCCCGCCGGGCACGACCTGGGTGGTGTGCGTCTTGCGGCGCTGCTCGCGGTGGACGATCCGGGCGCGGCGGATGGACTCCTCCAAGGCCGCGCGCACGGCCGGGTCGAGCTGCTCCAGCGCGCGGGTGAGCGCGGCGGCCGGCACCCGTACCTGGTCGAGCCTGACCCCGTCGAACCGCTCGGCGGCGTCGATCAGCGCCGCGTCGCCCCGATGATGCACGTCCTCACAGATCGGCCGCACCTTCTCCAGGGCGGCCGCAACGTCGAAGTCGGCTCGGGGCAGCAGGTCGCGCAGGGCGGGGCCCTCGGGAAGGGCGTCGCCACGCAGGTCGATTCGGGAGATCACGTGCTCAATTCTCTCAGAACCCGGTGAGGCGTTGTTCGCGCGTATCAATGGCTGATACAGAACGCCGCCGGACGGCGGAAGATCACCTTCACGTGGTGTGTTCGGGAGGTCACCCAGCGGGCATGAACAGGCGTACGAGGGAAGTGACCCGCGAGTACCTGGGGAGGATGGAAGAGCTGTGACCGAGGGGGCCGGCGTCCGTGCCGGGGATGTGCCCGACGATCTGACCGCGACCGAGGCCGGCATGTGGCAGGCCTTCCGCAACGGCACCGTGTACGACCTGAGCAGCGGCGACGCCCTGGAGGACGATCCGCACGGCGGCCGTCCGTGGGGCGAGGAGCGGACCGTCCGGGCCCGGATCGTGTGCTGGCTGCTCCTCGACGGCCCGCCCGCCCTGGCCGGCCGCGTGTCGTCGCTGAAGCTGATAGGCGTACAGGTCAGCGGCTCACTGGACCTCGCGGGCGGCACCGTGGTGCCGTACGTCGAGATGCGCCGGTGCCGGTTCGAGCAGGACGTGCTGCTGCCGGAGGCCCGCTTCACCACCCTGCGGATGGTGGACTGCTCGGTGCCGCGGCTGGAGGCGGCCCGGGTGCACACGGAGGGCGATCTCCATCTGCCGCGCTGCCGCTTCCACCACGGCATCCGGCTCACGGACGCCCAGATCGGCACGGACCTGATGCTCAACCAGGCGATCGTGCACCGGGACCACAGCGGCCGGTCGATCGCGGCGGACGGCCTGACCGTCGGCCAGGACTTACAGGCGGAGCTGCTGGAGTCGCACGGTGAGCTGAGCCTGCGCGCCGCCACCGTCGGCGTCTCACTGAGCCTGCGCGGTGCGCGTCTGTCCAATCCCTTCGAGCGGCTCGCGCTGAACGCCCCGCAGCTGACCGTCGAGCGCAGTCTGTACCTGACGCCCGCGGGGGTCGGCGCCCAGGCGATGAGCGGGATGACCCCGGCGCAGGGGACGCGGATCCAGCGCTTCGCCTGCGAGGGCGGGATCCGGCTGGACGACGGCCGGTTCGGTGACGCCGTGGACTTCGAGCGGGCCCGGTTCACCCTCACGGACGACCAGGAGCTGTCGCTGCGCCGGGTGCAGACGCCGGAGCTGCGGTTCCTCGGGGAGCAACCGGCGCGCGGCCGGGTGGTGCTGTCCGGGGCGAAGGTCATCAACCTGATGGACCGGGCGGACGCCTGGCCGGGCCCCGGGCGGCTGCACATGGGCGGCTTCGCCTACGAGAACCTCGTGCCGCGCGGGCCGTTCCCGCTGGCCGAGCGGCTGGACTGGGTGGCCGCGGCGACCGCCGAGTACAACCCGGAGCCGTACGAGCGGCTGGCGGCCGTCCTGCGGACCGGCGGTGAGGACGAGGACGCCCGGGAGGTGCTGCTCGCCAAGCAGCGCCGGCATCGCGAGAGCCTGCCGATGGCGGCCAAGCTCTGGGGATACGCGCAGGACTGGACGGTCGCCTACGGTTACCGGCCGGGCCGGGCCGCGGTGTGGATGGCGGTGCTGTGGGCGGCGGGGTCGTTCGCCTTCGCGCAGGCCGGGCACCCGCCGATGAAGCGGGGCGAGCACCCGGAGTGGAACCCCACGCTCTTCACCCTCGATCTGCTGCTGCCGGTCATCGACCTGGGCCAGGTGGGCTTCTGGCAGCTGCGCGGGGGCTGGCAATGGCTGGCGACGGCGATGATCCTGCTGGGCTGGATCCTGGCGACGACGGTGGCGGCGGGCGCGACACGGCTGCTGCGCCGCAACTGATGGTGCTGGTGTGACCACAGTTATTGAACTGTCACGGTTTTACGTTCTCTTGACCATTGGATGTACAACTTTCCGCAGGTTCCATGAACACTCTGGCGCCGTCATGAGCAGCGGACTTTCAATGGTCGGCACCATGGCAATGCAGCTCCCGTTCATCCGTGCGAGCCGGATGGCAAGGACCTCCCCCCACCTCGTCGGCGATCCGTGCGCCGACGACGAGGTGCTGCTCGACGCGCCCGACGCCCGGCTGAGCCCGGCACTGGTCGCCGCGGCCCGGGGTGACCACGGCCCGGCCGCCTCGCTGCTCCTGGCCACCCGCGTGGCCTCGGAGTGGGAGCGGCGCGACCGGTACGTGACGCGGCTGGCGGCCTTCGCGCGCTCGCGGCCCGAGTGGCTGGACGCCTGGCTGGCCACCGCCCCGCAGGACCCCGACGCGCTGCTGGTCGGGGCCCAGCTGGCGGTGGACCGCGCCTGGCAGTCACCGGCCCGGGCCGAGCTGCTGCGCGAGGTGAGCCCGCTGATCACGGCAGCGGCCCGGGGCGACCAGCGCGACCCGGTGCCGTGGCGGCTCGCGCTCGACCACGCCCGGGGCGCACAGGCCGGGCACACGTACTTCGAGGAGCTGTGGGCGGCGGCCGTCCGCCGTGCCCCGCACCACTACGGGTGCCACGTGGCAGCCCTGCGCTACCTGGCCACCTACTGGCACGGTTCGCACCACGAGTGCTTCGACTTCGCCGACCGGGCCGCCCAGGACGCTCCCGCCGACGCGCTCGTCCAGGCCCTGCCGCTGCGGGCGGCCTTCGGCTACCTCACCGACGACTGCGGGCCCGAGATCCCGCGCGAGCGGCTGGACGCAGCGGCCGACCGGGCGATCGCGCTCTCCCCGCGGCTGCCGGCGGCCGACCCCTGGCCGGCCCGGATGCGCAACCTGCTGATCTTCGTCCTGGTGCGCCTGGAGCGCTGGCCCGACGCCGTCGAGCAGCTGCGCCTGAACGGCCCGTACGCCACCTCCTTCCCCTGGGACCGGGTGTCGGACGACCCCCTCGGACACTTCCTGCGGGTGCGCGAGGACATCCGGGTCGGGGCGGCCGCGAACCCGCCCGGGGATCCACGGAGTGAACGGGGCGGGCGAGTCCGTCCCGGCGACCATTAGGCTTTTGCGTCGTGACCACCGTCCGGCTCCCCCTCTTCCCCCTGAACTCGGTGCTGTTCCCGGGGCTCGTGCTCCCGCTCAACGTCTTCGAGGAGCGGTATCGCGCCATGATGCGCGAGCTGCTGAAGACGCCCGAGGACGAGCCGCGCCGGTTCGCCGTCGTGGCGATCCGCGACGGCCACGAGGTGGCCTCGACCGCGCCCGGCATGCCCGACCCTACGGCCCTGCCCGAGCGGGGACCGGCGGCCGGCTTCGGCCCGGACCCGGTCAAGGCGTTCCACAAGGTGGGCTGCATCGCGGACGCGGCGACGATCCGGGAGCGCACCGACGGCTCCTTCGAGGTGCTGGCGACCGGCACGACCCGGGTGAAGCTGCTGTCCGTCGAGGCGTCCGGGCCCTTCCTGACGGCCGAGCTGGAGCCGCTGGAGGAGGAACCGGGCGACGAGGCCGCGCCGTTGGCCGAAGGGGTGCTGCGGTCCTTCCGCCAGTACCAGAAGCGGCTGGCAGGAGCGCGGGAGCGGTCCCTGGCGACGGGGGCCGAACTGCCGGACGAGCCGGGCGTGGTGTCGTACCTCGTGGCGGCCGCGATGATGCTGGACACCCCCGCCAAGCAGCGTCTGCTCCAGGCCCCCGACACGGCGTCCCGCCTGCGCGACGAGCTGAAGCTCCTTCGCTCCGAGACGGCGATCATCCGCAGTCTGCCGTCGTTGCCGGCGTCGGAGCTGACGCGCGGCCCGATGAGCCTCAACTGAGGGACCGCCACGTCCCGGCGGGGACGAAGAGGACGGTTTCTCGCCTGGGCACAGGGGACGGATCCGGCCACCGGGACGACTGAAAACCTGTGGGGCCTCCGTGATCGATCTGCTTATGATCAAGCCCGACCGGCCATGATCATGGCCATGACTGAATCTAGGGGGATACACAATGAGTCGTGCGCGCGTTCTTGCCGTCGCCGCCGGTGTCGCGATCGGTTCCACGCTCCTGGTCGCGCCCGCGCATGCGGCGCCCGCCGGGGCCCAGGACCGCGTCGAGTGCACCCGCATGAGCAACGGGCAGCTGTGCATATCGCTGAACACGAGCCCCAGCCGCGTCGAGGTCTTCTACACGAAGAAGGCCGGCAGCCAGATCAGGGCGAAGCTGGGCTACCGCACCACCAACGGCGGCAGCACGTACGGACCGACGGAGACCATCTCGACGGGCGACCGGGAAACCCAGACCTGGACCATGAGCTACCGCTGTGACATTGACTGGAAGGGCCTGATCAAGGTCGAGGGCCAGGGGACCTTCGAGACCCCGTGGGCGACCTGCTGACCCAGGCTCAGCAGAACCTCGTGTGCCGCCCCGTCCGGGAACCTCTCCGGGCGGGGCGGTCCGCGTTCCCCGTCTGGAAGGATGCCGCTCCATGGCGAAGAAGTCGAAGAAGCAGCAGTCCGGCGGCACACCCGCGACCGTGGCCCTGACTGCGGCGGGCGTCACCTACACCGTCCACGCCTACGACCACGATCCCGCGCACCCCTCCTACGGCGAGGAGGCCGCCGAGGCGATGGGCGTCTCGCCCGACCGCGTCTTCAAGACCCTGGTCGCGGACGTCGACGGCACGCTGACGGTCGCGGTGGTCCCGGTGGCGGGCCAGCTGGACCTGAAGGCCCTGGCGGCGGCCGTGGGCGGCAAGCGCGCGGCGATGGCCGACCCTGCGCTCGCGGAGCGCACGACGGGCTATGTCCGCGGCGGCATCTCGCCCCTGGGCCAGCGCAAGAAGCTGCCGGCGGTCCTCGACGCCTCGGCCGCCGCGCACGCGACGATCTGCGTGTCGGCGGGCAGGAGGGGCCTGGAGGTGGAGCTCGCTCCGGAGGACCTCCAGAAACTGACGGAGGCGGTCCTCGCGCCCATCGGCCGTTAGGGCCCGTCGCGGGGATCAGGCCCTAGCTGTGCTGTCCCGGGACGTTGGTGACAGGCGACACGCCTTGAGTGGTCCTTGAACGAGGCGAGGGCCTCTGGGTTCGGTGTGGATTGCGAAGTCTGCACC
>NZ_JNXI01000014.1 GCF_000717055.1 Streptomyces iakyrus | reverse complement strand
TCCTCGGTGCTTTCCAGGTTCCCGCTTCCGCGTTTCCCTTTCCGGCGGTTCCGACTCTATCAGATCCTTTCGGGCCTGATCCCCGGTCAGCGGGGTTTGTCTTTGCGGCTGTTGGGCCGTTCCGACGAGTGAGACTTTAGCGGATTCCCCGGCTCCCGAGCCAATCGGGGGCCGCGTCCTTTCGAACGGGGATTCCTCATTCCGTAAATACGCATACCAATGAAGGGACGACAGACGTGCTGCTCGTCGAATAGTGGTGGGTACCTGCGGATTGGCTGCCCGGGGACCGACCGGAGTCGGCGCTCACGTCGGGCAACTCGGAGAACACTACGGATGGGGGTAGGGCGTGTCAACTCGGGGGCGGGCCGCACTCCGGCGGCGTACTCTGGGCCGTATGACGACGCGTACGTGCACCGGACTGTGGTGGGCCGCCTGACGGCGGCCGCTCTCACGTATGCACGCAACGGCCGCCGCTTCGGCGGCCGTTTTCTTTTCCTCTCCCGGCACCACGGAGGGACGGCCGCCCGGGGCGGCGGTCCCTACCAGGAGGTGGAGGAGAGATGACACGGGTCTTCAGCGGGGTCAAGCCGACGGGGCATCTGACGCTGGGGAACTACCTGGGGGCCATGCGGCGGTGGGCCGCGGTCGACCAGTACGAGGCCGACGCCCTGTTCTGCGTGGTCGATCTGCATGCCCTGACCGTCGACCACGATCCCGCGCGGGTGCGCAGGCTGAGCCGGCAGTCGGCGACGCTGCTGCTGGCGGCCGGGCTGGATCCGGAGCTCTGCACGGTGTTCGTGCAGAGCCATGTGGACGAGCACGCCCGGCTGTCGTACGTGCTGGAGTGCGTGGCCACCGACGGTGAGATGCGGCGGATGATCCAGTACAAGGAGAAGGCCGCGCGGAAGCAGCGGCGGGGCGGGAGCGTGCGGCTGTCGCTGCTGACGTATCCCGTGCTGATGGCGGCGGACATCCTGGCGTACGGGGCCGGCGAGGTGCCGGTCGGGGACGATCAGCGGCAGCACGTGGAGCTGGCGCGGGATCTGGCCGTGCGGTTCAACCAGCGGTACGGGCACACGTTCGTGGTGCCGCGGGCGACGCGGCCGGGGGTCGCGGCCCGGGTGATGAATCTGCAGGATCCGGCGTCGAAGATGGGTAAGAGCGACGACGTCGGGCCGGGGATCGTCTATCTGCTGGACGAGCCGGACGTGGTGCGCAAGAAGGTCATGCGGGCCGTGACCGACGGTGGGCGGGAGGTCGTGTACGACCCCGAGGCCCGGCCGGGGCTCGCCAATCTGCTGGAGATCCTCGCGGCGTGCACGGGTGGTGAGCCCGAGCTGCTGTGTGGTGCGTACACGTCGTACGGGGACCTGAAGAAGGACACGGCGGAGGCCGTGGTCGAGGTGCTCCGGCCCTTGCAGGAGCGGCACAAGGAGTTGTGTACGGATCCCGCGTATGTGGAGGGGGTGCTGCGGGACGGGGCCGAGCGGGCTCGGGGGATGGCCCGGCCGACGGTGGATGCCGCGTACCGGGCGATCGGCTTGCTGCCGGCCGTGGCGGAGAAGGAGCCGGCCGACGCCGGAGTGTGACGTGGCTGCGGGGGGCGGGTGTCGGGCCCGCCCCCGCAGGTCAGCTGTTGTTGCCGGAGGCCAGGGCGCGGCTGCGGTCCCGGGCGGCTTCGAGGGCGGCGATGAGGGCGGCCCGTACGCCGTGGTTCTCCAGTTCGCGGATGGCGTTGATCGTCGTGCCGGCGGGGGACGTGACGTTCTCGCGGAGCTTGACCGGGTGTTCGCCGCTGTCCCGGAGCATCGTCGCGGCGCCGATGGCGGACTGGACGATGAGGTCGTGCGCCTTGTCGCGGGGCAGGCCGAGCAGGATGCCGGCGTCGGTCATGGCTTCGACCAGGTAGAAGAAGTAGGCCGGGCCGGAGCCGGAGAGGGCGGTGCAGGCGTCCTGCTGGGACTCGGGGACGCGGAGCGTCTTGCCGACGGCGCCGAAGATCTCCTCGGTGTGGGCGAGGTGGTCGGCGGTGGCGTGGGTGCCGGCGGAGATGACGGACATGGCCTCGTCGACCAGGGCCGGGGTGTTCGTCATGACGCGGACGACCGGGGTGCCGGGGGCGAGGCGCTCCTCGAAGTAGGCCGTGGGGATACCCGCGGCGCCGCTGATGACCAGGCGGTCGGCGGGGACGTGGGGGGCCAGCTCGTCGAGGAGGGTGCCCATGTCCTGCGGTTTCACCGTGAGGATCAGGGTGTCGGCGGTCTTGGCGGCTTCGGCGTTGGTGACCGGGGTGACGCCGTAGCGGGTGCGGAGCTCTTCGGCTCGTTCCGGGCGGCGGGCGGTGACCAGGAGGTCGGACGGGGTCCAGCCGGCGCGGATCATTCCGCTGAGCAGGGCTTCGCCGATCTTGCCGGTGCCGAGGACTGCGACTTTCTGGGTCATGGCGCGGGATGCCTCCGAAGGGTGCGTCGTCCGGGGTCCATCCTCGCACCGGGGCGTGGGGGCCGGCTCGGGTGTCCGCTGGGCGGGATGTCGCGCCGGGCCGGCTATGCCGTCCGGCGCCTGAGGGTCGCCGCGCCGAGGGTCAGGACGAGGAGTGCGCAGCCCGCGACGATGAGGACGTCCCGGACGAAGGTGGCCGTCATGTCCGTGTGGCGCAGGACTTCGTTCATGCCGTCGACGGCGTAGGACATGGGGAGGACGTCGGAGACGGCCTCCAGGGCGGGGTGCATGGCGTCGCGCGGGGTGAACAGGCCGCACAGGAGGAGCTGGGGGAAGATCACCGCCGGCATGAACTGGACCGCCTGGAACTCGGAGGCGGCGAAGGCCGAGACGAACAGGCCGAGGGCCGTGCCGAGGAGGGCGTCGAGGAGGGCCACCAGGAGGAGGAGCCAGGGGCTGCCGGTGACGTCCAGGCCGAGGAACCAGACGGCGAGGCCCGTGGCCAGGGCGGACTGGATGATCGCGAGGGCGCCGAAGGCGAGGGCGTAGCCGGCGATGAGGTCGCCCTTGCCGAGGGGCATGGCGAGGAGGCGTTCGAGGGTGCCGGAGGTGCGTTCGCGCAGGGTGGCGATGGACGTCACCAGGAACATCGTGATCAGGGGGAAGATCCCGAGGAGGGACGCGCCGATGCTGTCGAAGGTGCGGGGGCTGCCGTCGAAGACGTAGCGGAGGAGGAACAGCATCACGCAGGGGATGAGGACCAGCAGCGCGATGGTGCGGGGGTCGTGGGTGAGCTGGCGCAGGACCCGGGCCGCGGTGGCGGTGGTGCGGGAGGCGCTCAGGGCCCTCGGCGGGGTGGCCGTCCTGGTCGGGGTGGTGGTGGTCATCGGGTGGTCTCCTTGGTGCGGGCTGCTGCTTTCGCCTCGTCCACGAGGTGCAGGAAGGCCTCCTCGACCGTGGCGGCGCCGGTGCGGGTGCGCAGGGCGTCGGGGGTGTCTCCCCCAGCCTCCGGCCGGGAGGTGCCCCCAGCGAGAAGTTCGCCGTCGCGCATGAGGAGGAGGCGGTGGCAGCGCTCGGCCTCGTCCATGACGTGGGAGGAGACGAGGAGGGTGGCGCCGCGGTCGGTCGCGATGTCGTGGAAGAGGTTCCACAGGTCGCGGCGCAGCACGGGGTCCAGTCCGACGGTCGGTTCGTCGAGGACCAGGAGTTCGGGGGCGCCGAGGAGGGCGACGGCCAGGGAGACGCGGCCCCGCTGGCCGCCGGAGAGGTTGCCGGCGAGGGCGTCGGCGTGGGTGGTGAGGTCGACGTCGGCTATGGCGCGGGTGACGTCGGCTTCACGGCGGTCGGCTGCGGCGCGTCCCGGGTCGAGGATCGCGGCGAAGTAGTCGAGGTTCTGGCGGACGGTCAGGTCGTCGTAGACGGAGGGGGCCTGGGTGACGTAGCCGATGCGGGTGCGCAGGGTGGGGTGTCCTGCGGGGTGGCCGAGGACGTCGAGGGTGCCGGTGACCTTGGCCTGGGTGCCGACGAGGGCGCGCATGAGGGTCGACTTGCCGCAGCCGGAGGGGCCGAGGAGGCCGGTGATCTGGCCTCGGGGGACGGTGAAGCCGAGCCCGCGCAGGACGGTGCGGGTGCCGCGGGTGACGGTGAGGTTCTCGGCGTGGACGGCTGTGGTGTGCGGGTCCGGGAGGGGGCCGGGGGTGGGTGCCGGACCGGGGCGCGGCGAGCCGGGAGCATTATTCATCATGCGATGAATAATGCTCCCGGGTGGGGGACGCGTCAAGCGGCCGGGATGAGCGGGGCGTCAGGCCGGGGTCCTGGCCAGGAGGAGGACGACCTCGTAGACCTCCTCCACGACGCCGTCCGGGAAGGCCCGGAGGAGGTGCTCGCGCTCTTCGGCCAGGAACGACGCGGTGCGTTCCGCGCCGCCCACGAGGAAGACGGAGTGACTGCCGATGTTGGCGAGGTGGGTGTCGACCGGGACGCGACGGCTCCAGCGGACCGTGCGGCGGGTGAAGTCGAGGCGGCCGCTGGGGTCGGCGGTGCGGTAGTCGACGTTGCGCTTCTCGGCGGAGACGTCGATGCCGAAGTGACGGCTCACGCGGTCGGCGGCTTCGGCGATCCAGGGGACGTCGAGGGCGTCGGTGTTCCACCACAGGGCCAGGGCCCCGCCGGGGCGCAGGACGCGCAGGGCTTCCGGGACGGCGCGGGCGGGGTCGGTCCAGTGCCAGGCCTGGGCGTAGGTGACGAGGTCGACGGAGGCGTCGGAGAGGGGGAGGTCGTCGCCCGTGCCGCGGATGACCGGGATGCCGGGGAGGGTGCGGCGGAACTGGGCCGCCATGCCGTCACCGGGTTCCACGGCGACGACGTCCGCGCCCCGTGCGTGCAGGAGGGCGGTGGCGATGCCGGTGCCGGCGCCGATGTCCGCGACGCGGGCGCCGGTGAGGGGGCGGCCGGTCAGGTCCTCTATCGCGTCGAAGAGGGCCGGGGGGTAGGAGGGGCGGTTGGCGGCGTACTGGGCCGCGGCGGCGTTGAAGGAGTGGGCTCGGGCGGGCTGGGGGGTGGGGTGTGCAGTTGGAGGGTCGGGGGTGGGGTCGGCTCCGGTGGAGTGGTGGGCGGACGCAGGTGTGGTCATACCGCCATGGTGGCGGGGGGTGGGGTGCGGTGCGGTGAGAGTTGGGTGAGACCGCGTCGGGCCGGTGGCGGTGCGACGGCGGGCCTCAGCGGCGGGTGAGGTGCGTGAGGGTGACGCCGTTGGGGAAGGCGGTGCGCTCGGCGACGTCGAAGACGGTGGGGTCGAACGCCCCGTCGAAGGCCGGGATCCCGGCGCCCCCGACCACCGGGTAGTGCTTGACGACCAGTTCGTCGATCTCGGACAGGAGGGCGCCGGCGAGCTTGCCGCCGCCGCAGAGCCAGATGTTCAGGCCGGAGTCCTGCTCCCGCTTCAGTTCCCGGACGAGGGCGAGCGGGTCGCCCGGGACGACGGTGACGGCCGGGTCGACGTCGTGGCCGAGCGTGCTGGACACCACGTACTGGCGCAAGTGGGCGTAGGGGCTGGTGACCCCCTGATCCAGGGGGCCGCGGTAGGTGCCGGCGCCCATGACGACGGTGTCGAAGGACCGGTTGGGTGTGTCGGCGAGGCCAGCGGCTGCGCGGTAGGCGGTCGGGACCGTCTCGGGGTACAGGGTGTTGGCCCAGGCGCTGTACGCGGCACTCTGCTGTTGGGTACCGGCGGGGAAGAAGTCGTACTCGCCCTTGGGACCGGCGATGCGGCCGTCGAGCGTGACTGCGATGTAGTACACGAGCTTCCGCACAGAAGACTCCAGACGTAGTACTCTCTTTGAAGTGGTTTGAAAGTAGTACTACAACTGGAGTGGTGTCAATGGTGAGACGGAACGACCAGCGCCGCGCCGCCCTCGTCGACGCGGCGATCGAGGTGCTGGCCAGGGAGGGTGCACGGGGTCTGACGTTCCGGGCGGTGGACGCCGAGGCCGCCGTACCGGTCGGGACCGCCTCGAACTACTTCGCCAGCCGGGACGACCTGTTCACCCAGGCCGGCGCCCGGGTCTACGAGCGGCTGCAGCCCGACGAGGCGACGATCGCACGCCAGCGGGCGGCGGGCCGCGACCGGGAGACCTACACGGTGCTGATGCGGGAACTGGTCGGCCGAGTCGCCGGTTTCCGCACCGGCTACCTGGCCCTGCTCGAACTGCGCCTGGAGGCCACCCGCCGACCTGACCTGCGCAAGGTCCTGACCGAGCGGGTCCGTGCCGACGTCGATGCCAACATCGCCTACCACGAAGCCTCCGGGCTCCCCGGCGACGCCATGGCCGTCAAGCTGCTGATGCTGACTCTGAACTGGCTGATCGTCGAGCAGCTCACCCTGCCGGACGTCTTCACCGAGGCCGAGCGCGAACAGCTGGTCGCGGCGGCGGTCGAGCGCATCGTGTCGGCCGAGTAGGCGGCCGGGGAGACGGGCGAGTGGGCCGGGCTATGCGCGGCGGCGGTTCTTCGGGTTGCCCGAGCGGCGGGTCGTGCGCTTCTCGTACTGCTTGCGCGCCTCTTCGTACTCCTCGCGGTGCAGCTTCTCGCCGGGGGCCTCGGTGAGGGAGCGGAAGAAGTAGGCGAGCAGGGAGCCGACGAAGCCGACGGTCAGGAGGCCGCGCAGGGACGCCTGGCGGTCGGGGTCGGGGCGCCGGGTGTAGCCGTCCCAGGTGTGGCGGAAGGCCAGGGCGCTGCAGATCGCGAACATCGCGACCATGAGGACCGTGACGAAGTCGCCGATCGCGGCGATCTGGAGGCCCTGGTAGGCGAGGCGGAGCACGAGGCAGGAGGCGACGGCGGCGGCCAGGGAGCCGACGGCCACGGCGATGCGGCGGGCCGCGTAGCCGTGGCCGTGGTCGACCCACGTGGTGCCGAAGAGCCGGATCGGCTCCGGGCGGGGGCCGGTGGAGCCCGCGGGTGTCCTGGGGGTGCCGGTGTCGTCGCTCACGCGTCGATTATGGCTCCGGGGTCACCGCGGGCTCCTGGCGGCTCAGCCGCAGCACGCTGCGATGCGGCGCTCGCTGCCGGTGTTCCGGTGCGTCGTGGTGGCCGGATCAGGAGCAGCGCGGGCGGATGTAGCCGTCGCTGCCCGTGTTCACGTAGGCGTCCGAGATGTACTGGCCGTTGTTGATGTTGTCCCAGATGTTCGTCGTGCCGTACGGGCCCGTCACCGTGGTGCCCGGCGACTGGCAGTAGATGGGGACCTTCGCCCCCTCGGACAGGACCCGGACGACCGTGTAGTTGGTGCCGGGGCCGCTGCGGACGTTGACACGGACGCCCGGGGCGACCGAGTAGTAGCGCACGGCCGTGGTGGCGGCGTCGGCGGTGACCGCTTCCGCCACCTGGCCGCCCACCGTCTCTTCGACGCGGTCGACAGACATGAAAAACCTCCCCCGTTGAAACCCCATGACCGGCATGGGGCCCCGTTGATTCCCCGGAATCACGCCATGAAACACATGTGCGTAACTCGCACGCGGAGACTAGCAAGCCGCCTCTGTCCCGAACGACACATCGACTAGGCTCCGTGCGTCGCGCGCGCGGACGAACAGCACGGGGGTGGTTCCATGGCGCCGCAGAGCAGCACCGGGGCGGGCGCGGAAGCGGAACTTCCCGAATACGCCGGTCACTACCGGCTGGAGTCGACTCTCGGATCCGGGGGCATGGGCGTCGTGCATCTCGCGCGGAGCACCTCGGGAATGAGGCTCGCGGTGAAGGTCGTGCACGCCCAGTTCGCCAGGGATCCAGAGTTCAGGGGGCGGTTCCGGCAGGAGGTGGCGGCCGCGCGGAAGGTCAGCGGTGCCTTCACCGCCTCCGTCGTCGATGCCGACTCGGAGGCCGAACGGCCCTGGATGGCCACCCTGTTCATCCCTGGGCCGACCCTGTCCGACCATGTGAAGCGGAACGGGCCCATGAGCCCCGCCGAGGTGCGCCGTCTGATGGCAGGACTGGCCGAGGCGCTGCGCGACATCCACCGCGTCGGCGTGGTGCACCGGGACCTCAAACCCAGCAACGTGCTCCTCGCCGAGGACGGGCCCAAGGTCATCGACTTCGGAATCTCCCGGCCGAAGGACAGCGAACTGCGCACCGAGACCGGCAAGTTGATCGGTACCCCGCCGTTCATGGCGCCGGAGCAGTTCCGCCGCCCCCGGGAGGTGGGGCCCGCCGCCGACGTCTTCGCGCTCGGGTCGGTGATGGTGCACGCGGCAACGGGCCGGGGACCGTTCGACTCGGACAGCCCGTACGTCGTCGCCTACCAGGTCGTCCATGACGAGCCGGATCTGACCGGGGTGCCGGAGAGCCTCGCGCCGCTCGTGGCGCGGTGTCTCGCCAAGGAGCCCGAGGACCGGCCGACACCGGACGAGTTGATGCGGGAGCTGCGGTCGGTCGCGGCCTCGTACGACACGCAGGTCTTCATACCGCGGCAGCCGGCCGAGGAGGAACCGGAGGGGGACGGGTCCGAAGCGCCGGCCGCTGAGGTGCCCGCGCGCGAGCGCTCCGGCCGGCTGCGCAAGCGGGGGGCCGTGGTGGCGGGGGCGCTCGGGCTGACCGTCGCCGCAGTACTGGCGCTGGTGGGTGTGCCCGGGAGCGCGGATCCGGCGCCGGGCGTCGCCTCACCGCGGACCACGACCGCCGCGTTCTCGGGGTGGGAGGCGGAGCCGCTCGACGGCCGGAGCATGCCGCAGTGCTCGTACGCCACGCCCGCTCTGGTGTGTGCGCAGGACGGGCTGGTGTTCGCGCGCGACGCCGTGAACGGGCGGCTGCTGTGGCGGCAGGCGCTGAAGGGGGCTGCCGCGAGCGGGCCGCCGGCCGGGGCCCCGGTCGTGGCGGGCGGCGCAGTGCTCGGCGGCCTCGGTCAGGGGCGGGAGGTGACAGCCGTCGAGCTGGCCTCGGGCGAGACCTCCCAGCAGGAGCTGCCGGCGTACGGCGGTCTGCGGGCCGTGGGAGGCATGGTGCTGCTCACCGCGTCCGACGGCGTGGTCAGCGGCGTGGAGGCCGCCTCGGGCCGGGTGCGGTGGAGCCGTCGGGTGCCGGGGCAGGACGTGCCGTACTTCGTCTCGTTCCCCGGTGATCGGCTGGCGTACGCGGTGGGCGGGTCCGGCGACGGAAACCGTACGCGGGTCACGGCGGTGGATCCGCGGACCGGTGAGGTTCGGTGGCAGGCACGGCTCGACGGGAACCTGGAGGCCGTCGGCACGGCGGACGGGTCGCTCGTGGCGGTCGCCGTCGACGCCGTGCGCGGGGAGGCCCGGGCCGTCGTGCGCTACGACCCCCGCAGTCGCACGACCGTGCGGGTGCCGCTGCGCGTCCCCCTGGCGCAGGTCCAGGGCGGTGTGCGCGGGAACGTCGTGCATCTCATGGCGGCCGGCGGGGCGTTGACGGCCGTCGATCTGAAGGCGCGCGAGCAGCTCTGGAGTCTGGAGACGGGGGTCGCGCGGGCATCGACACCGGCGGCCGACGGCCGCCATGTGTACGTGAGCGCGCCCGACGGCCGGCTGCTCGCCGTCGACGACCGGCGGGGCAAGCTCGTGGGGCAGACGCCGGTGCGGCTGGGTGAGCGGTCCGACCGGATCCCGGCTTCCCTTCCCGAGCCGGTGGTGGTGGGCGACCGGGTCTATGGCAGTGCGCCGGACGGGACGGTGTTCGCCGTCAACGGCCGCGATCCGGCCGCCTGGTGAGCCTACGCGCCGAGGGCCGCCCCCGGCACCGGGAGACGGCCCTCGGAGCGAAAAGGGATCAGCCCAGCTTCGACACGTCCCGCACCGCGCCCTTGTCCGCGCTGGTCGCCATCGCCGCGTAGGCCCGCAGCGCCGCCGAGACCTTGCGGTCGCGGTTCTTCGGGGCGTACACGCCGTTCAGCGCCTGGTCCCGGCGGGCCAGCTCGGCGTCGTCCACCAGCAGCTCGATGGAGCGGTTCGGGATGTCGATGCGGACGCGGTCGCCGTCCTCGACCAGCGCGATGGTGCCGCCCGCTGCCGCCTCGGGCGAGGCGTGGCCGATGGACAGGCCGGAGGTGCCGCCGGAGAAGCGGCCGTCCGTGACGAGCGCGCACGTCTTCCCCAGGCCGCGGCCCTTGAGGTACGAGGTCGGGTAGAGCATCTCCTGCATGCCGGGGCCGCCCTTGGGGCCCTCGTAGCGGATGACGACGACGTCGCCGTCCTTGACCTGCTGGGTGAGGATCTTCTGGACGGCCTCCTCCTGCGACTCGCAGACCACCGCCGGGCCCTCAAAGGTCCAGATGGACTCGTCGACGCCGGCCGTCTTCACGACACAGCCGTCGACCGCCAGGTTGCCCTTGAGGACCGCGAGGCCGCCGTCCTTGGAGTAGGCGTGCTCGGCGGAGCGGATGCAGCCGCCCTCGGCGTCCTCGTCCAGGGCCTCCCAGCGCTCGGACTGGGAGAAGGCCTCGGCGGAGCGGACGCAGCCGGGGGCCGCGTGCCACAGCTCGACCGCCTCGGCGGACGGGGAGCCGCCGCGCACGTCCCAGGTCTTCAGCCAGTCGGCGAGGGACGGGCTGTGCACGGAGTGCACGTCCTCGTTGAGCAGGCCCGCGCGGTGCAGCTCGCCGAGCAGGGCGGGGATGCCGCCGGCGCGGTGCACGTCCTCCATGTAGTACGTGCGGTCCTTGGCGACGTTCGGGGCGACCTTGGCGAGGCACGGCACGCGGCGCGAGACCGCGTTGATCTCGTCGAGGCCGAAGGGGACGCCCGCCTCCTGGGCGGCGGCCAGCAGGTGCAGGATCGTGTTGGTGGAGCCGCCCATGGCGATGTCGAGCGCCATGGCGTTCTCGAAGGCCGCGAAGGACGCCACGCTGCGGGGCAGGACCGTCTCGTCGTCCTGCTCGTAGTAGCGGCGGGTGATGTCCATGACCGTGTTGGCAGCGTTCACGTACAGCTGCTTGCGGGCCGTGTGCGTGGCGAGGACCGAGCCGTTGCCCGGGAGGGAGAGGCCGATGGCCTCGGTCAGGCAGTTCATCGAGTTGGCGGTGAACATGCCGGAACAGGAGCCGCAGGTCGGACAGGCGTTCTCCTCGATGCGGAGGATGTCCTCGTCCGAGATCTTGTCGTTCACGGCGTCGGAGATCGCGTCGACCAGGTCGAGGGTGCGGACCGTGCCGTCGACCAGGGTGGCGCGGCCGGACTCCATGGGGCCGCCGGAGACGAAGACCGTCGGGATGTTCAGCCGCAGGGCGGCGTTCAGCATGCCCGGGGTGATCTTGTCGCAGTTGGAGATGCAGATCAGGGCGTCGGCGCAGTGCGCCTCGACCATGTACTCCACGCTGTCCGCGATCAGGTCGCGGGAGGGCAGGGAGTAGAGCATGCCGCCGTGGCCCATGGCGATGCCGTCGTCGACGGCGATCGTGTTGAACTCGCGCGGGATGCCGCCGGCGGCGACGACCGCCTCGCTGACGATCCGGCCGACCGGCGCCAGGTGCGTGTGGCCGGGCACGAACTCGGTGAAGCTGTTGGCGACCGCGATGATCGGCTTGCGGCCGATGTCCGCACCCGGTACACCGGAGGCGCGCATAAGGGCGCGGGCGCCCGCCATGTTGCGGCCGTGGGTGACTGTGCGGGACCTCAGCTCGGGCATCGTCGCTCGCTCCTTCAGAGACGGCGTCAGAGAGTTCGGAGATTTCTGACTGCTACCGAGCGTACGCCGGTCATCCAGTGGGCGGGACAGAGTGTCCGGAATGCGGGACGGCTGTCTCGGACGACGGCACCCGCAGGCCTTATGGATCGGTCAGGTGTCCCTGTACGACGGGTGCGAGCCGCGCGATGACCTGCTCCGGGTCCGCCGAGGCCAGCGGCTCGATCTTGACGACGTACCGCAGGATCGCGGTGCCCACGAGCTGGGCCGCGGCGAGCTCGGCCCGCAGCTCGGCGTCCGGCCACTCCAGCTGCCCGGCGATGCGGCGCAGCACCTGCGCGGCGATGATCCGCCGGAAGACGGCGGCCGCAGTGTCGTTGGTGAGGGCGGAGCGGACGATGGCGAGCAGCGGCGCGCGGGTCGCCGGGTTCTCCCAGACGCTGAAGAAGAAGCGGGCCAGGCGCTCCCCCACCCCGTCGAGCGGGCCCTCCTCGATGGCTCTCGGCGCTTGCAGGGCCGGTCCGAAGGACTGGGTGATCGCCGCCTCGAAGACCTGCTCCTTCGTCCCGAAGTAGTGGTGCACGAGCGCCGAGTCGACCCCGGCGGACTTGGCGATGCCGCGCACGGAGGTCTTCTCGTAGCCGCGTTCGGAGAACTCGTCGCGGGCCGCGGTCAGGATGCGGTCGCGGGTGTCGGCCGACTCCGTGCGCGGCGGGCGGCCGCGGCGGCGGGCGGTGGTGCCGGACCCACCGCCGGCCGGGGTCCCGCCGTTCATCGCCGCGGCACCTTCGCCGCCGAGGCCAGATGCAGGCGGGTGAAGGCCAGGGCCTCCGCCAGATCGGCCTCGCGCTCGGCGCTCGACATCGCGCGGCGGGTGTTGACCTCGATCACCACGTGCCCGTCGAAGCCGGTCAGGGCGAGCCGCTCCAGCACCTCGGCGCAAGGCTGCGTGCCACGGCCGGGCACCAGGTGCTCGTCCTTGGCTGAGCCCCGGCCGTCGGCGAGGTGGACGTGGCCGAGACGGTCCCCCATGCGGTCGACCATGTCCAGCGCGTCGGAGCGGGCCGTCGCGGTGTGGCTGAGATCGATCGTGAAGTGCCGGTAGTCGTCCTTCGTGACGTCCCAGTCGGGGGCGTACGCGAGCATTTCGCGGTCGCGGTAGCGCCAGGGGTACATGTTCTCGACGGCGAACCGAACGTCCGTCTCGTTCGCCATGCGCCAGATGCCGGAGACGAAGTCCCGGGCGTACTGGCGCTGCCAGCGGAACGGGGGGTGGACGACGACGGTGCTCGCGTCGAGCTTCTCGGCCGCCGCGCGGGCCCGCTGGAGCTTGGTCCACGGGTCGGTGGACCACACGCGCTGCGTGATGAGCAGGCAGGGGGCGTGGACGGCGAGGATCGGGATTTGGTGGTAGTCGCTGAGTCTGCGCAGGGCCTCGATGTCCTGGCTGACCGGGTCGGTCCAGACCATGACCTCGACTCCGTCGTAGCCGAGGCGCGCGGCGATCTCGAAGGCCGTGGCCGTCGACTCCGGGTAGACCGAGGCCGTCGACAGGGCGACCTTCGCGTCCGGGATCTTTACGGCTGGCTCTGCCATGCAGGACAGATTACGGGGTGTGGTCGGGGTGGGGTGGGGGGCCTCTTCGCCGTTGTGGTGTTTGCCATAGGAGGGCGGGCCCCTACAGGGACTCCATGTGATCCAGGCGACGCAGGATCACGCCCTCGCGCAGCGCCCAGGGGCATATCTCCACGCGCTCCACGCCGAAGAGGTCCATCGCGGCCTCGGCCACCAGGGCACCCGCCAGGAGCTGGCCGGCCCTGCCCTCCGAGACGCCGGGCAGCTCGGCGCGCTCCTGCCCGGTCATGGCGGCCAGGCGTGGGACCCAGCCCTCCAGGGACTCCCGCTTGAGCTCGCGCTGGACGTAGAGGCCCTCGGCGGAGCGGGCCGCACCGGCGATGCGGGCCAGCTGCTTGAAGGTCTTCGACGTGGCGACGACGTGGTCGGGGGTGCCGAGGCGGCTGAACTCCCCGACCGTGCGGGCGATCTCCGTCCGCACGTGGCGACGCAGGGCCCGGACATCCTCCGGGTCGGGCGGATCGCCGGGCAGCCAGCCGGCGGTGAGGCGGCCGGCGCCCAGCGGCAGCGAGGCGGCCGCGTCGGGCTCCTCGTCGATGCCGTAGGCGACCTCCAGGGAGCCGCCGCCGATGTCCAGGACCAGCAGCTTCCCGGCCGACCAGCCGAACCAGCGGCGGGCGGCGAGGAACGTCAGCCGGGCCTCCTCGGAGCCGGTGAGGACCTGGAGCTCGACGCCGGTCTCGGCGCGCACGCGGTCGAGGACGTCGTCGGCGTTGCGGGCCTCCCGTACGGCGGAGGTCGCGAACGGGAGGACCTCCTCGACGCCCTTGTCCTCTGCGGCCTGGAGCGCCTCCTTGATGACCGAGACCAGGCGGTCGACGCCGTGGGGGCCGATCGCGCCGTCGTCGTCGAGGAGCTGGGCGAGGCGCAGTTCCGCCTTGTGTGAGTGCGCGGGCAACGGGCACGCGCCGGGGTGCGCGTCCACCACCAGCAGATGCACCGTGTTCGATCCCACGTCGAGGACACCGAGTCTCATGTACGGCACGCTACTGCCCACCGGGCCGTCCGCCGCCCTCGGTGGGGGTATGAGGCCCGCACCGGGGCCCGTACCCTGGACTCGTGCCAAAGACGAAAAAGGCGAAGCGCGACAAATCACCGGGCGTCGTGGAACCCGACGAGAAGGGCCTCGACTTCGCTCGCGCGTGGGTGGAGTTTCCCGATCCGGCGGACGACGAGCAGGTGTTCCGCTGCGATCTGACATGGCTGACCTCTCGCTGGAACTGCATCTTCGGCAGCGGCTGCCAGGGCATCCAGGCGGGCCGCGCGGATGACGGGTGCTGCACGTTGGGTGCCCACTTCTCCGACGAGGACGACGAGAAGCGCGTCGCCGAGCATGTGGCCAGGCTCACGCCGGACCTCTGGCAGCACCACGCCGAGGGCACGCGGAACGGCTGGGTCTCCGAGGACGAGGACGGGGAGCGGCAGACGCGGCCCTTCCAGGGTTCGTGCATCTTCCAGAACCGGCCCGGCTTCAAGGGCGGCATGGGCTGCTCGCTGCACATCCTCGCCGTGAAGGAGGGCCGCGAGCCGCTGGAGACCAAGCCGGACGTCTGCTGGCAGCTGCCGGTGCGGCGGACGTACGAGTGGATCGACCGGCCGGACGACACGCGCGTGCTGCAGGTGTCGATCGGTGAGTACGACCGCCGCGGCTGGGGCCCGGGCGGCCACGACCTGCACTGGTGGTGCACGTCGGCGACCTCGGCGCACGGCGCGGGCGATCCCGTGTACGTCTCCTACCGGCCCGAGCTGATCGAGCTGATGGGCAAGGCCGGCTACGACCGGCTGGTCGAGCTGTGCGAGGAGCGGCTGGCGTCGCAGTTGCCGCTGCTGGCTCCGCATCCCGCGGACCCCGTGCCTCCGGTGGCCTGAGGCCCTAAGACGTGGCCGGGCTCGGGTCGCCGCTGTCCGAAGGCGGTGGCGTCGAGCCCTCTGAGTCGGTCGGGCCGGGGTCCGTCGGCGTGGGCGTGGGGTCCGGGTCGGCCGACGGAGGCGGGGTGGTCGGCGTCGGGTCCGGGGCGGAGGGCGTGGGCGTCGGGTCGGGCTGGGTCGGAGTCGGGTCGCCCGGCCCGCCGGGACGGGGGCCCGGGCCCGGGCCGGGGCCGGAGGGGCTGGGCGCGGCGCCGTAGCCCTCGATGTGCACGACGGCGCCCACGGGTGCGACCGCCACCTGCGCGCGCCAGGGGCCGGCGGGCTCCCGCAGGTGGTCGACGTACACCTTGATCGTCAACGACTCGCCGGGCCTGAGCGTTCCCGAGGACCGGCTGAGGTAGAGCCAGTGGGCGCCCGTGGACGCGGACCAGCGGACCGGGGCCGGGCCGGTGGCGGTGAGGGTGACGAGGGTGGTGTCGCCGCTGTTGTCGGCCGTGACCTCCAGGGCGGTCTCGCGGCCGGCGCCGGCGACGCCGATGACCTCGACGGAGACGTCGGCCTTGCCGTCCTCGCCGAAGCGCGGGCCGGGCCGGGTGCTCGCGTTGCCGGTGTTCTCGTAGCCGCCGCCCGCCATCTCGCCGTCCAGGCCGAACGGGTCGTCCGCCTCGCGCGCGGAGGCCGAGCGGCCGTCCTGGCCCTCCCCGACCGGGGTGCCGCGGTAGGCGGCCCACAGGGCCAGCACGGGGGCGGCCACGACGGTGGCGACGACGGTCGTGGTGACGGCACGCGCGCGGAGGCGGTCCCGGCGGGCGGCGTGGTCCTTGGGGTCCATCGGGAAGCCGCGCCGGTCGAAGCGGGGTGCGGCGCCCCGCGCGCGCGGGTGGTGGGTCATCGCGACGTACAGGGCCGCCCGGGGAGCCGGCAGGACGGGCAGTTCGGCGGGGGTGACGCTGGTGCCGGGCCAGCGGCCGGGGATGGCGCGCTCGGCGGTGCGGCGGCAGCGCGGACAGTCGTCGACGTGCCGGACGAGTTCGGCCCGCAGGGCCGTGCCGAGCACGAGCCGGTCATCGCCGGCGAGGTGCGCGACGCTCGGACACGCCCGGGTCTCCACCACGGCGAGGGCCGCACGCGTGCGTTCCACCTCGCAGGCGGCGGAGGCGAGCAGATCACGGGCGGCGGCCGGGTCCATGCCGAGGACGGCGGCCACCTCGCGGGCGGCGAGGTGGTGGCGCACGGCCAGTTCGAGCGCCTCCCGCTGCTCCGGGGTGGTGCCGGCGGCTTCCGGCCAGGCCAGCAGGGCCAGTTCACGACGGCGCCGCTCCTGGACCTCCTCGGACGGGGCCGGGGCGGCCGGACGGCCGGCGCGCTGCCGGTCGGCGCGGCCCGCGGCATGGCTGCTCTGACGTTTCTGCTTGGCCTCGGCCAGCTTGCGCAGGCACGCCCAGCGGGCCAGTGCGTACATCCAGGCCCTGCGGTCCTCGGGTGCCTGGGGGAGGTGCCGGCTCCGGCGTTCGGCGAGGGCGAGGACGTCGCCCAGGGCGGCGGTCGCGGCCTCGTGGTCGCACAGCACGGACAGGCAGTAGGTGAACAGGCCGTCCAGGTAGGGCTCGTAGCGCGCGGGCGGCCGCTGCGCCAGCGTGCGCGCCGCCCCGCGGTCACGCGCTTCCCGGTGCGCCCGGTGTGCACCGGCCGTGCCGGTCGAGCGGGTCGAGATCTCCGGAGTACTGCTCATCATTCGGCGACCGTAGGGGGCCGGGAGTGGCACCTTCAGGCGGCTTGAGCACATTTAATCCGTACGGGTGAAACGATCCCTCAATCGGGGACATGAACCGGTGGTTCCGCCGCTGGCGGGGGGTGGCGGACCCCTGGCGCGCAGGTGGCCGCCCTCGGCCGGTCCGCGCGATGTCAGTGGCTGCGGCTACGGTTCCGTCCATGGCTGCCCGTACGAAGACCACCAAGGACCGACCGTCCTACCGCTGCACGGAGTGCGGCTGGCAGACGGCGAAGTGGCTCGGCCGCTGCCCCGAGTGCCAGGCCTGGGGGACGGTCGAGGAGTACGGCACGCCCGCGGTGCGGACGACGGCCCCGGGCCGGGTCACCACCTCCGCCCTGCCCATCGGCCAGGTGGACGGCCGCCAGGCCACCGCCCGCCCCACCGGCGTCCCCGAGCTGGACCGCGTGCTCGGCGGCGGTCTGGTCCCCGGCGCGGTGGTGCTGGTCGCGGGCGAGCCGGGCGTCGGCAAGTCGACGCTCCTGCTCGACGTGGCGGCCAAGTCCGCGAGCGACGAGCACCGCACCCTGTACGTCACGGGCGAGGAGTCGGCGAGCCAGGTCCGGCTGCGCGCCGACCGCATCGGCGCCATCGACGACCACCTGTACCTCGCGGCCGAGACGGATCTGGCCGCGGTGCTCGGCCACTTGGACGCGGTGAAGCCGTCGCTGCTGATCATGGACTCGGTGCAGACGGTCGCGTCCCCGGAGATCGACGGCGCACCCGGCGGCATGGCCCAGGTGCGGGAGGTCGCCGGGGCGCTCATCCGGGCCTCCAAGGAACGCGGCATGTCCACGCTGCTCGTGGGCCACGTCACCAAGGACGGCGCGATCGCGGGCCCCCGCCTGCTGGAGCACCTCGTGGACGTCGTCCTGCATTTCGAGGGCGACCGGCACGCCCGCCTGCGCCTGGTGCGCGGCGTCAAGAACCGCTACGGCACCACCGACGAGGTCGGCTGCTTCGAGCTGCACGACGAGGGCATCACAGGTCTCGCCGACCCGAGCGGACTCTTCCTGACCCGCCGGGCCGAACCGGTCCCGGGCACCTGCCTGACCGTCACCCTCGAAGGCCGCCGCCCGCTGGTCGCCGAGGTCCAGGCGCTCACGGTCGACTCCCAGATCCCCTCCCCGCGCCGCACCACCTCGGGCCTGGAGACCTCCCGCGTCTCGATGATGCTGGCGGTGCTGGAACAGCGGGGCCGGATCAGCGCCTTGGGCAAAAGGGACATCTACTCCGCGACGGTCGGCGGGGTGAAGCTGTCGGAGCCGGCCGCCGACCTGGCCGTCGCCCTGGCCCTGGCGAGCGCGGCGAGTGACACACCTCTCCCCAAGAACCTCGTCGCGATCGGCGAAGTGGGCCTCGCGGGCGAGGTGAGACGCGTCACGGGCGTGCAGCGCAGACTGGCCGAAGCCCACCGTCTGGGCTTCACACATGCCCTGGTACCGGCCGATCCGGGCAAGGTTCCGGCGGGCATGAAGGTCCTGGAAGTCGCGGACATAGGGGACGCTCTGCGGGTCCTCCCCCGCTCCCGTCGCAGAGAGGCCCCACGGGACGAGGAGGGTCGCCGGTAGACTTTGCCCTGGTCTCGCCCGTCCGTGCGAACCGAGCGCGCGACACGGGGGCGCCCAGAACCTGCGACCGGAGGAGTGCAGTGGCAGCCAACGACCGGGCATCAGCTCCCGGAAAGTCCGGTGGGAGTGCCGGTACCGATGGCCTGATGCGCGCCTCCCTGAGCGCCGTGGCACCGGGCACCGCCCTGCGTGACGGCCTGGAGCGCGTCCTGCGCGGCAACACCGGCGGTCTCATCGTGCTCGGCTCCGACAAGACGGTCGAGGCGCTGTGCAGCGGCGGTTTCGTGCTGGACGTCGAGTTCACCGCGACCCGGCTGCGCGAGCTGTGCAAGCTGGACGGCGGCATCGTGCTGTCCTCGGACCTGTCGAAGATCCTGCGCGCGGGCGTGCAGCTGGTCCCGGACCCGACGATCCCGACGGAGGAGACGGGTACCCGGCACCGCACCGCCGACCGCGTCAGCAAGCAGGTCGGCTTCCCGGTGGTCTCCGTCTCCCAGTCGATGCGGCTGATCGCCCTGTACGTCGACGGACAGCGCCGCGTCCTGGAGGACTCGGCGGCGATCCTGTCCCGCGCCAACCAGGCGCTCGCCACTCTGGAGCGCTACAAGCTCCGCCTCGACGAGGTCGCGGGCACGCTGTCGGCGCTGGAGATCGAGGACCTGGTGACCGTCCGGGACGTCTCGGCGGTCGCCCAGCGCCTGGAGATGGTCCGCCGCATCGCCACGGAGATCGCCGAGTACGTGGTGGAGCTGGGCACGGACGGCCGGCTGCTGGCCCTCCAGCTCGACGAGCTGATCGCGGGCGTGGAGCCCGAGCGCGAGCTGGTCGTGCGGGATTACGTCCCCGAGCCCACGGCCAAGCGCTCCCGCACGGTCGACCAGGCCCTCGCCGAACTCGACGCCCTCACCCATGCCGAGCTGCTCGAACTGTCCACGGTGGCCCGGGCGTTGGGCTACACCGGCGCGCCCGAGACACTGGACTCGGCGGTCTCTCCGCGCGGGTACCGTCTCCTCGCCAAGGTGCCCCGGCTCCCCGGCGCGATCATCGACCGCCTCGTCGAGCACTTCGGCGGGCTGCAGAAGCTGCTCGCCGCGAGCGTCGACGACCTGCAGACGGTGGACGGCGTGGGCGAGGCGAGGGCGCGCAGCGTCCGCGAGGGGCTGTCGCGGCTGGCGGAGTCGTCGATCCTGGAGCGGTACGTCTGACGCGTACGGACATCGGCTGGAACGGCTGAGGGCGGTACCCGGCCAGGGGTACCGCCCTCGGGTGTCTCCGGCGTCAGTCCGCCGAGAGCACGAACGACGTCTGCACCTTCGCGAAGCCCGGAGCCTTGGCTTCCACCAGGTACGTGCCCGCCCGGGCCGAGCCCGCCGGCGGCGTGGCGCACTCGGGGGCGCTCGGCTTGCGGTCCCACTTCACGGTGTAGGTGATGCCGCTGCCGGCGGCGACCCGGTACAGCTGGTGGGCGGCGGCCTTGGGGCAGTCCTCAGAGGACCAGTAGTCGTCGTCGCTGCTCGCCGGGGCGATCGTGAACACCGCGTTCTTCGGCCCGAGATCGATCTTGCAGTCGCTGCCGGAGACGTTCCGGGCGGTCAGCAGGAAGGTGGGCGTCTGCCCGGGGTCGTAGGTGTTGTGCCGGCTGCGCAGGCTGAACTTCAGCGCGCTCGCGGTGCAGTTGGGCAGGGTGGAGCCGGCCGGCAGGGTGTCGCCCGCGCCGACGCCGCCCGCGCCGACACCGCTCCCCGAGCCGCCGGAGCCGTCCGGACCCTCGGAGCCGCCGGAGCCGGAACCGTCGCCGGAGCCCGAGCCGGAACCGTCTCCCGACCCGTCCCCCGAGCCGTCACCGGAGCCCGACGACGAGCCGCCGGAACCGCCGCCGCCCGACTCGTCGCGTCCGCCGGGCGCTTGGCTGATGGCCGGGCCCGAACTGGACGGGCCGGGCGTGATGGAGGGCGCGGGATTCTTGCCGTCGGCGCCGTTGTCGCCGTCCTTGCCGCCCCCGCCCATCGTGACGATCCAGGTGGTCAGCAGCGCCAACACGGCGACCACAGACACCAGTACGACCCTCCGACGCCAGTAGATGGAGGAGGGAAGCGGCCCGACCGGATTGCGCAGAGATCCCACGGCGCAAACCATACGAGAGATCGACGCGTTCGCCGGTCCCACCCGCCGCTCGGAGCCACAACTTTTCCGGATCATCATTCCGGAACCCCCGCCCCCACCCCCGACTTTCGTCAGGTACGGCACCCGACGATCGCTGGGTGTGACGGTATGGGCCCACCGCCTACCGTCCGTGACCATGAACTCCGAGGACACCGCGCTCTACCGCGACATCACCGACTTCGCCCACGACACCCCGAACTGGGTACAGCACGGCGCCGGGATATGGACGGAGGCCGGACTGCTGGTGTTCGCCGGGCTGTTCGCGACGGCCTGGTGGCGTGCCCGCCGGGGCAGCCCCCGCGCGTTCGCGATCGCGGCCCTTGCACCTCTGGCCACGGCAGTGGCGTACGTGTGCAGTGAGACGCTCAAGTCCGCTGTCGCGGAAGAGCGTCCGTGCCGTGCGGTGGCCGGGGCGGCCGCGTCCCTGGCCGCGTGCCCGCCGCACGGCGACTGGTCCTTCCCGTCCAACCACGCCACCATCGCGGGCGCCGCCGCGGTCTCCCTGGCCCTGGTGCGGCGCGCGCTGCTGTGGCTGACGGCCCCGCTCGCCCTGCTGATGGCGTTCTCCCGGGTCTTCGTCGGCGTGCACTATCCGCACGACGTCATAGCGGGGTTGGCGCTCGGCACGCTCGTCGCCCTCGTCGCCGTACGGCTGGGCAGGGATCCGATGACGCGGCTGGCCGGGGCGATGCGCACCTCGTCGGCACCGGCCGTGCGGTGGGTGCTGGGCCCGGGCCCGGCGCCCGTCCCGTCCTGCGAGACGCACGCGCGCCGGTGAGCCGGGACGCGCGGCGCACGCCGCGCTCGGCGCTCGTCCGCGGCTCACGGGCGCCGTCGCGCCCCGCGGTCACGGCTCCACCAGGCCCGCCTCGTACGCGACGATCGCCGCCTGCACCCGGTTGCGGACGCCCAGCCGGTCCAGCACCGCGCTCACGTACGCCTTCACCGTGCCCTCGACGAGATGCAGGCGGGCGGCGATCTCCGGGTTGGACAGGCCCGCGCCGACCAGGCCGAGCACCTCGCGCTCGCGGGGACTCAGGGCGGTCACCCGCGCGCGGGCCCGTGCCTCGCGGGTGAGGCGGCCGCCGCCGAGGCCCTCGTCGATGACGTACCGGGCCACCTTGGGCGAGAGGAAGGCGGCGCCGGCGGCCACCGCCCGTACGCCCGCGATGAGTTCGTACGGGTCTCCGGACTTCAGCAGGAACCCGGTGGCGCCGCCGCCCAGGGCGCGGGTCACATAGGCGCCCTCGGAGAAGGTGGTGAGCATCGCGACGGCCGTGCCGGGCACGGTCCGTACGATCTCCTCCGCCGCCGCGAGACCGTCCAGGCGCGGCATACGGATGTCCAGCAGGGCCACGTCCGGGCGGTGGGCGCGGGCCAGTTCCACCGCCTCGCGTCCGTCGCCCGCCTCGGCGACGACCTCCGTCCCGCCGCCGCTGCCCAGGATGGCGCGCACCCCGGCCCGGACCACCGCCTCGTCGTCGGCCAGCAGCACACGGATCGGCGCCCCGCTCCTGTCCCCGGTACTCATCGTGCGAACTCCTCGTACTCTTCCCGGCCTTCGCCGGACAGTCCGACACCGGGGACCACGTCCTTGGCGACCAGCCGTCCGGCGTCGAAGCACAGTCTGAAGTGCGCGACGGAGACGAAGAGTTCGCCGCTGGCCCGGTAGTAGCGGCAGTCGGCCCCCTCGGGCGGAGCCGGAGCCCGCTCCTCGGGCGGATCGTTCACGTCCCGTCCGGGCAGCACCCGTTCGACCTCGGCGGCCGGGGCGCCCAGGCGGAGCTTCGCGTACGCGGCGGGTTCGAGCACCGAGTGCGTCTCGGCGTACGCGTACCAGCCGAAGGCGGCGCCGACGAGCACCACGCCCACCCCGGCCGCGGTGCCGAGACCGGCGGCGACCCGGCGGCGGGCGTGCGTGAACGGCGCCCGGGCCGGGCGCGCGGGCCTGACCGCGACCGGCTGCCCCGGGACGTACGCCCGGACCCGGAAGCCCTCCCCGTGCGCACCGGCCTCGAACGTGCCGCCGACGGAGGTCACCGCCGCCCGCAGCCCGAGCAGGCCCGTGCCGCCTCCCGAGGGCCGGGAACCGTCCTGTGTCGGGCGGCCGTTGGTGACGGTGACGGAGGTTCCCGCGGTGCGGCCGGTGACCGCCACGACCACGGGGGCGCCCGGTGCGTGCCGTGCCGCGTTGGTCAGCGCCTCGCGGACCACGCGGTGCAGCAGCCGCTCGGCGACCTCGCCGGGACCGGCGGCGTGCGGGTCGGCGGCCGGGTCCCGCCCGCCCGGCTCCCAGCGCACCGGGAGGCCCGACTCGGCTGCGCGGGCGACGAGTTGCTCCAGGGTCTCGCCGGCCGGGGACAGCGGCACCGGCTCGTCGTCGTCCTCGCGCAGGACGCCGATGATGCGGTGCAGCCGGTCCGTGGCGTCGGCGGCGGCCGCGCGCAGGTCGGCCGCCGAAGCCCGGTGTTCGTCGCCGAGTCCGGGGGCGACCTGGAGGGCGCCCGCGCGCAGCGCGATGAGGCTCAGCTCGTGGCCGAGGGAGTCGTGCATGTCCTGGGCGATCCGGGCCCGCTCGCGCAGCCGGGCGCGCTCCTCGGCGAGGGCGGCCTCGTCCTCCAGCCGGGCGGCGCGCAGCCATCCCGCCTCGGCCAGCTCGCGGCTCTGCCGCCAGTAGCGCCCGCCGAGCCAGGGGAAGACACAACCGAAGAGCAGGGTGCCCGTCATGACGAGCCACTCGGGGGCCGGGTCGACGCCGGTGAGCACGATCCGTGCGGTGCCCGCGCAGCCGACGGCCGCGAAGCACAGCACGGCGGGGCGCGCCCGGCCCGCCCGCAGCCCGAGCAGCAGCGCGCACACACCGAGGGCGGGACCGTAGGAGAGGGTGAACAGGGCCGGGGCGGCGGCCAGGCCCAGGGCGGCCACCAGTAGGAAGGCGGCCGGCGGCAGCCGCCGGGACACGGCGACGGCCACGGCCAGCACGGCCACACCGGCCGCCTGCTGCCAGCCGGGCCGCGGCTCGTTCAGCCCGATCCGGTCCGCCGTGAGCGCCGGGACGGCGAAGGCGGCCCAGAGGAGGACGCCACGGGCGAACGAGGCCGGGCCGGGAGGTTCCATGCGCCCGACGCTACAAGTGCCCGACCTGCCCGCACTGCTGTCGATCGTCAGGTACCCACCCCCTTCAGGGGTGGCGGTGCGCCCGATCGGAGGGCTCTGCGTGGCACCATCGATATGCCATGACTGCTCCCACGAAGCCCCCGCAGCCCATCCCCGCCCCCGCCGACACCCCCTCCGGCCCGCCCCGCGGAGCGGACCTGCACTCCCCCGTCATCGACTGGTTCGGCGAACACGCCCGCGACCTGCCGTGGCGGCGCCCCGAGGCCGGGGCGTGGGGGGTGATGGTCAGTGAGTTCATGCTGCAGCAGACGCCGGTGAGCCGTGTCCTGCCCGTCTACGAGCAGTGGCTGGAGCGCTGGCCGCGCCCCGCCGACCTGGCCAAGGAGGCGCCCGGCGAGGCCGTCCGCGCCTGGGGCCGGCTCGGCTACCCGCGCCGCGCGCTGCGGCTGCACGGCGCCGCCGTCGCCATAACGGAACGGCACGGCGGTGACGTACCGGCCGACCACGCCCAGCTGCTGGCGCTGCCCGGCATCGGCGAGTACACGGCCGCCGCCGTCGCCTCCTTCGCCTACGGGCAGCGGCACCCGGTGCTGGACACCAACGTGCGCCGGGTCTTCGCCCGGGCGGTCACCGGGGTGCAGTACCCGCCGAACGCCACCACCGCCGCCGAGCGCAAGCTGGCCCGCGCACTGCTGCCCGAGGACGAGCCGACCGCCGCCCGCTGGGCCGCGGCCTCCATGGAGCTGGGCGCGCTGGTGTGCACGGCGAAGAGCGAGTCCTGCCATCGCTGCCCGATCGCCGCGCAGTGCGCGTGGCGGCTGGCGGGCAAGCCTGAGCACGACGGTCCGCCGCGCAAGGGCCAGACCTACGCGGGCACCGACCGGCAGGTGCGCGGGCGGCTGCTCGCCGTGCTGCGGGAGGCGCACGGGCCCGTGCCGCAGGCCGCTCTGGACCGGGTGTGGCACGAGCCGGTGCAGCGGGCCCGCGCCCTCGACGGTCTCGTCTCCGACGGTCTGGTGGAGCCGATGGCGGGCGGTCTGTACCGGCTGCCGCTGACCTGACGTACAGGCACATCACAGCCGAGGGCCGCCCTTCGTCACAGCATCCGGGGTGGACAAATCACCCCTAACCCGCCTCAACACCCCCACGCCTTTACCCCGTTCAGATTTCCGTTACACAACCGACGGACAGCCGAGTGCTGGCCGCAGGCTGCTTCGGACAGCGCCGTGACAACGCCTCCGTACCTTCAGATGCGTTCCCGGAAGACACGGGACGACGGAAGACCACAGGCAGTGCACGGGCGGCGGGGAGCCGGCCCGAACGGGGAAACGGGAGGCGGTTCACCATGGCGCAGGGCGAGGTGCTCGAGTTCGAGGAGTACGTCCGCACCCGGCAGGACGCGCTGCTGCGCAGTGCCCGCCGCCTGGTCCCGGACCCGACGGACGCGCAGGACCTGCTCCAGACGGCGCTGGTACGGACGTACGGCCGCTGGGAGACCATCGAGGACAAGCGGCTGGCCGACGCCTACCTGCGCCGGGTGATGATCAACACCCGCACGGAATGGTGGCGGGCGCGGAAGCTGGAGGAGGTCCCGACCGAGCAGCTCCCGGACGCCTCGGTCGACGACGCCACCGAGCAGCACGCCGACCGCGCCCTGCTGATGGACATCCTGAAGGTCCTCGCCCCCAAGCAGCGCAGTGTCGTGGTGCTGCGACACTGGGAGCAGATGTCCACGGAGGAGACGGCCGCCGCCCTCGGCATGTCGGCCGGAACGGTCAAGAGCACGCTGCACCGGGCGCTCGCCCGGCTCCGCGAGGAGCTGGAGTCCCGCGATCTGGACGCACGCGCGCTGGAGCGTGAGGAGCGGGAGCGGTGCGCGGCCTGACCGGCGAGGGTTCTGCGCGGACCCGGGGCAGTATCCAGGCGGTGAGCGCGGCACTGGCCGTGCCCACCGCCCTCGCCCTTTTGGTGTCCGGGTGCGGTGCCGGCGGGACCGGCGCCCGTGACGAGGGCCCGGCGCACGCCGACTCGGTGGCCGGCGCCGCCGCGACCCCGTCCGCCGCGCCGTCGAAGTCCCCCGACAACGTGAACGCGGTCGCGCTCATCAAGGACGACCCGAAGGTCGCGCCCGAGGTGAAGCGCGATCTGAAGCCGTGCGTCGCCGACGAGTACCCGGTGGACGTCTCCTACGGCGATCTGACGAAAGGCTCCGCGGACGATGTCGTCGTCAACGTGCTGACCTGCGGTGACGCGGTGGGTGTCGGCAGTTACGTGTACCGCGAGCAGGACGGCTCGTACGAGAATGTGTTCAAGGCCGAGGAGCCGCCGGTCTACGCGGAGATCGACCGCGGGGACCTGGTGGTGACCAAGCAGGTGTACGAGAAGGGCGACCCGGTGTCGAGCCCCTCCGGGGAGAACGTGATCACGTACAGATGGACCTCCGGCCACTTCACCGAGAAGTACCGCACGCACAACGACTACGGGAAGGTCGTCGGCGACAGCGCGACGCCGGCGCCCGCGGGCTGACGCGGGCGGGAGGGCCGCGTGAACCGATCGGGCCGCTCGGACCGATCCCTCGGTGAACGCATCGCAGGGACCGTGCGTCCCAGCAGGAGAACGCACCCCACGGACCACGAAGGACTGAGAGCACCGGGATGGCAGACCAGACCCATGTCCTGTTCGTCGAGGACGACGACGTCATCCGCGAGGCCACGCAGCTCGCCCTGGAACGGGACGGCTTCGTGGTCACCGCCATGCCCGACGGGCTCTCGGGCCTGGAGGCGTTCCGGGCGGACCGCCCCGACATCGCGCTGCTGGACGTCATGGTCCCCGGCCTCGACGGTGTCAGCCTGTGCCGCCGCATCCGCGACGAGTCGACCGTGCCGGTGATCATGCTGTCGGCGCGGGCCGACTCCATCGACGTCGTGCTGGGCCTGGAGGCGGGCGCCGACGACTACGTGACCAAGCCGTTCGACGGCGCGGTCCTGGTCGCCCGGATCCGCGCGGTGCTGCGCCGCTTCGGGCACGCGGGCGGCGGCCGGGGCGAGGAGCCGGCCGCTCCGGCGAGCGGCGGGGTGCTGTCCTTCGGGGACCTGGAGGTCGACACCGAGGGCATGGAGGTCCGCCGCGCCGGGCAGCCGGTGGCGCTGACGCCGACCGAGATGCGGCTGCTGCTGGAGTTCTCCTCCGCGCCGGGCACGGTGCTCTCCCGCGACAAGCTGCTGGAGCGGGTGTGGGACTACGGCTGGGGCGGGGACACCCGCGTCGTCGACGTGCATGTGCAGCGGCTGCGGCAGAAGATCGGCCAGGACCGGATCGAGACGGTCCGCGGCTTCGGCTACAAGTTGAAGGCCTGAGCAGGGGCAGGGGTATGAGGGGGCACTTCCGGCGCCTGGTCGCCGCTGGCTTGGAGCGTGCGGGCATCCGTACGGGCCTCAGATGGAAGCTGAGCGCGGCCATCGCACTGGTGGGCGCGCTGGTGGCGATCGCGCTGAGCCTCGTCGTGCACAACGCCGCCCGGGTCTCGATGCTGGACAACGCGCGCGACCTCGCCGATGAGCGGATCATGATCGCCCAGCGCAACTTCGAGCTGTCCGGGCGGATGAACTTCCCCAACACCAAGATCAACGACCCGGAGCTGCCGCAGGCGCTGCGGGAGCGGGTCGAGGCGGGCCAGCGGGCGACGTACGTGGCCGACAAGCCGGGTGACGTGCCCGACATATGGGCCGCCGTGCCGCTGAAGAACGGGCAGGTGATGTCCCTGCACTCGGGCTTCACCGACCGCAGCTCGGACATCCTCCAGGACCTCGACCAGGCCCTGCTCATCGGGTCCATCGCGGTCGTCCTCGGCGGCAGCGCGCTCGGGGTGCTGATCGGCGGGCACCTCTCGCGGCGGCTGCGCAAGGCGGCCATCGCAGCGGGCCAGCTCGCGGGCGGCGAGACGGACGTGCGGGTGCGGGACGCCATGGGCGGGGTCGTGCGAGACGAGACGGACGACCTGGCGAGCGCGGTGGACGCCATGGCGGACGCCCTGCGGCAGCGCATCGAGGCCGAGCGGCGGGTCACCGCCGACATCGCGCACGAGCTGCGCACCCCGGTGACCGGGCTGCTCACCGCCGCGGAGCTGCTGCCGCCCGGGCGCCCGACCGAGCTGGTGCTGGACCGGGCCAAGGCCATGCGCACGCTGGTCGAGGACGTACTGGAGGTGGCCCGGCTCGACGGGGCCTCCGAGCGGGCGGAGCTCCAGGACATCATGCTGGGCGAGTTCGTCGCCCGGCGGGTGGCGGCCAAGGATCCGGTCATCGAGGTGCGCATCGTGCACGAGTCGGAGGTCACCACCGACCCGCGCCGCCTGGAGCGCGTCCTGTTCAATCTCCTGGCCAACGCGGCCCGGCACGGCAAGCCGCCCGTCGAGGTCAGCGTCGAGGGCCGGGTCATCCGCGTGCGCGACCACGGCCCGGGCTTCCCCGAGGACCTGCTCGCCGAGGGGCCGAGCCGCTTCCGCACCGGCAGCAAGGACCGGGCCGGGCACGGCCACGGTCTCGGCCTGACCATCGCGGCCGGGCAGGCCCGGGTGCTGGGCGCCCGGCTGACCTTCCGCAACGTCCGCACCCCCGGGACCCCGCAGCACCTGCCGGCCGAGGGCGCAGTCGCCGTGCTGTGGCTGCCGGAGCACGCGCCGACGAACACGGGGAGCTACCCGGTGCTGCCGGGGTCGTGAGGGGTGCTGCGGCAGGTCAGCAGGTCCAGTCCTGGTCCATGTCGAGGCCGCCCTCGCGGGGCTGGGTGAAGGAGAACCAGTTGCCCGAATCGTCGCGGAACAGCGCCTCCGTGCCGTACGGGCGCTCCTGCGGCTCCTGGAGGAACTCCACGCCCCGGTCCTTGAGCTTCTTGTAGTCGCCGTGGATGTCGTCGGTGGTCAGCACGCCCGCGCCGAGCGCCCCCTTGGTCACCAGCTTCCTGAGCATCTCGGCGGACTCCGGGTCCATGGCGGGCCCGCCGGGCACCATGAGCGTCAGCTCGACCTCGGGCTGGTTCGGTGAGCCGACCGTGAGCCAGCGCATGCCGCCCTCGCCCATCGTCATGTCCGTACGGACCTCCAGGCCCAGTTTCTCTGTGTAGAACTCCTTCGCCCGGTCCTGGTCGAGGACCCAGACGGTCGAGATGGCGAGACCCTTGATCATGGCGTGCTCCTGCTCTGGCTCTGCGGCCCGGTTGTGCCTGCCCTGCCACGGTAGGCAGCGGGGGTGTCAGCCCGCTTCTCCGGAATTGCGCTGCTGCGCCTCTCCGGAAGGGTTCTGCTTGCCGGCGCCGGGCGCGGAGCGGAAGCCGCCGGCCCAGAGCATGGCGTAGCAGCCGGGTATGAGGGCGGCGCCCCGGCCCACGTGCTTCACCCGGTACTCGCTGGGGGTCAGGCCGGTCCAGGTCTTGAAGCGGGCCGAGAAGGTGCCGACGCTGCTGAAGCCGACCAGGTGGCAGATCTCCGTCACCGACAGGTTCGCCGTGCGCAGCAGGTCCTCGGCGCGTTCTATGCGGCGGTGCGTGAGGTACTGGCCGGGGGTCTCGCCGTACGCCTCCTTGAAGGCGCGGAGGAAGTGGTAGCGCGAGTACCCGGCGTGCGCGGCCACGGTGTCCAGGTCGAGCCCGGGGTCGGCCCAGTCCCGGTCCATGGCGTCCTTGGCGAGCCGGATCTGGCGCGTCTTGTCCATGCGACCGATGGTGGCACGGAGGTCTGACAACGGCCCCTGGCTCGCATCCAGGCCCGGGCGGGACGGGCGATGCGCCACCCCGGGCGCGACGGTCGGTCGGGCCCTCGGCTCGCGCCCGGGCAACAGGCACGACCGGCCTTGGGGCCCCCGGCCCGGGCACGACGGAAGGTGCGGGTCCCCGGCTCGCACCCGGGCAACGGACACAACGGGCGGTGCGGTACCCGGCCCGCACCCCAGCCCAGGCGCACGGGCGGTGCGGTACCCGGGCTCGCACCCCGGGTCCGGCCGCGAGGGGCGGCGCGGCCCCCGGCCCGCACCCCGGGCAACAGGCACGACAGGCGGTGCGGCCCCGGCCCGCACCCCGGCCCGGCCGCGATGGGCGGTGCGGTCCCGGTGGCCCGGCATGCCTGAGGCCCCCGGGCGGACACTCCCGGGGGCCTCCTGCGGTGCTGTCAGACGGCCTCGACCACGGGCGGCTGCGCCGCCGGGGCGTCCGGCTTGCCGTCCTCCTTCGGCCCCGCTCCCCGCAGCGGCACCTCCTTCACGAACACGGCCGCCGCGAGGGCGACCACCGCGACCACGGCGCCGAGCAGGAACGCCGAGTGGGTGCCGGCGGAGACCGCGTGCTGGTACGCCTCCCGGGCCAGCACCGGCAGCTTCTCCAGGCTCTTCGCGTCGAGCTGGGCCGACTGCTCGGTCACCTTGGAGCCCAGCGCCCCGGCCCGCTCGCTCATGACGTCCTGGACGCGGTTGTTGAACAGGGCGCCCATGATCGCGACGCCGAACGAGGAGCCGAGCGTACGGAACAGAGTGGTCGAGGAGGACGCGACGCCCATGTCCTGCATCTCCACGCTGTTCTGCGCGACCAGCATGGTGATCTGCATCAGGCAGCCCATGCCGAGTCCGACCACGGCCATGAAGACACCGGACGTCAGACGGGAGGTCCCGGTGTCCATGGTGGAGAGCAGGTACAGACCGACGATCATCAGCGCGCTGCCGGCGACCGGGAAGACCTTGTACCTGCCGGTGTTCGTGGTCACCCGCCCGGCGACCATCGAGGTCACCAGCATCGCGCCGAGCATCGGCAGGAGCAGCAGCCCTGAGTTGGTCGCGGAGGCGCCCTGCACGGACTGCTGGTAGAGCGGCAGGAAGAGCGTGGCACCGAACATCACGAAGCCGGTGATGAACCCGATGACCGACATCAGCGTGAAGTTGCGGCTGCGGAAGATGTGCAGCGGCACCACCGGCTCGGCGGCCCTGGTCTGCCAGAACACGAACCCGACGAGGGCGGCGACCCCGATGCCGATCAGCTCCATGATCCGCGCGGAACCCCAGGCGTACTCGGTGCCGCCCCAGGTCGTCACGAGCACGATCGCGGTGATGCCGACGGTCAGCAGCGCGGCGCCCAGGTAGTCGATCCGCGCCTCGGAGCGCTTCTTCGGCAGGTGCAGCACCGCGCTGACGGCGACCAGCGCGACCGCGCCGAGCGGCAGGTTGATGTAGAAGGCCCAGCGCCAGCCCCAGTTGTCGGTGATGGTGCCGCCGACCAGCGGACCGCCGATCATCGCCAGCGCCATGACGCCGGCCATCATGCCCTGGTACTTGCCGCGCTCCCGGGGCGGGATCAGGTCGCCGATGATCGCCATGACACCGACCATCAGACCGCCGGCGCCGAGGCCCTGCACGGCACGGAAGCCGATCAACTCGCCCATGTTCTGGGCCATGCCGCTGAGAGCGGAGCCGATCAGGAAGAGGACGATGGACGACAGGAACGTGCCCTTGCGGCCGTACATGTCGCCGAGCTTGCCCCACAGGGGGGTGGAGGCCGCGGTTGCGAGCGTGTAGGCGGTGACGACCCAGGAGAGGTGTTCGAGCCCGCCCAGCTCACCGACGATCGTCGGCATCGCCGTACCGATGATCATGTTGTCGAGCATCGCGAGCATCATGGCGATCATCAGTGCGAGCAGCACGACCCGCACGCTCCTGGGCTGTTTCTCCCCGGCGTCGGCCGCCGGTGTCTCCGTCGTGTCCGTCATCGCTTCCCACTCCCCCAGCTACTGCTACTCACCGCTGCTACTTACTTGCCGACCGGCTAGTGACTACACTCGGAAGCTAGACCTGGAACTAGCCGGTCGTCAAGTAAGTTTTATGGAAAGCGGGGGGCGTAGGAGGATGGGCGGCACCATGGACGGCACCAGGCAGCGGCGCCGCGGGGACACCCGCCGGCGCATCCAGGACGTGGCCCTCGAACTCTTCGCGGAGCAGGGCTACGAGAAGACCTCCCTGCGCGAGATCGCCGAGCACCTGGAGGTCACCAAAGCGGCGCTCTACTACCACTTCAAGACGAAGGAAGAGATCCTCGTCAGCATCTTCGAGGACCTCACCCAGCCGATCGAGGACCTGATCGAGTGGGGCCGGCAGCAGCCGCACACCCTCGCCACCAAGCAGGAGATCGTCCGCCGTTACGCCGCCGCGCTCACCGAGGCGGCGCCGCTGTTCCGCTTCATGCACGAGAACCAGGCGACGGTCCGGGACCTGCGGATCGGCGAGTCCTTCAAGGCGCGCATCCACAACCTGCGCGACATCATCGTCGACCCGGACGCCGCCCTGGTCGACCAGGTCCGCTACGCCAGCGCGATCTTCACGCTGCACGCCGGCATGTTCCTGCTCGAGGACATGGGAGACGACCCCGAGGAGAAGAACAAAGCCGTCCTCGAGGTCGCCATGGACCTGGTGGCCCAGGCCCACCGGGGAGCCGGGGGCTCGTAGGGCCTGTGCGTCAGGGGCGGGTCAGACCTTGACGCCCTTGGCGCGCAGGAACTTCACCGGGTCGACCGCCGAGCCGTAGTTCGGGGTCGTGCGGATCTCGAAGTGCAGGTGCGGACCGCTGGAGTTGCCGGTGTTGCCGGACTTGGCGATCTCCTGGCCGGTCTTGACGATCTGGCCGACGTGCACCGTGACCTTCGACAGGTGGGCGTACTGGGAGTACGTGCCGTTGCCGTGCTTGATCACGACGGCGTTGCCGTACGCGGGACCGTCACCGGCGCCGTTGCCGCCGGCCTTGACCACGGTGCCGCCGTGGGTGGCGACGACCTGGGTACCGCTCGGCACGGCGAAGTCCTGACCGCTGTGGGTGGACTGCCACATGCCGCCGTTCTGGGCGAAGGACGCGGAGAGCTTGTACTTCTTCACCGGGTCGACCCAGGACGGCGCGGCCTTCTTGGCGGCGGCCTTCTTGGCGGCCGCCTTCTCGGCAGCGGCCTTCTTCTCGGCGGCCTTCTTGGCGGCGGCGGCCTTGGCGGCCTTCTCAGCCTTCACGGCCTCGGCCTTGGCGGCCTTGGCCTGGGCGGCGGCCTGTGCCTGGACGGCAGTGGCGGCACCGGACGCGGCCGTGGTGTCGGCGGCGGACGCGACCCCGGCTCCCAGTGCGACCGAGACACCAAGGCCGGCGGCCAGCACGGTCGCACGGGTGCGGAGCTGGGACGTACGGGAAGAACGGGACGTGACGCGCTGGGACATCGAAACCTCGTATGGAAGGGGACGGAGAAAACCACCCGGCGCACAGTCGCTCGCCGTGTGGCCATCCCTTGGTAACCCGAGGCCCGACAAACACCCAAAAGCGTGATCTACGACGCTCTTTAGTAATTTGGTTCAGTGTTCTACGTCTCTTGACAGGGCAGTCATTCGGGACGAATCCGGGCATTAGCTCGCACTTCCACCCCAGCGCCGGGGCGAGAATCCCTTTTCTCCCGTTCCGTTATCCACTATTCCAGCTAGTAACGGACATATCGCCTGTGCGGCATGTCACCGGGGGCGCTCTTCGGCCATTCCGGAAATGTGGCGCACGCCTCTAGGCGCCTACCGCCCGGTAACCCTACGGTTCCCTTCGCGCCACCCTCGCGCACGAACATGCACACGACATGTTGGCAGCGTCACGGACGTGAGAGGACCCCCACGACATGCAGACCCGACGCCCCTGGTTGCGCCGCGCATCAGTGACCGCCGTATCGGCCGCAGCCCTCCTGGCGATGGCCGCACCGGCCGACGCCACCACCGCCACCCGGGCCTCCACGGCCGCCGCCACGGCCGCAGCCGCGGACGTCGACTACGGCACCTGGCAGAAGGACTGCCAGGCCGTGATGGACCAGGCACTGCCCTATCTGCAGCAGCGGATCGCGGCCGCGAAGCCGGGCGAGAAGCAGGCGATCGTCCTCGACATCGACAACACCGCGCTGGAGACGGACTTCGGCTTCAGCTACCCGCAGCCGGCCAACAAGCCGGTCCTGGCGGCCGCCAGATACGCGCAGGAACGCGGCGTCGCCCTCTTCTTCGTGACCGCCCGGCCGGACATCATCGCCTCGTTCACCCAGTACAACCTGAAGCAGACCGGCTACCAGGTCTCGGGTCTGTACGTCCGCAACTTCATCGACCTCTTCAAGAACGTCGCCGAGTACAAGACGGCCCAGCGCGTCGACATCGAACGCAAGGGCTACACGATCATCGCGAACATCGGCAACAGCAGCACCGACCTCTCGGGCGGCCACGCCGAGAAGACGTACAAGCTGCCGGACTACGACGGGCAGCTGTCCTGACCCGGCCGGTCAACTGCTAGTAGTCTCACCCCCGTTCGCGCAATCACGGGGGTGAGGCGGTTGGATCCGACGGTCCTCGGCGGCAAGCTGGCGTCCGCACTGGTGACCCCGCTGCTGAAGAAGCTCTTCCGCCCGGACGGACCCGGAGCGGGCCTGGTCGACAAGCCCGTACGCCTGTCCGCTCTGGTGTCCTTCCGGGGTGAGAAACGCACCCTGGACGAGCGGGACGTCCACAAGCTCGCCGCGCAGCTCGTGACGCAGGCGGTGGACTCCCCCGGCGAGCCGCCCTTCCCGCCCGACGAGCGGATCGCGGTCACCGACACCCTGGCCCGCAGGCTGCTCGCCCTCGGCGACCTCGACATGGACGACGTCCAGGCGGTCCGCCTCGGTCACCGCGAGCTGGCCATGAGACTGCACCGCGCAGGCCCCGCCCCCGACGGTCTGTCCGCGGACGCCTGCCACTTCCTGGACCACGCGACCGAGTGGGCGTGCCTGAACATCCTGGAGTTCTTCACCCGCCGCTCCACCTTCGTCGCCCGCTCCCTCGTCGAGCAGAGCCGCGGCCAGGCGGAACTGATCGCCAAGGTCGACGAACTGCTCACCCGTGCCCCCCGCCCGTACGCCCGCGACGCCGCCTTCGAACACCGCTACCGGCCGTACGTCGCCGAGCGCCACAACCACATCACCATCTACGGCATCGACCTGCGGGACTCCCCGGACCGCTGGCCCCTGGAAGTCGCCTACCTCAGCCTGGAGGCGACCAGCGGCGAGCAGACCGGCGTGGCCGACGCGCCGCCGGGCGAGCACACGGGTGCCGCCACCGCCGCCGCCCGGCTGCCCGCCGAGGAGGCCCTCAGCAGCCACGACCGCGTCCTGCTGCGCGGCGACGCCGGCTCCGGCAAGACCACCCTCGTGCAGTGGCTGGCGGTGACCGCCGCCCGGGACGCCACCCGCGTCCCGTTCGTCCTGCCCCTGCGCACCCTGGTCCGCTCGGGCACGCTCCCCGCACCCGCGGCCTTCCTCACGGCGGTGGGCTGCCCCCTCGCCCCGCCGGAAGGCTGGGCGGAGCGGGTCCTGGCCGCCGGGCGCGGGCTGGTCCTCGTCGACGGCCTGGACGAGATCCCCGCCGCCGACCGGCACCGCACCCGCGACTGGCTGCTCGCCCTCATCCACGCCTTCCCCGGCAACCACTGGCTGCTGACCTCCCGCCCCACCGCCGTACGCCCGGACTGGCTGGCCCCCGAGGGCTTCAGGGAACTGACCCTCACCCCGATGCGCCGCGCCGACGTGGCGACGTTCGTGCACCGCTGGCACGCGGCCGCGCAGGCGCCCGAGTACGAGACACAGCTCCTGGACTCCCTGCGCACCAAACGGGACCTGGCCCGCCTCGCCACCAACCCCCTGATGTGCGGTCTGATCTGCGCCCTCCACCGGGAGCGGCGGGGCTACCTGCCCACCGGCCGAAAGGAGCTGTACGACGCCGCCCTCGCGATGCTGCTCGCACGCCGTGACCGGGAACGGGGCATGGGCGCGGTGGACGGTGTCGAGCTGGGCGAGGAGGCCCAGCTGGAGGTGCTCCAGCGCCTCGCCTACGCGCTGGTGCTGAGCGGCAACACGGAGATGGACCTGGAGACGGCCGAGGGCATCGTGGCCCGCTGTCTGCCGGTCGTCGCACCGGGGTCGGGCCAGGGCGACGCCGAGGCGGTGCTGCGCACGCTCCTGCTCCGCAGCGGCCTGCTCCGCCGGCCCGGCGAGGGCGTCGTCGACTTCGTCCACCGCACCTTCCAGGACTACCTGGGCGCCCGGTACGCCGTCGAGGAGGGCCACCTCGACGTCCTCGCGGGGCACGCGGGCGACAGCCTCTGGGAGGACGTGATCCGCATGGCGGTCGCCCACGCCCGCCCCCGGGAACGGGCGGCCCTGCTGCGCCGGCTGCTGGCGGAGGGCACCCCGCGGCTGACCCTGCTCGCCCTGGCCTGCCTCGAACACGCCGCGGCCCTGGACCCCGGGGTGCGGGCGGAGGTGGAGGAACGGGCCGGGGCGCTCGTGCCGCCGCGTACGACGGACGAGGCGAAGGCCCTCGCGGAGGCGGGCCTGCTGGTCCTGGAGCTGCTGCCCGGGCCGGAGGGACTGACCGCCGAGGAAGCCCACGGCGTCGCCGTCACCGCCTCACTCCTCGGGGCGGAGGAGGACGAGGGCGCCCTGGCGGTGCTGCGCCGCTTCCGCGACCATCCGGATCTCGACGTACGGCGCCAGCTGGCCGGCACCTGGAGCCGCTTCGACACGCGCGAGTACGCGGTCGAGGTGCTCGACCACCTGGAGCGGGACGGCCTCTCCCTGGTCTGCGAGTCGGCCGAGCAGAGGGCGGCGCTCCGCTTGATGCGCCCCTGGCACAGGCTGCGGTTCGACGGCCCGCTCACCGCGGCCGCGCTCATCGACTGTGTCCCCGACCCCGGCGAGGTCCGCCTGCTGCACCTGCGGAACAACCCGGGCCTCGGGCACCTGGGGGAACTCCGGGCGTTCCGGTCCCTGGCCTCCCTGTGGCTCCAGCGCTGCCCGGACGCCGTGGGCCTGTCGAGCCTGGCGGACCTGCCGCTCACCGACCTGTCGGTCTTCGACCGCGGGGCGGACCTCACCGGGCTGGCGTCGCTGACGCGGCTCACGCGGCTCTCCATCGCCCAGAGTCTTCCGGGGGACGTCCTCACCGACGTCCTCCCCGTGGAGGCGCCCCTGCTGAGCCTCTTCCTGGGAATGGGGTCCATCCGCTCGACGGGGCTGCGCGGCCTGACCCGGTGGCCCACGCTCCAGTCCCTCGCGTTCGGCGTGTCCGGCGCGCAGTGCCTCGGTGCCGAGGACTGGTCCGAGGTGGCCGGCCTCCCCGCGCTCACGACACTGTCGCTCTACGGGCAGCCCGAGGCGTACGCGCACGACGCCATGCCGGAACTGCCCGGTGTCCGGGACCTTCAGTTCCTGGCGAACCCCCCGCCACCGGAGGCGCTGCAGATCCTCGCCTCGCGCCTGCCCGGAGTGCGCACCGTGGGCGTCGCCACCCCGGTCGACAGTGCGGAGTCCCTCGACCCCTACGCCGAGCTGTTCCCCGCCGCCGAGGTCTTCCGCATCTGACCCCGGGCAGAGATCAGGGGCCGGTGCCCTGGAAGGCACCGGCCCCTTTTCACTCGGCCGTGACGCTTACGCGTCCTTGCTCAGGTTCGGACCCGTGCCGCCGGCCGCCTGCTCGATCGGCGGGACGTCCGGGAGGGCCGCCTTCTCCTCGCCGCGGAAGGTGAAGGTCTTGGTCTCGCCCTCGCCCTCCGTGTCGACGACCACGATGTGACCGGGGCGCAGCTCGCCGAAGAGGATCTTCTCCGACAGCGAGTCCTCGATCTCGCGCTGGATGGTGCGACGCAGCGGACGCGCGCCCAGCACGGGGTCGTAGCCCTTCTTGGACAGCAGTTCCTTGGCGGACTGGGAGAGCTCGATGCCCATGTCCCGGTCCTTCAGGCGCTCGTCGACCTTGTCGATCATCAGGTCGACGATCTTGAGGATGTCGTCCTGGCTGAGCTGCGGGAAGACGACCACGTCGTCGACGCGGTTGAGGAACTCGGGCCGGAAGTGCTGCTTGAGCTCGTCCGAGACCTTGTTCTTCATGCGCTCGTAGTTGGACTTGGTGTCGCCCTGGGCGGCGAAGCCCAGGTTGAAGCCCTTGGAGATGTCCCGGGTGCCGAGGTTGGTCGTCATGATGATGACCGTGTTCTTGAAGTCCACGACCCGGCCCTGGGAGTCGGTCAGGCGACCGTCCTCCAGGATCTGCAGCAGCGAGTTGAAGATGTCCGGGTGGGCCTTCTCGACCTCGTCGAACAGGACGACCGAGAACGGCTTGCGGCGGACCTTCTCCGTCAGCTGGCCGCCCTCTTCGTAGCCCACGTAGCCGGGGGGCGAACCGAAGAGCCGCGAGACCGTGTGCTTCTCGCTGAACTCCGACATGTCGAGGGAGATCAGCGCGTCCTCGTCGCCGAAGAGGAACTCGGCGAGCGCCTTGGACAGCTCGGTCTTACCGACACCGGACGGGCCGGCGAAGATGAACGAGCCACCGGGGCGCTTGGGGTCCTTCAGACCGGCACGCGTACGGCGGATCGCCTTCGACAGCGCCTTGACGGCGTCGTTCTGGCCGATGACCCGCTTGTGGAGCTCGTCCTCCATGCGCAGCAGACGCGAGGACTCCTCCTCGGTCAGCTTGAAGACCGGGATGCCGGTGGCGGTCGCGAGGACCTCGGCGATCAGCTCGCCGTCGACCTCGGCGACGACGTCCATGTCGCCGGCCTTCCACTCCTTCTCCCGCTTGGCCTTGGCGGCCAGGAGCTGCTTCTCCTTGTCGCGCAGGGAGGCGGCCTTCTCGAAGTCCTGCGAGTCGATCGCGGACTCCTTGTCGCGGCGGACGCCGGCGATCTTCTCGTCGAACTCGCGCAGGTCCGGCGGCGCGGTCATCCGGCGGATGCGCATCCGGGAACCGGCCTCGTCGATCAGGTCGATCGCCTTGTCCGGCAGGAAGCGGTCCGAGATGTACCGGTCGGCCAGCGTGGCGGCCTGGACCAGCGCCTCGTCCGTGATGGAGACGCGGTGGTGGGCCTCGTACCGGTCGCGCAGACCCTTGAGGATCTCGATCGTGTGCGGCAGGGACGGCTCCGCGACCTGGATGGGCTGGAAGCGGCGCTCCAGGGCCGCGTCCTTCTCCAGGTGCTTGCGGTACTCGTCCAGCGTGGTGGCACCGATGGTCTGGAGCTCACCGCGGGCCAGCATCGGCTTCAGGATGGAAGCCGCGTCGATGGCGCCCTCGGCGGCACCCGCACCGACCAGCGTGTGCAGCTCGTCGATGAACAGGATGATGTCGCCGCGGGTGCGGATCTCCTTGAGGACCTTCTTCAGGCGCTCCTCGAAGTCACCGCGGTAGCGGGAGCCGGCGACCAGGGCGCCGAGGTCCAGGGTGTAGAGGTGCTTGTCCTTGAGCGTCTCGGGCACCTCGCCCTTGACGATGGCCTGGGCGAGGCCCTCGACGACGGCGGTCTTGCCGACGCCGGGCTCACCGATCAGGACCGGGTTGTTCTTGGTACGGCGGGACAGCACCTGCATGACCCGCTCGATCTCCTTCTCGCGCCCGATGACCGGGTCGAGCTTGGACTCACGAGCGGCCTGGGTGAGGTTCCGGCCGAACTGGTCGAGGACCAGGGACGTGGAGGGGGTGCCCTCGGCAGGACCGCCGGCGGCGGCGGTCTCCTTGCCCTGGTAACCGGAGAGCAGCTGGATGACCTGCTGCCGCACCCGGTTGAGATCTGCGCCCAGCTTGACGAGGACCTGGGCGGCGACGCCCTCGCCCTCGCGGATCAGGCCGAGCAGGATGTGCTCCGTGCCGATGTAGTTGTGGCCCAGCTGAAGGGCCTCGCGGAGCGACAGCTCCAGGACCTTCTTGGCACGGGGGGTGAAGGGGATGTGGCCGGACGGGGCCTGCTGGCCCTGGCCGATGATCTCCTCCACCTGCTGGCGGACCGCCTCGAGCGAAATCCCGAGGCTCTCAAGGGCCTTGGCGGCGACACCTTCACCCTCGTGGATCAGGCCCAGGAGGATGTGCTCAGTGCCGATGTAGTTGTGGTTGAGCATCCGGGCTTCTTCCTGAGCCAGGACGACAACCCGCCGCGCGCGGTCGGTGAACCTCTCGAACATCGTTAATCGCTCCTCAGAGCGGTCAGGCAGTGGGGGGAACTTCCCCTCCCTGTCCTTCCGCAGCTTAGTCCCGCAAGCGGGGACCGCTCATTCCAACTGCCGACACCGTCCTTGGCCTCCTGACCCCGAACGCCGACATCTGCTCCAACCCGATGGTGCGAGACGATGTTCCCGCAGGCCAGGCAGATACCCCACTCGCCAGTACGCCGATGGCGAACGTGAGACGTCCTTTCCTGCGTGTCGCCCCCTCCCACTAGGGATGTCTTACCCGCGGGGACCGGAAGTCCATGCCGAGCGCTCCCGTTCCCTCCGCTACGGGCGAACAACCTTGCGCCTCCCCGCACCCCCCGCACGCCCCCGTTTCGCCACTCTGCGCACTTGCGGCACCACGCAACGTAACTTGCACGGCCTTCCGGCTGTTGCGCTTGGCATGTTCGGCGCCCCTCACCCCGTGACCGCGTCCGCATCCCGGCTCCTTCCGCTCCCCCGCCGTCCGCTCGACGCGGCCGGCGCGAGCGGTCAGGTCCGGCGGTGGTACGAGAACGAACTGGGGTGGCCGACGGTGCCCGGCGATCCGCTGCGGCTGGCGGTGGGGGTGCGCTACGACGTCCTGGACGCCCCTGCGGAGGCGGGCCACGCGGCGCTGCGGCGCCTGGCGCCGGGCTCTCCCGTCGCCCTGCACGGTGACCGGATGCTGTTCCTGGTGGCCGCGGGCAGCGCGGAGGAGCTTCCCGGGCTGCTGGAGTGGCTGGACTGGGGGTCCCTGCCGCTGGACCTCGGGGCGATCGGGGCGGGCGGTGTCATGCAGGCGCCATCGCGCCCGCTGCCTCGCGAGGAGGGGGACGCGCCGCTCAGGGGTGCGTCACCGCCGCCCGGCCGCCCGGGCCGGGCCGGTTCCCAGGGGGCCGCCGTGTGGCTGCGGCCCCCCGAGCCGGGATGCGAGGTCGAGGCCTCGCTGCCGACGCTGTCGGCGCTGGGGGGCGGGAATGCCCCCGGTCTCGTGCGGCTGGTGAACACGGTGGCCACCCAGTGTCACCGGGTCCGGCTGCGGCGCGCGGGCGCCCAGCCACCGGCCTTGCGTGCGCAGGGTCGGCAGTGCCGCTGATCAGCCGTTGGCCTTCTCGTAAGCCTCGCGGATGGTCGCGGGAACACGGCCGCGGTCGTTGACCTCGTAGCCGTTCTCCTTCGCCCAGGCACGGATCGCCGCGGTGTCCTGGCTGCCGCCCGACGCGGCGCGCGGCTTTCCGCGCCCGCCCGAAGCACGGCCTCCGGTACGCCGACCGCCCTTCACGTAAGGCTCGAGAAGGCCACGGAGCTTGTCCGCATTGGCAGTGGTGAGATCGATCTCGTACGTCTTGCCGTCCAGCGCGAACGTCACGGTCTCGTCCGCCTCGCCACCGTCGAGGTCGTCGACAAGAAGGACCTGAACCTTCTGTGCCACCGGATTTCCTTTCATCGATATCTTCAAGGGCCGGGGGAGTGCCGGCGTCCGCCGTATCGCCGTCCCCTGTTATATGCAGTACTGCAGTACCTCGGAAAGCAAACCGCTTTTGCCGGGAAAACACAAACCCCCGGCAGAGACCGGCAGCCGGGCTCGGTCCGGAAACGTGCGCGTTTCGGACATAGGGCACCGGGGCAGGGCGGGCGTCGCGGAATATGCCTTGACGAACCGGCCGGACCCTCTTGCGGCCCACTAGCGGCCGGCGATCACAGATGCAGAAGCATCCGGCTGTTGCCCAAGGTGTTCGGTTTCACTCGTTCGAGTCCGAGGAACTCCGCGACACCCTCGTCATAGGAACGCAGCAGCTCCGCGTAGACATCCGTGTCGACGGGCGTCTCGCCGATCTCCACGAAGCCGTGCTTGGTGAAGAAGTCGACTTCGAAGGTCAGGCAGAAAACACGGCGAACGCCGAGCCAGCGGGCGGTCTGCAGCAACTTCTCCAGCACACGGTGTCCGACGCCCGCCCCCGTCAGGCCGGGCTTCACCGCGAGAGTGCGGACTTCCGCGAGGTCTTCCCACATCACGTGCAGCGCACCGCAGCCGACGACCTCGGCGTTGTCGTCCCGTTCCGCGACCCAGAACTCCTGGATGTCCTCGTAAAGCGTCACCGTCGCTTTGTCGAGCAGGATGCCGCCGCGGACGTAGGCGTCAAGGAGGCGGCGCACGGCCGGGACATCGCTGGTACGGGCCCGTCGGACGGTGATGGCTTTTGCGGTGGCTTCGGGGCTCTTCGCGGACATGACCGGACGCTATCGCCCGCCGTCTTCCTGAGCGGAGGCGGGGTTCTCCCGGAGGTCTTGCCGGGGTTCCGCTCGTTCGGCCGGTTCTGCGGATTCCGACGGTTCGGTCGGTTCCTGGGTTTCCGGGCCCTGGACGATGCGTACGGCATCGGTGAGCGACTGGCGCTGTTCCTCGCTCATCATGCCGAAGAAGGCGACGAGAGCCGCCGCGGGGTTGTCGCTCTGCGACCAGGCGTCGTTCATCAGGGCGGCCGCGTAGGCGGCGCGGGTGGAGACGGCCTCATATCGATAGGCACGGCCTTCCGCCTCGCGGCGCACCCAGCCCTTCTGATGGAGATTGTCCAAAACGGTCATCACGGTGGTGTACGCGATGGACCGCTCCTTCTGAAGATCTTCCAGGACTTCTCGAACGGTCACCGGGCGGTTCCACTTCCACACCCGCGACATGACCGCGTCTTCGAGTTCTCCCAATGGGCGAGGCACGCTCAGAACAATAGTGGGAGATCCCGGTTATGGCGTGGCGGACGTGCGCTTCACCGGCGAACGGGAACAAAAAGGGCGTACGACTCGAAAGGGCGGGCGCCGCGAGGTGCGGGTCCGCCGAGTCGTACGCCCTCGGAGGGAGTGGGGTCAGGCGTCGGCCTTCGGGGGTGCCGCGGCGGGCCGGGCACCCTCCACGCGCGCGAGGGCGGCGTCCACCGCCGCGTCCTCCTTGGCCTTGTTGGCGCCGCCCTGTGTCTTCACGATCACCCGGATCAGGCCGATGAAGAAGACGGCCATGACGGCCGGGGGCAGGAGCGCGGAGACGTAGTCCATGGATCCAGGGTAGCCACGTCAGCCCGCGGCGAGCTGCTGGGGGTTGGCCGGGGGTGGCGGCGCGGGCTTGCGGCGCGGGAAGACCTCGCCCGGGGTGGGGATCGGGCGGGAGGGCTTCGGGGTGCCCGGGGCGGGGGCCGGGGCGGGCTTGGGCTCCGGCGGCTTGCGTGCGGGCTTCTTCTCGGGCTGTTTCCCAGGGCCGCCGCCCGCGGAGCCGGCAGCAGGGGCGCGGCGGCCTCCGGGGAGCGCCAGCAGGCGGGTGCGGGAGCCGGGGACGGTGGCCGCGGGGCGAGGGGCGGCGGTAAGGGCGGTGACCGTGCAGCGGCCGAGGAGGGCCGCGGCGGTGGGGTTGCCGCGCAGGGCGCGCAGGGCCGCGAGGTCGTCGGGCAGGGGGCGGTAACCGGCACCCAGCGCCTCGTCCAGGAGTGCGAGGTAGCCGGCGGCGGTGCCGGGGAGGGCGGCGCGGTACCGGCCCAGGTCGGCCACGAGGAAGGCGCGCAGCCTGACCCCTTCCCGCAGCGCCTCGTCGAGCGACTCTGCGAGACGGAGACAGTCCTGGACGTCGTCGGCCGAGGCAGGGGTGGGGTGGAGGGCAAGGGCGAGAGCGCGGCGGAGCACACGCAGCTCCTCCGCGCCGAACGCCAGACCGCCGCGGGATCCGTATGGCGTGGGCATGCTGCGACGATACGCGCTAATCAGACAAATCTCGCATAGGGGGCGGGTGTGGCGTGGAGGGAGCACTCGTCCCGTCCAGGGCGTCGTGGACGCGGCCACCGGCGTCTTCGGGCGGATGCGCTCCCGTGCCGCCGTGGACAGCGCGCGGCCGGGCCCGGCGGCCCGACGCGCCGGGCGCCGCCGCCGGACGGGTCCTGGCCTCCCATGACGGGGGGAAGGACCGCGACCTGGTCCTCGTCACGCGCTGCCGCCCGCCCGGAAGCGCCTCACATGCGCGACACGTTCCGCTCGTAGACCAGCCGCAGGCCGATCAGCGTCAGCCAGGGTTCGTGCTCGTCTATCACCGACGACTCGCCCAGGACCATCGGCGCCAGACCGCCCGTCGCGATGACGGTGACGTCGTCGGCGTCCTGCGACAGCTCGCGGGCCATGCGGTTGACCACGCCGTCGACCTGGCCGGCGAAGCCGTAGATGATGCCCGACTGCATCGCCTCGACCGTGTTCTTGCCGATGACGCTGCGCGGGCGGGCCACCTCGATCTTGCGGAGCTGGGCACCCCGGACGCCGAGGGCCTCGACGGAGATCTCGATGCCGGGGGCGATGACCCCGCCGACGTACTCGCCGCGCGCGCTGACCGCGTCGAACGTCGTCGCCGTGCCGAAGTCGACGACGATCGCGGGACCGCCGTAGAGCTCGACGGCGGCGACCGCGTTGATGATGCGGTCCGCGCCGACCTCCTTGGGGTTGTCGGTCAGGATCGGGACGCCCGTCTTGACGCCCGGTTCGACGAGGACCGCCGGGACGTCGCCGTAGTAGCGGCGCGTCACCTCGCGGAGCTCGTGCAGGACCGAGGGGACGGTGGCGCAGATGGCGATGCCGTCGATGCCGTCGCCCAGTTCGTCCCCGAGGAGCGGGTGCATGCCCATCAGGCCCTGGAGGAGGACCGCCAGCTCGTCGGCGGTGCGGCGCGCGTCGGTGGAGATGCGCCAGTGTTCGACGATCTCGTCGCCGTCGAACAGGCCGAGCACGGTGTGGGTGTTTCCTACGTCGATCGTCAGCAGCATGGCCCGTACCCGCTCCCTACTCCGCCGGCCGCAGGTCGAGGCCGATGTCCAGGATCGGCGAGGAGTGGGTGAGGGCCCCCACGGCCAGGTAGTCGACGCCGGTGTCCGCGTAGGCCTTGGCGTTGTCGAGGGTGAGGCGGCCCGAGGCCTCCAGGGCGGCGCGGCCCTGGACGATGGCGACGGCCTCCGCGCACTCGCCCGGCGTGAAGTTGTCCAGCAGGATCAGGTCGGCGCCGGCGTCCAGGACCTCGCGGAGCTGGTCCAGGGTGTCGACCTCGACCTCGATGGGGACGTCGGGGAAGCGTTCGCGGACCGCCTGGAAGGCCTGGGCGACGCCGCCCGCCGCGACCACGTGGTTGTCCTTGACCAGCGCCGCGTCCGAGAGGGACATGCGGTGGTTGACGCCGCCGCCGCAGCGGACCGCGTACTTCTCCAGGGAGCGCAGGCCCGGAGTGGTCTTGCGGGTGTCGCGGACCTTGGCCTTGGTGCCGTCCAGGACGTCCGCCCACGCGCGCGTGGCCGTCGCGACGCCCGACAGGCGGCACAGGATGTTCAGCGCGCTGCGCTCGGCCGTGAGGAGGTCGCGGGTGCGGGTGGTGACGGAGAGGAGCTTCTGTCCCGCTTCGACGCGGTCGCCGTCCTCGGCATGGCGCTCGATCTCCAGCTCCTCCTCGCAGACCACCGAGATGACCGCCTCGGCGACGCGCAGCCCGGCCACGGTGCCGTCCTCGCGGGCGGTGAAGTCGGCCGTGGCCACCGCGTCCTCGGGGATGGTCGCCACCGTCGTCACGTCCACGCCGTGGGCGAGGTCCTCCTGGAGGGCGACGTTTGCGATGTCCTCGACCTCGACGGGGTCGAGGCCGGCGTCGGCCAGGAGCTGGGCGAGTGCGGGGTCCAGGCCGCACTCCAGGTACGCCTCGCCGTCCGCGCCGCAGGCGCAGCCGTCTGAGCAGCCTCCGGAGGAGGCGAGGGGAAGGTCGGGGGTGCTCACGTCGGTCACTGCTCCTGGGGGGCCTGGGGCGGGAAAGTCGTCGGGGGGAAGTCTGTGGTGTCCGTGGTGTGCACGGCCAGCGTGCGGTCCGGGTTCAGGGTCACGACGATGTGCCGGCCCCAGGCGCTGTCGTCGCGCTCGGGGCGGTCCTCGCGCCAGTGGCAGCCCCGGGTCTCCTCACGCAGCAGGGCGGCGGCGACCAGGACGCGGGCCACGCACAGGAGGTTGGTGGCCTCCCAGGTGTCGACGCCGGCCTCGGCCGTCTTGCCGTTCTCGGCGAGGGCCTCCCTGGCGTCGCTGTGCAGGCGCTGGAGCTGGTCGGCGGCCTTGGTGAGGGAGCCCGCCGAGCGCAGGACACCCGCCCCGCCCGTCATGATCCGCTGGATCGTGAAGCGGGCTTCGGCGGTCTGCAGGGGGTGCTCGGGGATCTCCGGGTGCGGGACCGGCTGGGGCACGCGCGCGTGCAGGCCGTTCGCCGCGATGTCGTCCGCGATGCGCTCGGCGTAGACGAGGCCTTCGAGCAGGGAGTTGGACGCCAGCCGGTTGGCGCCGTGCACGCCGGTGCAGGCCACCTCGCCGCACGCGTACAGGCCCGGCACGGTCGTACGGCCGTGGGAGTCGGTGCGGACGCCGCCGGAGGCGTAGTGGGCGGCCGGGGCGACCGGGACGGGGGCGGTGACCGGGTCGATGCCGTGGGCGCGGCAGGCGGCGAGGATCGTCGGGAACCGGTGCTCCCACATCTCGGCGCCGAAGTGCCGGGCGTCGAGGTACATGTGCTCGGCGTCCTGCTCCTGCATGCGGCGCATGATGCCCTTGGCGACGATGTCGCGGGGGGCGAGTTCGGCGAGTTCGTGCTGCCCGACCATGAAGCGCACGCCGTCGGCGTCGATCAGGTGGGCGCCCTCGCCGCGCACGGCCTCGGAGACCAGCGGCTGCTGGCCCTCCGCGTCCGGGCCCAGGAACAGCACGGTCGGGTGGAACTGGACGAACTCCAGATCGCTGACCTCCGCGCCGGCCCGCAGTGCGAGCGCCACGCCGTCGCCCGTCGACACCGACGGATTGGTGGTGGCGGAGAAGACCTGGCCCATGCCGCCGGTCGCGAGGACCACCGCGGGGGCGTGGACGGCGCCGACGCCGTCGTGCTGGCCCTCCCCCATGACGTGCAGGGTCACACCGGCGGTGCGGCCCTCGGCGTCCGTGAGGAGGTCCAGGACGAGGGCGTTCTCGACGGTGCGCATGCCCCGCGCGCGGACGGCCTCGACCAGGGCGCGGGAGATTTCGGCACCGGTGGCGTCACCGCCGGCGTGGGCGATGCGGCGGCGGTGATGGCCGCCCTCACGGGTCAGTGCCAGCTCGCCCTCGGACTCGTCGAACCGGGCGCCGGTCTCGATGAGGCGGCGCACGGCGTCGGGGCCCTCGGTGACGAGGAGGCGGACCGCTTCCTCGTCGCACAGGCCCGCGCCCGCAACCAGGGTGTCGTCGAGGTGCTGCTCGGGGGTGTCGCCCTCGCCGAGGGCCGCGGCGATGCCGCCCTGGGCCCAGCGGGTGGAGCCGTCGTCGAGACGGGCCTTGGTGACGACGACCGTCCGCAGGCCGGCGGCCTCGCAGCGCAGGGCCGCGGTCAGCCCGGCGACGCCGGAGCCGACGACGACCACGTCCGCGGCGATGGACCACCCGGCGGCGGGCGCGTGCAGTCGTATGCCTGTGGTGGTCACGAGGCGGCTCCGAAGCTTCCGAAGGTGAGGGGAATGTTGTCGATCAGCCGGGTCGCCCCGACCCGGGCGGCGACGGCGAGGACCGCGTCACCCGTGAAGTCGTCCCCGATCTCCGTGAAGTCGGACGGGTCGACCAGGGCGAGGTAGTCCAGCGCGAGCGGCGGGTCGAGGCGCGCGGCCTCGTCGAGGACCTGGCGGGCGGCGGCGCGGACGGCCGCCGGGCCGCCCGGGACGGCCGTCGCCACGGCGTGCGTGTCGGCCGCGGCGCGGGACTCCCCTATGGCGCTGAGCGCCTCGGCACGCGCGCGCGTGGCGGGCACTTCGCGCGCCCGGGCCCGCAGCGCCTCCTGCGCGGCGTGCCGGTCCTGGCCCGCGAACAGGGCCCCGGACAGGGCGAGGGCGGTGCGCCGCTCCGCGGCCGACAGGTAGCGGTTGCGGCTGGACAGGGCCAGGCCGTCCTCCTCGCGGACGGTGGGCACGCCGACGATCTCCACGCCGAAGTTCAGGTCCCGCACCATGCGGCGGATCAGCGCGAGCTGCTGGGCGTCCTTCTGGCCGTACAGGGCGAGGTCGGGGCGGGTGAGGTGCAGGAGTTTGGCGACGACGGTGAGCATGCCGTCGAAGTGGCCGGGGCGGGAGGAGCCCTCCAGGCGCTCGCCCATGGGGCCGGCGGTGATGCGGACCTCGGGCTCCCCGCCGGGGTAGACCTCGTCGACGGAGGGCGCGAACACGACGTCCGCGCCCGACTGTCCGGCGAGCTCGACGTCGGCGTCCAGGGTGCGCGGATAGCGGTCGAGGTCCTCGCCCGCACCGAACTGGAGCGGGTTGACGAAGACGGTGACGACGACCTCGCCGTCCGGCCCGGCGATGCCGCGCGCGGTGCGGATCAGTGTGGCGTGGCCCTCGTGCAGCGCGCCCATGGTCATCACCACGGCACGGCGGCCCGCACGCGCGCGTGCGTGCAGTTCCTTCGCGGTGCGCAGCAGGGTGGTGGTCATCGGGCGTCCCCTTCGGTGCCGTCGGTCCCGTGGGCGAGTACCCCGAGGAGGTCCTCGGCGAGTTCCGGCTTCAGCAGGCCGTGGGCCAGGGCCCGGTCGGCGGTCGCGCGGGCCATCGCCAGGTAGCCGGCGACGGTCTGCGGGGCGTGCCGGCGCAACTCGGTGACGTGCGCGGCGACCGTGCCCGCGTCCCCGCGCGCGACCGGGCCGGTGAGAGCCGCGTCGCCGGAGCGCAGGGCGTTGTCCAGGGCCGCGCCGAGCAGCGGGCCGAGCATCCGGTCGGGGGCCGAGACACCGGCGGCGCTCAGCAGCTCCATGGACTGGGCGACCAGCGTGACCAGGTGGTTGGCGCCCAGGGCGAGGGCCGCGTGGTAGAGCGGCCGGTTCTCCTCGGCGATCCACTCCGGCTCGCCGCCCATCTCGATGACGAGGGCCTCGGCGGCCAGGCGCAGCTCCTCGGGCGCGGTGACGCCGAAGGAGCAGCCGGCCAGGCGCTGGACGTCCACGGGTGTGCCCGTGAAGGTCATCGCGGGGTGCAGGGCGAGCGGCAGGGCCCCCGCACGCAGGGCGGGGTCGAGGACCCGCGTGCCGTAGCGCCCGGAGGTGTGGACGAGGAGCTGGCCGGGCCGGACGGACCCGGTGTCGGCGAGGCCGGTGACCAGGCCGGGCAGCGCGTCGTCGGGAACGGTCAGCAGCACCAGGTCGGACCGCTGGAGCACCTCGGCGGGCGGCATCACCGGCACGTCGGGCAGCAGTTGCCCGGCGCGGCGCCGGGAGGCCTCCGAGACGGCGGAGACGGCGACCGGGCGGTGCCCGGCGAGCTGGAGGGACGCCGCCAGCGCGGGGCCCACGCGGCCGGCGCCGACGACGCCGACGGTGAGCCGCGCGGGGCGGTCCCTGGGGTCTGGCTGTGGGGTTGTGTTCACTCGACGGCGGCCTTCCCGTTCCAGTCCGCTCCGGGTACCGGACGATTTCTCGTCATGTTAACGCGATCGGTTCGGGGGGCGTTCGGTCGTCCACAGGCTGTGCATGCCCGCGCGGTGTCCCCAAAAGGGCGTTCGGAAATGCGGATGCCGTGCCGCACGCGCGCGAGGGAGGATCCGGGGCATGACGGAGACAGCGCAGCGCGACGAACAGGCGGCGGAAGAGAACCGGGGTGCGGGGCTGCGGGAACGGAGGCTGGCCGCCCATCGCTCGGCCCGGCGCGTGTTCGCGCGCTTCGGCTTCCACCGGACCCTCCGGGAGCGCCTGGCGGTGCTGGCGGAGGCGGAGGACGTCCACGACCTGGACCAGTTGTCCGACGTGTACGGCGACGGCGTCGTCGAGGCGCTGGAGACGAAGGTCGCCGGGCTGCTCGGCACCGAGGCCGCCGCGTTCTTCCCGACGGGCACGATGGCCCAGCAGGTGGCCCTGCGCTGCTGGGCGGGCCGCACCGGGAACCCGGCGGTCGCCCTGCACGCGCTCAGCCATCCCGAGGTGCACGAGCGCAACGCGTTCAGCGAGGTCGGGGGCCTGCGCCCGCTGCGGCTGACGAGCGAGCCGCGGCTTCCGACCGCGGCCGAGGTACGCGACTTCGAGGAGCCCTTCGGGGCGCTGATGCTGGAACTGCCCCTCAGGGACGCCGGTTTCGTGCTGCCCACCTGGGAGGAGCTCACCGAGGTCGTCCGGGCCGCGCGGGACCGGGACGCGGTGGTGCACTTCGACGGGGCCCGCCTGTGGGAGTCCACCGTCCACTTCGGCCGGCCCCTGGAGGAGATCGCGGGCCTGGCCGACAGCGTCTACGTGTCGTTCTACAAGTCCCTCGATGCGTTCGGCGGCGCGGCGCTCGCCGGCCCCAGGGAGCTCATCGAGGAGGCGAAGGCCTGGCGGCACCGGTACGGCGGGATGGTCTTCCAGCAGTTCCCGACAGTGCTGTCGACGCTGATCGGGCTGGCCCGGGAGCTGCCCCGGCTGCCGGAGTACGTGCTCCACGCGCGCGTGGTGGCCGCCGCCCTGCGCGAGGGGTTCGCGGCGGCCGGGGTGCCGTGGGCACGCGTGCACCCGGAGGTGCCGCACACCCACGACTTCCAGGTGTGGCTGCCCTACGAGCCGCACGTCCTCGGGGAGGCGGCGGTGCGGACGGCCGAGGAGACCGGGGTCATGCTGTTCGGCAGCGCCTGGGACCGGGTCGGGCCCGGGCTGGCGCTGACGGAGGTGCATGTGCGGGCCGCCGGGACGGAGTGGACCGCCGAGGACGTGAAGGCGGCGGTGGCGGAGTTCGTGGCCCGGCTTCCGGAGCAGGTCAGGTAGGGCGCCGCCGCCACCGTCCCAGGACGTCCCGGAGCCGCCGTTCGCCGCGCCACCGACGTACGGCCCGCCCCTCGTGCGTGCCCGGCGCGGGCGGGACCGGCTCGCCCAGGGAGCGGGCCCGGTAGGCGTCGAGGAGGTACTGCTGCGTGCTGCTCATGGTGAATCGCCTCTGCGGGACGGGGTGATGGAGGTCCGAAGGCTCCGCGGCTGCCCCGGTGGTCCCACCGTGCGCCCGCGCCGCGCGTGGCGTCGCGTCGATTGACGGGGCCCGTCAATCGGCGGGGGCGTTGTCAGTGGCCCGGTGCACCATGAGGGCATGAGCGTGCACATCGACATCGCGGGGCTGCGGCCGGAGGAGGTCGCCGTCGTGCCCTCGCCCCTGGCCGAGCTCGGCATGGCGCTGCACGCCCTGTCCGAACCGGCCCACCACCCGGGCCTGCAGGGCTGGGTGACGGGCGTGACGGCCCGGCTCGACCCGCATCTGGCCGACCGCATGTGCGAGGCGGACTTCCTGTGGCGGACGACGTTCTCGGACCTGTTCCTGCCCTGGGCGGGCCTGCCGGACCGGCGCGCGCTGCCGGGCGCGACCCTCGCCGAGGAGCTCGACCAGCTCGACAAGCTGTCCGACGAGCAGTTCGTGGACGCGGCCATGGAGTTCAGCTGTGGCACCTGCTACGGCGAGAACGAACCGGCGACGCTGTCCGACCCGGAGACGCGCCGCCGGGCACTGGAGCTGGCCGCCGCGCGCGGACCGCGGCAACTGCGCTTCGGGGAGCGGCTGCTGGCCGACCCGCCCCGGATCCGGGCCTGGCTGCGGCAGTTCCTCCGGGACTGCGACGAGGCGTTCTTCGCGGAGGCCTGGTCCCGGCTGCGCCACCAGCTCGCGGCGGACGCCCGGCACAAGACGGACCTGCTGCGCCGCAAGGGCCTGGCCGAGGCGCTGGCCGCGGTGTCCCCGGCGATCACACTCGACGAGGAGGCCGCCCGGATCACGGTCGACAAGCTGGGCGACGGCCGTACGGCCACGGGCGACGGCGGCCTGCTGCTCGTCCCGACCAGCCTCGGCTGGCCGCACCTGATGGTCCTGCACCGGTACGGCTGGCAGCCGGTGCTGCACTACCCGGTCGGCTCCCCCGAGCTCGCCGCGCCGCAGACGCTCGAACAGCTGGCCCTGCGGATGACGGCGCTGTCCCACCCGGTCCGGATGCGCATGTGCCGCCATCTGGCCCGCAGCGCGCACACCACCAGCGAGCTGGCGCAGGTGCTCGGCATGACGGCCCCGGAGATATCCCGGCACCTGGCCGTGCTGAAGAAGGCGGGCCTGATCACCACCCGCCGCCGCGGCCGCTACGTCCTGCACCAGCTGGACGTAACGGTGGTGGCCCGGCTCGGCAGCGAGTTCCTGGAGGGGATCCTCAGGTAGCCGGCCGGCGGCCCGGGATGCGGATCAGCCGTGCCCGCCGGCCCGCACCAGCCCCGTCTCGTAGGCCAGCACCACGACCTGCACCCGGTCCCGGAGCCCCAGCTTGGTCAGGATGCGGCCCACGTGCGTCTTCACGGTCGCCTCCGACAGCACGAGCCGCGCCGCGATCTCGCCGTTGGACAGGCCCTGCGCGACCAGCACCATGACCTCGCGCTCGCGTTCGGTGAGCCGCTCCAGTTCCTTGTGCTGGGGCTGCTTGGTGCCGGGCAGCATCGGTGCGAAGCGGTCCAGCAGGCGCCGGGTGGTGGAGGGCGCCACGACCGCGTCACCGCTGTGCACGGCCCTGATCGCGGCCAGGAGCTCCGCCGGGGGCACGTCCTTGAGCATGAACCCGGAGGCGCCCGCCTTCAGCCCGGAGAAGGCGTACTCGTCGAGGTCGAAGGTGGTCAGGATGAGCACCTTCGGCGGGTCGGTGTCCGCGCAGATCCGGCGGGTCGTCTCCACCCCGTCGAGCTTCGGCATGCGGACGTCCATCAGCACGACGTCGACCTCGGTCGTCCGCAGTTCCTGGAGGGCCTCGACGCCGTCGCCCGCCTCCGCCACGACCTCCATGTCCGGCTGGGCGGCGAGCACCATCCGGAACCCGGTGCGCAGCAGCACCTGGTCGTCGACGAGCATCACGCGGATCGTCATCGGGCCTCTTCCCTAGGGGTCGTTACAGGTGTCAGTGAGGGGCGCGTGCCGGCGTCAGTGCGCGGGTTTGAGCGGCAGCAGAGCACTGATGCGGAATCCTCCGCCCGGGCGCGGGCCCGCGTCCAGGGTGCCGCCGACCATACCGACCCGCTCGCGCATGCCGATCAGACCGTGGCCCTGGCCGTCGAACCCGCCTTCTTCGTACAGCTCGTGCGGGGCGCCCTTGCCGTCGTCCTCCACGAGGAGGCCGAGGCCGTCGTCGAAGTAGACCAGGCGGACGCTCGCGCCCGCGTTGGGGCCGCCGTGCTTGCGGGTGTTGGTGAGCGCCTCCTGCACGATGCGGTAGGCGGTGAGCTCGACGCCGCTGGGCAGCGGGCGGGGCGTGCCCTCGACCTTGAAGTCGACGGGCAGTCCGGAGGTGCGGCACTGCTCGACGAGGTCCTCGATCTGCTCCACGTCGGGCTGCGGCACGTACTCGCCGGCCTCCTGGTGCTCTCCGGTGCGCAGCACGCCGAGCAGGCGGCGCATCTCGGCGAGGGCCTGGCGGCCGGTGGAGGAGATGGTCTCCAGGGCCTTCTTCGCCTGGTCGGGCGCGGCGTCGAGGACGTAGGCGGCGCCGTCCGCCTGGACCACCATCACCGAGACGTTGTGCGCGACGACGTCGTGCAACTCGCGGGCGATCCGGGCCCGTTCGGCGGCGACGGCGACCTTGGACTGCGCCTCGCGCTCCTTCTCCAGGCGGGCAGCCCGCTCCTCCAGCTGCGCGAAGTAGGCGCGCCGGGTGCGGATGGAGTCGCCGAGCACCCAGGCGAGGGCGAAGGGGACGGTCTGGAGGACCGCCAGGGCGATGTCGCCCGCTACCCCCGTCTGCTCGTTCGACCAGCGCAGCTGTGCCAGGGGGGCCGCGCACAGGCCGGCGACCAGTGCGAAGCGGGAGGCCCAGCGGGCGCCTTCCGCCGCGACCGTGTAGACGATCACCAGCATGGCGAAGTCGGCGGGCAGGATCGCGACGTCGGTGACCAGCTGCGCCACGCCCACCGCGGCCGCCAGCAGCAGCATCTTCTCCGGCATCCGGCGGCGCAGCGCGACCACGAGGCTCAGCAGCAGCGTGATCGGGACGACGGCGGCCCAGGGGCCGATCCGCTCGCCCGCCGCTCCGCCCAGCACCGAAATCCCGAGGAGGGCCACGGCCCAGAAGCCGTCGACCCACATCGGGTGCCTGCGGAGGAAGTCATAGAGGCGCTGCACGTAACCCAGCGTAGGGAAGCGCGATAGGTGCAGGGGTCAACCGGAGGACCGATCCGTACCCCGCGCGCATACTCCGCAAGGTGGAGTTGCGTTCGTTGCGTGCACATAGCCTGGCCCGGTGACAGCGGGAACCGGGGATCAGTGGCGCGGGTGGCGTGCGGCGGCGCAGGACGCCCTGTACGCGCCGGGGGGCTTCTACCGGCGCGCGGAGGGACCGGCCGGGCATTTCCGGACGTCCGTGCACGCGTCGCCGCTGTTCGCCGGGGCCGTGGCACGGCTGCTGTGCCGGGTCGACGAGGCGCTGGGGCGGCCCGCGACGCTGGACTTCGTCGACATGGCGGCCGGACGGGGTGAGCTGACGGGCGCCGTGCTCGCCGCGCTGCCCGCGGACGTGGCGGCCCGCACGCGCGCGTACGCCGTCGACATCGCCGGGCGGCCGGCCGGGCTCGATCACCGGATCGAGTGGCTGGCCGAGCCCCCGCAGGGGACGACCGGGCTGCTGTTTGCCAACGAGTGGCTGGACAACGTGCCCGTGGAGGTCGCCGAGGTGGACGCCGCGGGCGTCGCGCGGCTGGTGCTGGTCCGCCAGGACGGGAGCGAGCGGCTCGGGGAGCCGGTGGACGGAGCGCAGGCCCGGTGGCTTCGGCGGTGGTGGCCGCTGCCGGGCCAGGAGGGACTGCGGGCCGAGATCGGCCTGCCCCGGGACGAGGCGTGGGCCGCGGCGGTCGCGACGCTCGGGCGGGGGCTCGCCGTCGCCGTGGACTACGCGCACACGGCGGACGCCCGGCCCCCGTTCGGGACGCTGACCGGCTTCCGCGAGGGCCGCGAGACGACACCGGTACCGGACGGCTCCTGCGACATCACCGCGCACGTCGCCCTGGACGCGTGCGCGCTGCCCGGCGGGCGCGTACTGCCCCAGCGCGAGGCGCTGCGCACCCTGGGCGTGACCGGCGCGCGCCCCCCGCTCACGCTGGCCTCCACCGACCCCGCCGCCTACGTACGCGCCCTCGCGAACGCCGGTGAGGCCGCCGAGCTCACCGCGACGGGCGGGCTGGGCGACTTCGGCTGGCTGGTGCAGCCCGTCGGCGTCGAGGACCCCCTTTAGAGGACCTTTTGGGCGCTACTTGTCGATGTCCCCGACCACGAAGAACATCGACCCCAGGATCGCCACCATGTCCGCGACCAGCGTCCCCGGCAGCAGCTCCGTCAGCGCCTGGATGTTGTTGTACGACGCCGAGCGCAGCTTCAGCCGGTACGGGGTCTTCTCGCCCTTGCTGACGAGGTAGTAGCCGTTGATGCCGAGGGGGTTCTCGGTCCAGGCGTACGTGTGGCCCTCGGGTGCCTTGAGGACCTTCGGGAGCCGCTGGTTGACCGGCCCGGGCGGCAGCTCGGCGAGCCGGTCGAGGCAGGCGTCGGCCAGGTCCAGCGCGTTGTGCGTCTGCTCCAGGAGGCACTCGAAGCGGGCGAGGCAGTCGCCCTCCTGGCGGGTGACCACCTTCAGCGTGTCCTGGAGGTCGCCGTAGGCGAGGTACGGCTCGTCGCGGCGCAGGTCGAAGTCGACGCCCGAGGCACGGCCGATCGGCCCGCTGACCCCGTAGGCGTGCACGGCCTCCGGGGTGAGGACACCGACGTCCCGCGTGCGGCCGCGGAAGATCTCGTTGCCGAGCACCAGGTCGTCGAAGCGGTCCATGCGGGAGCGCACGTCGGCGACGGCGGTGCGCGCGCGGGCGGTCCACCCGGCCGGCAGGTCCTCCTTGAGGCCGCCCACCCGGTTGAACATGTAGTGCATCCGCCCGCCGGAGATCTCCTCCATGACGTGCTGGAGCTCCTCGCGCTCCCGGAAGGCGTAGAAGATCGGGGTGATCCCGCCGAGTTCCAGCGGGTACGAGCCGAGGAACATCAGGTGGTTGAGCACCCGGTTCAGCTCGGCGAGCAGCGTGCGCAGCCACACCGCGCGCTCGGGCACCTCCATGCCGAGCATCCGCTCCACGGCCAGGACCACGCCCAGCTCGTTGGAGAACGCCGACAGCCAGTCGTGGCGGTTGGCGAGCATGATGATCTGGCGGTAGTCGCGCGCCTCGAACAGCTTCTCCGCGCCGCGGTGCATGTAGCCGATCACCGGCTCCGCGTGCTTGATGCGCTCGCCGTCCAGGACGAGCTTCAGCCGCAGCACGCCGTGGGTGGACGGGTGCTGCGGCCCGATGTTGAGCACCATGTCGGTGCTCTCCGCGGCGCCGCCGATTCCGACCATGGTCTCCGTCGTAGGAGTCATGGACACAGTCTCTCCTACGTACGCTGGCCCCATGGATACGGGGAGTCCGCAGGACACGGGGCCGGACGCGGCGCAGGCCACGGCCGGGGCGGCCGGGGATGAGCCGGTGTGGATCGCGCTGCCGCCCGGCCTGCTGAAGATGCGCCGGCTGCTGCTGGTGGTGTGGCTCGGGCTGATCACCCTGGCCGCCGGGCTGGTGCCGGGGCTGCTGGCCGGGCCCGTATGGGCCGCCTTCGCGCTGCCGCCGCTGGCGCTGCTGATCTGGGGCTGGGTGATGACCGAGCGCAACTGGCGTTCCTGGCGGTACGCCGAGCGGGCCGACGACCTGCTGATCAGCCGTGGCGTGCTGTGGCGCGAGGAGACGGTCGTGCCGTACGGACGGATGCAGCTGGTCGAGGTCACCTCCGGGCCCGTCGAGCGGCACTTCGGGCTGGCCAGCGTGCAGCTGCACACGGCCGCAGCGGCGACCGACGCGACCATCCCCGGTCTGGACCCGGCCGAGGCGGAGCGGCTGCGCGACCGGCTCACCGAGCTGGGCGAAGCCCGGTCGGCGGGGCTGTGACGGCGCCCGGGGCCGCCGAGGCCTCCGAGGCCGCCGCAGAGGTGACCGAGCGGCGGCTGCACCCCGTCACCCCGCTGCGCCGCGCCTGGGCACCGGTCGCCGTGCTGATCGGCTGGGCCGTGCACGACCCGGACGGGGCGCAGCGCCATCTGACCCGGCTGACCACGACCACCCTGCTGATCGGCCTCGCCGTGCTCGTCCCGGCCGCCGCCCTCTACGGCTTCTGCTCCTGGTGGTTCACGCACTTCGCGGTGACCGAGACCGAACTGCGCATCCGTACCGGGCTGGTCTTCCGGCGCACCGCGCACATCCGGCTGGAGCGGATCCAGGCCGTCGACGTCACCCAGCCGCTGCTGGCCCGGGTCGCTGGCGTCGCCAAGCTGAAACTCGACGTCATAGGCGCCGACAAGAAGGACGAACTGGCCTTCCTCGGCGCGGACGAGGCGCGGACGCTGCGGGCCGAACTGCTCGCCCGGGCGGCCGGTTTCGCACCCGAGACCGCGCACGAGGTCGGCGAGGCCCCCTCCCGGCAGCTGCTGCGGGTGCCGCCCGGCGTCCTCGCCCTGTCGCTGGTGCTGACGGGCGCGACCTGGATGTCGCTGGCCGCGGCGCTCGTCGTCCCGCCGGTGCTGTGGCTGCTCACCCACAGCCTGTGGACGGTCCTCGCGGTCGCCCTGCCGCTGCTGGGCACGGCGGGCGCGAGCAGCGTCGGGCGGTTCGTCGCCGAGTACGACTGGACGCTCGCCGAGTCGCCCGACGGGCTGCGCATCGACCACGGGCTGCTGGACCGGTCCCACGAGACGGTGCCGCCGGGACGCGTCCAGACCGTGCGGATCGTGGAACCGCTGCTGTGGCGGCGGCGCGGGTGGGTGCGCGTCGAGCTGGACGTGGCCGGCTCGTCCAACTCCGTGCTGGTGCCCGTCGCTCCGCGCGAGATCGCCGAGGAGGTCGTCGCGCGCGTGCTGCCCGGGGTGAGCGTGCCGGAGGCGGCGGCCCTGTCACCGGCGCCGCGCGCGGCCCGCTGGTGCGTGCCGCTGTGGTGGCGCGGATACGGACTCGCCGTCACGGACGCGGTGTTCGCGTCCCGGTCCGGGCTGCTGCGGCGGAGCCTGGCGCTGGTGCCGCACGCCAAGGTGCAGAGCGTACGGATGACGCAGGGGCCGTGGGAACGGGCCCGGGGCCTCGCCGACGTGTGTGTGGACACAGGCGCGAACAAAACGGTGCGGGCCCGGCTGCGGAACACGGCCGAGGCGCGCGAGCTGCTGGCGGCACAGGCGGAACGGTCCCGCACGGGGCGCCGGGACGCGCGGCCGGACCGCTGGATGGCATGACCGCGCACAGGCGCGGGGCCCCTCGGCCGTAGCCGAAGGGCCCCGCGCCGGAAGAGGCGTCAGGACACCGCGCTGCGCAGTCCCTGCACGTCGATCTGCTCCGTCTCGTCGTGCGCCGTCAGGTCGATGACCTGGCCGATGCCGCGCGACTCCTCGTCGGCCGGCTTGTAGCGGGCCTCGGTCTCGGCCTTGTGCAGGGCGAGCGCCTCCTGGCCGACGACATCGGCGAGGTCCTCGTTCTGCACGGCCTCCAGGGCCGCCCGCGAGGTGCCCGCCTTCGTGCCGAAGAAGTCGAACCCGCCGCCGGCCTGCGGACGGCGGACCGGCGCCTGCGGCGGGACGGCCACGGCGGTCGGCACGGTGTAGTGGCCGGTGCGCCGGTCCGCGGGCTGCTCGGCCCGCGCGGGCTCCGGGAGCCGTTCGCTCCCGCCGGCCGGCACGGCGGTCCCGCCGCCCGGCGCGGACGTCTCGGCGGTCGTGCGCTCGTGCCCGTCGTCCGTCGCGGACTGCCGCTGGGCCTCGTCCGCCGGCGCCTGCTCCCGCTGCTCCGCCTCTTCCTGCTCCGGTTGCTCCTGCTCCTGCTCCGGGGCGGGCTCCGCGTCCTCGTCCTTCGGGACGCCGTCGCCGTCGCCGCCGCCGTCCGGGTCCGGGACCGGCGCCGTCTCGCCGTCGAACCGGGCGAGTGCGGCCGCGGCCCGCAGGAACAGCCGGGAACCCTCGGGCGAGAACACGGCGGGAACCGCAGGCTCCTCGTCCACGGCGGGAGCGGTGGGCGTCCCGTCCGCGTCCGGTGCCGTGTCCGGCGCTCCCGCCGGCAGCGCGGCCCGTACCGGAGCCGTCGCCTCTATCTCCAGCATCCGGCGGTCTTCGAGGACGCTCGCGCGATCGGCCTCCGCCGTGGCGTACCGGCGCAGCAGCGCGGCGTGCTCGTTGCGCAGACCGGCCAGTTCGGTGCGCTTGGAGCGCAGCCGCTGCTCCAGCTTCGCGCGCAAGTCGCGCGACTCCTCCAGGTCGGCCTCCAGTTCGGCGACGCGCTCCTCGAAGCGCCACTCGTCGCTCGCACGCGCGCGCGTGAGGTCGGCGACGCGCTTGCCCGCCTGGGTGTCCCAACGGCGCAGCACGACCGCGCCGATGACCGCCGTCGCCGCGGCGGCCGCGGCCAGACCGCGGAGCACCATCGGCTCCGTGAACACCCAGGGCCCCAACGCGCAGACGAGGGAGACGCCTGCGATCGCCGACGGGGGCAGCATCCTGTGAAGGGGCGGGGAATGGCGGTGACGTCCACGTGGCATGGCCAGAAACTTACCGCGCGCAGGCGAATCATGGTGACCCACCCCGCAAAAACAAAACCACACCGAAACGTTCACACGGCATCAGAACGAGGGAAGAACCGGAATCGCCCGCTCACTCAATTCCCAAGATCATTTCCGCGTCCGGTCAGCCGCCCGCTCATCCACTCCAGCGCCGCCGGAATCTCGCGCCGCCAGGTGTTGAAGTTGTGCCCGCCGCTTTCCAGGACGATCGACGAGATCCCCGTCCGCCCGGTGTCCTTCACCCGCTCTATGAACCTCAGCGTGTCCCGGTAGTTGGTCTCGCCCCGCTTGCTGCTGCTGACCAGCAGGGACGTGTCGGGAGCGGGCATGTGCGCGAGGTACCACCACAGATCGGCGCGATTGCGCAGCGCCTTGTCGCCCTGGAAGAGATCGCCCGTCGTGGCGTCGATCGGCGCCTTGTAGTAAGCGGACAAGCCCGCCCCGGCGGCGTACACACCGGGATGGTGCAGCGCGATCTTCAACGCGCAGTAGCCGCCCGTGGAGTTGCCGATGATGCCCAGACCGCCCGCCTTTTCGACCACCCTGTAGTGCGAGCGCAGTGCGTCGGGGAGGTCCTTCGCGAAGAACGACTCGGTCTGCGGACCGCCCGGGATGTCGACGCACTCCGTGTCCCGGGGCGGCGCCACCGTGGGCCGCAGCATCACGAGAATCATCGGCTCCGCCCGGCCCTCCCGGGCCAGTTCCAGCGCCGTCCGCGGATAGTGGAGCTTCTCCACCAGCGCCGACGCCGTACCCGGATAGCCGGTCAGCACGACGGCCGCCGGGAACCTGTGGGTGCGGTACCGCGACTGGAAGTACTCCGGCGGCAGATAGACGTACGCGGGTGTGGCGATCCGCGTCGTACGGCCCACGATCTCGACCTGCTGCACCCGGCCACCGGCCCGGGGCGGTACACCGCCCGCCCCCGGCACCGGGCGCGAGCCGGTCACCTCCAGCGGACCGCCGCCCGGCGTGTGGTCGACGACCACGCCCTGGTCCTTCTCCTGCCCGAACAGGTCCGCCCAGCTCGCGTAGAAGCCGAAGGCCTGATTGGCGGCGAGGCCCACCGCGGCGAACAGCGCCAGTTGCGTGCCCAGCAGCAGGCCGATACGCCCGCCCACGGCACGCCAGCTCCGCCGGGCCAGCCGTGGCCACAGCCAGACCGTGCCGGCGAACAGCAGCACCGCGGACAGCACCGCCAGCACCAGCACGTTGTTGCTCGTCAGACCCATGGGTTGGTTACCTGTCCGCACTCTCTGTCCGGCCCGGCCCGCGCACACCTTCGCACGGGCTTGTCCCGGACTTTCCTCGGCCTTTGAAACGGCTTTGACGTGGGGAGTGAACCTCTCCCCACGAGACACCGTCCTAGAGGGCGCAATGTCGCCGGATGCCCGAATCGGCACCGGATCCAAGGTCTCTCGCAGAACTACGGGATGCGATGTCTGTCAGGACAGATGAGGAAATGTCGGGTGAGGTTCCGAGCCGCGGCAGCGGTACGGCCCGCCCGGGCCGGGTGAGCCGGATACTGCGCGGGCCACGCCCCGAGGCCGTCCCCGTCCTCGTCGGCAGAGCCTGCGCCCTGGTGGGCGTCCTGGACATCGGCGCGGGCGTCTTCCCCCGCTTCCGGCACAGCCGCATGCACGCCATCGCCGAGGTCCTGCCCGGCGCACTCGGCCCGTTCGCCGCCGCCCTGTCCCTCAGCACCGGCGTGCTGTTGCTGCTGCTCGCCCACGGTCTCAAGCGCGGCAAGCGCCGGGCCTGGCGGGCCGCCGTGGCGCTCCTGCCCGCCGGGGCCGTCGCCCAGTTCACCTACCGGCACTCGCTGGTGGGCATGCTGATCTCCCTGGCCCTGCTGGCACCCCTGCTGCGCCACCGGGACCAGTTCAACGCGCTGCCCGACCCGCGCAGCCGCTGGCGGGCGCTGGCCAACTTCGTCCTCATGAGCGCCGGTTCGCTCCTGCTCGGGCTGCTCATCGTCAGCGTCCACAGCGAGCGCATCGTCGGCGACCCCAGCCTCGCCGACCGCATCACCCACGTCATCTACGGCCTGTTCGGCTTCGAGGGCCCGGTCGACTACCAGGGCAACACCTCCTGGACCGTCGCCTTCTCCCTCGGCGCCCTCGGTCTGCTCACCGCGGTCACCACCATCTACCTGGCCTTCCGCCCCGAACACCCCGCCGCACGGCTCACCGAGGAGGACGAGGCCCAGCTGCGCGCCCTGCTCGACAAACACGGGCGCCGCGACTCCCTCGGCCACTTCGCCCTGCGCCGCGACAAGGCCGTCGTCTTCTCCCCCAGCGGCAAGGCCGCCGTCACCTACCGCGTCGTCTCCGGGGTGATGCTCGCCAGCGGCGACCCGATCGGCGACGTCGAGGCCTGGCCCGGCGCCATCGAACGGTTCATGGACGAGGCCAAGGCCCACTCCTGGACCCCCGCCGTCATGGGCTGCTCCGAGACCGGCGGCGAGGTGTGGACCCGCGAGACCGGGCTCGACGCCCTCGAACTGGGCGACGAGGCGGTGGTGGACGTCGCGGATTTCTCCCTCGCCGGCCGCGCGATGCGCAACGTGCGCCAGATGGTCAAGCGCATCGAGCGCGCCGGTTACGAAACCCGGGTACGACGTGTCCGTGACCTCGGCGAAGCCGAACTGGAGCGGATCCGGCAGGCCGCCGACGACTGGCGCGGCACCGACACCGAACGCGGCTTCTCCATGGCCCTGGGCCGCGTCGGCGACCCCGCCGACGGCGACTGCCTCATCGCCACCGCCCACAAGCAGGACGACCACCCCGGCCCCTACGGCGACCTCAAAGCGATCCTGCACTTCGTGCCCTGGGGCCCCGACGGCGTCTCCCTGGACCTGATGCGCCGCGACCGCTCCGCCGACCCCGGCATGAACGAACTGCTCATCGTGGCCGCCCTCCAGGCCGCCCCCAAACTGGGCGTCGCACGCGTCTCCCTCAACTTCGCCATGTTCCGCGCTGCCCTCGCCCGCGGCGAGAAGATCGGCGCCGGTCCCGTGCTGCGCGCCTGGCGCGGACTGCTGGTCTTCCTCTCCCGCTGGTTCCAGATCGAGTCCCTGTACAAGTTCAACGCCAAGTTCCAGCCGCGCTGGGAGCCGCGCTTCGTCGTCTACCGCGCCTCCGCCGACCTGCCCCGCATCGGCTTCGCCGCCATGCAGGCCGAGGGCTTCGTCACCCTCGCCCTGCCCCTGCCGCGCTTCCTGCGCCGCCGGCGCCCGGCCGCCCACCGTCCGTGCGCCCACGGCACCGCGGAACGCGGTGTCCGGGCCGCCTAGGGGGCTTTCCACGGGGCCGTCGCCCGGGCCGCAACGCCTGACGGCCCCCGCCTGGGCCTACGCTGAACATATGAGCAACCAGAGCGGACGCGGGCGCGTGGCGGGCCTACCGGAACGGGACCGCTGCGCGGTCATGGGAGTCGTGAACGTCACCCCCGACTCCTTCTCCGACGGCGGCCGCTTCTTCGACACCACGGCCGCCGTCAAGCGCGGCCTCGACCTGGTCGCCGAAGGTGCCGACCTGGTCGACGTCGGCGGCGAGTCCACCCGGCCCGGAGCCACCCGGGTCGACGAGGCCGAGGAACTGCGCCGCGTCGTCCCCGTCGTGCGCGGCCTGGCCTCCGAGGGCGTCACGGTCTCCGTCGACACCATGCGCGCCTCCGTCGCCGCACGGGCCCTCGCGGCCGGCGCCGCCCTCGTCAACGACGTCAGCGGCGGCCTCGCCGACCCCCGCATGATCCCGGCCGTCGCCGACGCCGGAGCCCCCTTCGTCGTCATGCACTGGCGCGGCTTCCTCCAGGGCGGCAACGTCCGGGGCGAGTACACCGACGTCGTCACCGAAGTCGTCGACGAACTGCACGCACGCGTGGAGGCCGTCCTGGCCGGGGGCATCGCCGCCGACCGGGTCATCGTCGACCCCGGCCTCGGCTTCTCCAAGGACGCCGAGCACGACCTCGCCCTCCTCGCCCGTCTCGACCGCGTCCTCGCCCTCGGCCACCCCCTGCTCGTCGCCGCCTCCCGCAAACGCTTCCTCGGCCGGGTCCTCGCCGGCCCCGACGGCCCGCCGCCGCCCGCACGCGAACGCGACGCCGCCACCGCCGCCGTCTCCGCGCTCGCCGCACACGCCGGCGCATGGGCGGTCCGCGTCCACGAGGTCCGCGCCACGGCCGACGCGGTCCGTGTGGCCCGCGCCATCGCCGGGGCGCGCACCGGCACAGAAGGAGCCCGGTGAGCGCCCCGCACACCGACGTCGAACAGGTCGAGGCCGCCAACACCGCCTTCTACGAGGCACTGGAGCAGGGCGACTTCGAGGAACTGGCGTCGCTCTGGCTCACCCCCTCCGACCTGGGCGTCGACGAGAGCTACCACGACCCGGCCGACACCGGCGTGGTCTCCTGCGTGCACCCCGGCTGGCCAGTACTCACCGGCCGCGGCGAGGTCCTGCGGTCGTACGCGCTGATCATGGCGAACACCGACTACATCCAGTTCTTCCTCACCGACGTGCACGTCTCCGTCACCGGCGACACCGCCCTGGTGAACTGCACCGAGAACATCCTCAGCGGCGGCCCCGCCCCCGAGGGCGCCGGCGAGGAGCTCGGCCCGCTCGTCGGGCAGCTCGTGGTCGCCACCAACGTGTTCCGGCGCACGCCCGTGGGGTGGAAACTCTGGTCGCACCACGCTTCCCCCGTCCTGGCCGAAACCGACGAGGACGAGCAGGACGACACCCCCGCCTGAGTGGGTAGGCGGCAGGAAGTGGTTGGAATCACGGACGCCCGGGTAGGGGCGGCTACCAACCTGTGCACCGGCGGGTTCCCCAGGGGAAACGCCGGATGAATCCTGCCGGGCCCGGCGCCGGCCCGGGCCCCGTGGCCCGGGCCCGCCCGTGCGCGCAGGTAGATTCGACCGAGGCCGGTGTGCCGACCGCACACGGCACCGACCCGGCCTGACCGACGATTGCAGGAGTGATTCGCGTGGATCGTGTCGCGCTGCGCGGCCTGAAGGCCCGCGGGCACCACGGCGTGTTCCCCGAGGAACGCGCGGAGGGCCAGACCTTCATCGTGGACCTCGTCCTCGGCCTGGACACCCGACCGGCCGCGGCCGACGACGACCTGGCGAAGACCGTGCACTACGGCATCGTGGCGGAGGAGGTCGTGGCCGTCGTCCAGGGCGAGCCCGTCGACCTCATCGAGACGCTCGCCGAGCGCATCGCCCAGGCCTGCCTGAAGCACGAGGGAGTACAGGAGGTCGAGGTCTGCGTCCACAAGCCGAACGCCCCGATCACCGTCCCCTTCGACGACGTGACCGTCACCATCACCCGGAGCCGAGCATGACCGCGCCCTTCATCAAGGGTCCGACCGACCCGACCGTACAGCCGGTCCCCGCCTCCGTCGTCGAGAAGGTCGACGCCGCCGACACGACCCTGTCCAACCCCAAACGGGCCGTGGTCGCCCTCGGCTCCAACCTCGGCAACCGCCTGGAGACCCTCCAGGGAGCCGTCGACGCCCTGGAGGACACGCCCGGCGTCCGCGTCAAGGGCGTCTCCCCCGTCTACGAGACCGAGCCCTGGGGCGTGGACCCCGGCAGCCAGCCCGCCTACTTCAACGCCGTCGTGGTCCTCAAGACCACCCTCCCGCCGTCCTCGCTCCTGGAGCGCGCGCACGCGGTCGAGGAGGCTTTCCACCGCGTCCGGGACGAGCACTGGGGCCCCCGCACCCTCGACGTCGACATCGTCTCCTACGCCGATGTCGTCTCCGACGACCCGCAGCTCACCCTCCCCCACCCCCGGGCCCACGAACGCGCCTTCGTCCTGGCCCCCTGGCACGACCTGGACCCCGAGGCGCAGCTGCCCGGCCGCGGCCCGGTCGCCGGTCTGCTGGACGCCGTCACCCGCGACGGCGTGGCGCCCCGCACCGACCTGGAACTCCGGCTGCCCGAGTAGCCGTTAAGGTCAAGACGGCCGCGAACCGGGCCGGACGCCGGGGGAACCGAAGGGACACCGTGAGAGAGCTGCGTATCCGGGTGCTGGCCGGCGTCTTCGTCGTGGCCGGAGTCCTCTCCTGGGCGGGCGCCCGCCTGTGGAACTCGGTCGGGACGCTCCCCAGCGTCCCCCTGGCCGCCCCCGTCGTCCTGGCCGTGATCGCCGTGATCCTGCTGGCCACGGCGCTCTCGATCCGCGCCCGGCTCAAGGCCCAGCGCGAGCGCCGCCCCGAGGCCAAGGGCGTCGACCCCCTCATGGCGGCCCGCGCGGTCGTCTTCGGCCACGCCAGCGCCCTGGTCGCCGCCCTGGTCGCCGGGATGTACGGCGGCACCGGCGTCTTCCTCCTGGAATCCCTCGACATCCCCGCCCGCCGCGACCAGGCCATCTACGCCGGCCTCTCCGTCCTCGCGGGCATCGGCGTCATAGCGGCCGCCCTCTTCCTGGAACGCGTCTGCAAGCTCCCGGAGGACGACGAGAACGACGGCACAGGGGTGGCCCCGACGGTGTGAGGCAGGGCGGCGTCAGCGGGCCATGATGAGGCTCATGGCCTCGTTACGGGTCGCCGGGTCGCGCAGCTGCCCCCGGACCGCCGAGGTGATCGTCTTCGCGCCCACCTTGCGGACGCCGCGCATCGACATGCACATGTGCTCGCACTCGACGACGACGATCACGCCGCGCGGCTCCAGGATCTCCATCAGGGAGTCGGCGATCTGGGTGGTGAGCCGCTCCTGCACCTGGGGGCGCCGGGCATAGACGTCCACGAGCCGGGCGAGCTTCGACAGGCCTGTGATCTTGCCTTCGACGGACGGGATGTAGCCGACGTGCGCCACCCCGACGAACGGCACGAGATGGTGTTCGCAGGAGCTCAGGACCTCGATGTCCTTCACGAGGACCATCTCGTCGTGCCCGAGGTCGAACGTCGTGGTCAGCACGTCCTCGGGCTTCTGCCACAGCCCTGCGAATATCTCCCTGTACGCGCGCGCCACCCGCGCCGGCGTCTCCCTCAGGCCCTCGCGGTCCGGGTCCTCGCCGACCGCGATCAGCAGTTCGCGCACGGCGTTCTCGGCACGCTTCTCGTCGAACTCGCCGATCTGGCCCTCGCCGTCCAGCGTCACCGGGTCGGTCATCTGATGCCTCGTTCCTGTTCCTTCACGGTGGGCCCGCGGATATGGCGCAAAGCCGCGCCCCCCAGGCTAAAACCTGGGGGGCGCGGCATCCATTCCGGGGCCGGTGGGCCTGCCGGGAGAGCCCGGTCAGCTCTCGGGGCGGTCCTCCGGGGTCCGCTCGGGCGCCGGGGCGGGCTCCGCCACGGTGCTCTTCGCAGTGGAGATGGCCGGCGTCGCGCCGTTCGCGCCGTTCGTCAGGGCCAGCTCCTTGGGGGAGAGGACCGGCGGACGGGTGGACGGCGTGCGGCGGGAGGAGCCGGTCCAGGCAGGCCTGGGCGGGCGCTTGACGATCGGCGCGAAGATCTCGGCGATCTCCTCCTTGCCCAGCGTCTCCTTCTCCAGCAGCTGCAGCACGAGGTTGTCGAGGACGTCGCGGTTCTCGACCAGGATCTCCCAGGCCTCGTTGTGCGCGGTCTCGATGAGCTTCTTGACCTCTTCGTCCACGAGCGCGGCGACCTCTTCCGAGTAGTCGCGCTGGTGAGACATCTCACGGCCGAGGAACGGCTCGGTGTTGTCGCCACCGAACTTGATCGCGCCGAGACGCTCGGTCATGCCGTACTGCGTGACCATCGCGCGGGCCAGACCGGTGGCCTTCTCGATGTCGTTGGCGGCACCCGTGGTCGGGTCGTGGAAGACGAGCTCCTCGGCCGCGCGGCCGCCCAGCATGTAGGCCAGCTGGTCCAGCATCTCGTTGCGCGTGGTCGAGTACTTGTCCTCGTCCGGCAGCACCATCGTGTAGCCGAGGGCCCGGCCTCTCGACAGGATCGTGATCTTGTGAACCGGATCGGAGTTCGGGGAAGCCGCCGCGACCAGGGCGTGTCCGCCCTCGTGGTACGCGGTGATCTTCTTCTCCTTGTCCGACATGATCCGGGTCCGCTTCTGCGGGCCCGCGACCACACGGTCGATCGCCTCGTCCAGCATGTGGTTGTCGATCAGCTTCTGGTCGCTGCGGGCCGTCAGCAGGGCGGCCTCGTTCAGCACGTTGGCCAGATCGGCACCGGTCATACCGGGCGTACGGCGGGCCATGGCCGACAGGTCGACGTCGGGCGCGACCGGCTTGCCCTTCTGGTGGACCTTGAGGATCTCCAGACGGCCCTGCATGTCCGGGCGGTCGACGGCGATCTGCCGGTCGAAGCGGCCGGGGCGCAGCAGCGCCGGGTCGAGGATGTCGGGCCGGTTCGTCGCGGCGATGAGGATCACGCCGCCCTTGACGTCGAAGCCGTCCATCTCGACGAGGAGCTGGTTCAGGGTCTGCTCGCGCTCGTCGTGACCGCCGCCGAGGCCGGCGCCGCGGTGGCGGCCGACCGCGTCGATCTCGTCGACGAAGACGATCGCCGGGGCGTTCGCCTTGGCCTGCTCGAACAGGTCACGGACTCGGGATGCACCGACACCGACGAACATCTCGACGAAGTCGGAACCGGAGATCGAGTAGAAGGGGACGCCCGCCTCGCCGGCGACGGCGCGCGCGAGCAGGGTCTTGCCGGTGCCGGGAGGCCCGTAGAGCAGGACGCCCTTGGGGATCTTGGCGCCGACGGCCTGGAACTTGGCCGGCTCCTGGAGGAACTCCTTGATCTCGTGGAGCTCCTCGACGGCCTCGTCGGACCCGGCGACGTCGGCGAAGGTCGTCTTGGGGGTGTCCTTGGTGATGAGCTTCGCCTTGGACTTCCCGAAGTTCATGACCCGGGAGCCGCCGCCCTGCATCTGGTTCATCAGGAACAGGAACACGACCACGATCAGCACGAAGGGCAGCAGGGAGAGCAGGATGCCGACGAACGGGTTCTGCTTGGACGGCGAAACGGTGTAGCCGTCCGGGATCTGCTTGTCCTGGTACTTGTTCTGCAGCGTGTTGGCGAGGTCCACGCCTTGGGTGCCGATGTAGCTCGCCTGGATCTTGGAGCTGCCTTCGACCTTTACGCCGTCCTTGAGCTCGACCTTGATGATCGACTCGTCACCGGTGGTCAGCTTGGCCGACTCGACCTTGTTCTGGTTGATCGCCTGGACGACCTGGCCGGTGTCCACCGTCTTGTAGCCGCCGGACGAGCCGACGACCTGCATCAACACGACCACGGCGAGGACGGCCAGCACGATCCACATGACCGGCCCACGGAAGTATCGCTTCACGTCCATCCATACGGAGCGGTGCCGCCCCGTCCCTCCTGCCATAGTGAGTTTGATAAAGACTGTTCTTCGGACGGTACCCCAGCATTGTCACCTGTAGCCGCGTGGGACGGCTGGCGATCCGCCTACGCCTGCTCCAACGGCGGGACGCCCGCTGGGGTTCCCGATCACCGGCACGGCACCGCGGCCGGGTTCTCAGCCGCCGTACACGTGGGGCGCGAGCGTACCGACGAACGGGAGGTTGCGGTACTTCTCGGCGTAGTCAAGGCCGTATCCCACGACGAATTCGTTGGGGATGTCGAACCCGGCCCATTCCACGTCGATGGCCACCTTCGCGGCCTCGGGCTTGCGCAGCAGCGTGCACACCTTGAGAGATGCGGGCTCGCGCGAGCCGAGGTTGGAGAGCAGCCAGGACAGGGTCAGGCCGGAGTCGATGATGTCCTCGACGATCAGGACGTGCTTGCCCTTGATGTCGGTGTCGAGGTCCTTCAGGATCCGCACCACACCGGAGGACTGGGTGCCCGCCCCGTACGAGGATACGGCCATCCAGTCCATGGTGACGGGGGTGGACAGAGCCCGGGCGAGGTCGGCCATGACCATCACCGCGCCCTTGAGGACTCCGACGATCAGCAGATCCTTGCCCGCGTACTCCGCGTCGATCTTCGCTGCCAGCTCGGCCAGCTTGGCGTCGATCTCTTCCTTGGTGATGAGCACCTTCTCGAGGTCGGCACCCATGTCTTTCGCGTCCACCCGCATCACTTTCGGTCGTCCCACCGGCCGAGCGGCCCCTCCTGGCGACTGCGGGGAGGGGTCGTGGTTCAGCCTTGCCGAATCACCAGTCTGCCACCCTGCCGCCGGGCCACGACCTTGCCGGGGAGGTTGATGGCTCCCTGGCCGCGCCAGCCGGTGATCAGCCGGTCGATTTCCTCGATGTGGCGGGCGAACAGCGACCCGGCGGGTGCCCCGGCCTCGATGGCGGCCCGGCGCAGGACGCGGCGGCGTACGGCGGGCGGCAGGGCGTAGAGCTTGGCGCACTCCAGCAGCCCCGCGGCGTCGCGGACGGTGGCCTCGGCCTGACTCGCCCAGGAGTCGAGGGCGTCGGCGTCGTCGCGGGAGAGCCGGGCCGTGCGGGCGAGGGCTTCGACAACGCCTTTGCCGAGGGCCTTCTCCAGGGCGGGCAGGCCCTCGTGGCGCAGCCGGGAGCGGGTGTAGGCGGGGTCGGCGTTGTGGGGGTCGTCCCAGACGGGCAGGGACTGGACCATGCAGGCCTTGCGGGCGGTCTGCCGGTCGAGCTCCAGGAAGGGGCGCCGGTAGCGGCCGCCGGCCCCCGAGACCGCGGCCATTCCGGACAGGGAGCGGATGCCGGAGCCCCGGGCGAGGCCGAGGAGGACGGTCTCGGCCTGGTCGTCGCGGGTGTGGCCGAGCAGGACGGCGGCGGCGCCGTGGCGTTCGGCGGCGGTGTCGAGTGCGGCGTAGCGGGCGTCGCGGGCGGCGGCTTCGGGCCCGCCGGTGCGGCCGACGGTGACGGCGACGGAGTCGACGGGGTCGAGGCCGAGTTCGCGCAGGCGCTGGACGACCTCCGCGGCGCGGGCGTCGGAGCCGGGCTGGAGGCCGTGGTCGACGGTGATGCCGCCGGCTCTGACGCCGAGCTTGGGGGACTCGAAGGCGAGGGCGGAGGCCAGGGCCATGGAGTCGGCGCCGCCGGAGCACGCCACGAGCACGAGCGGCGGGGACTCGTGGGAGAGGGCGTGCGGGACCGCGGCGGGGGCGCGGTGGTGTTCGGTGAGGAGGTCGTGGAGGACGCGGCGGACCGCCAGGCGTATCGCCGCGACCGCAGGATGGGGACCCATGTCCGGTTCCCTTCATGAAGTTTTCGGGGGGTGAGCCCGCGTGCCGGTCACGCAGAGTGTGTAGATGGTGACAGAACCGGGCCGTTCCCCGAGCATTGCACGCCTACCCCTGCCTCACGGTCCCTCGGACGGGTGATTGGAGGGGCGTTCGCCTGCCGTCGGCCGGTTTCCTTTCACGACCTTCCCGCGATGTTCACTACTCGGCCCTGCGGTGCACCCGCGCGACCCAGTCCGCCGGTTTGGCGATCTCCGCCTTGGTGGGGAGGGTGTTGGGCGAGGTCCACACGCGGTTGAAGCCGTCCATGCCGGCCTCGTCGACGACGGCCCGCACGAAGCGTTCGCCGTCCCGGTACTGGCGGAGCTTGGCGTCCAGGCCGAGCAGCTTGCGCAGGGCGAGGTCCAGGCGGGAGGCGCCCTTGGCGCGGCGCTGCTGGAACTTCTCGCGGATCTCCCCGACGGTCGGGACGACGTCCGGCCCGACGCCGTCCATCACGAAGTCGGCGTGGCCCTCCAGCAGGGACATGACGGCCGTGAGGCGGCCGAGGATCTCGCGCTGGGCGGGGGTCTGGACGATCTCGACGAGTGAGCGTCCGCCGTCGTCCTCCTCGGCCTCGGGGCGGCCCCCGGCGAGGGTCTGGGCGGCTTCCCGGACGCGTTCCAGGACGGTCATGGGGTCGACGTCGGTCTCCTGGAGGAAGGCCTGGATTTCACCCTCCAGGTGGTCCCGCAGCCAGGGCACGGCGGTGAACTGGGTGCGGTGGGTCTCCTCGTGCAGGCACACCCAGAGCCTGAAGTCGTGGGGGTCGACGTCGAGTTCGCGCTCGACGTGGACGATGTTCGGGGCGACGAGGAGGAGCCGGCCGCCGCCGTTCGCGCCGGAGGGGAGTTCGCGGGTGGCCGGGGCGAAGGTCTCGTACTGGCCGAGGACGCGGGAGGCCAGGAAGGACAGCAGCATGCCCAGTTCGACGCCGGTGACCTTGCCGCCGACGGCGCTCATCACGGAGCCGCCGGGGGTGTTGCCGCGCCGTTCCTGCATCTTGTCGAGCAGGGGCCGGAGGATTTCCCGGAACCCGGCGACGTTCGCCCGGATCCAGCCCGGGCGGTCGACCACGAGGACGGGGGTGTCGTGCCCCTCCTCGGTGCCCAGCCGGGTGAATCCGCGGACGTGTTCCTCCGAGGCCTTGGCATGCCGGCGCAGCTCAGCGACGACGGCCCGGGCCTCGTCGCGACTGACCTCAGGGCCCGGCCGTACGAGCCGGGTCGCGGTCGCGACCGCGAGATTCCAGTCGACCATGCCGGTTGAAGCACCACCGATGCTCGTCATGCGTCAACCGTACGTGAGCGCCGACCGCTGGGGCAGGGCGGCGAGGGCGGGGGCCGGTCGTGGGCGCGCGGGGCGGGTGGCGGTCACCGGCAGCCGCACGCCGCCAGCGCGCTCGCGATCCGGTCCAGTGCCTGCTGGGTCGCCGCCGGTCTGCCGGGGTCCGTGTCCGTGGCCATGAACGCGAAGGCGAGCAGGCGGCCGTCCTCGTCGACGAGGGTGCCCGCGAGGGTGTGGACGCCCGAGAGGGTGCCGGTCTTGGCGCGGACCACGCCGGATGCTCCGTCCGTGTAACGGGTGGTCAGGGTGCCGGTGAAGCCTGCGACGGGGAGGCCGGTGAGGGCCGGGCGGAGCTCGGGGTGGGAGGGGTCGGCGGCCTTGGCGAGCAGGGCGGTGAGGAGGTCGGGGGTCAGCCGGTCGGCGCGGTTCAGGCCGCTGCCGTCCTTGAAGGCGGCGCCCTTCACGGGGAGGCCGAGCTTGCGCAGTTGGCCGCTGATGGCCTTGCCGGCGCCGGCGAAGTCGGCACGGTTGCCCGTGGCGACGGCCGTCTGGCGGGCGAGGGCCTCGGCGATGTCGTTGTCGCTGTTGGTCAGCATGCGTTCGACGACGGCGGAGAGCGGGGGCGAGGAGACCGCCGCGAGGGTCTTGGCCCGGGTCGTGGCCTTGGACGGGCCGGGGGCCGTGGTCTTGATGCCGTGGGACTTCAGGAGCTCCCCGAACCGGCGGGCGGCGTCCGCGGCCGGATCGGGCAGGCGCTGGGCCGGGCCACTCGTCGAGTCGTCGGTGCGGCCCTCGTCGGCCATCAGGGGGGTGACGCGGGCGAGGTTGCCGTCGACCCCGATCGGGTGCATTTCGTCGCCCGCGTAGCGGGTCGTGTCGTAGGAGAGGGTCACCTCGCGGACGCCCCGGTCGGCGAGGGCGGCGGCCGTCCCGGCGGCGAGGGTGCGCAGGCTCGCCCACGGGCCCGCCTTCTCGCGGTCGGTGAGCGTGGGGTCGCCGCCGCCGACCAGGACGACTTCCTTCGTGTCGGGTTCGAGCGCCGCGCGGGTGGTGAGGCGGTGGTCGGCGCCCATCGCCGACAGCGCGGCGACGGCCGTGGCGACCTTCGTCGTGGAGGCGGGGGTGAGCGCGGTGCCGGAGGATGCGCCGAACAGGCGCCTGCCGGTGGTCACGTCGATGACCGCGGCGGCGGGCCGCGGGCCGAGGGCGGGGTCCTTCAGCAGGGGCGTGAGGGCGTCCGTGAGGGCCTTGCCGTCCGGGGCGGACTTGACGGTGCTGACGCCGCCGAGGCCGGTCAGCACCGGTCCGGCGCTGGGGGCGGCGGGGCGGGGCCGCCCGGGCGCGCCGGGGGCGCTGCCGTGATCTGTGCCACCCGCGCGGCCCAGGGCCACTGCCCGGTCCCGCTCGGCCGTACGCTGACCCGAGGAGTCCCAGGGACCGGCGGCGGTCACCACACCGGCGGTCAGTGCGAGTCCGGCGGTGGCGGCGCCCGCGGTGTACTGCCAGGTCTTCGGCCGCGCACCCTTCGCGACCTGCGGTTTTGCGGCTCTCGCGAGCCGCGCGAGCCGTGGTTTCGTGGCTGCTGCGGCCCGGGCCAGGCGCGGTCGTACGGCATCCGCGAGCCGCACCACGTGCGGCTTCGCGGCCCGCCAAGGCCTCAGCTCTGGCACGACCACCAGCCCCTTTCGCGATCACACACCTGCGTGAGGGACACTTAACCACCAGAACTATGTGTTGATCATGGAGGAGCCACCGGTGGAGTTCGACGTCACGATCGAGATTCCGAAGGGTTCGCGCAACAAGTACGAGGTGGACCACGAGACCGGTCGTATCCGCCTGGACCGGCGACTCTTCACCTCGACCGCCTACCCGACCGACTACGGTTTCGTCGAGAACACCCTCGGGGAGGACGGCGACCCGCTGGACGCGCTGGTCATCCTCGACGAGCCGACGTTCCCGGGCTGCCTGATCCGCTGCCGCGCGATCGGCATGTTCCGCATGACGGACGAGGCGGGCGGCGACGACAAGCTGCTGTGCGTGCCGTCGACGGACCCGCGCGTGGAGCACCTGCGGGACATCCACCACGTGTCGGAGTTCGACCGCCTGGAGATCCAGCACTTCTTCGAGGTCTACAAGGACCTGGAGCCCGGCAAGTCGGTCGAGGGCGCCAACTGGGTGGGCCGTACGGACGCCGAGATCGAGATCGAGCGGTCCTACAAGCGTTTCAAGGAGAGCGGCGGTCACTGACCCCTTCTCCTGTTGCTGACGGGCCGCACGCCTGCGCGTGCGGCCCGTTCGTCCGTCTGTGCGCATACTGAGGCTGTGGGGGGTACGAGGCTGACGTGTCGTACAGGGAGCGCCAGGCAGTGACGGACGCGGAGGACCGCAAACCGAAGTCGGACGAGGCGAGGAGTGGGTTCCTGCCTCCGGCCGGGACCGGCGTCGACGGGGACATGTCGACGACGTCCGAGTTCGCGATCCCCGAGGGCCTGGCCCTGCACAGAACGGCCGGTGCGGAGCCCGAGACGACGTCCGAGTTCGCGGTGCCGCAAGGGCTCGACGTGCAGGCGGCGCCCTCGGCGGAGCAGGAGGGGTCGGCGTTCACCCCGCCGAGCACCTACAGCGCGAAGCACGCTCCGTCGGCCTTCACGCCGCCGACCGGGATCCCCGTGGTCAGTCTGACCAAGGACGTGCCGTGGCAGGACCGGATGCGCACGATGCTGCGCATGCCGGTGGCGGAGCGGCCGGCGCCGGAGGCGATCCAGCGCGGCGGCGACGAGAGCGGTCCTGCGGTGCCGCGTGTGCTCGACCTGACGCTGCGTATCGGCGAGTTGCTGCTGGCGGGCGGTGAGGGCGCCGAGGACGTGGAGGCGGCGATGTTCGCCGTCTGCCGGTCCTACGGCCTGGACCGCTGCGAGCCCAACGTCACCTTCACGCTGCTGGCCATCTCCTACCAGCCGTCCCTGGTCGACGACCCGGTCACGGCGTCGCGGACGGTGCGCCGCCGGGGCACCGACTACACGCGGCTGGCGGCCGTGTACCAGCTGGTGGACGACCTCAGTGACCACGAGACGGCCGTCTCCCTGGAGGAGGCCTACCGGCGGCTGGCGGAGATCCGCCGTAACCGGCACCCCTACCCCGGCTGGGCGCTGACCGGTGCGAGCGGGTTGCTGGCGGGTGCGGCCTCCGTGCTCGTGGGCGGCGACCTGATCGTGTTCATCGCGGCGGCGCTGGGCGCGATGCTCGGTGACCGGCTGGCGTGGCTGTGCGCGGGGCGCGGGCTGCCGGAGTTCTACCAGTTCACCGTGGCCGCGACGCCGCCGGCCGCGATCGGGATCGCGCTGACGCTGGCCCACGTCGACGTGAAGGCGTCGGCGGTGATCACCGGTGGGCTGTTCGCGCTGCTGCCCGGGCGGGCGCTGGTGGCGGGCGTGCAGGACGGTCTGACCGGCTTCTACATCACCGCGTCCGCGCGGCTGCTGGAGGTCATGTACTTCTTCGTCGGCATCGTCGCGGGTGTGCTGCTGGTGCTGTACTTCGGCGTGCAGCTGGGGGCTCGGCTCAACCCGGACCAGGCGCTCGGGGCCTCCGACGACCCGGTGATGATGATCGGCGCGTCGATGCTGCTGTCCCTGGCGTTCGCGGTGCTGCTCCAGCAGGAACGATCCACCGTGATGTGGGTGACGCTGAACGGCGGTGTCGCGTGGGTGGTGTACGGCGCGATGCACTACGTGGGGGACATCTCGCCGGTGGCCTCCACCGCGGCGGCGGCGGGCCTGGTGGGGCTGTTCGGGCAGTTGCTGTCGCGCTATCAGTTTGCGTCCGCCCTGCCCTACACGACCGCGGCGATCGGGCCCCTGCTGCCGGGTTCCGCGACGTACTTCGGGCTGCTGGCGATCGCGCAGAACGAGGTGGACGAGGGGCTGGTGTCGCTGTCGAAGGCGGTGGCGCTCGCCATGGCCATCGCCATCGGGGTGAATCTCGGGTCGGAGATCTCCCGCATGTTCCTGCGGATCGGGTCCGCGGAGAAGCGGCGGGCCGCCAAGCGCACGAGGGGTTTCTAGCGCCGAGGAGGTCGGGGCTGGGCGTACGTCGGCGGCCGCGGGCCGGTGGGGTGTTCGCGCAGTTCCCCGCGCCCCAGGACAGTCGGTTCAGTAGCCGTTGTTGTAAGGCCCCTGCTGCGTGCCGTACGGCTGCTGGTGGCCGTAGCCCGGGGCGGGCTGCTGGTGGCCGCCCTGCTGCTGGCCGTAGCCCGGGCTCTGGGGGTACTGGCCGTAGTACTGCTGGTCGTCGTAGCCGTTCCCGTTGCCGTACGGGGGCTGATGCTGCGGCTGCTGGTGGGGCGGCTGGTCGTCCGGGGCGATGCGGCGGAGCTGGGTCGTCGCGTCGTCCATGGCGGGGGGCTGCTGCTGCCGCTCCGCGGGGGCCTGCGCCGCCGCGCGCTTCTTCTTCGAGCGGTCGCGCAGGTACTCGATGATGATCGGGACGACGGAGAGCAGGACGATCAGGATGAGGATCGACTCGACGTTCTTCTTGATGAAGTCGATCTGGCCGAGCCAGTACCCCGCGAGGGTGACGCCGGTGCCCCAGGCGATGCCGCCGATGATGTTGTACGTCAGGAACGTGCGGTACTTCATGCGGCCGGCGCCGGCCACGATGGGGGCGAAGGTGCGCACGATCGGGACGAAGCGGGCCAGGACGATCGCCTTGGGGCCGTACTTCTCCATGAACTCGTGGGCCTTGTCCAGGTTCTCCTGCTTGAAGAGCTTGGAGTTGGGACGGTTGAAGAGCCTCGGGCCCAGGAACTTGCCGATCATGTAGCCCACTTGGTCGCCGATGACGGCGGCGAGCACGATCAGCGTGCAGACCAGCCACAGCGGCTGGCTGATGTACTGGCCCTGGGCGACGAAGAGGCCCGCGGTGAACAGCAGCGAGTCGCCGGGAAGGAAGGCGAAGAGTCCGGACTCGGCGAAGACGATGAGCAGGATGCCCGGCAGGGCGAAGGTCTCGATCAGGTAGTCCGGGCTGAGCCACTCGGGGCCGAGCGCAAGCGTGGTCACGGGGATGTGGCTCCTGCTGCTGGGGGGTACGGGCTGGGGCTGGCTGCCTCAACGTATCAACGCAGCCGTCACGACCCAGGTTCCATGGGCGTACTCAGGATGCACTGTGCGCGGTCCCGGTCAAAGCTGTGGACCATGGGCATCGATGAATACGGCGGCGGCCAGGGCCCGGAGCCCGAGGTCCTCGTCGTCACCACGAACGACGTACCCGGCTATCACGTGCGTGAGGTGATCGGCGAGGTCTTCGGCCTGACCGTGCGCTCCCGCCACGTCGGGAGCCAGATCGGCGCCGGGCTGAAGTCGATCGTCGGCGGCGAGCTGCGCGGGCTCACCAAGACGCTCGTGCAGACCCGCAACCAGGCCATGGAACGACTCGTCGAACAGGCACGCGCGCGGGGCGCCAACGGCGTCGTGGCGTTCCGTTTCGACGTGACGGAGGCGGCGGACGTGGGCACCGAGGTGTGCGCGTACGGCACGGCGGTGGTCCTGACCCGGGAGTGAGGCACTCCCGGGTCAGGGATCAGGAGGTGTGACGTGCCGCGTTGGCCGCGATCGCGTCCCTCAGGTGCTCGGCGAGACCGGGGCGCATCGCGTCGTAGAACGCCTTGAACCGCTCGTCGGAGACGTACATCTCCCCCAGGCAGCGGTGGATGTCGTAGGAGCACTCGTAGAACCACGTGCAGATGTGCTGCCGGTGCTCCTCCGCCAGGGCCATGGCCGCCTCGCCGGCGGGCGGCTCCTGCGCCGACATCAGGGCGCCGTAGCGCTCGCCCCAGTCGGCGGCCTCGGCCTGGATGCGCTTCCAGTCCTCCTTGGTGTAGCGCGCGGTGCGGCGCTGCGACTCGGCGTACTCGTCGGTGCCGCCCCAGCGCTCCTCCACTTCCTCGGCGTACTGCTCCGGGTCCTGGCCCCCGAAGACCTCGAACTTCTCCTCGGGCGTGAGGTTGAGTCCCATCTTGCGTGCCTCCATGGCGTGCTCCACGGCCGCCGCCATCTTGCGCAGCTTCTCGATCCGGGCGGTCAGCAGTTCGTGCTGCCGGCGCAGGTGTGCGCGCGGGTCCGTGTCCGGATCGTCGAGCAGGGCGGCGACCTCGTCGAGCGGAAAGCCGAGCTGCCGGTAGAACAGGATCTGCTGCAGCCGGTCGAGGTCGGTGTCGCTGTAGCGCCGGTGACCCGCGTGGCTGCGTTCGCTCGGGACGAGCAGGCCGATGTCGTCGTAGTGGTGCAGTGTGCGCACCGTGACGCCGGCGAAGCCCGCGACCTGTCCCACGGAGTAGTTCACTTCCGCTCCCTTCTTCTTCCGTGCTCCACGGTCGGGCCTCACGCCACGTGAGGTGCAAGCGTGTTTGCGATGTGTCCACTTTGAGGCGTTTATGGTGTGCGCGTGGTCCAGGATCCCGCGCAGCAGGCGCCCTCCGTCACCCCCGCGACTCCCGCCCGCACGCTCTTGCCGACGATCCTGCCCGCTCTCGCCGTGGGGATCATGTCCAGCCTGATCCTGGTGGGGGTCGAAGTCGCCGCCGAGCAGCTCCAGGACGTGCTCTGGGGGCCGCTGCCCGACGCGCTGGGGATCGGCCGGTACTCCGTCGCGTGGATGTTCGTGATGCTCTTCGCGACGGGGGTGGCGGTCGGGCTCGTGGTGTGGAAGGCGCCGGGGCACGCCGGCCCGGATCCGGCGACCGTCGGGCTCGACGCCCCCGTCCTGCCACCCGTCGTGCTGCCGGGGCTGGTGCTGGTGACCGTGCTGATGCTGGCCGGCGGGCCCAGCCTCGGCCCCGAGAATCCGGTCATCACCGTGAACGTCGCCCTGGCGGCCTGGCTGGGCGCCCGTCTCGTGCCACGGGCGCCGGGCCGGGTCTGGCCGGCGCTCGCCGAGGCGGCGACGATCGGCGCCCTGTTCGGCACGCCGGTCGCGGCGGCCCTGGTGATCTCCGAGGCGCTGGCCGTGCGCGAGACCCGCGGACTGCTGTGGGACAACGTCTTCGCCCCGCTGACCGCCGGCACGGCCGGTGCCCTGACCGCCACCCTCATCGACCATCCGAGCTTCGACCTGGACCTGCCCGCCTTCGGCCGGCCCGGCTGGAGCGACCTGCTGGCGGCGATGGTGGTCGCTTCCGTGGCCGCCCTGCTCGGCATGGCCGCCGTGCGGACCTTCCCCTACGTCCACGGCGCCTTCCGCCGGCTGCGGCACCCGATGCTGATGCTCCCGGCGGGCGGCCTCGTGCTGGGCGCCCTCGCGGCCCTGGGCGGCCATCTGACCCTGTTCAAGGGGCTCGACGAGATCGCCGAGCTCGCGCGCGACCCGGACGGCCGGTCGGCCGGGGAGTACGCCCTGCTGACCGTCGTGAAGCTGGCCGCGCTGCTGGTCGCCGCGTCCTGCGGCTTCCGGGGCGGGCGCATCTTCCCGGCGGTGTTCGTCGGCACCGCCCTCGGCCTGGGCGCCCACGCCGCGGTGTCCGGGGTGCATCCCTCCGTCGGTGTCTCGGCCGCCGTGCTCGGCCTGCTGCTGGCCATCACCCGGCAGGGCTGGGTGAGCCTGTTCGTCGCCGCGGTGCTGGTCGCCTCGCCGGGGATCATCGCCGTGCTCTGCATCGCCTCGCTGCCGGCCTGGCTGCTGGTGACGGGCCGGCCGCAGATGCAGCTGCACGCGGACGGCACGCCCGTCCGCTGACGCCCTCTCCTCCCCCTTCCGAAACCCCTGGACCCCCCTGGAGGCACCATGCCGCTCCACGAAGGCCCCCATCGGGCCGCCGGACGCCGCCTGTCCGTCAACCCCTTCTACGGCGTGGCCAACCCGCTCGGCGACATGGCCGAGGCCCCGCCCACCCATCGGCTCCCGGACCAGCCCATGGCACCGTCGACCGCCCACCAGCTGGTACGCGACGAGCTGATGCTCGACGGCAACGCCCGGCTGAACCTCGCCACGTTCGTCACCACGTGGATGGAGCCGGAGGCCGGGGTGCTGATGGCGGAGTGCCGGGACAAGAACATGATCGACAAGGACGAGTACCCGCGCACCGCCGAGCTGGAGCGGCGCTGCGTGGCGATGCTCGCCGACCTGTGGAACGCGCCCGACCCGTCCACTGCCGTGGGGTGTTCGACGACCGGGTCGAGCGAGGCGTGCATGCTCGCCGGGATGGCGCTGAAGCGGCGCTGGGCGCAACGCAACGCCGACCGCTACCCCGGGGCGCGGCCCAACCTGGTCATGGGCGTCAACGTGCAGGTCTGCTGGGAGAAGTTCTGCAACTTCTGGGAGGTGGAGGCCCGGCTGGTGCCCATGGAGGGAGAGCGGTTCCACCTCGACCCGCAGGCCGCGGCAGAACTGTGCGACGAGAACACCATCGGCGTCGTCGGCATCCTCGGCTCCACCTTCGACGGGTCCTACGAGCCGGTCGCGGACCTGTGCGCGGCGCTGGACGCGTTGCGGGAACGGACCGGGCTGGACATCCCGGTGCACGTGGACGGGGCGTCGGGGGCCATGGTCGCGCCCTTCCTCGACGAGGACCTGGTGTGGGACTTCCGGCTGCCGAGGGTGGCGTCGATCAACACCTCGGGGCACAAGTACGGGCTGGTCTACCCGGGCGTCGGCTGGGCGCTGTGGCGGGACGCGGAGGCCCTGCCGGAGGAGCTGGTGTTCAGGGTGAACTACCTGGGCGGCGACATGCCGACGTTCGCGCTGAACTTCTCCCGGCCGGGCGCGCAGGTCGTGGCGCAGTACTACACGTTCCTGCGGCTGGGCCGGGACGGCTACCGGGCCGTCCAGCAGGCCGCGCGCGACGTGGCCACGGGACTGGCCGGGCGGGTCGAGGCGCTCGGCGACTTCCGGCTGCTGACCCGCGGCGACGAACTGCCGGTGTTCGCCTTCACGACCGCGCCGGACGTGACGGCGTACGACGTGTTCGACGTGTCCCGGCGGCTGCGCGAGAGCGGCTGGCTGGTGCCCGCTTACACCTTCCCGCCGAACCGGGAGGACCTGTCCGTGCTGCGGGTGGTGTGCCGCAACGGCTTCTCCGCGGACCTCGCGGAGCTGCTCGCGCAGGACCTGGAACGACTGCTGCCGGAACTGCGCCGCCAGTCGCGCCCGCTGACGCAGGACAAGGGCGCGGCGACGAGCTTCCACCACTGAGGGCTGGGTCGGCGGGTTCGCGGGGCAGGGGCGGGGGGGGGTCCGTCGCGGGTGCTTCGGCTCCGGAGCCGGCGGGCCCGGCCCCCTCCCCCGCCGGCCGACCACCCCACCCCCAGCCACCGGGCCTAGCGGCTCAGCCGGGCGAACCTCCGTACCGCCAGCGGAAAGAACACCGCGAGGAGGGCCAGGGGCCAGACGACCGCGGCCCATGCGTGCCCGGACTCCGTGCCGGGCACACCGAACAGGTCCCGGACGGCCGTGGCCGTGTGGGACATCGGGTTCCATTCGACGACCGTGCCCAGCCAGCCGGGCATGGAGCCTGGCGTGGCCAGCGCGTTGGAGAGGAAGCCGACTGGCCAGACCAGGATCTGCACGGCCTGGACCAGCTCCGGTTTGCCCGCCACCAGGGCGAGGTGGATGCCGGCCCACAGCATGGCGAACCGGAACAGGAGCAGCAGGCCCACGGCTGCCAGGAGGGCCTCCGGGCCGCCGCCGGGGCGCCAGCCGAGGGCGACGCCCACGCCGATGAGCACGACGAGGGCCATCGCCGACTGGAGCATGTCGGCGGCCGAACGGCCCACGAGGACCGCCCCGTTGGCCATCGGCATCGAGCGGAACCGGTCGATCACGCCCTTGTTGAGGTCCTGCGTGACCGCGAGCATCGTGCCCTCCAGGCCGAAGGCCATGGTGAGCGCGAGCATGCCGGGGATCAGGTAGTCGCGGTACTCGCCGCTCACCCCCCGGCCGCCGCCGATGAGGTAGCCGAACATCAGCAGCAGCATCACCGGGAAGACCAGGTTGACGACCAGTTGCACGGGCTGCCGTCCCCAGCGGGCGAGTTCCCGGCGGGTCATGGTCCAGGAATCGGTCAGGGCATGAGCGGTCACGCGGTCTCCTTCACTCGGCGGTCGTCTCCGGTGAGGTGCAGGAACACCTCATCCAGCGTCGGGCGGCGCAGGGCGACGTCCTCCGCCTCGATCCCGGCGTCGTGGAGGGCCCGTACGACCCCGGAGAGGGCCTCCATGCGGTCGGACACCGGGGCGCTCAGCAGCCGGCGGTCGGCGTCGACGCCGATCCCCGTGAGGGGCAGCAGGGCGACGGCCGCCCCCAGTTGGCCGGCGTCGCGCAGGACCACGTCGATGCGGTCGCCGCCGGCCTCGGCCTTCAGCTCGTCCGCCGTGCCCTCGGCGATGACCCGCCCCGCGTCGACGACCGAGATACGGTCGGCGAGCTGGTCGGCCTCCTCCAGGTACTGGGTGGTGAGCAGCACCGTCGTGCCGCCCCCGACCAGGGAGCGGACGGAGGACCACACCTCGGCGCGGCCGCGCGGGTCGAGGCCGGTGGTGGGCTCGTCCAGGAACAGCACCTCCGGCTCGGTGATCAGGGACGCGGCGAGGTCCAGGCGGCGCCGCATGCCGCCGCTGTACTGACGGACCGCCTTGCGGCCGGTGTCGGCCAGGCCGAAGCGCTCCAGCAGTTCACCGGCACGCGCGCGTGCCCGCCGGGCGCCCAGGTGGTGCAGCCGGCCGAAGAGCTCCAGGTTCTGCCGGCCGCCGAGCTCCTCGTCGAGCGCGGCGTGCTGGCCGAGCAGGCCGATGCGCAGCCGCACGGCGTACGCCTCGCGCACCACGTCGTGCCCGGCCACCCCGACCCGGCCCGCGTCGGGCCGCAGCAGGGTGGACAGGACCCTCACGAGGGTGGTCTTGCCCGCGCCGTTCGGGCCGAGCACCCCGTGCACCGTGCCGCGCGCGACCGTGAGGTCGAGCCCGTCCAGCGCCTTCTTGTCGCCGTACGTCTTCTCCACGCCTTCGACGGTGATCGCCGCGTCGGCCACTGACCCTCCCCATCTAGTCAAACTTGACTACAGGTTCGAAGGTATCCCCGCCCCAGCCATTCGTCAAACTTGATTAGTGGTCGTCCCCGGGATGCCGCTCCCCCGTCGCGTACGGGTTCTCCTCGCCCGGGGCCAGGACCCCGACGAACGGGTCGCCCTCGTCGGCGAAGGTGTAGGCGCCGCCCTCGATGCGCTCGATGAGACCGCGGGTCCACTCGGCCTCGGAGTCGGCCGTGTGGACCCACATGTTCATGATCTCGCCGATGTGCCCGAGCTGCCCGGGGCCCTCCTCGGGCACGTAGTGCTCCAGGACGGAGGTCCGCCACTGCTCGATCCGCAGGGTCCGCTCCTTCAGCAGCGCGACCGCCTCCGCCCGCGGCAGGTCGACGACGAAGCCGACGGCCGCCGTCTTCAGGTCCCCGCGCTGGTCGTAGGTGACCAGCGCCTCCCGCAGCAGCCGGAAGTACTCCTCGGTCCCCGGCCCGGTGATCTCGTACTCCGTGCGCGGCGGACCGCCGGCCGTGGACGGGGCGATCTCGTGCGCGTGCAGCAGCCCTTGCTTCGCCATCTGCTTCAGCGCGTGGTAGATCGAGCCGGGCTTGGCGGTGGACCACTCGTGCGCGCCCCAGTACTCCAGGTCGTTGCGCACCTGGTAGCCGTGGGCCCGCCCGTGCATACGGACCGCGCCGAGCACGAGGAGGCGGATCGTTGACATGCGGCCAAGGCTATGCCTCGGCCACCACCCGCTGTTCCTCGGCCACCAGCTCGAAGGCCGTCCTGCCGTCGAGGGACTCGCGGATGACGTCGGCGTGACCGGCGTGCCGGGCCGTCTCGCGGATCAGGTGGAGGCAGAGCCAGCGGTGCGAGACCCGGCCGTCCGGCGGGAACCAGGGCTGCGCCGGCAGGGCGAAGGTGTCGTCGAGGCTCGGCACCGAGCGGATGTACGCCTCCGTCTCGGCGGCGACCTTCTCCCAGTACGCCAGCTGCGACGCGACCGTCTCGCCCTCGACCAGCCGGAAGCACTCATGCCAGTTGCTCTGGTCCCGCACGACGGCCGGCGGCTCGCCCTTGGCCAGGGAGATCCACATCTGCTCGACCTCGGCGACGTGCTTGACCAGCCCGGCGAGGGACAGCTCACTGGCACTCGGCCGCGACGAGGCCTGCTCGTCCGTCAGCCCGAGCACCGCGCGGCGGACGCCGCCGCGCTGCTCGGCGATGAAGGCCAGGAGCGCCCCGCGCTCGTCGCCGTGTGCCTCCGCCGGAACGTGCATGACCATGACCGCCGCCTTTCGCCGGAACTGGGGGCCTCTCCCCCCGACACCGACCAAGCTACGGGCCCTTGCGGTCAGGTTCTGTCCGCAAGGGCCCGGGCGGTACGAGCTCTAGAACGGGAATCCGCTGCGGCCGTGCTGCACCGAGATCCACTTGGTCGTGGTGAACGAGTCGAGCATCGTGTCGCCGTTGAGCCGGCCGATGCCCGAGTGCTTCTCACCGCCGAAGGGGACGATCGGCTCGTCGTGCACGGTGCCGTCGTTCACGTGGAACATGCCCGTGTCGATCTGCTTGGCGAAGGCGACGCCGCGCTCGATGTTCCCGGTGTGGACGGCACCGCTCAGGCCGTAGGGGGTGTCGTTGACGAGGCGTACGGCCTCTTCCTCGCCGTCGAACGGGACGAGGAACGCGACCGGCCCGAAGACCTCCTGCTTGAGGAGCGCCGAGTCGGCGGGGAGGTCCGTCAGCACGGACGGCTCGACGAGGTTGTCGGTCCGCCCGCCGCGCACGAGGGCCGTGGCGCCCTCGGCGAGGGCCTGCTCGACGACGCCGGAGACGGCGTCCGCCTGCGAGGAGTTGATGACCGGGCCGATGACGGTCTCCGGGTCGCGCGGGTCGCCCGCCTTGAGGGTCTTCACCTTGGCGACGAACTTCTCGGTGAACTCGTCCGCGACCGAACGGTCCACGAGGACCCGGTTGGCGGCCATGCAGACCTGGCCCTGGTGGACGTACCGGCTGAAGACGGCCGCGTCGACCGCGTAGTCGATGTCGGCGTCGTCGAGGACGACCAGCGCGCTGTTGCCGCCCAGTTCGAGGACGGAGCGCTTGAACAGCCGGGCACAGACGGTCGCCACGTGCCGGCCGACGGCGTCGGAGCCGGTGAAGGAGATGACCTTGGGGACCGGGTGTTCCAGGAAGGCGTCGCCGATCTCGGCGATGTCGGTGATGAGCACGTTCAGCAGTCCGCCGGGCAGCCCCGCGTCCTCGAAGATCTTCGCGACCAGGGAGCCGCCGACGATCGGCGTGTTCTGGTGCGGCTTGAGCACCACGGCGTTGCCGAGCGCGAGCGCCGGGGCGACGGACTTGATCGACAGCAGGAACGGGAAGTTGAAGGGGCTGATCACACCCACGACCCCGACCGGCACGCGGTAGACGCGGTTCTCCTTGCCGTCCACCGGCGAGGGGATGATCCGGCCCTCGGGTGCCAGGGCCAGGTGGACCGCCTCGCGCAGGAACTCCTTGGCGAGGTGCAGCTCGAACGCGGCCTTCAGGCGCGTGCCGCCGAGCTCGGCGATGATGGCCTCGGAGATCTCGGCCTCGCGCTCCTCGATCAGGCGCAGCGCCTTCTCGAAGACCGCCCGGCGGGCGTAGGGGTTGGTCGCGGCCCACTGCTTCTGGGCGCGGGCCGCCGCCCGGTACGCCTGATCGACCTCGTCGACCGTGGCTATGGTGATCGACGCCAGCTTCTCGTCGTCGTACGGGTTGAAGTCGATGATGTCCCAGGAGCCGGTACCCGGGCGCCACTCACCGTCGATGTACTGCTGTGCAAGGTCGGTGAAGTAGGACGACGACATGTGTGATCCCTCGATCCCTGGCAGACCTCTGATCGCGCCTTCACGATCTGATCACACGTCATCGTACTTGTGTTTCAGGAGAGTTGGAGGAGTACTTCAGGAGAGCTGGAGCAGGCCCCGCAGAAGGTCCCGGCTCTCCGAAGGACCCGGGCTGTCGCTCTGCAGCTCCTTGAGCGCCTTCTCGTACTGGGCGACGTCCTCGGCCTTGTCCAGGTACAGCGCGCTGGTGAGCTGCTCCAGATAGACCACGTCCGAGAGGTCGGACTCCGGGAAGCTGAGGATCGTGAACGCGCCACTTTCGCCGGAGTGGCCGCCGAGGCTGAACGGCACCACCTGTAGCCGCACGTTGGGCCGCTCGGAGATGTCGATGAGGTGCTGGAGCTGGCCCCGCATCACCGCGCGGTCGCCGTACGGACGGCGCAGGGCGGCCTCGTCCAGGATGATGTGGAAGTCGGGCGCGCGCTCGTCGACGAGGTACTTCTGGCGCTCCAGCCGCAGCGCCACGCGGCGCTCGACATCGGCCTCGCTCGCGCCCTGCATGCCGCGCCGGACCACCGCGTGGGCGTACGCCTCGGTCTGCAGCAGGCCGTGCACGAACTGCACCTCGTACGCCCGGATCAGCGAGGCGGCGCCCTCCAGGCCGACGTAGGTCGGGAACCAGCTGGGCAGCACGTCCGAGTAACTGTGCCACCAGCCCGCGACGTTGGCCTCCTTGGCCAGGGAGAGCAGGGAGGCGCGCTCCTGCTCGTCCGTGATGCCGTACAGGGTCAGCAGGTCCTCGACGTCTCTGGTCTTGAAGCTCACCCGGCCCAGCTCCATCCGGCTGATCTTCGACTCGGAGGCGCGGATCGAATAGCCCGCCGCCTCGCGCGTGATGCCCCGCGCCTCACGCAGTCGCCTGAGTTGTGATCCGAGCAGCATGCGCCGCACCACCGATCCCGGCTCTCCCGCGCTCACGTTCGCCAGCCTCCCCAACGTCTTCAGGGGCCGCAGTCTGCCACTAAAACACTCCGAGCAGTACTCGTCCGGTTACGGAAACGGAATCGAGACGGTCGACGCTCGCGCGCGGGAGCAAGAAGAAGGCATGTGAACGGCCAAAGAGGGACGCGAAGATGACGGAAAAATTGACCAACAAGCGGTACGGGACGACTCATTCCGGTCACCTGCACGTGCATCTGCCCTTGCATCTGCTGTACGCATCCGAAACCATGGTCCCGCACCACCGCTGCATCGCACCGACCGCGAATTCCCGGGAGTGCCTCGCATGGGGACGAATGGATCGACCATGCTCGAGCCGTTACGGCAGGGCCTTCCGCCGCTGGATCCCGCGGCCGTGTCCGACGCCGCCTCCTGCGCTCTGCCCGCCCGCTACGAAGCGGTGCGCGAGGCACGGCGGTTCACCCGCAGAACCCTCGACCAGTGGGACATGGGCGACCGGTTCGACGACGTCTGCCTGGTGGTCTCGGAACTCGTCACCAACGCCCTGCGGCACGGGCTGCCGGCGAACGGCGCGTGCGTGAACGGCCGTGAGCCTCCCGTGCGGCTGCACCTGATGCGGTGGACCGAGCGGCTGGTGTGTGCGGTGCGCGACCCCAGTCACGACAGTCCCGTGACCCGGGAGACCGACGACTTCTCGGCCGAGTCGGGCCGCGGGCTGTTCCTGGTCGACTCCTTCAGCGACAGCTGGGGCTGGCACCCGCTCGCGGGCGCGCTCGACGGCAAGGTGGTCTGGGCGCTGTTCCGGCTGCCGCGGACCGGATCGCGGCCGAACGGGGAATGAGAAACCGCGGCGCTTCCTCGCGTCGCGGTTCTACGCGCGTTACCGCGTAATGAGCGCCGATTGCCCCGGTTTCACCGGGGTCTGTCGGATCGTCAGCCGCCGACCAGGTGGTCGAACTCGCCGTCCTTCACGCCCAGCAGCATGGCCTCGATCTCCGCACGGGTGTAGACCAGGGCGGGGCCGTCGGGGAAGCGTGAGTTGCGGACGGCGACGTCTCCGCCCGGCAGCCGGGCGAACTCCACGCACGAGCCCTGCGAGTTGCTGTGCCGGCTCTTCTGCCAGGCCACACCGTGCAGCCCGGCGGCCGCCATACCGTTGTACACGTCGTGGTCCACAGGTCGCTCCCCGGTGGTGCACTGGCTGGTGTGGCCATTGATGCAGTGGTCAACTGACCCGGATCATAGCCCTGTTCATGTGCAGATGCATGGGCAGATGCACGTGCACGCGGGGTGGTCCCGCGGTTACAGCTGTGACGACCGCTTTACCGAAGTTCTTGACTGTTTGACGGCTTGGCCGCACCTCTCGTTCCCCGGGGCCTGCACCGAAGTCGGTGGGTTCGGCGGAGGTCCGGTGGAGGCGGAGCATCCACTCGGCGGCGGGACGAGGGGCACGGCGGGTGCCGTGCCGAAGAAGCGGGAGCTGAGGGGCCGGGCCCCGAGTCGGCCGTTCGACCGGCCGACCCGCATCCGGAAGACGGCCGCTGCCTGCGGGGACGGGGGGAAATAGGCCGGCCGCAGCAGGCCGGTGTCGTCCCTGTGACCGGTGCGCCGCTCGGACGATCGCCGGATACCGTGCCCGGCTTCCGGCCCCCGTCGTCCCGCGCACCCCACTCCGGCCGGCGGCCTCCGGGCGCCCGCCTCGACCGGCGTCCGGCCCGGTCCGGGGCGCCCGGGGCGGACCCCGTGGCCGGGCGGCGGAGGGTGTCGGCGCGCCGTGCGCCGGAGGGTCCCCGTCCGTCAAGCGTGGGGAACCTCACCCGGGCGCGCGGGCGGACGCGTCGGCTGTGGTCGGCCGAGCCGGGGGCGGGCGCCGGCGGTGGCGCCGGTGTCCCGTGCGGTCCCGGACGCCGGTTGCGTGCCCCGGCCACCCTTGAGCCGACAGCCGGGGCCGGGGATCCCACAGCCATCACGCTTGGACCTGATCACGCGTGCCCGCGCGGGGCCGTGGCCGGCTGGGCCGGGCGGCGGTCGCCGGCGGTGGCGTCGGCGTCTGGCCTGGTGCGGGCCACCGGTCGCGGGCACGGCCCGCAGGCCGGCAGCCGTCTCCGGGCCCGTCGCGGCTCGGGCCGGGGTCCCCCATCCGTCACGCATGGAGAACCCCACCCGGTCAGGCATGTGTGCGTGGCGGCCCGCCGGCTGAACGAGACCGCTCCGACAGTGGTCGACGAACCCGTCGCAGCATGGGCAGGGGCCCCATCCGTCACGTACGAAGAACCCCACCGCCTACCGGTGCCACCGACTGCCCGCCCAGTCCCGGCCGCACACCGCGGGGCCCAGCACCGGTCGGCCGACAGCAGCCGGCGAGCCGGTCGCGGTGGGGGCAGGGCCCCCGCCCGTCGCGCGTGGAACTGGTCCGGGCGGGGCTGAGGGGTCAGCGGGTGGTGGAGTACGGGAGCAGTGCCATCTCCCGGGCGGTCTTGATGGCCTTGGCCAGCCGGCGTTGCTGCTGGGACGACACCCGGGTGACGCGGCGGCTGCGGATCTTGCCGCGGTCGGAGATGAACTTCCGCAGCAGGTCGGTGTCCTTGTAGTCGATGTAGGTGATCCCGGCCTGGTCCAGGGGGTTGGGCCGGTTCTTGACGGGCTTGCGTTCGGGCTTGCGCGGCATGAGGGTCAGACCTCCAGGAGGGTGTCGAAGGCGTGCGGCAGCCGCTGCCAGGCGTCGGGCCCGGCGGCGTACTCGGCGTCGGTCAGCAGGCAGGACTCCAGCAGCCGCTCCAGGCCGTCCCGGTCGAGGCCGGGCGAGGTGAAGACGAGGTGCTGGCAGCGGTCACCGTGCTCGGGGTGCCAGTCCAGCGCGGCGGCGGCCCGGCGCACCGGCGGGACCATGTCCCAGGCCGCGTCCGGCAGGGAGGCCAGCCACGGGCCCGTGCTCTCCACGCACAGGGCCCCGCCCGCCGCGTCCCAGTGGAACAGTGTGTCGGGCTTGTCGGCGAGCCAGAACCGGCCCCGGCTGCGGGCGGCCGCACAGGTCAGGTCCTCCAGCGCGGCGTACAGCCGCTCCGGGTGGAAGGGCCGCCGCATGCTCCACACCAGGGTGGAGACGCCGTGTGCGTCGGCCTCGGCGGGGAGCAGGGCACAGGCCGGGTGCTGGGCGGCGGCGGCCGCCTCGACGTCGAAGCCGGCCAGGGCGGCCTGGGCCAGGGGGGAGAGCGCCCGCCGGCGCGGGGTCGGCACGGTCAGGCCGTCGCCGGACGGATCGGACGGTTCGGATGGTTCGGATGGTTCGGATGGTTCGGATGGTTCGGACGGTTCGGACGGTTCGGCCGCTTCGGGCGCGAGGTCCTGCCCGATGCGCACCTGGCGGGCCGTCGGGTGCAGCTGCGCGAGGAGCTCGCGGTCCTCGTCGTCGGCCTCCGGGGAATCGGCGACCGCGAGGACGGGCGCGTACTCCAGCTGGCGCGCGAAGGTGTCGGCAACCGTCCGCTGGTCGGTGGCCGCGGCGGCGAGACCGCCGTCGGCCAGGTCGTCGCCGTTGCCGAGGTAGGGCAGGACCAGGGCCGGGTCGACAGCGGTGATCACGCCGGTGACGGTGAGACCGCCGGCCGTGACGACCTCGGCCATGGCCTTGGGCTCGACGGAGTCCCACAGTTCGACGACGGCGAGCCGGGTGCCGCCGGTGTCCCGGAGCCGCTCCAGCTCCGGGACCAGGTCCTCGCGCAGGGCACAGCAGGCGCAGTCGTTGACGAGCGGCGCCTCCCCCGCGTCGAGGATGCCGGAGGCGTCCCTGATGGTCCGTACGACCGTGCCCGCCGCGGCCGTCGCGAGGTCGTGGTGGAGGACGACGCTGCCGGGCACGTCGGCGAGCAGCCGCGCGACGGCCGCCCTGCGGGCATCGGCGTGCAGCCCGCCGACGATCACGACGGGGAGCCCAGGAGGGACAGCCATGGGTCAGCCCTTCTTTCCGTACCGGCGCTCGAAGCGCTCCACGCGGCCTGCGGTGTCCAGGACGCGGGCCGTGCCGGTGTAGAAGGGGTGGCTGACGTCGGAGATCTCGACGTCCACGACCGGGTAGGTCCGGCCGTCCTCCCACTCGATGGTCTTCTCGCTCGTCATCGTCGAGCGGGTGAGGAAGGCGTAGTTCGCGGCACGGTCACGGAAGACGACGGGGCCGTACGCCGGGTGGATTCCCTCGCGCATGGTCAGCGCTCCTCTCGGAATTCGACGTGGCGGCCGGCGACCGGATCGAACTTGCGCAGGGTCAGTCGGTCCGGGTCGTTGCGGCGGTTCTTGCGGGTCACGTAGGTGAAGCCGGTCCCGGCGGTGGACCGGAGCTTGATGACCGGACGGAGTTCGTTGCGTGCCATGCCGCTATGCTACTGAAAATGAATTCCATTTACATCACCTGAGACGGAGAGGTACGTCACCACCCATGTCCGCGCACTGCATGCTGACCGGCGCACAGCCGGGCTTCGGCAACCGCATCTCGCACTCGCACCGGCGCACGTCACGCCGGTTCGACCCCAACATCCAGTCCAAGCGCTACTGGCTGCCGAGCGAGGGCCGGTACGTCCGTCTCCGGCTCAGCACCAAGGGGATCAAGACCGTCGACACGATCGGGATCGAGGCGGCCGTCGCCCGGATCCGCGCCCGGGGAGTGAGGATCTGATGGCCAAGAAGAGCAAGATCGCGAAGAACGACAAGCGGCAGGAGGTCGTCGCGCGGTACGCCGCCCGGCGGGCCGAACTGAAAGAGATCATCCGGAGGCCGTCGTCGACGGAGGCCGAACGGCTCGCCGCACAGGCGGAGCTGCGCAGGCAGCCGCGGGACGCGAGCGCCACGCGGGTGCGCAACCGCGACCAGGTGGACGGCCGGCCGCGCGGCTACTTCCGGGCGTTCGGGCTGTCCCGGGTGAGTCTGCGGGAGCAGGCGCACGCGGGGTATCTGCCCGGGGTGCGCAAGTCGTCCTGGTAAGAGGCGTTCGAGGGGGCCCTTGACGGGCCCTGGTAGCTTGCTGCGATCGTTCCGGCCAGGAGGCCGGCCGGTGCCGTCCGGGCCGGTCGGCCGGCTACAGCTTGGGGGCTTGCAGTGACTTCGGTGATCTTCTCGCGTCGCTCCGGCGCCGTGCGCGTCGCGGCGGCGGCCGCGGGACTGGCGGGCGTGCTCGTGCTCAGCGCGTGCAGCAGCGACGGCGGCTCGGGGGACGACTCGGCGTCCGGTCCGTCCCCCTCGGACTCGGCGTCCGCGGCGACCGGCGGGGGCTCCGGATCCGGTTCCGGCTCCGGCTCCGACGGGTCGGCCGGCGGTGAGCTGGCGGGCAGCTGGCTCGCGACGACCGGCGGCAAGGCCGTGGCCCTGGTGATCACCGGCAAGCAGGCCGCGCTGTTCGCCACGGGCGGGAGCGTGTGCAGCGGCACCGCGGGCGAGGAGTCCGGGATGCGGATGATCCGCCTGAAGTGCACGGACGGCTCCAAGGACCGGGCGACCGGCATGGTCGACTCCGTGAACAAGAGCAGCCTGAAGGTCACCTGGGAGGGCGGCCTCGGCGCGGAGACCTACACGAAGGCCGAGGGCGGCAAGCTCCCCACGGGCTTCCCGACGGCGGGCCTCGGCTGACACCGGCATCCGCACGGACGGGTCACGGATCCCCTGCGGGGCCGTGGCCCGTCCGGCGTTCGGGGTGGTGGCTGGATCCGGAGGCCAGCGGGGCGTGGCCAGAGGCACCGGCCGTGCAATCCCCCGGCGGGGTTCGGGGAATCGCAACGGGCGTCTGCCGGAGAAGCGGCCCGGGCCCCCTCCCGCCGGACCGGCCGGCCGGGTGTCCGGGCCGGTTTTTGCCCAGCCGCCCCGCACCGGGCAGGAAAATGCCGCGGGCGTCCGCGCCGGCGGGCCTCTCGCGGGGCGGCGGCCGCCGGGCGGTGCCCCCGGGCGCACCGGTTCGGCGTGGGTTCTGCTGGCCTGCAGCAAGGCGACGAGCCCGGGGCCACGGGCCGGATGGACCTGGCCGGCCGGGCCCGGGCATCGCAAGGGCGTCCGTCCAAGCAGCAACCAAGGCCCGCGCCCGGCCGGCAGGCCCGGGCATCGCAAGGGCGTCCGTCCAAGCAGCAACCAAGGCCCGCGCCCGGCCGGGCAGGCGCCGGGCATCGAAACCAGCGTCCGCCGGAGAGGCAGCCACCGCCTGCGCCCGACCGGCAGCCCCGGGCATCGCAAGGGCGTCCGTCCAACCAGCAACCAAGGCCCCCGCCCGGCCGGGCAGGCGCCGGGCATCGAAACCAGCGTCCGCCGGAGAGGCAGCCACCGCCTGCGCCCGACCGGCAGCCCCGGGCATCACAACGGATGTCCGCCCAACCAGCAACCAAGGCCCGCGCCCGGCTGGGCAGGCCCGGGCATCGCAACGGATGTCCGCCAACCAGCAACCAGGGCTCGCGCCCGACCGCGCGGCCCCCGGGCAGCGCCGAGGGGCGGCGTGCCGAGGTTCGGTGAGGGCTTGCGGGGAGAAGCGGTCAAGCCCTGCGTGAGGGCGTGTGGGCGTCCGGCGTTCGGGGGAATCGCAGGGGGTGCGTGCCCCTGCGGGACCCGGGTGCGTGATGATCCAGGGGCCCGAAGCCGCTTCCGTACGACACGCCCAGAGGACCCCATGCGCACCTTCCCCTTCGCCCTGGCAGCCGCCCTCGCCACGACGCTCCTGCTGACCGGCTGCGACGACGACAAGACCGGTGGTGACGACGTCAAGAACGCGGACCGGAAGAGCGGTTCGGCCTGCGCGCTCGGCGACATGGGCGTGGAGGTCGGTGCGGGCGCCGCCCCGGCCGCCGGAGACACCGGCACCGTCACCGTCACGCTCACCAACAAGGGTGCGCAGTGCTCGCTGAAGGGCTTCCCCGGCGTCGACCTGCACTTCAAGGACGGCACGACGTCCGTTTCCCCGGACGAGGGCGCGAAGGCCCAGTCGCTGACCCTCGCAAAGGGCGGCACCACGTCCTTCACGATCACCTACGTCCGCGGCGAGGCGGGCTCCGCGGAGAGCCTCGACGTGCTCAAGGCGTCCTTCACCCTGCCCGGCGACACCAACACCGCGCACGATCTGGAGTGGACGTACGGCGAGGTCGCCCGGAAGAACGGAGCGCAGGCCTCGGTGAGCGGCTTCGAGACCTCGGGCGACTGACGGGAGAGCGGCGCGGCGGGCGTCAGCGCAACGGCGGCCGGTGCCTGACCTGGGCACGGTCCGCCGCCTGTGCGCCCTCCGTCCAGCCCGCCGCGTCGCGCACCCCGCGCAGCCGGGTCGTGGTGGTCTCCGGGAACATCCGGTCCAGCCGCCCGGTCACGGCGACCTCGCGGGAGGCGAGGACCGGGAGCAGGTCGTCGGTCACCTGGGTCTCGGCCGCCGCGGCCAGCCGGGTGCCGATGCGGTGGGCGTAGGCCGCGAGGAAGGACTGCCGGAACGTCTTGGTGCGCTTGCGCCCGCCCGCCCGCTGTCTCGCCTCCGCCTTGGTCATCGCGGTCGTGGCCTGCACGAGGAGCGAGGTGTAGAGGAGTTCGACCGCCTCCAGGTCGGTTTCGAAGCCGACGACGGTGGAGAAGCCGAGGGGCTCGTTCCAGACCGCCCGGCAGTGGTTGGCGCCGGCGACGGCGTCCAGCAGCACCGCCTTGGCCTGCTCGTACGGCGGTTCGACCCCGATCCGGCAGGCCCCGGGCGTGTCCGGCGACGGCGCCCGCGCCGCGAGCAGCGCCTCGTCGACACTGTGCCGGGCCATCAGCTCCTGCGCCTTGGCGCTGAGCGCCTCGGCCTCCTCCGGGAACCCGGTGGCCTCCGCCTTGGCGAGCAGCGCGCGGATACGGGTGAGCATGCGGGACTCGGTCACCGCCCCTCCGGCCGCCTGCCCGGGCGCCTCGTCGAGGTCCTCCAGCGCCGGCAGCCGCAGCAGCAGGCGGTACAGCTCCAGCACGGCGGTGGCGTGCGAGAAGCGGTCGGTGCGGGGCGCGACGTCGTCGGGGAGCCTCGCGAGCTGGGCGTTCCAGCGGCGGCCGCGGGGGCCGTCGCCGGGGGCCTGGGCGCGGATCAGCGCGGCCGCCAGCAGCACGTGCACGTCGTCCAGCTCGCGCCGCACGATCCGCACGACATCGGCCGGCTGCCAGCCGCGCCGCCACGCCCCGGCCACGAACTCGTACCCACGCCGGGCGAGTTCGGCGTCGGCCGCCGGGTCGGAGGCGAGCAGGGACGCGCCGGCGTCCAGGGCCGTCTCGCCGGTCTCGTAGAGGGCCGATGCGAACGCGCGATCGACGGTGCTGGACGTACTCACGGGCCGATGGTGCCATGGCTCCCCTGCCGATCGAGGCGTCAACCCCTGGTTGACAGCCACCCGGGCGCAACCTACGGTTGACACATGACGAACCCCGACACCACGTCATCCATCCGCCTCGACGACCTCATCGCGGCCATCAAGAAGGTCCACCCCGAGCCGCTGGACCAGCTCCAGGACGCGGTGATCGCCGCGGACCACCTGGGCGACGTGGCCGACCACCTGATCGGCCACTTCGTCGACCAGGCCCGGCGGTCCGGCGCCTCCTGGACGGACATCGGCAAGAGCATGGGCGTCACCCGGCAGGCCGCGCAGAAGCGGTTCGTGCCGAAGGAGTCGAACGACCTCGACCCGAGCCAGGGCTTCAACCGGTACACGCCCCGCGCCCGCAACACGGTGATGGCCGCGCACAACGCGTCCAAGGCCGCCCGCAACGCCGAGGGCCTGCCCGAGCACCTCGTCCTCGGTCTGCTGGCCGAGCCGGACGGCCTCGCCGCGAAGGCGATCATCAAGCAGGGCGTCTCGCTCGACGCGGTCCGCGAGGCGGCGACGGCGGCTCTTCCGCCCGCCCTCGACGAGGTCCCGGAGCTCGTGCCGTACGGCCAGGCGGCCAAGAAGGTCCTGGAGCTCACCTTCCGCGAGGCCTTGCGCCTGGGCCACAACTACATCGGCACCGAGCACATCCTGCTCGCCCTGCTGGAGCACGAGAACGGCGAGGGCGTCCTCAGCGGCCTCGGCATCGACAAGGAGCGGGCCGAGCAGTACGTCGGGGCGGTGCTGGAGAAGATCATGCAGGCGCAGCAGGAGACGGACCAGGCCTGACGCGCCTCAAGAGGCCTCACCAGGCCCTACGAGGCCTTACGGGGGCTTACGGGGGCTTCCACGGAGGCGAGCGTCGGGGGCGTTGTCAGACCCCCCTGTCACACTCGCGGCATGGCCGACCGGTGGGCGCTCGCTCCGGCCGAGGACGGTGGCGTGGACGTCGCCCCCCTCGGTCCGGACGGGCTGCCCTCCGGCCCGGTGCGCCGGGAGGCGGACGCCGCCGAGGCCGTCCGGAGCCGGCCCGGCGTCACGCGGTGGGTGTGGCGGTCCACCGCCGAGGTGTACCCGCGCCTGCTCGCCGCGGGGGTGCGAGCCGAGCGGTGCTACGACATCGAGGCCGCCGAGACCCTCCTCCTCGGCCACGAGGGGCGCTACGGGGAACCCCGCTCGGCCGCGGCCGCCCTGGCCCGGCTGCGCGGCGGCCCCGTACCGCCCGATCCGCCGCAGCGCGCCGCCGAACCGGGCTCGCAGTCCTCGCTGTTCGAGCCGCAGGGCGTCCACCTGCCCCTGTCGGACCTCCTCGCCGTCTACGCCGAGCAGCACAGGCGGCACGAGCGGGCCGAGCACCCCGACCGGATGCGGCTGCTGACGGCCGCCGAGTCGGCGGGCATGCTGGTGGCCGCCGAGATGAACCGCGCCGGGCTGCCCTGGAGCGCCGAGGTGCACCGCGCCGTGCTGCACGACCTGCTGGGCGAGCGGTACGCGGGCGGCGGCGAGCCGCGCCGGCTGGCCGAGCTGGCCGACGAGGTGTCCGCCGCGTTCGGCCGCCGGGTCCGTCCCGACCTGCCCGCCGACGTGGTCAAGGCCTTCGCCCAGGCCGGAATCAAGATCTCCTCGACCCGCCGCTGGGAGATCGAGACCGTCGACCACCCCGCCGTGAAGCCCCTCATCGAGTACAAGAAGCTGTACCGCATCTGGGTGGCCCACGGCTGGTCCTGGCTCCAGGACTGGGTGCGCGAGGGGCGGTTCAGACCCGAGTTCCTCGCGGGCGGGACGGTCACGGGGCGCTGGGTGACCAACGGCGGAGGCGGGCTCCAGATCCCCAAGGTGATCCGGCGGGCCGTGGTCGCCGACCCCGGCTGGCGGCTCGTCGTCGCCGACGCCGACCAGATGGAGCCGCGCGTCCTCGCCGCGATCTCCCGCGACCCGGGCCTGATGGAGGTGGCCGGCCGGGAGACCGACCTGTACCAGTCCGTCTCCGACCGCGCCTTCTCCGGCGACCGCTCCCAGGCCAAACTCGCCGTGCTCGGAGCGGTCTACGGCCAGACCTCCGGGGACGGCCTGAAGAACCTCGCCGCGCTCAGACGCCGCTTCCCCAGGGCGGTGGCCTACGTCGACGACGCGGCCCGGGCCGGTGAGGAGGGCCGGCTCGTGCGGACCTGGCTCGGCCGGACCTGCCCACCCGCGGCCCGGGGCACGGACGACGCGACGGAGGAGGCCGGCATCCCCACGGCCGCCGTCGGCACCGGCTTCGGCTTCGGCTCGGGCTCCGGCTCCGGCTCCGGCTCCGGGGAGGACGACCAGCCGGACGGCGGGCAGTGGGTGCCCGGCTACGCGTCCACGAACGCCCGCGCCCGCGGCCGCTTCGCCCGCAACTTCGTCGTCCAGGGCAGCGCCGCCGACTGGGCACTGCTGCTGCTCGCCGCGCTGCGCAAGGCCTGCGCGGGGCTGGCGGCCGAGCTGGTCTTCTTCCAGCACGACGAGGTGATCGTGCACTGCCCCGAGGAGGAGACGGAGACGGTCGTGGCGGCGATCCGGGAGGCTGCGGCCCTGGCCGGACGGCTGACCTTCGGGGAGACGCCCGTGCGGTTCCCGTTCACGACGGCGGTGGTGGAGTGCTACGCGGACGCCAAGTAGCCGGATCGGCCGGGGTGTCGTCGAGGCCGCCGGGTGACCGGTCGGCCGGGGCGAGCAACGCGCGTAGCTCTGCGACGACCGTCTGCTCGTCCGTTCCCTCCAGGGCCGCGAGAGCCGAGCTCCACTCCTCGCGCGCAGCGCCGATGTACCCCAGCTCCTGCAGCAGCAGCCCGTGCTGGTGGCGGGCGAGACCGCCGGTGTAGCGGTCGGCGCGGGCGTCGGCCCGGCCCAGCAGCTCGGCGCACTCGCGGGCGGCCCGCCCGCTGCGGCCCAGCAGACGCAGGGCACGGACCAGACCGAGCCGGGTCTGGGACTCACCGTGCCAGTCGCCGTGACCGCCGAGGATGCGCAGGCTCTCCTCGAAGTGCGGCAGGGCGGCGGCCGGCCGGCCGAGCCGCAGATGCGCGTACCCGATGTTGCAGTGCGCGGAGTGCCGCACGATCACGGCTCCGATCTCGTCCCCGAGGGCGAGCGTACGCCGGTGCTCCTCGATGGCGGCCCGCGGGTCGGTGTGCTCGACGAGCTTGCCGAGGTGGCTGCGGGTGACGGCCTCGCCGTACGGGTCGTTCAGCTGCCGTGCGTACTGCAGGCTCCGCGCCAGTGCCTCACCCGCCTCGCCGCGTCGGCCGAGCCCGTCCAGCAGCAGGCCGCGGTTGTTGAGGCAGCGGCGGATCCAGGAAGAGCGGTCCAGCCGCCGCCAGAGGGCGAGTGCCCGGTCGTTGAGCGCGAGGGCGTCGTTGTGCCGGCCGGTCAGGAAGTGCAACCCGGCGAGATCGGCCAGCGCGTAGGCCTCCGCTTCCGCGTCTCCGAGCCGCCGGGCCACCCGGAGGCCGGCCTGTCCGAGCACCTCCATCTCGGCGACGCGCCCGCGGCGATGCGCGTAGGGAAAGATCAGCCGGACGAGCGTGCAGACCAGACCGGCGCGCTGCCCGGACGGGTCGTCCGCGTACCGCTCGACCAGGGTGACGACGTTCTCCAGCTCCCTGTCCCCCCAGGCGAAGGCCGCCCCGGGTCCTGCGAAGGGGGCGACGGCGCCGACGTGGGCCGGGTGGCCGCTCGGCTGGGACGGGGTGGGCCGGCGGCGGTCGTCCAGGTCGAGGCCGGAGGGCACGATCGCGGCGAGGACGCGTTCGGCGACGGCCGCGTACCAGTGCAGCGCCGTGCCGACGGTGTCGGTGTCGGCGTCGGTGTCTGTGTCGGCCTCAGCGTCGGTATCCGTCTCGGCATGGGCGGTTTCCCGCTCCCCGGCCCGTTCACGGGCGAAGTCGCGCACCAGGTCGTGCGGTGCGTAGCGGCCGTACGCCGACTCCTCCAGCAGGGCCACGTCGAGGAGGCGTTCCAGGGCGGCCTCGGTGCGGGGTTCGCCGGTGCCGGTGAGGCGGGCGAGCAGCGGGGCGCCGTACGTGGGCAGGCCGAGCGCGCCGATACGGCACAAAATGCGGGCCGCGTCCCGGTCGGTCTCCCGCTCGGAGGCGGCGAGGGCGTCGTGCGCGACGGCCAGGGAGCGGCGGACGCTCAGGTCGTCGTACTCCAGGTGGTGCAAGCGGCTGTCTGCGGCGGCGAGTTGCCCGGCCAGGGCGTCGGGGGTCAGGGCCAAACGGGCGGCGAGCCGGGCGGCGACGATCCGCAGGGCCAGCGGGAGCCTGCCCGTGAGCTCGACGAGGAGCCGGGCGGCGTCCGTACCGTCCAGGCCGTCGCGGCCCGAGGCCCTGCGCAGCAGTTCGGCGCTCTCCTCGTCAGACAGCGGGGCGAGCGGGAACCTGGCCGCGCCGTCGAGGGCGGTCAGCGGCGAACGGCTGGTGACGATCGCCCCGCACCCGGCACCCCCCGGCAGGAGCGGCCGTACCTGCGCGGCACTCGCGGCGTCGTCCAGCACCAGGAGCGTGCGCGTCGGCGCGAGCAGCGAGCGCAGCAACGCGGCAGCGGAGTCCGGCTCTTCCGGGATACGGCAGGGTTCCGTACCGAGGTCGCGCAGCAGGGCGTTGACCGCCTGAGCAGCGGTGAGCGGGGGCATGCCCGGGGTGACGCCGTGCAGGTCGAGGTGTATCTGTCCATCGGGGAAACGTTCCGCCAGCTGATGGGCGACGTGCAGGGCGAGCGCGCTCTTGCCGACGCCGGCCATGCCGCTGATGACGGCGGTGGGGTGCGGGCCGGGTGCCGTGAGCGCCCGGCGCAGGGACTCGCGCAGGGAGGTGCGGCCGATGAAATGGGTGGGTGCGGGCGGCAGTTGGGCCGGGGAGGGTACCGGCCGGTCCGGTTCACCCGGCCCTCCCCTGCCACCGCCCCCCGTGACCCCCCGCAGCACCTCGACATGCGCCTCCCGCACTCCCGGCCCCGGCTCGATGCCGAGCTGGCCGACGAGGCGGGTGCGCAGGTCGCGGTGGACGGCCAGGGCCTCGGCCTGACGGCCGGTGCGGTGCAGGGCGAGCATCAACTGCCGGTAGAACGCCTCCCGCAGCGGATACTCACCGGTCAGCACGGCCAACTCCGGCACCAGTTCGTGGAGCCGTGGGCCGCCCAGCGCCAACTGGGCGTCACCGCGCCACTCCAGGAGCAGCAGCCGGGCCTCGCACAGCCGCTGCGCGAAGGCGTACCCGCCCACCTCGGGAGGCAGTCCGGCGAGCGGGGCACCCCGCCACAGTGCGAGCGCGTCCGTGCACACGCGCACGACCCGCTCCCAGTCCCGGCCGGTGTGCGCGGCACGCGCCTCGGCGACGTGGGCGTCGAAGAGGTGGACGTCCAGCTCGCCCTCGTCGATCCGCAGCGCGTACCCGGACGGCACGGTGCGCAGCCGTTCCGGATCGTCGAGCAGCCGTCGCAACCGGGCGATGTGGTTGTGCAGGGAGGCCTGGGCGGACACGGGCGCCGCCTCGCCCCACAGCGCGTCCTTGAGCGACTCGACGGAGACGGCCCGCCCGGCGTCGAGGAGCAACGCGGTCAGCAGCACGCGGGACTTGGGGCCTGAGATCGCCCGGGCCGTGTTCCGGGCGACGCCCTGGGCGTCGTAGAACAGCACCGGCGGCCCCAACAGCCCGAACCGCATCGTCACGCCCTTACCCCCCGTGCACCCCGCCCTGACGATCTCCCATCCCCGGGCGGCTGGTTTCCGCCACCTTGATCCTCGCCTGCTCCGCCGCAATCCGCCGCCGCCCCGGCCGTCGTCGGTCTCGGTCCGGCGACTTCCGGCCGGCCAGCAGACGACGCAACGGCGAACCGTTGGCCATATGTTAGCGATCCGTTGGCAAAGCCTGATGTGATCACTACATCGGATCTGGCCCGGCGGTGCGCGCGTCTGGACGCGCAACTCGGGGGAGTGTCGCCGCCGCGGCCGGGTCCGGGTCCCGGTCGGCGGAGGTGAACGGCCGGGGCCCACTCAATCTCTCCGACGCCCTGCCGGCCTTGCCGGCCGGCGTCAGATGACGGGCGGCCGCCCCAGCCGGGTGAGCCGCCACACCGTCCGCCACCGCATCGGCCGCCGCTCCCCCGCCGGCTCCCGTACCCCTTCCACGAATCCGCCGAACCACGCGCGCAGCCCGGCGCCGGACCGGTTCCGGGCGAGGGTGAGCAGCACCCACACACCCAGGTGGACGGGGACGAGCGCGAGCGGCAGCCGGCGGCGGGCCAGCCAGACCCGGTTGCGGGCGTTCACCCGGTAGTAGATGGCGTGCCGGGCGGGCGAGGTCTTCGGATGCCGGAGCAGCAGCTCCGGGGCGTACAGGATCCGCCAGCCGGCGTCCGCCGCGCGCCATGCGAGGTCGGTCTCCTCGTGCGCGAAGAAGAACTCGGCGGGCCAGTCGCCGACCTCGTCGAGCATCGCCATCCGCAGGGCGTGCCCGCCACCGAGGAAGCCGGTGACGTAACCGCCCCGGAGGGGGTCCGAGTTGCCGACCCGGGGCACGTGCCGCTGCTGCGTCTCACCGAGCTCGTCGGCGATGCGGAAGCCGACGATGCCGAGCCGCTCGTCGGCGGCGTACAGATCCCGTACGCGGCGCAGCACATCGGCGTCGACGAGCAGACCGTCGTCGTCCAGGTCCACCACGACGTCGATGTCGCCGAACTCCCGCAGCCGGGCCAGGGCCGCGTTGCGCCCGCCGGGGCAGCCCAGGTTCTCGTCGAGCTCGACGGCGGTGACCTCGCCGGGCAGCGACAGCCGCCGGGCGAAGTCGGGCAGCGGGCAGCCGTTGCCGACGACGACGATCCGCTCGGGCGGCACGTCCTGCTTGGCCACGGACTCCAGCAGGGCGTCGACCTCCGCGGGCCGGTTGCCCATCGTCACCACGGCGACGGCGATGCGGGGCGCCCCCATGTCCTCACCTCGTCCCGGTCGGCAGCTGACGGACTGACCGGCGATGCTAGCCGTTCACGGTACGGACCCTTCGCGGACGCCTGCCGGACGGCGGTTCGCCTACGCCGATCAGTGCAGGCGGACCCGGGCGGCACTGCGGGGCAACCGGCTCAGTCGCGGGCCGGCCGCACAGCTGAGCCGCGGTCCGTCCGGGGCAGGTCGTCCGCGCCGGCCGTACCGTTGATCCGCGCGGCCCCGGCCGGCTAGGCGGGTTCCACTCCTGGCCGGCCGCGCAGGTATGCGAGGACTGCGAGGACCCTGCGGTTGGTCGTGTCGTCGAGGGAGAGGTCGAGCTTGGTGAGGATGGAGCCGAAGTGCTTGCTGACGGTGCCCTCGCTCACCACCATGGCCGCGGCGATCGACGCGTTGGACTTGCCCTCCGCCATCAGCGCGAGCACCTCCTGCTCGCGCGCGGTGAGCCGGGCCAGCGGGTCGCGCCGGTGCCTGATCAGCTGGCGCACCACCTCGGGGTCGACGACCGTGCCGCCCTCCGCGACCCGGTGCATCGCGTCGACGAACTCCTCGACGTGGCCGATCCGTTCCTTCAGGAGATAGCCCACCCCGGTGCCGTCGGAGGAGTCGAGCAGGTCCTCGGCGTAGGACCGCTGGATGTACTGGCTGAGGACCAGGATCGGCAGTCCGGGCCGGCGGCGGCGCAGGGCGATCGCGGCACGCAGGCCCTCGTCGGAGAAGCCGGGCGGCATCCGTACGTCGGTCACCACGATGTCGGGTTCGTGCGCGGCGACCGCGTCGGTGAGCTCGTCCGCGGAACCCACCGCTGCGACCACCTGGTGCCCGAAGCGCTCCATGAGGCCGACGAGTCCTTCGCGGAGCAGGACACTGTCCTCGGCCAGCACGATGCGCAGCATCAGTTCCTCAATCATGCGGTCGTATCAGGGGGTTGAGCAGGGTACCAGCAGGCGGAACACGGTGGGCCCGCCGGCCGGACTGGACACCAGCAGGCGGCCGTCGAGGACCGAGACGCGATCGGCAACGCCCTGCAGGCCCGTCCCCCGCCCGGTGTCCGCGCCTCCGTGACCGTCGTCCTCGACCTCCACGGCCAGCTGCCCGTTCTCCAGGCCGCCCCGCACCACGGCCCAGCTCGCGCCGCTGTGCTTGGCGACGTTGGCGAGGGCCTCGCTGACCGCGAAGTACACGGCCGTCTCAATGGCCTCCGGCGGCCGGACCGGCAGGTCGAGCTCTACGTCGACCGGAATCGTCGACCGGTCCGCGAGATCCTCCACGGCCGCCACCAGGCCCCGGTCGGTGAGGACCTGGGGGTGGATGCCCCGGATCAGCTCCCTGATTTCGACCAGGGCGGTGGCCGCCTCGTCCTGCGCCTTGGCGAGCAGCGGGCCGAGCGGGCCGTCCGCCGCGTCGAGGCGGGCCAGACCGAGCGTCATGGACAGGGCGACGAGCCGCTGCTGCGCCCCGTCGTGCAGATCGCGTTCGATGCGGCGCCGTTCCGCCTCGAAGGCGTCCACGAGACGGACCCGGGAGCGGCCCAACTCCTTGATTTTCGAGTTCAGTTCGCCGGTCGGCGAGGCCAGCAGGAAGCGGGTCAGGGCGGCCCGGCCCGCGGCGATCGCGCCGAGCGGATAGGCGAAGACGGGCATCAGCAGCAGCCCGGCGAGCGCCGCCGCGAGCGCCCCGGGCCAGCTGTCCACGATCCACATCTTGAGGACCCGTGCCTCCTCGCCGTCGACCGCCAGCATCACCGGCGTCGCGAGCAGCCCGCCGCACACGAGGAGGACGGAGCCCACGACCAGTGCTTCGAGGGGCCACAGCAGGAAGCCGAAGAGCACCGCGTAGCCCAGCTCGCGCCAGGTGGCACGTTCCTGGAGCCGGGTGCGCAGCCAGGCGGTGAGGCCGGTGCGGTCGGGTTCGCGGTGCGGATCGGCGAGCGGCTCGCTGTCGATCAGACGCAGCCGGCTGCGCTCGACCGAGGCCAGCGGCACCCCGGTGAGGACGAGGACGAGCAGCAGCGGAAGGCCGACGACGACCACGGTGAGCACGCTGCCCGCGACGGCGAGCAGCACGAGCGTGAGCAGGGTGATCAGGCCGAGGACCGCACTGCTGAGCAGGTACAGCGCGGCGCGCCAGGGCCAGCCGCTGCGTACGTAGCGGCGCAGGTGGAGCCGGGTCCAGATCGTCGGGGGGTGCATGCGCCGCACGTTATGAGACCTTTCCGGCCCGGACCACCCGGCTAGCTCCACCATCGAGGTGGGCACGGGCTACCGGCCAGGACTGGGCCTGGCTGCGATGTGCCGGGACGCCCCCGCGCGGTCTGCTGCAAGGGCCCCGGACGGGGCGACGGCACTGCGAGAGGACCGAAATGGGCTGGACCCAGGAACAGTTGGCGGCTGTGCCCGTGTGCTGACGCTGCTGATCGTCTTCCTGCTTCCCATGGCGGAGCCGGCGCTCCCTCTGCTCGGCATGCTGTTCCCTTCGCAGACCGCCCTGATGGCGAGCGGCGTGCTCGCGCATCACGGCGCGCTTCCGCTTCCCGCCGCGGTCGCGATGGCGGTGCTCGGCGCGCCGGCGGGCCATGTGATCGGTCATCTGGTGGGGCGCCGGTGGGGTCCCCGGCTCGTCGCGAACCTGCCGGACCGGGTGACCGGCTCGCCCGGCTGCCGCGCGGCGCTGCACACCGTCGGCGCCTACAGCGCCCGGGCGGTGCTGCTCGGCCGCTTCAACGCGCTGCTGCGCACGCTGGTGCCGGTGATGTGCGGTGCCGTCGGCGTGCCCTGGGCCCGCTTCGTCGGCCTGTCCCTGCTCGGCAGCCTGTTGTGGGCGCCCAGTTCTGTGGCGGTCGGGATGGTCGCGGGCGGCTCCTGGCAGAAATGGGGCGGCTCGGGGGTGCTCGCCGCCGGCCGCGCCGTGCTGCTGCTGACCAGCTCCCTGCCGATGCTGCTGTCGTACCTCAGCAGCAGGAAGGCCCAGGCGAACGCCCCTGCTCGCCACCGCCGGTTGAGGCCTCCAACGCCCCAACACCCCAACACTCCCTGCTCCAGTGACGCCCATACGAATCCGCCCTCGCCCGCTTATGACACGTCCCCTGACGGGCCACACAGGAGGGTGGAGCTACCTCCACCCCCAAGACTCCGTCCCGCTGCGATGTCACCGTCGAACGGGCCCGATTGAGTGGACACCATGAATCAAGCAGCCGTCCGGCTCCGCTCCGTGACCCGGTCCTACGGGACAGGCGACAACGCGGTCACCGCCCTCGACCAGGTCAGCCTCGACATCCCGCGGGGCACCTTCACCGCCGTGATGGGCCCCTCGGGCTCCGGCAAGTCGACCCTGTTGCAGTGCACGGCGGGGCTCGACCGGCCGACCGGGGGCCAGGTCTTCCTCGGCGAGACCGATCTGACCCGGCTGAGCGAGAAGAAGCTGACGCTGCTGCGCCGGCGGCGCATCGGGTTCGTCTTCCAGGCCTTCAACCTGCTGCCCGCGCTGACCGCCGAGCAGAACGTCGGGCTGCCGCTGCGGCTCGCGGGCCGCCGCCCCAGGCGGTCCGAGGTCCTGAACGTCCTGGAGCAGGTCGGCCTGCGCGAGCGCGCCGGGCACCGGCCCAGCGAGATGTCGGGCGGCCAGCAGCAGCGCGTGGCGCTCGCCCGCGCCCTGGTCACCAAGCCGGAGGTGCTGTTCGGCGACGAGCCGACGGGCGCCCTGGACTCCACCACGAGCCGCGAGGTGCTGACGCTGCTGCGGACGATGGTCGACCACGGCCAGACGGTGATCATGGTGACGCACGACCCGGTCGCCGCTTCCTACGCGGACCGGGTGCTCTTCCTCGCCGACGGCACGGTCCAGGGCGAGCTGTACACGCCGACGGCGGAGCAGGTCGCCCAGCGGATGACCGCCCTGAGCGCCATCGCGTCGAAGGTCTCGGCGGTGGCGTCGTGCTGAGTCTCGCGCTGCGCGGAATGCGCACCCGCTGGGTCACGTTCGTCGGTTCGTTCGTCGCGCTCGCGCTCGGGGTCGGCCTCATCGCCACCACGGGCCTCGCACTCGCGGCCACGTTCGACGCGCCGGAGCGGGGCGCCGAGCGGTTCGCCGCGGCGCGGGTCGTGGTGCAGGGCACGGACGAGGTGAAGGCCGACACCCCGATCGGGGTGCGGACGTCGACGCTGACCAACCCCCGTGCGGTTCCGGAGAAGCTGGCGGCCGAGCTGGCCACGGTGGGTCCCGTGACCGAGGACCGTACGTTCCCCGTCTCGGTGCCGGACGCGGACCGGCGGATCGGTGCGGACACCGCGCTCGTGGGCCACTCCTGGGCCGTCGCGGCGGCCACGCCGTACCGTCTCACCTCCGGACGCGCCCCCACGTCGCCCGGCGAAGTCGTCGTCACGACCGGGCCCGGCGCGCAGGTGCGCGCCGGGGACCGGATCCAGGTCGTCACGCCCGAGGGCGCCGGTACCCGCACCGTGGTCGGCACGGTGCCTGCGGCGGGCTTCGAGTCGGCGGTGTTCTTCACCGCCGCCGAGGCCGCACGCCTGTCCCCGCGCATCGACCGGGTGACGGTGGACGCCGACCCGGCCGCCGTCCGCGCGGCGCTCGGCACCGGCTCGGGCATGACCGTCCTCGCCGGCGACGACCGGCGGCGCGCCGACCCCGACCCGGACCGCGACAAGGAGGCCCTGGTCTCCGTGAACGCCCTGCTCGGCACGGCGGCCGGCATCACCGCGTTCGTCTCGGTGTTCGTGGTCGCCTCGACGTTCACCTTCGCGGTGGCGCAGCGCAGGCGGGAGTTCGGACTGCTGCGGATGGCGGGCGCGACACCCGGCCAGGTGCGGCGCATGGTCTGCGCGGAGGCCCTGGTGATCGGGGTGCTCGCATCGGGCGCGGGGTGCTGGCTGGGCCGGTGGGCCGCGCCGTGGCTCGCCTCGTGGATGGCGGGAGAGGGCCTGGCCCCGACCTGGTTCCGGATCGGTGAGCAGGCCTGGCCGCTCCATGTCGCCTTCTGGACCGGCCTGACGGTGGCCCTGTGCGGTGTCGTCGTGGCGTCCTTCCGCGCGGGCCGGACCGGCCCGACGGCGGCGCTGCGGGAGTCCGCCGTCGACAGCGGCACCATGCCGTGGAGCCGCCTCCTGGTGGCCGCCGCCGTGCTGCTCACCGGCCTCGGCCTGCTCGTCATGGCGCTGGTGGACAACCCCGGTGACGTGCTGAAGCGCAAGACGTACATCACCCAGCCGATGCTGCTCATCGTGGCGACGGCCCTGCTCGCGCCGCTGCTGGTGCGGCCGCTGACCCGGCTGCTGACCTGGCTGCCCGCCCGGCTGCCGGGCGCCGTGGGCATGCTGGCGCGGGAGAACGCGGCGGCGGGGGTGCGCCGGACGGCGGCCGTGGCCGCGCCGGTCATCATCACCGTGGCGCTCGCCTGCTCCCTGATGGGTACGACCGCCACCGTCAACGAGGCAAAGGCCTCCGAGGCCCGCACCCAGACGCGGGCCGACTACGTGGTCTCGTCCGGCGACGGGGACCGGGCCCTGCCCGACGGGTTCGTCCGGGCGGCCCGTGACGTCCCCGGCGTCACGGTCAGCACGTCCCGCTCGACCGGGGTGACCGTCCTGGAGGAGGGCACCGCCCTCGTCCGCTCCGAGGCCCGCGCCGTCGACAGCGGCACGGAGCTGTCTGCGGTGTCTCAAGTCCCCGTCGTGGCAGGGAAGTTGGTAGACCTCGACGACGACAGCATCGTCGTCAACGAGGAATGGCTGACCACCCGCATCGGCGACCGGGTGCCCGTCTGGCTGGGCGACGGCCGCAAGGTGAACCTCAGGATCGCCGCGGTCCTCGGGATCGGCACCGGCAACAACGGCGTGTACCTCACGGCGCGCAACGCCGCCGGCGCGGGCGTCGACCGCGTCGACATCAAGGTCGCCGCCGGCGCGGACCGGGCCGCCGTCCACCGGCGGCTGCACGCGGCGGGCGAGGCGAGCGGCATCGAGGTGCTCGGCGCCGGGCAGTGGATCGACGAGCACTACCCGCGCTCCAGCGAGTCCACCCGGCTCGGCCTGCTGATGATCCTGGCCATCGCCCTGGTCTACACGGGCATCGCACTGGCCAACACGCTGGTCATGGCCACCACGGACCGGGTCCGCGACCTCGCCGCGCTGCGCCTGACGGGCGCGACGAAGACCCAGGTGCTGCGCCTGGTCGCCGTCGAGTCGGTGATGGTCGTGGTGGTCGGCGCGGTGCTCGGCGCGGCCGTCTCGGCGGTGAACCTGCTCGGCGTCCGCACCGCCCTCGGCCTGCTCGACGTACGCTCCGCGATCGTGGTGCCCTGGCCTACGGTGGGTGCGGTGATCGCCGCGAGCGCCTTCCTCGCGGTCCTCGCGGCCACGCTGCCCGCATCGTTCGCCCTGCGCACCCGGCCGGTGGAGCTGGCGGGCATGCGCGAGTAGTCCTGCCGGACGCGCCGGCCGATCCAGAGGAGCACGCTGCCCGAGGAAGCCGTGCGGCGCAGGGCGAGCGAGAACTGAGACCCCCCGACACCCGGGCGGCCCGCGCGCGACGCCGCTACCACGTGCGCTGAACGACAAAACCCCAGGTCGGAGTCCATCCGACCTGGGGTTTCAGGTGAGCCGCCTTCGGGATTCGAACCCGAGACCTACGCATTACGAGTGCGTTGCTCTGGCCATCTGAGCTAAGGCGGCGCGCTGTCCGCACTATGGTGCGATCAGCAACGACGGTAAGTCTACACAGTTTCCAAGGGTGCTCCGCACCAGCCCCGGAGGCGGGCCCTCCGGGGCTGGGGACAAGGCTATGAGCAGCGCTTTCCGTCCGTGGGCGGGGTGCCGCGCAGAAGGTAGGCGTTGATCGTCCGGTCGATGCAGGAGCTGCCGCGGCCGTAGGCCGTGTGGCCGTCGCCCTCGTAGGTGAGGAGGCGGGCCGAGGAGAGCTGGCCGGCCAGGGCCTGCGCCCAGCGGTACGGGGTCGCCGGGTCCCGGGTCGTGCCGACCACGACGATGGGCGCCGCGCCCTTCGCCTCGATGCGGTGCGGCTCGCCCGTGGCGTGCACCGGCCAGTACGCGCAGTTCAGGGCCGCCCACGCCAGGCCCTCGCCGAAGACCGGCGACGCCTTCTGGAACTCGGACAGCGCTCCGCGCACCTCCTCGGGGGTGTCGAAGGAGACCGGAAGGTCCAGGCAGTTCACCGCCGCGTTGGCGAACATCAGGTTGCTGTAGGCGCCGTCGGCGTCCCGCTCGTAGTAGCCGTCGGAGAGGACCAGGAGTCCGGAGCCGTCGTTCTTCTTCATCGCGGACGTCAGGGCCTCGCGCAGCTGCTCCCAGGAGCCCTCGTCGTACATGGCCGCGATCACACCGGTCGTGGCGAGGGACTCGGTGAGCTTGCGACCGTCGGTGGTGGGGACAGGCCGTGTGTCGAGCTTCTCGAAGAACGCCTTGAGGTTCGCGCCGACCCGCTCGGGCGAAGTGCCCTTGCCGCCCAGCGGGCAGTCGGCCTGCCGTACGCAGTCCTTCGCGAAGGACCGGAACGCCGTCTCGAAGCCCGCCGTCTGCTCCAGGTTCAGCCGCCGGGCCGGCAGCGACGGGTCCATCGCGCCGTCCAGCACCAGCCGGCCCGCCCGGTCCGGGAAGAGCCCGGCGTACGTCGCCCCGAGGAAGGTGCCGTAGGAGGCCCCGACGAAGTTCAGCTTCTCGTCGCCGAGCACCGCCCGCACGATGTCCATGTCCCGGGCCGCCTCCACGGTGGACACGTGGCGCAGCAGCCGGGGCGCGTCCGCGCCGCAGCCCTCGGCGAACGTCCGGTACGCCGCGACCAGCCCGTCCGTCTCCTTGCCGTCGTCGGGCGTGGCGTCCGTCTGCGTGTACCGGTCCATGCCCGGTCCGTCCAGACACTCGACGGGTTCGCTGCGGGCCACGCCGCGCGGGTCGACCGCCACCATGTCGTAGCGGGCCCGCACCTCGGCCGGGTAGCCGATGCCCGCGTACGCCTGGACGTAGCCGATCGCCGAGCCGCCCGGCCCGCCGGGGTTCACGAGCAGCGAGCCCAGCCGCTTGCCGGGTCCCGTGGCCTTCTTGCGGGTGAGGGCCAGCCGGATGTCGCCGGCGGACGGCTCGGCGTAGTCGAGCGGTGCCTTGAGGGTGGCGCACTCGAAGCCGGGCACACCACAGCCGCGCCAGGCCGGCTTCTGCCCGTAGTACGACGAGAGCGCCGCGGGCGTGGCCTGCGGCAGCGCGACCAGTGCCGCCTCCGCCGCCGCGGAGGCGGCGGACGTCGTCGCGCTGCCGGAGGAGCAGGCGGAGACGAGCAACGCGGCCGTGGCGAGGAGACCTGCGGCGGTCTTGGCCCGGTTTCGTGTCCTGCGGTGGAGACCGCCGGAGCCGGAGGCGGAGCGGGGGGTGCGCCGTGTGTACATCCAGCGAGCGTAACTCTGGGCGACCGAATGAGTGCCGTGCGTGCGTGGCGTGCCTCGTACGAGTTACGGCGTCAACCGCACGTCCGGCCCAGGTGTCCGGCCGGTCCCTCAGCCCGCTCTGAGTGCCATCGTCATCGCCTCCACCGCGAGCAGCGGCGCCACGTTGCGGTCGAGGGCGTCGCGGCAGGCGGCGATCGCCTCGATGCGGCGGAGGGTGGACTCCGGGGAGCTGCCCCGGGCGAGGCGCTCCAGGGCGTCCTCGGCGTCCGCGTTGGCGATGGCCACGCGCGAGCCGAGCTGGAGGGCGAGGACGTCGCGGTAGAAGGCCGTGAGATCGGTCAGGGCGAGGTCGAGGCTGTCACGCTGCGTGCGCGTTCTGCGGCGCTTCTGCTTGTCCTCCAGGTCTTTCATCACGCCCGCGGTGCCCCGGGGCATGCGGCCGCCCTGGGCGGCGCCGAGCGCGGCCTTCAGCTCCTCGGTCTCCTTGGAGTCCGTCTCCTCCGCGAGCTGCTTGGCGTCCTCGGCGGCCGCGTCGACGAGCTCCTGGGCGGCCTTGAGCGCGCCGCCGATGTCCTCGACGCGCAGCGGCAGCCTGAGCACGGCGGCACGGCGGGCGCGCGCGGCCGGGTCGGTGGCCAGGCGGCGCGCCCGGTCGACGTGGCCCTGGGTCGCCCGGGCCGCCGCGGCGGCGACGTCCGGCTCGATGCCCTCGCGGCGGACGAGCATGTCGGCGACGGCGTCGACCCTGGGGGTGCTCAGGTTCAGGTGGCGGCAGCGGGAGCGGATGGTCGGCAGGACGTCCTCGATGGAGGGGGCGCACAGCAGCCACACCGTGCGCGGGGCGGGCTCCTCCACCGCCTTCAGGACAGCGTTGGCCGACTTCTCGTTCAGCCGCTCGGCGTCCTCGACGAGGATGATCTGCCAGCGGCCGTTGGCCGGCGACGTGAACGATTTGCGGACGGTGTCGCGCATGTCGTCGGCGAGGATCTGCGTGCCGACCGCGGCGACGGTGGTGACGTCGGCGTGGGTGCCGATCAGTGCCGTGTGGCAGCCGTCGCAGAAGCCGCAGCCCGGGGAGCCGCCGAGGGCGCGGTCGGGGCTGACGCACTGCAGGGCCGCCGCAAACGCGCGCGCCGCCTGGTTCCGCCCGGCGCCGGGCGGGCCCGTGAACAGCCACGCGTGGGTCATCTTCGACGCCTCGGGCGGCGGGGTGCCGGTGGTGGCCGCGGTGACCAGGGCGTCGGCGTCCCGGGCGGCGGCGGCCAGCTGCTCGCTCACCCTCTCCTGCCCGACGAGGTCGTCCCACACGGTCATGGGTCACGCCGCCCTTCCGTCACGTACTGCCTTGCGAGATCCATTGTGGGGGCGGCCACTGACATCGCCTGCCGCCCTCACCCGGCTCGCAGCGCGGAAGCCGGTTTCCCGCGGCGGTCCGCCGGAGGCGTCAGCGGCCCGGCCGCCCCTGCGGGAAGCCGGGGCTGCCGCGGGGTCCCCGGAGGTGTCAGCGCCCCCGGCCGCCCCTGCCCCGGCGTCCGCGCCGGTCGTCCGGCTCGTCGTCGTGCGGTCCGAGCAGCTCGTCCGCCAGCGAGGGCAGGTCGTCCAGCGGCGTCTCCTCGGCCCAGTCGGACCGGCGGCGGCGCGGCGTCCCGTCGGCGTCGACCTGGGGCATCTCCCGCGTACGGTCCTCGGTGCCGTCGGGCCGGGTGTCCGGGGCGTCCTTCCGGAAGTACCCGGGCGGGACCCGGTCCGCCGGTTCGTCCCCGCGCACCGGCGGCAGGACGGCCGTCTCCTCGGCGTCCTCCGGGCGGACCGGAGGCAGTACCGCCGTCTCGTCGGCCGCTCCGGAGGCGTCCCGGTCGCGCACCGGCGGCAGGACCTCGGTCTCGTCCCCGGCGCGAGGCGGGACCGGCGGAAGGACCTCCGTCTGGTCCCCGGCAGCCGGTGGCATCGGCAGCTCCGCCGTCACCTCGGCCTCGGACTCCCCGGAGGACCGGCCCGCACTCCGCTCGTCGTCCCGCACCGGGCGCAGCACGGTCGTGTCGTCCCCCGCACCGCCCGGTGTCACCACCGGGGTGGGCACGGTCACCGCGTCCTGAGCGGTCGCTGCGGGCGCGCCCTGCATGGGTGAGCTCTTCGGGGCGGAGCTCTTCGGCCCGGCCTCGGCCGCGGCGGCAGCCGCCTCCGCGAGCCGGCGTGCCTCCTCGGCCCGCAGCAGCGCCGCCTCGGCCTTGCGCTGCTTCTCCAGGCGGAGCGCCTCGGCCTCGGCACGCAGTCGCGCCTCCTCCTCGGCCTGCTTGCGGCGCCGCTCCTCCTCGGCCTTGCGGCGGGCCTCTTCCTCGGCGCGGGCCTTCTCCTCCGCGAGGAGCCGGGCCCGCTCCTCCTCGGCCTTCCGCTGCGCTTCCTCGGCCCGGCGACGGGCCTCCTCCGCCTGCCGTTCGGCCTCGCGGCGCTGCGCCTCCTCCAGCTCGCGGCGCTTGCGCTCCTCCTCCTCAGCGCGCAGCTTGGCCAGCTGCTCCTGGCGCTCGCGCTCCAGGCGCTCCTCCTCGGCCTTGCGGGCAGCCTCTTCCTCGGCCTTGCGGCGGGCCTCCTCCTCGGCCTTCTTCCGCGCCTCCTCCTGGGCCTTGATCTCGGCCTCGGACAGCGGCAGCACCTGGTCGAGCCGGTGCCGGATGACCGTCGTGACGGCCTCGGGCTCCTGGCCGGCGTCCACCACCAGGTAGCGCCCGGCGTCGGCGGCGGCCAGGGTGAGGAAACCGGCCCGCACGCGCGCGTGGAACTCCGCAGGCTCCGACTCCAGCCGGTCCGGCGCCTCGGTGAACCGCTCACGCGCGGTCTCCGGGGCGACGTCCAGCAGCACGGTCAGATGCGGCACCAGCCCGTTCGTCGCCCAGCGGTTGATCCGGGCGATCTCGGTCGGCGAGAGATCACGGCCGGCGCCCTGGTAGGCGACGGACGAGTCGATGTACCGGTCGGAGATGACGACCGCACCACGCTCCAGGGCGGGCCGTACGACGGTGTCGATGTGCTCGGCCCGGTCGGCTGCGTACAGCAGCGCCTCAGCGCGGTGCGACAGCCCCGCGCTCGACACGTCCAGCAGGATCGACCGCAGCCGCTTGCCCACCGGCGTCGCCCCCGGCTCGCGCGTCAGCACGACCTCGTGACCCTTGGCGCGGATCCACTCGGCGAGCGCCTCGGCCTGCGTCGACTTGCCGGCCCCGTCGCCACCCTCCAGGGCGATGAAGAAGCCGGAGGCCGCGGCCCCCTGCTGAGGGTCGTCGCCGCCGAGCAGCGCGTCCTTCAGGTCCTGCCGCAGTGGCACACCGGAGCGGTCGTCGACCTTGGCCAGCACCAGCGCGGCGACGGGCAGCAGCAGGGCGCCGGTCAGCATGAGCGTGAAGGCCGCGCCACCGTGCGCGAAGACGAACTTGCCGCTCTCCAGCCGGTGCGGCCCGATCGCCGCCGCCACCAGCGGGGCGATCACCGCGCCGAGCGCCACGCAGACCCGGACGACCGCGTGCAGGTGCTCCGTCGTGCGGGAGCGCCGGTACTCCTCGGTCTCCTGGTCGAGCAGGGTGTGCCCGATGTTGGCGGACAGGCCCGCGCCGACACCGGCCAGCGCGAGGATCAGCAGCACGGTGGTGACGTCCGGGACCAGCCCGGCGGCCAGCAGGGCGACGCCGGTGAGGGCGATCGTCAGCGCGAGCAGCCGGCGGCGCGACAGGGCGGGCACGAGGGCGGGCGCCGTACGGATGCCGACGACCACACCGCCGGTCAGCGCGGCCACGAACAGGCCGTAGAGGACCGGGCCGCCGCCCAGGTCCTTGGCGTGCAGCACGGCGACGGCGACGGCGGCCGACACCGCGGCGGTGACGGCCGCGCAGGACAGGACCAGCAGCGGCATCGCGCCGGTGCGGCCCTTGTCGGAGCCGGTGCCGGTCTTCGGGCGGCGCAGCCCCTCCAGCGGCGACCGCGCGCGCGGGGTGCGCGTACCGGGCAGCTCGAGGAAGGTCAGCACGGACAGGGACGCGGCGAACAGGCCCGCGGCCACGTAGGAGGCGAGGGCCGCCTGGTGCTGGCCGAACCAGTCGATGCCGGCGCCCAGCAGGTTGTTGAACAGGGCCGCGACGACCAGGGCGACGGCCGCGAGGGGGATGGCCACGAAGCCGGTGCGCAGCGACAGGCGGCGCAGCGCATCCATGTGGTCGGGCAGCGGCCGGACCGTAGCGCCCTCCGGCGGCGGTGCGGGGAGCAGCGCGGGGGCCGCGCTCTCGCGGCACACCGTCCAGAACCGCTCGGCGACCCCCATCACGAAGGCCGTGACGAGCAGGACGGCCAGTGCGTTCTCGGGCGTCCAGTCGATCCACAGGGGCGCGACGATGAGCAGCGCGGCGCGCAGGCCGTCGGCGCCCACCATGGTCCAGCGGCGGTCGAGCGGGCCGTCCTGCGAGGTGAGCGCGGTGAGCGGGCCGAGCAGAACGGCGCCGAACAGCAGCGTCGCGAGGATGCGCACCCCGAAAACGGTCGCCACTGCGAACGCCACGCCCCGGTAGCCGCCCCCGAACGAGCCCTCGGCGATGGCCGCCTGAAGTGCCAGGAGGACCAGTACGAGAAGGGCGAGGGTGTCGCCCACGCCGCCCACGAGCTGTGCGCTCCACAACCGCTTCAGCTGCGGTCGTCGCAGCAGGGCGCGGACGGCACGCTCGCGGGAGTCCGCGACCAGGGCGTCGTCGGGGGCGGGCTGAGGGGCCGTTGGGTGGTCGGCTCGCGTCATGCGTTCAGCCTATCGGGAGCCACCGACACCCTGGAGGGCGCGGCCTGGCATGCGCACGCCCCGACACCGAAGTGTTGCCGGGGCGTTCGCTTTCCGAACCCCGGGCGAAGTCCCGGACGCCGTGGTCCGGGTTCGCACAGGGCTCGAACGGCCTCAGTCCTCCGCGGACTTGGCAGCGGTCGCCGTCTTGGCCGTCGCCGTCTTGGCGGCCGTCTTCTTCGCGGTGGTCTTCTTCGCCGTCGTCTTCTTCGCGGTCGTGGTCTTCTTCGCCGCGGTCTTCTTGGCCGTCGTCGTCTTCTTCGCCGGCGCCTTCTTAGCCGCCTTCTTCGCGGTCTTCTTCGCCGGCCCCTTGGCGCGCTTCTCGGCGAGCAGCTCGTAACCGCGCTCCGGGGTGATGTCCTCGACGCTGTCGCCCGAGCGCAGGGTCGCGTTGGTCTCCCCGTCGGTGACGTACGGGCCGAAGCGGCCGTCCTTGACCACGACCGGCTTCTCGCTGACCGGGTCGGTGCCCAGCTCCTTCAGCGGCGGCTTGGCCGCGGCCCGGCCACGCTGCTTGGGCTGGGCGTAGATCGCCAGCGCCTCCTCCAGCGTGATCGTGAAGAGCTGCTCCTCGGCCTGGAGCGAGCGCGAGTCCGTGCCCTTCTTCAGGTACGGGCCGTAGCGGCCGTTCTGCGCGGTGATCTCCTGGCCCTCGGCGTCGGCGCCGACGACACGCGGCAGCGACATCAGTTTGAGGGCGTCGTCGAGGGTCACCGTGTCGAGGGACATCGTCTTGAACAGGGACGCCGTGCGCGGCTTGACCGCGTTCTTGCCCGTCTTCGGGGTGCCCTCGGGGAGGACCTCCGTCACGTACGGGCCGTAGCGGCCGTCCTTGGCGACGATCGTGTGGCCGGTGGCCGGGTCCGTGCCCAGCTCGTAGTCGCCGCTCGGCTTGGCGAGCAGCTCCTCCGCGAGGTCGACGGTCAGCTCGTCGGGCGCCAGGTCGTCGGGGATGTCGGCGCGCTGGTGCTGCTCGGTGTCCTTCTCGCCGCGCTCGATGTAGGGGCCGTAGCGCCCGACGCGCAGCACGATGTCGTTGCCCACGGGGAACGAGGACACCTCGCGGGCGTCGATCGCGCCCAGGTCGGTGACCAGTTCCTTGAGGCCGCCGAGGTGGTCCCCGTCGCCGTTGCCGGCGTCGGCCGCGCCGCCGCTGACCGTGCCCTCGCCGAAGTAGAACCGCTTCAGCCACGGCACGGACTGGGCCTCACCGCGGGCGATGCGGTCGAGGTCATCCTCCATCTTGGCGGTGAAGTCGTAGTCGACGAGCCGCCCGAAGTGCTTCTCCAGGAGGTTGACCACGGCGAAGGACAAGAAGGACGGCACCAGGGCCGTGCCCTTCTTGAACACGTAGCCGCGGTCGAGGATCGTGCCGATGATCGACGCGTACGTCGACGGGCGGCCGATCTCGCGCTCTTCCAGCTCCTTGACCAGGGAGGCCTCGGTGTAGCGGGCCGGGGGCTTGGTGGCGTGCCCGTCGACCGTGATCTCCTGGGCGCTCAGGGCGTCGCCCTCGGAGACCTGCGGCAGCCGGCGCTCGCGGTCGTCGAGCTCCGCGTTCGGGTCGTCGGCGCCCTCGACGTAGGCCTTCAGGAAGCCGTGGAAGGTGATCGTCTTGCCGGACGCGCTGAACTCGACGTCCCGGCCGTCGGCCGCCGTGCCGCCGATCTTCACCGTGACGCTGTTGCCGGTCGCGTCCTTCATCTGGGAGGCGACGGTCCGCTTCCAGATCAGCTCGTAGAGCTTGAACTGGTCACCGGTCAGCCCGGTCTCGGCGGGAGTGCGGAAACGATCACCCGAGGGGCGGATCGCCTCGTGGGCCTCCTGCGCGTTCTTGACCTTCCCGGCGTACGTCCTCGGCTGCGGCGGCAGGTAGTCGGCGCCGTACAGCTGCGTGACCTGGGCACGGGCGGCGGCGACCGCCGTGTCGCTCAGGGTCGTGGAGTCCGTACGCATGTAGGTGATGTAGCCGTTCTCGTACAGCTTCTGCGCGACCTGCATCGTGGCCTTCGCACCGAAGCCGAGCTTGCGGCTGGCCTCCTGCTGCATCGTCGTCGTACGGAACGGGGCGTACGGCGAGCGGCGGTACGGCTTGGACTCGACGGAGCGGACGGCGAACCGCGTCTGCTCCAGGGCGACGGCCAGGGCGCGGGCGTTCGCCTCGTCGAGGTGGAGGGTGTTCGCGCTCTTCAGTTGTCCCAGGGAGTCGAAGTCGCGGCCCTGCGCGACCCGCCTGCCGTCGACGGTCTGCAGACGCGCGACCAGCGACGACGGGTCCGACGAGTCTCCCGCGCGGCCGGTCGCGAAGGTGCCCGTCAGGTCCCAGTACTCAGCCGAACGAAAGGCGATGCGCTCGCGTTCCCGCTCCACCACGAGACGTGTGGCGACCGACTGGACACGGCCGGCCGACAGGCGCGGCATGACCTTCTTCCACAGGACCGGCGAGACCTCGTAGCCGTAGAGGCGGTCGAGGATGCGGCGGGTCTCCTGGGCGTCGACGAGCTTCTGGTTGAGCTGGCGCGGGTTGGCCACGGCGGCCTGGATCGCGGCCTTGGTGATCTCGTGGAAGACCATCCGCTTGACCGGGACCTTGGGCTTCAGCACTTCCTGGAGGTGCCAGGCGATGGCCTCGCCCTCGCGGTCCTCATCGGTGGCGAGGAAGAGTTCGTCGGACTCCTTCAGCAGGTCCTTGAGCTTCTTGACCTGCGCCTTCTTGTCGGCGTTGACCACATAGATCGGCGCGAAGTCGTGTTCGACGTCCACACCGAGGCGGCGGACCTCGCCGGTGTACTTCTCGGGCACCTCGGCGGCGCCGTTGGGAAGGTCGCGGATGTGCCCGACGCTCGCCTCGACGATGTAGCCGGGGCCGAGATAGCCCTTGATCGTCTTCGCCTTGGCAGGCGACTCGACGATGACGAGTCGGCGGCCGCCCTTCGCGGTCTCGCTGGTCGGGGACAACTTCGCTCTTCTCTCCGGTCGACGCTGGGGCCTCCCCGGAGTCGCTTACCGGGGCTGGGTACGTGGTGACGCTGCGGAGTGTGACGGTACATCCCGCCCCCGTGTCAAACGGGAAAAGCCCGCAACGGCCACTCGAACGGTAACCCGACTACCACCAATCCTGCCGCCCGGCGTAGCGGGAGCCGGCCCGGCCCCGTACGCAGTGCGACGTCCCGGTCACCCACGGGCACGTCGCCGGAGGGGGTCTCAGAGGCGGGTGAAGCACCAGGTTCCGGCCGCCAGGGCGAGCACCGCGACGAGGGCTGCGAAGGCCGCCGACGCGACCGGCCGCACACCCTCGGCGACGGGCCGGTCCTGACGCACGCGCGTCGCCGTCCACGCCAGCAGCCCGCCTCCGAACAGGGAGAACACCGCTCCCGCGAAGATCGCCGGTGCACTCTCCATGACCCGCCGCGCCCCTTTTCCCCTGTCCGCGCATTCCCAGCCACGGGAGGCTGACACGCGCAGGCGGCGGGCAGACGAACCCGAGGTGAACGCCGGGGCGACACAGGGGCGGATCAAGGTCGTCCGGTTCCTCACGAACCGTCTCGGACGAGGTGTTCAAATCGACTCGAATTTGTTGGCGAGCCGCCTCGAAGCCCCCCGAGGCCGCCCCTCGGCGGTCCGCTCAGCGGACCGGCTCCAGGAACCCCTGTTCGACCAGCAGCCGGATCTGGGCCGGTGTGCGGTCGCGCAGCAGCACCGGGTCCTCCCCGATCAGCTGGGCGATGGCGTCGAGGATGCGGCCCGCGCTCATCGTGCCGTCGCACACGCCCGCGAAGCCCGCACCGACCGTGTCCACCCGGGTCGCCCGGCGCATGCCGCGGTTCTGGCGCAGCACGACGTGCTCGGGGTCCTCCGCGCCGGGCAGCCCGACCTGCTCCTGCACGATTTCCGCGGCGAGCCGGAAACGCCCTTCGAGCAGCGCGGCGTCGTCGTGGTCGCGCAGGTGGTCGAGCCGGTCGAAGTGGGCCCGGATCGTGTCGCCGAGCGGCTGCTCGACCGGGTGCGGCCACTCCTCCACCGTGAGCGAGGGCACGGCGGCACCCGTCCTGCGCAGGGTGATCCAGCCGAAGCCGACGGCCTTCACCTTGCGCGCCTCGAACTCGTCGAGCCATGCGTCGTACCGCGCCTGGTACTCCGCCGCGTCGCCCTGGTGATCGCCCGCGTCACGCAGCCACAGCTCGGCGTACTGGTTGACGTCCTGCACCTCGCGCTGCACGATCCACGCGTCGCAGCCCCGGGGTACCCATGACCTGAGCCTGTCCTGCCAGTCCTCCCCTTCCACGTGCTGCCAGTTCGCCAGGAACTGGGCGAACCCGCCCTCGTTCAGACGGTCGCCCGCCTGTTGAACGAGCGTGCGGCACAGATCGTCCCCGCCCATCCCGCCGTCGCGGTAGGTGAGCCGGGCGCCGGGCGAGATCACGAAGGGCGGGTTGGAGACGATCAGGTCGTACGTCTCGTCGCCGCGCACGGGCTCGAAGAGGGAGCCCTCGCGCAGGTCGGCGGACGCGGTGCCGGACAGCGCCAGCGTGAGGGCGGTGATGTGCAGGGCGCGCGGGTTGAGGTCGGTGGCCACCACGCGCGTGGCGTGCTGCGCGGCGTGCAGGGCCTGGATGCCGGAGCCGGTGCCGAGGTCGAGCGCGGCGGCGACGGGCTTGCGGACGGTGATTCCGGCGAGGGTCATCGAGGCGCCGCCGACTCCGAGGACGACGCCCTCCTCGCGCCGGCCGATCCCGCCGGCGCCGCCGACCGCGCAGCCGAGGTCCGACACGATGAACCAGTCCTCGCCGCCGGGCCCGCCGTAGGGCCGGACGTCCACCGTCGCGGCGAGTTCGTCCCCGTCGGCCCGGGCCAGCCAGCCGCTCTCCAGGCAGGCGTCCACGGGCAGGACCTCCGCGACGCGCGCGTGCGGCACGGGCTGCTGCAGCAGGAACAGCCGGACGAGCATCTCCAGGGGGGTGTCCCCGCGGGTCGCCCGGAGCGCGGGCACGGTTTCGCTGCGGGCCAGTGCCGCGTAGGCGGGGGCGCCGAGCAGTTCGAGCAGCCCGTCGGCGGTGAAGGAGGCCGCGAGCAGGGCGTCCCGGAGCCGGGCGGCGGCTTCGGGACGGTCGGAGGCGGGCAGCGGGGGCAGGGGTGACTGGCTGGCGTTACTCACGCCCCCATTGTGGCCGCCGGTGCGGGCGCCGCACGTGCCCGTGCGGCGATGCGCACGCGTTCGCCACGTACGGCGATGCGCACGCGTTCGCGCCGTACGGCACATCGGACACCGGCGGTCACCTACGGCTCAGCCGTCGCGCCCGCGTGCCTGCACGGCCCGCCGCTCGGGGCCTCAGCTCTGCGTGGCCCCTGCCGACGCCGTGGCCGCCTTGCAGCTGGACTGCTTGGCCATCGCCTGGCCGACCTCGCCCTCCTCCAGGTTCCTGAGGGCGTCGTTCCCGCTCTGGCTCAGCTTGTCCAGCTCCGTGGCGATGTCCTTCAGACCGTCGGCGAACTTGCCCTGGTCCTTGGTGTCGAGCCCGTCGACCTGCTTCTTCAGCGAGGCGTACGAGGCGGAGATGGAGTTGAGCTCCTTGACCGCGTCCTGCTGCTTCTTCTCGCCGTTCTCGACGTCCGGGGCCCCGGCCTTGTTCACGGCGGTCCCGATCGCCTTGTAGGCGTCGGACATGTCCTGGAAGGCCTGGGCGTCGGTCTTCTGGACGTCCTCCGGCGTGCTGTTGTCGGAGGTCTCCTTCTGGATCGCGGCATTGGCCGACTCGATCTTCTTGGCCTGCGGCTGTACGGCGTCACAGACCTGCTTGGCCCAGGAGTCCAGCTTCTCGTTGCTGTCGTCGCCGCCGCAGCCCGACAGCGCCAGTACCAGTACCGCACCGCCGGACAGTGCGGCCGCGAGCTTCTTGTTCACCGGTTTGGTCCCTTCCATGGCTCTCGGCCCCGGAACATACACGCCAGATGCACGGCAACCGCACGCCGGACGTCTATTAAGACCGTTTTGTAACCTTTTGCACCAAGCGAGATAAGGCTCACGCGTGAGCGTGTACCCACACAGCGCGGGCGGGCGACGCGTCAACACGCGCCGCCCGCCCGCACCTTGAGCCAGGGCCCGGAAACCTTCCTACGAAACCACCGCCGGATCGGCCGACTTGGGTGCCGAACCGGCGTTGTCCTCGTCACCCATGGCGATACCGCGCCGCTTTGACACGTACACCGCCCCCGCGATCACGAGGAACGCGAGGACGGCGATCAGAATCCGCACTCCGACGCTCTTGTCGGGGCCGTAGGAGAACTTGATCACCGCCGGTGCGATGAGCAGCGACACCAGGTTCATGACCTTCAGCAGCGGGTTGATCGCCGGACCCGCGGTGTCCTTGAAGGGGTCGCCGACCGTGTCTCCGATCACGGTCGCCGCGTGGGCCTCGCCGCCCTTGCCGCCGTGGTGGCCGTCCTCGACGAGTTTCTTGGCGTTGTCCCAGGCGCCACCGGAGTTGGCGAGGAACACCGCCATCAGCGTGCCCGCGCCGATCGCGCCCGCCAGGAACGCGCCGAGCGCCCCGACGCCGAGCGTGAACCCGATGAAGATGGGCGCCATCACCGCCAGCAGACCGGGGGTGGCGAGCTCGCGCAGGGCGTCCTTGGTGCAGATGTCGACGACCTTGCCGTACTCCGGCTTCTCGCTGTAGTCCATGATCCCGGGCTTCTCGCGGAACTGCCGCCGCACCTCGTAGACCACGGAACCCGCCGACCGTGACACGGCGTTGATCGCCAGCCCCGAGAAGAGGAAGACGACCGCCGCGCCCGCGACGAGGCCCACGAGGTTGTTGGGCTGGGAGATGTCCATCATCAGGCTCATCGGGGCGCCCTCCCCGCTGAGTTTCTCGCCCACGTCCCGCGCGCCGGTGATGATCGCGTCGCGGTACGACCCGAACAGCGCCGCCGCCGCGAGCACGGCCGTGGCGATCGCGATGCCCTTGGTGATCGCCTTGGTGGTGTTGCCGACCGCATCCAGGTTGGTGAGCACCTGCGCGCCCGCACCCTCGACGTCGCCGGACATCTCCGCGATGCCCTGCGCGTTGTCGGAGACCGGCCCGAAGGTGTCCATCGCGACGATCACACCGACCGTGGTGAGCAGGCCGGTGCCGGCCAGGGCCACCGCGAACAGCGCCAGCATGATCGACGTACCACCGAGCAGGAACGCCCCGTACACACCGAGGCCGATCAACAGGGCGGTGTAGACGGCGGATTCGAGACCGACGGAGATACCGGCGAGGACGACGGTGGCCGGGCCGGTGAGCGAGCTCTTGCCGATGTCCCGCACAGGCCGGCGGGTGGTCTCGGTGAAGTAGCCGGTCAGTTGCTGGATCACGGCGGCGAGCAGGATGCCGATGGCCACCGCGACGAGCGCGAGGACCCGCGGGTCGCCGTCCTTGCCCAGGATCGCGGCGTCGGTGACCCCGTCGAGCTCGGAGTACTTCCCCGGCAGGTAGACGAAGACGGCCACCGCCACCAGCACCAGCGAGATCACCGCGGAGATGAAGAACCCGCGATTGATGGCGCTCATGCCGCTGCGGTCGGCGCGCCGGGGCGCGACCGCGAAGATGCCGATCATGGCGGTGATCACACCGATCGCCGGCACGAGCAGCGGGAAGCCGAGCCCGGCGTCGCCGAAGGCAGCCGAGCCGAGGATCAGCGCGGCGACCAGGGTGACTGCGTACGACTCGAAGAGGTCGGCCGCCATGCCCGCGCAGTCTCCGACGTTGTCGCCCACGTTGTCGGCGATGGTCGCGGCATTGCGCGGGTCGTCCTCCGGAATGCCCTGTTCGACCTTGCCGACCAGGTCGGCGCCGACGTCGGCCGCCTTGGTGAAGATGCCACCGCCGACACGCATGAACATCGCGATCAGCGCGGCCCCGAGGCCGAAACCTTCGAGCACCTTCGGCGCGTCGGCCGCGTAGACCAGCACCACGCAGGAGGCGCCGAGCAGGCCGAGGCCGACCGTGAACATGCCGACCACGCCGCCCGTGCGAAAGGCGATCTTCATCGCCTTGTGCGAAACGGCGGTCAGATCCTTTTCCGGCTCGCCTTCCGCCGGGGTGGCTTCACGCGCCGCCGCGGCGACACGCACATTGCTGCGCACGGCGAGCCACATGCCGATATAGCCGGTGGCCGCCGAGAACGCCGCTCCGATCAGAAAGAACACCGAACGTCCGGCACGCTGACTCCAGTCGTCCGCGGGCAGCAGCATGAGCAGGAAGAACACGACCACGGCGAATACGCCGAGCGTGCGCAGCTGACGTGCCAGATAGGCGTTCGCGCCTTCCTGGACCGCCGCCGCGATCTTCTTCATGCTGTCGGTGCCCTCGCCGGCCGCGAGTACCTGGCGCACCAGGACGCCCGCGACCGCCAGTGCCGCCAGCGCGACGACCGCGATGACCACGATGAGGACGCGGTTGCCATCGGTCAGCACGGCGGCCGCGAGGTCGGTGGGATGGCCCGACTGTTGTGAGAGGGAAAGCCCCGCCATTCGTCCTCCTTGACGCTTGGGCTGAGCTCAAGATGTGGACGGGATTGTAGGTACCGGAACCTGATCAAAACAGAGCGCGATAAACGGAATTGGACGTCCGAGGTAATGCCCTGAAAGCATTCCGAGGCTGCCGGAGAGCGCGCGAATGATCGTGAACGAATTCACGCGATGAACGGCACAGGAACTACTGTAAAGGCGAGCACTGACACCCGCACATGACGAAGGGCCCCACGGGTGGGGCCCTTCGGACGAACGGTGTGCGGTGGCGGGGTCAGACCAGGATCGTCGGCGGTGGCGTGGTCGGCCAGGTCATCTTGATCAGCCCGCCGTGCTCTCCCGCGCTGACCTCGACGTCGTCGACGAGCCCGCTGATGACCGCGAGGCCCATTTCGTCCTCGTCGGCCTCACCGTCGGGGTCGCCGGGACCGGCGCCGGCACCCTCGCCGGCCACCGCGTGCCGGGCCTCGTCGCCGACCTCGATGGAGAACTGCTTCTCCTCCTCGATCAGCATCACCTTCACCGGTGCCGAGATGCCGCCGATCTGGTGCAGCCCGACGGCCCGGCTGCACGCCTCGCCGACGGCGAGCCTGACCTCGTCGAGGACGGCCTCGTCCACTCCGGCCCTGCGCGCCACCGCTGCCGCCACCAGCCGGGCGGTCCTGACGTGCTCGGGCAGCGCGCTGAAGCGGAGCTCAACGGTGGCCATGCATCCCCCTCGCAACTACGGGCGTGCTGTCGGGAGGCTCCGGGCCGCCGAAAGCCCGGGCCCCCTCGGTCTTGACTTCTGCCGAACGACGGCCGGCCCGGGCGTGTGGCCCGGGTCCGGTGTCAGTCGGTGGCCGCAACCGCTTCCTCGACCGAGGTGTGAATCGGGAACACCTTGGTGAGGCCGGTGATACGGAAAATCTTCAGAATGCGCTCCTGGTTGCAGACCAGGCGCAGGGAGCCCTCATGGGCACGCACGCGCTTCAGGCCGCCGACCAGTACGCCGAGCCCGGTGGAGTCGAGGAAGTCCACGCCCTCCATGTCGACGACAAGGTGGAAACTGCCGTCGTTCACCAGCTCGACCAACTGCTCGCGCAGCTTGGGCGCGGTATATACGTCGATTTCGCCACCGACCCTGACGATCGTGCGATCGCCCATGGTTTCGGTCGACAGGGACAGGTCCACGGATCCTCCAGCACCTTGCTATCGAGCGGTCGCCCTAGGGGCATTCGGCTTCAGCCCCTGGACGCTTCGCCAGCCGCGTTGGCATTCAATCACTTACCGGCAGGCGTGCACGACGCCTTGGCTCCATTGTCCGTCACGCCAGTGACACACTCGGTGCCGATGGCCAAGAATCACCGATCCGATCGAACCCGGACGGACCCTGCCTCCCGACCCGCGCCGGACGCGGTCCTGGACCGGCTCGCGTCCGGTCCGGGCAGGGCTGCGCGCATTACTCATACGGAGCACTTGCCCCCACGTGAGGGTCGGCATGCCGTCTGGCCGGACCGGATCCGCGCCGAGGTGGTCGCGGCCGTGCGAGCCGCGGGCATCGAGCATCCCTGGGCCCACCAGGCGCGCGCGGCGGAGCACGCCCTGGACGGCGATTCCGTCGTCGTCGCCACCGGCACGGCCTCCGGCAAGTCCCTGGCCTACCTCGTGCCGGTCCTGTCCGCCCTCGTGGAGGGCGCACAGGCTCCGAACGGCCGCGGCGCGACCACCCTCTACCTGGCTCCCACCAAGGCACTCGCGGCGGACCAGTGCCGTTCCGTGAAGGAACTTTCACATCCCCTGGGCCATTCCGTTCGCGCGGCCGTGTACGACGGCGATACTCCGTTCGAGGAACGCGAGTGGATCCGCCAGTACGGCAACTACGTCCTGACGAACCCGGACATGCTGCACCGCGGCATCCTGCCGTCCCACCCCCGCTGGTCCTCCTTCCTGAAGTCGCTGAAGTACGTCGTCATCGACGAGTGCCACACCTACCGGGGTGTCTTCGGCTCGCACGTCGCCCAGGTGCTGCGCAGGCTGCGCCGGCTGTGCGCCCGCTACGGCGCGTCGCCCGTGTTCCTGCTGGCCTCCGCCACCGCCGCCGAGCCCGCGGTGGCAGCCCGCCGCCTGACCGGTGTGCCGGTGCTGGAGGTGGCCGACGACGCCTCCCCGCGCGGTGAACTGGTCTTCGCCCTCTGGGAGCCGCCGCTGACCGAGCTGCACGGCGAGAAGGGCGCCCCCGTCCGCCGCACGGCCACCGCCGAGGCCGCCGACCTGCTGACCGACCTCACCGTGCAGGGCGTGCGCTCGGTCGCCTTCGTCCGCTCCCGGCGCGGCGCCGAGCTGATCTCGGTCATCTCCCAGGAGCGTCTGGCCGAGGTCGACCGGTCGCTGGCCGGGCGTGTCGCGGCGTACCGGGGCGGTTATCTCCCCGAGGAACGCCGCGCTCTCGAACAAGCCCTCCATTCGGGTGAACTCCTGGGCCTCGCAGCGACGAACGCCCTCGAACTCGGCATCGACATCTCCGGCCTCGACGCGGTCGTCATCGCCGGCTACCCGGGCACGCGCGCCTCCCTCTGGCAGCAGGCGGGCCGCGCCGGACGGTCCGGGCAGGGCGCACTGGCCGTCCTGGTGGCCCGCGACGACCCGCTGGACACCTTCCTCGTCCACCACCCCGAGGCCCTGTTCGACCAGCCCGTCGAATCGACCGTCCTCGATCCCGACAACCCCTACGTGCTGGCCCCCCACCTGTGCGCGGCCGCCGCGGAGCTGCCGCTGACGGACGAGGACCTCGACCTGTTCGGCCCGGCCGGCGAAGCACTCCTGCCGCAACTGGAGGCCGCGAAGCTGCTGCGCCGCCGCACCCGGGCCTGGCACTGGACCCGCCGCGAGCGCGCCGCCGACCTGACCGACATCCGCGGTGAGGGCGGACGCCCGGTCCAGGTCGTCGAGACCGGCACGGGCCGGCTGCTCGGCACGGTCGACGCGGGCGCCGCGCATTCGACGGTGCACGAGGGGGCGGTCCACCTCCATCAGGGCCGCACGTACCTGGTCAGGTCGCTGGACCTGGAGGACTCCGTCGCCCTCGTCGAGGAGGCCGCCCCGCCCTACTCCACGGTCGCCCGCGACACGACGTCGATCTCCGTCCTGGAGACGGACGTCGAGATCCCCTGGGGCGACGGCCGCCTCTGCTACGGCTCCGTCGAGGTCACCAACCAGGTCGTCTCCTTCCTCCGCCGACGGCTCATCACCGGTGAAGTGCTCGGTGAGACCAAACTCGACCTCCCTCCCCGTACGCTGCGCACCCGCGCCGTGTGGTGGACCGTCACCGAGGACCAGCTGGACCGGGCCCGGATCAACCCCGAGATCCTCGGCGGCTCCCTGCACGCCGCCGAACACGCGTCGATCGGCCTGCTGCCCCTCTTCGCGACGTGCGACCGCTGGGACATCGGCGGCGTGTCGATCCCGCTCCACCCCGATACGCTCCTGCCCACGGTCTTCGTCTACGACGGCCATCCGGGTGGCGCGGGCTTCGCGGAGCGTGCCTTCCACACGGCCCGCACCTGGCTGACCGCCACCCGCCAGGCCATCGCCTCCTGCGAGTGCGACGCCGGCTGCCCGTCCTGCATCCAGTCCCCCAAGTGCGGCAACGGCAACGACCCGCTGCACAAGAGGGGGGCCGTGCGGCTCCTCACGGTGCTGCTGGAGGGGGCTCCCGAGGAGAAGGAGACGGCGGACGAGGCACCTGGGCAGCCTCCGGGAGATCCAGCAGACCCGTCGCAGGCCCCGCCCGGGCCCTGACCTCCGCGGTGAAGGGTCCGCGGCCCGACGCCGCCGTCACGTCCGAGATCTCCCCGGCGACCTCGCACCGCACGAGCCGCACGCCCTGCGCCCGGGCCACCCGGCCGGCCCGGGCACAGGCAGCCGTGCCCCCGTCGGCCCAGTGGTCCGCCGCGGCGAGCGCCGCGAGATCCGCACCGCCCGCCGCACGATGGCGGATGACGACGGCCTGTCCGAGCGCGAGAACGACACCGAACACCACGCACAGAACGGCGATCGCCCCGACACTCCAGACGCTGGCAGACCCCCGGTCCGGGCCGCCTCTCCGGACGCCGGTGGATCTCCGGCCCGAGCCGACACCCTGGACGTCGGCGGACCGCCGGCCCGATCCGGCACCCCGGAGGCCGACCGGCCCCCGTCCCGCGCCGCCACTCCGGACGTCCGTGCCCCCACGGCCCGGGCCGACCCTCCGGACGTCGGTGGACCCCCGGCCCGATCCGACACCCCGAGCGCCCTGCTCGGCGTCGACCGGCCCCCGGCCCGAGCCGGCACCCCGGACGGCGGCCGATGCCCGGTCCCGCTCGGGATTCCTTCGGCGCCGTCTCACCGGCCCACCGCCTCCTCCGCCGAGGCCACGGCCTCCTCGCGCACGGTGAAGGACAGCCCCCGCAGCACCGGCGGCTCCGCCACGACGACCACCCGCACGTGCTGGGCGTCCCGGCTGACGGTCACCTTCGCGCCCGGCGGCGCCGCCTCGCGGGTCAGCTTCACGACCGTCCCGGGCGGGTCCTGCCGGGCCGCCGCACGCGCGCCCGTCCGCGCCGCGTCCACGCACTGGATCTGCGCGGCCACGACCAGCAGCCCCCACACCAGCGCCATCGCGAACATCACCAGAACGGGCAGCACCACGGCCGACTCCGCCGTCACGAACCCCCGGTCCGCGCCCCGCTCACATCCGCGCATTGAGGGCTTCCTTCACGATGTTCTGCAGCTCCGCGCTGACCGGGCCGCTCGTGACGACCTTGTAGAGCACCACCGCGAACGCCACCGCCGCGACGATTCCCATCGCGTACTCGGACGTCACCATCCCCGCGTCCCTCCGCGCCGCACGCATCCCGCACACCAGGGCACGCAGCCCTGCCCGTACCGCCTGATACATCTGAACCCCCGTGGGAAAGTCCGAACTCCTGTTGCTGACAGCTCACTGCTCACTGCTTCCGGCCGTTCGCCGCGTCATTAACCACCCCCTCCGAGCACTCCGTCCGCGAGCCCGATCACCACGGGCAGCACGCCGACCGTGATGAACGCGGGCAGGAAGCACAGCCCGACCGGCGCACTGACCATCACGCCCGCCCGCCGGGCCCGGGCCGTCGCGGCTCGGCCCCAGTCGGCCCGGGCCTCCGCCGCGAGCCGCGCGACCGGTACCGCGGCGGGCAGTCCGGACACATCGGCCCGTTCCAGCAGCCGGGCCAGACCTCCGGCGCCCGGGACAGCACCCAACGTCCGCCAGGCGGAGCCCGGTTCGCCGCCCAGCCGTACCTCAGCCGAACCCCGGGCGAGGGCATCGCCGACCGGGCCGCCCAGGGCCTCACCCACCGCCTGCGCGGCGATCACCGGGCCGGCGCCCGCGGTGATGCAGGCTGCCAGCAGGTCGGCGGCCAGCGGCAGCTGACGCGCGGCCTCGGCGAGGTCGGGCGCCCCAGGGTCCGCGCCGGGCGTCTCCTGTCTGAGCCGCCACCGCCACAACCCCACCGCGCCCACCAGTCCCACCGCTGCGCCGGTGAGGCCCCCGGCAAGCACCCATCCGGCGCACGCCACGCCCACAGGGGCCAGCCACGTCCGCGCGGCCCCACACCATGCCCGCCGTGAGACGGCAACAGCCGCTTCCCGGACTCCCGGCAGCCCGGCCAACCGCCGGCGCATCCTCCGGCGGCGTCGAGCCTCCACCACCCATCGCGCCGGCCAGGCGCAGGCCAGCACGATTCCCACGGCCACCCCCAGCCTGTGGACAACTTCTGCGCCGCTCATGTCGCCGCCTCCGCGCCCCGCACGATCCGCTGCACCCACCGCAGCCCCAGGCCCTCCAGCACCCCGCCGGCCACCAGGCAGCCCAGCCCCGCACCGGTGTGCAGCAGGACGTGCAGGGGATCGGCCCCCAGGGCGGTGCCGATGAGAAGCCCCAGGGCCGGCAGCCCGGCGAGCATCACCGCCGTGGCCCGGGCGCCCGCCAGCTGGGCCCGCAGATCGGACCGCTGATCCCGTTCGGCGCGCAGGGCGGTGGCCAGCCGGTCGAGTCCGGCGGCGAGCCCGGCGCCCTGGTCCACGGCGACCCGCCAGCACGCCGCCAGTCCCCGCAGGCCCTCGGCACCCGGTTGCCGGGCCGCCGTGGCGAGCGCGTCCGGCACGTCACCGCCGAACCGTGCCGCCGCCAGCACCGTCGCCTGCGCGTCCGCGAGCCCGCCGCAGTCCCGCGCGGCCCGCAACAGCGCCTCTCCCGGCTGGCGTCCGGCCCGTACCTCCCCGGCGAGCGCTGCGCACAACGCGACCACCGCCTCGGCCCGTCGCTCCCGGTCCCGCCGCGCCCGGCCGGCCAGCCGGACCCGCCGCAGCAACGGCACCCCGGCCGCACTCAGGACGGCCGGCAGCACCGACGCCCCGAGCACCGCCAGGACCAGCCCGGCCACCGGTGACCACCACTCGGGCCGCAGCCGCCCACGGACGTGCCGCAGTTCAACGGCCACCCGCCGCCATCCGAGAGGCCCGCTCCCCGAGGCTTCGCCGCTCGTGAGCAGCAGCCGTGCCCGTCGCGCCGCCTCCTGGCGCTCACCCAGCAGCCAGACCGCCGCCCCCACGCATGCAACAGCCGCACCCATCGACATCTCAGGCATCCCCGTCATGACCCGCCCCCTCCACCCCGGCCTCGCCCGGTCCGGTCCCTTTCGCCCCGCCCCGGAGCAGCCCCCGCAGCCGCTCCCACCCCCGCTCACGCACGAACGCCTCCGCTCCCCACCGCAGCGCCGGCACCGTCCGCACCAGGCCCGACGCGTCCCGTTCCAGCACGTGCACCTCGGCGATCCGCCGCCGCCCGGCACGGTCGCGCACCAGGTGCAGCACCACGGAGAGGGCGGCCGCCAACTGGCTGTGCAGCGCGGCCCGGTCGAGCCCGGCGGCCGTGCCCAGCGCCTCCAGCCGGGCCGGTACATCGGCGGCGGCGTTGGCGTGCACGGTTCCGCAGCCGCCCTCATGGCCGGTGTTCAACGCGGCCAGCAGATGCACCACTTCGGGCCCGCGCACCTCGCCCACGACCAGCCGGTCCGGCCGCATCCGCAGGGCCTGGCGCACCAGGTCCTCCAGGGTCACGAGGCCCGCTCCCTCCTGGTTGGCAGGTCTGGTCTCCAGCCGCACGACGTGCGGATGGTCGGGCCGCAGTTCCGCCGAGTCCTCGGCGAGGACGATCCGCTCGTCCGGTCCCACCAGCCCCAGCAGGGCACTGAGCAGCGTGGTCTTGCCGGTGCCGGTGCCTCCGCTGACGAGGAAGGACAGCCGGGCGTCGAGCAGGGCGCGCAGCATGCGGTCCCCGCCCGGCGGCACCGTGCCCGCCGCGACCAGCTCGGCGAGCGTGAAGGCACGCGGCCGTACGACCCGCAGTGACAGGCAGGCGCAGCCCACCGCCACCGGTGGCAGCACCGCGTGCAGCCGGGTGCCGTCGGGCAGCCGGGCGTCGGCCCAGGGCCGGGCGTCGTCCAGGCGGCGCCCGGCCACCGCTGCGAGGCGCTGGGCGAGCCGTCGCACTGCCGCCGCGTCGGCGAAGCGCACCGGCGTCAGCTCCAGTCCCCCGCCCCGGTCCACCCAGACCCGGTCGGGAGCCGACACGAGCACGTCCGTCACCGACGGATCGGCGAGGAGCGGCTCCAGCGGCCCGCTGCCGACCAGCTCGGACCGCAACTGCGCGGCGGCTCCGAGGACTTCGGCGTCCCCGAGGACCCGCCCCTGCTCCCGCAGAGCCTGCGCCACGCGCGCGGGGGTCGGATCGGCCCCGCTCTCGGCCAGCCACCTCCGCACTCCGTCGAGCAGCGCCGCGCCGTCGACTCCGGCCAGGGTGCTCATGCCGTACCCGCCTCGACGAGCGCCCGTTCCCAGAACTGCTTGCAGAACCGGGCGAGCGGTCCGCGGGGAGCGGCGCCCGGTGGTGCCGTGGCGTCGTCCGGGCGCGACAGACCCGGCTCTGCCGGTACCTCGCCGACCAGGGGCAGTCCGAGCAGCCGGGCCACCTCACGGTCGTCGAGCCCCGGTGGGTAGGGCCCGCGGACGGCCACCCGCAGGTCCCGCAGGACCATGCCGACCGCGGAGGCCACCCGGCCGGCCGCAGCGACGGCCCGCAGCTCGGCGGGCACGACCAGCACGCCCACGTCCAGCTGGGTGAGGACCTCGGCGACGCCGTCGTCGATCCGGCGCGGCAGGTCGACCACGACCGTGCCGCCCCGGCGCCGGGCCGCCGCGAGCACCGCCCGCACCGCCTGCGGCGGCACCGCGATCCGGTCGCCGCGGTCCCAGCTGAGCACGCGCAGCGCATGCAGTTCGGGCAGCGACTCCTCCAGGGCGCCCCCGCCGACCCGGCCGCGTGAGGAGGCGAACGCGGGCCAGCGCAGCCCTTCGGCCGTCTCACCGCCGAGGAGTACGTCGAGTCCGCCACCCAGCGGATCGGCGTCCACGAGGAGGGTGCGCAGTCCCTCCCGCGCGGAGGTGACGGCGAGGGCACACGCGAGCGTGGACGCTCCGGCCCCGCCCCGGCCGCCGATGACGCCCACGGTGAGGGCGGGCCGGCCGACGCCCTCGGCCACGTCGGCGATCCGGTCGACCAGCCACTGCTCGCCGTCGGGCAGCATCAGGACGTGCTCGGCGCCGATCTCGACGGCCCGCCGCCACACCCCGGAGTCGTCCTGGTCCCGGCCGACGAGCACCACGCCCCTTCTGCGCACGGCCCCGCGCACCCGCCGCGCGGCGTCGTCGCCGACCAGGACGAGCGGTGCGGCCTCCCAAGTGCCCCTGCGCTCCGGCACCCCGTGGTGCACCTCGGGTGTGGCGCCCGCCGCCGCGCACAGGCGCAGCAGGTCGTCGAGGAGTTCGGTGTCCTCGGTGACGATCAGCGGTCCGCCCTGCCGCCCTCCGGCGCCCGGCGGCGGGTCGTGTGTGACGGTTCCGGCCACGGTTTCCATCCCCCTTCGCTGCATGGCTCGCGCGGCCCTTGCGGCCCCGCGATTCCCAAACGTGGGAAGAACCGGCAAGCGGCCTCCCTGTGAACGGCCGGCAGAAACCGGCCAAACGCCCCCGGGTACTCGGAACCGGCCATGAACTCGCCGCGAGCGGGGCGCGCTGGAATCACGGTGCAGCGATCCCGGAAATCGTGTGGATCTTGGTGGATAACTGTGGACGCCCGGGGGGTTGTGAATATCGCCGTCACCCATACCGGTGAGCCGCTCCGCCCCTCTGTGCGGCTCCCACAGAGCAGCGCGACAGCTACCCAGAGTAATGAATCATGGGCATGCCAAGACTCGCTCCGAAGTCGCACCGGAGCGCCATTCAGGCTGCGAGATGAGGGAGAAAACCCACCCGGACATGCGACGACCCCCGCCGGGGGGGAGAGCGGGGGTCGTCCCCACGGCCGACTCGGGGGGGGAGGAGTCGGGCCGGGTTAGCACGGTCGCGAACGATCCGTGACTTCCATGGTGTACCCGAGAGCCTTCTCAGGCAAACCCACGCGCCCCACCTTACGCCGAATGGGCTGCCCCTATGCTCTGGGGCGTGGAAAACCACTCGTTGCCCCGCACAGCCGCCTTCTTTGACCTGGACAAGACGGTCATTGCGAAGTCGAGCACGCTCACGTTCAGCAAGTCGTTCTACCAAGGCGGTCTGATCAACCGCAGGGCTGTCTTGCGTACCGCATATGCCCAGTTCGTCTTCCTGGCCGGCGGCGCCGACCACGACCAGATGGAGCGCATGCGCGCCTATCTGTCCGCCCTGTGCCGCGGCTGGAACGTGGAACAGGTCAAGGAGATCGTCGCCGAGACACTGCACGACCTGATCGACCCGATCATCTACGACGAGGCCGCCTCCCTCATCGAGGAGCACCACACCGCCGGCCGCGACGTCGTGATCGTCTCCACATCCGGCGCGGAGGTGGTCGAGCCGATCGGCGAGCTGCTGGGAGCGGACCGTGTGGTCGCCACCCGCATGGTCGTGGGCGACGACGGCTGCTTCACCGGTGAGGTGGAGTACTACGCGTACGGCCCCACCAAGGCCGAGGCCGTGCGGGAACTAGCCGAGTCCGAGGGCTACGACCTCAGCCGCTGCTACGCCTACAGCGACTCGGCGACCGATGTGCCGATGCTGGAGTCCGTCGGGAACCCGCATGCCGTGAACCCGGACAGGGCGCTGCGTCGCGAGGCCCTCGCGCGCGGGTGGCCGATCCTGGACTTCCACCGCCCGGTCCGGCTCAAGCAGCGCATCCCCGCGTTCTCCGTGCCGCCGCGCCCGGCGCTCGTCGCGGTCGCCGCAATTGGCGCCGCTGCGGCCACCGCGGGACTCGTCTGGTACGCGAACAGGCGCCGGGCGACGGTGGCTTGACCTGCGGCGGCCGGCCGCCCTATTTGAACCCAAAAGTAAAGAAGTGCAGCCTGGACTTCCGCTTGCTCCGGGGCAGGAGTACAAAGGACTCAACGGCCCGCGAGACCAAGGACATCCGAGAGGATCACCTTTTAACGCATTTGGCCCCACGGACCGAGCATGAACACCGGGCACCCACGCGACGTCGACCCGTCGAATACGGGCCAGCCGCACCAGGTCACGGGCAAAGCTCCCGGCCTGATGGGCATATATCGAGGACGCTTGGTAACCCGATGCTCATGCCAGCGGCGGTACGAGAAATCGTGCCGCCGCATCATTTTTCCGGCCGGGTGATGTCACGCCGCTCCGCGCTGCAGCGCCTCGCACACGGCCATCGACTCGCGGGCTCCCAGTTCGACCGCCCTGCCGCAGTGGGCGATCCAGGCGGCGACACCGTCCGGGGTACCGGAGACGTATCCGCCGAGCGCTTCCAGGTATGCGTCGCGTCCCAGCTCGGCGTGGCCGACCTCGGCCGCACAGACCGACTTCGGGTCCAGGCCGCTGCCGACCAGGACGATGCGTTCGGCCGTGCGGGCGACCAGGCCGTTGTGGGAGGTGAAGGGGCGCAGCGCCAGAAGTTCGCCGTGCACGACGGCGGCCGTCACCAGCGCCGGCGCGGTGCCGCCCGCGATGATCAGGCCGGCCAGTCCGTCCAGCCGGCCGTGTGTCTCGGCGGCGCTCGGCAGCGGCAGTCCGACGAGCGGTTCGTCGACCTGTTCGCCCTCCTTGCGGGGCCGCCCCACCTGGTCACCCTGGTCCGCGGCCGCCACCAGGTGCAGCCGGGCCAGCACCCGCAGGGGCGACTGCCGCCAGATCGACAGCAGCTGGCCCGCCTCCGCGGTGAGCCGCAGGGCGGCGCCCACGACGCGGGCCTCGTCGTCGCCGCTGAAGTCCGTACGACGGCGCACCTCCTCCAGGGCCCAGTCGGCGCCGGACAGCGCGGCCGAGCCGCGGGCGCCGCGCAGGGCCGCCTCCGAGGTGATCGCGTTGCTGCGCCGCCGCATGACCCGGTGCCCGTAGACCCGGTCCACGGCCTTGCGTACGGACTCCACGGAATCGGCCACTCCGGGCAGCGCCCCCAGGGCCGCGAGGGGGTCGGCGGTCGCGCCTGCTGTACTCATGAGTACGACCCTACGCATCCCTGGGCCCGGACCCACGGCGGAGTGGCCTTCTTCACGCGCGCGTGCGCCTGACGGCGTCACTCCCGGGGTTACCCCTTGGCCGCCGGAGGCCCCGGGACGCCCTTGGGAGCGGGGGCGGGCCGGCCCGCCAGGAAAGCCGCCCAGCCCTCCTTGGGCGCTTGGCCGACCTGGAGGGTGCGCAGCTTCTCCAAGGTCTTCGGGTCCTGCGCGTCCAGCCAGTCCACGAGCTGCCGGAACGAGACGCAGCGCACCTCCTCCTTCGTGCACACCGTCTCGATGACCTCCTCGACGGCCCGCATGTAGGTGCCGCCGTTCCAGGACTCGAAGTGGTTGCCGATGATCAGGGGCGCGCGGTTGCCCTGGTAGGCCCGTGCGAAGCCCTTGAGCAGGCCGTCGCGCATCTGGTCGCCCCAGAAGTCGTGCAGGGCGGGGTTGCCCTGGGTCTTGGTGCCCGACTGGTTGACCATGAAGTTGTAGTCCATGGTGAGCTGCTCGAAGGAGTGGCCGGGGAAGGGCACGAGCTGCATGGACACATCCCACAGACCCTGCTTCTTCTTCGGCCAGACCTGGTCGTTCACGCCGCTGGTGTCATAGCGGAAGCCCAGTTCGCGGGCCGCCCTCATGAAGTTGCGTTGGCCTTCGAGGCAGGGTGTGCGGGCGCCGATGAGCTCCTTGTCGTAGTCGAAGGGCAGCGGGGACGCGTCCTTCAGGCCGGCGTTGGTCTTCCAGGTCTTCACGAACTGCTTGGCCTGGGAGATCTCGTCCTTCCAGTCCTCGACCGACCACTCGCCCACACCGCCGCCGCTGCCGCAGAAGTGGCCGTTGAAGTGGGTGCCGATCTCGTTGCCCTCCAGCCACGCCAGGCGCAGCTGTTTCGCGGTGGCGGCGATGCCGCGGCGGTCGTTGAAGCCGATGTCGGAGCGCCCCGGGGAGTGCTGCGGCGGCCGGTACCGGTCGCGCTTGTCCTCGGGCAGCATGTACACGCCGCTCAGGAAGTACGTCATGGTCGCGTTGTTGTCCTTGGCGACCTTGCGGAAGTGGGAGAACAGCTTCTGGCTGTCCTCGCCCGCGCCGTCCCAGGAGAAGACGACGAACTGCGGGGGCTTCTGGCCGGGCCGCAGGCGTTCGGGGCGGGGCAGGTGCGGCTGGGCGCCGGTGTAGGCGGTGGAGCCGTCCCCGATCAGCCGGACCGCGCTCTTGGGCGCCTGCGCCGGCGTCGCCTTCTGCGGGTCGGGAGTCTTCTGCCGGGGGGTGCCGGTCGCGCAGCCGGCGAGCGATGCGGCGCAGACCGCGGCGATCACGGAACTCGCGGCGATCCTGTGGGTGGCGGCCATGTTCCGTCCACCTTCTTCCTTCTCTCGGGTGCGGACAGCGCCGCCAAATTCGCACGAGACAGAGAAGGAATTAGTACGACAAGCCGATCAAATAGCCACTTCACTCTTCAGGGTGATCTATTCACCCATTTGCCCGTAAAGTCTATGCTCGTCCTTTACTCTGCATTACGATCCGTTTACCGAGCGTTGATTCATCCCGCCGATTTACACCGTGACCGCCGCGACCGAACCCCGCCCCGAGCGGGGCCCCACAGTTACGCGACCGCGCAGCCCCGGAGGAGACGGGAAGCCATGTCAGCCTGCGTCCCCACACGCGCCACCGACCCCAACCGAACCGAACGCACCCATCCGCCCCACAGTCCGCCGCCACCCGGGCCCCGCCGGTTCCGGATCGCGGGTGCCGATGTGTCGGCCTCGATCGCGGTCTTCCTGATCGCCCTGCCCCTGTCCCTGGGCATCGCCCTCGCCACCGGCGCCCCCCTCCAGGCCGGCCTCGTCGCCGCGGCCGTGGGCGGACTGGTCGCCGGGCGGCTCGGCGGCTCCCCGCTCCAGGTGAGCGGACCGGCCGCCGGCCTCACGGTTGTCACCGCCGACCTCATCCAGCGCTACGGCTGGCGGACGACCTGCGCCATCACCGTCCTCGCCGGCCTCGCCCAACTGGGCCTGGGCTGCCTGCGCGTGGCCCGTGGCGCGCTCGCCGTCAGCCCCGCCATCGTGCACGGCATGCTCGCCGGGATCGGCGTCACCATCGCCGTCGCCCAGCTGCACATCGTGCTCGGCGGCACACCGCAGAGCTCCGTCCCGGACAACCTCCGCGCGCTGCCCGCACAGCTGGCGGGCATGCGGCCCGCGTCGGTGTCCGTGAGCGTGCTGACCCTGGCGCTGCTGCTGCTCTGGCCGAGACTGCCCGGCCGGGCCGGACAGCTTCTGCGCAAGGTGCCGGCCGCGCTCGTCGCCGTCGCCGGAGCCACCGCGGCCGCCGCCCTCGCCGGGCTCCGTCTGCCCAAGGTCGACCTGCCGTCCTGGAGCAACCACGCCCTGGCCGGACTGCCCGAGGGCCCCGTGCTCGGCCTGGTCGCCGCCGTGCTCACCACCACGCTGGTGTGCAGCGTGCAGTCGCTGCTCGGTGCCGTCGCCGTGGACAAGCTGGTGGCCGCCCGCCCGGGCAACCTGTCCGCACGGGTCGGGCGCTCCCGCCTCGACCGTGAACTGCTCGGGCAGGGCGCCGCCAACATCGTCTCCGGCTCGCTCGGCGGATTGCCCATCGCCGGTGTGGCCGTGCGGAGTTCGGCGAATGTGCACGCGGGTGCCGTCAGCCGGAACTCCACGATGCTGCACGGCGTTCTCGTAGTGATCGCCGCGCTGCTGATGGTCCCGATCCTGGAGTTCATCCCGCTCGCCTCGCTCGCCGCCCTGGTGATGGCCGTCGGCATCCAGATGGTTTCCCTGAACCACATCCGCACGGTGACCCGCCACCGGGAAGTCTGGGTCTACGCCGTCACCACCCTCGGCGTGGTCTCCCTGGGCGTCCTGGAGGGCGTGGCGCTCGGCATCGCCATGGCCGTCGGCGTCGCCCTGCACCGCCTCACCCGCACCCGCATCACGCACGAGGAGAAGGAAGGAGTCCATCACGTACACGTCAGAGGGCAGTTGACGTTCCTTGCGGTGCCGAGGCTCAGCCGGACCCTGCATCTCGTGCCCCACGGTGCCGACACCATCGTCGAGCTGGACGGGTCGTTCATGGACCACGCGGCGTACGAGACGCTGCAGGACTGGCAGAAGACGCACACCGCGCAGGGCGGCTCGGTCGAGATCACCGGCCGGCATCCCGGCACCCGCATCTCCGAGCCCCAGTCCGGCAGCGACTGCCGTTGCCGGCCCTGGACGCCCTGGCGCAACCACCAGTGCGACGGTCCTCAGTCCACACCCCCCGCCGAGAAGAACCCGGACGGGTCGGACCGCTCCGAGCCGGACCCGACGGGCCCCGGTGGAGCCAGCGGGCACGAACTGGCGCGAGGCATCAGCGCGTTCCAGCGGAACACCGCGCCCCTGGTCCGCAGCGAGCTGGCCCGGCTGGCGCGTGAGGGGCAGCGGCCTTCGCAGCTCTTCCTGACCTGCGCCGACTCCCGGCTGGTCACGTCGATGATCACTTCCAGTGGTCCAGGCGACCTGTTCGTCGTGCGCAATGTGGGGAACCTCGTGCCCCGCCCGGGCGAGGAGAGCGGCGACGACTCGGTGGCCGCCGCCATCGAGTACGCCGTGGACGTGCTCCGGGTGCGGTCCATCACGGTGTGCGGGCACTCGGGCTGCGGCGCCATGCAGGCGCTGCTCGACTCCGAGCCCGGCGGCGCCCAAACCCCGCTGAAGCGGTGGCTGCGGCACGGGCTGCCGAGCCTGGAGCGCATGGCCGACGCGAGTCTGCCGTGGGGCCGGCTGGCCGGGCGCTCCCCCGAGGACGCGGTCGAACAGCTCTGCCTGACGAACGTCGTCCAGCAGCTGGAGCACCTGCGCGCCCACGACTCGGTCGCCCGGGCCCTCGACAAGGGCGCTTTGGAGCTGCACGGCATGTACTTCCACGTGGGCGAGGCAGAGGCGTATCTGCTCACCGAGACGGAGGCCGGTGGAGTCTTCGACCGCGTACGGGAGTCGGACCTGACGGCGTGAGCCGACGCCGGGCCGGGGTGTGCTCCGGCTCGGCACCGGTTGGGGTGTGCTCCGGCTCGGCACCGGTTGGGGTGTGCTCCCGGTCGAGCCCGGGGGCTCACTCAGTGGCCCGCCGCAGCGGACGGTCCGGGCCAGCTGCTGACAAGATCCTGGAGATCCCCGGGCTGAAGGTCTCCGGCACCTGCTCGCCGCTTCAGCGGACCACCACCACCGGCAGGTTGCCGGCCTCCCGCCCTACCTCAGCGCGCCCCGGCCGAATGCCGACCGCCCGCCTCACCCGACGGCACCATGCGAAGGCGCCACGCCCCCTCCGCTCAGCCGAGTTCCAGGTGACCGGCAGCACACGCAGTGAACTTTCCCTGGTCGGCGTCCGTGGGTACGGATGACCCCGGTCCCCGACAGCACCGTCCGACAGGTCTAAACCAATCGGCGGTCGGCCCTTGTCATCGCACCCCCGGGTCTGATGAGCTGTGGCCTGGGACACAACGGACACCCTGGGAAAGGCAGATGCCGTGAGCAACGAAAGCCTGGCCAACCTGCTCAAGGAAGAGCGCAGGTTCGCACCCCCCGCCGACCTGGCCGCGAACGCCAACGTCACGGCGGAGGCGTATGAACAGGCCAAGGCTGACAGGCTGGGCTTCTGGGCCGAGCAGGCCCGTCGGCTGACCTGGGCCAAGGAGCCCACCGAGACGCTCGACTGGTCGAACCCACCGTTCGCCAAGTGGTTCAAGGACGGCGAGCTCAACGTCGCCTACAACTGCGTCGACCGGCACGTCGAGGCCGGGCAGGGCGACCGGGTCGCCATCCACTTCGAGGGCGAGCCCGGCGACAGCCGCGCCATCACCTACGCCGAGCTCAAGGACGAGGTCTCCAAAGCGGCCAACGCACTGCTGGAGCTGGGAGTTCAGGCCGGGGACCGGGTCGCCGTCTATATGCCGATGATCCCCGAGACGGCGATCGCGATGCTGGCCTGCGCCCGGATCGGCGCCGCGCACTCCGTCGTCTTCGGCGGCTTCTCCTCGGACGCGCTCGCCACCCGCATCCAGGACGCCGACGCGCGCGTGATCATCACTTCCGACGGCGGCTACCGGCGCGGCAAGCCGTCCGCGCTCAAGCCGGCCGTCGACGAGGCCGTCGAGAAGGCGGGCATCGTCGAGCACGTCCTGGTCGTGCGCCGCACGGGCCAGGAAGTCGCCTTCACCGAAGGCCGCGACGTGTGGTGGCACGACCTGGTCGGACGGCAGAGCACCGAGCACACCCCGCAGGCGTTCAACGCCGAGCACCCGCTGTTCATCCTCTACACCTCGGGCACCACGGGTAAGCCGAAGGGCATCCTGCACACCTCCGGCGGCTACCTCACACAGACCGCCTACACGCACCACGCGGTCTTCGACCTCAAGCCGGAGACGGACGTCTACTGGTGCACGGCCGACGTCGGCTGGGTCACCGGCCATTCGTACATCGTCTACGGCCCGCTCGCCAACGGCGCGACGCAGGTCATGTACGAGGGCACGCCCGACACCCCGCACCAGGGCCGCTTCTGGGAGATCGTCCAGAAGTACGGCGTGACGATCCTCTACACCGCGCCCACCGCGATCCGTACGTTCATGAAGTGGGGCGACGACATCCCGGCCAAGTTCGACCTGTCCAGCCTGCGCGTGCTGGGCTCGGTGGGCGAGCCGATCAACCCCGAGGCGTGGATCTGGTACCGCAAGAACATCGGCGGCGACCGCACCCCGGTCGTCGACACCTGGTGGCAGACCGAGACCGGCTCGATGATGATCACCCCGCTGCCGGGCGTGACCGCGACCAAGCCCGGCTCGGCACAGACGCCGCTGCCCGGCATCTCCGCGACGGTCGTCGACGACGAGGCGGGCGAGGTGCCCAACGGCGGTGGCGGCTACCTCGTGCTGACCGAGCCGTGGCCGTCGATGCTGCGCACCATCTGGGGCGACGACCAGCGCTTCATCGACACGTACTGGTCGCGCTTCGAGGGCAAGTACTTCGCCGGTGACGGCGCCAAGAAGGACGACGACGGCGACATCTGGCTGCTCGGCCGGGTCGACGACGTCATGCTCGTCTCCGGGCACAACATCTCCACCACCGAGGTCGAGTCGGCCCTCGTCTCGCACCCGTCGGTCGCCGAGGCGGCCGTGGTCGGCGCGGCGGACGAGACGACCGGGCAGGCGATCGTCGCGTTCGTGATCCTGCGCGGTACGGCCTCGGAGACCGAGGACCTGGTCGCCGAACTGCGCACGCACGTCGGCAACACCCTCGGCCCGATCGCCAAGCCCAAGCGGGTCCTGCCGGTGGCCGAGCTGCCCAAGACCCGCTCCGGCAAGATCATGCGCCGTCTGCTGCGCGACGTGGCCGAGAACCGGCAGCTGGGTGACGTCACGACGCTGACCGACTCCACGGTCATGGACCTCATCCAGTCCAAGCTGCCCGCCGCGCCCAGCGAGGACTGATCGCGGCACCGGCATGACGGAACCGACGGCGGGCACCCGATCATCGGGTGCCCTCCGTGAGCGCGCCCCGGCGGCGGCGAAGACCACCGGATGCGCGCTGCTGTACGTTTACCTAAACTAAGCAAAACAAGTGTTCCAAGGTGCGCCGGGAAGTCTGGTCGGCAGGTGATTCCGCCCTGCCCGTCCACCGGAGGTCTCCCCCGTGACAGCGCCCCGCCCCACCACCCCCCGCAAGGTCCTCGGCCGGCTGTCGCTGCCCGAGCGGACGTACGTGGCGGACGCGCTGCGCACCGAGACCGTCGGCGGGGTGCTGCTCCTCGCCGCCGCGGTCACCGCGCTGCTCTGGGCGAACATCCCCGCGCTGCACGACAGCTACGAGAGCGTCTCCCACTTCCACATCGGCCCCGCCGCCCTCGGCCTGGACCTGTCCGTCGCGCACTGGGCCGCCGACGGACTGCTGGCGATCTTCTTCTTCGTCGCCGGCATCGAGCTCAAGCGCGAACTCGTCGCGGGCGATCTGCGCGACCCGAAGGCCGCAGCGCTGCCGGTCGTCGCCGCCCTGTGCGGCATGGCGGTACCGGCGCTCGTCTACACCCTCACCGCGGTCGGCGGCGGCGGCTCCCTGGACGGCTGGGCCGTGCCGACCGCCACCGACATCGCCTTCGCGCTCGCCGTACTCGCCGTCATCGGCACCTCCCTGCCGAGCGCGCTGCGGGCCTTCCTGCTCACGCTCGCCGTCGTCGACGACCTCTTCGCGATCCTGATCATCGCCGTCTTCTTCACCGCCGACCTGAACTTCGCCGCGCTCGGCGGCTCCGTCGCCGGGCTGCTGCTCTTCTGGGTGCTGCTGCGCGCGGGTGTCCGCGGCTGGTACGTGTACGTGCCGCTCGCCCTCGTCATCTGGGCGCTGATGTACAACAGCGGCATCCACGCCACCGTCGCCGGTGTCGCCATGGGCCTGATGCTGCGCTGCCACCGCCGCGAGGGGGAGGACCGCTCCCCCGGCGAGCGCATCGAGCACCTCGTGCGGCCGCTGTCGGCGGGACTGGCGGTGCCGTTGTTCGCGTTGTTCAGCGCGGGGGTCGTGGTGTCCGGCGGGGCGCTCGCCGAGGTGTTCAGCACGCCCGAGACCCTCGGTGTCGTCCTCGGCCTCGTGGTCGGCAAGGCGGTCGGCATCTTCGGCGGGACGTGGCTGGCGGCCCGTTTCACCCGTGCCTCGCTCAGCGACGACCTGGCCTGGGCGGACGTGTTCGCGGTGGCCAGTCTCGCCGGCATCGGCTTCACCGTGTCGCTGCTCATCGGTGAACTCGCCTTCGAGGGCGATCAGGCGATGACGAACGAGGTCAAGGCCGCCGTCCTGCTGGGCTCGCTGATCGCCGCGACACTCGCGACCGTTCTGCTGAAGATGCGGAACGCCAAGTACCGCCGACTGTGGGCGGACGAGGAGCGCGACGAGGACGCCGACGGCGTCCCGGACGTCTACGAGGAGGACGATCCCGCCTACCACTTGCGGCTCGCCACCCTCTACGAGCGCAAGGCCGCCGAGCACCGCCGGATCGCCCGGGAGAAGGCAGCCGCGCGCCACGGGCTTGCCGAAGTACCGGGCGGGGCAGGCGAGGACCACCACCGTCCGGCATGATCTGACGAGACGGTACAAAAGACGGGACCGTACGCAGTCGGACCGTGCCCGGCCGGACGACTGGGGCGGGTCAGGAACAAGACGCGGACAACGGACCGTACGCAGAAGAGGGAGACCGCGATGAGCGCACCCGACGGCAGCCCGGTCGGCGCCGAACGCAGCATCGGCCAGCTGTTCGCCTCGGCGACAGCGGAAATGTCGGCGCTGGTGCACGACGAGATCGCGCTGGCCAAGGCGCAGCTCAGGCAGGACGTGAAGCGGGGCGCGACCAGCGGCGGCGCCTTCTCGGCGGCCGGCGCGGTGCTGATCTTCTCCCTGCCGATGCTGAACTTCGCGCTGGCGTACGGCATCCGCACCTGGAGCGACTGGAACCTCGCGGTCTGCTTCCTGCTGTCGTTCGCGGCGAACGTGCTGGTCGCCGGAGTGCTCGCGCTGATCGGCGTGACCTTCGCGAAGAAGGCCAAGAAGAGCAAGGGCCCTCAGAAGGTCGCCGCCTCGATGAAGGAGAGCGCGGTCGTGCTGCAGAAGGCCAAGCCGCACCCGCGCCCGGAGCTCCCGCAGGACCGGGTCCCCGAGGCCATCGAGGCTGTGGCACGCTCGTCCTCATGACGGACCCCGACACACCCCCGGCACCACCGGCTCCGGCCGTCCTGCTCGACGTCCCCGGCGGGAGGAAGGTGAGCCACCGCGACGTCGCCGCCAACGGCGCCCGCTTCCACATCGCGGAGCTGGGCGACGGGCCGCTGGTGCTGCTGCTGCACGGCTTCCCGCAGTTCTGGTGGACGTGGCGGCACCAGCTGGTGGCGCTCGCCGACGCGGGATTCCGGGCCGTCGCCATGGACCTGCGGGGTGTCGGCGGCAGCGACCGCACGCCGCGCGGCTACGACCCCGCCAACCTCGCGCTCGACGTCACCGGCGTCATCCGCTCCCTCGGCGAGCCGGATGCCGCGCTGGTCGGCCACGACCTGGGCGGGTACCTCGCGTGGACGGCGGCGGCGATGCGCCCCAAGCTGGTGCGGCGGCTGGCGGTCTCGTCCATGCCACACCCGCGGCGCTGGCGCTCGGCCATGCTGAGAGACGTCAAGCAGAGCCGCGCCGGTTCACACATCTGGGGGTTCCAGCGGCCCTGGATCCCGGAGCGGCAGCTCACCGCCGACGACGGGGCGCTCGTGGCGGAGCTGATCCAGGAGTGGTCCGGGCCGCGCCCGCCCGAGGACGAGGCGCTTCAGACGTACCGCCGCGCCATGTGCATCCCCTCCACGGCGCACTGCGCGGTCGAGCCGTACCGCTGGATGGTGCGCTCCCTGGCCCGCCCGGACGGCATCCAGTTCAACCGGCGGATGAAGCGGCCGGTGCGCGTGCCGACCCTCCATCTGCACGGCTCGCTCGACCCCGTGATGCGCACGCGCAGCGCGGCCGGGTCCGGCGAGTACGTCGAAGCCCCCTACCGCTGGCGTCTGTTCGACGGCCTCGGGCACTTCCCGCACGAGGAGGACCCGGTCGCGTTCTCCTCGGAGCTCATCAACTGGCTGCGGGACCCCGAACCCGACCGGTGACCGGCCTTGCCCGCCCGGCCCCCGCACCGGCACCTCGTCACGTGAACGCTTGTCCTACGAACGGCCACTTGCCCGGCGCATAGGCCAATTGGACGCTCCTGGCGCGGTTATCGACCATGGGGCGGGGGCACACGTCGGGGTATGGGCTGGACGCACGACTACAGTGACGCAACCCGCAATCGCCGCTCGGCGAGCGGTACGAACCCCCACCAGCGAAGCGGCGCACCGCAGATGGTGACCGCGAATCCCAGGGTGGGGATCCCGCGCATCCTCCGCCGCCGGGCCCGCTGGGTCTCCGTACGTCTGCGCCACACACGCGACTGAGGCGTCACCCGCGCGAGTGACGCCCCGACACCTGTCGCCCCGGCACCTGTTGCCTCGGCACCGCGCCTAGAGCGCGCAGCTGTCGCTTCCCACCTGCTGGTTGGCGGTGCGCCCCTTGGTAATGTCCTCCTGGATCTCGTCCACGGTCAGCGCGTATCCGGTCTCGGCGTCGTCGAGGGACTTGGCGAACACCACGCCGTAGACCTTGCCGTCGGGGGTGAGCAGCGGGCCGCCGGAGTTGCCCTGGCGGACGGTGGCGAAGAGGGAGTAGACGTCGCGGCGGACCGTGCCGCGGTGGTAGATGTCCGGGCCGTTGGCCGAGATGCGGCCCCGTACGCGTGCGGCCCGCACGTCGTACGCCCCGTTCTCCGGGAAGCCCGCGACGATCGCGCCGTCGCCGCTGCTCGCGTCCTTGTCGGTGAACCGCAGCACGGGCGCCTTGAGATTCGGCACGTCGAGGACGGCGATGTCGCGCCGCCAGTCGTAGAGCACGACCGTGGCGTCGTACTTCCTGCCCTCGCCGCCTATCTGCACGGTCGGCTCGTCGACTCCGCCCACCACGTGCGCGTTGGTCATGACGCGGCGGTCGGAGAAGACGAAGCCGGTGCCCTCCAGGACCTTGCCGCAGCTCGGGGCCGTGCCCATGACCTTGACGATGGAACGCTGGGCGCGGGTCGCCACGGGGCTGTTCGCCAGCGCCGGGTCGGGTGGCCGGACGTCCGTGATCGGCTCGTTCGAGAACGGGCTGAAGACCTGTGGGAAGCCGTTCTGCGCGAGGACGGAGGAGAAGTCCGCGAACCAGGTGGCCGCTTGGTCGGGCAGTGCCTGCGAGACGCCCAGCAGCACCTTGGAGTTGCGGACCTCCTTGCCGAGCGTGGGCAGTGTCGTGCCCGCGAGGGCCGAGCCGATCAGCCAGGCGACCAGGAGCATCGCCACGACATTGACGAGGGCGCCGCCGGTGGCGTCCAGGGCCCGGGCCGGGGACCAGGTGATGTGCCGGCGCAGCTTGTTGCCGAGGTGGGTGGTGAGGGCCTGGCCGACGGAGGCGCAGACGATGACGACGACGACCGCGACGACGGCGGCGGTCGTGCTCACCTCCGCGTTGTCCGTCAGCGCGTCCCAGACGACGGGCAGCACGTACACCGCGACGAGGCCGCCGCCCAGGAAGCCGATCACCGACAGGATGCCGACGACGAACCCCTGGCGGTACCCCACGACCGCGAACCACACGGCGGCGACCAGCAACAAGATGTCCAGCACGTTCACGGAGGCCACCCTGTCATGCGCGCCAGTCGAGCGGGACCTGCTTCTCGCGGTCCCAGGGCCGCTCCCAGCCTGCGAAGTGCAGCAGCCGGTCGATGATTCCGGCCGTGAAACCCCAGACAAGGGCCGATTCGACCAGAAATGCCGGACCCCGGTGGCCGCTGGGGTGGACGGTGGTCGCCCGGTTCGCGGGATCCGTGAGATCCGCCACGGGGACGGTGAAGACCCTGGCGGTCTCGTTCGGATCGACCACCCCGACCGGGCTCGGCTCCCGCCACCAGCCCAGAACCGGAGTGACGACGAAACCGCTGACCGGGATGTAGAGCCGGGGCAGGACGCCGAAGAGCTGGACGCCGGAGGGATCGAGGCCGGTCTCCTCCTCCGCCTCGCGCAGGGCGGCCCGCAGCGGGCCGTCACCGGACGGGTCGCCGTCCTCCGGGTCGAGGGCGCCGCCCGGGAAGGAGGGCTGGCCGGCGTGCGAGCGCAGGGAGCTCGCACGCTCCATGAGCAGCAGCTCCGGCCCGTGCGGGCCCTCGCCGAACAGGACCAGCACGGCGGACTGCCGCCCGGCGCCGTCCTCCGGCGGCAGGAAGCGGCTCAGCTGCCTCGGCCGCACGGTCTCCACGGCGTGCACCACCGGGTCCAGCCAGCCGGGCAGCCCGTCCTTGCTCAGCACCACCGGGCCGTCCTGTGTGTCGCTCGCGCGCGTCATCGCCACCCCCGTCGTCCTGCCGCATCCAACGCGCGGCGGCCCCGAGATCGTTCCGCGGGTGCCCGGGATCCCCTGAACGGGCGGCGCGTCAGGCTCTCAGGGGGGCGCGTCGGACCGCTCGGGCGGCGGTCCGCATGGTCCGGGCGGCTCATCCGGCCCCCAGCGGCGGCGCCGGTGTGCCGCCCGCGTCCAGGTAGGCCTGCGGCGGCTTCAGACGCTGGCCGGGGAAGCCGCCCTTCTCGTACTTGAGGAGCTTCTTCGCCTTCTCCGGGTCGGTCTCGCCCTCGCCGTACGCCGGGCAGAGCGGGGCGATCGGGCAGGCGCCGCACGCGGGCTTGCGGGCGTGGCAGATGCGGCGGCCGTGCCAGATCACGTGGTGCGAGAGGTCCGTCCAGTCGCTCTTCGGGAAGAGCGCGCCGACGGCGGCCTCGATCTTGTCCGGGTCGCTCTCGCCGGTCCACCGCCAGCGGCGCACCAGGCGCTGGAAGTGCGTGTCCACGGTGATGCCGGGACGGCCGAAGGCGTTGCCCAGCACGACGAACGCGGTCTTGCGGCCGACGCCGGGCAGCTTGACCAGATCGTCCAGCCGGCCGGGCACCTCACCGCCGAAGTCCTCGACCAGGGCCTTCGACAGCCCTATGACGGACTTCGTCTTGGCCCGGAAGAAGCCGCAGGGGCGGAGGATCTCCTCCACCTCCTCGGGGTTGGCGGCGGCCAGGTCCTCCGGGGTCGGGTACTTCGCGAAGAGGGACGGTGTCGTCTGGTTGACGCGCAGGTCGGTCGTCTGGGCGGACAGGACCGTGGCGACGACGAGTTGGAACGGGTTCTCGAAGTCCAGCTCGGGGTGCGCGTACGGAAAGACCTCGGCGAGCTCGCGGTTGATACGGCGGGCCCGGCGGACCAGGGCGGTGGGCGACTCGTCGCCCGGCGGGTGGACGACGGCCTTGGCAGGGGCGGTGCCCTTGAGGCGGGCGGTGGCCTTCTTGGGCGCGACCGTGACCTTCTTGGCCGCTGGCGCCTTCTTCACGGCAGCGCCGCCGCCCTTGGCGGCCTTCTCGGCGGCGGACGTCTTCGAGCCGCTCGTCTTTGAGGCGGACGTCTTCGAGCCACTCACCTTCGAAGCAGCCGCCTTCGTGCCACTCGCCTTCGAAGCACCCGCCTTGGAGGCAGACTTCTTCGCGGGCGCGGCCTTTTTCGCGGACGCCGTCTTCTTCGCGGACGCCGTCTTCTTCGCGGACGCCGTCTTCTTCACCGGCTCCGTCTTGTTCTGTTTCGCCGTTTTCTTACCGCCATCGGGGCCCTGTTCGCCCACAGCGGAATTGCGACGTACAACCACCCGCGCAGCCCCCTCGGCCTGTGCTCTCACCGGCGATTTGGACACCCGGCCAGCCTAAGGCCCGGCACAGACATCCGCCCCGGCCCTTGAAGATCGGCGCCCAATTGGACCCCTGCCGCGTACCCCGGGACACGTGTGCGGCATCCTTGTGACAGATCACACTGTTTGGACCGCCCGACAAAATGGGCACCACGGTCCCTCGGTACACGGGGGAGCAAGATCCCCTGAGCAGGTCGACAAGGAGAGAACTCGTGGACGACGTTCTGCGGCGCAATCCGCTCTTCGCGGCGCTCGATGACGAGCAGGCCGCGGAGCTCCGCGCCTCCATGAGTGAGGTGACCCTCGCCCGCGGTGACTCGCTGTTCCATGAGGGCGACCCCGGAGACCGCCTGTACGTGGTCACGGAGGGCAAGGTGAAGCTCCACCGCACGTCCCCCGACGGCCGCGAGAACATGCTGGCCGTGGTCGGCCCCAGCGAGCTCATCGGCGAGCTGTCGCTGTTCGACCCGGGCCCGCGCACCGCGACCGCCACGGCACTGACCGAGGTCAAGCTGCTCGGCCTCGGCCACGGCGACCTCCAGCCCTGGCTGAACGCCCGGCCCGAGGTGGCCACGGCGCTCCTGCGCGCCGTCGCGCGCCGGCTGCGCAAGACCAACGACGCCATGTCCGACCTCGTCTTCTCGGACGTCCCGGGCCGCGTCGCCCGCGCCCTGCTCGACCTGTCGCGCCGGTTCGGCGTGCAGTCCGAGGAGGGCATCCACGTCGTGCACGACCTCACGCAGGAAGAGCTGGCCCAGCTGGTCGGCGCGTCCCGCGAGACGGTCAACAAGGCCCTCGCTGACTTCGCCCAGCGCGGCTGGCTGCGCCTGGAGGCCCGCGCGGTGATCCTCCTGGACGTGGAACGCCTCGCCAAGCGCTCGCGCTGACCACACCCCGACCGCCCACCTGCCGTACGTCATCGGGCCCCGTCTCCTCACGAGACGGGGCCGACGTCGTCAGGGAGGCAAGGAAGGCAAGGAAGACAGAAAGCGGAAAACGCGCCCCGCGGCGGCCCTGTGCGCGACACGGTGAGCGCATGACAGGCGACACCGTCCGCCGCCCTGGACTCGACGCGCGGGGCTTCCTCACCCGGGAGGGCTCCCTCGCACGCGTGCCCCCGGCCTTCCGTCCGGTCGTCACCGCGACACGCGACCGGCTGACCGACGTGTTCGGGCACCGGCTGCACAGCGCCTACCTCTACGGGTCGATACCGCGCGGCACCGCGCGCGTGGGCCGCAGCGACCTCGACCTGCTGCTCGCCCTGCACCATCAGCCGACCGGGGCGGACCGGGACGCAGCCCGGGCGCTCGGCGCGGCCCTGGACGAGGAGTTCGGGCAGATCGACGGGCACGGCACCCTGCTGTTCAGCCGGGCGCGGCTGCTGAGCGACGTGGAGAGGTACGACCTGGGGTGGTTCGTCGCCTGCCTGTGCACACCGCTGCTGGGCGAGGACCTGGCCGCGTACCTGCCGCGCTACCGCCCCGATTCGCTGCTGGCCCGCGAGACCAACGGCGATCTGGCCCGGCTGCTTCCGCACTGGCGCCGGCGGATCGCCGAGGCGGACGACACGGAGGAGGCCCGCCGGCCCCTGGTGCGCTTCATGTCCCGGCACCTGGTCCGTACGGGCTTCACTCTCGTCATGCCCCGCTGGCACGGCTGGACCAGCGACCTGCACGAGATGGCCGAGGCGTTCGTCGGGTTCTACCCCGAGCGTGGTGAGCAGCTGCGGGCCGCGGCCGTCCTGGGGCGGGAGCCGGCCGGGGACGCCGCCGTGCTCGCGGCGTACGTCGGCGATCTCGGCCCCTGGCTCGCCGGGGAGTACGCGCGCGTGCACGGCGTCAAAGCACCGCGTCCCTGAGGCCCTGGCCACGTTTCTGCACGTGTCCGTGCCCGCTGGCCCTGGCCACGCCCGTGAGGCTCTGGCCGCGTCCCCGAGGAGCCTAGATGAGCCCGTGTTCCTCCAGGTAGTCCATCTGCGCCCGCACCGACAGTTCCGCGGCCGGCCACAGGGAGCGGTCCACGTCCGCGTAGACGTGCGCCACGACTGCGGGCGGAGTGCGGTAGCCGTCCTCGACGGCCGTCTCCACCTGGGCGAGGCGGGTGGCGCGGTGGGCGAGGTAGTACTCGACGACGCCCTGGGCGTCGTCCAGGACGGGGCCGTGGCCCGGCAGGACCGTGTGGACGCCGTCGTCGACCGTGAGGGAGCGCAGGCGGCGCAGGGAGTCCAGGTAGTCGCCCAGACGTCCGTCGGGGTGGGCCACGACCGTCGTGCCGCGGCCGAGGACCGTGTCGCCGGTGAGGACCGCCCGGTCGGCCGGGAGGTGGAAGCAGAGGGAGTCGGAGGTGTGGCCGGGGGTGGGTACGACGCGCAGTTCCAGTCCGCCGGTGGTGATGACGTCACCGGCGGCCAGGCCCTCCTCGCCCAGCCGCAGGGCCGGGTCGAGGGCACGCACGCGCGTGCCGGTCAGTTCGGCGAACCGGGCGGCGCCCTCCGCGTGGTCGGGGTGGCCGTGGGTCAGCAGCGTCAGCGCGACACGCCGGCCGGCCTGCTCGGCCGTGGCGACGACCCGGCGCAGGTGCCCGTCGTCCAGCGGACCCGGGTCGACCACCACGGCCAGGTCCGAGCCGGGCTCGGAAAGGATCCAGGTGTTCGTGCCGTCCAGGGTCATCGCCGAGGCATTGGGGGCCAGGACGTTCACGGCCCGCGCGGTGGCGGGTCCCGAGAGGACCCCGCCGCGGGGCTGGCCGGGAAGGGCGGCTGCGTCCGTCATGCGGTGGCTCCACCGGTCGCGATGTGCTTGGTGAACTCGTCGTGGCCCGGCCAGGAGAGCACGATCTCCCCGTCCACCAGGCGGGCGGTGGCCAGGACGGGCGTGAGGTCACGCCCCGGGGCGGCTTCGAGTGCCCCGGCGGCCGTCCTGTATGCCGTCAGCTGGCGCAGGGTCGCGATCGTCGGCGGCATCATCAGCAGCTCGCCCTTGTCGTACCCGGCCGCCGCCTCGCTCGGGGCGATCCACACCGTGCGGTCGGCCTCCGTGGAGGCGTTCCGGGTGCGCTGCCCCTCGGGGAGCGCGGCCACGAAGAACCAGGTGTCGTAGCGGCGGGCCTCGAACTCGGGGGTGATCCAGCGGGTCCAGGCACCGAGCAGGTCGGAGCGCAGGACCAGGCCGCGGCGGTCCAGGAACTCCGCGAAGGACACGTCCCGGGCGACCAGGGCGGCCCGGTCGGCCTCCCAGTCGGCGCCCGTGGTGTCGCCGACGACCGCGTCGGCGGCCGGCCCGGCGAGCAGCACGCCCGCCTCCTCGTACGTCTCGCGTACGGCCGCGCAGACGATCGCCTGGGCCGCCGTCTCGTCGACGCCGAGCCGGTCAGCCCACCACGCGCGCGTGGGGCCCGCCCAGCGGACGTGGTGGTCGTCGTCGCGCGGATCGACACCGCCGCCCGGATACGCGTACGCGCCTCCGGCGAAGGCCATGGAGGCGCGTCTGCGCAGCATGTGGACGGCCGTGCCGCTGCCGGTGTCCTTCAGGAGCATGACGGTGGCCGCGCGCTTCGGGGTCACCGGGGTGAGGGTGCCGGCCGCGAGTGCGCGGATGCGGTCCGGCCACTCCGGGGGGTACCACTGACCGTTCGCCATGGGCGCGAGGCTATCCCGTGACGGGCGGATGTTCGAGTGGCCCCCGGGGACGGATTCCGCAGCTGGGGCCACCGAAGAGGGTGCTACGCGAGCTCCACCTGGATCTCGACCTCGACCGGCGCGTCCAGCGGCAGCACCGCCACGCCCACCGCGCTGCGCGCGTGCACGCCCTTGTCGCCGAGGACCTCGCCGAGCAGCTCGCTCGCGCCGTTCAGCACCGCGGGCTGGCCCGTGAAGTCCGAGGCCGACGCCACGAAGCCGACGACCTTCACCACGCGCGCGATGCGGTCCAGGTCACCGGCGACGGACTTCACGGCGGCCAGGGCGTTCAGCGCACACGTGCGGGCCAGCTCCTTGGCCTCCTCCGGGGTGACCTCGGCGCCGACCTTGCCGGTGACCGGAAGCTTGCCGTCCACCATCGGGAGCTGCCCGGCGGTGTAGACGTACGGCCCGGACTGCACGGCCGGCTGGTACGCGGCGAGCGGCGGGACCACGTCGGGCAGGCTCAGGCCGAGCTCGGCCAGCTTCGCCTCGACGGCGCCCACTACTGCTTCTCCCGCTTCAGGTAGGCGACGAGCTGCTCGGGGTTGTTCGGCCCGGGCACGACCTGGACGAGCTCCCAGCCGTCCTCGCCCCAGGTGTCCAGAATCTGCTTCGTGGCGTGGACGAGCAGCGGCACGGTTGCGTATTCCCACTTGGTCATGCGGCCGACTCTAGCCGCTGGCGGAGGGGGGTCACGCGGCCGGTCGCGCCCCGTTCGTCCACAGGGCGCGGCCCACGTTGTCCACAGCCTCCCGCGTAGCCCGGGCACGAACTGGTTAGGCTCGAATACGTGAGCAGGCTCCAGGTCGTCAGCGGCAAGGGCGGTACCGGCAAGACCACGGTGGCCGCGGCCCTAGCGCTGGCCCTGGCCACGGAGGGGAAGCGGACGCTTCTCGTCGAGGTCGAGGGCCGTCAGGGCATCGCGCAGCTCTTCGAAACGGAAGCGCTGCCTTACGAGGAACGGAAAATCGCGGTAGCACCCGGGGGCGGGGAGGTGTACGCCCTCGCCATCGACCCCGAACTGGCCCTTCTGGACTACCTCCAGATGTTCTACAAGCTGGGCAGCGCAGGACGGGCCCTGAAGAAGCTCGGCGCCATCGACTTCGCCACCACCATCGCGCCCGGCCTCAGGGACGTCCTCCTGACCGGCAAGGCGTGCGAGGCTGTGCGCCGCAAGGAGCGCAGCGGTCGGTTCGCCTACGACTACGTCGTGATGGACGCCCCGCCGACGGGGCGGATCACGCGCTTTCTGAACGTGAACGACGAGGTCGCGGGCCTCGCCAAGATCGGCCCGATACACAATCAGGCGCAGGCCGTGATGCGGGTGCTGAAGTCGCCCGAGACGGCCGTGCACCTGGTGACGCTGCTGGAGGAGATGCCCGTCCAGGAGACCGTGGACGGCATCGCCGAGCTGCGGTCGGCCCGGCTGCCGGTGGGGCGGATCATCGTGAACATGGTCCGGCCGGAGGTGTTGGACGAGACCGACCTGGAACTCCTGCGGACGGTCCCGCGTTCCACTGTCGCGCGGTCTCTGTCGTCCGCGGGGCTCGGCGGGGCGCGGCGCGGCGGGCACGCCGAGCGGCTGGTGGACCCGCTGCTCGCGCAGGCCGAGGAGTACGCCGAGCGGTACACGCTGGAGCACGAGCAGCGCGCGGTCCTGGCCGAGCTGGGCCTGCCGCTGCACGAACTGCCGCTGTTCGCCGAGGGCATGGACCTGGCGGGGCTGTACGAGCTGGCCCGTGAGCTGCGCGAGCAGGGCGTGTCATGAGCCAGGACGGACAGGCAAGGCCCGCAAGGCCCGTCATGATGAGTCGGAAGCAGGGGATGTCATGAGTCGTCCGGACCCGGCCCAACACCGTCTGTCGCCGGCGCGTCTGCTCGATGTCGATCCGCTGCTGGAGGATCCGAGGACCAGGATCATCGTCTGCTGCGGCTCCGGCGGGGTCGGCAAGACGACGACCGCGGCCGCCCTGGGCCTGCGCGCCGCCGAGCGGGGCCGCAAGGTGGTCGTCCTGACCATCGACCCGGCTCGCCGGCTCGCCCAGTCCATGGGTATCGACTCGCTGGACAACACCCCGCGCCGGGTGAAGGGCATCGACGACTCCGCGGGCGGCGAGCTGCACGCGATGATGCTCGACATGAAGCGCACCTTCGACGAGATCGTCGAGGCGCACGCGGACCGCGAGCGGGCGGCCGCCATCCTGGGCAACCCCTTCTACCAGTCGCTCTCGGCGGGCTTCGCGGGCACGCAGGAGTACATGGCGATGGAGAAGCTCGGGCAGCTGCGCGCCCGGGACGAGTGGGACCTGATCGTCGTGGACACCCCGCCGTCCCGCTCGGCGCTGGACTTCCTGGACGCGCCCAAGCGGCTGGGCTCGTTCCTGGACGGCCGGCTGATCCGGCTGCTGACGGCACCGGCGAAGCTGGGCGGCCGGGCCGGGATGAAGTTCCTGAACGTCGGGATGTCGATGATGACCGGCACCCTCGGCAAGCTGCTCGGCGGTCAGCTCCTCAAGGACGTCCAGACGTTCGTCTCCGCGATGGACACGACCTTCGGCGGCTTCCGCACCCGCGCCGACGCGACGTACAAGCTGCTCCAGGCGCCCGGTACGGCGTTCCTCGTGGTCGCGGCGCCGGAGCGGGACGCGCTGCGCGAGGCCGCGTACTTCGTGGAACGCCTGGCGGCGGAGGACATGCCGCTCGCCGGTCTGGTGCTCAACCGAGTGCACGGCAGCGGCGCCGACCGGCTGTCGGCCGAGCGGGCGCTCGCCGCCGCGGAAAATCTTGAAGAGCCCCGCATTGTGGATCAGGAGGGCGGGAAAGCAGTACTTCGTAACTCCCCCGACGCACAGGACAGTTCAGACTCTCCCACGCCCGGAACCCCAGCCGGGGCTCCGGCATCGGCTCCCGAGGGTGGCTCCCCCACCGAAGACGCCGAGAGCTCCGAGAACACCGGGCACGCCGAGGACCCCGAGCGGTCCGTCGACCAGCTCACGGCAGGCCTGCTGAGGTTGCACGCCGATCGCATGCAGCTGCTCTCCCGTGAGCAGCGCACGCGTGACCGCTTCACCGCGCTGCACCCCGAGGTGGCCGTGACGGAAGTGGCCGCACTGCCCGGCGACGTGCACGACCTCACGGGACTGCGCACCATCGGCGACCGGCTCGCGGCCGACGAGCGCGAGCTGCCCGACCCCGCCGACCGGCCGGAACCGCCCGAGGCGACTGCCTGAGGGCAACCCGGCGAGGGCGCAGGGCGCCTGAGCTGCGGCCAAGGACCAAGGCACACGGCCCAAGGACTCGCAGGTGATGGGCGAAGGGCCCGGAAGGGCCCTCAGACCTGGACCTGGGGAGTTCCCGAGGGGACTCCTCAGCTCACCGCCGCGTAGTTCTCGTAGATCTCGTCGTCGTCGAGGGGCAGCACACCGCACCCCCGCTCGTACTCCGTGCGCGCCGTCTCCAGCAGCCGGCGCCAGGAGGTCACCGTGGGACGCCTGCGCAGCAGTGCGCGGCGCTCCCGCTCCGTCATGCCTCCCCACACACCGAACTCGACGCGGTTGTCGAGCGCGTCGGCCAGGCACTCCGTGCGCACCGGGCAACCGGTGCACACCGCCTTGGCCCTGTTCTGCGCTGCTCCTTGAACGAACAGTTCATCCGGATCGGTAGTGCGGCAGGCCGCCTGCGCACTCCAGTCGACTACCCAGCCCATACCGGCGCCGTCCTCTCCCGAATCGAGGCTCCCCCACGGCGGCAGCGGCATATTCACCGCCGCCAGTTGAGGACGTTACGGAAGGTGGGCACAGCGCAACACCCCCTTCGGGCCCAATCTTGAATGGCCCGAACGGACTATGGGTAAGCGGCAGATCACCCGGGGGAGTGAGCTGGCGGCATACGTAACTTTCCCGGCAAACCGGGACAGTTCAGCTGCGTCACAACGGACGCCGTATGACACACAAGGCGGATTCGGACACGGCCCCACCAAAAAAGTTGGGGAACACCCAGAACGATTCGGGGTCGTCGGACGTATTGATACGTGACCTCACTGCTGTGACAGTTGAGAGCAGCTTAGGCCAAGGCCTATACGCCTGTCCGGCGAATGAGAACGTAGGCTGCCCTCATGCCAAACAAGCGCTCGGGCGGTGGTCTGTCTCCCACGCAGCAGGCCGCCAAGTTCCTCGGTGTCAGTGTCCTCGCGGGAGCCGTGCTGGCCGGCATCGCGCTCCCGGCGGTGGGCGCGCTGGGACTTGCGGCCAAGGGATCGGTCGAGAGCTTCGACGAGCTCCCGGCCACCATGAAGACCCCGCCGCTGAGTCAGCGCACCACGATCCTCGACGCCGACGGCGGCCAGATCGCCACGGTCTACTCGCGCGACCGCACGGTGGTCCCCCTCAAGGACATCTCGCCGTACATGCAGAAGGCGATCGTCGCGATCGAGGACTCGCGCTTCTACCAGCACGGCGCGGTCGACCTGAAGGGCGTCCTGCGCGCCCTCAACAAGAACGCGCAGACCGGCGGGGTCTCGGAGGGCGCCTCCACCCTGACGCAGCAGTACGTGAAGAACGTCTTCGTCGAGGAGGCGGGCAACGACCCGACCAAGGTCGCCCAGGCCACCCAGCAGACCATCGGCCGCAAGATCCGCGAGCTCAAGTACGCGATCCAGGTCGAGGAGGAGCTGGGCAAGAAGAAGATCCTCGAGAACTACCTGAACATCACGTTCTTCGGCCAGCAGGCCTACGGCGTCGAGGCCGCGGCCCAGCGCTACTTCTCCACGTCCGCCAAGGACCTCGACCTGGAGCAGGCGGCCCTGCTCGCCGGCATCGTCCAGTCGCCCAGCCGGTACGACCCGGTCAACGACGAGACGGAGGCCACCAAACGCCGCAACACCGTGTTGCAGCGCATGGCGGCCGTCGGCGACATCTCCCGGGCGCAGGCCGCCGACGCGATGAAGGCACCGCTCGGCCTGAAGGTCAGCAAGCCCAAGAACGGCTGCATCACGGCGGTCAAGGGCGCGGGATTCTTCTGCGACTACGTGCGCGAGGTCTTCCTGACCGACCCGGTCTTCGGCAAGACCAGGGAGAAGCGCGCGAAGATCTGGAACCAGGGCGGCCTCACCATCCGCACGACCATGGACCCGCAGGCCCAGAGGGCGGCGCAGCGGTCCATCAAGGAGCACGTCTACAAGAGCGACGAGGTCGCCACGGCCGTCTCCCTCGTCCAGCCGGGCACCGGCAAGGTCCTCGCCATGGGCCAGTCGCGTCCGTACGGCGTCGACATCAAGGAGGGCGAGACGACCCTCAACCTGTCCGTCGACGACGACATGGGCGGCGGCATGGGCTACCAGCCCGGTTCGACGTTCAAGCCGATCGTGGCCGCCGCTGCTCTCGAAGACGGCATGCCGGCGAACAAGGTGTACTCGTCGCCGTACCAGATGGCGTACCCGAGCCCGGTCTCGGCCTGTGACGGCAAGCGCTGGGTGAACGACCCCAACAGCCCGGCCAAGCTGGAGAACGAGAACTCCTCCGAGGTCGGCCCGTACGACATGCGGGAGGCGACCGCCAAGTCGGTCAACACCTACTACGTGCAGATGATCAGCGACATCGGCATCTGCCCGGTGACGACGATGGCGAAGAAGATGGGCGTCGTGCGGGCCGACGGCGACAAGATGCCCCAGGTGCCCTCCATCGCCCTCGGCACCCAGGAGATGTCCCCGCTGACCATGGCGAACGCGTACGCGACCTTCGCCGCGCGCGGCATGTACTGCACACCGGTCGCCATCGAGTCGGTCAGCCGGCGCGTCGGTGACAAGACCTCGTCGCTGGAGGTGCCGAAGTCGACCTGCTCGCGCGCGATGTCGGAGAACACCGCCGACACGATCAACGCGCTGCTGAAGGGCGTGGTCGAGGACGGTACGGGCAAGAAGGCCGGTCTCGGCAGCCGCCCCAGCGCCGGTAAGACCGGCACGACGGACGAGCGCTACGCGGCCTGGTTCGTGGGCTACACGCCGAACATGGCGGGCGCGGTCTGGGTCGGCGACCCCGCGCACAAGCGGAAGATGGTCGGCATCACCATCGGCGGCCGGTCGTACGGCAAGGTCTTCGGTGGTGAGGTCCCCGGCCCGATCTGGGGCGACATGATGTCCGGTGCTCTGGAGGGCAAGCCCGTCGAGGACTTCAACACCGTCCACATCCCCGACAGCAAGCCGCGGGACCGCGGTGACGGGGACGGCGACGGTGGCGGCGGCCGTGACGACGGCGGTAACGGCGACGACGACGGCTTCATCGGCGGACTGGTCGGCGGCAACAACAACGGCGGAGGCGGCGGCGAGCCCTTCCCGACCCCCTCGTTCTCCATCCCGGAGGGCTTCTTCCGCGGCCAGAGCAACGGCGGCGGCAACGGCAACGGCGGCCGGTTCGGCTGATCGACCGGCGTGACGGAACGCACCCGAAGCACCCGGCCCCTTCCTTCAGAGGATCCTCGTGAAGGAAGGGGCCGGGTGCTTCTGCCAGTCAGGTGTTTCCGGTGTCAGCCGCAGTGCTGCCAGCCGCTCGAGTCGTACGCGACGGTCCGGCCGTTGTACACGATCGATCCTTCCCACCTCACGCACTTTCCGGCGGCGGCGACCTTCACCGGGCCCGCGTACTGCGCGAAGTTCCCTGAGTCGGTGTCGCTCCGTTCCGGAGACGTGTTGGCCATGAGCTTGATGCTCATCGAGGTGGTCACGCCGTAGAGCGGTCCTCCGGACTTGGTGAAGATCGCGCAGTTGTTCGTGCCGTCCCAGTAGAGCCGGACCTGGCCGACGTACTGCCCGGTGTAGGGGCTGTAGTCCCCCGTGACGTTGTACGTATCGATGAGGCTTCCCGAACAGCTGCCCGCCGCCTCCGCCGTCCCCGAAAAGCCCAATGTCGCGGCGACCACGGCCGCCGCGGTCATGGAGGCCTTGAGAACACGTCTCGACCCAGTCATTCCACCCTCGATTCGAACGAGCGTTCAGAACTGGCCGACGCTAACACGCGCCACTGGGCCGGTGTCTCAGAAATCACACTTTCGCGTCCTCACGACCAAGCGACCGCACGACCGCGAGCAAGACGGCGTCCTGTCCCACCCTCGAACGGAGGAGGGACAGGACCGGGCTCGCTAGCCCGCGAGGATCTTCTTCACGACGGCGGCGACGCGGCCGCCCTCCGCCTGCCCGGCCACCTTCGGGTTCACGATCTTCATGACCGCGCCCATGGCCCGCGGCCCCTCGGCACCGGCCGCCTTCGCCTCCTCGACGGCCTGGGCGACGATCTCCTGGAGCTGCTCGTCCGACAGCTGCTGCGGCAGGTACGTGGCGAGGACCTCGCCCTCCGCCTTCTCCCGCTCGGCCTGCTCGGCCCGGCCACCCTGCGCGAAGGCGTCGGCCGCCTCACGCCGCTTCTTCGCCTCCCGGGCGATCACCTTCTGCACCTCGTCGTCGGAGAGCACGCGCTTCTCCTTGCCCGCGACCTCCTCCTTGGTGATCGCGGCGAGCGTCAGCCGGAGCGTCGAGGAGCGCAGCTCGTCGCGCTCCTTGATCGCAACGTTGAGGTCGTCCTGCAGCTTCGACTTGAGCGTGGTCATGGGGTCGATTGTCGCAGGTGCGGGAGGAGGAGCGCCCCTTCATTTAGGAGACCGCGGCCGAAGGGCCGGTGGTGTCACGGGATTTCGGGCACCGCACGGGCACCGCAGGGGCACGGGCAAGGGCCGGGGTCTGACACGATGGTCGTATGCGCGCGCGATACGGAGTCCCCCTGGGAATCGCGGCGGCTGGCGCCGCCGGTCTGTTGTACGCGGCGGGCTTCGAGGCCCGCTCCTTCCGCCTGCGCCGGGTCACCGTCCCGGTCCTGCCCCCGGGAATGCGCCCGCTGCGTGTGCTCCAGGTCTCCGACATCCACATGGTCGGGGGCCAGCGCAAGAAGCAGCGCTGGCTGCGGTCGCTGGCGGGCCTGCGCCCCGACTTCGTGATCAACACGGGCGACAACCTGTCCGACCCGGAGGGCGTCCCCGAGGTCCTGGACGCGCTCGGCCCCCTGATGGAGTTCCCGGGCGCGTACGTCTTCGGCTCCAACGACTACTACGGCCCCAAGCTGCGCAACCCCGCCCGCTACCTGCTGGAGAAGGCCCAGGGCCGCCACGGGCTCAACGGCAACGCGCCGGCCGAGGGCGTCGTGCACAACCCGTGGGAGGACCTGCGGGACGGCTTCGACGCGGCGGGCTGGCTCAACCTGACCAACTCGCGGGGCGAGCTCAAGCTGGAGGGCGCCTCGGTGGAGCTCACGGGCCTGGACGACCCGCACATCAAACGGGACCGCTACGCGCAGGTGGCCGGCGGCCCGTCCGAGGCGGCGGACTTCTCCATGGGCGTCGTGCACGCCCCCTACCTGCGCACCCTGGACGCCTTCACGGCCGACGCCTACCCCCTGATCCTGGCCGGCCACACCCACGGCGGCCAGCTGTGCATCCCCTTCTACGGCGCCCTGGTCACCAACTGCGACCTGGACACGGACCGGGTGAAGGGCCTGTCCCGGCACAGGGCGGAGGGCAACACGTCGTACCTGCACGTGTCGGCGGGCTGCGGCACGAACCGCTACACGCCGGTACGGTTCGGGTGCCCGCCTGAGGCCACGTTGCTGACGTTGGTCGGGCGCGACGAGGACCCGCGGGGGTAACGCGGAGGGGCCGGGCGGGACTGGGCCAGAGCCGGACGGGACTGGGGCCGCCGAGCCGGTCGGGTTAGCGGCCGGAACCGGACTGAGCCAGGGCTGGCGGCTGGCCGGGACCGCGAACCGCGACCGGAACCGGACGGAACCAGGGCTGGCGGCTGGGCTGGTCGGGACTGAGGCTGGAGCCCGTCGGGACCGGGGCCTGAGGTCGGCTGGGGCCGGGTAACCCACACAGCCCCGCCCACATCGCCCCCTATGTCCGTTTCTGCCAGCGTGGGGGCATGACCGCCCCGATACCCCGGGACATCCCGGACCTCCCCGCGATCCCGTTTCCGCCGGCACTGAAGCCCTCCCCCGTGCCCGCCACGGCCGTCGTCACCCCGGTCCGCCGCCCCGCGGCCGCGGCCTTCCGCCTGCTGATCGCCCTCGCGGCGGCCGGGGGCGTGACACTCGAACTGCTCCTCGGCGACCCGACCCGGGTCCTGAGTCACTTCACGATCCAGAGCAACATGCTGCTGGCGCTGGTCATGGTCCTCTCGGCCCGCCGCGCATGGACGACCGGCCGGCCCCTGCCGGGCGCCGTCCTGGGAGCGACGCTGCTCTACGTCGTCATCGCGGCCCTGGTGCACCACCTGCTCCTGATGAACGCGGCGAGCCCCTTCTCCCTCACGGGCGAGGCCGCCGCCCCGGCGGGCGGGCAGGCCCTCTCCCACGCCGTGCTGCACACCGTGACGCCGATCGCGGCGGTACTGGACTGGCTCCTGCTCACGTCCCCCGGCCGCATGCACCTCCGCCAGGCCAGCACCTGGCTCCTGTACCCCATGGCCTACCTGGCCTTCTGCCTCACCCGGGGCGAGCTGCTCCTCCCGGGCACGCCCGACCGCTACCTCTACCCGTTCCTGGACGTCGGCCAGGACGGCTTCAAGAGCGTCCTCGGCAACGCCCTCCTCCTGGGCCTCTCCTTCTACGCGCTGGCGGTGCTCCTCGTGGCCGTCGACCACGCCCGCCCGAACCCCATCCGCCACCGCGGTAAAACCGGATTTCGTCTCTAGCCACCGGTGGGCTAAAGTAAACGTCGTCGCCGCGACAGCAGCGACATCGGGGTGTAGCGCAGCTTGGCAGCGCGCTTCGTTCGGGACGAAGAGGTCGTGGGTTCAAATCCCGCCACCCCGACAGAGAAATACAAGGTCGGACCCACTTACGAACTTTTGTAGGTGGGTCTGATTCGTTGTACGTGTCTATCTGCGTGACTACCGCTCCGGATCCCGCTTGAAGATGCCGTCCACGGCGCCGGTCTGGATCACGGGCCGGATCTGCTTCCGGTAGACCTCCTCGGTCACGTCCGTGCCGGAGCGGCCGACGAGCCGGGAGATCTCCTCCAGCGGGACGCCCCGGTCGGAGAGCAGGGACACGAAGCTGTGGCGGAGCTCCCGCGGTGTCCACTCGTCGGCGTTGATCCCCTCTGCGTCCTTGAGCGCCTGGCGGAAGGCCCGCCGGACGTTGGTCGCGTCGAGCGGCTTGCCGACGGCCGAGGAGAAGACCAGTCCGTGTTCCTCCCAGCTGTCGCCAGCGGCGAGCCGCTCCCAACCCTGGTCCTCGAACTGCTGCCACAGGACCTCGACGCAACGCGCCGGCAGAGCGAGCGTTCGCCGGGACTTCCGTGTCTTGGTGTCCCCGCCGCGCCAGACCGAACGCCACACGGCGATGTGCGGGGGCTGCGGCGGATCGGCGTCCAGCCTGCCCTTGAGGAAGACGTGGTCCCAGGTCAGCGCCCGCAACTCCTCAGTGCGGGCACCGGTGAGCAGGGCGACGACGATGTACGCGTGCATCGAGGTCCCCTCGGCCGCCTTGAGTACCGTCTCAACTTGAGCGAAGCTGAGCGCCTTGGACGGCCGCCCAGCCTGGCCCTGAGGCACTGAGCACAGCTCGACGACGTTGCGCTTCACCTTGTCCCGCGCCATGGCTCGCTTGACCGAGGACCGCGCTAACCCGCCGCTGGACCCGCACCGGCTCCATCCGGGGCCGGGGCGGCGGGCCCGCGGGCCGCAGACCGTGCAACCGCTGCACCTCCTCGCTGGTGAGCGGGTTGGGCCGCACACGCAGCAGCTCCCGCGAGGACGGATCGAAGAACGACAGCGTCGCCTCGTCGATGCGGACGCTCACCCGGCGCCCGCCCAGGATCTCCGCCGCCAGCACCTGGCGCCCGCCCAGACCCACCAGCCCGTGCTTGTTCACCGTCCGGTCCACCTCGAACGCAGCACCGTCACCCGTCGGCAGCGGCGACGGCCCCGCCGCACGCCCACCCCGGGCCGCCAGCTGAGCCAGGTCCGCCACCGACAGGTGCGACCGCACCGACTTGATCCGCGACCCGGCGATCAGCAAGTGGATCACCTGTGTGTCGGCCCAGAACGTCACCGTCAGCCCCGAGCGGGCCGGGCCGAGCCAGAACTGCTTGCCCGCAACCTGCAGATTCCCACTCGCCGGCACCACCCGCTCGAACTCCACCGGTCCGCCGTCCTGCACCTGCGCCGATGGCGCGCTCTCCTCAAGCGCATGGACGGAAACAGGCATCGCCTCAGCCGGTTCTGGCTCGGCGGGAGCATGCCTCTGCTGAGGCACCAGCCCGAGCACTCCGGGCACCCGCAGGCCCAGCACATCCCGCTCCTGCTCGGGAACCGGGGCGAACCTCTCGGCCGGAGACTGCATGTCCAGGGCCTGATGCGGCCGGACGGAGTTGTATTCCTCCACCCACGCATCCAGCGCCGCCTGAGCCGCCCCGATGCTCTCGAACGCACCGCAGTCGTCCAGGAGTCAACGCCGCAGCGTCTGATGGAACCGCTCGACCTTGCCCGTCGTGGTCGGCGCGAGACAATCCTCGGCCGCTGGCTGCGGACCGTGTGGATTCACTCCAAGGCAACGTCCTTACCCCGGTGCAGGTACCGGTGAGCCGACGACAGATGTGGCCGTGATCACCTGTAGCGACTCAGCCAACTTGCCTTATAAGCAGATGTGCCAGAAAAAGAGCACATGTAGGTTCCCCTGTGACCACTCTTGATCGCTCCTAGGGGGAACCTTGTCGCGTTCGCGCGCGAGATTCTTGGCCTCGGCATGCGCCGGGGTCACCGCACTCACCATCCTCGGCACCGCCCCGTCCGCGAGTGCCGCCGCGCCCAAGGAAGCCTGCACCGGCCTCTACAACGCCCGGATCACCTTCTGGGCGATGACGTGCAGTCAGCCGGGCGAGCCGATGATCGGCGGCTTCGCCACCTGGCGCAACATACCGATCACCTTCGATCAGGTCGACACCGGGTCTACGACCGTGCAGGTGGCCAACTACATGCGCGTCAGCCCGAACACGTCGAGCGGTCCGCTGGCTCCCAACATCGAGATCGGCCTGTACGCGGAGAAGACGGGGAAGACCACCCACACCTACGGGCCGCGCTGGTCGGAGCTGACTACCAGCGGTGGTCGCACGACAGCCATCAAGGCCGGGGTCAACCCGACCAAGCCGGACAAGCGCAACCACACCTACATGACCGTCCGCCAGGACAGCGGCAACCAGTGGGATGTGCTCTACGACTTCAACAAGGTCGGCTCCACCACCAAACAGCTCAAGGTGCTGGGCGGTAACACCAACCGCATCGACGTCGGCCTCGAGGTGATGGGACCCAAGTACATCAACGTCCCCTCGATCGCGAACCGTATGCAGTTCATGACCGGGAACAAGGTGTGGCAGCAGGTGGCGACGCCCAACGTGGCCAAGTCCGTCACGCTCCCCGTGTGCAGCACGACCCACAAGCCGCCGAACTGCTTCACCACCAAGCTGACCGACAACAGCAAGTTCACCCAGTGGACCGTGAGCAAGCCGCGCCGGCAGGCCGCCGCCACTGCCTCCCCGGCTGCCCCGACGCACAGCCGGGATGTTGCTGCGGCCGGCTTGCCCGCCACGTTCAACGGCGTGGACCAGCAGGCTCTGCAGGCCTGCCTGGAGAACGACCCCGACAGCTGCCTGGCCAGCGTGCCTGGCCTATCCGAGTGCGTGGTCACCGTACGGGTCTGCAACGCCGCCGCCGTGCCGTCCGGTGGGCCATCGGAGGAGGCCACAGCTGCGGACACATCGGCTTCTGACATCCGGGCCCGAGCTGCAGCCGCCTTCGGCGTCCCCAGTGACGCCCTCGCCGTCAAGCCACCCACCTCACCCTCCGCGCTGAAGGCTCACCCGCACGCGGCCGACAGCAGCAGTGGCGACGCCGCCTGGACGGTGACCTCCACCAGCTCCACTCCCGGACTGCAGCGCACCGACCGCCGCTTCGACGGCTTCACCGCCCGCTACTCCGCACACACCGGCGCACTGCTGGAGGCGTGCTGGGGCGAGCTCTGCGATGCCTCGTGATCGCCACGTGCCGCAGACACCCCGCCGCTTCCGCACGCCAGCAAGGAGTCCCTTGGTGAAGATACGCACCGCACTCGTACGTCTCGCCCGCGTCACCGCCACCACGGCGGCCTTGACACTGCTCACCGCGGCCACCAGCACAGCCGCCCACGCCGCGGCGCCCCCGAACGACCCGGCCCCCGAGGGCACGATGTTCGTCGACGCCGCCTCTCTCCCCGCCGAGGAACTGCGCGGCCTCGACCAGCCCATCCCGTACGCCGAATACGCCCGATCCCACGGATCGAAGTCCGTGGCGTGGCAGGCAGCGGCCAACCCGGCTCCCGGCGACCAGCAGGACCTGCGACAGCAGTGTGCCAACCACGCGGCACAGGCGAAGACCGTCACCGGGTGGATCAAATCCCGCTTCGAGAGCTGCCAGAAACGTCCATTTGACCTGGTGCTGCGTGACATCAGGGGTACGACCACGCTCGGCCGCCTCACGTTCGACCAATGGGTTCTCGGCTTCGCCTACGACGGCAGTCGGCGCGTCGACTATGTGGCCAGCATCGAGAACATATGGGTCGATCCGATACCCACCGAAGATGCCACGAAGTGGCGGATCGGCCAGCACTTTCACCACAGCATCAACGCATCCAAGAGCGATCCGGATCCCAAGGTGACCGCGCCGCAGACCGTGAACCGCGATGAACTGCTCGGCGTGTGGGACACCAAGCCCCACTGGAACCTCACCTACAGCTCCCCGGACAAAGGCGCCTTGTTCGACCAGGGCAACCAGCAACGCGTCCTTTCGACCGTCACGATGGACCTGAGCGCTAGCTCCCCCAACTCCGCCCCGTACTTGGAAGGCAGCAACGTCTACAACTCGGGCGTCCGCTATGACTACGCCGGTAAGGTCGCGGGCAAGTACAAGGGCACCGTTTTCACGAAGGCGCGTGTGGAACTCGTGATGAGTCAGAAGGACTCGGCGGTCAACGAAAGCGCCGTGCACATCTACGACGCCCTGAACCGCCCCGAGCGCACCTTCCCCTCCTGGCCCGGGAAGAGCGTTCCGGGATCGAAGGAACCCCTGCGCCGAGTCGTCGATCCGAAGAAGATCGAAGACAATCGCAAGAAGTCCATCAAGGAATGCAAGAAGGTCTGGGGCGACTACGCCGGCAGCGGCCTGGAGTGCGACGAGTACCCCTTCGCCTCGACCAAGGAGGGGTCCACCAAGGGCGACAACCGCTTTTCCGTCCGGCTGATCGACGGTAAGGACAACCGCAAGGGCGGAGAGCGCCTCAACGAGATGTACACCCTCAACCGCGTCCTGGACGGCGACCCCTTCTACGTGAAGATCACCAACTAGCAGGAAGACACCACTGACCATGGCGCTTCTCTCCGAACACAACGTCACCGCCACCCCCGGCCGCCGCATGCTGGAGGTCTACGACGCGGACGCCTACCTCGGCGACGAAGCAGCCATGGATGCCGCGGAGACACAGGTGGTGGCCGGCAACGGCTACCACCTGTATCTCCTCAGCCTGCAACCGGACATGAAAGTCCAGATGGCGATCCGCATCTGGGACACCCCACCCACCCCGCCCGCTGAGGCCGAAGGCCACACCGACGTCAGCCTCGAATCCGAGACAGGCGTCCTGGTCGTCGGCCAGCTCGACCGCGGACCCGCCGACGAGATCACCCTGCCCCGTCCCGGCGTCTATGAAGGCCACGCCTGGTGGCAGAACCGCCAAGCAGCAGCCGACTACTACAACACCACCCTCGACCAACTCACCGACGACTCCCCCGAAGACCAGCTCACCGAAGCCTGGAACAACTGCCCCGTCACCGAACGCTACGTCCTCGACCTCGCCTACACCCGCGAGCCCGAACCCGTCGATGAGGACGACCTCTGAAATCCGTACGGGCCGGAGTGACAGCCGCCTCGAAAGACCCGCCTTGATGACTGCGAACGCTGGCATGATGCGCGCTCATGAGAACGTGAGATGACAGTGACGAGGCGTACGTAGTCGGCTTGTGCAGCCAGGTGCTCGGCGAGACCGCACTGACCCAGCACAGGTTCGACGAGCTACAGGGCGCCCCCGGGACGGTCGGCCGGCTTGCCGAACTGCCGGTCGACGTCTACTGGCCCGGCCACCAACTCGTGTTCCAATACCGGGAACACCGCCGCCCAGCTCCACGCCCACATCGCGCGCCGCCTGGACGATCCGGCCCCCTCCCATCATCGCGATCATCCGAAACTGCGCGTGGAGGTCATCGGGATCGCCGGCATCCACCGCAAGCGCTGGGAGCAGATCGACGACGACGCCTGGCGCAGCCTGCACACCCTCGCCGTGGACAACTTCGGCGACAAGCCCGCCGAGGAGGTCGCCCGCCGCTACATCTGGGCGCGGGTCACCGCCTGGAACGGCGACCTTGTCGCCGCCATACTCGTCCACTTCGCCTACCAGGGCGGCTTCCTGCGCGTCACCGTCCGCCCGCACATCATGGGCCCGCTCAACCCGAAGGTCGCCGGTCTCGCGCCCGCAGATCCGCGCAGCCTGAAATGGCTGGGCCGCACCGCGTTCAACGCCCTCGGCGACGTCTGCGTCGGATTCGACCGGCTCATACGCCGCAAGGCCCGCCCGCGACCCGAGCTCGACCCGGGCAGCGGACCGGTCAGCCTCCGCGAGGTCTACAGCCTCCGCTGGCTGGAGGACATGCACATGCACGACGACGCCCGCTACTACGTGCAGATGATGCAACGCCGGGTCTTCGACTCCACCGAGATCTTCCTGCGCGACCACAACGTCGACATCGCCGCCTACCGCCAACAGTCCACCGCCATTTACAACTTCGGCGTCATGAACGGCGGCACCATGACCGGCGCAGTCCAGGCCACGCCTTTCTCCGTCAACCCCTCCATGACGAACTGACCCCTCAAACCCGCCAGGAGCCCCGCATGCCCATCCGCCGCCAGCCCGACCCGATCCCGAACAGCCCCAACTTCGGCATCATCAACACCGGCCACATGACCGGCCCCGCCCAGGCCGCGCCTTTCTCCCAGAACGCCTCCCAGACCAACAACATCACCAACGAGGCCGTCGACAAGGCCCGCGAAAGCATCGACGACCTGCGACGGCGCCTGGAAGAACTTCGCGGCCGGTACCCCGAGGTGGACAGCGCCCTGCGCGACCTCGACATGATCGCCCCGCGGCTCGACGAACCAGAACGCGACGCCGGCACCCTGCGCTACATTCTCCAGAACCTCGTCGAACGATGCGGAGGCATCCCCGGCGTCCTGGCCGCAGCCCAGCTCGTCCAGTCCACGGTCACAGCCCTGCTACCCGGATCTTGAGACTCCTGCATCACCAGAATGCCCCAGTTCGAACCGACCGCCGTCCCGCTGACGTGCCGCTGGGCAGCCGAAGGCTTGCCTCTGCCGGTGAGAGGGTGGTGTGGGGGGGCACACCGGTCGCCGACGCAGGCGGCCACCCCGCCCACATCCAGGCCCACCGCATCACGATGGCGGCGCTGGAGATGACCGCGCTGGCACCGAAGGTGTACTGGACTACGATGCCCCGCTCGATGATGAAGCGGTTCGGCGAGATCATGCGCGAGTTTCAGCCGGACATGCCGGAGCCGGTCCTGCCGAGGCCGCTGCGATGGCCGAGATCGGCCTCCTCGACGATGAAATCACCACGTGGGTGGACACCACCGCGTTCAGCGGTCAGAAGTTCGACGCGCCGGCCGCGCACGCCAGCCAGGGCGAGAACATCTTCTTCCTCAAGATGGGCATGGAGACCTTCGTACGGGTCCAGGACGCCACCGGCGCGGCCGTACCCGAGAACGATCTCTTCGCAGGACTGCGCTGATCCACTCAGTCGAGCTCGGCCCATACACCTAGGACAGCACCCCGGTCAGCGTCCCCGCCACGGTGAGAGTCAGGAACAGCGCACCCCAGACCATCGCCTGCCGTACACGGCGGTGCCGGGACGGGATGTCGGCGGGCCGGGGCCCGGTGGCCAGGCTCAGGAGGACCAGGGACGGGGCGCAGGCCGCGCAGCCGGTCCAGAGGAGGAGCTGGGGGATCGTGGCGTACTGGGTGGGGGTGACGACGCCGGCGGTGATCGCGGCCAGGAGGGCGGTCAGGGCCGCGCCGAGGGTGGCCAGGGTCAGGCCGGCCCGGTGGTCGGCCCTGGCCAGTTCCGCGCGGACCGCCTCGGGCAGGAGCGGCGGGTCGAGTTCCGCCGTGTGCTCGCCGTGGAGTGTGGTCATGCGTACTCCTCGCTGATCAGCGGTTTCCCCCGGGTACCCCAAAGGGCGGGCGGCACACCGGGATTCAGGTGTTCCACGTCTCGTCGTACGGATCGTGCGGGGTGGGGACCGGTCTGGCGGTCGTCACCCTCAGGTACGGGATCGGGCCGCCGTTGACCGGGTCCTTCATGCGGCGCGGGGTGTAGGTGCCCGTGACCTCCAGCCAGGTGTCCGGCCGCAGGACCGGGGGGATCGCGCCCGTCAGCGCGATCTTGACCGGCTGGGCGTCGGCCGCACAGCAGTTGAGGCCCATGCGGACCAGGTAGGGGGTGCCCTCACGGTCCAGGGTGACGAAGCCGGTGATCTTCAGCCGGCGGTCGCGGAGGGAGCGGCCTCCGTCGTAGACCGCGCGGCCCGCGTAGTCGGCCACGGCGAGGCGCAGGGGCGCGTCACCGGTGGGGAGGGCCGGGAAGCCGAAGGGTTTCGTCAGGGCCGTGCCGGTGTGCGCGGCGCTGTAGGAGCCCAGGGCCGGCGGGGCGACCAGGATCAGGGCGAGGACCGGGAGCGCGAGGAGCCAGGAGACGCGGGGTTCGCGGTGCCGGTGGTGGTCGTCGGCGGGGGTGCGGCGGTCGTACCAGAGGGTGGCGGCCGCCGTGGCGATGAGGACCGCGCCCGCCAGCAGGACCATCGGGCGCAGGCCCTCCTTGACGTAGCGCAGGTAGAGGTCGGTCGTGCCGGCGTGCAGGAGGGTCGCGCCGAGCAGGAAGAGGAGGGCCGTCTGGGCCAGGCGGTTCACAGCAGGACCGATCCGGTCAGGGCCGATACGACGACGGCCAGGGCGAAGGTCGCGGGGGCGAAGCGCAGGGCGAAGGCGCGGCCGAAGGTGCCCGCCTGCATCGCGAAGAGCTTCAGGTCGATCATCGGGCCGACGACCAGGAACGTCAGACGGGCCGTCAGGGAGAACTGGGTCAGGGACGCCGCCACGAACGCGTCCGCCTCCGAGCAGATGGAGAGCAGGACGGCCAGGACCGCGAGGACCAGGACCGACAGCACCGGGTTGCCCGCCGCGACGCTCAGCCACTGCGCCGGGACCACGGCCTTGAGGGTCGCAGCGGCCATCGCGCCGATCACCAGGAACCCGCCCGCGTGCGTCACGTCGTGGCGGACCGAGCCCCAGAAGGCCGCTCCCCTGCCCCGGCCCTCGTACGACGCCCGGGCCGGGGGCCGGAGCCAGTCCGTGCGGCCGAGGCGGTGCCACAGCCAGCCCATCGAGCAGGCCACCAGCAGGCTCGCGACGAAACGGGCCAGGACCATCTCCGGGTTGCCGGGGAACGCCACGGCCGTCGCCGTCAGCACGATCGGGTTGATGGCGGGTGCCGACAGCAGGAAGGCCAGCGCCGCGGCGGGCGTGACCCCGCGGCGGACCAGGGCTCCGGCCACCGGCACGGACGCGCACTCGCAGCCCGGCAGGACGGCGCCCGCCGCACCCGCGACCGGGACGGCGAGGGCCGGGCGCTTCGGCAGGGCCCGGGCGAAGAACGACGGCGGCACGAACACCGCGATCGCCGCCGACAGCAGCACCCCGAGCACCAGGAACGGCAGCGCCTGGACCATGACCGCGACGAACACCGTCATCCAGCTCTGCATCACCGGAGCGGCCAGGGCGCCGCGGATCGGGTCCTGGAACATCACCGCCGTGAGCAGCACAAGCGTCAGCAGGAGGGGGGAGTTGAGGTACCGGCCCTCTTCCCCGGAGCCCGCCTCCCCGCCGCCGTCCGTCTCGGGGTCCCCGCGCTCGGCGCTGCCTGGCGGGACGGTCTTCGTGATGGCCACGGGCCCGGTACCTCCGGTGGTGCGCGAGGGCATTCCCCATTCCCTCCCCTTGCGTACGGACGCCGACGGCCGGGCGTTCACGCGACACCGTCCCCTTCTGGAACCCGCCGTCCCGGTGAGGCAGTCTTCTCCCCGTGGGGAGCGTTCCGAACCAAGGTCAGCCGAGTGATCCGGCCACGCACATGATCGTGTGCGGTGACGACGGGCTCGCGCACCGGCTGGCCGCCGAACTCCGAGGTGTCTACGCCGAGCAGGTCACGCTCGTCGTACCGCCCTCCGGGAGGCGGGTGCGCCGGCCCGTGGCGGGGCGGGCCCGGGCCGCTTCGGCGGCGCTGCTCGACCGGGTGGTGAGCGCGGCCGCCGGCCGGGCGGGGTCGGGCGGTGCCGAACCGGCCCCGAACGACCAGGTCGTCGAGGCCGCCGAGGTCACCGAGGCCGTGCTCACCGAGGTGGGCGCCGACCGGGCGGCGGCGCTCGCCCTCGTCTACGACGACGACGAGACCAACATCCGCGCCGCGCTCACCGCCCGCCGCTTCAACCCCTCCCTCCGCCTCGTACTCCGGCTGTACAACCGGCGGTTGGGGCAGCACATCGAGGAACTGCTGGACCAGACCGCGGCCGTGGCCTCCGGGGACGGGCAGGGCGCGGGGCTCGACGCGTCGACGACGGTGCTGTCCGACGCCGACACGGCCGCGCCGGCGCTGGCCGCCACCGCCCTCGTCGGCACCAGCAAGGTCGTCCAGACGGAAGGACTCGTGCTGCGTGCGGTGGAACGGCAGCCGCCGCGGCCGGGCGAGGTCGCCGACCCGGGGCTGTGCACCCTGGCGCTGCTGTCCGCGACGAGCAACGACCCGGCCGGCGCGGACGGTTCGGAGGGCAGCGGGGAGCACGGGCCGCGACTCCTGCCGGACGAGGCGGCGGTGGCGTCGGCGACCGGGCGCGGCACCGTCGTCCTGGAGCAGGTGTCGTACTCCGGGCCGCCCCTGCCCGCCGGGCGGGGCGGTGTGCCGCCGTTCGCCTCGCTGTTCTCGCGGCGGCTGCGGTGGTCATTGGCGGGCCTCGTGGGGTGTGTGCTCGCGCTCGCCGTCGCGTTGACGTTCGTGACCGGTGAGCACCCGCTGTACGCGACGTACGTCACCCTGCTCGACCTCTTCGGCATCAACGATCCCGCGTTCCACGAGTCGACCGGTGAGCAGGTGCTGCAACTGCTCTCCGGGCTGGTCGGGTTGCTGCTGCTGCCGGTGCTGCTGGCCGCGGTGCTGGAAGCACTGGGCACGTTCCGCAGCGCCTCGGCGCTGCGCAAGCCACCGCGGGGGCTCGGCGGGCACGTGGTGCTGCTCGGGCTCGGCAAGATCGGGACGCGGGTGCTGACGCGGCTGCGGGAGCTGCACATCCCCGTGGTGTGCGTGGAGTCCGACCCGGACGCGCGGGGGATGGCCACGGCGCGGCGGCTGCGGGTGCCGGTGGTGCTCGGGGACGTCACGCAGGAGGGGGTGCTGGAGGCCGCGAAGATTTACCGGGCGCACGCACTGCTGGCGCTGACCAGTGCGGACACGACGAACCTGGAGGCGGCGCTGTACGCACGCTCCGTGCGGCCCGACCTGCGGGTCGTGCTGCGGCTGTACGACGACGACTTCGCGACGGCCGTGTACCGCACGCTGCGGGCCGCGCATCCGTCCGCCCTCACCCGGAGCCGGAGCGTGTCGCATCTGGCCGCGCCCGCGTTCGCCGGGGCGATGATGGGGCGGCAGATCCTCGGGGCGATCCCGGTGGAGCGGCGGGTGCTGCTGTTCGCGGAGGTGGACGTGGCCGGGCATCCGCAGCTGGAGGGGCGGACGGTCGGGGAGGCGTTCCGGGCCGGGGCCTGGCGGGTCCTGGCGCTCAACACCTCGCCTCCCGGGGGGCGGCGGGGCGAAGGGGAGCCCGCGGGCGAGGAACGGGTGCCGGCTTCGGGGCTGGTATGGGATCTGCCTCCTACGTATGTGCTGGGCGCCGGGGACCGGGTGGTGCTGGCGGCGACCCGACGGGGGCTCGCGGAACTGCTGGGGCGGAGGCGGCGGGAGCGGTCTGGGGCGTGACGCCGAGCGGTGTCGCTTCACGGCTCGGCGTCACAAGGTGCCCGGCGTCGATGCTGAGGCCGGGGCGTCGCGCGACCCGGCGCTACGGGGTGCCTCCCCCAAGCTCTTCGAGCAGGGGATACCCCCAGCGCCCACCCGTGCCGCCCCGGCGGCACTACTGTCCGCGGGTGGACGTCCCTGAGGGGCGCGGTGAACTGCGCGACCGGCCACATCCCGGCCGCAGCCGCCACACCGCCCCCGCCTCCCGGGCTACTGGGCGCCCGGCACCCCCTTGAGGTGCCGCTCCGCGAACTCCAGCTCCAGCCGCACCTGCTTGATCCGCTCGTCCACCACCAGCGACCCGTGCCCGGCGTCGTAGCGGTACACCTCGTGCACGGCGCCCCGCGCCTCCAACCGCTTGACGTAGTTCTCGATCTGCCGGATCGGGCAACGGGGGTCGTTGACGCCGGCCGAGATGTAGACCGGCGCCTTGACCCGGTCGACGTACGTGAGCGGGGAGGAGGCCTCGAAGCGGTCGGGGACCTCCTCGGGCGTGCCGCCCAGGAGCGTGCGGTCCATCGCCTTCAGCGCTTCCATCTCGTCGTGGTACGCCGTGACGTAGTCCGCGACGGGCACCGCCGCGATGCCGAGGGTCCACGCGTCGGGCTGGACGCCGAGGCCGAGCAGCGTGAGGTAGCCGCCCCAGGAGCCGCCGGTGAGGATCAGGCGCTCGGGGTCGGCGAGGCCGGAGGTGACGGCCCATTCCCGGACCGCGGCGATGTCCTCCAGCTCGATGAGGCCGACGCGGTGCTTCAGGGCGTCCGTCCAGGCACGGCCGTAGCCCGTGGAGCCGCGGTAGTTGACACGGATCACCGCGTAGCCGTGGTCGACCCAGGCCGCGGGGCCCGCCGCGAAGGAGTCGCTGTCGTGCCAGGTGGGCCCGCCGTGGATGTCGAAGACCGTGGGGAGCGGCCCGGTGGTGCCCTGCGGCTTCTGGACGAGGGCGTGGATGCGGCCGCCCGGCCCCTCCACCCACACGTCCTCCACCGGCACCGAGCCGGGCGACTTCATGCCGGGCGGGTCGAGCACGACACCGCCCGCCGTGGAGCGGACCGCGGACGGCTCGGCCGCCGAGGACCACAGGAACTCCACGCTCCCGTCGGGCCGGGCCGTCGCACCGGACACGGTGCCCGGCGGCGTCGGGATCTCCGTGAGGGCGCGGCCGGCCAGGTCGTAGCGGAACAGCTCGCTGCGGGCCTCGAAGCTGTGCGCGATGAGCAGGCCGCTGCCGTCCGGGTACCACTCGGCGCTGACGTCGCCCGGCAGCTCCAGCGCGAGGTCCGTCTGCTCGCCGGTGGCCACGTCCCACACCAGCGGCTCCCAGCGGCCGCGGCGCTGGTGGCCGATGAGCAGACGCGTGTCACCGTCGACGGGGGCGAAGCCGAGGACCTCAAGGCCCAGCTCCCGGGTGCCGCCCTCGGTGTCGTCGAGGTCGGCGACCGCCGTGCCGTCGGGGCGCAGGACCCGCAGCGCGGAGTGCATCGCGTCGCCGTGCTCGGTGTGCTCGATGGCGATGAGCGAGCCGTCGTGGGAGAGGTCGCCGACACCGGCCGATTCGCGGTGGCGGTAGATCTCCACCGGTTCCTCGCCGGTGCGCACCAGGTGGATCGTCGTGCCGTCCTCGTCCGTGGAGCGGCCCACGACCGCCGTACGCCCGTCACGGCCGAGGGCGAGGCCCGCCGGGTAGGAGGCCTCCAGGCCCTCGGCGGCCGGTTCGTCCGCGCCGCCCGCGAAGGGCTGGCGGCGCCACACGCCGAACTCGTCGCCGTCCTTGTCGTCGAACCACCAGATCCACGCGCCGTCCGGGGACAGCACGCCGTCCGTCGTGCCGTTCGGCCGGTCCGTCACCTGGCGCTGCTCGCCCGTCGACCGGTCCCAGGCGTACAGCTCGTACGTACCGGTCGCGTTGGAGACGAACAGGGAGCGGTCCGGGGCGTCCTCCGCCCAGTCGGGCAGGGAGACCCGGGGCGCCCGAAAGCGCTTTTCCCAGTCCGGCATCCGCTCCTGCTGTCCCGCCTGTACCGCTTGCTCGTGCTGGTCCCGCCGATCCCGCGCGTCGGACCCGTTGCTCTCAGTCATGGCCCCATACTGCCCGCCCGGGCCGACAATGCGCTGGCGAGGTCCCCACCCTGTGGACAACCTCCACCGGTTCCCCTTCCGGGCGGGCCGGGAAGGCCGGCAACCGCTCTCCACCGCCCCGCGGTGCCAGTCGGCCGGAACCCGCGGCGAGCCCTCCTGATTTCGACCCCGCGGGCCGGGCCTGCCCGACAGCCCCGTACCGTGGGGGTGTGTACCGGTTTCTGCTGACGCCCCGGTGGTGGGGGATCAACGTCTTCGTGCTGCTGTCCATCCCCTTCTGCATCTTCATGGGGTCCTGGCAGCTGGGCCGGTTCGAGGACCGGGTGCAGGACCATCGCACCGCGACCGAGCAGGTCGCCGACGCCGCGAGCGAGGCGCCCCGTCCCCTCAGGGACATGCTGCCGGTGACCAAGGCCACGTCCGGGAAGCTGGTCACCGCGAGCGGCCGGTACGGCAAGCAGCTCCTGGTGCCCGGGCGGGAGCTCGACGGCAGGCAGGGCTTCTACGTGCTGGCCCTGCTGCGGACCGCCTCGGGCGAGGCGCTGCCGGTGGTGCGGGGATGGCTGCCCGGGACCGCCGGGACGGCACGGGTCCCCGCCCCGCCGGCCGGTGAGGTCACCGTCACCGGGGCGTTGCAGGCGTCGGAGACACCGGGGGACAACGGGGTCAGCGCCCAGGGCGGGCTGCCGGCCGGGCAGACCGCGGCGATCAGCGCGGCGTCCCTGGTGAACCTGGTGCCGTACGACGTGTACGACGCGTGGGTCACCCTGTCGAGGGGTGACGCGGGGATGAAGGCGGTGCCGGCCGCCGCGCCGCCGGACTCGGGGCTGGACCTGAAGGCCTTCCAGAACCTGGGCTACACCGCCGAGTGGTTCGCCTTCGTGGGGTTCGTGATCTTCATGTGGTTCCGGCTGCTGCGGCGCGAGGTGGAGTCCGTGCGGGATGCGGAGCTGGGGCTGGTGACGGGTGAGGAGCCTGTCGCCGTGGACGCCGCCGCGAAGTGAGGGGCGTCCACGCCGGGCCGGAGTGACAGACGTCCACGCCGGGCCGGGTGGCCCACAGCCCCAGAAGGGCCGCGCCCGGTCTACGCCCCCGCCAGCACGCCCGTCCAGTACACCGTGCCCGCGCACGCGTTGGGCACCGTCACCGAGGTGGCACCCGAACCCGTGCCCGGGGTGTACGTCACCGCCACGCTGCCGTCGACCGTGCCGTCCTCCCTGGCCAGCTGCGGGGCCGCGCCCGTGTCGCCGCCGGTGGAGGTGCCGGCCGTGGTCGCCGGGTCCTCCGACGGGGTCGGGTCGGGGCTGGGGTCGGGACCGCCGACGCTGCCGCCGGGGGTGGGGCAGGGCTCGGAGGGGACCCAGGCGAACTTCACGTCGTAGCCGATGCCCGGCTGGAGCACCAGCTGGGCGGCCTCCAGGGACGGGTCGGGCAGCAGACCGGCCGCCGCGTCGCCCGCGGCATGCCGGGCCGAGCCGACCTTGCTCATGTCGGCGGCGCCCTGCGGCAGCGCGCTCACCGAGCCGGGGCCGGTGACCGTGCAGGCCGCGCCGGAGACGTTGACGACGCGGAAGGAGCCGGAGACCGCTCCCGTGGAGTCGGGGGCGCCTGCGCTTCCGGAGGCGGGGCCGAGCTGGGCGGCGGTGCACGCCGGGATGCCGGCGGCGGCGGTGGAGGAGGGGCCGGTTCCGCCCTGGGACGCGCCGGTGGACGCGCCGCCGGATCCCTTACCCTTGTCCTTCTCCTTCTTCTCGCCCTTCTCCTTGCCCTCGGCCTTGCCGGAGGAGCCGCCCGCGGTGCTCTCTCCGCCGTCCGGGCCCTTCCCCTCGCCCGAGCCTCCTTGCGTCTCGGAGGCGTGGCCGATGGCGGAGGGGTTGGCGTCGGAGCCGGTGGCGTTGGAGACGTGCACCAGGGCGGGGATGGCGGTGCCGATGAAGAGCGCGGCGGCGGCCATGCCGACGACGGCCTGCCGCTTGCGGGTCCGCCGCTGGGGCACCGCCTTGCGCAGGTACTCCAGGGTGCCGTCGCGCGGCTCCACCTCCTGCACCACCTGGTGCAGCATCGTGCGCAGGTCCAGCTCGTCCGAGTCGAACCCGTCGGGGCTCTGGTCGTCGGGGCCGTGGTTCACAGTTCCGTTCCCAGCGTGCGATTGCTTCGGATCTTGCCCGTGCCGCCTTGTCGGCGCCTGCCACTCCTCGGGGCGCTCGGCGGGCTCGGGGCCCTCGCGCCCGTTGCCGCCCGCGCCGTTGCGGTCACTCATGCCGGCGCCTCCATGGCCACCCGGAGCGCCGCGATGCCGCGCGAGCCGTACGCCTTGACCGAGCCCAGCGATATGCCGAGGGTCTCGGCGACCTGCGCCTCGGTCATGTCCGCGAAGTAGCGCAGCACCAGCACCTCGCGCTGGCGGCGCTGCAGCCCCTTCATCGCCTTGATGAGGGAGTCGCGCTCCAGCTGGTCGTAGGCGCCTTCCTCGGCGCTGGCCATGTCGGGCATGGGCTTCGACAGCAGCTTCAGGCCGAGTATGCGGCGGCGCAGCGCGGAACGCGAGAGGTTGACGACGGTCTGGCGCAGGTACGCCAGCGTCTTCTCCGGGTCGCGGACCCGCTTGCGTGCGGAGTGGACACGGATGAACGCCTCCTGGACGACATCCTCGCAGGAGGCGGTGTCGTCGAGGAGGAGGGCGGCGAGACCCAGCAGCGAGCGGTAGTGCGCGCGGTAGGTCTCGGTGAGGTGGTCGACGGAGGTTCCGGCCGCGACGCCGTCCTCTGCGCTGTCACGCTGATTGGGTATGCGGGCCGGCCGCGCTGCGGGCACGGGCGCGATCACCGGCATGCCACCGGGCGTACCGGCCATGCGGGGTCGTAGAGCCGCCGGACGGGGCGGTCGAAGGACCGTGCCGCGTGCCGCGCTGAAGTCGAGTACCTCTGCCACGCCTGTTGGACACGCTGACCCCTGTCAGGGTTGTACGTGCCGGGCATCACTTTCACGCCGACCGTCGCCGACGGTCTACCCGCGTCAGGCAGCACAACCGATAGTGCATCAAATGCCCTCATGCGTCCCGCTCTTCCCCTATGTCCAAATGTGAACGGACGTCCCCACGCCCGGTTCCAGGCGTCCCCACGCCTGATGAAGCGCTCCCGCGGCCGAAGGGCGACCGCAAAGACGCTCCCCGCCCTCCGCACGGTTGCGGAGGACGGGGAGGTAAATCCTCTGATGCCGAAGCGCCATGGACAAGTGGTCCGGACCATCGACCGGCTCACATGTCGTGCACAGATCCTACAAACCGCCTATGACATCGGCCGGGGGGTTTTGCTGCGGCGAAACTTCACGAAAACCGGTCGGTGACCCGTCAGGGCAGCTCGGCGGCTACCAGCTCGGCGATCTGCGCGGTGTTGAGCGCGGAGCCCTTGCGGAGATTGTCCCCGCACACGAACAGTTCGAGCGCCGTCGGGTCGTCCAGCGCCCGCCGCACCCGCCCGACCCAGGTCGGGTCGGTGCCGACCACGTCGGCCGGGGTCGGGAACTCTCCCGCGGCCGGATTGTCGAACAGCACGACACCGGGCGCCGTGGCGAGGATCTCGCGGGCCTTGTCGACGGTGACCTCGCCCTCGAAGCGGGCGTGCACGGTCAGGGAGTGCGTGGTGATCACCGGCACCCGGACACACGTGACGGCCACGGGGAGACCCGGCAGGCCGAGGATCTTGCGGGACTCGTCCCGCACCTTCAGCTCCTCCGAGGACCAGCCGTCCTCGCACGCCGTACCGGTCCAGGGCACGACGTTCAGAGCGACCGGCTCCGGGAACGGCCCGGTACGGTCCCCGACGGCCCGCCGTACGTCGCCGGGGTTGGTCCCCAGCTCCGTGCCGGCGACCAGGGACAGCTGCTGCCGCAGCGTCGCCACGCCCTCGCGCCCGGCGCCGCTGACGGCCTGGTACGAGGAGGCGACCAGCTCGCGCAGGCCGAACTCGGCGTGCAGCGCGCCCAGGGCCACGATCATGGAGAGCGTCGTGCAGCTGGGGTTGGCGATGATCCCGCGGGGGCGCATCCGCACGGCGTGCGGGTTGACCTCGGGCACGACGAGCGGCACGTCCGGGTCCATCCGGAACACGCCCGAGTTGTCGACCACCACCGCGCCCTTGGCCGCGGCGACGGGCGCCCACCGCCCGGCGACCTCGTCGGGGACGTCGAACATGGCGACGTCGACCCCGTCGAAGGCCTCCTCCGTGAGCGCGAGGACCTCGGTCTCCTCGCCGCGCACGGTCAGCTTGCGGCCGGCCGAGCGCGGGGAGGCGATCAGCCGGATCTCGCCCCAGACGTCCGCCCGCTGGGACAGGATCCGGAGCATGACCGTGCCGACGGCTCCGGTCGCGCCCACCACGGCAAGCGTCGGACGCCCGGACCGTACGGTCCGGGCGTCCTGTCGGAGATCGGCCATCAGCGGCCGGTGCCCCCGTAGACGACGGCCTCGTCGCTGTCGGAGTCGAGCCCGAACGCGGAGTGCACCGCGCGGACGGCCTCGGGCACGTCGTCGGCGCGGGTGACGACCGAGATGCGGATCTCGGAGGTCGAGATCAGCTCGATGTTCACGCCCGCGTCGGACAGGGCCGTGAAGAAGTCGGCCGTGACACCCGGGTTGGTCTTCATGCCGGCGCCGACGAGGGAGATCTTGCCGATCTGGTCGTCGTAGCGCAGCGAGTCGAAGCCGATGCCGGCCTTGTTCTTCTCCAGCGCGTCGATGGCCTTGCGGCCCTCGGTCTTCGGCAGCGTGAAGGAGATGTCCGTCAGGCCCGTGGAGGCGGCGGACACGTTCTGCACGACCATGTCGATGTTGATCTCGGCGTCGGCGATCGTGCGGAAGATCGAGGCCGCCTCGCCCGGCTTGTCCGGCACGCCGACGACCGTGACCTTGGCCTCGGAGGTGTCGTGCGCGACACCGGAGATGAGAGCCTGCTCCACCTGCTTGTCCCCTTGCTTGATCGGCTCGCTGCTGACCCAGGTCCCCTGGAGTCCGCTGAAGCTGGACCGGACGTGGATCGGGATGTTGTACCGGCGGGCGTACTCCACGCAGCGGTGGAGCAGCACCTTCGACCCGGACGCCGCCAGTTCGAGCATGTCCTCGAAGGAGATCCAGTCGATCTTCCGGGCCTTCTTCACCACGCGCGGGTCGGCGGTGAACACGCCGTCGACGTCGGTGTAGATCTCGCAGACGTCGGCGTCGAGGGCGGCGGCGAGGGCCACCGCCGTGGTGTCGGAGCCGCCGCGGCCGAGGGTGGTGATGTCCTTGGTGTCCTGCGAGACACCCTGGAAGCCGGCCACGATCGCGATGTTGCCCTCGTCCACCGAGGTCTTGATCCGGCCCGGCGTGACGTCGATGATCCGGGCCTTGTTGTGGACCGAGTCGGTGATGACACCCGCCTGGCTGCCGGTGAACGACTGGGCCTCGTGGCCCAGCTTTTTGATCGCCATGGCCAGCAGGGCCATGGAGATCCGCTCTCCGGCGGTCAGCAGCATGTCGAGCTCGCGCCCGGCAGGCATCGGGGAAACCTGCTCGGCGAGATCGATCAGCTCGTCCGTCGTGTCGCCCATCGCGGAAACCACGGCAACCACCTGGTTGCCGTTCTGCTTCGCTTCCACGATCCGCTTGGCGACGCGCTTGATGCCCTCGGCATCGGCTACGGAGGAGCCTCCGTACTTCTGCACGACAAGGCCCACGTGCGCTCCTCGCTCAATCCGTCTCTGTCCGCTCATACGCATTCGTACCGCGGTCGGCTCAGTCTAACGAGCGTCCGAAAATCCCTTCCGCGATATCGCATGATGAGATCTCGGCCCGCCCGTCCAGAGTCGCTCATGCCCATCTGGGCACCGGCCACTCGGGAAAGTGCCCGGCGTCACAATCGCACGAGCCACCGTCCCGGTCACACAACTTTCAAGCACTAGGGTTCGGCTGTGCGCGTACTCCTGGTGGAAGACGATGAACCGGTCGCAGAGTCCCTGCGCCGTGGCCTCCAGCGCTACGGCTTCGAGGTCGAGTGGGTCACCACGGGCGGGGCGGCTCTCGAGCACGAGGGTCCCCACGACGTCGTCCTGCTCGACCTCGGCCTGCCCGACACCGACGGACTCGACGTCTGCAAGGCGCTGCGCGAGCGCGGCGACGTCCCGATCATCGTGATCAGCGCCCGCAGCGACGAGACGGACCGGGTGGTCGGCCTGGAGCTCGGCGCGGACGACTACGTCTCCAAGCCGTTCGGCGTCCGGGAGGTCATCGCCCGGATAAGGGCCGTCATGCGCCGCACGCGCGCGCAGACCCCCGCGGGCACACCCGACGCCGGCCCCGACCGCTACGGCACCCGCCTGACGATCGACCGCAAGGCGGCCCGGGTGCGTCTGGACGGCGAGGAGGTCGCCCTCGCGCCCAAGGAGTACGACCTGCTGGCCTTCCTCACCGAGGAGCCCGGGGCGCTGATGTCGCGCGAGCAGATCATGGAAGCGGTCTGGGACGCGAACTGGTTCGGGCCGACCAAGACGCTCGACGTGCACGTGGCGGCGCTGCGGCGCAAGCTCGCGGGTGCGATCACCATCGAGGCGGTGCGCGGGGTCGGCTTCCGGCTGGAGATCGCGAAGGACACCGGCGGGGACGGCACCGCCTCATGATCCGCCAGCTCGTCCGCAGCTACGTCCTGCTCGTCGCGGTCGCCATCGCGCTGTTCACCGTGCCGGTGGCGTTCACGCTCACGGACCAGCTGCGGGACGACACCAGGTCGTCGGTCCTGCGCGAGGCCGACGCCATGGCCCTGCTGCTGGGCGACGGCCGGGCCGCCTCCTGCCGGGCGCTGGAGGAGATGGCCAAGGCCTACGACGACGAGATCCAGGTGACCCGCACCACGAGCTGCCCGGCGGACCTGCCGCGGCCGACGGCGGACGCCGCCCTGGCCAAGGCCCTCAAGGAGGGCGCTTCCACAACCGACTGGGGCTCCTCCTTCATCTGGGGGCCCGAGCTGGAGATCACGGTGCCGGCCCGCGCGGCCGGCACGGACCGGGTCGTGGGCGCCGTGCGCATCCTGTACTCGACCGACGAGATGACCAGGCGGCTGTGGCAGATCTGGGGCTTCCGGGCGGTCCTCGCCGTGCTCGTCCTCGGAGTGGCCGCCCTGCTCGGCGTCGCGGTGGCCCGGCGCCTCACCCGGCCGCTGCGCCAGCTCAACGACATGGCCAGCAAGTTCAGCGACGGCGATCTGACGGCCCGCTCCCCCGTGACGGGCCCGCCCGAGACCCAGACCCTGGCGCGCACCCTCAACCAGGGCGCCGAACGCCTGGACACCCTGATCGCGGCCCAGCGCATCTTCGTCGCGGACGCCTCCCACCAACTGCGCACCCCGCTCACGGCGTTGCGGCTGTCCCTGGACAACATCGCGGACGGCGTGGACGACGAGTTCGTCCGGGAGGACGTGGAGCAGGCCACGGCGGAGGTCGTGCGGATGAGCCGGCTGGTCAGCGGGCTGCTGGTGCTGGCCCGGGCCGAGGCGAAGGTGACGGCGGCCGAGCCGCTCCCGCTGATGGACATCGTGCGGGAGCGGCTCGCCGTGTGGAGGCCGGCCGCCGACGAGCGCGGAGTCACCATCGCGCTCAGGGGGAGTACCGACGGCCGGCCGTCTGTGCTGGCCAGCTCCGGTCATCTGGACCAGATGCTGGACAACGTGCTCTCCAACGCCCTGGAGGTCTCGCCCGACGGCGGGACGATCACCGTGCGGGTGGAGCCCCGGGGCGATGTGGTGGGGGTGTCGGTCCTGGACGAGGGACCCGGCATGTCGGACGCCGAGAAGTCCCGGGCCTTCGACCGCTTCTGGCGCGGCCAGGGCCTGACCGGGAAGTCCGGCTCCGGCCTCGGTCTCGCCGTCGTCAGGCAACTGGCGACGGACGACGGCGGGACCGTGGCGCTGACGGACGCTCCGGGTGGCGGCCTGTGCGTGACGATCACGCTACGGGCGTCGCAGCACCGGGGCGGCTGAGGCTCAGCCCTGCGGCATCTTCGAGGAGTGGTGGTTCACGATCAGCCACTTCCCGTTCGGCTGCTTCTCGTAGGCGTAGGTGTAGCGGGCCTTGACGGTGCTCTTCGCGCCCGTGTCGTGGTCGGTGAGCGCGAACTCGTACACACCGGTGTCGATGACGGTGTCGCGGTCGAGGACGTTGACGACGGACTCGATCTTCGTGCCCTTCGGCTTGTTCTGCAGGAAGTGCTCGAAGTAGTCGACGATGGCGGCTCTGTCCGTGCGGACCTGGTTGGAGACCGTCGGCAGCAGGACCGCGTCCTTCGCGTACAGGTCGGCGACCTTCTCCGGGTCCCCGGTCTGCAGCGCGGCGTTCCACCGGTCGAACAGCCCGAGCACCTCGGCCTTGGTCACCGGCTTGGCGTGCTTGCCGCCCTTGCTCCCGGCGTCGGCTCCGGCGACCCCGGCACCGAGGACGAAGGTGCCGGTGGCCAGGACTGCGGTGGCGGTGGCGGCTACGGCTATGCGCCGGCGGGCGGGGCGACGGTTCATGACATCTCCGTGGGATCGAGGGGGTGTCACTGGCGGGACGTCAAGCCTGTGGAGACCACGTAAGACCACCCCTCACCGGGCGGCAGAGGCCGATGAAGCAGGAACCCAAGGGGGCACCGCGATGGGGTCCCCCCGGTTCGAGCGCAGTCGAGAACTGGGGGAGGCGCCGACCGGAATCACTTGCGATTACGCAGGTGAGGATGTCAACTCAGGGAACTCGAACTCACCCCGGTACCGGCCACCTGACGATCCACCAGGGCGCGGACATGGGCCGCCCGAGCACGATCACGGTGACGGTGCCGGCGGACAGCGGAATCGGCGTCACCGGCACGGCCGTCCGGATCTGACCGGCTACTTCGCCGGGCGCAGCCCCAGGGGTCCCGCGATCTCCTCGGCCATCACGCGGCCCGCCTCGATCTCCAGCGTGTCGTCGCCCATGCCCTGGTCCGTGTCCAGGCCGTCGAGTTCGGCCAGGGGCTGGTTGAGGCGGACGTGGGCGAGGACCGACTGGAGGGCCCGCAGGCTCGCCGAGGCGGTGGAGCCCCAGTTGGAGAAGTAGGAGAACTGCCACCACCACAGGGCCTCCGTGGTGCGGCCGGCCCGGTAGTGGGACATGCCGTGGCGCAGGTCCGTGATGACGTCCGTGAGGTCGTCGGAGATGCGGGCCGGGACCGGGGCCTTGCGGGGCTCGTAGGGGTCGAAGACCTCGGAGTAGACGTCGATCGGGTCCAGCAGGCGGGCCAGGTTCTCGCGGAGCTCGTCGACATCCGCCTCGGGGCCCGAGTCGGGTTCGTAGCGTTCGTCGGGCACGATGTCCTCGTGCGCGCCGAGCCGGCCGCCGGCCAGGAGGAGTTGGGAGACCTCCAGGAGGAGGAAGGGCACGGCCGATTCCGGCTCGTCGCCCTTCGCGACCTCCGTGACGGCGACCAGGAAGCTCTCGATCTGGTCCGCGATCTGGACCGCGAAATCGTCCGGGTTCTGGTCGGTCGCGTGCAGCGTGGCGTCAGACATCTAGGAGTCGTCTCCCCTCGAAGGCGCGTCCGAGGGTGACCTCGTCCGCGTATTCCAGGTCCCCACCCACCGGGAGGCCGCTGGCCAGGCGGGTGACCTTCAGGCCCATGGGCTTGATCATGCGGGCGAGGTACGTCGCCGTCGCCTCGCCCTCCAGGTTCGGGTCCGTGGCCAGGATCAGCTCGGTGACCGTCCCGTCCGCCAGGCGGGCCAGGAGCTCCCTGATGCGCAGGTCGTCGGGGCCCACCCCGTCGATCGGGCTGATCGCGCCGCCCAGGACGTGGTAGCGGCCCCGGAACTCACGCGTGCGCTCGATCGCCACGACGTCCTTCGGCTCCTCGACCACGCAGATGACGGCCGGGTCGCGGCGGGTGTCGCGGCAGATGTTGCACAGCTCCTCCTGCGCGACGTTGCCGCAGGTCGCGCAGAAGCGGACCTTCGCCTTGACCTCCATCAGGGCCTGCGCGAGGCGCCGTACGTCCGTCGGCTCCGCCTGGAGGATGTGGAAGGCGATCCGCTGGGCGCTCTTCGGACCGACGCCGGGCAGCCGCCCCAGCTCGTCGATCAGGTCCTGGACCACGCCTTCGTACAACGGACTGCCCTTCCTGGGTCTTCGGGGTCGGTACGCACCGTCCCGTACGTACCGTAGTTGTCTGCCGCCTGTCCGAGGAAGGCGGTGCGCCGGGTCAGAACGGCAGGCCGGGGATGCCGCCGCCGCCCAGGCCCTGGGCGAGCGGGCCCAGCTTCTGCTGCTGGAGCGTCTGCGCGTTCTCGTTGGCCGCCTGGACGGCCGCCACGACCAGGTCGGCGAGGGTCTCGGTGTCCTCGGGATCCACCGCCTTCGGGTCGATCTTCAGGGCGCGCAGTTCGCCGGCGCCGGTGACGGTGGCCGTCACCAGACCGCCGCCCGCCTGCCCGTCGACCTCCGTCTGCGCCAGTTCCTCCTGCGCCTGTGCCAGGTCCTGTTGCATCTTCTGGGCCTGCTGGAGCAGCTGCTGCATATTGGGCTGGCCACCACCGGGGATCACGATCAGCTCCTTGCTCGGTACGGGTTTTCCCGTTCGGCACGAGCCTACGTGGTCGGGGCTGCCGTCGCCCCAGCACTCTTTCGAGTGAGTCCCCCTCGCGCCCTATACCCGATCAAGGAATACTTCCGGGCGGAAAAGAGGCGAAAGCTACGTCTTCGCCACCCATTGGGAGGTAGGAAGGGTCGGGCGCGTTCCGGATGCGGATTTTCGTCCATCGCGCAGCGTGATCGGTGAGTGAACCGTACGTGGTCATTCGTGGTCAGTGAGGAGTGCCGGGTGGGTCAGCCGGAGATGCAGCCCGAGGGGCCGCCTCAGGACGGGCGGGGCGAGCAGGCGGCGGCCGGGCTGCGGCCGGGCGATCTGACGGGGCGGGTCTTCCCGCTCGGGGACTGGGGCGAGCCGGCGGTCCGGCTGGACGAGCTGTACCGGTGGGTGGAGCGCGGGGCGCTGCGGACTGCGGCCTGGTACCTCGCGGACCGGGTGTGGAAGCGGCGGTGCGCGCGGGTGCTGCGCTGCGGGACCGCGGCCGGGGCCGTCACCGGGGTGGCGCTGCCCCTGCTGGACCTGACCGGGGTCGCGGGCGGAGTCGCCCCGTGGGGGTGTCTGGCGCTGCTGGTGGGGGCGGCATGCGTGGCCGTCGACCGGTACTTCGGGGTGACGTCGGGGTGGATGCGGGACGTGGCCACCGCGCAGGCCGTGCAGCGGCGACTTCAGGCGTTGCAGTTCGACTGGGCGGCGGAGAGCGTGCGGGAGGTGCTCGGCCCGGCGGAGGGCACGGCCGGCGAGGCCGCCGAGCGGTGCCTCGGGGTGCTGCGGAGGTTCTCGGAGGACATGACGGAACTGGTGCGGGTGGAGACGGCCGACTGGATGGGCGAGTTCCGGTCGGGGTGTGCCGCGCCGGCGGGGCTCCAGACGGTCGTCTTCCCGGGTCCGGGCCGCGGGCCCGAGACCGGGGTGAACGGGCGGTTCCCGGTGCCGCCGCACGGCGGGACCCGGCCGAACATGCCGCGCCAGCGCCCGCCGGAGCCGCGGTGAGGGGCCTCAGCCCCCGCCGTCCTGCGCGCACAGGGTGAGCCCTTCCGGGGTCCAGCACGGCAGGTGGCCGTGGGTGCGGATGACGTCCTGGCCGTTGCCGCGGGCCAGGTACGTGAGGAAGCTGGAGGCCAGGGAGTCGGCCGGGGGGCGGCCGTAGGTGTAGGCGTACTCGATCTCGCGGTAGGGGTAGGCGCTCGTGCCGTGTTCGATGGCGTCGACGGAGGGCGGGTCGCCGTCCAGGCGCAGCGCGTGCAGGCCCTTCGCCCGGGCGGCGAGGTTCAGTTCGCTGTAGCCGACGGCGCCGGGGAGACCGGCGACCGTCGCCAGGACCTGCTCGGTCGAGTCGAGTTCGCAGCGCAGGACGGTCGCCGTGGGGTCGTCCTTGTGGACGCAGTCGACGGAGGAGTTGGCGATCTCGCCCCGGCCCAGCACCCGGCGCTGGAAGACCTGTCTCGTCCCGGAGTTGGCGTCCCGGCTGACGAGGCGCACGGGCAGGTCGGGGCCGCCGAGCTGCCGCCAGTTGCGGATCTCGCCCCGGTACAGGCGCCGGACGTCGTCGGTGGACAGGTTCGTCAGTCTCACGTCGTCGTTGACCACGAGCGCGAAGACGGACACCGCCACCCGGTTCTCGCGCAGGTCGGGCAGACCGGCCGGCTTGGGGCCGTCCGAGAGTGCCACGACCGGCGGGGAGCTCGCGGAGTCCCGTTTCGCCCGGTCACCGGCGGCCGTGAGCTCGCGGATCCCCGCCGTCGAGCCGTGGGCGTCCACGTCGATGACGGGGTCGCCGCCGCAGTCCCGCTCGTACGTGGCGGCCACCTCGCGCAGGACCGGCGCGAACGCGGTGGAGCCGGTGAGGGTGAGGGTGCCGCTCGCGCAGCCGATCGGGGGCGGGGTGTCGTCCTGGGCGACGACGATCGCCGCCAGGGTGACCACGCTCGCCGTGAGCGCGATGGTGATCAGCCGCGCGGCCCGGCTGAACAAGGGCGGCTTCTCGTCCGGTGTGGCACTGCGGTTGGGGTGCACCTCGCCGTCGCGCAATCCGCCGACCAGCCGGATCTCGTCGCCGACGTCACCGCCGGAGAGGAGGACGAGCAGCTTGAAGTGGTCGCCGCGGTTGAGCGGGACGCGCGGGATGCGCAGCGTGTTGCCGTCGTAGGCGAACCCGCGTGCCGCGGTGAAGTGGTCCATGAGGTGGTCGGTTTCCGACGGCTGGGTGACCGAGACACCGCGGACGGTACGGCCGGCGAACACCGCGGTCAGGCCGTGGACTTCGGGGCCGGTGTAGTCGTCGCGGTCGATGCCCTGTGAGCCGTCGTTCTCGATGCGCAGCAGGACCAGGGTCGCGTCCGACATTCCGGGATCTTCGTCGAACAGGCCGAGGCGGCGGTTGGCGCGGCCCGAGCGCACGTCGTCGCCGATGGGGCTGTCCATCTGCACCCGGTAGCCGACCTGTTTGCGGCGCGGCACCCGGCGTTCGTACCAGACCATCACGGCCGAGGCGATGATGCCGAGGAGGGCCGTCGCCACGGCCACGAGGTTCTCCGCGCTCAACCACTCCACCGTGGGTGCCCCCGCCGCCGCCCGGACCATTCGATCGTCCGGTCACCGTACGGCCGTGCGAGCGCAGAGCCGGTGGTCGTCAGCCGGAATTCGCCGGACGTTCAACCGCCAGGTGGCCGAGAGCAGTTGGTCACTGCCTGGTGTACGTCAGCCGCTCCCCGCTGCTGGTGTTCACGCGCTCCAGTGTGCCGTCCGACAGGAGGGTCACCTCGGTGGCCGCGCCCGGGGTGCAGGCGGTGCGGGGCTGTCCGACCTTCACGGTGGACGGGCCGATGCTCAACGCGCCGCCGGTGCCGGGTTCGGCGGTGAGCCGCCCCTCGAACACGCAGTGGTAGGTGCCGCCGTCCTTGGTCGGGCCGTCGGCCACGAGGGACAGGACCGTGTCGCCCGGTCCGCCCTGCTGGAGGGTGAGCGAACGGCTGTGCTCGCCGTCGGCGTTGTCGATGGTCGTGCTCCAGGTGCCGAGGTACCCGGCCGGGATCGCGCCGCCCGCCGGGGAGGGGGAGGTGCCCTGCTGCGAGGTCGTCGGGGACGGACCCGGAGTGGTCGGGGACGTGCCCGTGCTCTGCGTCGGGCCGGGACGGTCGTCGGCCCGGTCTTCGCCGCCGCCCTGCATCAGCGCGTACACCGACCCGCCCGCGGCGAGCGCGACGACCAGGGCGATCACGACGAGCAGCGCGGTGGAACGGCCGTCCCTCCCACGCTGCGGCTGCGGGGGGCCGTACGGCGGGGTCGTGCCGTAGGGCGGCGGGCCGTAGGGCGGGGTGGAGCCGAGGCCGCCGTAGGCGGGGTGGGACTGGGGGTGCTGCTGGGGGTAGCCGTACGCGGGGTACGGGGGCTGAGGTGTCTGCGGCTGCGGGTGCGGCGGGGGGGTCTGCACCTGCGGGTGGGGCGGGGGGCCCGCGGCCGGGAGGTGCTGTGGCGCCGGGGGTGTGCTCTGGCCCGCCACCATGGTGGGCAGGTGGTTGACCGGCCCGCCTTCGCCGGGCAGGCCGGGCGGGGGCGGGCCCGGGGCCGCGGCGGGCGCCGCCGCGGGGGCCGGGGGCAGCGCGGGGCGCGGTGACGACTCGTCGCCGGCGGGCGCGTGTTCAGGGGTGGGGCCGGGGTTCTCGCCGGGGCCGGAGCCCTGCGGGCCGGCGGGCGGCCCGGGAGGGTCGGCTCCCTCGGCGGGGCCCGCTCCCTCCGGATCCTCCGTCTCCAGCAGCCGCACCGCGTGCCGCCCCAGTTGCGCCACCAGCGCGCTCGGCAGCCACGGATCGAGGGCGCGGCCGTCCGCGACGGTGTCGTCCGCGCCCGTGCGTTCCAGGACGCGGTCGAGGGAGGGCCGGGCGGCGGGATCCTTGCGCAGGCAGTCCCGGACGAGGTCGGCGATGCCCTCGGGGACGCCGTCCAGGTCCGGCTCCTCCTGGGCGATGCGGAACATCAGGGCGTGCACGCCGCTGTTGGCGGTGCCGAAGGGCAGGGCGCCGGTCGCGGCGTAGGCGAGGACCGAGCCGAGGCAGAAGACGTCGCACGCCGGGGTGATGCGGTCGCCGCGCACCTGCTCGGGCGCCATGAAGCCGGGCGATCCGACGAGCGCGCCGGTGCGCGTGAGCCCGCCGTCCGTCACGGTCTCCAGGGCGCGGGCGATACCGAAGTCGATGACGCGCGGGCCGTCGATGGTGACCAGCACGTTGGACGGCTTGAGGTCGCGGTGGACGATGCCGGCGGCGTGGATGTCCTTGAGCGCGTGCGCGAGCCCGGCCGCGAGGATGCGGACCGTGCGCTCGGGCAGGGCACCGTGGTCGTGCCCGACGACCTGCTGGAGGCTCGGCCCGGCGACATAACCCGTGGCGACCCACGGCACCGCCGCCTCGGTGTCCGCGTCCAGCACCGGCGCCGTCCAGTACCCGCCGACCCGCCGCGCGGCCTGCACCTCCTGCCGGAACCGCTCCCGGAACTCCTCCTGCGCGGCGAGTTCCTCACGGACCAGCTTCACGGCGACCGTACGGCCCCGCTCGGAGCGCGCCAGATAGACGTGCCCCATACCCCCCGCACCGAGCCGCGCCAGCAGCCGGTACGAACCGATCTGCTGCGGATCCCCGGGCCCCAGCTTCTCCATCGCTCAGCCGCCTTCCCCCACACGCGAGCAACGGACCGAGAATAGTGCGGGGCCGGGGCGGGGTGGCCCGGGCGACGTCTACGGTTCGGTAACAGGCGGACCAGCCTGTTCGAGTACCTTCGACAGCCGTTCGAGGACGCGCACCGCCGCCGCCAGCTCCGTCTCCCCGAACGCCTCCGCCAGCCGGTCCGCGAACGCCGCGTGCCCGGGGTTGATCCGGGCGATCGCCGCACGCCCCTCACCGGTCGGCGCGAGGAGCTTTGCCCTGCGGTGCGCCGGGTTCGGCCGGTACTCCGCGAGCCCCCGCTCCACCAGCAGGTCGGCGATGCGCTGGACGCTCTGCCGGGTGATGCCCATGGCGCGGGCGATGCCGGAGACGGGCAGCGGTTCGCCGAGGACCGCGCCGAGCACCTGCCACCAGGCGGCGGTGAGTCCGGCGGGCCGGGCCAGTTCCTCCGCGACGGCGAGGAACTGGCCGTTGAGCCGGAAGACCCCGAGGGCGCTGCGGCTGAGCAGGTCCTGACGCTCGCGGCTCACAGCGCGCCGGCCTTCTCCAGCACCGCGTACGCCGCCGTGTCGGAGTCGTGGAACAGCCGGTACCAGGCGTCCAGCACCTCGCCCTCGTAGACCCCGAGCAGCCGGAGGATCTCGCGGGCGAAGGCGACGGGCTCGGTCGGGCCCGCGGTGACCAGGGGGCCGTCGGTGACGGCGTCGGCCTCGACGTAGCGTCCGCCGCCCGCGTAGCCGGTCGCGGCCAGGTAGAAGGAGACGGCGCTGGTGTGGTCGCGGTCGTCGAGCAGGCCCTCCCGGGCGAGTCCGGCGGTGGCTCCGCAGATCGCGGCGACCGGGACGCCCGCGTCCAGGAAGGCCCGGGCCGTGCGGGCGAAGGGGGCGAGGTCGTCCGACGTGTCCCAGAGGTCGGCGCCCGGGAGGATCAGCAGCGCGCTGTCCTCGGGGCGCAGGTCGTCCAGGGCCAGGTCGGGCCGGATGCGCAGGCCGCCGGTGCTCCGTACCGGAGCCGCGGTCGGGCCGACGGTCCGGATCTCGTGGCCGGTGCGGGCGAGCTGGGCCGTGGCGTGGCCGGTCTCCCAGTCGGCGAGGGTGTCGTAGACGGCGAGATGGACGGGCTTGCCGGGGCGGCCGGTGGTGGCGTTCATGACTCCTCCTCGGTCCTGCTCTGCTTATGACAGCATCCTGTCACTACGACAGAAGGCTGTCAATGGATCTGTCCATGGATCGCGTCGCGCCTGGACAACCTGTCGGAGGAACGCCGCCGACGCCCGACAGGCCGCCGCTTTCACCGCCGTCTCCCCCGCACCTACGCTCGCCCGCATGACCCCTCAGCCGAACCCCGAAGCCGGTGCCGCCGTCAAGGCCGCCGACCGTGACCACGTGTTCCACTCCTGGTCAGCTCAGGAGCTCATCGATCCACTCGCCGTCGCCGGTGCCGAGGGGTCGTACTTCTGGGACTACGACGGCCGGCGCTACCTCGACTTCTCCAGCGGGCTCGTCTACACGAACATCGGCTACCAGCACCCCAAGGTCGTCGCCGCGATCCAGGAGCAGGCCGCGAGGATGACGACCTTCGCGCCCGCCTTCGCCGTCGAGGCCCGGTCGGAGGCGGCCCGGCTGATCGCCGAGCGGACCCCGGGCGACCTGGACAAGATCTTCTTCACCAACGGCGGCGCCGACGCCGTCGAGCACGCCATCCGGATGGCCCGTCTGCACACGGGCCGCCCGAAGGTGCTCTCGGCGTACCGCTCGTACCACGGCGGCACCCAGCAGGCCGTGAACCTCACCGGCGACCCGCGCCGCTGGGCCTCCGACAGCGGCACCGCCGGGGTCGTGCACTTCTGGGCGCCCTACCTCTACCGCTCCCGCTTCTACGCCGAGACCGAGGAGCAGGAGTGCGCGCGGGCGCTGGAGCACCTGGAGACGACGATCGCCTTCGAGGGGCCCTCGACCGTCGCGGCGATCATCCTGGAGACCATCCCGGGCACGGCCGGGATCATGGTCCCGCCGCCCGGCTACCTCGCCGGGGTGCGGGAGATCTGCGACAAGCACGGGATCGTCTTCGTCCTGGACGAGGTCATGGCCGGGTTCGGCCGGACCGGTGAGTGGTTCGCCGCGGACCTGTTCGACGTCACGCCCGACCTGCTGACCTTCGCGAAGGGCGTGAACAGCGGGTACGTGCCGCTGGGCGGGGTCGCGATCTCCGGTGCCATCGCCGAGACGTTCGGGAAGCGCCCCTACCCCGGCGGTCTGACGTACTCCGGGCACCCGCTGGCCTGCGCCGCCGCGGTGGCGACGATCAACGTCATGGCGGAGGAGGGCGTCGTCGAGAACGCGGCCCGGCTGGGCGCCGACGTCGTCGGGCCGGAGCTGCGCGCGCTCGCCGAGCGGCACCCGAGCGTGGGCGAGGTGCGCGGCGTGGGCATGTTCTGGGCGCTGGAGCTGGTCCGCGACCGCGGGACGCGGGAGCCGCTGGTGCCGTACAACGCGGCCGGTGAGGCAGGCGCCCCCATGGCCGCCTTCGCCGCCGCAGCGAAGAAGGGCGGGCTGTGGCCCTTCGTGAACATGAACCGGACGCATGTCGTGCCGCCGTGCAACATCAGCGAGGCGGAGCTCAAGGAAGGGCTCGCCGCGCTGGACGCGGCGCTGTCGGTGGCGGACGAGTACACCGGGTAAACACCTGTAAACCCGTCAGTAACCGACATCCTCGCGTCCCGTTCGAACGCGTAAGGTGGCGTGCTCGTAGACATACATATACGCGCACGCCACCCGAACGCGACGAGGGAGACGCCCTGACCATGCCCGCCAGCACCGGCAACGGCGCCGTGACGCGCAGCACCCTGCGGCAGCAGATCGCCGACGCGCTCCGTGACGAGGTGCTGGCCGGGCGGCTCCAGCCGGGGCAGGAGTTCACGGTCAAGGAGATCGCCGAGCAGTACGGGGTGTCGGCGACGCCGGTGCGCGAGGCGCTCGTCGACCTGTCCGCGCAGGGGCTCCTCGAAGCCGACCAGCACCGCGGCTTCCGGGTCCGCGAGTACTCGGTCGACGACTTCCGCGGCATGATCGAGGCCCGCGGGCTGGTCATCGAAGGCATGTTCCTCGCGCTGAACGAGGGGCGGCCCAATGCGGTGCGGCCCGATGACCCCCGGGCCGCCGCCGTCGTCGCCGGGGTCCGCAGGCGCGGCGAGGAGGCCCAGCGGGCCGCCGCTGCCGGTGACCTCACCGTGCTCATCGGCTACGACCTGCGCTTCTGGCGCGAGCTCGGCGCCTGCTTCGGCAACCCCTACCTCGCCGACTTCCTGCACCGGCTGCGCGTCCAGACCTGGGTCTGCGCGGTGCAGCACCTGCGCCGGCTCACCGATCTGCGCGGCGAGCTGTGGGCCGGTCACACCCAGCTGGTCGACGCCCTGATCGTCCGCGACAACGAGGCCGCCCGGGCGATCATCGCCGCGTACAACACGCACTCGCTCACCCTGATCGAGCGGCTCGCCCGCGGATGACCCGCGTCGCCGCTGCGTGTGTGGGTATGGGACATGCACGGCGGGAGCCGTGACCGTGCCGCACCGCTACCCTTCTTGACCACCGTGCTACCCGACCGCGCTGAGCGAGGAGCCTTCTTTGGCCTGTGACCTGTGGCTGGTACCGCTCGTGGACGTGTTGTGCCACACGCCGGACAACCCCTTCGCCGAGGAACTCGCGCAATACAACAAGGTGCTCGCCGAGGCCGGTCTGCCGCCGGTGCCGGTGTACCAGTACATGCCGGGCCTGTCCGGCGAGGTCGCCCCGGTCGCGGGCTTCGACTACGACGCGCTGCACTTCCTGCGCCGCGCCTATCTGCTCCAGGTGTGCGGCCTGCCGGTGACGCCCGTGGACGAACTCGGCGGTGACTACGAGCAGTTGCTGGAGATGTTCGAGTCGACGGCCCAGCAGTCGCACCTGGTCTGGCACTACGACCACGCGGGCGCCTACGTCCCCGTCGACTTCCCCAGTCCGCTCGCCGACGACGATCTCCTCGCGGGCGGCGGCCCGCTGGGCTCCTCGCACGCCCTGCTGCGCGAACTGGAGACGGTCGCCCCGGGCATCGGGATCGACCCGGCCAACCCGCCGGCCGCGCCCCAGCCGCCGCTCGCGCCGACGGAGCTGGAGGAACCCGCCGTCCCCGCCCCGTACGACCCGAGTCCGTTCGCCCGTGAGCGGCACGTCTGGCTCGGGCTGCACGCGGCCGTGACCCGCAGTCTCGCCCAGGGGTCGATGATCGTCTTCAGCTGATCCTGCGGCTCACCGCCCCAGCTGGGAGAGGCCCTTCTGCACGTCCTCCAGGTTCATCACCGGCGTGTAGGTGATCTCCGCGCCCAGCTGGAGGAAGTAGGGCTCGCTGATGACCGGCATCTGCCAGCTGTCCTGCATGTCGAAGACCACGTAGGCGGTGCGCTTGCCGTGGTCGGAGGTGAAGTAGGCCGCTTCGGGCTTGATCTGTTCCATCGACTCCTGGATCAGCTTCCCCAGGGTGCCGTTCCGGATGGCCTCGTTGGCCTTCTCCGTGTCCATGGACGCCTTGAGCAGTACGCGCATCGTGGTCACCTTCTCTGGTCGACGCACGTGGGGGTATGGCTTCAGCGTATGCCGGTTCCCGGCAACTCTCCTCGCGACGGAACGCAGGCCGCCCCCCGTGCGTACGGGGGACGGCCTGCGGATGCCGGGGCGGCTCAGATGAACGAGTTGATCTCGATCGTCTCGTCCCGGCCCGGGCCCACGCCGATCGCGGAGATCGGGGCGCCGGACATCTCCTCCAGCGCCTTCACGTACGCCTGGGCGTTCTTCGGCAGGTCGGCGAAGGTCTTCGCCTTGGAGATGTCCTCGTTCCAGCCGGGGAGCATCTCGTAGACGGGCTTGGCGTGGTGGAAGTCGGTCTGGGAGTAGGGGAGCTCCTCGACCCGCTTGCCGTCGATCTCGTACGCCACGCAGACCGGGATCTGCTCCCAGCCGGTGAGGACGTCGAGCTTGGTGAGGAAGAAGTCGGTCAGGCCGTTCACGCGGGTCGCGTAGCGGGCGATGACCGCGTCGAACCAGCCGCAGCGGCGGTCACGGCCGGTGGTGACACCGCGCTCGCCGCCGATGCGGCGCAGCGCCTCGCCGTCCTCGTCGAACAGCTCCGTCGGGAACGGGCCGGCGCCGACACGGGTCGTGTACGCCTTGAGGATGCCGATGACCCGGCTGATCTTCGTCGGGCCCACGCCGGCGCCGGTGCAGGCGCCGCCCGCGGTCGGGTTCGACGAGGTGACGAAGGGGTACGTGCCGTGGTCGATGTCCAGGAGCGTGCCCTGGCCGCCCTCGAACAGGACGACCTTGTCCTCCTCCAGCGCCTGGTTGAGGACCAGGACGGTGTCGGCGACGTACGGCGCGAGCTTGTCGGCGTAGGCCAGCAGCTCCTCGACCACCTGCTCCACGGCGATCGCGCGCCGGTTGTAGAGCTTGGTGAGGACCTGGTTCTTGACGTCGAGGGCCGCCTCGACCTTCTGCGTGAGGATCGACTCGTCGTACAGGTCCTGCACGCGGATGCCGACGCGGTTGATCTTGTCGGCGTAGGTCGGGCCGATGCCGCGGCCGGTCGTGCCGATCTTCCGCTTGCCGAGGAAGCGCTCGGTCACCTTGTCCACCGTCACGTTGTACGGGGTGATGATGTGCGCGTTTCCGCTGAGGAGGAGCTTGGACGTGTCGACGCCACGCTCGTTCAGACCGCTCAGCTCGGAGAGCAGGACCGACGGGTCGACGACGACGCCGTTACCGATGACCGGCGTGCAGCCGGGAGACAGGATTCCGGAAGGGAGGAGGTGCAGTGCGTACTTCTGGTCACCGACGACCACCGTGTGGCCGGCGTTGTTGCCGCCCTGGTAGCGCACCACATAGTCCACGGAGCCACCGAGAAGGTCGGTGGCCTTTCCCTTGCCTTCGTCACCCCACTGAGCACCGAGCAGCACAAGTGCGGGCACGCGCGTACACCCCTTCCGGGCGGGGCATGTCCATGGTCGAGGGCGAACGCGGATAATCGCAGCCGCGTGCACCGCGACCGCCGTTGGCCGCCAACCGTCGGACCGGATGCCCCGGAATAGACGAAGCCCCTGGCGCAATAGCGCAAGGGGCTCTTGCACAAAGATGCTACCCGAGGAAGCGAGGCATGGCCGAGGTGGCGACTTCCGCGACGTCCGAGCAGCTGCTGGTGGTGGTCGACCCGGTCGCCCGTAGGTCGGACGGCGAGTCCGTCAGGATCGCGAAAGACGTGCTCGGAGCGGGTGCGGGCATGAAGCTGTGCCTGCCGGACGGGCCGGAGGAGTTCGCCAGGGCGCTGGCCCGGCGGGGCTCGCGGCGGCCGGTGGTGGTGGGCGACGACCGGGCGCTGATCCGGGCGGTGGCGCTGCTGCACCGGCACCGGGAGCTGGCCGGATGCGTGCTGTCGGTGGTCCCGGTCGGGGGCGCGCTGTCCCTGGCCCGGTCGCTGGGGGTGCCGACGGGGCCGGTGGCGGCGGCGCGGGCGGTGCTCGACGGGGTCGAGCGGCGCATGGACCTGATGGTCGACGACAGCGACGGCGTGGTGCTCGGCGCGCTGCGGATACCGCCGCTGCGGCCCTCACCGGCGGCCGGGACGGGCCCGGAGACCGAGCCGGATCCGGACGACGTGCCGGGCCGCCCGTGGCTGCGGACCTGCCAGTCCCTGGTCCGGACGCTGGTTCCGCCGGGCCGCGCGTCCCGGCCGGCCGCGGCGTCCGAGCCGGGACCGTCCCGGCTGCGGGTCGAGGTGGACGGGGAGACCCTCGTCGACCTGAATCAGCCCGTGGAGGCGGTGTCGGTGTCACCGGCCGCGTCGGGCGTCGCATCGGTGGAGGTCAGACCCGTTTCGGTGGGCGCGGAGGCCTCGCCGCTGCTGGCCGAGGGCCGGACGGTGACGGTGTCCGGGGCACACTTCCGCTACCGCGCGGACACGGTCGTGTCGGGGCCGGTGCGGACCCGGACGTGGGTGGTGCGGGAGGGGGCGTGGGGGCTGACGGTGCCGGCGGGGCAGTGAGCCGGCCGCTGGTCATTCCGGCCCGAACGTCTTCTCCCGGTGCACGCGCCAGCGCTCCATCATCTCCGCGATCTCGCCCTCGACGAACTCGAAGAAGGCCAGCGTCTCGGCCATGCGGCGCCCGGCCGGGGTGCCGGCGCCGAGGCTGGTGACGCCCTCGCGCAGGGCGCCTTCCCAGCGCTTGATGACGGCCTCGCGGTTGGTCAGCGCCTCGTACCACTGGTTGCCGTGCACCCGGTAGCGCTCCCGGCGCGATCCCGGCTCCCGTTCGCGCGAGACCATGTGCGTCTGGGCCAGGTAGCGCACCGCCCCGGACACCGCCGCGGGGCTGATCCGCAGCTGCTCCCCGAGCTCGGCGGAGGTCATCGAGCCCTCGTCGGAGGAGAGCAGCGCGGCGAAGACGCGGGCGGGCATCCGCGCCATCCCCGCCTCGACGAGCTGCGCGGCGAAGGACTCCACGAACCTCGACACGGCCTCCGCGTCCCGGCCGGTCCCGGCTGATTCCGTCATGAGGCCCATCCTATCCAGGCTTCACACGGTTCTTTAACTTCACAAATTTCTAAAGGAAGCGTACGTTCTGAACCATGACGAAGGCCATCACCGTCTCCGGACTGCACAAGTCCTTCGGGCGGACGCGCGCTCTCGACGGGCTCGACCTGGAGGTCGCCGCCGGTGAGGTCCACGGCTTCCTCGGCCCCAACGGCGCCGGGAAGTCCACCACCATCCGAGTTCTGCTCGGTCTGCTGCGCGCCGACTCGGGCGCCGCGCAGGTGCTCGGCCGCGACCCCTGGGCGGACGCGGTGGAGGTGCACCGCCGGATTGCCTACGTCCCCGGGGACGTGACGCTGTGGCGCAACCTCTCCGGCGGCGAGGTCATCGACCTCTACGGCCGGCTGCGCGGCGGGCTCGACGCGGGGCGCCGCGCGGAGCTGACCGAGCGCTTCGAGCTCGACACCACCAAGAAGGGCCGCACCTACTCCAAGGGCAACCGGCAGAAGGTCGCCCTGGTCGCCGCGTTCGCCTCGGACGTCGACCTGCTGATCCTGGACGAGCCGACCTCCGGGCTGGACCCGCTGATGGAGGAAGTCTTCCGGCGCTGCGTGGAGGAGGAGCGCGACCGGGGCCGCACGGTCCTGCTCTCCTCCCACATCCTCAGCGAGGTCGAGGAGCTGTGCGACCGGGTGAGCATCATCCGGGGCGGCCGTACGGTCGAGAGCGGTTCGCTCGCCGACCTGCGCCATCTGACCCGCACCAGCGTCGTCGCCGAACTCGCCGGGCCGCCCGACGGGTTGTCGGCGCTGCCCGGCGTGCACGACCTCGACGTGCGGGGGCGCCGCGTCCGCCTCCAGGTCGACACCGAACGGCTGGACGGCGTCCTGCGGTCGCTGAGCGAGTCGGGCGTGCGGTCGCTGACGTCGACACCGCCCACGCTGGAGGAACTCTTCCTGCGGCACTACCAGGACGAGGCGGCGGACCGATGACGGCCTTCGCGGTACGGCACGGCGGCACACGCCAACTCGCCGGCACCGGCACGCTGCTGCGCTTCGCCCTGCGCCGCGACCGGCTGATGATCCCCCTCTGGATCGCGGTCGACGCGCTGATGGTCCTCTCCATGCCGGGCACGCTGGAGGGCCTGTACGGCACGCCGGCCGAACGCGCCGACCTGGTCCGGCAGATGGAGACCAACTCCTCACTGCGCGCGATGGTCGGCCCGGTCTTCGGCGACTCACTGGGCGCCCTCACGGCCTGGCGCGTCGGCATCTACGCCGGTGCCCTGGCGGCCGTGATGAGCCTGCTGGTCGTCGTACGGCACACCCGGGACGAGGAGGAGAGCGGCCGACAGGAACTGGTCGCGTCCGGCACGGTGGGGCGCCGGGCCTCGCTGACGGCGGCCCTGCTGGCGGCGGCCGTGGCGAACGCGGTGCTGGCGCTGCTGGTGACGGCGGGCCTGGCCGGACAGGGCGCGGCCGGGGCCCTGGCCCTCGGGCTCGGGATCGCCGGGGCCGGGATGGTCTTCGCCACGATGGCGGCGGTCGTCGCGCAGCTGACGGAGAGCGCACGGCTGGCCCGCGGCCTGACGGCGGCGGTGCTCGGGACCGCCTTCGTCCTGCGCGCGGCGGGCGACTCGGGGACGGACGACGGCTCGTCGGTTCTGACCTGGCTCTCACCACTGGGCTGGCTGGAGAACCTGCGGCCCTACGCCGGCGAACGCTGGTGGGTGCTCGCCCTCCTGGCCGGAGCGGTCGTCCTCCAGGGGGCAGTTGCCTACGCCTTGGCCGGCCGCCGGGACCTGGGCATGAGCTTCCTGCCGACCCGGCCGGGCCCCGCGTCGGGCAGGCTGGGCACCGCGAGCGCCCTGGCCTGGCGGTTGCAGCGGGGCGGCGTGCTCGGCTGGAGCATCGGCTTCTTCCTCGCCGGGGTCGTCTACGGCGGCATGACCGAGGGCGCGGCCGACCTGGTCGGCGACAACGCCAACGCCCGGCGGATCATCGAGCGGATGGGCGGGCAGTCCGGCCTGACGGACGCGTTCCTGGCGTCCATGATCGGCATGCTGGGCCTGGTCGCGGCGCTCTGGATCGTGGCGTCGGTGCTGCGCCTGCACGGCGAGGAGACCTCGGGCCGGGCGGAACCGGTGCTGGCGAACGCGGTGGGGCGGCTGCGGTGGGCCGCCGGGCACCTGGTGATCGCCTTCGGCGGTGCCGCCTGGATCATGCTGCTGGCCGGACTGGGCTTCGCCGTCGGTTACGGCAGGCAGATGGGGCCGGTCCTGGCCGCCTGCCTGGTGCAGCTCCCGGCGGTGTGGGTGGTCGGCGGCGTGGCGGTGCTGCTGCACGGCGTCCTGCCCCGGGCGGCCGTCGCGGCCTGGGGTGTCGCCGGGGCGGTACTGCTGATCGGCTGGATCGGGCCCGCGCTGGATGTGCCGCGGGCGGTGCTGGACGTCTCGCCGTTCGGGCATCTGCCGAAGCTGCCGGGCGGCTCCATGGAGTGGGGGCCGGTGGCGGTGCTGACGGGGGTCGCGGTGCTGCTGGTGGCCGGGGGGCTCGCAGGGTTGCGGAGGCGGGACATGCTTACGTGATCAGTCGACGTACTGCTTGAGCTTCTCGGTGTCCAGTTCGATGCCGAGGGGCTCAGGGATCAGCAGGGCGACCCCGAAAGGTGCCGTGCGGCAGTTGCCGTATCCGACGCCCGGGTCCGGATCGCTGTAGAGCTTGACGGCGCAGGCATCCCGATCGACCAGCAGATAGAAGGGAATGCCGGCGGCGCCGTAGGCGACGGGCTTCTCCTGGCGGTCGCGCCGGTCGGTGTCGGAGTCGTACGACGTGACTTCGAGAACCAGGAGCACCCCGCTCGGGTCAGCCCATTCCCCGTGCCCCGCGAAGTGTTCCTCGGGCACGAGCACGGCGTCGGGGCGGGCCCGGCCATCACGGTACTTCTCCACGCGCAGGCCCTGCCCTTGGTAGAGGTCGAGGTCGGGCCTGTATTGCATGCAGCGCCGCAGCAGCCACGTGACGATGGTGTTGTGGTCCCCGTCGGCCACCCTCTTGGCCCCGATCCGTCCGTTGATGAACTCCAACCTGACGGCATCGTCGGTCTCCTTGGCCGCGAAGGCGGCGATCCTCTCGAACTCCTCGACCGACATCTGGGGCGTCTGCAAGCCGCGCTCTGCCATAACCGTCATGGTGCACCGCCTTTCAGGTTGTGGCCAGTGTGGCGAGGCCCGGACGACAGCGGGTCGATACGCCTTCCTGATCATCCGAACGGGTGATCACCCCACCTCGACAGTCAGACACTCCAAGCCTCTGATCACAAAGTTCGGCTTCCGAACAGGCTCGGCGGCGAGCCGCAGCGTCGGGGCCCGCTCCAGCAGCGCCCCCATCGAGGCGGCCAGCTCGATACGGGCCAGGGGTGCGCCGATGCAGTAGTGGATGCCGGCGCTGAAGGAGATGTGGGGGTTGTCCGCGCGGGTGAGGTCGAGGTCGGACGGGTTCCGGAACACCGCCGGGTCGTGGTTGGCGGAGCCGAAGAGCATGGCGATCTCCGCGCCGCGCGGGATCGTCGTGCCGTCGATCTCGATCTCGTCCAGAACCCAGCGTTCGAACAGCTGCAACGGGGTGTCGTACCGCATCAGCTCCTCGATCGCGGAGGGGACGAGCGTGTGGTCCGCGCGCAGCGCCGCCAGCTGGGACGGGTTGCGGAACAGCGCGTACCACCCGTTGACCGTGGCGTTCACCGTGGCTTCGTGGCCGGCGTTGAGCAGCAGGACACAGGTGGAGATCATCTCCTGCTCGGTGAGCCGGTCGCCCTCGTCGTGGGCTGCGATGAGACCCGAGATGAGGTCCTCGCCGGGCTCCTTGCGGCGGGCCGCGATCAGCTCGCGCAAGTAGTCGGAGAACTCGACCGACGCCCGGACCGCCTTCGCCGCCGTGTCCTCGGACGGCTTCAGCTCGTACATCCCGCAGATGTCCGCCGACCAGGGGCGCAGCGGGGCCCGGTCGGACTCCGGGATGCCGAGCATCTCGGCGATCACCGCGACGGGGAGGGGTTCGGCGACGTCCTTCAGCAGGTCGCCGCCGCCCTTCGCGACCAGCGCGGACACCAGCTCGTCGGCCAGTCCCCGCACGTACGGCTTCAGCCGCTCCACCGTGCGGGGCGTGAACGCCTTCGACACCAGGCGGCGGATCCGGGTGTGGTCCGGCGGCTCCAGGTCGAGCATCCCGTGGTCGTTGAGCGTGTGGAACGGCTCGTGCTCCGGCGGGGGCGCCGTGCGGCCGAACTCCTCGTGCGAGAAGCGGTGCTGGTACGTCCGGCCGAGGCGCCGGTCGCGCAGCAGTGCCGAGACGTCCGCGTGGTGCGGGACGAGCCACTGGTTCGTGGGCTCGAACCAGTGCACCCGGCCCCGGGCACGCAGCTCGGCGTAGACGGGGTACGGGTCGGTGAGGAACGCCGGGCCCCACGGGTCGAACCCGAGGTCGAAAACAGCTGCCATGAACGGACGCTAGCCCGGCGACCCCCACCCTGACCAGGGGCGGCGCCCACCTGTCACCCCGGCGTCACCAGCCGCGCCTCGTACGCGAACACCGCCGCCTGCGTCCGGTCCCTCAGGCCCAGCTTCACCAGGATCCGGCTGACATGCGTCTTGATCGTGGACTCGGCGACGACCAGCCGACCCGCGATCTCCGAGTTCGACAGGCCCTGCGCGATGAGGACCAGCACCTCCGTCTCCCGCTCGGTGAGGTCACCGTAGGCCGCGTGGGCGGAGGGCATGAGATGCGGCTTCTCGGAGAGCTTGGAGAACTCCGTGATCAGGCGTCTGGTCACCGAGGGGGCCAGGAGCGCCTCCCCGGAGGCCACCACCTTCACCCCGTCGGCCAGCTGGCGGGCCGAGGCATCCTTGAGGAGGAAGCCGGAGGCACCCGCGCGCAGCGCCTGGTACACGTACTCGTCGAGGTCGAAGGTGGTGAGCACCAGCACCTTCGCCGCGCCGTCGGCCGCCACGATCTCGCGGGTCGCCTCGATGCCGTTCAGCTCGGGCATGCGGATGTCCATCAGCACCACGTCCGGGGCGAGCTCGCGGACCTTGGTGACGGCCTCCCGGCCGTTCACCGCCTCGCCGACGACCTCGATGTCCGGCATCGCGTTCAGCAGAACCGAGAACCCCTCGCGCACCATCATCTGGTCGTCCGCGATCAGGACGCGGATGGTCATACGTCACCCTCGTCCGGCAGGGCGACCGGCAGGAACACCGCCACCTCGTAACCTCCGTCGTCCGTGCCGCCCGCCGTCATCTCGCCGTTCAGCATCGACACCCGCTCCCGCATGCCCGTGATGCCGTGCCCGGCGCCCGGCGAGGGCTTGATCAGGCTCGGGTTCGGCGGCGGGCCGTTGACGATGCGCAGGCCCAGGCCGCCGAGAACGTACCCGATCTCGACGCGGGCCGTCGCGCCCGGCGCGTGCCGCAGGGTGTTGCTCAGGGCCTCCTGCACGATGCGGTACGCCGACAGCTCCACGCCCTGCGGCAGCTCCCGCACCGCGCCGGTCACCACCTTCTCGACACCCAGCCCGGCCTCCCGGACATTGGCCAGCAGCCCCTCCAGGTCGGCGAGGGTGGGCTGCGGGGCGTCCGGAGCCTCGTAGTCCTCGGCGCGGACGACGCCCAGCACGCGGCGCAGTTCGGTCAAGGCCGCCACCGCGTTCTCCCGGATCGTGGCGAACGCCTTCTCCAGCTCCGGCGGCGGGTTCTCCACCCGGTAGGGCGCGGCCTCCGCCTGGATGGCGACGACCGACATGTGGTGGGCGACCACGTCGTGCAGCTCGCGGGCGATTGTGGTGCGCTCCTCCAGCAGGGTGCGGCGGGAGCGTTCGTGCGCGGTGACCGTCTGCTGGGCGTTGACCTCCTGCTCGGCGTGGCGGCGGATGTGCCAGACGGTGACGCAGAGCAGGACCAGGGCCGATATGACCAGCATGGCACCGGAGTTGCTGCCGTACTCGTAGTAGGTCGGGCCGATGCCGGTGTCCGCGAGGAGGGCGTACATCGCGGTCAGCGCCCACATCCACGCGGCCGTGCGCGGCCGGGTGCGTATCGCCACGACCGTCAGCACGGTCAGGTGACAGGCGAAGCTGCCGGGTGTCCAGGGCCATTCGCCCCAGCGGCTGCCGAGCACGGAGGCGATCGGGGTGGAGACCATGGACGCCCAGAAGGCGCCGACCGGCCGCACCATGGTCAGCAGTACGGGAATCGCGCAGAGCAGACCGACCAGCAGGGCCGGGCCTCCGGTGTCGACCGTGGAGAAGGCCAGGGTGATCAGGGCCGTCGCGGTGATCACGGCGTGCGGAAGCCACTGCGCGTACTCCCGCAGCCGGCCCGGCAGCCGCCGGACGATCCGCCCGTCCGTGTGCCGCCCCGGCAGCGGCCGGTAGGCGAACGCGTCGTGGATCAGGTCCTGCCGCAGCCCGCGCAGGGCGTCCACCGCCAGCCGGTACTCCGGGCTGCGCGATGCCGCCCCGTCCCCCGGCGGCCTGGTCTGCATGTGAGTCGTCTCGGTCACGTACAGAACGGTATGCGGCCCCCCGGCCCCGGTCGTCCCCTTGGAGAGGGGTTCCTCGGCGTCCCTCTCAGGTACTACGGGGCCCCGTCGCCCACCCCTCAGTACCCCGAGGGCCGGACCAGCCCCGACTCGTAGGCGAACACCGCGGCCTGCGTGCGGTCCCTGAGGCCCAGCTTCACCAGGATCCGGCCCACGTGGGTCTTCACCGTCTGCTCGGCCACGAACAGGTGCCGGGCGATCTCCGCGTTCGACAGGCCCTGCGCGATCAGCGCGAGCACCTCCGTCTCCCGCTCGGTCAGGTCGCCGACGCGCTCCTTGAGCGGGGTGCGGGGCTTGCCGTCGAGCCGGGAGAACTCGGCGATCAGCTTGCGGGTGATGACCGGGGCGAGCAGCGCCTCCCCGGCCGCGACCACCCGGACCGCCTCGGCGAGCTGCTCCGACGACGCGTCCTTCAGCAGGAACCCGGAGGCTCCGGCGCGCAGCGCGTCGTACACGTACTCGTCGAGGTCGAAGGTGGTGAGCACCAGCACCCGCATGTCCGGGTGTGCGGCGGTGAGGTGCCGGGTGGCCTCGATGCCGCCGATCCCGGGCATGCGGATGTCCATCAGGACGACGTCCGGGGCGAGCTCCGCGGCCAGGGCGATGCCGCTCTCCCCGGTCTTCGCGTCGCCGACGACCTCTATGTCGGGCTGTATGCCGAGCAGCACGGTGAAGCCCTGCCGGACCATCGCCTGGTCGTCGACGATGAGAACCCGGATGGGGTTGCCGGTGCCGCTCGTCATGAGGTCCCTTTCCTGCGGGCCGTGGGGTGGTCGGTGCCCGGGGAGTCCTCGGGCGGGGTGTCCGGGAGGAAGGCGGTGACCTTGAAGCCGTCCCAGTGCCAGGGGTGCGCCGTCATGGTGCCGCCGAGCATCGCGACCCGCTCCCGCATGCCGAGCAGCCCGTGACCGGCCCCCGTCGACGGCGGTGGCGGCCCGGTCGGGCGGCCGTTGACGATCTCCACCTCCAGGCCGTCCGGCTCGTAGGTGAGACGGACCGTGATCCGCGCGCCGGGCGCGTGCCGCAGGGCGTTGCTCAGCGCCTCCTGCACGATCCGGTACGCCGACAGCTCCACCCCGGGCGGCAGCGGACGCCGCTCTCCCTGGATGTCGGTGACGACCTCGCGTCCGGCCGCCCGGGTGTTCTCCACGAGCGCGTCGAGCCGGTCGAGCGTGGGCTGCGGGGCATGCGGTGTGGTCTCGTCGCCCGCGTCGGCGAACGGCTCCCCCGGCCCGGAGTGCTCCGAGCGCAGCACGCCCAGCACGCGGCGCAGTTCGGTCAGTGCCTCCAGCGCGTTCTGCCGTATGCCCGCGAGGTTCTCCCTGAGCTCCTCGGGCGGGTTCTCCACGAGGTGCGGGGCGACCTGCGCCTGGATGGAGATGACCGACATGTGGTGGGCCACCACGTCGTGCAGTTCCCGCGCGATGCGGCTGCGCTCCTCCAGCAGAGTGCGGCGGGTGCGTTCTTCGGCGGTCAGCGTGGTCTGCTCCACGAGCTGGGCCCGGGCCTCGCGGCGGCCGCGCAGGGCGGTGCCGACTATCACCACGACGGTGAACAGGGAAAATGCGAGCACGCCGGTGGCGTCGTAGCGCTCGGCGCCCTGCAGGCTCTCCAGGACATAGGTGAAGAGCGCGGTCACGGCCAGGGCAGCCGTCGCCGCACGGGTGGGGACCCGCAGCGCGAGCAGCAGCAGCACGAACATCTCGGCGATCAAACCGGCCGGGGTCCAGGGCCACGTGTAGGTGTCCGGGTCGAAGCCGAGACGGCCGCGCACCGTCACGGCGGCCACGAGGAAGGCGCCCAGGGACAGCCACCACGCCGGCACCGGCCGCCAGAGCCCCAGGACCATGGCGCCGCCCTGCGCGCCCGCGACCAGCAGGGCCAAGCCGGCAGGGAGATGGCCGTTGTCGGTCATGTCTCCGGCGCCGCCGACCGTGACTCCGAACGCCGCCAGGCACACGATTCCGTGCGGCAGCCAGCGCAGCCACGTGGAAGGCGGCAAGGGATCCACCCGGACGGTCCACAGGTCCTGGCCCAGCTTCCGCAGCCAGCCCCCGACGCGCGCCCGCAGCGCGCGGCCCGCCCCCGTGTCCATCACACGGCCCAGCCTAGACATGGCGCGCCTTCGCCGCTGCGCCCCGGCCGGACGGACGGTGCGCCCGCACCACCCGCGACCTGCGTCCCCGGCCGCCTCCGCCTCGCTCGAAAGAACGGAAGGCGGCCCAGCAGGCCGCGAGGGCCAGCGCGAACACGGGCAGCCACAGCAGCCGGAACCCGACCCAGCCGAGACCGTCGGGCGGCGTGTGCAGGCCCGGGAGCCTGCCGGCGAGCAGGCCGGTGGCGGTCGTGGCCATCAGGGCCGTCTGGTGCCAGAGGAAAACGGTCATCACGGAGAGGTTGACGAGCGCCACGGCCGCCCACGCCACGGGCCGGCGCATCGCCCGCCGCAGCCGCTCGCGCAGCAGCAGGGCGAGACCGCACTGGGCCAGGCCGAAGGTGACGACGGCCAGTGTCGGCGGATCCAGGTTGGACACGCCCTCGCCCGGGACGCCGACCATGGACGCCGGGTAGCCCGCCCACGCCACCAGCGCCGCGGTCGCCGCCGCCCCGGCACCCAGCAGGACCCAGCCCGCACGGCGCCGCTCCAGTTCGCCGCGGGTCCAGGCCGCGCCCAGCGTGTAGGGCACCGCCCAGGCGGCCGCCACGTTCACCCAGCCCAGCCAGGCGGGACCGCCGAGGCCGAAGCGCAGCAGGTCCACGTGCAGGACGACGGCCAGCGGCCAGAGCGGGTTGAGCCGGGCGAGCAGCGGGGTCGCCGCCGTCAGGCCCGCGAACACCACGAGGAACCACAGGGGGGACAGGGCCAGCTTCACCAGCGTGCGCACCGTGCCGTACTCGGTGCCCGACAGCAGCAGCGCGACGGCGGCGACCGTCCACAGGGTGAGGACGGCGGCGACCGGCTTGAACAGCCGGGACAGCCGGGCCGTCAGCCACTGGTGGTACGGGATGCCCCGGGCCCGCGCCGAGGCATGACCGCGGGTGGCGACATGGCCCCCGACCAGGAAGAACACGGCGAGTGTCTGGAATATCCAGGAGACGGGCGTCAGCCAGGGCATGTTGTGCAGCGGGCTCGCCGTGCGCAGGGCGCGGCCGTCGGAGACGAGGGCCGTGACCAGCCAGTGCCCGAGGACGACGCCGAGGACGGCGGCGGCCCGCAGGGCGTCCACGGCCCGGTCGCGGCCGGGCGGGATGGCCGCGCCGATGCGGCCGGCGCCCCGGCGCACTGTCTGCCGCAGGGCGCGTACGCCGATGTCAGTCATGAGTCACCGCCTTGGTATCGCCCAGGACGATCCGGGCCAGGTTGGTCAGGGAGGCCGAGCCGGGCCTGAAGTAGTCGCTGTGGCCGCCGTCGCCCGCCGTGAAGACCCGGGCGCCGAAAGCCGGGGAGACGGGGTCGGTGCCGAAGCCGACGGTGGTGCCGAACAGGTCGAGGTCGACGTGCGGGACGTTCTCCACCCAGTCGTCGCCGCCCCGGGCCGCCCAGACGCGGGCGCGGGTGTGCAGGCCGCCGGCGGTGTCGGCACCGGTGCCCGGGCTGCCGACGAGCGCGATGTCGTCGACGACGAGCCCTGTGGCGGCACGGCCGCAGACCACCGAGCCGTACGAGTGGCACAGCAGCGCGATGCGCGGTCCTGCGCCCGCTATGGCACGCAGGTCGGCGACGAGCGCACGCAGGTGCGGGGCCGCCTGCTCCGCCCTGCCGGTCGTCGTGACCGTCGTGCTGACCGTGCCCGGCGTCTCGTAGCCCATCCAGGCCACGACCGCGGTGCGCGTGCCCGCCGGGGCCTGCCGGCCGAGTTGCCGGTGCAGGGCGGCGGCCGCCGCGTGGAACCGGCCGTAGGTGTCGAGGCTCGTGTCGGATCCGGGGACCAGCACGGCGATGCGGTCGGCCCGGGCGAGGTCGCCGAGGACCTCCGTCACCCGGCCGGAGCCGCGGCCGTCGAACCGCAGGAGGTGCCGGGCCGGGGCGGCCAGGCGGCGGTCCGTCGCGGCGCGGTCGCGGTCGTGGTGGGCGGCGGCCATGCGGGCCGCCTCGGCGGCGTTGGCCCGGTTGGCCGCGTACGCCGCGTCGAGCGTCGACGCGCTGAGGGGGGCGAGGGAGGCGGGGGCCGGTGCGGGGGTCTGCGGTCGTACGGCCCCGGACAGGGGGACGACCACCGCACCGGTGATGAGGACGGCGAGCGCGGCTCGGCGCCATCGGCCGGCGCGGCGCCTGCCGCCGCCACGGCGGTACTGCGGTGCGGACCCCATGGTCGTCCCCCTCCAGCGCACCCGGCCATCGGGTCTGCGTGGAAGGGAAGTTACGGAGCGGGGCACCTCGTCCGCGTCACACCGGGGAACTCACCTGCGGCGTAGCTCTCAGGTACTACGGGTATGACCCGGGGCGCTCTTAAGGGGCGGCTCTCCAGGGACGGCTGCCCCTCACCAGGCCAGCTGCGCGATCTCCTCCACCGCCACCGCGCACGCGTCGGCCGCCGGGTCGATGAGCGGGAAGTGGCCCACGTCCTCCAGCAGCGTCACCCCCACCATCTCCCCGGCCTTCGCCGCCGCCTCCGCGTACGACTCGGCGACCGCCTGCGGCACGTCGAGGTCCGCACGGCCCTGCACGAGGGTGGTGGCGATGCCCGTGGGCAGCAGCAGCGCCGGGTCGGCGTACGGCTGCCGCTCGGCGAAGTGCTCGTCCCCGCCCAGGAGTTGACGCGCGGCGCCCCCGCACACGTCCAGCTTGTCGGCGATCGCCAGGTCCGCGATCGGGGCGAGGGCGACGACGCCGCGAAGCGTCACCGGACTGCCGCTGCGCCAGGGCGAGTCCGCCGGCAGGACGTGCCGGGCGGCACCCCACAGCGCGAGGTGCCCGCCCGCCGAGTGGCCCGTGAGGACCGTGCGGCGTGGGTCGGCCTGCGGCAGCAACTCCCGTACCAGCGCGGGCAGGGCGTCCAGCGCCGCCGCGACGTCGTCGAAGGTGTCGGGCCACCGGCCCGCGAGGGAGTCGCCGTCCCCGCCGCGCCGGTACTCGACGCTGGCCACGGCGAACCCGCGGCGGGCGAGGAAGTCCGCGAACGGGCTGATGTGAAGCCGGTCGTAGGGCGCCCGCCAGGCGCCGCCGTGCAGGACGACGACGACCGGGGCCGGGCCGGGGCCGCCGGCCCGGCGCGGTGCGAAGAAGTCGATGACCTGGTCCGGGTGGTCGCCGTAGGCCGCGGTGGCGTCGGGGTCGACGGGCGCGTGGGAGAAGGCCGACTTCTCCTCGGCAGCGGCCCGTGCTGCTGCGACGTCGTCCGTCATGCTCCAACCTTCCAGCGATGAACCGTACGGGGCGGACCAGTTGAGGGGGTCAGCCGTTGGCCGGGACGGTACCAGGCGCGTGACATGCGCGGACATGCGGTTGTCACGCTCGGTGAAGAGCGGACGGACGCCGCGGGGCCGGGACACCACAGGGGCGTCCCGGCCCGCCGCCGCTCAGGCCAGCGTCTGCGCCAGCACCCGCGCCGCCCGCTCCACGTCGGCGAACCCGACGTACAGCGGGGTGAAGCCGAAGCGCAGCACGTCCGGGGCCCGGAAGTCACCGACCACACCCCGCTCGATCAGCCGCTTCATCACGTCACCGGCGTCGTCACAGCGCAGCGCGATCTGGCTGCCCCGCTCCCCGTGCGCCACCGGCGTCAGGCACTCGACCCGGCCCTCGGGCACGTACGCCGCCACGCACTCCAGGAAGAAGTCCGTCAGCGCGAGGGACTTGGCCCGCACCGCCTCGACCGACACCCCGTCCCACACGTCGAGGGCCGCCTCCAGGGCGAGCATGGAGAGGATGTCGGGCGTGCCGACCCGGCCGCGCAGCGCGCCGGGAGCCGCCTCGAAGTCGCTCCGCATCCCGAACGGCTCGGCGTGCGAGTTCCAGCCGGGCAGCGGCGAGTCGAAGCGGTCCTGCACCTCGCGCCGCACATACAGGTACGCCGGTGAACCGGGCCCGCCGTTCAGGTACTTGTAGGTGCAGCCGACCGCGAGGTCCACGCCGTGCTCGTCCAGCCCGACCGGCAGGGCGCCCGCGCTGTGGCACAGGTCCCAGACGGCGACCGCGCCCGCCGCGCGCACGGCGGCCGTCAGACCGGGCAGGTCGTGCAGCCGGCCGGTGCGGTAGTCGACGTGGTTGAGGAGGACCGCGGCGGTGCGGTCACCCAGTGCGCCCGGGACGTCCGCCGGTGCCACGGGCCGCAGGGTGCAGCCGGTCATGCGGGCGGCGGACTCGGCGATGTACCCGTCGGTGGGGAAGGTCGTCGCGTCGACGAGCAGTTCGTCCCGGCCCTCCCCGGCCATCCGCACCGCTCCCACAACTGCCTTGAAGACATTGACACTTGTGGAGTCGCCCACGACGATCTGCCCGGGCGCCGCCCCGACCAGCGGGGCGATCCGGTCACCGATCCGCTCGGGCGCCGTCCACCAGCCGCTCTCCTCCCAGGACCGGATGCGCAGCTCGCCCCACTGGCGGCGTACGACGTCCTCGACCCGCCCCGGGACGACGGCCGGCAGGGCGCCGAGCGAGTTGCCGTCGAGGTAGACCACGTCGTCGAGGACGAACTCGGCGCGCTTGCCGGCGAGTTCGTCGACGGCATCCAGCTTCCGCGCGCGTTCCGCCGGCTCAGACATAGGACCGCGCCGTCCACAGCTCGGGGAACACGTTCTTCTGCGCGCGCTTCTCCAGCCAGGCCACGCCGGCGGAGCCGCCCGTGCCGGTCTTGGCGCCCATCGCGCGGCGGGTGGCGACCAGGTGGTCGTTGCGCCAGCGCCACACCAGCTCGGCGACGTCGCTCAGCGCCTCGCCCAGCCGGGCGACCTCGTCGCTCTCGTCGCCCGAGTAGACGGCCGTCCAGGCCGCCTCCACCTCCGGCGAGGGCTCGTAGCGCTTCGAGACGTCGCGCCGCAGCACGGCCTCCGGGATGTCGTGCCCGCGCCGCGCCAGCAGCCGCACGACCTCGTCGTACAGACTCGGCTCGTGCAGCGCCTTCTCCAGCTCGGCGTGCACGCGCGGTGCGCCCCGGTGCGGGACGAGCATCGACGCGGACTTGTCGCCGAGCAGGAACTCCATGCGGCGGTACATCGCCGACTGGAAGCCGGAGCCCTCGCCGAGGGCGCTGCGGTACGAGTTGAACTGGGCCGGCGTGAGCTGGGCGAGGGGCTTCCAGGAGTGGTTGAGCGCCTCCAGCTCGCGGACGGACCTCTTGAGCGCGTGGATGGCGGTCGGGATGTCGTCACCCCGGAGCGCGCCCGCGGCCGTCTCCCACTCGTGGACGATGACGGTGAACCACAGCTCCATCACCTGGGTCGTGACCAGGAAGACCATCTCTCCGGGATCGTCGGAGAGGGTGTGCTGGAGGTGGGTGAGTACGTCTGCCTTGACGTAGTCCTCGTACGGCGTCGTGCCGTGGAAGTCGAGATGCGGGGTCTCGGGCTCGTGAGCCTCGTGGGACATCGCTGTCTCCTGCGTATAACTCCGGGTAGCGGTCCGCCCCTGCCGAATCCGACACGGGGGCCCCGGTCCCCGAGGGCATCTTGCGCAATCGTCCCCCGAAACCGCAAGGCCCGCCTTTCGGGGACGGGCCTCGCGTGCACGGACCGTGCGTCAGCCCAGGACCTGCGCCGCCGTCGGCGAGGAGTCCTTCAGGAACTGGGAGCAGCGCTCGTACTCCTCCTGCTCGCCGATCGCCTGGGCGGCGCGGGCGAGGGCGTGCAGGGCGCGCAGGAAGCCGCGGTTCGGCTCGTGCTCCCACGGCACCGGGCCGTGGCCCTTCCAGCCGTTGCGGCGCAGCGCGTCCAGGCCGCGGTGGTAGCCCGTGCGGGCGTACGCATAGGACTCCACGGCCGCGCCCCGCTCGAACGCCTCGTCGGCGAGCTGCGCCCAGGCGAGCGAGGAGGTGGGGTGAGCACCGGCGACCTCGGCGGGCGCGGCACCCGACGCGAGCATTTCCCGCGGCCCGGGGTCGTCGGGGAGGTGGGTCGGGGGCGGGCCCCCGAGAAGGTTCTCGTGAATGGACATGCCCCAAGTCTGCGCCATACCGCTCGGCCGCGGGCACCGGTCCCACCGAGGACCAGCCCGGGCACCGGCACCCCGGCCTACCCCAGCCACTGCCGCACCGGCACCCCCGCCTACCCCGCGCTTCCGAACCGGCCACCCCGCCCAGCCACTTCCGCACCGCACCCCGGGCCCACCCCAACCACTCCCCCACCAGCACCGCAGCCCACCCAAGCCACTTCGCACCGCACCCCAGCCACCCCAGCGCTTCCGCACCGCACCCCGGACCCACCCCAGCCACTTCCGCACCGCACCCCAGGCCCGCCCCAAGCACCTCCCCACCGGCACCCCCGCCTACCCAGCCACTTCCGCACCGGCACTTCCGCCCTACCCCAACCGCCTCCGTACCGGCTCCCCCTCCAGCGGCGGCGCCGTCACACCGCCGTGCCGCAGGCACTCCGGCCGCTTGCAGTCCGGCGGCGGCCTGCGCACCACCGCCGCCGCGATCACCGCCCCCGCCACCAGCGCCCCCGCGCACCACACCATCGCCTTGTCGAACGCCGTGTCGAAGGCGGCCGGCTCCCGGTACGCCTCCTCGCCCATGCCGGCCAGCAGCGGCAGCGCCGCCACCGCCAGCAGGCCCGCCGCCCGGGCCGCCGCGTTGTTGATGCCGCTGGCCAGGCCGGCCCGCACCACGCTGACCGAGCCCAGCACCGTCGCCGTCAGCGGCGCCACCAAGGTGACCATGCCGAGACCGAGAACCAGCAGCGCCGGCAGCACATCGGCCACGTACGACGCCCCCGGCCCCACACGCAGCATGAGCAGCATCCCGACCGCGCACAGCAGCGGCCCCACGGTCAGCGGGATCCGCGGCCCGATCCGGTCGGCCAGCTCCCCGGACCGCGCGGACAGCAGCAGCATCAGCACGGTCGTCGGCAGCAGTGCCGTACCGGCGCCGAGGGCGGAGTAGCCCACGACCACCTGGAGCTGGAGCGCGGCGAGGAAGAAGAACCCGCCGAGGGCCGCGTACACGCACAGCGTGACGAGGTTGACGGCCGTGAACAGCCGCGACGCGAAGATGTCCGGCGGCATCATCGGATCCGGCCGGCGCCGCTCCACGAGCACGAACGCGACGGCCGCGGCCAGCCCGGCCACCGCCGAGACCACCACCACGAGACCGCCCTCACCGGCCTCGATCAGCGCGTACGTCACCAGCGCGAGCGCCAGCGCCCCCAGCACCGCCCCGAGCACGTCGAACCGGCCGTGGGCCGAACCGTCCCCCGACTCGGGCACGTGCCGCAGCGCGATGGGCACGCACACCAGGGCCACCGGCACGTTCAGCAGGAATACCCACCGCCAGCCCGGCCCGTCCACCAGCCAGCCGCCGACGAACGGCCCGACCGCCGCCCCGATCCCGCCGAAGCCGGACCACAGGCCCACCGCCCGCCCCCGGTCGTCGGGGTGGAAGGACGCCTGGATCAGCGCCAGTGACCCGGGCGTCAGCAGCGCACCGCCCACCCCTTGCAGGGCCCGCGCGGCGATCAGCACGCCCGCGTTCGGCGCGATCCCGCACAGCAGCGACGCCACCGCGAACCACACCACGCCGACGACGAACACCCTCCGCCGTCCGAACCGGTCCCCGAGCGCCCCGCCCAGCAGGATCAGCCCGGCGAGTGTGACCATGTACGCGTTGACCGTCCACTGCAGGGCGGACAGGCTCGCGTCGAGGTCGCGGCCGATGCGCGGCAGGGCGACATTGACGACGGTCGAGTCCAGCATCGCCATGCTGGAGCCGAGGACGGTGGTGAGCAGGACCCACTTGCCCTGCGGTGAGGCCAGCCGGACATCGGGCATGCAGGGAGCATAGGAGCATACGGAAGAGCCCGGCACCTCAGAAGGTGCCGGGCTCTACGCGAGCGGAACCGGGACTTACTTGATCTTCGTGCCGGTCGAGCGCAGGTTGCCGCAGGCCTCGACGACACGCGCGGACATGGAGGCCTCGGCCAGCTTGCCCCAGGTGCGCGGGTCGTAGGTCTTCTTGTTGCCGACCTCGCCGTCGACCTTCAGGACACCGTCGTAGTTGCGGAACATGTGGTCCGCGACCGGGCGCGTGAACGCGTACTGGGTGTCGGTGTCGATGTTCATCTTCACGACGCCGTTCTCCAGCGCGGTGCGGATCTCCTCCTCCGTGGAGCCGGAGCCGCCGTGGAAGACGAAGTCGAACGGGGAGCCCTTGCCGAACTTGGCGGCGACGCCCTCGTTCAGCTCCTTCAGCAGCTCGGGACGCAGGACGACGTTGCCCGGCTTGTACACGCCGTGCACGTTGCCGAAGGACGCGGCGAGCAGGTAGCGGCCCTTCTCGCCCAGGCCGAGGGCCTCGGCGGTGCGGATCGCGTCGTCGACCGTGGTGTAGAGGGAGTCGTTGATCTCGTGCGAGACGCCGTCCTCCTCGCCACCGGTCGGCGTGATCTCCACCTCAAGGATGATCTTCGCGGCGCGGGCCTGCTCCAGCAGCTCCTGCGCGATGGAGAGGTTGTCGGCGAGGGTCTCGGCGGAGCCGTCCCACATGTGCGACTGGAACAGCGGGTTCAGACCGGCCTCGACGCGCTTCTGGGAGAGCGCCAGCAGCGGACGTACGTACCCGTCGAGCTTGTCCTTGGGGCAGTGGTCGGTGTGCAGCGCGATGTTCACCGGGTACTTCTCGGCGACGATGTGCGCGAACTCGGCCAGGGCGACGGCGCCGGTGACCATGTCCTTGCTGTACTGACCGCCCAGGAACTCGGCTCCACCCGTGGAGATCTGGACGATGCCGTCGCTCTCCGCCTCAGCGAAACCGCGCAGGGCCGCGTGCAGGGTCTGGGTGGAGGTCACGTTGATGGCCGGGTAGGCGAACTTTCCTGCCTTCGCCCGGTCCAGCATCTCGTTGTAGACCTCGGGAGTTGCGATGGGCATGCGTCCGCTCCTTGTATCTGCGGGTTGACGTACTGCTGTGTCTAACGGCCCTGACCTAGACCTTGGGGTGCGACGTCATCGTCGGCCCCATCTTTCCAGACTTGGCCGGAAGGTCCAGGCCACCGTCCACGCCCTGGTCAGTACCCGGTCAGTCGAGGCCCAGCTCGTCCTTGGAGAAGGCGAAGAGGTACGGCACCCCGGCGCCCTCCTGGATCTTCTCCGCGGCGCCGGTCGCCCGGTCGACGATGGTCGCGACGGCGACGACCTCGGCCCCGGCCTCGCGCACGGCCTCGACGGCGGTCAGCGGGGAGCCGCCGGTGGTGGAGGTGTCCTCGACGACCAGCACGCGGCGGCCCGCGATGTCCGGGCCCTCGACGCGCCGCTGGAGGCCGTGCGCCTTGGCGGCCTTGCGTACGACGAAGGCGTCCAGGCGCTTCCCGCGCGCGGCGGCCGCGTGCAGCATGGCGGCGGCGACCGGGTCGGCTCCCATGGTCAGGCCGCCGACCGCGTCGAAGTCCAGCTCGGCGGTCAGGTCGAGCAGCACCTGCCCGACCAGCGGCGCGGCCTCGCCGTCGAGCGTGACGCGCCTCAGGTCGACGTAGTAGTCGGCTTCCAGCCCCGACGACAGGGTCACCTTGCCGTGCACCACGGCCTTGTCCTTGATCTGCTGCAGCAGCGCGCCGCGAGTGTCCGTCATGCCGCCCAGCTTAGAGGCGGCGCCAGCTCCAGGTCGTCGAGGCCTCCAGCGGCTCCAGGGGCGTGACCAGGTGCGGCAGGGTGTTGAGCCCGTTGGGCGGCCCGGTCTGCGGCTCCACGCACACGGCTTCGCGCTGCTCGTCGTAGACGACGACCCACTCCTCGCGGCTGGTCACCTTCAGTTCCAGCTGACCGGGCCAGGTGAGCGTGGCCTCGACGCCGCCGGGCATCCCGAAGCAGTCGTCCCAGGGGCCGGGCTTCGGGTCGATCCGGTTGCCGGTGGGCAGGTGGTCGTCGCCGCGCTCCTCCTGCCAGGCGGGGTCGAAGCCGAGCCGCACGTCCTCGCCGCCGAGGTTCCGGTTGAACCAGGGGTGCCAGCCGATCTGCGCCGGGAAGGACGACTCGTACGTCTCGACGGACATGCTCAGCGTCAGGGCGTCCTCGGTGAGCGCGATGATCTGGGTGACGCGGCCCGGGTGGGGCCAGGGGTCGACGAGCTCGTATGTGAGGACCGCCTCGTCCGTGCTCGTGCGGGCGGTGCGCCAGGCGTGGTCGCGGACGGTGCCGTGGATGGCGTGCGGCGGGGCGTTCAGCGGCAGCTGCCGCACCTCGGCGCCGTCGAGGAACCGGCCGTCCCGGATCCGGCCGCACCAGGGCACCATCGGGAAGCACCCGAAGCGCTCCCCCTGCCGGAGCAGCTCCACTCCGCCGATCCGCAGCCCTCCGACCCGGCCGCCGTTGCCCGGCTGCACGGTCACCTCCGCGTCGCCCGCGGTCAGCGTGATGTCTTCGTCACTCACGGGACGACCCTACTGGGGTGATCAAGAGGGCCTCGCGTGCAGCGGGGCGTTTCAGCGGCGCCGGCGCAGGGCCCGGACCGCCACGATGGCCGACGCCACCGCGAGCGCCGCCGCGGGCGCAGCCCAGCGCAGCGGGGCGGGAGGCGACACGGTCTGCGGTGCGGGCACCGGCGCGTACCGCCCGCGCGGCGGGGCGTGGTCCACCTCCTCGGCGCTGCGTCCGATCATGGTCCTCCGGGCGTGCGCCGCCTCGGCGATGTCCTCGTCGTCCTCCTCCTCGTCCTCCTCGTCCTCGGGTCCGTGGGAGGGGGCCGGGCGGTCGGCACCGAAGGCGGAGGGGCGCTCGGGGGCCGGGGGTTCCTCGGTGAGCCCGAGGTCGGCGGGGGTCTGCTCCTCGGCTCCGGCTCCGGCCCCGGCACGCTCGTCGTGCGTGCGGTCCGTGCCGTCCGTGCCGTTCGCGTCTTGGGTGGCCGCCGTGGCCAGGTGCTCCGCGAAACGGTTCAGCAGCCGGGTGACGGCACCCTCCACCGCCTCCGTGGGAAGGTCGGTGATCCGTCCGTCGGCGGACGCCGTGCCGTCGTACGTGACGGTGCAGCCGTCCTCCGCATCGCGCAGGGCGATCCGCAGGGTGAGCTCGACCGAGCCGCTGCCGCGCGACTCCTCCGCCTCGCCCTCGACGGCGTAGCTGCCGTCGTCCCGCCGGGAGACCCGGACGGCACCGCGGTAGGTGACGGAGTGGCTGCCGACCCGGATCTTCAGCCGCCCGGCGACCGGCTCGGCGCCGGCGTCCTGCTGGAGCCCGGGAACAGCCCGGGCGACCCGCGCGGGGTCGTCCAGCACCTCTCTCAGCCGCTCCGCCGGAACCGGAACGAACACCTCGTGCTCCATGTCGACGGACTCTACCCAGCACAGCCCGAAACGCACCCCCGCCTGAGGGATTCACCCCCGATCCACCCCCGCCAGGCGTATCCTCGCGCCCCGCCCGGCGGTTCGGACCCCTCAGTACCTCGGATGCACCAGCGTCGACGCCGGCAGCCCCGCGATCCGCGTGCCGCGCGCCGCCCGCTCGCCCGCGGCGAGGGACGCCTCCGTCAGGACGCTGGGCCGCGGCCCGGCCGGGTCGAGCGCCGGGCGCGGTTCCGTGCGGGCGGCCAGGACGAAACCCCAGTCCCGGGGCGCCCGGGAACGGTCGGCGGGGGTGCGGTCGGGCCCTGCGGCGGAAGCCGTGTGGCGGCCCCCCATGCCGTACGGGGCGGTGCGCAGGCCGGCCGCGCGCACGGTCGCCTCGACCGTCCAGTACGTCCTCGGACCCGCCGTCACCGGCCCGGCGTGCACCACGAGCCGGCCGCCGGGGGCCAGCACGCGCCGCGCGAGACCGTAGAACTCCTGCGAGTAGAGCTTCGTACTCGCCGTGATGCCCGGGTCCGGCAGGTCCGAGACAACCACGTCGTACGTAGCCGGGGTCGCCCCGCGCAGCCAGCCGAAGGCGTCCTCGGTCGTCACGTGCACGCGCCGGTCACCGAACGCGTGCCGGTTGAGAGCGGACAGGGCCGGATCGGTGCGGGCCAGCCGGACGACCTCGGCGTCGAGTTCGACGACGTCCACCCGAGCCACGCCCGGGTACCGCAGCACCTCACGTGCCGCGAGGCCGTCCCCGCCACCGAGGATCAGCACGCGCGCGTGCGGGCCGCTCATGGCCGGGTGGACGAGGGCCTCGTGGTAGCGCAGTTCGTCGCGTCCGCTGACCCGCAGCCGGCCGTCGAAATACATGTCGAGGGGCCGTCCGTCCGTGCCGCCGACGAGGACCACCTCCTTCACCCCGGTCCGGAGCGCCACGCGGACGTCCCCGCCGTACACCGCCTGCCGCGCGGCCCGTTCGAAGTCGTCGACGAGGACGGCGGCCGTGGCGAGGATCGTGAGGACGAGGGCGTTGCCGAGCAGCAGCAGCCACCGGGCGCGCCGGGTCAGGTCGCGGCGGAACAGCCCGAGCACCAGCGCGCCGCCGACGACCGCGTTGACCGCGCCGGTGAGCAGGGCCCCGGTCAACTGCCCGAGGAACGGCAGCAGGAGGAAGGGAAAGGCGAGGCCGCCGACGAGGGCACCGACGTAGTCGGCGGCGGACAGGTCGGCCACCGCGCCGCCCGCGTCCTGACGGCGGATGCGCTGGATCAGCTCCATCAGCAGCGGGACTTCGGCGCCGATGAGCAGCCCGGTGGCGAGGGAGAAGGCGACCAGCAGGCAGCGCGGCCCGTTGGCCCACACCCCACCCCAGTCGCCGGTCCAGGCGAACACCGCGTACAGGGCCATCGCGCTGCACCCGCCGACGAGGGCGAGGGTGGCCTCGACGGCGCCGAAGCCGGCCGCGGCGAGCGGGCGCAGCCGCTTCGCGCCGAGGGATCCGATGCCCATCGCGAAGACCATGACGGACAGCACGACGGACGCCTGGGTGACGGAGTCGCCCATCAAGTACGAGGCGAGCGCGACGAGTTCGAGCTCGTACACGAGTCCGCAGGCCGCACAGACGAACACGCCCGCGAGGACCAGGAACCGCCCGGTGCCGGGCCGGACGGGCAGTCGCGCCGGGCCGGTGGGGTCGCCCGGGGCGCTCCGGGGCGGCGGGCAACCGGGCAGGGCGGGCGCGTGCGGCTCGATCACGCTGCGACGTTACGTCACGCCTCGACTGCGGTTCGTCACCCACACGTGTGGTGCTGGTTTACAGAGGCCGGATATCGGTACGAGATCGGGTTTGCCTCGTGTGGTGTGAGGGGTTCGTTTCGACGGGCCGGACCGTGGCGGGCCGGCCTGCCGACCCGCCGGCCTGCCGGCCACGGTCAGTTGGCGAGAACCCCCGCCGGCACACGCACCCCCACCTTCGTGCGGGTCGCCACCAACTGCCCGTCCTGCGGGTAGGCGTGCCAGGTGCGCCAGTGCACCTGCCCTTCGTGGTGCTGGGCAAGCAGGGCCGTGAAGGCGTACGGGCTGCCGGGGAAGACGCCGGCGAGGCCGTGCGGATGGTCGGAGACGAGGGCCAGCAACTCCTGGGCGCGGCCTGCGAAGGAGCCGGGCGAGAGGACCTCGACCCGGGCCGCGAACTCGTACTCCCAGTCGTCCACGCGCTTGGCGACACCGAGCGGCAGCGGGGTGCTGCTGCCCGCGATGCACGCCACCGTCTCCGAGCAGATGCCCCGCTCCTCCTCCAGCAGAACCTGGTGGGACGCGCCGAGGAGTCGCAACTGCAGTTTGGTGTCCGCCAGTTCGAGGTCGAGCGCGGCCAGTGCGGGAAGCGGCTCGCGCCCCAGGGCCCACGCGAGATCGGCCGCGCGCGTGTCGGTGTAGGAGGTGTTCAGGGTCGTGAGCATGGATCGGCTCCGCAAGCACACAAGGAAAGGGAGGTGGGTCCGCTGCGCCCCGGGCGCACCGGGGGATGTCGGCCCGGGTCAAACCGGTCGGCCGGTTTCAGAAGGTCCGCAGAACGTCCGAGGGGCTGCGTCGGTGACTTAGGGAATCATGAACGATGGCGCCGCCACAGCGTTTTTACCCAAGTTCGTAGGGTTTCCATCCCTCAGAGGGCTCCACAGCTCAGCTGTTCAACTACGGCGTGCGCCGGTGCCGGAGAGGCGTGCGCCGGTGCGCCGTGCCACACGTCCGGGAGCCGGGACGCACGGGAGCCCGTGTTTCCGGCCGCCGGCCCTGAATGGTCGCCTTACCGGCCCCAGTTGCGGGGCCGACCCTCCGACCCCCGCCCTACGGGAAACAAGTTGTCCTACAGGCAGGGAAGGTTGCCCGGATGCACCCGAAGCCGCCCGACAGCAGTTCGAGTGACCGTCCGTCCGGGAGCGCCGGACAGGACGACGCGGGGCCCGCCCAGGTGCGGACCCCGCGTCTCGGTGGAGGCGGCTCCCCCGTGGTGAGGACGGCCGACGTCAGTCAGCTGCCTCCGCCGCCGCAGCCACCGCCACCACCCCCGCAGGACGACCCGCCTCCGCAGGACGAGCCGCCGCCGCAGGAGTGCCCCCCGCGGTGTCCGTCGCCGGCGGAGGAGCCGGAGTCTCCCCCGCCGGCCCACCAGCTGCCGCTGTCGCTGTCACTGCTGCGGCTGCCGCTGCCCGAACCGGTGGACGCCCACGCCCCGCGACGCGTCGTCCGCCGGGTACCGCCCCTGCGGGCCTGGGAGACCAGCGCCCCGATCAGTACGACTCCGACCACCGCCAGGATGATGCCGACGATCATGGCGTCACCCTCCTTTCATTCCCCCGAAGCGGCCCCCCGTGGGCGCCTCGCTCTTGCGTGAGGCGGTGATGCCCGGCCCCGGATCGGGCCAACACAAAGTTGAGGAACTCCAGAGCTTCGGCGCAGGATGACCGGCATGACCTCCAGCGCGCGCCCCCTCCTGAACCGCCGGCTCGCCGAGTTCGGGACGACGATCTTCGCCGAGATGTCGGCCCTGGCCCTGAGTACCGGCGCCATCAACCTCGGGCAGGGCTTCCCCGACACCGACGGCCCCGAGGAGATCCGGGAGGCCGCCGTACGGGCTCTGCGGGACGGCCGCGGCAACCAGTACCCACCGGGGCCCGGCGTCCCCGAGCTGCGGACCGCTGTCACCGCCCATCAGCAGCGCCGCTACGGGCTGTCCTACGACCCCGACACGGAGGTCCTGGTCACCGCGGGCGCCACGGAGGCCATCGCCGCCGCTCTGCTGGCCCTGGTGGAGCCCGGGGACGAGGTGATCGCCTTCGAGCCGTACTACGACTCCTACGCGGCGTGCATCGCGATGGCCGGCGGGCGCCGGGTGCCGGTCACCCTGCGGGCGCACGAGGACGAGGGCCGGTTCCGGCTCGACCTCGACGAACTGCGCGACGCCGTCACGGACCGCACCCGGCTGCTGCTGATCAACACCCCGCACAACCCGACCGGCACGGTCCTCACCCGCGAGGAGCTGGCCGCGATCGCCGAACTGGCCGTGGAGCGCGATCTGCTGGTGGTGACGGACGAGGTGTACGAGCACCTGGTCTTCGACGACGCCGAGCACGTGCCCCTGGCGACGTTCCCGGGGATGCGCGAGCGCACCCTCACCATTTCGAGCAGCGGGAAGACGTTCTCGTTCACCGGCTGGAAGGTCGGCTGGGTGACGGGGGACCCGGAGCTGGTCACGGCCGTGCGCTCGGCGAAGCAGTACCTGACGTACGTCTCGGCGGGCCCGTTCCAGTACGCGGTGGCCGAGGCCCTCTCGCTGCCCGAGGCGTACTTCACCGGCTTCCGCGCCGACATGCTGTCCAAGCGGGACCTGCTGGCGGCGGGCCTGGCGGAGGCGGGCTTCCGGGTCTTCCGCACCTCGGGCACCTACTTCATCACCACCGACATCCGCCCCCTCGGCGAAACGGACGGCTTCACCTTCTGCCGCGGCCTGCCGGAACGCGCCGGGGTCGTCGCCATCCCCAACGCCGTCTTCTACGACCACCGCGAGGAGGGCGCCCCCTTCGTGCGGTTCGCGTTCTGCAAGCGGACTGAGGTACTTCAGGAGGCCGTGAAGCGCCTGAAGGCGTAGCTCGGGCCGCATGGCAGGGCGCCTCGTCGAAGCGCGCCCGCATGATCGGATGACAGGTTCTTCAAAGGTTCTTCATCACCTCCGGCCTACGTTCGGGGTGCCCGCCGCGCCCGCGGTCGGGTCCGGATGGAGGCGGGAGAACCCATGAGGACGAACCGGGTGCTGATGGCCGTGGTGACGGCGTCGGTCATGGCGATCACCCTGGTCGGCTGCGGCGACGAGGGCGACACCCCGAAGGTCCCTACGGCCGGCGGCGACAAGGCGTCCGGCAAGACGGCCGCGCCGGGCGCCGGCGACGAGGTGACCGCGTATGTGAGCGCCCAGCGCGAGTGGGTGAAGTGTTTACGGGAGAACGGGGTCGACGCCCCCGACCCGGACGCCAAGGGGCAGGTCGACTTCGGCAACAACGCGGCGCTGAAGAAGGACACGAAGTTCCTGAACGCCTCCGAGAAATGCGCCTCGCTCAAGGCGGCCGTCCCCGAGGGCCTGGAGAACGCCAACCAGCCCAAGCTCACCCCCGAGCAGATCAAGGTCAAGCGCGACTACGCCGCCTGCATGCAGAAGAACGGCGCCCCCGACTTCCCCGATCCCGGTCCCGACGGGACCGCGCAGGGCTCCGAGTGGGACCAGACGTCGGCGGGAGCCAAGCGTGCCACCCGCGTCTGCGCTCCGATCATCGGTGACCCGGTGGACCGGCCCGAGGGCCAGGGCTGACGATGACGGAGACGGTCATGCAGACCGAGCACGAGCGCGGGGCGGCCCCCGCGCCGCCGCCGCGCGGTCGGCGCGGCCGGCGTACGGTCCTGGTGGCCTCGGCTCTGGTCGTCGTGGCGGCGGTCGCCGTGGTCGGTGCGCTGGGCCTCGGCGGAGACGGCGCGGAGGACGGCTCCTCCGCCCCGCCCCGCTCGGGCTCCACCGTCCCGGTCACCCGGGCAACGCTGACGGAACGCACCACGGTGGACGGCCAGTTGGGCTACGGCACTGAGATACCGTTGCCCGTCAAGTCGACGGGCACCGTGACGTGGCTGCCCGCGGAGGGCAGGACGGTGGAGCGCGGTGGCACTCTGCTGCGCGTCGACGACCGGCCGGTGGTGCTGCTGTACGGGACACTGCCGATGTACCGGGACCTGGGCCCGACCGCGGGCACCCGCCAGGACGCCGGGACCGAGGGGGACGCCCAGGACAAGGGCGACCAGGGCCGCACGGACGACACCTCCGGCGCCCCCGCTCCCTCCGGATCGCCGACGCCGGGTGGCGCCGGGGCCGGGGCCGGAGAGACAGGGGGCACCCTGCGCGGGATGGACGTCCTGCAGTTCGAGAGCAATCTCGCCGCTCTCGGCTACACCGGCTTCACCGTCGACGAGAAGTTCACCGACCTCACCGCCCGGGCGGTCAAGCGCTGGCAGGCATCCCTCGGGCTTCCCCAGACCGGCACGGTCGGCGTCGGGGACGTCGTCTACTCCGCCGGCAAGGTGCGGATCGGTCACGCGGGCGTCCGGCTCGGCTCGGCGGTCACCGAGGACGTCCTCACGTACACCGGCACGTCGCGGAAGGTCGTCGTCAACGCGTCGGCGGCGGAGGACTCCTGGGCCGTGCGCGGCGCCGCCGTCACGGTCGGGCTGCCCGACGGGAAGTCGGTGAAGGGCGAGGTGGCCTCGGTGGGGAAGAAGGCGACCGCCCCCGAGGAGGGCGGCGGGGACGGTGGCTCCGGGGCACCGACGGTACCGGTGACCATCACCATCAAGGACCAGAAGGCCGTGGGAAGGCTGGAGAGCGCGCCGGTCACCGTCGAGTACGTGGGGCGAGAGCGGGCGGACGTCCTCACCGTCCCGGTCGCCGCGCTGGTCGCCCTCGCCGAGGGCGGCCACGGACTGGAGACCGCGGACGGCCGGTTCGTCGCGGTGAAGACCGGGCTCTTCGCCGACGGCCGGGTCGAAGTGAGCGGAAGCGCGGTTCGCGAGGGCATGAAGGTGAGGATCCCCGAGTGAGCGGAGCGTCGGCGGTCGTGGAGTTCGACGCGGTCTCCAAGACGTACCCCGGAGGTGTGGCGGCGGTACGGGACGTGACCTTACGCATCGGGCGCGGCGAACTCGTCGCGGTCGTCGGCCCGTCGGGCTCGGGCAAGTCCAGCATGCTGAACCTCATGGGCAGCCTCGACCGGCCCTCCGCCGGGCGGGTGCTGGTCGACGGCCACGACGTGGCGAAGCTGACGGACCGTGAGGTGTCGGCGCTGCGGGCCACCCGGATCGGCTTCGTCTTCCAGCAGTTCCATCTGGCGGTGGGGGTTCCCGTCCTGGACTCGGTGGCCGACGGGCTGCTGTACGCCGGGGTCCCGCTGCGCCGCCGCCGGGCCAGGGCGGCGGTGGCACTGGAACGGGTCGGCCTCAGCCACCGCGTCCACCACCTCCCGCACCAGCTGTCCGGCGGCGAGCGCCAGCGGGTGGCGGTGGCCCGGGCGGTGATCGGCGAACCGGCGGTCCTGCTGGCGGACGAGCCGACCGGGAACCTGGACTCCGCTTCCGGGGAGGCGGTCCTCGGTCTGCTGCGCGAGCTGCACGCCGCCGGGACCACGGTCGTGATCATCACCCACGACCGGGAGATCGCGGCCGGCCTGCCCCGCCGTATCGAGATGCGCGACGGCCGCGTGGTAGCGGACACCGCGGACTCGGACGTGCCGAGGGAGGCGGTCCGATGACCGACGGTACGACGAACGGCCTCCCCCGTGACGACGCCCCACCCACCCTGCCGTCCGGCACCCGCGGGGACGCCGGACGGGGCCGCGGACGAGCGAGCGGTGCCGTCGGTGGCACGGACGGCCGGCTGCGGGCCGCCCGCCTCGGTCCCCAGGACGTCGTGCGGCTCGGCGGGACCGGGCTGCGGACTCGTCCCCTGCGGGTCTTCCTCTCCGCGCTCGGGATCGCCATCGGCGTCGCCGCCATGATCGCGGTGGTCGGAATCTCCGGCTCCGGCCGGGCGGAGGTGGACCGCCGACTCGACGCGCTCGGCACCAATCTGCTGCGGGTCGCCCCCGGCGACACACTCGACGGCACAGAGGCGAAGCTGCCCCACGAGGCAGTCCCGATGATCGGCCGCGTCCCGCCCGTGCAGCAGGTCGCCGCCACCGGCGCGACCGACGCGCACATCTACCGCAACGAGCACATCGCCATCGGCCGCACCGGCTCCCTCGAGGTCCTCGCGGCCGGCACGGACCTGCTGCCGGCAGTCGGCGGCCACGTCCGCCGGGGCCGCTGGCTGGATTCGGCGACCGAAAATTACCCGGCGGTCGTGCTCGGCTCCACGGCCGCGGGCCGGCTCGATGTGTACACACCGGGAACCCGGGTCTGGCTCGGCGGCCGCTGGTTCTCCCTCGTCGGCGTCCTCGATCCCGTACCGCTCGCGCCGGAGCTCGACAGCGCGGCGCTGGTCGGCTGGCCGGCGGCCCGGACGTACCTGCGCTTCGACGGCCATCCGTCGACGGTCTACGTCCGCGCCGAGGACAGCCAGATCACGGAGGTGCGGGCCGTGCTGCCGGCCACGGCGTACCCCGAGAAGCCGGGGCAGGTCCGGATCTCCCGGCCCTCCGACGCGCTCGCCGCCCGCGAGGCCACCGAGTCGGCCCTGACCGGGCTGCTGCTCGGCCTCGGTGGCGTGGCGCTGCTCGTCGGTGGCGTCGGGGTCGGAAACACGATGGTCATCTCGGTCCTGGAGCGGCGCCCCGAGATCGGCCTGCGCCGGGCGCTGGGGGCGACCCGCGGCCAGATCCGGACCCAGTTCGTGACGGAGTCGCTGCTGCTGTCGCTCATCGGCGGCCTCGGCGGGACGGTGCTGGGGACGGCGATCACGGCGGTCTACGCCCTCAGCCGCGACTGGCCGACGGTCGTCCCGGCGTGGGCGAGTGCGGCGGGGATCGGCTGCACCCTGGTCATCGGCATGATCGCCGGACTGTATCCGGCGGTACGGGCGAGCCGGCTGTCACCGACGGAGGCCCTGTCCGGCTCCTGAGCGGCCCGTCCCTCGCACGCGTCAGGGGCGGCCTCGGCGAGACCGCCCCTGACGAACCATCAGTCCTGCCGGCCCACCACTCCTCAGGGAGGGCCGGCGAGCGTACTAGAAGCCGCAGTAGACGAGGCTGCCGCCGTCGCTCAGCAGGTCGTCGCGGACCCAGCCGGACGTACCGGTGGTGTCGTTCCGGAGGTACGTCCACGTCTCACTGGTGTTGCCGATGCGCGTGTAGCAGTGGTAGTCGAGGCGGTGGGTGTTGTAGGCGATGCCGTTGCTGGCACAGCTGGTGCTGGATCCGCTTCTCTCGTTGGCTCCGTTGGCCGTCCTGTTCCAGGCGCTGCTGTCCATGTCGGAGGCGGTCCTGCCGCAGGACGCGGCCGCGGTCGCCGGGGTGGAGAGGGCGAGCGGGACGGCCATGGCCACCGCCGCCAGGGCGGGTACGACAGCCGCGATTCGACGCTTCATTTCTGAACCCCCATGAATGCGTTCTCTGGCGGCACTGCTTCCCCAGGCCGTTGAATGACACCTGAGTGAAACAGCGACCACTGCACCGATCGGTGTGCAAGTGGCGTCCGTACGATCACAGCCGAAAAGACACTGAAGAAATCATTCCACCCGCAAGCGTCCAATTACTGCCCATGAGAGACCGAAAACACCGGAAGAGGAAATGCGCCATTCCACTGTCCATTCGACCGGAAGCGCCCCCTTGACGAGCATCCGGCGCCCGCACCTCACAGCTCCCAGTGGTGGCACGCGATGAGCTTCCGGCTTCGGGTGCTCGGCCTGCTGATGCTGGTCGCGATGGCCGCCACCGCCGCCACCGGCTGGTTGACCCTGCGTCAGGCGAACCGCCAGGTCCAGGAGAGTGTCACCGCGGGACGGCAGGAGGTCTCCCGGATCACCGGCGACCTCCGCGCGTACGGGTTCGCGCACGGCACCTGGGAAGGCCTCTCGCCGACGGTGAGCCGCCTGGCCAAGGACACCGGCCAGCGCATCCGGGTCGCCACCGAGAACGACGTCCTGCTCGCCGACTCCGACGCGCTCGAGGGCCGTCCCCCCCGCCCGGTGAGCAACCAGCCGCCCGTGCTGGTCGACCCGCGTCCCCTCCTGCGGATCCCCGCGCGACAGCTGCCGCGGACCTCGATGAAGCTGACGGCGACCGCGATCGCCCAGTACCGCGCCGAAGCGGTGTACGCGGCCTGTCTGACCCGGGCGGGGGCCGAGGTGACGGCCCGGCCGGACGACACCGGCGTGCCGCGGATCAGCGCAGAGCGCCGGCCGGAACAGTGCGAGGAGCCGGAAGGCGAACCGGACCCGCGAACTCCGCAGGACCTGGAGGCGATCCGGACCTGCGAGTCGGAGCAGCAGTTCACCACCTGCCTGCGGCGCGTGTTCAACGAGCGCGTGGGCTCAGCCGCCCCGCCACGCCTGGTGATCCGTATCGGCGTCCGGGACGAGTCCCCGCCCGCCCTGGCCGCGGCACCCACGATGGCCGTCGCAGGCGGCGTCGCCCTCGCCGCCGTGCTCGCCGCGCTGCTCCTGAGCCGGGCGGTGCTGCGCCCGGTCCGTGCCATGACCCTGGCTGCCGGGGGGCTGGGCGAGGGAGACCTGGGGCGGCGGGTGCCCGTCTCCGGCCGGGACGAGATCGCCCAACTCGGCCGTGCCTTCAACCGGATGGCGGAGTCCATACAGGCCGGCGAGGAACGCCAGCGCCGCCTCACCGGTGACATCGCCCACGAGCTGCGCACTCCGCTGGCCAATCTGCGCGGCTATCTGGAGGCTTTGCGGGACGGGGTCGTCGAGCCGACCCCGGAGCTCCTCGATTCCCTCCACGAGGAGGCACTGCTCCAGCAGCGAATCGTCGACGACCTACAGGATCTCGCGCTGGCGGAGGCCGGAGCGCTCACCTACCACCGGGTGCGCGTCGACCTGCGCGAGCTCCTCGAAGCCGCCGGCACGGCTCACCGTGCCCAGGCCGACGCGGCAGGTGTCGCGCTACGGCTGGAGGCGCCGCGGCCGGTGGACGTCGTCGCCGACGCCGACCGACTGCGGCAGGTCGTCGGCAACCTGGTCGGCAACGCGCTGAGGGCCACGGCACCGGGCGGCACGGTGACACTGGCCCTGGCCCGGCACGGCGATCTCGCCTTCCTCCAGGTGCGGGACACCGGAAAGGGAATACCCGCCGAGGACCTGCCGCATCTCTTCGACCGCTTCTGGCGGGCGGACGCGGCACGGGGCCGCGACACCGGAGGAAGTGGCCTGGGGCTGTCCATCGCCCGCCAGATCGTGACCGACCACCAGGGGACGATCGCCGTGGAGAGCACCGTCGGCGTCGGCACGACCTTCACCGTCACTCTCGCCACGACCGGGCCGTCGGCCGACGCCGGCTGATCGACCCGGTCGACAACCCGCCCGCTCGCGTGATCCGGACGGCAGACCTAGCCGTCCACCATGCGGTATCCCCGGCCGTACACGGTCTCCAGATGGCGCGGCCTGGCGGGGTCGTCCCCCAGCTTCCGGCGCAGGTTGCGCACATGGGCGTCCACCGTGCGTTCGAGTACGTCGCTGTCGAAACCGAAGGCGCGCTCGATGATCTGGGCCCGGGTGAACACCCGCCCCGGCTCGCGGGCCAGAGCCTCCAGTATCGAGAACTCCTTGGAGGTCAGCGCCACCGGACGGCCTGCCACCCGGACCTCGAAGCGGGCGGTGTCCAGTTCGACCGCGCCGACCCGCAGCACCTCGCTTCCGGCCGGGCCACCTTTCCTGGAGCGCCGCAACAGCGCCCGTACGCGCGCGGTGAGTTCCCGGGGACTGTACGGCTTGGTGAGATAGTCGTCGGCCCCCAGATCGAGGCCGAGGAGCATGTCCTCCTCGGTGCTGCGCGCGGTCAGCAGCAGAATCGGTACCTCGTGGGCCTCGGCACGCAGAATGCGGCATACGTCGAGCCCGTCGACGAGCGGCAGCATCACATCGAGCACGATGAGATCCGGCCCCGTCGAACGCGCCCGTTCCAGCGCTGCCCGGCCGTCGGCCACGACCTGCACGGTGTTGCCTTCCCGTTCCAGATAAATCCGGATGAGACGAGATTGTTTTTCGTCATCTTCAGCGACCAGGATGCGCGCGCTCAACGATTCTCCTCAGCGAGGCCCTGCACGATTCCAGCGCCGTTGATATCAACACGCCTCCGGAATTCCCACCTCCGGAAATTGCCGGGCCGGCCGCACTCGCTGCCCGAGTGGCACTTCACCGGCTTCCGCGCCGACGTGCGGCGTCAGCCGGTCTCCCCCTCGGGCTCCGGGCGCGGGAGCTCGTCGAGGTCGAGGGTGAAGGTGCGGCCGTCGGCCAGGGGGATGGGGAGCTTGCCCGTGCCGTACTTATGGGTGTGCGCCGCGATGTAGCCGCTGCCGGTCGGCTGGGTGTGGAGGACGACTTCCTGGGTGTAGGGGTCCACCACCAGGTAGACAGGGATGCCGTAGCGGCCGTACTTCGCGGTGCAGTCGTCGTAGTCCTTGCGCGCGGAAGAGGTCGAGACGACCTCGGAGATCAGCAGGACGTCCTCGAAGCTGTAGCGCTTGCCCTCCCGGCGGGCGTCTTCGCGGAGAATCGCAAGATCGGGAGCGGAGTTCTCGTCGGCGGGGAAGTCGATGTACACGTCGGAGGCGGTCTTCGCATGGCGTCCGAGGGACACGATCGTGTCGTACTGCATCGACTTGATCGTGCTGGAGTGCTCGAAGCTCTGCGGAGTCATGATCACCTTTCCGTCAGCTCCGAACAGGACCGTGTATCCCTTGGGGAACTCGGTGTTCATGATCGCGTCGACGCTCATGGACGGCTCCTTCCCGTGTGTGGTCAGGATACGGCGGACAGCGCGTGTCACCGGCCCCGGCGGGGGCCGTTGCAGTACGCGGTGACCGGGGCCCTCTGCCGCCCGAGTCGTAGGACAGCTCGCACACCCGCTCAGCCGGCCGTGCGCAGGTGTTCCTCACCGAGCCGGTCCCGGCAGCTCCGGCAGTGTCCGGGCTCCGCGGCGCGGAAGGCGCGCTCGCAGCCGTCGCAGGTCTGGAAGGGCAGGACGACCGGGCGCTCGACATCCAGAGGGAGCGGCGCGGGGAGTGGCATGGGCAACGGGGTTTCCCGGAGGCGGAAGGCCAGGACGCTTGCCGGGCGAACCCGGAAGCGGTCGGGGAGCCTCACGGTCAGCAGCTCGGTGATCTCCCGCGGCCCGACCCCGGCCGCCAGCCACTCGGTGACGGCCGGTGCCAGTCGGGCGGCCTCCTGCGCGGACAGGACCAAGCGGGGGTCGACCCGGCGCAGGGCGGTCAGTACGGCGACCGCCTCGGGGTCGGCGTCGGCGAGGGCGGGTGCCGGGCTCCCGGGTTCCTCCGGAGCCGGGGCGGACGCCGCTTCCCGTCGGGTTTCCGGGACGGTGGACCGCTTCCGTGGCCGGGGCTCCGGCGGCTCGGGCGGGTCCTCAGGGCCTTCACCGCGCGGTACGGCGTAGAAGTACGTCCGGGTACGCACCTGCCCGGTGGGCGTCCGTTCGCGGCGGCGCTCCAGGTATCCGGCCGCTTCGAGGTCCCTGAGCGCCCGCGAGATGAGGATCTCGCCCTCGCTGAAGTGCTCGCACAAGGCGGTGATGGTCACGGGGGAGCCGTCGGGGAGGGAGGCGATGTACGCCGCGACGCCGATCGTGACCGCGCTGCCGCGCCGCTGGGCGAGGGCGTTGGAGATCACCGTGAAGTCGGCCGTCAGCCGGGTGCGTACGTGGATCACGCCGGTAGTCGGAGCTCCGGCGCCGGCGCGCAGGCGCGCGTTAGACTGCGGGTCAGCCATCGGGAAGGCGTTCACTTCCTGATCGGTCAGGCCCTCGTTCGGGATTGCCGTCCCGGCCGGGGGCCGTATCTGTTTGCGGTTGTCGCGGCGAACGTAACGGTCCGTGTCCCACCCCCGCAAGCTGGTCACTCGGACGGGTGACGCCCGCCTTCCGGCGCGGGGAGGGTGGGTGGGCGGGTAGTTCTGTCCCCGGTTCTTTCAGGAGGTCAGCGGCCGACCGGACCCTCGCCGACAAGGGCCCGGTGGATCCGAGAAGACAGACGGCGCGTGCAGCGCGTACCCGTTCATACGCGCCGACGCGCCGTGGCCCCGGCGGGGGACCTACTCGTCGTCCTCGGGCTTCTCCGCCTCGTTGATCTCCTCTTCGAGACCGAGCTGCTCGATGAGCCACTTGTCGAACTCGATCGCCGCGCGCACCCAGCTGACCGTCGAGGAGACGAAGTGCTCCAGGCTCACGCCCATGCCGATCAGCATCTGAGCCTCGCCGATCAGGCGGACCGTGCCGTCGTCGTGGGTGTGGCTGTAGACCTTGGGCCACAGGGTGCGGCGGTTCCAGTCGTCGATGGACTCGAGGATCTGCGGCTTGGCCTCGATCTCGTGGGGCCGGTCGTAGAACGTCCGCACGGAGAAGACCTGCTGGTCTCCCTCTCCCCGGAACATGAAGTAGGTGCGGAACTGCTCCCACGGCGCCGCGAGGTCACCCTCGTCGTCGACGACGTACTTGAGCTCCATCTGGTCGAGGAGCTGCTTCACGAGGTCCTGATCCGGGACGACGGGGCCGGCCGGGCCGCCGGGCTGCGGCTCGGGCTGGCCCCCGAAGTTCGGAATCGAGGACGGGTCGATGGTCACCGTGAATTTCCCTTCGTACGGATTCCGCCATCCTCCCCCATGCGGGGAGGGGGGTGGCAAGCCCCGACAGACCCTGTCAGCCCTGGGCTGACACGATCCGGTCAACTGCAACCTCCGGGTACCCCGGATCGTCCTCCTGAGCAGCCGACAAAGGGAGCGCAGTCATGCAGGCAGGGGGCCGAGGCCATACCCGGTGGGGCATCGTCCTGCCGTTCCTGGCACTGCCGGTCGTCGTCCTCGGCGTCCTGATCACCGGCCTGTTTCTGTGGGCCTGGTCGGACGACGACGGCACCCGTACGGGAGCGGCGGCGACGGTCCCCTGCACCGAGGCCCTGGCCTTCGGCGCCGCCGAGCGACCCGCGCCCGCCCGCGCCCACGACTGCACCGTGCAGCGGGGCATCGACACGTCGTACGCGGCGGTGCTGCGGATGCCGCGCGAGGACGTCCGCGACTGGCTGCGCGAGACGTACCCGAACGCCCCGGAGCCCCGCACGGGCGGCGGCGCCTGCGGGGCGCTCTGCCTCGACGTGACCCACGAGAACGGCCTCCCCGGCACGGCGGAGGCACATGTCGTGCAGGTGAGGGTCGAGTACGAGAACACCGAGACCGCGCTGGTGCGCTTCTCGGCGTTCACGATGTGACCGGGGACGGTCCTACAGCGTCTTGCCCGTGACAGGGCCGACCAGGAGACCGTCCTCGAAGCGGTCGACCCGGACCGTGTCGCCGTCCTTGATCTCCCCGGACAGGATCTCCTTGGCGAGCCGGTCGCCGATGGCGGACTGGACGAGCCGCCGCAGCGGCCGGGCGCCGTACGCCGGGTCCATGCCCTCCTCCGCGAGCCACGCCAGGGCCTCGGGCGTGATGTCCAGGGTGAGGCGCCGCTCGGCGAGCCGCTTGGCCAGCCGCTCCAGCTGGAGCTTGGCGATCCGCTCCAGTTCGGGCTTGGTCAGCGCGGCGAAGACGACCAGGTCGTCGAGGCGGTTGAGGAACTCCGGCTTGAAGGAGCTGCGCACCACCTCCAGCACCTGCTCCTTCTTCTCGGCCTCGCTGGTGATCGGGTCCACCAGGAACTGGCTGCCGAGGTTGGAGGTCAGCACCAGGATCGTGTTGCGGAAGTCGACCGTGCGGCCCTGGCCGTCCGTCAGACGGCCGTCGTCCAGCACCTGGAGCAGGATGTCGAAGACCTCGGGGTGGGCCTTCTCCACCTCGTCCAGCAGGACGACCGAGTAGGGCCGCCTGCGCACGGCCTCGGTGAGCTGGCCGCCCTCCTCGTAGCCGACGTAGCCGGGCGGGGCGCCGACCAGCCGGGCCACGCTGTGCTTCTCGCTGTACTCCGACATGTCGATGCGGACCATCGCCCGCTCGTCGTCGAAGAGGAAGTCGGCGAGGGCCTTTGCCAGTTCGGTCTTGCCGACGCCGGTGGGGCCCAGGAAGAGGAACGAGCCGGTGGGCCGGTCGGGATCGGCGATCCCGGCACGGGAGCGCCGCACGGCGTCGCTCACCGCCCGTACGGCCTCGGTCTGGCCGATGAGCCGCTTGCCGATCTCGTCCTCCATGCGCAGCAGCTTCTGCGTCTCGCCCTCCATCAGCCGCCCGGCGGGGATGCCGGTCCAGGAGGCGACGACGTCGGCGATGTCGTCGGCGCCGACCTCCTCCTTGACCATGGTGTCCTTGGCAACCTCCTCCTCGGCCTCGGAGGCGGCCTCCAGCTCCTTCTCCAGGGCGGGGATCTCGCCGTAGAGCAGCTTGGAGGCGGTGTCGAAGTCGCCGTCGCGCTGGGCGCGTTCGGCCTGGCCGCGGATCTCGTCGAGGCGTTCCTTCAGCTCACCGACGCGGTTGAGGGACTGCTTCTCCTTCTCCCAGCGGGCGGTGAGGCCGCGCAGCTCCTCCTCCTTGTCGGCGAGGTCGCGGCGCAGCTTCTCCAGGCGCTCGCGGGAGGCCGCGTCGGTCTCCTTGCCGATCGCCAGCTCCTCCATCTTCAGCCGGTCGACGGCGCGCTGGAGTTCGTCGATCTCGACGGGCGAGGAGTCGATCTCCATGCGCAGACGTGAGGCCGCCTCGTCGACGAGGTCGATGGCCTTGTCGGGCAGGAAGCGGGAGGTGATGTACCGGTCGGAGAGCGACGCGGCGGCGACGAGCGCGCTGTCGGCGATCTGCACCTTGTGGTGGGCCTCGTAGCGGCCCTTGAGCCCGCGCAGGATCGCGATGGAGTCCTCGACGGTCGGCTCGGCGACCAGCACCTGCTGGAAGCGCCGCTCCAGGGCGGGGTCCTTCTCGATCCGCTCGCGGTACTCGTCGAGGGTCGTGGCACCGACCATGCGCAGCTCGCCGCGGGCCAGCATCGGCTTCAGCATGTTGCCGGCGTCCATGGCGGAGTCGCCGCCCGCGCCGGCCCCGACGACCGTGTGCAGCTCGTCGATGAAGGTGATGATCTGTCCGTCGGAGTCCTTGATCTCGGCGAGGACGGTCTTCAGCCGCTCCTCGAACTCGCCCCGGTACTTCGCGCCCGCGACCATGGCGCCGAGGTCGAGCGCGACGAGCCGCTTGTCCTTCAGCGACTCGGGCACGTCGCCCTTGACGATCCGCTGGGCGAGCCCCTCGACGACGGCGGTCTTGCCGACGCCGGGCTCGCCGATGAGGACGGGGTTGTTCTTCGTACGGCGGGACAGGACCTGCACGACGCGGCGGATCTCCTGGTCCCGGCCGATGACCGGGTCGAGCCTGCCCTCCCGCGCGGCGGCGGTGAAGTCCGTCCCGAACTTCTCCAGGGCCTTGTACTGCCCCTCGGGGTCGGCCGTGGTCACCCGGCGCTGTCCCCGCGTCTTCTGGAAGGCGGCCTGGAGCTTCTTGGCGTCGGCCCCTTGCTGGGACAGCACCTCTCCGGCCGCGCCGCCCTTCGCGGCGAGTGCGATCAGGAGGTGCTCGGTGGAGAGGTACTCGTCCCCCAGGTCCTTGGCGCGGGCCTGCGCGTCGGCGACGACGGCCAGCATCTCGCGGTTGGGCTGGGGCGGCGCGACGGTCGACCCGGTCACGCTCGGCAGCCCGGCGAGCACGCGCTCGGCCCCGGCGCGCACGGCGGCCTGGTCGGCGTCGACCGCGGCGAGCAGGTCGGTGATGTTCTCGTTGTCCTGTCCCTGGAGCAGCGCGAGCAGCAGATGGGCCGGGGTGAGGTCGGGGTGCCCCTCGGTCACGGCCCGGTTGCTGGCAGCGTTGATCGCATCCCGGCTCCGGTTGGTCAGCTCGGCGTCCACGTTCGCGTTCTCCTCCTTGCACTGACCCGAACGGCTTGCACAAAGTTGAGTCTAGTGCACTCAAGGACGGTTCCGGGAGGTTCGGGGGTCTAAGTTCCGGGGCATGGCGACCAAGTACTCCGTCGACCCCGGCGCTCCGGACCCGTCGTATCTCAGCTTCTGGCGGGAGCGGCACCTGTGCACCCTGACGACTCCCCGCCCGGACGGCACTCCGCATCTGGTACCCGTCGGCGTCACATACGATCCCGAGGCCCGGCTGGCTCGGGTGATCACCAACCGGGCGAGCGCGAAGGTGCGGTACGTGCGGGCGGCCGGGGACCAGGGGGCGGCCGTCGCCGTCTGCCAGCTGGAGGGCCGCCGCTGGGCGACGCTGGAGGGCCGGGCCTTCGTCCGCGACGAGCCGCACCGGGTGGCCGAGGCGGAGCGGCGCTACGCGGAGCGCTACGGCAGGACGCCGTCGCCGAACCCGGCGCGCGTGGTGATCGAGATCCACCTGACGCGGGCGATGGGGCGGGGTTGAGCGAAGTGAAAATCCACGCCGGTGATCGATGGGATCCGGCCACCACCGCATGCGGTCGATACCCGGAAATATCCCTGAAAACTGCAGCGGCGTCACCGTGTTCAGGTCACGGTGACGCCGCTGCGGGGGGAAGCACCTGAGCGATCTGTTACGACGGGGGAATCGCGTCAGGCACTGCGGGGGGTGGCAGAGATGGTCCTCGGGGCAGGGGAGTCGGCCTCCACCTGCTGGTGGTCCCGTTGGTCCAGGTTCACAAAGATCATTCCGTACCGTACGGCGCACCGCACCGGCTGCGGCGCCCCCCGAGGCCGCCGCAGACACCGGTAAGCCCGTACGTCCTCGTCCTCGTCCCGCGTGACGACCACCGGCTCGCCGAACACGGTCACCATCAACGAGTCGCCGCTGTGGGGGATGGCGGTGACCAGGTCGATGAAGTGCCAGCCGGAGCGGTAGGCAGTGGCCATCTCGCGGCGGAAGGAGCGGTCGTCGGGTGGAGTGGTCACATCAACGCTCCGAGTCCACGACGATCGCCGGCCAATGACTGTCCGCCAGGACATCACTCTTGACATCGCCCATGACGCTCGCCGGCCAGTGACTGTCCGCCCGGGTATCACCCTTCGCGCCGGAGTAACCCATCACTCCGATGACAGCGACGGCAGAGAGAGCGGCAGCAAGCACCGAGCGAAGCAGTCTCTTGCGCATAGTCGGCTTCGTCCTCACTTGTGAGTCTCCTCTTCCCCCGTCAGGTAAGACGATGGCTCATTCGAACACGTCATGGCCACACAATCGGTGCATCATGTTCCTGCATGTTCAGGACCCTGGGGGGTGGAGATTTCGTGGCAAATCAGACTAAGGCGACGCATCCCCATGCGGTCACCGAGCTGTGCGAGGAAGGGAACCGACTTTATGCGAACGCCCTGCGTGCAGGGCGGATCGCGCGCACGGACGTGATGTCAGCGCCTTGTCTGGTCGAGTTCGCCCTTCTTCACCCGGACCCGGACGACGAGGACTGGCTGCGGCCGGTGCCGCCGACAGTAGCGCTCGCCGAGCGTCTGAACCCGATCGAGCGCGACATCGCGGAACGCCGTCAGTTGTCGATCAAGATCGCGGACGCGTTCGAGCCGTTCATGGCCCTGGGCGCCCAGCTGACAACGACCGACCACTCGATCACGGTGCTGGAGGGCGGCGACCGGATCAACGCGGCCCTCAATCTGGCCACGGCCCAGTGCCATGCGGAGATGCTCACCATCCAGCCCAGTGACGACCGCTTCTCCGAGCGCAGCCTCACCCAGGGACTCGAAAGGGACAGACCCCTGATCGAGCGGGGCGTCAGGATCCGGACCCTCTACCAGCACACGGCTCGTTACAGCCCCCAAAAACTCGCCTATGTGGCACAACTCGCGAACAGCAAAGCGGAGTACCGCACGATCGACGAGGTGGTGGAACGACTCATCGTCTGTGACGAGACCGTCGCGTTCATTCCGGCCCGTGACGACCAGCAGGTCGCCCTCGAACTCCGCCACCCCGGACTCGTCCGGTACCTGGTCAAGGTCTTCGAGTTCATGTGGAGCCGTTCCGTTCCGCTGAGCGCCGGCGCCCCCTACGGCCCGGCCGCGGACGGCATCACGGACATCCAGTACTCCATCGCCAAGCTCCTCGTGGAGGGACATGTCGACGAGGCCATCGCCCGCCGCCTCGGCATGAACGTCCGCACGTGCCGGGCCCACATCGCCAAACTCGCCGCCACCCTCGGCAGCGGCAGCCGCGCCCAACTCGGCTTCCTCATCGCTCAGTCCGGAATCCTGGAACGCGCGGGTGCCGCACAGTGAGCGCACCGCACCGCGAGCACGGCAAGAACGACCTGTGCTCCGCGGGCACGGACCTGTACGAACGGGCGCTGCGTCAGGGACAACTGCCGGCCGAGGAGGTCCGGGCGGCCCCCTGCCTCGTGGATCTGGGTCTGCTGCACCCGGCCCTCGACGACCCCACCAGACTGGAGCCCGTCGCCCCGGTCGTCGCGCTGCACCGGCTGTTACGGAGCTCCGAGGAGCGGATCGCGAGCGAACGGCGGCGCGAAGCGCGGTTGGCCGAAACGTTCAACCACCTCATGCGGATCGACGAGCCTCACACCACGGCCGGTGACACTCCCACGATCCAGCTCCTCACCGGCACGGAGCGGATCAATCGTGCCATCACCGACGCGATGGCCGACGCCTCCGAGGAATTGATCACCGTCCAGCCCCGCACCGGCCTCACCGGCGAACGCGGTCAGGTCGCCGACGCGGCGTCGCTCGGCCGTGACCAGGCAGCGCTGGACCGCGGTTGCCGCATACGCACCCTGTACCCGCACACCTTGCGCCACTTTCCGGTGATCATCGCCCGTTGCGAGCGCCTGAAGGGGGACGTTCAGATCCGCACGCTGGACGAAGTCCCGGACCGCCTTGTCCTCATCGACCGCACGGTGGCCTTCGTCCCGGCCGGCGAGGACGGAAAACTCGCTCTGGAGATCCGGCATCCGGCCATCGTGGACCACTTGGCCGTCACCTTCGACCGCCTCTGGCGCCTGGCCACCCCCATGCACCCCGAAGCCGCCCCCCAGCCCTCCCACGACGGCATCACCCCCCGCCAGCACGCCATAGCCTCCCTCCTCGTCGAAGGGCACACCGACGCCGTCATCGCCGACCGGCTGGGGATGAACATCCGTACCGCCCGCGTCCACATCGCCAAGCTCGCGGCGACGCTGGGCAGTCAGAGCAGGGCGCAGCTCGGGTATCTCATCGGGCGGTCCGGGATTCTTGACCGGGAACACTGAAGGGCGTGGAGGCAGCGGCCCGCGGCGGACCGTCCAGTCCGGCCTGGGCGATGCGTACGCCGAGTTGCGTACGGCTGGCCGCCCCCAGTGTCTCCGAGAGGCGCGCGATGTGCGCCCGGCAGGTCCGGACGCTTATGCCCAGCCGTTCCGCGATGACGGCGTCCTGATGCCCTTCCGCCAGCAGCGCGGCGATCGACTGCTCCCGGTGGGAGATGCCCTCGATGCCGGTGTCGGGGAGCGGGGCCTTGAGGGGGATGGCGAGGCGCCACAGCCGGTCGAAGACCGTGACGAGGTACTCGACGATCGCCGGATGGCGTAGCTCAAGGGCCATCGTGCGGTCGGAGTTGGCGGGGATGAACGCCACCGTCCGGTCGAAGAGGATCAGCCGGTCGATCACCTCGTCCAGCGTGCGCGCCTCCACCGCGTCGCCCATCAGCTCCAGATAGTTCAGCAGACCCTGCCCGTGCCGGGCGACATGGGTGTACAGGTCCCGCATCCGCACCCCGCGCCCCCGCAGGGCCAGCGCCCGGTGCAGGCCCTCGGAGAGCTCCGCCTCGCGGCGGATGCCGCCGGGCTGGACCGTGAGCACCTCGGCCGTGCACGCCTGGGTCGCCTCGTCCATCGCGGCCTGGATCCGGGCGAGTCCGTCCAGGACCCGGATCGCGGGGCCCTCAGCGGCGGGTGCGGCCGGCCGCACCTGGCCGCCCAGCCCGGCGTACCACTCGACGGCCGCGACGGCCGAGCCCACCCGCCGCTGGCTCGCGCTGACCTCGTCGTGCATCCCGCGCAGCAGCCGGGTCATGACCTCCTGCGGGGAGGTCGGCACCAGCCAGTCCATGTCGTCGGGATCCGGGTGCAGCAGGGCGAGTTCCAGCAGGCAGGGCACCGGATCCGCGTCCCGGCGCGGCACCCGGCCACGCCGTACGGCCCGGGAATACACGCGATCCCCGGCCTCGCACAGTCGGTCGGCACCGTGTGGATGCTGCTCCGCCCCGTGCCCGGTCATCGCCCATCCCACCCCCGGTTCCGCCGTCTTTCCGCAGCGCAACTATGCGCGGACAGGACGTGCTCCGCAACACGGCTCCCCGCGCGGCAACCACCGGAAACCACCGGTACGCACCGGTATCTCCGGGCCTCGGACGGTCCTGTCGCGGCAGCCTGTCAGGGGGTGGGTGAGCCCGGCTCGACGCGCGCCGAGGCGCGGCTACTTCAGACCGATGGCCCGGCACGCCGCCTTGTACTCGGCCGTGCAGATGTCCGACAGCTTGTAGATGTCGTCCGCGACCACCGTGTCCTTGATGTTCTCCTTGGTGAGCGCGACCACGGGCACGAGCTGGGCCGGGATGCCCTTGTGGGTGGGGCTGTCGACCTTGTCGCGGGTGAGGGCGGCGAACTGGATGTCGCGGCCCTGGACCTTGGCGACCGCCATCTCAGCGGCGTTCTCCGCCTCCTGCGGGTAGGACTTGTACACGCTCATGTACTGCTCGCCGCTGATGATCCGCTGCACCGCCGGAAGCTCCGCGTCCTGGCCGGTGATGGGCGGCAGGTCGGTCACGCCCGCGGCCTGGAGCGCCTTGACGATGCCGCCCGCCATGCCGTCGTTGGCGGAGTACACCGCTGCGATGTTGCCCTTGCCGATCTTCTCGATCGCCCGGGCCATGTTGGCCTCGGCGTTCTCGGGCTTCCAGTCCTTGGTGTCGAAGGACTGGGCGATCGTCACCTTGCCGTTCAGTTCGGACATGGCCCCCGCCTTGAACTGCTTGGCGTTGGGGTCCGTCGACGAGCCGTTCATCATGACGATCTTGTCGGAGAGGCTCGCCTTCTCGCCGATGGCCTCCAGCAGGGAGCGGCCCTGGACCTCGCCGACCAGCTCGTTGTCGAAGGAGATGTACGCGTCGATCGGGCCCTCGGCCAGCCGGTCGTAGGCGATGACCGGGATGCCGGCCTCCTTCGCCTTCTTCACGCCGCTCGCGATGGCCTTGGAGTCGACGGCGTCCAGCAGGATCACGTCGACCCGGTCGTCGATCATCTGCTGCATCTGGCTCGCCTGCTTGTCCGCGCTCGCATCGGCGTTGGCGTACTCGACGCGGCCCTTGTCGTTGGTGAGCGACTCGACCTTCGTCTTGATGATCGGGTAGTCGAAGTTCTCGTAGCGCGTGTTGGCCTTCTCCGGCAGCAGCAGGCCGACGGTGATGTCGTTGCCCTTGGCCGGACTCGCGGCGTCGCTGCTCCCCGTCGCGTTGAGCACGCCGCAGCCTGCGAGCGTGACGGAGATCGTGGCGGCTGCCACGGATATGGCGATACGACGCATGCGGGGGCTCACTTCGCGTGTGTTTCGGACGTGGGCGCATCTTTGGTGCCCATGTGACTGAAAAGCCAACGCGGACGCGCCCCCAGCGTCAAGCGGAACCACTTAACGAGATGACAACACCACGCTCCGCAGCAGTTGTGAAGACTCTGCGGAATCTCCTTCAAGTGGCGTGCACCACGCGGTCATCCACGGGAGGCCACAAGAAACCGGGGCAAGGTGCACCAAACAGACGAAAGGGCCGGGAGTCAACTCCCGGCCCTCTCCCGTGCGTACGCGCGTCAGTCGGACTGCTGCTGCCGCTTCGGCCGCCACACCACCAGCGCGCTGGTCTGCTGCACCTCCTGGTACGGCACCAGGTCGCGGCGGTACGACGCGTGCACCGCCGCCTCGCGCTGGCGCATGGCCGCCGCCGCGCCGTCGAGCGCGTCCTGCATCTCGGCCACCCGGGCCTGGAGCGCGGCGACCTGGTTCTCCAGTTCGATGATGCGCTTGATTCCGGCCAGGTTGATGCCCTCGTCCTGCGACAACTGCTGGACGGTGCGCAGCAGTTCGATGTCACGGGCCGAGTAGCGCCGGCCCCGGCCCGCGGTGCGGTCCGGGGAGACCAGCCCCAGGCGGTCGTACTGGCGCAGGGTCTGCGGGTGCAGGCCGGACAGCTGGGCCGCCACCGAGATGACATAGACCGGGGTCTCCTCGGTCAGTTCATACGGGTTGCGTCGACGACCGTCCATCTGACTCATGCTCCCTTCGCGGCCTGGAACAGATCCGCCCGCGGGTCCTCACCCGCGGTCGCCTCGCGATACGCCTCGAGTGCGTCACGAGCCTTCCCCGTCAGGTCCTGCGGAACACTCACCTCGACGGTGACCAGAAGGTCGCCGCGGGTGCCGTCCTTGCGGACCGCGCCCTTGCCCCGGGCGCGCATGGTGCGTCCGTTGGGCGTGCCGGGGGGCAGCTTCAGCGTGACGGGCGGGCCGCCGAGCGTCGGCACCCGCACCTCGCCGCCGAGGGCCGCCTCGGTGAACGTGACCGGGACGGTGACGGTGAGGTTGTCGTCCTTGCGGCCGAACACCGGGTGGGTGTCGACGTGCACGACGACGTACAGATCGCCCGCCGGGCCGCCGCGCTCGCCCGGCGCGCCCTTGCCGCGCAGCCGGATCCGCTGGCCGTCGCTGACGCCCGCGGGGATGCGCACCTGCATGGTCCGGGAGGACTTGGCCCGGCCGCTGCCCTTGCAGACCTCGCAGGCGTGCTCCGCGATCAGGCCGCGGCCCTTGCAGTCCGGGCAGGGGTCGGTGAGGGAGAAGCCGCCGCCGCTGCCCCGGGCGACCTGCCCGGTGCCGACGCAGGTCGGGCACACGCGGGGCGTGCCGTTCTTGTCGCCGGTGCCCGAACAGGCCTTGCAGGGAGACTGCGACGACATCCGCAGCGGGACGGTCGCTCCCTCGATCGCCTCGGTGAAGCTGAGCGTGACCTCGGACTCGATGTCCTGGCCGCGCCGGGGGTGCGTACGCGTCCCCGGCCCGCCCGCGCCGCCGCGGTTGAACAGGCCCCCGAAAACGTCACCGAGTCCGCCCCCGAAGCCGCCGGCTCCCTGGCCGCCCCCCTGGGCGCCGCCTCCGAAGAGGTCGCCCAGGTCGAAGTTGAAGGAGCCGCCCGCGCCGCCCGGCCCCGGGCGGAAGCCGCCGTTGCCGAAGAGGGCGCGCGCGTCGTCGTACTCCTTGCGCTTCTTGGGGTCGCCGAGGATGTCGTTGGCCTCGGAGATCTCCTTGAAGCGCTCCTCCGCCTTGGCGTTGCCCTTGTTGGCGTCCGGGTGGTTCTCGCGGGCGAGCTTCCGGTAGGCCTTCTTGATCTCGGCCTCGGTGGCGTCCTTGGGGACGCCGAGGACCTTGTAGTAGTCCTTCTCGATGAAGTCCTTGGTGCTCATCCCCGACGTCCCTCCTTCCCTTCGTTGATGACGTCAGCCCTCGTCCGGGCCACCGCTCTCCTTGTCGTCGGCGTCGGCGGACTCGTCCGCCTTGACCGTCTGCGCCCCCGGCTGGGGTTCGGCCACGGCCACCCGCGCGGGGCGGATGGTGCGCTCGCCGATCCGGTACCCGGGCTGCAGGATCGCGACGCACGTCGTCTCGGTGACGTCCGGTGCGTAGCTGTGCATCAGGGCTTCGTGGATCGTCGGGTCGAAGGGCTCGCCCTCCTTGCCGAACTGCTGCAGGCCCATCTTCGCCGCGGTGCTCTCCAGCGACTCGGCGACGGACTTGAAGCCGCCGACCAGTTCGCCGTGTTCGCGCGCGCGGCCGATGTCGTCGAGCACGGGCAGGAGCTCGGTCAGGAGGTTCGCGATGGCGATCTCCTTGACCGCGATCCGGTCACGCTCGACCCGGCGGCGGTAGTTCTGGAACTCGGCCTGGAGGCGCTGGAGGTCCGCCGTGCGCTCGCTGAGCGCCGTGCGGGCCTGGTCCAGCTGGGCCACCAGGGCCGCGTCCTGGCCCGTGTCCCCGGCCGGGGCCGCCCCCTCCTCCGCGGAGGGGGAGGCGGCCTTCGGCTCGGCGTCTTCGGAGGTGGCGCCGGAAGGGACGTCGGGCTGCTGCTCGTCGAAGCCCGGGGTCTCCTCCGTCACGCGGCACCGTCCTTCCGGTCCTCGTCGACGATCTCGGCGTCGACGACGTCGTCGTCGGCCTTGGCGCCACCGGCGGCACCGGCGTCACCGGCGGGACCACCGGCCGCCTGGGCGGCGTTGGCGTCCGCGTACATGGCCTGGCCGAGCTTCTGCGAGACGGCCGCGACCTTCTCGGTGGCGGTGCGGATCTCGGCGGAGTCCTCGCCCTTGAGCTTCTCCTTCAGCTCGGCGACGGCCTCCTCGACCTCGGTCTTGATGTCGCCCGGGACCTTGTCCTCGTTGTCCTTGAGGAACTTCTCGGTCTGGTAGACCAGCTGCTCGCCCTGGTTGCGGGACTCGGCGGCCTCGCGGCGCTTGTGGTCCTCCTCCGCGTACTGCTCGGCCTCCTGGCGCATGCGGTCGACCTCGTCCTTCGGCAGCGAGGAGCCGCCGGTGACGGTCATCTTCTGCTCCTTGCCGGTGCCGAGGTCCTTCGCCGTGACGTGCATGATGCCGTTGGCGTCGATGTCGAAGGACACCTCGATCTGCGGGACGCCGCGGGGCGCCGGGGGCAGACCGGTCAGCTCGAACATCCCGAGCTTCTTGTTGTACGCCGCGATCTCGCGCTCGCCCTGGTAGACCTGGATCTGCACGGAGGGCTGGTTGTCCTCGGCGGTGGTGAAGATCTCGGAGCGCTTGGTCGGGATCGTCGTGTTCCGCTCGATGAGCTTGGTCATGATGCCGCCCTTGGTCTCGATGCCGAGGGACAGCGGGGTGACGTCGAGAAGCAGGACGTCCTTGACCTCGCCCTTGAGGACACCGGCCTGCAGGGCGGCGCCGATGGCGACGACCTCGTCCGGGTTGACGCCCTTGTTGGCGTCCTTGCCGCCGGTCAGCTCCTTGACGAGCTCGGCGACGGCGGGCATACGGGTCGAGCCGCCGACGAGGACGACGTGGTCGATCTCGCTGATGGAGATGCCGGCGTCCTTGATGACGTTGTGGAACGGCGTCTTGCAGCGCTCCAGGAGGTCCGCGGTCAGCTGCTGGAACTGGGCGCGGGTGAGCTTCTCGTCGAGGTGCAGGGGGCCCTCGGCGGAGGCGGTGATGTAGGGCAGGTTGATCGAGGTCTCGGTGGACGAGGACAGCTCGATCTTCGCCTTCTCGGCGGCCTCGCGCAGACGCTGCAGGGCCATCTTGTCCTTGCCCAGGTCCACGCCGTGGCCGGACTGGAACTGCTGGACGAGGTAGTCGACGACGCGCTGGTCCCAGTCGTCACCACCGAGGTGGTTGTCACCGTTGGTGGCCTTCACCTCGACGACGCCGTCGCCGATCTCCAGCAGCGAGACGTCGAACGTGCCGCCACCGAGGTCGAAGACCAGGATGGTCTGGTCGTCCTTGTCGAGGCCGTACGCCAGCGCGGCCGCGGTCGGCTCGTTGACGATGCGCAGGACGTTCAGACCGGCGATCTCGCCGGCCTCCTTCGTGGCCTGGCGCTCGGAGTCGTTGAAGTACGCCGGGACGGTGATGACCGCGTCGGTCACCTTCTCGCCCAGGTAGGACTCGGCGTCCCGCTTGAGCTTCTGGAGCACGAAGGCGCTGATCTGCTGCGGGTTGAAGGGCTTCCCGTCGAGCTCGATCTTCCAGTCGGTGCCCATGTGACGCTTCACGGAGCGGATGGTCCGGTCCACGTTCGTGACCGCCTGGCGCTTGGCCACCTCTCCGACGAGCACCTCACCGTTCTTGGCGAAGGCGACGACGGACGGCGTGGTCCTGGCGCCCTCGGCGTTGGTGATGACGGTGGGCTCGCCGCCCTCCAGAACGCTGACGACGGAGTTAGTCGTGCCCAGGTCGATGCCGACCGCACGTGCCATGGTTGATTCCTCCAGCTGACTTGAGTGGAACGGACTCAAGTGTGCACGACGGCCCCCAACCGGTCAACAGAGCTGAGTCGGGCAGGCTCAACTCTTATCCGCTCCTTACACGCAATGGGCCGCTGACCTGCGGCGATACGCTGCGTCGAGGTCCGTACACAGGAACACGGAAGAGGGCGAGCACCACCACGAGTGCCCCTCCCGCCACCCACCACAGGGCACCGGTCCCGATCCGGCCGGCATGCGCGAGTACCCCGACGAGCATCCCGGACAACGCCCCGGTTCCCAGCAGCAGACTCGCCCCCGGCGGGGTCAGCCCGAGCCGCCGCAGCCGGTGCGCGAGATGATCGGGCCCGCTGCGCAGCACTCCCCGTCCGCCCAGCCGCCGCGTCCCGAGCACGAGTACGGCATCGGCACCGACCAGGGCGGTCAGCGCGAACAGCACCCCCGCACTCTCCCCCACCCCGAACCCGGCCCGGGCGTACACGGCTCCCACGGCGATCACGAACCCGGCGGACATGGACCCGCAACTGCCCAGCGCCACGCGCGCGGGGTGCCAGTTGTGCAGCAGGAACCCGGTCAGGGCGGCGGCCAGGACGCTCATCAGTCCCGCGATCCCGTCCATCACCTCGATGGCCGCACAGGCCGCCACCCCGAAGGCGGCGACGACCCCGGCCGTGCCCGCCAGCCCGTCGGCGTGATCGAGCCCCCGCAGCCCGAACACCACCGCCACGACCCACACGACGGCCAGCAGCCCGGTGCCCACCCCCGTCTCCGAGTAGGGCACGACACACGCGGCGGCCACGCCGGTGCCGGCGGCCAGCACCCGGCGCCGCAGCCGCCACACGTCGTCGACGAGCCCGAGCAGGGCGACGGCACCCGCGGCGACGAGCACTCCCGGCGCCCCGTCGGCGGGCGGCGCGACCTCCAGCCATTCCCCGCCCCACACGACCAGCCCCGTGACGAGCACGACGGCGAGGCCGCCGGACAACGGCACGTCCCGCTGCCGCCGCCGCTCGACCAGCCGCAGCCGCAGGGCGGGGGCCCGCAGGGCGGCCGAGACCAGTGCGGTGAGGAGGAGGGCGGTGGCGGCGGCGGTGATCCCGTAGAGCACGGATATAAGGTAGGCGCGATTATGACAATTCGGTATGAATAACACGAGGAGATGGCACCGGGATCGCGACGGGACGGCGACCGGATCCAGTCGGTTTCTGAGGCAACCCTCAGCGATTCAGATCACTGCCCACCCGGCTACAGTGCGGCGGAGGATGAGGGTAGTCTCAGACGGACTGCATAAGTTACCGCTTAGTAATTTCGGGGAACCCTGGAAAACGACAGGTCACCCGACGAAACCCCTCGCAGGCCCGAGGAGCCCCCATGCAACTCGCCGCGATCATCGTGTCGCTGGTTCTGACCGTGGTCGGCGTCGCGCTGCTCGCACGCGCGATCGGCCAGTTCGTCCGGTACTTCAAGCTGGGCCAGCCGGTCCCCGCCGGTACCCGGACCGACAACCCCTACCAGCGCAGCGTGACCCTGGTGAAGGAGTTCCTCGGCCACACGCGCATGAACCGGTGGGGCATCGTCGGTGTCGCCCACTGGTTCGTCGCCGTCGGCTTCCTGACGCTCCCGCCGACTCTCGCCCAGGCCTTCGGCCAGCTGTTCCAGGCCGACTGGGTGCTGCCGGTCATCGGTACGTTCCTGCCGTTCGAGCTGTACATCGAGTTCATCGGCGTGATGACGATCCTGGGCATCGCGGTGCTCATCGCGATCCGCCTGCTGAACCTGCCGAGCCGCCCGGGCCGCAAGTCCCGCTTCGCCGGCTCCAAGGCCGGGCAGGCCTACTTCGTCGAGTACGTCATCCTCACCATCGGCCTGGCGATCTACGTGCTGCGGGGCCTGGAGGGCGCGCTCCACCACGTCGACCACTACGAGGCGTCGTACTTCGCGTCGTACCCCCTGGTCCTGGCCTTCAAGGGCCTGTCGGTGACGGCGCTGCAGAACCTGGTCTACCTGGTCGCGATGATCAAGATCAGCACCTCGTTCATCTGGATGATCGTGGTGTCGCTCAACACCAACATGGGTGTCGCCTGGCACCGGTTCCTCGCGTTCCCGAACATCTGGTTCAAGCGCGAGGCGAACGGCGGCACGGCCCTCGGCGCGCTCCAGCCGATGACGTCGGGCGGGAAGCCGATCGACTTCACCGACCCGGGCGACGACGACGTCTTCGGTGTCTCCCAGGTCGAGCAGTACTCCTGGAAGGGCCTGCTGGACTTCTCCACCTGCACCGAGTGCGGCCGCTGCCAGTCGCAGTGCCCCGCCTGGAACACGGGCAAGCCCCTCTCCCCCAAGCTGCTGATCATGTCCCTGCGGGACCACGCGCACGCCAAGGCGCCGTACCTGCTGGCCGGCGGCGGCAAGACGATGGAGGGCGAGGAGAAGGCTTCGGAGGAGGCCCTGAAGGACGTCCCGGCCGCGGCCCTCGCGGAGGCCGAGCGCCCGCTGGTCGGCACGGCCGAGGAGAACGGCGTCATCGACCCCGACGTCCTGTGGTCCTGCACCACCTGCGGCGCCTGCGTCGAGCAGTGCCCGGTGGACATCGAGCACGTCGACCACATCGTCGACATGCGCCGCTACCAGGTGATGATCGAGTCCTCGTTCCCGTCCGAGGCGGGCACGATGCTCAAGAACCTGGAGAAGAAGGGCAACCCCTGGGGCCTGGCGAAGAAGCAGCGCCTGGAGTGGCTCAAGGAGGTCGAGTTCGAGGTCCCGGTCGTCGGCAAGGACATCGAGGACCTGTCCGAGGTCGAGTACCTGTACTGGGTCGGCTGCGCCGGCGCCCTGGAGGACCGCGCCAAGAAGACCACGAAGGCCTTCGCGGAGCTGCTGCACATGGCGGGCGTCAAGTTCGCGATCATGGGCGGCGACGAGAAGTGCACCGGTGACTCCGCCCGCCGCCTGGGCAACGAGCCCCTGTTCCAGGAGCTCGGCATGGAGAACGTCATGGCGCTGAACATGGCGTTCGGCGAGGAGATGGACGACGAGGGCAAGGTGACGCCCGAGTCGGCGAAGCCGAAGTCGTCGAAGAAGATCGTCGCGACGTGCCCGCACTGCCTCAACACGCTCGGCAACGAGTACCCGCAGCTCGGCGGCGACTACGAGGTCATCCACCACACACAGCTGCTCCAGCACCTGGTGGACGAGGGCAAGCTGATCCCTGTCACGCCGGTCGAGGGCATCATCACGTACCACGACCCCTGCTACCTGGGCCGCCACAACAAGATCTACACGCCGCCGCGCGAGATCATCGCGAGCGTCCCCGGCATCCGCAACGAGGAGATGCACCGCCACAAGGAGCGCGGCTTCTGCTGCGGCGCCGGTGGTGCGCGGATGTGGATGGAGGAGCGGATCGGCAAGCGCATCAACAACGAGCGCGTCGACGAGGCCCTCTCCGTCAACCCCGACATCGTCTCGACGGCCTGCCCGTTCTGCCTGGTCATGCTCACGGACTCGGTCAACGGCAAGAAGAACGACGGCAAGGCAAAGGAGTCCATCCAGGTGGTGGACGTCGCCCAGCTCCTGCTGGACTCGGTGAAGACGCCGGTCCCGGCGGAGGCCGAGACCGACGGCGACGGCGACGACGGCGAGCCGCCGGCGGGCACAGCGGACTCTACGAGCGCGCCGGAGCCGGAGCCGGTGAAGTAGCCGGTCCCAGCTGTTCCTTTCCTGCGCCCCCTGCCCGAGTCATCGGGCGGGGGGCGTCGGCGTTCACCCGCGGGTCCTGGGCTCCCGGCTCTCGGCAACACGGAGGACGTCCCGCAGGGCCTCGGTGAGGCGCTCGGCGAGGAAGCGGAGCTGCGCCTCGGTGGCGTCGGGGAGCAGGTCCTCGGCGTGGGCGAGGAGCCGGGCACCCATGTCCAGCCGGGTCGCTTCGGTGAGGTCGGCCAGACGGGACAGGCGTCCGCCGTCGTCGTCCGTGATCAGGAAGCAGGGCTTGGCGTCGGGACCGGTCCACGGCAGGAGCCGCAGCGTACGACGCGGGCCGGCGCTCATCAGGCGGCCTCGATACCGGCGGCCGGATACAGGCCTGTCCCCGGCCATGCCGGTGTGGTGTCGCCCTGTTGGCGCCACTGCTGCTGTTCATGGGCGACGAGGTAGGGGCGCACGGCAGCAGTGGAAGCACCGTCGAGGGGGGTGCCCAGCCCGTACGGACTGCGGTGTGCGGGGAGCGGCGCCCACGGCGGGAAGGGTGGGGCGGACACATCCCGCGGTGAAGTAGTCGTAGCACTGCGCCTACGGGAGAGCGGAGCCAAGAGGCCCACCCACACCAGGAGACGGCGGATAAGGTCGAGCACGTCATCAGCTCCGTTCGGCTTCGCTGGTGGCCATGCCCCCGGACGGCTCCACCCGTCGCGGGGGCTTCTGTGCTCCTGCATCCTTCGCGGTCTACCGCAGTCTACCGCGGTCGCGCGGTCTACCGCAGAGTTCTAGCGTCCACTGCATGAGTCCCGAGCTTGACCGCACCCGCCCTGTCTGGCGGCAGGTGGCCGCAGTCATCGCCGATCGCATCGCTGACGGGTCGTATCCCGTGGGCAGCCGGGTGCCGTCCGTCGTCGAACTCTCGACCGAGTTCGGCATCGCCGCCTCGACCGCGCAGAAGGCGTTGACTCACCTCAAGACGGAAGGGCTCGTCCGGGCCGAGGTCGGTCTGGGGTCGTTCGTCGCGGAGCGTTCCGAGAGGCCCGCGGGCGAGGGGGCGTAAACGGAGGTCTTGTTGGCCTCGGGCCTCTTGCATGGATCGCGAACGGGCCTGCCTGGATCGTTGATTACCCCGGAGGGCATCGTGAGCGCGAGCAGGTGGATCAGCACGTTGTTCTCGTCCCTCGCGAGAACGCCGGCCACGAGGTCGTCCGGCTGTTCCTCGCAGGTCAGGGCGTGACGGATGCCGAGAACCGTACCCACACCGTGCTGACCTGCATTGACGGGTTGATCTTCGAACGGCTGGTGAGCGGCGGCGAGGTGCCGCGCGAGCCCTTCGAGGGCATAGTCGCCGCCGCCCTGCGCTAGGACCGGCCGTCCACGGTGCCGGCGCGAGCAGCGTGTCCTTGGCCGGAAGCAACAACCCTGGGCGCTGTTTGCCTGGATGTTTTCAACGGCCGGTTCGTCACCCGGCTCAGTCGTGCCCCCATGGCCGTAGCGCGCAGGCGGCCCAGGAGAAGCTGCGCAGTCGGGCCTGTTCGACGAGAGTGGCTGTGTCGCCGTAGGTGAGGTTGAGGTGACGGCCGAGTACGACGATGGCTACGGCGCCTGCGCCTGCCGCCTTCAGGGCCGCAGCCGCGGACTGGGCGTGGTGGCCCGTGGTCCAGGTGTCGTCGATGAGAAGCACGTTCTCGCCCCAGAGCGCCGAACAGGTGTAGCGCGACGAAGAACTCCTACGGCCGAGGGCTGCCGCCTCTGGCGTCGCCGTGAGCATGTCCCGATAGCGCCCACGTGTGGCGCCGACCATGTCCGCGACCATGGTGCGCAGAGGGTGAGACGTCCGGCCACAGGTGCTGGGCACCGTAGTGACGACACTGAAGCCCGGCACGGCGCAGTGGGCCGCGATGCAGGATTCATGGAGGGCGAGAAAGCGCCACAGGACGGCTGCCAGGCCCGTGCGGAAGTAGTGCTGCTGCGCACCACTGGTGTTCTTGTAGCGCCACAGTTCGTTGGCGTACTGCTCGTTCTTCAGCGCCAGGCTCACCGGAACCACGGCATCCCCGACCCCCGCGCCTAAGATCTTCCTGGCCTCTTGGCACTGCCAGCAGGTGGGGTAGCCAGGCTTGGCCGTGCCGCGGCAGACCTGGCAGACGCCTGGTCCCGGCAGCAACGGGTGTACGAGAAAGTTCGCGTAGCGAGCGGACAGCTCGGAAACGGTTGCCACGCGGTACGCCCGTCTATGCCCAGGTGAGCTCGCCCGTCGTGGGGACGAGCGAGTCGAGTTGGCTGAAGACGTCGTCAGGACCGTCAATGACGGTGGTGTTGGGTCGACTCGCGTACTCCCGGGCCCATTCATGTGTCATGAGGGAGCGCATGAGGAATACGCGGCGTCCATGTTCAAGGGCCAGGCGTGCCTGCATGCGAGCGCCGCTGCGGTACGCCGCCTCCACGACGACGGTGGCGAGGCTGTAGCCGCTCATCACAGCGTTGCGCATGGGGAATGACGTTTTCGAGGGCGGTGCGTCAGGCCAGAACTGGGAGACTACAAGCCCTCGTTCGGCGATTTCTCTCTGCAGGTCGGCGTTCTGCGCCGGGTAGGTCCGCCGAAGGCCGGTACCGACGACGGCTACTGTGCGTCCGCCGACAGCGAGGGCCGTACCGTGTGCGGCGGTGTCGATTCCGGCGGCCAGGCCGCTGACGACGGTGACGCCGCGCTCGGCCAGCCCGCCGGCGATGGCGCGGGCATGCGCGATGCCTTCCGGGCTGGGGGCACGAGTACCGACGACGGCGACCCGGAGGTCGTCCTCCACGGGCGTTCCCCGAAGGAACAGAAACGGCGGACGCTGGTGGACCAGCCTCAGATACAGCGGGTAATCGTCGTCCAGGATCGTCACCAGCCGCATGCCCTCGTGCTCCCAGGCCGAGATCTCTGCGGCTACGGAGTCCAGATCCACGGCAGGACCGGTGTCGAACAGAGCGCTCTGCCCCGAGGCGTCAACGGCATGCTCGAGAACATCGCGCGCGCTTCCGACCGACTCGATCTGGTCGGTCAGCTCGGGCCAGGGCCGGTCGCCACGCCGCAGCAATGCGACGAGGGCGGCTCGCTCCAGCTCGTGGTCCATGGCGCAAGTATAGGAAAAACGTCTGCGGCAGCCGGTCACTCGCGGCTACACGGCTCGCTCGGCGGTGGCGGAGAGGGGGAGCACCGGCCGATTAGTTTCCGACGCGGCAGCAGGCATGTATACGCAAGGCAGCCTCGTCGAGGAGTACGCCGGGACGACCGGCGCGGTGCCGGGCGGCCGGGCCGACTTGCAGGCCCAACCCGACCCCTCCGGCATCTACGGTGGTGCCTGGCAAGGCCCCCCTCTTCCTGCTCACCCACCACCCGGAGGACGCGCCGCCCATCCCCGGCGTGACCTCCCTGGACTGCGACGTCGCCGAGGAGCTCCGGATCGCGCGGGAGACCGCCGGGGACAAGAACGTGGAGGTCTTCTCACCGACCATCGGCCGACAGCTCCTGGAGCGCGGGCTGATCGACGTCATCGACCTGCACATCGCGCCCGTGCTGCTCGGCGGCGGAATCCGGCTGGCTGTTCGACAACCCCCGGCGGCGCGCCCGTCCGGCTGGAGCTGCTCAGCGGGCCGGACCGCAGGCCGGTCACCACACGCCCCGAGCAACCCCGGACACACTCCGAGCAGCCCCGGAAATTAACCGAACTCACGTACAACCCTTACGTCCCACCGCAGGTCTCTTGATCGCCGACCAGCCGTGAACGCCCGGACAACTCCCGGCGAACACGGACAGTCCGGCCCTCCATCGACTGTGGATGTCCGCCAGGCATCCCCCGCATGCAGCAGGAGACCCGCATGCAGCAGCACGAGCGCCCCTCCGGGCGCCGGCACGCACCCGCTCACCCGTTCCGGCGTCCCCGCGTGCGGCTCGCCCTGGCGACCGCCGCCGCGGCCGCCCTGACGGGCACGCTGCTCTCGGCCACGGCCGGCACGGCGACGGCCGCGGACGGCACGCACGCCCCGCGGGCCGACTTCAACGGCGACGGCATCGGCGACGTGGCGTTCTCCGCCTCCGGCGCGTACGTCAGCGGCAAGAAGGACGCCGGGCAGCTCGTCGTCCTGTACGGCACGAAGACCGGCGTGTCCTCCGCGCAGCGCTCCGCGATCAGCCAGAACACCGCGGGCAACCCGGGCACGGCCGAGACCGGCGACGCGTTCGGCGCCGACAGCGCCTACGCCGACTTCAACGGCGACGGTTACGACGATCTCGCCGTCTCCTCCCCCTTGGAGGACGTCGGCAGCGACAAGGACGGCGGCGGCGTCGCGGTCCTGTGGGGCTCGGCGCAGGGCATCACCGGCAAGGGCGTCACCATCGCCGACGCGGCTCCCACGAAGCACGACCGCTGGGGCAGGAACCTCGCCGCCGGCGACTTCGACGGCGACGGCAAGGCGGACCTGGCCGTCGGCACCACCTCCAACGTCATCCACGTGCTCAAGGGCGGCATCAGCGCCTCCGGTACGGCGGTCAAGGGGCGCTACAGCGTCAAGGCGCCGGTCCAGGCGTCCGGCGACGGCTCCGGGCCGCTCAACATCACCGCGGGCGACGTCAACGGCGACCGCCGCACCGACCTGGTGGTCGACGGCTTCGAGACGGCCACCGGCCGGTACTGGAACGCCAACTACCTCCTCCCCGGCACGGCCTCCGGCCTGTCCGCCACCGGCGCCCGGCAGCTGAAGGCCGGTGTCATCACCGGCATCGGCGACGTCAACGGCGACGGTTACGGCGACATCGTCACCGGCATGTACTGGAACAAGGCCGACAACGGCGTGACCTTCCCGGAGGCCTCCGACGGCGGCAAGGTGTGGATCACCTACGGCGCCCCGGACGGCATCGGCTCCACCACCGGCATCTCCCAGAACACCGGCAACGTGCCCGGCAGCTCGGAGAAGGACGACTACTTCGGCTACGAGCTGGACCTGGGCGACGTCAACGGCGACGGCCACCAGGACATCGTGGTCGGCGTCGCGGGCGAGGACATCGGCTCCGTCACCGACGCCGGACAGCTCGTCGTGCTGTACGGCTCGCCCTCCGGCATCAACACCTCCTCCGGCACCCAGGCGTTCGCGCAGAGCACCGCGGGCGTCCCCGGCTCGGACGAGAAGGACGACATGCTCGGCGCCGACGTGAAGCTCGACGACGTCACCGGCGACGGCCGCGCCGACCTGGTGGCCGGCTCGTACGAGAACACCGGCAACGGCGCGGTCCTCTACCTGCCGTCCGACGGCACGAAGATCACCGCCACCGGTTCGCGCACCGTCTCCCCCAGCGCCTCGGGCGTCTCGACGACGGGCTACCCGAACTTCGGCGCCAACTTCGCCGACTGAACCACCCCCGCACGTCCCGGGGCCGGGCCCTCCCGGTCCGGCCCCCTCCCCATCCGGAGCCCCGCCTTGCGCAAGCGCACCCTCCTGCTGGCCGCCGCCCTCACCACCGGCCTGCTCTCCGCCACCCCGGCCACCGCCGCCCCCTCCGGCCTCGCCGGGGACTTCAACGGCGACGGATACCGCGACCTCGCGGCCGGCGCCGCCTGTGCCGACGTCGGCTCGGCCGCCTGCGCCGGCGCGGTCGTCGTGCTGTACGGCTCGGCGTCCGGCGTCTCGGCCGCCCGCAAGGCCGTCATCACCCAGAACTCCGCGGGTGTGCCCGGCACCGCCGAGGCGGGCGACCTGTTCGGCTCCGCCCTGGCCGCCGGCGACCTCGACCGGGACGGCTACTCCGACCTCGTCGTCGGCGCCTCCAACGAGAGCGTCGGCGACCGGGACGGCATCGGCTCCGGCACCGTCCTGTGGGGCGGCAAGTCCGGCCTGTCCGGCGGCAAGGGCCTGCCGCAGCCGTCGACGCTCTCCGAGTACGGCAACTTCTCCCGGGGCATCGCCACCGGCGACTTCGACGGCGACGGCGACACGGACGTCACGCTCACCGGCCAGAGCCACACCCGCATCTACAACGGCCCCTTCACCCGCACGAGCGGCCCGGTGAGCCACGTCCGTGTCGGCGAGGTCGGCACCACGTTCGAGGTGTTCGCGGGCGACCTCACCGGCGACGGCGCGGCCGAGCGCGTCTACCCGTTCAACGTGGACGGCGACACCGGCGGCCAGATCGACTACTTCCGCTGGACCGGCATGACGTACAAGATGGCCGATCTGCCGAACGCCGACGGCTACCCCGGTTCCATCGGCGACATCAACCGCGACGGCTACGGCGACCTCGTCCTCGGCGACTCCGCGGACCCGTACGACCTCAAGCCCGGCGGCCACAAGGGCGGCCAGATCACCGTCTGGTACGGCGGCCCGAACGGCCCCGACCCCGCGCAGCAGCCGACCGTCGTCCACCAGGACACCGCGGGCGTGCCCGGCGCGGGCGAGGCCGAGGACGGCTTCGGCAGCGCGGTGAGCACCGGCGACATCAACGGCGACGGATACGCCGACGTCGTGGTCTCCGCCCCGGGCGAGGACATCGGCTCGGCGGCGGACGCGGGCTCGGTGACCGTGCTGTTCGGCTCCGCCTCCGGCCTGAAGACCGGCAGCGGAGTGAAGTCGTACACCCAGGACACCGCCGGGGTGCCCGGCTCCGCCGAGAAGGGCGACCGCTTCGGTTCCGCCGTGGGCCTGACCGACGTGACCAAGGACGGCAAGGCGGACCTGGTCGTCGGCGTCCACGGCGAGAACTCCACGGGCGGCCTGTGGACCCTGCGCGGCTCCGCCTCCGGCCTGACCACGAGCGGCGCCCAAGGCATCACGACCACCGCCCTCTCCCTCAAGGGCAGCGTCAACCTCGGTTCGGCCGTGGCCCAGTGACACCCCGCAGACTCCCCCGCCGACTCCCCCGTGAGGCACCCGCACCCATGCGCACCCGCATCACCGCCGCCGCCCTCGCCGCGGCCCTGACCCCGCTCGCCCTCACCCTCTCCGCCCCCGCCGCGCACGCGGCGCCGGCCGCCGCCCCCTACGACTTCAACGGCGACGGCCGCGCCGACCTCGCGATCGGCGCGCCGGGCGCCACCGTCGCCGGGCAGGCGAAGGCCGGTGCCGTCTCGGTGGTCTACGGCAGCACCAGCGGGCCGAAGACCTCCACGCGCACCCTGCTGACCCAGAACACCGCCGGCATGCCCGGTGCCGCCGAGGCCGACGACGCGTTCGGCTCCGCCCTGACCTCCGCCGACCTGAACACCGACGGCTACGCCGACCTGCTGATCGGCACACCCGGCGAGGACGGCAGCGACACCAACGACGGCACGGTCACCATCGTCTGGGGATCGGGGTCCGGCCTGTCCGGTGCCCGTTCGCTGGCCGGCTTCTTCAGCACCGACTACGACCGCTACGGCCAGGCACTGGCCGCGGGCGACTTCGACGGCGACGGGGACGCGGACGTCGCGGTCGGCTCCACCGGCCCGGTCACCCTCTCCCTCATGAACGGCCCGATCACCAAGACCAGCGCTCTCAACGGCGGCTCGGGCAGCGGCTGGGGGGCGGCCTCCCACGGCATCACCCACCTCTCCTCCGGCGACGGCACCGGCGACGGCCACCCCCGCGTCGTCCTGCACGGCCGCGCCGCGCACAACGGCGCCGCCACCACCTCCCTCGCCGACATGAGGATCAGCAACTACACCCACTGGCTGCAGAAGCTGCCCGCCGGGTTCGTCTCCGCCGTCGGCGACATCGACGGCGACGGCCACGACGACATCGCCGTGGGGAACGACCGGGAGGCCTCCGCCGACCCGGGGGGCGCCCTCGGCGGCAAGGTCACCGTCGTCTACGGCGGATCCGACGGTCTCGACGGCGGCCGCGCCCCACTCGTGCTCACCCAGGACACCGCCGGGGTCCCCGGCGCCGCCGAGAAGGGCGACCGCTTCGGCAGCGGCGTCTGTCTCGGCGACGTCAACGGCGACGGCTACGCCGATCTGGCGATCGGCACCGCGGGCGAGAACGGCTCCGCCGGCGCCGTCACCGTGCTGTACGGCTCGGCGTCCGGCCTCACCACCAAGGGCGCCACCTCCTACAGCCAGAACACCACCGGGGTGCCCGGCGCCTCCGAGCAGGGCGACCGCTTCGGCGAACGCGTCACGCTCACCGACCACACCGGCGACCGACGCGCCGACCTGACCGTCTCCGCGCCGGGCGAGAACGCCGGCGACGGCGCGATCTGGTCCCTGCGCGCCACGGCCACCGGCCCGACGACCACCGGCTCGACGAGCTTCGGCCCGGGCACCACCGGCATTTCGACGGCCGGCGCCCCGGGCTACGGCACCGCGCTCAACTCCTGATCAGCACTGACCACCACCCTTTTCCGAACCGACGGGGATCCCGATGCGCAAGCGCACCCTCCTCCTGGCCACGGCCCTCACCACCGGCCTGCTCACGGCCCTGCCCGCCACGGCGGCCACCGCCGCACCCGCCACCGGCCCGACCACCGACTTCAACGGCGACGGCTACGGCGACGTGGCCTTCGCCGCCCCCTACGCCACGGTCGACGGCAAGGGCATGGCCGGCTACGTCGCCGTCGTCTACGGCGGCTCCACCGGCCTCGACCCGGCCAAGCGCACCGTCGTCAGCCAGAACACCGCCGGTGTACCCGGTGACGCCGGCAACGAGGACACCTTCGGCGGCGCACTCGCCCAGGCCGACCTCAACGGCGACGGCTACACCGACCTCGCGGTCGGCGCTCCCGGCGACCGCGACGGCACCGACGGCGACGGCGGCACCGTCACCGTCCTGTGGGGCTCGGCGAACGGCCTGCGGAACGGCACGACGGTCAAGGACCCGGCCGTCTCCGCCCACAACAACTGGGGCAACCAGCTGACCGCCGGCGACTTCGACGGTGACGGCGCGCAGGACCTGGCCGTCGCCACCGACACCGACGACGTCCACGTCGTCCGCGGCCCGTTCACCACCAGCGGCACCACGGGCGCCACGCAGAAGATCTCCACCCCCGAGCCGGCGTGGATCGTCGACGCCATGAAGGCGGGCGACACCAACGCCGACGGCAGGTCGGACCTGGTCCTCACCTACCGGGTCGAAATGAACGGGGGCGAGACGACCAGCTGGTCCAAGGGCGTCGCCTACCTCGGCTCCCCCACCGGCCCGGACACCACCGTCCCCCGGCCCCTGAACGGCGGCACCTCACTGGCCCTCGGCGACATCAACGGCGACGGCCACGACGAGATCGCCCTCGGCAACGTCTTCAGCAAGGGCAGCGACCACACCGGCAGCCTCGGCGGCAAGGTCGTCGTCATCCGTGGCTCCGAGGGCGGCCCCGTCAACGGCGACGCGCCCATGGCCGAGCTCACCCAGGACTCCCCGGGCGTCCCCGGCGCCGACGAGGAGCGCGACAACTTCGGCGGCTCCGTCTCCATCGCCGACACCAACGGCGACGGCTACGGCGACCTCGCCATCGGCGTCGGCTTCGAGGACATCGGCACCACCGAGGACGCCGGTGCCGCGATCCTCATGAACGGCTCGGCCTCGGGCGTCTCGCGCACCGGCGCCCGCACCGTCACCCAGAACACCGCCGGCGTGCCGGGCACCGCCGAGGCCACGGACTACTTCGGCTCCGAGACCCTGCTGGCCGACGTCACCGGCGACGGCCACGCCGAGTTCACGATCACCGCCGGTTTCGAGGACGAGGGCATCGGCGCCATCACGGCCCTGCGCGGCTCGGCCACCGGCCCGGTCACCGACGGCGCCCGCACCTTCGGCCCGGGCAGCCTCGGCCAGACCCGCTCGTACGGCGCGTTCGGCGCCAACCTCATCGGCTGACCGGCCAGGGAGACACCATGCGCAGATCCACGACGACCGCCCTGGTCGCCGCCCTGCTGGCGACCGCCGTCACCCCCATGCTCCTCACCGGCCCCGCCGCCGCGGCACCGGCCAAGCATTACGACGACTTCAACGGCGACGGCCGCCGCGACCTCGCCTACGGCGGCTACAACGACGTCGACCGTGAGGGCGGCACGATCACCGTCGTGTACGGCACCGCCACCGGCCTCGACACCGCCCACCCGAAGTTCCTCCACCAGGACAGCGCCGGCGTGCCCGGCTCCGGCGAGGAGGACGACCAGTTCGGGGCGTCCCTCGCGAGCGCCGACCTCAACAAGGACGGCTACGCGGACCTCGTCGTCGGCAACCCCACCGAGCACGTGGGCAGCGAGGACTACCGCGGCACGGTCACCGTCCTGTGGGGCTCGAAGACCGGCCTGTCCGGCGGCACCAACATCACCCCGCTCGGCGGCGCGGCCGGCCACTTCGGCCGCGACCTGGCCACCGGCGACTTCACCGGCGACGGCTCCCCCGACCTGGCCCTGATCGGCGGCGAGGAGGCGTGGCTGTACCGCGGCCCCTTCACCAAGTCCGGCACAACCGGCAAGGTCAGCAAGATCGACAAGGGGTCGGGCGGCTGGTACTCCTCCGCGCTCGGGGCCGGAAAGGTCGACGGGGACGCCAGAACGGACCTGGTGGTCATCGGCACGGAGATCACCGGCAGCGACATCCGAGAGCGCGCCTGGTACCTGAAGGGCACCTCCTCCGGCCTCGCCTCGGGCGCGTCCAAGACCCTCAGCGACCGGCAGGAGGGCCTCTACCCGAGCCCCGTGATCGGCGACTTCGACAAGAACGGCTACGGCGACATCACCCTCGGCGTGCCCGACAAGGACAACGGCAAGGGCGCGGTCACCGTCTGGCGCGGCACGTCGTCGGGCCCGGGCACGTCCGTCACCCTCACCCAGGCCACCTCCGGCGTCTCCGGCAGCCCCGAAGCCGACGACAACTTCGGCTACGCGATCTCCGCCGCCGACACCAACGGCGACGGCTACGCGGACCTCGCGGTCGGCGTCCCGCACGAGGACGTCGACGGCAAGGCGGACCAGGGCGGCGTCCAGGTGTTCCGCGGCGGCTCCGGCGGCCTCAACGGCGCCCGCTCCTCCTGGATCGCCCAGACGGTGCTCGGCCCGGCCGACTCCCACACCGCCTTCGGCTACACCCTCCGCCTGCGCGACCTGACCGCCGACGGCAAGGCGGACCTGGCCGTCGGCGCGGCGAGCAACGCGCTGCTGATGCCCGGCACGGGCACGGTCCCGACGAAGACCGGCGCGATCGTCCTGCCGGAGCTCGGGGGCGGACTGCCCGACTGAGGCGGGGCGTGCCCCGTACGGCCTAAGGTCAGGCCTGGGGGGGGCGGGCCGTGGGGCCCCACGGAGTCCGGGCACGGGCCGACGGGCTCTGGGCGCGGCCTGACGGCTCCGGACGCGGGCCGACGGACTCCGGGCGCAGCCCGAGGGCCTGCCGGCCTCCGGGCGCAGCCCAACGGACTCCGGGCGCAGCCTGCCGGCCTCCGGGCGCAGCCCAACGGACTCCGGGCCCGGCCCGTAAGGCCGAACCCTGACGCCCCACCGACACCCCAAGTCCCGGCCCCTTAAGGGATGTCACAGCTCGGCCGCAAAGCCGGGCCCGGAAGCCCGGGCCCGGCACGCCACCGCCGGGGACCAGGTACGTTCGAAGACGTGGCTGGATTCAGGATCGGACGCGGCCGGAACAACGGCGCTCCTCAGACGCGACCGCACAACCCCCCGTACGGGCAGCAGACGCCGCAGGGGCCGTCGTACGGCTCCCCGCCGGCGCCGCAGTCCTACCCGCGGCAGCAGCCGCCGTACGGCAACGGCGGCGGCCCGGCATGGCCGCAGCCGAACGCCGCGCACGGCGGCGGCTACGGCGGCCAGGGCGAGCCGGAGTACTTCGGCGACGGCGCGTACCCGCCCGGCCCGCAGGGCCCGCCCGACCCGTACGCGGCGAACAACCCGGGCCACACCCAGGCCTTCTCGGTCGGCGAGGACCCCTACACCCAGGGCGACACCTACCGCGCCGGCTCGGCGGCCCCGGCACCCGGCCCGGTCGGCCCGCGTCTGCACTGGAAGGACCTGCTGAGGGGGATCGTCCTCGCCCCGAACCAGACGTTCCTCCAGATGCGGGACTACACGATGTGGGGCCCGGCCCTGATCGTCACGTTCCTCTACGGCCTGCTCGCGGTCTTCGGCTTCGACGGCGCCCGCAAGGATGCGATAAACGCCACACTGTCGAACGCGGTCCCGATCGTCCTGACGACGGCCGTCGCGATGGTGCTCAGCGCGTTCATCCTGGGCGTGGTCACCCACACCCTGGCCCGCCAGCTCGGCGGTGACGGCGCCTGGCAGCCCACGGTCGGCCTGTCCATGCTGATCATGTCCCTCACGGACGCGCCCCGCCTGGTCTTCGCGATGTTCGCGGGCGGCGACGCGATGTTCGTCCAGCTGCTCGGCTGGGCCACGTGGATCGCGGGCGGCGCCCTGCTGACCCTCATGGTCAGCCGCTCCCACGACCTGCCCTGGCCGAAGGCGCTGGGCGCGTCGGCGATCCAGCTGATCGCGCTGCTGTCGATCGTGAAGCTGGGCACGGTCTGATCGTCTGCGGGCACGAGAGAGGGGCTCCCGGGGGGAGCCCCTCCTTTTGTTTTCTCCCGCTGGTCAGGCGTCGAGCACCTGGCCGGCCCGCCGCACCACGGGCGGTTCGACACTCCAGGCTGACTTGACTCAATGACAGTAGTAGTCTGACCTGCTCAGAGGCAGGGGGCTGATCGTGGCACGCAAGGTGGGGGTCTACACCCGGATCTCGCGGGATGACGAGGGCGAAGCGTTAGGAGTCGCCCGTCAGCAGCGGGACTGTGAACGTCTCGCGGACCTGCGGTCGTGGCAGGTCGTCAAGGCCTACGAGGACAACGACGTATCCGCCTTCAAGCGCAACGTCGTCCGCGACGAGTTCGAACTCATGCTGAAGGACCTCCGTGCCGGCCTGATCGACGGCATCGTGGCCTACGACCTGGACCGCCTTGCACGGCAGCCGCGGGACCTGGAACGACTCATCGAGATCTTCGACGAGCGCCCCCGCCTGGAGTTCGCCACCGTCACGAACGACATCAACCTCGGCACGCCGGACGGCCGGACCATGGCCCGCATCATGGTGGCGTTCGCCAACAAGTCGTCGCACGACGCCTCACGCCGGATCAAGCGCAAACACCTGGAGCTGGCTCAACAGGGCAAGGACAGCGGTGGGCCAGCGCCATACGGCTGGCGAAGGGAGGACCGCACAAAGGTCGATCCCAAGGCGGCCGAGGCCATCCGCGAGGCTCAGCGCGAAATCCTGGCGGGCGTCCGCCTCGGAACCATCCGAAGGCGATGGCAGGAACAAGGCTTGGGCCACCCCCGCGCGGGCACGCAGCGTATGGCGCACCACCGCGTCGAACACATCCTGACCAGCCCAAGACTGGTGGGCTACCGGACATACCACGGCGAGATCCTGCACGGCGACGATGGCCAACCGATCAAGGGCGATTGGGAGCCGATCAACACCCTTGAAGAGTGGGAAGCCGTTTGCGCCGCGATCGCTGAGCGAAAGCAAAAGCACCCTGGCAAATCTCTGGCGCGCAAGTACCTGCTCTCTGGCATCGCTCGCTGTGGGCTATGCAAGACCAAGATCCGAGGGCAGATCAACCAGCGATGGGAACCGGGCTCGAAGGCCGCGAAGTTCAGCTATCAGTGCTCGGTAGTGAACGGCGGTTGCGGCAAGGTTGGCCGGACGGGCCCACCCGTCGACACCCTGATCGCTCAGCTTGTGCTGGAAGAACAGCGTGCACGAGCTTCGGTCACGGCGATCCAGGGCGAACAACGTTGGCCCAAGGAGACCGAGTTGGAGCAGGTCACCCAGGACATCGCTCAACTAGTCGAGGCTGAGCGCTCCAAGCAGATCACGGTGGCCACTCTCTTGCAGCTCCTGCCGGCCAAGGAACGACTGCGCGACGAGCTGAAGCTGGAGCGGGCCCGCTTCTACAAGGAGCAGAAGCAGGCCGAGGCCAAGAACGATGCGGCCGAGCTGTCCGTCGAGGAGTTCTTCGCGCTTCCTGTCGAGCGCCAACAGGAGATCGTGTTGCACAGCCTCTCAGCAGTGATCATCCATCCTGCGGGGCGTGGTCGACGGAAGTTCGACCCCAGTCTGATCGAACCTGTTTGGCACTGATGATCAGGCCCGCCCGTGTAAAACGAGTGCGCGGCGAACCCACTCCTCGTCCCGCTCGGGAGCACGGCGAAGGTGCATCCGAAGCCACTCGTCCGTGGTCATCACCTCACGCTTGGACGTGGCCTTACGGGCCTGCGGGCTATCGGTCTGACTCATCAAGGGCACCTCCTGCCAGTTCTTCACGGGCGATCTCCCGGTTGTGCTGTATGTCGCGGCGGATGTTGGCGGCGAGCCAGGATTCGCCGGGGGTGTGGCCGTGGCCGGCGTACGACCAGTGGGCGAGGGTCAGGGTGGTTGCTTCCTCGTCGTCGGGGTCGGGCAGGCCGAGGGCTTCGCGTTGCTGGGTGGCGCGGTAGTCGGCTCGGGTCTGGCGGAGGGCGCCGAGGGTGGTGGAGTAGCGGCGGGACTTGGTGGAGAAGTGGCCGCGGAAGCCGAGCATGTGAGCCCAGTCCCGGAGCTTGCGATCCGGATAGAGAGCGTGAAGGTCGAGGCAGGCCTCAATGAGCCGGGCGGGGTGGTCGGGCACGCCGAGCAGGACCAGGGCTTCCTTGTTGCCGATGCGGCGGTCCACGGTTCCGGTGGTCTCGGCTGCCTTGGTGGCGTACTTGGCGACGTAGGAGGCGACGGCCTGTTCGGTGATCTCCTCGCCGTGGCCGAAGGCGCCGATCGGCTGCACGTCGAGCTGCGTGCCCCAGCGCAGTGTCCGGGCGGGCTGGTCCCCTGCGGCGGGCACGTCGACGGTGACGCGGGCGGCCGCGGCATGGATGGAGTCGGTGAGCAGATCGAGGGTGGCCCATGCCGGCGGCGGGTCGTCTGGCCCGTCGGGTCCGTCGAAGCGGATCACGGCATGGAAGTGGACGGCCCCGCGCTTTTGGTACTCGGCGACCTTGCCGAAGGAGACGCGGGACTGTTCCTTGGCAGCCTTCTGTGTGAGCCCGGCCCGCTTGGCGATCTCGCGGCGCAGGTAGATCGTGAAGTAGCGCCACAGCTCGGAGGCGTGGTTGTTCCAGAGCACGGCGCCCGCGTAGTCGTACATGGCGGGGTCGAGCGGGGTGCCGAGTTCGGGTGCGTCCTCGCCGTGGTGCTGGCCGCAGCGGCAGGGCCGATTTCCGGGGCGGTTGTGGACCGGGCCGAAGGACGGTGCGGTGAGGGTGGCAAAGACCCGAGGGTGATCGCGGATGGTGTGCGGGGTGCCCTTGCCGGGGTCGCCGACGAGTCCAGCGCGGATGAGGTGGTAGGTGTCGCCTGCGTAGGTCCAGGCGCAGGCCGGGCAGCGCGAGGCCCTGCGGTTGCCGCAGGCGATGCGGAGTCGTCCGCCGGGTTCGGTGTCGGTCGAGTAGGAGTGCAGCACCTGCCCGGTGGCAGCGTCGCGGGTGACGGTGGTGCCCTGCAGGTGGATGGGATCGGAGCAGCCGCCGGTGCGGCGGATCTGGTCTTGGATGCGGTCGAAGCCGGTGGACCCGGCCACCCTCAGCACGTCAGCGAGGGTGGCCGGGTCCAGGCCCGCCGCGGTGGCGGTGTCGGTCACGCGTCGTCCTCCTGGACGCTGTGGCGGTCGATCCACTCCTCTGCGCAGACCTTGTGGACGGGCTTGCCGCGGTCCGAGCGAAGCGGGGTGGGCTTGGTGCAGATCACGCAGGGCTTGTCGCCGCTGTGGTCGAAGTGCTCGGGTGAGCGCCAGTCGAGGAGAGCCACGACGGTCACCTCCCGGACTGCGCGACGGCGGCGGGGGCGGTGCGGCCGGTGCCCTGGCAGGTGCGGCACTCGACACGGAGGAGGATCCGAGAGCCGTCGTTGTAGCGTCCGCCGGTGGTGATGGCCACGGTGGGGAAGCCGTCGCAGGCGCGGCAGACGCGCGTGTCCTGGGCGTGCTGGGGCATGATGAGGTCTCCCTTTCGGGTCCGTTGGATCTGGAATGGGTGCAGGCGCCCGGAGCGGCGGAAGTTTGGCGACCGAGGCCGCTCCGGGGGCCGTTCAGCGGTGGTTGTGCAGGTCCTTGATCAGCAGGCGCAGGACGACCGCGACCAGGGCGACAGAGACGCCGGTGATGGCGACCGCGAGCATCAGCGAGACCAGGACCGCGCCGACGACGAGGACCACGGCGCCACCGCCAGCGGCGAGGGCGAGCGCGCTGCCCGGGGTGAGCTGGACCGTCGGCCGGTTCGAGGCGGCGGGAGCGATCGAGGCCGGGGCCGACGGCTGGACGGCCGTCGGGATGACGTACGGGGTGGCCGTGACCGGGGGCGCGGTGTCGCGGGGCGGGTACTTCGGCGTGAACACGAGGCGGTTCCCTTCTCTACTTGAGGACGGTTCCGAGGGCGGGGGCGAGGAAACTTCCGGCGACGAGGTAGCCGCCGACCAAGAGCACGGCGACCAGCCACCACGGCGGGCGGGCGAGCTTGACGCCGAGCCATCCGACGACGAGCAGGGCGAGCCAGAGCGGTACGTCCATGGCGCGATCTCCCCTCAGGCCTTGCAGCGGTGGGTGCGGGCAGCGAGTTCGGCACCGGCGCGGGTGTCGTAGTCGGCGGCGAAGCCGCAGCCGGGGGCGGTGCAGGCGGCGGTGTGCTTGTCGCGGCCACGGCCGTCATAGGCGGTGGCGACCTGCACGGGACCGATGCGGATCACGTTGCGGAAGCGGCGGTAAGCAGGCACAGGCGGTTTCCCCCTTCGGATCAGGCGAGCTGGAGTTCGGCGGCGATGGCGTCGGCCATCGGGGCGGGCAGTTGGAGCCGGGCGGACAGGGCATCGGCGGCCATCGGGGACCCGGTGGAGGCCCGGTGGGCGTCGGCGATCTTTCGGGCGTGGTCGAGCAGCGCGGCCGGAACGGCGGGAAGGGGCGCGGGCTTTGGTGGGGCGGGTGCCAGCTCCGGAGCGGCCGGGTCGGGGGCGGGTTCGTCGGTGCGGTGCATCTCGACTTCCGGCGCCGCCGGTTCGTCCACAGGCTGTGCAGGAGGAGCGGGCGGCTCGGTCGGCATGTGGACCAGGAGGGTTCCGCCGAGGAAGGCCAGAGCGGGCCAACCGGCGACGAGGATGCGCAGCCAGGCGGGCACGTGAGTCAGGTCGAGCAGGCCCGCGGTGGCGATGTTCGCGCCGAGCGAGGCAGTCAGAGCGATGACGAACCAGGTCCAGGCGGAGCGGTCACGGCGTGCCGTTCGCAGCCTGCGCCAAGCGGCGACCAGCAGCAGGTCAACCGAAACCGGGTAGGCCCAGGCCTTCCAGCCGGTCTGTCCGGCAGCTTCGGCCAGGTCGTGAAGGTGGGCGAAGGACAGTGCGCCAGCAATGACGGCCTGGACGAGTACGGCGTCGAAGCGGATCGAGCGGGACACGGGGGCACCTCCCTTCAGAGGTCGGGCCAGGGGCGGGCGGGGAGCGGTGTCCGACCGCCCGGCCCCGGCGGAGGTTCAGTCGGTGGGGGCTTCGCCGGACCCGAGGCAGGTCAGGCACAGGCCGGTCTGCCGGCCGACGGTGCGGCGCTTGCGGCCGACGCGGACGGTGCGGGAGACCTCTCCTGTGCCCTTGCAGGTCGGGCACTTCGCGGGCTCCGGTTCGGCGACGACGGGCGTGGGGGTCTTCCGAGTGGCCACGGCAGATCACCAGGCCCAGGGAGAGTCGGAGTCGGGGTTCTCGGCGGGCTCGTCGCGGTAGGCGTCCATGGCTTCCGGCGCGTTGTTCCACGCGGACAACAGGGCGGACTCCAGCGGGTCATACGGCTCCGGGCTCCGGTCATCGGGCTCCGGGAGAACGACGCTCACGAGGATCACTCCTTCCGGTTTTCGGCATGGCTCGGGTAGGGACCTGGCGCGAAGCGGTCGCGCCGACCGTGGCGGAGACGTGGGTTACTCGGTGACCGGGCGAGGCTTGACCAGCGACGGACCGGCCGCCGAAGCGGGAGCAGGCACGTAGGGGCGGAACGGGTCGAGGAACGGCAGGGCCGGGACCAGGTGGGCGAACTCCCGGCAGACGGCGACCACTTCTTCGCGAGGGGTGTCCGGGGTGCGGATCTTCGACCAGCCGCCAGAAGCATCCGCCGCGACCGCGGTCCCGGGGCGGTTCATCTGGATCAGGCTTGCGGCCGGGACGGCGTCCGGGGCCACGTCCGCCAGGCCCATGTCGGCGGTCTGCTTGTCGTTGACGCGGTGCACCACGCGGCCGGTGAGCTGGGCACGGAGCATGGTGGCGCCCTTGCCCAGGTCGGAGCCGAAGCGCTGCCCGCAGATCTCCAGGTAGATGCCGATCGCGCGGGCCATCTGTGCGAGCCGGATCAGCGCGGTGACGATCCGTTCCCGGCGCTCCTCATCCTTCTTGGAGGAGATCAGGAACAGTTCCGCCACCTCGTCGACCAGGACGACCACGGGCACCGGCCGCACTTCGTCGGGCAGCTCCCACAGGTCCGAGACGCCGTGGCGGCTCAGCAGGTCGAAGCGCTCTTCCATCTCAGCGACCAGCGCGCCGAGCAGGGAGGCAGCGTCGTCGGGGGTGGTGACCAGCGCCGACAGGCGGGGCGCGAAGGCGGACTGTTCCACCCCGCGCTTGCAGTCGATGCCGACCAGGGCCACCGGCAGTTGCGCCAGCCCTTTGATCAGGTTGCGCTGATACATGGACTTGCCGGAGTGGTTCGCACCCAGGGTGAGCGCCATGGGCGCCTTGCGGTAGTCCCGCTCGAACGCGGTCCCGTCCTCGCGCACCGCGACCGGCACGGCCATGTCGTGCGGGCGGGCATTGCGGGGCATCCGCACACGGCGCAGCACGTCATAGCCGGTCATCCGCAGTTCCACGAAGCCGGGCTTCGTCTCGACCACGGTCACCGAGTGCACTCCCCAGGCGTGGCGGAGCCGTTCCGAGGAAGCCATCACGTCCGCGGGCTCCAGACCGGCGGGAAGCCGCAGGGTCACCCGCAGCCCGGTCGAGGTGCCGCGTACCCGGCGGATCTTCGGCGGGACCGGCTGAACCTCACGGCGAGCAACGCTCCGGGTCATGAACGCCCGCAGACCCGACGGCTGCACCGTCAGCCCACACACGTCCATCGTCGAGCGGTACGAGAAGATGAAGCGGCCCCAGGTGACCGGCATCCCGACCAGCGACCAGTACACCCGCGGCGCGCGAACCTTCGCGTAACCGAGACCACCGGCACCGGCTAAGGCTCCCGTGGCCTCCAGCCACATTGTCAGGTCACTCATGGTCAGGCCGCCGGGGTGATCGCGACCGCACGGAACGAGATGCCGTGCCGCTCTGGCCGTTGAACTCGTTCTCCCAGTCACGCGCCTTCAGGCCGATGACCTTGACCGGCATGCCCGGCTGGAGGCCCTCCGGGAGGCCGGTCTCCGGGACGGTCACCTGGTACAGGTTGCCCTCCCCCTCGTCCGAGACCAGCAGACCCACGGTCGAAAGGCTCGCGTTGGTCTCCCGGTCAACAGCCCGCTCACCGGTCTTCTTGTTGACCATCTTCGGTTCCGGCGCGGTCGCCACGAACACCACAGCGGACGAAGTGTCGATCTTGAACGACGGCATAGTTACCCCTTACACAGGTGAGAGTTAGGCCCCTTGGACCTCTTGCTCAACTTGTTGGTACAAGCTGATACCTAGAGATTGCAGCACGGGGTGTGAGACGTCAAGCACTTCACGCGAACATGTACCAACAAGTTGAGCGAGTGCGTCATGATGGGGTCTATGAGCAAGCAGCCGAAGTATCAGCAAGTGGCCGATGCGCTGCGGCGCGAGATTGACAAGGGCACCTACGGGCCCGGCTCACGGCTGCCATCGGAGGCTGAGCTTGCGGCTCGCTTCGAGGCTTCGCGCAACACTGTCCGATCCGGGCTGGGCCTGCTCGTAAGCCAAGGACTGATCACGTCGAGCCAAGGTCTCGGCTACGAGGTGCGGAAGCATGAGATCTTCGAGCTGAACGCTTCGCGGTTCGAGAACCTGAACTTCCCCCAAAATGGCGATGCCTACTCGACCGACGTCACGAACGCTGGGCGCCGACCACACCAGACCTTCCGCGTCGAGGTGACCACGATGCCGGAGGACATCGCCCAGCGGTTGCGGGTAGAGACGGGATCACGGGCGGTACTGCGGTTCTGCCATCGCTTCGTTGACGACGTGCCGTGGTCGACGCAGGCGACGCACTACCCCGATTGGCTCGTCAGGGAGGCACCACGCCTCGCCGAGCCCGGCGATGTCGCGGAGGGGACCACCCGATACCTCGCCAGCCACGGCATCGAGCAGATTGGGTACGCAGACGAGATCGCTACCCGAATGCCCACGCCAGACGAGGCCCGTCTGCTGGAGATCGGGCCTGGGGTACCCGTCCTGCTGTGGACCCGCACGGGGTACACCGCAGAGCGCCCAGTGCGCTGCACGATCACCACGTTCCGAGGCGACCTGAACCGGATGAACTACGAGATCGGCGACCTGTCCGCCCGGAACGAGAACGACGCCCAGTGAAAATCACCCTCGCAACCCCGGCCGACCTGCATCAGTTGCTCGCCTTCCGTGAGGAGGCAGCGTCATGGATCAGCGCGCTAGGCAGCGATCAGTGGAGCCGCCCGTACCCGGCAGACCGTCTGTTGGCCACGATCGAGGCCGACACCGTCTTCATGCTGAGGGAAGGGGGAGACACAGTCGGCACGATCACGCTTACCTCGGAGGCTGAGGAGGGATTGTGGTCGGAGGCGGAACTTGCCGAGCCGTCGATGTTCGTGAACAAGTTGACGGTCTCCCGCGACTACGCAGGGCGGGACCTTGGGGGGAGGCTCCTAGATTGGGCTGGCGACCGAGCCTACCGATCAGAGGCCAAGTGGCTGCGACTCGACGCTTGGACCACCAACCAGCAGCTTCAGCGGTACTACCTTGACCAGGGCTTTCAGCACGTGAGAACCGTCCTCGAAGGCACTGCTGTCAACGGAGGCCCACGTGTCTCAGGGTGGCTGGCCCAGCGCCCCGCCCGGCTGGCCGATCACGGCTTTGCCGATGAGACCCCGAGTCCGGAACCCCTCCGGGCCTGAGCTGTTACAGGTTTCTCTACCTCATCAAGGCACCCGGCTGCGCTCCGCTCCGCCGGGCGCGCTTCCCGGCTCCGCTCCGCCGCCGCTCCTGCCTTCGGCCCGCTCCGGCGGGCTGCGCCGACGCGCGCCCGCGCGTGGATAGGGCCGGTAGCCATGAGTCGATCACCGCACACAATGCCCGCGGGTTAGAACAGTGCCTCCGGCGGGGGATCGGCCGGCACCGGGATGGAGGGGGCACCGTCCCCGACTGCGGGTCCGTAGTGGCGTGCGCGGGAGGCTCCCATCCCGTACGCCATCGACCCAGGCAGAGCCGAGCAGACGCGGCCCATGGCGTCCAGGTCGTTCGTACAGTGGCGCGCTCCACCTGGACGCCATGAACCACGCCTGCTCCACGGTGTGTGGGTCGACGGCGTACGGGATGGGAGCTGGGTAGGGCTTTGGCTGAGGCAGCGCGTAGGTCCTGCTGCCCACAAGGCGCTACGGCCACCGATCAATAGGGCTGTGAACAGGAGAAACGCCGTCCACAGCCCCTTAAGTCACCCACATATATCAGCAAGCTACTACGCGCTACTACGCAGTACAGCGGTTATAGTGGCGGAGCAGTGGGATAGCCCAACGCCAGTTGGCCAAGTCGACCAGGTTAAGTTGGTTATCCCGGCGGGTTTGGCTAAAGCCCCCGACTGCCGAAGGCCTCCCGCACGGAGGCCCGGCCCTGGTTGCAGCCAGGACCGGGCTCGTGCGTGGAGTTAGTGAAGCGGGTCCGGCCGAGTTTGAGACGGTCGGACCCGTTTCGTTGGGTCCTGTCGTCCGGCACCACTTCGCTGCGCGGTATTACCGCGCGAGCTGCTCCACACAGCCTGCGACTGCCGTGATCGCCCCGAGGACCGCAATCAAGATCTGGGCCCACATGAGGGCCCGAGAATGATCACGTTCCGGCTGCTCCGGCTTTCGCAGATCTGCCATGTCACACTTCCAGTCCGGTCGTGCTAACCCCTGGCGTACTGGGGTCTTCGGCTCTTAGGTCCGAAGCTCGGGATGGACCGGAAGTGGACGGCACTAAGCATATCTGTCGGCACTGACACTCCGGGGGTCTCCGGGGCAGCACCAACATCGAAGTCACCTAGAGGGCCTCCCTGTTGGGCTTAGCGGCTTCGCCCGACCTATGTACTGGAGGCAACACACTCCACGGGAAGTTGATCCAGTCGTCGGTGCGCTTCCACACGTACTCGCACTTCACGAGCGACTGGGACTTCTCGTAGACGACGGCGCTGCGCACCTCGGCGACGGTGTCGAGGCAGAAGTCGCGCACCAGCTTGAGCGTCTTGCCGGTGTCGGCGACGTCGTCGGTGATCAGCACCTTCTTCCGCGAGAAGTCGATCACGTTGGGGACGGGCGCGAGCATGACGGGCATCTCGAGGGTGGTCCCGACGCCGGTGTAGAACTCCACGTTCACCAGGTGGATGTTCTTGCAGTCGAGGGCGTAGGCGAGGCCGCCGGCCACGAAGACGCCACCGCGGGCGATGCTGAGGACTATGTCGGGCTCGTAGCCGTCGTCGGCGATGGTCTGCGCGAGCTCGCGCACGGCGACGCCGAACTTCTCGTAGGTCAGGTTCTCCCGTACGGCATTCGTGCTCATGTCGCTCACACCTGGGTCCGGTGGAAGTTGAGGAAGGACCGGGAGGCGGTCGGCCCGCGCTGCCCCTGGTACCGGGACCCGTACCGCTCGCTGCCGTACGGGAAGTCGGCGGGCGAGCTCAGCTTGAACATGCACAGCTGCCCGATCTTCATGCCCGGCCAGAGCTTGATGGGCAGGGTGGCGAGGTTGGACAGCTCCAGGGTGACGTGCCCGCTGAACCCGGGGTCGATGAAGCCGGCCGTCGAATGCGTCACCAGCCCCAGCCGCCCCAGCGAACTCTTGCCCTCCAGCCGGGAGGCGAGGTCGTCGGGCAGGGTGATGACCTCGTAGGTGCTGGCGAGGACGAACTCCCCGGGGTGCAGGATGAACGGCTCGTCCCCCTCCGGCTCCACGAGCCGGGTCAGGTCGGACTGCTCGATGGCGGGGTCGATGTGCGGGTACCGGTGATTCTCGAACACCCGGAAGTAGCGGTCGAGGCGCACGTCGATGCTCGACGGCTGCACCATCGATTCGTCATAGGGATCGATCCGTACCCGCCCGGCGTCGATCTCGGCCCGGATGTCCTTGTCTGAGAGAAGCACGCCCCGAGGATACGCAAGACGCGCGGAGCGACCGCAACCGGACGTCTCCGCGCGCCTTGTGCCTGTTGCCTTGTGCTTTGTCCGTTATCGCTACCGCTGCCGCTACCGCTTCTGATAGCTGACGGGCACCACGCTCCGGAGCCGCGCACACCGCGGGCACCGGAGCAGCCGGCCGGGGCCGAGCCGCTCGGCCTGCTGCATCGGGAACGAAGCGGTGGTGAACACGTGCCCATCGGCACAACGGACGACGGTGCGCTCCATCAAGTCCAAGAGTCCCTTCCCCAAGAGCCGCGTCTGGCTGCTGCTTGCCTGACGACAAAAGCCACAGTACGGGATCAAAGGGACGGCCCTCCAAGCGGCACTCCGGTCCCGCCCGGGCCCTCTTACGCCCCACCACCGTACGCCTCAACTCCGTTCCCCCGCAGCCGCATCCCATCCCTGAAACGGCCTCAGGCCCCACGGCATCAACACCGGGGGCCTGACATGAGGTAAAGTGGCGATCGCTCGGACACCGACTCGGTCGGCGTCTTACGCGGGTGTAGTTTAATGGTAGAACATCAGCTTCCCAAGCTGAGAGCGCGAGTTCGATTCTCGTCACCCGCTCCACGAAGAAGGCCCAGGTCAGAGACCTGGGCCGTTTTGCTGTCCGGGGTGATCACTGGCCGCGCACCAGATCCGTGCCAGAAGGCACCTCAGTGGCCTTCCGGACAAGCCTCCTCCCGAGCCTTCGAACCGTGGCATCGAGGGCGGCGGCGACCTCCTCCTCGCGCTCCTCGTCGGAGTGCTGGTAGATCAGCGCGGCCTTCTCCGAGGACTGCCCGGCTCGGACCATCGTGTCCTTCAGGGTGGCGCCCGACCGGATGGAGAGGGTGTGCCCGGTGTGCCGCAGGTCGTAGAACCGAAACCCCTCGGGCATGCCGACGATCTCCCGAGCCTTCCGCCACTTCCGCCCGAAAGTGCTGCGCTGGAAGGGAGCCTCCTTCTCACCGACGAGGAGCAGCCCGTTCGGGCCCGGTTCGGTGTACGACTCCAGATGCCAGCGGAGCTCCCGGCGGAGGAAATCGGGGTGCCGGTGCTGGCTGTCGCGCGAGCCGGCTTCGGGCTGTATTGGTTCCAGCAGGCTCGTGCGGCTGGGTCGACGGCCCCCAAGTCGTGCGGTTGAAGGGCCTCGACACCAGCAGCGGTCCGGATCTGCGCCTGTGATTGACGGACGCGCCGGTGAAGGACGGCCGGGCCGGCTGGGGGGGTCTTCGACGACGGCGAGTACGTCAGCCTCGGCAAGCTGAAGGGCAACTAGGGCAGCCAGAACTACGTCGTTCCCGAAGACGTCGATCCGGCCCGGTTCAGCAGTGCCAGCATCTGGTGCGACCGGTTCGACGTCTCCTTCGGTGCTGCCGAACTCGCCCGTGCCTGACAGGCCCTGGCAGCACTGGTGCTGGTCAGGCTGCCTGCTTCAGGCCAGTGCGTCGAGCGCGGCGAGGATGTCGGCCGGTTCGGCGCGGGTGGCGTAGTCGGTGTTGACGAAGGCCCAGCGGATCACGCCGTCGCGGTCGATGACGTAGGTGGCGGGGAGCGGGAGCGTGCGCGGGTGGCCGTCGTTGACGCGCTGGAGGTCGAAGCCGAGCTTGTCGTAGACGGCGGCCAGGTCGTCGGGGAGGTCGAACGCGAGGCCGTACTGCTTGGCGGTGTCGGAGCCGATGTCGCTGAGGACGTCGAAGGCAAGGTCGTGCTTCTCGGTCAGAGTGAGGGACTCGTCGGGGATCTGCGGGGAGACGGCCACCAGGCGGGCGCCGCGTGCGGTGATTGCCTCGTGGTGCTGCTGGAGGGAGCGCAGGGCGATGTTGCAGTACGGGCACCAGGCGCCGCGGTAGAAGGTCAGGACCACCGGGCCCTCGGCGAGCAGGGCGTCCAGGAAGAGGGTCTGTCCGTTCGCGGACGGGAGGCTGAAGTGCGGGGCCTTGTCGCCCACGGTCAGGGCGCGGTCGGCCTGGCCGGAGTCGGCGAGTTCCTGGCCGGCCCGCTGCATGATTTCCCGGATCTCGGCGGGGATCTGCTGCTGACGTGCTGCGTAGAAGGTGCGAAGTTCGGTGCTGAGAGTAGTCATGGTCCTCGTTCCTCCGGTTGGCGACTGGGGCGGGACCGGCCGCGACGAAGCGTCCGAGCGGTACCCGCGAGCGAATCTTGAAACGTCCGTTCCAAGATAAGGGTATGCGTAGTCCCGCGCCAGCCGTGCGGAGGTGTCGATGTGTCAGAGGCTGGTGAAGGGGCGATGGTCGGTCAGGGCGAGAGCCCGGATGAAGGCGCCGAGGTGGACTACACGGCGGGCGACGAGGCGACGGAGGCGGGGTGATTGCGACCCGTACGCGGCCGCCCAGAGGGCTGGTATGCGATTCATGGGGGCATGGTCGCGGCGCGCGGGCGCCCACCGGGCGGATCGTGGACGAAGCTGGACGCCTTCACGCTGGTGGGCGACCTGCCCCGCTCTGTATCTGTCAGCACCTTTGCGGCGTGCTGAACGGGGAGTATCTTGGAATCCCTATTTCAAGATGGCGGGGTGAAACATGCCGGACATCAAGCACTTCGATCCGGATGCCACCTTGGAGACCGTGGTGCGACTGTTCTGGCGGCAGGGCGTGGCCTCGACCGGGATCCAGGACGTGGTGACGGCGACCGGGCTCAACCGTTCCAGCCTGTACGCCACGTTCGGCGGCAAGCAGGAGCTCTACCTCGCCGCGCTGCGCCGTTACCTGGAGCAGCGGTCCCAGCCGATGTTTCGGCGCCTGGCCGAGGACGAGCGGGGCCTGCCCGCGATCTCCGAGTTCTTCGGCGGCCTGATCGAGGCGCGTTGCTCGGGTGAGTACGCCCGCTGGGGCTGCATGGTCTCCAACGCGCACGCCGGGGCTGAGAACAGCGATCCTGAGATACGCGCTGTCCTGGACCAGCACCACCGAGGGCTGCGCGAGGCAATGTACGCCGCCCTCGTCACCGCCGACCGCGAGGGGCAGCTCGCCGCCGGCGCCGATCCCGGAGCTTCCGCGGATCTGCTGGCGCTGCTCGCCTATGGCGTCAACCTGCGCTCCCGTGCCGGTGCGGATGCCGCGACGCTGGGCAAGACGGTGACCGCCGCCCTGGACTCGATCGGCGTCCGGGCGGCGGCATAGAGGTGCGTGGATCCGGCTCAACTGGGGTTGATTGCGGGTGAAGTGCCGGGGCGGAGCGTGGGGGCCGCCTTTTCTTCCCCTTCTGCCGCATCCGCCCTGTAGTCGCCGGGGGACGTGACGTCGATGCCTTCGGGGGCCTTCGCGGCCTTCAGGACGAAGGTCAGGATCACGGTCACCGCCATGTTCAGGACGAACGCCGTCAGGCCGATGTAGCCGATCTCACCGATGCCGGGAATCTCCTTCGCCGAACCGCCGAAGTGCTTCTGCGTCGGGGAGGCGACGCCGTACGCGGCGAACGTGCCATAGAGCATGCCGACCGCCCAGCCGGCCAGCAGGGCCCAGCGGTGGAACCAGCGGGTGAACAGGCCGCCGACCAGGGCCGGGAAGGTCTGCAGGATCCAGATGCCGCCCAGGAGCTGGAAGTTGATCGCCACCGTCTTGTCCATCGTCAGGACGAAGACCAGTGCACCGACCTTCACCAGCAGGGAGACCAGCTTGGAGACCTTGGTCTCCTGCGCGGGCGTGGCGTCCGGCTTGATGAAGTCCTTGTAGATGTTGCGGGTGAAGAGGTTCGCCGCCGCGATGGACATGATGGCCGCGGGTACAAGGGCACCGATGCCGATCGCCGCGAAGGCCACGCCCGCGAACCAGTCCGGGAACATGTCCTCGAACAGCTGCGGGATTGCCAGCTGCCCGTTGGTGACCTTGATGCCGGCCGCGATCGCCATGAAGCCCAGGAGGGCGAGCAGGCCCAGCATGAGGGTGTAGAGGGGCATCACCGTCGTACTCCGCCGGATCACCTCGCGGCTGCGGGACGACAAGGTCGCGGTGATCGAGTGCGGATACATGAACATGGCCATGGCGGATCCCAACGCCAGTGTGGCGTACGTCCATTGGCCCGTCGAAGCCGGGAGCAGTCCGCCCGCCCCGGCCTCTGTGTACTTCTTGTCCGCCGCGGCGAAGATCTCGTCGAACCCACCCAGCTTGATCGGGATGCAGATGATCGCGACGACGATGACGACGTAGATCAGCGTGTCCTTCACGAAGGCGATCATGGCGGGGGCACGCAGGCCCGAGGAGTAGGTGTACGCGGCCAGCACGCCGAAGGCGAGCAGGAGGGGGAGGTCTTTAATGATCCAGTTGGTGTTCTCGCCTCCGCCGACGCCCATCACGTCCAGCACTGCCTGGATGCCTACGAGTTGGAGCGCGATGTACGGCATCGTCGCCAAGATGCCTGTGAAGGCCACGGCAAGCGACAGGCCCTTCGAGCCGAACCGGCCGCGGACGAAGTCCGCTGTGGTGACGTACCCGTGGCGGTGGCACACCGACCACAGGCGGGGCAGGAACGTGAAGATCAGAGGATAGACGAGGATCGTGTACGGCACCGCGAAGAAGCCCGCCGCGCCCGCCGCGTAGATCGCCGCCGGGACCGCCACGAACGTATAGGCCGTGTAGACGTCACCGCCGAGCAGGAACCAGGTGATCCAGGTCCCGAACGACCGGCCGCCCAAGCCCCATTCGTCGAGGCTGTGCTCGTTGTCGGCCTTGCGCCAGCGCGAGGCGAGGAAGCCCATGACCGTGACGGCCAGGAAGAAGAAGATGAAGACGGCGAGTGCGACGCCGTTCACGCCGTTGGGCATGGCTGCTCCCGTGCGGGGACGAAGGATTTCAAGCGGGTGACGACGTGAGGGCCGGCCGGGCGCTTACGCGTCCGGCCGGCCGGTGGGTCAGGCGTGAACGGGCTCTGCCTCGGCCGGGGTCGATCCGGAAGCCGCCTTGGACTGTGGTGTGGGCGGGGACATGCGCTGTTCAAGCCGCTCGGGCAGCGCCCAGCGGTACAGCGGCATGGCGCCGGCGGTGGTGATGACCGCGACCAGGACCAGCATGGAGAAGACGTCCTTGGTGATCATTCCCTGGGCGAGGCCGATGTTGATGAAGATGAGGATCATCAGGCCGCGGGCGTTCATCAGGCCGCCGACCGCCCAGGATTCGCGCCAGGAGAAGCCGACGCCGCGCATGGCGAGGGCGCAGCCCGCGTATTTGCCGACGAAGCCCGCCGCCAGGATCAGCAGGAACGGGCCGATCATGGCCCATCCGGCGATTCCGCCGAGTTCGGTGTTGAGGCCGGAGAAGGCGAAGAAGATCGGCAGGAGCAGGACGCAGACGATGTCCATCATGCGGCTGTGCAGAGCCTCACGGAAGGCGGGGTTCCGTGGCATCGCGAGTCCGGCGATGAAGCCGCCGAAGACGGAGTAGATGCCGATGTAATCGGTGAAGAGTCCGGACAGCAGGACGATGGCGATGACGATGTACATCTGGTCGAAGCCGAAGTGGCCGGTGCGCTCGATCCGCGAGCCCATGGGCCGGAGCATTCGGGCGACCACGGTGAGCATGCCGAGGGCGAACAGGGCCGTGAAACCGATGGTGCGCACGACGTGCATGGCGCCGGCGCCGGTGTGCATGGCCGAGAGCACCGCCAGGAAGCACCATGCGGCAGCGTCGTCGATCGAGGCGCCCAGCAGGGTCATCCGGCCAAGCGGCGAGTTCTGCAGCCGCCGCTCGTAGAGGATGCGGGCGAGCATCGGGAACGCCGTGATCGACAGGGCGCCGCCGATGAAGAGCGCGAACTCGAACGGGGTGACGTCGGGACGGGAGAGCCGGTCGTAGAGGAGATACGCGGCTGCGGCGCCGAGCAGGAGGGACGGGAGGATGCCGGACACGGCGAGGACGGCGGCGTTCTTGGTGTCCTTCTTGCCGTTGCCGCCGCCGTGGTCGAGGCCGGCGCCGACCAGGAACATGAAGACCGTCAGGCCGATGGTGCTCAGGACGTAGAGGATCGGCTTCACGTCAGGGGTGAAGATCGCCTTCTGCACCTCGGGGAACAGCGCGCCGAACAGGGTGGGGCCCAGAAGGACGCCGGCGACCATCTCTCCCAGCACCCGCGGCTGCTTGACCAGCAGGGCGAGGCGTCCGCAGAGGGCCGAGGCGGCAAGGATGACCACGATCGCGGGCAGGACATGGAGGACGAGTTCGAGGTTCTTGTCGGTGGTGGCGGCCAGATAGGCCGTGGGATGCGCAGGGTGCGTGGGGTGCACGACGACTCCCGTGGTCATCAGGAATGGGCGGGGACGGAGGGCTCGCGCGGGTCCTCGGTGGCCGGACGGCCGCGCACGGGACGGTGCGTGGGCAGTCCGAGGACGGCCGGCCAGCGCGCGTCGTCGGGGGCGACGACGAGGAAGCGGGCGTAGAAGCTGTCGAAGAACGACAGGACGAACATCGGCAGCAGAGTCCAGATCGCCACCTGCTCCAGCGGCCCGTTGCCGGTGAGGGCGGCGATGATGACCACCACGAAGACGTTCGGGTAGGTCATGGCGGTGTAGTCGTCGAGCGTCTGGACGTGACGGCGGCGCTTGAGCAGGGCGGCGACCAGTCGCAGGCCGACGGCGATGCCTGCCGCGGTCGGCGCGTAGGTGGTGAAGCCGTCCAGGTCGAGTTTGAGGCAGACCAGCACGATGAACGCGGTCAGCAGCAGCACGGCCACGTATCCCTTGCGCTCGCCGTACTTGGCCGTACGGATGGGAGAGCGCTCCCGGAGGCGTTTGACCAGGACGTAGGCCGCCGTGACGACGCCGGTCGAGGTGGCGACGCTGATGGCGACGGCCGGGGCGACGTCCTCGTGCAGGGTCAGGGCGAGGACGGCCGAGAACGACACGGTCGCGGCCAGTGAGGAGAGCAGGACCTGCGCGAACGTCGGCATGATCATGCCGCCGAGGCAGCGGCTGACGGTCATCGCAACCACGGAGCTTGGGGTCGCGAGGAACACCGCGGCGATCGCCGCCGTACTCGAACTACCCACGTCCCACCAGTGCACCAGGACCGCGAAAGCGATCGGCAGGGCGAGGTAGCGCAGGGCAACGGACCGAAGGGTGCCGCGGTCGGTCACGAACGCTCGCGCGTTCTCCAGCTCGATGCGGCACATGGTGATGACGCTGGCCAGCACCAGGAGCAGGAGCAGCACGTACGGCGAGGTCGAGAGCCGCAGCCCCGCGACGTTCGCGAGGAGACCCGCCGCCAGTCCCCCGCAGAAGACAACGGGATGGTTGACGACGATCCAGTCGTAGACCATGTTCATGGTCTTGTTCTCGTTCTTCACATAGCTGTGGATCCGGTCGCCCTGCAGCATCTGGGAGTTGGGCAGGCGCAGGTCGTACGACTCGTCGGCCGGGCGGGCCAGGATGAACCGGCAGATCAGCTCGACGACGTACTTGTGGGAGACCACGCAGACCACTTCGCCGCGGCGCAGCGCCGGCAGCAGCTCCTCCTCGTAGAAGGCGTGCACGCGGTCGTTGAACTGCTGGAAGGTCTCGCCGCCGTGCATGGTCGGGCTGTCGGCGTTCATGGCCCGCTCGTACTCGGCGATGCCGTGGCGGCGCTGGAGGATGGACTTGCTCTCCAGCGTGTAGCTGCCGAAGTCGCGTTCCATCAGGCGCTCGTCGACCACGACCTCGGGGGCGTCCGCGTCGGGGGCGTCGATGCCGAAGATGGTGTCGGCGGTCTCGTAGGCGCGGGTCAGCGGGGAGACGTAGACGCGGTCGAAGTGCCGGCCGCGGTGGCCCATGGCGACCTTCTCGGCCTGGATCCGGCCGAGGAAGGTCAGGGGTGCGTCGCGCTGACCGGCGATGCGGTGGACGGAATTGCAGGTCGATTCGCCGTGCCGGACCATGAACAGGCGGCTGAGCAGCTCCTGCTCGTCGTGGCCTGCCATCACATGGCCTTCTTCGGGGCGTGCTTGACCTGGTTGCCGTACTGGGAGTCCCAGCCCGCCAGCTTGGTGATGTCGCACAGGTTGTGGACGGCGTGCTTTTCCACCAGGGTGGCCAGCAGGGACACGGTCCGCCGGGCCTGCTGCGCGGTGAGGTCGAACTCGCGGGCCAGGGCGGCGCCGAAGTCCGCCAGGTCGTCGTCGAGGATGCCGCGGTACTTGCGGCGCTCGGTGCGGTCCTGGGCCTGCAGGTAGTTGACGGCGTTGGGGTAGGCGCTCTCGCGGGCGTAGCTCTGCAGGCGCTCCCGCAGACGGGTGGCCTGCGGCTCCTCGACGGTGAGGTCGGCGGCGATCCAGTCGCTGCTGCGGATCAGGCAGTGGTGGACGCCGTCGGGGATGTCCATCTGCTCCTCGTCGCTCGCGGACTTCAGGCGGCGCAGCACCTCCATCGCCGTGTCGAAGCACTGGTTGCGCAGGGTGCCGATGCTGAACACGAACGCGCCGAGCCGGCCGCGGCGGGTGGTCTCGTCGCCCTGGCGCATGGGGCCGACGCCGAACAGGCCCGGTGCCACGTCGCCGTCTGCGGCGATGAGTTGTCCGTGCGCGCCGACCTCGATGCCCCGGTGGGTCTTGGTCTGCGGCTGCGCGAAACCGTGTCCGTTGACCAGGCCGTTCCACAGAGGGTGGCCGGTGTGCTCGTAGTCGGTCTTGTTGCCCAGGCAGTTGACGACTCGGTCGACGACGATGTCCGGTTGGTCGGCGAAGACCACGCGGATCTTCGTGCCGCCCTCGACAAGGCGCATGTCCTGGATGCCGGCGGACAGGACCTCGACGGTCCTCGGTGCGCCGTTGAATCCACGCATCCGGCTCCGCACGACGCCCCCGATCTCCCGCACGGTGCTGGTGCGGTTGGTGACGATCAGGCTCTTGTACCGGTCGAGCAGCATCCGCACGTCGCGGGCGTCCATGCGGGAGATCAGCTCGATGACGTACGGCTCCCACGCCTTCATGACGCGCTCGGGGAAGACGGCGTCGAGCGCGCTGCCCGGCTCCACGCCCTGCTCGTCGCGCAAGTGCGCGTACTCCGCCTTGACCCCCTCGACCACCGACTCGGGGGTGAGCTCCTCGGCGTCGAGGAACGGCGGTCGGCGGGCCTGCCAGATGTCGTGCTCGTGGTCGACCGGGTAGGTGCCGTGCATGTGCCCGCCGCGCGAGCAGATCACGATCTGTCCCCGGTGGCCGGCGTGCACGAGGGAGATCACCGTGTCGAAGGACGACAGCGCGGAGCCCGTGACGAGGACGGTCTCCTCGGGGCCGACCTCCTTGAAGCGCTCCTGAGCTCCGGGGGCGTAAGGGTCGGCGATGAAACGCCCGGAGTCCTTGATGCGGTGGTAGAAGGGCGCCTGGACCGGCGAGAGGTGACCGGTCGCGAGGATCACCTGGTCCGACGGCAGGTCGTGCACGCCGCCCTGCTCTGAGGCGTCGGCGTACTTGAGGACGTAGCCGCCGCCCTGGCCGCGTACGTCGATGACCTCACCGGTCAGCTCCCGCAGTGTCACCTCGGCGTGGGCGTCGGCGGCCGCGCCGCGCAGCCGCTCGGCCAGGTACTGCCGGAAGATCCGCCGCGGTACGACGCAGGCCACGCCGAAGTTGTGGTACTGCCACTTCTGCGGCCACTCGGAGCGGTCTGCCTCCTCGTTGGCCCACTCCAGGAAGTCCTCCGGGCGCTCGCGGCGCAGGGTGATACGGCCGGCCTGGATGTTGAGCATGTGCTCCCAGTTGGTGGACGCCCAGCCGAAGGCGATACCGCCGTAGCGGTAGCCCTCCTCCCGCTCAATCAGGCATATCTCCAGGGGTGAATCGGCGAAGTGGAGCAGCCGGATGGCGGTGAGCGTGCCGGAGAACCCGGCGCCGACGATCGTGACGCGCCGGATGCCGGGAGCCGCACTGCCCATGGGGTCGTGCTGCATGCTGCTCGCGTGCATCGCCATGTCCGCCATGCCGCGGTCCTGGCTGTGGCTGTCCTGGATCGTGCTGTGCTGCGTTTCCACGGTCTTGTCTCCTTCAGTGGGGGAAGAGTCAGCGCCACTCGTGGGTGAAGCGGACTGTCACGGCGTCACGGATCGAGTTGTGGACGATGCAGCCCCGCTCGGCCTTGAGCAGTGGCTTGGAGATCAGGTCCTGGATGGCGGCCGGCGCCGACACCTGCACGGTGATCTCGGAGAAGCGGGGTCGGCGCGCTCACGAGGGTTCCGTCGACCTGGAAGCTGATCTCGGAGGCATCGGCCTCCGGGGCCTCGGCCTTCAGCGCCGCGAGGAAGGTGCTCACAAAGCAACCGCCGAGAGCCAGAAGCAGCAGCTCACCGCCCATGGGGCCGGCGTCGGTACCCTCCTTCTCCTTGGGCCGGTCGATGGTGACCGTGTGGTCTCTGGCCTGACCCACGACGACGCTGCCGCCGGCGGGACGTAGGGACACACCGATTTCGGGCATGGCGATGCACGGACTCCTGTCCTGGAACGGGGCACGCGGGACTGGGCGGGATTCCCGGGGGCGCCGGTGAGCGGGAACGGGCCTCAGCATCAGGACGGAATACGGGCTTCCGGACGGATCGTGGATGATCCTGGATGCGCTCCGTGGCCGGAGCTCAACAGATGGAAACCAGTTGACAGGTACAGCCCCATGACAGCTAACTTGAAACGTCCGTTCCAAGTTAATCGTGGCCCAGGTGTCCCATGGGGGAGGATGTTCGTGCCGCAGGTACTGGATCCGGGAAAAGCCCGAACAATGGACGAATTCATCGCGGAACTGAGACTGCTGAAAGCGTGGGCGGGCAACCCGTCGATCACCGAGATCACGCGGCGCATCCACCGGGACTGGCAGCGGGCTGGACGCCCGCGCGGCGAATGGCCGGCCCGCTCGACCGTCGGCAACTGCTTCCAGATGGGCCGCCGCCGCCCCAACTCCGACCTGCTACTGGCTGTGGTGCAGGCTCTCGTCGGCGCCGACGAAGCCATCCTCTCCGTGTGGCGGCAGTCGCTTCGAGCCGTGCTCGGCGAGGCCGAGGCCGCCACACGGGTCAGCGCCTACGACCGGCTGCCCGCAGGGCTCTCCGTGTTCGTCGGCAGGACCGACCTGTTGGCCCGGGCGGAAGTCTTACTCGCCTGCGACCAGGACGTCACGACGCTGGCGCTGGAGGGCATGCCCGGGGTGGGCAAGACGTCAGTGGCCGTGCACATCGCACACCAGCTGCTCGCCAAGGAACGCACCGGCGCGCCCGTCCTGTTCGCAAACCTGCGCGGCTCCGCCCCGCAGGACCCGCCCGCCGACCCGGCAGCCGTACTCGAAACCTTCCTTCGCCTGCTCGGCGCCACCGGCGACCGCATCCCGTACGACCTCGACGCACGCGCGGCTCTCTACCGCCAACGGCTGGCGGGAACCGGCGCGCTGGTCGTCCTGGACGATGCGGCAGATGCGGAACAGCTGCGTCCCCTGGTGCCCGGGGCTCCAGGATGCCGCACTGTGATCACCAGTCGGCGCGCACTCACCGGCCTCGGCGGAGCCACCCGTCTGCCGGTGCCGCTCCTGGCGTCGGACGACTGCGTCGAACTGCTGCGGGCAACGGCGGGAGCCGACCGCATCGCCCCGGACATCACGGCCGTCCAGCAGATCGCGGACATGCTGGGCCACCTCCCGCTGGCGCTGTCGGTTATCGGCCGCCATATGCGGAACCACCCCACCTGGGCGCTCAGCGACTATTACCGCGAGCCCCTGATCACCTTGGCCCTGGAGGACGGCGTACGGAGTGCACTGTTCGCTTCCGACGCGAGCCTGCCGACGGGCTCGCGACGGCTACTGCGCCTGCTGGCCCTCCAGCCGCTGCAGGAGACCGACGCCGCCACGGCCGCCGCACTCCTGGGCGAACCGCCCGCCGCGGCCGAGCATCACCTCGCCGCCCTGACGGCAGCACACCTTATCGAGCGCACCGCCCTCGGCCGCTTCCGACTCCACCCCCTCGTCCACGCCTACGCGGAGGAACGTATCTGCATCGACGAACCGGCGAGCCGTATCCGCGAGGCCCTGGGTCGCCTGCTGGAACACGGCCGCAGTCGCAATGCCGCCGTACGACTGGAGACTCGGACCATCCGCGGATTCCGGCTGCCCATGCCTCGGCAGCACTCCGAAGCCGGCGGAGAGACCAGGCTGCCGCAGCGCTTGCGCGCAGGGCGGGTACTCGCAGCCTGATGGGCCTTCCATCCGACATCGGACGTTCGGACGTTCGGACGCCAAGAGGAGGAGAGCATGCCCGCCGACCGGCCCCAGGTCCTCGTCTTCGACGTCAACGAGACACTCAGCGACCTCACACCGCTGAGCGCCCGCTTCGAGGACATAGGCGCCCCCAGGGAGCTGCTGCCCACCTGGTTCGCCGGGGTGCTGCGGGACGGCTTCGCGCTGACAGCCGTCGGCGCGTATGCGGACTTCGCGTCCATCGCCCACGATGGAGTTCGGGCACTGCTGTCCGGGCTGGAGGGCTGGACGGGAGACGGTGAAGCGGCAGCCCAGCACATTCTCGACGGCTTCGCCCACCTGGACGTACACCCCGATGTGCCGGACGGCGTACGGAGGTTGGGTGAGGCAGGGTATCGCCTGACGGCGATGACCAACGGCAGCGTCGCAATGACCGAGCGACTGTTGGACAAGGCCGGAGTGCTGGACCGCTTCGAGGTCCTGTCGGACGTACGTGGCCCGCGCTGCTGGAAACCAGCGCCGGCCGCCTACCACTACGCCGTCGAGCGGGTGGGCGTCCGGCCCGACCAGGCGATGATGGTCGCCGTGCATCCTTGGGACATCGACGGAGCACGGCGAGCCGGACTGGACGGTGCGTGGCTGCAACGCGGAGCGTCGGTGTACCCGCGGGCGATGACCCCGCCCAGGTACAGCGCGCAGAACCTGCGGGAACTTGCAGACGTGCTGGTTGCCGAATGACGTTGCCGTCATCCGGCCCGATGCTGGACGGGGCCGAGGACTACCCGGTGCAAGCGGCCGCTGTCCTGACCCTACTGGCGGAGCCGGGCCACGCCTGCCTCAGCGAGAACCCCTCACCCGTCCGGTGTGTGCACTCGCGACGAAACTGCTGGAGCAGTCAGCAGAGCAGGCCGGACCCGACGTATCGACCATCGTGCTCGCGCAGTATCCGGCCGATCCACGACGCCGTGCCCATAGCGTGCCCATAAGAGCGGACAACCACGGTCAACAGCGGTGCGAACCGACCCTCACGACACGCCGAGGAGAGGACATCTGCCCAGGTCAGAGACCTAGAGCCCGCCCAAGCGCCGTCGCTTCCCAAGCTGAGAGCGCGAGTTCGATTCTCGTCACCCGCTCCATGATGAAACCCCAGGTCATTGACCTGGGGTTTGTTTGTTGTCTAGACCCATTTTGGGACTGAGGTCGGGTTTCCCGACCGCGTCGCAGAGCCACTCCGGGACGGTGTCGGGCGTGAGGCAACCGTCGACCTCCGCGAACCCCGGGCCCCATCGGGTCAGTCCCGGGCCAGGAGCGACCTGCTCACTTGCACCCGCGAGTCCGATCAAGTCGCCTGCAGCTCCGGGCACTTGACCACAAAGGACCTCATGTCAAAGCGGGAGGTCGTCGGGCACTACCCGGAACGCCTTGTGGCGGCCCAAGGGCGGCACGGCACGGAAGTCCCGTCGGTCGAGGGTGAGAATAGCGTCGGTGTCGTAGTCGGCCGCGAGCGCCACGTTCACCACGTCGGCGAGATCCAGGTCCAGCGCGCCGTAGCGGACTCGGACCGGCTGGGCGGCGCCCAAGTGGTCCTCCGTGATCTCGGGCATGACGACCCGGCCCCGGCTCATCCAGCGCCGCAGGTTGTCGACCGCGCCGACGGCGGCCTCGCGTCCCAGCTCGCGCGTGGCCACGTGATCGAGTTCCGCCAGCAGGAGCGGGGACATGACCAGGAGACCGGCCGCCCTGATCGCCTCATTCGCCGCCCCGTGCTCCGGATGCGTCGAGTCGAGAGAGCCAGGAGACCGGACGTATCCGCGATGACGACGATCACGCTGTCGACGTCGCCCTGTCGGGCCCACCGGCTCCGATGATCATGACCACCATTGCGGGACAGCCGCCGGTCTTCACGCAGGCAAGGGACCAGGAACTCAGCGGCACGCACTCGACCGTCCGCCTCTCGAATCGACTTCCGGAGCCACTTAGCGTGAACCCCTCACGCATCCGGTGCGTGCTCTCACGACGCGCCTGCTGGAGCAGACAGCAGAGCAGGCCGAACCCGAGGCATCGACATCGTGCTCACCCCTATCCAGCCGATCCACGACACCGTGCCCATAGCGTGCCCATAAGCCCACTCCACGATGAAGCCCCAGGTCAGTGGCCTGGGGTTTGTTCATTTTCCAGTCCAGTGCGGTGGCGTGGCCCAAGTGCGGGCGGTCGACGCGGCTTGTCGGCGTACGGCCCGGAAGTCCCGTCCCCCGTCGGTCGAAGGTGATGATCGCCGCCCTCTCCGGCTGCACCACCCAGCAACGCTTCGACGACACTCTGGTCTTCGGTGCCGGTTCACATGCCGGTCGCTCGGGCCGAGCGGAGGTGCGTGCGCAGAGCGGGCAGCCGGGCGCAGTCCTCGGATCGGGCCAGCCCCTCACCCACGGCCAGAAGTGAAAGGAGCGTGGACGTTGTGCTCGGTCAGGTCGGACGCATGCCGGTCAGCAAGACGAATCCCTGCAGCTCAGTGGCCATCCGGCCGCCCGAGCACCGTCGCTTGGCAAGCGGACGCGGCCCCGTCTCGGCGGAGCGCCGCGTCCAGCTCAGCGATCGCTCGCCGTGTGCCAGATTCGTGCCGCAAGGTTCGTCGGCATTCTTCTTCGCGGCGGTGTCGTGTTCCCCGTTCGGCGGGTCGCTCCGAGACACCCGACAACGGATGCCGCAAGAGGCACACCTGTGCGATCATTCGCTGATTTCGCCGTGCGCCGCCCTCGACCCGCGGTCACCTGGGCCCCGGCATCACCTGCGTCGCTCGACGCCGTCCTGGGGGGAACGCAATGCCCTACCGCCTGTGTGTCCGCGAGAGACCCGCGGCGTACACCGCGCTCCTGTTCACACTCACGCTGTCGGTCCTGCTGACGGCCCTTCTCCCGGTCGGCGCGGCACAGGCGTCCGACGGCACCATGACCACGGCCGCGTCCGATGCCACCACATCCGCCACCATGGCCGGCAGTACCGCGTCGTCCGCCCCGGCCGCCACCGCCGCCGACGACTGCGCCACCCTTCCGCTCGCTCCCTTCGGCGACCCGGGTTCCGCGGTGGGCAAGGCGACGGTCGCCGCCGACGGCAGCGCCTGCTTCACCTTCACCGCCGAACAGCCCGGCCTGCACCGCGTGTTGACACAGAGGAGCGCGACGACCGCCGAGGTCTTCGACGGTGAGACCCAGCTGGACTGCTACGACGTCACGTGGGGCAGCGGCTGGTGCGCGCTGCCGCGCGCCGGCGCCTTCACCCTGAAGCTGACCAACACCAGCTGGGGGACCGGGAGCCGCGAGATCCCCGTGACCGTCACCCCGCTGGCGGCCACCGCGGGCTGTGCGCAGGAGACCGGCACCTCGTGGGACCTGCCCCCGGTCACCGGCTCCGCAGTCTCTCCGTACGGCCTCGTGTGCCATCCGTTCACGGGAAAGCCCGGCGAGCGGATCACGGTCGACTTCGGCACCGACACGTACGGCGAGAGCGTCAACTGGATCACCGATGAGACCGGTGCCCATATCTGCCCGCACTTCAACGAGGACGACAGCGACGGGTGTGTGCTGCCCGGCGACGGGCCCTACCGGGTGCTGGGGCACGTCAGCCAGGCCGAGCGTGGTTTCCCCGCCCCGTACACCCTGAAGATCCGCCGGTTGTCCGACCCCGCGGGTTGTGCGCGTGTCCCGGTGAACGCGTACAACTCCGCGCCCACCACGGCGGATCCGGCCACCGGCTGCAAGGTCTTCACCACCACGGCGGCGGGACGGTACAGCGTGTACGAGGTGACGGACGGGGCCCGTTCCTCCCTCCCCGTGTACGACCGTGGGGGGAAGACCGTGTGCGCCGGCTGCGGCATCCCGGCCGGTGACTACACCGTCCTCACCGACCACCCCACCCTCATCCTCGACCGCGTCGGCACCGCCGGCTGCGAGCCCGTCGAACTCGGCACCCACCAGGGCACCTTCGCCACGGCGGGCGAGACCGACTGCCTGACACTGCCACTGCCCGAGGGCGCCCGGATGGCCGCGCTGACGCCCCTGAGCGGTCCTGCTCCCCAGCCGGAGGTCGTGGTCGTCGACGCCGACGGCGTCCAGCGATGCAACGGGGAGTCCCTCGGCACGGGCACCTGCGCGCTGACCGGCTCCGCCCCGTTCCGCGCCCTGGTGTCCACCGACGACGACAACACGGCGACCGGCTCGTACCGCCTCGCCCTGCACCGCACCGACGCGGCGAACGGCTGCCCGGCCATCCCGGCGGGCGACTTCACCGCCGACGGCGCCGCGGCCCGGTTCGGCACCGGCGGCGGCGTCTTCTCACACTGCCTGTCCATCCCGGCGGACGACCACAGCGCGATGGAGAACCTCCAGCTGCGGGCCGTCTCCGGTGGCTCCACCGCCGAGTTCTCGGTGCTGGACGCCGACGGCAAGCGGGTCTGTGACGTCTGGCCCTCCCTGTCCACCTGGACCACCTGTGCCCTCGCCCCGGGCGTCGCGCACACGGTGCTGGTCACCGGCCGCGACACCGCCGCCGAGTACACCCTCGCCCGGCGTGACGTCACCGCCACCGCCAAGGGCTGCGCGGCAAACCCGGCGACCGCGGTGGACGGCCCGTCCACGGGCGGCACTCCGGCCGCACCCGGCCTGCTGCTCTGCCGTCAGGTGACCACCGCCGACGTCGGCGACACCCTGCACCTCGATGTCCGCGACCCGCTGGGCACCGCCAACATCCTGGTGTACGACGCGAAGGGCGACGCCGTCTGCTCGTACCGCAACAAGGCGTGCGCGGTCACCGGCTCCACCAGCTACCAGGTCCTCGTCACCGTCCCGGCGAACCTGAAGGCCGCCGAGTCCTACCGGTTCGACGCGCTGCGCATCGCGACCCCCGCCGGACCGGCCACCGAGTGCGCCAAGGTTCCGAACGTCAGCTACGGGTACGGGCCGGTCACCGGCACCCTGGACGAGCAGCACACCGCGGTCTGTGCGGCGCTGCCCACCGCGTACAGCGACCGCTTCGACTTCGTGGTCGGCGACACCGCGGGCCGCACCCAGACGGCCGTACCCGCGCTGTACGACGCCAGTCTGGACAACACCTGCACGCTGTACATCCCGACCGGCTACAAGTGCTCGGTGAATGAGCCGTACACGACGAAGGTCACCCCGAGCATCCTGGTCGTCGGGCTGCCCGAGAAGGCCTCGCAGACCGCCTACAAGGCGGAACTCGTCTGTACGTCCTCGCTCTGCGGCACCGAGAAGATCACCGTCGGCACGGTCACTCCGGCCAGCGGCGTCAGCGGCACCAAGACCACGGTGACCGTGACGGGCACCGCCCTGCACAAGGACGACAAGGTACGGATCGGCAAGTCCGGCAAGACGGTCGAGTCCACCACCACTTCGGTGGCCGCCGACCGGAAGTCCCTGACGGCCGTTCTGGACCTGACCGGACTCACCCCGGGCGACTGGAACCTCGGCGTCATCACCCACAACGGCTGGGAGTACCCGCGTGGCTCCTTCACGGTCAGCCCGGCGCCGCTGAAGAACACCACGGCCCCGGCCGTCACCGGCACCGCCCGGGTCGGCTCCAAGCTCACTGCCGCGCCCGGTTCCTGGACGCCGGCCCCGGACTCGTACACCTACCAGTGGAAGGCCGACGGCCAGGTGATCTCGGGGGCCACCGCCTCCACGTACCTGGTACCCGCCTCGCTGCGCGGCAAGAAGGTGACCGTGGCCGTCACCGCACGCAAGAGCGGCTGGGAGAGCACGACTGCCGAGTCCTCCGCACGCGTCATCACGGCGGCGCCCAGGGACCACGCGGGTACCGGTTCGGTGCCGGACGGCGTCGGGGATCTGCTGACGCTGAACTCCAGCGGCTCGCTCACCTTCCAGCATGGTTCCGGTGCGGGTGTCTTCTCGGGCAAGACCAGCGGCTCGCGCTGGTCGACATCGGTCAGGGCGGTCCCGTTCGGGGACGTGAACGGCGACCGGTGCAACGACGTGCTGGTGCGGATGGCCGACGGCTCCCTGCGGGCGTACCGGCCGGGCTGCGGGAAGGCGGTCACGCCGTCGACGTCGTACGTGTCGCTGGGCACGGGCTGGAACCAGTACAGCGTGCTGACCTCGCCGGGGGACATCACCGGTGACGGGCGGACGGATCTGATCACCCGTAACTCCTCGACCGGGGCGGTGTACCTGCACAAGGGCACCAGCGACGGGAAGCTGGCGACGCGGGTGAAGCTGTACGACGGCTGGCGGAGCTACAAGAAGATCGTCGGGGTCGGGGATCTGAACGGCGACGGCCACGGGGATCTGGTGGCGCAGGATGCCTCGAACGAGCTGTGGCGCTACAACGGCACGGGCACAGGGAAGTTCGCATCCCGGACGAAGGTGTTCGACGACTGGGGTGCGGCGTACAACGTCGTCGTCGGCGTCGGGGACATCACCCGTGACGGGAAGGCGGACCTCGTCTCCCGGGACACCTCCGGCAACCTGTGGCGCAACAGCGGCAACGGCAGCGGCTCGTTCTCCGGCCGGGTGAAGATCGCCACCGGATGGCAGGGCTACAAGGCACTCTTCTGATCCGCGTCGTGAGAGGACGAGGAAGGCCCCGACCGGTTGTGGTCGGGGCCTTCCTCGTCCTCAGTGGCGGAGACGTTCGCAGCCGGCTACTCCACACACATGGAGCCGGCAGTGACGGTTCCTTCTCAGCTTGGGAAGCGACGGCGCTTGGGGAGACGGAGAGCCGTGGTACTGACCTGCACTCCCACGCAGATGAGCCGGAGGGCAGCCCTCAGCCCGCCGTTCCCGGGCGATGACGGTACCCGTCCTGCGCGGGCTTCGTCGTGTGCGGTGCACAAGCCCGTTGCGCAGTGGGCACTTGACCGCCGAGGGTCCTGTGTCAGAGCGGGAGGTCATCGGGAAGTACCCGGAACGCCTTGTAGCGGCCCAGCGGACGTACAGCTCGGAAGTCTCGTCGGTCGAGGGTGAGAATCGCGTCCGTGTCGTAGTCGGCGGCAAGCGCCACGTTCACCGCGTCGGCGAGGTCGAGATCCAACGCACGGTAGCGGACACGGACGGACTGGGCGGCGCCCAGGTGGCTCTCCGTGATCTCCGGCATGACGACACGACCCCGGCCCATCCAGCGCCGCAGGTCGTCGACCGCGCTGAGGGCGGCCTCCCTGCCGAGCTCACGCGTCGCCACGTGATCCAGTTCGGCCAGCAGAAGCGGGGACATGACCAACAGACCGGCCGCCATGATCGCCTCGTTGGCCGCCGCGTGGTCCTGATGCGTCTCGTCCAGGGCCGCCAGAAGTCCGGACGTATCGGCGATGACAATGATCACGCAGCGGATCCGGAACCCGAGCCGGTCTCACGCCGGACGGCCTCGGCGACCGTGTCACGGACCTCCGCCTTGGACAGCGTGCGCCCCGACCCTTCGAACGTGCGCGAGAACAGCGGCTCGTCCCAGACCCTGTTCGCCATGGCCGCGAGGTGGATGCCCTGGCGGATGATCTCGGCCTCGCTTATCCCCCGGCGCTTGGCGGCCTCCTTGATGATCGCCAGGTCCTCGGGGTCGGCGTAGACGTTGGTGCGCTTCATGGACATGTACCAAGGGTAGTCCATGTACCGGATTGATGTATCCGTGCAGGTCCCCATGTCCCCGTGGACGGGGACTCCCCGAGCCGACCTCACAGGCTCCGCCCCCGGTCCCGGACGCTCCCCGACTGAGCCTGGTCTGGGCGCTCGCCGGAGGCCGGACGTAGGAGGCGACGATGCTCCGGACGCGGCTGTGCGATGTGCTGGGCATCGAACTGCCCGTGATCGGCGCACAGCCCGGGACGACGGCGCCCAAGTCAGGACCACCGATCTCGCCTCCGGCGCAGGGAGCCCGCCGTCACGACCGGTCCGGAGCCGGGTCGGGCGTGGTCGGGGTTGCGGCGCCGGATCCGGCGAGGGCGGCGGACGCCCGCGTGGAGGCCCAGTGCATCAGGCGCTCCAGCGGCCCGCGGCCCAGGAAGCGGCGCCACAGGCCGCAGAACACCACGGCACCGAGGACGAAGCCGAGCAGCGGCACCCACGGGTGCGCGGCCATGGCCTCCTCGGGGGGCAGGAACCTCAACGCCACGACCTGGGCCGCGTACGCGGTCAGGGACAGCGCCCCGACCGCCGTGAGCGGCGCGAGCAGCGTGCGGAAGCGGTCGCCGACGAGCAGGCAGAGCGCGAGAACCGCCAGGGCACAGCCGCCCGAGCCGACGATCTCGAACGGGGTTCCGCAGTGCGGGCCGTCGAGCAGCAGGTTCGCCGGGGTATCGGTGGGGACGGTCCCGAGGTTCGACCTCTGCATCAGGTCCAGCGGCTCCATGGCGAGTCCGGCGGCCACCGGACGCATGAAGTCCAGCTTCGGCTGAAGGGCCTCCAGGCCTCCGAAGGCGTGCAGCGCAAGCCAGGAGCCGCCGCTGCCGACGACGGTGAGAGCGACACCTGCGGCGAGCAGCCGAAGACGGATCGTGGTCGACCGGAGGTCGAGACGTCCGACGGCGAGCCCTGCGAGCACGAACGGCATCCAGGTCATGACCGGATAGGTGCCGTCCAGCAGGAGACGGAGGAGCCCCGGTCCGGCGTCCGACAACGAGGTGAGGTCCCTGAACATCAGTGCGCCCCCGCCGGTGCCCTCGCTCCCTTCCACCTCGCGCCGCAGGAAGAACGACACCACCGGCCCGGCCACCGCCCAGGCAGCGGCGAGCACCGCGAGAATGCGGGGCGGCACGCGGAGGAGCGGCAGCGCCAGCAGGAAATAGAGGGCGTAGAAGGAAAGGATGACGATGACTTCGGTGCTGATCTGAGCCAGTGCCATGCCGAGGACGAAAAGGATCGCCGCGCGCACGGCGATCCGGGCTCGGTCCCTTCGCCGTGCCACTCCGTTGTGCGGCCGGCTGCCCCCGGTCAGCAGGGCCAGTGACACCCCGGCCAGCGTGGCGAACAGGATCGACGCGTGCCCGTCGCTGACGGCTTCCAGGAAGTGGGCAGGGGCGCCTGCTTTCCGTCCGAGTTCGGACAGGACCAGGGCCGGACCGGTGTGCGAGACGAACATTCCCAGAACAGCCAGTGCCCGCGCCAGATCCACCCCGTCGAGACGACCGGTCTTCGATGCATCCGATGCAATCGACGGCGAACCCGCGGGCTGAATTCTTGTTTCCGCGTGGATCGATGAGGTCATGCGAGCAAGTTACGGCGCGAGAATTACCGGGACGTCCGCCACGACGTCCGGGTCGACCTCTCGGCCGACCCGGACGGGCGAACCTGTTGCCGACCAGTACGGTCAACCGCCCCCAGGTGTGCCGTTCGGGCTACTGCACGTCCACGAAGTCGCCGGTCGCCACGGCGGCCGGGGTCGTCGTGTTGCCTGCGAAGTTCCAGCGCCAGTAGCCGTCTTCGGACGCGGGGGCCGTGGTCGTCAGGTTGCCGGTGCTGTTGGTGTACACGGTCTTGACCGTGGTGTAGGTCGTGGTGCCGGCCTTGCGGAACTGGAGCTTGACCGGCTGGTTGGTGTAGCCCCGGTAGTCGAGCGTGTCCCAGTTGGCGCGGCTGAGCTTGCCGGTGATGGTGAGGGTCTTGCCCTTGGCGATCGGCTCGGGACTCGCGTTGACGGTCAGCTTGGAGTGCCGCTGGAGGCGGGTGGTGGTGGAGGCCCACCGGTCGGTGGAGCTGCCGTCGTTGGCCGACACCTGGGCCTGGACCTTCCAGGTGCCGGCATCGGCGTTCGTGAGCCACCAGTCCGGCTCGAAGGTGAAGGTCTTCGAGCAGGTCGACGTCGTACTGCTGGAGGCGACGCAGTCCGCCGGCGTGGTGTTCTCGTCGGGATCGATGCGGCCCTCGGCGCTGTAGTAGGGGTCGCTGCCGTCCGGGCCCCGCCACAGGCTGAAGTCGGCGTCCCAGATGCCCGACGGGTCGGTGGCGGTCACCGAGACCGTGATCGTCTTGTCGGCCGTGTCGATCACTATGTTCTTGCCGCCGTTGACGACGACGCCGTCGACCTGGACGTCCCCCACGTTGTCGTCGGCGTAGGCACCGGGAACGGCGAGCCCTGCCGCTGCGGCGACGGCGGTGAGTACGGCAAGGGCAGCGCGCTTGCGCATGTGTCTCCTTCACGGAGTGGTGAGTGGGAACCGCCGGGCGGGCGGTGCGGAGTGGGCAATGGCGTCCCTGCCGCAGTTGTCCAGCGCATCCGCGTGCTCAGACGTCACCCGGCGTCCGCGAGGCCCCCCTGGGCAGCGTGTGCCGGACCGTGCCGGGTGCGTGCCCGTGTCTGTGGGGAGGACTTGGTCCTCCCCCGGCCCCAGCCGATGAAGGATTCAGTCGTCGGACGTCCGCCCCAGGCGCGGCACCTGCGGGGACTTCGCCGCCTCCGCCTCCGCCTTGGCGTCGCTCACCGCGGCGGCGGCCTGCTTTCCGGCCTCGTCGGCGGCCGCGGCGGCGTCGAGGGAGACCGTCGAGGGCGCGTCGAGCTGCGGGACGGAGGGCTCGGGCGCGGCCTCGTCGCCGGCCGTGGCCGGTTGCTCGGGGTGCGCGGGGCGGGGAGCGCCTGCCGCCGCCTCGTCGCCGAAGGCGCGGGTGACGGTCCGGACCGCCTCGGTCAGCTCCCCGGGGATGACCCAGAAGGTGTTGTTGTCGCTCCTGGCCAGGTGCGGGAGGGTCTCCAGGTATTTGTAGGCCAGGATCTTGGGGTCGGCGTTGTTGCGGTGGACGGCCTGGAAGACGAGCTCCACCGCCTTGGCCTCGCCGTCCGCCCGCAGGATCATGGCCTGCTGGGTGCCCTGCGCCTCCAGGATGTCCTTCTGCTTGGTGCCTTCCGCGGTGAGGATCTTGGCTTGCCGCTCCCCCTCGGCGTGCAGGATGGCCGCCCGCTTGTCCCGCTCCGCCCGCATCTGCTTCTCCATGGCCTCCTTGATGGTGTGCGGTGGATCGATGGCCTTGATCTCGACGCGGTTGACGCGGATGCCCCACTTGCCGGTGGCGTCGTCGAGGACGGCGCGCAGCCGGGAGTTGATCTCCTCGCGCGAGGTGAGCGTCTCCTCCAGGTCCATGCTGCCGATGACGTTGCGCAGCGTGGTCACGGTGAGCTGGTCGATCGCCTGGAGGTAGTCGGCGACCTCGTACGCCGCCGCCCGCGGGTCCGTGATCTGGTAGTAGAGCACCGTGTCGATGTTCACCACGAGGTTGTCCTCGGTGATCACCGGCCTGGGGTCGGACGAATAGACCTGCTCGCGCACGTCGAGTTTGGTGTTGATGCGGTCGGCCACCGGCAGGACCAGGTTCAGGCCGGGCTGGAGCGTCCGGCGGTACCGGCCGAACCGCTCGATGTTGTAGCGGCGGGCCTGCGGGACGATCCGCACGGTGGAGGCCACGAGGAAGACGATGACGAGGGCCGCCACGAGAATGGGGATGACAACTGGATCCACAGTGCCTCCGTAGCCGTGTGTTCAGCCGTTCAGGGAAGGAGCTCTCGGGGGTAGACGATGGCGGTGGCCCCCTCGATCTCCATGACGTCGACCAGCGCTCCCACCGGGATCACATGGCTCTCGTCGAGGGCGCGCGCGGACCATTCCTCGCCGGAGAGTTTGATCAGGCCGCGGGTCGCGGTGACCTCCTGCATGACCTCGGCCCGCTTGCCGATCAGCGCGTCGCTGCCGTCGCGGATGAGGGGCTGCTGCTGCATGTGCCGCAGGGCGACGGGACGGACGAGGACGAGGCCGGCCGCAGCCGCTGCCCCCAGGGCCAGGAGCTGGCCGAGCAGGCCGATGCCGACACCGGCGACGACGGCCGCGACCAGCGCGGCGCCCGCCAGCAGCCCGAAGACCAGGGTCAGAGTGAAGAACTCCGCGGCACCCAGCGCCGCGGCAGCGAGCAGCCACAGGAACCACGGCATCGATTCGCCCTTCTTTTGGGGCTTTCTCCACCAAGTTACCGCCCGGACACGCCGGGCAGAACAGACACGGCAGCCGTGGTTCTCCCTCGCACGTCGGGGTCAGCGCGGCTCCGGGGAGCGGGCGGGCGCGGGAGCGGTGCCCTCGTGCGCCGCGGTCATGGCGTCGTCCCGCGCGGCCTCCGCCACCGGGGTCCTGGGTGCCGGCAACCGCGGTCCGGGCCTCGGGGTGGTGCGTACGTAGCCGTAGATCACCGAGGTCATGGCCAGGATGAGCAGAGGTCCGGACACCTGGGGACGTGCGGCCATCTCCGTCGGCAGATAGCGGTACGACACCAGGAGCGCGGTGAAGACCGCGGTGCCGTAGGCGACCAGCAGGACGCCCGGCCGGTCCCAGCCGCGGTCGAGGGAGCGCAGGGCCGCCTCGATGGTGAGGGCGAACACCACACCGGCGATGAGGTCCACGCCGTAGTGGTAGCCGAATCCCAGGGTCGCGGCGAGGGTGACGACCAGCCAGAACGTACCGGCGAACCGCAGCGCCCGCGGCGCCCTGCGGGTGTGGACGAAGATCGCGACAGCCCACGCGGTGTGCAGGCTGGGCATGCAGTTGCGGGGGGTGATCCCGTCGTACGTCATCGGATGCGGGGTGGTCACCGGCAGTGGCGTGTGCGGCCACAGGTTGGCCGCCGCCCACTCAACGCCGCCGGTACCGGAGGCGCCCGGACCGTAGGCGAAGACCGGGCCGACCACCGGGAAGATCATGTAGAAGGCCGGTCCGAGGAGGCCGATCACCAGGAACGTGCGCACCAGGTGGTGGCTGGGGAAGCGGCGCTCGACCGTGACGTTGCGCAGCTGGTAGAAGGCGACGACGACCGCGGCCACCGCGAGCTGGCCGTAGACCAGTTGGAGCAGATGGCTGCTGTAGGGGTCGGTGGCCTCGACGATCCGGCCGGCCAGCCAGGAGGGGTTGCCCAGCGCATGGTCGGCGGTCGCCACGTACTGGTCGAGCACCGTCGGGCGGGTCTTCGCCGTGATGAACAGCCACGTGTCGCCGACCTTGCGGGCGGCGACCAGCAGCAGTCCCAGCCCGACGCCTTTCAGCAGCAGGACGCGGTCCGGGCCGGTGCGGCGGGTGACGGCGATGACCGCGGTGCCCAGCATCACCCACAACGCGCCCGTGCCGAAGACGTGGCCGCCCGTCATGTCGGCGTCCGCCGCCCACCGCACCGGCAGGAGAACGGCGTCGATGCCGAGCGCGGCGCCGGCCGCGATGAACCGCTGCCGCCAGGTGAGTACGACCATCATCAGCCCCAGACCGCCGTACAGCGGCCCCGGCTTGGGGGCGAGGACCAGGCCCTTCACCTGGTTGGTGATCGGCCCCGGTTCGCCGTAGCGGCGTGCGGCGATCTCCAGCGCGATGAGGAATCCGAGCGTGACCACACCCGCCGCGCCCCACAGCAGCACGCGCCGGCGGTGCTCCGCACCCCACGAACTCATGTCGCCTATTCGCGAAAACACCCGCGATGATCTGGCTTTCAATCTTTTGGCCGATTCTTCCGAATGGCTGGGCAGATGGAGAGCGATGGAGGGACCATCGCGAGCTCGAACATGCTATCGGAGGGTGCCGGTCCTGACCGGCGGAGGCGGCTCCGCCCTCTCACGAAGTCACCCGTATCGCCGTCCGCACCAGGTCCGCGACCGCCCGGGACCGGCTGTGGGGTGGCCAGGCGATCACCGTGGTGACTGTCGGCGCGTCCGGCACCGGCACGGCGGCCAGCCCGGCGCGCAGTTGGGTCCGGCAGGACTCCGGCGCGATCCAGCAGGCGCGGCCGAGGGCGATCAGCTGGAGGAGCTGGGCGTGGTCGCGGGCCCGGGGGCCGGGGCCGGCCGGGTAGGTGCCGTCGGGACCGGGCCAGCGGGGCATCGGCAGGCCGGGGAGGCCGGTGACGTCGGCCGTACGGAGGTGGGGCCGGCCGGCGAGGGGGTGCCCGGCCGGGAGGATCGCGACCTGGCCCTCCGTGCAGAGCTCTTCGGTGTCGAGGCCGGCCGTGGTGTCGAACGGCAGGTGCAGCAGCGCCACGTCGGCCCGGCCGTCGCGCAGCATCGGTCCCTGCTCGCCCATGCCGCACAGGAGCAGGTCGACGCCGGCGGCGTCGGGCTCGGCGGCGTGGGCGTCGAGCAGTTTCGCCAGCAGCTCACTGGACGCGCCGGCCTTCGTGACGAGCACCACGCCGGCCTGGCCGGCCGGGGCGTGCGCCGCGCGGCGGGTGCGGCGTTCGGCGGCCTCGACCGCTTCGAGCGCCGCCCGGGCCTCTCTCAGGAGCACGGCTCCGGCCTCCGTCAGGGTGACCGCGCGGCTGCTGCGTTCCAGCAGGACCGCCTTCAGGCGCCGTTCGAGCCGGCCGATCGCCCGTGACAGCGGGGGTTGCGCGATCCCGAGCCGCTGGGCGGCCCTGCCGAAGTGAAGCTCCTCGGCGACGGCGACGAAGTACCGCAACTCCCTTGTCTCCACGCCGTGATGGTACTGCTCCCACCTGCTCCGGGCTGGGCCGATCCGCTCCGAGCTGGGCCGATACCCGTGCGGTATCGCCGCCCACCCGATCGGTGTTGGCCCGCGGCGACCGGGCGCGGACAGGATCGCGGCATGAGCGAACAGACGATCGCGCTGGTGACCGGCGCGAACAAGGGCATCGGATACGAGATCGCGGCGGGCCTGGGCGCCCTCGGCTGGAGGGTCGGGGTCGGCGCCCGGGACCGGGAGCGGCGCGAGAGCGCCGTGGCGAAACTGCGGGCGGGCGGTGCCGACGCGTTCGGCGTACCGCTCGACGTGACCGACGACGCGAGCGTGGCCGGGGCCGCCGGACTGGTCGAGGAGAGCGCCGGGCGTCTCGACGTGCTGGTCAACAACGCCGGGATCACCGGCAGCGCGCCGCAGCTGCCCACCGAGGTGGACCCGGCGACGGTACGGACGGTCGTGGAGACCAACGTGATCGGCGTCATCCGCGTCACCAACGCGATGCTGCCGCTGCTGCGCCGCTCGCCGTCGCCCCGGATCGTGAACATGTCCAGCGGCGTGGGCTCACTGACCCGGCAGACCACTCCGGGCAGCGACACGGGCCCCATCGCCGCCGCCTACTCACCGTCCAAGACCTTCCTCAACGCCGTCACCGTCCAGTACGCCAAGGAGCTGCGGGACACCGGCATCCTCATCAACGCCGCGTGCCCCGGCTACTGCGCGACCGACCTCAACGGGTTCCGCGGGGTCCGCACCCCGGAGCAGGGCGCGGCGGTCGCGATCCGGCTCGCGACGCTGCCCGACGGCGGCCCGAGCGGCGGCTTCTTCGACGACGAGGGCGAGGTGCCGTGGTAGCCCCGCCGGGGGCCGCGGGCCGGTTCAGCCGAAGGGGACGGCGTCCGTCGCGGAGGTGTGCCAGTTGGTGACGACCGGCTGGTCGACGGTGACGGTGCCGACCTTCAGGGAGACCGGGTTCGGGTCGTCGTCACCGACGGCGACGATGATGCTGTCCAGCTCCTTGCCGCCGTCACCCTGGGTGCTCTTGGGGTTGACCCCGGCGTAGGCGGTGGTGCTGCCGCTCAGGGTGATCTGCTCGCCCACGGCCTGCTCCGCGGGGCCCGCCTCGGTGCCGTCGGATCCGAACGCCACGGTCGGCAGCGCGGCAGGCAGGACACAGGTGATTCCCGGCTTCGCCTTCGCGGAGATGAGGATGTAGCCGCCTGCCTGGGTCTCGGACCGGGCGTTCCAGGAGAGGTCGTTGGCGCCGCAGCTCTGCCCGACCGGCTCCCGCTTGCCGTTGCCGGTGTCGGCGCCCGAGCCGGCCCCGTCCTCGCTTCCCCGGCCCGCCGCACCGGAGGTCTTGCCCGCCGCGCCGGTGCCCTTGCCGGTGCCCGCGGCCGACGCGCCGGACGGGGTGGCCGCGTCGCCGGACGTGGTGGCGGACGAAGAACCCCGCGCGGCGCCGGTGTCCGCGGCCTTGTCCGAGTCCTGGCACGCGGTCATCAGCAGGGTGCCGCTCACGAGGGCTACGGAGACGAGGAAGGCCTTGCGACGGTTGCCGGACATGAAATCCCCTTGTTCATCGGCTGGTTGAGACCGTGGTCGGTTCGGCCTCCCGGTGTTTCTCGGTCACTAGGAGGGCGCCGGAAGCCGGGGGGATCCCGTCGTCGCCGTTCCCGCACAGCGCTGTCACCGATCGGTGACATGTGCACGCGGTCGCGGCCCGGCGGGGCCGAACGGGTGATGTGACCTTCGTCGCGGCAGCGGCGTTCCGGTGCCATCGCCGCCGTGCCGTGCATCGGCGGAGGTCACGGGGCCGGTGCGGGAGGGGGCGACAGGAAGATCCGCGCCCGCGGAGGGCAATATCTGTGCCCGCAAAATGAGAAATAGAAGCGGGGCCCGCCGAATATTCCCCGATCGCCCGCCGGGACAGACTTTTTGAACCGCACGGCGCCGAACCCACCGTGCTACTGTCGATCTCAGTTGCAGGTGTGGTTGCCAGAAGGTTCATTTCCTACGGGGTAATCATCACGGCGACACGGAATTCACAGACGGTGAATTCCTGAAACCGCCTCCGAAGGAGAAACAAAATGGCTACTGGCACTGTGAAGTGGTTCAACTCTGAAAAGGGCTTCGGCTTCATCGAGCAGGACGGCGGCGGCGCCGACGTCTTCGCCCACTACTCGAACATCGCCGCCCAGGGCTTCCGCGAGCTGCTGGAAGGCCAGAAGGTGTCGTTCGACATCGCTCAGGGCCAGAAGGGCCCGACGGCCGAGAACATCGTGCCCGCCTGACAACGGCGCTCGCGCATATTTCGCAGCTGGGGCCCGCACCTGAAGGGTGCGGGCCCCAGCTCGCTTGTTTTTCCCGCCGGCCCGGCCCGACCTGGCCCGGCCGCAACGACTTCGGCTCGTCTCGAGATTCTCTGCGCCGCTCTCCTGCTGCGGATTTTCCTTGCCACGCGCCCATCGAGGAAGGTCCCGCATGAAGCGTGCCCGCACGTCCCGCACCTACGACCGCTTCGGAGGAGGCGACGGCACCGGCCGCCGCTCCGGCGGTCCGCGCCGCTCCACGGGCTACCGAAACCGCCCCGCTCCCCAGGGCGAGTTCGCACCGCCGAAAACGATCACACCCCCGCTGCCCGCCGTCGAGTCGTTCGCCGATCTCGCCCTGCCCGCCCGGCTGTTGGCCACGCTCGGCCATGAAGGGGTGACCGCGCCGTTCCCGATCCAGGCGGCCACCCTGCCGAACACCCTGGCCGGCCGGGACGTCCTCGGCCGTGGCCGCACCGGCTCGGGCAAGACCCTCGCCTTCGGTCTCGCCGTTCTGGCCCGGACCGCCGGGCGGCGCGCCGAGCCGCGGCAGCCGCTCGCGCTCGTCCTCGTCCCCACCCGCGAGCTCGCCCAGCAGGTCACCGACGCGCTCACCCCCTACGCCCGTTCCGTGAGCCTGCGGCTCGCCACGGTCGTCGGCGGGATGTCCATCGGCAGGCAGGCCGGACCGCAACGTCGACCGGCTGGTCCGCACCTACCTGCACGACCCGGTGGTCCACTCCGTCGACCCGTCCGCGGGCGCCGTCACCACGATGGAGCACCACGTCCTCCATGTGCACGACGCGGACAAGCACCGGACCACCACCGAGATCGCGGCGCGGGACGGCCGGGTGATCATGTTCCTCGACACCAAGCACGCGGTGGACGCACTGACGACGCACCTGCTGAGGAGCGGTGTCCGCGCCGCGGCCCTGCACGGCGGCAAGTCGCAGCCCCAGCGGACCCGGACGCTGGCCCAGTTCAAGAGCGGCCACGTGACGGTCCTGGTGGCGACCAACGTCGCGGCGCGCGGCATCCACGTCGACAACCTCGACCTCGTCGTCAACGTGGACCCGCCCAGTGATCACAAGGACTACCTGCACCGCGGCGGCCGTACCGCACGCGCCGGTGAGTCCGGCAGCGTGGTCACGCTGGTGACCCCGGGCCAGCGTCGCGGCATGAGCCGGCTGATGTCGTCGGCGGGCATCACGCCGCAGATCGCCCAGGTGCGGTCCGGCGAGGCGGAGCTGAGCCGCATCACCGGTGCCCAGGCCCCTTCCGGCGTCCCGGTCGTCGTCACCGCCCCGCGCCCGGAACGCCCCCGCGGCGCGTCCGCCCCGTCCCGGGGCCGACGGGGCCGCCGCCCCACCGGTCAGGGCCGTCCCGCCGGCGAGGCGGCACGCCCGAGGGCGCAGCGGCGGACCGGCTCCGGCTCCGCCGCGTAGCACCCGGCGCCCACCCGCCCCCCACCTCTCGGCAGGAGACACCCATGACACCGGTCCTGACGCAGCACCCCGCCACGCCCCACGCGCCGCACATCCGTGACGACATGACGGTCGAGGTGGCGCTGTCCCTCATGGCCGGTGCCAGGGTGGATCACCTCGTCCTCTGCGACGGGGACGACCAGAGCACGGGCGTGGTCACGCTGGCCCGGCTCACCGTGCTCCGGGACGCCCCCACCTACACGGACCAGGTCCGCCTCCGGGACGTCCCGGAGAGCTGACCCACAGGCGGGCGACCGCCACCGAAGCCCAGTGAGGGCCCTGCCGACGCGCGTCGGCAGGGCCCTCACTGCTGCATCCGGGGCAGGGTGGCCCGTGGCCGGAGGCAGCAGGATGCCTGCTACCGACGGACTGCAAAATCTGTCTTTGTCAGAGTAGACATTCGATCCTTGCTGGGGTTAGCCTTCTTCTCGTAGACATGGTCAGAGGAGAACCGAGGAAGGACGGAGGAGCAGACGCCATCAGGATCGCCCGGCCGGGAAGCTCTCGGTCCGGGTACCGCAAGACCCCGGATTGGATGGTGGTCCCCGGTCACGCAGCCGCGATCCCCGCACCCCTCCCGCAAGCGGGCCGGGTAGCGGAAACAGAAGGTCGGCGCAGCATGAGGGCCGACAGATGGTGTTGAATTTCCTTCGGGGCCCTGGTGCCGTACGGCACCAGGGCCCCTCGACGCGTTGCACTACGAGGTGACATGCCAGCTGATACTCCGCTCAGCGATCGTCTGGACGACGACGACTACCCCGCCTACACCATGGGCCGGGCCGCCGAGATGCTCGGCACGACCCCCGGCTTCCTGCGTGCCATCGGGGAGGCCCGTCTGATCACTCCGCTGCGCTCGGAGGGCGGACACCGCCGGTATTCCCGCTATCAGCTGCGGATCGCGGCGCGCGCCCGCGAGCTCGTCGACCGGGGAACCCCGATCGAGGCCGCCTGCCGCATCGTCATCCTGGAGGACCAGCTGGAGGAGGCCCAGCGCATCAACGCGGAGTACCGCCGCGCCGCGCAGGAGGCGTCCGGCGTGACGGATCGCGGACCGAGCTGAACGGCTGAACGCCGGCGGGTCCGTGACCCGCGCCATGAGACCCCAGGTCGGCGACCTGGGGTTTGCTGCTGCCCCGGCCGAGCGACCGGGCCCGGGCCGGTCCGGGGCCCATACGGGGGGGACCGGCCCCCGTTGACCAGGTCAACCGTCCCGGACCCTTGACTCATCAAGCGGTAGTGGCGATTCTCGTCGCACACTTTGCGAGGTCATGACAACACGACCGAGCGACCCGCCGACCGAGGGACGTGGGCTGTGACCAGTTCCGGACGCCCGTACCGCCGACGCAAGAACCTCACCGTTGTGTCGCTCCTCCTGCTCGTGCTGTCGATCACGCTCGGCCCCACCCCGAGCGCGGCGGCCGGAAGCGACTGGTGGGAGCCGACCGCACGGCCTGCGCCGGACTCCCGGATCAACGTCACGGGCGAGCCCTTCACCGGCACGAACGCGCAGGGCGAGGTGCGCGGCTTCGTCGACGCACACGACCACATCTTCTCCAACGAGGCCTTCGGCGGCCGTCTGATCTGCGGGAAGCCGTTCTCCGAGCAGGGCGTGGCCGACGCGCTCAAGGACTGCCCGGAGCACTACCCCGACGGCTCGCTCGCGATCTTCGACTTCATCACCAACGGCGGCGACGGCAAGCACGACCCGAACGGCTGGCCCACCTTCAAGGACTGGCCCGCGCACGACTCGCTGACCCACCAGCAGAACTACTACGCCTGGATCGAGCGGGCCTGGCGCGGCGGCCAGCGGGTGCTCGTCAACGACCTCGTCACCAACGGCGTGATCTGCTCCGTCTACTTCTTCAAGGACCGCTCCTGCGACGAGATGACGTCCATCCGGCTCCAGGCCAGGCTGACGTACGACATGCAGGCCTACGTCGACAAGATGTACGGCGGGCCCGGCAAGGGCTGGTTCCGGGTCGTCACCGACAGCGCGCAGGCCCGCGAGGTCATCGAGCAGGGCAAGCTGGCCGTCGTCATGGGCGTCGAGACCTCCGAGCCGTTCGGCTGCAAGCAGGTCCTCGACATCGCGCAGTGCAGCAAGGCGGACATCGACAAGGGGCTCGACGAGCTCCACGCGCTGGGCGTGCGCAGCATGTTCCTGTGCCACAAGTTCGACAACGCCCTGTGCGGGGTGCGGTTCGACTCGGGCACGCTCGGCACGGCCATCAACGTCGGACAGTTCCTGTCGACCGGCACCTACTGGAAGACCGAGACGTGCAAGGGCCCGCAGCACGACAACCCCATCGGCAACGCGGCGGCGCCGGCGGCCGAGAAGAAGCTCCCGGCGGGTGAGGAGGTCCCCACGTACAGCGCCGACGCGCAGTGCAACGTGCGGGGGCTCACCGATCTCGGCGAGTACGCCGTGCGCGGCATGATGAAGCGCGGCATGATGCTGGAGATCGACCACATGAGCGTCAAGGCCACCGGCCGGGTGCTCGACATCTTCGAGGCCGAGTCCTACCCCGGCGTGCTGTCCTCGCACAGCTGGATGGACATGGACTGGACCGAGCGGGTCTACGGCCTCGGCGGCTTCATCGCCCAGTACATGCACGGCTCCGAGGGGTTCATCGCGGAGGCGGAGCGCACCGAGGCGCTGCGCGACAAGTACGGCGTGGGCTACGGCTACGGCACCGACATGAACGGCGTCGGCGGCTGGCCGGGACCGCGCGGGGCGGACGCGCCGAACAAGGTCACCTACCCGTTCAAGAGCGTCGACGGCGGCTCGGTCATCGACCGGCAGACCACCGGCGAGCGCACCTGGGACCTGAACACCGACGGCGCCGCCCACTACGGCCTCGTCCCGGACTGGATCGAGGACATCCGCCGCGTCGGCGGGCAGGACACGGTCGACGACCTGTTCCGGGGCGCGGAGTCCTACCTCGACACCTGGGCGGCGTCAGAGAACCACGAGGCGGGGGTCAACCTGGCGGCCGGTTCCGCCGCGTCGGCCAGTTCCTCGGAGTGGAGCCTGTTCACGAGCTACAAGCCGCACCGGGCCGTCGACGGCGACCGCGGCACCCGCTGGGCCAGCGACTGGAGCGACGACCAGTGGCTCCAGGTCGACCTCGGCTCCGCCCGGACCGTGGGGCGGGTCACCCTCGACTGGGAGCGCGCGTACGCGAAGGCGTACCGGATCGAGCTCTCCGGCGACGGCACGACCTGGCGGACCGCATGGTCCACGACCGCCGGAGACGGCGGCCTGGACACCGCGCGCTTCGCCGGCACCCCGGCCAGGTACGTCCGCGTCCACGGCCTGGAACGCGGCACCGACTGGGGCTACTCCCTCCACGAGGTCGGCGTCCACAGCCGCTGACACCCACGAGAGGGGCTCCATGGCACGGTTGCCGTCCGCCGAGCGGCGGCGACAGCTCACCGAAGCGGCGATCCGGGCGATGGCCCGGGACGGCGTCCCCAGGACGACGACCCGGTCCATCGCCGCGGAAGCGGGCGTCTCGCTGAGCGTCTTCCACTACTGCTTCGACTCCAAGCAGCAGCTGGTCGAGTCCGTCATCACCACCATCACCGGGCACTACGTGGCGGTGGTGAAGGAGGCCATCCGGCCCCGGGCCACCCTGGAGGAGACCGTCCGGGCCGGCTTCCAGGCGTACTGGGACCACGTCCGCACCCACCCCGACGAGCACATGCTCACCTACGAGCTCACGCAGTACGCACTGCGCAGCCCCGGTTTCGAACACCTGGCACGCCGTCAGTACGAGCTGTACGCCGAGACGTACACCGAGCTCATCGACCAGCTGCGCGGGACCATGGGGCTGCGGCTGCGCGTGCCCGTCCCCGTGCTGGCCCGTTACCTGGCGGCCATGACCGACGGGCTGACGCTCAACTACCTCGTGCTCGGCGACGACGCGGCCTGGACGGCCGTCCTCGACACGGTCACCGCGCACGTCGCCGGGCTGGTGCAGGAGAACTGACGGGATCCTCCCCCGAATTCGTTGTCATGGGAACGGCCCTGAGGGGCATTCGAACAAAACAAGTCGAAAGTGAGGAGAGTGCGGCCCGTTCGGTCCGTGCCATCGACAACTGGGAGTTTTCCATGGCGAGTTACGGCGGTTCCTCTGCCGCGTCCTCCGGTTCGCGCACCAACGGCCTGGCGATCGCGAGCCTGTGCTGCGGCATCATCGGCCTGTTCTTCCTGAACATCATCCTGGGCCCGCTGGCCATCGTCTTCGGTGCCGTCGCCCGCCGGCAGGCGTCGGTCAAGAACGGTGCCGGAATGGCGAAGGCCGGCATCATCCTCGGCGTCGTCGACGTGGTCCTGTGGCTCGTGCTCCTGGCCATAGCCAGCAGCAACGGCGGCTTCAGCTGGTACGTCGGCGGCTAGCGTCCGTCGCGGTCCTCTTGCGGGCGCGGTAGGCGGCGGCCTTGATCTTGTTGCCGCAGGAGTCCATCCCGCACCACTGGCGCCGCATGCCCCGCGAGCGGTCGATGTAGGTGCGGGTGCACTCCGGGTTCTCGCACTCCTTGAGCAGAGGCACGTCCGGGCCGCTCAGGAGCTCGACGGCGTGCCGCGCCACCAGGGAGAGGGCCTCGTCCGGAGTCGCCTGCGTCCAGCGCCCGGACGGGGTGAGCTGGGGCACGGCGGGCGGCGTGCGGGCGGCGTTGTTCACGACGGTCAGCGCCGCCCCGTCGTACCCCTCACCGAGCCGGCGGGCGGTGACCAGCAGGTAGACCGCCTCCCGCACGGCCCTCGCCCGCTCGACGTCGGCCTCCTGGCCCGGGGAGACAGCGTCGACCAGGCCGGACTCCACGTACCAGGCGTTCAGCCGGTCCGGCGTCACGAACATCTCGAAGCGCACCGAACGGCGGGCCCGGAGCGTGGCGGCGAAGTCGAGCGCCGGGTTTCCGCAGACGAAGACGTGGTCGAGGTTCACGTCACCATTCTGACCGGTGACCACACCCTCGGCAAGCCTCAGAGGTGACCGGCGTCGACGACGGCCTGCGCGAAGGCCGCCGGGGCCTCCTGGGGCACGTTGTGGCCGATGCCGGGCAGAGTGCGGTGCGCGAGGCTCAGCCGTCAGCGGTAGTTGTGGACCACGATGGCCGCGTAGTCGGGGTTGTCGAAGGCCTCGGCGGTGCGCTCGAACGTCGCGTCGTCGAAGTCCCAGGTCGGGAGACGGTGTCCCGGACGAGCCGGGTCAGGTCGTGGCGCAGGGTCTTGTCCTCCATGGCGAGCCGGCCCCGCTCGGTGGCGAAGTAGTACTGCTACCAGGCGGGGCCGAGTTCGGCGTAGCCGACATCCAGGACCCCGGCCCTGATCTGCTTGACCGGCGGGAACGGGGCGGCTGCGCCGGGGGCGGTGACGGTAGCGGGGGCGGCGGGTACGGCCGCCGCGGGGGCCGCGGGGGACGTGCCCTGCGGCACGGTCAGCCACCGCTTGAACAGGTGACGCACGACAAGGGAGAGCAGTCCGAAGAAGCTGGGCGGTGCCGGTGGCGCCACCGATCCCGATCCCCTACTCCAGGCCACGCGCGGTGACATCCCGGTCACCGTCACGGCCGTGGCCGGCTGACCACCTCTCGCAGTGCCCCGTCAGGAGTCGTACGGTCCGTCGCCGGTCGCGGCGTCGGGCCGGACGTGGCCGGGGGCCAGGCGGCGGTAGGCGGCCCGGGCGTGGACGAGACGGGCCAGGGCCGTGCCGATGAGGGTGGCGGTGAGGAGGCAGGCCAGCCAGGTGGTGTCGCGGTGGCCTGCCCAGGTGAGGACGCCGGCGGGCGGTATGGCGAAGCCGTTGAGGAACAGCCAGCACAGCAGGGCCGTGCCGGGGGCGGCTGTGAAGCGGGCGCACAGGCCCAGCAGGGCGGCCAGCAAGGACAGTGCGGGCAGGGCCAGTTCGGTCCGGTCCGGCCCGACGACGGTGTTGAGGAGCGCCACCAGCACCAGTGCCCCGACGCCGGCCCCCGCCCAGACCAGCGGCGTGGCCACGGGCTGGGGGACGGGCCTGGCTCCGGTGCCCAAGGGCTTCCACTCGATCATGCTGGCGCTTCCTTCCGGTCCACCTGGACGGAATTCTCCCCCGGTCTCCCCCGCCGGTCCCCGGGGTGCTCGTCAGGGTCCCACCACGGCCCCCTTCGGGAAACAGCCGATCCGGACAGCCGCGGTCGACGAGGTTACCGAGACGATCACCCCGTTCGGCTGACCGGACTGCCGCACTTGGCGGGCACCGGGGCCGGGCGGGGGCGGCGGTGGGTGGCGCGGCGGGCCAGGGGTTCGGTCCAGCGGGCCGCCAGGGGGCCGAGGATGACCAGGATCAGGACGTAGGCGGTGGCCAGCGGTCCGATGCGGGGTTCGGCGCCGACCGCGAGACCGGCGATGACGATGGAGAACTCGCCGCGTGCGACCAGCGTGCCGCCCGCGCGCCAGCGGCCCCGGGGCGAGATCCCGGCCCGGCGGGACGCCCAGTAGCCGGTGGCGATCTTCGTCAGGGTGGTGACGGCGGCCAGGGCGAGCGCGGGCAGCAGTACGGGCGGGATGGCGGCCGGGTCGGTGTGCAGCCCGAAGAAGACGAAGAACACCGCGGCGAACAGGTCCCGCAGCGGGGTGAGGAGGCTGCTGGCCCCCTCGGCGACCTCGCCGGACAGGGCGATGCCGACGAGGAACGCGCCGACGGCCGCGGAGACGTGCAGCTGCTGCGCGAGCCCGGCGACGAGCAGGGTCAGACCGAGGACGGCCAGCAGGAGCATCTCGGCGTTGTCCGAGGACACGGCCCGGCTGACCAGGCGGCCGTGCCGCAGCGCCACGTAGAGGACGGCCCCCACGGTGCCGAGGGAGATCAGCAGCGTGACCGCGCCGCCCGCGAGCCCCGCCCCGGCCAGCAGGGCGGTGAGGATCGGCAGGTAGACCGCCATGGCCAGGTCCTCCAGGACCAGCACGCCGAGGATGACCGGCGTCTCGCGGTTGCCGAGCCGGCGCAGATCACCGAGCACCTTCGCGATGACCCCGGACGAGGAGATCCAGGTGACCCCGGCCAGGGCGACGGCGGCGACCGGCCCCCAGCCCAGCAGGAGCGCCATGGCGGCTCCGGGGGCTGCGTTGAGGACGAAGTCCACTGCTCCGGAGGGGTATTGGGTCTTCAGTGTGGTGACGAGTTCGGAGGCGCTGTACTCCAGGCCGAGCAGGAGCAGCAGGAGTATGACGCCTATCTCGGCGCCGGTGGCGACGAACTCCTCGCTGGCCCGCAGCGGCAGGATGCCGCCCTGGCCGAAGGCGAGTCCGGCCAGCAGGTACAGGGGTATGGGCGAGAAGCCCACGCGTCCGGCGAAGCGTCCCAGGAGCCCCAGGGCGAGGATGATCGCCCCGAGTTCGATGAGCATGGCGGTGGTGTCGTGCACGGGCGTCTGACCTCCGTTGATCGGGTCTGCGGCGTCTGTGCCGGCGGGCGTGAACGCCCTGGGTGCGGCTCGGTGAGCGGTGGAACGGTGCGTGAGCTCGTGTGTCCACACGCGGGACGCGCCTCCGCCCCCGCACATCAGGAGACAGGCGTGAGGAGACAAGCGTGAGGAGACAGGCGGGAGGCGCCGGGCATCGGCCGTCACGCCTCAGGCAGCACGCCTCAGGCAGCACGCGTCGCGCGTCAGAAAGAGAGGAGACCGCTCACGCGGAGCGGTCGATATCAGGGACGCCGTCACGGGCGGCGTTGTGGACGCGGACAGGCACTACTCGCCCCATGTCACGCCCCCCTCACGCCGGCCCGGAAAGCCGGGCGGCCCCTGTCGACGAACCGAGCGGCCGACGCGCCTGTGCGCGGCACCGCTCAACCGAGCGTAAGAGCTCGGTAAAGGATCGTAGCGCACGTCAACCGTGCGTGATCGCAGGGGAGTTCAGAAGGGCTGCGCGCCCGCTGCCTGCCGCACGGCGCGCGGGGACGCGCCGAGTTCCTTGCGGCAGGTCTTGTTGAACGCCTGGAGGTCGGGGATCCCGACCGTCGCCGCGACGGCCGGGATCGCCAGCGTCGAGGCGATGAGCAGGTGGCGGGCGCGCTCCATGCGGCGGCGCCGGACCCAGCCGACGACCGTGTGCCCGGTGTCCTCGCGGAACAGCCGGGTCAGGTGCGTGTGCGACACCCCGGCGGCCCGGGCGATCCCGGGGACGCTCAGCGAGTCGGCCAGGTGCTCCTCGATATGGGCCATGGCCGCCCGCAGCGCCGGGTGCCGGGACCCGGAGGGCGTCTCGGCGGCCTCGGCCAGACCGGTCGTGCGCCACAGCGCCGTCCACAGTTCCGCGGAGGCCCGGGCCGGGGACTGCGCGCACGCCGCGATCGTCTGGCGCAGCAGCGCGCTCAGCGCCGCCGCCTCCGCGCCGGCGTCCTGCATCGCCGGGAGCCGGCGCCGCTCCCCGTCACCCGGCAGCCGGAAGTGTGCGTACAGGTGCTCGCAGCGCGGGGCGTCGTAGTGGAAATGCACCTCCGTGCCGGGCGGCACGAGGCTGAGGTGGCCGGGGCGGATCGGGTGCCGCGCGCCGCCGAACTCCAGGGTGCCGGAGTAGCCGTAGAGGTGGAGCTGCCACAGGTGCGGGAGGCGGAAGACCTCGTGCGGGCCGGCGGAGCCGTGCACGCCCACGCCCGCGTGGACCAGGTCCGGCGGCAGGTCGAGGGGCAGTTCCACGAGGGTCGGCATGGTGGAAAATTACCAGTGGTTGCCGATTACACCCCACGACAGCAAGCCTCCGCGCTCCTACGGTTGCGTCATGCCAACCACGAAACAGCTGTTGAGCTCCGTCGAGGTGGCGCGGTTCACCGCCCACGGTTTCCTGCGCCTCGACGGCGTCGTGCCCCGGGAGATGAACGAGGAGGCGCTCGGTGTCTTCACCGCCGGGGCGCTGCCCGCCGTGCCGTACGGAACTCCGGTGCCGGCGGCCTTCCCGGAGGGTTCCTTCACCCGACGGCTCCTCGAACTGCCTGCCGTGGCAGGCGCGTTGGAGAGCCTGGTGGGTCCGGACCCGGCCGTCGACCACCACTTCGTCCACACCCGCCCGCCCCATGAGGGCAGCGCGCAGCCGTTGCACGCCGACGCCCTCATCGATGTGCGGGCCGACGCCTTCGACGTGCAGCTCATGTACTACCCGCAGGAGGTCACCGCCGGCATGGGCGGCACGCTCGTCGTCCCGGGCAGCCATCTGCGCCGCACCAACGAGTCCGACACCGGCCGCTACCAGAACCTGCGCGGCCAGACCCGGCTGACCTGCCCGGCCGGCACCGTGCTGCTGCTGCACCACGGCATCTGGCACGGCGGACGGCGCAACGACAGCGACACCGTCCGCCACATGTACAAGATCCGCTTCAATCCGACCGTGCCGCAGGTGCGGCTGTGGGACACGCGGGACGTGGACTTCCCAGCCGTCCGCGAGGAGTTGCGGCGCACCTTCCCCTGGTACGAGCAGGCCACCGCCCGGCTGGAGATCCACAACCGGATCCTGCTGTGGCGCTCCCTGACCGCCGACCCCGGCTTCGACATCGACCACTGGGCGACCCGCATCTCCAACCGGCCCGCCGCGCACGCCGCACCGAGGAGCACCGCATGACCACCACCCGGCAGCAGGTCCTCGTCCTCTACCTCGACACCTCCGCCCTCGACTCCAAGGTCGTCGGATGGGCCCGCTACGACGGCACGGCCTCGACCCGTCCGACGACCGGCGACAGCGACGAACCCCCGTACGAGACGGGGGTCGGCGCCCTGGAGGACGGCTGGCGGCTCTTCCAGGCGGCGCAGCTCGTGCCGCCGTATCCGGGGGCGGAGCACGCGACGTCGTTCCTCAAGCACGAGTTCTTCTTCGAGAAGCTCGTGTCTCAGTGAGGACGGCCGCCGGAGTGCGCTTCGGCGGTGGCCTTCAGGTCGCGCAGCCACGACACGATCCGTGCACGCCGGACGCGGAGTGAAAGCGGGCAACCAGGACACCCAACACCGTTCGGGACGTCCGGCTGAGCATGAGTCCTGGAAACAGGACTCACTCCCGCTCAGTCCTCAGGAACGGTTGGTTCGTTCCGCCGTGTGCCGGTGATCAGACGAAGGCGCTCTCACCGGTGATCGACTTGCCGACGATCAGGGTGTTCATCTCGCGGGTGCCCTCGAAGGAGTAGATCGCCTCGGCGTCGGCGAAGAAGCGGGCGATGTCGTGGTCCAGCAGGATGCCGTTGCCGCCGAAGATCTCGCGGCTCCAGGCCACGACCTCCCGCATCCGGGAGGTGACGAACGCCTTGGCCAGGGAGGAGTGTTCGTCGCGGAAGATGCCGGCGTCCTGGAGCCGGGCGAGCTGCACCAGCATCCCCCAGGAGGCGGTGATGTTGCCGAGGCTCTTGACCAGCAGGTCCTGCACCAGCTGAAAGCCGCCGATCGGGCGGCCGAACTGGCGGCGCTCCCGGGCGTAGTCCAGGGCCAGTTCGTAGGCGCCGATCATGACACCGAGCGCCTGCCAGGCCACACCCGCACGGGTGGCGCGCAGGATCTCGGCGACATCGCGGAAGGAGTTGATGTTCTGCAGCCGGTCGGCCTCCGGCACCCGGACGTCGGTCAGGGTGATCTCGGCGTTCTCCACGACCCGGAAGGCGATCTTGTTCTCGATCTTCACGGGGTCGAAGCCGGGCGTGCCCTTCTCGACGACGAAGCCCTTGACGTGGTTGTCGTCGACGTCCCGCGCCCACACCACGACGTAGTCGGCGAAGGTGGCGTTGCCGATCCACTTCTTGGCGCCGTTCAGAACCCACGTGTCGCCCTCCCGCCGGGCGGTGGTGCGCATGCCGCCCGCTACGTCGGAGCCGCCGAGCGGCTCGGTCATGGCGAACGCGCCGATCTTGTCCATCGCGGCCATCGCCGGGAGCCAGCGGTCGCGCTGCTCCTGGTCGCCGCCGGACTCGACGGAGTACATCGCCAGGCCGTTGTGGACGCCGAAGAAGGTGGACACCGATGCGTCGGTGCGGGCCATCTCCATGGCCATCGTGCCGCTGAGCAGGTTGCTGACGGCGGGCCGGTGCTCGCCGTAGCCCTCGTAGGGCAGGCCGGCGAGGCCGCTCTCGCGGAACAGGCCGATGAGCTCCGTCGGGAACTCGCCCTTGGCCCAGTTGTCGTTGACCAGCGGCTTGACCTCGTCGCGCATGAAGGCGCGGGCCTTGAGGAGGAGCCCCCGCTCGTCGTCCGGCAGCAGGGCCTCGTAGGCGTAGAAGTCGGCGGTCAGCTGGTCCTGAAGCGGTTCCATGGTGGTGGTCATCTCAGTTCTCCTCCTTGTCCGCGCTGTCCAGGGCGGCCAGGACAGCGAGTTGCCTGCGGTCGCGCGTCCCGGTGAGTTCCGAGTACGTGGAGGAGCCGTAGGCCTTTTCCACGGCTTCGATGAGCCGTTCCTGTGCTTGCTCTTCTTCCTCGTTCTGCGACGGGGTGCCGAGGCCCGCGTCCGTCCGCCGCATCGACGTGCCGATGTGCTCGACCAGGTGCCGGTAGCCGCCGGGGCCGCCGCCCAGGTGCGCGCCGAGGAACGGCCCGACGGTGGCCCAGCGCAGGCCCAGCGAGTTGATCACGACCTTGTCGAGGTCCTCAGGAGTGACCACACCCTCCTGGACGAGGTACGCGGCTTCGCGGCTGAGGGCGTTCTGCAGGCGGTTGCCGACGAAGCCGGGGATCTCCTTGCGCTCGACGACCGGGGTGCGGCCGACCGAGGTGTAGAAGTCCACCGCGTTCAGCACGGCGTCCTCGCCGGTGCGTATCCCGGGGACGACCTCGACGAGCGGGACCAGGTGCGGCGGGTTGAAGGGGTGGCCGATCAGCACCCGGGCGGCGTCCTCGTCGGACAGCTCCCCGGTGAAGGCGCTCGACGGGATCGCGGAGGAGGAGCTGAGCAGCAGGGTGTGGTCCGGGGCCTCGCGGGCGAGGGTGGCGAACAGGTCCTTCTTGAACTCCACCCGCTCGGGGCCGTTCTCCTGGACGACGTCGGCGTCCCGGACGGCCTCGGTGACGTCGGCGGCGAGGTGCACGCGGTCGGCGAGGCCGGTCACGTCCAGGCCGCGGGCGGCCAGATGCGGGGCGTACGTCGCCAGGGCCTCGTCCACGGCCTCGGCGAGGTCGGGGCGCGGGTCGGTCACCCGGACGGTCAGACCGTGCGTGGCGAACAGCGTCGCCCAGGACAGTCCGATGGTCCCGGCGCCGATCACCGCGGCGGTGCGGAAGGCGCGGGTCATGACGCGGCTCCCTTCAGGTAGTCGTGGACCGGCTCGACGCCTGCCAGCGTCAGGTCGGTGAGGATGTGGCTGGCGGAGACGACCTCCAGCACCGGCAGGTCGGCCAGCGGGGCGAGCACGTGCTGGAACAGCTGGAGCCGGGCGGGGCCGGTCCAGGCCTCCTTGACGGTGACGTCGGTGATGCGGGTGCGGACGAGTTCCTGCACGCGCGGCAGCCCGTCGTAGCCGGGGATCGTCTTGAGCATGAAGGTCGGCACGGTGATCTGTGCCTCGGCCTCGGTCCGGTCCAGCTCGTGCTGCTTGTAGCCCATGGTCGCGGTGGCGACCCGCAGGCTGCCGTGGTCGAGGGTGCCGACGAGCGCGCCGGAGTCGACGTACAGCGCCGGGGAGCCGATGACCTTCGGGTAGGCGGAGACCTCGCGCCCGGAGGCGGTCGCCGGGAAGTTGTCCAGGTGCATCGTGTGCAGGTACTCGCCCCGCTCGCCCTCGAAGCCGACGGGGATCGCCTGGCCGGCCTCGGTGTAGGGGCCGTATCCGCTGACGTCGCCCATCTTCATGACCTCGAACCGGACCAGCGGCTCGTCGATCCTCAGGGGTTCGGGGACGACGGCCCGCAGGGCGTCCGGGTCGGTGCGGTAGACGACGTTGAGGTACTCGCGGTCGGTGAACCGCGGCACCATCGGCGGGTACGCCGGGCCGGTGAGGGGGGTGGTGACGTGCTGCCGTACGTCCGCGGCCTTCATGTCCGGCTCACCGCCCGGTCCAGCGCGCGGGGCGGCGCTCGGCGAAGGCGGTCATGCCCTCGCGGACGTCGTCCGAGGCCATCAGGGTCTTCATCTCGCTGCGCTGGAACGCGAAGGCCTCCTGGTCGGACGCTCCTTCGGCGGCGCGGACGACGTGCTTGACGGCCGCGAGGGCCAACGGGGCGTTCTCCGCGACCCGTTCGGCCAGCCGGAGCGCCTCGGCGACGGCCTGCCCCTTCGCGCTGACCCGGTTGGCCAGGCCCAGTTCGCCGGCCCGGCGGCCGTCGACGGGCTCGCCGGTCAGCAGGAACTCCATCGCGAGGTGGTGCGGGATGCGTCCGGGCAGCCGGATCACGCCGCCGCCCGCGGCGATCAGGCCGCGCTTGACCTCGGGCAGGCCGAACCGGGCGTCCTCGGCGGCGACGATCAGGTCGCAGGCCAGGGCCAGTTCGAAGCCGCCGCCCATGGCGAAGCCCTCCACGGCGGCGATGAGGGGCTTGTCCGGCCGGGACTCGGTCAGGCCGCCGAAGCCGCGGCCCTCGATCTCGGGCGACTCGCCGCGCAGGGCGGCCTTGAGGTCCATGCCGGCGCTGAACGTGCCGCCCTCGCCGGTCAGGACGCCGGCCCGCAGGGCGGGGTCGGCCTCCAGCTCGTCGAGGGCGGCGGCCAGCGCGGTGGCGGTCGCCGCGTTCACGGCGTTGCGGGCCTCGGGACGGTCCAGGGTGATCAGCAGGGTGGAGCCGATGCGTTCGGTGCGTACGACGGGAGGGGTGGGGTTGCTCATGACGGTCCTCCTGTGGTGATCAGCGGGTGGTGGCGTCGAGTTCGGCGAGGACGTCCTCGGTGTCCTGGCCGGCGATCGGCGCGAGACGGCGGATCGAGCCTGGGGTGGCGGAGAAGCGCAGCGGGATGCCGATGGTGCGGACCGTGCCCTCGGTGGGGTGCTCGGCGGTGTCGAGCAGGCGGCCGTCCCGGACGTAGGGGTCGTCGTGGGCGCGGTCGAGTTCCAGCACCGGGGCCATCGGGATGCTGTGCTTGGCGCATACCTCCGCCCACTCCTCGGTGGTCAGCGCCGGGGCGCAGGTCTCCAGGAGCGCGGCCAGGTCCTCGTGGTCGGCGCTGTCGATGGCGTCGCCGTTCACACGTGGGTCCTCGGCGAGGTCCGGGCGTCCGGCGGCGGTGAAGAAGTCCCGGTAGTTGTGCGGGTTGTACGGCATGACACACGCCAGGCCGTCCTTGGTGCGCACGGCCTTGTGGCCCTTCAGCATCGACAGCGAGAAGCCGGTGGGGCCGGTCTCGGGCACGTGGGTGTGGCCCGCGAGGTGCTCGACCAGGTTGAACGCGATCAGGGTGTCCGTCATCGGGATCTCGATGAGCTGGCCCTGGCCGGTGTTGTTCCGGTGCAGCAGGGCGGCCAGCACGCTGTAGGCGATGGTCAGCGAGGAGACCTTGTCGCCGATGATCGTCGGCAGGTAGACGGGCTCGCCGAGGGCCCGGTCGGCGATGTCGACCAGGCCGGAGGCGGCCTGCACGGTCTCGTCGTACGCGGCGTTCCCGGCCCGGTCCGAGTCGCTGCGAAAGCCCTGGGCGTGCGCGTAGACGAGGCCGGGGTTGCGGGCGGCGATGTCGTCGTAGGACAGGCCGAGGCGGTGCAGGGCGCCGGGGCGCATGTTGGTGATCAGGACGTCCGCGGTGTCGATCAGCCGCAGTGCGCGCTCGCGGTCGGTGTCGTCCTTGAGGTTGAGGGCGACGCTGCGCTTGTTGCGGTTGACGTTGAGGTTCAGCGGGGTCATGCCCGGGGTCGTGCGGTAGTGGCCGTTGCGCACGGTGTCGGACGGCGACTCGATCTTGATCACGTCCGCGCCCAGGTCGCCGAGGATCTGGGCGGCGTAGGGGCCCATCACCACGGTCGAGAGGTCGATCACGCGGACGCCCTCCAGCGGGCCGGCGACGGTGTCGGTGCTGTCCGTCATCGGTTTCTTCACTCCTTCGCTCGCCATATGTGTGTATCTGGAAACTAAGTTAGCGCGGAGATTCTCCGAATGGAAACGAATGGTGTGACTGAATAACGCAAAGCGGTATGACCGCAGTGGTCATACCGCTTTGCGTGGAGATTTTATGGCGATTATGAGTGGAGCGGCTCGGCGAAGACCTCGCGGGCCGCCGCCACGACTTCTTGCAGTTCACCGCCGTTCGCCCGGTCCTTGCGCCAGATCAGCCCGGTCTCCAGACGAGGATGGAAATCAGAGAAGGGAAGGACAGTGACATTGTCGAGACGGTAATTCTGCACGGGACTTCTGGAATCCAGCATGGAAATGGAGAACGCCAGACCGCTGGAGACTATTTCGGAGATCCCCTCGAAGGTGGCGCTGCCCAGTTCGATGCGCTTCTTGATGCCGAGTTCGGCGAGCTGCTGGTCGAGGCCGCGGAAGTAGGCGTTCGTCACCGCCGTCGGGGAGCCCGCGTAGGCGAGTTCCGCCAGTTCCGCGAGGGCGACGGACTCGCGCCCGGCGAACCGGTCCCGGGGCACGACCGCGCCGAGCCGCTCGGACATCACCGGCATCTGCTCCAGCGCCGGGTCGCCCCCGGCCGGGAGCCGGGCCAGGGTCAGCGCCAGCCTGCCGTCGCACACGGCGTCGACGAGCCGGTCGGTGCCGCCGGGCCAGCGTTTGATCTCGAACCGGTCCCCGACCCGCTCGGCCAGGGCGTCCATCCGTTCCCGCAGGTCGGGATGGACGCCGGTGGGCACGCCGAGCAGCACGGTGGTGCGCTGCGGCCGGGCCGTCTCGTCCAGCCGCCATTTGATGGAGTCGACCTGCTCCAGCACCCCACGGGCGATCGGCAGCAGCGCGCTGCCGGCCGCGGTGAGCCGTACGTGGTGGGTGTCCCGGTCGAACAGCCGGTGCCCGACCTCGTTCTCGAGATCCTTGATCCGCCGGCTCAACGGGGAGGCCGCCATGTGCAGTTTGCGGGCGGCGGTGGAGAAGTTCAGCTCTTGGGCGACAGCGAGGAAATAGCGCAGGTGCAGGAGCTCCACGGGATTCACCCTAACCGCTGTGACCACCGGATCTCGCCGCCCTCGTCACCCGGGGGATTCGGAGATCCTGACCGGTGGCGGCAGGAGTTTCCGGGCGGGAGCCGGATGCCACCGGGCCGCACCCGTGCCGTCCCGCAGGACGCGCCCGAAGGCCTGGTCGCCGAAGTGGAAGGCGAACGCGTGGGTGTGCGGCAGCAGGAGGCGGGCCAGGAGGGTCCGGCGGGCCTTCAGGACCGCGCCGGTGTCCGTGTCGGGGCCTGAGGGCCACTGCGGGTGGGCCAGCTGGGCGGGAGTGTGGAACGCGTCGCCGAAGACCAGGACCTGCCGTCCGCCGGAGGCGGCGATCACGTAGGTGGTGTGTCCGGGGCTGTGGCCCGGAGTGACCAGCGCGATGACGCCGGGCCAGATCTCCGCGCCGTCGCCGAACGTCCGCAGCACCCTCGACATCGGCACCATGAATCCGTCCCAGGAGGGGGCACCGGTCTCGATCTCGCGCCGCCAGAAGGGCTCCCATTCGGCGGCGGCCACCAGGTAGTCGGCGCACGGGAAGGCCTTGCGCGGTGCCCGCTCGCCGTCCGTGCGGAAGCCCAGGCCGGTGTGGTCGGTGTGCAGGTGGGTGAAGGCCACGGTGTCGACGGACTCCGGGGGCACCCGGAGCCGGCGCAGGGTGTGCGGCAACGCGCCCGCTCGGGAGACGCCGAGGGACGGGGAGAGCACGTTGGCGCCGAGTCCCGTGTCGATCAGCAGCCGCCGCCCGCCCCGTTCGACGAGCAGCCCGCCCGCGGAGGCAGCGATCCGGCCGGACCGGGTCAGCGCCTCGGGGTGGTCCCGCCAGTAGGCGGCAGGGACGGCCGGGAGGAAGCCCGTGGGGTCCAGCTCCATCGCGCCGTCGACGACATAGGTGAGCCGGGTGTCTCCGACGGTGAGGGTACGGACCGCCGACTGGTCGTTCAGCGCACCGGGGCTGCTGGAGACGGGGTGGCCCGTAGCTGCGTGGACGCTTTCCGAGGACGCGGCGCACGCAGCCGCGACCGCCGTGCCGCGCAGGAGCGCGCGACGGGAGATACCGGGGGGACGAGGGTCGGTCATGAGCCTTTCCTGTTACGGCGGTCAGGGCGCCAGCAACGCTGCCGGGTTGAGTGCGGTGACGGCACGTACCTGGCGGGGCGTCAGCTGCGCCTGCTCGAACCAGCTTTCGCCGAGCGACAGCCATGTGGCGGGGTCCGGCTGGTCCGGCTGCCCGAGGTCGGAGCTGAACACCACCCGGGGGTGGGCCCGTACGACGTCTCCCAGATGCCCGGCGTCACGGTGCCCCAGGAGCAGCGTCAGGGCGGTGATCTCGACGTACACCCCCGGCACGTCGGCGAGCCGGGTGAGGTCGGCGGGGGTGAGGCCGGTCATCGGATGCGTGGCGTGGGTCAGCAGCACCCGGGGCAGGTCCAGCCGGGCCGCCTCGTCGACCACGCGCAGGGTCTCCTCCCGGTCGCAGTGGCCCGTCGCCAGGACGACCGGGAGGTCCCGGGCCGCCCGGAGCACCTCGCGCACAGGACGCCGGAGCTGTCCGGTGCCGTCCAGGACCCGCTCGCCGCGCCATCGTTCGGTGTCCAGCAGCGGGTGGAAGGCCTGCCGGTGCAGCCGGGAGGGATGGGCCGGGCCGACGAGGGTGGGCAGGTGCACGACCAGCCGGGCTGGACTGTCCTGGCCGTGGGTGTAGACGGCCTGTTCCACCACCCGGGGGTGCACGCCTCCGGCGAGATCGTTGAGGACGACGGTGCCTGAGACGGGCAGCCCCTCCTGACGGGCCTCCCACGCGCTCGCCGCGGTGCAGCCCAGGTGGCTCTTGATGACCACCCAGCCGTCGATCCCGGCGTAGGCCCGGCCGGCGCCGCCGGTGGTGAGACGGCGCCGGTACAGGTCGGGGCCCGCGTGGTAGTGGACGTCCACCACCCGCCGCGCGAGGTCACGCATCGGCGGTCCGCCGCGCCGGGCCCTCCCACGGCCTCGCGTAGCCGAACCTCTTGCGGGCCTCGTCCAGCCGCAGGCCGGTGCCCACCGCCTCGGCGATCGCCGTCTCGGTCCGCTCGACGCGTTCGGCCCGGCCGGCGACCTCGGCGGCGTGCGCCGCGGGCACGACGAGTACGCCGTTGTCGTCGGCGACCACGACGTCGCCGGGACGCACGGTCACGCCGCCGACGGTGATCTCCCGTCCGGTCGCGGCGAGTTCGACGCGGTTCTTGCCGCTGACCATCGTGGCGCCGGTGCTGAACAGGGGGTATCCGGCGGCCCGGATCTCGGCGATGTCACGGGCAGAGCCGTGCACCGCGGTGCCGCGCACGCCGCGGCCGCGGGCCACGGAGGTGAGCAGCGACCCCCAGTTGGTGCAGTCCGTGCTGCCGGCGTTGTCGACGACGACGAACGCGCCCTCGGGTACGTCGTCCAGATAGTTCGCCGCGTTCCGGAAGCCCTGGCCGTCGCCGTCCACCGGCCGGTAGGTGACGGTGTACGCCAGGCCGGCCGTACGGGCTCCGGGCACCCGGGCGCTCAGGCCCGCGAGCACACCGCCGATGCCGAGGCTGTCCAGGGCGTCGGAGACGGAGGCGGTGTCGAGACGGGCGAGCCGGTCGACGACTTCCTGGGGGACGAGGGTGCTCTCCGCCGAGGCAGCTGCTCCCTCCGCCAGCCGGCCGGCGACGGCCCGCGCCACCTCCCTGGTCCCCGACGTGCCGCCCAGGTCGTACGTGACGGTCTTGCGGGCGCGGGCGACGGTGCGTACGGCGTTGCGCAGTTCCTCGCCCGGCACGTCGAGGCCGAGGTGGCCGAGCATCTGACCGATCGTGAGGAGCATCGCCATCGGGTTGGCCCGGTCCTTGCCGACCATGCCGGGGGCGCTGCCGTGCACCGGCTCGAAGTAGCTGCCGTGGTCGCCGATGTTGCCGCTCGGGGCGAGACCGAGTCCGCCCATGACACCGGCACCGAGGTCGGAGAGGATGTCGCCGAACATGTTCTCGGCGACCAGGACGCCGAACCGTTCCGGCCTGCGGACCAGCCACAGGGCGACGGCGTCGACGTTGAGGATCTCCGTCTCGACGTCCGGGTGCTCCCGGGCGATCAGTTCGAGGCGCTCGCGCAGCAGGTTGCCGCTGTTGCGCAGGACCATCGGCTTGTCCGCGACCGTGAGCAGGCGCTTGCCGTGCGCCTCGGCGTGGGCGAAGCCGAAGCGGAGCAGCCGGTCGATGCCGTGGCGGGTCTGCAGGCGCAGGGTGAGGCTGGTGTCCTCCGGGCCCGATGCCGCCGCGTTCGGGTGGTGTCGTACGGCGTTCCAGAGCGGCTCGTCGAGGCCGTGGACGTCGATGCCGGCGTACAGGCCCTCCGTGTTCTCGCGGATCACGGTGAAGTCGAACCGGCCGCCGTCCAGGTCGGTGACCGGACGGATGTTGGCGTACAGACCGAGGCGCTGGCGGAGTTGGAGGACCGGTGAGACGTACCGGAGGCCGGTGCCGCGCAGGGACGGGGCGAGTTCGGCCTCCGTCTCCCGCACGGGCTTGCTGGTGATGGCACCCAGGAGGCAGGTGTCGGTCTCCTCGAGCAGCTTCCAGGTGCGCTGCGGGACGGGGTCGCCCTCCTCGCGCCAGCAGTCCCAGCCGATGTCTCCGAACCGGAACTCCAGGGGCAGGTCCAGCTTTTCGACGGCGTCGAGCGCGGCGGAGACGACCTCCGGGCCGATGCCGTCGCCCGGGAGGACGGCGACGCTCTTCTTCGGGGTCGGCTTCATGTCAGTCCCTTCTCCCGCAGGAAGGCGCCGACAAGGGCGGACACTTCAGCGGGCTGATCGAAGTGGGGGCGCATGCCGGCCTCGGCTACGGCATGCACCCTGTGGTGCGGGCCGGCGGCGGTGTGCCGCCGTGTGACGAGCTGCGAACGCCCTCCGACGATGTGCAGCAGGGGGCCGGGGTGCGCCTCGACGGCCGGAGCCAGATCGATACCGCTCAGCAGCCGGAGCCCCCCGTCGAGCCGCTGGGCCGGGGTCTGGTAGGCGGGGCGCGGGAGGCCGGCGGGGACTCCCGTCCGCGCGGCGGGGGTGCCGCCGGGGGCTGCCGGGGCGGCACCGGCAGGCACGGGGCGACCGAGGTCACCCGCCGCGCCGTCGGCCCGCCACGCGGCATCGCCCCCGGCTGCCGTCCGCGCGGCGGTCGCCGTCGAGCGGGGGCCGGTGGACAGAGGTGTGCCGCCCGGCTGGACCCGCTCGTGCAGCAGCGCGAGGGACGCCTCCGTGTGGCCCGTGGCCGCCAGGTCGGCGATTTCGGTGAGGCGGTGTTCCAGGAGCGCGTCCGAGCGGGCCGGGCCCGAGACGAGGAGGGCCGCCGTGCCGGTGGCGACGTACGGGAGGAGTCCCTGGGCCACGGCTCCGCCCAGGGCGTTCCCGCACAGCAGGTCGATGCGGCCGAAGGCGGGGAGCAGGGCCCGCCAGCGGGCGACGAGGTCGTCCAGGGTGCGTACGCGCCCGTCCCGGAGGGCGAGCGTGTCGACCACCGTCACCCGGAGCCCGGCCCCCGCCGCCGTCAGGGTGTCGATGACCGGGGCGAAGAACGCTCCCTCGTCCCAGGCCGGTGTGACGGGGGCGAGGACCAGGGCGTGGGCGTGCGCCGGGCCGGCGGCGGTCCGGGGTGGGTGGACCGCCGTCGGCACAGCAGTTCCGGTGTGGGTCACCGGGCGCCCGCGAGGGTGCGCGCGGTGGCGAGCACCTCTCCGTGCCGGCCGACCAGTTCCTTGCGGTGCTCCACCGGCAGGTCGTACCGGCCCAGCACCAGATCCGGCAGCGGCAGCGAGGGCGAGCCCTCGGGGACGTTCGCGAGGAGCAGGTCCGCCAGCTCCAGCACGGGCTCCAGGTTGAGGCGCGCGGCGGCCTCCGGGTCCGTGCGGTCCAGGTGCGCCAGCCACTGCTCGGCGATGAGGTTGCCCGGGCCCTTGCCCATGCCCTGGATCGAGGAGTCCATCCAGGTCGCGCCGGCGGCCTCGGCACTGATGGCGTTGGACAGGGCGAGCCCCAGGTTGTTGTGCGCGTGCAGCCCGACCGGGCCCCCGGTGACCGACCTGGTCAGGGTGGTCAGGTGTGCGGTGTCCACCGGCGACAGGCTGCCGTTGGAGTCGGCGAGGTAGACGCACTCGGCACCCGCGTCGGTCGCGGCGGCCGCCACCTCGACCACGTCGCGGCCCGGCCACTGGCTGATCCGGGCGAAGTTGACGCCCACCGTGAAGCCGATGTCCCGGGCCTGGCGGATGTAGTCCAGGCCCGGCTCGTAGCCCTTGGCCGGCAGGATGATGCGGACGAGCCGCGCTCCGGCCTGGTACATGGCGGGCAGGTCGTCGCGGGTGATGTTCTTCGGGTGCAGGATCATCGCGACGTGCCGGGGGCCGACCTCCTGGGCCATCGCGGCGATGTAGTCGTCGTCGCCCCGGCCGGTGAGCCCCAGGCCCGGCATGGGGACGAGCGAGCCCTTGCGGTAGGCGATCTCGACCCAGTCGAACCCGGCCTCGACGCTCAGCTTCGCGTGCTTCAGGGCGTAGCCGAGCGGGAAGTCGAAGCCGTTGCGATAGCCGCCGTCGCGGAGGGTGACATCGATGTTGACCATACTCATGGGTCCTCCAGAAAGCTGACGATGAGGGGGTGTCAGGCGGACGGCCGGGCCTGGACCGCGTGGTGCGCGGCGAGCCGTCCGAAAATCAGCGAGCGCAGCACGGACGTGGCCGGCGGGTAGGCCTTGTAGAAGAGGCCGGTGGCCTCACCGGCGGCGTACAGGCCGGGGATGGCCGTGCCGGACGGGGTGACGACGCGGGCGTCGAGGTCGGTGCGGACGCCGCCGTAGGTGAAGCAGATCGCGGCGGTCACCGGGACGCCGATGAACGGCGCGGTGTCCAGGGGCGTGGCCCAGTTGGACTTGGGCGGGGTGAGGCCGACGGTGCTCTTGCCGTCGAGGCGGGTTGGGTCGAACTCTCCTTCCCCGACACCCCCGTTGAACTCGGCGACGGTCTTCGCCAGTCCCTCGGCGTCGATGCCGAGCTTGTCGGCGAGCTCCTCCAGGGTGTCCGCCTGCTCCGGCGGTACGTCGCTGAGCAGCGAGTTCATGATGCCCGGGATGGCGAGGGTCTTGGCGTCGGCGATCCAGTACGCCTCCTGGTCCTGGTTGCGCCAGATCTCGTAGCCGACGTGCTCGAAGGTGTTGTCCCAGGTGTCGCGGCCCTCGTCGAAGAAACGCTGCATACGGCCGTTGACGAAGATGCCGCAGCTGAAGCCGTACAGCACCGCGTCGGCCTTGCTGGTGCGGCGGTCGACCGGCTCGGCGTGGATGCCGTCGAACTGGCCGGCCGTGTCGGCGCCGAGCTCCAGTGCCATGCGCAGGGCGTCACCGCGGTTGTTGGCGATGCCGGGCGCGATCAGCGGCAGGTCGCAGGCGCGGTCGCCGACGTAGCGGGTGAGCATCTCGGTGTTGCCCTGGAAGCCGCCGCAGGCCAGGACCACCGCGCGGCCGGACAGCCGCCGGGTGCGGCCGTCGGGGCCGCGCACCACGACGCCGTCGACGGCACCGTCCTCGGCGGTGGTCAGGCGCAGCGCCTCCGTCTCGTAGTGGATGTCGACGCGGGGGTCCTTCTCCAGGGCCGCGCCGAGGTGTTCGACGATGGAGGCGCCGCCGCCGCGGGGGCTGGCCGGCGGGGTCATGGAGGGGGTACCGCCGTCGAAGGTGTGCGGCAGCGGGAAGTCGGCGTAGTCGATCTCGACGCCGTGCTTCTCCACGAAGGCGAGGGTTTGCGGGGACTCGCGCTCCACCGTGCGGCAGTACTCGACGTCGGCGAGGCCGCCGGAGACGCGGCCGACGTGCTCGGCCCAGTCGGTGTCGAGCCGCCGCCGCTCGTCGACGCGGAGGAAGGCACCGGTCCAGCGGGTGGCGCCGCCGCGTTCGTCCTCGGTGGACCGTTCGAGTATCGCGATCCGGGCGGGCGTGTCGTGCCCTTCGGTGGCCTCGGCGAAGGACAGGGCGGCCGACAGGCCGGCGGCGCCGAATCCGACGACGACGAGGTCGTACGGGACGGGCGTGGACGGGACGGTCATGGTTGCTCCTTGAGGTCGTGCGTGCCGGGTGGCGCGGGTTCAGCGGTTGGGGCTGATGACCCGGCTGGTGCGGTAGAGGCGGTACTTGGCGCCGGTCACGGTCTTCGCGAAGTCCTGGTAGCGGCTGGTGAAGCCGGGGTCGTCGAAGATGGCGTTGAACCGCTTTTCGTCGGTCCAGGCCGCGAGGTTGATCACCGCGTCCCCGTCGACGCTGGTGAGCAGGCGGGAGCCGCGGAATCCGTCGGCGGTGGCCGCGACGTGCTCGACGGCACCGGCGAGGGCGTCGACCGTGGCGGGCGCGTCCTCGGTGGTGGCGACGTTGATGAGCAGGACGCTGTCGTCGGGGACGGCCGCGGTGACGACACCGGGGCTGGCGTTCTTTGCCTCGAAGGCGACCTGGTCGTACGAGGCGATGCCGAGCTTGTGCCACGGGTCGCTCTCGATGAGGTCCCGCACGGTGGCCTCGTCGAGGTCGGCGGTGACGATGACGGCGCCGCCGTCGGGCCGGGGCCCGCTCAGCAGGATCCGTCCCCGGTCGGAGTGGTCCCGCAGCCAGGCCTTGTGCTCGGGCAGGTGCGCGGTGACGGTCTCGCGGGGCTGGAGGTAGGTTAGGGTGAGGACGTGGATCACGGGTTTCTCCGGTGTGAGGAAGGACTGCCCGGCCGGTGGTCGAGGCGGGGCCGTTCAGGGTGATTCGGGTGGGGGCCGGGGCCCGGCCGGAGCGGAGGGGTCAGGGCGTGATGCGCCCGGCCACGCCGCGCAGGATGGACTCGGCCTCGGCGACCGTCTCGCGCACGACGCTCCCCGCCGGCCGGATGTCGTGGACCAGGTCGAGGACCTCACCGGCGAACAGCGCCCGCCGGCTCGTGTCGTCGCGGGCGACCGCCGCGGCCCACTCGGGCTCGATCTCGGCGCGCCGGGCCGCGAGTTCGGCGTCGCGGCCGGTCCAGGTGCGGGTGAAGTCGTTGCTCACCGAGCGCGCCCGGTAGACCTCGTCCCACGGGATGCCGCGCACGACGTCGAAGGCCCGGGTGTCGACGAGGTCCGCCGTGGCCCCGGAGACCAGCGAGGACTTGAAGCCGGGCGTGCCCAACGACTCCTCGGTGACGGCGAAGCGGGTGCCCATCATGACGCCGTCGGCGCCGAGGGCGAGGGCGGCGGCCAGGCCCCGCCCGTCCGCGAAACCGCCCGCGGCGACCACGGGCACCACGCCCTGGGTGATGTCGAGCACGGCCGGGATCAGCGGCAGTGTCGCCTGTGTCTTGTGGTGGCCGCCGGCCTCGGCGCCCTGGGCCACCAGCACGGAGGCACCGGCCTGCAGGGCCACGGCCGCCTGCTCGGGATCGTGCACCTGGACCACGACGTGGGCACCGCTCTCGGCGGCGGAGGCGACGTACCGGCGTACCTGCTCCGGGTCGCCGAACGACAGGGCTACGACCGGCGGGGCGTAGCCGAGCACCTTGTCCCACAGGCCCGGGCGCTCGTCGAAGGTGAACATCACGCAGCCGACGCCCCAGACGCCACCGGCCTGCGCGGCCTGCCCCACGTGTTCGTCGATGAAGGCGGGGTCGCCGTAGCTGACACCGACGAGTCCCAGCCCGCCGGCGCGGGTGACGGCGGTGGTGAGCCGTCCCCCGGACACGGACCCCATGGGCGCGCTGATGACGGGGTGGTCGATGCCGAGCAGTTCCGTCAGCTTGGTGGAGATCACGCTTCTCCCCTGTTTTCCCGGCCGCGGCCGAATGGATCAGGAATGAATCCGACGTCATCGGGAAATCGGTCGGAAATTACTGTGTGACCGAACCGGATTCGTGTCACATACAGGAGACTAGGTTCGGCGGATCTCGCCTGTCCAAGACCTATACCGCGTAGTAGCCATAAGGCTCCGACTATGACGGAATGTGACCCTCCGGTAAGGTGACCTCGGAGTAAGCTTTCGTTTTCCTTCCCTGCGGGGAAACAGAAAACGGCCGGTCCGGAACAAGAAGTTCCGGACCGGCCGTCGAATGGCCGAAAAAGTGGAGATCAGGCGCGGTAGGGCCACCCGCACCGAGCGGCCACCCGGCCCAGATAGCGGGCTGCGCGACTGCCGGCCAGGGCGGTCACGGCCAGCCGTTCACGGGGCGCGGAGGCGGTGGGCAACGGGCGCCAGACGAGCTGCGGATCGTCCGTCACCGCCGTGCTCGGGCGCAGGGCCACCAGATCGCGGGTGGTCTGCAGGGCGTGCACGAACAGAGCCTGCTGGTCCTGGTCGACGGGATGCAGCACGGCCTTCCAGCCCAGCGCCGTCAGCTGCGCCGGCACGGCGTCGGCGTAGCCCGGGGCGCATCCCTCGTCGTACCAGAGGAGGCGCTGCGTGGAAAGGTCTTCCCAGGTCAGACTAAGTTGCGAGGCCAGCGGGTGCGCGGTGGGCAGGACGACGCCGAGCGGCTCGTCCCAGACGACGGCGCGGGCGAGGTGGGGCGCGGTCACCGGCAGCCGCATGATCCCGAACACGATCTCGCCGTGCTCCAGCATCTCGGGCTGCTCCGCCGCGCCCACCGAACGCATGCGCAGGTGCGGCCCGGGTCTGCTGCCGACGTGGTGCGCGCCCTGCCCGGCGAGGCCGTTCTGCACCTCCGCGAGAACCTCCGCCGGCACGCCTCCGCACACGCCGACGGACCAGAGCGCGGGGGTGGGGGCGGCGGCAGCGATGGCCGACCGGAGCTGGCCGGGAATGCTCTGGATCTCCCGGAGAAAGGCCCGGCCACCCGCCGTCAGTTCGACACCGCGGGAGCTGCGCACGAATAGCGCCGCGCCTATTCGCTGCTCCAGCCGTTTGATCTGCTGACTCAGACTCGGCTGCGATATACGCAATTCTTTGGCGGCTGCGGAGACAGTTCCGGAGCGGACCACCGCCAGGAAATACCGAAGGTGTCGCATATCGAAGTCGTCGACATGTTCGGCATGGTTGACAGCGCGCTGAATCTCCTCCTGGTGCGACTCCTCGGGGGCCACGCCGAAGGCTGCCTGCCCGAGGGGGAACGGACCGATCCTTTCATCCAGCACACTCATCTGCTTCCCTCCGTCACTTCATGGCGACCGCGACCGCGGACCGGCCTGCGACCGGGCAGCGGGCGGCCCGGCGGACCGGGACAGCATCATCATGACAGAAAAAACCTTCGGGATGGTATTTTTTACGTGTCCGAAACGACAACCTCACCGCCCGGCCATGCCCCGGCAGCCCCCGCGATCACCGGCGAGCGCGTCGAGCAGGAGACGCCACACCGCCTCCCCGGTGGGGGCGCTGCCGTACCGGTCGTCGCACTGCGAGGCGTGGAGAGTGCCGTGCAGGGAGGTCAGCAGCAGCTCCACCACCAGGTCCGGCGGATAGGGGGCCATGCCGTCCTCCTGCTGCGCCCTGCGGACGAGGCCGACCAGGTGACGCCGCACGTCGTCGAAGAGGTCCGGGGCCGCGCGGGCCAGACAGGGCAGGTCGTTGGCGAGCCGGAGGGCCGCCCTGAGCCGGATGTCCGAGCGCAGGCGCTGGGCGAGCTCCAGGACCAGCTCCTCCAGCACGGCACGGGGCTCGGCGCCCGGCACGTCCCGGGCACGCCGCATCTCCTCCCAGGCCACGCGGGACTGGGCGAGCAGGGTCGCGGCGAGGATCTCCTTGGACGGGAAGTGCCCGTAGAGGGCCCCTTTGGTCATCCCCGTCCGCCTCGCCACGTCGTTCAGCGTGGCCTTGGCGTATCCCTGCGCGGCGAACTCCTCGGCCGCAGCGTCCAGCACCTTCTCACGTGTGCGCAGCGCCCTTTCCTGTTTGGCCATGCGGGGTGCCCTCCGGTCTTGATCGAGAGCACAAACATACCCCTGGGAAGGATTCCTCCGAGGAGGCGAAAGTCGGCCGTACATCAGGGACTCACGGAGGCCGGATCCCGCCGTTGGCCTGCGGCGGAACGGGGCGGTCGACCGGTAGCCACGGGCAGCTTTCCGGGGTGTGGCCCGGTGTCGCAGGGGAGGGTCGTCCAGCCCAGCCGGGCGGCCTCGTGCCGCAGGGCGGGGGCGCCGCCGATCACGACGGGGTGGCCGACGGAGCGGAGCATGGGCAGGTCGCTGTCGTGGTCGCCGTACGCGTGGCAGTCACCGGCGCGGGCGCCGCGCTCCGCCAGGTGGGCCTCGACCGCGTCGGCCTTGGCCCGCCCGATCATCGGCCGGTCGATCTCGCCGGTCAGCAGCCCGTCATCGGTGACGGTCTGCTCGGCGCACCGTACGGCGGTGGCGCCGAGGTCCGCCGCGACGGCGTCCACGACGGGGCGCAGGGAGCCGGAGACCAGGACGATCTCGTGCCCGAGGGCGCGGTGCCGGGCGAGGGCGTGCAGTCCGGCGGTGACGAAGGCACGCTCGCCGCGGCGGTAGAGGGCGTACCAGTCGCGGGCGGCGGCCCGGAGGAGCGACAGGGGCGTGCCCGTGTAGCGGCGGTAGTAGTCGCGGTTGAGCCGGGAGCGGTCGGGCGGACCGACTGCCGCCGTGGACGTGGTCGCGGGTGGCGCCGGCTGCGCCGTTCGTCGCTGCGGGTCGTGCGGCCGACTGCCCGTGCCTGCCGCGCCGTCCTGCCGCGTCACCCAGTAGTCCCAGAAGTCGAGCAGGCTCTTCGTGGCGACGAGGGTCTCGTCGACGTCGAAGAAGGCGACCGGGACGGCTGCCGCCCGGGTCATGGCACGTCACCTCCCGCCGGGGACAGCACCGCTTCCGCGTAGGCCCGGGCCGCGGCGTCCGGGTCCAGGGCAGCGTGGGCGGCGACGGCCGTGGCGTCCCGCCAGGCGCGTTGCACGGCGCTGTCCGGGGACTGGGCGCGCAGGCCGGAGGCGTGGAACAGCGCGTCGACCGCCTCCCGGCACAGTGTGGCCGCTGCGGTGGCGTCCCTGCGGTTCTCCGCGACGGTGAGCGGGGTGATCTCGCCCCGGTCGGCGCGCTCGGCCGCGCCGGTCAGGAGCAGACCGGCGGCGTGGATCCGCGCCGATGCCCCGGCCAGCACGGTGTGGGCCGCCGGATGGGTGCGCTCGGCGGCGAGCCGTTCGCCGGTCCAGGCGCGCAGGGCCCCGCGGGCGGTTCCGAGCAGCGGAGCGGCGAACATCAGCGCCGCGACCATGGGGTACGGCACGGTGTGGCAACGGGCCGCGCCCGCACGGTTCCGCAGGAGTGCGGCGAGCGTGTACGTCCGGTGCCGCGGAACGACGACCCCCTCGCACCGCACCGTATTGCTGCCGGTGCCCCGCAGGCCCGAGGAGTACCAGGTGTCCGCCACCGTCACCTGCGCACGGGGAACGGCGAAGATCCGGTGCTCCCGCCCCTCCTCGCCGTCCGTCCAGGAGGCCAGCAGAGTCCAGTCCGCGTGGTCGACCCCGCTGGCAGGCCGCCAGGCACCGTCGAGGCGCCAGCCGCCGTCGACCGCCACCGCCGCGCCCTGGGGCGGTACCACCGCGGCGGCGATCCGCACGTCCGGACCGTCCGCCCACACCTCGCGCTGCCCCTCGGGCGGAAGATAGGCGGCCAGCCGGCCGTGCGCGGCGAACAGCGCGGCGCACCACGCCGTGGCGGCGCAGGCCTCCCCCACGTCCGCCACGCCGGCCACCAGCGGGACGAACTCCCCCGCCTCCCCGCCGAACCGGCCGGGCACGAAGTGACGCGGAAAACCCGCGCGGGTCAACGCCTCGACGGCATCGGCCGTGAGGGCACGCCGCTCCTCCGCGACCGGGGCGTCCCGGCGGGCGGTCGCCGTCAGGGCCGACAGGTCACGCAAGGGTGTGCGCAGGGCGGTGCGCTCCGGGTCGTCGATCAGCATGCGGCCCCCGTACGGTGGCGGGCACGGCCGGGCGTCCCGCACCGGATGCGGGCCCGGGCGAGCGTGCGGTCGCCCTGCGTGGCGGTCAGGTGGACGAGGCGGGCGTGCTCGTCGTGCGCCTCCCGGGCCCCCGCCCCGCGGGGCTCCAGGGTGATGGCCACCGGCAGGTCCGGTTCGCCGAACGAGTCGTACGCCACGGTGAGTCCACCGATGTCCCGCACCCCGGCCGGGCCGGCGGCGCCGTGGGTGGCCGCGACGCCGGCCGCTTGGCGGAAGGCCTCCACGAGGGCCATGCCCGGTATGTGGTCCGACGGGTGGTCGAAGAGGACGGGGTGGCCGGCGTCCAGCCGCAGCCACCACCGGCCGGAGCGCTCCGTGTCGGAGGCGAGGAGGACGTCGCGGTCGCGCCACAGCCCGACCCTGGCCGGTGGCAGCGGGGCGGCCCCGGCGGCAGCGGCGTGGACCGGCCCGGACACCACGGGTGGCTGGGCGGCGCCGCGCTTGCGGAGGACCGCGTATCGGCGTGCCTCCATGGCCTCCCAGAGGACTCGCGCCCGGCCGGCTGCCCGGCCCGCCCCCCACACCGTCGCGTCCAGATCCAGGCAGGCGCGGCGGGGGTTCTCTGCCCTCCGCCGGCAGCGCGCCTGAAGCGTCACGTCGGCCGAGGGCGGCAGCGGCTCGTCGAGTTCGACGGCGACCTCGCCGAGGACGAAGGGGTGCCCGAGGGGGATGTCGTGGAAACGGTGGGACAGATGGATCGCCGCCTGCCGAGCCGCCTCGGCCAGCAGTACGGGGTCCAGGACCCCTTCGCCGGGGTGGTCGGCGGTGATGAACTGCTCGCGGGGTAACCGGGCGGCGACCGCGAACCTGTCCTCGCCCAGGTGCCGGGCGTCGGTCAGGAGCACTTCCGTGGAGGCGGACTTGTGCACGGATTCGCGGGTTACGGGGCGGTCGTAGCGGAGCGCGCCACCGGGAAGACCCGGGGTGTGGAGGTCCGGCGGCGCGGCGGGGGACGGTACGCAGTGCAAGGTTCTGTTCCCTTTCGGGTCGCGGAAGCAGGGGTGAGCCCGCTATGGTCCCGTCGTTCACGGGAAGCGACGCGAAAAAGATACCTTCCAGAAGGTATCGAAGCCGAGATTGTTTTGAGCCAGTACGGCCGGAACGATTCCATCTGCCCCGGCCGAACACATCCGCCCGCTCCGGCCGAGGCCGCCGAGTCAGAGGAACCGAGCATGTCCGAGCCGCAGCCAGCCATCGCCGCGTTCGCGCCGAGGAAGTTCGTCACCAGGAGGGGGCCCGACCCCAAACAGGAACGGTCCGCGCGCACCAGGTTGCTGGTGCTCACCGCGGCGTCCGAGCTGTTCGCCGAGCAGGGATTCCGGCACACGTCGGTCAAGGACGTGGCCGACCGCATGAAGATGACGAAGGGCGCGGTCTACTTCCACTACCCCTCCAAGGAGGCACTGGCCGTGGCGGTGGTGGAGGAGCACTACGCCCGGTGGCCGGCGCTCCTGGAAGAGGTCCTGACGGAGGGATACGGGCCGCTGGAGACGGCGGAGCAGATGCTGGCGCGTGCGGCGGTGTCGTTCCGGGACGACATCGTCGTACAGGCGGGGGCGCGTCTGCAGATAGAGCGCCCGCACATCGACGCCGAGCTGCCGACGCCGTACGTCGACTGGACCGAGCTCCTCGCCTCGCTGCTCGTCGCGGCGCGGGACGGGGGTCAGGTGCGGGAGGGCGTCTCGCCGGAGGCGGCGGCGAGGTCCCTGGTCTCGGCGTTCTTCGGCGCCCAGCACATCTCGGACGTGCTCAGGGGACGCGCGGACGTGGTGGAGCGCTGGACGGAGACGAGCGAACTGCTCTTCCACGCCATCCGGGCCCGCTGACCCGGGGCCCCGGAAGCGGCTCCGGGCGCCGGGGCGCACCACCCGTGCGTGGCGGTGCTCCGCGGCCGAAGCCGTGGAGCACCGCCACGCGGGTACGCCCGGGGACCCGGCGCCGGCGCCGACCCGTCACACCGGCTCGGCCACCCGGCGCCGGCCGGAGAGCACGACGAGTCCGCCGACGACGGCGAGGCTCATCAGGACGGTGCCGAAGAGGGTCGCGCCGGTGGGCAGGCCCACCGCGTCCATGAGGTAGCCGGTGGACACCGGCAGGAGGCCGGCGGGGATGTAACCGCCCACGTTCAGCGCGGCGTTGGCCTCGGCCAGGCGCTGCGCCGGGACGGTGGAGTTGAGCAGCGACAGACCGCCGAGCTGGCCCATGCCCTGGCCGGCCCCGGCGAGCAGGGCGGAGGCGACGAGCAGCGCGACCGACGAGGCGTGCACGGCGGCGATCAGCGCGGCCATGCTGAGGGTGGTGCTGATCGCACCGGCGGTCAGGATGGTGCGCCGGGGCAGCTTCTGCACGGCGAACTGGACGCCGGTGGCGGCGAGGAACATGACGAACGCCATGGCTCCGGCAACGATCCGGCTGGTGGTGCCGAGCAGTTCGGTCAGCAGGGTGGGGCCGAGCGACAGCACGAAGGACGTGGCGGTGATGCCGGGGGCGAACACCGCGATGCCCAGGGCGAGATGGATGCCGTTGCCGTGCGGCACGCCGGGCACGCGCACCCAGGCGCCCTTGCCGCGGCCCGCGGGACGGCGTACCGGCATGCGCAGCACGGCGAGGACGGCCGTGAGCAGCAGGACCGCCTCGACGACGAAGACGGTGACGGTGGGAGCCGGGAGCGTCTCGGACAGCAGGCCGGCGAGCAGCGGGCCGAGGCCGGCCCCGAAGACCATCGCGCAGGAGGCCAGCAGCGCGGCCAGCCGCTTCCGCTCCGGGCCCGCCACGTCCGTCACCGCGGCCATTCCGGCGGAGACGACCGCGCCGACGGCGATACCGGTGAACAACCGGGCGACGATCAGTGCGACGACCGTCGTGGCGGTCGCGAAGATCGCGCATGCGGCCAGGGCGAGCGCGAGGGCGGGCAGCAGCACGGGCTTGCGTCCCAGCCGGTCGGAGACGACGCCCGACACGAGCAGCGAGCCGAGCAGTCCGACGATGTAGAACGCGAAGACGACGGTCAGCGTGCCCTTGGAGAACCCGATGTCGCGCTGCCACAGCACGTACAGCGGGGTCGCCGCGTTGGACAGCACGAAGACGGCGGTGACCGGCCAGGCCGCCAGCCACACCCACCAGGTGGGCGTGCGGGCCGCGGCGGCCCGCTCCGGCGGTGCGGGCGTGGCCGGCTTGGGCACTGCGGCCTGCTCTTCGTCCACCTGCTGTTCGTCCACCGTCCCGGCGGACGAGGTCCGACTCTCCGACATGGGTTGCTCCCTCGGCAAGCTAAGTACGAGTCCGTTCGAACTTAACATGCAGTACGATTAAACTCGTACATAGGATTTCGGTTATAGGGAGTTGCCTATGTCTGCGACGGTTCGACAGGCGCCGGTCATCAAGGTGGTGCCGGAGCCGGAGAACCTGCCGGAACCGCTGCCCGAGCCGGCGGTCGGGGAGTTGCGGCTGGAGACCGTGCTGGGCGCGCTGAGCGACCCGCTGCGGCTGCGGATCGTGCGCAAACTCCTGCTCGACTCGGAGGCGTTCGACCACTCCTGCGGCTGGTTCGGCCTCGACCGCCCCAAGTCCTCCCTCACCCACCACTTCAAGGCCCTGCGCGAGGCCGGCATCACCCGCCAGCGCCAGTACGGCCTGGAACGCCGCAGCCACGTCCGCGTGGACGACCTCAACTCCCGGTTCCCCGGGCTGGTGGACCTGGTGGCGGCCTGGACGCCGCCGGACACGCCCTGAACCAGGGCCTGTTCTCCCGGCGGGTGAGGCCGCCGCCCCGATACGGTTCCGGGGTCGGGCCGCGCGGGACGGGGGGCAGGTCGCCATGGGCATACGCGGGGAACTGCGCGGGTGGTGGGACCGGGGCCGGGTGCTCGCGGCGGCCCATCCGCTTCTGGTCGACATCGGCGTCGCGCTGCTCGTCCAGGGCGCCATGACGATGCCGTTCCTCGTGCCGCGTGCGCCCGGGCTGCCGCCGGCGACCTGGGCCGCGTACGGGCTGAGCACGCTCACCGTCGTGCCCCTGGTCTGGCGCAGGCGCGCTCCGCTCGCCGTGCTGTTCGCGATGCTGGGCACCAGCCTGCTGTACCGGCTGACCGTCGACGGGCCCGGGCAGCCGCTGCCGTACGCCGGGCTGGTGGTCACGTACACCATCGCCGCGCTGGCGGGCCCGACGCGGCGGCTCCTCGCCGGGCTGGTGCTGGTGGTGGCCGTGCCGGTGGGCGTCTGGCTCAACACCCGGTCGGCGCGTGAACTGACCTTCTCCGTCTTCGTGTTCGCCGCCGCCTACGTCTTCGGGCGGCTGACCGACGCCCGGCAGCGGGCCCACCGCGTCGAGGCCGAACAGGCCGCCTCGCGCGAACGGGCCCGGATCGCGCGGGAGATGCACGACATCCTCTCCCACGCCGTGAGCCTGATGATCGTGCAGGCCGAGGCCGGACCGGTCGCGGTACGGGCCGCGCCCGAGCGGGCCGAGGCCGCCTTCGACGCCATCTCCGCGACGGGGCGGGACGCCATGGCGCAACTGCGTCACATGCTGGGGGTACTGCGGGACGGCGCCGACGAGGGCGACGGCACCGCACCGCGCGAGCCGCAGCCCGGGCTCGCCGCGCTGCCCGGCCTTCTCGACCGGGTGCGCGGGAGCGGGCTCGACGTGGTGTACCGGACCGCGGGGGACACCGGGCCGGTGGCCGACGGGGTCGGGGTGACCGTCTACCGGGTGGTCCAGGAAGCTCTGACCAATGTCGTCAGGCACGCGCAGGCGCAGACCGTGACCGTGGAACTGAGGTGGAGGGGGAACGAGTTGGAGGTCGCCGTGATCGATGACGGGCGAGGGGCGCAGGCCGTGTCCCGCCGGGGCGGGCACGGGCTCGTCGGCATCCGCGAGCGGGCCGCCGCGCACGGGGGCGACGCGGTCGCCGGGCCGGGAGCGGACGGGCACGGTTTCGAGGTGCGGGTGCGGATTCCCCTCTCCGCCGCGGCGGAGGTGGGGACGTGACGATCCGTGTCGTCGTCGCCGACGACCAGGAACTGGTGCGCAGCGGCTTCGCGATGATCCTGGACGCGCAGCCGGACATCGAGGTCGTCGCCGAGGCGGCCGACGGCGGCGGGGCCGTCGACGCGGTGCGCCGGCACGCGCCCGACATCGCCCTGCTCGACATCCGTATGCCCCGCACGGACGGCATCGAGGCCTGCCGGGCGATCAGCGCGGCGAGCGCCTGCCGGACGGTGATGCTGACGACGTTCGACTCCGACGAGTACGTGTACGACGCGCTGCACGCGGGCGCGAGCGGCTTCCTGCTCAAGGACGTCCGCCGCGACGACCTCGTGCACGCCGTGCGGGTCGTCGCCCGGGGTGACTCGCTGCTCGCCCCCTCGGTCGCCCGGCGGCTGGTCGAGCAGTACACCCGGCCCGCCACCGCCCGGGCCCGCCGGCCCGATCCCCGGCTTGACGTCCTGACCGCCCGGGAGCGCGAGACGCTGCTGCTGCTCGCGCGCGGCCTGTCGAACGCCGAGATCGCCGCAGAGCTGGTGGTCAGCGACCACACCGTCAAGACGCACGTCGGCAATGTGCTGGCGAAGCTGGGCCTCCGGGACCGCATCCAGGCCGTGATCTGCGCCTACGAGACCGGCCTCGTCGCGGCCGGTGATCCCCCGCCCGGGGGAGCGGCCGGGTCCGGGCCCTCCCCCGCGCCGGCGAGGAAGTGACGCCACAGGCCCACCGGCGCGGGCGATCCGTGGGACGGCACGGCTGCGGAGGATGAGGACGTCGCACAACGTCGCCTCATGTCAACGGAGTTCGCCATGAAGATGCGTACCAGCCTGCTGGCCGCCGCCGTGCTCGTCGCGGGGCTCTCCGTGGGGCCTTCCGTCCTCCCGGCCGCCGCCACCGCCCCCGCCGCGTCGACGGCCGCGCCGTCCTCCCCGGGCCCGGCCCTCGAAGCCGCCATCGCGGGCCTTCCCCGCGCCGACGCCACCGCCGCCCTCGTGCGGGTCGGCGGCAAGGAGGGTGTCTGGCACGGCAGTTCGGGTGTGCACGATCTGCGGACCGGGCGGCCCGCCGATCCGGCCGCCCGCTTCCGCGCCGGGTCGGTCACCAAGGTCTTCACCGCCGCGGTCGCCCTGCAACTGGCCCAGGAGGGACGGCTGGACCTCGACCGCAGCGCCCGCTCCTACCTGCCGGAGCTGATCCCGGCGTCGTACGGGGGCGTCACCGTCCGGCAGCTCCTCAACCACACGCACGGGATTCCGGCCCCCGACTTCCCCGGCACCACCGTCGAGGAGGCGTACGCGAACCGTTTCCACATCCACGACCCCGAGGACATGGTCCGCTCGGCGACGGCGAAGAAGCGCGAGTTCGCGCCCGGCGAGCGCCAGCACTACCTCAACATCGGCTACACCGTCGCCGGCCTGCTCATCGAGCGCGTCACCCACGACTCCTACGAGCGCCAGGTCGCCCGGCGGGTGCTCGGGCCGCTCGGGCTGCGGAACACCTACCTCCCGGGGGCCGCTCCCCGCATCGCCGGGCCGCACAACCACGGCTACCAGACAATGCGCCTCGACGACGGCACGACCGGGCTCCGGGACGTCTCCGTGTGGCGGGCGACGGACGGATGGGCGGCCGGGGACATCATCTCGACCACCGCCGACCTGGAGCGCTTCACCGACGCCCTGTTCAAGGGCCGGGTCGTGCGCGGACCGCTGCTGGAGGAGATGTTCACACTGCCGGAGGTGACCGACATCGGGACGGGGGAGCCGGCCGCCTACTCCGTCGGTCTGTCCATGAAGGTGCTCGGCGGACGCGAGGTCTGGGGCAAGACGGGCGGACGCTGGGGATACAACGCCGCCATCGCCTCCACCCGCGACGGCTCCCGCACCCTCGTCTACAGCGTCAACTCCACCGACGCCAAGGGCCAGGGCATGAACAGGACCGCCGAGACCGTCATGGTGGCGGCCTACGGCAGGCCGTAGGGCCCCGCGTCACGCCGGCGCCGCCCGTACGAGCCCGCTCTGGTACGCGATGACGACCAGCTGTGCGCGGTCCCGGGCGTGCAGCTTGGTCATGGCCCGGTGGATGTGCGTGCGGACGGTCAGCGGGCTGAGCGTGAGGTCCTCGGCGATCTCCGTGTTGGACCGGCCCTCCGCGGCCAGCGCCATCACCTCCCGTTCGCGGACCGTGAGGCCGGCGAGGCGCTCGGGGGACGCGAGGCCGGTGCCGGGGGCCGGAGCCATGAGGAAGCGGGTGATGAGGGAGCGGGTGGCGACGGGCGACAGGAGCGCCTCGCCGGAGGCCACCGTGCGCAGACCCGTCAGGAGGGTGTCGGCGGTGACGTCCTTGCCGAGGAAGCCGCTGGCGCCCGCGCGCAGGGCCTGGGCGACGTAGTCCTCGGTCTCGAACGTGGTCAGGATCAGGACGCGGGTGGCGGACAGCTCCGGGTCGGCGCACAGCTCGGCGGTGGCGGTGAGGCCGTCGGTGCCGGGCATGCGGATGTCCATGAGGACGATGTCGGGGCGCAGCTCGCGGGTCAGCTCGACCGCCTCGGCGCCGTCGGAGGCCTCGGCGACCACCTCCATGTCCGGGCAGGAGTCGATGAGGATGCGGAACGTGGCCCGCAGCAGCGCCTGGTCGTCGGCGAGCAGCACCCTGATGCTCATGCGGTGGTTCCTTCCGCGAGGTGGACGGAGGGTTGCAGGGGCAGCGCGGTGGTGACCTCGAAGCCGCCCTGGGGGCGGGGGCCCGCGCACAGCTCGCCGCCGATGGACAGGGCGCGTTCGCGCATGCCCATCACGCCGAAGCCGCGGCCGCGGGCGGCCTCCGGTTTGCTGGGGCCGTCGTTGCTGACCGTGATCAGCAGCCGGGAGCCGGTGTAGGTCAGCAGGATGCGGGCGGCCTCGGCCGTGGCGTGCTTGGTGACGTTGGTGAGGGCCTCCTGCACGATCCGGTACGCCGTCAGGTCGACGCCGGGCGACAGCGGCTGCGGCTCCCCTTCCGTGTCGACGGTGACCTTCAGCCCCGCCGACTCGCACGCCGAGACCAGCTCGGGCAGCCGGGACAGGCCGGGGGACGGCTCCAGTCCCAGGGAACTGGGGGCGTCGTCGTCGCGCAGCAGGCCGAGCGTGGCCTTCAGCTCCCGCAGCGCGGAGGACGTGGTGCCGGTCAGGTCGGTGAGGATCTTCTGGCTCTGTTCGGGGCTGGTGAGGGCGAGGTGTGCGGCCGTTCCGGCCTGGGCGTTGGCCAAGGCCATGTGGTGGGCCACCACGTCGTGGAGCTCCCGGGCGATGCGCACCCGCTCCTCGGTGACCCGCAGGCGGGCCTCCTCCTCCCTGGTGCGCTCGGCGTGTTCGGCCCGGGCCTGCAACGACCGGAGGTAGGCGCGCCGTAGCTGCGTCATCTTGCCGGCGGCGAGCGGCAGCATCAGCCAGAAGATCGGGCCGATCGTCCTGAGCAGCAGCGAGACGTGGTTCATGGAGCCGGAGAACACCGCCGCGAGCGTCACGGCCAGCAGGGTCGACAGACCGTGGATGCGGGTGACCCTGCGGTCGGTTTGCGCGGCCAGCCAGTAGAGGGCGGCCATGACCGGTGCCAGCAGCAGGGGCGTGACCAGGTAGCCGAGTCCGACCGCGGTCACCGTGCAGGCCCCGGCCACGACGACGGCGGTGCGCGGGTGGGTGCGGTGCTTGAGCAGGACGAGGCAGGCCACGCCCATGAGGGCGGTGGCGGTCTTGTCATGGTCCGGCGGTCCGGCGCCGGGCATGGTGAGCGTGGCGCCGAGGGCGGTACAGCCCATCAGTCCCAAAACCATCGCCAGATCGACGAGGAACACGTGGCGTGCCGAGAATTGCTCGAGGCGATCCTGGTACCGCCGCTCCAGACTGATGTTCATCGGGCTCTCCGGTCGGTGGGGCTGGAACCATCGTGGTCGACGGCGGGCCGCAACGCCCCGGGGGCCGCCCGTGTCCTTCGCCACGGGCGGCCCTGGGCGGGGGTTCCTCAGGTGCGCGCCGGCTCCAGGCCGGGTGCGGTGCCCGGGGCCTGTTCCCGCTCCGGCCGGCTGAGGGCCTCGCCCTCCACGTCGACCCGCGGCAGCGCCCGGTCCAGCCACTTCGGCAGCCACCAGGCCTTGTCGCCGAGCAGGGCGAGGACGGCCGGCGCGATCGCCATCCGTACGACGAAGGCGTCGAACAGGACGGCCGAGGCGAGCCCGAAGCCGATCATCTTGATCATGGAGTCGCTCTCGCCGATGAAACCGGCGAACACCGCGATCATGATGAGAGCGGCGGCCACGACCACCCGGGCGCTGTGCCGGAAGCCGGAGGTGATCGCCTGGGAGGGCGACTCGCCGTGGACGTACGCCTCCCGCATCCGGGAGACGAGGAACACCTCGTAGTCCATCGCGAGGCCGAAGACGATGCCCACCAGGAAGATCGGCATCAGACTCATGATCGGGCCGGTCTGCTCCACGCCGAGGAGCTCCGCGCCATGGCCCTGCTGGAAGACCACGACGACCGCGCCGAGCGAGGCCAGCACCGACAGCAGGAAGCCGAGGGCCGCCTTGAGCGGGACGAGCAGGGACCGGAAGACCACCAGCAGCAGCACGATCGCCAGCCCGACCACGACGACCAGGTAGGGGATCAGCGCGGCCTGGACCTTGTCGGCGATGTCGATGTTCATCGCGGTGGTGCCGGTGACCTCGTAGCTCGCGCCGGTGCCGGACTCGATGCCGGGGCGCTCGTCCCGGATGGTGGTCACCAGGTTCTTGGTCCTCTCGTCGGTCGGCGCGGTGGCGGGCACGGCCGAGAAGACGGCGGTGTCGCCGGCCTCGTTGAAGCGCGCCGGGGAGACGGACACGATGCCCTCGGTGCCGCCGATCTCCTTCGCGATCGTGCCGGCGGCGGCCTTGGGATCGGCGGCGCCCTTGGCGTCCACGACGATGGTCAGCGGCCCGTTGAAGCCCGGCCCGAAGCCCTCGGCGAGCGCGTCGTAGGCCCGGCGCTCGGTGGTGGAGACCGGCTTGGCCTCGTCGCCGGGCATGCCCAGCTGGAGGTCGGCGGCGGGCAGGGCGAGGGCGCCGAGACCGACGACGCCGAGGAGCAGGACGGGTATGGGGCGGCGCAGCACGAAGCGCGCCCAGCGGGTGCCGGCGTTGGCCCCGGTGCTCTCCTCGATCCGGCCGCTCTTGCGGGCCTTGCGGGTGAGCACGGCGTTCGGCCAGAAGCCGAGGAGCGCCGGGACGAGGGTGAGGGCGATCAGCACGGCGACGACCACCGCGCCCGCCGCGGCCAGCCCCATCTTGGTGAGCATCGGGATGCCGACCACGGCGAGCCCGGCCAGCGCGATCACGACGGTGAGCCCGGCGAACACGACCGCGGAACCGGCCGTGCCGACGGCCAGCCCGGTCGCCTCCTGCGGCGTGCGGCCCTTGGCGCGCTCCTCGCGGTAGCGGGAGACGACGAACAGGGCGTAGTCGATGCCGACGGCGAGGCCCAGCATCATCGCGAGGGTGCCGGTGGTCGTGGACAGACCCAGGGCACTGGACAGGGCGAGGATCGTGGCCATGCTCACGCCGACACCGATCACGGCCGTCAGCAGGGGCAGCCCGGCGGCGGCCAGCGAACCGAAGGTGATCAGGAGCACGACCGCGGCGATCGCGACACCGATCACCTCGGCCATGCCGCCCGGCCCGCCCTCGGCGGCCAGCGCGGTACCGCCCGCCTCGACGGTCAGCCCGGAGTCCCGGGCCTGGTCGATGGTCCGCTCCAGGTGGCCGCGGCTGGCGTCGGTGAGGTCGGCAGCGCCGACCTTGTAGGTGACCGTCGCGAAGGCCGTCGTGCCGTCCTCGCTGATCGTCTTCGCCGCGAACGGGTCGACGGCGTTCGCGACCTGCGTGCCGTCGCCGAGTCCGGCCACGGCCTTCTCGACGGCCTTCTTGTTCCCGGCGGCCGTGACCTTCTCGCCGCCCGGCGCGATGAAGACGACCCGGGCCGTCGCGCTGTCGGCCGTGGCGCCGGGGAAGCGCTGCTCCATCAGGTCGAACGCCTTCTGGGACTCGATGCCGGGCATCGAGAACTCCTCGTCGACGGCCCCCGGCGCCTTGAGGGCGCCCAGCCCCACGGCGGCCAGGACGGCCGCCCAGACCAGGGCGACGTACCAGCGCCGCCGGAAGGCCAGACGGCCCAGTCGATACAGGAAAGTAGCCACGGCAGGAGGTCTCCACATCTGGTGTCGGACGTGGGCCAAGCCTGTCCGTGAGGGGGTCGTCCCGTCGTCGTGCGCCTGCCGACAATCTCCGGTACTCGAAACGCAGTACGCACGGGCGGACCGATCCACCCCGGGTACGAGATTTCCGGGCCATCCGACCCGGCCTGTGCTACGTTGGTTCGCGTTGCAGTTTTGGTTCCCAGAGACTTCGAGTGCTCTTTCGACCTTTTGTCGACGAGCACTCTTTTTTGTGTCCGAGGATTCTCGGATCTCCTTAGGGTGATCAGATCGGCGACTACGGGTCCGCAAGGTGCGGGCCCTGAGTACTGCCCTCAAGGGAGATTCATATGGCTACCGGCACCGTGAAGTGGTTCAACTCGGAAAAGGGCTTCGGCTTCATCGAGCAGGAGGGTGGCGGCCCGGACGTCTTCGCCCACTACTCGAACATCGCCACCTCTGGCTTCCGTGAGCTCCAGGAAGGCCAGAAGGTCACCTTCGACGTCACGCAGGGCCAGAAGGGCCCGCAGGCCGAGAACATCGTTCCCGCCTGACGCGTACGCGAACGCCCTGAACCGGGGCCCGCACCCTCGCGGTGCGGGCCCCGGCTCGTTTTGCTCTTCTCCGGCTCAACTCTTGCGAATCCAGCGGCCCTCCGGCGCCGCCGCGCATTCCTCGACGCGTGCCGCATCGAGGAAGGTTCCGCATGGACCGCACCGCTCGCAAGAACAACGGCTCTCCCCATTCCCGTGGCAACGGGTACCGGCCCCGCAAGTCCGGCGGCGCCGGTAGCGCCGCCCGCCCCGCGGGCGGCGGACGCGGAGGGCGCCGCCCCGCCCCCAGCGGGGAATTCGCACCGCCCGTCACCGTCACCCCGGCGCTGCCCGCCGTCGAGGCGTTCGACGACCTCGACCTGCCCGAGCGGCTCAAGGCCGCGCTGAGCGCCGAGGGCCTGACCGCGCCGTTCCCGATCCAGGCGGCGACGCTGCCCAACTCGCTGGCCGGCCGGGACGTCCTCGGCCGCGGCCGCACCGGCTCGGGCAAGACGCTCGCCTTCGGGCTCGCCCTGCTCGCCCGCGTCGACGGGCAGCGGGCCGAGGCCCGGCAGCCCCTGGCCCTCGTCCTGGTCCCCACCCGCGAGCTGGCCCAGCAGGTCACCGACGCCCTCACCCCGTTCGCCCGCGCGCTGCGGCTGCGGCTCGCCACGGTGGTCGGCGGCCGACCGCAACGTCGACCGGCTGGTCCGCACCTACCTGCACGACCCGGTGGTCCACTCCGTCGACCCGTCCGCGGGCGCCGTCACCACGATGGAGCACCACCTGCTGCACGTGGAGGACGACGACAAGCACGCCACCACGACCCGGATCGCCGCCCGCGACGGACGCGTGATCATGTTCCTGGACACCAAGCACGCCGCCGACCGGCTCGCCAAGAAGCTGCTGGCCGTCGGCGTGCGCGCCATGGCCCTGCACGGCGGCAAGTCCCAGTCGCAGCGGACCAAGACCCTGGCCCGCTTCAAGGACGGTCAGGTCACGGTCCTGGTGGCGACCAACGTCGCCGCCCGCGGCATCCACGTCGACAACCTCGACCTCGTCGTCAACGTGGACCCGCCCGGCGACCACAAGGACTATCTGCACCGCGGCGGCCGTACCGCGCGGGCCGGCGAGTCCGGCACCGTCGTCACGCTGGTCCTGCCCCACCAGCGGCGTGAGATGACCCGGCTGATGTCCGACGCCGGGATCACCCCGCAGATCACCCGGGTCCGTTCGGACGAGGACGAACTGAGCCGCATCACCGGGGCGCAGGAGCCGTCGGGCGTGCCCGTCGTCCTCACCCCGCCGCCCGCCGAGAAGCCCGCGGCGCGCACGGGTTCCGCCCCGAACGGGCGGCGGAGCAGGCCGTCCCGGGGCCGCCGCCGCTGAACCGGCCGCCGGGCCCTACGGGCTCGGCGCCGGCCGCGGCATCGTGCCCTCCCCGTTCGACGACAGGAGCAGGGAGCCGTCCGGGGCCGCGGCGGGGCCGGAGAAGCGCGGGGCCACGCCGGGGACGCCGTGGGCGAAGAGGGCCGGGCCGGGGCGGCGTTCGACGCCCGGGGGCCCGACCGCCCAGGTCCTCGGCCTCGACGCGGCGCCGCCCGTGGTCAGGGACACCGGCCACAGCCTGCGGTGCTCGACGTCCACGATGAACAGGGCCTCGCCCTGCACGGCGGAGCCGGACCCTGCTTCGCTTGGAGACCGTGCACGCCGCGCCCGCGGCGCTGCCGCGCAGCGCCGCCACGGAGGCGGTGGCGACGATGGCGCCGCCGCCCGCCGCGATCACCCGCCCCGGTGCCGCCGTCCGCCGACGGGCGGGACACGGGGAGTGACCGACCGGCCCCCTGCCGCCCTCGGCCACGAGGCCATACCCGCGGTCATCAGACCCCGACCCGGATGCCACGCCATCTGAATGGGGACGCACCCCGGCGCCTGGTCCGCTGCCGAGGGCGTGTCGCCGCCTCACCGCCCGGGCCGCGGCGCGGCCGTACTCGCCCGTCGGACCAGCCGCGTCGGCACCAGCGTCGTCGTCCCGTGCTCCACCCCGTCCTGCCGCATCTTGCTGAGCACCCCCTCCACGCACAGCCGCCCCACCTCGGCGAAGTCCTGGTGGATCGTGGTGAGCGGCGGGAGGAAGGACGCGGACTCGGGGATGTCGTCGAAGCCGACGACGCTGATGTCGTCGGGGACGCGGCGGCCGCGTTCGTGCAGGGCGCGGAGCAGGCCCAGGGCCATCTGGTCGTTGGCGGCGAAGACCGCCGTGCACTCCGGCTCGTCGGCGAGGAGCAGGCCCGCCCGGTACCCGGAGGCGGCCGACCAGTCGCCGCGGACCAGGGGCGGCGGGGTGCGGCCCGCCCCGGTGAGGGTGGTGCGCCAGGCGTTGGCGCGGCGCTGGGCGGCGAAGGAGCCCTCGGGACCGGCCAGGTGCCACACCGTGTCGTGACCGAGATCCAGCAGGTGCCGTACGGCGTCCCGGGCGCCGCCCGCCTGGTCGGTGTCGACGACCGTGTAGCGGTCGCCGGCGTCGGAATCGGCCACCACGACCTGCACACCGGGCGGCAGGGACACCGTCGCCGCGTCGAGCAGGTGGATCTCCATGATGACGATGACGGCGTCCACGGCGAGTTCGCCCAGCCGGGAGAAGGCGCCGTTCACCTCGTCCTGGGTGGGGACGGCCACCGGCAGCAGGGTGACGGCGTACCCGTGCTCGGCGGCGGAGGTGGCGATGGCCTCCAGGGTGCGGATGTTGCCCATCGTGGACAGGGAGAAGGTGATCACGCCGAGGGTGCGGAACTCGCCCCGGCGCAGCGCCCGGGCCGCGCTGTTGGGGCGGTAGCCCAGCTCCCGCATGGCGGCCAGGACCTGCGCGCGGGTGTCCTCGGTGACGCCCGGGAAGCCGTTCGAGACGCGGGAGACGGTCTGGGAGGAGACCCCGGCGAGCTGAGCGACGTCCGCCATGGACGCGCCCTGGCGGGGCCGGGCCGCACGCCTTCTCGTACGGCTCGCGCCCCCCGGTTCGTTCTCCCCGCCCACGGTGCCCACCTGCCCCTCGTTCCCCTCGCCGCGCACCCGGCGCAATTTTCGGTCCGGAACGAGTCCTTGACCCCTGAGATTCGGACAGTGTAGACATCCCGCCAGTGGATGTTTACGTAAACATTGCCTAGTCGAAACCGTACGAGAAAGCGTCAAACCGCACCAGAAGCCCGCACCGGTCGCACGAGCTGGAGTACTCGAGATGGCACACCGCACCCGTAAGAGAAGGCTCCTCGGGGCCATCGGCGTCACCGCCGTGGCGACCGGAACCCTCCTGGCCACGACGACCCTGCCCGCCGCGCACGCCGAGCCGGCTCAGCCGGCCGCCGCCGGAGTCACCGTCCGGCCCGACCCCTCCTACGCGGGGGACACGTTCGAGGGCTGGGGCACCAGCCTGGTCTGGTTCGCGAACGCCACCGGCGACTACCCGCCCGCGGTCCGCGAGAAGCTCTACAAGCTCCTCTTCGGCGACGACGGTCTCAACCTGAACATCGCCCGCTACAACATCGGCGGCGGCAACGCCCCCGACGTCAAGGACTACCTGCGGGCCGGCGGCGCCGTCGAGGGCTGGTGGAAGGCCCCGGCGGGCACCACCCGCGAGGACGTCGACTGGTGGGACGCGGACGACCCGGCCGACTGGAACAAGAACGCCGACAAGACGCAGCGCTGGTGGGTCGACCGCATCAAGAAGGACATCACCCACTGGGAGACCTTCAGCAACTCCCCGCCCTGGTTCATGACCGAGAGCGGCTACGTCTCCGGCAACTTCGACGCGGGCAAGGACCAGCTGAAGACCGACTCCGTCGACGACTTCGCCAAGTACCTGGTGGGTGCGACCGAGCGTCTGGAGAAGGCGCACGGCATCAAGGTCGACACCCTCGACCCCTTCAACGAGCCGAACACCAACTACTGGGGCACCAAGCTCGGCCCCGACGGCGAGCCGGTCGGGGGCCGCCAGGAGGGCGCCCACATGGGCCCCGAGCTCCAGCAGAAGGTGCTCCGCGCACTGGCCCCGGTCCTGGACAAGTCCCGTTCGAAGGCGGAGATATCCGCGATGGACGAGACCAACCCGGGCACCTTCGCGACGAACTGGAACTCCTACCCCCAGGAGGTCCGCGACCTCGTCGCCCAGATGAACGTCCACACCTACGGCACCGGCCAGCGCACCACCGTCCGCGACCTGGCCAAGGCCGCCGACAAGCCGCTGTGGATGAGCGAGGTCGAGGGCGACTGGGGCGACGGCCAGAGCTTCACGGACATGCGGCCCGGCCTGGGCCTCGCCCAGCGCATGGTGGACGACCTGCGGGAACTGGAGCCCAAGGCCTGGGTGTTCTGGCAGCCCGTCGAGGACTACGACAACATGAAGCCGGGCGGCGAGTCCGCCAAGGGCGGCAACTGGGGTGAGATCCAGATCCCGTTCAGCTGCACCGCGAAGGACACCCTGAAGTCCTGCCCGATCTACACCAACACCAAGTTCGACACGGCCCGCAACTTCACGCACTTCATCAAGCCCGGCGACCGGCTGATCAAGACGAACGACACGTCCAGCACCGCGGCGGTCTCCCGCAAGGGCGACGCGGCGACCGTCGTCCACGTCAACAGCGCCACCGAGGCGCACGACGTCACGCTCGACCTGTCGAAGTTCGGCCGGGTCTCCTCCCGCGCCACGGTCACCCCGGTGGTGACCAGCGCCGACGGCAAGCTGGAGAAGCAGAAGCCCGTCCGTGTGACCGGCAAGCAGGCCACCCTCACGGTGCCCGCCCAGTCGGTGACGTCCTTCCTCGTCAAGGGCGTCTCGGGTGTCGCGAAGGACGCGGCCGAGCTGCGCAAGGGCCACACCTACCGCCTGACCGGCGTCCAGAGCGGCAAGGACCTCACCATCGCCGGCAACGGCACGGGCCTGGTCATCAAGACCCCGAACACCTCCGACCCCAGCGGTCAGCAGTGGCGGGTCGAGCAGATCCGCGGCGAGGACAACCGCAAGCGCTACGTCCTCACCGAGACCGGCTCGGACAAGCGCCTGGCCGTCCGTGACGGCGCCCTGGTCGCCGAGCCCGACGCGGGCCGGCGCGACGCCGCCGCGCAGTGGATCGCGTCCACGACCGGCGACGGCACCTGGACGCTGGTGAACGCGGCGACGGGCCAGCTCCCGGACGTCGGGGGCCAGTCCACGAACGACGGCGCCTCCGTGGGCGTCTGGCAGCCGAACTCCGGCTCCAACCAGCGCTGGAGGGTCACCGAGGTGACCGGCGGCTAGCGCTTCGCGTCCCGCCCGGCCTGCTGTCCGCGCCCCCGCCCGTCATCGGATGCCGATGGCGGGCGGGGGCGCCGTCGTGTCCTGCCCCCGCGGTGCCGGGTCAGCGGACCGGCGGCGCGAACTCCGGCTGGTCCAGCACCCGCAGCCGGCTTCCGTCCGCCTGCCTGCCTGCGGACCACCTGCGCCCGGGCCCCCGCCCCGTCCTTCGGCGGGGTGGAGGTGAGGGCGATGTCGCCGGGGACCAGGGTCGGCAGGGGCTCTTCGGGTTCGAGGTGCGGGCGGTCGGCCAGGACCTTCTCCCAGAGGGTGCGGATCGCTTCGCGGCCCACCGTGCGCCGGCACCATCGACGACGTCCGGACACCGGCGCTGCTCGCCCTGGTCTGGCGCAGCGGGCGGAGCCCCGCGGTGCGGGAGCTCCTCGCGCAGTGCGGGCGGGCGTTCGGCGTGCCCGGCGGCCCGGCTTAGGGGTCCTTTCACGATGAGCGCCCGACCCGGGCGGGTGAAGGGACCCCTTAGCCGTCAGCGTCGTCCGATGACCTCCGCGATGCGGAGGAAGCCGTCCTGCCCGTGGCCCAGGCCGATGGTGCGGCGGGCCATGCCCTCGGCCGCGCGCATGACACCGGCGTCGATGCCGTGCGACTCGGAGACGTGGACGATGTGGGACATGGACGACGCGGCCGAGGTGAGCGGGTTGCCGTCGCCGGAGTAGGTCCCGGCGTCGGCGTCCGCGGCGGTCTCCCCGAACAGCGGCGGGAGGATGGCGCCGATGCCCTGGGCGAAGGGGGCCAGTTCGGTCGCGGTGACGCCCTCGGCCCGGGCCACCGCCAGGGCGTGCGCGTAGCCCGACATCGCCGTCCAGAAGATGTCGAGCAGGGCGATGTCGTAGGCGGCGGCCCGGCCCGGGTCCGCGCCGAGGTGGGTGTGGGAACCGCCCAAGGCCTGTCGTAGGGAGGCGACTTCCTCGTAGAGGTCCTCCGGACCGCTGTACAGGAACACCGCGTCGGGCGTGCCGATGGTGGTCGTCGGGGTCATGATCGCGCCGTCGAGGTAGCGGACGCCGTGCTCCGCGGCCCAGCCGGCGGTGGCGCGGGCCCGGGCCGGTGTGTCGGCGGTCAGGTTCACGACTGTACGGCCCTTGAGGGCCGCCGCGACCCCGTCCTGGCGCAGCACGGCGTCGGCGGCGTCGTAGTTCACCACGCAGACGACGGTCACCTCGCTCGCCGCCACCGCTTCCGCCGCGGAGGCCGCACCCGCCGCACCACGGCCGAGCAGTTCCCGGTCCCGGCCCGGGGTGCGGTTCCAGACGGTGGTGCGCAGGCCCGCGTCGACGAGCGCGCCGGCCAGGGCACGGCCCATCGGGCCGAGACCGAGGACGGTGACCGTGGTGACCCGGTGACCGGCGGGCCGCCGGGCGGAATGCGCCGGGGCGGTGGAAGCGCTGTACGAAGTCATCGTGAACTCCTCTGTTGCGCAGGGCAGTTGTCCTGCATGACAATGACAATGCATAAGAAAAGGGGCGGAAATGACGCGTCGGCGGCAGGATCCGGACGTGTGCGGGGTGACCGCCGCGATCGCGGTGGTCGACGGCAAGTGGAAGACGGCTCTGCTCTGGCTGCTGGAATCGGGCCCGCACCGCCCGGCGGAACTGCGCCGGAAGCTGCCGGGCCTGTCCGAGAAGGTGCTGACCGAGGCCTTGCGCGAGATGGCCGCGGACGGGCTGGTGCACCGGGAGGTGTACGACGTGCTGCCGCCGAAGACGGTCTACTCCCTGACCGCGTTCGGCCGTGAACTCTCCGAGGCGCTGGCGCCGTTGTCCGACTGGGGCCACCGGCACCTGAAGAATCTGGCCGAGGCCGCCCGGCCGGCCTCCTGAGGCGGGTGCCACCTCCGTCCCTTGTGGATCCTGTGCCTCACCGGCCGCCCACCACCAGGTTCGCGCGGCACCGGCGCACTGCCAAGTCCCCACAAAAAGGTGGGTACTCGCGCCGGGCGATCACGTCCGGCGCCTGCCGGCGTCTCCCGGGCGCAGCAGGCGGGCCGTGCCTGCCCCGGTCACCCGGTCCGGCGAGCCGCCGCCACCCGTTCCCGGAACGGCCGCCGCCCCACCGCCTGCGCGACCTCGGCCAGCAACTCCCCCAGTGGCATCGACAGTTCCGCGTCCAGCTCGGCCATCGCCGCAGCCGTCGCCTCCCACTCCGCCTCGATCCGCGGCAGCAGCGACCGGGCCTCGGCCGTGAGGCCGACCAGCCGGCGGCGGGCGTCCAGCGGATCGGGGGTGTGGACGACCAGGCCCGCGCGGGCCATCTGGGCCGCGGTCTGGCTCGCCGCCGAGTGCGTGACGCCGATGGCCTCGGCCAGGTCGCGCACGGAGAGCGGTCCTTGCGCCACGAGCGCACGGACGACCGGGGAGAAGCGCGGCCGGTACCCGGCCATGCCCTGCTCCTCGTAGACCGCGGCCACATCGCCGTCGAGCAGCTCCAGGACGTGGCGGAGCAGCGTCCCCACGGCGGCCGGATCCGGTTGATTCCTCACGCTGATAATCTAACAGCGCTGTTACATCTGAGTACCTCCAAGGCACGTCATCCGCGGCAGGTCAGGAGAGGACGTCACGCATGCCCATGCCCGAGCCCTATCCGCCCGGCATCGAGCCGTACGCGCACGGCATGCTCGACGTCGGCGACGGCAACCGCGTGTACTGGGAGGCCTGCGGGAATCCCGCGGGCAAGCCCGCCCTCGTGCTGCACGGCGGGCCGGGGTCCGGGGCGGGGTCCTTCTGGCGCCGGCTGTTCGACCCGGCGGCGTACCGCATCGTGCTCCTCGACCAGCGCGGGTGCGGGCGGAGCACGCCCGACGCGGCCGATCCCGGGACCTCGCTCGCCGCCAACACCACGCACCATCTCATCGCGGACATCGAGCTGTTGCGGGAGCACCTCGGCATCGGGACGTGGCTGGTCCTCGGCGGCTCCTGGGGCGTCACCCTCGCCCTGGCCTACGCCGAGCAGCACCCCGGGTCCGTGTCCCAGCTGGTGCTCTTCAGCGTCACCAGCACCACGCGCCGCGAGGTGGAGTGGGTCACCCGGGACATGGGGCGGATCTTCCCCGAGGAGTGGGCCCGGTTCCGCGACGCCGTGCCGGAGGCCGAGCGCGAGGGGAGCCTGGTGGACGCCTACGCCCGGATGCTCGCCGACCCCGATCCCGCCGTACGGGAGCGGGCCGCGCGGGAGTGGTGCCGGTGGGAGGACGTGCACGTCTCCACCCTGCCGGGGCACCGGCCCGACCCGCGCTACGAGGACCCGCGCTTCCGGATGCGCTTCGCCCGGCTCGTCACGCACTACTGGCGGCACGCGGCCTTCCTGGAGGACGGGGCACTGCTGCGCGACGCCGGGAAGCTGGCCGGCATCCCGGGCGTGCTGATCCACGGCCGGATGGACATCAGCGGGCCTGCGGACATCGCGTGGCACCTGGCACAGGTGTGGCCGGACGCGGAACTCGTCCTGATCGGCGGCGAGGGACACGGGCTGTCGGGAACCTCCTCGACGGCGGCCGTGGTGGCGGCGACGGACCGGTTCCGGCACGCCTGAGGATCCCGCCACCCGCTGGCGGCGAGCCGCCAGGGTTCTGAGGGCTGCACGGTCCGCCGTCCGGCGGCCGCAGCGGTTCCGCCCTGCGACGGACCGCTGCGGCTCCGCCCTCAACGCACGCCAACTCCCGCCGACGTCGGCCGGTCCGGGACGCGTGAGAGTCCCCGTCCGCCCTCGGCGGACCACCGCAGCGGGCCGCCCGTCCACTCCGCCCGGCGACGCGCCGCCCGACCCCGCCGTCCCTCAGCTCACAGCACAGCCCCGTCCCGCCCCGCACGTGCGCAGGCTGCACCATCTGCGGCGGCCGCTCTCGTCGGGGAACAGCCAGCCGCAGTCGGGGGCGGGGCAGGTGCGGACGGTGAAGCGGCGGGGATCGGTGAGGAGTTCGCCCGCCGTGCGGGCCACCGCGTGCAGGGGCAGGCGCAGTCCGGCGGACGGGGACGGCTGCCAGCGGCCCAGGCCGTCCTCGCCCCGGGTGAGGACCGCCAGACCCGCGGCCTCCTGCACCACCGCGGCGACCGCCTTGAACGCCCGGCCGTCCTGCGGGTCGGTCAGGCAGGCGTACAGGTCCGTGCGGAACCGCCGGGCCTCGTCGAGGGCGGCGGCGGCCTCGTCCGGCCGGCGAAGGGCCCGTTCCCGCAGCCGGGCGGTCTGCCGGTGCTCGATCAGGTCCAGGTGCCCGGCCCACACGGCGAGCGTGGCGTAGCCGGTCAGCCACTCCGACCCGGGCAGCCGGTCCCCGCCCCACCCGGCGTAGGTGTTGCAGAACTCCAGCGCGGGGTGTCCGCTCGTGCTCCAGGGGAGCCACTGGTCGTCGACCCGCACCGCGTAGACGGGCCCGGGCGGCCGGTCCAGCCGGGGGTCGCCGCTCAGCATCCGCTCATGCAGGGTGCGCAGTTCGCGGCTCGGCCCGATGCCGAGGTCGGTCGCGAGGAGGGCGCGGGTGCGGTCGTAGAGCCGGAGCGCTTCGGCCCGGCGGCCCGTGCGGTGCAGGGCGGTCATCTGCGCGGCGACCAGGCGCTCGCGGGCCGGATGCTCCGGGAGCAGCGGCGCCAGGTCCGCGACGACCCGCTCGGGCAGCCCCATGCCGAGCTGGGCCTCCGCCCGTCGTTCCACCGCCGACAGCCGCAGTTCGCCCAGGCCGCCGTCGAGCCGGGAGCGCAGCCGGTCGTCGGCGACATCCGCGAGCAGGGGGCCCTGCCAGAGCGCCAGGGCACGGTCGTAGTGGCCGATGCGCTCCACCGGGTCACGGGCGTCGGCCGCGTGCCCGACGAGTTCGGTGAACTCCCGCGCGTCGATCCGGTGCGGGCCCCGCTCCACGGCGTAGCCGTCGTGCCGGGTCTCGACGGACACCCCGTACGGCCGGAGTGCGGCGCGGATCCTGCCGACGTAGGTGTGGACGGTGGCGCGGGCCGAGGCGGGCGGGGCGTCGTCCCAGAGCAGGTCGATGAGGCGGCCGGTCGGGACGGAGTGGCCGGCGTGCAGCAGCAGGACCGCCAGCAGGCACCGCTCCTGCCGGCGGCTGCCGAGCAGCACCGGCCGCCCCTCGTGACGGGCGGCGAACGGACCGAGCAGCTGGAAATCCATGGCTGTCCGGCAGGGTAACCGGGCGGCGGGGCCGCGCGTGGTGAGGCTTTGGTCAGAGGCCGGGTCCAGACTTCGGCGCACCGTCCTTCCGCCCCTCCGCACAGGGAGAACCATGCGCCGAACCGCCCTCGCCCCCCTGGCACTTGTGGCCGTGCTCCTCGGCCCGCAGCCCGCGTCCGCCGCGACCGGGACCGGCTGGGAGCCCGCGCCCTCCGCACCGTGGGACGTCGCCGCCGGTGCGCGGTGCGACTTCCCCGTCCACGGCGAGCCCGTCGTCGACGAGGTCGTGCGGCGGGTGCTGAGCAGCTACCCCGACGGCTCCGCACGGCGGGTCGCCTACCAGGGCGATCTGGTCATCCGCCTCACGAACACCGGGACCGGCGCCACCCACGACGCCGACGCGAGCGGCTCGGCCGTCGTCGAGTACCGGCGTGACGGCTCACAGCGCTGGGCCGTGCACGGCCCGGTGTTCGTCGGTGTCGGGGAGGGCGGTGGCACCCTGCCGCGCGGCCTGTACATCGTCGACGGCGTCTACACGATGGACATCGGCGCCACCGGGTACAAGTCCGTGCACCTCCTCCACGGGAGCACGGACGACCTGTGCGCCCGCATCGGCTGACGCGTCACGGCACACGGGCGGGGCTGTGGGCTGCCGCGGCGTGACCGATCCCTCACGGATCCCCCGCGCACGGCCCTGGCCCCGCCACCCCCTCCCACCCGATCGTGGGCACCATGAACGATCACGGTGACGAGCCCGACGACATCCGCCGCTTCTGGGGGCGGCTCGGGCTCCCCGGCCTCGTCGACGTGCACACGCACTTCATGCCCGAGCGGGTCCTGAACAAGGTCTGGGAGTACTTCGACGCGCTCGGGCCGCTCACCGGCGGACTGGAGTGGCCCATCACCTACCGGGAGGCGGAGACCGAACGCGCGCAGATCCTCCGGGGGTTCGGCGTACGGGCCTTCACCGCGATGCTCTACCCGCACAAGCCCGGCATGGCCCGCTGGCTGAACGGCTGGGCGGCCGACTTCGCGCGCCGCACCCCGGACTGTCTGCACACCGCGACCCTGTTCCCCGAGCCGGGCGTCGAGGCGTACGTCCGGGAAGCCGTCGAAGCGGGCGCACGGGTCTTCAAGGCACATGTGCAGGTGGGGGCCTACGACCCGGCCGACGACCTGCTCCGCCCGGCGTGGGGCGTGCTGGCCGAGGCCGGGGTCCCCGTGGTGATCCACTGCGGCTCCGGCCCCGCGCCCGGCAAGCACACCGGCCCCGGGCCGATCGCACGCGTGCTGGCGGAGCACCCCCGGCTCCGGCTGATCGTCGCCCACATGGGGATGCCCGAGTACGAGGAGTTCCTCGACCTCTCCGAGCGGTACGGGGAGGTGCGGCTGGACACGACGATGGCGTTCACCGACTTCGCCGAGCGGCTCGCGCCGTTCCCGCCCCGGGCCCTGCCCCGGCTGGCGGACGCCGGCGACCGCATTCTGCTCGGCTCCGACTTCCCCAACATCCCCTACCCGTACCTGGACCAGCTCCACGCCCTGGAGCGGCTGGGCCTCGGGGACGCGTGGCTGAGGGCCGTGTGCCACGACAACGCGGCGAAACTCTTCGGCCTCTGATCCCCCGGCGGGGGTGGGGCGACCCCCCGGGCCCGGGTCCACCGAACGGTGGACGGCAGGTTCAACCGAGTGCCTCTGTCCGGCAATTGCCCTGTTCGGCAACGCTTTTGGGCATGAACTCACTGACTGTGCGCGTGGCGCGCTGGAGTGCGCGACATCCTTGTCGGGCGATCGTCGGCTGGCTGGTGTTCGTGGTGCTGTGCCTGGGGGCCGGCAGTGCCGTCGGCATCAACAGCGCGAAGACGGCGGACTACCGGGTCGGTGAGGCCGGCCGGGCCGAGACCCTCGCGGCCGAGGCCCGGCTGGAACGCCGGTCCGCCGAACAGGTGCTGATCTCCTCCCGTTCGGGCGGTGCCCTGGACCAGGGCACCGCCCGGGCCGCCGCGGAGGACCTGACCGACCGGATGCGGCGGCTGCCCGAAGTGGCGGGCGTGGCCGACCCGTTGCTGTCCGGCGACCGGCGGACTCTGATGGTCGAGGTGACGCTGAAGGGCGAGGAGCGCGACGCCAAGGACAAGGTCGACGCGCTGCTGGCGCAGACGGCGGCGGTGCAGAAGAGCCACCCCGGGCTGCTGCTGGAGGAGACCGGAAGTCCCTCCGTCAGCAAGGGGGTAGACCAGCAGCGCAGTGACGACCTGGCGCTGTCCGAGGCGATCACTCTGCCCGTCACCCTCCTCACCCTGCTGGTCGTGTTCGGGTCGGTGACCATGGCCGGGGTGCCGTTGCTGCTGGCGCTGTCGTCGATCGCGGCGGCGGTCGGCCTCTCGATGGTCGTCTCGCACGTGTCGCCCGACGCCGGGGTCGGGACGAACGTCATCCTGATGATCGGCCTCGCGGTCGGCATCGACTACACGCTCTTCTACCTCAAGCGCGAGCGGGAGGAACGGGCCCGCTCCGGCGGCCGGCTGTCCTCCGAGGCCCTGGTGGAGCTGGCCGCGGCGACCTCGGGGCGGGCCGTCGTGGTCTCCGGGTTCGCTGTGGTCGCCTCCACGGCCACGCTGTACCTGGCCTCCGACGTGATCTTCTCGTCCCTCGCGACCGGCACCATCGTGGTCGTCCTGGTGGCGGTGGCCAGTTCGCTGACGGCCCTGCCCGCGCTGCTGGTGAAGCTGGGGCGGCGGGCGGAACGCCGGGCATCGCGGCGGGCGGAGCGCGGGAAGCCCGTCCGCAGGGTGCGGGGCCAAGGTGGCGGCCGGATGTGGAACGCGCTGCTGCGACCCGCGGCCCGGCATCCCCTGGCCACCCTGTGCGTATCGGTCGTGGCGCTGCTGGCGCTGGTCCTCCCGCTGGCCGGGCTGAAGATCACCGAGATGAGCCGGGACACGCACTCCCGCGAGATCCCCGCGATGCAGGTGTACGACCGGCTCAACGAGGCGTTCCCCGAGCAGCGGGTGACCCACCAGGTCGTCGTGCGGGCCGACGCCTCGCGGTCGGCGGAGGTCACCGCCGCCCTGCGAGAGGTGGCCGGGCGGGCGGAGGCCGACCCGCTGTTCACCGGGGCGTCGCGGATCCGGACCTCGGCCGACGACCGCACCGGCACCCTCGAACTGAAGGTGCCCTACCTCGGCAACTCCGAGGAGGCGTACGACTCCCTCCACCGGCTCCGGGACGACTTCCTGCCCGCCACCGTCGGCCGGATCGGCGGCGCCGAGTACGGGGTGAGCGGCGACGTCGCCCGCTACGCCGACTATCCCGCCCACCAGAACGGCAAACTGCCGGTGGTGCTGGGCGCGTTGCTGCTGGTGACGTTCGCGATGACCGTGTACGCCTTCCGCTCGGTGGTCCTCGGGCTGCTCGGCGTCGCTCTGAACCTGCTGTCCGCGGCGGCGGCGCTCGGGCTGCTCGTGCTGGTCTTCCAGGGGACCTGGGCGGAGGGCCTGCTGGCCTTCGAGTCCACCGGGTCGATCGGGTCGCGCGTGCCGCTGTTTCTCTTCGTGATCCTCTTCGGCCTGTCCATGGACTACCAGGTGTTCGTGGTGAGCCGGATCCGGGAGGCGGCGCTCGCCGGGGTGCCCACGCGGCAGGCGGTGCTGGACGGGATCCGGTCCTCGGCGAGCGTGGTGACCAGCGCCGCGGTCGTGATGACGACCGTGTTCGCGAGCTTCGTCTTCCTGCACATCATCGAGATGAAGCAGATCGGCTTCGTCCTGGCGGCGGCCGTGCTGATCGACGCGTTCGTGGTGCGCGTCATGGTGCTGCCGGCGGCGATGCTGCTGCTGGGCGAGTCGACCTGGTGGCCCTCGCGGGCGGTGCGCCGGGCACTCGCCGCCCCGGAGAAAACCCCCTCCTCCCGTCCGGCGGTCGACGTACGTTGATCGGTATGACCGCTCTCGCCGGGGCCGCCTCCGACACCTTCTGGACGACCACGCTGCGCCGCTGGAACGCGGTGTGCTGGCCGCTGTTCGCCGTGATGGGCGTCGGCCTGGTCGCCATCGACCGGCCCGGCGGGAGCAAGTACGCGGCGCTGGCCCTGCTGGGCGCGGTGGTGGTGTCCTACGCGGTCCTGTACCGCTTCCCCGCCAACCCCGTCGTCCGGCCGGACGGGTATCTGTCGGTGCTGGTGGTGGCGCTCGGCGGGATGGCGTACCTGCGCGGCAACTACGCGGCCCTGTTCATGGTGACGCTGCCGCACTACTGGATGTTCGGGCGGACGCCGAGGGTCTCGATGGTGTTCCTGGGGCTCGCCACGGCCGCGACCCTGGCCGGGAGCGTGCTGCGGGACGACGGCTGGACGGTGGAGTTCTTCACCGAGACGCTCGTGTCGACGCTGCTCGTCGTCGCCGTGGGCGCGCTGATCGGGCTGTGGGCGCACTCCGTGGTCGCGCAGAGCGCCGAACGGGCCCGGCTGCTCGCGGAACTGGAGGAAACCCAGGCCGAGTTGACCGAGGCGCACCAGCGCCAGGGCGCGGCGGACGAGCGGGAGCGGATGGCCCGGGACATCCACGACACCCTCGCGCAGGGCTTCGCCTCGATCATCGTGCTCGCCGAGGCGGCCCGGGCGGGGCTCGGCTCCGATCCGGCCCGCAGCGCCCAGCAGTTGCGGTCGATCGAGTCCACCGCCCGGGAGAACCTCGCCGAGGCGCGGGAGCTGGTCGGCTCGGGCCGGCGGCCGGACCAGACCGTGGCGGGTTCGGTGGCGGAAACCCTCCGCCGCACCCTGGACCGTTTCGCCGAGGACACCGGTCTCACCGTCGACGCCGAACTGGAGGACCTGGAGTGCGACCAGCAGACCCGGATCGCGCTGCTGCGCTGCACCCAGGAGTCCCTGGCCAACGTCCGCAAGCACGCCCGGGCCTCCACGGTCGGCGTGGTCCTGGCCCGGCAGCCGTACGGGGTGGAGCTCGAGATCACCGACGACGGGGCGGGGTTCGCGGTGGAGGAGTCCTCGGGCTTCGGTCTGGACGGCATGCGCAAGCGACTGGCGGAACTGGGCGGGAGGCTGACAGTGACGAGTTCGGTGGGGGACGGGACCCGGGTCATGGCGCTGATACCGCTGGGGGCCACAACGTGACGGACCGACCGCTGCGCATCGTCGTCGTCGACGACCACACCGTCATGCGCGCCGGAGTGGTGGCCCTCCTCGCCTCCGGGACCGGCATCGAGATCGTCGGCGAGGCGGGCGACGGCCGCGCCGCCCTCGACCTCGTCGCACGCCACGAACCCGATGTCGCCCTGGTGGACCTGCGGATGCCCGTCCTGGACGGCGTGGCCACGACCACCGAGATCGTGGCGCGCTTCCCCCGCACCCGGGTGCTGATCCTGACCACCTACGACACGGACGCGGAGATCGAGCGGGCGGTGGAGGCCGGGGCGATCGGCTACCTCCTGAAGGACACCACCCGTGAGCAGCTGGCCGACGCGATCCACGCGGCGGCCCGCGGGGAGACCGTGCTGGCGCCCCGGGTCGCCGAGCGCCTGGTCGCCCGGATGCGCCAGCCCGCCCCCGTCCCCCTCACGGCCCGCGAGGCGGACGTCCTGAACGCGGTCGCGGACGGCCTCACCAACGCCGAGATCGGCCGCCGCCTGGTCATCGCCGAGGCCACGGTGAAGACGCACCTGCTCCGCCTGTTCGCCAAGCTCGACGTGAACGACCGGACGAGGGCGGTGGTGGTGGCGATGGAACGGGGGCTGCTGCACCGGCCGTAGGGCGTTTCAGGAGCCGATGTCGACGACGCGGGCCCACGCCGGGGGTGTGTCCGGGACGTACTCGGGGTCGGACTCGTCGTAGGCGTGACTCCGGTACGGGCGCGGGAACAGGCCGATCACCGTGCGGCAGGGGGGCCGGGTGCCCGGCCAGGGGGTCTGGCCATCGGTGAGGGCGACGATGACGTCGGGGGCCGGGCGGGTGCGCAGGGCGCGGGTGAAGCCGGCCCGCAGGTCCGTGCCGCCCCCGCCCGTCAGCGGGATGCCCTCGGTGCTGCACAGACGGCGGGCCAGACCGGCGGAGGCGTCGCAGGGCACGACGGTGACCAGGTCACGGCGGCCGCCCACGGCCCGGGCGATCGCGGCCACTTCCAGCAGGGCGCTGCCCAGTTCGGCGTCGCTGACCGAGCCGGAGGTGTCGATGACGACGGCGACGCGGGGCGGGCGGCGGCGCAGGCTCGGCAGGACCGTGCCGGGCAGGGCGGTGGAGCGGCGGGCCGGGCGGCCGTAGGTGTAGTCCTCGCCCGCGCCGGGGGCGGACGCGGCCGAGCGGACCGCGGCGCCCAGCAGCTGCCGCCACGGCTGGGGCGGGTGGAAGGCCTCCTCGGCCCAGCGCCGCCAGCCCCGCGGGGCGTTGCCGGGGCGGCCGTTGATGCCCTGGGCGACCCGGAAGCGGACCGCGTCGCGCTCCTGCTCGCTCAGGCCGTGCGCGCCGTCCGGGCCGAGTTCCCACTCCCGGTCCAGGCCGTCGGCGCCGCTGCCGCAGTCGAGCCAGGCCAGGTCCTGTGAGCCCGGGCCCAGGGTGAACTGCCGCAGGTACTCCTCCATCAACTCGTTCTCCGACAGGCCGAGATGGCCTGGTTCGACGACTCCTTCCGGGCGGGCCAGGCCGTCGCCGTAGACGTCGTCGTTGATCTCGAAGTCCGCGGCGATGTTCATCCGCAGACGCTCCCCCGGGCCGTTCAGGCCCCGCTCGCGGGCGACCCGGTCGCTACGGGCGTGGTGGTCGCGCAGCAGGTGCGACACCTCGTGCACCCACACACCGGCCAGTTCCTCGACGGGCGTGCGGTCCACGTACGCCGGCGACACGTAGCACCGCCAGTAGCGGTCGACCCCCATCGTCGGCACCCGCCGCGACTCGACGACGTGCAGGGCGAAGAGGGCCGTGGCGAGGTAGGGGCGGACGCGGGCGGCGTGCAGACGGGCCGTGAAGAGCTTGTCCCGGTCGAGGGCCCCGGGCGCGACCCCGGGCGCGCCGGTCGCCGTCGGTCCGGGAGCGGCCTCGGGCACACCGGTGGCCGTCGGTCCGGGAGCGGCCTCGGGCCCACCCGTCGCCGACCCAGGAACGGCCTCAGGTGCACCGGTCGCCGTCGACCCAGGGGCCGCCCCGGGCGCACTGGTCGCCGTCGGTCCACGGGCGGCCTCAAGGGCCACCTCTGGCGCACCGGTCGCCGTCGGCCCAAGGGCCGCCTCAGGCGCGTCGGTCGTCGTCGGCCCGCCCCGGTCGCGACCCCGGCCGGCGGCCGTCACCGGCCCGCCTTCGCCGCGGCGGCGGCCGCGACGGCGGCCGTGGTCCGGTCCGCCCGCCGGGACAGGGAGACCACTCCGGCCAGCCGTTCGATGGAGGCCGGGACGTCCCAGTCGTCGCGGCGCAGGGCCGCGAGCGTGGTGGCGGGGACGACCACCACGTCCGGGGGGCCGGTCTCCAGGGCCTTCACCAGGAGCGCCCAGGCCGCGTCCCAGCGCAGCCGCTCCGGGCGGTTGCGCACAGCGGCCACGACGCCGTCCAGCGCGGCCTGCCGCAGATCCCCGCGCTCCGGCAGCACCGCACCGGCCGGGTCGGCCAGCAGTGTCTCGGGGTCCGGGAGGTCCATCCGGTCCAGGCTCGCCAGCAGTTCGAGCCCGGGCCCGTCCCCGACGGTGCCCCTCACCAGCAGGGAGAGGACGTCGCGGGAGGAGCCGGCCGCGGTCGCGAAGGCGATCAGGTGCAGCGTCATCTCCCAGCTGCGCGGGGACGGCCACGGTCCGCCCCGGCGCGTCTCCCCGCTGGGCAGCCGGTGCGCGAGGCCGGGGCGGGCGGTGAGCAGCCCGCACACGGCCCGGCGGGCGAAGTCCACGGCCTCCGGGAGCCTGTCCGGGTCGAGCCGGGGCAGCGTCGCCCGGGGCCAGATCCCGCCGAGGCCGCGCACGACGACGTCGGTGTCGTGCGTCCACTGCAGGTGGACGAAGCGGTTGGCGAGGGGCGGGCTCAGTTCCCAGCCGTCCGCGGCCGAGGAGCGCGGGTTGGCGGCGGCCACGATCCGCACGCCCGGCGGCAGCCGCAGCGCGCCGATCCGCCGCTCCAGCACGAGCCGGAGCAAAGCGGCCTGCACGGCGGGCGGCGCGGTGGAGAGTTCGTCGAGGAAGAGCAGCCCCCGTCCGGCCCGCACCAGGCGCACGGCCCAGTCCGGCGGAGCCATCGGCACGCCCTGCTCGGCGGGGTCGTCACCGACGATCGGCAGCCCCGAGAAGTCGGACGGCTCGTGCACGCTCGCGATCACCGTGGTCAGGGGCAGGTCCAGGGCGGTGGCGAGCTGTGTCAGGGCCGCGGTCTTGCCGATGCCCGGTTCGCCCCACAGCAGCACGGGCAGGTCGGCGGCGACGGCCAGGGTGAGGGCCTCCAGCTGGGTGTCGGGGCGGGGTTCGGTGGTGGTGTCCCGCAGCAGGGCCAGCAGGTCGCCGGCCACGTCGAGCTGGGCGGCGGTGTCGGACGGGAACGGGGTGTGAGAGCGCATGAGTGATCACCTGTGTGCCGGCGGTGAGCCGTCTCGGTGGGATGAAGGGCGGGGCGGGGGCAGGGCGTTCGCCCCGGTCGGGTCGGGCCGGGTCACATGTGGCGCGGGTGCGGGCCGTCGTCGCGGGAGCGGCGGCGGTCCCAGGGGCGCCGGCTGCCGGGCGAGGGGCCTTCGAGGCCCGCCCGGTACAGCCCGTGGGCGATGCGCCGTCGCGCGGCCGTCTCCAGCGCGTCCCGCAGCGGGCCGTCGCGCAGCACCGCCTCGGGGCCGAGCAGACTCTCGACCGCGGCGAGCGCACCGGCGATGTCGCCGTGATGGAGGCGTTCGCGGACGCCGGGGAGGCAGTCGGGGTGGCGGTGTGCCGCGTCGACGGCCCGCAGACAGGGCAGCGGCGGACCGCCGAAGGCGGCGAGCAGTTCCTCCCGCCGGATCTCGTCCGGGTCGTGGTCGAGGGCGGCCAGCGCGCCGTCGACCAGGCCGATCCGGTGCCGGGCGCCCCGGCACTCCACCACCCGTGGGTCCCCGGCCCGGCGCGGCACGCCGGGGCTGCCGGTCCGTTCGGCCCCCAGCGCCGAAGCGACCAGCGGATGCAGCCGCCCGGCGTCGATCGCCCCGGCCCGCAACAGCTCCAGGTCGGGCAGCACCCAGGTCGCCGCGTCGGGCAGCACGGGGAGCGAGGCGTCGGGGGCGCGGGCGTACGACATCGCCGTCCCGGCACCGTCGTCGGACACCTCCAGCAAGACCCGGTGGCGCGCCCCGAGACGCACGCAGACCTGGCCGCCGGACCGTCGTTCGGCCCGCAGCAGGATCTGCGCCTCGGCCGCCCACCGGTCGACGGCGCACCGCTGTCCCGGGGGCAGCGGCCCGGCGTTTTCCGGGTCCGCACCGCCCTCGCCGGACCGCGCCCGCAGCTCACCGGCCCGGCGCGCGTCCCACAGGTGGCGGTGCAGGTCGAGCCGGAAGCGCCGGCTGGGGCGCGGGTGCGGATGATGCCGGTGGGCCTCCCGCGCCCGGGAGGCGTCCCACAGGGCGAGGCTGATCCGCTGACCGGCGTCCGCCCAGGCCGGGGGCGTCCGCACGACGAGGTGCAGTGCTCCCGGGCCGGTGGTGCCGTAGCGGGCCAGGGTGAGGGTCAGGCCCGGCCGCAGCAGCCCGTCGGGGGCTATCCTCGGCATGTGCCAGCGCAGCAGGTCGGGGGCGAGGTGCCGGAGGTCGGCGCGGAGCCGGGCGGCGAACTCCCCTCCGTGGCGCCGGGCCAGGAGACGCGGCTGGAGGTCGACGTCGATGTTCGCGGCGGCGCAGGCACCCGCCCAGTCACCGGCACGGCGGCGCGCGGTCGCGGTCTCGATCATGGAGGCCGGCACGGCGAACTCGCGCACGCGCGGCCAGAAGGAAAGCGGGAAGTCCCCGTTCGCGAGGTCGGTGAGCATCAGCACTCACCTTGCGCGGACGGGTCCCCCAATCTGTTCACAGAGTGAGTCGTCATCGCCACGGATGCTAACGGCCCCGACTCCCGCGCGCGACAGGTTATTTCGGAGCCCCTGCGGCGGCTTTGCCATCTCTTTACAACCCGCCGCGGCGCCGCCTCGTCTCTCCGCACGATCTGTCACCCCGCCCGACCCCGGGCGGACCGACGAAGGAGTGCGATTCCATGCGCCGAACTGTCCTCAGTGCCTTGGCCCTCGCGGGCACCGCCGTACTGATGGGCACCGGGCCCGCGTTCGCGGACGGGCCCTCTACCCCGAGCCCGGTCCCGGCGTCCGCCGCGCCCACCAGCCAGCCGGAGAAGAGCGCCGAACCGACCCCGGCGCCGGCCACCGACGAACCGACCCGGGCGGCCGAACCGACCCCGGCGCCGGCCACTGACGAACCGACCCGGGCGCCCGCCGAGGGGCAGGTCTCCCGCGTGCCGAGCGGTGCGCCCGACACCGGTGTGGCCGCGTCCCCGGGCTCCGGGAGCGGCGGCACGGCTCTCGGCGCGGGCGCCGCCGCGGTGCTCGCCCTGGGCGGCGGCACGGTCTTCGTCGTACACCGCCGCCGGGCGACCGGGGCATGAACTCGTTCTCCAGGCGCGCTTTCACGGCCGGAGCCCTGGCGTCCCTGCTGACGGCGTGCGCGGGCCGCGGGTCCGACGCGCCGCGGCCGGGCACCACCGCTTCGCCGGTCCCGGCCAGGCGGGCACGGCCCCTGGCCCGTTCGGTCCCGGTGCGGCTGCTGATCCCGTCGATCGGCGTCGACACCCCGGTCCTCCGGCTGGGCCTGGCGGCCGACGGCACGGTGCAGGTGCCGCCGGTCACGGCACACGACCGGGCGGGCTGGTACCGGCACTCGCCGACGCCCGGCGAGAGCGGCCCGTCGGTGCTCCTCGGCCATGTCACGGTCGGCCCGTACGGCGACGGCGTCTTCCGGCACCTCGCCCGGCTGCACCGGGGTGAGCGGATCACGGCGCGCCTGGAGAACGGCACGGCGGCACAGTTCGCCGTCACGGCGGTGCGGACCGTCCCCAAAACCGACTTCCCGGCGGACGACGTCTACGGGAACGTGGACCGCCCGGAGCTGCGGCTGATCACGTGCGGCGGAGCGCGGACCGGCGACGGCTACGCGGACAACGTGATCGTGTTCGCGGCGCTGAGCGGTACGAAGTCCCCCACCCCAGGAGAGCGTTGAAACGGTCCCGCGAGAAGGCAGCGTCCGAGCTGTTCGCCGCCCTCTACCCGCGCCTCGCCGGCTGGTGCCGCCGGCTCGTCGACGACGACGGCACGGCCCACGAGATCGCCTCGGAGGCGTTCACCCGGCTCTGGGCGCGCTGGACGTCCGTGGAGGAGCCGCGCGGCTTCCTCTACGTCACCGCGGCCAACCTGGTCCGGGACCACTGGCGCAAACTGGAGCGCGAGCGCCGGGCCATGCACCGCGTCACCTCGGAGGCCGCGGTGCGCCCCCACCCCGAACAGGCGGACCCGTCGGTGCGGCTGCTCGTGCAGTCCCTGCCGGAACGACTGCGCGTCCCGATCCTCCTCCACTACTACGCTGACATGCCGATCCGGGAGGTGTCCGCACTGACCGGGCGCAAGGAAGGAACCGTCAAGGCCGACCTGCACGCGGCCCGGGAACTGCTCCGCGTCCACCTGAGGAGAAGCCTTGACCACACGCCTTGACGACGACGGCCCGGAGCCCGGCCCCGACGACCCGCTCGCCGTGATCCTGCGCCCTTCCTCCTCCCCCGACTATCTGGGCGCGCCCCCCGGCCAGTTCGAGACGATCCGCCGCCGGGCGACCCGCCGCCGCCTGCTGCGCACCGCGGCCGGGGCGGGCCTGGCTTGCGTCGCGGCCGTCCTCATCAGCATCCCCCTGCGCCACACGGCGCCCGAACGTCCCACGACCCCGACCATCCCGATGGCCCCGCCCGCCACGCGGACGGCGCCGCCCACCCCTTCGGCGTCACCCACCCCGGCACCGTCCCCGTCCGAGTCGTCGCGCCCGTCGTCCCCGGGCACGCGCCGCCCGGCGACCGACGACCCCCGTGCGGCGGGCCCCGGCACGGCCGACAGGGAGGTGACCGGCCCGGCGGAGGCGTCCCGCGCCCCGTCGGCCACCCCCACCTCGGTACGCCCCGTCCCCTCGGCGGCCCGACCGAGCACGGACCGGTCGGCCGACGGCAGCCGCTGACCGGCCCGCGTCAGTCGCCGCGCGCCTGCCGCCGCACCCGCTCCGCCACCTCGCCGCCCTCGGTCTCCCACCAGGGCCGGACCAGTTCGGCGGCCCCCTGCGCGACGGCGGGCGCGAGTTCGCCGTCGAGACGCCGGTCCAGTACGCCCGTCCGGGCCCGCTCGGCCCGCACCCACTGCGCGAGGACCACCAGCAGGAAGGGGAGCGCGACCAGTTCGGAGATGCCCAGCATGGCGCCGCCGCCGAGCTGCTGGTCGTGGTGGACGTCGGGGGACCAGGGCGGTGCGTGGTGCAGGTACCAGGCGCCCGCGATCAGGGTGCCGTGCGTCATGACCACCAGCCCGGGCAGCGCGTCGACGACCCCGTCCAGGAAGACCAGGGCCGCCCGGACCGGGTGGGTGCACCAGGCGGGCAGGGCCTGCTCGCGGGTGAGCACCGGCAGCACGAACAGACAGCCGGCCGCCAGCAGGTGCAGGTACATCAGCTCGTGCAGCCAGCCCACCCGCAGCGCGGTGGCGAAGTACGGCGTGAAATAGACGGCCAGTTCGGTGGCCAGCACCAGGACCGTGCTGACGAGGGGAAACGTCAGCAGCCGCACCGGACGGCCGGTCAGCACCCGCCGCACCCGGCCCGCGCTGCGCTCCGGCAGCGCCTCCACCGCGAGCCGCAGCGGATCCCCCAGGGCGAGGCCCAGCGGAGCGAGCAGATCCAGCCCGACGTTCTGCACGGCGGCCGGCCAGAACAGCTCATGGTCGTAGACGGCCAGGCCGGACATCGTGGCCACGACGATCGCCCCGAGCCCGAGCACCACGAACGCGGCCAGCCGCGCCGCCGGCCAGGCCCCGCCCCGCCGGCGCACCCGGACGACCCCCCAGCCGTAGAGCCCGCCCAGCACGGCGACGAGCAGCAGGGCGGGGACGTCCGGCTGCCACGACCCCAGCAGCCGCCCGACGGTCGCTTCCGGCAGGTACACAGCCGACAGTTCGCTCACGAGCGGACGATAACCCCCGAAGTTCAGGAGGGGGGCGGCAGGGTGGGCCGGTAACCTGTCCGCATGGCTCTGGCATGCAACGCCCTGCCCCACTGCTTCCTCTGACGCCGCGGTGAGGACGGCGACGTGAAGCGCTCACGTCGCCCTCCTCGGCGTTCCCGCCCCCGCTGCCCTTCCCGGCAGCCGTCCGGCGGGCGCCGACGCCCCACCGTCCGCCGCCGCACGCGGCGCACCCCCGCTACTCGGCGGTGCGCCGCGTTCCGAGGAGCACGCATGCCGTCCGACCGACTCCTGTCCGTCCTGACCTGCCCCCAGTGCCCAGCCGGTCTCGAACACACCCGCGGTGCCCTGCGCTGCGCCAACCGGCACACCTTCGACATCGCCCGCCACGGCTACGTCAGCCTGCTGACCGGCCACCGGCGCGCCCCGAGCGCCGACTCCCCCGACATGGTCCGCTGCCGCGCCTCGTTCCTCGGCGCCGGGCACTACGACCCGCTCGCCCGCACCCTCGCGCGACTCGCCGGGGAGCTGGCCCCGCCCGACGCCACCGTCCTGGACGCCGGGACGGGCTCCGGCCACTACCTCGCGGCCGTCCTGGACTCCCTGCCCGGGGCCCTGGGCCTGGGGCTGGACAGCTCCGTGCCCGCCCTGCGCGCGGCGGCCCGCGCGCATGCCCGTGCGGAGGCCGCCTGCTGGGACGTGTGGCAGCCCTGGCCGGTGCGCACCGGCTGCGCCGACCTCGTCCTCAACGTCTTCGCACCCCGCAACGGGCCCGAGTTCGCCCGCGTCCTCGGCCCGGACGGCGCGCTGCTCGTCGTCACCCCCACCGCCCGGCACCTGCGGGAACTGCGCGGTCCGGTCGGGCTGCTGGGGGTCGACCCGAGGAAGGAGGAGCGTCTGCGCCGGGCCCTGGACGCCCGTTTCCGGCTCGATCGCACCGAGCCGCTGGAGTACGCGATGAGGCTCACGGCCGAGGACATCACCCGCCTGGTGGGCATGAGCCCGACCGCGCGTCACCTCACCGCCGCGGAACTGCGTGACCGCACCGGGCGGTTGGGGACGCCGGTGCCGGTCACGGCCTCCTTCGCGGTGTCGGTGCACCGGCCGCGGCGGACCGGTCAGTAGTCCCGGCCGGCGATGTGCTGCTGCTGTGCCGTCGTGAGCGTGTGGACCATGAGGGCGGCGGCACCGGCCGCGGCGACGATCACCAGGTCGGCGGCGAGCAGGGGCAGGACGCCGCTGTAGGCGCGGGCGATGACCTCGTCCGTGTCGTCCGAGTAGATGATCCCCACGCCGCCGGCCAGGCCGGCCAGCCACAGGCCCCACCACCAGTTCACGACGGCCGGCAGCCGCCGCTCGGGGAAGACCGAGCGGTGGACGTCCGCGACGATGCCCCGGGGTATCCACAGGTTCACGACGGGCACGATCCAGCCCACCCAGATCCAGGGGTAGCCGTAGCGCGGGTCCGTGCCCGAGAGGGCCTTGGCGTTGTCCCTCATCCGGTCCAGCCAGAGCAGGAACACGATCACGCAGACGGCCGTGACGGCGCTGCCCACGGAGGCGACCAGGTGGTAGGAGTCCTCCAGGCTGTTCAGGGGCCGGTGCACGCCGCCGCCCTGGTCGGGCGGGCCGGACGCCGGCTGTCCCGCCGTGGCGAGCCGGACGTGCCAGACCGCCCGGGCCACCCAGGCGGCTCCGGCGAGGGCGAGGGCCGCGACGGCGCAGCGGGCCGCTCCCCGGACGGGGCGCAGGGCGGGAGAGAGAGGCGGCGGTGCGGACTTCTGTTCGATCACGCGGTCATCCTGCCGTACGCAGCTCCGATGCCCGGCCCTCCCCGTCGAAGCGCACCTCCAGGACGTGGTCGACGGCGTCCCGGTCGAGGGGGCCGAACACGTGCGGGAACAGGACGTCCCCGGCGACCCCGGGCGGCGGGGCCGGGGCCGCCGCCTCCCACTCCACCCTGGCGGCGAGCCGCGCCTCGTCCAGGGCGAGCACCAGCAGGGGCCGGGGCGCGTCCCGGTAGAAGGCGTTGACGACGGCCAGCGTGGTCGCCTGGTCCGGGGAGCAGTGCACGAACCCCTCCTCGGCGAGGGAGTCGGGCGCGTAGGTCCGGCCGGTGGCGCCGGCCCAGACGGTGCTCGGTACGACGTGATAGATCATGGCCCCGTTATAGACGGCGACGGGATCCCCGGGAGCCGCAGGGCGGCGATGGTCCGCCGGGTGGCCTCGGCGATCAGGGCGTCCGAGGGTTCGGCGTCGCGGCCGGGCCGGTCGGTCATGACGGCCAGGACGAGCGGCTCGGTGCGGGGCGGGTGGACGACGGCGATGTCGTTGGCCCTGCCGTAGTCGCCCGTGCCGGTCTTGTCGGCCACCTTCCAGTCACCGGGGAGTCCGGCCCGGATGCGACGGGCTCCGACGGCGGTGGCGTTGCGCGAGAGCCAGTCCATGAGGAGCCGGCGTTCCCGGGCGGGCAGGGCGGTCCCGAGGAGGAGCCTGCGGAAGTCGGCGGCGATCGCCTGCGGGGTGGTGGTGTCTGCGGGGTCGCCGGGCGGTACGTCGTGCAGTTCGGGCTCGTAGTGGTCCATGCGGCTGATCTCGTCGCCGAGGCTTCGCACGTAGGCGGTGAGCTTCGGCGGGCCGCCGATGTCGCGCATCAGGAGGTTGCCGGCCGTGCCGTCGCTGAAACGGACGGCGGCGTCGCAGAGTTCACGGAGGGTCATCCCGGTCGCGACGTGCCGGCCGGTGACCGGAGAGGTGGAGCGCAGGTCGGCCTCGGTGTAGGTGACACGCCGGTCCAGGCCGCTGACGGTGCGGTGGTGCAGGACCGCCGCGGCGGCCAGGGCCTTGAACGTCGAGCAGAACGCGAAGCGTTCGCCGGCCCGGTGGACGACCGTGGCACCGGTGCCGGTCGCGAGGGCGTAGACGCCGACGCGGGCACCGTACTCACGCTCCAGGTCCGTCAGCCTGGGACGGTGGACCGGCGCTCGCCGCGACGGCGCGCCGGTGGGGCTGGGGGTGCGGTCCGGACCGCCGGCGGGGCGGTCGTCCGTGCCACACGCGGCGAGCGGCAGCACGGCCGCGGCGGCCAGAAAGGCCCGGCGGGCCGGGTCGGTCCGATCGGCGGTCATACGACGGTCTCCTTCACGGCGGACCTGGGCGCGAGTCTCGGTACTGCCCTGGCGCAACGAGGAGTGCCGCCGCAGGCGAACCCAGGCGCAAGCCCCGGAGCCGCCGCAGGCGCAACCGCGGCGAGCGGCCCCCGGGACGACCGGCCCGGCGGAGCCGCCGCAGGCCGACCTGGGAGCACGCCTCGGTGCCGCCCCCGGCGCAACCGCGGAGTACCGCCCCGTGCGGACTCGCCCGGGACAGCGGCGAACAGCCCCCGGACGACCCGCCGGGCGGAGCCGCCGCGTGCGGTGGTCCGTCCGGTCGTGGACGACCTGCTCGCTCCCTGAGCGGCAGAGGCCCGGCTCACCCGGTCAGAGCTGGAACTCGGCCGGGGACACCCCTAGCGCCGCGCAGGCCTCGCGCAGGACCGCCGCCTCGGCCTGCGAGAAGTGGCCGTCCGCACCGGCGATGACCATGCCGGTCTGGATCACGGCCCTGGCCTCGGTGGGCTTCTTGGCGGCCTTGGCGATCTCCTGCATCGCCTCGGTCTTGCCGTACTGGAAGTTGGCCGTCAGCTGGTCCACATGCTTGTTGAACCGCGTGCGCAGCTGCTCCGGCGGGAAATTCTGCAGCACGTCGTTGCTGAGGATCATCGACTCGACCTGCTGGCGCTCGGCCGGATCCACCTGCCCGTCGGCCGCCGCGACCAGGGCGCACATCGCCATGCTCGCGTCCCGGTAGGCACCGCTCTTCAGCTCGTTCTTCAGCGACCCGAGCTGCGTCTTCAGCAGGCCGACCAGCTGGGCCTTGCTGCCACCGCCGGACCTCGCCCCGCCGCTGTGCCCGCCGGTCGTCGCACCCCGGCCGGCCTGGTTCTGCTGGAGAGCCTTGGCCTGGTCCTTGAGCCGGTCCCACACTGCCATTGACGTCACCTCGGTACTAGTCGGCATCACCTGGCGCACCCGCTCACGCGCGCACACCCCTCCAACGCCCGACCCACGGGCAAAGGTTCCGCAAAACGAAACGGAGACCGCCCGCCCCCGAACCCGGGGCCGGGCAGTCTCCGTGGCCGGGCGTCAGGCGTTGTCGCGCGACCGGAGCCTCAGACGCGGGGCGAAGCGGAACGCGGCGAAGCCCACCGCGGCCAGGCCCGCGGCCGCCGCGAGGAGCAGGCCGATGCCGCCCGCGCCGGTGGAGGCGAGGCTGCCACCGTCGAGGTCGGTCGACGTGCCGCCCGTGGTCGAGGTGCCGTCACCGCCGGTCGTGCCGGAGGTGGAGTCGCTCGGCGACGGGCTCGGCTCGGCGGACGGGCTCGGGTCGGCCGTGGGGCTCGGGGACGGGGAGCCGGACCCGTCGCCCGGGCCGGGCTCCTCCGAGCCGTCGCCCTCGACGACCTCGACCGCGAACTGGGTCATGGCGTCACCGACCGAGGCGGCCACGGTGTAGGTGCCCTTGCCCTCACCGGCGGTCAGGGCCGGGGCCGTCGCCTCGCCCGACGCGTCGGTCTTCACGCGGACCACCCGGTCCTCGCCCTCGAAGCGGGGAGCGTCCTCGGAGGTGTCCTCGACACGGAACTCCACCTCGGTGCCGGCCGGTGCCGTAGCGCCCGACTTGACCACCCGGGCGACCAGCGCGTCGGCGAAGTCCTGCCCCTGCTCCGCCTTCTGCTTGTCGCCCTCGGCGGCGCTCACGACGTACGGGGACTCCTTGACCCGCACGGTGAAGGCCGTCGACGCGCCCAGGGTCTTCGCCCGGACGGTGAACGAGCCCTCCTTGCGGCTGCCCAGGCCGATCCACGGGGACGGGGCACGGCCCCGCGCGTCGGTCGCCACGACCGTCTTGTCGTCGTCGGGGCCGCCGGTCAGGTAGAAGAGCGGCTTCAGATCGTCCGGGTCCTCGATGGTGTACGTCACGGACGCGTCCGCGACCGGCTTGCCGTCCTTGCCCTGGGCCACCACGGCCAGCGGCTTGACGTCGGTGCCCGGCTGGGTCGTCACGTCGGTGCCGGTGACCTGGGCCAGCCGGTCGACGGGCAGGCCCCGCCATTGCAGGACGATCCGGCCGGGGCCACCGGGCGCGTTGGCGCCGCCCTCGGCCACGCCGGAGTTGACCGGGTCGCCGGAGGGGGCCCAGAACGGGTCGTTCTTCTCCGGTGCCTTGTTGCCGCTGCCGACGACGAGCCGGGCGTCGTCCACCCGGGCCGGTTCGGCGTAGCTGGAGCCGCCGCCACCGCTGCCGGTGGTGGGGTCGTTGCCGGTGGACGAGCCGGTCTCGGCACCCGTGCCGCCGCCACCGCCCGCGTAGCCGGCACCGCCGCCGCCACCGCCGTAGCGGCCCGCCCCGCCGGCCCCGCCGGCACCGCCCTTGGCGTGGTCCGCGCCCGCGGCGCCGTTGCCGGTGCCCGCACCGCCCTGCGCGCCGGTGGCGCCCTTGCCGCCCCGCCCCTTCTCCAAGGCGTCCTGGCCGGACTCGCCACCGGCGGCGCCCGCCTGGCCGTGGGCGATGTCGCCGCCCCCGCCGCCACCGCCGCCGGCGACGACCAGCGGCGAGCCGCCGCTGGTGCGGATGGCGCTGCTGTTGCCGCCGCGGTCGGCGAGGTTGCTGCCGCCCTTGCCGCCGCGGGCGTCACCGGCGTTCGGCCCGGCGACGGCGATGCTCAGCGCCTCTCCTGGGCTGACCTTCAGGGTGCCTCCGACGAAGCCGCCCGCGCCGCCGCTCGTCATGGAGTTGCCGCCGCCGCCCTCTCCCCAGGCCCGGACGTCCAGGCCCGTCACGCCGGACGGCACCGTGAACTCCTGCTGGGCCGTCGTCGGATCGAACAGCCGGCAGCCGGAGAAGCCCTCCGTCGGTGTGCACGCCTTCCCGGCGAGCGCCGCACTGCCGGCGGCCGTCGCGGCCGGCACAGCCGTCAGGGCGGTGCCGGCGGACAGGGCCACGAAGGCCAGCACCGCGGCGCCGCGCCGGAATCCGGCGCGGCGGGGCACGGCGGAACCGTGATGCATCAAGGAGACTCCCCAACTCGTCACAAGCTCCCCCCCAGGGAGCCATGAAGTGCTCGATAAGAATCGAACATGACTAGTGGGACAGCTGATCAAACCTGAGGCTCTTGGTCAACCGAGAAGGGTTGATTCCGGACGCGGGGGCATCCGGACAGAGCGCGCGGACGACATACCTGGCGACGGCATCGTCGATCGGGTGCTGCTTCGGGCGGCCGTCCTCGTCGAGCTCCTGGTACTTCATCAGGTTCTGCGCGAGAGCCACCTGGCGCTTGCCGTCCCGGCTGGACAGCGCGATCGTGCCGGCTCCGAACACCGCCCCGTCGTGGCCCCAGAAGCGGCCGCAGCCCCGCAGTTCGAGGGCGTAGATGCCGAGGCCGTAGTCCAGGCCGGAGACGGGGACCGTGCGCGTCATCTCGTCGACGGAGGCCTTGCCGACCAGCTTACCGCCGAGCAGGGCGCGGTAGAAGCGGTTCAGGTCGTCGGTGGTGGAGACGACCGAGCCCGCGGTGGACGCCCACGACATGTCGTAGACGCTGAAGTCGCGGGGCGGGTCGAGGACTCCGAACCAGGACTCGTACATCCGCGGGTGCGGGCCCTTGATGTACGGGGTGCGCGGCAGGGACGTGTGGCGCAGCCCGGCCCGGTCGATGACGTGGCGGGTGAGGTAGGCGCCGGCCTTCTGGCCGGTGACCTTCTCCAGCAGCAGACCGGCGATGACGTAGTTGGTGTTGGAGTACGAGCCGGGCACCGCGCCGGGGCGTCCCGTGGCGGGGGCGGCGAGGCCCATCCGGACGAGTTCCGCGGGGCGTATGGAGCGGAAGCGTTCCTCTTCGAGGCTGTCCGTCGAGCCCTTGGCGAGGGAGGGGAAGGCGCTCAGGATGTAGTCGCCGATGCCGCTGGTGTGGTTGAGGAGCATGCGGACGGTGATCTGCCGACCGCGCTCCCCGGGTATCAGGTCCGGGAGGTAGTCGCCGACGGGCGCGTCGAGACGGATCCGGCCGCGTTCCACCTGCTGCATGATGCCGACGGCGGTGAAGGTCTTGCTGATGCTGCCCACCCGCTGGCGCATGTCCGGTGTGACGGGCCGTCCGGTGGCCACGTCGGCCACCCCCGAGGCGCCGGTCCACCTCTCGCCGCCGTCCCGGACGGACGAGAAGACGCCGTACATGCCCGCCTCGTGGACGGCGTCCAGCGAGTCGCGCAGCGCGGGTCCGTCCAGGGACACGGCGTCCCGGGGAGCGGCGGGTCCGGCCTGCGCGGGCGCGGTCAGGACGGCGGTGGTGGTCAGCAAGGTGGTGCCCAGGACGGTTCCGAGGAGCCGTGCGATGCGCAACTGCTTGTCCCTTCCGTGGTGTTCGAGTGCGTCGCTTTTCGACCGCGTGTGTTCGAACAGGTCGGGATCATCGTCTTGGGCGGCGGACGATCCTTACATCCTTCGGAGGGATGATCGAAAACCGGCCGACGACCGCTGACGGCCCGTCACACCGCTTACGGGTCCGCCGTGATGCGCAGCGCCTCCACCAGCTCCCGGTACAGCGCGTCCGTCGCGAGCTGCTCCGCATGGCCGCCACGGGCGCGGACCCGGCCCGCCTCCATCACCACGATGGTGTCCGCGTCGATCACGGTCGACAGCCGGTGGGCGATGGTGACGACCGCGCCGGTCGCCGCGCGGGCGCGTACGCAGGTCTGCACGGCGGCCTCGGTCAGCCCGTCGAGCTGGGCCGTCGCCTCGTCCAGGAGCAGGACGTCCGGGGTGCGCAGCAGGGCCCGGGCCAGGGCGATGCGCTGCCGCTCACCGCCGGAGACCGCCGCGCCGGACAGGGGTGCGTCGAGGCCCTCCTCCGAAGCGTCGGCCTTCTCGGCCAGCCGCACCTCGCGCAGAACGCGCCGCAGTTCCCCGTCAGTCACGCCGGGGCGGGCCAGCAGCAGGTTGTCGCGGATCGTCCCGGGCACCACCGGGGTGTCCTGCTCGACGTAGGCCAGGCGCGAGCGGATCTCACACCCTGCGCAAGGCGATCGCGCCCTAGGCGTGCTGGTGGTCGGGGGCGGGAAGACCGGGCCCGGCTCCCGAGCGGCACACGCGGGGACGCGACGGCCGGACCCGGCCTTCCTCTGGCCGTAATCTGCCACCCACACCACCGCCCCGCCTCCGGGGCGGGCCCGAACGGGGAGGGACGAGGGCCTCCCGCCCGGTAGGAGTGGTTCGGTGGGGAGGGGGCCCGTGGGGTCTGTGATGATGTGCGCATGTCGATGCTAGCCACCGTCGCGGTCCTGGCCCTCGCCGCGCTCCACGCCTACATCCTGGTGCTGGAGATGTTCCTGTGGACCTCGCCGCGGGCCCGGGCCGCCTTCGGTACCAGTGCGGAGTTCGCCGCCTCGACGAAGGCCCTGGCGGCCAACCAGGGGCTCTACAACGGATTCCTCGCGGCCGGCCTGGTGTGGGGCGCGGTGGCGTCCGACCCGGTGGGCTTCCAGGTGTCGGTCTTCTTCCTGGTGTGCGTGGCGGTCGCGGGGGTCTACGGCGCCGCGACGGCGAGCAGGAAGATCCTCTTCGTCCAGACCGTCCCGGCGCTGGCCGCCCTGGCCCTGGTGCTGCTCGCGCGCTGAGTCAGACGTCCTGCGTGACGGCCCGTTCCATGACCCGGCGGGCCTCCGCCTCGCCGGTGGCGGGCGGCACCACCAGCAGGTCCCAGCGCCCCCGGCCGGGGGCGAGCAGGCACACGGTGTGCGGGGCGGTCGGGGAGTCCGTGCGCCCCACGTGCACCGCCTGGCCCGCTACATCCATCCGCTCCGGGCACTCCGGCCAGGTGTCCCCGTTGACCAGGACGCTGCTGATCCGGCCCCAGGCAGCCGGCAGCCCGCCGAGCAGCCCGGGCAGTTCGGCGGCCAGGTCGTACGAGCGGGGCCACCACGCCCCGTCGATGCGGCGGGCCGTGCGGTCCTGGCGTGCCTGGTCCGCGATCCGTAGCCGGACCTCGGACGGGGCGGGGACGGGCGGCGGGGGCGAAGAGGCGGACGTCATCGAGGGGCTCCTGCTGCGGAGGGGCGGCGAGACCGGTTCGGCCACCGGTTGCGACATACCCTCGGCATATCCACCGTACGCCGTGGGACGGTACGGAGGCCGGGGCCGCCCGTACCGCCCACCGCTCGGTCACAGGCCGTAGCGGCTCTTCAGATGGCGCCGGAAGTCGCGCAGCATCCACGGGTCGAACTCGGTGATCTGCGCGGCGCTGCCCGCCTTCATCAGGAAGCCGCACTGGCCGGTCGGCGACCAGTCGTAGAAGTCGTCGAGGCGAAGGTGTGCCGCACCTCGTGCAGGTAGATGTGAATGTTGCCCGAGGGGCATTCCGGGCGCTTTATCGCATTCCGTCGGTGATACTTGGGGCATGAATACGGCAACGTATGCAGAACTGGCGGCCTCGTCAGATCACGCGGTCGCCGTGACCATCGCCTTCGTCGGCGGGCTGATCGTGGCCTGCGCGCTCATCTGGGCCGTGCGGGTCGGGATGCGGGTCATGGACAAGGACACCCATCACCCCGCCCCGGAGGAGCAGCCGCACCTGCCGGACACCGGTCCGGTCCGCGAGATGCGGGAGATGCGGGAGCCCGACGACGTGCCGGTCGTGGCGCGCGACGGTCAGCGGCTCATGCCGCACGAGCTCCACCGTGCGAGCACCAGGACCGGAAAGGACCAGAAACCGCGCCGCTGGTCGCCCGGATCCAGTGGATCCTTCGGCGGCGGCGGACTCGGCCGCACATGAGGCCGTAGGGCCGGGGCCGGCAGGGCCGGCAGACCCCAGGGAGGCGACATGGCTGCCCGCCACCGGACGCGCTGGGCGACGGGAGGGGCGGCCACGGCGCTGGCCCTGTCCGCGGTGCTCGCCGGTTGCGGCTCTGACGACAGCCCCGCGGACGTCGCGAGCAAGGCGGAGTCCGCCGTGGGGTCGATCGCCTCGGAGGCCGCCGAGGCGGTGGAGTCCGCCTCGGCCGAGGCCGGCCGGCGGCTCGACGACATCCAGGACGGCGCCGACGTCAAGGGCGACGTGACGGCCGGGAAGCCCGTCACCGGCTCCGACGGCCGGGTCCGCACGGACGTCACCGTCCGCAACACCGACGACTCGTCCCGGTCCTTCGCCGTCCAGATCGACTTCCGGGACGCCGGGGGGCAGTTGACCGACACGGTCATCGTGACGGTGGACCACGTGCAGGCCGGCCAGTCCGCCACGGCCACCGCCCGCAGCACCCACGACCTGTCCGGTGAGGTCCGGACCGAGGTGGCCCGGGCGGTCCGCTACTGAGCCCCGTCGTCCGGGACGACCGAGATGTCCACCTGCTCACTCATCGCGCTCACGCCGTTCAGCGTGGCGACCGCCTGGAGCCGGTTGGCACCCGCCGGGAGGCCGTCCCCCGGAGTGCAGGCCCAGGTGCCGTCGGGAGCGGCGGTGGTCGCGCAGGCCTCCCGGTCGTCCTTGTCCCGGACGGTGACCTGGGCTCCCGGGTGTGCGGTGCCGGAGATCTCCGGCCGGGCGGCCAGCGGTACGCCCGACAGCGGGCTGGTCAGGGTCGGGCCGGCCAGGCCCACGGTCACGGCACACCGGCCGACGGCCCGCGGGACGCCCCGGCCGTCGGTGAGCCGCAGGGCGCAGTCCCGCAGCAGGGTGCCCGGAACGGCGTGCGCGGCGACGGCCAGCACGAACGGGAACACCCGGTCCTGCCGGGCCGCGCCGCCGGTGACGGTGTACGTCGCGCTGCGCCCGTCGGCGGCGACCGAGCCGCGGTAGCCGGACGCGTCGAGGGGCGTGCCGGTCACCCGTGCGCCCCGGGGCGCGGTCAGTGTCAGCGTCGCGCCCGCGGCCGTCTCCGGGACGCCCGCGACCTCGACGATGCCCTCCCGTCCGGGTGCGATGGTCGCGGCTCCCCACAGACCGCCGCCCCGGGCCGCCGCGGACTCACCCGGAACCGCGAGCGCCCCCACGACCAGGGCCCCCGCCACGGCTGCTGTCCTGCTGTACCTGTTCATGGCGGTCGGAACTCCCTGTCCGGACACGGTCGGCAGAACAATCCTCCCGACCATCCCCACCCCCGGCACCCCGGACTACGCCACACGAGCCCCCGCGCCCCCGCCCGCCCCCGGGGGGGCGGGGGAAACGGCGCAAAAAGCCACAACCCCGCCGCAGCCACACGCGACACGGCGAAGCACCCCTCAAGGGGCACGGGGAACTGCACGCCCGGCCACAACCCCGCCGCACCCGCACGACACCCCGG